>NZ_JAUSYS010000001.1 GCF_030817015.1 Arthrobacter sp. V1I7
TGTGTCTGTTGTTTGAGAACTCAATAGTGTGCCAAGTTTGTTGATACCAATTTATTTATATGGATTGGTTGTTTTGCCGGGCCCGCCACCCCGTGGTGTGGTCTGGTTTTTACAGCTGGTTTCAAATTTTGTGCAGCCGGTTTCTCCCGTTTTCCCGGGGGTGTTGGTTGTGTCTGTTTTTGTTTTACTTCAACGGAGAGTTTGATCCTGGCTCAGGATGAACGCTGGCGGCGTGCTTAACACATGCAAGTCGAACGATGACCCGGTGCTTGCACCGGTGATTAGTGGCGAACGGGTGAGTAACACGTGAGTAACCTGCCCTTAACTCTGGGATAAGCCTGGGAAACTGGGTCTAATACCGGATATGACTCCTCATCGCATGGTGGGGGGTGGAAAGCTTTATTGTGGTTTTGGATGGACTCGCGGCCTATCAGCTTGTTGGTGAGGTAATGGCTCACCAAGGCGACGACGGGTAGCCGGCCTGAGAGGGTGACCGGCCACACTGGGACTGAGACACGGCCCAGACTCCTACGGGAGGCAGCAGTGGGGAATATTGCACAATGGGCGCAAGCCTGATGCAGCGACGCCGCGTGAGGGATGACGGCCTTCGGGTTGTAAACCTCTTTCAGTAGGGAAGAAGCGAAAGTGACGGTACCTGCAGAAGAAGCGCCGGCTAACTACGTGCCAGCAGCCGCGGTAATACGTAGGGCGCAAGCGTTATCCGGAATTATTGGGCGTAAAGAGCTCGTAGGCGGTTTGTCGCGTCTGCCGTGAAAGTCCGGGGCTCAACTCCGGATCTGCGGTGGGTACGGGCAGACTAGAGTGATGTAGGGGAGACTGGAATTCCTGGTGTAGCGGTGAAATGCGCAGATATCAGGAGGAACACCGATGGCGAAGGCAGGTCTCTGGGCATTAACTGACGCTGAGGAGCGAAAGCATGGGGAGCGAACAGGATTAGATACCCTGGTAGTCCATGCCGTAAACGTTGGGCACTAGGTGTGGGGGACATTCCACGTTTTCCGTACCGTAGCTAACGCATTAAGTGCCCCGCCTGGGGAGTACGGCCGCAAGGCTAAAACTCAAAGGAATTGACGGGGGCCCGCACAAGCGGCGGAGCATGCGGATTAATTCGATGCAACGCGAAGAACCTTACCAAGGCTTGACATGAACCGGAAACGCCTGGAAACAGGTGCCCCGCTTGCGGTCGGTTTACAGGTGGTGCATGGTTGTCGTCAGCTCGTGTCGTGAGATGTTGGGTTAAGTCCCGCAACGAGCGCAACCCTCGTTCTATGTTGCCAGCGCGTGATGGCGGGGACTCATAGGAGACTGCCGGGGTCAACTCGGAGGAAGGTGGGGACGACGTCAAATCATCATGCCCCTTATGTCTTGGGCTTCACGCATGCTACAATGGCCGGTACAAAGGGTTGCGATACTGTGAGGTGGAGCTAATCCCAAAAAGCCGGTCTCAGTTCGGATTGGGGTCTGCAACTCGACCCCATGAAGTCGGAGTCGCTAGTAATCGCAGATCAGCAACGCTGCGGTGAATACGTTCCCGGGCCTTGTACACACCGCCCGTCAAGTCACGAAAGTTGGTAACACCCGAAGCCGGTGGCCTAACCCCTTGTGGGAGGGAGCTGTCGAAGGTGGGACTGGCGATTGGGACTAAGTCGTAACAAGGTAGCCGTACCGGAAGGTGCGGCTGGATCACCTCCTTTCTAAGGAGCACCTACAATCACCTTGCCTCATGTATGTGAGTGTGGAGGGTTTGTCAGGAGTACGCCCGTTGCGCAGACGCAAGTTCTGCGGCGGGTGCTCACGGGTGGAATATCAACGAATAGCGGCCGTCATCGTCTCTTCCTGACCCAGTACGGACCGGCTCTTCGGAGCAGGTCCTGGAACGGTCCCGGGAGGAGAGGGAGACGGTTTAGTGTTTGGCACACTGTTGGGTCCTGAGACAACAGGACCATGGCACGGCCGGGTTCCCTTGCGGGGATGTGGTGGTGGTGTGGGACTTGTGTTTCTGGTTTCCTGGCTGCACCGGGCATGCACGTGGGGCTCTTCCGTTTGGGAGGGCTGGTGTGTGGGGGTGTGGTACGGGGTTGTTGTTTGAGAACTACATAGTGGACGCGAGCATCTTTTATAAGAAGCAATTTCCAAGAATATGAACCTGGATCTGTTGTTCCGTGCCTTCGGGGACGGGGTGATGGTTTTCATGGTTCTCTCGTGAATTAGTTTTTTGATCTTTTGTGGTCAAGTTTTTAAGAGCACACGGTGGATGCCTTGGCATTAGGAGCCGAAGAAGGACGTAGGAATCTGCGATAAGCCTGGGGGAGTCGATAACCGGACTGTGATCCCAGGGTGTCCGAATGGGGAAACCCCGCCAGGGGCGCGAGCTGCCTGGTGACCCGCATCTGAACACATAGGGTGCGTGGAGGGAACGCGGGGAAGTGAAACATCTCAGTACCCGCAGGAAGAGAAAACAATAGTGATTCCGTCAGTAGTGGCGAGCGAACGCGGATCAGGCTAAACCGTTCCATGTGTGATAGCCGGCGGGCGTTGCATGGTCGGGGTTGTGGGACTTCCCGCTTCAGTTCTGCCGGACTGAGAAGGTGAGTAGTACAGGCATAGGTGAACGGTCTTGAAAGGCCGGCCAGAGAGGGTGTGAGCCCCGTAACCGAAATGTTGTGTACCGCCTGGTGAAGTATCCCAAGTAGCACGGGGCCCGAGAAATCCCGTGTGAATCTGTCAGGACCACCTGATAAGCCTAAATACTCCCTAATGACCGATAGCGGACCAGTACCGTGAGGGAAAGGTGAAAAGTACCCCGGGAGGGGAGTGAAACAGTACCTGAAACCGTGTGCTTACAATCCGTCGGAGCCTCCGCAGCTTGCTGTGTTGGGGTGACGGCGTGCCTTTTGAAGAATGAGCCTGCGAGTTAGTGTTACGTCGCGAGGTTAACCCGTGTGGGGAAGCCGTAGCGAAAGCGAGTCTGAATAGGGCGTTGCAGTGGCGTGATCTAGACCCGAAGCGAAGTGATCTACCCATGGCCAGGTTGAAGCGACGGTAAGACGTCGTGGAGGACCGAACCCACTTCAGTTGAAAATGGAGGGGATGAGCTGTGGGTAGGGGTGAAAGGCCAATCAAACTTCGTGATAGCTGGTTCTCCCCGAAATGCATTTAGGTGCAGCGTTGCGTGTTTCTTACCGGAGGTAGAGCTACTGGATGGCTAATGGGCCCTACAAGGTTACTGACGTCAGCCAAACTCCGAATGCCGGTAAGTGAGAGCGCAGCAGTGAGACTGTGGGGGATAAGCTTCATAGTCGAGAGGGAAACAGCCCAGACCACCAACTAAGGCCCCTAAGCGTGTGCTAAGTGGGAAAGGATGTGGAGTTGCGAAGACAACCAGGAGGTTGGCTTAGAAGCAGCCATCCTTAAAAGAGTGCGTAATAGCTCACTGGTCAAGTGATTCCGCGCCGACAATGTAGCGGGGCTCAAGTACACCGCCGAAGTTGTGGATTTCAGATGATAGCCAAGCCGCCCCCGTTGTGGGGTTGGTTCAGGCGTCTGGAGTGGTAGGGGAGCGTCGTGTGGGCAGTGAAGTCGCGGTGTAAACCAGCGGTGGAGCCTACACGAGTGAGAATGCAGGCATGAGTAGCGAAAGACGGGTGAGAAACCCGTCCGCCGAATGATCAAGGGTTCCAGGGTCAAGCTAATCTGCCCTGGGTAAGTCGGGACCTAAGGCGAGGCCGACAGGCGTAGTCGATGGACAACGGGTTGATATTCCCGTACCGGCGAAAAACCGCCCATGCTGAACGGGGGATACTAACCGCCCGAAACCTGCCCGACCGCCCTTGTGGTGGAAGGGTTTTGGTGGAGCGCGGGACCTGATCCCGGGAGGCAAGCGTATTAACAGGTGTGACGCAGGAAGGTAGCCGAGCCGGGCGATGGTTGTCCCGGTCTAAGGATGTAGGGCGAACGGTAGGCAAATCCGCCGTTCATGATGCCTGAGACCCGATGGGACCCCCGTATGGGGGGATTCGGTGATCCTATGCTGCCGAGAAAAGCATCGACGCGAGGTTTTAGCCGCCCGTACCCCAAACCGACACAGGTGATCAGGTAGAGAATACTAAGGCGATCGAGAGAATTATGGTTAAGGAACTCGGCAAAATGCCCCCGTAACTTCGGGAGAAGGGGGGCCCCCATCGTGATGGACACTTGCTGTCCGGAGCGTGCAGGGGCCGCAGAGACCAGGGGGAAGCGACTGTTTACTAAAAACACAGGTCCGTGCGAAGTCGCAAGACGATGTATACGGACTGACTCCTGCCCGGTGCTGGAAGGTTAAGAGGACCGGTTAGCCGCAAGGCGAAGCTGAGAATTCAAGCCCCAGTAAACGGCGGTGGTAACTATAACCATCCTAAGGTAGCGAAATTCCTTGTCGGGTAAGTTCCGACCTGCACGAATGGAGTAACGACTTCCCCGCTGTCTCAACCATAAACTCGGCGAAATTGCAGTACGAGTAAAGATGCTCGTTACGCGCAGCAGGACGGAAAGACCCCGAGACCTTTACTATAGTTTGGTATTGGTGTTCGGAGTGGCTTGTGTAGGATAGGTGGGAGACGTTGAAGCCCGGACGCCAGTTCGGGTGGAGTCATCGTTGAAATACCACTCTGGTCACTTTGGACATCTAACTTCGGCCCGTAATCCGGGTCAGGGACAGTGCCTGATGGGTAGTTTAACTGGGGCGGTTGCCTCCTAAAAAGTAACGGAGGCGCCCAAAGGTTCCCTCAGCCTGGTTGGCAATCAGGTGTCGAGTGTAAGTGCACAAGGGAGCTTGACTGTGAGAGAGACATCTCGAGCAGGGACGAAAGTCGGGACTAGTGATCCGGCGGTACATTGTGGAATGGCCGTCGCTCAACGGATAAAAGGTACCTCGGGGATAACAGGCTGATCTTGCCCAAGAGTCCATATCGACGGCATGGTTTGGCACCTCGATGTCGGCTCGTCGCATCCTGGGGCTGGAGTAGGTCCCAAGGGTTGGGCTGTTCGCCCATTAAAGCGGTACGCGAGCTGGGTTTAGAACGTCGTGAGACAGTTCGGTCCCTATCCGCTGCGCGCGCAGGAAATTTGAGAAGGGCTGTCCTTAGTACGAGAGGACCGGGACGGACGAACCTCTGGTGTGTCAGTTGTACTGCCAAGTGCACCGCTGATTAGCTACGTTCGGATGGGATAACCGCTGAAAGCATCTAAGCGGGAAGCTCGCTTCGAGATGAGATTTCCATACACCTTGTGTGTGAGAGGCCCCCAGCCAGACCACTGGGTTGATAGGCCGGATGTGGAAGCGAGGACTAACGACTCGTGAAGCTGACCGGTACTAATAGGCCGATAACTTACACCACACACCCTCTCCGTGAACGGATTCAAAAGACGTTCACACCATGAAGAGGGTACAAAGAAACAAGACTGCTTGCGTCCACTATGTGGTTCCCAACCAACAAACCCGGTCCCCGGGCTTTGTTGCCACGGGAACGAAACCACAACTGAATAACAACACCACAACTGCCCCCAACAGGGCAGAGCACATGTTGTAACACCAAAGTTTTCCCACCCCCGGGCACAGCCAGGCGGGGCGGGAGCAAGGGTTACGGCGGTCATAGCGTGGGGGAAACGCCCGGTCCCATCCCGAACCCGGAAGCTAAGACCCACAGCGCCGATGGTACTGCACCCGGGAGGGTGTGGGAGAGTAGGTCACCGCCGGACACTCATTAGAAACGGTCGAGAGCCTCCAACCACCAGGTTGGAGGCTCTCCCGCATTTAACCCCCACGAAGCCACCGCCAGAAGCCCGCCCCTCCCGCCGGCGAGTCCAGTGCGGAGGTCTGCCGCCGCCGCGATTCCCCATGGGGACATGCATTCGTTGCGGGAACCTGCGGGATCCGGCGGGCCCGTCCGCTCTCGGCGAAATATGCCCCCGAAAGCGACGGATTCCGATGATTTTCCCCGGAAAACGCCGAAAACACGCGGAATTTGTCACCTCGGCGGTGGCAAGACTGGTAAGTTTTCGAACAGTGGCTTGCGCGCACACCGTGTGCAGGCTCCCGAAATCATGAGCGTCCAGGAGGACATAAATGGCTAAGAACCGTAGTGAACTTGTTGCAGAGGTAGCAGGCAAGGCCGGCACCAGCCAGGCCGCCGTCAACTCCGTGCTCGATGCGCTGTTCGAGGTTTTCGAGACCTCTGTCGCCGAGGGCGAAAAGATCACCATCCCGGGCTGGCTCTCCGTTGAGCGCACCGACCGTGCAGCTCGCACCGGCCGCAACCCCCAGACCGGCGAGACCATCCAGATTGCCGCTGGCCACAGCGTCAAGCTGTCCGCCGGCTCCAAGCTGAAGGCTGCAGTCGCCAAGAAGAAGTAGTCTTCTTCAAGCGACTCAAAGGAGCGGCAACCCCCGGGTTGCCGCTCCTTTCGCGTTAATCCGAGCTGCCGGCGTGGACGCAACGGCCCCCCGGCCCCCTCCCGCGGCACGTTCCGGCTCCCGATTCGGCCACCGGCCGGGCGTAGCGGACAATGGAGGTGTGCCTTCCGCAGCAAATCCCCGTGCCACAGCCGCTCCGCCAAACCCTTCCGGGGGAGCGCGCGGCTCGGCTGCCGTTCCGGGCGGCGTCTCCCGGACCTGGCAGCTCATAGGCCTTGTGGCGCTTTTTGCGGGCCTGGCAGCCGCCCTGCTGTTCTCCGGTGCCGCCGCGGCCCGCCAGGTCTCAGACCCCGGCGCTTTGGTCCGCTGGGGCCTGCCGGTCAGCAAGGCCCTCCACAACATCTCCCTCGCCACTGTGATCGGTGGCCTCATTTTCGCCGTCGGGATCCTGCCACGCAGCCTCGGTGGCTCCCGGGCCAAAGACCCGGACGGCCCCGAACATCCCGCCTTTACCCGCGCCCTGACGGTCGCCGCCGGGGCAGGTGCCATCTGGACCCTGTCCGCAATCGCCGTGCTGGTTCTGGCCTACGCGGACGTGGCTGGCCAGAGGCTCTCCGGTGACCCGGAATTCACCCGGTCCCTGGTCTACTTCATGACGGACATCGAAACCGGACGGGCCTGGCTGGCCGTAGTCATCATCGCCGCGGTCGTTACCACCGCGCTGTTCGGCGTCCGCTCCATGGGTGGCCTGGCGGCCACCCTGGTGCTCGCCTTGGTGGGCCTGGTCCCGGCAGCATTGATCGGCCACTCCTCCAGCTCGGATGACCATGAAGGCGCCATAAACTCCCTCGGCCTGCATTTGGTGGGTGTCTCGGCATGGGTGGGCGGCATCATCGTGCTGGTGCTTCTTTCCGGCGTACTCGGAGGCGCGGCTGCCGGGACTGCGGGCAAGGCCGGCGCCAGGGTGGACATCACCGAGCCGACGCTCCGCCGCTTCTCGGCCCTGGCCGGGTTCGCCTTCGTTCTGGTTTTCGCCTCGGGCGTCGTCAATGCCAGCATCCGCGTGACCAGCTGGGCCGACCTCTTCGGCTCCCCCTACGGACAGCTCCTCGTGGCGAAAACCGCCGCGACCCTCGTACTCGGCGGCGTCGGACTGATGCACCGAGGCTGGGTCATCCCGCAGCTGGGCAGTCAGGGCGGTGGCATGTCCGCCCGGCGCGTGCTGTGGCAGCTCGTCGTGGTGGAGCTGATCATCATGGGAACGACGTCGGGAATCGCCGTCGCGCTCGGCCGTTCCGCGCCGCCGGAGCCAACCACCTTTGCCCCGGACGCTTCGCCTGCCTTCATCCTCTCGGGCTACGACCTTCCGCCCGAGCTCACGCCCGAACGCTGGCTGACCGAATGGCGGCTTGACTGGCTGTGGGTCACCGTCGCGGTCTTCGGCCTGGTGTCCTACTTCCTCGGAGTATGGAAGGTGACACGGCGCGGCGACTCCTGGTCTGTGTTCCGGTCCGTGAACTGGGTAATCGGACTGGTGGTACTGACGTACGTTACGTCCGGCCCGCCGTCGGTCTATGGCCGGATCCTGTTCTCGGCCCACATGGTGGATCACATGGCACTGACCATGGTGGCGCCGATCTTCCTGGTCCTCGGCGCACCCGTCACGCTGGCCCTCCGTGCCCTGGCGCCGCGGCGGGACGGCTCCCGCGGGCCGCGCGAATGGCTGCTGATCTTCGTGCACTCGAAGTTCTCCCAGCTCGTGACGCACCCGCTGTTCGCCGCCGCCAACTTCGCCGGCTCGATCGTCCTGTTCTACTACTCGGACGCGTTCGGTTACGCCATGCGGGACCATGTGGGCCACGAGCTCATGAACCTGCACTTCGCCCTGACCGGGTACATCTTCGTGCTGACCATGATCGGCATCGATCCTCTGCCGCGGCGCGCACCTTATCCCATGCGGCTGCTGCTCCTGCTGGCCACGATGGGCTTCCACGCCTTCTTCGGTGTCGCCATTATGGGCGGCACCGGCCTGCTGGCCGCGAACTACTTCGGCAATCTCGGCCGCACCTGGGGTCCCTCGGCACTGCTGGATCAGCAAATGGGCGGGGCCGTGGCCTGGGGCATCGGCGAGGTGCCCACTTTGCTCGTCGCGATCGGCGTCGCGGTCCAGTGGTCCCGTTCCGACGCCCGCGAGTCCAAGCGCACCGACCGGGCAGCCGACAGGAATAACGATGCCGATCTCACTGCTTACAACGATATGTTTGCCAAGCTGGCCGAACGCGATGCCAAGCTGGCCGAACGCAACTCAAAGCTGGAAGGACGCTGATGAGCGAAACCGTACGCACCCACCTCCGGGTCCGGGCTTCCGAGCTGGTGGGCCGTAACTGGCTGAACACCGGCGGCAAATCCCTGGACCTGGAATCCCTCCGCGGCAAAATCGTGCTGCTGGATTTCTGGACGTTTTGCTGCATCAATTGCCTGCACGTCCTGGACGAACTCCGCCCACTCGAGCAGCAGTACTCCGATGTCCTGGTGACGGTCGGCGTGCACTCGCCCAAGTTCGAGCACGAGGCTGACCCGGTGGCACTGGCCGCGGCCGTGGAACGCTACGAAATCCGCCACCCGGTACTGGACGACCCGGAGCTGGACACCTGGAAGGCCTACACCGCGCGCGCCTGGCCCACCCTGGTGGTCATCGACCCGGAGGGCTACATCGTGGCGCACCTCTCCGGTGAAGGCCACGCGGACGGCCTCTCCGTGCTCATTCCCGAACTGATCGCCGAACATGACGCCAAGGGCACGCTGCACCGCGGCGACGGCCCCTACGTTGCTCCTGTTCCGACGTCGGGGACGCTGCGCTTCCCCGGCAAGGCCCTGTACCTCCCCGCCGGACGCGGCGCCCGCGCCGAAGGCTCCGCACCGGATTCCGACTCCGACGCCGGGTCCTGGCTCGTCACGGACACCGGACACCACCGCCTGGTGGAGCTCTCCACCGATTTCGAGACGGTGCTGGGCACCTACGGTTCGGGTGCAAAGGGCCACGCCGACGGCGGCGCCGAGGACTCCCGCTTCAACGAGCCGCAGGGCCTGGTCCTGCTCCCGGAAGACGTCGCCGCGAAGGCCGGCTACGACGTCGTGGTTGCCGACACGGTCAACCACCGGCTCCGGGGCCTGTCGCTTGCCGACGGTAGCGTCAGCACCCTCGCCGGCAACGGCGTGCAGCGCTTGCTCGAGACGGGCCCGGCCCGCGTGAACGAGGAAGGCGCCGCCTACGGTGCCCGGCTCGAGGCGGACCCGCTGCAGGTCTCGCTGAGCTCGCCGTGGGACGTTGTGTGGTCTGCCAAGCTGAACGCCGTCGTCGTCGCGATGGCCGGCGTGCACCAGATCTTCAGCTTCGACCCGCTCTCCGGGGCCGTGTCCATCATCGCCGGCAACGGGCTCGAAGGCCTGCTGGACGGCCCGGCGGCGGAAGCCTGGTTCGCCCAGTCCTCCGGCCTCGCCGAAGACGCCGACGGGAACATCTGGGTGGCGGATTCCGAAACCTCGGCCCTGCGGAAACTCGTCATCGGCGAGGACGGGAGCATCACGGTTGAATCCGCCGTCGGCAAGGGTCTGTTCGACTTCGGCTTCCGCGACGGCGACGCCTCAGAGGCCCGGCTGCAGCACCCCCTCGGGGTCACCGTGCTGCCGGATGGATCGGTGGCGATCGCTGACACCTACAACGGGGCGGTCCGCCGCTACGACCCCGCGTCCGGGACGGTGTCCACGCTGGCACGCGGGCTCTCCGAGCCCTCCGACGTCATCGTGGACCACACGCACGTCGCGGGGGCCGAGCCGCTGCTCGTGGTGGTCGAAGCCAACAAGCACCAGCTGGTGTACGTGCCGATCCCGAAGGAAGCCCAGCAGGTGGATGAGGGTGCCGTCCAGACCCACCGGCCCAAGAGCCCGGTTGCTCCCGGGCTGCTGCAGCTGACGGTCCGGTTCACCGCACCCACCGGCCAGAAGCTGGACGACCGCTGGGGCGATCCCACGCAGCTGAAGATCTCCTCGACCCCGCCGGAGCTGCTGCTGTCCGGCGGCGGGACCTCCGTGGGCCTGCTTCGCACGCTGGAACTTGCCTCCGACGTTCCCGAGGGCGTGCTACACATTACCGCCCGCGCCGCGGCCTGTGACGGCCCGGAAGACGCCGACGGCGAGATCCCCGACCATGCCGCCTGCCACCTGTACCAGCAGGATTGGGGCATCCCGGTGCTGCTGCAGGACGACGGCGACTCCGAGCTGGTGCTGGACCTCCGCGGGATGGACTAACAGCCCCACCTTGCCGGTTGCCGGGGCTGCTGGCCGTGACCCAGGCGTCACGGGCAGCAGCCTTTTGGCTTTCGCCGGAGTCCGGTCCCGCGGAATCCCGCTGCTCACCGCTCGATGCCGTCCCGAAGGGAGCCGCCGGCTCAGGAGCTCAGGAGCGGCGTCAGCTTCACGGTGTCGGCGTCGAAATCCAGGCGGGTGGTGAAGCTGAAGTCGTGGACCACGCTGATCTCGCCGGGGGCCCCGGTGAACAGGTCCACCTGACGGGCCGTGATCCGGGCCTTCCCGTCCAGCGGCGCGACGACCCACCGCCCGCCGAAGGGCTCAATGCTGACGACCGGGTAATCGGTGATGCTCCAGTCGATGGTTCCGTCCACGATGCGGTTGTTGGTTGCGTGGTAGAACGGGCAGTCCGGCTGCAGCTGCTGCTGCTTGTCCGCCTCGTCAGCGCAGCCGTCCAGGAAATCCTTGACCTTGGCGCTCACGGCGTCCTTCAGGGCGTCGGTGGCCTGGGTCAGCAGGTTCAGTGGAGCGGCCGGAACATCCCGGCCGGAGAGCGTGACGCGGGTGGGCGGGGCCGAGAAGTACTGGCCGTTGAGCGTGGCCTCGTACTCCCCGGGATAGAAGACCGCGAAAGAGTTGCGGCCGCCGGGCATGTTCACCGGCACGCCGTTGAGCGTGGCCTCGTTCGAGTTCACGACCGTGACGTCGAGGACCGGGAGAGCCGACGGCACCATGGACCACTGGTGGAAGAACAGCCACTCCGTTCCCGACCTTTCGAGCAGGAATTCCGTGCGCAACTGGGCCCCGTCAATGGTGTAGTCGATCGGCACCATGACCTGGTTCCCGCCGCGGTCCTCCGCTTCGCGGAACTTAACGTCGCTGATCCGTGCTGCGGCGGTCTGCAGCGCTGACCCGTCGAGCATGGCCGCGTTGCTCTGCGGAACCGAGGCACGCAGAAGGCCCAGCGCCTTTTCGCCTTCGCCCTTCTGCAAGGCGTCAAGATACTCGCGGACGGGCTGTTGCGGGCTCGCGATGGTGTCGTTGACCACGGTCACCGCCACGATGGCTCCGGCCACGGCGAGCATCAGGCCCAGCAGCCATCCGGCTGCGATCCTGACTAACGCCTGACTCATTTGCACGTACCTTACGTTACCTGCACGTCACCGGAATGCTCTGGTCGTCTGCGTCCTGTGTGACATGCGCCATTCCGGGGCGCGCACCCAGCAAACGGGCCGAAGCGGCACGGGCCTCCGGGACCTGGCGGAGCCGCGGCTACCGGCGCCGGCGCTTGGTTGCCGTCCCGAAGACCCCGCGGAGCAGCTCGCGGCCCAGTTGCGTCCCGAGCGAGCGGGCCATGCTCTTGAGTCCCCCGCCCAGCGCCCCGGCGAGCTCTCCGGTCATGCCGTCCGCCCCCTGCGATGTCCCCTGCGACGTCTCCTGCGGCGCCTCCCGCCGGGCCTGGCGTTCGGGAGCCGGCGCGCGTCCCGGCGCCGGTGCGGGCCGGCTGCTGGGTCTGCCCAGGATCTCTTCCTCGATCCGCCGGGCCTCGGCGTCGATGTCGGGCTCGCCCGGAGTGCCTGCCGTAGCCCGGCTGCCGGCGCCGGCCGGCGCGTCAGCCAGCTTCTCCCTCGACGCTCCGGCAGCGCCCGCAACCCGGCCGCCCGCACCCGCGTTGCCGGTGATCTTCTCGTAGGCGGAGACGTTGTCCACCGCCGTACCGTATTTGCGGAGCAGGGCCGAGCTGGCCACGGTGCCCGAAATCAGGGCATCGCTGCTCGGGGCCCATCACTGATTCCGGCGCCCGGAGGCGGGTCAAAGCCACCGGAGTCGGGGCGCCCTTCTCGTTCATGACCGTGATGACGGCCTCGCCGATGCCCGCCGAGGTGAGCGTCTCTTCAAGGTCGTAGTCACTCATCGGGAAGGTGGAGACGGTCGCCTTGAGCGCCTTGGCGTCCTCGGGTGTGTAGGCCCGCAGGGCGTGCTGCACGCGGTTGGCCAGCTGCCCCAGCACCTCGGCCGGAACGTCCTTCGGCGTCTGGGTGACGAAGAAGATCCCCACGCCCTTGGAACGGATCAGCCGCACGGCGGTGGTGATGGCGTCCAGGAACGCCTTCGAGGCGTCGTCAAACAGCAGGTGGGCCTCATCCAGGAAGAACACGAGCTTGGGTTTGTCCAGATCGCCGGCCTCGGGGAGTTCCTCGAAGAGATCCGCCAGCAGCCACATCAGGAAGGTGGAAAAGAGCATCGGCTTCGTCTGCAGCGTGGGCAGCTCCAGGCAGCTGACGACGCCGCGGCCGTCCGGGGCCGTGCGCAGCAGCTCAGCGGTGTCGAACTCGGGTTCGCCGAAGAACTTTTCCATGCCCTGCGCCTCGAGCGTGATGAGTTCACGGAGGATGACTCCGGCGGTGGACTTGGATGGCCCGCCGAGTTCCTTGAGTTCTTCCTTGCCCTCGTCCGAAGTGAGGAACTGGATGACGGCGCGCAGGTCCTTCAGGTCGATCAGTTCGAGGTTGTTCTTGTCCGCGAAGTGGAAGACAAGCTGGAGGCTGGATTCCTGCGTGCCGTTGAGCTCCATGACGCGAGAGAGCAGGAGGGGGCCGAAGGACGTGACGGTGGCGCGGACCGGGATCCCGTTGCCGTCGCCGCCGAGGGCCAGGAACTCCACTGGGAACGTCCTGCCGGACCAGGGCTGGCCGATGCTCTCAGTGCGGGCCACGAGCTTTTCGGTGCCGGTGGCGGCGGTGGCCAGCCCGGAGAGGTCGCCCTTGATGTCGGCGAGGAACACGGGCACACCGGCGGTGGAGAGCTGCTCGGCCATCATGTGCAGGGTGACGGTCTTGCCCGTACCTGTCGCGCCGGCCACCAGGCCGTGCCGGTTCATCATCGACAGCGGCAGCCGGACGGGAGCGACCTTATGGAGCTCGCCGTCGATGATCGCCGCCCCCAGCTCGATCGAGGGGCCCTCGAGGGCATAGCCCTTTTGGATGGTGGCGATTTTATCTGCAGTGGATTTGATGGCCATGCCGTCAGCCTAGCCGGATCCGGCTGCCCAGGTCCCGGTGTGGCCGCGCTATTCGCCGGATGCCCTTCCGCCCGGCGAGGGCCGTGAGGGGCGTTATTCGGCGAGGGCCGTGAGGACTGCCTTCGCAACGTCCTCGCTGGACTGCGGGTTCTGCCCGCTGATGAGGTTGCCGTCGCGGACCACGTGGGACGTCCAGGCCTCAGTGTTGTCCACGGTCGCGCCCTTCGCCTTCAGCGCATCCTCGACGAACCACGGCGTGTTGGCGCCGGTGCCGCCGTTGAGTTCCTCCTCGTTGGTGAAGACGGTGAGGCGGCGGCCCGCAAACGCGAACCTTCCGGCGTCGTCAACGGCGCTGAGCAGCCCAGCCGGACCGTGACAGAACGGCGCAATGATTTTGCCGGCCGTGTTTGCCTCGACCAGCAGCCTGCCCAGGTCGGCGTCCCGGTAAAGGTCGGCCATGGGGCCGTGGCCGCCGGGCAGGACGATGGCGCCGTAGCTGGCAGGGTCGGCGTCGGCCAGCGCCAGGGGCGCGGACAGCTCGGTGTCGATGTCCGCGAGGTACTTCCGGAAGCTGTCGGCGCGGTGCTGCCCTCCGGCAGACCCCGCTGCGAGGCTTGCCTCGTCTACCGTAGGCTTCGCGCCGCCGGGGTGGCCAGTTGGATGGTGTGCCCGGCGTCGAGGAGGGTCTGGTGTGAAACCACGAGTTCCTCGGCCCAGTAGCCCGTGGGGTGTTTGCTGCCGTCCCGCATGGTGAGGGAATCGGCGGCGGATACGACCATCAGAATGTCAGCCATGATTGGCTCCTGTTCTGCCGGCGAAGGGCCGGCAACTAGTGAAAGGCGGCAGGGTGTTCTGGCTCATAACGGCGGCAACTCCGTAAGCCTGCTGGGTATTCCATCGGGGGGTGCCGGGTGCGGCGGGTTCCGGGCAGCCGCGCGGCTCCCTGCAGCACCCTTGGGCATGCCCACCTCGCTGTTCAAGAAGCTTGCGTCCCTTGCCGTCACCCTTGGCCTGGTCCTGCTTGGAGCAGGACCGGCAGCCGCGTGGCAATGACGCAATTCGTCTCCGGCGGCCTTGACTACAACTTTCCGTGCCGCTGAGCAGCTGAGGCGCCGGCGGCGTCGACCGAGGGCCATCGGGCCGGCGCGGAAATAACCGGTCCAGAAATAACCCGGGTCCCGGCGTCGTTGTTGCAATTGTGCGTGTGCCGGAAACCGGCGGCGCCTGACAACACTCCGCTACGAAGGGCCGGCTTTTCCGTGACTGTTCCGCTTTCCATCCTTGACCTGGCAACCATCGGCAAGGGCCAGACGGCGGCGGAGAGCCTCGCGGGCAGCGTGGCCATGGCGCAGCTCGCCGAGAAGCTGGGCTACCGGCGGGTGTGGTACGCCGAGCATCACAACATGTCGTCCATCGCTTCGTCCGCCACCAGCGTGCTGATTGCCCACATCGCGGCCCACACCGAGACCATCCGCCTCGGCGCCGGAGGCATCATGCTGCCCAACCACTCCCCGCTGACCATCGCCGAGCAGTTCGGCACCCTGGAGACCCTGCACCCGGGGCGGATTGACCTGGGGCTTGGGCGGGCGCCGGGCAGCGACCAGAACACCCTCCGGGCCCTGCGCCGGGATCCGATGTCCTCCGACAGCTTCCCGCAGGACGTGCTGGAACTCCAGGGCTACCTCAACGGCCCCACCCGCATCCCGGGTGTCGAGGCAACTCCCGGTAAGGGCACCAAGGTGCCGCTCTACATCCTGGGATCCTCGCTCTTCGGCGCCAGGCTGGCCGCCCAGCTGGGCCTGCCGTACGCCTTCGCCTCCCACTTCGCCCCCAAGGCCCTGCAGGACGCGGTCGCCATCTACCGCCGTGAGTTCAAACCCTCAGCGCAGCTCGAGGCCCCGTATGTGATTGCCGGCGTTAACGTCGTCGCGGCGGAATCGGCCGCGGAGGCACAGGCAATGCTCCGCGATACCCTGCGGGCCCGCGTCTCGCTGTTCTTCGGCAACGGCCGCGTGTTCAGCGACGCTGAGGCGGACATGATCCTGGATTCGCCGCAGGGCCAGCACGTGTCGCAGATGATGACGTATTCAGCCGTCGGAACGCCCGACGCCGTGCTCGAGTACCTCGACGAGTTCACCGCCCATTCCGGCGCCGACGAACTGATGGTTGCCCACCAGAGCACGGAAACCGAAGGCCGGCTGCGCTCCGTTGAGCTGCTGGCCGAGACCGCAGGCCTTGTGAGGGCCTAATCGCCGCCTCCGCGGCGAAAACGGAGGGCCCGAAACGCCCTGCACCGGAACGCCGGTGCCGGCGGAAAAGTCGTTGACTTCAGAAGGGCGTCACCCTACCGTTAAGCCCTCTAGGCTGTCGGCTCCGCCGGGTGCCTGGTGGTTATCTGCCGCCGCCGCTACACCCCGCACGTCGTTACACCCTGCATTCCGGGATAGTTTAGAAAAACCCAGGGGCAAACTTGAAGATCAAGGCCACCGCTGCAGCAACTGTGATGACCCTGCTGGTCATGGCTGGCCTGATCCAAGGCGCCTCGTCCCCGGCCTCGGACTCCGACTCGGAATCGGCCGCCCGACAGTCAACGGCGTCCGGCGGCCCGTCTCCGGCGTCGGGTCCCGGAACGACGTATTACGTCAGTGACGCCGGTGACGACAACAATGTCGGGACCTCGGTTGATGCCCCCTGGAAGTCGCTCTCGAAGATCAACGACACAGTTTTGAAACCGGGGGATTCCGTCAGCCTGCGCCGGGGTGACACCTGGAACGGCGGAATTGTTGTCGACGAAAGCGGAACGGCTCCAGCGGCCATCACCTTGAACAGTTATGGAAGCGGAAGTCCGCCAACAATCGTGGTGGGGCAGACAGGAAGCTGCGTCCGGATTAATGGCGACTTTGTCACGGTGGACGGGGTGCGCGCCGAGGGCTGTGGCTACTCGGGTTTCAGCATCTACGGTGACCACGGCGTCGTCAAGAATGCCGAGGCGGTCAACAACGCGGCGGGCATCCAGGTAGGCAAGGGCTCCGATTTCGGCAAATATACGAACAACACCCTGACCGGCAACAACATCATGAACGTCAACACTCCTGGCGTAAGCTGCGGAACCCCCGGCGCCGTCTACTGCAATGACGATTCCGGGGCATTCGGGGTGCTCATCAACGGCAACGACAACGAATTTTCCGGCAACACGATCACCGGCTCCACCGCGACCTCCCACGATTTCAGTCACGACGGTGCAGCCTTTGAAATCTTTAACGGCGGCCGCAACAAGATCCACCACAACGTGTCCGTGGATAACAATGTGTTTTCCGAGATCGGCCGGTCCAACGGAACGGCTGACGGCAACACCTTCAGCTACAACCTCATTCGTGCCAGCTGCGGCGTCGAGTGTTCCGAGGCAACCGGCCTGATCGTCCGCGGCCCGACGTCTTCCTTTGGTCCGACCAACGACACCGTCTTTGAACACAACACCGTCTGGCTGGACGGCGCTGAATCCAAGGCCGTGGTCTGCCACGCATCCTGCCCCTCCTCCACGGTGATCAGGGCGAACATCCTGGTGGGAGTGAGTAACTCCCTGTGGATGGACGGCTCCGGCTGGACCGAGAGACAGAACGTCCTCAACGGCCCCACCAACATCTCCCCGAGCGCCAGCTCGAGCACCGCTGCGGCGCAGTTCGTGGACGCGCCCGCTGACCTGCACTTATCGGCGGACAGCCCCGCAATCGACCGTGCCGGCCCAAGCGCCGCCGGCCTGGACCTCTCCGGGCAATCACCGCAAAACGGTGACTGTGCCGGAACCAGCGCGGCTGATTCGGGCGCCTACGAGTACTCCGCCCCGAGCTGCTAGCCCACGCCGCAGACGTTACATTGCTGCAACCGACGGGACATCACGTGGAAATGGCGCGGGCGGACACTGGAGGCATGTCCTATTGAAGGACGATCTTCATGTTGGCATTGGGGACTATCCGAAGGACTCCGCGCATGCCCACCCCGCTCAATCAGTCCCTCGCTGACTCTGCCCTTCTGACGAAATCCTTGCCGTTGGGCCTGCTTCGCGCCTTCGTGCAGACCAATGCCTCCGACGACGGGCTGACACCGCAACTGCTTGCGGAGCTCAAGCTCCTGGCCCGCACACCGGGGCTCCTCGTGGCCTGCAACTACGGCGGGACACTGTGCACGGCGGAAGGCATTTCCACCGAGACGCTTCCGCTGGGCAGCGCGGCGATTGCGCTGCGGGCGCTGGCCGCCCTCCCGAACACCCACGCCGCCGTCATCTCGGGGCGTTCCCTGCGGGATCTTGCCGCCGTCTCACGACTCCCTGCGGAGGTGCACCTTGTCGGTTCGCACGGGGCTGAGTTCGACATGGGCTACGCCCACGGGGTGTCCCTTGCCACCGAATCGGTGCTGCAGCAGACCAGCCAGGCGCTTGCCGAAACCGTGGGCGCCTACCGCGGCATCACCATCGAGCGGAAGCCGGTCGCCGTGTCCGTGCACACCCGCCCGGCCGAACCGGACGTCGTCGCACTGGCCACCAGACAGGCAGAAGTGATCGCCCGGGCGCACGGGCTGTCCTTCATTGTGGACGGCTCAGTCCTGGATCTGTCCGTGGTGGAACCGTCCAAGGCCTCCGCCCTGGAGCACCTGCGCTCCATGCTCGGTGTCAGCGCCGCGCTCTATGCGGGCGACGCCGCCAGCGACGAACTTGCCATCGCCACCCTCCGCGGTCCGGACATGGGCCTGCGCGTGGGCGAGGGCCCGACGGCGGCGGCGCACCGGCTGCGGGACCCGGAGTCGTTCGCCCGGATCCTGGCCATCCTGTTTGAACTGCGGCGGGCCTGGCTGTTCGGGGAGGACGCCGTCGGCCTGGAACGGCATTCGATGATCGGCAACGGCTCGTCGACGGCCCTCATCACCCCGGACGCCAAGATCTGCTGGATGAGTCACCCGCTGCCCGATTCGGGGTCGCTCTTCGCCCATCTCCTCGGCGGGGACGCGGCCGGGCATTTCTCGGTGGAACCGGTGAAGGCCTCGCAGGTCCTCGGGCAGCGCTATGTGGACAGCACCATGATCGTGGAAACCCGCTGGGCCGACGTCATGGTCACGGACTACCTGGAGCATGCCCCAGAGGGCATTACGAGCCTGGTGCGGGTGGTCTCCGGGACCGGCGCGGCGCGGATTGTCTTCGCGCCCCGGCCGGATTACGCGAACGCCCCCTTCAGCATGGAGGCCCGCGGCGCGGAACTGCACGTGGTGGGCACCTCCGATCCGATCATCCTGCTGGCGCCGGGCGTCGGTTTCAGCATCACGTCCGACGGGCGCCATGCGACGGCCACGGCCGACGTCGAACTCCGGGACGGCCCCGTCGTGCTCAACCTGCGCTGCGGAGACACCGAACCCCAGCGCGCGGCGCCGCCGGACGAACAATCGCGCCGCGCCGCCGTCGCAGATCACTCGCGGCGCTGGGTGCGGGAGCTGCAGCTGCCCGGCGTGAAGCCCTCGCTGGTGCGGCGCTCCGCGCTGGTGCTCCGCGCCCTGGTCCACGACGCCACCGGCGCCGTGCTGGCCGCGCCCACCACCTCGCTGCCGGAGGGGATCGGGGGCACCCGGAACTGGGACTACCGGTACTGCTGGCTGCGGGACGGGTCCATGACGGTCAACGCGCTTGTGGACCTCGGCTCGACGTCGGAGGCGGAAGGATTCCTCGACTGGCTGGGGCGGATCCTGGCTCACGCGCCAGGGCCGGAATGGCTGCATCCGCTGTACTCGGTAACCGGTGCGCCGCTTTCCACCGAGGCCATCATTGAGAGCCTGCCAGGGTACGCGGGCTCCCGTCCGGTCCGGATCGGGAACGCCGCGGACCATCAGGTGCAGCTGGATGTGTTCGGTCCGATCGCGGAGCTGATCGACGCCCTGGGCAAGCGGAACGGTGCCCTGCCGGACGCGTACTGGGAGCTCATGGTCCAGATGGCCTCGGCCGTGCTGGCCCGCTGGCGTGAGGCGGACCACGGGATCTGGGAGGCACGCCGCGCGCCACGGCACCACGTCTATACCAAGGTCATGTGCTGGGTGACGCTGGACCGGGCGCTGCGTGCGGCTGCCCGGCACGGCCGGACGCCGCTCCCGGTCTGGGAGCCGGAGGCGGCCGCCATCCGGGAGGAAGTCCTGCGCGAGGGCTGGGACGAGACCGCGGAGTCCTACACGGTGGCCTACGACAGCCCCGATCTGGATGCGGCCGTGCTGCACATCGGGCTCTCCGGGCTGCTCGATGTCAACGACCAGCGCTTCCTGGACACGGTCACCGCCGTGGAACGGGAGCTGAGGGTCGGTCCCACGGTTTTTCGGTACCGGTACGACGACGGCCTTCCGGGACTGGAAGGCGGGTTCCACATCTGCACCACCTGGCTGATAGAAGCCTATGTGGCGGTGGGGCGGATTGACGAGGCATGGGATCTCTTCGACCAGCTCGTGAACCTGTTCGGGCCGACCGGACTGCTGCCGGAGGAATACGATCCGGGCACCGAAACGCACCTGGGCAACCATCCCCAGGCTTACTCACACCTGGGCTTCATCCGCTGTGCGCAGTTGTTGGACGGGCTGCCGAAGGGCTAGGCCGGGGGACCTCCGGAAGAGGCCGCTACTCGCAGGCGACGCCGTCGCCGTCGCGGTCCAGCTTGCTGCTGTAGCCGGGCTGGCCCGCCCGGACTGGGGCAGCGCCCGCGGCGCGGACCGCGGCGCAATTCGCGAAGGAGACGGCGGATGGAGCAGCGGGCGCGGGAGGAACAGCGGGTGCCGGCGCGACAGGCACCGGCGGCGGGACAGCGGCCGGTGCCCGTTCCAGCGGCGCGGCGGCCGGCGGCGTGTCGTCGGCCGGGGGAGGTGGGGCCTGCTGATCTGTAGGGGCCAGCGCGCCGGGGCAGTCGCCAAGGACCCGGGCCATCGCATCGTGCTCAGGCTGGGTTACCCACAGGGAGTAGCTGGACTTCACCGAGATCTGGCGGGCCACGTATTCGCAGCGGAAAGCTCTGTTGGGCGGCAGCCAGGTGGCGGCGTCCCCGTCGCTTTTCTGTTGGTTGGCGGGGCCGTCGACCGCCAGGAGGTTCAGGGGATCGTTGGCGAAGGCCACGCGCTGGGCCAGGCTGAGCTGCTGGGCGCCCTTCTGCCAGGCGTCACTGAGGGCCACGACGTGGTCGATCTGCACGGCGGTGCTGGTGCTGTTGCCGCGGAGGAAGTTGATCAGGGCCGCCGTGTAGGGGTCGTTCAGAAGGCCGGACAGCACCACGCAATCCCGCGTATCGGGTTTGATGGCGAGGGCGGAGAGATCACGGCGAAGCATGTCATTACGGGTGTCACAACCGTTCCGGTCGACGTCGGCCCAGGCCTCGCCGAACTGATCCCGCGAGTACCCCGTCTTGGGGGCACGGCCCTTGACGGGCAGCGTTGCGAGCACGTCAAGGGCCTTGCTCGCATAGGCCGGCTGAGGGTGCGGGGCGTTGGTGCCGGCGACGTCGGCGCCCGCGGTGGAGTCCGGGTCCAGCGGGGCGTCACCGGAGGCCGCCGTCGTCGGCGTGCCCACGGCAGCCGCGGAATCGCCGGCGGCGGAGCTCCCGCCGGCGGCGGACGGCGTGGCACCCGGGCCGGCGCACGCAGTCGCGGAAACAAGCAGCACGCCGGCCAGACCGCGAACGATCCAGTCGACGGCGCCGAATCCACGGCGCGCAGGTTGTGGCCGGCGGCACGGAACGCTGTTCAATTTTCTCCCCAGTTCAAGCGTGTGCGGGCCGGACTCAACCCGCGTTCCAGCCTACCCGCGGGGACCGGAACAGGCGGCGCGACCACGCCGATCGCCTTCCGACGCGCGGGCCGATCAGCTCACTCGCGGCCTGGATGCCGAGAAGATGGCCGGCGCGCGGCCCTCGCCGGTCGCGAGGTCGGCAAGGATGCGCCCCACCACGGGCGTGAACTTGAACCCGTGGCCGGAGAAGCCGGCGCCGATCACGAGGGGGCCGATGCGGTCCAGCACGAAATTCTCATCCACCGTGGTCGTGTACGTGCAGCTGATGTCGGTGAGGGAGTCCGGGTCGACGCCCGGCAGCCAGCGGCGGGCGTAGTCCTGCAGGGCCGCCCGCTGCTGAAGCTCCGGCGCGAAGGACCTCCGGTCCGGGTCCACCACCGGCCCGACCCCGTGCCAGCCCGCCTTGATCCCCTCGCCGGGGGTCGGCATGCCGTAGACCGGCGAGTACCAACCTGCGAATTCCTCGCCGTGGCCGGGGGAATGGTTGAATCCGGGCCAGACGGCCCCGTCGTCCGCGACGGCGAAGTGCACAGGCTGTTCCTGGGTCACGGTCAGCCGGGGTAGTCCCGGTACGCCGGCGAGCAGCTTCGAGGTCCACCCTCCGGCGGTGACGATGGCCCGCCGGGCGGCAAGTGCTTCGGTGCGGCCGTCCACTTCGACCGTTAGCCGGACGCCGTCGTCGAGGATTTCCAGCTCCACGACCCTTGACCGGTGGCGTATGACGGCCCCGTTTCCGGCGGCGAGCCGCTGCAGGACCGGCAGGGCGACGTCGGGGTTCAGCTGCCCGCCGTCGGGCATGTGCAGCACCTGCCGGTCGAACCGGATGCCCCGCCAGCGCTCGACCGCTTCCGCCGCGGCCAGGAATTCAGCCCGTAGCCCGGCCGCAAGCAAGGCGGCCCGCACGTCGCCGAGCCGGGGATCGGTGCCATGGTTCACAACACCGGTGCGGGCGAGGAGCCGCTCCCCGCCGTCGGTTTCAAGCTCGTTCCAGAGCGCCACGCTCTCCGCCAGCATGGCTACATAGCGGGGTTCGGAGTACGCCGGATTGAGGTTCCGCGTGGCGCCGTGGGATGCGCCGTTGCGGTGCCCGGGCCCGAACTGTTCCAGCAGGGTCACGTCGCGGCCGCGCCGGGCCAGCGCCCACGCGGCGGCGGAGCCCATGGCCCCGCCTCCGATGACAACGGTGTCCAGGGTTGTTCTCAATGGTCCTCCAGAGGGTGCAGGGTGCGGGGTCGGGATGGAGCTGGCGGCCGTGCCGGCCGGCCGGTGTCACGCCAGGAGCAGGGCCACCCCGATCATGGCCGGCACGGCCACGACAGTCGTGATCAGCACGGTGTCCTTCGCGACCGTGATACCGGTCCGGTAGCGGCTGGCGGCGACAAAGACGTTCTGTGCCGTGGGCAGGGCGGATGTGACAACGGCGGCGAAGAGCGCCTGGCTGTCCAGGCCGAGTGCGAAGCGGGCAAACAAGTACGCCAGCAGGGGATGGACGATGAGTTTGAAACCACTGGCCAGGAGGGCGTCGAGGCGCCGACCTCCCGCGGCCTGCAGCGGCCGGGAGCCGTTGAGGCTCATGCCGAAGGCAAGCAGCATGGCCGGAATGGCGGCCCCGCCGATCAGATGGATCGGTTCCATCACCAGCGCCGGCACCTGCCACCCGGTCCCCGCCACGAGCAGGCCCAGGCCGGAACCCACGATCATGGGATTGCGCAGGATCATCAGCACGAATCCGAGCGCGGTGGTCCGGTGTGCGCTGGTGGTGGCGTCCAGGGCGATAAGGAAGATCGGGGTCAAGAACGCCAGCTGGAAAATCAGCAGCGGCGCCACGTAGCTGGCACTGCCGAGCACGTACACCGCGATGGGAATGCCCAGATTGGCGGAATTGGCCAGGGACGCGCTCATCGACGAAATCAGCGACTCCGGCAGGGGCCGCTTGAGCAGGAACCGCACGATCCCGAAGTAGATTCCCGCCGTCGCGACGGCACCCACCGCCGCCACCAGCAGCGGCGCGGCGAAGACGTCCTGGAGTTTTGCCTTACTGAGCGTTTCGAACAACAGTGCGGGGCTGGCGACGAAGAAGGTCAGCGCACTGAGCACGGAGCGGGCGTTCTCGCCGAGGATCCCGCGCCGGCCCACGAACATGCCCACCAGGATGATGCACCAGACCACGAAGAAGCCGGCAAGCACCCCTAGCACGCGGTGGTCCGGCGCGTCGGAGCCTGGGGATGGGTGGTGGTCACCTTCCCAGAGTAATCAGCTTTATTTACCCGGGGCGCCTGTTACGGCGAAAGCCAGTCGGTCTGCCCGGGGCGACATCAGTTCAGGTTGGCGTTGTTCAGCGCGTACGGCGGCCGCATCAGCCCCGGCGTGTGGCCGTCCTCCGCAGGATCGTTGCCGATCTGCACAATTTTGTTGTCTTTATCCACATGGACGACGCGCGGGGTATAGGCCTTGGCCTCTTCCGTGGTCATCTCGGCGTAGGTGATGAGGATGACGACGTCGTTCTCGTGCATGAGGTGCGCGGCCGCACCGTTGATTCCGATCACGCCGGAACCGCGCTCGCCGGCGATCGTGTAGGTCTCCAACCGCGCGCCGTTGGTGACGTCGACAATTGCCACGAGCTCGCCGGGGAGGATGTCGGCCGCCTCCAGCAGATCCAGGTCCACGGTGACGGAACCGACGTAGTGGAGGTCGGCATGCGTGACCGTGGCGCGGTGGATCTTGGACTTGAATATTGTGCGATTCATAACGGAACCAGTCTAGCGCCGGCGGGTTCTTCGCGCTGTGAGCCAAAACACCGGCAGCTCAGCCCGGCGCCGACACGGTTGCGGGGGAGATGGAGGCGGCAGTCTCGGCCAGGATTTCCCGCGTTGCCAGAATGGCGGGCCGTTTGGCACTCGAGCGACGCACCGAGGTGAAGACCGTCCGGTGCGGATCGCCGGGCAGGCGGATCAGCTGGGCCGTGGTTCCCCGCCCTGTCCAGACCAGATCAGGCATCAGGGCTACCGCATTGCCTGATTCGATCAGCCGGATCTGTGCCTGCAGGTCCGCCGTTTCGAAGCGGACGTCGGGTTCGAAGCCCGCGCTGCGGCACGCCTGTTCGGCCCAGTGGCGCGACGCCGCTCCCCGCGGCTCCATGACCCACGCCAGTCCGGCGGTGTCGCCGAGGGAGGTGATGGCCGGCCGGTCGGGCGACGGCGGCGGAACGGCGAGCCTGATCGCATCGCCCGTCAGCCGGATGCGGTCCAGTTCCTCGTACCGGGGCGCCGCGTGGCCGGGATACTGCTCGGCTATGACCAAGTCGAAGTCCCGCGCCCAGGTCTCATGGAGGGCGGTTTCTGGTTCGCGCTGCGTCATCTCGATCCGGACCTCCGGGTAGCTGGATGACATCCGGGTCAGTGCGTCGGGCATGAGGGCCAGGGCCGCCGACTGGAAGACGGCGATCCGCACGGTGCCGGTCACTGTGGTGAGGGACGCAGCCAGGTCCGCCTCAGCCTGCTCCAATGTCTCCAGCAATTGGGCCGTGTGCGCCACCAGCACTTCGGCCTGCGGAGTGAGCTGGACGCGGCGGCCGGTCTTCCGCAGAAGCTCAACCCCCGCCTCCTTTTCCAGCAGCGCCAGTTGCTGCGAGACCGACGACGGGCTGTACTGGAGCGCCCCGGCGACCTCTGCCAGCGTGCCGCGGATTTTCAGCTCGCGCAACAGGCGCAAACGTCGGACGTCGAGCATCGTGGTCCTTTGTGAATTCTAATGGTTATTGATTAGGAGAATTCACTTTATCTAATGCAATTGGGCTTGCATACTGTTGTCTTGAGTAACCCCCATCACAGGGTGGATTGATGGGCAACAGAGCTGAGCAGGAGACCCTGATGAGTGCACCAGATTTGACCAAGTCAGTCATGCGGAAGAAACCAATTGATGACATCGAGGTGGAAAACAAACACAGCGGACTGTTCAAGAGCCTTGGCCTCTGGCAGCTGACGGCGATCGGCGTCGGCGGCATTATCGGGGTCGGCATCTTCTCCCTCGCAGGCCTCGTGGCCCACGGCAGCGAAACGGAACCCGGCGTCGGTCCCGCGGTGCTGTTTTCCTTTCTGATTGCAGGACTGGCGTCCGCGGCGGCCGCTTTGTCCTATGCGGAATTTGCCGGCATGATCCCGCGTGCGGGGTCGGCCTACACCTACGGATACGTGGCCCTCGGCGAAGTCATTGGCTGGTTCATCGGCTGGGACCTGCTGCTGGAATACATTGCCATCGTTGCCGTGGTGGCGATCGGCATATCCGGCTACTTCGGCGCGTTCCTCTCCGGCATCGGGATCGACATGCCCCTCTGGATGGCCTCGACGGCGGACGAGGGCCGGGGCGGCATCGTCAACATTCCGGCCATTGTCGTCTGCCTGATCGTGACCTGGATCCTCTCCCGGGGCACCAAGACCTTCGGCCGCTTCGAGCTGGTGGCCGTGGCCATCAAGGTCGTCCTGATCCTGTTCATCATCGGCCTCGGGATTTTCTACATCAACGCCGACAACTACAACCCGTTCATGCCCAGCGGAATCGGCCCGGTCTTCGCGGGCGCCGCCACGGTGTTTTTCGCGGTGTTCGGCTATGACGCCATGAGCACGGCAGCCGAGGAAGCGACCGACGGCAAAAAGCACATGCCCAAGGCCATCCTCCTCTCCCTGGTCATCGCCATGCTCCTGTACGTGGCCGCCACCCTGGTGCTCACCGGCATGCAGAACTACCGGGACATCGACCCCACGGCCGGGTTCGCCTCCGCCTTCACCGGCGTGGGCCTGCCCGTCATCGCCACGATCATCTCCGTGTTCGCGGTGCTCTCCATCCTCACCGTGATGCTGACCTTCCTCCTCGGCGTAACCCGCGTCTGGTTCTCTATGAGCCGCGACGGCCTGCTCCCGGGTTGGTTCTCCAAGACGGACCGTCACGGTACGCCGCAGCGGGTCACCTGGATCGCCGGCATCGCCTCCGCGCTGCTGGCCGGCGTGTTCCCGATCAAGGCCGTGGCCGACCTGACCAACATCGGCATCCTGGCCGCATTCGTGGTCGTCTGTTTGGCGGTGATCGTCTTCCGATACAAGAAGCCCGATGCCCCGCGCACCTTCCGCCTGCCCTTGATGCCGCTGGTGCCTGCCTTCGGCGTCCTGTCCTCGGCGTTCCTGATGTTCCAGCTGCACTGGGAGACCTGGGCCCGCTTCGGCGTCTGGCTCGCGATCGGTCTGGCAATCTACTTCGGGTACGGCCGCAGGCACTCCCTGATGAACCCGGACAGCCCGCGGCACGAAGAGGCCGTGGAGATGCACCGCCCCGTCGGCTAGCTGGCGCGACGCTCCCTCACGTTCCGCGCCATTCGACCCGACGCTCCCTCACGTTCCGCGCCATTCGACGCGACGCTCCCTCTGCTTCAGGGCTTTGCTGACGAACCCTCCCTCACATCAGGTGAGGGAGGGTTCGTCGTTGTGGGGCAGGAGGTGAGGGAGGGTTCGTCGTTGTGGGGCAGGAGGTGAGGGAGGATCCGCAGTTTTGGGGCTGAAAGTGAGGGAGGATCGGAGGGGGATTAACCTTCGACTTTTCTAACCTGTATTGCTCAGAAAACATCGCTTTATCTTATGAAAATCCGGTCGCATACTGATTCTAAGAACGGTCCATATTTCGAGAAAGAACGAGAAGCCGCCATGACGAACATCTCAACGGAGTCCCGCGCGAACACCGGCAACACCGCCGGGCACGCCGCCGTTTCGGCAGGCTCCACGGTGCCGGAGGCCGCCGCCCTCGCGGAGGACACCATCGCGCTGGTCCGCCACTGGCTCACCGAAGCCGCCCAGGTCCCCGTTGATGCGTCGGCCGAGCAGCTCGCGGGGGTCCTGAAGGACCCCAATGGCCTCGACTTCACCGTCGGGTTCGTCGACGGCGTCGTCCGCCCCGAAGACCTGCAGGTCGCCGCCCGCAACCTGGCTGCCCTGGCCCCCAAGGTCCCGGCCTTCCTGCCCTGGTACATGCGCAGCGCCGTCCGCCTCGGCGGCACCATGGCCCCGGTCCTGCCGCAGGTGGTCATCCCGATCGCACGCCGTGTGCTCCGCGAGATGGTCGGCCACCTGATCGTCGACGCCACGGACGCCAGGCTGGGCCCTGCGATCGCCAAGATCCGCAAGGACGGCATCAAGCTGAACGTCAACCTCCTCGGCGAGGCGGTCCTCGGCGAACACGAGGCCTCCCGCCGGCTCGAGGGCACGCACACGCTGCTGTCCCGCCCCGACGTCGACTATGTCTCCATCAAGGTCTCCTCCACGGTCGCCCCGCACTCCGCCTGGGCCTTCGACGAGGCAGTCGAGCACGTCGTCGAGAAGCTCACCCCGCTCTTCACCCGCGCCGCCTCCTACGCGGCCCTCGGGCAGAGGACCAAGTTCATCAACCTGGACATGGAGGAATACAAGGATCTGGACATGACCATCGCGGTCTTCACCAGGATCCTGGACAAGCCGGAATTCAAGAACCTCGAGGCCGGTATCGTGCTGCAGGCCTACCTTCCGGACGCCCTCGCCGCCATGATCCACCTGCAGGACTGGGCCGCCGCCCGCCGCGCCCACGGCGGCGCCGCGATCAAGGTCCGCGTCGTCAAGGGCGCCAACCTGCCGATGGAGCAGGTCGAAGCCTCCCTGCATGACTGGCCGCTCGCCACCTGGGGCACCAAGCAGGATTCGGACACCAACTACAAGCGCGTTCTCAACTACTCGCTGCACCCGGACCGGATCGGCAACATCCGGATCGGCGTCGCCGGCCACAACCTCTTCGACATCGCCTTCGCCTGGCTGCTGGCCAAGCAGCGCGGCGTGGAATCCGGCATCGAGTTCGAGATGCTGCTCGGTATGGCCCAGGGCCAGGCCGAAGCCGTCAAGAAGGACGTCGGCTCGCTGCTGCTCTACACCCCGGTGGTCCACCCGGCCGAGTTCGACGTCGCGATCGCCTACCTGATCCGCCGGCTCGAGGAGGGCGCCAGCCAGGACAACTTCATGTCCGCGGTCTTCGAACTCGGGGGGAACTCCCCAGAAAGCAGAGCCCTGTTCGAGCGCGAGACGCAGCGCTTCCTCGCCTCCCTCGCCAAGCTCGACGACGCGGTGCCGGCGCCCAACCGCCGGCAGGACCGCAGCCTCCCGGCCGCGCCGATGCCGCACGACTCCTTCGAGAACACCCCGGACACCGACCCCTCGCTGCCGGCCAACCGCAGCTGGGGCCGTGCCATCCTGGAACGCGTCCCGGGCTCCACGCTGGGCAACGCCGCCGTCGAGGCAGCCACCATCAACGACGAGGAAACCCTCAACTCGGTGATCGAAACCGCTGTGGAAAAGGGCAAGGCCTGGGGCTCCCTCTCCGGCGCCGAGCGCGCCGAGATCCTGCACCGCGCCGGCGATGTGCTCGAATCCCGCCGCGCGGAGCTGCTCGAGGTCATGGCCAGCGAGACCGGCAAGACCATCGACCAGGGCGATCCCGAAGTCAGCGAAGCGGTTGACTTCGCGCACTACTACGCCGAGTCCGCCCGCAGGCTCGACGATGTCGACGGCGCAACATTTGTTCCCGCGAAGCTCACGGTCGTGACCCCGCCGTGGAACTTCCCGGTGGCCATCCCGGCCGGCTCCACCCTCGCGGCGCTTGCCGCCGGGTCCGCCGTCGTGATCAAGCCGGCCAAGCAGGCCCGCCGGAGCGGCGCCGTGATGATCGAGGCTCTCTGGGAGGCCGGCGTGCCCCGCGAGGTGCTCACCATGGTCCAGCTGGGCGAGCGTGAGCTTGGCCGGCAGCTGATTTCGCACCCCGCGGTGGACCGCGTCATCCTCACCGGCGGCTACGAGACGGCCGAGCTGTTCCGGTCCTTCCGCCAGGATCTTCCCCTCCTGGCCGAGACCAGCGGCAAGAACGCCATCATCGTCACTCCCAGCGCCGACCTGGACCTCGCGGCCAAGGACGTTGCGTACTCCGCGTTCGGCCATGCCGGCCAGAAGTGCTCCGCCGCCTCGCTCGTGATCCTGGTCGGCTCCGTGGCCAAATCCAAGCGTTTCCATAACCAGCTGATCGACGCCGTCACCTCGCTGAAGGTCGGCTACCCCGAAGATCCGGCCAGCCAGATGGGCCCGATCATCGAACCCGCGAACGGCAAGCTCCTCAACGCGCTCACCACGCTTGGTGAAGGCGAAAGCTGGGCCGTCGAACCGAAGAAGCTGGATGAAACCGGCAGGCTCTGGAGCCCCGGCGTCCGCTTTGGCGTGCGGCGCGGATCCTACTTCCACCTCACCGAATTCTTCGGCCCGGTGCTCGGCGTTATGACCGCGGAGACCCTGGAAGATGCGATCGCCTTCCAGAACCAGATCGACTATGGGCTCACCTCCGGCCTTCACTCGCTCAACGCGGAGGAGCTGGGTATGTGGCTGGACAACGTCCAGGCCGGCAACCTGTACGTCAACCGCGGCATCACCGGTGCCATCGTGCAGCGCCAGCCCTTCGGCGGCTGGAAGAAATCAGCAGTCGGCGCTGGCACCAAGGCCGGCGGGCCGAACTACCTCGTCGGCCTCGGTGACTGGACCAGCAAAGCCAGCTCCGCCGTCGCTGTCCCGGCGCACTCCGGCGTCCGCCGGATCGAGAACGCCTCCAAGGGCTTCCTGCCCGCCGACGAGCTGCAGCTACTGCAGCGCGCGCTTGCCTCTGACGCCGTGGCCTGGGCCGAGGAGTTCGGCACCTCCAAGGACGTCTCCGGGCTGACCGCCGAACGCAACATCTTCCGGTACCGGGCGCTGCCCGTGACGGTGCGCCTCTCCGAAGGGGAACCGCTCGTTCACCTGGTCAGGACTGTGGCTGCCGGCGTGCAGGCGGGCTCCACGCTGACGGTGTCCACCGCCGTCGAACTTCCCGTCCCGCTGCGCACTGTCCTGTCCGGTCTCGGCATCGCCGTCACCGTGGAGAACGACGCCGGGTGGCTGGGCTCCGCGGCCAAGCTCGCCGACGCGGCCAGGCTCTCCACCTCACGGATCCGGCTCATCGGCGGGGACCCCAAGGCCCTGGCCGAGGCGACCGGCGGGCGCCCGGACCTGTCGGTCTACTTCCACCCGGTCACCGAGGCCGGCCGCGTTGAGTTGCTGCCGTTCCTGCACGAACAGGCCATCAGCATCACGGCGCACCGCTTTGGCACCCCGAACCACATCTCGGACAGCCTGCTCTAGAGACGCCTGCCGGCAGAACGAAATGAGCCGGACGGCCACCCTCCAATGGTGGCCGTCCGGCTCAGGTCTTTAGACGGCTGGTTGACCGGACTTTGCCCGGCTTCAGCCGAAGTACCAGCCGGGCGGGACCCAGGAAGCCGGTACCGCGTGGGCGGAGAAGTCGTCGCAGCCGGAGCAGAAGTAGGTGACCTCACCGAGCCGGCTGACGGATCCGTCCCGATGGTGCGTGGCCGGCACAAAGGTCTCCAGGTAGATGAATTCGTCGGTACCGCAACGTTCGCAGTTGGGGCTACTGGCGTAGTCGGCATCCGCCAGGGAGACTGCGTGCGCGTCGCGGCGGCCTCGGCGCGGATGCTGGGCGGCGGCGCCACGGTGAATTGCCGGCGTCAGCGGACGCATCGGCTTCAACCCGACATCGGAAGCTGCGGTGGCATGGGGGCGGTTTATGGCTGGCGTCATTGTCGGCCTATCCCGAACGCTTCCGGTCTGGTTGCCGGACGGCAACACCGCGGGGGAGCGTTCGTTGTCGAGTCGGTGTCATAGGCCTTTTTTCTTGACCTTCAACGTTCTCAGGATAGGTCACGCGCTGCAGGTGATCAATGGCCCGCGTAAGTACACCCTCCAAGTAGCGGCAGCGCAGGTACCCCGAAGTCCAGCGTGGAGGGCGCCTGGCGGGCCGGCACGGGTCAGGCCGAACGCTTGAGCGTCCTCCCCGCAATGGCCTGGGTGAGGGCGTCAATTACCTCGGCATTGGCCAGTGGGTTGCGGATGAGCGTGAAGTCGACGTCGCCAACGGGCGGCAGGTCGAAGCGGCGGGTGATGATCTTCAGGTCGTCAGGGACCAGCGAGGACGGCATCACGGCGACGCCGATGCCCGCCCGGACGGCAGCGAGCACTCCGCTGATCTGGCGCGTGGTGCAGGTGATGCGCCAGGTCCGCCCGGTGGATTCGAGCGCGTCGATGGCAAGCTTCCGGCTGAGGCTGGGCGACGGGTAGGCGATCAGGGGCACAGGGTCGGCGGGGTCAAGGGCGGTCTGTTCCAGGCCCACCCAGGCGAAGGAATCCTGCTGCACCACGGTGCCGTCTTTGGCCCCGGCCACCCATTTGACGAAGACGAGGTCCAGTTGGCCTGCGTTGAGCCGCTTGTAGAGCTGGTCGCTTTGTCCCACCGTCAGTTCCAGGTTGATCTGCGGGTAGATCTGGCGGAACTCCCTGAGGATCCTCGGCAGCCCGGTGATCGCCAGATCATCCGCCGTGCCGAAGCGCAGCCGACCGCGCATGGCCGATCCGGAGAAGTAGCGCGCGGCGGCGTCGTGGGCGGAGAGGATGCTGCGGGCGAAGCCGGCCATCGCGTCGCCGTTGTCGGTCAGGCTCACATCGCGGGTGTCCCGCGCCACCAGGACCCGCTTCGCCGTGGCCTCGAGCTTGCGGACGTGCTGGCTCACGGTCGGCTGGGCCAGGCCCAGCCGTTCGGCAGCCTTGGTGAAGCTCAAGGTTTCGGCCACGGCCAGGAAAGAACGGAGCTGGGCAGGGTCAAACATGCAGCCTCCCGGGGCGCCGGCCGTCGCAGGCCATTGCGGTCTGTAATGCGAGTTATGCGGTCAATAACCTTCCGCAATCGATGCGGTCCAGCCTAGCGTTAACGCATCCCGCATCCCGCATCCCGCACCCCGCCTCCCAAAGGACTTTTCCGTGGCACCCCCTCCGCCCTTACCGGCCAGCCTGACTGACTTGCCCGACGCGACCACCCAGCCGATCGCCGTCGTCCAGGAGCGCCTGCCCTGGCGCCACACCTTCATTTCCCTGAAGGTCCGGAACTTCCGGATCTTCGCGATCGGTCACTTCATCGCGGTGGTAGCGCTGTGGATGCAGCGGATCGCCCAGGACTGGCTGGTGCTCCAGCTCTCCGGGTCCGTCACGGCCGTCGGGATCACCGTGGCGCTGCAGTTCCTGCCTTCGCTGTTCCTCGGACCGTGGGCCGGCATGATGGCCGACCGCTTCGCGAAACGCAGGATCCTGATGCTGTGCCAGTCGGTGGCCGCACTGCTCGCGGCAGTCCTTGCGGTCCTGGCCCTGACCCAGCGGATCGAAGTCTGGCACGTCTACGGGATTGCGCTGGCCCTCGGGTTCGTCACGGTGTTGGACCAGCCCGCGCGCCAGGTCTTCGTCAACGAGCTCGTCGGTCCGCGGTACTTGCGGAACGCCATCAGCGTGAACTCCACGACCTTCCAGCTGGGAGGGTTGATCGGCCCCGCGCTCGCCGGGGTGCTGCTCACTGCGGTGGGCGCCGGCTGGGCCTTCGCCGCGAACGCCGCAGCCTGCTGCTCCACCGTCGCCATGCTCCTGATCCTGCGGAAGGATGAACTGCAGATCAGCGCCCCCGTCCCCAAGCGGAAGGGCATGCTCCGGGAGGGGTTGCACTACGCACTGGGCAAGCCGACCATTTACTGGCCCTGGCTCACGGCCGGATTCATCGCGGTGTTCGCGATGAGCCTGCCAGTGCTGCTGGCCGCCTTCGCGGACCAGGTCTACGACGTCGGCGCCGGCGGCTACGGTTTGCTGAACGCGTTGGTGGCACTGGGTGCGTTGGCCGGGGCCGTCACCTCCGCCCGTCGGCGTGAGCTACGGCTTCGCTCGGTGATGCTGGGGGCAGGCATGTACGGACTCATGCTCTGCCTGTCCGCGCTGGCGCCGTCCCTGCTGTGGTTCGGTGCGGCCATGGTCCTCGCAGGTTTTTGGTGCCTGATGTTCCTGACCGCGGCCAACCAGCTGGTCCAGATCAGCGCGAACATGGCTATTCGCGGGCGGGTCATGAGCCTGTACATTATGGTGCTGATCGGTGGCCAGGCGATCGGCGGCCCGCTGATCGGCTGGCTGGCCGAGCATGTCGACCCGCACGCCGCCATCCTGGTATCCGGCGGCGTGCCGGCACTCGCGGCCGCGACGATCGCCGCCGTGCTGGCGCGGCGCGACCAGTTGATGCTCAAGGTTGATCTTAAGGACCGCCGCCGCCTGGTGAAGATCGTCCACAGGCAGGACGGTCATGGGCGGTACCCGGGTGACCGGCGGGCGGCCGCCACGCCCGGATCCCGGACACTCGCTCCTGTAGCGGAACCGAAGGTTCCTGACTTCGAAAGATACAGATAGCGACCTGACCGTCTTCGGCTCGGTGGCCCTGCCGGAAAGCGGCGGCGGTGCTGGAAAATGGAGCGGCTGACGGGAATCGAACCCGCGTATCAAGCTTGGGAAGCTAGCGCTCTACCATTGAGCTACAGCCGCGTGGGGACCGGCCAGAATCCAGCCATGGTCCCGAACAACGAGATTCACATTACCTCAGTCTTCGACTATCTCGGAACCACGATGCCGGCGGGCTCCGCGCGGCCCGGACATCGGCATTCATCGCAGTCGGACGGGCGAGTTCTAGCGATCGTTGCAACACCCCCACGTAATCGGGAGTTGCAACACCCATGGGGTCACCGTCAGGAAATAGTTCTTCCAAAAAGAAAAAAATTCGCCGTCAGCGGAGAAATCGGCGCCCCTTGCCGGTGCGGGCGGCCAGCGTCATCAGCAGTCCTATTCCCGTGCTCAAGGCAGGATTTCTTTTCCGCCGTTGCGCGCCTGGGGACGGTCGCGGCGGCGGCCAGGGAGCTCGACATCAATAGGAGCACCTGCCAGAAGTGGGCGAACGCTGCCGGGATCAGGAGTCAACGCCAGTACACCCAGGCCGACAAGGACCGGTTCTATGCCGTCCTAGATCGGACCGGAAATATCGTGGCCGCTGCCAGGGAACTGGGGCTGAACATCAGCACCGCGAACACCTGGGCCGGCCGGGTCAATCCAGCGGCCGGGAAGCCACGGACCACCGGAACCGTGAAAGCCGGGCCGGCACAACGCCACCCCTCCGCGGTGGTTTGAGCTGCCGCGGAGATCTCGGACAGTGGGCCCCTTAAAATGAGGGTCTACCGAAAGTAGAGATCAGCATGACCGCATCACGCAAGCGATTTACCCAGGAGTTCAAGGACGAGCTGTGCCGCGAGGTGATCAGCACGTCCAAGCCGATCAAGGACGTGGCCCCCGCATACGGTGTCGGCCCCGAGACGCTCCGCAACTGGCTGGTCAAGTACCGCGAGGCCAACGGCGGCACGGAAGCGGATCTGACGGTGTCGGAACGGGCCCGGCTGAAGGAGCTTTAGCGTGAAGTTCAAGAACTGCGGGCGGAGACTGCCTTCTTGAAAAGCCAGCGCTTACTTCGCGCGGGAGCAGCGGTAGTGAGCAAGTATGAATTCATCGATTCCCAAAAGGCTGAGCCCGCCAATCTGAATTCGGTGGTGAGAATGTGCCGCTGGCTGGCCGTCTTGACGTCCGGTTTCTATCACTGGGCCACACGTGCGCAGTCGGCCACGCCGGCCCGCCGCCAGGCCCTGACAGCGCGGATCCGGCACTACTTCGAGGAGTCCGAGGGCACCTACGGGTACCGGCGCATCCGCGCCGATCTCGCCGCGGAACAGACCGAGTGCTCTCCCGAGTTGGTGCGGCAGATCATGCGCTACCAGGGCCTGGTGCCTGTCAACCACGCCCGATCCGCATCACCACCGAGGCTGACGCTGAGGCAGCCGCGGGCATGCCCGACCTCGTCAAGCGGGACTTCACCGCCGACCGCCCCGGGGTGAAGTTCGTCGGCACATCACCTACATCCATACCTGGCAAGGGTTCGTCTACCTCGCCACCGTCATCGACAGCTACTCGAAGAATGTCGTGGGCTGGTCCATCGCCGATCACATGCGCACCGAGCTCGTGGCCGATGCGCTCAAGAACGCCGCCGCTACGACCCGGATCGAGCCTCTCGCGATCTGGCACTCCGATCGGGGAAGCGTCTACACCTCGACAGATTTCAGGGCCCTGGTGACCGGGCTGGGCATGCGCTCGTCGATGGGGCGCACCGGCGTGTGTTGGGACAACAGCATGGCCGAATCGTTCTTCTCAGCGCCGAAAAACGAGCGTGTGTATCGGACCGTTTACGCGACTAAATCACAGGCTCGGAGCGACGTCATTCGCTACATCGAGGGTTTTTACAACAGCCGCGCCGTCACTCCGCGCTCGGTTACCGGCGGCCTAACGAAGTCCACTATGGTTATCAACAGCCAGCCTTGGCAGCGTAGAAGAATCCACTAATTCTGCTGTCCGAAATCCCCGCGGCAGCTCAGGGGTGTTGATGCCGGCTGAGGCGCCGGTCTGATGTTGGGGAAGGTTCCGGGCATGCAGGAAGCCCCCGTTCGCGGCGAAGTCGAAGAAAGGCAGCTTGCCCAGGCCGGTGTTTTTCAGGGTCTTGATCCGGTTCTCGCACCTGCCGCGTGCCGGTGTCTGGCGTCAAGGAACGGGCCGTGCCAGCTGGGTGAGTTGGTCAGGAACGCGGTGATGCGGTGTCCGTCGATGTCCAGCAGCGTCGGTTGCGCGCCGGGGTGCAGGGGCTCGGCGCGCAGGTAAAGGTTCGTTCCCGGCGGGTAGTCGGTGAGCGGGATGATGTCGGTGGCGTTGATGACCCAGGCATCGGTCCGGTCGTTGCCGGCCTGGTCCAGGGCCGGCTGCCAGTTCTTCTTGTCGTTGATCCAGTCGACCATGTGGGCTTTGGCCGCGGGGACGGGGTAGGAGACGGAGAACTGGGCGTTCCGGCTGTGCAGGTACCAGAGGAACTTCCTTGAGGCTCCGGCGCTGTCGGTGCGGACCAGGACGTTCTCTCCGGCCAGCGCCCCGGTCTCGTCGAAGAATCCTTCGGGCAGGCCGGACACGGCGGTCTCGAAGACGCGGATGTGGTCATCGGCGCTGTTCGCGCCGGCGTTGCCGGGCCGCAGCAGGCAGGCGAGGATTTCCCCGGTGCCGTTACCGGCACCGTAATCGCAGGACGCGATGAAGGGGGCGAAGCCGTAGCCACCTTTGTAGGTGCCGGCGACGTTTTCCTTCTCCGAGTGTGAGGCCACGAGGGTGGCGTCCAGGTCCAGGATGAGCGGATCCGCCGCTGTCGCGGACAATGCCGGGTTCCGGTTCCCGGCCGCTTCCCGGGCCGTGGAGCGCAGTTGCCGGGTGAGGGTTTCGATGCCATAGCCGAACAGCTCGGGGTTCGTCACGGTCCGTTCGAAAAACCGGGACACCGTCGCGTTCGAGGGCAGCTGGCCGAAGACCCCCGGTGAGACCCGCAGGATGTCCAGATCGGACACGTGTTCACCTCCGGCGGCCAGCATCGCCGCCAGAGAACCGACCAGCCGGCCGGGCCGGTGCGTCGCGCCTGCGGGAACGAACTGGCCCAACCGGTCCTCGCACAGTGCCCCGAAACCCAGGGCATCCATGAAACCGGTCAGGACCTTCACCCCGGCGTGGGAGACCAGCGACTGGCCGGTGAAAGTGACCGGAACGGACGGAAAAACACGGGTAGACTTTTGCATCGAAAGGGTGCTCCTTCACTCGGCAAATAACGGTCTCGACAACCACTATTTTCCCAGTTCAGAGCACCCTTTCCCTGCTTAAACACACCCTCTCAGCGACCCGCCATGAAACCCCCGGGCTAAGCGATCACCGCCGAAGTGTTCTTCCACTGGTCACATGGGCAGTCCGACGGCCCCGACAACCTCCCGGCCACGGCCGCCGAACCCCCGACCCAGGATTGCAAACCGTACCCCGGCTGGTGTGACTTTTCGTTGGGAATGGCGGTTATTTCACAGTTGGGAATGGCGGTTCTGCCGGACGTCGCCTGATCTCCGTAGTCCTTGTGGTCACGGGTCTGTAGACGTTGGGGTCAGCGGTCGGGGTGCGGCAACAGCCGGGGATTGAACGCGGAGGAAGGAACGCCGGCATCCGTTATGCGCGGAGCCGGCCTGGTCGTTCCGCCCTGGTTCTTTTCAAGAGGCCCGGGTTCGGACGGTTAGGGCGTGCTGGTCAGTTGCCGTGCTCTGTTGAGGGCCTGCTGGCATGCCTGTGCGAGATGCTCGCGTTGGCCGGTGCTGCGATAGAGGTCCCGGGCCCATTCGAACTCCGCGGCAGCTTCCCTGTACCGGGCTTCATCGAAGAGCCGCCCGCCGATCTGACGGCGGACCAGGGCTTCCCTGGCCGGCGTGCGGGCCAGGCGCAGGGCCTCTTCGTGCAGCCGGGTGGCCTCGTGCCAGGAGTACTGCCGCTGGTAGGCCTGGGCAAGCACGAGCAGTGGCCGGAACCGGTCCGATGCCCCTGCCAGCAGGTCCAGCCCCTCCGTAATCGCTTCCTGGGGCCGGTCCAACAGGCACAGAATCCAGACCCGTTCCAGCGCAGGGCACTGTGTCAGGCGGTCCTCCATGACGGCGCGGTCCAGGACAACATCCCGCAGCGTAGCAGGGTCCGTCCGCCAGATGTCCCCTGGTGGCTTCACTTGACCGGACGTCACAGGCCTTCCCCTTTCCCCGGGCTGACGGAATTGCCGGGACCAGCGATGCCAGCGGTCCCTTTCCAGTATTGTGCCGTAAACCGTTCCGGCCCGCAGATATAGGTCTGCAGCGGAGCCGGCGTCTTTGGCGCCGGGGAAGAGCGAGACTGCGTGCTAGGTCCGCGAATCGCAGGGCTGATGTCAGTAGTCACCGTCGAATGCGGACCAGGAACGATGCGGGGCGGAGAAGGAGCCGGGCGTCAGGCCGGGTCGTCGGGGGCGGGCCGGGTGCGCCGGCTCCGGCGCATCAGAACCCAGGCCAGCGCAGCGGCAAGCAAGACCAGGGCGGCGAGGATTTGCCACCACGGGGCTGCCGGTTCCTGCGCCGGTTTCGCCACCGACTCGGTGGGGGGCCCGTCGTCCGGGAAAGTAATTCGGGTCTGGGCTTGTCGTTCCAGGAGTCCGCTCTTCAGGGTGACCCGGGCGTTCCATGGGCCGTTCGGTATTTCGCGGGGCACCGAAAAGTCCGCGGTGCGGACCTCGCCGGGGGCAAGTGTCGTTTGCTGTTGCAGACCGAACGGACCGGCGGAAAGTCCGCCCGGGCCTGCTGTCAGGCTGAGTTCGCCGGTGAGGTCAAGAGCTCGTCCCCCTGAGTTGGTGACTACGGCCTTTAGTTGGGGGTTGCCCTCAGTGTCCCGGGCAACGGTGACTGACGTGATGGTGAAATCGGCGGCTTTGCCGCCGCCGGGACCCACAGACAGATAGATGCGGACACCGACCCTGTTGACGGCGATGACTCCGCCGGCACCTGCAGTACCGCGCATCTCGGCCCAGAAAACGCCATCATGTTCGCATCAGCAAGGCCGGCGATTCCGCGGGTTCCTGAGGCCGGCCACCCGAGCCTGTCAGAACCTTCTTGGTCTCCCGGCCGTTCCTCGCTGCATGCGATAGCCGAGGTCGTAGCGGGGATGGGACGAGGGGATGGCGTTTCCGGCTCGTCTTCGCTGGGGGCGCGGTAGTCATCCCATCGGAGTGTGCGCTGAGCGCCGCCACGGCGACACGCTCCCTCCCGGGTATCAGCAGTTGGGTGAGTCATACTCGTAGGCCCCCGAATCGGCGGCAGCCGTTCCGGCGCAGTCGCCGTTCTGGGGCACTGCCCGTCCGTCCAGATCGAAAGTGGAAAAGCCGGTTCCGGCGCGGTCGATCGCCGGGCTGGTGCCGGTCAGGTGGAGATCGACGGGCGCGTTCACAAAGCGTGCCGGAGCGCTGGTGGACGTGCTGTTAAGCGGCACATTGATCGGACCGTTGAGGACATTCTGCCGTTCGGTCCACCCGGAGCCGTTAATCCACAGTGAGTTCTTCACGCCGACGAGGATGTTGGCCCGGATCACCGTCGATGAAGGGCACGTCGCGTGGCACACAACCGCCTGCGACTGCGGACCGTTCAGATACACCGTATTGAACTCAAAAATAGTGCCCTTGGTGGGTCCGAACGAAGTCCCTGTTCCCCGGGCTATCAGGCCCGTAGTCTCGGAGCAGTTCGCACCGCAGGTTGCCCGAACAAGGTTGTAGCGGAAGATGTTGTTGTCCGCTGTTCCTGTGGACCTTCCGAGCTCGGCGAAGTTGTTGTTTTCCCGGGCCACATTGTGATGAATGTAGTTGCGGTTGCCGTTGTAGATTTCGACTGCGCTGCCGTCGCGGTTGTAATCGTAGGAAAGCGCGTTGGATCCGCTCACCGTATTTCTGGAGACCTCGTTGTCGTTGCCATTGATCAGCACGCCGAAAGCGCCGGAGTCGTCACTGCACTTCACGGCCTGGGGCGTTCCGCAGTTCGTTCCTTGCGTTTTCACGTTCATGATGTTGTTGTTCGTCAGCGTGTTGCCGGTGTATTTACCGAAGTCAGACCCGCTTCCGGCCTTAATTCCAACTGCATTGTTGGAGGCGCTGGAGTTCCGGACTATGTTGCGGTCACCCGTGACGCTGATGCCTGCATAGCCGCAGGCGACACCGCGTAGCCCGTCAACAATCGTGTAGTTGCCGTTGATCCTGATGCAGTTCCCGGACTTGCCGCCGGTTACAGTCGGAGGGTTGCCGGTTCCGTAGCCGTTCAAGGTGATGGGAGCGGTGGAGGTCCCGCTCTGGGCGGTCACAATACCCCCGAACCACGTGTCGCCCCTGCGGAACCTGACGGTGTCCCCCGGTGCGAGGACGACGGAATTAACTTTTGTAAGCGTTTTCCACGGCGTCGAGCTTGACCTTCCCGAGTTGCTGTCGTTCCCTGCGGCACTGACGTAGTAAGCGGTACCGGCAGCCGAGGCCGGAGTCGGAGTTCCTACCAGCAACCCGCCGGCGGAGGAGGGCGGTCATGAATACGGCTGCGGCGACAGACTTAATCTTCATGTGCGTCCCTGCGATTCAAGAGTGGACGAGCTGATCAGCTAAATCCCCTAAATGCATGAAAGCAGCCAGAACCGATCTGCCTTGGAGCAGGACCTCCAAGGGGGTGGAACTAGGAGCCTATTGATTCAACTGACCACGCGCGTTCTTGCATCTACGTTGAGCGCGTCCCAATATCTGGCAGCTAAGCCCGATACCCGACGCCCCTTTTTCTTCGGTAACAACTGGTATGCCGCGACCGGCACCACCACCAGACCAAGGTCGGCTACTGCACTGCAAGCACCAGAAATGTTTGCTACTCAGGCACCCTAGACGTGAGACCTTGGATAAACCTAGGGCAACCCGGCGGCGTCCTTCCGGGGCCCATCCACGGGGTATCGATCGCGGCAAAGCCGTTCATGGAGCATGGACGTTCCTCCTCTCTGTAGCGGAAGCATGCCACCGGCGCGGCGCGGCGCGGCCTCGGACCTCAGTCCGTGGAGGCGCGGAGGCCCGCTCCTGTCGGCGTGTAACCGCATACCGCGACGCATCCCGGCCCGAAGTCATTCCAAGGGCTCGCTCGAAAGCGCCTCCCCCCACAAACGCCCCGAGCGTCTGCCACGGGCAGAATGAGGAAAGCACCCATTAACCACCCTCAAAAGACCCCATTTGCACATCGTTTGAGGGACCCTGACTGATGGTTGGAAGGCTAATCCGCGGCTATTTACTGGGCAGGGTAGGCCCACTCCCAGCCGCTGGCGACGCCGGAGGGGCGCCAAATGAGTGTTCCCGCGCCCGGTGGCACGTCGAACGGGACTGTAATTTAAACGGTGTAACTCCAGAGAATTAGGAGGTTGCCGTGACTGATGTGATTAGTGATGTGACTGCTGCGACGAGCATGGTTGCGCCGGCTCCGGCGGACGCGCTGGATGAGCAGTTGGTGCAGCAGCTGAGTGAGCGGGCGCGTGCGGAAGGCCTGCGGCTGACCGGTGAGGGCGGGCTGCTGTCCCGGCTGACGAAGATGGTCGTGGAATCGGCGCTGGAGGGCGAGATGGAGGACCATCTGGGCTACGCCCGGCACGATCCGGCTGGCAGGGACGGCGGGAACTCGCGGAACGGCACCCGGTCCAAGGAGCTGTTGACCGAGGCCGGTCCGGTGCAGATCGCGGTGCCGCGGGATCGGGACGGCTCGTTCACCCCGGAGCTGGTCAGGAAGCGGCAGCGCCGCCTGTCCGGGCTCGATGACCTGGTCATCTCGCTGTCCGCCAAGGGACTCACGTACGGGGAGATCTGCGCCCACCTGGCCGAGGTCTACGGCGCGGAGGTCTCCAAGCAGACGATCTCCACCATCACGGAGAAGGTCTTGGAGGGTTTGTCGGCCTGGCAGAGCCGACCGCTGGATCCGGTCTATCCGGTGATCTTCATCGACGCGGTGATCGTGAAGATCCGCGACGGGCAGGTCACGAACCGGCCGATCTACGTGGCGCTGGCGGTGACCTGCGAGGGCACCCGTGACATTCTTGGGCTCTGGGCGGGCGAGCACGGTGACGGGGAGGGGGCGAAGTACTGGCTGCGGGTCCTGTCCGAGATCAAGAACCGCGGCACCCAGGACTGCCTGATTGTGGTCTGTGACGGGCTCAAGGGCCTGCCCGAGGCCATCGCCACCGTCTGGCCGCAGACGATCACCCAGACCTGCATTGTTCACCTTTTGCGCAACTCGTTCCGCTACGCGTCGAAGAAGGACTGGTCCGCGATCGCGAAGGACCTCAAGCCCGTCTACACGGCGGCGTCGGAATCCGATGCCCTGGACCGGTTCGTGGAGTTCAGCGAGAAGTGGGAGAAGCGCTACCCGGCGATCATCCGGCTGTGGACCAACGCCTGGGCCGAGTTCGTGCCCTTCCTGCAGTTCGACCGCGAGATCCGCACGATCATCTGCACGACCAACGCCATAGAGAGCATCAACGCGCGCATCCGGCGAGCCGTGAATGCCCGCGGACACTTCCCCACGGAGCAGGCCGCGCTCAAATGCGTCTATCTGGCGGTCATGAGTCTGGACCCCACCGGGACGGGCCGACAACGCTGGTCCAACCGCTGGAAGGCTGCGCTCAATGCCTTCGAAGTCACCTTCGACGGACGCCTGTCCGCCGGCAAGAAATAAAATCAAAACCAGTTACACCGAAAACTTGACGCTGATACTGGAAGGGTCCGGGAATGCAGTGACCCGATACTTGACTGGCGGCCCCCTTCGGGGGACCTGTCCTTGACCTGATTTGTCCTGCGTTCCCGGGACCAGCCGTGGGCTCTGCCGGTTCATGACCTCATAGGAGCATGACCGATCCCATGACCAGTTGGCCCTGCCATGGTGCGCGTCCCTTCAGCGTCCTGTCTGCGGCCGACAGGGCCAACGGTGACAACCCGAACCGTTGCTTGGAAGGACACCATATGCCACACGCGAGAGCGGATGTCGACGCGGCCGGACGCGTCGCCGGGGTCGACACCCACACCGACACTCACACCCTTGCCATTCTCACCGAGAACGGCGCGGTGGTCTCCACCGCGACGTTCACGGCGGACAGCCGTGGCTATGCCGCGCTCATCGATGCCGTAGCCTCAGCCGGCCCCGTCCGGGGGATCGGTGTCGAGGGCACCAACTCCTACGGCGCCGGCCTGACCCGGGCCCTTCAGTCCGCCGGACACACCGTGCTGGAAGTCCTGCGCCCTACCCGGCAGGTGCGCCGGATGAATGGGAAATCAGATCCTGTCGACGCAGTCGAAGCTGCCCGTACGGTGCTTTCCGGCCGTGGCATCTCCATCCCGAAAGACACCAACACCGCCGCTGAATCCATCCGATTCCTGCTCGGCGCGCGGAAACGGTTCGTCTCCTCCATGACCTCGATCTCCAACGCCATTAAAGGGCTGCTGATCACCGCTCCAGAACCGGTCCGCGCCAGATACCGGGACCTGGACACGGACGCGCTGCTGCGCCGTCTGGCCAGTAGTCGTCCTGGATCCGATCTGGCCGGCCCTGAAGACGCCGCCGGGCTGGCCCTGAAGACGATGGCTTGCGCCCACCAGGAGCTCTCAGACCGCGTCGCCGGCATCGAGACGCAATTGCATGAACTCGTCCAGGCGCACCACCCAGCATTGCTGGATGTCTACGGCGTCGGGACCCTGGTCGCCGCGCAACTCGTCGTGACCGCGGGCGGCAACCCAGAGCGGATCCGCAACGAAGCGTCGTTCGCCGCGCTCTGCGGCGCCGCGCCAATCCCGGCGTCCTCCGGGCGCACCACCCGCCACCGGCTCAACCGTGGCGGCGACAGACAGGGTAACGCCGCCCTCCACCGCATCGCACTCGTCCGAATGCGCCACGACCCCAAAACCCGCGCCTACGTCGAGCGCCGCACACAGGATGGCAAGAGCAAGAAGGAAATCATCCGCTGCCTCAAAAGGGCCATCGTCCGAGAGATCTACCGCATCCTTACCAGCCCAGCAGTAAGGACGGTCCAAGCCGACCTCCGCGCCATTCGCACGAAAAAGAACATCACCCTCAGTCAAGTGGCCGTAGCCTTAAGCACGTGGCCCGCCCGGATCTCCGATATCGAGCGCAAAGCCCGGCCGCTGCCCGAACTCGCCGATCGCTACAGAAACTGGCTCGCCACCGCTTGACACACGATAGGAGCATCAGACCCCGTCGAACGCCATCTTTCCGACGATCTTTTCGCCAGGACCGATCTGCGACGGGACCCGCTCCGCGGGCGTGATGCAGTTAATGTTGTCGATTCGGCCGTTCACTGTCGTGCCACCGCTAGTGATTGCCTTCCAATCGACGATCGTGGTGAACGGTTGGTACGGGTCCTGGGCCAGTTCCGGAGTGGTCGTGATCTCCATGTCCATCACAACGGACTGGCCCTGTTGGGCGTCGAACATGTACGACTGGCACGCCGCATTGGGGGTGATGCCCTTGACGGTGATAGTAACGGTTTCGACGCCCTTGTACTTCAGCTGGAGCACGTCGCCCACATGTGCGACGAGATTACCTCGGACACTCTTGGGTGGGCCCGTAGGTGTGGGCTTAGGATTCGGCGTGGCGGTTTTGCTTGGCGTCTGACTTGGGCTTGGAGACGCTGACGTCGACGGCGCCGCTTCACTGGAGCCCCCACACGCTGCAAGCCCAAATACCGACGCGCTGACCATCGCAGCGCACACAATTCTTCTCATACAAGCATTCCCTAATTATTCGAGCGCGAAAGCCCGCGCAGGCCGGGGGACAGGAAGGGCGGACAACAAATGTCGACCTTCATGGACTGGCTCTCGAGAGTCCCCTCAGCATCCGAGCCCAGTGAACGCTCACGCTGGGTTGCCTAGGATTCGCGTCCGCCAGTACCCAAAATGAAGGTCCGCCACGACCGGTCCAGTCTGGAACAATATTGGTACAGCCCTTCTGGAAGATCCTTTGGATCGGGCTTGTTCCTGTCATCTCCGGCCGGGTCCGCATTTTCGCCGGCCGCCGGAACCGGTGCTGTCGAAAGGGCCAGCCGAATGAGTCATAGGACCGGCGCTTAGCCTCGATCCACCGGTCGGGTTGAGGTTGGAGCGGCGGTTTAAACGGAGAATGCCTGTCGGATCGGCAAAAATGGGGTTTGTCTAGAACTCCGTTTGGCCAATCCGAGAGGCATCTCGTAGGTGCAACTTTTCCATAGATCCACGCGCGTGTCAGCCGCGTTCGATGATTCCAATCTCGTGTCGGCCGCAGGGCTGGTCCCGGCGATGGCGCTGGCGATGAAAACCTGCCTGGGCGAACTCGCTGATCAGTGGCTGACGCTGCCCGGATACTTCGGCGCAAATGCGGGGTTGAAGGTCACTGCGATGGTCGCGGGCATGGTCGCCGGGGCCGATTCCATCGATGACATGGCCTTGCTGCGGCACGGCGGGATGAAGAAACTCTCGCCGGCGCATATGCCCCGTCGACTCTGGGATCGTTCCTGAGGGCGTTCACTTTCGGCCATGTCCGCCAGCTCGACGCCCTCGCGGCCCGGTGGCTGGTGAACGTCGCCGCCGTGGCCCCGATCGCCTCCGGTATCGATGATTACGCTTTGGTCGATATCGACGACACCATCAAGGAAGTCCACGGCTACCGGAAACAGGGTTCCGGATACGGTTACTCAGGGGTCCGGGGATTGAACGCGCTGATCGGGATCCTCTCGACCGCGACCGCGGCGCCGGTCATCATCGGCGCGAGGCTGCGCAAGGGAAGCTCCGGGTCCCCGCGCGGGGCGGGGAAGTTCATCGGTGACATCCTTGCCACCGTGAAACGGCTGCGTGGCAAGGACGCCACCGGGCTGGTGCTGCTGCGTGCCGACAGCGCGTTCTACGGCCACTCAGTTGTCGCCGCTGCCCACCGCGCAGGCGCAAAAGTGTCCATTACCGCCAGGATGGACCCGGCCGTCAAACGCTCCATCGCCACCATCAACGAGCAGGCCTGGACCACAATCCAATACACCGACGCAGTCCGCGATGAAACCACCGGAGCCTGGATTTCCTCGGCGGAAGTCGCCGAAACCGCCTTCACTGCCTTCGTGGGCCGAAAGAAAGCCGAACGCATCCACGGGCGCCTGGTCGTGCGCCGGATCCCGGAACTGAACGCCAAAGCCAGCGCGGGGCAACAGACCCTGTTCGACACCCACCGCTTCCACGCCTTCTTCACCACCAGCGCCCTGGACACCGTCACCGCAGACAAAACCCACCGCCAACACGCCATAATCGAGCAGGTCAACGCAGACCTCAAAGACAGTGCCCTGGCGCACCTGCCCTCGGGAAAATTCACCGCCAACGCAGCCTGGCTGGTCCTGGCGGCCATCGCCTTCAACCTCTCACGCGCCATCGGCACCCTCGCCAGCACCGACCTGGGCAAGGCACGCAGCGGAACCATCCGCCGAAAAATCATCACCGTCCCCGCCAGGATCGCGACCTCGGCACGGAGAATCATCCTGCACCTGCCCGCCAACTGGCCCTGGGAAACCAGCTGGTCAAATCTCTTCGAAGCGGCCTGCGGGCCACCACGGACCGCCACCATCTGACCACCCAGCCGACTCGGCGCAACCAGGACCAAGGAACACCACCGGCAGCAAGGCCGGCAACCCCGTCATGCCCATCGACCGAACCGGACCCAGATCAGAACGACCCTGCCCCATCAAACACAACCGGTGGATCGAGGCTTAGGGGGTGCGCCCGTTCGCGACCTCGAAGCAACAATCGCCTTTTTCACCGACCTCGGGCTCCTGGTCGTCGGCCGTGACACGGTCAGCGGCGAGTGGACCGACACTGCCGTCGGAACTGCCGTCGGACTTGATGCAACCACGCCAATATTGCGATGCTCCAGACCCCAGACGGTCATGGTCGACTTAAGCTCTTCGAATACATCCACCCCAAAGCGATCGAGTCGAACCCAACTCGTCCCAACGACATCGGCATGCACCGCGTGGCCTTCTAGGTCGACAACATAGACAAAGCCCTTGAGGTAGCTGCCAACGGTTCCCGGCCCCCCGGGCGCGTCGGCGGCCTCCCCCGCTGGCGCTCCTCCGGCCGCCGATCAACGCTGACGCGGGCGCAGCACCCACGAGAGGGGCAAGGACTCCGCCGGGCTACAGTGAGAAGGCAACGGACCCCACTCACGCCAGGGAGCAGCATGAGCCACGACTTCATCCTCACGGACGAGGACGCCGCACCCGCTGGTGCAACCCACGCCCAGGACGTGCTTGAGCTGTCCATGCTGACCATGCAGCAGGGGCCCTCCATTGTTGACATTTCCTGGGAAAAATCCCCGCTGAACTAACGATCAGGCAGCGACGACGCTGCCCCACGGGTTTCCTTTTGCTGAGGGAAAACTGAGGCCGGCCCCTGACATGCCGGCCTCACCTCGTTTAGTGCTCCCAAAGGGCCCAGGTCAGGGCGCACGAAGGTAGCGTGAGGCATATCGCGCCCATCGGCCTCCGAGGCATTAGCAGGTCTCGTCACGCCTACCGGGTCGACTGGTTCGAGTGCGTCAGCACCAGAATTCGGTGAGCTGCGCGGCAAGGGCTCTGCCTTGGTTGTAACCAGCCCGGGCAGCGGGAGGACGCAGCGACAGATCCATCGCATTGGCGCCGAACATGTGCTCGGAGTTGCTATCCGGGAAGATCGTTTCGACTCTGCTGCCGTGTGCGCGTAGCTCGTCGACCTGTGCTGCAAGATGCCTGCCCCACTGCAACGGCGTCCGTTTTCTGCCGCCGAATGGCGACAGCACCAGCACTCGCCCGTATCCGGCTGCCAGATCAGCATTCTCGTTGCGTCGGTAGCCGCCGTCGATATATCGGTTGTCCCCGATCCTGTATGCGAAGCCACTGGCACAGCTGGCGGCGACAGCGTCCACCAGGTCGACTCCGCTATGGCGGTCGAACACGACCGGTTCACCGGTATGGGCATCGACCGCCGTGATGAGCACCGTTCGTTGCGGCCAGCGCTGACTGGGCAGCCGCGCGGCGACGGTAGCGCGCCACTGTGTTTGCCCGGAACCGTCCGACGCCGCATCCATGTCGAGGCCACCGCGCCCATTCTGCGGCGCATGTCAGCCGCATCCTCAGCGGCGGCGATGATCTTGCTCGTTCTCTCCATCTGATCCGCCGCCGGCCTGATCGGAACGTGTCCACCGTCAGATCCGACCGGACCGGTCCGTTGCTGGGGCGCCGCGGCCAGGATAGCGGCAAGCAGTTCGGTTGGGGTCGCGCCAACCACCTGGGCCGCGGCCGTCGATCCGGCCGACGTCCCGATGACCAAATCAGCGTCGGTCACATCCAGCCCGGCATCGAACAGGCCGGCGATGACGCCGATCAGCCACGCGTTGCCTGTCGATCCGCCGCCACCGAGGACCAAGGCTCGCTCGCCCGCGGCGCGCACCCGCTTTGTGGCGTCGACCTGCGGCTGATCCTGGTCAGACCTCGGCCGGTCGGAGGCCGTCGTCGAGGTGAAGCGCAGAGCTAAAGAAGGTGTCGTGTTCATGGGAGTCGCCTTTCGCGAATTGCCTGGCGGGCGCTCCCTGCGGCGACTACTTCAGTCGCGCGATCCCGGACTCCAGGGAGCACCCATTGCGGATACTGCATACATGGGTCTCACCTCCTGCCGATGGATCACGATTACCGGAAAGCTATCACGCCGGCGACGCGGTGCGCCACCGGCATCAAGCCGAGGGCCGGCCGTCGAACGCTACACCCTCCTGTGATGGGCACCCAAAGGACCTCGCTCCGCTCGGGCTGCACAAGCGATTCCTATGTCATTTTTGACTGCTGTCCTGAGGATCATACATACCCGCTCCGCCGGGCACAGCTACGCGAAGCTCCGCCAGCAGGCAAAAACATGGCGGGGGAGAAGGGACCCCGGTAAAGGTGCCGCCCCGCCCACGTGAAAGGAACAACCCATGAGCAACAGCAAAGCCCGCAGACCCGACCCGGGAATGACGACTTCCAAACGCCTCGGCCCCTAACCATAGGCTCAGGAATCCGTTGACAACATCATTGAGAATCCTTATGGGGAACCCTCACCGCTCAACCCGTGGCGCTAGATGCCGGTGAGCTGCTCTCGGCAACGGCCGTCAGGGAGCCGGCCTTCGGCTGAGACCCAGGCGATGACCTCTTCCATGCGGGCAAGGTCCTTGGGGGAGGGGTAAGGAACGGGTATGGCGCCGGCGGCCGCCAGGTGTTCGGCCTCGAGTCCCGGATCCTGGCGGCGGGCGATCACCAGGTGGTACCCGACGACGGCGGGATGAACGCGCACGAGCTCAGCAATGCGTTGCCGGCTCAGTCCGAGCCGGTACATCAGCACCCATTCCGCGTCAGGAGCGCGCCGCAACCGCCTGTCCACAATGGACCCCATCCTGCCACGGCCCACCCACAAGACGGGCGGGCACCCCGGGGACCAAGACACAGCTCTCGGGCGTCCGCTGACGCGGCCGGCTGTTGGGTCCAGTGCTGTCCGTCGCAGCCGGCCATCCCTGGCCCTGCTGTGTCTACGACGATGCTCCTATAGGTGTCAAAATCAACAAAGTGAACGTCTACTCGGGTTGTCCGGGACACACCTAAATTTTCTTTTGCCGAGGAAACACCGCGAGGGGAGGGCCACGTGCCGGCAAGCCGTTCGCGGAGCTCGAGGGCGGCCGTGTTCGGGTAGCGGTTCATCCTTCCGGTTTCCGGTACGGTGCCGTCAGGATCTGCTCACGGTCATCAGGCTCGACCATGAAAGTGACCTGAAGCGTTGCAAGATACGTTGGAGCCATTGGGATTTCTGCTCAACTTCTACTGTTTGAGATGAAGAAATGATCACCCCGAATCCCCGTATCCCCGACTCGTTGGACGCCAGGATCATCCTCGCCCTCGACGAGGACCCGGAAGCCAGCGCCTTGGCACTTTCCCGGACGCTCAGCCTCGCACGGAACGCGGTGCATGCGCGCCTGACGAAGCTGGAGCGCGGCGGGGCCCTGGTCAACGAACTGGCCGTCGCCCGGATGCCCGTGCGGAACGTGTGGCTGGTGACTTCCAGCTACTGGAAAGAGTTCGGCAGCGAGTAGCCCGGACTGAAAGACGGGTACCGTCTGCGAAAAAAGCGGGTACAGGGAAGCCCCTCACCACGCTGGTAGGCCTCTTGTCCCCGGGCATATGCTCTCGACCACGTCTCGCCGCGCAAAACAGAAATCACACCGCTCACTCCACGCTCAAAACCAGGAGGCCCCCATGAAAACCCTCACCACCCACCCCTGTGTCCGTATCGGTGTCGTTGCCGTTGCCGTCGCCGCCTTGGTCAGCGCGCCGGCAGCCGCCATGGCCGTCAGTTCCGTCACCGACCTCACCGTCCAGACCTCGACCGGTCTGGCCCAGTCGCTCGTGGGCGCCGGTGTCACCATCAGCAACGTCGTCTACACCGGCGGCACCAACGCCTCGGGCACCTTCGCCGGCGGTGCCACGACAGTCGGCTTCGACTCCGGCGTCATCCTCACCAGCGGAGCGGCCGCCAACGCCCTTGGGCCGAACAACAACTCGGGGACCACCACCGCCAACGGCCTGGCCGGGGATCCCGACCTCACAGCCCTGTCCGGTGTATCCACCTTGGATGCCAGCGTCCTCGAATTCGACTTCACGCCCAATGCGGACACTGTGTTCTTCCAGTACGCTTTCGCCTCCGAGGAATACCTCGAATACGTGGGCTCCTCGTTCAATGACTCCTTTGCTTTCTTCGTCAACGGAGTCAATTGCGCGGTGGTCGACGACGGCCTGGGCGGCACCCAGCCCATCACCATCAACAACATCAACCCTGGGAGCAATGCCGGACTCTTCGTGGACAACACCGACGCTCACCTGAACGTCCAGTACGACGGGCTCACCACCGTCCTGACCTGCATGGCTCCGGTCAACAACGGCGTACCCAACCACATCAAGCTGGCTATTGCCGACGGCAGCGACTCCGTCCTGGACAGCGCAGTCTTCCTCAAGGCGGGATCCTTCTCCACCACCCCGCCGCAGGGCCAGGGCAAGATAACCGGCGGCGGACGCCTGAGCGAATCCAACGGCCACGTCACCTTCGGAACCACTGTCACTTTGGATGACCAAGGTCTTCGGGGAAACCTGCAGGTCAACGACCACAGGACCGGCGACAAGTTCCACGGCTATTCCGTCGACGCCCTGAACGTGGTGGACAAGACCGCAAGCTGGTCCGGTGACGGACGCTGGAACGGCCAGGATGGCTACAACTACACGGCCACGGTGACAGATAACCGCAACGGCAATTCGGCCAAGAAGGGCTCCCCCGACACGGTCAAGATAGTCATCAAGGATTCGGGCGGCGCAACCGTTTGGGAAAACACCGTGCAGCTCCTTGAACAGGGAAACCTGACGGTCCACCAGCCATAGGCAGTCCGGATTTGTCCGGACGGAGCCAGCAAGTCCAGACAGGAAAAAAGCCCAGCGGGTCCAATGAACTGCTCCCGGAAGTGGACTAAGAAATTCAGTTCCGACTGGATTAACCCCTAAGAACCAAAAAGCCCCCGGAATCAAGCAAGGATCCCGGGGGCTTTTTTCTGTAGCGGCGGGGAGGCTCGCTCTCCCGACCTCAGATTATGAGTCGTCAGCTGATTCGGCCAGAGTATAGGGATGCTTCGCCAACCAGTATCCATTTTGTAGCCAACCCTTTTCCGATAGCCATTGCCATGGCTGCGCAACCGGCCCGTTTAGCAGTGCATCCACAGCCCTGGCGGAGGACTGTGCATCGTGGACGGAGAGTGGCGCATAACGTCAGGCGTGGTGACAGCAGAGCTTTGCCGCATCACCTCGAGCGTCCCGGGCCCCGTGGCTGAGCGAATGGATGAAGGCTCCGCAGGCCGCGAAGGCGACGGTGGCGGCAGCGAATTCATTGGATTAGTCCGAGAGACTCGCTCCTCGGTTAGATATGGCAGCTCGTTCATGCTCTGCCTCAATGCCGTGAGCCGGGGCCCGCAGTGCTCGTCGCGTCCTTAGGTGGCAAAGCCTAACCCTCTGCGGCCGTGATCGTCAGACCGAGTGTGGTGCGCTTTTGGCGCAGATCGGTGTTGGCTGGGGCTGCCTGGGGGTTGGTGATCTGGCGGTAGATTTCCCGGGCCGCGTAGCGTTTGAGGCAGCGCATGATTTCCCGTTTGCTCTTGCCCTCCGCGGTGCGTTTGGCCACGTAGTCTTTGGTCCGTTGGCACGATGCCATGCGTACCAGGACGACCTGATACAGGGCGTGGTTGGCGTTGCGGTCGCCGCCTCTGCTGAGCCGGTGACGGGTTGTTTTGCCGGACGATGCGGGTATGGGTGCGACCCCGACGAGGGCAGCGAACTGGGCCTCGTTTCCAAGGCGGTCCGGGTTGTCTCCGACGGTGACCAGGAGCTGGCTGGCTACTTCCGTTCCGACACCTGGAAGGTCACAGAGCATCGGTGCATAGGTGTCGAGGATTTCCTGGAGCGCGGCGTCCGCGGTGGCGATTTCTGCTGTGAGTGAGTGGCATCGGGTGGCCAGGGCTTTCAGTGTCAGCAGGCACACGTACTCGGGGTCAGCCATATGGCCTGAAGGTCGGATGCGCTGCAGGGCCGTGATCATCGCGGAGGTTCCGAGCCCTCTGTATTTTGCCCGGAGTTTGTCCGGGGCTGAAACGAGGAGGCCCTTGATCTGGTTGATGGCTGCGGTGCGGGCCTTTAGGGCCGATGTGCGTCCGGCGCGCAGGATTCGCAGGCATTCAACGGGACCGTCTTTGGCTTTCGGGACCGATGTGGTCCGGCCTTCGAGTACTGATTGGGCGGCCTGGTAGGCGTCCAGCGGATCGGACTTGCCCTCCAGCCGGCGCGCTGCCCGGTTCGGCCGGTTCACCTCCAGCACGGTCAGGCCTTCACTGCGCAGGATCCGGGAGATCTCGGCTCCATAGGATCCTGTTCCTTCGACCCCTACGGCGGTGATTGTGCCGTGGCTGGTGATGAACTCCACGATCTTCCGGTATCCGGATCCCACGGCCAGGAATTCCCGGTCCGCGAGGGGCTTGCCGTGCTCGTTGATGACGGCCACGTGGTGTGTGTCGGCGTGAGTGTCGATACCGGCGATGATTTTGGTTGTTTCGGTTGTCAAGATGGAAGTTGCCCCCAGTCGGATTGATGGCTGATGAGTGGGGCGCGGGCCAGGTGGGCAGACAGAACGGTAATGGGACTGGTCGTATCAGGCTCCTATGAAGTCATGTCCGCCTGGCTCGACACCCTTTGACGGACCTTGAGTCGGCGGACAGATCGTCGGAAAGGCAGTGCCGCCCTGCCCGAGGCCATGTCGAGGGTGCCCGGAATCCGCCCAGACAACACGCCAGCCGCTCAGCCGCCATCAACACCCCCGACCGACGACCGATGCAAAATCCGGGTTAGGGAATATGCTGCTTGTGGTACTTACGTACATAGCTACTGATGAATCAGCTGAAGCCATCAGAGGCAGAGTGGGTTTCCCGGGCCGAAGGATGGCGATCGCCGGATCAGAAGCCCGACGGTGGTGGAGACCGGGCGGGTGACGTACCGGAAAGGCGGAGGGGCGCCGCCGCGGATGGCGGCGACACCCCTGACCGGATGTCGAGCGTCTACGGCAGGATGCCCGAGCTCGAATAGCCGATTTGAATCTTGGATCCTGTGGGCAGAGCGCCGAGCGCCTGATTCAAAACAATTTCGATCATGGTGACGGCAATTGTCGTGGATGACTTGGTCACTTTGTGCAAGGTGACGCGGCCCAGGCCCGGCACCTGGATCACGGTGTTGGGTGGAACAGAGGCGGTGATCGCCGGCAGCCCGGCGATCCTGAGATTGGTAAACGACGAGGTGTCCGTCAACGTGACCTTGCCGCCTGCTGGAGCTTTGCTGGCGCTGGTCTCTGCCTTGATAGCGTCAGCCCGAACTACGCCGTTTAGCATGTTGAGTCCTGAAAGGGTGTTGGTCACGGTGCTCTTGGGCGCGGGTGCCAGAACGCCGGTAGTTGTCGTCGAGGTGGCTCCGGCGGACGCAAGTCCCGGAATGCTGACCCCGGCCGCGTTTGATGTTGTGGTTCCGCCGCCGCACTTGACGTGGGCAAGCGCCGTCGGACCTGATCCTATGAGACCGGACGACAATACGGCCCTTGTACCAAATCCGGCACCCGTCAGATAACCTGTCTGTGGGGGCGTCAGGCTGACGGTGCTGACACCGAGACGGATGTCCGTTCCGGCCTTGAGGCCCGGGAGTCCGGCCTTGAGGATCTGTACACGCAGCGCGGTCGTGGATACCTGATAGATGTCGCCGACCATTCGTTTCTCCTGGCCGTTGAGCGTGATTTTGCCAAGTGAACCCAGGAGCGGCAGCTTGAGGTCAATAACCGTGTTAGCGGCGGGACTAGCATTCCGTGGGACACCCAGGACTTTGAGACCGGCAATAGTCGTCTGATTCGTGCCGGTAAAAGCACCTGCGGTGTTCTTTTCGGCGGAGCTCTCGGAGGCAATACTCCCGGCCGTGATGAGTCCGCCCAATAGGTCCGCGCCGGTAAGAGTTGACCGTCCCTCGATACGCTTACCTGTTGTGGTCAGCAGCGTCTTGACACTTGTTGTTGCGGAGCCGATGGTCCCGACTGCGGGGACATTGACTCCGACCCCCATGTTGGTGGCGGTCTTTCCGGTGCTGGCGGTGCAGCTAACTGATGAATTCGCCGTCGGACCCGATGTGAGCGACTTGTCAGAATTGAAAATGTAGGAGCCATAGGCGGTGCCCGAGAAACCGGTGTTGACCTGTGCGGGCGTGATGCTCGGGTCTGCCGCCTGGGCCGGGACGAGTGGCCCCGCAACCACAAGCGTCAGGGCGCCCACTAACGCGGCTAATGTTCGTCTCATGTAGGTCTCCCGACGTTGTATGCACTGGTGGTGCCCGCACCGTACGTCCGGCACCTTATGGAAACCTTGGATCGACATGGCCCTCCCGTTTGGGCATGGTTGGTCTGTTGGGTTCGGTGGGGGCGGTGGCCGCCGGCAGGGATCTGAGCCTCTTTGGGGAAGTTGCGGAAGCAGGCCACGACGTAGGTACTTTGTCTCGTTACGCAACGTTCGCGCACCAATATCTCTCCCACGGTGAGGGTTTCCGCGGGATTTACCAAGCTCCGGGCTGTTCGGCGGGCTTGCTGTTATGTTCGGTCTGTTAGGGGACAGCGGTGGCCTACGGCCGCATCGGTTTCGCCCACGAATACCGGCCCCTCAGCCCCGACGAACTCACCACTGACTCTCCCGACGCATCCCTGCCGGGCCCGACGAAACCGAGGGCGGTCTCGCCCACGCCACCGCCGGCGCGACCATCGTCCGAATCACTGGCGGAAGCTTCCGCCTGGTCGACAGCCTCCTGACCCAGATCGAACGCATCTATGCGCTAAACAACCTTGACACCCTCACGCCTGGGTCGTCGACGCCGCGAGAGAAGCCGTCATCATCGGCCACTAAGCGCTGCGAATTCGCTGCCATTTTGCCCTGGATTCACAGGTGCAGCCAATTCCTTTGGACGGGCCGGCTGGTTTGTAGCTTTTAGTTTCCTCATTGCTTTACTCTCCGTGATTGGTTCGATTTGTTCATTGATGCCAACGAGTACTCCGGCGCCATTCAAGCCGGCTGCCTGGCCACTGACCCTTGCAGGACGGTAAGTCCGGACACCTCATTCACCGGCCTGCAGCGCTTTCGGAGTTCTCTGGTTCAACTCCGGAGTCACGGCGTGTTCCCGGAGCGGCTGTGGAGCCGAAGCACAGTTCGGAGTAATCGTTATGGCAAACGGTGTTGACCTGCGCAGCGCGTGCAATTTCCTGGTGCGCAGCCCGTTGATGGCACCGGATCGGCCCTTTCCGCAGCGCGAGGCTTTGACGACATCGTGTTCGTGCCGGGATGGCGCGCCCGCCCGGAGATTCTTTTGGATGCCCATACCGCCGTCCCGTTCAGCGCTACGCTGATGGGAGCATGTCCGTGGCGGAACTCAGCGCACTCCCGGTGGGATGACTACCCGCGCCTGCAGCGAATGGGGCAGGTTGGCAACGGACATTTCAATCAGACTCCTGCGGCTCAGTTGGGCGGTGGCTTTGGTGGCTGGGCTGGGCCGGGTGCGGACTGGGTGCTAGTCCGGCCGGCGCAGCTGCCGATAGTCGTAGAAGAAGATGCGATCCGCTGTCTGCAATCCCACGAAAGTACCGTTCTTGACGACTACATGGCCTTCCCTGCGGCCGTTGAAGTGATCGTCGCCGACGACAACTTCACCGATACCGTAGGGAACAGTCACCATGCGTGCACGGACAATGATGTAGCGGACGAGCGAAGACAGCCGCCGAGGTCGTGTTCTGGCAGCTGGAATACCGGAAATTTTGTTCCCCATAAGGATCACTCCTTCGCAGTGCGATCATCGCTGACTCACTTGCGGTGCGCGTCCAGTTTCGCCTGCGGACAATTTCTCCTTCTGAGTCGCACCCAAGCCAACGGTAAAACCCACCAGCATCCGCAACACGAGTAATAGTTACCTCAATTCCCTCCCGGGTTCCCAAGGCAACACTCGATAAGTACTGGTCTGAATCTGCCGGGCTACTTGGATGGACTGAAACAACTACGATGGCTCGGCATCCCGACCTGTTAACGAAAACCCAAAACAGGGCCGGGAACGCCGACTGAAAACAGGACCACGGGGCAGTCCTTTGTTTTAGCGTGCATTAGTAGTGGACATTGGTTGAATTCAGTTGTTGAATTCAGTACATCTGCTAGCTTGGTTGGGTGGTTGATGCCGGTTGAGGTTTACCGGGCTTTGCATAAGAAAAGAGGGGGATCCGGTCATGTTTACAGCTGCTCGTGTGTCATCCGTGGTTGCAGTTTCAGCTGCCCTTATATGTTCCGCCGCCTTACCGGCCACCGCCGCAGACACCACGACCACTGTCAGTGTGACCGCGGGGTCTCTGGCTATTTCCGCTCCGGCAAACGCAAACCTTGGCTCTGCCGCGCCCGGTGGGACAGCTACTGCTAACCTGGCGGGTATCCAGGTCACGGATACCCGGGCAGGGACGGCAGGGTGGGTTGCCCAGGTTGCCTCGACTGCTTTCATCGGTGGTATCGCAAATAACAACATTGCTGCTTCTGCAGCGAGCTACACCCCGGCCGCGGCAACACCAACCGGTGTAGCTGTTGTCACGCCGGCGCCGGCGCCGGTTGCTTTGTCCGCTACCCCGCAGACGGTCCAGACGGCCACGGTTGTCGTGGGAAACAACGGTGCCACGTGGGGCGCGGGGTTGAGTCTGGCGGTTCCCGGCAATGCCCTCGCTGACACGTATACCGCGACACTGACCCACTCGGTCCTTTAGAAACGCCGGTGTAGCATCCGTTCCAGATGGTGATTCCGGCAGCGGGGCCTTGGTCCCCGCCCTGCTCCACGCTCCGACGTTGTTGAGGTCTTCAGCATGGATTTCCTGACCAGGTTGATCTGCGTTCTGTTGTTGGCAGTCGTCCCGGCGGCTCCGGCCTCGGCATCGGCCCCTTCCGGATCCCGTCCGGCCACGGCAATTACCACTCCCGCCCCCGAGCCGTCGGGTTTTGGCCTCCGGCTGCTGGATATTCCCGCGGACCTGAAGGATGATCTGCGGGCACGTTCCTACATCGTGGACAGGGTCGCACCCGGCACGGAAATCAGCAGACGTCTCCGCGTGGAGAACAACACCGGGGCGCCGCAGACGGTTCGGATTTATCCAGGGGCTGCGCAAATCAGGGATGGGTCATTTACCGGTGAGGGTGTTGACGTCGCAAGCGACCTCACCCTCTGGGCCGCGGTCGAACGTCAGCAGCTGCGCCTGGCGCCGGGCGAGTCAGCCGATGTGCCAGCCACCATCAACGTGCCGGCGGATGCGCCCGAGGGCGAACACTACGGCGTTTTCTGGGCCGAGATCCGCGGTACTGCAGGTGCCGGCGGAGTCATCGCCGTCAACAGGGTCGGTGTCCGCATCTATCTGTCTGTGGGTCCCGGCGGCGGCAAAGCCGCCGATTTCACCATCACGTCAGTCACCGTTGCCCGGGACACTGAGGGCAACCCCCAACTAAAGGCCGTAGTCACCAACTCAGGGGGACGAGCTCTTGACCTCACCGGCGAACTCAGCCTGACAGCAGGCCCGGGCGGACTTTCCGCCGGTCCGTTCGGTCTGCAACAGCAAACGACACTTGCCCCCGGCGAGGTCCGCACCGCGGACTTTTCGGTGCCCCGCGAAATACCGAACGGCCCATGGAACGCCCGGGTCACCCTGAAGAGCGGACTCCTGGAACGACAAGCCCAGACCCGAATTACTTTCCCGGACGACGGGCCCCCCACCGAGTCGGTGGCGAAACCGGCGCAGGAACCGGCAGCCCCGTGGTGGCAAATCCTCGCCGCCCTGGTCTTGCTTGCCGCTGCGCTGGCCTGGGTTCTGATGCGCCGGAGCCGGCGCACCCGGCCCGCCCCCGACGACCCGGTCTGACCCCCGGCTCCTTCTCCGCCCCGCATCGTTCCTGGTCCGCATTCGACGGTGACTACTGACATCAGCCCTGCGATTCGCGGACCTAGCACGCAGTCTCGCTCTTCCCCGGCGCCAAAGACGCCGGCTCCGCTGCAGACCTATATCTGTGGGCCGGAACGGTTTACGGCGCAATACTGGAAAGGGACCGCTGGCATCGCCTCGTCCCGGTGTTAGCGGCCATGAAAAACTGCCCATAGGCGGCCACGGAACTGCCCACTGAGGCGGGTTCTAGCGATCGTTGCAACACCCCCGAATAATCGGGAGTTGCAACACCCATGGAATCACCATCAAGGATTGGTTCTTCCTTAAAGAAAAAATCTGCTTCAGCGGAGAAATCCGTGCCTTTGGCTGGGGGCACCGTGAAGCGTCTGCAGCAGTCCCATACCGGTGCCCAACGACAAGATTTCCTGGCAGCGGTGGCGCGTCTGGGAACTGTCGCCGCGGCGGCCAAGGAACTCGGCATCAACAGGAGTACCTGCCAGAAGTGGGCGAACGCTGCCGGGATCAGGCGCAAGCGCCAGTACACCCAGGCCGAGAAGGAACAGTTCCATGCCGCCCTTGATCGAACCGGGAGAATCGTGGCGGCAGCCAGGGAACTGGGGCTGAATATCGGCACCGCGCATAACTGCGCTGGCAGGATCAATTCAGCAGCTAGCCCGGATTTTGCATCGGTCGTCGGTCGGGGGTGTTGATGGCGGCTGAGCGGCTGGCGTGTTGTCTGGGCGGATTCCGGGCACCCTCGACCGTCCCATGCGCCGGGGTTGGCGCGGGTTTCCACGTACCCGTGATGGCTGTCTGTCTGCTCGCAGTGATGGGGCTGGTTCCGGGCGTCAGGTCTGCATGATGGCGGTGGGGTTCTTGAGGCTCGCCGCGATGCTTGCGGTGGCTTCGAGTAATCTGTGGATCAGTTGGTGTTCGGGTGCCGTTCCGGGCAGGAGGAGATAGCTCTTTCTGGCGCGGGTGATGATCTTGCCTGCAGTGGCGAAGAGCCGGTAGCGCCAGCGTTTGATGTCCCATCCCTTGGCGTGGTCGCCGGCGGGGAGCGCGGTGAGCTGGAGCCAGGAGACGAGGTTGGAGGCCAGGGCTGCGATCCACGCCCAGGCCTGGTTCGCGGCGAAGTCGAAGAACGGCAGCTTGCCCAGACCGGTGTTTTTCAGGGTCTTGATCCGGTTTTCGCACCGGGCCCGGGCCCGGGCGCGGTGTCTGGCGTCAAGGAACGGGCCGTGCCAGCGCGGTGAGTTGGTCAGGAACGCGGTGATCCGGTGCCCGTCGATGTCCAGCAGCGTCGGTTGCGCGCCGGAACAGGTTCGTTCCCGGCGGGTAGTCGGTGAGCGGGATGATGTCGGTGGCGTTGATGACCCAGGCATCGGTCCGGTCGTTGCCGGCCTGGTCCAGGGCCGGCTGCCAGTTCTTCTTGTCGTTGATCCAATCGACCATGTGGGCTTTGGCCGCGGGGACGGGGTAGGAGACGGAGAACTGGGCGTTCCGGCTGTGCAGGTACCAGAGGAACTTCCTTGAGGCTCCGGCGCTGTCGGTGCGGACCAGGACGTTCTCTCCGGCCAGCGCCCCGGTCTCGTCGAAGAATCCTTCGGGCAGGCCGGACACGGCGGTCTCGAAGACGCGGATGTGGTCATCGGCGCTGTTCGCGCCGGCGTTGCCGGGCCGCAGCAGGCAGGCGAGGATTTCCCCGGTGCCGTTACCGGCACCGTAGTCACAGGACGCGATGAAGGGGGCGAAGCCGTAGCCGCCCTTGTAGGTGCCGGCGACGTTTTCCTTCTCCGAGTGTGAGGCCACGAGGGTGGCGTCCAGGTCCAGGATGAGCGGATCCGCCGCTGTCGCCGACAACGCCGGGTTCCGGTTCCCGGCCGCTTCCCGGGCCGTGGAGCGCAGTTGCCGGGTGAGGGTTTCGATGCCATAGTCGAACAGCTCGGGGTTCGTCACGGTCCGTTCGAAAAACCGGGACACCGTCGCGTTCGAGGGCAGCTGGCCGAAGACCCCCGGTGAGACCCGCAGGATGTCCAGATCGGACACGTGTTCACCTCCGGCGGCCAGCATCGCCGCCAGAGAACCGACCAGCCGGCCGGGCCGGTGCGTCGCGCCTGCGGGAACGAACTGGCCCAACCGGTCCTCGCACAGTGCCCCGAAACCCAGGGCATCCATGAAACCGGTCAGGACCTTCACCCCGCGGTGGGAGACCAGCGACTGGCCGGTGAAAGTGACCGGAACCGACGGAAAAACACAGGTAGACTTTTGCATCGAAAGGGTGCTCCTTCACTCGGCAAATAACGGTCTCGACAACCACTATTTTCCCAGCTCAGAGCACCCTTCCCTGCTTAAACACACACCCTCAGCCACCCGCCATGAAATCCCCGGGCTAGGAAGCCACGGAACACCAGGTTAGTGAAGACCGGGCCGCCGCAACGCTACCCGTCGGCGCTGATTGAGGAGTTCCTCAGCGTGCTGCGCGAAATCGGCAGCGTCAGCGCGGCAGCGAAGCAGCTGGGTCTGAACCGCTCCACGTGCTCGAACTGGGCGATCGATGCCGGCATCGTCTCCACCTGTCTGCGACGCTCGTCGGCGAAACAGATTCACTACCTGCGCTTGCGCCAAGAAGGTGCCGGCCGGAGGGACGCCGCCCTCGCCGTTGGTGCCAGCAAACAGAGCTCTTACCAATGGGACCGGCAGCAGGCTGCGAAGGACACGGCCGCGACCGAAGGTCATGCCGGGGATCTGCCGTATAAACAGGAAGTGACAACTACATTCGCGGAACCTTCGTCTCCTGCAGCGGCGCCGGAGCTGCCAGCCTTAGCAACGGAGCCTGCACCCGCCGCGGTGGCGTTGGAAGCTCTGGAGCAGTCCGTCAGCGCCCGATACCTGTCATTGCAGGAGCGGGAGAGAATTGCGGACCTGCGCTCCCACGGAACCTCAATGCAGGCGATCGGCAGGGCATTGGGTCGGTCTGTGGGCACCATCAGCCGGGAGATCAAGCGCAACAGTCACCCGATGCTGGGTTACCGGCCTTACGGTGCTCACCGGGCCGCCACGGCGGCCCGGGCACGGCCGAAGGACAGTAAGCTGGCAGAACCGGGGGAACTGCACGACTACGTGAAAACCAAGCTCCTCACCCGCTGGTCCCCGCAACAGATTTCGAAGCTCCTGATCAAGGAATTCCCCGATGACGGGCAGATGCGCGTGAGTCACGAAACGATCTACCAGGCCCTCTATTTTCAGGCCCGCGGCGGACTCAAACGTGAGGTCAAAGAGGCGTTGCGCTCCGGCAGGACCCGCCGCAAGCAGCACAGGAATCCCGAAGAACGCACCTCCCGTTTCCGGGACCCGATGATCAACATTTCCGAACGCCCCGCCGAGGTCCAGGACCGCGCCGTCCCGGGCCACTGGGAATCTCAATGTTTCTGTCAAGCCGCCTGAGCGGTGATGCTTGGCAGTGGTTCCCGGTAGGTGCTGTGGTCGCGGAGCATGGCCCAGAGGACGTTGATTCGGCGTCGGGCGAGGGCGATGAGCGCCTGCTTGTGGGACTTTCCTTCGCGGCGTTTCCGGTCGTAGTAGATTCGTGAGGCCGGGCTGTTCTTCAGGCTGGAGAGGGCGGCGAGGTAACAGGTTCGGAGAAGCCTGCGATTGAAGCGACGCGGCCGGTGCAGATTCCCGCTGATTCGTCCTGAATCTCGTGGGACCGGTGCCAACCCGGCGACGCTGGCGAGCCGGTCGACCGAGTCAAAACCCTCCAGATTGCCGCCGATGTTCGCGAGAAAAGTTGCCGCGAGAACGGGGCCGAACCCTGGCATACTCAGCAGAACGTCGGCGCTCTCGTGCTTCCGGAAGATGTCCGTGATCTGGGCATCGACGCCGGCGATCTCTGCGTCGATTGTGCCTATTTGGTCGGCCAGCCGGGCGACCAGGGCTGAGCCCGTGGATTGGGCCGGCAGGACGGTGTGCTGGGAGTTCGCGGCCTCAAGGGCTTTCTCTGCCATGGCAGCGCTGTTACGGCATCTGCGTTTCTTGAGCCAGCTTGTGAGCCGGGTCAGTCCTATCCGCCGAATGCCTTCCGGCGTTTGATAGCCGCCCAGGAGGATCAGGGGCGCCTTCTTGGAGTAGTCGAATGCCCGCTCAAGTGCGGGGAAGTACTCCAGCAAAGTGGCCCGGAGCCGGTTGATCGCCCGGACCCGATCACACATCAGATCCGTGCGGCGGGCAGTAAGCAGCTGCAGGTCAACGCTGATCTGGTCCGCAGTGCGAACCGGTTGGAGGTCGGTGCGCATGCGTGCCTGGTCGGCGATGATCCGGGCGTCTTTGGCGTCAGTTTTGCCATCCCCGCGATAGGTTGCTGCGGCGTGATGCACGACCCGTCCGGGGATATAGAGCAGCCGCTGGGCGTGCGCGGCCAACAGCTCGATCATCAGCGCCGCGCCGCCGGCGTTCAGATCCGTGGCCCAGCAGACCTCGCCACCGGCGGCGATCTCCGCGACCTCGGCTATGAGCTCGAGGAGTACGCCTTCGTCGTTTTCAACCCGTTTCGAAAGCATTACCGTCCCGGATTGGTCGATAAGTACGCAATGATGTGTTCTCTTGCCTGAGTCGATTCCTGCCCACACCGCCGGCATGCCTTGTCCCTTCGATCAGCTCCGATTTTTCGTGGCCCTGTCGATAACTGCGCCGGCACGTCCTTACCCAACGATCAATGTCGTAATTCTCAATCAGCGGTCGAGTTATCGGCGGGCAGCGGGCGGCCATTCCCAGTGGGCCGTCCAAGCGGCAGGGAGATCTGTGCCATACCCGCCACCCGAGGGTGATCGAAACACTACGACAGCCCCGAAATCACCCACAACAACACCGTAAGGAGGGGGATTTAATAACCGGAGCCTACAACCAGTCGGCGATCGCCACCCTGGTCGAGCGCACCACCCGTTACGTGATGTTGGTGCACCTCCCGGTGTACCATACCGCCGAATCGGTCCGCGACGGGCTGATCAAGACCATGGGGACCCTGCCGGCGCACCTGCGCGGATCCCCTGACCTGGGACCAGGGCGCCGAAATGGCCAAACACAAGGCTTTCAGCATCGCCACCGACATGGACGTCTACTTCTGCGACCCCGCCAGCCCTTGGCAACGCGGATCCAACGAGAACACTGTGAGGTCTGCTACGCCAATACTTCCCCAAGGTGCCGACCTGAACGCCTACGGGCCCGAGGACCTGGAGCACGTCGCCCAGGAACTCAACGCACGACCACGCAAAACACTGGACTGGGACAGCCCGGCAGAGCGTCTTCGTGATTTACTGATAGCCAGCTGACCTCGGGTGTTGCATTGACCCCTTGAATTCGCCCAGCGGGCATTTCTGCTGGCCGCCCGTGGGCAGAAACTATTGGCCATTGACATCCCGGCAATTCCGTCAGCCCGGGGAAAGGGGAAGGCCTGTGACGTCCGGTCAAGTGAAGCCACCAGGGGACATCTGGCGGACGGACCCGTTTACCTTGCGGGACATCGTCCTGGACCGCGCCGCCACGGAGGACTGCCTTACACAATGCCCTGCGCTGGAACGGATCTGGATTCTGAGCCTGTTGGACCTGCTGCCAGGAGCATCGGACCGGTTCCGGACACTGCTCGTGCTCGCCCAAGGCCTACCAGCGGCAGTACTCCTGGCACGAGGCCACCCGGCTGCACGAAGAGGCCCTGCGCCTGGTCCGCCGTCAAATCGGCAAGCGGCTGTTCAATGAAGCCCGGTACAGGGAAGCTGCCTCGGAGTTCGAATGGGCCCGGGACCTCTATCGCAGCACCGGCCAACGCGAGCATCTCGCACAGGCATGCCAGCAGGCCCTCAACAGAGCACGGCAACTGACCAGCACGGCCTAACCGTCCGAACCCGGGCCTCTTGAAAAGAACCAGAGCGGAACGACCAAGCCGGCTCCGCGCATAACGGATGCCGGCGTTCCTTCCCACCGCATTCAATCCCCTGCTGTTGCCACACCCCGACCGCTGACCCCAACGTCTACAGACCCGTGACCACAAGGACTACGGAGATCAGGCCACAACCGGCAGAACCGCCCACTCCCAACTGTGAAATAACCGCCATGCCCAACGAAAAGTCACACCTAAACCGTACCGAAAGTTATCCATGTGACAGGTGATTATGGCGGTGGTTTTTGAACAACATACGGGACAGTCAGATTACGCGGCATCTAAACGATTCAGATTCGTGGGGGAGCGTCCCCCATGGGCGTTCCAATTCCAAGGAACTGGGACACTTCCCCAGGTGTGCCGGCAGCCACGGGACCCTAGACAGCAGGGCAGGAATTATGCGTCCGCCCTGATCCCGAGGAGCCATGCGTAGAGCGCCATCGATACAATGTAGAGCGCGAGGATAATGGCGTAGCCATACAAGTGGACGCGAAGCGGCTGGCCGCGCTTGAGCCACCAGCCAAAACGCTGGAATGCCCATGGCACGAGGAACCAGCCCAGCAACTGCGTGCTCACTAAGTTTCCAATGAACAGCGACAGCCAGAACGGTACGCCATGGCTGTCGATAAGCGGCTCGCTGACGAAGTACCCCCACAGGAACACAAGGGGGTACAACATCAGCAGCACCACGAGATTGCTCTTGAAGATGGGGTCCGGAGTCGGCGAACCACCGGACCAGAAACCGAAACCATAGCTGGTCTTGGCCAATGCCAGCTCCCTGTTGAAGGGTGCCCCCGCCTTCAACAGCGCGGCGCGTTCGCCCGATTCGAGCCAGGCATTGAGATGTTCGTTTGAATCAAAGCTCAGGACCACCACCCAGTGGTCCCGTACACCCGGCACCGGCCGCTGGACCTGATGGCCGATGAACCCATCAAACGTCGACTCTGCGGACGAGATGATCCGCTGCCACGCCAGGAACTCCTCTTCCTGGTCCGGATCGACCCGGCTGGAGATCAGCACCGATGCGGCCTGGGATGGGTATCTCGTGGTCTCGGTGATGAGATGGACGTCAGCGTCCCCTTTGAAATGGCCCACCATCTCGGCTTCAAGAGCTTGGCGGTCTTTGCTGTGTAACCAGGCGCGCGCCGAAGCTGCATTCCGGAAGTGTTGCACGATGACCCAGTCGCTCTGCACGGGCGGCCGCGGCTCAATGATTTCCTGGCCGAGAAACCCGGGCCAGGAAGCCAACCGCTCGCACACCTTTACGTGCCAGGCCTCGTAGGTGGGATAGTTGGATTCCGCCAGTCGGCGGTGCACCACGAGGGCGACAGGCTCAGCTGGTTCCACTGCACCGTCGCGCACCTTCTGCTCGGCCATGACGTTCAGGCCTTCTTGTAGGCCCGCTCGCCCATGATCCATGTTTCATCCACGGCACGTTCGTCGCCAACCATCATGATGCCGAACAGCAGTTCCGCGGCGGTGTCGATATCCTGCGGGCCACCGTCCTGGACGAAAAGGCTCATGTGCCACTCGGTTGCCGGTGGGCCGCCGTTCCAATCAAGGGCCACGAAGTCCGCCTCCTTGCCGACGTCGAAATTCCCCACCAGATTGTCGATGTACAGCGCCTCGGCGCCGCCCTTCGTCACAGAATAGAACGCGCGGTACGGGGAGAGCTTGTTGCGCTCCGATTCGGCGAGGTCTTGCTGCATGGGATCGATGCTGCCATCAAGGATCGTGTTGTTCAACATGCCCACCTTGTAGGCATCTTCCAACGTATTGAGCAGGCTGAAACGGTTTCCACCGCCCATATCCGTGCCGAAGGTCAGCAGGACCCGATGCTCGGGGTCGGTCGCCCGTCCGAGGCGGAACAGCCCACTGCCCAGGTAAAGATTGGAACCCGGGCAGAACGTGACAGCGGCACCAGCATCCGAGATCCGCCGGAACTCATCGTTTGTCAACCAGACGCCGTGCCCTCCCGTGAACTTGGGGCCGACCAGCTCGAACTTCTCGTACACCCCAAGGTAGTCCTGGCAGTCCTTATGCAATGCCGTGACTCCGCGGACCTCGGCCGGGTTCTCCGAGACATGTGTATGCACCCAGAGGTCGGGATTCTCCTGCTTGAGCCGGTGGCACGCCTTCAACAGCTCGTCGGAGGCGCCGAAGGCAAAACGCGGCGTGATCGCGTAGAGGTTCCGCCCCATGCCGTGGTATTTCTTGATGAGCCTCGTGCCCTCGGCGTAGAAGTCATTGGCTGAGATCGTGAACCATTCGGGGGCGTTTTGGTCGATGCCGGTGATGCCGGTGATGATCCGCATGTTGCGGCGCGACGCCTCCTCAAACACCTCTTCCGTGCAGACGGACGTGCTGTTCGTGAAGGCCTGGCAGGTGGTGGTTCCGGAGGCGAGTAGATTGTCGAAGAAACGCGCGACGCCCTGCTTCGCATACTCGCGCTCACCGTACCTGCGTTCCTCGGGGAATACCGACTTCTGCAGCCACGGCAGCAGCTGCTCGCCGTAGGCGCCAAGTATGCGTGTCTGCGGCACGTGGATGTGGCCGTCAATGAATCCAGGCAGGATCAGCCTGTTCCAGATCTCGATGACCTCGAGGTGGTCATATTTCGGCAGGAGGTCGGCAGCCGGGCCGAAATCGACGATGATCCCGTCGACGACGACGAGAAGGCCGTCGGCGAGGAATCGGGCCGCATCGTGTTCGTGGCCGACGAACTTCCACGGGTCATCGACGAAATCGAGGAAGGTGCCGCGAATGGCTTTCTGAGACATGGGAATCGCCCTGACCGTCGATGTATCACCGAGCCGAATTGACCGTACTTGGTGTCGTCGGCCACGAACCCATGATGGCACGGTGGGTCCGCATTGGAAACCCTCGCGTTGACTCAAAGATGCCCGCCTAACCGCCATCTTCTGCCGCACGCGCCGGCCCTGACCATGGATTACAAAGAAGCAAAAGCTGCACAGGAGGCTACCATCCCGGATGGAACGAAGCTGCTCGTTGAGCGGCCGCATGTTGGTCTGTACCGTTGTGCGCCTGCCGTGGCCGGAGGGATTACCTGTACGCGACCAGTGCCTGTTTGCGGGCGTTCGTCCAAGCGTCGCTGCTGGTAACCCGCCGTGCGGCTCCTTGGCTGCGGGGAGACGCGGCACGGCCCTGACGGGGTTAAAGTAGTGCTGAAACGGAAGGCAAGGCCGCATGATGGAACAAACGGAGACTGACTTATCCGGCACGGTCCTGCGCGAGCGTTACAGGGTCGGCGAAGTGCTTGGCCACGGCGGCATGGGGAGCGTCTACCGGGGAACTGATCTGGTTCTGGACCGGGAGGTGGCCCTGAAGATATTCCGGGCCGATGTCGCTGACCCGGAGGAATTGGGCAGGCAGCAGATAGAAGCCCGGATACTCGCCCGGTTGAACCACCATGGCCTGGTCACGCTCTTCGATACCGGGACGCTGCTCCGCAACCAAAGGGAAGTGCCCTTCCTGGTGACGGAACTCGTCAATGGAGTTGACCTTCGCCGCCGTCTTGCGCAGGGGCCGCTGCCGGGGGCTGAAGTGGCTCGGCTGGGCGCTGAACTGGGTGAGGCATTGCAGTACATCCACCATCGCGGTGTGGTGCACCGGGACGTAAAGCCGGCCAATATCTTGCTGACCCGATACGCGGCCGATGCCCCATTGCGCCCTAAACTCGCAGACTTTGGCATCGCACGGATGCTAGACGGAGCCCGGCTCACCGCGACCGACATGGTTCCTGGTACGGCCGCCTACCTGAGCCCGGAACAGGCCAGCGGAGAACCAGTGGGCCCGCCTGCAGACATCTATTCGCTGGGCCTGGTGTTGCTGGAAGCCCTCACTCGGAGAGTGGCATTTCCCGGACCACCGCTGGAAGCTGCAGTGGCCCGGCTCTCCCGTCTCCCTGACATCCCTGATGCCCTGGGTCCGCGATGGAAATCGTTACTTACCGCGATGACCGCCCGGGATCCGCACGACAGACCGGACGCCGGAAGCATCGCAACGACACTTCACGTCGGAGACTGGAACGCGACGGCCGAATACAGCACTGAGGCAAGAACTGTCACCCAAGCGCTTCCACTGGGAACCCTCGTCCTGAACGCGGGCGGACCAAAGAGTCCTGAACCCGGTGAGCGTGCCGGGGCGCAGGGTGCCAGGCTGCCTGCCCTGCCGCGCAGCGAAATAACCAACGCCACCTCATTGCAACCAGCCCCTCAGGTGCCGGCGCGTGAACCGGTCTCCGCGCAGGGGAAACCGGACCGGCGGCGTCTCAGGAAGAAGTTGGGCAACATCGGAGGCCGCCGGCTTCGGGCCCTCGTTGCCGGTGCCGCTCTCGTTGTGATCATCGCCGGAGTACTGCTGACTTCTATCCAGCGGCCGCCCCCCGCACCGGTGGAAACTCCGCAGCCGGTTATTTCTGGGCAGATGGGCGAACATTTCAAGGAACTGGAAGAAAGCGTCACGCCATGAACCGAAGAGAACTTGCCGACGTGAAGGGGACGAATCCCGAACTGCCACCCGGCGCCGGGCCGCGCAGGAAACCTTCCTTCCGAAGGGCTCTTGGCTGGGTTCTAGCTGCCTGTCTTGGATTTTTGTTGTTCACTGCATGCTCCGCCGCGCCCGAGCTGGATAAAGGAACGGCCGGGAAATTCCAGACCCGCGTGGCTGCAGCGAAACAACTCACCGCGCAACAGAACTTCCCCGCCGCGGTGACTGAGCTTCAGCAATTAGGCCAGGATGTGACAACAGCTGCAGAACAGGGCCTGATGTCACAGGAGCGGAAGACCCGGATTGAGGCTGCAATCAGCAAAGTCAGGGCCGACGTGGAAGCCGCCATGACCCCGGCGGAGCCCCAACCTGTCCCACCGGCCCCTGCTACTGAACCTCCAGCAGGAAACGACGGAAAACAGCAGGAAGAAGACGCGAAAAAGGAGGCCGAGAAACAGCAGGAGGAGGAGGAGGAAAAAAAACAAAGACGAGAAGGAGAAAGACCGAGACAACGACTGATGGCGACGCTCGTCACCGAACATAACGTCCCGGCTTCCAAATGTCGAACACCTTCAACATGTCACCGCTGCCCCGACCGGCGTTGGTGCTGGTAAACCCTGTCGTCTGTGTCCTACACACAGTGACTGTGTCAACCCCTGTTGGCCCGGCAGGGCAGGTATTCTTGGCCCCGGTCGGCAGGTTCGCATACGGGACTTTCAATGACGCGGGGATCCTCGCCGCTTGGCAGAGCGGATACACCCTCGGAAGCGTTCCACCGGTCGGATTCTCCTGGGACCCGGTCAACGACACGCTCAAAGGCCAGCTGGACCTTGAACAACACTGCGGACGCACTCCGGCCGGAGTCATGCCCAGAATCGTTCAACGACTACTGGCAATGACAACAGCGATCTGGCACAACGACAGCACCGGCGCAACTATCCGCCGCTCACTCACCGCCTACGACCACTAACATCCCTTCGAATTACTCATCTAGGTATTGCTCAGCATTATCTACGGCTCTTCAACGTTGAGTTGGACAGGTAAGTCGAATTTGGACGAGGTCCCGTGGATTTCAAAATTTCTTGCGGATCGAAGTTACGCTTGCTGATCGAGATCAAGAAAGCTCACAACGGAAAGTTCTGGCATGGGCTCCAAACTCAGTTACCCAGCTACCTTCAATCTGATGATTGCGACTATGGCTGGTATCTGGCGATCCGCTATCGGAGCAACCCCGCCTCTGAGGTTCGCATGAAAGACTTCCTGGTCGCGTGAAAAGTACCGCCCATCACGTAGGTAAGACCATTGAGTACACGGCGGTAGACGGACGGCGGAAAGACTCTGCATCCAAGCAAGAATAATCCCCGCGTGATCGGTCTTCGATTCATGGCGGCCTGACCGAACGTCGATAATGGAGATCTACTCGCGGAGGTATTGGCGGAGTCCGGGGATTGCGAAGTCGACTTTGCCATAGCCCGCGGTCTCGATCAGGCCCGCAGCGATGAGCCTTTTCCGGTACTTGGAGACGACGTTGGGCTTGGCCTTGAGGATGGTGCCAATCTGGCTGGCCGCGGAGGGGCCGTCCTGAGCGGCCATGGCGTCCAGGAACTCGCGGTCTTTGTCAGAGATGTCCGACAGCGCCGACTCGACGACCACCAATGTGTTCCGTCTTTGGGCGGCGGTAATGGCACGCTGAACGCTGCTCTGATCCAGTTTCCATCCTGCCTTGTCGGCTTCGAGCCAGAGGCAGTAGCCGACCAGTTCGATCAGGAAGGGATACCCCTCGGTGGCCTCGGCTGATTCGTTGATGAGGTCGGGGGAGATGCTGATGCCTCCCTGGCTGAAGAGCTCGCTGTAGGATGCGGTGACTTCGGCGATGGCTGCTTCGTGGAGATTGATCCTGTCGGCGCGCCGCAGGAAGGTGGCGACGCCTTCGTTGAGGAGGTCGGACACGGCTGATGGCAGGCCGGCGAAGATCAGGCCGATGGGCAGCCCCTCGCGGATGGAGTGCTCGACGTCGGCGGCCAGCTGGGAGATCTCCGTCCTGTCGACGGCATGAATCTCGTCAATGGTGATGACCAGTCCTGTGCCTTGTGCGTCCAGCAGGCGCAGCAGCTCGTTCCCGGTCCGACGCCAGTCGGCCGCCCGTTCCGGGAGGAGCTGAGTTGTCAGTCCGAACCCTGCAGCGGAAAAGGCTGTATTTTTCGGGCAGGAAGCCCGTCCCCGAGCTCCTCGACGAGCGCGAGCATGTCGTCGCCGACCCCGGCCAGGAACCCGGGTGTGGCTGTCCGGGAGATGACGGCCCAGCCGTGAGCCCGGGCGATCCCTTCGGCCGCGCTCAGCATGACTGTCTTGCCGATGCCTTTGGACCCCGTGATGATGGTCAGGAGGCCGGGCGCCCCGGAACCTTGCTGCAGGCCGTACTCGAACTCGTACAAAAGGCCGGCCCGCCCGACCAACGCAGGGGGTGTTGCTCCGGCCGTCGGCTTGAAGGGGTTCTGCACAGACCTCCTAGTAGTACTTTGTTAGGTTGGTGGGGCGTGTTGGCAGTAGGGGCAGCGTCTGAGCTGTCGGATGAGGATCCGTTGGAGTTCCTTGAGGACCCCGTACAGGCTCAGGCTGCCCCTGCTGCTTTTGGGGTGGCAAGGCGTTTTTTGGTGATGAACAGGTGTGCTGCGGACACGAGGGTGACGTGGTGGTGGAAGCCCGGGAAGGATCGTCCTTCGAAGTGGGAAAGGCCGAGGCCGGTTTTCAGTTCGCGGTAGTCGTGTTCAATGCGCCACCGGATTTTCGCCAGCCTGACCAAGGTCCTGGTTGGTGTGTCGGCGGGCAGGTCGGAGAGCCAGTAGTCGGTGGGCTCCTTGGCGCCGGGTGGCCATTCGGCGATCAGCCAGGCCTCGGGCAACGATCCGTCTTCGCCGGGGGCGATGTGCCGGCTGGCAGGTCTGACGCGCAGGGCCAGGAAGCGGGATTTCATGGCCGCGGTCCTGTTGGTGCCGGTGTTCTTGGTGCCGTGCCGCCAGGTGATCCTGCGTAGTTGTCCCCTTCCGGCGGCCACCGCGAGTTCGGCCAGGCTGGCCGGGTCCTGTCGGTAGCGGGGCACACTGGGCCTGCCCCTGGGGCCGGAGCGTTCGGCGAGTTCGGGAACGGCATTGGCCGGGTAGGCGCTGGTGGATGCCTTGACCGCCATCACCCACGGAATGGACCGCCGGGTCAGCTCAAGCCGGAACAGCGCGTTGTCCCCGTACCCGGCGTCGGCAACCGCGACCGGGCACCTGCGCCCCCAATGGGCGAGTTCATCGATCATCTCCAGCGCGAGTTCCCACTTGGGCCGGTGCCGTACGTATTCGGGGATCTTCGCCTTGATCCGGCGGGCGGCGACGGCTTCGGCGTGCTCGTTGGTGTCCGCACAGGCGTCATCCCAGGCCTCGGGCACGAACAGGCGCCAGTTCACCGGGGCCGAGGCATGGTCGGTGACCATGTGCACGGTGGAGGCAACCTGGCAGTTGCCGATCTTGCCCAGCGTGCCCGAGTACTGGCGCGCCACGCACGCCGAGGCGGCCCCGTCCTTCTTGAACCCGGTATCGTCAATCACCCACGCCTCCGGCACGATAGCCTCATCGGCCAGGGCTGCCAGGCGGCGGCGGACCGGCTCCACCTCCCACGGCGAGGACGTAACGAACTGCTGCAGCTGCTGGTGGTCCACATCCAGGCGCTCCGCCATCGGCTGCATCGACTTGCGCCGCCCCTCCAGCATCAACCCCTGCAGATACAGCCGGCCCTTCGCCCGCTGGTCCTTCCGGCCCAACGACGCGAACACCTGCCCGACGTAATCCTCCAGCTCGACCCGCAGTCCTGCCTCTTCCATGCCCACGAAACGAAATTAACAGCTCAGGCCAGCGATTAAAAGCCCCTCACCGAAGACCTAACAAAGTACTACTAGTGTCCTGCGCCTGAAATTCGCTTCAGAAGTCGCCCGAGGGATTCGAGGATCTGTTCCGCGGTCTTTGTCCAGGTGAAGGGTATGGGGTTGGTGTTCCATTCGCTGACCCATTTGCGGATGTCCGCTTCGAGGGCCTGGACGCTGCGGTGGTCACTGCGGCGCAGCAGGTCCTCGGTGACGAATCCGAAGAACCGCTCGACCTGGTTGAGCCAGGAGGAGTAGGTCGGGGTGAAATGCATGTGGAAACGCGGGTGATTCTCAAGCCATGTCTTCACGGTCGGGGTCTTGTGGGTCTGGTAGTTGTCGCAGATGAGATGGACGTCCAGGCCCTCGGGGACCTGGGTGTCGATCTTGGCCAGGAACTTCCTGAACTCGGCGGCCCGGTGCCTGCGGTGCAGGCTGGAGATCACTGACCCGTCCGCGGTGTTCAGGGCGGCGAACAGGGTGGTGGTCCCGTGCCGGACATAGTCGTGGGTCCGCTTCTCCGGCATGCCGGGCATCATGGGGAACGCAGGCTGGGACCGGGCCAGCGCCTGGACCTGGGACTTCTCGTCCACACTGAGCACGACCGCCGATTCCGGGGGATTCAGATAGAGACCGACCACGTCGTAGACCTTCTCGACGAACAAGGGATCGTTGGAGAGCTTGAAGCCGTCGGCGCGGTGGGGCTTGAGTTCGAAGGTCCGCCAGATCCGTCCGATCGTGGACTTCGAGAGCCCGGAGCGTTCGGCCATCTTCGCCCTCGACCAGTGCGTGGCGTTCGCCGGCGTGGATTCGAGCGTCGCAACGACCACGTCCTCGACCTGGTCGGCGGTGATCGAGGCCGGCCGTCCGGGCCTGGGATCGTCGACCAGTCCGTCCAGCCGGTGCTCCAGGAACCGGCGCCGCCACTTCGCCACAGTATGCGGCTCGACACCGCACCGGGCTGCGACAGCCACGTTCGTCAGACCCTCGGCGCTGGCCAGCACGATCCTCGACCGTGTCGCCAACGCCTGGGATGAGTTCCGTCTCCGGGCCCACCGCTCCAGCGTCCCGCGTTCTTCAGCCGGCAGATCCAGCAAGGCCTTCGGCCGCCCGACATTCGCCATATCCTGATTTTATAATTACGAAGCGAATTTCAGGCGCAGGACACTAGGGGAAAGTGGGTGAAACTAGTGTCCTGCGCCTGAAATTCGCTTCAGAAGTCGCCCGAGGGATTCGAGGATCTGTTCCGCGGTCTTTGTCCAGGTGAAGGGTATGGGGTTGGTGTTCCATTCGCTGACCCATTTGCGGATGTCCGCTTCGAGGGCCTGGACGCTGCGGTGGTCACTGCGGCGCAGCAGGTCCTCGGTGACGAATCCGAAGAACCGCTCGACCTGGTTGAGCCAGGAGGAGTAGGTCGGGGTGAAATGCATGTGGAAACGCGGGTGATTCTCAAGCCATGTCTTCACGGTCGGGGTCTTGTGGGTCTGGTAGTTGTCGCAGATGAGATGGACGTCCAGGCCCTCGGGGACCTGGGTGTCGATCTTGGCCAGGAACTTCCTGAACTCGGCGGCCCGGTGCCTGCGGTGCAGGCTGGAGATCACTGACCCGTCCGCGGTGTTCAGGGCGGCGAACAGGGTGGTGGTCCCGTGCCGGACATAGTCGTGGGTCCGCTTCTCCGGCATGCCGGGCATCATGGGGAACGCAGGCTGGGACCGGGCCAGCGCCTGGACCTGGGACTTCTCGTCCACACTGAGCACGACCGCCGATTCCGGGGGATTCAGATAGAGACCGACCACGTCGTAGACCTTCTCGACGAACAAGGGATCGTTGGAGAGCTTGAAGCCGTCGGCGCGGTGGGGCTTGAGTTCGAAGGTCCGCCAGATCCGTCCGATCGTGGACTTCGAGAGCCCGGAGCGTTCGGCCATCTTCGCCCTCGACCAGTGCGTGGCGTTCGCCGGCGTGGATTCGAGCGTCGCAACGACCACGTCCTCGACCTGGTCGGCGGTGATCGAGGCCGGCCGTCCGGGCCTGGGATCGTCGACCAGTCCGTCCAGCCGGTGCTCCAGGAACCGGCGCCGCCACTTCGCCACAGTATGCGGCTCGACACCGCACCGGGCTGCGACAGCCACGTTCGTCAGACCCTCGGCGCTGGCCAGCACGATCCTCGACCGTGTCGCCAACGCCTGGGATGAGTTCCGTCTCCGGGCCCACCGCTCCAGCGTCCCGCGTTCTTCAGCCGACAGATCCAGCAAGGCCTTCGGCCGCCCGACATTCGCCATATCCTGATTTTATAATTACGAAGCGAATTTCAGGCGCAGGACACTAGGTGAATGTGGTGAAGTGGCTCGGTACGGCAGCGGTGTCGTGCCGGGCAAGTCCGTGCGCCGGGAGTGCCGAAGGGTAAGGCGGTAGCATCGGGGGCATGACTGGGAAGAGAACTATGTCGAGCACGTGCTGCAGGTCGGGGAGGGGCTTACGGGCCTGACCCTGAAGCAGTTAGGTTTCGAACCGCGCCTGGACGATCTGACGGAGGATCAGCGGAGCCGCCTGGACGCTGATGACCTCGAATGGGCCGGCTCAATCACCCCGGAGCGGCGCGACAGGAGCCTGTTCTAGGCAAAGCTCCTGGCCGGCGCCCTGTGGGAGGCCTCCGCCGTCCTGATCGACCAGCTTTTCGAGGATCTCGACGGTTTGAGGGAACCTTGACCGGGTTCGCCAGGACATCGCCAACACCTTCGTCCTGTCCGCTCTGCCACCCCGGCACGCCGACAAATACGACGTCCGGTTCGCCCAACAGTTTCTCATCATAGCTGCGGACATGACCGGGGCGCTGGTCGGCGGCTGGACGCGTCCTTCCTGCGTCCCAGGAGCTGGCGCTCCGCTGCCTTTTTGACCAGGTCGAAGTCATACAGGACCTGTAAAACCTCGATCTTGCAGACAACTGGCGGGGCCTGCTTGAACAACACCTGCTCGAAGACACGGACAGCGAGTTGCGCTGCCAGAACGCCATGGACGGTTTCGAAGGCGACATCGAACTGAACATGCAACTGGGCCTTACCCCAATGAAAATCAGGACTGGTTCGAGCCCTTCAACGACGCCTGCCTCCCGCCCTACGTGCGCTGAAGCACGGGATAGCTCCCCGTTCTGAGTACGGTGGCGGACCCTGAAAGAATGGGCTGCATGGACAAACTTGAGGCCGGCAACCGGGTTCGCCCGGAGATCCTGGAGGTTCGCGTGGAACTGGTCCACAGCGAGCCTGACATATGGCGTCAGTTCAAGATCCGTGGCTCCATGGCACTGGATCAGGTACACCAGGTCCTGCAGGCCGCCTTTGGCTGGGAGGACGCGCACCTGCACAGGTTCACATCAGATGATCCGTTCGGGCCGCTGCGGCCGGTTGATGGAGAGGTTCCGGAAGACCTGCAGTGGCTTCCCGGGCAGGAGTGCGAAGAACCGGCGGACAGGCCTGAGGAGGATTGTTCCCTTGATCGGCTGCTCGCGCTGGGTTCAGGTGCGGCGTTCTACGAGTACGACTTTGGTGACAGCTGGCTTCACCGGCTCGAGCTGGTTTCCCGCCGGCCCGCGGACGAAGACACTCCGCCGGCCCGATTGATCGACGGCGCCAGGCGCGGCGCGCCAATTTAGACTGCATCCATGACCGAAACTGAACGAACCACCACGGACCCGGTTTTCGAAGCTGCCTACGAAGCCGCACAAAAGAGTCTCCGAGAGGGCGGCATCCCGATCGGCGCTGCCTTGGCCCGCGGCGGGGAAGTGATTGCCAGCGGCCACAACGAGCGTGTCCAGCATGGTGATCCAATCGCCCACGGCGAGATGTCTGCGCTGCGGGCTGCCGGACGCCAGAAGAGCTACCGGGACACGACCCTCTACACCACCCTGGCGCCGTGTGCGATGTGTACCGGTACCATCATCCAGTTCAAGATTCCGCGCGTGGTGGTGGGCGAGGCCGAGACGTTCCCCGGCGAATTCGATCTTCTGCGCTCCCGTGGCGTCGAAGTAGCGGTGTTGAATGATGCCCGATGCGTCGAGATGATGCGCACCTTCCAGGCCGAACACCCTGAACTGTGGGCGGAGGACATCGCCGAGTAATCAACGGCACAAAGAAGCAACGGTGAAATGGGTCACGACCATGCCAAAGCCATCGTGTGCCGCGAAATCATGCGCCTGTCGCCTGGCGGTCCAGTGCCGCAGGCGTTCTTCTCCCTCGTTTGCCACCTGCCACGCATACTTTCCAGCCGCTGCTCCGGTCTGTAGGTAGGAGAAGTTGCTCTGGTTCTCCTCTGAGGTTTGTCCCGTCTCAGTAAAGTTGGCAACGGCGACGTGGGGTTCTGCCAAGTTGACTGAGACAGATCCTGTCGCCGGCGTCTCATTTGAATTGGCAATTCCGTATGCATCTCGGCGGCCGCGAGGTGCGACTGGTCAGGTAGCGCAAGGCCAGTCCGCCAGTCGCGTTGCCAAGTGGTGGTGAGACAGAGCTTGGCCGGTCGTACATGGCCATGTCTATTGAGAATTCTTGCCAACATAACTGAGATCGGACAAGGTTCCAGCCGAAGTAATAGTTAACTATTGCTTTACTGGTGAGCCGGCGTATTCGGAACCTGCGAATACGCCGGCTTGAATTGCTCGACTTAGCCTCGGAGAACGTGGGTCGCCGCGGGTCGGTGATTTGCTGGTTGGCGTGGTTATGAATGAAGTGCTGCGCGGGCGAAGGCTTGCCCTGGCGCTTTGACGGTGTTTGCTTTGAGCCCGACGCGGTCGTCGAAGATGCCGAGGTTCAGCAGGACGTCTTGGGCGTCGACGAGGAGTGCTTGGACGGTTTTCGGTTCCAGTGCGGCTCCGGTGCGGGTGCTCCAGCCGAGTGCGCCGAGCCCGAAGGCGACGGCTTCAAGGTAGTCGGCCCATTCGGTTCGTTTCCCTGCGGCGACCTCGAGGAGGAACAGCAGGACCGCGTCGCGCTCGGAGTCGTGACGGTGCCGGTGGGCAAGGGCTCGGGCGAGGAAAAGCCATAGGCCTGCGGGGTCATCGAGCAGCCGCTTGGTGGCGGATGTGAGGACGAGCCTGCCTTTGATTTTGCGGATCAGTCCGAGGCGCTGGGCGCTTTCGCGCAGCTGGAGAACGGGCAGGGTCTGGTCTTCGCGGTTGGCTTTGCCGATCCAGTCTTTGGCCCAGCCGAGTTCGGTCATTGCCTCGCGGACCACGGCCGGCGGCAGCCAGCCGGCAGCGGTGAGGGAAATGCCGTCGGGCCCGATGCGGCGGGCGAGCCAGAGGTAAGGGGCGGTCATTGATTCAGCGATGTCCCTGTCCACCTGTGTGGGGCGGTCGAGACCTGCTGAGGCGGCGTAGGAACGGAACTCGCGGCGTATTCCCGGGGGCAGCCGGTGCGTGAGCTCCCGGATCAGTGGCTGGCTGGCGGGTCCGGGTTCGTTGACGGTTGCGCCGGGGAACAGCAGGGCGAGCTCGTTGTTCACCGCATTGATATCCAATTGTTCCGGGTCGAATTCCTGCCATGGTCCGGCTGTCCAGGCGACCCATGCCTTCAGGTCCCGGTGATTGTCGTGGCCGGGGTCTGCGAGGGCGTCGAGCAGGTCGTGGTAGCCGCCGATGCCACCGGAATCTTCCAGCGGTGCCCGCCGTGCCCCGTCCAGGAGCCGTGCCCTCGGAGCGTTGGCCGGGGCGGGGAGGTTGCCTGTGAGTTCGAGGCGGTGGATCCACCCGTCGCCGAAGTCATATTCATAGAACAGGGGACCTGATTCGGGGGTGAGGATCTGGCCCAAGGCCCAGTCCGCCTCCGGGAGGTCCTCGTCGCTGTCCTCCAGCAGGTCCTGGGAGACCCACCGCCGAGGCTCCTGTAACTTCCCGTTGACGGGCCGCAGCCGCTTGTAGGGGTCGGTGTCGGTGAAGGAGTGCAGATGCGAATCCCGCCAGCCGACGGCCGTTTGGATGACGTCGTGGATCCTGTCCAGGGTAAGGGAAGGGTCGACCTCGAGGAGCCGCCAGATAGCCGGTTCGCTGCCTTCGATCGACACTCTCATCCGCAGCTGTGTCGGCCTATCATCTCCGTCAAACGCCTGTTTCGTCACAGCACTATCCTGCCAGTCGTCTTGGGGAGCGCCCCGTGCATTGTGGCAGCTGGCCGTGAGCTATCGCCGGTAAGAGGCGTAGGTGGTCCAGGTGTTGCCGGCTTGTTTGGCGTGTTGTTCGGTGATTTGGGGGCTGTAGCCAAGCGCCTGGGCGGCAACCGGTGGGGGCATGGTGAGCACGAGCGCGCGGAGCGTGGCGTTCCTGGCGCCCAGGAGGTGGATGCCGCTTTCGCGGAGCTTCTTCATGAGATGGCCGGGATGAAGATGTTGGCCGGTGCGGTAGCCGGGAAAGAGCCACGCCGAGGTGCTCTTGAAGGATGTTGTCAAAGGGATGGGGGACAGGGACCGGTCGGTCATCGAAGACGACGACGGTTTCGCCGTCGCCGTCGCGGCTGATTTGCTCACATCGCATGCTGGCAATGCGTGTCAGCGGCTGGACGTAGAGAAGAAGCAGGACCGCTGCGGCCCGGTGGTGGAGCGGAATATCCCGGTTCTCGAGGGTTTCCCGGAGCAGCCGGAGCCGTTCGTTCTGGTCCAGGACGGGCCGGGTTTCAGCTTTGCGGTAGGGGAATTCGACGCGGGGAAGATGCTGGTTCCGGACGGCCCAGCGCACGAAGGTCCTGGCCGTGCTCCGCGTTGTCGGTCCCGTCGCGAGCCAGTGGTCGATGTCCGACTGTCGGCATTGGGAGGGCAGTTTCCCTCGTTCTGAGAGATGCCGGAGGAAGTCCCGGGCTACGGAGATGTCTTGTTTGGCTGCCCGGGCGGTGCCCCAGTGCAGTTCTCCGGCGGCGGAGAGTCGGCGCATCCGGCGCAGGTGGTGCCAGGTGGCGAACTGTTTGATGAGGGCGTGGTGGTCCGGGTCCGTGAGCTCGGCCAGGAACCGGTCCAGCCAGGTCTCGAAGTGCAGCAGGTTCCGGTCGATCGGCTCCAGCAGTCCGTGCTCGATGAAGAGTTCCCGCAGGTGCATGGCGGTGCGCGGTGACCGGTGGTCATCGAAGGTGGCGTGGGCCAGCGGCCGGGCGCCGGTGGCGATGGAGGACAGCAGATCGCGGACGTCCGGGTTGCGCAGCCAGGTCAGTGCTGCGGGGATGGGGCTGAGAGCAGATCCCTTCATGCAGGGGCTTGAGCGGTTCAGCTATGGTCCCGGTGTCGTCGTCGAGGAGTTCCGAAAGGTGGTCGCGCAGGCAGCAGCGGGCGCAGCGCCGGGCCCGGTAGGGTTCTTCCTCCGCTGAACATTGGGCGCAGTGGAAGTCGGCCGGGATGCCGGCGCAGTCGACGCAGACCGGGGAGCCCGTTCCGTCCAGGCCCGGCAGTAGCCGGTCGGTGCCGCGGCCCGGACAGGTCCCATGGGTCCGGGCAGCGCGCTGGTAACAGAGCCGGCAGACCCGCCCTTCTGGCCATTTCGCCCCGAGCCTGGCGGCCGGTTTCCGGCAGCGGGCGCAGAACTTCTCGTTTGGGGTAAGTATCACTCGACGGGACGGACGCGGGCGCGTTTGGGCCGGATCGTCGTGTTCAGGTCAACCACTTTCGGGCCGTTCGATGCAGGCCCGTTCACGGTGTTTTTCCGCCGCTGGGCTGTGGCAACGGCGCGGAAGTGGCACAAATCCTCGACCGTGCAGTCGAGGGCATCGCAGAGGGCGCCGAGCAGAGTCATGGACATGCGTTCGGGTTTCTGTCCCACGAGCCGGTAGATCTGCGAAGGGGAGAGTTCGATGCCGCGTTCGACGAGCAGGGGGATGAGGTCGGAGATGTTGAACAGTCCGCGTGCGGCCATGATTTCGCGAAGCCGCCAGGAGTATTCGATGTGCTTTTTCATGGTGTCTTCCTCTGGTTGGTGCCGGTGGCTTCTGCGGCAATCTTGGTCATGGCCGCCCGCAGGGTGCGGGTGCGGTAATCGGAGGAGACACCGGTGTAGAGGGCGGTGGTGGAGGAATGTTCGTGTCCGACCTGTTGCTGGACGAACAGGGCGTCGTAGCCGTCCTCGACTAGGTGGGTGACGTAGGAGCGGCGCAGGGAATGGAAATCAATACCGTCCGCGAGCCCGAGCCCGGTCCGCAGCAGCGTGAATTCCCTGGTCAGTGCGTCGGCGCTGACCCGGCCGCTGCGCTCGGTCGGCCAAAGGGACGCCTGGTCCTCACCGGTTCCGGCCGGCCGGACCTCCTCGATCCATTGCCTCAGGCAGTCCACGGCCCAGCCGGTGTGGGGGACCGTCAGGACGCTGCGGCGCTTGGGAGGGCAGCCGCGCATCGCCTTGCCATGCCGGACGTAAAGAACGCCGTATCCGCCGAACTCGGGCGCGTGCGGGTTGGTCCCGAAGTCGGGCAGTTCGAGCATGCGCACCTCGTTGCGCCGCAGGCCCCAGGCGTAGGCGACTTTGATCGCCGTCGCGATACGGAAGGCCGAGATCCAGCCTTTGCGCCACTGCTTGCGGGCGTGGTCGACCCGGTCATCGGCATAGTCGAACAGGTCCTGGAGCTCGTCCCGGGTCAGCGGCCGTTTGCGCGGGCGGGCGGAGGCTTCCTGGACATGCGCGGCGGTGCTCCACTCGTGGCAGACCTGCACGGGGTGGGTGCCGAACCGCTCCATGCGAACTCATCGACATCGCCCACGGTCCAGGACCACGGATCCTCACCGGTAAACGAGCGGAAACGCTGGATGACCTGCTCACGGCGGGCGATCGTCGTGAAGGCAAGGTTCCGGCTCAGCTGCTGATTGCGCCAACCGTCCAGCATCGCCTGGAACACCTGCTCGGCAGGGTTGAACAACGCCACATCCCGGGCGATTTGCTGCCCGGCCGTTCCCGCCGGTCCTCGCTGCCTGGTCACATCTTGTCCTCGCATAACACGCGATACTTTCGCATATTCTGCGAGACAATGGCAAAACGGCCTGTAACTGCAGGGAATTTCATTCGCGCAGCACGCCACGTCTGGGTGATTTAGCTCCGGTAATATGTTTCCGTTCGACCTCTCATGAGCCGAAAACATAATGATCCCGGGGGTGTGGCCGGTTATCGGCGGGGCAGCGGTATCGAACTCCGTCGAATTCGCACCAGATGCGATTCGCCGGGTTCTGGCTTACATAAGGTCCTTATCGGCGCACAAAGTACGGGAGTAGAAGTGGATGCGAGAACTGCCGTCTCCTGAAGAACCGGACGTTTTCGCAGGTCAGAGGCAGTTCTGCATTCCTTGGTCATCCGGACGCGCCATCCGGATTTGATCCGCTGCGGCTGAACGCTATAGGTTTCCGGCATCTAATGCATGTTTCCATGGTTTAGGGGTTGCAGTGAATGGTGCCGTTCCGGGATTCGTTCCGCGGATGCTCAGGGATCCGGATGTTGGCCTGTTCAGGGCCGACGAACGGGCGTTCACGGCCATGCTGGATGGCTGGCGTGCGCAGATGCTTGCCCGGGGACTGACAACGCAAACGATCGAGAAGCGCTGCCAGGTGTTGACCCGGTTTCAGGGGTTTACTGGTGAGTTTCCCTGGCACTGGCGGCCGGCGGACGTCGAGGACTTCCTGGCCAAGCTGCGCTCCGGGGAGAAACCGATTAGTCTGGCCACCTTGCGCTCCTACAGCAATGCCGTGGCGATGTTCTGCGCCTACCTGACGCACCCGGGCTATGGATGGGGTGAGTTCTGCGAACGCACTTTCGGCGATATCCCGACTCAGATCTGCTTCGAGTGGAACACGCCCAGGCACACGGCCGACGACGCGGTCCCGGCCAGGCGGCGGGCGTTCACCAAGGCGGAACTGCAACGGATTTTCGACCATATCGACGATCTTGTCGACCATGAATATGCTGCCGGGAGCAAGCGGTGGTTGCCCCTGTTCCGCGACTCGGTTGCCTTCAAGGTCTGCTACGCCTACGGGCTTCGCCGGCGTGAGATGACCATGCTCGATCTGGAGGATTTCGGCCCCAATCCCCACGTCAGCGACTATGGACGGTTCGGCGCCGTCCAGGTCCGTTGGGCCAAAGGCACCGCAGGTTCCGGACCCAGGCGGCGCACCGTTCTGACCGTCCCCGAGTTCGACTGGGTCGTCGAGCAACTGCGGACCTGGACAACCGGCGGGATGCGGGCGCGGTTCCCGACGGCAGACAGGTCCTCAGCCCTCTGGCCAAGCGAACGGGGCGCCCGGATGACACTGGGCGGTTTCGGGGACGCCTTCGCGGCGGCACGCGACGCAGTGGGACTGCCCAAGGACCTCGGGCTGCACTGCCTCAGGCACTCCTACGTAACCCACCTGATCGAGGCCGGCTACGACCCGGCGTTCGTCCAGACCCAGGTCGGCCATTCCTATTCCTCCACGACCGGGCTCTACACCTCGGTATCGTCGGACTTCAAGCAGAAGACCGTGCAGAAAATGATCGCCCACCGCCTCGCCAACCAGGAGGACCCTGATGCCTGAACAACGCCGCATCGGCTATCGCTGGAACCTGCGCGCCCTCATGGCCAAACGCAACCTCTGGAAGACCACCGAACTGATGCCCCTGCTGAGATCCCGCGGAATCAACCTCTCCGAGAGCCAGGTCTACCGGCTGGTCACAGCCACGCCCGAACGCATCCCGGCCAGGACGTTCGCAGCCCTCTGCGACATCCTGGACTGCACGCCGAATGACCTGTTTGAACCCTTCGTTGAGATGCGTGCCGCGTCCACAGCAAACGCCCCGCAGCGCAGCGAAGACCTCGGAATCCAACCGGGAAACCCGATCGCCAAGCGCATCCGCCTCGTCGCACCCGGGAACGGTGAGTAGGCCACGCAAAGCAGAGGACCCGATCCGCTGGCCGGTCCCCTGCGCCCGCTGCGGCCAGCACCATCAGACCGTCGCCCGATGGCCCGACGGCGGAGTCTGCGGCTACTGCTACCAGCAAGCCAAACGCACCGCCGGCACCTGCGCCTGCGGACACGTTGGAGTCCTCCCCGGCCTCATCGATAACCAATCCGCGTGCCGTCGATGCTCAGGCATCCGACTCAACGTCGACTGCCGGACCTGCGGAGCCGAAGACGAACTTCACAGCGGCGGCAGCTGCTGGACCTGCGTCCTCGGCGCAGCGGTGGATGACCTCCTCACCGACCCGGCCACGGGATCCATCGCCAACGAGCTGATCCCGCTGGCGGCAGCGCTGAAGTCGATGAAACGGGCCAACAGCGGCCTGACCTGGATCCGCCAAAAGCACGTCACCGCGTTCCTCCGCAACCTCGCGGCCGCACCCGAGATCACCCATGAAACTTTCGACGAACTGCCCGAGTCACGCACCCGCGAATACGTCCGCGGACTCCTCACCGAACACGGCGTACTCCCCCGACGCGACGAACTCCGGATCCGTTACGAAAACTGGGCGGCCGAAGCAATCAAACGCGTCAGCGACCCGCAGAACCTTGACGTTTTCCGCCGCTACATCCGCTGGCACCACCAACGACGGATGAACCACATGGACGAAGTCACCCGCGGCACCTTCCTCCGCGCCAAACAGGAAGTCACCGTGGCCATCGACCTCCTCAACTGGCTCACCGGCCACGACATCAAACTGCCCGAGCTGCAGCAATCCCACCTCGATGTATGGCAGGCCGAGGGGCCAACAACCCGGCGCATCGCCGAGCGCTTCATCAAATGGGCCATCAAAACCAAAGCCGCTCCTGCAGGTCTCGCCATCCTCCCGCACCGCCGCGGCACCAGCCAAAGACTCGCCAAACCAGGACAGGATCAAGCACTCAAACGAATCATCCACGCCGACGAATTCGAAGCACGTGACAGGGCCGCCGCGATCCTCATCCTCGTCTTCGGCCAACAGGCTGAAAACATCGCACGACTAACCTGGACCGACCTGACCATCACCGAAGAACTGGTCACCATCCAGCTCGGGACAACCCGCATCGCACTGCCGGATCCGCTCGCCCAGCCATGGCGCGAACTCGCCGCAAACCCAGGACATAGCCAGACCGCCTCCCATCCCAACAGCAAGTGGGTATTCCGCGGAATCTCGCCCGGGCGTCACATCCACCCCGGACACCTCACAGTACGCCTCGGCCGGCTGTTCAGTACCGGGCCGCACGGCTCGGAACCCTCCACGAACTCACCAAACTCGCACCCGTGGCCATCATCGCCGAGACCCTGGGCTATTCGCCTACGACCATCGAAAGCCACGCGACCGATTCGGCCGCCGCTTACGCCCAGTACGTCGCCGCAGCACGCGAACAGCACACGCGCGATAGCTGACTGCCCGAGACTCCCCGGTTGCCTTCTCTGACCAGGGGCCGGAGGCTTGGGGCCGCTGCCACCAGCAGGGACCCCCGGACCCGGCCCGACTCGAACGGGCAGCCACCCTCTCCATCCTGGGTACGGTCATCCGGAGCTGTCGCACCTTGAGCGAGATCGAATCCATTGACTCACACCCCACGTGCTCGATGCGGGCCGACGGCTTCCATTCCTGCCGCCTACGATTGGGGCGCCCAGGCAGGGTGAGCCCTACTCCCGGCCCATGAATACCCGTGCATGCCAGTTTGCCGTGGAAGGGGATGGGAGTCCTGTGCCGCCACCAGTGACACAGGCGGGTTCGGCAGAAAATTAAGGGCAATGAGCAAAGCCGCACGCATTGCAGCGATAGAAGCTGTCTCCGACGAACTAGCTATCCTCGCCTCAGTTCCGCGATTTTCTTCGCAGGCGCTCTCTTTGATCAGCTAAACCGTCAGTCGGCGCCGCCGTTGCCGGGCGGCGGCCCGGACTCCGGGAGCTCACTGAAGCGGTCCGTGCTGACGTTGCCGGTTGACTATGGCACGACCTACCTCGTGCTGGTAACAGTGCCGTGGACCGGCATCTTCCGGCCGTTGTACGCGGCCTTGGCGCTCATTCATTGCCTGTTCTGCGCAGCCTACCTAACCAAGTTCTACCGTACCCTGGCGAGGATGGACTGAATGGGCCGGCTCAGCCGGTACGTTGCCATCGGGGACCAGGCGGTATCGAGCATTTCCAACTTCGTGGCAGTGGCCATCACGGCCAACGTTGCGACCGCCGGGCAATTTGGCCAGTTCTCCCTGGGCTACGCCGGTTTGCTCCTCTTTCTCGGCGCCCAGCGCGCGCTCATCGGAGAGACACTGCTGGTCAAGTACTCCGGGGCGGGCAAACTGGATGCCACAGTGAGGAGGGCCGTCCTTGGCGCCAGCGTGCTGGCATCCGCAGCGGCCCTGCCATTGTTGCTGGCCGGCGCCATCCTGACCGACGAATCGTCCCGCCTCCTCTGGCTCGTGATCGCCGCGAGCCTGCCGTTTGTGCTCGTACAGGACACGCTCAGATACCTGTTCATCTGCGCGGACCGCCCATCGCGCGCTCTGCTGATCGACGGCGTGTGGGCCGTCCTGTCCATCGCTTCGATGGCGCTGGTCGCGCTGAACGACGGGACAGTGTGGGCCGTCGTGCTCTGTTGGGGTGGCGGTGCAGCTGCGGCACTGGTTTTGCGCCTCGTCCTTGGCCGGACGCTGCCGTCGCCCCGCGGCGGCACGCGCTGGCTGAGCGCAAACCGGAACCCCGGCCTGCGCTATCTTGGCGAGTTCTCGGCCCTCAACGCGTCCACCTTTGTCGTACTGTACTTACTCGCGATCCCCTTGGGAGCTGCGGGTGTCGGCGCGTTGCGCGCCGCACAATTGCTCTTCTCGCCGCTTAATACCGCCTTTCTCCGCGATTAAGATGGCTGTCATTCCTGAACTGGTGCGTTCCAGGGGAACCGGAGCGTTCCGGATCCGGCTCATTGAAACGTTCGTCGTGGTGGCAGCCTTGGCAGGCTTCTGGGGCGGCGTGGTGATGTTCCTGCCGGCCTCCGTGGGAGCCCTCCTGCTCGGTGACACGTGGCAGTCGGCATCCGAACTCCGGTTGCCATACTTCCTGCAATACGTGGCGATGGTGCCCTGCACGGTCCTGCTCGCCTACTACCGGTCAGCCCAGGCGGACCGGCTGTCGACGCTTATGCGCGCGGCTCTGGTCCGGGCTGACCCTCGTGTTGCCGCTTGCTCTGGCCTATGCGGGAGGGACCCCGGCATCGGCATGGGCATTCACCCTAGCGGTTGCGGCGGCCACGATCGTCGGAGGGATTGCCACACTGCTGTCCATGTCGAAGTCCCGGACGGAAGCATCGCACCGGTTCGATCCGGCCGATGCCGAGGTGTGGCCGGCTGCCGGCCAACGATGAGTGCCGGAACTGAACAAATTAACCGGGGTGCCGGGCGTCCCACGCCGCGGACTAAGTGATCATCATCGATTCTCCGCCGGTCCTCCCGGTCGCGGACGCCAGTGTCCTGACCCGAAGCACAGACAGTGTGCTGCTGGTGGTCGGCACGAAGAAGGTCAGCCAGCACAGCTTGTCCAAGGCCATCGACCAGCTGAACTTTGTGGACGCCAACATCCTGGGCGTAGTTCAGAACAGGATTCCCCGGCGAGGCCCCGACGCGAATACGGCTTACATTGCCGGGTATGGCGCCACTCATACCGAGAGCCGTCCCACCGCGCCGCCCAAGCACGACGACGACGGGTCCTTCCGGCCCGCGCACGTCCGCCGGGGCAAGTTTGTGAGCGTGGAAACGTGATGGATCCTGCACTGCCGGACGGGAAGGAGACCGCGGCCAGGGGCGGATAACTCTTCGGTAAAGGCCCGCCGCGCGACGGTGCCGGGCGGGCCGCTGTGTCTATCCTGAAAGGGTTAGCTGCAGTCTCGGGGGAAGCGGGCTACGCCGTCAACTGTCCGCCGAACAAGGATTTCCGTGGCATTCGCAGAGTACGACGTCCTCATCCAGCGCGACGCAATGAGTGTTTACAACTTCCTCGCGGACCCCCGGAATCTGCCGCGCTGGCGAGTCGGCATCCGCAGCATTGAACTGCAGTCCGGCGCTGAGGGGGCCAAGGGTGCCGTCTACCGGCAGTTCCTCACCGGCCCGGGGGGACGCGCGGTGGCCGGGGATTTCGAGATCATCGAAGCGCGGCCGGGGGCGGAGATCCAGTATCAGGTCATCGTCGGCCAGGCCCGACCGCGGGGTGGCTACTACCTGAGCACCGAAGGCGAGCGCACGCGGGTCCGCTTTGCGCTGGAGTGCGAGCCGAAGGGGATCCTGGCGCGGTTCACGAGCCCGTTCCGGCGGGCGATGAAAGCGGAAGTCTGCCAGCTGGAACGGCTCAAGACGGTGCTGGAAGACATGCCGCACTCGGAATAGACGCTCCCGGCGGGGTAGCAGGCGAGGCCGGAGCCGGAGGGCGTAATACAGGCCTCCGGGGAGCCGGCCTGGATGGAGTGCGGTATTTTTGATCTGTGCTGATCTCAGACCGCGACATTCGTGCCGAAGTAGACTCCCAGCGGATAGTGCTGGAGCCGTTCGACCCTGCCATGGTTCAGCCATCGTCGGTGGACGTCCGGATCGATAGGTTTTTCCGGCTCTTCGACAATCACAAGTACGCCCACATCGATCCGGCCGAGGATCAGCCCGAGCTGACCCGTCTCGTCGAGGTGGAGTCCGGCGAGCCGTTCATCCTGCACCCGGGGGAGTTCGTCCTGGGCTCCACCTACGAGACCGTGACCCTGCCGGACGACATCGCCGCCCGGCTGGAGGGCAAATCCTCGCTGGGCCGGTTGGGATTGCTCACGCATTCCACCGCAGGCTTTATTGATCCGGGTTTCTCGGGCCATGTCACGCTGGAGCTGTCCAATATGGCTACGCTGCCCATCAAACTGTGGCCGGGCATGAAGATCGGCCAGCTGTGCTTCTTCCGGCTCAGCTCCGCCGCCGAGCACCCCTACGGCTCTGGCAAGTACGGCAACCGGTACCAGGGCCAGCGCGGCCCCACGGCGAGCCGCAGCCACCTGAATTTCCACCGCACGGAGATCTGACCCGCAGCTTCGCCCGGGCCGGCGGATGGCAGGCGCCCGCCGCGCTCTGGCTGCCGGCCGCTAGACTCCGCCGGCCGTGCGTACAGCCGGCGGACTGGCCGGGCGGCGCAGCATCGCAACTACAGGTTCCACGTACCTGGCTGCGAGCGGGCCGGTGATGGCCATAATCAGCACGTAGGCAGTGGCGAGGGCCGCGAGCTCCTGCGGGACCACGCCGGAGGCGACGGCCAGGCCTGCTATGACTATCGAGAACTCGCCGCGCGCGATCAGCGCGGCGCCTGCGCGGAAGCGGCCCGGCACCCCGATCCCGGCCCGTCTGGCGGCCCAGATTCCGGTGAGCATCTTGGTCGCCGCCGTCACGAATGCCAGCAGGAGGGCCCAGCCCAGGACCGGCGGAATGGTCGAGGGATCAGTGTTGAGGCCGAACACCACGAAGAAAATGGCCGCGAAGAGGTCCCGCAGCGGCTCCAGGATGCGCGTCGCGCTGTGCGCGGTGGCGCCGGAAATGGCGATCCCCAGCATGAAGGCTCCCACGGCTGCGGACACCTGCATGGCGGCGGCGAGCCCGGCCACAAGCAGGGCGGCGCCGAGCAGGTTGAGCAGGAAGACTTCGGAGTTTTCGCTGTGCACCGCCTTGGACACATGATGCCCGTGCCGCAGGGCCACGAGCAGGACCACCGTGACGACCGCGAGCGAGATACCCACCGTCTGCAGCCCGGTGACAAAGCTGACACCAGCCAGGGTGGCCGTCAGGACCGGCAGATAGACGGCCATGGCGAGATCCTCGAACACCAGGATGGAGAGCACCACCGGCGTCTCCCGGTTACCGATCCGGCCCAGGTCCGTGATCACCTTGGCGGCGATTCCCGAGGACGAGATGTACGTGACACCGCCCATCACCATCGCCCCCACCAGACCCCAGCCGAGCAGGACGGCCAATGCGGCGCCGGGCAGGAAGTTCAGGACCAGGTCCAGGACGCCAGCCTGCCACGACCGCCGCAGGCCCGTGACGAGCTCACCCGCCGTGTATTCCAGTCCGAGCATAAGCAGGAGCAGGATCACGCCGATCTCGCTGGAGAGGTGGGCGAACTCCTGCATCCCTTCGAGTTTGACGAGGCCGCCGGATCCGAAGAACAGCCCGCCCACGAGATAGAACGGGATGGGTGACATTCCGATCCGCCCGGCCAGCCTCGCCAGCAGGCCGAGGCAAAAGACGACGGCCCCGAGTTCGATCAGGGTCAGTGCGAGCGGATCCATGCCGTTTATCCGTTGCGCAGGATGCTGGCCGCTGTATCCAGTCCTTCTTGCGTTCCCACCGCAACGAGCAGGTCACCGGGATGCAGAACGACGTCGGGACCCGGGGAAGGGACGACCTCGCCTTCCCGCATGATGGCCACGATCGACACGCCGCTGCGGGTCCGGATGCAGGCCTTGCCCATCGGCTGGTTGACGAACGGGGAGTCGGGGGCGATGGAGAACTGTCGCGTGACGATGCCCGGGATCTCCCGGTGCTCTTCGGAAAGTTGCATGGCAAGGCGCTGCCCGCCCAGGAGGTTGCCCAGCGCGGCGGCTTCCTCGGCCGTCAGCGGGATGGACGCCTGGCAGGTGTCCGGGTCGTCCCACGTCGAGACGATCAGCTCGGTCTGGCCCTCGCGGTACTCAACGACGCCGATCCGGCGTCCCGATGCGGTCATGAAGTCCTTGCGCCGGCCGAGACCGGGGAGGTCTGTCTCATCCACGTTCATGCTCCCAGCCTAGTGCGCGGCAGGGGTTTGAGGCAGCTTCAGGCGGCGGGGACCACGGCGATTTCCGATTTGCCCGGCGGCCTGACCGGCAGCAACGCCAGCAGGCCGGCCAGCAGCACCACCATGATGCCGAGGATGCCCCAGCGCTGGGCTTCTCCGGGTGCCACGAGCGGGGCGGCGACGGCGATGCACAGGGTAAACAGTGCGGGGGCGAGGAAGCTGACGGCACGGCCGGTGGTGGCGTACAGGCCGAACAGTTCCCCGGACTCGCCGTACGGGGCGAGCCGTGCGAGGTAGGCACGAGCGGCGGACTGCGCGGGTCCCACGAACAGGCTCAGGAACAGCCCGAATACCCAGAAGGTCGTGGTGCCGGCCCAGGCCATGCCGAAGACGACGTAGTTTCCGTCGCCAAGGATGAGGATCATGGTGCCCGCGATCAGGAGACCGATCAGGGAGCCGATGATGACGGCTTTCGGCCCCACCCTGTCGTCGAGGAAACCACCGATGATGGCGCCCACGGCAGCGACGACGTTACCGAAGATCGCGAAGACTATGACCTCCCTTAGCTCGAAGCCGAAGGTTCCGGCGGCAATGATCCCGCCAAAGGTGAACACTGCAGCCAGCCCGTCACGGAAGACGGCGCTCGCCAGCAGGAAGTAGATCGTGTGCGGGCTGGTCTTGTAGATCGCCCTGATGCGCCGGATCAGCAGGCCGTAGGATGCCAGGAAGCCCAGGCCGGTGCCCTGCCTGGTCCTTGGCACTTCCGGCACGGCGAATAGCACCGGGATCGCGAAAATCACCAGCCACAGGGCCGAGAACACCGCGACGAGGCGGATGTTCAAACCTTCCCCGGTGGATGCCCCGAACCAATCAAAACCGGGCTGGACAAACAGCTGCAACACGATCAGCAGTGCCACGATCCCGCCGAGGTACCCCATGCCCCAGCCGAAGCCGCTGACCTTGCCGATGTTCTTCGGGGTGGAGATCTGGGCCAGCATGGCGTTGTAGTTCACGCCGGCGAACTCGAAGAACACATTCCCGAGTGCAATGAGCGTCACGCCAAGCAGGAGAAACTCCGGCCGCGGCAAAACAAAGAAGCACAGTCCGGTCAGGAGCGCGACGGCGGCCGTGTTGACTCCCAGCCACAGCTTGCGCCGGCCGCCGGTGTCCGAGCGCTGCCCGGTGACCGGGGCCAGCAGGGCAATGGCGGCGCCTGCGATGGCCAGCGCGCCGCCGAGGACCGCCGAAGTCTGGTCTTCCCCGCCGAAGGGGCTGGAGGTCAGGTAGACGGTGAAGACGAAGGTGGTCATGACGGCGTTGAAGGCTGCCGATCCCCAGTCCCACGCCGCCCATGCGAGGACCCGTCCCCTGGAAACCCCGCTTCCGGATTCCAGTTCCGAGGCAGGATGAATGGCCTCGGGGGCAGCAGCGGAGTTCATAGCCGAAATAGTATCTGCCCCTGAAAAAGAATTTGTCCCCGCTTGGTAAACTGGCCGCACCGAACCCAACGAATACCCGCCAGCTCCAACTCTTGACCATCGAATGCCTGACGTTGCGGAGTTACCAGTGATCACAGTCCTTGCCGTGCACTTTGCGGTGGCTGCCGTGGCGCCGTTTCTCTTTCGGAAGTTCGGCCGGAACTCGTTCTACGCCCTCGCGGCGGTGCCGGCGGCGTCGTTCATCTGGCTGATCCTGCAGCACGGCGCCGTCTATTCGGACGCTGGTGCTGGCTCTCCGCACCCCGGAACGGCCGAGGTGTTGCCATGGATACCGGGGCTGCAGCTGGAGCTCGCCTTCCGCATGGACGCCCTGGCCTGGGTGATGTCCCTGCTGATTCTGGGTGTCGGCGCCCTGGTGCTCATCTACTGCGCCCGGTATTTCAAGCCCACGGATGACTACCTAGGCGGCTTCGGCGCGCAGCTGCTGGCCTTCGCCGGTGCCATGTTCGGGCTCGTCACGGCGGACGATCTGCTCCTGATGTTCATCTTCTGGGAACTGACGACTGTCCTGTCGTATCTGCTGATCGGCTATGCACGGACCCGGCTGTCCGCACGCCGCTCGGCTTTGCAGGCCCTGATCGTGACCACCGCCGGCGGGCTGGCGATGCTCGTGGGCCTGATCATGCTGGGCTTCAGCGCCGGTACCTACCGGATCTCAGGCATCCTGGAGCAGGCTCCGGCGCTGGCTACGGGCCCCGCCGGGGCCACGGTGGGCGCCGCCGTCGTACTCATTCTGATCGGTGCCATCACCAAGTCAGCCCTCGTCCCCTTCCATTTCTGGCTTCCGGGCGCCATGGCAGCCCCGACGCCGGTCAGCGCGTACCTGCACGCCGCCGCCATGGTGAAAGCCGGTATCTACCTCGTGGCACGGCTTGCCCCGGGGTTCGCGGAAGCGACCTTCTGGCTGCCCCTGGTGCTAGGCCTGGGCCTGGCCACCATGCTGGTCGGAGGGTACCGCGCCCTGCGCCAGACGGACATCAAGCTCATCCTCGCCTACGGCACCGTCAGCCAGCTCGGCTTCCTGACCATGGTCGTAGGGCTGGGCACACCCGACGCCGCCCTCGCCGGCCTGGCGCTGCTACTGGCGCACGGGCTCTTCAAGGCGACACTCTTCCTGGTGGTGGGCATCATTGACCACCAGGCCGGAACCCGCGACATCCGGAAGCTCTCCGGCGTCTACGGCTCCGCCCGGGGGCTGGCCATCGTGGCCGCTATCGGAGCGGCGTCCATGGCCGGCTTTCCGCCGCTCGCCGGGTTCGTGGCGAAGGAGTCCGTTTTCGAGGCTTTCGTCCGCTACGGCACCGATCCCGCCGCGGGGCCGTGGGGTCCGGTGCTCCTGGCCGGCCTGGTGCTCGGCTCCATTCTGACCTTCGCCTACAGTGCCCGCTTCATGTGGGGCGCCTTCGCGGTGAAGCCCGGCGTCGAGACTACGCCGTTCAAACCGATTAAGCCGGCATTCCTCGCGGCCCCGGCCGTGCTGAGCCTGCTGACCATCGTCTACGGCGTATGGCCGGACTCCGTGGACGGCTGGATCCAGCCCTACGCCGCCCTCTTCGCAGACCGTTCGGCCGACGGCGGATCCGCAGCTGGCGCCGCGGGCCACCTGGCGCTGTGGCACGGCTTCACGCCCGCGCTGGGTCTGACCGCCCTCACCTTCGTCCTCGGCCTGGCCATGTTCTACGCCCGCGATGCCGTGGCCCGTCTCCAGAGCCTGGTCCCCGGCTGGATCGACGGTGACCGCGGCTACCAGCTGGTGATCGGGGCCCTCGACGATACCGCCGTCTGGGTCACCGGCCGGACGCAGCGTGGATCCTTGTATTTCTACCTCTCCGTCATCCTGACCGTGGCGTTCGTCCTCCCGCTCACTGCGCTGCTCGCGGCGCGGAAGCCGCTGCCCGAGGACCTGTACTTCATTGATCCGAACTCCCCGCTGCAGCTGGTGGTCGGTGCCGGCATCGTGATCGGGGCCCTCGCCGCGGTGCGCGCCAACAAGCGCTTCCTCGCCGTGCTGATGGTCTCCGTCACGGGCTATGGCATCGCCCTGATGTTCGCGTTGCAGGGCGCCCCGGACCTGGCCCTGACCCAGATGCTGGTGGAAACCATCATCCTGGTGGCGTTTGTCCTGGCCATGCGGAGCCTGCCCGCCGAGCTGCGGGACCGCACGGGCGGCAGATACCGGGTGGTGCGGGTCATCATCGGCGTCGCGTTCGGGGTCACGATGGTCTACGCCGCGATCTATGCCCTGGGCGCCCGCGTGGCCAGCCCGGTCTCGCTCGAGTTCCCGGGGCTGGCCTACGAGGGCGGCGGCGGGCTGAACATCGTCAACGTCACGCTTGTGGACATCCGCGCGTGGGACACCTTCGGTGAGATCTCCGTGCTCGCCCTGGCGGCCACCGGGGTAGCCAGCCTCATCTTCGTCCGCGGCCGCGGGGACGGCATCCGGGCGTCCTCCAGCGTCGCCGAAGGAACCGTGGGCCGCCACCGCGGGGCACGCGGCAACACCCGGGATGACGCCGCCCTGGCCATGAGCCGGCGCTTTGCCGCCTCAAGCCGAGACGCCTGGCTCGTCGCGGGACGGACCCTGGCGCCGGAACGGCGCTCGATCATCTTCGAAGTTGTCACCCGGCTGGTCTTCCACACCATGATCGTGTTCTCGGTCTACCTGCTCCTGGCCGGCCACAACCTTCCCGGCGGAGGCTTCGCCGGCGGGCTCACCGCCGGCCTGGCCCTCACCATGCGCTACCTCGCCGGCGGCCGCTTCGAGCTGCGCGAGGCCACGCCGGTCAGCGCCGGCGCCCTGCTCGGCATCGGCCTCGCCACGGCGGCTGCCTCCGGGGTCACGCCCCTGCTGCTCGGCGGCCAGGTGTTCCAGAGCGCCATCATCGAACTCTGGCTGCCGGTCTTCGGGGACATCAAATTCGTCACCTCGACCCTCTTCGACATTGGCGTCTACATCGTCGTCGTCGGGCTGGTGCTGGACGTGCTGCGCAGCCTCGGTGCGGAAATCGATGAACACTTCGAAGAAGCTCCGGGAGCGCCATCCGGCGACCAGGAAACCGGCAGGGTCCCCGCCGAAGCCACCGGCTCCGCCGCCAGGAGGCAAGCATGAGCGTCAACCTGACCCTGCTGACTGTGATGGGGGCCCTGTACGCCTGCGGCATCTACCTGATCCTGGAACGCAGCCTCACCCGGGTGCTCCTGGGCCTGATGCTGCTGGCGAACGCGACCAACCTCCTGATCCTCGCCACCGGCGGCTACGCCGGGCTCGCTCCGCTGTTCAACAAGGACACCAACCCGGGGAACTACAACGACCCGCTGCCGCAGGCACTGATCCTGACCTCGATCGTGATCTCCTTCGCGGTCACCGCGTTCATGCTTGGCATCATTTACCGCACCTGGCTGCTGGCCCGCCAGGACGAGATCCAGGACGACGTCGAAGACCGCCGCGTCGCCGAGACCCCCAGCTTCGACGCCGAGGATGACGCCGTGATCCCGGTGGAGACCTCGGAATTCCCGCTCACCATGATCGGATCGGACGGTGGTGGGATCTCCGACATGCAGGCCGCGAGGACCGCCGCCACCGTCAAGGTTGCCGACCGCAAGCTCAACGCCGAAAGTGTCGCCGCGGAAGAACAGCCCGGCTCGCCCAGGGTGGCCCCACCGGGCCCGGAAGGAGGCGGACGGTGAACCTCGCCAGTTTCGCCCCGCTCGCCGTCGTACTTCCCATCCTCGGCGCCGCCCTGACCTTCCTGCTGATCCGGCACACCCGGGCCCAGCGGGCGGTCAGCATCGCGCTGCTCTCCCTGACGCTGCTGCTGGAATGCCTGCTGCTCGCCTCCGTCTGGCACGGCGGCACCGCCGCGGTCAATATCGGTGGCTGGCTGCCGCCCTGGGGCATCGTGATGGTGGTGGACCAGTTCTCCTCGCTGATGCTCGTGGTCTCCTCCACGGTGAGCCTCGCGGTGCTGGTCTACGCCACCGGGCAGGGTATGGCCGACGGAGACCAGGACGCGCCCGTCTCGATCTTCCACCCGACCTACCTGATCCTGGTGGCCGGGGTATCCAACGCCTTTCTCTCCGGGGACCTGTTCAACCTCTACGTGGGCTTCGAGATCCTGCTGACCGCCAGCTACGTGCTCATGACCCTGGGCGGAACCGGGCCGCGGATCCGGGCCGGGGTGACCTACGTCGTGGTCTCGGTGGTGTCCTCCGTGCTCTTCCTGATCGCGATAGCGATGGTCTATGGCGCCACCGGCACCATCAACATGGCAGACCTCGCCATCAAGCTCGCGGACCTGGACCCGGGCACCCGGAACCTGCTGCACGTCATGCTGCTCGTGGCCTTCGGCATCAAGGCCGCCGTGTTCCCGCTGTCCTTCTGGCTTCCGGACTCCTACCCGACGGCGCCGGCACCCGTCACGGCGGTGTTCGCCGGGCTGCTGACCAAGGTAGGCGTCTACGCGATGGTCCGCACCGAGACTCTGCTCTTCCCCGGGGACACCCTCAACACGCCGCTGATGGTCGCGGCGTTACTGACCATGGTGGTGGGAATTCTGGGCGCCCTGGCCCAGAGCGACATCAAGCGGCTGCTGTCCTTCACCCTGGTCAGCCATATCGGCTACATGGTCTTCGGGCTCGCGATGTCCTCCGTGGCCGGCCTCGGCGCAGCCGTCTTCTACGTGGCCCACCACATCACCATCCAGACGAGCCTGTTCCTGGTCACCGGCCTGATCGAACGCAGGGGCGGAAGTTCTTCCATGGACCGCGTCGCGGGCCTGGCCAAGCTCTCCCCGCTCCTGGCCGTGCTGTTCTTCATTCCGGCCATGAACCTGGCGGGAATCCCGCCGTTCTCCGGCTTCCTCGGCAAGCTCGGGCTGCTGCAGGCCGGTGTCGAGCTGGGCACCCCGCTGGCCTACGCCCTGGTGATCGGGGGAGTGCTGACCAGTCTGCTGACCCTGCTGGCGATCGCGAGGGTCTGGAACCGGGCGTTCTGGCGGAAACCCGAGGACGCCGAACATCCCGACCCGGTGCTGCTGGCTTCCCCCGAGGATTCGGCCACCGGTGACCGGGGCGGCAAGACCAACGTCACCCTGTTGCCGCGGACCATGGTGGGCTCCACGCTGGGGCTGGTTGCCTTCGGCGTGGCGCTGACGGTGTTCGCCGGCCCGCTGTTCCGGGTTGCGGACCAGTCCGCCGGGGAGATGCTGGACCGTGCCGGCTACATCCACGCGGTCCTCGGCGGGGATGCGCCGGTTCCGGCCCTGGCCCAACCTGCGCAGCCGCAGCCTGCCCTGCCGCAGCCGGACCAGCCGCAGCCAGCCCTGCAGGGAGGGCAGAAATGAGCCGCAAACGGATCTCCCTGCGCCAGGAACTCCCGCTGTTGGTCTGGCTTGTGATTGTCTGGGGTGCCCTCTGGCAGGACTTCAGCCCGGGCAACCTGCTTTTCGGCGCCCTGATCGCAGTCGTGGTGGCCAGGTTGTTCTACCTGCCGCCGGTGGAGCTGGGCGGGCGATTCAACGTACTGCGTGCCGTCCCCTTTGCCCTGACCTTCCTGGTCAAGGTCGTGGCGGCGAGCTTCCAGGTGATGTATCTCGCTGTGGCCAAGGGGCCAAAGGTGATCAGCGCCGTCGTCGCTGTCCCGCTGCGAAGCCATTCGGACCTGCTGGTGACCGCGACCGGGCACGTGCTTTCGCTGATTCCGGGCTCGCTGGTAGTGGAGGTGGACAGATCAACGTCCACGCTCTACATCCACGGCATCAACGTCCGCAACCCCGAGGACGCCGCCAGGCTCCGCAAGGAGGTCCGGGACACCGAGGCCGGGCTGATCCGGATCATGGGCACCAGGGACGAACTGTCCGCACTCAAGCAGGAGGTGGGCGCATGATGCAGCTCGTCCTGACCGTGACCGCCGTCGTGCTGTCCCTGGCCGCCGCCGGTGCCATCATCCGGATTGCGAGGGGCCCGTCGCTGCTGGACCGGGTGCTGGCCGCCGACGTGCTGCTGGCCATCCTGGGCGCCGCACTGTGCATCGACATGGCGCTGAACCGGCACCTCAACAACCTCATGCTGCTCGTGGCGGTATCCATCATCGGGTTCATCGGTTCGGTCACCGTTGCCCGGTTCGTCGCCGACCGGCGGGAGCAAGCCCGTGAATCCTGAAACATTCTCCGGCGATACGGTGATCGACGCCGTCTCGGCGGTGTTCATGGTGGTGGGAGCCCTGATGTCCCTCGGCGCGGCAATCGGCCTGCTGCGGTTCCCCGATCTCATGAGCAGGATGCACGCGGCGACGAAGCCGCAAGTGCTGGGGCTGTTCCTGCTGCTCTGCGCCGTGGGACTCCAGCTGCGCACCTGGTGGGTCTGGCCCGTCCTGATCGTCGCCTGGATCTTCCAGCTGCTCACCGTTCCGGTGTCCGCCCATATGGTGGGCCGGGCCGGTTACCGCACCAGGCACCTCCACCGGGAGCTGCTGAGCGCAGATGAGCTTGAGGCCGTGGTGCAGCAGGCGGCGGGCGCGAGCGGATTCCCGGACGACAGCGACGGCCAGACGGGCCGCCGCCGGTAAGGGTGCCGGCAAGGGGTACCGGTAAGCGCCGCCGGTAAGGGGTGCCGGTACAGGTGCTGCCCGGGGTGGCCTGCCTTGTCTGCCTAGACGATGTCCTGCGACTTGGCGAAGCGGGTGATGGCGCGCTGGGTGCCGCGGTTGGCGAGGACCTGGATGATGGCGCTGACCGAGGCGGAGATCAGCGCGAATGTCAGGGCCGAGCGCAGCGTGGTGGGGATGTCATCATCGTGGCCCTTGGGCGGCTTGTTGCCGGTGGACTTTTCCCAGACGGTGTCGACGATCTTGGTGCCGACGAACCCGGCGAGCAGGCTGATGCCGGTGCCGAGCAGCTTGATGAAGATGTTCATTCTTCGGACTCCTTCGGGGAGGGAACGGGGCTTCCCCCAGCCTAGCGTCCCGGCCCTGACCGGAGGGACCCGACGGTTCGGACCCCGCCTGATGGCCCGGCGGGTGCGGCCGGGGCGTGATCCGGCGGGAATGTGACGGCCGCCAACGGAAACCCGGCCGGCCGGGTGTAAACTGGCAGCGCCCACAAGGGTGATCTTAAAAACGACAGGGGAGCGCCGCCGTCGGCAGCTGGAGGAATCCAGGGACCATCGGTGGGCGCTGAGAGTGCGGACAGCCGCAGACCCTCGAACCTGATCCGGTTAGTACCGGCGCAAGGGAGTCGAGTTCTCAGAGTGCCCGGCGGGGCGGCGGAAGCCGCGGCCGGCCGGTGCACTCTCCCCTCCTGTTCCTCAGGAGGACGATATGACTGACATTTCTGCCAAGCAGGGCCTGGCCCGGCGCAACTACAACTGGCGCGTGGTGGACATTGTGGTGGCTGCCCTGATCGCGGTTGCCGGCGGGGTTGTCTTCTGGGCCTGGTCCCAGGGCGCCAACCTTATTTCTGCTCCGGTCAACGCGCTGTACCCGCCGCTGACCGGGCTCTACGCCGGCGGCTGGATGATTCCCGCCGTGCTGGGCATGCTCATTATCCGCAAGCCGGGGGCGGCCCTCTTCTGCGAAACCGTGGCGGCCACCGGCGAGCTGATCATGGGGTCCCAGTACGGAACGACGGTGCTGATCTCCGGCCTCCTGCAGGGACTCGGCGCGGAGCTCGTGTTCGCCGCCGTGGTCTACAAGAAGTTCAACCTGCCGGTGTCGCTGCTGGCCGGTGCCGGCGCAGGCCTCTTCTGCGGCCTCAACGACTCGTTCCTGCCCTGGGGCTGGAACATCGCCTACGCCGGCGGCGACAAGCTCGCCTACATCATCTTCACCGCCGTCTCCGGTGCGGTGATCGCCGGTGGACTGTCCTGGCTCGCCACCCGGGGCCTGGCAAAGACCGGGGTGCTGAGCTCCTTCCCCTCGCGCAAGGCCGCCACGGAGCCCGTGTTCTCCTGAAGACTGCACTGCTCCGGGCGGAGTCAGCAATGACGGGCCGCGGCTCATGAGCACCGCCGACCGAGTCCGCCCGGCCGGGGTCACGGCCCGCGGCTGGGGCTGGCGGCACGCGGGCCGGTCCCGGCCCGCGGTCAACGGGCTGGATCTGGACATCAGCCCCGGGGAACGGGTGCTGCTGCTGGGGCCATCGGGCTCGGGCAAATCAACGCTGCTCCACGCCCTCGCAGGGGTCCTCGGCGACAACGCCGCCGACGCCCTCGGCGACAACTCAGGCGCGGTGACCGCTGAAGACTCTGACGAAACCGGCACGCTGCACATCGACGGTGCCGCCCCGCGGGCGCAGCGGGGCCGGGCCGGGCTCGTACAACAGGACCCGGAAACCCAGGTGGTGCTCTCCCGCCTCGGTGACGACGTCGCGTTCGGAGCGGAGAACCTGTCGGTTCCGGCGGCCGAGATCTGGACCCGGGTCGGGGAAGCGCTCGACGACGTCGGGCTGGGCCGGCTGCCGCTGGACCATCCGACCTCGGCCCTGTCCGGCGGACAGAAGCAGCGGCTGGCCCTCGCCGGAATCCTGGCGATGCGTCCGGGGCTGATCCTGCTTGACGAACCCACCGCCAACCTCGACCCGGCCGGCGTCCTGGAAGTACGGGACGCCGTGGGCCGGTGCCTGGACAAAACCGGGGCCACCCTCGTGGTCGTGGAGCACCGGGTCTCCGTGTGGAAAGACCTCGTGGACCGGATCGTGGTCCTCCAGCCCGGCACCGCGACGGAACCGGCCGTGCTGATCGACGGTCCGCCGGACCGGGTCCTGGCACAGGCGCGGGACATGCTCACCGCCGCGGGCGTCTGGGTCCCCGGCTACGTGCCGCGGACCCGGGGCCGTACGGGGCCGGCAACTCCCGTGGGCTCTGCGGGAACCGGCAGGCCCGGAGGGCACGACGCCGGGACGCTGCTGATGACTGCCGAGAACCTGGCCGTCTCCCGCGACCGCGGCCGCCGTTCCGGTGTGCGCGGGGGCTTCCGCACGATCCCTCCGGTAGCGGTGCAGTCCGGCATCACCGCCCGGGTCCGGGCCGGCGAAGCCCTGACCATCACGGGCCCCAACGGCTCCGGAAAGTCGACCTTCGCCCTGACCCTGGCCGGCCTGCTGGCGCCGGTCTCCGGGGCCGTCTCCGCAACGCTGGAGCTGAGCGCCGGCGCGGGGATCGATCCGTACAAGTGGAAGGCGCAGCAGCTGATTGCCCGGATCGGAACGGTCTTCCAGGAACCGGAGCACCAGTTCGTCACCGGCCGGGTGCTCGACGAGTTGATGTTCGGCCCCCGGCACCTCGGCCGTGGAGAAGAACGGGTGGACGAGTTGCTGGAGCGGCTGCGGCTGACCGAGCTGGTGGACGCCAACCCTTACACGCTCTCCGGCGGCGAAAAGCGCCGGCTCTCGGTGGCCACCGTGCTCGCGGCCCATCCGCAGGTGCTCGTGCTGGACGAGCCCACCTTCGGCCAGGATGCCAACACCTGGTCCGAGCTGGCATCCTTCCTCTCCGAGCTCCTCGACGCCGGCACCGCCGTCGTGTCCGTCACCCACGACGCGGAATTCACCGCCGTGCTCGGCGGCACCGAACTCAGCCTCAACACCCCGGGCCGGCGGGACCCGGACCCGGTGAAGGCGCCATGAGGGATGTCCTGAACCTGCGCGGCAACCAGGCGCTGCTGACCCGGGCGAACCCGCTGGCCAAGTTCGCCGCCGTCGTGCTGATTACGCTGGTGTTGGCGTTGTCCATCGACTGGGTTTCCGCCTCGGTGGCGCTGGTCTTTGAAGTGGCTCTGTTTCCGCTCGCCGGACTGAGCCTTGCGTTGCTGTGGCAACGCGGCTGGCCGCTGATCCTGGCGGCGGGACTGGGCGGCTGGAGCACCGCCATCCTGGCGCCGGACAGCGGCAGGATACTGCTCGACGCCGGCATCTGGTCCATCAGCGAAGGCTCCCTCGAACTCGGGCTGGGTTTCCTGCTCCGCGGGCTGGCCATCGCGCTGCCGGCGGTTCTGCTGATGAGCTGCACGGACCCTACGGACCTGGCCGACGCGCTGGCCCAGAACGCGAAACTGCCGCACCGCTTTGTCCTGGGCACGCTGGCCGCGTTGCGGCTCGTGGGGATCATGGCCGAGGAATGGCAAACCATCGGCATGGCGCGGCGCGCGCGTGGCGTGGGCTCGCGGGGCACTCCCTACCAGCGCCTCCGCTCCACGCTCGGGCAGAGCTTCGGGCTCCTCGTGCAGGCCATCCGGCGCGCTTCCCGGCTGGCTGTCACCATGGAAGCGCGCGGCTTCGGCGGCGCCGAACGGACCTGGGCCCGGCCCTCGACCTTCAGCGGCCTGGATCTCTGGGTGCTGCTGGGCGGCGCCGGGATCGCCGCGGCCGCCGTGGCCGCGGCGCTCGCGGCCGGGACCTGGAACCTCGTCTTCCTCAGCCCGCAGTAGCACCCAGCCAGCGGCACTCCGCATCACGGAAATCCACCCGACTTATCGCACAAGATGGGTATTCCTCAAAGACACTTGGAATTCTGGGGTAGTTTCCCGGTCCCATAGCTCATTGGTGATATATTTAGGTATGACACAAGAGACTGCCGAACACGTAGGCGCCCTGCTCCGCGATGCCCGCGGCCAGAAGGGCTGGACCCAGGGACAGCTCGCCGCCGAACTGGGCACCAGCCAGAGCGCCATTGCCCGGATGGAACAAGGGAAGCAGAACCTGAGCCTGAAAATGATCCAGCGGCTGGAATCCATCTTCGGCCGGAGCATCGTCAAGGTCGGCCGGCCGCAGATGACCCACCTGCGGGTCGAGGGCGGCCACACGCTGTCCGGGTCGGTGGCTGTCAACAGCAGCAAGAACGCCGGCGTCGCGCTGCTGTGCGCCAGCCTGATCAACCGCGGCACCACGACGCTGCGCCGGCTGGCGCGGATCGAGGAAGTCAACCGGATCGTGGAAGTGCTGACCAGCATCGGCGTCGAATGCAGCTGGCTCAACGCGAACGATCTGCAGATCCGCCGCCCCGCCGTGCTGGACCTTGATTCCATGGACGTAGAGGCGGCCCGCCGGACCCGCAGCGTCATCATGCTGCTCGGCCCGTTGCTGGACGAATCCGGCGAATACCGCCTGCCGTACGCCGGCGGCTGCGACCTCGGCACCCGCACGGTTCAGCCCCACATGCAGGCGCTGCGCCAGTTCGGCCTCAGCGTCGAGGCGAAGTCGGGGTTCTACACCGTGCAGGCGCCGCCGTCGGACGGGGACAACCGCTCCTTCGTACTGAGCGAACGCGGTGACACCGTCACCGAGAACGCGATCATGGCCGCGGCCCACCGCCCCGGCACCACCATCATCCGCAATGCCAGCCCCAACTACATGGTGCAGGATCTGTGCTTCTACCTGCAGATGCTCGGCGTCGAGATCCAGGGCGTGGGTACGACCACCCTCAAAATCACCGGCCGGGCCTCGGTCGACGCCGACATCGAGTACTTCCCATCGGAGGATCCGATCGAGGCGATGAGCCTGATTACCGCCGGCATCGTGACCAACTCGGAAGTCACCATCCGCCGTGTCCCGATCGAGTTCATGGAGATCGAACTCGCGACGCTCGAACAAATGGGCCAGGGCCTCGAGGTGTCGGGCGAATATCTGGCCCGCAACAGCCGTACCCGGCTGGTGGATGTCACTACCAAGCCCTCGGAATTGCGGGCGCCGGAGGACAAGATCCACCCGATGCCGTTCCCCGGCCTGAATATCGACAACCTGCCCTTCTTCGCGGTCATTGCTGCCAACGCCCACGGCCAGACCATGATCCACGACTGGGTGTATGAGAACCGTGCGATCTACCTGACCGAACTGAACAAACTCGGCGCCCAGGTGCAGCTTCTGGATCCGCACCGGATCTACGTTAACGGCCCGACCAGGTGGCGGGCAGCAGAAGTGGGCTGCCCGCCGGCGCTCCGCCCCGCGGCCTGCCTTCTGCTGGCGATGCTCGCCGCCCGAGGGGTTTCCGAGCTGCGCAACATCTACGTGATTGAGCGCGGCTACGAGGATCTGGCCGAGCGGCTCAACACCATCGGAGCGAAGATCGAGTACTTCCAGGACTGAACTGATCCCGGTATGAGGGTTTCCCGGACCGTCGCGGAGGGATTCCGGGGGCGGCGAGACACCGCAGCGGGGTAGCGCGTTTCCGGAAGTCCTGACGCACAATAGATTCATGCGCACCTTCGGTGTCGAGGAAGAACTCTTGATAGTGGACCCGGAAACGGGGCTGCCGCTGGCCTTGGCCGATGTCATGCTGCCGGTCCTGCTCCCGCCGGCGCCGGAGGCCGGGCGGGTGGTCGCAGCGCAGCAGCCGGTCCACGAGGACGCCGGCTTCAGCTTTGAACTCAAGCTGGAGCAAATTGAAACCCAGACGCGGCCGTGTCTGGACTACAACGAGCTGCTCCGGCAGCTCCGGCAGGGCCGGGCCCTCACGGACCAGGCCGCCAGGGCCCACGGCGGCCGTGTCGCGGCCCTGGCGACATCGCCCCGCGGCTCCGCAACGCACACCACTCCCTCGCCGCGTTATGTCACCATGCAGGAACGCTTCGGGCTCACCGTCCGGAACCAGCTCACCTGCGGCTTCCACGTTCACACCTTCGTGGAGTCCCCCGAGGAGGGTGTGGCGGTGATGGACCGGATCCGCGACAAGCTGGCCGTGCTGGTAGCCCTCAGCGCAAACTCCCCGTACTGGAACGGTGCGGAGACCGGGTTTGAAAGCTACCGTACGCAGGCCTGGAACCGCTGGCCGGGCTCGGGTCCCACGATGATCTTCGGCAGCCTGCCCGTCTACCGGCGGGTCGTGACCCGGCTGGTGGAAAGCGGCGTGCTGCTGGACGAAGGGATGATCTATTTCGACGCGCGGCTGTGCCGGCATCACCCCACGGTGGAGGTCCGGGTCGCCGACGTCTGCCTCCGAGCCGAGGACGCGGCTCTGATTGCCGTGCTGGTGCGCGCCCTCGTGGAGTCGGCCGGCCGGGAGTGGGCCGACGGCGTGGAGCCCGCCCCGGTACCCACGTTATTGCTGCGGATGGCCGCCTGGCAGGCCAGCAACTGCGGGCTTCGCGGGGAGCTGCTGGACTTCGGGACGTTCCTGCCGGCCCCGGCTGCCCAGGTGGTCCAGGCGCTCGTGGACTATCTGGCGCCGGTGCTGGCCGAGCAGGGTGAGCTGGAGCTGGTCCGCGAGGGCATCGCGCGGATCCTCGCCGAGGGGACCGGTTCCCAGCTGCAGCGCCAGCCGTTCAAGCACGGCGGACTAGTGGCCGTCGTCGACCGCGCGGTCGAGGTGACTACTCAAGGGACGGAACCCTCGCAACGCGCGGACCAGACATCGCGGGGACCGGCCCGCCGGGCCTGAGCGGGAGACCCTGAGCGGGAGGTCCTGAGCGGGAGACCTTGAGCGGGAGGTCCTGAGCGGGACAACAGGTCCAGGCAGTGCGGAAATACTGCCGCGGACTGTCATCCCGCGGAGGGAAGAAGCCCTACACCTGCTTGAGCGCCTGGCCGAGGTCGCGGATCAGGTCGTCGATGTCTTCCAGGCCCACGGAGAGCCGCACCACCCCGTCGCTGAGACCAATCGCCGCGCGGCCCTCCGGGCCCATGGCGCGGTGCGTCGTCGTGGCGGGATGGGTGATCAGGGACTTGGCGTCGCCCAGGTTGTTGGAGATGTCGATGATCCGCAGCGCGTCCAGCAGCACGAACGCTGCCTCCTGGGCGGAGCGCCCCGGGGAGGGTGAAAGCTCCAGCGTCAGCACTGTGCCGCCGGCCTTCATCTGCTGCGCCGCCAGTTCGTACTGCGGGTGGGACGGCAGCAGCGGGTACTTCACCCAGTTGACCGCGGGCTGCTCCTCGAGCCATTCAGCCAGCCGCAGGGCCGATGCCGAGGAGTGCTTCACCCTCAGGGCCATGGTCTCCAGGCCCTTCGTGAGCACCCAGGCGTTGAACGCCGAAAGCGCGGGGCCGGTGTGGCGCATGAGTTGCTTCACCGGACCGTCAATGAATTCCTTGGTGCCCAGGATCGCGCCGCCGAGTACCCGGCCCTGGCCATCGATGTGCTTCGTGCCGGAGTAGACGACCACGTCGGCGCCGAGATCGCCGCAGCGCTGCAACAGCGGGGTGGCAAAGACGTTGTCGACGACGACCGTCGCGCCCGCGGCGTGCGCCAGGCCGCTCACGGCCGCGATGTCCACGATCTCCTGCATCGGGTTCGACGGCGACTCGAAGAAGACCGCCGTCGTGGGCTCCGACAACGCCGAACGCCACTGCTCCAGATCCGGTCCGTCCACGAATACCGTCTCCACGCCCCAGCGCGGCAGGATCTCATTGAGGATCACAAAGCAGGAACCGAACAGCGAGCGGGCGGCGACCACGCGGTCGCCGGCGCCGAGCAACGCGCCGAGCGCGGTGAACACCGCGGACATGCCCGACGCGGTCGCAAAGCACGCCTCGGTGCCTTCAAGCAGCCGGAGCCGTTCCTGGAAGGTCGCGACCGACGGGTTGCCGTACCGGGAGTAGACGAACCGCTCGTCCTCGCCGGTGAAGGCCCGCTCCGCGGCGGCGGCGGATTCGTAGACGAAGCCGGAGTTGAGGAAGATCGGCTCGGTGGTTTCCTGGAAGCCGGTACGGTCGAGCCCGCCGCGGACAGCCTGGGTTTCGGCGCTCCAGGCGGCGGCGTCGGGATTGAAAGTCATTTAGATCTTTCCGGGGTTGATGGGCAGCCCGCGGTTCTTCCAGCCGTTGACGTTTCGTTCGCCGTATTGGTCCGGCGCGCCTTCGAAGCCCTCAAGGACGTTGTAGGAGACGAAGCCGGCCTCTGTGGCGGCGTTCGCGGCGGCGATGGAGCGGGCGCCGGAACGGCACAGGAAGACGAGTTCGGTCCCGGCGGCATCCGGGGCTTGCTGCTTCAACTGCTCAATGAAGTGCGAATTGGGGACGCCGCCGGCCAGGTTCCACTGGATGAACAACGGATCAGTCCGCTTTTCGTTCGCGGACGCGGTTTCCGGGATGCCGATGCGGGCCCATTCGGACTCGGTGCGGACGTCGACCAGGATGGCGCCTGCTTCGAGCTTGGCCCACGCATCCCGGGGGCTGAGGTCTCCGGCGTAGCTCATGCGTGGCCCCCGATAACATCTTCGAAGCCATACGCTTCGCCGTCCAGGTCCTCCACCGCATCGGCGACGGCGGCGTCCGCACTGGCAATCGCGGCCGGCAGCACCACGGCCTGGGCCACGATGACGGTGCTGCCGTTGAACGTTGCGGACGGGCTGCCGTGCAGCACGTAGCCGTCGGCCAGTGCGGTGGAAACGCGCTCGCAGAAGGAGCGGTCGTCGGGGCCGGTGTAGAGGCGGTAGGCCAGCTTTTCCTCGGCGGCAGAGCCGGGGACAGCGGGGGACGGGGCGGTTGCTGTCCTCGGAACAGCGGGGGCGGACGCGTCGGGCACGACGGGACTCCTTCTTTTCACGCTTGCAGCTCGAATGGTCGATATGCCGAGTATTCACCTGAGGCACCCCGCCGCGAAGAGGGTTGCCGACCGGCCAGTCAGGGCTTGACGCCGGTTCTCATTACTCTGCAAAAACGTAACACCTGCGGCCCGCTGGCGCACCGCCGTCGCCGTCATGTTCCGTAACCGGCGCCTGCCTCCCCGGAGCGGACGTCAGCCTGCGGGCGCACTCCGGTGTCCGGTAAGGGTCGTTCAACCATGACCGGTGGACATGCCCTCCCGCGACGTCCCGCTGAGTGGTGGACATGCACTCCCCGAGGCGGCAGCAATGGACATAGAGCCGTTATGCCCATCCCTGCGTGCCAGCGTGGGACATGCCCTCCCGTGACGTCCCGCTGAGTGGACATGCCCTCCCGCGGGCACCAGCGATGGACATAGAGCCACCATGTCCATCCCTGCGTGCGGCCGTGGGGCATGCTCTCCCGTGGCCGGTGGACATGCCCTGCCGTGACGTCCCGCTGACCGGTGGAGATGCCCTCCCGTGACGTCCCGTTGAGTGGACATGCCCTCCCGGTGGCACAAGCGATGGACATAGAGCCACCATGTCCATCCCTGCCTCCGACCGGTGGACATGCTCTCCCCGTGACGTCCCGCTGAGTGGTGGACATGCCCTCCCGGGGGCACCAGCGATGGACATAGGGCCACTATGCTCATCCCTGCGCGCCAGCCTGGGACATGCTCTCCAGCCGAACGTGCCAGCGTGGGACATGCTCCCCGGTCGAGCGGGACCAGCGTGGGACATGCCCATGGTTCGCGGCCCATGCTCGCCCCGGGTGCGGGCCATCTGGGTAGCCGGAAGCCCAGTCCACGTATCGCGGGTCCGCCCGGGCTATGCGCCGGAGCCAGTTTCGAGTATCGGCTACTCGGGCCTTGTGATAGGCCGCTCGCTTTTACTGGTAGGCGAGGCTGCCACGCTTCCGGCGGCCTCAAGGTGCAAACCGCCGCTGCTTGAAGGCGTGTCGCGCAGGGTCATGCCACACCCTGGGCGCCGTCTCAGAATTGAATTGAATGGAGAAACCGTGAAACCCCGTATCCTGATCACCGGTGCCGGCGCCCCTGCCGGGCGCGCGCTAGCGGCGCAGTTGAAGTCCAGAGACATTCCCTTCCTCGGAGCCGACGTCCGCGAACTGCCGGTAGGGGCGGGCTTCACTGCGGTCCGGGTTCCCCCCGCCACCGATCCGGAAATGGTACCGGCGCTACGGCGCCTCGTCGCCCGGGAGAGCATCAATCTCGTCATTCCGGCGGCCAGCGAGGAGCTGACCCACCTCTCGGCCGCCCGCGCCGGTTTCGGACGGGACGTCCGCGTCATTATCGGGGACCCGGGACCCGTGGCACTGGCCAACGACAGGCTCTTCACCGCCTGGCAGCTCCGCACGGCCGGAGTCCCGGTCCCGCGCTGCGGCGTTCCCGGGGATTTCGCCGGCGCGGATGACGCCATGGCGGCGCTGGACGGCCCCGTAGTCGTCAGGCCAAGAGTCTGCCGCGGCGAAGGTTCCGTGATGTTCATCGACGGCAGCCAACATGTCGACTGGGCAGCGCTGCCCGACGGGCAGATCGTGCAGGAATACATTCCCGGGACGGAATACCTTCCCTTGGTCTTTGGAACCCCCGCGGACAACGGAACGGCTCCCTTCGTGATCGTGGCAGAAAGGACAACCTCGGCAGACGGAAACCCGGGCAGGGCGGACGGATGCGTCCGCCGGGCCGTGGCCGGCGAGGATATGGACGTCGGCAACCTTGCGATGGCCGCCGTCCGTTCATTGGGACTGACGGGCCCTGTCGAGCTCGCGGTCCGGCGCCGGGACGACGGGACGCCGGTGGTACTGGACGTGAACGCCCGCTTCGGGGCCAGCAGCGAGTCGGCACCGGAACTGCTTGATGCAGTCCTGGCCTCCTTCAACCTTCCCTCTTTCAACCCCGCCTCGTTCCGGCAGGGAATCGGAGCGTACGCCTATGCCGTGGTTTGACGCAGCAGACCCGGGTATCCAACTTTTCCTGCTGCTCATCCCGGGCCTGCCGATCGCCGTATTTGGACTCGTCCAGCTGCTCGCGCTGCCGTTGGCGGTGGGGTTCGAGCTCCCTGCCGCCAGCGCCGGCGCCAGGGAGTGCCCACGTTGTGGGATGAATGGCCCAGCGTGTCGATCATTGTTCCGGCCCGCAATGCGGCCAGCGTCATCGACAACTGCGTCCGGTCTATCACGCGGACCCGTTACGCCCGGTATGAGGTCGTCCTCGTTGACGAGGGCTCCACGGACAACACCGCGGAATTGATGGCCTCCTTCGCCGTGGCGGATCCTCGGATCAAGGTCCTGCGGCACTCCCATGGAGGACGGGCAGCAGCCCGGAATCTGGGCGCCCGGCATGCGGCGGGCGACGTACTGATGTTTGTCGACGCGGACGCGATCTTCTGCCGGTGCACCGTCGACCGCATGCTTCAAGGCTTTGAGGACCGGCGCACCGGGGCCGTCTACGGGGATGACTGGCCGGCCCGCTGGAACCGGGGTCGGGGCGGGCTGCTGGCCGCGCTCAGTCATCTTGGTACCGGAATGACCCGACGGGTCTTGGCCGCAGGCGGGGGCCTCCCGTTCCTTCCCGGCGGCATCGAAGCGTTCCCGAGCAAAGTGCTGGCCGAGATCGGGCCCTTCCGGGAGGGCGCGGCAGACGCGGAGTTGGAGCTTGCCTGGCGCGTATGCAAGGCCGGCTACCGTGTCGGCTTCGCGCCGCGGGTCCGGATCCAGGCCGCGTCTTCGTCGACTCTGCGGGAACTCTGGCGGCTGCGCTCCCGCCGGACGCGGGGCCTGTTACACACAGTGGCGGCCCACACCGGCACGCCCTGGCCGGGATTCTTGCTGCGCCACCGGTGGCTCGTGCCGCTCGTCCCGGTTTACTCCCTGTTCACGGCCGTGTTCATGCTGGCCGGCCTGGTGCGGCACGTTCGCGGACTGGCTGGGCGCCGGGACAAGCAAAGCCACACCACGTCAGCCGGCCCCGGCGCGGACCGCGACGACGACGCCTGGCGGGCGCTCCGGGAGGCCTGGGCCTGAGTGCGCTGAAGCGCCGGGAACCGGCTACTCGATGGTGGCGTAGAGCGCATTCAACTCTGCCGTCAGCTGTTTGCGCAGTTCCGGAGTGCCGATCTCCTTGCCGTCAATGTGGTTGACAGGGGCCAGCAGCCTGATGCTTGAAATGAGCCAGACCGCGTCGGCGTCGAGCAGGTCCTTCGGCTCCAGCGGCCCGTAGCCCAGCTCCCAGCCGGCGGCCTTGGCCGCGGTGAACAAGGCGCCCTGGGAGGTTCCGGGCAGAATTCCGCTGTCCAGCTGCGGCGTGATGAGCCGACGGATCGTGCGGACGCCGCCCTGGCCGTCGTCGGACGTTTCCAGGTGCGCCAGCAGGACTGTCGACGTCGGACCCTCGAGGACGCGGCCGTCCGCGGAGGTGAAGATGACATCGTCCGCGCCCTGATGGTGGGCGTAGCGCAGCGCGGCCATGTTGACGGCGTAGGAGAGGGTCTTGGCGCCGAGCAGCAGCCACGGGGCCCGCTCGCCGACCTCGCTGTCGTAGCCCCGGTCCAGGAGCAGGACGTCGATCCCGGTCTCGCGCTGGCGGCGGCCGGCGGCGCCGGGAGCGGAGACCTGCACCCAGCAGGTGGGCCCCCCCTCGCCCTCCACCCCGCGCGTCACGAGGAGTTTCACCACCAGCTCATCAGCCGGCGCAGCGGCAGGGGCCTCCGCAGCGGCAGGCGCCTCCGCCACGTCCGGCACCTGCGGACCCCGGAACTCGCGGATCGCCGTCTCAATGGCACGCCGCCACTGGTCCTCCGCCGGAATCTCGAGCTCGAGAACCCGCGCGGAGCTGGCCAGCCGGTCCAGATGGGCCTGCAGTTTACGGGGCCGGCCGCCCACGGCCAGCAGCGACTCGAACACGCCGTCGCCGCGGGTGGCGCCCTGGTCGGTGGCCATCAGCTGCGGTTGGGACGCGTCAGCAACCCGGCCGTTTTCAAACTCGGGGTCCAGGAACACCAGCACCGTGGCGGGGCCGGCAACAGAGGCAGAAGTCATGGTTTCAGCTTAGTGCGGCGCGGGCCGCGATAGGATCTGAAGGCTGCCCGTTCCGGAAATGCTCCGCGGGTCTGGAACATGAGGGGTTTGCCTGTGCTGTGGCCATTTCCGCTGATGGGAACGCTCCCCTCCTGGGCAATCCTCATCCTGACCCTGATCGACTTTGCGATCCGGGTGCTGGCCCTCGGCATCATCCCCGGAAACCGCCGTCCCACCACCGCCATGGCCTGGCTGCTGGGCATCTTCTTCGTCCCTGCCTTGGGCCTGGCGTTGTTCCTGCTCTTCGGGAACTTCCGACTCTCCCGCAATCGCCGGGCCCAGCAGCAGGCCGTGAACATGCGCGTCCGGGAGGGCACACTGGAACTGGCCAGCCTGGAAAGCCACTACGACGGTCCGGAGTGGGTGGCTTCCGCCGCGGAACTGAACAAGACCCTCGGCTCCCTGCCGATGGTGGACGGCAACAAGGTGGAGCTGTTGCCGGGTTATCCGGATTCCATCAGGGCGATGGCGGCGGCCGTCCGTGAGGCCAAGGACTTCGTCAACGCGGAGTTCTACATCATGAGCACGGACCATGTCACCGACGAGCTGCTCACCGCGCTCGAGGAAGCCGCCGAGCGCGGCGTCGAAGTCCGCGTCCTGTTCGACCACCTCGGCACCTTGCGCATCAAGGGCTACCGCAAACTCATCGCCCGGCTCAAGGCCAGCAAGATCAGCTGGCGGCCCATGCTGCCGTTGCGGCCCGTGCACGGGCAGTGGCGCCGCCCTGACCTGCGCAATCATCGCAAGATCATGGTAATCGACGGCGAAATCGCCTTCACCGGTTCGCAGAACCTGATCGAGCCCTCCTACAACAATCCGCGGCACCGCAGGGTGGGCCGCGAGTGGGTGGAGCTGATGGCCTGCCTGCGCGGTCCGATCGTCACCACCCTCAACGTGGTTTTCGCTACCGACTGGCTCGGCGAAACCGACGAGTCGCTCGAGCACCAGCTCGGGCACCGGCCCGAGCTGCACGCCGGCGACATCACGGCCCAGGTGGTCCCCAGCGGTCCCGGCTTCATCACAGAGAACAACCTGCGGCTCTTCAACACGCTGATCTATTCGGCGCAGCACAAGGTCTCGATCTGCAGTCCGTACTTCGTTCCCGATGACTCGTTGCTTTACGCGGTGACGACGGCCGCGCAGCGTGGCGTCGACGTCGAACTGTTCGTATCGGAAAAGGGCGACCAGTTCCTGGTCCACCATGCCCAGCAGTCCTACTACCAGGCGCTGCTGGAGGCCGGGGTGCGGATCTACCTGTATAAGGCGCCTTTTGTGCTGCATGCCAAGCACTTCACGATTGACGACGAGGTTGCCGTGCTGGGCTCGAGCAACATGGACATGCGTTCCTTTTCGCTGAACCTCGAGGTCTCGGTGATGCTCCTGGGCGAGGACATCGTGCAGCGGCTCCGCGCCGTGGAGGACACGTACCGGGACATCTCGCGCGAACTGACGCCCGATGACTGGATGCAGCGTCCCATGCTAGTCAAGTACGTGGACAACGTGGCACGGCTGACGGCGACGCTGCAGTAGCCCGCCGTCAGGAACCGCCGGCCCGGCCGGCCGGGAATTCGGCGCCGACGGCGGAGAGCACGCCGAACGCCTTGGTCCGGATCTCCTCATATTCCTCGTCGGGAGAGGAATCCGCCGTGATCGCGCCGCCGACGCCGAGGCTCAGCCGGGTACCGCCGTCCCCGTCCGCGGACTCGCTGATCACCAGCGTCCGGATCGCCACGGCGAGGTCCGTGGCGCCGCTGAGCGAGAAGTAGCCGATCGCCCCCGAGTATACGCCGCGGGGGGCGCCTTCCAGGCGGTCCAGGATGGCCATCGTGCTGACCTTCGGCGCGCCGGTCATGGAACCCGCCGGGAAGCAGGCCGCGACGGCCTCCGCCCGGGGCATGCCGGGCCGAAGCCGCGCATCGATGGTGCTGACCAGCTGGTGGACGGTCGCGTAGCTTTCAACCGCGCAGAGCCGGCTGACGGACACGGATCCGGGCACGGCGAAATGGCTCAGGTCATTGCGCAGCAGGTCCACGATCATGATGTTTTCGGCGCGGTCCTTGGGTGAGGCTTCCAGTTCCCGTCTCAGCCCCGCATCCCGTACCGGGTCAGGGTCCCGTCGCCGGGTGCCCTTGATCGGCTCGGCCCGCATGCCGCCGTCGGCCGCAATGCGCAGGAAGCGCTCCGGCGAGGTGCTGGCCACGCTGAATTCCCCGAAACGCAGGTAGCTGGCGAACGGCGCTGGATTGCGGCGCCGCAGCGCCAGATATGCCTGCCAGGGGTCCAGGCCGCCGGCCGGCACGCGCGCCGTCAGGGCGGTGGTGAGACAGACCTCGTAGCTGTTTCCTTCGGCGATCTGATACTGCGCGTCGGCAATCTTGGACTTGTAGGCGATCTCCGAGTCCCGCGCGGCGAAGTCCGGCCCGGCCGGCAGTTCGACGGCGCCACCTCCCCCCGCCGGCGCAGGCACCGCTCCGGCCTGCGGCACCGCCGCCGCCCCGGTCTGCGCGACGGCGGACCGGGCCGCAGCCAGCCACTCCCCGGCATCGGGGGTGTCCAGGGCGAGCAGCCATACCGTACGCTCCAGATGGTCCAGCACGACGGCGCGTCCGGCGAAGAGGAGGCAGGCGTCGGGCGTATCTGAGCGAACGTCGCTGCCGCCGGTCTCGCGTTTGAGTTCGTAGCCGAGATACCCCAGCCAGCCCAGCGCGAACTCGCCCGGGTAGCCTTCGGGAGCGCGGAGCGCACTTCGGCCCCAGGCGCCGTCGAGCCAGCGGAAAAACGGTCCCTCGGTTCTGACGGTGGCGTTTCCGACGCTCACGGAAGTCTCGCCCGAACTGTGCCGGACCGTCTGGCCGAACCGGCCGCCGTCGTCCGCCAGGATGCTGAACCGGCTCCGTTCGGCCGCGCCGTCCCGTTTCGCACCGCCCCGTTCCGCACCGTCCCGTTCCGCACCGTCCTGGTCCGCGACGTGCGGCCCCCGTCCTTCCGGCGGGAGGGAGGAGTCCAGCCATACCGCATTGGCCGAGTGGCCGAAGAGGCGCTCGAACAGCATGACGGCGTCCGGCGCGGCATCGATCCGCTCGGCCCGGAGCTGCAGCCCGCTGCGGGCCGCGAGTTCCGGCATCAGTACCGGGGCCAGCGCGGGCAGATACTGGAGGGACTCCAGCACCTCCTCCGGGGCGGCACCGTCCGCGAGATTGACTACCCGCACGTCGGCGTGTGCCGGTACGTCATCCCCGGCCAGCCATTCCTGCTCCTGGGCGGCCCATTGATCCCAGTAGGGTTCGTAGCTTGCACCGTCGCGCTCGAGTGCCCGGCTGCGGCGGTCCTGGTCCGGTGAGTCCACCCAGACCACGGCGGCCAGGAACGGGCGGGCGGCTTCGGCCGCTGCGCCCACGCCTTCTACCAGGACAATCTCGGCGGGCTGGGTGGTACGGGTTTCGCCGTCGTAGTGGCGGTTCCAATCCCAACTGACCCATTCGGCAGGTTTGCCGTGCTGGAGAGGTCGCAGGACCGTGGAGACGTAGCGTTCTATGCCTGCCGCGAGTCCGTTCCAGCCGGGATAGATTTCCTCCAGATGGAACAGCGAGACCTTGTGATGTTCCCGCAGCCTGACGGCGAGTTCGATCGCCAGGGTGGTCTTTCCTGCGCCGGACCGGCCGTCGATGGCGATGATCACAGGTGCGGGAGTCATGAAATAGAGCGTACCCGCTGCTCCGGACGCTGCCCTTGCACCGCACCCTGTTGGGCCAGATGCGTGCGGACGTGCTCCACGATGCCGGGCACGGCGGCATGGATCAGATTCCAGGTCAGGTCGAAGTCCGCGTGCCCGCCATACCACGGGTCCTCGATGCCCTGGTCCAGGGTGTCCATGCCCGCCACCGCGGGATCGAAGCTGCGCAGCATCCGGATCTTGGACAGGGACTCGTGGTCGGGTGCCGCCTGCCGCAGCCAGCCATAGTGGTCCACATCCAGGGCCAGGATCAGCTCGTGGCTCTGGAACCATTCGGACCGCCATTCCCGCGCCACGTGATGGTCTGAGGAAGTGCCGTGGGCCAGCAGCTTGCGGGCGGCGCGGGGATCGATCGGCCGGCCAACCTCGTAGGCCGTTGTTCCGGCCGAGTCCACGACCGCGGCGGCAAGGCCCTCGGCGGCGAAAGCCTCCGCGAGCATCAGCTCGGCCATCGGGGACCGGCAGATGTTTCCGGTGCAGACCGTGATGATCCGGTACTGCCTCGACGGTGAGTCCATAGCTAAGCATGAATGATGCGGACGTCTCTTGGCTAGCCGTCAACCCGGCAGTGTTACAGCATCTGTCATGTTAGTTGCTTGAATGTGTCACAGGCCGGGCGTACCGTGGCTCAGTGGATCAGGGCCAGTAGAACGCCGACCGCGACGAAGAGCACGCCGAAGGTCCGGTTGAGGATCTGCTGCCCGCGCACGTCGTGGGTGAACCGCTGGAACGACTTGGCCGCGGCGGCGAAGAAGAGCCACATGACCAGGATGTCGATCACGATAACCGTCAGGGACAGGACCAGGTACTGCGGGAGCAGCGGCTGGTCCGGACGGACGAACTGAGGCATGAAGGCCAGGAAGAACACGATGGCCTTGGGATTCAGCAGGTTGACCCAGAGCCCCCGGCGGAACATGGAGAGCGCCGCCTCGTTGCGCAGCGCGGCGGCCTTCTCCTGGTCCAGATCCGGTTTGTGCCGGAACTGCCGGACGCCCAGATACACCAGGTAAGCAGCGCCGGCGTAGCGGATGACATTGAAAGCCGCCGGCGAGCTCGCCACCAGAACCCCCACCCCCAGAGCCACGATCAGGATGTGCACGATCAGGGCGGCCTGCTGGCCGAGGATGCCCCAGATCGAGCGGCGGAAGCCCGAATTCAGTGAGTTGCTCATCGTGTTGATGGCGCCTGCGCCGGGAGTGAAGCTGATCAGGACGCCGGCGCCCGCAAGGGCGAGCCAAAGGGAGGGTTGCACTGATTCAGTTTAGTGCCGTCCGCTGCCCGGCGGCGGACCCCGCCCGGGCCGATGTCGACGGCGTTGACGCGGAAGACGGGCAGTTGGACGACGTGGGGAAGGCGATGGCAACAACCAGGAACACGTACCCGACACCGTCTCGCCGACGCCGCAAGGGCCCAGTGGACCCGCTCCCGGACACTCACGGGAAAGAACCCGAACGGAGAACCCGGCACCGGGTTCCGGCACATGTTGGAATCAGCCCAGGTTTGATTCTTGGATTTATAGCGAAAAGGGAGGTCTCTCCGGTCAGGCAGGGACAGGGTTTCGCTGGATGTGGACGAGCCCGGTGAGTGACCTTTCCGAAGAGCCGGTGCCGGGATGCGAGCCGGCCACGCTGGATACTGGTGCCGTTCCCGATTGTCCCGCTGGGCCGTCTTCGCCCGGACGCCGGTTTTCATGTGGCGGCAGATCACTGGCCAGGCGGCGTTTGACGGTCTCTCCGGAGGGCACTCGGTGCAACGCCAGGTGGCAACGCCAGAGGGCTGCCCGGTCCCGCCGCAGGGTTCCCGATCCCGGAAAAACCGGCCAAAAAAATCTCCGCAGATGCTTGAAGGATCCTTCCTCCGGTGCTAAAAAATCTATATCAGCCAATACAGATCGGCTGGTAGGGAAATGTGTACGACGGCGGTGTCCTGACCCTGCGGATTCCGGTCACCGAAAAGGCCAAGCCGCGCAAGATCGAGATAGAAACCAAGGAGGCACAGCACCAGATCGGCGCCTAGTTTCACCACGGGACCGGGAGGTCCGCACGCTGTGTTGACTGCCTAGTTGGGGCGATCTGCCATTTGCGTGCACGCCACAGCGCCACAGGGCGCGTCGGCAGCAGGCGACGGTACCTTCCAAGAAGGCGGCCCCCGCAACGCGGGGCCGCCTTCTCACCTTGGTCGGGCCATTCCGGGCGGGGCGAGGCTTGGGCATGGCAGCCAGGGGATACCGCCGGATCGACAGGTTCGGGATGCCCGCTAGCACAACTGGTAGTTGCGCCGGTTTCTGGTACCGGAGGTTCCAGGTTCGAATCCTGGGCGGGCAGCGGCACCTGTAGCTCAGCCGGTAGAGCAGCGGACTTTTAATCCTCGGGTCGTGGGTTCGAATCCCACCGGGTGCACACCAGACAATAAGGCCTTGTGTCCCGCCCGGCCCGCCCTGCCCGCGGGGCCAGGCGAAAGGACGGTGATTCCCGATGAATTCCGAACTTGAGCGGCTGCGGGCACTGGCGGCAGTGATCGCGACGGCCGAGGCAGCCCTGGACATGGCCTACCGGACGCTGCAGGAATCCGCCGCCGGGCTCCTGCGCATCAGAGACGCCACTCTTGCCGAAGTCAGCGAGGCTACCGGGCTGAACCAGGGTGACCTTTTGGAGATGCTGAGCCAGAACTTTCCCGGCCGCGAACTGTCCTGAGAGCAACCGGGGAGCTGATCGGCTGCTGCCATGGAGCCGATGGATTGTCTGATCATCTACGTCCCCATCGACGCTGCGGACGCTGTCCGGCCGGCCATTGACGACGCCGGGACGGGCAGGCTGGGCAACTACTCGCACCGGCCTGCGGGTCACTGTGCTGCCGCACGTCACGAGAGTGAAGGAGGCATGTGATGGGCCGGGACTTCGGTCCGCTGCTCGTTGCTGTCGGGTTGCTGGTTGTCCTGGCGGGCGTACTGGCATGGAACGGCTGGCTGTCGTGGTTCGGCCACCTGCCTGGCGATGTCCGCATCGATCGGGAGAACGTGCGGGTCTACATCCCCTGGGTCTCCATGATCGTGGTTTCGGTTGTAGTCAGCATCGTGATTTCCCTGTTCCGCCGTTGACGCCCGTCCTGCATTTGCCGGCCCTCCCGGGGCCAGCACGGCAAGCGGCGGACAGCCCTGGGATTTTTGCGAGTAGCTCGAAGTCAAAACCTGCCTGGTTGATCATGATTTGATCCTAGAAGCCACGTGCGGACGTCCTCCAGTGCCCAGCGTGCGTACGTGGAAAATCGATACCGGGTTCATGCCCGGGCAATCACCTCGCCGTTGGGAATCAGGAACCAGCCGTCGTCGGTGGAACCCCAGCGGTGCCAGCCGGCCGAAATCCGGGCCAGATCGGCGGCGTTGGCGAAGCCGTACTCGAGCGCCTGGTCCGCGAAGGCCGAGTGCAGCACCCGTTCGCCCCAGACCCGTGCCTGCCAGCGGCGCTGCTGGCCGGTGGCGTAGAGCCAGTTGCTGCTCGAGGGTGCGACGTCGGTGAACCCGGCGGACTGGGCCCACGAGACCAGGCGGCGGCCGGCGTCGGGCTCGGCTCCGTTGCGGCGCGCAATCCGCTGGTAGAGCTCCATCCATTGATCAAGCTCGGGGACGGCCGGGAACCAGCTCATGCCGTGAAAATCTGCGTCGCGCACCGCCACGATGCCGCCGGGCCTGGCGACCCGTCGCATCTCCCGGAGGGCAGTGACCGGGTCCGTGAGATGCTGCAGCACCTGATGGGCGTGCACGACGTCGAACGTTCCATCCTCGAAGTCGAGGTCGTAGATGTTGCCGGCGACGAACTCGACGTTCTGCACGCCGCGCTCCGCCGCGAGCAGCCGGGCCTGGGCGATCACTTCGGGGGAACGGTCCAGCCCGGTGACTGTGCCGGGGGCGGTGAGTTCCGCGAAATCGCACGTGATGCTGCCCGGCCCGCAGCCGACGTCGAGCACTGAGACCCCTGGGGTGAGGTGCGGGATCACGAACGCTGCGGAGTTCTCCGCCGTCCGTGAGGCATGGGCTCGGACCACGGATTCATGGTGGCCGTGGGTGTACACGTCGTCGGGCTGCTGCGCACTCATAATGAAACGCTACCGCCCCGCGCGCAGAAATGGCCGGACCCACCCGTTTGGCCCGCGGTTGTTGCCGGTTGAGCCCGCGGAAACGGCAACTATTGCGGGTCAGTTGGGGGCGGTACCGTCTCCTGCGCGGCCTCCTGGCCGGCCCGGAGCCGGAATCCGAGCCCGCCGCCGGGCCCTTCGGGGACCCCCTGTTGCCTCCCCGTGCCGCTCGATAGACTGCCTTTATGCCCGCCCCGGGCGTGCCTGATGCTTCCAGGAAGGACCCTCCATGTCTGAAAACAGCAAGTTTGACCGAACGGCGGCCGAGATGCAGGAAGGGCGCACCGCCCGGCCGGGAGCCGCCGGGGATGAAGCAGCCGACGGCGATGCTGGCCAGTACGTCGAGGGCGACTACGGCGACGCGGGCGTGGCCGGTGAGAATCCGGCCGCCGCCGAGGAGGGCGAATACCAGACCGGTGACTACGGCGACGCCGGGGTGGCCGGAGGGGCCGTCGTCGGCGACGAAGCGGGCGATTACCCCGAGGGCGATTACGGAAAAGCCGGCGCTCCCGGCGAGACACCAGCCGCGGCCGGCGAGGGGGAATATCCCGAAGGCGACTACGGCGCCGCGGGATCCGCCGGCGACCAAGGCACCGGTGACCAAGCCGCCGGCGACCAAGGCGCCGGCCGCCGTGCCGTCGCCGACAGTCCTGCCGATGCTGCCGTGCCGCGCGAGGAGCGGTAGGCGGAGGCTTCGCGCAGAGCGAAACCGCGGCACTGAATTTCCCCACCCCGCCGCCAAACCCCCGGAAGTCCAGGGAAAATCTGACCTCAGCTGTGCGGTTCTGTGCGCTGAACCCTGCCTGAAAACAGAAACTTGAGTGTGGTTGACTCAAGTTGGGTTGACTTGGATCCGGGTCTGAGTAAAGTTGAGCCTAGACCACTCAATACCGGCCGGGCTCTAAAGGTCCGCGGCCAGCTCAGCAAGGGTTCCACGGAAAGAAGGAAGCAACATATGTCACGTGCAGTAGGTATCGACCTCGGAACAACCAACTCCGTCGTCTCCGTTCTCGAAGGTGGCGAGCCCACCGTCATTGCCAACGCCGAGGGTGGCCGCACCACGCCGTCGGTCGTTGCGTTCTCCAAGTCCGGCGAAGTGCTGGTCGGCGAGATCGCCAAGCGCCAGGCTGTCAACAACATTGACCGCACCATCGCTTCCGTTAAGCGCCACATGGGCACTGACTGGAGTGTCGCCATTGACGACAAGAAGTACACGGCGCAGGAAATCTCCGCCCGCATCCTGATGAAGCTGAAGAACGACGCCGAGTCGTACCTGGGCGAAAAGGTCACCGACGCGGTCGTCACCGTGCCGGCGTACTTCAATGACGCCCAGCGCCAGGCCACCAAGGAGGCCGGAGAAATCGCGGGCCTGAACGTTCTGCGCATCGTCAACGAGCCCACCGCGGCCGCACTGGCCTACGGTCTGGACAAGGGCAAGGAAGACGAGCTCATCCTCGTCTTCGACCTCGGCGGCGGAACCTTCGACGTCTCGCTGCTGGAAGTCGGCAAGGATGAGGACAACTTCTCCACCATCCAGGTCCGCTCCACCGCCGGTGACAACCACCTCGGCGGCGACGACTGGGACCAGCGCGTCGTTGACTTCCTGCTGAACCAGCTCAAGGTCAAGGGCATCGACCTGTCCAAGGACAAGATCGCCCTGCAGCGCCTGCGCGAGGCAGCCGAGCAGGCCAAGAAGGAACTCTCTTCCTCCACCAGCACCAACGTCTCCCTCCAGTACCTCTCCGTCACCCCCGACGGCCCGGTCCACCTGGATGAGCAGCTGACCCGCGCCAAGTTCCAGGACCTGACCAAGGACCTGCTGGACCGCACCAAGAAGCCGTTCCGGGACGTCATCAAGGAAGCCGGCATCAAGCTCTCCGAGATCGACCACATCGTGCTTGTCGGCGGTTCGACCCGCATGCCGGCCGTGTACGAGCTCGTCAAGGAACTGGCCGGCGGCAAGGAGCCGAACAAGGGCGTCAACCCGGACGAGGTCGTCGCCGTCGGCGCCGCACTGCAGGCCGGTGTCCTCAAGGGCGAACGCAAGGACGTGCTGCTGATCGACGTCACGCCGCTGTCCCTCGGCATCGAGACCAAGGGCGGAGTCATGACGCACCTGATCGAGCGCAACACGGCCATCCCGACGAAGCGGTCCGAGACCTTCACCACCGCCGATGACAACCAGCCGTCCGTGGCCATCCAGGTTTTCCAGGGCGAGCGTGAGTTCACCCGCGACAACAAGCCGCTGGGCACGTTCGAGCTGACCGGTATCGCTCCGGCACCGCGCGGCGTCCCGCAGGTCGAGGTCACCTTCGACATCGACGCCAACGGCATCGTGCACGTTTCGGCGAAGGACAAGGGCACCGGCAAGGAACAGTCGATGACCATCACCGGCGGTACCGCGCTGTCCAAGGAGGACATTGACCGCATGGTCCGTGACGCCGAGGAGCACGCCGCCGAGGACAAGGCCCGCCGCGAGGCAACGGACACCCGGAACACGGCCGAGCAGCTGGCCTACTCGGTCGACAAGCTGATCGCCGACAACGCCGACAAGCTGCCCGAAGAGGTCAAGACCGAGGTCAAGGCCGACGTCGACGCCCTCAAGTCAGCCCTCGAAGGCACCGATGACGCCGCTGTGAAGACCGCGTTCGAGAAGCTTCAGGCTTCCCAGACCAAGCTCGGCGAGGCCATCTACGCCCAGGCCGGTTCCCCGGACGGCGCCACCGGCGCCCAGGGTGCACCCGCCGGCGAGCAGGCTGCCGGAGCCGACGAGGACATCGTCGACGCCGAGATCGTTGACGAAGACGAGAAGAAGTAATCATGCCCCATCACGGTAACGAGGAAGAGCACGGTTCTTCGGAGGACCGGAGCCACGGCAACGAGCAGGAGAACGAGCCGCAGAAGCCGGTGATCCACGACAACCGCAAGGTTGATCCGAAGACCGGCCAGGCCCGCCACCCTGACCAGGAGCGCGCCGCCGCAGGGGACTCCGAGTCCGGGGACGCACTGTCCCAGGCCGAGGACATCCTGAACAGTGTCGAGGTTCCGGCCGAGGAGTCGGTGGCGCAGGGTGTGGACGCGGCCGCGGCGGAGGAGCTCAGGAATGACCTCCGCCGGCTGCAGGCCGAGTACGTCAACTACCGCAAGCGCGTCGAACGCGACCGCGCCGTGGCAGGGGAGATGGCCGTCATCGGCGTCCTGAACTCCCTGCTCCCGGTACTGGACGACGTCGATGCCGCACGCCAGCACGGTGACCTCACCGACGGCCCGTTCGCCGCGATCGCCGCCAAGCTGGAAAACGCCCTGAAGACGTACGGCCTGACCCGCATCGATGAGACCGGCGTGGAGTTCGACCCCACAGTCCACGAGGCCCTCATCCAGCAGCCCGGCGATGTCGAACTCGACACCGTCAGCCAGGTCCTGCGCTCCGGCTACAAGTCCGGCGACCGCGTGCTCCGGGCAGCACAGGTCATCGTGGCTGTTCCGGCGTAGAGTCGCCTTCGCGAAGCGAGACAAGGGGCCCCGCCCCTCCGCCGGGTGGCCAAGGACCTGCGATCCTCGGCCACCCGGCTCCGGCAGCGGATAATGGCCTTCCCAACACTCGCAAGCTCGGGTCGGGGCCCTCGGCCAAATCCTTACATGCCACTCCCGGGCCCCTTGTCTCGCTCCGCTCCCGCGGTTGACTCGCCTAAGGTGAGTTTAGCTACGACGCATCAGAACTAGAGAGGAAACGCCATTGGCTAGCCAGGACTGGGTGGACAAGGACTTTTACAAGATCCTTGGTGTCGCCAAGGACGCTTCCGACGCTGACATCAAGAAGGCTTACCGGAAGCTCGCGCGGCAGCACCATCCGGACACCAACGCGGGAGACACCGCTTCGGAGAAGAAGTTCAAGGACATCTCCGAGGCCTACTCCGTGCTCTCCGATCCCGACGAGCGCCAGCAGTATGACGCCGTCCGCGCCATGGGCGGAGCCCGCTTCGCGCCGGGCGGCACAGGCGGCGCAGCCGGCGGCGGTGCGGGCTTCGAGGATCTCTTCGGCGGCCTCTTCACGGGCGCGGGCGGACGGCACTCCGGTGGCTACAGCACCGCAGGCGGCGTCCCGCCCGAGTTTGCGGACCTGTTCGGCGGCGGCTTCGGCGGCGGCCAGTCGTTCCAGCGGGCCCCGCAGAAGGGCGCAGACCGCACGGCGTCCACCAGCATCTCCTTTGCCGGGGCGATCCGCGGCACCACCATCGGGCTCCGCGAACCGGACGGCGAAGTCATCGACGTCCGCATTCCGGCCGGGATCAAGGACGGCCAGAAGGTCCGCGTACGCGGCAAGGGCCAGTACGGCCCCGCTGGCAACGGCGACTTGATGGTCACAGTCTCCGTGAAGCCGCACGATTTCTACGTCCGCGACGGCGACAATCTCCGCATCCACGTTCCGGTCAGTTTTCCGGAGGCGGCCCTGGGTGCCGACATCGAGGTCCCGACGATCGAGGGTGACACGGTCAGGGTGCGCGTTCCGGCCGGTACCCCATCGGGCCGCACGCTCCGCGTCAAGGGGCGCGGCGTCAAGCATGCCAAGGCAACCGGGGACCTGCTGGTGACAATCGACGTCGCCGTTCCCCGGAAGCTCAACAAGGAAGCGGAAGAAGCCGTGAAGACCTTCGCGGCCGCCACGGCCGGCGAGGACGTGCGCGCCGGCCTGGCAGCCAGGGCCCGGCTCTAGGAACGGGTCCTGCCATGGACATCGAGTCCGACCAGCCCATCTTCGTCATCTCCGTGGCCGCGGAGCTGGCCGACATGCACCCGCAGACCCTGCGGCAGTATGACCGGCTGGGCATCGTCTCGCCGAGCCGCGCCCCGGGAAAGTCCCGGCGCTATTCCCAGCGGGATGTCACGATGCTCCGCGAAGTGCAGCGGCTCTCGCAGGAGGGCGTTTCCCTCGAGGGCATCAAGCGGATCCTCCAGCTGGAGAACCAGGTGGCCGCGCTCCAGCACCGGGTCATGGAACTGACCGAGGAGCTGGGACGGCGCCGCCAGCCGCTGGATGCCCGCGTTTTTGCGGCCGGGACCGCCGGGGACGTCGTCAGCCTCGCCCGCGGCAAGCGGCCCCGGCCGCGCTCCCAGGCCATCGTGGTGTGGCGGCCGCGCGGTTCCGAATGACCATCACACTCCCCGGCGATGCCTTCGGCGGACCTTCGGGATCCGAGTAGCCGTCGACTGAAAGACGGGTACCGGGCCCGCGTGACGCCGGCCTCCTCGGGCCTGTTGAATTGGAGCCCTCAACACATCTGATTGTCTGGGGGGGCAATAAATGTCGAATGCAGGGAAGCCACGCACAGCTGGACCTGGTGCACCGGTCCTGGGGGCAACGCCATGAGCTCCGGAATGGAAACGGCCGTGGTGTTTGCAAACTCGCTGCCCGGCTCGATCCTGATGTCGCTGGGGCAGGGCCTGGTGCTGGTCTGTGTCTGTGTCGACATGGTCCGCCTGCTGTCGGTGCCGCGGTCCCACCGTCGGTATCTGGCGAACACCGTCTTTCTGGCCCTTGCCTGGCCGTCCATCGTGATCAGCGCCTCAGTGGTGCTGGTTTATGCCGCCAGCGGGGCGTGGCAGAACGTCGCGGGCGGCGTCTTCATCCTGGTTGCAGTGATCTTCCGTTGGCAGCGCAGCGGGGATGAGGACAGCTGGTGGAAGGGCAAGGGCAAGGCCCTTGTACGCTGGCTCCGGAAGCAGGCGGCCGCAGGCTCAGCCGCGGCACCGGCCACCGCCTGATCTGGGTCAGTCGTTGAACAGCCCGGCCAGATCCTCCGCCGTCAGTGCGCCTCCAGACAGCGCGTCGCCCTGCATGACGTCTGCGAACAGCTGGGACTTCTTGGCCTTGAGGGCCATCACCTTTTCCTCGATGGTGTCCTTGGCGACCAGCCGGTAGACCATCACGTTCCGGGCCTGGCCGATCCGGTGCGTGCGGTCCACGGCCTGCGCCTCGGAGGCGGGGTTCCACCAGGGATCCAGCAGGAACACATAGTCCGCCTCGGTCAGGTTCAGGCCGAAGCCGCCGGCCTTGAGACTGATCAGGAACACCGGGGCAGCGCCGTTCTTGAATTCGTTGACCACGTCGGTGCGGTTCCGGGTGCTCCCGTCGAGGTAGCAGAACTCGATGTTTTCCGCCACCAGCCGTTCCCGGACCTTGCCCAGGAATCCCGTGAACTGGCTGAAGATCAGCGCCCGGTGGCCCTCGGCCACGAGGTCCTCGAGCTGTTCGAAGAGCACATCGAGCTTGCTGGACCGCACACCGGAGAGGGACGGATCAATCAGCGAGGGGTCCAGGCTGAGCTGCCGCAGCAGGGTCAGCGACTGGAAGATCGTGAAGCGGTTCGTGTTGACGTCGTCGATCAGGCCGAGAATCTTCTGGCGCTCCCGCTGCAGGTGCGTCTGGTAGACCTTCTGGTGCCGCGGATTGAGCACCACCTCGAGGATCTGCTCCTGTTTCGGCGGCAGGTCGTGGATGACCTGTTCCTTGGTGCGGCGCATCATCAGCGGCCGGACCCGGCGCCGAAGCTTGTCCAGTTGCGCCTTGTCGCCGTTCTTTTCCACCGGCTTCTGGTAGTACTCGGCGAACCGTTTCGGGCTCGAAAAGAGCCCTGGCGCCACGATCGACGTCAGTGCCCAGAACTCCATAAGGTTGTTCTCCAGCGGGGTGCCGGTGATGGCGAGTTTGAAGGCCGCCGGAAGTTTCCGGGCGCACTGGTAGGCCTTGGACTGGTGGTTCTTCACGAACTGCGCCTCGTCGAGCACAAAGCCGGCCCACTGCCGGGAGGCGTAGGCGTCGTAGTCGATCCGGAACAACGCGTAGGAGGTGATGACGATGTCCGCGCCGGCCATCGCGTCCGCAGGATGCGAGCCGCTCTTCGCGAAGGTTTCGCTGATGGCCCGCACCGTCAGGCCCGGCGCGAACCGCGCGGTCTCCGCCTCCCAGTTCCCGACCACACTCGTGGGGGCGACGACGAGGAACGGTGCCGCCCCGGCCGGGGACGGCGCCGCGCCGTCCGCCGGTGGTCCGGTGTCCGCCGGTCCGGGGGATACTGAACCGGCCTCCGCGGCAGGTTCCGCGGCGGCCTCCTTGGCCGCGCAGATCAGCGCCAGCGCCTGCACCGTCTTGCCCAGGCCCATGTCATCGGCGAGCACCCCGCCCAGTCCGTGCCGGTAGAGGAAGCTGAGCCAGTTGAAGCCTTCGAGCTGGTAGGGGCGCAGCTCGGCATTGAGGGTCGAGGGCAGCGGCAGGCCCTGCACCCCGCCCTCCAACAGGCCGCCGACAGCCTGGCGCCACGCGGCGGCCTGCTCGTCGACAATCCCGAGCTGGGCCAACTCATCCCAGAGGCCGGCTTGGAAGCGGCTGATCTGCAGCGGCGCATCCTTGTTGCCTTGGTTGTCCTGAAGGATGCGGGCTTCGTCGATCAGCGCCCGGAGCTGGTGCAGCTCGGGCAGGTCCAGGGAAAAGTACGCCCCGCTGGGCAGCAGCATCCGGGTTTGGCCGGCCGCGAGGGCGGAAAACAGGGCCGCGAAGGACACCGGCTGACCCTCCAGGGTGATGACAATGCCAAGGTCGAACCAGTCGCGGCTGTCGGTGGCCTTGGTCGAAATGGCCACCACGGGGGCTTCTTCGGCTTCGCGGTAGTCGGCCATCTCGCCGGCCGTATCCACCGTGATCCCGGGCAGCTCACGGAGCCGGGGGAGGACCTCCTCGGTGAAGGCCAGCGTGTCGAGGCCGCTGAGTTCGGCTGAGGCGGCCAGGCGCGGGGTCCCCCAGCCGCCGGTGGCCGACTCGCCCAAGGCGGGCACAACGTTCCAGGGCTGCCCCACGGTCTCCAGGATCTCGCCCTCCGCCGCGTCGTCGCGGTAGCCGTGATCGCCGGGGTGGCGCCACAGCGGCTGGGAGGTGACGAGCTTCCCGGATTTGTAGTGCCATTCCCAGTGCAGCCGTACCCGGTGGTCCGCGCCGTAGTCGGCCAACAGGGACAGGGTGGGGACGGCCAGCGCGGGCAGCTCGACCGACTCGTCGGAGGCCGTGACCCGGGCGGACTGCTTGAGCTTGGGATAAAACCCGGTCAGGAACCTGGTCTCATCACGGGCCGGGATGTGCAGGGTGCTCCCGGCGGTCACGAAGGTCAGCAGTTCCTCGCTGAGCCCGGCTTCCAGCGGGGCAAGGCTGATGATGGAGTCCGACGGCGCAACGCCGGGCAGGGCGTCGCCGTCCGAGGTCAGGAAAATCCCGTGCGCCGGCCGTCCGATCGTGCCGACGTGGGCCGGGTCGATCACGACACCCTCGACCGTGATGGTGGGCGCCAGCGACAGCCCTCCGCCTTGATCCGTGCCGGCGTCCGTGGCCGCGCCGCCGCCAGCGGCACCCCTTAAGGCCCGGGTTCGGCCCCTCCCCGAAGCGGGTGAGGTTGAGTCCGACGGCGGCAGGGGTCTCCACCACGCGCACCGGCTCCTGGCCGCTGCCGTGGACCAGGGCGACGCCGATCTTGCGGGCCTGGGCCAGCAGGCTCCACAGGTTCTTGCCGGCGTAGGTGTTAAGCCCCAGCCAGGGTGCGGAGCCCGAGTGCTGGCGGCTGGCAAGGGCAGTGTGCGACGCGAGGAATTCCTGCATCCACTCGACATGGGCCTCGTTGCATTCCCGCCGGTAGCTCAGGTAGCTCAGGGTGTTCCACGAAACGTCCCCCCGGATCCACTTGCCCTTGGCGCCCATGATCACGGGCCGGGCCTTCAGCTGCCGTACGCTGCGCAGCGGGTCCCGGCGGCCGGTGTAGGAGAAATGCGGGGTCGGTTCTTCAATTTCGAACTGGAGCGCGAGCGGAATTCCGTTGGTGGACGGGGTGATGCCCGGGCGGGCGATCAGCGGGCTGAGGGCCTGTTCCCAGTCCGGCACCTCGAGGACCGGAGCCTGGCGGGAGAGCCGGGACGTATCGGCGGGGGCCAGCAGCTGGACGCGCGTTGCCGGGTTGTCCTCGGCCGCGAACAGCAGGGCGGCCACGTGCTTGCAGTCCTTCCGGACCGGGCAGCTGCAGACACCCACGGTGCAGCTCCAGCCGCCCGCTTTCCGGACCAGCTTCGCCGTCGTCGAATAGGGCACATCGGAGCCGCCCCGCACTTTACCGAGCATCAGTCCGGTGGCGGCGTCGAAGGAGATCCCGGAAACCCGGCTGCCCATGGCGTAGGCCAGTCCGGCCGCAAGGGAGCGGTCGTTGATCGCGGGAGTCTGTATTGCCAGTGCCGCACTCTCGTCCGGATGGGATGGCATGTGCGCACTACTTTCAGCAGTTGGTCATCTGATCCATCTTAGCGAGCCTGGGGCAGCAGTCCGAACGTCAGCGGCTGGAGGCCCGGCAAGGTGAAGACCCCGACGGACAGCAGGATACGGAGGTATGCCACCCACATTTCGCCTAAAGTTCAGCTTCACCTCAACTGCCGGGCCAGCGGCGGGACATACTGTGAAGTGGTTCGGAGCGCCACCCGCAGTCAACAGCGAGGATTTCCCATGAGCGACGGCCTTACCACCAGCCTTACCGAGACCAGCTACGCCCCCGTTCTGACCCGCGAGAGCATCAAGGGCAGCGACGCCGAGGTGGTTGACGCGAACGTGGACGTGGTCAACAGATGTACGCGGAACTGCTGGACGTCGAGGAAATCGCGCCGGCCGCGCTGGGCAGCTATTACGTGGATTTCTACCTGACGCAGTCGCTCGGCGGCGGATTCGCCCAGTACGTGTTTACCGCGCCGGAACGCGAGGATATCGACTCATACATCCGGGCAGGGCTGGAAAAGATGGGGGCCGCCGCGCACCTGGACCTCTTCAACCGCACCGTGGCCGCGTTCGACTCGCTCTCCGATGATGAAGCGGACGCCTACCTCGACGGGGACGCTGACCTGGACACGGGCGCCGAGGCCGCTCCCGGCGCCGACAGCTCCGCGGCGGTACGCCTTCTCGAGGAGCTCGACGCCGAGTTCGAGTCGCTGCTAGAGACCGAGGACATCATTGCGCTCAACGCCCGCTGGCTCCGGGGCCTCGCGGATCTCCTGGTCCTGGACGACGAGGAACTCGACCGGCACATCGCCGAGCGGGTTTCCCGGATCCCGAACCTGGAAGAACGCCAGGCCGCGGCTGCCGAAGACGAACGGCTGCACGCTCCGGAGTTCGAACTAATCATCCGCGAACTGTGCGATCTGGCAGGCCACACGCTGCTGAAGATCACCATGGGCGACCCCAACTACAGCCACGACGGCCAGACCACCCTGGCGTGGCATTTCACCACTGACCAGGGCGAGTTCCTCATGCTGGAAGACGACGACGAAGCGTTCATGATCCATCCGGATACTAAGGAAATTCTGGCCGCCGTCGAGTTTGAGGAAGCGGACAGCGACCCTCTGCGCTAAGTGTTCTGGTGCAGCGCCCGGGCCAGGATGGCAAGGACCTCCTCGTTGACCGGAGTGTCGGCGCGCAGCCGGATCCGCCATCCTGCACGGACCCTGACGGCTTCGAGCCGACCTTCGGCCGGCGCGTCGATACGGAGAGTTACATCGACGCAGCTGTTAGTGGCGCGGGTGATCTGCGCGAACTTCCGCCGTGGGCTGTGGAGCGAAACGTACCCCTTGCGGAGCTGGATTTTCACGCCGTCGGTTTCCGCCGCCCACGCCAGGAGGTCGTCGGCGATCGGGCGCAGCTCGGGGTGGTTGGCGTACTGCGCCTCGAACAGCTCGTCGGCGTCGCGCAGCATAAAGTCCGGGTAGCCGAACATCTCCCAGGAAGCGGCGTACTGGGCATAGCCGGTGATGCCGTGCTGGTCCCGCATCCAGGCGCGGAGCTCGGCGTCGTTGGCAAGCCCGGCGGCGCGGCCCTGCTCCGCCCACCAGGCCGTGTCGGGTCCCGATTTCCGCAGCAGCAGCGACTGGTTGCTCTCCACCATGAACCGCCAGGTTTTCGCCGTGGTCTTCAGATCAATTTTGCCCATGCGTTGATCCTAGCGCCGGGTCTGCCGCCGCGGCAGCGGCAGGAGCCCGACGAGCCTGTGGTCCCTAGGAGACCTCGGATCATCCTTGTGCCCGCACGGTCCGGGCGCCAACAGACAGGGGCCAACAAGTCCGGCTACATAAGGTGCCGCGTTCGGCAAAACTTTGAGCCGGCCCGGGCAGCCGCGTTGTTGAAAGAGTGCACGAACCAGAACCAGCGGCGTTACGGCATTCGAATAAAAATCGAGGCTAGGCCACCGAGGGGTCGCTGGCATTCGATAGAGGAATGCCTTCCCGGGCCCGAGGGATTTCCATCGGCGGGTTGGTTTCTTCGTCAAGACGACGCGGTTGGTGCACCACCGGCACGGTCTGGGTGGTGCAATGACCGCTCTAGCCTGCCTGTAGGGAACCCCTCCTTTACCTCGGACTAGTTGCTGAGGTAGCCGTTCGGGTTCGGGACATACTTCGTGGCGGCTCCGGCATCGAATTCCGCGTACCCCCGCGGGGCATCCTGGAGCGAAATGGCCGTGGCGTTGACCGCCTTGGCGATCTGGATCCTGTCATGCAGGATCGCCATCATCAGCTGCCGGTTGGCCGGCGGCGGTGAGGTCCATCAGCGAATTGAGCACGGCGGCCGGCGCCTCCGGGCCTCGGCACCGTGCCCGTGTCCGCGGGCCTCGAAACCGACCGCGTCGATACCGGCATCGACCTCCCGGACGCCGAGAAGCTGCTCGATCTGGTCAGCCGGGTCGCCGTTGGCCACGTTGACGGTTTCGCAGCCAAAGGACCGGGCCTGGGCCAGGCGATCCTCATTGAGATCCCCCACGATGACCACCGCGGCCCCCAGCAGTTGGGCGCTGGTCGGGGGAGCCCGCGGATCCATAGGCGGCAAGCGAAACGCCACGCGTGGCATTCTCGCTCTTGTATTCTTGCCGTGAAAACAATCCCTGATGCTGTCCGGCCTAGAGCAGCTGGAAGCGGCTAGGCATCGATCACCAAATCGGTCCGCGCGGTGGAGCAGCAGGGCAGGAACTTGCCGGCAGAGATTTCCCGTGCCCGGATCCCGCCCTGGTGGTTCATCTCGACCTCCCCGGAAAGCTTGACGACCTTGCAGGAGCCGCACATGCCTTCCTTGCAGTTCGCGCCGATCCGGACGCCCGCACGCTGGGCCGCCTCGAGGATGTGTTCGGCGGGGTCGATGCGCACATTGATGCCGGTGCGCATGAAGGACATGGTGAGGCTTCCCGTTCCGACCGTGTCGAAGCTCGAGGCATCGGGGGACCCGGCCTCCGGCCCCGCGTCCGGACTGCCGTCGGGGGCTTCGGGACAGGGCGCGTCCGGGTCGACGGTTTCCAGCGGCAGCCCCGTGGCCTTCAGGGTTCCGTCGGCGTCGTAGCCAGGCTCGTAGAGGCCGAACGCGGCGGGTTGGCTTTCGAAGTAGTCCTCAGCGGATTCGGCGATCTCCTCCGCGATCTCCTCCGCGAAGTCGGCTGCAAGTGCCACCTCCGCCTGGTATTCAAGGAGCGTCTGGCGGTCTCCCGAGAAGAACTCCATGTAGATGGAAGTGTCATCGACACCAACCTTCTTTAGGAGCTCGGTGGCGGTGTTCAGGTACCCCTCAGGACCACATGCGTACACCTGGCGGCCGTTGGCGTCCGGGGCCACCTCCTCAAGCATCGCCGCCGTCAGCCTTCCGCTGAGTCCTTCCCACCCTTCCGGTACACTGCGGTCGCCCAGGGAGTAGTAAACCTTGACGCGTGAGTCCACGGAGGCGATATAGGCCAATTCCCGGTGGAAGGCAAAGCCTCCAGTATCTGAGCCGTGGTAGAGCACCACAACATCGGCGTGTCCGGGCAGGGAGTGGATGGTCCGCACCATGGACATGATGGGGGTGATGCCTGCGCCGGCGGCCAGCAAGAGGTACCGTGCCCGCCGGTCGGCGTCGGGCAGGTGGAATGCTCCCACCGGTCCCAGCATCTCTAGGACGGTGCCGGGTTTGACCTTCTCGTGCACCCATGGCGAGACCAGTCCCGTGGGGTCACACTTGACGGTGATGCTGAAGGTCCACGGCTCGGTGGGCGAACTGGACAGCGAGTAGCTGCGGTCCACCGGTTCCTGGTCCTCACCATTCACGGGGAATGCGACGTTCACGTACTGGCCCGCACGGAACGCCAGGGGCGCACCGTCGCAACGGCGGAACACAAAGGTCATCATGGCGCCGGCCTCGGGAACGGTCTCGACGCATTCGGCCATGAACTCCTGCGGATGCCACGGGCCCAATGCACGGGCTGCCCGGGCAGGTGTCTCTGTGCTTCCCATCACCCTGTTCCACGGCATCTCAAGACCGCGAATACGCTGTGGTTCGTGGATTGCCGTTTCAGTGAGGAGTTCAATCATGCCAAGTGCTCCTGCACGCGCTGCACGTACCAGTTGATGAATGCCTCGACCTGGTATTCGCTCTTCATGTAGGGGCCGGGCTCGTAGGCGGGACTGCCGGCACCCTGCTGGCACAGCTCCACGAACGCCTTGTCCTGCAGGTTCGTCTGCTTCCAGGTGTAGGTGAGCTTCTCCAGGTCGTAGTCGACGCCTTCCACGGCGTCGTCAGCCACCAGCCAAGTGGTGCGTACGAGGCTCTGGTGTTCGTTTATGGGGAAAACACCGAACGTGATGACGTGGTCGCCGAGGAAGTGGAACCAGCTGTTGGGCTGCAGGTGCATTGAGCAGCGGCCAAGGCGGAAGTCGCGCAAGTCGCCGAGCAGCTTCTTGGAAAGCCTGCGCCCGTCGGCGGAGAACGATTCACCCTCTCCATCGAGTGATTCCCGTGAGATGCGGATTCCCGCGATGCGCGTGTCAAGCTGCTCGACCACCTCGTAGGGAAGGCCATAGCGGCGGCAACGCTCCTCGAGGGAGGACTGGGCCTCCTTGTTCCGGTCCCACACTTCCTCAAGATGGGTCGGGATCAGGCCCTCCGTCAGGCCCCAAGTGGGGAATAGGGAGCAGGCGAGCTCGGGGTGGCCGTCGCAGTGGTAGCACTCACGGTTGTTCTCCATGACGAGCTTCCAGTTGCCCTCTTCGATGATGTTCTGCTGGTAGGCGATTTTTGTCTTCGAGAGATCATGGGGCGCGAGGTAGGGCTCAAAGATCTTCGCGGTTTCGTCGAAGTCCGTTGGCGGTTCATCCGCAATGCAGACGAAGATGAGTCCGGCGACCTCGCGGCCGTGGGCGCGCTTGAGGCCGAAGCAGCTCTTGTCGAACTTCGTTTCCCCCGGCGCGGAGGCATGGATCAAATTGCCCTCTGGGGAGTAGGTCCAGGAGTGGTAGCCGCAGACCAGGTTTCCGGTTGACCCGGCAGCTTCGGTCAGAACGCGGGCGCCGCGGTGGCGGCATACGTTGTGCAGGACGTTCACGTCGCCGTCGTCGTTGCGCAGCACAATCAGGGAGTAGGGCCCGTAGTCGACGGTGACGTAGTCGCCCGGTTCCGGCAGTTCGGCGGTGCTGGCGGCAAAGATCCAGTGCTGGCCGAAAATGGCCTCCATGTCGATGTTGAAAATCGTCGGGTCGGTGTAGAAGGGGGCATCGAGGGAGAAGCCGGCGCGCCGGAACTCAAACAACTCGGTGATTTCTGCCAGCTGCTCGGCAGGCAATGAGGCAGCGAGTTTTCCGCGTGAGTTGAGGGGCACGTTCACTGAAGCAGTCATGGGTTTCCTCCCGGGAGGGCTGGGGAAGTGTGCGATTCGGGGAGACCACGGAGTTGGTAGGTGCAACCGGCGTTGTCGCAAACGATGTAGCCATGAGATTAGTCACAAACCTTTTGCAATAAAAGCGCAAGATTGCGAAGATTACCATGCACAATAGGTGCATGATCGATGCGAGGCTCATCACACTTCGCGTGTTCGCCCGGTGCGGCACCATAGGGGCGACCGCGGAGCTCACGGGTTATTCTCCCTCTGCCGTCTCCGCGCAATTGCGGGAGCTCCAGCGCGTGCTTGGAATGCAGCTGCTGACGAAAGACGGCCGGGGCGTGCGGCTTACCGCCACGGGCCGCTTTATCGTGGCGGGCTCGGATCCCCTCATTGCACAATGGGAGAGCCTGCGCGCCGCAGCCATGGAGGCCGGCGACCAGGTGCAGGCCCGTTTTGGCCTCGGCGGATTTTCCACTGCAGCCGCCCAGCTGCTCGCGCCGCTGGCCGCCACCCTGCGCACAACACGCCCCCTGCTGGAGGTACAGGTACTCGAGGCCAACCCGGCCCGTTGCTTCGACTTGTTGATCGCGGAACGAATCGACCTTGCGGTTATTGTCGCCATGCAGTCCGACACTTATGGTGAGGACGATCCGCGCTTCGAGCAGACAGTTCTGCTCGACGATCCACTGGACGTGATCATTCCCGGTGACCATCCGCTGGCAGCACGGGAAACAGCGACGCTTGAAGAGCTGGCATCGGAACCGTGGATCACGGAGGCCGCTGGTTCCACCTACCATTCCCTCTTTACCGCGGCGTTCACGGCAGTCGGGGTGACACCGCGCATTGCCCATGAGGCCGTTGAATGGGAAACCCATATCGCGTTCGTGGGTGCGGGTCTGGGCGTCGGCCTGCTGCCACGGCTGGCGCCCCTGCATAGTGCCGAGAACGTGGTTCGGCTACGTATCACCGGTAAGGCAAAACCCACGCGCCGCATCGTCGCCGCGGTGCGCAGGGGCAGCATCGCCTCACCCCTGATCCAGGAGTCGCTCCGCATCCTGCAGGTTAACGCCCATCGGATCCTCACCGCCCGACCCGAAGACGACCTCTGAAAGCCCATGGCCGCGAGTCGTTGCCGACGGGCCAGCAGGTCCAGAAGGTGGCGTCACGTCGGCGCGGCCGGCCTTCTGCGCGCCGCACCAGACGGGCCGCGGCTCCAGGATGAGCCAGAGTGCGCCCACAACCGGCCCACGAAAGGGCCGTTTGCGGGCTGGAACCACTCCCAAACCACTCCCGGTGTCTTGATGAGGGCCAATGCTGGCCGCTTTTGTGGCCACCGTTGGCCCCTTGTTGGACCTTGGTTGCCTGGCTATCTAGGTAGACAGTATCTGTCTGTGAATGACATCGAATTCGACCAGGAAATGACCGGCGCGCGCTTCCGCATGCATCCATCGCTCGCTGTGCTCAGCCACGGAGAAAGTCACGGCTACGCGATCGGAGGTCCTTCGGCTGGACGGCTTCACCCGCATCAAAGGCGGGACGCTGCCCGCTCCTGAAGCGATTCGAAGACCAGGGGCTCGTCGAGCACACATGGCAACACGGCCAGACCGGTCGGGCCGAAAGCAGTTCACACTCACTAGGCCGCCAGGAATTCGAGCCTGGCGGCGAATGAGCGAAACTCTTACCGAGATCCAGACGACGCGACGGGAACAACCATGAGCTACGAGGAACGCCTGACTTTCAATCTCCGAGTGCGTGGGCTGCCTGAGCCAGAAATAGCTGAAGTCCTGGACGAAGTCCGGGCCCACGAGGCTGCCACAGGAACAGCCGCGGAAGCCGAATTCGGCGCAGCCGAGGAGTATGCGATGCAGTTCCCCAAGCAGAAGAGCCGGACGCGGGGGAAGTACCATTACTGCAATCAGCCCAGCCTTGGCTGTCGCCTATGCCACCAAGCGCTCGATGTCGTCCTGATGAAGCGGGATTCGCCGGTTGTTGAGCCACCTGTGGATGCCGGAGTCGCGGCAGTAGCGCCGGAGTTCCGTCGTGGTCATCCCGAGCTCGGGGCTACCTCCTCAGGGGTTCGGAACACGAGCACGATCGGGTCATTAGTCATTCTGCCGATGCCAGTGCCCGCATGACGAGCCGGCGGGTCGTGCCAGAATAAACGGAGAGAATGTGGAAGGACTACCAGCATCTGAACTGCTGCCCGTGTCATACGCGGAAGATTGCCTACAGTCTGGATGAGTCCGCTGCCCGAGTCGGAGCAGTACTAGGCTCCTGCGGCGCCAAATCGAAAACAGCTAATTAGTAGCGCGCTACGTCAATTCGAAACCACTCATCGCCCATGAAGAATTGGTCCCATGGCTCAATAGCATGCCGACAAAGGCTCTTAGCAATGGGGACCTATATCTCATATACGAAGCGCCCCGCCCTCCGTATATGGAGGGCGGGGCGTTGGTGTTTGGCTAGGCGGGTACGCGGTCAGGGACCGTGATGGCGATGGCCCGGGCGCTCACTCAGCGCAGGTCGAAGCGGTCGAGCTCCATCACCTTTACCCAGGCTGCCACGAAGTCGTTGACGAACTTCTCAGTGGCGTCGTCGCTCGCGTAGACCTCGGCGATCGCCCGGAGCTGGGAGTTGGAGCCGAAGACCAGGTCCACGGGTGTGGCGGTCCACTTCAGTTCGCCGGTGGCGACGTCACTGATTTCGTAGACGTTCTCCTCCGACTCCGACGCCTTCCACTTGGTGCCCGGTGAGAGCAGGTTGGCGAAGAAGTCGTTTGTCAGGACCTGGGGCCGGTCCGTGAGGACGCCATGGCTGGAACCGCCGACGTTCGTCCCGAGGGCGCGCATGCCGCCGATGAGCGCCGTCATCTCCGGTGCGGAGAGGTCCAGCAGGTACGCCTTGTCCAGCAGGAGAGTCTCCGGCTGGAGCTTCTCGCCGGGGCGCACATAGTTCCGGAACCCATCCGCCCGCGGCTTCAGGTACTGGAACTGCTCGACGTCGGTCTGGTCCTGGGCGGCATCGGTGCGTCCCGGACGGAACGGCACGGTGACGGCGAAGCCAGCGTCCCGGGCAGCCTTCTCCACCGCGGCGCAGCCGCCGAGGACGATCAGGTCCGCTAGCGAGACCTTCTTGTCCCCGGCTTGGGCGGCGTTGAACTGCTGCTGGACCCTCTCAAGCGCCTGCAACGCCGTCGAAAGCTGCTCGGGTTCGTTGACCTCCCAGCCGCGCTGCGGCTCCAGCCGAATCCGCGCACCGTTGGCGCCGCCGCGCCGGTCGGTCTTGCGGAAGGTGGACGCCGCGGCCCATGCCGTACCGGCAAGCTGTGAGACGGACAGACCCGAGTCCAGCAGTTGGGCCTTGAGCGAGGAGATGTCCTGCTCGTCGATCAGCGCGTGGTCCACTGCCGGGACCGGGTCCTGCCAGAGCTGGGCCTCGGGGACCCACGGACCGAGCATGTGCGGGCCAACCGGGCCCATGTCGCGGTGCAGCAGCTTGTACCAAGCCTTGGCGAATGCAAGCGCGAACTCGTCCGGGTTCTTCAGAAAGCGGCGACCTATTTCCTCATAGACCGGGTCGACGCGAAGCGACAGGTCCGTCGTCAGCATGGTGGGCCGGTGCTTTTTCTCCGGGTCGTGCGCGTCCGGGATGATCTCCGGGGCATCTTTGGCAACCCACTGGTGGGCGCCGGCGGGGCTCTTGACCAGCTCCCACTCGTACTCGAACAGGATCTCCAGGAAGCGGTTGCTCCACTGGGTGGGCCGGTCGGTCCAGGTGACCTCGAGGCCGGAGGTGATCGTGTCACCAGCCTTGCCGCTGCCGTACGTGCTGAGCCAGCCCAGCCCCTGCGCCTCGAGGTTGGCGCCTTCCGGCTCGGGACCTACGTGGGCGTCGGCGTCACCGGCGCCGTGGGTCTTTCCGAACGTGTGGCCGCCGGCGATCAGCGCGAAGGTCTCTTCGTCGTTCATGGCCATCCGCTTGAAGGTTTCGCGGATGAAGGCTGCCGCGAGTTTGGGATCCGGATTGCCCATCGGACCCTCGGGATTAACGTAAATGAGGCCCATCTCCGTGGAGCCGACCTCCTCCGACATCTGGCCTTCGCCGATGTAGCGTTCGTCGCCGAGCCAGGTGTCCTCGGGCCCCCAGAAAATCTCTTCGGGCTCCCACACGTCTTCGCGGCCGAAGGCGAAGCCGAAAGTCTTGAATCCCATGGACTCGAGGGAGACGTTGCCGGCGAGGACCAGCAGGTCCGCCCAGGAAAGCTTTTGGCCGTATTTCTGCTTCACCGGCCACAGCAGCCGCCGGGCCTTGTCCAGGTTGGCGTTGTCCGGCCAGCTGTTCAGTGGCGCGAACCGCTGGCTGCCGTCCCCTGCGCCGCCGCGGCCGTCGTGAACGCGGTATGTGCCGGCGGCGTGCCAGCTCAGCCGGATCATCAGGCCGCCGTAGTGGCCGAAGTCTGCCGGCCACCAGTCCTGGGAGGTGGTGAGGACCTGGATGATGTCCTGCTTGAGCGCCTCGACGTCGAGCTTCTGGAACTCTTCGCGGTAGCTGAACGTGGGGCCAAGCGGGTTGCCCGCCGGGTTATGGCTGTGAAGCACCGAGAGGTCCAGTTGGTTAGGCCACCAGTCCGCGACGGTCCGCGGCCGGTGCCCCTTGGGCTGCGGCGAATCGATGGCCGGGTTTTCACTCTCGCTGCCGTGCGAGGTCACGCTGCCATGCGCCACCGGGCACCCGCCTTCAACCTTGCTGTCCAGGCCCTGGGCACTTCCGGGGGAGGGGATCGGGGGGTGTTCCTGCCTATCAGTCATGTGCTTCCTTCCATATGGCCGAGGCCGCGTGTTTTTGGTCGTGGTGCTGGGACATGTAGACACCTTTGCTATGCGTTGGAGGTGGGTGTGCCCAGGCGGCACGGGTCGGAACAAGCCGCGTGCCGCCGAGGTGGGTTGCTACTTAAGGTGCGCAGCTATTTACTGTCCGGGTCCGGATGCTTGGGCTCGACGGTTGGGATGCTCCCCGTGGGAGTCCCTCCCAGACAGTCCGAGTCGGGGCACTTTTCGGCGCGGTCGTGCTTTGTTACGAGGTCGAATTGAACGCCGCCGTGTTGTTCCACGCCAGTGCGTATGGCCCGCTCCACTACGGATGTGGCCAGGCGCCGTCGCAAGGAGAGGGGATCCCGGCGGAGGTCCTTGGTGAGGGCAAAGCAGAGCAACAGCATGACGATGACGAACGGTAGCGCTGCCACGATGGTGATTCGTTGCAGGCCGGCCAAGGCTTCCGATGGTTCATCGCCGCCGGCCAGCAACATGACCGCCGCCACGGCGCCGGTGAGGCAGCCCCAGAAAATGACAACTCCGCGGCGAGGGTCCTCGGCGCCGTTGGAGCTGAGCGATCCCATCACGATGGAGGCCGCGTCGGCGCCAGTGATAAAAAAGATCGCAACTAGAATCATGGCCAGCACGATAACGGCTGCGGTGAGCCAGCCAGGCATGTTCATGTTCTTGACCAGGTCAAAGAGTGCTCCGTCGAAGTTGACGGACGGTGTCCCGTTGACCATGGTGGCCAGGCCGGAGGTGTTGGCCTTGTCGGCTTCCTGCTGGACGTGGAAGGCGGCTCCGCCGAAGACGCCAAACCAGATCACGCTGACGATGCTGGGCACCAGTAGCACGCCGGTGACGAACTGGCGGATGGTGCGGCCGCGGCTGATGCGGGCGATGAACATGCCAACGAACGGCGTCCAGGAGATCCACCAGGCCCAGTAAAAGATGGTCCAGCTGGTCATCCAGCTTCGCAGTGACTCGTCGCCGACCGCTTCGGTCCGGGATGACATCTCGGCCAGGTCGCGGGCGTAGTCGCCGACCGCGGAAGGGATCAAGTTGAGGATGAACAGGGTGGGGCCCGCGATGAAGACGATTAGTGCCAGGACGACGGCCAGGACCATGTTGATGTTGGAGAGCCACTGGATGCCGCGGCTGATGCCAGAGACGGCCGAAGCGACGAAGGATAAGGTCAGGACGGCGACGATCACCACGAGCACGGGGGTGCCGATTTCGCCGAACCAACCGTTGGAGGTCATGCCGCTGCCAATCTGCAGGGCTCCCAGGCCCAACGATGCGGCGGTACCAAACAGGGTGGCGAAAATAGCCAGGATGTTGATGAACTTCCCGACCGGCCCTTCTACCGTCCTGATGCCGAAGAGCGACGTGAAGGCGACGGAGATGAGTTGCCTGCGACCCAAGCGGTACGTGCCGTAGGCCATGGCGATGCCGACCACCGCGTACATGGCCCAGGGGTGCAGGGTCCAGTGGAAGATCGAGGTGGCCATGGCGGTCTGGATGGCTTCGGGGGTCCGTCCATCCACGGTGCCGGGCGGGGGAGAGATGTAGTGGTAGAGCGGTTCGGCCACGCCGTAGAACATCAGCCCGATGCCCATGCCGGCGGCGAACATCATCGCGACCCAGGAGACGGTACGGAATTCGGGTTTTTCCCCGTCTTTGCCTAGCGGGATGTTGCCGAACTTGCCTAGGGCCAGCCACAGGACAAAGACCACGAAGAGCGAGGCCAGGAGCATGAAGAGCCAGCCGGTGTATTCCATGACCCAGTTCAGGGCACCCGTGGAAGTGTCGGACAGACTGTCGCGTCCCACGAAGCCCCAGATAACAAAGGCAATGGCGATGACGCCTGTGATCCCGAACGTGATCTTGTCGAGAATGAGCTTATGGTTCCGGCGATCCGCAACTGCTTGCTCAGTCTTGGCATGGCGCAGCTCTTCGAGGATTTGCTCGTACTCGACGTCCGGCAAGGTGGCTGCGTCTCCTTCCTCCGGATCGAGGACAGCGGGGGTTCTGTCTACTTCGCCGGAGACACTAATGACTACTTTACTATTCTCCGCATTTACAGGTTCTTCGTTGCTCGGAGCCTCTGCCACCCCGTTGTCAGCAGGCAACTCCTCGGGTGTGTGGGATTTTAGGTCACTATTAAAAGCCATGAGCGGGTCCTTTGCTCGGTGAGGCATGGGCCTGCGGTTAAACATGGCCCTCGGGAGTCAGACGGGCGGAAGGTCGGGGGGCCTCGTCCGATTCAATGACCATGCTGTTGCCGTCGATGATTTGAAACGTACCGAATGCAGCGCCGCCCTTGGCGTGCGCTACGCGCTCCGGCACCCGCTCGCGGTTGAACTGGGCGAACTTTTCCACGAGGTAGTGATCGGTCAGGATGGTGGCGCCGTCGGCACCAACTGACCTAGAGTGTCCGTCGGACGTAACGGGGGCACCTGACTGCATTGTTGAAATGGCAGTCGAAATAGTCGCGGTCATGATGCTCCTTTTTCTGGGTTTGGCGAGGTTGGGCGGGTGGCTATGGTTTGGCCTGCGCCGACCCACTCCACGGTGCCGTCTTCGAAGAACTGTTCTTTCCAGATCGGCACGCGGGCTTTGATGCGGTCCACAAGTTCTGAACACACAGCAAAGGCCTGGCCACGGTGAGCTGCCGAGACGGCACAGACCAGTGCAGGATCACCCACCTGGAGCATCCCGACGCGATGGGCGGCCCAGATGCGGACCGGCTTGTCGGCCTTCCCGGCATGCTCCGCGACCAGTTCTGTCACGACTTCGGCCAGGATGTGATGTGCTGTGGGGTGCGCCGAGTAGCTTAATCTGCTGACGGCCATGCCGCCGTCGTGGTTCCGGACCACGCCGCTGAAGCTGACCACCGCCCCGGCTTCGTGGCCTTGGACTGCCGCTGTGGCCCAGTCCACCGAGATAGGGTCTTCACTGAGCTGGGCGAGGACTACGTCAACGCCGGGCATAGGTTTCCTCGCGGATCACGTTCTGCTGAGGGCCAAGCCTTTCGCGTCCCGCGTAGACATTCAGGCTGTGTCCCCTGCTGAATGCAACCAACGTCACTCCGGTCTCGACGGCGAGGTCGGCGGCCAGGCTGGAGGGCGCGCTCACGGCAGACAGGACGGGAATGCCGGCCATGGCGGCCTTCTGGACAAGCTCGAAGGAAGCCCGCCCCGAAACCTGGAGTACAGTGCCGCTCAACGGCAGCAGGTCTTGCCGGAGGGCCCACCCCACCACTTTGTCGACCGCATTGTGACGGCCGACGTCTTCCCGGAGACAAAGCAGTTCCGGGCTGGTACCGTCCACCTTGAACAGGCCGGCCGCATGGACGCCGCCGGTCTTGTCGAACAGACCTTGGGCCTCGCGAAGCCGCTCCGGCAGTCCGGCGAGGAGATCCACGGGAATCCGCAGCGCGTCCTGGGCGGGATCGAAGGGTAGGGTCTTGCGGACGGAGTCGATGGAGTCTGTCCCACAGATGCCGCAGGAGCTTGAAGTATAGACATGCCGCATAGTGTCCGGCATGGGTACACCCGGCCTCAGCTGCACCTCGATCACGTTATACGTCTGTTCTCCCCCGGCATCGCCGGCGCAAAAGCGCAGCGATACGAGCTCGGAATGGGAACTGATGATGCCTTCTGAGACCAGGAACCCGGCCACTAGGTCAAAATCGTCCCCAGGGGTCCTCATGGTGACAGCGAAAGAGCGGCCGCCGATTCGGATTTCCAAGGGCTCCTCAGCGGCGAGTATGTCTTCCTTGAACCGTACCGCGTATTCGGTGCCGGAACCGTCCAGATGGAAGCGGTGGATCTTACGGCGCTGTGTCATGCGGGCCATGCGGTGCTCCGTGCTCGGTTGGTGGTGGAAAGAATTGTTTGGTTAGCCTGCGTCCAGGGGAGGGGGAGCACAGGGACCGGCCCGCCGGACTGGACTCCGCCAGGGGGAACGGCCATGACGCCGTCGGCCCAAGCCAGTCCACGCATCATGCCGGGCCCTGTATGGGAGGCGGGAAAGGCCAGCCCCTCGATGAACCTGCAGGGAAGAAGACGCGTACGGCCAGGGTACGGATCAACGTCAGCGGCGGAGGTCACCTGTCCAACAGCGCTCAGGGGCCTGCCTCCGAGTGCCGCCAGCAGCGGGTCTGCGAGTGTGATGAGGGCCATCATTGCGGCCAAGGGATTTCCAGGAAGTCCGACGACGAAGTGACCATCGGGGAGTTCGGCCAGGACAGCCGGGTGGCCGGGGCGCATAGCGATGCCGTCCAGCAGCAGGCGCCCACCGAGGGCGGCCACGGCGGCGCGAAAATGATCTGTCCCTGAACAGCCAGTTCCGCCAGTGGTTACGATCACGTCCGGCATCTGCCCGGGGAACGCGTCTGAACCGCCAAGTGCCGCGAGCCATTCGGGGTAGGAATCCCCAATCCGCAGGGAGCCGGCGGGCGTGCCCCCCAGAAGGGAAATGACTGTGCCCAGCTGCGGACCAAAGGTGTCTCTGACCTGTCCTGGTGCCGGAACGCCCTGGGTCACCACTTCGGAGCCGGTCAATACGATCGCCACCACTGGTTTCGCCTGGACCTGCAGTTCGTCGTGGCCAGCCACTGCAGCGAGGGCAAGGTGGGCGGGGTTCAGTATTGTGCCTGCCGGGATCAGCACTTCACCGGCGGCAGCTTCTTCGCCTGCAGGACGAAGGTGTTGGCCCGGCCCAGGTTCGCCTTCCTTTGCATGGTCATTGAGCCGCAGGAGAAGGCTGCCGTCAGCGTTTTGATGGATCTGGCCGCTTTCCTTGCGGAGTATCGACTGGGCGCCGGCAGGGACCAGTCCGCCGGTAGCTATGACGCTGGCACTCCCGGGGAACAGAAAGGGTTCGTGGTCGGTAAGGATCCATGGACCACCGCCATTAATGGCCCAGCCGTCCATGGCAGAGGAGTCATAATGGGGGAGTTTTTGCAGGGCGGCGACGTCGCGGGTAAGCGTGCGACCTACTGCCAATGGGAGCGGGACATCCACGGGCGCGAGCGGGACCGCGCAATCGAAAGCCAGCTGCCGGGCTTCGGGCCAGGTGGGGGAGGGATGCCCCGAAGGTCGCCATGCAAGGTGCAACTCCGAAGTGCTGTCGCTTGTGGCGGTCTCTTGGACGAGCAACGGTGGCCCCTTTTCTAAAGGTAGTGATGCACTGAAACGTGCAGGGCCGGGGAACGTAAGGATTGCACCACGTGGTGCCGTCCCGCAGTCCCCGGCCCCGTCAGCCGGTGTGTTACGCCTTGACGTATCCGTTCGGGTTCAGCACGAACTTTGTTGCCGAGCCGGCGTCGAATTCGGCGTAGCCGCGCGGTGCCTCCTCAAGCGGAATCGCTGTGGCATTCACTGCCTTGGCGATCTGGACCTTGTCATGCAGGATGGCCATCATCAGTTGGCGGTTGTACTTCATGACCGGGCACTGGCCGGTGGTGAAGGACAGGGACTTTGCCCAACCGGTGCCGAGGGACAGCGAGAGGGAGCCATGCTTGGCTGCATCGTCAATTCCACCCGGATCTCCGGTGACGTACAGGCCGGGGATACCCAGCGCACCACCTGCAGCGGTAATGTCCATGAGGGAGTTCAACACGGTTGCCGGGGCTTCGTGGGAGGCATCCTTCCCGTGGCCGCGGGCCTCGAAACCGACGGCATCCACGGCGCAGTCCACTTCTGGAACGCCCAGGATCTGGTCGATTTGGTCCTTGGGGTCTCCGTTGGACACGTTCACTGTTTCGCATCCGAACGACCGGGCCTGTGCCAGGCGGTCCTCGTTCATGTCCCCAATAATTACGACTGCCGCGCCGAGCAGTTGGGCGCCGACGGCGGCGGCCAAGCCGACCGGACCGGCGCCGGCGATGTAAACGGTGGATCCTACGCCCACGCCTGCGGTGACGGCTCCGTGAAATCCGGTGGGAAAAATATCTGAAAGCATGGTCAGGTCCATGATCTTTTCCAGAGCCTGATCGCGGTCGGGAAACCTCAGCAGGTTCCAGTCAGCGTAGGGAACCAGCACGTATTCGGCTTGACCGCCCACCCAGCCACCCATGTCCACGTATCCGTAGGCGCTACCGGGCCGGTCTGGGTTGACGTTGAGACAGATCCCGGTCTTGCCTTCCTTGCAGTTCCGGCACCGGCCACAGGAGATGTTGAATGGCACGGAGACGATGTCGCCGACCTTGATGAATTCCACATCGGGACCGACTTCTACCACCTCGCCGGTGATTTCGTGTCCCAGCACCAAGTTCGGGGGGGCCGTTGTTCGCCCGCGTACCATGTGCTGGTCCGAGCCACAGATGTTGGTAGTCACGGTGCGGAGAACCACACCGTGTGGCACCTTCCGGCCGACGTTGACTGGATTGACGCCGGGTCCATCTTTGAGTTCGAACGTCGGGTAGTCGGTATTGATGATCTCGACGACACCGGGTTCCTTGTAGGCGACTGCTCTGTTTCCTGACATGGGACACTCCTTGGACAATTGCTGTGTTGTGAGGACTTCGATGCTGACCCGCCGCCCGAAAGCGATGCTTCGATGAGCTACCTCCCCAGGTTTTCAGGCCATCGAAGCATCGTTCACGGGAACGGGTCGGTCATCCGTGATGGAACCCTCCCGTTGGTGCCTAGCTCTGGGCCGCTGCCCCTGCGGATGCGACCGTGTGGTCATTTTCAACGATGATGTCAGACATGGTTCCTCCGAATGGATACTGATATGTCCAATACTGATATGTCGAATCATCCGTCAAGATATATCAGTTACATCTTATTGCAGGACGGGGTGTGTGTCCAGAGATTTCTTAGCGTCCCTGTATCAGGCTGAGCGCCTCAGCCCGGGCCGCCGGCAGACGGAGCTCCCCGCGGACGGCTGAAGTGATGGTCTTGGCCCCGGGCTTGCGGACACCGCGCATCGACATGCAGAGGTGCTCGCACTCAACTACCACAATGGCCCCCAGGGGCCGCAGCGAACTGACCAGCGCATCAACGACCTGGGTTGTCAACCGTTCCTGGACCTGGGGCCTGCGTGCAAAGACATCGACGAGCCGGGCCAGCTTGCTCAGTCCCGTGACGATACCCTCAGCCGATGGGATGTAGCCAACGTGGGCTACGCCGTGGAACGGCACCAGGTGGTGCTCGCAGGTGGAGTAGAAGGGGATGTCCTTGACGATGACCATTTCTCCGTGCCCAAGGTCAAAGGTCTTATCCAGCACGGCCAGGGGGTCCTCATGAAGCCCGCCAAGTATCTCCGCAGCCGCCCGGGCTACCCGCGCGGGCGTATCCACGAGCCCTGGCCTGTCCGGGTCCTCTCCGATCGCAAGTAGATATTCGCGGACGGCCTGCTCAACCCGCGGCCCGTCCACACTCTTGGACGCTGTTGCCGTCGTCATGTCGGCGCTCACGCTTCGGCCCGTTCCAGCCGCACGATGACGGACTTGGATGTCGGTGTACCGCTGGTGTCAGCTACCGAATCGAGCGGCACGAGCACGTTGGTCTCCGGGTAGTATGCTGCCGCACAGCCCTTCGGCGTCGAGTACGAAACGATCCGGAAGTTGTCGGCCCGCCGCTCTGTCCCGCGGAACTCGGAAATCAAATGAACCATGTCACCGTCCCTAAAGCCCAGCTCAGCGATGTCAGCCTCGTTGACAAGAACCACGCGACGCCCACCGTGGATACCGCGGTATCGGTCATCCTTGCCATAGATGGTGGTGTTGTACTGGTCATGTGAGCGCAGGGTCTGAAGGACCAGCCGCCCCTCGGGTACTTTGATGAATTCCAGCTCATTGCCGGTAAAGTGGGCCTTGCCCGACGCGGTCTCGAACTGTCTGGCGTCCCGCGGAGGGTGGGGGAGGACAAAGCCGCCAGGGTGCCGGATCCGGCTCCTCGAAATTTTCGAAGCCGTCGATGACCGCCTCGATGTGTTTCCGGACCAGGGAGTAGTCGTCTTTCATCGAGAGCCAGGCAGCTTTAGGCGTGTTGGGCAGTGGGAGGTTGTCACTGTCGGTGAAGAGCTTATGGGCGAGGTTGCACACTATGGCCACTTCTGAGTGGAGGTGCTCGCTGGCCGGCTTAATCCGTCCGCGGGACGCATGGACGGCGCTCATCGAGTCTTCCACCGTCACCCTCTGGTCCCCGGTGCGCTGCGCGTCCTTTTCGGTCCGACCCAGCGTCGGGAGGATCAGCGCGCGTCGGCCCGTGGACACGTGGGAATGGTTCAGCTTCGTGGAGATCTGTACCGTCAGGTCTGTGTTGGCCAATGCCCGCTCCGTGACCACGGAATCCGGGGCCGCCCGGACGAAGTTTCCACCCATTCCGATGAAGACGCGGACTTTGCCGTCCCGCATGGCACGAATCGCTGCAACGGTGTCGTAGCCGTGCTTGCGAGGGGAAAGGAACTTGAACTCCTGGTCCAGCCTGTCGTGGAACGCCTCTGGCATCTTTTCGAAGATGCCCATGGTGCGGTCGCCCTGGACGTTCGAGTGGCCGCGGACGGGGCATACTCCTGCTCCGGGCTTACCGATGTTGCCTTGGAGAAGCAGCACGTTGACGACGTCCCGGAGCGTGGGAACTGAGTGTTTGTGCTGGGTTAGGCCCATGGCCCAGCAGACGATGGTGGCATTGGAGGCCAGCAGGCGTTCGCCCGTGGCCTTGATCTGCTCCAAGCTCAGGCCCGTGGCTTCGACTATTTCACTCCACTGGACCTTTTCGAGGTGCCGCAGGTATTCGTTGATGCCCACGGTGTGGTTATTGATGAATTCGTGGTCCAGGACCGTAGTCAGTCCCGGGGTCTGCCTCCCCTGCGCCTCCGCCTCGAGGAGGTATTTGCCAAGCCCCTGAAAGAGGGCCTGATCCCCGCCGGCCCGGATCTGCAGGAAGTCATCGGTCAGTTGCGTGCCCACGAGCGTTCCGGAGATCGTCTGTGGATTCTCGAACCGGAGGAGCCCGGCCTCGGGAAGTGGGTTGACGGAGATGATGACGGCGCCGTTCTTCTTCGCTTTTTCCAGGGCGCTGAGCATGCGCGGGTGGTTAGTACCTGGATTCTGCCCGGCAACGAAGATCAGCGAGGCTGTCTCCAGGTCGACGAGGCTGACCGAGCCCTTGCCGATGCCGATGGTTTCGACGAGGGCTGAACCCGTGGACTCGTGGCACATGTTGGAGCAATCGGGGAGATTATTCGTGCCCAGTCCCCGCACGAGGAGCTGGTAGAGGAAAGCGGCTTCATTCGAGGTCCGCCCGGAAGTGTAAAAAACTGCCTGGCCGGGATGGTCCATTTCTTTCATCTCCTGGGCAATCAGCTCATAGGCTGCGTCCCATTCGATGGGTGTGTAGTGCGTGGCTCCCTCGGCCAAAAGCATCGGGTGGGTCAGCCGGCCCTGCTGACCCAGCCAGTAGTCGTCCCGCGTTTTCAGGTCCTCGATGGAGTGTTTGGCGAAGAACTCGGGGGTGACGCGGCGGCGGGTGCCCTCCTCGGCCACTGCCTTCGCGCCATTTTCGCAGAACTCGGCTGCGTTGCGCTTTTCGTGTTCGGGCCACGCACAGCCCATGCAGTCGAACCCGTCGACCTGGTTGACTGCCAGCAGCGTTTGGACACTGCGCAGCGGACCCATCTGCTGTAGGGAGATCTTCAACGAGTTCACGACGGCGGGGATGCCGACGGCCTTGGACTTGGGTTTGGTGACAGTCAGCTTTGACTCGTCGATATTCTGTTTGGGGGCTTTTGAAGCCATGTGATCGTTCCTTCAGATCTGGGCAGGAAACAGGGAGCTGGCGGGGTTGCTTGGTGGCAATGCGGTGGCCTCCCGCAGCCTCGGGAGGCTGTCCAGGAGGCCGGGCAAGCGGCCTAGGTCGTTGAAGGTGTAGACGTGGAAACCGGCAAAGAGCGGATCACCTGCCAGCTCTTGGTGAACTTCGCGGATCAGTCGGCCACTGTCGTAGTTCATGAAGTCGCCTCGCCGCCAGAGGGCGCCTGCCATGCCTGAACTGCGGGCCAGCTTGAGCGAACGGCCGACGCCGAGGCGTGCTCCCATGGACACAAGCTTATTAACTGACACCGGACCGGGCACCCCAACCCACACCGGGAGCTCAACGCCGTTTCTGCGGATCGTCCGGAGGTAGTTGCTGATCGCCTCGGCAGAAAAGCACATCTGGGTGATCAGTGATGACGCCATTGCGCCTTGATCTCGAGGCTGCTCACGAGTTTGTCCTGGCCCAGGTGGGGGTGGCCTTCAGGGTAGCCGGCAATGCCTGCGGAAAAGGCAGGTGAATACGCTTTGACAGCCTCCAAGAGCTGTCCGCTCCAGGAGTAGGGACCCGCGGGGGTGCGGCGGTCACCGGCAACGACAAACAGCTCGGAGACTCCCGCCCCCTGCAACTCCAGCAGCAGGGCATGCAGGTGGGCCTTGCTGGTGATGCTGCGGGCGGCCAAATGGGGAACCGCGTGGTACCCCAGGCGCGCCAGGCGCGTGGATGTTTCTACGGTGCGTTCAGGACCGTGGTGCGGAAGGCACGTCACGCTCACGGAGCCCGGAGTGTCAAACACCAGGGGGAGCTGGGTGAGCAGATCGGCTGAGGGAACAACTTCCAGCCGCACCCTTGCAACAGCTTTATTGCTCATTGCTCTCCATTCGTGGCGTACGCGTTGCAGATCCGGTACCGTCCGGAGCCCTCACCCCTTTCGGAAGAAACTGGAGCCCTTGACATTTTTATGCTTACATATTGATATATCAGTTATAGGAATACTATGTACTGGGAGCCGGGGCGTCAAGGCTCGGACGCATATCGGGAGGAGACTTGAACATGGCAAACGCTGGCGGATTACCAGTGGAGGCGGGGGGTTCCTTGGTGCCGCTGAGGCAGGACGACGAATCCTTTGCCGACTTCGCCTATAGGATCTTGTGCGATGAATTGATCGTTCTGGACATCAAGCCGGGTGAGCCCCTCAACGATGAAGTAATCTCCAGGCGTCTCGGTGTCGGCCGGACGCCGATCCGCGAAGCTATGAAGCGGCTTGAGAGCGACCATTTGGTGGTGGCCTATCCGCGCCGCGGAACGTTCGCCGCGGGCGTGGACATTAAAGATCTGGCTGAAATCTCCGAGATTCGCCACCTTCTGGAGCCTGCGGCAGCCGCGCGGGCTGCGCGGATTGCGTCGCCGCAGCTTCGGCAGGAGCTTAGGGACTTTGCACGGGAAGTAGGGCAGCTGCTGCCAGGGATGCAGTCGCAGCAGGACCTCATGCGCCTGGACATGCGGGTACACCGGACGATCTATCGCGCCACAGGAAGCCGGCACCTTCAAGATGTCCTGATTCGTTACGACAATCTGGCAACACGGATTTGGAGCCTGGTGCTGGAAAAGCTTCCGCCGGTGTCCGAGCATATTGCCCAGCATATTGAGCTTCTCGAATGCATCGCGGCCGGGGACTCCGAAGCTGCTGCGCGGTTGACCACCCAGCACGTCACCGATTTCGAGAAGCTCATCAGGGCTGTGCTGTAGACCAGGCCAGGACCCGCTCAGCATGAGCTCATACGGGAAAAGCGGCGCCTAGGACTCCAAGGATGGCAGTGGCCTTGGTGCGAATCTCTGCCAGCTCATCGTCGGGGTCGGAGTCGGCTGTGATGGCCCCGCCGATACCCACGGACAGCCGCTGCCCGTCCGCGGGTGAATTCTGGAAGACGGCGCTGCGAATGGTGACCGACAGGTCCGCGGCGCCGTTGGGGGAAAAATAGCCAACCACACCCGAATAGGGCCCGCGCGGTTGAGATTCCAATTCGTCGAGGATGTCCATGCTGCTGATCTTGGGAGCCCCGGTCATCGACCCGGGAGGATAGGCAGCCGCGACCACTGCCGTCCTTGACCGGTCCCCGGCAATTGTGGCTTCGATGGTGCTTACCAGCTGGTGCACCGTTGTGTAAGTCTCAACGTCGCAGAGCCGTGTCACGGAAACTGTTCCCGGTTCGGCATGGCGGGAGAGGTCGTTTCGCATCAAATCCACGATCATGATGTTCTCCGCCCTGTCCTTTGTCGAGGTCGTGAGGTCATGCTTCAGCTGCCTGTCCGCCAGTGGTGACGTGTCCCGTCGTCGGGTTCCCTTGATAGGTTCGGCGCGGACGTGACCGCCGGCGGTGATACTGAGGAACCGCTCCGGCGAGGAGCTCGCGATTGCCACCGCTCCTAGCTGGACGAAGCTTGCGAACGGCGCGGGGCTGGCCCGGCGGAGTCTGCCGTAAAAGTCCCACGGATCCAGGCTCTCGTGGAAATTACTGAAAATTTGGGTCGTGAGGCACACCTCGTAGGAGTTTCCCTGCACGATTTCGTTTTGGGATGCAGCGATTTTTTGAAGGTAGGACTCGGCGGTGTCCGCTGCGCTGAACTGTACGGCCGGCAACCGGCTGCTGAGGCTCCGGGGCGCGGAAGTCAGGCGCCGGATGCGTCGCGCGGCGTTCCGGCACCATTGTCGGCCTTCCGCGCTGGCTTCCGCCAGAAGGTATACGCACCGCGCCTCATGGTCAAACACCACAGCCCGGCTGCAGCGGATCAACGAGGCATCCGGCAGTGGTGATTCCACCGCGTTGCCGCCACACTCGCGCTTGAGCTCGTAGCCCAGGTAGCCCAGCCAGCCGAGGGCGAACCCCAGCCCGGGGGGAAGAGCCGGATCCGGTGCCTGGTTGCTGGACCAATTCCTTTCCAGCCAACTGAAGAAGGGACCTGGAATTCGGGCAACCACCAGCTTTGACTCCACGGTAGTCACGCCGTTCGCATGCTGTGCCCTCATTCCGCGGCTGCCCGAATCGTCAGCCATGATGCTGTAGCGGTTGCGTCCCGCCACGGCGTCCGTGATCGCGTTCGAGCTGTCCAGCCAGACGCGGTGGCTGGAGAGTCCGTAGAATTCGTGGAAGGCCGCTTCCGGATCCGGATAGGCCGCAAGCGAAACACAGTGGAGGGACGGGGAAGCGGACAGTTGCCCGAAACCGCGAACTGCGGCGAGGGCGGGAAGCTGCGCCAGGGCCTCGGCAGCGTGCAGCGGCGCCTCCGGGTGCGAAGGGTCCAAGACTGTGATCTCCGCCGGCGCCCCGAACGGGGAGTCCTGCGGCCCGGGGATAATCCGGAGCATGCAGTGCCCGGCGTTGCCTCGGCAGGTCACGAAAACAACATCGGGGCATTCGCCGGGCGCGTGCAGCACATCCCGGTCGGTTTGAGTCCGCGCCGTGCAGAAGGAATTCAACACCTGCACGAGCGCGGACACAAAGGCTCGCCCTTCAAGCGATTCCACGCCTTCGGTGGATACGAGAACGGGTTCCACGGGGTAACAGTTGTGCCCGGGGTGGATCATCCGGCCGATCCCGGGACCAAGGCACGCAACTGTTCCCGCGCGGCCTCGGTTGTGTGCAGAAGAAGCAGGGATGTGGTGACGGAGCCGACGCCGCCCGGGACAGGAGTCAGGGCCGCGGCGATGCCCCGCACGCTACCCTCGTCGACGTCCCCGACGAGGGATCCGTCAGGAAGGACGTTGGTGCCGACGTCTATGACTATGGCCCCGGACGAAACATGGCCGCCGTTCAACAGACCGGTACGCCCGGCTGCGACGACCACGACGTCGGCGGTCTTGGTGTATTTCTCCAACGGCCCTGACCTGGAGTGGCAGACGGTAACCGCGGCGTCGCGCTCCAGCAGCAGCAGGGACAGCGGTTTTCCCACCACGGCGGAACGGCCAATGACGACCACATTCCGGCCTGCCAGCGGAATGTCGAAGTGGTCAAGAATCTCGATTACGGCGCGGGCGGTGGCAGGTGCGAACGAGGGCTGGCCCACAGCAAGGCGGCCAAGACTCAACGGGTTCGCGCCATCGACGTCCTTCTCCGGGGCAATGTGCCCGACCAGCTCATCTGTTCCGACGCCGGGAGGCAGAGGCGTCTGGAGGATGATGCCGTGAACGGATGGATCCTCGCTGAGGTCCTTCAGGACTGAGGCCAAGACCTGTCCGGTGGCATCGGGGCCGAGGTCCACGATCCGGCAACTGATGCCGGCACTTTCGGCGGCACGTTCGATGGACCGGACGTACCAGTGCGTGGAGCCGTCGTCGGTGGCCACAACCACTGCGAGCGTGGGGCGTAGCCCGTCGGCTTCGAGGTCCCGGGCCTCATGTTGGGCCTTCTGCTTAATGGTCCCTGCCAGTTGTTTTCCGGAGAGGAGTACGGCACTCAACCGAGAATCCTTTCACGCACGCGCCCCACGAGGGAGTCTGCTGCCAGGATGACCTTTTCCTCGAGGCCGTCGGTTTGGTCAGCCAACCGCGAACGGGCCGCGGCGTCTTTGATGGCCACCACGTTAATGTCGATGTTCACCCGGGCGGTGCTTGCGGCTGCGCGGGCTGCGTCGGCGGCAGCAGCGACATCGCTGATCACATTGGCATTCGCGACCTCGAAAAGTTCCGTGGCAAGATCCACGATGGCGCCGGCGAGCCTAATGAGCTGCGCGGGCGTTTGCGCCGCCAGGATGAGCGCCTCCTGGATGGATGCCGTCCGTGCGGCTTTAAGCTCTTCCGTCCCGGACGGAAGTTTGTACGAATCAATGACGCCTTGGAACGCATGTTGGTCAGCATCCGCCAGGCGCAGGGCCTCGACTACCAGTCCGTCGGCGGCGCTGATGATTCTTTGTACAAGTTCGTCGTGCTGCTCGTATTTCAAGCCGGTGGTGTATCTGGCAACCATGGCGACGAGCGCTGCCCCCTGGGCGGCGTGGAGCGCCGCGGCTGCGCCGCCGCCTGGGGTTGGTTCGCGCGAGGCAAGCCTTGCGAGGTATGCGTTGATTGTTTCTGAACTGATCATGTGTCTTCCTGGGCTGAAGCTTGAGTCGACTGGGCAGGGTTGAGATGCCATGGAAGAGCAGCGGCCCGGACTCTGGTTGCGAGGTGACGAGTCCGGGGCGCGTGCCCTTGAATGGTCTGGCGGGTGGGTTAGCCGCGGAGCCTGGTCATCGTCGGGTCGTAAAGCGGATCCGCGGTGACTGTGGCCTGGATGCGCCGCCCGAAATACTCGATCTCAACCGAGTCCCCAACGCTGACAGCGGCAGGAAGATACGCGTAGGCGATCGGCTTGGCGACGGTGTAGCCGTAGGCGGCACTGGTGACATAGCCGACTGCCTGGTCCTTGTAGAAGACCGGTTCCTTGCCCAGCACGATGCTCCGGCCGTCGTCGACCGTCAGGCAGCGCAAGCGGCGGGCGGAGTTCTCCTCGGTGCGGCCTTCCAAGGCGGCCTTTCCGACAAAGTTTTCCTTGGTCATCTTCACGGCGAATCCGAGGCCGGCTTCCAGAGGGTCGTGCTCAGTGGTCATGTCAGTGCCCCACGAGCGGTAACCCTTTTCCAGACGCAGCGAGCTGAAGGCGGCCCGGCCCGCGGCGATGACGCCGTGGGGCTGCCCGGCCTTCCACAGGGCATCCCAGAGGCGCTGGCCATTGTCTGCGCTCGTGTACAGTTCCCAGCCCAGCTCGCCGACGTAGGACAAGCGCATCGCGGTCACGGTGACGCCGCCGATGACAACCTGCTTGGCCCGGAAGTAACGAAGACCGTCGTTGGAGAAGTCGTCGCTGCTGACAGTGCTGATCAGGTCCCGGGCGAGGGGGCCCCACAAACCGATGCAGCAGGTGCCGCCTGTCGTGTCGCGCACCTGTACCCAGTCGCTGGCGGTTCCGCTTTCGGTCTGGTGACGGGCGGCCCGCTCAAAGTATGCGGTGTCGATGTTTCCGTTGGCTCCGAGCTGGAAGGTGTCTTCGCTCAGCCGGGCCACGGTGATGTCGCTTCGAATGCCGCCGGCGTGGTCCAGCAGGAGGGTGTAGGTGACTGCCCCGGGCTTCTTCGCCAGGTCCGCTGTGGTGAGCTCCTGCAGCAGCTTCAGTGCTCCCGGGCCGGAGATCTCGAGGCGCTTGAGCGGAGTCATGTCGTACATGGCCACCGCGGTACGGGTCTTCCAGGCTTCAGCGGCTGCAATGGGCGAGCTGAACATCGCGGACCAGGCATCACGGGCCGGGGGCTGCCACTCAGCCGGCATCTCCTTCAGCAGTTCCGCGTTGGCTTCAAACCAGTAGGGGCGCTCCCATCCGCCGCCCTCCAGGAAGAACCCTCCCAGTGCCTTGTGACGGGCGTGAAAAGGGCTGACGCGGAGGTTGCGGGGGGAGAGCTTGGGCTGCAGGGGGTGCAGGACATCATAGATTTCTACGAAGTTCTGCTGGGAAGTTTCGCTGACATACTCAGGGGTCAGCTGGACTTCTTCGAAACGGTGGATATCGCATTCACCAAGGTCGATCTGGGATTTTCCGGTGGTCAGGAGTTCGGCAACAGCCCGGGCGATGCCAGCCGAGTGGGTCACCCAAACGGCTTCGGCCACGAAGAAGCCATCGAGCTCCTTGGACTCGCCCACCAGGGGCCCGCCGTCGGGAGTAAAGGAGAAGATGCCGTTGAAGCCGTCCTCGATGTCGCTTTCCCGCAGCGCTGGAAGCAGCTGCTTGGTGGCCTCCCATGCCGGGAGGAAGTCCTCCAGGGTGAAGTCGAGGCGGGAGGGCATGTTGTGCTCGCTGATGCTGTTGGCGTCGTAGGAGCCCAGGTCCGCAAGGTCCACGGGCATGGGACGGTGCGCGTAGGAGCCGATGCCGTAGCGGTCGCCGTGTTCGCGGTAATAGAGGTCCTGGTCCTGGTGCCGCAGAATCGGCAGCGAAGCCCCGTTGGGAAGTTCGTTGCGTCCCTTCTGTGCTGGCACCGGAGTGGTTTTGACGTACTGGTGGGCCAGGGGGAGAAGGGGGACGACCATGCCAATCATTTCGCCGATCTTGGCGCCCCAGAAGCCTGCGCAGGAGACCACGATGTCGGCGGGGATGACACCTTCGGAGGTCTCGACACCGGTCACGCGACGGCCGGACTGCTCAATGCCCGTGACCGTGGTGTTGCCCAGGTACTTGACGCCTGCGGATTCCGTGCGCTGGATCAGCAGCTGGACGGCCCGGGCGGCACGTGCCAGGCCGTCACTGGGGACGTGGAGCCCGCCCAGGATGTCTTCCTCGTTCAGGAGCGGGTAGAGCTCCTTGCACTCAGCGCGGGAAAGGATCTTGCCTTCGATTCCCCACGCGGCGGCGTATCCGAGCTTCCGCTTCAGATCCGCCAGGCGGGTCTCGGTGGTGGCGACTTCGAGGCCACCGACCTGGTCGAAGCAACTGACGCCGTCCTCGGTCAGGGACAAGAACTTCTCAACGGTGTACCTGGCGAAGGTAGCCATGGTCTTTGAAGGGTTCGTTTGGAAGACGAGACCCGGGGCGTGGGACGTGGAGCCCCCGGGCATGTTCAGCGGTCCCTGGTCCAGGACAGTGATGTTGTTCCAACCCCGGGCGACCAGTTCATCGGCCAGGTTTGTGCCGACGATTCCAGCTCCGATAATGACAATGCTTGGCGTCGATGCCATGTGGTTTCTCCTGCTGATTTTCGTGTTTTGTCTTTGCTGGTTTGGTGGTCGTGCTTAGCGGAACACGACAGTGCTGGTTTGGTCCAGCAGCACACGGTGTTCGCAGTGCCACCGCACGGCGCGTGACAGTGCCAGTGCTTCGGCGTCCTGTCCGACTGTTGAGAGGGCGGTCGGTCCATAGCTGTGGTCGACCCTGATGACTTCCTGTTCGATGATTGGCCCCTCATCCAGTTCCGCGGTTACATAGTGGGCCGTTGCGCCCACCAGCTTGACTCCACGGTCGTAGGCCTGGTGGTAAGGGCGTGCACCCTTGAAGCCCGGGAGGAAGGAGTGGTGGATGTTGATAGCCCGGCCTTCCAGCGAGCGGCAGAGGTCGTCGGACAATACCTGCATGTACCGGGCGAGCACGACGAGGTCAATGTTATGCTCGTCCACCAGTTCCAGCAGGCGCCGTTCGGCATCCAACTTTGTCTCAGGGGTTACCGGGAGGTAAATGAAGGGGAGGCCGGCGGCCTCGGCCATGGCCCGGTGGGTTTCATGGTTGGAAACTATAAGGGCGATGTCGCCCCCGAGGCTTCCGCCACGCCATCGGAAGAGCAGGTCGTTCAGGCAGTGGCCGAACTTGGACACCATCACGAGGACGCGTTGCTTGGTCTGGTCATGGAAGCTGAACTTCATGTCGAAGCGGTCAGCGATCGAACGAAATTCTTCCTGGAGCCTCTCCGGGGTGTAGGCCGACGAGCCGGAGAAGGCGGTGCGCAGATGCAGTGTCTGGCGGAGGCCGTCGTCGAACTGCTGGTGTTCGTCGATGTTAAAGCCACGCTCGAAGAGAAAGGTGGTGACCGCCTGGACGATGCCCGCGCGTTCGCCGCACGACAGTGTGAGCACGAACTTCTGCGTCTGGTCTTTCACGCGGGCCTCCGACTGAGGCAGCGTGCTGGTAGATGAGTCTGTCGCCACTAGGGTCATGTCTCCTCCTTTTAGATATATTTCAAGTTTTAGAACTGATATATTAGGACTGGCATTCAGCGTATACTGGTCAGTGGTGGAGGTCAATAGCCTTCTTGGCTTGAATGAAAAGGGGTCCACGCTATGGCTTTTGAAGTTCTAGCAATTGCTGATTCGGCAAAGAGGTCGTTGGCTGACGTGGCCTACGAGCGCATCCGGGACCGGCTGCTGATGCTTGACATCAAGCCTGGCGACCTCATCAATGACGACGACCTCGCCAAGGACCTTGGCGTCGGTCGGACTCCGGTGCGTGAAGCCCTGAAGCGGCTGGAGCTGGATCGCCTGGTAGTTTCCTATCCGCGGAGGGGTACTTTCGCGACGCGGGTGGAGGTCACTGATCTTGCGTTCATTTCCGAAATCCGCACCCAGCTTGAGCCTCTTGCCGCCTCCCGGGCTGCGCGGGTGGCGACGGAGTCGATGAGAGAGCAATTGCGGGCTGTTATGCGCGCTGTCGAGTCTTTCGACACAAGTGCGGCCTCCGTCGTTGAAACCCTGCGCCTCGATGCCCGTGTGCACCAAGGCATTTACGCGGCCGCCGCCAATCCCCACCTCGAAGATGTCCTGATTCGCTACGACAATCTCGCGACACGAATCTGGTGCCTGGTCCTGGATCGCCTTCCCGACCTGTCCCGTCACGTGCATGAGCATGTGGACCTGCTCCGTGCGGTTATCGACGGAGATGAAGCCCGGGCCGCGGAGCTCGCGCGGATCCACGTCACTGGCTTCGAGCACGCTGTGCGCGAAGCTCTTTTCGCCGCCTAGCCCGGATCTCCACGCCAGGAATGGAGCGCAGCCCGGAAGGGCTGCGCTCTAGGCGTTCAAGGCCTTCGTCTGCTTCGCGGCCGCTCTTGGCTCTCCTGGCTAAACCCTCAGAAATCTGTTGACACCCTCCGGAGTCGATAGCATACTTGAGTCACATAACTAATATATCAACAGGATATTAGATAGCAGACTTAGGAGAAATGATGGTCGACGTTCTGACCCGCTCGCTCGCAGAGACCGATCCTCTGATCCATGCCGCTGTGCAGCAGGAACTGCTGCGCCAGCAGGGCACCCTGGAGATGATCGCCTCCGAAAACTTTGCGCCGACTGCGGTCATGGAGGCGCAGGGATCCGTCCTGACCAACAAGTACGCCGAAGGCTACCCGGGCAAGCGTTACTACGGCGGCTGCGAACACGTTGACGTGGTCGAGCAGCTGGCCATCGACCGTCTTAAGTCATTGTTCGGCTCCGAATTCGCCAATGTGCAGCCCCACTCAGGCGCCCAGGCCAACGCAGCGGCGATGTTCGCCCTAATCCAGCCCGGCGACACCATCCTGGGGCTGAACCTCGCACACGGTGGCCACTTGACACACGGGATGCGAATCAACTTCTCCGGCAAGCTCTACAAAGTGGTCCCGTACGGAGTCGGCGAAGACACCCTGCTGATTGACATGGCTGAAGTCGAGCGCCTGGCGGTTGAGAACAAGCCGAAGCTGATCGTCGCCGGCTGGTCCGCTTACTCCCGGCAGCTGGACTTCGCCGAGTTCCGCCGTATCGCGGACCTGGTAGGTGCCTACCTGATGGTGGACATGGCGCATTTCGCAGGCCTGGTGGCCGCAGGGCTTCACCCCAACCCCGTGCCTCACGCCCACATCGTCACGAGCACCACCCACAAGACTCTTGGCGGCCCGCGCGGTGGTGTGATCCTGACCAACGACGCCGACATCGCCAAGAAGGTCAACTCCGCGGTGTTCCCCGGACAGCAGGGTGGCCCGCTGGAGCACGTCATTGCCGCGAAGGCTGTTGCGTTCAAGCTCGCTGCTGAGCCGGCGTTCCGCGACCGCCAGGAACGCACCCTGGAAGGCGCCCGCATCATCGCAGAACGCATGCTGTCCGCCGACGTTGCAGAGTCCGGCGTGACCGTAGTCAGCGGTGGCACTGACGTGCACCTGGTCCTGGTGGATCTGCGCAATTCGGAACTGGACGGCCAGCAGGGCGAAGACCGCCTGCACCGGATCGGCATCACGGTCAACCGCAACGCCGTGCCCTTCGACCCGCGTCCGCCGATGGTCTCTTCCGGTCTTCGTATCGGCACGCCGGCACTGGCCACGCGTGGCTTCGGGAAGGCAGAATTCACCGAGGTCGCGGACATTATCGCTGCAGCACTCAAGCGCGAGTTCAGCGACGAGACCGTGGCGGAACTCCGGCAGCGGGTTGAAATCCTGGCCGGAAAGTTCCCCCTCTACCCCAACCTCTCCTCTGACGCGACCGAGGTGGCATGATGGCCGATCTGCTTCCGGAGCACCCGGAATTCCTCTGGCACAACCCGGACCCCAAGAAGAGCTACGACGCCGTGATTGTCGGCGGCGGCGGGCACGGCCTGGCCACCGCCTACTTCCTGGCCAAGAACCACGGGATGACCAACATCGCGGTCCTGGAAAAGGGCTGGCTCGCCGGCGGCAACATGGCCCGGAACACCACCATCATCCGCTCCAACTACCTCTGGGACGAGAGCGCGGCCATCTACGAGCACGCGCTCAAGCTCTGGGAGATCCTGCCCGAGGAGCTCGAATACGACTTCCTGTTCAGCCAGCGCGGCGTCATGAACCTGGCGCACACACTGGGCGATGTCCGCGAGAGCATCCGGCGCGTTGGAGCGAACAAGCTCAACGGCGTGGACGCAGAGTGGCTGGACCCGCAGCAGGTCAAGGAACTCTGCCCCATCCTGAACATCAATGACAACATCCGCTACCCGGTGATGGGCGCGACCTACCAGCCGCGCGCCGGCATCGCCAAGCACGACCACGTGGCCTGGGCCTTCGCCCGCAAGTGCGACGAACTCGGCGTGGACATCATCCAGAACTGCGAAGTGACCGGCTTCGTCAAGGACGGCAACAGGGTCACCGGCGTCAAGACCAACCGCGGCACCATCAACACCGAAAAAGTGGGCCTGTGCGCTGCCGGCCACAGCTCGGTCCTGGCGGAAATGGCCGGCTTCCGGCTCCCCATCCAGTCCCACCCGCTCCAGGCACTGGTCTCCGAACTGCACGAACCGGTCCACCCCACCGTGGTCATGTCCAACCACGTGCACGTGTACGTCTCCCAGGCCCACAAGGGTGAACTGGTGATGGGCGCCGGCGTGGACTCCTACAACGGCTACGGCCAGCGCGGCTCGTTCCATGTGATCGAGCACCAGATGGCGGCCGCCGTCGAGCTTTTCCCGATCTTTGCCCGGGCGCACGTGCTCCGGACCTGGGGCGGGATCGTGGACACCACCCTGGACGCCTCCCCGATCGTGGGCACCTCCCCGGTGGAGAACATGTTCGTGAACTGTGGCTGGGGCACCGGCGGCTTCAAGGGCACCCCGGCCGCGGGCCTGACCTTCGCGCACACCATCGCCACGGGAACCCCGCACGAACTGAACAAGCCGTTTGCGCTGGAGCGGTTCGAAACCGGCGCCCTGATCGACGAACACGGCGCAGCCGCCGTGGCCCACTAGAAGAGAGTCCGGACATGCTCCTCATTTCATGCCCCAACTGCGGCTCCCGCGACGAGACCGAGTTCCACTACGGCGGCCAGGCCCACGTGGCCTATCCGGAGAACCCTAACGAACTGAACGACCGCGAATGGGCCGAGTTCCTGTTCTACCGCGACAACACCAAGGGCGCCTTCGCCGAACGCTGGCTCCACAGCACCGGCTGCCGCCAGTGGTTCAACATGCTCCGCGACACGGTCACCTACGAGATCCAGGCTATCTACCGCATGGGCGCGGCCCGTCCGGACAAAGCCGCCCCGGCACCTGAGTCCGGCACCGCCAGCACCGCCCCGGACAGCACCACCACCGGGACCGCGGCTCCCAGCATCGCTGCAACCAGCATTGCCACAAGCACAGCCCCCGCCAGCACCACCGCCCCGGAAGGAGCAACCAAGTGACTTCCCAGAACGCCCGCCTCGACGCCGGCGGACGCATCGACCGCACCATCTCCTGGCGTTTCACCGTGGACGGCGAGGAATTCACCGGCCACCCCGGCGACACCCTCGCCTCGGCCCTGCTCGCCAACGGCCGCATCGCCGCCGGCAACTCACTTTACGAGGACCGCGCCCGCGGCATCATGTCCGCCGGCGTGGAGGAATCCAACGCGCTGGTTCGTATTGAACCCCGGTTCCCGGGCCACGTGGCCGAGTCCATGCTCCCGGCCACTACCGTCACCCTGGTGGACGGCCTGAAGGCAGAGCTGCTCAACGGACTGGGCAAGCTGGACCCGGAAGATGACCGAGCCGAGTACGACAAGAAGTACGTCCACACCGACGTCCTGGTCATCGGCGGCGGTCCCGCCGGCCTGGCCGCCGCCCGCGAGGCCCTACGCACCGGCGCCCGGGTGATCCTGATGGACGACCAGCCCGAGTTGGGCGGCTCGCTCCTGTCAGGGTCCACGGCTCCCGGCCTGGCCGAGACCATTGAAGGCAAGCCGGCCCTGGAATGGGTGGCGGACGTTGAAGCCGAACTGGTTTCCGGTGCCGAGTCCACCGTCCTGAACCGCACCACCGCCTTCGGTGCCTACGACGCCAACTACGTCATCGCCGTCCAGAACCGCACCGACCACTTGTCCAGCCCCGCAGCACCCGGCGTCTCCCGCCAGCGTATTTGGCACGTGCGTGCCAATCAGGTGGTGCTGGCCCCCGGCGCCCACGAACGCCCCCTGGTCTTCGAGAACAACGACCGCCCCGGGATCATGCTGGCCTCCGCCGTCCGCAGCTACCTCAACCGCTACGCCGTCGCCGCCGGGCGCCGCGTGGTCATCAGCACCACCAACGACAGCGCCTACGCCCTCGCCGCGGACCTGCGCGCCGCCGGCGTCAAGGTGGCGGCCGTCGTCGACGCCCGCCCGAGCCTCACGAAGGTGGCGGCCGCCGCCGTCGAAGCCGGCACCCGGGTGCTGATCGGCAGCGCGGTGGCCAACACCGCTGCGAACGGCACCGGCCGCCTGAACGCCGTCACCGTCCGCAGCATTAACGACGACGGCGAACTCACCTCCGGCGTTGAAAACATCGCCTGCGATCTGCTCGCTGTCTCCGGCGGCTGGAGCCCGCTGGTCCACCTCCACTCCCAGCGGCAGGGCAAGCTGCGCTGGGATGAGGAGCTGGCCGCTTTCGTGCCCAGCACCGTGGTACCCAACCAGCAGACGATCGGCTCCGGCCGCGGCAGCTTCGAACTCGCGGACGTCCTTGCCGAGGGCATCTCGGCCGGAGCATCGGCAGCCATCGCCGCCGGGTTCGAGTCCGCTACGCAGCCGTCCGTCATCGGCGAGCCGAAGGCAAGCGCCCCCACCCGCCAGCTGTGGCTGGTCCCCGGCCAGTCCGGCACCGCGGATGACTGGCACCACCACTTCGTGGACTTCCAGCGCGACCAGTCCGTGGCCGACGTCCTGCGCTCCACCGGCGCCGGCCTGCGCTCGGTGGAACACATCAAGCGCTACACCTCCATCAGCACCGCCAACGACCAGGGCAAAACCTCCGGCGTCAACGCGATCGGCGTCATCGCCGCCGCTCTCCGCACAGCCGGCGAAGCGTCCCGCGGCATCGGCGACATCGGCACCACCACGTACCGTGCACCGTTCACGCCCGTGGCCTTCGCGGCCCTCGCCGGCCGCCAGCGCGGCGAACTGTTCGACCCCGCCCGCAAGACCTCCATCCACCCGTGGCACGAGGCCAAGGGTGCCCTGTTCGAGGACGTGGGACAGTGGAAGCGCCCCTGGTACTACCCGCAGGCCGGCGAGGACATGGACGCGGCCGTGCTGCGCGAGTGCGCCGCCGTCCGCGACTCCGTCGGCTTCATGGACGCCACCACCCTCGGCAAGATCGAAATCCGCGGCAAGGACGCCGGTGAATTCCTCAACCGGATCTACACCAACGCCTTCAAGAAGCTTGCTCCGGGTTCTGCCCGCTACGGCGTCATGTGCATGGCGGACGGCATGATCTTCGACGACGGCGTGACCCTCCGTCTCGATGACGAGCGCTACTTCATGACCACCACCACCGGCGGCGCCGCCAAGGTCCTGGACTGGCTGGAGGAATGGCTCCAGACCGAATGGCCCGAACTCGACGTGCACTGCACCTCGGTGACCGAACAATGGAGCACGATTGCCGTCGTCGGGCCCAAATCCCGGGCGGTCATCGCCAAGCTGGCACCGGAGCTGGCAGCGGATGGCGGGCTGGAAGCAGAAGCCTTCCCGTTCATGACCTTCCGCGAAACCACCCTCACCTCCGGCGTCCGCGCCCGGGTCTGCCGGATCTCCTTCTCCGGCGAGCTGGCCTACGAGATCAACGTGCCGTCCTGGTACGGGTTGAACACCTGGGAAGCCGTGGCAGCCGCAGGCGCCGAATTCAACATCACCCCCTACGGCACGGAAACCATGCACGTGCTCCGCGCCGAGAAGGGCTACCCGATTGTCGGACAGGACACGGACGGCACCGTCACCCCGCAGGACGCGGGCATGGAATGGGTGGTCTCCAAGGCCAAGGAGTTTATCGGCAAGCGCTCCTACTCACGGGCTGATGCCCAGCGCGAGGACCGCAAGCACCTGGTCAGCGTGCTGCCACTGGACGGGACGCTGCGCCTGCCCGAAGGCACCCAGCTTGTGGAAAAGGGCATCCCGGCCACCCCTGCCTACGGACCGGTTCCCATGGAGGGCTTTGTGACCTCCAGCTACCACAGCGCTGCCCTGGGCAGGTCCTTCGCCCTGGCCCTGATCAAGAACGGCCGCAACCGCATCGGTGAGACCCTGGTGGCCGCCGCCGGCGACCAACTGGTCGATGTTGTTGTCGCCGAAACCGTACTTTTTGACCCCGAAGGGACCCGCAAAGATGGCTAACACCGCAGCACTCAACGGCATCAATGGACTCCGGGACATCCGGCGCAGCCCCGCCTCCCACCTGGCCGCCGCGCTGGAAGCCGGCTCCATCGAGGGGACGGTGGTCCTCAATGAGGGCCCGTTCCAGACCATGGCTGGCATCCGCGTGGACCCCCGCTCCGAGGAAGGCGCACGGGTCGCCGCCGTGGCCGGCAGCCTGCCGGTCCGCTGCGGTGAGGTGGGCGGCGCCGACGGCGTCAGCGTCCTCTGGCTGGGACCGTCCGAGTTCCTGGTGGTCGCACCGGAAAAGGCCCACGACTCCCTGGGCGGCAACCTCCTCGGTTCCCTCACCGCCGCCCTGGGCGGGTCCCCGGGCCAAGTGGTGGACCTGTCCGCCAACCGCACCACGTTCGAACTCTCCGGCCCCCGCGCCCGTGCCGTCCTGGAAAAGGGCTGCTCCCTGGACCTGCACCCCCGCAGCTTCACCCCGGGAACAGCCCTGAACACCGAGGTGGGCAATATCCCGGTGGTCCTGCAGAAGACCGGCGATGAAAGCTTCCGGCTCTTCCCCCGCGCCTCGTTCGCGGACTTCCTGGGCCGGTGGCTCATCGACGCAATGCGTGAGTACGCCTCGCCAGAGGTCCCCTGATGGCGCTTAGCGTCCTGGATCTCTTTTCCGTTGGCATCGGGCCCTCGTCGTCACACACGGTCGGCCCGATGCGGGCGGCAAAGCTGTTCGCCGACGGACTCAAAGGCGACGGACACCTGAGCTCCACCAAACGCGTCCAGGCCGAACTGTTTGGCTCGCTGGGCGCCACCGGGCGGGGCCACGGCTCTGACAAGGCAGTGGTCCTGGGCTTCAAAGGGCTGGACCCGGAAACCGTGGACACCTCCACTGCCGATGACCAGGTGGCTGCCGCAGCCCTCGACGCCGAACTGTGGATTGGCGGTGACCACCGGGTGGACTTCAACTGGGACGAGGACGTGGTGCTGCACCGGCGCAAGTCCCTCCCGGCCCACCCCAACGGCATGACCTTCCGGGCCCTCGACCACGCCGGGGCCGTCCTCAGCGAACGGAGCTTCTACTCCATCGGCGGCGGCTTTGTGGTGGACGGCGATGCCGACGCCGGCGACCGCGTGGTGGCCGACGCCACAGTCCTCCCCTTCCCGTTCACCACCGCCGACGAACTCCTGGAGATCTGCAAGCGCGAGGGCATGTCCATCTCCGATGTGATGCTTGCCAACGAACTTACCTGGCGCAGCGAGGCGGAACTCCGCGAAAAGCTGCTGGCGCTCTGGGCGGTGATGCGCGAGTGTGTGGACAACGGCTGCGCCGCGGAAGGAATCCTTCCCGGCGGGCTGAACGTCAAACGGCGCGCCCCGTCGCTCTTCCAAACCCTGACGGCGGACACCGGCGTCACCGATCCGCTGCGGGCCATGGAATGGGTGAACCTGTTCGCGCTGGCCGTCAACGAGGAAAACGCCGCGGGCGGGCGCATCGTCACCGCCCCGACCAACGGTGCAGCAGGGATAGTGCCCGCGGTGCTGCACTACTACGTCAAGTTCGTTCCCGGGGCCGACGACGACGGCGTGGTCCGCTTCCTGCTGGCGGCCGCCGCCGTCGGAATCCTTTTTAAGATCAACGCCTCCATTTCCGGCGCGGAAGTGGGCTGCCAGGGCGAGGTGGGGTCCGCCTGTTCCATGGCCGCCGCCGGTCTCTGCGAAGTGCTGGGCGGCACGCCGATGCAGGTGGAGAACGCCGCCGAAGTGGGCATTGAGCACAACCTCGGCCTGACCTGCGACCCGGTGGGCGGTCTGGTGCAGATCCCCTGCATCGAGCGTAACGCCATTGCCAGCGTGAAAGCCATCAACGCCGCCCGCCTTGCCCTGCACGGCGACGGCTCGCACAAGGTATCCCTCGACAAGGCCATCAAAACCATGCGCGAGACAGGAGCGGACATGAAAAGCAAGTACAAGGAGACGTCCCGCGGTGGCCTCGCGGTCAACGTCATCGAGTGCTGAAGCCCGTGAAGTACCGGTAGCCCGAACGTGAACAGACATCTCGGAGTTCGTCACATTAGTAAATGTCTGGCTTTGCAGGCATCCCGCCCGTTTGGAGCAAGAAGTGCCCCTTAGACCACTCCCACACGAACACGTCGCCGTCGCCGGCAGCAACCGCGTCAAGCGCGGCATGGCTGAGATGCTCAAGGGCGGCGTCATCACGGACGTCGTCAACGTCGAACAGGCCCGCATCGCCGAAGACGCCGGTGCCGTGGCCGTGATGGCGCTGGAACGCGTTCCGAAGTCCTGACCCCGGCCGACTATGCCCACCACATCGACAAGTGGAACTTCACCGGTTCCCTTCGTCTGTGGTGCCACCAACCTCGGTGAGGCCCTGCGCCGCATCAACGAGGGCGCGGCCATGATCCGCTCCAAGGGCGAGGCAGGCACCGGTGACGTCTCCAACGCCACCACCCACATGCGCCAGATCCGTGCCGAGATCAAACGTCTGGCCGGCCTGGCCGAGGACGAGCTCTACGTCGCCGCCAAGGAACTGCAGGCCCCGTACGAACTGGTCAAGGAAGTTGCCGCCACCGGCAAGCTCCCCGTTGTCCTGTTCACCGCCGGCGGCATCGCCACCCCGGCGGACGCCGCCATGATGATGCAGCTCGGCGCCGACGGCGTGTTCGTCGGCTCCGGCATCTTCAAGTCCGGCAACCCGGCCAGCGCGCCGCCGCCGTCGTGAAGGCCACCACGTTCTTCGATGACCCGGACGTCATCGCGCAGGCCTCCCGCGGCCTGGGCGAAGCCATGGTCGGCATCAACGTCGACGAGATCCCGGTCCCGCACCACCTCGCCGAGCGCGGCTGGTAAACCGGATCACGTTGGGTACGAGCCCAGGCAAGACCTCAGCCGGACGTGGGCTGCGCAGCGACTGGGCCCGGTTGACGGGCCACACGGTTGAGGTGTGGCTCTTGGGGGAGCACATCATGACCGGGGTGGTGGAACAAGCCGCTGATGACGACTCCGTCCTCTGGATTACGGCCGCCGGAGCCAGCACGCGAAAGCTTGGTGCACCGGCCCGCACAAGGGGGCCGTAGAGGCGTCCATCAAGAAGTACAGTCCGCAGCCGGAAGAAGTGGCCGTGCCGGTAGCTGCCGGAGCTGCCGCTAATCCCTGGGTAACCGGGCAGGAGGTTCCAAGATGACCGATCGATATCGGCCGATTCAGTGAAGGGCCCAGCACCAGCGTAGAAGAGCCTGCCCACACAGCGGGGGAGGAGCAGAAGCCACCAGAGCTGGTCTACGGCTCCGCCGAAGAATTCGTGCACGAGCAACTGCTGCCCACCTAAGTCAGAGATGTCGACGGCCGCTCCGCAAAATGGTGCATGGACTGGTACTTCCACCCGGAAGCAGTCTCCCGTGTAGAGGCGCTGTGGCGTGCGTGGGAACATCTAAGACTCGACGGCGCCACCGGCATCAGCGTCTGGTTCAAAGACCACGCCGACCACCACATGAGCGTGCTCCTCGACCTCGGCCCTTGCTTACATGGGCATGGCCAAAAATGCAGTCACTCGGCTGCTTTTGGCGCCAGTCGTGCGCATTAGAGCAGGGCGTCCTGTCAGCGGGATGCACCATCACGACTTTGGCCATATTCTGGCCAAGTGATTACAAACACCATGAAGTCGGGCCAACAGGGCGAACAGATTGACAGGCAGGCGCGCATTCTCGAAGCGGCACTGGAGCTGCTGTCGCGCCACGGCATCTCAGGTGTCAGTATGCGCGCGGTGGCCCGGGAAGCCGGCGTCGCACTCGGGCTGGTGAACTACTACTACGAAGACAAGATGAGCCTGATCCGTGCGGCCTTGCACCAGATTGACGAGCGCGATGTCAAGCTGGTCGCACCCGATCCGGCATCGCCCCCCGACGGGCAGCTCCAGAAGGCTCTTCGCCGCGTTGCGGACCCGGAATTCCTCACCACCGAACATCTGTCCCTGCGCCTCCACCTCTGGGCACTCGCGCAGGCCCATGAAGACTTTGCGCTGATTAACGCGGCGGCCTTCGAGCGGTACCTCGATGGACTCGCGGCGCTGATAGGCAATGCCAAACCCGAACTCTCCAGTGATGAATGTAGGGTGCGGGCGGCTGACATTGTTGTCGTGCAAAACGGGATGTGGCTGACAGCGCTCCTGGGCGTGGACGAGGCCTCCATCCAAAGGAGCATCGCCCGTACCGAGGAGATCGCCTTCGCCGCCTAGCGGGAATTGCCCAGGAATTCCGTGAAGGCACCACCGCCATCTCCCGCGACGCTAGAACTCTTCAAGCTCAGCCGCCGCACGGCCGCCAGTCCCTGGCGCGTACCGAGCCGCGGCAGCCCTTGCACGTAACAAACAAACTTTTCTGAACACTTGTCCAGTAGTGCTATTGAACACTTGTTCAAGTTGCTTTAGTGTTCATCGGTATGACCTACACCACACAAGTGACGTCTTGCGCATTCTCCGGAGCGCCATGGTGTACCGCCAGTTTCCGGAAGCAGGATCACCGGCCCTGGGCGGAAGATCTGCGCCAGGCAGAAGGAGAGTTTGCAGCATGACAAAAACCAACTACGACTACGTCATCGTCGGTGGCGGAAGCGCGGGGTCCGTGCTTGCCAACCGTCTGAGCGATGGAGGCCAGAGCAGCGTCCTGGTCCTCGAAGCCGGGCGGAGTGACTACCCCTGGGACCTCTTCATCCAGATGCCCGCCGCGCTGACCTTTCCCAGCGGCAATCCTTTGTACGACTGGCGATACAAGTCGGACCCCGAGCCTCACATGGGCGGCCGTCGGGTGGCGCACGCACGCGGCAAGGTACTGGGCGGCTCCAGCTCAATCAACGGCATGATCTTCCAGCGCGGAAACCCGCTCGACTACGAACGCTGGGGCGCAGACGCCGGGATGGAAACATGGGACTTCGCGCATTGCCTGCCGTACTTCAACCGGATGGAAAACGCGTCCGCCGCGGACCCGGACGATGAACTGCGCGGACACTCCGGCCCCCTCGTGCTGGAACGCGGCCCGGCCACCAACCCCCTGTTCCAGGCCTTCTTCGCCGCCGCCCAGGAAGCCGGTTACCCGCTGACGGATGACGTCAATGGTTACCGCCAGGAAGGCTTCGCGGCATTTGACCGCAACGTCCACAAAGGCCAGCGGCTCTCGGCGTCCCGCGCCTACCTCCGGCCCAATTTCGGCCGGGACAACTTGACCATCCTGACCCGGGCCTTGGTCACCAAGGTCAACTTCACGGGCAACGTGGCTACCGGCGTCACTTACCGCCGCAACGGCAGGACCCACCAGGTGAACGCAGGCGAAGTGATCCTCGCAGGCGGCGCCATCAACACCCCACAGCTGCTCCAGCTCTCCGGCGTTGGAGACGCGACCCACCTGAACTCCCTGGGCATCAACTCCGTGGTCAACCTGCCCGGCGTCGGCGAAAACCTCCAAGACCACCTCGAGGTCTACATCCAGCACGCCTGCACCCAGCCGGTCTCCATGCAGCCTAACCTTGACCTGTGGCGCTACCCGCTAATCGGGCTCCAGTGGCTGCTGGGCCGGACGGGACCAGCAGCCACCAACCACTTCGAGGGCGGCGGCTTCGTCCGCTCCAACGAGGATGTTGCGTACCCGAACCTGATGTTTCATTTCCTCCCGGTCGCAGTCCGCTACGACGGCCAGAAGGCCGATGCCAAGCACGGCTACCAGGTGCACATCGGCCCCATGTACTCCGACGCCCGCGGCACCCTCAAGATCAAGTCCACCGATCCCACCGTGCACCCGTCCATGGTGTTCAACTATCTCTCCACGGACCAGGACCGCCGCGAATGGGTTGAGGCCGTTCGTGTGGCCCGTGACATCCTGGGCCAGTCCGCCATGGTCCCCTTCAGCGGGGGTGAGCTGTCTCCGGGCCGGGCCGTGCAGACGGAAGCGGAGATCCTCGACTGGGTTGCCCGCGACGCCGAAACAGCACTCCACCCGTCCTGCACAGCGAAGATGGGCCCCGATTCCGATCCCATGGCCGTAGTGAACCCGCTGGACATGACCGTGCACGGCACCAGGGGCCTCCGCGTGGTGGACGCCTCCGCCATGCCCTATGTCACCAACGGCAACATCTACGCGCCTGTCATGATGCTCGCTGAAAAGGCCGCCGACCTGATCGCCGGCAATGCACCTTTGGCGCCGCAGCACGCGGAGTTCTACCGGCACGGCGTCAGCCCGCTGGAGCGTAACGGCAACGCCGCCCCTGCGGCCAGGGGCTAGGAATGATGGATGCACACACCAGAAGGAGAGACAATGACTGCCACGGTTGAGCAAGTCCATCAGGCCGGGAAATCACGGGATCCCATCAAGGGCCTTTACATCGGCGGAGCCTGGCAGCAGGCGTCCGACGGCGGCACGACATCCGTGCGCTGCCCGGCAGACGGGCACGAAGTGGCAGTTGTCGCGTCGTCCACCGTAGAGGATGCCGAGCGGGCGATCGCCAGTGCACGGGCAACGTTCGATGGCGGCCCGTGGCGCAGGCTCACAGATATCGAGCGGGGTACCGTGCTGCTTCGCGTGGCCGGCCTGCTCGAGCGGGACAAGGCCGCCTACGCCCAGGCGGAGGCGCTCGACACCGGCAAACGCCTCGTCGAGGCCGAGTACGACATAGACGACATTGCTGCCTGCTTCCGCTACTACGGAAAGATCGCAGGCCTCGACGCCGGCAGGGTGATCGACACAGGCCGGCCCAACGCCATCAGCCGCGTGGTCTACGAGCCGCTCGGCGTCTGTGCCCTCATCGCACCGTGGAACTACCCGCTCCTCCAGGCTGCATGGAAGGTGGCGCCAGCACTCGTCGCCGGAAACTCGTTCGTGCTAAAGCCCAGCGAGCTCACACCGTCCACTTCGATCCTGCTCATGGAAACCCTCGAAGAGGCAGGCGTCCCTGCCGGCGTCGCCAATCTCGTCACCGGACCCGGCTCGACGGTGGGCGGCCCACTCAGCTCCGACCCGCGCGTCGACCTCGTCTCCCTGACCGGAAGTCTGGCCACAGGCCAGACGATCATGGCCGCGGCCGCGGAGACAGTGAAGAGCGTCGCCTTCGAACTCGGCGGGAAGAACCCGAACGTCGTCTTTGCGGACGCGGACTGGGACGCCGCCGTCGACAACGCCCTGACTGCCGTTTTCCTGCACTCCGGGCAGGTCTGCTCGGCAGGGGCGCGGCTCGTCGTCGAGGAGTCGATTGCAGACCGCTTTGTGGCCGAGATCGTGGAACGGGCGAAAAAGATCCGGATGGGCGGGCCGTTCGATCCCGACGCCGAGACCGGGCCGCTCATTTCCGCCAAGCACCGGGATCAGGTCCACGCCTACGTACAGGCCGGCATTGCGGAGGGCGCCGAGCTCCTGTGTGGCGGCTACATCCCCGACGAGGGACCGCTCGCCGACGGCTACTTCTACCCGCCCACCGTACTCGGCAACTGCCGCTCCGGCATGAGCGTACTGCGCGAGGAGTCATTCGGCCCCGTGCTGACCATCGAGACGTTCCGGACCGAGGATCAGGCCATCGCAATCGCGAACGATACAGAGTACGGCCTGGCCGGCGCGGTATGGACATCGGACGCCTCCAAAGCGCAGCGCGTCGCCGGCGCCCTCCGGCACGGAACCGTGTGGATCAACGACTACCACCCGTACGTACCCCAGGCTGAGTGGGGCGGCTTCGGGAAGTCCGGGATCGGCCGTGAACTCGGCCGGGCGGGCCTCAACGAGTACCGCGAGGCAAAGCACATTTGGCAGAACATCCAGCCCGCACCCAGCGGCTGGTTCGGCCCGGCTCCGGCTCCGAAGGAAACGGGGGAGGGCACAGCCAACTAGGCAACAGCATTGGGGGAAACAGCCGGGCGCCACAACGGCGCGGCGCCCGGTCTCTTGGTTTCATCTGCGTCCAAAGCGGCCGCAGATCACCACCATCGTGCTTTTCTGACTTAGGAGTTCAATTGACAGAACCCAGCAAGAGTACTGATTCAAGCGGCATGGACCAGTTCGGCTATGCCCAGACCCTGGACCGAAGCATCGGCAAGTTCGCCAGCTTCGCGGCCGGAGTCAGCTACATCTCCATCCTTACCGGCGTTTTTCAACTGTTCTATTTCGGTTTCGCCATGGCCGGCCCGGCCTACGCCTGGTCCTGGCCGATTGTCTTCGCCGGGCAGCTGATGGTGGCCTTATGCTTCGCCGAACTGGCAGGACGTTACCCTGTGGCCGGTTCGGTCTACAACTGGGCCAAAAGGCTCTCCTCCGGCACCTTCGCCTGGCTGGCCGGGTGGCTGTTGTTAATTTCCTCAATTATGGCCCTGGGCGCCGTGGCACTGGCCCTCCAGCTCACCCTGCCCCAGATCTGGTCCGGGTTCCAGATCATCGGTGACGGCACCGGCACCTACGACTTCGCCCTCAACGGGGTACTGCTCGCGAGCATCATGATCGGCATCTCCACCCTCATCAACGCCTTCGGCGTGAAACTCATGACCAAGATCAACAGCGTAGGCGTCTTCGTTGAACTTGCTGCCGCGGTGTTGCTTATCCTCGCACTTGCATGGCATATGGTCCGCGGACCCGGCATCCTCTTCGAAACCACGGGGTTCGGGGCGGACCACCCCTTGGGCTTCTTCGGAGTGTTCATCATCGGCGCCATGGCATCGGGCTACGTGATGTACGGCTTTGATACTGCCAGCTCCCTCGGCGAAGAGACGAAGGACCCGAAGCGCACAGCACCCAGGGCCATCCTGCGGGCGATCACCGCATCCTTTGTGCTGGGCGGACTGATCCTGCTCACCGGACTCCTCGCGGCCCCGGACCTGGATGATCCCAAGCTAGGCTCTGCCGACGGCGGCCTGCAATACATAGTGCTCTCCGTGCTGGGCGGCCCCTTCGGCAAAGCCTTCCTGCTGTGCATCGTGGTGGCGGTCATGGTCTGTACGCTGGCCGTCCACGCCGCCGCCATCCGCATGATGTTTGCAATGGCCCGGGACAACAACCTTCCGTTCAGCCGCCACCTGGGCAAGGTACACCCCGTCCGGAAGACCCCAACGGTCGCCGCCATCGTGATCGGAATCATCGCGGTCATCCCGCTGATCGTGAACGTCTCCCAGCCCGCCATCTTCACCATCCTCTCCAGCATCAGCATTGTCCTGATCTACCTCTCCTACCTGCTGGTGACCGTGCCCATGCTTCGGAACCGCCTGGCCAAAAAGTGGCCGCTGCCCGATGACGGCACCGAGCCCGGCTTCAGCCTGGGAAAATGGGGACTGCCGGTGAACATCCTCGCGGTCCTGTGGGGCGGCGCCATGACACTGAACCTCATCTGGCCACGCCCGGAAATCTACAACTCCGTGCCGCCGTTCGAGTGGTACCTGCAGTGGGGCGGGGTTCTCTTCGTCGCTGCCGTCACCCTCACCGGCGTCCTGATGTACCGACTGAAGCTTCGGCACCAGACGGGTGTCCTCGCCGGGCATGCAGCCGCAACCACAGCACCTCCGTCGCGGGGCTCCGCCGAGACGAAATCGGAGCCCATTAGCGTGGTGTAACGGCCCGGCTCCCGGGCGTGTTGCTCCCGGACGTGAGGCGGCCACCGCGTGATTCTTGAAACGACCTACCAAAGTACGTTTCGACAGAGAGCTCACGCGGTGACCGCACCCGGGGAATCCATCGTGCTCCTGCGCGGACTCAGTTCGACGGCCTCGAAACGACGAAGGGGGCAGGCCCGAACGCCCCAACGCCCGGACCGGCCCCTCAAATAGCCATTAGTTCAGCACGCTCCTAGTAGTACTTTGTTAGGTCTTCGGTGAGGGGCTTTTAATCGCTGGCCTGAGCTGTTAATTTCGTTTCGTGGGCATGGAAGAGGCAGGACTGCGGGTCGAGCTGGAGGATTACGTCGGGCAGGTGTTCGCGTCGTTGGGCCGGAAGGACCAGCGGGCGAAGGGCCGGCTGTATCTGCAGGGGTTGATGCTGGAGGGGCGGCGCAAGTCGATGCAGCCGATGGCGGAGCGCCTGGATGTGGACCACCAGCAGCTGCAGCAGTTCGTTACGTCCTCGCCGTGGGAGGTGGAGCCGGTCCGCCGCCGCCTGGCAGCCCTGGCCGATGAGGCTATCGTGCCGGAGGCGTGGGTGATTGACGATACCGGGTTCAAGAAGGACGGGGCCGCCTCGGCGTGCGTGGCGCGCCAGTACTCGGGCACGCTGGGCAAGATCGGCAACTGCCAGGTTGCCTCCACCGTGCACATGGTCACCGACCATGCCTCGGCCCCGGTGAACTGGCGCCTGTTCGTGCCCGAGGCCTGGGATGACGCCTGTGCGGACACCAACGAGCACGCCGAAGCCGTCGCCGCCCGCCGGATCAAGGCGAAGATCCCCGAATACGTACGGCACCGGCCCAAGTGGGAACTCGCGCTGGAGATGATCGATGAACTCGCCCATTGGGGGCGCAGGTGCCCGGTCGCGGTTGCCGACGCCGGGTACGGGGACAACGCGCTGTTCCGGCTTGAGCTGACCCGGCGGTCCATTCCGTGGGTGATGGCGGTCAAGGCATCCACCAGCGCCTACCCGGCCAATGCCGTTCCCGAACTCGCCGAACGCTCCGGCCCCAGGGGCAGGCCCAGTGTGCCCCGCTACCGACAGGACCCGGCCAGCCTGGCCGAACTCGCGGTGGCCGCCGGAAGGGGACAACTACGCAGGATCACCTGGCGGCACGGCACCAAGAACACCGGCACCAACAGGACCGCGGCCATGAAATCCCGCTTCCTGGCCCTGCGCGTCAGACCTGCCAGCCGGCACATCGCCCCCGGCGAAGACGGATCGTTGCCCGAGGCCTGGCTGATCGCCGAATGGCCACCCGGCGCCAAGGAGCCCACCGACTACTGGCTCTCCGACCTGCCCGCCGACACACCAACCAGGACCTTGGTCAGGCTGGCGAAAATCCGGTGGCGCATTGAACACGACTACCGCGAACTGAAAACCGGCCTCGGCCTTTCCCACTTCGAAGGACGATCCTTCCCGGGCTTCCACCACCACGTCACCCTCGTGTCCGCAGCACACCTGTTCATCACCAAAAAACGCCTTGCCACCCCAAAAGCAGCAGGGGCAGCCTGAGCCTGTACGGGGTCCTCAAGGAACTCCAACGGATCCTCATCCGACAGCTCAGACGCTGCCCCTACTGCCAACACGCCCCACCAACCTAACAAAGTACTACTAGGATGCGGGGGCCGTGGTGATCATCTCACCGGAGGGTGCCACGAGGTACCAGACGCTGTTAACGCCCTGGCCCAGGATGTCGCCTGCAGCCTTGTCCTTTTCGAAGTAGTAGATGGGCATGCCGTTGATGGTCACCTGCTTCTTGCCGTCGGGGGTAGTGATGGTGCCCAGTGTGCCTGTGACGCCTTCCACGGAAGGTGTCGCGGAGGTGGTGAAAACGGGCGGCCAGGCGGTGAGGCATCCGCCGGTGCAGGCGCTTGTCCCGGAATCCTTCGTGTCTTTGGTGAAGTAGTAGACGCTCATGCCTTTGCCATCGACCACAATCGGGCCGAGCTTGGATTCCGCAACCTTGAGCTCTGTCGCGGCGGCCGGAGCGGGAGTCGGGCTGGCCGGGGGAGCCGAAGTTGCGGCCGGTGCGGGGGGCGCGGTCGGTGCCGTGCTGCCGCCTCCGCCGGCACAGCCGGAAAGCAGTGCGGCAACTGCGAAAGCGGACAGGCCAATGCTGAGGTGCTTCTTCATCTGTTGCTCCTTGACTCGTACCGGCCAACTCGTCAGGCCAGCGCTACCCCATACGACGCCGTCCGGTGAAGAATGGTTCAGGACGGCGGCTTTGAACTTTTGCGCGGTCCCGTACGTCGTAGGGGGCAGAAGGGCGCAGGGCACAAGGCCGGGGAGGCATCGCATGTCGCTTGACGAAGACGTGGTGGCCGCGATCTACCGCGATCACGGCCGGGCCCTGAAACACTTTGTCTTCAGCGCCTGCCGGGATGCGCAGCTGGCGGACGACGTGGTTCAGGAGACCGTTCTGCGCGTCTGGCAGCAGGCGCCGGAGATCACCGGCAGTCTGCGCAGCTACCTGTTCCGGACGGCCCGCAACATCATGATCGACAATTACCGCAAAGCCCAACGCCGGCCCCGCGAAGTCGCGGAACGCGAGGCTGCGGACCCCGTGGACGCGGCCGGACGCGTGGACGAACTCCTCAACAAGGTCCTCATGGAGGAGGCGCTGCTGCGGCTGAGCGCCGAGCACCGCGACGTCCTGGTTGCCCTCCACTACCGCCGCTACACGGTTCAGGAGGCATCGAAAAAGTTGAACATCCCCAGCGGAACGGTGAAGTCCAGGGCCTTCTACGCGGTCCGGGCGCTGCGGACGGTCCTCGACGAAATGGGGGTGCAGCGGTGAACGGAACGGAGCCACACCAGCTGCTCGGCGCCTATCTGCTGGGCGGACTCGAGCCGGCCGACGTCGCGGCCTTCGAGCAGCATCTGGAATCCTGCGCGAAGTGCCGGGGGGAGCTTGATGAACTTGCCAGCCTGCCCGCGCTGCTGGACGAGGTGGCGGTGAGCGACGCCCTGGCGCTCACCGGCGTGGCTGCTGCGGCGGGTCCCGTTGCGGCGCAAGGGGCCAGCGCTGGTTCCGTCCCCAAGCGGCTGCTGGATGAGTTGGCCGTCCGCCGCCGCAGGGTTCGCCGCCGCTGGTTCGCGGCGGTGGCGGCCGCAGCCGCGGCCTGCCTCGCCGCTGGCGTCCTCGGCGGGCCGCTGCTCAACCCGCCGGCCAAGCCGGACGCCAGCTACTCGGTGCAGGCCGGCGACGGGATTCAGTTCACGGTCGGCCTGGTCAAGAAGACCTGGGGCACGGAGCTCGCAGTCGATGGCCGGAGTCTGCCGGTGGACGGCACCTTCTCGCTCTGGGTGAAGGACCGCGACGGCGGCGAAGACCGGGCCTGCGCCTGGACGGCCACCCCCAGCGGCCGGGTCAGGATCACGGGCGCCACGCCTGTTCAGCTCGCCAGCATCGCCAGCGTCGAAATGCGCAACGGGCAGCAGCAGACGGTGGCCGTCATCGCCGTGCCGAGCGGCTGACGCCCCCGCTTTTGTCCGACCCGCGCCGGGCATCACATCTTGGCGAGCCTGGACCGCACCATCATGAAAATGCCGTAGCAAATCAGCCCGGCACCCACCGCGGCCAGCATGTAAAAGCCGAACGGCTGATCGCGCAGGCCCTTCAGGCCGCCGTCGATTCCGGTTGATTCCTCGGGGTGCGCCGTCACGGTGGCGACGATGATCAGCAGGCCCGCCAGGAGCAGGGCGATGCCTTTGGCGGCATAGCCGCCCACACCAAGGACCGCTAGAGCCGTTCGGGCTTTGTCCGAGGCCGGAAGCCGGAGGTACTTGGCGAAGGACTGGCGGAAGCCGCGGACGACGTAGACAATTCCGGTGATGGCAACGGCCGCGCCGATCGCGAGCAGCAGCGCGTACCCGCCGGGGGCCTTCATCACGGACACCGTGAGGTCGCTCGTGGATGTGGTGTGGTCCTTGCCCGCGCCGTTGGCGAACGACGCCAGCGTCACGGCCAGCCCGGCATACACCACTGCCTGAAGCGCGGCCTTGAGCTTCTTCCCCAGCTTTTTCTTTCCCGGGAGGTGTTCGAACTCGAAGATGGCATCGCTGATCTGCCAGAGCGCCAGCGCAACGCAGGCTGCGAAGGACCCCCAAAGGAGCACCGGCCCGGCGGGCTGGCCGGCCAGCTGTTCGACTGCCCCGCTCACGTCCGCCTCACCCTCGTCGCCCATGGCCACGCGGATCGCGACCAGCCCCACCAGGAGATGCAGGATGCCGCTCACGGCAAACCCGGCCCGGGCCACCAGCTCGAGTGCCCGGGAGTTGGTAACGTCCTCGACGGCGTCGGCGGCACCCTTCAGTTCTCTTTTGATGTTCGGTCCCTCAACTGTCTCGGTTGATCCGCCGCGTACATCATGGCCCGGATGCGACTCCCGTAATCCTGTCACGCGGTGCAGCTCTGGAATAGTGCTGCCGCTTCAGGGTTGGGCCGGGACCGGCTGCGGACAAGAGCCACCAGAGTGCCTCCGGTACCCGCAGTCGTGCCTTTAGCGCCGCCGGTAACTGAGGTCGAAAATGAGCCGCCCGGCCTCGTGCGCCTTGTTCTCGAAGCTGGTCAGAACCCTGCCCTCGAACCGCGGAGCCCAGCCGCCGGCCTCATCCGTGCCTTCATTGGGACCCGTGTGTTCAGTGCTCACCGGTGCCCGGCCCTCCTTGACGGGCGCACCTCCTACCAGCAATTCGACCCCGGATTCCCAGACCCGGGTCAGGGGGCTTTCGCCGCCGCTGCGCTCGCCCTCGTGCAGGTTCTCGAAGTCGGCGGAGGCGGCCAGTACCTTACGCACGTGGACCGCATAGTTGGACCAATCCGTCGCGATCCGCCAGATGCCACCGGGCTTCAAAGCGCGCGCGGCGAGCTCGGCGAACGCCGGCTGGATGAGCCTGCGCTTGTGGTGCCGGGACTTGTGCCACGGGTCCGGGAAGAAGACCCACACTTCCGTGACCGAGCCTGCCGGGAGCATGGTGGCCAGCACTTCCGGGGCGTTCGCCTCCACGACCCGGACGTTGCTGAGCCCGCGGCTGTTGATCTTGATCAGCGTGTTGGCCAGGCCCGGGGTGTACACCTCGACAGCGAGGAAGTCCTTGTCCGGGTTCTCCTCGGCGGCGTGGCAGACGGCGTCGCCCAGCCCCGATCCGATTTCCACAATCAGCGGGGCCGAGCGCCCGAATTCCGCCTCCGCGTCGAACTCATAGTCCGGGTGGATCGAGGTGTTGGCGATGTGTCGCGGAACCTCGACGGCCCAACGGTCAGAATGCTCTTCCCAGGCGGCCTGGCGCCGGCCCTGCAGGCGGGTGCCGCGGCGCACGAAGCTGACTGGGCGGCCGCCGTAGGTGCCGAAGGAGGCCTGGCTGCCGGGGGTCACCGGGCGGGACGGCTGCGGCGCCTGGGGGGATTCTGGGGTTTCACTCATCCCTTCCAGAATAGTGGAGTTCGGCGGGCTGGTGCGGGCCTGACGGAGCTCTTGTCAGGGGCAGCGCGGTGCGGCCTGCCAGAATGGGGTCCGTGACGTTACCGCAGAACGCCCCGGATTCCACTCTCGGGAGCACCCCCGCCGCCGGGGACCGCAGCAGCACGCTAGTGGACGCCGAGATCGACGATGTCCCCGCGGCCGCGGCCACCCGTGTCGGCAGCCGCCGCGGGCTGGTCTATCTGGGACTCTGCCTGGTCCTGATCGGGCTGAACCTCCGCACGGTATTCTCAAGTTTTTCGGCGGTGCTTCCCGAGCTGACGGCCGACACCGGGCTGCCGGGCTGGGCGGTCGTGGTCCTCACCACGGTGCCCGTCACGCTGCTCGGGGTGTTCGCCCCGCTGGCCCCCGTGCTTGCCCGCCGCTTCGGCGCCGAACGCGTGCTGCTTGGTGCCATGGCGGTGCTGACCGCCGGGCTGCTGCTGCGTCCGCTGGACCTCGCGGGCGCCGGGCACCTTCCCGCCCTGCTCGCCGGGACGGCCGCCTGCGGTGCCGCGATCTCGCTCTGCAACGTGCTGCTGCCGGGCCTGGTCAAGCGCGACTTCCCGCACCGGCTGGGACTAATGGGCGGTCTCTACACGACGGCGATCTGCGCCTCCGCGGCCCTCGGAGCCGGCTTCACCTACCCCGTGTTCGCCGCGACGGGGGAGTGGACGGCGGCACTCTGGTTCTGGGCGCTGCCCGCCGGCGTCGTCCTTGTGCTGTTCCTTCCGCTGGCCGTTCGGCAGCGCCATGGCCGGCACCAGCAGGCGGCCGACGGCGTCAACGTGTGGCGCTCTGCCATTGCCTGGCAGGTGACCATCTTCATGGTCCTGCAGGCGATGATGTCCTTCAGTGTCTTTGCCTGGCTGGCGCCCATCCTGCGCGAGCGTGGGGTGGACGGGGGCACCGCCGGACTGATCGTCTCCGCCTCGATCGTGCTGCAGATGCTCGGTTCCCTCTTCGCCCCTGCCCTGGCGGCCCGTTTCCGGGATCAGCGCGTCATCAGCACCGTGGTGGCGCTGATGACGGGCGGAGGATTCGCCCTGAGCATCTTCGGCCCGCTGGAGCTGATCTGGCTGTGGACCGGGCTGCTGGGCCTGGGCCAGGGCAGCTTGACCGCCGTCGCGCTGACTCTGATCATGCTCCGAACCCGCGACGGCCACACCGCGGCCCACCTGTCCGGCATGATGCAGGGCGTCGGTTATGGGCTGGGCTCCACCGGGACCCTCTTGGTCGGCCAGTTGCAGCAGTCCACGGGGTCCTTCGCCGCGGCGGGGGTGCTCTTCCTCGCAATCGGCGCGCTGGCCGCGGTGTTCGGCTACCGCGCCGGGCGGAACCGCTTCATCGGCGGCTGACCGGACTCGCCAATCCACAAGGGGTGGTGCGCGCCACGCGCCGGCTGTGGCATGCTTCCCCTTAGCCGTCCCCACGCTCCACCGGAAGCTCTCCATCCAACCGCAACGGACGCACCGTGGCCCCAACTTCCGGTGAGGCATTGCGGCGGCGTCCGGAACTAGCGATCAGGCCCCGCCCGTGCCCCGTATTGCCCCCGCCCCGGCCCCGGAATCAGCCGGCCTCTTCCACCGCAGCTACCTGCTGGTGACCCTCGGCGCCTGTGCCCTGGTGTTCCTCGCCGCTTTCGAATCCATGGCGGTGACCACCATCATGCCGCTCGTCAGCCGCGAGCTGGGCGGGGCAGCCCTGTACGCGCTGGCCTTCGCCGGTCCGCTCGCCACCGGCGTCATCGGCATGGTGGCGGCGGGCAACTGGTCCGACCGGCGTGGTCCGGCGGGTCCCCTGTACGCTTCCGTGGCCCTGTTCGTACTCGGCCTGCTGATCGCGGGAACGGCTGGGAGCATGGCCGCCCTGGTCGCCGGCCGGCTGGTGCAGGGCCTCGGCGGAGGTGCCATGACCGTGTCCCTCTACGTGGTGGTCGCTAGGGTCTATCCGCCCGTGCTGCACCCTAGAATCTTCGCCGCGTTTTCCGCAGCGTGGGTGATTCCCTCGCTCGTTGGCCCTTTCGCCGCCGGGCTCGTGGCCCAGCTTGCCAGCTGGCACTGGGTCTTTCTGGGCGTGGTGGGGCTCGTGGTGCCGGCGCTGCTCATGATCGTTCCGGCCGTGCGCGGGCTGCACGGGACCACGGAGCGGAAATCCACGGAGCGGAAATCCACGAAGCGGAAGTCCACGGAGCGGAAGTCGCCGAAGCGGGAATCCCCGGACGAAGGCAGCCCGGGGGACATGTCCAGCGCTGCGCCGGATCGGGTCCGCACCCCGGGAGGGTACGGGCGGCTGGCCTGGGCAACGTTGGCCGCGCTCGCCGTGCTGGGCCTGAATCTGTCCGCCGAGGTCCCGGTCGCCGGTGGCGTGCTGGCGGCAGCCGCCGTCGCCGTGGCGCTCGTGGCGGTCCGACCGCTCGTGCCGCGCGGCACGCTCACGGCGCGCCCCGGGTTGCCCAGCGTGATCCTCACCCGGGGGCTGGCCTCGGCGGCGTTTTTCGGCGCGGAGGTCTACCTGCCTTATCTGCTGGTGGAGCGCTACGTCTTCCCGCCGACCTTTGCCGGCCTCACGCTCACCGGGGGAGCCCTCGCGTGGGCCGCCGCCTCAGCCATCCAGGGCAGGCTCGGGCCCCGCCTGAATCACCGCCGCGCGGTCCGGATCGGGGCGGGAATGGTCCTCGGCGCCGTCGTCCTTACCCTCGCGACCACCGTGCTTGGCTGGCCGGCAGCCGTCGCGATCGCCGGCTGGGTGTTTGCCGGCGGGGGCATGGGACTGATGTATCCGCGCCTGAGCGTGATGACCCTGGCCCTGTCCACCAAGGACACCGAAGGCTTCAACAGCTCCGCCATGTCCATTGCCGATTCCCTCGGCGGGGCGCTGGCCCTTGCCGGCACGGGAATCGTCTTTGCCGTCTTTACGACGACGGCGGCCTCCTTCGCCGGTGTCTTCGCGCTCACCGCGGCCATCGGGGTCGCCGCCGTCGTGGTCGCCCCGCGCGTAGCCAGGACGTCCGCCGGCGGCTGACCGCGCACCGGGACGGCGCCAACCACCGGTCGCCGACGCTATTGGCGGCTGTCGACTGGCGGCCGGTGCGGGACCGGACGTCAGCGGGCGGCGAGCCGGGTGGCGCGCAGCACAGCGTCCGTGAGCTCGGCCGCCTCGCCGTCGGGTCCGGTCGCACTGCGCAGCCGGCTGTCCAGAACGTCAAGGTGCCACTCAGGTGCCTCGATCCCCAGTTCCCGCGCCACCTCCTCGGCAGTGAAGTACTTTTCGGCTGAGTGGTGGTTCCCCCAGGGCGGCAGCCCCGCGGGGTGGTGCCCGACGATGAGCAGGGTGCCGCCGGTCCGCACCGCGGCGGCGGCCAGGCGCAGGGCCTGCTGCCACGGCAACAGGGTCGAGTGCAGGAACTGGGCGCTGACCAGCTCGTACTGCTGGTCCGGCACCCAGGTGGCGAGATCCTGCTCTACCCACTCGATGTTGCTGTCGTGCCCCGTCTCGCGGGCATGCTCGGCTGCCCGTTCAAGCGCGACGGCGGAGACATCCATGCCGTCACGGTCCAGCCCCGGCTGGCGAGCCAGATAGCGTCCGCGCCCTCGCCGCAGCCCAGATCGAGGGCGACGCCGGGCTTGAGTCCGGACGCTTCTGCCACCAGCTGCGGATTGGGCCGACCGCTCCAGACCTTGGGCCTGCTGGCGTACCTCTCGTCCCATAGCTGCGCGGCCGTGCTCTCATCCGTTCCGCCGGCGGCGTGATGCTGGTGCTCCGTCATGATTCTCCTTCACATGGGGTTCCCTCATTCTGGCAGGCGACCCGGTGGAAGGACACAAAGAAATCACGGCGCGGAAACGCCTCCGAAACGTTTCAGCGGCAAGCTGGAGGCGACAACAGAAGCGCTGGAACGTAGGTGAGGAGCAGGCCATGGCTGCAGAGGAGGCCCGGCGGGTCCGTTCGAGCTCGGAGCTGTCGGTGGGGGACGAGATTGAGGCGTGGCACAACGGCAAGCTGTTCCACCGGGGACGTGTCAACCAGACGGTTGCGTCCATGGATTTGTTCTGGATCGTGGACTCGAGCACCGGTGCCCGAAGGCTGATCGACGTCGAGGCGCTGGTCATCCTCCGCGCGTCGGCCCCGGCGGAGCCCTCTCCGCACGGCCCCGCGATGACCGGAACGGTGATGACTTCCGCGGTGACGGGATCCGCAACGGCCGAAACTGCAGTAACGGGATCCGGTTCGGCGAAGGCGGGCGCGGGGGCCAGGACGCCCCCTGCATCGCACCTTCCGCTGTTCCAGGCCCCCAGCCTCGCGCTTTAGCCGGGGCCGAACTGGAACCGGTCGCGGATCTTCAGCGGCACCGGGAAGCACCCCTTCGCCGTGCCCGTCGACCGGGCCCGGCAGGAGGGTTAACGGGGCGCGCGGGAGTGGGTATCAGGGGAGCCGCCCCCCGGAATCGGGCTTAGGCCCGCCCGGATGGTAGAGTGGTGGAACTTGATGTGCAGTGACGCCCACTTTAGATTCGGTTGATCATCTTGATTGACTGGTTCCGGTTCATCAACCGGTTCCCCTGCTGGATTCCTCCGGAATCTGCCTGCAGGAAGTGGGTTTTTTCATGTGAGAGGCACATCCTGCGTCGATGAACGCGTTCTATTTGGTCCCGACCGCCACTGCCGCAAGGCTGGTAGCGGCCCGGTTGATCACCTGACTTTTCTTCGGCGAACCCCTGAGCCAACCGGCATCGGGGCCGATATCCGCACGGATACCGCCTGAAAGACCTTTGACTACATGACTACTTTTGCTGCCCTCGGCACGCCCAAGGCCCTCGCCGACACCCTCACCGCCCAGGGGATCGTGGAGCCGTTCCCCATCCAGGTCAAGACCCTCCCCGACACCCTGGCAGGACGTGACGTCCTGGGCCGCGGCCGCACCGGCTCCGGCAAGACCATTGCCTTCGCCATCCCGCTTGTGGCGCGACTCGCCGAGCGGGAAGCCAAGCACTTCCGCAAGCCGGGACGCCCCATGGGCCTGGTCCTTGCCCCCACCCGTGAGCTGGCGACGCAGATCAACGCCACCATCGAGCCGATGGCCAAGGCCATGGGGCTGACCACCACCGTGATCTACGGCGGCATCTCCCAAGCCCGCCAGGAAAAGGCCCTGCGTGCCGGCGTTGACATCGTCATCGCCTGCCCGGGCCGCCTGGAGGACCTGATCCGCCAGCGCATCCTGACCCTCGAAGGCGTCGAGATCACCGTCCTCGACGAGGCCGACCACATGGCCGACCTCGGCTTCCTCCCGGTCGTCAAGAAGCTGATGGACATGACCCCCAGCCAGGGCCAGCGCCTGCTGTTCTCCGCCACCCTGGACAACGGAGTGGACAAGATCGTCCAGCGCTACCTGTCCAACCCGCTGACCCACGCCGTGGATGAATCACAGGCCGCGGTGACCACGATGGAACACCACGTGCTGGTGGTCAACGACCAGACCGTCAAGAAGCAGCTGATCGTCGAGCTCGCCTCGGGTGCCGGCCGCCGGGTGCTCTTCCTGCGCACCAAGCACCACGCCCGCAAGCTGGCCAAGACGCTGACCGACGCCGGTATCCCGGCCGTCGACCTGCACGGCAACCTCTCGCAGAACGCCCGTGACCGCAACCTGGCCGAGTTCTCCTCCGGTGACGTCCGCGTCCTGGTGGCCACCGACGTCGCCGCCCGCGGCGTCCACGTCGACGACGTCGAGCTGGTCATCCATGTGGATCCGCCCACAGAGCACAAGGCATACCTGCACCGCTCAGGCCGTACGGCCCGTGCCGGTTCCGACGGCACCGTGGTCACATTGACCCTGCCCGAGCAGCAGTCCGACGTCAAGAAGCTGATGAAGGCCGCCGGCGTCGAGGTCAACTTCGAGCGCGTTACCGCCAACTCGCCGCTGGTTGCGGAACTGGTCGGCGAAATGGCCGACAAGATCGACCCGCGCACCCGCGCCGCGCTCCTGGCCACCAAGTCCGGGCAGCAGGGCGGCGGCAGCTCCACCGGTGCCAACGCCGAGCGCAAGCGCGCCCGCCGCACCACCCAGGCTGCGCCCACCGCGGGTGGCCGTGGCGGTCGTGGCGGACGCGGACGCGTCGGGGCCGAGGCTCCCCGCACTGATCTGCCTCGCGCCGAGCGCCGTGCCGTGGCCTATGAAGGCCAGGCCGCGGCCCGCAACGCGGCAGAACGCGTCGCGGAGAAGAACGAGGACCGGATGGACGCCGAGCGCGCAGCACGCCGCAACGCCCGCGGACGTTCCACGGCCTACGCGCACCACAACGACGTTCCGGCTGCTGGCGGCCGCGCATCCGCCGGCCGCGGCTCGGACGGGCGCGCCGCTGAAGGACGCGGGGACGCCCGGGGCGGCTCTGCTCCCCGCAGCGGCACACCCCGCTCCGGGGGCGCACCCCGCACGGGTGCCTCGACCGGCGGCCAGCGCGGCGGACGTCCGGCAACGGGCCAGCGTGCAGCTGCCGGTGCCAAGCCCGCTGGAAGCAATAGCGGAGGAAGCAAAACTGGAGCAAGCACCGCTGTCTGGTCCTCCAACACCGGCGGCACCTCGGGCGGGTCTTACGCAGGCGGCGGCAACGGCCGCTCCGGCGAGAGCCGTCCGGCGCGCAGCGGCCCCCGCCGTGCGTCCGCTCCGGCGTCGAACGAACGCCGCAGCCGCTAAAAGCACGCCTGTCCGCTACGCAAAGTAGCTGGCGATACGCCAAATGCCGGTCGCTACGGGAATTCCCGCGGCGACCGGCACTATGCGCAGCGCAAATCACGAAGCGTAGCGCCAGCTACCAGCCGCGGGCGCGCCACTCTTCCAGGTGCGGGCGTTCGGCGCCCAGGGTCGTCGGCTTGCCGTGACCCGGATGCACCACCGTGTCATCCGGATAGACCTCGAACAGCCGCTGGCTCACATCGGTGATGAGCCGGGTGAACCGTTCCGGATCCTTCTCGGTGTTGCCGACGCCTCCCGGGAACAGCGAGTCGCCGGAAAAGACGTGGGCGGGGCCCGCCGGGTCCCGGTACACAAGCGCGATCGAACCCGGTGTGTGGCCGCGCAGGTGCACTGCCGTCACGTCGAAGCCGTCGAAGTTTCCGACGTCCCCGTGATCCAGCAGCACATCCACCGGCACCGGCAGCTCCGGGGCATCGTCTGTCCCGGCCGCCGTTTTCGCACCCGTGGCTTCCACCAGGCCCGGCAGCGCCCGGACGTGGTCCCAGTGCTGGTGGGTGGTCGCGATCAGCGCCAGCTTCGGGGCCGCGGAAGTATCCGCTGCGGCATCGGCAAGCAGTCCCTGGATGGCGCCCAGATCATCGGCCGCGTCGATCAGCAGCTGCGCGCCGGATGCCTTGCTGGTGAGCAGATACACGTTGTTGTCCATCTCGCCGACCGAAATCCGGCGGATGGTGATGTTCCGTAAAGAGTGAATGAGCGAGTCCATGGGCTTCAGTCTACGGAGCCGCTATTCGCGGCCTTGGGACACCCAGTTGGGGTCCGCGGAGCGGGAGCCGACGACGGCGTCCGCGGCGGCGTCGAGCTTCTCGAGCTGCGCTGCGGTGAAGTCGAGCGCCAGGGCGCCCAGGTTTTCGTCGATACGGTCCGCCTTGCGCGTGCCGGGGATCGGGACCACGGGCAGTCCCAGCTTCCGGCCCTGCGCGAGCAGCCAGGCCAGCGCCACCTGGGCGGGGGTTGCAGCCTGCCCGGCAACGGTGAGTTCCGCAGCGACGGCCCGCACGGCGGCCACCACGCCCTGGTTGGCGCCGGCGGCCTCGTCGGCGAAGCGCGGGATGTTGCGGCGGAAGTCGTTGCTGCCCAGCGTCGAGGTTTCCACGGTGCCGGTGAGGAATCCCCGGCCCAGCGGCGCGTAGGGCACGAAGCCGACCCCGAGCGCGGCCGCGGCCGGAACCACGTTGCTTTCCACGTCGCGGCTCCAGATGGACCATTCACTCTGGACGGCGGCGATCGGGTGGATGCTACTGGCTTCACCCAGCTCCTCGGCCGTCACCTCGGACAGGCCAAGATGCCGGACCTTGCCGGCCTGCACCAGCCCCGCCATGGCCTCCACGGTTTCCACAATCGGAACGCGGAGGTCGCGGCGGTGCAGGTAGTACAGGTCAATCGTCTCCGTGCCCAGCCGTTGCAGGCTGCGGTCCACGGCCTGGCGCACATAGGCGGCGTCGCCCCGGATGTCCGAGTAGCCGGTTGCCGGCGTCCCGACCAGGCCAAACTTGGTCGCGAGCTGAACCTCGCCCCGGAGCTCCTTGAGCAGCCGGGCGATCAGTTCCTCATTGCTGCCACCGCCGTAGACATCCGCCGTGTCGATGAAGCTGACCCCTGCATCCACCGCATGGTGCAGCGTCCGCAGGGCCTCGGCGGGATCCACTTCGCCGTACACCGGTGTCAGGGCCATGCCGCCGAATCCGAGGGGGCTGACCTGCAAGCCGTCGCCGAGCTGGACTGATGCTGCCGCATTCATCGGGATCTCGATCCACTGTCGGTGCTGCCGGGAAATGCCGTCCCTCCCAAGAACCCCACCCCGGCCGCGAGTATTCCGGCTGCCGGCCGTGCGCCTCGCCGCACGATTCTCCCCACCTTTTAAGGTGGCGAGACCGGCTACGACGGCGGCTCCGGGGCCCGCCGTCGTACTGTCTCAAACCCGGGGAGGTTCGGCGCCTGAAGCCGGCGCCTCCGGGACCCCGGCCGGCAGCAGTTTCAGCCCCGCGGCGCAGCCTACGATCCCGGCGATGAAGAGCAGCTTCAGCGGACTGGCCGGTTCGACGCCGGCCGCCATCGCCCAGCCGACCGTCAGGGCCGCGCCAATCCCCACCCAGACCGCATAGGCCGTCCCGAGCGGTATGCGTTTCACGGCCAGGCCCAGACCGGCCATGCTGAGGGCGGCGGTTACGGCGAAGACCACCGTGGGCAGCGGCCGGGTGAACCCGTCCGAATGCCCCAGCGCGGTGGCCCAGACTGCTTCGAGCACGGCTGAGGCCAGCAGGACGGTCCATGAAAAGGCGGACGGCTTGGACATTGTCACGCCACCACTTTCAGGCCGGCCACACAGGCCGCGATCCCTGCGAGCAGCAGGATCCGGGCCGCCGTAGCGCGTTCAACCTTCGCGACGATCGCGTAGCCGGACGTCAGCACGACGCCGACCCCCACCCACACGGCGTAGGCCGTTCCGGTCGGGATTGACTGCATGGCAATGGCCAGGCCCCCGGTGCTGGCGAGGACGGAGATCAAGAAGACCAGGGCCGGGACCAGCCGGCGCCGGCCCGCCGCCTGCGCGGTGCGGTGCAGGGCGGCGGCCCAGACGGCTTCCAGCGCCCCGGAAAGAATGAGAATTAACCACGACATGACGGCTCCTGTGGCCAGTCTTGTCGCGTGCCGGGTACTGAACCGTCGTCCGGAGGCCGCCCGGGGAGGCGCCTTGGGTCCATCTTAACCCAGACGGGTCAGAACCCGCTCGGCACCCTGTCGATCGACACCACGGCCAGGAAGCCGCGGCCCAGGATTTCCGGCGACGCGGTGTCAGAGCCGACGACGGCGTCGTAGCGCTCCAGCGTTGCCGGCTCGGCGGCGGCAGCCTGTCCCGGGCCGGCGGCGGTCCCGATGGCGGGCGCCGCGCTGGGGTCGGAGCCCGCTGCGCCGGGTCGGACGCCAGCCGTGCCGGGCGCGGAGCCCGCCGTGCCGGGGCTGACCGTGGCCTGACCCTGCAGCAGGATGCCGAGCTGGCCTTCGAACACGGGATGGGCCCGCTTCTTGGAAAGCTCGATGATGGAGGTATACCCCTTGAAGACGCCCTGGCGGGTGATGACGTTAAGGTCGCGGATGTCACCGGTGGGCAGCGCGCCGACGGAGTCGGCCTCGCCGGAAAACCGGAACGGGCGGTATTTCTCAAGCGGATGTTCGACGCCGTCGACGCTCAGGAGGAGCAGTTCGCCCTCGATCACGGTGAGCACGCGGTCCATGCCGGGGAAGGCGGAGAATGTTCCGGCCTTGGTGACCTCGGCGATGCTGACCCGCCAGTCCCAGATGGTGTCCTGCGCCCGGTCAACGGGCGTGGTGCCGGCGTCTGCCCCAGTCGAGTAGCCGCTGGCCACTTCGCGGCTCACCCCGCCGCCGTTGCGCCAGGGTTGGGCTTTCAGCTCGGCATAGCGGATGATCTCCATCGCCCCAGCCTATCCGGACCGCATCGAAGGGCCGCGGCCGGTCAGCCGGGGGCGTAACGTCCGCACGCACCGCCGCAACTTGCTAACGTGAAAGTCAGGAGCGCTGCAGAAGGAGCCGAATGTTTGTCAAAGTGTGCGGGCTCAGTACCCCCGAGTCCGTCCTGACCGCGGTCGCGGCCGGCGCGGACGCCGTCGGTTTCGTCTTGACGCCCAGCCCTCGTGAAGTGACCCTGGCCCGGGCCCGGGAACTCCTGGCCCTTGTTCCCGTCGGCGTCGCCGCCGTCGGTGTCTTTCGGCACGAGCCAGCAACGGACGCCGTAGCGCTGGCACGCGCGGCCGGGCTGGCCTGGGTCCAGCTGCACGGCGACCGCACCCCCGCGGATGTGCGGGCTGTGCACGCCGGCGGGCTCAAAGTGATCCGGGCCGTGACCATGGAGGCAGGGAAGGAGTCGTTCGCCAGCTGGGGCGAGGAACTGCTGTTGATCGACGCCGCCGTACCCGGATCCGGCGAAGCGTGGGACTACGCCTCCGTCCGGGCCAAGGGGCTGGCGGGCCGGAACTGGTTGCTTGCCGGTGGCTTGGATCCCGCCAATGTTGCCGGCGCGGCTGCACACGCCGGAGCGTGGGGCGTGGACGTGTCCTCCGGCGTCGAGTCAACCCGGGGCGTCAAAGACCTGGCGAAGATCCGCGAGTTCGTGAAGGCGGCCAAGCCAGCGTAGGCGGTCCGGGCAGCCCCTGCGGCGGGCGGTCAGCTGCTGCTGCGCTTGATGATCACGTCATCGATGTACTCGTCGCCCTTCTGCCGGCTGTGCTCGGCGCCCAGTTGAACCTTGCTCAGGGTCGTGGCATTGATGTTGACCGCGCTGCTGGAGTACTTCAGCGAATTGTCGAGCCACACCTGGACCGTTGACCTGGTGCCGTTCGTCGTGACGCGCATGCCGACGCGATGCCAGGCGTTCATGGAGACGCTCCCGGGAGTCAGCCTCGTGTAAACGAACGATCCGGAGGGCGAGGTGACGCGCAGCCACATCTGCCCGTTGCTGTTATACCGGTAGACATCGGCAATCCGGGTGGAGCCCGAGAAAAAGCGGAAATACGGGACATTGTTGCCGGCGACACCGGCGGTGGTGATGTTGAACCAGCCGTCGGCGTACGCCGTCTTGGTGGTCGAGGTGAAGGGCATGGACAGGTTCGCCATGGAGCCGGACGTGTCCGTCACATGCAGCTTGGCCGATTTGGTCCCGGTCTTTTTCTGTGAGCTCGAAATAGTCGCGGTGCCGTCTCCCCCCACCTTCGCGACGAGGCCGCAAAAGCCGCTGGCCTCGAAGCTCGTGTCCAGGACGGTGCTTCCCGGAAAGGAGTTCGATGGCGAGGGCTCACACGTCGCAGCCGTAGCCGTTTGGGCGGAACCGAAAACAAGGGAACTGGCGACGAGCAGTCCCAAGGTGCCCGCGGAGCCGAGCGCTTTTAGTGTTCTCATTGATTTACCTCAGAATATGTTGTGGATTACTTTCAGTAGTCCGCAAGTACGGACTGGCCCAGCGGCAGGGGCAGTCTGACGCCGCTTACAAGAGGCGCATCAGCTGCGCTATTAGCGAGACGCCGACTACGGAGAGTAGGGCCGCCGTCGTATATACCGCGGCCCGGGGGAGCGGCTTTTCGGGGTTCAATACCCGCAACACATCACAGGTCACGAGCGAGGTGATGACAGCCAGCCCGGTCAGGAAAACTATCATCTCGCACCTGCCAAGGAGCCCCTCGACCGCTTGAGTTCGGGTGCCAGCAGGCCAAGCGTGACAAGGGACAGGATGCACACGCCCACCGGGGGTGACCAGAGGCCTGCGTAGATCATCGCCGTCGATACGAGCGTTGACATCGCGAGGCTGAAGCCAATTGCGATGGCGATGGCGAGAGGGACCGTTCCGCCGTTCTGTGCGGAAGGCGGGGGGCCGAACCGGAGCAGCAAAACCAGAGCCGTTCCCGGGCCGGCGAGCATCAGCAGCCCAATGATGGCCAGACGAAGGCCTTCCGGCCCGAAAAACGACAGCGGCACGGCGGCTATGGCGATGGCGGCCGTCGCGTAGCTTAGGTAGCGCCGTTCAATTGCCATTTCTTGCTCCTTCAATGCGGAAGATCACGCCGTCGTCATTCTCGGCGATTCTCGTCCAGCCGGGGTTGGCACCGCACGTGGCGACAAAGTTCTGAAGGTCGCCGGCGGGTGTTGATCCGCGGAGTTCCGCGGCGTGAAGCTGGCTCACCGTAACGATCAGGTAGGCCCCGGAACGGGCGGCTATCTGGTTGGCGGCCTCACATGTCAGCGGGCTCGCACCGGGCCTGGGTTCTGCCGGGACCAGCGACCGGTAGTCGTAGCCGGAGTAGTGCTGGAACTTCCAGGGGGTGTTGCGGACCGCTTCGATCAGCTTGGACCCGGGGGGTGCGGTCTCGTAGAGGCGGTTCACGAGGGCGATCTCGTCCGTGGTAAAGCTCTCCATGATGTCGTTGCCGTACCTGGTGACGATGGTGGTGGCGGAGAGAACAGCACCCAGCACCAAGAGGGCGATGCCACGCCGCAGCCCGGGGCCGGAGGGTTTGTCCGACATCAGCGGCAGCACGGCCAGGCACGCTGTGAATGGCAGGCTGAAGAGGTAGATCCGCAGCAGCAGCTCGCCCCCGTAAGGCTGGATCGGGATGAGGACCAGCAGCGCCAGCGCCCCGACCGCCGCCGTGAGCCAGGGCGCGCCCCGTCGTCGGCCCACCACGGCCCCCACGGCAGCGAGCATCCACAGCGCCGCCACCTCGGCCAGGCGGGTGTAAACGACAAACTGGTGCGAGTCGCTGCCGGATACTCTCGAGCTCAGGCTGTCGAAGGTGTTGGCGCCGATGTCTCCGAACGAGCCGAACAGCTGGTCATGGTGGCCCTGCAGGTACGTGGACGCCGCGAACACCAGCCACCCCACCGGCAGCACCAGTGCCAGTACGGGCAGAAAGCGCAGCCGCAGCCGGCCCGTCAGCAGCAAGACGGCCAGGATCGGGATAGCCGCAAAAGGTGTCAGCTGGTGGGAGGCGGTCATGGCGAAGAGGAGTACCGCACAGACCACCACCAGGACGGCACTGTCTCCCCTGGGCGGACCAGTCAGGCCTTGCTGTGGGATGGGAGAGTCGAGTTTTCCGACGATCCGGGCCAGTGCAGTGGTAAACCGGTTCCGGTCAGTCCGCCATGCCCACCCGGTAAAGGTACTCAGGATGCAGGCGATGAGGGTGATCAGCAGGATGAAGGCGTAGGCCTGGGGGGCCAGATAGTCCTGGCCGACCCAGCTGGTCAAGTAGAAGAGCCAGACGGCGGCCCAGGCGTGGCGCCGATGGGCGGTCAGCCGGGACGCCAGTGCCAGCAACGGGGCCAGAAGGAGGACGTTGACCCCGATGGGTGCCCACGTCGCCACGCCCATCAGATCCTTCACCCCGGTTGAGCCCGAAAGCATTCCCAGCAGGTTGAAGAAGCCCGGCCAATTGAAGTAGGCGTCCAAGGCCGGGTCCAGCTGGCCGGACTTGGCAAGGGTGTCGGCAATCCCGAGATGCCGGTAACTTGCCTCGAGCCGGGGGAGTCCGTGGACGATGGGATCGAGGCCATGGAGGATGAATACCGTTACCAGTACCTGCCAGGTCTGGAGAGCCGGACTGAACCGGGGAAGGCTCAGTGAGGCGACAAATCCGACCAGGCTCAGGGCGAGGGCGACGAAATAGACGGGCGGCAGGACTCCAATGAGGCCGGAACCGCCGACCTGCCGGGGATCGACGATGAGCATGCCCCAGATTGCGAGAATGAGGGCCAGCGCGGCGAGGGATGCGAGAGCGCCGGTCTGCCACCCCGGCGTCACCCCGGCTCCGCTGCCGGGGGGCGGTCCGGCACTGGAACTCCGAACACTGTCCTTCAGGCTGCGCCACGTGGTGACGCGTGCGGTGGTGGCCGAATCGTTTGTCATGGAGTCTCCATCCCGGTCGGCTCCTGGCTCGCCGACGAAGGAATCTGGGCGGCCGGGGAGGTCACCTTGGTATGGGCCAATGCTATTAGGCGCCAGCCGGCGATAAGGGCGACCGCACATTGCGCCAGGGACCACAGCATGGAGACACCCGTGAGGCCATACGAATGGGCAACTGCGGGGGCCGGCCCCAGAACCAGGGCCGCCGCCACCACGGCGACGGCCGTGGATTCAACGAGACGCCCTTGCGCCCGGCACAGCCCGTAGTAGACCTGGGTGATGCAGCTCAGGAGGAGCGCCGGCACGAGAATCGGTATCAGCATCCATGCGGAGGCGTAGTCCGGACCCAGGAACCGGAGCAGCCAGGGCCCGACAAATACGAGAAGCCCGCCGGTCACCAGCGTGAGCAGGAGGCTTACGCGGAGGGCGGAAGCGACAAGCCCGGGCCGCGAACGCGTTCCGGCCAGGGCGGTCTGGAGTGAAAACCCGGCGGACTGGGGCACGAAGTACACGGCCGAGGCCATCATCCAGACGATGTACCAGGCTGCTGTCGCCGCGGGGCCGAGAGTGGCAGCGACGATGAGGGGGAGCAGGTAACCGGGAGCGCGGTCGGCAAGCATCAGGGCGTGGTTCGGCAGTCCGGGCTTCAAGAGCTTCAGGGCGTGTCTCGGCCGTAGTCCATGCCGCCAGTCGGGGGAGACCCGGGCGCGGCGGAGCTGCCGCATCCCCACAACCACACTGGCCAGGGCGCCGGCAGCGACCGCGGCCACCACAACCGACAATTCGTGGATTCCAACGATGAAAGCGAGAGCCACCACGGCGAGCTGGACGATGCTCTGGATGACGCTTCGGATGAGGGCCCGGTCCGCGCGCTCCTGGGCTAAGCCGATGTGGTCCAGCTGATAGGCGACGGCGGCGGAGACGGTCGTGGTGAGGAACAGTACCGTGACCAAGGGGTTGTTCCATGCCTCTCCGACCCCGGAACCGAAGGAGCTGGTGATCGCGGCGAGCCCTATGGCCACGGCGAATGAAAAGGTCCCCACGGTGAGCAGGCTGGTTGCGATGAGGCGGCGGCCGCCGTCCGCTTCCCCGGGCAAAAGGGTCAGCGTGGCGGGTCCCACGCCGAACATGCCCAATTGAACGGTGAGGAGCGCCGCCGAGATCACCACGGAGCCCAAACCGGTTTGGGCGGGAGGCAGTACCAGAGCCACCAGCGCCCAGAAGAGGAAACCGGTGACCATCGGGGCCACCCGGGCTGCCGCCAGCCACGCGGCGTTTCCGCCCAGAGAAAGGGGTTGGCCCGCGGGGCGCAGGATCTCGCCGATCATGGAGCGGTAGTTGAAGAGGAGGAACCCGGGCCAGTAAGGCAAGAAGCGGGGTGCCCGAACCAGTGAGATCCCCACGCCGCGGACGGTGGCCAGCAGGGGGAGCATGACCATCCAGCCGGCCCGCGCGGGATGTTTGCGGATCGTCCGCGCCATTCCGGCACCGTCCTGCTCCCATTGGTCGCGTGCCCCGGCAAAGGTGTCGGCAAACCGGTGCCGCACCACGGTGGTGGGCGAGACGCCAAGCCGATAGCCGGCCTTCTCCAGGCGGATCCGCAGCTCAACGTCCTCGCCGGAAATGAAGGAGGCATCGAATCCGACCGAAAGTAACAGGTCCCGGCGGATGAGCGTGGCGCAGACGCCGAACCAGGAACGAACCCGGCTGTGGTTGTGGTGCCAGGCCAGGGCCGATCCCCAGTAGCCGGGCCCGTCCGCCTCGCTGGCCAACCCGAACTGCAGGCCGTCGAAGCCCCCTGCCTCGAATTCGCCCAGGAGCCGCTCCAGGCTTCCGGGCGGCAGGACGACGTCGGCGTCTATCAGGGTGACGACGTCGCAGCGGGCGCTTTGGACGCCAAGCATTCGGGCAGCAGGCAGCCCCCGGCCCTCGTCGGAAATAATTTGCGCGCCGAAGGAACGAGCGATAGCGACCGTGTCGTCGGTTGAACAGCCATCGACCACGATTACCTCGCGGGGACCCTGTCCCGTGATGGACTCCAGGCACTCGCGCAGCCAGGCGGCGGCGTTTCGGGCCGGAACAATTACCGACACCTCGAGTTCTACCACGTCCGCTCACCTCACCCGTCGAGCTTTGAGCGCACCAGGTTCGCGACAAAGTCTGAGGCCTGGTCCGCGGACCAGGCGACAGGGAGACGGAGCAGCGAGCACGGCACGTCTTCGAGGGCGCGACGCACGACGGCGGCCTTTTCGCCGAAATGTTCCTCCAAGGGAACCAGGCCGGACGCACCCAGCGCTTCAACGAGCCGGCGGGAAACCATTGGGAGCTCGGAATGGAAGTTGCCGACGATCCGGGACGTCATCCAGTCGGCACTGCGGGGTTCGAGGCGTGCCTCGGCCCCGTCGTAGCGCTCCAGGAAGATGGCGAGCTGGGCCGGTGCCGCCGATGAAATCCGCTGCGCGCCGAAGACCTGCTCCGGGTGCACCATCCGGTGCTCAGGAGACCAACGTCTGGTGAAGGCAGCCGTCTTCGGATAACGCACAATCACCGGGTGGACAGCCGTGGCGAGGTGGGCCACGGGAGTCGTGAGCCACCCCGGGGCCAGAGGCTTACGGGCCCCCTGGAACAGCTGGGGATAGATCGCCCGATGGTGGGGTTTGATGAACATCGGCTTCGCGTAACCCATGAGCATGCCGCCGGCACCGAGGAAGGCCCAGTCATCCGCCATGAAGCCGACGTCCGGCATGGCAACGAGTTTGGCCACAGTGCTGGTTTTTCCGACTCCGCCCCAGGCCGGGAGCAACACGCCGGAACCACGGAAGTCGACGACGGCGGCGTGGATCATCGCAGTCCCTTCCCGGACGCAGAGCCTGTCCAGCAACGGGATCACCGCGGTCAGCAGTTCACCGCTGCCCTGAATCCGGTATCCCTTCGCCGTTTCAATGATCTGCACGCGGTCCGCGGGGAGATAGAGCGAGTTCGCTGTGAATCGGTAGGCGTCCTCGGCGTGAGACTGACCGGGAATAGGCGATATCTCTTCGCTGATGGAGAGCCGCCGGGAGGCAACGGATTTCCCGAGAAAGGGGGCAAGCATATCCCGCAATTGCGACTCACCGGGAGTATCCGGTGCGACATCAATTCCGACCACGCCGTGGACGTCGAAGCCGACGCCGCTGGCGGCGCCGGACTGCTGGACGACGTCTCGTTCAGACTGGCTCATGGCGGAAACTTCCTGACGTCATGACTGCCGAAGCGGCAATCTTCGGAGCCCGGGGCTCATGCCTCTGCTTCATTGGACTTCCCTCCACAGTTCGTCCTGTGGCTTCACGGCGGTTTCCGCTGGCAGGGAACCGGCAGGCAGCCGGCGGCCGCGCAGATAACCGGTTGCAGTGGCTGCAAGCACGGCGAGGATCGTGCCCGCGCGGCTCAGGCCTGCAGGGTCCTTGCCCCGGATCCAGTCGCGGGTTCCGGCAAATACTGCCCGCGGCAACACCTGCCGGACGTAGCGCCGCTCCGGGCCCAGCGCGCGCTTGTGGCCCACGATCCGGCTGACCTGAGCTTTGGAGAGGCCCTCGGACCAGGAGCGTGCCAGCATGTAGCGCCAGGTGCCACGCTCGGCGGGGACGTGGTGGTGCACCAGGGCCGCAGGTTCGTAGACGACCCGGGATCCGGGGGCGCCCAGAACGGCTCGGATGCAGAGTTCCGTCTCTTCACAGCCGAGCGGAAGTCCGTCCTGGCGGCCCAGCGACGGGTTGAACCCGCCGACCCGGTCCAGGACTTCGGTGCGGAAAGACATGTTCGCGCCGATCACGTTGCGGACCTCAGCGGCGACCTTCGGCATGCCCCGGTAGGTGCAGCCGACGATCCAATCCACCTCTTCAGCGAAGTACCCCGGTCGGCCGGCCTCCCACCGCGGCTGGACCCGTCCGCCTACGGCCAGGACGTCCGGATCGTCGTACATGGCGGCCAGGCGTTCGAGCCAGTCCGGTGCGGCCTCGGCGTCGTCGTCGAGGAAAGCCACGACCTTGGCCTTCGCGACCGCGGCCCCGGTGTTGCGGGCGCCGGAAAGACCCTTGGGTCCGCTGTTTTCAATGATCACAACGTCGGGCACCGTGAAGATGAGGCGCTTGTACAGATCCATGTTGTAGTCGACGACGACGATCGTCTGCTGCGGGGGATGCGTCTGGGCCCGGACCGAGTCCAGTGCGCCCATCAACCTGTCCCATCGCTCCTCCGTGTAGGAGCAGATAACAACGGAAACGGTCGGGAATCCTGCGGCGGGGGACATCTTAGGCTCCCGGGCGCAATCCCAGAACACTCTGGGGATCCGTGGGGATGTGCGGGAACATGACACTCGGATACTTGTATTTGACCCGTCTCAGGGCTTCGGGCCTGGCCCCGGCCGTGGGGGCCTCCCAGCTGATACGTTCATGGGCGAGGGTCCGCAGCACGCGCCACCCGTCCCGGAAGGTATGGAGATTGGATTTCCCGGAGATGCGGCACAGCTCATGGCTCGGGACCTCAGCAATCCGCAAACCTGCCCTCGAGGCCCGGACAATCAGCTCCGTCTCGATTTCAAAGCCGTCGGACTGCAGCTCCAGGATCTCCACGCATTCCCGGCGCAGCGCGATGTATCCGTAGCAGAGATCGGAATAGTCGCTGTGCAGGACCGCGTTGGCGAGCCAGGTCAGCATGCGGTTGCCGGAGTTCCGTAACCTGGTAAGGTCATCCGAGCCGCCGCCCGTGACGTAGCGCGAGCCCTTCACGAAATCGTATTCGTGAAGGAGCGGTGTGACCAGCCAGCCGATTTCCTGCGGGTCCATGCTGCCGTCGCCGTCGAGCATGACGATGATGTCGCCGGACGCGGCGGCGAATCCTGCCCGAACCGCGTTGCCTTTGCCCGGGCGTGGCTCGGCAACAACTACGACGTCCAGGCGCAGTGCCCGGGCCACGTCGACGGTACTGTCCAGGGAACGGCCGTCGACGATTACAACTTCGTCCACATATGCCGGCATCCGGCGGAGCACCCACGGCAGATTCATGGCCTCATTGAGGGTGGGGATGACCACGCTCACTGATGGACCAGACTGGGGCGGCGTCGTTTGGGGGCGCAACTTGGGTTTGAGATTTGGGATGGACATCAGCCTCACCACTCAATGACGTAGTCTGCTGCCCCAACCACAGCTTGCCCTGAGCGCGAACCGGTAAGCGCAGCCATTTGGCTGGTGATTGTAGGCATTTAGGTATATTTCCCCCTGATAAATATTGCTCCCGCCACCTTTTAGAAACCTTGAGTTAAGTTGAATCTTTGAGTTTCTGGAAATCCGGGAAATTCCGACTGGTGACCAGGGGTACGCCTGACAAAATCTGTTGATTGCCAGGCTCCGTACGTGCGAGACTGACCGGATGCGGACATCAGCTCAAGGGGGCGCTGAACGAACTCGCGTCTGTAGCTCACGGTTCATGCTTGTTCCTGCCGTCGTCCTGGTTCTCCTGGGTTGCGGGGCCGATCCGAGCCCCCGGGTCGAGCGGCCGTTCAGCGCTGAGTCCGCCTCACCCCCCGGCGCAGCAACCGCTAGTCTCCCGCCTCTGACCCCGGCGGCCCCCCGCTCGCGCATACCGTCCCCCAATCCGTCCCGAACCACCGATGTGAACCCGGTAGGCGATCTGCCCGGGTGGAAGCACGTCTTTATGGAGGACTTCACCGCCGGTGACGTCCCGCTCGGCGCCTTCCCCGGCCCCCTGTACCGGGAGCGGTGGAGTGCGGGCTACAAGGACGGGACGCCGGACACGGCAGGCCAGGTCAGCGGTGGCAAGTCCGGCTACTATCCGACCAAAGTGCTCAGCGTCCAGAACGGCGTGCTGGACTGGTTCCTGCACTCGGAAAAGGGCATTTCCATGGGGGCTGCGCCTGCACCCAGGATTCCCAACGCGGCCAAGAATCCGCCGCGTGAAAACAGCCTCCTCTACGGGCGGTACTCAGTTCGCTACCGGGCTGACTCGATGCCGGGATTCAAGACGGCGTGGCTCCTATGGCCGGACAGCGGCATCTGGCCGCGGGACGGTGAGATCGACTTTCCCGAGGGCGATCTCGGCGCGACAATCACCGCGGCGGCCCATTTCATGTCCTTGGATCCAAAGCGTTTTGAACAGTTCTTCACGGACAAGTTCTCCACGGAATGGCACGTGGCCACGACGGAGTGGCGTCCCGGCCAGGTCGAGTTCTTCGTCGACGGCGTGTCCATTGGTGTCAGTACCACCGATGTACCGTCCACGCCAATGCACCTGATCCTGCAGACCGAGTCCTGTCTGCCGAACTGTCCGGCCCCCGCAACCCAGGGCCACGTCTTCCTGGACTGGATCAGCATCTGGGTGCCGGCCTAGCCGTCGGTTGCCGGCCGGGGGCTCGGGCAGGCCAGACTAAGTTGCGCCGGGTCATACACCAGCTGCCATATCACCTGGTTTCGGGAAGCAGGGGAACGGGACTTCCGGCTTCACTCCGTGAGGTCCTAGCCGGGAAACAGCCACGTCATTAGCATGCTCATTAAGGGAGTATCCCGATGACCGGCGGGTCCGATCCGCCACCCTCTCGAAGGAGACCGTTGTGACTCTGCCCGAAGGTTTGACCCCCGGCGTCTGGACGCTCGACTTGTCGCACAGCGAAATCGGATTCAGCGTCCGCCATGCCGGCATAAGCAAGGTCCGCGGCCGCTTCAACGAGGCTTCCGCCGAGGCCCACGTGGGGAATTCACTGGCGGACTCGAGCCTGCACGCGAGCGTCAAGACTGCCAGCTTTGATTCCGGCGACACCAATCGGGACGCGCACGTCCGCGGCCCCGACTTCTTCGACGTCGAGAATTATCCTGAGATGGCGTTCCGGGCCAAGGCCATCCGGGGCGACGGTGAGGACTATGTCCTGACCGGTGACCTGACGGTCCGCGGGATCACCAAACCCGTGGACCTCGAGGTCGAATACACCGGCGTTGCCGTGGATCCTTTCGGCGCCACCCGCGCGGGCTTCAGTGCCGAGGCGGAAATCAGCCGTAAGGAATTCGGGCTGACCTGGAACGCCGCGATCGAGGCCGGCGGACTGCTGGTCAGCGACAAGGTAAAGATCAATGTTGAAGCGGCCATGGTGAAGCAGGCCTAGCCGGCAGCACTGGAAGTGGTCAGAACAGCAGCAGGACCACGCCCCCGACCGTGGCGAGGGCACCGACCGCGGTGAAGATCCAGCCCACGATCCAGGCCGCATGGTCCCGTTTGGGCGGCGCCAGCCCCCAACGGGACGGGTGGCACACGTCGTAAAAGAGGACGACGTCGGCCCCGACCGCCAGCCCGTGGGCCTCGGCCGCGGGCAGCAGGGAGCGGTGGTCGGCGTCGTCGCGGTCCGTCCAGCGGTAACCCGTGAACCCGCCGGCGCTGATCACCTGGCCCGTGGTCTCGGCCCACTCGCACCGGCGCCGCAAGGAGATCCAGCCCCAGCCAAGGAGCGGCAGGCCCACGACGAACCCCACCCACGACATGACCTCGAGGATGGGGCCGAGGATGTCCCCCACGTTCGTCACCGGTTCGCCCCGAACTTCGTCAGCGGCGGCGTCAACGCAGTGAGCGCGAACGGCGCAGGAAGAACAGGACGCCGGCGCCTGCCAGGACCAGGAGGCCAACGTAGAGCAGGAACTGCACTGCCTCCACAACAAAACCCACCACCAGCAGGGCGAGGGCGATGATCAGGGCAAGCTTCAGGAGTGCAGGCATGATCCAAGTATTGTTCCGATCCGTGAGTTCGCAAAGCTCGCTGGACGCAGAGGGGTCTCGGGAAGCAATTCGGGGATTGTCCAGGGCCAACTCCTACGCCGGATCGGCGCCGGGCAGGAGAGAATGGAGCCATGAAGACACTGCTGAACATCATCTGGCTGCTCTTTGGCGGGCTCTGGCTCGCGATCGGATATTTCGTGGCCGGCATCGTCTGCTGCCTGCTCATCATCACCATTCCCTGGGGGCTTGCCTCCTTTCGGATCGCGTCCTATGCACTCTGGCCGTTCGGCCGCACGGTGGTGGACCGGCCCGGCGGAACGGGCGTGTTCTCGCTGCTCGGCAATGTGGTCTGGCTGCTCGTCGCCGGCATCTGGATGGCCGTCGGGCACGTGGTCACGGCCTTCGCCATGGCCATCACCATCATCGGTATCCCGTTGGCCATCGCCAACCTCAAGCTCATCCCGGTGTCCCTGATGCCACTGGGCAAACAGATCGTCCCGAGCGAGAGGCCCTTCGTAACCGCGTACAGCAAGGCCTACCGCTAGGCCTACAAGGAGGAAGACCGCAATGTCAGAACAGGCCAGCTCTGATGCCGCAAGCCCTGTACAGCAGGGACAGCGCCCGGGGGTGCTGACGGATGAGCTCATGCTCGTCATCACCCGCGAATTCCAGGTTCCGATCGATAAAGTGTGGTCGGCCTTGACGGATCCGGACCAGGCACCGGCCTGGTGGGGACCGCGCGGCTTCCGCACGCCGCGCGAGAGCATAGACACGGATCTGGAAATCGGCGGCTTTTACCGCGCCTGCATGATCCAGGGCAACACCGGACAGGAGCATTGGTGGAGCGGTGTCCACACCGACATCGAGCCGCCGAACCTGTTGGTCTTCACCCACGCCTGGGACAACCCGGACGGTACCCGCGGCTTCGAAACCGAGGTCACCTTCCAGCTGGAAGAGATCGACGGCGGCACACGGATGACGTTCACCCAGGGCCCCTTCGACACGCTGGACAACCGGGACGCCAACGGCGTCGGCTGGCGGGAATCATTCGACCGCCTGGCCGAGCACCTCCGTCCGAGGGTGTGACCGCTCAGGCGAGCTCGCCGCGCAAGTTCCGGCGGGCCGCCTCCAGCCAGAGCTCCCTGGCCCGGCCCGTGTGGAAGAGCGGGTCGAGGTCCAGCAGCCCGCGGACGACGGCGGCGCGACCGGCCGCGAAGTCCTGGTCGCCGATGTGGGCAAAATCCTGCCGGACCGCGGCCAGATAACGGGCGTAAGCGGCAGGTTCCCCGCCCAGCACGGACAGGTCCGCGTCGCTGAGCAGGGCTCCGGCGTCGTCTCCGGGCTCCGGGCGGTGGTCTGCCGTCAGCCGCACCAGCCTTGCAACCTCGTCCACCTCGACGGCGGGCAGCCCCGCATGGCGGAGCCGGTCCTCCGCCAGACGGGCGGACTCCTCTTCGTCCTGGCCGGCGATGCCGCGGTAGACGGCATCATGGAACCACGCGGACAGCACGACGGCGCGGGGCGGACGGGCCGGCTCCGACAGGAGGTCAAGCGCCTCCAGCACGGCGAGGAGGTGGGTGCGGCCGTGATAACGGCGGTGCTCCTCACCCCAGCGGTCCAAGAGGTCCAGGAAGAGCGCATCGTGGCCCGGGAGCACCTCGTTCCAGCGGGTCAGCAGCGGGAGCTTCAGTGAGCCGCTGCGCCGTCGGGCCGGGATCCGCAGGCCGCTGGCGATCAATTTGCGCACCAGGATCCGCCCCTCCACCGGGACGGCGCCGGCCGTGACGAGGGCATCGTACCGGTCCTCGGCGACGTCGTAGTGGTCGCCGTCGAACGCCCGTTCCGGAATGCCCGCGGCTGCCGCGAAGGCGTGAAGTTCCTCGAGCGAGGTGTCCGAAATCAGGTGCGAGAAGTGGGTGTCGTGGGCAGGCCAGAGCGGCGGGTCAAGGTAGACGGCCATGCTTGAAGTCTAATCCGCGGCCGGTTCAGCCGTGGCGGGCGTCGCCGGCCGCCGACTCGGCGTGCTCCTGCTCCAGCTGCTCCTCCGGAGTCCGCGCAGCTCGCGGCCTGGAGCGAACGCCTCCGCCCTTTTCGTTCAGGCGGGTCTCGTGCTCGGCCTCGATAATTGCCGCGGGGGTGATGGGGTCCTTGGAATTCCAGGCCTTGATCGCGGCCCAGGCGACAGCCACCAGAGGCACGGAGAGGATTGCCCCGACGATGCCGGCAAGGATGGTGCCGGCGGTGAGGGCCAGCAGGATGACCAGGGCGTGTACATTGAGCGCCTGGCCCATGACCACCGGCTGCAGGAAGTTCCCCTCCAGCTGATTGACGACAATCACGACGATGATGACGATCAGCGCGCTGGCCGGACCGTTGGCTACAAGGGCAACGAGCGCGGCGAGGACACCCGCCAGGGTGGCCCCGATCAGCGGGATGAACGCGCCGATGAAGACGATTGCTGCCAGCGGCAGTGCCAGCGGGACGCCCATCAGGACCAGTGCCAGGCCGATGAAGAACGAGTCCACCAGCGCCACGATCGCGGTACCGCGCACGTAGCCGCCGAGGACGTTGAGGCTTCGCTCGCCGACACGGCGCGCTTTCACGAGGTTCGGGCCCTTGAACGCCCGCAACACGAAGGCCCAGATGCGTTCGCCGTCCTTCAAGAGGAAGAACAGGATCACCGCCATGAGCAGGGCACCGGTGATGAAGTTGCCCGCCGCGCTGAGCCCGGAAATCGCCCCCGCCCCGACGGTGCTGCTCGTGGCGAAGTCCACGACGGCGTCGCGCGCCTGCTGGATCTGCTGGTCATCGACGGGGATGGGGCCGTTCCGGACAAAGGCGTAGACCCGGTCGAAACCCTCGCTGGCCTTGCTGGCCAGTTCGCCGGCCTGGCCCATAACGGCGAAGACGATGCCGGTGATCAGACCGCCGAAAGCCAGCAGGAGCAGCAGGAAGGAGGCGGTCGTGGCGATTGTGCCGGGCCATCCCTTGCGGCGCAGCCAGTGCACGAACGGCGCGATTGCGGCGGCCAGGATCAGCGCCAGCAGGGCCGGAATCACGACCAGCCGCACCTGGATCAGGGCGTAGACCACCACCACCGCCAGAACCACGAGTAAGAGGACCTGGGCTGTCCTGATACTGGCCCGGCCCAGGCCATCACTCCAAGGGGATGTCTTTTCCGGACTGCGCATGTTGTTGTGTCTCCCCTGTTGGTGGTCAAGTACGTACCAATCAACCGTCTCACGGGCACCGGGAAGCGGCCGCACTGCCTCCCCCGGACGAGGCGAGGGGCCGTCAGGTGGCAGGCAGGATGTTCTGGTTGCCACGGAAGGTGTTGCCCGGATCGAATTCCCGTTTTACCCTCGCCAGCCGCTGGTAGTTTTCGTCGCCGTAGGCTGCGCGGATCCGGGCCTGCCCTTCGTCGCCGATGAAGTTCAGCCAGACACCGCCGGTTGCGTAGGGGGCAATATCCCGGCGGAACCGCTTGACCCAGGCCTTCGCCTCCTGCCCGCCCTCCGGCGTGTCGCCCAGGCCGAACGGGTGGCTCACCCAGCTGGCACTGCGGTTCAATAAGGGAGTAGCCGCTGCGGCAGGGCCTCCGACCGCCCCACCCCAGCGGGCTATCATCTGCTGGGAACTCGGCCCGGGCAGGCTGCCGGCGGAGTCGATGATGACGTCCAGGGCGGCGTCGGACAGCTCGTCGTGATAGTCCGCGCTCCAATAGTTGTACTTGCCCGGCGGGTCATCGAGGGAACACTGGAAGTCTGCGTAGCCCGTATCCTCGACCAGGTCCACGGCAGGGCCCAGCGCCCGGTAGGCCCTGGCGTGTTCCGCACCTTCCGCGGCGTCCCCGGCGTACAGGTAGACCACGAACACCGCCATCTTGCCCACCATGTTCGGGGGCACAAAGGATTCCGGCGGGGCGATCCCGTAGATCAGGGTGGCGGACTCCTCGTTGGGGGCGGCGAGGGCAAGCTCCCGGTAGGCGCGGCTGACTTCGGCGGCGGCGTCCCCGGGCCACATGAGCAGTCCCGCGTGAACCTTCGGTCCGAGCCGGTGCAGACCGAAGGTGAACGACGTGGCGACGCCGAAGTTTCCGCCGCCCCCGTGCAGGGCCCAAAACAACTCGGGGTTCTCCCGGGCGCTGGCTGTGACCTCTTCCCCGGCAGCCGTGACCAGGTCCACGGAGATCAGATCGTCGCAGGCGAAACCGAAGGCGCGCTCCAGCCAGCCCGACCCGCCCCCGAGGGTGAAACCAGCGAGGCCCGTCGTCGACACCCGGCCGCCGGTGAGGGCGAGGCCATGCTCCTGCGTGGCGCGGTCAAACTCCCCGCAGGTGAGGCCGGTGCCGACCGTGGCGGTGCGCGCCTCCGGATCCACCCGGACGGACTTCATCGGCCGCACGTCCACCACCAGGCCGCCGTCGTTCAACGACATGCCGGCCACGGAATGACCGCCGGCCCGGACGGCGACGTCCAGACTGTTGACATCAGCATATTTCAGCGCCTCGGCCACCTCGGCCGGGCTGCTGCACTGGGCGATGACCGCCGGGCGGCGGTCGATCATGGCGTTGAACAGTGTCCGGGCCTCGTCATAGTCCGGGCTGTCAGGTTTGATCCACTTCATGGCCTGCTCCTAGGCGACCAAGGCTCCACCCCTTCCAAATGCTACGGCTGGAGCGGCCGCGCGGCTATGGCCACCCCGGGGGCGGGGCGGGGCACCGATGATCCGGTTTGCGGAGTAATTGTGTACTGAAGACCGCAAATGCGGGTTAGTCTTGGCTCATGCCTAATATCCGCGTTTCCGAGGCCGCCCGGTTCCTGGGCGTCAGCGATGACACGGTGCGGCGCTGGACCGAGAACGGAAGTCTGACGGCGCTCAGGGACGACTCCGGCCGGCTTGCGGTGGACGGCCTGCAGCTCGCGAAGCTGGCCCGGGAGCAGGCGCAGCTGCCGGATGATCCGGCCCGGGCGGGCAGCTCCGCACGGAACCGGTTCGTCGGACTGGTTACCGCCATCACCGCCGACACCGTCATGGCGCAGGTGGAGCTGCAGTGCGGTCCCTTCCGGGTGGTGTCCCTGATGAGCAGCGAGGCCGTGCGGGACCTGGGCCTGGAGCTGGGTTCCGTCGCGACCGCCGTCGTCAAGGCCACCACGGTGATCATCGAGACGCCGAGGGGCAAGGGTGTCGTATGAGGCGCGTCCTGAAAGCCGCCGCCGTGCTGCTGGCGGGGTCGCTGGCGGCCGGGCTCGGAGGCTGTGCCACACCAGCCGACGATGGCGCCGGTAAGATACTCACGGTTTTCGCGGCAGCCTCGCTTCAAGGACCCTTCACGTCGATCGCCGCGGCATTTGAGGAGCAGTATCCGGGCATCGCCGTGAGGCTCAGCTTCGCCGGTTCCTCGGACCTGGTCACCCAGCTCAGCCAGGGCGCGCCCGCGGACGTCTTCGCCTCGGCCGATGCCAGGAACATGGCCGGACTCCAGGACGCCGGACTGGTCGAAGGCGCACCGCAGGACATCGCCACGAACATCCTCACCATCGCTGTGCCGCCGGCCAACCCCGCGACGATTGGCTCGTTCGCGGACCTCGCCAACCCGGGGGTGAAACTGGTCATCTGTGCGAGCCAGGTTCCGTGCGGTGCTGCCACCAAAACGGTCGAGAGGGAAACCGGTGTCGTCCTTAAGCCGGTCAGCGAGGAGGCCTCCGTCACCGACGTCCTGGGCAAGGTCAGTTCCGGGGAGGCCGACGCCGGCCTGGTCTACGCCACGGACGTCTTGGCCGCCGGCGGCAAAGTCAAAGGCGTGCCCTTTGCCGAGGCGGGCAAGGCCGTGAACACCTACCCGATCACCGCCCTCCACACGAGCAGGAACAAGGACCTCGCGGCCGCCTTTATTGCCGCGGTCACCGGCCCGGACGGCCGGAAGATCCTGACCGACGCCGGTTTCGGCACCCCCGGCCCGTGAACCCGCGCCGGGTCAGTATGTACAGCGGCATCCCGCCGTGGGTCATGGCGATCGCAGCCGTCGGGGCCCTGTTCGTGCTCCTGCCGCTCGCGGCCATGGCGACCCGGGTCAACTGGGCCCAGTTCATCCCGCTGATCACCTCGGACGCCTCGCTCACGGCCCTGGGCCTCAGCCTCCGCACCGCGGCCGCAAGTACCGTGCTCTGCGTGCTGTTCGGGGTGCCGCTGGCCCTGGTGCTGGCCCGCGGCGACTTCCCCGGCCAGCGCCTGCTGCGTTCCTTCGTCCTCCTGCCGCTCGTGCTGCCCCCGGTCGTGGGCGGGATTGCCCTGCTCTACACCTTCGGCCGGCAGGGGCTCTTGGGCAAAAGCCTGGAAGTGGCCGGACTACAGATCGCATTCTCGACGACGGCGGTGGTTTTGGCCCAGACCTTTGTGGCCCTGCCGTTCCTCGTGGTCAGCCTTGAGGGGTCGCTGCGCTCGGCCGGCAGCCGCTATGAGGCCGTGGCCGCAACCCTCGGGGCGTCCCCCACCACGGTGCTGCGCCGGGTCACGGTGCCGCTGGTCCTGCCCGGCCTTGCTTCCGGGGCGGTGCTGTCCTTCGCCCGGAGCCTGGGCGAGTTCGGCGCCACTCTCACCTTCGCGGGCAGCCTGCAGGGCGTCACGCGGACCCTCCCGCTGGAGATCTACCTGCAGCGGGAGACCGACGCCGATGCCGCCGTCGCGCTCTCCCTGGTGCTCGTCGCCGTCGCGGTGATTGTCGTCGGGCTCTCGTACCGGCCTCCGGCGGCCGCCGGTATCCGCAGTTCGGCGCTCGGGCAGCGGGTGCCTTCATGACGTTCACCGTCGACGCTTCGCTCGCCGCGCGCGGTTTCGAGATCTCGCTCAGCCTGGGCCCGGCCGAGACGGTTGCCGTGCTCGGCCCAAACGGCGCCGGAAAATCCACCCTGCTCGCGGTGATCGCGGGCCTGCTCCGCCCGGACGCCGGCCGGGCCAAGGTGGACGGCAAACTGCTGTTCGATCTTCAGCAGGGGACGCCGGCTGGCATCTGGACGGCGCCGCACCGCCGCGGGACAGCCCTGCTGGCACAGGAGGCCCTGTTGTTCCCGCACCTGAGCGCCCTCGAAAACGTGGCTTTCGGCCCCCGGAGCGCGGGCATTCCCAGGGGGGAGGCGCATGCAGCCGCCCGGCGCTGGCTCGCCGAGGTCGGCGCCGGCGATCTTGCCGCACGCCGCCCGGACGAGCTGTCCGGCGGCCAGGCCCAGCGCGTGGCGGTGGCCCGGGCGTTCGCGGCCAACCCGGAGGTTCTGCTGCTGGACGAGCCGATGGCGGCATTGGACATCCACGCCGCGCCGCTGCTGCGTCGGCTGCTCCGGCGGGTTCTTGCCGGCAGGCGGGCCATCATTGTTACCCACGATGTGCTGGATGCCTACATGCTGGCGGACCGGGTGATCGTGATGGAGCAGGGCCGGATCACCGAGCAAGGCCCAACCCGGGAGCTGCTCCGGCGCCCGCGCAGCAGCTTCGCCGCCGGACTCGCCGGGCTGAACCTGGTCTCCGGAACGGTGACGCCGACAGGGATCCGTTCCCCCGAGGGCCTCGAGTTCGCCGGCCTGCACGACGCCCCGCCGGTTGCCGGACAGTCCGGCGTGGCGGCATTCCCGCCGTCGGCCGTGTCCGTGTTCCTGAGCGAGGCGCACGGCAGCCCCCGGAACTCGTACAAGGTGACCGTCACCGACCTGGAACCGCACGGGGACCAGATCCGGGTCCGTGCCGGGGAACTGTCCGCGGACGTCACGCCTGCTGCCTCTGTGGACCTCGGCCTGGCGCCAGGGCTCGAAGTCTATTTCGTGGTCAAGGCCGCGGCCGTGGCCATCTATCCGGCGTAGCGGCCGATTCCCCCTGTTAGTCGCGGGCGCTGCGGACCGGGTGCTCGCTGACGATCGAGACCCGGTTGAACGCGTTCATCGCGATCGCCAGCCAGCTCACGGCCGAGAATTCCTGGGCGCTGAGGTGCTTCCGGGCCGCGGACCCTTCGCGCTCGCGGGCGTGGGCATCGGAGATGTTCGTGACCGCCTCCGCCAGGGTCAGCGCGGCGCACTCCTTTTCGGTGAAGAGGTCGGTGTCCCGCCAGGCGGGCAGGACGGCGAGGCGCTGGGCGGATTCGCCGTTCTTCACCGCATCGCCGACATGAAGGTCGAGGCAGTAGGCGCAGCCGTTGATCTGCGACATGCGGACGTTCAGCAGCTCAATGAGGGTCCGGTCCAGGCCCGCCTCCTCGGCGGCTTCCTTGACTTTCAGCCCCAGCCCGTTCAGCGCCCGCCAGACGGCAGGGTGCTCCTTGTCCAGAAAGACGGATCGGGTGGTGTGGTGCTGCGCTTCCGATGTCTCATCCATGCTCAAAAGATTACCCGCGACAAACATTAAAAAAAGTACGTGACAAATTTGTCATATCTGTGACAGGATACCTGAACAGTGATATCCCCTGCGGGAGCGGTTCCCCCGACCCCTCCCATGGAACTGGTCCGCCGACATCGGCCCAGCCCCCAGCAATCGACGGTCGGCTCCTTGGGGGGGCCGACCGTCGAATGGGTTTAACGGGGCTAACGAGGTTTGGCGGGCATGGCGGCGGGCCGGGCCGGCAACGCCACGAGCCGGGCTCCGGCGGTGACCATCGCGGCCGCGTCACTGGCGACCATAACGTCGTCGAAGTTGCCGGCGTAGTCGCCCAGATCGGAGCCCATGGAGCCGACGACGGCGTAAACGCGCTTCGCGCCGCACCTGGCGAGAATCGCCGCGATGATCTTTCCCTGACCGGTTTGGGAATCCAGGCGGCCCTCTCCGACCACTACCGCGCTGCAGGCGGCCACGTGCAGGTCGAAGTCCAGGAGGTCCAGCACAAAGTCCGCGCCGGAGACCAGGGCAGCCCCGTAACGTGCCCACATGCCGCCGGAGAATCCTCCGGCGGCCCCGGTCCGGTCCACGGTCCGCGGGTCGCGGCCGTGATCGCGGAGGAAGACTCTGGCCTGCTTCTCAAGCCGGTCGGTAAGTATGTCCACCGTGGCCGGATCGGCGCCCTTCTGCGCCGCGAAGACCCGTGCGGCGTCGCCGAACCGGGTGGTGACGTCGCTCAGAACCACCACGTCCGCGCCGCGGAGCCCGCCGAGTTCCTCGATCGCAGCGATGGCGCCGGCGCCGCCGTCGGTTGTCGCGGAACCGCCAGAGGCCACAAGGATACGCTGTGCTCCCAGCCGGGCGGCTTCGGCCATCAGCACACCAGTGCCATAGGTGCTGGCGCCCACTGGATCCCGATCCCGGCTGGAGCGAAGATTGAGCCCGCTGGCCATGGCAAGCTCGACGACGGCGGTGCCGTCCGCGGTCAGGCCGATCTCGGCCAACAGGGCGTCGCCCCACGGTCCGACGGTGCTCACATCGACCGGTCGGGCGTCGAGGCCCCGGACCAGCACGTCAAAGGTTCCCTCGCCGCCGTCGGCCACCGGCAGTTCGGTGGCGTCGCCACCGGCGGAGCGTATACCGGCCGCAATGTGTCGGGCAACCTCGACGGCGGTGAAGGTCCCCTTGAAGCTGTCAGGGGCAACCAGGATGCTCATCCGCTCAGAAACCCACCTTGTCGCGGCCCTTGAGCTGCAGCATTTCCCGGGCCTCGTCCGGGGTGGCGACCTCGAAGTTGAGGGCCTCGAGGATGGTGCGGATCCGGGTGACCTGCTGGGCGTTGGACGTTGCCAGCTGTCCGGGGCCGATCCAGAGTGAGTCTTCCAGCCCGACCCTGACGTGTGAACCCATGGCTGCGCCGATCGTGGCCAACGGCATCTGGTTCTTCCCGGCGCCCAGGATGGACCATTCGTAGTCCGCGCCGAGCAACCGGTCCGCGGTGCGGCGCATGTGCATCAGGTCCTCCGGGTGGGCGCCGATTCCGCCGAGCAGGCCGAAAACGGACTGGACGAACAACGGGCCCTTGGCCAGGCCGCGGGCGTGGAAGTGCGCGAGATTGTTCAGGTGCGAGATGTCGTAGCACTCGAATTCGAAGCGTGTGCCGTTCTCGTTGCCGATGCCCAGGATGGTCTCGATGTCCTGGAAGGTGTTCTTGAAGACGAGGTCGCGGCTCTTTTCGAGGCCTTCCCGCTCCCAGTCGTGGCCGAACTCGTTAAAACGGTCCAGCATCGGGTACAGGCCGAAATTCATCGAACCCATGTTGAGCGACGCGAGCTCGGGCTTGAACAGGGCCGCGGGCTGCATCCGCTCTTCCACGGTCATGTGCGGGGATCCGCCGGTGGTGATGTTGATGACGGCGTCGGTGTTGCGCTTGAGCTTGTCCAGGATCGGGGCGAAGTGCTCCGGTTCCTGGGAAGGCCGCCCGTCCTTGGGATCACGGGCGTGCATGTGCACAATGGCGGCTCCGGCCTCGGCGGCGCCGATGGCGGCGTCGGCGATCTCATCGGGGGAGACCGGAAGGTACTTGGACATGGAGGGGGTATGGATGGCGCCGGTAACGGCGCTGGTGATGATGACTTTGCGGGCAGCAGCCATGGAAGAACTCCTTAGTTGGACCGAAATTTCCGGGTGGGCTGGATCAGTAGAGCTTCTCGGTGTTGCCGTCAACAGCCAGGGCCTGGCCGTTGACGTTGCGGGCCAGGTCGCTGGCGGCGAAGGCGGCCATATTGGCGATGTCCTCGGCTTCGATCAGCCGTCCCAGCGAGGACTGGTTGTGGTAGAGGTCGGAGACCTGGTCCTCCGGCAGGCCCAGCATCTGCGCTTTGGCTGCGATGACCGCGTCGATCCGGGGGCCGTTGACGGCTCCGGGGCAGATCGCGTTGACCCGGATCCGGTCGGGGCCAAGTTCAATCGCCAGGGTCTTGGTCAGCCCGACGACGGCCCACTTCGACGCCGAATATGCGCTGCGCCCTGCCATGCCCAGCCGCCCGGCGGCGGAGGAGAGGTTCACGATCGAGGCTTCCCGGCCCTGCCGCAGCATCGGTAGGGCGTGCTTGATGCAGAAGAACTGGCCGTGGATATTGACGTCGAAGGTCGCTTTCCAGGCCGCCGTGTCCAGCGATTCGAGGGGCCCGGTGGGACCTGCGATGCCGGCGTTGTTGACGAGGACATCCAGCCCGCCCAGTTCGTCCTGGACCAGGGCCATGAGTTCGCGGACATGCTCCTCGTCGGAGACGTCGCTGACAGCGGCAGCGAGTCCGTTGACGCGTGCCTTTTCGACGGCTTCAGGGTCGATGTCCGTGACGAAGACGGCGGCGCCGAGCTGCTGGAACTTGTCGGCGATGGCTAGGCCGATGCCGTTGGCTCCGGCGGTGACCAGCACCCTTTTTGAGCTGAAATCCATGAATATTTCCTTGGGTTGGGGTGGTGGGATGAGGCGGGTGCCTTAGTGGGCGGCCGCGGCGAGCTGGGGCTTTTCGGTGCCCCGCTTGAGCATCAGCGAGAGCAGGGCACCGATGATGCACATACCCACGATGAACCAGAGCCCGGCGAGCTTGGAACCGGTGACGTCCTGCATCAGTCCCATCACATACGGGCCAAGGAAACCGCCGCAGAGGCCGATGGTGTTGACGAACGCGATGCCGCCGGCGAGGGCGGCACCGGTGAGCCTGGTGGCCGGGTAGGTGAAGAGGATCGGCTGCAGGGCGAAGAAGTTGAAGGCGGCGAGGCAGAATCCGATCATGCCGAGCACGGGGCCGCCGACGGCACCGAGGGCGAAGCCGGAGACGATGCCGATCATCGTTCCGGTGACGAGCAGGCGGGAGCGCCGGCCGTCGGTGGCGAACCGCGGAATCAGCAGGGCGCCGGCGGCGGAGAAGATCCACGGAATCGCCGTCAGCAGGCCGATCTGCAGCGGGTTGAGCTTGCCGTATGTGCCGATGATGGAGGGCAGGAAGTAGGACAGCGCGTAGACGGCGATCTGGTGGGTGAAGTAGATGCCGACCACCAGGAGGATCTGCTTGTCCTTGAGGACATCGCGGAGGCGGTGGTTTCCGGACGCTTCGGCCCCGGCCTTCTCCTCGGCGGCGATTCGGGCTTCGAGGTCGGTGGCTTCTTCCAGGGTGAGGAACGTTGCCTGGGTGGGCCGGTCCGGGAGCTTCTTCCAGACAACGTAGGCGAGGATACAGGCGGGCAGGCCTTCGATGATGAACATCCACTGCCAGCCGTGCAGGCCGCCGAAGCCGTCCATGGTGAGCAGCAGGCCGCCGAGAGGTGCGCCGACGATGTTGGCGATGGAAACGCCCAACAGGAACATGCCGTTGGCTTTCGCACGGTCCTTCACCACGAACCACTGGGTCAGGAAATACATGACTCCGGGGAAGAGCCCCGCCTCTGCCACGCCCAGCAGCATCCGCATGATGTAGAAGGACCATTCGCCCTGCACGAAAGCCATGCAGGCGGAGATGATGCCCCACGTGATCATGATCCGCATGATCCAGAAACGGGCGCCCACCTTGTGCATGATCAGGTTCGACGGGATCTCCGAGAGGGCATAGGTGAGGAAGAACAGCCCGGCTCCAATGCCGTAGGCGGTGGCGGAGATGCCGAGGTCAATCTCCAGCCGGTCCTTGGCCATGCCGATGTTCGTGCGGTCCAGGAACGCCATGATGTAGGCGCCGATGAGCAACGGCATGACTCTGCGGAGGATCACACCGTTTATTTCCCTAGGCGTGCGCATCTTCGTTGGTGCGGATACAACTGACATGGTTCTTCGTCCTTGAATTGGTGGTCAGGGCTGGTGGATGGGCGGTTCGTGGGCAGCCCGGAAGCCGGGCAACGCGGTAGGAGCCAGGGTGGCCGGCCGGAGGAGTGGGGCGTTGGCGGGGACTAGCGGGCGGGAGGGGTGCAGCCGCAGGTCCGCCCGATATGCAGGCGGTGCCGGCACACCTTGGAGCTGTAGGTGCTGGAGGGCGCTTCGATGCGTTTGAGCAGCATGGCGAAAGCCGCGTGGGCCATTTCCTGCTGCGGTTGGACGATGCTGGTCAGGTTGATGAGCCCGGACCGGCTGTGCGGGAGGCCGTCGCAGCCGGCGACGGCGACGTCCTCGGGAATGCGGAGTCCCTGGGCCAAGGCGTATTCCATGACGCCAATGGCGAGTTCGTCACTCCCGCACACGACGACCCTCGGTGGTGTCCCGGCGGAGAAGAGACGCTCGGCCGCCAGCCGTCCGCCTTCGTTGTTGACCCGCGTGCTGATCTTGCGGTCACCGCTGATGGTGATCCCAGCGGCAGCGGCCGTGCGGACGAACGCCTGTTCCCGGGCCAGCGAGGCGGTGGAGAAGCGCGGGCCGATCACAGTGGCGATCTCCGTGAAACCATGGCTCAGCATGTGCTGCATCAGCGTCGTCGCTGCGGCGTCGTCGTCGATCCCGACAAAGTCGGAATCGAGGAAGTCCGCCCGGCGCGAGAGGCAGACGTAGGGAATCCTCGCCGACCTGAGGGTACGGAGCGCGGTGGCGTCGTCCCGGAGTGACGCGGCCAGGATGATGCCGTCCACGTTGCGGTGCGCGAGGGTCGATGTGACCTGGGCGAGCACGTCGGGATCGTCCTGGGTGGTAGCGACGAACACTTCATAGCCGGACTCGGCTGCAGCGGAAATAATGCCCTGGGCCCACCGCGGAAACATGGGATTAATGATGTTCGGCAGGATCAGGCCGATCACCCGGGTCCGTTGAACATCGGTGGACTGCGAGGACTTACGGGGCCTGAAGCCCAACTCGTTTGCAACGTGGATGATGTGCCGGCGGGTTTCCGGCGAAACGCCGCCCTTGCCGTTGAGAACGTAGGATACGGCGGCGGAGGAGACCCCTGCTGCCCGGGCCACAGCCGCGGCCGATACCTGCGGGGTGGGCCGGTCTGCGGCAACACTTGTGGCGTTTCTGCGCATCCCGGCACTCCTTCGCGTCGTTGTTGGTTCCTGTGACCTCAGTTACATTAGGGACGCGGAACAGTGTTAAGCAACGTTAAGTGATTTTCCTGCCGCGCCTGCCGGTTTTTCAGTAGGCCTGGCTGCCAGAAGGCGGGGATGGTGAGACCTGGACCATCGAGGCCGCGGCCAGCCTGCTCGAGAATCGGATCAATGCTCAGGGTCGGGTGGATGAGCAGAAGGTTTACGTCGCGCTGGACCCGCTGGAGCGGGTTCGAAAGCCCGTGGGCGTTCCCTCCTGATCCCCCATGATCAGGCTGACGGCTCCCGACAGGCAGCTTGGCTTTCCACATCCATACTGGCGGGCGGTGAGGGGCCGGCGCAGCTATGCCGTGGAGCCGTCCAGATGCGCGTCCCTGATTGGCGATGCTCCGGTCAAATAGCGGTTGACCGGAGCATCAGTCCTTTCTGCCTAGCTGAACCTTAGAGTTGGCGGGAGGCCGGGTTAGCTCTTTGCGGCAGCCAAGTCCCGCTCGCCGTTGAAGTATTCGAGCTGCCAGCCGTCGACGGCATGGTGGTGCGCCAGGTTAAGCACCGCATTGTCAATGCTCTGCAGGGTGCGGCCGATCGCCCGGCTGAGGCTGACGCGGAGGAGCGTGCCGTGGGCGACGACCAGCACGCGGCGGCCGCGGAACTCCTCGGCCAGTGCTTCCAGCGAGTTCAACCCGCGGGATGCTGCCTCGTCCTCGCTTTCTGCGCCGCGGAAACCACCGGGGATGCGGAGTGCGTCCAATTCGGGGCCGGCCTGCAGGCCCTCCGCTGGTCCGAAGCTACGCTCGGTGAGCTCAGGCACGTGCCGCGCCACGTTGAGCCCCAGCCCTGCGGCAATGAGGTTGGCGGTTTCTGCGGCGCGGCTCAGGGGCGAGGAGATGATCGCATCCCACTCGTGGCCGGAAAGAAAGGCGACGGCGTCGCGCGCCTGGCCGCGGCCGACGTCGTTGAGTGGAATGTCGGTGGATCCCTGCAGCCGGCGCTGAGCGTTCCAGTCTGTCTGGCCATGGCGGACAAGGGCGAACGTCGTAAGGGTCATGCTTCCCATTCTGCCCTGACAGCGAACGGGCACCGGAATTGCGGCTACGTGAGACCGCGTGCGGGGCTTTGATCGCGACCAGGGGCTTTGATCGCGACCATATCGTGCAACGCTAGATGCATGGATCTGGAGGTGTCGCCCGCGCTCACGATTCCCACGTCGGAACTCGGCTGGCGGTTCTCGCGTTCGTCCGGGCCAGGCGGTCAACACGTCAACACCACGGATAGCCGGGTCGAACTCTCGTGGAACGTCGCAGACTCGGCGGCGCTTTCGGAGGACCAACGGCAGATGCTCATCGGGCGACTCGGACGACGTCTCATCGCCGGCGTGATCACTGTGACCGCCTCCGAGCAGCGCTCTCAGCTGCGCAATCGCGAGACCGCCCTGGCCAAGCTCGCCGACGTCGTGGCAGAGGGTCTTGCTCCGGAAGCTGCTCCCCGCCGCGCGACCAAACCCACTCGGGGCTCGAACCGTCGACGCCTCGCCGCAAAGGAACAGCGGGCGGCGACCAAACGGCAACGACAGCGGCCGTCCGCCGAGTAGCGTCGGCGCCGCGCGGGGACATGTCCATTCCTGCGGCCGAGCCCATCGGGACATGTCCATTCCTCCGGGCAAATGTTTGGGGACATGCCCACTCGCTGATCCCGAGGATGGGCATATTGGGATTATGTCCAACGGTCCGAGCTTGCGGGGGGCATGTCCGCTCCCGCGGCCCGGTCCGGCAGGACATGTCCAGCGGAGCCAAGCACTCCCCGGCGCCGCCGCCCCGGCCGCCCGGCCGCCGCCCCCTGCCGCACCGCCAAGGTCTAGACAGCGGTTTCGCCGTGGGCAAACATGGAGCCAAGGGTGTCCGTGTCAGAGTTGAGTCGGGTAGACTCAAGTTTGACACCAGCACCATTCCGGAAGGAGCTCTCTTTGGACGCCAAATTCACCACCAAGAGCCAGGAGGCTCTTTCGGCCGCCGCGATGAATGCCTCGACGGCAGGGAACCCGCAGCTCGAGCCTGCCCACCTGCTCAAGGCGCTCATGGACCAGCGGGAAGGTGTCGCTGTCTCGCTCCTCCGGGCCACGGGGACGGACCCGGATGCGGTCAGTGTCCAGGCGAGCAGTGCCATCAAGGCACTCCCCTCCACGTCCGGCAGTTCCGTGCAGCAGGCCCAGCTGTCCCGGACCGCCATGCAGGCCATCAAGAACGCCCAGAACGAGGCCGAGCGGCTCGGCGATACCTTCGTCTCCACCGAGCACCTGCTGCTCGGGCTCGCTGCCGGGAGCGACGCCGTCGGCAAGCTGCTGCGCGACGCCGGCGCCTCCCACGAGGCGCTGATCGCCGCCCTGCCCGGGGTCCGCGGCGACCGCAAGGTGGACAACGCGGATCCGGAAAACACCTTCCAGGCGCTGGAGAAGTTCGGCACCGACCTCACGGCGATCGCCCGCTCGGGCAAACTGGACCCGGTGATCGGCCGCGACGCGGAGATCCGCCGCATCATCCAGGTCCTCAGCCGGCGCACCAAGAACAACCCGGTGATCATCGGCGAGCCTGGCGTCGGCAAGACCGCCGTCGTCGAGGGCCTTGCCCAGCGGATGGTGGCCGGTGACGTGCCGGAGAGCCTGCGCGGGAAGACCCTGATCGCCCTGGACCTCGCCTCAATGGTGGCCGGGGCCAAGTACCGAGGCGAGTTCGAGGAGCGTCTCAAGGCGGTGCTGGAGGAGATCAAGAACTCCGAGGGCCAGATCGTCACCTTCATCGACGAGATCCACACCGTGGTGGGGGCGGGCGCCACCGGGGACAGCTCGATGGATGCCGGCAACATGCTCAAGCCGATGCTGGCCCGCGGCGAACTCCGCCTGATCGGTGCCACCACCCTGGACGAATACCGCGAGCACATTGAAAAGGACCCGGCCCTGGAGCGCCGCTTCCAGCAGGTCTACGTCGGGGAGCCGAGCGTGGAGGACACCATCGGCATCCTGCGCGGGCTCAAGGAACGTTACGAGGCGCACCACAAGGTCGCCATCGCCGATTCCGCCCTGGTCGCGGCGGCTGCGCTGTCCAACCGCTACATCACGGGCCGGCAGCTCCCGGACAAGGCGATCGACCTCGTCGATGAGGCCGCATCGCGGCTCCGGATGGAGATCGATTCGGCCCCCGAGGAAATCGACCAGCTGCGCCGGGCCGTGGACCGGCTCACGATGGAGGAACTGGCCCTGGCCGGCGAATCGGATGCCGCGTCGATGGAACGCCTCGCTGCCCTGCGCAAGGACATGGCGGACAAAAAGGAAGAGCTTGCCGCGCTCAACGCCCGCTGGGAGGCCGAGAAGGCCGGGCTGAACCATGTCGGGGACCTCAAAGCCCGGATCGATGAGCTGCGGTCGGCCGCGGAGAAGTACCAGCGCGAGGGTGACCTCGAGGCCGCCTCCCGCATCCTCTACGGAGAACTCCCCGCCCTCGAGCGGGAACTGAACGCCGCCGCCGAGGCCGAGTCCGCCCGGGTGGCTGGCGGCGGCGCCAAACAGGAGCTCATGGTGGCCGACGAGGTCACGGCGGACGACATTGCCGAAGTGATCTCCGCCTGGACCGGCATCCCTGCCGGGCGCATGCTGCAGGGCGAAAGCCAGAAACTGCTGGAGATGGAGAGCGTCCTGGGGGAACGGCTGATCGGCCAGCAGAAGGCCGTAGCCGCCGTGTCCGACGCCGTGCGCCGCGCCCGCGCCGGCATCAGCGATCCCAACCGCCCCACGGGGTCCTTCCTGTTCCTGGGCCCCACCGGCGTCGGCAAGACCGAACTGGCCAAGGCCCTCGCGGACTTCCTGTTCGACGACGAACGCGCCATGGTGCGGATCGACATGTCCGAATACTCGGAGAAGCACTCCGTGGCCCGGCTCGTCGGTGCGCCTCCCGGCTACGTCGGCTATGAGGAGGGCGGCCAGCTCACCGAGGCGGTCCGCCGCCGGCCGTACTCGGTGCTGCTGCTGGATGAGGTCGAGAAGGCCCACCCGGAGGTCTTCGACATCCTGCTGCAGGTGCTCGACGACGGCCGGCTGACCGACGGCCAGGGCCGCACCGTCGACTTCCGCAATGTGATCCTGGTGCTGACCTCAAACCTGGGCAGCCAGTTCCTGGTGGACCCCGGCCTGGACGCCGCCGCCAAGCGGGAGGCCGTGATGGCCACCGTGCATGCCTCGTTCAAGCCGGAGTTCCTGAACCGGCTGGACGAGGTGGTGCTGTTCGATCCGTTGACCGTCGAAGAACTCTCCCGGATCGTGGAGCTGCAGGTCAAGGAACTGGCCGAACGCCTCAAGGGCCGCCGGCTTAACCTCGAGGTCACGGAAGGTGCCCGCGCCTGGCTGGCCGTGACCGGGTTCGACCCGGCCTACGGGGCCCGTCCGCTGCGCCGCCTGGTCCAGCGCGAGATCGGCGACCGGCTGGCCAAGGCCATCCTCGCCGGCGGAATCATGGACGGGGACACCGTGGTAGTGGACACCGCCCCGGATCTGATGGAGCTCACCATGGGCGGTGCGGAAGCCCCGGACTGGCCCGACGGCGGTGCCGCCACCGGGGGCGGGCTGTCGGTGCGCCGCAAGGGGTAAGGCCGAGCTGCGGCAACCGCCCGCGGGAGCAGTAGGAGCTGCGCGAACAAAGAAAAAGGCCGCCCGGGATTGTCGTCCGGGCGGCCTCCGGCGTGTTCCACTTCGCCGGCCGGGGGAATTATGGCAGCAGGGTTTCGTTGATCACGTTGCCGGTGTTCACGACGACATAGCAGTCCACGCGGCGGTCGCCCTTTTCCCAGCTGGAGGAACTCGGGTAGGCGAGCCTGTAGCTCAGGTCGTAGCCGCCGGACTTGTCCGCCAGGGGAGCGGCCTTGCAGGCGTCGCGGGCCCGCTGTTTCAGCTCGTTCCTGCCGGGGTAGGCGTCCGGGGCGGCGTACTGCTCGATTGCGACGAGCTGGGCGGAATGCCCGGTGTCGCAGGCCACCACCGTGGACTGCGGCGCGTCGGGATCGAAGTCCTTGAAACAGTCGCCGAGCCGGAAGTCCAGCGGGCTCACGCTTTCGAGCGGAAGCGGCCCGCGGCTGGCCGGAGCGGACGGCGCCGCAGAGGGCGTGGGTGAGCTTGCCGCCTCGGACGGCTTAGTGCCGCCCAGGGTCGAGGCAAGCAACCAGACCAGGAGTCCGACGACGACGAGCACGACCGCCGCCGCGCCGATCCGCGGAAGGCTCTGGCGCCGGACCCAGCGGCCCAGCCGGACGGTGTTCGCCGAAACCAGCTTGGCTGCAGCGGCCATCGCCGCCATCGCCATCGCGGCGACCGGGGCGCCCGCGGCAGCGCTGCTCCCGGCCGTCGTCTTGGCCATCTCGGGACCTGCCGCGGGCGCAGGGGCTTCGGCGTCCTCCAGCGGCGGCACGGCCTGCGGGGCGCCCGAGGGGCCGGTTTTCCCGACCTTCGGCGCTGCTGCCCGGACGACCTTCGGCGCTGCCGCCCGGACGACCTTCGGCGCTGCCGCCGGCGCGACTATCCGCGTCGCCGAGGTGGGCGGCGTCGACGGCTTGGGCGGGATGGCCCCGGGCGCTGTCCCGGAACCGGCCGGAGCAGGGGAGGGAGCAGGGGAGGTGGCCGGGCCATCGGCAGGGCTGGAAACGGGCGGCGGGGGCGGGGCTGCGGGCGTTGACCGCCCGCCGGGATTACCGGCAGGGGGAACCTCAGGCGTTCCGGCGTCGCCGTGCCTTGCGTTCTCTTCGGTCACTGAGAATTCACCACTTTCCTGCGTTTTTGCCGTGGCGGGACGCCCGGCGTTGTGGCTGGTTTCGGGAAGTCCACTCCGAAACTCTATCTAAGAAGAGGGCCGGGCGGCGTGCCTCCGCTCACTGGCAGGGCTGTCGCCGGCGCCGAACCGTCCACAGCAGCGGTGGTGGCGAGCAGTTGGGCCCGAAAGCATGTAATCTAGGTGTACGACAAATTGACCAAACATTCCGGGGCCTCACTAACGCCAATGGTGACCACCTCCGGTCCGAGTACAAAAGGGGGTCACGCCATGGGGCGCGGCCGTCAAAAGGCAAAAGCTACCAAGCAGGCTCGGGATATTAAGTACTATTCCCCGAACACTGACTACTCTGCGCTTCAGCGTGAGCTCAAGAGCTCTGAGGGTCGTGCACCGAGTCATTTCTCGAGTGAGCCAATTGAGCCGGATTATTCGGCTTATGTGGATAAGTACGCGGACGATGTGGAAGAGGACGACGACGAGGTAGATTCCCGTCGGATAGGTTAGTCGACACTTCTTTCCGGCATCCCGTCGGTATCGGGTTGCCGGCCACTTATTTTCAGGCCCGCAGGCCACGCCCTCCTAGGGCGTGGCCTGCGGGTCTTTTTTCTGCCCGGGCCGGGCCGCTACGAACGCCTATCCGGCAGGCTTCCATCGAAACGGCGGAGCCGGGACGTGTTGTCCATGTGCCCGGGACTGGATTAGGTTGATTCCGCCGGAGCTCGGCATCACAGAAGGCGGAAGGCACACCATGACCAAGCGCACAGGGTTCGCTGAAGGCGAGGTCTGCTGGACGGACCTGCAGACCGAGGACGTGGAGGCTGCGAAGTCCTTCTACGCGGACGTCTTCGGCTGGCGCTTTGAGGACCAGCCGACGTCGGACGGGCGCAGCTACGCCCAGGCATTCCTCGGCGACGCGCTGGTGACCGTCATCGCCCCGCAGAACCCCCAGCAGAAAGCCGCTGGAGCCCCCGGTCAATGGAACGTATACTTCGCCGCCGACGATGCGCGCGAACTTGCCGACAACCTGGTCCACTCCAACGGCACGCTCGAATTCGGTCCGGAAGCCGTGGGCGACACGGGCGTGATGGTCTTCTTTGCCCCGCCCGGCGGCGGCACCACCGGCGCCTGGCAGGCCGGGACGCACTTCGGCACGGCCCGGACCGAGGAGCCCGGCGCCCTGGCCTGGGCTGAACTGCTCACCCCGGAGCCGCAGGCCGCCGTCGGATTCTTCCAGCAGTTGTTCGGCCATGAGGTCACCGAATACCCGCAGGACGACGGCGGGACCTACGCCACATTGATGGTGGACGGCTCCGAGGTGGCCGGCATCGCGACGGTCCCGTCGGACGCCGAGGGCACCCTTACGCCCGGCTGGCAGGTGTACTTCGGGGTCGCCAGCGTCGCGGACGCGGTGGCGGCCGCCGTGGCCGCGGGCGGTGTCGTGCTGATCGAACCGGACGAGGTGGAGGAAGGCGGCAGCATTGCCACCCTGAAGGATCCGCAGGGCGGCGTGTTCAGCCTGCTCGAGGCCTGACCCGGGGTTTAACTCAGAAGTGCTCCGCACCCGCCGTTTTGAAACGGCGGTTGCGGAGCACTCGATGAGGTCTAGGCGTAGGCGTTGACCAGGCGGACGGCGCCGCCGTCCACGCCCTTGGCGCCCTGCACGTAGTCCGGTCCGGTCTTGAGGATCGCGTCGGAGTTCTCTTCAACCGTGCCCATGATCCAGGCCGGCAGGCCGCGGTCGTTGAGGCGGTTCACCGCGGCGTCGGCGATCCCGGGGGACACGATCGCCACCATGCCGACGCCCAGGTTCAGCGTGCGTTCCAGGTCGGCCAGCGGGACGTTGCCGAGTTCGGCGACCAGCTTGAAGATGGCCGGCAGTTCCCACGTGGCGCGGTCAACGGTGGCGACCAGGCCCTGGGGAAGGACGCGGGCAAGGTTGGCCGCGAGGCCGCCGCCTGTGACGTGGCTGAAGCCGTGCACACCGTGGGCCGAGTTCACCGGGAAGGTGCGGGCAAGGTCCAGGCAGTCGGCGGCGTAGACCCGGGTCGGCTCCAGGAGTTCCTCGCCCAGGGTGCGGCCGAGTTCGGAGACCTGGCGGTCCAGGGCCCAGCCGGCGTGGTTGATGACGCGGCGGACCAGAGAGTAGCCGTTGGAGTGCAGGCCGGAGGAGGCCATGCCGATCACCACGTCGCCGGCGCGGACGCGGTCCGGGCCCAGCAGGTCGGCGGCCTCGACAACACCGGTGGCGGCACCGGCGACGTCGTACTCATGCTCGCCCAGCAGGCCCGGGTGCTCGGCGGTTTCGCCGCCCACCAGGGCGGTTCCGGCGACCGAGCAGGCGGCCGCAATGCCGCGGACAATGTCCGCGATGCGTTCCGGGACCACCTTGCCGCAGGCGATGTAGTCGGTCATGTAGAGCGGCTCGGCGCCCACCACCACGATGTCGTCCACCACCATGCCCACCAGGTCGAAGCCGATGGTGTCGTGGATGTCCATGGCCTGCGCAATGGCCACCTTGGTGCCGACGCCGTCGGTGGAGGTGGCCAGCAGCGGGCGCTTGTAGGTGAGCAGCTTCGAGACGTCGTAGAGGCCAGCGAAGCCGCCGACGCCGCCGATCACCGAGGCGTTGTGCGTCGCCTTGACGGCGTCCTTCATGAGTTCGACGGCGCGGTCGCCCGCTTCGACGTCGACACCGGCGGAGGCATAGGTGATGCCGGCGGAGTTCTGGGCGGCGTTCATGTCGGCGGCCGGCGAGGCGGAAGTCATACGGGCTCTTTCTTTTCAGCAGCAATGGAACGATCAGCGGTGGGGACGCGGTCGGCATCGGTGAGCAGTTCTTCGAACTCGGCGTCGGGCCCCGGATCGCAACCGGTGGCGCCGGCCTTCTCGGCCGGATCGTCCTGGGGCGAGATGGCGATGGCGGCATCGGCGGCAACGGGCGTGCCCAGAGGGGCAGCGACTGCGGCGGGGACGCCGCCGAGGTCGGTGCGTTCCAGCAGGTTCTTGCCCAGCTTGTCGGCACCCGGCAGCTCGATGGGGTACTTGCCGGTGAAGCAGGCGGTGCAGAGCCGTTCGCGCGGCTGCCGGGTGGCGTTGATCATGCCGTCTTCGGAGATGTAGGCGAGCGAATCGGCGCCGATGGCCTGGGTGATCTCGTCGATGGTGGCGCCGTTGGCGATCAGTTCCGCGCGGGAGGCGAAGTCGATGCCGTAGAAGCAGGGCCACTTGACGGGCGGGGAGGAAATCTTGATGTGGACGCTCGCGGCGCCGGCTTCCCGGAGCATCCGTACGATGGCACGCTGGGTGTTGCCGCGGACGATCGAATCGTCCACCACCACCACGCGCTTGCCGCGGATCACGGATTCGAGGGCGTTGAGTTTGAGCCGGATGCCGAGCTGGCGCAGGGTCTGCGAGGGCTGGATGAACGTGCGGCCCACATAGGAGTTCTTGACGAAGCCGTGCGCGAACGGGATGCCGGATTCCTCGGCGTAACCCACGGCCGCGGGCGTGCCGGATTCCGGGACCGGGATGACGATGTCCGCTTCCTGGGTGTTCTCCCGGGCCAGTTGGCGGCCCATCTCCACGCGGGACTCGTACACCGAGCGGCCCGCGATGGCGGCGTCCGGACGGGCGAGGTAGACGTACTCGAAAACGCAGCCCGCCGGCGTGGCTTCCGCAAAGCGCTGGGAGCGGACGCCGTCCTCGTCGATGGCGATGAATTCGCCGGGTTCGATTTCACGGATGAAGCTGGCGCCGACGGTGGCGAGGGCGGACTGCTCGGAGGCTACCACCCAGCCGCGTTCCAGCCGGCCCAGGACCAGCGGGCGGATCCCGTAGGTGTCGCGGGCGGCGTAGAGGGTGCCTTCGTCCATGAAGACAAAGCAGAAGCCGCCCTTGATCTTAGGCAGCAGCTCCATCGCGGTCTGTTCGAGGGACTTGCCGTCCTCGCCCTCCAGCAGTGCCGTGACCAGGGCCGTGTCCGAAGTGTTGCCCTGCTTCATTTCGCCGCTGAGCTGGCCGCCGTTGCGGTCCTCGATCATGGCCTTGAGTTCGGCGGTGTTGGTCAGGTTGCCGTTGTGGGCCAGGGCCACGGTGCCCGTCGCCGTCGCGCCCAGGGTGGGCTGGGCGTTGGCCCAGTGGCTGGCGCCGGTGGTGGAATAGCGGCAGTGGCCGACGGCCAGGTGCCCGGTCAGGGTGTTCAGCGTGGTCTCGTCGAAGACCTGGGACACGAGGCCCATGTCCTTATAGACGTTGATCCGCTTGCCGTCGCTGGTTGCTATGCCAGCGGACTCCTGACCGCGGTGCTGCAGTGCATACAGCCCGTAATAGGTGAGTTTTGCAACCTCTTCGCCGGGAGCCCAGACCCCGAAGACGCCGCAAGCGTCCTGGGGGCCCTTTTCGCCGGGGAGAAGGTCATGAGAAAGTTTTCCATCGCCGCGTGCCACTGGTCGATTATCTCACGTTGTGCGCTAAGACTTTTCCGGTCCCCGCTTTGTGACCTCTGCTGGCCTCAGGGCCGGGGCTGGCTGCCCGCGCCGCCGTCGAGCCGGCCGTCGTTCTCCGGGCCGGCGTCGGGGACGCTGTCCGGGACGGCCTCGACGACGGCGCGCTGCGCACGACGGAGGCTGAGGCGGTCCAGCAGCAGGGCGACGACGGCTCCGAGGATAGCGCCGCCGGCGGCGCAGGGGACCAGGAAGAAGCCGAAAACAGTGCCGGCATCGTAGCTCTCATTCCCAGGGAACCGGTAGACGAGGACGGCCGCCACGGCGAGACCCAGCAGCCCGCCCAGGATCAGGAACGGCACGTACTTTGGCGCCCGCCGGACGGTGACTTCGCGCCGCTCGGGCGCCGGAGTTTCTGGGGAAGACATGGCATTAAGCCTACTGCCCTGACTCTTTGCTTCGTGCCGTCGGGCGAACTCATTGATCAGTCCCCGTGGCGGGCGCACACTATGGGATGGGGGGGACCGCAGGTAGGGACAAGCTTAGGAATTGCCATGTCAGCCTCCGCCGCCGCGATCCGGGACCAGCAGCGCATCATCTGGAATGAGTTCTCGGCCGGGTGGAGGACCAGGGACGCGGAACTGCTCAGCTGGCAGGCGCCGTTCGGGGACGCCCTGCTGCAGGAAACGCAGCTGCGGCCAGACGCTGCGGTGCTCGATGTCGCGGCCGGTTCGGGGGTGCCCGGGCTGACCGCCGCCGCGCTGGTGCCTGGCGGGTGGGTGGTCCTGACCGACATTTCGCCAGGCATGCTGCGGGTGGCGCAGGAGAAGGCGATGGCCGACGGCCTGAAGAATGTGAGTTTCGTCGTCTGCGACGCGGCAGCCCTGCCGTTCGCCGATGGTAGCTTCGACGCCGTGACCTGCCAGTTCGGATTCATGTTCTTCCCGCAGATTTCAGCCGTCGTTCGAGAGATAGTGCGGACAGCCAAACCCGGGGCACGGATCAGCGCCTCGGTCTGGGGCCGCGCCGCGGAGAATCCTTGGGCCAGCCTCATCCTTGGAACGATCGCCCGGCACACCGAGCTGCCGCTGCCGCCGGTCAACACACCCGGGCTGTTCCGCTGCGCCGCGCCGGGTTCGATGGCGCGCCGGTTCAAGGATGCGGGCCTGATCGACGTCACGGAGCGGAGGGTCAGCACCGAGCTGGTGCACCAGACCCCCGGGGACTACTGGGAATTCATGACGGATATCGCCGCCACCGTCTCCATGCAGCTGGCGAAGGCCGACAAAGCATCGCAGGAGCTGATCCGTGCGGACGTGTTCCAGATGCTCGGCCGCTATCAGCACGACGGCGCCATCCGGCTGCGGTCCACAGCAACGGTTGTGACGGGGACGCGGGCGTAGTCGGACCGGTGCCCGGAGCAGGCCCGGCGGCGCCCGGCGCAAGCGCGCGGCGTCCGGCGTCCTCAGGCGGGGGTGCCGGGCCCGGATGCGTCCGCGATGATGGCCCGGACGCTGTTGTTTCGTTTGTCGTGCGTGAGTTCCACGAGTCCCAGCGCCTCCAAGAGTGGCGGCAGGTACATGCCGAAGCGGCCGCGGTAGCCCTTCCGCAGGCCGTACCAACCGCCCACGGGGTTCTGCGGGTCGCGACCCCAGGCCTCGACGCTCCCGTCGGCGGCGGGCTTGTTCTCGTCGGCGGCGCCCAGCGGCACCCAGTCCACCTTTTCCATCAGCCACAGGTGGAGATCCTCCAGGGCCCGAAGCCGGTATTTCAGCGTCGTGGAGCCGACCTGGCAGACCAGCGCGGGAGGATCTGACGCCTCGTCGCGGTACATCGAGTACTCCGACGTTCCCGGGGCTGTCTTCAGCACCCAGGGGTCCTCTTTGGTTCCGTTTGCCACGAGCTAGCCGCCTTACGTCCGGCCGGTTTTCCGGCGCTGTTGGACCGAGCCTACCGAGCCATGCCGGCCCCGGGTGAGCCCTTGGCAGCGAAAATCCGCGCATTCGAGCACTGATCGCGCATTTTTCAGTCCCTGTCAGGGGCATGCCATGCCTGTCTCAGGCTAGACGCCGAGTTCCTGCCTGAGCGCCGCGACATGGCCCTGGGCCTTCACCTGGTACTGCGTCAACTTCACCTTGCCCTCGGGGTCGAGGACGACAGTGGATCGGACGATGCCCTCGGTGACCTCGCCGTCGACCAGCTTCTCGCCCCAGGCGCCGTAGGCGAGGGCCACGGCATGGTCCTCGTCGGCCAGGAGCGGGAAGGTGAGGGCGAAGTCGCCGGTGAACCCGGCGAGGGCTGCGGGGGCGTCAGGGGAGATTCCGAGTACCTCATAGCCGGAGCCCTGCAAGGAAGAGAGGCTGTCGCGGAAATCGCAGGCCTCGGTGGTGCAACCCGGCGTTGCGGCCTGCGGGTAGAAGTACACGATGACGTTCTTGCCGCGGTAATCGGCGAGGGACACTGACCGGCCACCCGCGTCCGGCAGGGTGAAGTCCGGTGCGGGTGTGCCGGGCTGAAGCTTTACGGTGACATTCTGGCTCATGGGGATTCCTTCGGGGGATGGGTTGCGGGGCTTTCGTGCACAACACCGGGGGCAATTGCTGTATTCCGGCGGCGGGGGCGCGGTCCGGGGCGGCTTTGACGCGGCCCGGCGTCGAAATGGTCGACGTCGGCCCGGCGTTTCGTGTCAAAGTGTCCCCGGACCGTGTCACCAAGGCAGCCTGGCGGAGGTTACTTGGGAAGCCGAGCAGCGCGTCGTTGACCTCGGCCGCCGCATGCGTCCACAGGGCGCGGTCCGGGGCGGCTTTGACGCGACCCGGCGTCGAAATGGTCGACGTCGGCCCGGCGTTTCGTGTCAAAGTGCCCCCGGACTGTGTCACCAAAGCAGTCCGGCGGAGGTTACTTGGCGAGGAAGCCGAGCAGCGCGGGTCAGATCTTGCCCGGGGAGCTGCCGGCGGAAGATAAGGCCCCTTCAGGGACGGCCGGTGGATATAGGAAGTCCTCGGCCTGGGCAGCCCACTGGGGCCGGAAGGAATAGAGGCAGCCCAGCCGCAGGCGGCTGGCGCCGGCGTAGGCATCGAAGCGCGCCGGGCTCACTCGCAGTTCCTCGGCCGCCGCGATGACCTGCCGGCTGGCGGTCTGGTACCGCTGGTCGCTCAGGCGCTGTTGCCGCAGGCGCAGCTGAAGGTGCATGGCCAGGTTTGCCAGGTCTGCGGCGGCCTCGGCCCGCCCGGACTCGTCGAAATCCAGCAGCCCCAGCGAATCATCGGCGCTATCAACGAAGATCTGCTTGTCGTGAAGGTCCCCGTGAGACCACACCAAGGGATCAGCTTCGCTCCCCAGCAGCTCTTGGGCGACCTGCGTAGCGGCCGCGCGGACGCCGGAACGCTGCGCTTCGGCCCCAGGAACGTCGTGGGCGTGCAGGAGCCACAAGTTCACGATGCGCCGCAGATTCGCCAGTTCGACGGCGGCGCTCCGGGGCGGGAGCGCCTCGAGGGTGAGACGCTGCGGGAGAGCCCGGGCCAGGGACTGCTGCCGGACCCAGCCCTCGGCCCACTTTTGCCAGGCCTTCTCGAACACGGCCTCACTGACCGCAGCATCCCTTCCCAGATCGAACAGGGAACGCCCGGGCAGGCTGGTGAGGGTGAGGCAACCCGGCGTGTAGGAGACTATGTCCGGAGTGCGGAAGTCCTCGGGGCCCAGAAGTTCGTTCATCCAGGCGTGCCTGCTGGCTGCGCCGGCGGCCTGGCGGAGACGGAAGAGCTTGGCATACTGGTCCCCGGCCCGGACCACCGCGCGGTGGTGAGCCCGGTGCACCACCACTTCACCATGCTTCGCCACGTGCTTTAGCCCGGGAAGGCGCCGGTCACGGCCCGCCGGCAGCAGCTCCAGCTGCCCCGACCGGAGGTGGGCTGCCCGGACGCCTGGCCGGTCCGGAGCCAGAAGCTCCAGGACGTAGTCCTCCGCGGTCTGGCCGGGCCAGGACCTGATGACCTGCCAACGGGTGTCTTCCACATCCAGAATGGCGGCGGGGACGGGCGGGTGCCAGCCCATGGATCAGCTCCGCGACCCGACAGGCCGGCTGCCGGTCAGAACCGGGGATCCGAAGGACTGGCGCTGTGCTCGTTCGTCGAGAACGGCGGTTGCCAGGTTTGAGCGCGAGGGGAGCGAAGAACACGCCAGTCGGAGCCAGCTGGCGTCCGAATAGGCCTCTAGCCGGCGGGGGCTGACCTGTAGTTGCTCGGCGACGGCGAGTACCGCCGTGTGGGCCTTGACGTAGCGCGCCGGCGTCAGGCTGTTCCGCCGCACGCGGAGTTCCAAGTGGACGTCCAGGTTGGCCAGATCACGTGCGGCCTCGGACTGGGCTGCGTCGTCGAAGTCCAGCAACCCGAACGGTGACCGTGCGTTGCGGGCGATGATCTGCCGGTCGTGGAGGTCCCCGTGGGCCCATCCCAGCGGGTCCGGCTCTGTGCCGAGCAGATTTGTCGTAATGTGCTCTGCCGTGGCGCGCAGGGCTTCGCGCTGGGACGCCAGGGCCGGTACGTCTTCCGTGTGGCGCAGCCATCGTTTCAGCCACCGGGCCACGTCAGCGGCTTCCGCCTCTGATGAATGGACCGGTAGGGTGCCGAGGACTTTCCGCCTGGTGGCGTCGGACGCGGCGGCCAGTTGGGCGAGCCAGGCGTCGGACCATTCCGCCCACATGCCGGCAAATGCTGCTTCGCCGACGGTGACGTGGTCCTCGCCGACTTCACCCAGCGTCGGTCCGGAGAGGGCCTTGAAGACGAGGGTGTCCGGGGAGCTCTGCAGAACCTCGGGCGCCGTGAAGGCACCCGCGTCCAGCAGGTCGTCCATCTGGGTGCAGCGTTCCGCGGGGACGACGGCGCTGCCGGGCCGGAAGATCTTGATGTACCGGCCATCCGCCCGGATGATTGCCCGCATGTAGGGCCGGTAGGCGATGATTTCCCCGTGCTCCCTTTCCGCCCGGAGGGCCGGCAGTTCCGGGTCGTCTTCGGGTAGAAGCCTGAAACGTCCGGAACTGAGATGGGCTCCCCGGACGCCGGGCTGTCCCGGGGTCACGACCTCCAGCACATACTCTCCGGGTTTCTTGTCGTGCCACGCCCGGTGGACGCGCCAGACTGTGCCAGCCTCATCGGTGTAGGTGGAAAGTGGCGGGTGCCAGTTCATGCGATCAACTCCAAGGCTCGGCGGATGTGCCAGTTGGTGTCGGCCGGCCAGTCGCTGGCCCGGTTTCTGAACGGGTCCACGCTGTTCAGGAACAGCCGGAACGCAGCCCAGGTATCCACTCCGGTCTGCGATACGCGGCCGCCGGCCTGGCGGTAGCCGTCGATCAGCTGGGCCGTCTTGCGTCCCCCTGCCTGGGCTCCTGCCAAAGCGCCTGTCTCGGCAGGACCGGCAATTTCCTGTACGGCGGCGAAGGACCCGAGGTCCATCGCCGGGTCGGCGGTCCTGACGCGGTCAAAATCGATGATGCGGACGGCCGCACCATCGACCAAGATCTGGTCCGCCGAGAAGTCCCCATGGACCAGCACGCTTTGCAGCCCGCGAGGGCCGGTGGTGCACGTTTTTGCCAGGAGCCGGTTGGCGAGTGCGCTTAGCGGCGCCTCGAGCCCCGGGAGCAACTGGGCGATCATCGACCGTGTGGCGGCGAGCTGGCGGACCAGGCTTCCTACTTCCTCCGCAGGATCGGCGTCGGGTCCTGGCTGGATGCGATGGAGCATCGCCAGCGCTTCGCCTGCCCGGAAGGCGGCCGCATCGTTGTTCCAGCCGCTGAGGTCCCCATCGCCCCAGCCGGGGGAGGCGCTGATGCCGTGCCGGGCGCATTCGGCGTCGGCGAGTTCGGGAAGGACCGGGACGCCGTGGCTCGCCAGCCGCTGCCGCAGCCGGAGTCCCGCGGCCTCTTCGTCCGGTTGCGCGGCGGTTCTGACGACGACGGAACGGGTACCGGAGGGAACCCTGACCACGAGCCTGCGCTCCGGGTTGTATCGCAGCACGCTGGCGGGGGAGGCCAGAAAGTGCTCCGGTGCCGCTCCGGGAGCTCCGAGCGCTCCGAGCCGTCCGAGGCCGTGGTCCCGGAGCCAGCGCAGGTTCGCGCGCAACGGCCAGTCCTCCTCGATGCGGCCGACCGCGACGACGGCGCCCGGGTCGAGCTGGTCGGGCTGGATCAACCGGATTCCGACGCCGTGTCCCTGCGAGCTTGCCGCCCTCCGCTGCAGTTTCCCGACGTGCTCGGCGGTTGTGGTTGAGGCCCAGCCGAACGTCTCGGCCCCGTCGCCGGTGCCGCGGCGGAAGGCGACGAGAACCGACGTTCCGGGCTTGTAGCGAGTCCTGGTGATTCGGACGCTTTCGCCGAGCAGTTCCGAGAGCAGCTCGTCGTCGAGTACCCAGTTCAGTGCCGGGATCCGGGAGTCCCGGGCGGCCAGGGCGCGGTCCGCTTCCCGCCGCTGCGCGTCCAGTCGTTGCCCTGCCTGACCTTGCCCTGCCTGACCTTGCCCTTCCTGACCCTGCCCTTGCAGCGCGGTGCTCATGTTGGCACCTCGAAGAGTTCATCCGGCTGCTTGGTCTGCTGCCGCCGGACCCACCCGGCGAAGCGGGAGTCGGGAGCGGCCAGCAGCGACTGCGGCGGGCCGTCTTCGACGATTTCGCCGTCTTCGAGCCAGATCACCCGGTCGCACGACTGGGCCGAGTTGATGTCGTGGGTGATCGTGATGGAGGTCCGGCCCTCGGTGAGTTGATCGAGGGCGCTGAGGACTGAATCGCGGGAGGCCGGGTCCAGGCCGGCGGTGGCCTCGTCCAGAATCACTACGGGTGCCTTCCGGAGCATGGCGCGGGCGACGGCCAGCCGCTGTCGCTGACCCCCGGATAGATCGTTGGCGGACTCGCCGAGGACCGTATCGTAGCCTTCAGGCAGGGCGCGGATGAAACTGTCGGCCTCGGCCAGGGCCGCCACCGCCTCGATCTCCTCGTCGGTGGCGTCGAGGCGGCCGAACCTGATGTTCTCCCGGACCGTGGTGCCGAACAGCACGGAATCCTGGAGCAGGATTGAGACATGGGAACGGACCGAAGCGATCGTCACATCCCGCAGGTCCTCGCCTCCCAGGCTGACGCTCCCCTCCGATGGGTCCACCATCCGAAGGATCATGCTTGCCAGCGTTGACTTCCCGGCGCCGGACGGCCCCAGCAGGGCGCAGTGTTGACCCGTCGGTATGGTCAGGTCGATCCCCTTCAGCACCGTGGCTCCGTCGAGGTGGCCGGCCCGGACGCCGTCGAACACAATGTCCGGATGCGGGCAGTTCAGGGCGATTGCGTGCGGGGCCTCGGGCAGGTCGGTCTGGGCCTCGAGCAGGTCCGCCACGCGCTCGCCGGAGGCGGTGGCACGGGCTACGCGGCTGGTGTACCTGGCCACATCCTTGAGCGGCCGCATTCCGGTCTTCAGGTAGAACAGGAAGACGATGAGATCCCCGGGCGTCATGGCCTGCTGCATCACCCGCCAGCCTCCCGCGGCCAGGACCACCGCCGTGGCGATTCCCGTCAGCACGTCGGTTTTCCGTTGCAGGCCGGCGGACAGCCGGAGCGCCGCGACGCCGGAGCCGAGTGCCGCCTGGTTGCTGCGGCTGAAGCTGGAGCTGATGGTGTCTTCGAGTCCGTACGCCTGGACTTCCCGGATGGCCCCCAGGGTCTCGGCCGCGGTGGTCGCCAGCGCGCTCTCGCCTTTGCGGGACTTGCGGGCCGCGGATGTGATCGAGCCGGAGGCCCTGCGGGACAGCAGGAAGAAGATGCCGATCGCAAGGGAGGTGACGAGGGCGATCAAGGGATCGAGCCAGACCATGATGGCCATCATGGCGAACAGCGACACGATGTTGCCGATGAGGGGGAGCCCGGCCGTAACAGCCACTTCCTGCAGCCTCGACACGTCCCCCACGAGCCGCTGGACCGAGTCGCCTGTGGAGGCGTGGCTGTGGTGCCGCATCGATAGGCTCTGCAGATGCCGGAAGGTCCGGGCGCGCAACTCGGACGAGACCCGGGTGCCCACGAGGGCGAACGAAATGGCCGAGAAGTAGCCGGCGACGGCCCGGGCCACACTGATGGCCACCACGGCGCCGGCGCAGAGGAGGAGCAGCTCTGTGCTGGCCTCCGCACTGAAGGGGGACCGGCGCAGGGTCGCGCCGAGCGAGTGCGAGACGGCGTCGATGACGATCTTCAAAGGCCACGGCTCAAGAAGCCGGAAGAGGACTTCCGCGGCCATGGCGACAAAACCCCACGTGATGAGCAGCCTGTGCCCGCGCAGATGCGGACGGACGCAGCGCAAGGTCCGCCGCAGCGGTGATGGTACCGCTGGTGCTTTGGCGGCGGGCCTTCGCCAGAAGGTCCGCCAGCTCCGCGATGGTGAATGCTTGGCCGCTGTGCTCATTAGGCGACGACCCTCCGGACAGGAGGCAGCGAACGGGTGATGCGCGCGAGCACGCCGTCCCAGCTAAAACGCTGCGCGGCGTCCGCGCGGGCGGACGAGCCAAGCCGTTCGCGTAGGGCGGGATCCGCTGCGAGCCGGGTGAGGGCCTCGGCCACCGCTGCCGGCTCCCCGGGCGGCACCAGGATCCCGGTGCGCCCAGGCTCCAGGATGGACGGGATCTGGCCCACGGCGCTCGCGATGATGGGCAGCGCGGCCGCCATGTATTCGTAGACCTTGAGCGGAGAGAAGTAATCGTCCTGGCCCACGACGCCGGCCGGGTAGGGTGCGGCGGCGGCGTCGGCGCGGTCCAGGAGCCCGGACACGGCGTCGGGCGGCACCGCGCCGGTGAATTCGGCCTCCACGCCGAGTGTTGCGGCAAGCCGTTCGAGGTCCTCGCGGCCGGGGCCGTCCCCGATCACCAGGACCCGCCAGCGGCATGCGGGGTCCGGTGTCAGCGCATTGGCCAGGGCGACCCCCGTGCAGCAGGCCGGGCACCCCGTGCCACGGCTTCAGCGTGCCGACAAAGGCCACGGTGAGGTGGTCCGGGTTGCGCCGGCCTGGCTGCCGGGCGGTGATCCGGTGGACGTTGACGCCGTTCGGCACCAATACCGTCCGCGCGGCCGGCAGCCGCTCCCGCACCCAGCGGACCACGGGTTCTGAGACGCAGGCGACGACGTCGGCGGTTCCGGCGTTGCGCCGCAGCACGGTTTCGGCTTTCTTGACGTCCACCAGCTGGCGGTACCGCTGCTGCTCCTCGATCAGTGGGGCGTTGACTTCCAGCACCGACGGGATATCCAGCACGGGCGCAAGCACGGACAGGGCCGGACTGAACAGCGAATAGCGTTCGTAAACCAGGCCACAGCCGCGGTGGAGCACTTCATCCACCAGGGCCAGCGCGGCGTTCTCGATGGCCTGCTCGCGGGCGGCACCGGCCGGGGCCGAGTTCGGAGGGACCTCCACGACGTCGAGATCGGCAAGATCGGCGGGCCGGTCCGTGCCGCGGCGGGCGCAGTAGACCGTGACGTCGGCGCCGGTGCCGCGCCACGCCCGGACAATCTCCTGGACGTGGACCGAGGAGCCCTTGGTGCCGAAAACCGGCACTCCCGGGTCTGCGCAAAGATAGGCCACGCGTGTCATGCGACTTGCCTCTCCGGGCGGGAGAGGGACCTGAGGAGTTCGGCCTGGCGGTGGACGTCGTAGTCCTCCTCGACCAGGGCGCGGGCATTGCGGGCCAGGGCCACCCGGTCGGTGCCGGGCGAAGCGAGGGTACGGACGGCCCCGACCAGCGCATGGGGATTTGCGGGCCGGACGAGGATCCCGGTGGAGCCGTTGCGGATTGCTTCCGGAATCCCGGTGACCGACGTGCTGACGCAGGGGACTCCCGTGGCCATGGCTTCCAGCAGCACGGTGGGCATGCCGTCCGCGTTGCCGTCGGCGCCGACGACGCAGGGGGCAACGAAGACATCGGCGGAGTCGAGCAGTTCGTGGATCTGATCCTGGGTCTGCGGCCCGAGCAGATGGACGTTGTCCTGGAGCCGGAGCTGCCCGATGCCCGCCTCCAGCTCCTCGGCCAGCATGCCCGTTCCGGCGATGCGCAGCTCCAGCTTGACGCCGCGTTCCAGGAGCTCGGCGGCGGCCGGCAGCAAATGCTGGAACCCCTTCTTCTCCACCAGGCGCCCCACGGCGGCGATGCGCAGCGTGGTTCCGGGCGGGCGCGGATCCCGGTACGGGAATCGCTCCAGCTCCAGCCCGTTTCGCACCAGATGCAGCCGGGACGTGGAGGCGGGGAAGCGGCGGCGCAGGTAGCGCAGGTTAAAGCGGCTGATGGTCACGGCATGGTGGGCCTGTTCGAGCTTCAGCTGGAGGTCGTCGTCGCGGACAGACTCATGGAAGATGTCCACCGCGTGCGCGGTGAAGGAAAACGGGATGCCGGCGATGGCAGATGCCAGCCGCGCCACCGTGGTGGCACCGGAGGCGAAGTGGACGTGCATATGCCGGATGTTCCGGCCCTGCAGGACCGTGGCCAGGTTGATGGCCTGGACGGCGTCGTCCGCGGCGGCGGCGGCGAGGTCGCCAAGGTTCCGGCCCAGGGCGGGCGCGAGTCCGGCTGCGACGGCCGTTTGGAGGCACTCCCACAGGGCCACAGTTTTGATGGGCCGGTCAATGTAGGTGACCGGCGCCTGGACCCGGGCGAGTTCCGAATGGAACCGGGAATCTGTGGTCGGACGGAGGGAGAAGATCTCGATCCGGTCTCCGGCGGCTTCGCGGGCCAGGATCTCCGAAACGATGAACGTCTCGGAGAAGCGCGGATACATCTTGAGGACGTAGGCCGTCCCCGGCTCAGACGGCAACACGGGCGGCACTTCCCTTCGCCGCTGCGGGCACCTCGACGACGTTGGTCTCCGCTTCGTCCGCCGCGACGCCGGCGGCGACGGCGGTCTGCAGCAGCCCGGCGGCCAACTGCGGAACGCGGATCAGCCCGTCCAGGACCGCCCGCCGCCGGTCCACCGTTGTGCCGAGCCGCGAGGCCAGCCAGCCAGCCAGAATCTCCGGCGTCAGCGTGCCGATCTCGTGCTGTTCCAGATAGCCGGCCTCGGCGAGGGAGCTGGCCCGGATGCGCTGCTCGGCCCGCGACTCGGTGCGGGGGACAATGAGGGCGGGGACACTGGTGCTCATGATCTCGCAGACCGTATTGTACCCGCCCATTGCGACTACAGCGGCCGCGTGACGGAGATGGAAGACGACGTCGTCCAGGGCCGGGACCACCTTGACCCCGGGGCGGGCGTGGCGGATGAGGTCCTGGAACGCCTCGGCGGGCATCTGGGGGCCAGCCACAACCAGGTGGCCCAGCCCGGCGGGAACCGGCGCCGCGACGGCGAGCCGCGCCAGGGCGTGGCCGTCAGAGCCGCCGCCCACCGTGGTCATCACGTAGGGGCCGTCCATCCGGCTGGTGCCGGAGACCGAAGGACGCCCGGCGGCCAGATACCCGGTGTACCGGATGAGCTTGCGCAGCGAGAACGGGATCTCGCCGGACGCCACCGGGTCGTGGATGGCAGGGTCGCCGTAGACCCAGATCGCGTCGAAGAGCGACTTGACCACCCGGGCTCCGCCGAAGCGGGCCCATTCGCTGAAGGCGGGCTCCGGGGCGTCGAGGACTTCGCGCAGGCCCAGCACGACGCGCACGGGGCTGTCGGCGCGGGCGTGCCGGAGGGCGCTTTCCAGTTCCCGGTGCACTCCGGTGGCATGACGGTCCACAATCACCAGGTCGGGGCGGAAGCCGGCCAGCACCCCGTGCAATAGCCGTGAGCGCAGGGACACGAGCTCGGCCATGGGCAGGCTGAGGTTCCGGGGCAGGTAGCCCTCGGGACTTTTCCCGACGCCGGGCAGCAGCACCCAGTCCCAGCCCTCCGGGGCCGGGAACCCGGGGGCATGCGAGGTGCCGGTGATGAGGATGCCGGTGACGGGGCGGCCGGTCAGCCCCGGGAGCTGGTTGGCGAGCGCGTGGGCCAGCACCAGGTTGCGTCGCACATGGCCTAAGCCCACGGAATCATGTGAGTAAAGCACTATCCGCAGTGGCTGCACGGTCATCCTCCCCGATTCTTCTTAGCTACAGCCTGCGGCCGCAGCGTGAGGAATCGATGAGGGGAAGATTAATGATTTTTCATCAAACGGGCGGGACAGTTCAGAGCCGTGCGCCGACTGACTGCAGCGGGATCCGGATCATAAAGCGGGACCCTTCGCCGTATTCGGATTCGACGCCGGCGGTCCCGCCGTGCGTTTCGGCGATGGCGGAGACGATTGCCAGGCCCAGCCCGGATCCCTCCTGTCCGCGGCCGGGGTGGGCCCGGCCGAACCGCTCGAAGATCCGCCGCTGGTCCTCCGCAGCGATCCCGGTTCCGGTGTCCCGCACCCACAGCAGCAGGGTGTCCGAACCCGGCAGCGGCGAGCCGTCCGGCGCCGTCGAGCGCTCTACCCGGCTGCCGAGGGCGATCGTGGAGGACGGCCCGGTGTATTTGACCGCGTTGGCCGCCAGTTGGACGAGGGCCTGGGTGAGCCGCTGCGGGTCGGCATCCAGCACCGAATCGGCCGTCTCGTCCAGCTGCCAATGGCGGTCCGCGAGGACGTGGACCTTCTCCATCACCTGATGCAGGAATTCGGGGAACCGGACCGGCTGCTTCCTGAGGAAATCGGGACGCCCGGCGTTGGCCAGCAGGAGCAGGTCGTCCACGAGCCGCTGCATCCGGTCCACCTCTTCGAGGAGCATGTCCCGCGTGGCCGTCACGTCGGCGGGGTCGTCCACGGACACGAGTTCGAGGTGTCCGCGCAGAATCGTCAGCGGAGTCCGCAGCTCATGGCCGGCGTCGTCGAGGAACTTCTGTTGCTCCTGCGCGCCCTCGTCGAGTCTTTCCAGCATGGTGTTAAAGGTTTTCATGAGCAGCGTGACGTCGTCCGCGCCGTTACGGACCTCCACCCGCTTGGTCATGTCCTCCGGGCTGACTACCTGGGTGGCTTCGCGGAGACGGCGCAAGGGGTATAGCAGCCTGCCGGCCACCGTGCCCCCGAGGATGGCGGCGGCGAGCAGTGTACCGGCGGCCACCAGGACGTAGGTGTGGATTGAGGACACGAGCTGTTCCTGAAGGTCCCCGGTGTCCCGCCCGACCAACAGATAGGTCACCGGGCCGGGCGCCCCCTTCACCGGCACGACGACGGCCCGGAAGGGCCGCCCTTGGGCGGCGAAGTCACCGAACGCGGCGTCGGGAGCACCGGTCAGGGCCACGGCTGCGGGGTGCCTGTCCTCGTTGAGGAGGTTCTCTTCGGAGCTGCCGTCGACCGTCCACTTGACCTTGCCGTCGGTGATGCCGGCCATCACCTCGTTGCTGCGCGGTTCGATGTCCTCGGCAGCCTCGTGGAGCCCGCGCTCGAGGGCTTCCCGCTCCGACCGGTCCTTGCTCGGCACCAGTTTAACCACGGCGTGGGCCTTGTCCAGGAGGGCCTGGTCCACCCGGGCGTCGGAATCCTGGAACTGGACAGCGAAACTGATGAGTCCCGCAACCACCAGGCCTGCGAGCATCATGAGCAGCATGGCCGCCACCACGCGGAAGCGCACCGAGTGTGCCCTGGCGCTCCACCCCTGCTTGTCCAGGTTGCCGCCGGGGGGAGGAGCAGGCGGTGTGGCCCGCGCGGCCCTGGCGCTTTCACGCAGTCGGCTAAGGGTGGCGGTCACGGCATATCCTTCCTAGCCCAGGCGGTATCCGGCGCCGCGGGTGGTGACGATGTGGTCTGCGCCAAGCTTCATCCGCAGTTGGCGCACATACACATCCACGACGTTGGATGTGCCGTCAAAGTCGTAGCCCCACACCCGGCTGAGGAGCTGTTGCCGGCTCAGGACCTGCCCCGGGTGGAGCAGGAACATCTCGACCAGCGCGAATTCGCGGGCTGAGAGTTCCACGGTTTTGTCCCCGATGCTCACCGTGCGGCTGTGCAGGTTCAGTTCCAGTGCGCCGTAGCGGAGGACGTTGCCCGCCGGCGGATCGCCGTTCTCCCCTGGGCGAAGCCGGGCCCGGATCCGGGCCACGAGTTCCTCGAAGCGGAACGGCTTGACCATGTAGTCGTCCGCGCCGCCTTCCAGCGCCGCCACGGTGTCCGCGGCCGAGGTCCGGGCTGTCAGGAAAATGACCGGGATCGCCACGTGCGCCTGGCGCAGCGTAGCCAGGACCGTGAAGCCGTCCAGACGGGGGAGCCCGACGTCGAGGAGCAGGAGATCGAAGTCGCCGCTGGACGCGTAGTCCACGGCTTTAACGCCATCCGCGACGACCGTCGGGGCATAGCCGGCCGCTCGCAATCCCTTTTCGATGAACCGGGAGATACGCTCTTCGTCTTCGGCAATCAGTATGCGGATCACGGTGACTCCCTGGAAAAGCCCGGGACCGGAACTGCCCAGTGGAGCGCACTCCCGCGCTCCGGGCACTAGTTCCGGGATATCAGGCCTATTCCAATAACTGCGGCGTCTCCTGCACGTGAGCTGGGAGGTATTCCGAAGCCCCAGCAGCCTCGATACGCCCGGATTAGGGGCGTGGAGCGGACACAGTCTGCGTCCGTACACGGCTTTCCGGTGTCCGCATTGAGCGTTTGGAACCGGTTTCCTTATCTTGCTCCTAGTTCGGTGCGGGCGCCACCCCTCGCGGAAAGCTTTTCGGAGGATTGCTTCGGCCGGGAAAGGCACGTCGGGGGAGGGCGAATACCGCGGTTGGGCGACCTAACCCTTCCGCCAATCGTGTCCGGTGATGTGCGAACCGGCCTGCGGGCCCATCTGCAACATTCCGCCGTCTACGGCCCACGAAGCACCTGTGACATAGCTGGAGGCGGGAGAGGCAAGGAACTCGATGACGGCGGCGACCTCCCGGGCGTCTCCCGGCCTTCCCAGGGGGACGCCCGGCCGATCGGTCCGCGTCGGATCCTGGTCCGTCTGCCCGGTCATGGGGGTGGCGATCTCGCCGGGGGCCACGTTGTTGGCGGTAATGCCGTACTCCGCGAGCTCCAGGGCCATGGTTTTGATCAGCCCGCCCAGGCCGTGCTTGGACGCGTCATAGGCCGCGGAACCGACCCGCGGCTGGAACTCATGGACGCTGGTGACGGCAATGATCCGTCCGCCCCGGCCCTGCTTGACCATGCGCCGGGCCGCGGCCTGCAGGCAGATGAAGGCGCCGTTGAGGTTGGTATCGAGGGTCCGCATCCAGGTCTCAAGGTCGAGATCCAGGAAGTTCACGCCGTCGCCGGTGCCGGCGTTGTTCACGAAGACGTCCACTCCACCCAGTTCGTCCGCGAGCGCGTCGATGGTGGCCGCGGCTCCGCGGACATCGGTGGTGTCCAGGCGCCGCACCACGGCCTGACGACCCACTCCGCGGACCTCGTCCGCTGTGTCTTCCGCGCCCTGCTGATCGGAATGCCAGGTCACTCCGACGTCCAGACCGGACTTGGCCAGCGCCACCGCCGTGGCGCGGCCTATGCCGGAATCCGAACCGGTGACAATCGCCGTTGCGGGCAGGAAGCTGGTGGTGTCTTCCATGGGGCAGCCTTTCGTGAGTGGATTTCCGGAACCGGGAACGCCTTCACGTTAGGGGCCTCGGACGAGCGGCACAAGAGGCGGCCCGGGGCCGTTCCTGCGCTCTCACTTACCGAATAATGCCCCTGCCGGATGCAGGTCAGTTCGTGGACAAGGGCCAGCCGCTCCTCGCTCTCGACGGCGTCCTGGCCCCAGGTGTAGATGACCGCTCATATCCAGTGGGCCTCGTCTGAGTCTGGCCGTCGGTAACCGCGAACCCAGTCGACAAAGAACTCTTTGGGGTACGGGAAGGTGGATTTCCCTTCGAACTCGTAGACATTGAGCATGAGCTGCATCGGGTAATTTGGGGACTGTTCGACCCTGGCGACGAACTGGTCGTCGAAGTAAAAGCTGACACCTTCCGGAGTCCAGTCCGCACTATAGGTGTGAAACTCGGTTACATCCGCATCCAGCCGGATTCTCAGGAACTCGTCGCGCAGAAAGGGGTCGGCGAACGGATGTATCCCCATTCCGCTTATCGCAGTGTCAGAGCTGACATCCGAGCCGAATATCTCAAAGACGCATATTTCTGCCGAGCGTTCTGGCACGTCTTCAAAGCCGATCATCCACAGAGCCACCATACAAGCGGGGTCAGCAATGGCAGCAATGCGGGCCTCTACGAGTCCGTAGTGAGGGGTGTAGAGACGCTGTTCAGTCTGGACCTCGGAGACCCTGAGACCGGACGTGAACTTGTGCTGGCCTATAGCTCCCCAGCGGCCCCGAAAAGACCCCCGTCTGAAAGTTGGAAACGCGCAAACCACCATCGTGTTCGGGGGACCATGGAGGTTGGTCCTCCTCAATCACCAAGGCCAGCATTCCGGAATCGAGGTGATACCTGGCTCCTGCGCGTTCGGTACTACTCCACTGCGGAAGATAACTCGGTATCCATTTCGTGGCGTCCAGCTTAGGTTCGTCGAAGCTGTCTTCGAATTCTAGAACATAGTGGGTACGGTCCAATTGTTGGCGTATGCCGGATTCGTTCATTGCCGGCCATGCAGTCGTTTGGCCTTGCACATCTCGGTCCTCCTTGTGTAATCCGTAGGGCGCATGCGAGGCCCCCTGTGGGTTGGAGTTTGTCGTCACAAGGTGTCGCTTTCCCTCGACGAGGGAGTCACGGGCTCCTCCGTCCTACGGGATGAGCGGGCTTGCGGCCCGCACGGCGGAGACGACGTCGAGGATCCCCCGAGCGGTCGCGGCCGCGTCCTCTTGATTGGTGATTAATGACGCATGCGTCGCCCCGTCGATGACGCGGTGCAGGCTGTTGGTCGAGAGTGCGGCAAGGGCTTCCTGCGAATCGTCCCAGCCGGGCTGGCTCCCACTGCCTGCCGTCAGGACGACCAGTGGCTTGTCGCTGGAGCTCCTTAGAGCGGCGGCTTGCTGCGACGAGGAGCCCGCTTGGATGTACTCGTCTATCGTGCTCCGGAGGTCGCCGGGTGTCACACCGAGCAGCCGGCCGACACCTAGTCGAGATGCACCTGCGACCAGTGCGGAAACACGGCTCGCCGTGTCATCGGAGTCCGTGTCAGTGAGCTGTGCTGATTCCGGGTGCGCTGCCGGGGCGGTCGAGTCCACCAAAACCAAGCCGGCTAGGTCTTCGGGATAGCTGGCAGCGAAAGCGAGTGCGTAGAGGCCGCCGAACGAATGTCCCGCCAGCACATAAGGTCCCGGAACGTTTCCGCGCTGCAGCAGGGTGTGGAGGTCGGTCGCGATCTGCGCGCCGTCCTGCACGGTGTTCGCCGGATCGCTCCACCCATGACCTGCCCGGTCGTAGACGCAAACCCGCGTGTCAGGGGCCACGGCCGGCGCTATCCATCCGAGGTCAGACGACATCAGGCCCGCGCCCGGTTCGAGCACGACGGTTGGACTGCCTGATCCGGTGCAGTTCAGGTACAGGCGGTGTCCGCCGACGTCGATCAACTGGCCCTGCACTGGGGAGGCCGCTGCGTCCGCCGCTCCGCGGAGGGTTTCGAAACCGGCGCCCAATGACGACAGAACCAGCATCGCGATCACTGGGTAGAGCAGCACGCGCCCGCTCCGGCTATGAAGCTGGCGATGAGCCCTGACGACCATCCAAACCACTAACACCAGCAAGGCGGCGGGCCACACCCAGGTGAGCGCCTCCTGCATTGGGGAGCCGAACGCCACCAGAAGGAAACCGCCCAGGCCCATGAAAAGCGCTGGAGCCAGGGCCCACCTCTGTGGTTGATCCGTGAACCTCACCGACAACACAGCCACCAGGGCCCATCCCAGCGCAAGCCCCAACAGGATGGCACCGGTCACGCCGCTTTCAGTTGCAGGAACGATCGGGGCGCCGGCCAGCAGAATTGCAGCGAGGACCCCGGTAACCAACGAGCCGGCCACCAGCCAACCGAGGTGTCCCTTTTGCGAGGGATCAGGGCCGGGCGGACGGGCCGGGCCCTTGGATGTGGGGCTCGTGGGAGTGGTAGCCGTCATGTCCTGCCCCGCCGGAAAGAGTGTCATGCGCCCATGCTGTCATTCACGGGCAGCGGAAGTGCACGGCAAAAATGCCCTGTATGGAAAGGATTCTGCATACCTGGTGCCTTAGTGAGTACAGTGGCCCTATGCACCGAGTCGTCGCGCTGGCACTACCGGATGTGGTCGCTTTCGACCTTGCCATTCCAGCGCAGGTTTTCGGCCACGAGGATGAACGGGGACGGTACTCCTTCCGGGTCTGCGCAGCCCAGCCTGGCCTGGTGCCGACGACCTCCGGGTATTCCATCCACGCCCTCGATGGCCTGGACGCCCTTCTGTCCGCGGATACTGTCGTGGTGCCCGGCTACGCACCGCTCAACGATCCGCCCGCCGAGGTCTGCGAGGCTCTGCGTCAGGCAGCGGCCAACGGAGCCCGCGTGGTGTCGGTGTGCACAGGCGCCTTCGCTCTCGCTGCTGCAGGTCTCTTGGACGGCAAGCGGGCAACCACCCATTGGAGAAACGCCGAACGCCTTCAAACCCTGTACCCGGGCGTCGCCGTCGACGCAGACGTCCTGTACATAGACCAAGGCCGCGTCAGCACCAGCGCCGGGGTCGCGGCAGGCATAGACCTATGTCTGCACCTGGTCCGCAAGGACTATGGAACCGAGGCAGCTAACAGCATTGCACGACGGATGGTAGCGGCCCCGCACCGGGAAGGGGGCCAAGTCCAGTTCATGGAACGTGCGGTCGCCGCACCCTTGGCCCTCTTCGCCGACACCTGCGCCTGGGCCAGGCAGAACCTGGCTGAACCGCTCACAGTGATCGAGATGGCCGCCCACGCCGGCTGGGCACCCAGGAGCTTCACTCGGAAATTTACGGCCGAAGCAGGAATGACACCTTTGAGGTGGCTGAACGATCAACGCATAGCCGAAGCATGCCGGCTCCTGGAAACCACTGACCTGACGGTGCAGGCGGTTGCCTCCAGGACCGGTCTGGGAACGACAGCAAATTTCCGGCTCCACTTCACCCGCAAACTCAACACCACACCCTCAAGCTACCGCCGCCTCTACCAAGGCAGGAACCGGCAAGCCGCGCCAGCCTAGACCTTCACGGCGTGGCCAACTCTTCAAGCGGAATGAAAGCTCATCTCCGGCCATAGCCGGCCCTGACCGCCTTGCTCACAGCGCTGGCAGGGCGATGGCCGAGGACGACGCCACCGAGCCGCTCCATGGGCTGCAATCCGATAAAGCTGCTCCCAATGCAGCCCTGATCTTGCGGGCGATCTTGCCGATCGTGGCACCCGGGAAAGCAGTTGCGTGTTGCGTTCCGGCGCTCAAATGCTTCATTCAAGGTGTATCGAACTGTGCGCTCGGAGATCAATTGGCGTTCGAACTCGGCAGCTCGGCCAGGCTCTCGCCGCGGCGGAGAAGGACAAGGCGCCTATCACCCGCGATCGACTGATGGAGCACCTCGGCTCACTCACGGAAGCACCGTCCCTGGACGAGACCGTGGCGATCAACCGCGCCGCGCATCACTGACAACCGCCACCGGCTGAACACGCTGCAGCCGCCCCGGACCCTGCTTCGGCCGGGGCGATTCCACATACCTAAAGGCGCCGCGAACGTGCAGCATCCGACCACACATCGGCACGGCCGCACTGCCCCGGCGCGCACCCGGGGCTGCGGGGGCCGGGGCGGCGAGAACGGGCTCTCCACGGAGGCCAGGAAGTCCGTCCAGGGGACCGGACCGGTGCGGACGACGGCGGCCGTGACGGCGGCGACGAAGACAAGGGCGGTGGCCAGCGCGCACCAGAACGGCACGGCCGGCACTCCGCGGCGGCGGCTGCCGCGGCCCGGCAGTGGTCATAGCGTTCAGGATCTTCCGATCAACGGGGAGGGGCTTCCTGAACCGTATGTCCCGCAATGGGCATGTCCTAGCTACGTGCGGGTCACCAACTCAAATTCACCGGAGCTGGGAGGCCTGTCACAGAGGCTTGGTTTCGGAAATCTCCTCGCGCAGCTTCGACCGCCCGGGCCTCGCTCAGCGCGGAACCAGCCCCTCGCCGCCCGGTCCGCGGTGCAGGCCACCAGTTGAGGTTCTGAACAGCCTGACCAGAGACCGGTACAACCCGACCGTCACGACCTTGAGGAGGAGGATGACAAGCTTGACCGTACCGACCAGGAGCAGGAGCAGGCCAAAGCCGATAAGAATCGGCAGGTATAAGAGAAAAGCGCCAAAAATTACCGCGATGTAGCCGGCGGCGTAGGCAATGATGGTGGCGTGGTCCACCGGAATCCCGTCAACAGCCGGATGAATGGCTCCGGATGCCAGCTGCTGATCCCCGTTGCAGCGTCGGTGATGGAACTCCCGGCCGCTGTCGCTGCCGGAAATCCCCGCGTGGGTGGGATGCCGGAGGCCGCTGAAGGTGCTGATGCTGCTCGCCCTTAGGCGGCGGGGTTCCCTGAGGGCTTCGGCCCCCAGGCAGCCTCAGCGACGCTGCATCCCGTCCCGGATCGTTATAGGCCGTGAACTGGTGTCGGTAACCTCTACCGGCCTCCTTGTAGATCCTGACGGGGATGGTTTCGGCGGGTTCGAACGGGCCGATAGGGCGTTTATAGCACCACCCTTCTGGACTGGCAAGAGCAGGTGGAGGCGGGGCTCGGGATGCTCCGGCTCCACGGCAGACTCCCATCAAACGCTGACAGCTCGCGGACGTAAACTGGCGTTCGAATCACTGTGCGGGACACGTGGCTGGGAGTACGGAGGCTCTGGAAACTGCTCGTCGAATACCTGCGGCCGCAGCGGCGGCTGTTGCTCGCCGTCGTCGTCTTCCAGCTGGCGCAGTCCATCGCCTCGCTTTACCTGCCCACCCTGAACGCGGACATCATCGATGAGGGCGTCGCGAAGGGGCCTCATCACCCGCTCCACCAAGGACGAGCCCAAATTCGCCGCGCATGCTGGTCGCCGCGCTGCCAGCCGAGGTCAATCGCCGAAGGGGAGGCGGGGTCTACGTCCTGTCCTGCCCAGGTCTGGCGGATCCAGCCGTGGTGCGGGTCGTCGCTGATCAGCCAGTCGCGGACGGGGCCGGGGCCGTGCCAGCCGTAGGGGACCAGCACGACGTCGCCGCTGCGCACCTCGGCCGCCACGTCGATCGGGCGCTCATCTGAGGCGTAGACACGCTGGTAGCCGATCGCGTCTCCGACGGTTCCTACCGGCGTCCCCGGGGCAATACGGGTTTCGAAGTAGTAGATCTCTTCGAGGCTGGTTTCGCCGTCCTTTTCCTCGTCGTGCTTGTGCGGCGGATAGGACGACCAGTTCCCCGCCGGTGTAAGGACCTCGCAAACGATGAAGCGGTCGGCTTCGAGGGCTGCCGGGGTGCCGAAGTTGTGGACCTGGCGTGAGCAGTTGCCTGCGCCGCGGAGCTCCACTGGGATCTCTGCCGCCGTGATCAGCCGGCTGGGGAATGAGGACTTCGCGGGGGGCGGTAGCAACCGCTACCCGGCCCCCGTCGACAGAACTGGTAGTCACGGCGGTGTCTGTTCCCGTGTACAACACACCACTCGGTCCGCTGAAAACGCTGTTCCTGCCCGCCAGAGGGTACTTCTGGCCCGCCACCGTCACCGTGAAGGATCGGTTGAGCGGGACTATGATGCGCTCCTCACCGGCGGCGGGCAGGTCGACGGCGCCGCCGGCGGCCAGTGTGGTCATCTTCAGCCCTGTGTGTGCCCAGCCGTCCACGGTGAGCGCGGAGTCGGCAGTGCCAATGGACACGTCCCAGCTGCCGTCCGCAGCGGAACCTAACGGATAGACCAGTTGGCCATGTATGTGTCTCCTTTTGATAATGCCAGCGCTCAGCGCTAAGCAAGTGTCATGTCAAGCTAATTGCCGGCGGACGCGGATCCGCGCCGGCGAACAACCCACCATTGCCTACTCTGGCGCCCATGTGCGGTCCGTGGGATTCGTCCCTACACGCCTTCAGTACTGCCCAAACGGGCCAGCAACGCGAGTCCCCGGGAGGCTACGGCGTCGGGTGTGAACCCGAAGTGCTCAAGCAGCTCGGCCGGTTTTCCGGAGGCGCCAAACGTGCTTATGCCGATGATGTCGCCCGAGTCCCCCGCGATTCGGCCCCAGGACTGGGGATGGGCCGCCTCCACAATAAGCCGTGGAGTGCCGGGCGGCAGGATTCGGGACCGGTAGTCTTCCGGCTGTTCGCTGTACGTCTCGAGGGAAGGAATGGAGACTACTTGCACTTCGTACCCTTGGGCCCGGATCAAGGCGGCCGCTTCTACGCACAGCGAGACTTCGCTTCCAGTGGCGGCGAGGACAATGTTGGCATCCGGCCGGGGTTGCAAGGCATATCCGCCTCGGCTGGCGTCTCCAAGCTGCTCGGAGTGGTCAAGCTGGGGAACGGGCATCCGGGACAGGATGAGGGCAGTTGGCCCGGTGGTATTCAGCAGCGCCATTTCCCACGCCAGTTCAGCCTCCTTCCGGTCCGCGGGGCGAAGGACGAGGGTGTTAGGTGTAGCACGGAGCATGGGCAGTGATTCGATGGGCTGGTGGGTGGGCCCATCTTCGCCCACGGAGATGCTGTCGTGAGTGAGCACATGGATGACCTGTAGGCCCTGCAGGGCAGCCATCCGGAGGGCGTTGGCCTCGTAGCTGGCGAACACGAGGAACGTACTGGCGAAAGGAATCAGTCCGCCGTGCAGGGCTATGCCGTTACTGATCGCCCCCATGGCGTGCTCCCGGACTCCGAACGCGATGTTGCGGCCATCGTGACTGTCCGGTCCGTAAACCGGACTCCCCGGAACCACGGTGAAGGTCGCTGCAGCAAGATCGCCCGATCCGCCGACCAAAACGGGCAGATGCCGGGCGACGACGTCCATCACAGCACCTGATGATGCCCGGACGGCTTCCGGCGTTGATGCCACCGGAACGTCGGCCAGAGCCTGAATCGCGCTCTCCGCGTCGATCACAAGTTCCCCGCCGCCGGTGATTTCCACGCCAGCCGCTGTGCGGGCTGCTGCCTGCCAGTCCTCAAAAGCGGCGCGGCCCCGGTCTCCAAACGCCTGCCAGTGCTGCCTCACGATGTCAGGAACATGGAACGGCTCACTCTCGGGCCAGCCCAGGTTTTCCCGGATGGTATCAATGTCGTCAGCCGAGGGCGCGCCGGAATGCGACGAGGGATCGTCCGCGAGCCTGCTCCCAAAACCAATGACGGTCTTGACCTGGATGAGGCTCGGCGCATCGGTGCGTGCCAGACTTTCGCGGATGGCTGCGTCGATGGCCTCCGGCGATTCGCCGTCGACCGGTCCGGTGACGTGCCAGCCGTAGGCGGCAGCTGCCTGGCAGACCGCCGCTGCGTCGTGGACCTGGGCGGCCCGCCCATCGATCACTACATCATTGTCGTCGTACAGGAGGACGAGTTTGCCCAGCTGCAGGCGGCCGGCCAAGGCCATCGCCTCAGTGGCAATCCCCTCCATGAGGTCGCCGTCGGAGACGACTGCAAAGGTTCGGTGGTTGATGAGGTCGCGGCCGGACTGGTTGTATTGCGCGGCCAGCATCGTTTCTGCCATGGCCATGCCCACGGCGTTGGCCACACCCTGGCCGAGTGGACCGGTGGTTGCGTCCACGCCGGCGGTCACTTCGCGCTCGGGATGCCCGGGGGTCCTGGAACCCAGCTGCCGGAAGCCGCGCAAATCCTCGATGGAAAGGTCAAAGCCGGCCAGGTGCAGCGCCCCGTAAAGCATGGCGGAACCGTGGCCCGCAGACAATACAAAGCGGTCGCGGTTGACCCACTCCGGATTTGCCGGATCGGACACGATGTGCCGGTGGAACAGGGTATGGACCATCGGGCTGGCACCCAGGGGGAAGCCGTAATGGCCGGAGCCGGCAGCGGCGACCTGGTCCACAGCGAGTATTCGAATGGTGTTGATGGCCAGGTTGTCGAGCTCACCGGAGACGGCTGTCGAATCAAGGTCGGGCAGGAGGGTGGTCATTGAGGACTCCAGGAGGGGTTTGGCGTGAATGGGGAGGGCGGGGTGCAGCGCTAGCCCTTGGTGGCGCCCGCGGACAGGCCGGCCACCACGTGTTTCTGTACGAATATCGAGATCAGGATGATGGGCAGCGTCATCAGCGTGGCCGCCGCCATCAGTCCGCCCCAGTCGATGCTGGCGTAGGAAATGAAGTCGAACAGGGCCACCGGAAGCGTTTTCGTCCGCGACCCGCCCAGGATCAGGGAAAAGAGCAGCTGGTTCCAGGAGAAGATGAACGCCAGCAGGCCGGCAGTGACAATGCCACCGCGCGCCAGGGGAATGACGATGTGAATAAAGGCGCCGAGGCGGGTGAGGCCGTCCACTTGGGCTGCTTCCTCAAGCTCCACCGAAGATGATTCAAAGAAGCCGATCATGATCCAGACCACCATGGGCAGGGCAATGAGGAGGTGGCTGATGATCAGCGGGATGAAGCCGCCTACCAGGCCTACCTGGGTGAAGATCATGTACCAGGGCACGAGGTAGCAGATGCCAGGCAGCATCCGCACCAACAGGAGGATCACACCGACGCGCTTCATTCCGAACCGGGCAATGGCGTACGCGGCGGGGAGCCCGATGACGAGTGCCAGCGCGGTGGATCCGACCGCTGTGACCAACGAGTTACCGAACGCAGGAAGAAAGCTGCCGCCGCTGAGGACATTCCCGAAATTTTCCAAGGTCGGGCTGAAAAGGAGAGCCTTGGCCGGGTCTGCGACGTCCAGTTTCGATTTGAAAGCCGAAATCAGCATCCAAGCAAGTGGAAAAGCGCAGGCCAGGCAGACCACGACGATGAGTACGGTCCGGATGAGCGAGGCCCTGGCACGCCGGGCCTTGTAGCCGATCTGCGGGCGCACGGCCGCTGCTGGCCGCGGACCAACCGCGGCGGGCGCCGCGTCACTTCGCGGCGGGTGAATCTGATCCCGTGTGGTCGTCAAGACAGGTCACCGACTTTCGAACGGACTTTGGAGACGACCAGTGTGACCGCCAGGACGATGGCAAAGAAGATAATGAGGACGGCTGAGGCGCGTCCGAAGTTTGTGTACTCGAAGGCCTGCATGAAGCCGTAGGTGTTAAGCGTTTCCGTGGCGTTCCCGGGGCCGCCCTTGGTGGTCACATAGATGATGTCGAACGTTTTGAGGGAGTCCACGAGGCGCAGGAGCAAGCCTGCGAACAGTGTCGGGACCATCAGCGGAAGGGTCAGATACTTGAACTGCTGCCAGCTCGATGCACCATCCACCACTGCGGCTTGGTAGGGATCATCCGGAAGCGAGGTCAACCCCGCCAGTGCGATCAGCACGATCATGGGGGTCCATTGCCAGACGTCGATCATCATCAGCAGCCACAGGGCTCCGGAAGCTGAACCAAGGAATTCCTGTTCGGGGATCCCAAAAGCGCCGAGCACTTGATTGCCCAGCCCGATGGTCGGCTCCAGCAGCAGCAGCCAGGCCATGGAGATCGCCACGGGTGTAGCGACGAGCGGCAAGAGAATGATGGTGCGCACGATGCGTTCGCCGCGGAAGCTCTTGCGAAGAATGAGGGCGATGCCGAAGCCAAGCGTGACTTCGGCGGCGACCGTCACGCCGGTGAACAGCAAAGTTCTACCGACGGCGTCCACGAAGCGCGGATCGTTGGTGAAAAGGTTGATGTAGTTTCCCGCGCCCAGCCAGAGGGGTGCCTTGACGGAGCTTCCACTCCATTTGTGGAGACTCATCCATGTCGTATAGATCAGGGGGAACACGAGGAGCAGTGCCGTCAGCACCAGCGCGGGCGCCGTAAACGTCCACTTCATGTTCTTTGATATCCAGTTGAGCACTGTATTTCCTTCCGGGCGGCGCGGAACAGGGTGCGGGCGGCCGGGCTGGCCGGCCACCACCCGCACCTGCGTCAGTTACTTGGTTTGTGCCTCGGACTTTTCGACGTCGATCATGGCCTGAAATTCCTTGGCCGCCGTCTTGGCTGCTGCTTCAACGTCGCCGCCCTGGATGGCTACAACCATGGGGCCGCCGACGACGTCGCGAGCCTCGCCGACCTTGATGAGGCGGGGACGGTCGTACGGCACACCGTTCTTGGCGCCGAATTCAACGGCGTCGATGACTTCCTGGGGGAACTTCTTCGCCGTTTCAGCTGACTTCCAGCCCGACGCGCGGGCACCCATGACGCCTTCGCCCTGGGCCTTGGTGGTCATTTCCTTGCCTGTGGCCCACTGGATGAACTTCCAGGCCGTGCCGCTGTGCTTGGACTTGGCGCTGATGGCCAGTGCCTGCGCCGGCACATTGCTCGGGTGGCCACCGGGGGTGGGTGCGAAGCCGACTTCTGCTGCTGTCAGCTTGGTCTTGGCGGGATCAATGAATTCGGGCCAGCGGTCGTCACCTTCGGTGTACATGGCGGCTTTGCCCTGCTGGAAGAGTGCGCTGCATTCAGCCCAGGACATGTTCAGCACACCTGGAGGGCCGTAGTTGCGGAGCAGGTCGCCGTAGTACTTGTAGGCCTCGACGGCCTCCTTGCTGTCGATGGCAGCCGCACCGTAGACCTCGCCGTCCTTGGTCCAGTCGGCATCGTGGCCGTACATGTAGGAGGCCAGCGCCGTCACCGCCTGGGCGCGCTGCCCGCGGCTGCAGATGCCGTACGTTTCGTCCTTCGTGAGCACCTTGGCCGCGTTCATCAGTTCGTCGTAGGTGGTGGGGACGCTGAGACCGGCAGCCTTGAAGAGGTCCTTTCGGTAGAAGAGCATCTGGCGGGCCGTGGCCACAGGAACGGCGTTGATGACGCCCTCCTCATCGGTGACGGCTGCACGGGTAGCCGGCTGGAAATCCTCCCAGTCGAAGACCTTGTCCGCCTTCACCTTGTCCGTAAGGTCCATCAACCAGCCATTGGTGACGAACTGCCGGTGGTCCTGCAGCGGGCGGTACATGATGACGTCCGTGTCACTGCTGCCCGACCCGAACTCCACCTTGACCTGGTTGGAAACCTGGTCCTCGTTCAAGATGGTGACCTCCACCTTGACTTTGTTGTCCGCCTCAAAGTCAGCTAGGTCCTTCTGTATGACAGTGGTCCACTGATGGGGCGACAGAAGCACGCGGATGTTGCCGCCGTCAGACTCGGCCGGGCCTGCAGCGGCACCGCCGCCGGAACCGCAAGCCGTGAGGCCGATGGCTGCCGCCACCGTCATTCCGACGACAGAAGCTATTTTGGGAAACTTCACTGTATCCTCCGTTTTTGAGTGATTTGGGCATGACCGATCGACGTGCGGCCTGACGTCCGCAAGTTGGTGGGGCTTGGCTGCTGGGCTTGGGCCGGCCGGGCCTAGCGGGGCTGACCCGGAGCCGAGATGGAACCTCGGATGATGAGCCGTGCCTGCAAGCTGACGGCTGAAGGGACAGCGTCGGGATTTTGGAGTCGGTTAGTAAGCAGATCGACAGCTGTTCTGCCGAGTGACAAATGTGAAACGGCGATGGACGTCAGCGAAGGCGTGGACATCTGTGCAAAAGCGACATCGTCACAGCCCACGACGCTCATGTCAGTTGGGACCGCGACACCGCGGCTTTGCAGCCGAGACATCATGCCGATGGCCATCATGTCGTTGTAGCAAATAGTTGCAGTGGCACCTGTGGCGATCGCCCGGTCCGCCGCGGTGTGCCCGCCCTCGTGATCTGGAGAAAAATTCCCCACATCAACAACTTCTACTCCGAGATCACCGGAGGCTGCCAGCAGTCCGTCCATGCGCTGTGACCCGGAGATGGAAGTTCTCCAACCACTTGCATAGGCGATCCGGGAATGCCCCAAGGCTGCCAATTGGGCAACGGCCTGGTAGTAGCCGTCCTTTAGGTCTCCGCTGACGGATGCCGCGCCGGGATGCTCCCTGTTGACGAGGACAACTTGCTGACTCCGCACGATGGAGTCGAGCTCTCCGTCAGTCATTCGCGGTGAACAGAGAATCAGGCCGTCAACCTGCGCGGCCAGGCGCGTGATCATCGCACACTCGTTGGGCTGATCCTCATCCGTATCCAGTATGAGTACCGACACGTCGTGCTTGCGGGAGCGCTCCAGGATGGCTTTTGCGACTCCCACCAAGTACGGATTCGACAGATCGGGCAAGGCCAAGCCAATGTTGATAGTTGACCCGCCACTGAAGCTGCGGCCACCGGAATTGGGTGCGTACCCGAGAGAGGCAGCAGCCTCCATGACCTTGTCCCGCGTCCGCTGGTTCACGTATTCGGCTCCCGCCAAGGCCCGGGAGACGGTGGACAGTGAGACGCCGGCGCGCTCGGCCACCGCCTTGGCTGTAGTTGCCATGATCTCCCCAACTCTTCAATGAGCCACAGCTTTATTAGCTGTGTACGCCCATTGAATACGCGCTGCAACTGCCTGTCAACACTTTCAGAAAATGGCTTCAGAAATTGCATGAATTTGCAGCCTATGCCGGGTGAAAGGTCCCACACGGAGGCGCGGCAATCGAAGGTCGAGGACCCTCAGCTTTTGTAACTTTGTCTCATTGTCTATACAAAGTTTGACAGCTCGGGCTCCTGGCCTGCAGAGTGTCTTCGGTCACAGACGCCTGCACGGTTCCACCGACGGAACGGCGCGTCGTCTTTACGCCGATTCAACGAAGATGACGAGCGGGCCCATTGGCGGGCCTTGGAGTAAAGGGGAAACCTTGACGGGAACGGTACAGGTCGACCGCACAAAGCGGTCTACCAGTGATCTGGTTCGAGCAGCAGTCTCGGGCTGGCTGGGCACTGCGATGGAGTACATGGATTTCCAGCTCTATTCGTTGGCCGCGGCCATTATTTTCAACCGCATTTTCTTTCCCAACTTCGATGCGGTGGTCGGAATGCTGGTCGCCTTCCTGACCTACGCCGTCGGTTTCCTCGCGAGGCCGCTGGGCGCGTGGTACTTCGGGCGTATGGGCGACAGGCTGGGTCGTAAGAAAGTCCTGGTCACGACCATCATGCTGATGGGTGTCTCCACCATGTTCATCGGCTTCCTGCCGACGTACGAGCAGATCGGCGTAGCCGCGCCGTTGCTGCTCGTCGTCCTGCGGCTGGCCCAGGGCTTTGGAGCCGGCGCAGAGCTTTCCGGCGCATCCGTGATGCTTGCCGAATATGCTCCGCCGCGGCGCCGCGGCTTGGTTGCCTCCTTTGTCTGCCTGGGCACGAACTCGGGAACACTCCTCGCATCCGGCCTCTGGGTTCTGCTTATGATGCTGCCCGAAGAAGCGCTGTTCTCCTGGGGATGGCGCGTTCCGTTCATCCTGAGTATCGGCATCACGATCTACGCCCTGTGGATGCGCCGCAACCTCAAGGAGAGCCCGGTCTTCGAGGCATCCCGCCCGGACGTGGCAGATGTTGAAACGACTCTTCAGCTGGCCACGCGTCGCAAGGGCAAGGCCTTCGTCCTGGCCATGTGCCTCCGCATCGGCGAGAGCGGCAACTCTGCGATCATCCAAACCTTCCTCGTGGGCTACTTGGTCTCCGGGCTGAAGATGGACAGAGGAGTGGGAACGCTCGCCATCCTCATCGGTTCCTTTATCGGATTCCTGACGGTCCCCTTGTTCGGCTGGCTGTCGGACCGTGTGGGACGGCGCACCATGTACCGCACACTTTCAGGCTTCCAACTTCTCTTCGCCGTTCCCGCAATGCTCATGATCCAGTCCAAGGACCCGTTCCTGGTCAGCACCGCGATCATTATTGGACTGTCGATTTCCGTGCTGGGAATGTTCTCAGTGCAATCGGCCTATGTGAACGAACTTTTTGGATCGAGGAGCCGTTACACCAAGCTGGCCTTGGCCAAGGAAATCGGGGGCGTCCTCTCCGGCGGACTGGCTCCGCTGGCGGCCGGAGCATTGCTGGTCGCTTTCAGCAATTCCTGGTGGCCGATCGCCGGTCTGATGATGCTGTATTCCGCGATTGCCTTCGTAGCCACCTTCTTCGCTCCTGAAACCAATGACCGGGACCTCACGCTGGTGGAGGACGCAGTATGAAAGCCGTCGTCGTACACGGGAAGGGCGACCTGAGGGTAGAGGAGCGTCCCGACCCGCTTTGCCCTCCGGACGCTGTGATCGTTGATATTGAGTATGGCGGCATCTGCGGCTCGGATATTCACTACGTTCTGCATGGGGCCACCGGCCTGAGCAAAGTTAAGCAGCCGATGATCCTGGGCCACGAAGTGGCGGGCCGGATCCGGACCCTCGGCGCCGACGTCTCGGGGCTTCGCGAGGGCGAGGTCGTGACGATCCACCCCGCGACGACGTGCGGAGCATGCACGGCATGCCTTGCCGGCCGGAGTAACCTCTGCGGGCACGTCAGCTACTACGGAAGTGCTGCTCATTTCCCGCACACGGAAGGAGCGTTCGCGAGCCAAAAGGTCGTGGCGGCCGACCAGATTCGCGTGGCACCGCCGGGTGTCAGCACCCGCCATGCGGCCGTAGCCGAGCCGCTTGCTGTTGCGATTCATGCCGTGAGGCGTGCAGGAACCCTCGAAGGTAAGACGGTCCTCGTCAATGGCGCCGGTCCCATTGGATCCTTGGTAATTGCTGCCGCCCGTCTCGCCGGGGCAGCAATCATCCACGCTAGCGACGTGGCGGAATCTTCACTCGCCGTCGCCAGGGCCATGGGCGCCGATACGGTAGTCAACGCACGGAACGAGGCACTTCCCGAGGCGGATGTGGCTTTCGAGGCCTCCGGCATCCCTGGCGTGCTGGGCGGCGTGCTATCTGCTGTCCGCCGGGGAGGCATCGTGGTTCAGGTAGGGAACCTGCCCGCCGGTCCCGTGTCAGTCGAACTCGCGGCCTTGGTATCACGCGAGATCGACTACCGCGGAACCTACCGTTTTGAGGACGAGATAAGCACCGCCTTGGACTATCTCGCCGACGGGCTGGATGTGGAACCGGTGCTGTCGCATACGTTCGACGCTGATGACGCCGCGGAGGCCTTTCGCACCGCATCGGACCGAGGCACAGGGTCGTCAAAAGTCCTGCTGAAGTTCTGATTCCAGCCTGCACCCTGCCTGCTCAGAGACAGGGTGCAGGCCCGTGGTTACTGCTTCCTCTATGGCACCTCACCAGGGAGCGGGGTGGGGGGCACCGGCCTCGGGGACCCTCCCAGCTCAAGGCAAATTCCCAGCACCGCTGACAACCAGCGGACGTAAACTGACGTTCGGACCACTTCGGGTGGCACCGGGCTGGGAGTACGGATGCTCTGGAAACTGCTCGTCGAATACCTGCGGCCGCAGCGGCGGCTGCTGCTCGCCGTCGTCGTCTTCCAGCTGGCGCAGTCCATCGCCTCGCTGTACCTGCCCACCCTGAACGCGGACATCATCGATGAGGGCGTCGCGAAGGGCAACACGGAATACATCCTGGCCACCGGCGGCGTGATGCTGCTGGTCACGCTGCTGCAGATCGCCTGCACCATCGCCGCGGTGTACTTCGGTGCCAAGGCCGCGATGGGAATGGGGCGGGACTTGCGCGGATCCATCTTCGGCCGGGTGGTGGAGTTCTCCGAGCAGGAGGTCACCCGCTTCGGCGCCCCCAGCCTCATCACCCGTTCCACCAACGATGTCCAGCAGGTCCAGCAGCTGGTGCTGATGTCCGCCACCATGATGGTCGCGGCGCCCATGCTCAGCATCGGCGGGGTGATCATGGCTATCCGGCAGGACGTGCAGCTGTCCTGGCTGATCGCCGTCAGCGTGCCCGTGCTGCTGATCGGGATCGCGCTGATCATCAGCCGGATGGTCCCGCTGTTCCGGCTGATGCAGACGCGGATCGATACGGTCAACCGGGTGCTGCGCGAACAGCTCACCGGCATCCGCGTGGTGCGCGCCTTCGTCCGGGAGGAGCTGGAGACCGCCCGCTTCGGCAAGGCCAACGAGGACGTCACGGACACGGCCCTGCGCGCCGGCCGGCTGATGGCGCTTGCGTTCCCGGTGGTGATGCTGGTGCTGAACGTCTCCAGCGTGGCGGTGATCTGGTTCGGCGCGTTCCGGATCGAGGACGGCTCCATGCAGGTGGGCACCCTGGTCGCGTTCCTCAGCTACCTTCTGCAGATCCTGATGTCCGTCATGATGGCCACCTTCATGGCGATCATGATCCCGCGCGCCTCGGTCTCGGCGGACCGGATCGGCGAGGTCCTCGGCACCGAGTCCAGCGTCCGGCCACCGGAGCACCCGGTCGGCTTTTCCGGCCGCACCGGCCGGGGCGAGCTGGAAATGTGCGACGTCGGCTTCGCCTACCCGGGTGCCGAGGCCCCGGTCCTGAGCGGGATCAGCCTCACCGCCCGCGCGGGGCAGACGACGGCGATCATCGGCAGCACCGGCTCCGGCAAGACCACCCTGGTGAACCTGATGCCGCGGCTTTTCGATGTGACGGCCGGCTCGGTGCGGATCGACGGCGTCGACGTCCGCGAACTGCACCCGGACCTGCTCTGGGGGCACATCGGCCTGGTCCCGCAGCGGCCCTACCTGTTCACCGGAACGGTCCGCAGCAACCTGCTCTACGGCAAACCCGACGCGAGCGAGGACGAACTCTGGCGGGCGCTCGGGATTGCGCAGGCGGAGGACTTTGTCCGGGAGATGGAGGGCGGGCTGGATGCGCCGATCTCGCAGGGCGGAACCAACGTCTCCGGCGGGCAGCGGCAGCGGATCGCGATCGCCCGGGCGCTGGTGAAACGGCCCGAGCTCTACATTTTTGACGACTCGTTCTCCTCGCTGGACACGGCCACTGACGCCCGGCTCCGGCAGGCCCTCAAGCAGCACACCGCCGGTGCCACCCTGGTGATCATCGCCCAGCGGGTCTCCAGCATCCTCGACGCCGAGCAAATCCTGGTGCTCGACGACGGCCGGATCGTCGGGCAGGGTACGCACGGAGAGCTGCTGGAGACGTCGGCGACGTACCAGGAGATTGTGAGTTCCCAGCTCGCGGCGGAGGAGGCGGCATGAGGGCGCCGAACCGCACGACGCCGGTGGCGCCGGGCGGCTCCAAGCCCGGCGGGGCGCCCGGTGCGGCGCCCGCCGTCGTACGGATTCCGCGGCCTGCCGGCGGACCAGGCCGCGGAGGACCCTTCGCCGGGATGAACATCCCCGCGGAGAAGGCGATGAACTTCGGGCCCTCGGCCAAGCGGCTGCTGGGCCAGCTGCGTCCGGAGCGGCTGTGGCTGGTGCTGGTCCTGGTGCTCGCCGTCGTGAGTGTGGCGTTCTCGGTGATCGGGCCGCGGCTGCTCGGCGAGGGCACCAACCTGATCTTCGCCGGCGTCGTGTCCAAGGAGCTGCCGCCCGGGGTGGGCAAGGCGGAGCTGCTTGCGCAGCTGCGCGCGGCGGGGGAGAACCAAAAGGCGGAGATGCTCAGCGCGATGGCGCTGACGCCCGGGACCGGGATCGACTTCACCGCACTGTCCGCCGTGCTGCTCTGGGCGCTGGCGCTGTATGTGCTGGCCTCCGCGTTCGGCTGGGTGCAGGCGTACGTGCTCAACGGCGTCGTGCAGCGCACCGTGTACCGGCTGCGGGAGCGGATCGAGGCGAAGATCAACCGACTGCCGCTGCGCTACTTCGACTCGATCCAGCGCGGCGAGCTGCTCAGCCGGGTGACGAACGACGTCGACAACATCTCGCAGAGCCTGCAACAGTCGCTCAGCCAGGCGGTGACCTCGCTGCTGACCGTCGCGGGGGTGCTGCTGATGATGGTTCTCCTCTCGCCCACGCTGGCGCTGATTGCGCTGGTGACCATTCCGCTGACGCTCGTGACCACGGCCATGATCGCCAAGCGCTCGCAGAAGCTGTTCGTGGCGCTGTGGAAGCACACCGGGGAGCTGAACGGGCAGATCGAGGAGACCTACACCGGGCATGCGCTGGTGAAGGTCTTCGGCCGGCAGCGGGAGGTGGAGGAGCGGTTCCGGCAGAAGAACGCCGAGCTGTACCAGGCCAGTTTCGGCGCGCAGTTCATTTCCGGGCTGATCATGCCGGCCATGACGTTCATCGGGAACCTGGTCTATGTGGGCATCGCGGTGGTGGGCGGGCTGCAGGTGGCAACAGGTGCGATGCAGCTGGGGGATGTGCAGGCGTTCATCCAGTACTCGCGGCAGTTCACCCAGCCGCTGGCCCAGCTCGGGGCGATGGCGAACCTGCTGCAGTCCGGGGTGGCGTCGGCGGAGCGGGTGTTCGAGCTGCTGGACACCGATGAGCAGTCGCCGGATCCTGAGCCTGGTGTTGCTCCTGCCGGTGGGCGGGGGCGGCTGGTGTTCGAGGACGTGTCGTTCTCGTATTCGCCGGACAAGCCGCTGATTTCGGACCTGAGCCTGGTGGCCGAACCGGGGCAGACGGTGGCGATCGTGGGTCCCACCGGGGCGGGCAAGACCACGCTCGTGAACCTGATGATGCGCTTCTACGAGATCGACGCCGGCCGGATCACGCTCGACGGCGTGGACGTCACCGCGATGACCCGCAACGAGCTGCGCTCGCGGATGGGCATGGTGCTGCAGGACACGTGGCTGTTCGGCGGCAGCATCCGCGACAACATCGCCTACGGCATGCCCTCGGCATCCGAGGACGAGATCCTGGAGGCCGCCCGGGCGACGCACGTGGACCGGTTCGTCAGGTCTCTGCCGGAGGGCTACGACACCGTGCTCGACGACGAGGGCGGCAACGTGTCCGCCGGCGAGAAGCAGCTCCTGACCATTGCCCGGGCGTTCCTGGCCCGGCCGTCTGTGCTGATCTTGGACGAGGCGACGAGTTCGGTGGACACCCGGACGGAGGTGCTGGTGCAGAAAGCGATGAGCGCGCTGCGCTCCGACCGGACCAGCTTCGTGATCGCGCACCGGCTCTCCACCATCCGCGACGCCGACCTCATCCTGGTGATGGAGGCCGGCCAGATCGTGGAGCAGGGGACGCATGCGGAGTTGCTGGCTGCGGGCGGGGCGTACGCGGCGCTGTACGCGGCGCAGTTCGCGGCTCCGGTTGCGGAGGTATAGCGGGAATCTTAGGTCATAGGTTCTGATCGAATCAGTCTGTCGGCTTGGCTGAGGTCTAGTACGATCCCTTCCGAGATTTGATCACGGATCGACTGCGGGACGTCGTTGTCAACGGCAATTATTTGCAATCTACCCTCGTATTCATCCGACACGTCGATGAGTAACTCGTACATATCCCTAACTCGATCGTGGTCGAAACCGTCTCTGCCTGCATTAGCAGAAATTCCGTCCAGAACGAGAAGCCCAGGCAGCGGCAAGCTGCGGTCGATCGCTACCGTGTGGTGCGCGAGCGCATGGGCGACGTTCATGAGCGTTTTCAGTCCCTGGCTGGAGAGCTCATCGAATGATCGCCCGCTTATTTCTGGTAAGAAAGTGCTTCGATTCAATCTGACGCTGAGAAGGTCGCCTAGTTGTGGAATGTGCAATCTTTCCAAATACTCCAGCGTTCTTCTTTCCAAGGCCTCCAGGTTTTGATCCGCATGGCTATGACTTATCTGTCGCCGTTCGATGGCACGGCGTCCGCCTCGGCACTCATGAGCGCATTGATAAACGTGGTCAGCATCGAGGCATCAGGTCAGGGCTGGCCTGCTCGAGTTGTTCGGGCAGGAAGCGGGCAGGGTCGATATCTTGGGGTGCGGTCATCGCGTGAAATCTCCTTGTGAACAGACTTTGTAGGTCGTTTCAAGAATCACGCGATGGCCGCCTCACATTCGGGAGCAACACGCCCAAGCCGGGCCGTTACACCACGCTAATGGGCACTACTGGAACCCGATGGAGGCCGCACCCGTTCTGCAGGTGGCGAATATGCACGCGGGGGTGCAGCATGTGCCTCATGGATGTTGCAGCAAATAGGCGCCAAGAAGCGGGCCACGTGGTCCTGCTGGGCGATTCCATCTTCGACAACGGCGCCTACGTTAACGGTGGCCCGGACCTTATCAGCCAGCTGCGGCAAGAGCTGCCGGGCTGGAAATGCTCCCTCCTTGCGGTGGACGGGGACATCATCGCCGGCGTCGCCCGCCAGCTTGGCGAACTCCCCGGGGACGCTACCCACCTGGTGGTGAGCGCGGGCGGAAACGACGCACTCGGCTATGCGCCCTTACTGCAGGAGCATCCCGCCTCTGTGGCCGAGGCACTGCTTCTGCTTGGCGCGGCGAGGGACAGGTTCGACGCCGATTACCTGGGCATGCTGCCTGCCGTCCTGGCACATGGTCTGCCCACGGCCGTATGCACCATCTACGACACTCCCCCCTCAGAGCCCAACCAGAAGGTCATCAAGGCAGCGCTGTCCCTCTTCAATGATTCCATTACGAGGGCAGCGTTTTCCCGCGGAACACCCCTGATCGACCTCCGGCTGATCTGTAGTGAAGACGGGGACTACGCGAATCCAATCGAGCCTTCGTCCCAAGGCGGACGTAAGATTGCGCAGGCCATCGCTACCCTGGTCCGTACCGAGCGTCCTGGCCCTCATTCGGTTGTTGTCGCCGGGGCTCCGCAAGAATCTGCTGCTCCGCCAGATCCAGCCAGGTAACCAGCGCTCTTGCCGTCAGTGCATCAGTGCGGACGCAGGCTTCGGGTGTGATTAGTCCTATGAGACACGGATACTACGGCCTTGCCTAACGTCGGCTATGGGTCGATTGACTTCATCCCGCACGTCTTCCGGGTTGAACCGCAATGAGGTCTCCTGGCGGATCCCGGACCCCAATCTGCTCTGATCGAATTCCTGCCGCCCGGCGAATAACTTGCGTCCTGGAGTTTTGGCCTGCTCCCTTTTACTCGACGGGACCTCTTGTCCTCTCCTGCCGCCCCTGGATCATCGGAGGGTGCTGAATTCGCCAGTATGTTGCCCTTTTGTTCCTATAACGTGGGTATCCAGAAGCGCTTTCGGTGCCTCCTCCGCATTTATCTCGAACTCGGCCGTGATGTACAGGCCCAGAGGCCTGCGCTTCAGCGCCGTGGCGCCTGGCGCCACCATCACCAACATCGTGGCCAACTGGGGATCCCAGCTCGCGGCCGAACGCCTCGGCCCGCTGATGCAAGCCACGTCCCGACGCCCGCCACCGCCGCGCAGCTCGCCGCGTCCATCACCTTCCTGCTCATTGACGACGGCACCAACGTCAACGGCGCCATCCTCGCCTCCGACGGCGGCTGGTCGGCGCTGTAGGTTCTGCTACCTTCCCAGAAGCTCGGCCAACGGCGCGGAGCTTCTTTTCGGGCCAGACGAGGAAACTAGGGGCCGGCGAGCCTTATAGTCCTGCCCCGGATGGAATCCGGTGCCCGTCGATCAGCACGTCTGAACGCAAACGCACCCGCCACTCAAGAACCTACATTGTCGGCATCACTGGTTGACTGCGGGGGCAGACGGTACATGGACTGACTGGCACGATTGGCGTTCGATCAGCTTGACAGGAATGACATTCTTCCGCCGGAACCTCTTGGTGGGCGCTGCAATCCGGGCGAGGATGCGTTCGGCAGCGACTCGTCCAACGTAACGGGGGTTCTGATCGATGACTGACACCGAGGGCTGGAGGACATCCGCCATGGGGAAGTCGCCAAAGCTGATCAGCGCAATATCAGTTCTGTTCAAGGCCTGAAGGGCCGGGAAAACGCCGGTTGAGAACCGCGCGTTGGACGAAAAGATGGCGGTGGGCGCATCAGGCAGCGCTAGCAGGGTCTTGCAGACATGGGCGGCAGCATCCGCGTCGCGCGAACCGAGCGCAATCAGCCCTTCGTCGCTTTTCAAACCAGCGTCGGCGAGGGCGGCGAGATACCCCTCCAACCGCAGCTTCGTGGTGGGGACGTCAGTTGAGTCTCCGACGATGGCGATGCGGCGGTGCCCGTGGGCGATGAGGTGCTGCGTCGCTTCAAATGCTCCGCCGAAGTCGTCTTCGACGAAGTAGTCCGCGTTGAGTTTGGTGGGTATGCGGTCGATGAACACGATGGGGAAGCTGTCCTGCCAGCGTGCGAGGTAGGACTGGTCGGCGGCGATCGGGGCGATAATGAGGCCGTCGATCTGGCGGCGGACCGTCGTTTCAATAATGCTTTGCTCCAGGGGCGGGTTGTCTCCGAGGCTGGTAACGACTATGGCCATGTCGTGTTCACGTGCCGCCAGCTCGATCCCCTTCGTGACGGCAGCGAAGAAGGGATCGGCAACGTCGGGCACGGCGATGCCGATGACGGCTGACTTGCCCTCGCGGAAGGTGCGGGCGAGCATGTTCGGCACGTACCTGAGTTCGCGCATGGCCGACTGAACGCGCTCCCGCGTGTCTTCCGTGACGTGCGGGTCGTCATTGAAGACCCTGGACACGGTCTTGGCGCTCACCCCGGCTCGCGTGGCCACATCCTGCATGGTCGTCACGGTTCGGCTCCTTCATTGTTTTCTGGGCACACCTACAGGTGGGGCTGTCCAAAACGGAACACCACCAACACTGAGTATGTCATCGGTGACAATCTGCTGCCTCCCCATCCTGCCTGATGTTCAGGGTAACTTCAAGCAACTCATGTCATCGATGACATAAGTTTTCGGATATTCCTTGACATCGATGACATGGGCCCTCTAAATTTTTTGTAAGGCAGATCACGGCGAGTCCTCGAAGCCTTAGGTTCGAGCCCCGCGATCAAGACGTACCGGTTAGTTTCAGACAACGCTTCAAAGGTGTAGCAGCAGAGCTTCTTCACCGTGGCATGACCAACGGAGGAGACAGTGATGAACACCGCTGAAGATCGGAGCTCGGCACCCTTCCGGGGGCCTGAGCGGCTGGCTTGCTCGCTAGATGATCTAGTGGAGCGGGCCGGCGCCCTTGCTGTTGCTGGAAGCCGGCGCATCCTGGGAATAGCTGGTGCGCCTGGTGCCGGAAAGTCCACGGTGGCGCAGGCTATCGCCGATGCCTTGGATGGCCAGGCTGCCCGGGTCGGAATGGATGCTTTCCACCTGGCCAACGAAGTCCTTGCGGCTCACGGCTCGCGGGACCGTAAAGGCGCTCCGGACACGTTCGATCCGTGGGGATATGCCAACCTGCTGCGCCGGCTCAAGACGAACGATGAACCGGTTGTTTATGCCCCGATGTTCGATCGCAGCCTTGAGGAATCCATCGGCAGCGCGGTTCCGGTGGAGCGCGACGTACCGCTGGTCATCACCGAGGGAAATTATCTCCTTCTGGACGCCGAAGGCTGGCGGGAATGCAGGGAACAGATCGACGAGGTCTGGTTCCTGGATATCAGCGACGGCGAGCGGCAGCTCCGGCTCCTGAGGCGGCACGAAGCTTTCGGCAAGTTGCCCGAGGAGGCAGAGGCATGGGCGCTGGGCAGCGACCAACGCAATGCCGATGTTGTTGCCTCGACCCGGGAACGGGCCGATCTGATCATCGACCTGCGGTATGCCCAAAGCCGTGAGACCTTCGCCCAGCCTTCAACGAAGAGGAAGACAGAAGTGACAACACAACGAAGTGTCTCCGGCTGCTCGGCCGGAGCCTCTGCAATCGTCCCGTACCAGCTGACAGGTCTTACATCATGACAACAATCCCGGTTCTGGAAGCCCGCGGCCTGACCCGCAGCTTCGGCAACGTACGCGCCTTGGATGGCGTCGACTTCGACGTCCACGCAGGCGAAGTGGTTGCGCTCATCGGCGACAACGGCGCCGGAAAATCGACCCTCGTGAAGGCACTGTCCGGAAACCTTGCACTGGACTCCGGCAAGATCCTGTTTGCCGGCGGTGAGGTCGAACTTGGTTCCCCGAGCCAGGCCAGCAGCCTGGGCATCGAAACCGTCTATCAGGACCTGGCCCTGGCGCCACACCTGAATGCGGCCCAAAACATGTTTCTGGGCCGCGAAATCCCCAAGCCCGGCTTTCAAGGGCGGCTCGGATTCATGGACAACAAGGCGATGCGCGCCAAGTCACAGGAAGCCTTCGATGAACTTGGCGCCACGGTTCGAAGCCTCTCCGACCCCGTCGGCAGCATGTCGGGCGGCCAGAAGCAGGCGATCGCCATTGCGCGGGCCGTTGCCTGGGCCAAGGGCGTCATCTTCCTAGACGAACCGACAGCCGCTCTTGGCGTGGTGCAGACCAGGAACGTGCTCGAGACAATTCGCAGGGTCCGTGACAAAGGCGTGGGCGTCGTGTTCATCAGCCACTCGATGCCGCACGTCATCGACGTAGCCGACCGCGTCCAGGTGCTCCGGCTCGGACGCCGCGTGGCCACCTACGAAGCAAAGAAAACATCTGTGGAAGAACTAGTCGGCGCAATGACCGGCGCACTTGATGGAGCACACTCATGACCACCACCGAAGCCGTACCCCGCACCGCCGGGACCGCAACCGAAATTTCACGGACACACACGCTCCGGCAGGTGCTCCAGGTTCAGTCGTTCCAGATCCTGCTTGTTCTGCTGGTCATCTTCCTGGTCTTCTCAGCCCTGGCACCGGAAGTATTCCCGACGTGGGGCAATGTCCGCCAGATCATCCAGAATGTCTCCATCCTTGGCGTCCTGGGCATCGGAATGACGTTTGTCATTGTCACGTCGGGGATCGATCTGTCCGTCGGATCCAACCTTGTTTTCTCCGGGGTAGTGGCGGCAAAGGTCATGCAGGCCATGGGCGACTCGGGTTGGAGCACGGCCCTTGTGGGTATCTTGGTCGCCGTCGGATGCGGGCTCGGCTGGGGGCTTCTCAACGGGGTTCTCATCGCGAAGGCCAAGGTGCCGCCGCTGATCGTCACCCTCGGAACACTTGGCGGCGCCTTGGGGCTGGCACAGGTCATCACAGGTGGCGTGGACATCCGGGAAGTCCCGGCGGTGCTCCAGGACACCATCGGCTACGGCAACGTCCCGGGAACCACGCTGCCGACAATATCCCTGATCGCGATGGTCCTTATCCTGATCTTCGGCACCGTACTCCACCGGACCAGATTCGGCCTCTACACCTTCGCCGTCGGCTCCAACGAGGAATCCGCCCGACGAGTCGGCGTGAAGGTGGATCGCCAACTGATCTCCATCTACGCACTCTCGGGCGGCCTCGCCGGCGTGGCAGGCATCCTGTCGCTGTCCCAGTACGGCACCACTGCCATCGCGGGTCAGTCGGCGACGAACCTTAACGTCATCGCCGCCGTCGTGATCGGCGGAACTTCACTCTTCGGCGGCGTCGGCACCATCTTCGGAACCGTCGTCGGACTCTTCATCCCCGCAGTACTACAGAACGGCTTCGTCATCGTCGGCATCCAGCCGTTCTGGCAGCAGGTGGCAGTCGGGGCCGTCCTCGTCGTCGCCGTCTATGTCGATCAGCGCCGCCGGGCTGCGGCAGCCCGGGGACATTCCGCCAAGGCTGACGGCAAGAAGAAGCTCTTCGGCCGACGGTCCCGCTGATTTCCCTTCCGTCTTAACCCCTTCAAACAAACAGGAGCCCGACAATGAAGTTAACCCCTAAAATGACCCTGCTCGCTGCAGGTGTCCTCGCCGCAACGTCCCTCACGGCCTGTGCCGGCGGAAGCGCCTCGGCAGGGACTGCGGCCGGAACGCAGCCCAGGCTCACGTTCATCCAGGGTGTTGCCGGAGACGAGTTCTACGTCAGCATGCAATGCGGCATCGACGCTGCTGCCAAGGCGGCCGGCGCAACGGTCAACACGCAGGGCCCGGCCAAGTTCGACCCGACGCTGCAAAAGCCCATTGTCGATTCCGTCGTGGCATCCCAGCCGGACGCCATCCTCATCGCGCCGACCGATGTGGCCGCGATGCAGGCGCCGTTGAAGGCGGCTGCGGCCGCCGGCATTAAGGTGATCCTCGTTGACACTACGGTGCAGGACCCTTCGTTCGCCGCGTCGGCGATCGCCTCGGACAACAAGGGCGGCGGCCTGGAGGCTTTCAAGGCAATCCAGAACCTCAGCCCCGGCGGGGGCAAAGTCCTGGTAATTTCCACCGACCCCGGCGTCTCGACAGCCGATGCCCGTGTCGCGGGCTTCGAAGAGGGCGCCAAAGCCGACCCGTCCTTCGAATACCTGGGTGTGCAGTACAGCCACAACGACCCGGCTGAAGCGGCCAAGCTCGTCTCGGCTGCCCTGGCCAAGGACCCAGACATTGTCGGCGTGTTCGCAGCCAACACCTTCGCAGCAGAAGGAACAGCAACAGGCATCCGCCAGGCCGGCAAACAGAACCAGGTCAAGATCGTCGGCTTCGATGCCGGGCCCGCGCAGGTCAAGCAGCTCAAGGACGGCGTCGTCCAGGCCCTGATCGCCCAGGAACCTGCGTCCATCGGCACGCAGGGCGTGGACCAGGCCATGAAGGCCATCAAGGGCGAGTCCACCGAGAAGGAGATCCAGACCGGGTTCAAGCAGATCACCGCGGACAACATCAGCGGTGACGGCGCCCAGTACGTCTACAAATCTTCTTGCTAACCGGCTTTCCGGTGCTGTTGCCCGCCCACTCACAAGCGGGCAACAGCACCGTCCCACCTCTCCCGACCGAAGAGAAGAATGACATGACGTCCCTGAATGAAGCGGCCCTTCCAGAACTGGAGGACCGGCTACCCATCCCCTCGTATCCTCGGCACGCCGTCCGGACAGGCATCGTGCACTTCGGCGTCGGCGGATTCCACCGCTCGCACCAAGCCATGTTCATCGACAGGCTTCTGAACCTCGGGGGCTCGCAGGACTGGGGAATTTGCGGCGTCGGCGTCCTGCCCTCGGACGCCCGCATGCACGATGTCCTCACCAACCAGGACGGCCTGTACACCCTCGTGCTGAAGGGCGCCGAAGGCACCGAACACGCCAGCATCATCGGTTCCATCACCGAATATCTCTTTGCGCCCCACGACCCCGCGGCGGTCATCCGCAAACTCGCGGATCCTGCCACCCGCATAGTCTCCCTGTCCATTACCGAGGGCGGCTACAGCATCAGTGACAGCACAGGGGAATTCGATCCGCGCACGCCGGACGTCCTCCATGACCTGGAGCCGAACACCGTTCCAGGCTCCGCGTTCGGCCTGATCACCGCAGGCCTGGCGCAGCGGCGTGAGCAGGGCACTGCCCCGTTCACCGTCATGTCATGCGACAACATCCAGGGGAACGGCAACGTCGCCCGCAAGGCGCTCGTGTCCTTCGCCCGGCTCAAGGATTCCGGGTTGGCAGGCTGGATCCGGGAAACGGTAGCTTTTCCCAACTCCATGGTGGACCGCATCACCCCCGTCACCACCGACGCCGACCGGGCTGCAGTGACCGCAACCTACGGATTTTCAGATGCATGGCCGGTGATTGCCGAACCCTTTGAGCAATGGGTCCTCGAGGACAAGTTCCCTGCCGGCCGCCCGCCCCTGGAAGACGTCGGCGTGCAGATGGTGGACGACGTCGAGCCCTATGAGGTCATGAAACTCCGGCTCCTGAACGCCAGCCACCAGGTCATGAGCTACCTCGGCTGCCTCGCCGGTTACCGGCATGTCCATGAGGTTTGCACGGATCCGCTGTTCGCCGATTTCGTCGCAGGCTTCATGGAGAGCGAAGTGGCACCCACCCTGCGGCCCGTACCCGGCATCGATCTGCACGCCTACCGGAACGAACTCATCCACCGATTCTCCAACCCCGCCGTCAGGGACACCCTGGCCCGCCAAATGGTCGACGCCTCCGAACGGATCCCTAAATTCGTGCTGCCTGTCGTCCGTGAACAGCTCCGCCTTGGAGGCCCCGTAGTCCGGGCGGCCCTGGTGATCGCAGCCTGGGCGCGCGTTCTCGAAGGCACTGACGAACAAGGCGAACCCATCGACACCACCGACCGGCGCCTAGGCGAACTCCGCGCAGCCAGCCGAGCGGACCACACGGAACCTGGCGCCTTCCTCAACCTGACCGACGTATTCGGCGACCTGGGCCGGAACGCCCGCTTCGCCGCCGCATACCGGCAGGCCAGGGAAGCGCTGCAACGGTCCGGAGCGCGCACTGCCGTCCAGGACCTCACCGAACCTTCGATACCCACCAGGAGAACCTCATGACCAACTCACCCACAGCCAGCGCCGCCGTCGAAGCCAAAACAGCGGGCTTCAGCGGCCGCACCATCCTTGTTACCGGGGCGAGCGGCGGCATCGGGGCGGCCACCGTACGGCAACTCGCTGCCGCCGGGGCAAAAGTAATCGCCAGCGCCCGCACGCTCGACTCGCTGTCATCGCTCTGCGACCAGACCGGCGCGCAGCCCTTGGCCTTCGACCTGACCTCCGAGGAAAGCATCAGGGACGCCGTCGAGGGCCTCGCCCTTTGGGGTGTCGTGAACTGCGGCGGCTTCGGCGGAGAAATCGCCACCCCGCAGGACACCGACATCGACGTCTTCGACAAGGTCATCAGCGTCAACGCCCGCGGCGCCCTCCTGGTCATCAAATATGCGGTACCTGCCATGATCCGCCAGGGCAACGGCGGCGCAATCGTCAACGTTTCCAGCCAGGCCAGCATGGTCGCGCTGCCGGGCCACATCTCCTACGGATCCTCAAAAGCCGCCCTGGACAACATCACCCGGGTGTCCGCCCTGGAACTTGGCAGGCACAACATCCGCGTCAACAGCGTCAACCCCACGGTGGTCATGACCGACATGTCCAACTCCTACTGGGGACGGCCGGAAATCGGCGGCCCCTTCCTCGAGCAAATGCCCCTCGGACGCTGGGCCGCGGTCGATGACGTCGCCGGCCCCATCGTCTTCCTGCTCAGCGACGCCGCCTCCATGATCACCGGCGCTTCCCTCCCCATCGACGGCGGCTACACCAGCCGCTGACCGTCCTTCCGGCGCAGGGGCGCCGCAAACTGACCTCACTTTGAAATGGATGACCATGAACATGACCGAAGAACGCGCATCCGAGGCGATCATCGTCTGCGGGGTGCCGGCGAGTGGCAAAACAACCTTTGCCCAGGATCTGGCCCGCCAGCTCCACTGGACCATCCTTGACCTGGACACCGTCACAAACCCGTTGTTTGAACACATGGGCGGCGAGTTCCTGGTGGACGTCCCCACGGCACAACCCGCCGCGCGGGCGAGCGTGAACGATATCCGCTACACCTGCCTCTTCGACACCACCCGGGAGAATCTCGCTCTGGGCAACAGCGTGGTTGTTGTTGCCCCGTTCACTTCCGAACGCACGTTCCCGGCGGCATGGGAACGACTGGTTGAGCGGCTCGCAATTCCGGACCCGCGGGTGCACCTCGCCTGGATGGACACCCCGCAGGGCGAGGTGGTGAGGCGCATGCAGCTCCGCGGAGCCGCACGCGACCTCGACAAGATCAAGGAACCGGAGCGTTTCCTCTCTCCCGAAGTCACGCAGCCTCCCGGCGTCGCGCATATCCGCATTGACGGCCTGCTGATGCCGCACGAACAGATCGATCATTTCCTGGCGGACTTCGCAGGGCGGAAGGCCATGCGCTGAGCTGCCGCTAGCGGTTCCACTCCAACCTCCCGCCAAGGGCCACACCTCCCAGAGCAGCACCCCGTACGGGGCGCGATTCGTCGTGCCCGATTCCAGACCCCACTAGACCAAAACCACCCAATTAGGAGAACCCAGTGAATACACTCACCACGCTCGAACGCCGCGGCATGGCAGCGATCTCGACCCCCAGCGGCAAGATGCTCATCGTGGCCGCCGACCAGCGCAACGGAATGAAAGCCGTGATGAACGACGCACCCGATGGGCCGAACTCCATCACCGCCCAGCAGCTCTCCGACGCAAAGGCGGACCTAGTCCGCTACCTGGGAAACGCCGCGCCGGCGATCCTGCTCGATCCTGAAGTTGCCCTGCCCCGCGTGGCGGACGAGGGCGTACTCTCCCGCGACACCGCGCTGGTTGTGGGCCTGGACGCTTCCGGTTTCGATACGGCGGACGGCCTGCGCTACACAAAGTTCGTCCCGGGGATGTCGCCACGCAGGGCGCGCGAACTCGGCGGAGACGTCGCCAAGATGCTCTGGTACATGCGCCCCGACCTTCAGGATGCCGGCTCGCGCGTCGCGGACGAAATCCGCGAGCTCGTCAAGGCATGCACCGACGAGGGTCTCCTCCTCATCGTCGAGATCCTGGTCTACCGTCTCGAAGGCGAAAGCGAGGAAGCCTACGCCGCGGCGTTCCCCGACCTCGTTGCCGACTCTGCGCGGCTCTCCGTCGAATGCGGCGCTAAGGTGCTCAAACTGCAGTACCCGGGATCTGCCGAGGCCAGCGCCGCGGTCACCGAGGCCTCCGCCGGCGTGCCGTGGGCCGTCCTGTCCGCGGGAGTTGACCACGAGACGTTCATCAAGCAGGTCGAGATCGCGGTGGCCAATGGCGCCGGCGGTGCCATGGCGGGCCGCTCGCTGTGGAAGGACAGCATGGCAGTCTCCGCCGAAACCCGCGAGCACCTGCTGACGACACGGGCACTCCCGCGTCTGCAAGAGCTCGAAGCCGTCGTCGACGGCACGCTTGTGGCTTCCACCGGCGGCTGGTCAGCACCCTAGGGGAGCGGCACCAAACGCTAGCGGACGACGGCGGAAGGTCCCGCCGTCGTCCGTTTTTCCTGCACGGCGGCTCTATGTCAATTTGACTAATGCTTGCTGTGGCCCCTTCAGGCGCCCTGTAGCGTAAAGCTGCCGCAGGATGAGTGCTCCATGCCAAACTTTCAGCCATGGAGCCTATGGATTGTCTGGTCATCTACGTCCCCACCGAAGCTGCGCACGCTGTGCGGCAGGCCATTGGCGATGCCGGGGCGGGCAGGCTGGGCAACTACTCGCACTGCTCGTTCAGCCTCGACGGCACCGGGCGCTTTACGCCGCTGCCGGGCGCGAATCCGACCGTCGGCGCCGTCGATTCGCCCGAGGATGTCCCGGAAACCCGGATCGAGGCGATTTATCCGCGCTCCCGGCGCAACGATGTCGTCAACGCCGCACTGTCCGCGCACCCGTACGAGACGCCGGCGTTCATGACCTTCCCTGTCGATGCCGGCCCGCCGGACGGAACGGGCACCGCGGCCTAGCGGCTGCTCACCTGACCGAACAGCTTCGCGATTGGTGCCAGCACGAGCGGGCGGGCGGCGTACCAACCGGCCGCCGTGATGGCGATTGCGGCCGCGAAGAGCCAGAACCCGACCCAGTTCACCACGTCGGTGCCGCCGAACATGTGGGTCAGGTTGCGCAGCGCACCGGTCGAGAACACCAGGAACACGTGGATGAGAATGAACAGCACGAAAAACAGCATCGTCGGGAAGTGAAGCGCGCGCGCAGCCTCCACCGGGTAGATCTTGTTCAGCGTCTTCGCGTCTTTCGGCCAGAACTCGCTCATGCGTGCACCCGTGACCGCCGCGAGCGGGGCCGCGATGAACACCACGAGGAAGTACATGAGCTGCTGTAGGGGTGTCCTGGACGCCGAAGCGCGGTGGCAAGAAAATCAGCATCAACCTGTGGTTGCACCAGTCGCTCGACATTCTCTGGCTGGCCAACGGACTCATCTTTGCGGTGCTGCTGTTTGCCTCGGGCCGCTCTGGGTGCGGACGCGTCGATGCTGTCGCGCCCGGCAAACCGGTCTACGCCTTCGCATACGACGTCCACTCGGTGTGTGTGAATACGGCGGCACTGACTGAACTCGGGATCACCAGCAGCACTCCGAACCCTCCTGGTGGCACGATCAAGCGCGACTCCGAAGGGCACGCGACGGGCTACATCGACGAAACAGCGTTCCGCAACATCGTTCTCCCTTTCCTTGACGCGCGAGCGAGCGAGAACGAGAACGAGGCGAGCCTTACGGCCGTTCAACGTGCTTACCGGGAGACCGGTGTCACCACGGCCTGCGACATGTGTTTCAACGAATCTGATCTCATGACGTTTCGGCGCGCGGCAGAGGCGGGCAAGTTGACAAGCCGGCTTATCGCCTATTGGCGGGTGAACAATACGGGCTCGGTCGAAGACAACATCGCCCAAGTGCACCGGGTGGCCGCTCTCGCCGTCGAACACACCTCACCCTGGCTCCCGGTGGTGGGAATCAAAATGATCCTGGAACAATCGACGGCTGCACCGCCGAGGCCCCTTCCCGCCGGTGACCGCTGCGCGATGTGCAACGCCGCCGTCATTGTGCTAAGCCCGGCGCAGGCTCCAGAACGCCAGCCCCGCCGCCAAAACCATTAGCCCCGCACCGATTCCGGAGGTGAGGGTGATGCCGCTGTCGAACGCGTGGAACGCCGACGCCAGCAACTGACCGCCAGATGAGGGGGGCAGTTCGGACGCAACGTTGACCGCACCCCCAAGCGTTTCCGTCGCGGTGGTTGCCTGTTCCGCGCTGAGCCCCGCAGGCAATACCAGGTGCTGCTGGTAGGAGGCCAGAAGCACACTGCCCAGCAGCGCCGTGCCAAAGACAGAGCCCACCTCGTAGGCAGTTTCCGACACTGCTGACGCCGCCCCTGCCTTGGCCGCAGGCACAGTCGAGAGAATCAGGTCATTCGAGACCGTCTCCGATGCACCAACACCCATTCCAAGCAGAACAAATGCGAAGAGCAGCGTGCTGGCCGACCCGCCCTGCCCCGCGAACGCCACGAAGGCATACGCTACGGCGGACACCATGAGGGCAGCCGGAACTACGATGAACGGGGGGATCCTCTTGACCAGGGGCACGACCGCAAGCCCGGAGACAATGGTCATGGCGAGGCCGGGCACCAGGATCACGCCGGCCTCGAGCGGGCTGTGACCGAGCACAAGCTGCAGATGCTGTGACACAAAGTAGATGAATCCCACCAGCGAAAAGATCGCGAGTAGATTCACCAGGACTGCGCCGGTGAACGCGCGGACGGTGAACAACCGCACGTCCAGCATCGGATTGGAGCGGTTCAGCTGGCGGCGCACAAACACGATGCCGGCAGTCAAACCAACGACAACGGCGACAACGGTGACTGCCACGGCTCCGCCTTTGGCGAGGTTCTTGATGGCAAACACAATGGGCAGCATCGTGGCGATGGACAGGACGATGCTCAGGTAATCGACATGACCTGGATTGGGATCCTTGGATTCCGGCACCAGGAAAGGGGTGACGGCGAGAAGCACTACCAGCACGGGCACCGCCAGCAGGAAGACTGAACCCCACCAGAGATGCTCCAGCAGTGCACCGCCCACGAGGGGCCCGAGTGCTGCGCCAGCTGAGAAACCCGCGGCCCAGACGGCGATGGCAAGCCTGCGCTGGTTGCGGTCGCTGAAGATGTTCCGGATCAGCGAGAGGGTTGACGGCATGAGCATGGCACCGAAAACGCCGAGCCCTACGCGGGATGCCACGAGGAACTCTGCCGTCGGCGCGAAGGCAGCAACGGCGGAGAAGATCGCAAACCCGGTGGCCCCGGTCATGAGCAGGCGGCGCCGGCCAAAGCGGTCCCCGAAGCCGCCCATGGCGACGAGCAGACCTGCGAGCACCAGGGGATAGCTGTCAATGATCCAGAGAAGCGTGGTGCCGCTGGTGTTGAACTCAAGCGAGATCGCGGGCATGGCGAAACTGAGCACCGTGTTGTCGACGGCCACGAGGAGGACCGGAAGCATCAGGGCCGCAAGCGCAACCCATTCACGCTTGCCTGCGCGGCCGGGCCGCTGGGTCTTTAGTGACTGCTCGAACGCGGTCACCCCAAGGGTCCGCGCTGACGGCTGCATGTACGGTGTCATATCGCAATACTATACCGTCCAGACGGTATAGTAAAGTTCAGCATCCGCAGTATCATTGCTTGCATGGCCAGTTCCAGGGAGCGAATCCTCGACAGTTTTGAAGACATCCTCATCAGGGACGGCGAGCGGGCGGCAACCATGGAAAATGTTGCGGCTGCGGCCGATGTGTCCAAGGGTGGACTGCTCTACCATTTTCCGTCCAAGGAATCCTTAGTGGATGGGCTGGGCGAAAGGTTGGACTCGCTCTCCGCACGGGACCTTGAATCGATGGCGGCTGACCCGGAGGGCCCGGCGCGATATTACGTGCGCACATCGATGTATGAGAACAGCCCGTTGGACCGGGCCCTGGTGGCGATGGCGCGCCTGGCGCAGCAGGGCCATCCCAAGGCGCAGGCCAGTTTCAGCCTGATTCAGGAACTGTGGCTCACAGCTCTGGAGGAGCAACTCGGCAGCCGAAGTGTTGCCCGGGCAGTGAAGCTCATGGGGGATGGCCTCTACTATGATGCGGCGTTCTTCGCTGGCGTAGGGGCCGGACGCCTAACCGCAAGCGAACTGCAGGACGTCCTCAAAATGGTGGACCTGGTGGTCCGCGAGGGCCGCCGGGTGGCGGGGCACGGATAGACGTGCCGAGGTAGTAGGGCTTTCCGGCGGCCGTCCCCTCGTCGATTCGGTCAATGCATTCTCTGGCCGCATGCGCTGGATCTTCGATCTCGTTTATAGCCGCAGCAATGATCGCCGACGCAACGGCACTCTGGAGCTCCGCAGGTGGGTCGACGATGAAACCGGGACCTCCCGAGTTGCGAGAAACGGGAGGCCCCGGCGGCTGAGGTGCCCGCTCCGAGGCGGGATTGAGCGGAACGATGGGCAGCATGCTGCCAATCAGTCCGTCTCAGGTCCGCTGCAGTAGTCGCAGAAGGCATCGCATTCAATGGCAGCTTCTTGTCTGCCCGCGGTAGTGGGAACGTTGGCACTGTCCATCCGGCGGCCCAAATCTTCCTTCTTGCGTCACATCAGATGTTTACCCTGTTAGTGCGACGCCGCAATGCCAGCATTACGTTGCATCGGCCTTCGTTCCGGGCCGGGATACTCACCGGCGGGGCGGGGCGCGGCTCGTCCGTGTCGTTAAGTACCACGACGTCGCCATCAACGACGGTGAGCACCACCTGGGTCGTTGCGAAGTCATCCGGAGCGTCCCGCAGCGGATTGCGGCGGAACACACTGAGATCGGCCCGCGCGCCTGGTTCTATCAGGCCACCTGGTTCACCCACCGATTTCCAGTACTGGCTTGTGTATCCTTCAAGCGCGGCCCGCGCAGTGAGAGCCTGCTGCGGTTGCACCGGCGCGACGTCGGGACGGCCGGGTGGCCGGCGCGTTTGTGCTGAGGCGATGATGGACCTCGGGTCAAACGGTGCGATTGGCCAGTCCGAGCCGAGAGCAACGATCGCTCCCGCATCGCGAAGGTCCCGGGTACGCCAGGCGTGGTTGGCTCGTTCGGTCCCGAGCCTGCGGCCGCTGAAAGATGCGTGGCTGATCACCTCAGAGCACTGGCAGAACCTGCTGTGCGACAGCGACGCCGGGTGCTGCCTGCCCGAACCGCTGGAATCCATCACCGACGGGCACCTGAACGCAGAACTGATATTCCGTGGGAGCAGCTACCAAAAGGAACCCGGCACCACCTACCCGCCGTCTACCGGTCCAGCGGACACCGCCGAGCAGATCCGCGAAGCCCTGCCCGGAGTATTCGCCGGGGAGCTGTGGTGCGAGCCCATCAAGGGGAGACCTCCCTCTAAATTGCCGAGCCTTCGAGCTCTTGATTAAGACTGAGGCCCTCTGGATGAGCCGGTGTCACGAACGGCTAGTGAGATGGCGGACCAACGAGTCCTGGAATTAGGTCGCCGCGTGCCCCGAACAGGCTCACTCATGACAGGGAGAAGAGTTAGGAGCAGGAATTGAACGTGTACTGCGGCCTCGACTGGGCCGAAAATCACCATGACATCGCGCTCGTCAATGAAGCCGGCGAGCTATTGGCAAAACAACGCATCAACGATGACGCCGCAGGCTACAAGATCCTGCTGGATCTGCTCGTTGCCCACGGCGACACCCCTCAGGCCCCGATTCCAATAGCAATCGAGACCAGCCACGGACTCCTCGTAGCCACCCTGCGAACAGGAACACGCCAGGTCTACGCCGTGAACCCGCTCTCAGCCGCTCGATATCGGGACCGGCACGCAGTTTCCGGCAAGAAATCCGACCACGGCGACGCGCTCGTCCTGGCCAATATCCTGCGCACCGACATGGCTGCCCATCGGCCTCTGCCGCAGGAGAGCGAACTGGCCCGGGCCATCACTGTCCTCGCCCGAGCTCAACAAGACGCGGTCTGGGCACGGCAGCAAATAGCCAACCAAGTCCGCTCGCTCCTGCGCTACTACTACCCCGCAGCCCTACAGGCGTTCCTTGGCAAGCAGAATGGCCTCACCCGAGAGGATGCACGCATCATCCTGACCATTGCTCCCACCCCGGCCAGGGCAGCGAAACTCACGACCACGCAACTGCAGTCAGCCCTTCGCCGATCAGGCCGCAGCAGGGGAATCGAGGCAGAAGCAGCCCGACTCAAAGAGATATTCCGCGATAACTACGCCCGACACCCCCAGCCCGTCGAGGACGCTATGGGCCTGCAATTATCAGCCCTGCTGCTGCAACTTGACGCCGCATGCACGGCAGCAGACCGGCTCGCCCAGGCCGTGGAAGAGGCATTCCTGCAGCACCCAGACGCAAAAATTCTCCTGAGCTTCCCAGGCTTAGGTGTCCAACTCGGAGCACGAATACTGGCCGAGGTCGGCGACGACCCCACTCGATTCGTTGACGCCCGAGCGCTGAAGGCCTACGCCGGATCAGCCCCGATCACGCGCGCATCTGGGAAAAAGACCTACATCGGCCGACGATACGTCAAAAACCACCGGCTGATGCACGCAGGATTCCTCTGGGACTTCGCCTCCCTCAAATGCTCCACAGGCGCCAACGGACACTACCGACGGCGCCGGGCAGCCGGCGACTGGCACGCAGCTGCCCAACGCAACCTCTTCAACCGATTCCTCGGCCAGCTCTATTACTGCCTTCAGAGCCGGAATCTATTCGACGAGCACCAGGCCTTCGCGTCTGCCGCCTGACCAGAACCTCATCAAACAACCCAAGACTCTTCAACGGCCGGGATCGGTCGTGATGCTGTGCTGCCGCACTGAGCCTACGACTCGCTCACGGCTACCCATCTTCCTGACGCTAAGGTCCAGGCCCAGCAGGTAGCATGGGAATGTCTTTTTTGCCGAGGGAGCGTAGGCCCATTCGTCGAGCATGGTGCGGTTGAACCGCTCAACCTTGCCGTTGGTCTGGGGGCGATAGGGGCGCGTGCGTTTGTGCTTGATGTCCGCACCGAGAGCCTGGGCGAAGACGCGGGAGCGGTAGCAGGAGCCGTTATCTGTCAAGACCCGGCTCACCGTGATCCCGGCGGCGTTGAAGGCAGCGTTTGCCCGTTCCCAGAAGCCGGCGGCGGTTTCTTTCTTCTCGTCAGAGAGGATCTCGGTGTAGGCAAAGCGGGAGTGGTCGTCGACTGCGTTATGCAGGTAAGCGTAGCCGGGCCTGCGGTTGGCGTTTGTGCCGGTCTTGTTCCGGTTCCCCGCGGCCCGGCCGGTCACGCGGTGTCCGCCGCCGTCAGGAATCCGGCCGAGTTTCTTGATGTCCACGTGGACCATGTCCCCGGGGTTCTGGTGCTCGTAGCGGCGGATCACCCTGCCCGTGGCCCGGTCCAGCCACGACAGCCTGGCAAGCCGGTACCGGGAGAGGACCTTGTGCACGGTGGACGGGTGGATACCGAGCAGGTAACCGATCCTCGCCGGCCCCCAGCGGCGGTTGACCCGCAGCGCGATGATTCGTCGTTCCCGCCGGGCAGGAGTGCGGCGCGGGGACCGGGACGGCCGGCTGGAGAGGTCCTCCATGCCGTCTTCGCCCAGCTCCCGGTAGCGGCTGGCCCAGCGTGCCGCGGTCGGGACGGGGACCTGCAAACGTTCTGCAGCCCGACGTAACGGCCAGCCGTCCTCGACAATGCACTTTGCCAGCTCGATCCGTCCCCTGCGGGCGAGAAAAGCATTAGGGTGGGACATTGAAGACCTCCGTTTGTGGAATTGGACTCTAGACAAGCCCCACTCCACTCGGAGGTCTTCTTCATGTCACCACACCACACCGATCGTCACTAACGTCTGTGGTTAATACACCTAGTTGTTGCTGGCCAGAAGGTTGTTGAAGATGGGCCCGCGTCAGGCTCTCAGCAACCGACATGCCGCATCCTTGGCCTGCGCGGCGGCGTCGGCATTCCCTGAGATCCCGGCGGTCACCATGCATCCCTCGATCAGGAGGAAGATCCCATCGGCCACAGCTTGCGACGCTCCCGCCTCAGTCACGACGTCGTTCACGTAAGTTCGTAGCCGCGTCTTGTGCCGCCGTACCGCCTCTGCGACGTCTGGTGATGTTCCGCCGAGTTCGCCAAACGCGTTGATCCACGCGCATCCGCGATGCCCTTCGCCTGCAAGCCAGCCTGAGAGCCAATCGAAGATCGCCAGCACTCGGCTCTCCGGCTGTGTTTCGCGGCCGACTCGCTCCGCGAGCGAGATGTGCCATCGTTCGTCGCGTCGATCGAGCATTGCGACCGCGACCGCGTTCTTGCCCTTGAACAGTGAGTAGATGCGCTTGAGAGGCAGATCAGAGGCGGCACGAAGGGCATCCATCCCGACAGATTGATACCCGCGTTCGTAGAAGAGTTCCTCTGCAGCATCCAGCAGCTGGTCGACGTCGGGGCGAGGCGTCATGACTGGTCACCAGTCCTTCGAGTTTGCATTGAGAACGATCGTTCTCTAGTCTATCAGAACAGCAGAGAACGACCGTTCTCACCTACTTCAAGGAGTACACCCATGACCGTTGACACGAAGCCGATCCTGGCCAGCAAAGCCCCCGCGCGCCCAGCTGCGCCTATCCTGCTGGTGGCGACACTCACCTCGACTGCAGCCCTCACGGCCCTCGTCGGTCTGGGAGTCCTGTCGGGGCACCTGTTGCTCATCCCGCCGATGGCAGCGAGCATGGCGCTCGTCGCCGGCGCGCCGTCATTGCCGCTGTCCCAGCCGCGTCACGTCATCGGTGGACAGGTGATCTCCGCGATCGTCGGCGTCACGGTCGGATTGGTGAGCCATTCGCTCTGGGCCGCGGCTATCGCAGGCGGTCTCGCCCTCGGAGCGATGCTACTGACGCGTACGTCGCACTCTCCGGCCGCCGCAACCGCCGTTATCGGAGCGATGACGGCGGACCAGCAACTCTCCTTCGTCGTCTGCGCCGGGCTTGCCGCCGTCGTTCTCGTGCTGTTCGGGCTGATCCGCTCCACTCTCAAGCGCACGGCGTATCCCGTGTACTGGTGGTGAGCGCGATCGCGCTCACTACCAGTAACAGGCGAGCTGGCTGAATGACGCACCGGAACGCGCCGTTGACAGTCGAGGGGCGTCGCCGCCTCATCCAGCGCTGCCGCACTCGCCCGATGTCACACGTCGCCGCAAAGATGGGCATCTCCCGCGCAACCGCATCGAAGTGGGTTTGCTGGTGTGTACTTCCTTGCCACGGGTGGTGCCGCCGCGTCCTGCGGGTTCGGCCATCTGTTGATCCTGCTCGCCGCTGTGGCGCGGGCGGTCCATGTGACCGGGATGCACAGGACTAAAAGCCGACCCACTGGTAGAACGCTTCAGAACTCATGGGAGACGCACGGTCCTCGGCCGTCGCCCAGCCCCGGATGATTGCAACGACGGTGGCCACCAGTATTAGTGCGGCGATGAAAACTGCGCGAGGTTTCATAACCGAAGCCTAGATTTGGCATGTGGTCCAATTGAGACGCAGCCGCAGTTGCCCCATTAGGCGGTCCTCAAGCAGAAACTCCTCCACCTGACCTGAGACGTTGGAACCTGACCAGGCAAGGCATCCCGCAAGACCAGTCCGACAAATCGTCCCAGGAGGGAGCCCTGTATGAGCACTGCGTTGAACGATTTGTCCGCGGAACAAGGTCCTGTCCTCGCTTGGGGTAAGACACCTCAGTCCAGGCAGTCTCATGAAGGATTGAACATGCTCAGTTGAGGCTGGTCCGGAAATCGCCGTCTTAGCGGTGCTGCGTCACGTTGGCATAGTCAGCGGCAGGACTGGCACTTGACCCTTGGCACCGTGAGATGTCTAATTCCGCGCGTTGGTCCTGGAATCCGGACCCGTGCTGTTGAGGGTGCGCACGAAGCCGGTCCCTGGTGGTCGGTTACGCCGCTGGCGGTGCGACCTTGAATTCCGCCGATTTCGTTCCTCTCAGCAAAGTCAGTCCGGTCAGAGTGGCTGGTCCATCACCGTCACAGCCCGAGGGGCTTGAAATGACAGGAGCCGGATCCAGTCTGGATTCACGTCCCGTAGCTGTATTCGCGAAAGTGCTGCGGCGGTTTCCTGGACAATGATGGCGGCCTCGAGTTCTGCCAGTTTGGCACCGAGGCAGCGGTGGATGCCCGAGCCAAAAACCAGGCCGTATGCGGTCGGTGGTATGTGCTGGGCCTCTTGGGTTCGGGGAGAGGAGCCTCGGGTTTCGGCTGGTACCGTGACGTGGTTGCCGCTCAGTTCGAGGAGGATTTCTGTGCCAGCAGGGATCGGGGCGCCCTCAAGGCTCGTGTCATGGGCTGCCAAGCGGCGCCAGGTCGGGACGGATGATTCGGTGGCGAGAACGTGCCGGACCGTGCTCCTGGAGCCTTCTTCGGATGCGGCGTCCTTCCAGCCCACTGGGTTGGATCCTTCCAGGAGGCGGAACAGGGTGGTGCTGATCAGCTGGGTGGTTGTTTCCTGTCCTGCAATGAGCAGGAAATAGCCGAGCGAGCAGATTTCGGGGGTTGACAGGCCGTGTTCAGCCAGAGATTTGAAGAGGTTGCGTCCCGGTGCCGTCATGGATTCTGCGACGAGTTTGCGCAGCCAGAGGTAGAACTCCGCCGCGCTGTGGGCCAGCTCGAGTTGCCGGGCTCCGTCGGGCCAACCCCAGAACAACTCCATGGAGTCAAGACTCCACCGTTTGAGGTCTGCAAGGTCCCGTACGGGCAGCCCGAGGAGTTCGAGCATGACGATTGCCGGCGGAAACGCCGCCACCGTTTGGACGAGGTCCACATGAGCGGACCTCGCGAGCTGGCCCGCAGCGTTCCTTGCCGCTTCCTGTGCCAGTTCCCGGATCCGCGGCTCCATGGCCGCGACTGTGGCGGGCGTGAAAAAACCCGCCACGATCTTGCGGATCCCGGCGTGCGTGTCGGTGTCGTTGCTGGCCAGCACGGGAGGCAACGCAAAGCGAACGCGCTGCAGCACGCGCAGGGCCGGTCCTGCCAGGGGTGTCACCGCGACCAGCGCATTGGCTGGGCTGAAATCGCCCGGCCGGTGCAGGACTTGCCGGACCATATCCGGGTCACGCACCACCATGTACGGGCATTGGGCCTGTCCAAGGCTTTCCGTCTGCGGCTCCGCGGATCTGGTTGCTGGTGGCGGGTTCATGCGGGCAGGCCGTTCAGCCACGCCGCCGCTTCGGCACGGAAATCCGCGGGGCTCAGTTCCGAGGCGTGCCCGGGGAGGGCGCCGAGCAAGGGCACCGACAGCGATCCGAGCACCTGTCGGTTGCTATGGTGCACGACGTCGGGGTTGGCTGGCCAGCTTCCCAGCACTACGCCGAGGACCTGAAGGTCCCGTGTTTGCAGCGCTTCGAGGGTCAGGGCGGTGTGGTTCAGGGTGCCGAGGTCCGGCCGGGCGACGAGCACAAATGCCGCTGCCAGGAGTGAGCCGAGGTCCGCGAGGGTGCAGCCGTCGGAATCCAGCTCCACCAGCAGGCCGCCTGCGCCCTCCACCAGGACGTGGTCGTGGGACGCGGCGAGCTCGCGGACCCTCCCGGCGTGCGCAGCCACCCGGGGCAGCGGTGTTTTATCGATGGCGGCTGCCGCTACCGGCGCCAATGGCTCCTGCAGAACCACCCCGGTTTCTGCTGTCACATCGCCGGCGAGCCGGATGATTTCGGCTGTGTCGGAATCGCCGGCGGCAGCTCCTGACTGGCAGGGCTTGTAAACCGCGACGCTGCGCCCTTTTTCGTGGAGAGCGGCGGCGAGGGCCGCCGTTGTGATGGTCTTGCCGACGCCGGTGTCCGTTCCGGTGATCATGATGACATCGGTCAGGTTCATGGAAGTTCCTCCAAAATGCTGCGCAGTACTGCGCAGCTGTCTTCGATTTCCTTGGGTGTAAGGGTGGCCCGGGCGGTGAGCCGCAGCCGCGAAATCCCGTCCGGAACGGACGGGGGCCGGAAGCAGCCGATCCGAACGCCGGCGGTGCGCGCAGCCCCGGTGGCTGCCAGGGCCGATTCGGCCGACGGCATGGCGATGGACTGGACCCCCCCCGCCCCGTGCTCGACCTCAGCGCCGCGGGCCGCAAGGGCCGGGGCGAGTCCGGCGGCAAGGGCAGCAGCGTTAGTTCGGACGGACCCGGCCCGCCAGGGTTCCTCGCGGATGATCCGCACCCCGGCGAGGGCCGCGGCGGCGGACGCGGGCGCCAGGCCGGTGTCGAAGATAAAGCTTCGGGCACGGTTGATGAGGTGCTCCCGGAGCAGGGGGGATCCTAGGACCGCCCCGCCCTGGCTGCCCAGGGCCTTGGACAGCGTCGCGGTCACGATCACGTTCGGATGCCCGGCGAGGGCTGTTCCGGCTACCGAGCCGCGGCCCTGAAAGGTGCCGGCGCCGGTGACTCCCAGGCTGTGCGCCTCGTCGATGAGCAGCACCGCGTCGTGCTGCTCCGCCAAGGCCAGCAGACCCGCGAGCGGGGCTTCGTCGCCGAGGACGCTGTAGAGGGATTCGACGGCGATGAGCGCGCGCGGCTCCGGTCGGCCGGCCAGCAGACGGCCGGCGTCCTCCACTCTGTTGTGGGTGAACGATTCGGTGCGGGAGCGGCTGAGCCGGAATCCGTCGATCATCGAGGCGTGGCAGTGTTCATCCGCGACGATCAGGGTCCCCGGACCGCCCAGCCCCGTGATCACACCCATGTTCGCCAGATAGCCGGAGGAGAATACCAGCGCTGTCTCCATACCGGCCAGCATGGCCAGTTCCTGCTCGAGGTCCAGGTGCAGCCGGGTCGTTCCGGCGACCAGCCGCGAGGACGTGGCTCCCGCACCCCACATTGAAGCGGCCGCCGCGGCGGCGTCCGCAAGCCGCTGATCCGTTGCGAGGCCCAGATAGTCGTTGCTGGCCAGGTCGATGAACTGTTCGTCCGCGGCGCGGGGGAGCGGGCGGCGGACCAGACCACGGCGGTCCCGGACGGAAGCCTGCCGTTCAAGCCACCGGGTCATCGAGGTGCTCATGCTGCGTCTCCGGAGCGTTCCGGGCCGCGTTCGCTGACTTCGGTGACGGCAGCCGTCATGCCTGCGGTGATCTGTTCGATGTCCGCCGCGGTGCTGACGTACGGGGGCATGGTGTAGACGACGTTCCGGAAAGGGCGCACCCAGACCCCCTGCCGGATGGCAGCCCGGGTGACGGCGGGGACGTCGACGGCGTCATGGAGTTCGATGACTCCGACGGCGCCGACGGTGCGGACCTCTGCCACGGACTCAAGTCCCCGGGCGGCGGCGAGCCCGGATGCCAGGCCCGTGCCGATCCGGGCGACGTCGGCGCGCCAGACACCGTCGTCGATGATGCCCAGGCTTGCGTTGGCCACCGCACAGGCCAGCGGGTTGCCCATGAAGGTGGGGCCGTGCAGCAGCGCACCTGCTGGCCCGTTGGACACGGCACCAGCGACGTCTGCGGTGCAGAGCATGGCGGCCAGGGTCAGGTACCCGCCGGTCAGGGCCTTGCCCACGCACATGATGTCCGGGACCACGCCGGCATGGTCGGCGGCGAACAGCTCGCCGGTGCGGCCAAAGCCGGTGGCGATCTCATCGAAGATGAGCAGCAGCCCGTGCCGGTCAGCCACGTGTCGCAGTACTGTCAGGCATTCGGCAGGGTAGGGATACATGCCCCCGGCGCCCTGGAGGATAGGTTCGACGATGATCGCAGCCAGCTCCCCGGAACGCGCTGCCGCGATGCACTTGAGCTCGGAGGCCCACGCCTGGATCGTTTCCGGGGTTGCGGACGCCGCGGCCGGGGGCCGGGGAGCAAACACGTTGCCGCCCAGCAAACCGGGGAAATCCGCGTGCATCCCGTCCACAGGGTCACAGACCCCCATGGCCGCAAAGGTGTCACCGTGATATCCACCGCGGATGCTCAGGAACCGCTGCCGCTGCGGGTGGCCGGACGCGGTCTGGAACTGCACCGCCAGCTTCAGCGCGACCTCCACCGCAATCGAACCCGAGTCCGCGAGGAACACCCGGTCCAATCGGGACCGCCCGGGCGCAGAAGGGGCCATATCCACCAGCCGCTCGGCCAATCCCACCGCCGGAGCATGGGTGAGTCCACCGAACATCACATGGCTGAAATCATCGAGTTGCCGCTTCGCGGCCGCGTCCAGTACCGGGTGGCGATAGCCGTGGATCGCCGACCACCACGAGGACATGGCATCAACGACTTCATGGCGTGTGCCGTCTTCGCTGCGGAGACGCAACCGCACACCGTCGGCCGCCTCGACCTCCCACAACGGGAGGTTAGGGGACGCGGGGGCGTACGGGTGCCACAGGCGTGCGCGGTCCCGCTGAATCAGGCTCATCGGAGCCGCAACCTGCGTCATCGGATGAGCACCCCGTGGCGGGAACATTCTGCGCTCCAGCCGGTCGGCGTGACCTGGACCTTCATCCGTCTCCTGCAGTGGGCGCAATAGCGTGGCGGTTCTAGCGTCAGCAGCTCGACGCAGCGCCGGTGTTTGTCCGCCGCCGGAAGGCCGACGTCGTCGGGCTCTCCGCAGTGTCCGCAGAATGGGCCGTTGCTCGAGCCGGTCCGGACCCCGGCTGCCGGGACCGTGTTCATAGTGACTTCTGGAATTCCTTGATGGGCATGTTCAGCTCGACCAGCAGGTTCAGGTCCGCGTCGGCGGCCCGGCCCAGCGTGGTCAGGTAGTTCCCGACGATGACGGCGTTGATGCCGCCGAGCAGGCCGTCGCGGGTACCGAGATCACCGAGGGTCAGTTCGCGGCCGCCGGCGTAGCGCAGCACGGTCCGTGGCATGGCCAGACGGAACGCAGCGATCGCGCGGAGGGCGTCCTTTCCGTCCATGATCCCCTGGTTTTCGAGAGGGGTCCCGGGCCGGGGGTTCAGGAAGTTCAGCGGGACCTCGTGGGGTTCGAGGGCGGCGAGCTGGGCGGCGAGTTCGGCCCGCTGTTCGAGGGATTCGCCCATGCCGATCAGGGCGCCGCAGCAGAGCTCCATGCCGGCGGCCTTGACCATGTTGCAGGTCTCGAGACGCTCCTCGTAGCTGTGCGTGGTGACCACCTCGGAAAAATAGCTGCGCGCTGTTTCCAGATTGTGGTTGTAGCGGTGCACCCCCCAGGCGGCGAGCTGGTCCACCTGGTGCTGGGTCAGCATGCCCAAGGAGCAGGCGATGTTGATCTCCACGGCTTCGTTAATGCGGTCTATTGCGAACTTGATCTGGTTCATCAGTTTGATGTCGGGTCCACGGACGGCGGCCACGATGCAGAATTCGGTGGCACCGGTCGCTGCCGTTTCTTTTGCCGCCTTGACCAGTTCGGGAATGTCCAGCCACACCCCCCGGACGGGGGAATCGAACAGCCCCGACTGGCTGCAGAAGTGGCAGTCCTCGGGGCACCCGCCGGTCTTGATGGAGATGATGCCTTCGACCTCGACGTCCTCACCGCAGTGCCTCAGACGCACCTCGTGGGCCAGCTGCAGCGCCGCCGGAAGGGCTTCATCGGGCAGGCGCAACACCTCCAGCAGTTGGCCCTGCGTCAGCCCGCGTCCTTCTTCAAGGACCTGCTCTCGGGCTGTTTCGAGAATCTCGTACCGGGTAATCGCCGGATGTGCCGGAATCGTCATTGATCGTCCTTTGCGCTGCCTGGTTGCGGGTATGCCAACCTACGTCGAAGGGGACACCTCCACGCACTGGTTCCGCTCCCAAGACGCCTGCTTCGAAGCGATCACGGCCGAGGTGTTCTTCCACTGGAAATGCGGCCAGTCCGACGGCCCGGACAGCCTCCCCGCCACAGCCGCCGGTCTGCCGGACCAGGACCGGAAACCCTACCCCGGCTGGACCAGCTAAAAGCTACTGAGGTGTCCCGGCCACAAACCGGCAGGGACACCGGAGCGGCACGCCAATATCCGTTGACAACATCATTGAGATTCCTGCGGATCGTACGTGCCCGCTCCACCGGCTCAACCATCCTGCGCGGCCAGTGCCCGCATTATCCAACGGAGACTGCCTGTACCGCGTGACTACTACGACCAAAAGGGAGTTGATACTGGTGAGGCCAACCCCACCCCGGTCGGGAATCCAGTACTACAGTGGATGCATGGCTGCCAGCCGCAATCCACTCGACGACCTGCGCGAAACCATCGGCCATCTCGCCGATCAGCTCAAGCTGCCCAGTTCGGAGCGCGTCGACGACCTGCTCGGCGATCTCATCGGTGCGAGGCCCGGGCCGGCCCGGCCGCTGTCCGAGGTGCAGGCCGAGCTCGACGCGCTGGTCGGACTGGAGACCGTGAAGGAACAGGTGCGGGCGCTCGTCGCACTGCTCCAAGTCCAGGCCCGCCGTAAGGCGCACGGCCTGCCGGAGGTGGCCACATCACAGCATCTGGTGTTCCTCGGAAACCCGGGCACGGGCAAGACCACTGTGGCGCGGCTCTTGGCCGAGATGTACCGCGCGGTCGGTCTGCTGCAGAAAGGCCACCTGGTCGAGGTCGACCGTTCGGGCCTGGTGGGGCAGTACGTCGGCGCGACCGCCATCAAGACGGACCGGGTGATCCGGCGTGCGCTGGACGGCGTCCTGTTCATCGACGAGGCCTACGCGCTGGCCCCGGAGGACGGCCGAATGGACTTCGGCCCCGAGGCGATCGAGGTCCTGCTTAAGCGGATGGAGGACCACCGCCACCGCCTGGTCGTGATCGTGGCCGGGTACCCGCGGCTGATGGAGTCCTTCTTGCTCTCGAACCCCGGACTGCGCTCCCGGTTCGCCCGCGAGATCACGTTCCCCGACTACTCCGTCGACGCGCTCCAGACGATCTTCCACCAGATGCTGGCCCAGCACGAGTACACGCTGGAGCCGGGTGCGGACCAGATGCTGCGCCGCATCCTCACCGGGCTCCACGCGGGCGAGGACTCCGGCAACGCACGGTTCGCCCGCACGCTGTTCGAGCAGGCGCTCAACCGCCAGGCGCTGCGGCTCTCGCTCGACGAGGAACAAAGTCTCGACGCGCTTGATCGTGAGGCCGTCATGACGCTCACCGCGGACGACATCGTCGAGGCCGCACTGGCCTTGGGCGAGGAACCGGAGCCGGAACCGACGCCGGAACCGGAGCGGTCACGCTGGTGGCGCTGGCTGGGTTGAGAACGCGCAGGCCCGCGCCTTTTGCCCTAAGTTCGCGGCGAAGGCGAGCATGTTCTGGGTCGAACGTCCGAGCCTGTCCAGCGTCGTGATGACCAGGGTGTCGCCATCGATCAGCGCGTCGAGGGCCTGATCGAACTGCGGCGTGAAGTTCGAGCCCCAGACACCCCGTGATCCACATACAGGTCATCGCGGACGCCGGCGGCAAGAAGATCAGCCTGCTGCCGGTCAGTGGACTGCTGTCGCGTCGAAACACGTGCGTACCCGATCAGCTTCATCATGACGCCTCTCAATGTGTCTCGTAACTAACAATGCATACGCCGATTCAAGCAGGTGGTTTCGATACATGGTTACGAGAATTGTCGGCTATCGACGAAGGCTTGGCACTGCACTGAATTCAGGGACGGCCGCCAGAGCCGCAGGCTGGTCCAGAGAGACGTCTCGTATCCAAAGGGATATGAGACGGTACCCAGCGGTGATCGTGGTGGTCCTTGATTCAGGACCACGGACGGGGCCCATCGCGCGTCACCGCTTCTCAACAATCCAGACCGCCTCAATCACAGCTAGGCTTCACCTTGTGGTGTCAGGTTGTGGCTCGCAGAGTCGTGGCCCGGGAGTGGCGGGTTGAAGTGGCCTCCGCTGCCGGCATGATCGGGTCTGTCCTTTTTGTGGCCGCCTTCACCATTCCGACGTGGTTGTACCCTGGCTATTCTTGGGCGGCGATGTTTGTCAGCGAACTGTCGCTTGGCCCCCATGGATGGATCCAGGTCCTGAACTTCGTGCTGACAGGCGCGTTCATGCTGGTGTTCGGCGACGGCCTTCGCCCTCATTTCAGCGCCGGCGCGGCTTCCCGGGCCGGTCCGGCGCTTGTTCAGTGCATGGGCGCGAGTCTCATGCTGTCTGGACCCTTCACAACCGACCCGTCGGTGATGGTGGGCCAAATCACGGCGCACGGTGTCGTGCATGGCGTTTTCGGGGCGCTCTTCTTTCGTTCGCACCCCTATGCTGCTTCGTCTTCTACCGGCGTTTCCGCACTGACCCGAGTTGGGGCCCGTTCGCGGGATGGACACTGTCCGCCGGTGTTCTCCTCTGCCTCGGGATAGTGATCCTCAGTATCAGTCAGCAGCCCGGGACCGGGCTCTTCGAGTGGAAGGGCCTGGTGCAGCGCGTCTTCCTGATCACATTCATGACCTGGATGTTTGCGTTCGCGTTCCGCCTTCGTCACCACCACCGGGACGGGAATCATCGGCCAGAAGCCCTGTCGTGAAGCAAGACAACCCCAGGCGCCCCATCTTTGACCCGGCTAAGGGTATGCGAGTGAGTCAGACCAGGCGGCCGTGGTCCTTGCATTGACGGGAGCCCGTGCCTGCCGGAGGATTTGCGTGGCGGGTGTTCTAACATTCTTTGTTGGGGGAACATCCGTCCGGGAACTGGCTGCGGTTTCAAATCTGCGTGGGGGAGTCAACTCCCGTCTTGCGGAAGCTGTATGCACACGACTTCGTGGGTGCGACACTGCATTAATGAGCATCTCCGAGTGGTGGCCACTGGTCCAGGCGGAAACCCGCAACTGGCTCATTGAGCACAACGGCGAGCCGCTGCCCCAGCCTGTTATGGCCGACATCCTCGCGGTTGCAGGCGGCACGGCTGATTCTGCGTGGTGGGTTGGCGGATCAGCGGACGGTCCCCTGCTTTCCGACGAGGCTGTGGACTGGATCGAGGCTGTCGCCAATGACGAGGAGCCGACTGCCGGCTGAAATCGTCGCCCCGATGACGGACACGCAACTTTTGAGGATCATGGGCGATCCCAGAGGTCCGGCGGTGCTCATTTCCGGCTTGTCGGATGAAGAACTAACCCGACTGATGGATGCTCTTTATCGAAACCTTGATACTCGCGCGCCGGAACCGGGAGCAATTTTTTGGTACGAAGTATGCGGGGAAGAAAGCCGCCGCAGGGTGAATTGAGTTGCGACATGCCGACCCTGCAGCCGGGCACCGGTGAATGTACCCGCACCGCGCAAAGACGCCCGTTCACTGTACCGAGCAGGACGGTGCTACCCGATGATGGGGCGTTCTTCGGGGAGGCGGTAGAACCGGGGGCGTGCTGAGAGGGCGAGGGCTGAGGCGACGGCGACGGTGCCGATACGGCCGGTGAACATGAGGGCCATGAGGACCCATTCTGCGGACGGGGGCAGGTTGTAGGTGATGCCGGTGCTCAGCCCGACGGTCGCGAAGGCGGAGATGGATTCGAAGAGCACCTTTTCGAGGCTGTAGTCGGTGAACATGAGCAGAAGCATGGTTCCGGAGACCACGGCGGCGATGCCGAGCAGGGCGACGGACAGGGCCTGGCGTTGCGAGGAGGAGCTGATGGAGCGGTGGGCGATGGTGACCTGGTCCCGGCCGCGCACTTCGTTCCAGATGGCAAAGCCCAGGACGAGGAAGGTGGTGATTTTGATGCCGCCGGCGGTGCCGGCGCTGCCGCCGCCGATGAACATCAGGATGTTGGTAATCATGAGTGTTTCCGGTGCCGCGGCGCCGTAATCGATGCTGTTGAACCCGGCGGTGCGGGGGAAGACTCCGCCGGCGAACGAACCGAGGAGTTTCCCGGTGAGGGAGAGCTGGCCGAGGGTTTCGTTCCTGTTCCATTCGAAGGCCGCGAACAGTGCTGTTCCGGCGGCCAGGAGGAAGAGTGTTCCGTAGATGGTCAGGCGCAGGTGGGTGGTCCAGTTTTTGGGTTTGAGTTCGCCGCGGGTGAGTTGGATGATGACGGGGAACCCGAGTCCGCCGGCGATGATGGCCAGGCAGATGGGGGTGATGATCCAGGGGTCTTCGGCCAGGCCGATCAGATTGTCGCTGTAGAGGGAAAAACCTGCGTTGTTGAAGGCGGAGATCGCGTGAAAGATGCCGTGCCAGAGCGCGGTGGCGGGGTTCTGGTCGTAGGCGATGCAGAACCTTATGGTGAGGATCAGGGCTGTTGTGGCTTCGAAGCCGAGCATAATTTTGGCTACCCGGATCAGGACGGTGCGGATGTCGCCGAGGTTCAGGGTGTGGGTTTCCGTTTGGGCGACGAGTTGGCCGCGCAGACCGATGCTTTTGCGGACCAGCAGCGCCAGGAGCGTTGCCAGGGTCATGATCCCGAATCCGCCGGCCTGGATGAGCCCGAGGATGATGCCTTGACCGAAGGGTGTCCAGAACGTTGCGGTGTCCACGGTGATCAGGCCGGTGACACAGACGGCCGAGACTGAGGTGAACAGGGCCGGCATGAACGCGTCAGCGCCTGGGGCGGTCCGCGACACGGGGAGCATCAGCAGGGCCGCCCCGATGATGATGACGAGCAGGAACGCCAGGGGAACGGCCCGGACGGGATGGGACATCACCTTGCGGATGATGTTTTCTTTCCTGCCGGCTTTGCCGTCGCGGAGCATCTTCTGGACCGCGGCGATGCTGAAGATGTCCGCGCCCGGGCTGCCGTTATGGGAGGGCGGGTCTTCTTTGCGGCTCACCCGACGTGGATGCCCGGGCGGCGGTCGGGGTCCGGCTCGTTTTCACGGATGATCTCCCGGACCACGGGGGCGGTATCGCCGCGTCCAAGGAGCAGGTAGCGCATGAGGTGGGCCAGAGGGTTTCCTTCAGACCATTCGAAGTAGGCGTGCGGGCGGATCCCGGTGGCATCACGCAGGGCCAGGAGGATAGCGGCGATGGCGTTGGGCGCTGCCGGGCTTTGGGCCCGCAGGACCCGGTGGCCGTCCACTTCAACGCCGTGGACTTGGAGGGTGTCGCTGAACTCGGAGGGGTCGGTGATGTCGATTTCGAGGAAGATGACATCTGCTGTGCCGGGGACGGGGTTGTTCTCCCGCTGGACGGCTTCCTTGTCCGCGTATTCGGCGCCGTCCCGGGCCTGTGGCCGGTTAGCGATGAGGTTTATCCGGCCGTCGAACTTCAGGGTGTCGCTGATGAAGCGGCGCGCATCATCGTCGAACTCAATCCTGTCCACCCGCAGCTCGGTAGTGCGGCTGACCCGGGAGACCAGGGAGACGGCGATGATGCCGAGGATGAAGAATCCGGAGATGGTGATGCCGTCCGGTTTTGCGATCACGTTGGCGGCCAGGGCGTAGAGCATCACTACGGTCAGAATTGTGAAGCCGATGGACGCGCGGCGTTGTTTTTTTCGGACGGCGGAGATGGTGACCGCGATGGCGCCGGAGACCATCATCGCCAGGATTCCGGTGGCGTAGGCGCCGGCCTGGGCGTTGACGTCGGCGTTGAATCCGATGGTGATCAGGATACTGATGGCGGTGTAGACCAGGACCACGGGCCGGACGGCGCGGGACCAGTCCGGGGCCATGCCGTAGGAGGGTAGGTAGCGGGGGACGATGTTGATCAGACCGGCCATCGCGGAGGCCCCGGCAAACCAAAGGATGAGGACGCTGCTGATGTCGTACACGGACCCGAAGCCGTTGCCCAGGTGTTCGTGGGCCAGGAAGGCCAGTGCGCGGCCGTTGGCTTCGCCGCCTGCCTGGAACTCCTCGGCGGGGATAAGCACGGTGGTCACGAAGCTGCTGCCCAGCAGGTAGACGCTCATGATCAGTGCGGCTGCGGTCAGGAGTTTGCGGGTGTTTTTGATCCGGCTGGCGAGTTTTTCCTCGGGGGTGGTGCCTTTGGCTGCGACCAGGGGCATCATGCTGACGCCGGTTTCGAATCCGGACAGGCCCAGGACCAGCAGGGGGAAAGCGACCAGGGCCGGGCCGATGATTCCGGTGAAGCCGCCTCCGGAGGAGGTCAGGGCCTCGGTCCAGGTGGTGAAGGCGCCGGGGGTGGAGAAGATGTCGATGATTCCGGTGCCGATGATGATGGCGTTCATCAGCAGGAAGACGGCAACGAGGGGGATCGCGACGGCGACGGCTTCGGAGAAGCCCATCAGGAACACTCCGCCCAGGATCAGGAGCAGGACCACGGTGATCGGCACGGCCTGGCCTTCGAGGAAGGGCGGCAGGTAGGGGTTTTCGAGCAGGTGCACTGTCGCGTCAGCCGCGGAAAGGGTGATGGTGATGATCCAGGAGGTCGCGACGAAGCCGAGCAGGACCAGTACGAAGATCTTTCCCTGCCAGAACGGCAGGAGCCGTTCGAGCATCGCCACGGACCCTTGCCCGTGGGGGCTTTCCTTGGCCACCCGCCGGTACATCGGGAGCATCCCGAGCAGTGTCAGTGCCACGATCAGCAGCGTCGCCAGCGGTGACAGTGCCCCGGCGGCCAAGGCAGCGATGCCGGGCAGGTAGGACAGGGTGGAGAAGTAGTCGACCCCGGTCAGGCACATGACCTTCCACCAGCTCTGCTGGGTGGCATGGGTTTCGGTGGTTTCAGGCCCGACGGGCTGGTTGACCCGGTGTTCGAGCAGCCACCGAACCAACCCGTTCGCGGGTACGGTTTCCCGTTCGGGGTTCGGAACGGTGGCAGGGATGGAAAACTGGGCGGAGGCCGTCAAGGACGTGTCTTTCTTTACTGCCTGAACAGGCACAACAGTCCCCGTTTCAGGCGCGACGCTGTGCTGATAACCACCGGAGCGTAGCACCGGGCAAAGCCTGTCAACGCGGCGTTTCCGCGGATCTTAATGCTTTCTTAACGCCCTCGGCCGCAGCCGAAGCTCAGTGCTTGGGCCTATTCCTGGAAGCGGTATCCCAGTCCGGACTCGGTCAGCAGGTGCCGCGGGTTCGCCGCGTCTGTTTCCAGCTTTCGCCGCAACTGTGCGAGGTAGACCCGCAGGTAGCCTGTCTCCTCGGCGTAGGCCGGTCCCCACACCTGTCTGAGGATCTCCTCGTGCGTGACCAGGGCGCCGCTGTTCCTGACCAGCAGCTCCAGGATGTTCCATTCAGTGGGAGTCAGACGGACAGGAACTCCGCGGCGCGTTACCTGCTTGGCGGGGAGGTTGACGGTGAAGGCTTCGGTTTCGATGACGGGGACGTCCCCGGATGATCCTCTCCGCAGGGCTGCCCGGAGGCGGGCCAGGAGTTCATCCATCCCGAAGGGCTTGGTTACGTAATCGTCAGCGCCCGCGTCCAGGGCCTGAATTTTGTCATCGGAACCGTGCCGTGCTGACAGGACCACAATAGGAACTTCGTTCCAACGCCGGAGCCTGCGGATCACTTCAACCCCGTCCAGGTCAGGAAGCCCAAGGTCAAGGATGATGACGTCCACCGGATGCTGTGCTGCCTGTTCCAGAGCATCGTGACCGTTGAACGCGGTCACCGTCGAGTAGCCCCTGGCGGTCAGATTGATCTGCAGGGCTCGGAGGATCTGAACTTCGTCGTCAACGATCAGTACTGATGCCATGGAGTCCTTTCGTACCGGAGGACGGCGCTACGCCCGTGGAGAGCGGCAGCCGGACCACCATGGTCAGCCCCCCGCCAGGGGTGGGCTCCGCCAGGAGGACCCCGCCCATGGCTTCGGTGAACCCTTTTGCCACGGCAAGACCAAGACCGATCCCTGTTCCGGGGGTGGTGTCATCAGCGCGTTGGAAGGGCCGGAACATTGCCAATACCTTGTCAGCTGGAATGCCCGAGCCGTGATCGACGACGGTGAGTTCACTGGCGGGGACATCCCCAATTCTTGCACTGCCGGCACCGCCAACGGCTCCGGCGATCACGACATCGGAGTCGGGGGCATACTTCAGGGCGTTTTCAACCAGGTTGGCAATGACCCTCTCCAGCATTCCGGGGTCGGCGTCGACTGGGGGCATGTTGTCAGGCAGCAGCACGCGGAGCCGCTCGGAGTCCGTGCCGCGGAGCGCTTCGCCTACCAGGTCGGCCCAATAGACGGGACGGATCAGGGGTGCGACCGAGTCAGCGGTAATCCTGGACATATCCAAAAGGTTGCTGACCAGACGGTCCAGTCTGTCTGCGCCGGACTCCACGGTGGCGAGAAGTTCTTCCTGCTCCTCAGCGCTGAAGGTGATGGTCTTATCACGCAGGCTGCTGGAGGCGAGCTTGATGCCGGCCAGCGGAGTGCGGAGATCATGGGACACCGCCCGCAGAATGGATGTCCGCATGGTGTTGCCTTCGGCAAGGCGAAGGTTTTCGCGCTGGCTCGCGGTGAGCTCTTCGCGCTGGACCATGGCCAGCAGATGTGCAGCGAAGGCGGCCAGCAGCCGCCGTTCATCCTGAGTCAGTTCCTTTCCGGTGAGTGTGAGCATCCGGTCCCCGTCCAGCTGCTCCACAGTTTCAGCCTCTGATACGTCACCCGGTTGGGGTTCGCCAGAGGATTCCTGAAGCTCCCATACCACGATCTTGCCCGGGCCGGTCTCCCGTTTGGCCCATAAACCAGCTCCCTTCACCTGGAAATGTTCCCGGACTTTATCCAGGAATGCGGGGATACTGTTTCCTTCGGCGACTGCCCTTCGGCTCAAATCACTGAGGACGGCCGCTTCCGCGCCGGCAATGCGGGCTTCCTTGCTGAGCTTGGCCGACCGGTCCACTACCAGTGACACGGCCACCGCCACCAGGACAAAGATCAGCAACGCCAGGACATTCTCGGGATCAATCACCGACAGTGAGCCCACAGGCCGGACACTGAAGTAATTCACGATCAGCCCCGCGAAGACGGCCGCCAGCACTGCGGGCCAGAGCCCCCCGAGCAGCGCGACCCCAACAATGCCGGTGAGGTGTACCAGCATGTCCGTTGACAGCTGGTCGTGGGGCAGAAGGTCCAGGAGGAACTGCAGGAGCGGGGGGAGCCCCAGCGCGAGAATAAATGCCGGTATCTCCCGGCGCCGCCCCAGCCTCGGAGGCGTGCGCCCCTCGCGGTCCCCAAGAAAGATACGCAGATTACCTCGTGCCATGGCTCTATTGTTCCCCTCCGCCCGAAGCTCGACGCCCCGAAAGGCGTGAAGGGTTCCCCATCAAACTTGGTGTCTCGAAACCGTTCCGTCTCAAAACACTAGCGTTTCGAGACAAGCCGGCAGGACGCGACAGTCGATGTGTCTGTCCCGGCGGACCATATTCTGCGCTCTTGCGGGCAGCGAGGGCGACATAAATAGGCGGCCAAAGGACTTCCACGTATCGCTGCACTTTCACGGGCTGCTTAAGGACGCTATCTGCTCGTGTCGGTGTTCTGCTCCCGGATCATGCGCCGGAGGCTGGTTCGGGCCGCGGTGAGGTCGTTCTGTAGGGCCGTGATCTGGAGGTTCAGTTCGGTGTTCGATGCGCGGGCCTCCGCCAGCTCGCCGGCAAGGCGATTGAGCCGGTCGACCAGAGGGGCGGCGCTGAGGTTGTTTAGTTGGCGGTCGAGAGCCTGCCTGAGGCTTGCGCGCAGGTCCTCACGTTCGCGGCGGAGGACGCTGATCTCTTGACGGGCCATTGCCAGGTCGGTTCGGAGGGACTCGATTCCTGCCGGCTGGCTTGTGGTCTGGTTGGGCTGGCGTTGCTTGGTGATAGCCTCTTGGACCTGTTCTCGTGTGCCAGGTGAATAGACGAGCCAAGTCGAGACCTTCGCCCGGCGCGCGACCTTGACGAAGGTGATGGGATCGCCGTCAGCGAGCATTTCGCCGAGTTCCCGTGCGACAGCTGCGCGTTTCTCGCGGCTTTCCTTCTGCCGGGATTTCAACAGCACTTGGGCGGGTGTTCTGGGCGCGGGCTTCCCCGCCGCGTTCGTCGTCACGAGGTGTGTGTCCCGGTCTTGACAGTGAGGGGTAGCTGCGTTCGACCGCCGCCTCCGGCGCGTATGCGGCGTAGCAGGATACCGGCCTGCTCGACTTCCTGTCTCTCATCCTCTGGCAGGGCGTCCAGATGCTCCTTCATGCCGCCCAGGACGTGCCGGTAGCTCTCGATCTGGTCATCGAGATTTCGCAGCACGTAGGTGTCGACGTCCATCGCGGCCGCTGTCTCGCGGTCAGCCTTCAGCGAGCGGATGTGGTCCTCGATCACCGGTAGGTAGGACGGATCGGGGCGGTAAAAGCCGCAGCCTGAGCATTGGAACCGGATGGGGCAGCTTCCTCCGCCGGCCTTGACGTTAGACGGCTCGACGCAGTTACAAAACGGTGCCCCTACCGAACGCATCTCGTAAGCGGTGCTCGACGCGGTCGGCACGGCGAATCCGTGGCGGTCCTCACCGTGCTCCTGGACAAGGCCGAAACCCCGGAACAGCGTTCCGCGTACGCCTCCGCCGCCGTCGAGTACGGCTGGTCCCGGAACGTACTCATGAACATGATGATGAACAAAACCCTGGAACGCACCGGGGCAGCGCCCTCGAACTTTGTGCAACAGCTTGTTGCACCGGATTCAGAGCTGGCCCAGCAGGTCGCCAAAGACCCTACAACTTCGAATTCCTCGGACTCTCCGGAGAAGTCGCCGAACGCGATCTCGAGAACGCCCTGACCAGCCGGATCACCGAGACGCTGCGCGAACTGGGCCCCGGCTTCTCCTTCGTCGGACGGCAGGTCCACTTCGATGTCGACGGCGATGACTTGGATCTTCTGTTCTTCCACATCGAACAATCCCGCTATGTGGTCATCGAGCTCAAGACCGGCAAGTTCCAGCCCGAGTACGCCGGTTATGCCCAGCTGGACGTTATGCCGAAGTCTTCGTTCGTGCTGGCGTGTTGACGGCAGTCGCTGAAGGGGTTCTTGGCATAACGCCCCGCGGTGGTGGGGGTCAGCGTCCGAGGTTGGTCAGCCAGGTGAGGATGTCCTTGTCTTGGTGCCACAGGGGCATGGCATCGGGCGGGGTGAGGTTGGTGAAGGCGCTCTGGAGTGCCCGTCGCTTCATCTCGCCGTCGATTCGGGCGTAGATCTCGGTGGTCTTCAGATCGGCGTGGCCGAGGATGTCTCGGATGTAGACGAGGTTGACTCCGGCTTGAAGCAAATGCATCGCCTTGCTGTGCCTGAGGGTGTGTGGCGAAATCGTGACCGGCAATGCCACGGGGTTGGCTAACCTCGCGGCGGTTACGTGCTTATCGAGGATGTAGGCGATGCCGCTTCGGGTCATTTTCTTTCCGCCGCGGTTGGGAAACAGGTGCAGGGACCTGCTGGCGGGCCCGGTGAGACCAGCGCCGTCGGCGTAACGCTGGACCAGTGCGACTGTCGGAAGCATCAGCGGCACGATCCTGGTCTTGCCGCCTTTGCCGGTGAGTTTGACTGTTGCGGGAGGATCGGTCCGCAGGTCGCCGAGGGTCAGGTCGGCGATCTCCTGGACCCTGGCGCCGGTGTCGTAGATCAACGCCAGCATTGCGAGGTCGCGTCGCCCAGAGGTTCTGCTGGTATCGGGCTGGTCGAGGACCAGCCGGATCCCGTCGAGCGAGAGGTGGCGGGGTGGGGCGGTGGTGGTCTTCTTCTTTGGTATCGCCAGGACACGCTGGTACTGCCCGATCCGCTCGACGTCCCGGGCTTGCAGGTAGCGGCAGAACGAGCGGATCGCGGCCAGTCGCTGGTTGCGGGTCGTTGGGCCGCAGCCCCGCTCGGCCTCCAGCCAGGCCAGGAATCGTTCCACGAGGTCCCTGGTCAACAGCTCGCACGTCATGTGCTCGGGGGTAATGTTCTCGTGGACCTTGCAGTACCTGAGAAGCAAGGTGAATGAGTCTCGGTAGGACATGATTGTGTTCGTCGCTGAGCCGACCTCGCCGGGCAGGAACCGAGCGACGAACTCGCTGAGATAGTACTGGAATTCGTGGGTCGTCATTCGGGCTCACCTCCTGGGATCACGCGCGAGGCGATGGCACTCACAGCGGCAGTGACTTCGGGGAACATATCCGGGATCAGGCGGACGTACTGCCCGGTCGCCGCGACCGAGGCGTGGCCAAGGTAAGTGGCTAGTGTCGGCAGCGCCCAGTAGACATCAGCGCCTTGGTCGACCATGGCTTTGAGTGAGTAAACGGCGAAGGTGTGCCGCAGGTCGTGCACCCGTGGACCATGACCACGGCCGCCGTGCGAGATGCCTGCCGCCCACAGGGTCTTCCTGAACCATCTGTAGATGCTGTCGGGGGCCACGGGCCGGCCGTCCTTGTGGGTGAAGAACCATGTGTCGCGGTCGGCGGTGAATAGCCGCGGTGTGGTGGCGTCGTAGCGGCGCATGATGACGGCCATCGACGACGAGAGTGGGACGAGTCGGTCCTGGTCGTACTTCGCGTGGCGGATGGTCAGGCAGCAGTTGTCGAGATCGACGTCACATCGGGTCAGGTTCAGCGCCTCGGACACCCGCAGGCCGCACCCATACAAGAGCCTGAACAAGACCGGCAGCAGGACTGGCATGACCGAGGGTGCTTTGGCCTCGAGGCGGTCGCATGCTGCGAAGAGCTGGTCCAGCTCGCGTCGGGTGAACACGTATGGGGTGAACGATTCACGATCACGCCGACGGTTCGGGGTCTGCGGGAAAGCCACCGTGACGCCCTGTGCGGCTAGGTAGCTGAGGAACTGGTTGGTGTGCACGACCCGTTTGTGCTGGTTGCTGCGACGCTCGTTGGGCCGTCTATGGCACCACTGGTCGATCAGCTCCTGACTGATCGTCAGGTCGGTGTGGCCCGTGGACGCGATGAACCTGGACAGCGCCCTCAACGACTTGGGCACGTCGGCGTAGCTCAGGCCTTGTGCGCGCTTGTAACGGACGAAGCCGGCCATGTGGGCGGCGAAGACGGACTCGTAGTACGACGCCTGCTCATCGGCCCTCATCGTTCTCACCGCCCAGGCTGTCAAGGTACCCCTGGGAGAGGCCGGGCACATCCAGTCCGCAGCCCCGCAGCTGTCCCAGATCGATCTTCAGGTAGCCCGCAGTCGAGCCGGTGTCGGCGTGCCCGAGCGCCTCCGAGATCGCCGGTAGCGGCACCTTTTTCTCCAGCAGAGCCGAGGCAAGCGAGTGCCGCAGCGCGTGCGGACCGTGCTTCTTCCCCTGCGGGATCACAACCCCTGCCGCCTTCAATCGTGTATAGACGACGGCGTGGATCGAGATCGGCTGCATCGGTTCGCATGGTCCGTGCAACTTGAGGAACACGTAGTCGGAGTCCGAGTACGGCCTGGCATTGCGCAGGTAGTCAATGACGGCTTCGCCAAAGTCGTTGAGTAGGGGCAGTGCCAGGACCCGGCCGGTCTTCTGCTGGACGATCTCGATGGCGTCATGCTCCCACCTGAGGTTCGAGAACCGTAGTCCGGCGATATCGGAGGCCCGCAGCCCGAGCCTTGCCGCCAGCAGGATGAGCGCCAGATCCCGCTTTCCTCGAGGGTTGCCCCGGTCGATGGCGGCGACCAGCTGCTCCACTTCCTTGCGGGAGTAGGCCGAGGGGATCCTGGCCTTCTTCGTGTAGCGGATCCTGGGAACCAGCGGGCTCAGGTCCCGCGGGACCATGCCCTCCCCGTGCAGATAGCCCAGCACACTGTGCAGGACGCACACCGCGTTGTAGATCGTCGGCAGCTCATAGACCGCCAAGCTCTCGACGAACCCGTGAACATGAACCGGATCCAGCCCGGAGATGTCCTTTAGGTCAGCGTGATCCAAGAACGCCGCGAACCTCTCCAGGTAGGTGCTCGAGTTACGGATGTGCGCCGACGACATGCCCTTCGCCGCCATGCTGGCCACATACGCCTGGAACGGGGTGGCGGCCGCGCCGGTGAACACGAACTCCCGCCCGGGCCTGCGCAGCGTCAGCACGCCCGTACGTTTGAAGTCGCTCAGCAAGTAGATCGCCTTCATCCACCGATAGGAGGTCGCCTCGCTCAGCGGGTGCGAGCGGATGTGGAGCACGTCCTCTAAGAACTCCATGCCGTGCTCGACGCTGAAGGCACCCGCCGGCATCGCGCCCGAGTGCCCGCACAGCTTGTCCCACACGATGCGGTACTGCTCGATGACGGACGGCTTATAGTTCCGCCGCTCCATCTCAGCGATGATCGCCCCCACGAGATCGGCCACCGTGACAATCTGGTTCTCCATTGCAGCCCTCCAACCTTGAGTTGTGGCGCTTATGCGCCACCCTTCAAGGTTGGATCGTTATGCAAAGCCTTCACCACCAGGACCACCGCCCCAGGACCACCGATCACCTCGCCGCAGGCATACCTGGCTTGTCGGTGAGTCTCGGGGGCGTTTGTCGCCGACTTTCAGGACCATCCCAATTTCGGAAAGATTGATGTTTTCAACTGCACACCGATGTCAGCAAGTTCGAACGTTACAGTTGTCGCACCCTCACCGGGCATTTCATCGTGCGGGGCAAACGTACATGGCAGTGGCCCGAACTCATGCGGATGCGCTTGCTCGAAGTCGGTTGCACGGTGAACGACCGGCTTACGGACAGCTTCGTCTCGCTTCAGGTATCGTGCTTGCATGGCACAAATCGTCGTTTACGGGCATCGAGGGACACTTGGCCGTCGGCGCGCGGCACTGAAGAACGCCATTCACGGCGCAATCATGGCCGCCCTTGAGTACCCGGCAGACAAATGCTTCCAACGCTTTATCGCGCTTGACGATGACGACTTCGTCCATCCCGAGGATCGCGGTGCCGACTACACGATTATCGAAATCTCCATGTTCGAGGGCCGATCCGATGACGCGAAGCGGGCGCTGATCGCCGAGCTATTCCATCGTGTTGAGGTAGAGGCCGGAGTTGCACCCCACAGTCTTGAGATCACCATCACTGAGACCCCCAAGGTGAACTGGGGCATCAGAGGATCTAATGCCGCTGACCTCACTCTTGGCTACAAGGTCGAAGTCTGACCGGAGCATTGCGTCCCGGTCAAGGATCCCCTATTGTGCGTCCCGCTCGAAGGTGCCTGGGTTGAACAGCGATCTTGCTGACACCTTGTGATGTTGGCTCTCGCCGGCATTCGACCCTAGAAGGGCTGCACTGGCGCTCCTGAAGTCGGCGACAAATGCTACTGAAACTCACCAACACAGCCAAGGGCGTTATGCCAAGAACCCTTTCGGCGACTGCCGTCAACACGCCAGCACGAACGAAGACTTCGGCATAACGTCCCGCTGCGCATAACCGGCGTTATGCGCAGCTGCGCATAATGCCGGAAAGCTCAACTTCTACGTAGCTCTCGTCGATGATGTGCTCCGGCGCGGCCACCACAACGAAACCATTGGCATCCTCATCTGTGGCACCAAGAACGACCGGAGCGTCCGGTACAGCCTGGGACGCTCCACCTCACCCATGGCCGTCTCCGCCTACACCTACGACAAACTCCCCCCAGCCGAACAGCAAGCACTCCCCAACGAAGGACACATCGTCGCAGCACTGGAATGGGCCGAACCCGACGCGAATGACGATGCCACCTCAGGGAAGGCCTAACGCTCGAAAAGTCTTACCAAGACTGCATCTCGTCCCGCCGCAGGGGAATACCGAAGCCATGGTGTAGGTTGCATTTCGGTCCGGTAAGAACATCAGAGAAGAGAATCACCGCAGTGGCAACCGATTACGACGAAGTTCGTTCCGACGTCAAGGAATCACAGGATCGATCCCTCGAGGCTCTGCAATCCGCGAGTGCACCGGATGCAAGAAGCGTCGTCCGCGACCTAGACGAGGCCGACGCACTGGATGACGCGATGACCCCCGGCGGAGAGTTCGTCGCCGAGGAACTGATCGTTCAGGTGATTCCCCAGGCAGGGGACGAGTTCACCTGCTACGCCTGCTTCCTGGTACGGCACCGTTCCCAACTCGAACGCGAAAAGGACGGCCACTCGTACTGCATCGAGTGTGAAGGCTAGCGCGCAGCTCATCCCGGGGCCGGAATAGACGGCCTTCCTTAGAGCAACACGGCCGGCACGTCAGGCACTCGGACCGGGGGAGTGGATCAGTGGGCGTAAGGGGAAACGTGCCTTTCATCATTGAATGGTTCGAACCAGTGCTCCAGTGCCATGGGTGCTAGGCGGAGCTGCTGGTTTAGAACTTCATCGTGTTGGAAACCGTCAAGACTCCGGTCGTAGAGCACGTCGCTGTCGGTGTCTTCGAGGATCCGGTCGGTGAGTATGCCCCGCCAGTGCGGGTCAAAGTCCAGGTCGTAGGTGTCTGCGGTGATTTCGATCTGGTCCAGGAGGCACCGGACGGCGAGCTCCTGGGCCACGCAGCTGGGCGAGGTCCAGCCGGCCACCAGTTTAATGACCATGTCAGCGGCCACCACCAGGAATCGCTGGGCAAAGAGCCCGTTGTATTGCTCCGCGTACTGCGGCGGCAGGGCAGAGAGGATCCAGGTTTCGTCGATGTCTTCGCGCGTGATCGACTCCTTATCATGCAGCGTGTGGATGTCCTGAAACAGCTGATCGATGAGAAGGACGGAGGCATGCCAGATGGTCCCGGCCAGAAGGCGGCCACGGGTCAGACTCCGCTGGCGGTCCTCTCCCGAAACGCCAGCCATCCATTCCATCGTTTCGGAATCCAAGCCGGCCAGGTCTTCGACGGACAGATCCTTGGGATCGGGAACGTAGCCGAGGTCTTCCAGGCTCAGGCCCTGCAGGCGATCGGCGTCGGCGTCCAGCTTGGCAATAATCAGCTCTCGTTCCTTGTCCATGGAGCAGATGCTATCCCGACCGCCGATGCAATACTCGCCCCCTTGTGGATCAGGTGCAGCGTCCGGTGTAGGCCCGGCGTATTCGCACCAGATTGGTTCGTCCCAGATTGGTTCGTCGGGGTTCTTCTTTGAGTCATATCCTCTGTCGCTGCCGGATCCGTGCGGGGACTGTCACGCCCCAATTAACGCAGCAGTCCGCTGCGCCATAGGCTGCCCCGCTTGGACTGTCTGAGGCTAGGGGAGTTGCCTCTCGACCGAGTTTGTCCCAAAGTGTGTGGGACAAAGCCTGTGCCGGTGCTAGCGGCTCTCAGACGGGCCTGTTGGAGGCAGGGGTGCCGAGTCGGCGTCGAGACAACGGTCTGGCGGAGTGGTCTCAAAAGCGGCCCAATGCAGAGGGAGCTGGGGAGTCAGGTCGTACTTCTCCTTGAGGACGTCATCGATCGACGTTTGACCTGCCAAGAGGTGAGGAGCGCCCGGCCTGTTCTCGACTCGTCCCCTTGGCATGTCTTGACGATACGAGCACCTCGTGGGGCGGGCCGAACAAGACACGCAGAACCAGGCATTGAGGCTGTCATAACGGCCGCTATCGGTGGGGCCAGAACCTGCTCAAGCTTTCCTTCTGACCGCATCCTTGAGCGCCAGGCCATCCCGCGGGCGCAGTCCTGACCGTGGCAGTTGTGGAAGCCGCCGAAAAATACGTCACCACCCAGCCCGGCGGCCGGCTCGCCACCCCGCTGCTGCGCATCCTGGACGAAGCCGCGAACGTGTGCCGGTGGAAGGCACTGCCTGACCAGTACAGCCATTACGGCTCCCGCGGCATCATCCTCATGACCATCCTGCAGTCATGGTCCCAGGGCGTGGAGGTCTGGTCCCCTGGAAGGCATGCGGAAACTCTGGTCCGGCGTCGAACGTGAAAATCTATGGCGGCGGCGTCTCCGAGGTCGGCTACCTCGATGAGCTCTTCCGCCTCATGGTCAGTACAGCTACATCAACGTCTCCCGCAGCCACAGCAGAACCGGGTCCTCGTCCTCGCGGCAGGAGAGCAAGGACGAGATCCTGTCCGTGGCTGATCTGACGGCGCTGCCCCGGTTCCGGGCCATCCTGGGCGCCTCCGGCGCCCCTGCGACGATGATCGAGACGACTCCGTGGATGAACGGCCCCCACGCCCGGACGGTCAAGGACTCCCTCACCACCAAGGGAAAAGCCGATCGTGAGCCGGTGGACGTTCCGGCGCACACCCCTTGGACGGACGGGGAAATCTCTTGAGCGGAGAGTTTCGGGGACGCGTTCGGCGACGAAGAGGTTCAGTCCACAAGCGGCTGTCACGGTCATGCCGGGCCTGATCCCGAGCTGGTGTACTCCAGTGCCGTTGAGTTCTTCGCCGAACTCCTGGCCCGGTCCTACGGCCCGGGAAGTCAATGAAGGCGCAGCGTTCGCCTGGTGCCCCGAATGGTACAAACACCCCGAAGCCCTCATCCGCATGGAAAGCATCTGGCGGGCTTGGAACATCTCCGGCTTGAGCCGGCCCTGGGGATCAGCACCTGGTGGCTGAACCACGCAGACCCCCATATGCGCATCCTCATGGACAAAGAAGGCCCCTTCAATAAATGCGCCTACGACGGGCACAAGCCACCCGCACCGGAGAAGGCGGCCCTGTCGCACGTCGTACCGGCGGCAGGGATCTTCGACTGACAGTCGCCCTTGGCCGCCAGCGCGATATCTGATCTATCTTCCAGCCCGAGGGTTGGTAATACGGGTACGTGAGACGGTAGGTGTTTGGCTTGTTAGGGCGCACGAGCGTCTCGTAGCGCTGTCCCTCAGGTGTCTACGGCCTGGGCTGTTGGAAATACTGTTGTGAGAGAGGCTGGGGCACGGGCGGTTATCGATTAGGCATGGGCCTGAACGGGCGTTCAGGGCGTTCAGCCGTAGCGGGAGCCTGACGTCCGTTCCGGCGGGCCTGGTCGTGCTCGTGGATGAGTCCGAACGGAACGTCTGCTGAAAGAGTCACGGAGAAATGGCCAAAATCGTGACGAGTCAGGAGAACTCCGCGGGTCCGGTCGGCGTGTGCATGCTGCGGGCTGCCCCGTGTGCGGCATCCAGCTTTTCGTCCACCTCGGCCTGGTACTCGACGTGGAAGTCGGCGACAACGTGCATCACGGTTTCTCTTCTCTCGAGGTAGTTCGAACGTGAGTCGTTGGAGCTGCCCGGACAAGGCCTGACAGCTTTTCCCTGTCGCCGGGCAGGCCGCAGCGCCCGGTGCGGCGGTCCCGAAATGTTTCGGTCAGTCGGCATAGGGGGCGGCGATGCCGATGTACTGGGTGGGGTGTATTCGGCGATGCCTTCGGATCCGCCCTCGCGGCCCAGGCCGGAGTGCTTGACGCCGCCGAAGGGCGCGACGGCGTTGAAGATTGGGTAGACCGCAAGCAACCTTCGCCATCGTTCTCGCCCCTAGCGCCGGCAGGCAGCCTGATCTTTCGTTTCCGGGCCAGCACTGCCACCAGCGCTGCTGACCAAGTAACTAGGGTGTGCCATGCCGCGTGCCAGCTCCAGGCAAGCGCCGCATAAGGGTTTGGACCGCTGCGATTCTGCGGCTTGGCGACCGGTCCTGCATTACCCGCCACGTAGCAATCAGCGAAGTCCCTGCAAAGATTAGGCTACACCCGGCCCAGCGCGTCGATGTCCTCGAGGAACTGTTCGTGGACCTCGTCGCTCACGGTGGTCCGGGTGTCCCCGATCGCGTCGAGGTAGTCCTGGGTGGCCGGGCCCTTCCGGACCGCCGCGCGGACGGAGACGTCACCGCCGGAAGCCATCCCGCCGTCGTCGTACACCGCCTTTTCCAGCGCCCGCTGGGAGGCGCTCCGGGCCGCGTACTCGATGTCCGCGGGGGAGAAGCCCTCGGTGCGGTCCACCAGCAGCTCCACGTCCACATCGTCCACGACCGGCGCGGGGATGAAGCGCTGCCACATGGCCTCGCGGGCCTGGCGGTCCGGCAGGCCGATCGGGATGACATAGTCGAAGCGGCCGTGGCGCAGGAACGCGGTGTCCAGGGCCCGGATGAAGTTGGTGGCGCAGACCAGCAGGCGGCCGGGCTGTTCACGGAACGCCGGGATGATCTTGAGCAGTTCGTTGGTGACGCCCTGCAGCGGCGACGGCGGTTCGCCCGAACGCTGGGAGGCGATCTCCTCCACCTCGTCGATGAACACGACGGCGTGCTCCAGCTCGGCGATCTCCAGGAACGTCTCGCGGAGCGCACCGGCCAGCCCCTTGGGATCGGAGGCCAGCCGCGAGGGGAAGACCTCCACGAACGGCCACTCCAGGCGGGAGGCGATCGCCTTCGCAAAGGTCGTTTTCCCGGTGCCGGGCGGACCGAAGAGGACGACGGCGCGCGGCGGCACCACGCCGTATTCGTCGGCGAGATCGGCCTCGGCCAGCGGCAGGACCAGGCGCCGTTCCAGAAGTTCCTTCTCCCTGCGCATGCCTGCCACGTTTTCCCACAGGTCCCGGGCCAGGATGCGGCCGCCCAGCTGCCCCAGCGCGTCGAGCTCCTGCCGCTGGACCGGGATCTTGCGTTCGAAGTAGCGCAGGTTCTTCTTGAGGACGAAGCCCCGGCCCAGGAAGGCCTCCACCCGGGTTTCGGCTTCGGGCATCAGCGCCGAGAGCTTGTCCAGCCCGTGCGGGGCCATCCGGTTTTCGACGGCGGCGAGCAGCGAGGTGCCGATCCCGCGGCCGCGGTATTCCGGCAGGGTGGCCAGGAAAACAATCCAGCCCTGGTCGTGCGCGGCGCGTCCGACGGCGGCGCCCACGACCTGGTCGCCCTGGACCGCGACGACAGCGTGGTCCTTTTCGCAGGAGGCGAGCACCTCGGAGAGGGCGTAGACCGGCTCGACGTTCGTGGCCTTGAGGGATTCCCAGAGGTGCAGGATCCCGTCAAGGTCGGCCGAATGGAAATCCCTGATCCGCCAGGTGGTCATAAAAAGTGTCTCTTTTCTCGCTGGCTGGCGTCGTGCCCATTGGACACCGAAATCTAGCCCGGGGGTACTTTCTGAAGCAGGAAGCCGTAACCGTAAGTGTTGGCGGATTAGTAGTAAAGCGTCAGGCCCAATGTGCGTAAATTCGAGCGGGTGGACAATTCAAAAAGAGCCTGACACAGCCGTCTTGACTCGCTCTTGGGGCCTGACGATGGTTCGGAGGTTATCTGCTTGAGGTCTCTCTGTCCCGGATTACCGTCGTCACCCTTCGCGTTTTGCGCTTGACCGGAAAGCGGGAAGGGCCGGTTTATAGCGGGATTACGATTACGACTTAATCCGTCGTCTGCCGCCCGCCCCGCGGAGGGAGTAGCAACCCGGCGACGGAAATCTCGAGAGGCTCGATTACCGAGGATCAGGCATCCATGAGCACGGGCTCACCGACCGAATCCCCGGATCCCTTGCGGCCCTGGTACAGGAACCGGTCGTATGCGGGAACTGTCAGGAAGGCCGGGAACCCAGGGTCAAGGGTAACCTCCTCGAAGATGTCGTGGGCGTCGGCGACGAGCATCGTTCACTCTTGTTGTGAGTGGGGGCGATGGCCGTTGTCCTCAGCCTAGGGACGGGAGGGTTGCGCCTAGGTTGCGGCCTTGTGAGTCATCTCACGGACGCCGGTGTGTTCCGAGTTCGGATTCCAGACGCTCCAGGTCAGCAACCACCGCAGCTCTCTTGGGTGAGCGAGGCGGCAGCAGTTTCAGCGCCGCCATCCGGACAGCCACGTCATCGCCCGCTTCAGGAAGTTCCGCATACTGGAGCAGGGCCTCCGCGCTGCCGTCCGTTAATAGGGCCTCCCGAAGGAGTGTGGAGACGCGCCTCCGGAGCTTCACCACACCCGGAGCCTCGGAGCGCGGCAACACCGGACCGCGATAAATTTCCAGGGCGAGCCGGTGTGCCCCGCGCTGGAGGCAGCTGAGAACCTGGCCCGCGTCCGGCAGGACGTCCACGGTGAGCCTGTAGGGGCGGGATTCCGGCACGGCGGCAGCATTGAACTGCTGAAGGACTTTCCTCAACCGGACCATCTCCGCCCGAAGCGTCATGGCCGGGACTTCCCCGAAGAGCAGGCTGCACAGCTCCTCAGCGCTGAGGCCATCCGGATGGATGCTCAGCAGGGCAAGCATCTCACTGTGCCTAGGAGACAGCGATATCGTCCTGCCTTCAATGCTAAGCAGAGCGTGGTCCCGGCCGAGCAACTGCAGGCTGTTGCGATACAGACTCCGGACCGGTGCGCTGCTCCTGCGGACCGTCCTGGACAGAGTGGCGGACGCAGATCTCCGCCGCTCCGCGAGTCGGTCCCGCTGCGCGGCGGCCAGCTGAAGCCGCTCCACGCGAAGCTGCGCCTGCGCGGCCGCCACGGTGGCCTCAACGAGGGTCAGGGTATGCGGGGCGACTGCCATCTCCGTGCCGGTGATATCCAGGACTCCGATCACGGCCCCCGTGTCCGGATCATGGAAGGGCACCGCCGTGCAGCTCCACGGGTGAACAGCCCGATTAAAATGCTCGGCACCGGCGACCTGGACGCTGCGGCCCAGCGCCAGGGCGGTCCCGGGTGCGCTCGTGCCGACGCTGGCCTCGGACCAGTCCGCACCCTCAACGAACATCATGCGCTCGGCACGCCGGCGCAGGGCAGCATCGCCATCGACCCACAGGAGCCGGCCCAGTTCATCCCCGACAGCGACGAGCAACCCTTGTTCGGAACTGGGCTGAATCAGCAGTTTATGAATCACCGGCATGATGGACGCTAAGGGATGGCCCCGGCGGTAGTCCTTAAGGGCCTCGCCGTCGAGGGTCAGCGCAGACGGCGGCAAATCGGGGTCGGCCTGCAGACGCAACGAACGCTGCCAGGACTCCTCAATGATTCTGCGAAGGGCCCCTTGCCCGGACCTGACCCCAAGCTGCTTCGACGCCGGGAGAGGCAGGGTAACGGGAAGAATTGTCGCCGCCGCTAGGCTGGGCGACAGCGACCGGGAATTAGGCACGGTGGCTCCATGGTCGACAGGCGGAAAGGGGACAGATGTGGCCCCAATCACAAGCATACCGGCCTCTTGTAGATTGCATCGTTCAGGTTAGCGGAATATTTGCGTATGTTGACAAGTGGCATCCGCTGAATTTTCTGCTCCCCGGCAGTCTGATCGCACATGAGGGGCGTCGGCTATCGGCACTGCATCCCAAAGGGTCACGGCGCGGCTCACATGAAGCCCGGCCGCCGACACAGATCAGCCAGCCACCATCCTGGGACATTTGCTTCAAATTTCCGCTCGTCCCAATGGGGGAGTGTCTGAATAACGGTGGATCCGGGGTCAGCCTGACACGCCGGGCGGTGCCTGGCAGGAAGGACCGATCATGAGCGAAACCATGGATCCCATGGCGACTGATGTGGATCAGCAAGAGTTGGCGCAACAGCTCCTGGCCCGGGCCAAAGAGCAGGGCATCGGGCTCGTCGGCCCGGACGGGTTGTTGAACCGGCTGACGAAGAACGTCCTGGAGACCGCTTGGAAGCGGAGCTGGACGAGCATCCCGGATACGGAAAACACGACGTGGGCGGGCGCGGTAGCGGGAACTCCCACAACGGCACCCGCACCAAGACGGTCCTGACCCGGGAACCGACGCTACCGACGTCCAAGTCCACATGACCCCCGTTCCTCCCCAAGTACGGTAGCTACACGGCCGAAACCAAGCGGATCGCCTGAGAACTGGCGCCCGTTCACCTTGACGTGCGGCCTGGATAAAGTCCGCAGACCCGCCGTTAGGTGCTTGCCCGTGAACAACTCTCCCGGGCCAGATGGAGGCTTGGGATTCGGCCCATGCCGCGTTTGATGCCGCCGCCCCATCGCCGGGCAAAACAAAGCTAGGCTTCACACGACTGCCAGTCACCGAAACCCGGAAGAACACCCCGCTCGGCCGGGCAGCGGGAAGCAGAATCTCGCAGCGCCCCGCGCACCTGACGCCAACCAAGAACAAATCTCCTTACGCCACAGGCGTCCCGGAAACATCGAACCTGGTCTGCCCGGCCCCTGCCATCCCGACGGTTTCCATCGTCGGTCAAAAGTGACTGACTAAATCCCGCAGCCATCTGAGCCGGAATGGTTTGGTCAGGTAGGCGCTGGCGCCGGACGCCAGCGCAATCAGTTCGTCCGCTGGTTCGGCGCCGGCGGAGATGACGATGATTGGCGCGCCGGAGATCTTCCGCAGGCGGGGAAGGAACTCAATGTCCTCCAGGTCCATGCCTGTCAGATCAGTTGGGATGAGGTCCGGCTCGGAACAAGCTGCCGCCTCGAGTCCGGCTGCTCCGAAGTGCGCCGTGAGGACGCGAAAGCCAGCAGGGGAGAAAGACGTCGCGAGCAGGCTCCGAATGTCCGGATCACCCTCGATGACGAGGAATGCACCTTCAGATTCCATTAGCTCCCCAGCCACGAATGCCCTTTCAATCTACGGCCTAATCACACGCCACCGGAGGACTCCTGAAACTGGAATGACGACGCACACCAGCAGATGGTCGCCGTGATGGTGCATGGAAGGATCCTGTACCCGGGTTCTCAGTCAGCCACTTCCGGATGACGGGAATCGGGATCGAGCCGTTCCCCTTGATTCAGGATGTTCTTGTCCGGTGCTTTCTCTGCGCGGGCGCATCGGGACCAGGATGCGTCCCAACGGGGGGCTGGTCAGCAGCTGCCGGTTCCCGCTGCAGCCTCGGCGCAACCTTTGAAGTTCTAGCATGGGGCCAGGACGAAGACGTCCGTTTTCCAGAGGAGTAACCATGACTGTTTATGTACAGCCCGGCCAAGAAGGATCGAAGGTCCGGTTCAAGGACCGCTACGAGAACTGGATCGGCGGCGAGTGGGTGGCTCCGACAACCGGCCAATACATTGAGAATGTATCGCCTGTGAATGGCAAGCAGTTCACGGAGGTGGCCCGTGGCGCCGCTGCGGATGTTGAGCTGGCACTGGATGCCGCCCACAAGGCGGCACCGTCCTGGGGCAAGACGCCCGTCGCAGAGCGGGCTGCGGTGCTGAACAGGATCGCGGAGCGGATCGACGCCAACCTGGAGATGCTGGCAGTGGCCGAGTCCTGGGACAACGGCAAGCCCATCCGCGAGACGCTGAACGCAGACATCCCGCTGGCCGCGGACCACTTCCGCTACTTCGCCTCCGCTATCCGTGCCCAGGAGGGCCGGCTGTCCCAGCTCGACGAGGACACCACCGCCTACCATTTCCATGAGCCCCTCGGCGTCGTGGGCCAGATTATCCCGTGGAACTTCCCCATCCTGATGGCCGTGTGGAAGCTCGCCCCGGCGCTGGCGGCGGGCAACGCCGTGGTCCTCAAGCCGGCTTCCAACACCCCCGCCTCCATCCTGGTCCTGGCCGAACTCATCGGTGACCTGCTGCCCGCCGGAGTCCTCAACGTGGTCAACGGGTTCGGGGCGGAGGTCGGCAAGCCGCTGGCCTCCAGCCCGCGGATCCGCAAGATCGCCTTCACCGGCGAAACCACCACCGGCCGGCTGATCAGCCAGTACGCCAGCCAGAACCTGATCCCGGTCACCCTGGAACTGGGCGGCAAGAGCCCCAACATCTTCTTCAACGACGTTGCCGACTCCAGCGACGCGTTCTATGACAAGGCGCTGGAGGGCTTCACCCTTTATGCCTTCAACCAGGGCGAGGTCTGCAGCAGCCCGTCCCGGGCCCTCATCCAGGACGGCATCTACGATTCCTTCATGGCGGACGCCGTTGCCCGGACCCAGAAGATCATTCAGGGCAACCCGCTGGACACCGACACCCAGCTCGGCGCGCAGGCCTCCAACGACCAGCTGGAGAAGATCCTCTCCTACATCGACATCGGACAGCAGGAAGGCGCCAGGCTGCTCACCGGAGGTGCCCGGGCCGAGCTGCCCGGGGACCTCGCCGGCGGCTACTACGTCCAGCCGACCATCTTCGAAGGCCACAACAAGATGCGGATCTTCCAGGAGGAGATCTTCGGCCCGGTGGTCTCCGTGGCACGGTTCAGCGACTACAACGACGCCATGGGCATCGCCAACGACACCCTTTACGGGCTCGGCGCCGGCGTCTGGTCCCGCAACGGCAACGTCGCCTACCGTGCCGGCCGCGAGATCCAGGCCGGCCGTGTGTGGGTCAACAACTACCACGCCTACCCGGCAGGCGCCGCGTTCGGCGGCTACAAGTCCTCCGGCATCGGTCGGGAGAACCACTCCATGATGCTGGACCACTACCAGCAGACCAAGAACCTCCTAGTCAGCCACTCCGAAAACAAACTCGGCTTCTTCTAGCCCGTCCGGGGAACACCGCAAGCGTTCAACAACCAGGTACCACGAAGGGGCTTTTGAATGACGAGAATGTTGATTATCGGACCTCCCGGTTCGGGCAAGGGAACGCAGGCGGAACAGGTCTCGGAGCGCCTGGGCGTTGCCGCGATTTCCACCGGCGACATCTTCCGTGCCAACGTCAAAGGCGAGACTCCGCTGGGAATCGAAGCCAAGAAGTACCTGGACGCCGGAGACTTCGTTCCGGACAGCGTGACCAACAAAATGGTCCGGGACCGCCTGAGCGAAGCCGACGTCCAAGACGGCTTCCTCCTCGACGGATACCCGCGCACCACCGCCCAGGTCGATTATCTGGACTACATCATCGCCGGCAAGGATGACAAGCTCGACGTCGTCCTGCAGCTCACGGCCGACGACGAGGAACTCGTGGCCCGCCTTCTGGGACGTGCCAAGGAGACCGGGCGCAGCGATGACAACGAAGCTGTCATCCGCCACCGCCTGGATCTCTACCACGAGCAGACCGAAGCCGTGGTGGCCAAGTACGCAGCCCGCGGAATCCTGGCCAGGGTTGATGGGATCGGCGGGATCGGCGAGGTCACCGACAGAGTGATGAGTATCCTCGAAGATCTCCTCAAGGTCCCCGCCGGAAACGGACGGTAGTACTTCAGCCGCCTGCACCGGTGATCGAGCCTGTCGGAAACCACCAGCGGAATCCGACAGGCTCGACTACCCTTGGCACGTACTTCCGTCGCCCCAGCGTGCACCGGCCACAGACTTCCTGAACAGCGCCGGTTCTTCAAAACAGGGATCCCAAGAGTATTCGAATCGAGAAGAATCGGTCTCCACGGCCGTCCTTCCAGGCGGGAGCGCACCCAGTCTTCGCCGGTGGCTTCGGCGTCCAGCCGATCATTGTTGAAGGCTACAACAGGATGCGCATCTTCCAGGAGGAAATCTTCGGCCTCGTGGTCGTGGTCCCGGTGGCAGGGTTCAGCGATTAACATGACGCCGTCAGCAGGCCCAATGGCTCCTGTAGGCACTCGGCGCCCGTGTCTGGTCCGACAACGGCAACGTCGCGTACCGGGCGGCCCGGGAAGTCCAGGCCGGTCACGGCCGGCGGACTGTCATCGTTGCCGGCCAATCTCGGGCCTGATCCACGGGTGCTGCGGCAGCCGCGTGTCACCAAAACAGCCGGCTTTCGGACTTCGTCCTGCACCCCGGGGCACCGATCATCCATACTGTCTACAGATCCGCAGGAGAATGGTTCCGCCGATCAGCCCGCCGGAAATCTACGGCCAGCCCCATCAGGAGAATGCCGGGTACCCTCTCAAACCATCGCTTTCCGCCCCTCCGGGCCTGCCCGGCCTCTGGAAGCCTGTGCCCGCTGAGAGGCCCGGCACATTCCATCGAGAAAGAGACCACGATGATCAAGCGCCGCTCGGACCTCGTCCTGGAAATCACCGCCCACGACCCGAACACCGTCGAAAACGACCTGAACACTGCCGTGGAAATCGCCCGCGAACACGCCAGGACGGAACGCCGCCACGGCACCTCCTGGTCACCCAACACGGCTACGCCAGCTATACCGTCGCCGTCAGCGGCGATGTCCCCTACGGGCAAACACACGAACGGCGCGAGTAGCGGCAGACTTACATCGGGCGACGGGCCACAGCGAGAGATTGTCCGAACACGCTCGCACCTGACCGCCGGACGCTTGACGACACCCACAGAAGCTCGAGGTCGAGGTCGCCGCGCAGCTTCCACGAACGGCTGTCGTGGGCGCCCACCCACGGCGCCCGAAAGGCGAACAGAACCTGCCGGTGTTCCTCCAGGCCGGCCTCATGCTGAAGCAGCGAAGGCAGTCTGGGACATCTCCTGATCGTTCATTCCGGGCGCTGCCTTAGCGGCAGGACTCAGCAGTGTCGAGTGTTCGGTCCACACCGTATATCCGCTCGCCTTGTCGGCGAACTCGCGGGAACATGGACCCTGGGCGGTGATCCACAGACCGGAAGAGTCGGGCATGGCGTCCTCGACGATGCCCCGCCGGTGAAAGTCATCGTGGAGATAGACGTCCACGACCGCTCCGGCCAGACAAACCCACTCTCCCGTGCAGATCATTCCTGGGCCTGAAGCGTGTCCTTCGATCACTAATACCCATGGGTAGGTCGTCCTGGATTTGGCAGGTGCTGCGGCTGCACGGGTCGTCTCGGTGCGAGCAGCAGCGCCCCTGCCGTGCTCCGGGCGGCTGGCTTCACTTGCGCATCTTGAGGGAGTCGGTGATGGTTTGCATGATGGTGTTGTCCGCCAGGGTGGTGGCGTCGCCCACTTCGCGGCCTTCCGCGACGTCCTTGAGCAGGCGGCGCATGATCTTGCCGGAGCGGGTCTTGGGCAGTTCCGGCACCACGAGGATGGTCTTGGGCTTGGCGATCGGGCCGATCTCCTTGCCCACATGGTTGCGGAGCTCCTGGACGATCGAGTCCCCGGTGTCCACGGCGTCCGCGCGCAGGATCACGAACGCGACGACCGCCTGGCCGGTGGTCTCGTCCGCCGCGCCGACGACGGCGGCTTCGGCGACGGCGGGGTGGGAGACCAGGGCGGATTCGATTTCGGTGGTGGAGAGCCGGTGGCCGGAAATGTTCATCACGTCATCCACCCGGCCGAGCAACCAGACGTCGCCGTCCTCGTCCTTCTTGGCGCCGTCACCGGCGAAGTACATGGTCTCGAAACGGGACCAGTAGGTGTCCTTGAAGCGCTCCGGATCGCCCCAGATGCCGCGCAGCATCGCGGGCCACGGTTCGCGGATCACGAGGTAGCCGCCGGAGCCGTGGGGCACCGATTCACCGGCCTCGTCCACGACGTCCGCGGCGATTCCGGGCAGCGGGACCTGGGCGGAGCCGGGCTTGGTCGCGGTCACACCGGGCAGCGGGGCGATCATCTGCGCCCCGGTTTCGGTCTGCCACCAGGTGTCCACGATCGGTGCCGGCGCGGCTTTCTGCTCGCCGTTCTTGCCGGCATTGGAGCCGATGACCTCGCGGTACCACATCCACGCCTCGGGGTTGATGGGTTCGCCGACGGAGCCCAGGACGCGGATCGAGGAGAGGTCGGACCGGGCCGGGATCTCCTTGCCCCACTTCATGAAGGTGCGGATGGCGGTCGGGGCGGTGTACAGGATGGAGACCTTGTACTTCTCCACGATCTCCCACCAGCGGCCCTGGTGCGGGGAGTCGGGGGTGCCCTCGTAAATGACCTGGGTGGCGCCGTTGATGAGCGGCGCGTAGGCGACGTAGGAGTGCCCCGTGATCCAGCCGACGTCGGCGGTGCACCAGTAGACGTCCGTCTCCGGGTGCAGGTCGAATACGGCCTTGTGCGTGTACGCGGTCTGGGTGAGGTAGCCGCCGGTGGTGTGCAGGATGCCCTTGGGCTTGCCGGTAGTGCCGGAGGTGTAAAGGATGAAGAGCGGGTGCTCCGAGTCGTGCCCCACGGCGGTGTGCTCCGGGGAGGCGGCCCCGACGGTGTCCGCCCACCAGTGGTCGCGGCCGTCGTGCCAGTCCACGTCCTGGCCGTTGCGCTTGACCACCACGACGTTCTGGACGCTGTGGCCGGCACCGTTTCCCTGGCGGGACAACGCCTCGTCGACGGCCTGCTTGAGCGGGCTGGGTTTGCCGCGGCGGTAGGTGCCGTCGGCGGTGACGACCAGCTTGGCTTCGGCATCCTCGATCCGGGAGCGGAGCGCGTCGGCGGAGAAGCCGCCGAAGACCACCGAGTGGATGGCGCCGATCCGGGCGCAGGCCAGCAAGGTGATGACGGCCTCGGGAATCATCGGCAGGTACACGGCCACGCGGTCACCCTTGGCCACGCCCAGGGACTCGAACGCGTTGGCGGCTTTCTTGACCTCCTCGGTCAGCTGCGCGTAGGTGTAGCTCCGGGTGTCGCCCGGTTCGCCCTCGAAGTGGATGGCGACGCGGTCACCGAGCCCGTTTTCCACATGGCGGTCCAGGGCGTTGTACGCGGCGTTGATCTCGCCGCCCACGAACCATTTGGCGAAGGGCGGGCGGGACCAGTCCAGGGCCTGCGTGAAGTCCCTGCTCCAGCTCAGCAGCTCCCGCGCCTGCTTGCCCCAGAAGGCGGGGCGGTCGGCGTCGGCCTCGGCGTAATCGGCGGTCGTGACCACGGCGTCGGCCGCGAACTCGGCGGAGGGCGCGAACCTGCGGTCCTCGTGGGAGAGGTTTTCGAGCGCGTCGCCGGCCTGGATGGGGGCGAATGATGCCGCGTTGCGGGCGTTGGACATAGAGGTATACCTGTTCTTTCTTTCAGATGTTTGCGGCGGCGTGCGCATCGCGGCCGGTGCACCCTGGCTGCAGGGCTGCCACCGCCGAATCTCAACCAGACTGTCCGACTGCGGCGAGGTCGCGGACGTGGGTCGAGGGTGGCGATGCGGCTCAGGCCGTTGACCGCCTCGATGTCCCAGCGTCCTCGCTTTACAGCGAGGCCGGGATATCTTCATGTCCGCGGTTTCCTCCACGGAGCAACCGCGGCCGCGGCCGCCGCCATGCAGGAGGCCGACGATCCCAATCCCGGTGGACCGACCCGCATCCCGTCTCTCCTGGGTGCGGGCCGGCGTCGCGGACTCCGGGGACGGAAGTTTCAGACGGCGAGGATCTCTGATTCCCGGGATCCGTGGATGTACCGGTCGTATGCGGGAACTGTCAGGAAGGCCGGGAATCCAGGGTCAAGGGTGACCTCCTCGAAGATGTCGCGGGCGTCGGCGAAGCGGTCGCCGTCGAAGCGTTCCAGTTTGGCGAACTCCTCGTCGAGCATGTCCTCTGCCCAGTCGCGGGTGATGACGTCACCTTTGTCGGTGATGGCGCGGGCGTAGATCCACTGCCACAGCTGCGAGCGGGAGATTTCCGCGGTGGCGGCGTCCTCCATCAGATTGTGGATCGCTACCGCGCCGTTGCCGCGCAGCCAGGACTCGATGTAGCGGATGCCGACTTCGATGTTGTTCCGGATGCCCTGTTCGGTGATGGTGCCGGTGGTCGAGGCGATGTCGAGCAGGGCGCGGTCGTCCGGGGTGATGTCCTCGCGGAGCCGGTGAAGCTGGTTTGGACGGTCGCCGAGGACGCCGTCGAATACCTCGCGGCACACCGGGACCAGGTCCGGGTGCGCGACCCAGGAGCCGTCGAAGCCGTCGCCGGCCTCGCGGGTCTTGTCCGCGCGGACCTTCTCGAAGGCGTTGGCATTGGCGTCCGGGTCCTTGCGGTTGGGGACGGCGGCGGCCATCCCGCCAATCGCCATGGCGCCGCGCTTGTGGCAGGCGCGCACGAGCTGTTCGGTGTAGGCGCGCATGAACGGCTGGGTCATGGTGACCTGGGCCCGGTCCGGCAGGACGAACAGTGGTCCGCGGGTGCGGAAGTTCTTGATCAGGGAGAAGATGTAGTCCCAGCGGCCGGCGTTCAGGCCGGCGGCGTGGTCCCGCAGCTCGTACAGGATCTCCTCCATCTCGAAGGACGCGGTGATGGTCTCGATCAGCACGGTGGCGCGGATGGTCCCCTGCGGGATGTCGAGCAGGTCCTGGGCGAGGATGAAGATGTCGTTCCAGAGCCGTGCCTCGAGGTGGTTTTCGATTTTCGGCAGGTAGAAGTAGGGGCCCTTGCCCTGGGCGATCAGGCGGCGGGCGTTGTGGAAGAAGTACAGGCCGAAGTCCACGATGCCGCCAGCCACGGGGGTGCCGTCGACGAGCATGTGCTTCTCGGGCAGGTGCCAGCCGCGGGGGCGGACCACGATGGTGGGCAGGTCCCCGGCGGGACGGAGCTTGTATTCCTTGCCCTCCGGGGAGGTGAAGTCGATGCGGCGTTCCAGGGCGTCCGTGAGGTTCAGTTGCCCCTGGATGACGTTGCGCCAGGACGGGGTGGAGGAGTCTTCCATGTCGGCGAGCCACACCTTGGCGCCCGAGTTCAGCGCGTTGATGGTCATCTTCTTATCCACCGGGCCCGTGATCTCCACCCGGCGGTCCTCCAGGCCCGGGGCCGGGGGAGCGACGTGCCAGGAAGGATCGTTGCGGATGGCCTCGGTCTCCCGGAGAAAACGCGGGTCCTGGCCCCTGCCAATCTGGAGGCGCCGGTCACGGCGGCCCTGCATCAGTTCCTGGAGGCGGGGTGCCGTCGCCTTATGCAGCCGTGCCACGAACTCCAGTGCATCCGGGGTGAGGACCTCGTTCTGCCGTTGGATCGGCCGGGCGGCCAAGGTGATCCCGTTGATTGAAAAGTCGTCGGTTAAGGTCGAAAAGTCGTCGGTTAAGCTGTTCATGGAAAATTCTCCTGGGAAATGGCGTGTGCAGGGGGCCGGGCCCTGTTGGAGGGCCTGGCCCGCGCTCGTCCGCCGTCGTGAGTTCTAGTGGAACTGGCCTTCTTCGGTGGATCCCACCAGGGCCAGGGTGGATGCGTTCGGGTTGAGCGCGGTAGCGATGTCGTCGAAGTAGCCGGTGCCGACTTCGCGCTGGTGCTTGGTCGCGGTGTAGCCGCGGGACTCGGAGGCGAATTCCTTCTCCTGCAGCTCGACGTACGCGCTCATGCCTTCCCGGGCGTAACCGTGGGCAAGATCGAACATCGAGTAGTTCAGGGCGTGGAAGCCGGCCAGGGTGATGAACTGGAACGTGAAGCCCATGGCGCCGAGTTCACGCTGGAACTTCGCGATCGTGGCGTCGTCCAGGTGCTTGCGCCAGTTGAACGACGGGGAGCAGTTGTAGGAGAGCATCTGGTCCGGGAAGTCGGCCTTGACGGCCTCGGCGAACTTGCGGGCAAGCTCCAGGTCCGGGGTGCCGGTTTCCATCCAGATCAGGTCCGAGTACGGGGCGTAGGCCTTGGCGCGGGCGATGCAGGGTTCGATCCCGTTGCGGACCTTGTAGAAGCCTTCCGGGGTGCGCTCGCCTGTGACGAATTCCTGGTCGCGGGGATCGACGTCGGAGGTGATCAGGGTGGCTGCCTCGGCGTCGGTGCGGGCGATGACGACGGACGGGGTGCCCGCGACGTCGGCGGCCAGGCGGGCGGCGTTCAGCGTCCGGACGTGCTGCTGGGTGGGGATCAGGACCTTGCCGCCGAGGTGGCCGCACTTCTTTTCCGAGGCGAGCTGGTCCTCCCAGTGCACGCCCGAGGCGCCGGCCTGGATCATGGACTTCATCAGCTCGTAGGCGTTGAGCGGGCCGCCGAAGCCGGCCTCGGCGTCGGCGACGATCGGGACCATCCAGTCCTCGACCGTCTGGATGCCTTCGGAGAACTCGATCTGGTCCGCGCGGAGCAGGGCGTTGTTGATGCGGCGGACCACCGTGGGGACCGAGTTCGCGGGGTAGAGCGACTGGTCCGGGTAGGTGTGGCCGGAGTTGTTGGCGTCCGCGGCGACCTGCCAGCCGGAAAGGTAGATGGCGCGGAGGCCGGCCTTGACCTGCTGCACCGCCTGGTTGCCGGTCAGGGCGCCCAGGGCGTTAGTGTACTTGCCTTCCTTGTGCTCCTCGGTGAGCTGCTTCCACAGCTTCGCCGAGCCGCGGCGGGCCAGGGTGTGCTCTTCGGAGACGCGGCCGCGGAGCCGGATGACGTCGGAGGCCTTGTAGTCCCGGGTGGCACCTTGCCAGCGCGGGTCGGAGGCCCACTCGAGCTGCAGGGCGGCGGCCTGCTCTTCGGGCGTCTGTTGGGTGGGCTCAAATGTTGCGGTCATCGTTGTCTCCTTCATTGTGCTCCGGGCCGCCCCTTCCTGCCTCTTGGCAGGTCTGGTCAGCGGATCCGGTGCGGTGTTGCACGGCTTCGCAGCCGCAAGGCGTCCTGAGTTCCCGTGGGCGAGGCGCCGTCTGCGGCGCCTCGCCTACGAGCTACTCTCGGTGGTTCTTTGAACTATTGGCTTCTTCGCTGGGCATCAGCGCCCTGCGGCGGCGGGGTACCGAAGGCGCCCGGGGATACACCGCCGCCGCTGGCAGCGGGATTGATCAGTATTTGATAACGACGCGGCCGTCGATCTTGGCGTGCTTCATCTCGTCAAGGACGGCATTCACTTCGGAAAGCTCCCGGGTCGAGACTGTGGGATGGATCTTGCCCTGGGCGTAGAAGTCCAGGGCCTCCTCCAGATCCTGCCGGGTTCCCACGATGGAACCGCGGACGGTCAGGCCCTTGAGCACAATCTCAAAGATGGGCGCCGGGAAGTCACCCGGCGGCAGCCCGTTGAACACAATCGTTCCGCCCCGGCGGGCCAGCCCGATTGCCTGCCCGAATGCTGACGGGTGCACAGCCGTGACCAGGACTCCATGGCAACCTCCGGTTTCGCGCTGGATGACTTCGGCGGGATCTTCGTGCAGGGCATTGACGGTCAGCTCGGCCCCGTGTTTCCTGGCCAGGGCCAGCTTGTCGTCGGCGATGTCCACTGCGGCGACTCGAAGGCCCATGGCCACCGCGTACTGGACGGCGATGTGGCCGAGTCCGCCAATCCCCGAGATGGTGACCCATTGGCCGGGCCGGGTCTCGGTCATCTTCAGTCCCTTGTAGACGGTCACTCCGGCGCAGAGCACCGGGGCCACCTCGACGGGGTCCGAGCCGGCCGGAATCCTGGCCGCGAACCGGCTGTCCACCAGCATGTATTCACCGAAGGAACCGTCGACACTGTAGCCGGCGTTCTGCTGCGCTTCACACAGCGTTTCCCAGCCGGTTCCGCAGTACTGGCAAGCGCCGCAGGCAGACCAGAGCCACGCATTGCCGACCAAATCGCCCACATTCAGGTCCGTGACGCCCTCCCCGAGGGCAACGACCTCGCCGACGCCTTCGTGGCCGGGGATGAACGGCGGTGCCGGCTTCACCGGCCAATCGCCTTCCGCGGCGTGGAGGTCGGTGTGGCAGACGCCGGTGGTCAGTACCTTGACGAGGGCCTCCCCCCTGCCGGGCACGGGAACGGGGAGGGTCTGGATCTGCAGGTCCTGGCCGAATTCGGTTACTACTGCTGCTTGCATCGTCGTCATTGTCGATATTCCTTCGTCGTTAGTGCCGGCAGCGAAGAGCGCCGGGGCATGAATTGGAACGGCCCGCAAGACACCGGGCTGGATGCTGAGTAGCCGTCGGTCACAGCATCATGTGTGGGTTTCACGCCCGATGCCGGAGGACAGCCGCTGCCGAGGCACCTCATCGGCCGGGTAGACGATTGAGGCGGACGGAACGTCAAGGCAGGGATACCCTGTCAGCGTTCCAGCCCGTGTCGCTATTCTGGAACGTCACTCCGATCGTCGTGGTCTGCGGTGTGAAGCACGGGCATCGTTCACTCTTGTTGTGAGTGGGGGCGATGGCCGTTGTCCTCAGCCTAGGGGCGGGAGGGTTGCGCCTAGGTTGCGGCCTTGTGAGTCATCTCACGGACGCCGGTGTGTTCCGGGTTCGGATTCCAGACGCTCCAGGTCAGCAACCACCGCAGCTCTCTTGGGTGAGCGAGGCGGCAGCAGTTTCAGCGCCGCCATCCGGACAGCCACGTCATCGCCCGCTTCAGGAAGTTCCGCGTACTGGAGCAGGGCCTCCGCGCTGCCGTCCGTTAATAGGGCCTCCCGAAGGAGTGTGGAGACGCCCCTCCGGAGCTTCACCACTAGCGGTCGCGGACAGAACCTGCTCAAGCTTTCCTCCTGGCCGCATCCTTCGACGCCAGGCCATCACGCAGGTGTATTCCTTCGTGCGCGGCAAAGCCACCCTTTACAGCCTCTCCCGCGAAGGGACCGGAACCGCCGGGCCGCTGGTGACCGCGCTGACCGTGGCCGTCGTTGAAGCCGCTGAGAAGTACGCCACGTCCTAGTAGTACTTTGTTAGGTTGGTGGGGCGTGTTGGCAGTAGGGGCAGCGTCTGAGCTGTCGGATGAGGATCCGTTGGAGTTCCTTGAGGACCCCGTACAGGCTCAGGCTGCCCCTGCTGCTTTTGGGGTGGCAAGGCGTTTTTTGGTGATGAACAGGTGTGCTGCGGACACGAGGGTGACGTGGTGGTGGAAGCCCGGGAAGGATCGTCCTTCGAAGTGGGAAAGGCCGAGGCCGGTTTTCAGTTCGCGGTAGTCGTGTTCAATGCGCCACCGGATTTTCGCCAGCCTGACCAAGGTCCTGGTTGGTGTGTCGGCGGGCAGGTCGGAGAGCCAGTAGTCGGTGGGCTCCTTGGCGCCGGGTGGCCATTCGGCGATCAGCCAGGCCTCGGGCAACGATCCGTCTTCGCCGGGGGCGATGTGCCGGCTGGCAGGTCTGACGCGCAGGGCCAGGAAGCGGGATTTCATGGCCGCGGTCCTGTTGGTGCCGGTGTTCTTGGTGCCGTGCCGCCAGGTGATCCTGCATAGTTGTCCCCTTCCGGCGGCCACCGCGAGTTCGGCCAGGCTGGCCGGGTCCTGTCGGTAGCGGGGCACACTGGGCCTGCCCCTGGGGCCGGAGCGTTCGGCGAGTTCGGGAACGGCATTGGCCGGGTAGGCGCTGGTGGATGCCTTGACCGCCATCACCCACGGAATGGACCGCCGGGTCAGCTCAAGCCGGAACAGCGCGTTGTCCCCGTACCCGCGCGTCGGCAACCGCGACCGGGCACCTGCGCCCCCAATGGGCGAGTTCATCGATCATCTCCAGCGCGAGTTCCCACTTGGGCCGGTGCCGTACGTATTCGGGGATCTTCGCCTTGATCCGGCGGGCGGCGACGGCTTCGGCGTGCTCGTTGGTGTCCGCACAGGCGTCATCCCAGGCCTCGGGCACGAACAGGCGCCAGTTCACCGGGGCCGAGGCATGGTCGGTGACCATGTGCACGGTGGAGGCAACCTGGCAGTTGCCGATCTTGCCCAGCGTGCCCGAGTACTGGCGCGCCACGCACGCCGAGGCGGCCCCGTCCTTCTTGAACCCGGTATCGTCAATCACCCACGCCTCCGGCACGATAGCCTCATCGGCCAGGGCTGCCAGGCGGCGGCGGACCGGCTCCACCTCCCACGGCGAGGACGTAACGAACTGCTGCAGCTGCTGGTGGTCCACATCCAGGCGCTCCGCCATCGGCTGCATCGACTTGCGCCGCCCCTCCAGCATCAACCCCTGCAGATACAGCCGGCCCTTCGCCCGCTGGTCCTTCCGGCCCAACGACGCGAACACCTGCCCGACGTAATCCTCCAGCTCGACCCGCAGTCCTGCCTCTTCCATGCCCACGAAACGAAATTAACAGCTCAGGCCAGCGATTAAAAGCCCCTCACCGAAGACCTAACAAAGTACTACTAGCCGGGTGGGCGTCTCGCGACACCGCTGCTGGGGATCCTGGACGAGGCTGCGAACGTCTGCCGGTGGAAGGCCCTGCCGGACCAGTACAGCCACTACGGCTCACGCGGGATCATCCTCATGACTATCCTGCAGTCCTGGTCCCAGGGCGTGGAGGTCTGGTCCCTGGAAGGCATGCGGAAACTCTGGTCCGCGTCGAACGTGAAAATCTACGGCGGCGGCGTCTCCGAAGTCGGCTCTGGCTAGCCCCGGCAAATAGTCCAAAGCTCTTTGGACTATTTGCTTGCGTGAGGTGGGCTGGATCAAGCATGTCGCGCAAGGTGAGGGTTGGGTGACGCTTCTGTTGAATCGCTGTCTCGCAAGCCGCGGGTTGCAATACGGATGTGTGAGACACAGCCCTTTTAGGTGCTGCAAGGCGCCGGGCGTCTCGTCAGTCTGTTTCTCAAGTGCTGCCCGTCTCGCCTGTCATCAGGCACTGTTGTGCGACAAGGCTCCCCAAGGCAGTACGCCGGACCGTTCTCATCGTGCAGGTCCTCTGACAATGAAAATGAACGATCGGGCACCGGGCAGGGGAAAGCCGATATGCCGAACCCCCAGCGGCCCGGACAGGTCTCTATCTGTGAGTTCGCCGGCTCTTCGCGCCGTTCGTGAGTCTGCCCGTAGGGACGTCGCGGCTTACAGCGACGGTGTAGCTGGTGTATCCGCGCTGGGTAACGAGGATGTGCCGTGACGGCATTCCTTCATGGCGTGTTCGCGGGCGATCTCTACGGCGGCGTTCAGATCGTTTTCGACGGATGTCAGAGTGGCGCTTGATCATCGTGGTCTCTTTCTCGTCGGGATGTGCCGGGGCTCTCAGCGGGCAGGGGCTTCCGGGGCCGGGCACAGCCGGGGAAGGCGGAAGCGGTGGTTCCAGAGGGGTTGCCCGGCATTCTCTGATGGGGCGGTGGTGGCCGGCCGTAGCGTTCGGCGGGCTGGATCGGCGGAAGCAATCTCCTGAGGATCTGTAGTCAGTGTGGATGATCGGCGGGCCGGCCGCAATACAAAGTCCGAAAATGTCGCCTGTATCCGTGCCGCGCTTGGATCGCCCGAGACCGGCCGGCCCAATTCGGTGCTCCAAATGATCGGCCTCGCCCGGGAATCTGATCCTCACCCATGCTGCCCACACCACGATTTGGAATCGTTTTCTACAACGTGTAGCAATGAAGCATAAATACTCGCACTGCGAAAGCGATATTTATATTGCGGTCCGGACCAAAGGCCCCGGGCCCCTACCTCAGGAGTACACATGCTCTCGGACAAATCCCGCCCTGTCATCGAGGCCACGCTTCCGCTGGTCGGCTCCCGGATCGGCGACATCACGCCCAAATTCTACGCACGGTTGTTCGCAGCCCACCCCGAGCTCCTGGACGGCCTGTTCAGCCGCTCCAACCAGCGCTCAGGAAACCAGCAGCAGGCTCTGGCCGGCAGCATCGCCGCCTTCGCCACGCACCTGGTCAATAACGCGGGAACGCTCCCCGAGACAGTCCTGTCCCGGATCGCGCACAAGCACGCCTCGCTGGGCATCACCGAGCCGCAGTGCCAAGTGGTCTACGAGCACCTGTTCGCCGCCATCGCAGAAGACCTGGCCGAGGTGATCACACCGGAAATCGCCGAGGCCTGGACCGAGGTCTACTGGCTCATGGCCGATGCCCTGATCAAACTGGAGAACGGCCTCTACGCAGCCCAGGCCAACGACAAGATGTGGACGCCCTGGAACGTAGCGGCCAAGTCGCCGGCGGGAACCGGCGCCATAACCTTCACCCTTGAACCGGCGGATGACACTCCCGTTACGCCCGCCCTTCCCGGCCAGTACGTCAGCGTCAAGGTCCAGCTCCCGGACGGCCTCCGTCAGGTTCGGCAGTATTCGCTCTCGGACGACGCCGGAACCAGCCGCACCTTTACCACCAAGCTGGACGACGGCGGCGAGGTCTCGCCGGTCCTGTACAACGGCGTCGAGGTGGGTGACATCCTGGAGATTTCCAACCCGTACGGCGAAATCACCCTCAAGGACGGCGAAGGGCCCGTGGTTCTGGCCTCCGCCGGCATCGGCTGCACGCCCACGGCATCCATCCTCCGGTCCCTGGCCGAGGCGGGGTCCGACCGGGAAGTGCTAGTGCTGCACGCCGAGAGCACTTTGGACAGCAGGGCACTCCGGCGGGCAAATGATTGCGGACGTGGCTCGCCTGGATGGCGCCGACCTGCAGCTCTGGCTCGAGGAGCCGCAGGGCAATTCCAAGGCTGGATTCATGTCCCTGCGTGAAGTGGATCTCCCGGCCGACGCGTCGCTGTACCTTTGCGGACCGCTTCCCTTCATGAAGAAGATCCGCAACGAGGCAATTGACGCCGGCATCCCCGCCACACGGATTCACTACGAGGTCTTCGGCCCCGACATCTGGCTTGCCTCCTGTTAAACGCCCGGGCAGGCGACGCAGGCAGGGGGTTCCCGACCCCGTCCTGAAGACCACAGTTCCGTGATCGACCGTGAAGTTGACCGGAAAAATATCCGGATGATCCCCAATCCAGACCGCGAGCCTGCCCACGGACACCCCGCGCAACAGGCTCCAGCATTGCTGTGATTCCAGGTTTTCTGTCCGGGAAGGCTCCGCTTCGTTCTTCATACCGCCGATCCTAGGCCCATCAACCCGGAAGTGACAGGGCGGCGCCCCCGGTACCTTCCACCCCCGCAGGCATCCAGGGGCGCCGCCCGCGAGGGCGTTCCGGGCCCCTTAAGCTGAAGCATGGATGTCGACGATGTGCTGTGGATGGCGGCCCGGGACCGGGCTGATCCTGCTGATGCCCACGGACGTCTTCCACACGCTCCTTGATCCGCACGGGACGGGCCCGGTCTGCCGGGCGATCATTCGCGGATTCTGGCTGCTGTCCGGAAAATTCAGCAGACGGGCATCGACCATCGCAGCCCCTCTGGCGATGGCTGCCGTGATCGGCGCCTGGGCCGCCCTGGCGGTGCTGGGCTGGGCACTGGTGTATTTACCGCATCTGCCTGCAGGATTCGTCTACGCAGACGGGGTGGCGCAACACGGCGACTTTACCGAAGCGCTCTACATCTCGAGGGTCAGCCTCTCCACCGTCGGTTACGGTGAAATAGTTCCAGCGCAGCCTCTGCTCCCGCTGGTCGCCGCCGCCCAGGCCCTCACCGGCTTCGGGCTTGTAACCGCTACGGTCTCCTGGATACTGCAGACCTACCCTGCCCTTAGCCGCCGCCGTGCCCTGGCGCACCGGCTGAACCTGTTTCGGGAAGCGGCTGGACCCCAAGGTCTCTCGTCGCTGACCCCTGTTCATGCCGCCGGGCTGCTCGAATCTTCGGGTCGTATTGCAAGGTGTTCAGACCCCAAGTGCCGTTGTCGTTCGACAGCAAGCTGCGTCCAGGGTTCAACAGCGAAGCGTTCATTTGAACAAGTACTCTTCCCGCCGCTTTCCTGAAGATGATGACGCTTACCGAGATGTTGACAGCTGTAAACACCAACGCGATGAGAGCCATGACAAATGCAGTGGTTGGATCCATGTCAGGAGCATAGTCTGCTCGGCAAGCGCTGCCTTCACCGCTGGCCGTACGAGGAGCACATGGGTTGACTATTCCACCCATCAGCCTGTTGGTCGTTGCGTCGCCGAACAGGCCAGGTCCCTGTCGCAGTGAGGTGTATCACCAGAGCGTCTGGCAGTAGGGGCTACTCTGCATCAGAGATTAAGTGCGTATGCGACTAGCAGCTTACTTACTTTACGTAACGTCAACTATCGGGATCTCCTGAATCGGAAGACGGCTCTGGGGGAGAGGGCGCTGGGTTGTACCTGGCAAAATTGCCGGTGTCCAGGCAGACAACGCTGCCAGCCGCCCTGACCAACACAGCGCCGCGGGGCGGACCGCCCGTGGACGGAGCATTACGGGCCGGGAGTCCCGGCGGACCTCTAGCTCCCCGAGGGCTCGCTTGTGGACCTGATGGAGTCTTCCGTCAAGCGCTTTGGATCCAAGACGGCCTTGGAGTTCTTCGGGGCGCAGACGAGCTACCGCGAGCTTGGCGCGCTGATCAGCCGGGCCGCGGCTGGCCTAAAGAAACTCGGCGTCCAGGCCGGAGACCGTGTGGCCCTTGTCTTGCCGAACTGCCCGCAGCACATAGTCGCGTTCCACGCCGTAATGCCGCCCTAACCAAGCTCATCTGCGAAGGGCCGCTTACCCTCTGCATGACCTTTGCAGTGAGCATCGGAGCGAAGCTGGTCCTGTTCCCGAAGTTCGACCCTGATCTGGTGCTGAAGGCGCACCGGAAGTCGCCGGCGACCTTCCTTCCAGCGTCCCGCCGATCTACGACCGGATCGCCGCCGCAGCGGCGGAACGTGGACTTGGGCTCGGGAGCATCCGATTCTCCATTTCCGGAGCCATGAATCTTCCCGCCGCGACCGTGGATACCTGGGAAAAGGCAACCGGCGGGTACCTGATCGAGGGCTACGGGCTGACGGAAACGTCCCCCATCGCACTGGGAAATCCGATTGGGGCCAGCCGGAAACCGGGCACCGTGGCGGGCCCTTCCCCCTCACCGACATCCGCGTGGTGGACCCGAAGAACGTCGCCCTTGACCGCGCCCCCGGTGAGGAAGACGAACTGCTCATCCGCGGCCCCCAGGTATTCGCGGGGTACTGGAACCGGCCGGAGGAAACCGAAGACGCCCTCCTCGAGGGCGGCTGGTTCCGCACCGGCGACATCGTCTCCCGTCGATAAGGGCCACTTCGTCACGATCCGGGACCGGATCAAAGAACTCATCATCACCGGCGGGTTCAACATCTCACCCACCGAGGCCGAGGACGTCCTGGCCGGCTTCCCCGGGCTCGCGGACGTCTCGTGGTCGGCCTGCCCCGGCCCGGCGGGGGCGAAGATGTCGTCGCCGCCGCCGCCGCCGTCGTCCCGGCTCCGGGGAACACCATTAATGCGGATGCGCTGCTGGCCTTCGCGCGGCGGCAGCTGGCTGCCTATAAGGTGCCGCGCCGCGTCGTCGTGCTCGAGGGAGCTGCCCCGCTCCCTCATCGGGAAGGTCCTGGCCGTGAGATCCGGGACACCTAGCCGCCGGCCGGTAAGGTGGTCCGCCGGGAGGTTGCCAGCAACCCAGGCACTTCCGTGCCAACCTCCTACCGATGGGTACCCGCAACTGGCGCCTCGAAGGCACCAGCCAGCTGACGGTATCGTTTAATCCAGGCGATTTTGGCATAAATCGCCGGTAGTGCAGCCGACTTCAGACACTGCCTGTTCATACCCGTCCGTCAGACGCGGCGGCCCGATGCAAGCGCAACGATTCTCAAATCAGCCACTCCTTGTAATTCTTTGATTCTGAGAACGCGAGCAAGGAATCTTATGGGCGCTCCTAAGGGCGATGGCGGCGATAGTCAGGCTGAACGACTGCATCGGAAGGGACCCTTTACAGGGTCGATTTCGTCGGTTTATGAGGGGTCCTTTAGGGCCGTCAGGGGTCGTTCGGTTGGGGTGGCGAAGCAAAACCTTAAGTTCCAGCGGACGGCGCGCCCTCTATACAAGAAATTGACGTCTATGAAACGGGACTGCAACATCGGAAGAGCATCCTGATCTAAAGGGTCAACCTGCGCAGAGAAGGAGCTGGCCGTGGCTGTAGCCCAGGAATCAACGTGCGAGGCGCTTATGCATGGTCAGCGCAAAGCACCGACCGGGATGGGGAGAACCGATGAGGCTTGAGAGCTGGCGCGTAATGGTGTTCTTGGCGATGCTTCTGGCGGCCGCCGTCGTTGTTGAGGCGACCATCATCGTTCTCTGGACGGTTCGCTTCGTCAGGAACGGGATGCCCGCGGCCAAGGCCTTCCGCTGAACTAGATCATGACGGAAGACAAAAAGGATGTTCGGGCGGCCTGGAAGCGGGATGCAGCTCCGAATCTGGAGTGGGTGCTAATGTACCGTCTACCTGCATGCCTACACCGACGGAACATCCGATTCGGAAAAAGCGGCCGACAGGATCGGCGCCGTCTTGGAAGGCGCCCACGGAACGCCCATCCTCCAAGCTTCCCTGTTGACCGCTGACGCAGAGGGCCACATCACCGCAGCCATCGTCACTATAGAGCGGGCCCTCGGAAGCGACGGACCCAGGACAGCTTTCATCGCGGAACTATTCACCCACCCCGATCACCGCAGGCAGGGCCTCGCCGAAGGACTCCTCAGCCACGCCGTGCAGGCCCTGGCCTATCACAGTGCCGATCGCCCTTAAGGAGCGTCTCTGGGCGCACAGGACCGCGATCTCCTCACGCTGGCCAAAGGTCAGACACCGGCCCTTCAGACCACGGCCCCGCCGGGGCCTGACCCCGCCCGCCTCAACCAGGACCCGGCACCCGGTACGCCGGCTCGTATTGATCGGAGCAACGGCATCGGTGATGAAATCACCCGCCTGCATCCCGGCCACCGGCGCGACCGGCCTGCCGGTATCAATCACAAGGCGCGCAGCCTGACAGTGGGATCCCCCGCGGGGAAATGCTGGACAGCTGCCGGGTTTCACACCGAAGAAGGCCGAGACTCCTGGTGGGCACTTACAAAGAAGCAAAGCTGCACAGGAGGCTACCATCCCGGATGGAACGAAGCTGATCGTTGAGCGGCCGCATGTTGGTCTGTACCGTTGTGCGCCTGCCGTGGCCGGAGGGATTACCTGTACGCGACCAGTGCCTGTTTGCGGGCGTTCGTCCAAGCGTCGCTGCTGGTAACCCGCCGGGCGGCTCCTTGGCTGCGGGGAGACGCGGCACGGCCCTGACGGGGTTTAAAGTAGTGCTGAAACGGAAGGCAAGGCCGCATGATGGAACAAACGGAGACTGACTTATCCGGCACGGTTCTGCGCGAGCGTTACAGGGTCGGCGAAGTGCTTGGCCACGGCGGCATGGGGAGCGTCTACCGGGGAACTGATCTGGTTCTGGACCGGGAGGTGGCCCTGAAGATATTCCGGGCCGATGTCGCTGACCCGGAGGAATTGGGCAGGCAGCAGATAGAAGCCCGGATACTCGCCCGGTTGAACCACCATGGCCTGGTCACGCTCTTCGATACCGGGACGCTGCTCCGCAACCAAAGGGAAGTGCCCTTCCTGGTGACGGAACTCGTCAATGGAGTTGACCTTCGCCGCCGTCTTGCGCAGGGGCCGCTGCCGGGGGCTGAAGTGGCTCGGCTGGGCGCTGAACTGGGTGAGGCATTGCAGTACATCCACCATCGCGGTGTGGTGCACCGGGACGTAAAGCCGGCCAATATCTTGCTGACCCGATACGCGGCCGATGCCCCATTGCGCCCTAAACTCGCAGACTTTGGCATCGCACGGATGCTAGACGGAGCCCGGCTCACCGCGACCGACATGGTTCCTGGTACGGCCGCCTACCTGAGCCCGGAACAGGCCAGCGGAGAACCAGTGGGCCCGCCTGCAGACATCTATTCGCTGGGCCTGGTGTTGCTGGAAGCCCTCACTCGGAGAGTGGCATTTCCCGGACCACCGCTGGAAGCTGCAGTGGCCCGGCTCTCCCGTCTCCCTGACATCCCTGATGCCCTGGGTCCGCGATGGAAATCGTTACTTACCGCGATGACCGCCCGGGATCCGCACGACAGACCGGACGCCGGAAGCATCGCAACGACACTTCACGTCGGAGACTGGAACGCGACGGCCGAATACAGCACTGAGGCAAGAACTGTCACCCAAGCGCTTCCACTGGCAACCCTCGTCCTGAACGCGGGCGGACCAAAGAGTCCTGAACCCGGTGAGCGTGCCGGGGCGCAGGGTGCCAGGCTGCCTGCCCTGCCGCGCAGCGAAATAACCAACGCCACCTCATTGCAGCCAGCCCCTCAGGTGCCGGCGCGTGAACCGGTCTCCGCGCAGGGGAAACCGGACCGGCGGCGTCTCAGGAAGAAGTTGGGCAACATCGGAGGCCGCCGGCTTCGGGCCCTCGTTGCCGGTGCCGCTCTCGTTGTGATCATCGCCGGAGTACTGCTGACTTCTATCCAGCGGCCGCCCCCCGCACCGGTGGAAACTCCGCAGCCGGTTATTTCTGGGCAGATGGGCGAACATTTCAAGGAACTGGAAGAAAGCGTCACGCCATGAACCGAAGAGAACTTGCCGACGTGAAGGGGACGAATCCCGAACTGCCACCCGGCGCCGGGCCGCGCAGGAAACCTTCCTTCCGAAGGGCTCTTGGCTGGGTTCTAGTTGCCTGTCTTGGATTTTTGTTGTTCACTGCATGCTCCGCCGCGCCCGAGCTGGATAAAGGAACGGCCGGGAAATTCCAGACCCGCGTGGCTGCAGCGAAACAACTCACCGCGCAACAGAACTTCCCCGCCGCGGTGACTGAGCTTCAGCAATTAGGCCAGGATGTGACAACAGCTGCAGAACAGGGCCTGATGTCACAGGAGCGGAAGACCCGGATTGAGGCTGCAATCAGCAAAGTCAGGGCCGACGTGGAAGCCGCCATGACCCCGGCGGAGCCCCAACCTGTCCCACCGGCCCCTGCTACTGAACCTCCAGCAGGAAACGACGGAAAACAGCAGGAAGAAGACGCGAAAAAGGAGGCCGAGAAACAGCAGGAGGAGGAGGAGGAAAAAAACAAAGACGAGAAGGAGAAAGACCGAGACAACGACTGATGGCGACGCTCGTCACCGAACATAACGTCCCGGCTTCCAAATGTCGAACACCTTCAACATGTCACCGCTGCCCCGACCGGCGTTGGTGCTGTTAAACCCTGTCGTCTGTGTCCTACACACAGTGACTGTGTCAACCCCTGTTGGCCCGGCAGGGCAGGTATTCTTGGCCCCGGTCGGCAGGTTCGCATACGGGACTTTCAATGACGCGGGGATCCTCGCCGCTTGGCAGAGCGGATACACCCTCGGAAGCGTTCCACCGGTCGGATTCTCCTGGGACCCGGTCAACGACACGCTCAAAGGCCAGCTGGACCTTGAACAACACTGCGGACGCACTCCGGCCGGAGTCATGCCCAGAATCGTTCAACGACTACTGGCAATGACAACAGCGATCTGGCACAACGACAGCACCGGCGCAACTATCCGCCGCTCACTCACCGCCTACGACCACTAACATCCCTTCGAATTACTCATCTAGGTATGGCTCAGCATTATCTACGGCTCTTCAACGTTGAGCTGGACAGGTAAGTCGAATTTGGACGAGGTCCCGTGGATTTCAAAATTTCTTGCGGATCGAAGTTACGCTTGCTGATCGAGATCAAGAAAGCTCACAACGGAAAGTTCTGGCATGGGCTCCAAACTCAGTTACCCAGCTACCTTCAATCTGATGATTGCGACTATGGCTGGTATCTGGCGATCCGCTATCGGAGCAACCCCGCCTCTGAGGTTCGCATGAAAGACTTCCTGGTCGCGTGAAAAGTACCCCCCATCACGTAGGTAAGACCATTGAGTACACGGCGGTAGACGGACGGCGGAAAGACTCTGCATCCAAGCAAGAATAATCCCCGCGTGATCGGTCTTCGATTCATGGCGGCCTGACCGAACGTCGATAATGGAGATCTACTCGCGGAGGTATTGGCGGAGTCCGGGGATTGCGAAGTCGACTTTGCCATAGCCCGCGGACTCGATCAGGCCCGCAGCGATGAGCCTTTTCCGGTACTTGGAGACGACGTTGGGCTTGGCCTTGAGGATGGTGCCAATCTGGCTGGCCGCGGAGGGGCCGTCCTGAGCGGCCATGGCGTCCAGGAACTCGCGGTCTTTGTCAGAGATGTCCGACAGCGCCGACTCGACGACCACCAATGTGTTCCGTCTTTGGGCGGCGGTAATGGCACGCTGAACGCTGCTCTGATCCAGTTTCCATCCTGCCTTGTCGGCTTCGAGCCAGAGGCAGTAGCCGACCAGTTGGATCAGGAAGGGATACCCCTCGGTGGCCTCGGCTGATTCGTTGATGAGGTCGGGGGAGATGCTGATGCCTCCCTGGCTGAAGAGCTCGCTGTAGGATGCGGTGACTTCGGCGATGGCTGCTTCGTGGAGATTGATCCTGTCGGCGCGCCGCAGGAAGGTGGCGACGCCTTCGTTGAGGAGGTCGGACACGGCTGATGGCAGGCCGGCGAAGATCAGGCCGATGGGCAGCCCCTCGCGGATGGAGTGCTGGACGTCGGCGGCCAGCTGGGAGATCTCCGTCCTGTCGACGGCATGAATCTCGTCAATGGTGATGACCAGTCCTGTGCCTTGTGCGTCCAGCAGGCGCAGCAGGTCGTTCCCGGTCCGACGCCAGTCGGCCGCCCGTTCCGGGGGGGAGAGCTGAGTTGTCAGTCCGAACCCTGCAGCGGAAAAGGCTGTATTTTTCGGGCAGGAAGCCCGTCCCCGAGCTCCTCGACGAGCGCGAGCATGTCGTCGCCGACCCCGGCCAGGAACCCGGGTGTGGCTGTCCGGGAGATGACGGCCCAGCCGTGAGCCCGGGCGATCCCTTCGGCCGCGCTCAGCATGACTGTCTTGCCGATGCCTTTGGACCCCGTGATGATGGTCAGGAGGCCGGGCGCCCCGGAACCTTGCTGCAGGCCGTACTCGAACTCGTACAAAAGGCCGGCCCGCCCGACCAACGCAGGGGGTGTTGCTCCGGCCGTCGGCTTGAAGGGGTTCTGCACAGACCTCCTAGTAGTACTTTGTTAGGTCTTCGGTGAGGGGCTTTTAATCGCTGGCCTGAGCTGTTAATTTCGTTTCGTGGGCATGGAAGAGGCAGGACTGCGGGTCGAGCTGGAGGATTACGTCGGGCAGGTGTTCGCGTCGTTGGGCCGGAAGGACCAGCGGGCGAAGGGCCGGCTGTATCTGCAGGGGTTGATGCTGGAGGGGCGGCGCAAGTCGATGCAGCCGATGGCGGAGCGCCTGGATGTGGACCACCAGCAGCTGCAGCAGTTCGTTACGTCCTCGCCGTGGGAGGTGGAGCCGGTCCGCCGCCGCCTGGCAGCCCTGGCCGATGAGGCTATCGTGCCGGAGGCGTGGGTGATTGACGATACCGGGTTCAAGAAGGACGGGGCCGCCTCGGCGTGCGTGGCGCGCCAGTACTCGGGCACGCTGGGCAAGATCGGCAACTGCCAGGTTGCCTCCACCGTGCACATGGTCACCGACCATGCCTCGGCCCCGGTGAACTGGCGCCTGTTCGTGCCCGAGGCCTGGGATGACGCCTGTGCGGACACCAACGAGCACGCCGAAGCCGTCGCCGCCCGCCGGATCAAGGCGAAGATCCCCGAATACGTACGGCACCGGCCCAAGTGGGAACTCGCGCTGGAGATGATCGATGAACTCGCCCATTGGGGGCGCAGGTGCCCGGTCGCGGTTGCCGACGCCGGGTACGGGGACAACGCGCTGTTCCGGCTTGAGCTGACCCGGCGGTCCATTCCGTGGGTGATGGCGGTCAAGGCATCCACCAGCGCCTACCCGGCCAATGCCGTTCCCGAACTCGCCGAACGCTCCGGCCCCAGGGGCAGGCCCAGTGTGCCCCGCTACCGACAGGACCCGGCCAGCCTGGCCGAACTCGCGGTGGCCGCCGGAAGGGGACAACTACGCAGGATCACCTGGCGGCACGGCACCAAGAACACCGGCACCAACAGGACCGCGGCCATGAAATCCCGCTTCCTGGCCCTGCGCGTCAGACCTGCCAGCCGGCACATCGCCCCCGGCGAAGACGGATCGTTGCCCGAGGCCTGGCTGATCGCCGAATGGCCACCCGGCGCCAAGGAGCCCACCGACTACTGGCTCTCCGACCTGCCCGCCGACACACCAACCAGGACCTTGGTCAGGCTGGCGAAAATCCGGTGGCGCATTGAACACGACTACCGCGAACTGAAAACCGGCCTCGGCCTTTCCCACTTCGAAGGACGATCCTTCCCGGGCTTCCACCACCACGTCACCCTCGTGTCCGCAGCACACCTGTTCATCACCAAAAAACGCCTTGCCACCCCAAAAGCAGCAGGGGCAGCCTGAGCCTGTACGGGGTCCTCAAGGAACTCCAACGGATCCTCATCCGACAGCTCAGACGCTGCCCCTACTGCCAACACGCCCCACCAACCTAACAAAGTACTACTAGTGTCCTGCGCCTGAAATTCGCTTCAGAAGTCGCCCGAGGGATTCGAGGATCTGTTCCGCGGTCTTTGTCCAGGTGAAGGGTATGGGGTTGGTGTTCCATTCGCTGACCCATTTGCGGATGTCCGCTTCGAGGGCCTGGACGCTGCGGTGGTCACTGCGGCGCAGCAGGTCCTCGGTGACGAATCTGAAGAACCGCTCGACCTGGTTGAGCCAGGAGGAGTAGGTCGGGGTGAAATGCATGTGGAAACGCGGGTGATTCTCAAGCCATGTCTTCACGGTCGGGGTCTTGTGGGTCTGGTAGTTGTCGCAGATGAGATGGACGTCCAGGCCCTCGGGGACCTGGGTGTCGATCTTGGCCAGGAACTTCCTGAACTCGGCGGCCCGGTGCCTGCGGTGCAGGCTGGAGATCACTGACCCGTCCGCGGTGTTCAGGGCGGCGAACAGGGTGGTGGTCCCGTGCCGGACATAGTCGTGGGTCCGCTTCTCCGGCATGCCGGGCATCATGGGGAACGCAGGCTGGGACCGGGCCAGCGCCTGGACCTGGGACTTCTCGTCCACACTGAGCACGACCGCCGATTCCGGGGGATTCAGATAGAGACCGACCACGTCGTAGACCTTCTCGACGAACAAGGGATCGTTGGAGAGCTTGAAGCCGTCGGCGCGGTGGGGCTTGAGTTCGAAGGTCCGCCAGATCCGTCCGATCGTGGACTTCGAGAGCCCGGAGCGTTCGGCCATCTTCGCCCTCGACCAGTGCGTGGCGTTCGCCGGCGTGGATTCGAGCGTCGCAACGACCACGTCCTCGACCTGGTCGGCGGTGATCGAGGCCGGCCGTCCGGGCCTGGGATCGTCGACCAGTCCGTCCAGCCGGTGCTCCAGGAACCGGCGCCGCCACTTCGCCACAGTATGCGGCTCGACACCACACCGGGCTGCGACAGCCACGTTCGTCAGACCCTCGGCGCTGGCCAGCACGATCCTCGACCGTGTCGCCAACGCCTGGGATGAGTTCCGTCTCCGGGCCCACCGCTCCAGCGTCCCGCGTTCTTCAGCCGACAGATCCAGCAAGGCCTTCGGCCGCCCGACATTCGCCATATCCTGATTTTATAATTACGAAGCGAATTTCAGGCGCAGGACACTAGGGGAAAGTGGGTGAAACTAGGTGAATGTGGTGAAGTGGCACGGTACGGCAGCGGTGTCGTGCCGGGCAAGTCCGTGCGCCGGGAGTGCCGAAGGGTAAGGCGGTAGCATCGGGGGCATGACTGGGAATCTCAATGTTTCTGTCAAGCCGCCTGAGCGGTGATGCTTGGCAGTGGTTCCCGGTAGGTGCTGTGGTCGCGGAGCATGGCCCAGAGGACGTTGATTCGGCGTCGGGCGAGGGCGATGAGCGCCTGCTTGTGGGACTTTCCTTCGCGGCGTTTCCGGTCGTAGTAGATTCGTGAGGCCGGGCTGTTCTTCAGGCTGGAGAGGGCGGCGAGGTAACAGGTTCGGAGAAGCCTGCGATTGAAGCGACGCGGCCGGTGCAGATTCCCGCTGATTCGTCCTGAATCTCGTGGGACCGGTGCCAACCCGGCGACGCTGGCGAGCCGGTCGACCGAGTCAAAACCCTCCAGATTGCCGCCGATGTTCGCGAGAAAAGTTGCCGCGAGAACGGGGCCGAACCCTGGCATACTCAGCAGAACGTCGGCGCTCTCGTGCTTCCGGAAGATGTCCGTGATCTGGGCATCGACGCCGGCGATCTCTGCGTCGATTGTGCCTATTTGGTCGGCCAGCCGGGCGACCAGGGCTGAGCCCGTGGATTGGGCCGGCAGGACGGTGTGCTGGGAGTTCGCGGCCTCAAGGGCTTTCTCTGCCATGGCAGCGCTGTTACGGCATCTGCGTTTCTTGAGCCAGCTTGTGAGCCGGGTCAGTCCTATCCGCCGAATGCCTTCCGGCGTTTGATAGCCGCCCAGGAGGATCAGGGGCGCCTTCTTGGAGTAGTCGAATGCCCGCTCAAGTGCGGGGAAGTACTCCAGCAAAGTGGCCCGGAGCCGGTTGATCGCCCGGACCCGATCACACATCAGATCCGTGCGGCGGGCAGTAAGCAGCTGCAGGTCAACGCTGATCTGGTCCGCAGTGCGAACCGGTTGGAGGTCGGTGCGCATGCGTGCCTGGTCGGCGATGATCCGGGCGTCTTTGGCGTCAGTTTTGCCATCCCCGCGATAGGTTGCTGCGGCGTGATGCACGACCCGTCCGGGGATATAGAGCAGCCGCTGGGCGTGCGCGGCCAACAGCTCGATCATCAGCGCCGCGCCGCCGGCGTTCAGATCCGTGGCCCAGCAGACCTCGCCACCGGCGGCGATCTCCGCGACCTCGGCTATGAGCTCGAGGAGTACGCCTTCGTCGTTTTCAACCCGTTTCGAAAGCATTACCGTCCCGGATTGGTCGATAAGTACGCAATGATGTGTTCTCTTGCCTGAGTCGATTCCTGCCCACACCGCCGGCATGCCTTGTCCCTTCGATCAGCTCCGATTTTTCGTGGCCCTGTCGATAACTGCGCCGGCACGTCCTTACCCAACGATCAATGTCGTAATTCTCAATCAGCGGTCGAGTTATCGGCGGGCAGCGGGCGGCCATTCCCAGTGGGCCGTCCAAGCGGCAGGGAGATCTGTGCCATACCCGCCACCCGAGGGTGATCGAAACACTACGACAGCCCCGAAATCACCCACAACAACACCGTAAGGAAGAGAACTATGTCGAGTACGTGCTGCAGGTCGGGGAGGGGCTTACGGGCCTGACCCTGAAGCAGTTAGGTTTCGAACCGCGCCTGGACGATCTGACGGAGGATCAGCGGAGCCGCCTGGACGCTGATGACCTCGAATGGGCCGGCTCAATCACCCCGGAGCGGCGCGACAGGAGCCTGTTCTAGGCAAAGCTCCTGGCCGGCGCCCTGTGGGAGGCCTCCGCCGTCCTGATCGACCAGCTTTTCGAGGATCTCGACGGTTTGAGGGAACCTTGACCGGGTTCGCCAGGACATCGCCAACACCTTCGTCCTGTCCGCTCTGCCACCCCGGCACGCCGACAAATACGACGTCCGGTTCGCCCAACAGTTTCTCATCATAGCTGCGGACATGACCGGGGCGCTGGTCGGCGGCTGGACGCGTCCTTCCTGCGTCCCAGGAGCTGGCGCTCCGCTGCCTTTTTGACCAGGTCGAAGTCATACAGGACCTGTAAAACCTCGATCTTGCAGACAACTGGCGGGGCCTGCTTGAACAACACCTGCTCGAAGACACGGACAGCGAGTTGCGCTGCCAGAACGCCATGGACGGTTTCGAAGGCGACATCGAACTGAACATGCAACTGGGCCTTACCCCAATGAAAATCAGTACTGGTTCGAGCCCTTCAACGACGCCTCCCTCCCGCCCTACGTGCGCTGAAGCACGGGATAGCTCCCCGTTCTGAGTACGGTGGCGGACCCTGAAAGAATGGGCTGCATGGACAAACTTGAGGCCGGCAACCGGGTTCGCCCGGAGATCCTGGAGGTTCGCGTGGAACTGGTCCACAGCGAGCCTGACATATGGCGTCAGTTCAAGATCCGTGGCTCCATGGCACTGGATCAGGTACACCAGGTCCTGCAGGCCGCCTTTGGCTGGGAGGACGCGCACCTGCACAGGTTCACATCAGATGATGCGTTCGGGCCGCTGCGGCCGGTTGATGGAGAGGTTCCGGAAGACCTGCAGTGGCTTCCCGGGCAGGAGTGCGAAGAACCGGCGGACAGGCCTGAGGAGGATTGTTCCCTTGATCAGCTGCTCGCGCTGGGTTCAGGTGCGGCGTTCTACGAGTACGACTTTGGTGACAGCTGGCTTCACCGGCTCGAGCTGGTTTCCCGCCGGCCCGCGGACGAAGACACTCCGCCGGCCCGATTGATCGACGGCGCCAGGCGCGGCGCGCCAATTTAGACTGCATCCATGACCGAAACTGAACGAACCACCACGGACCCGGTTTTCGAAGCTGCCTACGAAGCCGCACAAAAGAGTCTCCGAGAGGGCGGCATCCCGATCGGCGCTGCCTTGGCCCGCGGCGGGGAAGTGATTGCCAGCGGCCACAACGAGCGTGTCCAGCATGGTGATCCAATCGCCCACGGCGAGATGTCTGCGCTGCGGGCTGCCGGACGCCAGAAGAGCTACCGGGACACGACCCTCTACACCACCCTGGCGCCGTGTGCGATGTGTACCGGTACCATCATCCAGTTCAAGATTCCGCGCGTGGTGGTGGGCGAGGCCGAGACGTTCCCCGGCGAATTCGATCTTCTGCGCTCCCGTGGCGTCGAAGTAGTGGTGTTGAATGATGCCCGATGCGTCGAGATGATGCGCACCTTCCAGGCCGAACACCCTGAACTGTGGGCGGAGGACATCGCCGAGTAATCAACGGCACAAAGAAGCAACGGTGAAATGGGTCACGACCATGCCAAAGCCATCGTGTGCCGCGAAATCATGCGCCTGTCGCCTGGGGGTCCAGTGCCGCAGGCGTTCTTCTCCCTCGTTTGCCACCTGCCACGCATACTTTCCAGCCGCTGCTCCGGTCTGTAGGTAGGAGAAGTTGCTCTGGTTCTCCTCTGAGGTTTGTCCCGTCTCAGTAAAGTTGGCAACGGCGACGTGGGGTTCTGCCAAGTTGACTGAGACAGATCCTGTCGCCGGCGTCTCATTTGAATTGGCAATTCCGTATGCATCTCGGCGGCCGCGAGGTGCGACTGGTCAGGTAGCGCAAGGCCAGTCCGCCAGTCGCGTTGCCAAGTGGTGGTGAGACAGAGCTTGGCCGGTCGTACATGGCCATGTCTATTGAGATTCTTGCCAACATAACTGAGATCGGACAAGGTTCCAGCCGAAATAATAGTTGACTATTGCTTTGGTTTACGTAACGCCGGATATCGGCCGTTGCAGAGTTTCTTGGATGTTTGCTCTGATCGAGGCGGTTGCCCTGATTAGCAATCTCTATCAGACCGGCACCGCAGAACTGCTACCGCCGCCACCAGATCCGGCGCCGGAGCCAACCCTGCGGCCACCGAACCCATGCCTCAAACCTCGCCGAAAAACGCGGCACACCGACACCCCGCTACGTCCTCGCGGGCTCCAACCGAAACCAAATACGCCCGCGACGCATCACGCTGCGGCGCCAGGGACTCGTAGCTCGGACTTGCCACTTCGGGGTGTTCGGCGGTCATCCGGAGCCGGCCGCGCGTGACCGCGAGGTCCGGCAGACCAGCAACCCCCATCCTTGCGTCAGACGGCGGCTGGTCAGCGCTGTAGATCTGCGGCATCCAGCCCAAGCGGACGACGGCGGGAAGCCCCGCCGTCGTCCGCTTATCCTGCCGCCGGTGGCTCAGGTGTGTCAGTTTAGCGAAAGAACCCGTAGAGGGGGATTGCGGTTGGGAATCCGGCTCGCGGCCGAACGCCTCGGCCCGCTGATGCAGACAACCGTCGTCCCCCGCCCGCCACCGCCGCGCAGTTCGCCGCCTCCTTCACCTTCCTGCTCAGCGACGACGGCACCAATATCAGCGCGGCCATCCTCACCGCCGCCGGCCGCTATGTCTCTCCCGTTGGCTCAGGGTATTTCTGGCACGCCCTTCAGTATCGTAGTTCTGGCGTAGCCTCCTCGACGAGGGAGCTGGCAATTTCACAAATCACCTGCCCAGATCACTGCAGCGACATGCCCGCAGGTCGAGTCCTCGATGCCAGCAGCCTGGGCACTCCCCTTAGTTACCCTTCGACAGCCCTGCCCGTTGATATTCCGCTCAGCGTGTCGATGTAGTCGAGCGCTTTGGGACTGACATGCCGCACGGTCCCAAGAGCCTCCCGGAGAACGGCTCTATTGGCTTTGTCCCCAAGCGCTTCCCGGAGTTCCATTACCGTCTCGATGCCCTGACTCTCGAGCACACCCGTCATGTCCTCTACCTGAGCGAGACGGCCAGGCGACGGCCAACTGATAACTTCGGAAAGCGTCCCCGTATCGAGGCGCCGCCGGAATCCACTGGTCGTGGCGGCATCCGGCCATGCCTCGACCAGAGCGACAACTCGTGGCCTGACCGTCGCGTAGTAGTTCTGTCGTCGCTGCAAGGTGGCATCGACGATGATGGCCCCGATGTGGTCCCAACTACGGCTGACTTCAGTCGAGGCGTCTATGCCGGTTGAATCTATTGGCGCCGGGAGGTCGGCAGCATCATTATCGATAGTCATAAGTGAATACTTCCATGTGTCAGCGGTGAGCGTGCGGCTGCGGCAAATCCGACGTCGGAGGCTATCCCGGTGCAGGCGGTGAAGCCTAGCGGCTGCTCACCTGACCGAACAGCTTCGCGATTGGTGCGAGCACGAGCGGGCGGGCGGCGTACCACCCGGCCACCGTGACGGCGATTGCGGCCGCGAAGAGCCAGAACCCGACCCAGTTCACCACGTCCGTGCCGCCGAACATGTGGTTCAGGTTGCGCAGCGCACCGGTCGAGAACACCAGGAACACGTGGATGAGAATGAACAGCACGAAAAACAGCATCGTCGGGAAGTGAAGCGCACGCGCAGCCTCCACCGGGTAGATCCTGTTCAGCGTCTTCGCGTTTTTCGGCCAGAACTCGCTGAGGCGCACACCCGTGACCGCCGCGAGCGGGGCCGCGATGAACACCACGAGGAAGTACATGAGCTGCTGCAGGCTGTTGTAGTTCACCCACCCGTTCTCGACGGGCCAGTCGAGTGTCATGTACTGCAGGAGCGCGGAGAGCGCGTTCGGGAACGCCTCCCAGCTGGTCGGTACGATTCGCATCCAGCGGCCGGAGGCGAACAGCAGCACCGCAAAGATGAGTCCGTTGACCAGCCATAAAAGGTCGAGCGACTGGTGCAGCCACAGGTTGATGCTGATTTTCTTGCCACCGCGCTTCGGCGTCCAGAACGCGGGCGGCTTCTGCTGGGTGCGCACCTGATAGCCGGAGCGAATGATGAGCACCATCAGGAAGATGTTCAGGAAGTGTGTCCACTGCGCCCACCACGGGAAGCCGGGCTCGGCGGTCGGGGGCAGGTGATAGGCGCCGGGGTATCTCTCGAGGAACTCCGGCGCACCCGGCAGCGTGGTGACACCGCGTGCGGCGAGCACCAGAATCCCGGCGGCAGCCACGGCGCCGACGGCGAGGAGCATGACGCGCTTGATCCACTGGCCCAGGGTGCGCGAACCGTAGAGCCTCGCCTCGGCCTTTGGACTCGCGGGCTTTTCGGGCGGCGGCCGGCTTTTCGGCGGCGGACGTTTCGACGACGGCGGCGGGTGCCACCGGCGCTGTGGCGGTTGGGACCGCGGGTGCGCTCTCGGTCACCGACGGAGCCGCCGCCTCTGCAACGGTCTCCACGGCGCTGGGCGCATGGGCCTGCCCGCTGCTGGCCGGCGCAGAGGCGTGCGCCAGGCGCGCGGGTTCTGCCTGCACCGCCGGGGAGGCAGCGACCACCGGGGCAAGTCCAGCTGGCGGCCACGGTTCACCACCGGGGACGCGGGGAAGCCCGCGACGAAGCGGTGTGGTTCCCACCGTCAAGGTGGCGGGTGCGGTGGCCGGAGCAGCTGCAGGCGACGTCGCTGCCGGCACTGCTTTCTCAGCAGCATCGGCGGCCGGCGCGGGCATGGCGCCTGCGGCGGGAGCCTCGGACAGAGCAGGCACTGATACCGAGACCTCGCCTGCTGGCGGCCAGGGCTCGCCGCCCGGCACGCGCGGCAGGCCACGGCGAAGCTGCCGCGCCACCGCGGCGCCTGCGTACACTGCAGGGGCCGGACCAGAGGATGCCGCTCCCGGTGCCGTTTCCCGGGCAGCAGCGAGTACGGAGGGCGCGGCGGCCGCTGGACCCGAGGTGACCGATCCCTCTCCGGAAACAGACGCCGTCGGAGTTGCCACTCCTGCCGTGGCAATGCGTGCGGGCGCCTCGCCTGCTGCTGGCCAGGGGTCACCGCCTTCGACGCGCGGCAGGCCCCGCCGAATGGACCGAGACTGAGTTGCCATCGCTACTTCTTCCGAGCCTCAAGAGCGCTAATCAGCTGGGGCACAACCTTGAAAATGTCGCCAACCACACCGAAGTCGGCGATCTCGAAGATCGGCGCGTCCCCATCCTTGTTGATGGCGACGATCGTCTTCGCGGTCTGCATGCCAGCCCGGTGCTGAATCGCGCCGGAAATGCCCAACGCGATATACAACTGTGATGACACGGAAGCCCCCGTCTGGCCGACCTGATACGACTGCGGGATGTAGCCCGCATCCACCGCGGCACGCGAAGCACCGACGGCAGCACCGAGTGCATCGGCGAGCTGTTCAACGAGGGCGAACTGTTCCTCCGACCCGAGGCCGCGGCCACCCGCGACAACCTTCGCGGCACCACGCAGCTCCGGCCGCGAGGTGGCGGCAACCACTTCCTCGAACGAGTCGATCCGCGCGGCCGGCTTCCCGGAGCGCGGCACTGCCAGGGTCTCCGACGCCTGCGGCTGAGCCATGGCACGCGCCTCGATGGAGCCCTGGCGAACCGTAATCACCGGCGCCCCAAACGTGGACGTTGACGTCACATCGTAGGCACCGCCGTAAACGGAGTGGTGCGCCACGACACCCTCGTCATCACGTGACACTCCGATCGCGTCGGCAGAAATCGCTGCACGCGACCGAGCAGCGTAGCGGCCGGCGAGGTCGCGCCCATTCAGGGAATGCGAAATCAAGATCGCGTCTGGCTGCACCCGCTCCACAGCGGCGGCAAGCGCGTCAACGCTCGGCACGCCGAGCACGGACGGATCCGGAGTCTCTGCGACCAGCACGCGCGCGGCACCAAGGGCCGCGGCCTCCGCGGCGGCGGCGCTCCCGGCGCCGGGTGAGGCAAGCACCAATGCAATCGGGGTGCCAACTGCAGCGGCAGCGCCGAAGAGCCCGGCCGCAGCCTTCTCGAGTTCACCGGAAGCCCGGGGTTCCACGACGACGAGGATTGCGTCACGAGGGAATTCAGTCACGTCGATTCTCCTTACGCCAGTCGGTTTTCTACAAGGAAGTCAGCGAGCTTCTCGCCGGCATCACCCTCGTCAATGATCTTTACGCCCGCCGCACGCGGGGGCTTCTCTGCAACGGTCAGCATGATCGAACGGGCTGCATCCGGGTTGTCGGCCGTGATCCCGAGGTCTGCGAGGCTAAGCACCTCAAGGGGTTTCTTCTTCGCGGCCATGATCCCTTTGAAGTTTGGGAAGCGCGGCCCGGGAAGCGCCTCGGTAATGGAAATCACCGCGGGGAGGTTCGCTGATACCTTCTGCACGCCGGATTCAACGGGCCTAGAGCCAGACACCGCGCCGTCGCTGATCTCTACGGAGCTCAGGCCGGTAGCAAGCGGCACGTCAAGCAATTCTGCGAGCATCGCGGGAATCATGCCGCCGGATCCGTCAGTGGAGACGTTGCCAGTGATCACAAGGTCAAACTCAACCCGACGGATTGCTGCTGCGAGGGTTTCAGCGGTAAGTCCAAGATCCGCGCCCCGCAGCGCCTCGTCAGAGATGTGGGTGGCGCTCCCCGCACCCATCGCAAGGCACTTGCGTATCGTTGCCGTCGCACCCTTGGGAGCGAGGGAGAGGACTGCGACCTCAGTGCCTTCGTTCGCGTCGGCGTACGTCAGTGCCAGCTCCAAGGCCCGCTCACCGATCTCATCAATGACCGTCTCGCTGGCTTCTCGGTCGGCGAGGCCTGTTTCAAGGTTCAGTTTTCGGTCCCCGTACGTGTCGGGGACCTCCTTTACTAGGACGATAATCTTCATCGATGGCTCTTCCTGTGGCGGGCTTGTCTCTCTAGAGGAGACATGTCGAAGCTCCATTGAGTCTACGAAAGTGGGGACCTTCCTGGCGGACAGGGCCCGTGTCGTTAATTGAAGTACCAGTCTTCGCCCGTGGCGGTGATGACGCCGGCGGGATCAGAGCCATGACGTTCGAGTCGTGCGAAGGTCAGACCGGAGCAGGCCGGGAGAGGGTGTCAGAGCTGTTGTGTAAGGAACGCAGTCTCTAGTGTCCTGCGCCTGAAATTCGCTTCAGAAGTCGCCCGAGGGATTCGAGGATCTGTTCCGCGGTCTTTGTCCAGGTGAAGGGTATGGGGTTGGTGTTCCATTCGCTGACCCATTTGCGGATGTCCGCTTCGAGGGCCTGGACGCTGCGGTGGTCACTGCGGCGCAGCAGGTCCTCGGTGACGAATCCGAAGAACCGCTCGACCTGGTTGAGCCAGGAGGAGTAGGTCGGGGTGAAATGCATGTGGAAACGCGGGTGATTCTCAAGCCATGTCTTCACGGTCGGGGTCTTGTGGGTCTGGTAGTTGTCGCAGATGAGATGGACGTCCAGGCCCTCGGGGACCTGGGTGTCGATCTTGGCCAGGAACTTCCTGAACTCGGCGGCCCGGTGCCTGCGGTGCAGGCTGGAGATCACTGACCCGTCCGCGGTGTTCAGGGCGGCGAACAGGGTGGTGGTCCCGTGCCGGACATAGTCGTGGGTCCGCTTCTCCGGCATGCCGGGCATCATGGGGAACGCAGGCTGGGACCGGGCCAGCGCCTGGACCTGGGACTTCTCGTCCACACTGAGCACGACCGCCGATTCCGGGGGATTCAGATAGAGACCGACCACGTCGTAGACCTTCTCGACGAACAAGGGATCGTTGGAGAGCTTGAAGCCGTCGGCGCGGTGGGGCTTGAGTTCGAAGGTCCGCCAGATCCGTCCGATCGTGGACTTCGAGAGCCCGGAGCGTTCGGCCATCTTCGCCCTCGACCAGTGCGTGGCATTCGCCGGCGTGGATTCGAGCGTCGCAACGACCACGTCCTCGACCTGGTCGGCGGTGATCGAGGCCGGCCGTCCGGGCCTGGGATCGTCGACCAGTCCGTCCAGCCGGTGCTCCAGGAACCGGCGCCGCCACTTCGCCACAGTATGCGGCTCGACACCGCACCGGGCTGCGACAGCCACGTTCGTCAGACCCTCGGCGCTGGCCAGCACGATCCTCGACCGTGTCGCCAACGCCTGGGATGAGTTCCGTCTCCGGGCCCACCGCTCCAGCGTCCCGCGTTCTTCAGCCGACAGATCCAGCAAGGCCTTCGGCCGCCCGACATTCGCCATATCCTGATTTTATAATTACGAAGCGAATTTCAGGCGCAGGACACTAGATCGCTGCCGCCGGCGAAATGGAGTCGTTCAAGGCCTCCGGTGCTTTCGATGAGTTGATGGAGCAGATCGGCGCACCACGTAAACGCACTTTGTGCCGTGCTGCCTTCGGGATGTCGGCCGGATCCTGCCTACACGCCGGACGCTCCATACCCAAATCTTTTGACGGTAGCTGCGGGCCGCTCGGGCCCTCGGCGAATGCCCGTAGTCTGTGGAAGGTTAGCCGAGGAGTTCGGCGCGCTGCTTGACGGCGCCCACGAAGTCACTGAGGTCCTTTTCTGTGGTGCGGAAGGGGGACGGGATGATGTCGCGCAGCGGGCCTTTGCTCTCGTCCCTGACGAGCAACAGTGTCATTCCGGCCCGGGACGTCAGCACAAAGGTGCGTACGGTGATGCCCAGTCGCGGCTGCACGACTCTCTTCCAAGTCATGAGCTCGCCCGGGATCTGTTGGACGCGAAGGCGGAAGCGTTTGTTGCCACCGTGTCGGGTGCGGATCTTGATGGTTCCTCCGTTGCGGATTTCGCCCGAAACGGTTGTGATGCCGGAGTTCCAGACGGCGAGGTTCCCGGCATCGGTGATGATGTCCCAGACGGTGGAGCTTCGGGCGTTGATGAGATGCTGCGCCTCGGTGGGTGCCATACGCGACAGGGTACATTGCGACAGTGAACATCAGGGGCGGGGACTTCTGCTGTTTGCTGGAATTCGGGACATGCGTCCGCGGGGCAAGGTGGAGGCGCTCCCGCGACGAGAGGACCAGCCCCACTTCGCGCCGTTCATGGATTCTTCCCCTGCCGGTCATGCGCGCACCACCGGACGGACAGCAGGTCCGGGCACCGTGGAGGCGTGAGGATCGCAATCGTGGCCGAATCATTCCTGCCGCTCATGAACGGGGTAACGCACTCCATCCTGCGCGTGCTGGAGCATCTTCAGGGCCGTGGAGACGAAGTGCTGGTGATCGCCCCGTCCGCGCAGGACGCTGACGTTCCTCCAGAGGTCTGCGGGGCCTTCGTCCACCGCCTGCCGTCGGTTCCGCTGTCAGGGTATGAGAATGTGCGAGTGGCGTTGGGCGGTGTGTCTCGGGTCAAGCGAATCCTTGCCGACTTCGCACCGGACGTGGTCCACTTAGCGTCCCCCTTCGTGCTTGGCTGGCGTGCGGCGCAGGCCGCGCACCAGCTCGGCATCCCCAGCGTGGCCATCTATCAAACCGAGGTCCCCAGCTACGCGGCGCGCTACGGGGTACCCTTCCTGGAGAGCTGGGCGTGGAACCGGGTGGAGCAGATCCATCTATTGGCCGCCCGCACCCTGGTCCCCTCAACCTTTGCGCTGGACCAGCTCCACGGCCGTGGCATTCCGCGGGTGGAAATGTGGCGCCGCGGCGTGGACTCCGAGCTCTTCCGTCCGGAAAAACGCGACGGCGCGTGGCGGGCTTCCGTGGCCCCGGGCGGGGAACGCATCATAGGCTTCGTGGGCCGGCTCGCCGTCGAGAAGCAAGTGGAAGACCTCGCGGTGCTTGCCGATATTCCGCGGACCCGGCTGGTGATCGTGGGCGACGGACCGCAGCGGCAGGCGCTCCAGGCAGCTCTGCCGACGGCGGTTTTCACCGGTTTCCTCGGCGGCGAGGAGTTGGCACGCGCCGTGGCGTCCTTCGACCTCTTCGTGCACCCCGGCGAGCTGGAGACGTTCTGCCAGACCATCCAGGAGGCCATGGCCTCGGGTGTCCCGGTCGTCGCCACAGGACGCGGCGGCCCGCTGGACCTCGTGGAGAACTCCCGCACCGGCTGGCTGTACCAGCCGGGCGACCTCGCCGGTCTGCGCGCCCGGGTAACGGACCTGACAGGCGACGACACTAAACGCCGGGCCTTCGCCGCGGCAGCCCACGCCTCGGTCCAGGGCCGGACCTGGTCTGTTCTGGGGGACGAACTCGTCCGGCACTACAAGGCGGTGCTCCACACCGACGCCGCCACCGGGCAGATCCCGGCCTCTCTGGTTACATAGCGCTACATCGACGTGCACCCGGCCTCGCCTATGAAACAACGACGCCGCCAAGAAAATACGTCGTTGCCCCGGACCCTGGCGGCGCCTCGCTTTTCGTCGGTGCGTCACCCCGCTTTTGCATACGCGCCTGCAGTAATTGTCCGTGACGACAGCAGAACTGAGCCGGAAAAACCGTCCGCTGAATACCCGCGGATACACTACTTGTTCCGAAGCTTAGGGTCAACGATCTCCGTCCGGATCACTGCCGCCAGCGTCTGGACCGTTGTGGTGATCCCGGTATTCCGCTTGATTTCCTTGCGGATCGTTTCCAGCACCGTGTCGGACAGAATGACGTCCAGCAGCGCATCCGGCGACGTTGCCGCGCGGTGCTTCCACAGCTCGTCGATCCGACGGCGCTTGAGCGCCTCCCGGTGCAGGAAGAACATTTTGTCGGCTTTTGCCTCCAGCGATTCAGGGCCGAGGAGGTCAACCTCGAAGGCGAGATTTACAATCACGGGGAGTCCGCCGGTCAGGTGGTACGCCTGCCAGACCTGGCCGTTGGTGAGGATCATCCACTCCACACCCTCGTTGACCGCATACATCTGGACTTGACGAAGGTGGCGCTCATTCAGTTTCTGGCTCACCCGTTTGACCTCTATGAATGCAACCAGCTGCTTGTCAATTCTGACGCCGTAGTCCGCGAAATCCTGTTTGACCATGTATTCGGTGCTCAGGTCGCGGAATTTGTCATAGCCCAAACCCTCGCAGAGCATGTCCGTAATCAAGAGCCGGGTGTCGCCCTCATTGGCGTCACGCGTGAGGAGATCGTGGAGTGGTCTTGTGAATCTCTGCACGGCACCTTTAACCTGCTCATGGGCCTCGGACTCCCACTTCGGCCCCTTGGCAATGGGGGTCGTGGGTTTGATCTCCGCGATGACTGTGACGGCTTCGGCGGCGTGGCTGCTGCCGTGTTCCGTGTCCGGGGAAAGGACCGTCACGAGGCTCACTTCCATCGCCGCCGGCGCCGGCGCGTCGGCTGAATTTTCGTCGGCTGGAACGACTTGGAGAGCGTGGGCCGCACCCGCGGGACGCGACAATTCGTCGGGGAGCTGGACATGTGGGTCCACGACACCAAAAGCTGCCTGTTTCAACAGCCACTGGATTGTCGGCAACCAAGGCTGGACGGCCTCCCTGCTTACTCCCGGGGCCTCGCCGGTCCTCGCCGCGGAGATGGCCTCCAGATCGGCAATGCGCGGGACAAGGTGACCCTGCCCAGCTGCCTCAGTCGCCCAATGGGACAGCACCTGCAGACGTGCCTGATACTTGATGTCTGTCATTTTTCCCCCATTTGTATTCAATCCTTACTTGGACATTGACTTCGGGTGAATGACTTCCAGCAAGAGCCGTCCTTTGCGTCTGAGATTCGGCAATTAGACGAGACCATACACTGCCACCTTGTCCGGCTCCGCCCGCGCCACGACTCCAATTCGAAGCTCAAGGAGACGCACGCGAAGTGTTCTTGAAAGCATTTGGCTGGTCGCCTGTTATTCCGGTTTCCGCGCCATTCCAGGCCTTCGCCGTCTCTTTGCTTCTGCCGCCAGCGTCAGGCGGCTTCGCCATCACCTCGATTCCGGCTAGGATCACTCTCGAACCCGGCCTGATCGGCATGGTCTGCGTCCTCACCCCTCTAACTTCACATGTACGCACGGAACTAGCGCATGGCCGGAGTCGTTGGGACCTGAGGACACGAGTATTCAAACTAGCTGGAGGTTAAGAAATTATGGGATTGAGCTTGCAGAAGGGCCAGTCGCTGTCGCTGACCAAGAAAGACGGCGGTTCGCTCACTAAGACCAAGATGGGGCTGGGCTGGGACTCGGCGGCCCCGGCCAAGAAGGGCTTTTTCGGCAAGGCCAAGACCGTGGAGGTCGACCTCGACGCATCGGCCATTTTCTTCGACGCGGCTGGAAAGTCGCTGGATCAGGTCTGGTACAACCAGTTGCAGAGCAAAGACGGCTCCACGCGTCATACCGGGGATAACCTGACGGGCGACGGCGACGGCGATGACGAGACGATCCTGGTCAACTTGGAGCTCGTCTCCCCGGCCGTGGCACACATCGTCTTCGTCATCAGCAGCTACACCGGCCAGACCTTCGATCAGGTGCAGAATGCCTTCTGCCGGCTGGTGGACGACTCCACGCCAGGAAGCCCGGAAATTGCCAAGTACCAGCTGACCGACTCGGGAACCCATTCGGCCATGATCATGTCCAAAGTATCCCGTGACGGCGCGGGATGGACCTTTAAGGCCATCGGGGAGCGGGCCCAGGGCCGGTCGGTCGCGGATTTGATCGCACCTGCTGCCGCCGTCCTCTAGTCGCTCGAAGGATCCTTTATTGTGTCGAGTCTGACCCTTACCAAAGGCAATAATCTCTCACTCACCAAGGCTGATCCGGGGCTGGAACGGGCCCTGATCGGCCTGGGCTGGGATCCGCGGACCACCAGCGGCGAACCCTTCGACCTGGATGCTTCGGCGCTCCTGGTCGGGGCGGACGGCAAGGTCCGGTCCCAGGACGACTTCATCTTCTACAACCAGCTCCAGTCCAAAGACGGGTCGGTGGTCCACCAGGGCGACAACCGCAGCGGTGTGGGCGACGGGGACGACGAACAGGTCCTGATCGACCTCAGCCTGATCGCAGCGGACGTGGAGCGCGTTGTCATCGTTGTTTCCATCGACCAGGCGGATGCCCGCGGCCAGAACTTCGGCCAGATCCGTGACGCGTACTGCCGTGTGATGAACCAGGACACGGATCAGGAAGTGGTCCGCTACGATTTGAGCGAGGACGCGGCACCTGAAACGTCGATGATTTTCGCCGAGATTTACCGCAACCGTGCCGAATGGAAGTTCCGGGCGGTTGGCCAAGGCTATGCCACGGGTCTTCACGGCATCGCCACCGATTTCGGCATTTCGCTGGACTAGTTCGCAAGATCGATTCAACACGAAGGAATGGTACAAACATGGCAGGACTAACCCTTACCAAAGGCAGCAATCTGTCCCTGACGAAGAGCGCACCAGGCCTGACGAAGGCTGTGGTGGGATTGGGCTGGGACCCGCGTACGACGACGGGAGAGTCTTTCGACCTCGACGCCTCCGCCCTCCTGGTGGCGGCGGACGGCAAGGTCCGGTCCTCCGCGGACTTCATTTTCTACAACCAGCCCGCTGCCGCGGACGGCTCCGTCAGCCACCTGGGGGATAACCGGTCCGGCGAAGGCGCCGGCGACGACGAACAGATCCTGATCGATCTCTCCCTGGTTGCGGCCGACGTCGAGCGTGTTGTCATCGTGGTCTCCATCGACCAGGGTGAAGCGCGCGGCCAGAACTTCGGCCAGGTGCGCAGCGCCTACTGCCGGGTGGTCAACCAGGTCGATGACAAGGAAATCGTCCGCTACGACCTGAGCGAGGACGCTGCGCCCGAAACGTCGATGATTTTCGCCGAGGTCTACCGCAACAACGGGGACTGGAAGTTCAAGGCCGTCGGACAGGGGTACGCCACCGGACTCGCCGGCATCGCCAAGGACTTCGGCGTCGACCTTAGCTGATCAGTGCCCCGGACTGATTAGAGTCCCGGACTGACTAGCTCCGCATCGTTTCCACCTGAGGTGGTGTCCCGGCCAATCGACACCGGGACACCACCGCTCTCTCGAAAAGGCAGCATCATGAATTCTCCGTTGACTCCCCCCGACGCCGCAGAGGCTTCATTGGTGCTTCAGGCTCCGGACGCCCCTGCCATAGTTCAGCCCGAAGACGCTCCCGGGATGGTGCCGGTCCCCGACGAACGAAGGGCCGAGATCAACAGGCAGGCCAGAGAGTTCGTGGCCGGTCTGGCCCAGCTGGACGCGCGCAGCCCGGAGTTCTCCTCACAGGTCGATGGCATCAACAAGATCGGCAGCGCCGAGATCACAGCGTCCAGCAACTCCTCCAGCAGGCTGCTGGAGCGTTCCTCGACGTCCGTTGCCGGCGCCAAGAAGTCCGGGAACAGCGCTCAGGTTGCGGTCGCCAACACCCTGGGTGAGCTGCGGAGCACGGTAGAGGAGCTTACTCCCAACCAGGCCAACATGAGCGTGGGCAAGAAGATCTTGGGCTTCATCCCCGGCGGCAACAAGCTGGCCAAGTACTTCCAGAAATACGAGTCGGCGCAGACCCAGCTGAACCAGATCATCAAGGCGCTGATGACGGGCCAGGACGAGCTGCTCAAGGACAATGCCAGCCTGGCCAACGAAAAAATCCAGCTCTGGGAAACGATGCAGGCGCTGAGCGAATATGCCGTCTTCGCCAAGGCACTGGATGCCGCCTGCGTGGAGAAGATCGACTCCACCCGCGCCGCCGGGCAGATTACCGAGGCGCAGAAGATGGAGGCGGACGTCCTGTTCCCCGTGCGCCAGCGCCACCAGGACATCCTGACCCAGCTTGCCGTCTCGGTTCAGGGGTACCTGGCGATGGACCTGATCCGTAAGAACAACGTTGAACTGATCAAGGGTGTGGAACGGGCGCGGACCACCACCATTTCTGCCCTGCGCACGGCAGTGATCGTGGCCCAGGCCTTGGCCAACCAGAAGATGGTCCTGGACCAGATCGACGCCGTCAATACCACCACCAACAACATGATCCTGAGCACCAGCGAAATGCTCAAGGACCAGACTTCCCGAATCCACCAGCAGGCGTCCAGCTCCGGGGTCAGCGTGGAGACGCTGCAGAAGGCCTTCGACAATGTGTTCGCCACGATGGATGCCATTGACACCTTCCGGTCGGAGGCGGCCAAGAACATGGAGAGCACCGTCGGGGCCCTCGAAGCCAGTGTGCAGAAGGCCAAACCGTACCTGGAACGCGCACGCCAGGGCCAGACAGACTAAGTGACGGCGGAAAGCAGCAGGCGGTACCGCAGTGATTGGTAAGTTCATCGGCTCCCTGTTCGGCGGCGCCCCCGTGCCGAGCATCGCCGAACAGGCTCCCGAGCCAACGGCCGACGCCGAGATGGCGCAGACCGCCGGATCCTTGGACAACCTGCGCAGCGCCATCCGGCGGGCTGGCGCTGAACTGCCGACGTCGGTGTCCTCGCAGCTGCGCCAAATCGACGATGTGCTGCGCCCGCTGGTGAGCCATATGGCCGAGCAGGGGGCTTCGATGGAGCAGCAGGTGCTGTTGAATTCCATCGTCTGCAGCTACATCCCGGATCCCCTGCGCACCTATCTGGCGCTCCCGGACAGTGCCAGGACCGAGGAGTCCGGGCCGACGCGGCTGCTGGCGGAACAGTTCGCCACGCTCGAGGAGATAGCTCGGGACCTGGCCAACCAGGTGCGGATCGGTGCCATTGCCGAGCTGTCCACCCACGGCCGGTTCCTCGAAGATAAGTTCGCGCCGTCCACGCTTCGTCTGGAAGGCCGCTGATGGGCAATCTTGTGGCCGGGGCCAACGCCGCGCTGACGGCCGAGAACCCGGGACTGAGCAAGATCCTGGTCGGCTTGGGCTGGCAGTCCATCCCCAGCCGGGGGCCCCAGTCCGAGCTGGTTCCCCTGGCGATCATGTGCGACGCCAGCGGCCGGGCCGTCTCGAACGATCACCTGGTATTTTTCAACCAGATCGCCAGCCCGGAGGGCTCGGTGGCCTTCGCCGGCACCGACGACCAGGAGCAGATCGACGTCGACCTGTCCCTGGTGCCGGTCAGCGTTGCCAAAATTACGTTCATTGTCTACGTCGACCCCGATCTCCGCGGGCCCGGCACCTTCTCCGCCATCCGCGGCCAGTACATCCGGGTGGCTACCGCACAGAATCAGGAGCTGGTGCGCTTCGATATTCCCCAGTCCCCGCAGGACAACATCACCGCCATGATGTTCGGCGAACTGTACCGCCACCGCGAGGACTGGAAGTTCCGGGCCCTGGGCCAGGGCTACACGACCGGACTGCGCGGCGTGGCAGCCGACTTCCGGTTCGATGTCTAGGCGATGGCACTGAACAGGTCCAACATCCGCACGGACATCACGTATCTCAGCCGGCGGGTCAAGCCGGCCGCCCAGGCTGGCCGGGCCGCCCGCGCTGACACATCGGACCCGGCAACATCCGAGCCGGCTGCATCCATACGGACACCGGCGGCGCCGTCGAAGCCGATGTCCCCGGCCGCCGCCCCGACCACCCCGACAGCCGCCCCGTCGCTGTCCCTGAGCCGATCGCCCGCGCCAGCATCCCCAGCAGCAGCCACCTCGCCAGCGACGCCATCGGCCGGAGCCCGGCCGGCAGCCGCGGCTCGGCCCGCCCGGCTTTTTCCGGCTCCCGGGATCGGCGCGACGAGGCTCATCGACGCCCAGACGCCCATGATCCGCCTTGACGCGCGCCAGTCGGCGATTGGAAGTCTGCTGGTGACCGGGGCAACCTCGGCGGCATGGGAAAGCTCCGACCGTGTGACCGGGGCAATGACGGTTGACGGCGCCGTCTCCGGCACTTCCATCAAATGCTCGGGAAACCGCCCGCTGGTCGGCTACGTGGACGGGACGGCAGTCGTGGCGCTGCGGCATATCCGCGAACTGCGCCGGGCGCTCTTTATCGGACCGCGTTCGGCCCCCCTGACCGTTGAGATCTTCGACGGCGGCACCGTGACGCTGCCCGCAGCCGACGGAGAGCTCAGATACATCCTGTCCCTGACCGCGATCGATGGACTCATCGAGTTGCGCGCCGAACCGGTGCCGGCCCGCGCCGATGCCGCCTTGCTCTGGCAGGAATTCGGCTTTTCTATGACCACCCAAGCTGCCGCCCGTCGGCAGGGACCCTGACGGGACGGCATGCGCCATTTCAGTTTTCTAAGCGACGAGCATGCCTCGCGCCTTTTCCACATCGCTCCGCAGGAGCTGAGCCTGGGCTCGGCCCCCGCGCTGCTGGCCGTGGCCTTGGGCGCCACGCTCTACACTCCGGCGGACCGCCCGAACCTGGCGCAGGATATCAGCAAACAGGCGGCCCGCGGCTGCCTGAGCATGGTGATCTGCCTCGAGGATTCCATCGCCGATGATGTGGTGGACGCCGCCGAGACCAACGTCGTGAACACGCTGACCCGGCTGCATGCCGGTTCCGCCGGGCCGGGCCGCGGGAGCGGCGTCGGCAGCGACGATGACAGGAGCGGCGACAGCGGCAGCGACCCCGAAGGCGCCTTCCACCTCGACGAGGGGCCTTTGCTGTTTCTCCGGGTCCGCACCCCGGAGCAGATGCTGAGCCTGGCCCGCCGCTGCGGCAATGCCCTGGACCTGCTGATGGGCTTTGTCATTCCGAAGTTTGAGAATGAGACCGGCCAGGCGCAGCGGTTCCTGGACGCCCTGCATAACATCAACGCTTCCCGCGGGGGCGGCCGCAGGCTGCGGATAATGCCCATCATGGAATCGCCGGTCATGATCCACGGCGAGACCCGGGCCAGGACCTTGTCCGGTATCTGCGACGTGCTGCAAGCCAACCGGGAGGATATTCTGGCCGTCCGCGTGGGCGCCACGGACATGTCCAGTGCCTTCGGCCTGCGCCGCTCCCGGGACCTGACCATCTATGACGTCAAGGTGGTCGCCTCCGTAATCGGGGACATCGTGAATGTGCTGGGCCGGCCGGATGACGGGTTCGTGATCTCCGGTCCGGTGTGGGAGCACTACGGCAACAGCGAACGAGTACTGCGCCCCCTGTTGCGGCGAACTCCCTTCGCGGACGCAAATGAGATGCCCCTGCGCGATCGGATTCTGACGGCCAACCTCGACGGGCTGATCCGCGAAATCGAACTGGACCTGGCCAACGGGCTGCTGGGCAAGACGGTCATCCACCCCACCCATGTCCCGCTGGTCCATGCCATGTGTGTCGTCAGCCACGAGGAATACGTGGACGCGCTGGAGATCGCTGGCAAGAACGGCGGCGGCGCCTCGGCCTCGCCGTACGGCAACAAGATGAATGAGATGAAGCCCCATAAGGCCTGGGCCGGCCAGACGCTGCTGCGTGCCGCAGCGTTTGGCGTTGCCGCCGAGAACATCACCTACGTTGACCTTCTGGAAGCGAGCATGAATTGAGCCAGCACCCCTGGACCGGCGGCTTTGTGCGGGACGCCCTCGGCGTCAGCATCAAGACGGACCACTCCGCCAGCCTGCTGCCGGTCGAGGACTTGGTGGGACTGGCACTGCGTCGCAACCCCAAGCGGGCTCACCTGCTGGTGTCCCGGGTGCTGGGCAAACACGTCCCGTCGGAACCCGGGCTGGTCATGGCCGCCGGTGAGCTGCTGGGGGTGCTCGTCGGCGAGGCGCTGTCCGCCTCCCCGGAATCCGGATCCGTCACTCGGACCATTGCGGCCGGGCTCGCCGCGCTCCTGCGCGGGGAAACGCACGACGACGGCCGGCGGGCCGCGTTGCGGAGTCTCCGGCGGCGGCTCGCCGGGTTGAAGACCCGCAACCAGCAGATCATTACCATCGGCTACGCGGAGACGGCAACCGGCCTGGGGCGGCTTGTGGCCGACACGATCGGCTCGTACTACATCCATTCCTCCCGGCATGCCCCGGCGGGCGCCGCCGCCTATGGGTCCTTCGAGGAATCACATTCGCACGCCACCTCACACCGGCTGCTGCCCACGGATCCGCGGCGCCTGAACGCCCCGGAACCGGTGGTGCTGGTCGACGACGAACTCAGCACCGGGGCCACGATCATCAACACCATCACCGAACTCCACGCCCTGGCGCCCCATCCCAGCTACACGGTGGCCGCACTCGTGGACCTGCGGACACCGGGCGACCGGGCCAGGCTCGACGAACTGGCGGAACGGCTCGGAACCCGCATCCGGGTGGTGGCCCTGGGCACGGGGCAGATCACCCTGGGCGCGGACATTCTCCAGCGTGCCGACGAGGTGGTGGCGGCCCTGCCGCAGGTGCCGGCAACTCCCGATTCGGCACCCGGAACGGTGACCTTCCTCAAGGTCGCTGCGGACGGCGCAGCCGTCCGCAGCGACCGGTTCGGCAACGGCGGCCCCCCCGCGGCGGCTACCCTGGCCGAGATCGGGGCATCGATCCACCGGGTGCTTCCGCAGGCGGCTGCCGCGGAGTCCGTTCTGGTCCTGGGCAGCGAGGAGTTCATCCACGTGCCCCTGGCCGTGGCCGATGCACTGGACCGGCTAAATCCGGACCGCGGCGTCCGGTTCTCCACCACCACCCGCTCCCCGATCCTCGCACTCGACCGCCCGGACTACGCCATCACCGGCACGGTGCAGTTCACCAGCCATGACGTCACCGTGGACGGCCCCGGTGCGCGCTTCGCCCACAATGTTTCCTCCGTCGGCCGCAGATTCGGCACCATCGTCCTGATGCCCGAACCTGGAACCCCCGCAGAGGTCCTCTCGGGTGCCGGCAGCGTGACGGAGGCGCTCAGCGCCGTCTGCAGCGCGGTCGTCGTCGTCCTCCTGCACGCCTCACCCATCCTCCCGGCGCCGCTGGCCGGACCGGCGTTCGGTTCCTACGCACCGGAGGAAGTCACCTGGTTGCTCAAGGACATCGGTGATGCCGCGCTGGAAGCGCCAGCGGCCGATCGTGAAGCCGCGATGCAATCGGGCGGGGCGAGCTATGCAGAGTCCCTGCCGATCGAATATTCGCCCTCGCAGCAGTACCAGCAGCTGTACCGGGACGCCTTGAAACGCTCCTCCGCGCGCGTCGCGCAGGCCGTGGGCACCGTGACCGAGATGGCGCTGGCCGCGCGCCGGAACCGGCCGGTGTTGGTTTCCCTGGCTAGGGCCGGCACGCCGGTCGGCATCCTGATGCGCCGCTGGGCGCAGCAGATCCACGGCATCGACCTGCCCCACTACACGATGAGCATCGTGCGCGGCGTCGGGCTGGACCAGACCGCGCTGCGCTACCTGGCCGCCCACCATGATCCGGAGCAGATCCTCTTTGTGGACGGCTGGACTGGAAAGGGCGCGGTCACCCGCGAGCTCTCGGCCGCCCTCGACCGCTTCGCCGATTCCGACGGTATTGCCTTCCCGAAGGACCTCGCCGTGCTCGCCGATCCAGGGCACTGCGCCGACATGTACGGCACGCGCGAGGACTACCTCATACCCTCCGCCTGCCTGAACTCGACGGTGTCCGGGCTCGTGTCCCGCACGGTCTTCAACACGAAGTTCATCGGCCCGGACGACTTCCACGGGGCCAAGTATTACCACCAGCTGCGCGGTGACGACGTCTCGCGGGAATTCCTGGCCGCCGTCTCCGGCCATTTCGCAACCGTCGAAGCGTCCGCCCGGGCCGAAGCCCCGGCCCTGCTGGCCGCAGACCGGACGCCCACCTGGGCCGGCCGGCTCGCGGTGGAAAACCTCGGCCGGGAACACGGGATCGACGACCTGAATCTGGTCAAACCTGGGGTCGGCGAGACAACACGGGTGCTGCTGCGCAGGGTGCCGTGGAAGATCCTGATGCGTCCTGATGCCGCGCCCGAGATAGCGCACATCCTGCTGCTGGCTCAGCAGCGCGGTGTGACGGTGCTGGAGGTGCCGGACCTGCCCTTCAGCTGCGTGGGGCTCATCGATCCGCGGTTCAGCCGAAGGGCATCCGGTGCCGATGGATTCACTGCGGCGGCCGCCCTGTGAATTCCGTCCTGGTGGCCTCGGATCTCGACCGGACCCTGATCTACTCCGCGAAGGCCTTCTTCCTGGAGGTCCCCGACCACCTGGCACCGGCCATGGTGGTTGCGGAGCTCCACCAGGGGGTGCCGATCTCGTTTATGACCCGCACCGCCGAACAGCTGCTGCTCGAACTGACCCGGACGGCCATCTTCGTCCCGGTGACTACCCGGACCGAGGCCCAGTACCGGCGGGTCCGGCTGCCCGGTGCCGTGCCTGAATACGCGGTCACCACCAACGGCGGTGTCCTGCTCAAGAACGGCGAGCCGGACATCGAGTGGCAGACCACAGTCGGACAACTGGTCTCCGAAGGCTCCGCGCCGCTAGCCGTCATCGAGGAATTTTTGTCCCGGGAGGCCTACCGGACCTGGATCCTCCGGCTGCGCCAGGCCGAAGAGCTCTTCCTCTACGCCATCGTGGACCGGGAGCTCATGCCCGCGGAATTCGTGCGGGAGCTGGACGCATGGTGTGCCTCGCTGGGCTGGACGGTGTCCGTCCAGGGCCGCAAGCTCTACTGCGTGCCGCAGGCGGTGACGAAGAACAGCGCCGTCGCAGAAGTCGCCCGGCGGACCGGGGCCTCCCGGGTGATCGCCGCTGGGGATTCGCTGCTGGACGGACCGATGCTGGCCGAAGCCGACGTCGCCTTCCGTCCCTCCCACGGAGAACTCGCCGACGTCGATTTCCGCAGGGATCACCTGCGCGTGACCGATGCCCGCGGCATCCTGGCAGGCGAGGAAATCGCCCGGCGCATCCATGCGCTGGTCCAGCGCCTGTAGGACCCTCTTACGATCCATCGTGAATAGCGGACTCGTCCGGCTCCAGCGGAGCACCGCACGTCCCGAGAACCGTCAATTGTGCAGTCTTATTTCCTTATTTCGGGACCTGACGCCAAGGTGGACCGCATCATCTCGTCAACGTTCGGAAGGACATGATGGGCAAAAGCTGCATGGCAGGAAGCCCCCGCCGTCGTCCGCTCACCAGGTTCATTCCTGGGTGTCGAGCCCCCAATGGACGCGGATAGCCTCGGCAATTGGGCCAGCGGTGACGTCGACCCGGAAAGCAACAGGCGCGGTTCCTGTCTCTTCGATGACCGCGTCACGGTACACGCGGCCGCAAGAGGGACACAGGGTGTAGAGATCCGCATCCGCAGGCCATTTCGCCAGCCCGGCGGGGACCGGGGTGCTGTCTCCGATGTAGACGGGGACGCCTTGTGAGTTGGCCTGAATCAACCCGTCCTTGCTGACAGTGTTGCCGCACACGCAGGTGATGGTGGTGACATCATGATCAATAACATCGGCGGTTTCAGTGTCCACGATGACCTCCCCGGTGATGGAACGTTCTGTTTGTAGCCTATGCCTGCGGATTGGCCAGATGGTCTTCCTGGCAAACAAACTTCGAAGAAGGCACAGGCGGGCGCTTAGACGAGCGGCCACGGGTAACGCATGCCGCTGCGGTCTACCGGCAGCACCCCCGCGTGCAGCAGGCGCTGCACGCGGTGCTGCAGGGCACCGACCTCTTCGTCGTCGAGGAGCTCGGCCACCTCGGGAGGCACCGCCTCTGCGAGGGGAGCGATGTCCCCGAGCAGGGTGCTGGGGATGGGATCGCCGGCGAAGTCCCAGATCACGGTGCGGAGTTTGAAACTTGCCGAGAAGCACAGCCCGTGGTCGATGCCCCATACCCGTCCGTCGTCGCCGCGCAGCACGTGCCCGCTTTTGCGGTCGGTGTTGTTGGCGATGTAGTCGAACAGGGCAATCTGCGACAAGTCGCGGTGGGTCTCGGGCGCGTCAGCGTACAGCGTGAAGTAATGCTCACGGAAGTCGCACTCGATGAACCACTGCAGCGAACCGATCCCCAAGGGCGCTTCCCCGCGGATCACCGTCGTCGGCACGAGTCCCCAGTCCAGGGACTCACTGAGCAGGTAGGCGGCACGTTCCCGCCGGTAGAGCCCGGGCTCGAAATCGGACAGCGGTCTTTCCCCGGCCTCCGGCTTGTAGACCGCGTAGGCTGTGTCGTTCCCGCAGGAAATCTCCACGAGGAACGTCTCGTTGCTGCTGCGCGGGAGGCGTCCGAGCAGTTCGACGCGGCCCTCGGCGAGCAGGGTCAGCTCCCGCCCGGACACCGGCTGTCCCCTTTTACCGTCTGTCTCACCGTTAGTAGCCATTTCGCTACTAACCCCTCAGCCCGCTGAGAGGTTCCGAGGTCGAATTCACCATGAGCACAGCGGGTGCCTGACCTTCCACAAACGAGATGGCCGACACCGAGCCCGGGCTGATGACGATGCGCTGGAACAGGTCCAGGGGTGTGCCCAACGCGTGGGCGACGGCGGCCTTGATGGGGTCGGCGTGGGAGAAGCACACGACGACGCCTCCGGAGTGGGCTGCGCAAAGAACCTCAAGCGCTCCGACGATCCGCGCCTGCATCTGAAGAAAGCTCTCGCCGTTCGGGAAGCGGAAGGCAGACGGGCTGTGCTGGACGGTCTGCCACTGCGGCAAGGCGGCCATTTCGGCGATCGCGGCGCCGGTCCAGTCGCCAATGTCGCATTCGAGCAGGCCGGCGTCCCGGCTCACTTCCAGTCCCGTGCACGCTGCTGTGGGCTTCGCCGTCTCGCAGGTGCGCTCCAGCGGCGAGGAATAAATGGCGTCGACCGGCAGGCCCGCGAGCCGTTCTGCGACACGTTCGGCCTGGGCCCGGCCACGGTCGGAAAGATGCAGTCCCGGGGCCCGCCCCGGCAGCACCGTGCCCGTCGTCGGCGTCTCCCCGTGGCGCACCAGAAGGAGGAGCGTGCCTTGCTCCCTCGATGGAGGCCCCAAGGATGGCCCCGATGGTGCCGGCGGTGTGGCTGCAGTCATCAGGATCAAGCGTAGCGGCAGGGGCCCCGACCGAGCTTGCGGGGGTGGGGGAGCCGCGGAGCGGTATCGTTCACCGCCTCCCCGTGCTTCGCAGGCCCGGCCCGGGGACCCGGGCGGCCCCCAAGCTCAGGAATCCGAAAAAAATCCCTCGATTCCCCGCACAATCGAGGACTACCGTAGAGGAGTGAGTGATCGCCCCGATATCTTCACTGTTGGTGAATTGCGTGCCTCCGGCCACGTTCACAAGGACCTGCGCCGCGAAATCCGCAACAACCTGCTCGCCGCGCTCGCCGCCGGCCGTGATCCGTGGCCGGGAATGTACGGCTTCAGCCGTACCGTCCTGCCCCAGCTCGAGCGGGCCCTGCTCGCCGGCCACGACGTCGTCCTGCTCGGTGAACGGGGACAGGGCAAGACACGGCTCCTCCGCACCCTTGCCGGGCTGCTGGACGAGTGGTCTCCGGTGATTGAGGATTCGGAACTGAACGAACACCCGTACGAACCCATCACAGAGCACTCCCGCGCCCGTGCCCTCACCGAGGGGGACCGGCTACGGGTGGCGTGGCGCCACCGCTCGGAGCGTTACGTCGAGAAGCTCGCGACGCCGGACACTTCCGTCGCCGACCTGATCGGCGACGTCGACCCGATGCGGGTGGCCGAGGGCCGCCGCCTCGGGGACCCGGAAACCATCCACTACGGCCTGGTCCCGCGCTCCAACCGCGGGATCATCGCCATCAACGAGCTGCCCGACCTCGCCGAGCGGATCCAGGTCTCGATGCTCAACGTGATGGAGGAGCGCGATATCCAGATCCGCGGCTACGTGCTGCGGCTGCCGCTCGACGTACTGGTCGTCGCGTCCGCCAACCCGGAGGACTATACGAACCGCGGCCGGATTATCACGCCCTTGCGGGACCGCTTCGGTGCCGAGATCCGCACCCACTACCCGATAGAGCTCGACGACGAGGTCGCCGTCATCCGGCAGGAGGGGCAGCTGGTGGCCGGCGTCCCGCCGGTCATCCTGGAGATCCTGGCCCGCTACACCCGGGCGCTGCGGCAGTCCCCCGCGATCAACCAGACGTCCGGAGTTTCCGCGCGGTTCGCCATCGCAGGTGCCGAAACCGTCGCCGCGGCGGCCTTGCGCCGGGCCAGCGTGCGCGGCGAGGCCGAGGCCGTCGCCCGGATCATCGACCTCGACGCCGCAGTGGAAGTTCTCGGAGGGAAGATTGAGTTCGAGTCGGGTGAGGAAGGGCGGGAACAGGACATCCTCGACCACCTCCTGCGCATGGCCACTGCAGAAGCCGTGCGGGCGCATTTCCACGGTATCGACATGGGTCCGCTCGTGGCTGCCCTCGACGGCCACGCCACCGTGACCACCGGGGAACTGGTCACCGCGCGGGAGGTCCTTCAAAACCTCCCGTCCCTCAACGGATCCCGCCTCTATGACGAGATCAGTGAGCGACTGGGCGCGACAAACGACGGGCAGCGCGCGGCCGCCGTCGAACTTGCACTGGAAGGTCTCTACCTCGCCCGGCGGATCTCCAAGGAGTCCGACGACGAGGCGACGATCTACGGCTAAGAAGAAGTTCCACGGCCAGGTAGTTCTACAGCAGAGCACAGGAGTACCCATGAGCATTCATAACCGGTCCCGGTACGGCCGGTACAGGGGAGGACCGGATCCGCTCGCCCCGCCGGTGGACCTGGCGGAGGCGCTGGACGCCGTCGCCGAGGATGTCATGGCAGGCTACTCGCCCCGGCACGCCCTCCGGGAGTTCCTGCGGCGCGGCGGCCGCAACCGGGAAGGGCTCGACGACCTCGCCGGCCGCGTTCAGCAGCGACGGAGTGAACTCTTGGGCCGCCACCGGCTGGACGGCACCCTCAACGAAGTCCAGAAGCTGCTCGACACCGCGGTGCTGGAGGAGCGCAAACAGCTCGCCCGCGACGCCATGATGGACAACACCGACCGCGCCTTCCGGGAGATGCAACTGCAGAACCTGCCCCGATCCACGGCAGCAGCGGTCAACGAACTGGCCTCCTATGACTGGCAGTCGAGCACCGCACGCGAGGCCTACGAGCGAATCAAGGATCTGCTGGGCCGCGAAATCCTTGACCAGCGGTTCGCCGGAATGAAGCAGGCCCTCGAGAGCGCCACTGATGAGGACCGCGCGGCCGTCAGCGAGATGCTGCACGACCTCAACGAGCTCCTCGGCAAACACCGGCGCGGCGAGGACACCCCCGCGGACTTCCAGGAGTTCATGGCCCGGCACGGCGACTTCTTTCCGGAGAACCCACAATCGGTCGAGGAGCTGGTGGACGCGCTCGCCCAGCGCGCGGCCGCCGCCCAGCGGCTGCTGCAGTCCATGTCCGCCGAGCAGCGCGATGAGCTGATGCGGCTTTCCGCCCAGGCGTTCGGCTCGCCCGAACTTCTGGCCCAGCTCGACCAGCTCGACGCCAGCCTGCGCGCCCTGCGTCCCGGCGAGGACTGGACCGGCTCCGAACGCTTCGAAGGTGAGGAGGGGCTCGGGCTCGGCGACGGCACCGGCGTGCTCCAGGACATCGCCGAACTGGACGAGCTGTCCGAACAGCTCTCCCAGGCCTATAGCGGGTCGCGCCTCGACGACCTGGACCTGGACGCCCTCGCCCGCCAGCTCGGTCAGAGTGCCGCCGTTACGGCCCGCACCCTCGCCGAAATCGAGCGGGCCATGCAGGAGGGCGGCTACCTCCGGCGCGGGGCCGACGGCGATCTCCGGCTGTCACCGCAGGCCATGCGACGGCTCGGCAGGTCGCTGCTGCGGGACACCGCCAAGCAACTCTCCGGCCGGCAGGGACGCCGGGACACGCGCGTTGCCGGGGCGGCCGGGGAGCAGACCGGCGCCAGCCGCCGGTGGGAGTTCGGGGATGCCGAGCCGTGGGACGTCACCCGAACCATGACCAACGCCATCCGCCGCACGATTGCCGACGGCGGTGATCCGGGACGCGGATTGCGCCTCGCCGTGGGTGACATCGAGGTGACGGAGACGGAGGCGCGCACGCAGGCCGCCGTCGCCCTGCTTGTCGACGTGTCCTTCTCGATGGCCGCCGAGGGACGCTGGGTGCCCATGAAACGCACCGCACTCGCCCTGCACCACCTCGTCACAACCCGGTTCCGCGGCGACCGGCTGCAGCTGATCACGTTCGGCCGGTACGCGCAGTCCATGGACATCGGCGAGCTCACGGCCCTGCCGGCCCGGCGGGAGCAGGGCACCAACCTGCACCACGGCTTGCTGCTCGCCGGCCGGTTTTTCCGCCAGCACCCGTCGATGCAGCCCGTCCTCCTGGTGGTGACCGACGGCGAACCCACCGCGCACCTGCTGGCCGACGGCGAGTCCTGGTTCTCCTGGCCGCCGGACCCGGAGACCATCCGCGCTACCGTGGCCGAGCTGGACCGCCTTGGGCGGACCGGCACGCAGGCCACGTTCTTCCGGCTGGGCGACGACCCGGGCCTGGAACGGTTCGTGCAGCGGATGGCCCGCCGCATCGACGGCCGCGTCGTGGCGCCCGCAGCCGGAGATCTAGGCGCAGCTGTGGTGGGGGAATACCTCCGCGCCCACTTCCGCGGCCGACCCATACGACGACGCCGACTGGGCTGAGTAGACGATCAACGTGCCGCCTGCGGTTCCCCGGCGCATAGGACGGCTCTGTAGGGGAGCGGCACCAAACGCAGGCCGACGACCGCGGGAGGTGCCGCCGTCGTCCGCCCACTGCTACAGAGAACGGGATGGAACGCCTTCGCGCGCCGGATACAAACTTCAGCGGATTACCCGATAGCGCACGTGGGTGACGAGGCGGGTACCGCTCACCTCCGTCGGTTCGAGGTTGAGGTTGCCGACGCCGTCCAGCAGCAGCGCTCCGGCTCCCAGGACGATGGGTGCGATGTGGAGCCGCAGCTCGTCAATCAGCCCGGCGGACAGGTAGTGGCGGACAGTCTGCGCTCCTCCGGCAATTGCCACGTCCTTGTCGCCAGCGGCCTTCCGCGCCTGTGTCAGCGCTGATTCGATCCCATCGGTCACAAAGTTGAATGTGGTGCCGCCCTGCATCTCCAGGGGCTCGCGTGGATGATGGGTGAGAACGAACACGGGTGCGTGATAGGGCGGTTCCTCACCCCACCATCCCCGCCATTCCTCATCCCACGCCCCGGGCCCGGCGAACATGTTCCGTCCCATGATGTAGGCGCCGGCCGCGAGGATGCCTTCGAGCGCGGCTGCGTTGGGCTCAGGTTCTTCGAACATCCACCTGTGCAGGAGCTCTCCGCCCTCGCCCAGGGGGTCCGTCATGCTTTGGTTCGGGCCGGCGGCGAATCCGTCGAGGGAGATGGTCAGATCGCACGTGACTTGGCTCATGCGCCCCATCATGGACGCACGTCGAATCAAAATCCAGCGCAGGAGGCATCGGCAGGACAGTTTGCCGCCGATCCGGAGGCGTGTAAGAAGATCGCCGTCGTTTCTTAATCATCCTGAGGACGAGGATGGGGTGCGGCCGTCTCCGGCGCTTCCACAGCCGCCCGCGCATACGACGCCGAGACCCGGCGGTAGACCGGGGTCAGGAAGGCCAGCAGGGCGGCCGCGATCATGATGATCCCGGCCACCAGGAACACCAGGGCGATGCCGCGGGAGGTGCCCTCGCCCAGCAGCGGGGCGAGCTGGGCGGCACCCTCAGCGGACCGCGCGTACGGGATGATCCAGACCTGGGCGATCGGCGCAATGAGGAATGCTGTGACCGGCGCGGCCGCGGACTCGAACGCCATGGCAAATCCGAACACCCGGCCCTGCCGGGGCAGGGGCACGACCTGCTGGATGACCGTCTGCTCGGCGGCCTCCACGAAAGGCACCAGGACCAGGTACAGCCAGATGCCGGCGATGTACAGCCACGCCCATTCCCGCAGCGTGAACACCGCACCGAGGCCCCCCATCAGGATCACCGCGATGAGCATGGTGCGCAACGGGTTGGACCCGAGCCCGAACTTGCCGATCAGCGCGCCTCCGACGAGGAAACCCGTGGCGCCCAGCGCGAAGAAGGTCCCCCAGAGTTCCACGGGGAACATCTCCAGGCCGTAGGGATCCATCAACGCCATGTAGACGCCACCGATGAAGTTGTTGAACGTGGAGAACAGGATCAGCGCGAACAGTCCGGCAATCGCCAACACGGCGGCTAGGGAGCCGCGCAGGTCGAATCCGCCGTGCGCGTCCGTGGCGGCCACGCGCACCTCCTCGGGCATCCGCAGTGTAAGCAGGTGCGCGAAGGCCAGCGCCGTGAGCACCAGGGCGACGACGATCGTCCAGCCCATGCCCAGCAGTCCGACCGACAGCCCGGAGAGCACCGAGGTGACGATGAACATCAGCCCCTGCACCATGCCCACCAGCCCGTTGGCGTTGGCCCGCCGATCCGGGTCGATCAGGATGGTGACCGTGGTGGAGAGGGCGATGTTGCGCATGTTCTCCACCACCGCACCCACCAGGATGATCAGGGTGAAGACCCAGAACCACGGCCGTGTCAGGTCCAGCAGACTGGCGGCGGGTGTCATCAGGAACATGATCCCGGACAGCACGAACATCACCAGGGTGAAGCCGGCGGCGAAGCGCATCACGGCCAGCTTGCGGTAGCGGTCCACGAATGTGCCGAAGCTGATGCTGGAAAGGGCGATCAGCAGCATGTACGCGCCGCCGACTACGCCGGTGGCGATCACGTTGCGCGTCTCCAGGTACACCCAGAACGTCAGTGCAAACCACAGATAACTGGTCGTGATGTTGGCGAGGCCGGTGTTCACCAGGATCCCGGTGAAGGTGCGGGACCGCTGTGCCGGACTCCGTAAGGACGTGTCGATGCCGTCGGGATCGGCCGGGCGCGGGGCCTCGCCGTCCTCGACCGGCATGGAGGTGACGGCCGGGTCCTCGGGGAGGCCCGCGCTGCCATGGGGAGCCGCAGCGGCCCTGTACGGAGCCGGTTCCTGCTCGGTCATGCGTCCCAGTGTACTGACAACCAGGAGGCGCGGACACGGGTCGCCGCTCGTCGTGAAGTATTCGCAAAAGAGGCGTACAACCTCCCGACTACCGGCAGAGCTGCGTAAGGTGGCTCGAGACAGCGCTCCGACGGCGGCGTGGTCGGACGTAGCCGGGACGCGTCACCCGGCCGACGGATGTTCAGGGCGCGACGCCGACAAGGCGTCGGTGACGATCTGGCCCTCGTGTGGCTCCCGCGAGTGTGCTTCTCTGGAGCAAGTAGCGCGGATCCAGAAGGGGTCCGCGGCCGTTGTTCGACGAGGTGACACGACATGAAGTTGACGACCACGACCAACGTCTCGGTGGACGGCGTGATGCAGGGGTTGGGCGGACCCGACGAGGATCGCAGCGGCGGCTTCGACCGCGGCGGATGGGCCATACCACTTCTCGACACCGAAGCCGGGGACTATCTCAACCAGGTCTACGGCGGCGCGGCCGCATTCCTCTTTGGACGGCGGACGTACGAGATCTTCGCCGGCTACTGGGGAGCGATGCCCGATCCGAGCACGAACCCGATTGCCGCCGCGCTGAACAGCCGGCCCAAATACGTGGCGTCGACCAGCCTCGCCGACCCACAGTGGGCGGGCACGACTATCCTGCGCGGCGACGTCCTCACGGCCGTCGGTGATCTGAAGGCGCATCACGATGGTGAACTGCTGGTGCCGGGCAGTGGTGCCCTCGTCCGATGGCTGCTCGCCAACGACCTGGTCGACCAGCTCGACCTGGTCACCTATCCCGTCGTCGTCGGCCAGGGCACAAGGCTGTTCCCCGATTCCGGTCCGGACATCGCACTCGATCTGGTCAACTCGCGGACCACGTCCCGGGGCATCACCATCCAGACTTATCGGCCTCTCGGGCGTCCAGAGTACGCAACGTCCACCGTCGACCCCGACCAAGTGTTCTAGTTGCGCCGCCCGACGGGCCACGGCGCGTCCAATTCTCTGTTGATCAACGCGCGCGAGGTTGCCCAGCGGCAGGGCAAGGTAAACGCCGACGTAGACGCTTGTAAATCCTCATTGTGGTGGCTGCCCAACTGCGCCACCATGTTCGTATGAACGCTGAAACACCGAAGACGGCGGAGCTGAACCTTCCCCAGGCCTTCCTACTTCTGGCAACGAACGACAAAGACGGCAAACCTGAAGTGCCGGTGTACGCCCTCAGGACCACCTTGGCAGGGGCAATATTGGCCGAGCTGGACCTGATCGGTGCAATCGAGCTGCAGGGGAAGCACGTCAGGGCTACCGGCGCCGCCCCGCAAACGGACTTCCAGCACGAGCTGGAGCTCATCCGTGGCAAATCGCGGCCGCACACTCCCAAGCGGTGGGTCTCCATGCTGGAGGGCCGCGCCGAAGTGCAGCGTGTTTACGAGGGCATGGCGTCCCTCGGCATCGTGGAACATGTCGGCGAAAAGCACCGGGGTCTGTTCCGGACCGTGCGGTATCCGGAGAAGGACCACGCTCCGGAGGCGGCGCTCCTGAAAAAGATCCAGGCCGCACTCAGCGGTGCGGCGCCCGATGCCGGGGCGCCCCAACTCACGGCGCCCGCTGCCGGGGTGTCTCAAGACACGGCGCCCGCTGCCGGGATGTCTCAAGACACGGCGCCTGATGCCGGGGCGCCTGGTTCCGGGGCGCCTGGTTCCGGGGCGCCCGGTCCCGCAAAGCCTGACGCCAAGGCACCCGATGCCAGGACCACGGCGCTGATGGCCCTGCTTCAAGCGGCCGGACTGCTCGGCAAGCTCTTCCCGGCAGCAGATAAAGGCCGGGCAAGTGAGCTGGCGAAGGACTATTGGCCGTCCCGCGCGGTGGAGGACGAACTTCGTATGATCAGAATCGCGGAGCAAGAAGCCCCAACCTTATGATGCTGCCTGAAATCGCCAGGCACGGGAGCCGTGGTCAGCATGGACACCAGCAGTCCGCCGCCGGCCCAGCGCTGCAGCGCGAGCTTCTCGGCGTCGTCGAATTCCATGAGGGCGAGCCCGCAGTGCTCTTCAACATTTCTCGTCTACGCGGCAGCGAGTCGGTGCGCCGGTACGGCGGGGGCATCCATTCCCGCCCTGCAAGCGGGCCGGCGGGGTTTCGTCGGTCCGCCAACCGCTTAGCGTGAGCTCACCGCCGGGACGCCGAGAATGCTGTCCAGCAGCCCGTTGCGGAATTTTCCCTCCGGATCGTGCGCCGATGTCAGCGAACGGAAGTCCGTAAGACGGGGGTAGAGGGACTCCCAGTCGTGACCGCCGGGCGTGAAAAGCTTGCCCCAGTGCGGTCTGGCCCCGAACGGCCGAAGCAGGTCTTCGAGCTGGAGAAGAACGGCTTCCACCTGCGGCTGCAGCGGCTTCCAGGTGAAGTGCAGGGCAACGCTCTGCTGCCGGTAGAAGGGGCTAAGCCAGAATTCGTCTGCGGCGCCGGTCCGGATTTCGGAGACAAATAGCAGGGGCGCAAGTTGGTCCGCCAGGCTCCGCACTGCCTGGAGTGCGGCAGGTGCCTGTTCCAGCGGCAGGATGAATTCGCTTTGCAGTTCTTCACCCTTGCTGGGCGTGAACTCGTGGCGGAAGTGCGGTAGCCGGTCCAGCCATTGCCCGGGCTCATCCATCTGGGCTGTGCAGTTCTCGGCCGACATCCCCGGCAGCGGGTGCCGCGGGCGGATGGCAGCCGTGGCGCCGAACAGTTCAGCGATGGGAGGCTCCGAGTCCAGCGCCTTGAGCCAGACCTGGCTGATGCAATCGCCTACGTAATCGGTGAAGAGACTCACGCTGTAGGCGCTGGACACAAGCTGTGTGAAGTCCGCCAGCGCCCGTTCCCACGGCAGGTTTTCCAAAACACGCTGGCGCATGCTGAAACTTGGCCGGACGGCAAGCCGGAGGCCGGTGACGATGCCAAGAGCGCCCAGGCCCACTACGCTGCCGAGGAACTCCTCTCCGTCCGCGCGGGACAGCGATACCTGCTCGCCGGAGGGTCGGACCAGATCAATGCCCTCCACCGCTCCGGCCAGGGAGGGGTTGTTCACACCAGAGCCATGGGTTCCCGTCTGGACTGCCCCTGCCACGGAAATGTGGGGCAGCGACGCCAGATTGTGGATGGCCACGCCGGACTGTTGCAACGTGCGGCACAAGACACCGTAGCTCACTCCGCCGCTGACGCGGACCGTCTGCCGTGCTGAATCCAGTTCGATTTGCTGCGGCAGGGCGTCCAGCGACACGTGCACGCCCTCCGTGTCCCCGATACGGTTGAAGGAGTGCCGCGATCCCAGGGCCTTGACCCGGCCGGCGCGGGCCACCAGCTGGGCGAGCTCAGCCACCGACGCTGGGCGCAAGACGTCCACTGATGAGTAATTGAGATTTCCTGCCCAGTTCTTCATTTACTCGGCTTTCCGGTGAAGTTACGTTTCGCTCAACTGTGAGCGCTAACAATTTTCCTGTCAAGACGCTTCCGTCGGCGCCTGCCCAGGCGGGAGGTAACATCGTCAGCAGGTCATCCGCAGCAGCAGCCATTGGCTGCTGGCTTTGGCCCAGAAGGCCTTGGGAGGGGAGCAGTGCGCGCAACGGTCAAGGACGTCGCCCGTCACGCCGGCGTTTCACCCAAGACTGTCTCGAACGTGATGAACGGAATCGTTCCGGTTAGTGGCTCCACCAGGTTCAAGGTGGAGCAGGCCATTCTCGAACTGGATTATGTGCCCAACCTCTCCGCCCGCGGACTGCGCAACGGCAGGACGGGCGTTATCGCCCTGGCGCTGCCGGACCTGGCGACTCCCTACTCGGCCGAGATTGCGCACAACGTGGTGGAAGTTGCCCACGAGCAGGGCTGGAGCGTTCAGATCGAGGAAACCGGGGCCGATCCCCGGCGCGAATACGAACTGATGTCCCGCGCGCGGTCCAACCTCATTGATGGCCTGATCCTCAACCCGGTGGTGCTGGACGAGAGTGCCGTGAAGGTGGGCGTCTCGCTGCCCCCGGTGGTTCTGCTGGGTGAGGTGTCCCAAAAACTGGCCGACCGTGTGTGGGTGGACAGCGTTGCTGCCGCCCGTGACATGACCCTGACCCTTGCCAGGACCGGCCGGCGTCGTATTGCCGTGCTCGGAACCGCCGAAGGCCGAGGCTCCGCCGCAGCTATCCTGCGGACGCGCGGCTACCACGCCGCGCTCGAAGAGCTCGGCATTGACCGGGACGACTCACTGCTCATCCCGTGCGAAAAGTGGACACCGCAGACGGCCGCCGGCGCGCTCGCCGCCTATCTGGACTCCCGCCCGCTCCCCGAGGCGCTGTTCTGCTTCACCGACTCCATGGCCATCGGCGCTATGAGCGTGTTGTGGAACAGGGGAATCAGCGTTCCCGGCGACGTCGCCGTGGCAGGGTTCGACGACATCGCCGACGGGCAATATGCCGTGCCATCCCTCACTACTGTCTCCTTCGACAAGCGCCGGGTGGCCAGCGAAGCCCTGCGCCTGCTCACCGAGCGGATGGCAGACCGTACCGGCGAGCAGAGGGTGGTCACCGTCGACTACAGAATCGTGGAGCGGGACAGCACCCGCGCCTAAACGGGACTGCACTTAAGCGAGACTGCTGCATCATCTTGTTCACGCTAACAATTTTCCCTTGCGACGACTTTTACATCGATGTAATGTGAGTCCCGCGTCACATCGCCCCTGCCACTCCCGGGACTCAGCGCTCAGGAACGGCAGTGTTTTGTGCCATCAGGATTTTTTCAGCGGACCCATCCAAAGGAGTGACGGGTGAAGCAGATTGACTTTTTTGCCGGGAAACAAGTGACCCGGCGGCAGTTACTGGCAGGTTCGGCGGCCCTTGGCAGCGTTTTCGCGGCGGCCGGCCTCACAGGCTGCGGCGGTAGCGCCTCGGCAGCGGCCGTGCAGGACATTGCGTTCTGGCATCTCCTGTCCGGCGGTGACGGCATCAAGATGCAGGCAATGATCAGGCAGGCGAACGAGGGAAATCCCGGTTTCACCGTTCATCCCACCGTCCTGGCGTGGGGGCCTCCGTACTACACAAAGCTGGCGATGGCGTCAGCCGGAGGACGCCCGCCGGAACTGGCCATCATGCACGCCAGCCGGGTTCCCGGTTACGCCCCCGGAGGACTCATCGACCCGTGGGACATGTCCCTGCTGGCAGAACACGGGGTGACGGCGGAGAGCTTCGCACCGAGGATCTGGGACAAGAGCCAGCACGACGGCCAGGTTTTTTCCATCGCCCTGGATTCCCACCCTTTCGTCATGTTCTACAACACCGAGGTTGCCGGCAAAGCTGGAGTGCTCACCCCCAACGGGCAGCTGCAGGACGTGGGCTCTCCACAGGAGTTCCTCTCGATGGCCCGCGAGATGCAGAAGGTGACGCAGGCGCACGGCCTTTCCTTCGGCTACCTTGGCAGCGGATCCCAGATGTGGCGTCTGTTTTACACCCTCTACAAGCAGCACGGTGTAGACATGGAGCTCACCCCGGGGCAGTCGATGAAGGCCGACAGGGATGCGGCGATCGAGTCCCTGGAATTCATGGCGTCACTGTTCGACGACACAATAGCCGCACAGAGCGGGGACATTAGTACGGGCATCGCCGAATTTGCCCGCGGCAGTTCAGGCATGCTCTTCAGCGGCGTCTGGGAACTTCCCACCCTCAAGAAGGCCGGTCTGCCGGTCGATGCGGCAACCATCCCCACGCTCTACGGGACGCCGGCAGCCTATGCCGACTCACATTCCTTTGTCCTGCCGCGGCAACTAAACGACGACGACGAGAAGCGGCGCAGCGTGTACAAGTTCGTGAGCGATGTCCTCAAGGGATCGCTGTCCTGGGCGGAAGCCGGACACATTCCGGCCTATCAGCCGATTGTGCAGTCACAGGCGTACCGGGAACTTACCCCTCAGATTCATTACGCCAACGCGGCGGACATTATCGCTTACGACCCGGAATCCTGGTTCAGCGGCTCCGGCTCGGACTGGCAAACCTACTTTGCGGAAAACGTGCAGAACGTACTCCTCGGCCGCGACAAGGCAGCCGACGGTTGGGACGCCTTCGTGCAACGCACCAACACACTTCTCTCCCGGCCCAACCCGGTCTGAGCCCCCCGAGTGACAAAGGAGTCCCTGATGAGTTCCTTAGCAACATCCCGCCGGACCGCTGAGCGTACGGCAACCTCCCCAAGCCAGTTCCGCCCCGCCCCGTCCCGTCGAAGCAGGGACAACCTGACCGGCTGGGGCTTCGCCGCCCCTTTCCTGGCGTTCTTCCTGATCTTCCTTGTCTGGCCCCTTCTTTACGGCTTCGTCATGAGCCTGACAGGCAAGTCTCTTACCGGCGCCAACGACAGCCTGATTGGCTTGGCCAACTACGCTGAAGCCTTGGCCGATACGGCCATGTGGCGGTCCCTGGGCAACACGCTCTACTTCACGGTGATAAGCACGGTTCCCTTGGTGATCGTTGCCTTGGTCATGGCCGCACTGCTTAACGTGGGGTTGCCTGCGCAATGGCTATGGCGGCTCTCCTACTTTGCTCCGTACCTGCTGGCCTCGACAGTCGTCTCACTCTTCTTTACCTGGATGTACAACCCGCAGCTGGGGCTGATCAACGACTCCCTGTCGAAAATCGGGCTTCCAAAGGTGGCCTGGCTGAACGACCCGAATGTGGCGATGTGGGCCATCGTCATCGCCACGCTGTGGTGGACGGTCGGATTCAACTTTCTGTTGTACCTGGCGGCTATGCAGAACATTCCCCACCAGCACTATGAGGCGGCATCGCTGGACGGGGCAGGAGCCTGGCGACAGTTCTTCTCCATAACCCTGCCGCAGCTGGCGCCGACCACCGTGATGATCGTCCTCCTCCAGATCCTGGCATCACTGAAAATCTTTGATCAGGTGTACCAGATGACGGCTGGCGGCCCCAGCGGTTCCACCAGGCCGGTAGTGCAGTACATCTTCGAAACCGGGTTCACCGGCTACCGGCTGGGCTACTCCGCAGCCGTCTCCTACATTTTCTTCGGGCTGATCGTGATCGTCTCGGTCATGCAGTTCGTCATCACGCGCCGCAGGAGTGCATAACCATGGCAACCCAGACACTCACCCGCCCCGCTCCGCACACCGCCAGCGCAGCAAAGATCCGCAAACCCCGCAGGAAAATCACGGCCGGCAAGGCCGCCGTGACAGCGGTCGCGGCGTTTCTAGCAGTCCTGTGGCTCGTTCCCTTCGCCTGGGCCACGGTTACGGCCTTCAAGAGCGAGGCCGACGCCGCAGCGCCGACGGTCAGCTGGATCCCGCCGTCGGGCTTTACGGCGGATGCTTTCGTCAAGGTGTTCCAAGACGGCAATATCCCGCTTTGGACGTGGAATTCCTTCTATACCTCGGCCGCCATCACAGCGATCACGCTGGTCATCTCCGCGCTGGTTGCCTACGCCTTGTCCCGGATAGATTTCCGGGGCAAAAAGGTCCTGATGACGGTGATCATCGCCTCCATCATCATCCCGCCGCCAGTGCTGATGATTCCGCTGTTCTATCAGATGGTGGCGCTCCACATGATCGACACGGCCTGGGCCGTCATCCTGCCGCAGGTCATCCACCCCGCCATGGTGTTTGTGCTCAAGAAGTTCTTTGATCAGATTCCGCGTGAACTTGAGGAAGCTGCGGTGATGGATGGTGCCAGCCGGATGCGAATCTTCCTCCAAATCATCCTGCCGCTCTCACGCCCCATCCTCGCCGCCGTCGCGATCTTCGTTTTTATCAGCGCGTGGAACAACTTCCTATGGCCCTTCATCTCCACGAACGATGGCTCCATCCTGACCCTTCCGGTGGGGTTGCAGACCATCAAGAGTGCCTACGGCATTCAGTACGCGCAAAACATGGCATCCGCACTGCTCGCGGCCTTGCCGCTCATCCTGGTCTTCCTGTTCTTCCAGCGCCAGATCATCAAGGGCGTTGCGACGACCGGACTCGCCGGCACCTGAACCTGAGCCTTGATTACTTCCTACGAACCTGTTCAACCAAAAGGAGATACCCCATATGTCCCGCGCACGAATCACCCTGGACCGAGACTTCACCATCGGGGAAGTGCCCCGCCGCCTTTTTGGCTCCTTCGTGGAGCACATGGGCCGCTGCGTCTACACCGGAGTCTACGAACCGGGCCACCCGGAGGCCGACGAAAACGGTTTCCGCCAGGACGTGCTCAAGCTCGTCAAGGAACTCGGAGCCACTGTGATCCGCTACCCCGGCGGCAACTTCGTGTCCGGTTATAACTGGGAAGACGGGGTAGGTCCCCGGGAAAACCGCCCACGGCGGCTCGACGGCGCCTGGCACACCCTGGAGACGAACGCCTTCGGACTGCACGAGTTCGTGGACTGGTCCCGCCAGGCGGGGACCGAAATCATGGAAGCCATCAACCTGGGCACCAGGGGAGTGGATGCGGCGCGCGAGATCGTGGAGTACGCCAACCATCCCGGAGGAACCTATCTTTCGGACCTGCGCGCCAAGAACGGGCACAAGGACCCGTTCGACATCAAGCTGTGGTGCCTCGGCAATGAAATGGACGGACCCTGGCAGATCGGCCACAAGACCGCGGAAGAGTACGGTCGGTTGGCCCAGGAAGCCGCCAAGGCGATGCGGTTCGTGGACCCGGACATCGAACTGGTGGCCTGCGGAAGCTCCAACTCCGGAATGCCTACGTTCGGAGCCTGGGAACAGACAGTGCTGACCCACGCCTACGAGGAAGTGGATTACGTCTCGCTGCACGCCTACTACCAGGAGCATGAGGGCGACGTCGGCAGCTTCCTCGCCAGCGCCGTGGACACTGACTATTTCATCGAATCAGTCATCGCAACTGCCGATGCCGTCCGGGCGAAGGGAAAGCACAAGAAGCACATCGACCTGTCCTTCGACGAGTGGAACGTCTGGTACCAGCGCGGCCTCGATACCGAGGACCAGCCGCACCAGGTGGCCAAGGCCGGCTGGCGTGAGCACCCCAGGGTCATTGAGGACAAGTACAACGTGACGGACGCCGTCGTCGTCGGTACCCTGCTCAACTCGCTGCTCCGCCACGGGGACCGGGTCAAGATCGCCAACCAGGCACAGCTGGTCAACGTCATCGCCCCGATCCTCAGCGAGGAAAACGGCCCGGCCTGGCGGCAGACCATCTTCCACCCCTTCGCGCGCATGGCCGAACTGGCGAAGGGCCAGATCCTGCGCCTGTCCGTTGACTCGGACAAGTACGAAAATGCCCGCTTCGGCGGCACCGACCTTGTGGATGTCAGTGCGACCTGGAACGAGGAAACGGGCCGCGTGGCGCTCTTCTTCGCAAACCGCGGCCTCGAGGAAGCGGCAGACATTGAAGTCGCACTTCGCGGGTTTGATGCCCGTCGGGTGCTCCGCGCCGAGGTCCTGGAAATCCCCGAAGGCGGGAACCGTTTCACGGTCAATACCCAAGGCAGTCCGGACCAGGTTGGGCTCAAGCCGCTGGAAGGGGCAAAGGCGAGCGGCTCCGAACTCCGGGCAACGCTGCCGGCGCTGTCCTGGGCTGTGATTGAGCTGGAGGTCGTCAAAAACTGACCACATGCCCGCAGCAGGTTAACATGCCCGCAGCGGGTTGAAGAGGACGACGGCGGGAGCCCAAGCTCCCGCCGTCGTCGGCTCGGTGTGAACTCAATGCTCAGGCGTCGAGCATCACCTTTAGCGCCTTTGTTTCGCAAACTGGCCGCCTACTGGATCGCCCGGATCCAATTTCCGGGCAGGAAAGTGGCTAGCCAGCTCATCCTGTTCAGTTACCTCACGCCGATGGTCCTGCTCGTTATCCCACTCAGCGTGGTCGTAGGCGGCCTTGGACTCGCGGACACTCTCATGGGTCTCGTGGTCGCCTATCTCACCTTCGCCGTACTGCTCTGCACCTCGCTGCTGCTGGGCCAATTCCGCGATTTCCCGCCGGATTTGGAGGAGGCGGCGTCACTTGATGGAGCGACGCCGATGCGGACCCTCCTTTGCATCCTGCTGCCGGTGTCAGCCCCCGGCCTGGCCACCGCCGCGTTGTTGGCATTCACCATGGCCTGGGGTGAACTGTTCTTGCACTCACCTTCCCGACGTCATGACAGCACCGGTCGCAGTCCAGCACCTCCAGTACCGGCGATGCGCAACAGTACGGCCCCATCATGGCCGCGGCGGTTATCTCCGCAATCCCGGTAATGGCGATCTATTACCTGTCGCAGCGCTGGGTTACCGAGGGTACTTCTGAAGGAGCCTTTAAGGGCTGACCGGTTCGCACCGAGGACGGCGTGGCGCGCCTGTGGCGGGGTTCCTGTCAGGGTTCGAGACAGTGCGGGATCGTCTTGGCCTGGAGATGTTCAAGCAACGGGGCGGCCGTCGCTGCGAGTAGCCGACGATCCGGGTGATCGCGACGGCCGCCCCCGCAGGTTCTCCGGAACGTCTGCGCCTATTTTGTGCGACACACCAGCGGTGCTCGCAAGGACGACTGTGCGGGCCTCCACTTCACGGTCAACACCGCTTTGGGTGTAACGGGCGACACCGGAGTTCTTACTGTGCACGACCTCTTGCACTGCGGCTCGGAGGTGGAGGCGGTCGTGCAGCGAGCCAGCGATCGATTCGGTCAGCTTGGAGGGCCCACCGACGATGCCCTGGCTGATACCGAGTACCAAGCTGAAGTGCCCGATTCCGGCACCGGCAGAGATCTCGTCACTTTCATCCGCGGAGCGTGTGACAGTGGTCTTGAACAGTGCGGCTGCGTCTTCTGACAGGATTCCTATCAAGTCAAGGTACGAGCTGTCATTCTCGAAGTCGTAGATGCGCTGCTGCCGCATGGCTCCGGATCCCCCGAACGCTTCCTTACGACGCCCGTGTACTTGGCGGCGCCGCTAACGACCTTAATGGCGGCCGACAGGTGTCGATGCGGACGAAAGGGACAACGGAATTCGGAACGGGCAGGTGGTGATGTGTCCCTCTCGCAGAATCGGACTGGGAAAACCTGGACATGAGCAGTTCGTTCTGTGTTCCGTCGACGATAAATTGCGAATCAATTTGCCGATAGGGGCAAGAGTGACATCGCTGTGGGTTATGGCTTGGAAATAGCCATCCATTCCTTCAACGGGGTCCGATGCACGAGTACGAGTCGGCTGGAATCGGCGGATTGGCCATCAAGACCGAAGCTATCGGAGCCGTTGCCGGAACCTGGAAAAGCCTGAGCACAAGATGCCTCATCCGATGACCGTTTCGCGCTGCTGGAGCAAGGGGCCTCCTCAGTTGCTGTGATCGCCCATATGGCGCCAGTCGCAGTCTGAGATGCACAATGCGGAATGTCAAGCGATTCTATAGATCGATAATCGTGCCTCCTTAAGTCCGGGGATCTTCCGTTCTCCCAAGGGGCTCCTACTCTCGTTGAGATAGGGCGCTGGTGGAGCATAGGGTCCAAGACCCCCCCGATCTCACTCTGCGGCTACGAACCAGCGCGCGGCCACGCGACAGCGAACTCGTTACACGCGTGAAACTCCGCAATCGTTCGAAGGAAACAACCTCTTCCTAATATCGGAAGTACGATATACGATTTCGCCTCAGGGAAGTCGCTTTCCCCGTAACGGCCTGAGAGTCCAAGCAAAACGGTCTAAGGAGCTTCACTGTGCGTAGAAAGCCACTTTTCCTTCTCATCCCAGCCCTGGCGAGTGCATTAGCTCTCTCTGGATGCGCAGGTCCTGCGCAAAGCACCTCGACCAAAGCCGGCATCCTGCGCATCGGCGCCGCCGCGGAAGTGCAAACCCTCGATCCGCATTTCACCCAGCTGCCTTCCGCCAACTCCATCACTCACCTTGTTTTTGAGGGCCTTTTCACCTTAAACGCAGAGAACAAAGTTGTGCCCGAGCTGGCCGACAGCCACGAGTACAGTCCCGATGGTTTGACGCTTACCGTGAAAATTAAGTCGGGACACAAATTCAGCAACGGCGATCCTGTCGACGCTGCCGCCGTAGCCGCTTCATTCAGCCGGCTCCTCGACCCCGCCACCAAGTCGCCGTATCTCGGGCTCTTCTCGACCATCAAAGAAGTAACGGCGGTCAACGAAAACACAGTTGCGATAAAGCTGGCCTCAGCCAACGGGCATATGCTCTCCCTACTGGCTAACAACAACGCATTGATCGTCAACGTCAAAGCCGCCAAGGAGCTGGGTGCAGAATTCGGCCGCAAGCCCGTAGGCAGCGGCCCCTACGTCGTGAGTGACTACGTCGGCGGCGAACGCTACAGCGTAAAACCAAGCCCCGTCTACGTGGGCGACCGTAAAGCATCACTGACGAGCATCGAATGGGTCGTTGCACCTGAGGACGCCTCTCGCATGGCTCTCCTAGAAACAGGCGATGTGGACATCGTTGAGAGAGTCCCACCAGAATCCGTATCGACGCTCAAGAGCCTCGCCGACACCACGGTAGAGCAGCTTCCGAGCATGTTCTCCATCAATATCGAACTAAACCTAGCCCAGCAGGGCATCGACAATCCCAAAGTCCGCCAGGCCCTAAACCTTGCTGTCGACCGCAACTCCATGATCAGCGGCATCCTCGGCGGACTCGCCGAGCCATCCATCACGATGCCTGGTCCCGGAACACAGGATGAGCTTCGCAAGACTTTCGAACCCATCGGCTACGATCCGGAACGGGCCAAAGAACTACTCAAAGAGGCCGGATACGGCGAAGGCGAGCTGACCGTGGACCTCCGCTGCCCCCGCGGCCGCTATATCAAGGACGAGCAGGTCTGCCAGGCGCTGAAGTCCTCGTTTGAAAAAGTCGGGGTAAAGGCAACGGCCCAGGTCATGGATCTCGGCGCGTTCCTTCAGCACATCGCCCTTCCCCTTGATCAGCGCAACGAAAGCGGTGCCATGGTCGGGCGCGCTACTCAAGGAATGGATTACACGCTTTACCGTCTGTTCCACTCAGGGATCTCAACTAACATCACCGGCTACAACAACCCTGAGGTCGACAAGCTCCTTGAGCAGGGACGCGCTACCTCTGATACCGCAAAGCAGAAGGAAATCTACGGCCAAGTCCAGGAAATGGTCTGGAACGATCAACCGGACATCTTCCTCTGGTACCAAAAGCAGACTGTGGCCCGGTCCAATGCAGTTGGCGGCTTTCAAATCCGCGGCGACGAGACCATGCTGCTTGACGTGGCCAGTGTGAAATAACCCTCGGGCTATGTTCATCGTCAAACGCTTCGGCGCGGCAATACCGACTCTCATCATCGTCTCGCTCCTTGTATTCTTCCTCGTCGACCTGATTCCCGGCGATCCTGCCCGGAATCTAGCCGGGCAGTCAGCCACAGTCGAGGAAGTAGCCCAGCTGCGAGCGTCGATGGGCCTGGATGCCCCCATGTTCGAACGCTACGTCAGGTTCGTGCAGGGCATGTTTGATCCAGGCGCCGTGTCCTCACTCCGCACTGGACGTCCCGTCAGCACAGAATTCATCGAAAGACTCCCCAACACGCTAGCAATCGCCTTTGGCGGTCTCGCCTTCGGACTCCTCGTGGGGACCGTAACCGGCATCATCTGCGCCTTGCGTCAGGGACGGTTTGTGGACTTCATCGTCACCGTCGGAACCTTGGCGGGTATCTCGATGCCAATCTATTGGATCGGACTACTCGCCATCTGGTGGCTCTCCGTGAATCTCGGGCTATTGCCTGCCAGCGGCGCCAAATCGTGGGAGTACTTCGTGCTTCCCATACTCGTTGTTTCCACTCGACCGGCCGCGATGATATCGCGCCTGGTGACGTCGAGCCTGCTGGATGTCATGGACAAGGAGTACATCGACACCGCACGGTCCAAGGGTCTTAGCGAGATACGGGTCGTGCTGGATCACGGCCTGCGCAACGCCCTTGTGGCTGCGGTCAGTATCGCCGGTGTTCAGTTTGGCGCTCTACTCGGAGGGTCAGTTGTCACCGAAACTGTCTTCGGCATCCCGGGCATCGGCAGATTGCTTGTCGATGCGGTAGGGCAAGCCGATTACCCCGTCATCCAGTACTCAATCCTCATGTTTGCTGCCTTCTTCATCCTGATTAACCTCGTGGTTGACGTCCTGTCGAAGTCACTTGATCCGCGAACCAGGCAACTCACCTAATTTCAGAAAGATGTTGTCCATGAGTCTTGGAATACAGCTAGAAGAAGCCCGCGGCGGGACGAAAACGTCCTCGGCCGTGGCGTCCCCGCAGCGACAGAGTGGAATGGCCCGGGTCTGGGGACAGGGCAAGGGAAAAGCCGGCCTGACCATCGTAATCATGTGCATCCTGCTGGCCGTACTTGGCAGGATCGCCGCCCCCTTTGACCCTTACGAACAGGATCTGGCATCCACGCTAAGCCCTCCCGGAAACGGACATATTTTCGGGACTGATCAGCTGGGCAGAGACGTCTTCAGCCGAATTTTGGCGGGCGCTCTCACTTCACTGGGAATTGGCTTGGGCGGGGTGGCCATAGCGGCAGCCATCGGCATCCCCTTGGGCGTGCTCGCCGGTTATTTGGGCAAGAAGTTTGATTTTTTACTGATGCGCGTGGTGGACATCATGCTCAGCTTCCCAGACATTATATTCGCCCTGGCCATCGTGGCCATCCTCGGAGCCAACACCCAGAACGTCATTCTGGCAGTCGGCGTCGTTTCCATCCCCATCTTCGCCCGGACGGCGCGTGCCGTCACCATGAGCACCAAGGCAGAGCCCTTCATCGAAGGGAGTGTCTCGTTGGGATGCACTCCGGCACGAGTTGTGATTCGACACATCATGCCGAACATCTTAGGTACGATGCTGACTCTCTCGAGCCTGCTCTTTGCCACGACGCTCCTGACCTCATCCGGCCTGGGATTCCTTGGACTGGGTGTCCAGCCTCCCGAACCGGAGTGGGGAACCATGCTCGGGGAGGCCCGCTCCTACATCCGAACGCATAGTTACATGGCCACTTTCCCTGGATTGTTCCTTGCAATTTCTGCCCTCGGCTTCAACCTCCTGGGTGAAGCAATGCGCGCCGTTTACGATCCGACGTTTGCCCGCAAGGTTACCTGGCGGGCGCGTCGGGCGGCCAGACAGGCGAGGCTGGCGGACAAAGCCAAAGCTGCCCACGAAAAAGTGATTTTAAAGGCAGCCGCCGAGCCTGAGGCTTCGGAGATGCTTCACGTTCGAGATCTCCGCGTGCGATACCTCGGAACAGACGGACCCGTCGAGGCTATTCACGGCGTCTCGCTGAAGATCCAGGCTGGCCGTACTTTGGCTATCGTTGGTGAATCTGGTTCCGGCAAGAGTACGTTGCTCCGGGCCATCTCGACGCTATTGCCGAAGGGCAAAGCCGACATATCCGGCGGAAGCGTCAGAATTGGCGGTACCGAGCTGGTTGGGGCTTCGGCAGACGTTATTCGCTCCGTCCGCATGAACGAGATTGGAATAGTATTCCAAGATCCGGCCAGTGCCTTGAACCCTGTCCTAAGCATCGGGGCACAGCTCATTGAGGCCGTGAATGCCGGCGGAAAGACTTCCCGCGCAGAGGGTCGCCGCAAAGCCATCGAGCTGCTTGACGCGGTCAGCATCCCGGACCCGGCCGGACGCCTGGACATGTACCCCCATCAGTTCTCCGGGGGTATGAAGCAGCGCATTGTCATAGCTATGGCGCTGGCGCAGGATCCGAGTGTGCTGCTGGCCGACGAACCCACTAGTGCATTGGACGTAACCATCCAGCAGCAGATCCTGACGCTGCTGAGGAGACTGCAGTCAGAGAGGGACATCGCGATACTGCTGGTGACCCACGACCTAGGTCTTGTTGCTAGGTACGCCGATGATGTAGCCGTTATGTACGGAGGCAACTTGGTAGAGACCGGCTCCGTAGCCGAAGTTTTCAAATCTCCCCGGCACCCTTACACGGCGGCACTTATTAGTTCGGTCCCCACGATGGATGCAGGGAAAGACGTTGGTCTCCGGGTCATCCACGGCGATCCGCCGAGTCTGGTCGCACCGCCGAAGGGATGTGTCTTCAACCCGCGCTGTCCGCTTAAAGGCAACAGGTCGCTGTGCACAACAGAGCCACCCGTGCTGCGGGCTGTTGAACCTCAGCATCTGTCAGCGTGTCACTTCAGTGAGGAGATCAGTTGAACGTCGTCGCCCCAGCAGAACACGAACAGATGCCCAATTCCGAACCTATCGTGCAGGTCAGAAACGTTTCGCAGCATTTCCAAGGCAAATCCCACGGCGTGTTCAGACGCAAGCACGACGTCATCAAAGCCGTTGATGACATCTCAGTTTCAGTCGCCAGGGGCGAATGCCTCGCCATAGTGGGTGAATCCGGATGCGGTAAGAGCACATTGGCACGGGTCGTGGTCGGCCTGCTGCGTCCAACAAACGGCGACGTTCTCGTGGATGGGCAGTCGACGGCCGCGATCAGCAACAGCGAAATGCGGAAACTGCGTAAACGCGTGCAGTTGGTCTTGCAGGATCCACTTGCGTCCCTGGACCCACGGATGACTGTCAAGGCCATCCTGAACGAGGCACTCGTGGTGCACCGTATCGGCACATCCGGGGAAGACCGACATCGCAGGTGTGTTGAGGTGCTGAGCCAGGTCGGGCTGGGCGCGGAGTTCATGGACCGGTTCGCTAAAGAGATGTCCGGCGGACAACGCCAGCGGGTCGCCATTGCGAAAGCGATTTCTTGCTCCCCCGATGTCTTGGTTCTCGACGAGCCAGTGAGTGCCTTGGATGTTTCGGTCCAGGCACAGATCATCAATCTGCTGGTAGACCTGCAGAAGAAACTTGGCCTGACCTACATCATCATTACCCATGACCTGACACTCGTGCAGTACATCGCAGACAAGACCTGCGTCATGTACTTGGGCGCAATGGTTGAGTACGGCGATACGGCGGACGTGTGGCAACGCCCGGTCCATCCCTACACAGTAGGGCTGATTTCAGCTGTTACTATCCCCGATCCCGCCTACGAAAAAACCAGGCATATCGAGATCTTGCCCGGCACTATCCCCAGCGCGTCCGCCGTCCCCAGCGGCTGCCGGTTCCATACCAGATGCACACGCGCTGTCGAGCTGGGGCGAACAACCGAAGCGGCAGGCGTAAAGACGACATCCTTCGGGATTCTGCCCCGCTCGTGCGTCGACGACATCCCACAGATCAGCTCGGACGCCTCAACTGGCCACCAGATCGCCTGCCATTTCGCTGGCGTCCAACCGCACCTGGAACAGGGCGAGCGGATGAGTCTTTTCAACTAATGACCTTACAACGGAGGACACACCATGAATGAAGTAATCCACGACGTCGTTATTGTCGGAGGCGGCATCTACGGCGCAGCCATCGCTTTTGACCTCGCCAGAGCGGGGGCGGACGTCTTGTTGATCGAAGCAGGTGAAATCGCCTCAGGCGCTTCGGGGGGACCCGGCGAACGAGGAGTCCGTGGTTCCGGTCGAGACGTACGCGAACTTCCTCTAGTCGCACGGGCACAGGAACGCTGGGCCCAGTTTGAAGCGGAGTTCGAGGGTGGCGTCGGCTACCGGCGAGTCGGCGGCATCCAGATCTACGAGACTCCCATTGGAACCCGACCCGGCGAGATTGAGAGCGAGCTCCGGGTCCGTGCCCAGGTGCAGACGTCTCTGGGAATCCCTACGGAACTGGTTGATGCTGAACGCGCGCGCCAGATCGAACCGGAACTTGCCAAGGGAATCGCCGGCGGCAGCTACTGCCCAAATGATGGCGTGGCGGACCACACTCTCGCCACGCGTACTCTTGCCCGCGAAGCGGAAAACCATGGTGCGACCATACGCACAAATTCGTTGGTCAAGGATGTCGTCATGACAGACGGAAGAGCTAGCGGCGTAACGCTGAGCACCGGCGAAACGATTACTGTCGGCAGGCAGCTGCTCCTCTTCTGCAATGCCGGAGTCCCCGCTCTCCTGGAGCCGATCCTGGCCGCTGAAGAGACACTGCCCATGTGGTCCCATATTCCCCAGATGATGTACGTCTCGAATCCAGATGGCAAGAAAGTCAACGGACTGCTAGGGCACCGGAACCGGAAACTGGCTGTCAAGCAGCTCGTCGACGGCACCATCATGCTTTCCGGCGGGCAGACGGTGGAACACGATGAGAATGGAAACCTGCTGGGTTCGCTCGCAGCATCCGCTCTGACGCTTCAAGATGCCGTCAGCACCTTCCCGTTTTTGGAAAAATCCGAGTTTGTCAGCGTTGACGGATCTCGCCGGGAGACATTTTGTATCGACGGCGCCCCACTGATCGGCCAACCGGCCAACGCATCGAACATCATCTTCGGGACCGGCTGGTGCGGACACGGATTCGCCATTTCACTAGGCTTCAGTGAACTCATCGCCCGGTGGGTCATCACCGGGCAGCACCCCGCGGAACTTCTGCCGTTCTCACACAAACGCTTCAACTCCGTCGGGGCGTGAGAGAGCCATGAAACTTACAGTGGTCGGTTCCAGTTCAGCTGCCATCGTCACCGCAGGCTACGCAGCCAGTAACGCGCCCGAAGGGTGGGATGTTGCCCTGCTTGCGGGTTCAGAAATCCAAGACATTCCACACTACGCGGATGGACTGGTGCCAGAACAGGTCCTAGCTCTCGAAGTATCCGCCACGATCTCGGGAAGCGACTTGTTCGTGCTGGTCGGCACTGCCAACGACCTGCCGGTTACTGTCGTGAAGCACGCAGACATCATCGGGGGAAGACCCGTATTAGTGGCCCCAGGATCCTTTGGTGGCGCGTTCAGAGTTCGTAACGCACTGCGGATGGCAGGAGTAGAAAACCCAAACATTTCGGAAACCACCGGATTCATAGCAGGTGGCCGCGTGAGCGAGGGACGATGCACCGTTACATCGGTTAAGCGCAATCTGCCGGTTGCCGGCTTTAGTGATGAACTGAGTGCCAAGGCCATGGAGAGCTTCCTGCCCTGCTTTCCTACCCTGGTGGCGTCGGACTTGGTGACCACATCACTCTCCAACACGAACAATGTCCTCCATCCGCCCGTTGTCATCGCAAATGCCACGGCAATGGACAAGGGAAAATCTTTCACTTTCTACGATGAGGGCCTCTCACAGGCAACCGAGAATCTGTTGCTGGCAGTTGATCGCGAGCGGCTCCGAATCGTGCAGGAATGCCAAGGGGAAACTCTCACCCTCAGAGAATGGATGTTAAGGTTCTATGCAGACCAAGGCATGGCAGGAAGATCCATCAATGAGTGTTTGCGCTCATTCAGCGGATTCCAAGGTTCCCTCTCTCCGTCAACGCTGGACACGCGATACCTCACGGAAGACATACCTTTCGGGTTCGTTCCGTTGGAACGTCTGGCCGCCAGGCTTCGTTTACCTCATGATGCTATTTCGGCGGTGCGTGTTCTCTCGGAAACTTTTATTGGACGGGTCATGGAAACCGATGAAGAGTGCATCGAGGATTTCCTTGCATACGTTCACCAGCGCCAGGCCGATTCGGTCTTGGCATAGCGATCGGAGGACAACATGACATCGCTTAAGAGCACCATGGGGCGCGCCCCAACGCGGCCTCTCATAGCGCCAGTGCCTCGCCAGGGACTGGGGGATTCTGTCTTCAATTCCTTGCGAACGTTGCTCGAAGAGAATCAACTGCAGCCCGGCGCCCCCCTCAACATCGACGCTTTGGCGCGAGAACTCAACGTCTCGCAGACTCCCGTGCGTGAAGCATTGGTGAAACTTGAAGCCGCCTACTTGGTGGAGCGTACAGCTTCCCGAGGATTCCGAGTATCCCAGCCCTTGTCAGGGATGGAACTAGAGAAGTTCCTTAAGGTTCGGGAGATGGTTGAATCATTGGCAGCCAGATGGGCATTCGAGGCCCACGGAGCGGACCTTGCCGCCAAGCTCAGCGCCGCTGTCAAAGAGCAGAAGGAGGCACTCTTGGCCGGTGAAGGGAACGAGCCAGACTTCTTCAAGTCCGATAGGGAATTCCACCGGCTCATCTTCACCCACTGCGACAACCCTTTCCTGGAACAGATCTCCGACAACCTCGGCGCGCAGCTACGAAGAATACGCCAATACTCCAGTGTCATGGCCCGCGACGGAGTATGTGCAGTGGAAGAGCATGAAAACATTGCTAGGGCGTTTGCAGATGGAACAGCCCAATCCGTTGAGGCCCTCATGCGCGAGCACCTGACCCGGGTATCGGAACGAGCCATCCGTTCTGATGCCGATGCAGTCCCCTAGCTTTGGGGAAGCTTGCCAACTACTGGTCCAACTGTTGAGTTGCTTCGGGCGTAAATAAAAAATGTGACTGCAAACCAATCGAAGGTTTGCCTGCGGCCACCGGCCGGTCACGAATCATATTTCCCGCTAGTCGGGCGTTCTGGCTCTGGGGGATGCGGGGCCGTCAGCGATGAGGACCGTTCAGTTGGTAGGTGGTCACGCCATGGCTACCACACGGGCAGCGAGCAACTCTGGCTGCTGCCCTCCTTGAACTTGAACCCGCCACGACAATTCACGGGCACATCAATGGAGTTGGGCGCATTGCCAGCCCAGGACACTGCGACTCATTTAATGGGCGAGGGTCAGCCATCCAACAAAATCGAGAACAGCACAAGAAGCGAAGCCCCACGTGTCCAGAATGAATAATCGACTCCAGATCACAATTCCCCCTGGAACTCCACGATGTGGAATTCCAGTATCCCATTGCGAAAGTAACGCTCTGCCTCTAATGTTGAAGCAACCTCGGCGCCGAGACAGTTACCGAATTTAGGGCGTCTCGAGATTTCCCCAAACAAGGAGTGCAAATGCGCCAAACCCATAGCGTTCGTAAGGTCTCTTTAGTAGCGATTTCACTGGGTCTGATCTCCGTGACATCATGTGGCCTCAACTCGTCGCCGAGTGATGCAAAGCCGGCCTCGGCCGAGACGTCCAGCGCAGCACCGGCGCGGGATGAAACTCTTGCCGCGATGGTGCCCGAGGAGATCAAAAAAGCGGGAGTTATTCGGATGGCGATTAATCCCGCCTACCCGCCGTTTGTATCCGTCGGTTCAGACGGAAAGACGCTTGAGGGGCTGGAGCCGGACCTTGCCAATTCCGTGGCGGCCATGCTTGGCGTGAAAATCGAATTCGTGCCAACATCTTTCGACGCGATCATCCCGGCCCTTCAAGCTAAGACCGTCGATATTGCCATGTCTTCCATCGGTGATACGAAGGCCAGGGAGCAGATCGTTGACTTCGCAACCTACTACCACAACGGCACCCTTATCCTGGTTAAAAAGGGGAACCCAAAGAACATCAAGGCAAATCTTGCTTGTGGTGCCAGCATCGGAGTCATACGAGGCTCTCTCCAGCAAACGACGTTCCTCCCTAGCCAAACCGAGGACTGCACCAAAGCAGGCCTCCAGCCGCCCGTCGTTCAGGCGTATCAGGACGGACCTCAGGCTCAACTAGCGCTTCAGAGTTCCCGCATCGAGGGAGTCATGCTGGATGCTCCGCCGCTGTTGGACATCGTTGAAAAGAACCCGGAAGCCTTTGAAACCGTGGGTCCTCTCATCAAGAATCCGAATCCCGGGGGTGTCGCGTTCACCAAGGGGAGTGGGCTGGTACAACCGATCAACGCCGCTTTGAACAAGCTCATTGAAGACGGCACCTACTTGAAGAGCCTGAAGAAGTGGAACCTGGAGCCAATAAAGATTGAGAAGTCTGAAATCAACGGAGCTGTTTCCTAATGTCCGGAGATTACAGGTAGATCGGGGAAAACATTGATTGCTTCAGATGAAATAACTCGCCAGAAGGAACAGACAACTCCGCAGAAAGTCGTCAAACTACGACGACCTGGACGCTGGGTCCTGTATTTCATCATCGCCATTCTCCTAGCGATGCTCATCGACACCCTACTCACCAATCCCAACTTCGGATGGTTCACGGTTGGCGAGTACTTCATGTCACCGCGCATTTTGGACGGTCTTTCCAAGACGCTTCAGCTCACCGTCATTGCGATGATAATTGGGGTCGTCCTCGGTGTAGTTCTCGCCATCATGAGGTTGTCGACGAACCCCGCACTATCCGCGGTGAGCTGGTGCTACATCTGGTTCTTCCGGGGAACGCCTGTGTTCGTCCAGCTGCTCTTCTGGGGATACATTTCCGCGCTCTTTCCGGTGTTGTCCTTTGGCATTCCTTTTGGACCAAGCTTTTTCTCGACAGACACCAACACGCTGATTACGCCGCTCGTGGCGGCTATTCTGGGTCTTTCCCTCAATGAGGCCGCGTACATGGCAGAGATTATCCGAGCCGGAATATCGTCCGTAGGCAAGGGCCAGATCGAAGCGGCTCAAGCCCTGGGAATGTCGAGGGCCCGAATTCTGCGAAGAATAATTCTTCCCCAGGCCATGCGCGTCATCATCCCCCCTACGGCCAACAACACCATTTCGATGCTTAAGACAACATCCTTGGTCAGTGTCCTTTCATTCCCTGAGCTCTTGTATGCATCCCAACTTATATATTCAGTTAACTTCAAGACGATTCCGCTCCTTCTCACCGCCTCAATTTGGTACTTGATCGTGACATCAGTCCTCACGGCCGGCCAGTACTATCTAGAGCGCCACTACAGCCGGAGTGATCGAACGGCGGGTCATGGTCGGCTACGCCGTCTCGTAGAACTGCAGCGACGACGAGGGGCCAGTGATGGAAACTAGCGCAAGAACGCCAAAATCAGTGGAAAAACAGCCGATGGTACGCGCCGAGGGGGTGTGTAAGTCGTTCGGGCACGTGGAGGTTCTCAAGGGGATCAACCTGGAAGTGCAGCGGGGAGAAGTCGTCACGCTGTTGGGACCCTCCGGTTCAGGAAAATCAACATTTCTTCGCCTTATCAACCACCTTGAAACGATCAGTGCCGGCCATCTTTCTGTTGAGGGAGAGCTCATCGGGTACTCGGAAAGGCACGGGAAACTGTATGAGCTTGCCGAAACGGAGGTCACTCGCATGCGGGCAGAAGTGGGTATGGTCTTTCAACAGTTCAACCTGTTCCCCCATATGACGGTTCTACAAAACATTATGGAAGCGCCGGTTGGCGTTAAACGTCAGAGCAAAAAAGTTGCCGGCGACCGGGCGCGTTCCCTCTTGGATCGAGTCGGGTTAGCAGAAAAAGCGTCGGCGTATCCGGGTCAACTGTCCGGCGGGCAGCAACAAAGAGTCGCCATCGCACGCGCTCTTGCGATGGATCCAAAGCTCATGTTGTTCGACGAGCCAACCTCCGCTCTTGACCCTGAACTAGTTGGAGAAGTCCTGGATGTCATGAAGGACCTCGCAGCGACAGGTATGACGATGATCGTTGTCACTCATGAAATGGGTTTTGCGCGAGAGGTGGCAGATTCGGTCGTCTTCATGGATGAGGGCGTCGTCGTTGAAGCTGGTCCTCCCGATGAAGTGCTCCTTAGGCCCCAACACGAGCGGACCAAGAGCTTCCTCAGCAAGGTTCTCTGACCGCCCCTAAGAAATAAAACGGAGTTAAGGCATGAACGTAGTTGTCATCGGCGCCGGAGTTATTGGCGTCACTATCGCTGTCGAGCTGGCCCGCCGAGGCGCCAGCGTCACCGTCCTGGAAAAGGATTGGCCTGGCGCTGGCACGTCCTCAACCTCATACGCCTGGGTCAACTCCCACAACAAGGAGCCCTCGAGTTATTACGAGCTCAACCTTGCAGGATTGAAAGCCCATAGTCGACTCGCCGCTTCAAATAGCAACTGTAACTGGTTGGAGACACGGGGACACGTAGAGTTTGCCACTGATCAGTCCCACCGACAGGACCTCATGCGCCGCATGGGCCGCCTCCGCGAACGAGGGTATGAGGTGGAGCAGATTGGCGTCGAGCGCGCACGAACCTTGATACCCGACCTACTAATACCGGATGACTGTGACACTGTGGCATTCTTTCCTAGCGAAGGACACTGCTACCCCAACCTATACCTGGCCCATATGCTGGAGCAGGCATCCACTCTTGGGGTCAAGATCCGTACCGGCCTAGCAGTAGAACGCTTGCAAGAACGAAACGGCGCAGCGCACGTTGGCTTGAGCGACGGATCAACGGTCGTAGCGGACCAAGTCGTTTGCGCTGTGGGCAGATGGACAAGCGAGGTTGCACTCCTGGCGGGTATTTCACTGCCTATGGCTGAGTTTGAAACGCCTGGTGATATCACGGTGGGCTACCTAGCGGTCACAAACCCCCTCCCGGCTTCCCTGCCCCGGATATTGACAAGTCCCTGGCTAAACGTGAGGCCCGATGGTGGCGGCCGGTTGCTGCTACAAGCTCTAGATCTCGACTCCGGGGCAGATCCCTCTGATGTACCGACCACGGACTCGGTGGTGGCAAAGGAGCTAACCGCTCGTCTCCAATCAGTGCTGAAAAATACTGAAGGGGCAATTATCGAACGTATCAGCGTCGGGCGACGGGCAATCCCTGCAGACGGTTTCAGCGTACTCGGGGCCCTTCCCTCGGTTCCCTGGCTCTACTTTGTGGCGACACACAGTGGTGTAACGCTGGCCCCGTTCGTCGGTGCCGCTGTCGCGGGCGAGATCTTCGGCGATGCCGAGGCGCTCTTCGACGATTTCCGGCCCGAACGGTTAATTGGAAATTTGCAATTCGACAGGCCTTCGGCACCCCGGAAACCTGGCGAGCAGTAGCTTTTCAGCGCATGCGTGCCCGAAGGGCGCGGAATGAGCGCTTCGACGCTCCGGTAGCGCCCAAAGCTGCATCTCCGACCCAATTTGAGATGGAGTTTGAGGATATGGGGACACAACCCTGCAGGCGGCGAACCGAGACAATGCGTGCAACTCCTCCTTGGTTCGCCCGCCGGCGAATCCTGCAACGAGCATCCGTTATCAAGCACCTACGAGGGCGCTCACACGGGAGGAGGCTCCGCCAGAACCTGGACTAAATGCCAAATCAACCTCCCAGGAAAATCATCAACCGGCACTTCGGGCTATAGGGTCGGCATGATCGGAACGGCCTCCACGTAGTGACGGCGCCCGGCAGCGACTGGACGCAAGTCGCAGGAACTGGCAGCGACCAACTAGAAGGGCTTGTCTGGCACTACACCAAAAAGTCCAGTGTGACCTCTCCTGCATGCGACGCAACAACGTTGCGCCCCACTCAAAATCATGGCGCACTAGCCCGGATTTTGCATCGGTCGTCGGTCGGGGGTGTTGATGGCGGCTGAGCGGCTGGCGTGTTGTCTGGGCGGATTCCGGGCACCCTCGACCGTCCCATGCGCCGGGGTTGGCGCGGGTTTCCACGTACCCGTGATGGCTGTCTGTCTGCTCGCAGTGATGGGGCTGGTTCCGGGCGTCAGGTCTGCATGATGGCGGTGGGGTTCTTGAGGCTCGCCGCGATGCTTGCGGTGGCTTCGAGTAATCTGTGGATCAGTTGGTGTTCGGGTGCCGTTCCGGGCAGGAGGAGATAGCTCTTTCTGGCGCGGGTGATGATCTTGCCTGCAGTGGCGAAGAGCCGGTAGCGCCAGCGTTTGATGTCCCATCCCTTGGCGTGGTCGCCGGCGGGGAGCGCGGTGAGCTGGAGCCAGGAGACGAGGTTGGAGGCCAGGGCTGCGATCCACGCCCAGGCCTGGTTCGCGGCGAAGTCGAAGAACGGCAGCTTGCCCAGACCGGTGTTTTTCAGGGTCTTGATCCGGTTTTCGCACCGGGCCCGGGCGCGGTGTCTGGCGTCAAGGAACGGGCCGTGCCAGCGCGGTGAGTTGGTCAGGAACGCGGTGATCCGGTGCCCGTCGATGTCCAGCAGCGTCGGTTGCGCGCCGGGGTGCAGGGGCTCGGCGCGCAGGAACAGGTTCGTTCCCGGCGGGTAGTCGGTGAGCGGGATGATGTCGGTGGCGTTGATGACCCAGGCATCGGTCCGGTCGTTGCCGGCCTGGTCCAGGGCCGGCTGCCAGTTCTTCTTGTCGTTGATCCAATCGACCATGTGGGCTTTGGCCGCGGGGACGGGGTAGGAGACGGAGAACTGGGCGTTCCGGCTGTGCAGGTACCAGAGGAACTTCCTTGAGGCTCCGGCGCTGTCGGTGCGGACCAGGACGTTCTCTCCGGCCAGCGCCCCGGTCTCGTCGAAGAATCCTTCGGGCAGGCCGGACACGGCGGTCTCGAAGACGCGGATGTGGTCATCGGCGCTGTTCGCGCCGGCGTTGCCGGGCCGCAGCAGGCAGGCGAGGATTTCCCCGGTGCCGTTACCGGCACCGTAGTCACAGGACGCGATGAAGGGGGCGAAGCCGTAGCCGCCCTTGTAGGTGCCGGCGACGTTTTCCTTCTCCGAGTGTGAGGCCACGAGGGTGGCGTCCAGGTCCAGGATGAGCGGATCCGCCGCTGTCGCCGACAACGCCGGGTTCCGGTTCCCGGCCGCTTCCCGGGCCGTGGAGCGCAGTTGCCGGGTGAGGGTTTCGATGCCATAGCCGAACAGCTCGGGGTTCGTCACGGTCCGTTCGAAAAACCGGGACACCGTCGCGTTCGAGGGCAGCTGGCCGAAGACCCCCGGTGAGACCCGCAGGATGTCCAGATCGGACACGTGTTCACCTCCGGCGGCCAGCATCGCCGCCAGAGAACCGACCAGCCGGCCGGGCCGGTGCGTCGCGCCTGCGGGAACGAACTGGCCCAGCCGGTCCTCGCCCAGTGCCCCGAAACCCAGGGCATCCATGAAACCGGTCAGGACCTTCACCCCGGCGTGGGAGACCAGCGACTGGCCGGTGAAAGTGACCGGAACGGACGGAAAAACACAGGTAGACTTTTGCATCGAAAGGGTGCTCCTTCACTCGGCAAATAACGGTCTCGACAACCACTATTTTCCCAGCTCAGAGCACCCTTTCCCTGCTTAAACACACACCCTCAGCCACCCGCCATGAAATCCCCGGGCTAGGCATCTTCCGCTTCAGTTTCCACTGACAAGGAGGGCGGCTCCGTTGCGAGGGCAATAAACAAAGCTGCTTGCGCTGGGCGCGCAAGCAGCTTTGTTTAGCTGGTGGGTCATCAGCGAGACATAATCAGATCGTGTCAGCCGTTGATCACCTGTGGCACGCCGAGGGCTTTGAGGCCTTCGACGCCGAATTCCAGGCCGTAGCCGGACTGCTTGGCGCCGCCGAAGGGAATACGGGGGTCCACGGCGCCGTGCCTGTTGATCCAGACGGTGCCGGCCTGGATCCTGGCGGCGACTTCGCGGGCCGCCGGGAGATCCGAGGACCAGACCGAGGCGCCGAGCCCCACCTCAAGGGCGTTGGCCATGGTGACGGCGTCGTCCACGCTGGTGTAGCGGATGATCGGCAGTGCCGGGCCGAACTGCTCCTCGGCCACCAGCGGGTTGTCGTTGTCGATGTCCGCCACAAGGGTGGTGGGGTAAAAGTAGCCGGGCTGGTCGATGTCCGGGTTTCCACCAAGCAGGATCCGGGCACCGCTGTCGCGGGCAGCATCCACGAGGTTGGCCACGACGTCATACTGCGCCCTGTTCTGCAGCGGGCCCAGGACGTTGTTCTCGTCGAGCCCGTTGCCCATCGGCATGGCGGCGGCGACGGCGGTGAGTTCTTCGCAGACGGCGTCGTAGATGTCCTCGTGGACGTAGAGGCGCTTCAGGGCGGCACAGGTCTGGCCGGTGTTCAGGAAGGCGCCCCAGAAGAGGTCCTCTGCGATGGCCTTGGGGTCGGCGTCGGGCAGGACGATGCCGGCGTCGTTGCCGCCCAGTTCCAGGGTGAGCCGCTTGACCGTGTCCGCGGAGGATTTGATGATGGCCCTGCCGGCGGCAGTGGAGCCGGTGAACATGATCTTGCCGATGGCGGGGTGATCGGTCAACCGGGAGCCGACCTCCCGGCCGCAGGAGACGACGGAGAGGAGGCCCTCGGGCAGCTCTTCATTCATGACCTTGATCAGGGCGAGGACGCTCAGCGGGGTGTTCCCGGAGGGCTTCACCACGACGGCGTTGCCCATCCTTAGTGCCGGTGCGAGCTGCCAGACGGCGATCATCATGGGCCAGTTCCAGGGGCCGATGGCACCGACCACGCCGATGGGCTTGTAGTGGAGCTCGGCGCGGGTTTCGCCGTCGTTCACGATGGTTTCCGGTTCCAGAGGGATGGTGGCTGAGGCTCGCAGCCACGTGGCGCAGGCGCCGACTTCGAAGCGGGCGTTGGGGCCGTTCATGGGTTTGCCCTGCTCGCGGGAGAGCAGTTTGGCGAGTTCTTCGGCGGAGCGTTCGACGGCGTCGGCTGCTTTGAGGAGGGCGGCGGACCGGCCGTCGTGGTCCAGCGCAGCCCACGCCGGCTGGGCTGCCACGGCGGCAGCGACTGCCTGCTCAAGGTACTCGAGATCGTGAATGGGGGCCTCGCCCACCTCTTCGCCCGTTGCCGGGTCAAGGATGGTCTTTGTCGGACCGGATGTGGGAGTGATCGCGGCCAGAAGCGCGTCGTAGCCCGATGGAGCAGTAACTTCAGTGGTCATGGCATGTCCTTCAGGTCAGGTTGCAATGTTGGTTTTAGAGGGCCGGTACTGGTTGCCGCGCCGTGACGGTGTTGGTAGGCGCCGGGGCAGCCAACTGCTCGCCGACCGCCCGGGCGGCGTCGAGTCCGCTTTCGATGGCCCCGTCGATGAACCCGCCCCAGCCGTTGGCGAAGTCGGAGCCGGCGAGCCGGATTCGTCCTTCGGGCCGCTGCAGTTCGGGAAGGGAAGTGGTCAGGTAGCCGGTGTAGTGCATGGGCCAGGTTGACCGGGAATGCTGATCCTCCACCCAGTCGTGTCCGGTCACTTCGAGGACCGTCAATCCGGGCACCAGCGTGTCGAGGATGCGCTGGGCGGCTTCGATGTCGTCGACGGGCACGGCGCCTGCATCGGGGCCGAAGCACACGAGTGTGGTGCTGTCGTCGTCAATGTATTCCGCCTGCACGAAATTCAGCGGGGCGTCCTCCGGACCGAACGCGACGAACCTCTCCTGCCGTCCCTGGACCTTGACCCAGAGCTTCGCTCCCCGCCCGGCCTGGCCGCGTGCGGCGGCCTCGCGTTTGGTGGGGGAGAGCGGGGGCTGGAAGTCGATATCGTTCAGCACAGAAAGAGGCAGCGCCAGAATGAGTTCACGTGCTTTGTACTCCTGGCCGCTGGCCGTGCGGGCGGTGACTCCGTCGTCGTCCTGTGTAATCGACACAACCGCTTCGTTAAGGCGCACGTCCGCGGCGGAATCGGCGAGGATGGCTTCGGCCAGCCGGCTGGTGCCACCTTCGACCTTGAAGCTGGCGCAGGCTTCGAACATGGTTTGCCAGGAACCGGTTGCGACCGCGCACCACCGCAATGCCTGGGTGTATGCCGCTTGGTCGAGTTTGCCGTTGAAGTTCAGGGCCCAAAAGGATCGGAGCAGCTCGCGCTGGTTCTCCGGCAGTTCCAGCCGGTCAATGGCGTCGGAGAGCGTGATGCCGTCGATGTCGGCGACGTCGGGGTTGGTCAGGGGTGCCCAGGGCAGGGGGAAGTAGCGCCGTGCGTCGGCCAGCAGAGCCTGGTTCGGTGCGTCGAGCAGCTCGAGTACTTCGTCGGTGTGCCCTTCATGGCGGTGTCCGTTCACGTTCCAGTAGGCCTTGGTGAATTCGGGTCCCGGTACCGGATTGATGCCATACCGGCCCATCTCCGCCCACACGTATGGCTGGGTCCAGTGCACCCAGGTGCCGCCGAGTTCGAGGTTGCGTCCCATGCGTTCTTCGAGGAAAGTGCGGCCTGCGATACGGTCCCGGGCCTCCAGCAATGTGGTTTTGTGGCCGCGGCGGGAGAGTTCCCGTGCTGCGATGAGGCCGGCGAATCCCGCGCCGACGATCGGGACGTCAGAAGCTTCCATGGTGTGTCCGTTCCCCGCTTAGCTGTAGACGAAGTATTCGATGGTGGGTTCGAGCACCGTCCAGCGGGTCATGGCCCCTTCGGACAGGGAGGCCATCGACCCGGCGGTAAGTTCGAAGGTTTCCCCGTCCTTGACCTCAATGCGGATGCGGCCCGAGGAGATGAAGATGTTCTCATCCTGATGAATTGGCAGGTCGAAGGGTTCCGGCGCCTCCTCAGGAGTAACTTTCCAGATACCGGCCGAAAGCTTCTCGTTACCGTTATCTCCTGGGCGGCGAAGCCACTGCACGTTACCGAGCTCGAAGGGCTCGAAAGCGGCGTCATCGTGCTGGGCGAAAAAGACCTGGGTCATTGGTTATTCCTTTACTTCTTACTTGGCGTTGACAGGTGATGTCGGGTGGCGGCGACTGTACTTGACTGGTTGGCCAGCGCCCGCGGTTCCCTAAGGAGCGGCAGCCGGTCCTGGAACCGTCGCCTGATGACGTAGAGGACAAGGGACAGCAGGAGGATGCCCACGCCGATTGCCAGTTCCACCGGTCCGCCGTATCCCGACAGTTCGGAGGAGAGGGCCCCGATGGCTAGAACGGCAGCGCCATAGATCGTCAGCACCACCGCAAGGGGCACAGCCCAGGCGCCGAGCTTGAAGGTCCGTGAAGCATCCGGCCGGTCCTTGCGCAGCAGCAGGAAGCCTGAGACGGCGAGAAGGATGGCGAGCAGGTAGCCCATGTTCGCTGCGACAAGGATGGAGATGGGGTTTGACACGAAGATCATCAGCAGGACATTCATCACGACGGCGGCAATGATGGCTCGTGCGGGCACCTGGTGGCGGTTGAGTGCTTCGAACTGGCGGGGTGCGAGTCCGTCGATGGCTGCACCATAAAGTGCCCGCGATCCGTCCGCCATGGAGGCATTCACACCCATCAGCAGGGCACCGATGGTGATCAGGAGCGCGGCGTCGCCGGCGAACCCGGCGGGAAGGACGGAGGCGAAGCCGGATACGAAGACGGCGGTAGGGTCGGCCGCGGCATCAGCCTGTGTCATCAGCCCGCCGACACCTAGCGGTACCAGGGCGAACATCAGGAAGGTGTAGCCGCCCGAAGTTGAGAGGGCACGCCGGGCATCTTTGTTGCTGCGGTACTCGGGCGTGAATGCCGCGCACATTTCGGTGCCATAGGCGGTCCAGCCGACCAGGTAGAGCCAGACGATGGCGTCCTGCCAGCCGCCCCAGTGGTCAGCCCCTGGCTGCCCAAGTCCCCAGGTGAGGTTGGAGATGTCCCACTGCCCGCTGATGAGCGGCGCGATGACGAAGGTGAACAGCGGAATTAGTAGCAGCGCACCGAGTACCTTATTGACCCATGCAGCGGGCTGTGCGCCAAAGAGGTTGGGCACCATGAGCGCCAAAATCAAAGCGATGCCGATGATCTGGGCAGTGCCAATCTGCGCGATACCGAGGTTGAGCGACCATGCCGCTTCGGGGAGCCAACGGGCTTCGATGATGGCCCCGGCGGTGAGGCTGACAATCGAAATAACTGCAGACCAGCCGAACCAGTAGCCGAAAGTGGCCAGGGCACCGGCAGGGGCAAAACGTTCCTTCCAGGCCTCGTGGGCGTAGACGGGCACGCCGCCGGGCTTGTCAGGGAACATCGAGGCCATTTCTGCAAAGAGGTGGTTTTGGGCCCAACCGATGCCTGCGGCCAGAGCCCAAATGAACAAAGCAGAGAGGGCACCGATCGCTGCCATGGTGAAACCAAAGGAGACAAACAATCCGCCGGACACTGCCATCGCCAGGGCGAAGGCATCCTGCTAACGGAGCGTCCGGTGCAGGGCCGGAGCGGTGGGGTCATCGAGCGAATGCGCCATTGCATAGCCTTCCAAAGACTGGACTAAACGGGGGTGGGACTTGTGGAGCGAAGGGGTGCGCCGCTTCACAAGATTAACAACTATGCAATTGCTTAGTTGCATCTGTCAAGGGGGCCTCGCGCGGGCTACACTCGGTTTGTGGCGGCGACGAGAACCAACGAATACGGAAAAGGCCGTGAGGCACTGTTGGCGGCGACAGTGCAGGTGGTAGCGGAACGAGGACTCCACGGCTTGACCTTGCGGGCCGTTGCGGAAGTGGCCGGGGTCAACAACACCCTGATCAGCCACCATTTCGGCACCAAGGATGCGTTGCTGCATGAAGCTGTCGCCTGGGCCACAGCCCGCGCGATCCGGCTCAGCGACCTGTCTGCCACTGAGACCATAGACGGCAATTTCGCAGGTGCTCTCGTGGAACTAGTGACCAGCGAGCCGCAACTTCAGATATTTCAATACGAGTTTGTCCTTGAATCGCGGCGCCGGCCGGATCTGCGGGCCGAAGCTGTCGCCCTTTATGAGGGCTACATCGAGGGACTTGAGCTCGCACTGGCACGCCACGGACATGCAGATACAAAGCCGTTGGCACGTGCCGTCTTCGCAGCGCTCGACGGTCTGGTATTCCAACAACTCACCGTGGCCGAGGGCGCCGTCGTCCAGGCCGCAATCGAGCGCATAGGCACCCTGCTGGAAGCCAATCTCGCCAGCGGCCCTTCACGTCCATTTGAGGAAATCGGTGGAGCCAGTTGATGTAACTGCTGCTATCGGTAGTTCAAGTAAGCAGGTTACAACCGCGGATTGCCGCCACTTCTCTGCGCCTCCCGCCAGGGGTGATCCTCCACCTTGAGCTGTACAGGGACTTCAGCAGTGGTCGTCCACGGGCCATGAAAATCTCCTGATGTGCCTGCCGTCACTGTAAGGAAACAACAGGGGATTAAATGCTTGCTTGTTGCCTGGCATGAGCAGGGCTTGTCAGGGGGCTAAGCCGGTTTCATACCCTTGATAAGCTCCATGCTTCACGTCACTTGAAGATCTTCGCCCTGGGTACGGCTTTGTCAGTCCGCGTAGGGATCGGCGATGCCGATGTACTGCGTCGTGGTGTATTCGGCGATGCCCTCCGAACCGCCTTCGCGCCCGAGTCCGGATTGCTTGACCCCGCCGAAGGGCGCGGCGGCGTTGGAGATCACCCCGGCGTTGAAGCCGACCATGCCGAACTCGATCTGTTCGGCCACGCGCAGCAACCGGTTGAAGTTCCGGCTGTAGACGTAGGACGCGAGGCCGTATTCGCTGGCGTTGGCCAGCCGGATGGCGTCGTCCTCGGTTCTGAACGTGGTGACGGGGGCGACCGGGCCGAAGATCTCCTGACGGAGGATCTCGGCGTCGTTGGGCACATCGCCGAGCACGGTGGGCTGGTAGAAGTAGCCTGCCCCCTCAACCGGTGAGCCCCCGGTCACGACGGTGGCACCCGCGGCGACGGCGGCGCTCACCAGGGCGTGCACGTCATCACGGGACCCGGCGTCGATCAGCGGACCGACCTGGGTGCCTGGGTGGGTGCCGCGGCCGGTGGCCAGCGCGCCCATCGCGGCGGCGAACTTTTCGGTGAATTCGGCAGCCACGGATTCCTGGACCAGGAATCGGTTTGCCGCGGTGCACGCCTCGCCCATGTTCCGCATTTTGGCGGCCATGGCACCTTCCACGGCCTTGTCCAGGTCGGCGTCTTCGAACACGATGAAGGGCGCATTCCCGCCCAGTTCCATGGAAGTCCGCAGCACGTTCTGCGCCGCGTCGGCCATAAGCCGCTTGCCAACCGGGGTGGACCCGGTGAAGGAGACCTTGCGCAGGCGCGGATCGGCCAGCAGGGGCCCGGAGATCCCGGAGGCGCTGGAGGAGGACACCACGTTCAGCACCCCCGCGGGCAGCCCGGCGTCCAGCATGGTCTGCGCGAACAGCTGCGCCGTCAGCGGGGTGAGTTTCGCGGGTTTCAGCACCATGGTGCAGCCGGCGGCCACAGCCGGGGCCACTTTGCGGGTGGCCATGGCCAGCGGGAAGTTCCAGGGGGTGATGAGCAGGCAGGGGCCCACCGGCTTGTGCTGGACCAGGATCTTGTTTTTGCCCTCCGGCGTGGTGAGGTAACGGCCGTAATCGCGGACGGTTTCTTCGGAGAACCAGCGCAGGAACTCGGCGCCGTAGGCGACTTCGCCACGGGCCTCGGCCAGCGGCTTGCCCATCTCCAGGGTCATCAGCAGCGCGAAGTCTTCGACGCGTGCGGTCACCAGGTCGAAGGCCCGGCGGAGGATTTCGGCCCGTTCCCGCGGCGCCGTGCGTGCCCACGAGGCCTGGACTTCGGCAGCGGCATCAAGCGCGGCGACGGCGTCCTCGCTGGTCCCCGAGGCCAAGGTGGCTAAGACCTCCCCGGTGGCTGGATCGTGGACATCGAACGTCCTGCCGTCGGACGCGTCCCGCCACTGGCCGCCAATCAGCAGCCCGGTGGGCACCGAGGCGAGGAGCGTGGCCTCACGCTCGGGTGAGACGGCCACGGGTGAGACGGCCTCGGGGAAGAGGGCAGGGGAGAGCACTGAAGAAACTGTCATCGAAGAAGTCCTTAGGAAGGGTCAGTAGCTGGTGGGGGCGGCGCCGTCGGATGGCTGGATGTACCGGGCGGCGAGTGCCTCGGAGCCACGGGCCAGCAGCGCGACGTCGGCCCCCACCAGGATGAAATCGGCGCCGCTGTCCAGGTAGTGGCGGGCGGTGTCGGGGTTGAACGCGTTGACGCCGGCCGGTTTGCCGGCGGCCTTGGCGGCTTCCAGGCAGTGTCCGACGGCGGCGCGCACCTCGGGGTGCTCCTGCTGCCCCAGCAGCCCCATGGAGGCGGCGAGGTCGGAGGGCCCCAGGAAAATGGCGTCCACGCCGTCGACCTTCAGGATGTCCTCCACGGCCGCCACTGCTGTGGTCGATTCGATCTGGACCGTGACACTGATCGTGTCCCCGGCCCGGGCCAGGTAATCCGGGATGCGGTTCCAGCGGGCGGCCCGCGCCAGTGCCGAGCCCACGCCCCGGACGCCCCGGGGCGGGTAGCGGGTGGCGGCCACCGCGGCTTCCGCCTCCGCCACCGAATGGACCATGGGGATCAGCAGGTTCTGCACACCCAGGTCCAGGTACTGCTTGATGACCACGGTGTCGTTCACGGGCGGCCGCACCAGCGTGTGGACCGGGTAGCCGTGGATCGCCTGGAGTTGGGCCAGGATGGATTCGAGCCCGTTGGGGCTGTGCTCGGCGTCCACCAGGAGCCAGTCCAGTCCGGACCCGGCGCAGAGCTCGGCCACCAGCGGACTGCCCGAGCACACCCACATCCCGGCGAGGGGCCGGTTCGCGGCGGCCAGGGCGTCACGGAAGGTGTTGTCCGGTTCTATTCGAAACGGCATGTGACACTCCCCAGCGGTCCGTAGTCGGCATGGACGGTATCACCCTTGTACACCCAGACGGGCCGGGTGAAGGAGCCGGCCAGGATGATGTCGCCGGCCTTCATGCTGTCCCCGTGGGCGGCAATTTTATTGGCCAGCCAGTGCACTCCGTTAGCCGGGTGGTCCAGGACCCCGGCAGCCACCCCGGTCTCTTCCACGGTCTGGTTCTTGTACAGGATGGCTGCGACCCAGCGGAGGTCGACGGCGTCCGGCTTTACCGGGCGGCCGCCCACCACCATGGCGCCCATGGCCGCGTTGTCCGAGATGGTGTCCACGATGGTCCGGCCCTCCATCTCGATCCGGGAATCGAGGATTTCGAGGGCCGGGACCACGTAATCGGTGGCGTTCAGGACGTCGAAGATGGTGCAGCCGGGTCCTTTGAGCCCGTCCTTCAGGACGAACGCCAGTTCCACCTCGACGCGCGGGTGGGTGTACCTGTCCCACTCCACCGAGCAGCCGGTTTCCAGCACCATGTCATCAAAGATGGCGCCGTAGTCCGGTTCGGTGATGCCGGTGGCGGCCTGCATTGCCTTGGACGTGAGGCCGATCTTCCGCCCCACCAGGGTCCGGCCGGCGTCCTCGTTGCGGCGCCGCCACAGCCGCTGCACCGCATAGGAGTCCTCCACCGTCATGTCCGGATACCGGGCGGTCAGGCGGGGGATCGGGGTGCGGCTTCGGCCGGCCTCCACCAGTTCGTCCGCGATGGCCTCAATCGTCGTGGCATCCAGCATGGCTACAGCTGCGCTCCCAGTTTGAAGCCGGTGCGGTCACCCTCAGGGGACCCGTCCTTGCGGGTGTAGGAGAAGCCGTCCGCGCCCACCGTGACGGCCATTTCGCTCTTTTCCTCGCGGACAATCACGGGCTGCGGGTTGCCGTCGAGGTCCAGGACCAGGGAGGCCTCGGTGTACCAGGACGGGACCACGGGGTTGCCCCACCAGTCGCGGCGCTGGTTGTCGTGCACGTCCCAGGTGATGGTGGGGTTGTCCGGGTCGCCGGTGTAGTAGTCCTGGGTGTAGATCTCGATCCGGTGGCCGTCCGGGTCCAGGATGTAGAGGTAGAAGGCGTTGGAGACGCCGTGCCGGCCGGGGCCGCGTTCGATCCGGTCGCTGATGCGCAGGGCGCCCATCTTGTCGCAGATCTGGATGATGTTGTGCTTCTCGTGGGTGGCGAACGCGACGTGGTGCATGCGCGGGCCGTTGCCGCCGGTCAGGGCGGTGTCGTGGACCGTCTGCTTGCGGTGCATCCAAGCCGCGTAGGTCACGCCGTCGGAGTCCTTGATGTCTTCGGAGACGCGGAAGCCGAGGTCCTCAAGGTACTTGCGGCCACGGGGCACGTCCGGGGTGACCTGGTTGAAGTGGTCCAGGCGCACCAGTTCGCCGGCGGAGTAGAGGTCATAGCGCTGGGTGAGGCGCTCCACGTGCTCCACCTCGTAGAAGAACTCGTAGGGGAAGCCCAGCGGGTCCTCCACCCGGACGGAGTCGCCGATGCCCTTGGTGAAGCCGTCCTTGCGGCGCTCGGTGCGGCAGCCCAGTTCCTTGTAGTAGGCCTCGGCAACGTCCACCTCCGCTGGGGATTTCACCCGGTAGGCGAACGCGGCGACAGCGGCGATCGGTCCCTTGCGCAGCACCAGGTTGTGGTGGATGAACTCCTCCAGCGGGCGCAGGTAGATGTTGTTCTCATCTTCCTCGGTGACGTGCAGGCCGAGGACGTCGACGTAGAACTCGCGCGACTTGGCGAGGTCGGTGACCACGATCTCCATGTAGGCGCAGCGGACGATGTCCGGAGCCGGGACGGTGGGGGTGGGAACAAAGTTTGTCATGGTGTTCTCTCTTCTTTGAGCAGGGGAGGCGCAGGGGAGGGGGAGATCAGCCGTCGTTGGCAGCGGAGGCTTCGATGCTGCCGAACTTAGGTGTGTGGACGGTGCCCAGCGTGATGTGCACGGCCTGCTGGTCGGTGTAGAAATCGATGGAGCGGTAGCCCCCCTCGTGCCCCAGACCGGAAGCCTTGACGCCACCGAACGGGGTCCGCAGGTCGCGGACGTTGTGGCTGTTCAGCCACACCATGCCGGCCTCCACGTTCTGGGAGAAGTTGTGCGCCCGGGTCAGGTTCTGGGTCCAGATGTAGGCCGCCAGGCCGTAGCGGGTGTTGTTCGCCAGGGCGAGGGCTTCGTCGTCGTTCTCGAAGGGGGTGATGGCGACGACGGGTCCGAAGATTTCCTCCTGGAAGATGCGGGCGTCGGGGGCGACGTCGGCGAACACGGTGGGGGCGATGTAGTTGCCCTCCGGGAGGTGCTCGGGCCGCCCGCCACCGGCCAGCAGCCGGCCTTCGGATTTGCCGATCTCCACGTACGAGGCGACCTTTTCGTAGTGCTCCGGGTGCACCAGTGCGCCCACTTGCGTCCTGGGATCGTGCGGATCGCCCACCACGATGTTCTTGGCCCGGGCGGCGTACTTCTCGCAGAACTCGTCATAGATGGCGCGTTCCACGAGGATGCGGGAGCCTGCGGTGCAGCGCTCGCCGTTGAGGGAAAAGACGCCGAACAGGGCGGAGTCGATCGCGGCGTCCAGGTCGGCGTCGGCAAAGATGACGCAGGGGGATTTTCCGCCGAGCTCCATGGACAGGCCCTTGAGGTTGGCTGCGGCGTTGCGGAAGATGGTCTGGCCCGTGGTGGTCTCGCCGGTGAAGGAGATCAGCGGCACGTCCGGGTGCTTCACCAGGGCGTCGCCGGCTTCCTCGCCCAGGCCGTTGACCAGGTTGAACACGCCGTCCGGCAGGCCGGCATCCTTGAAGATGGTGGCCCAGAGGGACGCGGAGAGCGGGGTGAACTCGGCCGGTTTGAGCACCACGGTGTTGCCGGTGGCCAGGGCGGGGGCGAGCTTCCACGACTCGAGCATGAACGGGGTGTTCCACGGAGTGATCAGGCCGGCGACGCCGATCGGTTTGCGGTTCACGTAGTTGATCTGGGATCCCGGGACCTTCATGGCGTCGTCGAACTGGGCCACGATCAGGTCCGCGAAGAAGCGGAAGTTCTCCGCGGCACGCAGGGCCTGGCCCTTGGCCTGGGTGATCGGCAGTCCGGTATCGAAGGTCTCCAGCTCGGCGAGCCGTTCTTCCTGTGCCTCGACGGCGTCGGCGATCCTGTTTAGGATCCGGGCGCGTTCCCGCGGCTTCATCCTCGGCCACGGACCGTTTGTAAATGCTTCGCGGGCGGCGGCGACGGCGAGATTGATGTCTTCCTTCTGGCCGGCCGCGGCGGTGGCGTAGTTCTGGTTCGAGACCGGATCCAGGACGTCGAAGGTCGCCCCGTTCACGGAGTCAACGAATTCGCCGTTGATGTAGTGCTGGATGTGGGTGGGCAGGTCCTGCGGCACGTAATGGTGCTTGGTCTGTTCTGCAGTGAACGTCATTGTTTCTTCCTTTACTGCTGGGTCGGGTGGTCTGTTGCGGCGGCCTGGGCGAGGTAGGCGTCCAGGGTGGCGCTGCGGTGCCGGCGGGCCGCCTTTTCGATCGTGTCGGCGCCGGCACCGGTTTCAATGAGCCGGAGCAGGGCCTCGTGCTCGTCCACGGACTCGTGGGCGCGGCCCGGGACGAAGCGGAACGTGGAGGACCGCAGCGACGCGAGCCGGTTCCAGCCCCGGTGCACAAGGTCCAAAATGTGCGGGTTGGGGCAATGCTCGAAAAGGACGCTGTGGAAGTCCTGGTTGAGCCGGGTGAAGCGGACGGGGTCGAAGTGCTGAAGGCAATCCCGCATCTCCGCGTTGACGGCGCGGGCGCGGGCGATGTCCGGGGCGCCGATGAGCGGTGCGGAAAGGGCAGTGGCAGCGCCTTCCACAATGCTCAGGGTCTGCATCGTATAGAGATATTCGGTGGGGTCGATCCCGGACACCGTGGCGCCGACGTTCCGCTCGAACGTGACCAGCCCTTCGGCTTCGAGCCGGCGGATGGCTTCACGGACCGGTACCACGCTGACGCCCAGGTCCTCGGCGATCTTGGCCAGCACCAGCCGGTAGCCGGGGGAATAGGACCCGTCCACGATCCGGGCCTTGACGGCGGCGTAGGCCTGCTCGGACTTGCTGCCCGTGCGCGTGCCGGCGATGGCTGTCTCAGTCATTTGGTGCCTGCTTCCCATTCCTCATAGCGGGCGCGCCACTTGGGGTTCAGCGGGTAGAGCCCGTCCACGCTGTGGCCCTGCGCCACCATTTCGGCGATGAACGTTTCCTCGCGTTCCTGGGCGATGGAATCGTCGGCGAGCTCTTCGGCAAGGGCCGGCGGGATCACCAGGATGCCGTCCGAGTCCGCCACGATGATGTCACCGGGCTGCACGGTGGTGCCGCCGCAGGCGATGGTGATGTCCGTGTCCCACGGGATGTGCCGGCGGCCCAGCACGGCGGGGTGGGGGTTGGAATAGTACGTGGGCATCTCCATCGCGGCCACGGCGGAGAAGTCCCGGACGCCGCCGTCGGTGATGATCGCCGCTGCACCCCGGACCTGGGCGCGCAGGGCCAGGATGTCGCCGATGGTGCCGGTGCCCTTTTCGCCGCGGGCTTCCATGACCAGGATTTCGCCCTCATTGACGGAATCGATGGCCTGCTTCTGGGCGTTGAAGCCGCCGCCGTGCGTCTTGAAGAGGTCCTCCCGGTTGGGCACATAGCGCAGGGTCCGGGCCCGGCCCACGATCCGCTTTTCCGGGCGGGTGGAGGTGAGACCGTCGATGCTGACGTTGTTGAGGCCGCGCTTGCGCAGCTGGGAGGACAGCGTGGCGGTGCAGACGCTTTCCAGTTTCGCCTTCAACTCCGGTGAGAGGACAGGCCCGACGGCGGCGAGCCCCGCCGCTTCACGGGAACCGTAGGCTTCCTCCCGCTGCAGGTCATCGGTCTTCGGGCCGGCACCAAAGTCAGCGAACGGCGTCGTGCCTTCCTGCACCGTGGTGGTGAGACGGCCGGTGGCCAAATTACCGTCGGCGGTGCTGACTTCCACCTCGACGACGTCGCCCGGTGTCGCGATGGAGGCGCCGGCCGGGGTGCCGGTCAGGATGATGTCGCCCTCTTCGAGGGTGAGCAGCTGGGACAGGTCTGCAACCAGGCGGGCGAACGGAAAGAGCAAATCTTCTGTCGTGTCGTCCTGGACCAGTTCCCCGTTGTGCCAGGTGCGGATCCGAAGTTTGGCGGGGTCCGCGGCATCCGCGGCGATCAGTCCCGGGCCGATCGGGGTGAAGCCGTCGCCGCCCTTGGACCGGAGGTTGGAGCCCTTGTCCGCGTAGCGGAGGTCGTAGACGCCGAGGTCGTTGCTGGCGGTGACCCATTCGACGTGGCTCCAGGCGTCCTCGATGCCCACGCGGCGGGCGGGCTTGCCGATGATCAGCGCGATCTCGCCCTCGTAACCGAGGAGTTCGCAGCCCACGGGGCGTTCCACCGTGCTGCCGCTCAGGGACAGTGACGATGAAGGCTTGAGGAAGTAGGACGGCTGCTCGGGAGTGCGACCCCGTTGCGCTGCCCGGCTGGGGTAGTTGATGTGCACCGCGATCACCTTGCGTGCCGCTGCCAGGGTGTCCTCGTTGACCTGCTCCAAAGCTGTCTCCTCATCGGGTACGAAATCGTATACGAAGACTATGGCCCAGGAGTGGCTGGACGTCAACCCTTGGTTTTTCGGAGGTTTCCGGAGCACTTGTAACGTGCGTCATGTCTGCCGTACAGTTTGGATCAGAGCATTGAGTTCAATTATGGAACATGCAGTTCTAATAACGAACATCACAATCCGAGGCGACGACCGCCACACAACGAAGTGAGGAAAGCCCGTGCAGTTCCACCACCACGGTTACGTATCCGGTGACCCGCGAGTCCAGCCAGCGGCCGGCGTCGGCATCGATCGGCCCACCGAGCTTCCCGACGAGGTCGACGTGCTCATAGTCGGCACCGGACCAGCCGGCATGCTCGCCGCCGCGCAGCTATCCCAGTTCCCGAGCGTTACGACGCGGATCGTGGAGCGCCGCCCGGGGAGGCTCGCTATCGGTCAGGCCGACGGCATCCAGGCCCGCAGTGTCGAGACCTTCCAGGCCTTCGGCTTCGCCGAGCGGATCATCGCCGAGGCGTACCGGATCACCGAAATGGCGTTCTGGAAGCCGGACGTCGCGGACCCCTCGCGCATCGTCCGGACCGCCCGCACGGCCGACGACCCCGCCGGCATCAGCGAGTTCCCGCACCTCATCGTCAACCAGGCCCGCGTCCTGGACTACTTCGCCGAGTTCATGGCCAACGCGCCTAGCCGGATGGCGCCCGATTACGGTTTCGAGTTCCGCGGCCTTGAGGTCACCGGCGAGGGGGAGTACCCCGTCACCGTGACCCTTCTCCACACCGCAGGCCCCAACGAGGGCCAGGAGCGCATTGTGCGGGCGAAGTACGTCGTCGGCGCGGACGGCGCGCGCAGCAAGGTGCGCGAATCGATCGGCTGCACCCTCGCCGGAGACCAGGCCAACCACGCCTGGGGCGTCATGGATGCCCTCGCCGTCACGGACTTCCCCGACATCCGCACCAAGTGCGCCATCCAGTCCGGCTCCGGCGGCAGCATCCTGCTGATCCCCCGCGAAGGCGGCCACCTCTTCCGCATGTATGTTGACCTCGGTGAGGTGGACCCCAACCACAAGGGCGCCGTGCGTAACACCACCGTCGAGGAAATCATTTCCAAGGCGAACGAGATCCTCCACCCCTACACCCTCGACGTCCGCAACATTGCCTGGCACAGCGTGTATGAAGTGGGCCACCGGCTCACGGACCGGTTCGACGACGTCCTTCCGGAGCAGCGCGGCACCCGGACGCCCCGTGTGTTCATCACGGGCGACGCGTGCCACACGCACAGCGCCAAGGCCGGCCAGGGCATGAACGTCTCCATGCAGGACGGATTCAACCTGGCCTGGAAGCTGGGACATGTGCTTGAGGGCCGCAGCCCGGAGAGCCTGCTGTCCACCTACTCCGCAGAGCGGCAGGTCGTCGCGAAGAACCTCATTGACTTCGACAAAGAGTGGTCCACGCTCATGGCGAAGAAGCCCGAGGAGTTCGAGAACCCCTCCGAGCTGGAGGACTTTTACGTAAGCACCGCCGAATTCCCCGCCGGCTTCATGACCCAGTACGCGCCGTCGGTACTTGTCGGTGGCTCTGATGACCAGGAGCTTGCCAGCGGCTTTCCGGTTGGCAAACGCTTCAAGTCCGCTCCCGTGGTGCGGGTCGGCGACACCAACCCCGTGCACCTCGGCCACCACGCCACGGCGGACGGCCGGTGGCGCATCTACGTCTTCGCGGACGCGGCACTCCCCGGAACGGGACAGCAGGGAATGGGACAGCAGGGAACGGGACAGCAGGGGGCTGTTTCACCCACCGAACGGTTCGCCGAGTGGATCGCGAACGCGCCGGAGTCGCCGCTGGCGGCCACGCCGGAAGGCGCCGATCCTGACGCCTGGTTCGACGTGAAAGTGATCTACCAGCAGGATCACGCGAGCATCGACATCGGCAGCGTTCCCGGCATTTTCAAGCCGCAGGTCGGCCCATTCAGGCTCACCGACTACGAGAAGGTGTACGCGGCCGATCCCGCCGCTGACATCTTCGAGTTGCGCGGCATCGACCGCGGCGGCGTCGTGGTGGTGGTCCGCCCGGACCAGTACGTGGCCCACGTCCTGCCGCTGACGGCGACGGCTGAGCTGGGTGCGTTTTTCGTGCCGCTCCTGCCGGACCGCAAGCCGGAATCGGATCCATCGACGGCGCTGCCTGAAGTTCCCGCCGCCGAAGCATCCCTCGTCGGCAACGGCGCCTAAAAAAGAACGGGGCCTAAAAAAGAGGGTTTGCCGGGGGAGTGCAGCGGCCTCCCGGCAGACCCTCCTGATCTCAACTTCTCCTGCCGAGTCATTTTTCCGAAAAGAATGCCGGAGACGCCTTTCGTCCGGTGTTGCGGCGCTGGTCAGCGGGCTCGGAGCCCTGCGACGCTGACATCAACAGCATGAAGGCACTTCTCCACTGCGGTGCGGGGCTCCAGCGCGTAGGAGCCGTCGCCGAAGAGTTCAAATGTCAACGCCCCCTGGTAATCCAGTTCGCTAAGACCGCGCAGGATCTCGTTAAGGTCCAGCGTCCCGTCTCCCCATGCCAGATGGCCACTGGGAGCGCCATCTACCAGATGCACGTGCCGGACCCTGTCACCAAACGCCCGTCCGTAATCGCTGATGTTGTCCCCGGCTACCGCCATGGCCACGGTGTCTATCACTACTCCCAGATTCGGAGATCCGACGTCGTGAATCATGCGTTCGAGCGAGGAAACGTCCGTGACCAGATTGGATTCCACCCTTTGGAGCGGTTCCAACACGCACACCACCCCCAGCTCCGCGGCCCGGGCGGTGATGGCCTGCAACCCCTGGACGGACCTTTCCCAGGCCGGCCCCGCCGGTTCATCCTCGTAGCCGCGCCCGGCAGTGAGGAACAAGAGCGGCGATTCCAGCTCGCTGCAGATTTCCGCTGCCCGCAGGAAAAGCCGCACGCTTTGCTCCCGCAGCCAGTCGGCCCCGGAGGCAACGTTGACCGGGTACGCCACCTGCTCCGGGGTGAGGCAAGCCAAGGTCAGCTCCCGCTCCTGCAACAGCTTCTTCACCTGCTGTAGCCGTGCCGCGTCGGTCTCGGGAATGTGCAGGTGGGGTGCGATGCCCCACAGCTCAATCTTGGTCCTGCCCAGATCCACCATGTCGTCGAGGCAGCGCTTCAGGGTGTGGTGCTGATAGGCGAAGTTTGAGCCGCAGGCCTGATCCGCAGTGACGGCGTACACGGCTACTTTCCGACGCCGTCGGCCAGGCCGCGGATGAAGTACCGCTGGCCGGCGAAGAAGAGCACGATGACCGGAAGGGCGGCGATCGCCATGCCGGCGAAAACCACAGGATAATCCGTGCCGTGTTTGGACATCAGATTGGTGAGCCCCACCGGCAGGGTCTGCAGGGCTCCGCCGCTGGTGAAGATCATCGCGAAAAGGTACTCGTTCCAGGTGAACAGTATGTTCAGCAGGACCGTCGAGACGATGATCGGACGGCACATAGGCAAAATGATCTGCCAAAAGGCCCGGGACTTTGACGCTCCATCCACAGCGGCTGCCTCGTCGACTTCGGCGGGAAGATCCATCATGTAGGCCCGGATCAGGAATGTGGTGAATGGGACGCGGAAGGCCGTGTAGAGGATCAGCAGGGCCCAAAAGCTGTTGTGTAGGCCCATCGCCTGGAACATTTTCACCAATGGAATGAGGGCGACAGTCGGCGCCAGCATCAGTCCGGCCAAGATGAGGATCAGCACGGTGCGGCTGAAAGGAATGCTGACCTTCGTCAGTCCGTAAGCCGCCCAGGCACTTACGAACACCGTGGTCACAGTGGAGGCCACTGTGACGAGGACGCTGGTGGTGAGGTAGTCGCCTACGCCGCGGTTCCAGGCCGTCGCATAGTTTTCCCATCGCCAGGCGACCGGGAGGGCGAAGGGATTGGCGAACAGCTCGGCGTTGGACTTCACTCCGTTCAGCAGCATCCACAGCAGCGGGTAGATGACCACCACCGCGAGGGCCAACAGGAAGGCCCGGACAAAAACCCGGCCAAGAATGACGAGTACGGACGTGCGGGTTACCATTCGATCCTCCTGCGCTTGGACAACCGGAGCTGCAGCACCGCGAGCACCAGCGTGATGACAAAAACGGCGGTGGCAATGGCGGCCGCGTAGCCGAAGTCGTTGCGAACAAAGCCACTGCGGTACAGCCAGGTGCCCAGGACCTGGCTGGAATTGTTCGGACCGCCGGTTGTCATCACCATGACTTCGTTGAACACCTGGAAAGCCCCGGACACCGTCACGATCATCATCAGGCTGCTCATCTCGCGGACCAGCGGCAGGGAGATGGAAAAGAAACGCCGGAAAGGACCGACCCCGTCGATGGAGGCTGCTTCATACAGCTCCGTGGGGATCCGCTGCAACGCGACGGCGAACAACAACGTGCAGTAGCCAAAACCCTGCCACTGGCTCATGGCGATAATGCCGAAGATTGCGGTATTTTCCTGCCCGAGCCAGGCCTGGGTGAAGCTGCCCAGGCCCAGGAACTCGAGTGCAGCGTTCAGGATGCCCATCCGCGGCTCGTAGATGAAGTAGAACAGCAGGCCGGCGACCGTGAGCGATATCGCGGATGGCACAAAGTACACTGCCCGGAGGATCCCGCGCCACCGTTCACTGCGCAGCCCTTCGATCATGGCCGCCAGGATGAGTGCCCCGAAGACCTGGAAAACGATCGAGATGCCGGCATAGAGGGTGTTGTTGAGCAACGATTTCCAAAAAATGGGGTCATTGAACATTTTGATGTAGTTGTCCGCGCCCACAAAAGTCTGACGTCCGCTGTAGATGTCCCACTTGAGCATGCTGAACCCGAGGTTCTGCACGAGTGGCAGGTAAGCGAAGACGCCCAAGAGCAGGACGGCGGGCAACACCCAGACCAGGTTCCGCCAACGCTGGTAGGTGCCCCTTTTCGCCGGCCGGTCCGCGCGGAGCGCGGGCGGTGGTGTCAGCGACGGCGGTGCCGCTGGCTTCCAGGCAGTATTGGAAACTGTCATGGCACTGCCCGCTACTTGGCCGCGCTGGAAGCGGACCGAACCGAAGCCAGCACCTGTTCGGGGCTTTGCGTTCCGGCGATCAGGGCTTCTCCGCCGGCCAGCCAGGCATCAGCGACGGCGGGGACCGTAACCGAGTCGAGCCAGATGATGGCGTCCGAGGCCTCATTCACCTTTTTGATGCCCTCCACTACCGGTGCTGTGGAGTTTTCTTCCGAGACCGCGCCCTTGACCGAACTGGGCTGGCCGTATGGCGGGGCTGAGAGTTTCGCGGCGTTCTGGGTGCTCGTCGCGAACTTCATGAAGTCTGCAGCGAGGGCGGCGTTTTTGGACTTGGCATTGATGATGTAACCCTCGGGAGATCCTTCAATGGCGTTGGTGTCACCCTTTGCGTCGACCGCGGCGGGCAGCTTGAAGATCCCTAGGCCGTCCTTTTTCAGGAGGGATTCGTCAGATGCCGTGGTGTCGAATTCGAGGACCTCCTGGTAGTACATTCCGGCCTTGCCCTCGGCCAAGGCCTGTTGCGCAGTCGTGTACAGCACTCCGTTGGAATCCTTGCCGCTGCCCGTGCATTCGTTGACCAGGGTGTTGAACTGCTCCATGGCCTGAAGGTAGCCCTTGTCGTCCAGCTTTGCGGACGCCGGGTCGAAGTCCGCGTTCAGCACCTCGGCCGGTACTTCGTAGGCGAACAGCTGCTGCAGGTAATGCAGCGCCGGCCAACCGTCTTTGTTTCCGAAAGAAATGGGCTCATATCCGGCGCCCTTGAGGACCGAGCAGGAGGAAACCAGCTCCTCGAAGCTCGACGGCGGCGTGAGTCCCAGTTCCTTGAAGATCCTTTGGTTGTATCCCATGAACTTGCCGTTGTTGTACAGCGGGACGGCAAAGTACTTGCCGTCCTTTTCGAAGGCTTTCAATGCCGATTCCCCGAATTTGTCCCCCCACTCGGTACCGGGCGCAATGGCGGGGGTGAGGTCGGCAGCAAGCCCGCCGTCGATGAAGTTGTTCGCCCAGTTACCCGCCCAGGTGAAGTAAACATCCGGCAGGGCCTGGGAGGCGGTGAGCGTTTTTGTCTTGTCCTTGATGCTCTGGTCCGTCTCCTGAATAAGCTCGAAGGAAACATCCGGGTGCATCTTCTGATACTCGGCGGCCAGATCTTCAAAGTATGGCTCGAGCGGGTCGCCACCAAATTTAGTCAGGATGCTGAGCTTGCCGGAGTATGCAGGTTCTTTGGAGAGGTCAAGGGGTGCGGCGGCCTGGCTTCCGCCGTCCGCGCAGCCTGTCAGGGCGAGGGCTGCGCCCGCGACCATTGCCGTAATCAAGTGCGTGCTTTTGCGCATCATATTTCTACTTTCGCTCGGTGGCCGATCAGCCGAGGCTTCACGATTTGGAGCGGCATCCCTACCCTCCATTGGATAAGGCGCCAGCCTCCATTACTGGAATATTGGAACTGGTGATACCGGTACCACAGTGAATCATGGTTTGGGCCGTTGGGGAAGAGGCCCCAGCGGGAAATGCGGGTGATTTTCTACTTGCCGAGTACAGCCGGCACTGGCCCGTCCGACGAGCGCACGATCAGGCTGGAGGGCAGGACATGCGCCTCTGGCGGGGAGGCATCCCCGTTGATGCGGGCTACGAGCTGTTGGGCCGCTACGGCGCCCAGCTCCCGCACCGGCTGCCGGATCATGGTCAGCGGCGGCTCCATCACGGCGGCCCAAGGACTGTCATCAAAGCCGATCAGCGATACGTCTTTCAGCAGCCGCAGATTGCGCGCCCGGAGTGCATGAAGCGCTCCCACGGTGGCCTCAGTCTCGGTAGTAAAGATTGCGGTTGGCGGATCCGCGAGTGCCAGCATGCCGCTGACAGCCCGGGTAGCTTGTCCTTCGTTTTTCAGGACGTGGGTCACCAGGGCGGTATCGAAAGGTATCCCGGCTTCTTCCAGGGCGTCGAGGTAGCCACGCAGGCGTTCGCCGTCGCTCCACAGGGCCTCGTCGAGGATGTGGTGCATCTGCTCGAGATCGGTTGCCGGACTGAGGGTCACCGGGCCCCAGGCAAAGGCAATTCTCCGGTGGCCGTTCTGGATAAGGGAGGCGACGGCGGCTCGGGCCGCCTCACGGTTGTCGATCACGACCGAATCGGTATCGAGGCTATCCACCAAGCGGTCAATCAGGACTACGGGAATACCGCGCTCCATGGCGTTGGTTAGGTGCGAGACATCGTCATTCCGACCCGCGGCCGAAGCCACCACCAGGCCGTCAACCTGTTTGGCGAGCAGTACGCCGATAGCGTCCCGCTCCAGCTCCAGTTTCTCGTCCGTGCTCAGGATGATGGCATCGTAGCCGGCCAGCTTTGCAGTTTCCGAAATGCCTTTGAGGACGCCGGAGAAGAACGGGTTGGCGACGTCTGCCAGCACGATTCCGAGCGTCTTGGTGACGCCCGTCGTCATGCTCCGCGCCAAGGTGTTGGGTTTATAGCCCAATCGCTCTGCGGCGAGCATCACCTTGGCGCGGGTCGCATCACTAACCGAGCCGTAATTTCCAAGGGTACGGGCGACCGTCGCCCTGCCTACGCCTGCAGCGGCGGCAACGTCTGTGATGGTCGGAGCAGCGTCATGGTGCTGATGGTCCGACGACATCCAGCTTCCCTTCTATGTCACGGGATCCGCAATGGCGTCCCGGCGCAGTTGTTTGTTCCTGCATCAGATCCTAGTTGGTGCAGCGACGGGTCGTCCGTATCCGAAGGCGCCCTCCACATAACACTGCTCCGCAGCAGTGCCGGCTGCAAAGGCCAGAGCCTCCCGAAGGCTGTCGGGGGATGGCCGGGAGTGCCTCGTCCAGCCGGCTTTGAGGAGGCTTACCACCAGCCCGGTCAAGAAGGCATCACCGCAGCCCATGGTGTCCGCGAACCGCAGGGCGTCCGTCGGAGCGGCCTTTTGGGTAAGGAAGTCGTTTCCGTCGAACAACACGGCCCCGTCTGCTCCCTTGGTACCGACCGCCAGGGAGGCACCTGCGGCAACGACCCGCCGCAGCTCATGTTCCGCGGAGTGCAGGTTATGACCCCCCAGCGAAAGCAGTGCCAGATCGATGAATGGGGCTGTCCGTCGAAGATACTGGTCTGTTCGCCGTTCCGGTTCGGAAGAGTAGTCAAAGCTGACCAGCGTGCCGGCAGTCCGCACGGCCGGAAGCTGCGGTTCTGACGCCGAATAGACGCTCGAATGCACGAGATCCGCCGTGGCCAGGTAGGCGAGGTGCTCCGGTTCCAGCGTGAAGGGCTGGCTTATGGTGACGCCTCCGTCGTTCCAGCCTAGAAATATCCGGTCGCCGTCGACAACCTTGATCTCGCTCACACCGTTGGGGCCTTCCCGGATGACGCAGCGGCTGATATCCACTCCCTCCTCCTGTAGTGCAGAGCGGACAAAGTCCCCATGCACGTCGCTGCCGAAAACGCCGAGGTAGGCGGAGTCCACGCCCAGGCGGCGCGCCAGAACTGCGAAGTTAACGCAGTTCCCCCCTGGGTAAATAACCCTGCGGTCAAGAAAGCGGTCCACAATGTTGTCCCCGAAGCCGATTACTTTCATGCTCTTCCTGTCTCGACGCTGCGGGCCCGGGCCGGCCGGGCCCGCAGTGCTCGGTGCCATGCCCCGGCGGCGGGGTGCGGCGAACGGTCTGGCCTCAGTATTCAACGACGCGGTAGTAGCGGCGCAGGTCAAGGGAGTGATTGCGGACCCGTTCGAGGTGCTTGCTGATCCGGTCAACCACGGTGTCCATGACCAAAGGTGCCAACAGGCCGCGGAACCGGGGGCTGATGCCCGGCAGTTCGTAGTCCTTTGTATCCAGGAGGGTGGTGTTTTTGTTGTAGTTCTCTGCGAACTTCGCCACCCGTTCCATGAGCGGCCGGCTTTCGTCCTCGCCGAGGAAAAGCATAAGGCTCGTATCTTCCTCGATGAGTTCCAGGGATCCATGGAAAAATTCGGCACCGTGGACGCGCGTAGTCCGGAGCCACTGCATTTCTTCGAGAATGCACATGGAGTACAGGTATGTGAAGCCCCAAAGGTTCCCGGCGCCGACGAGGAAATGGTAGTCTGCGTCCTTGTTTTTCTCGGCGAAAGCTTCCGCTGCGGGCTCGGCTTGGCGGGCGACGCCAACGAGGGTTTCGGGGATGGTCTGCAACTCCGCCGCAAACTCCTCATAGCCTTCAAACTCACCGCGCGCGGCGAGCAGGCGCGTAGTCAGGAGCAGCAACGGAATGTCGAACGGCCAGGTCTTCGGTTCGGTGACCAAGGCCACGTCCAGCGCCTTGGCAAACGGGCTGTCACCGAACCCCGTGAACCCCACCGTGTAGGCACCTTTGGCCTTGGCAAAATCGATGGATTCGATGACGTCTTCGGTGGTTCCGGAAACGGACGCGAAAACGGCGACGCTGCCCGGCCCGAAGGTGGGATCTTCGGTCAGCATAAGCTCTTTGCCGATAGAAGCTCGAACGGGCAGGGTGGAACGCGAGCGGATGAAATGCTCGTAGGGGAGCATGGCGGCGTAGGTACCACCGGCACCGATCAGGAAGACATTCTCGAAGTCCCGCTCCTGCAGCGAGTCCACAAGCTGTTCGATCTGTCCTTGCAGCGCCAGAGCGCTGCGGGTCTGGAGTAGGAATTTCTCTTCATTAAAGCCCAGCACGAGTGGTCCTTTCGTCGTTGGAGAGCCGGTACTGGTACGTGGTGATACCGGTATCACAGCTGTCCACATCGTGTCACGCAGCGAGCTGCGCGTCAATAGGGCCTGCTTTGGCACAAAAGGATTGGCGCCGGATTGAGCACACGGGCGCCCGGATTAAGTTGGAATCGCCAGACCGCGGAATCGCAGCCTTGGAGCCGCAATCCTCACCGTCTCTGAGGCCAACGTAGAGCGAGACTTGTGGTTGGCCAGGACCGTGATCGTCATGGTTCCGATGTATGCCCCTTAAGAGGGTGGCTCTCGAGCCGCCCCTGCCTGCCGGCACGGCGAACGCGCCCGCCGGGGGCCGGGCGGACAAAGGCGCCGAGGTGCTGGATTTTGACGGGCAATCGAGAGCGGCATGGAGGCGGCCAACGACGCGGCGTTCCAGGGTACGGAGTTCGTGTCCGAGGCAGACGAGGGAACGACGGGGCCGGGAAGCTCTATCGTCGTGGACCCGGACGGCAACCCGGTCCTCGTCGATAAGCACGTCTGATCTGCGAGGCGCCGCGTCCGGCTAGGGCAACCGCGACGGGCGCAACCGGGTCGCGTCGCCTGCACGTTCGGGGTCGAGCGGCACTGGGCTGTTCAGCACTGCCGGCCCGCGGTGCAGGACGCCGCCGGAAAGCACCTGGCACCGCACGCCGCCCCGCCCGCGCATGGCTTTGTGCGCACCCGGGGCGAGCATCTCATCCATCCAGGCACAAGGATGGGCGGGCCGCCCGGCCTTGAGCCGCACCAGGTCCCCGCGGGATTCCAGCGCGAAGTCGTGTCCGAGCAGCGGCGCCAGCTGGGCCCCTCTGAGGACCACGTTGCGACGGGTCAGGAGCGGGTCAAGGGGTGCCGTTCCCAGCTCCGCGGCGATGGCTTCGAGAGCCTCGATCGCGAACACGGTGACTGCGGCATCCATGTGCGCGGCCTTGCCGAAGAACCGATCACCGACGATGCCCTTGCCGGCCACGAGCTCCGCGTGCTCGGCATCTGCGGTGGGGACGTCGGCTGCGCCCTGGCGTGCGCGCCCGAAGTAGGCGTGCGCCGGCGACACGAGCAGATGCAGGACCTCCACGTCGTACCTGTAGCTAGCCGTCATCCTCCAAAACTATCGTCTCGCGCAGGCCTAAGCGTTCTGGGGCATCCTGGTGAACCCCGGTGGACTCAATTTTGCATCCCGCCCGCGCAACGGGTAAGGTGTGAGCCGTGTCACCCACCAGTGGCACGGCTTATGATCTGCGGCGGGAGAGTCCTGCCGGTACGTTCAGCAGGCGCCGTAGGAGCAAATCCTCCCCAGGAAACTCTCAGGCCCACGTACCGCCGCGGCAAGGCAACTCTGGAAAGCAGTCCGGGAAACCGGGCTCACCGACGGTGCAAGTGGCGCGCTGCTAACAGCAGGGCAAAACGGAAACTCTCAGGTCCAATACAGAGCGGGGAGGAACCCGAATCATCGTGGCGCTTTGGCGCCACCTGAATTATGGAGTTCCTCAATGACGGTTCAATCGTCCCCGTCCACGTTCGCAGACCGCCACATCGGCGCGCGCCGCCAAGCAGACATCGACACCATGCTCAAGGCCATCGGCTACGACAGCCTTGACGGCCTCGTCGACAATGCGGTGCCCGATTCCATCCGGCAGGAAAAGCCGCTCAGCCTGGACAGCGCCCTCAGCGAAGTTGAGGTGCTGGCCGAGCTGCGCAAGCTGGCCGCGAAGAACAAGACCGCGGTCCAGATGATCGGCCAGGGCTACTACGACACCGTCACCCCGCCGGTGATCCGCCGCAACATCCTCGAAGCCCCCGCCTGGTACACCGCGTACACCCCCTACCAGCCGGAAATCTCCCAGGGCCGGCTGGAGGCGCTGCTGAACTTCCAGACCATGGTCCAGGACCTCACCGCGCTCCCGGTAGCCAACGCGTCCCTCCTCGACGAGGCCACGGCCGTCGCCGAGGCCGTGCTCCTGATGCGCAGGGCAAATAAGTCCGCAGCGGCCCGGCACGGCAAGACCGTCCTCGATGCCGACTGCCTGCCGCAGACCATCGCCATCGTGCTGGGCCGCGCCGAAGCCCTCGGCTTCGAGGTGGAGGTCGCGGACCTCTCGAAGGGATTGCCCGACGGCGACATCAACGGTGTGGTGCTGCAGCAGCCGGGTGTTTCCGGCCGGGTGTGGGACCAGACCGCTGTGATCGCAGAGGCCAAGGACCGGGGGGCGCTGGTCACCGTGGCAGCCGACCTCCTTGCGCTCACCCTGATCACCCCTCCGGGCGAACAGGGTGCGGACATCGCAGTCGGTTCCACCCAGCGCCTGGGCGTGCCGCTGTTCTTCGGCGGCCCGCACGCGGCCTACATGGCGGTCCGGAACGGCATGGAACGCACGCTGCCCGGCCGCATTGTCGGCGTCTCCAAGGACAACGCCGGCGTCCCCGCCTACCGCCTGGCCCTCCAGACCCGCGAGCAGCACATCCGCCGCGAAAAGGCCACGTCCAACATCTGCACCGCGCAGGCACTGCTGGCCATCGTCTCCTCGTTCTACGCCGTTTACCACGGCCCCGAGGGACTGAAGGCCATCGCCGGGACCGTCCATAACAACGCCCGCGCCCTCGCCACTACGCTGAAGATCGCGGGCCGGGAACTGGTGAGCGAGTCCTTCTTCGACACCGTTACGGTCCGCGTGCCCGGCAAAGCCCGCAAGGTCATCACCGCCGCCGAGGCCCGTGGCATCAACCTGCGCCTCATCGATGCGGACACCGTTGGCGTGTCAGTCGATGAGACTACGACGGCGGAGGTCCTCTCCGGGGTCGTCGTCGCCTTTGGCGCCGGTCCGGTTGTGGAGGCCAAGGGTTTCGAGCTGCCCGGGACGGTGCTGCGCACCTCCGACTACCTCCAGCACCCGGTCTTCAACACGCACCGTTCCGAGACGCAGCTGCTGCGCTACATCCGCCGGCTCTCGGACCGGGACCTCGCCCTGGACCGCACCATGATCCCGCTCGGGTCCTGCACCATGAAGCTGAACGCGACGGCCGAGATGGAGGCCATCTCCTGGCCGGAATTCGCCTCCATCCACCCCTTCGCCCCGGACTCCCAGACCGAAGGCTGGCGTGAACTCATCGGCGGCCTCGAAGCTGACCTTGCCGAGATCACCGGCTACGACCAGGTGTCCATCCAGCCCAACGCAGGGTCGCAGGGTGAGCTCGCCGGGCTGCTGGCGATCCGCGGCTACCACCTTTCCCGCGGGGACCAGCAGCGCAACGTCTGCCTGATCCCGGCCTCCGCGCACGGCACCAACGCGGCCTCGGCCGTGCTGGCCGGCATGAAGGTCGTCGTCGTGGCCACCGCCGCCGACGGCACGATCGACCACGCGGACCTCACCGCCAAGATCGAGGCCCACAAGGACGCCCTGTCCTGCATCATGATCACCTACCCGTCCACGCATGGCGTGTACGACGCCGACGTCCGCGAGGTCTGCGACGCGATCCACGCCGCCGGCGGCCAGGTCTACGTTGACGGCGCCAACCTCAATGCCCTCGTCGGGCTGGCGCAGCCGGGGCTGTTCGGCGGCGACGTGTCGCACCTGAACCTGCACAAGACCTTCTGCATCCCGCACGGCGGCGGCGGACCCGGCGTCGGCCCGGTCGCGGCCAAGGCGCACCTGGCACCGTTCATGCCCGGGGACGCGAACAACCCCGCCTCGGGTAAGGGCGTTGCCATCTCCGCTTCGCGTTACGGGTCGGCCGGCGTGCTGCCGATCTCCTGGGCGTACGTGAAGCTCATGGGCGGTACGGGCCTGACCGAGGCCACCAAGTCCGCGCTGCTGGCCGCGAACTATGTCGCGTCGCGGTTGGATGAGCACTTCCCGGTGCTCTACACCGGCGAAGGCGGACTCGTGGCCCACGAATGCATCCTGGACCTGCGCGAACTCACGGCCAAGACGGGCGTGACCGCGGAGGACGTGGCCAAGCGCCTGATCGACTTCGGCTTCCACGCCCCCACACTGTCATTCCCGGTGGCCGGCACCCTGATGGTGGAGCCCACCGAGTCCGAAGACCTCGCGGAGATCGACCGCTTCATCGAGGCGATGATCACCATCCGCCAGGAAATCGACCAGGTCTCCGCCGGTGAGTTCACTGTGGAGAACTCGCCGCTGCGCAACGCACCGCACACGGCTGCCGCCGTCGTATCTTCCGACTGGAGCCGCGAATACCCGCGCGAGCAGGCCGCCTTCCCCGTGCACACGCTCCGGCAGGACAAGTACTTCCCGCCGGTCGGCCGGATCGACGGCGCCGCCGGCGACCGCAACCTGGTCTGCTCCTGCCCGCCCCTCTCCGAGTTTGAAAACTAAGGATCCCCTGATGACTGAGAACTACACCGCACTCTATGAAGAGCACAAGAAGGCCGGCGCCTCCTTCACGGACTTCGGCGGTTGGCAGATGCCCCTGAAGTACAACTCCGAGCTGTCCGAGCACCACGCTGTGCGCAACGCCGCGGGCCTGTTCGATCTCTCCCACATGGGCGAAGTCTGGGTCACCGGCCCGGACGCCGCCGCCTTTCTGGACTACGCACTGGCCGGCAAACTGTCGGCCTTGGCCGTGGGCAAGGCCAAGTACTCGCTGATCTGCCAGGAAGACGGCGGCATCATCGATGACCTGATCACGTACCGCCTCCCCGCGGCTGCGGATGGAACAGCGAAGTACCTGGTGGTCCCCAACGCCGGCAACGCCGTGGTGGTCGCCGCAGCACTGGCCGAACGGGCCGGGTCTGGCAAAGAGGGAGGATTCGACGTTACGGTGGAGGACGTTTCCGCCGAGACGTCGCTGATCGCCGTCCAGGGACCGAACGCAGAGGCCATCCTGCTGACGCTGGTCCCGGCGGAGCAGCACGCGCTGGTCACGGAGCTCAAGTACTACGCCGCCGTCGAGGTAGGCATCACCGTCAACGGCACTGTCGAGGAGCTCCTGCTGGCCCGCACCGGCTACACCGGCGAGGACGGCTTCGAGATCTACATTCCCAACGAGGACGCAGCCGGCCTGTGGCAGGCATTGTTGGAAACCGGCGCCGGCCACGGCCTCATCCCCGCGGGCTTGGCCTGCCGCGACTCGCTCCGCCTCGAGGCGGGCATGCCGCTGTACGGCAACGAGCTCTCCCGGGAAGGTAACCCCTATGCGGCAGGCCTGGGCCCGGTTGTCTCGCTCGCCAAGGAATCGGACTTCATCGGCAAGGCGGCCCTGAGCGAGCTCAAGGCAGCCGGTGCAGGAGCCACCACGGGCCGCAAGCTGGTGGGCCTCAAGGGCCTCGGCCGCCGCGCCGGCCGCGGCCACTACCCGGTCCTCAAGGACGGCAACGTTGTCGGCGAAGTCACCTCCGGCCAGCCCAGCCCGAGCCTGGGCTACCCCATTGCCATGGCCTATGTCGACGTCGCGTTCACCGAGCCCGGCACGGCCCTGGACGTCGACCTGCGCGGCAAGGCAGAGCCGTTCGAAGTCGTGGCACTGCCGTTCTACAAGCGCGCAAAGTAGCCAACCCCCACCAGACGCTCTCTCACTTCCTGCAGGGTTTGAGCCAACGCTCTCTCACATCTTGCAGGGATTGAGCCAGCGCTCTCTCACTTTCGCAAACCAAATTAAGGACACATATGAGCAAGGTTGTTGCTGAACTGAAGTACTCCGCAGAGCACGAGTGGGTTGCTGCGGACGGATCCGGCCCTGTCGGGATCGGCATTTCGGCCGTGGCCGCCGATGCCCTGGGTGACATTGTGTACGTGGACCTGCCCGAGGTGGGCTCGGCGGTGACCGCGGGGGAGACCTGCGGCGAGGTGGAGTCCACCAAGTCCGTCTCGGACCTGTATGCCCCGGTGACGGGCGAGGTCGTGGAAATCAATCCCGCCGTCGTGAGCGACCCCGCGCTGATTAACAGCGACCCGTACGGTGCCGGCTGGCTGTTCAAGGTCGCTGTGACCGAAGAAGGTCCGCTGATGTCCGCTGAAGAGTACGCAGCAACCAACGGCGGCGAACTGTGAGCGCCCCGGCCGGCACCGCGACGGTGACGTTCGAGCAGGTCGTCGCCCCGTCCCTGGACGCGGACCTGGCCGCGCTGGACCCGGAGATCGCCGCGAAGATCGACGATGAGCTGACCCGCCAGCGGGACGGCCTGGAGATGATCGCCTCGGAGAACCACACCGCCAAGGCCGTGATGCAGGCGCAGGGCTCTGTGCTGACCAACAAGTACGCCGAGGGCTACCCGGGCAAGCGCTACTACGGCGGCTGCGAGCACGTGGACGTGATCGAACAGCTCGCGATCGACCGGGTCAAGGCCCTGTTCGGTGCCGGGTACGCGAACGTGCAGCCGCACTCCGGCGCGCAGGCCAACGCCTCCGTGATGCACGCCCTGATCCGTCCGGGCGACACCATCATGGGCCTGAACCTGGCGCACGGCGGGCACCTCACGCACGGCATGAAGATCAACTTCTCCGGCCGGCTGTACAACGTGATCCCGTACCAGGTCCGCGAAGAGGACCACCGGATCGACATGGCCGAGGTGGAGCGCCTCGCGCAGGAGCACAAGCCGGCCCTGATCGTGGCCGGCTGGTCCGCGTACGCCCGGCAGCTGGACTTCGCGGAGTTCCGCCGGATCGCCGATTCCGTAGGCGCCTACCTGATGGTGGACATGGCGCACTTCGCCGGGCTGGTCGCCGCCGGGCTGCACCCCTCACCGGTGCCGCACGCGCACGTGGCCACCTCCACGACGCACAAGACCCTCGCCGGTCCGCGCGGCGGGATCATCCTGACCAACGACGCCGACATCGCCAAGAAGATCAACTCGGCCGTGTTCCCCGGCCAGCAGGGCGGCCCGCTGGAGCACGTCATCGCCGGGAAGGCCGTGGCCTTCAAGATCGCCGCGTCGCCGGAATTCAAGGAACGCCAGGAACGCGTCCTGGCCGGCGCCCGGATCCTGGCCGAACGGCTCATCCAGCCCGACGTCACGGCGAAGGGGATATCCGTGATCTCCGGCGGCACCGACGTGCACCTGGTCCTGGTGGACCTGCGCCACTGTGAACTGGATGGCCAGCAGGCCGAGGACCGGCTCGCGGCCATTGACATCACCGTCAACCGCAACGCCGTGCCGTTCGATCCGCGCCCGCCGATGGTCACCTCGGGGCTGCGCATCGGTACGCCGGCGCTGGCCACCCGCGGTTTCGGCGAAGCGGCCTTTGCCGAGGTCGCGGAGATCATCGCCGAGGCCCTGATCGCCGACGCCGGCGCGGACCTGTCGGCGCTGCGCTCCCGGGTGGAGGCCCTCGCCGCCGCCCACCCGCTCTACCCTTCGGTTGCAAACCTCTCCTAGCGCGGAGGGGGCGCTTTACCGCACCGGTACCGGGCATTGGAGGCCGGGACCGGTGCGGCTCAGCCCCGCTGCAAAGCCGTTGCCCATCATTCTCTTTTCTTTCCGCGGAAGGTACACATCATGGCTGTTGGAGTCTTTGACCTTTTTTCCATCGGCATAGGACCGTCCAGTTCACACACGGTGGGCCCCATGCGGGCCGCAGCCGTGTTTGCCGAGGAGCTCAAATCCCTTGGCAAGCTGGCGGACGCTGCGTCGCTGCGGGTGGACCTCTACGGCTCCCTCGCCGCCACCGGGCACGGCCACGGCACCATGACCGCGATCCTGCTGGGCCTGGAGGGCTTCCACCCGGAGCTGATCCTGCCCGAGGACGTGGAGGAACGGCTGGCCGCGATCGCCGAAACCGGAACGCTGCAGCTGGCCGGATCCGTTCCGTTGCCCTACGGGGTCAAGGACATGGTGCTGCGCCCGCTGACCATCCTGCCGCGGCACACCAACGGCATGACGTTCACGGTGTCCGGCGCCGACGGCGAAGTCCTGCACAGTGCCACCTTCTTTTCGGTCGGCGGTGGCTTCATCGTGAGTGAGGGCGAGGAGGACGCCGCGCTCAAGGAACTCGACGAGTCCAAGAAAGAGCTACCGCTGCCGTTCCGCACCGCTGCGGAGCTGCTGGAACACTGCCAGTCCAGGGGCCTCTCGATCGGCGAGGTCATGTTCATCAACGAGCGTGCCTCCCGCTCGGAGGAGGAGATCCGCGAGGGCCTGCTGCACATCTACTCCGTGATGGAGGGCTGTGTCCAGGTCAGCCTCGGACGCGTTGGCCTGCTGCCCGGCGGGCTGAAGGTCCGCCGTCGGGCTCCCGACTGGCATGACCGCCTGCTGAAGGAGGACAAGGACCGGGACCCGAAGTACTGGCAGGAATGGGTCAACCTGATCGCCCTCGCCGTCAACGAGGAAAACGCTTCCGGCGGCCGGGTGGTCACCGCGCCCACGAACGGCGCGGCCGGCATCATCCCGGCGGTGCTCTACTACGCCCTGCACTTCGCCCCGGGCATGGACAAGGCCACGCAGCAGGACCGCGACGACGTCGTGGTGAAGTTCCTGCTCACCGCCGCCGCCGTCGGGGTGCTCTATAAGGAGCAGGCTTCGATTTCCGGGGCGGAGGTGGGCTGCCAGGGCGAGGTGGGATCGGCGTCGTCGATGGCCGCCGCCGGCCTGGCCGAGGTGATGGGCGGGACGCCGGCGCAGGTGGAGAACGCCGCGGAGATCGCGATGGAGCACAACCTGGGACTGACCTGCGACCCCATCGGCGGGCTCGTCCAGATCCCCTGCATCGAACGCAACGCGATCGCCGCCGCGAAGGCGATCAACGCCGCCAAGATGGCGCTCTGGGGTGACGGGTCGCACCGGGTGTCGCTGGACGAGGTCATCGTGACCATGCGTGAGACCGGCAAGGACATGAGCTCCAAATACAAGGAAACGGCCATGGGCGGCCTCGCCGTCAACGTCGTCGAATGCTGAAGGAAAGAAAACAATGACACTGGCACCAGAAGGCCGCAAACTGCTGCGGGTTGAACAGCGCAACTCGGCAGTCCCGGTGGAGCGTAAGCCGGAGTGGATCAAGGCCAAGGTCCAGATGGGCCCCGAGTTCGTGCAGCTCAAGAACCTGGTCAAAAAGGAAGGCCTCCACACCGTCTGTGAAGAGGCCGGCTGCCCCAACATCTTCGAATGCTGGGAGGACAAGGAAGCGACCTTCCTGATCGGCGGCTCCGAATGCACCCGGCGCTGCGATTTCTGCCAGATCGACACCGGCAAGCCTTCCCCGGTGGACATGTTCGAGCCCACCAAGGTGGCCCGCTCCGTCCAGGCGATGCAGCTGCGCTACGCCACCGTGACCGGTGTGGCCCGGGACGACCTCGCCGACGAGGGCGTCTGGCTCTACGCCGAAACGGTCCGCAAGATCCACGAGCTCAACCCGGGCACCGGCGTCGAGCTTTTGATCCCGGACTTCTCCGGCAAGCCGGAACACATCGAGGCGATCTGCGATTCCAAACCCGAGGTCTTCGCCCACAACGTCGAAACCGTGCCGCGGATCTTCAAGCGGATCCGGCCCGCGTTCCGCTACGACCGCTCCCTGGACGTGATCACGCAGGGCCGCAAGCTCGGCATGGTGACCAAGTCCAACCTGATCCTGGGCATGGGCGAAACCCGCGAGGAGATTTCCGAGGCGCTGCGGGACCTGCACGAGGCCGGCTGCGACCTGGTCACGATCACCCAGTACCTGCGCCCGAGTGAGCGGCACCTTCCGGTGGACCGCTGGGTCAAGCCGCAGGAGTTCGTGGACCTGCAGCAGGAAGCGGACGAGATCGGCTTCCTCGGCGTCATGTCCGGGCCGCTGGTCCGCTCCTCCTACCGGGCAGGGCGGCTCTGGGCTACCGCGATGCGCAAGAAGGGCTGGGAAATCCCGGCCGAGCTCGCCCACATCGAAAGCTCCGGCAGCACCCGCCAGGAAGCCAGCTCACTGCTCGCGGCCACTGCCTGACCAGACCCAAACCCTGATGCCCAAAACCTGATGCTCAGAGAGGACCAATGATGTTCCCCATCAGAATTGAAATCATCCCTTCAGAGGGAATCGTTGAGCGGGTCACCGCCCAGGTGCCCTTGACCACGCCGCTCACCGTGACGTGCCTGCCGCAACACGGCATCGAGCGGACCATGCGCGCCGCCGTGCAGCTGAGCATGCTCGGATACACGGTGGTCCCGCATCTCGCGGCGCGGAGCCTGCACAGCCGTGCCGATCTCACCGGAATCCTCCGCGACTGCGACGTGGCCGGCATCGGCGAGGTGTTCGTGATCGGCGGAGACCGGAAGCAGCCGGCCGGTCCCTACGAACACGCCCTTCCGCTCCTGGACGACATCGCACAATACTCCGGCGGCGCCATGCGGGCTGGCGTCGCGGGCTACCCGGAGGGCCACCCCTCCGTCAACCCCGTGGAAATACTGGACGCCCTGCTGGCCAAGCAGCACGTGGCCACGCACGTGGTGACGCAGATGTGCTTCTCGGCATCGAAAATCCTTGATTACACGGCGCTCCTGCGCCGCGAGGGCGTCCGGCTGCCCGTCTGGGCCGGGGTGGCGGGGGCCGTCCCGCGGACCAAACTGGTCTCGCTGGCCACCCAGATCGGCGTCGGAAGTTCCCTGAAATTCCTGAGCCGGAAGGGTCCGCTGGCCCGCAAACTCCTCAGCGGGGACCGCTACTCACCGCAAAGCCTGGTGTCCGGGCTGGAAAGCCAGCCCGCCACCATCGCGGGCATCCACCTCTACAGCTTCAACAGCCTTGATTCGGTTCCCGGCGAACCGGATCAGGCGCCCACTTCCGCAGCACTCCAGCCAGCATCGATTCGAGGAGCAGCACGTGACAACTAAATCCCTGACTTCCCACCAGGAGCCGCATCTTGAGCGGCAGCTCAGCAACCGGCACATCCAGCTGATCGCCATTGGCGGCGCAATCGGCACCGGCCTGTTCATGGGTTCGGGCAAAACCATCTCCGCGGCAGGGCCCTCCGTCATCTTCGTCTACATGATCATCGGCTTCATGCTGTTCTTCGTCATGCGGGCCATGGGCGAACTGCTGCTGAGCAACCTCAACTACAAATCCTTCAGCGACTTCGCCGCGGACCTCCTGGGTCCCTGGGCTGGTTTCTTCACCGGCTGGACCTACTGGTTCTGCTGGGTGATCACGGGAATCGCGGACGTCATCGCCATTGCCGGCTACTCCAAGGAACTCTGGCCGGGGCTGCCGCTGTGGATCCCAGGCCTGGCCACCGTGGCCATCCTCCTGCTCCTGAACCTCACCACCGTGAAGGCCTTCGGCGAGACGGAGTTCTGGTTTGCGCTGATCAAGATCATCGCCATCGCGGCACTGATTGTGGTGGGCATGTTCATGATCTTCACCGGGTTCCAGTCCGACGCCGGCCCTGCCACCTTCACCAACCTGTGGAGCCACGGCGGTTTCTTCCCGAATGAGTTCATGGGATTTGTGGCCGGCTTCCAGATCGCCGTGTTCGCCTTTGTCGGCATTGAACTGGTGGGCACCACGGCCGCGGAGGCCAAGGACCCGGAGAAGAACCTGCCCAAGGCCATCAACTCCATCCCCATCCGCGTGCTGCTCTTCTACGTGGGCGCCCTCATCATCCTGATGTCCGTGACCCCCTGGACCCAGTTCCAGGCCGGCCACAGCCCGTTCATCGCAATGTTCTCCCTGGCGGGCCTGGGCGCCGCCGCCACCGTGGTGAACCTGGTAGTACTCAGCTCGGCCATGTCCTCGGCCAACTCCGGCATCTACTCCACCTCACGCATGGTGTACGGGCTGGCCCAGGAGGGTGACGCGCCGTCGGTCTTCAGTAGCCTGTCCCGCCGCAAGGTCCCGCAGAACGCCCTGTTCCTGTCCTGCGTCCTGCTGCTCTCCGGCGTGGTGCTGATGTACGCGGGCCAGGACATCGGCAAGGCCTTCGACATGGTGACCACCGTGTCCGCCGTCTGCTTCGTGTTCGTGTGGTCCATCATCCTGGCCAGCTACCTGGCCTTCCGCAGGCGCCGGCCGCAGCTGCACGAGTCGTCCAAGTACCGGATGCCCGGCGGCATTCCCATGGTCTGGGTGGTCTTCGCGTTCTTCGCCTTCGTCCTGTGGGCGCTGACCACGCAGCCGGATACGCTGCTGGCGCTCTTGGTGACGCCGGTCTGGTTCATCCTGCTCGGAGCCGCCTGGTTGGTGCTGCGCCGGCGGCCCGCTCACCTGGCCCGCTATGCGGCGTTCCAGGCCGACCTCGCCCGGGAAGATGAATCTTCCAACGCCCGGGAGTTCGAAAAGGTGCAGAAATGAGCACCGCGCAGACCCTGAACAGCCCGGAGCGCATGCCAGAGGACACTCCCGGCCTGGTTGAGCATGTTCTGACCGTCGACTGTGCCGAGTCGCCGGGTATCGTCCGGGCGATCTCAGCATTCCTGTTCGACCACGGCTGCGACATCCGGGACATCAAGCAGTACGGGGACAAGGGGCAAGGGCATTTCTTCATGCGCGTCCACTTCTCGTCGGCGCAGGAGTCCAGCACTGAGGGCCTGCGCCGGGACTTCACGCCTGTGGCGGAGGAGTGGCAGATGAGCTGGCAGTTGGAGCCGCACGGCCGCAAGCGCCGGGTGCTGGTGATGGTGTCCAAAATGGGCCACTGCCTCAACGACCTGTTGTTCCGGGCGCGCACCGGCGACATCCCCGTGGAGATCGTCGCGGTGGTGTCCAACCACCGCGAACAGGAGGGCCTGGTCCAGTGGCACGGCATCCCGTTCTTCCACCTGCCGGTCTCGAAGGACACCAAGCCCGAGGCCGAGGCAAGGCTCCTGGAAATCGTGGACGCCTTGGACGTGGAACTCGTGGTCCTGGCCCGCTACATGCAGGTGCTCAGTGACGAACTCTCGGCCAGGCTCGCGGGGCGCACCATCAACATCCACCACTCGTTCCTGCCCAGCTTCAAGGGTGCGAAGCCCTACCACCAGGCCTATGACCGCGGCGTCAAAACCGTGGGCGCCACGGCGCACTACGTCAACGCCGAACTCGATGAGGGCCCGATCATTGCGCAGCAGGTTATCGACGTGGACCACACGTACACCGCCGACGACCTGGTGGCAGTGGGCCGGGACGCCGAATGCGTGGCCCTCCGCAACGCCGTCCGCTGGCATTGTGAAGGCAGGATCCTGCTGCTTGGCAACCGCACCGTCATCTTGCGGTAGTGCTCATGAAACCGACAAAGGGAGCACCTTGGCGCCGGGTGTCATGGAACGCCTTGCCCACCGGGCAGCCAGTGCGGCTCTCACAGGACGGGCGCCCCATCGGCTCCGGAGTCGTGGACGGCAGTACGCCCGACGGTTCCATCATCTGGGTTGTCCTGGACGGCTGGCGCGAACGGCGGATGTTCCACAGGGAGGACTATGTGCAAGTGGAGATCAACGCGTAGCGGGCCACGGCGCAGGCGCGAGCTGAACCGGAAACGGACCGGCCTGCGGTTGCGCCTGGAAACATGGGCGGTAACGCTCACGGCCGTTGCCCTGATGACGGTCATCATCTCGCAGGCACTGACCTCTGGTCAGTGAGAAAAAGCCACGCGGACGACGGCGGGAGGTCCCGCCGTCGTCCGCGTACGCGCTAGGCAGTTAGCACGCCGTCGGCGTGGGTTCGCGCTGCCAGCATCTTGTCCAGGGGCTTGGCATAGCGCTCCTGGACGATCCTCAGGTGCAGCCAGGACTCGACGCTGGCCACGGACGCCATGGCACGCACCTTGTCCAAGATTTCATACATCTCATCCAGGGAGCTCACGCCAGCGGTGGCCACCAGGTCATACCGTCCGAAGCAGCTGGCGATGAACTCCACGCCGGGGGTGGCGGAGAAGAATGCGATGGCTTCCTCGGTTCCCGCAGACGTCGAGATGCCGAATCCAAAGGCCATGGCACGGGAGGAGCCGGAGCGGCTGCGGATGGGGCCGATCTGCATAACGCGCGCGTCCAGCAGGCGCATGACCCGGTTCCTGGCGGCACTGGCCGAGAGTCCGATGCGTTCCCCGAGCGCCTCGAAGCCCAGCCGGCCATCCAGCTGAAGCTCGCCCAGGATCAGCAGGTCCGTATGGTCCAGCTCCAGCCCCGGATCGGGCGGCTCCTTACCGAGGAAGAGGCTGCGGACCACCTCTTTGTACATCAGGACATCCACAGCGGCCACGCCCTCGGAGAGGCGGATGGCCTCCACATCCTCGTAGAGCCGCTCCACTGTCGGCAGGCGCAGCTCCGCGATGATGCCGTACCTGCCGGTGGTCAGGGAAGCGAAGACGGCCCCGTCCAGCTGGCTCAGTTTGTTCAGAGCCGGCTGGGCGGAGCCGTTGAGCTGGATGGAGACATGCGCGACGGCGGTCAGGCCCAGCAGCCGCGGGTGGACTGCAGCGACGATGCGCAGCTCTCCGGAAGATATGAGTTCGTTGACCTTGGCCGTTGCCACGGAGCGGGTCACGCCCAACTGCTTGGATAGATCGCTGAAAGACGCGCGGCCGTCGGCCTGCAGTAGTCGGATCAGCCGATTGTCCAGATCATGCATGGTCTTCACAATAAACGCCTCTTGTTGTCGGTGCCGTCACAGCGCACCTTGGCAGATCAGCGCAGTGAACCTCCATACGATTCAATTGTTCCACAGACTGGCATCAGTTCGGTGGATTTGTCGTACCCCCGCGCCATAAGGGAGCAAATACGGTGTTTGTGAATCCTGGAACGATGGATTCGCTTGCATTTGGGTGGAACTTGGCTAGTATCGTGACCAGCGCCACATCGGCTCCACCCGCTTTTCGCACCCAAACCGCGAATCCGATGTCATTGGAGATCTGCACATGCCCAAGTTCACGAAGGCCGCCATGGCTGCGGCCGCCCTGGCCCTGCTATTGAGTGGCTGTTCCGCTGCCGCGTCCACGAGTTCCGAGGGAAAGGCGCCAGCTGCCGCCGAGGCCCCCAATGGGCTGACGACGGCTGGCAAGCTTACCCTCTGCATCGACCCCGAGTACGCGCCTCTGGAGTACTACGCAAACGGTTCAAGCGGCAACATCATCGGATTCGACGCCGACGCTGCCAGGGCGCTTGCCAAGCACTGGGGGCTTGAAACCAAGTTCGAGGTAACCACCTTTGACGGACTGATGCCGGGGCTCCAGTCCCGCCGCTGCGACGCCATTTTCGGTGGCCTGTACATGAGCGAGGCGCGCCTGGCCGTGGCCGACGCCGCTCCCGTCATGAAGGCCGGACCGTCGATTCTTGCCGGCCCCGCCCTGGCAGGACAGTTCAAGCAGCCCCTTGACCTCTGTGGCCGCAGCGTCGCCGCGCAGACGGCATCGTCCAACGCCGCGCGGATCAACACACTCAAAGACGAATGCAAGGCCGCCGGCAAGGACGAACCGAAGCTCACCGAATACCCGAAGACGGCGGAAACCGTACTCGCCGTCATGAACGGCAAATCAGACGCCCTGATCGAGACCAATGTCGCCGCTTCCTACATGGCGGCCCAGAACGAGGGCAAGCTGGCCGTGGCGCCAGATGTCTTTGAAACGGACACCACGTTCGGCGTCTTCACACGCAAGAACGATCCGATCTCCCCGGTTCTCGCCGAAGCTCTGAAGGCCCTCCACAAGGACGGCACGCTGGCCCAGATCGCTGAGGACAACAAGCTCGACCCGGCCATCGTCGACGTTCACTAGTTATCGTGCCGGGACCACGGAGCCGTGGTCCCGGCCCCACTGAAAGGAGAGCCCGATGGAATTCGATATCGGCATCTTCGTCCAACAACTCGTGAACCCGAGCTACCTCTACGGGGCCTTCCTGTCCGTGGCCGTTGCCGTGCTGGCGCTAATACTGGCCACGGCCGTCGGGTTCGCCGTCGCCCTGGGACGCACGTCCCAGAGCCGCATCGCACAGGGTACAGCGGGGTTCTACACCTGGTTCTTCCGCGCCATCCCGGCGCTGCTGGTCCTGCTCATCATCTGGAACGCGCTGCCGCAGCTGTTCCCCGTGTTGCGCCAGGAATGGTTCACCCCGTTCATTGCCGCGTTCATCGGCCTGGGCATCGTGGAAGCAGCCTTCATGGCGGAGATCATCCGCTCCGCGCTGCTGAGCGTCGACGAAGGACAGAACCTGGCCGGACGCGCCCTGGGGATGTCGCCGGCGAAGGTCATGCTCAAGGTCGTGCTGCCGCAGGCCATCCGCATCGCGCTGCCGCCGACGGGCAACGAGTTCATCGGCCTGGTGAAATTCTCCTCCCTGGCCTCCGTTATCTCCCTGCAGGAACTGCTGACCACGGCCCAGGTGGGTGTCAACATCACCTTCCGCTACGCCGAGTACTACGCGGCCGCCATCATCTACTACCTGATCATCGTGAGCCTGCTGACCCTGCTCCAGAACTACGTTGAGAAGAAATTCCTATGGACCTCACGGTCAACATCCAAGAAGCCATCCACGCTGGAACCGATCGGCCAAGGAGTTCACGCATGACCCAGATGCCACAGCCAACAGAGGCCGCGGCGTGGACGCCTGCGGACCCCGTGCTGCAGGTGCGGAACCTGCACAAGAGCTACCAGGATCAGCACGTTCTCCGCGGCGTTGAATTCGACATCCAGCAGGGCCAGGTGAAGGCCGTCCTCGGCCCCTCGGGCTCGGGAAAGTCCACCATGCTGCGCCTCATGGCACTGCTGGAACCGGCAAATGACGGTGATATCCTCCTTCGCGGACGCCGCCTGGGTGTCCGCGAGCGCGGCACCACAACCGTTCCGCTGCCTGAGCGGGAGCTCGCCAAGGAACGGCGGGACATCGGCATGGTGTTCCAGAAGTTCAATCTGTTTCCCCACCTCAGCGCCTGCCGGAACGTGATGCTCGGCCTGACCTCGGTCCAGAATGTTCCGCACAAGGAGGCCGAGGAACGCGCCATGGGCATGCTTGAACGGGTGGGTTTGTCCCACCGTGCGGGGCACTACCCGTCGGAGCTCTCCGGCGGCCAGCAACAGCGTGTGGCCATCGCACGCGCCCTGGTCATGAACCCGTCCGTGCTGCTCTTTGACGAGCCGACGTCGGCCCTGGACCCGGAGCTGGTAGGCGAGGTGCTGGACGTGATGGAAGGCCTGGCCAATGACGGCATGACCATGATCGTGGTCACCCATGAAGTCCGTTTCGCCCGCCGCGTGGCGGACCAGGTCACCCTGTTCGACAGCGGCGCGATCGTGGAGCAGGCCACACCGGACGAGTTCTTCGACAACCCCCAGCACGAGCGCACCAGGAAGTTCCTCAGCCATGTCCACTGACTACCTGTCCCCTGATTTCATGTCCCCTGACGCGGAGCGGTTCCGGCCCTTGGCCGTCTACACGGACATGGAAGACATCGACTACTCCGCGGGCGTCGCCCTGCTGGAGGAGAACGGCTACGACGTCCGGTACCTCGGCAGCCAGGATCCCACCGTCATTATGGAACAGGCCAAGGACGCCGAAGCCCTGCTGGTGGGCTATGCCTCCGTCACGGCCGGCATCATGGACGCCATCCCGAATCTGAAGATCATTGCCCTGGTCTCCATGGGATACGACAACGTGGACCTGGACGCAGCCAAAGAGCGCGGCATCTGGGTCAGCAATCTCCCCGGCGTAGCCACGGAGGAAGTGGCCTCGCATGCCCTGGCCCTGGCCCTGGCAGTCACCCGCGAGATCCCGTTCTTCCAGGGCCGTGTGGCTGAAGGCGACTGGAACGGGCGGCCGGAAACCACGGTGTTCCGGCTCAGCCAGGAGCGGCTGGGCCTGATCGGTCTCGGCAGGATCGGCAGCCGTTTCGGGAAGCTGGCCTCCGGCGTCTTCGGCGAAGTCATCGGCTACGACCCCTACCTCCCGGACACGCCGGCCACCAGGGACATGCTGGCCAAGGCTGGCATTCGCCGGGCAGGTCTGGACGAGGTGCTGGCGGAGTCCGCCGTCGTGTCCTTGCATATGCCGCTCACGGAGGAAACCAGGCACATCATCAACGTCGAAAGCCTCGCGGCCATGCGGCCGGGCAGCTACCTGGTGAACGTGAGCCGGGGGCAATTGATCGACGACGGCGCCCTCCGAGCCGCCATCGACTCAGGACACATCCGCGCGGCGGCCCTGGACGTGCTCGACGTCGAGCCCGCCCCGGCCGACCACCCGCTCATGGGCCACCCCCGGATCCTGGTGACACCGCACATCGGATTCCTCTCGGACCACACCCTGGCCGAGTACATCAGGATTCAGGCCCAGAACGTCATTTCCCAGGCCCGCACCGGCGCCCCGGACACCCCGCTGTTCGAACTGGAACCAGCAGGCTGAGTGCCGGCTGGCTCGCAGCGGCACCGCACTACTCCTACACGTAAAGGTCATCCCCCATGTCATTCCCGACATCCCATGAAACGCCCGCCGCAGCACCGGCGGCAACCCTGTTCTTTGGCGGCACCATCCGGACGGTCGACACTGAGGATTCCGTCCCAGAAGCGCTGCTGGTGATCGGAAGCCGCATCGCCGCCGTCGGGACTCCCGAGGAATGCCGCTCTGCGGCCCGCGCACTCAGCACCTCGGTTCCGGAGGTCGTGGACCTCCGGGGCCGCACACTGGTCCCCGGGTTCGTGGACCCGCATGCCCACCCGCTGATGTATGGGCAGCTGCTGTCCTGGGTGGACTGTGGGCCTGAAGCCGCGCCTGACATCCCCACCATGCTCGAACGCCTGGCAAGGGCCGCGGCGGAAAATCCCGGCGACGGTCCGATCCGGGGCTACGGGTATGAGCACCGCAACCTGGCCGAGCAGCGCCACCCGAGCCGGCAGGAACTGGACACGGTCTCCAGCACCCGCGAGGTCTACGTCATGAACGCAAGTGGCCATGGCGGCATCGTGAACTCATTTGTCCTGGACACGGCCGGAATTGACTCGAACACCCCCAACCCGCCGGGCGGCACCTTCTTCCGCGACTCCGGGGGCTCCCTGACCGGCGAACTTTCCGACGCCGCCTGCGACATCCTCACGGGCGAGGACGGAGTGAAGCTCGGCCACCATGGACCCAACTTCCACCTGGCGGACACCAAGGAACAGCACCGCGGTCAGCTGCTCCATGCCCAGCGCGAGTTCCTCAGCCACGGCGTCACAACCATCGGTGATGCCCAGGTCACGAAGCGCGAATTCGCGGCCTACCTTGACCTGGTGGAGCGCGGGGAACTGGTGACCCGCATCAACGCCTACTTCCTCTCCAGCCTCCTGGATGAAGTCCTGCAGCTGGGCCTCGTGGACCACTTCGGCGATTCGCTCCTGTCCTTCGCGGGCATCAAGCTCTACGCGGACGGAACGCTGGGCGGCTGGACGGCGTACTTCCCGGAGGGCTACCGCGACGACCCCTGCCGCACCGGTTCGCTTTACCATGAGCCCGCGGAATACCGTTCGCTGGTGGTCAGGGCCCACAGCGCAGGCCTGCAGACGGCCACCCACGCGCAGTCGCCCACGGCCATCCAGCTGGTGATCGATGCCGTGAAGGAAGCCACTGCCGTCTCGCCGCGGGCGGACCACCGCCACCGGATCGAGCACTGCGGCCTGCCCACGCCGGAGCAGATCACGGAGATGGCCGGCCTCGGCATCCTTCCGGTCAACCAGCCCCAGCACTACTTCAACTGGGGCCCGGGTGTGCTGGACGCGATCGGCAGCCCCGGGGAGCGCTTCAACCCCCTGGGCGAATTCGTGGCCGCGGCGGTACCCGTCACCATGAGCTCGGACGCCCCCGTGGCCGAACCGCGTCCGCTGGAGGCCATCCAGACCGCCGTTACCCGCAAGACCCGCTCTGGCGTGCAGCTCGGCTCGGACGAGTTGAAGATCGACGCCGCCGCCGCCCTCCGCGCCCACACCATCAACGGCGCACGGGCGATGGGACGTGAGAAGGACCTGGGTTCCCTGGAACCGCAAAAGCTCGCCGACTTCGTGATCCTCGCCGAGGATCCGCTGGCGGCGCCTGCCGAACGAATCAGCAGCATCGACGTCGTGGAGACCTGGGTCAACGGCGTGCGCGTGTACACCGTGTAGGCGCGGGATCGCCGGAAAGCTGCCAGTTCGCCGGAACCGTCCGGCGACCTCGCAGCTTTCCAGCGATTTCGGCGTCCCGGCCACAGCTCAAACGGCGACGGCGGCACTCTGGTGAGTGCCGCCGTCGCGGTTTTGTGCTGCCTGCCGAAGGGCTCAGGCCTTGCGGATGGCCTCGGCCAGGCGCTTGACGCCCTCGGTGAGCTGTTCTTCCTGGGCGTAGGAGAAGGCGATGCGCAGCTGGTTGGCACCGCCGCCGTCGGCGTAAAACGCACTGCCGGGCACAAACACCACTCCGGCCTCGATCGCCGCTGCGAGCACCCGTTCGGTGTCGGTGCCCTCCGGCAGCGTGACCCAGGTGAAGAATCCTCCCGTGGGCGTGGTCCAGCCGGTTCCCTCCGGCATGTGGGCGGCCAAGGCGTCCAGGGTGGCCTGGCAGCGGGCGGCGTAGACCGCACTGTAGGCGTCGATCTGGCCGCACCAGTCGAAGCTGCCGATGTACTGCTCCACCACTAGCTGGCTCAGCACGGAAGGGCAGATGGTGGTGGCTTCGGAAGCGATCTGGAGGCGCCCGCGCACGTCCTGCGGCGCCACCACCCAGCCGACGCGCAGCCCGGGGGCGAAGATCTTGGAGAACGAGCCAAGGTAGAACACGTTGTCCGGATCGAGCGTGTGCAGGGCGGGCTTCAGCGTGCTGTCAAAGCTCAGGAGTCCGTACGGGTTGTCCTCGACGATCAGCACGCCTTCGGCCCGGCAAATGTCCACCACGCGCTGCCGCCGCTCCATGGACAGGCTGATGCCGGAAGGGTTGTTGAAGTTGGGGATGGTGTAGAAGAACTTGATGGTCTTGCCGGCTGCCTTGAGTCCGGAGATGACTTCCTGCAGACGGTCAGGATCAACACCGTCGCTGTCCATGGCGACATGTGCCACTTCGGCCTGGAAGCCTTCGAACACGCCCAGGGCGCCCACGTAGGTGGGTCCTTCGGCAATCACCACGTCCCCCGGATCGCAGAAGAGTTTGGTTACCAGTTCAAGGGCCATCTGCGAGCCTGCGGTGATCTGCACGTTTTCCGGAGCCGCCTTGATGCCTTCGAGCTCCATGACCTGGCAGATCAGGGCCTGCAGTTCCTCGGTTCCGGCGCCGGAACCGTACTGCAGGGCCTCCAGGCCGCGGCGTGCAACCACCTCGCCCGCCATGGCAGCGATGCGGCCCATCGGAAGAACCGGCAGGTACGGATTGCCGCCGGCCAGGGAAATCATGCCCGGCTGCATCGAGATGTCGAATACAGCGCGCACGGGCGAGGGCTGGAAACCGGCCGCGCGCTTGGCCATCCGGTCTACATGGGACAGTGCTGTTGTAGTGGTCATGGTGGTCCTTTGGTGTTTTGGCTTGGGCGCGGCAGTGCGCCCGGGCGATGGTGGTTACTGGGCCGCTTTACTGGGCGGAGAGAAAACGGTGCAGGATTCGGGTTCCGGCTTGGAGCGCCGTGACGGGGACGCGTTCGTCGATGCCATGGAACATGCCGGCGAAGTCAAAGTCCGCGGGAAGCCTCAAGGGCGAGAAGCCGTAGCAGTTGATGCCCAGCCGGGAGAATGCCTTGGCATCCGTGGCCCCGGAAATGACGAACGGCAGTCCCCTTCCGGCGGGGTCGACGGCGGTGATCGCCGCTTTCATGGCGTCCAGGAGGGGGCCATTGGCCGGTGCCTCAAGGGAGCGGCCCTCGGACCAGCTCACCTCGATGCCCGGCCCCAGAAGTTCCATGAATTGTTCCTTGAACTCGTCATCGGTGCCGGGAGCGATGCGGCAGTCCACCGTGGCGGTGGCCGTGCCGGGGACAACGTTGGTCTGGTAGCCGGCGTGGAACTGGGTGGGGACGGTGCTGCTGCGCAGTCCGGGGCGGAGCATCGCGGCGAGCGATCCCAGGGAGCCGAGCTCTTCGTCGAGCCTGTCGAGATCCAGGGGACGGCCGAGAACCTCGCCCAGCTGCTCCGCCAGGGCTGTGATCGAGGCGCTCCGGACCACCGGCCATTCGTACGAGGAGATGTGGGCCAGGGCGGCCGAAAGGCGCGCGACGGCGTTGGCTTCGTTGGGCACGATCGAACCGTGGCCCGTGGTTCCCCGGGCCGTCAGCGTTGCCCAGGCGACACCCTTTTCCGCGACGCCCAGAAGGTAGATGCGCAGGTCCTCATTCAGCTGGAGGGAGAATCCACCGATCTCGCCGATCGCCTCGGTGACGCCATGGAACAGATCCGGGTGTTCGTCCACCAGGAACCCGGCTCCGAACTCTCCGGCTATTTCTTCATCGGCCACGAAGGCGAAGACGATGTCCCGCCGCGGGACGAAGTTTTCCCGGCGCAGCTGGCGAACGGCGGCCACGGTCATGGCAACCATGTCCTTCATGTCCACCGCTCCGCGCCCCCAGATGAAGCCGTCCTTGACCTCGCCGGAGAACGGGTCCACGGTCCAGTCGATCACGTCCGCGGGGACGACGTCCGTGTGGCCGTGGACCAGAAGGGCCGCCGCGTCCGGGTCTCGGCCTTTCATCCGGACTACAATGTTGCCGCGGCCCGGTACTTTTTCGACCCACTGGCACTCGAGGCCGGTTTCCGCGAGCAGCGACTGGATGTATTCGGCGCAGCGTGATTCGCCGTCGCCGGTGGTGGCCGGGTCACCGGTGTTGGTGGAGTCGATCCGGATCAGGCTGCGGCAAAACTCCACGGCCTCGGCGGCCATGGCGTCATGATGTTCCCCCACGGTGTGGTCCTTTCCTAGCGCGCGTCCACGAGTTTGGAGCGCTTCCTGAGAATGAATTCCTGGGCATCGATCCCGAACTCGCGGGCGGCAAAGCGGTGCAGCGTCTCGATCAGTTCTTCCGGCGTGAAGGTGTGGACCCCGTTCAGCGACTGGATCGCGAGTCCATCGATGGTGGCCACAAGCAGTGTTGCCAGTTCGTTGACGTCGATGGAGGGCCGGAGGAGTTTCTCGTCCGCGGCCTCTTCAAGCGCCCTCACGAAAAGGCCCCGCCATGAACTCCAGACGGCCGCGACGCTTTCGCGGATTTCGGCGTTCTTGTGGGCCGCGGCATAGATCTGCAGCCAGAAGCCCCAGGCCTCTTCGAACGGGGTGTCGCCCTGGATGGAGAAGGTCAGCAGGTCGTGGAGCCGTTCGAGGGCATTGTCGCCGCGGTCGTAGATACGCTGCCATTCCGCAAGGGATTCCTCTATGCGGTACTCCACAGCCGCGCCGATCAGCCGGTCGCGGTGCCGGAAGTAGTGCTGGATCATGCCGATGCTGAAGCCGGAGGCCTCGGAAAGTTCTGCGAAGGAGCAACCCTCCACACCCCCGCGGGAGATTACCTGCGAGGCGTAATGCAGAATGCTCTGCCGGCGTTCGGCCATCGCCTCGGCTGTGACGCTTCGCGTGCGGCGGCCCGGGGTTGTCTCGCTCATGCCGTTGCTCCTTGGTTTGTCTGGTCGCGCTGGTCGCGCTGGTCGCGCTGGTCCAGGTGTGGCGCCCTGGGTGCCGTCTGTCATCTCTCTCCACGATGTTGCCATGGTCCCTTGACACGCGTTGTTGCTCCTCCCACAATAAGTTGAACATATTGTTATTTCAACCCAATCCGAACTGGAGATCCACAAATGGTGCACAAAGGCGTGAAAAGGTCCCTCGTGGCTGTGGCTGCCATCAGCTTCCTGGCGTTGACAACGGCTTGCACCAACGCCGAGGGATCGCCTCCCACCGCATCAGGCAACGAAGCCAAAAGCGGCCAGAGCGGGCAGGAACTTGCGCAGGGAGTGCAGCCGGATTCGACGGTCCAGGAACTTGTCCCGGCCGCCATCAAGGGCAAGGGGTCGCTGACGCTGGTCACAGACCCCACCTACGCTCCGATTGATTTCACCGACGAGCAGGGCAAGATCGTTGGGCTGGAGCCGGACATGGCCCTGGCCGTGGCGAAGAAGATGGGCCTCACCATCGCCATCGAGAAAGCCGATTTCAACGGCATCCTGGCCGGTATCGAGGCCCGGCGTTACGACGCGTCGTGGGCCGCGTTCTCCATCACGGAGGAACGCAAGGACAAGGTCAACATGGTCAGCTACATGCGTGGCGGAACCTCCGTCATGGTCCGCAAGGGCAATCCGCTGGGCATCCAGTCCGAAATGGACCTCTGCGGCAAAACCGTCGCTGCCCAAACCGGAACCACCCAGGCGCTGAACGTGCTCCCGGCCTTCGAAAAGAAGTGCGCCGATGCAGGCAAAGACAAGCCCGTTTCCCTTTTGCTGCCCCAGCAGGACAACGTCAACCAGTCAGTGGCGGCGGGCCGCGCCCAGGCATTGGTGGCGGACAATGCGCTGACCGGATACTACGCCCAGTTGCAGCCGGACGCCTTCACCTCCGTGGACTCCATTCTGGTGGAACCGTCCCTGTCAGGCGTTGTGAGCCCCAAGGATGACGGCGGTTTGTCCAAGACCTTCCAGGCGGCCATCCAGTCCCTCATGGACGACGGAACCTACGCCAAGATCATGGAGTCCTGGAACCTCAAGTCCGGCATCCTCAACAAGTCCGAGGTCAACCCGTCGGTGGGGTCATGACCGTGTCCGAACGATCCGTCGCCGCCGAAAAGCGGCGTGATTTTGCGGACCTGGCTTCACGGCCGGTGCTCAAGCGAAAACGGCCCGGGCAGCTGATCGCCATGGTGGTGGTGGGGTTGTTCTCGCTCATGGGCGGCTACGTGATCGTCACCAACCCCGGCTTCGGCTGGCCCACCGTGGCCAGATACCTGTTCGATATCCGTATCCTCAACGGCCTGTTGACCACCATCGAGCTCACGGTCATCGCCATGGTCCTCGGCTTCGTGATCGGCCTGGTCATCGCGGTCATGAGGATGTCGGACAACTCCCTCCTCCGCGGCGTGGCCGGCGCCTACATCTGGTTTTTCCGCGGCACTCCGCTGTTGGTGCAGATGCTCTTCTGGGGCTTTGCCGCCGTCCTGTTTCCCACGATCGGCATCGGCATCCCCGGCGGCCCGATGCTGGTGGAATGGAACACCAATGACCTGCTGCCCCTGTTTGTGGCCGGCATCCTGGGGCTGGGCCTGAACGAAGGAGCCTACATGGCCGAAATCGTGCGCGCGGGCCTCATGGGTGTTCCGGCCGGGCAGTCCGAGGCATCCCACGCCATGGGCTTCAGCCGGATGGAAACCCTGCGCCACGTGGTCATTCCACAGGCCATGAAGATCATCCTTCCGCCCGTGGGCAATGAGACCATCTCCATGCTCAAGACCACCTCGCTGGTGATTGTGATCGGCGTCGGGGACCTGCTGTACAACACCCAGCAGATCTACGCCCGCAACCTCGAGCAGATCCCGCTGCTGATCGTCGCGAGCCTCTGGTACATCCTGCTCACCACCATCCTCTCGCTCATCCAGGCCCGCATAGAGAAGCGGTACTCCCGCGGCAACGTGCTGCAGGCACGAAAGGCGTAACGGCAATGTCTGAAGTACAGTTCCTCAACGTCCACAAGGACTTCTCCGGCATGGAGGTCCTCAAAGGCATCAACTTCACCGTTGAAGCCGGGCAGGTGGCCTGCCTGATCGGACCCTCCGGTTCCGGCAAGTCCACCCTGCTGCGCTGCGTCAACCACCTCGAAACCACCAGCTCCGGGACCATTCTGGTGGGCGGGCGCATGATCGGCTACGAAGTCCACGGGGACCGGCTCATCGAGGCACACCAGAAGGACATCAACAGGCGCCGCTCCCGGATCGGCATGGTGTTCCAGTCCTTCAACCTCTTCGGGCACATGACGGCCCTGGAGAACGTGATGATGGGCCCGGTCAAGCTCCTCAAGGTCCCCAAGGCGCGGGCCGAAGCGGAAGCCCGCGAACTCCTGGCCAAGGTGGGCCTGGCCGACCGCACCGGGCACTACCCTGCCCAGCTCTCCGGCGGCCAGCAGCAACGGGTGGCCATTGCCAGGGCGCTTTCCATGAAGCCCGATCTCATGCTCTTCGATGAGCCCACCTCCGCCTTGGACCCCGAACTTGTGGGCGAAGTCCTGGACGTCATGAAGGCCCTGGCCCGCGACGGCATGACCATGATCGTGGTGACCCACGAGATGGGCTTCGCACGCGAAGTGGCGGACGTGGTGGCGTTCATGGATGGCGGCGTCATTGTCGAAGCCGGCGATCCCAACGAGATCATCTCCCGTCCCCAGCACGAGCGCACCAAGGCGTTCCTCTCCAAAGTGCTCTAGGACCCCCTCCCTTGTCCGGTTCCCAGTCGTATGCACCATGGGCCGGCCCCAAGCCACATTCAAAGGATTCAGCCTTGACCAGCACCATCCCCACCAACAACGTCGGCCGCGCCGTCATGACCACCCTGCGGAACTACGGGATCGACGCGATCTTCGGGATCCCCGGTACCCACAACCTTGAGTTCTACCGGCATCTGAAGCCGCTCGGCATCCGCCCGGTCACCACCCGCCACGAGCAGGGGGCCGGGTACGGCTCCGACGGCTGGAGCCAGCTGAAGGGGCTGCCCGGCGTCGTGATCACCACCTCCGGACCCGGGCTGCTGAACGCCATGTCCGCCGCCGCCACCTCGTACTGCGAGTCCCGGCCCATGATCATCCTGTCCCCTGGTGCGCCCCGCGGCAGCGAATTTTCGGACATCGGGCTCCTGCACGAAACCAAGGACCCCACCGGCGCTGTCCGGGCCCTCATCGGGCGCAGCACCCGGGTCGCCAGTGGCAGCGAGGCCGTGGAGCTGATTCACGAGGCCTTCGCGCTCTTCGCCCACGGGCGTCCGCGCCCTGTCCACATCGAGATCCCGCTGGACCTGCTGGAGTCCGCCTCCGATGTCGACCCCGCCGCGCTGGAGGCTCGCCCGCTGGGCGCTCCGAAGAAAGCTGCCGACGACGCCGTCGCGGCCGCTGCGGACATGCTCCGGAACGCGTCCAACCCGGTGATTCTGGCCGGGGGCGGATCGCTGGGAACCGGTGCCGCCCTGCTCCAGCTCGCAGAGCTCCTGCAGGCCCCGGTGGTCACCACCATCAATGGCAAGGCCGCCATTCCGGAGACGCACCCGTTGTCCCTCGGCTCCGAGATCCGGCTCCCCGCGGCCCAGGACCTGTGCAACTCCTCCGACGCGTTGCTGGTCATCGGCAGCAAATTGGGCGAGTCCGAAATGTGGGGCGGAAAGATCCTCGCCCAGGGTGGCTGCATCCGGATCGACATTGACCCCCGTTCAGCTGCACTGCAACCTCAGCGCGGACCTGGAACTCCTGGGCAATGCGGCCGCCGTGGTGCCCCAGCTGCTCGCGGCACTCGCCGGGCACGTGCCGGCAGCGGCGCCGGACCTGGCCCCGCTGCGCGCCGGGCTGCAGACCGAAGCCCGCTCCATGGCGCCCGTGCTGGCCCGGATCAACGAGATCCTCGCCGGCGCACTGCCGGCGGACACCGTCATCGCCGGCGATTCCTCGCAGATCACCTACTTCGGCACCACGTCCTTCTTCCCCATGCAGCAGCCGCACCAGCTCCTGTACACACCGGCCTACGCCACGCTCGGCTACGGGCTGCCGGCCGCGATCGGCGCCAAGGTGGCCGATCCAGACCGTCCGGTAGTGGGCCTGATCGGCGACGGTGCCCTTATGTTCGCCGTCCAGGAATTCATCACCGCCGTGGAACAGGGCGTGGACCTGCCCATCATCTGCATCAACAACGGCGGCTACGGCGAAATCCGGCAGAACATGGAGGACCGCGATCTGGCTCCTGTCGGGGTCAACCTGACGCAGCCGGACTGGGTCCGCCTAGCCGAGGGCTTCGGCCTCACGGCGTTCAATGTCGAGTCCCTCGACGTCCTGGCCGATACCGTCACCAAGGCACTTGCGGTGAAGGGCCCCAGCCTCATCCACGTGAGCATCCCGTGAGCGCCATAGCCACGGCCGGCACCGCGTTCCGGGTGCTCAACCCGGCCATCGGAGAGGTGCTTGCCGAGTACGCGGAGGCCACGGCGGCGGAGGTTGAAGACGCCGTCGATTTGGCGCGCCGCGCCTTTGCCGGCTGGGGCCCGACGACGGCGGAACGGCGGGCCGCGGTGCTGCGGACCGCCGCCGGGCTGCTGCTCGAAAGAAAGGAGAACCTGGCCCGGCTTGCCACCGAGGAAATGGGCAAATTGCTGGGTGAGGCCGTCGCCGAAGTGGAGCTCTGCGCCGAGATCTTCGCGTACTATGCCGAGCACGGGCCGGGATTCCTGGCGGACGAGACGTTGGACTACGCCGGTGCGGTGCTGCAGCGACGCCCCCTGGGGCCGATCCTAGGCATCATGCCGTGGAACTACCCGTACTACCAGATCGCCCGTTTCGCGGCGCCGAACCTCATGCTGGGCAACACGCTGCTGATCAAGCCGGCGCCGGCCTGCCCGCGTTCGGCGCTGGCCTTCGAAGAGCTGCTGCTCGACGCCGGCCTGCCGGCAGATGCCTACCGCACAGTGCTGGCCGGCGGGGAACAGACGGCCATGATGGTGTCCGATCCCCGCGTTCAGGGCGTGTCGCTCACCGGAAGCGAACGGGCCGGCGCTGCAGTGGGGGCTCTGGCCGGGGCCGGGCTTAAGAAGCACGTCCTGGAGCTGGGTGGCTCGGACGCCTTCATTGTCCTGGACAGCGAGGACCTGGACTCGGTGGTTGGCCTTGCCGCGGCGGCGCGGATGGAGAACGCCGGCCAGGCCTGCACTTCGCCCAAGCGTTTCATTGTGGCTGCCCCGCTCTACGAGGACTTCGTCGCCGGGCTGGCAGCCAGGCTGGCCGCGTATGTGCCCGGTGACCCCCTCGATCCGGCCACCAGGCTTGCTCCGATGTCCTCCGCCGCTGCGGCCCGGACACTTCTGGCGCAGGTGGAGGGCGCTGTCGCCGAAGGTGCGGCGCTCATCGGCGGAGGGTCCAGTGCGGCGGCGGGGGAGGCCTTCGTGTCACCGGCGCTGCTGATTGGTGTGCGGCCGGGCACGCGCACCTACCGCGAGGAGCTCTTCGGCCCGGTGGCCGTTGTCTACCGGGCCGAGGATGAGGACGACGCCGTCAGGCTGGCCAACGATTCGCCGTACGGCCTGGGAGCATCGGTATTTACCGCCGACGCAGGCCTGGCGGACCGCATCGCCGAGCGGCTGGAAGTCGGCATGGTCAGCGTAAACCGGCTCACGCCGTCGTCGGCCGTGCTGCCCTTTGGCGAGGTCAAGAACAGCGGCGTGGGACGCGAACTGGGGCCGCTTGGCATGGACGAATTCGTGAACCGGAAACTCCTGGTCCGCTGAAGCGGATGCTGAAATCTTTGAAACTTGAGGAAGGAACGCAATGAGCGACATCAAGAATGCCGGGCTGAAGTCCACCGCGTGGGAGTGGGTTGAGGAGCAGAAAGAACAGCTCTCCGCCTGGCACACGAACATCTGGGAGCTCGCCGAACCGGCCTGGCGCGAGTACGAGTCCTGCGCCTGGTACGTGAAAACACTGCGCGAACACGGCTTCACTGTGGAAGAAGGCAGCGCCGGCATGCCCACTGCCTTCGCCGCGGAGTGGACCAGCCCCGCCGGCCCGGGCGCCCGGATCCTGGGCTACGCCGAATACGACGCCATCCCCGGCAACTGTCAGGCCGCCTCCACCAAGCGCGAGCCCCGCACCGGGTTGTCCCGGTTCGCACCGGGCCACACGGACCCCCATTCCGCCTTGGGCATCTCCACGCTCGCCGGGTTCCTCGCCGCGAAGGACGCCATGGAACGGCACAGCATCCCGGGCACGCTGGTGTACACGGGCGAGCCGGCCGAGAAGGTCCAGGGTTCCAAGGTGGTCCATGGCCTGCGCGGCTACTACGACAACCTCGACGCCATCATTTCGTACCACCCGTTTTACATGATGCCGCTGTGCAACACCGCCCGCTGGGACACCCACTGCGGCTCGTACTACAGCAAGATCTACACCTTCACCTGTGACAACCCGGAAGGGTGGAACAACACCTACGGGGACAGCCCCATCCCGTCGTCGCACTCGGCTGCGCGGGCTCCCGGCGCCGACGCGGCACTGTTCACTATGTTCTCGCTGACCAAGACCACCCAGGACTCCATGCTGCCGCAGGCCGGCGGGTGGTCGCTGTCCGAGGCGATCCTCACCGCTGGCCAGGCGACGGCAGACAACCAGCCGGCCGGGCTGGCCCAGATCCAGTACTCCTGGCGCTGCCCGAGCCTGGCCGAAGCGGATTCGGTGCTCGCCGTGCTGGACCGCAACGCCGAACTGGCCGCGGCTGCGTCGCACTGCACCGTCAGTTCGCGCTGGGTGGCTCGCAACCGGCCCGGCATCGCCAACCACACGGTGGCGCAGCTGGCGTGGGAGAACATCGCCGCCGTCGGGGCACCGGTTCTGGACGAGCGGGCCCGAGCGTTCGGGCGCGAAATCCAGGCCTCGTGCCGGGTGGAGCCCATGGAGAACCCGTTCCACCCAGCGACGGCGGAACTGATCAGCCCGCAGGACGCCGAGACGGAGCTGCGCCGGCACATTCCGGCAACGCAGCAGAACTGGACCAGCGACGACTACGTGGAGATGACCTGGTACGCACCCACTATCCGCTTCTACACCGCCCGGCCTACACTGGCTCCGGACGGTAAGGGCACCGCGTACCCGGGCTGGGCCATGACGGCGATGGGCGGCATCCCGGAAACGATCGACCCCACCATCACCGCCACCGGCAAAATGATCGCCGGCATGGTGTTGGACCTGGTGACCCAGCCGGATCTCCTGGCTGTGGCAAAGGCCGAGTTCGAGGCCGAGAAGATCCGACGCGGTTCCGTGGCCCCACTCCTGCCCGCCGAATTCACTGCGCCCACGGACTTCCGCTGGCCCGAATACATCGGTGAGGGTAAGGCCCGTGACTGGTGGATCCCCGTGTCCGAGGAAGTCTGGAACACAGCCCTGTAAGCACCCAGTCAAACGCCAGCGGACGACGGCGGGAGGTCCCGCCGTCGTCCGCTTTGCCATAAGCGGTCCCGGTTATTGACCGCTCACCGGCGACCGGCAACGATGAGGTATGACCGACTCAGCTGATACCGCAGATGCCCCTTTTGATGACGATGACAGCGTCGAGGAGGTTGACGGCGCGGAGACGGCGGAAAGTATCGCGGACGATGTCCGTGATGAAATCCGCCTGGGCCATGTCCAGGACGATGTGAGCCACGTGCTCGAGGAACGCTTCGAGGAGGCAGGCATCGACCTGCGACCCGAGGCGGTAGACGACCTCGCTGAGGAAATCGAAAAGGACGCCTCGAGCTAAAGAACCGTGCGGGCCGGAAACGGTGGAGAGCAACTTGGATTAGTGCGCTGGCCGTGTTGGGCGCATGGCTTTCCGAAGCCAATGACTTGTAGTCCACGGAAGCCATGGCAGTCCTTTCTGTCCGTTCCCGTCCTTCGGGCACAAAAAAGACCCGAGCCGCACGTCTCCGTGTGGCTCAGGTCTTGCCTCGTGGCCGAATAACAATCCTTCAGGCTGCATCGCCTGCTGGAGCAGCCCTAGCGGTGATCGAAATCACGTGCAACTTGACTTCGCGGTGGCCGCGGGCGGCCAGCGGTCGCGAATCTACTGTCGGGCCCGGATCAGAGGAGGCCGAGCTCGGCGAAGGCGGCAACGAGCCCCTCCTGCCGCGGACGCGCGGCGACGCGGTCTGCGATCGCCATGAGCTCGGGGTGGGACCCTTCGATGGCGATGCCGATGCCTGCGTACGCGATCATCTCGAGGTCGTTGGCGCCGTCGCCTATCGCAATCGTCGCCTCGCGGGCAATGCCCAGGTGGGCGATGACGGCCGCGACACCGTCAGCCTTGCTGATCTCGCGCTGGTACAGTTCACCCGCATGCCGGCCCTCGTCGGCAACCGAATTGGCGACGACGGCAATCGCCCCGCCGATTTCCTTGACCAGGCGCTCCATGGCAACGGGGGAGTCAAACACGGAGACCTTGGCGAACTGCACGGCCGCACGGTCCGCCGTGGGGTGCACGGCGTCGAGAATGGCGGACGAACCCACCGGGCCTTCCGGTGCCTGCCTGAAATGGGCGTCAAGGATGGCTCGTAAGCGCTCCATCGCCACCGGTGGAACGTGCAGCGCCTCCTGCGCCTCGAGGACATACACTGCGTCGTGCGCGTCGAGCGCCCTGACCGTTCTGCCGGCCAGGTCTGCCGGGAAGCGCCGGTCCACGAGCACGGTCCCGGCCACTTCCACGTACGCGCCCGCGCTGGCCACGAGGCCATCGAAGCCCGCGGCGAGGATACTATCGGGCAACATCGACACGGGACGTCCGGTGCATAGCAGGACCCGGTGGCCGGCTTCCCGCGCCGCCCGGACAGCGCGCACATGGCCTTCGGGGACGACGCCGTAGTCCGCGTAGGTGCCGTCCACATCCAGGAAGACAGCCCGGACAGTTCCAGTAGTGCTCGGCTTTGCGCTCATGATCCGGGATCATACCGATACAGCCCCATCCCGGCCCAACCGCAGAGAAATCGAATGGAGCAAACCTTGATTGAACGTACCGCCACCATCGCCAGCCGCGTCGGCTGCACGCCCGCCCGGCAGCCATTTTTGCCGAAGCCGCAGGCGAACTAAATGTCGACGTCAGGTTCGCCCGCGAGGGTGAACCCGCGGACGAGGCAATGGATGCAGACAGCATCCTCTCGCTCATGAGCCTCGGCGCCTCCTACGGCGACGTCATGGTGTTGCCGGCCGAAGGGACCGGTGCTGATGAGGCCCTGGACAAGCTGGTGAAAATCCTCGAGACGGACCACGACGACGGCGGGAGGTGCCTCCCGCCGTCCTCCGGTGATGTTGCTACAGGTTGACCGTCTCAAGCTTGGCTTCGCCGTGGTTCAGGCTCAGCGTGAAGGTGTTCGGCCCGCTGGCGTGGACCGCGATGTTGCTTTTCGGGGTGTTGTGGCGGACCGAGAGGTCGTGGACCAGGGCATCCAGCTCGTTGTGCATGTTGGAGCGGTCCCAGAGCTTGTGGGTTACGGAGTTGGCAGTTTCAAACGTCATTGTTCAGTGCTTCCATTCATGAATCCGGAGGTCCGGCTGCCGCACCGATGCGGAGCCGCCGTAAGCCATACCAGGAACGCCTGAGACCGTGGGCAGCTCTGCGAGCTCACCGGTTTGGCCTCATTGCGTCCACCAGGATGGGTAAAACCTTGCCGCTGATCACTTCGGGCGCTGGGCGTTCGAAGCCGACATCAGGGCTGCGTCGGCCGGGAAGTTGCCCTCCCTGCCGTGCCTTTCCATAGTGCACAGCCCGGTCGTCACGGCTCAAGCCAGACAGCGAATATTGCGGGTGAGTCTCATCACAGCTGCTGTGGGATGAGCTTGCCTGCCGCCTTCGGCATGTCATCGAGCCGGGACAGGTATTGCCCGAGGAGGCGCCGGCGTCGTCCCCGTCTCAGGCCTGGTTGAAGCGGACCATGTTGCCGGAAGGGTCACGGAAGGCGCAGTCACGCGGGCCCCACGGCTGGACGATGGGTTCCTGGAGGACCTCCGCGCCCGCGGCCCGGACCGCCTCGAATGTGGCGTCGAGATCGTCAGTGCGGAACACGATGTTGGGCAGGACGCCCTTGGTGAGCAGTTGCTGGAACGAGTCGCCGTCATCCTGGGAGCGGCCGGCGTGCGGGACGGAGAGCACGAGCTCCAGATCGGGTTGGGCAGCGCTGCCGAGCGTCACCCAGCGGTGTCCGTCCGAGCCGACGTCGTTGCGTACGTCCAAGCCGAGCACGTCGCGGTAGAACGCGAGCGACTCGTCGAGGTCGTTGACGGTGATGTGTGCATACTGCAGTGAGATGTTCATGTCTGACACGTTATTGCAGTGGTCCCGGGGACGCTTCTTCAATCCTGCTCGGCTTGCGCGCGGGCCGCGTGTGCTCCCTGGCAATGCACGTCGGCATGGCCTTCACCGCCTGGTGCCCCAGGGCGCGGTAGGCGCTGGGCGGCGTGCCGACGATCTCTGTGAAGCGGGAGCTGAACGAACCCAGCGATGTACAGCCGACCTCCATGCAGGCATCCGTCACGCTGACACCGGCCCGCAGCAGAGCCATGGCGCGTTCGATCCGCCGCGTCATGAGGTAGTTGTACGGCGTCTCGCCGAATGCTGCCTTGAACTGGCGGGAGAAATGCGCCGGGGACATGAGGGCTCCGGAGGCCATGGTGGGCACATCGAGTGGCCGGGCGTATTCGCGGTCAATCAGGTCTCGCGCCCGGCGAAGGTGGGTCAGGTTGGCCAGCTCCTGCGGTCTCATGCCGTCATTGTAGTTGTTGATGCGCTGCGGCGCGGGCCGCATCGGCGTCGGCGGGATCGGCGACAACTGTCACGTGGGGATGCCACTCCGCAGGCATCACCGTCTCCATTGCTGTGGCAGGTGTCATGGCGGGGAATGTCTTTCGATTCGTCAGTGAAGGGTAGGCGTGGGCAGCCGTTGTCATGGCGCAGCCGCCGTCACGGCGGCGTCGAAGGCGACGCGTCCGCCCACCACTGTCAGGCAGGTCCGGTTGGACAGGAGCTGCTCCGGATCGGCGCGGAGGGGGTCGGTTTCCAGGACCGTGAAGTCGGCGAGGTTGCCGGCGACGATCCGGCCTTCCCGGTCCTCGGCGCGACACGAATACGCCGCGTCCCGTGTTGCGTGGCACAGGGCGTCAGCCAGGCTCAGGGCATAGTCCGGCCGGTTGGCAGGCAGCGAGGGGTCCAGGGCCGACTTCCGGGTGGCGGCGACGTACATGTTGGGCAGCGGCTGGTGCGGCGCCGTGGGCGCATCGGTGCTCAGGGCCAGGGTTGCCCCGGCTGCGAGGAACTCCGTCCAGGGGTACGCCCGGTCGACGCGGTCATCTCCCAGCATGGCCTGCCAATTGTCCTGGATAGCGGGGTCTGCGTGGACCGGCTGCACAGAGGCCACCACGCCGAGGGCTGCAAGCCGCACCATATTGGCCTCGGTGACGGTTTCGAGGTGTTCGATGCGGTGCCGGCGGTCCCTTGGACCGTTGATGCGGTGCGCTTCTTCGAGGGCGTCCAGAGCGATGTCCGAGGCTTCGTCGCCGATGGCGTGCAAGGCGATCTGCAGTCCGGCGGCATCGGCGGCGGCAACGACCGGGATCAGCGACTCCCGGTCCCAGATGGGGTCGCAGCGGCTGCCGTCAGAGTACGGCTCCTTCATGGCGGCGGTGCAGCTGTCGATGACGCCGTCGATGACGATCTTTATCCCGCAGATTTGCAGCCACGGGCCTGACAGTTCCGCGGCCAGGTCCGCCGCGCGGGCGACCTGGGCAAGGTTCTCCTGGCCGGTTGCGCGCCGGGAGACGAGCCAGTGTCCCTTCACCCGCAGGGGCAGGAGGCCTTCGTGCCGCTGCAGCGCGCGTTGGAAGGCTTCGATATCGTCCTCCTGGACGGCCATGTCCACCGCGCTGGTGACGCCGGTGGAGAGGTAGTGTTCGAAGGCCGATTCGAGGTTTGAGTCACGGTCCGCGGCCGTAGCTGCCCTGGCCAGGGCAGGCCAGACGATTTGCTGAGCGGCGGTTTCGTAGAGCATTCCGTCCGCCTTCCCGGTCGCCGGGTCGCGGCTGATCCGGCCGCCGATCGGATCCGGCGTGCTGTCGTTGATGCATAGCTCGGCCAGGGCCGCGCTGTTGACCCACACCGAGTGCAGGTCGTTGGCATCAAGGTAGACAGGGATGTCGGGGACGGCGTCGTCGAGCATCTGCCGGACGGGCGCCGCGCCACCCAGCGCGGTGTACAACCAGCCCGTGCCCAGGATGCGGGGAGCCAGCGGATTCTCTGCTGCCGCTTCGCGCAACCGCTGCTGGATCTCGGCCAGGTCTGACGCGTCGCGCAGGGCGACCTTTTGCACGGCCTGTCCCATCATCAGCAGGTGAGTGTGGGCGTCGACGAAGCCGGGCAGGACGAAAGCCGCCGCGAGGTTGACTACTTCCGCGTCCGGTCCTGCGGCCCGGCGCGCGTCGGACGCGGTTCCCACGAAGCTAAACCGGGTGCCCTCGACAACGAAGGCCTCCGCTGCGGTGCCGTCGGCGGTGAAGACAGTGGCATTGGTATAGAGGGTACGGACAGCCATGGGAACCTTTCGGGTCATGGGGAGGGTGGCGGGGCGCATCAGACGATCGCCGCCCGCATGAACTCGGCATCCCTTGCGGCCGTGTCTGCTGCGGTCTCGGTACGGACGGAGACACGGGAGATTATGAGGAACGGGATCAGCAGGGCGAACGTCATCCCGGCCAGGACCATGCCCATTCCGGGGTAGCCGATTCCGGCTGAGAGGAAAGTGCCGAAGACGGGGGCGAAGGCGGATCCGATGAGGTAGACGCCCAGAAGCGGTGCTGACCACCGGCCGGTGGCGTCCAGGGCTGCTGCGACAGCGATGATGTAGACGAAGGCAGCGGCGTAGAGGGTGTTCCAGGCGATGATGACCACCAGGTACCAGCCCGGATCGGTCACCGCCCCGGCCAGGACCTTGAGTAAACCACCGGCCACGAGAACGACCGCCAGGGGGAGAGTACGGCCCAGCCGCCGGCCAAAGAGGCTGACAACTGCTGTCGCAACCAGCCCGCCCAGGGTGGACAGGCTCAACGCCAGGCCCATTCCGGCCTCGTCGAGACCGGCCTGCTCGGCGCCCATAGTTGCAGCCACGGCCCACAAGGAGTCCTCGCTCAACGCCCACAGTGCGAAGCAGGCCAACAGCCCCACCCCGGCTGACATCAGGGTACGGGAGGGTTTGGCGGACGCACCCGGAACAGGGGCAGTTGAGGCAGTCGTCACGGCAGGCGCGGGACGGTCCGGCAACCAACCAGTGGTCAGTAGCGCGGCCAGGGCCAGACCGGCAAGCAGGCCGAACGCGCTGCCCATTCCGGCACCCAGAGCCGGGATTGCGAACAGCACCACCGAAACGATCGCGCGGTTAGTGAAGCCGTTGATACCCGAGGCGCGGTCAGGATTACGCAAGGCACTTAAAGCGGCGCCGCCGGCGGAGACGGCCCCGCCCGCACCCAGGCCGCCGAGCACGACGCCTGCGATGACCACGGGCACTGACGGGATGAACGCGGCGGCGCCGAAACCTGCGGCTGCCAGGACCAGCCCGAGACGGGCGACGACGTAGCGTCCCCCGTGTGCCGACCACCGGGAGGTCAGGAGGCAGGAGGCAGCGCAGGCCAGCAGGGAAGCCGTCATCAGGACCCCGGCGTCAGTGACGGAGAAACCGAGTTCGCCGGTCAACGCAACAATCATGATCGGAACCAGGTTGGCGGTCATGAAACCCACCACAGTGATTCCGAAAACAGAGACGGCGCGCCTCGCCGTCAGCGGCACACGGCCCGAGCCCTCTGGCTCGACAACTTTTTTGGACATGGTCTTCCTCACGGGGGTGGGTTTAAGTATGACCGCCGTCACGGCTAATGAACGGCATTCATTTATTGTGAGGCCCTCGAGGCTCCGGCGCAAGGGGTTTGTGAAAGGCTTTCAGTAAATTTCGTGTAAGGCCTTCGCGCGTACCCCGGCGACCAGCACATCAAGGCCGAAGCCGAAAGCTGACTCTGCGCGTTCGTTGACGGACCCGGAATGTGCAACCGCGCGGTGCAGCGCAGGGAATTCACCCGCAGGAGGGGACCAGACAACCTCCGGGGCGGTCAGCTCCAGGGCCGCGCCGAGGGCGAGATAGTCGATCGTGGCAATCGCCGGTCCGATGTGGGCCAGGTCCAGGCCTGCGCGCTCCAGGGTGAAGGCGATGTTCTCATACAGGCTCACCACGCCCACGTCCTGGACAGTCTGCGTAACCAGCAAGGGCACCAGCCGCGGGTGTGCAGCGAATCCGTCGCGGTAGATCCGCACCAGCACTCGCAAGGCCTCGTCCCACGGGAGGTCCTCGACCGGAGGGACGACTTGATCAGCGAACAGCCGCCCGCGCATCAGTTCAACGATGTGCTCGCGATTGTCGATGTAGTTGTACAAAGCTGACTGGCTGACCCCAATCTTGCGCGCCACCTTGGGGAAACTGAAGTCGCCGGTTTCATCGACAAGTGCCAATGCGGCATTGACGATGGCCTCGACCGACAACAGCGGCGAATGAGGGCGGGGCATCAGGGACTCCTAGGGTGAGGACTGGTTCGAATCTACTGCGGCGGCGGCGACGACGCCTCGAATCCCGCAGCGCGAAGTGCCGGCACGGGGTTACCAGCCGTCAGGATCGATGTCCACCCGCTCCTGGTTCAATTATCTGCGGGATCCGTCAGCGCCCCCGCCATGGTCAGTCTCAGAATCGGAAGAGACCGCTGTAGGCGTTCAGCGCCAACTGGCCACCGAGGTGGGCGTAAAGTACATTGCTCGTGGCCGGGATCTCGCGCGACTTCACCAGGTCAATCAGTCCGGCGAGGGATTTGCCTTCGTATACGGGGTCAGTGATCATCCCCTCCAAGGACGCCCCGAGTCGGATGGCTTCGAGGGTGGAGTCGACGGGGACCCCGTAGAGCTCGCCCGCCCAGTCCGCGAGGATCGTGATTTCCTCGTCACGGAGGTCGCGGCCAAGGCCGATTAGTTCTGCGGTGTTACGGGCGATCTTCTCGACCTGGTCACGCGTTTTCTGCAAAGTTGCGGAGGCATCGATGCCGATCACGCGGCGGCGCCGATCCTGCCCGGCGAAGCCGGCTATCATTCCGGCCTGGGTGGATCCGGTGACGGTACAGACAATGATCGTGTCGAAGAATACGCCGAGTTCTTGTTCCTGCTGTTCGACTTCGTAGGCCCAGTTGGCGAAACCGAGACCCCCCAGTGGATGATCGGATGCGCCGGCCGGGATCGCGTAGGGTGTGCCGCCGTCGGCGATGACCTCGTCAATGGCCTCTTGCCAACTGCTACGGATGCCGATGTCAAAGCCCGCACTGTCAAGCGTGACCTTCGCGCCCATGATTCGGGAGAGCTGAATGTTGCCGACACGGTCGCTGAGCGGGTCGGGCCAGTTGACCCAGTTCTCCTGGACGAGGCGGGCCTTGAGGCCGAGCTTCGCCGCGACCGCCGCGACTTGCCTCGTGTGGTTGGACTGGTAGCCGCCGATGGACACCAGGGTATCCGCGCCACGGGCGAGTGCATCCGGGATGAGGTATTCGAGCTTACGGGTCTTGTTGCCGCCGAAGGCAAGACCGCTGTTCACGTCCTCGCGCTTCGCCCACACCTGCGCGCCGCCGAGATGCTGGGTGAGGCGCGGCAGGTGCTGGATGGGGCTCGGCCCAAACGTCAGTGGATAGCGCTCGAAATCAGTGATGGCCATGCGGATCCTTCAATCGACGGTGGCAAGCCCTCAACGAAGGCTCTGCTCTGGAGCTGACAAGTTGTATGCAATATATTGCACGAATGATAGGCTGGCAAGCCTATGGAGCCACAGGCCACGCCGTGGCGGGACCGAAAGAGCTGCCCATGCCCACACCCTCTTCCAGCGGAGTCCACACCCGCTCGCTGCTACGCGATGACGTGTACCGCTCGATCAGGGACGCCATCGTCGATGGCACTTTCGCCCCGGGTGAGCGCCTGCGTGACCCGGAGCTCGAAAAGTGGCTCGGTGTCAGCAGGACGCCCATCCGCGAGGCGTTGCTGCGCCTCGAGCGCGCCGGCCTGGTAATCGCCCTTCCCGGGCGGGCCACGATCGTGTCGCCCACCGACGGAGGATCCATACTCCACGCCCAGCAGATCGCGGCCGCAATGCACGAGCTCGCTGCCCGGCTCGCCGTGCCCAAAATCAGCGGGGCGGAGGTCGCGGCAATGGTCGCGGCAAACGAGAGCTTCGGCTGGGCACTGACCCGTCTCGACGTCGAAAGTGCGCTGAAAGCAGACGACGTATTCCACGACGTGTTCGTGCACGCCAGCGGCAACCCCATGATCGGGGAAGTTTTGGAGCAGGCGACCCCGCTGATCCGCCGTTCAGAACGACTGCGGTTCGCTTCCCTCGCAGCCCGTGACTCAGTTGCCCAGCACCAAGCGATCATCGCCAAGGCCCGGGCAGGAGATGCGGCGGGTGCAGCGATATTGTGCCGTGAGAACTGGATGACTCTCAGCCACACGCCCGAACGCCGCGAGGACGGTGAGCGCCGCGGGGGTTAGGGCGCCGTGGAAACCCACTGCATTGCTTCTGGGGCGGCGCCGGTTCTAGACCTGTCCGGCGGGCCCGCTGTCATCGACTTCGCCGCGCCAGGCTCCGGTTTCGGTGCCGCGGGACTCGATGAAGTCCTTGAACTTGCGCAGGTCGGCCTGGACCTTCAGATCATCGATGTTCAACGCCGAACCGACTTTCTCGGTGAAAGTTTCTGGAGCCCATTCGAAGCGGACGGAGACCTGGGTGTGGCTCGCGTCCAGCGGGGTGAAAGTCACGACGCCGGCGTGAGACTTTCCGTCGACGCTGCGCCAGGCGATCCTCTCATCAGGCTTCTGTTCCACGATCTCTGTGTCGAATTCCCGCCGGACGCCGCCGATTTTGGTGACCCAGTGGTTGGTCGTGTCGGTCAGCTGGGTCACCGACTCGACGCCGGACATGATCTCGGGAAAGGATTCGAACTGTGTCCACTGGTCGTAGGCCGCACGTACCGGAACAGCGACGTCAATAGTCTTTTCAACGGTTTCCATTTGTTCCTCCTTCTCGCGCACCGGCATCTCCACCAAGAGCGTCAACCGCCTCGGCTGATCCGGCACGGCGGTCAGCTGCTCGTTTCTTCGGGGTGCTCCCGCGCTCTTCTCTCCTCAGGCGTGGCCCGATCCGCATCCGGCACGAAGTCGGGGTCCACTACGGGCGAGAAAGCATCGGCGAGCGAACCGCTCGTACTCTCCTCATCATCAGGCAGAGGACGGGCGTCTTCTGGAACCTCACTCATAGGCCTACGGTAGGCCCGCATGCGCTTTATGTCGAGCAGCAGGCGGTACCCCAGTTGGCGGCGAACCAAGGCCTGCACGTATACGTGGGTGCACGATAGGGGACGGGGATGTCAGCGCCAGTCGTCGATCACGTAGGCGTCGGGGTGGCTGTAGCCGGGCTCGTTGGGGCGGTGCATGGTGACGCCCTGGAAACCGGTACGGAAACCGCGGGCGACCATGCGCTGATAGGCATCCGGGCGGCCCAGGTTCATCCCGGCTTCGAGCTGACCAAGTCCGCGCTCGGCGGCCAGTTGCTCGCAGGCGTCGAGTAGTCGTTCGAATCTGTCACCGGCCTGCCGGCCGGGGCGTACGGCACCGAACTTGACGAAGCACACCCCCGTGCCGGCCTCCGATCCCGGTCCGCAGTGACACACGGCCAGCCCGTCGAGCCCTGATTCGCCCGGCAGCAGCACGGTGTCGCCGAGTCCCTGCGCGTGCGCGGCCACGATCTCGCGTTCCAGGTCCAGACCCTCGTACACGGCGTCGGTCAGGGCGCGACAGGAACTGAGATAGCCAGGCCGCTCGGCGGCGGACAGCTCCGCATACGTGACCCGGTCGGGCACTGCGCCACGGGCCCCGACCTGCTTCTGCATGACGGCGGTCAGGAATCGGGGCCAGAAGCCGTACCGGCGGTAGAGTTCGAGGTGCTTAGGACTGTGCGAGTAGGTGAACAGGCCGAGGTGGCTATTCCCCCAGGTCTCGAAGCAGCCCATGATCGGCTCCATCAGGCTTTTGCCGACGCCGTGGTCCCACAGGTCCGGACGCACGGTCAACGGTCCGAAGTACCCGACGCTGCCCCAGTTGACGGCGAAGTTCGATCCGACGAGCTCGCCGTCGACCGTCGCGGCGAAGGCGGCGTGCGGATCGGCGGCAAATCGAGTACGGATATAGTCGATGGTCCCGAACGGATCGGGGACCCCGAGGTACGTCCCGAACGCTGCCCTGAGGATCTCGTCAGCGCGATCGAGGTCCGCCCCGCGCAGCGGGCGGACCGACACCGGGCCCACGACGCTCTTTTGCGCGGTTTCCGGTGCGGTCATGAGTTTCTCCCTCCACGACTTCTTCTTGCATTAAAAGCTGCAGACGCAACCCCATTTGCGAAGCGGATCCGACACCCCCGGCGATAGAGTCCCGTGAAATCTCGCGGATCGGGTGGTGGCCGGCGTGCTGTGAATCAGAGTGAGCCGCCGGCCGCCTCCGGTGTGCCGGAGTCGTGTGTTCCGCCGCCGTGGTGCCCCTGATGACCACCATGACCGCCATGACCTCCGCCGGGGCGTCCTTGGTCGCCGACGCGTTCGCGGGCGAGGAAATTTTCGATGTCGAAGAGGTTGTCCGCGCGGCGGGCGATGTTCAGGAGCGTGGTCATAGAGGCGACCTCTTCGACCTGTTCCTTGAGGAACCAAAGCATGAACTGCTCGCCCAGGGCGTCGTTTTCCGCCCTGGCCGCGGCGAAGAGTTCCTTAATGTTCTCGGTGACTTCCTGTTCCTGCGCGAGGGCCAGGGCCAGGGGTTCTTCGACCTTGGAGAAGTCGTTGCGGACGGGCTCGATGCCGGGGATGGCGATCTGGAGCCCGCGGTCCAGGATGTACCGGACCATCATCATGGCGTGGTTTCGTTCTTCCAGTGACTGGCGGTAGAAGTGTTTCGCCAGCTGGGGAAGGTCCTGCCGGTCGAACCATGCGGCGACGGCGATGTACTGGTGGGAGGCGGCGAATTCGTTGCCTACCTGTCGGGCCAGCAGTTCGTTGAATCTTGTGGGGCTCATGGACACTCCTGAAGTTGGGGTTCATGGCTGAGTGCCACGATCACAGGGCCACGGTCACGGGGCCTTGATTGCTCGGCCTGAGGCAGGGCCTGCATTGAGAATCCTCCAGCGCCGTCTGCGGGTCAAGACCCTACTGCTACCGTCCCCAGCAGCGTTCCCAGCAGCGGGTCGCTCGCCCATATGCGTGGCGGCCCGCTCAGCCCACTGGGTGCGGCCGGCCCAGGGGTACCACCAGGGGTGTGCCGGATACCGGGTCCTCGATGATTCGGCAGGGCAGGCCGAAAACTTCCTCCACCAGCGCCTCGGTCAGCACTTCGGACGGCGCGCCCTCGGCTACCACCGCGCCATCCTTCATCGCGATGATGTGGTTGGCGTAGCGGCTTGCGTGGTTCAGGTCATGGAGGACCGCAACGAGGGTGTGGCCCTTGTCCCGGTTGAGGTGCCGGCACAGCTCCAGCAGCTCTATCTGGTGCGCAATGTCAAGGAAGGTCGTGGGCTCGTCGAGGAGAAGCAGGGGAGTCTGCTGCGCCAGGACCATCGCCACCCAGACGCGTTGGCGCTGGCCGCCGGAGAGCTCGTCAACCAGCCGTCCCGAGAGGGGGGTGATGCCGGTGGCCTGCATGGCATCCGCGACGGCGGACTCGTCCTGCGTGGACCACTGGCGGAGCAGCTTCTGATGGGGGTAGCGGCCACGGGCAACCAGATCGGCAACCGTGATGCCGTCCGGGGCAATGGAGGACTGCGGCAACAAACCCAGCCTGCGCGCCAGCTCCTTCGCGGGCAGGCTAGCCACGGACTTGCCGTCCAGCAGCACTTGCCCGGAGCGTGGCCTGATCAGCCTGGCCAACGCCCTCAGCAGGGTGGACTTGCCACAGGCGTTGGGCCCCACGATCACGGTGAAGGACCCGTCGGGGATGCGGACGTTCAGGTTCTCGGAAATGATCCGCTGGTCGTAGCCGAGGGTCAGCGCTTCCGCGGACAGCCGGGATGTGGTGGCGGTGGTGCCGATCATGACTTCCTTGCTTCCCTGGCCAGCAGCCAGACCAGGTAGATCCCGCCGATGCACACGGTGACAACGCCCACCGGCAGCTGGATCGGAGCGAACAGGCGCTGGGCGGCGAGGTCGCTGGCTGACAGCAGCACCGCCCCCATCAGGGCCGACGGCAGCAGCGTGATCCCGGCACTCCTGGTGACCCGACGGGCAAGCTGGGGTGCCGCCAGCGCCACGAAGGCGATGGGGCCCGCGACGGCGGTGACGGCAGCCGTCAGCGCCACGCCAAGGACCATCAGCAGCACCCGGGTGGGCTCCGCCCGGACGCCCATGGCGCGGGCGGCGTCGTCGCCCATCTCCAGCATCCGCATCCGGCGTGACAGGGCCAGCCCGGCCACGGCCACCCCGATCACGACGGCGGCCGCGGGTCTGGCCTGTTCCCAGGAGATGCCGTTCAGCGAGCCCGCACCCCACACGGCTGCCGCCATGGAGACCTCGAGCTCGGCGCGGAGGATCAGCCAATGGTTCAGTGACGCCAGCATGGCACTGACGCCGATGCCGACAATGATCAGCCGGAAGCCCTGGGAGCCTCTGCGGAAGGCCAACAGGTAGACGGCAAAGGCGGTCAGGATTCCGCCGATGAGAGCACCCGCGGCGATGTGAAGGTAGCTTCCGCCGACGGCCAGGATCACCACGAGGGCCCCCGTATAGGCGCCGGTGTTGAAGCCGATGATGTCGGGGCTGCCCAGCGGGTTGCGCGTCAGCGATTGGAAGATGCCGCCGCTCATGCCCAAAGCCGCCCCGAACAGCAGCGCGGAGAGCACCCGCGGGAGCCTCCAGTCCAGAACGATGGTCCGCGTGAGGGCATCGGCGTCGCCCGCGAAAGCTTGCAACACCTGGGGAACGCTGAGCGTGAAGTCGCCGGTGGTCAACGCAAGAAGTCCAGCAGCGAGCCCTGCCATGATCAAGGGAATGCTGACGAGGAGTGTGCGGACATCCAGCACCATGCTGATGCCTGGCCCGCTGTTGGGGTGCCCCCCGGCCGCGGAGGAGCACGGTCTGCCGTCCGAAGTCGACGCGCGGGCGGGCCCCCTTGCCCGTGCTCGTCATAGTCCGCTCACTTTCCTGCGGCGTGCCAGCCATATGAGCACGGGGGCACCGATGAATGCGGTCACGACGCCGACCTGGAGTTCGCCCGGCACGGCGACCCTGCCCACGACGTCGGCGATGAGTAACAGGATGGGTGAGAGCACGAGGGTTGCCGTGAGGATCCACCGCTGATCCGGCCCGACGATCCACCGGGCCACGTGAGGGACCATCAAGCCGACAAAACCGATGGCACCGGCCGCGGCCGTGGCCGAACCGCTGAGCAGCGTGATGGCCACAACGCCCAGGATCCGGGTGCGGTTGACGCTGCTGCCCAGTGCCGTGGCCAAATCCTCGCCGAGAGCGACGGCATTCATGCCGTGCATCGCGAACAGGGCCACCACCAGCCCTGCGGCCATGAACGGCGCGACAGCAAGGACCGTGTCCATGTTGCGGGTGTCCAAGGATCCGACGCTCCAGGAGCGCAGGTGGTCGAAAGCCGTCGGATTCAGGAGCGTCAACCCGGAGCCGACCCCCGTCAGCACCGCTCCCAGTGCGACCCCTGCCAGTGTCAGGCGGACAGGGTTCACCACGTTCCGGCCCGAGGTGCCGATCAGGTACACGGCGATGGTCGTCAGGATGGCACCTGCGAACGCGCACCAAATGTAGCCGCTCAGCGTCGTGACACCGAAGACGCCGATGGCAATGACAATGGCAAAGGATGCGCCGGCATTGACCCCAAGGATGCCGGGATCGGCCAAAGGGTTTCGCGTGATTCCCTGGATCAAAGCTCCTGCCGCGCCCAGTGCCATGCCAGCGCAAATCCCCAACAGGGTCCTGGGCAGCCGGTTCTGGAGAACGATGGCGTGGTCGGCAGTGTCCTGGAAGTTTGTGAAGGCCTCCAGGATGGTTCCAGCCGCGATGAACTTTGCGCCCACGCCGAGACTCAAGAGTGCGGAGGCAAACAAAACCGCGACGGCACCGAGAAGGAAAATAAGCCGCCAGCGGAGCCTGCGGCGAACACCGCCGGGGCTACCCTGCTTCGCAGGGCCGTCCGTCACCGGGGAGACGACACGGACAGCTGTGTCGGCTCCACCATCGCGGTTTCCAGACGCGTACCGGGACGCGGGCGACATCAGGTGGGACACAAGGGGATCTCCGGACGGCTGGGACAACGGGGGAAGGCGGCGATCGGTGCAGCCGTGATCCGGACACACCAGTTGAAGAAACCGGCCTTAATTAGGTTAGCCTTACCTGGTGAAAAACGACGATTCAACAATTCAGCCGCGGCGGACCAACCGACTGCGGCACCTGGCGGCGCGGCTTGCCGGCTCCGTCCTTGTCCTCGGGCTGGTCGCCGGTTGCGGTAGTGCTGCTGGCGCCGGATCCCCGGCAGGCAGTACAGATGTTGCCACCGGTGGTTCCAAGTTCAGCACGGCCGACCAGGAGACAGCCAAGCTCGGCACGGACGCCGCTCCCGGCGAATTCCCCCGCGTCATCAAGCACGCAAACGGCGAAACAAAGCTGGAGAAGAAGCCCAGCCGCGTGGTGGTCCTGGATACCGGTGAACTGGACGACGTGCTGTCCCTCGGCATCACCCCCGTAGGCATCCCCACCACGGACGGCAAGAACTCCATCCCCAGCTACCTGGCCGACAAGGTCAAGGATGCTGCCACCGTCGGTACTATCCAGAGCCTCAACCTGGAAGCGATCGCCGCGCTCAAGCCGGACCTGATCCTCGGCAGCCAGCTCCGTGCGGACAAGCTCTACCCGCAGCTTTCTGCCATTGCCCCGACTGTCTTCAGCATTCGCCCGGGCTTCCCCTGGAAGGAGAATTTCCTCCTGGTGGGCGACTCCGTTGGTGAGGAAAGCAAGGCCGTCAAGGTCCTCAACGACTACCAGGGCCAGGCAGACGCGCTCAAGAAGGACCTCACCGGCGATCCAAAGATCTCCCTGGTCAGGTTCCTTCCCGGCAAGATCCGCCTCTACGCCAACAAATCGCTCATCGGCGTCATTCTCAAGGACGCGGGCCTGAGCCGCCCGGAAAACCAGAACATCGATGAGTTGGCTGCGGAAGTCTCGGCCGAGAACATCGAACAGGCCGATTCGGACTGGATCTTCTACAGCAGCTACGGCGACCCTGCCGCCACCGGCGAGACCTCGGTGGTCGAAGGCGCGGTCTGGCCGCGGCTCAGCGCCGTCAAGGCGGGTAACGCAAAGGCTGTCAACGACGACGTGTGGTTCCTTGGCCTCGGCCCCACCGGCGCCCAGCTGATCCTGAAGGACCTGCGCGACGTGCTGGTCGGCAACTAGACCACAGCAAGAACGACGGCGCGCGCCACTTCGCAAGGTGGCGGGCGCCGTCGGCGTTCTGGAGCGGTGAGAAGGGCAGTGGGGACGCCCAGCCGGGCCAGCCCGGAGGCGACGTTCAGCGCCGATCCGCCGGGGAATTCTTCGAAGCCGTCGGCCGTCTGGATGATGTCGATGAGTGCCTCTCCGACGACGATGACGTCCGGATCCGGGCATGCGGTGGTTGGGTGGGGGTGCATCTGTGGTCCTTGGTGGAGGGAGCTAAACCGCCAGGGCGTCTGGCGGCAGCGGAATCAGGTAGGCAGTGCTAGCGCTTGGGAGCCGAGACGGACTCCCGGATCACGAGAGGGCACTCGATGATGGTGGGGTGGGCGGCAAACAGGCCGAGGTCTGTTTTGCCCTCGATGGCTTCGATGAGGTTCCGCGTGGCCCAGGCGCCCATTTCGTAGTGGGGGAGGGCTACGGTGGTGAGCCCGGGGTGGAGGTTTTCGGCGATCAGTTGCTGGTTGTCGAAGCCCACGAACGAGACATCGTCAGGGATCTTGAGTCCCAGTTCTCCGGCGGCACGGTAGGCGCCCATGGCCATGCGGTCGTTGTAGCAGAAAACCGCCGTCGGCCTGTCCTCCGGGGACAGCAGCCGCATCGCGGCTTCGTAGCCGCCGGGGACTTCCGAGTGCTCTGACTGCACGAAGTCCGGACGGAACGCCAGGCCGGCGTCGGCGAGGGTGCTTTGGAACGCCTGGAGCCGGGAATGGGTGGCCGGGACGTCATCCGTGTTGTTGATCATGCCGATCCTGGTGTGGCCGGCATCGATCAGGGTCTGGACCGCGGCCCGGGCCCCGCCCTCTTCGTCCGGGATCACCGAGCAGATGGTCTTGCCGATGTCCTCGGAGTCGACCAGGACCGCCGGAAGCCCTGCGAGGTTGTCCGGGACCTTGATTTTGCGGTGGTACATCGTGGCGTAGAGAACGCCGTCCACCTGCCGGTCCAGCAGGGCTGCGACGTCGTGTTCCCGGCTGTCCTGGGTCCCCGTGCTCGCCGCGTTGATGATCATGATGTTGTACCCGTGGGCCCGGGCCGTTTCCTCTGCGCCGAGAATGATCCGGCCCGCGTGGGGCGTGGTGGCGATCTCCTCGCTGATGAAGCCGATCATGCCGGAGCGTTGGGTCCGCAGCGCCTGGGCCAGCCGGTTCGGTCCGTAGCCCAGCCGGCGGGCCACCTCCTGGACCCGTTCCCTGGTCTCCGTGCCCACCCGGGCGTACGCCACCTCATTGAGGACGTGGGAGACGGTCGTGACAGAAACACCGGCTGCTGCCGCCACGTCCTTGATACCGACTGCTTTATTGGTCATTGGTCTCCCAGGTCCTCATGGTGTTGATGCTGATTCTACGTGCGGCTTCTTCGTCCCAGAGCCCGTGCTCGGGCCAGCGGCGCGGCAGCCTCTCCTCGACCGGCGGCAGTTCGGCGTGGTCCGCGTGCTTTCCGTGTTCAATCGAGACCTTGAGTGAGGTGTTGAAGCGGACCGGATCCTCGATGTGGAAGCGGCACATGCCGCGGCATCGGAGTGGAAAGAAGATGTGCGCAGGGCCGCAGGCTGGGCGCGCTGCTACCAGTCGCACGCTGCGCGGGCAGCCCGGACAATCTCGGCGTCCGTTACGTGATAGGCGGTGGGATCAGTTCCATTCCGAGGGTCCATGAATACTGCGCCGGGCCGGAGGGTGGACACAGTCTTCTTGGCGGACAGGTGCACGGCGTCCAGGCCGGAGCGTTTCATGGTGGGAATGTCCGGAATCCTGAGTCCACCGCCGGCCATGATCTGAAGGCGGCCGGCAGAGAACCGGGCCATGCGTGCCAGGGTTTCCTGGCCGGCTCCCGCCGAAGCAGCCTGGCCGGAGCTCAAAACCCTGGTGAAGCCGAGGCCTATCAGCACGTCGAGGGCTGCTTCCACCTTCGGGATCTGATCGACCGCCCGGTGGAACGTAAGTTGCGCCGTGGGTTTTGCGTTCCGGACGCACTCAACGAGACGGCGGGTGGCGGTGAGATCCACTTCACCTCCAGGCGTCAGGGCTCCAAATACGACCCCGTGTGCACCTTGCATCAGCAGGTGTTGAGCCTCGCGTCCCATGGTGTCCAGTTCCGCGGCGGAGTAGATGAATCCGCCAGGGCGGCACCTGATCAGCGGATGGATCTCCAGCCGGCCGGCTGAACGCTCCGCTGCTGCGTCCATCAGGCCCTGCGACGGCGTGATCCCGCCGAGTTCAAGGCTGCTGCATAATTCGATCCGGCCGGCACCCTCAGCGGCGGCGATTCCGGCACCCTCAGCGCTGACCACTGCAATTTCAAGTTCCACGGTAACTCCTGGCGTTTGAGAACGGCCGGTCAATGGTGGCCAAATCGTGTGGGGCGGGGTCATAGCGGGGGCGCCCTCGTCTGGTGCCCTCCGGTCTAAACCTGTCCGGAGGGCACCAAGGCCTTGCCGATGTCAGAGCCAGGGCCTTGTGGGGCTGTGGTCCAGTTGGTCGTTGAATTCCTGGGCTTCGCGGTAGTACTCCTGCATTGACAGCTGGGAAGCGGCCAGGGGGTCGAGGATGATCACTGCCCGACGGTGCAACTGCAGCACTGAGGCGGGGCAGTGGGCGCTGACCGGTCCTTCCACCATGGCCTGAACGGCGGCAGCCTTGTTCTCTCCCATGGCCACGAGTACGGCCAGCTTCGCTTCGCGGATGGTTCCAAGGCCCTGGGTCAGGCATAGCCGCGGAACATCACCCTCCGGGAAGTACCGGGCGTTGTCCGCGCGGGTGGCTCCGGCCAGCGTCTTCACCCTGGTACGGGAGGCCAGGGAGGACGTGGGTTCGTTGAAGCCGATGTGGCCGTTGGCCCCGATGCCCAGGATCTGGACGTCCACGCCGCCCGCCGCCACGATGGCAGCGTCGTAGCGCTCAGCCTCGGCGATCAGGTCCGGGGCGTCCCCTTGCGGAGTGACGAGCTGACCCAGGGGCAGGTCGACATGATCGGTGAATTCCCGCCGGATGGTGGAGTAGTAGGACTGTTCGTGCTCCGGGGGCAGCCCGGCGTACTCGTCCAGGGTGAAGGCGGTGACCTGGTCGAAGCTGAGCTGTTCTTCGCGGTGCCGCCGGATGAGTTCCTGATAGGTGGATTTCGGTGAACCACCGGTGGCCAGTCCCAGTACCGCCGGTCCCTGCCGGACCCGGGCTTCGATGATGTCCGCGGCCCGGACCCCTACATCCTCAACGGACTCACACAGAATAATCTGCACGCGTATTCCTTTCCTGCGTTAGCGGTGTGCCGGCGCGGTAGACCTGCAACAGTTCAAGTTCTTCGGTGGTGACCAGCAGGTCCGCCCTGCGCCCTTCCGTGATGGAGCCAACTTGGTCGAGGTCCATCAGCCGGGCCGGGGTGGTGGAAGCAGCCATGACGGCGTCGTCGAGGGGGATGCCCCACTCAACGCAGCGGCGCACGTTTTCCAGCAGCCGGCTCGTCGCGCCGGCGATCGCCCCAGGCTGCCCTCCGTCCACCGCTGGGGCCAGCCGGGCAACGCGGTCCTGAACCAGCACGTCCAGGCGGCCCAGGGTGTACGGGCCGTCCGGCATTCCCGCCGCCGCCATCGCATCCGTGACCAGTGCAATCGACCGCCGGCCCACCAGGTCGAAGACCATGCGGACGATCTCCGGGTCCAGATGTATGCCGTCGGCAACCAGCTCCACCACCATCTTTTCCGGAGACTGCCGGGCCGCCTGCAGCAGGACCGCGATGGGCCCGGGCGCCCGGTGGCCCAGCGGGGGCATCCGGTTGAACAGGTGCGTAGCCGACCATGGACCCGCATCGCCCGGACCGGCGTTGCCCGGACCGCTGTCCGGCGAACTCGCGAGTGCTTCCCTCGTCCTGGCCGCCGTGGCGTTGGTGTGACCGAGGGACGGGACCACGCCATACTCCCGGCAAAGCTGCACCAGTTCGGCAAAGTGCGCGGTTTCGGGGGCGAGGGTGATCGAACGCACTGTGCCCTGTCCCGCCTCGAGCCACCGGGTCAGGAGCGCCGGGTCGCCGTCGATGATGGCCGCCGGGTCCTGGGCTCCGCACATGCTCTTGGCGATGAACGGACCCTCCAGGTGCAGGCCTGCCAGGGTGCCGTCCTGCACCAGCCCCCGCAGGACCGCGATCTGTTCCAGCAGCACGGGTGAGGGCGCCGAGACGAGTGAGGCGAGCACCGACGTCGTTCCCTGGGCGGCGTGATGGGCCGCGGCCAGGCGTGCACCCTCCGCATCCGCGGAGAACGTGTGTCCCACGGCGCCGTGGCAGTGCACGTCCACGAGTCCGGGCAGGATGAGCGGCACCTGCTCGATTTCGACGTCGATGCCGGATGGAAGGTCTGCCGTGGGGCCGCACCACAGGATGGCGGCCCCGGCCACCACCACGGTGCCGTCGTCGATCGTTTCTTCGCCGGGGCGGCCGGTGACGAGGCGGCCCCGCAGCCCCAGCCCGCCGTCGGCGTTCAGTGGCAGTGTCAGGTCAGCTCGCATCGGCTTTGGCCATTGACTCGTTCTCGTCGGTTTCATCTTCGCGTCCCATGGTGCGCAGGTTCCAGCGCCGGATGACGAAGCGGAAGATCACGTAGTAGACGGCGGCGTAGCCGAGCCCGATGGGGATCAGCCAGAGCGGATTTTGGGCGATGCCGAAGTTGAGGACGTAATCAATGGCGCCGGCAGAGAAACCGAACCCGTGGTGGATACCCAGGGCATTGACCAGCATCATGGACGTTCCGGTCAGGACGGCGTGGACGAGGTAGAGCGGCCAGGCGACGAACATGAAGGAGAATTCCAGCGGTTCGGTGATGCCGGTGAGGAAGGCGGTGAGGCCGGTGGAGAGCATGACGCCGCCGACGATCTTCTTCTGGGAAGGCTTGGCTTCGTGCCAGATGGCGAGGGCGGCCGCGGGCAGGGCGAACATCATGATGGGGAAGAACCCGGTCATGAAGACTCCGGCGGTGGGGTCCCCGGCGAAGAACCGGTTCAAGTCGCCGTGGGCCCCGTCGTAGTCACCGATGATGAACCAGACAATGGAGTTCAGGATGTGGTGCAGTCCCACCGGGATGAGCAATCGGTTGAGGACGCCGTAGATGCCGCTGCCCTACCACGGCGTTGTCCGCGACAGTGTTGCCCACTGCCGTCAGCCCCGTGTTGAACAAGGGGTAGATCAGGGCCATGACCACACCGATGACGATGGCGGCGAACGAGGTCAGGATGGGCACCAAACGGCGGCCGGCGAAGAACCCCAGCCAGTCCGGCAGGGTGGTGCGGTGGAACCGCTGCCACAGCCAGGCTGTTGTCAGGCCCATGACGATACCAGCCAGCACGCCGTAATTGATGACCGGATCTTCCCCGCCCTCAGGAGCCGGGCCCAGCACCAGGGGTGCCATGACTTTGAAGACGTTGGTCAGGACCAGATAGCCGACGACGGCGGCCAGGGCAGTGGAGCCGTCACCCTTTTTGGCGAAGCCGAAGGAAATTCCGACGGCGAAGAGCAGCGGCAGGTTTTCGAACAGGGCGCCACCGGCTGCGCCGATGACCTGCGCAACGGTGCGCAGGGATTCGAACCTGCCCAGCAGGTCGTCCTGGCCCAGGCGGAGAAGAAGCGCGGCGGCCGGAAGGGCGGCAATCGGGAGCATGAGGCTGCGGCCGAAGCGCTGCAGGTTCTGCAGGGCTTTGCCGCTGCCCTTGGCTTTTCCGGGGGCTGGGGCAGCCGCCGGGTCGGCCCCGGCAGAAGGGGGCGGGTTTTCCGTGGACATGGGGTTCCTCGATTCAAAGAAGGGCTTGGTGCTTGTGCGTCGGGGCCGGATTCAGTACAGTCATTTCCAAGTGGTTATAACCAGTGATACCCATCACTGTGAAGTGCGGCAGGTCCGGTTGTCAACCTCAGGGCGGACAAAAAGCCTAAAAAAGGACCCGGCCGTGGCCACCAGGAAAACAACAAGAGGAGTGGACATGTCCAAAGCAGAAATCATCCTCGCCGCCCTTGGCGGCGCCGACAATGTGGAAGAGATCGAGGGGTGCATCACGCGGCTGCGCACCGAAGTGATCGACGCCGGGCGGGTGGACGAGGCCGCGCTCAAGGCCGCCGGCGCGCACGGCGTGATGATGACCGGCACCGTCGTGCAGGTGGTCGTCGGACCCGAAGCCGAGAGCCTGGCCGAGGACATCCAGGACCTGATGTGAGCACGGCAGCACTGGCCGGGGCCATCAGCGTCGCCTCACCCCTGCCCGGGCGGCTCATTCCCCTGAATGAAGTGCCGGACCCGGTGTTCGCCAAGGGGCTCGTCGGCGGAGGGGCCGCCGTCATCCCCGACGACGAAGCCGGCGTGCTCACCGCCGTCGCTCCCCTGGACGGCCGCGTCATCAAGGTCATGCCGCACGCCTACATCGTCCAGCACGCCTCCGGGCCCGCGGTGCTGGTCCACGTCGGAATTGACACCGTGGGGCTGAAGGGCGAGGGCTTCACCGTGATCGCGCAAAAGGGCGACGAGGTCCGCGCGGGTGACCCCATGATCAGCGTGGACGTCACACTGGTCCGCTCCAAAAACCTCAGCATGTGCAGCCCGGTGGTGGTGCTGGACACCAAACCGGAGGCCGTGGACTCCCCGGCGGCCGGGGGCCGCGTGGAAGCGGGCGGGCACTTGTTCAACTTTCCCGGAAAATAGGGGACATGGATACGGCAGGGGAACTGAAACACGTCTGGGTCCGCAAGCAGATCCAGGACCTGGTGGCCACCACCCTGCGGCCCGGCGACGCCCTGCTGGGCGAACGCCAGCTTGAAGAGCAGTTCGGCGTCTCCCGCATTACGGTGCGCCGGGCCATCTCGGACCTCGTCCAGGAGGGGGCATTGGTTCGGATCAAGGGTAAGGGGACCTTTGTCTCGCACGGACGCGTGCGCTCCACCCTGCACCTGGCGTCCTTCAACGAGGACATGCGGGCAGCCGGTTTCGAACCCGGCACCCGCGTCATCACCGCCCGGACCGCGGTTCCGCCGGGCCCGGCGGCCGAACATCTGCAGCTGGCGCCAGGGCGGGAGGCGTACCAGATCAGCAGGCTGCGCCTGGCCAACGGGACGCCCGTCAGTGTGGACGAATCATGGTTGCCGCCCCGGTTGCTGCCGGGCCTGCTCTCGGAAGACCTGACAGGATCCCTCTACCGGGTCCTCGCCGCCTTCGGGCACCCCGTGCAGCATGTCGAACAGACTGTAGAGGCGGCCGCAGCACCGGAGGTAACCGCCGCCCTACTGGACATCGCACCCGGGGCGCCCGTCCTGCTCTTCCACCGCCGCTCCTTCACCGGACCGGACGATCCGGGCATACCCATCGAATACTCCATCTCCACCTACCGCTCAGACCGGTACCAGGTCTCGATGCGCCTCGGGCTCGGGTAACTGCAGGTCTGCCGTGCGGACGTTTCTGTATCCAGTGAAAGCCCTAATTCCGGGCTCGCATATACGCTGCCGGTGGCCTGCTGGTTAGACGAAGCCGAATACCGGCGGGAAGAACACGACCACGACGGTAGCCCAGAGGCCGTAGACCGGCAGGTACCGTGTTTGCCAGCGCTCGACCGCGGTAAACGGGCGTGGACCGCGCAGGAATCCGACGGCGAGCCAGCCCGCCCGGAACAGGTGCACCAGCAGTAGAAGGTTCAGGCCAAGCGCGGCGATCTTGTTCGGGCTGTAGCCGAACTCGGCGATACGGGTGAGCATCGCAGCCAGCATCACGGCATCCACAGCGAGGGCCGCGACGACGAGGACCAACTGCAGAGCATCGAATAGTCCGGGAGGTGCGAGCGGGTCGCGGGCGGAGATCGAGTAGAGCAGCAGGCACAGGACAAGCACGAGGATCGCGTCCATGAGGATCAGCAGGTTGCGGTCGATGTCGACGAAGCCGCCCGCGGTAGCAAGGACGGCCAGAAGGACCAGCAGCATGGCAACTGTCAGGGGTGTGAAAACGCGGGTGAGGACGGGGGCGATGTTTTCGACGACGTGCTGCTTGGCTTCGACGAGCCAGACGGCGACCAGGAGCGCTCCGGGCACCGCGAACGGTAGGATCCAGTCTTCCAGGACCGGTTCGAAGTCGGTGCCAATGAGCTGGAGGGTCGCGAGTGTGAGTGCGATCAGCACTGCGCCGCCGAGCGCAAGCAGCGTGAAGTAGATAGCGAGCTCGCCGGTGAATCGGACGAAGTCCATGCGTCGCTTGTCGGACCGCCACCTCCCTCCGGCGTAGGCCACTCCGGCCAGCAGCCACAGGATGACCGGGGCGTGCAGTGCGGCGAGCATCGCGGTCGGGCCGCCCGCGGCGAACGGGTAGAGGTTTAGCGCGACTGCCAGAGCGGCAAATGGGACAAGCAATGTCGCTGCCACCGCGCCGGTCAAGCGGCGCTTCCACGCGAAGTACGCAGCCAGGAATGGGAAGACGAGCAGTCCCAGGTTGCGCGTCAGTGCTGCGTCGTCGTGGATCCACACAACACCGGCCTTGACCGCCACTCCCGCTCCGACGGCGAGCGTGAGGACGACGGCCAGCTCGCGCCACGGTGGCGTGTCGGCGTCGTCGGAAGCCTCCGGCACCAGGACAAGCTGCTTCCACAGCCGGTCGGAGTGTTCGCGGGCAAACTCGTGTGAGACGGCGTCGAGGTTTCCCAGGCGCTTGATGGCGACGAGGAAGGCCTCCTCGTCATCGAGGCCGGTCGCCTGCCGGTCGGCAATCTGCTCGCGCAGGTGGTCCTCCAGTTCGTCGACGTCGGCGTGGGAGATCGTCTGGCTCCGCTGAACGTATCCGCGCCACCGGTCGATCTGGGCCTCCAGCTCAGCGTGCGATGGCATTACGCCCACCCCTCCACCGCGGCAGAGCGCCGCTGCGTTGTCTGCCACACCTGCCGCAGCGCGTCGGCGACGACGGTCCACTGCTCCTGCCGCTCGGCGAGGGCTTCCCGGCCTGCTGGCGTGATTGTGTAGTGCTTGCGCCGGCGACCGGCGTCGGAGGTGCCCCACGAGGAGGAGACGTAGCCGAGCCGCTCGAGACGGTGCAGTAGCGGGTAGAGCATCCCGTCGGTCCACTGCATGCCACCGCCCGACAGCTCACTCACGCGCTTGAGGATTGCATAGCCGTACAGGTCGCCGTCCGACAGGATACCGAGCACAAGCGGGGTGGCCGAGGCGGCGACCAGGTCTTTATCAATGCGCACAGCATCTCCTATACCTAGATCTGAAGGGTATTAAACATAGTAGCTCTAGGTATGGCAATTGGCGTCGGCGGGACGCGCGTGGGAGGACGTTCGTCGGCAGTTCGAGGCCGCGGGAAGGAACACGCGATCCCTATTACTGGCTGCCGGTCCGGCCTACACTGGTTTTGCATTCAGCGGTTGCGTCTAGGGAGAATGTCATGGCCGTTATTGAGCAAGTGTATGAAGGAATGCACGTCGTGGGCCCGGATGGGAAGAAGGTCGGCAAGGTCGAGGACCTGAAGATGGGTGATCCGGAGGCAGTGACCTCGGACGGTCAGACTGATCCTGAAACGGGAGGCCTCGTCGGCAGCGTGATTGACGATTTCGCGAGAACCTCCAGATTGCCGCGCCACACTGCGGAGAGGCTGCTGGCGGATCGGCTACGTGAAGATCGACAGGTCCGGTCTGTTCGCAGGCCACGCGTACCTTGCCTCGGATGAGCTCGACCGGGTTGAGGGCGACACGCTGTGGCTCAAAGAGGGCCTGCACACCGATCACTGAGGTGCCCCGGGCTGCTGGGACGCGCTGGCGGAGCCCGCGCCCCCCGATTCTGAAGGCGTTTTCGGTGCCCTATGAGTGCCGGGCGGAAATGGCGGTTCCGGGTTTACCGTGGATGTATGGACTACCTGAGAGGTCCGCTGTATCTGGACATCGCTGCGAAGGGTCTGTGCCTGGTGGGCATCCTGTTGATGATTTTCGGGCAGGGCGGATGGTTCGCCGTCGGGGTCTTCGCCATGGTCTTTGCGGTGCTGTTTGGGGCGTGGGCCGTGGTTGCCGTCCGTCGGATGGGATCACCGAATGGCTTCTCAGGCGTTGCACTTTTACGCGCGCGGACTCCGAAGGACGACGCCGGGGAAGGCGACGGGAAGCCATGACCATCAAGAAGTCGTCCGGATCATAGTTCAGCCGGGTGCGTCTCCAGGGACCTCTTCGCCGGCAACATCGGCCTTCGTCCAGGTAGCCACAACGCTGACGCCACCGCCTTCATCGCGATCAGTCACGATATCGATCTCGCCCGGCGCCGCACCCATGCCCAGAAGATCCTGCCGGTAAGTTGCCACGAGTTCCGAAAGACTCTCTTCAGTCCATTCGCCGGGGCGCATCCGGGTGGAGATCTCCACTGGTTCAGGCTGATATAACGTCATTCCCTGCCTCCTTGGGCGCTTCCGGGTCGCCCCGCGGCCATCTAGGCTCTGGTTCCTGCAACCCACTCGCTCCACGGTAGAACCGCCAGCGCTCCCGGACAAGAACCAGTACGGCATTGACCACGGAAAGGGGTGACGCGCCCTTCGTCGGGTTTCCCGTCCATCTCCATCTCCGGCGCTGGCAAGTCCGGCCAGGCAAGGCCGTCAATGACGACGGGTGCTTCCCCGGGCTTGGCCCTACAGGCGCGCAGCTGGGCTATTTTCGCTGGAGTGTGAAGACGTCCGTGAAGCTGTGGCCCTCAGCCGGAACGAACCGCGCGTCGAGCTTCTCCGCCGAGGCGGTGACGTCCAGCGTGCCGAGGGCAGGATTCCGATTCTTGCCCGACCAGGTGGAGAAGTAGCCGGCTTCAGGATCGTTGTTTTTCACATTGTAGAGACCAACACCCCCGACGCCGACGGTGACAAAAACCGTTCCTGAGCCCTGCACCATATCGCCGTCTTTGTCAGTCATGCACGTGGCGGAAAACTTGGCGGGGACGAGCTCCGAGCACCTGCCGCCGAACCCCACCTGATGCGATCGCTGATAGATGTGGTCATGACCGGACAAAACGAGGTCCACCTTCTTGTCGATCAACATGTTCGTGAAGTCCTTGCCGGCCTGGCAGCTTTTCTCACCCACGCTGAAGCACAGGGCATGCATTCCGACCACGGTCCAGGGGATTCCCTCTGATCGTGCCTGATCGATGGCTTCCGCAGTCCAGCGCCAGCGTTCACTTCCCCGCGAATAATCGAGGGGCTGCCCGTTCTTAAAATCGATTCCCGGGGACACCATGATGAATCGCACCACCGGATTCTGCTCCGGGACGTCAACGCGCCACTGCGTCCCGTACTCGCCCTCAAGGCCGGGCAACTTGTTCGGAAGGCAACGGACGAATTTCTCGATATCTCCGTCCTCCCCGTTGCTCTCGTGGTTTCCGGTAATCAACTGATACGGGAAGTCGGCGCCCAATTTGCCGGTGACCATGTCGCAGAATTCGTCCTCGAGTCCGGCCTTATAGCTAAAATCCCCGAGGGCAAGATTGAGTTGGGGGTCGAGACCCGCGATGACGTCCAGCACCTTTTTTGCCCCCGTCCCGACGCCGATGTCTCCCTGGGCGGTAAAGTGCACCGGTTCACCCGACGGCGGCGGGAGGATGAAGGTCGGGTCGGGCGCAGGCAGCGTTGGGGAAGGGGCGGTTTGCGTCGGGGGAGGCGTGGGTTCCGGCGGACCCGGGTCGCACGCGGCCAGCATCATGGTCAAACTCAGAAGACCGGCGCCCAAGCCGGCCCTGCCGCGTTTGCTCAGCGATCGGACCACGATTCCTCACTTCGATCAGAAGTCGGCGAAAGCTCGGTGTTCATAGGCCACCGTAGCTTGGCGCTCAGGCGAAGACCAGACCCATTGCGGAAGCTCCTGTGCCGCTGTACTTCGCCCCATGTTCGTGGGACGGGATACCGCCGACCGGAGCAGCTCGATGTAGCGACGGGCACTGTCTTACGGGACGCACGGTGGGACTGGGATGAAGGTGTTCATGAGGGTTTCTTCACGACCGTTTCATCCGTTCTTCATCGTTGTAGTTCATCTGGAGGCACGAACCGGCTTGTGCCGGAGGAAGTTTTGCGGGAGTTGAGGACCCCAGTGAACACGGACGGACAGAGCTCGAGTGTGATTTGTGAACTGGCGGAATGGACCGCCAGGACTCCCACACTCCACGGCGTGGTACCGCTGGTCGGCGTATCCGCCGGGTCCTGGAGCTGACGACATGGACTGGACCTCGCCCGTCCCCTTGTCTGCCGACGACGATGCCGGCACGACCTGGCTGGTCCGCCGGGCTTGGCCTGATAGGACGCCAGGGGACTACGTACTGGAGGTCCTGACACCCGGACGGCCCGGCCGTGCCGCCGTAGCCGCCGAGCGCTGCGCACAGCTGGACATCCTGCTGGACGCCGGCGCTTTCGTAACCCCCAGAATTCTTTCCCGGAGGTCCCAGGACGTCATCGTTTTCAGTGCCATCCCGGGGCCGACTCTGTATGAGGTCGACTCCACGACGGACGATGAATCGTTCGCCCGCGCGTGGGAGAAATGGTCTCGCGCCTGGGCCGGGCAGGTGAGCGGCTCCAAGGGCCCCGCCGCACAGGGCGTTCTTAACAACCTTCCCCTGCATTCAGCAGAGCTGGAAGCCACCAGGGTGTGGCGGCTGGTGGACCTCTGGTTGCATCACAATTAAACTGTCCCGGAACTGACATCTGCGGGTGACTCGTTGCGCTCCGCTGCAGAGCAAGTGACGACGAACCTGTTTCGGACCGCACCGGATCCACTGGTGTGGGCTCACGGAGGGCTTCACGAAAAGCAAATCATCGCCACCGAGGGCTCGTCCCCGCTTGGACTGCTGGACTTCGACAGTACGGCCCGGGCCGAGGCCGCCCTGGATTTGGCCAGCATGGATGTTTTTCTGGAGCTTCGCCTGCGGGAAAACGCATGACGTCGGCACGATACCGGACGTCACACACGCAGGTGCTGGCCACTGCGGAAGAACTGCACGTTAGTCCGGCCCGGTTCGATGCGTACTCGGACGCTAGGTGGCTCCGTCTGGGATATATGCCGCTCCGCGGTCGCTTCTCCCTTGCCCTCGCCGTCCTCGCGGAGAGGAGAGCCGCGCAGGTCGGCGAACTGAGGAAGTGACAGGGGTGTACGGGATCAATGCCTAGGGGCGGTTTTCTAGCGTGCGGGGGTCGGTGTTGGCACCGCATACGATCACGGCTACGTGTTCCTCGTCTTGGGGCAGGTACGCGCCGGAGGTGAGCGCAGCTAGAGCTGTCGCAGCCCCGTACTCGGCCGGGATAGCGAAACCCGGTACCGGCGCTGCCAACGCCAGGAACACCACCACCACCTGGTCTGTGCCGCTACTGCGGCCACACCATTGAAGTCGCCGAAACCACCGTCGAACGCTGAGCCGACCGGATAGCGCGCCAACACGGATTCGCGGGCGTCTCTCACACCGTCGAGCTCCTCGGTGTCTGCGCCCTCTCCAAGGATCAGGCCCCGGCCAAAGTCCTCTGCCAGCACCCTTGCTCCACAATTGGTAATGAGAATCATTTGCATCTAAAGTGACTGGTCGGTATACGAAGTTTTTGACGATGCAGAAGGACCAACCATGTTTGCGTACAGGATGAAGGCTGCGGTGGCGTCCGTCGCCGCGGTGTTGGTGATGTCAGGGTGCGCTGGGACAGGTGCGAACAGCGCTCCCGCGCCGCAGCAGCCGTTGAAGGTGGTGGGGCAGTTCGAGCTCCACAGCCTGGACCCGGCCACTAGCGGAGGGTTCTTCACGCGGCTGCAGGTGGCTGAAACCCTGGTTGATGCCGATAACCAGGGGGCGCTGCAGCCGGGGCTGGCGACGGAGTGGGAAGTCTCCGGGGACAACCTCTCCTGGCGCTTTACGCTCCGCAAAGATGCCCTCTTCCATGACGGAACCGCGGTGACGGCCGAGACCGTCACCCAAGCCCTGGAGACTGCCCGGGGCAAGGCAGCAAGCCCGCTGTCAACGGTTCCCCTGAAGGGCATCACGGCCGACGGCGGGGCGGTGCGGGTGGACCTGGCGGAGCCTTACGCTCCGCTGGCCGCAGTGCTGGCCCACACCAGCACGCAGATCCTCGCCCCCAGCTCCTACGGTGCAGGCCAGGCTGTGATGCAGATAGTGGGCTCAGGCCCGTACCGGGTGGAGCGGCTGGAGCAGCCGTCCAACATCGAGCTGACGGCTTTCGAGCAGTGGCAGGGTACGAAGCCGGCGATCACTAAGGTGAGCTACCAGGCCGTAGGGCGGTCAGAAAGCCGGGCGCTGATGGCCGAGAGCGGGCAGTCCGACGTCACATTCGGCATGGACCCGACCAGCCTGCAGCGCCTGAAGCAGGCCGGCAAGCTGGACATCACCGACGTCACGCTGCCCCGCACGATCCTGCTCAAGGTCAATGCAGGCCACGACATCCTCGGCGATGTCCGCGTCCGGCAGGCGTTGAGCCTGTCCCTGGACCGTAAATCGATGGCAACGGCATTGCTCCGGGATCCCGAAATGGCAGCAACCCAGCTGTTCCCGCCCTCACTCCCCGAATGGCACCAGGACTCCGTCACCCCGCTGGAATATGACCCGGCCAGCGCCCGCAAGCTGCTCGCTGACGCCGGCTGGGCCCCCGGCAATGACGGCATGCTGGAACGGAACGGCCGCAAATTCACGGTCACCCTGCGGACCTTCCCGGACCGCCCCGAACTTCCCATCCTTGCCACCGCCATCCAGGCCAAACTCAAGGAACTCGGCATCACGCTCGATGTGAAGGTGGGCAACTCCAGCGAGATTCCCGCCGGACACCAGGACGGCTCCCTTGAGCTGGGCCTGTTCTCCCGCAACTACGCGCTGGTTCCCGATGCGCTGGTCACCCTGGCCGATGACTTCGCACCCGCGGGCGCCGACTACGGGGCCATGGGCTGGAACAACCCGGCCCTGACCTCGACCCTGAACACCATGGCCGGCGGCACCAACCCCGACGCCCCGGCCGATCGCCGGAAGCAGGTAACGGACATTCTGCAGAGCGAACTGCCCGTCATTCCGGTGGCCTGGTACCGCCAGAGCGCCGTTATCAGCAAGCGGGTGGACGGACTCGCCCTGGACCCGCTGGAACGCTCCTGGCGGCTCAGCGACCTGACCTGGGCGAAATAGGGGAATCCGCCATGAACCCATCAAAAACCGCACTCCAGATCCCCGCGGGGCCGGCCGTGCGGGTACTTCGCCAACGCGCCATCCAGGCGGCCGCGGTGGTGCTGCTCGTCTCAACAGCATGCTTCGCCATCGTCCAGAGCCTCCCCGGGGACATCGCTTTCCGCATCGCCGCAGGCCGCTACGGCTATGACCACGTGACTGCCGCCTCCGCGGATGCGGTCCGTGCCGAGCTGGGCCTGGACCGGCCGGCATGGCAGCAGCTCCTGGACTGGCTCGCGAACCTGCTGACGCTTGACCTGGGCACCTCCCTGGTCACCGGAGCCGGCATCGCCGGTGAACTCGGGCTATATCTGTCCAGCAGCGTCCAGCTCGCCGCCGCAGCACTGGCCCTGGCCCTGGCAGCAGGCGTCACCGTCGGTGTCCTCGCCGCGGCACGGCCCGGCGGGGTCCTGGACCGGATGACCACCCTGTGGGTCTCGGCCGCGCGTGCGCTGCCGCCTTTTCTGCTCGGCCTGGTCCTGATCCTGTTCTTCTCTGTACACCTTGGCGTGCTTCCCGCAGCGGGCCACGGTCAAGCCAGCAATATCGTGCTCCCGGCGGCGACGCTCGCCGTCGGACTCTCCGGCCTTTTCGCCCGGGTAACCCGGGACACGGTGGTGCAGATCCGGCAGTCCGAATACGTACGCTTCGCCGCGACCAAAGGCCTTGGCGGACGCCTGGTATTCCTTCGCCACATACTCCGCAATACCGGCGTGACCCTGATCGCCTATATCGGGGTGCAGCTGCTGATCCTGATCGAAGGCGTCGTGGTCGTCGAAAGCCTCTTCGCCTGGCCCGGGTTGGGGCACGCCCTGGTCCATGCGATTTTCTGGCGGGACATCCCCATGATCCAGGCGACGGCGCTGGCCCTGGCGCTCCTCGTGGTCGTCCTGAACACCGTGGTGGACCTCGGTTCCCTCGCCCTTGACCCGCGTCCGCGCAGCCGGGAGGCAGTCCTGTGAAAACACCGGCCATGACCACAAGCAACTCCATCAGCGAGGCCGCACTCAGACAGGCGCCGCCCCCGGCACCGCCCCGGGACCCCCGGCAGCGGCACTGGCTGATGACAGGTACACCAGCGCAGCGGGCCGCGGCCGGCCTGTTGGCCGTGCTGGTGCTCTTCGCCGTCGCCGGGCCGCTGGCCTGGCGGGACCACGCAGCCCAGGACCTCTCCCGGTTCCTCGAAGCACCCAACCTGGCCGAACCGCTGGGACGGGACCACGTGGGCCGCAGCGTCATCGCCCGCCTCGCACACGCCACGCAACTGTCCCTGATGATGGCCGTGCTGTGTGTCGCCACGGCCCTGCTGGCCGGAACACTCGCCGGCATATGCGCCGCCTGGCGCGGAGGCTGGATCGACACCGCCCTCCATGGCGTGTCCGAGGCCTTCATCGCCCTTCCGGCCCTTCTAGTGGTCCTGATGTTTTCCGCCATAGCCAACGGCGACCTGTGGACGCTCTATCTGGGGCTGGCCCTGGCGCAATGGGTGGAGTACTTCCGCATGGTCCGCGCCCGCAGCGGCCTGGTGCTGGCCGGTCCCGCGGTCGAGGCCGCCGGAATGCTGAAGCTGGGCCCCGTACACATCATGCGCCGGCACCTCTGGCCCGAACTGCGGCCGCTGCTGACCACCATGGCGACCTTCGGCATCGGTTCCTCCATCCTGGCCCTGTCTACCCTGGGCTTCGTCGGAGTCGGAGTCCGGCCGCCCACACCTGAACTGGGACTGATGATCACCGAGGCGTTCCCGTATTACCACGAAGCGCCCTGGATGTCCCTTGCCCCCGTCCTGGTTCTCACCACCATCCTGATCGGGCTCCTGAGCCTGCGACGCAAGGAAACCAGCCCATGAGCATGCGCCTGAACAACCTCGCCGTCACCCACCACGGCGCCACACTGGTCGAGGTCGCCGACCTGGACTTCGAACGCGGATATCCGGTGACGATCGTCGGCGAAAGCGGATCCGGAAAATCGCTGCTGGCCCACGCGATCATGGGAACCCTCCCCGCAGCCCTCAGCGCCGAAGGAAGCCTGGTCATGGACGGCCAGGCCTACAACCTCGCCGAGCCGGGGAGCCGGCGGAAGCTTTGGGGCCCGGTGATGTCCCTGCTGCCCCAGGAACCCATGCTCGCCCTTGACCCGACGATGCGCGCCCGGGACCAGATCGCCGAAGGCGCCCGGTCCTTCACCGCAGACAGGCGGTCCGCGCGCCAGGCAGCGGGAACGCTGCTGGCTTCACTTGGTCTCGGGCACGCAACCGGGGCATTCCCCCACACCCTCTCCGGAGGCATGGCCCAACGCGTCGCGTTCGCCGCAGCCACCATCGGCGGGGCTCCCGTCCTGATCGCTGACGAGCCGTCCAAGGGCCTGGACGACCGTGCCCGGGCTGAGCTGGCGGGACTGCTCAGACGGCATATCGACGGCGGCGGCATCCTGCTGACCATTACCCACGATCTGGACCTTGCCCGCGAAATCGGGGGCGACGTCCTGGTGATGAAGGACGCCCACATCATCGAACAGGGGCCTGCCGTGCAGGTTCTCACCGAGCCCGCACATCCTTACACCCGCCGGCTGCTCGCTGCCGAACCCTCAAACTGGCAGCACCCCTGGATGACAGCCCCGGCACCGCTGCATGAAACAGCCAGAGCCCTTGTCCGCGGAGAAGGGCTGGCTAAAGCCTTCGGCGGGCAGAACCTCTTCTCGGACCTCTCCCTCGCCGTCCATCCCGGGGAACGGCTCTCACTGAGCGGTCCGAGCGGCAGCGGCAAAACCACGCTGGGGAACGTGCTGCTGCGCCTGCTGCCCTCCGATGCCGGACGCGTGCACCACGCCGATACGCTCCAGGGAGGCAGGGTGCAAAAACTTTACCAGGACCCTGCCCTGGCCTTCCCGTCGGGAGTGCCTCTCCGCGACTCCCTGGGCGACGTGATCCGCCGTCACCGGCTGGACCCTGAACGTCTGGAGGAACTCATGGCATCGCTCCGCCTCGCCCCGGTGCTGCTCACCCGCAGGCCCGGGGAGGTCTCCGGCGGTGAGCTGCAGCGCCTTGCCATCATCCGCTCGATGCTCCTGGAACCGGCCCTGCTTTTCGCCGACGAACCCACCTCACGCCTTGACCTCATTACCCAGGAAGAAACCATTTGCTGCCTAATGGAACAGGTGGGCCGCCACCGCTGCGCACTGGTACTGGTCACCCACGACAATGCCCTGGCCGACGCTGTCAGCCACCGCAGCATCCTCCTCGGGACAGGGGAGAAACTGACCAAAAGTGCAAACTCCTTCGCCTGAACGACTGGCGCTCCCTGACTCATCGACAGCCTGAGGCCATGAGCGACGGCGCTATAACTGTGACTTGACCGATCCGTCGTATCGGGTTGGAAAGGAACCGATGAGCAGGTGGGATTTGCCGGTTCCTGAGTCCCCGATCAGACACAGAGGTGCGCCTTTGCGGATTCAGTCCCCGGTCGGCAGGGTGTGGATGGTGGGGTCAGCGCTATGTGATCGTTTCTGTGAAGACACGATCAGCGGCATCTGAGCACGACGCCCCCGCCGCCCAGGGCAAGCGAGGGACGTACCGAGGTGTTCCGACGGTCCCGCGCCACGTGACCCTGCCCGGATGGGCCGTTCACCGCGGTGTTCGCGGCCCAGGAAAGGCAGCGGAAGGGTTGTTGAGGAGCTCCCTGATCTGCGAAACGGGAAGGATACGTTGACGGTACTCTCGGCTCAGGATGGTCTGCGTTGCTTGGGCCGCTGCGGCGTCCTCGGAGCCGGTGCCTTCGGATGCGTAGATGACGCGGAGATTGTGGGCGAAGGCGTCGGCCCCGGTCTGCGCGATGCAGTTGTGGGTGGACACCCCCGCCAGGACGATGGTCTCAACACTCCAATTGCGTAGCCGCAGCAGTAAGTCAGTTCCGACAAAGGCGCTGTCACGGGTCTTGACCAGCTGTGGAACGCCGTCGGTCAGCAGCCCGGGAACAAAGTCGGCCTGCTCGCTGCCGCGGAAGATGAATCCCTGGTCGTCGTCGAGCATATTGAGGGTCCATGTCGACTTGTCTGACTCGTGCTCCGTTTTCACTAGGAGGGCTTTGCCGTTCGCGTCGGCTGCGGCGTTGATCAGCGCGTTGCACGCGGCCGTTAACTCGTCCCGCTGCCCGTGCAGGGCCGGGTCCTCGAAATAGGCGTTCTGCATGTCAACGACCAACACCGCGATCATCTCCGGCCCTTTCTCGCCTCGCCTGCCGACACCGCGACCACCACGTCCGGGGGCAAGCGCAGTTCCTTGACGGACCGGCTTCCCAGGTGCGGCTCGGTCCTATTCTTACGGCACCTTGGCCAGCCGCCCGGAATGGGTTTCCGTCCCCGAGGCGCACCTGCCTGGATGATCATTGGCCGTCCGTGGACGGATAGCTGGCAAGGATGTAGTCTGCCGCGGCCGGTCCTGTCATCCGCAGCCGGCTGTGGTGCCGGTGGATGCCCTGACGGTGCATGGCAGCCCGGAAGGTCGTCTCGGCCGTTGGGTTGATGTGGTGCAGCAGGCACCAGCTGGTGTAGAGGCCGTAGAGGCAGTCGGGCTCCAAGGGGCGGCGCGTTTCGTCCGAGACGGTCGCTTCAAGGAGGAATCGTTCGAAGTGCGAAGTGGCCATGACCGGTTCTTTCGGCGGGTGCATCCATGCGCCACCGTGCGGCTACAGCGGCTCGCTTGCGGTCGTGCACCCAACCGCAAGGGGTCCTCACCCTCGGGGGTGATTGGGACTCTCAATAATCTACGCAGTCCCCGCGCCCCTGTACAGGGCCAGTAGCGAACTTGCCGACACCGAGAAATTTCAGTAGAAAAGCACTCCCACGTCGTCGATCTATTCGACCCCTTCACGCCGTCGGTCGCAGGTCTCTAACGTTAAGGGAGCGGTGACATAACTATGGACCCCAGCCCTAACGCCGACGACCAACGATTCGCACGCCTTTGCCGGCGAGGCGCACTGCAACGCGTCCACCTGCGCATCGGCTATCCGCGGGCACCGGGACCGTTCACCGTGTCCGGACATGTCCTCGATGCCGACGTGGGCCACATTGCCCTCCGGCTCCGGTATGGCTTTAAGGACGAGCAATCCCTGGAAGCCAGCACTCGCGAGGACCGCATTTTCGGTCCACGGAAGTGGATCAGCGTCAATGGAATCGAAGCGCCTCTGCTGGACGACGATGCTTCCTCCATTCTGGGTTATGCGGAGTTTTCTGATCTTGAGAGTGTGACGTCCAGGGAACTCGTCAACGAGGCCGTCCAGGCGCTGTCGTCGATATGGGAGGCAGCGACGGCGCGCGTGGAGAGCGACAGGAGCGGGCACGTTCCAATCGCTAAGTCGCTGAAGCAGCTTAACCGGATCGCGCGGGAAGTGGACCCGATCGAAGCCTGGGAGCCTCTCATGAAGGACCTCCTGATCCGTGGCCGGGAGACGCACGGAAGCGTTTCCGGTCTCCGGTTTGACGCAGCTCCCGGCCTCGCTCTGCCGAACCACTTTCATAAAGTGAACGTCTTTCTTCGCTTCACTCCCGTCGGTGGCCAGAACCCCACGGAACTAGCCGTCATCTGGCATGACAGGGGAGAGGGGACGGCTGCCCTTGACGTGAGGTTTTCCGATATACCGGGCAGCGAAACGGGCGCCGGAAGCCGGAAGGCCGGCGGAGTTTACGTTGTCGCCCAAATAATGGAGGCGATCCAGGTGGCGACGGAATGGCTGGCCGCACTTGAGCACGGAGGCCATGAGTTCGTTTTCGCGGAAACTTTTCCCGTCGTGCAGCGCATGGAGGAGGCCAGGCGCGCAGGGCTTTCCTCAGTCGACGACGAGGTCCTGCGGTGCCGGGCAGAGGCCGTCCGCAGAAGCGCGGTGGCGCACCTCAACCAGTGGGCACGCGAGGTCTTCCCATAGCGCCGAAAATGCACGCTATGCGGAAGGAGTAACGTCCGACTGCTGGCCCGCACCCGATCATGAAGACGAAACCACGACGGTCCATCGCGAGCGGGCGCATCCGTGTCAGGATCAGTCATGGCCCAACGACTGATGCTGCTCGACACCGCGTCGCTGTACTTCCGCGCGTTCTATGGCATGCCCGACACGATCCGGCGGGCCGACGGTACGCCGGTGAACGCAGTTCGAGGGTTGCTGGACATGATCGCGCGGCTCACGTCCGATTACGACGCGACGCATCTCGTTGCGTGCTGGGACGACGATTGGCGTCCGCAGTGGCGCGTCGACCTCATCCCGAGCTACAAGTCGCATCGGGTCGCGGCGGTGGTGGCAGGTGCCCCCGACGTGGAGGTCGTGCCGGACGCGCTCGAGGCGCAGCTTCCGATGATCCGCCGGGTGCTCGACCTCGCCGGCATCGCCGTCGTGGGGGCCGCCGACCATGAGGCCGACGACGTCGTCGGGACTTACGCCAGCCACGCCCGGCTTCCGGTCGACGTGGTCACGGGCGACCGCGATCTTTTCCAGGTCGTCGACGACGCCCGTCAGGTGCGGGTGATCTACACCGCGCGCGGCATGAAGAACCTCGAAGTCGTGACCGACGCGACCGTTGTCGGGAAGTACCGCGTGCTGCCCAAGCAGTACGCGGACTACGCGACCCTCCGCGGCGACACCTCGGACGGGCTGCCGGGCGTCACCGGCATCGGAGAGAAGACCGCCGCGTCGCTGCTCGGAGAGTACGCCACGCTCGACGGGCTGCTCGTGGCGGCGGCGGATGCGGGAAGCGGGCTGTCCGCCTCCCTTCGGTCGAGGCTCGCCGCTGCCGCGGACTACCTCACGGTCGCGCCCGCCGTCGTGAAGATCGTGCGCGACCTCGAGCTCCCGACGCTCGAGGAGGCGGGCGCCCAGCTGCGCCCTGTCACCGGCGATTCGCGCGGCGAACTCGAGCGGCTTGCAACCGAGTGGAACCTCGGCGGCTCGATCAAACGACTCCTCGAAGCGCTCGACCTGCGTCACTGAGATCTCAGCGGTCGGCGGCGGTGCGCTCGGGACCGGGCCCGCACGGCTGATGACAGTTCGCTGGCGTGCCTCCAGTCGCATCTACTTCGGGGTTGCGATGCTTTGCCCAAGCGTGCCGCCGGCCAAGGCAGACGCGCAGGTTCCTGCAGCCTCCGCGACCTTGTCAGCGGGCACGCCTGATGAGAGGGCGGCCCTTATCTGCGCGTCGCCTGCGGCTTTCGCCTGGTCCAGTGCCCATTCTGCTGCCTCTACCTCGCCGACTCGGGTGACCACTGCAGCGAGCAGCTGATCGTGCACCCCGGACAGGTCGGCTGCCGCCTTGCCGCCCGGAACAGGCGCATGACCCGGGTCCCCGAGCGCGGTCGATTCAACCTGCGCGATGGACAGGGGGAGGGCACTTGTATCGGTGTACGGTTCCATGGAAGGCCTGCTTATAGTTCGAAGCGAAGTTCCGCAACTGCCCGAAAGAAGGACTCTCGTGACGAGGGCTCAGAAGGATCTTTCTGACGGATCCGAGAATACACGGGCGTTCCCGGTGACCGTACATTCGGCGGCTGAATCCCGAGGAACCGACGGCAACATCCTCGGACTGCTCCAGGACCGCTGACGTCGGCAACAAACCGTTGCCGCGACCGCGCCGACGAAGGAGAATCAGACGTGCTGCTCGAAGCTGGTTAGATAAAGCCGGGCGCCGACGGAGACCGCTTGGGGCAGTCCCGCCTAACAGATGGAGACACGATGAGCATTGCCACGAGCACGGACACGGAATCGCCTGTGCTGCACGTAGCGGACAGCCACGATCTGATCCGCGTGCAAGGCGCGCGCGAGAACAACCTCAAGGACATCAGCATCGAGATCCCGAAGCGCCGTCTGACGGTGTTCACAGGCGTCTCCGGTTCGGGCAAGAGCTCGCTCGTGTTCGCCACCATCGCCGCTGAGTCGCAGCGGATGATCAACGAGACTTACAGCGCCTTTGTGCAGGGGTTCATGCCCAACCTGGCGCGGCCCGAGGTGGACCACCTTGAGGGGCTGACGACCGCGATCATTGTTGACCAGGAGCGGATGGGCGCGAACCCCCGCTCCACGGTCGGCACTGCCACCGACGCCAACGCCATGCTCCGGATCCTCTTCAGCCGGCTGGGTACGCCGCACATCGGCCCGCCCACGGCGTTCTCCTTCAACGTCCCGACGCGGAAGGCCAGCGGGGTGCTGAGCACCGAGAAGAGCGGCAGGGTCGAGAAGAGCGTAGTACAAAACGCGGTCTACCTGGGCGGCATGTGTCCGCGCTGCGAGGGCATGGGCTCGGTCTCCGACTTCGACCTCACTGCGCTGTACGACGACAGCAAATCGCTCGGCGAGGGTGCCCTGACGGTCCCGGGCTACAGCATGGACGGCTGGTATGGCCGCATCTTCAGCGGCGCCGGCTTCGATATGGACAAACCGATCGCGAAGTTCACCAAAAAGGAAATGCATGACCTTCTCTATAAGGAACCGACCAAGATCAAGGTCGAGGGCATCAACCTCACCTACGAGGGTCTGATCCCGAAGATCCAGAAATCGATGCTCTCCAAGGACGTCGACGCGATGCAGCCTCACATCCGGGCCTTCGTGGAGCGCGCCATCACGTTTCAGGCCTGCCCCGAGTGCGACGGCACGCGGCTCAGCCCTGAGGCCAGGTCCTCGAGGATCGAGGGCAAGAACATGGCCGACCTGTGCGAGATGCAGATCAGTGACCTGGCCGCGTGGGTCCGCGAGCTCAACGAGCCGTCGGTCGCGCCGCTCCTTAAAGGCTTGCAGCACCTGCTCGACTCGTTCGCCGAAATCGGGCTGGGTTACCTCTCGCTGGACCGGCCGGCGGGCACCCTGTCCGGGGGAGAGGCCCAACGTACCAAGATGATCCGGCACCTGGGCTCGTCCCTCACGGATATCACCTACGTCTTTGACGAGCCGACGATCGGCCTGCACCCGCACGACATCGAGCGGATGAACCAGCTGCTGCTGCAGCTGCGCGACAAGGGCAACACCGTGCTCGTCGTCGAGCACAAACCGGAGACCATCGCCATCGCTGACCACGTCGTCGACCTCGGCCCCGGCGCAGGCAGCGAGGGCGGCAGCGTCTGCTTCGAGGGAAGCGTGGAGGGGCTGCGGGGGAGTGACACCATCACCGGGCGGCACCTCGACGATCGGGCCACGGTTAAGGAATCGGTGCGTACGCCGTCCGGCAAGCTCGAGGTGCGTGGTGCCGCGACACACAACCTCAAGGACGTGGATGTCGACGTTCCGCTCGGCGTGCTTTGCGTGGTCACGGGTGTCGCGGGTTCGGGCAAGAGCTCGCTGATCCACGGCTCGGTGGCCGGCCGCGACGGCGTTGTGGTGATCGACCAGGGCGCCATCAAGGGGTCGCGGCGCAGCAACCCTGCGACGTACACGGGCCTTCTCGAGCCGATCCGCAAGGCGTTCGCGAAGACCAACGGCGTGAAGCCGGCGCTGTTCAGCTCCAACTCAGAAGGCGCCTGTCCCACATGCAACGGCGCGGGCGTCATCTTCACCGAACTGGGCGTGATGGCCACCGTAGAGTCCACTTGCGAGGACTGCGAGGGCAGGAGGTTCCAGGCGTCAGTCCTGGAATACAAGCTGGGCGGCCGCAACATCGCCGAAGTACTGGCAATGTCGATGACCGAGGCCGAGGTGTTCTTTGGCGAAGGGGAGGCCCGTGCGCCGGCGGCCCACAAGATCCTCGACCGGCTCGTGGACGTCGGGCTCGGCTACCTCACCCTCGGCCAGCCGCTCACCACGCTGTCCGGCGGCGAGCGGCAGCGCGTCAAGCTGGCCACCCAGATGGCAGAGAAGGGTGACGTATACGTCCTCGACGAGCCCACCACCGGCCTGCACCTCGCCGACGTCCAGAACCTGCTGGGCCTTCTCGACCGCCTTGTGGAGTCCGGCAAATCGGTCATCGTCATCGAGCATCACCAGGCCGTCATGGCGCACGCCGACTGGATCATCGACCTCGGCCCCGGCGCCGGCCACGACGGCGGAAGGCTCGTCTTCGAGGGCACTCCCGCTGACCTCGTCGCCGCGCGTTCCACCCTCACCGGTGAACACCTTGCGGCCTACGTCGGCACCTGACGGAACTTCCTCTGCGGACCGGTGGTACCAAGGACATAGGCTGCGCCATTTCGCCGTGGAGGCGTAGAGATGACGTGACCGTCGGTCGTATGCTGTCCCTAACGGTCAAGCAGTGGGCCGTTGTGTTTCGGATTCGAGCGTGAAACGTGACCCAGGAAATCTCAGCCGACAACGCGCAGGTGGCTGACGCCGGCCTCTGGGAGATACGTTTCGACAGCCCGGACATCGACACGTTCCTTCATGAGGCCATCGCTGAGTTCGTCGACGATCTCGGGGCCCCGGGCAGGGGTATCAGTTGGGCGATCACGCTCCTTCGGACAGAAGGGAGCATCACCCTGGCCTCCGGCAGCGCTGCCTCGGAAGCCGTCGACAGGGCGCAGTCCGCGTTCGACGATACTCCTTCCCGCGCCGCAGTCCGCGGTGGGGAGTTCGTGCTCGTCACCGATTCGGGCAGGGAGCGTCGTTGGCCGGGGTACGCCAGCACTGCTGTCGGCCTGGGAATCCGTTCCGTGTTGTCCGTTCCCCTCGTTCCTGCCGTCATGTTCCGCATCACCTTCAACCTGTATGCACCACAGCCACATGTCTTCACGAGTGCAGACATCACGGCAGCGGTCAGGTTCGTCCGTCACGCCTCCTGGACCCTGCGCCTGGCGCACCAGGTGCGGCAGAGGGACAAGCGCGATGAGGAGCTTTCCTCGGCCCAGCTGTCCCGGGCCCTGGCTCCCCTGGCGTTACGGGCACTGGTACGCGAATACGGGTTCAGCATCGAGGAGTCCCTTGAGTATCTGCGGCGCGCCGCCGGCAACCTCCCCCAGCCCGTGAATCCGGCCTTCCCTGTAGCCATGTGGGAGTCCCGCCACGCAACGCTGGACCCCCGGGAGAGCTCCAGCTTTCGGGCGGCAAGGGCGACCAAGTCCCGGACCGCCGGCCCTAGATCCAGCCTCCGTTAGTGATGGCCGACGCGGGTGGTGCCGAACATCAGGGTTTGCCGGCTTATGTCGTAGAAGACGGTATCCGCGGTGGACAGGAGATCCTGCAGGTTGTCCGCGTCATCGGCGTCAATGGTGAGGACTTCCTCCCAGGCCCCCTCATCAAGCACGAGTTGCAGCGTCCACGTCCCGGGTCCGCCCGCGTCCCCGGCAATCCAGGTGAACTGGTAATGGCTGAGCTGGCGTACCTTGATGCTGTCGTCGGTGATTGGCTGCTTCGGTGTAGGGCTCATGGTCATATCCTTGCCGGCTGCACCCGCTGCGCAGCCTCGTCGCCGTCTGCTGAATGTTGAATCGCTTGGTCCTGCCGGCCGGCGAGTCTCCCAACCGGGACCACTAATCTAGCCCCGGGCCGGAGGCATGTAAATGATCGGAACGGGCCAAGGGGAGCGGCAGGATGCTCGGCGCGGGCGTAAAATCTCTGCCATCGGACTGAGGGAAGGAACATCCATGGACAAGGACCCAACGGCTCCGGCGGAGCAGGACCCGGATAACAGCAGTTCTCCGGGGAGTGGAAGCACGATACCGAAATCGAAGGACGGCGTCTGGATTACCTCGACTCCCGGCGGATCAAGTTTCGAACCGGAAGAGGACGTCGCGGCTCACGACACCGGCGAGGGCACCGGAGGATCAGAAAAAGAGACCTGACGGCAGCGGCATTCAGTTTCCGGTGGCGGTGAACAACCGCACGTCCGCCAAGACGTCCTCGGGGCGGATCGAAGCCAGCAGCGACTCGTCGTGCGGGCAACGAACAGACGTGTATCCCACTTGGGTCACATCGCTTCCGCAGTCCGGGCAGTGGGTAACCCAGGACAGGTGGGCCCGGTGCAGGCTGCGCCCCAGCGGCCCGGCGTTGATGACGTTGCCGACCCAGTAAAGCCCCACGGTCGGCGTGCCCATAGCCTGGGCAAGATGCCGGGGCCCGCTGTCGTTGCCCAGCAGCACGCTGCAACGCCCCAGCAGGGCTGCCAAGGTGCCGAGATCCAGCTCCCCGGCCAGGGATGTGACCTGGCGCGAGCAGGCAGCATCAACAACTTGGGACGCCAGATCCTTGTCGTCACTGGCTCCGACCACGACGACCCTGCACCCATCCGATGCGCAAGCGGCCGCTACCTCGCCGAAGAGCCCGGCCGGCCATCTGCGGCGGGGGTCCGTTGCGCCCGGATGAATGGCAACGAGCGGGGAGGCCAATTCGCCCAGGAGCAAGTCAGCCTGATCCACAAACTCCGCCAGCGGCCGGAGCCTGGCCTCCAGTTCGATCGGGGGGGCGCCGACGAGTCCCACCACCTCAAGGGCGCGGAGGGGTTCATGCTGGTAGTAGACGTAGGGAACGGAGCGGTCCAGATCCGCGGCATCCGCTGTTCTGAGCCCCGCGGAGTGGCGGGCCCCAAGGCGAAGTAGGAACGGGTTGGAAAACCGGCCGCCGCCGTGCAGCTGGATGGCCAGATCGAACTTCTCCGAGACCATGTCGGCAAAGAAGCGTTCAACTTCGACGGCGTCCTCCGGCCCCGGGCGGACCCCCTCAGCGAACGGCAAAATGCGCACGTCCCGCACGGGAGCGTGGGTGCTCAGGAGCAGTTCACGATGCAGGGGGGTGCCCAGCAGGGTCAGGGCGGCATCGGGGTAGGCCGCCCCGAGGGCGGCCACCGCAGGGAGGGCGAACATGAGATCCCCGAGGCCGCCGCCCCGGAGCACAGCGATCTTGGCGACGTCGGGCAACTTCTCCAGGACCGGTCCGACGCCCCAGCCAACTACCTCGGCTCCGCCGAACTCCGCGGTGGTCTCGTCCACTATCCGACTCCCGTCGCTTGATTCCTTACCTGGCCCCCGCCGGCACCGGTGGGTCCACGGCGTCGCAGCGACCGCCGCCTGTACATCACCCCGTACCCGGCAATGCGGTCCTGAAACACCGCACGGTCCTGAAGCGTCCATGGGGTCCATTCCGGGGACGCGGTCACAGCAGGCCAAGGCCGCTGACCGCTGCCAGCACCTCGTGGACCCTAACGGCGAGAAGTGCCGGGTCGGGTTCCACCGCGAAAGTGTCTCCCAGGCGCAACTCCGCCTTGGTCAGGACGGTATGGGGTCCTGGCGGTGGACCCCAGTGGTCGGGGGAGGCCGGGCCAAAGAGCACCACGGAAGGACGCCGGTACGCCGTTGCGAGGTGGGCGGCGCCGGTATCGGCGGAGACCACAAGCCTGGACTCCGCGATGAGGGCCGCGAACGCGCTGAGGGACTGTTGTCCGGCCAGGACAACGTCCTCGCCGAGGCCCGCGAGGGCGGCAACCCGGGCAGCGCGCGGCCATTCGGCCGCGCTGCCCGTGAAGACCACCTCGTGGCCGGCCTGCGCCAGTTCGGCCGCAACCTCGGCGAAGCGGTCCTCGGGCCAGAGGCGGCTTCCGTACGCGGCCCCGGGGTGAAGCACCGTCGCGGACGGACGGTCCGTCCGTGCCGGGGGCAGATTCAACCTGAAGTCACCGGAATCGGCCTCGATACCGTGCCATTGCAGCAGCCGCGTCCACCGCTGACGCTCATGGATGTTGTCTTCCCAGAGTGGGCCGGGCCGGCCATCGGAGGCATGCGCTATGACCCGTTGCGGCCGGAGGGCTTCGATCCGGGAATCGCTTTCCGGGCCCCTTCCATGCAAATTAACCGCGATGTCCACCTGCCCCGGCGGCAGGGCCAACGGGACGTCGAGGCCATGCGTGGGGAGCAGTTCGTAGCCCCCGACCAGGGCAAGTGCGTCCACAAGCCAGTCCTGGGCGGCATAGAGAAGTCGATGCGCAGGGTAAGCCCGGCGCAGGGCATGCAGGGCCGGTACAGCGACGAGCAGATCGCCGAGCTTCAGCGCCCGCAGCACCAGCACCACCGGCCGGCCGTCCTCGGATACGAGCACTGGGCCGCCTCCCCGTTCTCGAGATACTTCACCCCTTGATCGAGGAGTGTAGTCCGTTGTCTGGCAATGAAGTACCGGCAGGCATCTCGTCCTATTGACACTCGACGGCTCCAGGCATAGCGTACAACCAAATGGTTGTAGATCAGGGAAGTGAGACCGACATTGACCGCCTGTTCCAGGCGTTCGCCGATGCCACCCGCCGCGACATAGTGCGCCGGGTGACTGCGGGGGAGTATTCGGTGTCCGGCCTTGCCACCCTGTATGCCATGAGTTTTGCCGCCGTTCAAAAGCATGTGGCGGTGTTGGAACGCGCATCCCTGGTCACAAAGGAGAAGCGCGGAAGGGAGCAGATCGTGCGGGGCAGTCACGAAGGTCTAGAGAGAGCCCGGCGGTTGCTCGATGAGTACGAGGCGATCTGGCGGCAGCGTGCCGCGCGGATCGCAGACATCCTCACTGAAAAGCCAAACATCCTCTGAAAAATAGGAAGGGTTGCGAAATGACGGTTATCAGTTCCACCAAGAATCCCGAGGCCTTGAGCTTCAGCCTCATCGCCGAGTTCGACGCCGGCGTTGAGAGAGTATGGCAGATCTGGGAAGACCCGCGGCAGCTTGAGCGCTGGTGGGGACCTCCCACGTGGCCGGCCACCTTCGAAAGGCACGAATTCACCCCCGGCGGCGAGGCCAGCTACTACATGACGGGACCGAATGGCGAGAAGGCCCGCGGCTGGTGGCGAATCACCGACGTCCAGGCCCCGACCCATCTCGAGTTTGACGACGGTTTCGCCGACGACGACGGCGCTCCCGTTGAGGCCATGGGCATCACCCATGCCACGGTGACGCTCGAGGAAATCGGCGCCCGCACGCGGATGACCATTCTGTCCACGTTCGAGTCAGAAGAACAGCTGAACAAGATGGTCGAGATGGGCATGGAAGAAGGCATGAAGGAGGCCGCCGGCCAGATCGACGCTCTTCTTGCCGAGCACTCTCGTGCTTGACCCTAGGGCTCCGTAACGGGCTCTGGTCAGGCAAGCACGGACGACGACGGCGGGACCTCCCGCCGTCGTCGTCCGTCTGCCCGGCGAGGGGTGCGGCCGATCTGTAGTGAAACGTGACTATCGTTTGGCACGTCTCTTCCGTCTGCCTTTCCCTACCCGCCAGGTGACGATGACACCTATGGCCAGCAGGAACACGAAGACGGCAATGTCGCGCCCGGCGGCCTTGGCGACGGCCTCGTACGAATTGCCGGCCAGATATCCAAGCAGGACAAATCCCGAACCCCACACAATGCCCCCAGCAGCATTGAAGGCGAGAAAGCGCCGGTAGGGCATGTGTGCGGCCCCGGCCAAAGCTGGTAGGACGGCACGGAAAAACGCTATGAAGCGGCCGAGGAAAACCGCCGCGCCGCCTCTGCGGCGAAGCAGATCCTGCGCCGCCTCCAACTCGCTGCGCTTGCTCCGGAAGACCCGCAGGTTAAGGAGCCGGGGACCGGCATGCTTGCCGACCGCATAGCCCACGGAATCTCCAGCGATGGCGGCGAGCACCACCAGGAGCATCATCAACTCCAACTCGGCATTGCCGCGACTGGCGATGACCCCGCCCAGCACGGCAGCCATCTCTCCGGGCAGAACGAACCCCACGAATAGCGCGTCCTCGCCGAAGACCAGGCACGTCACGAGCACGTAGGCCAGAGCCGGCGGGACGTTCAGGAGACTGTCGAGTAACTCGGTCATGGGAGCGCTTCTTTCGCCTGTGCCGGGGCGGCGGCCTCAGGATCCTGACCTTCTGCTGCTGGCCTTTGCCATCTCGAGCGAGGCCGGGTCCCGACAGAAGCCTACCCCGCCTCTTCGATGGTGGCGGGAGAACCCGCGGGCGCCAGCCGCAGCCGGCCCACCCGGTCGCCGAGGATCCGGCGGGCCTCGCCGGGCAGCCCCTCGTCGCTGATGAGTTCGTCCGCTTCCTCCAAGCCGGCGATGGTGCAGATGCCGAAGGTGCCCCACTTGGTGTGGTCGGCCAGCACCACCACCCGACGGGCGGCCGCCATAAAGGCGCGGTCCGTCTCAGCTTCCAGCACGTTCGGCGTGGTGAAGCCGGCGTCGGCATCAACGCCGTGGACGCCCAGGAAGAGGACGTCCAAGTGCAGCTGCTTCAGTGCGGAGGTCGCCAGCGGCCCCACCAGCGCCTCCGAGGGCGTGCGTTCGCCGCCGGTGAGGATCACCGCCGACGGCGAGGAGCCCTGATGGAAGACGTCCGCAATCCGCACCGAGTTCGTGACCACCGTGATCCGGGGCCCGGCGCACAGCAGCCGGGCGAGCGCCCAGGTGGTGGTGCCCGCGCTGAGGCCCACCGCCATGCCCTCGCGCACCTGGGCGGCTGCCTCCTGCGCGATTGCGGCCTTCTCCTCCTGCAGCTGCGTCACCTTCAGCTCGAAACCAGGCTCGTGGGTGCTCGCGCCGCCCGGCAGCTTGGCTCCGCCGTGGATCTTCTCCACGGCGCCGGCGGCATCCAGCGCATCGATGTCGCGCCGGACGGTCATCAGGGACACGCCCAGCAGCTGGGCGAGGTCCGCGACGCGGACGATCCGTTCACGTTGGACCTCTGCGATGATGGCGGAATGGCGGGCTGCGGCTAGCATGCTGCGTCCTTCGTGGTGGGCTCGCGGGAATGTGCGGAGTGGACAGCGGCGACTGCGCAGGCTTCCTCCTGCACATCGTAACTTCCGCGCGCACCAAACGCATCAACTTCGTGATTTATTTTGTGTTCTATTGTTTGAAAATGTTTTCCAGTGTACAAATGAGAACATGACGCGAACCACGATGACCAGGCTGGCCGACGGCCGGGAGATCCTCTACTTTGATGACGCAGGCTCGCCCGAACGACCCGCGGATTCCCTGGTGGACCACCGCAAACTGCCCGCCCGCCCCGAGCCCGGCCAGCTGCGCTTCGATGCGCTCAGCCGGGAATGGGTGGCCGTCGCCGCGCACCGGCAGTCGCGCACCCACCTGCCGCCCGTAGATCAGTGCCCGATCTGTCCAACCACACCGGCCAACCAGACCGAGATTCCGGCTCCGAACTATGACGTGGCCGTCTTCGAGAACCGCTTCCCCTCGCTCGGGCCGGACACGAGCGAGATCCCCTCGGCCCCGGCCTGGGGAACGATAGCCCCTGCGGTGGGCCGCTGCGAAGTCGTGGCCTTCACCCCGGAGCACACCGGATCCTTCGCCGGCCTGGGCTGGCAGCGCACCCGGACGGTGATCGACGCCTGGGCCCACCGGACCGCGGCCCTCAGCGACCTGCCCGGCATCGGGCAGGTCTTCCCGTTCGAAAACCGCGGAGCCGAAATCGGCGTCACCCTGCACCACCCGCACGGGCAGATTTACGCCTACCCCTACGTGACGCCCCGCGCCGCGGTCCTGGCCGCCGCGGCCGGCAAGTATTTCGACAACTCGGACGGCACGCAAACGCTCACCTCATCCCTGCTCCGGGCCGAGCGCAGCGACGGCAGCCGCATGGTCCTCGAGGGCGAACATTTCAGCGCCTACGTTCCCTTTGCCGCGCGCTGGCCGTTGGAAGTCCACCTGGTCCCGCACCGCCAGGTCCCGGACCTGGCCGCGCTGAACGGGGCGGAACGCGACGAACTGGCGGACCTTTACCCGGAACTGCTCAAGCGTTTCGACGCACTGTACCCGACGCCCACCCCGTACATCGCGGCCTGGCACCAGGCTCCGCTGGACCCGGCCATGCGCCGCGCCGGCCAGCTGCAGCTCCAGCTGACCTCGCCCCGCCGCGCCGCCGACAAGCTCAAGTACCTGGCCGGGTCCGAAGCCGCCATGGGCGCCTTCATCAACGACACCACGCCCGAATCCGTCGCGGCCCGGCTGCGCGAAGTGGCCGGCGAACCGGCCGGCGTCGCGACTCCCGCAACCCTGACTCCCGCCACTCTGGCCCCCGAAGGCGCTCCCGCATGAAGCCGACACCACGCACCGGCGCCGGACCGGCCAACCTGGCGGACCGTTTCGAGGCTACCTTCGGGGCGGCCCCGAACGGCGTCTGGGCCGCCCCCGGCAGGGTGAATCTGATCGGCGAGCACACGGACTACAACGAGGGCTTCGTGCTGCCTTTCGCCATCGACAAGCGGGCGACGACGGCGCTCCGGCTCCGCGGCGACTCTACAGTCCGGCTGCTTTCCACCTTCGGCGATCAGGGCCTGGTCCAGGCCGACGCCGCAGACCTTGAGCCGGGCACCGTCAAAGGCTGGGCCAAGTACCCCCTCGGCGTGGTCTGGGCTTTGCAGCAGCACGGCCTCGAGGTTTCCGGCTTCGACCTCCTGCTCGACTCCGACGTGCCCCTCGGCGCGGGATTGTCCTCCTCACACGCGATTGAGTGCGCCGTCATCACGGCCCTGAACGAACTCACCGGGGCAGGGCTTTCGGCGGAGGACATGGTCCGGCTGACCCAGCAGGCGGAAAACGCCTTCGTCGGCGCTCCGACCGGGATCATGGATCAGTCGGCCTCCCTGCGCGGGGCCGCCGGGCAGGCCGTCTTCCTCGACTGCAGGGACCAGGCCGTGCAACTTGTCCCGTTCGAGGCCCAGGAGGCCGGTCTCCTGTTGCTCGTCGTCGACACGAAGGTCTCGCACTCCCATGCCGACGGAGGCTATGCTTCCCGCCGCGCCTCCTGCGAGCTCGGCGCGGACGTCCTCGGCGTCAGGGCCTTGCGTGATGTCGCCGTCGCCGACCTTGAAGAAGCCCGCGGCCTGCTTGATCCGGTGACGTTCCGGCGGGTCCGCCACATCGTCACCGAGAACGATCGGGTGCTGCTGACCGTGGACACGCTCCGGAACCAGGGCCCGGCGCACATCGGCCGGTTCCTCGATGCCAGCCACGTCTCCATGCGGGACGACTTCGAGATCTCCTGCCCGGAGCTCGACCTCGCCGTGGACACGGCCCGCGCCCACGGCGCCATCGGCGCCCGCATGACCGGCGGCGGCTTCGGCGGCTCGGCCATCGCCCTGACTCCGGTGCAGGACGAGCAGCAGGTCCGCGACGCAGTCGTCCGCGCCTTTGCGGAGGCAGGATTCACCAGGCCCGATATCTTCACCGTCACGCCGGCAGCGGGAGCGGAACGCATCCGATGAGGAACGAAGCTAGGCCGCCGGAGCGGCGCAGCCGCAGGAACTGGCAAAGACGACCGTGGGCCGGTTGGCGGAGGCGAGCAGCCTGCGGCCGGCGGTGTAGCCGCCCTCGCGGGTGAACGGTCCGCGGACAATCTGGCCTTCGGGCAGCCCCGCGTCTTCGAGTGCCTGCAGCCAGCCCTGCTCACGCCGGTCGAAGTCGTTGGCCGTATTCGTTCCCATGACGAGGGCGATGTTGGTGTGGCCGTGGCCGATTCGGCACGTGCATAACCTGGCCGCACGCCGTCGTGGGCCTGACCAAGAACTCGGCGGTGATGTACGGGCCGAAGGGACTGCGCTTCAACGCCGTAGCCCCCGGGCCCACCATCACCGGCATCGTCGTCAACTGGGGCTCCCAGCTGGCGGCCGAACGCCTCGGCCCGCTGATGCAGGCCACCGTGCCCACGCCCGCCACCGCCGCGCAGCTGGCCGCTCCATCACCTTCCTGCTCAGCGAGGACGGCACCAACGTCAACGGTGCTATCCTCGCCTCCGACGGCGGCTGGTCCGTCCTGTAGCGGAGCGGCGTCCGGTCCTGACGGCGCCATCGCCAGCCGAGGATGCGGAGAACGACGGCGGGTGGTTCCCGCCGTCGTCGTCCTTCCTGCCATTGGACGCGACGCCCGGCGAGATTAGGATGGAGTTGTCAGCCGCCGGTGTACGCCGGCGGGCAGCGGACCACAAGGAGAAATGCCATGGGTTTGGATGACAAGATCGACAACACGGCCGAGAAGCTTGGCGGCAAGAGCAAAGAAGCCGCTGGAGAAGCGACCGATGATGACCGCCTGAAGGCCGAAGGCAAGGGCGACCAGGTCAAGGCAGACCTCAAGCAGGCCGGCGAGAAAGTCAAAGACGCCTTCAAGAAGGACTGACGCCAGGGACTGACAGACATTTGGGCATAAGGTGCGGCTCCAGGGAGCCGCACCTTATTGCTTAGGCCGGGACGCTGGACCGCCATATCCTGGTGTCGGTGCAGCCGGCGGATCCTGCCGCAGAAATGCAATCCACCAGCCCGGGGAGGAGACGGAATGGCCGACGCGGCAGCCGCCGAAGGGGACGGTCCGGGCGGTCCTGCCCCAGCCTCGCGCCCTCCGGCGGGGCTGCCCGCGCAGGAGCCGGATCATTCGAGGCAGCCCAGTGCCAGGGCGCGCTGGAGCAGCCGCTGGGCCACCGTCGTCGCCGTCGTGCAGCGCCTGCTCTACGTGCTGATCACCGTCGCCGTCGGCTGGGCCGTCTATTACTTCCTGCTTGCCCGGCTTGCCCGGGGCCCCGAGCAGCTGTGGGTGTTCCTGCCGGTGTGGCTGATTGGTGCTTATGCGCTCCTGCCCCGCATCCATAAGATCCTCAGCAGCCTCTACATTCCGGATTACTTCATCGGGCGTGCCCGCACCGGCGACGGCGTGCTCGGCGACCCGGTGAACCTGGCCGTCATCGGGCCCGAGCGCGAACTGCGCGAGGCCATGACCGCGGCAGGCTGGACCGAGGCCGACCCGATCACTCCCGCCACCGCGTGGCGCACCCTGACCTCCACGCTCTCGGGCAGGAGCTACCCGCAGGCGCCCGTGAGCTCCCTGTACGTTTTCGGGAAGAAGCAGGATATGGCCTTCCAACGGGAAATCGACGGAAACCCGCGCAAGCGCCACCACGTGCGGTTCTGGAAATGCCCGGAAGGCTGGAAGCTTCCGGGCGGGTTCGCCGTTGACTGGGTGGGCGCGGGCACCTACGACAAGCGGGTGGGACTCTCGCTCTTCACATTCCAGATCACGCATAAGATCGCCGATGGTACCGATGAGGAACGCGACTTCATCATTGAAACGCTGCGAAAAGCGCGCTCGGTGGAATCCGTCCACGTCATCAAGCACTTCTTCTCCGGCTACCACCACCGCAACGGCGGGGGAGACGCGATCCGCACCGACGGCCATCTGCCAATCATCGATCTGCTCCCGCAAGGCGCCCCGAAAGCAAGCGGCGGCCCCCACGGCAGGGGAACGCCAATTCCGCGACGGCCTTAGCGCCCGCTCTAGTCCCCGCTCTAGTCTCCGCTCTAGTCTCCGCCCAACGACGGGCGTACGGTGAAAAGCAAATTCTTGTCGGTTTCCTTGTGAAGCGGAGTTGAAGGCGATGCCGATGCTGCTGGAAACGGCTCTGGACGTTCAGCCGGTTGACTTGATGGCCGCCCGAATGCAAATGGCGCTGTCCCTCGGATGGCACATCATTATTGCCTGCTTCGGTGTGGGCATGCCCGCCATCACGGTCCTGGCGGAATGGCGCGGCCACCGCACCGGGGACCCCAACTATGCGCTGCTGGCCCGGCGCTGGGCGAAGGCGATGGGCGTCCTGTTCGCCGTCGGAGCGGTCTCCGGAACCATCCTGTCTTTCGAAATGGGGCTGCTCTGGCCCGGGCTGATGGGAGTCTACGGGGAGGTGATTGGGCTGCCGTTCACCCTGGAAGGGATCGCCTTTTTCATCGAGGCGATCTTCCTCGGCATCTACCTCTACGCCTGGGACAGGCTTTCTCCCCGGCTCCACCTGCTGAGCGCCGTCCCGGTGCTTGTTGCCGGAGTCGCCAGCGCCTTTTTCGTGGTCACGGCCAACGCCTGGATGCAACAACCCACCGGGTTCGATGTCGAGAACGGCCGGATCATCGCCGTGGACCCGGTTGCGGCCATGTTCAATCCCGCCACCCCCTCGCAGTCGGTGCATATGATCCTGGCAGCCTTCATGGTCGCGGGCTTCGGCATGGCGAGCGTCTACGCCGTCGCCCTGCTGCGGGGGCGCCGGGACCGCTATCACACGCTGGGATTTCTGCTTCCCTTTGCCGTAGCAGCCCTCATCACGCCGGTACAGATCGGCGTGGGCGACTGGTCCGCGCACTTCGTGGCCGACAACCAGCCGGTCAAGCTGGCCGCCATGGAGGGAATCTTTGAGACACAGCGCGGTGCGCCCCTGCATATCGGCGGCGTCGTGATTGGCGATGAGATGCAATACGCCCTGGAGATCCCCCACGGGCTGTCCTTGCTGGCACACTTCGACCCGAATGCCGAGATCATGGGCCTGAACGAGGTTCCGGAGGATGAACGGCCGCCGGTGAACCTCGTGCACCTGGCCTTCCAGGTGATGGTGGGCGCAGGGTTTGCGCTCCTGGCCCTGTCCGTTTGGCTGGCCGTCGCCTGGAAACGGCATAAAGCCCTCCCGCGTTCGGCATGGTTCCTCCGGGCAGCGAGCGCTTCGGGGGTGCTGGCCGTGCTGGCACTGGAGGCCGGCTGGGTAGTGACGGAGGTGGGCCGGCAGCCGTGGATCGTCTTCGGGGTACTGCGTACCTCCGAGGCGGTCAATCCGGCTCCGGGGCTGCTTTACGGATTCCTGCTGGTTGCAGTTGTCTACGCTGTGCTGACGGTCGCCACCGTCTATGTCCTGCGGAGGCTGGCGCGGGATATCGCGATCCCGGTAGCCCCGCAGGAATCCGACGTCTCCGGCTACCGGATCACCTGAGGCCGCCGCCATGCCGCTCGCAGAGATCCTCCTCGCAGCCATGTGGATTTGCCTCACCGCATACGCCCTGTTCGGCGGGGCGGACTTCGGCGGCGGGTTCTGGGACCTGGTGGCAGGCCGGGCCGAGGCCGGGCGCCCGCAACGGAACCTGATCGAGCACTCCATCGGGCCGATCTGGGAAGCCAATCACGTGTGGCTCATCTTCGTCATCGTCCTGGCCTGGACCGGCATGCCGTCAGTTTTTGCCGCCATCTCCTCCACCCTCTACATCCCCCTGACCCTCGCCGCCCTCGGCATCATTGCCCGCGGCTCTGCGTTCGCGTTCCGCAAGGTCAGCACCGAACTGTGGCAGCAGCGCCTCTTCGGCGCCACGTTCGCGGCGTCCTCGGTGCTGACACCGTTTTTCCTCGGCACAGTGGCCGGGGCCCTAGCCTCGGACCGGGTTCCCCCCGGGATTGCCGGCGGCCATCCGATCTGGAGCTGGGTGAATCCCACCTCAATGGTCAGCGGCCTGTTTGCAATCGGCACCACTGCTTATCTGGCCGCTGTCTACCTGACCCAGGACGCGAGGCGGATCGGAGATCCGGCGCTTGTGGACGCCTTCCGGTCCAGGGCACTGGCGGCCGGGTCCGTTATGGGTGTCCTGGCCGTGGCGGAGCTGGCTGTGCTGAGCATGGATGCCCCGCAGCTGTTCCGCGAGTTGACCACCGGCAAGGCCTTGCCTTTTGCCATCGCCTCCGCTGCTGCCGGAGTCATCTCGCTGGTCCTGATGTGGCGGCGGCAGTTCCTGGCGGTCCGGCTCTCCGCCGCCCTGGCCGTGACCGCCCTGCTCTGGGGCTGGGGCGTGGGCCAGTACCCGGAGATCCTGCCCGGCGCGACGGTGGATCAGGTGGCAGCAACCCAATCCGTGCTGAGCGCCAATCTCATCGCCATCGTTGTCGCCGGCATCCTGGTCATTCCCTCGCTCTGGTGGCTGTATGCCCTCTTCCAGCGTGACCAGCGGGATGCGGCGGCTGCGGGCCACGAGTGAGGGCCGGTCCCGATACTGGCCCGCAGTTGCTGTCGTTTCTAGGGCCGTATAAACGAAAGCGACCGCGAGCCAGACGGGCCCCGCAGCAGGGTGACCCTACGGTTGGAAGGCGACCAGTTTCTGCTCCTGGCGGCCCAGCTTTGCGATGGAGATTTCCATGCTGTCCCCTTCGCGCAAGTACGGGAACTTGCCGGAGAGCGCGACGCCCTTCGGCGTGCCGGTGTTGATGATGTCACCCGGGTCCAGCACGAGGTACTGGGAAAGGTTCCAGATGATGTGGGCCACGGAAAAGATCATGTCCGAGGTGTTGGAGTCCTGCCTGGTCTCGCCGTTGACTGCGGATCGCAAGCGGAGCTGCTGCGGATCGCCAACTTCCTCGGCCGGAACCAAAGCCGGGCCGAGGGGATTGAACGTGGCGCAGCACTTGCCCTTGGACCACTGCCCCCCCGAATGTTCCACCTGGTACGCCCGTTCGGAGACATCGTTGCTGACGGCATAGCCGGCCACATAGTCCAGTGCCTCCTCCGGGGACGCGAGGTACGAGGCACGCTTGCCGATAACGACCGCGAGTTCCACCTCCCAGTCCACCTTTTCCGCCCCGGGTGGGATCACGACGTGGTCGAAAGCCCCCACGACCGTATTGGGGTGTTTGAAGAACAGGATCGGAACCGACGGCGGGGCGTCGCCGGATTCCGCAGCGTGTGCGGCGTAATTCTGGCCGATGCACAGCACGGCTCCCGGTTTGGCGACGGGCGCGCCGATCCGCAGCGAGCCGGCTCCTTCGAGTTCGGGCAAGCCGGCTTTCAGGGCGGCGCGGGCTTTGACGATGCCGCCGCCGCCCAGGAATTCGCCGTCGATGTCGGCGGTGACCGAGCGCAGGTCGAAGTACTTTCCGTTCTCGGTGGCTACCGGGATTTCCTGGCCGGGTTCACCCAAGCGCATGAGTTCCATTTATTCGTTCCTTGTTCGCAGTTATATCTGTTGGCTGGCGGGGGGCTCAGTGGGTGTATGGCCGCAGCTTTTCCAGCGCCGGGTTCAGCTCGACCCCGAAGCCCGGTGTTTCCGGGACCTTGAGCTTGCCGTTCACGGGCACCGGCTCACCGAGCAGCATGGGGGAGAACATGGGCACCACTTCCTCGGCGGTGGGATGCATCATGAGGAACTCCGCGAACGGGCTGTTGGTCCGCGTGACGACAAAGTGGTACGAGTACACCGAAGAACCATGCGGAATGACCAGTGCGCCGGCGGCATCGGCCATGGCCGAGATCTTGCTCAGCTCGGTGATGCCTCCGCACCAACCGACGTCGGGCTGGATTATGTCCGCGCACTCCATGTCCAGGAGCAGCTTGAAGCCCCACCGGGTGGCCTCGTGTTCGCCGGTGGTGACCAGCATTTTCGGCGGGACCTGTTTCTTGAGCTTGGCGTATCCCCAGTAGTCGTCCGGAGGAAGGGCCTCTTCGATCCACTTCAAGCCGTATTCCGCGGCGCCATGGGCGAGCCTGGTGGCGTAGTCGAGGTCCAGGGCCATCCAGCAATCCAGCATCAGCCAGAAGTCGTCACCGACTTTTTCTCGCATGTCCCGGATCATTTCCAGGTTCTTCCGCAGACCTTCCTCACCCTCGGCCGGGCCGTGGTGCAGCGGCATCTTGCCGCCGATAAAGCCTAGGTCCTTGGCGATGTCGGGCCGGGCGCCGGTGGCGTACATGGTCAGCTCGTCGCGGACCGGCCCGCCGAGGAGTGCGTAGACCGGTTCCTGCCGGATCTTGCCCAACAGGTCGTACAGTGCAAGGTCCACCGCGCTGATGGCGTTGAGGACCACGCCCTTCCGGCCGTAGAAAAGCGAGGACCGGTACATCTGGTCCCAGATCTTCTCGATGTCCGTCACGCGGGCGCCTTCGACGAATCGGGCTAGGTGCTTCTCCACGATGAAGGCGCCCAGCTCGCCGGCGGTTGTGACGGCGAAACCGACGGTGCCGTCGTCGGCCTCGATCTCTACCACCAATGTGCCGAGGACGTTGATTCCGAAGCTCTGGCGGGACTGACGGTACTCGGGATAGACGGACATCGGGGTCGCGATGTGGTCATCGATCCAGTGGCCTGCGTCCTGGTCGTGGTAGTCGGCGCCGCCGCCACGGAGTGTGTAGGCGCGAACCTGACGGATTCGGTTTTCGATGCTCAATTGCTGTTCCTTGCTGAATCGAGGCGGACCAATACTTTGCCGGCGGTGCCGTCCGCGGCGGCGAGCCCGGCGAAGGCCGCGTCGGCGTCCTCCATGGAAACTTCACGGCTGATGAGTTCTGCCAGGACCGGGGATCCCTGATCCACCCACGCTGCTGCGTCGCGGAAGTCCTGGTTGTTGTAGCAGAAGCTACCCACGATTTCCCTTTCCTCGGTGGAAACACGGTATGCGCTGAACGCCAGCTCCGGCGAGCCCATGCCGACCAGCGAGACGACGCCGCCGAACTTCGTGGCGTCGAGGGCGCTGGCAATGGTGGGCTTGATGCCGACGGCATCTACTGTGGTGTCGGCGAGAGTACCAAGAGCCGCCCGGACCTGCTGGTCCAGCGGAGCGGCAGTGGGATCGAGCGCGGTGGCGCCGAGCCGTTCGCAGAGGGCGCGCCGGGCGGGATCCATTTCCGACACAAGCACGCTGGCGGCGCCTTCCTGCAGCGCTGCGAGGATGACGGATTGTCCGATTGGGCCGCCGCCGATCACGAGCACCTTGTGGCCCTGTCCGATCCGCGCGCGGCGGACGGCATGGAAGGCAACCGCGAGCGGCTCGATCAGGGCGCCGTAGACGATCGGCGTTTCAGCCGAAAGCACCACGACGTTGTCTGCGGGCACGGCGACCTGCTCGGCGAAGGCCGACACGATGGCCGGGTTCACCCCGATCACGGTCCGCTCCGGACAATGCTGCTGCTGGCCGGCCGTGCACGCCTCGCAGGCGGTGCAGCTGATCAGCGGGTTGAAGGTGACAGGCTGCCCCACCGCGAAGCCGAAGCGGTCTGTCCCGGGACCGAGGGCGGCGATGTGCCCGACAGTCTCGTGGCCCATGACCTGGCCCGGCACGCGGCGTCCGTTCTCTCCGGTGTAGCCGTGAATGTCGGACCCGCAGATGCCCGTGGCAACCACGTCGATGAGGACTTGGCCGGGGCCGGCAGCGGGTTCTTCACGATCCGTCACCACGAGTTGGCGGAAATCTTTCAGTTCGAGTACCCGCATCAGTGCACCTTTTCGGCGATGGGCTGGGCCAGCGGAGTGCCGTCAGTGATCTTACTGACCCGGTGGCTGTTGAAGAGCAGGACGGCGCCAAGGAAGGCCGTGATGGCGAGCAGGAACAGGCCGGCGTTCGGACCGAAGGACGCCTCGGCCCAGGTCTTGGCGATCGGTGCCACGAAGCCGCCGAGGCTTCCAATCGAGTTGATGAGCGCGATTCCGCCCGCGGCGGCGGCACCTACGAGCATCCCGGTGGGCAGTGTCCAGAACACCGGCTGTACCGAGATGAACCCGGCAGCGCCCAGGGACAGGGCGGCCAGGCCCATGGCGGGGTTGTCGGTGAGGGCTGAGGCAAAGATGCCGAGCGAGGCTGCGGCGAGGGATGCGGTGGCCACGAGGCGGCGCTTCCCGGTCTTGTCCGCCAGCCGGCTGAGCAGGAAAGTGGCGATGATCGCGATGCCCCACGGCACCGCCGTCATCAGGCCGACGCCGAGACCCACCTTCGCTCCCACGAGCTTGGCGATCTGGGTGGGCAGGTAAAACGTGACGCCATAGACGCTCATCTGGATGGTGAAGTAGATGAGGCAGAAGTAGAGGACCTTCGGGTTGGTCAGTGCATGCAGGGCACCCTTGGGGGAGTGGTCGGCCTTGACCTGGTCTTCAGCGTCCAGGGCCGCCACCAGGGTGGTCCGCTCACTGTCGTCGAGCCATTTGGCGTCCGCCGGGCCGTTGTCGAGGTAGGAGAACGCCCAGATCCCGACGGCGACGGTCAGGGCGCCGGTGACCAGGAACATCAGCTGCCAGCCCTGCAGGCCTCCCAGCCCGTCCAGGTCCAGGAGCATGCCGGAGAGGGGACCGCCGAAGATGAAGGCGAGTGGCGCGCCGAAGTAGAACAGACCGTTGACGCGGCCGCGGAACTGGGTGGGGATCCAGTAGGTCAGGTACAGAATGACGCCGGGGAAGAATCCTGCCTCGGTGATGCCGAGCAGCACGCGGAGGATGTAGAAGGTCCATTCGGTCTGGGCGAACATCATCAACGCCGAGACGATGCCCCAGCTGATCATGATTCGCGCCAGCCAGATCTTCGCGCCGAGTTTGCGCATCAGGATGTTGCTGGGGACTTCCAAGGCAGCGTAGCCGAGGAAGAAGATGCCGGCCCCAAGGGCATAGGCGGCGTCCGAGAGACCGGTGTCAGCCTGAAAGGCGGCCTTGGCAAAGCCGAGGTTGGCGCGATCAAGGAACGCCAGGATGTACATCAGCAGAAGAACTGGAATGAGCCGGCGTGTAACCCGGCTGACAATCGGCGCCAGCGCTTCGCTGGTGGGAGCCGTCACTTGGTTGGGCACTCTAACTCCTCGTTGAGTTCACGATTATGAATTCTTGTTCACAAGCGTGAACAAAGCGAGTATGGCACAGGTCACAGCGAGTGGCAAGGGGCCCGGAGGCGCGTTACGCGGAGCGCGCGGCGTCCCTGTCCGGAACGGGAACCACAATGTGCGGTTCCCGCACTCCGAGGTGGGCGCGGATTTCCTGGGCGGCTGCCACCAGCGGCCACAGGATGCTCCCCGGCCACTCCGCGTCGGTCCGGGCGGTGGGCATTGTCACGGAGAGGGCCGCGTGCATGCCGCCTCCCGCCTCACTTGTCAGCGGAACGGCGACACAGCGGCACCCATCAAGGTATTCCTCATCGTCGACCGCGAACCCGTTGGCTTTTGCCGCGGCCACCAGGTCCGCCAACGCCGCGACGTCGGTGACCGTTTTGTCGGTCAGCCGGGGCAGCGCCACCGAATCGAGACGGCGTCTGGACTCGTCGGGTCCAAGCATGCTGAGCAGGGCCTTGCCGATCCCCGTCGCATGCGCCAGCAGGCGCATGCCGACTGAGGAACCAAGTCGCATGCCGCCGGGCGCCTGGCTGATGGCGATGTACACGTTCTCGACGCCGTCCAGAAGGGCGAGCTGAACGGTCTCCCCGAGCGATGCGGAAAGCCGGTCCATTACCGGCTTCGCGACGTTGGCGAGCGTCTGGTGGCCGGTATACAACTGGCCGACCTGCCAGGCCCGCAGCCCCAGTGAATACTGTTTGTTCCCCGTGTTGTGGTGCAGCCAGCCGGCTGCGCACAGGGTATTCAGCAGTCCATGCGCGCTTGAACGCGGCAGGTGAAGGCCCTCGAGGATTTCGGTAAAACTGGCGGAACCCTTGCCCGCGACGAATTCGACCACCGTGAGCGCGCGGTCCGCTGATTTAACGGTCGGGTTGCCCCGGTCTTCACTCATGTCTGCTCCCGGGAATCTGGGCGTGCGGCTCGACGCTTACGCTCGAGTGATGTGACGGACCTGTTCACATACTTGAATTGTAGACGGGCGACTGAGACGGCGCTTCCGGGCGAGACCGGACCGCACACAGACTCTACCGACGCCGTCCTGCCGCCACTGCTGTCTCCGCCGGAACTGGTTCCGGCGTCGCCGTAGTAGCCGCGGGGGCGGGAGCGGCGGGCCACCTCCTGAGCTCCCTTCCCTGCCCGAGGAGCGGGCAGGGAACTATCTGTGCATCCGGCTGCCGATCGCGCCGAGCTACTGAGCGCCGGATGGAAAGGCATAGTCGGGGCCGGGACTGCTGCTGTAGCTGATTCAGAAAACCGTCGCCATCTATTGACGGACTGTACGATTGTCGTACAATTTAGGACAGCGGTCATCGCAATGGAGCGGCCGCTCCATCGGGAGTTACGAGGAGGTAACTAGTGAGCATTAATGAAGCTGATATGCAACACAAGAAGCTGGGCCAGGCCGCTTTCGCAGTCGGCGTTGGCAACTTCATGGAGTGGTTCGATTTCGCCGTGTACGGGTTTTTCGCCGTCATCATCGGCCAGCTTTTCTTCGCGGACCAGAGCCCCGTGGTGTCCCTCCTGTCATCCCTGGGCGTTTTTGCAGTCGGCTTCCTCATGCGGCCGCTCGGCGGGTTCATCCTGGGGCCGATTGGTGACAAGTACGGCCGCCGCGCGGCCCTGAGCTTCTCGGTCCTGGCAATGGGCCTGGCCACCACGATGATCGGATTCATTCCAACTTACGCGGCCATTGGTGTCGCCGCTCCGCTGTTGCTGGTGTTCCTGCGCTGCATCCAGGGGCTTTCCGCCGGCGGAGAGTGGACTGGGTCAGCTGCCTTCCTGATTGAAGGAGCCCCCCGCAACCGCCGGGCCACCTATGCCAGCGTTATTTCGGCAACGGCAGCCCTGGCCACCGTCGCCGGCAGCGGATTCGCCCTCTGGCTCAACAACATCCTGACCAAAGAACAACTTATGGACTTCGGCTGGCGGATCCCCTTCTGGGCTGCCGCTCCCCTGGCGCTGGTAGGGCTCTTCGTCCGGCTGCGGCTGGACGACACGCCAGTCTTCAAGGAAATCAAAAAGACCCGCGAATCGTCCGCGGCTCCTGCGCCGAAGCTCAAGCGCAACATGAAGGCCGTCGGCCTGACCATTTGTTTCGCGGCAGTCCAGGGCCTTGGCTACTACTACCTGGCGACCTACGTGGTGAACTACCTCGAAGTGACCCTCAAGATCCAACGCCCCAACGCACTGATGCTCAGCGCAATCGGCCTGCTCATCTACATGATCTTCTGCCCCATCGCAGGCATCATCTCGGACAAGTATGGGCGGCGCATCCCGAACCTCGTGGGCACCTTGGGATATGTGCTCCTGCCGGTTCCGGTGTTCTTGTTGATGAGCACGGCTAACCCGGCACTCATCATCCTCGGCCTGGTCCTCCTGGGCGCAACGCAGTGCCTTGTCTCGGTCACCACGGTGGTCATGCTCGTAGAGCTCTTCCCGGCGTCCACCCGGGCCACGGGCAGTGCGATTGGCTTCAATATTGCGCTCGCTTTCATCGCCGGCCCGGGCCCCTACATCGGCGCGTTCCTGGCCTCCAGCACCGGCAGCCCCATCGCCCCGGCCTTCTACCAGGTCTTCATCGCGCTGATCGCCCTGTTGGTGCTGCTCAAGTGGCTCCCGGAGAGCAGCAAGCAGGATATCTTCAGCGACGAGATCCACTGGCACGCGAAGACACCCGGGCCGGTCGAGCCTGACAAAGTCACTGCCTAAGCGAGGATTACGAGCATGACGAACAGCGATACGTATCAAGTCAGCATTGTGAAGTTCGGTACCCGATCCACAGTGAAGAGTGACGTGTACCTGAACTTCCACATCTACAAAGCGGCTGATGAGCCTGTGGACATGGATTACTTCTTCTGGGTGATCCGCAACGGGCAACGTACCGTCGTCGTCGACACCGGATTCTCCCGGCACGGCGGGGAGGTGCGGAACCGCACATTCCTGATCGAGCCGGCGGCGGCATTTGCGGCGCTGGGCGTGGATCCCGGAGACGCGCCGCAGGTGGTGGTCACTCATGCGCACTACGACCACATCGGTAACCTGGATCTGTTCCCGGAATCGAACATCATCATGGCCGGCTCTGAACTCGATTTCTGGCTCAGCAGCTTCGCCGCCCGCAAGCAGTTCCAGCACTCGATAGAAACCGAGGAACTGGACTACCTGAAGCGGGCGGCGGGGGAGGGCAGGATCACTACCTTCGACGACGACTACCCCGTTGCCCCCGGCATCCGCATCACACGCGTCGGCGGCCACACCCCGGGCCAGTCGATCGTCACCGTGCAAACCACCGAGGGCCAGGTGGTGCTCGCCTCCGATGCCATCCACTACTACGAGGAATTTGAACAGGACCTGCCGTTCATGTTCGTCAATGACGTGCGGGAAATGTACGCCGCGTTCGACACCATCCGGCAGCTGATGGATACGACAGCCAGCCACCTCGTGACAGGCCACGATCCCTCCACACTGGAGCGGTTCACCCCCGTCACGGACGGCCCCCTGGCGGGACTGGCAGCAACCATCGGCAGAAAGGAAGAACAGTCATGACCATTCAGCGCTTTGATGGCAAAGTGGCCGTCGTTACCGGCGCGGCCGGCGGCCTGGGCAAAGCCTCCGCCTGGCGGCTCGCCGCGGAGGGCGCGCACGTCGTTGTCGTCGACATCAACGCCTCCGCCGCCGCCGCCGTGGCCCAATCCCTGCCCACCCGGTCCATCGCCGTGGCGGCCGACGTGGCGCGGGAGGCCGACGTCCACCGCTACATGTCGAAGGCGCTCGACGCCTTCGGCCGGGTGGACCTGCACCACCTCAACGCCGGGATCTTCGGAAAATTCGCGGCCCTGCCGGACGTCGAGGTGGAGGATTTCGACCGGGTCATGAACGTCAACGTCCGCGGGCAGTTCCTGGGCATGCGGGCGGCCTTCCGGCAGTTCGCCGCGCAAGGCACCGGCGGCAACATCGCCATCACGGCGTCCATCGCGAGCCTCACCGGGGCGGCGGACCTGCTGGCATACCACACCTCCAAACACGCCGTCGTGGGACTGGTCCACGGCGGATCCGTCTACGGCGGCCCGCTGGGGATCCGGGTCAACGCGGTGGCGCCCGGAATCGTGCCCACCGAACTCTTCGCCGCCGCCGCAACCACCAGTGGGGGCAAGAACGACATGGAGCAGCGCGCCAGCACCACCCCGTTGCGCCGGGCCGGCACCGCCGAGGAAATCGCCGGCGTCGTGGCGTTCCTGCTGAGCGACGACTCCGCGTACGTGACCGGCCAGGTGATCGCGGCCGACGGCGGTGCCTCCATTGTGAACACCGTCCGGCCCAGCGGCGGCGCCGGGGCCTGGGACACCGCCAGCGTGGACGAGGCCATCTACGGCAACGACTTCCAAAGGACAGGACAATGAGCGAACTCCGTATCGGGTTTATTGGCCTCGGCAACATGGGCGGCCGCATGGCCACCTGCATCACCAAGGCCGGACAAGACGTGCTCGGCTATGACCCCGTCGCGGCAAATGCCTCCGCCGCCGGCGCCACCCCCGCCGGAAGCGCGGCGGACGTGGTTGGCGGCTCGGACATCATCCTCCTCTCCCTTCCCAAGAGTGCGGTCGTGGAGGCCGTGATGCTCGGTGACGGCGGCGTCCTGGAGCACCTCCGGGACGGCCAGATCGTCGTCGACCTGAGCACGTCCGCCCCCGCCTCCACCCGCATGATTGCCGGTAAGGTGCTGGCCGCAGGCGCGAACTACTTGGACGCTGGCATTTCCGGCGGAGCCGCCGCCGCAGAAAAAGGCCAGTTGGTGCTGATGGTGGGCGGCGAGGAGAGCGTTCTTGAGCTTGCCCGGCCGGCGCTGGAGCTCTTCTCCAGCAAGATCTTCTACACCGGTGCATCAGGGGCGGGCCACACGACCAAGCTCATCAACAACTTCCTGAACGCCATCACCCTGTCCGCAACGGCGGAAGCCATGGTCGCCGGCAAGAAGGCCGGCCTGGACCTGGAGGTGCTGCTGGACGTCATTAACAACAGCTCAGGAGTCAGCTTCGCGTCGCTGAACAGGTTCCCGAAGATCATCAGGGGGGACTACCTCAAGGGCGGCCTCACCAACGCCCTGATGATGAAGGACGTGTTGGCCTACGTCGAACTGGCCGGGGACCTCGGTGTGGCAAGCCCCAATTCCGCCGGGCCGCTGGCGAGTTTCGGCCTGGCCAATGCCCTCGGCTACGCCGAGCAGATCAGCAACACCGTCGTCGATGCCATCGGCGATGTCTCCGGCGGCGTCCGGCTCTTCGACCCCGCTCCCGCCGGCCCCGACGTACCCGAAGACCCGCACGCAGCGAAGGAGCAGCCATGAGGATCATCAATGGACCCGTACAGGACGGCACGGCAGGCAAGGCCGGTTCGCAATTCAGCGGCACCGCTTTCCCATACCTGACGATGGCGTCCACAGACGGCGTCACCATCAACACCGTCAACTTCACCCCTGGCGCCAGGACGTACTGGCACCACCACGAAAGCGGCCAGATCCTCCAGGTGCTGGCCGGGCGCGGTCTCATCCAGGCAGAGGGAGAAGATAACCCCCGCGTGCTCAACGCCGGCGATACCGTGTGGTGTCCGCCGGGGGAACGCCACTGGCACGGAGCCGCAGCGGACTCCTTCATGACGCACACCGCGATCTCCCTAGGCCAGACCAATTGGGCCGAACCGGTCGAGGAATCCGACTACACCAAGACCGCAGACCTCCGGAAGGAATAACCATGGACAGCAAAGACACCCGCGCCAGCACGTACGAAGAGGGACTGGCCACCCGCAAGGAGGTCCTTGGCGCAAGCCATGTGGAGCGATCCCTCGGACAGGTGTCCGAGTTCAGCCGACCCATCCAGGAACTGGTCACCGAGTACTGCTGGGGCGCCGTCTGGACCCGCGAAGGCCTTGACCGCCGGAGCCGCAGCATGATCAACCTCGCGATGCTCACCGCCTTAAACCGGCCCCATGAACTCGGGGTCCACGTCCGCGGCGCCATCAACAACGGTGTCTCGGAGCAGGAAATCCAGGAGGTACTTATGCAGACAGCCATATACGTCGGGGTCCCCGCTGCCCTGGAGTCGTTCCGGATCGCCGAGACGGTGCTCAATGAGCTGAAGGTGAGCGAGACGATATGACCACAATCGCCTTTATTGGCCTCGGCAACATGGGCACCCCGATGGCGCAGCGACTGCTGGCGGCAGGCCACACCGTGAGGGGATTCGACGTCTCCGAGCAGGCAAGGGACAGGCTGACGGAGGCAGGAGGCACCAGCTGCACCTCGCCGGCGGAAGCCGTGGGCGGCGCGTCCGCCGTCATCCTGATGCTGCCCAACTCCGACGTCGTCGAGGGTGTCATCAGGAGTCCCGAAGTGAACGCCGGGCTGGCTGCCGAAACCCTGGTCATCGACATGAGCTCAAGCGAACCGCTTCGCAGCAGGGCGCTCGACCAAATCCTGCGGCAGAAAGGCATCCGCTTCGTCGACGCCCCCGTATCCGGAGGCGTAAAAGGGGCGGAAAATGGAGCGCTGACCATAATGGCAGGCGGAACTGACGAAGACCTGGCAGAGGCCTCTGTCATCCTGGACTGTTTCGGAACAGTCAAGCGTGCCGGGACCGTGGGCGCGGGCCACGCGGCGAAGGCACTGAACAACCTTATGTCCGCCACCCACCTGCTGGTCAGCAGCGAGGCGATCCTGGCCGGGCAAAGCTTCGGGGTTGACCCGGAGCTCCTTTTGCAGATCGTCAATGGCTCGAGCGGCAAGAGCGGCTCGACCGAGAACAAATGGCCCAACTTCATCCTCCCCGGCACCTACAACTCGGGCTTCGCCCTGAAGCTGATGCTCAAGGACATGAAGATCGCAGTCGACCTCGCCGACCAGGTCCACGCCGCTTCGCGGCTCAGCCACGCCGCAGTCCAGCTCTGGGAGGAAGCGGCAGCGGAACTGCCGGACAACGCCGACCATACAGAAATTGCCCGATGGGTGGCTGCGACTTCACGAGAGTCCGCAGTGAGCCACCGGTAGGATTGCGCAGATCCGCGCACAGGAAGAAGGAACACGATGACCGTGATCAATTCGTTGGCCGACTCATGGGCCTCCGAGCCCCTGGGACGCGTGGCCGCGCCGGTGCGCGAACAAGTGGCGGACCGGCTCCGGAGCGCCATCACCGGGCTTCAGCTCAAACCCGGCCAGCGCCTCGTGGAGCGGGAGCTGATGGAGCAACTCGGTGTCTCCAGGACCACCGTCCGGGAAGCTATCCGCGAACTTTCCTCTGAGGGGCTGGTGACCGTTGTTCCCCAGAAAGGCGCGATTGTCAGCCGGCCCACACGCTCGGAGGCCGAGGACCTCTACGAGGTGCGTGCAACCCTGGAGTCGCTTATTGTCCAGCGGTTCATCGAACGCGGAACGGACCCGGAGCTCGACAACCTCCGCACGGCCACTGCGCACTACCGCAATGTGACGGAAAAGCACATCGATGATATGCGGGCGGTGCTCGCGGCTAAGGATGGCATCTACGCCGTGTTGATTGCGGGCGCCCGCAGCGAACCGTTGCGGCAGCTCATCGAGCAGATCCAGGCCCGCGTGCATGTACTGCGCGCGGCTTCCCTCTCCCACCCTGGCCGCGCCCTCGAAGCCGTCGAAGAGATGGAGGCGATCGTCGCGGCCGTCGCTAAACGGGATGTGCCGCTGGCCACCGCCCTCTACGCGGCCCACGTCCGCCGTGCCGCACGCACCGCCCTTGCCGATTTCGACGACTAGCTCACCTACGCGTACCAAACACCGGAGCAACGCGAGTTGCTTCGCCCTGCCCGAAACGGGTCAGCCGCGGTAAATCCGTGGGCTCCCGACCCATTCCAGAGAAGGTCCAACCATGGAACTGACAGCCCGCCAGCAGCAAATCAAGCAAGACTTCATCAGCATCCGCGGAACATGGGGTGACTCATGGGAGGCCATTTTGGCGCTCAGCCCCGAGTTCCTCGCCGGGTATCTATCCCTGTCCTCCGTTCCGTGGAAGAAGAACCATCTGGAAGATAAGGTCAAGGAGTTCATCTACATCGCCGTGGACAGCGCGGCAACCCATATGTACCTGCCGGGCGTCCGGCAGCATGTCCGGGCCGCGTTGCGGCTTGGTGCCACTTCGGCAGAGATCATGGAGGTCGTGGAACTGGCCAGCACCCTCGGCGTGCACGCCATGAACGTCGGGGTGCCCATTCTCTGCGAGGTTCTGGACGAAACCGGCGCGCGGCCCGCCAAGCAACCCCTGACCGAGTTCCAGGAGCGGGTCAAGAAGGAATTCACCGTGAACCGCGGCTACTGGAACAAGACCTGGGACGACACGCTGGACTTGGACCCGGAATACCTTGAGGCATACACCGAGTTCTCCTCCGCCTCCTGGAAATATGGGCCGCTGGAGCCCAAAGTCAAGGAATTTATCTACATTGCATTTGATATTGCGGCCACCCATCTTTATGAGCGCGGCACGAAACTGCACATGGAGAATGCACTGCGCTACGGCGCGACAGTGGAGGAAATCATCGAAGTGATGGAGATCGCCAGCGTCATCGGCATCCACGCAGCCACCACCGCGGCTCCGATCATCCTCGAGGAACTAGCCGCGTTCGAGGCAGAAAAAAACCTCAGGGTGACGTAGCACCAGTGTTCCGCAGCCAGCCGATGAGCCCGCCGGTTACAGGTCCACACAGTGTGGCACTCGGGCTGCGACCCTCGTTACAGACCGATCGGAAGGCAGCAGGATGTTTGTAGGATTGGATGCCGCCAGGGAAGTCGGCTTCAACGCCCTGAGGGGTTTGGGGCTGTCTGAACCCGAAGCAGATGTCACCGTGCGCCATCTCCTCGATTGTGAGCTGAGGGGCTTGTCCTTCAGTGGATTGGCCCGAATCCTGAGCATCGGCGAGCGGCTGGCAGCGAAGCCCTTGGGCAGAGACGCCATCCGCATCACGCGGCAAACGCCCGTCTCGGCCCAACTGGATGGCGGAGACCGACTCGGTTACGTCGTGGCGCAGCAAGCCGTGGAGATCGCCATCGACAAGGCAGCAGGCATCGGCCTCGCAGTCGTCGGAGCGAGCAATACCTGGTACACGGGAATGCTGTCCTACTATGCCGAGATGATCACAGCTCGAGGGCTCGTCGCCCTGATCGCCTCGAACTCGACCCCTTGGGTGGCTCCGTTTGGCGGGACGGAGGGCCGGTTCGGCACGAACCCGTTTTGTCTGGGGTTTCCCAGCGGTTCGACACCGGTCGTTTGGGACATCGGGATCTCGGAGGTCATCCATGCCCAGGCTGTCCTTGCGCAGCGGCTGGGGCACCAGTTGCCGCCCGGCGTCGCCTACGACGCCAACGGCCAACCGACCACCGATCCGGCACAAGCCTTGTCCGGAGCTTTCACTGCCTGGGGCGGACACAAGGGCAGCGGCCTCGGCGTCAGCGTCCAGTTGCTGGGAATGCTGGCCGGGTCGCCCGTTTTCCCCAAGCCGCTGGAGGACTTTGGCTTCTTTGTCCTCGCAATTCAGCCTGATCTGCTGACACCCGGGGACGAATTCAAGGCGAAGGTCTCGGAGTTTTCGCAGACCATGCGGACAACCCGGCGGACGGATGAGGAAGTTCCCGTCCGCATGCCCTTCGAACGGTCTGCCGCCCGGCGGGACGCGCAGCGTGCAGCCGGAGGATTCGACGTCGATGCCTCGGTCCTCGAAGCGGTTCGGACCCTGGCCGCTCAGCGCTAGTGTGGCAGGCGCATCCGGGCGGGGTGGTCGACACGGCAACCCGGCAGGCCTACCGTGGTCACATGAGGGAATTCTCCACGGATGGAGTTTTGGCCGGTGACGGCCGTAACGGCTCATGAACAGCGGCGGAAGCGCGTTCCGGCGCCGGGTGGAACGGGCCGCCGAGCTCCGTGCGGTGCGGGCCAGCGGCAGTACCGCCCGGGAGAACGACGAGCTGACTGCCGCGGAGGAAGAACTCCGGCAGAAACGCGCGAAGGTGGACGACGCCGCGAAGGCGGAATACCTCATCCGCGAGGCCATGGCGCAGGGGAAGTTCGACAACCTGAAGTACGCCGGCAAGCCCATCCCGGGACTGGGGGAGGCCTACGATCCCGACTGGTGGGTCAAGGGCCTGCTGCAACGCGAGAACATCACCGGCCTTGGCCCGAAAGCCATTCTGCTCCGCACCGAGGACGCCGGACTCGACGCCAGGCTCGATGCCCAATTCTCCGAGAAACAGGTGCGGGACATCCTGGAAGACTTCAACCGGCGCATCATCGACGCGCGGCGGCAGCTCCAGGGCGGGCCGCCCGTGATCACAAAGACCCGCGACGTCGACGCCGAACTGGAACGCTGGCACGCCCGCCGGGCGGCCACCGCTGCTGCTGCCCCACCGGAGCCGGAGAAGAAGGGTCCCTGGTGGCGCCGGATCTGGCACACTTCCTAGGCGCCGGCCTCGGCTTGGTCGGCATCGAAGCCCGCCAGCAGGCGCCGCGCGGCCGTATCCATGTGCGAGCGCATTGCGGCCGTGACGGCAGACTCGTCCCGTGCTTCCAGCGCGCGGAAGATCTCCCAGTGTTCGGCCAGGGCTGCCGCCGCATGGCCCTTCTCGGTCAGCGCCCGGTCCACCCAGATACGCAGCAGTGAGCGGATGCTTTGAAGCAGTTCCTGCAGGACCTGATTGCCTGAACTGGTTGCGATTTCACGGTGGAAGGCGGCGTCGGCCTCCACAAAGACGCCCAGGTCGTCCAGGCTGCCCTCCATCGTGGCGAGGTTGCCGCGCATCCGCTCCAGCGCCTCATCGGTGATCCGCTTGGCCGCAAGCTGCCCGGCCTGCACCTCGAGGCCGCCGCGGAGTTCCACCAGTTCCCGGGTGCGCGGGGCGCCCAGCATGAGTCCCCAGCTGAGGGTGCGGGGGAGCAGTTCGGAGATGCCGTCGCGAAGGTAGGTTCCGGAGCCGGGCCGGACAATGACGATCCCCAGGATCTCGAGGGCAGCCAACGCCTCCCGGACGGCGGAGCGGCCGACACCCAGGGACGCAGCGAGCTGGCGCTCCGCAGGCAGCCGGGTTCCGACGGCGATCTCACCGCTGGTGAAGTAGGCCAGCAGGCGTTCCGCTACCTCGGACACCACGGAGCCCTGCTCCATGGAACCGAGCGCGGCACTGATTTTGGCCGACGAGGCGGCGGAGTTAACGGACACACTGAAAGCGTAACAACCTCAGCCCTTGGGCAAAGTCTCCGGCAGGCCGACGAAACATACATGTCAACCGGTTGACCAATTTTCAAAATCGTCTTATGGTGTTAATCACAGGCTTACTCGCGGGCCGGCCAGCTTCGCGGAAACAGGCCTTGAGACACCTCCCCGGCGTCCGGCGAAGGACGCTCCGGAGACCAACATCTAGGAGTCAATGTGGACACCGCACAATCGGTGGTCGAAAGATCTGCAATCAGGAAAGTGGCGGTCCGGCTGGTGCCGTTCGTTGCTTTGATGTTCTTCATCAACTACCTGGACCGGACAGCGATCTCGTTCGCCGGTCCCAATGGCATGAACACCGACCTTGCCCTCTCGGCAGCTCAGTTCGGTTTCGCTTCCGGCGTCTTCTTTATCGGCTACATCCTGCTGGAGGTCCCCAGCAACCTGGCGCTGCACAAGTTCGGCGCCCGGCGCTGGCTTGCACGCATCATGGTCAGCTGGGGCATTGTCTCGCTGCTGTTCACCTGGGTGGGCAACGTGGAGCAGCTTTACGTCCTGCGCTTCATCCTGGGTGTGGCCGAGGCCGGCTTCTTCCCCGGCGCCATTCTCTTCCTTAGCCTCTGGGTTCCGTCCCGGCACCGCAGCAAGATCCTTGCCCTGTTCTACTTGGCCCAGCCGCTGACCACCGTGATCGGTGCCCCGCTCGCCGGCCTCCTCATCCAGCAGCACGGACTCTTCGGACTCGCCGGCTGGCGTGTCATGTTCTTCGGCGTGGCCATCCCCGCCATCATCGTCGGCATCATCGCCTGGTTCTACCTGGCTGATTCCCCCGCGAAGGCCAAATGGCTGACCCAGGAGGAGAAGACCTGGCTGACCGCGGCCCTGGAGACGGAAAAGAAGGCAACCGCGGCCAGCAACAAGCACGTCAGCGTCCGCACCGTCTTCGGCAACGGCCGCGTCTGGATGCTGTCGGCCATCTACTTCGGTTTCATCTACGGCCTCTACGCGCTGGCGTTCTTCCTGCCTACCATCATCGCCGGCTTCGAAGGCATCTACGGCACCAAGTTCGATGTCTTCCAGAAGGGCCTGATCACCGCGATCCCGTACCTGCCTGCAGCCTTCGCGCTGTACTTCTGGTCCAAGGACGCCACCAAGCGCGGCGTCAAGACCTGGCACATCGCCCTGCCTGCCCTGATAGGCGCGGTCAGCATCCCGCTGGCCCTGTTCGCCGGATCGCCGGCCGCCACCATCGCCGTCATCACCATCACGGCCATGTCGATCTTTGCCGCGCTGCCCAACTTCTGGACGGTGCCCACGCAGTTCCTCACCGGCGCAGCTGCGGCTGCTGGCATCGCCCTGATCAACACCGTGGGCAACCTCGCAGGCTTCAGTGCCGGCTACATCACCGGCTGGCTCAAGGACCTGACCGGCGCCTACACCGTGCCGATGTTCGTCGTCGGTGGCTTCATGCTCCTTTCGGCCATTCTCATGGTGGTGCTGAGCCGCTCCGGCAAGGTCAGCGAAGGCATCCCCGCGGAAGCCCTGGACCCGACGGGAGCCGGGCACCACGCCGAGCCGTAACAGACCCGGAGGCGTCCCCCTCACCGGGGACGCCTCCGTACCAATCCGGACCGGCCGGGCGCACACCGCCGCCGCCAACACCTCACCCCGTCCCACCCGAACCACGACTTCCCCTTAGTTGGGCCCAGGAGCTCCCCATGACCCGCTTGTTCAATGAACCTTCGGCGTTCGCTGATGAAATGATCGAGGGCTTTGCCGCCTCCCACGGCCGCTGGGTGAAGCGTGTCTCCGGCGGCGTTGTCCGCAACACCAAGAGCACCCCGGACACGGTGGCGCTGGTGATCGGCGGGGGCTCCGGCCACTACCCGGCGTTCGCAGGCCTGGTGGGCCAGGGCCTGGCGCACGGCGCCGCTATGGGCAACCTGTTCGCCTCCCCGTCCGCCCAGCAGGTCTACAACGTGGCGAAAGCCGCCAACAACGGCGCCGGCGTGCTGCTGGGCTACGGCAACTACGCCGGCGATGTCCTGCACTTCAACCAGGCCCAGGACCGCCTCCGCAAGGAAGGCATCGAATGCCGCAGCATCGCCGTCACCGACGACGTCTCCTCCGCCCCGCTGGCCGAACGCACCAAACGCCGCGGCATCGCGGGGGACCTCACGGTCTTCAAGGTGGCTGCGGCAGCGGCCGAGGCCGGCTATTCCATGGACGACGTCGTCGCGGTCGCGGAGCGCGCCAACGACCGGACCCGCTCGTTCGGCGTGGCCTTCACCGGCTGCACCCTGCCGGGCGCCGAACATCCCCTGTTCTCCGTCCCGGAAGGCCGCATGGCTGTGGGCATGGGCATCCACGGTGAGCCCGGCATCGACGAAACGGACATCCCGACGGCGGATGAACTCGCCGAACTGCTCGTGGCTAAGCTGCTCACGGAAATCCCCGACGGTACAAGCGAGAGCCTGCGCCGCGTGGTCCCCATCCTCAACGGACTCGGCAGCGTCAAATACGAAGAGCTCTTTGTCGTCTACCGCCGCGTCGCACAGCTCCTCGCCGAGGCCGGCCTCCAGCCCGTAGACCCCCAGGTGGGTGAGCTGGTGACCAGCTTCGACATGGCAGGAACGTCACTCACGTTGTTCTGGCTCGACGACGAACTTGAATCCCTCTGGACTGCTCCCGCCGACACCCCTGCGTTCCGCCGCGGCGCCGTCACGGCCGAGGCGCTGGAAACCCAAGGCAGCGGGTATCTTGCCGCTGAGCCGACCGTGGAAATCCCGGACGCCAGCGAAGACTCCCGCGCCGGGGCCGGCCGCATACTAGCCGTTCTGGGCGCGGCGAAAACAGCGGTGGATGCCAATGTCGAGGAACTCGGCCGGATCGATGCGATCGCCGGCGACGGCGACCACGGCATCGGGATGGAACGTGGAATCGGAGCGGCCGTGACGGCCGCCGCAGACGCCGTTGCCCGCGGGGCAGGGGCCGCGACCACGCTGCATCTCGCCGGTGACGCGTGGGCCGACAAAGCCGGCGGGACCTCGGGGGCGTTGTGGGGGATGGCGCTCCGCGCCGTCGGCGACTCCCTCGGCGACTCCAGGGCTCCCGACGCGAGCGCTGTCGCCGATGGCGTGGCCGGCGCTGCCGCCGCGATCATGGAATTCGGCAAGGCAAAACCGGGCGACAAAACACTGGTGGATGTCCTGGTCCCGTTCCGCGACTCGCTCAGCGCCGGCGTCAGTGCCGGCAGAACCCTCGGCGTCTCTTGGGGCGTGGCAGCCACAGTTGCCGAGCAGGCGGCCGAAGCCACCGCACAGTTGCTGCCGCTCATGGGGCGTGCACGCCCCCACGCCGAAAAGAGCCTCGGCACCCCCGACGCCGGCGCCGTCTCCATGGCGCTGATCGTACGAGCCATTTCCAACACGCTCATCGAGCGGACCACCATTAAGGAGAAAGCATGAGCGCCAAACTGCGCCTGGTGATCGGAGCCGACGACGCCGGTTTCGACTACAAGGAGGCCCTGAAGGCCGATCTGGTAGCGAGCGATCTCGTTGAATCGGTCCAGGACGTGGGCGTGGATGCCACCAGCCACACCCCTTACCCGTCCGTCGCCATCGCCGCCGCCGAACTCATCGCCGCCGGCAAGGCCGACCGTGCCCTGCTGGTCTGCGGCACCGGCCTGGGCGTCGCCATCGCCGCGAACAAGGTCCCCGGCGTGCGGGCTGTCACTGCCCATGACAGCTTCTCGGTGGAGCGCTCCGTCCTGAGCAACAACGCCCAGGTGCTCACCTTCGGCCAGCGCGTCGTCGGACTGGAACTGGCCCGCCGGCTGGCCCGCGAATGGCTCACGTACACCTTTGACGAAACCTCGGCCTCGGCGGAGAAAGTCACGCTGATTAAGGACTACGAGGGTGTCACTTCCTGCTAAGGGCCCCACGGGCCCCACTCAGCCGAGGGCCATCATCGGCGTCAGCCTGAAGATGTACTTCGGCCACGAACGCACGCTCGACTGGTGCCGCGGCGTCGCCGGGATCGCGGTGGACCACCCCGCCGTCCGCAGCGGCGAGATCGAACTCTTCGCCCTGCCGGCCCATCCGGTCCTCGCCGAAGCGGCACGGATCCTGGGCGCTGCCGGGGCGGCCTCCGGGGCCCAGGACATCTTCTGGGAGGACGAGGGTGCGTTCACCGGCGAGGTCGGTGGCAAGATCATCGCCGAGGTCGGCGGACGGTTCGCGGAAGTGGGCCACGCCGAGCGGCGCCGCATCTTCGGTGAAGACGATGACGTGATCGGGTTGAAGACCGCGGCCGCCTACCGCAATGGTCTGACCCCGGTCCTGTGCGTTGGGGAACCCGGCCACGGGACGGCCGCAGATGCCGTGCGGCACTGCATTCGCGAAATCGATGCCGTGCTGAACCGGGCCGAGAGCCTCGGCCAGTCCGGCCGGACCATCGTCGCGTACGAACCGCAGTGGGCCATCGGCGCCGCCGAACCCGCGACGCCGTCCTTTATCAGCGACGTGATCCGCGGCCTGGACGCGCACCTCCGCAGCCGGACCGGGCAGGCGGACAGCCGGGTCATCTACGGCGGCAGCGCCGGACCCGGACTGATCGGCCAGCTGGACCCGGCCGTGGCCGGGCTCTTCCTGGGCCGTTTCGCCCACGACCCGAAGGCGCTCCGGACCATCCTGGATGAGACCGCCGAACGGCTGGGGCTCCTGGCCGGAATGAAGATGACAGCATGAGCAGCCCCGCCGGCGCCGGCACGATCGGCCTCAGCAGCTACGCCTTCTTCTGGCAGCTCTCCGACAAGGTCGCGGAGCCGCTGAGCCTCCACGAGGCGCTGGAACGGACCGCCGCCTGGGGCGTCGACCTGTTCCAGATCTGCGACTACGAACCGCTCGAATCCATGAGCGCCGCGGAACTCAAGGACGTGCGGGCTACCGCGGACTCGCTGGGGATAGCGCTGGAACTGGGGACCAAGGGGATCCGCCCGGAGCACCTCCGGAAGTTCCTGCGGATTGCCGGCATCCTCGGTTCGCCGCTGCTGCGGACGATGTTCAACAGCGCCGGCCATACCCCCGCAACGGAGGAGGCCATTGCAATCTTCAGGGAGGTGCTGCCGGAGTTCGAGGCGGCCGGGGTGAAGATCGCGGTGGAAACCTACGAGCAGGTCCCCACCGCCCGGGTCCTGGAAGTCATCCGCAGCGTTGACAGCCCGAATCTGGGAATCTGCAGCGATCCCGCCAATACGGTGGCGGCCCTTGAGCTGCCCCGTGAGGTGATTGACGCCGTCGCGCCCTATGTCCTCAATATGCACATCAAAGACTTTGCATTCAGCCGCAAGGAGGGGTGGGTCGGGTTCACGTACTCCGGCGCGCCGCTCGGCGAGGGCCTTCTGGACTATGACTACATGGCCGGAAAGCTTCAGCCCAAAGAAAGAAACATCAACCAGATTGTCGAGCACTGGCTGCCGTGGCAGGACTCCGAGGAAGAGACCATCCGCCTCGAAAACCAGTGGACCCAGCAAAGCCTCGATTTCCTAAGGAGCAAGTGAAATGTCAGCAGAACAATTGACCGTCGCCGTCATCGGGGCCGGAGGCAAAATGGGGTTGCGTGTTTCAGCCAACCTCCAGAAGAGCGCCCACAACGTCTTCTACAGCGAGAACTCGCCTGCCGGACAGGAACGCGTCCGCGCCGAAGGACGCGAGATCAGCAGCACCGAGGACGCCATCAAGGACGCCGACGTGGTGATCCTCGCCGTCCCGGACACCGTGCTGGGCATCGTTTCCCAGGGCGTGGTTCCCCAGATGAAGTCCGGCGCCATCCTCCTCACGCTTGACCCCGCCGCCGCCTACGCCGGACTTTTGGCCAAGCGCGACGACGTCGTCCAGGCCGTGGCCCACCCCTGCCACCCGTCCGTGTTCCTGGAACGCACCACCAAGGAGGAATGGGCCGATACCTTCGGCGGCCAGGGCGCCCCCCAGAACGTCGTCGCCGCCATCGACGAGGACGCCTCCGAGGAGACCCGGGCCGCCGCCGAAGCCACCATCAAGGTGATCTACGCGCCCGTGATCGACGTCCACTGGGTCACCGTGAAGCAGTTGGCCATCCTGGAACCCACCCTGGTGGAGACCGTGGCGTGCATGATCGGCACCCTGCTCAACGAGGCCCTCCACGAGACGGTGCACACCGCCGGCGTCCCGGAGGAAGCAGCCAAGGCCATGCTGTTCGGCCACGTGCAGATCGCCCTGACCAACGCCCTGCGCGGCTCCAACCCGTTCTCCGAGGCCTGCGAAATCGCCATCCAGTACGGCAAGGACACCATCATCAAGGACGACTGGAAGAAGATCTTCGACGACTCCGAGCTGGACAGTGTGATCGCCAAGATGCTCAAGCTGGACTCCGTCCAGCGCTGAGTCATCCGGCCGCGCCGGCTTCGCCGCGGCCGGACAGCAAGTTCTGAGGACGACGGCGGGATGCTCCCGCCGTCGTCCTCTTTGCGTGTACGCCCAGCAGCTCGTCCGCGTCGCACCAGCGCCGGTCTTCACCGGGTTCGATGCTCCGCGTCGCCGGGCGGCCGCTGCGTCGAAGTTGGCTAGACGAGGCTTTCCTGCGTGTCGCGCTGGTCCGCTGCGGCCGGCGGGGTCCGGACCAGGTGGGACTGAACGTGCTGCCCGAAGGGGCTGAAGCGGCCTTGGCCCAGGTCTGCGAAGTCGTACGCGCTTTCCGCGTGTTCAGAGCGGTCCACACCGGAGGCTTCGGCTTCGGGGCTGACCCGGAATCCGATGGTCCTATGGATGGCCAGCCCGATGACAGCCGTCCCGAGCCCGGACAGCAACACGGTGAGGACGACGGCGACCAGCTGGGCGGTCAGTTGCTGGAGCCCGCCGCCGTAGAACAGCCCGCCGCCGACACCGTCGACCGGCAAGGCGATGAAGCCCAGCGCGAGAGTGCCGATCAGTCCGCCGCCAAGGTGGACGCCGACGACGTCGAGCGAGTCATCAAAACCGTATCGGTACTTCAGGTCCACAAACACGGCGCAGGCGGCGCCGGCGAGCAGGCCCAGGCCGACGGCGGCGATCGGACTGATGTTGGCGCAGGATGGGGTGATGGCAACGAGACCGGCGACAACGCCGGACGCGGCGCCGAGGGAGGTGGGGTGCCCGTGGCGGATCTTTTCCGTGACCAGCCAGCTGAGCAGGGCCGCGGCCGGAGCAGCCAGCGTGTTGATCCAGATCAGGCCCGCCTGCTCGGCCGTCGTCGCGGCGCCGGCGTTGAAGCCGAACCAGCCGAACCACAGGATGCCGGCGCCCAGCATGATGAAGGGTATGTTGTGCGGGCGGTGGGCGGGGTCCTTGCCGAACCCCTGGCGGTTGCCCAGAATCAGCACCAGGACCAGCGCGGCGGTGCCGGAACTGATCTCCACCACGGTCCCGCCGGCGAAGTCGATCACCTGCCCGAAGACCGCGCTGACGGCTCCATGCTGGCTCATCAGGCCACCGCCCCAGACCATGAAGGCGAGCGGGCAGTAGACAACCGTGATCCAGATGGGCACGAAGAGGGCCCACGAGGTGAACTTGGCGCGGTCGGCGATGGCGCCGCTGATCAGTGCCACGGTGATGATGGCGAAGGTCGCTCCGTAGCCGGCCTTAATCAGTTCCGGTGAACCGAGGAGGCTCTGCAGACCGAAGCTGGCGAACGGATCGCCGAAGATACCCAGCACGCCGTTGCCGCCGGTCATCGAGTAACCCCAGAGGATCCAGACGACACCGACGGTTCCCGCAGACACGAAACTCATCATGATCATATTGAGCGAGGCTTTGGCCCGCGTCATGCCGCCATAAAAGAGGCCCAGGGCCGGTGTCATCAGCAAGACGAGCCCTGCCGAAACCAGCATCCAGACGTTTCCCGCAGTGAGCTCCACGTGCGTGTCCCTTCTCCACAAATCGCCTACCGGGGCGCATCACCTCCGGCCCCCAGTCCGGCTTCAATGCTCCCGGGTTCGTGTTTCCGGGAGTGGGAAGGAATATTGCAGGGAAGTTACGGGAAACGGGCCGGCATTAAGATCACGTGACGGTCATGTTTCCGGGATATTAACGGGTGCTCATGAGGGGCCTGGGTTAGAACTTCGCGAGCTGGGTCAGATAGCCGTAGTACTGCTTATCCTTCGGGCGGATCGGGTCCCCGTCGAAGCCGTGGTCATGGTCCCTCTTGTTGAAGTTCTCGGCCCGGTCCAGGAAGTCCTCCATCACGTCTTTGCCTGAGCCGCGGCAGTCGTCCTGGCTGATGCACCGTGCTACCGAGCCTGCCACGGCGGGGCTCGCAAAGCTCGTTCCGTGGTTGACGCCGTAGTGGCCGCCCGGCGCGGTGGACAACATGCAGACGCCCGGTGCGGCGACTGTGTGGCGCTTGTCCCTGGAGCGCGTGGCGAAATTCGAGAAGAAGGCAGGGCTGGTCGTCGCGTTGTCCGACGTCGGCCCAGTTTTCAGGACCGCAGACCGGCGCAGCAACTCCACCGGGACGTCCGTCGAAGTCTGCCATTGCCGTCGCGGTAAGCACCTCGCGATAGGCGGCCGGCACGGTGCCGGCGATATCGGCACCCGCGTTGCCGGCAGCGACCGCGTACGCGACCCCGGCCCTGACCGAGCGGCAGATCGCGTAGTGCATCGGATCCGAGCCGCGACCGCAGTCGGCCGTGTCGCTGCCCGGACCGCCGATGCTGATGTTGGCCACCTCGATGTCGTTGCCGCCGTCATCGTCCCTACGCGTCGACGTCACCCAGTCGATGGCGCAAATCAGGCTCTCCTCGGTGATCACGTCGTAGTCGTCAACCACCCGGACGGACCACAGCGGTGTGCCGGGAGCCGTGCCGATGATCCCGAGGTTGTTGTTCCGGGCGCCGATGATGCCTGCCACCGCGGTCCCGTGACCCAGCTTGTCGATAGGGCTCACCGCGACCGGCGTTCCCGTGGAGCAGTCAACGCCGCCCCGCACGTTGAGGTCCGGGTGGGCGCCGTCGATTCCGCTGTCAATGACGGCCACATTCACGTCGACCGAATCCGGCGCATCCCCGCTGCTGCCATCTCCGACGGTCTTGTTCCTGGCCTCGTCCACGGTTCCGCCGATGCGCAGCCACCAGAACGGGGCGACCTCGGCGTCGGAGGGTACAGGGTCGTTCGGCGTGTCAAAGGTACGGCCCATGGTGACGAACTCAACGTCAGGTTCGATCGCGACGGCCTGCGCCTCCGACGCAGTCATCGTGCCGGCATAGCCGCTCACCGCGTGGCGGTAGACCCTGGCTGCCGTGAAGCCGTATTTACCTTGGTGGGCAGCTGCAACAGCGCCCGCGTCCGGTACCGTGTCTTTGAGGACCACAATGTAGCTTTGCTCTGCCCCGGCGCCGAGCGACGGGGCCGCGGCAACCACACCGCCACCGAGGGCCAATGCCATCGCGGCAAGAATCCCCAGCATCCGCCGGCGCCACGCTCCCCGGGTCGGCGGATACGCGGAACTCCAACGCCGCCGCGGCCGGACCGCCCCCGAGGGTAGACGTGATTGGGCAGAATGACCCGGGACCTGACTGTACATTGTGGCCTCCCATGACGCGTCTTCGCTATCGAGTGCCCCCTCTCCGATGGTAGGCCCTTTGAAAAACCTTGGACAGCGTTGACGACCGTAAATTAGGGGCCAAGATCCAGCTCGTGAGGTTAGGAAACGGCTGCGTGGTCCGCGTCCTCCGGCCCGACGAACGCGCATGAACCCCCGTGCCGCGCCGGACGGGTGCAGGTACGTCCAGTGGGGAGATGGACGTTGGCGCAGCGGCCCGCCATGGCGACGTCCTCGCGGACATGGGGGCTGCTCAGATCGGGCCGGACCTCTCCGTGTTCGGTCGTTGGAGGGATATCGGCCAAGTCGTCGTCGTGACTGTTCATATCGGCGGAACTCCTCTGCAGTTGCTGATTGCAGCATGGCGGGCAGTCTCGGACGAGTCCGTTACTCCAGACTCACACAGCCGGATTAACGTCGGGTTACAAGCCCGTTAGATCCAGGTCACGGACGTTGACTCGCCCTACAGTTGGAGCCAGTGCCGTTCAAAGTCGGGATGATCAAGGTAGGGCAAAGCGAGGGCATTGAGGGATAGCGTGGTCCATTCGAGGGCCTCCGGACTCCACGGGGCATCCCCGTCCGAAGCGCGGACCATCGCAGCCAGGGCCGCCTGGCGGGCGGATTCGACGATGCCGATCAGCCGTTTTTTGGCCTCACATTCCAACAGGAGGCGGCGCTCGTACCATTCGCCAGACCGGGAGAGTGATCTGGCATTGAGCAGATTCCGCGCCGCCGCCTCGTCTTCGGCGATCCGCTGGGACAGGAACTCGACAACGTCCACACCTCGAGATTACGCGCCCCCTGTGTTCCTCCGATATCTGGGGAGACCCGACCCTAAGGCGGAGTATGGCAGGCCATTCCCGCTGCTCCCGCTGCCCAGTTCGGCGATGAGCATCCACCATCGAGCCGGCAGGGCTGTCGGCTCGAACCGTTCTTGAGAATCGCCCTAGACAGGCTGGCTGCCGGCCTGGGGAAGGTCCGGATTCATGGGCTTGAGGTCCGGGTCTTCCGCTGTCCAAACCTGGATGATCGCCCATGCCACTGCGGCGATGGGTACGGACAGCACGACCCCGATGATTCCGGCGAGGATGGTTCCGGCCGTCAGTGCCAACAGGATGACCAAGGCATGGACTTGGAGGGAATTGCCCATGACGATCGGCTGCAGCAGGTCCCCCTCCAGCTGGTTCACGGCGATGACGACGGCCGCGACGATGAGGGCAACCACGGGGCCGTTGGCGACGAGCGCCACGAGCGCGGCCAGGATTCCTGCCACCGTGGCTCCACGAGCGGTACGAACGCTCCGATGAATACGATGATGGCCAGCGGAATGGCCAGGGGAACCTGCAGGATCAACAGCGCGATGCCGATAGCCACAGCGTCGACCAGCGCAACGATTGCAGTTCCACGGACGTAGCCGCCGAGTACTTCCATGGTGCGGTGTCCCACGCGACGGAGCCTGGCCGCCCTTAGTCCGCCGTAGGGGCGAAGCAGGAAGTTCCAGATCTTGGCACCGTCCTTGAGGAAAAAGAACAGTATGACGACCACGAGGCTGGCCCCGGCGAGGAACTCGGTCACCAGCGAAAGGCCGGAGGCGGCTCCGGAGAGAAGCTGGCTGCTCGTGGCGAAATCGACGATACCTGCGCGCGCCTGCGCAAGCTGTTCAGGGTCGACCGGGATGGGACCGGTCAAAAGGAAGCTTTCGAGCTCGTCCAGCCCGGACGCTGCCCGGGTGAACAGCTCGTCCCACTGGTTACGCACCGAAAGGATGATCACGCTGATCACGGATGCCAGCAGCAGCAGAGGGTCACATACGCGACGCCAGTAGCCGCGCCACCCGGCACTCCGCGTCGCCGCAGCATATTCACGAAGGGGCCAATCGCGGCAGCCAGGATGAGGGCGATCACAAGCGAAATCACCAAAAGGCGGATCTGCAGCAGTCCGTAGACCGCCACGACGACAAGTGCCAGGACCAGCAGCACCTGTGCGGAGCGCATGCCTGCCCGGCCCAGACTGTCGCTCCAGACATCGCGGGCACTGCGGGTCGAAGGGGCTGTTTCCGAGATGACTTCTCCTTCCAAGCGGCACTCCTGGTTGCCCCGGGGGACTCCGGGCTGTGAACGTCCATGCCACGTCCGGTGACTTCTTCCAGCTTGGCCTCGGGACAGCCGCCAGCCGTTCCGGCCACGGTCTACGCGGCCAGCGCCAGCGGATCCTCGTCGAGGGTCAGGACTCGTAGCCTTCCACCTGATTGACGGGCCGCACTGCCGCCTCGTCCGGGTTCTCGCCGTACTGGCGCTTGGCCCGCCGTTGCCGGAGGAGGTCCCAGCACTGGTCCAGGTCCTCTTCCAGACGCTTCAGCCGCTCGTGGTCGGGTCCGTGCTCGTAGTCGGGCGAGGAGGACGGCGCCTTCTCGCGCAGTGCCTGCTCCTCTTCCACCAGCGCCGAGATCCGGTTGAGGATGTCCCGTTCGTCCATGACGGCCTTCTTTCTTCGGTAGCGTCCTTCCGCCAGCGTAGTGAGGTGGAGGTGCGGTGGCCAGAGCTCCCCAACGCATCATCAGCTTGCTTCTTAGTTTGGGGCTTCCTAGAGTTGGAGATGTAAGCCATTCCAGTCTCCGCAGGGCGTTTTGAGCGGCGACGCGCCCTCTGGACCCTCGCCCGGCATCAGGAGGACATATGTCAGAGCACAACATTGCAGGCAAGAAGGTCGCATTTCTGCTGACGGACGGCGTGGAGCAGGTGGAGCTCACCAGCCCTTGGGATGCCGTAAAGGAAGCCGGCGGCGAACCCACTCTGGTGGCGCCCAAAAGCGGCAAGCTGCAGGGCTACCACGGCACTGAAAAAGGCGGGACCTTCGACGTCGACCTCACGGCGGCCGAGGCCAATGCCGCAGACTTCCACGCCCTGGTGATTCCCGGCGGCGTCGTCAACGCCGACCACCTTCGTGTGGACAAGGACGCCCAGGCGTTCACGCGTGCCTTCTTCGAACAGCACAAGCCGGTGGCCTCGATCTGCCACGGACCATGGTTGCTGATCGACGCCGGCGTCATCAGCGGCCGGAACGTCACTTCCTACCACACGCTCCAGACCGACCTGAAGAACGCCGGGGCCAACTGGAGAAACGAGGAAGTGGTAGTGGACCAGGGCCTGGTGACCAGCCGGAACCCCGACGACCTTGCCGCCTTTAACGACAAAATGCTGGAAGAGATCGAAGAGGGCGAGCACGCCGGGCAGACGGTTTAAGCCGCCGTCGGCGGAGGGCCAGCGCAGGAGTACCCCTACCCAGTCTCTCCGATCTGGGGCAGGATATGCCCTGTAACTGCACCCGTCCCGCCGTCGCCAACCGGCCTCGCGGCGGGCGCCCCCGACGCCGCAAGGAGTTCCGGACATGATCACGCTCAATCCCTACCTTGGTTTCCGCGACAACGCGAAAGAAGCCATGACCTACTACCAGACGGTGTTCGGCGGTGAATTGAGCATGAGCACGTTCGGCGAGTTCCACGCCAGCGAGGACGTGGCCGAGCAGGACAAGATCATGCACGCCATGCTGACTGCCGAGAAGGGCATGGTGCTGATGGGCGCCGACACCCCGAACGGGATGGACTATACGCCGGGCAACAACATCTCGGTGTCCCTCAGCGGTTCCGACGAGGCCGAGCTCCGCGGCTACTTCGACAAACTGGCCGACGGCGGCACAGTGGCGATGCCTCTGGAGAAGGCGCCCTGGGGTGACACCTTCGGGATGTGCAAGGACAAGTTCGGAATTGACTGGCTCGTCAATATCGCCCCGTCCACCACATAGCGCAGGCGTCACGTAGCGCAGGCGTCACGGCCGTGGGCTCAGTCCGGACTTGAATCCGTGGTGAGGCCACGGTCGTCGCCGGTCTGTTCGTCCTGCTCCTCCGCCGGACCTGCCGCCTTATTGGCATCCCCCGACCCGACGGCGGCCTGCTGCCCGGTAGCGCCGGTCCCCTCGTGGGCGGCCGCCTGACCTTCCTCGCGGGGCACCGGATTCCCACCGGCCGGCGATCCCTGCTCGACCCCGTCGTTGACGATGTTCTCTGGTTCCTTGGATCCGGTGCTCATCGATTCCTCCCGTTGCGGCATGCGGCTGCGTTGCAGTAGTTCCCGTGGGCTCTCCTCCCAAAGTTACAGGCACCGGCAGTCCCCGTACAGGACGGGGAGGCCGGGCACTATGACCTCGATGAGGAGCTCGGTGAGCGGGATAGGCGGGACGACTGGGGAGCGGTTCTGTCAGTATGCTTATTTGGAGGCCATTTAGCGGTTCTGAACAGAAATGAGTCCCCATGATCAGGCCCGTCCGCTCCGAGATCGAGGCCGCGGGTCATCTCGGCCATGTGTATGCCTCCCGCCGGCCGCTTGCCCAGGCCGCCGGCGGCGATCCGGACGCCGCGCAGTCCGGGCCCGCCGTCGTGCTCGTCCATGGAATCGGGGTCTCGCACCGCTACCTGCGGCGCCTGCACCGGGCGCTCGCCGCGTCGGTGGACACCTACTCGATCGACCTGCCCGGATTCGGGGCCACGCCCCGGCCGGATCACACCCTCCCGGTCGCGGACCACGCCTCGTACATCCTCGGGGCTATGGAGCAACTTGGCGTGCTCGATTTCGTCATCGTGGGGCACTCAATGGGAGTCCAGTTCGCCATCGACGCTGCCCTGCAGCAGCCGGGGCGGATTCCGTACCTGGTCCTGATGGGTCCGGTCGTCGACTCCAATCGCCCCACCGTGGCGCAGCAGGCTCTGGCGCTGGGCCGGGACAGCCTGTTCTTCGAAAGCCCCTCCTCCAACGCCGTGGTGTTCTCGGACTACCTACGGTGCGGACCGGGCTGGTACCTCAAGAACCTGCGCGTCATGATGGACTACCCCACGGAGCAGCGAATCGCCGAAGTTGCGGCTCCCGTCCTCGTGGTCCGCGGCGCGCACGATCCCGTGGCCTCCGCGGACTGGTGCCGGCGGCTGGCCGGGCGGGCCGCCATGGGACGGCTGGTTGAAATACAAGGAACCGGGCACGTCGCGCAGCACAACCGCTCGGCCGAGGTGGCCGAAGCCATCCTGTCCTTTGCCGGACTTCCCAAAGCAGCAAGCAAGGCATCCCGGGAATTCAAGGCATGAGAGCGACCTTGCAGGCTGCCCGCTGGTGGGCGGAGGACTATCTCTACGCCGCCGTCCGGCAGCTGAACAGCGCGTTTTCGCGTGCCCGCCCGCATGAGTTCCTCAGCGGCACCGGCCGACCCGTCGTCGTGATCCCCGGGATCTATGAGGACTGGCGCTTCCTGCTGCCGCTGGTCAGGCGGCTGCACGAGGCGGGGCACCCGGTGCACGTGGTGACGGTGCTGCAGCGGAACCGGCTCGCCGTGCCCAAAGCCGCCGAGCTGATTTCCGGGTATATCCGCAAACAGAACCTCGAAGACGTGATGATTGTTGCGCACAGCAAGGGCGGCCTGATCGGCAAGTACGTGATGATGTCCCAGGACCCGCAGGCGCGAATCAGGGGGATGGTGGCCATATGCACCCCGTTCTCCGGTTCCCGGTACGCAGCTTTCATGCTCCTGCCGAGCCTGCGCGCCTTCTCGCCGCGGAACGCGGTCGCCCTGCAGCTCTCCCGCGAGGAGCGCGTCAACGAACGCATCAGCTCCGTCTATGGGCTCTTCGACCCGCACATCCCCGAAGGCAGCGTGCTGCCCGGTGCCCGGAACATCCAGCTGCAGACCGGCGGCCATTTCCGGATCCTGAGCCACGAGGACACGATCCGCACGATCCTGGCGGAGACCGGCGGCTAGCCCTCGAAGCGGTGCGGGCCGAACCCCGTGCGGGGAACCAGGCCCCACATCGCAATTGGGGCACAAAGGCCCTCACCTGCTGCGGCGTCCTGACCGATAGTGGGAGGGAGAGGCCATCTGCTCCCTCCGCGCGGCTTTCCGGTGCCCTGCCGGGAGGCGGCCTAGGGCGGACGAGGTCTCACAGGGAAGCCTTGGCGATGAGCATTTTTGAGGACAGGGTCGACGCCGGTCGGCAGCTGGGGCGGCAGCTCAGGGAACTGCGCGGACAGGACATTGTGGTCCTGGGGTTGCCCCGTGGCGGGGTTCCCGTCGCCTTCGAGGTGGCGGCGGCACTGGACGCGCCCCTGGACGTGATCGTGGTCAGGAAACTGGGCCTCCCGTACCAGCCTGAACTCGCGATGGGCGCCATCGGGGAGGGCGGCACCCGAGTGCTGGAAGAGCGTGTGCTCGCGCAATCCCAGGTGTCCGAAAGTGAGATGCAGGCTGTCGAAGCGCACGAACGGGCCGTACTGGAGACCCGGGTAAGCCAGTTCCGGAAAGGGCGGACCCGGCGGGACCTCACGGGCCGCATCGCGATAATCGTGGATGACGGGATCGCCACTGGATCAACCGCCCGGGTCGCCTGCCGGATCGCCCGGAAGCTCGGCGCCGCGCGGGTGGTTCTCGCCGTGCCAGTGGCCCCGGCCGACACCCTTGGTGCCCTGACCGAGCCGGACGAAGTCGTCTGCCTGGCGACGCCGCGGCACTTCTCCGCCGTGGGCTACCACTACCGTGACTTCTCGCCGACCGAAGACGACGAGGTGGTCCAGCTGCTCGACGCCGCCGCCAGACGGCTGCAGGACTCAGCCCCGGGGGCCAACGGGCCGGATGACGACGGACTCCAGCCGGCGGAGTTTGACGGAGAAGTCGAGATACCGTCCCGCGGCGTCCGACTCCAGGGGCAGCTGCACCTCCCTGTTGCAACGCAGGGGGTCGTTCTGTTCGCGCATGGCAGCGGCAGCGGCAGGCACAGTCCACGGAACCGGTTCGTGGCGGGTGTGCTCCAGCAGGCGGGTCTGGGCACCCTGCTGTTGGACCTGCTGACCCCGGGGGAGGAACACAACCGCGCCAACGTCTTCGACATTGAGCTGCTGGCCCGTCGGCTGTCCGCCGCAACGGAGTGGTTGGCCACCCGGGAAGACACCGCTTCCTGCAATGCCGGCTATCTCGGTGCGAGCACCGGCGCGGGGGCTGCGCTGTGGGCGGCCTCCGAACCTGTAGCCAGGGTCGCGGCGGTCGTGTCCCGCGGCGGGCGCCCCGATCTGGCCGGGCCGCGGCTTTCAGCCGTGAGGTCGCCGAGCCTCCTGATTGTGGGAAGCCTCGACTACGAGGTGCTGGAGCTGAACCGGAAGGCGAAGTCCATGATGCGCTGCCCCAACCAGCTGGCCGTGGTGCAGGGCGCAACCCATCTCTTTGAAGAACCCGGCACGCTGGCGGCCGCCGCCATCCTCGCCCGGGACTGGTTCATTAAATATCTCCTGCCCGCCGCCGAAACCCCAACCCAGGTGTAAGGGCCCCTGATGAGAATTGCTGTTACCGGAGGAAGCGGAAAGCTGGGCCGGAGCGTTGTCCGCCGGCTACGGGAAGACGGCCATGCGGTTACCAACCTGGACCGTACCGGCATGCGGGGCTCCGGCTTCGCCGAGGTGGACCTGCGCAATTACGGCCAGGTCGTGGATGTGTTCCTGGGGCTCGAGGACCGTTCCACCGGCTTCGACGCCGTCGTGCATCTGGCCGCGATTCCTGCTCCGGGGCTTGCGCCGGACGCCGCCACCTTCGAGAACAACATGCAGGCCACCTACAACGTGTTCCAGGCCGCGCGCCGGGCCGGGATCAAGAGGATTGTCTACGCCTCCAGCGAGACGGTCCTGGGACTGCCGTTCGACGTCGACCCCCCGTATCTTCCGGTCGACGAGGAATATCCGGCCCGGCCGGAAAGCACGTACTCGCTGGTCAAGCACCTCGAAGAGCAAATGGCCATCCAGCTCACCCGCTGGGACCAGGACCTGAGCATCACAGGTCTGCGCTTCTCCAACGTCATGGACCCGGAAGACTACGAGGAATTTCCCTCCTTCGACTCCGACGCGAAACTGCGCAAGTGGAACCTCTGGGGCTACATTGACGGCCGCGACGGCGCCCAGGCGGTGGCCCTCGCCCTGGAGCACGCCGGCCCCGGCTTCGAGGTGTTCATCATCGCTAATGAGGACACCGTGATGGGCCGGTCAAGCGCAAGCCTCGCCGCGGAAGTTTTCCCGAACGTGAAAGTGGTCAAGGACCTGGGCGAGCACGAGACCATGCTCTCGATCGACAAGGCGAAGCGGGTGCTGGGCTTTGCCCCGGAGCACAGCTGGCGGAGCTACCACCCGCTCCGCACCACCCCGACGGAAGACTGACCCCGGCCCCCTCGAGCCAGACCCGAGGAGTTCCCTGCGTTACCGCAGCCGGAAGTTCGACGGCGGCCGCTGACCGTCAAGGGCCTGCCGCGCCGGCGTGTCACGCCGTGGCGACCCCAACTGCGGCCCCAACGGCAGCGCTGCCAGGAGCCGCTCCCGGGGCTGCGGCCGGCGCTGTTGTCGGCGCTGTCGTCGGCTCTGTTGTCGGCTCTGATGGATGGTGGCTGGACCAGATGTCACCCATTTCCTCGGTGGACTGCTCCACGATCCGGCTCATGGCGGCGTGCGCGGCGTTTGCCTCGCTGCGCTGGATGGCACTGGCCACGTCCACGTGCAGCTGCAGGGCCTCGTGGTCCGGCAGTTGCGGCATCAGGCCGTGCTCGGTGCGCCCGGTCAGCACCTCGGCGACGAGGTTGTGCAGTTGGGAAAACATCGGGTTGCCGGAGGCCTGGAGCACCGCGGCGTGGAACTCGATGTCCAGCCGGAGGAATTCATCCCGGTCGCCGCGCTGGCCGGCCGCCCAGAGCCGCGCGGCCTGGGACACCAGATCGCTGCCGGCATCCCACGAGGCGCGCTCGGCGGCGAGACGGGCAGCTTGCGGCTCAATCGCCCCGCGGAGTTCGTTGAGCGCCCGCAGCTGCTCCAGCCGCCGGGAGGAGGCGAGGCGCCAGCGGATGACCTGCGGGTCGTAGAGGTTCCAGCACTCTTCCGGCTGCACCACCGTCCCCAGCCGGCGTCGTGATTCCAGCATGCCCTTGGAGGACAGCACCCGGGTGGCCTCCCGGACCACGGAACGGGACACGTTGTGCTGCGCCTCGAGCTCGTCCAGGCGCAGGATCGAGTGCGGCGCCAGGCCGCCCTCCGCGATCGCGAGCCCCAGGTTCTCGACCAGCACGGAATGCAGGTCTGCTGGTATCGCCGCCTTTGGCATTTTCATAAATAGATCATACGGGTGAGCGCAAGGGTCTTGTATAAGTCTGCTTTATTTCTCTATGATCGTTTACAGAGCAGATGTAAAGATGCATGTGCGGATGGCCGGGCGCAGACCGCCGGCCCTGAAAACCAAGGGAGTCGTAATGAAGCGGCGTTCAATTGTGAAGTACGCGGCCGTCGCCGCGGCCTTGTCACTGGGCCTCACCGCCTGCGGTGGCGGCAGTGGCAGCGACGATGCCAAGGCGGCGGGCACCGTGCGGGTGACGCTGGCCAACCACGTCTGGACCGAGGGCATCAAGGCAGCCATCCCGGAATTCGAGAAGTCCAGCGGCCTTAAGGTCGAACTGACCCAGCTCGGCGAAGACCAGCTCTCTGATCAGTACAACGTCAAGCTCAACGCCGGCAGCGACGAAATCGACGTGATGATGTACCGCCCGCTGCAGGAGGGCAAGGCGTTCGCGAAGAACGGCTACCTCGCGGACCTGACGTCCAAGGTGTCCTCGGACGCCAACTGGGACTGGAAGGACTACCAGGAGGGCCCGGTCAAGGCCACCACCGCTGACGGCAAGGTCGTGGGCGTCCCGATCATCACCGAACGCGAAGTGCTCTACTACCGCAAGGACCTGCTGCAGGCCGCCGGCCTCGAGGTTCCCAAGACCATGGAAGAGCTCGAAGCTGCCGCCAAGGCCATCAAGGCTTCCTCGCCGGACACCGCAGGCTTCGTGGCCCGCACCGGCAAGTCAGCCGCCGTCACCCAGTTCTCCAGCTTCCTGTACAGCTTCGGCGGCGACTTCACCGACTCCAGCGGCAAGTCCGCCGTCAACTCCGACGCCGCCAAGACGGCCTACGCGTTCTACGGCGGCCTGATCCGGAACTACGGCCCGGCCAACGTCAGCACCGACATGAGCTGGCCCGAGGCGATGGCAATCTTCACCCAGGGCAAGGCCGCCTTCTACACCGAAGCCGACTCGCTCTACAAGAACGCCACCGACCCGGCCAAGTCCAAGGTCGCTGACACGGTCGGTTTCGCGGCCATGCCCGCCGGCCCGGCAGGCTCCAAGCCGTACAACATCCCGTCGTGGGGCCTGGCCGTGAACCAGGCTTCGGGCAACCAGGATAATGCCTGGAAGTTCATCCAGTGGGCCACGAGCAAGGAACGCACCCTGGCCGCGCAGAAGGCCGGTGTCCCCGGGCCGCGCGCCTCCGTCTGGTCCGATCCCGAGGGAACCTCCACGTACCCGAAGGACCTCGCCGAGGCCATCGCCGCCAGCGCCAAGAACGGCGTCGGTCACGACCGCCCCGAGGTTGTCACCGTGGGCAAGGCCCGCGAAATCGTGGGCGGCCCGATCGTTGCCACCATCACCGGCGCGGACGCGTCCGCCGCCGCTGACACGGCCCACGAGGACTTCCAGAAGTTCCTGGACACCGAAAAGAAATAACGCCCCGGGCGCGCTACGCGCCGGAGCGCACAACAGCCCGGCGGGACGGCAGTCCTGCTGCCGTCCCGCCGCGGCCCGCTCTTCACTTCACCCCCGACTCCTTAGGTGAACCATGTCTGTACTGAACCCTCCCCGCAGCGCGCCTGCCCGCAGCGCCGGCCGCCCTCCCGGTGCGCGTGAAAACTTCTCCGCCTGGGCCAACCGGCACCGCAAGTGGCTCTTCGCCGCCCCCGCGATGATTTTCGTCGGCGTCCTGATCGTCTTCCCGCTGGCCTGGACTCTCTACCTGAGCCTCACCGACTCGCAGGGGTCTGTCCGTGCCGCCTCCGAATTCATCGGCCTGCAGAACTACCTCACGGTCCTGTCCGACGTGGACCGCTTCTGGCCCGCCGTTGGCCGCACGCTGACCTTCACCGGCGTCGCCCTGGTCTGCGAAGTCGTGCTCGGCATGTGCATCGCGCTGCTCCTGTGGCGCCCCTTCCGCGGCGAAAAGTGGGTCCGCGTGGCCATCCTGCTGCCGCTGGTCGCCACTCCGGTGGCCGTCGGCATGATGTGGCGGCTGATCTTCGATCCCAACATCGGCTTCGCCAACCAGCTGCTCGGCATGATCGGCATCCCGCCCCAGCCCTGGCTCTCCGGCCAGGACACGGCGCTGGGCACCACGATCTTCATGGACGTGTGGCAGTGGACTCCGATGGTCGTGCTGATCCTGCTCGCCGGCCTGACCTCCCTCTCCGAGGAACCCGATGAGGCGGCCCGGATGGACGGTGCCAACTCCTTCCAGCGCTTTTTCTACATCACCCTGCCGCTCATGATGCCGACAGTGATCGTCGCCATCCTGCTCCGGGGCATCGACGCGCTGAAGACCTTTGACATCCTGTACGCCACCAAGGGCAAGGGCGGCGGTTCCTTCCACGAGGTGGAGACCCTCAACGTCTACGCCTACGGCCTGAGCTTCGACTACAACCAGTACGGGCTGTCCTCCGCGGTGCTGATCCTGTTCTTCATGATCATCATCGGCTCCATGTGGCTGCTGACCATGCGCAAGAAAGCGGTAAGCAAATGACCGTACTGAACGAAAACATCGAATCCCAGACCGGCTCCGCCGCCGGGACCCCACGGGTCCGGCGTCGCCGGAAGCCCCTGGCCACCCGCGCCTACAAGGTCTTCCGCGTCGTGGCCCTGATCGCCGTGGTGCTGTTCCTGATCGCTCCGCTGTTCTGGATGCTGCTGGCCTCCTTCAAGACCAACGTGGACATCTACGACACCGGCAAGGCGCTGCTCTTCAGCCCCACCGCCGAGAACTACGCCAATGTGCTGCAGCGCAACAACTACTTCATCTTCATCTTCAACAGCTTCTGGGTAGCCTTCGTCTCCACGGTCCTGTCCCTGGTCCTGGGCGTCCCGGCGGCCTACGCGATGAGCCGCTTCACGATGCACCGCTCGGCCCTCGTGGTCCTGATGGCCCGCGTCATCCCCGGCGTCTCGCTGCTGGTGCCCTGGTACTACGTGTTCTCCAACCTGAGAATGGTGGGCGGCTTCGAGGTGCTGATCCTCAGCCACATGTTCGTCTCGCTGCCGCTGATTGTCTACATCATGATGAGCTACTTCGATTCGATGCCGCTGGAGCTGGAGGAATCGGCCCAGGTCGACGGGCTCACCCCGATCGGCGCCTTCCGCCGCATCACGCTGCCGCTCTCCGTCGCCGGCATCGCCACCGCCGCCATCCTGTCCTTCATCTTCTCGTGGAACAACTTCATGTTCGCCCTGGTGCTCTCCGGCTCCAAGACGAAGACCCTGCCGGTCGCGATCTTCGACTTCGTCTCCTACGCCAGCATCGACTGGGGCGGACTGATGGCGGCCGCCACCGTGGTCACCATCCCGATCATGATCATTGCGCTCTTCACGCAGAAGTACATCGTCTCCGGCATGACCGCCGGGGCGACCAAGGGCTAGGCCATAGATGACACTCATCAGCAGGATTGAAACCTTCCTCGTAGCGCCGCGCTGGCTGTTCGTCCGGGTCGAGACCGACAGCGGGATCGTCGGCTGGGGCGAGGCGACGTGCGAGGGCCGCAGCGAAACGGTGCGCACCGCCGTCGAACAGCTCTCCGAGCTGCTGATCGGCAACGATGCGCTCCGGATCGAGGACCACTGGCAGGTGATGACCAAGGGCTCCTTCTACCGTGGCGGCCCCATCCTGGCCAGCGCCGTCTCTGGTCTGGACCAGGCCCTCTGGGACATCGCGGGCAAGCACTTTAACACCCCCGTGCACCAGCTCCTGGGCGGCCACGTCCGGGACCGGATCCGGATGTACGGCTGGGTCGGCGGCGACGAACCGAACGAAGTCGCCGACCAGATCAGCGCCCAGCTGGAAGTCGGCCTCACCGCCGTCAAGATGAATGCCAGCGGCCGGATGAGCCCCATCGCCTCCGTGGCCGAGCTCGACGGCGTCGTGCGACGGGTCGCCGCCGCCCGCGAAGTCCTCGGCGAGCACCGGGACGTCGCGGTCGACTTCCACGGCCGCTTCAGCCTCGCCAACGCCCGCCGCGTGGCGCCGCTGCTGGAACCGTACCGCCCCTTCTTCCTCGAAGAGCCCGTGGTTCCGGAAAACACCCACCTGCTGCGCGAGTTCACCTCGTCGACGACGACGCCGGTCTCCACCGGTGAGCGGCTGTACAGCCGGCAGGAATTCCTGCCCGCGCTGCAGGCCGGTATCGCCGTTGCACAGCCGGATCTCTCCCACGCCGGCGGCATCACCGAGGTCCGCAAAATCGCCTCGCTGGCCGAAATCTACGAGGTGCAGCTCGCCCCGCACTGCCCGCTGGGCCCGCTGGCTCTGGCCGCGTGCCTGCAGGTAGGCTTCGCGACGCCCAACTTCCTGATCCAGGAACAGAGCATCGGAATCCACTACAACAAGGGCGCCGAGGTCCTGGACTATGTGGTGGACAAGTCCCCGCTGAAGTTCGTGGACGGGCACATCGAACGGCTCACCGGCCCGGGCCTGGGCATCGAGATCGACGAGGCCGTGGTCCGTGCCGCGGACAAACGCGGGCATGCCTGGCGCGGCCCGGTCTGGCGCCAGCCCGACGGCGCCTTCGCGGAATGGTGACGGCCGGGATCACGGGCACGGCGATGGACACCCCTATGAAGGAGAAGCCCAGCATGGAGAGCACCAGCATGGAGAAGACACTGACCCCGGAGGCGCTGCTGGCCGGGATACGGCAGGCCCGCCTCGTCGCGATCGTGCGTGGCACGCGCGGATCGGCCGCGGCGAAGGCCGCCCTCGCGGCGATGGAGGAGGGCTTCCGCTATGTCGAAATCGCGCTCACCACTCCGGACGCCCTCGAGGCCATCGGCGAGGTGCGGGCAGCGGCTCCCGCGGGGTGCTTCGTCGGCGCCGGCACGGTGCTCACGAAGCAGGACGTGGACAACGTCGCCGCCGCTGGCGGCCAGTTCATGGTCACGCCGTCGCTGGCGCCGTCCATCGAAGAATCGGCCAGCCGGGGCATCCCCGTCCTGGCCGGGGCACTGACCCCGAGCGAGGCCTTCGAGGCCATGAACCGCGGCGCCACCGCGGTCAAGCTCTTCCCCGCCTCCATCGGCGGCCCGGGCTACCTCAAGGCGCTGCGCGATCCGTTCCCGGACATCCCGTTCATCGCGGTCGGCGGCGTCGGGCTCGAAGAGGCGGCCGGCTACTGGGGCGTGGGTGCCATCGCCGTCGGACTCGGGGGCCCGCTCTTCGGCGACACCGGCTCGGGCGGAGACCTTGCTCCCATGCGGGAGCGCGCCCGCAGCTTCGTTGCCCTGGCCACCGAGTATGACCGCCGGGCCGCCGCCGAGAGCCTGCGGTGACTGCCGCCGTCGGGCTCGCTTCGGTCGACCTCCTGACCTTCGGCGAATCCATGGTCTCGCTGCGCTCCGCCGGGCCGCTGTCCGCCGGCGGCGCCCTGACCATGCATGTCGCCGGTGCCGAGTCGAATGTGGCGGTCGGCGTCGCACGGCTCGGGCACAGCGTCAGCTGGGCCGGTGTGGTGGGCGCCGACCCGCACGGCGAGTTCATCCTCCGCCAGCTCCGCGCCGAGGGCGTCGGGCTGCAACACCGGGAGGACGCCACACGCCGGACCGGGGTGATGTTCCTCGAACAGCGCACGGCCGATGTCACCCGCGCCTTCTACTACCGCTCCGGTTCCGCCGGGTCAACGCTGAACCGGGAGGACGTGGACCGTGCCCTGCAGCCGGGGGCTCGCATTCTGCACCTGACCGGCATCACGGCCGCGCTGAGCCCCGAGTCCCGGAAGGCCGTGGAGTACGCAGCCGAGCGCGCCGCCGGGGACGGCACGGTGGTGTCCCTGGACGTCAACTACCGCAGCAAGCTCTGGTCCCGGGAGGAGGCGCGCGACGTGCTCACGCCGCTCGTCCGGCACGCCAGCATCCTGATCGCCTCCGACGACGAACTCGGCCTGGTGGCCTCCGCGCCGGCAGGCACGCGGGACCCCGACGCGCTCGAATCGGCGATGGCAGCCGAACTTCTTGGCCTCGGAGTGAGCGAAGTTGTTGTCAAGCGTGGCGCCGCCGGCGCCGGCGTCCACACCGCCGACGGCCGGTGGGAAACACCCGCCGTGCCCGTGACCAGCATCGATACCGTGGGAGCCGGAGACGCCTTCACCGCCGGCTACCTGTCCGCCCTGCTCGACGGCGCCGAGGTGGCGGGCCGCCTGCAGCGCGGGGCCCTCACCGGAGCCTTCGCTGTCAGCACCGCCGGGGACTGGGAAGGCCTGCCTGCCCGTGCGGAGCTGGCCCTGCTCGGAACCACTTCCGGAACCACACAACGCTAAGTCCCCGCGGGCCGCTCCGGCCCGCTCCACCTCCGAATAAGCCCGCCCCATCCCCCCGAATAAGAAAGCCTGGATTGTTGTGAAAATCATTGCCGCGGAAGTCTTTGTGACCAGTCCCTCCCGTAACTTCGTGACGTTGCGGATCACGACCGAGGACGGGGTGACCGGGATCGGGGATGCGACCCTGAACGGGCGTGAGCTCGCGGTCGCGGCGTACCTGAAGGAGCACGTTGCGCAGCTGCTGATCGGGAAGGATCCGCACCGGATCGAGGACACCTGGCAGTTCCTGTACCGGTCCTCGTACTGGCGGCGGGGTCCGGTGACGATGGCCGCGATTGCCGCGGTGGACATGGCGCTGTGGGATATCAAGGGCAAGCTGGCGAACATGCCGGTCTACCAGCTCCTCGGCGGGGCGTCCCGGAACGGGCTGCGGGCGTACGGGCACGCCTCGGGGGCGGACCTGGAATCGTTGTTCGATTCGGTGCGGGAGCATCTGGAGCTGGGCTATAAGTCGATCCGGATCCAGACCGCGGTGCCGGGGATCAAGGCCGTGTACGGGGTCGCGGCGCAGGCGCAGGCCTCGGGGGAGCGGTATGACTACGAGCCGGCCGGGCGGGGGGCGTTCCCGCTGGAGGAGGACTGGGATACCCGGGCGTACCTGCGGCACCTGCCCTCGGTGTTCGAGGCGGTCCGGAACGAGTTCGGCCCGGAGCTGCCGCTGCTGCACGACGGGCACCACCGGATGACTCCGATCCAGGCCGCGAAGCTGGGCAAGGCGCTGGAACCGTATGACCTGTTCTGGCTGGAGGACTGCACACCGGCGGAGAACCAGGAGGCGCTGCGCCTGGTCCGGCAGCACACCACCACGCCGCTGGCGATCGGGGAGATCTTCAATACCGTGTATGACTACCAGAGCATCATCAAGGAACAGCTGATCGATTATGTCCGCGCCGCGTCGACGCACTTCGGCGGGATCTCGCCGCTGAAGAAGGTGATGGACTTCGCCGCGCAGTACCAGATCAAGTCCGGCTTCCACGGGCCAACGGACATCTCCCCGGTCGGGTTCGCCGCGCAGCTGCACGTGGGCCTGGCGATCCATAACTACGGGATCCAGGAGTACATGCAGCATTCGGACGCCACGAACACCGTGTTCGAGCAGTCGATGACCTTCGTCGATGGCTACCTGCACCCCGGGGACAAGCCCGGCATCGGCGTCGAATTCAACGAGGAAGCCGCCGCGGCCTACCCCTACCAGCAGGCCTACCTGCCCTACAACCGCCTCGTCGACGGAACGGTCCACGACTGGTAGCGGTTCGTACCCATAAAGAGCGCCAGGCACAAAAAAGGTCCCGGGCGGCGAGTCTATGCTCAGCCGCCCGGGACCTGGCTTGTTAGATCCGGGCCGTCCTTCGACGGTTAGTGAACCAGCTCGCGCGTCATGCCGAAGGGCACCTGGTCGGACAGTGCCGCGCTGTAGTGGCCGGGCTTGTGCCGCGTGAGCAGGATGCCTTGGGTTCCACTCTCCATCGCGAGCTCCTGCAGTCCCTGCACGGCATCGGTCAGCCGTTCGTCCAGGACCTGCCGGCTGTCGACTTGAATCTCGATGCGGTCGGTAATTGTGGTCATTGCATTAACTTTCTTGGCGTACTGTTGCTCGGCCCCAATGATTGAAGCGACAATAACGTCCTCTTTGTCGGCCGGTCAAATCGCGTCGCCGGCCTGCTCCGGCGCAGGAACCGGCAGGCTGTACGGTCCCGGCTGTTGACCTGCAGTTCCATCCCGGGAACGGCTCCGATCGTGAGGGTGGTCACCCTCGATCGCTCCAGGCAGGGCGACAGGTGCTCGTGGCGCCTGGGCTGAACGCCGCGAAGTAGGCCAGGGTGTCAGTGGCCGGAATCATTCCGGAACGGGCGGGCGCCGGCCCTGAACCCCGGTGGGCTGGATAGGAGCGGCCCGTTCCACTGTCGGGGTCTGCCGCCCCGGGTCAGGATGTTTTGGAGGAGCTTATCGTTTCCGATCCGGGTTCAGGGTCGAGGAGGGCCCGTTGGAGCTGGACGAGTATTTTGGCGAGCCGCCGGGAAACCTGCATCTGGGTCATGCCGAACCGCACGCCCAAGGCCGCCTGCGTCTCTTCGCAGGAATAACGGTGGTACAGCAGGTTCCGGTCCGCATCGGACAGTCCGCGCATGGCCTGGCCTAGTGCTATCAGTTCCTCAAGGCGGTCCGCTTCCGAATCCGGGGCAGGAAGACCTGCCAGGGATGGGCCGGTGCCGTCGGGGCCGGACGCGTCGATCGAATCAGGCCTCATGCTGGTGTGCGCCATTTGCGCTTCACGGACTTCTGCGGAGCCGGTGCCCAGCTCCTTCGCCAGTTCCTCATCCGTGGGCGCCCGCCCCAGGGCCTGGGCAAGAGCGGGTGCGGTATGCATAATGAGTGTGCGCAGATCCTGCACCGGCCGCGGAGGCCTGACAACCCAGCAGTGATCCCTGAGGTACTTTTTTAATTCGCCCCGGATCGTGGGGGCGGCATACGCCGGAAAACTTCCGCCCCGTTCCGCGTCGAACCCGTGGGCTGCTTTGATCAGGCCCAGGTATGCCACTTGTCTCAGATCCGCCTGGTCCCGGCCACGGGCATAGCGTCGGGCCAGGGACTCAGCCAGATCCAGGTGTGCCATCACCAGGTCCTCCCGCAAGGCCTCCCCGATTCGCCCGCCACCTCGGGGCGGATCATGCTTTGGGCGGCACTCAGGGCTCCGTCGGACAGGTTCCTGCATGGCGGTCCTTTCCTCCAACGCTTAGCTCCTGCGGTAAGGCCTGGCCCCAGCCAAACATAGAGCTCCGCACTGTTGCAAGACTCCTCCAGGTCCGCCGCCTGCCCGTCATCGACGGACACAACGTCATCGGAATGCCCAGTCAGGCCGACATTGCCCGGAATTATCTCGAAGACCGGGTCGGGGAAACTCGTCGAATTCATCTCTTACTGAGAATGGCGGAAGCCACCAAACCACTCCAACGGCAACGAGCAATCCTGACGTCAAGGACCTCGCCAACCACCAACCACGGTGAGATCCGCGAATGGGCCGAGCAAACGGCGGAAAGCCTGCCGGCGTCAAAGGCACCGCCGAAGGCAAGGACCCCGGGATGCCTCCAATCGATTTCCCCGGCTGCTCGGGCGAAGAAACCCTGGATGAGATCGGCTGGGAGGACTGCGCGGTAAAAGTTTCCGGAGCCGAGGCGCCGGCCGGAAGTTACTCGATGCGGTCGGTGAATGCAGCAACACTGGTGTGGTGATCGATCTGATCCGGGTTTCACCCTGACCATAAGCGCCTGGCGTTCCCGAAAACCGCCGGCAAGCGCTTCGACTGGCTCGGGGATCTTCTACCTCATACGATGCCGGGCGTATTGCGCGAGCACTTCCGGGTCGCGTTCACCGCAACCAGTGCCTCCAGAATCGCCCGGTAGAGGAGACGACTGTCAGGTCACTGACGACTTTGGAGAGCTTGATGCCAATGCCCTCCAGAACTTCTCCAAGCGGTGGATCTCCCGGGTCCGCAGATAGCCCGGTCCCTTGTCCACTTTTGAAACCCGATCTGGTTCCCGTGACCCCCCTTCGACAGGGCTGGGTGGGCAAAGATCTGTAATCAAACCCATTCCGGCGCACTCACGGACGACGCGGATTCCCTCGACAGCCGACGCTTTGTCCCGGAACTGTCCGGATACCGCCACAACTGTCCCGTCGGGAGCCTTCAATCTAAACCCGAAGGACAAGTCCCCCTCATGAAAAAGCTCGAATATTCCGGCCATAGTTGCCCCCTCTGGACGCCCGGGGCGGAAGGACCTCGGGCTACGTCATCAAATCCGAAACGCAACGCTGCATTCCGGCTGGCCCTATCGGGACGGGGCGAACCCCATGTGACTCCAGCCACACCACCCTTTACGGTAGGGACGAAATCGCTTACTAGCGAGTAGGTGGCAGGCTGGGACCGCCATTCACGTCGCACTTCCCCACAAATGCCTCGTGCGGCGCCCCGGCCGGTGGGAACCGTCGTTTTACAGCCGCGGAGGCGGGAGCCGTCCTGCGGCCCAGGACTACGATTGGCGGAAGCGCGGTAATCTTCAGCAAGGACGTCTACACCCTGCACGGAGGCGGAAGCGCAGCATGGCTGGGAAACAAACCGGGGATTCCCCGGGCCGGTGGCGGGTCTTCCACAACAAATTCGTCGTGGAAGAACGCTTCATGAGTGAGGCTGCGCGGAAGAAGCTTTACCGGATTGCCGTCGTTCTGATGATCGTCGGGGCCGCGGTGTTTTCCGTCATTCTGGCCGGCGTTCTCGTGCGGGGCGGAGTCAGCGAGGTCGATGAGCCGGTGCGGTCCTGGCTTCTGACCCTGCGCTCTGAACCTCTGACGGCCGTCATGATCATCCTTGCGATCGTCTTCGGTCCGGTTGCCCTGCCGATCATCATCCTGGTGGTGACCGTTGCGTGGGGGCTGCTGGCCAAGCACGCCTGGCGCCCCCTGTTGCTCGCGGGGGCGATGCTGACAGGCGTGATCCTGGCGCAGGTTATCGGCCGGACGGTGGGCCGGCAGCGTCCTCCGGTGGACCTGATGCTCTTCGGCGAAGATACCACCTTCGCTTTCCCCTCCGGACATGTCCTCGGGGCCTGCGACTTCCTGCTCGTGACGACGTACCTCATCTTCTCTCGGCGGCGCAATCCCAGGTCCGCCGTCGTCGGCTTCGCAGTGGCCGGGATCGGGATTTTCCTTGCCGCGGTCAGCCGCCTCTACCTGGGGTACCACTGGACCTCGGACGCGCTGGCCTCGCTGGCCATCTCCTTCGTGGTGCTGGGGGCCGTGATTGCCCTGGACACTTGGCGGACCGCACGGATTCCCGGCGAACGCATCACCGGAATCCTCTCGAAGGCCGACACCAGCCAGGACTAGTCCGCCCTTGTCCGGACCGGCCGGCGATGCCACAGTGGTCCATGGCCACTGAAGACGATGTCCGCAGAGCCGCCCTTGCCCTGCCGGGAGTAGTGGAGCGGCCAAGCTGGGGCAGGCCCGCGTGGTTCGCGGCCACCCTGCTGGCGCGGATCTGGGACGATGGGGTGCTGACGGTCAAGACGGAGGAGCGCGAGGCGCTCGCGGGGACGGATCCTGAAACCTACTTCTGGACGCCGCACCATGACCGCTCGCCACAGCTGGTCCTCGTCCGGTTGGACCGGATCGGCCCCGAGGAACTCGGTGAGCTCCTGGATGAGTCACACCGCCTCGCCGGTGGCCGGCGGCGGTAGCGGCTGCCCCGGGTGCCGGATCAGGTGGCGGCGCCCGCCTCCTTGTCCATGGTCCCGGGGTCAGGGCGGGCCCTCGCCCGGGCCCGTTTCAGTTCTGCCCGCAGCCGTGCGTTGGCGGCCTCCAGTGCCAGCACCTTTGCCACCCCGGCGAGATTGAGCCCTTCGTCGAGCAGGCCGCTGATCCGCCGGAGGACGGCGAGGTCCGCCTCGCTGTACTGCCGCGTCCCGCCCGCGGTCCGGTCCGGGGTCAGGAGTCCCCGGCGCTCGTACAGCCGGATGTTCTGCTGCCCCGTACCGACGAGTTGGGCCACCACAGAGATCGCATACAGTCCCATCTGCGGTCCGCGTTCGTCCATGGTCCTCCTTCGTCCGGTTAAAAAAATTTCCTGTTGCATCAGTCTTGCACCAGTGCTATAAAAAATCTATATCCATCGCCATAGAAGCTGATGGTGTGGATGCAGGAAAATATCTGGATTCTAGTCAGAAGGAGTGGATTATGATGTTGATGCGCACGGACCCGTTCCGGGAACTGGACCGGCTGACCCAGCAGGTCTTCGGAACGGTGGCACGGCCCGCTGCCATGCCGATGGACGCCTGGCAGGAGGGCGACGAGTTCGTCGTCGCATTCGATCTTCCAGGCGTCAACGTTGACACGGTTGATCTTGATATTGAGCGCAACGTCCTGACGGTCCGGGCTGAGCGGCGTGACCCGACACAGCCCAACGTTGAGCTGATTGCCTCGGAGCGGCCGCGCGGCGTCTTCAGTCGCCAGCTGATCCTGGGCGATACCCTGGACACCGAGAAGGTCAAGGCCACATACGCCGAAGGCGTCCTGACGCTCCGCATCCCGGTGCTGGAGCAGGCAAGGCCGCGCAAGATCGAGATCGCCCGCACGGAGGACAAGCTGCAGGAGATCGGGAGTTAACGCATAGTAGCGGCCGGACCGGCAATCCTTGGCGCCGGCCCGGCCGCCTTCGTACCGCCTCAGCCGCCCCTGCCGGAGAATGTCCTTAACTCGTGGTGCCCCCATAAACGCCGACCCGCGAGGTTACTACGCGGCCGTGCACCTGACGCCGGCAACGGGTTCCGTGGCCAGGGCGCAGCCAGCCAGCAAGAACAGCACGAGAGAAGGAGGACTGCCATGAGCGCATGGCGCCGCTACGATTCGCATCTGATGCCGGTCTTCCACGAACGGTTCGAGGAACGGTGGGGGCAAGGCACAGCACCGTTTCTTGACCCAGAGGCGCATGAGGCCCCACTTCCAAGAGCCCAGTGGATCAACATCGAGACGGGCGCCGCGCTTGCGGTGGTCCCCATCTGGACCGCCGACGATAGTCAACATCGCTCCTTCGGCGTGTTCTTCCTCCCGCCGGCCGGCGATATCTGGGTCCTGCGCCCGGGCTACACCGGATATCTGGAACCGTCGGCAGACGAGGCCCAGCATCTCCTCTCCCTCAGGAACGATGCCTTCAAGAAGGCAGTGGACCATGCCAAGGAATTCCTCTACGGTCCGGAAGGCTCCATGCATTAGCCTGCGGTAGGGACGCCGCACCGAGCGTGTACCGTGGCACGCGCCGGCGGGTCGGCCTAAGATCAAGCGACCACTTACGCGACTACCGGGGAGACTCCGCCGATGAAAGCCTCCGCCAAAGAGCTGGCAGCCCTGCTGCCGCCCGGCTTCACCCTGGGGGTGGCGACTGCCGCTTTCCAGATCGAGGGCGCGCTGGACGAGGACGGACGCGGGCCCTCGGGCTGGGACGTTTTCGCGGCTAAGCCGGGATCGATCGTTGACGACCACAGCCCCGCGGTCGCATGCGACCACTACCACCGGATGCCCGAGGACGTGGCCCTGCTGAAGGAACTGGGGGTCGATTCCTACCGCTTCTCCCTCTCCTGGTCCCGCATCCAGCCCGGGGGCAGCGGCCCGGTGAACCCCGCCGGACTGGATTTCTACGACCGCCTGATCGACCTGCTGCTGGCCAGCGGGATCTCGCCGATGGCCACCCTGTATCACTGGGACACGCCATTGGAACTGGACCAGGCAGGCGGCTGGATGAACCGTGACACGGCCTACCGGCTGGGTGAGTTCGCGGCGATCGCCGCCGCCGCCTACGGCGACCGGGTGGCGCGTTGGGTCACCGTCAACGAACCCGCCACCGTGAGCACCAACGGCTACATGCTGGGCCTGCACGCGCCCGGCGAAACGCTCATGCTGAAGGCGCTGCCAAGCGTCCACCACCAGCTGCTGGGCCACGGACTGTCGGTTCAGGCGCTCCGGGCCGCCAATGTTCCGGGCGAAATCGGCATCACCAACGTGTATTCACCGATGGTCCCGGCCTCGATCAACCCGCTCGACAAGGTCAGCGCGGGCCTGATGGACGTGGCCCAGAACCGGATCTATGCGGACCCCGTCCTGCTGGGAAAGTATCCGGACCTGATCCGGGCCGCCACGTTCTTCTCTTCCTTCAACCCGTCCAGCGAGGACATGGCACTGATCTCCCAGCCGCTGGACTACTACGGGCTGAATTACTATATGCCCACCCGTGTAGCCTCCGGCCCCGGGGAAGGTGCCGTGCCCGAGGGCATGGCCGCGGCGATGGGCGATGACCTGAGCGGCACCGCCGCCGGCGCTCCGTTCCACATTGCCACGTTCCCGGACACCGAAACCACTGCGTACGGGTGGCCGATCAAACCGGAGTACCTGTCCGTGGCGCTCGCGGAAATGAGCGAGCGCTACCCCGACCTGCCTCCGGTCTACATCACGGAGGGCGGTGGGAGCTTTGAGGACCTCGAGATCCGGGACACGAAGGGCCGGCTCATCATCCCGGATGAACGGCGCGTACGCTTCCTGGCGGACCACATCGCCACTGCCATCGAAGCTTCCTCACCGGGCGGGGCGGCCGAGAAAATCGACCTGCGCGGCTACTACGTCTGGTCCCTGTTGGACAACTTCGAATGGTCCGGCGGTTACAAGCAGCAGTTCGGCTTGCTGCACGTGGACCGCGAGACCCAAGTCCGCACGCCCAAGGCCTCGTTCTACTGGCTCCAGGAGGTGCTCGCGGCCCGGCACAAGGACGCGGTCCCGGAGGCACCCGCCGGAGCGGCGCTCGCCGATCTGCCCCACGCCGGGGAGCCGGCGGGTTCGCCCGACACCGAACGGCCCCAGCCGGTTAGCTGACGTCGCTCCGGCGTCGAACGCCCCCAGCCCGAACGGCCCCAGCCGGCGGGCGGAAGACGTGCGGGCGGGGCTAGAGAAGGTTCAGTTCCCGCAGGCCTTTCGCCAGGCCTGCGCCGTCGGGAGAGTAAAACCACGGAACGGACGAACCGCTGTGGTCGCCGGATTCCGAGTGTCCGCCTGCCAGCACGGCTTCGCCGGCCGAGAGCTGGCGGATGCCGATGGCGGCCACGCGGTCCCCGTGCTGCTGGGCGAACTGCGAGTAGATCGCTTCGTCGTGCTGGCCGTTATCCCCGAAAAGCAGCCAGCGCATGTTCGGGAACTCTTTCGCCAGCAGTTCCAGGTTCCGGCGCTTGTGCTCCTGGCCGCTGCGGAACCAGCGGTCGTTGGTCAGGCCCCAGTCTGTGAGCAGCAGGGCGCCCGGCGGGTACATGTTGCGGGTGATGAAGCGAGCCAGGGTGGGAGCCGCATTCCACGGCCCGGTGGACAGGTAGATCACGGGCGCCTCCGGATGCTTCACCAGGAGACGGTCCATCAGCACCGCCATGCCGGGCGTCGCCATCCGGGCACGTTCGTTCAGGACGAAGGTGTTCCACAGCGCAAGGAAGGGCCGGGGGAGCGCCGTGACCATGATCGTGTCGTCGATGTCCGAGACGATCCCCAGCTCGGTGTCCGGAGAAATGACGAAGATCTCCGACTTCACCGGCTCGGTTCCTTCGGCGCGCAGTTCCGCCGTGTGCCAGCCGGGAGCGAGGGACACCTGGATGACCGTGTCCACCAGCCCGCCGCGGTCCGCGTGCACCAGGGCGGTGACGCCGCCGATTTCGATTTCCACTTCGGTGAACTGGATCGGCACGCTCGTGAACGCCCGCCAGCCCCGGACATTCTGGTTGCCGTTCTGGGCTGCCTGCTCCGCCGGGCTGCCGGGCTTCGGCTTGCTTGTGAGCACGACCCGCCCGATGACGCGGACCCAGCTGGTGGAACCGTACCCCTGGTATGCGACGGTCTGCGGAATGAAGTGCCAGCGCCTGGCCGCCTTCAGCCACAGCCCGTTGACGGTGTCCGAAAACCGGTGGGCGAAGCGGAAGACCTTGTTCCCGGACACCGACGGTTGCTGGGGTGAGTGCTGCGACGCCAATTCCATGCCTCCACTCTCCCACAGCCGCCGGCTATTCAAACGGACTGCGTCCGGCGGAACTGCCGCTTGGGGCCCCGTCCAACAGCCACCGCAGCGTAAGGGCATTGCGCACGGCGTTGCCGCCGCCGTCGTTGTTGAAATACACAAAGACGTCCTTTCCGGTGGCCCGCCATTCCCCGATCCGGTCCGCCCACCAGCGCAGTTCGTCGTCCGAATACGACCCGCCATAGAGGTGCTCGCGGTCCGGTCCGTGCAGCCGGACGTAGACGAACGGTGCGGTGGCGCGGAGGATACAGGGAAGCCCGGCGCCGCTCATGACACAATAGGCGGCACCGTGCCGTTCCAACAGGGCATAGACCTCGGGGTGGTCCCAGCTGGGGTGGCGGAACTCGACGCTGACGCGGATCCAGGCCGGCAGCGCCGCGAGGAAATACCCCAGCCGGGCGTCGTCGCGCGCGAAATCCGGCGGCAGCTGGACCAGCAGCACGGCCCGCTTGTCGCCCAGCTCATGCCAGCAGCGGATGATCCGCTCCACCCAGACCTCGGGGGAGGAGAGCTTCTTGCCGTGGGTCAGGCCGCGCGGGGCCTTCACCGACAGGAGGAATCCCGCCGGCAACCGGCGGCGCCAGCTCGCGAAGGAAACGTCCCGCGGCCAACGGTAGAAGCTGGCGTTCAGCTCCACCGTCGTGAAGCGGGCCGCATAGTGGGCCAGCCGGTCCCGCGCCGGCAGCCCAGGCGGGTAGAGCACGTGTTCCCAGTGGTCGTAGCTCCAACCGGAAGTGCCGATCTGCAGCGTCACCCTGTCCCCGCCTCCGTTCCTGCGCCCGCTGGGATCCGAGGCGCCCCGGACTGCTCCCGGCCCCGGCTGTCCGGGACTGGGGTCCAGCCCCCTTGGATCCTAGTCTCGGGCAGAGGCGTGTGGCACTGTAAGTCTTATGGCCCGCATCGAGGATTATGCAATGGTCGGAGATCTGCACACCGCGGCCCTGATCAGCACGGAAGGATCCATCGACTGGCTGTGCCTGCCGCGCTTCGATTCGCCGGCCTGCTTCAATGCGCTGGTGGACACCCCGGAGGCGGGGCGTTGGCTCCTGGCCCCGGAGGGCGGCGGCGAATGCACCAGGCGGCACTACCGCAGGGGAACGCTGATCCTGGAAACCGAGTGGGAGACACCCACCGGCAAGGTCAGGGTCATCGACTTCATGCCGCCGCGCGATGCGGTAGCGGACATCGTGCGGATCGTGGTGGGGGTCCGCGGTGCTGTCCGGATGCGCGGCGAGCTGACCCTGCGTTTCGACTACGGTCACATCGTCCCCTGGGTCCGCCATGACGAACACGGGATCCACGCCGTCGCCGGACCCGACGCCGCCTACCTCGTGACGGACGCGCCGCTGCGGGGCGAGCGGATGCAAACGATCAGCGAGTTCACCGTCCAGGCCGGGGATCGGGTGCCGTTCGTGCTGACCTGGACGCCGAGCCACCTGTACCGCCCCCGTGCCGTGGACCCCGAGAAGGTCCTCGCCTCCACCGAGTCCTTCTGGCAAGAGTGGTCCGCCCGGTGCACCGTCACCGGCCCCTACCGGAAGGCCGTCCAGCGCTCGCTGATCATCCTGAAGGCCCTGACGTTCGCTCCGACCGGCGGGATCGTGGCCGCCGTGACCACCTCGCTGCCGGAGGAACTGGGGGGCATCCGCAATTGGGACTACCGCTTCTGCTGGCTCCGCGACGCCACCCTCACGCTCCAGGCGCTGCTGGCAGCCGGCTACACGGAGGAGGCCGCCTCGTGGCGGGACTGGCTGCTCCGGGCCGTGGCCGGAGACCCGGCGGACCTGCAGATCATGTACGGCATCCACGGCGAGCGCCGGCTGCCGGAAATGGAACTTCCCTGGTTGCGGGGCTACGAGGGCTCTTTTCCGGTGCGGATCGGAAACGGCGCGGCCGCGCAGCTGCAGCTGGATGTCTGGGGCGAGGTTCTGGACTGCCTGTCGCTGACGAGGAACTCGCTGCTGGAGCACACGGACGAATCCTGGGATGTCCAGGTGGCGCTGATGGAGCATCTGGAAAAGGCCTGGACCTGGCCGGACAACGGACTCTGGGAGATGCGCGGACCGAGACGGCACTTCACCCATTCGAAGGTCATGGCCTGGGTCGCCGCGGACCGCATGGTCAAGGGCGTCCGGGACTTCGGACTGGCAGGCCCGGCCGACCGCTGGGAGGAACTGCGGGACACCATCCGCGCCGAGGTGATGGAAAAAGGCTTCGACGCCGAACGCAACACCTTCGTGCAGTCCTACGGGAGCCCGGAACTGGACGCCAGCCTGCTGCTCATCCCCCGGGTGGGATTCCTGCCGCCGGATGACCCGCGGGTGATCGGAACAATCGACGCCGTGCAGCGCGAGCTCACGCACGACGGTTTCCTGATCCGTTACAAGCCAGCAGAAAGCGACGACGGCCTGCCGGGCGGGGAGGGCGTGTTTCTTGCGTGTTCGTTCTGGTTGGTCGAGGCCCTGCTGGGGGCGGGCCGGCATCACGAGGCCAGGAAGCTGTTCGAGCGGCTGCTGGCGCTGCGCAACGACGTCGGGCTCCTCAGCGAGGAATGGAGCGTTGAGGACGGCCGGCAGCTCGGGAACACCCCGCAGGCGTTCAGCCACTTTGCCCTCGTGCTGAGCGCCCTCGAACTGCATGAAGACGCCGTGCACCGCAGCGACACCCCGCTCGCGGGCGGTTGACGCGTTGTCGAGCTTCAATGCCAATGACCTGGAGAGGGCCCAACGTGGGGAAGAGGATGTAGGAGAGTGCGATGGCTGGATATTTCGGGCTCGTGGACGCGCCCGACGGCGGATACCCGCGTCGGGCGCTCGCGGCTGGAAGGAGGGCACGTGCACGCAACTGATCCCGCCGCAGACGGCCAGCCACAACACGGCGGCCGGCGCAGAGCGGCGGTACTATTCGACGTCGACGGCACCCTGGTCGATTCGTCCTACATCCACACCCTGGCCTGGTGGCAGGCCTTCCGGCAGGCGGGCCACGACGTTCCGATGGCCCGCATTCACCGCTCGGTCGGGATGGGCGGGGACAGGATCGTCGACAGCCTGCTCCCGTCCGACCGGGATGCCTCCGAGGACAGCACGATCTTGGCCTCGCACGCGGCGGTGTTCGCCACCTTCTGGCCCGCCCTGCGTCCCTTGGAGGGCGCCAAGGAGCTGCTCGCGCAGTGCCATGAAAGCGGCCTCGCCGTCGCCCTGGCTTCCTCGGCCCGGGAGCGCGACCTTGAGGCCCTTCGGGCCACCATCGCGGCGGACGCCTTCATCGACGCGGCCACAAGCTCCAGCGACGCGAAGGAGAGCAAGCCCGCCCCCGATATCATCGTCGCGGCACTGAAAGCCCTCGGCGTGCAGGCTTCGGATGCCGTCTATGTGGGCGACGCCGTCTGGGACATCTACGCGGCCGGGAAGCTCGATATTCCGGCGATCGGATTGACCTGCGGCGGCACGAGTGAATCGGAACTGCGCGAAGCCGGCGCTGTTGAGATCTACGCCACCCCCCGGGTGCTGCTGGAGAATCTCGCTTCCAGCGCGATCGGGAAACTCAGCGCCCGCCTGCAGCAGCCCTGACCAACGGCTCCTGGCGCTACGGGCGACCGGGAAACTTCCGCCACATCCTGACGAAGTCCGCTTCCGCGCCGGCTGCCAGGCTTTCCTCCCTGGCATGCAGCCGGCCGAAGCTGAAACCGCTCCCGCCGGTGGGCAGGGACCGCAGGCCCAGCTCGGCCAGCAGGGTCCGGGACATCACGGTGTCGTGGTGCAGGCCAAGCGTGGTCTGGATCCGGCGCGCCGCCTTGGCTGTCTTCCGGGCCCGCTTTCCGGCGCGGCCCCGGCCTCCGCGGACGGTGGCCGCGAGTTCGGCGAAATAGCGCAGTCGCTTCGCCGCCTTCCGGACCTCGTGCAGGCGCGCGTCCCGGACCGGGGTGTTGCCGTGGGAGGCGGCAGGAAGGTCCGCCACCGCACGGACCAAGCGGGCGGTATCCCTGGAAACGGCCTTCCTGAAGGCCTTGCGCGGGGGCCGCGAGGCCCGCCCTGACAGCTTCCCGGCGGTGAGCAGTGACTCAAGGCCGGTGATCAACCGGGCGTAGCGCTCGCTGTCCAGTGCCGCGAGGACGTCTTGATGTCCGGCCGCGGCCGCCGCGCCGAGTTCCGCGTCGATGAGCCGGGCAGGCCGCCCGTGGGTGAGTTCCTCGGGTTCGGCCGCGAGCAGCTCCCGGAGCCTCGCCTGGACGACCCGGGGGTCCCGGGCCGCGCCCAGCGACCCGGAGAGCCAGCGCAACTCGGAGCGGATGTCTTCGGCCTCGCCGGTACTGAACAGCTTGCGGCTGCTGGCCAGCAGGGATCGGAGCCTGCGGGCCGCCACCCGCATCTGGTGCACGGATTCTGCCTCGTCTTCCCGGACTCCGGGTGCATGCCGCCGCAGTTCACTGAGCTGTTGTTCCAGATAGCTCAGCAGAACGTCCCCGGCGGTGGTGGCCATGCTTCACTTTACGTCTTGGACGCAAGCCCCGGATGCCCCGCGACGGCGTTAGAGTGTGTCCATGAATCGAGTCGGGGATGACCGTGTAGGGCCGGGGCGGAGGCAGCTCGTTGCCGGCCTGGCGGTGCCCCTGCTTGCCGTGTCGCTGCTCCTGGCCGGGCTGATTCTGACGTCGCTGCCGGTGCGCTCGCAAGACGTCGGCTGGTTTGCCTACGCGCCGCTTTCGCAGCAGACCTTCCAGCTCCAGGGCCTCACCATGATCGGTCCCGAGGCCTGGACGGGAATCGCAATGATCAGCCTCGGGCTGCTGATCCTCGCCTTCTGGTCCGGCTACCGCATCGGCACCCGCAGCCGGCAATCCCGCGGCCTGCCGTGAGCCGGTCTCCCGGCATACGCTGGCCCGGCATACGCTGGCCCGGAAGCCAGCATCCCGCACCCGTCCCGCCACCACCACCGAGGAGCTCCGCATGACACGACAGCACCAGCCCGGCCGCGTCGCCGTCGTCACCGGTGCAGGTTCGGGAATCGGGCGGGCGGTCGCCCGGCTGATGCTGGCCGAGGGTTACCGGGTCGTGCTCGGCGGACGGCGGGAGGCGCCGCTGCAGGAGACCGCCGCGGGCCACGCCCAGGCGTTTGTGGTGCCCTGCGACGTGACCGTGCCCGACGACGTCGAGCGGCTGTTCGCTGCGGTGCACGAACGCTGGGGCCGGGTGGACGTGCTGTTCAACAACGCGGGGGTGTTCGGCCCGGCGGCTTCGGTGGACGAGATCAGCCTTGCGGACTGGGACGCGACCGTAGCGGTTAACCTCACCGGGTCCCTGCTCTGCGCCGCGGCCGCGGTCCGGGCGATGAAGGCGCAGTCCCCGCAAGGCGGGCGCATCATCAACAACGGCTCGATCGCCGCGCACTCGCCCAGGCCGCGGACGGTCGCGTACACGGTCACGAAGCATGCCATGACCGGGCTGACCAAGAGCATCGAGCTGGACGGGCGCGGCTTCGGCATCACTTGCGGGCAGATCGACATCGGCAACGCCGCCACGGAACTCATGGACGAGATCGGTGTCGGGTCCGGCGCGCTGCAGGCCGACGGCAGCCGCCGCGTGGAGCCGACGTTCCCGGTGGCGGACGCCGCCCGTGCCGTGCTGCTGATGGCCGGGATGCCAGCGTCGGCAAGTGTCGGGTCCGTGCTGATCACGGCCACGGGAATGCCGTTCATCGGGCGCGGTTAAGCCCGCTGCTCCCGGCGCTGCTGGCCGGCCCCGCCAGGCTAAAGCGGCAGCAGACCGGACAGATCGGCGCGCAGTCCCGAGGCGGCGACCCGCCCGCTGCTCACGGCGTCCGCCCAGCTCAGCTGCCCGCCGACCATGGCCAGCCAGGTGGCGGCGTCGCACTCGATGACGTTCGGGGGGGTGCCGCGGGTGTGGCGCGGTCCCTGCACGCATTGCGTGACACCGAACGGCGGGACCCGGACCTCGACGGAGTTTCCGGGTGCCCGGGCAGTGACTTCCTCGAGCGAGTAGCGCACCGCCGTCGCGATCGTGCTGCGCGGGACCGCGCCGGCGGCGCCCGGTACGACGTCGCCGCTGGGGTCCTGGCTGCCTGGGTCCCGGGCGCCGGTGCTGGCTTCCAGCCAGGCGGCCAGCGCCGAGCGGCCCTCCTCGACTGCGATCCGGCGTCGTTGAACTCCCACTGACCCGCCTAGTCCAGCAGCGCCGAGACGGCACGGCCCAGACGGATCTTGCCTACCGGACGGCCCCCGCCCAGCACCGGCTCCACCACCTTCTCCAGCACGCTGGAGACTTCCGGGATCTCGACGGCGCCGGCGGCCGCGAGCATGGTCAGTCCCACGAGCGTGGTGGCCCGGATGTTGCCGTCCAGGACCTTGATGGCAACGGAGACGCCCTGCGGGGTGGCCATCCCCAGGACACCTTCGGCGCCGATCTTGGCGAGGATGCCGAGCTCATCCATGACGATGGTGTTGGACTCCCCACGACCCTGCACCGCCCACGGGTAGTCCAGCATGGACGTGGCGATGGTCGCGGCGCGGGCGTTGGAGTTCTTGTCCCCCGGGGCCTTGGCCAGCTTCGAGAACGCCCGGGCCAGACCGGTCAGCGAGACGGCCGCCACCGGGGCCCCGCAGCCGTCGATGCCCAGGTGGGCGATGCTTTCCCCGCAGTACTCCTCGATTACGGACCGGATCCGCTGCTGCAGGGGGTGGTTCGGCTCCAGGTAGCTGTGGGTGTCCCAGCCGTTCTCGGTGCAGGCCCACAGGAAGGCGGCGTGCTTGCCGGAGCAGTTGAACGCCAGGCGCGACTTGCCCCGCTCGGAGTGGACCAGCCAGTTCCGGGCGGACTCGTCCTGCGGCCAGTCCGCCGGGCACTGCAGCTGTTCTTCCTTGACGCCGGCGGCCTTCAGCATGCCCTCGACCACGTCCATGTGGTCCAGCGAGCCGACGTGGCTGCCGCAGGCAATCGCCGCCTGGGCGCCGCGCAGGGGGACACCGGACTGCATCGCGGCCAGGGCCTGCAGCGGCTTGAGGGTCGAGCGGGCGAAGATCGGGGTGGTGATGTCGCCGAGTTCGGTGACGACGGTGCCGTCGGCGGACATCACGACGGCGGAGCCGATGTGGCGGGACTCAACGAAACCGCTGCGTTCAACAACTGCCAGTTCGACGGCGGACTCGACGGTGAAGGTGGCATGCGAATTCAGGGGCATGTGGTCAGTCTATGGTGCCTCGCGGGATACTCCGGTTATTGCACGGTCACCATAACCGACTGCCAGCCGGAGGCACCGTCGGGAACTGGATCCGCACGCCTTTCCGTCTGCACTTCTCCGGTGCCGTCGGTGGCGCGGGCCTTGATGTAGTGCGGGCCGGGGGTCGCCTCCCAGTCGAAGGACCACTGCCGCCAGGTGATGAGGGAAGCCTCGGCGGAGAGCGTGGCCTCGGTCCAGGGGCCCTCGTCGATCTGCACCTCGACCTTCGTGATGCCTCGTGTCTGGGCCCAGGCGGTGCCGCCGATCGCGACCCGCCCGGCCGGGACATGGGCGAAGGATTTGGGGACCTCAACGCGGGCCATGGTTTTGATCGGGCCGCGTTCGGACCAGCCGCGCTCGGTCCAGTACGCCTTGCTGTCGGCAAAGCGCGTGACCTCGAGGTCCACGACCCATTTCGTGGCCGAGACGAAGCCGTACAGCCCGGGAACCACCATGCGCACCGGGTAGCCGTGTTCGAGCGGGAGGGCCTCGCCGTTCATCCCGATGGCCAGCATGGCGTCGCGGTCGTCCTGCAGTACCTCCAGCGGGGTGGAGGCGCTGAAGCCGTCGATCGAGGTGGAGAGCACCATGTCCGCACCGTCCTTGGGCCGGGCCATCTTGAGCACATCACGGATGGGCAGGCCGAGCCATTTGGCGTTGCCGGCCAGGTTTCCGCCGACCGGATTGGAGACGCAGGTCAGGCTCACATGGGATTCGATCAGCTCCGCGTCGAGCAGGTCCTGGAAGCTGAGCCGGACCTCCTGTTCCACGAGGCCGTGGACGCGCAGTTCCCACTCCCGAGCGTTGATTTCCGGCACGCTCAGGGCGGTGTCAATGCGGTAGAAGTCCTTGTTGGGCGTCAGCCACGGCGTGACTCCCGGTGCCTTGGACTGCACCCCGGCGGGAACGGCCGGGGCGGCCTTGGCCGGCGCGGGCAGTTGGAGGGATTCGCGGGCTTGGGCCACGTTGCTGCGGGCCGCGCTGAGCAGCCGGCCGCCCGTCGCGGCGATGGCCGAGGCGGCTGCGGTGACGCCCGTTGCGGCGAAGAAGGCGCGCCGGCTGGCGGCGGGGCGTTCCGGTTCCTTGGCGGCGACGTCCGAGGCCATTTCCGGCCATTCCCGCATCCGCCACAGCCGGGTGACCAGGAGCCGGAGCACGATCAGCCCGGCGAGGGTGCCGATCAGCGAAGGAATCGCGTCCAGCGGCTTGACGCTGGCCCGGGTGACGACGCTGGCCACGATCACGGCGCCCATCAGCAGCACACCGGCCACGCCCAGGGCCCACTTGCGGTAGGCCACCACGCCCAGCACACAGGCAAGCAGCAGGATGGTCACGCCCATGCCGACGAAGAGTGCCGCCTTGTCGTTCGTGCCGAAGGTGGCGATCGCGAAGTCCTTCATCCATGGCGGAGTGAAATCGATGAAGGTCGAGCCTAGGGCGATCAGCGGCGTCGCCCGCGCCGTGAAGAAGGCGCCGATCAGTTCCGCCACGGACAGGACGACGGCGGCCGCGGCCACGCCGGCCAGCGCGGCCAGCGCGATGGGATTTCCGAGCCGTTTCCGGGGCTCCTGCCGGGCGTGGTTCTGCATGCTGGGCTTCTTCATACACTGTGTTCGTAGCCGCACGCTCTGCGGATTGTCCCGCCCCACAGGACATGCCCTCCGCTCGTGCCCAGCCACACTGCCGCGCCGAAGGGACATGCCCTCCGACCGCGCCCAGCGGTGGACATAATGCCATTGTGTCCATCGCTCGCGGCCAGGAGTGGGCATGTCCCGCGTTCGCAGGCCTGAGGACTGGACATGTCCCACGCTGCCCCGCCGCCCAGGACATGCCCTCCGCCCGGCCCCGCGGCCACGACTGGGCAAGTCCAGCTCGTGCCCGACTCCTCCCGCCTGTAGGACATACCCTCCGCCCCGCGCTGCCCCGCGCCACAGGACATGCTCTCCGCTCGCGCCCAGGACTGGGCAAGTCCAGCTCGTGCCCCCGACCCCTCCCGCCTGTAGGACATACCCTCCGCCCCGCGCTGCCCCGCGCCACAGGACATGCTCTCCGCTCGCGCCCGGGGATGGGCATGATGCCATTGTGTCCATTGTTCGCGGCCAGGACTGGGCATGTCCCGCGCTCGCAGGCCTGGGCATCGGGCATGTCCATCGCCCGCGGCCAGGATTGGGCATGTCCCGCAGTCAAGGACGTCACCACTGGGCATGTCCAGCGGCGGACACAGCTTAGGAACCAGCCGGGTCCACAAAGTACCCTTGGGAACTGTGAAGGTACTCGTCATCGGCCCCGGCGGCCGCGAACACGCAATTGTCCGATCCCTGCTCGCAGACCCCAACGTTTCCGAAGTCCACGCGGCTCCGGGCAACGCCGGCATCAGTAAGCTGGTCCCCACGCATGCGATTGACGCGAACGACCCCGACGCCGTGGCCGCCCTGGCCGCCAAGCTCACGGTGGACCTCGTGGTTGTCGGTCCCGAGGCGCCGCTCGCTGCGGGTGTCTCCGACACCGTCCGCGACGCCGGCATCCCGGTATTCGGTCCGAGCAAGGCCGCCGCCCAGCTGGAAGCCTCCAAGGCCTTCGCCAAGGAAGTCATGGCCGAGGCGGGCGTCCCCACCGCGATGGCACGGGTGGCCGGCAACGCCGAGGAAGCCGCCGACGCGCTCGACACCTTCGGGGCTCCCTACGTGGTGAAGGACGACGGCCTCGCCGCCGGGAAGGGCGTCGTGGTCACCAACGACCGCGGTGAGGCCCTCGCCCATGCGCAGAGCTGCTTCGCTGCCGGCGGCACCGTCGTGATCGAGGAGTTCCTGGACGGCCCAGAGGTTTCGGTATTCGTCCTCTGCGACGGCAGCAACACCGTGGCGCTCTCCCCGGCCCAGGACTTCAAGCGCATCTTCGACAACGATGAAGGCCCCAACACCGGCGGCATGGGCGCCTACACGCCGCTGGAGTGGGCCCCCGAGGGCCTCGTCGACGAGGTCCTTGACCGCATCGCCCAGCCCACGGTCAATCAGATGGCGCACCGCGGCACGCCGTTCGTGGGGGTGCTGTTCGTCGGTCTGGCCCTCACCGCCCGGGGCACGCGGGTCATCGAGTACAACGTCCGTTTCGGCGACCCGGAGACCCAGGCTGTCCTGGCCCGGCTCAAGACTCCCCTCGGCGGCCTGCTGATGGCGGCCGCGAAGGGCGAACTGGACAAGGTCCAGCCGCTGCGCTGGTCCAAAGACTCAGCCGTCGCCGTCGTCGTCGCCGCGGAAAACTACCCCGGAGCCCCCCGCACGGGAGACCGGATCCGCGGGCTCAAGAAGGTTGAAGCCATCGAGGGCGTCCATGTCATCCATGCCGGCACCAAGCTCGACGCCGAGGGCAAGGTGGTGTCCGCCGGCGGGCGCGTCCTCGCCGTGGTGGCGCTGGGGACCGACCTCGTCGAGGCCCGGGAACGGGCGTACGACGGCGTCGAGCTGGTGCAGCTGGAGGGCGGCCAGTTCCGCACCGACATCGGCGGTAAGGCGGCCCGCGGCGAGATCAAGGTCACGTCGTCCGGCGCCCCGGCCACCACGAAAGCGAAGGCCTAAGCATGACCGGCACCAATTCCTCCCTGCCCGGTGACGCACCGAAGGGCCTGGATACCGCCGCGCCGGACCTGCCGGGCTGGAAGCACGTCTACTCCGGCAAGGTCCGCGACCTGTACGTTCCGGTGGATGAGACCATCACCGAGCGAATGGGCCGCGAATGCGTCCTGGTGGTGGCGAGTGACCGGATTAGCGCCTTCGACCACGTCCTGGCCAGTGAAATCCCGGACAAGGGCCGTATCCTCACCCAGCTCAGCCTGTGGTGGTTCGAGCAGCTGGGCGTGGAGCACCACGTGCTCGCGTCCACGGTCGACGGCGGCGTCCCCGCCGCCGTCGAGGGCCGCGCGATGATCTGCAAGAAGCTGGACATGTTCCCCGTCGAGTGCATCGCCCGCGGCTACCTCACCGGCTCCGGGCTCGCCGAATACCGGCAGACGCGCACCGTATGCAGCATCCCGCTGCCTGAGGGCCTCGTGGATGGATCCCGGCTCGACCCGGCGATCTTCACCCCCTCCGCCAAGGCCGAGGTGGGCGAGCACGACGAGAACATCACCTACGACGCTGTCGTCCAAATGGTCGGCGACGACATCGCGGCCCGGCTGAGCGAACTCACCCTGGAGATCTACACGAGGGCCGAGGCGATCGCCCGGGGCCGCGGCATCATCCTGGCGGACACCAAGGTGGAGTTCGGCTTCGACGCCGCCACCGGCGTCATCACCCTGGGCGATGAGGTGTTGACCCCGGACTCCTCCCGGTTCTGGGACGCCGCCACCTATGAGCCCGGCAAGGCCCAGCCGTCCTACGACAAGCAGTACGTCCGCGACTGGCTGACCTCGGCCGAATCCGGCTGGGACAAGTCCTCCGACGTGCCCCCGCCTCCGCTGCCGGCCTACGTCGTCGCCCGGACCCGCAGCCGCTACGTCGAGGCCTACGAGAAGCTCACCGGCCGGCCGTTCAGTTAACTGTTCGCCGGGGTTTTCGTCGAGGCGGCCGCCTCGGCACGGCGCTTCGCCAGCCGGATCTCCAGCACCGCATCCAGTGCCTGCTGGACCCGGTCCGAGGCCCCCGCGGCGCTGAACTCCTTCTGCGCCTCACCGAGGTAGATGAGGGCCTCGTCGGATTCGCCGGCGGCCTTGAGCGCCTTGCCGAGCAGGAGAGCCACCTCGCCGGCGACGTGCCGGGCCAGCGCATCGCGTTCGGCGTGGATCTCCCGCAGCTTCTGGACTGCGGCGACGATGTCCCCGGTGAGGTAGAGCCAGCGGGCCCGGATGAAGGCCACTTCAAGCTCGTCGGTCCTGTTGCCGCCGACAATGGACAGCGCCAGCTCGGCGCGTTCGATCGAGGTCAGCGTCTCCGGCTCCACGATCCCCGAGGACAGCCTCACTGCGGCGGACGCCTTGTTGAAGCGAGCCCACAGGTCGATGTCGTTGGCGGGGGAGAGCATCTGCGCCGCGCGCTCATGGTACTTGATCCCCTCGGCGTAGTCGTGGCGCATGAAGGCGACGTTCCCGATCACCCAGGCGACTTCGCCGGCGAGCTGGGTCATCGAATGATCATCCATCTGCGCGTTCATGTCCTGGCAGTACTGCCAGGCCTCGTCCAGCCGGCCGCTTTCGGCCAGCGCCCCAATCAGCGCCCGCAGCGCCCCGATGATGAGGGTGGATCCCTTGGGCAGGTCGGCGCAGAGCCGCACCGCTTCCTGGGCATGCGCGACGGCGACGGCCAGCTCCCCCTGCCCGTGGCATACGGCCGCCAGCATCTGCCGGGCTCGGACGCCCAGCCCGGCCGATTCGGCCGCCATCGGGTGGTCCAGCAGCCGCTGCACGAGGTTCTGGCATTCCTTGAGCTCGCCCTGCTTCATGAGGCATTCAGCCTGCATGTAGGTCATGTTCCACCACGCGCTGGTGTTCTTGGCCTCGAGCGCGATCTGGGCCGCTGCCGCGGCGTGGGTGGCCGCCAGCGGGTAGTCTCTCAGGTCCCAGGCCTGCCGGGCGTACAGCACGGCGAGCACGTATTCGGCGTCACTGACGGAGACCGGCTGACTCCAAGCCTCCAGCGCCTTGGGGGCAAGTTCGAGGCGGCGGGCAAGCTCTTCGATGACATCAGCGGTCGGTTCGCGGCGTCCGGTTTCGAGCAGTGAGATGTAGCTGGGCGAGTACAGATCCCGGCCCAGTTCCGCCTGCGTGAGACCCCGTTCCAGCCGTTCCGCGCGGAGCTTCTCCCCAAATCCGTTCCCCACGGATACCTCCTCATTCCGGACATTCTTTGTACTAAGTGCTTGACAGCCCCTGTGGAAATCATTTTACAATGTGTGTCAACAAGGTAGTGCTGACTTGGTGCAGACCCCGACTCTTATTGAGGATCTCTATGTTGAAGAAGATTGCAGCCGGCGTCCTGCTGGCGGGTGCCCTCGCGTTTGCCGCCGCGGCCCCGGCGGCGCTGTCAGTAAGTGCTATCGGTAACTGGCCGGATCCCATGGGCCACACCTCGGCAATCGGCAACTGGCCGGATCCGATGACGTCCTCCCCGGACATCGGCAACTGGCCGGACCCCATGTAGGCAATACCCAGAGGAGCCCCGGGACATGCGCGAACCATGTCCCGGGGCTTCTTTTTGTGTGGAGCTTCACCTTGGGCCCCGCCCGGCGCCCGCGTTTGCCCCGCCCGGCGCGGCGCCCGCGTTCGCCCCGCTGTCCTGGCGGCGGCGCAACGGATTGCCGGTCACAAATCCGGACATAAAAGAAGAGGGCCTTCCGATTGGAAGACCCTCTTCTTGATTGGTCGGGATGACAGGATTTGAACCTGCGACCTCGTCGTCCCGAACGACGCGCGCTACCAAGCTGCGCCACATCCCGATCCGCTGCTACAAAAGCAACTTCACAAGAGTATCCGATGTGGGCCCCGGATGTGAAATCGGCCGGCGGTCCGCCCCGAGCATCCGGAGAACAGGAGCATCCGGAGAAGGGGATCAGACCAGCGAGTCTTTCCAGGCCCCGTGCAGCCGGGCGAAGTGCCCGCCGCCGCCGACCAGTTGCTCCGGGGTGCCGTCCTCGACAATGCGGCCGTCGTGCACCACCAGAACCCGGTCTGCGGTCTCGACCGTGGAGAGCCGGTGCGCGATGATGAGCGCGGTCCGGCCGGCGTCGCTGCCGGTGCCCTGCAGGAGCTGGCTGAGGCCGTTCTGCACGAGCCGTTCGGACGGGATGTCCAGCGAGGACGTCGCCTCGTCAAGGATCAGCACGGCCGGGCGCGCCAGGAAGGCCCGGGCGAAGCTGATCAGCTGGCGCTGCCCGGCTGAAACGCGGCCGCCACGCTTGTTGACGTCCGTGTCATAGCCCTCCGGGAGTTCCTGGATGAACGCGTGGGCACCGACCGCCCGGGCGGCATCCTCGATCTCCTGCCGCGATGCGTCGGGGCGGCCCAGACCGATGTTGTCCGCCACGGAGCCGCTGAACAGGAAGGCCTCCTGGGTGACCATGACAACGTTCCGCCGCAGATCCGCCGTCGTGAGCTGGCGCAGGTCCACGCCGTCGAGCAACAGGGACCCGGAGGAGACGTCGTAGAACCGGGCAATCAGCTTCGCCAGCGTCGATTTCCCGGCGCCGGTCTGCCCCACCAGGGCCACGGTCTGGCCGGCGGGGATGTGCAGGTCCATGGTCGGGATGATCACCGGACCATTCCCGTAACGGAACTGGACGGCACGGAACTCGATAGTGCCTTTCGCGTCCTGCAGGGCCACCGGGTTCCTGGGCGGCCGGACGGTGGGGACTTCCTCGAGCAGCCCGGAGACCTTTTCGAGCGCGGCCTGGGCGCTCTGGAAGGAGTTGTAGAACATCGCCATCTGGTCCACCGGCTGGAAAAAGCGCTTGGTGGACAGGATCAGGGCCAGCAGCACGCCGACGGCGAGGTCGCCGCTAAGCACCCGGAAGCCGCCGAAGAGCAGCACGACGGCGACGCAGACGTTCCCGATCAGCACCAGACCGGGCTGGAAGATGCCGTTGAGGTTGATTGAGCGGACGGTGGCCTTGCGATAGTCCTCGGCGAGTCCGGTGTAGCGGACCGAGTTTTCGGGTTCCTTGCGGAAGGCCTTGACCGCGCGGATCCCGGTCATGGTCTCGACGAAGTGCACGATCAGCCGGGCGGAGACCACGCGGGACTCGCGGAACGCGATCTGGGAGTGCTTCTGGTACCAGCGCGCCAGGAAATACATCGGCACGCCCGCCGCCAGCACCAGCAGCCCGCTGCGCCAGTCCAGCGCAAACACCGTGGCGGCGGTGAACATCATGAACAACAGCCCGGACGCGAGCGAACTCACCCCGGAGTCCAGCAACTCGCGGAGCGCCTCAAGGTCCGAGGTCTGCCGGGCAATGATGCGCCCGGAGGTGTATTTCTCGTGGAACTCCAGGCTCAGCCGCTGCGTATGCCGGAATACCCGGACCCGCAGGTCCAGCAGCATCGCCTGGCTGAGTCGCGCCGTCGAGGTCACGTACACGGCAGTGAGCCCCGCCGTCGCGACGGCGGCGGCGAGGTAGGCGGCGCCGGTGAGCACCAGCGGGAGGTTGTCCCCGGCGCGGAGGGCCGGCAGGGCCCGGTCGATGCCGAAGGCGATCAGCGCCGGTCCGGCCACGCGCGCCGCCTGGGACAGTACGACGGCGGCGATGGTCAGCCAGAAGCGGCGCCGGACCGGGCGGATCAGGGAGCGCAGCAGGGCCAGCGAGCGGCGCCGGACGGCCTTGCTCTCGCTCTTGGACAGGTGCGCGTTGTCCTCGTTGGCGGTGCCGAAGGTGGAACTGCTCATCGGGATACCTCCTCGGCCTCGAGGTCTGGCAGTTCGGAGTCATACAAATCGGAATCCAGGTCCCGCGGTTCGGGATCGAGGCTGGCAATGACGTAACGGTAGTGGCTGTTCTGGGACAGCAGCTCGGCGTGGGTGCCGACGGCGGAGATCCGGCCTTTCTCGAGCAGCGCCACCCGGTCCGCCAGCGCCACCGTGGACGGGCGGTGGGCGACGATCAGCGTGGTCGTGTCCGCGAGGACCTCCCGCAGCCGGTGCTCGACAAGTTCCTCCGTGTTGACGTCCAGGGCAGAGAGCGGGTCGTCGAGGACCAGCACCTTCGGCCGGGCGGCGATGGCGCGGGCCAAGGCGATGCGCTGGCGCTGGCCGCCGGAGAGGCTGAGCCCTTCATCGCCGATCAGCGTGTCCAGACCGTCGGGCAGGGAGTAGGCGAAGTGGGCCTGGGCGACGTCGAGCGCCTCTTCCAGGGCCTCCTCGTGGTGCGCTTCCGAACTGGTGCCGGGGACGCCGAGCAGCACGTTGTCCCGGACTGAACTGGAAAACAGGGTGGTGTCTTCGAAGGCCACAGCGACGATGCTCCGCAGTTCCTCCACGCTGAATTCGCGCAAGTCCACGCCGTCGATGGTGATGGATCCGGCCGTGACCTCGTAAAGCCGGGGGACCAGCTGGAGCAGGGCGCTCTTGCCGCTGCCCGTGATACCGACGAGCGCCATGGTCTCGCCCGGGTTGATATCCAGGCTGATGTCCTTGAGGATCGGCGTGTCGGCGGCGTCCTCGAAGGCGAAGGCGGCGTTGCGGAAGCTCAGGGCGCCCTGGAGCTCGGCGGGGCGGTGAGGGTCCTCCGGGCTGGTGATGGTGTTGGCCGCGTCCATGACCTCGAAGTGTCGGTCTATGGCGGTCTTTGCGGTCAGCGCCATGGCCAGGAGCATGCCGCAGAACTCCACCGGTGCCGCGATCACGGCGGCGGTGGCGAAGAACGCCACGAGTGCCCCGATGCTGAGTTCCCCGGTGGAGGCCAGCAGCACGCCGACGACGAGTCCGGCACCGAGGGCCAGCTCGGGCAGCAGGGTGACGACCAGGCTGAAGACGGCCAGGTGCTTCGCCTTGGCGATCTCGGTCTGGCGGAGCTCCTCGGCCTGTCCATTAAAGTTCTCCAGCGCCTCGCGGCTGCGGCCGAACGCCTTGAGCACGCGGATGCCGTGCACGGACTCCTCGACCGTGGTGGCGAGGTCCCCGGCCTGGTCCTGGCTACGGCGGGCCACCTTGCTGTAGCGGGTGCGGAAACGGAAGCCGTAGATCATGATCGGCACCGCGGCGGCGAGGAAGATCAGGGCCAGCTGCCAGCTCATCGAGAACATCACGACGACGCCGATCGCCACGGTCAGGGTGGTGACCACGAGCATGATGGCGCCGAAGGCCATCCAGCGGCGCAGGAAGTTCAGGTCGGTCATGGCCCGGGAGAGCAGTTGCCCGGATCCCCAGCGGTCATGGAAGGACACCGTGAGATCCTGCAGATGGCCGTACAGGGACACTCGCATCCGGGTCTCGACCGTGGTGGCGGGATTGATCACGAACTGCCGCCGCAGCGCCACGAGGCCCGCCTCGGTCACGCCCAGGCCCAGGATCACGAGGGAGGCGATCCAGACGGCGTCCGCGCTCCCGCCCGGGCGGAGGGATTCGTTGACCAGGACGCGGAGCACCTGCGGGATCGTCAGGGCCACCACGCTGGCCAGCAACGCGCAGAGCAGGCCCAGAACGAGGCGCGGCAGGATCGGCCTGACGTGGGGGTAAAGACGGCTGATGGAGGAGAAAAACGGAGTCTGCTTGGCCATGCCTGCTTCTTAAAACGCGCCTGCGAAGTATCTAACGCAACTGGAGGTAGTTTCCGGTAGCAACTACCCTAGGCCATCGGGTGACCGGGTTCACAGGAACCGGGTCACATCAGGATCTGGCCCAATCAGTACATGCCGCAATGCCCGGCCGGCGTCCGGGGTCCGGGGGCCGGGGGCGGGCGGCGGGGGACATGTCCAGTCCTGGCAGCGAGGGGTGGGTCCGGACCTCGCAATGCCGGGGGACATGTCCAGTCCTGGCCGCCAGGGATGGGCATAGGCCCGTTATGTCCAACCGTGGTCCCCGGGGGAGGGCATGTCCCGGGGCGGACGTGGTTCAGGGGTGGGCCCGGACCGCGCAACGCCGGGGGACATGTCCAGTCCTGGCCGCCAGGGATGGGCATAGGCCCGTTATGTCCAACCGTGGTCCCCGGGGGAGGGCATGTCCCCCCGGCGGGCGTGGTTCAGGGGTGGGCCCGGACCGCGCAATGCCGGGGGACATGTCCAGTCCTGGCCGCGAGGGATGGGCATAGGCCCGTTATGTCCAACCGTGGTCCCCAGGGGAGGGCATGTCCCCCCGGCGGGCGTGGGTCAGGGCCGGGGCGTGAGGGTCAGGAGCACGGCCTCGGGCCGGCAGGCGATGCGGACCGGGGCGAAGCGCGAGGTGCCGATGCCGCCGGAGACGTTGACCGGCGTCGTGCGTCCGTTGCTTTGCCAGTCGTTCAGACCCTTGGCACGCCAGGTGGGGAGGTCGCAATTGGAGACCAGGGCGCCGTAGCCCGGGAGGCAGATCTGGCCGCCGTGGGTGTGTCCGGCGAACAGCAGGTCCGCCCCCTCCTCGGTGAAGTGATCCAGGACGCGCTGGTATGGGGCATGGGCGACGGCGATGCGCAGGTGCGCTGACGCGTTCTGGCCCTTGGTCCCGCGCGGCCAGCCCGCGTAGCGCTCGAGGCCCAGGTGGGGATCGTCCACGCCGGAAAAATCAAGGCGCAGTCCCTTGACCACGAGCGACTGGGACCGGTTGGTGAGGTCCACCCAGCCGCCCATCCCGAAACCGGAGCGCAGCCGCGGCCAGTCCAGGTCGACCGGGTTCTGGCGCTCCCCGGACGGACCGCGCAGGTAGGAGGCGGGGTTCTTGAGCTGCGGGCCGAAGTAGTCGTTGGAACCGGGCACAAAGACGCCCGGGAACTCCATCAGGGGCTGCAACGCCTCGAGCAGGGGTTTCACCGCGTTGACGTGACTGAGGTTGTCACCGGTGTTTACGACCAGATCGGGCGACAGGTCCGCCAGCGAGGCAAGCCACCCGGCCTTCCGGCGCTGGCCGGGCACGAAGTGGATGTCGCTGAGATGCAGCACGCGGATCGGCCCGTGGCCCGGCGGCAGAAGGGCCAGTGACTCCTCCCGCAGGACGAACTGGTTCTTCTCCCACAGTCCGTAGCCGGCGGCGGCGGCCCCGGTCGCTGCGCCAAAAGCCGCCGTTACGGCAAGGCCGCGCCCGAAGCCCCGGACGCGGCCCGCCAGCGTGGTTCCCCCGGCCACTGGCTACTTTTCCTTGTCGCTGGGGCTCGGTGACGGCTCCGGCTTCTCGGTGGGCGTCGATTCCCTGGTTGCCGGGGTGGTGGGGCGCACGATCGGAGCCGGGCCGGTGACCAGGTTGGACGGCGGGGCGGGGAACGGATTCGTCCCGTACGCCGGGGCCACGGCGGACATGAAGTTCGAGAACTGCGGGCCCGCGATCATGTAACCGTCGACCCCCCGGTAGAACTTGCCGTTGATGGTGACGTTCTGGCCGGCCCGCTGCTGCGAGCCGAGGGCGTCACCGAACCACGACGCCGTCGCCAGTCCGCTGGTGTGGCCGACGACCCAGGTGGAGCCGTTGTTGTTCGAGGTACCGGTCTTGGCCGCGATCGGGAAGGAGGTACGGGTGGAGATCCGGGGCTGGATCAAGGACCCGGAACCCCTGTTGAGGACTTCCTGCAGAGCGAAGTTCACCCCGCGGGCCACCTCGGGCTTGAGCGCGTCACGGCAGTTCGTGGCCTGGGCCGGAAGCTGCGCGCCGGTCTGGTCCGTCACCTCGGTGATGGCGATCGGTTCGCAGTACTTGCCGTCGTTGGCGAAGGTGGCGAAGGAGCTGGCCATGGTCAGCGGCGACGTCTGGGTGGAACCCAGCAGGTTGCCGGTCGAGAACATATTGATTTTCGGGTTGGGTGCGGTGATCTTTCCGGAGCTGTCCCGTTCGGGCAGGCCACCGTGAAGGCCGACGGCGTCAACGGTCTTCTGGATGCCGCAGAAGTCCAGCTGCGCGGCCGAGGCGAAGGTGACGGTGTTGATCGAGTTGTAGAGGCCCTCCAGGACGCTCATGGAGCGGTAGTAATTCTCCTCGGCGTTCTGCAGGTCGTCGGCCGCGCCGAGACCCTTCTCGGCGGTGTTGTAGGCGCCGGTGGTTATGCCGCAGGAGTTCCGCCATCTGAAGTTCAGCGGGTACCTGCGCACTGCACCGTTGACGACCGTGTTCATCGACTTGCCCTCGTTCAGCCATTGCGCGAAGGTGAACGGCTTCATGGTCGAGCCCGGCTGCGCACCGCCGAGGCCGTTCAGGTCGTTGCCGTCGGCGTCGTACTGGTCGACGCTGAAGTTCAGCTGGGAATCGAACTTGCCCTCGGCGGGGAACCACACGGTGTTCTGCGCCATGTTGGTGATTTTGCCGGTGCCGGGCTGGACGGAGACGAGGGCCGCGCCCCACTTGTCCGGATTGGCGCCGGCGGAGCCGTCCACCTGGGCCTGCGCCGCAGCCTGGGCGTTCGGGTCGAGGGTCGTCTTGATGGTCAGTCCGCCGCGGAAGACTTTCTTCTCGCGCTCGTCGGCGTCGGCACCGTAGGCCGGGTCATTCAGCAGCAGGTGGAGCACGTAATCACAGAAATAGGGGGCCGTGGTGGAGTAGGCGCAGCCCTGCCGTGCCGGGGTGACCTTGGTTTCCACCGGGGTGGCTACGGCGGCGTCGTAATCTGCCTGCTGGATCTTTCCGGTGCTGAGCATCGAGCTGAGCACCAGGTCCCGACGGTTCTTCGCGTTTTCCGGATTGGCGATCGGATCGTAGAAGGACGGGCTGTTCACGACGCCCGCCAGCAGCGCAGCCTGCGGCAGCGTCAGGTCTTTCGCGGTGGTGCTGAAGAAGAACTTGGAGGCGGCCTCAATGCCGTAGGCGTCCCGGTTGAAGAACACGATGTTCAGGTAGCCCTCAAGGATCTGTTCCTTGGTGAACTTCTTTTCCAGCGCGATGGCGAGCTTCATCTCGCGGAGTTTGTCCCCGACACCCTTGTTGACGCCGTTCAGGAGGACCTGGTCGCCCTTGCCCTCGGCCTCGAGGGAGGAGTTGATGACGTTGTTGACGTACTGCTGCGTGATGGTCGACGCGCCCTGCCTGTTGCCGCGGGCGGTGCTGACGAGGGCCCGCATGATGCCGGTGGTGTCCACGCCGCCGTGCTCGTAGAAGCGGCTGTCCTCGATGGCGATCACCGCATCCTTGATGTGTGGCGACATCTGGTCCAGCGATACCCGGGTGCGGTTCTCGGCGTAAAGGTTGGCGATGACGCTGCCGTCCGAGGCCAGCACGGTCGTCGACTGACTGGGCGGATCCACCTGCAGTTCGGCCGGAAGGGTCTCAAAGAATTTGATCGAACCGCTCGCCGCGCTGCCGGATATGGCAGCCGCCGGGACCAGCAGCCCCGCCACCAGGACACCACAAATGGCGCTCACGCCCAGGAAAAGAAGGACTTTTCCGAGGGTGGTGGCCGTGTCAAATAAAGGGTTCTTACCAGTCGCCATGTTTTCCACTTTACCGGCAAGTACTAGGCTTACTCGCATGACGAAATGGGAGTACGCCACGATTCCGCTCATTATCCACGCTACAAAGCAGATCCTGGATCAGTGGGGCGACGACGGCTGGGAGCTTGTCCAGGTTGTTCCGGGCCCGGACGGCAACGGCCTGGTTGCCTACCTGAAGCGGGAGAAGCAGTAGCCATGAGCACCCCAGCAGCGGCCGCGCCCGGCGCCTCCGCGAACCCGGCCCAGCAGGAAAACCCCGCCGCCGGCACCGACAACGCGGGCGCGTCGTCCGCCGTCGAACAGCGCCTGGCCGAGCTCGGCCTGACACTGCCGGAGGTCGCCGCGCCGGTGGCCGCCTACGTTCCCGCGGTCGTCTCCGGCAACCACGTCTACACCTCCGGCCAGCTGCCGTTCATCGACGGAAAACTCCAGGCCACAGGCAAGGTCTCCTCCGGCACGGAAGGAACCTCGGACGAGCCGACCGTTTCCCCCGAAGCCGCGAGGGACTACGCCGCCGTGTGCGCCGTGAACGCGCTGGCCGCGGTGAAGAGCGTCATCGGCGACCTGGACCGCATCACACGGATCGTCAAGGTGGTCGGTTTCGTCGCCTCGGACCCGTCCTTCACCGGCCAGCCCGGGGTGATCAACGGCGCTTCCGAACTGCTGGGCAAGGTCCTCGGCGACGCCGGCCAGCACGCGCGTTCCGCCGTCGGCGTCACTGTCCTGCCGCTCGACTCTCCCGTTGAGGTCGAACTGATCGCCGAATTCGCCTAGAGGGCCGGTCACTTCCCTTGCCTCAGTTAGCCCGACGACTTTTCGCTCTTCCCGCCGACCTGGAAGGGGCGGCACGCAGCTGGCTTGAACACGGCGAACGGACGCCGCGCGCGGCCCGGTACGCGTCCTCGGTGGTCCTCCTGCGGGATTCCCCGACGGGACTGGAGACCTGGCTGGGTTACCGGCCAGGGTCTTCGCCCCTGGGCGTGCTCGCCTTCCCGGGGGGATCACTGGAGGCGTCCGACGACGACGCGGTCGGCTGGTTGGGCCCCTCACCCCAGCATTGGGCCGAGCAGATGGGAACGGACGACGTCGGGCTGGCGCGCCGCCACGTGGTCGGCGCCATCCGTGAACTGTTCGAGGAGACCGGCGTCCTGCTGGCCGGGCCGGACCTGTCCGGCACCGTGGAGGGCACGTCCACCCCGAAGTGGATGCGTGCCCGGGAAGCCGTGGCCGCGCAGGAGAAATCGTTCACCGAAGTGCTGGCCAAACGCGGGCTTTCGGTGCGGACGGACCTGCTGAAGCCGCTGGTCAACTGGCTTAGCCCCGACTTTGCGCACCTTCGATTCAACACCCGTTATTTCGCTGCCACGGTGCCGATGAACCAGCAGCCCTCGCTGCTGGCCAGCAAGGGTGTCTGGGGCCGGTGGGTCTGCGTCCGCAAGGTCATCAACGAGCGGGACACCACGGTGCTTGGCGACGAGGTGGGCCAGGAGAACACCGTCGGGCTGACCCTGAGCCAACTCCTGGTGCCAGGCTCCGAGATCATGCTCGAAAAGATGGCCGCCGCCAACGGCTGCATCGCGTACCTGAGCTACAAACGCAAAGCCCACGTCTACCAGCCCAAACTCGTCGAGGAAGACGACGGCCGGCTCCTGCTTGAGGTGGAAGCCGCAAAGACCGTCGCAGGGGAGCCGCAGCGGGAACGCTGATCCTGCCCGCGTGACGGGCGGGCGATGCGGCCAGGGCTGCCGGTGCGCGCCCGCGTTCCGGCCGGTGGACATGCCCCACCTCTCCTCCCCGGGCCAGGGGGACATGCGCTCCCCTGTCTGAGTCCAGTGGACATAATGGCTATATGTCCAGTCCACGGTCCCGGGACTGGGCATGTCCCGCGAACCTGTGCGCGAGGACTGGGCATGTCCCGCGGTTCGCTTCACAGCCCCAAACTCAGAAGGCCGGTCCCGTTTCACGGGCCGGCCTTCGTTGTGCTGCTGGATACTCTTAGCGGGAGCGCTGACGCAGGCGCTGCATGTCGAGGATGACGACGGCGCGGGCTTCCAGGCGCAGCCAGCCGCGCTGGACGAACTCGGCGAGGGCCTTGTTGACGGTCTCGCGGGACGCGCCGACCAGCTGTGCCAGCTCTTCCTGGGTGAGCTCGTGGGCCACCAGGACGCCGTCGGTCGCGGGGCGCCCGAAACGGTCCGCGAGGTCCAGCAGGGCCTTGGCCACGCGGCCCGGGACGTCGGAGAAGACCAGGTCGGACAACGAATCGTTGGTGCGGCGCAGGCGGCGGGCCAGGGCCTGCAGCAGCTGCGCGGAAACTTCCGGGCGTGTGCGCAGCAGCGCGTTGAGGCTTTCGTTCTTCAGCCCGGCGAGGCGCGTTTCCGAGACCGCTGTGGCTGTGGCGGTCCGGGGGCTCGGATCAAACAGTGCCATTTCGCCAAACAGCTCACCCGGTCCGAGGATGGCCAGGAGCGATTCCCGGCCGTCCGGCGACGTGCGGCCGAGCTTCACCTTGCCGGAGACGATGAAGTACAGCTGGTCACCCTGGTCGCCTTCCCGGAATACCGAGGCCCCGCGTGAGAGGTCCACCTCGGTGAGTTCGTCCGTCAGCAGACGGAACGCCTCGTCGTCGAGCGTGGCAAAAAGTGGTGCGCGGCGCAATACCTCGATGTCCATGAAATCTCCTGACTTACTGTGTCGGCTGGGGCGCTTCAGCCATTCTTCCAGAATTTTGACACTCCTGTGACGTAGTTGGCACCGAAAGGCGCGAAATGGAGCCGCCGGCGCCGGCGGACCCTTGGCGCCGGCGGTCCGCCGGCGCGCGGCAAACTGTCAGCCACCGCCGGTAGAATTGGTCCCTACCGCCCCTAAGGAGGCCTGGTGTTCGGCATGACCATCCTGGACCTGGCGTTGATCCTGACGCTGCTGTCCTACCTGATCTACGGCCTGCGCAACGGCTTCCTGGTGACGCTCGGAGGTATCGCCGGCTTCGCGGCGGGTGCCGTGGGCGCATTTGTTTCGGTCCCGATAGTCAGCGATCTCGTGGACAACGCCGGCTGGCGCCTGACGGCTGTCGTCGCCACCGCCGTCCTGTTGATGGTTATCGGCCACGGCCTCGGCACCATGATCGGGCGCAGGATCCGCAGCGTCGTGAAGATCAGCCCGCTCCGTGCCGCGGACCGGGTGGTGGGCGGCGGAGTGAACGTGGTCGTCTCCGCCTTGGTCATGTCGCTGCTGGCGTTTAGCATTAGCGCCCTGGGCGTTCCCTTTGCCTCGCAGCAGATCGCCGAATCCAAGGTGATTAGGTTCATCGACGGGATGACTCCGAACCCCATCAAGACTTCGATGGCGCAGTTGCGGTCCGCGGTGATCGGCGAGGGCATCCCGACGCTTTTCGAAGGCTTTGCCCAGGGCCAGCCTGCGTCCGTCCCGGACGTCAATACTGACACCCCTGCGCTGAATGCTGCGGCTGACTCCGTCTTGAAGATCGCCGGAACCGCATATCAGTGCGGACAGAACCAGACTGGCACCGGCTTCGTGGTGTCACCGGGCCGGGTGGTGACAAACGCCCATGTCGTCGCCGGTGTTCCGGAGCCGGTGGTCGAGGTTCCGGACGGGGGCGCCTTGCCCGGACGCGTCGTGTACTTCGACGGCCAGCATGATCTTGCAGTCCTGGCCGTGGACGGTCTGCGCTCCGCGCCGCTGCCGCTCGGTTCCGTCCTGCCCGCCGGCAGCCCGGCCGCGTTTGCCGGCTACCCGCACGGCGGGCCGTTCGAGTCCAACCCCGCGACGGTGCAGGACATCATCACCGTGCTCGTTCCGGATATCTACGGCAACAACGCAGCGCCCGCGGACGTTTACCGCCTGGCCGGGGACGTGCAGCCGGGCAATTCCGGGGGGCCCTTGCTGACCACCGACGGGCAGGTCGCCGGCGTCGTGTTTGCCAAGGCAACAACCGGATCCTCGCTCGGCTACGCGATCACGATGGCCGATCTGGGTCCGGTCGCCGCCCTGGCGCCCGGACTCGACCGCCCCGTCTCCGCGGGGCAGTGCATCACGAAGTAGCCCGCGGCGTCCAGATAGGCCATGCCCGTGGCGTGCGCCGTCTGCCTGCCTGCCCTGCGAGCCGACACCGGTTCCGCCCACGCCGGTGCCATGGGGGGACTCGGTTAGTCCCGGCTGGTCTCCAGCCCCGCGAGGTACTCCACTGCGAAGCGGTAGCCCATGATGCCGGCGCCGGCGATCACGGCCTTGCTGATGTCCGCGAGGTAGGAGCGATGCCGGAACTCCTCCCGGGCGTGGACATTGGTGATGTGGACCTCGACGGCGGGCAGCTGCACCGCGGAAATCGCGTCCCGGATCGCGATCGAGGTGTGCGTGTACGCGCCGGCGTTGATGACAATACCGATCGCCTTGCCGCGGGCTGTATGGATGGCGTCGACCAGGGCGCCTTCGTGGTTGGACTGGAAACACTCGACGTTCAGCCCATGGGCAGCGCCGGCGTCCTTGGCGAGTTGTTCGACGTCGGCCAACGTGGCCGTACCGTACTTCTCCGGTTCGCGGGTGCCGAGCAGGTTCAGGTTGGGTCCGTTGAGGACCAGGATGGTGCCGCGGCCGGCACCGGCGGGGGTAGCTTCGCTCATGCCTGCCAATGTATCGCAGAGAGCCCCGGGGATTCCCCCGGGCCTGCCGGAGCGGCGGCCCTGCCGCAACTGGAAGGGCCGCCCTGCCGCGACCGGCAGGATCCGGATGAAGCTCCCGGGCCGGCTGGCGCGCGGGGAAACCTCGACCCAGGCGAGTCATCAGGCGCAAGATTGCGCCCCGGATGGCTGCCCGCCGTCCTGGAATGGGTGCCCGCTATCCGGAGTGGACGGCGGCGCCGCCCACTTGGGTGGGGCCGCCGCCGTCGGGCCGCCTGATCCGGCCGGCCCGGCTGCTACTTCCTCAGCGACTGTGCAATCTGGGCCATCACCGTGTTGTCGGCCAGGGTGGTCGCGTCGCCGACCTCGCGGCCTTCCGCGACGTCCTTGAGCAGGCGGCGCATGATCTTGCCGGAGCGGGTCTTCGGCAGTTCGGGCACCACAAGGATCGTCTTGGGCTTGGCGATCGGGCCAATCTCCTTGCCCACGTGGTTGCGGAGCTCCTGGACGATCTCGTCGCCGGAGTCCACCGCGTCCCCGCGCAGGATCACGAAGGCGACAACGGCCTGGCCGGTGGTCTCATCGGCCGCTCCGACGACGGCGGCCTCCGCCACGGCAGGGTGGCTGACCAGCGCGGACTCGATCTCGGCGGTGGAGAGGCGGTGTCCGGAAATATTCATCACGTCATCCACCCGCCCGAGCAACCAGACGTCGCCGTCCTCGTCCTTCTTGGCGCCGTCACCGGCGAAGTACATGCCCTCGAAGCGGGACCAGTAGGTGTCTTTGAACCGCTCCGGGTCGCCCCAGATGCCGCGCAGCATGGCCGGCCACGGTTCGCGGATCACCAGGAACCCGCCGTGCCCGTTGGGCACCGATTCGCCGAGCTCGTCCACGACGTCCACGGCGATTCCGGGGAGCGGGACCTGGGCGGAGCCGGGCTTGGTGGCCGTCACGCCGGGCAGTGGGGCGATCATCTGCGCCCCGGTTTCGGTCTGCCACCAGGTGTCGACGATCGGGGCCGGGGTGTCTTTGCGTTTGCCGTTCTTGCCGGCATTGCCGCCGATGACCTCGCGGTACCACATCCACGCCTCGGGGTTGATGGGTTCGCCGACGGAGCCCAGGACGCGGATCGAGGAGAGGTCGGACCGGGCCGGGATCTCCTTGCCCCACTTCATGAAGGTGCGGATGGCGGTCGGGGCGGTGTACAGGATGGAGACCTTGTACTTCTCCACGATTTCCCACCACCGGCCCTGGTGTGGGGAGTCGGGGGTGCCCTCGTAAATGACCTGGGTGGCGCCGTTGATGAACGGCGCGTAGGCGACGTAGGAGTGCCCCGTGATCCAGCCGACGTCGGCGGTGCACCAGTAGACGTCCGTCTCCGGGTGCAGGTCGAACACGGCCTTGTGCGTGTACGCGGTCTGGGTGAGGTAGCCGCCGGTGGTGTGCAGGATGCCCTTGGGCTTGCCGGTAGTGCCGGAGGTGTAGAGGATGAAGAGCGGGTGCTCCGAGTCGTGCCCCACGGCAGTGTGCTCCGGGGAGGCCAGCCCGACGGTGTCCGCCCACCAGTGGTCGCGGCCGTCGTGCCAGTCCACGTCCTGGCCGTTGCGCTTGACGACGACGACGTTCTGGACGGTATGGCCGTTATGGGCCAGGGCTTCATCGACGGCAGGCTTCAGGGCGCTGGGCTTGCCGCGGCGGTAGGTGCCGTCCGCGGTGACCACGAGCCTGGCCTCGGCGTCGTCGATCCGGGAGCGCAGTGCGTCGGCGGAGAAACCACCGAACACCACCGAGTGGATGGCGCCGATCCTGGCGCACGCCAGCAGCGTGATCACGGCCTCGGGGATCATGGGCAGGTAAACCGCGACGCGGTCACCCTTGACCACACCGAGGGATTCGAACGCGTTCGCGGCCTTCTTTACTTCCTCGGTCAGCTGCGCGTAGGTGTAGGACCGGGTGTCGCCCGGTTCGCCCTCGAAGTAGATCGCGACCCTGTCTCCGTGGCCGTTCTTTACGTGGCGGTCCAGGGCGTTGTACGCGGCGTTGACCTCGCCGCCAACGAACCACTTCGCGAACGGCGGGTTGGACCAGTCCAGCGCCTGGTCGAAGTCCTTGGACCAGGTGAGCAGCTCACGGGCCTGCTTCGCCCAGAAGGCGGGGCGGTCGGCGTCGGCCTCCGCGTAGTCGGCGTCGGTGACCACGGCGTTGCGGGCGAACTCGGCCGAGGGAGCGAATCTGCGGTTCTCGTGTGACAGGTTTTCGAACGCGTCGCCGTGCTGCGGTGTGCTGACGGAAGACGTAGGGCCGGGTGCCTGGGTCGTCGTGGCGCCGGGGGTCTGCTGGGACATGGTGAACCTCATCATTCATCGATCCGTGCTGCGCGGGCGCCCGGATCTGCTGCGCCGTGCCGCAGGCGCGACGTCGGGCAGCGGTCGATCACGGGCGTCCCGCAAAGAACTGTTCCGCAACAAACACTAGTACCTGGGTGCGACAGAAGGTGTGCCCCGTCACAACGGGAGCCGTGAGCGGTGTCTGTTAAGCGCTGAATGGCGCCGGTCAGGGGGGACTGGTGCCGCCCCGGCCCGGACTCTGGCGCTGCCGGTGATCGTCGGACAAAATTGGGCCAGGAACCTCTGAAACAGAGGCAGAAATGAGACTTTGGGGCCTGGTGGCCCGCGCCCTGGCGCCTGGCCCGCCGGGCGTGGGACTGGTACGCAGTGCAGGAGCAGGACCCGACGATTCACCCGACGCCAGGACTGATCCGCGAGGTCACGCAACCCGGCCAGGGCCTCAACCCCCTGATTGCGCCGTTCTGGCAAGCGGACTACGGCTGGGACGGAATCGACGCCGGGGCTGTGAACGCGTGGGAGCGGGAATGCCGTCCGCAGGCCTCCGGGCAGCGCCCAACGAGGCTCCGAAGATTGGCGGTCGCATTGCCCGAACCGCAGAGCCTCCCGGCGCTGATCGCCGCCTGGGAGGGGCGGTCTCGACACCGTGATCGTTCTGCCGTACGCGGGGTACGTTGCCCGCCGTCTCACGCACCGCCACCTCGCAGTATCGGCCGTAACACGCAGCGATCCGGTCAGCTACAGCCGAGCCACCGGCGTGGCGCGGGTCACCGGCCGATCCGAAGGATGACGCGGATTTGGCGGTGCAGTGCACGGCTTGTCAGCTAGTGATCGGACGGTCACTTGGCTAGGCTGAGATGGAGTTGCGACATCCGATGGAGGCGACCTGAACCGCGCGCGGTCCAGTCTCCGCCTGCCGTTCCGCGGCACCGTCCTGGGTTGCACCATGCTAAGGAGAACAGAATGAACGAGCAAGCTAATGGGCAGCTCCACGCGCCTTCCGACGGCCACGGCAACACCGGGCCCGCCCGTCCCGCCGGCTTCGGGGACGCCCCCCGTTTCACGGTGGACAAGGCGAAAGGAAAGTCCGGCATGAAGAACGAGGCCGTCCTCGGCCCGTTCACCGTCCGGGACCTGACTGTTTTCGGCTCCACGTTGATTCTCTTCATCGCTTCGCTGATTCCGATGTTCGCCGTCCGTTACAACCTGTGGAACCTGGGGAGCCTCTTCTTCCTGGGCCTGGGTATCCTGCTGCCGCTGATTGTCAGCGCCCTCTTCGTGGCGCGCCGCCTCAGCCCCGGAACAAGGATGCGGATCGGTTCATTGTCCGTGGACCAGTTCGCCTCGGTGGTGGCGTCCTTCGCCGTCGCCTTCTTCTTCCTCGCCGTGGCCGGCGCCTACGTGCCGAGCATGCTGCTGGCCCTCGTGGGGGCACTGGGACTCTTTGCCGCGACCGTCCTCGCCCGCCTGATCCCCTACCTGGCCGGCGACTTCCTGGACCGCCAGGAGACCCCGGCGCATGTGGTGGCACGCGATACTGCGGCGCCCGTCCGCAAGCCCCGTGCGCCCAAGGCGCCCAAGGAGCAGAAGAAAGCCAAGGATTACCAGGACAGCAGCACGGGTACCGTCGCAGGCTGGGCCAAGCGCATGACCCCCGGCGGTCCTGCCGCAACCCCGGCCCCGCGCGCCGCCGAGCCCCGGGCCGCTGCTGCGGACGACGCCGTTCCAGGTACCGCCGCTGCGGCTCCGTCCGGGGCCACGGCGCCGTCGGCCGGGCCGGCTGCAGCCGCGGCCGCGCAGACCGCTGCTGCCCCCCGGGCCGTTCCTGCTCCGGGGTCCGGTGCCACGGCTACGGGTGTCCCGGCAACCCAGGCTTCCGGCGTTGTTCCTGCCGCGACGGCAGCCCCTTCGACGGCAGCCCCGTCCACGGCTGCTGCCCCGCCGTCCGCAGCAGAGCCGGCCGGTCCGTCCGCCGCTGAGCAGACCCGGACTCCCGGCGTCGGGCAGTCCGATGGGAACGCCGCAGTCGCCCCGGCGGCCGCCGCCGAGCCGACACACGAGGAACGGCAGGCGAAGACCACAGCGGCTGCCGAGCAGACCCTCGCGGCGGACGTGCCGGCGGCCGCCAGCAACAGCGCTCCCACCACCGTCAACCCGCAGGTACGGTCGCAGGAGCCTATCGGGGCCACCGTCGATCCTGCGAGTCGGACAGCGCCGAATCAGGCCCAGCCTGTCCACGACGCCTTCTGGTTCGCCGTCGCCCGGCCGCGCACGGCTGTCGATGAACACACGGGCGCTCCGGCATTCGTGATTGAACCCGGCGGCTGGGTCCTGGCCCTAGAGGACCGGGGGAGCGAGTTCCTGGTCCAACATACCGACGGCAGGGTGGGCGTGCTGCGCGACCTCAGCAATATCGAGCGCGGTTAGCCGGACGCCGGTGGCCACCGCCGAGGAGTCCGAGCCCGGCAGCGTCGGGCCTGCCAGCCCTGGCGCGTCCGCGCCAAGTACGTCGGGTCCCGACAGCCCGGGTATGGCCGGCCCCGCACCTGCGGGGCCCAAGGCCGCGGGCGAGTCCCTGCTCGGACTCAAGCGACGCGCCCGCCGGATCAACCGGGCGCTGGCGGAGCAGTACCCGTACGCGCACGCTGAACTGGATTTCCGTAATCCCTTTGAACTCGTCGTGGCCACGGTGCTCTCGGCGCAGACCACGGATGTGCTCGTCAACCAGATCACCCGGCTGCTGTTCGCCCGGTACCCGGACGCACGGAGCCTTGCGGAGGCGGATCCGGACGAGCTTGAAGGCATCATCAAGCCCACTGGGTTCTTCCGCGCGAAGGCGCGGAGCCTGCTGGCCCTGAGCAACCGGCTGGTGGATGAGTACGACGGCGAGGTGCCCGGACGCCTGGAGGATCTCGTGACGCTGCCCGGCGTCGGGCGGAAAACCGCCAACGTCGTGTTGGGAAACGCCTTCGGTATCCCCGGCATCACCGTGGACACCCACTTCGGCCGGCTGGCGAGGCGGTTCGGCTGGACAGACTCGGAGGATCCGGTGAAGATCGAATTCGACGTCGCCGAACTATTCGAGCCGAAGGACTGGACCATGCTCTCGCACCGGGTCGTGTTCCACGGCCGCCGGGTCTGCCATTCGCGAAAGCCGGCCTGCGGGGCCTGCGCGGTGGCCAACTGGTGCCCGAGCTACGGGATGGGGGAGACCGATCCGGAGAAGGCGAAGAAGCTGCTGAAGTACGAACTGGCCCCGGGACAGGAGGAGCTGCTCGCGAAGCTGCTTGCCGAGACCCACCGGGCCGCGGAAATCCGGATGGAATCGCAGAGGAAGCCGCGGTGACGGCCCGCGAGGATCTCCTCGATCTGGCGGCCGGGGTCGCGGCGGGCACGGCCCCGGCGCCGGATCCGCGCTGGCGGGAACTCGCCATTGAACCAGGAGAGCGCGTCCGCCGCGCCGCCGTCCTGATGCTGTTTGGGGCCCTTGACCATGTCCCCGCGGCCTCGGGCAAGAAACTTGCTCCGGCTGACCTGGACGTCCTGCTGCTGCAGCGCGCCCAGACCCTGGATGACCATCCGGGACAGATAGCGTTCCCCGGAGGCGGTATCGACGACGGCGAGTCGGCGGTTGACGCCGCCCTGCGCGAAGCCCGGGAGGAAACCGGGCTTGACCCGTCCGGCGTCGAGGTGCTCGGGGTCATGCCCGAACTGGCGCTGCCCCGCGGCAACTTCCTGGTGACGCCCGTCCTGGCCTGGTGGGCCGCCCAGTCACCCGTGCGGGTGGTGGACTACGGCGAGTCTTCCCAGGTCTTCCGCGTCCCTGTCCGCGACCTGTTGGATCCTGACAACCGGGTGATGGCAACCGTCAGCCGGGCCGGCCAGACCTTCCAAAGCCCCGCGTTCACCGTCAACGAAGTGGTGGTGTGGGGCTTCACCGGGATGATCCTCAACCAGCTGTTCGAGCAGCTGGGTTGGGCGGTTCCCTGGGACGGAACGCGGCTTTACGGGATCGACGTCTGACGCGGCCGGAAGGTCGCTCTTCGCACAGCGTGCAGTGCTAGTGTGGGGCGAGCCGCGGGCTCGTCCGCGTAGTGCCCAGCCGGGTTGCCTCCCGGCCGCTCGACGCGTTCTTCCCGGGCCGGGACTTGTCGACGACCAAGCCGGTGGCGGCATTCTCGCGCACAGCGGTGATGCCCGCGGCAGCGGCCTTGATGGTGTCGAACAATGGCGAAACGGCGACAACCGTTCCATCCGGTGCGGTCAGCTTGAAGAAATACGCTTTCTCTCCAGCCTCTGCGATCTCAAAAATGCCAGCCAATCTGCTGCCTTCCAAATCCATGCGTCCTTGCATTGGCCGGTGGAACCAGGAACGGCTACCGGCCATTTCGAGCGTAGCCGGGTTGACGGACCGGACACAATGCTACCGACGGGTACGTTACGTCCCGTGGTCCCGGTCCCTTATTTCGCCTTGTCGTAGGAGTCCACGACCGCCATGCTGACCGGGAAGTCCACCGGGATCCGGCCGAAAAGCAGCTCCTTGGCGGCGTCCGCAGCCTCCTCGATGGCGAGAATGCAGTCCCCGACCGCCTCCTCCGGACAATGGATCATGACTTCGTCATGCAGAAAGAACACCAGTTCCCCGGCGGGCAAGCTGTCCGCGCGCATAGCCCGCAGCCGCCGTCGTAATTCGGCCAGCCAGCATGCCGCCCAGTCCGCGGCTGAGCCCTGCACCACGAAGTTGCGGGTGAACCGGCCCCGGGACCTGGCCAGGGTATCGGCACGGCGCTGTTCTTCGGCGGTGGCGGACTGTTGGCTCCGCAGCCACCCCTCCGACGGCGGCGGGCTGCTGCGGCCGAGCCGGGAGGTGACGGTCTTCCCGGCTTCACCCTGGCGCGCCGCGTGCTCCACAAACCCGACAGCCCGGGGATAAGTGCGGGCCAGTTGGGGCATGAGCCGCCCGGACTCGCCCGTGGTGGCCCCGTAGATGGCCCCCAGGAGCGCCATCTTTGCCTTCGCCCGGTCACCGCCGAAACCCTGCGCCGCGATGCCGGCGTAGAGGTCCTTGTCCCGGGCCGCCTCGGCCATCTTCGAGTCCTGGGCAAGCGCCACCAGCACCCGCGGTTCGAGCTGGGAAGCATCCGCAACGATCAGCTTGTGGCCCGGATCGGCGTGCACGGCGCCACGGATCTGGCGCGGAATCTGCAGCGCCCCGCCGCCGCGGGAGGCCCAGCGGCCCGAGACCACGCCGCCGACGACATACTCCGGCTGGAACCGGCCATCCCTGACCCAGGCGTCGAGCCAGGCCCAGCCGTTGGCCGCATGGAGCCTTGACAGTTTCTTGTACGCCAGGAGCGGCTCGATCGCCCGGTGCGACGATTCCTTCAGCTCCCACTGACGGGTGGACTTCACCTCGACCCCGTTCCGGTGCAGGGCGCGCATGAGCTCCTGGGGTGAATCCGGGTTGAGCGAAGGGGAGCTCAGCAGCTGCCGGAGCTCTGTGGTGAGCGCCTCAAGTTTGGCCGGACGGCGGCCCTGCGGAGGGCGCGGACCCAAGTGGTCGGCGAGAATCTCCTCGTGCAGCTCCGTCCGCCAGGGGACCCCGACGTGCTGCATTTCCGCGGCAATCATGGCCCCTGCGGATTCAGCCGCCAGGAGCAACTGGAGCCGCTGCTTACGGTTGGCCGGCTGGCCGGCGGCCCCCGCCTGGTTGAGAGCCTCCTGCTGCGCGGCGTACTCTTCGCGCAGGTCCTCCGGGTTGTGGCGCGACGCCCGCCGAAGTGCCGGATCGTCAAACAAGGCCCCCTGGTCCGCGGGCGGAGGCGGCGGCTGGAGGGCCCGCGGCGGCTGCTGCAGATCATCGTCCTGGGTGAGTTTCTCGGCGTTCCGGGCGTAGGAGGTGTGGGCGGTGAATTCCGAGTGTGCCAGGATCGCGCCGCACAGTGAGAGGTCATAGCAGCGCTCCAGCTCCACCCCGGCGGCCAGCAGTGACGGGTACCAGTCCTGCGTGCGGTGCCAGATCCAGCGCGGCCGCCGCTTCTCGAGCTGAAGCACGACGCCGGCCAGTTCCGCGGCGCTGATGACCCTCGGTTCGGGGCTGGCCGGGTGAGGGGCGCCCCCGGCGGTGAGTTCCTGGAGGGCTGCGCCGTCAGCGTGGGCGGCGAGCAGCAGATACATACGGTCAATTCTGCCCTGTGGCTCGGGGCGGCTTGTCCACATAGCCCGGCGCGCGGCTTACGGGCCGGTCCGCCCAGAGGCAGAGTGACGGTATGAGCCGGCATGAGCTATTTCCCCCCGACACCCCACGCCGGCGCGGCGCCGGGCCCGGTGAGGCGGCCTGGCTGCCGGACGCGTCGGCGGAGACGCTGCTGGTAACCGCGAACGAGCTGCTCCACGGAGAAGTGGAGCGCATCGTGGCGGCGGCCGGCGGTACCTTGCGGACGGTGCCGGACGTGCTGGAGGCAGCGCCGTTCTGGGCCGCTGCGGCGGCGGTGCTGGTGGGAAACGACATCACCGCGCTTCCGCCGCGGCGCCGGGCGCCGGCCGTTCTGCTCGGACTGGCCGACGACGGGGACAGCCTCTGGCAGCTGGCGGCCGCGATAGGGGCGGAACGCGTCGCCGTGCTGCCCGAAGCCTCGGCCTGGCTTGCCGCGCACCTCAGCCGTTCCCGTTCGCCCGCGGCAGGCGGGCTCGTCCTCGGCATCAGCGGCGGCTGCGGCGGGGCGGGAGCCACCACCGCTGCCATCTGGCTGGCCCAGGCCGCTGCACGGCACGGCGCCGACGTCCTCCTGGTGGACGGTGACCCCCGCGGCGGCGGCCTTGAACTCGCTTTGGGCGCCGAGGAGACGCCCGGTCTCCGCTGGCCGGATCTCGCCGGGGCAAGTGGGAGCATCGATCCGGGCCAGCTGGCCGAGTCCCTGCCGACGGCGGGAGGTTTCTCCTTCCTGTCCTGGCCGGGCAGTCGCGACGGCGCCACGGTCGTGGAGACAGCCACTGTGTCCATCGTCCTGGAAGCTGCCCGGCGCGGCTTTGACCTGGTGGTGCTGGACATCGGCCGCGGAAGTGAGTCGCTGCGGGCGCTCGCCTGGGACTGCGACCGGCTCGTTCTCATCGTCCCCGCCCAGCTGCGCGCGGCCGTCGCGACTGCGCGACTGCTGCACGATCTCCCTCCCGTGGAAACCTCCCTTGTCGTCCGGGGCAAGCCTGGAGCCGTGCTGGACGGAGGGCTGATTGCGGACTCGGTCGGACTTCCCCTGTCCGGGATCATGCCGGAAGTCCGGGGCACTGCCGCGGCGACGGAACTTGGACGGCTCCTGATCTCGGGTCAGCAACGCATCGTCCGCCGCTTCGCCGCAGCGGTACTCGAGCTGAGCGTCGGGGAAGTCCGGTGAGCGCGCACGCGGCGGCGGGCCCCCCGGACGCTGCCGCCGCCGGCAGGCGCCGCCTCGGCAACCGGCCGGGGGCCGGCAGCTCCGCGGACGAGCAGTTGTTACAGACCGTGCGGGAGTCCGTTCTGTCCGAGGCCGGGCCGGTCACGCCATCCCGCGTGGCCGCCGCCGTGCAAGCGACCGGACGGCTGCTCGGCACCGCGGGTGCCCTGGCCGCGGTGGACAGCATCAGTGCGGAACTCACCGGGCTGGGCCCGCTGCAGGCACTGGCGAGGGATCCCGCCGTGACGGACATCTTCGTCAACGGACCCGACTCGGTGTGGATTGACCGCGGCAACGGCCCGGAGAAAGTGCCGGTGTTCTTCTCCGGCGAGCCACAGATCCGCGCGCTGGCAGCACGGCTTGTGGCGGCCGGCGGGCGGCGCCTCGACGACGGATCTCCGTGCGTGGACGTCCGGCTGGACGGCGGCTACCGGGTCCATGCGGTCCTGCCGCCGATCTCCACGGCGGGCACCCTGCTGAGCGTGAGAATCCGACGGGAACGAGTGTTCACGATGCCGGAGCTGCGGCAGATCGGCATGTTCGGCACCCTCATCGGGACGGTGCTGGAACGCATGATCGATCGCAGGTTGGGTTTCTTGATTAGCGGAGCCACCGGTTCCGGAAAGACGACGCTGCTCGCGACGCTCCTCGGCCTATGCCGTCCGGGGGAACGGCTCGTCCTGATTGAAGACGCTTCCGAGCTCAACCCGGTGCACCCGCATGTCGTGTCGCTGGAGACCCGGCATGGAAACCTCGAGGGAAGCGGCGTCGTCGACCTGGGCGAGCTGGTCCGCCAGGCCTTGAGGATGCGGCCCGACCGGCTGGTCGTGGGCGAATGCCGGGGCGCCGAGGTCCGGGAGCTCCTGACAGCCATGAACACCGGCCACACCGGAGGCGGCGGAACCATCCACGCAAACACCGCTGGCGCCGTCCCCGCCCGGCTGACGGCGCTCGGGGCGCTCGCCGGCATGGGCCAGGACGCCGTGCGCCTGCAGGTGGCGAGCGCGCTGGACGCCGTCGTCCATGTGGGCAGGACCGGGGCCCGGCGGCACGTGGTGTGCATCGGCGTCCTGGAGGACCTCGAAGAAGGCCTGGCAGTCACCGTGGCTCTCGAGGCGTCAGGGGACGCCGAGGCCGGCGTCCGTTGCGGCCCGGCGTGGCCGGGGCTGGCGGACCGTCTGGGCCTGGATCCAGGGCCAGACGGGATCCCGGCGTGACGCCGGCTCTGGCCGGAGTGTTGGCGCTCGCCGTCTGGTTGGCGCTTTCGCCGCCCGGCGGCCCGAGCCGGCGGCTCCGGCTGCGGCTCGCCCGGCCCCCCAGGAACGCGGCGCGGGGGCCCGCCGACCGCCGTTCGGGACCTGGCGCGGGGCCAGCCCGGGGCCGCGGGGCTGCCTTGCGACGCGGCACGCCGCGCCTGCCGGTGCTCCGCGGTCTGCGCCCGCAGAGGTGGACGCAGCCCGGGCAGACGTTCGCACCGATGGCCCTGCTGGTCCAGCAGTCCGCCGCGCTGCTCAGAGGGGGCCGATCCCCCGCCCGGCTCTGGGATGAGCTCTGGCTGCTCTATGGCGGCGAGCCTGCACCGGGCCGGTCCGCGTCCGACGTTCCGCCCGCAGCGCTCGCCCCGGCCTCCCGGGCCAGCCTCGCGGCCGCCCGGGCTGCCGCGAGGTGTGGAGCCCCCGTGGGGGAGGCCATCCGGAGGGCCGCCGCTGTCCGGGTCTCCGGCGCTTCGCCGGGACGCCCTGCGGCCGAGCAGGAACGCGGTGCCTGGATCGAGTTCGCCGCGTGCTTCGACGTGGCGGAGGCGAGCGGCTGTCCGCTGGCCGATGTTTTGACGCGCTTCGCCGCCCAGCTCGAGGCCGAAGAGGATGCGGAAGCGGCACGACAGACTGCCCTTGCCGGTCCCCGGGCCACAGCTCGCCTGCTCAGCTGGCTGCCCGTCCTCGGATTGGGACTCGGCATGCTGCTGGGCGTGGACCCGATAAACATCCTGCTGGGGGAGCCGGCAGGCCTTGCGGCGCTCGCGGCGGGCGTTGCCCTCACAGCCGCCGGACGGATCTGGTCGACCAGGCTCGTCCGGTCAGCGGCCGGACAGTCGTGATGACTGCCGAGATGGCCGGTCTCGCCGTCGCGGTACTGCTGGCGGCGGCCACCTCGGTGGCATTTACCGACCGCTCCCAGGCCAGACAGCGGCTCAGGCGGCGGCAACACGAACCGTGGTCGGCAGGGCCCGGCGGAACCCCGGGAACCGCCCACGGCGACGAGGGAACGGCCGACGCCCCCGGCCTCGGCGACACCGCCATGATGCTCGAGCTGATTGGGGCGATGCTGGACGCAGGGTCCGGGCTCGGACGGGCATTGGAACTGGCCGCGGGCCTCGCCACCCAGGAGTTCCGCGCGCCGCTTCGCCCGGTCGTGTCCGCGCTGGCTCTCGGTGCCGACTGGGACGCAGCCTGGCGCAGTTCAGACGTCCGATCGCCTCGGCTGCTGGACTTACAAGACGCCCTGGGCTTCGCCGCCCTGACGGGGGCGCCCTCCTCCGCCGTTCTGTACGCTCAAGCGGCCCGGATCCGCCGGGAACGCTTCAGGACCGCCGAGAAAAAGGCCGCTGCTCTTGGCGTGAAGCTCGTCGTCCCTCTGGGTCTTTGCTCCCTGCCGGCCTTTGTATGTCTGGGCATCGTGCCCGTGCTCCTGGCGATGATCCCCGGCTGATTCAAGGTTTTCCAAAGTGCCTCTCGATATTGTGCGGTAGGCATCGCAGTACGAGCGCCCTCGTGTGTGACCCAGTGATAGCTACCCGCTCAGGGCGTCCGGTATGTCGGTACGTCTGAGAAAAATATTCGGGAGTTTGAAGTCAGGGCAGGGGGGCAGATCAATGATTCGACTGCGAAGGGCCGGTGTGATTGCGGCGCTAAATCTGTTGGTGGTGGCAGGGCTGGCTGTTGGTGCCACACCGGCTCACGCCGTAACCTGCGCCCCTGGAACGCCGGCACCCACCAACAACTATCCGGGCACAACAGTGCTGGCGACCAGTTTCGAGTCCCAAACGATCGCAGCGGCTGGCTTCCGTGCCCCTGCCACTGCGGGGACAGGCACGGCCACAATTTCCGACGCAGACGCCCACTCCGGTAAGTGCGCCGCCAAGCTGCACGTAACCACCGCGGCGGGCTCCCTGGCGAACTTTTCCACGCCCCTGCCCGCCGGCAGCAAGGACGTTTACGCCGACGGATGGTTTAACGTCACTGCCAAGGGTGTCGACGGCAACAACGTTCCCTACTTCCGCTTCTTCACCAACGGAACCCGGACCCTCGACGTCTATCGCTCCAACAACGGAATCGGCCCGCTGTGGCTGCGGGTCGCGTCCCCGACCGGGACCCCCACTTACACTCGGCTGGCGCCCTCCGTGAAGCTGAACAGCTGGCATCACCTGACACTGCACGCAGTCGCCAACGGAGCCGCGACCACGGTGGAAATCTGGTTCGATAACAAACTGGTCTTCTCCAGCGGCCAGGTCGCCATCGACGTCGACACCTTCTCCGCCGTGCAGCTGGGCGCTGAACATCGGCGCCAGGCAGGCGACGTCTACATCGATGACGTCATTATCAAGAGCTCCAAGGGAGTGGCCGGAAAGCCGGGAACCTTCGTTCCCGTTACTCCCGCCCGGATGCTTGACACCAGGTCCGCCTCGCCGGTGGCTGCCGATTCCGCAGTCTCATTCCAGGTCGCAGGCGTAAGGGGCATTCCGGCCAAGGTGGCGTCGGTGGTGTTCAACCTGACGGTCACGTCGCCGCGGTCCGCAGGTTTCATCACTGCCTATGCCTCAGGCACCGGTCGCCCGAACGCGTCCAACCTTAACTTCGCCCCCGGGCAAACCGTGCCGAACCTCGTGACGGTCCCGGTGGGGACCGACGGGAAGGTCACGCTCTTCAACCGATCTCCCGGGAGCGCCCAGCTCATCGCTGACGTCACCGGCTATTACATCACCGGCACCCCGGCGATACCCGGCTCCTTCCGATCCCTCGCGCCCTCCCGGATCCTTGACACCCGGAACGCCTCGCCCGTCGGTGCGGATTCGGCGGTGTCCTTCCAGGTCGCCGGGGCCCGCGGCATCCCTGCGTCGGTGGCGTCGGTGGTCTTCAACCTCACCGTGACCGAGGCCCGGTCCTTCGGTTTCATCACGGCCTATGCCTCCGGGACGGGACGCCCCAACGCCTCCAACCTGAACTTTGCCGCGAACCAGACCGTGCCGAACCTGGTAACGGTTCCCGTGGGAGCTGACGGAAAGGTCACGCTGTTCAACCGCTCCGGCGGCACCGCCCAGCTCATTGCAGATGTTGCCGGGTACTACCTTCCCGGCACGCCGACGGAGCCGGGCGCCTTCAAAGCCATCGGGCCCACCCGGGCACTGGACACCAGGAACGCTTCGCCCGCTGCGGCGGACGCAGCGGTTGCCTTCCGGGTCGCCGGCGCTAACGGCATTCCCGCTAGCGTCTCTGCCGTCGTCTTCAACCTGACGGTCACGGCGCCCCGGTCCTTCGGTTTCGTTACCGCCTACGCTTCCGGTACGGCGCGTCCCAACGCGTCCAACCTGAACTTCGCCACCGGGCAGACAGTTCCGAACCTGGTCGCTGTCCCCGTAGGCTCCGACGGCCGGGTCTCGTTATTCAACCGCTCCTCCGGCACCTCCCAGCTCATCGCGGACATCGCGGGTTACTTCCTCCGATAGGGCACTGAGTAGGGACAGAAGCCGAGTTCCGGATGATTGAAGGCCTCTTAGCCTGGTGCGTACCGCCGATGGCTAGGAGGCCTTCCTCATGTCCCGTTGGCCGGTGCCGGCCTGTTGGCCGCGTTTGGCGGGCGGCGTGGGCCGACGTTGGCCTGTTGGCCTGTGCCGGCCTGCGTGGCCGGTGTCGTCCCGTTGGCCGGTGTCGGCCTGTTGGCCGCGTTTGGCGGGCTGAACGCGTTGGCCGGCGATTTCCGAGGAGGCGCGAGCCGTGGCCGGCCCTGGGCTGACCTGCTGGAGTGCTCCTCCACATCCTGCGGGATGGCAACGTTTTCCACTTGGGCGTTCTCCCGACTTACCGGCATGGCCGGGAGCAGGGAGAGTCGAAGGAGCCGGCGATTCAGCCGGACCCTTTGAAAGGAAGCCACATGTCGATTCACCGAGACGCCCCGGCCGAAAACCGCCGGGAAGCCGCCGATCATGGAACCACGGAGGTCCGTGAAATTTATCCCGGCGCCCGCGCGGCCCGCCCGGTCCACAGCGGCCGTCCAAGAAGGCCCAAGGGTTCCGAGGCCGGAATGGCAACCGCCGAGTACGCCATCGCCACCCTGGCCGCCGTGGGCTTTGCCGGGGTGCTCGTGTTCATCATGCGCAGCGACGAGGTCCGCGGCTTCCTGCTTAATCTCATCCGCACGGCGCTGGCGTTGCCATGAAGCCCGGACGCCCCGACATCGAGACTGCACGCGGGCAGCCGTTCCGGCCGAAGCTTCGGGCATCCCGAGGAGCCGCCTCCCCACCCGCAGGTGACCGCCCCCGGACGCGTTTGGGTTCCGCGGGCGGCTCCTGCCGCGGCGCGGTCACCGCCGAATTTGCTGTGGCCTTGCCAGCCGTCATTCTCCTGCTGGCCATGGTCCTGGCCGGCTCGGCCGCCGGGGTGACGCAGCTTCGCTTCGAGGAAGCCGCCCGGGCAGGTGCGCGTGCCCTCGCGCGGGGCGACACTGCTGCCGACGTCGGGGGAATCGTGCGCCGCCTTGCGGGGGAATCAGCTGGGTCGGCGGTGACTTCCGACGGCGAATGGAGCAGTGTCGCTGTCTCCGGCCGAGTGCAAGGCGCCGTCGGTTCGCTCATTCCGTGGACGCTCTCCGCCCGCGCCTGGGTGCGGCGAGAGTCAGCCCCGGCTTCGGCCCCTGTCCGGATCGCACCGGCGCAGCGCCACCAACCGGCGGGGCTGAGTTCGTGAAGCCGCAGCCGGCTGTCCCTGCCGAGCCGGCGCGGCTGCGGCACCCCGACCGCGGCTCGGGTACGGTCCTCGCTCTGGCCCTGGGGTTGGTCCTGCTCATCGCGGCGGTCTTGATCGCGCTGCTGGCGCAGGCTGCGATGATGGCGTCCCGGGCCGCTGCAGCAGCCGACCTCGCGGCGCTGGCGGCTGCGGATGCGGCCAGGGGGATCACTGATGGCGAGCCCTGTGCCATTGCCCGCGAGGTCGCGCGGCGGCACCAGTCAAGGGTCCTGAGCTGTTCCGAGGGGGCAGGGGAAACCGTTCAAGTCCGGACGCAGCTTGACGCCGGCACGATGTTCGGGGCATCGGCCACCGGACTCGCCCGCGCCGGTCCGCCGCCCGCGGAGACCGTGCCGTAGCGGCGCGTGAGGCCGGGCCAGCCCAGGGTCAGGCCTGGAGAGGAGTCACGGTCAGGTCCGCGCCGCCGTGTTTCCCGTTGGACCCTGTCCCGTCGCCGGCTGATCCGTCGCACGCCTCTCTGCCTGCAGCGTTAGTACCACTAGTGTCGTCCATGACACCCGCGTTCATGAATTCAGACGCGTCCTTTAACAGAACATCGATCAGGGTGACAGCGGCATCCTTGTCCAAGGGGTTGTTCTTGTTGCCGCATTTGGGGGACTGCACACACGAAGGACAGCCGGACTCGCATTCGCAGGCCTTGATCGCGTCGCGGGTGGCGGACAGCCACACCCTCGCCTTGTCGTAGCCGCGTTCGGCGAAGCCCGCGCCGCCCGCGTGCCCGTCGTACACGAAGATCGTGGGCACTCCGGTGTCCGCGTGGATGGCCGTGGACACGCCGCCGATGTCCCAGCGGTCGCTGGAGGCAACCAGCGGCAGCAGTCCGATGGCGGCGTGTTCGGCGGCATGCAGGGCGCCGGGAAACTGCGCCTCGATCAGCCCGGCGCCGGTCAGGGAGCGGTTGTCCATGACGAACCAGACGGCCTTGGTGAACAGGTCCCGGGCGCCGAGCTGCAGCGGTTCCTCGCCGAGGATTTCATTCGAGATCAGTGCCTTGCGCTGGAAGGAGACCACCTGCGTTGTTACCTTCACGTCGCCGAAATGCACGGCCACGTCGCCCCACTGGGTGGTGCGCCGGGTCTCCAGCACCTCGATCTGGGTCACGTCCCGGGCGGTGGTGTAGTAGTCCGGATTGGCGCGGCGCACCACCACGCAGTGATCGTCCTCGTTCAGGTCCTCGACCACGTAGCTCTCGCCCTGGTGCACGTACACGGCTCCGGTGTGCGCCTGGTAGTGCGTCTGCGGCGCATCCATGGTCCCCAGCAGGGAGCCTGTGTCTGCGTCCACGATGCTCACCGGCCCGCCGCCGTCGGCCCGTAGGTTCACCATGGCCGCTGCGCTCTGCGGTGCGTCCAGAACCAGCCGGCAGGCCGCTTGCGCAGGTAGCCCTGGGCCACGAGCTGGTTCAGCAGCTTCTCCGCCGTGCCGCCGAACAGCTCAAGTTCGGCGTAGCCCAGCGGTAGTTCGGCGGCCGCGGCGCAGAGGTGCGGTCCCAGCACATAGGGATTGGCGGGATCGAAGACGGTGGCTTCCACCGACACGTCGAAGATCGCCTCGGGATGGTTCACGAGGTACGTGTCCAGCGGATCATCACTTGCCACAAAAGCGGCGATGGCATCCTGGCCGGCACGGCCCGCACGGCCGATCTGCTGGAACAACGACGCGCGGGTTCCCGGCCAGCCGGCCACCAGCACCGCGTCGAGACCGGAGATGTCGATGCCGAGCTCCAGGGCCGAGGTGCTGGAGACTCCCAGGAGCGCTCCTGAGCGCAGGGCTTTCTCGAGCGCGCGGCGTTCTTCCGGCAGGTAGCCTGAGCGGTAGGCCGCAACCCGCTGCGGCAGGCTGGGATCCACCTCGTCCAGGAGCCGTTTCGTGATGGACGCAATCGTCTCTGCGCCCCGCCGTGACTTGATGAAGGCAATGGTCCTGACCCGTGAGGCCACCAGGTTGGCCAGCAGGTCCGCGGTTTCGGCCACGGCAGTCCGGCGTTCCTTTGCGCCGTTCTCGCCCCGGAGCTCCGTCAGGGCAGGCTCCCAAAAGGCGACGGTGGTGGAGCCGTGAGGGGAGGAGTCTTCCGAGACCGCGCGGACCGGCGCACCGATAAGCCTGCCGAAGGACGTCCCCGGCTCCGAGGCGGTGGCCGAAGCTGCGATGAAAACGGGCCCGGGATGCGAGCCGTCCGGGCTGTAGTAGGCGCAGATGCGGCGCAACCGGCGCATCAAATTGGCCACATGGGAACCGAAAACGCCGCGGTAGCTGTGTGCCTCGTCGACGATCACGTAGCGCAGCCGGCGGAAAAACCGGGCCCACCAGGCGTGGTTGGGAAGGATCCCGAAGTGCAGCATGTCCGGATTGGCCAAAATGAAGTTCGCGTGGTCCCGGATCCAGCGCCGCGACGCCGGATCGGTGTCGCCGTCATAGGTTTCGGCCCGGACGGTTGGGAGCTTCAGCGACTGGATGGCGGCCAGCTGGTCGGCGGCCAAAGCCTTGGTGGGAGACAGGTACAGCGTGACGGCGCCGTCGTCGTGGATTTTGCCCGGTTCCGCCAGGACGCGGAGCTCCGAGCGGTGGATCGCGTCCAGCGCCGGCAGCTGGTAGGCCAGCGATTTGCCTGAAGCGGTTCCGGTGGCGATCACGACGTGCTCCCCGGCATGCGCCAGATCCGCGGCCTGGATTTGGTGGCGGTACGGCTCCTGGATTCCAAGGGAGCCGTACGCGGTCACCAGATCGGGATGCGCCCACTCCGGCCACGGCGTGTACACCGCCGGGCGGGAGGGGATGGTGCGCACATGACGAAGCTGTTCCGGGTCCGGGCCGCGGCCCAGCAACGGAATCAGGGACTCATGTGGGTTCACTCAAACATTCTTTCACCCGGACTCAAATCGGCCGGGTGCGGCCTCAACCCACGGACAAGTCCGAACCCTCATCCGATGCCGAAAGCATCAGCACACGGCAGACGGTGCTCCAGCCGAGGTGGGAGTACAGCTTCTGGCCGTCCAAAGAGGCCAGCAGCAGTCCGGTTTCCACCTCGTGCTCGAACGCTTGGGCGGCCAGCGCCCGCATGATGAAACTGCCCAGCCCGCGCCGCTGGAAACCCGGTTCAGTGACGATCTTGTCGAAGATCGCTGTGCGGTCCACCACGAACACTCGTCCGCTCGCGGCCACTTCCTCGGCCGCGCGGACCACGGCATGTTGCACACTGTCGATCCTGGACACCTCGAGCTTGAGGTCGTCGTCGGAAAGCCAGGGGTCCTCCGCGTCCTGGGTCTCCATGTCCACGATCATCATGGTCTGTGAAGCCGAAGTGACATTAAGGGCGTGCCGCTGCGCCAGGGAGGTGTAGCGATCCAAATCGTTGGTGAAGATGGTCAGGATCCGGGCCGGCACTTCTGCGGTGCTCGCGGCCAGTTGTGCAAACTCCGGATCCGAGGGATCGTGGGCGAAATACCCCCACTCACGGGTTGTGTCAGCGCGCAGGACCGCCGGGAACCGGCCCTCCCTGCGCGTTTCATAACCACGGCAACCGGCCCAGCCGGCCACCCAAGTTTCCACCAGATGGGTGGTGTCTTCAACCATGGCGTCCAGACTCATGAGATGAGCGTATTCCAGCCCCGTCACAAGCAACAGTGGCCGGACTGGGGAACCGGCCTCGCTGATGAAATCGTGGCTGTCCTGGGAGGCGTTCCCGCCCCTGCCGGCCGCCCTGCCGGCCGCCCCGCCGGCCTTCGTGCGTCCCGGCGCCCGGTGTCCGCGCCGTCGGACGCTCCAGTACCCTTAAACACGTGGCTTTGAACCGAATTGTGCTCTTTTACGGCTTTACTCCTCTGACGGATCCGGATGCCGTCCGGCTCTGGCAGCGCGCCCTGTGCGAGAAACTCGGGCTGACCGGCCGCGTCATCATCTCCAAGGACGGCATCAATGCGACCGTCGGCGGCGAGCTGCAGGCGGTCAAGCAGTACGTGAAGACCACCCGCGAGTACAGGGGGTTCCACGGCATCGACGTGAAGTGGTCCGACGGCAGCGCCGAGGACTTCCCGCGGCTCAGCGTCAAGGTGCGGGACGAGATCGTGTCCTTCGGCGCCCCCGGCGAACTCACAGTGGACGCCAACGGCGTCGTGGGCGGCGGCAAGCACCTCACCCCCGCGGAAGTCCACGAGCTCGTCGAGGCCAGAAAGGCCTCCGGCGACGAAGTCGTCTTCTTCGACGGGCGCAACGGGTTCGAGGCCCAGATCGGCAAGTTCAAGGATGCGATCGTCCCCGACGTCGCGACCACCCACGACTTCATCAAGGAACTCGATTCCGGCAAGTATGACGCCCTCAAGGACAAGCCGGTGGTCACCTACTGCACCGGCGGCATCCGGTGCGAAGTGCTCTCCAGCCTCATGGTCAACCGCGGTTTCAAGGAGGTTTACCAACTCGACGGCGGGATCGTCCGCTACGGCGAGACGTTCCGGGACCGGGGCCTCTGGGAAGGCTCGCTCTACGTATTCGACAAGCGCATGCACCTGGAATTCAGCGAGGATGCCAAGACGATCGGCCAGTGCGTCCGCTGCGCGGCGCCAACCAGCAAATTCGAGAATTGCTCGAACCCGGCGTGCCGGACGCTGACACTGTATTGCACGGATTGTGCCGCCAGCCCCGAGACGCTGCGCTGCCCCGAAGGCTGCGCGGCCTGAGGCTTCCCCCGCCAGCCGTGCTCCCGTCAGCCGTGCTCAGATACGGCTGATGCGGTAGGCGAAGTTTGCCGGCGCGTCCGCATCCACCTTGAGGCTGAGGATCGCATCAGTGGGGAGGGTCACCACGCTTACTCGTGAGGTCCCGCACCGGAGGCTGAGGTCCACCAGTTCGTTCTCACCGTTTTCCACGGAAAAGGACACGCGGCGGGTGCTCCGGCAGGCAAGGGTCAGGGCGTAGGTGCCCTTGGGCAGCTGCGCGGTCGTATCATTCCGCTCCTCGTCGGCCTCCAGGGTTCCGAAGCCCGTGTGAAAGGTCTCCCCCTTGGCGTCGGGCAGCACCTGCAGGACCCAGGCATCAAGTTCAGCTCCTGACACGGGCTGGTTCAGGCTCGGATCCTGAGGGATCGCGGCATCGCTTAACCTTGGCGCGGCGGAAGGACCGCCATTTTCACTGGATAGGCCTTCGTCGTACTCGTAGGCGCAGCCGGTCAGGACTCCCGCAAGCAGCGCAACGGACGTCGCGGCGGCCGCTGCTGTTTGGCGCATCCGCGGCATCATTGTTTCCGAGCAGTTTCCGGGCCAGGCATGCCCCGACTTTAGACGCGCCTAACCTGATTCCGCTAGAGCCGAACGGCCCAGTCGTGAATTGCCGGTCTCCCACCGCTGGCGGGACCTACGGAGCCGAACCGCTCCCGCTGATCCGGACTCCAGCGACGGCACCGATTCCGGGATCGGCGGAGCCCTCCGGGAACTGCACCACATGGGCCGAGACGGAACCGGTCTCAAGGTTGACCTCCGAACTGGCGACTCCTCCACACTCGAGGTTGAGCTCGAGCAAGGTGCTCGCAGCTCCGCCCTGGCCGGCGAATTGCGTCACTGTCAGATGCGCTCCCGGAGCGCCGATGCACGCCGCCGTGACGGTATACCGGCCCGGCACGGTGACCCGGACAGAGGTTGTGAATCCTCCGCTGGCGCTGTCGCGAACGCCGCCAGCACCCCCGGTGAGCAGCCTGTCGGGCAGCGCCCCAAGTATCCGGTCAAGCTCCACTGTGTTCCGGGCCTCCGCGGCCACGAGTTCGGCGTCCCGGGGAGCCTGCGGGGCGTCCGGTCCGGACGAGGCCGACGGGCTGACCGCCGCCGGGGCCAGCCCGACGTCGTCCGCGTACTCGCACCCAGCCAGCCCGGAAGTACCAGCGGCCAAGGCCAGCAGCAGCGCCGCTTGGCGCCTCCATCGCGGACCCACGGCAGCAGACATGCCCCTGAGCCTACTGGCTGGTACCAGAAGCGCAAGGGAGCTACGCGGCGGGAACGAGGTGGTAGGCATAGATGAGCGGGGCGTCCACACTGGCCGTACTGATCTCCACGGTGCCGGCCGCCGGGATCAAAATGCGCGCCGTCTCGCGGCTGCCGTTGCAGGCTGCCCCCGCTTCGGTCAGCCTGCGTCCGTCCAGCGAGACCTCGAAAAAGGCCTTGCCCCCGCCGTCGCAGCTCACGGTGAGCGTGTACCTGCCGGCCGGGACTCCTGTGGCCGCCTTGAGGATCGGGTCGCGGTTGAGGATCTTGCCCGCGTCCTCCAGCACAATTGCGCTTGCCGAGGGCAGCGCGGTCGCTCTCCACTCCGGCACATCGGCGGATTCGATGGAACGGACGGGCGAGCATGCCGAAGCGGCGAGCACGACGGCGGCACCGGCCGCCGCGCCGGCGAACCGCCGCCGCAGGCCGGGGTTGCCGAGGACGCGGGAGGTACGGAAGAACACTCCTTCAACCTACCCCGTGCAGCCGTGTCCGCCGGCAGGCTCAGGGGCCAGCCGGTTCCGCGGGACCGCCCCGGGCCGCCCCTGGTCGGCCGTGAATCCGAGCATCTTTCCCGGTGCAGGGCACGGTACGCCCTGTCGCGCGGTCGGTTCGCTTCCGCATCCGTGAGCGTGCGGTCCAGCGGCTGCAGCGCCAGTCGAAAGAGCACGTTCACCTGCTCCGGCTGCAACCGCAAACGTTCGACGGCGACGCCGTAGGCCCCTTGACCTTGACGCAACGTCAACCTTTAAAGTCGGAGGACTAACCAGGAACTCAGGAGATCATCGAGGAGGGCCGCCCATGGATTGGTCCGTGCAACAGATCGCAATGCTGGCCGGCACCACGAGCCGGACGTTGCGCCACTATGACGACATCGGGCTGCTCAAGCCCAGTCGCACCGGGGTCAACGGTTACCGGTACTACGACCAAGCGGCGCTCGTGCGGCTCCAACGCATCCTGCTCCTGCGGGGGCTCGGGCTCGGGCTGCCGGCCGTGGCAGAGGTCATCGGCCAGGAACCGGACGCAGAGAAGGCCCTTGGCCGGCACCTCGAGTGGCTCCGGCGGGAACAGGACAGGCTGACCCGGCAGATCGCCTCGGTCCAGCAAACCATGGAGGCAGTGAAAGAAGGAGGAGGAATCATGGCGGAGAAAATGTTCGACGGCTTTGACCACACCCAGTACAAGCAGGAGGTCGAGGAACGTTGGGGAAAGGACGCGTATGCCGCAGGCGACGCTTGGTGGCGGGGAATGGGAGCCTCGGAAAAGGACGCCTGGAAGCGGCGCTCCGAGCAACTGGGCAACGACTGGATCGCGGCCGCGGCCGCGGCATCAGGTGTCGCTCCGGACAGCAGGGAGGCGCAGGAGCTGGCCCGGCGGCAGGTCGAGTGGTTGGCCCGCATTCCCGGGACGCCAGCGGCGGCACCCGCCACGGGCATCAACAGGGACATCAAGGGATACGTGACCGGCCTCGCTGAGCTGTACGTGGCCGACCCCCGCTTCGCCAAGAACTACGGCGGCGCGGAGGGAGCGGCCTTCGTCCGCGACGCGCTGCGGATCTACGCGGAGAAGCACCTCTAAACTTGTCCGGTGACCGACTCAACGCACTTTATCGACGGCAACATTCCCGACGCACCCCGCAGCGACCTCCCCGGCCTGCTCGTAGTGCTCGGCGCGGACTTGCGGAGCATCGGCTACACCGTCGACGGTGTGGCGGAGCTCCTCGGCGAGGCCGCGCATTCCGCCCTCAGCCGGGATCAGTTGATCCCGGCGCTGATTGTCACCGGGCGCGCCCTGGCCGGGGAGCCGACGACGGCGGCGCTCGCCGCCGTCGTCCGGCTCTGGCTGCTGGCGGAGCCGCAGCGGGCCGAGACCGTTGATGATTCCCTCCCCCGCATCGGCACTCAGGGCCTACTGGAGCTGGGCCTGGTGGAGCTGTCCGGGGAGGGCCTGGTGCAGGCGCGGGTGGACCTGCGGCCGTACGGCTGGGCCGGAACCGCGGGGGAGGGCACCGTCAGCAGCGGCGGGGCGGATCTGTGGGTCGCCAGCGACCTCGCCGCGCACCAGCGCCCGGGCGTCCTCGGCCACGACCATGTGCTGGGGATCGGGCAGGCGTCCACCACCCTGGTGCAGGTCACCGCACGCCGGCATGTGGCCCGGGCCCTGGACGTCGGCACCGGCTGCGGCATCCAGACCTTCCACCTGCTGCACCACGCGGAGCACGTCACCGCCACCGACATTTCCGAACGCGCCCTCGCGTTCACCCGCTTCAATCTGCTGCTCAACGCCCCTGAGCTGCACCTGGACCCCGCCAAGCTGGAGGACCGCGTGAGCCTGCGCCAGGGTTCGATGCTGGAACCGGTGGCCGGTGAGGAGTTCGAACTGGTGGTTTCCAATCCGCCGTTTGTCATCACTCCCCGCAGCACGGGCGAAGCCGCTGCCGATCAGTTCACCTACCGCGACGGCGGCCTGCCGGGGGATGACATCGTCGGTTCGCTGGTCCGGGCGTTGCCCTCGGTCCTGGCCCCGGCCGGGACAGCCCAGCTCCTGGGCAACTGGGAAATCCCGGCCGGTGCGTCCTGGGATGAGCGGCCGAAGAGCTGGACCGGCCCGGACGTGGACGTATGGTTCATCCAGCGCGAACAGGTGGGCCCGGAACAGTACGCCGAGACCTGGCTGCAGGACGCCTCCGAATCCCGGGACCGGCAGCTCTACCAGGACTCCTACGCGGCCTACCTCGACGACTTTGCCTCCCGGAACGTCGAGGCCATCGGGTTCGGGATGATCTGGCTGCGGCGTCCGGAGCACGACGCCGACCCGGTGATCTCCCGCTTCGAGGAAATCACCTACCCGATCGAACAGCCCGTCGGGCCACACCTCGGCGCCGCCGTCGAACGCGCCGACTGGCTGGCCGCCCACGAGCTGGCCGACGCGCACCTGGTCGTGGCCGAGGATGTCACCGAGGAGCGGCATCAGCGCCCCGGTGCCGAACACCCCGGCGTCATCCTGCTGCGCCAGGGCGCGGGCCTGCGCCGCACCAACCTGCTGAGCACCGAGCTGGTCGGCTTTGTCTCAGCCTGCGACGGCGACCTGTCCGTCGGACAGATTATCGGCGCCCTCGAGGCCCTGCTCGGGGGATACGACGGCTTTGACGCCGAGAGCTTCCGCGGCGGACTCCTCACGGAAGTGGGAAACCTGGTCCGGGAAGGCTTCCTCCTGCCCGCCTGACGGGTGTCAAGCATGTCTTTCAGAGTCTGCCGCGGATCGATAGACTGGTTGAGTGAATGCAGAAACCCGAAAGGCGGAGTCCGCCGCTCCGCCGGTTGCCAAACGCAGGCCGCGCCCCGAAAAGAAAGTGGAAATCACCGATCCGAAGGCGATCCGGGCCTTGGCCCATGCCGCCCGGCTGGAAGTCATCTCCGAGCTGTATTCCACCCAGGTCAGCCGCACGGCCACCGAACTCGCCGCCCAGACCGGCCTCACCCCCAGCGCCATGAGCTACCACCTCCGCGCCCTGCAGAAGTGGGGCATCGTGGTGCCGGCGGCTACTGCCGGAGATGCCCGCGAACGCCGCTGGAAAGCCGCGGGCACCGACTTCACCATCAACTCCGGCGGGGGAGTGGCGAGCCCCGAATTCGCTGTGCTGGACCTCGAGCTGGCTGCGTTCCGCCGCCGTGTCAACGCCTATGCCAGAACCCGGGATGAACGCCGGGAGCGGGGCGAGTCCACGGACGGTCCCTCGTCCGTGGTGCTGGCCAGCAACCTGCTCTACCTGACACCGGACCAGCGGACCGAGCTGACCGAACGGCTGTTTGACCTGCTGCGGGACTATGAGCTTGAGGACCCCGACCGCGTGCCCGAGGGCGCCCAGCGGATGGCGACCATGTGGTCGATGATTCCGGATGACCGGGGCAACGCCGCAGCCGGGTCGGGCGGTTCCCCGGAGAGCACCTCCCGAGCGCCGGGAGACAGCGGCGACCGCCCCGCCTGACACCGCTGGCAGCGGCCGGGCTGCGCCGCCGCACGACGGCCGTAAGTCGTTGCGGGAAACCCCGTTTTCCACCCGGATGCGCGGGAACCGTCAAAATATGGTGAACTAGGCGGGTATGGGCGCATCTGCCCGAGCAACCCTTTTTCTGTAGGAGCACCGTGCCAAGCAAGGCCAAAACCGGCAAGAAACTCGTCATTGTGGAGTCTCCCGCCAAGAGCAAGACCATCGCCAAGTACCTCGGCGAGGGCTTCATCGTGGAGGCCTCCATCGGTCACATCCGCGACCTTCCGCAGCCCTCGGAGCTCCCCGCGGAACTGAAGAAGTCCTCGATCGGCAAGTTCGCCGTCGACGTTGAAAACGACTTCAAGCCGTACTACGTGGTGTCCGCGGACAAGAAGAAAAAGGTTGCCGAACTCAAGGCCCAGCTCAAGGATGCCGACGCGCTCTATCTCGCAACCGATGGGGACCGCGAGGGCGAGGCCATCGCGTGGCACCTGTTGGAAGTCCTCAAGCCCAAGGTGCCCGTCTACCGGATGACGTTCGGTGAAATCACCAAGGAAGCCATCCACCGCGCCATGGACAACCTGCGCGACGTGGACCAGGACCTGGTGGATGCCCAGGAAACCCGCCGCGTGCTGGACCGGCTCTACGGTTACGAGATCTCGCCCGTGCTGTGGCGCAAGGTGGCCCGCGGCCTGTCCGCCGGGCGCGTGCAGTCCGTTGTGACCCGCATGGTCGTGGACCGCGAACGCGAGCGGATGGCCTTCAGGGCCGCCTCCTACTGGGACCTCACCGGCCAGTTCGGGGCAGGTTCCGGCTCTTTCAAGGCGAAGCTGGCCGCCGTGGACGGCGCCAAGGTCGCCACCGGCAGGGACTTCAACGACAGCGGCGAACTCACGTCGCGAAACGTCGTCCACCTCAACGAGGAACTCGCCACGTCACTGGCAGCGGGCCTGCAGGACGCAGACTTCCGGGTCCGCTCCGTCGACACCAAGCCGTACACCCGCCGCCCGGCAGCGCCGTTCACCACATCCACCCTTCAGCAGGAGGCCGGCCGCAAGCTGCGCTTCTCCTCGAAAAGCACGATGCAGGTGGCCCAGCGCCTGTACGAAAACGGCTACATCACCTATATGCGTACCGACTCCTCCGCGCTGAGCAACGAGGCCGTCACGGCGGCACGGCGCCAGGCGTCCGAGCTGTACGGGCCGGAGTACATCCCGGCGTCGCCGCGGGTCTACAGCGGCAAGGCCGCGAACGCGCAGGAAGCCCACGAGGCCATCCGTCCCGCCGGTGACTCGTTCCGCACCCCCGCCCAGGTGGCCAAGCAGCTGTCCGGCGACGAATTCCGGCTCTACGAGCTCATCTGGAAACGCACCGTCGCCTCGCAGATGGCAGACGCCAAGGGCTCCACCGCCACGATCCGCCTCGGCGCGGTCGCGGCCGACCGCCGGGATGCAGAATTCTCCGCTTCAGGCACGGTCATCACCTTCCCCGGCTTCCTCGCCGCCTATGAGGAAGGCAAGGACGAAAGCCGCGGCGACGACGACTCCGAGGAAGCCCGCCGGCTGCCCAACGTGGCCAAGGACGATGCTCTCACCGCCTCGGAGATCGTCGCCGTCGGACACGAGACCTCGCCGCCGCCGCGCTTCACCGAAGCGTCGCTGACCGCGGAGCTGGAAAAGAAGGGCATCGGGCGCCCCTCGACCTACGCCTCCACCATCTCCACCATCCAGGACCGCGGCTACGTCCGGAAGCAGGGCTCCGCCCTCGTCCCGAGCTGGATCGCGTTCTCCGTGGTCCGTCTCCTCGAACAGCACTTCCACGACTACGTGGACTACGAGTTCACGGCCGACATGGAAGCGGACCTCGACAAGATCGCCAACGGTCAGGCGGCCGGAGCCACCTGGCTGAAACACTTCTATTTCGGTGAAGACTCCGACCCGGGCCTGCTGAGCATCGTGAACAACCTCGGCGAGATCGACGCCCGTGAAATAAACTCCATTCCCATCACGGACGAGATCACCCTGCGGGTCGGAAAGTTCGGACCGTATCTGGAAAGCTCCACGCCGACGGTGGATCCGGAGACCGGCGAAGTGGCGGAAGCAGCCCGGGCAAATGTTCCCGAGGATCTGGCCCCGGACGAGCTCACTGCCGCCAAGGCTGTTGAACTTATGGAAACCGCGGCGCCGGAAGAGCGCGTGCTCGGCAAGGATCCGCACACGGGGCACACCGTCGTGGCCAAGAACGGCCGCTACGGGGCCTACGTCACCGAGGTCATCCCCGAGATGACCGAGGAGCAGCTCGCCAACCAGCCGGTGGAGTACTACAAGAACGGCAAGCCCAAGCCCCCGAAGAAGCCCGTCAAGGCCAAGCCGCGGACCGGGTCCCTGTTCGCCTCCATGAGCGTTGACACCATCACCCTGGACGAGGCCCTGCAGCTCATGAGCCTTCCCCGGGTGCTCGGCCAGGACGCTGAGGGCAACCCGATCACGGTCCAGAACGGCCGCTTCGGCCCGTACCTGAAGAAGGGCACGGATTCCCGGTCCATCGGCTCCGAAGAGGAAATCTTCACCATCACGCTGGAACAGGCGCTGGAAATCTACTCCCAGCCGAAGCAGCGTGGCGCCCGCGCCGCCGTGCCGCCCCTGGCGGAATTCGGCCCGGACCCGGTTTCCGAGAAGAACATCGTGGTGAAGGAAGGCCGCTTCGGCCCGTACATCACCGACGGCGTCACCAACATCACCGTGCCGCGCACCACGGCGCTGGAGGAGCTGACCCGGGAACGCGCCGTCGAACTCCTCGCCGAAAAGCGCGCCAAGGGACCGGTCAAGCGCACGACGACGGCCCGCAAGGCTCCCGCCCGCAAGGCCACGGCGAAGAAGTAGGCCGGGGTGTCGCCGGGCTCGCCGGAAGCGCGCGGGAACGCCGGAAATTTCCGGCGACCCCGCAGCGGACGGGCGAATTCGCGTTTGCGGAGCCGGTCGCAACGTGATCGAGTAGGAGCATGACTGAACAGCAGACTCCTTTGGATCCCCAGCCGCTGAACGATCTCGAAGAGCAGCTCGCCCGGGGTGAGCAGCCGGACGCCAACCCCGTGGACGTCATCCTGGCCTTCCTCAACAACGAGGTCTACGTGGTCAGCTCCGACGCCCTCGAAGGGGCCGACGCGCAGGTCGAGCCGCTCGTGCTCGCCAATTCCTCCGGGAAGCCCGTGCTGGCTGTTTTTTCGCACCCGAGCCGTGTCGGCGAGCAGTACCTTGAGGCTGCTCCCAACGTGCTCGGCACACAGGGCGCTGCGATCATCGGCAACCTCGGGGACGAGCTCGGCATGGTCATCAACCCCGGTGCGGCGTTCGGTTTCGAAATCGATCCGGAAGGCGTCGCCAACATCCGCCGCGACTTCAAGCCGGCCGACGACCCGGAGGATGCCGCCGGGCCCGACGGCGAGCACGGCTGACGGCGGTTAGGTCCGCGGCTTCGACCGGGGAATAATGGCAGCATGCGTCTTGGCGTCCTCGATATCGGTTCAAACACCGTGCACCTGCTGCTGGTTGACGCGCACCCGGGCGCACGCCCGGTGCCCTTCGCCTCGCATAAGCGCCCGCTGTCCCTCGTCCAGTTCCTCGACCGCGACGGCAACATCAACGACGCCGGCCAGCATGAGCTGACCGAGTTCGTCCTGGAGGCCTGGGAATTTGCGGCCAAGCACAAGGCCGACGACCTCCTCGCCTTCTGCACGTCGGCGATCCGTGAGGCCACAAATGGGCCCGCCGTACTGGCCCGGGTCAAACATGAGACCACCGTGACCCTTCAGGAGCTGACCGGCAGCGAAGAAGCGTCCATGACGTTCTTCGCTGTCCGCCGCTGGTACGGCTGGGGCGCCGGGCCCATCCTGGACCTCGACATCGGCGGCGGGTCGTTCGAGATGGCCTACGGTCAGGACGAACTCCCCGAACTCGCGATGTCCGTCCCGCTCGGAGCCAGCCGGCTCACCCGGGACTGGCTGCATGAGGACCCGCCCTCGGCCAAGAGCGTCAAGGAACTGCGGCGCTACATCCGGACCACGCTCAGCCCCGTGGCCCGCAATTTCGAGAGACTGGGCCGGGCGAACCTGGTGGCCGGAACGTCCAAGACCTTCCGTTCGCTGGCGCGCCTCGCGGGCGCCGCGCCCAGTGCCGCCGGACCGTACGCCAAGCGGGAGCTGTTCGCCACGGACCTGGGCCTCTGGGCACAGCGCATCTCGGCCATGAAGGTGGAGGACCGGCTGCACCTTCCCGGCGTCTCGGAGGCCCGCGCGCCCCAGTTGCTCGCCGGGGCGCTCGTGGCGGAGGCCGCCCTGGAGCTGTTCGGGTTTCCCAGCATGGAAATCTGCCCCTGGGCCCTGCGCGAAGGACTCATTCTCCGGCGCCTGGACCAGCTGGTCTTCGACGGTCCGCTGGAGCCCGCGCCCCATGTGGGCCCTCTCGCGGACGAGCATCGCGCGGACGTCCGGGCCGTCGACGTCAGCTGAGCGGAGCCGCGGACGTCCGATGAGCGGGGTGACTCTGTGCGCAGGACAGTGTCGATCAGCTTCTCGCAGTCGCCGAACTGGAGGGGCCGGAACAGACTTTGCAGCAGCTCGAGGGGCTTGCGCTGGACAACTACTACCTTTTCCAGGGACCGAACGTTCCTGGCTAGCCGGCTGCGGGGCCTGGGGTCCAGCCGACGGCGTTAAGCGAGTAAGCGCCGGGCGGCTCCGCAGGGGAACTGGGGGGACCGTTCTGCAGCCGCCCGGCGCTACTATCATCACTCGCACCTGGTTGAGGCACTTCCCAAGTTATGCGCCGATCTTGGGAGTTCCAGCAAATTCGGCTGGGTATTGGCTGGCAATCCGGCTTCGGGACAGTTCGTTCCTGCTCACCGCGGGAAGCCTGCGCCGGGTGCCATTAAACGGCGAAGGCACCGGCCGTCCGTTGCGGGAATATGGTGAAAACCCGCTACGAACTGCCGGTGCCAGGCAACCATCCGCATGGTTGCGGTATCACTCGCACCCTCAATGAGGTAGTCACCAAGGTAGTCCCGGAGTTTGTGCGTAGGCTGCGCCGGGGATGTGAACTGGCTGGGAGTCCGGCCGGACTGCAATGATGGGGTCATGAGCAACCGAATTGCATTCCTGGGCTGTGGATCGATGAACGAGGCCATCCTGGGCGGCCTGATCGCGGGCGGCACCGACCCGGCGGACATTGTCGCCACGGTCCGCCGCGCCGAACGGGCCGCCGAGCTCGCCGAACGGCACCATGGCATCACGGCGATTGCCGGGGAGGAAGAGCCGGAGAACAACAAACAGGCGGCCACCGGGTCCCAGGTCGTGATCCTGGGCGTCAAACCCGTGGGCATCGCGGACCTGGCCCGCGAGATCGGTGATTCGCTGGCGCCGGACGCGATCGTGATCAGCGTCGCCGCGGCCGTGTCGCTCGAGCAGCTGGAGGCGGCCCTGCCGGCCGGTCAGCCGGTCATCCGCACCATGCCCAACACCCCGGCGAAGCTGGGCCGGGGCGTCGTCTCCGTGTCACCGGGCACGCATTGCACCGCAGCGCAGCTCCAACTGGCCAAGGACCTCCTTTCTGCCGCCGGCACCGTCGTCGAGGTTCCCGAGGACCAGGTCGATGCGCTGTCAGCGGTCAGTGGCTCCGGCCCGGCCTACGCCTTCTACCTGGCCGAAGCCATGGCCGCGGCCGGCGTCGAGCTGGGACTGGACCCGGACCTGTCGCTGCTGATCGCGCGCGAAACCGTGGCCGGGGCCGGGTTCATGCTGGCCGAGCCCGGTGCGGATCCCGCGGCGCTCCGGAGGGCCGTCACGAGCCCCAACGGCACCACCGAACGAGCCATCGCCACCTTTGACGAGCGCGGTCTACCCGCGATCGTTGCCGACGGCGCCCGGGCCGCCGCCACGCGGGCGGCCGAGATCACGAAGCAGCTCGCCTAGCGGGGGAGCCACAGTCTTACGGCCACCGTCCTACGGCCTCGAGGCGAACCTCTCGAGCAGGTCCACGTGGCCGGAAACAATGAGCATGTCCCGTGCGGAGACCTTCGTCTCCGGCCGGGCATAGGTGAAGTCCTCGCCCGGGGATTTCACGCCCACAATGGTGACGCCGTACTTGGACCGGACCTTGGACTCCTCGAGTGTGAAGCCCACCGTTTCGCGTGGCGGGTACATCTTCACAATCGCGAAGTCGTCGTCGAACTCGATAAAGTCCAGCATCCGGCCGGAGACCAGGTGCGCGGCGCGGACGCCCGCGTCGGCCTCCGGGTAGATGACGTGGTGGGCGCCGATCCGGGTCAGGATCTTGCCGTGCGAGGGTGTGATCGCCTTGACCCAGAGGTGCTGGATGCCGAGGTCCACGAGGTTGACCGTAATCAGCACGGAGGACTCGATCGAGGTGCCCACTCCCACGACCGCTGAGCTGAACTCCTGCGCGCCGAGCTGGCGGAGGGCATCGATGTTGGTGGCATCGGCCTCAACGACGTGGGTCAGGACGCTGGCCCATTTCTGCACCAGGTTCCGGTCGCGTTCGATCGCGAGCACCTCACGGCCCTGCTTGACCAACTGCTCGGCGGTGGACGAGCCGAAGCGGCCCAGCCCGACCACCAGCACGGGGGCGTTGTGGGCGGGCCGGTCGACGGCGCCTGATGAACTAGCCAATGATGGGCCTCTCTTCCGGGTAGTGGTACAGCTGGCTGCGCTGGCGCAGGGCCAGGGCAGCGGCGAGGGTGACGGTCCCGACGCGTCCGGCGAACATCAGGGCGCTGAGGACATAGACCCCCGACGGCGGCAGTTCGGCGCTGAGGTTGGTGCTCAGGCCCACCGTGGCGAAGGCGGAGATGGTTTCAAACAGCACCCGGTCCAGGGACGCCTCGCTGATCTGCAGCAAAAGCAGGGCCGAAACGGCCACGAGGGTGGCGCCGGCGACGATCACCGAGATGGCCACCCGCATGGTGCCCTCCGGGATGGTGCGGCCGTAGATCTTCACGTCGGAGTCTCCGCGGGCCTCGGCCACGATCGCCAGGAACATCACGGCGATGGTGGTCACCTTGATGCCGCCGGCGGTCGACGCGGAGCCGCCGCCGGCGAACATCAGGGCATCCGTCAGCAGCATGGTGGTCGAATCCATCTGGTTCTGGTCCACCAGGTTGAAGCCGCCGGACCGGGTCATCACGGACGCGAAGAGTGAATGGATGATTTTGTCCGCGTCGCTCATGCCGCCGATGGTCCGGATGTTTTCCCACTCCATCAGCCCCCAGAGCACAGTGCCGGCAACGAGGAGGATGAACGACACCTGGATGGTCAGCTTGGTGTGGAGGTTCCACTTTTTCCAGTTCAAACCGTTCTGCTGCAGCACCATGACCACGGGGAAACCCAGGCTCCCGAGGAAGACACCCAGCATGAGCGGTACCAGGATCCACAGATCGGTCTCATACGGGACGATCCCGTCGGAGTGGGGCGTGAAACCGGCGTTGTTGAACGCGGAGATGGAGTAGAACACCCCGTGCCAGACCGACTGGCCGAAGCTTTCGCCCAGGGCGAGGAACCGCGGGATCAGCGCGAGGGCGAGCGCCGCCTCGATCACCACGGAGGTGACGATGACGATCCGCAGCAGCGTGCCGACCTCGCCCAGCCGGCCGGCGTTCATGGCCTCCTGCGCAATCAGCTTGCCCCGGACTCCGAGTCTCTTGCTGACCATGAGCGCCAGCAGCGACGCCAACGTCAGGGTGCCCAGCCCGCCGACGAAGACGCCGATCAGGATGATGAGCTGTCCGAAGAAGGACCAGTGCACGGCCGTGGAGACCACCGTCAGGCCGGTGACACAGACGGCAGACGCCGCGGTGAAGAGCGCCTGGTGCAGGGGGGTGACGGTTCCCGTGGCCGAGGACAGCGGCAGCGACAGCAGGGCCGTGAAGACCAGGATCACCACGGCGAACGTGGTCAGCGCGAGGCGCGCAGGTGAGCTGTTGGCAATGTTGTCGATGAAATCGCGCAGCCGCGTGAAGATCCACAGGCCCTCCCGCTCGGGAGTGCCGGGCTGCCAGCTGACCGCGCTCGTGGCCCTCGACTGGCGTTGCGTCATGTGTGGTTTGTCCTCGGTTGAAACTTCTTCCTTCAGTAGTAAACCACTAAAGTCCGCGCAATGACGGGGGAGAGGAGCCCTCGGCTCGGGTAGCCTGTGATTGATGACATACCTGCCCGGACCCACCCAGGCCGCATTGCCGACGACGGTGGTGTGGGACCCGGACATGACTGCCTACAATTTCGGCCACGGCCACCCGATGGCGCCGGAGCGCATGGAACTCACGGCCCGGCTGGCCGGCAGCCTCGGCCTGCTGGATCTGGACCACGTCAGCGTGGCCGCACCCGAGGTGGCGTCCGATGAGGAACTCCGCACCGTGCACAGCCCCGAGTTCGTGGCCGCCGTCCGGCGCGTCAGCGAGGACCCCGGCACCCCTGACCTGGAGCGCGGACTCGGCACCGAGGACGACCCCGCGTTCGCCGGCATGCATGAGGCCAGCGCCCGGCTGGCCGGGGGCTCCCTGCTCGCAGCCGCCGCGATCCTGGACGGCAGCGCGGTCCGGGCGGTGAACTTCGGCGGCGGGATGCACCACGCCTCCCGCGAGCGCGCGAGTGGGTTCTGCATCTACAACGACGCGGCCCTGGCGATCCAGCGTCTGCTCGACGGCGGCGTGCAGCGGGTCGCGTACCTCGACGTCGACGCGCACCACGGCGACGGCACCCAAAGTATCTTCTGGGACGATCCGCGGGTGCTGACCATCTCGCTGCACGAGACCGGACTGACCCTCTTCCCGGGCACCGGCTTCGCCAACGAGATCGGCGGACCGAACGCCGCGGGCAGCGCCGTGAATGTGGCCCTCCCGGCCGGCACCGGGGATGCCGGCTGGCTCCGGGCCTTCCACGCGGTGGTGCCGCAGCTGGTCGGAGCCTTCGCGCCGGAAATGATTGTCAGCCAGCACGGGTGCGACTCGCACCGGCTGGATCCGCTGACCCACCTGAACATCAGCGTGGACGGCCAGCGCGAGGTCACCACGGCGATCGGGAACCTCGCGGCCCGTTACTGCGACGACCGCTGGATCTCGACCGGCGGCGGCGGCTACAACATCTTCAGCGTGGTGCCCCGCTCCTGGAGCCACCTCATCGCGATCGCCGCGGGGCGCCCGGTCCCGCTCCGCACGCCCGTCCCGGAGGACTGGCGCCGCCACGTGAAGGACAAGTACGGGGCCAGGTACGGCGTGGAGCCGCCCCGGTTCATGGGGGACGACGTCGACCTGTGGTGGCGTTCCTGGGAAGTCGGCTTCGACCCCAACGACGAAGTGGATCGCACCGTGATGGCCACCCGCAAGGAAGTATTTCCGCTCTACGGACTGGACCCCTGGTTCGACTGAAAGATCCGGAGCGACCCCGGCTGCCCGCGCGGGAAATAGTGGATGCCATCCGGCGTATATGTCGCTAGTGTGGAGGGCATGGTGACAGACGACGTATTTGCCGTCATTGCTGAGGCAACCCGGCGTGACATTCTGGTGGCCCTCCGCAAGGGGGACAAAGCGGTGGGGGAGCTGGTCCAGGAACTGGAGGCAAGCCAGCCCACCATTTCCAAACATCTCAAAGTGCTCCGTGAAGCGGACCTCGTCAGCATGCGGGCCCAGGGCCAGAAACGCTACTATGCCCTGAATCCGAAACCCCTCGCGGGCATCGCCAGCTGGCTGGAGACGTTCGACGTCGGCACCCCGGAGGTGCCCGGGGCGCCGGTGGCCAGGGTCCCCGACAAGATGCTCCAGACCGCTCCGGACGGACTGGGCGCCGCCGCCGCCCTTTCAGCCGCCCCGGCCGCGCCGCAGCCAGCCGCCGCCGCCATTTCAGCCGCCCCGGCCGCGCCGCAGTCAGCCGCCGCTGCCCTGGCCGGCCGCACCGCCGGCAGCCCGCTGAGTCCCGCCGTCGTTCTCCCCGTCGGCGCCGCCGGTGAGGACAGGATGCCGCAGCAGATCGGACGCACCGTCGGCCGTGCCGCCACGAAGGCCGCCGACCTGCTGGCCAGCCTGCCCAAATTCGGCCGGAAAAAGTAGCCCGGCCCGCTGTGTCCCGTGCCACCCCGGTTTGGTCGCACGGGGTGCCCGCCGGTCCTCGAATAGAATCCTTTCCCGCCGGTGCAACCATGGAGGGGCTTGATTGTTGTGCCCACTGACGGGCGCCAAGGTTTAGGGATTTGCAATGGACGCACGGCTTGAAGCCATCCGGGACACCGTACTGGCAAGGAATCCCGGCGAAAGGGAGTTCCACCAAGCAGTCACCGAGGTCTTCGAGAGCCTCGGACCGGTACACGACCGGCACCCGGAATTTCTTGAGGGTGCCGTCCTTGAGCGGCTCTGCGAGCCGGAGCGGCAGATCATCTTCCGTGTGCCGTGGACGGACAATGCCGGACGGGTCCAGATCAACCGCGGTTTCAGGGTCGAGTTCAACTCGGCGCTGGGGCCGTACAAGGGCGGACTGCGGTTCCACCCGTCCGTCTACCTGGGCATCGTGAAGTTCCTGGGCTTCGAGCAGATCTTCAAGAATGCGCTGACCGGCATGCCGATCGGCGGCGGCAAGGGCGGCTCCGATTTCGATCCCCGCGGCCGCTCCGACGCCGAGGTCATGCGCTTCTGCCAGTCCTTCATGACCGAGCTGTACCGCCACATCGGCGAGTACACCGATGTTCCCGCCGGCGACATCGGCGTCGGCGGACGCGAGATCGGGTACCTGTTCGGCCAGTACAAGCGCATCACCAACCGCTACGAGTCCGGCGTCCTGACCAGCAAGGGCATCTCCTGGGGCGGTTCCCTGGTGCGGCCGGAAGCAACCGGCTACGGCACCGTGATCTTCACCGAGGAAATGCTGAAGACCCGGGGGCAGTCCTTCGACGGTCAGCGCGTTGTGGTCTCGGGCTCCGGCAACGTGGCGATCAACGGGATCGCCAAGGCCCAGGCCCTCGGCGCCAGCGTAGTGGCGTGCTCCGATTCTTCCGGCTACATCGTGGACGAGGCCGGAATCGACGTCGACCTCCTCCGCAAGATCAAGGAGGTGGAGCGGGGCCGCCTCAAGGACTACGAGACCCGACGTGCCGCCGTCTCCTATGCTGAGGGCGGTTCGGTCTGGGACGTCGACGCTACGGTGGCGCTGCCGTGCGCGACGCAGAATGAGCTCGACGGCGACGCTGCCGCCCGGCTGGTGCGCAACGGACTCGTAGCCGTTGGGGAGGGCGCCAACATGCCGTCCACCCGCACCGCCGTCTCCGTCTTCCAGGACTCGGGTGTGCTCTTCGGCCCCGGCAAGGCCGCCAACGCCGGCGGTGTGGCGACGTCCGCGCTGGAGATGCAGCAGAACGCCAGCCGCGACTCCTGGTCCTTCGCGCACACCGAACAGCGGTTGACCGAAATCATGGTCGGCATCCACGACCGCTGCGCGGCGACCGCCGAGGAGTACGGGGAGCCCGGCAACTACGTGCTGGGCGCCAACATCGGCGGTTTCGTCAAGGTAGCCGACGCGATGCTGGCCCAAGGCCTCATCTAGGCGTGAGCAGGCGCACGTGGTCCGGAGTCAGCTCGGAGAGCCGGCCGACGCCCAGCAGGGCCATGGTCCGGACCATGTCCGTTTCCAGGATCTGGAGGGCCCGGGCCACGCCGGCCTGACCGCCGGCCATCAGCCCGTAGAGGTACGCGCGGCCGATCAGCGTGAAGTCCGCGCCGAGGGCCAGCGCTGCGATGATGTCCGCGCCGCTCATGATGCCGGTGTCCAGGATGACCGCCGCATCACTGTGATCCGCATCCAGCACCGCGGTCACGTCCGGCAGCAGGTGGAAGGGGATCGGGGCGCGGTCCAGTTGGCGGCCGCCGTGGTTGGAGAGAATGATGCCGTCCGCGCCGTGGTCCACCACCCGGCGGGCATCCTCCACGGTCTGGATGCCCTTGACCACGAGCTTGCCCTTCCACGTCTCGCGCAGCCAGTCGAGGTCGTCGAAGGTCAGGGTCGGGTCGAACATCGAGTTGATGAGGTTCGCCACCGTTCCCGTGTAGCGCGAGAGCGAAGCGAATGTCAGCGGCTCATGGGTGAGGAAATTGAACCACCAGGCCGGGCGGTAGGACGCGTCCAATATGGTCTTGAGCGTCAGCGCGGGCGGAATGGTCATGCCGTTGCGGACGTCGCGGAGCCGGGCGCCGGCGACGGCGGTGTCCACCGTGACCATGAGGGTGTCATTGCCCGCCTGGGCGGCCCGCTCGATGAGTTCCAGCGAACGGTCCCGGTCTGTCCACAGGTAGAGCTGGAACCAGTTCCGGCCGTCCGGGGCTGCCGCCGCCACGTCCTCGATGGACGCCGTGCCCATGGTCGACAAGGTGTAGGGGATGCCCGCTTCGGCGGCGGCACGGGAGCCTGCATACTCTCCCTCCGACTGCATCATCCGGGTGAATCCGGTGGGTGCGATCCCTACCGGCAGCCGGGACGGCTTTCCCAGGATCTCCGTGCCAAGATCGACCTTGGAGACATCCCGCAGGATGCCGGGCCGGAACTCGATGTCCAGGAACGCCTGGCGGGCGCGCGGCGCAGCGTGATCTCGGCTTCAGCAGCGCCGTCGGTGTAGTCGAAGGGCGCCTGGGGCGTGCGCCGCTTGGCCAGGTCGCGGAGGTCCCAGATGGTGCTGGCGCGGCGGAGCCTGGCGGCCCGGCTGAACTCCGGCTTCTTGAACTGCATCAGCGGGGCGAGGTCCGAGTACTTCGGGATGCGGCGCTTCAGGGCGGCCGGAACAAGCCCGGCCGCGACGGCGGGCTGGCCGTTCGGCAAGGTGTCTGGCGGGGTGCTGGGCGCCTCGGGGTTGCCGGGCTCGATGGTGTGCGTCATGGTTGCCTCCGGGCAGGTCTCGTGGTGCGGGATGTTCTGCGTGCGGCGAAGCTCCGCCGGCTGTGGGTCCAACCCGAGTCTAGGCACTTGAAGCCGTGGGTGTTGCTGGAATCCTGGGCAGCCTCACGGGCGCGTCCGGCGTCTCCCTCGCTCGCCGAGGCCGCCGGCTGCTGGAGGCGCCACGGCGGCACGGCGCCGGGCGGAGCACCGCGGCATTCCGGCTGCCGCGGCGCAATGTTACGCACCCCGTTTTGCCGCAGGGACGTTCCCGGGGCTATGGTCAGCGCTATGACAAACCGTTGGTATGCGTATTTTTCGTTGGCTCTGGAGGGGCCCGCGTCTAACTGACACGCATCCAACCTTCCTTCAGAGCCAACAGGGCAGAGATCATTCTCTGCCCTTCGCCATTTCCCGGCGGGTTCTGATCAGGGCCCGCTCCGTAACCGGAACAGGACCTCAGCATGAGCATCGAAGCAGCCCCCGAATCCCAGCAGTCCACGTCCAATCTCCGTGTCAGCGAGTTCACCTCGCTGCCCACGCCGCAGGCCATGATGGCTGAGCTGCCGCTCGACACCCAGGCCGCCGAGGTCGTCGGACGCGGCCGGGACGAGGTCCGGGCCATCCTGGACGGCGTCGATGACCGGCTCCTGGTGATCGTCGGGCCTTGTTCGATCCATGACCCCAAGGCCGGGCTGGAGTACGCCCGCCGGCTGGTCAGCCAGGCCGAAAAGCACCGCGAAGACCTGCTGATCGTGATGCGCACCTACTTCGAGAAGCCGAGGACCACGGTGGGCTGGAAGGGCCTGATCAACGATCCTCAGCTCGATGGCAGCCACGACATTGCCGCCGGGCTCCGGGCCGCCCGCCGGTTCCTGCAGCAGATCACCGCGCTCGGCCTGCCCACGGCCACCGAATTCCTCGAGCCGATCAGCCCCCAGTACATGGCGGACCTCGTCTCCTGGGGTGCCATCGGGGCGCGGACAACCGAAAGCCAGATCCACCGGCAGCTGGCGTCGGGGCTTTCCATGCCGATCGGCTTCAAGAACGGGACCGACGGCGACCTCCAGGTCGCGCTGGACGCGTGCAGCGCCGCCGGCGCGGCCCAGGCCTTCCTCGGGATCGACGATGAGGGCCGGGCGGCGCTCGTATCCACGGCCGGCAATCGGGACGCCCACATCATCCTCCGCGGCGGACGCAAGGGCCCCAACTACTCTGCCGCAGACGTCGAGGCCGCCTCCGCCACGTTGGCCGCGCGGCAGCTGAATCCGCGCCTGATCGTGGATGCGAGCCACGCCAACAGCGGCAAGAGCCACCATCGGCAGGCCGAGGTGGCCCTCGAGATCGGTTCCCAGCTGGAAACCGGGGGACCATCGGCGGGCGCAATCGCGGGCATCATGCTCGAGAGCTTCCTGGTCGGCGGGGCGCAGAACCTGGACGTTGCGGCGCACGCCGCGGGACGGGACGATCTGCTCTACGGCCAGAGCGTCACCGATGCGTGCATGGACTGGCAGGTGACGGCGTCGGTCCTGGGGCAGCTGGCGGCGTCCGCACGGACGCGCCGGACCCGGGGCTAGGGACGGTGCCCGACGGGAACTGCGATGTCGTCCCGGGCGACTCCCCAAATAAGGTCGTGATTTCCGCATTGCCTGCGGAAAGTCCGGTGGGATTACTGCGCAAGTCTTTCACAGGGGCACCAAGAGCCCCTAGAGTATCTATCACATGGTTGTTGGATGGCTCAGCATCGGCGCACCGCCATGTCATCTAGATAGGGCTGCCGCTTGTTGAGTAAGGAATAAAAGAAATGTCACCGGAGGCCAACTTCTCCAATGCTCGATTCTTGACCGTGGCTGAAGTCGCGGAGCTCATGCGCGTGTCCAAAATGACGGTGTATCGTCTCGTGCACTCCGGCGAGATGCCCGCCGTCCGATTCGGCCGCTCGTACCGGGTGCCGGAAAGCGCCGTCGAACAGTATCTCAAGGGTGCCGTAGTCGACGGACGCACCGAGACTGCCTGAATCCCTTAGATCGGAAGACCGCGTCCGCGGGCCTGTGCCGCGGCGTCGGTCATGGTGTGCCCCGGATAGGCGGTACCCTGTTAAGGAACGTTTTACGTCATTGTAAGAACCTGTCAGTTGCACAGTCTGCTGCTTAGCCCGCGGACCCTTCCCAACAGGCAGGTACTACATCTAGCCGGTAAGGAACTTTCGTGGGTTCAGTTATTAAGAAGCGTCGCAAGCGTATGGCCAAGAAGAAGCACCGCAAGCTGCTTCGCAAGACGCGCCACCAGCGCCGCAATAAGAAGTAGCAATTCTTCGAACTGCGTGAGAGATGCCCGCTGCCTTCCAGGTGGCGGGCATTTTCTTTTGGCCTTACCGCGGCGGAAGCGGACGGCTCAACCCACAGGGGTCAGCGGGTGGGGCCCCGGAAGCGGGAGAAGCCCCGCCACAGGCCGTAAATGGCCCCGCCGACCGTGGCCGCCTTGAGGCCCAGCGTGGCGGCCCGCCGCCCGGAGCGGAAGTCGTAGACGGGCCAGTTGTTTTCCCGGGCATGGCGCCGCAGCCGGGAGTCGGGGTTGATCGCCACGGGGTGCCCCACCATGCTCAGCAGCGGAATGTCGTTGTGGGAATCGCTGTAGGCCCAGCACCGGCTGAGGTCCAGGCCTTCGACCCGTGCCATCTCCCGCACTGCCACGGCCTTGGCCGGGCCGTGCAGGATGTCGCCCACCAGCCGCCCCGTGTACGAGCCGTCCAGGATCTCGCCGACGGTGCCAAGGGCTCCCGTGAGTCCCAGCCGGCTGGCGATCACGGTGGCGACCTCGATCGGCGTGGCGGTCACCAGCCAGACCCTGCGGCCTACCCTGAGATGCTGCTCGGCCAGGGCCTTGGCTCCCGGCCAGATGCGGGATTCGATCATCTCGTCGTAGACTTCTTCGCCGAGGGCCTCGACGTCCTCGACCGTGAAACCGGAGGCCAGCGTCAGGGCAGAGTCGCGGACGGCGTGTACATCGTCGATGTTTTCGCCGCGCAGCACGAACATGAGCTGCTTCCACGCAAAGCCGGCCGCCTGGGGGATGGTGAACGCCCCGCGCTGGTGCATTTTGCGGGCCACATGGAACAGGCTGGCGCCCTTCATGAGGGTATTGTCGACGTCGAAAAAGGCCGCTTCGCCGTGCTGCGGTGCTGCAGCAGGCTGCGTGACCACAGCGACGTACTTCTCCTCGGGCATATATCGAGTCTAGTCACTGCCGCGACGGGCCCCGTCGCACTGATGGCCCGGAGCGCGGACGGCCCGGAGCGCGACGGCCGCGCGTCGACGCCGGATGGCCCGGAGCGCGAACGGCCCGGGACGCGACGGCCGCGCGTCGACGCCGGATGGCCCGCCGGGCTACCGTGGAAACATGTCCAAGCCCGCGCCCCTCCCCGATGTAGTTCTGATCACCAAAGCTGACTGCCACCTCTGCGCCGAGGCGCGCGCCGCCGTCGGGCGTGTCACCGCCGCCCTGGGCATCGGCTGGACCGAGCAGTCGGTCGATCAGGACACGGCGCTCCGAGAGCGCTTCGCCGAGGAGATTCCCGTGGTGCTCGTCGACGGCATCCAGCGGGATTTCTGGAAGATCGACGAAGTCCGGCTCGCCCGGACCCTGCGGCGGGCGCTGGACGCGCAGTCCTGAGCGCGAGTGCTTTGTTGGCTGAACTGCGTGGGCTCTAGAGTGGGAAGCACAACGCGACGCAATGGAGCAGATAGTGACTTCGCTGGATTCATCTCCCGAGGCTGTGCCCGGGGGAGCCGGGTCTGCCGCCAAGCAGATTCCGCCCGCGGCCGTAGCCCGGCTGACGATTTATCTGCGCGCCCTCACCACACTGCTGGCCGAGGGGGTGGACCGGGTTTCGTCCGAGTCCCTCGCCGAGGCCTCCGGCGTCAGCTCTTCCACGCTCCGCAAGGACCTGTCCTACGTGGGTTCCTATGGGACGCGCGGGGTGGGCTACGAGGTTCAATACCTCAACCGGAATATTGCCGCCGCGCTGGGGCTGACGCACGACTGGAAGGTCGCGATTGTCGGCGCCGGCAACCTGGGCAAAGCCCTGGCCCGGTACGGCGGCTTTGAATCCCGTGGGTTTGAGATCGTTGCGATCTTTGACGCCGACCAGATGGTGGTCGGCAGCGAAGTGGGCTGGCTGCGGGTCAGCGACGCGGCGGACCTCGAATCGGTCCTATTGCGGACGGGCACAAATATGGTGGTCCTGGCGCTCCCCGCCACGGTGGCGCAGAGCGTGTGCGACCGCGTCGTTGCCGCCGGCGTGCGGAGCATCCTCAGCTTTGCCCCCGTGATGCTGCAAGTACCGCCGGGCGTCAACCTCCGGAAGGTGGATATGGCAACTGAGCTCCAGATCCTTGCCTACCACGCACAAAGGGCGCAGGACCCGGAGGACGTCGACTAGCGTCAGACGTTCCGGTTCCTGCGCCCAGGGCGCCGGAGGTTGGCGGATTAGTTCCGGAAGGGGCCGCCCGGCTGTGCGTAGGGATTGGCGAAAGGCTGCTGCTTGCGGAAGTACGGGGAGGTCGCCGGCAGGTAAAGCATCACGATGCCCGCGATGCCGGCCAGCACCGCGAGGGTGCCGATGCTCAGCGGGAACAGGCTGAAGACCGACAGCGCAGCGAAGACCGTGCCCAGAATCCGGGCCCAGTTCTTACCCTTGCGGACGTTGAGCGCCACGAGGGCGTAAAGGGCCGTACTGATCACGGCGAACACCACGATGGTCCCGACCAGGAAGGGCCTGATGTCGTTGAAATTGACGTCCGCGCCGCTGGCCGCCATCTGCTCCTGGAACATGTCCCGCACCGCGGGGGTATCCAAGGTGCCGATGGACAGCAGGAGCGAGAGCAGCCACAGCACGCCGGAGGCGACAATCAGCCAGAAGGCAATGTTGACGAGCTTGGGCACACCGTCGCCCGTTTGCTGCTGGCCTGCGGAGTACTGGGCGTAGGGGGACTGGCCGTACTGGGGTGCGTTCTGCCCGTACGGCGGGGTGGGGGGCGTCTGCTGGCCGTACTGGGGCGCGTTCTGGCCGTACTGGGGTGCGTTCTGCCCGTACGGCGGGGTGGGGGGCGTCTGTTGGCCGTACTGCGGCGCGTTCTGGCCGTACTGCGGCGTGGGCTCGCCCGGAACAGGACCGTCCGGGCTTGACGGCGGGACTGGAGGAATACTCATGGGCGGTCCTTCATATGTCGATCTGGATCGGCTACCGGGACCAGTAATCCTTGCCCTGCCCCCAGCATGGTTTAGTTCAACCGTACAGCGGGCCAACCGCTGCAGGGATCATTCCCGAGAGGTATTTTCAGCCATGATCCGGAGGTTCAGCCCGGACGGCGGCAGGCCACCATCGGCGGCGCCCCTTAGCGGCTTTTCAGCGACTCTTCCGGGTACTCCGGCCGCACCCCGCGATCAGACTCGGCCGCGCAGTGACGCGAACCAGGCCTGGGAATTAGGCAGCCACATCAGCACGGTGGCCGCGAGGCTGATGATGAAGCCCGGCCAACTGCTGCCGCTCCGGCCGTCCGTGGCGCTGGCGCTGATGATGGTCAGGAGCAGGGATACCCCGGCCAGGATCGTGAGGGCGAACCGGGCCCATTCGCGGCCTTCCTTCATTTTCATGGCCAGGATGATTTGGGCCGCGGCCAAGGCAAGCGCCGCCAGCACCAGCAGCAGCACCATGATGCCGATGCCGGGAGCGACGGCCAGAAGGACGAAGGATCCGAAGAGGCCGACAACTCCTCCCAGCAGGCCGAGCAGACCTCCGATGAGCCAGATCCAATAGGAGACCTTCAGCTCGATTGGCATGTTGGCGACGCTGAACATGCCGGAGAAGCCCCCTTGGGGCATGACATCGCTGACGTTCCGGGGCCGGTCGGCGGGCATCTCAAAGCGGAAGCCGCCCGGAGCCGCGGGCTGCCCTGGCGGCTGAAAGCCCGGAGCCTGGCCGTAGCCCTGTTGTGGTGGCTGGCCAAAGCCCTGCGGCGGCCCGTAATGACCCTGCTGCGGCGGCTGGTAGCCCGCTCCGGCGGGAGCTCCGTCCGGAGAACCGGCCGGCGGACCGGCGGGAGGCGGTTCGGAGCCGGTTGGCGGAACGTTGCCGGGCTGTGGGGGCTGGGCACCCGGCTGCTGCGGCGGCGGTACCTCGTTAGGGTTGCTCATGGCTCTCACTGTAGACCGCGACACCCCCGTTATCTAGGGAATTTCAGCCCGGTCCAGAGCATGTCGGAACCGGTCCTGGCTGGTCGGCAAGGCCGGCGGCAAGCAGGTGGGAAATCGTGGGCCAGGTCAGCGTCATACCGAGGCTCGCTGGCTGCCCGGCAGTTGAACGCCACTGGTAAGCGGTTAAACAAGAGCACCCCGCTCCATCCCGGGGATGGAACGGGGTGCCGCTGCAGCGGACGACTATGCTGCGGGAGCGATGAAGGCCAGTTCGAGGTTGACGGCAACCTTGTCGCTGACGAGCACGCCGCCGGCTTCGAGCACGGCGTTCCAGGTCAGGCCGAAGTCCTTGCGGCTGATCGTGGTTCCGGCGGACAGGCCGGCGCGGGTGTTGCCGAACGGATCAACAGCAACGCCGTTGAACTCGGTCTCGAGGGCCACCGGACGGGTAACGCCCTTGATGGTGAGGTCTCCCTGGAGTTCGTAGACGTCGCCCTTGGGGACGATGGTGTTGGACACGAAGGAGATTTCCGGGAACTTCTCGACGTCGAAGAAGTCTTCGCCGCGGACGTGGCCGTCGCGGTTGACGTCGCCGGAGTCGAAGCTCGCCGTCTTGATGGTGGCGTTGACCTTGGAATCGGCGACGTTGTCGGCGAGCTCGAGGGTGGCTTCGGCATCCTTGAACTGACCGCGGACCTTGCTGATGCCTGCGTGGCGGACAGTGAAGGCAATCTCACTGTGCGAGTTGTCGAGGGACCAGGTGCCGGTGGTGACGTTGGCGGGAAGAGCCATGATGTTTCTCCTTGAGTCGGGTGGGTACTGCGGTCGGTCTGATCGCCAGTCGAAACTATTCATTGAAGTCTCAACTAACTGCTTCACCCAGTATAAACATGCATTTGCATCTTTTATTCCAACGGCAGGGAACATTTCTTCAAACTCTTCAGTTCTACTTCTTGTAGAAGATTTCGTCATTGACCCTGCCCTTTGAGAAACTGGTACACATGCCCCAAGCCATTGTTCATTTGCTCCGCCACGGCGAGGTCCACAATCCAGATGCCGTCCTGTACGGCAGGCTGCCGGAATTCCACCTCTCCGAGCTCGGCCGGCAGATGGCGCTCATGCTTGCGGAGCACTTCCACGACCGCGCAGCCCACGGGGCGAACATCGTCCACCTGGCTGCCTCTCCGCTGACCCGCGCGCAGGAGACGGCGCAGCCCATTGCCGAAGCGCTCAACCTCGAAATCACCACCGAGGACCGGATCATCGAGGCAGTTAACTACTTCGAGGGTCTTCACGTCTCCAAGGCAGAGCTCCTCAGGCCGAAGCACTGGCCGATGCTGCGCAACCCGTTCCGTCCCTCGTGGGGGGAGCCCTACAAGCTGCAGGCTGCCCGCGTCCTTGCAGCCGTTCAGGATGCGCGGCTGCGGGCCATTGCACTCGGCGGCGGCGGCGACGCCGAGGCAATCCTGGTCAGCCACCAGCTGCCCATCTGGGCCACCCGGCTCAGTGCCGAAGGCAAGCCCCTTTGGCACGACCCGCGGAAACGGGAATGCACCCTCACCTCGGTCACGTCTCTCGTGTTCGACGACGTCGGCAGCCTTGTGCGAGTCGAATACGGCGAGCCCGCCGCAACCCTCCTGCCCGGTGCGTCCAGCACCCCGGGAGCCTGAGCATGACCGGACGCGACGCGCCCCGGTCCGACGGGCAGCGGACCCGGGCCGCCATGACCCGCCGCAGCGTGCTGACAGCGGGCGGCGCGGCGATCGCCGTCGTGCTGGGGCTCTCCGGCTGTGCCCAGGAAGATGCGCTGGCCAAACAGGCCAAGGCAGGCGACAACAAGAACTATGTGGCCGGCGACGGGTCGGTGACGGAGTTCGCCCTGGCGGACCGCAAGAGCCCGACTGACATCCACGGCACGCTGTTCGACGGCACCACGGTCAATGCCGGCGATTTCCAGGGCAAGGTCACCGTGCTCAACTTCTGGTTCGCGGCCTGCGCCCCTTGCCGGGTGGAAGCGCCCTCGCTGGAGGCCCTGCACCAGGAGTTCAAGAGCCAGGGCGTGCAGTTCTATGGGGTGAACCTCCGCGACGAGAAGGCCACCGCGGAAGCGTTCGACAAGACGTTCAACCTCACTTACCCGAGCTTCAACGACAAGGACGGTGCCGTGCTCCTGACCGTCTCGGGCCTCGTGCCGCCGGGGGCCGTCCCCACCACCCTGGTGCTGGACAAGCAGGGCCGGGTCGCTTCCCGAGTCCTCGGCGAGATCCAGAAAGGGACGCTCAAATCCCTTATCGCCGCTGCCGTGGCGGAGTAGCGGTCTGCCACTATGAACAGTCCCTTCGCCGAAGCCATCCTCAACGGTTCGCTCCTGCTGGCCATCCCGGTGGCGCTGCTGGCCGGGTTCGTCTCCTTCCTCTCGCCCTGCGTGCTGCCCCTCGTCCCGGGCTACCTGGGCTACGTCACCGGGCTGACCGGCGTCGACCTCCAGAAGCAAAAGCGCGGCCGCATGCTGGCCGGCATCGGGCTCTTTGTCCTGGGTTTCTCGGTGATCTTCGTGTTGCTCGGCGGGGCGTTCGGCCAGCTGGGGACGCTCATCACGGGCTCGGAGAACAGGTGGATCACCCAGGTTTTGGGCATCCTGGTGATCATAATGGGCGTGGTGTTCATGGGCGGTTTCGGCTGGTTCCAGCGCGACGCGAAGATCCAGGCCAAGCCGCCGGCCGGGCTCTGGGGCGCACCGCTGCTGGGCATCACGTTCGGACTGGGCTGGGCGCCATGCATCGGGCCCACCTATTCCGCGGTGCAGCTCCTGAGCCTTTCCGGCGGATCCTCTGCGGCCAAGGGCGCCTTCCTGGCCTTCGTGTATAGCCTGGGCCTGGGCATACCCTTCCTGCTGATCGCCCTGGCCGTGCGCCGCGGCGTCGGCGTGATGTCCTTCTTCCGCAAGCACCGGCTCGCCATCCAGCGCACCGGCGGCGGCATCCTGATTGTGCTGGGCCTGCTGATGGCCAGCGGCGTGTGGGGAACCTGGGTTTCCGGGTTGCAGTACTGGTTCCAAACCGATGTGAAATTGCCGATCTGATGAGCGAGCGAGTGAACATAGAGAAGAAGTCCCCGGCCCCCGCCGCCACGCCCGACGCCGGTACGGCACACGCCGCCGGCGCCACGCCCGACGCCGGTAAACCGGCCGCGGACGGCAATCCCGTCGCGGACGGCAATCCCGTCACGGACGGCAATCCCGTCACGGACGGGACGCCGATCGCTGCCGCCAAGGCGGAGGCTGTCCTGCCCGTGCTCGGACCGTTGGGCATGCTCCGCTGGGCCTGGACCCAGCTGACCAGCATGCGCACGGCATTGTTCCTCCTGCTGATGCTCGCTGTCGCGGCGGTGCCCGGCTCGCTGTTCCCGCAGCGGCCCGCCAACCCGTCCACCGTCACGCAGTACATCAAGGACCACCCGGACTACGGCAAGCTCCTGGACACGCTGCAGCTGTACGACGTCTACTCCTCCGCGTGGTTTTCCGCCATCTACATCCTGCTGTTCATCTCCCTGATCGGCTGCGTGGTTCCCCGGGCCATCGCCCACTACAAGGCCATGCGCTCGCAGCCGCCGCGCACCCCGGCACGGCTGTCCCGCCTGCCTGAGTACGGCACGCTGGTCATCCCCGGCGACGCCGGGATTCCGGCGTTGCAAGCCATCGCGGAAGCTGCCGGACTGCTGAAGAAGCGCGGCTACCGCGTCGATGTCCGGGACAGCGACGGCGCCTGCCCGTCCCTTGGTGCCGAGCGCGGCTTCCTGCGGGAGGTCGGCAACCTCGTCTTCCACACCTCGCTGATCGGCGTGCTCGTCTCGGTCGCGATCGGCGGCCTGTTCGGCTACAGCGGACAGCGGATCCTGGTGGAGGGCGACACGTTCGTGAACACCCTCGTCGGCTATGACCAGTTCACGCCCGGCACCAACTTCAACAGCAGCCAGCTGCAGCCCTACTCGGTCCAGCTGGAAAAGTTCCAGATCACCTTCGACCGTGAATCGCAGGGCAAATTCGGGCAGCCCATCGACTTCAAGGCCGATGTGACCACGAAGGAGTCCCCGGATGCGCCCTCGAAAGAGCAGGTGCTGAAGGTCAACGAACCCCTCAGCCTGGGTGGTACCAGCATGTACCTCACCGGCAACGGCTACGCCCCGATCGTCACTGTTCGGGATGGATCCGGCAATGTCGCCATGCAGGGCCCCGTCGTCGCCAAGCTGCAGGGCGACAACTACTACTCCTCCATGGTCATCAAGGTCCCCGACGCCAAGCCGGAGCAGCTCGGCTTTGCGGGGTTCTTCCTGCCCACGGCCTTCGTTACCGAGGAAGGCGTGTCCTTCAGCGGCGATCCCGAACTGATTAACCCGCAGCTTTCCCTGAACTCGTACTTCGGTGACCTCGGCCTGAACGACGGCGCCCCGCAAAACGTCTTCGAGCTCGACGTGAACAAGCTCACGCCGCTCAACGCCCGGAACCTCGACGCCGGCGGCATCACACTGACGCCCGGCACCAGCTATACGCTGCCCGACGGCAAGGGCTCCATCAGCTTCGACGGGGTCAAGCGCTATATCGGTGTGGACATCCACCACAACCCTGGCCAGCTCTACGCCCTGATCTTCGCGCTCCTGGCGGTCGCCGGCCTGGTCACGTCGCTGTACGTGAACCGCCGCCGCGTCTGGGTGCGGACCGGAACGCACGACGACGGGCGCACCATGGTGGAATACGGCCTCCTGGCCCGCGGGGAAGACCACCGGCTCGCCGGCGAAGCTGCCAGGATCCGGGCGCTGCTCGAGGAGGAATGGGAGCTCCGCAATGCCGCCCCCGACGCAGCCTCTGCGGCCGCAGGGACCGGTTCCGCAACAGACTCGCAGTCAGATCCCAGCGGAATGACGGATAATGACCGGGCGGACGCGGACGTGCCCGGTCCCAGCGGTGAGCCGGCTTCCCAGGACCATCCCGCAACAGACTTCACCCCGTCATCAGCCGGCTCGCCTGAGCCAAAGAAGGATTCGTAATGCTCCCCATCAACGAGACCATGGGCCAGTACAGCGAGCTGTTCATGCTCCTCGCGGCCGGTACCTACACGGTGGCGTTCATCGCGTTCGCCTGGGACCTGGCCAAGAGCAGCAAGGTGCTGCGCGCAGTGGACCTCAAAGCTGCTGAACTTTCGGGCGCCGCCGGCCCAGCGACCGGCCGCGAGACCGGCCGCGTGCCGGTTGCTGCCGGAGTGGGGGCCTCCGGCGCTGTTGACCGCGCTGAGTCCGACCTGACCGGACCGGTGGGCCGCGCCGAGCGCCCGTCGTCGTCCGTCTCTCGCAGCTCGAACGAGAGGGAAGCCGGGATCGGCGGGACCGCCGACGCCGGCATGCGCTACGACGCCGAGCGCCGCGTCCCGGCCCGGGTTGCCGTGGCCTTGACCGTTCTGGGCGCTGCGATCCATGCGGCCGGCGTCATCACCCGCGCGATCGGTGCGGGGCGGGTGCCGTGGGGCAACATGTACGAGTTCCTCACGACTGGCGCCTTCGTGGCCGTGGCCATCTTCCTGCTGGTCCTGATCCGTCGCGACCTCCGCTTCCTGGGCACCTTCGTGATCGGCCTGGCCGTCATCATGCTCGTCGCGGCCGCTGTGGCCTACTGGACGCCCGTGGGCCACCTCGTTCCCGCCTTGCAGAGCTACTGGCTCATCATCCATGTCTCCATCGCGGTGATCTCGTCTGCCCTCTTCACCCTGACCTTTGCGATGTCCGCACTGCAGCTGGTCCAGGCCCACCGGCAGAAGACCGTGGCTGCCGGCGGCGCGGACAAGCTGGGCTTCATGCGCCTGGTGCCGTCTGCGCTCAGCCTCGAGAACCTGTCCTACCGGATCAACGCCATCGCCTTCGTCGGCTGGACCTTCACGCTCATGTTCGGGGCCATCTGGGCCGAGAAGGCCTGGGGACGGTTCTGGGGCTGGGACACCAAGGAAGTCTGGACCTTCGTGATCTGGGTGGTCTACGCCGGCTACCTGCACGCCCGTGCCACCCGCGGCTGGACCGGAACCCGCGCGGCCTGGCTCTCGATCGTCGGCTACCTCTGCGTGGTCTTCAACTTCACCATCGTGAACCAGTTCTTCAACGGCCTGCACTCCTACTCGGGGCTGTAGACGGCTAGGCGGGCGATGTGCCCGCGGGCCGGGCGGCCGCCAGGCGTTCGGGCTGCATCCGGTCCGCGATTTGCCACGAATGGCCGCTAAGCGCTCTGCTTAGCGGCCATTGGCGTCACTTGGGCGGGGGGTAGGGGAGTTGCTTCGGATTTGTCGCCCGGGGGCTGCATCCGGTCCGTGATTTGCCACGAATGGCCGCTAAGCGCTCTGCTTAGCGGCCATTTGCGTCACATCGGCGGGGCGTGGGGGAGTTGCTTCGGATCCTTGCTTAGGCGGGAGGAGTCCACCCGACTCCCTCAGCGCCGCCCTGACCCGCGTCACAGCACTGGGCTCCTTCCCCGGCGCTAACGGAGTCAGATCCCATTGAGTCAGGACCACGACCCGCCAGCTGGCGTCTCTGGCGCTCTCATCGCGGAAAATGTCGCTGCGCCGCTGGGCCGGCGTTGCATGGTGGCCACCGTCGTATTGGATCGCCACTTTCTCGATCTCGTAGGAAAGATCCGGATCCTGGATCCAGCCGCCGTACTGGTTGAAGATCGGGATGTTGATGCCTGGTTCGGGCAGTCCATGGCGGAGCAGGAGGAGCCGGAGTTCCGTCTCCTTGGGCGAGTCGGTATTAGCCCGGACCAGGGCCCGGGCCCGCATAGCCCGCCGATTAGCCCGGGCGTCCCCGCTTGCCATCGAGGTACGCATTCAGCTCCCCGATGGTGATGAACGGGTTTCTCCGGCGCAGCAGGAAGTCTCCGGCAACCACCGCTTCATCGAGGCTCAGGATGCCGGTCAGATCGAACCACGTCCGCAGCGGAGAAGTGCAGGCCACTCGCCGGCGGCAGCAGCGGCCCGTACGCCGTGACACGGGATGACCAGTCCGCGGCGCGAGTCCGACGCCGACTCAGCCCGGCAGCGCCAGCCTGGGCCACGGTGAATGGTCCGCTTACGAGGTGCCGGGGAAGCTCGCTGGGGCTGCGCATAAGAGCATTGTGCGGTTGGATCGAGGGCCCTCAGCGGTTATCCCCAAAGCGGGCAGGGTGTGGGGGAGGAGTGAGTCTCGTGAGAGGCACAGTGGCGGCCCGGACGGGCTCCGGCGATTCGCCGAAAGTGGCCGGCTATAGGCCTCGCAGTCCGGCCGGATGTGGCAAACGGGCGAGGAGCGTGGCGGAGGCAGAGTCGAACCCGGCGACGTCGAACCCTGCGAGCTACCGCAGGACCTCCACCGGCCCGCCCACTCCGGCGATTCGCCGAAAGTGGCCGCTATAGGCCTCGTATTGCGGCCGGATGTGGCAAGCGGGCGAGAAACCCGAGGCGCTGGGAAGTCCGTGGGCGGTGGGGAACGCAGGCAGGGAGAGCCAGGAACGGCTTACTTGACCTCGTCGGTGCCCTGCGTACCGGCGTCGCCGGAGCCGTGAGCGTCGCCTGATTCGGAGTCGCGGCTCTCGGCAGGGCCGCCGTCGCCGAGCTTGCGATCTTTGGCGTCCAGTTCTTCCTTGAGCTTCTTGAGCCGGTCCGCTTCAGCCTGTTTGCGGCGGCGGAGTTCAAGGTTGCGCAGGAAGTCCGGGTCGTCGTCAGGCGCGACGGGGTGGCTGTAGCGCGCAGGGGTGGGGCCGGTGCCGCGGGGGCGCCCGATGAGGAACCACAGGACGGCGCCGATCACCGGAAGGACGATCTGCACCACAATCCAGGCCGGCTTCGAAATGCCCTTGGTCTGGCGTGGGTCAGTGCGGATCACGTCGACGAGTCCGTAGACAAATACGACGAGAACGGCGACGGTGACCACTACACGGAGCATGTAATCAGTCTAGCGTCCGGGTGAGTCTCCGGCGTCGCCCGGTGTTCCTGCTGCGCGAGGCAGCGCCGCAGCGCGAGGGGGCCAAGGGAAGCCCGTCCGGGTGGGCCGGCCGGCGGCGGCTAAACTTGGAATGTGGCTTTCCTGAAATACTCCCTGATCCGGCTCGCACTGTTCGTGCCATTGTTCGCGCTGTTCGTTTACCTGCAGTTGGGCTGGCTGCTCGCCGTCCTCTGCGCCGGCATGATGGCGTTCGCCATCAGCTACCTCTTCTTTCAGAAGCAACGCGATGCGGCGGCCGCAACGCTGCATAGGAGGTTCTCGGGCAAGGCCAAGCCGCTGCGTTCCGCCGGTGAAGCCGCCGACGCCGACGCCGAGGACCGCCTCGTCGACGCGCATCCGGACATCACCGTTGACCCGGACAACCGTCCCAAGGATTCCTAGAAACCGGCTTGCAGGGCGCGCGGACCCCGGAACGCGACCACCCCCCCAAGAATCCCGGGACCGCGGCCAGACCCGCGATCAGAACCCGCGGCTCAGCACCAGTCCCAGCGAGAACAGCACCGCGTAGCCGAGGTTGATCAGCCCGGTCTGCTTGAGCACCGGGATCAGGCTCTTGCGCCGCCGGCCGGAGATCATCAGCCAGGATGGCATCAGGCTGGCCGGAATCAGCAGCAGCACAATGAGCATCCAGGGCCGTCCCGGCGCCAGCACAATCACCAGCAGGATGGCGACGGCGAGCATCAGCACGTAGCTTTCCCGGGCATGCTTGTCCCCGAGCCGCACCGCCAGGGTCTTCTTCCCGGCCTTCCGGTCGGTGGGGATGTCGCGGACGTTGTTGGCCATCAGCAGGGCGCAGGCAATCAGGCCCGTGCCGATGGCACCGATGATGGCCGCGAGGCTCAGTTGGCCGGCCTGCGTGTAGGTGGTGCCGAGCGTGGCCACGAGTCCGAAGAAGACGAACACGAACACATCGCCCAGGCCGAGGTAGCCGTAGGGGTTCCTGCCGCCCGTGTAGCCCCAGGCCGCGAGGACGCAGCCGAGGCCCACGAGGATCAGCCACCAGGTCTGCGTCATGACCACCAGCGCGAGACCGAACAACATGGCGAGACCGAACGCAGCGAACGCCGCGTACTTGACCTGTTCGGGCTTGGCCGCGCCGGAGCCGACCAGCCGCATCGGGCCTACCCGGTCCTCGTCGGTGCCACGGATGCCGTCCGAGTAGTCGTTGGCGTAGTTCACGCCGATCTGGAGCAGCAGGGCCACGAGCGCGGCCAGCACGGCGTTGAGCGGGCGGAAGGCGCCCATCTCGAACGCGGCGGCAGTGCCGATCAGGACGGGCGCGATCGCGGCGGGCAGGGTGCGCAGACGGGCGCCTTGGATCCATTGAGCGGCTGTGGCCACGTTCAGTACCTCGTGTTGGTTCGGCGACGCCGGAAGTGCCCGGCCCATCTATTTTCCCTGATGCAGCTCGGTGAGCCGAACCGTCATGCCCAGCCGGTCGGGTTTCCCGTTGGGCAGCATCAAAAGTTCGCCGGCGGCCAGCACGGTTTTCGGAGCCAGGTTACCCAGCCGCGGTGCCCAGGCAGCGCCCGCGGTGAAGCCCGCAATACTCTCCGGGGAGCTGTCGGCCAGTGCCACATAGGCGGCAAGGGACTGGCCCCACTCGGCGGAGGGAACGCCGGCCACGAAGGCGGCCAGCACGCCGTCGAGCTTCTCCAGCTCCGCCTGCACGTGCGCGGCGGACACCTTCACGCCGCCGGTGATGACGACGTCGTCGGCCCGGCCCAAAACCGCCAGGCTGCCATCACTCGCCAGTTCGCCAAGGTCGCTGGTGCGGTACCAGCGGACCCCGTCGTCCTCCGCGAACGCCTCCGCGGTGAGTTCCGGGGCGTCCACATAACCGGCGGCCACGGTGGCGCCGCCGAGCAGGATGCGTCCGTCGTCGGCCAGCCGGACCTCGACGCCGTCCAGCGGGACGCCGTCGTAAACACACCCCCCGCAGGTCTCGGCGGAGCCGTAGGTGGTCACGACCCGGACGCCGGCCTCGCGCGCCGAGGCGAGCAGCTCCGGGGCGGCCGGGGCGCCGCCGACCAGCACCGCGTTGAAACGGCGCAGCACCGCGAGGGTGTCGGCCGAGGGTGAGTCCAGCAGCCGCTGCAGCTGGGTGGGAACGAGCGAGGTGAACCGGATCTTGTCCGTCAGTTCGAGCGCGGCGGCGGTGAAGGCCTCCGGGGTGAAGCCGCCGCTGAGGTCCAGGACCCATGGCCGGGTTCCGGCGAAGAGCGAGCGGACCAGCACCTGCAGGCCGGCCACGTACTGCACCGGCAACGCCAGCAGCCACTGGCCCTCGCCCTTGAGCGCCAGCGCGGTCGCCATCGAGGAGGCCGCCAGCGCATCGACAGTCAGCACCGTCGCCTTGGGCGTGCCGGTGGAGCCGGAGGTCCGCACGACGACGGCGGCATCCTCGAAACCCGGGGTTTCGACCCGTGCAACGACAGGGGTGCCGTCCGGACCTGCGGACAGTTCGACGGCGGGACCCTCGCCGCGGAGGGCAGCGGCCAGCGCCGCCAGGGCAGGTTCAATTTTTCCAGCTGGGGAAGTCACAGGGGCGCCTTAGAAGTAGTACGGGAACTGGGACCAGTCGGGATCGCGCTTCTCGAGGAAGGCTTCCTTGCCCTCCACCGCCTCGTCCGTCATGTAGGCCAGCCGGGTGGCCTCGCCGGCGAAGACCTGCTGGCCCGCCAGGCCGTCGTCGGCGAGGTTGAAGGCGAACTTCAGCATCCGGAGAGCCTGCGGGGACTGCCGTGCGATGTCGGCCGCGTATTCCAGCGCCACCTCCTCCAGTCGGGAGTGGTCCACCGCCTCGTTGACGGCGCCCATCCGGACCATGTCCTCGGCCGAGTACTCGCGGGCCAGGAAGAAGATCTCCCGGGCGGCTTTCTGGCCGATCTGGCGGGCCAGCAGCGCGGAGCCGTAGCCGGCGTCGAAACTGCCTACCGTGGCATCCGTCTGCTTGAACTTGCCGTGCTGGCGGGAGGCGATGGTGAGGTCGGAGACGACGTGTAGCGAGTGCCCGCCGCCGGCCGCCCAGCCGTTTACGACGGCGATGACCACCTTCGGCATGGTGCGCATGAGCCGCTGGACCTCAAGGATGTGCAGCCGGCCGGCACGCGCCGGATCAATGGTCTCCGGGGTCTCACCCTCGGCGTAGCGGTACCCGTCGCGGCCGCGGATCCGCTGGTCCCCGCCGGAGCAGAACGAGTGGCCGCCGTCCTTGGCCGAGGGCCCGTTGCCGGTCAGCAGCACCGTGGCCACGTCGGGGGTCATCCGGGCGTGGTCCATGGCGCGGTACAGCTCATCCACCGTGCCGGGGCGGAACGCATTCCGGACCTCGGGCCGGTTGAAGGCGACGCGGACAGTGGGCAGGTCCCGGACCACGGTGCCGTCCTCGGAGCGCTCCACCTGCCGGTGGTACGTCATGTCCTGGAAGTCGTCGAAACCGGACACGGTGCGCCACCGGGTGGGGTCAAAGACGTCGGATACCTTGGCGGGGATTTCGTTGCTCACGGTCCGAGTCTAGTAATCGCGTCAGCTGATGCAGAACTCGTTGCCTTCCGGGTCCGCCATTGTGTGCCACGAGTGCGGTCCCTGGCTGGCGGTCCAGAGGAACCTGGCGCCGCGCACTTCAAGCGCGGCGCGCGCGGCGTCCTTGTCTGCGCCCGCGAGGTTCACGTCCCAATGAATCCGGTTCTTGATGGTTTTTTCTTCCGGGACGGTCTGGAAGAGAATGCGGCGGCTGGGCGGCTTGGCGTCGAGTTCTTCGGGCGGGCGGATGGCTGCGCCGGCGCCCCACACGAGTTTGCCCTTGTGCCGCAGGGTGTCCGCCGCCGTGGCGAAGCCCTGGTCGATCATGGAGCGGATGAAGGCCTCATCCTGCGGCTCCACGGCCCAGTCCAGGGTTTCGGCCCACCAGTCGGCAAGCTCATGCGGGTTCCTGCAGTCGACGGCGATCTGGATGTTGAGTGTCATGGAAAGAAACTACGACGCCGCGCCCTCCGCCGGAAGACCCTCGGGGGCTGATGCTGCGACCTGCCATCTCGACGGCGGGCCCCGTGGCTGCGGCGCTAGCCCTGGATGCGCTGCAGCTGCTCCAGGACTTCGGGCGGGATGGCATAGATGAAGATGACGGCCAGCAGGTTCTTCGAGGCGTGGACGAAGTACGAGAACATCACGTTCTTGCCGGTCCAGACATAGACGAACACCAGCACGGCGCCCATGGCGAGGTAGGGCATCAGCACCGGCAGGGTCAGGTCTTCCTGGCCGACGATGTGGAGGGCCGCAAACAGCACCACAGACAGGGTGCAACAGATCCAGATGTTGACCCGCCGGCTGAGCTTGCCGATCAGCAGGTGGCGGAAGATGTACTCCTCCACGAAGGGGCCGACGACCACCAGCAGGGGGACCATCAGCCAGGCCGGAACCTGCTGCATGAGGGCCTGCAGTCCTGCCTGGTTCGCGGAGGTCTGGACGGGACCGCTGACGGCAACGAGGATCGCGGTGAGGATCATCATGACCACGACAGCCAGCGGGACCATGAGGAGCGTAAACCACGGTCTCGTAGCCAGGACGCGGAGGTCGCGCACGGCGATTTTCCGGGCCGCCGCCACTGCCAGGACGCCGATGGTTCCGTAAAAGAGCAGGTTGACCGCATAGGACGCCACGGCCGGGTTGCGCGAAATCTGCAGCATCAGCGGCGCCAGCAACCCGCTGGCCACGGTAAAGAATGCGGCCACGGCAACGTAGAGCCCGGCGGTGGTGAGATCGAGCCGGGAGAAGCGGTAAAGCTCCGGCCGGGGAGCGGGAGGTGTGCGGAGAGCTGTGCCCATGCCACCAGCCTAGCGTCGCGGCAGGGTGACGGGACCAAGTAGAATATTCGGTATGCCTAAATTTATGTTTCGGTGCGCCAAAGTAGTCCGCCGAACCCGTAACATCCGCGCCGCCGGAGCCGCGGTCGTCGCCGTTCTTCTCTGCCTGTCCCTGGCCGCGTGCGGGGGTGCTGCCCCAGGGCAGGGTTCTGCGGGGCAGGGATCCGCGGGCGGGAAGCCCGTGGTGCTGACCACGTTCACGGTGCTGGCTGACGTGGCGCAGAACGTGGCGGGGGACAAGCTCCAGGTCGAATCCATCACTAAGGCCGGGGCTGAAATCCACGGCTACGAGCCCACCCCCGGGGACATCCGCAAGGCGTCCAAGGCGGACCTGATCCTGGACAACGGCCTGAACCTTGAGGCGTGGTTTTCCCAGTTCGTCGAGGGCCTGGACGTTCCGCACGCCGTGGTGAGCGAAGGCGTGGATGTGCTGTCCATCAGCGAAGATTCCTATCAGGGCAAGCCGAACCCGCACGCGTGGATGTCGCCGGTCAACGTCCAGCTCTACGTGGACAACATGGTGAAGGCGTTCTCGAAGCTGGACCCGGACAACGCGGCAGTCTTCGAGGCGAACGGCGCGGCCTACAAGGCCAAGCTGCAGTCCGTGAAGGACGAAATGGTCCAGAAGCTCGCGACCGTCCCCGAGGCGCAGCGGGCGCTGGTGACGTGCGAGGGTGCCTTCTCCTACCTGGCGCGCGATGCCGGCCTCCGGGAGGTCTACATCTGGGCCGTCAACGCCGAACAGCAGGCCACCCCGCAGCAGATCGCCAGGGCCATCGAATTCGTGAAGGCCAACAAGGTCCCGGCCGTTTTCTGCGAGTCCACGGTCTCCGACGCCCCGATGCGCCAGGTAGTGGGTGCCACGGGGTCGGCGTTCGGCGGGGTGCTCTACGTGGATTCGCTCTCCGAGGCGGACGGGCCCGTCCCCACGTACCTGGATCTCATCCGGCACGACTCGAAAGTCATCACCGAAGGGCTGACGGGAGCGGCATCATGAGCCATCCGGCCATTCTGGTGGAAAACGTCACCGTCCATTACGGCGAGGTCCTGGCGCTCGACGCCGCGTCGCTGTCCCTGGAAGCCGGGCGGATCTGCGGCTTGGTGGGCATGAACGGCTCGGGTAAATCCACGCTGTTCAAGGCGATCATGGGGATGATCAAGCCCGACGCCGGCAGGGTGCTGATCAACGGCGCACCGCCATCCAGGGCGCGCAGGGAAGGCGGGATCGGCTACGTCCCGCAAAGCGAAGATGTGGACTGGCAGTTTCCGCTGTCCGTCCGCGACGTCGTGATGATGGGCCGCTACGGGCACCAGGGCTTCACCCGGCGTCCTTCCCACGCCGACCGCGACGCCGTTGACCTGGCCCTGGACCGGGTGGAACTGTCGGAATTCGCAAACCGGCAGATCGGCCAGCTTTCCGGCGGTCAGAAGAAACGTGCCTTCGTGGCCCGGGGAATCGCCCAGGGAGCCACGATGATGCTCCTGGACGAGCCGTTCGCCGGCGTCGACAAGCGCTCCGAGGCAACCGTCACCCGCCTGCTGAAGGAGTTGGCCGCGGACGGCTGCACCATCCTCATCTCAACCCATGACCTGCACGCCCTTCCGCAGCTCTGCGACGAGGCCGTGCTCCTGATGCGCAAGGTCCTGATGCACGGCCCGCCCGAAGTGGTCCTGCAGCCGGAGCATCTGGCCATGGCCTTCGGCCTCGACGTCCTCAACCGCGACCTTCCGAACCGCGACCTTCCGAACCGCGACCTTCCAAACCTTTCGAACCTCGACTTCTCGAAACAACCAGGCAGGAGCTGAGCCATGGACCTCTTCGGCATCCTGCTGGAACCGCTGGGCTATGACTTCATGGTCCGCGCCATCACCACCACGGCGCTCGCGGCCATCGTGTGCGCCGTGCTGAGCTGCTGGCTGGTGCTGATTGGCTGGTCGCTGATGGGTGACGCAGTCTCCCACGCCGTGCTGCCGGGGGTGGTGCTGGCCTACATCGTGGGCGCCCCCTTCGCCCTGGGGGCGCTGGTGTTCGCGCTGCTTGCCGTGACCCTGATCGGGGTAGTCCGCAACACCAGCCGGGTGAAGGAGGACGCGGCGATCGGGATCGTGTTCACGTCGCTGTTCGCCCTGGGCCTGGTGCTCATCTCCGTCACACCCAGCCAGACAGACCTCAACCACATCATCTTCGGCAACCTTCTGGGCGTCAGCGTCCCGGACCTTATCCAGGTGCTCGTGCTGGGGGTGGTCGCCTTTGCCATTCTGATTCTCAAGCGCCGCGATCTCACGCTGTACGCTTTCGACCCCACGCATGCGCATGCGATCGGCCTGTCCCCCAAGCGGCTCGGAGCGCTGCTGCTGGGTCTTCTGGCGCTGACCTCGGTGGTGGCCCTGCAGACCGTGGGTGTGGTGCTGGTCGTTGCCATGCTGATCATCCCCGGCGCTACGGCCTACCTGCTGACGGACCGTTTCTCCCGAATGCTGGTGATCGCTCCGGTCATTTCCGCGTTGTGCTCCGTCGCCGGCATCTACCTCAGTTACTACCTGGACACCGCGTCCGGGGCGATGGTGGTGCTGACCCAGGGGGCCGCGTTCGCCGTCGTCTATCTGTTCAGCCCCCGGCAGGGGCTGATCGGTACCCGGCTGGCGAAGGCCCGGCGCAGGAAGGCCGTCGCGCTCAGAGCTTGAGCCGCTTCCGGACCTGAACCTTACCGGACCGGACACGGCCTTTCAGAGCGGTAGGCGAACCGCTGCCCGGCCAGGGCGCACCCGGCCGCGTTGAGCAGAACATTATTCTGCCCAACTGCACGAACGCCTTCGTTAATTAGTCTTGGGTCCCGATTGGTGTTGTCCGCGTCACGTCAGGCCGGGGGAGCTTGTACGATGGATATGCCGCGCGAAGCTTCGACCCTTTGTCAGGTTCGGTACACGTTCTTGTCCCTCGCGGATGATCCACCGAATTTTGTGTACCCGGCTCCCGGTCCAGTCCCGGCCATACTCCGACCTACAAGGAACACCTGTGCCATCACTTACCCCCACAGAACTTAAGAGCGCGCCGGCGCAATCCGCCGTCGTCGACTCGACCCTCAGCGCCGAGGGCTACAAAAAGTCCCTGAGCGGCCGCCAGGTCACCATGATTGCCATGGGCGGCGCCATCGGCGTCGGCCTCTTCATGGGTGCCGGCGGACGTCTGGCCTCCACCGGTCCCGCGCTGATCTTCTCCTACGCTATTGCCGGCGTCATCGCCTACCTGCTGATGCGCGCCCTGGGCGAGCTCATCATGTACCGCCAGACATCGGGCTCGTTCGTCAGTTATGCCGGCGAAATGTTCGGCAAGAAGGGCGCATATGTGTCCGGCTGGATGTACTTCATCAACTGGGCCATGACTGGCATCGCCGAGCTCATCGCGATCGGACTGTACTTCCAGTTCTTCTTCCCCAACGTGCCGGTCGAACTGACCGCCATCGCAGCACTGCTGCTGCTCGTGGGCGTAAACCTCCTGAGCGTCAAGGCGTTCGGTGAATTCGAATTCTGGGCGTCCTGCCTCAAGGTCGGCGCCATCGTGATCTTCCTGGCCGTGGGCACCTTCATGGTGGTCACCAACGCCCAGGTGGGCGACGGCAACGCCTCGGTCAACAACCTCTTCGCAGCCGAAGGCGGGATGTTCCCCAAGGGTGCGCTGGTCATGATCCTGGTCCTGAACGCCGTGATCTTCGCCTATAACGGAATTGAGCTCGTCGGCATTACCGCCGGCGAAATGCAGGACCCGGCCAAGGAAGTGCCCAAAGCCATCCGCGCCGTCGTCTTCCGCATCGTGGTGTTCTACGTCGGTTCCGTGACCCTCCTGGCCATGCTGCTGCCCTCGGACCAGTACGTGGCCGGCACCTCGCCGTTCGTCACCGTGTTCGGCCAGATGGGCCTCGGCTGGATGGGCGACGTCATGAACATGATCGTCATCACCGCTGCGCTGTCCTCCTGCAACTCGGGCCTGTACTCGATCGGCCGGATCTTCCGCACCATGGCCAACAATGGACATGCTCCGACGTGGCTGACCAGGATGTCCAAGAGCCATGTGCCGTACGCCGCCATCCTGGCCATCGGCGGCGTCTACTTCGTAGGCATCCTGCTCAACATCTGGCTCGGCGGCTCGCACGCCTTCGACCTCGCGCTGAACTCCGCGTCGATCGGCGTGATCTTCACGTGGGGTGCCATCTTCGCCAGCCAGATCGCGTTGCGGAAGACCAAGGGCAAGGTTTCATCCCTGCCCGCGCCCGGCGGACCCTGGACCAGTTGGGTGGGCCTGATCGCGCTCCTGGCCATCGCCGTGCTGATCGGCTTCGACACCATGACCAGCAAGACCGGCGAGGTGTTCCACCTCGGCCTGTGGACCCTGGCGACGATCCCGTTCTTCGCGCTCGTGCTGTGGCTTGGCTGGCAGAAGGTCAAGAACAACGAACCCAAGAGCGAGCTCTTCAACTAGCTGGCCCTGGTCAGGCGAAAGGCGGGCACTCCTCCGGGGGTGCCCGCCTTCCGCCGCTACGGAAGCGGCGCAAAAGCGGCGCCGGCCTTCCCCCAAAGGAAAGTCCGGCGCCGCCGTTCTGCAACGATCAATCCTTCTTGAAGGCGTCCTTGGCGTTCTCGCCGACCTTCTTCGCGTCGGCAACAACCTGGTCCTTCTGGCCCTCGGCCCGCAGCTGGTCGTTATCCGTGGCCTCACCCGCAGCTTCCTTGGCCTTGCCGCCGAGGTGCTCCGCCTGGTTCTGAATCTTGTCTCCGATACCCATGCTGTAGGCCACCTTTCGTTTCCGGTTGAAATTCAACGAGGTTCCACCCTAACACAAAGCATGCTTACTAATTCAAGGGTCTCTCCGGAGATCCGCCGGCAGCCCTGCCCGGTACCGGGGGTGCGCGGCAGCCGCCGGCAGGCCGGCGGGGCCTTGGGAAAGGGTGAATTTTTCCTCCGCATCGGGCTAGGCTCGAAGCCATGGACCACAAAACCAGTCTTACCCAGCACATCAATGCCCCGGCGGACAAGGTCTGGGCGGTCATTTCGGACATCCCCGGATCAGCCGCAACGCTGTCCGGCATTGACTCCATCCAGATGCTCACCGAGGGACCCTACGCGGAGGGGACCCGCTGGAAGGAAACCCGGACCATGATGGGGCGCGCGGAAACCGTGGAAATGTGGGTCGCCCAAAGCCAGCCTCCCTCTCGGCGCGGCGGCGGAACGACCGCCAGCACCACCGTTAAGGCGTTGCAGGGCGGGGCCGACTACACCACCCGCATCGCGCTGGCCGAGCGCGACGGCGGGACGGACGTTACCCTGACGTTCGGTGCCGAAGTACTCAAGCCGACGCGGCTCAGCAAGGTTTTGATGGCCGTTTTCGGGCCCATCGGCCTGCGGATCACCCGCAAGGCCCTCGCCAAGGACCTGGCGGAAATCGCGGTCAAGGCCGAGTCACTCTGATGGCGGCAGTTTTCCGGGCCGCCAGGACCGCCAAGGTCACGGCGCCGCGGCTGGTGCCCGTCCGCCTTGACGAACTGCGGGAGGACCCAACGCCGGATTTCCAGCGGGAGAGCGGTACGACGGCGTCCGGTACAGTCGCGCAATCGCCGGCGGGCTGGAACTGTGCGGCACGGACTTCGCCGAGTGCGGGTTCGCCGGCGCCTCCTTCAACGAGGCCCAGCTGCCCGGTGCCACCTTCCGGGACTGCATCCTGTCCGAGCTTTACGCCCCGGTTTTCACCGCGGCCCGGAGCGGCCTGCGCGACTTTGACTGGGCGGCCGGCTTCGGCTCATCAACGCCTTCAGGAACGGATCTATGAGCCAGAGCAAGCCGGCCAAGTACGCCCTACGGGAACTAGGCCGACGAATATACGACCTCACCGAGCAGATCAACGATGCTGACAAACACCTGAACCGGCTTTTGTATGCCGTCGCGCCCACGGTCCTGGCACTGCCCCAAGTCGGACCGGTCAGCGCAGCCCAACTGGTCATCACCGCAGGAGAAAACATCGACAGGTTCCCCAGCGAAGCCGCCTTCGCACGGCTCTTACTGCGGGACGCCGGCGGCCCTGGCGAGGTGATTTCAACCCGCGTCGCTGAGAGCGTGATACGCCACGTGAAGTTCTTTTGCTGGGTCGGTGGTGGCGCTGGTCGAGCGCATCGGCCAGCTCACCGGCTGCTGCGGTGAATCTTTGTGCTGCGGGCCGGACTTCGTCTGGCCAGTTGATCGCGGAGACCGCGGTGCGCGCTTTCCGGATTAACCCTGATCAGTTTCCGTCGATCTTCGGGGATGGGCCAGTGATGTTGGTGGCGATCCCGTGGAAGCAGACATTGCCGATATGGGTGAGGGCTGCGAGCAGGCCCGCAGTCCGGACTGCTGCCTGGATGTTTGGGTCCCCTGGTTGGTTCATTGGAATCTCCTTGTGTTTCCGGTTGCACTCAAGGATGGTCCGCGCTCGAGGTGGGCCGAAGTCTTTCGCGCTGGGCAACAAAGTTTCCCCGGCCGCGCAGGCGCTTATTTATTTGGCGGCCGCCCTTCCCAACGTATACCCCCTGGGGGTATATTAATGACGTTGTCAGTGAAGTGGTATGTCCCGGCGGTGTGAAGCACCGCCATCACAGCCGTTCAACCCCAGCGCCCATCGCACCTTCTTCAAGGAATGGAACTGACATGTGTGAAACAGAATCCCGGAAGGAATTGCCGCTGACGTCCTCCGGATCGGGTTGCAGTTGCTGCTCAACCATGGCCCCTGAAGACTCAAAGACCGAAACGGTTGGCGCCGAGTACGCCGTTGAAGGGCTCACCTGCGGACACTGCGTGGTAACCGTTGAAAAAGCAGTCGCCGCCGTGGACGGTGTGGATGCCGTCTCCGTCGAACTCGTCCGGGCGGCCAATCGCGCCTGGTCGTTTCCGGGCCTGCTGCTGATTCGGCGGTCCGTGAAGCTGTCATCACCGCCGGTTACAGCCCGGTCACGGCCTAATTAGGTCCGCCCGCCTCCGGACCGATCGTCCGCAGGCCGGCCTGCTCTCGAGAAGGAAACATGGAAGACCACACAAACCACCACGGCCACCACCCCGATCCTGCCGGCCCGAACGATGACACTGCGTCTCGGCCTTCGGCTGGCAAAACGGCACTGGCGCCCGCCCTGGACCACCACAACCACCACGAAGCCCATGGCCCTGATGATGATCACGTAGTGCACAGCCACGGCCAGCACGCCGGGCACAGCACCGCAATGTTCAAGGACAGGTTCTGGCTGACCCTCGTCCTGTCGGTGCCGGTGGTGTACTTCAGCCCGATGTTCGGGCACCTGCTCGGCTACATGCCACCCGACTTCCCCGGTTCGACCTGGATCCCGCCCGTCCTGGGCACCGTGATCTTCCTCTACGGCGGCCAGCCGTTCCTCAAGGGCGGCCTGCACGAGATCAAATCCCGGCAACCGGGCATGATGCTGCTGATCGGCATGGCCATCACCGTCGCCTTCGTCGCCTCGTGGGCCACCAGCCTCGGCATCGGCGGTTTCGACCTGGACTTCTGGTGGGAACTGGCCCTGCTGGTTGCCATCATGCTGCTGGGCCACTGGATCGAAATGCGCGCCCTCGGCTCAGCCCAGGGCGCCCTGGACGCACTGGCAGCGCTGCTGCCCGACGAGGCCGAACGCATCACCGACACCGGCACCGAAACCGTCAGCGTCTCCGAACTCAGGGCCGGCGATACCGTCCTGGTCCGTTCCGGAGCCCGGATGCCGGCAGACGGCACCGTGATCGACGGCCAGGCCGAGTTCGATGAATCGATGATCACCGGTGAGTCCAAGACCGTGCCCCGCTCAGCCGGCGACCCTGTCGTTGCGGGAACGGTGGCCACGGACAATACGGTCAGGGTCCGGGTCACCGCCGTCGGAGACGACACCGCCCTGGCCGGGATCCAGCGCCTCGTCGCAGAAGCTCAGGCGTCCTCCTCCAAGGCCCAGGCTCTGGCCGACCGGGCTGCAGCGTTCCTGTTCTACTTCGCCACGGCTGCCGGTGTCATCACCTTCATCGCGTGGACGTTGCTGGGCAGCGTCCCCGACGCAGTCACCCGCACCGTGACGGTGCTGGTCATCGCCTGCCCGCACGCCCTGGGCCTGGCCATCCCGCTGGTCATCGCCATTTCCACCGAGCAGGCGGCCCGGGCCGGGGTGCTGATCAAGAACCGGATGGCCCTGGAGCGCATGCGGACCATCGACGTCGTCCTGTTTGACAAGACCGGAACGCTGACCAAGGGCGAACCGGAACTCAAGGACGCGGCCGGCGTTGACGGCGTCAGCCGCGAGGAACTGCTCGCTCTCGCCGCCGCCGTCGAATCCGACAGCGAACACCCCGTCGCGCGCGCCATCGTCCGCGCCGCCCGCCAACAGGACCTGGCGATTCCGCAGGCCGTGGGCTTCACATCAATGACGGGCCGGGGTGTCCGCGCCAGCGTGGACGGCAGGACCGCCCAGGTGGGCGGGCCCGCGCTCCTGCGAGAACTCGGAATCGCCGAGCCCGAAACCCTGGCAGCGTCCACCCGGGCCTGGATGGACCGTGGGGCGGCCGTGCTCCACATCGTCGAGGACAACCGGATTTTGGGAGCCGTCAGCCTGGAAGACGCTATCCGCGACGAGTCACGGCAGGCCGTGGCTGCCTTGCAGAACAGGGGTATCAAGGTCGCGATGATCACCGGCGATGCCCATCAGGTCGCACAGGCGGTCGCAGCCGAGCTGAACATCGACGAAGTCTTCGCCGAGGTCTTGCCCGCGGACAAGGACAAGAAGGTCGCCGAGCTGCAGGCCCGCGGCCTGAAGGTGGCGATGGTCGGGGACGGCGTCAACGACTCCCCGGCCCTGGCCAGGGCCGAGGTCGGCATCGCCATCGGCGCCGGCACCGACGTGGCCGTGGAATCAGCCGGGGTGGTCTTGGCCGGCAACGACCCCCGGGCGGTGCTGTCGATGGTGGACCTGTCCCGGGCGAGTTACCGGAAGATGTGGCAGAACCTGGTCTGGGCCACCGGCTACAACATCATTTCTGTCCCGCTGGCCGCCGGAGTCCTTGCCTTCGCCGGCGTCGTGCTCTCCCCAGCCGCCGGAGCGGTCCTGATGTCCGCCTCGACAATCGTGGTTGCCCTGAACGCGCAGCTGCTGCGCCGGGTGAAACTGAACCCAGCCGAGGTTCGTTGACCCAGAAGGCGCTGAACCGCCGGGAACACCGGCGGCCACAGCCGGTAGCCTAGAAAACAGCCCGAACGGAAGGAGGATCGTCATGAGAGCATCCCACCCGAACGCCGCGTCGGCGATCCTCCACCGCGCGGGCCTGCTGGCCGGCCTCCTGGCCGTCCTCGCCGGAATCCTGGGCATGCACGTCATGACGGGCAGCCACAGCATGCACTCCCCTGCCGCCCTCACCGCCGCGGTCGGGACTGCAAAAGTCCATGCGGAATCCACAACGGCCCATGGACACACAGCCCACGGACCAGTCGACACTTCCTCGGCCCACTCGTCGGGCGGGCACGAAGCGGCCAGTGTCTCCATGGAGCAGTGCTCATGCTCCGATAACTGCACGGGCATGAACTCCATGGCGGTGTCCTGCACCCCGTCGGCGAAAACCGGATCGCTGTCCGCGCCGTTGCCAGGCACAGTGGTCTTCAGTGTCATCTCCAACGCCGGGGCCCCAGGAGCCGTGCTCCGTTCCTATTCGTATCTTCCCGGCAGTCCTTCGCCGGGTGAGCTGTCCATCAGCAGGACGTAAACCAGGCACCCCCGCTCCGGAACAACGATCTCCGGCGCGCACCTCCCTTATTGAGCCCTTTACCGGGGCCATCAAGCCCGCATCCGCTGATGCACACCACTCCACAGCGCCACGCGCGCCCACTGATGTTTTGAAGGACCTGATTTCCATGAACAAGAAGCTTCTGCCCCTTTCCGCCACCGCCGTCGCCGCAGCCCTGGCCCTGGCCGGCTGCGCCTCCGGATCCGGCACCGGATCATCCGGCACGTCGATGCCGATGGACCACGGCAGTTCCTCCGCCAGCGCACCCTCCACCAGCGCCCCCGCATCGGCCACGGAACACAACGCCGCGGATGTCACGTTCGCCCAAATGATGATCCCGCACCACGCCCAGGCAGTTCAGATGAGCGACATGATGCTGAAGAAGCAGGACATTCCTGCCGAGGTGACGGCCTTGGCCACCAAGATCAAGGCAGACCAGGGACCGGAAATCGAAATGATGACCGGCTGGCTCCAGGGCTGGAACGAACCCACACAGATGCCCTCCGGCCACAGCAGCCACAGCATGGGCGGCATGATGGGTGATGAGGACATGAAGAAGCTCGACGCCGCCCAGGGCACCGAAGCAGCCCGGCTCTTCCTGCAGCAGATGATCGCCCACCACGAAGGGGCGATCACGATGGCCAAAACCGAGAACGCCGCCGGCAAGAACACCGACGCGGTCAAACTCAGCAAGGACATCGTGAGCGCGCAGGAAGCCGAAATCCAGGAAATGCAGAAACTGCTCTCCACCCTCTAAGCGGCACAACGTCCGGCACCGGCCGTCGCCCCGTGGCGCGCTGCCGGTGCCGGTGCCTGCTTTCCATCTTTTCCATCGATCTTCCGGAGCTCCCCATGACCATCTCACCCAAAACCATCTCCCGGTCCGCAGCCCTGATGGCCGGCGGCGCCGCCCTCGTCCTTGCCCTGGCTGCCTGCACACCGGCGGCCGAACCGCCTGCCGGCGCATCGTCCACACAGCAGACCGGCAGCGGCCTGCCCAGCGCCCACATCCACGGGCTGACCGTCAGCGGCGACACCAGCCAGGTACTCCTGGCCACCCACGACGGACTGTTCGACGTGACGAAGCAGCCTGCCAGCAAAATCGGCGGCACCAATGACCTGATGGGCTTCACCGCCGGGAAAGACGCCGGCGTCTTCTACGCCTCCGGCCACCCCGGAGAAGGCTCGGATCTTCCCAACCCGCTCGGCCTGGTCAAATCCGTCGACGGCGGCAAGACCTGGGAACAGCTCTCCCGGCAGGGCGAATCAGACTTCCACGCCCTGACCACCACCAAGTCCGGCATCGCCGCGTTCGACGGAACACTGCGCACCAGCCCGGACGGCAAGACCTGGAAAACCGTGACCGCCGACTTCGCCCCCGCAGCGCTGGCCGGCCACCCCGACAGCGACACCGTCCTGGCCACCACGCCGGAGGGAATCCAACGGTCCACCAACGGCGGCGCCACCTGGGCGCCGGTGAAGTCCGGACCCGTCATCCAGTTCGCCGCCTTCGCCCACCCCGCAGAAGCAGCAGGGGTCGAACCCGACGGAACGGTCCACTACTCAGTCGACGCCGGCGCGACCTGGACCCGCAAGGGCCACATCGACGGCCAGGTCCTGGCGGTAGCGGGCGTCAAGGGCGTCGACGGCAACCCGTGGATCTGGGCAGCCACCGCTGACGGGATCGTCGTCTCCACGGACGGCGGCAGCACCTTCCGCCCGTCCGACGCCTCCTGACCTGCGTGACCCGTCCTGGTCCTGACGGGCGGAATCCTTCTCTTAGCCGCCACCGCCCCGTTGATTGTCCTGAACCGGAGGGACCCTTGACGTGACCGGCGCGAAGCTCAAGGATTTCGACCTCCGCGGCACGGACTTCCGCATCATCAGCGGACCGGGCAGCCTTGCTGGCCTCGTGATCGACGACTACCAGCTCGGCCTCCTGGCACCGTTGCTGGCCGGCCACCTCGGCGTCGTCGTCGCGTAACGCTGCGGCGGTCCGGTTGACCACCTTGCCCCGCCGTGTAATCTTTATAGAACGAACGGTCGGTAAATTAGTGCGCTACCCGGTCGGCACTGACCGCCGCCGCTGACCGTCCGCTTGGCTTTCGATGACAGAGACGTTTATCGCGTGAAGGGTGTACCCATGGCATCAGCAGTTGCAGGACCACAGGCATTTCTCGTGGGCGGGGCCCGCACGCCCGTCGGCCGTTACGGCGGGGCGCTTTCCGCCGTCCGTCCCGATGACCTGGCAGCGCTCGTGGTCCGCGAGGCTGTGGCCCGCGCCGGCGTCGACCCGGAGAGCATCGAGGAGGTGATCCTCGGCAACGCCAACGGCGCCGGAGAGGAAAACCGCAATGTCGCCAGGATGGCCACCGTCCTGGCCGGACTGCCCCTGCACATCCCCGGGATCACGGTGAACCGGCTGTGCGCCTCGGGCCTCAGTGCCATCATCATGGCCAGCCAGATGATCAGGTCCGGCGCCGCGGACATCGTGATCGCCGGCGGCGTCGAATCCATGAGCAGGGCCCCGTGGGTCCAGGAAAAGCCGCAGGCGGCCTTCGCCAAGCCGGGCCAGATCTTCGACACATCAATCGGCTGGCGGTTCGTCAACCCTAAGTTCCAGAAGGGCGGTCTCTCCCGCGACGGCAAGATGACCTACTCCATGCCGGAGACGGCAGAGGAAGTCGCCCGGGTGGATGGCATCTCCCGCGAGGACGCAGATGCGTTCGCGGTCCGCTCGCACGAGCGTTCCCTCGCCGCGATCGCTGCGGGCCGGTTCGCCGGGGAGATCGTCCCGGTGACCGTCAGGACCCGCAAGGGCGAGACCGTCGTCGATACCGACGAGGGCCCCCGCGCCGGGACCACCCTGGACGTTCTCGCCGGGCTCCGCCCCGTCGTCGCCGGCGGTTCGGTTGTCACCGCCGGAAACTCCTCCACCCTCAACGACGGCGCTTCCGCGATCGTGGTCGCCTCCGACGCCGCGATCAAGCGCTTCGGCTTCACCCCCCGGGCCCGCATCATCGACGGCGCCTCCGCCGGCTGCGAACCGGAGGTCATGGGCATCGGCCCCGTCCCCGCCACGCAGAAGGTGCTCGCCAGAACCGGGCTCAGCGCCGGTGACCTCGGCGCCGTCGAACTCAATGAAGCGTTCGCCACCCAGTCACTGGCCAGCATGCGGCGGCTGGGCCTGGACCCGGAGATCGTGAACCGCGACGGCGGCGCGATCTCCCTGGGGCACCCGCTGGGATCCAGCGGGTCCCGGCTCGCCATCACCCTGCTCGGCCGGATGGAACGCGAGGACGCCGAGATCGGCCTCGCCACGATGTGCATCGGCGTCGGCCAGGGTACCGCGATGCTGCTGGAGCGCGTCTAGTGGCGGCCACCGGTTCCGGACTCAACCCGGACGACTTCAGCACGCTGAAGATCGAGGAGCGCGAGGACCGGCTGGTGGTGCTGCTCAACCGCCCCGAGGTCCGCAACGCCATCGACCAGCAGATGGTCGATGAACTCCACCTGGTCTGCGCTTACCTCGAGCAGGTCCCCAAGGTGCTCATCATCGCCGGCACCGACGGCGTCTTCGCTTCCGGTGCGGACATCGGCCAGCTCCGCGAACGCCGCCGCGACGATGCCCTGCAGGGCATCAACTCCGCCATCTTCGTCCGGATCGCCAGGCTGCCGCTGCCGGTCATCGCCGCCCTCGACGGCTACTGCCTGGGCGGCGGCGCCGAGCTCGCCTACGCGGCGGACTTCCGGGTCGGCACGCCAGAGTTGCGGATCGGCAATCCGGAAACGGGACTGGGCATTCTGGCCGCGGCCGGTGCCAGCTGGCGGCTCAAGGAGCTCGTGGGGGAGGCCGTGGCCAAGGAAATCCTGCTTGCCGGCGTCGTCCTGCGGGCCGAGCGCGCCCTCGCCGTCAACCTCATCACCGAGATCCATGAAGCCCCGAAGCTGATGGACGCGGCCCACGCCCTCGCCGACCGGATCGCCCGGCAGGATCCGCTGGCGGTCCGGATCACCAAGTCCGTGTTCCACGCCCCGGCCGAGTCGCACCCCCTGATCGACCAGCTGGCCCAGGGCATCCTCTTTGAGTCCCAGGCCAAATTCGACCGGATGCAGTCTTTCCTGGAAAAGAAATCAGAAAAGAATCCAGCTAAGAATTCAGCCACTAAGCCAGCCACGCAGCCGTTACCGACCTCAGACCGGAAGAAGTAGACATGAGCAGCCCCGCCCTCCCCGCGAACCTTCCCGCCGATAACCTCCCCGACTTCGTCGGCGTTCTCGGCGGCGGCCGCATGGGCGCCGGCATTGCCCACGCCTTCCTGATCAACGGGGCCAACGTCCTGGTGGTCGAACGCGACGAGGAATCCGCCGAGGCCGCCCGCGAGCGGGTGGAATCGGCGGCAGCCAAAAGCATCGAGCGAGGCGCCACGGACGCCAGCCTCGACGAGATGGTCTCCCGGCTCTCCGTGACGGCGGACTATGACGACTTCAAGGACCGCCAGCTGGTCATCGAGGCGGTGCCCGAGGACTGGAACCTGAAGGTCTCCTCCCTTCGCGGGATCGAGCAGCGACTCGCCCCCGACGCTTACCTCGCCTCCAACACCTCCTCGCTGTCCGTCAACGGGCTGGCCCGCGAGCTGAAGCGGCCGCAGAACTTCCTGGGCCTGCACTTCTTCAACCCGGTGCCGGCGTCGACGTTGATCGAGGTCGTGCTCGGCAAACACACCTCTGAGGAGCTCGCCCGCGCCGCCCGCGGCTGGGTCGAGGCGCTCGGCAAGACCGCCGTCGTCGTCAACGACGCACCGGGCTTTGCCTCCTCGAGGCTGGGCGTGGCGATCGCCCTCGAAGCGATGCGCATGGTGGAAGAAGGCGTGGCCTCGGCCGAGGACATCGACAACGCCATGGTGCTTGGCTACAAACACCCCACCGGCCCGTTGCGGACCACGGATATCGTGGGCCTCGACGTCCGCCTGGGTATCGCCGAATACCTTGCCTCCACCCTGGGCGAGCGCTTTGCGCCGCCGCAGATCCTGCGCGACAAAGTGGCACGCGGCGAGCTGGGCCGGAAGTCCGGCAAGGGCTTCTTCGACTGGACCGACTGATCATCACGGGCATCTAGGATGGGTCGGTGACTTCCCTCTACGGACCCGCACTTGAACCGGTCACTCTCGCCGGCCGGTACGTCGTCCTCGAACCGCTGAGCCAGGACCACCATGACGGCCTCGTCGAGGCCGCCCGGGACGGCGAGCTGTGGAAGCTCTGGTACACGTCCGTCCCCGGCCCCGAACAGATGGCGGCCGAAATCGGCCGCCGCCTGACCCTCCAGGAGCAAGGCTCCATGCTCCCCTTCACCACGCGGCTCATCGATCCCGCCACGGGCGGCCCGGGCAAGGTGATCGGGATGACCACCTACATGAACATCGACGCCGACACGCCCCGGATGGAGATCGGCTCCACCTGGAACGCGGCCTCGGCGCACGGCAGCGGCAGCAACCCGGACTCCAAGCTGCTGCTGCTGGCGCACGCCTTCGACACACTCGGCTGCCCGGCCGTCGAGTTCCGGACACACTGGCTCAACCACCAGTCCCGGGAGGCCATTGCAAGGCTCGGCGCCAAGCAGGACGGCGTGCTGCGCAGCCACACCCGCTCCGCCGACGGCGCCCTGAGGGACACCGTGGTGTTCTCCATCCTGGAACACGAATGGCCGATGGTCCGCAACGCACTGGAGTTCCGGCTCGCCAAGCGGGCCTAGGGCACCGTGTAGACGCCGGCCGCTTTCAGCGAGGCGAAGTAGCCGAAGCGGAATCCTTTGCTGTTGGGGTGGTAGTCGTCGGGGGTCAGTCCATCGCTCAGGTCTAAGTTGATCCACGGCTCTGTTGAGCCGAGACCGTGTCCGGCGAAGGCTGGAGCCACATCCACATACTGAGTGTTGACTCCTAGCCTCGATGTCGCTGCTGCTGCGCCGGCTATCGACGCGTTGAGGGCGTCCACGAAGGTGTTGGCCGTGGCCGGTAGGGCGTCGATGCTGGGTTCGAACAGGTGCGGATAGCCCGTCACAACAATCTTTGCCTCAGGAGCAATGGCGTGGGCGGCCAGGATGAGGGTGCCGACACGTTCCGGGATCAGGGCGAGGTTCGCCTGAGCCGCCTGAAGCGCGGGACCACAGCCCGGGGATTGGAGACCGCCCCCGCACGCGACCATCACGGCGCCGACATTGAGATCGTTGCCACCGGCCGTAATCGTCAGGAGTTTGGCCGTCGGCGTCAGACGGGGCAATTGCAAGTCGATGACGTCCTTGGTCGTCTTCCCGCTGCAAGCCAGGTTAGCAACGAGCTCCACGTCTTTAATTCGGTCGCCCAGGACAGGGTATCCCTTCTTGCTCACGAAGCAGGCAGGAGGGGTTGTATCCGTATAGTGCTCAGCTCCCTGGCCCGCGGCATAAGAGTCGCCGAGCGCAACGTACGCGATCGCGCTTCGGGCGGGCGCAGTGTGGGCCGGCGCCGCAGCGAGGCCCGCACCGATAGCCAGAGTGGCGAGGCCGGCAGCCAGTGCTGTGCGACGGCGTCGGAGTTTCAGACTTCCCATGGTGTTCCCCTTAGTGGCGCGTAAAGAGCAGGTTAATGACCGGGCCGGACACGCCGCGTTAGTGCCGCAGGCAGGCTCCGCTTGAAAATGAGCCCGGCGGCTGCCGGGCTCGTTGTCACCCTACCCGTGGGGGTCCAGCCGTCCCCGGGTCAATGGTCCCTACTTTTGCAGGTTCGTGACCGTGGACTCACCCCATGGTGGGGCGCCTTTGGTCTTGTGGTCAGCTTTCGAAGTGACGATTCCTGCCGGGCCCGGCGGCCAAGTTGGCGGGGGTAATCAAAGCAGTCGCGGCATCGCACGGCGGCGTCGTGATCCATTGTTCGGCGGGGCGGGACCGCAGCGGGATGATCGCCGCCATGATCCAGGAGCTCGCCGGAGACAGCGAGGCAGCGATTGTGCGCGGCTATCAGCGCGCAATGCTGGGGATCAACGAGCATCACCGGCGGTCGGCCACCCCTCATCCGCACGAACGCTACCTGCCGGAAGAGGTGCTGCGGGCCCTGCTCAAGGAACGCGGCGAAAGCCTGCTCGCGTTCCTCCGTCACGTGAAGACGGAGGAGTTTCTCCGACGCAACGGCGTGACGGAATGGGAGCTTGCAGCCATCCGGGTCCTTCTGGGCAGATAAGGTAGCCGGGTGATGACTCCGAAGATTCAGCTGGCCCTGCGGGCAGTCTCGGCTGCCGCCCTCGTCCTCGCTGGCTCGTTTTTTGCCGTTCCGGCGCTCGCCGATGGTGACCAGGAACCCGCGACGACGGCGTCTGCCGCGACTGCGCCGCCGGTGGCGTCTTCTGCTGTGCCGATGGCGGAGACGCCGGTGACGCCGGTCCCCGGCGATGCCGGTCTCGCGCAGGCCGTCCTGCGGGACCTCGGCATGACGCTCGGCGAATTCAATGCCGCGGGCGAACAGGCCAGGCGCGCCGCCGACGCGTTGCCGTCGTTGCAGAAGCTCCCGGGATACGTCGCGGTCCGGCTGCACGGCGGCAGAATCGTGGTCGAAGGCGCCGGCATCGAACTGCAGTCCCGAGTGGACGAGTTGAACCAGGCCGGTCCGGCAGACTTCGTGCTCGCGGCCACCGCGACCCTCCCCGCAACGACCCCGGCAACGCTCACGGCTCCTTCGGATTCGCCGCAGGCGCCGGCCGCAACGCCGGAGACCAGTTCGGCCGCCGAGCTCGTGGCCGCCAGCACCGAGCAGCTGTTCGAGGCCTTCGTCCGCGACGTCGGCACCGCCGGGCTCCAGGCCGTCGCCTACTCGGACGGCCGCTTCATCATCCGCACCGGGGGAGAGAACACGGCCGAGGCCGGCCGGTCTGCCGCAGCCATCCTGGCCGGCGGGGCCGCTCCGCCGGCGGCGCCGACTCGAACAGCGCCCGGGAAGGTCTCTCCGGCCGACTTCGTGGCCCGCTACGCCAACGTGGCGCTGGAGAAGGGTTCGCCGATTGCCACCGAGGAGGAGGTCTTCGGCGGGCAGGGCTACGTCACGGAAGCGAATGCCACCTGCTCTGCCGGATTCGGCGCCTTCAATCCCGCCGGCCAGCCTGTGGTGCTGACGGCGGGACACTGCACCCAGGACGGCGAAGCCAAGACGGCGAGCGTCGAGCCGCGAAGCTCGGCCCCGGCGTCCGGAACGACGACACCCCAGGCTCCGCCCTACCCTGCACTCGGCACCTTCGGTTTCAGCCAGTTCGGCGGTGACCAGAGCTCCTGGATTACCGGAGACGAGAACAACCCGGGCAACGTCGGAACCGACATCGCGGTCATTGAATCACTCCGGAAGGGCCTCGATGTCCAGCCGGCCGCGACGGTGTGGGCCGCCGGCAACGCAGTCGACCCTGCCGCCGACCCCGGCCTCACCGCCGTCAAGATCGTCGGAATGGTGGCCCCGTTCGAGGGCCAGCAGGTCTGCCGTTCCGGACGGACCACCGGCTGGTCCTGCGGCACGGTGCAGGAACTGGGAATCTATGTCGTCGGGGGAACGACCGCTGATCCGGCCGACCTTCGGGCCTTCCGCGGCTTCCTGTCCAAGGATGTCCAGTCCAGCGGCGGCGACTCGGGCGGTCCCTGGATCAGCGGCAACTTTGCCGTGGGGACCCATTCCGCCGGCGACGGCGGGGGAGGCACCGAAAACTTCGCCATCGCAACAACACTGGAAGACTCCCTCTCCCGGATTCCTGGCGGCGTTCAGCTGCAGCTCTTCCTGAACAAACCGGAGCTCGTGGCGCCGGCGGACCAGACCGTGACGGCGGGGCAACCCGTCACCGGTCGCGTTCCGGCGGCTCCGGCCTCTGCCGTGGCGGCCAATTCGAAAGTCCGCGTGATCATCGCCGACGACCCGGCTGGTACGCCGGTTGAGGTCGCGGTCGACCCCTCGGGAAACTGGTCCTTCCCGGCGCCGCCGTCCTCCGGACCCCTCCGGTTTTCCGCGGAGACAGTGAACGGGTTCAGCCGGTCAGGGAAGGCCTCGTTCTCGATCGAGGTCTCCGATCTGGCCGCACCGGTCATCACCGGTCCCGCCGAAGGAGCTGCCCTGAAGGGTGTGGACCACATTGACGGCACCGGAACGCCCGGGCTCACGGTCAAGCTTTCCGGCGACGCCACCGGCACGGACACGGTTTCGCCCGACGGCCGCTGGAGCATCGCAATGACCGGCAAGCCGGTCTACGGCCAGCTCAGGGTAACGGCGACGCAGACCTCCCCGCAGCAGGCCGACAGCCCTCTTGCTATCCGTAATTTCACCCTCGCCCCGCCGGCGCCAGCCGTCTCCACGGTCCGCGAAGGCGGTCAGTTCGAACAGGATTCGCTTCCCGGAGCGATCTCGGGGACCGGCGTCGACGGCGCCGAGGTCACCGTCACAATCGACGGGACACCGGCCGGAATCACCACCGCTAAGGGCGGCCGCTGGAGCCTGCCGTTCCCGGCGGGCCTCGCTCCCGGAGCTCATGGTCTGTCCGCGAGCCAGTCGGTCGAGGGCGTGGTTTCGGACCCGCTGCTCGCCACGTTCAACATCGATGCACCGGCGGAGCCTGCCGTACCCGCCGGGACGGTGGACCCGGCGGCGCCTGCGGAACCGGTGGACCTGGCGGACCCGGCGGCGCCCGCTGTGCCGGTGGACCCTGCCGCGGGAGCCCGTGCCGTGCCGGCGCCGGCCGCCGTTCTGCCGGCGGGAACGCGGGGCGCCCCCGGCCAGCTGGCCAATACCGGCGCCGGTTCAATCCTGCCGACGGCCGTTGTGGCGGCCGGTTCGCTCCTGCTGGGCGCGGCGCTCCTTGTGCTGGGCCGGCGCAAGCGGACGACGGCGGCGCCGTCGGCATAGGCGCGCCGCGAGCCTGGGGGCGGCAAAGCTAAGCCTCTCAGTCCTTGCGGTCCAGCAACAGGTTGGTGATCCGCAGCGTGCACAGCCGCTGGCCGGCCTCGTTGGTGATTACGACTTCGTGCGTGGTCACAGTCCCGCCGAGGTGGATGGGGGTGGCTGTGATCGTGATGAATCCCTCGCGGGCGGATTTGTGGTGGGTGGCCGAGACGTCCACGCCCACTGCCGTCTTCCCGAGCGTACTGGCGTGAATGACAGCGGCCCAGGAACCCACCGCCTCGCCGACGGCCAGCGAGGCGCCGCCGTGAAGCAGGCCGAAGGACTGCCGGTTCCCCTCCACCGGCATGGTCGCGACGACGCGTTCGATCGATTCCTCGACGATTTTCACGCCCATCTTCTCGTCCAGTTCGCCGAGCGTGATCTTCCACAGCTCGGCATTCCGCGGCTCGGGCGTCATGGCTTCTCCTCTTCGACCAGATGGCTCAGGCCGGTTTGTGCTGCCCCAACGGGTGTGCGGCAGGCCTCATTCATGTACTGTAGACATATTACCGAACGGACGGTCAGTAATGCGCTGGCCGTGTTGATCTTGCCCCGCGTTGGAAGGACCCGTCAACGATGACCACCACTGCAACTGCTCCGGAATCCACACTAGACACTGTCGGGATCGTTCCCAGCTTCATCAGGGACTCCTGGTGGACGCCCGATGCCGGCTCCGCGGCCGGCGCGGCCCCCGTCCTCGACGCCAGCACCGGCGAACTCCTGGCCAGGGTGAGCACCGAGGGGCTGGACCTCGCCGCCGTCGTCGACTACGGACGCACCACGGGGCAGGCGGAACTGGGCAAGCTGACCTTCCACCAGCGCGCGCTCAAACTCAAGGAGCTGGCGCAGTACCTCACCGGACGCCGCGAGGAGTTCTACGCGCTCTCGGCGCAGACCGGTGCCACCAGGATCGATTCGATGATCGACATCGACGGCGGCATCGGCGTGCTCTTCACCTTCGGTTCCAAAGGCCGCCGTGAACTTCCCAACTCCCAAGTGGTGGTGGATGGCCCCATGGAGGTGCTGTCCAAGGACGGCTCCTTCGCCGGCGAGCACATCTACACCCGCATCCCGGGCGTGGCCGTGCAGATCAATGCCTTCAACTTCCCGGTCTGGGGCATGCTCGAGAAGCTTGCCCCGGCTTTCCTTGCCGGCGTGCCGACCATCGTCAAGCCCGCCACCCCCACCGGCTACGTGGCCGCTGCAGTGGTCAAGGCCATCGACGAATCAGGCATCCTGCCGAAGGGTTCCCTGCAGCTGATCTCGGGCTCCGTCCGCACCCTGCTGGACCACCTCGACTACCGCGACCTCGTGGCCTTCACCGGCTCCGCGTCCACCGCCAACACGCTCAAGAACCACGTCAATGTGGCCAAGGGCGGGATCCGCTTCACCTCGGAAACCGATTCCCTGAACGCCGCGATCCTGGGCCCGGACGCGGTCAAGGGCACACCGGAATTCGACGCCTTCATCAAATCCCTCGTCACCGAGATGACCGCCAAGGCCGGCCAGAAGTGCACCTCGATCCGCCGCGCTATCGTCCCGCAGGAACTTGTGGCCGATGTTGTGGCCGCCGTGGGGGAGCGGATCCTGGAGCGTGTTGTGCTCGGGGACCCCCGCACCGAAGGCGTCACCATGGGTGCCCTGGCCTCCCGTGAGCAACTGGCCGACGTCCGGGCGGCCGTCCAGTCCATGCTCGACGCCGGCGGCGAACTCGCATACGGCACCCTCGATTCGCCGAAGGTCACCAGCGCGGACGGTAGCGTCGGCGTCGTCGAGGACGGCGCCTTCATGTCCCCGGTGCTGCTGAGCTGGGCTGATCCGGAGGCCGAAGAGGTCCACTCGCTTGAGGCGTTTGGCCCGGTCTCCTCGGTGATCGGCTATGCGGACCTGGCCGACGCCGTCCGCCTCGCCGCCCGTGGCGGTGGCTCGCTGGTTGCCTCGATCTGCACGAATGATCCCGCCGTTGCCCGTGAACTCGTCACCGGCATCGCGGCCCACCACGGCCGCGTCCTGATGCTTAACCGTGAGGACGCCCGCAGCTCCACCGGCCACGGCTCACCGGTCCCGCACCTGGTCCACGGCGGTCCCGGCCGCGCCGGCGGCGGCGAGGAGCTCGGCGGTATCCGTTCGGTCATGCACCACATGCAGCGCACCGCCATCCAGGGCTCGCCCAACATGCTGACCGCCGTCACCGGGATCTGGCACGCCGGCGCGGACCGGAACTTCACCCTCGAGACCGAAGGCCAGCACCCGTTCCGGAAGTCCCTGAGCACCCTGCACATCGGCGATGCCATCCGCTCCGGGCTGCGCGAAGTGTCCCTGGACGAGATCACGAAGTTCGCGAACTCCACCGGCGACACCTTCTACGCCCACACCAACCGGGAAGCAGCCGCGGCCAACCCGTTCTTCCCGGGCATCGTGGCGCACGGCTACCTGCTGCTGGCCTGGGGCGCCGGACTGTTCGTGGAGCCGGCTCCGGGCCCCGTGCTGGCCAACTACGGCCTGGAGAACCTGCGCTTCATCACCCCGGTGGCCGCCGGCGACTCCATCAGGGTGACCCTGACGGCCAAGAAGATCACCCCGCGCGAGACCGACGAGTACGGCGAGGTGGCCTGGGACGCTGTCCTGACCAACCAGAGCGACGAAATCGTCGCCACCTACGACGTGCTCACCCTGGTGGAGAAGTAGACCTTCCTGCGCCCTGCCACCGGCGTGAGACTCCGCGCCCATGTTTTCTCGCTCATGGGGAAACCCTCACGCCGGCGGGGTAGATCGGCGGATCTTTCTACCCCGCCGCGGCGTAAAATCTTCATCGTAGGAGGTGGCGAAATGACCCTAGTACTCAGCAAAGCCACAACAGTCCTGCCAGTCGATGATGCAGAACGCGCCCGGCATTTCTATGCGGACACGTTGGGTCTCCCGCACCGTGGAGTGGCAGACGACGGAAGCGAATTATTCGGCAGTGGCGACGGCCCGATGCTGCAGCTCATGCCGGTCACGGATGGAAAGCACTCAGAGCACACCACCCTGAGTTTCGAAGTCAGCGAAATCGAGCGCACGGTCAAGGACATGGAAGCCAAGGGCGTCCAGTTCCAGGACTACGACCTCCCGGATCTCAAGACCGAGAACCACATTTGTACAACGGAATCTGAGAAGTGCGCCTGGTTCATGGATTCGGAGCGCAACATCCTCTGCGTGCATGAGAACATCACCACGCAGGCTGACTACCAGCTCTGACCCCAGTTCTGAGCGCTGGGCACCGGCGGACAGAAACACGCAGCGTCCCGGCTCGAGCCGGGGCGCTTTTCTGTGGCCGACGGCCGGGCAGGGGCACATTGACTTGGACACGCCGGTGTTCGTCGGCGAAACACGTGCCGCGGCCGTCAAAGTGCCCCCGGACCGCCCGCACCGCCCGGGCGGGACCACGGTGACACGGGGCGGGGCTGGAGTACGCCATCGACCCTCAGGTCCACTCTCTCATTGAAGAAACTGACGAGGCCGTGGATCTGGGCGGCATCGGGGAAGCGCCGGTCGTGCTCCACGCGAGGTTCCTGCCCTGCCCGGAATCCGGGTAGCTCCAGTAGCTGGCCTGGCCCTTGTAAGGGCAGACGGTCCGTTTGGGGCTCTCCTCCATCAAATCCAGCCGGACATCAGACGGCGGGATGTAGTACCGCACCGGGAGCATCGTCTCGTACAGCAGCTGCGCAGCGTTCGTGCGGGCCAGCGTCACGCCGTCGAGCGCTACCTCCACGTCCGAGGACGACGCGCGGATATCCACGCGGTGGAACGGGTCACGGGGGTGGCCGATGATTTCCTCATCGTCCTCGAGCCAGTCGAAGGCCGAGAAATCCAGCAGCACATAGCCTGCCAGGTCCGGGTCCTCGAGCCGGAAGGCTGCCCGCGGAACCGCTGCCGCGGCCGTCACAACGTCGAGTTCCTCGCCGGCGCAGGTGTGCTTGCCAAACGCCGTTCCGGGGTCGAGCGACGTCGGTGCCTCGCCTTGTTGAAGCGCGAACGCGTGCTCCTCGACAGAAGCCGCCGGCAGTCCCGGCGCGACGAGCTCCGCCAACAGTTCCTGCTCCCGCACCGCAAAGATGGGGGTGATCCGCCGCGGTTCCCAAATCAGGCAGGCCTGCAGGGTATCGACGACGACTTTTCCGTCGAGGCTCGCACGGATCCTTTTGGCAGTGGGTTCGTACCTCAGCTGGGGGAAAGTGCCGAAGAGCACCTTGGATAGTCTGGTGGCCATCCTCACAGCGTGGACTCGGCGCCGCCCGCCGTCAATGGGATCCTGCGGGAGGTGAGGAGGGTCCCGGCCTAGGAAAGACCCGGCCTAGCGGGGAACGTGCAGGCCGTGGAATGCCATGGTGATGACGTCGTCGGCCAGCTTTTCCGGGGACAGCGTTCCGCCGGGCTTGTACCACTCGACGATCGAGTTGATTGTGCCGAACAGCAGACGGGTGACGGTGCGTGGGTCGATGTCCTGGCGGAGCGTGCCCTCGTCCCGGGCCTCGGAAATCAGGGCGGCCACCTTGTGGTCGAAGGCGCGGCGCCGTTCCAGCGCGTCCCGCTCGATCTCAGTGTTCCCGCGCAGGCGCAGCAGCAGGGTCACGAAGGGCAGCCGTTCCACCAGCACGGAGATGGTCTGGCGGACCACGAACTCCAGCCGGGCATCGGCCGAACCGGCGGTGGCCGCGGGCTGGTCCAGGATGGCTTCGAGCCCGCCGAGGGCGTGGTCCAGGGCGAGCTTCAGCAGGTCGCCCTTGGACGGTACGTGATGGTAGATCGCGGATTTGGAGATGCCCAGGTTCTCGGCAAGGATGCCCATCGACGTGGCGTCGTAACCGTGGCGGTTGAAGACCTCGACGGCGATCACCAGCACCGACTGCTGGTCATAACCGGGACGGCCGCGCTTGGTGGTGGTTGCTGTGCTGGGCATAGTGGCTAGTTTCTCACGATCAGGGGATCAGTCAGCCCGCCCGGCGGCCGGAGGGCCGGCCCGGGCGGCTGGACGTGATGTGGTCAGGGCTTCGGCCGCAGGTCGTAGATCCGGCGCAGCTTGCCGTTGGACCGTTCCAGCGATCCTGGCTCCACGACGTCCACCCGGCAGGTGGAACCCACCTGGATCTTGATCTGCTGCTGCAGCACCTTCGCCGCAGCCGCGCTTCCCTCCAGGCTCACGGATCCGCGGCGTTCGATCTTCACCGCGAGCTGGTCCATGCGCTGGCCCTCGGGGCGGGTGAGCTCCAGCTGGAAGTGCGGGCTCAGCTCCGGGATGCGCAGCGCGATCTCCTCGATCTGCGAGGGGAACAGGTTCACGCCGCGCAGGATGATCATGTCGTCGCTGCGGCCGGTGATCCGGCCCATGCGGCGGTGCGCCGGGCGGGCCGTGCCGGGAAGCAGCCGCGTGAGGTCCTTGGTGCGGTACCGGATGATCGGCAGCGCTTCCTTGGTGAGCGAGGTGAAGACCAGCTCGCCGTGCTCGCCGTCGCCGAGGACCACAGACGGGTCAAACGCGTCAATGATCTCGGGGCGGAAGTGGTCCTCCCAGATGTGGCTGCCGTCCTGGGTTTCCACGGCTTCGCCGGCCACGCCGGGGCCCATGACCTCGGAGAGGCCGTAGATGTCGCAGGCCTTGATGTTCATCGTCACTTCCAGCTCGTGGCGCATTTCCTCGGTCCACGGCTCGGCGCCGAGAACGGCGTACTTCAGCGAGGTGGAGGCAGGGTCGATTCCCTGCTTGACCATGGCATCGGCAATCGTCAGCAGGTACGTCGGGGTGGCCAGGATGACGTCGGGCTCGAAATCCTGGATGAGCGTGATCTGGCGTTCGGTCTGGCCGCCGGAGATGGGGATGACCGTGCAGCCCAGGGCCTCGGCGCCGGCGTGGGCCCCCATCCCGCCGGTGAACAGGCCGTAGCCGTAGGCGTTGTGGACCTTCATGCCGGGACGGACCCCGGAGGCGCGGAACGAGCGCGCCACCAGCTTGGCCCAGTCGGCGAGGTCCTTCTTGGTGTACCCGACCACGGTGGCACGGCCCGTGGTGCCGGAGCTGGCATGGATCCGGGCCACCTCGCGCTGCGGTACGGCGAACATGCCGAAGGGGTATTCGAGGCGGAGGTCTTCCTTTGTGGTGAACGGGAACCTGGCCAGGTCGGAGAGCTCGCGAAGGTCCGTCGGGTGGACGCCGGTCTCGTCGAACTTGCGCTTGTACAGGGGTACGCGGTCGTAGGCGTAGGCCACGGTGTGCTGCAGGCGGCTGAGCTGCAACGCCTCGAGCTCGTCGCGGGAGATGGTTTCTTCGCGGTCCAGGACGGCATCACTGGTGGCGGCGACGGTTTCTTGGGTCATCTGGGGTCCCTGCTTCTATTTCTTCGAGATGGTGCGGCTGCGGCCGCGGAATTCGGCGATGAGTTCGCCGGGGAGGGTGTCGGTGGGGAGTTCGCCGGCGACCGTGGCTGCGGGCGCCGGGCCCGCGGGTGCCGCCGTCGGGGCTTCCGTGCCGGGAGCGGCGGCGTAGATCTGGATGTCGTAGAGGCCGCTGCGTCCCGTGCTGGCGCGCCGGTTGGCGACGGCGGTCAGGACCTGGCCACGGAACGCCGGCTTGATGAAGTTGATATCGACGCCGGAGGCCACGGTGATGTTTCCCTCGTCAGCCGGCTCCGGGTTGGCGGGGTTGCAGGCCAGCGCGAAGGCGGTGTCACCGAAGGCGAAGATCATTCCGCCGTGGGCCATGCCGAATCCGTTCAGCATTTCCTGCCGGAGCGCCATGCGGATCGTGGCGTGTCCATCGTCCAGCGCCACGACTTCGATGCCCATCCACTCCGAGGCGTAGTCGTCCTTAAGGATGGGGTGGGTATCACCGGAAACCGTCAGTCCAGCCATGCGTCATTGCCTCCAGCTTTATTTACCGAATGTTCATTAGGTAATCCCATTTGGGTGCCCACTGTCAAGAGGGGGCAGGGTGTTAAGCGGTCGCCGGACACGGCCTGGCAGACCCGGTGCGGGCTGGTCGGCTGGAGAAAGTAGGGTGGGAGTGGAGCAGCAGCACTTCACAGTAAGGGGCGGGCCATGGCTAAAGGAATCTACGTCAGCGCGACCACTCCGGGGTCGGGCAAGTCGTTGATCGCCCTGGGCCTGGCGGACACCCTGCACCGGCATGCGGACCGCATCGGCTTCTTCAAGCCGGTGGTCAACGGCCACGATGTTGCCTCGGACCCTATGGTCGCCTTGATGAAGGCCCGGTTCGACCTCGACGACGACCGCTGCCGCGGCGCGCTGACCTTCGCCGAGGTCCGCGGATTGCTCGCGGAAGGAAAACGCGAGGAAATCGACTCCCGCTGCGTGGAGATCTTTGCCGGGATGTCGCGGCACTGTGACGTCGTGATCGTGGAGGGCACCGACCTGACCGGCCAGGACGCCGCCGTCGAGTTCGACCTAAACGCCCGGCTCGCCAACAACCTGGCCGCCCCTGTCGTCGCCGTCGTCGGGGCGAAGGGCCTGACCGTGGCGGAGGCCGCTGACGCCGTTGAGGTGGCCCGCAAGGAGCTCCTCGCCGAAAGGTGCTCCCTCCTCGCCATCATGGTCAACCGCGCCGATCCGGAAGACCTCGAGGCCATCGCCGCCGCGGTCCGCCCGGGCGCCTCCGGCCGACCCGTCTATGTCCTGCCCGAGCTGGAGGAGATCGCCCGGCCCACCACCGGCGAGGTGGCCGCCGCCATGGGAATGGGTCAGGTGGCCGGCCTGGCCGACCTGGAACGCGACGTGCACTCCATCAAGGTGGCCGCCATGAGCGTCGCCAACTTCCTGCACATGCTCGACGACGGCGCGCTGGTGATCGTGCCGGGCGACCGGGCGGACGTGCTGGTCGCCTGCCTCGCGTCCTCCTTCTCGCCGGAGTTCCCGGTGCCCTCCGCGCTCATCCTCACCGGCGGGCTGGCACCCGAAGCCAACATCTATTCGCTGCTGGCGCAGGCGCCTTTCCCGGTGTTCACCGCCCCGGACGATACCTATGTCACGGCCCAACGGGTCTCCGGCGTGCGCAGCGAAATCTGGTCGGGGCACCGCCGCAAGGTGGCTTCCGCCCTGGGCCTCTGGTCCAAACGCGTGGACGAGGCCGAACTGATCGAACGGCTGCACCTGCCGCGGCCCGAGCGGATGACGCCGCTGCGCTTCCTGCACGAGCTGATCGGGCGGGCCCGCTCGCAGCGCCGGCACATCGTCCTCCCGGAAGGCAAGGATGCCCGGATCCTGCGGGCGGCGGAAATCCTGCACCGCCGCGACGTCTGCGAGCTCACCGTCCTGGGCCGGGAATCCGAGGTCCGCGAGGTCGCGTCCACCCAGGGCATCGACCTCACCGGCATCAACATCATCGACCCGGCCAGCTCGGTGCTCCGCGAGCGGTTCGCGCAGGAGTACGCGAAGCTGCGGGCGCACAAGGGCGTCGACCTCGCCAAGGCGCAGGAAGTTCTGCTGGACGGCAGCTATTTCGGCACGATGATGGTCCAGCTGGGCGTGGTGGACGGAATGGTGTCCGGAGCCGCGCACACTACGGCCCACACCATCCGTCCGGCGCTGGAGTTCGTGAAAACCCGCGAAGGCGTCAAGATCGTCTCCTCCGTGTTCCTGATGCTGATGCCGGACCGGGTGCTGGTGTACGGCGACTGCGCCGTGAACCCGGACCCGAACGATGAGCAGCTGGCGGACATCGCCCTGGCCTCGGCCGAGACCGCCGCGCAGTTCGGCGTGGAGCCGCGGGTGGCCATGCTTTCCTACTCCACCGGTGGTTCCGGGACCGGGGAGGCCGTAGACAAGGTCCGGCAGGCCACCGGGCTCGTACGCAGCCGGCGCCCGGACCTCCCGGTGGAGGGACCCATCCAGTACGACGCCGCCGTCGACGCGGCCATCGCCGAATCGAAGATGCCCGGTTCCTCGGTGGCCGGGCAGGCGACCGTCTTCATCTTCCCGGACCTGAACACCGGCAACAACACCTACAAGGCCGTCCAGCAGTCCTCCGGAGCCGTCGCCGTCGGACCGGTGCTGCAGGGGCTGCGCAAACCGGTGAACGACCTCTCCCGCGGGTGCACCGTCGAGGACATCGTCAACACGGTGGCCATCACCGCGATCCAGGCCCAGTCCACCGAAAGCCAGTCCACCGAAACCCGGTCCGCCACCCCCAGCTCCGCCGAAACCCAGTCCACGGAAATGAAGGCTTAGGAGGCCCCATGCTCGTGCTCGTCATCAACTCAGGCTCGTCCTCGCTCAAGTACCAGGTCCGTGACGTCGAAGCCGGAAGCGTGCTGGCCGAGGGGCTGGTCGAAAGAATCGGCGTGGGCAACGGCGGCGACGGCGACGGCGAAATCGTGGGTCCCCGGGACCACGCGGAGGCCCTGGAACAGGTGGACGCCGACATCCACGCGGCGCTGGGGGAGCGGGTGCTGGACGCCGTAGGCCACCGCGTCGTGCACGGCGGGGAACGCTTCGCCGAGCCGGTGCTCGTCAACAACGAGATCACCCGGGCGATCGAGCGGCTCAACCCGCTCGCGCCGCTGCACAACCCCGCCAACGTGCTCGGGATCCGCGCGATCTCGAAGAAGTGGCCGGACCTGCCGCAGGTGGCCGTGTTCGACACCGCCTTCCACCGCACCCTGCCCGAGCACGCCTGGCGCTATGCGGTGCCGGACGCGCTGTACACGGACCACGGCATCCGCCGCTACGGTTTCCATGGCACCTCGCACGAATATGTGACGCACCGGGCTGCCGCGCTGCTGGACGTCCCGGTGGACGAATTCGACGCCGTCATCGCCCACCTCGGCAACGGCGCCTCCGTCACCGCGATCCGCGGCGGTGAGTCAGTCGACACGTCGATGGGTTTCACCCCGCTGGAGGGCCTCGTGATGGGCACCCGCTCGGGCGACCTGGACCCGTCCATCCTCGTGTTCCTCGGACGGGCCGGCTGGTCCCCGGAGGACCTCGATTCCATGCTCAACCGGCAGTCCGGCCTCAAGGGCCTGGCCGGCAACTCCGACATGCGCTCTGTCGTCGAGGCGTCGGAAGCCGGTGACGCCAAGGCGGCCATGGCCCTGGCCGTCGCCTCCTACCGGCTCGCGAAGTACATCGGCGGCTACCACGTGGCGGTCGGCGGGGCGAAAGCCCTCGTGTTCACTGCCGGGATCGGCGAAAACTCGCACCAGTTCCGGGCCCTGGTGGCGGAGCGGCTCGGCGCTCTTGGGGTGGAGCTCGACGCCGGCCTGAACCGGCAGCGGTCCGCGGATCCGCGGGTGATTTCCACGCCCGCCTCGACCCTGCCGGTGCTCGTCGTTCCCACCGATGAGGAACGCGCGATCGCCGAGGCAGCGGCCGCCGTCGTCGGTCACGCGTCCGTTGCCCCGTAACGGCCCTTAAGAAGGCTCATAACGGCAGCTATGGAGCAATCGACGGGAAGCCTGGGGCGATGACGGACGCCCCGCCGGGTGTGACCCGCTGTCCGATTTTATGCACCAGCATCATAGGTCCCGTACTTTGGAAGCCCGGCCGACTCATAGACTAGAATCGCGAGTCCGCCGGGCGTCGTTTTGGTGCGGACCAGACGCAGGCCGGCCGGGGCGCCTCCCACCGGAAACAGCCGCCGGCCGTTACCCACCACCACCGGGGCGATTACCAGCCTCAGCTCGTCAATCAGCCCCGCGCCAAGCAGCGACTGTGCCAGCCGGGCACTCCCGTGGATCTGTAACTCCCTGCCGGGCTGCCGCTTCAACTCAGCGACCTGTGCGGCGACGTCCCCGGACAGGATCGTCGTGGGCGCCCAGGCAGCCCGTGCCAGGCTGCGGGAGGCCACGTACTTCGGCAGACCATTCATCTTTTCAGAGAATGGATCATCGGGATCGGTGATCTTCGGCCAGTCCCTCGAAAAGTTGTCGTAGGTGCGGCGGCCGAACAGTAGTGCGTCCGCCGCACCGAGCCAGTCCGCAGCGTGCTGGATGAACTCCTCGTCCAGGAAGGGGACGAACCAGCCTCCCCGTGAGAACCCGTCGCTGATGTCCTCATCAGGGGAGCCAGGACCCTGCGACACACCGTCCAAGGTAAGGAATTCCGTGAGCGTCAGTCTCATCGCGTGTTGCCTCTCTCCGTGTTGGTTGCAGAAGCCCATCGACTGCTCCGGGAGTGCCGTTTTGACCCCCGAAGGGCCGTTATGGAGCAATCGATGGGGACGGGGGTGGGTCGGTGCGGGCTGCCGGGATCCTGTTACTTCAGCCCGGCTCCCGGCAGCAGCTCGGCGGCGCCCAGGGAATCGGCGACGAAGGCGTAGTCCCAGGCCCGCTCACGCCAGTGCACGTAGCGGCCGGACGCGCCGCCGTGGCCGCCTTCCATCTCGATCTTCATCACGATGGGATCGTGCCCCGTGGTCTCCTCGCGCAGCCGCTGCACCCACTTGGCCGGCTCCACGTACAGCACCCGGGTGTCGTTGAAGCTCGTGACGGCCGCGATCTTGGGGTAGGCCACGCCGCGGACGTTCTCGTACGGGGTGTACGACTTCATGTAGGCGTAGACGTCCGGGTCTGTGATCGGGTTGCCCCATTCCTCCCATTCGAGCGCGGACAGCGGAAGCTCGGGGTCCAAAATGGTGGTCAGGGCGTCCACGAACGGCACGGCAGCGACAATCGCGGCGTACTTTTCCGGGGCGAGGTTGGCGACGGCGCCCATCAGCAGGCCGCCGGCGGAGCCGCCCATGGCCGCGATCCGCTCCGGGTCCACCCAGCCGGACCGCGCGAGCCAGTCGGTGGCCGCGATGAAGTCCGTGAAGGTGTTCTTCTTGTGCAGCTTCTTACCCTTCTCGTACCAGTGTCGGCCGAGCTCCCCGCCGCCACGGACATGGGCGATCACAAACACAACCCCGCGGTCCAGCAGCGAGAGCCGGGGGATCGCGAAGCCCGGGTCCATGCTCAACTCATAGGAGCCGTAGCCGTACACGAGGCCGGCCGCCGTCGCGTCCTGCTTTACCGACGCGTGCCGGAGCACTGAGAGGGGGATCCGGGTGCCATCCGCGGCCACGGCCCACTCCCGCTTCGCCACATAGTCGCCGGGCCGGTAGCCGCCCAGCACGGGGCTTTCCTTGCGCAGGAGCAGCGCGCCGTCGGGCTGCTCCGGCGTCGGCAGCACGAAGTCGTACACCCGGGTCGGGGTGAAGTAGGAGGTGTAGGCCATCCGGATGACGGGAGCGTCGTAGTCGGAACCCGCGACCTCGGCCGTGTAGAGCTCCTCCTCGAAGGCAGGCTCCACCGGTGCGGCCTGCTCCGGCGTGCCGAGTCCCGCCAGGGCAAGGACCTGCACCCGCTCGATGGTGTCCTTGCGGACGGAGACAAAGACATGCGTCGAGGTGACACCGGCGCCGTTGACGCGGACGTCGTCGGAATGCTCGACGACGGTGGTCCAGTGCTGCTCGGCGAGCGGCCTGGCGAGTTCCGCCGGGTCCACCAGGGAGATCATGGAGTTGATCGCGTCCCGGTTGTGCGTCAGGAGGATCCGCTCCTCCGGTGATCCGGAGGCATTGTCCAGCAGGAACGGCTCCGCCTCGTACAGGATGCGTTCCCCGCGGGAGATCACGGTGCTGAGCCCGGCGTCGAGCGCGTCAAAGCGCAGCAGCCTGGTTTCGCTGAACTCGGAGCAGCCGATGCTCAGCACGAGGTGGCGCCGGTCGGCCGAGAGTTCGAAGCCGAGCCACATGGCGACGTCGTCCTCCTGGTAGATGACTTCGTCGTCGGTGACGGGCGTGCCCAGCACATGGGACTTCACCTGGTACGGCCGCCACGAGTCGTCGACCACGGTGTAGAAGATCCGCGAACCGTCCGGGGAGAAGGCGATGCCGTAGAAGACATTCTCGATCACATCGGGGAGCAGCTCGCCGCTCCGGAGATCCTTGAAGCGCAGCGTGAAGCGCTCGTCGCCGGCATTGTCCACGGCGTAGGCGTAAAGGGCCCCGTCGACGGTCACTGCGGCCCCGCCCACCGAAAAGAAGGGCTTGCCCTCCGCCTCCACGTTGCCGTCCAGCAGGACTTCCTCACCGGGGATGTCGACGCCGGCCTCAACGGCAGGGGGAGTCCAGTCCGCGACACGGTCGCCGGTGTCCTGGGCCTGCACGCGGCACTGGATGCCGTATTCCTTCCCCTCCACCGAGCGCGTGTAGTACCACCAGCCGTCCTTGCGGTAGGGCACGGAGAGGTCGGTTTCCTGGGTGCGGCCTTTGATCTCCTGGAAGATCGCCTCACGCAGCGGCTCCTGATGGGCGGTCACTGCCTCCTGGTAGGCGTTTTCTGCCTTGAGCAGGTCCACGACCTCCGGGGATTCCTTCTCGCGCAGCCACTCGTAGTTGTCCTCGAACGAGTCGCCGTGGTGGGTGCGCAGGGCGGGAACCTTCCTGGCGACGGGAGGCTGCACTTCGTCAGGGTGCGCAGCGGGCTGCGAAAGGGTGTGGGTCATTGGTCCAATGTACCCAAAAGCACCGACTCAATTGCCGTTCTGCAGGTTGTTGGCGGCCACGTACTCGGCCAGCGTCTGCCCGGCCAGCGCGGCCGAGACCGCGGCGGTCGCTGCGGGGTCCTGCAGGACGATGGACTGACCGTCCCGGCTGGTTCCGGTGCCCGCCGTCGGAAGCGTGAAGAACACGCCGCGCCCGGGTGCAGTGCTGCGGAGGCTGTAGGCCAGGTGTTCCAGCGATGCGAGGGTGAAGCTGGCGTCCAGCGTGACGTGCGGCAGCACCGTCCGGACCAGTTCCCGAACGGTGTTCCGGTCGGCGAGTCCGCCTTCGTTCAGCAATTTCGCCAGCGCGGCCTTCAGGAAGGTCTGCTGGTTGCGGACCCGCTGGTAGTCGCCGTCGACAAAAGCGTGGCGCTCCCGCACGAAGGACAGTGCCTGGGCGCCATTGAGCCGGTTCGCGCCGGGCGGGAAATAATATCGGGTGTCCACCGTGGATGAGAACGGCAGCTTGACGTCGACCACAACGCCGCCGAGGGCATCCGTCAGTGCGCTGAATCCCTCGAAGTCCAGCATCACCGTGTGGTCGATGCGCTGGCCCAGCAGCGCCGACACCGTCAGCGCCTGGAGCGGCACCCCGCCCAGTTCCAGGGCGGCATTGATTTTCGCGGCACCGTACCCGGGGATGTCCACCCACAGGTCCCGCATGATGGAAATGCCGTAGACGCTCTGCCGGTCCGCGGGGAGGTGGATGAAAACGAGGACGTCGCTGCGCTGGTCGGAGCGCGCCCCGGAGGCCGCTTCGGCCCGGGCATTCACCCGGCTGTCGCTGCCCACCAGCAGGATGTTCAACGCGACGGGCGGCGGTTCCGGCTCCGGCGTCGGCGTGGCGCTGGGGGTCGGTGGCGTCTCCGGGGCGGCGGCCGGGGCCGGGTTGGGAGTCTCTGCAGGGGCGGACGTGTCGGTCCGCGGCCGGCTCAGGAAATACGCCGCGCCTGCGACGGCGAGGATTAGCAGGGCGGCCACGGCAACGAGGAGCGGGCGCAGGTGGCGCCTTCCGGCGGGAGCCGGGGACCCGTCCAGCGCCGGCCCGCCCACCTCAGACCTCCGCCGGTGCGGTCCGGTGGGCGAAGCGGAGGATGGTGAGGACCGCCGGCACCAGCTCGTCCTCCATCCGCTGGTAGGCCTCAGGTCCCAGCCGGTAGGGGTCCGCCACGTCATTGTCGGCGGCGTCGTTCACCAGGGCGAGGTGCCGCACGGTGGCGGCCCGTTCGGGAAGGGCCTTCCACCGCGTGGCCAGGTCGGCGTCCGGCGCGGGGCCGGCGTCCCGCTCCTCCAGGGCTTTCAGCAGGCGGGCGAATTCGCGGATCGTGAAGGTCCGCTTGAGCGCTGACGGCTTCAACCTGACCACGTCGCTGCGGTGGCTCGCTGTCATGGTAAGGATGATGTCCGTGCCGCGGAGCATCCCCGGCGTCAGTTGGCGTGCCGCGAAGCCGTCCGGCCGTCCGCCGTGGGATTCAATGATCCGGGCCGAGGGGAGCTGGACCGGGGCGCCGGCCGCGGCCAAGGTTCCGGCGCTTCGGACCCGGAAGGTACCGGCGCTGACCTCGTCGAGCCCGGCCTGGAGCATCCGCTCGGCGACGGGCGAGCGGCAGATGTTTCCGGTGCAGACAGTGAGGATCCGGACATTTGAGGAGGTTTCCACAGTTCCTAGTTTCCGTCGCCCAAGTTCCTGGTGGCCAGGCGGTCACCCCGTTGGTCCGCCGAGAGGGCAGCTGCGGCGGCGTGTTCCAGAGATTACCACCAACGGCCCCGGCAAAACTTGGAATCCGCTAAGACCGGCCGTGGCTGTGCTTGACGCATCTCAGCACTTCCCCATATCCTGAACGAACGGTCGGTAATTATTTATCGGAAATGCATAGGAGCAACCATGGCATCGCAGACCCTGCAGTCAGCGCCCGCAGAGCCAACACCGGGACGGCATGAACAGAGCCCCGAAGATGCGGCGCGGCGGGACGCGGAGGGACAGGCCTACTTCGACAAGGTCATGGCGGAAGATTCCCGCATCGAGCCGCGCGACTGGATGCCGCCGGCCTACCGCAAGACCCTGTTGCGACAGATCTCGCAGCACGCGCACTCGGAGATCATCGGTATGCAGCCGGAGGCCAACTGGATCTCCCGCGCCCCGAGCCTCAAGCGCAAGGCCATCCTGATGGCCAAGGTCCAGGACGAGGCCGGCCATGGCCTGTACCTCTACTCTGCCGCCGAAACGCTCGGCCAGCCGCGCGATCAGATGATGGCCGACCTCATCGCCGGCAGGGCCCGCTACTCCTCGATCTTCAACTACCCGGCCCGGACCTGGGCGGACATGGGCGCGATCGGCTGGCTGGTGGATGGTGCGGCCATCTGCAACCAGGTGCCGCTGTGCCGTGCGTCCTACGGGCCCTACGGCCGGGCCATGGTCCGGGTCTGCAAGGAGGAGTCCTTCCACCAGCGGCAGGGTTTCGAGATCCTGCTGGAACTGGCCAAGGGAACACCGGAGCAGAAGCAGATGGCGCAGGATGCGGTGAACCGCTGGTACGCCCCGGCGCTGATGATGTTCGGCCCGCCGGACGATGATTCACCCAATTCCCAGCAGTCCATGGCCTGGAACATCAAGCGCTTCGGCAACGACGAACTCCGCAGCCGCTTTGTCGGCATGATGGTCGAGCAGGTCAGGGTCCTGGGGCTCACACTCCCGGACCAGGACATCCGTTTCAACGAGGAAGCCAGGAAATGGGAGCACGGCCCGCTGGACTGGAACGAGTTCAAGGAAGTCCTCGCCGGCCGGGGCCCCTGCAACGCGCAGCGCCTGGAGCGCCGCCGCGAAGCCCACGAGAACGGCGCCTGGGTGCGCGAAGCCGCCGCAGCCTATGCGGCAAAACAGGCACGTAAATACGCAGAGAAGGAAGACGCAGCATGATCCCCACCGACGCCCCACCCTCGCAAGTCCCCAGCCGCCCCCTAGCCTCGCAAGCTCGGCCAGGGAACCCTGCGGCTGTGGGCCCGCGGCCGGGGACCCCTGTCGCCATGGCCCCCCACGGCAACCCGGAAGTCCCCGCCAGTTCCGCCGGCGAGGTGATCCGCGGCGCGGAGAAGGTTCCGGCAGGCTCACCCGCCGGCTCACCCGCCGAAGCCCCGGCCGGCGCAACCGGCAGAGGAAATGTCTGGCCGCTCTGGGAAGTCTTTGTCCGGTCCAGCCGCGGTCTCTCACACGTGCACGCCGGCTCCTTGCATGCCCCGGATGCGGCCATGGCCCTGCGCAACGCCCGCGACCTGTACACCCGCCGCAACGAGGGCGTGTCCATCTGGGTTGTCCCGGCCGACGCCATCGCCGCCAGCGATCCCGATGCGAAGGGCTCCTTCTTTGAGTCACCCCAGGGCAAGGACTACCGGCACGCCACGTATTACACCAAGAGTGAGGGCGTGAAGCACCTGTGAGCAGTCCCGGAACGGATACCGAAGATCACGGCGGCCACGGCGACATCTCCGTGGGCGTGGCCGGCAGCGGCGATTCGTCTGCCAGCGCCACCCGCATCACCCCGGGCAACGCACTCCGCCCGGAGGACATCGCTTTGGCGGTGGCCCGAGGCACCGCCAAGCCCAGCGAAGACGTCGCCGAGTACGCCCTGCGCCTGGGCGACGACGCCCTCATCCTCGCCCAGCGGCTGGGCCACTGGATTTCCCGCGCCCCCGAGCTGGAGGAGGACGTGGCCCTCGGGAACATCGCCCTGGACCAGCTGGGCCACGCCCGGTCCTTCCTCAGCTACGCCGGAGGCGCCTTCGAAGGGGACGGCGGAGCGAAGAGCGAGAATGACCTGGCCTACTTCCGCCGCGAACACGAGTTCCGGTCCGCGCACCTGTTCGAGCAGCCCAACGGCGACTTCGCCGTCACCATTGCCCGCCAGTTTTTGGTGAGCTACTACCAGTTCGAGCTGTACCGCCGGCTGACGGAGTCCACGGACACCACCCTCGCGGCCGTCGCGGCCAAGGCCGTGAAGGAAGTGGACTATCACCGCGACCACAGCGCGCAATGGATCCTGCGCCTGGCGCTCGGCACCGAGGAATCCCGCCGCCGCATCATCCACGGCCTCCGGCTCAGCTGGCCGTACCTCGGCGAGCTTTTCGAGGACGACGAGCTGACCGCCCGCCTGGCTGAAGCCGGCGCCGCCGTCGAACCGTCCAGCCTGAAAGCGGATTTTGACCGCCTGACCGGTGAGGTCCTGGCCGAAGCGGAGCTGGAGGTGCCGCAGGTGCCGTCCGCACCGGGCGGCGGGCGCCGCGGCCAGCACTCCGAGCACCTGGGGTACATCCTCGCCGAAATGCAGGTGCTGGCCCGGGAGCATCCCGGAGCGAGCTGGTGACCGCCGTGGACATGTTCGTACAGGACGCCGGGACCGGGACCGGGAGGGGGGCCACCGAAGCCACCGCGGAGCAGAAGGCCTGGGCCGTTGCCGCCACGGTCTGCGACCCGGAGATCCCGGTCCTCACCATTGAGGATCTCGGGATCCTGCGCGACGTCCGGGTGACGAAGGAAGCCAACGCCGACGACGGCGGGATGGTCTCCGCCGTCCAGGTCACCATCACGCCGACCTACTCGGGCTGCCCGGCGATGGACGCGATCCGCGACGACCTCAAGGCCGCGTTCCACTCGGCCGGTTACGCCGGCGTGCAGGTGGAACTGGTGCTCGCCCCGGCCTGGACCACGGACTGGATGAGCGAGGCCGGGAAGGCCAAGCTGCAGGAGTACGGCATCGCCCCGCCCTCAGGCCGCGCTGCCGCCGGCGGGCTGGGACACCCCTCCCGGGGAACCGTCCGCCTCAGCCTGGCCGTGAAATGCCCGCAGTGCTCATCGTTGAACACCAAGGAACTCACCCGCTTCGGTTCCACCTCCTGCAAGGCGCTGTATGTGTGCCAGGACTGCAAGGAACCGTTCGACTACTTCAAAGTTTTGTAAGGAACAGGTGCTCCCATGCCCGTTGTCCGCCAGACTGCCGCCGAATCGGCGCAGGCCACCGGCCGCCGTCGTCCGTCCTTCCACGCACTGACGGTGAGCGAGGTCCGCCGGCTCACCGAGGACGCCATCGAAGTGACCTTCGCGGTTCCCGCCGAGCTGGCCGGGCAGTTCGATTACCTCCCCGGCCAGTACGTAGCCCTGCGCACCACCCTGACGGACGGAAACGGCGAGCCGCACGAGGTCCGCCGCAGCTACTCCATCTGCGCCGAGCCGCGCAGCTTCGCGGACGGCAGCAGTGAGATCCGCGTCGCCATCAAGAAGGACCTGGGCGGCCTGTTCTCCACCTGGGCCAATGCCGAGCTCAAGGCCGGCGACGTCCTGGACGTGATGAGCCCGATGGGCGCGTTCGTCTCCAAGCACGGCCGCGACGGCAAATCGGTCGAGCAGAACGTGATGAACTCGATGAACCGTCCGCAGGACATGGCAGACCAGCTGGCGGGGGAGCCGGGCTCCTTCGTGGCCATCGCGGCCGGATCCGGCATCACCCCGGTGATCGCCATCGCCCGAACGCTGCTGGCCGCGCACCCGGAAACACGCTTCGATCTGGTCTACGCCAATAAGGCCGCGATGGACGTGATGTTCCTCGAAGAACTCGCGGACCTCAAGGACAAGTACCCGTCGCGGCTCGCCCTGCACCACGTGCTCTCCCGCGAGCAGCGGATCGCGCCGCTGCTCACCGGCCGGATCGACGCCGGGAAGCTGCAGGCGCTGCTGAGTACCGCGATCCACAGCGACGACGTCGACGAGTGGTTCCTGTGCGGGCCGTTCGAGCTGGTCCAGTTGTGCCGCGACACCCTCGCCGCCCGCGGCGTCAAACCGGAACATGTCCGCTTCGAGCTGTTCACCTCGGGCAAGCCGGACCGCCCGGAGGGGAACATCGGCCGGCCCGTGATCGCTGACGAGTCCAAGGAAACGTTCAAGATCACCTTCAAGCTGGACGGGCTGCAGGGCGAGGTTGCCAGCCCCACCCACGCCCGCGAATCCATCCTTAACGCCGCCCTCCGGGTCCGGCCGGATGTCCCCTTCGCCTGTGCCGGCGGGGTCTGCGGAACCTGCCGGGCCAAGGTGGTCACGGGTGCCGTCACGATGGACGAGAACTACGCGCTGGAGCAGGATGAACTGGACAAAGGGTACGTCCTCACCTGCCAGTCCCACCCGACGACGCCGGAAGTCACCGTCGACTTCGACGTCTAGCCCTGTCCCGATATCCCAAGGAGCCCCATGATTTCCCTCTCCATCGCCGACGGCATTGCCGAGATCGTGCTGAGTGCGCCGCACAAACTCAACTCGCTGGACGAGCAGGCGCTGGCGGATCTCGGGCAGGCGTACGACGACGCCGCTGACGCCGCCGCGCGCGGCGGGGTCAGGGCGCTGCTGCTCCGCGGCGAAGGGCGGGCCTTTTGCGCCGGGCGGGATATCGCCGGAGTGACGCCGGAGAGCGACGACGCGCAGGCCTACCTTGGCGGGCTCGTCCAGCCGCTGCTGAAGAAGATGAGTTCCTTCCCGGCGCCGACCTTCGCGGCTGCCCAGGGCGCCTGCCTCGGAGTCGGGCTCGGGCTGCTGCTGGCCACCGATGTCGTCTATGTCGCGGAAAACGCCAAGTTCGGGTCCCCGTTCGCCAAACTCGGCGCCACGCTGGACTCCGGCGGGCACTGGTACTTCACCGAACGCCTCGGCATGCACCGGACCCTGGACCTTATCTATACGGCCGAGCTCATCAGCGGCGCCGAGGCCGTGGCGCGGGGGCTGTTCAGCCGCGCCATGCCCGCGGACGAACTGCTGGGGAACACCCGTGCCATTGTGGCGGGCGTGGCCACCGGTGCCACCGGGGCGTTCACGGCCAGCAAGGAACTCGTGGCACACATCCGGGACCAGCGCCTCGGGCTGTGGGAAGCGATGGAAGAGGAAAATGCGGAGCAGGCGCGGCTGTGCAAGAGTGAAGACTACGCCGAGGGATTCCGTGCTTTCCAGGAGAAGCGTCCGCCGGTTTTCAAGGGCTGAAAACCGGTCTGCCGGGCTGCCGGAGACCAGGTTGTCTCTGTACCTGTCTTTCGCAGAGGCCATTCTCATTTTGAAAATGCGCTTGTAGGGTTCGGGTATGACTTCGGGGAAACGAGTAATCAAGGCTGTCATTCCGGCCGCAGGGCTCGGAACACGCTTCCTTCCCGCTACCAAGGCGATGCCCAAGGAGATGCTGCCGGTGGTGGACCAGCCGGCCATCCAGTATGTGGTGGAGGAAGCAGTCCGCGCCGGGCTGACCGATCTGCTGATGATCACCGGCCGCCAGAAGCGTGCCCTCGAGGACCACTTTGACCGGGAGCCCAGCCTGGAACGCGCCCTGGAGCTCAAGGGCGATCTGGACCGGCTGGACGCGGTCCGGCACGCCTCCAGCCTGGGTCCGCTGCATTACGTCCGGCAGGGCGACCCCAAGGGCCTGGGCCATGCCGTCCTGTGCGCCCGCCAGCACGTGGGCCACGAGCCCTTCGCGGTCCTTTTGGGCGACGACCTGATCGACGAGCGCGACGAGCTGCTGAGCACCATGATGGATGTGCAGGCCAGGACCGGCGGGTCGGTGGTCGCACTGATCGAGGTCGGCCCGGCCGAAATCAGCGCCTACGGCTGCGCCGATGTGTCGGCCATCCCGGGCGAGGACCACGTGAGGGTCAACGGCCTGGTAGAGAAGCCGGACGTCGCGGATGCCCCCTCAAACCTGGCCGTGATCGGCAGGTACGTGCTGCACCCCGCGGTGTTCGATGTCCTGGAAGGCACCGGGCCCGGCCGCGGCGGGGAGATCCAACTGACGGACGCGCTGCAGGCTCTGGCGGTATCGGACGGCGAGGGCGGCGGCGTCTACGGTGTGGTCTTCCAGGGCCGCCGCTACGACACGGGTGACAAGCTGAGTTACCTCAAGGCCGTCATTTCGATCGCCGCGGAGCGGGTGGAGTTCGGCGAAGAGCTGAGGTCGTGGATGAAGGGCTTCCTCAGCTGATCGACCGACTCCACCAAGCGTCGTCAGGCCCTGATGCGGCCGCTGTTTGCCCGGTACCACTCGACGGTGCTCTTGACACCGTCGGTCAAGCTGATTCGCGCCGACCAGCCGGCCGCTGCAAGTTTGGAAACATCCAGCAGCTTCTGCGCAGTGCCGTCGGGTTTGGTTGCATCCCAGGAAATTTGTCCCTCATAACCGACAGCCTCCGCCACGATTGAGGCCAACTCCTTGATCGTGACGTCGGACCCTGTCCCCACATTCACCTGGGCCGGACGGTCGTAGTGCTCCAGCAGATGCAGGCAGGCGGACGCCATGTCGTCCACATGCAGGAATTCGCGCCGCGGGGAGCCCGTTCCCCAGTTGGTGACACTGCTGGCACCTCTCGCGGCGGCCTCGTCGAAGCGGCGGATCAAGGCAGGCAGGACGTGGGAGCCCTTCCGGGAGAAGTTGTCCCCCGGGCCGTACAGGTTCGTCGGCATCGCCGAGATCCAGGGCAGCGCATACTGGCGCCGTATTGCCTGGACATGCATGATGCCGGCAATTTTTGCTATTGCGTAGGCGTCATTGGTGGGCTCAAGGTGCCCGGTCAGCAAAGACTCTTCTCGAATGGGCTGCTCAGCGAACTTGGGGTAGATGCAGGACGACCCGAGAAACAGGAGCCTCTCAACCCCGTACTCGCGTGCCGCGTCCAGGACATTCACCTGGATGCGAAGGTTGTCGCTGAGGAAATCCACCGGGTAGGTGCTGTTGGCCAGGATGCCGCCCACCTTGGCTGCGGCGAGGACCACGTAGCGAGGCCTCGCGGCTGCAAAGAAGGCGAAAACGTCCGCACGATTCTTAAGGTCGAGCTCATCGGAGGCGCGCCCGACCAGGTCCGTGAACCCTTCGTCCTCGAGATTCCGCCAGATAGCCGAGCCGACGAGCCCCCGATGGCCCGCTACATAGAACGTCGATGCACGGTCCAGCGGGGCGGGTTCGAAGGTGACCGCTGCCCCCACTAGATTTTCCAGCTCTCGAGGTCGACGCTGTCGATCCAGCTGTCACCGGCATGCTTCAAGGCCTCGATATCGGCGTCCACCATGATGCGGGCGAGCTCCGGCGTGTGGACGGATGCCTTCCAGCCGAGTTTTTCCTGGGCCTTGGAGGCGTCGCCGATCAAGGCGTCAACTTCGGTCGGCCGGAGGTATCGTTCGTCGAACCGGACGTGGTCCTCCCAGTTCAGGCCCGCGTGGTCGAAGGAGATCTGCAGGAAGTCACGGACCGTGTAGTCGCCGCCGGTCGCGAGCACGAAGTCCTCCGGCTCGTCGGCCTGAAGCATCCGCCACATGCCTTCGACATACTCCGCGGCGTAGCCCCAGTCCCGGACGGCGTCGAGGTTTCCCATGTACAGCAGATCCTGCTTCCCGGCCTGGATAGCGGCGACGGCGCGGGTGATCTTGCGGGTGACGAAGGTTTCGCCGCGGCGGGGGGACTCATGGTTGAAGAGGATCCCGTTTACCGCGAACATGCCGTAGGCCTCGCGGTAATTCCTGGTGATCCAGTAGCTGTAGACCTTGGCCGCACCGTAAGGGGACCGCGGATAAAAGAGAGTCTCCTCGTTCTGGGGAGGAGGAGTGGCGCCGAACATCTCGGAGGAGGACGCCTGATAGAACTTCGTTTCTATGCCCGACATCCGGACGGCCTCGAGGAGGCGGATGGTGCCCACGCCGGTCGTATCGGCCGTGTGCTCGGGCTCATCAAACGAAACGCGAACGTGGGACTGGGCGGCCAGGTTGTAGACCTCGTCGGGTTTGATTTGGGCCAGCAGCGTGACGAGCCGCGCACCGTCACTCAGGTCGCCGTAATGCAGGAAGAGCGTGGCATTGGGATCGTGCGGATCGATGTAGAGGTGATCGACCCTGGCGGTGTTGAAGGTCGATGCCCGGCGGATAAGGCCATGCACCTCATACCACTTGCCCAGGAGCAGTTCTGCAAGATATGAGCCATCCTGGCCCGTAATGCCGGTGATAAGCGCGCGCTTGGTCATTTTGCCCCCCATATCTGCGAAAGAATAAAGTGCGCGGGCTTTAGCCCGGGGATTTCATGGCGGGTGGCTGAGGGTGTGTGTTTAAGCAGGGAAAGGGTGCTCTGAGCTGGGAAAATAGTGGTTGTCGAGACCGTTATTTGCCGAGTGAAGGAGCACCCTTTCGATGCAAAAGTCTACCTGTGTTTTTCCGTCGGTTCCGGTCACTTTCACCGGCCAGTCGCTGGTCTCCCACGCCGGGGTGAAGGTCCTGACCGGTTTCATGGATGCCCTGGGTTTCGGGGCACTGTGCGAGGACCGGTTGGGCCAGTTCGTTCCCGCAGGCGCGACGCACCGGCCCGGCCGGCTGGTCGGTTCTCTGGCGGCGATGCTGGCCGCCGGAGGTGAACACGTGTCCGATCTGGACATCCTGCGGGTCTCACCGGGGGTCTTCGGCCAGCTGCCCTCGAACGCGACGGTGTCCCGGTTTTTCGAACGGACCGTGACGAACCCCGAGCTGTTCGGCTATGGCATCGAAACCCTCACCCGGCAACTGCGCTCCACGGCCTGGGAAGCGGCCGGGAACCGGAACCCGGCGTTGTCGGCGACAGCGGCGGATCCGCTCATCCTGGACCTGGACGCCACCCTCGTGGCCTCACACTCGGAGAAGGAAAACGTCGCCGGCACCTACAAGGGCGGCTACGGCTTCGCCCCCTTCATCGCGTCCTGTGACTACGGTGCCGGTAACGGCACCGGGGAAATCCTCGCCTGCCTGCTGCGGACCGGCAACGCCGGCGCGAACAGCGCCGATGACCACATCCGCGTCTTCGAGACCGCCGTGTCCGGCCTGCCCGAAGGATTCTTCGACGAGACCGGGGCGCTGGCCGGAGAGAACGTCCTGGTCCGCACCGACAGCGCCGGAGCCTCAAGGAAGTTCCTCTGGTACCTGCACAGCCGGAACGCCCAGTTCTCCGTCTCCTACCCCGTCCCCGCGGCCAAAGCCCACATGGTCGATTGGATCAACGACAAGAAGAACTGGCAGCCGGCCCTGGACCAGGCCGGCAACGACCGGACCGATGCCTGGGTCATCAACGCCACCGACATCATCCCGCTCACCGACTACCCGCCGGGAACGAACCTGTTCCTGCGCGCCGAGCCCCTGCACCCCGGCGCGCAACCGACGCTGCTGGACATCGACGGGCACCGGATCACCGCGTTCCTGACCAACTCACCGCGCTGGCACGGCCCGTTCCTTGACGCCAGACACCGCGCCCGGGCCCGGTGCGAAAACCGGATCAAGACCCTGAAAAACACCGGTCTGGGCAAGCTGCCGTTCTTCGACTTCGCCGCGAACCAGGCCTGGGCGTGGATCGCAGCCCTGGCCTCCAACCTCGTCTCCTGGCTCCAGCTCACCGCGCTCCCCGCCGGCGACCACGCCAAGGGATGGGACATCAAACGCTGGCGCTACCGGCTCTTCGCCACTGCAGGCAAGATCATCACCCGCGCCAGAAAGAGCTATCTCCTCCTGCCCGGAACGGCACCCGAACACCAACTGATCCACAGATTACTCGAAGCCACCGCAAGCATCGCGGCGAGCCTCAAGAACCCCACCGCCATCATGCAGACCTGACGCCCGGAACCAGCCCCATCACTGCGAGCAGACAGACAGCCATCACGGGTACGTGGAAACCCGCGCCAACCCCGGCGCATGGGACGGTCGAGGGTGCCCGGAATCCGCCCAGACAACACGCCAGCCGCTCAGCCGCCATCAACACCCCGACCGACGACCGATGCAAAATCCGGGTTAGGCGGCCCGCCGGTATAAAGCTGTGGATAAAATCGCCGAACTTGGCCATTGCCGTGGCTTCGGACAGTGTCAACTGCCGGAATTTCAGCCCGTTTTCCCCGAGTTCCCTCGAGAAACTCTCGTCGGAGCCGAGCGCTTCGGCTGCCGCGACCAATGCGGCTGGATTATCCGCATCGACCCGCACTCCGGCTGCTGCCGAGACGATCTCTTCGGCCGTAACGCTGCCCGGGTCCGTCGCGGCGAGAACCGGCACGCCTGCGTTGAAATAGGAAGTGAGTTTACTCGGCACCGACATTTCCCTTACGCCGCGGAGTTCGTTCACCAGAAGGACGTCGGCGGCGGTAAGTGCTGTTTGGAACTCGGCGTCAGGAAGTGAATCAACGAATGATATGTTGCCTATTCCTGCTGCGGCCAGCTCCAGGGCCGGCCGCTGATTGCCATCCCCCATCAGGACGAACCGCACGGCGCTGTTGCCTGCTTCTGCCAGGCGGGCAGCCGCGACGACATTTTCCAGGCCCTGCTTCTTCCCCATGTTCCCGGCGTGAAGAACGATCGTCTCGTGGTCTTTCCAACCGAGTCTTTCCCGAAGATCCTGCTGCCCGGTTGCCGGAGCCGGCGGGAGATGGGTCCAGTTCCGGATCACGCGGACTTCCCGGCCGGAAATACCCAGGGTGTCGGTGATGTAGGTGCGGAACCGTTCATGAATCGCCACCACACCGTCCGCACTGCCCAGAATCGAAGACTCGAGGCGGATGGCAAGGCGCGCGAACGGCCCTGTTGCCATGCTTGTCTCCACAACGCCCCGGCTGTACAGGTCCTGGACCCAGATAAGGCACGGGGTCCTTTTCCTGGAAAGCCGGGCTCTCATGGCCGCAAGGCCTGTGGAGATGAGGGCAGGGCTGACCAGTACTACGTCGGGCCTGTCCCAGCGGGCGGCCACGACCCGCAACCCGAAAGTCAATTCCAGAAGAATTCTTCGGAAACCGGTAGGCCTTCGTGGAATATAGTGCCGGAGTCTTTTTACTTCGACCCCATCAGGGATTCATTCTTTTGCCAGCCGTCATAACCCGGTTGACGTTGCCACTCGGGATAGTGCGGAAAACCGGTGATGACGCTAACCGAGTGGCCGGCCGCGGCGAGGTTTATAGCCAAATTCGTGGTGTACGGGGCATTACCGGACCGCTCCGGAGCATAATTTAGCCCGATGATGGTGATTCTTGTCATTGAGACCGCCAAATACTGGTTACGAATTACCGCGGATATAGCACCGGCTGCGCCCTGCACGCCGCCAATGCAACTGCATGTTGCTGACGATCTTATGAACGGCGGGACGGACCCGGCACGAGTATCTACTACTAGTTTTGCCGGAAGCTACGCGCGCTGGTTGTCGTCGCGACGGCGGTTCGGAATCTTATTGCGTCCAGGGATAATCCACCGGAATCGGCGGAATTACCGCGCGAATTCGAGGCGACATGGAACGGGGGGGCGGTGTCCTATCGCGTATCGAGGTCTTCAAAGACGAGGAAGGTCTGGGTGTCGAGCACCCCTGGCATTGACTGGAGCTGGTCGAAGATGACGCGGCGCAGGTCGATGTTGTCCACGGCGCGGACCAGCAGGATGACGTCGAAGTCCCCGCCCACGAGGGCGATGTGATGCACTTCGGGGATGGCCCGGAGCAGCTCCCGCAGTTCGCGCCAGGAATGCTGGCGGACCTTGAGGGTCACGTACGCCGATGACTTCAGCCCTGCTTTGATGGGGTCCACGAGCGCCGTGAACTTGGTCAGGACCCCTTCGCCGGTCAGCCGGGCGATCCGGGTGTAGGCGTGCGCACGCGAGATGTGGACGTTTTCCGCCACCTGCGTCACCGACATCCTGCCGTCCCGGGTCAGCTCCGCAACGATGGCCCGGTCCACGTCGTCCAGCGGCACTGCCGCCTGCTCCGCCTCCGCCATTTGTCCACAACTCCCGCCGGTAATCCAGCTCACACTTACGATTTGTCTTCCAGACTAGGCCTTATTCGGAGACTTCTCCATGATTTGCCGCAGAGGTGGATACGAAACATCGGCGGGCAGCATACTGGGGGTGAATAGTGGCTACAGAAGGACGGACCAATGACGATCTCCGCAGACCACACTGCGCAGCACCCGGCCGCTGAGAACCCGGCTCCCGGCGCGACGGCGGCGGCCCAGGCCGAAACGTCGGACAGGACGCCGGAAGACGCCGCCACCGAGGCCGTCCGCAAGCTCGGCATCACGGTCGAGGATTATATGCTCCCGGCCAGGCACCAGATCCAGATGGTGGGTCCGGACGGCACCCTGAACCCCCATACCGAGCAGGGCGCCCAGCCCGGCCACGAGTACAGCCTCCCCGGCGATGACGAACTCATCGCCGCTTACGAGCAGCTCGTCGTCGGACGCCGGGTCAATGACCAGAACTCCGCCCTCGTCCGGCAGGGCCGGATGGCCGTTTACCCCTCCAGCCACGGCCAGGAAGCCTGTCAGGTCGCCGCGGCGCTCTGCCTCTCCGACGGCGACTGGATGTTCCCCACGTACCGCGACTCGGTGGCCGTGATGGCCCGCGGTGTGGACCCCGTCCAGACCATGACGCTGTTCCGGGGCGACTGGCACAGCGGCTACGACCCCGCCAGGCACAAGGTCGGAATCCAGTGCACGCCGCTGACCACACAGTTGCTCCACGGCGTCGGTGTGGCCCACGCCGCCAAGCTGCGCGGCGAGGACACCGTGGTCCTGGCCATGTGTGGCGACGGCGCCACGAGCGAGGGTGACTTCCATGAGGCACTGAACTTCGCCGCCGTATTCCACCTGCCCGTGGTCTTCTTCGTCCAGAACAACCAGTACGCGATCTCGGTGCCGCTGGCGCACCAGTCCGTCGCGCCGTCGCTCGCGCACAAGGCCGTGGGCTACGGCATGGCCGGTGAACGCGTGGACGGCAACGACGTCGTGGCCCTGCTCGCCGTGCTGGGCCGCGCCGTCAAGCTCGCCCGCGAAGGCTCCGGCCCGCTGCTCGTCGAGGCCCACACCTACCGGATGCAGGCCCACACCAACGCCGACGACGCCAGCCGCTACCGCCAGGACAGCGAAGTCGCGCAGTGGGTGGCCAAAGACCCGCTCAGCCGGATGAAGACCTACCTGACGGACCGCGGGCTGCTCGACGACGACCGCTCCGCTTCGATCGCCGAGAACGCCGAAACCGTTGCCACACAGCTCCGCGAAGGCCTGGGCGAGGAGGTCCCGGTGGAGCCCCAGGACCTCTTCAAATACGTCTTCTCCACGCCGACCCCGCAACTGAAGGAACAGTCCGCCCTGCTCGCCGACGAGCTCTCCCGGGAAGAGGCAGCGAAATGAGCCCCACCATCACCACCTCCTCCGAGGCGAACGGCAACGTCAGCGCCGCCACGGCCCGGGCGGCCGCGACGGCCGCAGGCGCGGCTGCGCAACATACAGAACCGACCGGCCCGCAGTCCATCACGCTCGCCAAGGCGCTGAACACTGCCATGGTCGACGCCATGCACGCGGACCCCTCGGTCCTGGTCTTCGGCGAGGACGTCGGCATGCTCGGCGGCGTCTTCCGCATCACGGACGGGCTCACCAGGACCTTCGGCACGAGCCGCTGCTTCGACACCCCGCTGGCGGAATCCGGGATCGTCGGCATGGCGGTCGGCATGGCCATGAACGGCATGCGCCCGGTCATCGAGATGCAGTTCGACGCGTTCGCCTACCCGGCCTTCGAGCAGATCGTCAGCCACGTCGCCAAAATGCACAACCGCACTAAGGGGGCCGTCAAGCTGCCCATGGTCATCCGGGTTCCCTACGCCGGCGGGATCGGCGGAGTGGAGCACCACTGCGATTCCTCCGAGGCCTATTACGCCCACACCGCGGGGTTGAAGGTCTTCACCCCGGCCACCGTGGCGGACGGCTACCGGATGCTCCGCGAAGCCATCGACTCGGACGACCCGGTCATGTTCATGGAGCCCAAGAAGCTCTACTGGTCCAAGGACCAGGTGGATCTGGACGCGCTGCGGGCCGAGCATGCCGCGAACACCGAGCGCGGGACCTCGTCCGAGGGCCGTGCCGCCGTCGCCCGCCCCGGCACGGACGCAACGCTGATTGCCTACGGACCGTCCGTCCCGACGGCGCTCGCCGCAGCCGCTGCGGCCGCCGCGGAAGGGCGCTCGCTGGAAGTGATCGACGTCCGGTCGATCGTGCCGTTCGACGACGAAACAGTCTGCGCCTCGGTCCGCAAGACCGGCCGCGCCGTCGTCATTGCCGAGGCGCATGGCTTCGCGTCCGTGGCCTCCGAGATCGTCGCCCGGGTCCAGGAACGCTGTTTCCACCACCTCGCCGCGCCGATCCGCCGCGTCACCGGCTTCGATGTGCCCTACCCGGCGCCGAAACTCGAGCACTACTACCTGCCCGGCGTGGACCGCATCCTCGACGCCGTTGACGACCTCCAGTGGGAAGACTGACCATGAGCGAAACGAAAGTATTCCTCCTCCCGGACCTCGGCGAAGGACTCACCGAAGCCGAGCTCGTCAACTGGCTCGTGGCCGTGGGCGACGAGATCAGCGTGGACCAGCCCATCGCCGAGGTGGAGACCGCCAAGTCCATGGTGGAGGTGCCCTCCCCGTACGCCGGCACCGTCGCCGTGCTGCACGGCGAGCCGGGCCAGACCCTCGACGTCGGCAAGCCGCTGATCTCGGTGACGCCTATCGGCTCCGCTCAGGGTTCTTCCCGCGGGGCCGCCGCGGATGATGCCGCCCCCGCCCCTTCGCCGGACGGCATCGCTGCAAGCAGCATGCCGTCCGGCTCCGACAGCGGCCCCGGACTTCCAAATGCTCGCAAGCTCGCATCGGGTCCCTCGTCCGGTTCCTTAGATGCCACTCCCGGGGCGGCATCATCCGCGCCGGCTGGGTCTGCGGGTACGTCGCCTTCCGCCGATGCTCAGTCGCCTGCGGCTGTCGGCTCACCTGATGCGGCTTCTTCCTCGCCTTCTACTGTCGCCGCCCAGGCCTACCGCGAGGAGGAGAAGGCCGGGTCCGGGAATGTGTTGATCGGGTACGGGACTCCGGGCGGGAATGGCGTTGCCCGGCGGACCCGGGCTCGCAGGGCTTCCGTGAGCCGGAACCTTCCTGAAGTGTCGGCCGCTGAGAAGGCTGCCGATGAGCTGTTGCTGATGCGGACCCGGGTGCCTGGGAAGCTGGGGGCGGTTATTTCTCCGCTGGTCCGGCGGATGGCGCGCGAGCATGGGATTGATTTGGGGGAACTCCAGGGGTCCGGGGCCAGCGGGCTCATTCTGCGGCGCGATGTCGAAGCCGCGATTAAACCGTCTCCGGTGCTTGGGCGCCCGGCGGTGGAGCGCCCGGCCGTGGAGCCTGCCGCGCCGTCCGCCATCGATTCCCGCACGGGTCTGGGCATCACCGGACGCACGGCCGTCAGGGGAGTGCGGAAGGCCGTTGCGGCCAACATGGCGCGCAGCCGTTCCGAGATCCCGGAAGCCACCGTCTGGGTGGACGTGGATGCCACGGTGCTCGTCGAGTTGCGTGCCGCCCTGAAGAAAGCGGATCCGCAGCACACGCCCGGACTGCTCGCCTTCATCGCCCGCTTCGTCACCGCGGGGCTGAAGAAGTTCCCGGAACTCAACACCCGGATTGTCACCACCGAAGACGTAGCGGGCGGCACGGTGCAGGAGATCGTAGCCTTCGACGGCGTCAACCTTGGCTTTGCGGCCCAGACCGACCGGGGCCTGATGGTGCCGTCGGTGCGCAACGCGGACAAGCTCAGCGCCCGTGAACTGGACGCCGAGATCCGCCGGCTCACCGCTGTCGTCCGCGAGGGCAAGGCGACCCCGGCGGAACTGGGCAGCGGCACTTTCACGCTGAACAACTACGGCGTCTTCGGGGTGGACGGCTCGGCCGCGATCATCAACCACCCCGAGGTGGGAATCCTCGGCGTCGGGCGGATCATCGACAAGCCGTGGGTGCTCAACGGCGAACTCGCGGTCCGAAAGGTCACGGAGCTGACCCTCACCTTCGATCACCGGGTCTGCGACGGTGGCACGGCAGCTGGCTTCCTCCGCTACGTCGCCGACGCGATCGAGAACCCGGGATCGGCGCTCGCGGACATGTGACTACTTGAGTGCCGAAAACCGGCGGGTCAGCCATGACACCGGCACGGGCTCCGGCGACGGGCATGGCTCCGGGACTTGTCAGCCGGCCATGGGTAGAATCGAGGCCTGAACATCGCAACACCAACGGCGCTGAACAGCGTTGGAATATGGAGATTTCATGTCACGATGGCTCGAGGTCGGTCCGGACAACTACGTTCTGACAACCCAAGGATCCCTGCTCAACACAGGCCTGGTGGTCGGCACCGAACGCGCCATGGTGATCGACACCGGCGGCGGCCCCAGGCAGGGACGCGAGATTCTGGCCGCCGTGCGGGAGAAGACCGCGCTTCCCCTCGTCGTCGTCAACACGCACGCGCACTATGACCACTTCTTTGGCAACGCTGTTTTTGCCGACGACGGCGTGTCTGAGTTCTGGGCGCACGAGGCCTGCGCCGCGGAGATCGAAGAGAACGGGGACGGCCAGCGCCGCGCCGTTGCCGCCGAGGAACCGGAGATGGCCGCCGGTGAAGGCAGCGACGTCGAACTCGTGGTTCCGAACGCCATCGTCAAGGACCAGCCGGTCCTGGTGGACCTCGGCGGCCAGGCCGTCACCCTCTTCTACCTGGGCCGCGGTCACACCGACGGCGACCTTCTCGTTGGGACAGCCACGACACTGTATGCCGGTGACCTCGTGGAGCAGGGTTCGCACCCCTCGTTTGAGGACTCATACCCCGAGGAATGGGCGGGCGCCCTCCGGCACGTGTCCGCGCTGCGCCACCGTTACGAATTTCTGGTTCCCGGCCACGGAGCGCCCTGCAGCGACCAGTTCGTCAAGACCATGGCCGACACCATGGGCACCGCCGTGCGGCAGGCGATCCAGGCCACCCGGGAAACCCCCGACGACGCCACCAAGGCAATCCCGATCCTTCCCTATGGCCCGGAGCAGTCACGTTGGTTCATCAAGCGGCTGCAGGAGACGCGGGCGCACCACTGACGCGGTCAATTCCCTTCCCGATGATCAGGGTGCTCGTGACCTCGCCTAGACTTGCCCTTTGAACGACGTCAAACAAGCGCCGCAGCGTGTCCCGCTGTGAGTCCTGGGAGAAATCAACGATGCCCGAACCGGTGGAAGACAATACAGCTGCCACTACTGACAACGCAGGGCAGCCTGAAACCCGCCGCCGACGCGACTTGCGTCGAGCCGACGGTGACGATGCTGCCCGGACAGGAACCATGCCGGTCGTCAATCCCCCCACCAGCCCCGCCGAACCCGCCGTCCCGAAGCGCCGCAGTTCGTGGGCCGAGGCCGCCGAAGCCGCCGACGAACGCAATTGGTCCCCCGACACCGGCGCCGCGCCCGTGGTCCGCCCGGTCCTCGGGGCTCCGTTGCCGCCCGCACCGGAGACAGCACCTGCCGTGCCCGCCCAGCCGGGCCGCTCGACCCGCACCGCCAGCCGGACCGCCGCTTTGGCGACCGCCCCGGTTCCCGACTTCATCAGCTCACCCGGACTCTTCGTCCGCGAGCAGAAGCCAAAGCCAGTCGGCGGCTTCCGCGGTGCCCTGTACCAGATGACCGGCGGCGGGATCAATCTCGGTCCGAGCGCGCGCCAGCGCGAAGAGGACGAACTCGCCCGGCGCATCTCCCGCCAGCTCCAAGGCAGCTACAACACCGCCGTCCTGAGCCTCAAGGGCGGCATCGGCAAGACCTCCACCACCGTCGGCGTCGGCCTGACCCTGGCGGAATTTCGTGGCGACCCGCCCTGCGCAATCGACGCGAACCCGGACTCCGGTGATCTCGTGGAGCGCGCGCTGGGCGAGGGCCTCTACCAGCAGCAGAGCCCGCGAACCATCACGGACCTGCTCCGTAACATCGAGTCGGTCGACTCCCTCACCGCCCTGGCACGGTACATGCACCACGCGGGCAGGCTCCACCTGATCGCCGGAGAACAGGATCCCGAGGTCTCAGACTCACTGACGGCCAAGGAGTACCTGCGGATCCGCAAACTCGTCTCCGGCTACTATTCGGTGGCCCTCACGGACTGCGGCACGGGCGTCACACACAACGCCATGAGCGGTATCCTGCAGTCCGCGGACAACCTCATCATCGCCGCCGGCTATGCCGTCAGCGGCGCCAAGCGGGCGCGCAGCACGCTGCACTGGCTGGCCAGCCACGGCTATGAGCAACTGGCGCGCAACGCCGTCGTCGTCATCACGGACAAGGACGAGGTTTCCTCCCGGGTAGACAAGGACGCGATCGAGGACCACCTGTCCGGAATTTGCCGCCAGCTGATCGCCGTCCCGCACGACCGCGGGGTGGCCGATGGCGACCTGGTCACCCTGGATGTGCTCCGTCCGGAAACGCGTCGCGCCTACCGGGAGATCGCCGCCGCGATCGTCGACGGCTACGTGTAGCCGTACGATTTAGGCATGACCAACAACAGCCCCGGGGACGACGCCGCCCTCCAGCTACAGGACCTCCTGTTGGGCACGGAAAACGTCGAGGACTTCCTCGACCAGCTCGCGGTCTTCGCGGCGGCCACGCTCAGCAGGCTCATCGGAGCCGAAGTTGAGTGCGGCGTCACGCTCCAGCGCCGGAAGCGGACGATGACCGTGGCAGGGAGCAGCCCGCGGGCGGTCGTGCTCGACCGGATCGAACAAAGATTCGGCGACGGACCGTGCACTGAGGCGCTCCGGACCAAGTCCGTGGTGCTGCTGCCCGATGTACACGCCGATCCCCGCTGGCCCGCTTACCAGCTGCAGCTCGCCGGCCATGGCTGCCGAAGCACGCTCGGCGTCCCGCTCGAAATCGGCGAGGATGCGGACGCCGCTTTGAACTTTTTCGGCTCGGACACCGGGCTCTTTACCGGGGAGATCATCAAGGAAGCCGCCGGCTTCGCCGACCTCGCGGGCCGGTCGCTGCGGCTCGCCGTCCGGATCGGGACGGCCCGGACCCGCGCCGAGGATCTGCAGGCCGCGATGGAACACCGCACCTCGATCGATCTGGCCTGCGGCGTCGTCATGGCCCAGAACCGCTGCACCCAGAATGAGGCCATGGCAATCCTGACCAAGGTCTCCAGCAACCGGAACCAGAAGCTCCGGGATGTTGCCGCCGACCTCCTGCGGAACATCACCAACGGCGAGGTCCGGACCCACTTCGAGGCGTGACACCGTCCGGACGCCGGGAGTCCGCGTCCCGGCGTGGCCAGCCTAGGATATAGGGGATGACGACCACCCGCCCCGCACCCTTCAGCCTCCGCGGCATCGCCGTTCCTGCCTTTGGCCCGGCCCTGCTGTTCAGTATCGGCGAGGGGGCGATCCTTCCGGTCGTGGCGCTGTCCGCCCGCGACCTGGGCGCCTCGGTGGCCGTAGCCGCGCTGACTGTCACACTGATCGGGCTGGGATCCTGGTTCTTCAACCTGCCGGCCTCGCTCATCACACTGAAGTTCGGCGAACGCTGGGCGATTGTGGGGGCGGCCGCCGCCAGCGCCATCGCCCTGTCGGGTGCGGCCCTGTCCGCGCTGGTGCCCGGGGGCCTCTGGCTGCTCGCCGGGTCGATGCTCGTCGTCGGGATGGCCGCCAGCGTCTTCAGCCTGGCCCGGCAGAAGTACCTGACCGAGGCAGTGCCCGTGATCCTCAGGGCCCGTGCCCTGTCCACACTCGGCGGCGTGAACCGGGTCGGCATCTTCATCGGCCCTTTCATCGGCGCTGCGGTGATGCAGTTCGCCGGTATCACGGGAGCCTACTGGGCCGGCGCTGTGGCGATGGCCGCAGCAGCGGCACTGTCGGTGACCATCCCGGACCTCGTGGCGAAGCCCGCCCCGGCGGATGGCGTCCCGCTGGAGCAGGCGACGATGCGGGGCGTGGCTGCGTCCCATGCCGGGATCTTCCTGACCGTCGGGATGGGCGTGCTGCTGCTCAGCGCGCTGCGCGCCTCCCGCCAGGTGGTGATCCCGCTCTGGGCCGATCACCTCGGCATGGACGCCACCCAGGCCTCCCTCATCTACGGCCTCTCCGGCGCGATCGACATGCTGGTGTTCTACCCTGCCGGTAAACTGATGGACCGCAAAGGCCGGCAATGGGTCGCAATCCCCTCGACCCTCATCATGGGAACTGCGATGCTGTTGATCCCGGTCAGCACCGGCTTTGTGGGCCTGCTCCTCGCGGCGCTCCTGATCGGTTTCGGCAACGGCATCAGCTCCGGCCTGAACATGACCCTGGGGGCCGATTTCTCGCCGGACAACGGCCGCGGCCAGTTCCTCGGCATCTGGCGCTTTCTGGCCGACGCCGGGGCCACCGGCGGCCCCGTGCTGCTCTCGGGAGTCACCGCCGTAGCGTCACTCGGGGCGGGGGTGGCGGCCACCGGCGTGCTCGGCTTCGCTGCCGCCGCCGTTTTCGCCGTCACCATTCCGCGCCTCAAACACCGCCGGAACTACTGAACGCCCGCCAATTCTGGACCCGGCCCGCGGCGATGTAAACGGTTTCGGGACTACCGCGGCGCCTTTAGCGCCGTGGCGCGCGGCGCCGTCGTGCGGCCTGTCCGAACAGCCACACACCGGCCACCGTCGCGAGGTACCCGACGATCACAATGAGGGTGGTTCCGGCCCAGAAGTAGTCGGAGGTGCTGCCTTCCTGGCCGGGGCCGGGTGCGATCTTCAGCAGCGAGTAACCGGCCAGGGAGGCCGAGGCGAGCCCTGCCAGCATGGGCAGCGCGAGCCACAGCCGGGAGGCTGCCCAGTGTTCCCCGTAACCGGTCCAGGCATTCCAGCGCGGTCCGGTGCGGATGATCAACCAGCCGGCCGGGAGCATGAACGCCGCCACCACGAGGAAGGCGGCCACGACGTCCGCGGGTCGGTGCCACTGGTTGATCAGGGTGGAAACGCCGGTGGCGACGGCGAAGCTGCCGCCCAGGAAACCGACAAGCGGCCGCCAGCGCGGCGAAACGACCAGGAACACGGCCGCCGCGGCCGACGCCGCCAGCGTCGTGTGTCCCGACGGCAGGGAGTTGAACTCCAGCGTCTCGATTCCGCGGTACGGCCGGACGGGTACGAGGTCCTTGAGGATTTGGGTGGCCACGTTGGCGCCCACGCAGGCCGCCACGGCGATTCCGGCCGCGCTCCAGCGCCGCCGCAGGATGGTGACTAAGAGGATGACGACGGTGGCGATCAGGACGGACGCGGCCGGCAGCCAGTCGAGTAGCTTGTTGGCGGCCTTGCCCGCCGTGCCATGGATTTCGACGGCCTCGACCAGCGCCGATTCGTCGATGAACTGCCCCGTGGCGGTGCGGACAAAGAAAAAATAGGTGGCGGCAAGCGCGGCCAGGCATGCCAGCGTGGCCAGCGTGAACGTCAGGCCCAGGCCCTTGCCGGGCTTCCCGCCCGGACTTTCCGCGGCGGCCCGGCGCTTCCGGGCAGGGTTGTACTGCGGCCCCGGATAGCCCGACGGTGCGTGTTGGTCTGTGCGTTCCTGACGAAAATCCATCGCTATCAGGTTCCCACAGAACCCTGCGAGGCGCCTGAGGACAGGCTGTGACGAGCGGCGTTGACGGGGGAAGCCCACGCCCTGGTTCCGCCCGGGACGGCCGTGACCTGCCATCTCGGGCGCGGGTAGTGTGTGGCCATGGACACCGTGGCGAATCACCCGGACCCCGCCTTTCCCCGCTTCCACCCCCGGCCCGCGAAGGGCTGGATCAACGATCCGAACGGCCTGAGCTACATCGACGGCCGCTACCACGTCTTCTTCCAGTACAACCCGGACTCCGCGCGCCACCATGGCATCCGTTGGGGCCACCTGAGCTCGCCGGACCTGGTCCGCTGGGACGAGGAACCGGTAGCGCTCAGTCCACAGCCCGGTGGGCCGGACGCCTTCGGCTGCTGGACCGGGGTCGTGACCGACGACGGCGGCGTCCCCACCGCTGCCTACTCCGGCGTCGAGACCGCGGACGGGAAGTCCCGGGTCGTCCTGGCCCGGGGCTCCAGCGACCTTGCCGCCTGGACGCAGGACGGCCACGTGGCGGCCGGTCTGCCCCCGGACCCTCAGGTCACCGCCGTACGGGACCCGTTCATCTTCCACTTCCAGGGCCGGCGTTATGCCCTCCAGGGAGCCGGTCTGGGATCGGGCCGGGCGGCCGTCCTGCTCTACAGGGTGGACGATCTCCGGAACTGGACGTATGAGGGGATCTGGTTCAGCTCCGACCAGCCGCTCGCTGCCAGGCACTTACCCGCGGAGATCTGGGAGTGCCCCCAGCTGGTCCGCGTCCCGGATTCCTCCGGGGCGGAAACCTGGCTGCTGATGGCATCCTTGTGGCTCTCCGGGGACCTCCACGAACACGCCAACGGTGTCGGCTATCTCCTCGGTTCGGTCGTGCCCGGGATCGCCGGCCTGCCGGTCTTCGCCCCGGAGACGGGAGGAAAGGCGGATCTCGGCCGGGAATTCTACGCGCCGCAGATCCTGCCGCTGCCGAAGCGGACCCTGCTCTGGGGCTGGTCACCGGAAGCGACGGGCGGAGAGGAGCGGCCGGGACGCAGCCAGGAGCAGACGGACGACGCCGGCTGGGCCGGCATCCTGACGTTTCCGCGGCAGCTCTCCGTCCACGGCGGCGCGCTCGCCGTGGAGCCGGCGGCAGAACTCCAGGCATACCGCGCTGCGCGGCTGTACGAGGGTGCCGCCGGAACCCTGGCCCTGCCCCGGTACGCCGAGGCACACGTCACCGGGGGCGAGGGCCGGATCCGGCTCATCCTCGGCTCGGCGCGGGGGCAGCGCACCGTGTTCACCGAAGACGTGGCCGGCGGCGACGAGTACCGGATCTTCGTAGACGCCTCGATCGTGGAGGCGTACCACCACCGGGCTGTGCCCACGACCGTGCGCGCCTACCCTGGCACCGATGAGGCGTGGCAGCTGGAACTGCCGCATGGAGCGTCGGCCGACGTCTGGGAACTGCGGCACCCGGACCAGGCATAGCGCCCCGGTAAAGTGAAAAGATGCTCAGCCCATCGTCCCGGCACTCTCCGGACCTCCCCCCGGGTCCAGCCCCGTCCCGTCCGGGGCAGCTCCCTGGGCTGGACGAACTCCTTGCCGTCGCCCAGGTGGTGAGTTTGCCGATGCGGGTGAAATTCCGCGGCATCCTCCACCGTGAGGCCCTGCTGCTGCGGGGACCGCTGGGCTGGGGCGAGTTCTGCCCCTTCCCCGAATACGGCGACGCTGAGGCTTCCCGCTGGCTCGCCTCCGCCATCGAGGCCGGCTGGCAGGGATTCCCCGCGCCGCTGCGGACCAGCATTCCGGTCAACGCCACCGTCCCGGCGGTTTCCGCGGACCGGGTGCCGGAGATCCTGGCCCGCTTCGGACGGGTGGACGCCGTCAAGGTCAAAGTCGCCGAGCGCGGCCAGGGCCTGGCGGACGACGTTTCCCGCGTCGCCGCGGTCCGGGAGGCCATGCCGGATGCCAGGATCAGGGTGGACGCCAACGGCGGCTGGGACGTCCCGACGGCCGTCGAAGCGCTGACCCGGCTCGCCGCCGTCGGGCTCGAATACGCCGAACAGCCGGTTCCGGACATTGCCGGGCTCGCCGAAGTGCGGCGCCGGCTGCGCGACGCCGGGACCCCCCTGCTCATCGCCGCGGACGAGAGTGTGCGCAAGGAGGAGGACCCGCTCAAGGTGGCGCGCGCCGGCGCCGCGGACCTGATCGTGGTGAAGGTGGCGCCGCTCGGGGGAGTGCGCCGGGCCCTGGACATCGTGGCGCGGGCCGGGCTCCCCGCCGTCGTCAGCTCCGCCCTGGACACCTCCGTCGGGATCCGTGCGGGGCTGGCGCTCGCCGCGGCCCTCCCGGAATTGCCGTACGCGTGCGGGCTCGGGACTGTGTCCCTGCTGGCGGCCGACGTCACCCGGGACCCGCTGGTGTCCGACGACGGCGCCATCCGGCTCCGCGAGGTAACCGCGGACCCGGCACTGCTGGTGGAGCACGCCGCGGCCCGGGAACGCCGGGACTGGTGGCTGGACCGGCTGCGCCGGGTCCACGCAGCCTCTGTCAAGTCGCTGGAGAGTTCACCGTAACTTCATCCGGCTGACGGCAGCGCGACGGGAACGGCTGACACGGTGGGCGGGCACATCCCACCCATGGAAGGTCTCCCATGTCTGTCATTCCCGGCCGCAAGTTCACCCTGCTCCCCATGCTCGGCCACACCAAAGGCAAGCGCAGCGCCGTCACCTGCGCGCTGAAATGCGACAACGCCTGCTCCGGCGACGTCTGCAACACCAGCTCCAACGAATACTTCCGGGACATCGCTTCCGCCACGATGTCCCGCCGCGCCGTGCTCGGCTTCGGGGCCGCCGGAGCCCTCGCCGTCGCGTTCGGCGGTGCCCTGGCCTCGGCAGAGTCCGCCGTGGCCGACGGCGGTCCTGGCCTCGCGGCCGCCGCCAAGAACGGCTTCGGACGGTCCAAGCTCACCTTCGCGGCCATCGCCCCGGTGGACGCCGCCGTCGACGCGTTCACCGTGCCGGCAGGATTCGGTTGGCAGCCGGTCATCCGCTGGGGCGATCCGCTCTTCAACGACGCACCGGACTTTGACCTCAACAACCAGACCGCCGCAGCCCAGGCGCGGCAGTTCGGCTACAACAATGACTACACGGACATCCTCGAGGTTCCGGGCAGCAAGGGCAGCCGCGCCGTGCTCTTCGCCAACCACGAATACACCAACGAGACCATCATGTTCCCGCCCTCGCTCCCCGCTGCAGAGGTCCGGGCCGTCGCCGCCGCCGCGCACGGGCTCACGGTCGTGGAGCTGGAACGCCGGAACAAGAACCAGCCGTGGAACTACGTCAAGGGCGCCAGGCTCAACCGCCGCTACCTCAACGACACCACCTACGAACTGACCGGCCCGGTGGCCGGTTCCGCCCTGGTCCGGACCGCCGCCGATCCGGCCGGGCGCTCCATCCGCGGAACACTGGGCAACTGTGCCGGCGGTACCACCCCGTGGGGCACCATCCTCTCCGGCGAGGAAAACTTCAACGGCTACTTCGTCGCCCCGGGCACCTCCGCGGCGGACAAGCGCTATGGGCTCACCAACAAGCCCACGGCGCGGCGGTGGGAACTCGATGATCCGCGGTTCAACACCAACAACCCCGGGTACGAGAACGAGGCCAACCGCTTCGGCTGGATCGTGGAGGTGGACCCCTTCGATCCCACTTCCACGCCGAAGAAGCACTCCGCCCTCGGCCGCTTCAAGCATGAGGGCGCCAACGTGATCGTGGCCAAGTCCGGCCATGTGGTGGCCTACTCGGGCGACGACGAGCGCTTCGACTACCTCTACAAGTTCGTCTCCGCCGGCAAGTACCGTCCCGGTACATCAGCAGGCGACCGCGCCCACAACATGACCCTGCTGTCAGCGGGAAACCTGTATGTTGCCAAGTTCGAGGGCAGCTCCCCGGCCCTCCAGCTCGACGGCACCGGCGCCGTCCCCTCCGACGGCGGCTTCGACGGCACCGGGCAGTGGCTGCCGCTGGTTGTGGACGGCAAGTCCGCGGTGGCGGGGATGTCGGTGGAGGAAGTCCTGGTGTACACGCGCCTGGCCGCGGACAAGGTCGGACCCACCAAGATGGACCGCTGCGAGGACGTTGAACCGAGCCCGCACACCGGCAAGGTCTACGTCGCCTGCACCAACAACTCGGACCGCGGCAGCTTCGGCAAGGAGGGCGCCACCGAGGTCAACCCGCGCAACAACAACCGTGACGGCCACATCGTCGAAATCACCGAGACCGGCGACCAGGCGTCCACGGCCTTCACCTGGAACCTCCTGATGGTGTGCGGCGATCCGTCCCAGGGCGATGTCACCTACTTCTCCGGCTTCCCGGTGGACCAGGTCTCACCCATCTCCTGCCCGGACAATCTCGCGTTCGATTCGGTCGGCAACCTCTGGATCTCCACCGACGGCGCCCCGTCCGGCATCGGCAAGGCAGACGGGCTGTTCAAGGTCACCCTGGACGGCCCCGAGCGCGGCCGGGTTGAGCAGTTCCTCGCGGTCCCGCGCGACGGTGAAACCTGCGGGCCCATCATCCACGACGAGGAACGCACCGTGTTCGTCTCCGTGCAGCACCCGGGCGAGGACGGCTCATTCGACGCGCAGCTGTCCTTCTTCCCGGACTACGTGGCGGCCGGCACGGCACCCGCGCCGGGCCAGGCCCTCGCCCCGCGCCCGTCCGTGGTGCAGGTCTTCCGCACGGACGCCTGACCCGCCGGCGCCCGGGCCCCGGGCTGAACTGATAATTTGAACAGTGTGAATAATCCGGCCGAAATGGTTGTCCCCAGAGTCCAGGCAGCGATTGCCAGCGCCTTCGGCGAAGAGTACCGCGGCACGGATCCGGTGGTCCGGCCCTCGCAGTTTGCGGACATCCAGGTCAACGCCGCCATGGCGCTGGCCAAGAAGGTCGGGTTGCCGCCCCGGGAGGCCGCCGCAAGAATCGTCGACGCCCTGGACCTGGACGGCATCTGCAGCGCCGTCGAGATCTCCGGACCGGGCTTCATCAACCTCACCTTCGACGGGACCTGGATCGAGGAGCTGCTCAACGACGAGGCGACCACCGCGGCCGGTGCCGCGGCGCCGGCCGGGCCGGTGCGGGAGCCCCGGCGCGTCGTCGTCGACTATTCCTCGCCCAATGTGGCAAAAGAGATGCACGTCGGGCACCTGCGCACCACCGTGGTGGGCGACAGCCTCGTCAAGGTGCTTGAGGCGCTGGGGGACACCGTCATCCGGCAGAACCATATCGGGGACTGGGGCACCCCGTTCGGGATGCTGATCGAGCACTGGCTCGAAGTCGGGGAGGACTCACCGGAGGCGGCCCTGCTGGTTGATGACCCCAGCGCCTTCTACCAGGCGGCGCGCGCGAAGTTCGACGCCTCCGCCGCCGAGGCGGACGGCTTCGCCACCAGGGCCCGGCTCCGGGTGGTCGCACTGCAGAGCGGCGACGCAGCGACCTTTGCCGTCTGGCAGCGGCTCGTCGCCCAGTCGAAGCGCTACTTCAACGCCATCTACGCCAAGCTGGGCATCAGCCTCACCGACGACCACATCGCCGGCGAAAGCTCCTACGACGCGGATCTGGCACAGCTGTGCCAGGAACTCGAGGACCTCGGCCTCGCCCGGGTCAGCGACGGCGCCCTCTGCACCTTCCCCGCAGGGTTCACCGGCCGGGACGGCCAGCCGCTGCCGCTCATCATCCGCAAGTCCGACGGCGGTTACGGGTACGGCACCACCGACCTCGCCACCATCCGCTACCGGGTCCGCGACCTGCAGGCCGACCGCGTCCTCTACGTCGTGGGCGCCCCGCAGAACGTGCACCTGCGGATGGTTCTGGCCACGGCCCGCGACGCCGGCTGGCTGCCGGAAACCGTCGAAGCCGTGCACGTGCAGATCGGCAATGTCCTGGGGGAAGACGGGAAGATCCTGAAGTCCCGCTCCGGCGCCCCCGTCAAGCTCATGGCCCTCCTGGAGGAAGCCGTGGACCGGGCCCGCGCCGTCATCGACGCCAGCAGGCCCGAGTTGACCGAGGAGGAACGCGCGGTGACCGCACGGCAGGTCGGCATCGGCGCCGTCAAGTACGCGGACCTGTCCGTGGGGCACGACACCGAGTACGTCTTTGACTTCGACCGCATGCTGGCCCTCAGCGGCAACACCGGACCCTACGTACAGTATGCGGCCGCGCGGATCCGCTCGATCCTGCGCAAGGCCGGAGTGCTGGAACGCCACCTCGCCGCCGGAACTGCCGCTGCCGGAACCGCCGCTGCCGGAACTGCCGGAACCGCCGGAACCGCCGCTGCCGTCGCTGCCGGAGCCGGCACTGCCGGCATGAACGTGGACGGCGGGACCCCGGCGACGGCGATCGCCGTCGTCGAACCCGCCGAACGGGCCCTCGCCCTGCACCTGCTGGAGTTCGGCGTCACGCTCAGCCGGGTGGGTGAGCTGCTCGAGCCGCACCGGCTGTCCACCTACCTGTTCGAGCTCGCACAGCTCTTTACCGCCTTTTACGACCAGTGCCCGGTGCTGAAGGCCGAGGAATCGGTGCGGGACTCGCGCCTGGCCCTGTGTGCCCTGGTGCTGCGCCGGCTCTCCGGCGGCCTGGAGCTGCTGGGCATCGAGACGCCGGAGAACATGTGAGTGCGGCCGGCGGGCTGGGCGCACTGGACACCGCGCGCATCGCCGTCGCTGCGCTGCTGGACGCCGGGGTGCGCTGCGTGGTCGTGGCGCCCGGCTCGCGTTCCGCGCCGATGGCCTATGCCCTCGCCGAGGCCGACGCCGCCGGACGGGTGGAGCTGCTGGTCCGGATCGACGAACGCTCCGCCGGCTTCACCGCCCTCGGCCTCGCCCTGGCCACCGGGGCCCCGGCGGCGGTGCTGACCACCTCCGGAACCGCCGTCGGGAATCTGCTGCCGGCAGTCATGGAGGCCAACCACGCCGCCGTGCCGCTGGTGGTCATCTCGGCGGACCGGCCCGAGGAACTCCGAGGCACCGGGGCCAACCAGACCACGGTGCAACTGGACCTGTTCGGTGAGCACGTGCGCTTCGCCGTCGACATCCCGGCCGGCACCGACCCGCAGCGCGCCGTGGAGACCGCCCTGAGCGCGGCCACCGGCGCCTTCGAGGACACCCCGCCCGGGCCGGTGCAGCTCAATCTGGCGTTCCGCGACCCGCTGGTCCCGGCCCCGGGCGAGGCGCTTCCGCCCGAATCCGGCCGCCGGCTGTACAGGGCCGCCCGCGGGCCCCTGGCCCTGGATTTTCCGCCCGCCTCCGGCGAGCTCCCCAGGCGGCGCACCGTGGTGCTGGCCGGGCACGACGCCGGTCCGGTCGCCGAGGCGTTCGCGCGCGCCCACGGCCTGCCGCTGCTCGCCGAACCGTCCTCCGACGCCCGCTTCGGGCCGAACGCGGTGGGGCCCTACCGGCTGTTGCTGGAGCACTTCGGACCGGAGTCAGCGCACCCGATCGAGCGCGTGGTGCTGTTCGGCCGGCCCACGCTCTCCCGGCCCGTGAGCGCCCTGCTGGCCCGCGCCGACGTCCCCTCGGCCCTGTACCAGCCCGTTCCGGTCGCCTGGTACGAACCCGGCCGGCGCACCGAGTTGCCGCTGAACAACCTGACCGACCTGGCCGACTTCGCCGGGCGGGGCTCCGCGGCCTGGCTGGATGCCTGGCTGCTCGCCGGGGCCGCCGCGCAGCACACCGTCGATTCCGTGCTGGCCGGAAGCGCCGCCGCCACCGGACCGTCCGTCGGCGCCCTGGTCTGGCAGCACTCGCGCGGGCAGCTGGTGCTCGGGTCCTCCAACGGCGTCCGCGACGTCGACCTCGCCGGCGCGCCCGCACCGGAACCCCAGGCCACCGTCTTCGCCAACCGCGGCCTGGCCGGGATCGACGGGACCATCTCCACGGCCACGGGCATCGCCCTCGGCAGCCGGCAGGACACCACCGTGCTGCTGGGCGACGTCACCTTCCTGCACGACACCGGCGGACTCCTCCTCGGCGCCGGGGAAACCGAGCCCAAGCTGCGGATCGTGGTCCTCAACGACGCCGGCGGTGCCATCTTCGGGCTCCTGGAACACGGCGCCGTCGAGGCCTCGGGCCGCTACGGGAACGCCGTCGAACGCCTCTTCGGCACCCCCCACTCTGTGGACCTGGCCGCCCTCGCCGCGGCGTACGGCGTCGCGCACCGCCGGGTCAGCACGACGGCGGAGCTCGCCGTTGCGCTGGCGGAACCGTGGCAGGGCCGCAGCATCATCGAGGTGCGCACGGACCGGCACGGGCTCCGCGAGCTCCACACCCGGATCAGGGCCGCCGTCGGCGTGGCCGTGACGCCGATCCTTCAGGCCTAGTTCCTGAGGGTGCTTTCGGACGGGGCGACGCTGGCGGGGCCACGCGGAAAGTGCCCTGACGACGCGGAATTGCTCTGACGACGCGGGCGGGCGACGCGGAAAGTGCCCTGACGACACGGAATTGCTCTGACGACGCGGGAAGTGCCCAGCGACGCCGGACTTTCCGCAGCATCTGGGCCTTCGCGCGTCGCTGAACGCGCAGCGCGTCGGTGTGGTCCACATCAGGGCGGCTGGTTATGGCGCGACCGCTCCCGGGCTGCGATCTTCGTTCCATGAACGAGTTGCCCAGACTGATCCTGACCCGTGAGCATGTGCGACAAGGCCTGACGCGCAAGGAGCTGGCCACCAGATGCAGCTCCGGCGCGCTGGTCCGGGTGCGCCAAGGCGTCTACGTAGACGGGACCGCATGGCGCGCGCTGCAAAGCTGGGAACAGTACCGGGTCCGGGTCAGCGCAGCCGCGGAAACGTTCGTGGCTCCGACGGTCTTTGCCCGGCACTCCGCAGCTTCGGTGTGGGGGATTCCGACCATCGGCCGCCGCCTTCCCGTCCACGCGCTGACATTGCAAAACGAGGGCGGTCGCTCGCGGGCGGGAGTGCAGCGCCACTATGCGTCACCCGACGGGTTGAAGGGTGGTCCGCCGCGGCGGGCTGCTTGTCACAGGGAGAGTTCGCACCGTGCTGGATCTCGCCGCCTTCACGCCATTTGCCGAGGCCGTGGTGCCGTTGGACCATGTGCTCAAACCCGACGTTGCGCGGCGCCTGCCGGCCCTGGCGAAGGAGCTGCTTTGGGCCGGAATCGACGGCAACTATACCGCGGCGGCCGCCGGACGAATCCGGACCGAGTGGAGTTTGCCGATCCGCGCTCCGGCTCTGCCGGCGAGTCATACAGCCGGGCACTCATGTGGGTGGCCGGGTTCCAGGCGCCGGAACTCCAGCACGAAGTTCGCGACCGTTCAGGGCTCGTGGGCTACACGGCCTACTACTGGGACGGAGTGCGGGTTGCGGGCGAGTTTGACGGTGTCGAAAAGTATCTCAAGCCCGAATACCTGAAAGGCCGGACCACTTCACAGGCCGTCGTCGACGAAAAGAACAGGGAGAACCGGATCCGGGACTGCGGAATCGGCATGGTCCGCTGGGACTGGGCCGAGCTGATGGCAGCCGGGCAACTGGAACGGAAGCTGGCAGCGGCCGGCGTGCCCCGCCGTCGTGCGCGCTCCGCACGGTGACCATGACGCGCAATCTATCTCATGACGCGCAAATGCCCTGGTGCTACCGGAATTCCAGCTGCGCCAGGGCATTTGCGTGTCGCCAGGTACTTTGAGGGGCGCGGAAGCCTACTCCGCAATGTCGATATGCGTCGGGTCGAGCACGCGCCGGAGGAATTCCTTGGTGCGGGCCTGGGTGGGGGCGCCGATGACCTTCTCGGCCACGCCTTCCTCCACCACGACGCCGCCGTCCATGAACACCACGCGGTCGGCCACCTCGCGGGCGAAGCCCATCTCGTGGGTCACCACCAGCATGGTCATGCCTTCTTTTGCCAGGTTCCGCATGACGGCAAGCACATCGCCCACGGTCTCCGGGTCCAGGGCCGACGTCGGCTCGTCGAACAGCATGAGCTCGGGGTCCATGCTCAGGGCGCGGGCGATAGCCACCCGCTGCTGCTGTCCGCCGGAGAGCTGGTCCGGGAAACGGTCCGCCAGGTGTTCGAGCCCGACCCGCTCCAAATTTTTCATGGCCACCGCGGAGGCCTCGGCCTGGCTGCGCCTGAGGACCTTGGTCTGTGCGATCGTGCAGTTCTGCAGCGCGCTCAGGTGCGGGAACAGGTTGAACTGCTGGAACACCATGCCCACCTTGCGGCGCATCTTGTCGATGTCCACATCGGGGTCGGTGGATTCGAAGCCGCCCACGTGGATGGTGCCCACGTTGGGCTGCTCCAGCAGGTTGACGCAGCGCAGCAGGGTGGACTTGCCCGAGCCCGAGGGCCCGATCAGGCAGACCACTTCGCCCGGGGCCACGTCAAGGCTGATGCCCTTCAGCACCTCGTTGGAGCCGTAGGACTTGCGCAGGTCCTTGATGGAAACGCCGGCGGCATGGACGGGACCGGTGTGATTACGGGAGTGAATTACGACGTCGTTCATGAGACTGTCCTGCCTATCGCTTCATCCGCGCGGAGCGGCTTTCGAACTTCCGGGCCAACAGGCTCAACGGGATGGTGATCACCAGGTAGAACGCACCGGCCACCAGGAGCGGGGTGAGGCCCGCGCCCAGACTGGAGATGCCGTCGCGGCCGAACTTGGTGAGCTCGTACTGTGAGGCGGTCAGGCCCAGCACGTAGATAAGCGAGGAGTCCTTGGTGAGCAGGATGACCTCGTTCGTCAGCGGCGGCAGGACGATTTTGAAGGCCTGCGGGATGACGATGGAAACCATGGCCCGCCACTGCGGCATGCCGAGTGACCGTGCGGCTTCCAGCTGTCCCTTGGGCACCGCCTGCAGGCCGGCGCGAAGAGTTTCGGCGATGTAGGCGGCTGCCACCATGCCGAGCGAAACCATCACCACGACTGTCACGTTCCAGGAAACGCCAAATGCCAGCGGCACGCCGTAGCCGAAGGCGATAAAAACGAGCAGGGCCGGGATGCCGCGGAAGAATTCGATGTAGCCGGTGGCGATCCAGCGGTACAGCGGGAAGGAGGAGAGCTTCATCAGGGCCAGCAGCAGGCCGCCGGAGAGGCCCACGATGAAGCCCAAGGCGGTGTAGATCAGGGTGTTCTTCAGGCCGACCAGGAAGATGTCCGGGAACATCGGGCCGATTTTGCCGAAGTTGAAGACGCTGTTGCCGATGGTCCTCCAGTCCGTCGCCAGAATCAGGGCGGCCAGTGCCACCACAAAGATTGCTGCCTGGGCATACAGGCTGGCTCTGGCTCGTTGCCGTGCGGTCATTGCCAAGGGGTGCTCACATTCGTTTATGCGTGGCTGAGGCCCCGGACGGACTGCGGTGCAGCTCGTCCGGGGCCCCGGCTACGTGGATCTCAGGGCTGCGGAGGTGTCAGGCCGAAGCGCTGGCTACTTGGCGGTCTCGCCGAACCAGGTGGTCTTGAACTTCTCCAGGGAGCCGTCATCGGTCAGACGCTTGAGCGTTCCGTTGACCTGCTCGGTCATGGCGGTGTTGCCCTTCTTGATGGCGATACCCAGCTGCTCGCCGGTGGCAAACTTTTCGACGCTCTTGAACCTCGGGTCGTCTTTGATGGCGTAACCCAGGACGGACTGGTTGCCCAGGGTGGCATCGATCGTGCCGGCCTGGAGGGCCTGGACCAAGAGTCCGGTGTCCTCGAACTGCTGGGCGTCGATACCGTTTTCGCTTGCGTACTCCGCTCCGGTGGTGGCCTGCTGGACGCCCACCTTCTTGCCCTTGGCGTCGTCCAGGCTCTTGATGCCGGACGAGTCGCTGGCGACGAGGACGAGGTCGTCATCCAGGTACGGGGTGGAGAAGTCCATGACGGACTTGCGGGTGTCCGTGATGGAGACGGAGGAGATGGAAACGTCACACTGGGTGAGCGCGGTACCGGTCTCGATGGCTTCGAAGGAGCTGTCCACCACGTTGAGTTCGGCCTTCAGGTCCTTGGCCAGCTCGGCGGCGATGTCCATGTCGAAGCCGACGATCTTGCCGTCCCTCTGGAATTCGAAGGGCTCATAGGGAACGTCCGAGCAAACGGTGAGCTTGCCGGCGTTGATGAGCGAAACGCCCCCCTCGGGAGAGGCTGCCGGGGTGGAACCTCCGCCGCAGGCCGTGAGGGCGAGGGAACCGACGGCGAGGACTGCGGCGGCCTTGGCGGCCAGCTTTGCGGTGGCAAAGGACTTGAGCTGCATGGATTTTTACCTTTTGTTGCAGGGGCAGACGTGACTTGGTCGGCTTATAGTGTAACGCTAATAAGAGATGTGCATCACAGAAAACTTCTCTTGTTCATTGGATAACTTATCGCAGGCTAGCGCAAGCCCCAGCAGACTGGCGCTGTCTCTCATCCCGGAATAATTTAATGACTGATGCCGAGGGACTCCAGCATTGGCCGGAATTTCGCCCAGGTTTCCGCGAGCTCGGCTTCGGGTGCGGAGCCTTCCACCACGCCGCAGCCTGCGTACAGCCGGACACTGTCTGCCGACTCAATGACCGCACCGCGCAGGGCGATGCCCCATTCGCCGTTGCCGGCCGCGTCAAGCCAGCCGACCGGTCCGGCATACGGCCCGCGGTCCAGGTGTTCGAGCTTGCGGATCAGGGCGCCTGCCACCGTGGTGGGGGTGCCGCAGACCGCCGCGGTGGGATGCAGCGCGTTAATCAGGGCGAGGCACGTCGGAACGTGGCCCTCCACCTCGGCCAGCTCGGCCTTCACGTCGGAGGCGAGATGCCACACGTTGGGCAGCTCGAGGATAAACGGCTCGCTGTGGGCGTTCAGGGCCTCGGAAAACGGAGCCAGCTGGGTCGTCAGGGACTGGATTGCGATGTCGTGTTCGTGCCGCTGCTTCTCCGAGCCGGCCAGCACACGTTCGGCGAACTCCAGCGGCGGGCCGGCCATCCCCTCGGCATCACGGCGGTCCAGGGTGCCGGCCAGGACTCGGGCCTGCGCGGTGCGGCCTTCCACCTGGATCAGCATCTCGGGGGTCGCGCCGACCAGCCCGTCCACGCCGTAGGTCCAGCACTCGCGGTAGCGGACGGCCAGCTGCCGCAGGATCTCCGCGGCATTCACGCCGTCGGGCACAGTGGCCACGATGTCCCGGGCCAGCACGAGCTTTTCCAGTGCTCCGGTCCGGATCTCCGCGACGCCGGCGGCCACGGCTGCCATCCAGTCATCTTCGCTGAGCGATCCGGTCGCCAGCTTTGCCTCCCGGGCAGGAACCTGGGCGGCAACGTCCACCGGCAGTACGACGGCGGCAGTGTCCAGCCAGCGGTCCAGCGCGGCGCGGGCGCCCGCTTCGGTGAGTCCGCCGTCGTCGGCCGTCAGCTGGGTCAGCCAGGCCTTGCCGTCACGCAGGCCCACCACAATCTCGGGGACGATCAGCCGGGACTCATGGGCGGACGCCTTGGAGAAGGCAAAGGAACCGAAAGCCACCGGGCCGGTGCCGGGGCAGTCCACGGCGTCGGTGATCTCCGCCTCGAGGACCAGGTGGCGCCACCAGATATCCGCCTCGAGGAAACGCTCGGGCCCGGTGGCCGTGAACCGGGCGATTTCGCCGAAGCCCACCAGGCCGGCTTCGCGGCGGGTCCAGCAGAGGACATCGTCCCGGACCAGAAACGACGGCAGCCCCCCGGGGAATGATTCTGCATCGAGGGGAACTGTCAGTGATCTGATAATTCTGGTACGGAACGCGCTCGTCATGATGAGACAACATTACTCCCGCCCGCGGGCGGCCGGTTCGGGCCCCGGTTCAGGCCCGGTTCAGGCTCGGCGGCGGCCCGGTTCCGGCCCGGTTCCAGCCCTGTCGAGGGCGTGGTTCGTGGCGGGCCGAACATTTGAGACAATGACAGGGTGAACCGAGCATCACTGGATAAGCGTCCGGACGAAGTAGCCACGATGTTTGACGACGTCGCACCCAAATACGACGTCGTGAACGATGTCCTGTCCATGGGACAGACACGGCGCTGGCGCCGGGTTGTGGTCGAGGCCATGGATGTGAAGACAGGCCAGCGGGTGCTCGATCTCGCCGCCGGCACGGGGACCTCGAGCGAGCCGTTTGCCGACGCCGGCATCGACGTGATCGCCTGCGACTTCTCCCTCGGCATGCTCAAGGTCGGCAAGCGCCGCCGCCCGGACATCGATTTCATCGCCGGTGATGCCACCCGCCTGCCCTTCGCGGACAACACCTTCGACGCCAGCACCATCTCCTTCGGCCTGCGCAACGTCAACGAGCCGAAAAAGGCCCTGGCCGAGATGCTGCGAGTCACCAAGCCCGGCGGCAAGCTGGTCATCGCCGAGTTCTCCCAGCCCGTGGTGCCGCTGTGGCGCACGATGTACACCGAGTACCTCATGCGCGCACTGCCCGCCATCGCCGTCAAGGTCTCCTCCAACCCGGACGCCTACATCTACCTCGCCGAGTCGATCCGCGCCTGGCCGGACCAGGACCACCTGGCCGCCTGGCTGCAGGAAGCCGGCTGGGACAGCGTCACCTACCGGAACCTCAGCGGCGGGATCGTGGCTGTGCACCGCGCCCAAAAACCGGGCGGTCCCGCAACCGGCCCCGCCGCGGGCGCAACCGCACTGGCCGCACACACCGGACCCGTGGCCAAGCTGCGCCGCAACATCAAGCGGACCGCGCGTTAGCCTGCTGCCGCTGTGAAAGTACTGATCGTCGGAGCCGGACCGGCTGGATCCACCGCCGCCTACTACCTTGCGCAGGCCGGCGTGGAGGTCACGGTGCTGGAAAAGACCAGCTTTCCCCGTGAAAAGGTCTGCGGCGACGGGCTGACGCCCAGGGCCGTCCGCGAGATCCGGAAGCTTGGCCTGCCGCATCCCGAAGCCGAGGGCTGGCGCCGCAATAAGGGCCTGCGCCTGATCGCGGGCGGGCGCACCATCGAACTGCCCTGGCCCGAGGTCTCCGACTTTCCGCAGTATGGCCTGATCCGCACCCGGCTCGGCTTCGACGAGGAACTGGCCCGGCATGCACAGACCGTTGGCGCCGTCGTACGGGAACGCCACAGCGTCACCGAAGCCCTGCGCTCCGAGGACGGCCGTGTGACCGGCGTCCGTGCCGCGCTGCTGGATGACGCCGGCCGCAAGACCGGTGAAACCCGGGACTTCCACGCCGATGTCGTTCTGGCCGCGGACGGAAACTCCACCCGGACCGCCGTCTCGCTCGGCATCCCGAAGCGCGATGACCGGCCGCTCGGCGTCGCCGTCCGCACTTACTTCACCAGCCCGCGGCACGACGACGACTGGATGGAAGGCTGGCTGGAGCTTCGTTCGCCGGCTTCCCACGCCTCGTCAGCTCGGCGCGGGGCACGCGCCGGCTCTCTTGGCCGCGACGGCAAGCTGCTGCCCGGCTATGGCTGGGTGTTCGGCGTCGGCGACGGCACGTCCAACGTGGGCCTGGGCATCCTGAACTCCTCGAAGGAATTCGGCAAGCTCGACTATAAACAGGTGCTCCGCGAATGGACCGCCGGCATGCCCGCCGAGTGGGGCTTCACGCCGGAGAACCAGGTGGGTGATATCCGCGGCGCCGCACTGCCGATGGGCTTCAACCGCACGCCGCACTACTCACCCGGGCTGCTGCTGCTCGGCGATGCCGGCGGCATGGTCTCCCCGTTCAACGGTGAGGGCATCTCCTACGCGATGGAATCCGCCCGCTTTGCGGCCGAGTTCATCATCGACGCCGCCGCCCGGCAGCGCGCCGGAGCATGGGACTCCGGCTCAACGTCCGACGCCGACGCGCACCTCGCGCGCTACGCGGACTACGTCCGGGACCAGTGGGGCTCGCACTTCACGCTGGGCCGCGCCTTTGCAGTCCTGATCGGCAAGCCGGCCGTGATGAAACTCGCGCTCCGGACGGGCATGCCCATCCCTGTACTCATGCGGTTCGTGGTGCGGTTGCTGGCCAACCTGACCGATCCGGCGGCCAAGGGCTTCGAGGACCGGGTCATCCGGGTCCTGGAACGGCTGGTTCCGGCCACCTCCAATGCCGGCGGCCCTCCGCCCTCCAGCGCCAACTCCGCGGTTTCCGCGACAAAAGTTAGGGTTAACCCGTGACCAACTCTGCAGACCAAAGCTGGACGCACGCCGGACACGGCCTGCCGAGCGCTGAGCCCGACCTGAATACCACCGCCATCGCCACCGGCCTCCAGCTGCCGGCGGGTTTCGCGGCGATCGCGGAGGACCCGGAACTGGGGCCCGCCATCACCACGAATCTGGCGCGCGTCGAGAAGAAGCTGCGCGAGGCCATCGCCAACTCCGATCCGCTGGCGGACGCGACGTCGCGTCACCTCGTGGAGGCCGGTGGCAAGCGCATCCGGCCGCTGCTGACGCTGCTGTGCGCCCACCTGGGCGACGCCTCGCTGCCCGCCGTGGTGCAGGCCGCCGTGGTCGTGGAGCTCACGCACCTGGCAACGCTTTACCACGACGACGTGATGGACTCCGCGCCGTTCCGCCGCGGCGCGCCAACGGCCCACGAGGTCTGGGGCAACTCGGTCGCCGTGCTGACCGGCGACCTGATCTTCGCCCGCGCATCCATTCTGGTTTCCGAACTCGGATCCCGCGCGCTGGGGATCCAGGCCCGCACCTTCGAGCGGCTCTGCCTGGGCCAGTTGCACGAGACCGTGGGCCCGCGCCCCGATGAGGATCCGGTGGAGCACTACCTGTCCGTGATCGCCGACAAGACGGGCTCGCTCGTGGCCGCCTCCGGGCAGCTTGGCGCGATCTTTGCCGGCGCCGACGAGGCCTACGAGCCCTTGCTCGTGGAATATGGCGAAAAAGTCGGTGTGGCGTTCCAGCTCGCCGACGACGTCATCGACGTCACCGGCATCAAGGTCAAGTCCGGAAAGTCGCCCGGCACGGACCTCCGCGAAGGCGTTCCGACCCTGCCCGTGTTGCTGCTGCGCAAGGCCGCCCAGGACGGCGACGGGTCCGCCGTCGAACTCCTGAAGCTGATCGACGGCGACCTCAGCTCCGACGACGCGCTGGCCGCCGCCGTCGCCCGCCTCCGGGAGCACCCCGTCACCGCGGAATCCTGGGTGGTGGCCCGCGCCTGGTCCGAGGAAGCCATCAACGCCCTCGCCCCGTTGCCCGAGGGCGTGGTCAAGGCCTCGCTGACGAGCTTTGCGCGGGCAGTGGTGGACCGCAGCAGCTAACCTGCCGGCCCGGCAGCGAAGCGCAGCCAATCAAACCGGCGCCTGAAGCCCCGGCCCGCCGGCGCCGCTTAAACGGAACGGCCCCGGTTCCTCACAACGTTCGAGTCATCCGTTGTGCCGAACCGGGGCCGTTTCTCCGTTCGCATCAGATCCACCGGAGGCATTTGGTGAACCCATGAACGAGCCTATGACAAAACTGTCACAGTGTCTAGGCTTGCCGTAATCTTTTGTGACAGATGTGTTCCGGTTCCGGCCGCCGCGGTCCGGGGGCACATTGAGCCCGCTTCTCCGCGCCTCAGGGTCGGGGGGGCGGCGTGTCCGTGTCAAAGAGCCCCCCGACCGCTTCAACCTTGTCCACATGGCAGAACTGGTCGCGCCCGCGGCCGCCGCGAACAGGGCAGATTGGGAGAATGCAGCCTTCCACATTCCTGGCCTCGCGCGGCGGGACAGCCTCTGCGGCCGAGCTAATCCGGGCCGGCATCAACCGCAGCGGGATCACCAAGGCCCTGGCCTCCGGAACGGTAGTGAGGATCCGCAGGGGCCACTACGGCCTGCCGCATGATGTCGGCGCCTACCGGGCCGCCCGCGAACTGAAGGGCCTGCTGACCTGTGTGTCGGCTGCACCCAGCTACGGCCTCTGGACTTTGGCGCCGAGTCCGGTCCTCCATCTGACCTTGGGGCATCGAACCGGACCGCCCGGCGTCGTGGCCCATGGCCGGTGCCGGCACCCCCGTCATCCCTGGCTCCCCGTGGCCGGGTTAGCCGACGTGCTCGTCCATGCCCTGCATTGCCTGCCCGAACGGGAGGGCCTCGTTCTGGTCCAGTCCGCTGTCGGCACCGGGGACATCAGTCTCGACTTCCTGCGCGGAAAGCTCAGCGGCAACCGCAACGCCCGGGCAAGGTCGGTGCTGGACTTGGTGATACCGCGGGCTGATTCCCTGCTGGAAGTCCTGGCCAATGCTGCCTTCATCCGGGCAGGCCTGCAGCTTCGGCGGCATGTGCAAATCCCGGGCGTGGGGGAGGTGGACTTCCTGATTGAGGACTGCCTGGTAGTGGAGACCGACGGCGGCACACAATTGGAGCCGCTGCAGGTCAAGAAAGACCGGAGGCGGAACAACGCGACCGTCGTCGGGGGCTATCTGGTGCTCAGATATGGCTACGACGATGTCGTTCACCATCCGGAGCGGATGGTCGCAGACGTCATCGACGTGCTGCGGCAGTATCGCCGAGGAGCATTCCATGCCTGGGGGCCGGATCCGAAGAGTCGACCGGGGGCACTTTGAGGCCTGCACCAGGGAGTACCCGTTCGGGGGACGGCGTGTCCGTGTCAATGTGCCCCCGGAGAGGCACCTGCAGCGGGAAACGGCCGGGGCGAGCGGCCGGCTTCAGTCCTCGTCTTCGTCGTTGAAGGCCCACTCGAACATATCGAAGACAAACTCGGAGAAGGTTCCCTCTTCGCTCTTCCACTGCCCGCGGGCGTTGTTGCGGCGGTACACGATCGGGTCCGGGATGCTGAGGTCTCCGGTGCGGAAGCCCCAGGTGAACTGCTCCTCCTCGTCCTCCAGGAACATCAGGAAGCCTTCGTCATCGACTTCGAGCTCTTCGGGGTCCCAGAAGTAGTGGTACGCCTCCATGATGTCCTCGCAGCCGCCCACGGCCAGATAGAACTCCCGCAATGCCAGCGGCACCTGGAACTGGTGCTCGGCGAGGGCCGCATCCACCTCATCCGCCGGGAGCCCATCCTCTTCCTGCCATTCGTCTTCGAGATACTTCGGGACTAGCGCGCGGAACTTCTCGAGGAACATGTCAGTCATGGTCTTATCCTAGCTAATCCTCAGTGCCGCTTTTCGCCGCGTCCAGGCCCAGGCGGTGCCAGCCGCGGACAGCCAATGGAACGTGCCAGCGGCGCCGCCAGGCCGTGACCCTGAAGGCGAAAACGACGGCGGCCACCGCACCCGCGGTGAGCGCGTTGAAGGCGCCGGTGACGGTGAGGATCACGGTCAGGGCCGCCCCCGCGAACGCCGGCAGCGCGTACAGGTCCCTCGGGTCGAAGAGCTGCGGGACCTCGTTGGCGGTGATGTCCCGCAGGAGGCCGCCGCCCACCGCCGTCGTGACCCCGAGGAGGACGGCTGAGATCGGGTTCATCCCGGCGGAAAGGGCCAGGAGCGTGCCGCTGATGCAGAAGAGGGCCAGGCCTCCGGCGTCGAACAGGATCAGCAGCGAGGTGAAGCGCTGGACGCTGGAGAACAGGAAGTACACCAGCACCGTGGCCAGGAGCGGCGGGGCCAGGTAGGCGGGGTTCGAGAAGGCCGCAGGCGGACCCGCGTTGATGATGATGTCGCGGATGACACCGCCGCCCAGGCTGACCACCGAGGCGAGCAGCAGCGAGCCGATGATGTCGAACTGTTTCCGCGCCGCGAGCAGGGACCCGGAAACCGCGAAGAAGAAGACACCAGCGAGGTCCAGCCAGACCAGGACGAGGCTAAGGGAAAAAGTCATGGAGCGTCCGGTCGGTTATCAGGGGGCGGAGGGGGCGGCTCCAAGGTTACGCTAGCGGCTATGAATAGCCCCATCCTGATCGCCTGCGCCCACGGCACCTCCAGCGCCCTCGGTGCTGCCGAAGTCAACGCCCTCCGCGACGGGATAGCCGCCCTGCGGCCGGGACTCGACGTCCGCGAAGCCTACGTCGACGTGCAGGACCCCGAACTGCCGGCCGTCGTCGCCGGGCTCCCGGCGGGGGAGTCCGCCGTCGTCGTTCCCCTGCTGCTCAGCGTGGGCTACCACGTCAAGGTGGACATCGCCCGGGCGGTCAAGGGCCGGCCGGACACGTTCGCGGCAGCCCCGCTGGGGCCCGATCCGCGGCTGGCGGCCGTGCTGGACCTGCGGCTCCGGGAAGCCGGTGTCATCGACAGCGACAACGTGATCCTCGCCGCAGCCGGTTCCTCCGACCCCACCGCCTCGCAGAACGTGGAGGAGCTTGCCGGGCAGCTGCGGGCGCTGCGGCCCAACCGGATCATTGCAGCGTACGGCGCTTCCGCCACTCCTTCGGTGCAGGACGCCGTGCACGCAGTCCGCGAGGAGGGCGCTCTGGTCGCCGCAGGGCCGCAAGGCAGGGTGGTCATCGCTTCCTACCTCCTCGCTCCGGGCTTCTTCCACGACCAGCTTGCGAAGGCCGGCGCGGACCTCGTCACCGCCCCGCTGCTGCCGTCCCCGGTGCTCGCGGAAATCGCCCTGGAACGCTACGACGCGGTACTCGCGGCACGGGCCTGAACAGGTCCTGGATGCGGGGAATCATGCACACGGACCGAGCCACTTCAAGGCTCCCCGGCGGTTCGTGACGAATTGTTTCCCTAGGTGACCTCCCGTTTCCGGCCCTTTGGAACGGGATTACGGCCGGACCTAAAGTCGATCCATGACTGATACAGCTCTAGCCGGAGCGTCCGTGGACCAGGCCGCCGCAGGCCGCGCCAAGCGCCCCTCCCGCCCTGCCGCGAAGCCGCACGGCCAGTGGAAGGTGGACGGGACTGCCCCGCTGAATGCCAACGAAACCTGGAAGCAGGAAGACAACGGCCTGAACGTCCGCGAGCGTATCGAGTCGGTTTACTCCAAGCACGGCTTCGACTCGATCGACGGCACGGACCTGCACGGCCGCTTCCGCTGGTGGGGTCTCTACACCCAGCGCAAGCCCGGGATCGACGGGGGCAAGACCGCCACGCTCGAACCGCACGAGCTGGAAGACAAGTACTTCATGCTGCGCGTCCGGATCGACGGCGGCGCCCTCAGCACCGAGCAGCTCCGCGTCATCGGCCAGATCTCCGTTGACTTTGCCCGCGACTCGGCCGACCTCACCGACCGCCAGAACATCCAGCTGCACTGGATCCGGGTGGAGGACGTCCCCGAGATCTGGCGCCGCCTCGAGTCCGTGGACCTGTCCACGACGGAAGCCTGCGGGGACGTTCCCCGCGTCATCCTGGGCTCCCCGGTCGCCGGCATTGCCAAGGACGAGATCATCGACCCCACGCCGCTGATCCACGAGCTCGCCGAACGCTTCATCGGCGACCCGGAACTGGCCAACCTGCCGCGCAAATTCAAGACCGCGATCACCGGCCACCCCAGCCAGGACGTGGTCCACGAGATCAACGACGTCGCCCTCGTCGGCCTGGAGCACCCCCAGCTCGGCATCGGCTACGACCTCTGGGTGGGCGGCGCGCTCTCCACCAACCCGATGCTGGGCAAGCGCCTTGGCGCGTTCGTCCGGCCGGACCAGGCCGCCGACGTCTGGCTCGGCGTGACGAGCATCTTCCGCGACTACGGCTACCGCAGGATGCGCACCAAGGCCAGGCTCAAATTCCTGCTGGCCGACTGGGGACCGGTGAAATTCCGCCAGGTCCTCGAGGACGAATACCTCGGATACAAGCTCGCCGACGGCCCCGCCGCCCCCAAGCCCTCCTCCCCGGGCGACCACATCGGCGTCCACGAACAGAAGGACGGCAAGTTCTTCATCGGCGCCACCCCGCTGGCCGGCCGCCTCTCCGGCAGCCAGCTGGTGAAGCTTGCAGCCACGCTCGAAGCCCGCGGCTCGCAGCGCCTGCGCACCACACCGCACCAGAAAATCGTCGTCCTCGACGTGCCCCAGGAACAGGTGGAACCGCTCGTGGCCGAACTCGACGCGCTGGGTCTCTCCGCCCGGCCGTCCGTGTTCCGCCGCGGTACCATCGCCTGCACCGGCATCGAGTTCTGCAAGCTCGCCATCGTGGAAACCAAGCTCACGGCAGCCACGGCCGTCGCCGAGCTGGAACGCCGCCTGGCCGACCTTGCCGAGAGCAAGCAGCTGCCGGAGGCACTGTCCCTGCACATCAACGGCTGCCCCAACTCCTGCGCCCGGATCCAGACGGCGGATATCGGCCTCAAGGGCATGATGCTGCCGACGCCCGACGGCGACCCCACCCCGGGTTTCCAGGTCCACCTCGGCGGCGGGCTGGCGTCCACCAGCCGTGAAGAAGCGGGTCTGGGACGCACCGTCCGCGGCCTCAAGGTCACAGCGGACGAGCTTCCCGACTACGTCGAACGCGTCGTCCGGAAGTTCGCGGCGGAGCGGTCCGCGGACCAGACCTTCGCCGAATGGGCTTTCGCGGCCGACGAGGGAGACCTTCAATGAATCCCCAACCGCTCCCCAACCTCGCAAGTCCCCAGCCGCTCCCTAGCCTCGCAAGCTCGGCCAGGGAACCCGGCGGCCGTGGGCCCTCGGCCGGGGACCCCGGCGGTCGTGGCCCCTCCTCCACAGGAGCTGGCCCAGCAATCCGCTCCCAAGAGGAACTCAAAGCCGTGGCCGAGGCCGGCGCCGCCGAACTCGGCTGGGATGCCCCGGCCCGCGAAGTCATCGCCTGGGTGGCGCGCAACTTCGACCTGCCCGCCGTCACGGTCGCCTGCTCCATGGCCGACGCCGTGCTGCCGGCGCTCGTCGCGGACCAGCTCCCCGGTGTCGACGTCCTGTTCCTGGAGACCGGCTACCACTTCCCGGAAACCTACGCCACGCGGGACGAGGTGGCCGCCAACCTCCGCGTCAACGTCGTTGACGTGCTGCCGGAGAACACGGTCGAGCAGCAGGACCGGCTCCTGGGCAAGGACCTCTTCGCCCGCGACGCCGCCCGGTGCTGCGCGCTGCGCAAGGTTGCCCCGCTGCGCCGCACCCTTGCCGGCTACGAGCTGTGGTTCACCGGCGTCCGCCGCGACGAGGCCCCCACCCGGACGAACACCCCGCTGGTCAGCTGGGACGAAGCCAACGGCCTGGTCAAAGTCAACCCGCTCGCAGCCTGGAGCTTCGACCAGCTCGTCCAGTACTCCGACGACAATCTCCTCCCCGTCAACCCGCTGCTTTCACAGGGCTACCCGTCCATTGGCTGCCAGCCCTGCACCCGCAAGGTGGCGCCCGGCGACGACCCCCGTGCCGGACGCTGGGCAGGAACCGACAAGACAGAATGCGGACTACACGTATGAGCACCCAAACCACCAACGAGGACCTGGAGCTGTCTGTGCTGGATCTTGACGCTACGCCGCGTGGAGAATCAGCGGCAAGACTCTCGAGCCTGGACACCCTCGAGTCCGAAGCCATTCATATCATCCGCGAGGTGGTTGCCGAGTTCGAGAAGCCTGCGCTGCTGTTCTCCGGCGGCAAGGATTCCGTGGTGATGCTGCACCTGGCCACCAAGGCGTTCTGGCCCGGCAAGGTGCCCTTCCCGGTCCTGCATGTGGACACCGGACACAACTTCCCGGAGGTCATCGAGTTCCGCGACCGGACCGTCGAGCGGCTGGGGCTGAAGCTCGTCGTCGGCAGCGTGCAGGAGTTCATCGACAGCGGCGAGCTGGCCGAGCGCGCCGACGGCACCCGCAACCCGCTGCAGACGGTGCCGCTGCTGGATGCGATCCAGCGCAACAAGTTCGACGCCGTCTTCGGCGGCGGACGCCGGGACGAGGACAAGGCCCGCGCCAAGGAGCGGATCCTGAGCCTGCGTGACGAATTCGGCCAGTGGGACCCGCGCAACCAGCGCCCCGAGCTGTGGAACCTCTACAACGGCCGGCACACGGTGGGCCAGCACGTCCGCGCGTTCCCGATCAGCAACTGGACCGAACTGGACGTCTGGCGCTACATCGAGCGCGAAGGAATCGACCTGCCCGGCCTCTACTACGCCCACGACCGCGAGGTCTTTTCCCGCGACGGCATGTGGCGCGCGGTAGGCGACGTCTCCCAGCCGCTCGATCACGAGGTAGTCCTCACCAAGACCGTCCGCTACCGGACCGTGGGGGACATGTCCTGCACCGGCGCCGTCGAATCCGCTGCCGCCACCGTGCGGGACGTCGTGATTGAAGTTGCCGCCTCCACCATCACCGAACGTGGCGCCACCCGGGCAGATGACCGCATCTCCGAGGCAGCCATGGAAGACCGCAAGAAGGACGGCTATTTCTAATGAGCACCGACAACTCGCTCCTCGGCACCGACCTCGCGTCGCCGGTCCTGTCCACCACGCTGTTCCGCTTCGCCACGGCAGGCTCCGTCGACGACGGCAAGTCCACCCTGGTGGGCCGGCTCCTGCACGACTCCAAGGCCATCCTCGCCGACCAGCTCGACGCCGTCGCGCGCACCTCCGCGGACCGCGGCTTCGGCGGGGCAGGCGCCACGGGCACTCAAGCGATTGACCTTGCCCTGCTGACCGACGGCCTGCGTGCCGAGCGCGAACAGGGCATCACCATCGACGTCGCCTACCGCTACTTCGCCACCGACCGGCGCAGCTTCATCCTGGCTGACTGCCCCGGACACGTGCAGTACACCAAGAACACGGTGACCGGCGCGTCCACCGCAGACGCCGTCGTCGTGCTCATCGACGCCCGCAAGGGTGTCCTGGAGCAGACCCGCCGGCACCTGTCCGTGCTGCAGCTGCTGCGGGTGGCGCACGTCATTGTTGCCGTGAACAAGATCGACCTCGTCGACTTCAGCGAGGACGTGTTCCGCGAGATCGAAGCCGATGTCCAGCAGGTGGGCCGCGAGCTGGGGCTGGGACGGGACGAATTAAATACCGGCGGGATCGCGGACCTTTTCGTCGTCCCGGTGTCTGCGCTCGACGGCGACAACGTCGTGGACCGCTCGGACCGTACGCCCTGGTACGACGGCCCGGCCCTGCTCGAAGTCCTCGAGATGCTGCCCGCCGCCGACGAACTCGAAAGCCACCTGGAAAGCTTCCGCTTCCCGGTCCAGCTCGTGATCCGGCCACAGGGGGCGCTGGCGCCCGACGCCGTCGCCGCCGGGCTGGACGCAGCGGCGTACCGGGACTACCGCGCCTACGCCGGCCAGATCACTGAAGGTTCCGTGAAGCTGGGGGATAAGGTCAGCGTCCTGACCCCGGGCCAGGCCACGCGCACCACCACTGTGACCGGCATCGACTTTGCCGGAGCCGAGCTCACCGAGGCCGTGGCCCCGCAGTCCGTCGCGTTGCGGCTCGCGGATGAGTTCGACGTCGCCCGCGGAGACACGATCGCTGCGGCGGGGCCCGCCGGTGGCAAGATACCGGAGGCGTCGGCCGATCTGTACGCGGCGCTCTGCTGGCTCTCGCCCAAACCGCTCCGCGAGGGCGCCAAGGTGCTGGTGAAGCATGGAACCCGCACGGTCCAGGCCCTGGTCCGGAATGTGACCGGAAAGCTTGATCTCGCCAACTTCCAGCTGGAGCCCACCTCCACGCTGGAACTGAACGACATCGGCCACGCCCAGCTGCGGCTTGCTGCTCCACTGCCGGCGGAGAACTACCGGCACCACCGCCGTACCGGCGCGTTCCTCGTGATCGACCCGCTCGACGGGAACACCCTCGCCGCGGGCCTCGTCAAGGACCACCCGGGCGACCATGAGGACGAGCGCTACTCGATCTGAGGCTGGCGCGCTTCGAGCTGGGCCTTCAGCCTCTGCAGGTCCTTCCGCATGGCCCTCCTCATCAGAAGGGCCATGACCGGCCCTGCCATGCGGGAGAACCCCGAGGGCTTGTCGGTGTTGCGCAGGGTCATGAGCGTGGCACCGTCCGCATCCGTCCATTGGTAGGCGGTCTGCATCGGAAACGGACCCTGGCTGGTCCGCATGACGAGCCTCTCACCGGGAACGAGCTCGACGATTTCGTACGTGTAGCTCAGGTCCCGGGCCAGGAACCGGGCGGTGAAAGCGATCCTGGACCCCACGACGAGCGGGCCGGAGTCCTCCCGTTGCGTGGCGTGGATGTTCACGTACCACTGCGAAGCATTGTCCGGATCACCCGCGAAGTCGGCCACCTCAGCACGCGGCCGTCGAATCAGGATCCGGGTCACTACGTCCACCATGTGCAGCTCTCCTTTTTCGACCCGCCATTGACAGCGGGAAGTCCGTCAACAATAGTTCCTCGCAACCGGACCGGACCGCAGTGTCGAGGGAAAGCCATGGAAACCATCAACAGCCGGCTTATCAGCTGGGCGTCCATCCTGGATGAGCAGACCCGCGCGCAGGCCGTGTCCACGTCCCGGCTGCCCTTCATCCATCCGCATATTGCGCTGATGCCGGACGCCCACCTGGGCATGGGGGCCACCGTCGGATCCGTCATCCCCACTGTTGGCGCCATCATGCCCGCGGCGGTCGGCGTCGACATTGGCTGCGGGATGATCGCCGTCCGCACCCAGTACGTGCTCACGGATCTTCCGGCTGACCGGAAGCCGCTGCGGGAGGGCATCGAGCGTGCCGTGCCGCTTTCCGCCGGCCACAACAACCGCCAGATCACGGCGTCCGCCGAACCCCGGCTGGCCGAGCTGCGGGGGCTGGCAGCCCAGGCCGGCTTCGACCCCGCACGGTACACGGCGAAGTGGGAATTACAGCTGGGGTCCCTGGGGTCGGGCAACCATTTCATCGAGGTCTGCGTGGATGAGACCGAGGCGGTGTGGCTGTTCCTGCATTCGGGCTCGCGCGGGGTGGGAAACAAGATCGCCCAGCGGCACATAGCCGAGGCCCAGAGCGCGGTGCAGCGCCGGGGCGTCGTCCTGCCGGACCGCGACCAGGCGTATCTGGAGGAAGGCACCCCCGAATTCGACCGCTACATCCGGGAACTCGGCTGGGCCCAGCAGTTCGCCCTGCTGAACCGTGAGGAAATGATGGACCGGGTGGTCCGGCAGTTCGAAAGATGGGTCGGCGGCCCCGTCCGCGAGACCCAACGGATCAACTGCCACCACAACTTCACGGCCAAGGAAAGGCACTTCGGCAAGTCCGTCTGGGTCTCACGCAAGGGAGCCATCCGGGCCGAAGCCGGCGACCCGGGGCTCATCCCCGGCTCCATGGGCACTGCGTCCTACGTCGTTGTCGGGCTGGGTAACCCGGTATCCCTCAACTCCTCGCCGCACGGAGCCGGCCGGAAGTACTCCCGGAACGCCGCGCGGAAGGCCTTCACCCTCGCCGAGCTGAAGACTGCCATGCGCGGCATCGAGTTCCGTGCCAGCGAGGCGTTTATCGACGAGATCCCGGCCGCTTACAAACCCATTGACCAGGTCATGCGGGACGCCGCGGATCTCGTCACGATACGGCACAAGCTCCGGCAGCTCGTCAACGTCAAAGGAAATTGACGGTCCCGGGAACCCGGGATACCGGCCCGAATATGACGCTCCGTGAACCCCTGTGACCCCCGGTTTCCGGACGATTGAACCTGCTTTATGACACTCCCTATGGTGAATCCATGACAACCAGCAAAAGCCCCTCCGGCCGCCTCCGCCGGATTTTCCGGGGGCGATGTCGCCGGAGCTGACCACCCGCCCCGGCCAATCCGCCTTCCCGAGAACAGGACTTCAGCCATGTCATCGACGCCCGAAAAGCCCACCCCCGGCCCGCCGAACCCGCAACCGACGCCCGGCACCACCCGGATCGTCGCCGGGGAGTCCGGCAAGCCCAAGCGCAGGCGCACCCTGGAGATCAGCATCGCCGCCGGACTTGCCGTGCTGATCGGCGCGGGCGCCGCGGTGGCGTCCACCGTTTCCCGCCCCAACGCTGACGCCGCCGCGCCGGCCGCCGTCGCAGCGTCCCCCGCCACCGAACTCAGACTCGGCTACTTCGGCAACATCACGCATGCCCCGGCGCTCGTCGGTGTCAGCCAGGGCCTGATCGCCAAGAACCTCGGCGACACGAAACTCAGCACCCAGGTCTTCAACGCCGGCCCGGCCGCCATCGAAGCCCTCAACGCTGGCGCCATCGATGCCACCTACATCGGGCCCAACCCGGCGATCAACTCCTATGTCAAGAGCAAGGGCGAATCGATCAGGATCATCGCCGGTGCCGCCTCCGGCGGGGCGCAGCTGGTGGTGAAGCCGGAGATCACCTCGGCCGCGGACCTCAAGGGCAGGAAGCTCGCGACGCCGCAGCTCGGCGGCACCCAGGACGTGGCCCTGCGCGCCTGGCTCGGCAAGCAGGGGTACAAGACCTCCACCGACGGCAGCGGCGACGTCGCCATCAACCCCACCGAAAACGCCCAGACCCTGAAACTGTTCCAGGACGGCAAGCTTGACGGTGCGTGGCTGCCGGAACCGTGGGCATCGCGGCTGGTCCTTCAGGCCGGCGCGACGGTCCTCGTCGACGAGAAGGACCTGTGGGATAAAGGCGAGTTCATCACCACGGTCCTGATCGTCAACAAGAACTTTGCGGCAGAACATCCTGACACCGTCAAGGCACTGCTGAAGGGCCACGCCGAGTCCGTGGACTGGCTCACTGCCGCCCCGGCCGCAGACAAAGCCACAACGCTGAACGCCGCCCTCAAGGAATCCGCCGGGGCCGCCCTTCCGCCCGAGGTGATCGACCGTTCGCTCAAGAACATCGGCTTCACCGTTGATCCGCTCGCCGGGACGTACCGGAAGCTGCTCCAGGACGGTGTGGACGCCGGCACCACCAGCCAGGCCGACATCAACGGCATCTTTGACCTCACAGCCCTGAACAGCGTCGTGAGCGAAGGCTCTTCGGGGAACAGGATTTCCGCGCAAGGACTCGGCAAGGACTAGTCCTTTCCATCCCGCCACAAATAGTAAGGACGTGACCATGCCAGTCGTACTGGAAAACCTGGGCAAGCGCTTCGGCGACGGCGCCCCGGTGCTGGACGACGTCAATGCCACCATCGGGCAGGGCGAATTCGTCGCCCTGCTCGGTGCGTCCGGCTGCGGCAAGTCGACCCTGCTGAACATCATGGCGGGACTGGAGGCCCCGACGTCGGGAGCCCTGGAGGTACCCAGCGACGGTGCCGCCTTCATGTTCCAGGACGCGGCGCTGTTCCCTTGGCTGACGGCCCGGGAAAACATCGAGCTGGCGCTGAAGCTGCGCGGCGTCGGGAAGGCCGACCGCCGGGTGAAATCCGACGAGCTCCTCGAGCTCGTGCACCTGGAGGGTGCGGGGGACAAGCGCCCGCATGAGCTTTCCGGCGGGATGCGCCAGCGCGTGGCATTGGCCCGCTCGCTGGCCCAGGACCGGCAGCTGCTGCTCATGGACGAGCCCTTCGCGGCCCTGGACGCGATCACCCGGGACCTGCTCCACGACGAGCTGGAACGGATCTGGAAGGAAACCGGCCGTACCATCGTCTTCGTCACGCACAATGTCCGTGAAGCCGTCAGGCTCGGGCAGCGCGTGCTGCTGCTCTCCTCGCGGCCCGGCCGTGTAGTGCAGGAGTGGCAGGTCAGCGAAGAACACCGTACCGACGCCGGACTGGCCGGCCAGCTCACGGGTGTCATCACCGCCCGGCTTCGCGAGGAGATCCGCCGTCATGCCAAGTAAGTCCCTGTTCCACGCCGACGCCGCCCCTGACCCCGCGCGGGACGATGCCTCGCCCAAGGCGGCTTCCGTCACGGCGGCGCTGACCCGATCCTCCTCGGGCAAGGCCGACCTTCGCGAACTCGAGTCCGGGCTGGACTCGCTGCAGTCCGACGCCACCCGTACGGGCCGCATCGACTGGAGCCGCATCCTGCTCCCGGTCGCCGCGGTCGTGGTGCTCGTTCTCGTCTGGCAGCTCTACGTGTCGATGGGCTTCAAACGGCGCGATCTGGTTCCCGGCCCCCTGGACGTGCTGGGACAGTTCGGGAATCTCTGGGCTGGGGGCAAGCTCCAGGAAGCCGTCTGGACCTCGCTGCAGCGCGGACTCCTGGGCTTCCTGATCAGCGTGGCCATCGCCACTCCGATCGGACTCCTGCTGGCCCAGGTGGCACCCCTGCGCCGCGCGTTCGGGCCCCTGATTTCCGGGCTCCAGGTGCTGCCGTCCGTGGCGTGGGTGCCGGCCGCCATCATCTGGTTCGGCCTCACGGACGCGACGGTGTATTTCGTGGTGTTCATGGGGGCCATCCCGTCAATCATTAACGGGCTGATCTCCGGGGTGGACCAGATCCCGCCGCAGTACCGCAGTGTCGGCACGGTCCTGGGCGCCTCCCGCCTGCAACTGGCCCTGCAGATCATCCTCCCCGCCGCCTTGCCGGGCTACCTGAGCGGGCTCAAGCAGGGTTGGGCCTTCTCCTGGCGTTCCCTGATGGCGGCGGAAATCATCGCGGTGGGCGGAAGCATCGGCTTCGGGCTGGGTTCCATGCTTAACCAGGGCCGCGACCTCTCGGACATGACGGTGGTGATGGCGGCAATCCTGCTGATCCTCGCCGTCGGCATCCTGATCGAACTGCTGGTCTTCGCACCGGTTGAAAAGCGCCTGCTCCGCCGCCGCGGCCTCCTCGCCGGCAGCACCCGCTAGCCACCGGCGCAGCTCAAACGGAGTTCGAGTCCGGCGGCCCTGGCCGGGAACAGCCCTCCCTGCCCGCCAAGGATCCTGGCATCAGGCTGAGCTGATCGGGCGTCAAATAGTTCCAGTTTGCCTGGAGTGCGTGGTGGCCCTTGAGCTTCCCGTCACAATGTCCGTGTCGTCGCGGTCCCGCGACGGCTGGAGGAGAGAGCCAGGCCAAGGGCGATCATGCCAAGGCCCAGAACCAGGTGCAGCCAGTTGTCCGCATTGTTGACCGGGACGAAGTTCGCCGGGGAGTTGTGGGCAATCAAGAGCCCGTAGAGCCACAGCACCAGGTAAATGGCGCCTCCGACGATCAGGTAGTTACGGGCCTGGGCGGGCGTCCGGCCGAGCAGCAGCCCCGCCACCCCAAAAAGCAGGTGGACGATGTTGTGCAGGATGGAGACCTGGAAGACGCCGAGCAGAAGTGCCTGCGACTCGTGCCCGGCCATGCCGAGCGCCTGATAGTTGGCCGTGATCCCGGGGATGAAACCGAGGATGCCTACCAGTACGAATACTGCTCCAACCGCTTGCGCCGCCTTCTGGATGGCGGTGCTGCTACCCGCCGCGGGGCGGCTTGCCGTTGTCATAGTGAACTCCATTTCGCTAGCGGGCCATCGGGTCCGCGAGCGGAGCCCGACGTCGCTTCGTGGCAAGGGCCGGGCGGGATGCGCGGCCTTCCTAAATGATAAGACTGCTTAGTAGTATTTTCCAGAGCCGACGGTCCCATCCATCGGCACCCGGGCGAGGCCGGCAGGAAGGAACCTCCCATGTCATCAACAGCTGTGGCCGAGGTGTGACGGTGGTGGATTCCGGGCTCCCGGCCATGTGGGGAACGCTGCTCGACGCGCTGCGGGGACTGGGACGCCGGCTCGATGACGTCCCATGCTGGTCCTCTTCGCCTTCGGCCGGCGGCACTTCATCGAAGGAGTGGCACCGAGGGCAGGAAAGGCGGAGTACCCCATGGCTGATCATCCGGCGGACGGCTCGAGGCTGAAACCCCCGTCCAAGGCTGCCGGGGTCCTGTATGGCCTCGGGCTGGGCGGATTCATTGACGGCATAGTCCTGCACCAGATCCTGCAGTGGCACCATATGGTGAGCCACGTCGACGAATTCCCGGTCGACGCTGTTCACGGGCTGCAGGTGAACACCCTGGTGGACGGCCTGTTCCATCTGGTGGCCTGGGTCCTGGTCCTGGCCGCATCCATCAGCACCATTGCGAGCTGGCACAGCGGCCGCTTAGCCCCGAACTGGCGGTTCCACTTCGGGCTCGTCCTGATGGGCTGGGGGATCTTCAATGTTGCCGAGGGCCTGGTCAACCATCAGTTCCTGCAGCTCCACCACGTCAGGGACGATCTGGGCGGGCCGATCCTGTGGGACGTCGGGTTCCTTACCTTCGGCGTGCTCCTCATCGTCGGCGGACGGCTTCTGCACGGCGTCGGGCTGAGGTCCTTGAACCGGTTTCCTTGACGCTCAATCCAACTTTATTAGGGGAGCGCCATGTACTTGCACACTCAGCTACTTGTCAATGAAATCGCCGTCGACGAACCGGATCCCGCAGCCGCGAATGCCTCCAGGAAGGTCTGGGCGTTCGGTGAGATGCGCACGACGATGCAGTACCTCTTCCAGTGCATCAATTTCCCCGGGGACCCCGCGTCCAAGCCGTACAAGGACCTGCTTGAGGGCATCGGCACGGAAGAGATCAGCCGGTCCACTATTGCTTACCTGATAGTCCGGGACCAGGCCCACGAAAATGCGTTCGCCAAAGCTCTTCCTGGGCGCCTCGCCGTCGAACCGTGGGGCAGCGTCGCGTCCCGCGGTACTCAGCGTCCGTAGCGGGGGCACATTGACACGGACACGCCGGGGTTTCCGCCCGAAGTGGCTGAGCCGGCCGGCAAAGTGCCCCCGTACGGGCGGCGCCCGGGCGCGCCGGCGATTTATGTGACGTGACGTTACCCTGCGTGAACGGGTGTTTCCGCACCGTTGTTCCGCTTTGTCACAGGGCCCTATCGTCGATGCATGGCAATTCAGGACATTTACCCCACGGCGCTGCGCCTCCTCGGCCGCCCCGTGCTGGTCGTAGGCGGGGGGCCCGTCGCCGCCCGCCGCGCCAAGGGACTGCTCGATGCCGGCGCGGTCGTCACCGTCGTTGCCCCGCTCGCCTCGCCGGCGCTGCTTGAACTCGCCGACGCCGGCCTCCTCTCTTGGGAACCGCGCCAGTACCGGACGTCCGACGTCGACGGCGTCTGGTTCGTCCAGACCGCCACCGGGAATTCCGCCGTGGACGCGGAGGTCTCGGCCGACGCCGAGGCGCAGCGCGTCTGGTGCGTCAACGCCTCCGACCATGAATCCTCCGCGGCCTGGACCCCGGCCGTTGCGGTCGTGGACGACGTCAGGATTGCCGTGAATGCCGGCGGAGACCCGCGCCGCGCCATGGCCCTCCGCGACGCCGTCGCCACCGCCCTGGAAACCGGGGACCTGCCGTTGCGCCGGCGGCGGGCGTCCGGCGGTTCCGTGGCCCTGGTGGGCGGGGGCCCCGGCGACGTCGGACTGATCACGGTCCGCGGACGGCGCCTGCTCGGCCAGGCGGACGTCGTGGTGGCGGACCGTCTCGGCCCCCGCGAACTCCTCGGAGAGCTGGCCCCCGACGTCCGCGTCATCGAGGTCGGCAAGACTCCCGGACACCATCCGGTCCCGCAGTCCGAAATCAACCGGATCCTGGTTGACGAGGCCGTGCAGGGACACCGCGTGGTCCGGCTCAAGGGCGGGGACCCGTACGTTTTGGGCCGCGGCGGCGAGGAAGCGGAGTTCTGCCGGCAGAACGGCGTCGAGGTGGAAGTGGTTCCCGGCGTGACGTCGGCTATCTCCGTTCCGGCCGCCGCCGGCATTCCGGTCACGCACCGCGGGCTCGCGAAGGGCTTCAGTGTCGTCACCGGCCACGAGGAGCTCTCGGAGGTCCCGGCCCGCGCCGACCACACCGTGATCCTGCTCATGGGCGTCGGCCAGCTCCGCGACTCTGCTGCCTCCCTGGCCCGCGCCGGTTTGCCAGCGGGCACGCCTGTTGGCATCGTAGAGAATGGATACCTGCCGAACCAGCGGGTGACCATCGGAACGCTCGGGACCATTGCGGACCAGGCGGAGGCCGCAGGCGTCGCAAACCCTGCCGTGATCGTGATCGGCGACGTGGTCCGCGTCAGCCCGTTCGCGCCGTCGCACTTCAAGACCGCCGACTACAGCACCACCTCCCCGAACGCTCCCCGCCCCACCAAGACCCGCGTACTGACCCCCTAACACCCGTCGATTGCTCCATAGCTGCGTTATCAAGCCCCAAAAGGGCAGCTCTGGAGCAACGGATGCAGAAGAAAAAAGGAACACAGCCGTGTCAATCAGCACCCCCGTAGGAACCGCTGCCCGCCCGCTGCGCATCGCCGTCGTCGGCTCCGGACCGGCCGGCGTCTACGCCGCGGACATCCTCACCAAGAGCGAGGCCGTCAAGAGCGGCGAACTCACCGTGAGCATCGACCTCTTCGACCGCTACCCGGCGCCCTACGGCCTGATCCGCTATGGTGTGGCGCCGGACCACCCCCGGATCAAGGGCATCGTCAACGCCCTGCACAAGGTCCTGGACCGCGGCGACATCCGCTTCTTCGGCAATGTGGACTACGGCACGGACCTCTCGCTTGAGGACCTCCGCACCCACTACGACGCCGTCATCTTCGCCACCGGCGCCATCAAGGACGCGGACCTGAACATCCCGGGCATCGAACTCGAGGGCTCCTACGGCGGCGCCGACTTCGTCTCCTGGTACGACGGCCATCCGGACGTGTCCCGGGACTGGCCGCTGGACGCCAAGGAAATCGCGGTGATCGGCAACGGCAACGTGGCCCTGGACGTGGCCCGCATGCTCTCCAAGCACGCGGACGATCTCCTGGTCTCCGAAATCCCGGACAACGTCTACGCCGGGCTGAAGTCCTCCCCGGTGACCGACGTGCACGTGTTCGGCCGCCGCGGCCCGGCCCAGGTGAAGTTCACCCCCCTGGAACTGCGCGAACTCTCCCACTCCAAGGACGTGGACATCATCCTCTACGCCGAGGACTTCGAGTTCGACGCCGAATCGGACCGTCAGGTCCAGAGCAACAACCAGACCAAGACCATGGTGGGCACGCTCACCAACTGGATCGCCGAACAGCCCGAGGACCTTGCCGAGCTCACCGCATCCCGCCGCCTGCACCTGCATTTCCTGCACAGCCCGGTGGAGGTGTATGACGGCGCCGAAACCCCCGGCCGTGTCGCCGGCATGAAGTTCGAACGCACCGAGCTGGACGGCACGGGCAATGCCCGCGGCACCGGAGAGTTCGTCGACTACCCGGTCCAGGCCGTCTACCGCGCGATCGGCTACTTCGGCTCCTCGCTGCCGGACGTGGAGTTCGACCACAGCAAGGGGGTTGTGCCGAACGACGGCGGCCGCGTCCTGGACGCCTCCGGCGCCCACGTGCCGGGCATCTACGCCACCGGCTGGATCAAGCGCGGACCCGTGGGCCTGATCGGCCACACCAAGGGCGACGCGCTGGAAACCGTAACCTACCTGCTGGAGGACCGCGCCCGGCTGCCCCTCGCAGCCGCCCCCGCACCGGAGGCCGTCGTCGAGCTCCTCGAGGGCCGCGGCGTCCGCTACACCAGCTGGGAGGGCTGGCTGGCCCTGGACGAGCACGAGCGTGCCCTGGGCGCATCGGCGACGGCCGCCGGCGAGTCCCACGGCGTCCCGGTCCAGCGCGAGCGCATCAAGGTAGTGCCCCGCGAGGACATGGTGGAGATCTCCCGCGGCGGGGTCGCAGCCCAGCTGTAAAGCGCCGGGTTTGCCTATTCGCGGCCGGTAGGCCGGGTTTGCCTATTCGCGGCCGGTAGTCAGTAGGCTTAGCGTCATGAGGCTCCGTCACAGCAACGCGTCCGGCCGCGGGTACCGCCGCGTTCCCGCCGGGACCGGTTTCAGCTACAAGGACCTCGACGGGTCCACACTGGCTCCCGGTCCGGTGCGGGACCGGCTGGAAAGCATCGGTATTCCGCCGGCCTGGACGGACGTCTGGATCGCCCCGTACGACAACGGGCACATCCAGGCCACCGGCCTCGACGCGGTCGGCCGGCGGCAGTACATCTACCATCCATCCTGGCGCGAACGGAAAGACCGGCTGAAGTTCGACCGTTCGCTCCAGCTGGCCGAAACCCTGCCCTCAGCGCGCCGCCTCGTGACCATGGACCTGCGCTCCGAGGGCCTGACCCGGGAGCGGGTGCTGGCGGCCGCTTTCCGGATGCTGGACAGCGGATCGCTGCGGGTTGGCTCGGAGCGCTACACCAACGAAAACGGCAGCCACGGTCTCGCCACCCTGCTCTGCGCCCACGTCAAGGTGCGCAAGGACGAGCTGAGGCTCAGTTTTCCCGCCAAGAGCGGCAAGACGTGGGAATCGCGGATCAACGACGCCGACCTTGCCGCCGTGGTGCGCCAACTTAAGCAGCGCGGCGGCAACGCCCGGTTGCTGGCCTACAAGAACGGTCGGAGCTGGCACCCGGTGTCCAGCGCCGACATCAACGAGTACGTCAAGGAGCGCACCGGGGAGGACTTCACCGCGAAGGACTTCCGCACGCTGCGGGGGACGGTCGCCGCAGCGGTCCGCCTGGCGAAGAGCGGCCCGCAGCCCAGGGTGGGCGCCCGCAAGCGTGCCGTTAGCGGGGCCATGCAGGACGCCGCCGCCGTCCTCGGCAATACACCGTCGATCGCCCGCAAGAGCTACGTGGACCCGCGCCTGCTGGACCATTTCGCCGCGGGGGAGACGATCGACCCGAAGCGGCTCGACTCCGCCGAATCCGAGCTCCGGGCGTTGCTGTACCAGGAAGGCACCGTGGTTCCGCTGCGGAAGGCTGCCGGCTGATTCCGGCGGGCGGCTACATCCGACCAAAGCGTGCGCGGACCAGCGCGAACGCCCCGTAGGCAACGAAGCCGGCTCCAATGGCCGTAAGCAGAACCGGTCCGAACGGGTGGTCCTGCAGGGCCTTGAGGCTGCCGTCCAGCCCCGTAGACGAGCCCGGGTCGTTGGTGGCTGCGGCAATGACGAAGAGCAACCCGGTCAGGACCAGTGCCACACCCTTGGCGATATGGCCGGCGACGCCCAGGACGCTGACGAGGTGGCCGCGGTGCGTTCCCTCGAAATGGCGCAGCTCGTCCTTGAACTTCTTGCCGGCACCCTTGACCATGAAGTACACGCCGATCCCGATGATCGTCAGGCCGAGGGCGATCAGCACGGGAACTCCGAAGGGGCTCTGCACCAGCGCCCTGCTGAAGTCACGGGTCGAGTCACCGGAATCGCCACGGTTGCCGAGCGCGAAGCCGGCGAAGCTCAGTCCGACGCTGCCGTAAGCGATGCTCAGGAAGCCGGAGGAAACGAGCTTTCCCAGCCGCTGGCCGCGCGGGAGATGGCGGGCGCGCAGTGTCGCCTCGCTGAGCTGCCAGAGCGAAAGCCCGGCGCAGCCGATGAATCCGGCCCACATCACCGCGGGCCCCCAGGCGTTGGCGGCGAGTTGTTCGATGGCGCCGGTCGGTTCGGCCTGGCCCGGGGCACCAAGCACCAGGGCGACGGCGATCGCGCCGATCATGATGTGCAGCAGCGCCATCACGGCGAAACCGGCGCGCGCAACGACGTCGAGCACGGTGCTGTTCGCCGCCGCCTCGGCGGCGTCGGCTGTTCCCCCCATGGCCGTCTCTTTGGATGGCATCCGCTCCGCCCTGTCCGCCCGCTCCGCCGTTCCCGGCGCAGCCGGGTCGTTGTTCAGCCGTTCATGGGGCCTTCGGCGTGGATGTTACCCGCGCCGGAACCCACGATCGTCACGGTGCACCGGACAATGAGTCCGCCGGGGGCGGACTCCACTTCGACCAGGGTCTCGCCCTGTTCGATCACCGCGTACTTTTCCGTCCCGGATTCCACGTCGAAACCGCGCGCGGCGGCGTCCTGTTTCGCGTTCGCCAGCGCGGCCTCCCGGAGCCTGTCCAGGTAACCCGGCTCGTCCGCCCGGGACCTGTCGCCGAACGACCAGCCGAAGAGCTTCCCGGTTTCCTCCATGGCCCGATCTTACGCGCAGGCGCCGCGCTTCCGGGGTTTGGCAGCGTACTTCGATCAGTACTACCAAGATGTTGGTAAGTGTGCTTACCATGACCAGATCATGCCCCCGTTCTGGACATGCCTCAGGCGGCAACAACAGTGCCAACGGCTGCCGCCGGAATTCCGGATCCGACCAAACACGATAGGAAGCTCAACATGGCAGGTAATCTTGTTGCCCGATCCATTCACGACCTGACGGCGGGCGCCTGGTTCGGCGGCTCGCTGATGGGCGCCATCGGGCTGAACGGCGCCGCGGCGGAAGCCAAGGACCCCGCGGAACGAACCCGGCTGTCGAGCCTTGGCTGGAAGAAGTGGGCCCCGTTCCAGGCGGCCGCCTTCGGCGCGCACATCCTCGCCGGCCTGGCTATCATCTGGGAGAACAAGGACCGGATGGCAAAGCAGGAGGGCGTCACCAGGGTGACAATCTACAAGTCCATCGTCACCCTCGCCGGCGCCGCCGCGACGCTGTGCGCGGGCCTGCAGGGCGCCAAGGTCGAGAAGCTGGCCAGTGAGGGGGCTGAAGGTGCAACGGAACCCAAGCCCGGCGCGTCCGACGAACTCCGTTCCGCGCAGCAGCAGTTGAAGGTGCTGCAGTGGGCGATCCCGGTGTTTGCCGGCTGGGTGATCTTGCTCGGGGCCAAGCACGGCGAAATGCAGCGCCCCAAGAACGTCTTCCAGGGCCTCTCACGCTGATCCGCGGCCGCACCCATCCCGGCTGAAACACAAAGGCCTCCGGGAGGAACTCAAAGGCCCCCGGGCGGAACATCAGTTCCGGCCTGGAGGCCTTTGATCGTGCCGGGCCCCTGCTGCTGGGCGCAGGGGCCGGCCGTCCCCTCGGCGTTGACGGGCGCCGATGTCAACTGCAGTCCAGCAGCAAAGCCGCATCTGACAGACCGCTGGGATTGAGCATCTTCCCGCGACCTTGGGAAACCCTTGGACACTACTCCCGGAGCCACTCCGCGCAGGAATTCAGGTTCCGGGTGACGCTCTCGACGGCGGCTGCCTCGTCCCGCGCGGCGATGGCCTCCAGCAGCTCGCCGTGGCCCTGGTGCGGCAGCCCGTTGAACCCTCCCCGGCGCTGTTGCCGGAGGAGATCAGCGTGGAAAACGACGCCGAAGCTGGCATACAGCTCATGCAGCAGCGGATTGGCGGACGCCTTGGCCACCATCACATGGAAGTCCCAATCGGCACGGGCCCAGGCGGAATAGTCTTCAGCAAGCCAGGCGACGCGGCCTATGGCGAGCAGTTCCTGCATGGCGGCGACGTCGCCGGCCGTCGCATGGCGGGCCGCGAGCCGGGCCGCTTGAGTGTCGAGTGCCACGCGGACCTCAAGGATGTGCTCCTCGGAATGGTCCTGGTACATCCGCCGCGCGGCGCCCGAGATCTCGCTGGTGGCCCGGACGTAGGTGCCGTCCCCGCGGCGGACGTCGAGCATGCCGCTGTGGGCAAGTGCCTTGATCGCCTCGCGCAGGGTGCCGCGGGAGACGCCGAGGGCCGCCATCAGCTCCGGTTCCGCCGGGATGCGCTGCTGCAGCGGCCATTCCCCCGAATGGATGAGCACTCGCAGCTTGGCGGTGATCTCCTCGACCAGCGGGGGCCGGTGCGATGCGGTGAGCGTCATCGCCGGATCCTTTCGGCAGACGGCGGGACCGCGGACGGCGGGACCGCGGACGGCGGCGGCGTGGGCCGCAGCTCCTTGGACCGGGCCGTGAGGAGATGGCCCACGGCGATCTGGCCGAGGGCCACCGCCAGCAGCAGGATCAACGGCAGCATCCAGGAACCGGTGGCGCTGTGCAGCATTCCCATGCCGAAAGGACCGAGGGTCGCCAACAGATACCCCGCGGACTGTGCCACGGTGGACAGCGCGGTGGTCTCCGCGGTGGTACGGCCGCTGCGGCTGATCATCACCATGACCAGGGGGAAGATGCCGAGCCCCAAGCCGAGCAGCACCGCCGTGAGCGGAGCCCAGTCGACCGGCAGGACCAGCATCGCCAGGACGCCGAGCGCCATGGTCACGGTGGCCAGATAGAACGCGGTCCGCAGCATCCGTGGTCGGGAGCCGATTCCGACCAGGACCATGCCGGCGGGGACGGACACGAGCTGCATCAGCCCGAACATCAGCCCGCTGCCGGAGGGAGTCATTCCCATCGTCACCAGCAGGTAAGGGAACCAGCTGAGCACCGCGTAGGCCAGGAATGCCTGCACGGTGAAGCCGAGGGTGATCAGGGCCCCGGTACGGGTGCGCAGCAGGGGCCAGGGCGCCACCCGGGCTGCCTTGACCGCGGAGGCATTGCGGTGGGCATACAGCGCAATCGGGAGAAAGCCGAGGCACGCGGACAGGGCCAGGAAGCCGATCGCCCCGAGCCCCGCGGAGGCCGATCCCAGCCCCTGCGCCACGGGGACGATCAGCACGGCGACGACCGTGGCGCCCGTGGTCATCGTCACCGTGTAGAGGGCCGTCATGAGCGACGTGCGGTCCGCGAAGTGCACCCTGATGAAGGACGGCATCGCCACGTTGCAGACGGCCAGCCCGGACATACCCACCACGGTCCCCGCCAGCAGCATCCCGGTGGACGGAACGCCGCGAAGCAACAGGCCCGCGGCCAGCATCACGAGGGAAAGCAGGATGGCCTTCTCAAGCCCGAGGCGCCGGGTGAGCCAGGACGTGGCGGCGCCGGCCACCGCGAAACACAGCGTCGGGATCGAGGGGATGACGGCGGCGGTCAGCGGCCCGTAGCCCAGGACTGCCTGCAGGTCGTGAAGCAAGGCTGCCGCCCCGGTGATTCCGGCCCGCAGGTTGAGCCCGATCAGCACGAGCGCGACGACGCCGGCCACGACCGCGCCCCGCGGCCGGCGCGATGCCGGGGACCCTCCGGTCTCGGGAAGGACGGACGTTGCTGTGTTGTTGCTAGCCATGCCTAAAGGTTAGACGTTTGATGTCTGTGCACCCTACTTTGGTGAGGTAGGCCTCAGCGTGACGTTTGTCCGTACGGGTGGCGCGCGCCGAGCCGCTGCACGGCCAGCGCCAGCCACAGCTGCACACGGTCCGGCGTCTGGGCCGGGTCATAGCCGGTCAGTTCGGTGATCTGGGCGAGCCGGTAGCGGACGGTATTCCGGTGCAGCGTGAGGTCCTCGGCGACGGCGGCTACCGAGCCGTTGTTGCCGAGGTAGCTTTCCAGGGTGTTCATCAGCTCCGCCCCGTGCGCGGCGTCGAAACTGCGGAGCGGATTCAGGGATTCGTTCGCCATATCGGCCAGCGGCACATCCTCGCTGGCCAGCAGCAGCGAGGTCAGGCTGAGCCGCTCGGGTTCGTTGACCGGCAGGCCGTGGCTGGCCGCGTCGCGGGCCTCGAAGTAGCTCCAGCGCAGGCCGTTGGGCTTTGTGTAGGCCCCGCCGATTCCGATTGTCGCGTGCAGCCCGGCCTCGGCCAGATGGTCGCTGAGGCTGCGGGCCAGCGCGCTGGCGCCGCTGCCGTCGTCGGGGATGACCGCGATCAGATCCTTTCCGACGACGGCGCTCACCGCCTTGTCCAGCGGCTGCGGCAGTGAGGTGCTTCCGAGCTGTTTGGAGTGCGCCGCCGATTCGGCGAGCAGCACCACGTTCTTGCGGGTGCTGTTGATGCCGATGCCGGCGAGCCGGCGGGTGGCCTCGCTGGGTTCAAGGGTTCCGTGGATTACATCCTCGAGGACCTGCCCGGCCAAAGCGCGCTGCGACTGCCGCTGCTTGACCATGTTGTTCAGCTCGACACTGATCAGGTTCTGGGCGTAGCCCACGATGCCGGAGTCTTCGAAGGGCTGCTTCAGCCAGAGGGTGCACGCATCGCGGCGGCCCGTGGGGATGGGGTAGGAGGCCCAGCCGTCCGCGCTGGGAGCGGGATTGCCGGCCACGCTGTTATAGAGCTGGGCGGTGAACTGGGTCAGCACAATCTCGGTGCGCAGCATCGAGCCGAGGTGCCTGAGGAGTTCGGCCAGGCCGCCGCCGGTCAGGAGGGCCCGGGCGAGGATCTGGTGCCCGGCGATGAGGCGCTCCAGCTTGCCGTAGTGGTCCGCGGACTGCGCGTCGGCCACGAGTTTACCAATCGCGATGAACGGGGTCTCGTAGGGGACCTCCACAACCGGCAGGCCCCAGCGGTTGGCCTCGGCGATCAGGGCCGGAGGCACGGCCTCGTGCGTCAACCCGATTCCGAAGCCGATTCCCACCGCGCCTGCCCTCTGGACCTGCCGGACGAAGCGACGCTGGTCCGCGGCGCTGCGCAGCCGCATACCGGTGGTGAGGACGAGTTCGCCGCCGTTGAGGAACCGCTGCGGGTCCTCCTGCTCGGTGACGGCCACCCAGAGGATGTCCCGGTGCGAGGTGGTTTCCGCGAGGCCTGCCTTGGTGAGCTTGAGGGAGGGGACCCCCAGCAGGGCGGCGAGTGAAATGGCCATGGCTTCAGGATAGCCCGGGGCTGGGCAAGCGCACTAAACTCTCGCGCCCACGGTGTGCAGGTGACTATTCCCTGCGGAACAGCCCTGGCATAGGCTCGGAGCAGTCTCATTGGGCCCTTCAGCACGAAAGAGGTTGTACACCGTGGTTCAAACCTTGCAGAACTTCATCAACGGCGAGTTCGTCACCCCCGCCGGTACCGGCACGCTGGACATCGTCAATCCCACCAACGGTGAAGTGGTGGCGACGTCCCCCATCTCCGTGGCGGCCGACGTCGACGCCGCCATGACGGCGGCGAACGATGCCTTCAAGAGCTGGAAGCACGCGACGCCGGCACACCGCCAGCTTCTGCTGCTCAAGCTCGCCGATGCCATCGAAGCCAACAGCGACGAAATCGTCGAGGCCCAGCACCGCAACACCGGACAGGTCCGCTCCCTGATCGCCGCCGAGGAGGTTGCCGCCGGCGCGGACCAGCTGCGCTTCTTCGCCGGCGCCGCCCGCCTGCTCGAAGGCAAGTCCGCCGCGGAGTACCTCGAGGGACACACCTCCTACGTGCGGCGCGAACCCATCGGCGTCGTGGCCCAGGTGGCGCCCTGGAACTATCCGTTCCTGATGGCCATCTGGAAGATCGGTCCCGCCCTGGCCGCCGGCAACACCGTGGTGCTCAAGCCCTCGGACACCACGCCCGAGTCCACCCTGGTCCTGGCCCGCCTGACCGGCGACATCTTCCCGGCCGGCGTCCTGAACGTCGTGCTCGGCACCGGCGAGACCGGCGCGATGATGGTCGAGCACAAGGTCCCCGGGCTGGTTTCCATCACCGGGTCCGTCCGGGCCGGCATCGCCGTCGCCTCCGGCGCAGCCAAGGGCCTCAAGCGCGCCCATCTGGAACTTGGCGGTAAGGCCCCGGCCATCGTTTTCAAGGACGCGGACATCAAGAAGAGCGCCGCGGCCATCGCCGAATTCGCATTCTTCAACGCCGGCCAGGACTGCACCGCGATCACCCGTGTGCTGGTCCAGGACGAAGCGCACGACGATGTCGTGGCGGCCATGGTGGAGCACACGAAGACCCTGCACACCGGCTCGCAGAACGACGAGGACAACTACTTCGGTCCGCTGAACAACGTGAATCACTTCAACGCTGTCGCCGCCGTCGTGGAGTCCCTGCCCGGGAACTGCAAAATCGAAATCGGCGGCCACCGCGCCGGGGAGAAGGGATTCTTCTTCGAACCCACCATCGTCACCGGGGCCAAGCAGAGCGACGACATCGTCCAGAAGGAAACCTTCGGACCGGTCATCACGGTGCAGAAGTTCAGCACCGAGGCGGAAGCCGTCGAGCTGGCCAACGACGTCGAATACGCCCTCGCCTCCAGCGTCTGGACCACTGACCACGGCACCGCCATGCGCGTGAGCCGCGACCTGGACTTCGGTGCGGTGTGGATCAACACGCACATCATGCTCACCGCCGAAATGCCGCACGGAGGCTTCAAGCAGTCCGGCTACGGCAAGGACCTGTCCATGTACGGCGTCGAGGACTACACCCGGATCAAGCACGTCATGTCCGCGCTCGATTCATAATCCGGATTCATGGCGCAATCGGGTAACCCGGCGCATCACCCCCCTCACGCTGAGAAAGGCTTTCCCATGACCACCACCGCACATGACATCACCTACCGTCTTGAGCAGAAACGCCGAGTCCAGGCCGATTTCCCGGGCCCCAAGTCCCTCGCCCTGACCGCCCGCCGCAAGGCCGTCGTGGCCGCCGGCGTCGCGTCCAGTGTCCCCGTCTTCGTTGCCGACGCCGACGGCGGCATCATCCACGACGTCGACGGCAACTCCTTCATCGACCTCGGCTCCGGCATCGCCGTGACGAGCGTCGGCGCTTCGGATCCGGCCGTCGTCGGAGCCGTCAAGGAGGCCGTGGAGCACTTCACCCACACCTGTTTCATGGTCACTCCGTACGAAGGCTATGTCGCCGTCGCCGAGCAGCTGAACCGTCTCACCCCCGGCGACCACGAGAAGCGCACGGTGCTCTTCAACTCCGGTGCCGAGGCCGTGGAAAACGCCGTCAAGGTGGCCCGCCTGGCCACCGGCCGGGTCGCCGTCGTCGCGTTCGACCACGCCTACCACGGCCGCACCAACCTGACCATGGCGCTGACCGCCAAGGCCATGCCGTACAAAACCAACTTCGGCCCGTTCGCGCCCGAGGTCTACCGGATGCCGATGAGCTACCCGTACCGCGAGGAAAACCCGGAGATCACCGGTGCCGAGGCCGCCAAGCGCGCCATCACCATGATCGAGAAGCAGATCGGCGGCGAGCAGGTTGCCGCGATCATCATCGAGCCCATCCAGGGCGAGGGCGGCTTCATTGTCCCCGCCGAGGGTTTCCTCCCCGCGCTGGCGGCCTGGGCCAAGGACAAGGGCATCGTCTTCATCGCCGATGAGGTCCAGTCCGGCTTCTGCCGCACGGGCGAATGGTTCGCCGTGAACCACGAAGGTGTGGTCCCGGACATCATCACGATGGCCAAGGGCATCGCCGGCGGCATGCCGCTGTCCGCGATCACCGGCCGGGCAGACCTGCTCGACGCCGTCCACCCGGGCGGCCTCGGCGGCACCTACGGCGGCAACCCGGTAGCGTGCGCCGCGGCGCTGGCCTCGATCGGCTCGATGGAGCAGTACGACCTCAACGGCCGCGCCCGGCACATCGAGGAGCTCGCCCTCGGCAGGATGCGGGACCTCGCAGCTGAGCTTTCTGAGCGTTCCGGGCGTTCCGTGATCGGGGACGTCCGCGGCCGCGGCGCCATGCTCGCGATCGAACTGGTCCAGGCCGGGTCCAAGGAACCGAACCCGGAACTGACCAAGGCCGTCGCAGCTCACTGCCTCAAGGAGGGTGTCATCATCCTCACCTGCGGCACCTACGGCAATGTCATCCGGCTGCTCCCGCCGCTGGTCATCAGCGACGAGCTGCTGCTGGACGGACTTGAGGTCCTAGCCGCGGCCATCAAGGCCAACGCCTGACAAACACCGCACGCCCGGCCGGGCCCTGACGACAGGCAGGCCAGCGGGCAGGCAGGCCGGCGGAAGAGCCGCGGACCACGGGTCCGCGGCTCTTCTCCGTGCCCGGACACATCGTCCGGGCGGGCTACGTCCGCCAGCCATTTCAGTGCTGTCATTTCCACGCTGCTATTTCCACCCTGTTATTTCCACTATTTCCACGGTGAAGCGTCCAGCTGGATGGCCACCACGTACAGGTGCTGGCCATGTTGGATCTTTTCGACCTCGTACACGCGCACCCGGGTCTCCGGGACGGTGGCCATCGAACGGCCGACGCCGAGTCCGTAGCTGAGCACCCCTTCGAAGTCGCCGGCCTGCGCATAGCCGGTGAGCGCCTTGTAGCCGATGCCGGGCGGGGGAGCGCTCTTGACGGTGCTCGCGGTGCCGTCCGCCGTGTGCGCCTGGGCGCCGCGGAACACCACCTTGAGGACGGCGCCGGCGCCCGGCAACGGGACGGGCAGTCCGCTGCCGTCGGCGAGCAGCTCGGGCACGAACTCGATGTCGTAGCTGGGGAAGCCTCCGTTGAAACGGAAGCTCATCTGGTCGTAGGGCGGGGTCTCGGACGGGTGCTGGCCCGCGCCGATCGCGTAGAGCGTGGGCAGCGGGGCCGCCGGCGGAGGTGCGATCGGCACCGGATTGCCGTGGGTGGCCTTGAACGTCCGGCCTGGCCCGGGCCAGGCCCAGTCGAGGGCGATCCTGCTGGCGATCACCTTGTCGCCGCTTTGCGGGGGCCCGATCTCGTCTGTGTCGCCGGGGGGAGCCGCCGTGGACGGAGCCGCTGTGGGCGTGCCAACCGGCGGGGACGGGGATGACGCAATTCCGGGCTGGCTGGTCCCGCCGGGCTGCGGTGAGGGCGGGGTGCAGGCGGTGAGAATCAGCAGCAGTCCCAGGATCCCCGCCCCGAAGTTCCTGGCCCGGAATTTCCGACCTCTGATCGCACTCACACTGAACTCCCCTCGACCGTCCCAGCCTAGGTCCGAAGAGATTCCCCCGCTCAGGGCCGAAAGTCACGGTGCCTTAGGGGTTGTTCGGCGCGGCGCTGGACTAGAGTCGTTCCTACCACCGCAGAAACGCAGACCGGCCGATGTCGCCGGGAACCCCGGAGCAAACTGGCTACTGCCCCGACCCATAAGGGGTTCATCCATGCGATACGTAGTTGGCTACACACCCAACGAACGCGGCGCCGACGCCGTAGCCCTGGCCTCGGCCATGGCCGGCGCACAGGGGGCGCACCTTGACCTGGTTTACGTGGCGGACCGGCGTGCCGCCAACGTCGATTCGAACGCCGAGGGGACCCGCGGCAGCGCTGCCGAGCAGGAAGCGCTGACCCCGGAGCGCGAAGGGCTGGCGCTGGTACCGGCGGAGCTGGAGGCAAACTTTCATCTCCGGCAGGCCGAGTCGTTCGCCGCGGGCCTGATCGACGCGGCAGTGGAATACCAGGCCGGTCTGATCGTGGTGGGCGCGGCGAACAACGGGCTGTTCAAGCGGTACAGCGTAGGAAGCGTGGCCAACGCCCTGCTCCATGCCTCGCCCTTTCCGGTGGCGCTGGCGCCCCGCGGTTATCGCCGCAGGGATCCCATCACGCGGCTGACCCTTGCGGTGGGCCAGCGCACCGGCGCGGAGGCGGCCATCGACGTGGCGATCGGAGCCGCGGGACGCCGCGGCGTCCCGTTGCGGCTCGTCTCGCTCGTGGAACTCGACGCCGGCGGGGACAGCGGAGAGAACATCAATGCCGCCCATGTCCATGCCAATACGGTCCTGACGGAGGCCTCACGCCGGCTCCCGGCGGGGCACAACGTGAGTGTTGAAGTGGCGCACGGCAGGACCATTGAGGAAGCGATCGACGACCTTGAGTGGGACGACGGCGAAGTTCTGATCGTGGGCTCGTCGCGGCTCGGGGAAAAGAACAAGCTCTTCATCGGCAGCACGGCCAACAAGGTCCTGCGCGCCCTCCCTGTCCCCATGGTGGTGGTCCCGCGGGACTACGAACGCAGCGATTCCGGCCAGCAGCTCTGAGCGCTGCACCGACCGGTGGCGACGCCTGGGAATGCCTCAGGCGGCGCGGGCGCGCTTCCGGCTGACGGAATTCTTCCGGGCGGTCCGCAGCATGTCCACGGTGAGCACCAGGAGGGCAAGCCAGACGACGCCGAAACCGATCCAGCGGTCAGGGGTCATGGCCTCCTTGAATACGGCGAGCGCCACGATGAACTGCAGGACCGGCGCAAAGTACTGCAGCAGGCCGATCGTGGTCATCGGCAGCCGACGCGCGGAGGCGCCGAAGAACAGCAGCGGCACCGCGGTGATGACGCCCGACGCCGCGAGCAGCCAGAAGTGGCCGGCGCCATTGGTGGTCAGGGTTGCGGCCCCGCTGACCGCGAGGAAGATCATGGTGGCCGCGGCGAGCGGCGCCAGCACGATGGTCTCGACGGTGAGGCTGGTGATCGCATCCGCGCGCGGTCCCACCCGCTTCTTGACGAAACCGTAGAGGCCGAAGCTCAGCGCCAGGGTCAACGCAATCCAGGGCAGCTTCCCGTAGGAGACGGTCAGGACGCCGACGGCGATGAACCCGATGCCGACGGCGGCCCACTGCAGCGGACGCAGCTTCTCCTTCAGGACGAAGACGCCCAGCAACACCGAGACCAGCGGGTTGATGAAGTAACCGAGGGAGGCCTCCACGGCCTGCCCGGTGGTCACACCGTATGTGTAGGTCAGCCAGTTCACCGCGATCAGCCCGGCCGCGATCGCAAGCGGGCCGATCACCGTACGGTTCCGGAACGCGGCTCCGAGCACCCGCCAGGAGCGGGTGATGGTGATCAGCAGGGTGCAGAACAGCAGCGACCAGACCACCCGGTTGGCCACGATTTCGACGGGCGCCGGCCGGTGCGAGCACAAAGAAGTACAGCGGCAGCAGCCCCCACAGCCCGTAGGCGCCGATGCCGAACAGGACGCCCGCCGTCGTGTCCTTGTCTACGGCCTTGAGTGGCGCAGGCTGCTTCCGCGCGCGGCTCTCCGACGGTGCGGCCGTATCCGGGGCGGTCGGCATGGCAGGAGAGAACGATCCGTCGGGTCTGGGCACAAGATCAATAACACCACCTGCGCGGCCCGTATTCCGTCCAATTGGTTCCCCGCGCCCGATGTCGCTGCGATCTCAGTCACCCGGAGCCCCCGCCCGTTGCCGCAGACATTTAGAATTAGGGATTGTGCGCTGCATGACGCGGCGCAGTCGCCAAGACTCAGAAGGGCTCCCGGTGTCCACCTCGGCCGAAACCACCTCCAAGCGTCCGCTCCGCGTTGCGATTGTCGGCGCCGGACCGGCCGGCGTATATGCCGCGGACATCCTGACCAAGTCCAATGAGGTCAAGGACGGCGATTTCGAGGTCAGCATCGACCTCTTCGAGGCGTACCCGGCGCCCTACGGCCTGATCCGCTACGGCGTAGCCCCGGACCACCCCCGGATCAAGGGGATCGTCAACGCCCTGCACAAGGTCCTGGACCGCGGGGACATCCGCTTCCTCGGCAACGTAACCTACGGCCGCGACCTCACGCTGCACGATTTCCGCTCGTTCTACGACGCCGTGATCTTCTCCACCGGCGCCATCAAGGATGCGGAGCTGGACATCCCCGGGATCGGGCTGGAGGGCTCCTTCGGCGGGGCCGATTTCGTCTCCTGGTACGACGGCCACCCCGACGTGCCACGGAACTGGCCGCTCGAGGCCAAGGAGATCGCGGTGGTTGGCAACGGCAACGTGGCGCTGGACGTGGCCCGCATGCTGGTCAAGCATGCCGACGAACTGCTCGTCACGGAAATCCCTGACAACGTCTACCAGGCGCTCAGGAACTCCCCGGTCACGGACGTCCATGTGTTCGGCCGCCGCGGCCCGGCCCAGGTGAAGTTCACCCCGCTGGAACTGCGCGAACTCTCCCATGCCAAAGATGTGGACATCGTCCTGCACCCGGAGGACTTTGAGTTCGACGAGGCCTCCGATGAGGCAATCCGCAGCAACAACCAGATCCGCACCATGGTCAACACCCTGACGAACTGGCTCGTCGAGGAGCATGCGGAGGCGGAGAAGCCGTCCTCCCGCCGGCTGCACCTGCACTTCCTGCACAGCCCGGTCGAGATCTACGACGATCCCGCCCACCCCGGCAAGGTCGCGGGCATCAGGTTCGAGCGGATGCAGCTGGACGGCACCGGAAACGCCAAGGGCACGGGGGAATACCTCGACTACCCGGTGCAGGCCGTCTACCGGGCGATCGGCTACCACGGCTCGCCGCTGGACGAACTGGAATACGACGCCCAGCGCGGTGTCATCCCCAACGAGGGCGGGCGGGTGCTCGATGCCGAGGGCAACCCGGTCCCCGGCATCTACGCGACCGGCTGGATCAAACGCGGGCCCGTCGGCCTGATCGGCCACACCAAGGGCGACGCGCTCGAGACCATCGGGTTCCTGCTCGAGGACCGGCTGACCCTCCCCCCGGCGCAGAACCCGGACCCGCAGGCCATTATCGATCTCCTGGAGGAGCGGGGCATTGAGTACACGACCTGGGAAGGCTGGATCAAGCTCGACGCCCACGAGCTGGCGCTGGGCGAGGAGTGGTCCGCCGCGGTGGACGCCAGCGGCATTGTCCGGGAGCGCGTCAAAGTGGTTCCCCGCGAGGACATGATCGAAATCTCCCGCGGCTAGCCGGCGGACTCGGCAGAGCGTCATCGGCCCTGAGCACGACGTCGGCCCTGAGCACGACGTCGGCCCTAGCCGGGCCGCGGGTCCGGCCACTAGACTTGCCGGACTCGGCCGCCTCCGGCAGGCCGTCGTGCCCGTCAGGTGGGAGTTCAATGAGGAATCTGGACCATCCGGCAGCATCCAATGGCTACACTGCGGAGCTGCGCCATAAGTATGCCAGCACCGGCCATGAGCAGCTGGACCCGCGTGGCCTGCTGTTCCCCGAGGCCCGGCAGCTGCCCGGGGTAAGCCCCGTAATCCAGGAGTCATGGCGGCGTTCCGCCCGGCTGCACGCCAACCCGGACCACCCCGAGGCCCCGCTGGCCATGGACCGCGAGGAACTTGTTGAGTACCGGCGCCAGCATCCCCTCGCCACCATCATGCCGGTCATCCACAAGCTGCTGGTCCTGCCCAGCCACGACAGCGGGATGCTGGTGGCCGTGGGAGACGAGCTCGGCCGGCTGCTCTGGGTTGACGGCGACGCCGCAATGCAGCGCAAGGCCGCAGCCATGATGTTCGTTCCGGGCGCCGACTGGTCCGAGGCAACCGTCGGTACCAGCGCGCCCGGCACCGCCCTCGCCCTGGGCCGCGGGATCCAGATCTCCGGCGCCGAGCACTACAAGCGGTCCGTCCACCCGTGGAGCTGCACGGCTGTGCCGTTCCACGATCCCGATTCGGGCGCCCTGCTCGGCGTCGTCGACATCACCGGCACCGAGTCCGCCGTCGCGCCGCACACCCTGTCCCTGGTTGAGGCGACCGTCGCCGCGGCGCAGGCATACCTGCGGGTGGAACGGCTCCAGCTGGCCGCCGCGAGTTCCGCGCCGCCGGCCCGGCGGCGCCGCCCGGCTGCTCCGGCAACGGCCGGCGCGGCGGCATCCACCCGGGACGCAACGAGCCTGTACCGCAACAGCCTCCAGCTGCTCGGCCGCGACCAGGCGCTGCTGAGCATTGCCGGCCGGACGGTGACCCTGTCTGCCCGGCACAGCGAGATCCTGGCGCTGCTCAGCACACACCCGGAAGGGCTCAACGCCGAAGAACTCTGCTCGCTGCTGTACTCCGGGGAGGCGTCCACCATGACGCTGCGGGCCGAGATGGTGCGCCTGCGCAAGGTTCTCCAGCAACTCAATCCGGACGCGGTCCCGCATTCCCGGCCCTACCGGCTGCCCGTGGATCTGGTGCCGGACTCCGGCCAGGTCCTCAATTGCCTGCAGCGGGGCGCCCACCGGATCGCCCTGGAGATCTACCGCGGCGCGGTACTGCCCCGCTCGGAAGCGCCCGGCATTACCGAGCTGCGGAACCGGGTCTCCTCCCTGCTGCGCGAGGCGGTGCTCACCGGCGGGAGTGCGGAGTCACTGCTGAAGTACGCCCGGCTGCCGGAGGCAAGGGACGACGTCGAGGTCCGGCTCGCGGCTCTGAAGCTGCTGCCGCCCCGGTCGCCAAAGCGTGCCGCCGTCGTCGCCGATCTCGAACGGCTGGACGCGGAACTCAGCGCGTGACAGCCGGAAGTGATCAGGCTCACTTCGGTTGCAACCTGACTGCAACCTCCCTGCTCCTACGCTGAGGGCAACGGCAACTGCCATCGTCAGTTCGCCATCAATCCTGCATAGCAAAGGAGCTAGCAATGACTGTCTACGCACAGCCCGGTACCGAGGGCTCGAAGGTCACCTTCAAGGACCGTTATGAGAACTGGATCGGCGGCGAGTGGACTGCCCCGGTCAAGGGTCAGTACTTCGAGAACATCACCCCCGTCACCGGTAAGGCCTTCTGCGAGGTTGCCCGCGGCACTGCAGAGGACATTGAACTGGCGCTGGACGCAGCCCACAAGGTGGCACCTTCCTGGGGAAAGACCTCCGTCGCAGAGCGCGCCGCTATCCTGAACAAGATCGCCGACCGGATCGACGCGAACCTCGAAATGCTCGCCGTCGCTGAATCCTGGGACAACGGAAAACCGATCCGCGAAACCCTCAACGCCGACCTCCCGCTCGCAGCGGACCACTTCCGCTACTTCGCGTCCGCCGTCCGTGCCCAGGAAGGCCGCCTGTCCCAGCTCGATGACGACACTACCGCCTACCACTACCATGAGCCGCTCGGCGTTGTCGGCCAGATCATCCCCTGGAACTTCCCGATCCTGATGGCCGTCTGGAAGCTCGCCCCGGCTCTCGCCGCCGGCAACGCCGTGGTCCTGAAGCCGGCCGAGCAGACGCCGACGTCCATCCTCGTCCTGATGGAGCTCATCGGCGACCTTCTGCCCGCCGGTGTGCTCAACGTCGTCAACGGCTTCGGCGTCGAGGCCGGCAAACCGCTGGCCTCCAGCCCCCGCATCCGCAAGATCGCTTTCACCGGAGAGACCACAACCGGCCGCCTGATCAGCCAGTATGCCAGCCAGAACCTTATTCCGGTGACCCTGGAACTCGGCGGCAAGAGCCCGAACATCTTCTTTAACGACGTCGCCGACACCAATGATGCGTTTTACGACAAGGCCCTTGAGGGCTTCACCCTCTTCGCCTTCAACCAGGGCGAAGTCTGCACCTGCCCGTCCCGGGCCTTGGTCCAGGACGGCATCTACGACTCCTTCATGGCCGACGCGCTGGCCCGCACCCGCAAGATCATCCAGGGCAACCCGCTGGACACCGACACCCAGCTCGGCGCCCAGGCCTCCAACGACCAACTCGAAAAGATCCTCTCCTACATCGACATCGGCAAGCAGGAAGGCGCCAAGGCACTCACCGGCGGCGCCCGTGCCGAGATGTCCGGAGACCTGGCCGGCGGCTACTACGTCCAGCCGACCATCTTCGAAGGCCACAACAAGATGCGCATCTTCCAGGAGGAGATCTTCGGCCCGGTGGTGTCCGTCGCCCGCTTCAGCGATTACAACGACGCCATGGGCATTGCCAACGACACCCTCTATGGCCTGGGTGCCGGCGTCTGGTCCCGCAACGGCAACGTGGCCTACCGCGCCGGCCGCGAAATCCAGGCCGGGCGGGTGTGGGTCAACAACTACCACGCCTACCCGGCCGGGGCCGCGTTCGGCGGGTACAAGTCCTCCGGCATCGGGCGCGAGAACCACTCGATGATGCTGGACCACTACCAGCAGACCAAGAACCTGCTGGTCAGCTACTCGGAGAACAAGCTCGGCTTCTTCTAGGCGGCACTGAACCGGGCGGGGATGGATCAGGACTGATCCGTCCCCGCCCACACCCCCTTCCGCGGCCCGTCCCGCGTTCCGCCCTTTCGTCCGCCGCAACCAGATGAGGTCCCGATGTCCCAGACCAGGCTCGACGCCGCCGTGACCCGCCCCGGTGAGGATTTCTCGCGGGTGGCGCTCACCCCTGAGTCCGTTGACCTGCTGCGCAAGCTGTGGAAGCAGCATGGGCCGCTGATGTTCCACCAGTCCGGCGGCTGCTGTGATGGTTCTTCGCCGATGTGTTATCCGGCCGGGGAGTTCATCACGGGGGACTCGGACGTGCAGCTGGGACTGTTCGACATTTCGGACGGGCTGCGGCCGCAGCCGGTGGAATTCTGGATGTCCCGGGAGCAGTTCAACTACTGGAGCCACACCCACCTGACCGTCGACGTCGTCCCGGGCCGGGGGAGCGGCTTCTCGGTGGAATCCCCCGAGGGCAAGAGATTCCTGATCCGCTCCACCCTGATGGACTGGCCGGTCTGAGGACGCGGCAGACCGGTCCGGAGCCTTGTGGCGCCGTCCGTCTCAGTATGTAGGACAAAAATGGTGGTCCAAGGGATGGACACTACGATTGATAGGTCTGTTTCCAACAAGTTATCGAGATTGTGGACTTTCCTATGAACCTTTTCCGGACCAAATCCATCGAGCAGTCCATGGCTGACGCCGATGAACCCGGACGTCAGCTGAAGCGGTCGCTCAGCACCTGGGACTTGATGATCATGGGCGTCGCCGTTGCTGTCGGCGCCGGTATCTTCTCCGTCGGTGCCAAGGCCGCCGCGAATTTTGCCGGCCCGGCCGTGACCATTTCCTTCGCCATCGCCGCGGTCACCTGCGCGCTCGCCATCATGTGCTACGCCGAATTCGCCACCGCGATCCCGGTGGCGGGCTCCGCCTACGTCTTCACCTACGCCACCATGGGCGAACTGCTTGCCTGGATCATCGGCTGGAACCTGATCCTGGAACTGTTCACCGCCGGCGCCGTGATCGCCAAGTACTGGGGCATCTACCTCAGCAAGGTGTTCGCGCTGATGGGCGTCGACATTCCGCCGTCGATCTCCGTCGGGGGCATTGACCTCTACTGGGGCGCCTTCCTGATTGTCGCCGTGTTCACCGTGCTGCTGGTGCTGGGGACCAAGCTGTCCGCCCGCGTCGGCAACGTCTTCACCCTGATCAAGATCGCGGTCGTGCTCTTCGTCATCGTGGTCGGCTTTACCTACGTGAAGTTCGAGAACTATGCCCCGTTCGTGCCCGCCTCTGAGCCCACCGGCGGCACCGGAACCGCGGACGTCCTCAAGCAGTCCTTCTTCGGTTTCCTCACCGGCGCCGCCCCCGCGCAGTACGGCACGCTGGGAATCTTCGCCGGCGCCGCCCTGGTCTTCTTCGCCTTCATCGGCTTCGACGTGGTGGCCACCTCGGCCGAGGAAGTCAAGAACCCGCAGAAGACCTTGCCCCGCGGTATCTTTGGCGGCCTCGCGGTCGTCACGGTCCTCTACATCCTGGTGTCGCTGGCGTTGACCGGCATGGTGTCCTACACCGAACTGGCCGAAGCTGAGAATCCGACGCTGACCACCGCCTTCGAGGCCGTGGGGAATACCGACGCGGCCAAGATCATCGCGTTCGGGTCCCTCGTGGGCCTCACTACGGTGATCATGGTGCTGCTCATGGGGCTGTCCCGAGTGGTCCTGGCCATGAGCCGCGACGGCCTGCTGCCGCGCTCCCTGTCCAAGACCAGCACGACCCGCGCGACGCCGGTCCGCCTGCAGATCATCTGCGGCGCAGGCGTGGCCCTCGTGGCCGGACTGACGAATGTGGACCTGCTGGAGGAAATGATCAACATCGGCACGCTGTCGGCCTTCGTGATGGTGAGCCTGGGCATCCTGGTCCTGCGGAAGAAGCGCCCGGACCTGAAGCCGGCGTTCCGTGTGCCGTTCGGCAAGGTGCTCCCGATCGTCTCTGCGGTTCTCTGCCTCTACCTGATGACCAACCTCGCGGTAGAGACCTGGATCTTCTTCGCCATCTGGCTCGTGATCGGCATCGCCATCTACTTCGCCTACGGTCAGCGCCACTCGCGGCTGAACGAGAAGTTCGCCGACGCCAAGGCTTCCGTCAATGGCCCGGCCGTGAATGCAGCCGAGCCCGCGTACCGGAAGGCGCAGGACAACGACGACGAGTTCACCCGCGTCTGACTCTGATCTAGTGCCGTGGGCTGCTGGTCCTCGCACCTACCCTCAACCGCCCGTCCCCTCAACCGCCCGGCGATCCTCGGATCGGCGGGCGGTTTTGCGTCTGCGGCACAAGAGGTCGGCCTGCGGGGACTCAGGCTGCGGTCGAGTCATGGCGGCGTTCACGTTTTCGGGTCTTGGCGTGGTGCCGGAGCTCGCGCCGGAGGTGTCGGGCCGTTGCAGCTGCCGGCATGGCGTGCGGCCTTACGGCCTCTGTGTCCCGAATTGGTGAGCCCCGTACTGGCGTCCCGGGCAGGGGTGGCGCGGTGGAGTGGTAGCTGTGGCCGGAGGGGGTGGTGACGTCGAGGGTGTGTCTGGGCTCATTCGCCCCCGCAGGCCCGGGCCGGGGCCGGCTTGTCCAGCCGGGGGTCTCCTTGGTGTGGTTGCAGGCTTCACAGAGCCCGGCTCCGTTGGCGGCGGCCGTCGCGCCTCCTTCGGCCCACGGGAGGATGTGGTCCAGATGCCGGATCGGGGCGTCGCAGTACGGGGTGCGGCAGGTGTCGTCCCGGGCCTGGAGGAAGCGCCGGAGCCCGGCGGGGAAGAGCCGGGCCCGTGAGTCCATCGCGACGAGGTCCCCGGTGCCGGGGGCGGTGTAGAGCCGCCGCAGCCAGGTCTGCAGCTGGCGGTCGCCGCCACTGCCGCCTCCGCTGCCTTTGCCTCCGGCGCCCGGGCCCGATCCTTCGGCACCCGGCGCTGAGCCGGCGTTTTTGATCAGCTCGCGGGCCCAGCCGGCGGGGACGATGCCGTAGCCGGGGAGCCTCGCGGGTTCACTGTCGCCCTGGAAGAGGGTCCGGTCGGTCATCACGAGCTGGATTTCGATGCCGGTGTATCCTCCCGGGGTGCCGGTGAGGCGTTCGACGAGGCTGTCGGCCATGAGCTGGCCGCGGCCGCGGGGGTCCCCGCCGGCCCGGGCCGTGTCGGCCTGCCGGGACAGGGCGGCGTAAGCGGCGACGCCGGCGGAGACCGGGAGCAGCGCGGTCAGGTAGCACATGGTGTCCGGCGCGGGGCGGAGGCTCACGTGCCGTTCGGCGGCGGCATGGCTGGCCCGCTCGGTGACCGAGCGCGGGTCCCGGCGGTAGGCCGCTGCCCTGGCCGCGGCGGCGATGGCGCGGTCGCCGGCGCCGGTGAAGGTGCCGGTGTCGGCGGCGAGTTCCTCATCGACCGCGCAGCGGTCCGCGGCTGACAGGCAGGCGGTTTCCTTCACCAGCAAGGTGGCGCGCCATTCGTTGAGCTGGCCGGTCTCAAGCGCGGCGAGGGTATGCGGCATTTCGGTCACGAGGGCCTTCGCCAGGCCCAGGAGCCGGGAGCCGCGGGCCGGGGATTCCCGCCGGGCGAGCGCGATCTGCGCCCCGACCCCGGTGCCTAACTGGTCGGCGGGTAGTCCGGCTTCGGCCTGTTCGCGGCGCTGTTGGAGATCAAAAGTGACGGCGAGTTGCGCCTGCAGCGCAGCCGCGGCGGATTTGAGGTCCTCCAGCCTGCGGATGTGGTCGATTGGTCCGGCATCGCCATCGGCGCAGTCGTCAGCACCGAGGGGGCCAAGGCCGCCGCCGGAGTCATCGGCGCCGGGAAGGGAGGGGCACGCGGTAGCGAGCAGGCGGGCGAAGTCGGTCACCATCGCGCCGCTTCCAGTGCCGCCGCCTGCTGCCCGAACCACTTCGGGCGCCTGATTGCCGTCCATGATCATAGTCAATCAGTCACCTGTGACAAAAAAGGCTTCGGCTCCCTGCGGCTCATGACGGCCGGATCATGGGGCGCCGGGCCCGCGCGGCCACCGCCGCCCGCCTCGGTCTGACAGTTGTTCCGGTTGTAAGGACGAGGAGAGGACGAGGGCGGCGGCGGTGGCACCCCCTGCACTAGTGGCCGGGCACGGCCGCGCCGTGCTTCTCATGGCGCGGCATGGCGGCCCACCCAGTCCACCAGCGGACGCAGCCGGTCCCAGAGCGCAGCGATTTCCCCGACAGCTTCCGGGGTGGCCGCCCACGTCGCCTGGCCCAAATACGCGCCGGCCGAGAGGGACTTGTGTTTCAGGAGTTCGGCCCTCGGATGCTCGGGAGGGAAGCCGCGGGGGACCGTCTTGAGTTTCTCCCCTTCCACGGCAAAGCCGGCGCGGGCAACGGCGTCCACGATGTGCTGCAGGGCGCCGCCCGTCCCGGAGGCATCAACAGAGTTACGGTACCGGACCAGCTGCGCGGGCGAATGGGAATGGTAGCCGCCACCCACCAGCAGGCCGTCGGCGCTCAGATGGAGGTGGTAGCCCAGGCCTTCCTGCGTGGACGCGAAGGCACCTTGCGCTGTTTTGTAGGGTGATTTGTCCTGCGAGAACCGAATATCCCTGTTGGGACGGAAGATCTTCCCCGGCCCGAACCTAGGTTCCAGTTCGTCGAGCAGCGCCATGAACGGATCCCTGATCAGGGCGTTATAGCTGTCCTTGTGCGCCAGCCACCACTCGCGGTTGTTGTTGTCTTCAAGTTCCGCATAGAACGCAAACGCCTCCGCGGGAATCCCCTGGAAAGTAGTCATAACGCGATCCTAGGCACCCCGGGCTGGTGGCAGCCACCGTCAAGACTGCTATGTGGATACAGGGAGTGTGCAAAAAACGGGCCGCGCACACGGGACGGTGCAAACAAGGGTATGCAAAACACCTCGCCCCGCCACGGAATCCGTGGCGGGGCGAGGTGTTCTAGCAAATGCGTACGAGCCGCTATTAGCCGATCTTGTTCGCTGCCTCGGCGCCGGAGGTGCCGCCGATGACGCCAGCTTCAGCCGCGCCCAGGTTGGCGCGCAGCTTCGCGCCGAGCTCGGCGTCGACGTTGGTCCAGTACTGGATGGCGCGTTCCTTGATGCCGGCGTTCTTCACGCCGCCCACGGCACCGGTGATGGTCTCCAGCAGGCGTGCCTTTTCGCCGTCGTTGAACACTTCGCGGTACAGCGTGCCGGCCTGGCCGAAGTCGCCGTCCTCGGCATGCAGGGAGTGTGCGGAGAGCGTCAGCGCGCCGTCGTTCTCCCAGCCGCCTGCCGGGCTCTGCGGCTCCACGGCAGCCGGGCCGCCGACAGAGTTCGGGGCGTAGACCGGTACCGAAGGAGCGTTGAAGTGGTAGCGCCCGGCGCCGTCCTGGCTGTAGTTGTTGACCTGGCTCTTGGGCAGGTTCACGGGGAGCTGCGCGTGGTTGGTGCCCACGCGGTAGCGGTGTGCGTCCGCGTAGGAGAAGATGCGGGCCTGCAGCATCTTGTCCGGGGAAGCGGCAATGCCCGGCACGAAGTTCGAGGGCGCGAAGGTGGCCTGCTCGATCTGCGCGAAGTAGTTCTCCGGGTTCCGGTTCAGCTCCATGGTGCCGACCTTGATCAGCGGGTAGTCCGCGTGCGGCCAAACCTTGGTGAGGTCGAACGGGTTGAAGCGGTACGTCTTGGCGTCTTCGTACGGCATGACCTGGACGTGCAGGTCCCAGGACGGGAAATTGCCGGCGGCAATGTTTTCCTGCAGGTCGCGGATGTAGAAGTCCGCGTCCGATCCGGCCAGCGCCTCGGCCTCGTCGCCCGTGATGGAGTTGACGCCCTGGTTGGACTTGAAGTGGTACTTGACCCAGAAGCGCTCGCCCTCCGCATTGATCCACTGGTAGGTGTGCGAGCCGTAGCCCTGCATTTCACGCCAGGAGGCCGGCAGGCCACGGTCGCCCATGAGCCAGGTGACCTGGTGTGCGGACTCGGGGGAGAGGGTCCAGAAGTCCCACTGCATGTCCGCGTCGCGGAGGTGGCTGCCCGGGAGGCGCTTCTGCGAGTGGATGAAGTCCGGGAACTTGATGCCATCGCGGATGAAGAACACCGGGGTGTTGTTGCCGACGAGGTCGTAGTTGCCCTCGGTGGTGTAGAACTTCACCGCGAAGCCGCGGGGGTCGCGCCAGGTGTCGGGGGAGCCGTTTTCGCCGGCGACGGAGGAGAAGCGGATCAGCATCTCCGTATCAACTCCCGGCTGCAGGAAAGCGGCCTTGGTGTACTTTGAGACGTCTTCGGTGGTCTTGAAGGTACCGAACGCGCCGCCGCCCTTGGCGTGCACTACGCGCTCCGGAACCCGCTCGCGGTTGAACTGTGCCAGCTTCTCGATCAGGTAGTGATCGGTCAGGATGATGGCGCCATCGGCGCCGGTTGCCTGGGAATGGGCATCGGACGTGACCGGGGCGCCTGACTGGGTCGTCGACACTGCGGGCGCAGAGATGTTCTGAGTCATCTTTCTCCTATTTCTAGTTTCTTGCTTAGTTTCGTTCTGAGGGAAGTTTTTGGCGGCGCTGGCAGTCTTCGCAGATGCCCTGGTACATCACGTCGGCGATCTGGATGGTCATCGGCTTGGTGCCCTCATCCCAGTGCGGGGTGAGGCACGGCGCGTGGCCGACGGCGCATTCGACGTCTTCGACGCGGCCGCAGCCAATGCACACCGCGTGGTGGTGGTTGTCGCCCACGCGCGTCTCATACAGGGCGGGGGAGTGCGGGGGCTCGAAGCGGCGCAACATCTGTAGATCCGTCAGGTCGCCCAGGACCACATAGACGGACTGCGCCGTCAGTTCGGGCAGTTCCTGGCGGGCGGCGGCGAGAATGCTCTCGGCCGGGGAGTGCGGATGGTGTTCGACGGCGGCGAGCACGGCGAGTCGCTGCTTCGTCACCCGACGGCCGTGGGCACGCAGGGCGGCAGCCCATGCATCGTGAGCGCCGGCGGAAACTGTCATGACCCTATTCAAGCACTTATTATGATTGCCTCACAATAAGGCAAGGCTAACCCGGTTCCACGGCAGCACTGCGCACCCTAAAGTGACCGGGTGGGGAAATTTCTGGCGGACATCACGCCGCTGCGCGAGAGTCCGGCCTTCCGCCGTCTGTGGCTGGGCTCAGCAGTCTCCGCACTGGGCAGCCAACTGACCCTGGTGGCGGTCAGCCTGGAGGTCTACCGCCTCACCCAGGACAGCCTCTATGTGGGGTTGCTCAGCATCTTCGCGTTGGTCCCGCTCGTGTTCGGCGGCTTGATCGGGGGGCTCTATAGCGGACGCCCACGATCGCCGCAGGGTGGCACTGCTGGCCTCTTCAGTCCTGTGGTTGACCACCGCATCCCTGGCACTCCAGGCCTGGCTGCAGCTGGGAAACGTCTGGCTGCTCTATGTCCTTGTTGCCGTGCAGAGTGGCGCGCAGGCCATCAACCAGCCAGCGCGCAGCGCCATAATCCCGGTGCTGGTCCGCAAGGAACTGCTGCCGGCCGCCAATGCCCTGAGCATGATGAGCTTCGGCCTGAGCATGACGGCCGGGCCCCTGCTGGCCGGAGTGCTGGTGGCCTCGGTCGGCTTCGCCTGGACGTATTCGATCGACGTAGTCAGCTTTGCCTTCGCGTTCTGGGCGCTCCTGAAGCTGCCGCCCATGCCGCCGGGGGAGCATGCCCGGCCAGCGGGGCTGCGATCCGTCGTCGAGGGCTTCCGGTTCCTAGGTACGCGGCCCAACCTGCGGATGACCTTCATCATCGATCTTGTCGCCATGATCTTCGCCCAGCCCCGGGCGCTGCTGCCCGCGATCGGCGCGCTGATGATCGGCGGCGGCGAGGCCACGGTGGGTATCCTGCTCGCGTCGACCGCCGTCGGAGCTTTCCTGGCCGGGCTTTTCTCCGGGCCGCTGGGAGCGGTGCGCCGGCAGGGAGCCGCCGTCGTCTGGTCCGTGATGGGCTGGGGAGCCTCGATTGCCGGCTTCGGCCTGGTGGTGCTGCTCGCCGGTCGCTCGGGCGAGGGCGGGGTGACGCTGTGGCTGCTGCCGGCGGCACTTTGTTGCGCGCTCGCCGGCATTGCCGACTCCATCAGTGCGGTCTTCCGTACGACCATTCTGCAGGCCTCCGCCCCGGACCATCTGCGGGGGCGGCTTCAGGGTGTCTTCATTGTTGTGGTGGCCGGTGGCCCGCGGGTGGGGGACATGCTCGCAGGTGGCGGGACTAAACTTTTGAGTGAGGGTTGGGTCCTGTTGCTGGGTGGTTTGCTATGCATCGTGGTGGCATGGGTGGTGGCGCACCTGCAGTCGGGCTTCCTGAAGTACGACGCGCGGAACCCCGTCCCATAGCGGTTCGTTTTTCCGGAAGAAGCGGTTCCCGGAACGCCAACGGGAGCCCGAGGTGGGAGGGACAGTGCATCGACATCACAATGGCCTGAAGACCGCGGCCCTGTTCGGCGTACTGTGGACGGTGTTGCTCGGACTGGGCGCGCTGATCGGATCCAGCACGCGTAGCGCTGCGCCGATCTGGATCATGGCCCTGGTCGGCGTCGGCACCACGGCGTACGGGTACTGGAACAGCGACAAAATTGCCATCAGGGTGATGCAGGCCTACCCGGTGGCGGAAGCCGACGCTCCGCAGCTCTACCAGATCGTCCGGGAGCTCTCCACCCGGGCGCAGCGGCCGATGCCCAGGATTTACATTTCGCCGACGATGTCCCCGAATGCCTTTGCCACCGGACGGGACCCGCAGAATGCGGCCGTGTGCTGCACCGCGGGGATCCTCCGGCTCCTTGATGCCCGGGAGCTCCGCGCGGTGCTGGGCCACGAGCTGATGCACGTCTACAACCGGGACATCCTGACCTCCTCGGTGGCCGCCGCCGTCGCCGGCGTCATCACCTCGGTGGGGCAGATGCTGCTGTTCTTCGGCGGCGGGGACCGCCGCAATGCGAACCCGCTGGCGATGCTCGCGATGGCGCTGTTGGCCCCGTTCGCCGCGGCACTGATCCAGATGGCCATATCCCGCACCCGGGAGTTCGACGCCGATGAGGACGGCGCCGTGCTGACCGGGGATCCGCTCGCACTCGCCTCGGCCCTGCGCAAGATCGAGCAGGGCGTGCAGCTGGCGCCGCTGCCGCCGGACCAGCAGCTGGTCAATGCCTCGCACCTGATGATCGCGAACCCGTTCCGCGGCCCGGGCATGGCGAAGCTGTTCTCGACGCATCCGCCAATGAATGAGCGGATCGGGCGGCTGGAGCGGATGGCGGGGAGGCCGCTGGTCTGATTGCCTGCTAGCTGCGGAAGTTCACGAACTGCCCGCTACTAATTGGATGATGTTGACAACCGCGAAATTCCGGCCTTTATGGTTGGCCGTGACGGCACGGAAATGGCCCATTGCGGACCTCTTGCGGACTTTCTGCGGACTGGACAGCCTCGCCAACGAGAAACCCCGCCAGTCACCGCGACTGGCGGGGTTCTCTGTGCGTGGTCGTTAGTAGCGGACGACGTACGTCCTGCTGAACCGGTAGCTGACCTGGTTCCCTAACGTGCCCTTGACGCGGACGACGAACTTATCGCCTTTGCTTTCCCAGACCGGCGGCCCCCAGACCTTAGTGGTGTTAGACCAGCCGCCTGCGAAGATTTTGCCGTTCCTGAACCAACGGTATTCCAGCTTGGTGCCCTTGGGCCAGCCGTACTTGTTCGCCCTCAGGACTGTTCCTGGGGTGACGTATACGGTGGACTTACCGGCTGTGCATTTCGCGGTAGTTTGGGCACATGTGGCGGGCGAGCGTCCGTTGGCGCTTGCCGGGGCCGCCGTCACGAGGCCTCCTGCTCCCAGGGCAACGGAAAGGGCGGCAGCGGCTGCTGCTTTACGGAAGATCGATCGTTTCAATGCTGGCACGGTTCCCCGCACCTCCTGTCGGTGGTTGGCAGATAAATTTTGGCTGCTGAACGCTTCCGACATACACCGTCTACGGCGCCCCCGAGCATGAGTATAGCCACAAGGGTCCCAGGGGCATCAAAGGCGCAGGGCCTAGGCAGGAAGGAATCCGGGGAGCCGGTTTCCCCACGTGATGCCACGTAGGTTTTGAGCAATGGGCTGCAGCCCAGGTGTGGGCCACCGGGACCAAGCTGAAAGCCGAACAAGCGCTCGCAATAGCTACGTTCCGCGAATCACCAATCCGGACGATACTGCCGTCCCAGGTACAGGCTTGGGTCGAGGGGATGTCCGTGAGGCTGGCGCCGGCCACTGTAAAGGTCTACTACGGCATCGTCAGTTCCGCCTTCCGCGCCGCGGTCACGGATAAGATCATCGCGGAAAATCCCTGCGCGGGCGCGAAGCTGCCCTGTGAGCGGCGTCGTGAAGCAGCTATGACAATCCACGGTGGGGCAGTTGGGGGACACTCTAAGGGCCGCTCCGGACTGGTTTGCCCCCTTCATCTCCGTCTGCGCTTTCGCGGGACTGCGCTTGGGGGAAGCAGCAGGCCTGAGGTTGGCGGACGTTGATTTTTTGCACAGGACCTTCAGCGTTTCTCGGCGGATTCAAGGAAACACTAAAGCGGCGACGGAGGTCGTCCCGCCCAAGCATGGCTCCGAACGGGTTGTCTACGTAGCGGATGATCTGGTCCAGATCCTAGCCATGCACGTCAAAACCATCGGAGTCTTCGGCGATGAGAAATGGCTGTTGGGGTACGGCGGAACCTACTTCAACCGCAACTCACCGGCCGACCGCTGGCGGCAGGTCCGCAAAGCCTCCCACATAGGGGGAGTTCACCCTCAACGCTTACTCCCACCTCTGGCCTACTGCCGAAGACAAAACGAGGACCGCGGGATCAAGGCTGATCGCTGCGGTCCTCGAGGGTTCTGCGGACTCTGCGCGGACTATGGAACCAACTTCCCTGTAGTCACAAGGAAAAATCGGCCTTAGCTGCGGAAGTTCACGAACTGCAGGTCGGCCTCGTCGAAGCCCTTCAGCAGGTTCATGGTTTCCTGCAGGTCATCGCGGGACTTGGAGGTCACGCGCAGCTCGTCGCCCTGGATCTGGGACTTAACCGATTTGGGGGCCTCGTCGCGGATGAGCTTGTTGATCTTCTTGGCGAGGTCCTGGGCAATGCCCTCCTTGATGGAGGTCTCGAGCCGGAATTCCTTGCCGGAGGCGTAGGGCTCCCCGGTGTCGAGGGATTTCAGCGAGATGCCGCGGCGGATGAGCTTGGACTGCAGCACGTCCAGGACGGCCAGCACGCGCTCTTCGGAATTTGCCTTCATCAGGATCTTCTCGCCGCTGAAATCGACCTCGGCGCCGACGCCCTTGAAGTCGTAGCGCTGGACCAGTTCCTTCTGGGCCTGGTGCAGCGCATTCGCGACTTCCTGCTTGTCGACCTTGCTGACGACGTCGAATGTGGATTCGCCTGCCATGACTGTCCTCCTGGTGGTTGCCGGGTGCCTGTGAATGGCCCTGATGTCTGCATTCCAGCCTAATACGGATGCCTCGGATATGAAGGCCGGTGAGGCAGTACCAGATTCACAGTTCGCTTACAGCCGAGGCAGGGCGGGAAGGAAGCTTGGGCGGTCATAGTTGCAATGGTTTGTTAGTACGGCTCGAAAGGCGATGAACATGCACCGCAAGGCCATCCGATATGTCACACGTTCCACCGCTGCTGCCGCAGGCAGTATTGCCACGACCGCGACGTCGGTGGCCGCCGCGGCGCTGGCCGCCTCCATCATCTTCAGTCCGGCCGCGGATGTCTCCTCCCGGCTCGACGGCGTCCAGGCGGATCTCGCGCGTGCGGTCCAGCTGAATCAGATCACGGAGGACCAGGCGTCCAGGTTCGAGGCCAAGATCGCCGCGCGCATCCTCGGAGAGGCCTGAGTTTCCGGGCTTTTTGGGGCCTCAGGGCGCCGATTCGATTCTTCGGCGGAAGTTCTGTAAAGTTGTCTTGCCCGCGGTTGCTGGAAGCGGAACGGACTGGAAACAGCCGTTCTGCAGCTGGAAGCCGCGAGTGATCTTCTTTTGAAGTTCGGCAGATTACCCGAGCGGCCAAAGGGGGCTGACTGTAAATCAGCTGGCAACGCCTACGGGGGTTCGAATCCCTCATCTGCCACCCTTGGAAAAGCCTCCGGAACCAACAGGTTCCGGAGGCTTTTTCTTTTGAGTCTCCTCGAACATCCTTTGACGGTTCCCAGTCCGGCGTCTCCCGATCGCATGCCCGACACCGCGGACCGCGGCCGAGAACTTACGCGTACTTCAGGCTGAGCAACAGCGACTTCAGCTGCGCGTACTGTTCCGTCGCCATCCAGGCTTTCGCTGCCTCGGATGAAGCGAAGACGGGCTGCCTTGTGAAGTCAAAAACCACGTAGGCGGCCATGATCCCGTTGGCAAGCGGAACCTGGTTGGATCCGGAACTTTCCTGGGTGGGCAGGAACTCGGAGGCGAGCCGGACATCCATGAAGTAGTACGAGCTGCCGTCGGGCTGGACCTCGTCGAGGGCGAAACCGAACTCGGCGGGTTTCCCGGTGGCATCGATGATCCCGGGTACCGGTGCCCGGTCCAGGACTGTCCGTTCGACGCGGCCCGCAGCGCCGTCGCCGTACATGCCGCTGGAAATGCTGACGACTTCAGCGCCGGACTGGTCCAGAACCACCGCCTCCACGGATCCTGCCTTGGACGCTTCGTCGAGGTACGGACCCTGCTTCGTCTGTACTTTCCATCCGGCCGGGTAGGCGAAGGAGATGTGTCCGTCGGGGAAGGTGAAAGTCTGCAACCCGGCGGCTTCCGCTGGTGCCCCGCCAGGTGCCGTGGATACTGCGGAAGTGGGGAGCGGCGTCGCCCCAGTTGTCGCGGTCGCGGCCGGTGGCGCGGTGGCCGACGTGGCCGGTGGCGCGGTGCCGCCCGTGGACCCCGTCCCTGAGTCTTGGCCGCTGCAGCCGGCGGTGGCCAGAAGTGCGGCAACGGTAGCCGCCGTCAGGGTTCGGCGGAATCCGGGTGCCGGTGTTTTCAAGGTGTCCCCCAATGTTCGTCCGTTGAGCCGATTCATGCTTCTTCCTATTATTCGGCCCATCTGCTGGAATCACCCGCTATAGGCAGGGCTAGAATCATCGCAACTACGCAGATCGGGGACGCATGGCAGCGCAGAACGTACAAATGCGCCAGGGCACGCGCTACAACCGTCTGGCAATCGCATCCTTGGTTTTGGCCGGAGTCGCCATGCTGGGAAACGTCCTCGTGGGCGCTGGCGTCCTTGCGGTCTTCGCCGTCGGCGCCGGGCACGTATCCCTTGCCCAGATCCAGCGGCGGGGAGAGCGCGGCCGCGGGCTGGCAATCTCCGCCCTCGCCATCGGGTACGCGATCGCCCTCTTGGCCCTCTTCTCCACGCTCTACTTCGCGGCGACCTTCGCCATGCAGCAGGGGCAGTAGCAGATCCACCGCCCTGCCGACCGTGTGCAAGGGCCTCGAGGCGGCTATTTCGCCATGCCGGGATGCACCGCCACGAACTCGATCTTGTGTGCCGGCTGGACCGTTTTCTTCGGTGCCCGGGAGTAACCTTTCGCGTCCAGATGGTTCTCCGCCCGGTACACGGCCAAAGCTTCGTCGTAGACCTTGTTGAGCTGGCGACCGGAGAACTGCTCTGTTGACCCATCGCTGAACGTGATGGAAATGAGCGTGCTGCCGGGAAAGTGCCGGTTCATGCGGATGAAGCCGTCGGCGTCCTGCTGCAGATTAATCAAGGTAGTCCTGCCTTCGTGATCGGGAGCTCCCAGTCTCCCGTACGTTTCCCTGATACGACGGCGCGGCCCACTGGGACGAGCGGAAGGCCCCTCGCTGAGGAGCCTTCCTGGTGCGGGCTAAACCTTCTCGCGGGTGCGGTCAACCGGTGCCGGTTCCTCGACCGTGAACTCCCTGCTGCGGCGGGGGAAGGCCCAGAACTTGACGTCCTTTTCTTCCACCCGGGGCTCGGCGTGCTCCTCAGATTCCTTTGCGGCATCCTTCCGGACGTCCCGCCCGAAATCCCTGTTGTACTGATAGCACATCACTGACCTCCTTTTGGTGACTGCCCTTTAATCCTCCTCCGCCTCGGCCGGTCCGTCGATACCCGTGCTGACACCGGCGTTCGGTTTAGTCCGCCTCATGGATCGCCGCCAGTCTGCTGCGCCACCACCACCGGGCCGAGGCCCGGATGCTGAAGGCGCTGTCGAAATCGGCGGCCGGGAGGGCATCGACGGTAGGTCCGAGCAGGTTGCCGCCCAGGTTGACACCGCCGCGGCCGCCACCGCTCTGATCGCCCGCACCTTGAAGGGCGTGGCCGCCATCGATCGGGAAACCCCTGATCACGGCGCTGACGAAGCCCGTCCGGTAGGTTCCCCCTCCTCCAGCGGCCGGACTGCGGGACTGGTGTGCCTAAGCTTTTCCCTCAAGGAGCTCGTCGGTGGCGGTATCGGGCAAGCCCTCGAAGTACTGGTCAAGAAGGCGCCGGAAGGCCGGTTCCTCCGGATCTGCCCGCAGGAACAAGGTGATCGAGGAGCGCAGTTTTTTCTCATCCGTGCTGCCGAAGATCTGCCCGGCCGTACGTCCGGCCAGGCCGGACACCGCCGCCGCACTTTCGAGCAGGCGTGGACCCAGCACCGGATGCCGGAGGTAGGCCCGCGCTTCGTCCAGGCTGGAGAGGGCGTATCGCCTGGCGGTCGCGCTGTGCCCCAGGCCTGCAAGCTGGGGGAAGACGAACCACATCCAGTGGCTTCGCTTGGAGCCCTGCCGAAGCTCCGCGAGAGCCCGACGATAAGTTCCGCCCAAATCCTGGGCCGTGACAAAGCGTTCAAGATCATAGGGGTCCTCCACGGATTCCTCCACGGTTTCCTCCTCAGGTCAGGTGGCTGCCGCCTCCATCCAAGCACCGATCCGGAGCCGCGGAAAGCCTACGACGTGCCCGCCAGCCGGTCCTTCGCACGATCGCCGCGGGGTCCCGCCGGAACCAGCTCGGTGGCCCGGGCGAGTCCTTGGGCCGGCGTCGAGACATACAAGCTCTCGGCCCGGCTCACCTGGAAGGTTTCATGCCGGCAACCACAGAACCCGCCGGAGTCCGGACATGACCTGCTAGGTCTGGCGCACCACGCGCTCACGCGTCCGGCACTGGACGACGTCGACCTCGCCCCGGAGCGGGAGCTTGTGCGCCTCTGGGGCTGGTCGGAGCAGGCCTGCGACCGCAACGCCCTGGCCGCCTTGGCGCAGGCCCTGGCCGCCTTGGCCAGTGCCGGGTTTCGAGTTGCCGCCGTCCGCGCTGGGCCGTTATGCGCAGGCCATGCGGGACGTCGCCGATGCCGACGTCGGAAGCGTTCCCACCGACTCTCCGGAGGCCGCGATGCGATCCGTGGTCCTCGGTACGGTCCTGATGGAATCCGTGCTGTTGGCCATACGCAGGTTGGCACAACAAAGCGCTTCCCGGGAGCGGTTCGGTGCGGGGGCTTTCCCCCTGACGTGGCGGGGAAAGCCCCGGCCGGGGTGAACCGGGCGGAGCCAGTCGTTGCTAGAGTCGGCTGTACACGCGGATGGCACCGGCCGGGGCCCTCACTCCCAGCCAGGAAAGGCGTAGGCATGGTGGAAATGCTGGGACTTTTTACCGAGACGAGCCTGGTGGAACTCCTGCTGCTGCTTGCCACCTTCGTCCTGACCTCCCTGATCGGCATCGAACGGCAGGTCAGGCAAAAAAGCGCCGGATACCGGACCCACGTGCTCGTGGGGCTGGGATCCTGCGCGTTTACGCTCGTCTCGGCCTACGGCTTCGCCTCCGTGCTCGACCCCGGGGTGGCCCTGGACCCGTCCAGGATTGCCGCGCAGATCGTCAGCGGCATCGGTTTCCTCGGCGCCGGAGTCATCTTCAAGGGCCGGGATGTCGTCCGGGGACTCACCACGGCGGCGACCATCTGGGTGGCCGCCGCGGTGGGCATGGCCTGCGGGGCGGGAATGGTTTCCCTGGCCCTGGCGCTGACGGTGTTCCACCTCATCACGCTGTTCGTTGTGGCGCCCGCGGTCCGAAAAATCCCCTCTGCGGACCGGAACCGGGTCCTGCACATCAGCTACGCCGACGGCCAGGGGGTTTTGCGTGAAGTGCTCGAAATCGCCACGACCATGGGGTTCAGCTCCTCGATCCTGCGCACGCGCAGAGCCGGGGATGAGCAGAAGCCGATGGTCTTGATGGACGTCCGGTTCTACGGACAGCCTCCGCTACGCAACCTCGTGCCGCACCTGATGGACCTGCACGGTGTCGAAAGCGTGATTGTCCGGGGCACCGACAGCAACGAGGACGACGACGATGCAGCGTGAGCAGCCGCCCGCAACGGATCCGCGGGTGGACGCCTACATCGAGGCCCTGCCCGGCTGGCAACAGGCGATCTGCCACGAGGTCCGAGTGCTGGTCCACGCCGCCGATCCGGACGTCCGGGAAACCATCAAGCGGACCACCCAGCCCTACTTCATCCTCGACGGCAACATCTGCGCCCTGCTGGCGGCAAGGGACCACATCAACGTCTTTCTGTACGACGGCGCAATCGTTCCGGATCCGGAGGGCATCATCACCGGCGGTCATGGCAACAAGACCGCCCGCACCGTGGCCATCCGGCAGGGCCAAGCCATCAACGCTCCCGCCCTCACCGCGATGTTCCGGCAGATCATCGCGAACAACCGGGCTGGCGGCTGGCGGAAGCTGAAAGCCGGCCCCTGACTCGCGCGATCATGCTTTGACTCCCGTATGTCGTTGGACCGCCTAAAGGGAGAAGAAACGGGCTGCTTGGCACCATTGTTACTGGCGGGTAACATGATGGGCATGCACCTGCTCCTCCGTACCCTGGTCCTGCTCTTTACGTCCTCCCGGCGGACCCCGCTGGACATCTGGGACACCTCGTCCCTGCCGCTGCGCGTCCTGCCGACAGACATCGACATCGCCATGCATGTCAACAACGGCATGTACTTTTCCCTGATGGACCTGGGCCGCTTTGACCTCATGTCCCGCAGCGGTACGTGGAAGGCCATGCGCCGTCGCGGTTGGAGCCCGGTGGCCGCCGGCGAGACCATCGCTTTCCGCCGCTCGCTGCAGCTCTGGCAGCAGTACACCATTGAAACGAAGATCATCGGCCTCGATGCAAAGGCCATCTACTTCGAGCAGCGGATGGTGGTGGACGGCGAAATCTACGCCCGGGCCTACATCGCCACGCGGCTGGTCAGCAAGGGAAAGCCCGTCAGCCAGGAGGAGATCCTGCGCGAGTTCGGCGAGCCGCCGGCGGGCCTCGAGCTTCCCGACTGGATCCACGAATGGCGGGAAACCAATGGCCTGCCCGGGGCCCGGCGTCCCGCCCCGCACGTCTGGGCCTGAGCCGTTCCACGATGAGCCATCAGCGAAATGCGAGGGACAATCCCAAGCCGCTCGCGTACCGTTGACCCATGGCTACCGTAAACATTACAGGTGAACAATTCGCATCGACCGTCGAGGGCAACGACATTGTGCTCGTTGATTTCTGGGCAGAATGGTGTGGGCCCTGCAAGCAGTTCGGCCCTACGTACGCAGCAGTTTCCGAGAAGCACCCAGATGTGGTCTTTTCCAAGGTGGACACCGAAGCCGAGCAGCAGCTCGCCGCCGAGGCCGGCATCACCTCGATCCCCACGCTGATGGCCTTCCGCGAAAAGGTGCTGGTCTTCTCGCAGCCCGGCGCCCTGAATGCCCAGCAGCTCGAGCAGGTTGTCGACGCGGTCAAGGCCCTGGACATGGAGGAAGTCCACGCCCACGTGGCCCGTTCCCAGGCCGAGGCTGCCGCTGCTGCGAGCCAGCAGGACGGCACCCAGATCCCCGAGGCCTAGGGTTCCCGAAGCCTAGGCCTCCGGACGCGCCTGCCGGCTAGAGCCGCTCGAGCCTGACCGGCTCGGCCAGCAGGGCGCTGAGGGATTCGTTGAGGTCCTGGACCGCGGTGCCCTTGGAGTGCTTGTCCAGGTCGGCCTGCGAGGCCCACTGTTCCGTCAGCACCAGCCTGTCCTCGCTGGCCTCGGTGAGCTCGTATCGGATGCAGCCGGGCTCGGCCACCACCTCGTCAATCGCGATTTCCAGCGCGAGCTTGACGCGGAAGAACTCGCCCTCGTTGGGGATGAAAATGGCCTGAAGGTCAACGGGTGCACTCATGGTTTTCACAATACCGGGCCGTGGCACCCAGGTCCGAACATTTCATAGGGCTTCCTAGCTTCGCTCTTCTTTTGCCGCCGCGCTGTTGGTAGCGTTCCAGCATGCTTTCTTACACAGCCGGGGACACAGACGTCGCGCTGCTCCAGGACACCATCGGCGACAACTTCGAAGGGGTTGTTCGGAGGTTTCCCCTCCACGACGCCCTGATCGAGGCCGCGGCGGTGCCCGGCGAGGAAGCCCGCCGGTGGAGTTACACCAAACTGAACGACGACGTCGACCGCGTCGCCCGCGCGCTGCTGGCGCTCGGCGTCGCCAAGGGCGAGCGGATCGGGATCTGGAGCCCGAACTGTGCGGAATGGACCATCCTGCAGTACGCGACGGCCAAGATCGGCGCCATCCTGGTCAACGTCAACCCGGCCTACCGCAGCCATGAGCTTGAATTCGTGGTCAAGCAGAACGGCATGCGCCTGCTGGTCTCGGCGCCGTCGGACCGGAACAGCGACTACACCGGAATGGCGCGGCAGGCGCTGGCGGCCTGCCCCGAGCTGCGTGAGCTGGTCTTCCTGCCGGATGCGGGCCTGGCCGAGCTCACGTCCGGCGTCCCGGAATCAGAGGCCGAGTGGACGTACGCGGAACTGCTCAGGCGGGCCGACGACGTCGCGCACTCAGCCCTCAAGGCCCGTATGGCAGAACTGGACCCGCACGACGCCATCAATCTGCAGTACACCTCCGGAACCACGGGTTTTCCCAAGGGCGCCACCCTGACGCATGCCAACATCCTGAACAACGGCTACTCGATCGGCGAACTGCTGAAGTACACGGAGCACGACCGGGTGGTGCTGCCGGTGCCGTTCTACCACTGCTTCGGCATGGTGATCGGCAACCTCGCGGCCCTCAGTCACGGCGCCGCCACCATCATTCCGGGCCGCGGGTTCACTCCTGCGTCGGTGCTGGAGGCGGTACAGGACTTCGGCGGAACCTCGCTGTACGGGGTACCCACGATGTTCATCGCCGAGCTGGCGCTGCCCGACTTCGCCTCCTATGACCTCTCCACCCTGCGCACGGGCGTGATGGCCGGATCGCTGTGCCCCATCGAGGTGATGAACCGGGTCATCTCGGAGATGAACATGGTAGACGTGGCCATCTGTTACGGCATGACGGAGACGTCGCCGGTGTCCACCATGACCCGGAGCGTGGACACCATGGCCCAGCGCACCGAGACCGTGGGCCGCACCATGCCGCAGCTTGAGAGCCGGATCGTGGACCCGGTCGCCGGGGAGGTGCTGCCGCGCGGCGAGATCGGCGAACTGTGCACCCGCGGCTATGCCGTCATGCAGGGGTACTGGAACCAGCCGGACAAGACCGCCGAGGCGATCGACTCCGAGGGGTGGATGCACACCGGCGACCTTGCCCGGATGGACGAGGACGGATACATCGTGATCGAGGGTCGAATCAAGGACATGGTGATCCGCGGCGGCGAGAACATCTACCCGCGCGAGATCGAGGAGTTCCTCTACACCCATCCGGACATCCAGGACGTGCAGGTGATCGGTGTTCCGGATGCCCGGTACGGGGAGGAACTGATGGCCTGCGTGATCCTTAAACCCGGGTCGGCACCGTTGGATGCGGCAGCCGTGGCGGAGTTCTGCCGCGGCAGGCTCGCGCACTACAAGATTCCGCGCTACGTCGACGTCCGGGAGAGCTTCCCCATGACGGTCTCCGGCAAGATCCGCAAGGTGGACATGCGGCAGGAAGCGGCGGCCCGTCTGGGCCTCTAGCCTCCGTAGTGCCACCCATCGAGCACAACACGGCCACGCGGCGATTCCAGCGTCGCGGTGAGCGGTGCGTTCTGCACAGCGTCGATCGGGCCCGTGTGAACGGCCGGAAGCTTCAGCATGTCGACCGCCTGCGTCGGGACGCCGCGCAGCACCAGGCCCTGCAGCGCCACATCGGTGAGGGGCATGTGGGCACACGGATGTTGCCCTTCCCATTCGATCAAGCTGGGCAGCGCGCCTGCGCATTCAGCGCGGCCGTCGTCGCGGACTGTGATTCGCCACTTCAACAGTCCGTGAGGCGTGTCGCGCTGCGCTGCCAGCAACTCGCCAGGGTTGAGGGCGAAGTTGGCAAGGTCCCGGCGCAGCATTTCGATCTTGCGCGTGCGCGCCACTGCGTGCACCAGCCGAGGGGATTCGCGGACAGCCTCGCGCACCTCGGGGTGGTCGAGCCCGAACCAGCGCGGCCTCCCCGGCGCCGGCGCGTCGGGATCGATCGCGATGACCTCGAGGTAGCAGTCGGGGAAGCTCTCGCTGCTGATGGCAATCACTCGGTTGTGCGTACCCATCAACGGGTGCTTGCCACCGCCGGAGGGCTGAACGCCGAACGTTGCCGCGCACCAGGCCGCGCCCTGTTCCAGCGAATCGGCGGCGATGACCAGGTGATCGATACTGGCGTTCACAACTCAACCGTACCGCTCGGGGCGTTCGACCGATCAGCCTGGTGTCCCTGCCGGCGACTCGCCAACAGGGGGTGGACGAAGGCTCAGTGCCCGCGGTGGTCCTGGATGGTCATGCGGGCGCCGAAAGTGGGCTTGCGGAAGCCGCTGAGCCCGATCATCCGCACCACGCGCTGCCGGTGGCCGGCCCACGGCGCCAGCAGGCGGAGCATGCCGGCGTCGTCCGTCCTGCGGCCGGTCAATGCCGCCCCCACATACGCCGCGAGGTGGTAGTCGCCCACCGAGACCGAATCGGGGCAGCCATGGGTGCGCTGCACCACCTCCGCCGCGGTCCAGACGCCGATCCCGGGAATCGCCTGCAGCTTCGCCGCGGCTTCCGCGGCGGGCAGGGCGGCAAGGCGTTCAAGCGCGACGGCGGAGCGCAGCGCACGCATCACGGTGACGGAGCGCTGGGGACCCACGCCCGCCTTGTGCCATTCCCAGGACGGAATCCGGAGCCACTGCTCGGCGGTGGGCTGGACCATCAGGTTGGCGGGTGCGGCGCTGCCGGCGCCGGGAGCCACGGTGCCGAAGCGGTACATCAGGTAGCGGTAGCCGCGGCGGGCCTCGATGAGCGTGACTTTCTGCTCCAGGATGGTCGGGACCAGCGCATCGATCATCCGCCCGGTGGCGGGCAACCGCACGGCGGGGTTCCGGCGTCGGGCTTCAGTGACCATCCGGGGGAGTGTGGCGCGGAACGCGGGCTCATCAAAGCAGGACCAGTCGTCGTCGCGGCCCAACATGCGGGGCACGGCGGCGACCGCGGAGGCTGCTCCCGGTCCCCACGCCAGTGCGTCAACGGCAGCATCCGCACGGGAGCCGGGGGTGGTCAGGCGCAGCGTGGCCGGACCGGCCGGCGTCGTGAAAGCCAGCCAGGTCCCGTCCGGCGCCGTGCGGACGGACGGATCACCGTGGCCGCGGAGGAGGGTGCCGATGGTCTGCTGAAGGTCGAAGGGCCCGTCCGGGTGCCAGCGCAGCGAGGCGTCCGCCGCGGCGGCAATGCCTGCGGGGACGTCTGCAAGGGTCATCCGAACATGTTCCCATGTCCCGCTGACAGCGGCCGCATCTGCCCGCATAAAGCATGGGCCGTAGGACCCTTAACCTCCAGGCCTGCCGGGGCTAAGATCCGGCTGTGGCGTGGAGCGCCCACGCCCGCCTCTTGGCCCGGATCGTTGTTCTTAGGAGAGTGTGATGGCTGGAGTAGTACATTTCGAAATCCCCGCAGACGACGAGAGCCGCGCACGGGACTTCTACAGTTCGGCGTTCGGCTGGAAAATAAGCCCCATACCGGAGATGAGTTACGCCATGCTCATGACGACGCCGTCGGATGAGACGGGGATGCCCTCCGTGCCGGGATCCATCAACGGCGGCATGTTCCGCCGCGAGGGAGACCTCACGTCCCCGGTGGTCACGGTGGATGTGGAGGACATCGACGCGGCATTGCAGAAGATCAATTCCCTCGGCGGCAGCACGGTCAGGCCGCGCGAGGAAGTCGGCACCATGGGCTGGGCCGCCTACTTCCGGGACACCGAGGGCAACGTCGTGGGGCTCTGGCAGAACGCGGTACCCGAAGGCGGGACCTCCGAGGCTGCCGGCACGGGGACCGCGGCGGGAGGAAACGACATCGGCGCGTGAGCGAAGCCGGAGCCGTGTGTCCGGGTTCCGCGACCAGCCCCGGCCGCGGAGACGGTAACTTTGTACCTATGAAGTACGCCCAGTCCGTTCTGGACCTCATCGGCAACACGCCGCTTGTCAAGCTGAACCACGTCACCGACGGCATCGGGGCCACGGTCCTGGCGAAGTTGGAATATCTGAACCCGGGCGGTTCCGTCAAGGACCGCATCGCGGCCAAGATGATCGAGGAGGCCGAACGCACCGGCAAGCTCCTGCCCGGCGGCACCATCGTGGAACCCACGTCCGGCAACACCGGCGTCGGGCTGGCCCTCGTGGCCCAGCAGAAGGGCTACCGCTGCATCTTCGTGGTGCCGGACAAGGTCGGCGAGGACAAGCGGGCCGTGCTGCAGGCCTACGGCGCCGAAGTCGTGGTGACGCCGACCGCCGTCCCCCCGGACAGCCCGCAAAGCTACTACGGCGTCTCGGACCGGCTGGTCACCGAGATCCCGGGGGCGTACAAGCCCGACCAGTTCTCCAACCCGGCCGCGCCGGCCAGCCACTATGAATCCACCGGCCCCGAAATCTGGCGGGACACCGATGGTACGGTCACGCACTGCGTCATCGGGGCCGGCACCGGCGGCACCATCACCGGCACCGGCCGGTACCTTAAGGAAGTTTCCGCCGCGCGTGCCGAGGCCGACGGCGGTGTGGTCAAGATCATCGGCGCGGACCCGGCGGGTTCGGTCTACTCCGGCGGCACCGGCCGGCCGTATTTCGTCGAAGGCGTCGGCGAGGACATGTGGCCCGCCAACTATGACAAGTCCGTGCCGGACGATGTCATCGCCGTCAGCGACGCGGACTCCTTCGCGATGACACGCCGGCTCGCGCGGGAGGAAGGCCTGCTGGTCGGCGGATCCTCCGGCATGGCCGTGGTCGCCGCGCTGCAGGTCGCCCGGGACCTGCCGGCGGACGCCGTCGTCGTGGTGATCCTGCCGGACTCCGGCCGCGGCTACCTGGCCAAGATCTTCAACGACCAGTGGATGCGCTCCTACGGCTTCCTGGCCAGCGGCGACGACGCCTCCGTGGGCGAGATCCTCAAGGCCAAGACCGGCGAACTGCCGGACCTCGTGCACATCCACCCCAACGAGAGCGTCCGCGACGTCATCAACATCATGAACGAGTACGGCGTCTCGCACATCCCGGTCCTCTCCCAGGAGCCGCCGGTGGTGATGGGCGAGGTCCTCGGCGCCGTCGATGAACGCACCATCACCGCCAAGCTCTTCCGCGGCGAGGCGAAGCTGACGGACAAGATCTCCGAACACATGGAAGCCCGGCTGCCCGTGATCGGTTCGCTCGAATCGATCTCGACCGCCCGCGAGCTCCTCTCCGACACTGACACCCTGATGGTGACGTTCGTCGGCGCCCCGGTGGGGATCCTGACCCGCCACGATCTCCTTGCCTACCTCAGCAACTGACCTCAGCAAACCGACCTCAGCCAACTGACCCGGAGACCGGAACCGCCCTGCCGGGGCGACCCGGAGGCCGGCCGAAAGGATCGCACATGTCTTTGCCGAAGAACCCCGGTTTCAACACCCGCGCGGTGCACGCCGGCCAGGCTTTTGAGCCGCGCACCGGGGCTGTCGTGCCGCCGGTCCATTTCTCCTCCACCTACGCCCAGGAGGCCATCGGCGTGCTGCGCGCCGGCTACGAATACGGCCGGGGCACCAACCCCACCCGTGACTCGCTGCAGGAGCAGCTAGCCGCTCTGGAAGGCGGGACCGCCGCGTTCTCCTTCGGCTCCGGTCTCGCGGCCGAGGACTCCATGATCCGTGCCCTGACCCGCCCGGGCGACCACATCGTGCTCGGCAACGACGCGTACGGCGGCACCTACCGCCTGATCAGCCGGGTCCTGGGGGAGTGGGGCATCGGGAACACACCGGTGGACATGTCCGATCTTGACGCCGTGGCGGAGGCCGTCGCAGCGGGCGGCGGCGCGGCCGGTGGAGGCAAGACCCGCCTCGTGTGGGTGGAGACGCCGTCGAACCCGATGATGAAAATCACCGACATCGAGGCGCTCGCCACGCTGGCGCACGACGCCGGCGCCCTCCTCGTGGTGGACAACACCTTCGCCTCGCCGTACCTGCAGACCCCGCTGGCCCTCGGCGCGGACATCGTCGTGCACTCGACCACCAAGTACATCGGCGGGCACTCCGACGTCGTCGGCGGGGCGATCATCGTCAACGATCCTGAACTCGCCGAGAAGATCGGCTTCGTGCAGTTCGCCGTCGGCGCCGTGTCCGGACCGATGGACGCCTTCCTCACCACGCGGGGGCTCAAGACGCTGGGCGTCCGGATGGACCGGCACAGCGACAACGCACAGGCCGTGGCCGAATGGCTGCTGCAGCGCCCAGAGGTGGAAGCCGTGCTGTACCCGGGCCTGCCCTCGCACCCCGGCCACGAGCTGGCCCGGAAGCAGATGAAGAAGTTCGGCGGCATGATCTCGGTGCAGTTCAAGGGCGGCGAGGCGGCGGCCCGCAGGGTGGCCGAATCGACCTCCGTGTTCACCCTCGCCGAGTCCCTCGGCGGCATCGAGTCACTGATGAACTACCCCTCCGAAATGACGCACGCCTCGGTCAAGGGCACCGAGCTGGCCGTCCCGGTCAACCTGATCCGGCTTTCCTGCGGCATCGAGGATGTCGAGGACCTCATCGCCGACCTGGAGCAGGCCCTCGACGGGCTCGCGGGCGCCGAGTCAGGCAGCTAGGAGAGTTCTGGATTAGTGGGTCGTGGCTGTGAGGTTGGGCGCTACGGGTGCGCTTCGCCGGGCCGCAGGATTATTGGGCACCACTGAGATTCAATTACCCTTGACCCGTAGCGGAGGCCGTTGCAGGTAGCCCCCCGATGCTCCCGGCGCCATCCAAACGGCATGACCCGGCAATTGTTTTACCCTAACTGACAAGGATTCCGCCATTTCCACGGACGCATTCTTCGCCATGCTCACACGGATCCGCAACCTGATCCTGCCGGAGGCCTGGCAGTCCAGGCTCAACACGCCGGGCGGGCTGCTCGCCGGTGTCATCCTGGGGCACCTGGGTTTCCTGGTCTTCGCGGCGATACTCTCCCTGCGCGGCGAGGCGTTCAGCGACACGTTCATTTACCGCGACTGGGCAGGGGCTGGTTTCGACGAAGCGAACCTCAGCGGCGGCCCAAGTCCCTGGGTGTACCCCATCCTCGCGCTGATCCCCATGGCGCTGGCAGGGCTGGCCGGTCCCGGACCGTTCTTTTTCCTCTGGGTGCTGATGACCACAATCCTCAACTGCTGGGGCCTGGCGAAACTGACAGAGCGTGGCCGTAACCAGGACGCGATCCCGGCGGGCTGGTGGTGGTTGATCTTCACCCTGCTGATGGGCTGGCTGGGATTCGCGCGCGTGGACGGCCTCACCGCACCGATCGTCCTGGTGGCCCTGGCCTACGGGGTGGGCCGGCCGTTCATCGCCTCGGTCCTGCTCAGCGCCGCCACCTGGGTGAAGGTCTGGCCGGCGGCCGTTATGCTGGCCCTGTTCGCCGTCGTCAGGAACCGCCTGCTGGTTGTCCTGGCAGGCGTGGCCACGTCAGCGGTGGTGGTCGCACTCGCCGCCGTCTTGGGCACTGTGCCCAGGCTGCTGGACTTCCTGATGCAGCAGGGCGATCGGGGCATGCAGCTCGAGGCAACGTTCACCACCCCCTGGCTCTGGCTGTCGGTCCTGAACATCGGCGACTCCCGGATGTACATGAACACCGACATCAACTCCATGCAGGTGGACGGCCCCGGAACGGCCGTGATGTCCGTGTTGATGCAGCCCCTCCTGATCCTGGCCGCGCTGTTCGTGGCCGGACTGACGTTCTGGGCGCTGCACAACGGAAAGCTCAACGGCAACGGCAACGGCAAGGTCGACGGCGGCGTTGACCGCACCGAACTGCTGCTGGCCGGAGCCCTCACCTTGGCCACTGCCTTTGTGGTCTTCAACAAGGTTGGCTCGCCCCAGTTCATGGTGTGGCTGGCCCCTGCCGTGGCGGTGGGCCTGGCGCACAGCTGGCGTGAATGGCGGGTTCCCGCGGCCATGCTCATCGCGATCGCGGTGGCCACTTTCTTCATCTACCCGCTGTACTACGATGCCCTCAGCCACAACAACCCCCTCATGGCCGGCGTACTGACCATCCGCAACGTCCTCCTGGTGATCCTGTTCCTGTGGTCGGTCCGGCGCCTGTACTCGCTGGGCAAAAAGACTTCGGCGTCCGTCCCCGCGCTCAAGGAGTCCTGAGATTTCCAGGGAGTTCTTCGACCGGCTGGTCAGCGTCCGCAGCACCGTCCTGCCCGTCCGCGTGGTGGACTGGTTCGCCCGTCCGTCCAGCGTCTGGTGGGGCTTCGCAGTCATCCACCTGTATTTCCTGGGCTGGATGGCCTCGTTCTTCCTTAACGGGGGTACGTTCAGCGACACCGAGCAGTACCGTCAGTGGGCCATGGACGGGTACAACCCGGACAGCCTGAACGGGAAAATCAGCCCCTGGGTGTACCCGGTGCTGGCGCAGATCCCGATCTTCCTCGCGAACATCGCCGGACCCAGCCTCTACCTGCTCTGCTGGTACCTGATCATCACAGCCCTCAACGCCGTCGGACTCGCTTTCCTGACCGGCGGGCCGCGGAAGGTGAAGGGCATCGCCCCGGCCTGGTGGTGGCTGTTTTTCACAGTATTTATGGGTTATCTCAGCTTCGCCCGGGTGGAGGGCATCACGGCCCCCCTCGTGCTGATTGCCCTGCTGTATGCGGCCGAACGCCCCGTCGTCGCGGGCGTCCTGCTGAGCATCGCCACGTGGATCAAGGTCTGGCCGGCAGCAGTCCTGGTGCCGATCGTCATTGCCAGCCGGAAGCGGATCCAGGTGCTGGCCTCCGGCGTCGCGGTCACCGCCGTCGTGGGCCTGGGCACGTACCTTTCCGGTGGCTTGCCGCACATCATGGACTTCCTGACCAACCAGGGCGAGCGTGGCATGCAGCTTGAAGCCACGTTCTCCACCCCGTGGGTGTGGCTCAGCGTGTTCAACATCGCCGGCTCCAGGATGGCGGACAACACGGCCATCAACTCCACCGAGGTCTACGGGCCGGGCGCCAGCGTGGCAGCGTTCCTGATGCAGCCGCTGCTGATCCTCGCCGCAGTGGTGGCCGCCATCCTGCTGGTCCGGGCGCTGAAGCGCGGCGCCGAGCGGGAGGAACTCTTCCTCGAAGGCGCCTTGATGATGACCACGGCATTCATCGTGTTCAACAAGGTGGGTTCGCCGCAGTTCATCATCTGGCTGGCCCCGGTGATCATCGCGGGACTGACGCACGACTGGGAGCGGTGGAAGGTTCCTGCGGCGTTGCTGATGGGGATCGCCATGACCACGTTTGTGATCTACCCGCTGTTCTACACCCCGCTTATCCACGCACACCCGGTCATGGCTGCCATCCTCACCACACGCAACGTGCTCCTGGTGGTGCTGCTGTGGTGGTCGGTGAAGCGGACCGCGGAGCTCGGCCGCAAATCGCCGGCGGTTCCCCAGGCTCGGACAGCCTGAGCCAGCGGGTGCCTCAGCGGGAGCCGCGGCGCTGGTCCAGGGCCCAGCGCCAGGCCCGCTGGGCCCAGTCCGTGGGCTTGCCCTCAATCAGCAGCTTCCGCGTGTGGACGTCGAGGACCAGTAGGTAGAACGTGAAAAGGAGCGCCGTCACAAACGCCAGCGACGACACGTCCACGGCCAGCTCCACAAAGGACCAGACCGAGAGCTGGTCCTGCGCACCGAACACCACAAAGAACGTCACACCGACGTAGAGGCACCGGATCTGCCAGTCGTTCCGTATGCCAGTGACTGCCAGGAACGGCACAAACCACAGGATGTACCACGGCTGGATGATGGGCGAGAGCATCACGACGGCGGCGAAGGCGAGGGCCATCCGGCGCACCGCCCGCGAGTAGTCGCCCCGGAACATCAGCAGCAGGACCAGCCCGACGGCCGTCCATTTCATGCCGGTCCTCAGCAGGTCCGCGAAGGTGCCGCCGGGCAGTCCCAGCACATTGCCGAGGAACTCCACCTGCTGCCCGAGGAAGCCCGACGGCGAATAGCCGGTGTAACCCGGCGTCGGATCCATGATGGCCCAGACCCAGCCCACGCCCAGGTTGTACGGCAGGCCGCTGACGGCCAGCACGGCGAAGCTGATCCCCGCCGTCGCGCCCCAAATGAGGAACTTACGGGTCCACGAGGCAGCCGGCCCGGCCCACATGATGCCGATGAACGGGAGCAGCAGAACTGTGATCGGCTTGATCCCGATAGACGCCGTGACCAGCAGGATTCCGGTCAGGTAGCGCTTCGTCGCGGCATAGTAGACGCCGGCAACCGCGAGACCCACCATCAGGGCATCGTTGTGGGCGCTGGCCACGAAGCTGATCAGGAACAGCGGGTTGGCCACTGCGATCCAGAGTGCCCGCGCGCCGTTGATGCCGTGCAATTCGGCCAGCTTGGGCACGTAGATGACGCAGAGCAGAACACCAACGCCGGCGAGAAGGCGAAAAAGCAGGACGGACACGTCGGGTTGTGCGCCCGTCAGCCCCACAACGCCGCGGGCGAGCCACAGGAAGTAGGGCCCATAGGGCGTCCTGTTCTCAGCCCAGGCAGGGTCCGCGCCCAGGGAAAACCAGTTATTGAGCGTGGAGATGCCGACTTCATAGGGGTTCTGGCCCTCCATGACCAGGCGGCCCTGGCCGGTGTAGGCGTATACATCCCGGGAGAAGATCGGAACGGCCAGCAGGAGGGGCAGCGACCACGCGGAAATGGCGATCACCACCGACCGTAAGGACGATTCGCCCCAGCCCCCTAGCCGCTGGCCGAGCCGAAGCCAGGAGCGCATCAGCAGCATCGCCCCTACCGTCAAGAGGACGGTGGACAGGGTGACGCCCCAGCCCTCCGTTCGCAGGGCGATGACCACCGGCTGGCGGATCATGGGTGAGCCGTTGGCGATCCAGCCCGTTCCGATGGAACCGACAAACATCATCAGGGCGCCGAGAAACCCCTGCCAGATGGCCGGGTAGGCCCGGCGCTTGGATGGGGCGGCGGTTGCAGCAGGCGCACCGGACTGCGGGAGTTCCGACCCGGCTGCCGTCTTTTTCGACGGGGCCGTGGAACTCTCCGAAGAGCTGAGGTGTGAACCGCCTGCCGTCATGTTTGTCTGGTCCCCTACTTACGTTACGGCGCTGGCCGGACCACCTATAGGCCGCTCTACAACCACGCCATTTTAGCAGTTGGGCAGCGGCATGCCCCAGCCCTGCGACCTGAACCGCATCCATAACAACGGGAAATATGGGCGAATCCCCGACTGACGGCCTCGGTCACGTTCAGAACCAGGAACTTGCCGGACACCTGGCAGAGACGCCTGGCTGAACGGCCTAGCTTTCTTGAAGATAGGCAGCTAGGGTTTCGGCATGGCACTTCGATCCGACTGGTCCGCACGAAACTGCAGCATGGCCCGCGGCCTGGATATCCTCGGCGACCCGTGGGGCATGCTGGTCCTCCGTGAAATCTTCTTCGGCAACGGCCGCTTCGACGCCATCAAGGCGCGGTTGGAGGCGGCGGATTCCGTGCTGACCAAACGCCTCGCGGCGCTCGTCGACGCCGGGCTGCTCACCCGCCGGCCCTACGACGACGGTGGCCGCACCCGCCAGGAGTACGTCCTCACCGACAAGGGCGAGGACGCCCTTCCGGTGCTCAACGCCGTCGTTCTCTGGGCCGAAAAACATCTCCCCGCGCCGTCCGAGCAGGCCCATATGCTCGTGATCCATTCGGGCTGCGGGGCCGCCACCTCCTCCGCCGACACCTGCACGGCCTGCGGGGCACGGATCACGGCGGACAACACCAGCTGGCACAGCCTCACGCGTACCACCGAGCCGGTACCCCTCGCCACCTCCCCGCGCACGTCCTCGAAGGCCCCCTCCCAGCACGGAACCGCTGCATGAGCGCGCCTAAAACCACCCTCCTTCCCGCCCGCGAGCGGCGGCTGCACCCGGCCTGGATCGTGGCGGCTGTCGCTTTCCTCGCGCTGGTCGGCGCCGCCGGCTTCCGCGCCGCTCCCGGTGTGCTGATGGTGCCGCTGCAGAATGAATTCGGCTGGTCCACCACGGTGCTCTCGGCAGCCGTCAGCATCAACCTCGTGCTCTTCGGCCTCACGGCCCCGTTCGCCGCGGCCCTGATGGAACGTTTCGGCATCCGCGCCGTCACCTCCGTGGCGCTCGTGCTGATCGGGGCCGGCAGTGCGCTGACGGTGCTGGTGAACCAATCCTGGCAGATCCTGCTCACCTGGGGGCTCCTGATCGGGCTCGGCACAGGCTCGATGGCCCTCGTCTTCGCCGCCACCATCGCCAACACCTGGTTCGCCCGGAGCCGCGGTTTGGTGATCGGCATCCTCACCGCGGGCAGCGCGGCCGGGCAGCTGGTCTTCCTGCCCTTCATCGCCATGCTCGCCCAGGACCCGGGCTGGCGCCAGGCCTCGCTGCTGATCGCCGCGGGGGCGCTGGCCGTCGTCCCGCTCGTGCTGAAATTCCTCAAGAACTCCCCGGCCGATGCCGGCGTGCTGCCGTACGGTGCCGATCCCGATGCAGTCGGGGAACCAGTCGCCGGAGAACCGTCTACCGGAAAGCCGGAAACGCCGTCGGATCCGGCGGAATCCGTGGAATCCACGGAGCCGCGCCGGAACGCCGCGATCCGGGCGCTGCAGGTCCTCAAACGGGCCAGCAAGGTGCGGACCTTTTGGGCCCTCGTGGCCGGCTTTGCTATATGCGGGGCCACCACCAACGGTCTGATCGGCACACACTTCATCCCCTCCGCCCACGACCACGGGATGGCCCAAACCACCGCCGCGGGCCTGCTCGCCGTCGTCGGGATCTTCGACATCGTCGGGACCATCGCCTCCGGCTGGCTCACGGACCGATACAACCCGCGGATCCTGCTCGCGGTGTACTACCAGTTCCGCGGCATAGGGCTCCTGGTGCTTCCCCTGCTGCTCAGCGCCACCGTGCAGCCCAGCATGATCGTGTTCGTCGTGATCTACGGCCTGGACTGGGTGGCCACCGTCCCGCCGACCGCCGCGATCTGCCGCCAGGTGTTCGGTGCCGATGGCAGCGTGGTATTCGGCTGGGTCTTCGCCGCCCACCAGCTCGGCGCTGCCGCTGCGGCCCTGGCGGCGGGCGCCATCCGGGACTCCACAGGCCAGTACACCTATGCCTGGTTCGGGGCCGCCGCGATGTGCACTATCGCCGCCGTCATCAGCGCGACTATCCGCATGGATGCCGGCAAGCGCGAAGCCGTGCCGATCCCGGGCTAGCTGGCTATAGGTCTTGTCAATAGCATCGTCGGGCATGCGGCAGTGCCTCCTCGGTGACGCGGCGGCGGCTTTTGTGCTGTGGCTTGCGGTTTGCGGCTGGGGCCCGACGTCGAGGGATGGGGCAGCGCCCACGCTGACTTATGCGGCCTCTGTGTGTACAGGGTCATCTGGCGTCGTTCGGGCTGCTGCCATGGGCGAAGGGCCGGGCGCCAAGCTAGCCTCGGCGTAACGCGTGAAGCGTCCGCCATAGCGGAAACGGCGTCTGATCCGGCCCTTCGTCGGTTCCAGCGTCTCACCGCTGAGCCGGGTTGTGAAGGGCTTCCGGGCACCTCCTTGATCGATCCGGACCGGGCGCTGGCTTTCCGGGCCGCCATGATCGTGCGCCGCGGCTTGTCGCTGTCAACGTCGTTCGTCCTCGCTGCGCTGCGGGCGCTCCACGTTGACCGCTCCGTACGCCGCGGTGCGGCCGGCAGCTATCCGGGAAAGCCTGGGGGTTTGCTCAGGCCCAGTGCGCGGGGTCGTAGGCTGTCTGGTCACGCACCAAGGCGTAGGCGATCCGGTTGGCACGGTGCGCCATCGCACAGGCGACGACGCCACCGTTCTTCCCACGCTCCTTCAACGCGGCCGCGTGGGCGCGGCTGGGCCCGTCGCAGAGCCATAGGCCAATGCCCAGGTCGATCAGCGCCCGGCGCAGGGTCACGCTGCCTTCGCGGCTGATGGAACCGTCCCGGCGCCTGCCGGCGGACTCGTACTGCATCGGAGACAGCCCTGAGGCCCGATAGACCTGAGACGGTCCGGGCCAGCGGTGCGGGTCGCCCACGGCGGCACCGTAATTCCCGGCCCGGACCGTTCCCCAACCGGGGACCGTGATCAGCGTGGCAAAAGGACTACGGGGCAGCAACGCGGCCATCGCCGCCTCGGCCGCCGTTACCTGGGCGTCCAGGTCCGACAACAACACCAGATCCGCGGCCAAAACCTCCCTGGCGACGGCAGCGTCAGGCATTGGCAACGCATCCCGTGCGGCCGTGACCAGCCCTTCCGCCACCGGCCGTCGCACCTGCAGTCCCCGGACGGCCGCGAAACGGATGAACCGGCCGGCGCCCAGGGCCGCCAGCCTGTGCGGATCGGCAAAGTGTTCCGCGACGAACCTGCCGACCTTGGTGCCCAACACATCGGGCAGAACCAGGCCAAGCCCTGGGAAACAGCGGTCCAGCTGGCCCAGCAGTTGGTTCTTCGTGGCAGTCCGGGTCTGGACCCGTCGCCTCCGATGCGCGGACCAGGCAGCCAGTTCACCGATGACCAGCTCCCGGGACCGCACCGGAACCCCGCGGCCGGCGAGTACCAGCTCGGTGATCGCCTCAAGATCGATCGCATCGGTCTTGATTCTGCGCCTGCCCTGGACACGCCGTTGCTCGGCGACGTGTGCCGGATTCAGCTCCAGTACCTCCCACCCGGCAGGCCATGCAGACGGTGCCAGCAAAGGACGATGGTAGTGGCCTGCAGCCTCTATCCCCACCTTGACCAGGGCCCCGGCAACGGGCAGCACGCGGCGGACACGTGCCAGAACTGCCTCAAGCCCCGGCGCTGTCATCTTAAAATCCACTTGACCCAGCAAACGCCGGCGATCTGCGCCCGTGACCGACAACGCGACCGTCGACTTTCCCACATCGACAGCAACAACAACAACCGTTGGCGCCCGCACCACAGCAACATCAAGAGACATCATCTCCACCTCCGGAAAGTGACAGGAGGATCCCACGGCCCAGCGCCAGATCCTCAAAGGAATCTGATACTTCCCTTCTGGCATCTCCGGAGGTGTTTGTGAAGGAACAACTCAACTCATATCAGCTGAAGGCCGCGAGGCCGGTGATGTGCTGGCCCAGGATCAGGGTGTGGACCTCGTCGGTGCCCTCGTACGTGCGCACCGATTCGAGGTTTGCGGCGTGCCGCAGCGGCGAATAGTCCAGGGTGATCCCGTTCCCGCCCAGGATGGTGCGGGCCTCGCGGGCAACGGCGATCGCCTCGCGCACATTGTTGAGTTTGCCCAGCGAGATCTGCTCGGGCCGCAGCTTCCCGGCGTCCTTGAGCCGGCCCAGCTGCAGCGCCAGCAGCGTGCCCTTCTGGATTTCCAGCAGCATGTTCACCAGCTTCTCCTGCGTCAGCTGATAGCCGGCGAGGGGCTTGCCGAACTGCAGCCGCTCCTGCGAATACTTCAGCGCGGCCTCGTAGGAATCCCGGGCCGCGCCCATCGCGCCCCATGCGATCCCGTACCGCGCCTCATTCAGGCAGGTGAACGGACCCCGCAGCCCGAGGGCGGCCGGCAGCAGCGCCTCGGAGCCCAGCCGGACGCCGTCGAACGTGACATCGCACTGAATCGAGGCGCGCATCGAAAGCTTCTGCCCGATCGGCGTCGCGGTGACCCCGGGGGTTCGTGCGGGGACCAGGAAGCCGCGGACGCCGTCGGCGGTTCTGGCCCAGACCACCAGCACGTCCGCCACCGAGGCAAGCCCGATCCAGCGCTTGGCGCCGTCCAGGATCCAGCCGGCGCCCTCGCCCGGGCCGTCCCGGCGGGCGGAGGTCGTCATCGAGGCGGGGTCCGAGCCGGCGGCGGGTTCGGTCAGGGCGAAACTGCCGATCAGTTCGCCGGCGGCCATCCGGGGGAGCCAGTGCTGTTTTTGCTCCTCCGAGCCCCACTTGTGGATCGCGGTCATGGCCAGGGAACCCTGCACGGAGACGAAGGTCCGGATGCCGGAGTCGCCCGCTTCCAATTCCATGGCGGCCAGGCCGTATTCGACGGCGGTGCGCCCCGGGCAGCCGTATCCCTCCAGATGCATGCCGAGGACGCCGAGTTCGCCCAGTTCCGGGGCCAGCTCCAGCGGAAAGACGCCGTCCTCGTACCATTCGGCGATGCCGGGGCGGATCCTCTGGTTCGTGAAATCGCGGACCTTTTCCCGTACGGCCAGCTCCTCCGCGCTCAGCAGGGAATCGATCGCCAGAACGTCCGAAAGGTCGGCGGCTTCAGCAGTGCGGCTCATGCCAGCATCCTACGGCCGCTCTGGCGCAAGCGCGCCGCTCGCGGGCTGGCGCTGCAGGAAGTAACCGCGGGTTGACGGGGCGAAGCGGCAGACGGCGGCCAGCACCACGCCCAGCGCCAGCAGCACCACGCCGCTGATGAAGGCCCCGCCGACGCCGAAGATCTGCGTGTCGCCGTAGCCCGGATCCCACATCTGCACGGCCGAGACGAAGAATGCCGCGGTCAGCAGGAGGGCGCCGATCAAGGGCAGGATCCCGCGGAACCAAAGGTTGCGGGCCGAGCGGCCAAGGGTGGCGCGGAAGTACCAGACGCAGGCGAAGCCGGTGAGGGCGTAATAGAAGGCGATGAAGAGGCTGATGGAGCTGATGGAGTCCGCCAGCAGGTTCTGGCTCAGGAGGCTCATCAGCACGTAGTAGGCAACCGCTGCGGCGCCCATCATCCGGGTCGAGAACCCGGGCGTCTGGTAGCGCGGATGCACCTGGCCGAACTTCGGCGGCAGCGCGCCATGCACGCCCATGGAGAGCGTGCCGCGGGCAGTGGGGAGGATGGTGGTCTGGGTCGAGGACAACACCGACGCCAGGACCGCTACGATGATCAGCCAGCCCCAGGGGCCCAGCACCGCGTCTTTCATGGCGAGGAAGACGTCGCTCTGGTTGGCTTCATTGCCGAGGCCGATCCCTTCCGTGCCCACGGAGGCATACATCATCACCAGCAGGGCGACCGAGACGTAGATGGCCACGAGCACGAACGCCGAAATGACCGCGCCCCGGCCCGGCGTGGTTCTCGGATGTTCTGTCTCCTCGTTCACGGCCAGGCAGGTGTCCCAGCCCCAGTAGATGAACAGGGCCAGCAAGGCGCCGTGCACCACGGCGCCCGGGTCGGCGAAGGCCCCAACCGGGTTGAACCACGCGAAGTCGAAGGCCTGGCCCGCGGTGGCGTCACCCGACACCCCGGCGGCAATCTGGACGATGATGGCGACGGCAAAGATGCCCAGTGCGACATATTGCACGTAGGTCAGGACCCGTTGGACATGCTCTCCGAGCCGGATGCCGCGGTAGTTCACGAGGGTCATGAAGACGATGAACAGCACGCCGGTGGCCGTGACCACCAGGCTGTTCCCGGCCACGGAACCGTCGCCGACCAGGAGCCACAGATACTGCCCGGCGACCTGGGCCAGGTTGGCGAGGACCACGACGCCGGCGAGGGCCACGCCCCAGCCGCCCAGCCAGCCCGCCCATGGGCCGAAGGCGCGGCGGGCCCAGATGAACGTGGTCCCGCAATCCGGCATGGCGCTGTTTAGCTCGCGGAACGCGTAGGCGATGAAGAGGACCGGCACAAAGCCCAGCAGCAGGATCAGGGGTGTGTAGTTGCCGTTCACGGCCACGATCAGGCCCAGGGTCGCCGCGAGCGAATAGACCGGCGCGGTGGAGGCCAGCCCCAGCATGACGGAGTCGCCCAGATCCAGGATCCCGGCGTGCAGCCCTTTGGCGGGAACCGGAACCGGGCCGCCGGCCGCCGTCGTCGACTCGAGGCTCATAGGACGATACCTGCCTTGCTGGTGTGGTCTTGGCTCGACGTCGGAAACAGCGGAGCGGGTGCGTCGATCGTGTTCGGCACAAAGCGGCAGAAGTAGTCGGTGACGGGGCCATCGGATTCGCGGATTCCGCAGCCGACGGATTCGCCGTCGACCACCCACAGGCCCAGCACCGGACGGTTGCCGTCGAAATCGGGTAGGGCGTGGAACTGCTGGTAGCACCAGCCTTCCCGGCCGTAGCCGCCGGGCTGTTCGAGGTTGATGCCGGCGGCGTGGATTTTGATGTTGTCCCCCTCCCGGCCGTGCAGCGGCTTGGCCACCCATTCCTTGAGCGGACCGGGTCCGTCCAGGTAGGCCGGGAGCAGGTTCGGATGGTCCGGGTAGAGGTGCCACAGTGCGGCCAGCAAGGCCTTGTTCGAGAGGAGCATCTTCCACGCCGGTTCCACCCAGCGCGGGCTGTGGGCGCGCTGCAGCAGCCGGTGCCCGAACGGCTCCTTCATCATCAGTTCCCAGGGGTAGAGCTTGAAGATGGTGCTGATGACGAAGTTGTCGAGGTCCACGAAGCGGTTGAGGTTGGGGTCCCAGCCGATGTCCGACATGTTGATGCCGATGGTGGTCCATCCGGCCTGGCTGGCGACGTCCCGCATGTAGGCCGCGGTCATCCAGTCCTCCCCGGATTGCTCTGCCTCGGAATGGGCGACGTGGAGAGTGCTCATTCCGGTGCGGTACTGCAGCTTCTTCCATTGCCGGATGAGGGCCTCATGGATGCCGTTCCACTGGTCCTTTTCGGGAAACACGTCCTGCAGCCAGAACCACTGGGCGACAGCGGCCTCGATGAGTCCGGTGGGGGTGTCGGCGTTGTACTCGAGCATTTTTGCTGGGCCGCCCTGGCCGTCGTAGATGAAGTCGAACCGGCCGTAGACGTCCACGTCACCGGCCTGCAGTGACTCCGCCGCCAGCTCGAGGGCCTGCGGCCCGATGCCGATGGTGCCCATCGCGCCGGTGGCCAGGTACTTCGCTGCCTCCAGGCACATGCGGTGCATGTCTTCGGCGGTCTGTTCGAGCGCCTCCACCTCCGCCATCGCAAACTCATAGTAGGCGCCCTCATGCCAGTACTCGATGTTCGTGCCGTCCGGCATGGCGGTGGTGGAGAACACCAGGCCCTGTTCTTCGATCCGCTGTTTCCAGTCAGGCCTCGGCTTTGATCCCAGTCGTTTCATTCCTTAGCCACCGGTGCTTCCACCCTTGGAGCTGCTGCCGAAGCCGCCCCTGCTGACGGTGCCGCCTTGGGTGCTGTAACCCGTGGACGCCTTGGCGCCCGGCGGCACGGTCCTCGTGTAGCTGGGGTAGCTGGCGCGGTTCTGCCCCAGGGCGGGCACACTTGAGCCGCGGGAGTAGAAGTACCAGGCGTAGAGCGCGGAGGTCCGCCCCGCGCTGCTGCTGTTGTCACACTGGGTGTCTTCGACACGCTGGCCGGTTTCCTCGTTGAAACAGACCTGCGCGTAGTCGGGATCCTCCGCTTTGCTGGCAACAATGGCGGTGATGGTGCCGGCCAGGAGCGCTGTCACACCCAGCCCGACGACGACGGTGCGCCGTTGCGAGCGCTTCTTCCGCGCCGCGGCACCGGCCAACTCGCGTTCCCGCTCGCGTTCGAACGGGTCGAACACGGCGCCCGGCGTCATGGCGTTATCGGGAAGACCCGGTGCCTCACCGGGAGGACCCGTGGCGTCCTGGGGCTGGGCGGGCTGACCGGCCGGGTTCTGCAGCTCCGGGCGGAGCTCGGGCTTGGGCACCTGCCACGGCGGCGGCTTGGGCTCGCCGCCTTTCCTGGGCAGCTCCTCGCCGTCGTGCTTGCCCTGATCCATGGTCTCCCCTGCTTCCGTCCTGAGGGCCGGGGCGATCCGCGCCGCGGACGCTGCCGTGCCACAAGCCGTTCCGAATTCTGATGCCAGCCTAACCGGCTTACCGGCTTGGGCAGAGGAAAATGCCCGGAAAACTCCCGGTGACCGCTGCTTCGCCCCGTTAGCGGGGGACCGGCCTACACTGGTGCCATGAACACTGCATCTGTGCTTGCCGTGTGCCGGGTTCACCAGCTGCTGACGGACCCCGGCAGTGTCGGCGTGACCGCGATCGACAAGCGTGCCGTCGACGGACCTGTCCGGGTGCACAAACTTGGCCTGCACGGAGACATCCAGGCGAGCCGGATCGACCACGGCGGCGAGGACCAGGCGCTGTACGCCTACTCCCAGGATGACGCGGACTACTGGACCGGGGAGCTGCAGCGGGAGCTGCCGCCGGGCATTTTTGGCGAGAACCTGCGCATCACCGGGATCAACGCCACGAACGCCATCATCGGCGAGCGCTGGAAGGTCGGACTGGACGTCGAGGTGGAGGTGACCTCGCCCCGCACACCCTGCGCCACGTTCCAGCGGCGGATGGACGAGCCGCGGTGGGTCAAGAGGTTCGGCGACGCGGGCAGGGTGGGCACCTATCTCCGGGTGGTCCGCACCGGCAGCATCCAGGCGGGGGACCACATCCACCGGATCTTCGTTCCTACGCACGGGGTGACGATCGGCAAGTGGTTCAGCGATCCCACGGTCGAGGACATGGAGGCGCTGCGGGATGCGGACGCCGACGGCCAGATCCGCCTGCAGCCTGAGTACCACGAGGAATTCGCGAAGCTGCAGCGTCGTCTCGGGGGGTAGCGGCCCGCCTTCCGGCCGCTGGTGATATTGCCCGTGTGCGCAAGCTCACCGCCGTCGTCGGCCGCCCGGTTACCTAACCGTGGATCCATGCCCTACAATTGAACTATCCCCCACTCCGGAAATCCCTTATTTCCTGCCCAATTCTTGAGGCAAGACTGGTAAGTGTTGGGGCCCGCGCGAATGAGATGCGGGCATTTTCATAGGGAGAGCCGGCTAAAGAAAACGCTGTACAGACTGCTGGGATAGCAGCCAAGAGATGCAGCGGGAAGTCCTGCCACGGGATTGCGAAAGCGCCGGACTTCTATGTGACCGGCCGGTCAAGTATGCCCGGCAATTACGGCACGCGTACTGCGGCTCCGCTCACCTCGGGTTGTGCCGCTTGGCCCCTATGGATGAGGAAAATTCACCTATGCCCGAAAATCAGAACAACTCCGCCGACACCGAAAACAACCAGGTCGACGTCGAGACTTCTGAAACGGCTGCCCCCGCAGCCGAGTCCGCCCCGGTAGCCACCGAGGCTCCTGCCGCCACCGAGGCTCCTGCCACCGAGGCTCCTGCCGCCGAGCAGGCCGCTGACACCAAGTCTGCCGACACTAAGTCCGCCCCGTCCAAGGACGAGGAAACCGAGGATGAAGGCGTCAAGTTCGTGGACCTCGGCATTGACGGCCGCGTCCTTGCCGCCCTGCAGGACGTCGGCTACGAGAAGCCGTCCCCGATCCAGGCAGCAACCATCCCGCTGCTGCTCGAGGGCCGCGACGTCGTGGGCCTGGCCCAGACCGGCACCGGTAAGACTGCAGCATTCGCAGTACCGGCGCTGTCCCGCCTGGCCGAGCTCCACGACCTCAACGGCCCGTCCCGCAAGACCCAGGCCCTGGTGCTCGCTCCGACCCGTGAGCTTGCCCTCCAGGTTGCCGAGGCCTTCACCTCCTACGCCAAGCACATCGATGACTTCACCGTCCTCCCGGTGTACGGCGGCTCCGCCTACGGCCCCCAGCTCGCCGGCCTGCGCCGCGGCGCCCAGGTTGTTGTCGGTACCCCCGGCCGCGTCATCGACCACATCGCCAAGGGTTCCCTCGACCTGTCCGAACTCCAGTACCTGGTGCTGGATGAGGCTGACGAAATGCTCCGGATGGGCTTTGCCGAAGACGTGGAACAGATCTTCCAGCAGACCCCCGCGGGCCGCCAGGTTGCGCTGTTCTCCGCCACGATGCCGAGCCAGATCCGGCGGCTGTCCAAGCAGTACCTGAACAACCCGGCCGAGGTCCAGGTCAAGTCCAAGACCACGACGGGCGCCAACACCCGCCAGCGCTACCTGCAGGTCATGGGCCCGCACAAGCTGGACGCGCTGACCCGCATCCTTGAGGTCGAAGAGTTCGAAGGCGTTATCGCTTTCGTCCGGACCAAGATGGCTACCGAGGACCTTGCCGACAAGCTGCGTTCACGGGGTTTCCAGGCTGCCGCCATCAACGGCGACATCCCGCAGCAACAGCGTGAGCGCACGGTCGAGGCGCTGCGTGACGGCAAGATCGACATCCTGGTCGCCACGGACGTTGCGGCCCGCGGCCTTGACGTTGAGCGTGTCAGCCACGTGGTCAACTACGACATCCCGCACGACACCGAGTCCTACGTGCACCGCATTGGCCGCACCGGCCGTGCAGGCCGTTCCGGCGACGCCATCCTCTTCATGACGCCGCGGGAGAAGTACCTGCTGCGTTCCATCGAAAAGGCGACCCGCCAGCCGGTGGAGCAGATGCACCTGCCCACCGCGGAATCGGTCAACACCCTGCGCCTGGGCAAGTTCGCCGAGAAGATCACCGAGACGCTTGCGTCTGAGGACGTCGCCGCATTCCGCGACCTCATCTCCTCGTACGAAGAAGAGCACAACGTACCGGCGTCCGAGATCGCTGCTGCGCTGGCCGTCATGGCCCAGGGTGGTCAGCCGCTCCTGGTCAAGGAACTGCCGGCCGCTCCGGAATTCCAGAAGCGCGAGCGCTCCAAGGACGGCTTCGGCTCCCGCGGCCCGACCCGCACCCTGACCGAGGGCAACGCCACCTACCGGATCGCCGTCGGACGCCGTCAGCGCGTCATGCCGGGTTCCATCGTTGGCGCCATTGCCAACGAAGGCGGCATTTCCTCGGCCCAGATCGGCGGCATCGACATCCGTGCGGACCACTCCCTCGTGGAGCTCCCGGCGGACCTGAGCCCCGATCAGCTGAAGGCCCTGTCCCGCACCCGGATCGGCGGCGAGCTGATCCACCTTGAGCTGGACAACGGCCGTTCGCCCGCGGCCGAGCGTGGCGGCTACCAGGGTGGCAGCCGCGGCGGCGACCGTGGTGGCTTCTCCGGCGGCAGCGACCGCGGCGGCAACTTCAAGGGCAACGGCGGCTTCAAGCGCGAATTCCGCAAGACCGACGGCGAGCGGTCCTCAGCTGACCGTGGCGGACGCTCCTTCAGCGACCGCGCCGAGCGTGGGGTCGGCTCCGATTCCCGCAAGCCGCGTACCGAAGGTGGCTTCAAGCCCCGCAACAAGTGGTAATCACGCCTCTTGTGTGAATTGAGGACGGGCCGGCTTCCAGCCGGCCCGTTCTTGCTTTAAGTTCGCTTGGTCACACCCGGTCCCGACAATGTTCCCGGACCGCGTGCGGTGCCGTCCTGAGGCCGCCGGCGCCGCGGATTTCCGGGACTTTTCGGAGTTCCGGACCCGTCTGGCGGCCGATTTGTTGAGCGGGCAATCTTCCGGTAGAGTATTTACTCGTTGCCCCCCTAGCTCAGTGGTAGAGCGCGTTCTTGGTAAGAACGAGGTCACCGGATCGATTCCGGTGGGGGGCTCTGAATGAGGGCCTGTGTCAAGGCGGTTTTGACCGGCTTAGCGCAGGTTTTCCTCATTTACGGCGGTGTAGCTCAGTTGGTTAGAGCGCACGACTCATAATCGTGAGGTCGGGAGATCGAGCCTCCCCACCGCTACCAGTCCGGAAGCCCTCTAGATCCCGAGATCTAGGGGGTTTCCCGTTTCCGGGACCTGCCGGGAAAATTCCTTCGGTCGCCGGGCGAACGGCTATCGTTCCTGTAGGACAAAAGACTAGTGGGGGACATATTGTGATGGCCACACCTTTGGAAGGGCTCACTAAGAGGGCAACTGCGAAGAAGGCGGCGTTCCGTCCGGACATTCAGGGCATGCGCGCATTGGCTGTGCTTGGTGTAGTCCTGTACCACGCCGGTATACCGTGGCTCCCGGGGGGCTACATCGGGGTGGATGTCTTCTTCGTGATTTCGGGATATCTGATCACAGGTCTGCTGTTCAGGGAGTTGCAGGATACAGGGCGAATTGCGTTGGGGAGTTTCTACGCTCGCAGGATCCGACGCCTTCTTCCTGCTTCCGCAGTCGTGCTGGTTGTGACTCTCGCGGCCGCCAAGCTACTTCTGCCTGCTTTTCTGCTTGCTGACGTATCGAGGGATGCGATGGCGACATCGGCTTTCCTGTCCAACATGCTCTTTGCGTACACGAGCACCGACTATCTTGCCGGAACTGCGCCATCCCTGTTCCAGCACTATTGGTCCTTGGCCTTGGAGGAACAGTTTTACCTGGTCTGGCCGCTCATCATGGTGGCCGCTGCCGGGGCGGCGCTGGGGCGGCGCAAGCGTATCGGGGTCGTCCTCTTCACGATATGCGTGGTATCACTGGCTGCCTGCATCATCCTGACTCAAATCGACCAGCCCTGGGCGTTTTTCGGCCTCCACACCAGGGCGTGGGAGCTAGGAGCTGGAGCGCTTCTGGCATTGTCATCCCCTGCCGTCAGAAGATTGCATCCCTGGTTGCACCGAGCCCTGGCATGGTCGGGTCTGGCACTTATCCTGGGGTCGATGGCGATCTTCACGGAGGAACTCATATTTCCCGGGTGGGCAGCAGTTTTCCCAGTCCTTGGCACCGTTGCACTCATCGCGGGCGGCTGCGGAGAAACGCAACCCCTCGCCTTCCTCAGCAGCAAGACCACACAGTATTTCGGCAACATCTCATACTCCCTGTACCTCTGGCACTGGCCGCTTCTGACAATTCCCGTCCTGATGTGGGACGGAGACACACCTTGGTGGATGAATGCAGCGGGCGTGGCTGCATCTATCGGATTGGCTCACCTGACGGTCAAGTTCGTGGAGCGGAAATTCCAGCATGCCGCAATTTTTAGTCAACCGGTACGTCGAAGCTATGCGCTCGGGGCAGGGCTGACGATTGTCGCCATGCTGGCCAGCTTCGGGCTGGGCCGGCTACCCTCTCTTGATGCTGGCCGGCCAGCATTGGCTCCTACCAACTCGCAGCGGCAAGTCCCAGCAGTCGCCGGGTTCGTGCCATCGGATTTGTCACCGAGCATCCGGGACAGCGGCAAGAGTCTTCCTGTCATTTACGAAGATGGATGTCATGTAGGCTTCGGGGCGACTTCGTCACCGGACTGTACCTATGGGGCTGAAGGAGAGTCGGAGACCGTCGTCCTCTTCGGGGATTCTCACGCTGCACAATGGTTTTCACCGCTGCGCCAGATAGCAGAAGAATCGAACATTAAGCTGGTCAGCCTGACCAAGTCCTCGTGCCCATCCGTGAGCCTCACAGTACGGAAGAGCTCCTCGTCCAAGTATCCAGAGTGTGATATTTGGAGAGCAAACGCCATCGACCGAATCAAAACACTAAAGCCATCGGTTGTGATCATTTCAAATTATTCGTCCAGTTACAGGGCGCTGGGCCAAGCCGGTCCGGCCGGGTATGCCGCCGCTTGGAAATCTGGCCTCGCTGCGACACTTGACCGACTGCCCCGGGAAACAGCCGTTGTGGTGCTCGGCGACACGCCCACGTGGCCCGAATCCCCAAATGTCTGCCTGTCTGCTCACGTTACAACGGCCGAGGTCTGTGCAGCTCCGCTGAGCGGCCTTCGGGACAAGGAGTCTTTGACGATTGAACGAAAGGTTGTTCAATCCGCGGGAGGAAAATTTATCTTGCCGTCTGAGTGGCTTTGCGGCGACAGGTGCTCACCTATCGCTGGGAACGTCTTGGTCTACCGCGACGAGCACCATGTAACAGACGAGATGGCCGCGACCCTCGCCAGCAGGCTCAAACCTGTGGTGGCCCGGGCACTCCGCGAGTAATCCGTGCCGGGCAGCGGCGACGTGGGACAGAATGGGTCCATGACGCGAATCGCAATCATCGGCGGCCACGGAAAAGTGGCCAGGGAACTGTCAAAGATCCTCACAGCGGGCGGGCAGGACGTCACGTCCTTCATCCGCAACCCGGATCACGCGGCCGCCGTGGCCGCCACCGGCGCGACGCCCGTCGTCCTGGACGTCGAGAATTCGACGACGGCGGAAATCGCCGGGGCACTGCGGGACCACGACGCCGTCGTTTGGTCCGCCGGAGCCGGCGGCGGAAACCCCGAGCGTACCTACTCAGTGGACCGGGACGCCGCGATCCGTTCGATGGACGCCGCCGCCCGGTCCGGCGTCGGACGCTACGTCATGGTGTCGTACCTCGGAGCCGGAGCGGACCACGGGGTCCCGGCGGACAACCCCTTTTTCCCCTACGCGGAGGCCAAGGCAGCGGCCGACGCCTACCTGCGCGGTACCGGCCTGGACTGGACCATCCTCGGCCCCGGAACGCTCACCGGCGGACCCGGCACCGGCCTGATCGACGTCAACCCGGACGGCACCTGGCAAGGGACCGATACCGCCCGCGCCAACGTGGCCCTCGTCGCGGCAGCGGTCCTGGGGCTGCCCGCCGCCATCGGACGGACCATCGAGTTCCGCGACGGCAGCCTGCCCATCGCGTCAGCCCTGGAGACCGTGGCCTAGACCGGCCCGGGAAGCTCCAGTTCCAGCGCGTGTTCCTCGACGTAGTCCAGGGCATGCCGGATGGCGCCCATCGTGACGATCGAATCGCCCAGCGGCGAGACCGTCACGAGCGGCGGCGTGGCGGTGAAGCGGGGGAGCAGGGCGCTGATGCGGGGGAGCAGGGCGCCGGCGGACTCGGCCACTGCGCCGCCGATCACCACCTGCTCCGGGTTGATCAGGCTGGCGATCGAGGCAATCACGCGCGCCATCCGTTCCGAGATCCGGTCCAGAATCTGCAGCGCCGCAGGATCCCCCGCGGCGGCGTCCTCGAACACCCGCCGCGCGCTGGCCGCCCCTCCGGTCTGCGGGCCGCCGCCGGCCGCGGACCACTGCCGGGCCAGGCTGGCGATGCCGTCGCTGGAGCCCACGCCGTCGAGCATGTCCAGATAGCCCATCTCCCCGGCGGCGCCGCCCCGGCCGTGCAGCAGCCGGCCGGACTCCATCACGCCGGCGCCCAGCCGTTCGCCGGCCAGGAGCACGACGAGGTCATCGACGCCGGCGCCGGAACCGCGCCAGCGTTCACCGAGTGCGGCAAGGTTGGCGTCGTTTTCCAGCAACACCGTCCAGCCGTGCAGCTCCTTGAAGGCGGAGCGGAGTCCGACGTCGAACAGGCTCCAGAAGTGCTGGGTCACCAGGACGTTGCCGTCCCGGTCCACGGGGGCGGCGATGCCGGCCCCGGCAGCGAGGACTCTGGCAGGATCCGTCCCCGCCGCCGCCAGCGCCTGCCGGCAGGCCCGGTCCACGACGGCGATCCGCTCCTCCGCGGGGATGTCGACAGCGCGGAAGGCCTCGCTGGAACGCGCGACGACGGTTCCCCGCAGATCCGCGACGGCGGCCGTGGTGGTGGCGGCGCCGATGTCGAGGCCGAGGACGTGACCGGCCTCGTGGTTGAGCTCGAAGCGCCGGGCCGGCCGGCCCTTCCGGAGGGTGCCCGGCGACTCGGGGTCCCGCTGGGGCGTGTCCAGTTCCCGGATCCAGCCGCGCCGGATCAGGTCCTCGCAGACGGCGATCACGGAGGCCCGGGTAAGTCCGGTCCGGGCCATCAGCTCCGTCCCGGTGGCCGTGTTGAGCCCGCGGACAATCCCGAGGACCGCCTGGGCGTTCACCCGGCGCAGGAGCTGGGGCGTGGCGGCGGCGGCCTGCGGCATCAAATCTTGACCTTCCCCTGATCCGGGACCCATAATTGTTCAGGCAATATATTTAGCTTGTATCTAAAATACCAGAAACCGGTTCCGAGCTCCCGAAGGATCATCCCTTGACCAACACCGCCACGCTGGCAACCCTGTCCGGTTCCGACCTCGCCGCCGACCCCAATTGGTGGCGCCAGGCGTCGGTGTACCAGATCTACCCGCGCAGCTTCTCCGACTCCAACGGTGACGGCCTGGGCGACATCAAGGGCATCACGGCCAAGGTCCCGTATCTGAAGGAGCTCGGGATCGACGCCGTCTGGCTGAGCCCGTTCTACCCCTCCGCCCTCGCCGACGGCGGCTACGATGTCGACGACTACCGCGACGTGGACCCCAAGCTCGGCACCCTCGCGGACTTCGACGAGATGTCAGCCGCGCTGCACGCCGCCGGCATCAAGCTGATCGCGGACATCGTCCCGAACCACTCGTCCGACCAGCACGCCTGGTTCAAGGAGGCACTCGCGGCGCCGAAGGGATCCGCCGCGCGTGAGCGCTACATCTTCCGGGACGGCAAGGGCGAGAACGGCGAGATTGCGCCCTCGGACTGGGAATCCGTCTTCGGCGGCCCCGCCTGGGAACGCATCACCGAACCCGACGGCACACCCGGGCAGTGGTACATGCACATCTTCGCCAAGGAGCAGCCGGACCTGAACTGGTCCAACCGCGAAATCCGCGATGATTTCCTCAAGACCCTGCGCTTCTGGTCCGACCGCGGCGTGGACGGCTTCCGCGTCGACGTGGCGCACGCACTGACCAAGGACCTCACCGAGCCGCTACTGTCCAAGGTCGAGCTCAGCCCGGCGGGGTCGGGCGCCGACGGCCACGATGACGGCTCGCACCCGTTCTGGGACCGCGACGAAGTCCACGAGATCTACGTGGAGTGGCGTGAGGTCTTCAATGAATACAACCCGCCGCGCACCGCCGTCGCCGAAGCCTGGGTCCACGCCAGCCGCCGCGGCCGCTACGCCAGCCCCGAGGGCCTAGGCCAGGCGTTCAACTTCGACCTCCTGCAGGCCGACTTCGACGCCGAGGAATTCCGCGAGATCATCACCCGGAACCTCGCCGAGGCCACCGAATCCGGCGCGTCATCCACCTGGGTCTTCTCCAACCACGACGTCGTCCGGCACGCCACCCGCTACGGCCTGCCCAAGGGCGGCGGCCGGCATGCAAAGGGACAGGACGGCAAGGGCTGGCTGCTGGCCGGCGCTCCGGCCGAGGAGCTCGACGTCGAACTGGGCCTGCGCCGCGCCCGTGCCGCCACCCAGCTGATGCTGGCTCTGCCCGGCTCCGCCTACCTGTACCAGGGTGAGGAGCTGGGACTGCAGGAAGTCGGCGAAATCCCCGACTCCGAGCGCCAGGACCCCACGTTCTTCCGCAACAAGGATGTCGAGATCGGCCGCGACGGCTGTCGCGTGCCGCTGCCCTGGGCAGTGGAGGGCAGCTCCTTCGGCTTCGGCGACGGCGGCGCGCACCTGCCGCAGCCTGCCTGGTTCAGCCGCTACGCGGTCGCCGCCGAGGACGGGGTGGCAGGGTCCACGCTTGAGTTCTACCGCAAGGCCCTGAAGCTGCGGCGCGAACTGCAGACCTCGGAGGAGCTGGAATGGTTCGACTCCGGCAACCCCGATGTCCTGCACTTCAGCCGCCCCGGCGGCTGGCAGACGGTGACCAACTTCGGCGACGAAGCGGTGGCACTCCCGGCCGGTGAGGTGCTGCTGAGCAGCGCACCGTTCGAGGGGAACCTCCTGCCCGGCAGCACCACCGTCTGGCTGCGGTGAGCCGGACGCCTCCGAGCCCCGAAAGCAGCGAACTTCTGACCCAGGAGCCGATCCCCGCCCAGGAACTGATCTATGGGTGCATGGGGCTCGGCGGCAGCTGGTCGGCGGAGACGTACTCGTCCGTGGACGTGGACGAGGCGGCTGCCGCCGTCGACGCCGCCCTCAAGGCCGGGATCACGCTGTTCGACCATGCCGACATCTACCGCAATGGCAAGGCCGAGGCGGTCTTCGGTGAGGTGCTGGCCCGGACGCCGGGGCTGCGGGACCGCATCCGGCTGCAGACCAAGTGCGGTATCCGGCTCAACGAGCAGGGCCTGGAGACGCACTACGACCTGAGCCGGGACGCCATCCTGGCGCGGACCAACGAAGGCCTCGCCCGGCTCCGCACGGACTACGTGGATGTGCTGATGCTGCACCGGCCGGATCCCCTGATGGACCCGGCCGAGGTGGCCTCCGCCGTCGGGCAGCTGATCGCCGAAGGCAAGGTCCGCGCCGTGGGCGTGTCCAACATGTCCGGGCCGCAGATCGACGTGCTGCAGGACCGGCTGGAGACCCCGGTGGTGGCAAACCAGCTCGAGATGAGCCTGCTGAAGCGGGCCTGGCTGGAAAGCACGGTGCTGGTCAACCACGCCGAGGGAACGGACTACAGCTTCCCGCACGGCACGGTGGAGCACTGCGTCCGGCACGGGATCACCCTGCAGGCCTATGGGGCGCTGGCGCGGGGCCTCTACACCGGGGCGCCGTCCGCGCGGCCGACGGTGGCGGAGGAAGCCACCACCGCCCTCGTGGCGCAGCTGGCTCGGGAAAAGGACACGACGGTCGAGTCGATCCTGCTGGGATGGCTGATGAAACACCCGGCCGGGATAGCACCGGTGATCGGGACGGCCAACCCGGAACGCATCCAGGCCTGCGCCGGCGCGGCGGAGGTCGCCGCCGGCATGAGCCGGGCCGAGTGGTACCGGCTCTGGGTCACCGCGCGGGGCAGTAACATCCCCTAGCCTGTGATTTTGGTCGTATGAACACCCCGCAGGGCAGGAATACTTAGCCGGATGGTACCCGGTGCGGATAGCGTAGAGACATGACCTCTACGACCGCAGCCGGGACCATCCGGCCTCAACGCAATGTTCCAGCAGAAATCGCCCGTTCGTGGCTCCTGGTCAACGCGATGAAACCCGAGCTCTTCGACCAGTCCGCCGTCTCCCGCGCGGACGCCATCATCCTGGACATCGAGGATGCGGTGGATCCTTCCCAGAAGGACGCCGCCCGTGCCCACGTGGTGGACTGGCTCACCGGCGGCGGCGCCGCCTGGGTCCGGATCAACGACGCCACCAGCCCCTTCTGGGCCGATGACCTCGCCGGACTCCGCGGCACCCCGGGCCTGCTCGGCGTGATGCTCGCCAAGACCGAGTCCGCTGACCAGGTCACCGAAAGCTTCCACCGGATGGACGGCAAGACTCCGGTGATTCCGCTGGTCGAGTCCGCCGTCGGAATCGAGGAAGCCAACAAGATCGCCAAAGCCCAGGGCGCCTTCCGGCTCGCTTTCGGTTCCGGCGACTTCCGCCGCGACACCGGCATGGCCGCCACCCCCGAGGCCATGGCCTACCCGCGCGCCAAGCTCGTCGTCGCCAGCCGGGTCGGCAACCTGCCGGGTCCGATTGACGGCCCCACGGTCGGTACCAACCACCCGATCCTGCGCGAGCAGACCGGCATCACCGTCACGATGGGCATGACCGGCAAGCTGTGCCTCGCCATCGACCAGACCCACGTCATCAACGAGGTCATCAGCCCGACGCCCTCCGATGTCGCCTGGGCCACCGACTTCATGGCCGACTTCGAGGCCAACGGCCGCGTCATCCGTGACGGCTCCGACCTGCCCCGCCTGGGCCGCGCCGAAAAGATCATGCGGCTCGCGGTAGCCTTTGGGGTGCAGCCGGCCCTGTAGCCGCCCGCACCAGACACGCGACCCCGTGGCCGATACCCGTTATCTGGTCCACGGGGTCTTTTGGTATGTGACGGCGCCTCCCTCGTCATTTTTGAAAGATGAGTTAGGTTAGCCTAAACTTCCTTTGGCCCTTCGGTCCTGTTACTCCCGTCTGCCGCGTCCGCAGACACTAAATCTAGGTGGTTCCGTGCGCTTTTCCCTTCCCTCATCTCTGTCCCTGGGGCTCGTGGCGCTCATATCACTGTCGGGTTGTGGCTTCAGCGGCTCCTCCGCAGGAGCCACGCAGGCCGCCAAGGCTGACCAGCGGATCGTCGTCGACAATTTCCGGGCTCCGGTGGCGAACTGGGCGCTGGAGAGCGATGCTGCCTACATTCTGTCCCTGTCCGGCTGCCTCGAGACCCTGACCCGCTACGATGAGGCGCAGGGGAAAATCGTGCCGTTGCTGGCAACGGAGTGGAAGCAGGTCTCGCCCCTGGAGTGGGACTTCACCATCCGCGGAGGAGTCAAGTTCCAGGACGGGAGCGCGCTCAGCGCTGATGCCGTGGCCGGTTCCTTGCAGAAAGTCCTTGCAGCAGCGGTTCCGGCTCGGGCCTTCAATCCCAAGGTGGTCACTGGGGTCAAAGCGGTCGACGATCGCACAGTACGGGTTAGCACCCCGACTGAGAGCCCGTTGGTTCCGTACCGCCTCGCGAGCGTCAACACCGGCATTCTGGCCCCGGCAGCGTTCAAGGGCGATACGGTGGATCCGTTCGGGCACTGCACCGGACCCTTCGAGCCAGTATCTGAAAAGCCGAAGCAATCCTTGACGCTGGACCGCAATGAGGCTTACTGGGGCGGCGAGGTGCAGTTGGCCGGGGCAGAGGTCCGGTTCATCACGGACGGGGCGACCCGCGCTGCACAGGTTCAGACCGGCGAAGCGGATGTGTCCCTCTCCATCCCGGTTTCCGGCCTGCCCGGCTTGGAATCAGATGCCAGCGTCAAGGTTCTCAAGTCAGATTCTCCGAGGACCGCGACGCTTTACATGAACAACGGCCGGGCGCCGTTCGACGACGTCGACTTCCGGAAGGCGGTCCGTTCGGCGCTGGATCTGGACGCCCTTGCCGCCAGCGTCTACGAAGGTGCGGCCGTCGCCGCGAGTGGGCCGTTCGCGCCATCGGAGCCCTGGGCCGTAAAGGGATCCGTGACACCCAAGCAGGACCTGGAGGGTGCACGGAAGCTGCTTGCCACCGCCGGATACACCGCTGACCGCCCGCTGGAGGTCATCGCAATCGTTGAACGGGCGGAGTTCGCGGATGTGGCCACCGTCATCCAGGAGGACCTGAAGGCGGTGGGCATTCCGGTGAAGATCCAGACCAAGGAATATGCCGCAGCGGAGCCCGACCTGCTGGCAGGCAATTACGACATGGTGCTGAGTCAGCGCAACCGCCTGATCGACATCGCCGACCCCATCGGATTCCTGACGGCGGACTATACCTGTGACGGCACCTACAACCTCAGTCACTTCTGCAACAAGGACTACGACGCAACGATCGCCAAGGCAGCCACAACAGCGGACGCGGACGAGCGCTACCGCTTGTACGCCGAAGCCGGGCAGATCCTGCAGGAGCAGGCCGTGAACGTCTGGCTCGTGAACGAGCAGGCCATTGACGCCGTCCGTGCCGATCTTCAGGCCCACGTCCAGGACCCCCTGTCCCGCTATGTGGTCAGGGCGGAAACGGCGAAACCCTGATCCTGACCGTGACCGTCCGCATACAACAACGAGACGAACGGCGTCCGCAGTGATGCCATTCCTCGCCCGGCGAACGGCTGCCCTGGTGGCAGCCGTTCTTCTGGCCTCCTTTACGGTCTTCCTCATCCCCTACATGACCCCGGGGGACACCGTGCGGAAGATCATCCGCTCCCGTGTGGCCGGCGAAGTCATCGACGACTCCGCCGTGGAGGCGTTGAGTCTCCAACTCGGCCTCAACGACCCACTGTGGGCGCAGTACCTGCGCTGGCTGGGGCGGCTGCTCACCGGCGATATGGGCTTGTCCTACACCAGCCGAACCCCGGTGGCCGATCAGGTGCTGCCGGCGCTCTGGATTACGCTGAGCCTGGTAGTCCTGGCCCTCGGCACAGCGGGCGCCCTTTCCGTGGTCCTCGGCGTCACGGCTGCCCTGCAGGAGGGACGGCCCGCCGACAAGGTGATCACGGCGGTCACCCAGGCGTTCATCGCCGTTCCGGAGTACTGGCTGGCGCCGCTGCTGGTATTGGCCTTCGCGCTGCAACTGTCCGCGCTGCCCTCGGCCGGATGGGAAGGACCCCAATCAGCGGTTCTGCCCGTGGCCGTCCTCGCCCTGCGGCCCACGAGCTACTTCACGTCGGCGGTGCGGGAGGGAATTCTCGAGGCGCTCGGCGCGGAGCATGTCGTCGCCGCCCGAAGCAGGGGCGTCTCCCATCTGCAAACCGTTGCGAAGCACGTGATTCCCAACGGCCTGCTGCCGCTCACCACGTTGGTGGCGGTGTGGTTCGCGGGGCTGCTGGGCGGATCCGTCATCGTCGAGGTCATTTTCGCGATCCCCGGCATGGGACGGTTACTGTTCGACGGCGTCCTGAACAGCGACATTCCCCTGGCGCAGGGAGCCGTGGTGGTCGTCGTCGGGCTGGCCGTCGTGTTGACCACAGCTGCGGACCTGGTCCACGGGCTGCTGAACCCCCAAATCAGGATGAGCCATGCGTAAACTGCCGCCGACCATCCTGGCCGCCGGATCCATTCTGGTTCTTATCGTGACGTCCGTGGCCCTGTCTGCCTGGCTAGCGCCCTACCCGCCCGCTGACCAGGACCTGGCCGCCAGGCTCGCCGCACCCAGCGCCGCCCACTGGCTGGGCACGGACAATCTGGGCCGGGACACCCTGAGCAGGCTGCTCGACGGCGGCCAGTTCTCTTTGACAATAGCCGCCCTGGCCACGGTACTGACAGCCGTAACGGGTACCGCGGTGGGTGTGCTCAGCGCCCGGCGGCGCGGCTGGCTGGACGAGTTCTTCACCCGCACCAATGACGTGCTGTTGGCCATGCCTGAAATGGTGGTGGCCCTCTTCCTGGTGGCCGCCATGGGCACCGGCTACCACTCCCTGCTGCTCGCCCTGACGGTGACCGGCTGGACTCCGTTTGCCCGCCTGGCCCGCTCGCTCGCCTATGACGTTTCGGCGCGGGGCTTCATCGAGGCAGCCCACGTGGTGGGCTGCCCGCCCTCCTTCATCGTCCTGCGGCACATCCTGCCCCACCTGGCCGGGCCGCTGCTGGGACAGGCCACTCTTCGGTTCGGGCAGTTCCTCATCAACGTTGGCGCCCTCTCCTACCTGGGTCTGGGGGTGCAGCCGCCCCAGTCGGACTGGGGATCGATGCTGGCAACTGCCCAGCCGTACGCGGTCAGGGCGCCGATGACGATCCTGGTCCCCGGGCTGGTGATCTTCGTCGTCGCGCTTTGCGTCACCTTGATCGGGCAGTACGTGTCGCGCATGACCGGAAGCCGCCTGCTGCTGGCCTCAGCTCCCGTACGGGTGGCCGCGGATGTCTGAGGGACTGATCATCGAAGGGCTCCGCGTCGGCCAGCGGGCACGCCCGGGAGGACGCCCCACGTCTTTCCGCCAGGGTCCCGCCAAGGCGATCCTGTCCGACCTGGACCTCTCCGTGACGCCCGGGGAGTTTGTGGCCCTGGTGGGAACGTCGGGAAGCGGCAAGACGATGACCGCCCTCAGCGTCATGGGCCTGCTGCCGCCGGGGGTCCACATCGAGAATGGCTCGGTCCGGTTCGGCGGGACGGATCTGCGGGCGCTCGGCGAAGCGGAGCTCAACCGTGTGCGCGGAGGCCGGATCGGGATGCTCTATCAGCAGCCCAAACGGATGTTCAACCCCCGGAAGACCATTGCCAACCATTTGGCCGAGCCGCTGAAGCTTCATCGCGGGCTCCGCGGGAGCAGTGCCAGGACGGAGGCGCTGGAGCTGTTGGCCGAAGCAGGGTTCGAGGATCCGGCCTGGTGCGCCCGGGCGTATCCGCACCAGCTGTCGGGAGGAATGGCCCAGCGGGCCATGTTCGCCCTCGCCATGGCGGGGCAGCCCGAACTGCTGCTCGCGGACGAGCCGACGTCGGCCCTGGACAAGGTGCTCGAGCGGCAGATCCTGGAGCTGATCGACCGGCAAAGGCGCGCCCGGGGACTGGGGGTCCTGTACATCACCCACGATCTCGCCACAGTGTCCGCCTTCGCCGACCGGGTAGTGGTTTTGGAGGCTGGCCGCGTCCAGGAGTCAGGGCCGGTCAGGCGAGTGCTGTGCACGCCTCGGACCACGTACACAAAAGAACTCCTCAGTGCCTCGGCCCTTCCTCCGGCCCCTGCTCCGGCCGCTGCCCCTTCCCGTCCGATTCTGGGCCTGCGCAATGTCACCAAGCGGTTCCCGTCCAACCGGCGCGGCGCCCGGCCGGCCGTGGATGACGTTTCGCTCGAGCTCCGCGAAGGCGAGATTCTCGGCATCCTGGGTCAATCAGGATCCGGCAAGAGCACCTTGGCGCGGCTGATCCTCGGACTCGAAACCCCTGACAGCGGAAGCATCACCCGGTTCCTCGGCGCTGCGGTCAACCGGGCAGGGGCTCCGGGCAAGGATTTCCAGCTCGTGTTCCAGGAACCGCACGATGTGTTCGACCCGCGCATGAAGCTTCGCACCAGCCTGGAAGCTCCATTGCGGCCACGGCGGGACTGCACGGCTGAGGATCGCAGTGCGCGCATCCATCGGGTGGTCCGCGAGGTTGATCTCGACCCCGCGCTGCTGGACAGGTACCCCGGCCAGTGCTCGGGCGGGCAGCTCCAACGGCTCACAATCGCCAGGGCGCTGCTGCTGGAACCGGCGGTCTTGATCTGCGACGAAGCCACGTCCGCCCTGGACGCCGTAACCCAGCGCACGGTCCTGGACCTGTTGCTGCGCCTGCACCGCGACCGCCAGCTTTCCCTGATCATGATCTCCCACGACATGAACGTGCTCCGGTACATGAGCCACCGGGTGGCCGTACTCTTCCAGGGCGCCGTCGTCGAAGTGGCGCCCAACGCCGAATTCTTCGCCGCTCCCCGGCACGGGCACAGCAAGCAACTCGTGGCAGCGGCACTCCCCGTCCCCACGCCGGCCACCGGCGGCCAGCGGAGTGAACTGCTCGATGCCGTTTAGTCGCCACCGGGGTGAAGCGGGGACCCTGCTCGGCGCCCAGCTCGTCTTCAACCTCGGCTTTTATGCAGTCATTCCCTTTCTTGCCGGCGCCATGGGCGACGATTATGGCCTGGACGCCGTCGCCGTCGGGCTTGTCCTGGGTGCCCGCACGTTCAGCCAGCAAGGGATGTTCCTGCTCGGTGGCCTCCTGTCAGACCGTTGGGGCGCCCGCCGGGCAATCCTGATAGGTTGCCTCGTCCGCATCTCCGGCTACGCCGCGCTGGCGGCAGCATCGGATTTCAGCTTGTTCCTCCTCGGGGCGGTGCTCACCGGCGCCGGAGGGGCCCTGTTCTCGCCGGCTCTTGAGTCCCAGTTATCCCAAGCCGACCGCGCGACCGACGGCTCCGGCCCGGCCGGAGGGAAAAAGGGCCGGCGGTCTGTGTTCGTCTGGTTATCGGTCACCGGGGAAATCGGTGCGCTGCTCGGACCGCTGCTGGGAGCCTCCCTGCTGGGCTGGGGATTCGATGCCGCGCTGGCCCTCGGCATGGGAATCTTCAGCGTCGTCACCGTTTCGCTCTGGTTCCGTCTCCCGGCCGATGCGTCCTGCAGGCCCCCAAGAGCAGTCGCCTCGGAGCCGGAAGTCCCACGCAACGGGCACCACGGGGCACTCGATTGTCTGAGGAACCGGCGCTTCGTCCTGTTCTGCGTGCTGGCCAGCACCAACATGCTGGCCTACAACCAGCTCTATTTCGCCGTTCCTCTTGAGCTTGGCCGTCGCGGTCTGGACGGCTCGTGGCTGGCGATGCTCTTCCTGCAGGCATCCGTCCTGACCCTGGTCCTGCAACTCCCGGTCTCGGCGATCGGCCATCGGCTGGGTCCCGGCCGGGCGTTGTCGGTTGGCTTCGTACTGCTCAGCGCCGCATTTATTGCAGCCGCGCTGACCTCTGAGCACGCCGGGTCGTCCGGAAACTCGATAGCCCCGATGGCGGCCACCATCGCCCTCCTGATCTTGGGCCATATGCTCCTCACCCCTACTATCCTGTCCGTGATCCCGAGATTCCTTCCTGGCGAAGGGCCAGCATCCGGGCGGGGTGCTTACTACGGACTGGCGGCGAGTTGCGGCGGTATCTCCGTGCTGGTCGGCAACGCAGTGATGGGGCAGTTGGTGGACCTCACCGATCGGCTCAACTGGTGGCCAGGCACCCCCTGGGTGCCGCCGGTCCTGCTCGCATTCCTGTCGGCGCTGGCGCTCCCTCGGGTGCTGCTAACGAAAGCCTCGCCCTCAAGCGTTTCGTCGCGGACGCTTCCGGCATCCACCGCGGAAGCATAGCCGACGGCGACGGGACCGAGCGGGCCGGGATCGGCAGCTCGCCGCCCAGACCCGTCAACTGCTGCCGGCTCCGGCCTCGACGGCTTCGCCGTGGTGGACGAGCGGTGGGCGCCGAATGCCCCTGTCCTCAGCGGGACAGTTTCTGGGTGTCCGGCTGCGGGTCGCCGATGTGGCCGGGTGCGTTGGCCGCCAGGACGCGCTCGACGAACGCGCCGTACTCCTCCATGTAGTGGCGGAGGAATGCGGCAGTGGATTCGTCCCTGATCTCGCCGTCGTTGCCGAACACATCGGGGTTGAACTTCACGTACGCCTCCGGGGCGTTGAGCTGGGGGGCGTCGAGGAAGCTCAGCACGGCGCGCATGGAGGACTGCATCACGGCGGTGCCGATGCTCCCGGGCGAGGCGCCGATGATGCCGGTGGGTTTGCGGGCGAACGAGTTGGTGCCCCAAGGACGCGAGCCCCAGTCGATGGCGTTCTTCAACGCCCCCGGAATGGAGCGGTTGTATTCGGGCGACACGAAGAGGATGCCGTCGGAGGCTTCGACGGCGTCCTTTAGGGCTCGGCCTTCCGGCGGGAAATCGGCGTCATAGTCGTAGCTGTATAGCGGCAGGTCCTTGATGGGGATCTCCATGAATTCGAGATCCTCCGGTGCGAGCTTGATCAGGGCCCTGGACAGAGTCCTGTTGATGGAGCCGCTGGCCAGGCTTCCGACGAAATAGCCGATCTTGTACGTTGCCATGAGCTTGTTCCTTCCCAGGGCCGGAACTCCGGCCAGGTCGACGATGCGGGTGCTCCGGGCCGGGCGGAAGCCGGCCCACCCCCAAGTTCAACACGGAGGACCCGCCAGAGACAGGCTTGCCGCAGATTTTCCAGCAGACCGGAGGGAATCGGAGCCGGGCAGAACGTCGCTGAAGACAGCCCGGCGGCTGGCGAGCTGCAGAACCGGTCGGGCCATAATAATCGGGCCATAATAATAGGACCGGCGCGGCGGCATACGTCGGGTCAACGGGATGTATTGCAGTTGGGTAGCGCACCTGGACGGGGGGGGCAGGGCGGCAGGTTCAAGTCCTCCCATCTCGACGGTGCGGGCCGGAAACGGCAGAGAACAACCTGGGTCAGTGCGCTGGCCGTGTTGGGCGCATACTCCGCGGAGTCATACCAATGACTCAGGTGGCCCGCACTTTTACCTGCCCGGCCGGTTTTCCTGGCGCTGAGATCCTTGGCAGCACTGGCGGGCCCAAGCGAGTCCATGCTGTGATGCCAGGACCTATGGCAGAATCCCTGCCGGCCACCTTACGTCGCCGCGGCGGGAGCGATGTTGTGGTTGAGGCGGAAGACATTCTCGGGGTCGTAGCGGGCCTTCACGGAGGCCAGCCGGTCGTAGTTCACTCCGTATGCTGCCCGCACGCGCTCCTGCTCCGTTCCACCAAGATTGTTCACGTACACCGCTGCCTGGAGGTAGGGGCTCATCGCCTCGAAGCAGCGGCGCGTCCAAGCGATATTCCTGTCGGAGTCGGCCGTATCCTCCCACTGGGACACGATCAGGAAGTCGTAATGACGATCACGGTGGGCAAAAGCTGTGGCCCGCGGGTCCACCCGACTGGCCGCCCCGGTCATCTGCTGAAATCCGATGCCCGTATAGGGTGACGGGCTCGTTGCTGCGAACTCCAGCAGTGCCTCGATGGCACCGTCGGTGATGTCCTTGAGATAGCTTGATTTCCAGTAATGCTGGCGCCCGGCGGGGGCACCAGCGTCGTGCGCGCGCTGGAACGCCAGATAGGGCAGAGGTCGAAATTCCCCCTCGACAGGCTTGCCGAAGTTCCGCAGCGGCTGGAGGGTGAGCTCTCCCTCATGGAGCGGGCCGCAGTAGCACGCTGCTATCGAGACGACGGGCCGCCCCTCTGCATCCCGGCCTACTGAGGCGCTGGTGGACAGTTCATCGGGTGCACCGCTCGAAAATTCGTAGTAGAAGCGCAACGCTGCCCTGGCCTGCTCCGCCGGGAAGACCAGCCCGCCGGCGAGCACAGTGCTGACCGGGTGGAGCTGGTAAGTCAGTGAGGTAACGACGCCGAAATTGCCCCCGCCCCCGCGCAAGGCCCAGTAGAGATCCTCGTGTTCGGCAGGGCTGGCCGTCAGGAAGTCCCCGTCTGCGGTAACGATATCGGCCGCGAGCACATTGTCGCAGGAGAGACCATATTTGCCGTTCAGCCAGCCCAGACCACCGCCGAGCGTAAGGCCGGCAATGCCAGTGACGGAGATTACTCCCAATGTGGTGGCCAACCCAAAGGCCTGGGTTTCATGGTCGAATTCACGGAGCAACAATCCCGTCTGTGCCTGGGCTGCCCGACGGGCAGGGTCCACCCTTATGCCTTTCATGCGGGACAGGTCAAGCATCAACCCGCCTTGGCACACGGACGCTCCGGAGACGCTGTGTCCTCCGCTGTGGATCGACAGCGGCAACTGTTGCGCGCGGGCGAAGCGCACGCCCTGAATGACGTCGGCCACCCCAGCGCAGCGGAGGATGGCTGCCGGCCTGCGGTCGATCATGGCGTTGAATACGTGGCGGATGCGGTCGTAGTCCGGGCCACGGGGAGTCAGCAACTCGCCCTGCAGGCGACCCGCCAAGGCGCCGAGCGGGCTTGTGTCCTGGGCGGCCCCGCTACTGGTAAATGGTCCTTGTGGCATCCGAACCCCCGATCATTGGAGCCGATGTTGGCCCGGGGGGCAGCAGATGTCAATGACTCAACACGAGCGCGATGTGAAGTCGACGGCCGGTAGACTGGGGCCGTGCTGAACGAATTCTGGGCCTCCGCGTCAACCACCTACAAGGTGCTCGTTTTCAGCGCCATGGGCCTGATTGCCCTCGGCATCATTCTCAACCTGGTGGGAAACAGCTCGCAGAACCAGGGCCTCGCCGTCGCCTCGCTGCCGATCATCGGACTGGGGCTGATCCTGCACATCGCCGGGATTGTGGTGCGCGGCCAGACCATCCGGAAGAACCTCAAGCGCTGACCGCTGGCACTAGGCTGGATCCATGACTATCAATCCGGATCTGCAGGGCCGCAGCTACCCTGCCGCAGAGGTGTACGACGTCGGCCGCGAGAAGATCCGCGAGTTCGCCCGCGCGGTCAAGGCCACCCACCCCGCCCATTTCGACGTCGACGCGGCCGCCGCCCTGGGCCACGGTGACCTGGTGGCGCCGCCGACTTTCGCGATCATCATCGCCCAGCGCGCCGACGCCCAGCTGATCGAGGATCCGGACTCCGGCATCGACTTCTCCCGGGTGGTCCACGCGGACCAGCGTTTCATCCACCATCGTCCGATCGTCGCCGGTGACCGGCTCGTCGCGGAACTGCACGTCGACGGCGTCCGCGCCATGGGCGGCGGAGCCATGATCACCACCCGCTCGGAAATCTTCGGGCTCACGCCGGACGGGACCGGCGAGGATTCGCGCGAGCCCGTTGCCACCGCCACCTCGTCCATCCTGGTCCGCGGAGAGGGACAGTAACCATGACAAGCACCCCCACCCTCGCCGGCCTGGCCGTCGGCCAGGACATCGGCAGCCGCAGCGTCGACCTCACCCGCACGGACCTGGTGAAGTACGCCGGCGCTTCCGGTGACTTCAACCCCATCCACTGGAACGAAGCCTTCGCCACCGGCGTCGGACTGCCGGGCGTGATTGCGCACGGCATGTTCACCATGGGCGCGGCCGTCCAACTGGTCACCGACTGGGCCGGCGACCCCGCCGCCGTCGTCGACTTCCAGACCCGCTTCACCAAGCCCGTGCCGGTCGCCGACACGACAGGGTCCCCGGAGCCCGGAGCCGTGATCGAGGTCAGCGGCGCAATTGGAGCGCTCGACGCCGACGCCGGCACCGCCCGCGTGGACCTCACCGTAGTCTCGGCCGGGCAGAAAGTTCTGATGAAGGCACAGGCCGTCGTCAGGCTGGTCTGACCGTATGGTGCTGCCTTGAGTAACCGCACGGCCACGGCGGCGGAGGTGACCCTCTGGCGGAACGCTGTCGTCGTTGCCTACGCGATGAGCGGCGTGGCGTTCGCCAGTTGGGTCTCCCGGCTCCCGGCCATCCGCGACGGCCTCGACCTTACCCCCGGAACCATCGGCCTGCTGCTGCTGTGCATGACGGCGGGCTCCTTCATCTCGGTGTCCGCGTCGGGGCTGATCGTGTTGCATTTCGGTTCCAAGCGGACCATCCGGATCGGCAGCATCATGGTGGGCTGCGGGCTCGTCCTGGCCGGCTTCGGAACGTCCGCCCTGGCCAACCCACTGGCCGTTGCCGCGGGCCTGGCCGTGATCGGCCTCGGCACCGCGAGCTGGAACACGGCCTCCAACGTCGAGGGCGCCGCTGTCGAACGGGCGGTACGCCGGCACATTATGCCCCGACTGCACGGAGCGTTCAGCGTCGGCACCGTCGCGGGCGCCGGGATGGGCGCCTGGGCCGCCGGGGCCGGGACCCCGGTGTTCTGGCATCTCGCCGCGGTGGGGGTGCTGGTGGCGGGCTCGGTGGCCACGGCCGCGTCATGGTTCCGTGCGGACACCACGCCGGTGGAGGCCAAAGAAAACTTCCAGCCGGCCAAGCCGGACACCTTCGAAGATCCGTCCACCGGACCGCTCCCCATCATCGGCCAGGCCGCCGGCCGTCCGGAGGAGCCGCTGGACATCAAACGCCAGATCGCGCAGGCCTGGCGGGACCGCAGGACGCTCCTGCTCGGCGTGCTGGTGCTGGGGCTGGCCCTGGCCGAGGGGGCTGCGGGGGACTGGGTGGCCCTGGCGCTCGCCGACGGCCACGGCCAGTCCGATGCCGCCGGCGCCGCCGGGTACGGGCTGTTCGTCACCTTCATGACGGTGGGCCGCTTTGCCGGCACGCTCGTCCTCGACCGCTTCGGCCGGGTCCCGGTGATGCGCTGGTGCGCCGCCATGGCCGTCCTGGGCCTCGGCTTGTTCGTCTTCGCCCCGGTTCCGTGGCTGGCATACGTGGCCCTGGCTATCTGGGGACTCGGCGCCTCGCTGGGCTTCCCGGTGGGCATGTCGGCGGCAGCGGACGACCCCGCCAAGGCCGCGGCCCGGGTGTCGGTAGTCTCCACGATCGGCTACGGGGCCTTCCTCTGCGGGCCTCCGTTGCTGGGCCTGCTGGCCGAACACATCGGCATCCTGCACTCGTTGCTGGCGGTGATGGTGATGCTGGTGGTGAGCTTCCTGCTATCGCCCGTGGCCCGGAAGCTCGGCTAGGCCCTACACCGGCTCCGCTTACGGCGGGGGCCATGATCCCCGCTAGGCTGGTCAGGTGACCCAGACACTGCTTTCCGACCTGACTACGGCCGCCGTCGGCGGCCCCGCCGGCAGCTTCATCGAGGCCCGCACCGAGGCCGAAATCATCGACGCCGTCCGTTCGGCGGACGCAGCCCGCGAACCGCTGCTGATCATCGGCGGCGGCTCCAACCTGCTGGTGTCCGACAACGGATTCCCCGGGGCCGTCCTCAGGATCGCCTCGGAAGGGTTCACCGTCACCGCCGAGGATTCCTGCGGCGGTGTATCCGTCGTGGTCCAGGCCGGGCACAACTGGGACGCCGTGGTGCAACACGCGGTGCTGCACGCCTGGTCCGGCATCGAGGCATTGTCCGGCATTCCGGGCGCCACCGGCGCCACTCCCGTGCAGAACGTCGGGGCCTACGGCTCCGACGTCTCCCAGACCATCGCCGCCGTCCGCACCTGGGACCGGGAACGCAACGCCGTCCGGACCTTCACCAACTCCGAACTGACGTTCGCTTACCGGGATTCCATCCTGAAGCAGACCACCGTCAACGGCTCCCCGCGCTATGTGGTCCTCACGGTCGAATTCCAGCTTCCACTGGGCCGGATGAGCGCCCCCATCCGCTACGCCGAGCTGGCCAGGGCCCTCGGCGTCGAGGCGGGCAGCAGGGCATACTCAAACGACGTCCGGCGCGAGGTGATCCGGCTCCGGGCCTCCAAGGGCATGGTCTGGGACCCTGCCGACCGGGACACCTATTCCACCGGTTCGTTCTTCACGAACCCCATCGTGCCTGCCGACGCGGCCGCAACACTCCCCGGGGACGCCCCGCGCTACCCGGGCGGGCAGGACGGACTGACCAAGCTCTCGGCGGCCTGGCTGATCGATCAGGCAGGCTACGCCAAGGGCTTCGGCCTCGGGCAGGACAGCCTCTCCGGCGGCCGGGCGTCGCTGTCCACCAAGCACACGCTGGCCATCACCAACCGCGGTGGCGCGCGGACCGAGGACATGCTGGCGATCGCCCGCGAGGTGAGGCGCGGCGTCGTCGAACGCTTCGGTATTGAACTGCACCCGGAACCGCTGCTGATCGGCGTGGAGCTCTAGAGCCGGCGTTTCAGTACGCGATCCGGGCCGGGGCTCAGTTCCGGCGGCCGCCCGCGGAAACCCTGCTGAACAACATGAACGTGAAACCGGACGCCGCGGCGCCCAACAGGAAGACCTGGCAGAACGCCACGGACTGGGCGCTGGGGCCGCCCCGGAGCACCAGGCCGGCGCAGGCAAAGGCGACGGCCCCGGCGAGCAGGGCCAGGGAACCCAGCAGCAGGCTTTGGATCGTGGCGGGAAGCTCCGGCCCGGACTCAAGCCGCAGCCCGGCGTCCCCCGGGGGCGCCGCTGCGATCCGTGGCTGCAGCGCGGCCGCGGTGACGAAAGCGGTCACGGAGACGGCCGTACACACGGCGGCCGTCAGCTGCATGCTGCTCATCGTAGGGGAGAGGCGGGTCCCACTGGCAATCGCGACGGCCAGTCCGGCAGCCATTCCGGCCGCGCTGGATGCCCACCCCAGCAGGGCGAGCCGCCGGCACAGGGGCCGCAACTGCGGCCACATCTCACTCATCGTCATCCATCAAGGGTAGGCAGTCCTGCTGGAAGGCGGCTGGGAACGGCCGGGGCGGAGGCCGTGGCCCTACGATAATTCCATGACAGCAGTGGTGCGCGCCCGGCTCAGCCGCGGAACCATGGGCCGGCTCCGGCTGGCCTCCCAGGAACTCACGGAACCGGCCCGGGGTGTGGCCGGGGCAGTCCGGTGGATGACCGCAATGCAGGCCCAGGACCTGCAGGCCGCCCTCTGGGCGGTCGGGCAGCGGGTGCCCGGATCCCGCGTGGGCGATGTCCGGGACGCGCTGGACCGGGGTGGGATTGTGCGGTCTTGGCCGATGCGCGGCACCCTGCACCTGCTGGCTCCCGAGGACTTGAGATGGATCCTGGACATCACCGCCGACCGCCTGATCCGGGGCATGGCAGCACGCCACCGGGAGCTCGGAATTTCTGCGGCGGACGTCGACGCTGCCACTGAAGCCGGGCTGCAGCTGGTCTCCGGCGGCAGAGCCGCAAGCCGGGCGGAGCTGTTCGAGGCCTTCGAACGGGCTGGCCAGTCCACGGCCGGCCAGCGGGGCATCCACCTGCTGGGGATCCTGTGCCAGCGGGGATGGCTGGTGCAGGGCCCGCTGGCCGGCAACCAGCAGCTGGTGGTCGCCTTTGCCGACTGGATCAAAACGTCGCGGAGCCTGGACCGCGCAGAGGGCATCGCCGAGTGGCTGCTGCGGTATCTGCGCAGCCACGGCCCCGCCACGGAGCGTGACTTTTCGTGGTGGGCCGGGATCCCCCTCACTGAGGTCCGGATGGCACTGGCCGAGGTCAAGGGCCAGCTGGTGGAGTTGGAGTTCGAGGGCGCCAGCTACTGGCTGTCTCCGGAGACCGCGGCCCTGCTCGACGGCGGCGTCGTCCCCGGTGCACGCTCCGTGCTCGCGCTGCCTGGCTTCGATGAGTTCCTGCTGGGCTACACCGACCGGTCGCTGGTGTTGCCGCCGGAGCACGCCAACAAGATCGTGCCGGGCGGCAACGGCGTGTTCCGGAAGACGATTGTGGCCGGCGGGCAGGTGGTCGGGACCTGGACGGGCCCGGTAGCCGGACGGGGCGCCGCCGTCGTTCCCGAGCCGTTCGACAGCGTTAACGGACTGCGGCCTGCCGCCCAAAGATCCTTTGAGCTGCAGGCCGCGAAATACCGGAGGTTCCTCGGGGTTTGACGCCCTAAAGGTTTCCGGTGGCGATGTTGAGCATGCGGCGCAGCGGCTCGGCGGCACCCCACAGCAGCTGGTCGCCGACCGTAAACGCACTGATGTACTGCGGACCCATCTCGAGCTTGCGGATCCTGCCTACCGGGATGTCGAGGGTGCCGGAGGCCGCCACGGGGGTCAGTTCGGCCATCGACGCCTCCTTGGTGTTGGGAACCACCTTGGCCCACTCGTTGTCGGCGTCCAGGAGCTTCTCGATCTCGGCGACGGAGAGGTCCTCGCGGAGCTTGAGCGTGAGCGCCTGGGAGTGGGAGCGCATGGCACCGATCCTGATGCACAGGCCGTCCATGATGATGCGGTCGTCGCCGGAGGTGCCCAGGATCTTGTTGGTCTCGACCCCGGCCTTCCACTCTTCCTTGGACTGGCCGTTGCCGAGGTCCGCGTCGATCCACGGGATCAGCGAGCCGGCCAGCGGGACGCCGAACTGGCTGGCGTCGATGGACGTGCGCTGGTGGGCGAGGACCTTGCGGTCGATCTCGAGGATGGCCGACGCGGGATCCTCCAGATCGGTGCTGACCTCGGCGTTGAGTGTGCCGAACTGGCTCAGCAGTTCACGCATGTGCCGGGCGCCGCCGCCGGATGCCGCCTGGTAGGTCATGGAGGTGCCCCACTCGACGAGGCCGTTCTTGAAGAGGCCCCCGAGGCCCATGAGCATGCAGGAGACGGTGCAGTTTCCGCCGATGTAATCCTTGGTGCCGTTGACCAGGCCCTTGTCGATGACATCCCGGTTGATGGGGTCCAGGACAATGATCGAATCGTCGTTCATGCGCAGCGTCGAGGCGGCGTCAATCCAGAGGCCGTCCCAGCCGCGGCTGCGCAGCTCCCCGTGGACCTGCTTGGTGTAGTCCCCGCCCTGGGCGGTGACGATGATCGGCAGCTTCGCCAGCGTCTCGACGTCGAACGCGTCCTCGAGCTTGCCCGCATCGCCGCCGGCAGAACCCGCGAACGTGGGCGCGGCACCACCGGCGTTCGAGGTGGAGAAAAATACCGGGTTGATGTTGGCGAAGTCGCCCTCGTCCTGCATGCGCTGCATCAGGACGGAACCGACCATGCCCCGCCAACCGATCAGGCCGACGGACGGAGTAGCTGCTGTAGTCATTCGTCCAGTTTAGACTTCGACGGCGGGTGCGCGCAGTCGGTTACGTCACGCCGGGCCGTTCCCGGCGACGGAACCGCTATTCGCGGTCATGCTCCGTGAGCAGGGCGTGCTTGCGCTTCCGGAGGGCATAGACCGCCCCGAAGGCGAAGAACTGGGTGACAACGACGAGCACGACCGCGCCGACGATCTTGTTGCCGCCCAGGATCATGGTCAGCCCCACGATGGCGGAGAGCAGGGCCAGCAGCGGCAGGAGCATGTAGCCGAGGACAAAGAGGGTTTCGGGTTTCTTCAGCATTCCTAGGCCTCCGTCCGGCGCCACAGGGTGATCCGGTAGCGGGTGCCGTTCTCCGCGGTCAGCCAGCCGTCGGCGGGCAGGGACGCGCCGGCGGTCCAGTCGTAGCCGAGTTCGGGGGCGAACGTGTCGCCCTCCGCGCTGGTGTCGATGGTGGTGATGACGGCGACGTCGGCAAGGTCCATCGACTGCGCGAAGGTCTCCCCGCCGCCGATGATCCAGACCATCTCGTGGCCGGGGGCAAACTGGGACTCCAGCAGGGCGTCGTCGAGGGACCTGACGGCGAGGGCGCCGTCAGCCTGGGGCGTGCCGCCCCAGCCGTCCTGCCGGGTGATGACGAGGTTGGTCCGGCCGGGCAGCGGGCGGAACTTGTCGGGGAAGGATTCCCAGGTCTTGCGGCCCATGATCACAGGGTGGCCATTGGTGAGCCGGCTGAAGTGCCTGAGATCCTCCGGCAGGTGCCATGGCATGCCGCCGTCCTTGCCGATGGCTCCGGCACTTGTCTGGGCCCACACGACGCCGAGTCCGCTGAGGGAGGCGGCGAGTTCCTCGGTGAAGTCGGCGGGCTGCGCGTCGTGGCTGGCTTCGTTGCTCATACGGCTATCGGGGCCTTAATCGTCGGGTGGTGCTGGTATCCGACCACTTCGAAGTCATCGAGGGTGTAATCGAAAATGGAGTCCGGCTTGCGGGTGATCTTAAGCTGCGGGTAGTCGTAGGGCTCCCGGGCCAGCTGCTTGAGGACCTGGTCCATGTGGTTGTCGTAGATGTGGACATCGCCGCCGGTCCAGACGAACTCGCCGGGTTCCAGACCGACCTGCTGGGCGATCATGCAGGTCAGCAGGGCGTAGGAGGCGATGTTGAACGGCACGCCCAGGAAGGTGTCCGCCGAGCGCTGGTAGAGCTGGCAGGAGAGTTTTCCGTCGGCCACATAGAACTGGAAGAAGGCATGGCACGGCGGCAGGGCCATGTCCGCGAGCTCGGCCACGTTCCAGGCCGAGACGATGTGGCGCCGTGAGTCCGGGTTGGACTTCAGGTTCTCTATGAGTTCGGCGATCTGGTCGATGTGCCCGCCGTCGGGGGTGGGCCAGGAGCGCCACTGGACGCCGTAGACGGGGCCGAGTTCGCCGTCGGCGTCGGCCCATTCGTTCCAGATCGTGACGCCCTGGTCCTGCATCCATTTCACGTTCGTGTCCCCGCGCAGGAACCAGAGCAGCTCCACGGCCACGGACTTGAAATGCACGCGTTTGGTGGTGATCAGCGGGAAGCCCTTGCTCAGGTCGAAGCGCAGCTGGCGGCCGAACACGCTGAGCGTGCCGGTCCCGGTGCGGTCCGATTTGTGGGTGCCGTGTTCCAGGACATCGCGCAGCAGGTCTTCATAAGGCGTTGGAATGCTCACCGTCCCAGTCTACTGACTGGGCCGGGAGGGCCGGGCACCTCAGTCGTCGAAGGGCCGGAACCGTTCCACGGCCACCACCTTGTTCTTGCTGCCGTGCGCCACATGGCACACGATGATCTCGCCCGGGGCCAGGAAGGGATCCGCGGAGGGCAGCTTGGCCTTCAGGCGCGAGCTCATGTGCTTTTCGAGCTGCTTGAAGACGGTCGGCAGCGCCGGGCGGTGCGTGCACAGGGCCACTGCCCGCTGCTTGTCGAACAGGGCGGCGACGACGGCGGCCGTCTTGCGCGGGTTGCGGCCGTGCCGGTGCTCGGTGAGCGCCTCATTGAGTTTCACCTTGGCCTCCGAGGCCTTGGCGTACGGTGCGATGGTGGCCACGCACCGCAGCCAGGGGCTCGAGACGATCCGTGCGGGTTTCCACGCCCGCAGGAGCCGCCCCACCGCCTGGGCCTGCCGCATGCCCGTCGCAGCCAGCGGGCGGTCCCCCTCGGCCTTGGTCCAGGAGGAGCGGGGCTTGGCCTTCGCATGGCGCACGATCAGCAACGGCCATGTGTCCAGCTCGCCGCGGTCATGGGCCGCCGCCAGATGCTCGAGCGGGCCGACATCGCTGGGATTGCTCAGCAGGCCGGCGGCCTTCTCCGGCGAACACCACATCACGCTGTCCACTTCCTTGCCGTCGGGCACGAGCCTGGCGCCGTCGACGTCGACGGCCCAGTAGTGGACCACCTTCAAACCGGCGGGCACGTGGTAGTGGATGGGAGGAAGCGGGATGCCCAGCGGGGCGTTGAGCCCGATCTCCTCCTCCACCTCGCGGGCGGCGCACTCCGGCACCGTCTCACCGGGATCGATCTTGCCTTTGGGCCAGGACCAGTCGTCATACCGCGGACGGTGGATCAGCAGGACTTCCAGCTCGTCCTTGTTCGCCGAATTGAGCCGCCAGGGGATGGCGCCGGCCGCGGTGACCGCAATCGCTTCGCCCGGGTGGTCCGTCTGGTCTGCAACCAGTGCATCGCTACTCAACGCCAAAGCCCCTACCGAAGGCCAGCCGAGCGCTGCCGCGACCGGGACGCAAGCAGCCAGGACTGCACGTCCTCCAGGCTGTGCCCGTCCTCGGTGACATGGTGGCGCTTCCACTCGCCCGAACTGTCCAGGTGCCAGCTGGCAGTCTCCGGATCCATGTAGCGGCGGAGCATGCCCAGGACATAGGAAGTGTCGTCTCCGCTGGTGAGCTGGACGAGGGCCTCCACCCGGCGGTCCAGGTTGCGGTGCATCATGTCGGCCGAACCGATGTAGACCACGGGATCGCCGGCGTTGGCGAAGGCGAAGACGCGGGAGTGCTCGAGGAAGCGGCCCAGGATGGAACGGACCGTGATGTTCTCGCTGAGGCCGGGGACCCCCGGTCGCAGCGAGCAGATGCCGCGGACAATGACGTCCACCGGGACGCCGGCCTGGGAGGCCCGGTACAGGGAATCGATGACGGCCTCATCCACCATCGAGTTGACCTTGATCTGGACACGCGCCGGCAGGCCTGCCCTGGCGTTGCGGATTTCGGCTTCGATCCGGTCGATGAGCCCGGACCGGACCGAACGCGGTGCCACCAGGAGCCGCTTGAACGTGGACTTGGGCGCGTAGCCGGAGAGCTGGTTGAAGAGCTTGGAGAGGTCTTCGCCGACCTGCTCGTTGGCCGTCAGCAGGCCCAGGTCCTCGTAATAGCGGGCTGTGCGCGGGTGGTAGTTGCCGGTGCCGATGTGGCAGTAGCGGCGGAGGCCGTCCACTTCCTGGCGCACCACCAGGGACAGCTTGCAGTGCGTCTTGAGGCCCACGATGCCGTAGACCACGTGGACGCCGGCCTGTTCCAGTTTCCTGGCCCAGGAGATGTTGGCCTGTTCATCGAACCGGGCCTTGATTTCCACGAGGGCAAGGACCTGCTTGCCGGCTTCGGCGGCGTCGATCAGCGCATCGACGATGGGGGAGTCGCCGGAGGTGCGGTAGAGCGTCTGTTTGATTGCCTGGACTTTCGGGTCCGAGGCGGCCTGCTCCAGGAACGCCTGGACCGACGTCGAGAAGGAATCGTAAGGGTGGTGCAGGAGGATGTCCCGCCGGCGCATGGCCGCGAAGACGTTGGCGGCCTTGGAGGTCTCCGATTCGTTGAGGTACCGGGAGGTGTGCGGGACGTGCTTCGGGTAGCGCAGGTCCGCGCGGTCGATTCCGGCGATGACGGAGAGGCCGCGGAGATCCAGCGGGGCCGGAACGGAATAGACCTCGGATTCCTCTACGCCGAGTTCACGGATCAGCAGGGCCCGGATGTTCGGGTTAATGTCATTGGCGACCTCGAGCCGGACGGGCGGGCCGAAACGGCGCCGCAGGAGTTCCTTCTCCAGCGCCTGCAGGAGGTTCTCGGCGTCGTCCTCCTCCACTTCGACGTCCTCGTTGCGGGTGACCCGGAAGATGTGGTGCTCCAGCACCTCCATGCCGGCGAAGAGCTGGTCCAGGTGGACGGCGATGACTTCCTCGAGGGCAATGAAACGCGCCACCCGCCCGGGAACGGAACCGGCGCGGGGACCATCGATCGAGATCAGCCGGGGCAGCTGGTCCGGGACCTTGACGCGGGCGAAGAGTTCCTTGTCGCTGACCGGGTTGCGGACCACCACGGCCAGGTTGAGCGAAAGCCCGGAGATGTAGGGGAACGGGTGGGCCGGGTCCACGGCCAGCGGCGTCAGGATCGGGAAGACCTTTTCGGCGAACATGGCGCTCAGCTGGTCCTGGGCCTGGGAGTCCAGCTCGTCCCAGTGCATGAGGTGGATGTGTTCGTAAGCGAGGGCGGGGCGGATCTGTTCCGCGTAGACCTGGGCGTGGCGCTGCTGCAGCCGGTGCGCGGCTTCACCGATCTGCTCCAACACCTGCATGGGGCTCAGTCCCGCGGGGGAGGGTACGGCGAGCCCGGTGGCGATCCGGCGTTTGAGTCCGGCGACGCGCACCATGAAGAACTCGTCCAGGTTCGAAGCAAAGATGGACAGGAAGCCGACCCGCTCCAGCAGGTACAGGTTGGGGTCTTCGGCCAGTTCCAGGACGCGGGCGTTAAAGGCCAGCCAGCTCAGTTCGCGGTCCAGGAAGCGGTCAGGGCTGATGTCCCCTTCCGGTTCCAGGTTGGGAGCGAATTCGGGAATGTCGATCCGGTCCTGCGTGGCGCGCGAGGCCGGCACCTCGGAGGAACCGAAGCGGGCACGCACGGGACGCACACTTTTTTCCGACTTAGCGGTTTCAGACGTGGCGGTCCGGGCAGATTCCCGTTGCATGGTCTCTCCTATTGCTGGCGCGATTTAGCTTCAACCTTACAAGCAATAGCATTCCGGCGAGCTCAGATTTCGGAGCCGGCCGGCCGCATGTCCGCCGACTTGATTAACGGCTGCGGCTCCGGCCGGACAACCGTTTCGTCCACCGGCGCATACATGACGTCCATGTCCCAGCGGGTGAAGCCCAGTTGCCGGTAGAGCGCGACGGCCGGGATGTTGTCCGCGTCCACATAGAGCATGACGGCGTGCAGTCCCTGCCGCTGCAGGTGCTTGATGCCGGCGATCGTGAGTGCCTTGCCCAGCCCGGTGCCCTGCGCCTCCGGGGTGACGCCCACGGCGTAGACCTCGCCGATCGCGGGGTGCCCGCCGTGGCGGGGATGCACCTTGGTCCAGTGGAAGCCGAGCAGCCTGCCCCCGGGGTCCACGGCAAGGAGAAAACCGGCCGGGTCGAACCATGGCTCGCCCATCCGGGCGTCGAGGTCCGCGCGCGTCATGTTCCCCTGCTCCGGGTGGTGCGCGAACGCCGCCCGGTTCGCGGCCAGCCAGGCCTCCTCGTCCTGGCCCGGCACGAAGGCCCGGAGCGTGGCGCCGCCCGGAAGTGCGGCGTCGGGCAGGGCGGCGTCCGGCAGCTGCGCGGCCGATGTCGCGAGCCGCATTTTCCACAGCTCCCGCACCGGGCGGTAGCCGTAGCGTGCCGCCAGCTCTGCGGCCGCTTCATGGTTGCCGTGGGACCAGGCCTTGAGTCCGGCAAAGCCCCGGGTAGCCCGGAGCTCCCCCACGAGCCGGTCCGCCACACCCTGGTTGCGGTAGCTCGGGTGGACGGCGACTTCCAGCACCCCGTTGCCGTCCGGCTCCTCGACGACGACGGCGAAGCCTGCAAGGTCCTGGCCGGTTGCCGGATCGGTTTTTTCTTCAGGGCTGTAGAGGGCGAGCGTCAGCACCGTGTTCGTACCGGCGGTCGCGCCCGCGGTCGCGACCGTGTCGGCGGCCGTGCCGGCGGCACTGAGCGTCACGAGGGTCTGTTCGGACAGCGGCGGATTGCCGTCGGATTCCTCCGCCGCGGCCACGAGGGCTTTGACGTCCTTCAGCAGCTGCTCCTCCGCAGCCCCTTTGGCGACGAGTACGGGCCAGTTTTCCGGATGCACAGGGCTCATGGAGCAAGGCTATACGCTGGCGCCCCCGCGGCGCCGATTTGGCGCTGCCCGGACCGTTACGTATAGTCGTTAACTCATCCGGCGGTTGGCTTCCAATTGAGCAGGATGTGAGGGGGATCCACCACTGGGGTGGCCTCGATACGTTCGACCCGTATGTCCTCCACTCAAAAGAAGCCCCGGACTCCTGAGTCCGGGGCTTCTTTGGGCCTGGCGTAAGGTCCCGGGGAGGTCCGGGCGGTGGCTAGGCCTCGCTCAGTTCCTCATCGGGGTGGCGGACCAGGGTCAGGCGGTAGCCGACGTTGCGCACGGTGCTGATGAGGTTCTCGTGGTCGGCGCCGAGCTTGGCCCGCAAACGCCGGACATGGACGTCCACCGTGCGGGTGCCGCCGTAGTAGTCGTAGCCCCATACTTCGGTCAGCAGCTGCTGCCGTGTGAAGACGCGGCCGGGATGCTGGGCGAGGTACTTGAGCAGTTCAAATTCCTTGAAGGTCAGGTTCAGTGCCGCGCCGTTAACGCGGGCCGTGTAGCTGGCCTCATCGATGACGACGCCGGCGGCCCGGATCTCCGCCGGGGCATCGTCCTGGTCCGGCACGGCCCGGGCGACCCCGAGCCGGATGCGGGCTTCCACTTCGGCCGGTCCGGCGGACTCGAGCACGATGTCGTCTACGGCCCAGGCCGAAGACACGGCGGCCATCCCGCCCTCCGTCAGGATCAGCATCAACGGCGCGCTCAGGCCCGTGGCCTTGAGCAGCTGGGTCAGGGAGCGGGCGCCAACGAGGTCCTTGCGGGCGTCCAGCAGGACAATGTCGCAGGGGTCAGTGTCCAGCAGGGCGGTGGGTTCCGCGGGCAGGATGTGCACGCGGTGGTTCAGCAGTTCCAACGCAGGCAGGACGTCCACCGACGAGCCGGTGCTGTTCGTCAGGAGCAGGATGTGCGACATGATTCCTCCAAGGGGTGTCCGCGCATCGTTGGGCGTCTGTAGCTGAGATTGAGTATACCCAAGCGACCCTTCCCAGACATGCTCCCGTCACCCGGGGCGGGTCCTTTTGCGACATAAAACGTTCTCATGAGGCAGGATTGAGCCGTCAGGGCCTGCAGTCCTGATGAAGGCGATCAGGTCCAATCGGGGTCCGCAGTGAACGAAGGTACAGCTTGATGGCGGGTATGCAGTGACGGCGTGGAGCATAGGAATCATCGGCCTGGCCGGTCTCGCCGCAGTCATCGCGGGCGCCTACTCCTCGCCGGCGGCCCTGCTCGCCGTCGCATGCCTCACGGCCCTCGGCATCGGAATCGGCTGGCCGCATTTCCTGGGGATCCCGGCCAGGAGGACACTGGCCGCCCTGATCGGCCTGCCCGGGGTGGGATCCGCCATCGCGGCCACCTATCTTCCCGCCCCGGGTTTCCTGGACTGGACCCCGTCCTTCATCGCCGCCGGGGTGATGGCCATCTTCGTCATGCAACTGCTCCGGGGCACCGGCCAGGCCCAGCGCCTGGAGTCGACGCTCGGCTCCTGCGCGGGTGTGATGCTGGCCTGTCTCGGAGCAGGGTGGATCGCCGGCTCCCGCTTCAACGGGGTCCGGGAGATGGTGCTGGTCGCGGGCATCAGCGCCGCAATGGCCCTTCTGGCGGGCCTCATCCGGTGGCCGGACCGGGTGGTCGCGCCGTTGGGTATTATCGGTGCCGGGCTGGCCGGCCCGCTCGCCGGGCTGGTTTTCTCCGACATCGCCGTATTGCCGGCGGCGCTCGTTGGCGTCGTCGTGGGATCCGTGCTGGTGAGTTTCCGCCGGCTGGTGGTCCTCCGCGGCGAATCCCTGGACTTCCCGGCGGCCCTGGGCATGGGCCTGGCCCCGGTCTCGGCCGTCGGTTCGTTGGCTTACTTCATAGACAAACTACTCATCTACTAACGCGTTAGGATGGCATCATGTCCGTACTTGCATTTGAGATCTTCTTCCTTGTTCTGCTTGGCATCGCCAGCCTTGCCATGGCCTGGTTCGCCGGCTTTGTGGTCTACCGCCTCTTCAAGGGCCAGAAGTAACCAGCCCGAAGTAGATATCCGTCCAGAACACGTAGTTTCCAGAGGTAGTTGCTGTGCCGATTGAAATACCTACAGATCTGACGCCCGAAATCGTGCCGCTTTCCTGGCTCATTGGGGAGTGGGAGGGTGCCGGCCGCCTGGGCGCCGGGGACGAGAGTTCCGAGCACTTCCTGCAGCACGTCTCCTTCACCCACAACGGCCTGCCGTACCTGCAGTACCGCGCCGAGAGCTGGCTGACCGATGATGAGGGCACCAAGCTGCGTCCGCTGACGGTCGAAACCGGATTCTGGGCCCTCGAGCGCAAGCAGCGCGAAGAAGACAGCGGGCCGGGCCTGATTCCAGGCGACATCGTCCCGGTGCTCAAAAGCGCCGATGAGGTCGAGGCGCTGCGCAACAGCGACGGCGGCTTCGACATCGCTGTCTCCGTTGCCCACCCCGGCGGGATCTCCGAGCTGTACTACGGCCAGATCAAGGGACCCCAGATCCAGCTGAGCACCGACATGGTGATGCGCGGGAGCCACTCCAAGGAATACACTGCCGCCACCCGGATCTTCGGACTCGTGGACGGCCAGCTGCTGTGGCGCTGGGATGTGGCGACCGGCAAGGGTTCGACGCCGGGCGGCGGGCTGGAGGCCCATGCCTCCGCCATCCTCGCCAAAGTCAGCTGACAGCTCGTCCGGGCCGAGCGCGAGGGCTCACTGATTTTCCGTTGTCCACAGCGAACACAGGGAGCCGCGCAGTGCCTGAAGCAGCAGCCACGCCCGGGGAGAAGCAGAGCTACAACGACCTGAAAGCTGTGTTCTTCAACGGGACGCTCAAGAAGTCGCCCGAGACGTCCAACACCCAGGGGCTGATCGACGTCAGCCGCCGCATCATGGAGAAGCAGGGCGTCAGCACCCGGGTGATCCGGACGGTGGACCATGACATCGCCAGCGGCGTCTATCCGGACATGCGGCAGTACGGCTGGCAGAGCGATGAGTGGCCTGAACTCTATCCCGCCGTCCAGGAGGCGGACATCGTCGTCGTGGCGGGACCGATCTGGCTGGGCGATAATTCCTCGCAGACCAAGAAGCTGATCGAGCGGCTCTACGCGCACTCGGGGCAGCTGAACGAGAAGGGCCAGTGGGCCTTTTATCCCAAGGCCGGTGGCTGCCTGATCACCGGCAACGAGGACGGCATCAAGCACTGCTCCTCGAATGTCCTTTACAGCCTTCAACACATCGGCTTCACGATCCCGCCGCAGGCCGACGCCGGCTGGATCGGCCCGGTCGGACCAGGCCCGAGCTACCTCGACGAAGGCTCCGGAGGCCCGGAGAGCGACTTCACCAACCGCAACACCACGTTCATGACGTGGAATCTGCTGCACCTGGCCCGGATCCTCAAGGACGCCGGCGGCATTCCCGCCTACGGCAATCTGCCCGAAGCCTGGACGGCCGGCACACGCTTCGACTTCGAAAATCCGGAATACCGCTAGGCCCTGAGGACTTCTACTAGATATGACTACCACGAGCCCCTTGTTGTCGCGCCCGGGCGCGGTCGAAGCCGGCGGCGCCGATGCCGGCGTCGCGTCCCACTACGGCGAGCCGCTGCGGGAGCAGCGGGCGCTGGCCGCCGGCAGCGCCGTCGTCGACCTCTCCCACCGCGGGGTGGTCACGGTCAGCGGGCCGGACCGGCTGAGCTGGCTCAATACGCTTTCCTCCCAGCAGCTCACGGACCTGGCGCCCGGCCAGTCGACCGAACTGCTCCTGCTCAGCGTGCAGGGCAGGATCGAATTCGACGCCCGGGTGGTGGACGACGGCGGGACCACCTGGCTGATCGTCGAAGCCGCCGAGGCCGGACCCCTCGCGGAATGGCTGAACCGGATGAAGTTCATGCTCCGGGTCGAGATCGCCGATGTGTCGGCGGACTGGGCCGTGCTGGGCTCCACCCGGCGGATCCCTGAGTGGTCCGCGCTGCAGGCCTGGGAAGACCCCTGGCCGCACGTCGGCGCCGGCGGCTACTCCTACGCAGTCGTGGGCGAGGATTCCCACCCGGGCCTGGAACGGCCGTGGTTTGAATACCTTGTCCCCGCCGCCGAGCTCGAAACCACGGTGGCCGAGTGGCCCCTGGCCGGTATCTGGGCCGCCGAGGCGCTGCGGATCGCGGCGTGGCGGCCCCGCTGGGGCGCCGAGACCGACGACAAGACCATCCCGCACGAGCTGGACCTGCTGCGCACCGCAGTCCACCTGGCCAAGGGATGCTACAAGGGCCAGGAAACCGTGGCCCGCGTCCACAACCTGGGCCACCCGCCGCGCCGGCTCGTGTTCCTGCAGCTCGACGGCTCGCAGCACACCCTGCCCGCCGTGGGCAGCGAGGTCCGTGCCGGTGACCGCAAAGTCGGGACGGTGACGTCCGTGGCACAGCACTACGAGATGGGTCCGGTGGCCCTCGCCGTCATCAAACGGTCCGTTGCCCCGGACGCGGTCCTGACCGTCCTTGACGGGGACGAGCCCTACACCGCGGCGCAGGAAGTCATTGTGGCTCCCGACGCCGGCCAGGTCGTGGGACGGCAGACCGGATTCCTGAGGGGGACACGATGACCACCGGAAGCGCCGCACCTGACGACGAGACGCTCGCCCTGGCCCACGCGCTCTTCGATGCGGCGCGGGAAGGGAACGCCGCGCTGCTCGGCAGCTACCTGGCCGCGGGGGCGCCGGCCGGCCTGACCAACGCCGCGGGGGATTCGCTGCTGATGCTTGCGGCCTACCACGGCCACGCCGACGCCGTGCGGCTGATCCTGCAGCACGGCGGCGACGCCAATGCCGCCAATGACCGCGGCCAGACGCCGCTCGCGGGGGCGGTCTTCAAGGGGTACGCCGACGTCGTGCAGGCGCTCGTGGCGGCCGGTGCCGACCCCGACGCGGGCACGCCGTCCGCCCGGGCCGCGGCGCAGATGTTCGCCCGCGCGGACCTGCTCGCCCTGCTCGGCTGAATCTGCCGGAAACCGCACCATGGCCGGAGCCGCGCCCCTGACCCCCCTCGGCATCGCCGTGCTCTCCCTGCTGGCTGAACGGCCGATGCATCCCTACGAGATGTACCAGCTCCTGATGGCCCGGCATGAAGACCGGCTCGTGAAGGTCCGCCCGGGAACGCTCAACCACGCCGTCGGCCGGCTGGAGGAGCAGGGGCTGGTCGCAGCCACCGGAACGGACCGGGAGGGCAACCGTCCCGAACGCACCACCTATGCGATCTCCGCTGCAGGACGGGAAGCCCTGACCGAACGGCTCCAGGGCATGCTCGCCACGCCCGTCAACGAGTACCCCGCCTTCCCGCTGGCCGTCTCGGAGGCGTACAACCTGCCGGCCGGCGTCGTGATCGACCTGCTCGACCAGCGCCTCAACGAGCTGGAGGGGCAGTTGAAACTCCTTTTCGACGCGGAGGAGCGGGTGCGGGGAAGAGGCCTCGACCGCAAGTACTGGATCGACATGCAGTACCAACAAACCATGCTCAACGCCGAGATCGGCTGGATCCGTAGCCTCCAGGAGCAGCTCGGCAGCGGCCAGCTGCCCTGGTAGCCGCCTTTCGCATCCGGGCCGGCCGCCTCTCCAACCTGACCAGCCAAGCGCACCAGCACCCTAAGGAACCCCATGGAAAACGTAGCCAGGCCGTGGCCGGCACTCTGGTCCCTGGTGATCGGCTTCTTCATGATCCTGATCGACACCACCATTGTGTCGGTGGCCAACCCCCGGATCATGGAGGGTCTCAACGCCGACATCAACTCGGTGATCTGGGTGACCAGCGCCTATCTGCTGGCGTACGCCGTACCGCTGCTGATCACCGGCCGGCTGGGCGACCGCTTCGGCCCGAAAAAGCTCTACCTGGGCGGGCTGGTGGTGTTCACCCTGGCCTCGCTCTGGTGCGGGCTCTCGGGCGACGTCCAGACACTGATCGTGGCGCGGGTCCTTCAGGGTTTCGGCGCGGCAATGATGACCCCGCAGACCATGGCCGTCATCACGCGGATCTTCCCGCCGGACCGCCGCGGCGCCGCGATGGGCATCTGGGGCGCCACGGCCGGTGTCGCCACCCTCGTGGGCCCGATCCTCGGCGGCGTCCTGGTCGACGGGCTCGGCTGGGAATGGATCTTCTTCATCAACGTCCCGGTAGGCATCGCCGGCTTCATCCTCGCGTGGCGCTTCGTGCCGGCCCTGAGCACGCACCCGCACAAGTTCGACATCCCCGGGGTGCTGCTCAGCGCGGTCGGGCTTTTCCTGCTGGTCTTCGGCATCCAGGAGGGCGAGACCTACAACTGGGGGACCATCGCCGGACCTCTCACCGTCTGGGGCCTCATGATCGCCGGGGTCGTGGTTCTGACCGGGTTCGTGGTGTGGCAGCGGTACAACAAGGGCGAGCCGCTGCTTCCGCTATCCCTCTTCCGGGACCGCAACTTCTCCCTCGCGAACATCGGCATCACCACGGTCGGCTTCACGGTGACCGCCTTCAGCCTGCCGCTGATCTTCTACTACCAGCTCGTCCGCGGCCTGACTCCGACCCAGTCCGCGCTGATGATGGTGCCGATGGCCGTCATCTCCGGCGGACTGGCCCCCGTCGTCGGCAGGATCATCGACCGCGTCAACCCGAAGTACATCACGGCGTCCGGCCTGGTCCTGATGTCCGTGGCGCTGTTCTGGAACGCCGCCCTGATGCACCCGGACACGCCGGTCTGGCTGTTCCTGCTGCCCAGCGCCGTGCTCGGCTTCGCCATCGCCGGCATCTGGGCACCCCTGAGTACCACCGCCACCCGGAACCTGCCGCCCCGGCAGGCGGGAGCGGGAGCGGGCGTCTACAACACGACCCGCCAGATCGGCGCCGTGCTGGGCAGCGCCGCCATCGCGGTCCTGATCCAGGCCAGGCTCGCGGCCGAACTGCCGGCAGTTCCGGGAGGCTCCGGGGAGGCCAGCCAGATGTCATCCGGCGGCACTCTGCCCGAGGCCCTGCACGAGGGCTTCTCGACGGCGATGGGCCAGTCCATCCTGCTCCCGGCGGCGGTCATCCTGCTCGGCGCCGCGGTGGCCCTGTTCTTCGCCAAACCGCAGCCGGTGCAGAACCTGGGGCCCGCCCCGGCCGCCCCGGCCCAGGCTGCCTCAGCGGGTGGGCAGGCCAAGCCGCGTTGATGCGCCCGGCATCCGAATCAGCCCAGCAGCACGCTGGTCTGGATGCCGCCGGCGGCGAAGCCCAGGCTCCGGGCGATGGCGAGGGACCCCTTGTTGCTGACATCGGAGCGCCACTGGAGGGTCAGGCCGGAGGTGAGCGCCTCATGGGCGGCGATCGAGGCCGCCAGCGAGCCCAGGCCCCGGCGGCGCCACTCCGGAGCGACCAGCACCCCCATGTGCGCCAGGATGCCTTCCCACTCGGTGTACGCGCCACACGCGACGGGGGTCCGCCGGCCGTCCTCCAGATGCAGAATGGTGAACCGGTGCGCCAGGTCCGAGAGGCCCACTTCGTTGACGTCATCCGGCGGACAGGCCGCTTCCAGCTCGATCGCTTCCGGGTTGCCGTGCGAGACGGTCAGCTCCTCCGAGGGCTGCTGCAGGGGCAGATCGTCCGCGAAGAAGAGCGCCGCCGCGCCGAGTCCGTGACCGCCGTGCTTCCGGGTGATGGTCAGGAGAGTGACATGCTGAGCGAGTTCCTCGTCGGGCAGCCCGACGGCGGCGTCCAGCGCCCACTGCGGGCCCACCAGGGCGGAGTTGCCGAACAGGCGGACGAAATCCACCGTGCGGCGGGACTCATCCGCCCGGGTGAGGCGTTCGCCGGCGGCAGCGGCGAAGTCGGCGTCGTCGAATCCCAGGTGGCGCGCCCACGCGAGCTGGATGATGTCAGCGGAACCGGGCTCAAGACTCATGACTCAACCCTACCCACCGCGCCGCCCGCGGCGCGGGCGGTCTGTCGAGCGGCCGGTCCAGCCGGACGCGTCTCAGCCGAAGAGGACCGCGGCCTCGTCGTAGCGGTGCTGCGGGACGGCCTTCAGGTTGCCAAGGGCGGCGTCGAAGCCCACGTGGACGATGTCGGTGCCGTTGAGCGAAACCATGGTGCCCCATCGCCTCTCCACGACCGAGTCGATCGCCGCCATGCCCAGACGGGTGGCGAGGACGCGGTCGAACGCCGTCGGCACGCCGCCGCGCTGGATGTGGCCAAGGACGGTGGCGCGGGTTTCGATGCCCGTCATGGCCTCGAGTTCAGGGGCGAGCCGTTCGGCGATGCCGCCCAGGCGGGGCCGGCCGAAGGTGTCGAGGCCGCGTTCGGAGTGCGGCGTCTCCTGGCCGTCCGGGACGAAGCCCTCCGCGACAACAAGGAGGGGCGCGCGGCCGCGGTCGTGGGCCGAACGGACCCAGTCCGCGATCTGTTCCATCGAGGCTTTCTGCTCCGGGATCAGGATGGCGTGGGCGCCGGAGGCCATGCCGGCATGCAGCGCGATCCAGCCCACGTGGCGGCCCATGACCTCGGCAATCATGCAGCGGTGGTGTGATTCTCCGGTGGTGCGCAGGCGGTCGATCGCCTCGGTGGCGATTTCCACCGCGGTGTCGAAGCCGAAGGTGTAGTCGGTGGCGTCGAGGTCGTTGTCGACCGTCTTGGGGACTCCCACGATCTTCAGCCCCGCATCCGTGAGCCGCTTGGCGGCGGCCAGGGTTCCCTCGCCGCCGATGGCGATGATGGCGTCGATGCCGAGGCGTTCCATGTTGGCCTTGATGACCTCGGGGCCGCCGTTGTTCTCGAAGGGGTTGGTGCGGGAGGTGCCAAGGATGGTCCCGCCCTGCTTCGCGATGCCGCGGACCATGGTCCGGGGGATATCGATGACGTCGGCTTCAACGACGCCGCGCCAGCCGTCCAGGAACCCCACGAATTCGTGGCCGTGGACGGCGATGCCCTTGAGGACGGCACCACGGATGACGGCGTTCAGTCCGGGGCAGTCTCCGCCGCTGGTGAGGATTCCAATTTTCATTTCTCGGCTCTAATCCTGGTTCGAAGGTGTACAGGCAGAGCGCCACACTGAGCTCACCCTAGAGTCTAATCGCGGATGTGGGGCAGGACACAAACGGTTACCGCGGCGAAGTACCCCCCGCCGTTGGGGCGGGGGCACTCGCCGGGCACTTCGGGTCTGGGGCCGGCACGGCGGGCGCCTCAGCGGCGCTTCAGCGCCCGATCGACCGGTTCTGGAGGAAGGACTGGAGGACGATGGCGTTGCGCTGGTCCGGCAGGATCAGCCACGCCGCGAGGTAGAAGACGAAGGCAGGGCCCGGGAGCAAGGCCAGGAGCAGGAACGCTATTCGCACGAACGCCACATCGACGTTCAGTTTGGCGGCGATCCCGCCGCAGACCCCGCCGAGCCAGCGCTGCGGACCACGTTTCAGGCCGAGGCCCCGGACGGTACTGAAGAACTTATCCATGGTTCAAGACTTCCCTGTCGATGAATCTTTGTCACGTCCGCGGGCCGAGATGAGCCCGCCGACCACGAGTGCTGCGCCGGCGCCGAGCATCAGCCCGATCAGGACATAGCTTCCGTCCAGGGCCACGAGGCCAAGCCGGGCGACGATGATCAGCGCGGCGAGGGCCAGCACGATCAGTCCCCAGACGATGGTCCCGACGCGGGCTGGGGAGCTCTCCAGCGGCTCAGGGTCGCCGGGCTTCACGGACGCGGTCGGCCCGTTGTCCGTGGAGCCGTCTGTCGGTGCGTTGTAGCTGCTCATGTCAGTTTCCCTCCTGGATGGTCACATTGCTGACGGTGCCGGAGATCCTGAGGATCAGCCGCGCACCGGGCTGGCCCGTGTTGTAGTCGTTTTGCTGGGTGGTCATGCCGCCGTGGCTCCGGCCGCCCTCGTTAAGGTTTCCCATGGTCATGTCCGCGTGGATCTGCACGGGCACGGTCTCCGGGATGACCACGGTCACGTTGCTCGCCGTGACGTCGATGGGGATGACGACGTCGGAGCCGAGCGGCGGGTTGAGCGCCAGCCTGGTGAGGTCGACGGTCCCCCTGCCGCCGGTGATCTCAAACCCGTCCCGGGCCTGCTCGATGCTGGCCGGGGACCAGTCGGCATCCTGGAAGCGGAACCTGTCGCCGTTCGGGACCACGTTGAAGATGCCTCCGATGATCAGGGCCACCGCGGCGAAGAACCCGAGGATGCCCGAGGTGCGTCCGCGGAGGCCGGCGAAGAGGATCCCGAGGCCCAGGACAGCCGCCCCGCTGGCCCACACGATGGCGTTGCTCGAGTCGCCAAGGTCGATCACGTTGGCGGCGTCGAGGGCCTTGATGCCGCCGCCGACGAGGAGAGCAACCCCGGCTGTAACGGCCACGGCCGGGGCGCCGGGGCCAAGATTCCGAGGCTTGGCCGGAGGGACGGGACCGCCGGGACCGGGACGGTAGCCGCCACCGGGTGGGGGCGTGGGGTCCGACGGCGGAGGAGCGCCCCAGCCCGGGCCGGGCACCGTACTGCCGTAAGGCGTGCTGCCGTGACTCGTGCTGCCGTGACTCGTGGTGGCGAAAGATGCTGCGGGGGCTGCATGTGCCTGGCCCGGGCCTGGCTGCCCGGCCGGGTCTGCGGAATTCACCGGGCCGCCGGGATTAGCGTGCGGGGACATGGCTGGGGCTCCGTTCGGGGTTTTGTTGCGTCGGAACAGGTAGTAGACGAGGTAGCCGATGCCGCCCAGCCAGAAGACGGTCCAGATGAAACCGCCGAAGCCGTGCCGGTCCCAGCCCCAGACGCCGCTGCCCAGGCCGGGCAGGCCGATCAGGGCCGTGATCAGGGCGCCGGTCATCCCGCCGCTCCACCGGCCCGCGGCGGCCTCCTGGACGTGGATCCGGCCGTCGGGTTCGGGCAGCAGCGCCCAGGCGAGTCCATACAGGAGCACGCCGACGCCGGCGAAAATGGCCAGGACAATGAAGATGCCGCGGACGATCAGCGGGTCGACGCCCAGCCGCTGCGCGATACCGCTGGCAACGCCACCTACCCAGCGGTCGCGTCCGCGGTTGATTCCCTGGCTCCGGACCCAGTCGAAAAAGGACTGCGACTGGGCATCGCCTTGCGGAGGTGTCGCGCCGTAGGAAGGTGTGGCGCCGTAATACGGCGGCGGGGGAAGCGTGCCGGATCCGCCCGGTTCGCCGGACGGGTACAGGGGCGGTGCCGCCGGGGCGGGGCCGCTGCCCGGAACGTCCGGTGCGCCCCCGGCACCGGAGCCCGCCGGAACATCCAACGGGACGGTGGCCGGAGTCTCCGAGCCGGCGGGAGAGGCTGCGGACGGACCAGTGCCGGCCGCGGGGCGGGACGGGTCCTGGTTTTCATCGGGGTGCGGGGTGTGCGGATTCATACTTCGATCCTCCCGGTTGCCGCCGCCGCGCTCTACTGGGGAACACCCTGAACTGTCCCTGAGTCGGCCCGGGTTCAGGCTGAAAACGGGTCCGGGGAACCCTGATCCGTGCTTGGATTGAGTCATGACAACCGCCGTTTCCCGTCCGCCGCTGGTCCGCGGCGGCGACCGTGTGATTGCCGGCGTCTGCGCCGGGCTTGCCAGTCACCTGGGCTGGCCGGTGCGGATGGTACGGATTGGAATGGCGGTGGCGGCGCTCGCCGGCGGCGCCGGCGTCGCCTTCTATGCCTGGCTCTGGATCATGGTGCCAACCGCGGACGAAAGCGCCAGGCGCAATGCCCGTCGGCCGGCGTCACCCATCGCCCCGGCGGTGAGCGCACCGTTTGCCGGCCCCTATCCGGGCCCCTACCCGGGCGGTTACCAGGGCCCGGCGGCTGCGGACTTCGCGGGGCCCCGGGACCTGCCATCGCTGTCACCGGACGCCGTCCTCGCGGCGGACTCGAGCGTGCAGACCGTTCCCGCGACGGACGCGGCGCCCCAGGGGCCGGCCGGCAAGGCCGCTGCCGCCCCTGGGCCCTGGCCGAGCCGGGTCCGGAGCATGCCGTACGGCAAGGAGATCCTGCTGGGATCCGGGCTCCTGCTGGCCGCGGGAATCCTGATCGCCAGGATGCTCGGTTTTGACGTGCCGCTGGGGACCCTTATCCCGGTGGCCGCCATCCTGGGCGGCGCCGCGATCGCGTGGATGCAGTTGGACGAAACCCGGCGGGCGGGCCTCGTGGACAAGACCAAGGCCGACCAGGCCGGGGGCTGGGCCAGGCTCGCGGCCGGCCTGGCGCTCGTAGTCGCCGGCGTCCTGGTGATGGTGTCCGGCTCGGGTTCGTGGGAGCAGACCTGGCTCGCGCTGCTGGCCTCGGTGGCGGTGCTCGGCGGTGTGGGCCTGGTGCTGCTGCCCTGGGGGCTTAAGTTCTGGCGCGACCTGGAAGCGGAGCGCTCCGGCCGCGTCCGCGCCACCGAACGCGCCGAGATCGCCGCCCATCTGCACGACTCCGTCCTCCAGACCCTGGCCCTGATCCAGCGGCGCGCGGGCAACGAGCACGACGTCGTCCGGCTGGCCCGCGCGCAGGAACGCGAGCTGCGGGGCTGGCTGTACCGGGACCCGGCTAAGGAGGCCGGGCAGCTCTCCGAAGGCATCACGGCAGCCGCGGCGGAAGTGGAAGATGCGCTGGGCCAGGCCGTCGAGGTCGTGAGCGTGGGGGACTGCGCAATGACGGAACGGCACGAGGCACTGGTCCAGGCCGCCCGTGAGGCGATGGTGAATGCCGCCCGCCACGGCGGCGGCGCCGTGTCCGTCTACCTGGAAGTCACCGACGGCGCCGCGGAGGTGTTCGTGAAGGACCGCGGACCCGGGTTCGATCCGGACTCGGTACCTGCGGACCGGCTCGGCGTCCGCGAATCGATTATCGGACGGATGAACAGGCATGGCGGCACGGCCGCCATCATCAGCAGCCCGGATGGCACCGAGGTGCGGCTCAGGTTGCCGCTGGAAGCCCGCCCCTCGGCCACCAATGGTGCCGCGACAACGGAGAGGTAAGACTGTGAGCAACACAGATTCAGGAAACACGGCGCGGGCGATCCGTGTCGTCATTGTGGATGACCACGCGATCTTCCGGTCCGGCCTCAAGGCGGACCTGGACCCCGCCATCCTCGTCGCGGGCGAAGCCGGGACGGTCGACGAAGCCGTTGCGGTCATCGCCGCGGTGCGTCCCGACGTCGTGCTGCTGGATGTCCACCTGCCCGGCGGCCTCGGCGGCGGCGGGCGCGAGGTGATTGCCGGTTCCGTCCCGCTGCTGGGGACCACGCGGTTCCTCGCCCTGAGCGTCTCAGACGCGGCGGAGGACGTCGTTTCGGTCATCCGGGCCGGCGCGCGCGGCTACGTCACCAAGACCATCTCGGGTGCGGAAATTTCCGACGCCGTGCGCCGGGTGGCCGGTGGCGACGCCGTCTTTTCGCCCCGGCTGGCGGGCTTTGTGCTGGATGCCTTCGGCACCGCGCCGGCCGACATCGCCGACGACGAACTGGACCGGCTCTCCGCCCGCGAGCTTGAGGTGATGCGGCTGATCGCCCGCGGCTACAGCTACAAGGAAGTTGCCAAGGAGCTGTTCATCTCGATCAAGACGGTTGAAACCCATGTTTCGGCGGTGCTGCGCAAACTCCAGCTCTCCAGCCGGCACGAACTCACCCGCTGGGCCGCCGAGCGGCGCCTGCTCTGACGGATCGGACGCTCCCTCACCTTTCGCCGCCTGCCGGCAGACGCTCCCTCACCTTTCGCCGCCTGACGACAGACGCTCCCTCACCGCAGTGAGGGAGCGTCTGTGTTCTTCGTGCGAAAACTGAGGGAGGGTCCTATTTGGCCTTGCCGAGGAAATCCTGGAGGCGGGCGACGCCGGTGGCCAGGTCCTCGTCACCGAGGGCGTAGGACAGGCGGAGGTAGCCGGACGGGCCGAACGCCTCGCCGGGAACCACCGCCACCTCGACCTCGTCCAGGATCAGGGCGGCCAGCTCGGCCGACGTCGCCGGCCGGACGGGTCCGTCAGCGGACGGAAGCTCCTTGCCCAGCAGCGCGCGGACGTCGGCGTAGACGTAGAACGCACCCTTCGGCGTCGGGCACTCAACACCCTCAATCGCATTCAGGCCCGCCACAATCGCCTTGCGGCGGCGGTCGAAGGCGAGCTTCATCTCGTCCACCGCGGCCAGCGGTCCCGAGACCGCCGCGATGGCGGCGACCTGGGGGATGTTCGAGACATTGGACGTGGCGTGTGACTGCAGGTTCGTGGCGGCCTTGATGACGTCGGCCGGGCCGATCATCCAGCCCACCCGCCAGCCGGTCATGGCGTACGTCTTGGCGACGCCGTTGAGGATGACGACCTTGTCGCCCAGTTCCGGGACTGCTGTGGCGATCGAGGTGAACGGCACGCCGTCGTACGTCAGGTGCTCATAGATCTCGTCGGTGACCACCCACAGGCCCTTCGCGGCGGCCCACTGGCCGATCTCCTTGACCTGCTCCGGCGAATACACGGCACCGGTCGGGTTGGACGGGGAAACGAACAGGAGGATCTTGGTGCGCTCCGTGACGGCGGCGTCCAACTGCGCCACGGTGACCAGGTATTCCTGTTCCGGTCCGGCAAACACCTCGACCGGCACGCCACCGGCGAGGCGGATGGCCTCCGGATAGGTGGTCCAGAACGGGGTGGGGACGATGACTTCGTCGCCCGGGTCCAGCAGCGTGGCGAAGGTGTTGTACACGGCCTGCTTGCCGCCGTTTGTCACCAGCACCTGGGCGGCCTCGGCCTTGTAGCCGGAATCCCGGAACGTCTTGTCCGCGATGGCCTGCTTCAGTTCGGGCAGGCCGCCCGCGGGGGAGTAGCGGTGGTACTTCGGCTGGCTGGCGGCGTCAATGGCGGCCTGCACGATGTAACCGGGAGTCGGGAAATCCGGTTCCCCGGCGCCGAAGCCGATGACCGGCCGGCCGGCCGCCTTCAGCGCCTTCGCCTTGGCGTCGACGGCCAGTGTGGCGGATTCGGCAATGGCGGAGATGCGCTGGGATATGCGGGCGGCAGGCATGGCGGGTCCATTCTTCGCTTGCAGCTGGAGGGCTGTTTGGGGGATTCGACGGAACCTACTCTATGCTGCTCAGCGGATCGCCCCGGGTGCCGGCGCGGAAATGTGACTGCTGGCCAGGTGACTGCAGGCAGTCGGCTGGTTTCCGCGGTTCGGCCGGGGTCCCGAGGAGCCCGGTTCGACGTAGGCGCAGTTGTTGCGTAGACTGGTTCTCCGGTGCTGAAAACACGATGATGCTCTGCGCCTCAGGAAAGTCTGAGGGAAGCGGGAGTCTGAGGGTTTTCGATCCACCTAGGGTAGTGGCGCAATTGGTAGCGCAGCGGTCTCCAAAACCGCAGGTTGCAGGTTCGAGTCCTGTCTGCCCTGCGCAAGCTGTTCCGGGTAAACCGGAGCAAGCGCAGCAACCATGGTTCAGTTCAGAGCCGGGTATCCGACATTGCGAGGATGAGTGAGGATCAGGTGACCGAAACAGCTGCCAACAGCTCCAAGGGCCGCCCCGCCAGGAACGCCGACAAGGCCGGCTTCTTCGCTCGAATTGCGCTCTTCATCCGCCAGGTAATCGGCGAGCTGAAGAAGGTCGTTGCACCGACCCGCAAGGAATTGATCAACTACACACTCGTGGTGCTGGTGTTCGTGGTCATCATGATGCTCATCGTCACCCTGCTGGACCTGGCCTTCGGGACCGGAGTGAGCTGGGTCTTCGGCGGCACGGCCTCCACGGACCGCTAACCCGACCGGTCCGCAGACCGCGTGGATGTCCCCGGAAAACCGGTGCCTCCGCGGGGTGTGCGGAATTGAGTCATTTAAATAGGCATGTAAGGCAATGAGGAAGCAGGAGACCAAGTGTCTGAGCAGGAGCTCGAGGTAACTGAGACTGAGCTGGATAAGCGCCAGGACGCCGCGGTGGAAGCCGGGGAAGAGTCCGAGGCTGTGTCTGCTGCGCCCGAATCCGACGTCGCTGACGAACCCGTAGCCGACGAAGAAACCGCCGAAGCCGAAACCGGCGCAACTGCCGACGAGGCCGAAACCGACGAGGCCGAAACCGGCGAGGCCGAAACAGACGAGGCCGAAACCGGCGCATCCGCAGACGAGTCCGAAACGGACGAGTCAGGCGACGTTCTCGTCGTTGCCGCCGCTGCCGCGGACGTGGACCCGGCCGATGAGTTCAAGGCCAAGCTGCGCCGCCAGGAGGGTGACTGGTACGTCATCCACTCCTACGCCGGCTACGAAAACCGCGTCAAGGCCAACCTTGAGACCCGCATCCAGACGCTGGACATGGAAGATTATATCTTCGAGATCCAGGTCCCGATGGAGGAAGTTGTTGAGATCAAGAACGCTCAGCGCAAGGTCATCAACCGCGTCCGCATCCCCGGTTACGTGCTGGTCCGCATGGACCTGACGGACGCCTCCTGGGGCGCCGTCCGTCACACTCCCGGAGTCACCGGATTCGTGGGCAACGCCCACAACCCGGTTCCGCTGCGCCTCGACGAGGTCTTCTCCATGCTCGCCCCGGTCTTCGAGGAAGAGCAGGCCGAGAAGGGCAAGCCCGTCAAGCACGCTGCCGCCCAGATCGACGTCGACTTCGAGGTCGGCGAATCGGTCATCGTCAAGGAGGGCCCCTTCGAGACCCTTCCGGCCACGATCTCCGAGATCAAGGTGGATTCCCAGACCCTCGTGGTGCTGGTCTCCATTTTCGAGCGCGAAACCCCGGTCACGCTGGCGTTCAACCAGGTCAGCAAGATCTAGCTTCCCCCACAGAATTCGCCCCGGGCTGCCCGCTTAGCAGCCCCGGGGCGGCCGGCCGCCTTGCCATGGCGGCCACCAACCTGAGGCACGCTCCTGTGTCCCAGGACGCAATTGAGAGAAGGACCCTACATTGGCTCCCAAGAAGAAGGTCACCGGCCTCATCAAGCTGCAGATCCAGGCAGGTGCCGCTAACCCGGCCCCGCCGATCGGTCCTGCGCTCGGCCAGCACGGTGTCAACATCATGGAATTCTGCAAGGCGTACAACGCCGCGACGGAATCCCAGCGCGGCAACGTCATTCCGGTTGAAATCACGGTCTACGAGGACCGCTCGTTCACGTTTATCACCAAGACCCCGCCGGCTGCAGAGCTCATCAAGAAGGCTGCAGGCGTCGCCAAGGGTTCGCCTACCCCGCACACCGTCAAGGTTGCCAAGCTGACCCAGGCCCAGGTCAACGAGATCGCCACCACCAAGATGGAAGATCTCAACGCCACGAGCCTCGAAGGCGCCGCGAAGATCATCGCCGGTACCGCCCGTTCGATGGGTATCACCGTCGAGGGTTAATACCCACCGCTGTCCAGCGACTGCAACCCAAAACCGGGAAGCACGACGCCGGATGGCACCGCCGGGCAACCGGCACCACCTAATCATTGAGATGTTGGAACCCGGACGGATAAACCAACCGGAGTCCCGACTGTGGCAGGGCCCAGCGCGGTCCGCAGACCACAACTGCACAAGGAGAATAAGCAGCATGGCAAAGCGCAGCAAAGCATATGAGGCAGCCGCAGCCAAGATCGACGCGGAGAAGTTCTACGCGCCGTTCGAGGCAGTGACGCTGGCCAAGGACACCAACCCGTCCAAGTTCGACGCCACCGTTGAGGTTGCATTCCGCCTGGGTGTAGACCCGCGTAAGGCTGACCAGATGGTCCGCGGCACCGTGAACCTGCCGCACGGCACCGGTAAGGTTGCCCGCGTCCTCGTCTTCGCAACGGGCGAAAAGGCCGAAGCAGCAATCGCTGCCGGCGCCGACTTCGTTGGTTCCGATGACCTGATCGAAAAGATCGCAGCCGGCTGGACCGACTTCGATTCCGCCGTCGCCACCCCTGACCTCATGGGCAAGGTTGGCCGCCTCGGTAAGGTCCTGGGTCCGCGCAACCTGATGCCGAACCCGAAGACCGGTACCGTGACCGCTGACGTCGCCAAGGCCGTCAACGACATCAAGGGCGGCAAGATCGACTTCCGCGTCGACAAGCACTCGAACCTGCACTTCATCATCGGCAAGGTTTCGTTCGACGCCATCAAGCTGGCCGAGAACTACGCAGCCGCACTGGAAGAGGTCCTTCGCCTCAAGCCGTCCGCTTCCAAGGGACGCTACATCCAGAAGGCCACCGTCGCCACCACGTTTGGCCCGGGCATCACGGTTGACCCCAACGTCACCAAGGTCCTGACCGAGGTCTAGTCCTCGACAGCCCAAGCGCAGAAAAGCACAAGCGCAGAAAGACCGTCCCGCAACCGCGGGGCGGTCTTTTCGCATTCCGGCGCGCTGGTTAGGCTGTCCCGGTGACTACAACGCCGTACCACATCGAGCCCCTCGCCCTCCCGGCCGCCATCGATTCCGCCGACGCCGGCGCCTTCCTGGCAGTCGCGGAGCTGTGCGATGCCCTGACGCTCGAAACCTGGGGCAACCTGGACCGGTCAGCCCCGCCCGCGGCCCGGCTTCAGGATTGGCGGGACAATGCCTACCGGACGGTCCGGGTCTTCTTCGTGCGCCAGGGAGGGCGGGTGGTGGGCAGTTCGTGGATCAGGTGCGAAGTCCAGGAGAACCTTCGCAGCGCCCTCCTGCACGTCCAGGTGCTGAATGAATTCACCCGCCGGGGGATCGGCCGGACGCTGCTGCAGCATGCGCAGGAGCTGGCAGCCGCCGAGGGCCGCACGATCCTGCAGAGCTTTACGGAACATCCCGCCGATTTCGACGCCGACGGTCCGGGCCTGCTCCGGCCCGCCACCGGAACGGGGTCCCTGCCCGCCGACGCGCGGGGTGTCCGGTTCGCGCTGGAGGCAGGCTACCGCCTCGAGCAGGTCGAGCGCTTCAGCGTCCTTGATGTGCCGGCACACGCCGGGACCTGGGATGGCCTGGAACGGGATGCTGTGGCCAGGGCCGGGGAGGACTATGAGCTCCTCGCCTGGACGGGGAGCTGCCCGGATGATTACGTCGACGAGCTTGCCGTCCTGATGTCCCGGATGAGCACCGACGTGCCGACCGGAGAGCTGAGCTATGACGAGGAAACCTGGGACGTCGCCCGCGTCCGGCACATCGAGGACATCTGGAAGCGGGCAGGAATCGTCTCCCTCGTGGCCGCCGCCCGGCACCGGCCCAGCGGTAAGTTGGCCGCCTACTCGGTGCTGCAGCTCACGCCCTCGAAACCCTGGTTGGCGGATCAGGACGACACCCTCGTAGCCAAGCCCCACCGCGGCCACCGGCTCGGCATGCTCGTGAAGCTGCTCAACCTGCGTCGTCTGCGGTCCGAATACCCGGGCGTGGAACGCGTGATCACGTTCAACGCGGCGGAAAACGATCACATGCTGGACATCAACGTCGCGCTCGGCTTCCGGCCCGCGGGCTGGGACGGCGAATGGCAGCGCATCGTCGCGGCGTAACCCATGGAACGGTGGGCCAAACCGGCATATGCTGGCGGTCAAAGCCCGGCCTAAGCCGGGCTTCAGGCACCCGTAGGGGATGCAGAACGGCTGGGATGGTGTCCTCCATGGCAAATGACGTACGGATTGAACAGCTTTGGATCCCCGACGCCGTGGACGGACCGGACGCCGCCGACTTCCTGGCCGCGATTGAAGTGGGCCGCAAGGTGCGCATGCAGACCTGGGGGAGTGACGACCTCGCGTACGCTCCGCAGGAGAAGCTGCTCGAGATGGCGGACCCCTATGAACGCCAGGTGATCCTCGTGGCCAAGATCGGCAGCGAGATCGTCGGCACCGTGGACATTGCGTTGCCGCTCTCGGACAACCTTGACCTCGCCGAATTCACGCTCGACATCCTGCCGGAGTTCCAGGGGCAGGGCGTGGGCCGGCAACTGCTCGAAGCTGCGGAACACTTCGCCCGGGACGAGGGCAGGCACACGATCCTGATCGACACGAACCATCCGGGCGCGTCGCTGGGCGACAGCGAGGCCGGGCAGCTTGTCCCCGGCAGCGGCCTCGGTTTCGTTCCGCTGGGCACCCGCGAGGTGGAGTTCGCCCGGCACACCGGTTACACCCTGCAGCACATCGAAAAATTCAGCGCCTGCGCCCTGCCGCTCGATACTAAGCTCGTGGCCGAACTGGAGGCCGAGGCGGAGGAAGCCAACGGTGGCCGCTACCGCCTGCATCACTGGACCGACCGGTGCCCTGACCAGTGGCTCGAGTCCGTCGCGGCGCTGGAAAACCGTGCCGGTGAAGACGGAGTGCCGGGAGTCGACATGGAGGACATGGTGTTCGACGGCGGGATCCTCCGCGAGGCGGAAGAGATCGCGATCGTGCAGGGCCGCCGCACGGTAGTCACCGCCGTCGAACATATCGCCACCGGCGAGCTCGTCGGCCTGACCACCATCAGCGTGCTCGCGCTGCGCCCCGACGTCGTGTTCCAGGACGACACGGTGGTCCTTCAGGAGCACCGCGGCAACAAGCTCGGCCTGCTGATCAAGGTCGCCAACATGGTGCGGCTCTCGGAACAGTTCCCCGATGCCAGGGTCCTCTACACCTGGAACGCCCCGGAAAACCGGTACCTGCTCAAGGTCAACCAGCAGCTCGGTTTCACCACTGCGGGCGTGACCGGGATCTGGCAGAAGGAACTGCCGGACTTCGGGCCCAGCGTCAGCTGACCCCGGCGCCGGCATCCGCCCCCGGACGCCGGCGCAAGTCCCTCACCGGGCGCGGACCGGGCGCGGCCCGGCGACTGTCCGGCGACGGTCCGGTGCCCCGATTTGGAGCTTCCCTCCCGCACCCCGTAAGCTGGGAGGACCAAAGACCGTCGGTTGTTGGAAATCCACTCTCCCAAGCAAGGCTCACCTCTGCAGTCGCGCCGGGAGGGCCAGTGGATCTCCGGACGAAGGACCCTGAACATAGGGCGGCCGGCGCAGGTGAACGAAGCAAAGCTCCGTGGTTCTGGACCGCGTCGAGACAAGCCCCGTGCATCTGCGCGGGGCGTTTTTAGTTTTAGCTCTGTTGAGCGGGGACCGGGAAACAAAACCACCGGCACTATCCCCGGAAGGAGGGTTATGGCAACGCCTAGCAAGGTTTCAGCAGTAGCTGAGATCACTAACGATTTCAAGGAATCGAACGCCGCTGTCCTGACCGAATACCGTGGGCTCACCGTTGCACAGCTCAAGCAGCTGCGTGTCTCTCTCGGCCAGGACACCAAGTTCTCGGTCGTAAAGAACACCCTGACCGCCATTGCAGCCAAGGAAGCTGGTGTCGAAGCATTCAACGACCAGCTCTCCGGCCCCACTGCAATCGCGTTCATCAAGGGTGACGCAGTTGCCGCTGCCAAGAGCCTGACGGATTTTGCCAAGGCCAACAAGCAGCTGGTTATCAAGACCGGTTACTTCGAGGGCAAGGCACTGAACGCGAGCGAAGTCGCTGCCCTGGCAGCACTCGAGTCCCGCGAGCTGCAGCTCGCCAAGGTTGCAGGCATCCTCAAGGCTCCTGCTGCCGCCGCTGCACGCATCATCGACGCACTGCGTCTCAAGCTTGAAGAAGAGAACGGTGCGCCGGCAGCAGCCGAAGCACCCGCCGCTGAAGAAGCTCCGGCCGAGGCTGTTGCTCCGGCCGATGCTCCCGCAGCAGATGCAGCAGCAGAAGCCGAAGCTCCGGCCGACGCCGCAGCCCCCGAAGAGAAGTAACTCTCTTTCAAACCAGACTCCGGTGTGAAGGCAATGGCTCAGGCCGCCGAGCACCACTATAGGAAGGACGCCACACCATGGCGAAGCTCACCAACGAAGAGCTCATTGAAGCTTTCAAGGAACTGACCATCATCGAGCTCTCCGAGTTCGTCAAGCTCTTCGAAGAGACCTTCGAAGTTACCGCTGCCGCGGTTGCAGTTGCTGGCCCCGCCGGCGGCGGCGCTGCTGAAGAAGCTGAAGAGCAGACCGAATTCGACGTCGTCCTGGAACACCCGGGCGACAAGAAGATCGCAGTGATCAAGGAAGTACGCGCAATCACTTCCCTGGGCCTCAAGGAAGCCAAGGACCTGGTTGACAGCGCTCCCAAGGCTGTTCTCGAAGGTGTCACCAAGGAAGCTGCCGAGAAGGCTGTTGCACAGCTCGAAGAAGCTGGCGCTCGCGTTACCCTCAAGTAACTCGCGGCTCCGGGAAGGGTCGGAAACGGCCTGTTCCCAGCTTGGTTCCGGAAACCCCGTCCACTCCGGTGGGCGGGGTTTTCCGCGTTTTGACCAACGCTGCCGGTCAGGTCCGGGCAGCGGTGCCGCCAGGCCCGGTGAGTCAGCTCGGTGCCGCCAGGCCCGGTGAGTCAGCTCGGTGCCGCCAGGCCCGGTGAGTCAGTTCGGTGCCGCCAGGCCCGCTGAGTCAGTTCGGTGCCGCCAGGCCCGCTGAGTCAGCTCGGGTCCGAAATGTCCGCGATGACGGCGTCCAGGGCGCCCGTCAGGGCGTCGGCGTCGACGAAGGCGCTGTAGCCGTGTTCACCGGCTCCCATGGAAATCCGCCGGCCGCTGATACTCCGGTCGGCGTACACCGGCCAGGCCACCGTGCTGCCGAGCGGCGTGATGGTGCCGCGCTCGTAGCCCGTGGCCGCCAGTGCGACGTCCGCCGCCGGCAGTGACAGCTTGTTGACGCCCACGAGCGCCCGGAGCTTGGGCCAGGAAATCTGCCGGTCCCCAGGGATCAGGGCGAACAGGAAGCTTCCGTCCTTGTGCTTGACGACGAGGGATTTCACAATGTCCCCCGGCTGGATCCCGAGGATTCGTGCGGCCTCCTCGAGGCTGTTCGCGGCGAGGCGCTCGACGACGCGGACCTCCAGCCCCCGGGCGGCGGCGTCGGCCAGGAAGCGCTCCCGGCCCTTCCCGCCGTCGGCTCCGCCCGCGACGGCGGTCGCTGCTCCCTTGTCCTTCACGACCGTCTCAGTCGCGGTACAGCAGGAGGGCTTCGCCCTGGCCCCCGCCGCCGCAGAGGGAGACGGCCGCCTTGCCGCTGCCCCTCCGTTTCAGTTCGTGCGCCGCGTGCAGCGCCAGCCGGGCACCGGAGGCGCCGATCGGGTGTCCCAGGGCGATGGCCCCGCCGTGGAGGTTGCATTTGTCCAGCGGGTACTCGAGATCCTTGAGGGACTGGACGGCCACGGAGCCGAAAGCTTCGTTGATTTCGATGAAGTCCAGGTCCGCGGTGGACCAGCCCGCCTTGTCCAGCGCGCTCTGGATGGCATTGGAGGGCTGGGAGTGCAGCGAGTTGTCGGGGCCGGCAACCTGCCCGGGCTTGCCGACAACGGCAAGATAATCCAGCCCGTTGTCCTCGGCGAACTTCCGCGAGCAGAGCACGAGGGCCGCGGCGCCGTCGGACAGGGGAGAGGAGTTGCCCGCAGTGATCGTCCCGTCCGTGACGAAGGCCGCCCGCAGCCCGGCCAGCGACTGCACCGTGGTGTTGGGGCGGATGCCTTCGTCGGCCTCCACGACGACCGGATCGCCCTTGCGCTGCTTGACGCTGATCGGGGCAATCTCGCCGTCGAACACCCCGTCCTTCGCTGCCCGGGCAGCGCGCTGGTGCGAGGCGGCGGCGACCTCGTCCTGGGAAGTGCGGTCGATGCCCAGGACGAGGTTCTTGCTCTCGGTCGACAGCCCCATGGACTGGCCGTCGAAGGCATCGGTCAGGCCGTCGTGGGCGGCGGCGTCGAGCGCCTGCACGGTTCCGTAGGTCCAGCCCTGCCGGGAGCCGGGAAGGACGTGCGGGGCGCGCGTCATGGATTCCTGGCCGCCGGCGACGACGACCGTGGCGTCGCCGCCGCGGATCATCCGGGCAGCGTCAATGACGGCGGTGAGGCCGGAGAGGCAGACCTTGTTGATGGTGACAGTGGGGACGTTCCAGCCGATGCCGGCGGCGACGGCGCTCTGGCGCGCGGGGTTCTGGCCCGCTCCGGCCTGCAGTACCTGGCCCATGATGACCGAGTCCACCTGATCGGCTTTCACCCCGCTGGCGGCCAGCGCCGCCCGGATCGCGTGGGCACCGAGCTCCACGGCCGTGAAGCTGGCCAGCTGGCCATTGAGGCGGCCCAGGGGCGTGCGGGAAGCGGCAAGGATGACAACATCATTGTTGTCCGCGGAGTTGCTCATGGTTTCCTCTTCCGATCATTTTCGAGTTAAACCTAGGTTATCGTGAGCCCGATCACCTATCCACACCGCTTCCGGCCCGGCCCGGGCGGGGAGCCCAGGACGCGTGCCGCCGGGCGGGGGCCGCCATGGCGGACGGAAGCCGGTGCTTGCAATCGGAACGGAAGTGGGGTAGACAAGTAGGTTGCTTTGCCGTATCGTAGAGATTTGCGTCTTCCCTGTTTACCTTCAGCCTTCATATAGCGGTGGGCTTAGCCTGGCAGCTGCGCCATCAATGTGCCGTCAACAGCGGCACCAACATGGACAGCGCGGGTCCCGGGTCATATAGCGGAACCGGACTGGTAGCACTGCGGAGTCACTCTGCAGGGTGCATAACGGGGGAGATCTGAAAACGCCTGAAGGTCTGTGGAAGGATCCCTCTTGGTCGCCTCGAGCACCTCTAATGTAAACAACGCTGCAACCGCTATCAATGCCGAAAGCACCGACGGTGCAACCCGGCGGCTCTCATTCGCAAAGATTCACGAACCTCTTGACGTTCCGAATCTGCTTGCCCTGCAAACGGACAGCTTCGACTGGCTGGTCGGAAATGAACGCTGGCAGGCCCGCGTAGCGAAGGCCGTCGAAGAAGGCGACCTGAGCGTCGCCACGTCCTCCGGTCTTTCCGACATCTTCGAAGAGATCTCCCCGATCGAGGATTTCCAGGGCACCATGTCCCTGAGCTTCTCCGAGCCGGAGTTCGCTGACCCGAAGTACACCATGGCCGAGTGCAAGGACCGGGACGCTACCTACTCGGCTCCGCTGTACGTTAAAGCCGAATTCATGAACAACAACACGGGCGAAATCAAGCAGCAGACCGTGTTCATGGGTGACTTCCCGCTGATGACCGAAAAGGGCACCTTCGTCGTCAACGGCACCGAGCGTGTTGTCGTCTCCCAGCTGGTCCGTTCCCCGGGCGCGTACTTCGAGCGCACCGCCGACAAGACCAGCGACAAGGACATCTTCACCGCGAAGATCATCCCGTCCCGCGGCGCCTGGTTCGAACTCGAAATCGACAAGCGCGACCAGGTCGGCGTTCGCCTCGACCGCAAGCGCAAGCAGTCCGTCACGGTGCTGCTGAAGGCCCTCGGCTGGACCGAAGGCCAGATCCTCGAAGAGTTCGGCCAGTACGACTCCATGCGCGCAACGCTGGAGAAGGACGCCACCGAAACCCGCGAAGACGCCTTGCTGGACATCTACCGGAAGCTGCGACCGGGCGAGCCGCCCACGGTCGAGGCTGCCCAGTCCCTGCTGGACAACCTGTACTTCAACTCCAAGCGCTACGATCTGGCCAAGGTCGGCCGTTACAAGATCAACCGCAAGCTTGGCATCGACCGCTCCCTTGGTGACAAGGAAGCGTCCGTCCTGCACGTGGAAGACATCGTCGCGATGATCAAGTTCCTCGTTGCCCTGCACGCCGGTGAGAAGACCCTCACGGGCAAGCGTGACGGCCAGGACCACGAGCTGCGCGTTGAGATCGACGACATCGACCACTTCGGCAACCGCCGCATCCGCGCCGTCGGCGAGCTCATCGAGAACCAGGTCCGCACCGGCCTGTCCCGCATGGAGCGCGTTGTCCGCGAGCGTATGACGACCCAGGACGTCGAGGCCATCACGCCGCAGACGCTGATCAACATCCGCCCCGTCGTGGCAGCCATCAAGGAGTTCTTCGGAACGTCCCAGCTGTCACAGTTCATGGACCAGAACAACCCGCTCTCGGGCTTGACCCACAAGCGCCGCCTGTCCGCGCTGGGCCCGGGCGGTCTGTCCCGCGACCGTGCAGGCATGGAAGTCCGAGACGTTCACCCGTCGCACTACGGACGCATGTGCCCGATCGAAACCCCGGAAGGCCCGAACATCGGCCTGATCGGTTCGCTGGCTTCCTACGGACGGATCAACCCGTTCGGCTTCATCGAGACGCCGTACCGTCTCGTGTCCGAGGGTGTTGTCTCCGATGAGGTCCAGTACCTGACGGCCGACGACGAAGCCGAGGTCCTGATCGCACAGGCCAACGCTCCGCTCGATGCGAACAAGAAGTTCGCCGAAGAGACAGTCCTCGTCCGCGCCCGTGGTGGTGGAGGCGAGCCCGTGCTGGTTCCCGCCGCCGACGTCGAGTTCATGGACGTTTCCCCGCGCCAGATGGTGTCCGTGGCTACCGCCCTGATCCCGTTCCTCGAGCATGACGATGCAAACCGCGCCCTCATGGGTGCCAACATGCAGCGCCAGGCCGTGCCGCTGGTCCGTTCCGAGGCGCCGTTCGTCGGTACCGGCATGGAGCGCGCCGCAGCAGTCGATGCCGGTGACGTCGTCATCGCGAAGAAGGCAGGTGTGGTGACCGAGGTCTCCGCTGAGCTGGTCATCATGCTCAACGACGACGGTACGGAAACCAACTACCGGATCAACAAGTTCGCCCGCTCCAACCAGGGCAACTGCTACAACCACCGCGTTCTGGTGAGCGAAGGCCAGCGCCTGGAGGTCGGCGGCATCATCGCCGACGGCCCGGCAACGGACCAGGGCGAACTTGCCCTCGGTAAGAACCTGCTCGTGGCATTCATGTCATGGGAAGGCCACAACTTCGAGGATGCCATCATCCTGTCCCAGCGCATCGTGGCTGAGGACGTTCTTTCCTCCATCCACATCGAGGAGCACGAGATCGATGCCCGCGACACCAAACTTGGTGCCGAGGAAATCACCCGTGACATCCCCAACGTGTCCGAGGAGGTCCTGGCCGGCCTGGACGAGCGTGGCATCATCCACATCGGTGCCGAGGTTGAAGCCGGCGACATCCTGGTCGGAAAGGTCACACCCAAGGGCGAGACCGAGCTGACTCCGGAAGAGCGCCTGCTGCGCGCCATCTTCGGTGAGAAGTCCCGCGAAGTGCGCGACACCTCGCTGAAGGTTCCGCACGGCGAGTCCGGCACCGTGATCGGTGTCCGTGTCTTCGACCGCGACAACGACGACGAGCTGCCCCCGGGCGTCAACCAGCTGGTCCGCGTCTACGTCGCTGCCAAGCGCAAGATCACCGACGGCGACAAGCTCGCCGGCCGTCACGGCAACAAGGGCGTCATCTCCAAGATCCTCCCGATCGAGGACATGCCCTTCCTTGCCGACGGTACCCCCGTTGATATCGTCCTGAACCCGTTGGGTGTTCCGGGCCGTATGAACGTCGGCCAGGTGCTGGAAACGCACCTCGGCTGGGTTGCCAAGACCGGCTGGAAGATCGAGGGCGAGCCCGACTGGGTCAAGCAGCTGCCGAACCTGCCGCGCGAGAGTGGCTCGACCACTGTTGCAACGCCGGTCTTCGACGGTGCCCGTGAAGAGGAAATCACCGGCCTGCTCGACTCCACCAACGTCACCCGCGACGGCGACCGCCTGATCAACTCCTCGGGCAAGACCCGTCTGTTCGACGGCCGCTCCGGCGAGCCGTTCCCGGATCCGATCTCGGTCGGCTACATGTACATCCTGAAGCTCCACCACCTGGTGGACGACAAGATCCACGCACGCTCCACCGGCCCGTACTCCATGATCACGCAGCAGCCGCTGGGTGGTAAGGCACAGTTCGGTGGCCAGCGCTTCGGTGAAATGGAAGTGTGGGCGCTCGAAGCTTACGGTGCCGCCTACACGCTCCAGGAACTCCTCACGATCAAGTCGGATGACATCCATGGTCGTGTGAAGGTCTACGAAGCCATCGTCAAGGGCGAGAACATCCCGGAGCCGGGCGTTCCTGAGTCCTTCAAGGTCTTGATCAAGGAAATGCAGTCGCTGTGCCTGAACGTGGAAGTGCTTTCCACGGACGGAACCACAATTGAAATGCGTGACTCTGATGACGCAGTCTTCACGGCTGCGGAAGAACTGGGCATCGATCTGTCTCGTGCAGAGCCCAGTTCCGTAGAAGAGGTCTAGCAGGGGCCCGGAGGAAGGCAGCCGGCCAACCGGCCCAGCTGTCTTCCTCCGGACCTCCTCCCTCTTCCCGTAACCCAAGACTTCAGAATTTAGAGAACAAGAGAGAACAGGGACCATATGTCCAGCGAATCCTCCTTCGGCCTCATGCAGATCGGCCTCGCCACCGCGGAAGACATCCGTGGCTGGTCTTACGGCGAGGTTAAGAAGCCGGAAACCATCAACTACCGCACGCTCAAGCCCGAGAAGGACGGCCTCTTCTGCGAGAAGATCTTCGGCCCGTCCCGCGACTGGGAGTGCTACTGCGGTAAGTACAAGCGCGTGCGCTTCAAGGGCATCATCTGCGAGCGGTGTGGCGTTGAGGTCACCCGTGCGAAGGTGCGTCGTGAGCGCATGGGCCACATCGAGCTGGCCGCCCCGGTTACGCACATCTGGTACTTCAAGGGTGTTCCGTCCCGTCTGGGCTACCTTCTTGACCTGGCACCGAAGGACCTCGAAAAGGTCATCTACTTCGCCGCCTACATGATCACGAGCGTCGACGCCGACAGCCGCCACGAAGAACTGCCCAACCTGCAGGTTGAGCACGACATCGAGAAGAAGCAGCTGATCGACAACCGCGACTCGGACATCGCCACGATTGCCCGCGACCTCGAGAACGAGCTTGCCCGTCTCGAAGGCGAAGGCGCCAAGGCTGCCGACAAGAAGAAGGCCCGCGACTCTGCTGACCGCCAGATGGCTAATGTCCGCAAGCGCGCGGATGCCGAAATCGAGCGCCTCGAGCAGGTCTGGGACCGCTTCAAGAACCTCAAGGTCGCCGACCTCGAAGGTGACGAAGGCCTGTACCGCGAACTGCGCGACCGCTACGGCATGTACTTCGAAGGCTCCATGGGTGCCGAGGCCATCAAGAAGCGTCTTGAGAACTTCGACATGCAGGCCGAGTCCGACATGCTGCGCGACATCATCGCCAACGGCAAGGGCCAGCGCAAGACCCGTGCCCTGAAGCGGCTCAAGGTGGTCAACGCCTTCCTGACGACGAACAACAGCCCGCTCGGCATGGTGCTGGACGCCGTCCCGGTGATCCCGCCGGAACTGCGCCCGATGGTCCAGCTGGATGGTGGCCGCTTCGCGACCTCCGACCTCAACGACCTCTACCGCCGCGTGATCAACCGCAACAACCGCCTCAAGCGACTGCTTGATCTCGGTGCCCCGGAGATCATCGTCAACAACGAGAAGCGCATGCTTCAGGAAGCTGTTGACAGCCTCTTCGACAATGGCCGCCGCGGCCGTCCGGTCACCGGACCGGGCAACCGTCCGCTGAAGTCCCTGAGCGACATGCTCAAGGGCAAGCAGGGCCGTTTCCGCCAGAACCTCCTCGGCAAGCGCGTCGACTACTCCGGCCGTTCGGTCATCGTCGTCGGCCCGCAGCTGAAGCTGCACCAGTGCGGTCTGCCGAAGCAGATGGCGCTGGAGCTCTTCAAGCCGTTCGTGATGAAGCGCCTGGTTGACCTCAACCACGCGCAGAACATCAAGTCGGCCAAGCGGATGGTCGAGCGTTACCGCCCGCAGGTCTGGGATGTCCTCGAAGAGATCATCACCGAGCACCCCGTGCTGCTGAACCGTGCACCCACCCTGCACCGTCTCGGCATCCAGGCGTTCGAACCTCAGCTTGTTGAAGGTAAGGCAATCCAGCTTCACCCGCTGGTCTGTGGCGCCTTCAACGCTGACTTCGACGGCGACCAGATGGCAGTGCACCTGCCGCTGAGCCCCGAAGCCCAGGCTGAGGCCCGCATCCTGATGCTGTCCTCGAACAACATCCTGAAGCCGTCTGACGGCCGCCCGGTGACGCTGCCTTCGCAGGATATGATCATCGGCCTTTACCACCTGACCACCAAGCGTGTCGGTTCAGCTGGCGAGGGCCGGATCTTCTCCTCCGTCGCGGAAGCCATCATGGCGTACGACCTGCACGAGCTGCACCTGAACTCCCAGGTCAAGATCCGTCTTGAGGGCTTCGTCCCGTACGCCGGCTGGGAAGCTCCGGAAGACTGGGAGCCGGGCCAGACCGCTCTCGTCCAGACCTCCCTGGGCCAGGTTCTCTTCAACGAGACCCTGCCCGCGGACTACCCGTGGGTCGAGGATGTTGCCGACAAGGGCGAGCTGTCCCGGATCGTCAACGACCTTGCCGAGCGCTACCCGAAGGTGATGACGGCGGCAACGCTGGACAACCTCAAGGACGCCGGTTTCTACTGGGCCACCCGGTCCGGCGTCACCGTCGCGATCTCCGACATCGAGGTGCCCCAGGACAAGCCGAGGATCCTCGCCGGTTACGAGACCATGGCCGCCAAGATCCAGGGCCAGTACGACAAGGGCCTGATCGACGACGACGAGCGTCGCCAGGAACTGATCGAGATCTGGAACAAGGCAACGAACGAGATCGCCCAGGCGATGCGTGACAACCTGTCCCCGATGAACACCATCAACCGCATGGTGTCCTCCGGTGCGCGTGGTAACTGGATGCAGGTCCGTCAGATCGCGGGTATCCGTGGCCTGGTGGCCAACCCTAAGGGCGAGATCATCCCGCGTCCGATCAAGTCCTCCTACCGCGAGGGCCTGTCGGTGCTGGAATACTTCATCGCCACGCACGGTGCCCGTAAGGGCCTGGCCGACACCGCGCTGCGTACCGCCAACTCGGGTTACCTCACCCGTCGTCTGGTGGACGTCTCGCAGGACGTCATTGTCCGTGAAGAGGACTGCGGCACCGAGCGCGGCCTGGTCACGGCGATCGCCGTGGCTGACGCCAACGGCGAGCTGGTCCTGGACGAGAACGTCGAGAACAGCGCCTACGCCCGTACCCTGGCCGTGGATGTCGTTGACTCCAAGGGCAACGTCCTGGCGGCCGGCGGCACTGACTGCGGCGACGTCGTCATTGCCGAGCTGTTCGCAGCCGGCATCACCGAGGTCAAGGTCCGCTCCGTACTCACCTGTGAGTCCGGCGTCGGCACCTGCGCCCTGTGCTACGGCCGTTCGCTGGCCACGGGCAAGACCGTCGACATCGGCGAGGCAGTCGGCATCATTGCCGCGCAGTCCATCGGTGAGCCGGGCACCCAGCTGACCATGCGTACCTTCCACACCGGTGGCGCTGTTTCCTCCAGCGGTGGAGACGACATCACCCAGGGTCTGCCCCGTATCCAGGAGCTCTTCGAAGCCCGTACTCCGAAGGGTGTCGCGCCGATTGCGGAAGCAGCCGGCCGCATCACCATCGAAGAGTCCGAGCGCCAGATGCGCCTGGTCATCACCCCGGATGACGGATCCGAAGAGATTGCCTACCCGGTGCTGCGCCGTTCACGTCTTCTGATCGAAGACGGCGAGCACGTCAGTGTCGGACAGAAGCTCATCAACGGTCCGGTCGATCCCAAGCAGGTTCTGCGCATCATGGGCCCCCGTGCCGCGCAGAAGTTCCTGGTGGACGAAGTCCAGGGCGTGTACCGCAGCCAGGGCATCGGTATCCACGACAAGCACGTCGAGGTTATCGTCCGCCAGATGCTGCGCCGCGTCACGGTCATCGAATCCGGCGATTCGGATCTGCTGCCCGGCGAGCTCGCCGAGCGCAGACGCTTCGAGGATGCCAACCGCCGCGTTGTCTCCGAGGGCAAGACGCCGGCTTCCGGCCGTCCTGAGCTCATGGGCATCACGAAGGCGTCCCTGGCGACCGAGTCCTGGCTGTCCGCGGCTTCCTTCCAGGAGACCACCCGCGTCCTGACGCAGGCGGCCATGGAAGGCAAGAGCGATCCGCTGCTCGGCCTCAAGGAGAACGTCATCATCGGTAAGCTCATCCCGGCCGGCACGGGTCTCCCGCGCTACACCGAGATCACGGTGGAGCCGACTGAAGAAGCAAAGGCCAATCTGTTCACCGGCCCCAGCGCCTTCAGCGACTTCTCCTACGACTCCCTGGGCGGCGACGGAGCTCCTGAGTTCCACGCCATCCCGCTGGATGACTACGACCTGGGCAGCGACTTCCGCTAACGGGCAGGGCGGGCCCTTTCGTGTCGCGTTCCGCGCCACGTAGGGACCCTGCCGCCCAGCCCTTAGCCTGAGGAGAGGCCCCGTTTCCACGCTGTGGAGGCGGGGCCTTTCCCGTGGTAAACCCCGCCGATTAAGGGCTGGGAGCCGTCCGTGTTAGACTTGAGACTAATTGTTATTGTGGCAGTGGATGAGTGCGCCGGTTGAAGCTGAAAGGCTTGGCCAGGACGACGTTTCCGGTTTGCAGGGTTCTTGTGCAACGTATGCCACATTTTCGCATGCCTAGGGGAAGTCCGGATGGAAGTCCATGGATCCCGGCGTGCGGTCCGACTATTAAGGCTTCGCCTCAGCCGCTATGGAGAGATCTTCACAGCTCGAGCGGCGAGGCGCAGCGACAAGAGAGCGGCCGCCAACGGCCGCTCCGGATAAAACGGAGAACACGAGAGTGCCTACGATTAACCAGCTGGTCCGTAAGGGCCGCACGCCGAAGGTCAAGAAGACCAAGGCCCCCGCGCTTAACGGCAGCCCGATGCGCCGCGGTGTTTGCACCCGCGTATACACCACGACCCCGAAGAAGCCGAACTCGGCTCTGCGTAAGGTCGCCCGTGTGCGCCTCAACGGTGGCGTTGAAGTCACCGCTTACATCCCCGGTGTAGGCCACAACCTCCAGGAGCACTCCATTGTGCTCGTACGTGGCGGCCGTGTTAAGGACCTTCCGGGTGTCCGCTACAAGATCGTCCGTGGCGCCCTCGATACCCAGGGTGTCAAGAACCGTAAGCAGGCTCGCAGCCGCTACGGCGCAAAGATGGAGAAGAAGTAATATGCCTCGCAAGGGTCCGGCCCCCAAGCGGCCGCTAGTTCTAGATCCCGTTTACGGCTCCCCGCTGGTCACCCAGCTGATCAACAAGGTGCTGGTTGACGGCAAGAAGTCCACCGCAGAGCGCATCGTCTACGGTGCCCTCGAAGGTGCTCGTGCCAAGTCCGGCGGCGACCCGGTTGCAGCCCTCAAGAAGGCCATGGAGAACGTCAAGCCTTCCCTCGAGGTCCGCTCCCGTCGTGTCGGTGGCGCCACCTACCAGGTTCCGGTTGAGGTCAAGCCGGGCCGCTCCACCGCCCTCGCGCTGCGCTGGCTGGTCGGCTACTCCAAGGCCCGCCGCGAGAAGACGATGACCGAGCGCCTCCAGAACGAGATCCTGGATGCCTCCAACGGTCTCGGTGCCGCTGTGAAGCGTCGCGAAGACACCCACAAGATGGCCGAGTCCAACAAGGCCTTCGCACACTACCGCTGGTAATACTTCCCGGACGCCGCCGGCTCAACCGAGCCGGCGGCGAACGTGCAGTCCATCCGAAAGGGAGACACCGTGGCACAGGACGTGCTTACCGACCTTAGCAAGGTCCGCAACATCGGCATCATGGCCCACATCGATGCCGGCAAGACCACTACTACCGAGCGCATCCTGTTCTACACGGGTGTGAACCACAAGATCGGCGAAACGCACGACGGCGCGTCGACCACCGACTGGATGGAACAGGAAAAGGAACGCGGCATCACCATCACGTCTGCCGCCGTGACCTGCTTCTGGGAAAACAACCAGATCAACATCATCGACACCCCCGGACACGTGGACTTCACGGTTGAGGTCGAGCGCTCCCTGCGCGTCCTCGACGGTGCAGTTGCCGTGTTCGACGGCAAGGAAGGCGTGGAGCCGCAGTCCGAGACTGTCTGGCGCCAGGCTGACAAGTACAACGTTCCGCGCATCTGCTTCGTCAACAAGATGGACAAGCTCGGCGCTGACTTCTACTTCACCGTCGACACCATCATCAGCCGCCTCGGTGCCAAGCCGCTCGTCATGCAGCTGCCGATCGGCGCCGAGAACGACTTCATCGGCGTCGTCGACCTGCTCTACATGCGTGCGCTGGTCTGGCCCGGCGATGCCAAGGGTGACGTCACCATGGGCGCCAAGTACGAGATCCAGGAGATCCCGGCTGACCTCCAGGCGAAGGCCGAGGAGTACCGCGCGAACCTCGTTGAGGCCGTTGCTGAGTCCTCCGAGGAACTCATGGAGAAGTACCTCGAAGGCGAAGAGATCACCGTTGACGAGCTCAAGGCCGGCATCCGCAAGATGACGATCAACTCTGAGCTGTACCCGGTCTTCTGCGGTTCTGCCTTCAAGAACCGTGGCGTCCAGCCGATGCTTGACGCTGTTGTCGACTACCTGCCGAACCCGCTCGACGTCCCGCCGATGATCGGTCACGATCCCCGCGACGAAGAGAAGGAACTGACGCGCAAGCCTTCCTCCGAAGAGCCGTTCTCGGCTCTGGCGTTCAAGATTGCCACGCACCCGTTCTTCGGCCAGCTCACCTTCATCCGCGTGTACTCCGGTCACGTGGAAGCAGGCTCCCAGGTGGTCAACTCCACCAAGGGCAAGAAGGAGCGCATCGGCAAGCTGTTCCAGATGCACGCCAACAAGGAAATGCCGGTTGACGGCGCTACCGCCGGCCACATCTACGCAGCGATCGGTTTGAAGGACACGACCACGGGCGACACCCTGTGCGACTCCAGCAACCAGATCGTCCTCGAGTCCATGAGCTTCCCGGAGCCCGTGATCTCTGTTGCGATCGAGCCGAACACCAAGGGTGACCAGGAGAAGCTCTCCACGGCCATCCAGAAGCTCTCCGCCGAGGACCCGACCTTCCAGGTCTCCCTCAACGAAGACACCGGCCAGACCATCATCGCCGGCATGGGCGAGCTCCACCTGGACATCCTGGTGGACCGCATGCGCCGCGAATTCAAGGTCGAGGCAAACGTCGGCAAGCCGCAGGTTGCTTACCGCGAAACCATCAAGCGTGCTGTAGAGCGTCACGACTACACGCACAAGAAGCAGACCGGTGGTTCGGGCCAGTTCGCAAAGATCCAGATTGCGATCGCGCCATTGGACACCGCCGATGGCGAAATGTACGAGTTCGAGAACAAGGTCACCGGTGGGCGCATTCCTCGCGAATACATCCCGTCGGTTGACGCCGGGATCCAGGATGCCCTGAACGACGGCGTCCTGGCCGGTTACCCGGTTGTCGGCATCAGGGCCACGCTGATTGATGGCGCGTACCACGATGTTGACTCTTCGGAAATGGCATTCAAGATCGCCGGCCGGATGGCGTTCAAGGAAGCCGCACGCAAGGCGAACCCTGTCCTGCTTGAACCGCTGATGGATGTCGAGGTCCGCACCCCTGAGGAATACATGGGTGAAGTTATCGGTGACCTCAACTCCCGCCGTGGCCAGATGCAGTCCATGGAAGATGCCCAGGGCGTCAAGGTAATCCGTGCGCACGTCCCGTTGTCCGGCATGTTCGGCTACATCGGTGACCTGCGCTCGAAGACCCAGGGCCGCGCTGTGTACTCCATGACGTTCAACAGCTACGCCGAGGTCCCGAAGGCAGTTGCCGACGAGATCATCCAGAAGAACCGCGGCGAATAGTCCCCAGGACGCTCGCAGCGGCAAACTCGGGTGCGTTTCCGATTTCGGAGATTCGCCTGGTGCAGACGGCCGGTCACCGGTTAGACGCAATCCGGTCAAGCCGGGCCCGGCCGTCCGCACCGACAGACTCGAGGGACTAGTATTAGTTCCTGAATCTGCAATTTCACCAATCCAAAGCCCCCCAAGTAGACTTACTGGAGTTTCTGCCGCGACAAGCGCGGTCGAAGGGTAAGTCATTTGAAAACGTTCTAGGAGGAACCTGTGGCAAAGGCAAAGTTCGAGCGGACTAAGCCGCACGTTAACATCGGTACCATTGGTCACGTTGACCACGGTAAGACGACGTTGACGGCCGCCATTTCCAAGGTGCTGTACGACAAGTACCCGACTCTCAACGAGCAGCGCGACTTCGCGTCTATTGACTCTGCTCCCGAAGAGCGTCAGCGCGGCATTACCATCAACATCTCCCACGTTGAGTACCAGACCGAGAAGCGCCACTACGCACACGTAGACGCTCCGGGTCACGCTGACTACATCAAGAACATGATCACCGGTGCTGCACAGATGGACGGTGCAATCCTCGTGGTTGCCGCCACTGACGGCCCGATGGCTCAGACCCGTGAGCACGTTCTGCTCGCCCGCCAGGTTGGCGTTCCCTACCTGCTGGTCGCGCTGAACAAGTCGGACATGGTTGATGACGAAGAGCTCCTCGACCTCGTCGAAATGGAAGTTCGCGAGCTGCTTTCGGCTCAGGGCTTCGATGGCGATGAGGCTCCGGTTGTCCGCGTCTCCGGCCTGAAGGCTCTCGAAGGCGACCCGGTTTGGGTCAAGTCCGTCGAGGACCTCATGGCAGCTGTCGACGAGTCCGTTCCGGACCCGGTACGTGACCGTGACAAGCCGTTCCTGATGCCGATCGAAGACGTCTTCACAATCACCGGCCGTGGCACCGTTGTAACGGGCCGCGCCGAGCGTGGAACCCTCGCCATCAACTCCGAGGTCGAGATCGTCGGCATCCGCCCGGTCCAGAAGACCACGGTGACCGGTATCGAGATGTTCCACAAGCAGCTCGACGAAGCATGGGCCGGCGAGAACTGTGGCCTCCTGCTCCGCGGCCTGAAGCGCGACGATGTCGAGCGTGGCCAGGTTGTCGTCAAGCCGGGTTCCATCACCCCGCACACCGACTTCGAGGCTAACGTCTACATCCTCTCCAAGGACGAAGGCGGGCGTCACAACCCGTTCTACTCCAACTACCGCCCGCAGTTCTACTTCCGCACCACGGACGTAACCGGCGTTATCACCCTGCCGGAAGGCACGGAAATGGTTATGCCTGGCGACAACACTGAGATGACCGTTGCGCTCATCCAGCCCATCGCCATGGAAGAGGGCCTCGGCTTCGCTATCCGCGAAGGCGGCCGCACCGTTGGTTCGGGACGCGTCACCAAGATCAACAAGTAACTGTTTGCTGATCTTTGCTGGATCCCTGATCGGTTTGGCCGTCTGACGGTCCCCGTGAAGTAAGGAACAGCCCCGCTGCATCGCAGCGGGGCTGTTCTTTTTTTGAGCAGGTTCCGGCCGTGCCCTGCGATACGGTGTCCGGGATGGTCTTTCCTGTTAAGGTTGCAGGATCAGCCGTGCAAGAAGTGAAGGGAGTCCGGCATGGAATGGCTAATATTCCTCGTGGTGGTGGTGGCCGTCGTCGCAGGTGTCTTTGGGGTGCGTAAGCACTTCCGCCAGGAGATTGAGCGGGCAAAGCGGATCAACCGCGCTAACAAGAACCAGTAGGTCCGGGCGTCAGTCCGGCCGGGCCCGGCTGAGCGCCTGGTACCAGTAGTAGGAATCCTTGGGCGTGCGCCGGAGTGTCTCAAAGTCCACATGCACCAGGCCGAAGCGCTGTGAGTAGCCGGCCGCCCACTCGAAGTTGTCCATCAGGGTCCAGACGTAATAGCCCAGGAGCTTGACGTCCTCGGCGATGCCACCGGGACCCGTCGCTTCGAGGGCCTGGCTGAGGTGGGACGCAAGGTAGCTGATCCGCCGGCTGTCCTGGATGGGACCCGTGACATGGTCCGGTTCCGGGAAACTGGCGCCGCTTTCCGTGATGTACACCGGAGGCAGGGCTTCCCGGTACCGGTCTTTGAGCTCCCGCAGCAGAATCCCCAGGTGATCGGGGGCCACCGGCCAACCGAACCCGGTGGTTCCATTTTCGGGGTAGCCCACCTCGTGGAAGGGCAACCGCGCTACGGCCTTGTGGGGATTCGCCGGGATGGTAATCGCGCCCCGCCCCAAGGCGACCCTGACCGGGAAGTAGTAGTTGAGGCCGTAGAAGTCCAGGGGCTGGTGGATGGTCCTCAGGTCATCGTCGGAAATCCTGCCGAGTGAGCGGAGCCACGGACGGGCCACTAGGGGCAGGGAGGGATAGCGCCCCAGTAACACCGGATCCGCGTAGATCCTGTTCATGAGCAGGTCATAGAGCTTCGCAACGATCCTGTCCCCGGGCTTTCGACTGGCCGGGCGAACGGGGGAGTGCAGATTCGTAACCCCCACGGCGCCTTTGACTCCTGCCGTGCGCAGCGCCTGTACAGCCAGACCGTGGGCCAGGAGCTGATAGTGGATTGCAGGGACCGCGTCGAACATCAGGGCCTTCCCCGGCGCGTGGACCCCCAGCGCGTAGCCGTTGAGGGTCACGGAGACCGGCTCGTTGAGAGTCACCCATTGCGCGACCCGGTCACCGTAGCGCTGGCCGGCGGCCGCGCTGTACTCCGCGAAGCGTTCCGCCGTCGAACGGTTCAGCCAGCCGCCCCGGTGCTCCAAGGGCAGCGGCGTGTCCCAGTGGTAGAGCGTGGCCATGGGGGAGATGCCCGCCGCGAGCAGCTGGTCAATCAGCCGGTCGTAAAAGTCGAGTCCTTCCTTGTTGTACGGGCCGGTACCGTCAGGCTGGATGCGGGGCCAGGAGATCGAAAAGCGGTAAGAGTCGATGCCGAGGTCCCGCATCAGCTCGACGTCTTCCGGCGTCCGGTTGTAGTGGTCGCAGGCCATTGCGGGGGAGTGCCCGTCGAGGATGCTCCCGGGCTTCTCTGCGAAGGCGTCCCAGCCTGAGGGGCCGCGGCCGCCTGCCGAGAGGGCACCTTCGATCTGGAAGGCGGCGGAGGCCACTCCGAGTTTGAACCCGGGGCTCAGGCGCGCGGCAAGGGCCTGAACTGCAACAGAGTCCTGCACAGTCATGTCCTTAATCATCCATTCACCGATTACTGAAGGCAATGACCAGGAATCCGGCCGTGTGAGTTTCGCCACTGTCCGGTTTCGCGCGGGGGCGCCGCGTGGTTCCTGATTCGCTTCTGCCCGATAATTCCGGCATACTAGATGAGTTGTTCAAGCGCTCCTTCGCGTCCCGATCCGGATAATGCCGGGTGTCAGGGTCCAGGTAGGAGACCAAACATAACCCACTCCCCATGGAACTGCGGACGAGTACGCGGGCAAACCGCGACACGCCCGACCGCGGGGGTCGGTTACGCCGGCAGGTTGAGGAACCCGGATTCTTCCGGATTCAGCTTGTGCGGCGGGTGGTAGTTACGACTTCAAATGCTTCGGCAGCCACATGCAACACGCAAGTAAACAGAGCAGCCCGAACTGGAGCAGCACTAACTGAAAGAGAGTCAGGCGACATGGCGGGACAAAAAATCCGCATCCGGCTGAAGTCATATGACCACGAGGTCATTGACGTTTCAGCACGGAAGATCGTTGAGACGGTCACGCGCGCAGGCGCCACGGTTGTAGGCCCCGTGCCGCTTCCGACGGAGAAGAACATCTACTGCGTAATCCGCTCTCCGCACAAGTACAAGGACAGCCGTGAGCACTTCGAAATGCGTACTCACAAGCGTCTGATCGACATCATCGATCCCACGCCGAAGGCAGTTGACTCGCTCATGCGTCTCGACCTGCCGGCCGACGTGAACATCGAAATCAAGCTGTAGGGAGGTGCTGAGAGACTATGACCGCAACCCGTAACGTAAAGGGCCTGCTGGGCACGAAGCTCGGCATGACCCAGGTCTGGGACGAGAACAACAAGCTCATCCCCGTCACTGTGGTCCAGGCTGACTCGAACGTCATCACGCAGCTGCGCAATGCAGAGACTGATGGCTATGTCGCCGTTCAGATCGGCTACGGCCAGATCGATCCCCGCAAGGTCACCAAGCCGCTGGCTGGTCACTTTGAAAAGGCGGGCGTCACGCCCCGCCGCCACGTCGTAGAACTGCGCACTGCAGATGCTGACTCTTACGAGCTGGGCCAGGAGCTCTCCGTAGAGCTCTTCGAAGCCGGCCAGAAGATCGACGTCGTTGGCACCACCAAGGGTAAGGGCTTCGCCGGTGTTATGAAGCGTCACGGCTTCCACGGCGTTGGAGCCTCCCACGGTGCCCACAAGAACCACCGTAAGCCCGGTTCTATCGGTGGCGCATCCACCCCGAGCCGCGTCTTCAAGGGCATGAAAATGGCCGGCCGCATGGGCGCCGTCCGTCACACCACGCTGAACCTCACGGTCCACGCGGTTGACGTCGAGAAGTCGCTGCTCCTGATCAAGGGCGCCGTTCCCGGTGCCCGCGGCCAGGTCGTACTCGTACGCACCGCCGTGAAGGGAGCCTAGTTCAATGACTAGCACTGTCAAGGTTGACCTGCCTGCAGAGATCTTCGACGTACAGACCAACGTGCCGCTGCTGCACCAGGTCGTCGTTGCCCAGCTCGCTGCTGCTCGCCAGGGTACCCACAAGACCAAGACCCGCGCCGAGGTTTCCGGTGCAGGTCGCAAGCCGTTCAAGCAGAAGGGCACCGGCCGCGCCCGTCAGGGTTCAATCCGTGCTCCTCACATGACCGGTGGTGGCGTTGTCCACGGCCCCACGCCGCGTGACTACAGCCAGCGCACCCCCAAGAAGATGATTGCTGCTGCACTGCGCGGCGCTCTCTCTGACCGCGCCCGTAACGGCCGCATTCACGTTGTCGCTGAACTGGTGGCCGGCACCAAGCCGTCCTCCAGCGCCGCACTGGCAACGCTGCGCGGTGTCTCCGAGCGCAAGAACCTGCTCGTCGTCATCGAGCGCGCCAACGATGTTGCCGCACTCTCCGTGCGCAACCTCACGGATGTTCACGTTCTGTACGCAGACCAGCTGAACACCTACGACGTACTCGTTTCCGATGACGTCGTCTTCACCAAGGCTGCCTACGAAGCATTCGTTGCTGACAAGGCAGTGGCAAAGAACGAGGAGGATGCCAAGTGAGTGCAGCCACCATCAAAGACCCGCGCGACGTCGTGCTTGCACCTGTCGTCTCGGAAAAGAGCTACGGCCTGATCGATGAGGGCAAGTACACCTTCCTGGTGGACCCCCGCTCGAACAAGACCGAGATCAAGCTGGCCGTGGAGAAGATTTTCTCCGTCAAGGTCGAATCGATCAACACCATCAACCGTGCCGGTAAGCGCAAGCGGACCAAATTCGGATGGGGTACCCGCAAGAACACCAAGCGTGCAATTGTGAGCCTCAAAGAAGGCACTATCGACATCTTCGGCGGTCCGCTCTCGTAGCGGAGACCACTTTAACGAGGAAATAAATTATGGGAATCCGTAAATATAAGCCGACTACCCCGGGCCGTCGCGGCTCGAGCGTAGCGGACTTCACCGAAATCACGCGGTCGACGCCGGAAAAGTCGTTGGTACGTCCCCTCCCGAAAAAGGGTGGCCGTAACAACACCGGTAAGATCACGACCCGTCACAAGGGTGGTGGCCACAAGCGCCAGTACCGTCTGATCGACTTCCGTCGCCATGACAAAGACGGCGTCAACGCCCGCGTTGCTGAAATTGAGTACGATCCGAACCGTACGGCTCGCATCGCCCTCCTGCACTACGTTGATGGCACCAAGCGTTACATCATCGCCCCGAACAAGCTGGCCCAGGGTGACGTCGTAGAGGCAGGTGCCGACGCTGATATCAAGCCCGGCAACAACCTGCCGCTGCGCAACATCCCGGTCGGTACCGTAATCCACGCAGTTGAACTGCGTCCGGGTGGCGGCGCCAAGATGGGCCGCTCCGCCGGCGCGTCGATCCAGCTCGTGGCAAAGGAAGGCCGTTTCGCCCAGCTGCGTCTGCCTTCCGGCGAAATCCGCAACGTTGACGTGCGCTGCCGCGCAACCGTCGGCGAGGTCGGCAACGCCGAGCAGTCGAACATCAACTGGGGTAAGGCCGGCCGCATGCGCTGGAAGGGCGTCCGCCCGACCGTCCGTGGTGTCGCCATGAACCCGGTCGACCACCCCCACGGTGGTGGCGAGGGTAAGACGTCCGGTGGACGTCACCCCGTCAACCCGAACGGCAAGCGCGAAGGCCGCACCCGCCGTCCCAACAAAGAGAGCGACAAGCTTATTGTTCGTCGCCGTCGTACTGGCAAGAACAAGCGATAGGAGCCTGGACACATGCCACGCAGCCTGAAAAAAGGTCCTTTCGTTGACCAGCACCTCTTTGTGAAGGTAGCAAGGGAAAACGAAAAGGGCACCAAGAACGTCATCAAGACCTGGTCCCGCCGCTCGATGATCGTCCCCGACATGCTCGGCCACACGATCGCCGTGCACGACGGACGCAAGCACATCCCGGTGTTTGTCACCGAGTCGATGGTCGGGCACAAGCTCGGCGAATTCGCTCAAACGCGGACATTCCGCGGCCATGTCAAGGACGACCGTAAGGGCAAGCGCCGCTAGGCGCCTGCACTTACGTCATAGACGAGAGAAGGAAAGCAATGGAAGCCAAGGCAATTGCGCGTCATATCCGCGTAACGCCTATGAAGGCCCGGCGCGTCGTCAACCTTGTTCGTGGTAAGCAAGCGAATGAGGCTCTGGCAATTCTGAAGTTTGCCCCCCAGGCAGCTTCGGAGCCGGTATTCAAGGTAGTACAGTCAGCAATCTCCAACGCCCGGGTCCTCGCGGACCGCGACGGTGTGGCGTTTGACGAAGGTGACCTCATCATCAGCGAAATGTATGTTGATGAAGGCCCGACCATGAAGCGGTTCCAGCCGCGGGCCCAGGGTCGTGCATTTCAGATCAAGAAGCGCACGAGCCACATCACCGTGGTAGTCGCTACCCCGGAGAAAGAGGAGGCTCGCTAAGTGGGACAGAAAGTTAACCCGCACGGGTTCCGACTCGGTATCACCACCGATCACGTATCGCACTGGTTCGCCGACAGCACCAAGGCCGGCCAGCGGTACAAGGACTTCGTCCGCGAAGACATCCGTATCCGTCAGCTCATGTCCACGGGCATGGAGCGCGCCGGTATCGCCAAGGTCGAAATCGAGCGCACCCGTGACCGCGTCCGTGTGGATATCCACACGGCACGTCCGGGCATCGTCATCGGCCGCCGCGGCGCAGAAGCAGACCGCATCCGCGGCGAGCTTGAGAAGCTCACCGGCAAGCAGGTCCAGCTGAACATCCTCGAGGTCAAGAACCCCGAGATGGAAGCGCAGCTTGTTGCCCAGGGCGTTGCTGAGCAGCTGACTTCCCGCGTGGCGTTCCGCCGTGCGATGAAGAAGGCCATGCAGTCCGCACAGCGTGCCGGTGCCAAGGGCATCCGGATCGCTTGCTCGGGTCGACTGGGCGGCGCAGAAATGTCCCGCTCGGAGTTCTACCGCGAAGGCCGTGTGCCCCTGCACACCCTCCGCGCGAACATCGACTACGGCTTCTACGAGGCCAAGACCACCTTCGGCCGCATCGGCGTGAAGGTGTGGATCTACAAGGGTGACGTTACCGCCAAGGAACTGGCTCAGCAGGCAGCTGCTGCGCCGTCCCGCGGCCGTGGTGCCAGCGACCGCCCGGGCCGCCCGGGTGGCGCCGGCGGCGCTGACCGTGGTGACCGTCGTCGTCGTACCGACCGTCCGGCAGCGGAGGCAGCTCCGGCTGCCGAAGCTCCGGCAGTTGAGGCTGCACCTGTTGCAGTAGAAGGAGGACAGGCTTAAATGCTTATCCCACGTCGAGTCAAGCACCGTAAGCAGCACCACCCGGGTCGTTCCGGCGCTGCTACGGGCGGCACCAAGGTCTCCTTCGGTGAGTGGGGCATCCAGGCGTTGAGCCCGGCATACGTCACGAACCGTCAGATCGAATCTGCCCGTATCGCAATGACCCGCCACATCAAGCGTGGCGGCAAGGTCTGGATCAACATCTACCCGGACCGTCCGCTGACGAAGAAGCCTGCCGAGACCCGCATGGGTTCCGGTAAGGGTTCTCCGGAATGGTGGGTCTCAAACGTCAAGCCGGGCCGGGTTCTCTTTGAGATCTCCGGTGTCGAGGAGTCGGTTGCTCGCGAGGCACTGCGCCTGGCAATCCACAAGCTCCCGTTGAAAGCACGCATTCTGCGTCGCGAAGGTGGTGAATAGAAATGGCAGTAGGATCCAAGGAACTTGCATCCGCACAGCTGGACGGTTTCGACAACGAGCGCCTCGTTGAAGAACTCCGTAAGGCAAAGGAAGAGCTGTTCAACCTGCGTTTCCAGTCCGCCACCGGGCAGCTGGAGAACCACGGTCGTCTGCGCGCGGTAAAGAAGGACATCGCACGCATCTACACCGTTCTCCGTGAGCGCGAGCTGGGCATTCGTGCCGAGGTTGCCGCACCGGTTGTGGAAGCCAAGGAAGAAAAGAAGTCCAAGAAGTCCGCAGCCAAGGCTGAGAAGGCTGAACAGCCGGCCGAGGCCGAGGCTGAGGAGGACGCCAAGTGAGTGAAAAGGACGAGAACGTGACGGAAACTGTTTCCGACGCAGCTACGGCTGACGAGCGCGGTTACCGTAAGACGAAGCGCGGCTATGTGGTCTCGGACAAGATGGAAAAGACCATCGTTGTCCAGGTCGAGGACCGTGTGAAGCACGCCCTCTACGGCAAGGTCCTTCGCCGCAACACGAAGATCAAGGCTCACGACGAAGAGAACAGCGCCGGCATCGGCGACCTCGTTCTCCTCGCCGAGACCCGCCCGCTCTCCGCTACCAAGCGGTGGCGCCTGGTGGAGATCCTCGAGAAGGCCAAGTAACACCTGCTGCTCCGCTCAGCGGATGCTGTACGGAAACCCCCGGTCCCCTTGTGGGAGCGGGGGTTTCTCCGTGTCCGGTGAGCCGCCGCGGCGCCGTCGTCTGTGGTATGGGCTGATTCTGCCTGAGGGCCCAACCGTGCTAGGATATTGAGTTTGTATGGCGCCCCCTGTGCGCCATCGTCAACCTCGTAAACAATCGTGCCACGGCATAGTGCCCCCTTGCGTCCCGACTCGTCGGGACTGGCCTGGGATGCAAATGTTTTTGGCACGGGAGTTTAGGCCTGGTCTGGCAAAATCCAGGCAGGTCAAGAGACACCCCGATCAACCGTTCCGCAAGGCTCATTCCGTAGGAAGATTTTCGGTCTGAGAACCAGCGCGACGCAAGGAGTAAATAGTGATTCAGCAGGAGTCGCGACTCAAGGTCGCCGACAACACGGGTGCTAAGGAAATCCTTACCATTCGCGTTCTCGGTGGATCTGGCCGTCGCTACGCAGGCATTGGCGACGTAATCGTCGCTACCGTCAAGGATGCAATTCCGGGCGGCAACGTAAAGAAGGGCGATGTCGTCAAGGCTGTCATCGTCCGTACCAAGAAGGAACGCCGCCGTGCGGATGGTTCCTACATCAAGTTTGACGAGAACGCAGCTGTGATCCTGAAGGCTGACGGTGACCCCCGCGGTACCCGTATCTTCGGACCGGTTGGTCGTGAACTTCGCGACAAGAAGTTCATGAAGATCGTTTCTCTGGCTCCGGAGGTGCTCTAGTCCATGGCTAAGATCAAAAAGGGTGACCTGGTTCAGGTCATCACCGGCGCCAAGGCTGAGCGCGGCGGCGACCGTGGCAAGCAGGGCAAGGTTCTGCGCGTATTCCCGGAGACCAACCGCGTGTTGGTTGAAGGCATTAACCGCGTGACCAAGCACTCCAAGGTCGGTCAGTCGCAGCGCGGCACCAAGACCGGTGGCATCGAGGTCGTCGAGGCTTCAGTCCACATCTCCAACGTGGCTCTGGTTGACCCGTCCACCAAGAAGCCCACCCGCGTCGGTTTCCGCACCGAGACCGTTGAGCGCGATGGCGTGAAGCGTGAAGTGCGCGTCCGCGTGGCCAAGAGCTCCGGGAAGGACATCTAATGACTGAGACTCTCGAGACTCCGGCAAGCAAGATCGTTCCTCGTCTGAAGACCAAGTACGCCGATTCCATCAAGGGCTCGCTCACCGAGGAATTCAAGTACCAGAACGTCAACCAGGTTCCCCGCCTGGTGAAGGTCGTTGTGAACATGGGTGTTGGAGATGCCGCCAAGGACTCCAAGCTGATCGACGGCGCTGTCCGCGATCTGACCCTGATCACCGGCCAGAAGCCGATGGTAACGAAAGCCCGCAAGTCGATCGCACAGTTCAAGCTGCGCGAAGGCATGCCGATCGGTGCACACGCTACTCTGCGTGGAGACCGCATGTGGGAATTCCTGGACCGTCTGGTCACGCTGGCCCTGCCGCGTATCCGTGACTTCCGTGGCCTCAGCGGCAAGCAGTTCGATGGCAACGGCAACTACACCTTCGGTCTGACCGAGCAGGTTATGTTCCACGAGATCGACCAGGATTCCATCGACCGCGTACGCGGCATGGACATCACTGTCGTGACCACTGCCAAGACCGACGACGAAGGCCGCGCGCTGCTCAAGGCGCTTGGCTTCCCGTTCAAGACCGAAGATTAATCTAGCTACGTAAAAGGTCCGTTGCGCTCGTTCCCAATTTTGTTTGGGAAACAGTACGACGGAAACCGTTATGAGGAAGGGCAAGAGCCCACCATGACAATGACAGATCCCGTCGCAGACATGCTTACGCGTCTGCGCAACGCAAACTCGGCATACCACGATTCCGTGTCTATGCCGTACAGCAAGCTCAAGGCACGCGTTGCCGACATCCTGAAGGCCGAGGGTTACATCGCCTCCTGGAAAGAAGAAGACGCTGAGGTCGGCAAGAAGCTGACCCTCGAGCTCAAGTTCGGTCCGAACCGCGAGCGTTCAATCGCTGGTGTTCGTCGTATTTCCAAGCCGGGACTGCGCGTTTACGCAAAGTCCACCAACCTGCCGCACGTGCTCGGTGGCCTGGGTGTCGCAATCCTGTCCACCTCTTCCGGCCTCTTGACTGACAAGCAGGCCGGCAAGAAGGGCGTGGGCGGCGAAGTCCTCGCTTACGTCTGGTAACGGGAAAGGAAGAGAATAATGTCACGTATTGGACGTCTCCCCATCACCGTTCCTGCCGGCGTTGAGGTCAAGGTTGACGGCTCTGTCGTCAGCGTCAAGGGTTCCAAAGGCGAGCTGAGCCACACTGTGGCCAGCCCGATCGAGGTATCCCTGGAAGAAGGCACCCTGACTGTCGCCCGCCCGAACGACGAGCGCGCCTCACGTTCGCTGCACGGCCTGACCCGCACCCTGATCGCCAACATGATCCAGGGTGTCACCGCAGGCTACGAGAAGAAGCTTGAGATTGTCGGTACCGGTTACCGCGTCCAGGCCAAGGGTTCTGACCTGGAGTTCGCTCTGGGCTACAGCCACCCGGTCAACGTCTCGGCACCGAACGGCATCACCTTTGCAGTTGAGACCCCGACCAAGCTCTCTGTTTCAGGTATCTCCAAGCAGCAGGTCGGCGAGGTTGCTGCCAACATTCGCAAGCTGCGGAAGCCGGACCCCTACAAGGGCAAGGGCATCCGTTACGCAGGCGAAGTCATCCGCCGCAAGGTCGGAAAGGCTGGTAAGTAACCATGGCGATCGCAATTAACAAGAAGCGTACGAACAAGAGCAAGTCTGCCCAGCGCAGCCGCCGCCAGCTTCGTATCCGCAAGCGCATCTCCGGAACGGCTGTACGTCCTCGTCTGGTCGTCAACCGCTCCGCACGCCACGTATTTGTCCAGGTTGTCGATGACACCAAGGGCCTGACCGTAGCGAGCGCCTCCACATTGGAAGCCGACCTTCGTGCATTCGACGGTGACAAGACCGCCAAGGCCAAGCGCGTTGGCGAACTGGTCGCCGAGCGTGCCAAGGCTGCCGGTATCGAAGCTGTTGTCTTCGACCGCGGTGGTAACAAGTACCACGGCCGGATCGCCGCCGTCGCTGACGGCGCACGTGAAGGTGGACTGGCACTGTGACCGAAAATAACGAAAAGGACATTCAGGTGACTGAAGCTGTAGCTGCTCCGGCAACTGAGACCGCTGCGCCTGCTACCACTGACGACCGCCGTGGTGGCGCTCGTCGTGGCGAGCGTGGCGACCGCGGCCAGGGCCAGGGCCGCGGAGACCGTGGTGGCCGTGGTGGCCGCGACGGTGGCCGCGAAGCCGAAAAGAGCCAGTTCGTAGAGCGCGTCGTAACCATCAACCGTGTTTCCAAGGTCGTCAAGGGTGGTCGTCGCTTCAGCTTCACCGCCCTCGTCGTCGTCGGTGACGGCAACGGTATGGTCGGCGTCGGCTACGGCAAGGCTAAGGAAGTTCCTGCCGCCATCGCGAAGGGCGTTGAAGAAGCCAAGAAGTCCTTCTTCCGTGTTCCCCGCATCGGCAGCACCATTCCTCACCGCGTACAGGGCGAAGCCGCTGCCGGCGTTGTAATGCTGCGTCCGGCTTCCGCCGGTACCGGTGTTATCGCCGGTGGTCCGGTCCGTGCAGTACTGGAGTGCGTGGGCATCCACGACATCCTCTCCAAGTCGCTCGGTTCCTCCAACGCCATCAACATCGTTCACGCGACCGTTGATGCCCTGAAGCGTCTTGAAGAGCCGGCAGCCGTGGCAGCACGCCGCGGCCTCCCGCTCGATGAGATTGCTCCGCCGGCAATGGTGCGTGCACTTCTGAACCAGAAGGCAGGTGTCTGAGTCATGGCTAAGAACCTGATTCCCTCCGACGACACGTTGGAGATCACTCAGATCAAGTCCGCCATTGGCGGCAAGCAGAACCAGCGCGACACCCTGCGGTCCCTCGGCCTGAAGCGGATCGGACACACCGTTGTCCGGACCGCCGACGCCGTGACCGTCGGAATGCTCAACACGGTTCCGCACCTGGTAAAGGTAGAGGAGGCGAAGTAAATGGCAGAGAAGAACACCGCCGAAAAGGCACAGGGCGCCGCTGCTGAGAAGCAGAACGCTCTGAAGGTTCACCACCTGCGTCCCGCCCCGGGTGCCAAGACCGCCAAGACCCGTGTTGGTCGTGGTGAAGGTTCCAAGGGTAAGACCGCCGGTCGCGGTACCAAGGGTACGAAGGCCCGTTACCAGATCAAGGCTGGCTTTGCCGGCGGCCAGCTGCCGCTGCACATGCGCCTGCCGAAGCTGCGCGGCTTCAAGAACCCGTTCCGGGTTGAGTTCCAGGTAGTAAACCTGGACAAGCTCAACGAGCTGTTCCCGGAAGGTGGCGCAGTCACCGTGGAGAACCTGGTCGAAAAGGGTGCCGTTCGCAAGAACCAGCCCGTCAAGGTGCTTGGCACCGGCGACATCACCGTCAAGGTTGACGTCACCGTCCACGCATTCTCGGCCAGCGCCGCAGAAAAGATTGCCGCAGCAGGCGGAAGCACCACCGCCCTCTAAGAAGGCGGCGGGGCAGTAGACCGTTGTTGAAACTCCCGGTACCGAGGGGCCCAGGCCTCCGGTGCCGGGAGTTTTCTCATTTCCGCGCCCCGCCGATTGTCCGCAGGGCGCATCCACCCGTTAGACTCTGTTGTTGGGTTTATTTGACCTGCCTCACACGGCTTTACTTACCACTCAGGAGGACGCTTGCTTAGCGCATTCGGCCGGGCCTTTCGCACGCCTGATCTGCGACGCAAGTTGTTGTTCACGCTGGGAATCATCACAATCTTCCGCTTGGGTGCTTTCATCCCCTCGCCTGGTGTGAACTACCAGAATGTCCAGCAATGCTTGCAGACCGGTCAGACCACGGGCGGCATCTATCAGCTCGTCAACCTGTTCAGCGGCGGTGCATTGCTGCAGGTCTCGATCTTCGCGCTCGGGATCATGCCGTACATCACGGCGAGTATCATCGTGCAGCTGCTCCGGGTGGTCATTCCCCGCTTCCAGATGCTCTATGAGGAAGGCGCGTCCGGCCAGTCGAAGCTGACGCAGTACACGCGTTACCTCACCATCGCCCTGGGCCTCCTGAATGCCACGACCCTGGTGTCTTTGGCCCGTTCCGGCCAGTTGCTGCCCAACTGCCAGCTGCCGATCATCCCGGACACGAGTATCATCACCACGATCCTCCTCATCATCACGCTGACGGCCGGCACCGGCCTGATCATGTGGATGGGCGAACTCGTCACCGAAAAGGGTGTTGGCAACGGGATGTCGCTGCTCATCTTCACGTCCATCGCAGCCGGTTTCCCCGGATCGCTCGGCGCGATCTGGACGGCTCAGGGCCCGGGCACCTTCTTCATGGTCCTGGCCATCGGCCTGCTGACCGTGGGGCTCGTGGTCTTCGTCGAGCAGTCCCAGCGCAGGATCCCGGTGCAGTATGCCAAGCGCATGATCGGCCGCCGGACCGTCGGCGGTACCAGCACGTACATCCCCATCAAGGTGAACATGGGCGGCGTCGTGCCTGTCATCTTCGCATCCTCGATGCTGTACCTGCCGGGCCTGGTTTCCCAGTTCAACCAGCCGGCGCCCGGCGAGCCGCTGGCGCCCTGGGTTGAGTGGATCAACAACAATCTGACCCGTGGCGACCACCCCATCTACATGGCGCTCTACTTCGCCATGATTGTGTTCTTCACGTACTTCTATGTTGCGATCACTTTCAACCCTGAAGAAGTTTCTGACAACATGAAGAAGTACGGCGGCTTCATTCCGGGGATCCGTGCCGGCAAGCCGACCGCAGACTACCTGCAGTACGTGCTTTCCCGGATTACCCTGCCCGGTGCCATTTACCTGGGCCTTGTGGCGCTGATCCCGCTGATCGCACTGGTCCTGATCAACGCCAACCAGAACTTCCCGTTCGGTGGCACCTCGATCCTGATCATGGTCGGCGTCGGTTTGGAGACCGTCAAGCAGATTGACGCGCAGCTACAGCAGCGTCACTACGAAGGGCTTTTGCGATGACGAGAATGTTGATTATCGGACCTCCCGGATCCGGCAAGGGGACGCAGGCGGAACGCATTTCGGAGCGCCTCGGCGTCGTGGCGATCTCCACCGGCGACATCTTCCGCGCCAACGTCAAGGGTGAGACTCCGCTGGGCATCGAAGCCAAGAAGTACATGGACGCAGGGGACTTCGTTCCGGACAGCGTGACGAACAAGATGGTCCGCGACCGTCTCAGCGAGGACGACGTCGAAAGCGGCTTCCTGCTGGACGGCTACCCCCGCACGACCGCGCAGGTGGATTACCTCGACGCGATTCTGGCCGATGGCGACCAGAAGCTTGACGTTGTCCTGCAGCTCACGGCCGATGACGAGGAACTCATCTCACGTCTCCTGGGCCGTGCCAAGGAAACCGGCCGCAGCGATGACAACGAGGCCGTCATCCGGCACCGCCTAGACCTGTACCACGAGCAGACGGAAGCCGTGGTGGCGAAGTACGCCGACCGCGGCATCCTGACGCGTGTCGACGGGATCGGCGGCATCGACGAGGTCACCGACCGCGTCATGCAGGCCATCAAAGAGGCCCAGAAGGCCTGAGCCTGAACCCTTGATCTTGAGGCCCTTCCCGGACCACCGGGAGGGGCCTCAGCCATTTGGCCGCGCAGCCCCGGAAACAAGCGCGGCTCCATTGAAAGGACGCTGCTGATGGCCTTCGGCCAGCCCCGCATCGAATACAAGACCAACGCCCAGATGCGCACCATGCACGAGGCCGGACTGGTGCTCAGCCGCGCCCTGGATGCTGCCGTGGCCGCCGCGGTGCCCGGCAGGACCACCCGGGACCTCGACGCCGTCTTCGCGGCCGTCCTCGAGGATGCCGGCGCAACATCGAACTTCCTCGGCTACCACGGCTTCCCGGCCACCATCTGCACCTCGGTCAACGAGGAAGTCGTCCACGGCATCCCCGGCGACCGTGTGCTGCGGGACGGGGACATCATCTCGATCGACGGTGGCGCGATCCTGGACGGCTGGCACGCCGATTCGGCCCGGACCGTGATCGTAGGGACCGGGGACCCGGAGGACCAGCGTCTCTCCGACGTCACGGAGACGGCGATGTGGCATGGCATTGCCGCCCTCGCCACCGGCAAGTTTGTCGGTGACATCGGCTCCGCCGTCGACGACTACGTCTCATCGGTGCCGGGGAAGCCGCTCGGGATACTGGAGGACTACGTGGGCCACGGCATCGGCTCCGAAATGCACATGGCCCCGGACGTGCTGAATTACCGGACCAGCCACCGGGGGCCGAAGATCCGGCCGGGGCTGTGCCTCGCCATCGAACCCATGCTGGTGCGCGGCAGCATCGACACCGCCGTGCTGGCGGACGACTGGACCGTGGTGACCACCGACGGCAAGCGCTCCTGCCAATGGGAGCACTCCGTGGCGGTCCACGAGAACGGCATCTGGGTGCTGTCGGCGGCGGACGGGGGAGTCGCGAAGCTGGCGCCGCTCGGCGTCGTGCCTGTCCCGATTCCCTGACCGCTTCCCGCGCGTCGGCGACCCGCAATGTCATCCCCGATGCGGAAAATCCCTGGCGAGGCCGGCAATCCGGCGTCGCCAGGGATTTTGCGTGTCACCCGGACTGCTGCGCGTCGAAGGCTGCCAGCGCGCCGAAGGGCACAATGGAGCCATGACTGCGATTACCGATGTGCCGGGAATCAGGGTGGGCCACGCCACCAGGACCGCTGACGGGTGGCTGAGCGGCGTGACCGTGGTCCTGCCGCCGCCGGGCACGGCCGGGTCCGTGGATGTGCGCGGCGGCGGCCCCGGAACCCATGAAACCGACGCACTGGACCCAACCACCCTGACGGCCCGGGTCGACGCCGTGGTGCTCACCGGCGGCAGCGCCTACGGCCTGCTGGCAGCCCACGGCGCCCAGCGCTGGTGTGAAGAGGACGGGCGCGGCTTCCCCGTGACCGGCGGGGTGGTCCCCATCGTGCCGGCCGCGGCGATCTTCGACCTGGGCCGCGGCGGGGACTTCACGGCCCGTCCGGACCTGGCCATGGGATACGAAGCCACCGCAGCTGCCGCCGCCCGGGAGTTCGGGCACGACGTCGAACGCGGCAACGTCGGTGCCGGCACCGGAGCGGCAATCGGCCGGGGACAGTTCAAGGGGGGAGTGGGAACAGCGTCCGTCACCCTCGAGAACATTTCCGGCGAGGGCTCTGTGGTTGTGGGGGCCATAGCAGTAGTCAACGCGCTGGGACTGCCATGGGGCACATCGCCGCGACGGGCGGAACCCGGCAGCGTGCGTCAAAGCTGGGGCCACGACGGTGGGGTTCCCGGGCCGAGCTTGCGAGGCGAGGGGGTCGGTGGGGAGGAACGAGCGAGCACTCCGAGGGTTTCGGCTGTCACGGCGGAAGCCGAGTCGGGCGCACCCCGTGGCGCTTCAGCCCCAGCGCCGCCGCCGCTCAACACCACCCTCGTCGTCGTCGCCACCAACGCCGTGCTGGACGCCGCCGAATGCAAGCGGACCGCATCCGCGTCGCACGCCGGCCTGGCCCGGGCGCTGAATCCGAGCCACACCCTGGTTGACGGGGATACGGTGTTCTGCCTCGCCACGGGCGGCATCGCCCTGGACCGCAGCAGCGAAGCCATCCGGCAGCTGAGCCTCATCACGCTGCAGAGCGCGGCTGCCGACGTCGTCCGCCTGGCCATCCTGGACGGAGTCGCCAGCGCGCACGCCGTCGTCACCCCTGCCGGCGAATTTCGTGCATACCGGGACGATGTGCGCTAGCATTGCTGGATTTAACATTCCGCCGGCAATGGCGTAGTGTTGTCTGTTGGTTGTCTGCCCTGTTGTGCCCTTTTGGGTACCGGGAGGCATCAGCCAAACAATCAAAAACGTCCGCGGTCCTTTCCGGTGCAATCCGGGAGGCCGTGGCAAACAACAGTTAGCGGAGGGTATGGCCAAGAAGGACGGGGTCATTGAGATCGAGGGCGTTGTGACTGAGGCGCTGCCTAACGCGATGTTTCGCGTTGAGCTCACCAACAAGCACATCGTTCTGGCACACATCTCTGGAAAGATGCGCCAGCACTACATCAGGATTCTCCCTGAGGACCGGGTAGTGGTGGAGCTGAGCCCGTACGACCTGACACGTGGTCGTATCGTCTACCGCTACAAGTAAACACTGGGCGGCCAGAGCAACAGCCGAAGGCCGGTCCAGCTGACCAACTGCAACACGCAAAGGAACGCCATGAAGGTCAAGCCGAGCGTCAAGCAGATCTGCGAAAAGTGCAAAGTGATCCGCCGTAATGGCCGGGTCATGGTGATCTGCGAGAACCCGCGCCACAAGCAGCGCCAGGGCTAATTTCCCTTCCGGGAAAACCTGGGTTGCTAACCCACGCAAGTAAATAAAGGCAGCACAAGCTGATCTGGGACATTGAGCAACAACGAGTCCGGACAGCTAACCCCCGGTCGGAGGCTGGGGCCGCACGGAACGTGCGGGTGTACTGCCTACGACCTCCGGCTTATTCAAGGAGCACTGCCACTATGGCTCGTCTCGCTGGCGTAGACATTCCCCGCGAAAAGCGGTTGGAAATTGCGCTTACTTACATCTACGGCGTGGGCAAGACCCGTGCACACGAAACCCTGGCTGCCACCGGCATCAGCGCTGACGTTCGGGTCAAGGATCTGTCCGACGCCGAGCTGGTCCAGCTTCGTGACTACATTGAAGGCAACTACAAGGTTGAGGGTGACCTTCGCCGCGAGGTAGCCGCTGACATCCGCCGCAAGGTTGAGATCGGCAGCTACGAAGGCCTGCGCCACCGCAAGGGCCTGCCCGTACGCGGACAGCGTACGAAGACCAACGCACGTACCCGCAAGGGCCCGAAGCGTACCGTCGCCGGCAAGAAGAAGACCCGCTAAAGCCCATTTGCCCCCTAAAATCGCTAACGCGATTTCAGGGAACCCGGCAAATGAGGGAATAGCGGATCTTTCCCCCGATAACTTTCTGTAGGAGAAAAAATGCCCCCGAAGACTCGTGGCGCGGTTCGCAAGCCGCGTAAGAAGGACAAGAAGAATATCGCGCTGGGCCAGGCGCACATCAAGAGCACCTTTAACAACACCATCGTTTCCATCACGGACCCGAACGGTGCTGTCATCTCCTGGGCGTCGTCCGGTGAGGTTGGCTTCAAGGGCTCGCGTAAGTCCACCCCGTTCGCTGCCCAGATGGCCGCCGAAGCCGCCGCGAAGCGTGCACAGGAGCACGGCATGCGCAAGGTTGACGTGTTCGTCAAGGGACCGGGCTCCGGACGCGAAACGGCCATCCGTTCACTGCAGGCTGCTGGCCTCGAGGTTGGATCCATCCAGGATGTAACCCCCAGCGCCCACAACGGCTGCCGTCCGCCGAAGCGCCGCCGCGTCTAAGGCTTTCAAGCGCTCAGGAGCTTGCCCGGACCCTCACCGGTCCGGGCAGGCCCAGCCGCGTTAAGTCTTCAGACCGATCTTTCCACCACCTGTGTTGCGTCATATAGCGGATGCTCGCCGAAAGGAAACCTAAGTGCTCATTGCACAGCGCCCCACCCTCTCCGAAGAGGTCGTCTCCGATAACCGCTCCCGTTTCATTATTGAACCGCTGGAGCCGGGATTCGGTTACACCCTCGGAAACTCCCTCCGCCGTACCCTGCTCTCCTCCATCCCCGGTGCCTCTGTCACGAGCCTCCGGATCGATGGCGTGCTGCATGAGTTCACCACGGTTCCGGGTGTCAAGGAAGATGTCACTGAGATCATCCTGAACATCAAGAACCTGTCGGTTTCCTCCGAGCACGATGAGCCGGTTGTTGCTTACCTGCGCAAGCAGGGACCGGGAGTCGTCACCGCCGCGGACATCGCTCCGCCGGCCGGCGTCGAATTCCACAACCCGGATCTGCACATTGCCACGCTGAACTCGAAGGGCAAGTTCGAACTCGAACTGACCATCGAGCGCGGCCGCGGCTACGTTTCGGCAGCTCAGAACAAGTCCGGCGATTCCGAGATCGGCCGCATCCCGGTCGACTCGATCTACTCGCCGGTTCTGAAGGTTACTTTCCGCGTGGAAGCTACCCGCGTTGAGCAGCGCACTGACTTCGACAAGCTCATTGTCGACGTCGAGACCAAGCAGGCCATCGCCCCGCGCGATGCGGTTGCTTCGGCAGGTACCACCCTGGTGGAACTGTTCGGTCTGGCCCGCGAGCTGAACACCGCAGCTGAAGGTATCGAGATTGGCCCGTCGCCGACGGATGCTGCCCTGGCAGCTGACATGGCCCTGCCGATCGAGGATCTGGACCTCACAGTCCGTTCCTACAACTGCCTCAAGCGTGAGGGCATCCACACCGTGGGTGAACTCGTGGCTCGCTCCGAGGCTGACCTCATGGACATCCGTAACTTCGGTGCGAAGTCCATCGATGAGGTCAAGGCAAAGCTGGTTGAACTGGGCCTGTCCCTCAAGGACTCGCCTCCCGGTTTTGACCTCGCAGCACGCGCTGCCGCAATTGAAGAGGACGACGCCGCGTTCAGCGACGACGAACTCTAACAAACAGATCTTGGCCGGCTGGCTGGATGCACCACGGTGTGCGCAGCCAACTGGCTTCCATATGAGGAGAAACTATTATGCCTACCCCCGCTAAGGGTCCGCGCCTCGGAGGCGGAGCGGCTCACGAGCGTCTTATGCTCGCGAACCTGTCCGCCGCACTGTTCGAGCACAAGCGGATCACCACCACGGTGACCAAGGCCAAGCGACTGAAGCCGTACGCCGAGCGCCTGGTGACTTTCGCCAAGCGTGGCGACCTGGCTTCCCGCCGTCGCGTGCTCGGCCTGATCAGCAACAAGGGCATCGTCCACGAGCTGTTCACCGACATTGCACAGGCAGTGGAGAACCGCGACGGTGGCTACACCCGCATCACCAAGATCGGCAACCGCAAGGGCGACAACGCTCCCATGGCTGTCATCGAACTGGTTCTCGAGCCGGTTTCCGCCAAGCAGGCCGTGGTAGCCGAGGCTACCTCCGCTGCCAAGCGCGATGCCGACAAGAAGGACGCTGACACGGCAGAAGCCGCTCCGGTTGCTGAAACCGAAGTTGCCGAGACCGAAGAGGCTCCTGAAGCTGAAGCTGCTGCTGCTACCGAAGAGGCTCCGGCCGCCGAGGAAGCAGCCCCCGAGTCCGAGAAGGACGCGAAGTAGTTCGCTGATTTCTTCGCATAGACTTAAGTCTATGAACGACCAGAAACCCGCTGCCCCCGTTAGAGGGGGCGGCGGGTTTTTGCGTATCCGGCTTGATCTGGCGTACGACGGCGGCCCCTTCAGCGGGTGGGCCGTCCAGCCGGGACGGCGCACCGTCCAGGGGACCCTCGAGCAGGCCCTTGAGCTGCTGATACGGCGCCCGATCCGGGTGACCGTCGCCGGACGCACCGACGCCGGCGTACACGCCCGGGGACAGGTGGTCCACCTGAACCTCAGCGAGGCGGAATGGCTGGGCCTGAACCGGGGCGTTGAACTGGACCCCGCCGTCGCCCTGCTGCGCCGGCTCCGCGGCGCGCTCAGCCGCGGCCTGGGGGACCTCGCGGGGGCGATTGAGGTGCACCGGGTCAGCGTGGCTCCGGAAGGCTTCGACGCCCGGTTCTCGGCCCTTTGGCGCCGCTACAGCTACCGGATCGCGGACGGCCCGGCCCTCTGGGATCCGCTCGGGCGCACGTGGACGCTCTGGCACAAGGAACGGCTCGACGTCGGCTTGCTCAACGAGGGGGCCTCCCAGTTGCTGGGGTTGCAGGACTTCCGGTCCTACTGCAAGCCGCGGGAGGGCGCCACGACCATCCGCGAACTGCAGCGCTTCGAGTTCGCCCGCGGTGCCGACGGCGTCATCGTCGCCACCGTGCAGGCGGATGCGTTCTGCCACAATATGGTGCGCTCCCTCGTGGGGTCGGCCGTGTATGTCGGGGCGGGAGTCGAGGCGCCGGGGTGGCTGCACGAGCGGCTCCTGGCGCGGTCGCGGGACGCCAAGTCCGTCCTGGCCGCCCCGCACCCTCTGGTTCTCGAGGAAATCGCCTACCCCTCCGACGCAGGGCTCCTGGCCAGGGCAGTACTGACCCGGGCGCGGCGCCTGTAAACGTTGCTGCCCCGGCTGGCGTTACTGCTCGAGCTGGGTCGGGGCCTCTTCCGCCGGCAATGTCATGGTGAATGTTGTGCCGGAACCGGGTGTGCTGACGCAGGAGATGTCTCCACCGTGCCTCTCGACGATGGACTGCGTGATGGAAAGGCCCAGGCCGACGCCGGGGATGGCTGACTGCCTGGCTGCGCGGGTGCGGAAGAACCGCGTGAAGATCCGGGTGGCTTCCTCTTCGCTGATGCCCATCCCGGTGTCCTGCACCTTGAGCTGGACCCACGAGGCGTCGCTGGCGGGCGCTGACGGTCACGGAACCACCCGCGGGCGAATACTTGATGGCGTTTGACACCAGGTTGTCGAGGGCCTGGCCGATGCGGAGTGGGTCCGCGTGCGCCCAGAGAGGCACCGGAACGTCGGTGCTGAGGGAGACGTTGGTGGCGTCGGCCTGGGCCTGGGCGGATCCGATGCTGGTCTCGACCAGTCCGGAGAGGTCAGTCCGGCGCGGATGGACGGCCAGGACTGTTGACGCGGATACGAGCAAATCGGAGACGAGCGACAGCAGCCTCTCGGCGTTGCGCTGGACCACCTCCAGCCTCCGGACGGCCACCGGCGAGTAGCCTTCCACCTCGCTCAGCACCAGGTCCACGTTGCCGAGGACTGACATCAGGGGACTCCGGAATTCGTGGGAGACGTTGGAGATCAGGTCTTCCTTGGCGGCCAAAGCCTCTACGAGGCCTGTGACGTCGCTGGAGACGATGACGGCCCTGCTGAAGCCGCCGTCGTCGTTCTTGATGATCCGTGCTGCTGTTGAGATGGCGCGCTGGTTCGGACCCTCGCCAGTCCAGACGAGATAGTCCGCGAAGGTTTCCCCCGCCACCGCCCGGTGAATCGGCCGCTTGTCCTCGGGAAGGGGCGTCACCCGGTCCTGGCCGAACATGAGCTGCCGCGACTCCTCGGCCGCCGTACCCGAGGCGGTAGGGGAGGCGGCCTGCTGGAATATTGCCTGCTGCCCATTGACCAGGATGGTCCGGCCGTCTGCGTCGACGGCGACAATCCCGACGTCGATCGTGTCCAGAACGGTCTTGAGCAAGCGTTCGCGCTTCCTGCTTTCAACCAGCAGTTCGCGCAGTTCTTCGTCCTTCTTCTCCAGCCGCTGGCGTTGAACCCGGACGTTGGCACTGGCGAAACGGATGGCCAGCGAGATGGTGAGCATCATTAGCGGCAGCAGAACTGCGCTGGTGATGTCGGAGGGTGAAATGTTGGGAAATTTTTGGAGTACCGACGGCAGCGTGACCAAAAGGGTGCAGAAAAAGCTCAGGAAGACCGTGGTGCGGGCAAAAGCGGTGGAGGTGGACAGCCAGATCACGGGGAATATGGCCAGAACTCCGAGGCCGGCAACCGCCGGAACGGCGCCGTTGCGTGCGAGGCCAATGACCACGAAATCGAGAATCGGAATCACGAGGAAGGCATTTGCCGGCAGCCGTTCCCACGGAACTAGGAAGCAGGCAATAAATAGGCCCGCCATGAGGACAATGGACGCAATGAATGTGCCGTTTTGTATCAGGGTAGGCCAGACCGCGGGCGCCGCCACGGCCAACGCCGCGAGAAGGACCGTTACCGGAAGCTGGCAAAACGCGACCTGGACGCGGGGTTTTAGTCGTCGGAAAAAACGGTCCGTGTCGCGGACCAGCAGCTGCTCACCCAATGTTGTACCGGCCGGAACGGGTGCAGGGGCCGGGGCCGGGGGAGGCGCCGGGCCGGGTGCAGGTGCGGAGGCCAGTGCGGGGGTAGCGGCCACGGCCCCTGCGGCGATGGCGGCCGCTGAGCACGATTTCGGCTCCGCTCTTGATCCCGGGCTGCCCGCGGGGGGGGGGGGGGGGGGGGGGGGGGGGGGGGGGGGGGTCCTGCGCCATAATGGCCTTTTGCTGAACGTTGCAACCCGGACGGTGGTCTCGCGGGGCACGGAATTGGTGCTGACCCGAAGCGAATTCGACCTGCTCCATGAGCTTTTGCGGGGGACCGGCGCGGTACGGACCCGATCAGACCTGGTGCGTGGCGAGCACTACCGGGATGACACTTATATCAGCGGAGCCGATGAACGGGCGGTGGAGGTCCACATCGGAAATCTCCGTCGCAAGCTCGGCGAAGATCAGCAGGACCCCCGATGGCTGATCACTTTTCGCGGGGTGGGCTACCGGCGGGCGCCCAAGCGCGCGGAGTGATTCAGCTCCGGGCTGCGGGCTATTCGTCCCGCGAGAGGTAGCACTGCTGGAGTGCATGGATTGTGGCCTGGCCGACTTCGGCGATAAAGGCCACCTGCGCCGGCGCCTGCGCCTGCGGCGAAGGCAGGTCCCCGTTCCGGATCATGCCTTCCAGCTCGACGGCCAGGCCGGCGAGCCGCGACCCTCCCACCATGAAGGTGGAGTTCTTCAGGCTCAGTACGGCGTCCATCGCGGCATCAGGGTCAAGGTCCGCCACTGACCGCATCAGATACTGGAGCCGCTTGTCCCAGATGCTGATGTAGTCCCTCGCGAAGGACCGGGCTACGCCCGAATCGCCCAACTCCTCTTCCAGCTGCCGGAGCACGGCCAGGTCAAGCAGCGGCAATCCGACCTCCGGACGCCCTTCCTGTGCAGCGTTTTCAGGGACCCGAGGCACCGACAGGCAGACGCCATTGCTGCTGCCGTCGGCTGCGCCGGACCTTGAAGTGGACATGACCTAAGGCTACTTTCTGGCCTTGTAAAAACCTTTGGTGACAGTGGCTCTTGCGGAAACCCTGCGGATTCATTGTGCTTCGCAGCCCGGTCCCGCCGGGCGGAGCGACGTTCGGAGGAATCTCAATGATGTTGTCAACGGATTCCTCGGGTGCCGACTATGGCGTGGGGTCCCTCGCGGTGGGCGTTACTACTTGGGGTTTGTGCGCCTTGGTGTTGCACGGCTCCAGCCGGCCAAGCGGGCCGCGTCTTCAGCGGTCCTCCCCTTTGCGCGGGCGTCTTGTGCGATCGCTAACTTATCGGCAATAACCGTAGGATCAGACATTGGCCGGCCGAAGCGTGTTCCGTTCTGCCTCGCGGCGGCGATGCCGGCGTTGACCCGCTCCACGCTCATACTCGGCCAGGGTGGCGAGCATGTTTAGCATCAGCCGGCCTGTCGAGGTCGCCGGGTCGATCCCGTCCGAGATGGATTGGACATGGACGCCGCGTTCTCGGAGCAAATTCACTGTGTTGAGCACGTCGATCAGTGACCGGCCCAACCGGTCCACCCGCCACACCACGACGGTGTCGCCCTCCTCGGCATACTCGAGGAGCCTCTTCATTCCGGGCCGCCCGATTGCCGTCCTACTCCCCGAGGTCACGTCGGCGAAGACGTCGCGTCTCTGCACGCCCGCGGCGACAAGAGCATCGAACTGCAGCTGAGCATCCTGGCTCGAAGTACTCACTCGCGTATAGCCCAGTTGTCTCAGGGGTCAATTCTGACTCAAAAAGTCCTCAGCGTACCGCCACTGAGACAATTCACTGTGAGACGCTTTTCCGAACAAAGATAGTCCCGCGCTCAGCGCCTCGTCTCGTACCTGGTTAGGACCACGCCGCCGGGAAACGTCCGCGTCTCCACTAGGTCCAGGTTCACCCAGCTGTCCAGCGCGGTGAAGAACGGCGTTCCGCCGCCCACCAGGACCGGATGGGTGGCCAGCGCGTACTCGTCGATCAGCCCGGCCCGCATGGCCGCCCCGGCGAGCGTTGCGCCGCCGACGCTCATCGGGCCGCCGTCCTCGGCCTTGAGCCGGGTGATCTCGGCGATCGCGTCGCCGGTGACTAGGCGGGTGTTCCAGTCGACCTTGTCGATCGTCGAGGAGAACACCACCTTCGGCGTGTCTCGCCAGTTCCGCGCGAACTCGATCTCCGCCGGGGTGGCGTTGGGCTGCTGGTCGCCAGTCGGCCAGTAGGAGCTCATTGTCTCCCAGAGCTTGCGTCCGTAAAGCGACAGGCCGCTCGCCCGCTCCTGGTCGAGCCACCATTGGAACAATTCGTCGCTCGGCCCGCTCCAGCGAATGTCGTCGCCGGTCGCGGCGATGTAGCCGTCCAGGGTCAGGTTCATGCCGTAGATCAGTTTCCGCATGGCGCCAGCCTTCCGTCAGTCGGTCTCCAGAGTATAGATCGGGCCCGGCGCGGGAAACTCATCGGTGCGCGGTCTGACTCGCAGGTAGTCCTCGTGCTCAGGGCTCAGCGCGGCATACTCGAGCGCCTCACGCCGCGACGCCCCGTCGAACATGAGCACGCCCAGCCCGGTGGAGGATCCGCCAAGGGCGGCAGGGGTGACATTTATCGCTGCTAAAACGCCGCCCTTTATCGCTCCGATTCACAGACTTTCTCATCTACCCGCTGGCCCCGCCGAGGTCCAGGGCAGTGTCTTGAGAGTCTGAGACAGCAGGTGCGTTACTTCTTTATACCGGTTCGCGTCAGGCGGTTTCTGCCCTGACGGTGTTGGTGATGCTGCCGACTCCTTCCACGGTCACGGTGATGGTGTCGCTGTCTTTGAGGAACAGTTGGGGGTCTCGGCGGTATCCGACTCCGGATGGTGTGCCGGTGAGGATGACGTCCCCTGGCTCCAGCGTGGTGAATTCGGTGATGGTGGCGATGAGTGTGGGGATGCTGAAGATCAGGTGGGAAAGGTCAGATTTTTGTACAACTTCCCCGTTCAGGGTTGTGCTGATGCCTGCCTTGCTGATGTCGGCTTCTGTCCGGGTGACGATGTAGGGGCCGACCGGGGTGGTGTTGTCCCAGACCTTGCCCTGCAACCATTGGTGGGATCTGTTTTGGTAGTCGCGCATGGTGACGTCGTTGGAGACGCAATAGCCTAGGACGTGGTCCATGGCGTCCTGCTCGGCGATGCGGCGGCCTGTCCTGCCGATGATGACGGCAAGTTCGCCCTCGAAGTCGACCTGGGTGGATTCCGGGGGCAGGATGATGTCGTCGGCTGGTCCGATGAGCGTGGATGTGTACTTGGGGAAGAGGACGGGAAAGCGGCCGTGCTGGCGTCGTCGGCATGGTCTTTGTAGTTCAGGCCCACGCAGAGGATCTTCCCGGCCCTTGGTGACGCCGCTCGGAGGGTGACTTCGGATAGGGCAACCCGTGATTCCGTCAGACGGGCAGCACTGGCAAGGAGATCTGCGGATGTTTCCGGTCCGACGTCGGTGAGCCCGGCCAGCGGGATGAGGTGTTCGCCGTGAACTTCGCCGATGAAGTTGTGACCCTTGTATCGGTAGTTTGCGTAGGCCATTCGTTTTCTCTTCCTGATCTTGGTTGCTGTTTACGGCAGTGCGCGGACGTGCGAAGGGCGTGTTTTGTTCGCCATGGGCACCCACGCCAGCCGTGGGCAGCGTGGGCGAGGGCGTTAGAGTGCCGGTTGCACCCCAAAGGCAACTGCGAGCTTCAGGATCTTCTCGGCGCGGCCCAGGCGTGGCAGGTCCGAACCATCGCGGATCACGCGGCCGCTGGCCTCGAAGTCGTTCATGAAGTCGGTGGCCCACGCGACGTCCGAAGGCGTGGGGCTGATGACCTCGTTGATCACCGGGGTCTGGTCGATGGCCAGGCAGAGCTTGCCGGTCATGCCCATCATCACGGTGATGCCGGTCTGCTCGCGCAGGATCGGGTGGTTGGTGCCCACGGTGGGACCGTCGATGGGGCCCGGGAGGTTGCCGACACGGCTGGCGACGACGAGCTTGGCGCGCGGGTAGGCCATGGCCTCCGCCGTGGCCACCATGCCCGTGTCGCGGCGGAAGTCGCCCGAGCCGAACGCCAGGCGGAACGCGCCCTGCGCCTTGGCAATGTGGTTGGCTTCCTCGATACCCACGGCGGACTCCACGAGCGGAATGACCGGCGTCTTGCCGTCCATGCGGTGGAAGCTCTCGGTCACCTGGTCCGCGGACTCGGTCTTGGCCAGCATCACGCCGAGCAGCCCCGGGGTGCCGCGCAGCCCTGCAAGGTCATCGGCCCAGAACGGGCTCGTGGCATCGTTGATCCGGATCCAGGCCTTGCCGCCGCCGGAGAGCCACTCCACCACGTTGCCGCGGGCCTGGTCCTTCTGCGACGGGTCCACGGCGTCCTCGATGTCCAGGATGATGGGGTCCGCGCGGGAAACAGCCGACTGGTCAAACAGTTCCATTTTCATGGCGTTCACCAGCAGCCAGGAGCGGGCGATTTCAGCTGGAATGTTACGTTCCGGGATGAAGTCCGGGAGCACATCACTTAGCACTGGGGTGGCGTGGGAGGTGTCTTCGGTGCTTTGGGGCATGTAGGTGTGCTGCGTCATGGGTCTCCGTGCTAAGTCAGTTATGTGATGGTGCTGTAGATGTCATCCGGTAGCAGAGCCCGTCTTCGGCTTCTTCCGGTTCTGTCCACACCTCGATCCCGTGCGGCTTCGTACATGGTGCGTTGTTGGGCGGCGTCGCCTGCGATCCAGAGCGCTGTGGAGTCTGCCATGGCATCATCTGGGTTCCGGTGCGGATGATTTGGCCGTGCTGGCGGATCTGGACGGTCGCTCCGATATACCGGCGCCAGTGGATGTACTGGCGGAGCATGATCCGCTCTTCGTAGGCGGGTGCGTGCAGGTTGCGGGGGCCGGTTGATGGGGTCATGGCGCGGACAGGGCCGATGCCACTGCTTTGCCCAGTTCTTCGGTGGTGGCGTTGCCGCCCATGTCGGGTGTGAGGGCTTGTTGCCCGCGGGCGAGCACGGTTTCCATGGGGGTGGTGATGGCGGCCGCGGCTTCGGGTTCTCCCAGGTGTTCGAGCATCATGGCGGCGCACCAGATTTGCCCGATGGGGTTGGCGATGCCTTTGCCGGCGATGTCCGGGGCGGAGCCGTGGACGGGTTCGAACAGGCTGGGGAATGAGCGTTCGGGGTTGATGTTGCCGCTGGGGGCGATGCCGATGGTTCCGGTGCAGGCCGGCCCGAGGTCGGAGAGGATGTCGCCGAAGAGGTTGCTGGCGACGACGACGTCGAACCAGTCGGGGTGCATGACAAAGTTAGCGGCCAGGATGTCGATGTGGTACTTGTCCACGTTGATCCCTGGGTAGGCGGCGGTCATGGCCTGCACGCGTTCGTCCCAGTAGGGCATGGTGATGGAGATGCCGTTGCTCTTCGTGGCGGAGGTCAGGTGCTTCTTGGGCCGGCTTTGCGCCAGGTCGAAGGCGTATTTGAGGATCCGGTCCACGCCGGTGCGGGTCATGACTGTTTCCTGGATGACGGTTTCGCGGTCGGTGCCTTCGAAGATCTTCCCGCCGATGCTGGAGTATTCGCCTTCGGTGTTTTCGCGCACGACGTAGAAATCGACGTCGCCGGGAACATGGCCGGTCAGGGGGCTGGGCACGCCGGGCAGGAGTTTGACCGGGCGGAGGCTGACGTACTGGTCGAAGTGGCGGCGGAACTGCAGGAGGCTGCCCCACAGCGATACGTGGTCGGGGACGACGTTGGGCCACCCGACGGCGCCGAAGAAGATGGAATCGAACTGGTTCAGTTCTTCGAACCATCCGTCTGGCAGCATTTTCCCGTGCCGGGTGTAGTAGTCAGCCGAGGCGTAGTCGAAGTGTTCGTAGTTGAGGTTGAGGTCGAAGGCTGAGGCTGCGGCGTCCAAAACGCGCAGCCCTTCGGGCACGACTTCGGTGCCGATTCCGTCGCCGGGAATGACTGCGATGCGGTGGGGTTTCGACATCAGGATCCTTCTTCGTCTTTGTCCGGTGTGCGGGGTTAGTCGTCGACCGGGTGTGCCGGTTCGCGGTTTTCTAGGACGTCGATGACGGCGTGCGCGGCGGCCAGTCCGGCCCGTGTCCGGGCTTCGGCTGTCTGGCCGGCGAGGTGGGAGGTGATGAGCACGTTGTCCAGGCCCCGAAGAGGGCTGTCGCCGGGTAGGGGTTCGCTCTCAAGCACGTCCAGCGCGGCGCCGGCAATGGTGCCGTCGGAAAGTGCTTTGGCCAGGGCCTCTTCATCAATGAGTGAGCCGCGGGCCGTGTTGATGAGGACGGCGGTGGGCTTCATTGCTTGCAGCCGGGGCGCGTCGATGAGTTTGCCGATGCTCTGGCCTCCACGGGTGTGCAGGGAGAGGAAGTCAGCGCCGCGAGTGACGGTGTCGAGATCGGTGAACTGTACCGCGCTGTTATCGCGGTCGGGGTGGGCGGTGCTGACCAGGACGGTCATGCCGAGGGCGACGCCCAGGCTTGCCGTGGCGCGTCCGCTGGGGCCGTAGCCGATGATGCCCAGGGTGGAACGGCGCAGTTGGTGGCCGGCTTCCCGGGGCCAGTGGCCTTGGCGTACCGCGGTCGTGACCTCCAAGAGGCGGCGTGCGGCCATGATGATCAGTCCGATGGTCAGTTCGGCGACCGAGTGGTGGTTTGTTCCGGGGGCGTTGCAGACCCTGATTCCTTGCGCGGCCGCGGCCTGGACGTCGATGGAGTCGTACCCCACTCCGCTGCGCGCGATGACTTGCAGGGAGGCAGCGCCGGTGAGCATGTCGGCCGTGACTGGCTCGCTGGCGAGGATCGCGCCGGATATGCCGTCGAACAACGAGCGACGTTCCTCAAGGGTCCGCGGCCCCCGGGATGGCGAGTAGACCGGTTCCAGACCGCGTTCGCGCAGGAGCTGGTCAACGGTATCTCCCGGGTGGAGGTAGTCGGTGGTGATCAGGATGCGTCGGGCCATGGTGCGGTGGCTTCCTATTTTTGTTTGGTGCGGATGAGCTGCAGTCAACGGGCGGGAGTTTATGGTTTGCGCGGCTCGGGGCCGCCGCGGTGTGCGCGGCGGCCCTGCCGGGTGCGGTGTTAGTAGATGTCGACCTTGTCCGCTTCCACAACGGTCGGTGTCTTTGATTCGATTTCGTTCTTTTTCTGGCCTGAGGCGTGCAGGGCTTTGCGGGCCTGTTCGGGGTCGTAGTCCTTTTCCCATTTGCCGACGACGACGGCTGCCATCACGTTGCCAAGGACGTTGATGAACACCCGGCCTTCGTTCAGGAGCCGGTCGATGCCGACGATGAGGGCGAGAGCGGCCAGCGGGATGCCGCCGACTGAGCTGAGGGTGCTGGCCAGGACGATGAACGCGCCGCCGGCGATTCCAGCGGTGCCCTTGCTGGTGAGCATCATGACTCCGACCATGACGAGCTGCTGTTCCCAGGAGAGGTCCATGCCGACGGCCTGGGCCAGGAAGACTGAGGCCATGGTGAGGTAGACGGCGGATCCGTCGAGGTTGAAGGAGAACCCGGAAGGGATCACGATGCCTACGGTGGACTTGCCGACGCCCATGGCTTCGAGCTTCTTGATCAGCTGCGGGAGTACGGCTTCGCTCGAGCAGGTGCTCAGGGCGATCAGCAGCTCGGCCTTGAAGTAGCGCATTACCGTGAAGATGTTCAGTCCGCAGGCACGGGCGATGGTGCCCAGGACCACGAGGACGTAGAGGATGCAGGTCGCGGTGAACAACAGGACGAGGTAGCCGAGTTGCTGCAGGCTTTGGGTGCCGTAGTTGGCCACCACGGCCGCCAGCGCGCCGAAGGTACCGATGGGAGCAAGGCGCATGACCCAGTTGACGATCTTGAAGATGACCACGGACAGGGCCTGGATGCCCTTGGTGAGGAACGCGCCGGATTCGCCGGAGACGTTCATGGCGGCACCGAACACGATGGAAACCATCAGCGCGGCGATGATGGCGTGGCCGGTCAAAGCCCCAAACAGCGATTCGGGAATGATGTTGTTGACGAACTCGAGGCCGTCGAAGCCCTTATTAGCGGCCGCTGGCACCTTGCTGGCGTCCAGCTTGTCCGGGTCGATGTTCATGCCTTCGCCGGGGCGGAAGACGTTGGCGACGACCAGGCCTATCAGCATCGACACCAGCGACAGGACGACGAAGTAGCCCAGCGCCTTGACGCCGATGCGGCCGGCTTTGCGCAGGCTGTCCATCGAGGCGATGCCTAAGGAAACCACGCAGAACACCACAGGGATCACGATCATTTTCACCAGGGCGATGAACCAGTCGCTGAGCGGGGTGAGCTGTTTGCCGACTTCCGGCAGGAGGAAGCCAACGGCGATGCCCAGGGCTGCACCCAGGACGACTTGGAACCAGAGTTCGCGCAGCAGCCGGCCGAACCGGGATCGCTGCTTGGGCGGGTGGGCGGAATATTGCGGGTTCTGCATGGTGTGGGACGACATCTTGGGTGCTCCTTTGCACGTCAGACAGCGAGTATTGGAGAGGCGCGGTCCCGGGCAGTGATGCTGCCCGGGACCGGGGCACTACCGGATTGGTCAGTTGTGCAGTGCGTGCAGGATCTTGTAGAACTCGGCCTTGCCTTCGAGCCCGATGCCCGGCAGGTCGCCCGGGGCCACGCGGCCGTTGACGATGACGGCATCGTCGGTGAAGCCGCCGGTGGGCTGGAACTCGCCCGGGTAGGACTCGTTGCCGCCGAGCTTGAGGGCTGCGGCGATGTGCAGGGAGAACTGGTGTCCGCCGTGGGGGATGCAGCGGCGTGAGGACCAGCCGTGCTGGGCCAGCATGTCCTGGATCCGGCGGTATTCGGTCAGGCCGTAGCTCAGGGCCGGGTCGACCTGGATGAAGTCGCGGTCCGGGCGCATCCCGCCGTAGCGGATCAGGTTGCGGGCGTCCTGGAGGGAGAACAGGTTCTCTCCGGTCGCGATCGGGTTCTTGTAGTGCTCGGAAAGGGTGGCGTTCAGGCAGTAGTCCAGCGGGTCGCCGACTTCCTCGTACCAGAACAGCCCGTACTGGTCGATGGCTTTGCCGTATTCCAGCGCGGTCTCCAGGTCGAATTTGCCGTTGACATCCACCATCAGGCGGGAGCCGTCGCCGTCGAGGACCTCGATCACGGCTTCGATGCGCCGGAGATCTTCGGCGAGGTCGGCGCCGCCGATCTTCATTTTGACAACGTTGTAGCCCTTGGCGAGGAAGCCGCGCATTTCGTTCTGCAGGTCTTCGAGGCTCTTGCCGGGTGCGTAGTAGCCGCCGGCTGCGTAAACGAAGACGTCCTTGTCCGGGTTTCCGTCGCCGTAGTGGTCCGAGATCCATCGGTAAAGCGGCACGCCGGCGATCTTGGCAGCGAGGTCGTGCAGGGCCATGTCGGCGACGCCGACGGCGACGGAGCGTTCGCCGTGGCCGCCGGGCTTCTCGTTGGACATCATCAGGTCCCACGCCTTCTCCGGCGAGAGCTGGCCGTCCTCATCAAGCAGATCCTCGGACGGGGCATCCATGATGCGCGGCAGAATACGGTCTTTCAGGATGCCGGTCGCGTTGTAGCGGCCGTTGGAGTTGAAGCCATAGCCAACCAGAGGCTTTCCATCGACGAACACATCGCTGACGAGCGCGATGATCGTGCAGTCCATCTTGGTGAAGTCAATGAACGCGTTCCGGATCGAGGAACTGATGGGAATGGTGCCGACGTGGGCGGAAACGATTTTCATCTTTGAATCTCTCCCTGACTGGGTATCTTATTTCTTATAAGACTTAGATCAAGGCTAACCCGAGGTCTCGAGGGTCATGGGTCCCTTCAAGCGAATATCTTATAAGAACTTGCGCTCAAGATTAGCCCGGGAGTGACGGGGAGCACAAGACCTGCGACTGAATTTCTTATAAGATGTCTCCAGAACTACTCTGTGAGTAACGGGGGCCACAACCCCGATGAGGGATTCGGAGCGGCAGATGAGCACCACGAACGTCTTTTCCAGTAAGGGCAGTCTGGCGTACAGCGAGCTCCGCCAGCTGATCCTTTCCGGCGGCCTTGCCCCTGGCTCGCGCGTCTCCCAGTACGAACTGGCGGACAACATGCAAATGAGCATCACCCCCCTGCGGGAAGCGATCCGCCGACTCTCAAGCGAGGGCCTGATCATCATGGACACTCACCGGGACTCCCGCGTGGCTGATGTAAGTGCTTCGGAGGCCCGCGAGCTGCTGGAGGTCCGCCTCTCTCTGGAGCCGTCGGCGACCGAGCTGGCGGCATACCGCAGGACCGAGGCTGACATCGACGCCATGCGAACGGCAGCGGAGAAACTGCTGCCGGTCACCCGGGTCTGGGGCGAGGACGCCATCACGGCACACCGCGAATTCCACCGCGCCGTCTACACCGCCTCCCACAATGCCACTATGATCAAGCTCCTGGATGACCTGTGGGACAAGTCCGACCGCTACCGCCGCCTTGGCCTGGAACTTCCTTCCGGTGATGAGCCCCGCACCATAGACCTGAACCAGCACCACCAGATACTCGTACTTGTAGCCTCCGGTGATGGTCCCGGCGCGGCCGAACTCGCACGGACCCACATCGCCAACAGCCTCACAGCCTCAGTAACCGGAGCCCTGGAGGAACGCGAGAACGTCCAGTCAGCAACCCTGGAGAAAAGCGCCTTAGTACCCGGTGGCGGCTTCCCTCCGACCGTCAGGAACCGGCCGCTGCCGCCGCCATGACGGCCGTTTGTGAACCAAGCCAGCTGTCCAGTGCAGCAACGAAGGCCGTTCAAAGCCCGGGACGGTCTGTCCTTCAGGTTGCCAAAGGGGCAGTCTGTGCCGCGGTAGGGGTGTACGCAGTGCATCGCGCAGCATAGCCCACAGAACGTTGAGCCGGCCCGGGCGAGGGAAAGCATCGCCTGGATATGGGTCTTAAGGGCAGCAGTCCGTCCACGGCTCGAGCCAGGTCGTCGTGCCGACCACTATTGGCCACTGAAGGTGTTGATGGCGTTGATGACGGCCGGGCCCAGGATGGCGATGAAGAGCACCGGGAAGATGAAGAACAGCAACGGGAACAAGATGGTGACCGGCAGCTTCATGGCCTTTTCCTCGGCCCGCTGCCGGCGCTTGACGCGCATGACTTTCGCCTGGATCCGGAGCACCCGGCTGATCGCGATCCCGTAGGTGTCCGCCTGCACCACCGCCTGAACGAAGCGGCGCAGCTCCGGGATGTTGGTCCGCTCGGACAGCGAAAGGTACGACTCGCGTCGGCTTCTGCCTACCTGCATGTCCTGCAGTGTCCTGACGAGCTCCTCGGCGAGGGGTCCCTTGCCGTTTTCTCCGGCCCGTGCCATCGCGCCTTCGAAACCCAGGCCTGCCTCCACCGAGATGAGCATCTGGTCCAGGGTGTTTGCCAATTCAAGCTGGATGGTTTTTTGGCGTTCCTGGCCCTTGCTGTAGAGCAGGAGGTCCGGGATGAAGTAGCCCAGGAGCAGTACAAAGATCCCCACAGGCTTGAGCATCGACGTTGGCGAACTGGCGCTGATGTAGAAACCCAGCAAGGCGTCGGTCAGGCCCAGAAGCGGCTTGGCCGCCAGCACCCGCCCGAGCGGCAGCGAAACCGGCCGTCCGGCAAGGGACAGCAGTTTGTCGAGTTTCCGGACGTAGCCGGCAGGCGTCAGCCGGTAGCCGACCTGCGCCAGGACGTTGCTGCGTTTCCGTTCCGGGAGCCCGGCAGCGTCCGCGCCGAGCGTGAGTATCCCCCGGATGGCCCGTTGCGATTTCCGGTCAACGGAGAGCAGGGTCCAGACGAGATAGCCGAGTGGCAGGCAGACCAGCAGGAGGGCGAGAAATATCCGAGGATCCATCCCGGCCTCAGAACTTCAGGTCAATGATCTTGCGCATCCACAGACCGCCGATGGTCATCAGAATGACGGACGCCACGATCATGGTCCAGCCCAGCGGGTTCGTGAACATAACGTCCATGTAGCCAGGGTTAACCAGCATCAGCATTGCCACGATGCCGATCAGCATGGCCATCAGGATGTAGGCCGAAAACTTTCCTTCGGCGGCGAGGGACTTGATGTGCCCCTTGATCTCGCTGCGCTCTCGGATGGTCTCGTTGACCTGGTCCAGCACCTCAGCCAGGTTGCCGCCCACCTCCCGGTTTATCTGGATGGCCTGGGCTATCCAGATGAAGTCCTCGTTTGCATCCGGTCCGCCGTGTCGTTGAGGGAGGACAGGAGATCCCGCCCCAGGCTGGTTTCCGTGACTACCCGCCGCATCTCTTCCGACGTCGGGCTTTGAGATTCGGTAGCCGCCGCGTCAATGGCGCGCAGGATACTGTGCCAGGCCCGCAGGCCCCCAGCCAGCACTTGGAGGGTGTCCCCGAGCTGCTCATCGAACTTCGCCCGCCGCTTGCCGGCCAGGAAACCGAAACCGACCACGAGGTGCCCCACGAGTGGCGCCAGCGGGACGAAGAGGACCGCCAGCAGGGGACCGGCGACAACCAGGCCCGCCAGCGCCCCGACGAGGGCTCCGGCCCCAAGCAGCACGAAGAAGTCGGCCTGGCTCAGACGAAGTCCCGCGTTTTCGAGGGATTCCCGGTTGAACAGCCGGACCTTCCGCTGCGAAAAGTACCCGTCGGCCAGATGCACCGCAGAACCGGCAAAGCGGGTCAGCTGGGAATCGGGCTGGTTCTGGGCGGGGCGCCGACGGTCCAGCGGCACGTTGGACCCGGGGGAGAGCACCACGATCCCCAGCAACAGCACGGCGGCAAAGAGCAGTCCGATCCCGATAGGCAGCGTCACGGGCGGCTTACACCCGTCCGGCCTGGGTCAGCGGGGCAGCGAAGACGCCGGGAGATACGTGGATGCCCAGGTCCACGAAACGGTCAATGAAACGTGGGCGGATGCCCGTGGGGACCGGCTTGCCCAGGAACCGGCCATGGGCGTCGACGCCGGCGGCGTAGTCGAAGACGAAGGCATCCTGCAGCGTGACGATGTCCCCCTCCATCCCCTGGACCTCGGTGACGTGGGTGATCCGGCGGGTGCCATCGCGGAGACGGGAGATCTGGACGATCAGGTTGACGGCCGAGGCGATCTGCTCCCGGATGGCGCGGAGCGGCAGATCCATGCCGGCCATCAGCACCAGGGTCTCGAGGCGAGCGACGGCCTCCCGGGGCGAGTTCGAGTGGACGGTTGAGAGGGAGCCGTCGTGGCCGGTGTTCATGGCCTGGAGCATGTCCAGAGACTCGCCGCCGCGGACCTCGCCCACCACGATCCGGTCCGGCCGCATACGCAGGGAATTCCTCAGCAGCTCGCGGATGGTCACTTCGCCCTTGCCCTCGGTGTTCGGCGGACGGCTTTCGAGCCGGACCACATGGCGCTGCTGGATCTGGAGTTCGACGGCGTCCTCGATCGTCACGATGCGCTCGTCAGCCGGAAGGAAGGACGAGAGCACGTTCAGCAAAGTCGTCTCGCCGGTGCCGGTGCCGCCCGATACGATGATGTTCAGCTTCGCTTTCACGCAGGCGTTCAGGAGTTCGGCCATTTCCGGTGTCAGCGTCCCGAACTCGATGAGGTTCCGGACCGTCAGCGGCACTTTGCTGAACTTGCGGATCGTCAGCGATGACCCTCCGACGGCGAGCGGCGGAATGACGGCGTTGACGCGCGACCCGTCCTCGAGCCGGGCATCAACCAGCGGCGAGGACTCGTCGATCCGGCGGCCCACCTTGGAGACAATCCGCTCAATCACCTTGCGCAGGTGGTCTTCTGAGCTGAAGCGGGATTCGGTCAGGGTCAGCTTGCCGTGCCGCTCGACGTAGATCTGGTCCATCCGGTTGACCATGATTTCGGTGACGGCAGAATCGTCAAGGAGCCTTTGCAAGGGCCCGTAGCCGAGCACGTCATCCGCGACGTCCTGGACCAAACGTGTCCGTTCCTCGGCCGAGAGCGGGACCTGCTCGGCGTCGATGATCCGAATGAGTTCCTCCCGTGCGGAGGTACGCAGTTCGTCCTCCTTGACAGCGGAATCGTTGAACCGGGTCCCCATCCGCTCGAACAGGGCAGTCGCGGCGCGCTGCTTGAGGGCCGCGAAGACATCGACCGGCTGCGGACCCTTTGAACGGAAGTTATCTGCCGACTCAGCGAATCCTGCAGGAACCGCGGGCTGGGGCAGACGCTCGACGATGGAGGCTGGCTTCCGGGGTGCGACCGCGGCGGCCGTGACCGCTGTCGTGGGCTGAGCGCGTGGGGGAGACTGCGCCGGCGGTGCCGGGGCAGTGGGCGGGGCCACCGATGGCTGGGTGCCCTCGGCGCTCCTGAGCCGTTCGGAGAGTTTCAACTAGACCACCACCCGCCGGTGCAGCTTCTTCTGCGTCGTGGCCCGCCAGGCTGGATCGAACCGTGCCACCAGCTGACCGAGTCCCTTGACGGCAGGGTCCTTGCGGCCACTCTGCAACACCGGGACGCCGCGGTTAGTCGAAAACGCCACGGCTTTGGAGCGGGGATGCTGACATCCACGGGAGCTCCGATGGTGGCCTCCACGTCCTGCACGCTAAGACCTGACTTGGAATCGACTATGTTCAGGACCACATGGCGTGTCTCCGGCAGCAAGTCCAGCCGGCGAAGGATCTGGAGCCCGGAGCGGAGCCCCCGGATGCTCGGGACGTCCATGGCCGTGACCCAGACGACATCCGTGCACTGTTCCATGGCTGCCAGGCCCACCTCCGGCAGTCCCGGGGCGGTGTCCACGACGACGTACTGGAATTGCTCTGCGAGTTGCTCCAGGAGGCGGGACACTTGTTGCGGGGTGATGTCATCGGCTTCCTCCGGACTCCGCGGCGCACAGAGCGCGTAGATGTTGCTGGGGTGGACTGCCAGGAACGCCTTGAGGACCAGGGAGTCGTGGCTGGCCGTGGCGGAGACCGCATCGGTGACGGTGTGCTCGGGGTTCAAGTAGAGTCCGGAGGCCACATCGCCGAACTGCAGGTCGAGATCCACGATGACGACGCCCATCGGGGCCACCTTTCCCAGCCCGATGGCGATGTTGGTGGCGATGGTGGTCTTACCGACGCCACCTTTGGGGGAGAAGACTCCGATCACCAGGCCTTTGGGAGTCTCGGACTGTTGGACGGCTGTGCTTCGGCTCCGGCTGATGAACGACTGGCAGGCGCGCTCGAGCAGCACGCGGATCTGCGCCGGATCAGAGTCGGGGCTGAGGATGTCCCGGATGCCGGCGCGCATGGCCAGCACAACAAAGGCCGGGTCAGGTTCACCGACGAGGACGACGCTGAGTTCCGGAAGCTGCACGTCGAAGACCGTGGCGAGCCGGAGTGCATCTTCCACTGGCACGTCAGGGCCCAAGATGAGCACCTCGGGCCGCTCCTGGTCCAGATTTGCGAACAGTTCACCGGGATCGGCCGGATTGACGAAGGCGAACGTCTGCAGTCCGCCGGGAAGTCCTCCGGCGAGGGCCTGGCGCACCCGCGCGTCGAAGTGGGTATTGGGTGTAATCAGTACGAAGCGGCTCACTTGTAGACCTCCGGTTTCGTGATGATTCCTGGGCGGCCGCTGTCTGTTGCATGAGCGGCTCCTTGCTCAGCCAGATGCTGGCGGTTTCCGTAAATTCCGAGGCATAGACGATCTTGCCGGCGTCGACGTCGTTCACCGCAACGGTCAGCAATAGGGATCCGGTAGGCAGCGTCGTGTCTTCAGCAGGTGCAGTACTGCCGTCCGTCGCGGGCTGCGTGGGCGTAGTGACTACGGGGGCGCGCTGCACTGCGGTCACCAGGACCTTGTGGATGGTCAACTGGGTCGTCTCTTTTTCCGGCTTGGCTTCAAGCCCGCCGTTCTTCAGGGAAATGAAGATTCCCACATGGTCACCTGGTACCAGCCGGCCACCGACGACCCGCTGCGGTTCCAGCTGGAAGGAGACCTCCTGCAGACCCTCCGGGACCTGCACGGAGCCGCTGGCCCGGAGCTCCTCCGGCGCTATCAGCCGCTCAGCGACGAGCTGTTCACCCGGGAGCAGGTCGACGGCGGTTACCTTCCCGGTAAGACCATCGAAGTTCTTCAGCGCCGATTTTGTGACCGCCTTGCCGGGAAGTTCCTCGCTGGCCACGAAGGCTTTGAGGGCGGCTACTGTAGTGCCGGCGGGAACAGCCTGCTTGACCACGAGAACCGAGACCGGCTCCAGGTTCTGCACGGCCCGGGTGTCGGCTCCTTGCGCGTAGCTGACCACAAGGATGGCTCCGACGATGGCGAGCACTACGGCCGCCAATCCTGCCAATAAGCGTGACTTCAAAGACTGCTCCTGAACTGCTGGGTCGAAAACGTGCTACTGGATGAGCCGGACGATAGTTGCCCCACTGGCGTCCACGCGGCCGAGAGTGAATCCGTCCGCCAGGGAGACATACTCGATGAAGCTGCCGATGATCCCCCTGCAGCTTCCATCGCAGGCCACCGAGGAAGAAACGTAGGCTGTGCTGTTCCGGAATGTTTTGGGGAGGTCGTCGTTACCGCTGAACTTCCAGCCGGCCACCTTGAATGATGCAAAGTACTTCAACCCGTAGACGGCGCCCGATCCGGTGCCGCTCACGTCGTCGAAGACCGGCAACAGCACGACAACGTCCTTGCCGGCCGTGATGTCGCTGGCCCAACGCTGCAGGATCGCCAAGCAGATGTCCGGCGCCCCGCTGTTGCCCGGGTCGCTTCCGCCCTCGGCGACGTCGAGGTCTATCAATCCGCCACAAACGCCCGGATCACTGGTCAGCCAGCCAAAGCCACCTGAAACCGGGGCGCCGGATGGACTGTAGAAGCAGTCCGGGTTGGCGTTGCTGCCGTGGTTCTGAAGCAGCTGCAGCGTCCCGTCGACGTGGTTCTGGACCTGGCAGATCGAGAAAGTGACGGGAAACGCCGTAGGACCCGCCAGCGGGCTGCCCCACTGGACCGTTGAGGCGGCAGTGACTTCGGTGGTGTTGATGCCGAGAGCGCGGGCGAAGAACAATGAAACATGGTTGGGTTCCTTGCCGGCTTCCTGGGCTCCGGCAGCGACGGTAACGGTGTGGGTGGCCGTGTCCAGGGTCAACGACTGGACATTGCTGAGCCGGTCCCCGGCGTTGCTGCTGGCGAGGCTTCGTGCAAGCGCTGAGATGGCCGAGCATTCGGGGTCGTTGGCGTCTTTGGCGCATTTCTGCGCCACGGCCAGGGCCGCGGCGTCCGACCCGTTGCGAAGCTGGGTCCGCTCGGAGTAGAGCATGCCGACGTCGATCGCGAGGGCAGTGAATCCCAGCAAGGCAACCATAATGATGGCGACGATGACGCTGATGCCGCCGCGCTCGCCGTCCTCGCGACAAGGTTTCTTCCTCAACCGCCGCACAGCATCACACCCCTGCCTTCCATCGCGAACGGCGCAGCAATGCCGGTCATGGTTGAAAACGAATAGGTGATCGTAAGTGAGACCTGCGCGCCGGGGGTACATGTCGAAGGAGTCACAGCGATGTTGGCGTCCGTCAACGCCGGCTGCAGCCCCGTGGCAGCGTTTCTGACTGCGGTGCGGGCGGCCGTTGGCGTGTTATTGATGGCCATGACGCGGACGCCCTCGCGGGCGGCGCTGGAGAGCGTGATCTGGGTGTTGTAGGCCCGGCCGAACTCCATAATTCCCAGCAGCAGCAGTACCAGGACGGGGGCAAGAAGAGCGAACTCCACCGCGACGGCGCCCCGTTCGGATGTTTTGGACAAGGGGCCGCCTTCCTGAATGTGCCAGTTGCAAGAAACGAATGTGTGGTGGCGGCTCAGGGCCGCCACCACACGCTCGAGGTCCAAAAAGGTCGGGCCAAGCCGATTACGTGCACTTAGCCGGAACTGCGGCAGTGCTGGCCGTGGCCGCAGTGCCTGCGACGAAGGCGCCGCCGCTGATCGAGCACTTCGCTTTCGTGAAGGTGTCGGCCAAGGTCCCGCCCAGTAGCGTGACGGCGACGATGATCACGACGGCGATGAGCGACACCATGATGCCGTATTCGACGGCGGTGGCGCCGCGCTGATCGCGGCGAAGACGGGTTGCGAGGTTGGCGAAAAAGGAACGCATGGGGACTCCTGAGCGAGTTGGGGGCTGGCCCTGCACCAGCACTGAGAGCAACTTAGCAAGCACCGACACGCTCAATATTGGACGTGGGTGCATCCTGTGCTAAGTCTTCCCAAACTGCACTCTTTCTGTGCGTTCCCTGCGCAGATCCTGCATTGGAGCTGCAAATTCCCGGGCCTGCACTGGAGCCCACTGGGAGTCAGGGCATCAAGAGGATGACCGTCAGGGCGGCGCAAAGCATGGACGGGCCGTGAGCGACTTCCCGTGGCTTGTTTCCGCGGTTTCTCAGCATAAGGACGAGGGAATACCAGGCCACCCGCAACGAAGCCCAGGGCGCCGCCGTAGAACAGCTGAGACCAGCCTTGGTAGCCCAGGTACAGTCCGAGTGGTGCTGCGAGCTTGACGTCGCCCATTCCGAGGCCGTTTCGGCTGGCCAGAGCAAGAATCAGGTAACCCGCGAACAAAATTACGGCGCCACCGACGCCACGCACCAGGTTTTCTGCTTCGCCGGCTGCTCCTGCTGCGAGCGTCAGCAGTAGCAGCCCGGCGCCCAGCAGGGGGAGTACTAGCCGGTTCGGAAGCAAGTGGTGAAGGACGTCGATCCGCGCCAGCTGGACCCCGGCGATAGCGAGCAGCAAATAGGCCGGCAGCTCAGCTGCCGCGCCGAAGCGCCATGCGAGCAAAGCGGACAGCCCGAAGGTGACGGCCGCCGTCGTGATCCTGGCTATCGTGGATGGTGTAGCCGCCAGATGGGGCAGCAGGCGCCGGATGAGTAATTCGGCCAGCAGCCCGAGGAGCAGCCCGAGAGCACCGATCGCCGTCATAAAGAACGGGAGAGCGGAGCCTGTTGCGGCGGGGTCGGACACGGTTCCTCCAGGGCTGCAGCGGGCCGGAGCCGGGCAGGACGCCCCCGGACACCCCATTTTGACCCAAGGCCCCGTCTTCCGCTATTCTTGGTAGTCGTTGTGCGTGTCCTTTCCGATGATGCGTGCCCGTATGAGAATCCGGTTGCAGGATAGCTACTCATCGTGCACATTCGGGACCATAGGACTACTGGTTACATAGAGCCCTCACCTCTGTTCCGGTAGCGCATAGATAGTAGGTGCACTTTCGCGTGACGCCTAAAACAAGAACGCCAGAACAAGAACGAGGCAAACACCGTGCGTACGTACACCCCGAAGCCCGGCGATATCAACCGCCAGTGGCATGTCATTGACGCCACAGACGTTGTCCTTGGTCGTCTCGCGAGCCAGACCGCAATCCTGCTGCGCGGCAAGCACAAGGCCACCTTTGCGTCCCACATGGACATGGGCGACTTCGTCATCATCATCAACGCTGAAAAGGTCGCCCTCACCGGCGCCAAGCTGGAGCAGAAGCGCGCATACCGCCACTCCGGCTACCCGGGCGGCCTGACCTCCGTCAACTACGCGGAGCTGCTGGAATCCAACCCGGTCCGCGCTGTGGAGAAGGCCATCAAGGGCATGCTCCCCAAGAACTCCCTCGCTGCACAGCAGCTGGGCAAGCTGAAGGTCTACCGCGGTGCAGAGCACCCGCACGCCGCTCAGCAGCCCAAGACTTTCGAAATCACCCAGGTCGCCCAGTAGTCCTGGCCACCAACCAACTTTTTATCAAGGAGAATCGTGGCTCAGAACGAAGAACTGACCACCGAAGCCGTTGAGGCTGAGGAAAACCTGACCAGCTACACCTCGGAAAGCGGTCCTGTTGAAGCAGAAGCGCCGAAGAAGGAACGCCCGGCCCTCACGGTCGCCGGCGCAGCAGTTGGCCGCCGCAAGGAAGCTGTCGCCCGCGTGCGCATCGTGCCCGGCACCGGCAAGTGGACCATCAACGGCCGCGAACTGGCCAACTACTTCCCGAACAAGCTGCACCAGCAGGATGTCAACGAACCCTTCAAGATCCTCGATCTTGATGGCGCCTACGACGTCATTGCCCGCATCCACGGCGGCGGCATCTCCGGTCAGGCCGGTGCCCTGCGCCTCGGTATCGCCCGTTCCCTGAACGAGATCGATACCGAGAACAACCGCGCGACCCTCAAGAAGGCCGGTTACCTTCGCCGTGACGCACGCGTCATCGAGCGTAAGAAGGCTGGTCTCAAGAAGGCCCGTAAGGCTCAGCAGTACTCCAAGCGCTAAAAATGCGCCTTCCCGACCATCGGCCGCTGGCGCGACCGGTGGGTGGGGCCCTCGGCGCTTTTTAGCGCTCGGATCCACAAGCGCTAAAGTCCGCTTGCGAAAGCCCGTTCCGCCCTCGTGGCGGAGCGGGCTTTTGGCATTAAGCCGGCTGAACGGCGCGAATCCACCCGGCACCAGGACGCCGGCCGGCGGCGCCGGGCAGAATGTTCGCACTCATCGACTAAACTTGATCCGATGTCGAGATTATTTGGAACAGATGGTGTCCGAGGTTTGGCGAACGGCCTACTGACTGCGGAGCTGGCGTTGCAGCTGGCCCAGGCCGCCGCCGTCGTGCTGGGACACAACCGCACTACCAGCCGAGCACGACCCCGCGCCGTGGTCGCCCGCGACCCGCGCGCCAGCGGTGAGTTCCTCGCGGCTGCCGTGGAAGCAGGGCTCTCCAGTTCCGGCATCGACGTATACGACGCGGGCGTGCTCCCGACGCCGGCAGCGGCCTACCTGGTGGCCGACCTGGACGCGGACTTCGGCGTGATGATCTCCGCCTCCCATAACCCCGCCCCGGACAACGGGATCAAGTTCTTCGCCCGCGGCGGCCAGAAGCTGCCCGACGACGTCGAGAACGCCATCGAGGAGCGGCTGGGCCAGGAGCCCTTCCGTCCCGTCGGCGGCGAAGTGGGCCGCATTCAGCGCTTCTCGGACGCCGAGGACCGCTACATCGTGCACCTCCTCGGGACGCTTCCGCACCGCCTGGACGGGCTCAAAGTCGTCCTGGACTGCGCCCACGGTGCAGCCAGCGGCTGTTCCCCGCAGGTCTTCAAGGACGCAGGCGCGGATCTCGTGGTGATCGGCGCCGAACCCGACGGCCTCAACATCAACGAGGGCGTCGGCTCCACCCACCTGGGACCACTGAAGCGCGCTGTGCTGGAGCATGGCGCCGACCTGGGCATTGCCCACGACGGCGATGCGGACCGCTGCCTCGCCGTGGACCACGAGGGCAACGAGGTTGACGGCGACGAGATCATGGCCATCCTCGCTGTCGCCCTGAAGGCCGCGGGGAAGCTCAAGGACAATGTCCTGGTCGCGACCGTGATGAGCAACCTGGGACTCAAGATCGCGCTGCGCGCGGCCGGTATCAGCCTGCGCGAGACCGGAGTGGGGGACCGCTACGTCCTCGAGGGAATGCGCGAAGGCGGCTTCAACCTCGGCGGCGAGCAGTCCGGGCACGTCATCTTTGCCGACCACGCCACGACCGGCGACGGCGTCCTGACGGGTCTCCAGATTGCGGCCCAGGTGGCCCTCACGGGACGGCCCCTGAAGGAGCTGGCCACGGTCATGACCAAGCTTCCGCAGGTCCTCATCAACGTCAAGGGCGTGGACCGCACCCGGGTGCACGGCGACGAGGCCGTGGCCGCGGCCGTTGCGCGCGCCGAAGCCGAGCTCGGCGACACCGGGCGGGTCCTCCTGCGTCCTTCCGGCACGGAGCCCGTGGTGCGGGTGATGGTCGAGGCCGGAGACGAAGGGACCGCCCAGGCCGTCGCTGAACGCCTGGCTCAGGTGGTCCGGACCGAACTGGCGCTGGCGCTCGTTCCGGACTGAGGATCCGCCCTCGCGCAGCATTTTAACTCTGCCCAGGGTGGTGTCCGCTGCCGGTTACAGGTAGGCCGGGGCGGCTTCCAGGCCGAAGTACTCCTCCAGCGTGCCGATGCCACCGTTCTTCATCTCGGTGGCCACCTCCGGGCCGATGTAACGCAGATGCCAGGGCTCGTAGTAATAGCCGGTGATCCCGTGCAGCATCCAGGGGTAGCGCACCACGAAGCCGAACAGGTGGGCATTGGCCTGCGCCCAGACTGCTGCCGGCTGCTGGGCGAACCGGGGCGTGAAGCTGTCCGCCCCGCTGCCGTCGCCGATGTCGAAGGCCCAGCCGGTCTGATGCTCGGAATAGCCCGGCCGGGCCGAGGCGGTATCCGCAGCGGCTTGTCCTTGCGATTTCACGTAGCCGCTGTACGTGGCCGCCTGCGTGACATAGGAACGGTACCCGCTGGCAAGAGTCAGGGTCACGCCGGCCCCGGCCGCGGCCGCGAACATCTTCTCCGCAGCTGCCGCCGTCGTGCCGTTAAGCAGGGAGGCCTCACCGGCCGCGGCGAGACGGACGGCCGGCCGGACAAGGTCCGTCGGCTTGAACGTGGAGGGCGCCAGCGGCCGGTGCTTGTTGACCACAACCCAGGGACTCGCCGGATCGATGAGCGAGTGCCGCGGCGCCGCCGGGGCGGTTGCTGCGGGCGGTGCCGGTGCGGGGGCGGCAGCCGCGGACGTTGCCGCGGCCGCCGGGGTTGATGCCAAAGGTGGCACCAGCGGGCTGGCGCTGGATGCCGGAGCCGCCTTCGTGGTGGCAATGCCGGCCGCGGACGACGGCGGGGGAGGAGTTTCGGGGGCGCAGGCGGCAAGGGCCGCCAGTCCGGAACCGGCCATCAGCAGGCGGCTGAAGGCCCGTCGGGTGGGGCCGGCCGGTCCGGATTCCGGGCCTGGTTCCTGCCCGGCGGAGCCATCGTGGCACACCGCTGCTAGACCTTCCTCAGAAGCATCCGCCGGATGGAGTGGTCTGCGTCCTTCGTGAGGACCAGCTGCGCCCGCCCCCGGGTGGGCAGGACGTTCTCCTCCAGGTTCGGCTCGTTAATGCGCTTCCAGATTTCGCGGGCAGTCAGCTCGGCCTCGGCATCGGAGAGTGTGGCGTAGCGGTGGAAATAGGACTCGGGCTGCGCAAAGGCGGTGGTTCGCAGCTTCCGGAAACGGTCCACGTACCACTCCTCGATGTAGCTCGTCTTGGCATCAACATAGATTGAAAAGTCGAAGAAGTCACTCAGGGCCAGGCCCTGCCGGCCGTCGTGCCGGGGCCGGGCCGGGGCCAGGACATTGAGTCCCTCCACGATCAGCACATCAGGGCGCCGCACCACCACTTCTTTGCCCGGCACAATGTCGTAGGTCACGTGGGAATACCACGGGGCCCGGACTTCCTCGGCGCCGCCCTTGATTTCGCTCACGAAGCGGAGCAGGCTGCGGCGGTCATAGGACTCCGGAAAGCCCTTACGTTCCAGCAGCTGACGGCGCTTGAGCTCGGCCAGCGGGTAGAGGAAGCCGTCCGTGGTGATGAGTTCCACGTTGGGGGTCCCGGGCCAGCGGCGGAGCATCTCGCGGAGCACGCGGGCGATCGTTGATTTTCCCACCGCAACCGAGCCGGCGACGCCGATCACGAACGGCGTCCGCTGGGTCTTCTCACCGAGGAAAGTGGTGGTCGCCGAATGCAGCTGGCCGGCCGCCTCCACATACAGGTGCAGGAGCCGGGACAGGGGAAGATAGACCTCGCGGACTTCCTTCATATCGAGCGGATCGCCGAGACCGCGCAGCCTGAGCACGTCCTCTTCATTAAGAGGCTGCTCCATCTGGGCGGCGAGCCGGGACCAGGTCTGCCGGTCCAGCTCCACGAACGGGGAGACGCCGTCGCCGTTCGCTTCATTGCGTTGCAAAGTCACCCTAGAGATTCTGCCCTTCGCGGGGCTAAGTGCGAAATGGAAGGGCCCGCCGTGCCCGGCCGGAAGGACGCGGGACGCCTGTCACACCGGCTCATCCCACGTCCCCGCTCCGGGAAACCAGCTAGGCTTGAGTCCATGTGTGGAATCGTTGGATATGTAGGCCACTCCGCTGGCCGGGTAAGTAATGGACACAATGCCTTGGATGTCGTCCTCGAAGGATTGCGCCGCCTGGAGTACCGGGGCTACGACTCGGCGGGGATCGCGGTCGTCGCGGACGGAACCATTTCGACTCGCAAGAAGTCGGGCAAGCTGAGCAACCTGATCGCCGAACTCGAGGCCAGTCCGCTCCCTGAATCCGTGACGGGCATCGGCCACACCCGCTGGGCAACGCACGGCGGCCCCACGGACCAGAATGCGCACCCGCACCTGGCCGACGGCGGGAAGCTGGCGCTGATCCACAACGGCATCATCGAAAACTTCGCCGAACTCAAGCTGGAGCTGCTGGGCAAGGGCGTGGAGTTCCGCTCCGAGACGGACACCGAGATTGCCGCCGCGCTGCTGGGCGACATTTACCGGAACCAGCTCAACGGTGACGTCTCCAGCGGCAGTCTCACCAAGGCCATGCAGCTTGCCTGCCAACGTCTCGAAGGCGCCTTCACCCTTTTGGCCGTGCACGCCGATCAGCCCGACGTCGTCGTGGCCGCACGCCGGAACTCACCGCTCGTGGTGGGCCTCGGCGAGGGGGAGAACTTCCTCGGCTCCGACGTCTCGGGTTTCATCGACTACACGCGCCGCGCCGTCGAGCTGGGCCAGGACCAGATCGTCACAATCACCGCCGACTCCGTGGAGATCACCGACTTCTATGGTGCTCCCGCGGAAGGCAAGGAGTACAAAGTCGACTGGGACCCGGCTTCGGCGGAAAAGGGCGGTTTTCCGTCCTTCATGGAAAAGGAAATCCACGACCAGCCTGATGCCGTCCTGCAGACCCTGCTGGGCCGCTCCGACATTCATGGCAAGCTGACGCTGGACGAGCTCCGGATTGACCCGCAGCTGCTCAAGAGCGTCGACAAGATCATCGTCCTGGCCTGTGGCACCTCCGCCTATGCCGGCCAGGTCGCGAAATACGCGATCGAGCACTGGTGCCGGATTCCCACGGAGGTGGAGCTCTCGCATGAATTCCGTTACCGGGATCCGATCGTCGATGAGAACACCCTGATCGTCTCGATTTCCCAGTCCGGCGAGACGATGGACACCTTGATGGCCGTCCGCTACGCCAAGGAACAGGGCGCCAAGACGGTCTCCATCTGCAACACCAACGGGTCCACCATCCCCCGGGAGTCCGACGCCGTGCTGTACACGCACGCCGGGCCGGAGATTGCGGTGGCCTCCACCAAGGCGTTCCTGGCGCAGATCACCGCCGCTTACCTGCTGGGCCTTTATTTGGCACAGTTGCGCGGCAACAAGTTCCAGGGCGAAATCAAGGACATCCTGGCGGACCTGGGCAAGATCCCGGCCAAGATCCAGAAAATCCTGGACAACGAAGGCCAGATAAAGGAACTCGGCGCAGCGATGGCGGACGCCAAGTCCGTGTTGTTCCTGGGACGCCACGTCGGATTCCCGGTGGCCATGGAAGGTGCGCTCAAGCTCAAGGAGCTCGCCTACATCCACGCTGAAGGCTTCGCGGCCGGTGAATTGAAGCACGGGCCGATCGCGCTGATCGAGGAGGGCCAGCCGGTCTTCGTCGTTGTCCCCTCGCCTCGCGGCCGGGACTCGCTGCATGCCAAGGTGGTCTCCAACATCCAGGAGGTCCGGGCGCGCGGCGCCAAGACGATTGTGATCGCGGAAGAGGGTGACGAATCGGTCCAGGCCTACGCCGAGCACGTCTTCTACATCCCGGAGACGCCGACGCTGCTGGCCCCGCTGCTCAGCACGGTCCCGTTGCAGATCTTCGCTCTCGCACTTGCCTCCGCCAAGGGGTACGACGTGGACCAGCCACGCAACCTGGCCAAGAGCGTGACCGTAGAATAGCCGCATGATTGTTGGGATCGGCATAGACGTCGTAGACATTGAACGGTTCGGCCGGCAACTGGAGCGCACCCCCGGGCTGCGCGACAGGTTGTTCGTCCCCGCGGAACGCGAACTGAACACGCGGTCGCTGGCCGCCCGGTTCGCCGCAAAGGAGGCCGTGGCCAAGGTCCTCGGGGCTCCGGCCGGGATGAACTGGCAGGACTGCTGGATCGGGCTGGACCAGAACGGGCCCACGATCCAGGTCAAAGGCACTGTGCTGGCCGTGGCGGAGTCGAAAGGCGTCAAGCGCTGGCACCTCTCGATGAGTCACGACGGCGGGATCGCCACCGCGACGGTTCTCGCCGAGGGCTGAGCAGGTAAGGCATTTCCACAGCGCCTGTACCGCGAACGGATTGACACCATGATCAGCGCCTACACCGGAACCCAAGTACGCCAGGCTGAAAAGCCACTCCTGGAGTCCGGTACCGGCGCTGCTCTCATGCAGCGGGCCGCCTACGGGCTGGCCAACGCCGTCGTCCGGGAGCTGCTCGGCCGGGGGCAGCGCCGCTACGGCGCGAGCGTGGCGGTCCTCGCCGGCAAGGGCAACAACGGCGGCGACGGACTGTTCGCCGCCGCGCTGCTGGCCGGCCGCGGCATGAGCACGACGGCGGTGCTCACGTCCGGAGACGCCCACACCGAAGGCCTCGCGGCCTTTGAAAAGGCCGGCGGCCGGGTAATCCGCCTGGCGGCTGAGAACGTCGCGGAAGCGTCCGCCGCGGCCCGGCGGGCCGACGTTCTCATTGATGCCGTCCTGGGAACGGGCGCCCAGGGCGGGCTGAGGGGACCCGCTGCTGCCCTGATCCGGGAGCTGGAGCTGTCCCGGCCGCGCTCCCGTTCCCCTTTGGTGGTGGCCTGTGACATTCCCAGCGGCGTCGACGCCGACACCGGGGAGGCCCAGGCCCCGGTCCTGACAGCCGATCTGACGGTGACCTTCGGAGCCGCCAAAACCGGACTGCTGACCGACCCCGGCGCGAATTTTTCCGGGCGCGTCCAGCTGGTCCCGATCGGGATCGAAACCCACCTGCCGGCACCGGACCTGCGCCGGCTGGAAGCCGAAGACCTGGCCGGGCTGCTGTCCCGTCCCGAACGGCGCTCCCACAAGTATTCCCGCGGGGTCCTCGGCGTCGTGGCCGGCTCGGATCGCTACCCCGGCGCCGCGGTGCTGGCCTGCCAGGGCGCCCTCGCCTCCGGCGTCGGCATGGTGCGGTACTTGGGTCCGCCCGGCGTCGCCGACCTGGTCCTCCGGGCCTGCCCGGAGGTGGTCTGCGCCCCGGAGGGCCCGGCCGACACCCATGTCCAGGCCTGGCTGCTGGGTCCCGGCCTCGACGACGGCGCCTCCGCACAGCTTGAGCGGGTCCGCGAGGCCGCCGCCACCGGGCTGCCCACCGTGGCGGACGCCGGCGCCTTGCCCGCCCTGCCGCGTGAGCTCTCGGAGCGGACGGTCCTGACCCCGCACGCCGGGGAACTGGCTGCCCTGCTGGCGCGGTATGGGGACGACTCCGGCCGTGACGGAGTGCGGGATGCGCCCCTCGCCGCGGCACGCCGGGCAGCCAGGCTGACCGGCGCCACCGTGTTGCTCAAGGGCGCCACTACGCTCGTCGCGGCGCCGGCCGGAGCGGTCTTCAGCCAGGCGGAGGCCACGCCGTGGATGGCGACGGCCGGCAGCGGGGACGTCCTCGCCGGGGTGCTCGGCTCGCTGCTGGCCCAGCTGGGCGGCCAGGACGAGGCGTTCGCCGCGCGGGGAATCACGGCCGGGGACCGCTGGGCGGGGATGGCAGCGATGGCCGCAAGCCTGCACGGACGGGCCGGAGGGCGCGCTTCCGCGGGGGGACCCGTGACAGCCAGCGCCATCGCGCAGGCACTCCCGGCGGTGCTGCGGGATTTGTAACGAAGTCCACAAAAACGCACCGACGGGATTGATAACCCTACTTACCAGTAGTCTGTCTAGAGATTGTCCGCAACGCACGAGGAGATCACATGGAAGTCTGGCCCGGAACGGCTTATCCGCTGGGAGCCACCTTTGACGGCACCGGCACCAACTTTGCCTTGTTCAGTGAACGCGCTGAAAGGGTGGAGCTGTGCCTCCTGTCTGACGACCTGACGGAGACCCGGATTGAGCTGACCGAGGTGGACGGCTACGTCTGGCACTGCTACCTGCCCCAGATCCAGCCCGGACAGAAGTACGGTTACCGCGTCCACGGCCCATACGACCCGGAGCACGGGAACCGCTTCAACCCCAATAAGCTGCTGATGGATCCCTACGCCAAGGCCGTCCAAGGCCAGATTGACTGGGATCCGGCGCTCTTCTCCTACGAGTTCGGCGACCCCGGCTCCCGCAACGACAGCGACTCTGCGCCGCACACCATGCATGGCGTGGTCATCAACCCGTTCTTCGAGTGGGACGGGGACCGCCAGCTGCGCATTCCGTACCACGAGTCGGTCATTTACGAGGCGCACGTCAAGGGCCTGACGAAGCTGCATCCCGAGATCCCCGAGGAGCAGCGCGGCACCTATGCGGGCGTGGCGCACCCCGCCGTGATCGAGCACCTCCAGAAGCTTGGCATCACCGCGATCGAGCTCATGCCCGTCCACCAGTTCGTCAATGACGGCACCCTCCAGGAGAAGGGCCTCAATAATTACTGGGGCTACAACACCATTGGCTTCTTTGCCCCGCAGAACACCTACAGCTCCTCCGGGGACGTCGGGCACCAGGTGCAGGAATTCAAGGCAATGGTCCGCGACCTGCACAAGGCCGGCATCGAAGTGATCCTCGACGTGGTGTACAACCACACCGCGGAGGGAAACCACCTCGGTCCCACCCTGTCCTTCAAGGGCATCGACAACGCCGCCTACTACCGCCTGGTCGACGACGACCAGAAGCACTACATGGATTACACCGGCACCGGCAACTCGCTGAACGTCCGGCACCCGCACTCCCTGCAGCTGCTCATGGATTCCCTGCGCTACTGGGTGACGGAGATGCACGTTGACGGCTTCCGCTTTGACCTCGCATCGACGCTGGCCCGGGAATTCTACGATGTGGACAAGCTGTCCACCTTCTTCGAACTCATCCAGCAGGATCCCATCGTTTCCCAGGTCAAGCTGATCGCCGAGCCGTGGGACGTCGGTCCCGGCGGCTACCAGGTGGGCAACTTCCCGCCGCAATGGACCGAATGGAACGGTAAGTACCGCGACACGGTCCGCGACTTCTGGCGCGGCGAACCCTCGACCCTGGGCGAGTTCGCCCTCCGCCTGACCGGCTCGGCGGACCTCTACGAGAGCTCGGCCCGCCGTCCCGTCGCTTCCATCAACTTCGTCACGGCGCACGACGGCTTCACCATGCGCGACCTCGTGTCCTATAACGAGAAGCACAACGAGGCCAACGGCGAAGGCAACAACGACGGCGAATCGCACAACCGGTCCTGGAACTGCGGCGCAGAGGGGGACACCGACGACGAAAAGGTGTTGACCCTGCGCGCCCGCCAACAGCGCAACTTCATCGCCACCCTGCTGCTCTCGCAGGGCGTTCCGATGCTGCTGCACGGTGACGAGCTGGGCCGCACCCAGCAGGGCAACAACAACACTTATGCGCAGGACTCCGAGCTGAGCTGGATTCATTGGGAGGCCATGGACCAGCCGCTGGTGGAGTTCACGGCGTTTGTCAACAAGATCCGCCGTGACCACCCCACCTTCCGCCGCAGCCGCTTCTTCGACGGGCGCCCGGTGCGACGCGGCGAGGGAGAGAAGCTCCCGGACATCGTCTGGCTGAACACCGACGGCAAGGAAATGCTCCCCGAGGACTGGGACAGCAGCTTCGGCCGGAGCATCGGCGTCTTCTACAACGGCCACGGTATCCAGGAACAGGACTTCCGCGGGCGCCGGATCACCGATGACAGCTTCCTGGTGGCCTTCAGCGCCCACGACGACAACGTGGACTTCCGGCTGCCGACCGAGGAATACTCCCCGTTCTGGGACGTGCTGGTGGATACCGCCGATAAGGCCGACAAAGACCAGCCGCTCAAGGCCGGAGCCGTGCTGACGCTGGCAGCCAAATCCCTCGTAGTCCTCCGCGCCTACTCCGGCCCTGAGGTGGAAGTGGACTACTCCGCGGCCGCCTCCCTGGCCGCCATGGCCGAGCATGAGGACGAGGATCAGGAGGCCGCGGAGGCTGCGGCAGTAACTCCTCCGGAGGCGCCCATAACCCCGGCCCCGGAAACCCGCGCTGTGGAGGCAGACACGGCCCCGGAATCCCCGGACCCGGAAGCCCCGGTTGCGGAGGCCGACGCGGCCCCGGAAACCCCCGTTGTGGAGGCAGACGCGGCCCCGGAATCCCCCGTTGTGGAGGCCGACGCGGCCCCGGAAACCCCGGCCCTGGAGGAGCCTTCACAGGGTTCCGCCGCCGATTCCGCCAAGGACTCTGCGAAGGGCTCAGCAGAGGGTCCGTCGAAGGGATCCGCCTCGAAAAAGACGGAGGCCAAGAAGCCCAAGACCCCGAAGGGACCGGCGAAATGAGGACGCCTGCGTCGACCTACCGGCTGCAGATCCGATCCGGCTTCACACTCCAGGACGCCGCCGAGGTGGTGCCGTACCTGAAGTCGCTCGGCGTGGACTGGATCTACCTTTCGCCGATCCTGACGGCGGAAAAGGGCTCGGACCACGGCTACGACGTCACCAATCCCGCCGCCGTCGACCCTGACCGCGGTGGCCTCGAGGGGCTCATCGCAGCCTCCCGCGCTGCCCGCTCCGCCGGCATGGGCGTGCTCGTCGACATCGTGCCAAACCACGTCGGCGTGGCAACCCCGGCCCAGAACCCCTGGTGGTGGTCGCTCCTGAAGGAGGGACAGCAGTCCCGCTACGCCCCGGCGTTCGACGTCGACTGGGACTTCGGCGGTGGCCGCATCCGGATTCCCGTTCTTGGCGAGGATTCTGACCTTGACGCCCTTGAGATCCGGGACGGGGAGTTGCGGTACTATGACCACCGCTTCCCGCTTGCCGAAGGCAGCTACGCCGAAGGCGATGACCCCCGCCAGGTCCACGACCGGCAGCATTATGAGCTGATCGGCTGGCGCCGGGCGGACAACGAACTCAACTACCGCCGGTTTTTCGCGGTCAACAGCCTGGCCGGCATCCGGGTCGAGATCCCGGAGGTCTTCGACGAGGCGCACGAGGAGATTGTGCGCTGGTTCCGCGAGGGGCTCGTGGACGGGCTGCGGATCGACCACCCGGACGGTCTCGCCGATCCGGAAGGCTACCTGCGCCGGCTGCGTGAAGTCACCGGCGGCAGCTACCTGCTGATTGAGAAGATCCTCGAGCCCGGGGAGACGCTCCCGCCCAGCTTTGAGTGCGAGGGCACCACCGGCTACGACGCCCTGGCGGACGTGGACCGGGTCTTCGTCGACGCCGCCGGCCAGGGTCCGCTGGATGCGCTGGACACCGGGCTGCGCGAAGGCCAGGCCGCCGACTACGAGGCCATGATCCGCGGCACCAAACGCAGGATCACGGACGGTATCCTGCACTCGGAGATGCTCCGGCTGGCCCGCCTGGTGCCTGCCGGGGCCGGCCTTCCAGTGGAAGCCTCCGCCGACGCGCTGTCCGAAATCATTGCCGCCTTCCCGGTCTACCGCAGCTATCTGCCGACCGGCGCCGATGTCCTGAAGGAAGCCGCCGAGCTTGCCGTCCGACGGCGTCCGGAACTGGACGGCGCCGTGGGCGTTCTGCTGCCGCTGCTGCTGGACGCGGAGGAGGAACTGGGACGCCGGTTCCAGCAGACCTCCGGCATGGTGATGGCCAAGGGTGTGGAAGACACCGCGTTCTTCCGCTACACGAGGCTGGGCACCCTCACCGAGGTCGGCGCGGATCCCACGGAGTTCGCCGTGGCACCGGACGAGTTCCATGTCCGAATGGCCCGCCGCCAGGCAGAGCTTCCGCTGTCCATGACCACGCTCAGCACCCACGACACGAAACGCAGCGAGGACACCCGCGCGCGGATCTCGGTGCTCGCGGAGCTGGCCGCCGAATGGAAGGCATCCCTGACCCGCCTGCAGCAGCTGGCGCCGCTGCCGGACGGACCGCTCGCCAACCTGCTGTGGCAGGCCATCGCCGGCGCGTGGCCGGCGGACCGGGACAGGCTGCGGTCCTATGCGCAGAAGGCTGCCCGCGAGGCCGGCAACTCGACCAACTGGACGGACCCGGACGCGGATTTTGAGGAAAAGCTCAGGGCCGCCGTCGACGCCGCCTTCGACAACGCCGAGGTGCGCGCCGAACTGGAGAAGCTGGTGGCGCTGCTGGAACCGTACGGTGCCGCCAATGCCCTGGGCGCCAAGCTGGTCCAGCTGACCATGCCCGGCGTCCCGGACGTTTACCAGGGCACGGAATTCTGGGACCGCTCGCTGACGGACCCCGACAACCGCAGGCCGTTCAGCTTCGACGCCCGGAAGCGGGCCCTGGCAGCGCTCGACGCCGGCGAGCAGCCGGCGTCGTTCCTGGACGAAGCGGCGAAGCTGCTGGTGACGTCGCGAGCCCTCCGCCTGCGCCGCGACCGGCCCGGGCTCTTCACCGGCTACGCGCCGGTAGCGGCCTCCGGTCCGGCGGCAGGGCACCTGCTGGCGTTCAACCGGGGCGGCAGCGCGGCGGGGGCCCTCACGCTCGCGACCCGGCTGCCGCGCGGGCTGGAGCAGAAGGGCGGCTGGCAGAACACCGCCATCAGCCTCGCCACGGCCATGACCGACGAGCTGACGGGCCGGTTCTTTGGCCCGGGCGGGGTGGAGGTGGGGCTGATCCTGGGGACCTACCCGGTCGCCCTGCTGGTACCCGCCGCCTAAGCACTCCTGAACAACCGACATGGGGAACGGAAGAAAGTCATGACCTTGCCCGCACACGGAAGCGAACGCTTCGATCTCTGGGCGCCGGAAGCGCAGGCGGTCACGCTGCTCGCTGACGGACAGCAGTACCCGATGAACCGCGCCGGCGCGGAGCGCGACGGCTGGTGGACAGCCGCCGGTGCTCCCGCCCACGGGGAGGTGGACTACGGCTACCTCCTGGACGGGGAGACCACGCCGCTGCCGGACCCGCGGTCCCGGCGGCAGCCGGAGGGCGTCCACTCGCTCTCGCGGACTTTCGACGCGGGCAGCCACGCGTGGGCGGACGGCCAGTGGAAGGGACGCGCGCTGCAGGGTGCCGTGATCTACGAGCTGCACCTGGGCACCTTCACGCCGGAGGGAACCCTGGACGCGGCCGCCGAAAAGCTGGGCTACCTGGCCGGGCTTGGCGTTGACTTCGTGGAGCTCCTGCCGGTCAACGGCTTCAACGGCACCCACAACTGGGGCTACGACGGCGTGCTCTGGTACGCGGTGCACGAGGGCTACGGTGGCCCCGCCGCATACCAGCGCTTTGTCGACGCGGCCCACGCCGCCGGACTCGGCGTCATCCAGGACGTGGTGTACAACCACCTCGGCCCGAGCGGGAACTACCTGCCGAAGTTCGGACCGTACCTCAAGGCGGGGGAGGGCAACACCTGGGGGGACTCCGTGAACCTGGACGGCCCCGGCTCCGATGACGTGCGCCGCTACATCCTGGACAACGCGGCCATGTGGCTCCGCGACTACCACGTGGACGGGCTGCGGCTCGATGCCGTGCACGCCTTCAAGGACGAGCGGGCTGTGCACCTGCTGGAGGACTTCGGTGCCCTCGCCGACGAAGTGTCCGCCGAGACCGGGCGCCCGGCCACCCTGATCGCCGAATCCGACCTCAACAATCCGCGCCTGCTCTACCCGCGGGACGTCAACGGATACGGGCTCGCCGGGCAGTGGAGCGACGACTTCCACCACGCCGTCCACGTCAACGTCAGCGGCGAGGCCACGGGATATTACGAAGACTTCGAGTCGCTGGGAGCGCTGGCCAAGGTCCTGCGCTCGGGGTTCTTCCACGATGGCAGCTACTCCACCTTCCGCGAGCGGCATCACGGCCGGCCGATCAACCCTGCGCTGGTCCACCCGGCCGCGCTCGTGGTCTGCAGCCAGAACCATGACCAGATCGGCAACCGCGCCACCGGCGACCGGCTGTCCCAGTCGCTGCCGTACGGGCAGCTGGCGCTCGCCGCCGTCGCGACCCTGACCTCACCCTTCACCCCGATGCTGTTCATGGGGGAGGAATACGGAGCCACCACGCCGTGGCAGTTCTTCACCTCCCACCCGGAGCCGGAACTCGGAAAGGCCACCGCGGAAGGCCGGATCAAGGAATTCGAGCGGATGGGCTGGGACCCTGCCGTGGTGCCGGATCCCCAGGATCCGGAAACGTTCAGGCGTTCCAAGCTCGACTGGTCCGAAGCCGCGGAAGGGGACCACGCCCGGCTGCTGGAGCTCTACCGCTCGCTGATCGCGCTGCGCCGCTCGACGCCGGAGCTCACCGGCCTCGGCTTTGAGGACACCGCCGTGGACTTCAGTGAGGCGGAAGGCTGGCTCGTGCTGCGGCGCGGCCGGGTCCGGGTGGCGATGAACTTCTCGGCACAACCGCGGCGCGTTTCCGTCCGCGGCGCCTCCCTGCTGCTGGCAACGGACGACGCCGCGGTGCTCGACGCCGCCGTGCTCGACGCCGCTGCCGGCGGCCATCTCGATCTTCCCGGCCACAGTGCCGCCATCATTTCCGAATAGACAGGACCCACGCATGACTTATGTTGCCGCTGAGAACCGATACGACTCCATGCCCTACCGCCGGGTGGGACGCAGCGGGCTGAAACTGCCTGCTATTTCGCTTGGCCTGTGGCACAACTTCGGGGACGACTTGCCTTTCGCGACCCAGCGCGCCATCCTGCGCCGGGCCTTCGACCTGGGCGTCACCCACTTCGACCTGGCCAACAACTACGGCCCGAAGGCCGGTTCGGCCGAAACAAACTTCGGCCGCCACCTCCGCGACGACTTCGCCCCGTACCGGGACGAACTCATCATCTCGACCAAGGCCGGCTACCACATGTGGCCGGGCCCGTACGGGGAGTGGGGGTCCCGCAAATACCTGCTCGCCAGCCTGGACCAGTCGCTGAACCGGATGGGGCTCGATTACGTGGACATCTTCTACAGCCACCGGCCGGACCCGGAGACGCCGATGGAGGAAACCATGGGCGCCCTGGACCGGGCGGTCCGTTCCGGCAAGGCCCTGTACGCAGGCATCTCCTCCTACACGCCGGAGCAGACCCTGGAGGCGGCCCGGATCCTGAAGGAACTGGGCACCCCGCTGCTGATCCACCAGCCCAGCTACTCCCTGCTGAACCGCTGGACCGAAAACGGCAGCCCCAACCTGTACGAGGTGCTGGACCAGGTGGGCGCCGGGTCCATCGGCTTCTCCCCGCTGGCACAGGGCATGCTCACCGACCGTTACCTCAACGGCATCCCGGCCGATTCCCGCGCCGCGCAGGAGAAGTCCCTGGACGGGAACAGCATCACCGAGGACAAGCTGGAGCGCGTGCGCGGACTGCAGCAGATTGCGGAGAGCCGGAGGCAGTCGCTGGCGCAGATGGCCATCGCCTGGATCCTCCGGGACCAAAGCAAGGGCTCGCCGGTCACGTCCGCCCTCGTCGGGGCGTCCAGCGTGGAGCAGCTCGAGGACACGCTCGCCGCAATCAACAGGCTCGACTTCTCGGCCGAGGAACTCGCGGCGATCGACCGGTTCGCCGTCGAGTCAGAGATCAATCTCTGGGCGCAGAAGTAACGGGCTGCCCCGGGTAACAGAAATACCGGGGCCCGGGGGAACAACCACGGCCCCGGTACCGTTGACTACAATGCTAAGGGGCGCCGTATGGCGCCGTGCCCGCCAGTCGCCGTCGTCGTGCATCAGCGCACGTCCGGGCCGGGCACATGACGTTTGTTCTCAAAGGAGTTCCGTGTCTTCAAATCCGATTCGTGTTGCAATCGTCGGCGTAGGTAACTGTGCCGCATCGCTGGTCCAGGGCGTCCAGTACTACCAGGACGCTGATCCGCAGGCCACGATCCCGGGTCTGATGCACGTGGAGTTCGGCAAGTACCACGTCAACGATGTGCAGTTTGTGGCCGCTTTCGACGTGGACGGTAAGAAGGTCGGCAGCGACCTCGCCGACGCGATCGGTGCCAGTGAAAACAACACCATCAAGATCGCCGATGTCCCGCCGACGGGCGTCACCGTGCAGCGCGGCCCGACCCTCGACGGGCTTGGCAAGTACTACCTCGAGACCATCGAGCAGTCCACCGAGGAGCCGGTCGACGTCGTCCAGGCGCTCAAGGACGCCAAGGTCGACGTGATGGTCTGCTACCTGCCGGTCGGTTCGCAGGAAGCCGCTGAGTTCTATGCCCAGAGCGCGATCGACGCCGGTGTGGGGTTCGTCAACGCCCTGCCGGTCTTCATTGCCGGCACCAAGGCCTGGGCGGACAAGTTCACCGCCGCCGGCGTGCCGATCGTGGGCGACGACATCAAGAGCCAGATCGGTGCCACCATCACGCACCGCGTCATGGCTAAACTCTTCGAGGACCGCGGCGTCACCCTGGACCGCACCTACCAGCTGAACGTCGGCGGCAACATGGACTTCAAGAACATGCTGGAGCGCGACCGCCTCGAGTCCAAAAAGATCTCCAAGACTCAGGCCGTCACCTCGAACGTGGAAGCCGAACTTGCCGCCAAGGACGTCCACATCGGCCCGTCGGACTACGTCCAGTGGCTCGACGACCGCAAGTGGGCCTTCGTGCGCCTCGAGGGACGCAACTTCGGCGACGCCCCGGTGTCCTTGGAGTACAAGCTCGAAGTCTGGGACTCGCCGAACTCAGCCGGCGTGATCATCGACGCCATCCGCGCCGCCAAGATCGGCCTGGACCGCGGCATCGGCGGCCCGCTGCTCTCGGCATCGAGCTACTTCATGAAGTCCCCGCCGGAGCAGTTCAACGACGACCTCGCCCGCGAAAAGGTCGAGGCCTTCATCCGCGGCGACCTGGAGCGCTGACCCGCTTCCCCCTCCCCGCCGCTTTCCCCCGCCGACGCTCCCGCACCTTTGGGGCGTTCCAGCCCGACGCTCCCGCACCTTTGGGGTGTTCCAGCCCGACGCTCCCGCACCTTTGGGGTGTTCCCGCCCGACGCTCCCGCACCTTTGGGGTGTTCCAGCCCGACGCTCCCGCACCTTTGGGGTGTTCCCGCCCGACGCTCCCGCACCTTTGGGGGCGCCGGGGGTCCGGGTATGTCCGGCAAGCGATTCCTCACGTCTGGCCGGTACCGGCCGGATCCTCCCTCACACGGTGCAGGCATGGGAGGGTCGCTCCCTCAGACTGGGCTGGAAAAGCCAGCAGCAGCCGACGGGGTGAGGTACGCGGTGCGGAGGATCCGCTTGATCCTGGCAGTGGCGCCCGTGAAGCCCTCCGCAAGGTCTTCTTTTGTCAGGACGAGCACCGTCCATCCCGCTGCCTCGAACGACTTGTCACGGCGGCGGTCGCTGAAGATCTGGGCGGGGAGCAGATGATGGCCGCCGTCGTATTGGACGGCCAGCCGCCGACGGCGATATCCAAGGTCCGCCGTCGGGGAACCCGGGCTCTCCCGGAGCGGGAGCTGCAGCTCCGGCTCCGGGAGACCGGCGTCGCATATCGCCAGGCGTAGCAGTGTTTCCGGACCTGAATCGGACCCCACCCGCATCAAGTCCAGGGCCATCCGCGCGCGGACGATTCCCTGCAGATTCGGGTGGCGGCTCACCATCGAACGCAACCCCTCGATGGTCGCGAAGGGCTCGCTCCGTCCCTCCAAAGCGAACCGGGGAATCCGCACGAGCTCGTCGCCCATGCAGACCAATTCGGACAGGCTCAACCGCCGGGCGAGGTCGAGCCACGTCCGCGGGCGCGTGCTGATCCGGATGCCGTCCGCAGCTTCGACCTCGCCCTCCAGAGCCATAACGGTGTGCCCGACGATGCCTTTGCGCCGTACCTCGGGCAACGCCCGCGGTTTGCTCAGGTGCAGCTCCTCAGAGTCCGAGAGCCACGGAGGCAGGAGCTGACATCGAAGCCTGGCGGCCGTGACGTGCGAGATCCAGGCGCCTGGCGACGCGGCAGACAGGGCGCGAGCCGCCGTCTCCAACTCAAAGCTCCAGTCCGAGGGCCGGTAAAGACCCCGGCTGACATGACGGATGTCGGACTGTCTCAATCTGGTTCTCGGCACTCCCAATGACTTTGCAGCCGCGATGGTGAAGGGTGCTGCGCTGAGTGGACCGGGAAGCTCAGCTCGCGTTCTCATGCTGGCATTGTGAACTCATTTAAAGAGCCGTGCGGGCGTTATCCACAGCTCTCGCGCATCCGCCTTTGGCAGCGGGCACGGGTTCCGGCGACCCCGGCACGAGCCCCGCGCAGGATGTGAGGGAGCGTTCACTCGGGAGACGCAGGATGTGAGGGAGCGTTGGTTGGGGAGACGCAGGACCTGAGGCAGCGTGGGTGGGGGAGACGCAGGATGTGAGGGAGCGTGGGTTGGAGAGACGCAGGACCTGAGGGAGCGTTCAGAAGAGGCCGACGGGATTTCCCTCGGCGTCGACGTCCATCCGCATCGCGGCCGGGACCTTGGGCAGGCCAGGCATGGTCATGACAGCGCCGGTGAGAGCCACGATGAAGCCGGCGCCGGTCTTGGGGATCAGGTCGCGCACGTGCACGGTGAAGCCCTTCGGGGCGCCCAGCCGGCTGGCGTCGTCGCTGAAGGAATACTGGGTCTTCGCCATGCAGACCGGGAAGCCGGACCAGCCGTTCTTCTCGATCTCCGCGAGCCGCTTGAGCGCCGGGACGGAGAAGTCCACGCCGTCGGCGCCATAAATCTCCTGCACGATGGTGCGGATCTTGTCCTCCACCGACATCTCCAGCGGGTACAGGTGCCGGAAGGTATGCGGCGCGTCGACGGCCGCGGCAACCTTCGCCGCGAGCTCGTCCCCGCCGTCCCCGCCCCCGCCTCGGCCCCAGACATCGGCGACGGCGGCCTGGACACCCGCCGTGGTGCACCAGTCCAGCAGCCAGTCCAGCTCCTCCCGGGTATCGGTGGCGAACTTGTTGATGGCCACCACCGGGGTGATGCCGAACTTCTCCACGTTCCGCACGTGCCGCTGGAGGTTGGCGACGCCGGCGGCCAGGGCCCCGACGTTCGGGTCCTTGAGCTGATCCTTGGCAATGCCGCCGTGCATCTTGAGCGCCCGGATGGTTGCCACGACGACGACGGCGGAGGGGGCGACATCGGCCATCCTGGCCTTGATGTCCATGTACTTTTCGGCACCCAGGTCCGCGCCGAAGCCCGCCTCGGTGACCACGATGTCCGCGAGGCTGCGAGCGGCCTGGGTGGCGATCAGGGAATTGCAGCCGTGCGCGATGTTGGCGAACGGGCCACCGTGCACCAACGCGGGTGTCCCGGCGATGGTCTGGACGAGGTTGGGCTTGATCGCGTCCTTGAGGAGCAGGGTCAGCGCGCCCTGGACGCCGAGGTCGGCGACGGTGACGGGCCGGCGGTCGTAGGTGTAGCCGAACGTGATCCGGCCCAGCCTTTCCCGGAGGTCGGGCAGGTCCGTGGCGAGACAGAACACGGCCATGATCTCGGAGGCCACGGTGATGTCGAAACCGTCCTGCCGCGGAATGCCCTGCGCCGGACCCCCGAGGCCGATCACGACCTCCCGGAGCGAGCGGTCGTTCATGTCCAGCACCCGCTTGAAGGTCATCCGGCGCGGGTCGATGTTCAGCTCGTTGCCCTGGAAGATGTGGTTGTCCACGAGGGCCATCAGGGCGTTGTTCGCCGAGGTGATGGCGTGGAAGTCGCCGGTGAAATGCAGGTTGATCTCATCCATCGGCAGCACCTGCGAGTAGCCTCCGCCGGTGGCGCCGCCCTTCATGCCCAGGATGGGTCCCAGCGAGGGCTCACGCAGCGCGATCATCACCTTGTGTCCCGCCCGGGCCAGCGAGTCGGCCAGCCCCACGGTGGTGGTGGACTTGCCCTCGCCGGCAGGCGTGGGCGACATGGCAGAGACCAACACCACCTTGCCGGCGCGAGGGCCGGCTCCGGCGGGCCGGCCGGCGCCGGCGGCCCGGTCATCCCCGGCGGCCCTGAGCTTCGCCGGATCGATCTTGGCCTTGTACCGGCCGTAGAACTCCAGGGCGTCGGGGCTGATGCCGGCCGCGGCGGCGACCTCCTCGATCGGGCGCATTACGGCCCGCTGGGCGATCTCCAGATCACTCGGCACGGCAGGAGCTGCGGCGGCAGGGCCTCCGGGGAGGGCGTTATCAGACATCGGCGTCCTTCGGCTCGTGGCGTCGGCGGGTGTTCCGGCCAATGGCGGCAGGCCGGTGTTACCGGCTGGTGGCCCCGGCAGCGGGCTTGTGGCCCACCGGGATGGTCAGGTTTCCAAAGTACTGGCTCAGCGCGGTGTGATAGCTCTCCATCGTGATCGCAGCGGTGCGCTGCCACCCGAAGTCCTGGGCGTGCAAGGCCGCGGCCCGGCCCATATCCTGGCGGGTGGCGGGGTCGTCGTACAGCGCCTCGAGGACGTCCGCCCAGTCACCGGGCTTATGGCCCTCCACCAGCAGTCCGGTGCGTCCGTCGAAGACCGCGCGGGAGAGCCCGCCGACCTTGGTCGCGACCACCGGGGTCCCGCAGGCCTGGGCTTCGAGAGCCACGAGTCCGAAGGATTCGCTGTAGGAAGGCATCACCACGACGTCGGCCGAACGGTACCAGGCGGCGAGCTTCGGCGCGCTGACCGGCGGATGGTGGGTGACGACGTCGTCCATCCCGGCCGAGCTGATCAGGGTCTTCAGGTTAAAGTCCTTGGCCCCGCTGACCGCGCCCACGATGGTCAGCCGCAGGTCGATGTCCGGGCGGCGGGCGCGGAGCAGGGCCGCAGCCTTGATCAGGATCTGGGGTCCCTTGAGCCGCTGGATCCGGCCTGCAAAGAGCAGATGGAAGCTACCCGGCGGCACCCCATGGTGCGCCCGGGCCCGGCTCCGGAAGGCCGGCGTGAACACCGTCAGGTCCACCCCCGGCGGGGCCACGTCGATGTGGTCGATGTCCGCGTTGTAATGGGAGACGAGTTCCGCGGCCTCCGTGCCGGTGTTGGCGATCAACCGGGTGGCGCCGTCGACGATCCGATGTTCGCCGTCCTCGCGCCGCCGCGGCTCCGGCTGCTCACCGGACTCCAGCAGCAGGTTCTTGACCTTGGCCATGGTGTGCATGGTGTGCACCAGCGGCACGTCCCACAGCCGGGCGAGCTCCAGCCCCGCCACGCCGGAGACCCAGTAGTGTGAGTGAATCACGTCGTAGCGGCCGTGCGGCTGGAGCTGGCGGATCCTGTCGATCTCGGCCACCATACTGTGCAGCAGTCCGGGCAGCTCTTCCTTGGGCAGCTTCCGCGGCGGGCCGGCCAGGACGTTGTGGACGCACACGCCCGGGGAGGGATGCTCGACGGCGGACTGTCCGGCGGCCGTGGACCTCGTGAAGATCTCCACCTCGACGCCGGTCTCCGCCAGCGCCGCGGCCAGCGCCCGGATGTACACATTCATGCCGCCGGCGTCGCCGGACCCGGGCTGCTCCATCGGCGAGGTGTGAAGGGACAGGAAGGCAACACGGCGGACCAGTGACATCCTTCTCCTCCCTCTGCTGCCGGAACTGCATGTCGATAAAACACTACTCCTGAAGTTCGGGGAGGTTCACAGGCCCGTGCCCGGTGCGCCTACTCGCTGGACGCGGCCGGTGCCGCCGGCTTCCGGGCCATGCAGTTCAACGCCGTGGTGGAAAGCACCGCCGGGCGGTGGCTGCCCGGAAGTCGGCGGTCTTCGACGTGCTCGCCCACGATCCCGGAGGCCTTCCACCACCCGCGCCTGGGCTACCTGGGGCTGCACCTGATGTACCGCACGCCCTAGGAGCCACCACCGTTGCCGGGGCTGCCGCCGCGCCAGAGCTGCTGCAGTTCCGGGAAAGCGGCCTCATAACCGGCGAGCAGCTTCGCCGCGAGCACGTCCGAATCGACGAGGGGATGACGGGCGAAGGCGGCGAGGGCCGCCTCGCGCCGCCGGGCCCCCGCTGCCGGTCCGGTGGCCTGCCCGACTTCCTGGCCTGCTGCCGGCCCGGTGGCCTGCACGACCAGCCGTTCAACATCCTTGACCCGACGCATCAGGGCGAGCTGCCCGGGGGCCGGGCGTTCCTGCGGGAGCGGCACCACGCCGTCGGGCGTCACCCGGCAAGGAACCTCGACGACGGCGTCCGCGGGCAACCCCGGGACCGCCGGGTCCGCGGCGTCCCCGGGCAGCTCCGGGATTGCCCCCGCCGAGCCTGCCGGCGGCGCGGCATTCGGGGTGTTCAGGACCAGCTCCGCGGTGCCGCCGCCGGAGAGCGCCCGCATGACCGCCAGGGCCACACGTTCGTAGCCGCCTCCGGCGAGGTCCGTCTCGTCCCGGCGCTCGCCGGCCGGCCGGGCCTCGGCCAGATACCCTTCCTCGCGGGATCTTCGGGCGGCCTCCCAGAGCGGATACGCCGCCGCGCCGGCTGCGGCGAGCCGCGGGTAGAGCTCCGATTGCTGCCGGTCGATGGACTCCCCGCGGGTTTCGGCGGCGGAGCGGATGCCGGACAGGGCGCGTCCGGTCTCGTAGTAGTAATAGAGGTACTCGTTCGGCAGGCACCCGAGTTCAGCAAGGAATGCCTGGGGGAACAGCCTGCCTTCCTCGAAGCCGGCGAGTGCCCCGGCGTCCGCCAACAACCCGGGCAGGGCATCCCGGCCGCCGGACTCCAGCCGGTAAAGCCAGCCGAGGTGGTTGAGGCCGTAGTAGCCGACGCCGTCGAGCCTGCCCTCGGGCAAGGCGACGCCGGCGGCCCGGGCGGCCCGGTACACGAGCCCGCCGGCCGAATCGCAGATGCCGACGACCCTCCGGCCGAGCACCGGGACCAGGGCCTCGGTGACCATCCCGGCAGGATTGGTGAAATTCAGCAGCCACGCCTCCGGGCAGCGCTCGCGCATTTCCGCGGCGAGCTCCAGCATCCGGGGTATCGAGCGCAGCGCATAGGAGATGCCGCCGGCGCCCGTGGTCTCCTGGCCGAGGAGCCCCAGATCCAGGGCGATCCGCTCATCGGCCATCCGCCCCGCGGTCCCGCCGGGCCGGATGGCGGCAAACACGATGTCCGTGCCGTCGAGGGCCTCCGGCAGCGAAGTGGTGGTGCGGACCGTGGGCATGTTTCCGGGGGACAGGCCGCCAGCGGGCTCCAGAGCCGCCAGTGACGCGAGGACCGCGTCGAGGGCGGCCAGCCGGCCGGCGTCGACGTCGTACAGCACCAGCTCCCGGACCAGCCCCGCGAAGGGGCCGGAGCGGAGCGCCCGGTAGACCAGCGGTACCCGGAATCCGCCGCCGCCGGCAATCATGAGCCGCATGCGGACAGTCTAGGTGTATTACCCACGGAGGTTGGTGACACGGCTGGCGGGTGGTTGACCCTTGAGTGAGGTGTGGCCTCGGTTGTGATTGTAGTGGTGCAACCAGGCGGGGAAAGCGGCAACACGCTCGGCCTCTGATGCGTAGGGCTTCGCGTAGGCCCATTCGTCGAGCATGGTGCGGTTGAACCGCTCAACCTTTCCGTTGGTCTGGGGGCGATAGGGGCGCGTGCGTTTGTGCTTGATGTCCGCACCGAGAGCCTGGGCGAAGACGCGGGAGCGGTAGCAGGAGCCGTTATCTGTCAAGACCCGGCTCACCGTGATCCCGGCGGCGTTGAAGGCAGCGTTTGCCCGTTCCCAGAAGCCGGCGGCGGTTTCTTTCTTCTCGTCAGAGAGGATCTCGGTGTAGGCAAAGCGGGAGTGGTCATCGACTGCGTTATGCAGGTAAGCGTAGCCGGGCCTGCGGTTGGCGTTTGTGCCGGTCTTGTTCCGGTTCCCCGCGGCCCGGCCGGTCACGCGGTGTCCGCCGCCGTCAGGAATCCGGCCGAGTTTCTTGATGTCCACGTGGACCATGTCCCCGGGGTTCTGGTGCTCGTAGCGGCGGATCACCCTGCCCGTGGCCCGGTCCAGCCACGACAGCCTGGCAAGCCGGTACCGGGAGAGGACCTTGTGCACGGTGGACGGGTGGATACCGAGCAGGTAACCGATCCTCGCCGGCCCCCAGCGGCGGTTGACCCGCAGCGCGATGATTCGTCGTTCCCGCCGGGCAGGAGTGCGGCGCGGGGACCGGGACGGCCGGCTGGAGAGGTCCTCCATGCCGTCTTCGCCCAGCTCCCGGTAGCGGCTGGCCCAGCGCGCCGCGGTCGGGACGGAGACCTGAAAACGTTCTGCAGCCCGACGTAACGGCCAGCCGTCCTCGACAATGCACTTTGCCAGCTCGATCCGTCCCCTGCGGGCGAGAAAAGCATTAGGGTGGGACATTGAAGACCTCCGTTTGTGGAATTGGACTCTAGACAAGCCCCACTCCACTCGGAGGTCTTCTTCATGTCACCACACCACGCCGACCGTCACTAACGTCTGTGGTTAATACATCTAGGCGTACCGGCTTCGGCCGGGCTGCTCCGGCCGCCGGCTCCGGCGGCCGGGGGTGTCTTTCCTGCCACACCAGGACGGCGTAGTCTGCCGTACATGGACGCGACCCCGCCGCGGCGCTTTGACCCACTTTCCTCCGTCCGATCCCCGGCGTCGGAGGGTTTCGACCTGCTTCTGACGGGCACAGTCTTCCAGGACATCATTTTCACCGGGCTGCCGCATGCGCCCGTTGCCGGTACCGAAATCTGGAGCGAAGGGATGGGCAGCTGCCCAGGCGGCGTCGCGAACCAGGCGATTGCCGCGGCGCGGCTGGGTCTGCGGACGGGTTTGGCGGCTGCCTTCGGCGACGACGGTTACGGCGACTACAACTGGAAAATCCTGGCTGGACAGGAGCACGTGGACCTCTCCCTCTCCCAGCGGGTACCGGGCTGGCACTCCCCGGTGACGGTTTCACTCAGCGTGGAACAGGACCGGTCCATGGTCACCCATGGACATCCTGCTCCGGTCACCTCCTCCCAGCTGGTCGGCACGCCGCCACCGGCGCTCGCCGCCGTCGCCGGGCTCGACGAGGAAGTGGAGACCTGGGCCCTTGAGGCCCACAAAGCCGGCGTGCGCTTGTTCGGCGACGTCGGCTGGGACCCCACCGGGGCATGGTCATCGACCCGGCTGCACAATTTGAAGTACTTTCACGCGTTCATGCCCAACCAGCACGAGGCGATGGCGTTCACGGGACGGGACAACCCGTGGTCGGCGTTGTATTCGCTGGCGGACCAGGTGCCGGTGGCCGTCGTGACGCTGGGCTCCCAGGGGGCCATGGCGGTCGACTCGGAAACGGGCGAGGAGGAATGGGTGCCGTCCCTGCCCGTCGCGGCCTATGATCCGACCGGTGCCGGGGACTGCTTCGGCGCAGCATTCATCGTCGGCTGCCTGGCGGGCTGGCCGCTCGGCGACCGGCTGCGCTTCGCCAACCTGTGCGCCGCCCTGGCCGTGCAGGAAGTCGGCGGTTCCCTGGCCGCGCCCGGCTGGGGCGACATTGCCGACTGGTGGCAGCGCGCCAACGCCCGGAAGGAACGGCAGAGCAGCCAGTGGTTGCGCCGATACTGCTTCCTGGACGACATCGTCCGCGACGTGCCCGCCGAGGCGCAGCGGCGGGCGACGGCGACCATCGCCCACCTCTCCGACGCCTAGCCGCCCCTCGCTGGACAGGGCCCCGTCTCGGTTGGGCCTTCCTCTCCGGTCCGTGCCGCTGGACATGCTCTCCGGCCCGGCCCGGGCTGGCCTGGCCTGGCCTGGCCCGGCCTGGGCGCGAGCCAGGGTCCGTGCCGCTGGACATGCTCTCCGGCCCGGCCCGGGCTGGCCTGGCCTGGCCTGGCCCGGCCTGGGCGCGAGCCAGGGTCCGTGCCGCTGGACATGCTCTCCGGCCCGGTTGTGGCATGGACATAATCCCGCTGTGCCCATTCCCTGGCGCGAGCAATGGGCATGTCCTCCCGGGAGAGGAGCATGTCCATTGGTGGGCGGGATCGGGCCTGTGGGTCGGCGGTCCGGGGCTGTGAATCGTGGGACCGGGCGCGTGCATTCGGGCTTGGGCAGGCCCCTGTCTCGGTTGGGCCTTCCTCTCCGGTCCGTGCCGCTGGACATGCTCTCCGCCCGGGCTGTGGCATGGACATAATCCCGTTGTGCCCATTCCTTGGCGCGAGCAATGGGCATGTCCTCCCGGGCGAGGAGGGCATGTCCATTGTTGGAAGAATTAAGCCGGATGCGCTCCCGCCCCTAGAATCGTTAAGTGACTTCTCCAGCAGCAACCGGCGACTTCCGTTCCGCTTCGAAGGCCGAGCCTGCCTTCGCTGAAGAGCGGTCGGCAGTAATCGATATCGAAGCCATCCGGCATAATGTGAGGCGCCTCGCGGCCGTTGCCTCGCCTGCGCAGGTCATGGCGGTGGTCAAGGCCGACGCCTACGGCCACGGTGCCGTGCCCGTCGCCCGCGCAGCGCTCAGCGCGGGCGCCAGCTGGCTCGGCGTGGCCCACATCTCCGAGGCTCTGGCCCTGCGGGCGGCCGGTATCGAGGCCCCGCTGCTTGCCTGGCTGCATACCTCCGACAGCAACTTTGCCGCCGCCGTCGCCGCCGGGATCGACATCGGCTGCTCCGGCTGGGAGTTGCAGCGCATAGTCGCGGCAGCCCGCGAACAGGAACGGCCGGCCCGCATCCACCTGAAAGTGGACACCGGGCTCGGCCGCAACGGCGCCACCCTGGACGCCTGGGACAGCCTCGTCGGCGAAGCCATGGAGTACCAGGACCAGGGACTGCTGCGTGTCGTGGGCATCTTCTCCCACCTCGCCGTCGCCGACGAACCCGAGCGCCCCGAAACCGACGACCAGCTCGCCGCCTTCCGCGTGGCCCTCGCGATCGCCCAGGACGCCGGAGTCGACCCCGAGGTCCGGCATCTGGCCAACACCCCGGCGACGCTATCCCGTCCCGACACGCATTTCGACCTGGTCCGTGTCGGCTTGGGCGTCTACGGGCTGTCCCCTTTCGAAGGGCAGAGCTCCGCGGAACTTGGCCTGCGCCCCGCCATGACGGTCCGCACGGTCGTCTCGCACTGCAAGGACGTGCCGGCGGGCCAGGGCGTTTCCTACGGACTGAACTACCGCACCCAGGGCACCAGCACCCTCGGGCTCATTCCGCTGGGCTACGCCGATGGCGTCCCCCGGATTGCCACCGGCGGCCCGGTCCGGGTGGACGGCGTGAACTACCCGGTCGTGGGCCGGATCGCGATGGACCAGATGGTGATCGATCTGGGCCCGCTGAACGTTTCCGCCGGCGGGCGCAGTGTGCTCGGCTTCGAAGCTGTGCTGTTCGGCAACGGGGCCGACGGCGGACCCACTGCCGAGGACTGGGCGCGGGCCGCCGGCACCAACAACTACGAAATCGTCACCCGGATCAGCTCCCGGGTGCCGCGCCGCTACATCAACGAGGAGCCCGGCAACGAGGAGCCCCGCAACGAGGTGTCCCGCCGCGCCGGAGAGCCGGCACAGTGAGCGCCCCCGAGTGGGAGCTGACGCTGGAGGTACGGACGGCCGAGCAGACCCACGCCCTCGCCGCGGGCCTCGGTACGCAGCTGGAGGCCGGAGACCTGCTGGTCCTCACCGGCGAGCTCGGCGCGGGGAAGACCACGTTCACGCAGGGGCTCGGTGAAGGCTTGGGCGTCCGCGCCGGGATCATCTCACCCACGTTTGTGCTGGTCCGCATCCACCCGAGCCTTCCCGACGGCCCCCGGCCGGGCGGCCCGGACCTCGTGCACGTCGACGCCTACCGGCTCGGGTCCGCCGCCGAGATTGACGACATTGACCTCGAAAACACCATGGACAGCGCGGTGACCGTGGTGGAGTGGGGCCGCGGCCGGGTGGAGCACCTGAGTGACAGCCGGCTTGAGGTGGACCTCGTCCGCACCCTCGGCGGCGCCGCCCCGGCCACTGCCGGACCGGCCGCTGCCGGACCTGCCCCTGCCGGCCCTGCCGCCGACACCGTGACGCTGGATTTCGATACCGACGACGACGACGAGCCCCGCACCATCGTGTTCCGCGGCTACGGTCCGCGCTGGGTCACCCCGCCGTACCTGCCCGGCACCGCGGCCGCGGCTAGGCCGGGTGGCCGCGCCCGGAACCAGCACCGAGCCACTGACTGAGCCAACGGAACGGACCTCCTGATGCTGATCCTCGCAATCGACACTTCGGCCGTAGCAAGCGCCGCGCTTGTCTCGGACGACGCTCCGGAGTCGGTGGTGGGCAGTTTTGCCACCGAGGACACCCGGAGCCACGCGGAAGTCCTGGCTCCGGGGATCGAGAATCTGCTCGCCGAGGCGGGCCTGGGCGGGGACGACGTCGACCTCATTGTCACCGGGGTAGGCCCCGGTCCCTTCACCGGGCTGCGCTCCGGCATCGTCACCGCCCGCACCCTGGCCTTCGTCTGGGGCAAGCCGCTGTACGGGTTGATGAGCCTGGACGCCGTCGCCCTGGAAGTGGCCGAGTCCGTTGACGCGGCGCCGGACTTCCTCGTCGCCACGGACGCGCGGCGCAAAGAGGTGTACTGGGCGCGGTACACGCTCGCCGGCGGGCAGCTCCCCGAGCTCCTTGACGGGCCGCATGTCGGTTTCGCGGCGGACCTGCCGGACCTGCCGGTCTACGGTGCCGGTGCCGGAATCTATGCCGACGCCGTCAAGGCCGTCGACGGCTTCAGCTCGCGCCAGCCGGAGGCACTCTCGCTGGGACAGTTTGCGCTCGCGCGGCTGGCTGCTGGGGAGAAGCTGCTGGACTCGACCCCGCTCTACCTGCGCGAGTCCGACGCCCAGATTCCCGGTCCCCGGAAGCGCGCGCTGTGAGCGGCCAGGACGCGGCGGCGCTGCCGGGCGGGCTGGCGCTGCGGGACATGACCGCCGCGGACATCCCGGCCGTGCACGACCTTGAGCGCCGGCTGTTCCCGGTGGACGCCTGGCCGTTGCAGATGTTCCTTGATGAGCTGGCGCAGGCGGAAACGCGCCGCTACCTGGTTGCCGAAAGTGCCGGCGGCATCGTGGGCTACGCCGGACTCATGTGTATCGAGCCGATAGCGGACGTGCAGACCATCGCCGTCGTGCCGGAGCAGGAAGGCAAGGGCATCGGCTCGGCACTGCTGGGCGAACTCATCCGGGAAAGCCGGCGGCGTCACGCCGAAGACGTGCTGCTGGAAGTCCGGGCGGACAACCCCCGCGCGCAGCAGCTGTACCTCCGCTTCGGCTTTGAACAGATCCACGTCCGACCCCGGTACTACCGTGACGGCGTCGATGCCCTGATCATGCGCCTCCGGCTGGAGCCCGGCTCCGACCACATCCCGCACACCACTTCGCCTCGGGAAGCAGACCGCCCATGAACCGCACCCAGCCCCTTGTCCTCGGCATCGAGTCCTCCTGCGACGAGACCGGCGTCGGGATCGTCCGCGGGACCCGGCTGCTGACCAACACGGTCGCCTCCTCGATGGAGGAGCATGTCCGTTTCGGCGGCGTCATCCCCGAGATCGCCTCCCGCGCCCACCTGGACGCCTTCGTGCCGACCCTCCGGGAATCCCTCGTGGACGCCGGGGTGACGCTGGAAGAGATCGACGCCATCGCCGTCACCTCCGGACCCGGACTCGCGGGAGCGCTGATGGTCGGCGTGTGCGCCGCGAAGGCGCTCGCCGTCGCCACCGGCAAGCCGCTGTACGCAATCAACCACCTCGTGGCGCACGTCGGCGTCGGCCTGCTCGAAGCGGACCACGGCAGCCCGCAGCCATTCCGGCAAAATGCATTGCCGGAAAACCTCGGTGCGCTGCTCGTCTCCGGCGGCCACACTGAAATGCTGCGGATCCGCAGCATTACCGACGACGTCGAACTGCTCGGTTCCACAATCGACGATGCCGCCGGCGAAGCGTACGACAAGGTCGCGCGGCTGCTGGGCCTGGGATATCCCGGCGGGCCCGCCATCGACCGGCTGGCCCGCACCGGCAATGCCAAGGCGATCCGATTCCCGCGCGGGCTCACCCAGCCCAAGTACATGGGAACGGCGGAGGAGCCGGGCCCGCACCGCTACGACTGGTCCTTCAGCGGGCTCAAGACCGCCGTCGCCCGGTGCGTGGAGCAGTTCGAAGCGCGCGGCGAGACGGTTCCGGTGGCGGACATCGCCGCGGCCTTCCAGGAGGCGGTGGTGGACGTGATCACGGCCAAGGCGGTGCTGGCCTGCCGTGAGAACGGCATCACCGAGCTGCTGCTGGGCGGCGGCGTGGCCGCGAACTCCCGGCTGCGCCAGCTCACCGAACAGCGCTGCAGCGCGGCCGGGATCCGGCTGACGGTCCCGCCGCTTTCGCTGTGCACCGACAACGGCGCCATGGTCGCCGCCCTCGGCGCACAGCTGGTGATGGCCGGGATTGCACCCAGCGGCATCAGCTTCGCGCCGGATTCGTCGCTGCCGGTCACCAGCGTTTCCGCCTGAACCCGGCTCCGGACCCGGAGCCCGTACCGGCTCCGGGCTAGGCGCCGGTCCCGGAGGCCGTGGCTAGGCGTCGGGGCCCTTGCGCATCTGCTGGACGAGGTCCAGGACGACGGCGCGCAGGTCGCCGCCGTGCTCCGCGGCAACCCGGCGCTGCCGCTGGTAGCCGGCGCCGCGTTCGATGATTTTCAGGACGTCCGCCAGTTCGGCGCTGCAGCCGAGCTTCGCCGCGACCGGCTCCAGCCGGTGGACCGTCTCGCGGAGGTGTTCGGTAACGAGCTGTTCGTTGCCGGCGGCGTCCAGGATGATGATTGCTTCGACGCCGTAGCGGGCCGCCCGCCACTTGTTCTCCTGCACGTGCCACGGCGGCATGGTGGGGATGGTGCCCCCGTTGTCCAGTGTCGTGGAGAACTCGTCGACGAGGCACTGCGTCAGGGCGGCGATGGCGCCGACTTCCTCCAAGGTGGCCAGGCCGTCGCAAATGCGCATCTCGATGGTGCCAAGGGCGGGGACGGGACGGATGTCGCAGCGGATCTCGGACAGCGTGTCGATCACGCCCGTGGTGAACATGTCCTGGACATAGGACTCGTAGTCCTCCCAGCTGGAGAACTGGAACGGCAGGCCGGCGGTGGGCAGTTGCTGGAACATCAGGGCACGGTGCGAGGCGTAGCCGGTATCTTCGCCGCCCCAGAACGGGCTGGAGGCGGAGAGCGCCTGGAAGTGCGGGAAGTAGTTCACCAGGCCGTCGAGGACGGGAAGGGCCTTGTCCCGGCGGTCGAGTCCGACGTGCACGTGGACGCCGTAAATGACCATCTGGCGGCCCCACCACTGGGTGCGGTCGATGAGCTTCGCGTAGCGCGCCTTGTCGGTCACGGGCTGGAGCTGCGGCGGGCTGAAAGGGTGGCTGCCGGCGCAGAAGACCTCGACGCCCATCGGGTCGGTGACGTCCCGGACCGCGGCCAGGGAGCTGCTGAGGTCCGCTTTCGCTTCCGCCACCGTGTTGCAGATCCCGGTGACCAGTTCCACGGTGTTCAGCAGCAGTTCCTGCTTGATGTGGGGGTGCTCGTCGTCCTCGTTAAGCTCGGGATGCGCGGCGGCAACCCCGCGGAGCACCTCATTGGCCACCGAGGCGAGTTCGCCGGTTTCTGCGTCGACGAGGGCGAGCTCCCATTCCACACCAAGAGTTGATTGCCTGGATGAAGCGAAATCAATCTTCATGTGGTCCCTTCGCTGTTCTGCTGTCCGTTGCCGTGACCCCATCTGGCAGCGGCACTGGCAGGGCGGTTGGCGGGGGCAACGGTGGTCCAATTCTAGTGCAGGGGTAGCATGGAGTCGGTGCCCAAGTTGCAGCGAAGAAGTGAAAGATTTCACAAAATGACGACGCACGCAGCAGTATTGGCGGCGCTTCTGGGGCTGGTGCTCGGAACAGCCTCTTGTTCCGGGCCGCCGACGCCGGAGCCTTCAGTTCGCCAGCCAACCCCGGAACAGACGGCCGCCGCACCGTCCCCCGAGTCTCCTTCCCCGACTCCTGCCGCCCCCGCGGACGGGCCCGGCATGGCCGGGTCCCTTCTGGACCCGGGATCCCGGCCGCTGGGCTGGGGGCCGCAGCAGCAGGACGCGGACGCGGCGCGCCGGGCCGTCGACGGCATGAGCCTCGAGCAACAGGCAGGGCAGGTCCTGCTTCCCTTCTACCCCGGGCTGGACCACGAGACGCGCGCCTCGGACATGGAACGACTCCACCTGGCCGGCTCCATCATCATGGGCGACAACGTCCCGAAAACGTCCGGCGGTCAGGTGGACACCGGTGCGATGAGCGCTGTCACCCACAGGCTCCAGTCCGCCGCCACGGCGGACGGGCGCAGCTGGCCCGGCATGATCGCCGTGGACCAGGAAGGCGGGGCGGTGGCGCGGTTGCGTGCCCCGCTGACCGAGTGGCCGGCGCCGATGAGCTACGGCGCCGCGGGAAGCGGACCGCTGGCCAGCGAGGCCGGCCGGGCCGTGGCCTCCGAACTCTCCGCACTGGGCTTCAATGTCGACTTCGCCCCTACCGTCGACGTCACCATGGGACCCTCCGATCCGACCATAGGGGCACGGTCCATGTCCGGTAGTGCCGACACTGCAGCGGACCTCGGCGTCGCCTTCTCCCGGGGGATGCTGGCTGCGGGAATGCTGCCCGCGGCGAAGCATTTCCCCGGACACGGCTCCGTGAGCGTGGATTCGCACGAGGGCCTGCCCGTCCAGCCGGCCTCCCTGGACCAGCTCCGCGCCAAGGACCTGTTGCCCTTCCAGGCGGCCATCGATGCCGGGCTGCCCATGGTCATGACCGGCCATATCGCCGTGCCCGCCCTGGAACCGGGGGTGCCCGCGTCCGTGTCGAAAGCAGCGTACGCGGAGCTGCGCGGGATGGGGTTCCGCGGGGTGGCGGTGACGGACGCGCTCAACATGGGAGCGGTCAAGGACCGCTTTCCGCACGGTTCCGTTGCGCCGTTGGCCCTTGCCGCGGGTGCTGATCTGCTGCTCATGCCGGCCGACGTCGGAGCCGCCCATGCCGCGATCATCAGCTCGGTGCGGAGCGGCGCGCTGGCACCCGAACGGCTGGCCGAGGCCGCGCAGCGGGTCGTCACGATGATGGTCTGGCGAGGCCGGACCGGCGCTCCGAAGGGAAGCGAACCGGGAATCGGCACGGAAATCTCGCGGAAGGTTTCCGCGGCGGCGATCACCGTGCTGGCGGGCCCCTGCAGCGGGCCGATGGTGCCCCCGAGCGTGCGATTCACCGGCGGCACGGACCAGGACCGTTCCAGGTTCGCGGCCGCCGCCCGCGACGTCGGGATCAGCATCGGGGAGGGTCCCCTAGTGTCCCTGATCGGCTATGGCCGACCGCCAGCAGATCCGGAGGCACCCGTGGCGGATGTCGCGGTTACCCTCGATGCGCCGTGGGCGCTGGCCGCGTCGGCCGCCCCGGCAAAGATTGCCCTGTACGGCCGGAGCCAGGGCGCCTTCGACGCGCTGGCGGCCGTGCTCGCCGGAAAGGCCGCGGCGCCCGGGAAGCTTCCCGTCGCGGTCGGCGCGTATAACGCCGGGACTGGTTGCGGCTGACCCGCTGAACCAATCCGGGGGCGCGGCTGGCGTTTAATGGAGGCGTGCCCATTCTTAACAAAGACATGACCCTCTGCATCTCCCTCTCGGCCCGGCCGAGCAACAACGGGACGCGCTTCCACAACCATCTGTATGAACAGCTGGGCCTGAACTGGATTTACAAGGCTTTCGCACCCACAAATCTGGCCCAGGCGATCGCCGGGGTGCGGGGCCTGGGAATCCGCGGCTGCGCCGTGTCCATGCCGTACAAAGAGGATGTGATTGCCCTCGTGGACGTGATGGACCCGTCGGCCAAGGCGATCGACTCGGTCAACACCATCGTCAACGACGGCGGTCGCCTCACCGCGTACAACACCGACTACACGGCGATTGAGCAGTTGCTGCGGCACCACGCCGTTCCCGCCGAGTACTCGGTGTGGCTCCGGGGCTCCGGCGGCATGGCCAAGGCAACCGCGGCGGCGCTGCGGGACGCCGGCTTCACGGACGTGACGGTGGTGGCGCGCAACGAGGCGGCGGGACGGTCGCTCGCGGAGCTCTACGGCTTTAAGTGGCTGTCCGAACTCCCGGACTCGGCGGGCCGCGGTACGGCAGAGATGCTCATCAACGTCACGCCGGTGGGAATGGCCGGCGGCCCCGACGCCGGTTCGCTGTCCTTCCCGCAGGACGCGGTGGACGCCGCGAAGGTGGTGTTCGACGTCGTTGCACTGCCCGCCGAAACACCGCTCGTCAAAGCCGGCCGCGCCGCCGGCAAGACCGTGATCACCGGCGCCGAGGTGGCCACGATCCAGGCGCTGGAGCAGTTCGTGCTGTACACCGGGATCCGGCCCAGCGCCGAGCAGGTCCGTGCCGCCGAGGATTTCATGCGGGCACAGTAGCCTGACCGCCCGGCAGGAAGGGCCTCTAGACGGGCTCCACCGAGATGGCCACCCGGTCCTCGCCGATCCTCGTGAGGACCAGGGTGGCCGCTTTTTTGCTCTTGTGTTTGCCGGCGGTGTTCTTCCCGCCCGTGTTCTTGCCGGCGGTGTTCTTCCCGCCCGGGAGGAGCTGCTTGCGCAGCTCCTCGGGCGTCACCGAGGTGCCGCGTTTCTTGATCTCCAGCACGCCGATGCCGCGGTCCTTGACCCACGCCTTGAGCGCTTTGACGTTGTAGGGCATCACTTCCAGGATCCGGTACGCCCGGGCGAACGGCGTGTCCACCTGTTCCGGTGCGCAGATGTAGGCGATGTGCTCGTCCACCAGGTGCCCGCCCAACTGGAGGGCGACGTCGGCCACCAGCCCGGCGCGGATGACGGCGCCGTCGGGCTCATAGAGATATCCCTCGACGGGGCCCACCGGGGCTGCCGGGCCGCCATCGAACTCCTCGGCGCTGGTCAGTTCGGCGGCGCCCTGCGGTCCGAGCAGCAAGGCGGCACGCCGGACGCCGGGACGCCGCACGGAGTTGAACCACAAGGCGACCTCGGTGACGTCCCCGCCGACCGAGACCCACTGCGCCTCGCAGCCCGTGGGCACCGCGTCATGCGGCATTCCCGGACCCATCTTCACCCCGACAGCGAGACCGGAACCGGCCAGGGATTCCGCAAAGGACAGCGGCGGGGAGAAGTCCTCCGGATCCCAGAGCCGTTTGGTCCCGGAGGTGGACGTGGTGCGGCGGGCGGGATCCAGCCAGACGCCGTCGATTCCCGCCAGGGGCACGGCGGTGGCGTCGGCATGGACCACGGTGGCGTTCCGGAACGGGATCAGGTTCATGGTGGCGCAGGCTGCCGTGGTCTCATCCTTCTCCACCGCGGTGACCCGGATGTCCAGGGACGCCAGCGCCATCGCGTCGGCACCCAGGCCGCAGCCAAGGTCCGCCACGTGCCCGGTTCCGGCCTCCGCGAAGCGCTGCGCGTGCCGGGCCGCCACCGTGAGCCGGGTGGCCTGTTCCAGCCCCGCCTGGGTGAAGATCATCTGCCGGGCGAATTCACCGAACTTGGCCTCGGCCTTGGTCCGGAGCCGGGACTGCGTGAGCGCCGCCGAAACCAGTTCGGGGGAGTGGCCGGCCTTGCGGAGCGAGGCGTTGAGCCGGAATGCCTCATCCTCCCGGTACGGTCCCAGGGACGCCAGCAGTTCCCAGCCTTCGGGATTGAGGAGTGGGGCGATCTGGTCCTGCGGTGCGTCAGCCATGGCATCAAGCGTAGTTCAGGCGCCGCTGCCCGGACGCGACGGCTAGGCTGGACGGCATGGATGACAGCGGCAGGGAAACCAGCAGGTTCGCCCGGCCGGCGCTGGTCGCGGGCCTCGTGACCGCCGTCGTCTGCGGGGCGCTACTGGTCATTATCTTCTTCCTTGACTCCTTCAATGCCACCGTCTACTCGGTGGGTGGCAAAGACGTGCAGGACGCCACCGACGAAGCCCGCTCCATCCGCGAGAGCTACGCCGCCGCCCGGATCGGCGGTACCATCTTCCTGATCGTCGGCCTGGCGCTCGCCGCCGCCGGCGGCTTCCTGCTCTACCGGGACCGGAATGCTCCGGGCCGGAACGACGCCGGGGAAGACGGCGAGGACGTGGATTTCGAGGATCTCGGCGGACAGTAGGTTACGGGCGCCCGCCGTGTCGTGGTACCGGCCCCGCGTTCACCTGCGACGTATTTCTGGCACTCGCCTTGACCGAGTGCTAACCATTACATAGAGTCGTCGTTAGCACTCTCCCTAGGAGGGTGCTAACACCTGAAGCTCCACAGCCTGGCTGCTGCCGGCACCGCGACGACGGTCTGTACGCCATGGCACAACAGCTTTAAAGTCCACGAATTTGCTGACGAATAGGAGAGGTCCTTGTCGGTCTCTATTAAGCCTCTTGAGGATCGTATTGTTGTCCGCCCGCTCGAAGCCGAGCAGACCACGGCTTCCGGCCTGGTCATCCCGGACTCCGCGCAGGAAAAGCCGCAGGAAGGTGAAGTTGTCGCAGTAGGCCTCGGCCGCATTGACGACAACGGCAACCGCGTTCCGATCGATGTCACCGTCGGCGACGTTGTCATCTACTCCAAGTACGGCGGAACCGAAGTCAAGACCGGCGGCACCGAGTACCTCGTGCTGTCCGCCCGCGACGTTCTGGCGATCGTCGTAAAGTAACTCTCTTGGACCCCGCGCCGCCGATCCTTCTTTGACGGGTCCGTTGCGCGGGGTTCTGTCTTGAAAGGACAAAACCATGGCAAAGCAGCTTGCGTTTAACGACGCTGCCCGCCGGTCGCTTGAAGCCGGCATCGATAAGCTCGCCAACACGGTCAAGGTGACGCTTGGCCCGCGCGGCCGCAACGTCGTGCTGGACAAAAAGTGGGGCGCCCCCACGATCACCAACGATGGCGTCACCATCGCCCGTGAAGTCGAACTGGACGACCCCTACGAGAACCTTGGCGCGCAGCTTGCCAAGGAGGTCGCCACCAAGACCAACGATGTCGCCGGTGACGGCACCACCACCGCCACAGTTTTGGCACAGGCCCTGGTCAAGGAAGGCCTCCGCAACGTTGCGGCCGGCGCCGCCCCGGGCCAGATCAAGCGCGGCATCGAGGTCTCGGTCGAGGCCGTCGCCGCCCGCCTGCTCGAGAACGCCCGTCCGGTCGAGGGAACCCAGGTCGCCAACGTGGCCTCCATCTCCGCGCAGAGCGACGAGGTCGGCGAGCTCCTGGCCGAGGCCTTCGGCAAGGTCGGCAAGGATGGTGTGATCACCATCGAGGAGTCCTCCACCACGCAGACCGAACTGGTCCTCACCGAGGGCATGCAGTTCGACAAGGGCTACCTGTCCCCGTACTTCGTCACGGACGCGGAACGCCAGGAAGCAGTCCTCGAAGACGCGCTGATCCTGATCAACCAGGGCAAGATCTCCTCCGTGCAGGAATTCCTGCCGCTGCTGGAAAAGGCGCTGCAGAGCTCCAAGCCGCTCTTCATCATTGCCGAAGACGTCGACGGCGAGGCACTCTCCACGCTGATCGTCAACCGCATCCGCGGCACGCTGAACGTCGTTGCCGTCAAGGCTCCGGGCTTCGGTGACCGCCGCAAGGCCATGCTGCAGGACATCGCCACCCTCACCGGCGCCCAGGTTGTCTCACCGGAACTGGGCCTCAGCCTGGACAGCGTCGGCCTTGAGGTGCTGGGTACCGCCCGGCGCATCACCGTCACGAAGGACAACACCACCATCGTCGACGGCGCCGGTTCGGCCGAGGACGTCGCAGCCCGGGTCTCCCAGCTGCGCGCCGAGCTGACCCGCACCGATTCGGACTGGGACAAGGAAAAGCTCCAGGAACGCCTGGCCAAGCTGGCCGGCGGCATCGGCGTGATCAAGGTCGGCGCTGCCACCGAGGTCGAGCTGAAGGAAAAGAAGCACCGCATCGAGGACGCAGTGTCCTCCACCCGCGCTGCCCTCGAAGAAGGCATCGTGGCCGGCGGCGGCGCCGCCCTCATCCACGCCCTCAAGGCGCTCGACGAGGATCCTGCCGTCCAGGCGCTCGAAGGTGACGCGGCCGCTGCCGTCGGCATCGTCCGCCGCGCACTGACCCAGCCGCTGCGCTGGATCGCGCAGAACGCCGGCTTCGACGGCTACGTCGTCGTTGCCAAGGTGGCGGAATCCGCCAACAACCAGGGCTTCAACGCCAAGACCGGCGACTACGAAGACCTGATTGCTGCCGGCGTCATCGATCCGGTCAAGGTGACGCGTGCAGCACTGCGCAACGCCGCCTCGATCGCGGCACTGGTGCTCACCACGGAAACCCTCGTGGTCGAGAAGCCGGCCGACGAAGAGCAGCACGCGGGCCACCAGCACTAAGGCGGGCCGCGGGCGCCTGCCGGCGCCGCAGCATTCTGAACACCAGGAAGGGCCGGACCAGCACAAAGCTGGTCCGGCCCTTCCGCTTTATCGGCCCCGGGAACGGCAGGGCCCGGAAGAGCCCGCGGCATTCCCTGTGATTGGCCAGACAAATTACGGTTCGGTAACGTTGATGCTTTGGAAACCGGCTGAAGGGTCTATTTGTGTCGATCGATCGAACCATCGCCGGCCCGGGCAACACGGAAGCGATTTCCCCCACACGCCAAAAATCCAGCTACCGCCCGGAAGTCCAGGGCCTCCGCGCACTCGCCGTCCTCATGGTGGTCACCTACCATGTGTGGCTCGGCCGGGTCTCCGGCGGGGTTGACATTTTTCTGCTGATCTCTGCCTTCCTGATGACGCTCAGCTTCGCCCGGAAGGTGGACAGCGGGAAGCCCCTGCGCCTTGTGAGCCACTGGCTCCACCTGCTCAAGCGGCTGCTCCCGGCCGTCGTCGTCGTCATCCTTGGCATCCTGGCCGGCACCCGGGTCATCCTCCCGGAAAGCCGCTGGCCCGACGTGCTGGACCAGGCCTGGGCTTCCCTGCTGTACCGGCAGAACTGGCTGCTGGCGGACACGGCCGTCGACTACTACGCGCAGGACCACTCCGGCGCCAGCCCCCTGCAGCACTTCTGGTCGTTGTCCATCCAGGGCCAGGTCTTCCTGCTCTGGCCGCTCGTGTTCGCCGGCGCGGCGCTGCTCCGCACGCTGCTCTGCCGGCTCCTTCGACGGTGGCCGCCGTTGCAGAACAAGCTGGGCTATCCGGCGCTGCTGGCCGCGGCCTTCGGCGCAATCTTCGTCGCCTCGCTGCTGTACTCCATCCAGCAGACCGCCACGAACCAGGCCTACGCCTACTTCGACACCCGCACCCGGCTCTGGGAATTCGCCCTAGGCTCCCTGCTGGCCCTTGCCCTGCCCCATCTCAAGCCCGGCAAGGCGCTCCGGGTGGTGCTCGGCTGGACCGGCCTCGCCGCCATGCTGTCCTGCGGGCTGTTGCTCACCGTGGACCGGTCCTTCCCGGGTTTCATCGCGCTGTGGCCCACCCTCGCCGCGGCCGCCATCATTGTGGCGGGGCAAAGTGGCAGCCGCCTCGGCGTCGACCGCTTCCTGACCTGGAAGCCGCTCGTCGCCCTCGGTGACAACTCCTACGCGCTCTACCTGTGGCACTGGCCGCTGCTGGTGCTGGCCCTGGCCGGGATGGGGATCAGTTCACCGAATCTGATGCAGGGCCTGGGCGTTGTGGCCGCGTCCGTCGTGCTGGCCGTGCTCACCACACGGTTCGTGGAGAAACCGCTGCGCGACTGGCACTGGCCGAAGCTGCGGACGTGGCGGACCGCCGTCGTGATCGTGGCGTGCGGTGCCCTGCTCGCGGGCCCGGTCTCCGTGTGGCAGAGCAAGCTGATGGCCGACGAGGCCGCGGCGGCGTCGCAGCCCAAGGAACTGACGCCGGGCGCCGCGGCCCTGTCGCCCGAAAACGCCGGCAAGCCGACGCCGGCCGCGACGATCATCCCGGCCCCCGTCGCGATGAAAAACGAATGGGCGGACATCGACGGACCGTGCACGGACGGGAACGTCCCGAGCGATCCGCTGCTGGCCGGCTGCCTGCAGAACAGCCGGCCGGAGACCGTCACCAAGCGGATCGTGGTGCTCGGCGACTCGCACGCCCAGCAGTACATGGCCGCGCTCGGCCCGATCGCCCGGAGCCATGGCTGGGAAGTCGTTGCGCTGCTCAAGGGCAACTGCCGCTTCGGCGGCGAGTCCCCGGACCGCGACGCCTGGTGCAACGCCTTCAACGAGGCAAGCGCCGCCTACGTCCGGGAACACCGCCCGGACGCGGTCTTCACGGTGGCTTCGCTGACACACATAGCCGCCCCGTTCGAGACCGAGGTGCCGGGCTACCTGGAGGGCATCAAGCCGTTCACCGAGGCCGGCATCGAGGTGGTGGGTGTCCGCGACAATCCGCGCTTCGGCCTGAACATGCCCGAATGCGTGCAGAAGCACGGACCGGACGCCCCGCAGTGCAATGTACCGCTCCAGGAAGCGCTGGCCGGGTCCTCACCCCTGGACGCCTACCGGGGGAAAGTCTCCGGGCTGCACCTTCTGGACCTCAGCGACTTCATCTGCGCCGGCGGCACCTGCCCCGCCGTTGTGGGCAACGTGTACGTCTACAAGGACGACAACCACCTGACCAAGACCTATGTCCAGAGCATGATCCCGATGTTCGAACAGCGACTGCTGGCGGCCACCGGCTGGAAGTGACGGTCCGGCCGTTCGAACCTGGGAAGGGCTGCGGCTCCGGGAAATGCGCGCGTGGGGCGGATGCCGTTGCTCACATTTCCGTCCCGGAATATGGGGATCGCCGCCAAGGTTCTACTATTTATTCAACACTTCTGCACAGGCCATGCCCGTAATGACGGGCTGGTCATCTGTTGCAATCCCTACCCGTGAACCCCGTAACCAAGGTAAGAGGCGCACTCATGACCCAGCCCGAACACAACCCCTTCGGCTTCATCGGCCTGACCTACGACGACGTCCTGCTGCTGCCCGGCCACACGGACGTCATCCCCTCCGAGGCGGACACGTCGTCCCGGATTTCCAAGCGCATCTCCGTCCAGACTCCGCTGCTGTCCGCGGCCATGGACACCGTCACGGAGTCGCGGATGGCCATCGCCATGGCGCGCCAGGGCGGACTGGGCGTCGTGCACCGCAACCTCTCCATCGAAGACCAGGCCGACCAGGTGGACCGGGTCAAGCGCAGCGAGTCCGGCATGATCACCAATCCGCTGACCATCGGCCCCGAGGCCACGCTGGCGGAGCTGGACGAGATCTGCGCCCGCTACCGCGTTTCCGGTCTTCCGGTGGTGGACGAGGGCAACAGGCTGCTGGGCATCGTCACCAACCGCGACACCCGCTTCGTGCCGGAAGCTGATTTCCCGCTCCGCCTCGTCAGCGACGTCATGACCAAGATGCCGCTCGTCACCGGACACGTCGGGATCAGCCGGGAGGAAGCCTCGCACAAGCTTGCGACCAACAAGATCGAAAAGCTCCCGCTCGTGGACGAGCAGGGCCGGCTCAGGGGCCTCATCACCACCAAGGACTTCACCAAGGCCGAGCAGTACCCGCTGGCCACCAAGGACGAGGAAGGCCGGCTGCGTGTCGGGGCGGCCATCGGGTTCTTCGGCGACGGCTGGGAGCGGGCCATGGCCCTGATCGACGCCGGCGTGGACGCCCTGTTCGTGGACACCGCCAACGGCCACTCGCAGGGCGTGCTGGACATGATCCGACGGCTGAAGTCCGATCCGGCCGCCGCCCACGTGGACATCATCGGCGGCCAGGCCGCCACCCGCGAAGGCGCCCAGGCCCTGATCGACGCCGGCGCGGACGGCATCAAGGTCGGCGTAGGCCCCGGCTCGATCTGCACCACCCGCGTCGTGGCCGGCGTCGGAGTCCCGCAGATCACCGCCATCTATGAGTCGGCCAAGGCGGCCATTCCCGCCGGAGTGCCGCTGATCGCCGACGGCGGCCTGCAGTACTCCGGCGACATCGGCAAGGCGCTGGTTGCCGGGGCCGACACCGTCATGCTCGGCTCGCTGCTGGCCGGCTGTGACGAGTCCCCGGGAGACCTGATCTTCGTCAACGGCAAGCAGTTTAAGAGCTACCGCGGCATGGGTTCCCTCGGGGCGATGCAGACCCGCGGGAAGAATACCTCCTACTCCAAGGACCGCTACTTCCAGGCCGACGTCTCCGGCGACGACAAGCTCATCCCGGAAGGCATCGAAGGCCGGGTGCCCTACCGCGGCCCGCTGGCGTCCGTGGCGTACCAGCTGGTCGGCGGCCTCCGCCAGACCATGTTCTACACCGGTGCGCCGACCGTCCCCGAGCTCAAGGCCCGCGGAAAATTCGTCCGCATCACACCGGCCGGGCTGAAGGAATCGCACCCGCACGACATCCAGATGACGGTGGAAGCACCGAACTACGGTTCACGCTAAGCCCCACCCGGTCCCTAACCTCGCAAGTCCGCACCGGCTCCCTGCCCTCGCAAGCTCGGGCCGGGGCCCTCGCCGGAGCGGCTCCCCGGCCAGGGAACCCGGCGGGCGTGGCCCCCAGCGCAACCAGCGGCCGCGGCCCGGAACTAGGCTGAAGGCATGTCCGAACTTCGTCCCGCGCATGAGCCGAAGCGCAAGCTGGCGCTGCGCCCGTACGCTCGCGCCGTCGCGCAGGTGCTCCGGGTCAGTTTCCGGGCCTCGCCGGCAGCTGTGGTGATGAAGGTTGTGGGCTCACTCATTTCGGCCCTGCTGCCGCTGGTCACCACCTACTTCGCGGCCCTGACCACGACGGCGCTGGCGGCCGCCTACGCGGGGGACGCCGCGGCGGGCCAGCAGGCCGTCGTGTATGTTGTCATCACCGCGGCCCTGGGCCTGTTCTGGGGTGCGTTCAGCAGTGTGGACCGCTACATCCAGCAGCTCATGAGCTTCCGGGTGGGGGCGATCGTGGGGGACCTGATGTACGAGCGGTTCCTGGCGCTCGAATTCTGGCGCTATGACGACAAGGAAACGGTCGACCTCTACGACCGGGCCAAACGGTTCTCCGATTCCTACGCCCGGGTGCTGGACCGGATCGCGGCCATCTTCACGCAGCTGGTCTCGGTGATCCTGGCCATCGGTGCCCTGATGCTGGTCAGCTGGTGGATCGCGGTGATCGTCCTGGTGGCGATCGTGCCCAGCGTGTACCTGCAGTTCAAACTCTCGCGTGAGCAGATCGCGCACTGGAACACCCAGATTGATTCCCGCCGGCAGCGACGGATGATCGAGACCAACCTCCTGCGCCCGCAGCATATCGCCGAGATGCGCCTCTACGGGATCGTGGGCTATCTGATGGGGCTACGCTCCCGGCTGCGGGACGCGGACGAGAAGCGCAGGCTGGATTTCCAGAAACGCTATATCCCCAAGCAGCTCGCGGCCGACGCCCTGCAGTACGGTGCGGAGGTGGTTTCGCTGATCTGGGTGGTGGGCCAGATCATCGCCCGGGCCCAGCCGGTGGGGCAGTTCCTCTACGTCCAGCAGATTGTCAGCCGCGCCCTGTCCACCGCCAACAACCTCGTATCCTCGCTCAGCTCGATCGACGAGGACCTCGCGAACCTCAAGGACTACGAGCTGTTCATGGCGCTGCCGGTGCACTCCAGCCACGCCCCGCCCCTGCTGCAGGCGCCGACGACGGTGGAACTGCGGAACATCCGTTTCACCTACACCGGCAGCGACCTGGAGGTCATCAAGGGCATCTCGCTGACCATCAAGGAAGGCCAGCACATCGCCATCGTGGGGGAGAACGGTGCCGGCAAATCAACCCTGATCCGGATCCTCGCCGGGTTGTACCGCCCGGACTCGGGGCAGGTACTGCTCGACGGCGTCGACCTTGCCGCCGTGGACGTGACGTCCTGGCACCGCCATCTGGCGGTGCTGAGCCAGGAGTTCCTCAAGTACGAGTTCGCCACCGCCGCGGAGAACATCTTCTTCGGCGACGTCGACCCGCCCCGGGACGACGGGCGGATCCGCCGGGCCGCGGCCGATGCCGAGGCGCTGGACTTTCTCAACAAGCTGCCCAACGGGCTGGACAACCATGTCAGCAACTGGATGGAGGATCCGCGCGGGCGGAAGGGGAGCGGGCTCTCGGGCGGGCAGTGGCAGCGTCTTGCGATGGCCCGGAACTTCTACCGGAACGCCTCTTTCATGGTGATGGACGAGCCCACCTCGGCCATCGACGCGCTGGCCGAACACCGGATCTTCACGCGCCTTTTCGCGGACCGCAGCAGCACGATCATTGCCATCAGCCACCGGCTCGCGACGATCGAGAAGGCGGATGTGGTGTACATGCTGGAGGAAGGCCGGATCGTGGAACAGGGCACCCACAAGGAACTCGTGGCGTTGCGGGGCCGCTACTACCGGATGTTCGAATCCCAGCTCACTGTTCCGGACACGGAGAACGTCAGCGGGGAATGACGGGAGCGCCCTCGATGGTTGTCCGGACGCGGTCCCGGCGATGTGTCCGCGGAAGAACCAGCGCTGATTCATGACGCCTCTGTACGTCGACGCCGAGGCTCCCGTCCGCTGGGATAACCTAGAGCAGTGACTTACGAGATTGAGATTGGCCGTGGCAAGCGTGGGCGTCGTGCCTACTCCCTGGACGACATTGCGATCGTCCCCAACCGACGTACGCGGGACCCCAAGGACGTTTCAGTTTCCTGGCAGATCGATGCCTACAAGTTCGATATGCCGGTCATCGCGGCGCCGATGGATTCCGCCATGTCGCCGGAGACGGTGATCGCCCTCGGCCGGCTGGGCGGACTCGGCGTGCTGGACCTCGAGGGCCTCTGGACCCGGTATGAGGAGCCGCAAGCAGTGCTGGACCAGATCGCGGCGCTCCAGGACGAGACCAACAGCCCGGCTGTTACGCGCCGCATGCAGGAGCTCTACCAGGCGCCCATCCAGCCCGAGCTGATCACCTCACGGCTGGCCGAGATCCGCGCAGCCGGCGTCACCGTCGCCGGGTCCCTGACCCCGCAGCGGACGCAGGAACACTACAAGACCGTCGTGGCCGCCGGCGTCGACATCTTCGTGATCCGCGGAACCACCGTCTCGGCCGAGCACGTCTCGAAGGACCATGAACCGCTGAACCTCAAGCAGTTCATCTACGAACTGGACGTTCCCGTGATTGTCGGCGGCGCAGCCGGCTACACGCCGGCCCTGCACCTGATGCGCACCGGCGCGGCCGGCGTACTCGTCGGCTTCGGCGGCGGCGCCACGACGACGACGCGCCGGGCCCTCGGCATCCACTCGCCGATGGCCTCCGCCATCTCCGATGTTGCGGCAGCACGGCGTGACTACATGGACGAATCCGGCGGGCGTTACGTCCACGTGATCGCCGACGGCGGCATGGGTTCCTCCGGCAACATCGTCAAGGCCATCGCCATGGGCGCCGACGCCGTGATGCTGGGCAGCGCCCTGGCGCGCGCCGACGAAGCCCCCGGAAAGGGCTGGCACTGGGGCCAGGAGGCCCACCACCTCGAACTTCCCCGCGGCGACAGGGTCAACGTCGGCACGGTCGGTCCGCTGGAAGAAGTGCTCTTCGGGCCGGGCCACCAAACCAACGGAACGTCCAACCTGATCGGTGCCCTCCGCCGGTCGATGGCGACCACGGGCTACTCGGACCTGAAAGAATTCCAGCGGGTCGACGTCGTCGTCTCGCCGTACGAAGGCAACTGACCGTCCCCTGCCCATCCGGTGGACTTGGACGTAGTCTGGTGCCCTACGAGGTTCGATCCGGATGGAGGCGTGACATGAACAGTTTTCCCGGCGGTTCTGCCGTGGCCGGAGGCGCCCTGGGCCCTGCCGAACGCGAGGCTTCACTCGCGGTGCTCAAGGGCTCCACCGATCCGGGCAAGGAACTCGACATCCTGATCGTGGGCGGCGGCATCGTGGGCACCGGCGCCGCCCTCGACGCCGTCACACGCGGCCTGACCGTCGGCATCGTGGAGGCGAACGACTGGGCCGCGGGAACATCCTCGCGGTCCTCGAAGCTCATCCATGGTGGCCTCCGCTACCTCGAAATGCTCGACTTTGGCCTGGTCAAGGAGGCGCTGCACGAGCGCGGCCTCATTCTCTCGGTGCTGGCCCCGCATCTGGCCCGGCCGGTCCCGTTCCTGTACCCGCTCACCAAACCGTTCCTGGAGCGGCCCTACGTTGGCGCGGGCATCGCACTCTACGACGCGATGTCCATCACCGGCGGGCACAGCCGCGGCGTCCCGTTCCACAAACACCTGACCCGCCGCGCAACCCTGCGCGCCGCACCCAGCCTCAAGGACGACGCCTTCGTGGGCTCCATCCGGTACTACGACGGCCAGGTCGACGACGCCAAGTACGTCGCGAACCTCGTCCGTACCGCCGCATATTACGGAGCCCACGCGGTGAACCAGACGTCCGTGGTGGACTTCCTGCGCGAGGGCGAACGCGTGGTCGGCGCCAAGGTGATCAACCATGAGGACGGCTCCACCTTCAACGTGCGCGCCAAGCAGGTCATCAACGCCACCGGTGTCTGGACCGACGAGACCCAGGCCATGGTCACAGACCGCGGCCAGCTCAAGGTCCGGGCGTCCAAGGGCATCCACCTGGTGGTCCCGCGGGACCGTTTCCAGTCCACGGTGGGTCTCATCCTGCGGACCGAAAAATCCGTGCTGTTCGTCATCCCCTGGGGCCGGCATTGGATCATCGGGACCACCGACACCGACTGGCACCTGGACAAGGCCCACCCGGCGGCCTCCAGCAAGGACATCGACTACATCCTGGAGCATGTCAACAAGGTCCTGAAACGCCCGCTCACGCGCGAGGACGTCGAGGGGGTCTATGCCGGACTGCGTCCGCTGCTGGCGGGCGAGAATGACTCCACCGCCAAACTCTCCCGCGAGCACGTCGTGGCGCATCCGGTGCCCGGACTCGTCGTCGTGGCCGGCGGCAAGTGGACCACCTACCGGATCATGGCCAAGGACGCCGTCGATGAGGCGACCCGCAGTATGGACGAACGTGTCCCGGACAGCTGCACTGAATCCATTCCGCTGCTCGGCGCGAGCGGCTTCAAGGCCGCCTGGAACAAGCGGAACCGGATGGCGGAAGAGTCCGGCATCCACGTGGCACGGATCGAGCACCTGCTCAGCCGGTACGGTGCCATGACCCCCGAAGTACTGGCCCTCATCGCTGAACGTCCGGAACTGGCCGAACCGCTGCCGGGGGCGGACGATTACCTCGGCGCCGAGGCTGTCTATGCCGCCAGCCATGAAGGGGCCCGCCACGTGCAGGACGTGCTGACCCGGCGTACCCGCATCTCGATTGAGGCGTGGGACCGCGGTGTATCCGCCGCTCCGGTAGTCGCTAGACTTATGGGGGATGTTCTCGGCTGGAGCGATGCGCAGCGCGAGAGTGAAGTCAAGCATTACCTGGCCCGGGTCGACGCCGAACGGTTGAGCCAGGAGCAGCCGGATGATGAGTCCGCCGACGCCGCGCGAATGGGCGTCGAGGACATCGTTCCGCTGCGCTGACCGGAAACGCTGGACTGCAGGCCCGAAACCTCGGGCTGCAGGACGGCCTGCACCCACGCCACTTCGAAGGGACACCACTTGGCGGAACCACTGGACAGGTATGACGCCGACCTCACCACCCCCGAGATGGTGATCCTCGAGATGGACGCCACGGACAAACTCGACGCCGCGTCCCAGCTCGCTGAACGGATGCATGCCGCCGGGCGGATCTCCGATCTGGAAGGATTCCTCAAGCACGTCAACGCCCGGGAGCATCAGCTTGCCACGGGACTTCCCGGCGGCATCGGCCTGCCTCATGCCCGCAGTGAGTTTGTCTCCCGGACCTCGATTGCGGTCGGCATCACAAAGTACGGCAGAGCCCTCGACTTCGGCGCCGCCGACGGCCCGGCCACCGTGGTCCTTCTGATCGCGACCCCGGCAAGCTCTTTCTCCGACCACCTCGAAGTTCTGGCCACGCTGGCCCGCTCGCTGTCCAAGGAAACGTTCCGCGAGTCGCTCCGACGCGCCTACGATCCCGAAGTGATCGCGGAACTCATCAACTCCAGCCTGGTCTTCTTCGACCACTGAGATTGGGGCAGGCCCTTCGTGTCGACTCCGTCCGCCACGCTGGGACCCGGGTCGAGTCCGGATTCCGCCAGCTCAAAGACACCAAGGCGCTCTCCTTCTCCCCGATGTTCCCCGAGCCCGCGCCCGAGATCCGCGCCGACGCCTTCTACTGCGTCCCAGACCCTGGCCGCCGCAACGGATGCGCCGCCAGGCCGATCAGGCAGGGATCCAGCTCAGCGTGCCTGGACTTCTCGACTCCCTGGGAACCATGGAGAGACCCTGCTGCTACCCGTCCACCGGCGGACGGCCCAAGCCTGCCGCGTGCTCACCGACCATGACGAATCCGCCGCCAATCCAGCCAGGCTTTTCGGCATTGAAGCCTACGCTCCCGTGTCTTGGGTCATACACGTACGGGACCGGGACCCCTTGGTGACCGGGACAAACGTCCCTGCCCCGCCGCAGCCCGGAAGCTCGCGCTGGTCGTGGCCAGCGCGAACCGACGCCGACGATTGGTCGTCGCCGGCGGGGCCTTTAAATGTCGGTGCCTCCTCTTAGGCTGGCAGTGTGGACAGCAGAACAGCCTGGAGTGTCGAAAGCAGGGAGGCCCTGGAGGCCGTCGCCGCGTCCGTTGCTGTGCTTGCTGCCGGCGCCGACGCCGGCACGGACCGCCCGGATCCGCCTGGGGTCGGCGCGGACCGCCCGGATCCGCCCGGCGTCGTTTCCCTGCACGACGCCGATCCGCTGCGGGATCTGGCGGATGATTGCCTGGACGCTCTCGTCGAGGTGGCCCGGCTGGAAGCCCGGACGGCGGCGCTGAAGGTGCGGCTGGCCGCGGAATACGTGCAGGCAACCCGGGCCCTGGCGTCACCGGCGGCGTCCCCGCAGGAATGCACCGTCCGGGAGATGGCCCTGGTCGCTGAGGTCGCCTGTGTCCTGACCGTCAGTGAACGGACCGCCGGTGCCCTCCTGTCTGAATGCCAGGCACTGATGACGGCGCTGCCGCTGACCCTGACGGCCCTGCAGGCCGGCACGATCTCCTGGCAGCACGCCCGGATCATCGTCGAGGAAACCACCGGCCTGGACCCGGACGGGGCGGCCGCGCTGGAAGCGCACTTCCTGGACCCCGACGCCTCAAACCCCGCCCGCGGGGCCCCGGCCGGGGACCTTGTCCCGTCCCGGTTCCGCGCCAAGGCACGCGCCTGGCGCGAACGCCACCACCCGGTCAGCATCGAAAAACGCCACAGCAAAAGCGCCGGGGACCGGCGGGTCGACTTCCTCCCGGACCGGGACGGCATGGCCTGGCTCTCCGCCTACCTCCCGGCCGACACCGCCGCCGGGATCTGGGAACGGACCACCGCCGCCGCCCGCGCCCTCCAAGGCCCCCACGAGGCCCGGCCCCTCTCCCAGCTCCGCGCCGACATCACCGCCACCTGGCTCCTCACCAGCCACAGCACCGGCGGCAGCTTGAGCGGGGGGATGGCCGGGGGCGGCACCGGCCTGGCCGGGGGTGCGGGCGGGGGTGTGCCGTCCCCGCGGGCGCAGGTCCTGATCACCGTCCCGGTCCTGTCCCTCCTGGGCGTCACCGAGGAACCAGCCACCCTGGACGGGTACGGGCCGATCCCGCCGTCCATGGCCCGCCGCCTGATCACCGACGGTGCCGACTCCTTCTACCGCGTCCTGACCGACCCCCGCGACGGCGCCCCGCTGGAAATCGGACGGACCAGCTACCGCCTCAACAAGACCCAGCGGCAATGGCTCCGCCTCCGCGACGGCAGGTGCCCCTTCCCCGGCTGCAACAACCACTCCCTGGACAACGAAGCAGACCACCTCCTGGCCTGGGCCGACGGCGGCACCACCGGCATCTCCAACCTCGGCCAGGCTTGCCCCCGGCACCACCGCCTCAAACACGGCTCCGCCTGGAAACCAACCGGGGCCAGCAAAGACAACCCACCCGGGTGGACCTCCCCGTCACGGCGGCACTACCCCAGCGAACACCAGGACTGGGAACCACCCCACTGGCCCCACCACATCCCGATCACCGACCCAGACACAGACACCGACCCAGGCCCAGGCCCAGACCCAGGCCCGGACCAAGGCCTGCCCGCGGATCCAGGCCATCATCCGAACCCGGCGCCCACCGGGCACCCCGGCCAGGACCCCGGCCAGGACCCCGGCCGCGATCCCGAACCGGAACTGCCCACTGACCCCTTCCCGGACTGGCACAAATTCACAGACTGGCACGAATTCACGGCCTGGCACCCATTTCCCGCCCCAGACACGGACGATCCGGGCTGGCCAACGCCCCTCGACGACCCCTCCCCGGAATTCTTCCTTTTCCTGGCGTCCTTGGACGACGCCTAGCCAGGGTTTCCGGGCTATCCGTGTTCTGATCATTTGAAAACAGCTCTGCCGTGAGATTCCGGCGTGTCGAGTGTTCGTTGCCGGAAAAGGGTATGACCTAACGCTTGGCAAGTTGTATCGGAAGACGATCAACGGCCAGTCCCACTAGTACCTGCGTGAATGGCCAGGGTGGACGGCAACTCGGGGTGATCGATACGTTTCGTTGTTCTACACGAGGACGAAGTACGGTTAAGGGGTGCTGAAAACTGCCCTTAAGCCCCGTTGGATTGCAGGCCTCGTGTTTGCGATCGTCGTTTCCGGGGTGTTTGTGCTGCTCAGCCAATGGCAGTTCGGCCAATCGACCAAATCAGACGCGCCGGTGGCCATTACCACCGAGGAACTCAAGCCGCTGACTACGGTGCTGAAGCCGGGCGACTTCTTCCCGGGCTCCGTAGCGGACCAGAAAGTGTCCGCGACCGGCAGCTACGACCCGAAAAAGCAGGTCCTGGTCCCGGGCCGTCTGCACGGCGGCGAGAAGGGCTACTGGATCGTGACCGCATTCGCTGTCGCAGATGCACCCGTCCTGGCGGGCGCGGGCGCCTCGCCGCAGACGTGGATCCCGGTGGCGCGCGGCTGGGTGGCGGATCCTGCAGACGCCGTGGCGCCGCCGTCGGGCACTATCAAACTCACCGGCCGCCTGATCCCGTCCGAGGCGCCGCTCCCCAACACCGAGGCCGGTCCCGGACGGGCCAGCGCGGTTTCCGTCGCGGAACTCATCAACGTCTGGGAGATCAGCAGCTACCCCGGCTTCGTTGCCGCGGACACCGAAATGGCAGGCAGCGCCGACGTTTCGGCAGCCGCCGGCGGCGATCTCAAGCCGCTGAACATCGGGCCCCAGCCTGCTGCACAGAAAGTCAACTGGCTGAACGTCTTCTACGCCGCCGAGTGGGTTGTTTTCGCCGGCTTCGCACTTTTTATCTGGTGGCGCCTGGTGAAGGACGACTACCGCCGCGAACTCGAGGACGCGCACGACGAGGACGCCCTCGACGAGAACTCCACCGAACAGAACTCCCCGCAACAGATCCCCACCAAACCGAGAGTGCAATCATGATCGAGCCCCAGCCGGCAGTCCAGCCACAGCAGACCAACGGAACGGGAAACGCCATCGGCAGGAAGCGCAGGTTCGGCGGGACCGAGGCCCAGGTCCGGTCCGCCCTGAAGTTCTACAAGGTCCTCGCATACCTGACCGGCGGCATGTTGCTGCTCCTCTGCGCCGAGATGATTGCCCGCTATGCGTTCGGCCAGTACCTCTTCGCGGGCGGCACCAACGCCGTCACCGGCGAGCCGTTCGCGCTGGGCTTCGCTGACGCCGAACCTCCGGGGGTCATCGGCGGCATAAATCTCTCGGTCGCGGTCCTGATTGTGCACGGCTGGATGTACGTCGTCTATCTCATGTCCAACTTCCGGCTCTGGTCCCTGATGCGCTGGCCGTTCGCCAAGCTCATCATCATGGCGCTGGGCGGCGTTGTGCCGTTCCTGTCCTTCTTCGTCGAAAAGAAGTTCCACGCCGAGGTTGAAGCCGAACTCGCCGCCAACCCGCAGGCTCCGCAGCGCTACTGAGCGTGCCACAGAGCGGGCCGTCTGCCTCCACGGCGGGCGCGTCTCACCGCCGCGGGCCCGCGTGTGAGATCCCTTACCCGTCGGCTCATTCCGGGCCCGGACCGGCTTCTCGATGTGCGGCCGGACCATGGCGCAAAGTAGGCTAGTGGGGTGACTACTCCCACTGCATCCCAGACGTCCCACAAGCCCGTGCTGGTTGTTGACTACGGTGCCCAGTACGCGCAGCTGATTGCCCGCCGCGTCCGGGAAGCGAATGTGTATTCGGAAGTGGTTCCGCATACCTACAGCACCGAGCAGCTGCTGGCCAAGAACCCGGCCGCCATCATCCTCTCCGGCGGTCCCTCCAGCGTCTACGCAGAGGGCGCCCCGAGTGTCGGTGCTGACCTGTTCGAGGCCGGTGTCCCGGTCTTCGGCATCTGCTACGGCTTCCAGGCCATGGCGAATGCCCTGGGCGGCAAGGTGGCCCAGACCGGGCTCCGCGAATACGGCGCCACCGAGACCACCACGATCGGCGACGGCCGTTCCATCCTTGAGGGCATGCCCCAGCACCAGAGCACCTGGATGAGCCACGGCGACTCCGTCCACGAGGCGCCCGAGGGCTTTGAGGTCCTGGCGACCACGGCCGGCGCCGATGTTGCCGCTTTCGCCAACGAAGCGAAGGGCCTCTACGGCGTGCAGTGGCACCCGGAGGTGAAGCACTCGGCGTACGGCCAGCAGGTCCTGGAGAACTTCCTGTTCAAGGGCGCCAAGCTGGAGCCGAACTGGACCACAGGCAACATCCTGGAGGAACAGGTCGAACGGATCCGCACACAGATCGGAGACGCCCGGGTCATCTGCGGCCTGTCCGGCGGCGTCGATTCGGCAGTCGCGGCAGCGCTGGTCCAGCGCGCCGTCGGCGATCAGCTGACCTGCGTTTTTGTGGACCACGGACTGCTGCGCGAAGGCGAGGCCGAACAGGTCGAACGTGACTTCGTGGCTGCAACCGGCGTCAAGCTCTACGTCGCCAACGAGCAGGAGCGCTTCCTGAGTGCTCTTGCGGGCGTCAGCGACCCGGAGACCAAGCGCAAGATCATCGGCCGCGAATTCATACGTGCCTTTGAGGAAGCGGAGCTGGCCATCATCTCCGAGGCCGCCGCGCACGGCGAGAAGATCAAGTTCCTGGTCCAGGGCACGCTGTACCCGGACGTCGTCGAATCCGGCGGCGGCGAAGGTGCGGCCAACATCAAGAGCCACCACAACGTGGGCGGCCTGCCGGAGGACCTGCAGTTCGAACTCGTGGAGCCCCTGCGGGCCCTGTTCAAGGATGAAGTCCGCGCCGTCGGCGCCCAGCTGGGCCTGCCGCAGGAGATCGTCGGACGCCAGCCGTTCCCGGGTCCCGGCCTCGGCATCCGGATCGTCGGCGAGGTCACCAGGGAACGCCTGGACCTCCTGCGCAGGGCGGACGCCATCGCCCGCGCGGAACTGACCGCTGCCGGACTCGACAACGAGGTCTGGCAGATGCCGGTAGTACTGCTGGCGGACGTCCGCAGCGTCGGGGTCCAGGGCGACGGCCGCACCTACGGCCACCCGATCGTGCTGCGACCGGTGTCCTCCGAGGACGCCATGACTGCCGACTGGTCACGGCTGCCCTACGATCTGCTGGCCCGGATTTCCAACCGGATCACCAACGAAGTGGACGGGGTCAACCGCGTGGTGCTGGACGTAACCAGCAAGCCGCCGGGAACCATCGAGTGGGAATAGCCTGCTGAGCGGGCGGAACGGCCGGCCTCCTGACGGGGCCGGCCGTTTTGTTTGTGGCCGGTGTTGTGCCGGCTGATCTCATCGGGGTCATTTCTGGTCAATTTGGCCGGCGCCAGTGTTGCGGACTCTTGCGCGCCGCTGATTCGGTCTACTCTCGAAGGCATGCCGGTATGGTCCAGGGCGTCACGCTCGAACACGGAAAACGCGAGCACGGTTAACGCGAGCCCAGTAAAAGCGAGCAGAGAAAAGGAGGCAGCAGTGTCAGTTGGTCAAGGCCACCACGAGGGCTCCGAGGAGCTCAGGAAATGGCTGTCGGGGCTCAAACCCGTCACGGGGGCAGATACGATGCTGCGCTTCACCAAGACACCCGAGGGCTCCATCGACCTGACCCACGCGCACCCGTCCGGCCTGGCCCAGCTCATGGCAGGCCGGCGCACCCGGCTTTCCACCCTCATCAGGGACCGCCAGCAGTTCGTCGTCGCCGCCCGCGCCTCACGGAACCTGCGCTCCAAGATCTTCGAACTCTCGAACGACCGCGGCATCGACGCCGGATACTTGTCCGCCGGCACGGTCGTCTGGACGTCCGCCGTGGGGGGCAAACCGCAGCGCGTCTCGGCCCCCGTCATGCTCATCGCCGTTTCGCTCACCGTCCGGCCCGGCGAAGACGACTACGAACTCCAGCTGACTGAACAGGCCCGCATCAACCCGGCCCTGATCCGCCACCTGAAAACCGTCCACGGGATCGTTTTCGATGTCAATGCGGTCACCAGGATGGCGTACAGCACCGCCCGGTTTGATCCGCAGCCGGTCCTGGACCGCCTCGGCACGCTCATCCAGCCCATCCACGGTGCCGAGGTGGAACACAACCTCCTGGTCTCCACGTTCGCGGACCTCTCCGGGAACCTCGAGGATCCCTGGATTAACGAGAACAACGCACTCGTCGCGGCCCTGGCCCGCGCTGCCACCGGGGCGCCCGGGGAGGTGCCCGAACTCAAGCCGGGCCGCTTCCCGAGCACCGATGTTCGCAGCCCCGCCGAGGAACTGCTGCTGCTCGACGCCGATGCGGACCAGCAGTATGTCGTGGACGCCGTCCGGGCCGGGGACTCGCTCGCTGTGAGCAGTCCGCCGGGGACGGGTCAGACCCAGACCGCTATCAACACGATCGGCGCGCTCGTCGACGAGGGAAAGACCGTGCTGGTGGTGGGGGACAGGCGCGCCGGCCTGGCGGAGATCTCCGCCCAGCTGGAGACGCTCGGCCTCGATTCCATGCTCCTCCAGCTTTCCGGCAACGCAGCGCCGCTGCAGCTCAAGGGTCAACTGGTCCGCGCCATCGTCCGCAACGAGAAGTCCCTCGAACCGCAGCTCAGCAACCTGCACACCACGCTCATCGAGCACCGTCACGCCCTCATGGACCACGTCGCATCGCTGCATAACGTCCGCCAGCGCTGGGGCTGCTCGCCGTACGAGGCGATGCAGTCGCTGGCCGAGCTGACCTCCATCCAACCCGCGCCGGCCACCACGGTGCGGCTGAAGCGCAGCGTGCTGGACAACATCCGGGACCGTGAGGAACTGGCCGGAAGGCTCCGCCGGGCTGCCGAACTGGGCAGTTTCAGCCGTGCATCGACCACCAGCCCCTGGCACGGGGCACGGCTGCTGACCCGGAAGGAAACCCAGGAAGCGCAGCAGGTCGCCGTGTCCGTGGCGGAGAAGCTGCCGCTCCTGCGCGAACGCATGAACGGCGTCGCGGACCACGCCGAAATCCGGCTCGGCAACACGTTTTCCGAGTGGGGCGAGCAGATCGAACTCCTCGTCGCCGTGCGCGAAAGCCTTGACAAATTCACTCCGGATATCTTCGACCGTCCGGTCCACGACCTCATTTCCGCGACCGCTTCTTCCTCCTGGCGGCGTGAGCGGAACATCGAGATGCCGTCCATGCAGCGCTCCCGCCTGCGCCGTGTCGCGAAGGAATATGTCCGCCCGGGCGTCCACATCTCCGATCTCCACAGCTCGCTCGTCCTCGTCCAGGACCAGCGGGCCGCCTGGTCTGGCTACGCCACGACCCAGCGCCACCCGGCGGTCCCCTCCGGGCTCGCCGACATCTCGGCCCTCTACCGTGAACTCGGGGCCGAGCTGTTTGACCTGGGACTGGCCGTCAAGCACACCGCAGGCGGCGGCGAGCTGCTGTCCACCCCGTACGAAGAGCTATTGGAGCGACTGGAACTTCTGGTCTCCGACACCGGTACGCTGGAGACCCTTCCGGAGCGGACCCTGCTCGTGGAGAACATGCGTGAGCATGGTCTTGGCGAACTGCTCGCCGACCTGGCCGAGCGTGAAGTGCCGGCGGAATCGGTGGCGGCCGAACTCGAACTGGCGTGGTGGCAGTCCGCCCTGGAAGCCATGATCAGTGGCGACGACTACCTCGCCATGTCCGACGGCGACGCGCTGCGCCAGCTGGAGGCCGAATACCGCCTCGCTGACAACGCCCACATCGCCAGCGGCGCTGCCCGGCTGCGCTGGAAGCTTGCCGAGCGCTGGCGGGCGGCCATCTCGGAGAACCCGCGGCAGGCGGACCTGCTGCGCAGCCTCCTAAAGGACGGGCGCGTGACCCCCGCCGCTTTGGCCGGGCAGGCCCCGGAACTGCTGCCCAAGCTGGTGCCCGTCTGGTCCGTCAGCCCTTACCTGATGTCCGGGTTGCTGCCGATCGAGCAGAGGTTCGACGCCGTGGTCATCCTCGACGCCGAGGCGACTTCATTGCAGGCCGTCCTGCCTGCCATCGCGCGCTCCCGGCAGGTCATCGCCTTCGGCGACGACCAGATCGCCAGCCCCAGGACTTTCACCGTCGGCGTGGAGCGGCTCGCCGCCGGCGAAAGCTCGCACCAGGGCGCTGATAGCGCCTACAAGGCCCTGACAGCCGTGCTGCCGGTCTGGAAATTGCGGAATGTCTACCGGGCGGTCGACGAAGACCTCGTGCGGCAGCTGAGCAAAGCGTTCTACCAAGGCGGGCTCCGTCGGCTTCCCGAAGGCCAATCCGCCACCGGGCTGGACCGCGCGCTGACCCTTGAATACCTGCCGGACGGCACCGGACTGCCGAGCGCGGACCAAGACGGGGTCGAATCCGTCGTCGCCGAAGTGAACCGCGCCGTCGAGCTTGTCTTCGAACATGCCCGCCTCCGTCCCCGCACTTCGCTGGCCGTTGTCACCGGCAGCCTCCGCCATGCCGCCCGGATCGGGGAGTCCATCCGGCTGCAGCTGCCTAACCATCCGCTGCTGGCAAGCTTCTTCACCGCAGGCGATGAATCCTTCCGGGTGGTGGACCTGGACCGCGCCCAGGGCCTGGTCCGTGACCATGTCATCTTCTCCCCGGGGTATGGACGCACCCCGCACGGTCGCGCCCTGCACAACCTCGGCCCCCTCTCGGCGGAGGGCGGAAGGGCCAAGTTTGCCCTTGCGATGACCCGCGCCCGCCGCTCCCTGCATGTCCTCAGCTGCTTCCGGCCGGAGGATCTTGACGTGACCCGGCTGAGCCATGGAGCCGTGGACTTCTACGAACTGCTGGACCGGGAAATAACCGGAAACTCCGATCTCGGTAGCCCCGCATCGCGGGCGGCCGCCAGCGAGCAGGCCCTGGGCGCCGACCCGCTCGTTGCCGATCTTGGTGACCGGCTCCGGGCCCGCGGCGCCCGGGTCTGGCACCAGTACGACGGCGTCCTCAACATGGTGGCCGCCGCCGACCCCCTGCAGACGATCGGGCAGGACGACGCCGAGATCCCGCGGCCCGTGGCGATCGAATCCGACGGAACCGAACAGTACCGGCGGATGACAGTGCGGGAACGCAGCAGGCTCCGGCCGCAGCAGCTGGAGCGGCTGGGCTGGCGGTACATGCCACTATGGACCATCGAGGTGTTCACCGACCCGTCCGCCTGTGCTGACCGGATCGGCGGGTACCTGGGCCTGGAAAAGCCGGTGGCGTCCAGCCGCCACCGGTCCTCGCCGGGCTTCTTCGACGACGACGTGGAACATCTGGCCGTCAACGATGCGCAGGCCACGGCCGCGCAGGCCACGGCGGCGCGGTCCGCGTCCGCGCCGGATACGTCCGCGCCGGGTACTGCCGCGCCGGTTGCCCCCGCTTCTTTTGCCGCAGGGACAGCAACCAACGGCTTACAGGATGGAGAGCAGCAGCAAGCAGCAGCAATAGTCATTAAGGAGGCCGACCGCATGAGCGCAGACGGCGACATTCAGAACACCAGCACCCCGGAATCCGGTCGGGCCGGCAGCGCCGGGGCCGACGCGGACTTCGCCGAAGCGGACTTTGTCGGCGCGGGAGTTCGCGACGAACGGGGCGCCAACGACGCTCGCGCCGAACAGATCGCCGCCGAACAGATCGCCGCCGAGGCGGGCGCACTCGCAGCGGAGGCGCCGGGCAGCGTGGGCGTGCCCGCTCCGGCGGGCAGCAGCGTGGTGGCCGCCGACGTGCTGCCGAACAAGGCGGCTGAGGACGACCCGCGGCGCTGGGGCGACCGGCCCGACAGCTACGACCATGATTCCTGGCTGCAGGAACAAAAGCCCCCGCACTGGGGCTAGGACCCGCCATGGACGGCGGCCCGTCCAGCAAAGACGGCCTGCCCAGAAAAGTACCGGCCCAGCAAAGTACCGGCCCAGTAAAGTACCGGCCCAGCAAAGACGGCCGGCCCAGCAAAGTGCCCGGGCCCAGCAAAGGCGGCGGCCCAGCAAAGTGCCCGGGCCCAGCAAGGGCGGCCGGCCCAGCAAAGACGGCCGGCCTAGCCGGGTGCCGGCGCGACGAGGACGAAGAACAGCTTTCCTTGGGTGGAGGCGCCGGCCAGCCGCCGGGACTGTTCGGCGTCGGCTGCCACGACGATGAGGCCGTCCGTCTCCGAGTCCCCAAGCCACTGGGCCGCCTTGCCGCCCTGCGTGGAGGTCCACAGCACAGGCACGCCGGCGGCCAGCACTTCGGACGTTCCCGGCTGGTCAAAGCCGTTGTCGCCGGACATCACGACGTTGATCAGTTGGCCGGGGGAGACCAGCCGGACGGAGGACGGGTCCGCCATCCGGAGCGGCACGGCAGCCGAGCCAGGGGGATTTCCTGCCAGCAGGCCGGGACCCAGCAGCTGTGAGTCGGAGATCAGTTGGCCCTGTCGCAGGGGTACGGCCAGTTGCTTCCCTTGGAGCGACGCACCGTCGCTGAAGCTGCCGCCGGGCAGCAGACCGGGTGGGATGTTCAGGACCACCAGGTCGGCGGCGCCGAGGGTCTTGCCGGCCGGCAGATCCCGGGCAGCGGCGAGGGCGCCAACAGTATCGTCCGGCGCGGGCGTGAGTTGTTGGACGGTGATCCCGGCGGCGATGCACAGCAGCAGGGCCACTGTCAGCCGCCGGTTCCGGTTCAGCCAGCCCATCAGGCCGTTGCGTCCCCGCAGCCCGCCCGGACCGCGGGCGCGCGGTGGACTTCCGGGGTGCGGGCCGTAGCTGAGGGGGCCATAGGCACGCGGACGCGGTGAACGGCCGCGCGCAAGGATGAAACCCCTGCGGAAGTCTGCGCTGAGAGGCTGCGCGAGGAAAATCCCGTGCGGACGAATAAAGCTAACGGCGGTGGCCATGCCGCCACGCTATCCCCGAGCGGGACGGGCAGACAGGCGCCGAGATCCGTATGTGGACAAGCCGCACGGCGGACAGTCTGCCGGAATAGCAGCAGACCCCGGCCGGGGGCGATTGGTCAGCCCGCGGCGGCAGGAGCGGGAGCAGCAGGAGCGGCCGGGGCCGCGGCGGGCGCCGACGAGACAGTGCTGCCCTTGGCGTCCCGGGAATCCGTCCGGTAGAAGCCGGAGCCCTTGAAGACAACGCCTACGCTGTTGAACTTCTTGCGTAGTGTTCCCTCGCACTCGGGGCAGGAGCTCAGGGAGTTGTCGGTGAACGACTGCACGATCTCGAAGGCGTGGCTGCAATCCTTGCAGGCATATGCATACGTGGGCACTGGAAAATCCTCCTGTGGGACAAACGAGCAGGTCCCGTGCTGGCCGGTCCGGTCACTGCCGGTATGTCTACCGACGGTTTCCGTCCCTTAGCAGTCGCAGGGCCTGAGTGCTAATTCTATCATCCCGGGATCGTGGCTTCAGAGCAGGCGGACGAACCCGCCCGGCGTCAGGGCGGACGGCACCCTGCGGTCAAAAGACTCCACGGGGATGCTGCCCGCGGGCAGGACCTCGCCGTCATAGACGACGGCGATTGCGGGGAGCGGCGGAAGTGGTCCGGCGCCGTCGGCCGGTTCGGACCCGCCCGGGAAAAGCGAGTCCAGCGTCGTCAGGAATTTGTCGTAGTAGCCGCCGCCCTGGCCGATCCGGTTACCGGAGAGGTCGACGGCGGTGGCCGGCAGGAAGATGCCGGCGGCGGACCGCATGATCTCAGGGCCGCAGGGTTCGCCGACCGGTTCCCGGATCGGGGCAAAGCGGCTGCGGACAAAGGCGGACGTCGGCGTCCAGTACACCCAACTCAGGTTGATTCCCGGTTCGCACACCGGCAGCAGCACCCGGTGTCCGGCGTCGTGCAGCGCCGACAGCAGGGGGAGGGATGGCGGTTCGGTGCCGACTCCCAGGTAAGCCGCGAACGTCCCGGGTTGCCCGCCCGCCACCCTGTTGGCCCACGTCAGGCCGTGATGCGCGATCGCTGTACCGGCGGCGTCGAGAGCTGCCGGCCCCAGTAGTGCCCGCCGCGTCCGGTGGACCGCACGGATCTGTTCCTTTGTTGCCTTCATGACGCGGCCTTCCACCTGTATGCACCCCGATCCGCGGCCGCGGCCCGATCCGCGCCCATCACCCGCTGTAGAGAATTACCGAATGTTTAATACCTCCGTTAGATTAGTCGGGTGACTACACCCAACGCTTCCGTCCGTAAGGCCGTCATCCCCGCTGCGGGCCTCGGCACCAGGTTCCTTCCGGCCACCAAGGCCATGCCGAAGGAAATGCTTCCCGTCGTGGACAAGCCTGCCATCCAGTACGTCGTCGAGGAAGCCGTCAACGTCGGCCTGAGCGACATCCTGATGATCACGGGCCGCAACAAGCGCGCGCTTGAGGACCACTTCGACCGTGTCCCGACACTTGAGGCCACCCTTGAAGCCAAGGGGGACATCGCCAAGCTGGAATCCATCCAGGCCACCAGCAACCTCGGTGACATCCACTACGTGCGTCAGGGCGATCCCCTGGGGCTGGGCCACGCTGTCCTGCGCGCAAAGCAGCACGTCGGCTGCGAACCGTTTGCTGTGCTGCTGGGCGATGACCTGATCGACGCCCGCGATGAGCTCCTCAGCACCATGATCGAAGTCCAGGCCAAGACCGGCGGATCAGTTGTTGCCCTGATCGAGGTGGACCCTTCCCAGATCAGCGCCTATGGCTGCGCCGACGTCCAGGAGATCCGGGGCGAAGACTACGTCCGCATCAACCACCTCGTTGAAAAGCCCAGCGTCGAGGATGCCCCCTCAAACCTCGCCGTGATCGGACGCTACGTCCTCCACCCGGCCGTCTTCGAAGTCCTGGAAGGTACCGCGCCCGGTCGCGGCGGTGAGATCCAGCTCACCGACGCGCTCCAGTCGCTCGCAGCCGGTGACGGCGAAGGTTACGGCGTGTACGGCGTCGTCTTCCGCGGCCGCCGCTACGACACCGGTGACAAGCTCAGCTACCTCAAGGCCTGCGTGCAGCTCGCCTGTGACAGCGATGACCTCGGTCCCGGCCTGCGTGAATGGCTGCCCGACTTCGCCTCCAGCCTCACCGCCAGCCTGACCAAGTAACTCCCGTGGGGGGCAGCTTCAACTGGCCGGTGACGCTGGAATGCGGTGACATCCGGCTTCGCCCGATCCGGTACCGGGACCGCAGGGAGTGGACGGAAGTCCGTTTCCGCAACAGCGAGTGGCTCGCCCCCTGGGAGGCGTCCAACCCCCTTCCGGGCGGCGGACTTCCCGACTACCGGCAGATGGTGCGCTCCCTCAAGGCGCAGGCGGCGCAAGCCTCGGCGCTGCCGTTCGTCATTACTGAATGGACGCCGGGCTTCCGGGAGCCTGTGATCATCGGCCAGTTGACCGTGTCTTCCATTGTCTGGGGTTCGGCGATGATGGCCACGCTCGGCTACTGGGTGGACCAGCAACGGGCGGGCCACGGCATTGCCCCCACCGCCGTGGCAATGGCCACCGACCACTGCTTCGGCACCCTCGGGCTGCACCGGATGGAGATCAACATCAGGCCCGAGAATACCGCCAGCCTCAGGGTGGTGGAGAAACTTGGCTTCCGGGATGAGGGCTACCGTCCACGTTTCCTGCATATCAACGGGGAATGGGCGGACCACCGTACCTTCGCGCTGACCTCCGAGGAAGTGCCCGAGGGCCTGTTGGTCAGGTGGCTCAAAACCCGGTCGGCCTGACCGCTGAACTCTGCCGTGATCGGCCGGAACGTCGTAAATCAAGTCATTTGCCGGTTGCCGCGCGACACACCGCGGACAATGCGGGCCGGCCGGCCGTGTTGCTCATACCGTTTTGATTGTGGACTTCCCTCTTAGCAGCTCTGTGATCCTTGTCATTGCTGTTGCGCTCTGGATTGTGTGGGTGGCCCCCTACGTGCTCCGGAACGGACGCCACCAGTTGCAGCCTGCGGGCGAGCTCCTGGCGGATGTCGTTGATATTGCAACAGCAGACCCCCAAGCCGGGAAGGTCATGATGATGACGCCCCAGCAGGAGAAACCCATGACCAGTACACAGCGCACGCTTCCTGCCACGAGCCCCACTCCTACCGATGGCCTCCGGCAGTCGGGGGCCACCGTCCCGGTTTTCCGGATCCGGTATGGGCGCCTGGCCCTTGCCCTGGCAGGGTTGCTCGCCCTGCTCACCGGCGTCATCTCGGCAGCCCTGCGAATCTTCGGGCTCGGCCCAGCCTGGTTGCCAGTCGTGACCCTGCTCGGCGCCGCCGGCGCCGTCGTGGTGCTCCGACGGCTCGCCGTGCGTGACCGCAGGCGCAAAGTGAACGAGGCTTTCCGGTCCGCCATGAGCAAGCCGTCCAGAATCGCCCCGGCGGATTCCGCTCAGCGATCGGCCGTCTCACCGGAGTCTGAGCAGCGTGCTGACAGCCCCCTCTTCGACGCACAGGCCGTTGCTGCTTCGCCGCAGCCGGAACCGAAACCGCTCACGGCCCTGGAACTCCGGGAGGCCGCCCTTGCCGAAGCCGTGGCGTCCGGTGACCTCGCAGCCGGCGGGGTCCAGGGCACCAGGCCTCCCGTTGCTGAAGCCGCCAGCTGGGAACCGGTGGAAGTCCCCAAGCCCACTTATGTCGAAGCGGCGAAAGCGGAACGGGCGGCCCCGGAGCCGCTGGATCTGCCGGAAGCCCCCAAGGCGGTCGGTAAGCCGTCGCTGAAGCAGGACCTCAACCAGAGCGCAGCTTCCGCCTCTGCCTCCGCCGACGCGAAAGTCGGTAAGGGGCAGCGGGCCTTGAGCAACCTGGATGACGTTCTCCAGCGCCGCCGCGCCTGAATCGTTCTTCGCAACCCCGGGCGGCCCACTGCGGCCGCCCGGGGTTTTTGCGTCCAGGGGACTGCCCCGGAACGCTTCTTGGCGGGAAGCTCCGGGCAGAACTCGACTTTGCGTGCCGGCGGAACCGGGCAGGTGGGCCGTGAGGGTGGTGCGCCACACGATCGGGGAGGGTGATAGCGGCGCTTGTTGGCGTCGGCGTCGTGATCGATTGCCGTGAGGGCCAGTTGGGAAAGGCCTTGAAGAACTTCGCCGACGGCGGTGCGAGGCTTCTGGCCGCCGCCCAGGACGCCGGGGTGACGAAGGGCGTGGTTGCTGTCCATCATCAACTGTGATCGGAGCGGTGTCGGTTGCCACCGTTCGAAGGGGCCAAAGAGCAGGTCTACGAACGGTCCGGTCTCGAGACAGTGGCGCTCCGGGCAGCGCTGTTCCATCCGCTGCTGGCCCCGGACGTTCGCGGCCGGATCGAAGGTCCGGATGCTCCCTGTGGTGAAGGGCGCCCGGTTTCAGCCGGTCTCGCCCGCCGAGGCTGCCAGAGCCCTGCTCGACGCCGCACTTGCGCCGCCGTCGGGCGTGCGTCACCGAGTCCGGACCATCGGGGGACCGGAGATTGCCGGCATGAGGACTGGAAGCAGGCGGCCGCTTCGCGCGGACGTCCGGTGCGGCTGCCGCTGCCGGGGCCGATGGGAAATACCTCCGGGCAGACCTGAACCTGATCCCGGAGGAACGACACGGCAGCGAGACATTCCGTGGCTGGCTGGCAAAGAGCGAAGATACTTTGTAGCCTAGGGTCACCGGCAACGCCGTTCCTCCTGGACCGGCGTTGCTTCGGGGCTATAGCTCAGTTGGTAGAGCGCTTCGTTCGCATCGAAGAGGTCAGGAGTTCGAATCTCCTTAGCTCCACTGCAAAAGCCTTCTGACCCGCGTAAACGTTGGGTTGGAGGGCTTTTCTCTTGCCTGTTTTGGGGCCGGCCTGACGTTTTGGGAACCTCGGTTTGCGAGACGACGCAAATGCGCGAGGTCTGCAAGGCACGACGCCGTCTCGCAAGTCGCGGATTGCAACACATGTTGAAAAGACAAATCACGTCCGGGCAAAATCAACTGTGGACGCTCTGTCTACCCTTTGTCTCCCAAGTAGGGGAGAACTGTTGTGAGACTCATGAGGCGGGAATCCTCCGCTGGCCTTCCGTCCAGAAAACCGAAGCCGCCGCGATCGTCGAATTCGTCACGGGGGCGCTTGCAGAGAATCCCTATCGGCTCAGCAAGCACCTTACGAACGAACTGCTCGGCCTGCACACAGCCCGACGTGGCGACTATCGGGTGCTGTTTACCCTTGATATCGAAGACCACATTTTGTACGTCCACCGCATCGAGCACCGTTCCGACGTCTACAAACCGCGCCAGCAGCCGGGTGACGACACTTCGTGACGAAGTCAGGCTGCAGCCCCCAGCCTGCACGACCTTTCAAGGGCGCCCGACGGCGGCAGGTGGAGGTATCCACGGCAAGCAGCGGCGGCGTTCCTAGTGAACTTCCGGCCCACGTTTTCTACGCTCAGCCATTCACTATCGGGGGCCAATCAGGGTTCGGCAAGACCAGCAGAGAGCTGCTCGCTGTGGCAATGAGGGGCCCGAGGCGTTTCGGATGGACGCGGTACAGGGTGACTCGCGGCTAATAGGATGCGGAGATGGCGGCCGAGATGACTGGTCCCGGAGCGGCAGAAGGCTTGGGACAGCCGGCGAACATGCGGCCCTCCCGCGGCCGCCCGGAGCCGGCCACCCGGCCCGGAGCCGGCTACCCGCCCGGAACCGGACCTGGCCCGAAGCCGGCTACCCCGCCAGGATCGGCGTCTCAGGGAAAAACGAGTTGCAGCCCGGAAGACCGCTGGTATATCCGAGCTGGAACGCAGCCACCCGCTCCGGGACCGGGATGACGTCGTCGCCCGGGCCCGGGGGAGCGACTGCTGCCATGACGGCATTCAGGTCGCCGAGATCCGCCGGGTACTCCAGGTTCCCGGCCTGTGCAGCGTGCTGCGCCCAGGCGCCCGCGATGCAGTCGGCCTGCTTTTCCAGAAGCGCATTTTCTTCGGGCGACTCCGGCTCCGGTACGTTCATGAACGTCTGGACATGGTGACCCCATTCGTGGGCGTAGGCCACCGCCGGAGCCGCCAGGCCGACCCCGCTGTAGAGGGCCCAGAGGGCGTCCTGGCCGGCGTAGATCGCCCGGTCGGCCGCGCAATAGGAGAGATCGGTGCTGGCGTACGGTTCAGGGGTTCCGTCGTCCTGGACACACGCGGTGGGCCCGGTCAGGCCCGCTGCCACGTAGTAGAAAGCCGCCGGGCGGCTCACGGTGCCGTACTTTTCGTCGAACAGCGGCGTGAGAACCGCCAGCAGATCGTCGAAGTAGCCCGCCATGTCCGCCTGGCTGCGGCAGCCTGCCGTCGCGCCTTTCGGGCAGTAAAGCGACGCCCGGTTGGCAGCGAGCTTATCGGCCGGTGCGGGGACGGCCGCCTTCAACGTTGCCGGGGGAGGCTCCGGCGCGGTGGTGGTCGGCGTCGCCGTCTCCGTCGCTGTCGGTGTTCCGGTCGCGGTGCCGCCCGGGGACACCGTCCCGGTGGCTGCGCCGGTTTCTGCCGCCGGCGGCGGTGTACCGCCTGGTGAACACGAGGTCAGCAGCATCGCTGCCAGTAGGAGAGGGATAGCTGCTGATATTTGGCGGGGCATGGGGCACTCCTTGGTTATCCATGAGACCAAAGTGATTGTCGTGTCCGACGTGACAGATGTGAGTCATTCCCAGGGGATAAGGATAGGAGCCTTCCTTCCGGGGTGTCCATGACTTCGTGCCTGCGTTATGAATCCGCAATCGCAGCGGGGCTGGAGCTGGCGGCCTTCCGGAGCATCGCCGGCACCGCCACGGTGGGGCAGCCAGTGCGCCGCATGAACTAAAATGGCAAGGATGCCGGAGCGAATTCCGGCTGCCCACAAGCGTGGCCCTCCTGGCCGGCGTATCCGCCGGCAGGGAGGGCTTTCCCTTTGGCGCCCCAGGAACACCCCTCGAGAGGACAGCCAATGAGCCTGATCAGGCTCCACGACGTCAGCGTCCGGTATGACAACACCCAGATCCTGCGCGACGCGTTTTTCCGCCTGGAAGCCGGGGACCGCGTCGGCCTGATCGGCAAGAACGGTTCGGGCAAGACGACGATCCTCAAACTGGTGCTGGACCAGGTGGCACCTGACTCCGGCACCGTAAGCCTGGAGCAGGGCACGAGGGTCGGCTACTTCTCCCAGTTCTCCGAGCTCAACGGCGAAGCCACAATCCTCGAGACGCTCGACGGCCTGTTCGTTGAGATCAAGGCCGTGGAGGCCGAGCTGGCGTCCATCGATGCCTCAATCGCCCAGGATCCCGCCGGCGCCGAACTGGACCGCCTCATCCGGCGCCAGGCTGAGCTCTTCGAGGACATGGACCGGCTCGACGGCTGGGACTATCCTCGGCGCATCGATACCGTCCTCACCACCCTGGGCTTCGATGAGGCCCACCGCAGCTGCGCGATCGACGAGCTGTCCGGCGGCTGGCGCAACCGCGCCGCTCTGGCCAAGATCCTGCTCGAAGGCCCGGACATCCTGCTCCTGGATGAGCCAACCAACTTCCTCGACGTGGCCGGCGTCGAATGGCTCGAGGGCTGGTTCCGGGACTTCCGCGGCGCGGCGATCATCGTCTCCCACGACCGGAAGTTCCTCGACGCCGTCGTGACCCGGATCATCGAGGTGGAGAACTATCATCTGCACGAGTACCCGGGCAATTTTGCCGAGTACGTGGTGCAGAAGCAGTTCCGCCTCAAGACCCTCGAGTCGCAGTTCGTGCACGAGTCCGAGCTGCTGGCCTTTGAAGCCGAGGGCATCGCCGACCGCCGCGAGGCCGCCAAGGCGGCCAGCCGCGGGCTGGGGAACCAGCTGGCCAAGATCAAGAAGTCCCGCACGCCCCGGCCGGTGGACCAGATCGTCACCGAGATCTACGGCGGCCTGCACGTGAAGGATGTGCTCTGCCGCGTGGAGGGGCTGGGCAAGTCCTACGGGCAGAAGGTCCTGTTCGAGGACCTGAGCTTTGAGATCCGCCGCGGCAACCGGATCGTGGTCCTCGGCGCCAACGGCAGCGGCAAGTCCACGCTGCTCAGGGTGCTGACCGGTGAAGAGCAGGCCGATGCCGGTGTCGTGGCCTGGGCGAAGGGGCCGGGTTTCGTCTCCTACAACCAGATGCTGGAGGACCTCGACGACGGCGACACGGTGTCCCATGCGGTCAACGCCCTGCCGGACAGCCTGGCCTTCAGCGCCACTAAGAAGTCTGTCAACAGGTTCCTGGCGATGTTCCAGTTCTCCGAGGCCGACCTCAAGCAGAAGATCGGAAACCTCTCCGGCGGGCAGAAGGCACGTGTCGCCATGGCGCAGTGCCTGTTGTCCGGCGCTTCGGTGCTGCTGCTCGACGAGCCCACCAACCACCTGGACATGTCCAGCACGCAGGTCATGGAACGGGCGCTGGTCCACTTCCCGGGGGCCGTGGTCGTGGTCAGCCACGACCGTTTCTTCAGCGAGAAAATCGCGAACCGGCATCTGGTCTTCGGCGCTGACGGCGCGGAGGCCGGTGAAATCGACGTTCGCGCCGCGTAGCCGGGGCCCAGGCTCAGCTGCTGCGGAACCGGAACCGGAACCTGACCACAGGGCGCCGTGGCAGGTCCGGGCGGACGGAACCGCAGGATAATGGAAGTATGACCGAGCAGGATCAGGACCGGGACCCGTGGGAAGAGTTTGACCGGCTCAAGCCGGCAGGCCCGGACCGCATCGCGGGGTACCCCGGCGGCGAACCGCAGGGCTTCGGCTTCCGTACCGGGGTGCGGAGCGCAAAGGTGGCCATCGGCTTCGCCGTCTACTCCCTGACGCTGGGGACCGTCCTTGTCGTCATCGGGGTAGTCGACTTCCTCGGCCGGGGACAGTGGTTGTGGCTTGGACTCCTGGTCCTGATCGAGGTCCTCTTTGTGCTGGCCTTCAACCGCTTGCTGGCACAGGCCCGGAACCGGCGCTCCTCCCGGTAGCCGGGGCGCCCGCACGGCCGGCGCAGGCTGACCTGGCGGCTAGAGCCAGCCCTTCTTCTTGAAGATGGCGTACATCAGCGCCGCCGTGGCTGCCATGAGCAGGATCGCCATGGGGTAGCCCAACGTCCAATGCAGCTCCGGCATGTGGTCGAAGTTCATACCGTACACGCCTGCCACAAAGGACGGTGCAAAAAGGATTGCGGCCCAGGACGAGATCTTCTTGACCTGCTCGTTCTGCAGCGCGCTGGCCTCATTCTGGCGGTTGGCTGTCAGCGTACCGTCGAGGGTGAGGGCGTTCTGGAGCAGGTCGCGGAAAGAATCGGCGCGGGAGATCAGCCGCTCTACGTGGTCCTCCACGTCGCGGAGGTTGTGCTGCAGCTCGGTGTCCACCTGGTACTTGTCAAAGCCGCGACGCAGCTGCTGCATCATGGCCGGGAGCGGATGGATGGCCCGCTGGAACTGGATTACTTCCCGCGCAAGTTCGTAGATACGCCGGGAGACCTTGGAGTCCCCGCTGAAGAGCTGGTCCTCGATCTCATCAATGTCATTTTCCAGGCCGGCCACTACCGGAACATAGTCATCGACCACCTGGTCCAGCAGGGCGTACAGCACCGCCTCGGGGCCGTGCCGCAGGAGGTCCGGGCGTTCTTCCAGGCGGCGCCGCACCTGCGCGACCCCGCCGGTCTCGGCATGCCGGACGGTGACCACAAAGTTCTTGCCGGTGAAGATGTGCAGCTCGCCGAACTCCACCGTTTCGCTCTCGTCGAGGTACCTCGCCGGCCGCAGCACAGTGAAGAGGTTGTCGTCGTAGCGCTCCAGTTTCGGGCGCTGGTGAGCTGAAATCGCGTCCTCGACGGCCAGCCCGTGCAGTCCGAACTCGGCGGCGACCGCAGCCATTTCCGTTGCGGTCGGCCGGTAGAGCCCGATCCACGCTATCCCGCCATGCATGTTCAGGGTCTCGAAGGTCTGCTCGAGGCCTTCCGGCTCGGCATAGCGGACGCCGTCAACGTAGACGGCGTTATCGATGATAGTCACGTCCCAATTATCCCGTCTGTGGCTCGGCACGAGCGCCAGGACACCAATGCCACGCTGCCTGTCCAGGTTCCCGCTGTCACTTGGCCGGTCCAGGTGCCGGGCCGCTGCCCTGGGTCAGGCGGCTGATGAGCGGCTCTGTCCGGTACTGGATATGGGTGTGCAGGGCCAGCACGGTCTCAGTCCGGATCACGCCCTTGATCCTGAGAATGGACCGCAGGGCGGCCTGGAGATTGTGCGTGTCGGTCGCCACCACACGGCACCAGACATCGCCGCGCCCGGAGATTTCGTGGACCTCCAGTACCTGCGCGATCAGCCGCAGCGCGCCCACCACGCCGTCGAGCTCGCGGTGGTTCACCTCGATGGTGACAAAGGCGACGACGTCGTAGCCCACCGCCTCGAGGTCGATCTCACGGCCGCCGTCGTGCAGCAGCCCGGAGCGCTGCATCCGCCGCAGCCGCGACTGCGCGGTGTTCCGCGCGATGCCCAGCGCTTCGCTGATCTCGCCGATCTGGATCCGGGGATCCCGGATCAGTTCGAGCAGGATTTTCAGGTCGGTAGGGTCCAGAGCGTTCAAATCGTCACTCCTGTTCATTCTGACAGCCTGTAATTGAGGGTTTTGATCAATCTTGGCACGGTGATCAGCTCGATAAGTCGTGAATGCCTCATTGTTTAGGTATCAATCTTCGACCGGACCTCTCGGCGACGCGACCCGTACGCCGTGAAGGCCGATTTCTGCAAGGGCACGGACATGACTGTTTTCAGCGAACTCCGCATGCGCCCGGCCACCGCTGATCGCCGGGGCTGGGATGCTTCCGTCACCGCACGGCTGGTGATGGCCGGCGTCGTGATCTTCACGCTGCTGGTCGGCGCGAACCTGGCGACGCCGCTGTACCCCCTGCTGCAGGCCAGGCTCGGGATTACCGCCCTGGATGTCACGGTGGCCTTCTCTGCCTACGTACTGGCGCTGGTGGCCACCCTCATGCTCGCCGGGCACTGGTCCGACCACATCGGCCGCCGGGCTGCCCTCGTCCTGGCGGTGCTGGTGGGGCTGGCCGGGGCTGCCGTTTTCGCCTCGGCCGACAGCCTGCTCGTGCTCTGCGTCGGCCGGGCCCTGCAGGGCGTTGCGGTGGCACTCGCCACCGGCGCCAGCTCCGCTGCTTTGCGTGAGCTGCTGCCCAGCCGTCCCGGGTGGGCCTCCCGGTTCACCCTGCTGGCGTCCGCCGGAGGAGTCGCGGCCGGGCCGGCGATCGGCGGGGTGCTCTCGCTCCTGCCGGGGCCGACGTCCACGCCTTACTTTCTGCTTTCCTGCGTCCTGGCCGCGCTGCTGGTCCCGCTGTTCCTGCTCAAGGCACGCCCGGCCATCAAAGCGGCCGCCGTTCCGCAGCCGCTCCGTGTGCTGGCGCCGCGCCGGCCATCCGTGCCCAGCGAGGCGCGTGGCGCCTTCTGGCTGGCATCCTCCGTGGGGTTCCTGAGCTTCACCGTTTTCGGATTCTGCCTCTCGCTCGCGCCGGGTTACTTTGCCCAGATCGTGCACGCCGATTCGCGGCCGCTGATCGGCCTGCTGGCCGGGCTGACGCTCGGCTCTTCGGCCGTGAGCCAGCTGATTGCCGTGCGCGGACGCTTTGTGGTGCCGGCGGGGCTGGGTCTGCTGGCGGTCTCCGTGGCACTGATCGCCGTGGCTGCCGCGTCCAGCAGCCCCGGGCTGTTGGTCCTGGCAAGCATCACCGCCGGCCTCGGCCAGGGCGTCTCCTTCCGGACCGTCTTCAATGGCGTGGCCGGAAAAGTCGAGGCGCCACGGCACGCCCAGATCATCAGCACCGTCTACGTCATCACATACCTTGGCAGCGCCTTCCCGGTCATCGGGCTGGGCCTCGCTGCCGGGGCGGTAGGCCTGCAGGCGGCTGTCGCCGGCTTCGTCGTGCTGTGCGCGATTCTGGCAGCCACCATCGCGGCGATCACCCTGCGGGCGGCGCTACGCCCGGCGGTCTGATCCCGGGACTCCCGCGGCACCGCGGGCACCTGTCGTCGGGCCGGCGTCAGTCCGGCAGCGGCCCGTGATTGCCCTGGATGTGGTCGAACACCAGCGTGGTTTCGGTATGGCCCACCACCGGGTCGGTGGCCAGGTTGTCCAGCACCCAGTCCCGCAGATCCTCCGTGGTGGCCACGGCGATATGCAGCAGGTAGTCCACCGAGCCGGAGGTGTGGAAGGTCGACAGCACGGCGGGGAGCTTGGGGACCCGGGCGGTGAAGCGGTCGATCTGCTCGCGGTCGTGGGCCCTGAGCCGAACGGCGATCAGCGCCTGCACCGATCGCCCGATGGCCGACAGGCTGAGCGTGGCCTCGAAGCCCTGGATGATCCCGCGCTCCGAGAGGGCACGGGTGCGCATCAGGGCCGTGGACGGTGCGATGCCTACGAGTTCAGCCAGTTGTTTATTTGAAATGCGGGCGTCCGCCACCAGCGCGGCGAGAAGCCGCTCGTCGACCGCATCCAGCGGCTCACTGGCAACGGCTGTCGGCCGAATATTCTTCGCACTGCTCGTCACGAATCCTCCTCAAAGTGTTACCTCTTCATCATAAGCGGGGAATTCCGGCAGTTCTATTCGCGGGGCCTGTAAAAGTCCGAATTATTGCCAGATACTTGCCGCATTCAATGGTGAATATTCATAAGGAGTAACGTGCTTTCTCAAGACTCGCTGGCCGTCCATGCCGGCCGGAACGGCCTCACCGAACTGGGCGTGCACGCCGTGCCCATCGACCTGTCCACCACGGCGCCCCTTCCCTCGGTGCACGACGGCGGCCTTGCCTATGAGCACATGGCCACCGGCGGCAGCCATGTCGAGGGCCAGAGCACCGTCTACCAACGCCTCTGGAATCCCACCGTGGCCCGTTTCGAGGACGGTGTCGCACTGCTGGAGGACACCCCGGAGGCCGTGGCATTCGCCACCGGCATGGCGGCCCTGAGCGCCGTCCTGCTCGCCGCGGTGGCCACCGGCAAAAAGCATGTGGTGGCCGTCCGGCCGCTCTATGGCGGCAGCGACTACCTCCTCGCCTCGGGGGTGCTGGGCAATGAGGTCACCTTCACGACGTCGGAGCACGTCCGCGCCGCCCTCCGTCCGGACACCGGGCTGGTCATCCTGGAAACGCCGGCCAACCCCAGCCTGGAACTGGTGGACATTGCCCGGGTAGCCGCCGCGGCGGACGGCGTTCCGCTCCTCGTCGATAACACCTTTGCCAGCCCGGTGCTGCAGCAGCCGTTCAAGCACGGTGCGGCCATGGTGCTGCACAGTGCCACCAAGTTCCTCGGCGGCCACGGCGACGCGATGGGCGGCGTGGTGGCCGCCGCTCCCGAATGGGCCACCAGGCTGCGCCAGATCCGCGCCGTCACCGGCGGCATCCTGACGCCGTGGCCCGCATACCTGCTCCACCGGGGGCTCGCGACGCTGCCGGTCCGGGTGCGCGCGCAGCAGGCCAGCGCCCAGAAGGTCGCGTCCGCCCTCGCCGGTCACGGGCTGGTCGAACGGGTCTTCTACCCCGGACTGCCGGAATGCGATCCGCTCGGCCTGATCGGGACGCAGATGGCCGGCCCGGGTTCGCTGCTGGCCTTCGAGGTGGCCACGGCCGAGCACGCCGAACGCATCCCGTCCGCTGTCCGGATGATCACCCACGCCGTCTCCCTCGGCGGCATCGACACCCTCATCCAGCACCCGGCGGGGCTAACGCACCGGCCGGTGGCCGCCGCCGCCAAGCCGCACGCGAACCTGCTGCGTGTCTCCGTGGGGCTCGAAGACCCCTCGGATGTCGTAGCCGACCTCGTGCAGGCTATCGAGGCGACGAGGCGCTAGGCCGCTGCCGCGGCCGCCTCGTGTGCCGGATGCGCCGAGGGGTGCACGACGGCGGTGATCGCCGCCGTCGTGCACGCCAGTCCGATGACGGTCAGGGCCAGCGCGGTCCAGCCGAGCGACTGGAAGACCAGCCCGCCGGCCCAGCCGATGATGCTGGAACCCAGGTAGTACGCGAGGTTGTAGAGCGAGGCGGCCTGGGCGCGGCCGGTGCTGGCGATCACTCCGGTCCAGCCTGCGCCGATGCTGTGCGCCGCGAAGAATCCGCCGGTGAACACCAGCAGCCCCAGCAGGATCAGCGGCAGTACCTGCGTGACGGTCAGCGCCAGGCCGCCCGCCATGAGTCCGGTCCCCGTGATCAGGACATTGCGCCGGCCGAACCGGAGTGTCAGGCCCGCGGACCAGCGGGCCGAGACCGTCCCGGACAGGTAGGCCAGGAAGATGAGGCTGATGGCCGTGGCGGGAAGGCTGAACGGTTCGCCCGAAAGCCGGAAACCGAGGTAGTTGTAGACAGCCACGAACCCGCCCATCAGCAGGAAAGCCTGGATGTAGAGGGCCAGCAGCCGAGGGTTCCGCCCGTGGCCGGCCAGCGTCCGGACCGCCCCGCGGAAGCCGCCTGCCGCAGCAGCCGTGAATCCCCGCGCCTTGGGCACCAGGACCAGGAACAGGACCGCGGCCGCCGTGGCCAGCACGGACACCGCCAGCGCCGCGGCCCGCCAGCCCCACAATTCACCCACGGGGCCGGCCACCATCCGCCCCGCCAGTCCGCCTAGCGTGGTGCCGGCGACGTAGCTGCCGGCGGCGAGCGCGGCATGGGCCTTGTTGACTTCCTCATTGAGGTAGGCGATGGCGATGGCCGGGATCCCGCCGAGCGCCATCCCCTCCAGCATCCGCAGGCCCAGCAGCATCGGGAAACTTGAGGCCAGCGGCACCAGGAGCCCCAGCACGGTGGCGGCCGAGATGCCCCACGTCATGGCCCGGACCCGGCCGATGCGGTCCGCCACGAACGACCACGGCAGCACGGTGACCGCGAGCCCCACCGTGGCAAGGGAGATGGTCAGCGCGGCCTCGGCCGCCGTCACCCGGAGGTCTGCCGCAAGGATGGGCAGGATTGCCTGGGTGGAGTACAGCTGGGCAAAGGTCGCGACACCGGCAAACGCCAGCCCGGCGAGGATTTTTCCGTACGCCTTCGAGCCCTTGGCATGCCCCGCCCACGGTTGCGCGGGCTTGGGGGCCGGAAGCGTGGCCCTGGGTCGGCGGAACGGGAGGAATTGTGGCATCTGCCCAGAATAGGCTTCCCCAAGCCATGCTTCCAATGCATGATTTACATAGAATCAATGCTGGAATCGGAACGATTGGGCGGTGGCCTTCATGGACGTGGAGCACAAGCAACTGGTGCAGCTGTTGCCGCTGCTGCCCCTGCTGGCGGAACTCGGCCGCACCCGGCACGTCACGGCGGCCGCCGAGGTGTTGGGTCTGCCGCAGTCGACCGTCAGCCGCGGGATCGCGCGGGCCAGCGCCATCGTTGGCACCGAACTGCTGATCCGTGACGGCCGCGGGGTGCGGCTGAGCCCTGCTGCTAAAGCACTCTTGCCGCACATCGAGGCGGCGCTGGGCGAGTTCCAGGCCGGGCTGGACCTGGTCCGGCACGAGTCCGAGGTGGTGCGCGGCCGGATCGCGGTGACCTTCCAGCACACCTTCGGCGAGGCGATGCTGCCGCTGCTGATCAGCGCCTTCCGCAGCCGCCATCCGCAGACGTTGTTCGAGCTCAGCCAGGGCGCCAGGGACGGCTGCCTGGCGGAACTCGCCGGGGGTGATGCCGACGTGGCCCTGACCGCCCCGGTCGCGGCGCCCAGCCGGACGATTGCTTCCGCCGCGCTTTACCGCGAGCCGCTGCGCCTGGTGGTGCATCACCGGCACCGGCTGGCAAAGCGCCGGCGCGCAGGGCTCGAGGAGATCCGGCAGGAGCCCTTTGTGGCCCTGGGGCCGGGGTATGGCATGCGCTCGCTGACCGACGCCCTGTTCCGGGAGGCGGGTTTCCGGCCCCGGATTGCCTTTGAAAGCCAGGATACCCATACCGCCCGGGGACTCGTCTCGGCCGGGCTCGGCGTGAGCATCCTGCCGCCGGGCGGCGCAGCGCCAGGCCGGCACCCCTCGGCGGACTCCGGCGAGCTGGGCTGGGTCGAGATCGCATTGGATTCCCACCTTGCCTACCGGGAGATCGGTTTGGCCTGGCGGGAACGCCGCGGGGGAGCGGGTGCCGAACCGGATCCGGTGCGGCTGTTCCGTGAGCTCGTGCTGAGCGAGGGTCCGGCGCTCCTGGCCGGATTCGTGCGGGAAGGCTCGGGCGGCTGAGGCCTGGCCGGGTGGCGGATTACCGCGGCCTCGCCGGATTCGCCCGAATGATGCGGGAAGGCTCGGGCGGCTGAGGCCTGGCCGGGTGGCCGACTACCGCGGCCTCGCCGGATTCGCCCGAATGATGCGGGCTCGCCGTAGCCTTCCGGCGAGCGGGCACGTTTCCGGCTTTCTCGGCGGGGTGCGGGGTGGTGGGGTGCTGGGCGGGAAGCTCGGCGGGGTGCCGGCGGGGTGCTCGGCGGGGTGCTGGGCGGGGTGCGGGGTGGTGGGGTGCTCGGCGGGAAGCCCTGCGGGGCCGCCGAGGGCGGTCAGTCCTCGGCCAGCAGTCCGGCCAGGATGCCTGCGACCGGTCCGGCCTGCGCCTGCTGCCAGCCGGTGCCCGCCCAGAGGTTCAGCCGCTCGGGGTCCCCGACGGCAGCCGCGGCCGCCCGCAGCGGTGCGGTGAGGTGATGGACGGCTGGGTACAGCTCGGGGGCGTCGGCATGGTCGCGGACGAACTCGTTCACCAGCGCCCGTGCCGGCCGGCCGGTGAAGGCTAACGTGAGCCGGGTCTGGGTGAAATGCGGGCTGGCCAGGGCGTCCTTGTGCAGTTTCCGGGCGCCGCTTTCATCCGAGCGGAGGAAGGCCGTGCCCAGCTGGGCAGCGTGCGCTCCCGCGGCCAGCACGGCCTGCAGCCTGCCCCGGTCCATCACGCTTCCGGCGGCGGCGAGGGGAAGGTCGACGGCGGACCGCACCGAAGCGACCAGCTCCGCCGTCGTGCCCGGCCGGCCGGCGTCGTGCCCGCCGCTCGGTCCGCCGGCACCGCCTTGGAAGGCCGCGCTGTGCGCGCCGGCGCTCCCGTGCTGGACCACCAGCGCATCCACGCCCTGCTCCGCGGCAGCCAGTGCCTCGTCCCGGGTCGTGACGGTGGCGAGCACCGTGGAGCCGGCCCGCTGGAGCGCGCGCACCACGTCCGGGCCCGGGAGGCCGAAGACGAAACTGACCAGTTCCACCGGGTCGGCCAGGAGCGCGTCGATCTTGCCCTGCCAGGCGTCGTCGTCGTCGAGCCGAAGCGGCGGAAGCTCCATGCCGTACCGGGCCGCATCCGCCCGGAGCCGGGTGCGGTACTGCTCCAGTTGCGCTACCTGCGCCGGGGACGGACTCAGCTGCACCGGGTCGGGGACAAAAACATTCACTCCGAACCTGGCGCCGGAGGCCCGGGTGCTGCGGATCTCGGCCTGCATCGCCGCCACGCTCTTGTACCCCGCGGCGAGGAAACCCAGGCCACCCGATGCGTCGACGGCCTGCACGAACGCCGGGGTGGAGGTTCCGCCCGCCATCGGGGCGGCGATGACGCGGGTGCCGAAGAGGGTGTGTGGCATGGCTTACTCCTGGGGACGATTCAGTAGGCTGGTCTCGTGACTAATACTGACATCCCGCCGGCGGCGGACTCTGCTTCCTCGCCTTCGGGCTCCACGGGTACTGCCCCGGTTGCGCCCGGCGGCGCCGTGATCGGGCTCGATATCGGCGGCACCAAGACACACGGTGTCCGGTTCGAAGACGGCCAGGCCGTGGCGGACGAGTCCGTGGGCAGCTCAAACGTCCAGAATGTCAGCCGCGAGGAAGCGGCCCGAAACCTCGCCGAGCTCTTCTCCCGGATCGGCGGCGGGACCGTCGCCCAGGTGTATGCCGGCGCCGGCGGGATAGACACCGACGACGACGCCGCTGCGCTCGCCGCGCTGATTGCGCCGCACGTGCCCGGCGCACGGATCACCGTGGTCCACGATTCCCGCCTCCTGCTCGCCGCCGGAGGCGCCAGTACCGGAGTCGCCGTTATCGGTGGCACGGGCTCGGCGGCCTGGGGACGGAACAGCCAGGGCGAGGAAGCGCGTGCCGGCGGCTGGGGCTACCTGCTGGGCGATGAGGGCGCCGGCTACTGGCTGGGCCGCGAGGCCGTCCGCCACACCCTGCGGCGGATGAACCAGGGCCTCGAAGCGGACGAACTCACCACCGCCCTGTTGGCATCCTGCGGGGTGGACCACCCCAACCAGCTGATCGCGCTGTTCCACTCCGCCTCCACCGGGCGGCGCTACTGGGCACAACGGGCCCGCCTAGTGGTCGAGGCGGCCGACGCGGGCCACGCAGCGAGCCGCGAACTTGTCGACCAGGCCGGCCGCGACCTGGCGCAGCTCGCGGAACAAACGCTCCGGCAGCTCGGCATCGACGGGCCGGTGATCCTGGGGGGCGGGCTGGGCATGAACGTCCCGCGGCTTCAGGAATCATTCCGCTCGGCCCTGGCCGCAGCCGGCATCAGCGACGTCCGCGTCCTGCACGAGGAGCCGGTATTCGGTGTACTCCGGCTGGTCGCCGAAAACGGCTGAGAGCCGAAACGGCTGACGGCCGGGAACGGCTGGTCGCCGAAAAACGGCTGAGAGCCGAAACCGACGAGGGCCGGCCGGGACCACGGAAACTTCAGAACCGGCGGCGCGGCCTCAACTGCACGCCGGGCAGGGGAGGGGCCGGAATGCGCCCCGCCTCGCGGCCCGCCTCAGGGCCGTGGCCACGCACCAGCCCGAAGCGTGCCGCGGCGGCTGCGGGATCCGGCAGCCCGGCCTGATCTTCCCAGTCCTGCCGGGACTGTTCGATCTCGGCATGGGTGCGGCCGACGAAGTTCCACCACATCAGCAGCTCCTCCTCGAAGGGCGCGCCGCCGAGCAGGATGAATCGGGTGCCGGGGAGCGCGTCCAGTTCGAGGCCGCCGCGGCCGGTGCCGAGGAAGCCCAGGGGGCCCGGGGGTACCTCCTGGCCGTCGAGGGTGAGGCCGCCGTCGAGCACCAGGACGGCGTGTTCAAAGTCCGGGTTCAGCGGCAGGCTGAGCCGGCCGGCGCAACTGAGGTCCACCCCGACGATGGGAGAAAACATTGTCGCCGGGGACGTGGCACCGGCGAAGCTGCCTACCATTACGGTGGCCGTGTAGCCATCCCCGGTGACCTGCGGCAATTCGCGGTGCTGTTCAAACGCCGGCGCCCGGTGCCGCTCGTGCTCCGGCAGCGCCACCCAGAGCTGGAGCCCGCGCTGCAGCGGCAACTGCCCGGAGGGCTCACCCGTTCCCTCCGGTCCCTGGTCCGGGAGTACCGCGAATTCGGAGTGTGACACGCCCCGCCCGGCCGTCATGATATTGAGTTCGCCCGGCCGGACTAGCACGTCGCTGCCCACGCTGTCCCGGTGCCGGACGGTCCCGAGAAGCGGCCAGGTGACGGTCTGCAGGCCCGTGTGGGGGTGCGGGAGTACGGACATCGCGACCCGCTCGGGGCCGAAGCTGTCCAGGAAACACCACGCGCCCACCGTGGGCAGCCCCCGCTGCGGCAGTGTGCGGGACACCTTCATGGCGCGGACGCCGCCCAGCGGCACCTCGCGGGCGGGCCACAGCTGCAGGCACGGGCCGGCGCCGGGGCCCGCGTAGGCGGGCGGACAGATTTCTTCCATCGGGAGGACTTCAAGGTTGGTCACAGTCAAACTCTAGGACGGAACCGCCCGATCCGGCAGGGCCCGCGGTCCGGACACTACGCTGGTGGGATGAGCTTGAATTTCGATACCCGCCCGGCCGCCTACGCCGTTATTGTGCGCGACGGTGCCATCCTGCTGGCGTACTGGAAACAGGGCGGCAAGGAAGGCTGGACCCTGCCGGGCGGCGGGCTGGACCTGGCCGAGCACCCGGTGGACGGGTGCCGCCGGGAGATCTACGAGGAAACCGGCTACGACGCCGAGATCGGCGCCATGCTGGGGGTCGACGTCGGACACTGGCCCGCGGAGATCCGGATCGACGGCGGGGAACGTGATTTCCAGTCGCTGCGGCTGGTCTACGAAGCGTGGACCACCGGCGGCGAGCTTCGGCATGAGGTGGACGGGAGCACCACGCACGCGGCCTGGATCCCCCTGACGGAGCTCGCGGGCCTGAACAAAGTCTCGCTCGTCGACGTCGCGCTCCGGCTCTACCGGGAACGGCCGCTGAGCGGCAAACTTCCCTGACGGTTTCCCTAGCCGAGGTGGTGACCACCTCGGCCGCACAGGGCGACGGCCTCGATGAGCTCCTGGCCAGCTCTGTTCGACGCCGACGACGGGGGCAGTGGAAAGGGTGGGGCCGACGCCGGCGCTGACCGCCGGCCCGGTGCCTCGGGCAGGCCGGAACAGGAATCCGGGCCGGCACCCATCCAAAATCGTTGTGACACCGAAGCCAAAGGGTAGCCGCGGCGCCGCTGACTTCGTCGGCCGCGCTGGCTACGCTGGGTCTTACCCGCTTTACAGCCGAAAATCAGCGCACATATGATCAGTTTGCTGGACCGTCTGATGTTGCCGTCAACAGTTAGGTAAGCCCGGAAATGGCCGAAGCCATGATCGAGTTCCAGAGCGTTACCAAGCAGTATCAGAGCGGGCAGCCTGCCGTTGACAACTTGACCATGTCCATCGACAAGGGCACCATCACGGTGTTCGTCGGACCCTCCGGCTGCGGAAAGACCACTTCGCTGCGGATGATCAACCGCATGGTCGAGCCGACGTCGGGGATCATCACCGTGGGCGGCGAGGACGTCACCTCCGTGCCGGCGGCAAAGCTGCGGCGGTCCATGGGCTACGTCATGCAGTCCTCCGGCCTGATGCCACACCGTTCCGTGCTGGACAACATCGCGACCGTTCCCCGTCTCAACGGGGTGTCCAAGGCCGAGGCCCGGAAACGCGCCGAGGAACTGCTCGACGTCGTCGGGCTGGCCCCGGCGCTGGGCAAGCGCTACCCCTCCCAGCTATCCGGCGGCCAGCAGCAGCGCGTCGGCGTGGCCCGCGCACTGGCCGCCGACCCGCCCGTGCTGCTCATGGACGAACCGTTCAGCGCCGTCGACCCGGTGGTACGCGATGAACTCCAGCAGGAACTCCTCCGGCTCCAGCAGGACTTGGCCAAGACCATTGTCTTCGTCACCCACGACATTGATGAGGCCACGGTGCTCGGGGACAAGGTGGCCGTGTTCGGCATCGGCGGCAAACTTGCGCAGTACGCCACGCCCGAGGAAATCCTGCGGGCCCCGGCGAACGACTTTGTCGCCTCGTTTGTGGGCCGGGACCGGGGCTTCCGGCACCTCGGGTTCAGCCCGTCCGACGGCGTCACGATCCACCCTGTCCGGACCCTCACCGTCGCCGACCTCGAGCACGGGGGCAGCTCCCGGGACGACTGGCAGCTGGTGGTCGACGGTGCGCTGCGCCCGCTGGGCTGGTCCGGCCCCGGCCAGGACAACCCGATGGTCCCCGGCGGATCGCTCTTCCACAAGGGCGACACCCTCCGGCGGGCGCTGGACGCCGCGCTGTCCTCCCCCTCCGGGCTCGGCGTCGCCGTCGACCCCGACGGCGGGGTGGTCGGCGTCATCAGGGCCGATGAAGTACTGGCGGTCATCGAATCGGACCGCCGGGTCCGGCAAGGCGTTCTCTGATGGAATGGTTCCTGGCCAACAGCGGGCAGGTGTACAGCCTCGCCGGGCAGCACCTGGTGCTCGCCGTGCTGCCGATGATCTTCGGACTGCTGATCGCGGTTCCGCTGGCCCAGTTCGCCCGGCAGAGCCGTGTCCTGCGCTCCGTCGTGGTGACGGCGTCCTCGCTGCTCTATACGATCCCGTCGCTGGCGCTCTTCATCATCCTGCCCACCGTGCTCGCCACGAGAATTCTGGACCCGGTCAACGTTGTGGTGGCCCTGACCATTTACGCCGTCGCCCTGCTCGTCCGGGCCGCGCTGGACGCGTTTGATTCGGTCGACGAAGACCTCCGCCAGGCCGCCGTGGCGATGGGCTTCAAACCCGCCGCCCGCTTCCTGCAGATCGACCTCCCGCTCTCCCTGCCCGTGCTCTTCGCCGGGCTCCGCGTCGTCTCGGTCAGCAATATCTCGCTCGTCAGCGTCGCCGCGCTGCTTGGCATCGGGAACCTCGGGATGCTGTTCACCTCCGGGCTGCAGCGCGACTTCGTCACCGAGGTCATCGTCGGCATTATTGCCATCCTGGTCCTGGCGCTGCTGATGGATGCCGTGCTGGTGCTGCTGGAGCGGCTGCTTACGCCGTGGACCCGGGCCGCAGCACCGCGCGGCGCCGGCCAGGACCGGCGCATGGCCGCGACCCGGGGCCGCCGGACCAACGCACCCGCCGCAACGTCCGGAGGTGGTTCCGCGTGAGCAACGTCGTCACGGATACCTTCGCCTGGCTTGCCGAGCCGGAACATTGGACCGGCAGCGCCGGGATCCCGGCCCGGCTGGCGGAGCACCTGCAGTACACCGGCCTCGTCATGCTGATCGCCACCGCGTTTGCAGTCCCGATCGGACTCTACGTCGGACACACCGGACGCGGCCGGGTCGCCATCGTGGCGCTGGCCGGCGCCCTCCGGGCCCTGCCCACGCTCGGCCTCCTGACGCTGTTCGTGCTGCTGGCCGGCATCGGGCTCATGCCGCCGATCTGGGCGCTGGTGATCCTGACGGTGCCACCGCTGCTGGCCGGGACCTATGCCGGAATCTCCAGCGTCGACCGGAACGTCGTGGACGCCGCCCGGGCCATGGGCATGACCGAACTCCAGGTCCTTTTCCGGGCCGAGTTCCCCAATGCGCTGCCGGTGATGTTCGGCGGGTTCCGCACCGGCGTGCTTCAGGTCATCGCCACCGTCTCGGTGGTCGCCTACATCAACCTGGGCGGACTCGGACGCTACCTGTTCGACGGGCTCGTGCTCTCCGATTTCCCCCAGATGCTCGGCGGCTCCCTCCTGATCGCGGCGCTCGCGATCGCCGTCGACCTCGCCCTTGCCCTGTTCCAGCGGCTCTTCCTGTCACGGAGGGCCCTCTCACAGCCAAACCGGAGCCAGCAGGCTGCGGTTGATCTCACAGACCCCGTAACCGCGGAGACTGTTCTTCAAGGAGGTACGTCATGAAGGAAACCCGCCAACGAGCACTCGGCAGGCGCGCACTGGGCGGCCTGGCCGCCGGCGTCGGCCTGGCCATGGCTCTGTCCGCGTGCGGAGGCTCGTCCGATCCGCTGTCAACGGCCCCCGCTACGGGCGGAGCCACGTCTGGCGCCGGCGCGGCCCTGGTCATCGGTTCCGCGGATTTCCCGGAGAGCCAGATCATTGCCGAGGTCTACGCCGGTGCGCTGAACGGCGCCGGCGTGACGGCGAGCACGAGGCCGAACATCGGTTCCCGCGAGGTCTACTTCAAGGCTGTGCAGGACGGTTCGGTGGACGTCATCCCCGACTACAGCGGAAACCTGCTGCTGCACGTCAGCAAGGACGCCACCGAGGTCTCGGCCGAGGACATTTACCGGGCGCTGCCGGGCAAGCTGCCCGAGGGCCTCGCCGTGCTGGAGCCCTCCAAGGCTGAGAACAAGGACGCAATGGTGGTTACGAAGGCCACCGCCGAGAAGTACCAGCTGAAGTCCATCGAGGACCTCGCCAAGGTCTGCAGCGAGATCGTGGTGGGCGCCCCGGCAACCTTCGCGGAGCGTGCCTACGGCCTGCCTGGCCTGCAGAAGAACTACAACTGCGTGCCCAAAAAGCTCGAACCGTTTAGCGACGGTGGCGGTGCCGTCACGCTCAAGGCCCTGCTTTCGGATCAGGTCCAGGTGGCCGACATCTACACGACCACGCCCTCGATCGCGGACAACGACCTGGTGGTGCTGGAGGACCCGAAGAACAACTTCATCGCCCAGCAGGTCCTGCCGCTCTACAACAAGTCCAAGATGACGGACAAGGCCGAAGAGGCACTGATCGCGGTATCCAAGGCCCTCACCACCGAGGACCTGATCAACCTCAACCGCGCCGTCAGCGGCAGCCAGAAGCAGAACCCCAAGGACGCCGCGGCCGGATGGCTCAAGGACAAGGGCCTGGTCAAGTAAGGCGCCCGGCCTTCGCTTTCTGGCGTACGACGGCGGCCGCCGCACCCACCCTGTTGCTCAAGGGTGCGGCGGCGGCCGTCGTTCCTGTGCCGGTGACGGCCTCACCCGCCTGTGAGGCAAGTCTCACGGGAAGTACATCCCCCATATGGCATATTTGATGAATGGCAGAATTCAAGCAGTCCACCAAGCTTCATAATGTCCTTTACGACATCCGTGGACCGATCCTTCAGGCCGCCCAGCAGATGGAGGCGGAGGGTCACCGGATCCTCAAACTGAACATCGGAAACCCCGCCCCGTTCGGGTTTGAAGCGCCGGACGCCATCCTGGTGGACATGATCCGCCACCTGCCGCACGCGCAGGGCTACAGCGATTCCCGCGGCATCTTCTCCGCCCGCACCGCCGTCTCGCAGTACTACCAGACGCGCGGGATCCAGAACATCCATGTCGATGACATCTACCTGGGCAACGGCGTCAGCGAACTCATCACCATGTCGCTGATGGCCCTGCTGAACGACGGCGACGAGGTCCTCATCCCGACCCCGGACTACCCGCTGTGGACCGCGTCCGTGGCCCTCGCCAGTGGCCGTCCCGTGCACTACCTGTGCGACGAGGAATCCGGCTGGCAGCCTGACCTGGAGGATATGGAAGCCAAGATCACGCCCCGGACCAAGGGCATCGTGGTGATCAATCCCAACAACCCCACCGGTGCCGTGTATCCGGAGGAGACGCTCAAGAAGATCGTTGCCCTCGCCGAGAAGCACGGCCTGGTCCTCTTCGCCGACGAAATCTACGAGAAGATCCTCTACGAGGACGCCGTCCACGTTAACATGGCCAGCCTCACCGGCGACGACGTCCTGTGCTTGACGTTCAGCGGCCTGTCCAAGGCCTACCGGGTCTGCGGCTACCGGGCTGGCTGGATGGCCATTTCCGGCCCTAAGCATGACGCCGCCGATTATCTGGAAGGCATCAGCCTGCTGGCCAACATGCGCCTGTGCGCCAACGTGCCGGCACAGCACGCCATCCAGACCGCCCTCGGCGGATACCAGAGCATCAATGACCTCATTCTGCCCGGGGGACGGCTCCTGGAGCAGCGGAACAAGGCGTACGACCTGCTCAACGCCATCCCCGGGGTCAGCACCCAGCAAGCCCGGGGCGCGCTGTACCTCTTCCCGCGGCTGGACCCGGAGGTCTACCATATCCGGGACGACGAGAAATTCGTGCTGGACCTGCTCCGCGAGCAGAGGATCCTGGTTTCCCACGGCCGCGCGTTCAACTGGGTCCGCCCGGACCACTTCCGCATGGTCACGCTACCGCTCGTCAAGGACATCGAAGAGGCGATTGGCCGCATGGCGGACTTCCTGAGCAGGTACAAGGGGAACTAGCCTAAGGGCAGCAGCGCAGCCGGGCGACCTTCCCGCGTACAGGCTGCCCGGACGGAAGAGGCTTCCATGACAGACGGTGTGACTTTCGAGAAGCGTCCCTCGGAAACGCTGATTGCCGGAAAAGGGTTCAGGCTCCAGGACTCCGATCCGGATTCCACCCCGGGCTATCCGGGTGCCAAGTCCGACGGCGAGGCGCTCCTGGCGCACCTGGACGGCAGGCTGACCATGCTCCAGGAGCAGCTGTTCGCCGAGTCCCGGTTCGGCGGGACCAAGCGGATCCTGTTGATCCTGCAGGCGATGGACACCGCGGGCAAGGGAGGCATCGTCAACCACGTCATGGGGACGATGAACCCACAGGGAGTCCAGCTGAAATCCTTCAAGGCGCCCACGCCGAAGGAGAAGTCCTACGACTTCCTCTGGCGGATCGAGAAGGCGGTTCCGGCCGCAGGGATGGTCGGTGTCTTCGACCGGTCGCACTACGAGGACGTCCTGATCCACCGGGTGCACCGCTGGGCCAGTCCGGAAGAACTCGAACGCCGTTACACCGCCATCAACGAATTCGAAACCAGGCAGACGAACGCCGGGACCAAGATCGTCAAGGTCATGCTCCACATCAGCCGCGACGAACAGAAGGAACGGCTGCTGGCCCGGCTCGACGACGAGACCAAACTTTGGAAATACAGCGGCAACGACGTGAAAGAACGGCCCTTCTGGAGCGACTACATGGACGCCTATCAGAAGGCCATTGAAAAGACGCACACCGACGTCGCGCCCTGGCATGTCGTGCCGGCGAACAAGAAGTGGTACGCCCGGATCGCCGTCCAGCAGCTGCTGCTGGACGCGCTGGAGGGGTTGCATCTCAAGTGGCCGGTGCCCGAGCTGGAAGTTGCCATGGAGCGGGATCTGCTCGAACGGTCCTGAGCCGGGACCGCCTGCAATGGGGGACAGCCCTACTTCTGGCCGGCCTGGTCCTTCTGGCCGGCCTGCTCCCTGGCGGTGGCCAGGCGCTTGCGGGCACCCTCAAGCCACTCCTCGCAGCGCTTGGCCAGCGCCTCGCCCCGCTCCCACAGCGCGAGTGATTCCTCCAGGCTCGCGCCTCCGGCCTCCAGCCGGCTCACCACACCGACCAGTTGTTCGCGGGCGTCCTCGTAGCTAAGGCTGTCGATGTCCGCATTCGGACTGCTCGTGCCGGTGGTCTCTGCTGCCATGTGATGCTCCTTGCTCGGTCCGTGGGAATGCTGTGTCAGTTGTTTGCCGCGGAGCCGGATGGCCCGTCGGGTTGCAGGGGTCAGTCGTCGGCGGGCACGTGGCCGCCGGTGGACTGTGCGGTGAATCTGCCGCCGGCCACCCGGACAGTCAGCTCGGCGCCGGCGGGAGCCTGCGAGGGGTGCCGGACCACTTCCCGCCGGGCGCCGGGCGCCGCCTGGCCGCTGGCGAGCTGCACCACGGCATAGCCGCGGTCCAGGGTCTTCTGCGGGGACAGGGCCAGCACCTGGGCTTTGAGGTGGACCAGCTGGTCGGCGGCCCTCGTCACCGCCGTCGTGATTGCCGAGTGCGAGCGGCTCTTGAGCCGTTCGACGTCGTCGTGCCGGGTCATGACCATGACCTCGGGCGAGGCCAGCACCGGGCGTGAGCGCAACGACGACAGCCGGTCTGTTTCCCGCTCCACCAGCCGGGTGGCGCCACGGCGGAGCTGCTCCCGCGCCTGCCGGACCCGGGCGAGTTCTTCCACCACGTCCGGCACGATCCGTTTGGCGGCGTCGGTGGGGGTCGAGGCGCGGAGGTCGGCCACGTCATCGAGGATCGGGCGGTCCGCCTCGTGTCCGATCGCGCTCACCACCGGCGTCACGGCACCCGCCACGGCACGGATGAGTTCCTCGCTGCTGAACGGGAGCAGATCCTCCAGGGAGCCTCCACCGCGGGCGATGACGATCACGTCAACATCCGCGCGCGCGTCCAGTTCACGCAGCGCGCCGATGACCTGGGCGACGGCGGTGTTGCCCTGCACCGCCACTTCGCGGATCTCGAATTCGACCGCAGGCCAGCGCAGGGCCGCGTTGCGGAGCACGTCTTTCTTGGCGTCCGAATCCCGGCCGGTGATCAGCCCGATCCGGTGGGGGAGCAGGGGCAGGCGCATCTTGCGGGCGTCGGAGAACAGGCCCTCCGCCGCCAGGGCGTGCCGCAGCCGCTCGATCCGGGCCAGCAGGTCACCGAGCCCCACCGGCCTGATGTCCTTCACCGACATGTTCAGGCGGCCCGTCTTCAGCCAGAACTCGGCCTTGATCAGGGCCACCACCCGGGAGCCGCGTTCCAGCGTCGACACCTGGCGGTCCAGCACGTTGGTCCAGACGGATGCCGGGAGGGAGATCTCCGCGTTGATGTCGCGCAGCGTCAGGTACGCGTTGGTGCCGCGCCGGTTCAGCTCGATGACCTGGCCCTCGACCCAGGCGGACGGAGCCCGGTCAATGTGCATCTTCAGTTTCTGGGACAACAGCTGCAACGGCCAGGGGTTATCCGGGCTGGTTTCCGCAGCCGTGGCCGGGACCGTCGAGGCCGCGGTGACGTCTTCAGACATGCGTGTACCCCGAGGCGGGGCGGGCGGTGTTCATGTGCGTGCTGGTCCTTGCGTGCTGGTGTGTGCAGGGCTGGTCTGTGCAGGGCTGGTCTGTGTAGGGCGGAGCGTGGTCGGGTTCAACTCTATCCATAGCTCTACCACGGGGGCGCGACGATATTGCCGGCTTTGTTCCTCGCCATTGCCGGCTTTGTTCCTCGCCGCCGCGGCCCCCGTAGGATGGCACTACCCCCACGACTTCCTAGGACACTCTCTTGCGTACTTTCGTCTCGGCCGTAGCAGTACTCATCGGGCTTGCGATGGCTGCCGTCGCCGTCCCTGCCATGTGGGTGGACCGGAACATTGTCCAGGAAGACGGCTTCGTCACGTTGACCGCACCGCTTGGCAAGGACCCTGCCTTCCAGCAGCGGCTGGCCGCCGCCGCCGTGAACAGCTTCAGCCCGGACCAGGTCCCCGAGTCCGTCGTCGAATTGATCCGTCCGGTCCTCGAGGACGCGGCCCAGTCACTGACCGGACTGCCAGGCTACTCCGAAGCCTGGACGGAAACCCTCCGCAAGAGCCATCGGCTCAGTTTCGCCGATCCGAACTCCTTGCCCGCAGAGATGCAAGGGGTCAGCTCCCTTACCCTGGACGTTGCACCGCTCGTCGGGCTCGTAGCGAAGCGCGTGGCTGAGGCCACGAGCCTCCCGCTGGAAAGTCCGGCCCAGGTGCTGATCACCATCGGTCAGCCCAGCCAGCGCCAGGTCATTGAACAGGTCTCCGCCTACGCGCCGATGGGGTACGCAGTGGCGGTGGGATCCGCCATCGCGTTCGTCCTGGCCTTTGTTGCCGCGCGCCGACGGTGGACAGTGCTGGCCGGTGCCGGCGCCGGTGCGCTGCTCCTGTCAGGGGTCTGGACGCTGGCGGCGGATGCGGTCGGCCGGGCGGTGGAGCGGACCTCCAGCGGCAATGCCATGGCGGAGATCTTCAAGCGGGAATTTGTCGCGGCCTCCACCTCCGGTTTCGGCCAGTGGACCCTGGCTGCCGCGGTGGCCGGAGCCGTACTGCTGGCACTCGGGATCGTGCTCAGGGCCGTCGGCGGACGCCGCCGGCCCTGAAGTCAGTCCGGTCCGGGCCGGACACCGCAGGTCCGGGCTGAACAAGCTGGGCCACGCTGAACAACTCTGGTACGGGGTCTGGGCCAAAACCGGGAGGGCAGTCATCACCGGTAGCATTGAGGGATGACTTCCACCGCTGTTTCCATTCCGATGCCAACCGTTCCGCGCCGGCGGCGCACACCGGAAGACGTTCTGGCGGCGGCCCCTGTCTCCGGGCCGAAGAGGGTGCTGCTTGCAGCCCCGCGCGGCTACTGTGCCGGGGTGGACCGGGCTGTCATCGCGGTGGAAAAAGCCCTTGAGCACTACGGGCCTCCCGTCTACGTGCGCAAGCAGATCGTGCACAATGTGCACGTGGTCAGCTCCCTCGAAGAAAAGGGCGCCATCTTCGTGGACGAGACCGACGAGGTCCCCGAGGGTGCCCTGGTGATCTTCTCCGCCCATGGCGTCTCACCGGCCGTGGTCCAGTCCGCCGAGGACCGGGGCCTGCGGACCATCGATGCGACCTGCCCCCTCGTGACCAAGGTGCACAAAGAAGCGGTCCGCTTCGCGAAGGACGACTTCGACATCCTGTTGATCGGCCACGACGGCCATGAGGAAGTCGAAGGCACCGCCGGTGAAGCGCCCGAGCACATCCAGATCATCAACGGCCCGCACGAAGTGGACAAGGTCACGGTGCGGGACCCCGAAAAGGTCATCTGGCTCTCGCAGACCACACTCAGCGTGGACGAGACCATGGAGACCGTGCGGCTCCTGAAGGAACGCTTTCCCACCCTGCAGGATCCGCCCAGCGACGACATCTGCTACGCGACCACAAACCGCCAGGTGGCCATCAAGAAGATCTCGCCCCAGGCCGACCTCGTGATTGTGGTCGGTTCCGCCAACTCTTCGAATTCGGTCCGGCTGGTGGAAGTCGCGCTGGAGTACGGTGCGAAGACCTCCTACCGCGTCGACTTCGCCAACGAGGTGGACGAGGCCTGGTTCGAGGGCGTTGCCACCGTGGGCGTGACCTCGGGCGCGTCCGTTCCGGAAGTCCTGGTCAAGGACGTGCTGCGGCTGCTGGCCGACTACGGCTACGGCTCAGTGGAGGAAGTTGTCACGGCCGAGGAAGACCTGCTCTTCTCCCTGCCGAAGGAGCTCCGGGCCACCCTCAAGCAGGCCGGCGACGTTACCCGTGCCCTCGGCGGCCGTGGCTCCCGCCAGGCAGAGAACTCCTAAGCGGCGGACTCCGCGGCATCGTGCTCTGACTGCAGTTCCGGGGCCGCCACCGACCGGGGCGTGACCTCGATCGAAACCGGCGTGGTGAGCCCCGCGGCGTCGAGGGAATTAAGCTTCCTGGCCGTCGGCAGGACCCGGGCCTCCAAGGTGCCAATCATGGAGTTGTAGCGGTCTACCGAGGTCTTCAGCGACGTTCCCAGTTTGGTGACATTCTCACCGAGCGTTCCCATCCGCTCATAGAGCTGGTGGGCGAGCTCGAAGAGCTCCCGGGCGCTGTCCGTCAGCACGTCCTGGCGCCAGGTGAACGCGACCGACTTCAGGACCGCCAGCAGGGTTCCGGGCGAGGCGAGCACCACGTTCTTCGACAGTGCATAGTCCAGCAGGGCCGGGTCGGCCGAGAGGGCAGCCGCCAGGATCGATTCCGCCGGCAGGAAGCACACCACCAGCTCCGGGGAGTTGCCCGGGATGTCCCAGTACTTCTTGTTGCTCAGCGCGTCCACATGGACCTTGAGGGCCTTCGCGTGGGCCAAGAGCAGGACCTGCTGACCGTTGGGCCCGTGCGGCGGCGTGCGCTGTCCGGCGGCGGCACCGAGCTCCTGGGCCTCCAGGTAGGCCGCGAGCGGAACCTTCGCGTCCACCACAAGCTGCTTCGCCCCGGGAAGCTGCACGACGAGGTCGGGCCGGACGCTGTTATCCGTCGCGGCGCTGTGCAGCTGTTCGTGGAAATCGACATGCCGCAGCATCCCGGCCGCTTCCACGACGCGGCGCAACTGGACCTCGCCCCACTGGCCCCGGGCGCTGTTGGATCTCAACGCCGACTCCAGGGCGTGCGTCGAGCGCAACAACTGCTCGTCGGAGAGCCGTGCTTCCTGCAACTGCTGGGCCAGCTGGCCGTACTGCTCCAGCCGGTCCCGCTCCAGCAGGGAAACCTGCTGCTGGACCGCCGTGAGCTTCTCCGCCACCGGCGCCAGTGCGCGCAGCACACTGCCGTCCTGCGTCCTGGATTCGCCGAGCTCCCGGTTCTGTGCCGCGAGGAGGCGCCGCTCGGCGTCGGCCGCGGCAAACCGGGCGTTGACCTCGGAGAGCCGGGCCGAGACGTCGTCGAAGTCCTGTTCGACGGCCTGGTAACGGCGGCGGAGGAACACATAGGCTGCCGCGGCGCCGGCAACGGCGCCCACGAGAAGCATGAGCAGGGCGAGAATCAGTGCAAAAGCATCCATAGCTTCACTGTGGCATGCCCCTCTGACAGTTTTCGGCCCGACGCACGGCACGGGCACGCACCGAGGCAAAGGGATCCCGCGAAGCTCCCCGGCCGCAGCGGGTAGAATATATGCTCGTGGCTCTTACTATTGGCATCGTCGGACTGCCCAACGTCGGCAAATCAACTCTTTTCAACGCACTGACCCGCAACCAGGTGCTCGCAGCGAACTACCCGTTCGCGACGATCGAACCCAACATCGGTGTCGTGAACCTGCCCGACCCCAGGCTGGAAAAGCTCGCCGGGATCTTCGGCTCCGCCCGGCTGCTGCCCGCTCCCGTGTCCTTCGTGGACATCGCCGGGATCGTCAAAGGCGCGTCGGAGGGCGAAGGCCTGGGAAACAAGTTCCTCGCCAACATCCGTGAGGCCGAGGCCATCGCCCAGGTTGTCCGTGTGTTCGATGACCCCGACGTCATCCACGTTGACGGCAAGGTCGACCCCCGCTCGGACATGGAGACCATCAACACCGAGCTGATCCTGGCCGACCTGCAGACCATCGAAAACGCCATCCCCCGGATCGAAAAAGAAGTCAAGATCAAGAAGCGTGAAGCTGCCGAGCTCGCTGCCATCAAGGCGGCCCAGGCGGTACTGGAGCGCGGTGACACCATCTTTGCATCGGTCAAGAGCGACAAGCTGGAGATGGAGCACCTCAAGGAGCTCAGCCTCCTGACGGCCAAGCCCTTCATCTATGTCTTCAACGCCGACGAGGGAATCCTCGGCAGCCCGGAAAAACAGGAAGAACTGCGGGCCATGGTTGCCCCGGCGGACGCCATCTTCCTGGACGCCAAGCTCGAATCCGACCTCGTCGAACTGGACGAGGAAGAAGCCCGCGAGATGCTGGAAATGAACGGCCAGGACGAATCCGGCCTCGACCAGCTGGCACGCGTCGGATTCCACACCCTGGGGCTCCAGACCTACCTCACGGCAGGACCCAAGGAAACCCGGGCGTGGACCATCCACCGGGGGGACACCGCCCCGCAGGCCGCCGGTGTAATCCACTCCGATTTCCAGCGCGGCTTCATCAAGGCGGAGGTCGTCTCCTTCGAGGATCTGCTCGAAGCGGGCTCCATGGCAGAGGCCAAGGCCCGGGGCAAGGTCCGGATCGAAGGCAAGGAATATGTCATGGCCGACGGCGACGTGGTGGAGTTCCGCTTCAACGTCTGATATCGCCCGTTTTCCCTTACAAACAAAGGGATCAGGCCCCGCCAGTCCGCAGGGAGTCCGCAGAAATCCCGAGAGCTTCGTTCATCATGGCCCCGGCAGCGGACCTTGTGCGGTCTTCCGCCGTCGGCCAAAGGTGCGAATACGTGTTCAGGGTGGTGGTGGCCTTGGCATGGCCCAGTGCCCTTTGCACGGTCACAACATCGCATCCGGCAGCGATCAGGCCCGAAGCGTAGAAGTGCCTCAGGTCATGCAGCTTGACGTCTGAGAGCCCCGCAGCCTTGACGGTCTTCCGCCACCAGTAGCCGGAAGTGTTCTGATGGGGAGGCAGGCCGCCGTCCCCGATGAAAAGCCACTGGTGAACGCTGTGAACCCCGACGTGCTCGACGTGCTGGGCGAGCATCTGCACCAGGGCATCAGGGATATGCACAAGACGCTCCGAACCGTACTTCGGAGGAGTGATGGACACCTGGCCCGCGCCAGCGCGTTGAACTTGCCTCTGAACGTTGAGGGTCCGGTGCAGGAAATCGATGTCGGAAAGCTGCACCGCGGCAGCCTCGCCCAGCCTCAGCCCGGCGAAAGCGCACATGGCTACGAAGGGCCTGAACCAATCGTCAGAGGCCTCCAGAAGCTTCCCAACATCGGAGGGGGAGGGTATGAGCATTGCGTGCTCGGCCTTGCGTCCACGGGGCAGGGAGACCCCCTCAGCAGGGTCTGCGGCAAGGCACCTGTCGTTGCGGGCACCATGAAGCACGGACCGCACGTTGTTCAGTCGGGTTTTGATCGTCCCGGCAGCCAAGCCGTCCTGACTCATCTTCTTGACCCATGTCTCCACATGGGAGCGCTTCAGGTTGCGGAACTCGACGTTGGCAAAAGTGCAGGAACGCACTGCAAGGCTCATGGCCTTGGCAGTCCCAGCCGCCCATATCTGGCGTTTTGACCAGTCCTCGAAGAAAGCGGGGAGAGTAATCGTTCCAGCCTTTGGGCCCACGTACGTGCCGGTGACGACCGCGGTGGTTACTTCGTTCAGCCACTTCTGAGCGTCGATCTTCCGGGCGAAATGCCGGGCGTGTTCTTTGCCCACCGATGTGGATCACAGCGATAAGTGGCCGCGTTTTCGCAGCGTTAAATGTCACCCGTGGTGCCCCGTTAACGATCCTTCATCGGGCGTAGGTTCATCAGTGATCTGTCCCGGTCTGGCTGCTACCGGCTGGCTTGTGCGGGGGTCCTGTTAGTGAGCTGCGCCGAGCTCGACGAGCAGGACGCCGCCGATTACGAGGATTATTCCAAGGCCCATTAGCCAGGTGAGGGGTTCTTTGAACAGGAATTTGGAGATGATGGCCGTGAGGGCGACGCCTGCAGCTGCCCAGATACCGTAGGACACGCCCAGGGGAAGACCGTTGGAGAGGGTGAGGGTGAGCATCATGAAGGCGACGAGGTAGCCGACGGCGACGGCGCCATACCAGCGTTTGTTGTCGACAGCGAGGCGAAGGCTAACGGTGCCGGCGACTTCGAAGATGATTGCGCCGGTGAGGAACAGGTAGGCCATTATGCGGACTCGGCTTTCTTGTGTGCGGCTTGAGCTCCGAGTTCGACGCATAGGACCCCGGCGATGATGACGACGATGCCGATACCCATAAGGAAAGTGAGCGGCTCACCGAAGATGACGAGCGAGCCGATCGCGGTAAGCGCGACGCCGCTTGCCCCCCAGATGCCGTAGGCGACACCGAGCGCCATGCCGGCACGGAGCACGACGGCGAGCAGGGCGAATGCGCCGAGGTAGCCAGCGGCTACTACGACGTACAGGGCAGAGTGTTCGAGCGCACCCTTGAGGGACAGTGATCCAGTCACTTCTGCCAGGATTGCGGCAGCCAGAAGCAACCACCCCTTGGTGGTCTTGTTCATTGGGTGATTCCCTTGGTGATGAGGAGGTGCTGGGCGATCTATGCAGACTGTCGTTTACGAAGAGTGGGGACGATCGTTTGGCGCTCTGCGGCCAGGGGCCGGGTCTGGGCTTGAATCGCGAGTGATACCGCGAGAGCACCGAGTTCTTCATAGGGCTGCCGGATGGTGGTCAGCGGTGGATCCGTGAGTTTAGCCGATTCCTCGTCGTCGTAGCCGACCACGGCAACGTCGCCCGGCACCGTCAATCCGGCTCTGCGTAGTGACCTTAATGCAGGACCTGCCATCCGGTCGTACTCGCAGAACATCCCGTCGATGCGCATGCCGTCTGCGAGGAGTTCGTCGAGCTCCTTGAAGGTGAACGGTGGATCGTCCCATGGGTTCTCACACCTAAGGATTAGCCGCTCATCGACTTCAATACCCGCGGATTCGTGGGAGTCTCTAAATCCTTGAATGCGCTGATCAACGAAGTTACCCGCCCATGTGTTTCCGACATATGCGAGCCTATGCCGGCCTTGGGAGAGCAGGTGTTCGGTTGCCATCCGACCACCTGCTCGATTGTCTACCGATACGGTCGGGAGAATCGGCTTAGCCGCCGTGTCGTCTACGGATACGACTGGTAGACGAAGGGCGCCGGCGGCGTTTTGCACTTCCCGGCTCGCGCTGAATCCGAGAACTATCACTCCATCTGTGGGCACGTTTCCCAGTGCCGAGATAGTACCGGCAGCTCCGTCCCTGCGTTCGCCAACCGGATGCACGAGAAGGTGGTAGCCATGCTCTTCGGCGGCGTTGTACGCGCTACGGACTACCGGCTCCCACCAGCCCCATTCGAAGTCCGGAACGATGACGCTCAGAGCCCGGTATTCGCCGGTCCGTAATGCCCTGGCCGCGAGTGAGGGCCGATAGCCAAGATCATCGGCGATCCTGCGGATGCGTTCGCGGGTCGCAGGGCTGACATCCCGGTGTGGTTCTGCCGCCAGGGCCCGTGACACGGTTGCCACGCCGACTCCAGCCTGTTTTGAGACATCCATGAGCGTTACTCGACGTGTCATCCTGCACCTCCTACAGCGAGCGTTGACATTTTGGGGACTGCGGGTTTACCTTAGCAACACCAGTACCGGTAACGATACCGGTAACGTTTTAGTTAGACAAGCCAAGGACGTCTTCCCTGTGACTGCAACCCCTCCCGATTCGGTATCCCCGCTCGCAACAACCTTTGAGGGGGCGGCATCCCCCGCTCCCAAACCACTCCCCCGCGTCGGGGCACTGTTCATCGGCGTATATGCGCTGGCGATGTTCGGCATCTGGATGGCGATCAACCTCCCGGCCACTGTTACGGTGGCACTGCGCATTGCCGAGCTCGATCCCGCAAACAAGACCACGACGTACTCCCTGGTCGCCGGCATTGGGACGCTGGTTGCGGTACTCGCCAATCCCTTCTTCGGCCGGCTGAGCGACCGCACCAGGAGCAGGTTCGGCCGCCGCCGCCCGTGGATTGTGGTCGGCCTCGCCGGTACGACCGTCGGTGCCGCGGTTATCGGCCTGAGCGATTCAATACCGATGTTGATCCTCGGATGGGTTCTCATGCAGGCTTTCATCAACGCCGCAATCGCAGCGACGCTCGCCATCGTTGCCGACCGAATCCCCGAATCCCAGCACGGCCTCGTCGGCGCGCTCTCCGGCACGGCCGCCGCCGCGTCCACCGTGGTGGGAATTTTCTTCATCCAGGCGTTCCCCACAAGTATCCTCGCGCAAATCGGGCTCCCGGTAGCCATCGCCATCGTCTTCGGGTTCGCCCTGGTTGCCCTGATGAAGGACGACAAGCCGGCGGCAGGCGAACGCACCCCGTTCACCCTCAGGGAGTTCGCCGGCAGCTTCTACATCAACCCGCGCAAATCCCCGGACTTTGCCTGGTTCCTGCTCGCGTTCTTCCTAATCAATCTTGGCCTGGGCGTCATCGCAACATACGCGGTGTACTACCTGCAGGACCAGGTCAAGATCGCCGAGGCTGACCTGCCAGGGACTCTCTTCGTCACCTTCCTGCTCAGCGGCCTCGTCGCGCTACTCGTTGCCCCCTTGGCTGGCTGGATCAGCGACAAGACCGGGCGGCGCAAACCACTCTTCATCCTCGCTGCTGTCCTCATGGCCACCGGGATGGGCGTGATCGTTCTCGCACAGGACGCCACGATGTTCATCATCGGGCAGACGCTGGGAGCTGGTCTTGCCGCCGGCATCCTCTTCGGCATCTATATCGCCTTCGCCGTAGCAACACTCAAAGACACGTCCACGGTCGGGAGGGACCTCGGCATTGTGAACATCGCCTTCACCCTCCCGTTCTCCCTGGTCCCGTTCGCCGCACCGCTCCTCCTCGGCTCCGGTGACGACCCGAACTACCTGCTGCTGTACATCGTCGGCGGCATCCTCAGCCTCACCTGCATCCCCGTGCTGTTCAAAATCCGCGCGGCACGGTAACCAGAAAGAAATCCATGAGCCAACCTGACTACCTCAATCCCTCACTCACCGCCGAGCAGCGGGTGAACGACCTCCTTCCGCGCATGATGCTGGAAGAAAAAGCAGGACTGCTCTTCCAGCCCGTCACACGGCTACCGGAAGAGGGCTACAGCGACGAAGAAGCCCGCGCCGACGCCCGCGCCTCCGTGCAGGACAAGCTCCTGAATCATCTCCACGTCCTCAACGGCACCAAGGCCGCAGAGATAGCTGAATGGACGAACGAACTACAGGGACTCGCGGCGGATACACGCCTGGGCATCCCCATCACGTTCTCCACGGACCCGCGCAGCGGGTTCCGCAGCACCCCATTCACCGGGCAGAGCACCGACGAACTGTCCCGCTGGCCCGAGCACACCGGCCTCGCTGCAATTGGAGACACCGACCTTGCCTACCAATACGGCGACACACTCCGCCAGGAGCAACTCGCGATGGGGATCCGCGTCTACCTCGGCCCGATGGCAGACCTATACTCAGAACCACGCTGGTCACGAGGGTTCGGAACCTTCGGTGAAGATGTCGACATGGTCTCCCGTCTCACCGCGGCGTTCATCCGGGGACTGCGCGGCAGCAACACCCTCGGACCCGAAAGTGTAGCCGCGGTCGTCAAGCACTTCCCGGGCGCCGGCCCCCAACTTCGCGGTGACGACGCCCACGACAAACGCTTCCCCGAGCAGGTCTACCCGGGTGGGCAGCAACAACTTCACCTGCGCCCCTTCGAGGCCGCATTTGAAGCCGGAGTCACACAAATCATGCCGTACTACGGTATGCCCGTAGGAACAGACTGGCAGGAGCGCGGCTTCGCCTTCAACGAGCCCGTTATCCGTGATCTACTCCGCGGAAAGTACCGCTTCGAAGGCATTGTCCTCAGCGACTGGTTCCTCCTTGAACCCACTATCCACGCCGGCCTAACCTTCGGCCCCAATGGGTACGGATTGGAAGACCTCACGCCGACCGAACGCCTGGTCATCGGCATCGGCGCCGGAGTTGACCAGTTCGGTGGTGACAGCTGCACCTGGCGTGTTCTCCAAGCCGTCCGCGACGGTCAGCTCGACGAGACACAGGTAAACCGATCGGTCGCGCGGCTGCTGCGCGAAAAGTTCACGCTAGGCCTGTTCGAGAACCGCTACGTAGACGTTGAGCACGCCCACGAGATTGGGACGAACCCCGAGTTTAGGGCTCGTGGAAACTACGCGCAGGCAGCATCACTGACGCTGCTCAAAAACGGCGACACCATGCCGCTGCGCGCCGGCACACGGGTGTACTCCGAGGGCATCGACTGGTCCACTGTTGAGCACGACCTCGAAATTGTCGGAACCCCTGCCCATGCGGAGGTCAACCTGGTTCGCCTCGACGCACCGTGGCAGCCCGACCCCGATAACGCACTCGGGGACTTCTTCCACCGCGGCCAGCTCGACTTCCCGCAAGACACCGTAAAACACATCGCTGAACTCGCAGCACAGGCCCCGACAATCGCAGCGATCTACCTCGAGCGCCCGGCGGTGGTAACGGAGCTCCTTCCACACCTCGCCGGCCTCATCGGCGAATTCGGCGCGAGCGACCAAGTCTTAGCCGACGCGCTTCGTGGACGGACTCCGTTCACCGGCAAGCTGCCGTTCGATCTACCAAGCAGCATGACAGCAATCGAAATTTCACGGGAAGACGTCCCCTTCGACACCGAAAACCCATCCTTCAGTCACGGCCACGGCATCACAGTCACGCCAGCCACCTTGTAAGCACAGATCAGCGCACCTTTGCACTAGTCGACGGGCGGTTGGCCCTGCAAAAGCGGGCGCGGGGGAAGGTAGGGGCACCTGGCAACGCCAGAACCTTCACCTTCCCCCGCACCACCCCTAACTCAACAGCTCTAATAACTACTTCCCCCAGATGCGAGACCCCAGTGACAACAACAACACAAACCCAACCATCACCGGGAATGGTCGAAATAAGCGTTGACGCCGCCTCACGGGTAGACCAGGCCATAACCGACGCAGTTGAAACCGTAAGAGCCGCGGCCACCCGCCACGAGACAGGGATCATGATCACCCGAACCGGCCCCGGCCGCTACATCGTCCGCACACCCGGCAGTGCCCTTCGGGCTCATCCGGGAGCAGCACAACTAAATTAGGAAACCGGGCCTATATAAGCCGTCAAGCGGTTACGTGTGAATCACCGATCCTTCAACGGGCACTCGAAGCGATTGGAGCCGGTGTATATCTGAGCCCCAGGTCAACCACCTCAAGCGGTAAACCAATCTTGCCGGTGAAAGGGTCACCGTCGGCAACGAAGTACCGCAGGGCAACGGCCTCGCACTGGAGAACTACACAGTCGGCGGCGAAGTAATCGAAAAGGATGCCAACAACTGGGCTATTACCAGCTCGGAAGGATCGGGTTCGACGGCGAGAACTGGGACAGCTGGAACGCCTACCGGGCAACCCCATAACCAAACCAAAGTAGATACCAGCTAGAACCGAAGTGGGCGGCAGTACCGAAACTGCCGCCCACTTCGGTCCCACCGAAGAGAAGGACCGCATGACCACCGACACCGCCACCACCGGCCACTACATCAGCATCGACATCGGCGGCACGGGAATCAAAGGCGGCATCGTGGATCTCGATGCGGTCCGAATTCAAGGCAACACGCTCCGACTACCCACACCCCGACCAGCCACACCCCACGACATCGGCGATGCCGTCGCTCAACTCGCGGACGAACTGGAAGCTGAACACAACCGGCCGGTGCAATCTTCCATCGGCATCACCTTTCCCGGTATCATCCAGCACGGCATCTCACGAGCCGTAGCAAACGTCGACAGCGCCTTCATCAACCTCGACATCCAAGCCTTCTTCACCGCGCCAGCGTGAAGTTCCGGACATCCGGCTGAATCGATTCTGCTTCCCCCATCCGCAAGTAATGAGGAATTAACTCGACAATCCGGATGCTCCCAACGGGAGCTTTCTTATTCCGTCGCTTTTATCGCCCGCTTCCCGACCGGCCAGGTTCTTGTCGATTTACTCGGGACGGTCCTGCCCCGAAGTGTTGCAACTCGCTAACAAACATTACAAGGAGTCAGCTTTCCCGGGCGCGCGGGTTTACGCTTCATCCCATATGAGACAAGCTCACCTGCTGCCGGGGGAGGGGGACCCCTGTCCGGTGTCGCCGGACCCGGTATCGTCCACACCGCGGAAACAAGGAGGCCGGATGCGCTGGGTTCGGACTGCCCGGGCAGTGGGTGTGGCCGCAGCCGTTGCCCTGGCGCTCGGCGCCTGCGCCGGGAACAGCGAGGGCACAGCCCCGACTCTTGCTGCAGCGCCAGTCGCGTCGGACGGGTCGGCGACGGTCATCGAGGTGAACGCCTTCAACACGTTCAACCCCAACACCGCTGAAGGCAATACCGACATCAACGCAAAAATCAGCTACGCCACCCACTCGGGGTTCTTTTACCTCGATAACAAGCTGAACGTCGTGCGCAACGAGAAGTTCGGCAAGATGGAAAAGACCTCGGACAACCCGCTGACGGTCAAGTACACCATCAACGAGGGTGTGAAGTGGTCGGACGGAACACCGGTCACGGCGGCGGACCTGCTGTTGCAGTGGGCCGCCTTCTCCGGGTTCTACGACGACGCCGACCCGGAAGCCGGTACCGGTACGTCCTACTTCTCCTATGCCGGAGACCCGACCGGCGTCGCCCTGACCGACTTTCCGGAACTCGGCGCGGACAACCGCTCCATGACCCTGAAGTACTCCAAGCCCTTCGCCGACTGGGAGGTCGCTATTGGCGGGCCCGGGGTCGATATCCCGGCGCACGTCCTCGCCACAAGGGCGGGGCTGAACGACGTGGGCGACTTCGTTGACCTCCTGAAGAACACACCGCGCGGTGACGCCGGGGCGCCGGAGCCTGCCAACGCCCGGCTCCGGGCAGTGGCGGAGATGTGGAACACCGGCTTCGACACCACGACCCTGCCGGCCGACCCGATCCTGTACCTGTCCAACGGCCCGTACATCGTCAAGGCCGTCAACCCGGACCGGTCCCTGACCATGGTCAGGAACAAGGACTACAACTGGGGTCCGGAACCCAGACTGGACGAAATCACCGTCCGCTCCATCGGTTCCGCTGCGGCCCAGGTGCAGGCGCTCAAGGACGGCGAAGCCGATATCATCGCCCTGCAGCCTGCTGCCGATACGGTGGACCAGCTCACGGCACTGCAAGGCCAGGGCGTCACGGTGGACGTGGGCAACCAGCTCGCATTCGACCACATCGACCTGAACTACACGGGTCCTTTCGCCGAAAAGAACGTCCGCGAGGCCTTCCTGAAAACGGTGCCGCGCAAGGACATCGTCGACAAGCTCGTCAAAAAGCTCGACCCGAAGGCTGCACCGCTCGACTCGCAGATGTTCTTTCCAGCTCAGGCACCGTACGCCGACGCCGTCAAGGACAACGGCTCGTCCGCCTACCAGGACGTGGACATCGACGCCGCAAAGAAGCTGCTGGACGGAGCCACTCCGGAGGTGCGCATCCTCTACAACAGGGACAACCCCAACCGCGTCGAAGCGTACTCGCAGATCCGCGGGTCAGCAGCCGAAGCAGGCTTCCGGATCGTCGACGGCGGCCTTGGCGCCTCCGACTGGGGCAGGGCACTCGGCGGGGGCACCTATGACGCCGCCATCTTCGGGTGGATCAGCACGGGTGTCGGCGTCACCGGTGTTCCGCAGGTCTTCAAGGCGGGCAATGACTCCAACTTCAACCGGTACACCGACCCGGAAGCCGACAGGCTGATGGACGAACTCATTGCCACGACCGACCGCAGCAAGCAGGACGGCCTCATCCAGCAGATCGACAGGAAGCTCTGGGATTCTGCCTACGGCCTCCCGCTGTTCCAGACAGTCGGCGTCGTCGCGTACAGCGATCGGATTACCGGAGTCAAGCACATGCCGACCCAGACCGGTGTCTGGTGGAACTTCTGGGAGTGGACCCAGAAGTAAATCAACACGTACTGCCGCCAGTTAACCCCGGATAACCCGGAGGCCCGCAGAGACGTATGCTACCAGCCAGTAGGTGTGACCTGCAATACAGTGCAGCCGACTCCGGCGGTCGCTATATTGGGGGGTCACGGTTTGGCAACAGGGTTCCACTATTCGGACTTTTTGGGGCTAGGCTACTTCCACATGTAGGCCACGTCACAGGGAAAATCCCTGTGCCAGCCTGCGGGGAAGCACAAGTTTTCCCATACGAACTCCCAACCCATAGGAGGCGGAATGCGTTTTTCGCGCACTTCCAAAGCACTGGGCATATTGGCTATCGCCGCTCTTGCCCTGACCGGATGCGGTGCCGGTGGCAGCACCTCGAACGGCGCCAGCCAGGCTCCCGGTGATCCCAACAAAGTCATCACGGCCTACAGCAACGAGCCGCAGCACCCGCTCCTGCCGGGCAACACCAACGAGGTTTACGGCGGCCGTGTCGTCGAGCTCCTCTTCGAGGGCCTGCGCAGCTACGATCCAAGCGGCAAATCGGTCAACGCCCTTGCTGAGTCTGTGGAATCTCCCGACGGCCAGAATTACACCATCAAGGTCAAGAAGGGCACCAAGTTCACGAACGGCGAGGAAGTCACCGCCAAGAGCTTCGTTGATGCCTGGAACTTCACCGCGCTGAGCACCAACGCCCAGGGCAACAGCAGCTTCTTCGAATCAATCGAGGGCTACGACGCCGTCAGCGCCACCTCGAAGCAGACAGGCGCGGACGGCAAGGAAACCGAAGTTCCCGCCCCGACCGCCCAGACCCTTTCCGGCCTGGTCCTGACGGACGACTCCACGATCACGGTCAAGCTGGCCCAGCCGGAAGCGGACTGGCCGCTGCGCCTTGGCTACTCGGCGTTCATGCCCCTGCCCGCCGACGCCATCAAGGACCCGAAGGCGTTCGGCGAAAACCCGATCGGCAACGGCCCTTACAAGATGGCCAAGGAAGGCGCCTGGCAGCACGACAGCCAGATTGAACTCGTCAAGAACGCTGACTACAAAGGTCCCCGCGAAGCCAGGAACGGTGGCGTGACCTTCAAGTTCTACACCGACCCGGCACCGGCCTACACGGACATCCAGGCCAACAACCTGGACGTAACGGACGTCCTCCCCACGAACGCGCTGAAGACCTACACCTCGGACTTCCCGGAGAACCACCTGAACAAGCCGTACGCCGGCAACTCCACCCTGAACATTCCGGGCTACCTGCCGGAGTTCCAGGGCGACGCGGGCAAGTTGCGCCGTCAGGCCCTGTCAATGGCAATCAACCGCGAGGAAATCACCAAGGTCATCTTCTCCGGCACCCGTATTCCGGCCAAGGACTTCACCTCCCCGGCGGTTGACGGCTACAACGACAACGTTGCCGGCTCCGACGTCCTCAAGTTCGACGCCGCCAAAGCCAAGGACCTCTGGGCCCAGGCCGACGCGATGACCCCGTGGCCCGCCGACAAGACCCTGCTGCTTGCCTACAACACCGACGGCGGCAACAAGGAATGGATCGACGCGGTCGCCAACAACTTCAAGAACAATCTGGGAATCAAGGCCGAAGGCCAGCCGTTCGCCAAGTTCGCTGAGATCCTGACGCTGCGCACCGCCCAGAACCTGCCGGGGCTGACCCGCGCCGGCTGGCAGGCTGACTATCCGTCGCTGTACAACTTCCTGGGCCCGCTCCTGAAGACCGGCTCCAGCGCCAACTACGAGGGCTATACGAACCCCGAGTTCGACAGGCTCCTCAGCGAAGGCCTGGCCGCCAAGTCCACGGACGATGCCAACAAGAAGTTCACCCAGGCCCAGGAGGTCCTGTTCGAGGACCTTCCCAACCTGCCGCTGTGGTACTCCGCCCGCCAGGCTGTCTGGAGCCAGAACGTCAGCAACGTTGACGCTGGCTGGAACGGCGTTCTGCAGTACTGGGCCATCACGGCCAAGTAGTTCTTGGAACTCGTCCACATCACTGAGCTGTGGGGGTCCGGCCTGGCCGGGCCCCCACAGCCTTGAAACGGCAGGAAAGCTGTCCAATGATTCCCCTTAGTTCCACAAATGCACGGGAGGCCATGCTGTGATCCAGTACATCCTCCGGCGCCTGCTGCAGGTCATTCCGGTTTTCCTCGGAACCACCCTGCTCGTCTACTTCATGGTCTTTGCCCTTCCGGGCGACCCCATCCGGGCGCTCTTCGGAGACCGCCCGCCAAGCGAAGCGGTCATCGCCCAGCTCCGCCAGCAGTACAACCTGGACCAGCCCTTCTGGGTCCAGTACGGGCTCTTCCTCAAGAACCTCTTTACCTTTAACCTCGGCGTCGACTTCACCGGCCAGCCGATCGCCGCCACGCTGGCCCGCATCTTCCCCGTCACGGCCATGCTCGCCGTGGAGGCCCTCGTCATCCAGGCTGTCTTCGGCGTCGCCTTCGGCCTCGTCGCAGGCCTGCGCAAGGGCGGCGTCTTCGACAGCACGGTCCTCGTTCTCTCGCTCGTCGTGATCGCCATCCCGACCTTCGTCCTCGGCTTCATGCTGCAGCTGTTGATCGGTGTGCAGCTCGGCTGGGCGAAACCCACGGTCGGTTCGAACGTCGACTGGGGGACACTGCTGCTGCCCGCGACGGTGCTGGGGCTGGTGTCGTTCGCCTATGTGCTGCGCCTGACCCGAGCGTCCGTGATCGAAAACATGAACGCCGACTATGTGCGCACCGCAACCGCCAAGGGCCTGTCCCGGCCGAAGGTTGTGCTGACCCACGTGCTGCGCAACTCGCTGATCCCGGTGATCACCTATCTGGGCGCCAGCCTTGGCGCCCTGATGGGCGGCGCGATCGTGACCGAAGGCATTTTCAATGTTCCCGGTGTTGGCCAAAAGCTGTACCAGGCGATCCTGCGAAGCGAAGGCCCCACCGTTGTCGCCATCGTCAGCGTGCTGGTGCTGGTCTTTGTCGCCGCCAACCTGTTGGTCGATCTGCTCTACGCCTGGCTTGACCCGAGGATCCGCTATGAAAAGTAACCGCCAAATCGAGCACTTCGTTGCCCCGGTCGAGGAGACCCCGCTGCTCGCCACGGATGCTGTCAAAGCCGGCGAGGCCCCGCTGAGCCTCTGGGCGGACGCGTGGCGCAAGCTCCGCCGTCGTCCGCTCTTCATCATCTCCGGCGTTCTGATCGCCCTGATCATCGTCGTGGCCGTGTTCCCGGGGCTCTTCACCCAGGTTGCACCGGACAACGGCTGCGAGCTCGCGAACTCCAACGGGGCGCCCGCGTCCGGGCACCCGCTCGGCTTCACTTTCCAGGGCTGCGACATTTACTCGCGCATCATCCACGGCACCCGGGCCTCGCTGATGGTGGGTGTCTTCTCCGTGATCTGCGTGACGATCATCGGTGTGACGCTCGGCGCCCTCGCAGGCTTCTTCGGCGGCTGGGTGGACGTCGTCATCGCCCGCCTCGGTGACATCTTTTTCGCCCTGCCCATCATTCTGGGCGCGCTCGTCATCACCCAGCTTCCGCTGATGCGGGAAAACCGCGGGGTCTGGACAGTGGTGCTGGTGCTGGTGCTGCTCGGCTGGCCGCAAATGGCCCGCCTCACCCGCGGAGCGGTCATCGAGGTCCGCAACGCGGACTTCGTCACGGCGGCCCGCTCGCTGGGCGTGTCCCGGATGGGCTCGCTGATCCGCCATGTCCTCCCGAACGCGCTGGCCCCGATCATCGTGCTCGCCACGATGGAACTCGGCGTGTTCATCGTTGCGGAAGCCACGCTGTCGTTCCTCGGAATCGGCATGCCCGGGTCCGTGATGTCCTGGGGTAACGACATCTCCGCCGCGCAGTCCTCCATCCGCACCAACCCGGCTGTGTTGCTGTACCCGGCAACAGCCCTGTCCATCACGGTCTTGAGCTTCATCATGCTGGGCGACGCCCTCCGTGATGCCCTCGATCCGAAGAGCCGTCAGCGATGAAGGAGGCAAACATGACAACTTCCCGCGTCACCATTCAAGAGGCCGGAACCCGGGACGATCGGCCGCTGCTGGAAATCCGCGATCTCGCGATCACGTTCAAGACCGGCAGCGGCGAAGTCCCGGCCGTGCGCAACGCACACCTGACCATCATGCCCGGCGAGACGGTCGCCATTGTGGGCGAGTCCGGTTCCGGCAAGTCGACGACGGCACTGGCCGCGATCGGTCTGCTGCCGGGCAACGGCCGCGTCGCCGGCGGCCAGATCCTGCTGGACGGCGAGGACATTTCCCATGCCTCCGAAAAGCGCATGATCGAACTCCGCGGCAACATCATCGGCATGGTGCCGCAGGACCCGATGTCCAACCTGAACCCGGTCTGGAAGATCGGCTACCAGGTCAAGGAAACGCTCAAGGCCAACGGCCGCCCCAGCGGTCCGGACGACGTCGCCACCGTCCTGGCGGAGGCCGGCCTGCCGGACGCCGCCCGGCGCGCCAGGCAGTACCCGCACGAGTTCTCGGGGGGCATGCGCCAGCGTGCCCTGATCGCGATCGGCCTGTCTTGCCAACCGCGCCTGCTGATCGCAGACGAGCCGACGTCGGCCCTGGACGTGACGGTGCAGCGGCAGATTCTCGACCATCTGGACAAGATGACGACGGAACTGGGGACCGCCGTGCTGCTGATCACCCATGACCTGGGACTGGCCGCGGAGCGTGCCGACAAGGTCGTGGTCATGTACCGCGGCAACGTCGTCGAGGCCGGCCCGTCACTGGAGCTGCTGCAGAACCCGCGGCACCCGTACACCCGGCGGCTGGTTGCCTCGGCGCCGTCGCTGGCGTCACGACGTATCCAGGTGGCCAAGGAACTCGGCGTGGAGACCGACGAGGTGCTCGCCGCCGGCGAGGCAGCCGGCGTCGGACCGGCCCTCACGGAAGAGGTACTGCAGATCCAGAACCTGAGCAAGGTGTTCAAGCTGCGCTCGGGGATAGGCAAGTCGGCGGATTTCACCGCCGTCGACGACGTCTCGTTCAACGTCAAGCGGGGAACGACGACGGCGATCGTGGGTGAGTCGGGTTCCGGCAAGTCCACCGTGGCGCAGATGGTGCTGAACCTGCTTGAGCCGACCTCCGGCAAGATCGTGTTCGACGGGGTGGACACGTCCACGCTGAGCCGTAAGGAGATCTTCGCCTTCCGGCGCCGGGTACAGCCGATCTTCCAGGATCCCTACGGATCCCTGGACCCGATGTACAACATCTTCCGGACCATCGAGGAGCCGCTGCGGACCCACAAGATCGGGGACAAGGCCAGCCGGGAGAAGAAGGTCCGCGAACTGCTGGATCAGGTGTCGCTGCCGCAGTCCACCATGCAGCGCTACCCGAACGAACTCTCCGGCGGTCAACGCCAGCGTGTCGCCATCGCGCGGGCACTGGCGCTGGATCCGGAGGTAATCATCTGCGACGAGGCCGTTTCCGCGCTGGACGTCCTGGTCCAGGCGCAGGTGCTGAACCTGCTTGCCGGGCTGCAGTCCCGCCTCGGCCTGACGTACCTGTTCATCACCCACGACCTGGCCGTGGTCCGGCAGATCGCGGACCACGTCTGTGTGATGGAAAAGGGCAAGCTGGTCGAGACCGGGTCCACGGACGACGTCTTCGATTCGCCGCAGCAGAACTACACGATGGCGCTGCTGAACGCCATCCCGGGCGCGAGCCTGATGCTGCCCCCGGAAGTTGCCTGAACGGGAACGTTTCGGGCCGGCGACGTTTCGGGCCGGCGGCCCGTGGGCTGACGGTTTGTGCCGGAAGCCTGCGCTGAGGAACCCGGGGGTGCTTACCGGTCCTCGGCCTGCAGGCGCATGTCCTTCAGCATCGTGCCCAGAATGGTGCCCAGCTTCCGGTGGCCCTCGGTGTCCAGATGCACCCGGTCCGACGCGTACTGCAGCAGGTCATACCTGGTCATCCAGTCCCCGACGCTGACGAAGGGAATGCCCCGCTTCGCCGCGACCGTTCCCAACAATGTGTCCACCTCGGTGCGGCGGCCGCCGCCATGGTCGGCGCCGAGGGCAAGGGTGCCGATCATGGCCAGGGTAGCGCCGGGATAGCGTTGCCGTAGCATGCCGATCAGCCTCTCGGCGTTGGCCGTGATCTCGCCATCACTGGCTCCCTTGGTGGCATCGTTCCCGCCGCCCTGGATGACCACCAGCGCCGGTGACCCGTAGGGGAGTCTCCAGTCGCCGCGGTCCAGGGCGTCACTGTAGTTGCCGGTTTTGCCGTTCGCCGCCACGAATCCGGTGCCGCCCGCGCCGCAATAGTAGACGTGGTAGCCCACGGCGGTAAGCGCCCGGCGGGGCCATCCGACGGCGGGGGCGGACTGGGAGTCGCCGATCAGCAGCGCGGTGTGCCCGAGGTCCTTCAGAACGACTTCTTCCCGGCCGCTGGCGGGGTTCCGGTGGATCGAACACGGCGGCATCGTGGCCGGATCCGGACCCGCATCCGGACCCGCATCTGGACCCGGGGCAGGGGTGGTCAGCGTCGACGCCGCACACACATCAGGGTTGTAGGGCTGGGGTGGGGTGGCCTGTCCGCAGCCGCCCACGAGTACGCCTGCGGCGATCATCGGTGCGAGGAAACGGAACAGAGCCGTTGCGTTCCGCATGAAGAATCTCCGGGCTGGCTTGCTGCTTTCCAGCAATCATGGGGCACGGCGTCGCGAAAATCCAGTGAGATTGCTCATAGTCCGCGACCGATCCGGTGCATTCGGGCCGGCGATGGCTGCCCCGGCAATCCGCCATTTTAGGCCAATAAATGCCCTAGCGTTTAGACTTGTAGAAGGTGCCCTGTGCGAAAGGGGCGTAACCGTCGTGCGTTCCGGTTGGAAATGTCGCGATACAACAGCTGACTTCACCACTGAATCGAGCAATAACGCATGTCTGAAACCACCACCAACACCGCGGTAGCCACTGCATCGCGCAGTGATCTGCGCAACGTCGCGATCGTGGCCCACGTTGACCACGGCAAGACCACTCTGGTCGACGCCATGCTCAAGCAGACCAACTCCTTTGCCGCCCACAACCACCTCGAAGACCGGGTCATGGACTCCGGCGACCTCGAGCGGGAAAAGGGCATCACCATCCTGGCCAAGAACACCACGGTGGCCTACAACGGTCCGTCCTCCAAGGGCGAGACCATCACGATCAATGTCATCGACACCCCGGGCCACGCGGACTTCGGCGGCGAGGTCGAGCGCGGCCTGTCCATGGTCGACGGCGTCGTCCTCCTCGTCGACGCATCTGAGGGCCCGCTGCCCCAGACCCGCTTCGTGCTGCGCAAGGCCCTCGCCGCGCACCTGCCGGTGATCCTCCTGGTCAACAAGACCGACCGTCCCGACGCGCGGATCGAAGAAGTTGTACACGAGTCCATGGACCTGCTCCTGGGCCTGGCCTCCGACCTGGCCGACGAAGTTCCGGACCTGGACCTGGACAAGATCCTCAACGTTCCCGTCGTCTACGCCGCCGCCAAGGTCGGCCGCGCCTCCCTCCAGCAGCCGGCCGACGGCTCCGCTCCGGAGAATGAGGACCTCGAGCCGCTGTTCCAGGCCATCATCGAGCACATCCCGGCACCGACGTACAACCCGGACGGCGTCCTCCAGGCCCACGTCACCAACCTCGACGCCTCCCCGTTCCTCGGCCGCCTCGCGCTGCTGCGTATCTACAACGGCACCCTGCGCAAGGGCCAGACCGTCGCCTGGGCCCGGGCCAACGGTGAACTGAAGAACGTCAAGATTACCGAACTGCTGGCCACCAAGGCCCTGGACCGCGTCCCGACCGAGTCCGCAGGCCCCGGTGAGATCGTCGCCGTCGCCGGCATCGAGGAGATCACCATCGGTGAGACCCTGACCGACGTCGACAACCCGCAGCCGCTGCCGCTGATCACGGTTGACGATCCGGCCATCTCCATGACCATCGGTATCAACACCTCGCCGCTGGCCGGCCGGGTCAAGGGCGCCAAGGTCACGGCCCGCCAGGTCAAGGACCGCCTGGACAAGGAACTGATCGGTAACGTCTCCATCAAGGTGCTCCCCACCGAGCGTCCGGATGCCTGGGAAGTCCAGGGCCGTGGCGAGCTCGCGCTGGCCATCCTGGTTGAGCAGATGCGCCGCGAAGGCTTCGAGCTGACCGTCGGCAAGCCGCAGGTTGTCACCAAGACCATTGATGGCAAGATCCACGAGCCGATGGAGCACATGACCATCGACGTGCCCGAAGAGTACCTCGGTGCCGTCACGCAGCTCATGGCCGCCCGCAAGGGTCGCATGACCAACATGGCGAACCATGGCACCGGCTGGTGCCGGATGGAATTCATCGTTCCGGCCCGCGGCCTGATCGGTTTCCGCACCAAGTTCCTCACGGACACCCGTGGCGCCGGCATCGCGGCCTCCATCTCCGAGGGCTACGAGCCCTGGGCCGGCCCGATCGAGTACCGCACCAACGGCTCGATGATCGCGGACCGCGCCGGTGTTGTGACGCCGTTCGCCATGATCAACCTGCAGGAGCGCGGCTCCTTCTTCGTCCGCCCCACCTCCGAGGTTTACGAAGGCCAGATCGTCGGCGAGAACTCCCGCGCGGACGACATGGACGTCAACATCACCAAGGAAAAGAAGCTCACCAACATGCGTGCCGCTTCCTCCGACACCTTCGAGAACCTGACGCCGCCGCGCGACCTGACCCTCGAAGAGTCCCTCGAATTCGCCCGCGAAGACGAGTGTGTCGAGGTCACCCCGGAATCGATCCGCATCCGGAAGCTCATCCTGGACGTCAACCAGCGCGCCAAGTCCAACCGGGCACGCGCGAAGGCCTAGTCCTGACTTCCTAGCCTCGGCAACGGATCATTTGTGAATAGAAGAGCTGCCGGTATGGCAGGCGGCCTGGCCGCCGCCGTACCGGCAGCTCTTTTTGTTGCCGCGGCTGGCACGGCCCTGCACCGGCAGGGTCTGGTGCTTGCCGGCGTCGACGTCCCCTGGGGTGCCGTTGCCGCGCTTGTGCTGCTCGGTTCGGCCCAGCTGTGGCTCGGGGCCGCTTTCCGTTCCATCGTCCCGACGGCCGTCTGCGGGGTACTCTGCTACGCCCTCACCGGCTGGTGGTCCACCGTGGAAAACGGCAAACGACTCGTAATCGCCGACACTCCGGGCAATCTCTGGATCTTCGGCAGCGCGGCGGTCACTCTCGTGATGCTCGCCTGGTGCCGGAGGTACCGCCCCGGGCAGGCGTAACATCCGGTCCGTGCACAACCCTCCCCGCGGGACATGCTCATTCTTCCCTGGCGGTTCTGCGGGACATGCTCATTCTTCCGGCGGTTCCGCGGGACATGCTCATTCTTCGTGGCCACGGCCGGGCATAATGGCACTATGTCCATCGCCGGTGTCCGCCACCGGACATGCCCGCTTCTGACCGTGGGATACGCGCATTTCTGCGCGTTCGGTGGGGCATGCGCTTGTGCACATAGCTGAACAGGCCTCTGTGCTAACCGACGTCTGCGGCGCCACCATATCCACATGGCCCAGATCACCGAAGTGCTTTCAAATTACGACGGCGTAGCACGCGCCAAACACCTCGCTGCCGCCGGGGTCTCCGACTTCCAGCTCAAGGCCGCCTTGGCCAGCGGAGCAGTTTCCCGGGTCGCCCCGGGCGTTTACGCTGTCCCCGGCGCCGACGAGCAGCTCACCTCCATCCGGTCGTTGCCAGCCGAGCCGACGTGCGTCACAAAGGCGCAGCTTCAAGGTCTCTGGGTGCTGGAACCGCCGCAACACCCGCATATTGCACTCACCCACAGCCGCAACTACCCGGGTTTCATATGCCACCGGTCCGCCGCGCCGCCCACGCTGCTGGACACGGTCGTCCAAAGCCTGCGCTGTCTGCCGGAACTCGACGGCCTCGTCGTTGCGGAATCCGCCGTCGTTTTGAAGGGCGTGCCGGTATCGGCGCTGCGACAACGGCTATCGGGCCGCAACGATGCTCGGGAGCGGCGGATCGTTGCCGGAATCGTGCCGCAATCCCAATCCATCATCGAATGCATGGCAAGGTACCTGCTCCGCAGGGCGGGGTTCCACGTTGAATCCCAGGTCAATGTTCCTGGCATGGGCCATCTGGATCTGATGGTGGACGGCAGGCTCGGCATCGAAACTGATGGGGCAGGATTCCACATGGACAGGGCGAGCTTCGAGGAAGACCGGCGGCGGTGGAACATGACGACCCGGCGCGGCATCCCGACCCTTGTCGTCAGCTATCCCTTGCTCCGCAACCGGCCCGATGAGTTCATCGCGATGGTCCGCGCCGCCCTGAACAAGCTTCCCTCCGCCGCCTAAGACTGAGCACGCTCTCTTCCCCACCTAAGGCCGGACATTTCCCCTTGATAGACGATATGAACCCGCGCGACCTGCCCGGCCTTCAGAGCAAAGCATGGACATGTCCCAGGCTGCCGCACTCGGCCGATGAGCCCGCGCTCCCGCCCAGCAATGGACATAGTGCCTATATGTCCATTGGCGCGGCCAAGGGGAGGGCTTGTCCACTGGGCAGGTCTGGACGCGACAAGAACCGGGCGGCCCACGGGAGGGCATGTCCCGCGGCTCCGCCCAGCAATGGACATAGTGCCTATAGGTCCATTGGTGCGGCCAAGGGGAGGGCATGTCCACTGGTCAGGTCTGGACGCGACAAAAACCGGGCGGCCCAGGGGAGGGCATGTCCCGCGGCTCCGCCCAGCAATGGACATAGTGCCTATAGGTCCATTGGTGCGGCCAAGGGGAGGGCATGTCCACTGGTCAGGTCTGGACGCGACAAAAACCGGGCGGCCCAGGGGAGGGCATGTCCCGCGGCTCCGCCCAGCAATGGACATAGTGCCTATAGGTCCATTGGTGCGGCCAAGGGGAGGGCATGTCCACTGGTCAGGTCTGGTCAGGACAGGCCGGGCCGTAGCAGGGCCCCTGGCGGGTCAGGTTTGCCGTGGGTTGCGGCGAGGAGGCGCGGGCGGGACTTCCTTGGCCGCGACTACGCGGGCCAGCGGAATAACCACGTCCTGGCGCCGGGTGCGGACGGTGCAAGCCCCCTCGCCGAGTCCCACCAGTTCGCCGAGCGCGTCCGTCAGGCCGCCCTCGATCCGGTACCTGACCACGACGCGGGTGCCAATTGGGGCACCGGAAAGGAATTGCTGCGGCGGGGGCATGGGCTGGCTCACTAGTTCATACTAGGACCAGTTCCGGCACCCGCCCGGGCTTCTGTGACGCCCGGCTAGGTTCGCGGGAACCCACAGGGAGATAATAGGCTCAGAAGTCAGCAGCCCGGCGCTCAGGCCGGGAGCAACATCCGGCCGGTCGCCGGACCCAACGTGGAGAGGCCAGGGACGTGACGTACGTAATCGCGCAGCCGTGTGTAGATGTCAAGGACAAGGCATGTATTGAAGAATGCCCCGTCGATTGCATCTATGAGGGTGAGCGTTCGCTGTACATCCACCCGGACGAATGCGTGGACTGCGGTGCCTGTGAGCCGGTCTGCCCCGTGGAGGCGATCTACTACGAGGACGACACCCCCGAGGAGTGGGCCGACTACTACAAGGCCAACGTTGAATTCTTCGACGACCTGGGATCCCCGGGCGGGGCCGCAAAGGTCGGCAACACCCACACCGACCATCCGATGATCGCCGCCCTCCCGCTGCAGAACCAAGAGAGCTAGGCGGCGCTTCGGTGACATCCGCGCTGCGCAGTTTCGGCCTCAGCCTGCCCGACTACCCGTGGGAGGCAATGGCGCCGTACCTCGCCAGGGCAGCCGGACACCCCGATGGAGTGGCCAACCTCTCCATTGGGACACCGGTGGATCCGACGCCCGAGGTCGTGCAGGAGGCCCTTCGGGCCGCGGCCAACGCCCCCGGCTACCCCACGGTCCACGGCACCCCGGCACTTCGGGAGGCCATCGCGGCCTGGTTTGGGCGCCGTCGCGGCGTCCCCGGCCTGGATCCGCAGAACATCATGCCCACGCTGGGATCCAAGGAACTCGTGGCCTGGCTGCCGTTCCTGCTGGGACTGAAACCGGGCGACGTCGTCGTCCGGCCCACCGTCGCGTATCCCACCTACGACATCGGTGCCACCTTCGCCGGCGCCGAGCACATTGCCGCGGACGACCTTGACGAACTCGACGCCGCGACCCGGGCCCGCGTGCGCCTGGTCTGGGTCAATTCCCCGGCCAACCCCACCGGCAGCGTGCGGGACACCGCATCACTCCGCCGCATCGTGGCGCAGGCCCGCGATCTCGGCGCCGTGGTCGCCTCGGACGAATGCTACGCGGAACTCGGCTGGGGCGAATGGGATCTCCAGCGCGGAGGCTCCGCGGTGCCGAGCATCCTCGATCCGGAGGTGGCCGAGGGTTCCCATGAAGGCCTGCTGGCCGTCTACTCCTTGAGCAAGCAGTCCAACCTTGCCGGCTACCGCGCCGCTTTTGTCGCCGGAGACCCCGCCATCATGGCGAACCTGGTCAACAGCCGCAAACACGCCGGCATGATCGTGCCCTATCCGGTCCAGGAGGCCATGCGCGCGGCCCTGGGCGATGATGCGCACGTCCAGCACCAGAAGGATCTGTACCGTGGCCGCCGTGAGCGGATCGTGCCGGCACTGCAGGGCTTCGGACTGACGATCCAGGAATCCCGGGCCGGGCTCTACCTGTGGGCCACCGCGGGGGAGGACACCTGGCGCACGGTGAGCCGTCTCGCGGACCGGGGGATCGTCGTCGGGCCCGGCGTCTTCTACGGCGACGCCGGCGACGGGTTCATCAGGGTCGCTCTGACGGCCACGGATGAGCGGATCGACGCCGCCGCCGCACGGCTGGCCCTGGGACCGTAACAATGCTGTGACGCGTGCCACAACGGGCGCATTTTCGGCCGCTCCGGGACGTCCCGGATTAGTAGCGACCGCGAACTGAAGGTAGTTTTTAACTGACTATCAATGGTGGCTTTCCACAAGAAGGCAGTCCGGCCGTTGGAATCCGTCTCCGTACGGTTCCGTGGGCGGCTTCACCAGAAGTTGGACCAGCTTTCTACAGAGGCCCCGATGCCTCATGAGGAGACTCCATGACTGAGACCACCAGCGCAACCCTGCGCCATGCCGGAGGCGAGCTCGAACTCCCGCGCATCAAGGTTGTAGAAGGAAACGAGGGCTACGACGTTTCCAAGCTGCTGAAGCAGACCGGCGCCGTTGCCTTTGACCCCGGCTTCATGAACACCGCGGCCACGACGTCCGCCATCACCTACATCGACGGTGACGCGGGAATCCTGCGTTACCGCGGTTACCCGATCGAGCAGCTCGCGCAGCACTCCAGTTTCCTGGAAGTTTCCTACCTGCTGATCTACGGCAACCTGCCGACCGCCACCGAGCTGGAAGCGTTTGACCAGCGGATCCGCCACCACACCCTGCTGCACGAAGAGCTCAAGGGCTTCTTCAGCGGCTTCCCGCGGGACGCCCACCCGATGCCAGTGCTGTCCTCGGCCGTGTCGGCTCTCTCGACCTTCTACCAGGACTCGCTGGACCCGTTCAACGCCGAGCAGGTGGAGGTCTCCACCTACCGCCTGCTGGCCAAGATGCCGGTTATCGCCGCCTACGCCCTGAAGAAGAGCATCGGCCAGCCCATGCTCTACCCGGACAACTCCCACAACCTCGTGGAGAACTTCCTGCGGCTGAGCTTCGGCCTCCCGGCCGAGCAGTACGAGGTGGACCCGGTCGTCGCCAAGGCACTGGACCTCCTGCTCATCCTGCACGCGGACCACGAGCAGAACTGCTCCACCTCCACGGTCCGGCTGGTGGGTTCCTCCAACGCCAACCTGTTCGCCTCCGTCTCCGCCGGTATCAACGCCCTCTTCGGCCCCGCCCACGGCGGCGCCAACGAGGCCGTGCTGAAGATGCTGCGCCAGATCCAGGCCGACGGCACCAAGCCCGAGGACTACATGGAGAAGGTCAAGAACAAGGAAGACGGCGTCCGCCTGATGGGCTTCGGACACCGCGTCTACAAGAACTACGATCCGCGCGCCAAGATCGTCAAGGCCACGGCGCACGAGATCCTCAGCAAGCTCGGCGGCAACGACCAACTGCTGGACATCGCCATGCGGCTGGAGGAGAAGGCCCTGAGTGATGACTACTTCATCCAGCGCAAGCTCTACCCGAACGTGGACTTCTACACCGGCCTGATCTACAAGGCCATGGGCTTCCCGGAGAAGATGTTCACCGTGCTGTTCGCGATCGGCCGCCTGCCGGGCTGGATCGCCCAGTGGCGCGAGATGATCAGCGACCCCAACACCAAGATCGGCCGCCCGCGGCAGCTGTACGTCGGTGAGCCGGAGCGCAACTACCCCTCGGTGTAGTGCACTAAAGACCACAGCAGTACGACGCCGGCCGCGCACCTCAGCTGAGGAGCGCGGCCGGCGTCGTGCTGTCCGCGGTGGATCGGTCAGGCGTTGTAGCCCTGCGGGTTGTTTTTCTGCCAGCGCCAGTGGTCCTCGCACATCTGGTCCACCGTCCTGGTGGTGGACCAGCCCAAATCGGCCAGGGCCGAGGAGGCGTCGGCCCAGAACGCGGGCAGGTCTCCGGGGCGGCGGGCGGTGATCTCGTAGGGGATGGCTTTGCCCGCGGCCTTCTCGAACGAGCGCAGGACCTCCAGCACGGAGGAGCCGTGGCCGGAGCCGAGGTTCCAGCGGCGCACCCCGGACCGGTGGGCGATGTGGTTCAGGGCCGCGACGTGGCCATCGGCGAGGTCGACGACGTGGATGTAGTCGCGCTGGCAGGTCCCGTCCGGGGTGTCGTAGTCGCCGCCGAAGACCATCAGCTTCTCGCGGCGGCCGACGGCGACCTGGGCGATGAACGGGACGAGGTTGTTGGGAATGCCCTGAGGGTCCTCGCCGATCCGGCCGGAGGGGTGCGCACCGACCGGGTTGAAGTAGCGCAACAGGGCGATGTGCCAGCGCTCGTCCGCGGCGCCGAGGTCGGCGAGGATGTCCTCGATCTGTTCCTTGGTCCGGCCGTAGGGGTTGTTCGCGCCGATCTCCATTTTCTCCAGGTAGGGGCTGGGGTTGTGCTCGCCGTAGACGGTGGCGGAGGAGCTGAAGACGATGGAGCGGACGTTGTGCCGGTCCATCACGCGGAGGAGGTTCAGGGTGCCGGTGAGGTTGTTGTGGTAGTACAGCAGGGGCTCCCGGACGGACTCGCCGACGGCTTTGAGGCCGGCGAAGTGGATCACGGCGTCGATCGCGTGCTCGGCGAAGACGGCGTCGACGGCGGCCTCGTCCACCAGGTCCACGCGGTGGAACACCGCGGCCGTGCCGCTCAGCTCCGCCACCCGGCGCAGGGCTTCCTCGCTGGAGTTCACCAGGTTGTCGAGGACCACGACCTCGTGGCCGGCTTCCTGCAGGGACAGCACAGTGTGCGAACCGATGTAGCCGGTGCCGCCAGTAACCAGAATTCTCATGAGTCTTAGGCTATCCCACCACGGGAACCGCCCCGCGGAGGCCAGCCCGGCCGCAACCGGTGCGCCCCGCCGTCGTGCGGGCACATCCGTGCTAAAAAAGACTAATGCCCAAATTTGTCGACGCCGCTTTGCGGCGCCAGGAAGTGGTCGAAGCGGTCTTCCGCATCATAGCGGCAGACGGACTGGAACGGGCGTCGCTCCGGGAAGTTGCCGACGAGGCGGAACTCGCCGTCGGCTCGGTCCGGCACTACTTCGCGAGCAGCGATGAACTGCTCACGCACTCCTTCGGCGTCGTCGTGGACCGGATCGTGGGCCGGCTCACGGCAGCCGACGAACGGCTCGGCGAGGTGCTGCCAGGGACGGCGGACCACCATGAAGCCGTGTTAACCCTGCTGGGCGAGCTCCTGCCGCTGGATGAGGAGCGGGCCGTCGACGCGTGCGTCTGGATGGCTTTCAAGAATGCCGCCAGGACCAAGCCGTTCCTGGCCCCGGAGGCCGACCGCAGCCACCGTGCCGTGGCCGCGATCATGGGCCGGCTCGTGATGGAGCTTTCCACCGCTGCCGGCGACGGCGCGGAGCAGCCCGGCCTGTCCGACCCTGGCCAGCAGAGGCTCGTCACCGAAGCCGAAAGGCTGCTAGCCACCCTTGACGGGCTCACCATGCACGCGCTGCTCCAACCCGAATGGATGACGGCGCAGATGTGCAGGGACGTGCTGGAAGCCCATCTGGCGGGCCTCGGCGGCCTGGTGCACGCCATTAACCTGCGTTAGCTTGAGGAATACACTGGGATAGTACGTCTTGCCAAGGGAGGCAATTTGATGCACGACACCGGCGGACCTGGCTGGCGGATCACCATGGACACTTCGGGTCCTATGCTCATTGCCCTGTACATTCGTGACGCAGCCGGCCTCGACGGCGTGGGGCACCCCGCCCTCTGCCACGTGGCACCAAAGATCCGCCCCTCGGACCACGCCCACCTCATCGCCGAGGTCGGCGGTTCCAGCGCCCTCAGGACCGAGTGGGAGGCGTGGTGGGAGCAGCTCCTCAAGGCGCATCCGGATATGTCCCCCGAACTGGGGCCGCCTGGGTTCCGTTCCTTCAGTAATTCCCCCGCCCTGCGGCGCGTGCTGCAGGCGCACTTCGGCGCCGCGTTGTCCTGGGCCAGGGAACGCCGCGGCGAGTATGCCGCGCTCGAGGCAGAGCGGGAAGCCGGCGGCGAGGTGCAGCTGCTGACCGACATGGTGGACGACAGGCTGCTGGAGCTCGGCCGCACCGCGAATCCTTTCGACCTGACCATCATCGAGCTTCCGCTGGCCGAGCAGCGGGCGTGGTACCTGGAGCCGGACAGGATCTTCATGAGCCGCGAGCTGCTCTCCGATCAGGAACTGTTCCGCAGCTACGTCCAGCCCGTCGTGGACCTGCTGGCCTGAGGATGCGCCGGAGCCGACGTCCGCCCTGGGAGGACGCGCCGCCGCCGGCGTCCGCTACTTCTGCGGAGCCTCCGCGACTGTGATGCTGACCTGGCCCGCCGGCGCGTCCGAGGGCTGCCAGCCATCGCGGGCCGCGCGGGTCCAGCTCCGGCCATCCGTCCGGACCTCCGCGATCGAGAGGGCCTTGGCGTTGGACACCGCCCAGTGCGCCACCGCCCAGGCCAGGGGTCCCTCGGCCTCGATCAACAGGGACCTGCCCTCGGCGGTGGCCGGGACCTCGCCGAAGGACGCGGACAGGCGTAGCTGCACCGCTGCCGGGTCGCCGGCGTCATCGGGTGAACGCAGCGTGCAGTCCAGGCCGGCGGCGGTCTGCCCGGTCAGCGAGGAGGCGAAGGCACGGGCCATCACCTCGTGCTGGGCGTAAGCTCCGGGGAACGCTGAGCGCTGCACCCGCTGCGCGGCGTCGGTGATCTCCAGCGACTGGTAGCCGGAGACTTTCACGAGGGCGTTGTAGAAGGCGTTGCTGGCGTAGACGGGATCCATCACCTGCTCCGTGGTGCCCCACCCCTGCGAAGGGCGCTGCTGGAACAGCCCGCGGGAGTCGGGGCCGGCCTGGTCCCCGTGGCCGATGTTCCGCAGCTTGGATTCCTGCATGGCCGTGGCCAGCGCAATGCTGGCGGCCCGGGCCGGGAGCCCCCGGCGGACGGCGACGGCGGTGATCAGCCCGGCATTCGCAGCCTGGTCGGTGGCAAGCTCGGCGCTTCCCGACCCTACCGCCGTGCAGCGTTCACTGACCAGGGTTTCGGACCGTTGCAGGAACGCCACCGCCGTGTAGACCGCGCCGGCAACCATTGCAAGTGTCAGCAGCAGCACCATCCGACGGCGCCAGCTGCCTCTGCGTGCCACGAAACTACTCCCTTGGGCCCTGTCGGGCCGGTCATTCTTCTGCAGGCTCTTCTGACGGCTTGTGTCCTTCGGCTCCACCCTAGTTCGCGTGCAGATCCTCGTTGAGGGCGACGGTCTGACCCTTGCGGGGAAGGACCTCCACTTCGCCGGTGGACGAATTGCGGCGGAACAGCAGGTTGGGGACGCCGGAGAGCTCGACCGCCTTGACGATCCGGCTGGTGTCCTCCCCGTCGGCGTCCTTGGACCCGACGAGCCGGACCCGGGTACCGGCGGTGACATACAACCCGGCCTCGACGACGGAGTCGTCGCCGATGCTGATGCCCACGCCGGAGTTGGCGCCCAGCAGGACACGCTCGCCCAGGGAGATCTTTTCCTTGCCGCCGCCGGAGAGGGTGCCCATGATCGAGGCGCCGCCGCCGACGTCGGACCCGTCACCGGTGACCACACCGGCCGAGATGCGGCCTTCAACCATCGAGGTGCCGAGGGTTCCGGCGTTGAAGTTCACGAAACCCTCATGCATGACCGTGGTCCCTTCGGCCAGGTGCGCGCCGAGGCGGACCCGGTCGGCGTCGGCAATCCGGACGCCGGAGGGGATGACATAGTCGACCATCCGCGGGAATTTGTCCACGCCGTAGACCGTCACGGCGCCGCGCTTGCGCAGGCGTGCACGGGTCAGCTCGAAGTCCTCCACGGCGGCCGGGCCGAAGTTGGTCCACACCACGTTGGGGAGTTTGCCGAAGATGCCGTCGAGGTTAATGCTGTTCGGCTGGACGAGCCGGTGGGAGAGCAGGTGGAGGCGCAGATAGGCGTCTGCCGTGTCTGCCGGAGCCTCGTCGAGGTGGATCTGCACGAAGACGAGCTGCTGCTCGGTGCCGCGGTCCGGATCGTTGCCGTTGGCCGCGATGTCGCTCAGGCTCCGGTCCGCGTTGGCGACGTCGCGGAGGCGCTCCGCCGCGATGCCGAGGGCCGGCGCCGGGAACCAGACGTCCAGCACGGTGGCTTGACCGTTGCGGGTGGAAACGGTGGCGACACCAAAGCCATAGGCAGAGCGGGCGTCGGCGGGCACGGCAGAAGAAGCGGTCTCAGTCATGCCCCAAGTCTATAGAGGGCGCCCGCGGTGGCTGAAACTCACGACGCGCCGGTGGCCTGCGTCAGCTGCCAGACGGGGCCGAACCTGACCGCTGCGGGCCCGGCGCGGTGGGCAGCGGATAAAGTGGAGCGGTGACTGCCCCGGAATCCACTGCCCCCGCCACCCGCCCCCACGCCCCGGCCCGCCTTGACCTCCGTCAGGACGTCGCGCTGCTGACCGCGGCACTGATCGACATCAACAGCGTGTCCGGCAACGAAACGGTGCTGGCGGACGCCGTGGAGCATGCCCTGCGCTCCCTCCCGCAGCTGGAGCTGGTGCGGGACGGCGATTCGATCATCGCCCGGACCAACCTCGGCCGCGCCGAGCGCGTGATCCTGGCCGGGCACCTGGACACCGTCCCGCTGCCGGCCATCGAGGGATCCCTGGGCACGGTGCCGTCCTACTGGCCCTCCGGCGCCCCGGGCGAGGGCGTCCTCTACGGCCGGGGCGCCACCGACATGAAGGGCGGCGTCGCGGTGCAGCTTGCCCTCGCCGCGGGCCTGTTCGACGCCGGCGCGGAACCCGCCCGGGACGTCACCTTCGTGTTCTACGACCACGAGGAAGTCGAGGCCGTCAAGAGCGGACTCGGCCGGCTGGTCCGGAACCACGGAGGCCTGCTGGGCGGGGACTTTGCGATCCTGCTCGAGCCCACGAATGGAACGGTGGAGGGTGGCTGCAACGGCACCAGCCGCTTCGAAGCGACCACCCGCGGGGAAGCGGCCCACTCCGCCCGCGCCTGGATGGGCAGTAACGCGATCCACGCCGCCGCACCGATCCTGGCCCGGCTGGCCGGCTACGCGCCGCGGACCGTCAACGTGGACGGGCTCGATTACCGGGAAAGCCTCAACGCGGTGAAGATCAGCGGCGGCACCGCCGGCAACGTCATTCCGGACCGCTGCGTCGTTGAAATCAACTACCGCTTCGCTCCGGACAAGACCCCGGATGAGGCGGAAAACCATGTGCGGGAACTGCTCGAAGGGTTCGACGTCGTCCGCACTGACAGCGCCGCCGGCGCGCGTCCGGGACTGACGCACCCCGCCGCCGCGTCCTTTGTGGCCGCCGTGGGGGCCGAGCCCAAGCCGAAATACGGCTGGACCGACGTCGCCCGCTTCAGCGAACTCGGCATTCCCGCGGTGAACTTCGGCCCCGGGGACGCGTTGCTGGCGCACAAGGACAATGAGCACGTGGAGGCGGACGCCATCCGCGAATGCCTGCGCGCGCTGCGGAGCTGGCTTTCGGCATAAGCGGGCCTTTCCGATGGTGCAAGGGGGAAGGCCCGGATCCTGGCGGATCCGGGCCTTTCTTTGCATGCTGTGTGCAGCGGTTAGGGCTTTGCAGCGGCGGCTTCCACCGCAGGTTCGGCCTTGGCCACGCCGCCCGCGGCCTTCTTGGACCCCCGGCGTTCGATCCACACGGCGATGCGGGACACGCAAATGTTGATCGCAATGTAGATCGCGGCGGCTACAAAGAAGATCGGGAACAGGAACTGCGTCCCCAGGAAGTCGGCCATGACCTGTACCGCCCGGAGCAGCTCACCGTAGGCGACGATATAGCCAAGCGAGGTGTCCTTCAGGAGCACCACGAGCTGGGCCACCAGGGATGGCATCATCCGGCGGACGGCCTGGGGGAGTTCGATGATCATGCGGGACTGGAAGCTGGTCAGGCCCACCGTCAGGCCGGCTTCGCGCTGGCCCTTGGGCAGCGACTGGATGCCGGCGCGGATGATTTCCGCGAACACGGCAGCGTTGTATAGGACGAGGCCCGCCACGACGGCGATGAACTGGTTGGTGCCGAAGACCAGCAGGACAAAGAGCATCATCAGGACAACGGGCATGCCGCGGAGGAATTCCAGCACGATGCGGATGGGAATCCGGATGCCGGGCACGTCGGAGATCCGCAGGAGGCAGAGCAGCAGGCCGAGCGGGAAGGCGATGACGGCCGCAACCAAGGCTGCACTGAGGGTGGCACCGATTCCGTTGCCGATGAGGGACCAGACATCCGCGCGGGTGAAGATGGCCCAGCGGCGACCCTCAAAGATTCCCTGCTGGGCCAGCGTGCTGATGATCCACGCCAGCAGGCCTGCGATGAGCAGGGAGCCAACCACGGAACCAACAAGTGAAACCCGGCGGGCCTTGGGCCCCGGGACGTCGTAAAGGACTGAGCTCATCGGGCGATCGCCACCTTTCGTTCGACCGTGCTGGCCAGGATGCCGAGCGGGACGGTGATCAGCAAGTAGAAGAAGGCAACGCCCAGCAGGACTGGCATGACCTGGTCACCGTGGGCGTTGGCGAGCTGCCGGCCGTAGCCGAACAGCTCAAGGACGAAGAAGGCGCCGGCAACTGAGGAGTTCTTGACAAGGGCGATCAGGATGTTGATCAGCGGCGGAACGACTGTCCGGAGGGCCTGGGGGAGGATGATCAGCGACAGTACCTGGCTAAACTTCATCCCGATGCTGCGGGCGGCCTCGGCCTGGCCCACCGGAACGCTGTTGACGCCGGAGCGGACAGCCTCGGCGATGAAGGCTGCGGTGTACGCGCTCAGCGCGATGATAGCTGCAACCTCGAACTGCCCGAATGTCACTCCGAGGCGGGGCAGCACGATCGCCGCGAAGAAGAAGGCAATGGTGAGGGGTGTGTTCCTCAGGACTTCCACGTAGGTCATGCTGAAGCCGCGGAGAGCCGCGACGGGGGAGACCCTGGCAGCGGCGAGCAGCGTCCCCAGCAGCAGGGCGATCACTCCGGACACGGCAGACAGGAAAAGGGTTCGGAGAAAGCCGTTCCAGTAGAGTGGCAGGCTTTCGATGACGGCGTCCATAGGATCCTTCGGCTGGGTGTCGTGGACTGGAGCGAAGACGGGAGCGGCGGGTGCCGGAGCCGCGGCGAGCGGACTCCGGCAACCGCCTGACGTTACTTAGTAACGGTTGATGGCAGGGAGATCCGGGGCCGTCTTGATGACAGCGCCTGCGGTAGCTTCCCAGGCCTTCTTGTAGGACCCGTCCTTGGCGAACTCTTCCAGCTGGTCGTTGATCCAGTTACGGAACTCGGTGTCGTCCTTCTTCAGGCCGATGCCGTAGGGCTCCTTGGTGAACGTCTCGTCCGAGGCCAGCTTGAAGGCGTCCGGCTCCTTGTCCACGAAGCCGGCCAGGATCACGTTGTCCGTGGTGATGGCCTCAACCTGCTTGTTGCGGAGCGGCTCAAGGCAGGCCGAGTAAGTGGCGGCCGGAACAAGCTCTGCCTGGTACTTCTCCACGATCGTGGCGGCCGGCGTGGAACCGGTCACGGAGCAGACCTTCTTGCCCTTGACGTCCTCCGGCTTGGTGATGGCCGTGTTGTCCTTATTGACCATCAGTGCCTGGCCGGCCTCGTAGTACGGGCCCGCGAAGCTGACAACCTGCTTGCGCTTGTCGTTGATGGTGTAGGTGGCGATGACAAGGTCCACCTTGCCCTGCTCAATAAACGGTTCGCGGTTGGCCGAAACGGTCTCGGACCATTCGATCTTCTCGGCGGCAATTCCGAGCTTGGCGGCGATGAGCTTGCCCATCTCGACATCAAAACCGACCGGCTTGCCGTCCAGGCCCACCTGGCCGAACAGCGGCTGATCGTACTTGGTGCCGATCTTAATGGTTCCTGCGGAGGAGAGTTTCGCCATGGTGCTTCCAGCAGCGAATGTCGGCGTCTCGGCAACGGTGGGGTTGCTGGTGGTGCCGGTACCGCTGCCGCCACATGCGCTGAGGGACAGCGCCAGGGCTGCGGATGCTGCTACCAGGAGGGATTTCCTCCGGGTCAAAAATGCCTTCATGACATTCCTTTCATTGGGCGGCCGCCTGTGACGGCCTGGGTGCGAACTCTGAGGGTGTCAGGTCAGTGAGTCAGGAGCTTGGACAGGAAGTCCTTGGCCCGGCTGCTCTGGGGGTTGGTGAAGAACTCCTCGGGCTTCGCGTCCTCGACGATCTGGCCGCCGTCCATGAACACCACGCGGTCCGCGGCCTTGCGGGCGAAGCCCATCTCGTGCGTGACCACGATCATGGTCATGCCTTCCTTGGCCAGCTGGATCATGACGTCGAGGACTTCGTTGATCATTTCCGGGTCCAGCGCGGACGTGGGCTCATCGAAGAGCATGACCTTCGGCTTCATGGCGAGGGCGCGGGCAATGGCGACGCGCTGCTGCTGGCCGCCGGAGAGCTGGGCGGGAAGCTTGGGGGCCTGGTGGCCCACCCCCACCCGCTCCAGCAGCGCCATGGCGTCCTTGTCAGCCTGGGCCTTGGCGACGCCCTTGACCTTGATGGGGCCGAGCGTGACGTTCTCAAGGATCGTCTTGTGGGCGAAGAGATTGAAAGACTGGAAGACCATACCGACGTCGGCCCGCAATCTGGCCAGCTCCTTGCCCTCTTCGGGCAGCACCTTGCCATCGATCTGGATCACGCCGTCGTCGATCGTCTCAAGCCGGTTAATGGCGCGGCAGAGCGTCGATTTCCCGGACCCCGACGGCCCGATGACGACGACAACCTCGCCCTTGCGGACGTTCAGGTTGATGTCCTTCAGGACGTGCAGCTGGCCGTAATGCTTGTTCACGGCATTCAGGGAGACGAGCGCATCGCCGGGCACTTGAGTAGTCATAAGAAGAATCTAGCGAACATCAGAGCATTATGACTGCAATCACTCCCAGTTCCTGCAGATCGTGATTCAAGAGATACCTGCAGGTCAGCGTGCCTGCGGCGGGCTCCCGTCCGGGCCAGCACCGTCCGGCGGGCGAGCACGCGCTGCAGGGGAACGCAAGGAATTCCGGCTAATCTGTGGGCATGAGTACCGATCCGAAGCAGAGCCCAGGCCAGGACCCCAGTGGAAAGCGGCCGCCCGAAAAGCGTGATGCACCTGTCAACGGCATCCGGCACAAGGGCCCGCTGGAGCTGCGGCGTAAGCAGGCGACGGTCACGATGTCTGATCAGACTCTGCTGGACACGAAGGGGCCGGGGCAGTTCGTGCACACCGACCCGTGGCGCGTGCTGCGGATCCAGAGCGAATTCGTGGAGGGATTCGGCGCACTGGCGGACCTTGGCTCGGCCGTCAGCGTCTTCGGCTCGGCCCGGACCCTCCCGGGCAGCGCCTATTACGAACTCGGCGTCGAGGTCGGCCGGAAGCTGGCCGAGGCCGGGCTCGCCGTGATCACCGGCGGCGGCCCGGGCTCGATGGAGGCCGCGAACAAGGGTGCCGTGCAGGGAAACGGCGTGTCGGTGGGCCTCGGCATCGAGCTGCCCTTCGAACAGGGCATGAACCAGTGGGTGGACCTGGGCATCAACTTCCGCTACTTCTTCGCCCGCAAGACCATGTTCGTGAAGTACGCGCAGGGCTTCATTGTGCTGCCCGGCGGCCTCGGGACCCTCGACGAGCTCTTCGAGGCAATGGTCCTGGTCCAGACCCGCAAGGTGACCTCCTTCCCCATCGTGCTCGTGGGTATCGCATTCTGGAGCCCGATGGTGGAGTGGATCGAGAGCACCCTGGTCGCCGAGGGCATGGTGTCGGAGGAGGATCTTGACCTGATTCACGTAGTGGACGATCCGGCGCTCGCGGTGGAGCTGGTGGTGGAGGGGGCGGCACGGCACCGGAACCCGAACGGCGGCGGTCCGGTCAACATCAATGGCGAGGGCAGCAGCGGGCGCGGACGCGGGCCTGAGCGGCCGGCTGAATAGGCCGGCTGGGTAGACCGGCGGCCGCCGGCTTCTGGCACGATGGGGTGGTGAGCTTTTTCCTGATCTTCCTGGCGATCATGCTGATCGGCGTCGCGGTCCTGCTGGGCACCGGCGTGGCGTCGACGGTCTTCCGTCGCGGCGCCGACGCGCGGCCCTTCGACGACGGCTTCGATGAGCCGGTGGCGTCCCTGCCCCCGGTGCTCCTCCCGGAGGACCCTAAGCCGTCCGACGTCGACCACCTCCGCTTCGCCGTCGGGCTGCGCGGCTACCGGATGGACCAGGTGGACCAGGTGCTGGACGAGCTGCGGGACCAGCTCGCGGCCAAGGACAGGAAGATCGCTGACCTCGGGGAGGAAGTGGGACGCTTGCGCCACGCCGCCGGGCAGGTCCGGTGAACGACCCCGCCAACCCGCCGGTCAACGCTCCGGCGGTCACTCCGGACGGGCATCCTCCGGCGGCCGGACCGGCGGCCCTGAATGCTGCCGTACGGGCCCGCCTGGCTTCCGCCGGCGGCCGGGTCTCCCGGTGGCCGTGGTGGATCCAGGTGGGCGGGCTGTACCTGGCCGCCCGGCTGGTGAGTGCCGGGATCTTCATGGCCGCCGCCCTGCACCAAGGCGTCAATCCCTGGTTCCCCGCCAAGCCCGACTACTGGTCCTTCGTCAATATCTGGGACGCGCGCTGGTACGGGGAAGTCCTGCAGAACGGTTATCCGGAGGTCCTGCCGGCGGACGGGACGGGCGCGGTACAGGAGAACGCCTGGGCGTTTTACGCCTTGTTTCCGACGCTGGGCAGGGTGCTCGCCGGCGTGACCGGGATGCCCCCCGCCTTCAGCCTGACGCTGATCGCCTCCGTGTGCGGCCTCGGCGCGGCGCTGGTGGTGTACAGCCTGTTCAGGCTCAAAGCCGCCCACGGCACGGCGCTGTGGGGGACGGTGTTCTTCTCCACGTTTCCCGTGTCGGCGGTGTTGCAGGTGCCCTACGCCGAGTCCCTGAATCTCCTCCTGCTCGCCACAGCACTGCTGCTCGTGGTGCAGCGCCGGTATCTGGCGGCGATGCCCGTCGTCGTGCTGATGTGCCTCTCCCGCCCCACCGGGGTGCCGTTCGCGGCGACGGTGGGGCTGCTGCTGCTCTACCGCCTCTGGCAGCGGCGCGCTGCGGGCCGGCAGCCGGCACGCGACGCGGAGCCCGGTGCCGGCTCCCGGTTTCCCGCCCCGAAGCTGCGGACCCCAACACCGCACCGCAACTCCGAGCTCTGGTCGTTGGCCGGCCTGGCCGCGGTCAGCGGGATCGGGGCCCTGCTGTGGCCCGCGATTGCCTGGGCTGTCACGGGCGACCCGCAGGCCTATACCAGGACCGAAACCGTCTGGCGGGGCCATGACCTCGTGCCGTTCAAACCGTGGTTCGATACCGGCGTCCTGCTCTTCGGGCCCACGCTCGGACTCCTGGCGCCCTTCGTTTTCGTTGCGCTCTTCATCCTGCTGATGATGTCCCGGCCCGTGGCCGCTCTGGGCACCGGATTGCGGCTGTGGTGCAGCTGCTACATGGGCTACTTGCTGGTCTTCCTGCACCCCCAGACCAGCACCTTCCGGATGTTGCTTCCGCTCTTTCCGCTGGCCCTCAGCGCCGCGCTGGTCTCCCGGTCGCGTGCCTACCGCGGCACCGTGGTCCTGATGTTCCTGCTGCTTCAGATTGTCTGGATTGTCTGGTTGTGGGCCTGGGCACCCTTGCCCGGCGGCGGTGACTATCCGCCGTGACACATAGCACATTTCTGCGGCGCCGGGCCGGTTCCGCATGGCGGGAGGAAAACTCCAACGATTAGCTACAGTCGCGCAGTTACGCGATAATAGAAGGTAAGCAAGGGCAAGAAGCAAACTGAGTTCATGGCCATGATGGCTCCCATCACGGCCGCCGGGCGGCTTGATTGACTAAGCGGACGCAGCCCGGCCGGGCTGGTAAGTCACTGGACTAATGGAGGGGATATTCCTTATGGCGGCTATGAAACCACGCACCGGCGACGGCCCGATGGAAGTGACCAAAGAGGGACGGAGCCTGATCATGCGGGTCCCGCTCGAAGGTGGGGGTCGGCTCGTCGTTGAACTGAATTCCGCCGAAGCAACAAACCTGAAGGACTGCCTCGTCGGCGCTACCGAGTAGCGTCCGCAGCCAGCTAGGCACCGGAATTCAAGAGGGCGGGAGCTGCAGTCGGTTGACTGCAGGTCCCGCCCTCTTTCTGTCCGCTCCAGTGGTCCGGCCGCAGCGGAAAGGCTGCGGCCGGACGGCCTATTTCTTGACGGCGATCAGGAGGCCATCCCCGGTGGGCAACATGGCCGACTCGAGCCGGTCGTCGTCGCGGATCGACTTGCCCACCTGCCGGAGCACCGCGGTGGTGGTGTCGCGTGCCGCGGGGTTGGCGACACGGTCCTTGTCCAAAGCATCGTTGACCACCAGCAGCCCGCCGCGTTTGAGCAGCCGGATGGCCTGTTCGACATAGCCCGGGTAGTTCGGCTTGTCGGCGTCAATGAACACCAGATCGTAGGCGCTGTCGGTCAGCCGGGGAAGGACGTCGCCGGCCCGGCCGGAAATCGTCCGGGTCCGGTTGGCCGGGCTGCCGGCCTCCTGGAAGGCTTCCCGGGCCGCCTTGAGGTGCTCGACGTCGACGTCGATGGTGGTCAGAACAGCGTGCGGGCCCAGGCCACGGAGGATGCACACGCCCGAGACGCCGGCGCCGGTTCCGATCTCCACCGCGGTCTGCGCCTTCGATGCGGCGGCCAGCACCGTCAGGACCGCACCTACTCCAGGGCCGATGGGCGTGACGCCAAGCTCGAAGGACCGTTCGCGCGCGTGAATCAGGACCTCATCCTCGGCAGGCAGATCTTCTGCATAGGACCAGCTCGTGGACTTATCGGCGCTCATGGATTTTCGCTTTCTGGGCGGCAGGGGGAGTGTCCTGTACAGCCTACTGTGTCGGGCCGGGCACGGCCGGGAGGCGCCCCCGCCGCGGTCTGGACGACGGCTCAAGCCGCCGTTCCGCCGTGGGCGGAAGAGCGGCCGACGTCAGGAAATTCCCAGCTTGCTTTGAAATGATGGATATCCGATCATCCGCGCGATGATCGGCGCCGAATAAAGGGTGCAGGAGCTTGCCCCGGCAAGCACCATCCACGGCGTAAGTGCCATCCAAGAGGGGAGCGGACGATGTCGATTCCGACGGTAGTCCCTGCAGCTGAAGAGTCCCGGCCTGCCACGGACAGCGAGTGGGTCCGGCCGACGTGGGAGGAAGTGGTAACCAACCACTCCGCCAAGGTCTACCGGCTCGCGTACCGGCTCACCGGCAACAAGTACGACGCCGAGGACCTCACCCAGGAAGTGTTCGTCCGGGTCTTTCGTTCGCTCGAAAACTTCAAGCCCGGCACCCTGGACGGGTGGTTGCACCGGATCACCACAAACCTCTTCCTGGACCAGGCCCGCCGCAAGAGCCGCATCCGCTTCGACGCGCTGGCCGAGGACGCCGAGTCCCGGCTGCCCGGCCGCGAGCCCGGCCCGGAGCAAAGCTTTGAATTCAACAACCTGGATCTCGACGTGCAGGCCGCCCTCGAGGAGCTGCCCCCGGACTTCCGTGCCGCCGTCGTGCTGTGCGACCTGGAAGGGCTGTCCTACGACGAAGTGGCTGTCGCCCCTGGGCGTCAAGCTCGGAACGGTGCGCTCCCGGATCCACCGGGGCCGGACCATGCTCCGGGAAAAGCTCGCGCACCGCGACCCGCGCCCGAAGCAGGGCCTCGCACCGCGGCTCAAGATGCCGCGCATCGCCGGCCTCCTCTGAACAGGTCGATGAAGCTGCTGAACCGGCTGCTGCGCGGTCTGCCGTGCAGCTACCCCCGGTGGCTCGGCCGCGGGGGCAGCAACGGCGCGGGGCTGGCCGCCGGGGCCGGCGCCTGGCGCCGGAAACACCGCGAGGCGTGCGATGAATGCCGGCTGCAGGAGCGCAGGGAGCGGCAGTACCTGGAACGGCTGCGCGGTGCCGCCGTGCCCGTTGCCAGTGACGACCTGACCGCCCGGCTGCTGGCCCGCACGGAGGAACTCGCACGCGAAGCCCGGCCCGCTGCAGGCCATCCTGCCGGGGATCCGCCGTCGTTGCAGCCCGGAACAGTTCAAGGCGGCACGCAGCACGGGGGACGTGTGCGCAGCGGCGTGCCTGCGCGTCCGCGGTTGGCGGCCCTGTCAGCCGGGGGCGCCGCGGCCGCCGTGGCCCTGATGACCGGGTCCGCCTACCTGATGGGCGGAAGCCCGGCGCCGCTGGCTGGCAGCGAAATCTCGTCCGCTTTCCCGCAGAAGGACTTGCGCGTTTCCGCGGCGGCCGGGACGCCGGAGGCCGGGACGGCCTCCGGCTGGGGCCTGACCGTCGAACCGGACATCACGCCGGCTGACGCGCTCACCGCCGGGCAGCTCACCGCCCTGCGGGCCCAGGGCTGGAGCTGTCCGGAGCTACGCGAGCTGGGCTTCCACCTCGTCTGGGCGCGCGGCGGCGTGGCGGCCGGTGGCGACATGGTGGAACTGCGGCTCACGGACGGACACCACTTCACCACGGTGCTCGAGCAGCACGCCCGCCAGCCGTCGCAGCATGGCGGATCCGGATTCCAGCACACCCCCGATGCGCCGCCAGTGAACGTGCTCACCGGCCGCTCCGCGGCCGCGGACGGCTTCACCGCCGCCGCCGGCGCGGAGGGCACGGCCCTGCCGGCAGGCACTTTGCCCGAAACGCTGTCGGGGGAGGGAAGCGGCGGGCTCTGGATCAATGCGGCGCCGCCTTTCCGTGCCATCTACCAGGATTCCGCCGGCGCCACCCTCACCTATGTCTCGGATCAGCCTGCCGCTGAGGCCGCCGACGGCCTGGCCGCCCTGATCCGGGCCTCGGCACCGCAGCGGGCTGAAACGCGGGCGGCCGACGGAACGGCCCCGGACGACGCCACCGGGAGCGAAGTCTTCCTGGAAGGCATCAGGGCCCGGATCGAGCGGGGCCTCGGCAGGATTCCGGAGCTCCTGGCTCCATGACGACTGGCCCGGCCGGCAACCGGCGTGTTGTTGGCGCCGCCGAATCGTCGCCGCTCCGACGGAGAGGGTAATCTTCCTACAGTGCTTGGAATCAACGGACCGGAGTTTCTACTTCTGCTGATCATCGGACTTCTCGTGATCGGTCCCAGCAGGCTGCCCGAATACACCCAGAAACTTGCCAACATCGTCAAGGAAGTCCGGCGGATGGCCTCCGGCGCGCGGGAGCAGATCAAGGAAGAAGTCGGCATCGACATCGACGATGTCGACTGGAAGAAGTACGATCCGCGGCAGTACGATCCGCGCCGGATCATTCGGGAAGCCCTGCTCGAGGACGATACGAAGCCGGTGAGCGCCGGGGCGCCGGCCGCGGCTTCAGCGGTCGCCGGCGCCGCGGTGTCCGCCGCGGAGCACCGTCCGGTGCGCGTGGTCGAGCGATTGCCCGAAGGGGAGCCTGCCCCCTTCGACGCAGAGGCCACCTAGCGCGGCTGCAGCCCGAGGGACATCCCCTTGAGCCCGCGGGGAACCGCGGCGAGCCTGCCTGCGATATCCAGCAGGGCCACGGCCGCAGGGGTCTCCGGACGCCCGAGCACCAGCGGAACCCCCGCGTCGCCGCCCTCGCGCAGCAGGATGTCCAGGGGAATCTGCCCCAGCAGCGGTACATTCGTTCCCACGGTGGCGGACAGCCGTTCGGCGAGCACCGCTCCTCCGCCGCTGCCGAACAGCTCCATCCGGCCGCCGTCGGGCATCTCCAGGAAGGACATGTTCTCCACCACGCCGGCCACGGACTGGCCGGTCTGGGTGGCGATGGCGCCGGCCCGTTCCGCCACGTCCGCGGCAGCGGCCTGCGGGGTGGTCACGACGAGGATCTGGGCGCTGGGCAGCAGCTGGGCCACCGAAATCGCGATGTCGCCCGTGCCTGGCGGCAGGTCCAGGAACAGCGCGTCGAGGTCACCGAAGTAGACGTCCGTGAGGAACTGCTCGAGGGCGCGATGCAACATCGGCCCCCGCCACGCGACCGGTTGGTTTCCGCTGACGAACATGCCGATGGAGATGACTTTGACCCCATAGGCAACCGGCGGCAGGATCATGTCATCCACCCGGGTGGGGGACTGGGTGATGCCCATCAGCGCCGGAACGGAGAAGCCGTACACATCCGCGTCGACGATTCCGACGCGCAGTCCCCGGGCCGCCAGGGCGCAGGCCAGATTGACCGTCACGGACGATTTCCCGACCCCGCCCTTGCCGCTCGCCACGGCGTAGACCCTGGTGAGGGAGCCGGGCTGGTTGAAGGGGATCCCGCGCTGGCCGCCCGGCCCGCGCAACTGCTCCTTCAGCGCGTCGCGCTGCTCCTGCGTCATCACCTTCAGCTCGACCTCGACGCCGGAGACCCCCGGCACCGCGGCCAGCGCCGCTTCGCAGTCGGCGGTGATGGTGCCGCGCAACGGGCACCCTGCAATGGTCAGGAGCACGGCAACCCGTACCCGGCCGCCGTCGGAAACCTCCACGGAGTCCACCATGCCCAGTTCGGTGATGGGGCGGCGCAGCTCCGGGTCGATCACGGTGGCGAGGGCCGCGTGCACGGCCCTTTCCAGGGGGAAGCCCCGGGAAGAGTCGAGGGGGGTGCTGCCAGGCGTGGTGCTCATGCGGTGGATGCTCAGCTCTCGGGGAAGGTGCGGGGTGCGGGCGGCGCGGGATTGTCCGGGTTGGTGTCCGTCCGGGCGTCGGTCCGGGCGTCGGCCGGGCCGTCCGGCGCGATGGTGCGCTTGCGGGTGGCCGGGAGCCGGGGGATCTGCTGCGTCCGGGGGCTGCGCTGCTTGTCGCGCCGTTCCTTCAGCTTTTCCTTGACTTTGTCGCGCGGGGTTTCATGCGCCCCGGCCGACGGGTCGTGGCTGCGCAGTTCCTCCTGCGCCTCCAGCATGTCCTCCAGCAGGCTGCGCAGCTCCGCCCGGACATAGTCGCGGGTGGCAACTTCGCGCAGCGCGATCCGGAGCGAGGCGAGTTCCCGGGTCAGGTACTCGGTGTCGGAGAGGTTGCGTTCCGCGCGCTGCCGGTCCTGCTCGAGCGAGACGCGGTCCCGGTCATCCTGGCGGTTCTGCGCCAGCAGCAGCAGCGGGGCGGCGTACGAGGCCTGCAGCGAGAGCATCAGGGTCAGCAGCGTGAAGCCGAGGTCCCGGGAGTCGAACTGCCAGGCCAGGGGAGCCCAGGTGTTCCAGACCAGCCAGAGGAGGACGAACACCGTCATGTACACCAGGAACTGGGGCGTGCCCATAAAGCGGGCAAAGCCTTCGGTGGTTTGGCCGAAGGCATCCGGGTTCGGCGAGAACTTGGGCAGGATCCGCTGCCGCCCGCTCAGGGGCGTGTCGAGACTGCCTTTGCCGGTGGCCTTGCTGCCCGGGCGGTTGCCGGGGCCCCGCGGTGCGCCGATTTCAGCCAATGCGGCCTCCCAGTTTCCGGATCGGGGCGTCGTCGTCGTGGGCGCGCCAGTCATCGGGCAACAGGTGATCCAGCACGTCATCAACGGTGACTGCCCCGACAAGCCGCCCGTCGCTGTTGACTACGGGGAGCGAGTTGAGGTTGTAGGTGGCCAGTGTGCGGGCCACCTCACTGATGTGGGCCTGGTCCGAGACCGGTTCCAGGGTCTTGTCCACGAGGTTGCCCAGCGGTTCGGGCGGCGGGAAGCGCAGCAGCTGCTGGATGTGCACGACGCCGAGGAAACGCCCGGTCGGCGTCTCTAGTGGAGGCCGGGCGATGAAGATCGAGGACGCCAGGGCGGGGGAGAGTTCCTCGCGCCGGACATGGGCGAGGGCCTCCGCCACGGTTGCCTCCGGCGGCAGGATGACCGGGACAGGGGTCATCAGGCCGCCCGCGGTGTCCTCGTCATATTCGAGCAGGCGCCGGACGTCCTCCGCGCCTTCGGGTTCCATCAGCTGGAGCAGCTCTTCCGCCTGGGCGCTCGGGAGCTCGGCGAGGAGGTCGGCGGCGTCGTCCGGGTCCATTTCCTCCAGCACGTCGGCGGCGCGATTGACGTCGAGGGCGGAGAGGATCTCCACCTGGTCCCCTTCGCGCATCTCCTGCAGGACGTCGGCCAGGCGTTCGTCCTGCAGTTCGCTGGCGACCTCGAAGCGGCGTTTGTCGCTCATCTCCTGGAGGGCCTCGGCGAAGTCGGCAGGCTTCAGGTCCTCATGCGTGGCGACGAACTGGGTGGCCGCCTGCGGCTCGGTCCGGGCTCCCTGCCGTGCGTCCGCCCAGTCAATGATCATGGTCTCGTTGCGCCGCAGCCTGCTCAGCGGAGAGAGGGAGTGGCCGCGGCGGACAAAGAGCTTGCTGACAAACCAGTCGCCGGAGCGGTGCCGGTCCATCGCGATGTCCTCGATCGTGGCGTCCCCGCTGCCGTCGGCGAGGGTCACGCGGCGGTCGAACATTTCGGCCACCACGAGGGTCTCCGCGCCGCGCTGTTCAAAGCGTCGGAGGTTCACGAGTCCGGTGCAGATGATCTGGGTCTGGTCGATCGAGGTGATCCGGGTCATCGGCACAAAGACGCGTTTCTTGCCGGGGACCTCGACGACGATGCCGACCACATGGGGGGAACCCCGGTTGCCGCGGGACAGCACGACGACGTCACGCAGCCGGCCCAGACGGTCGCCCAGCGGGTCAAAGACGTCCAGTCCGAGGAGGCGCGCAACAAACACCCGCGTCAGATTTGTGCTCACTTGTACAGGCTACCGAGTCTGCTCTCTTTTAGCTGAATTTACAGGCGCAGCCCAGCCGGATAGGTAAGAATGGGCTTATGTCAAACATTTTTGGTGCTCCCAGGACCGGCGCCCCCGGCGGTCCGGACGAGGCCCGCACTGTGCCCAAGGGCGACCCTGTCGGTTCCTACACTTCCTACCTGGATGCCCAGAAGGCGGTGGACTACCTGGCGGACCAGCAGTTCCCGGTGCAGATGGTCTCGATCGTGGGCAACGACCTCAAGATGGTGGAGCGGGTCACCGGCCGGCTCAGCTACCCCCGCGTGGCACTCTCCGGGGCACTGAGCGGTATGTGGTTCGGCCTCTTTGTCGGCGTCATGCTGTCCTTCTTCTCGCCGACCGGCGGTTACTTCTCGATCATCACATCGGTGCTGATGGGCGCCGCGTTCTTCATGCTCTTCGGCATCGTCACCTACGCGATGCAGCGCGGAAAGCGGGACTTCACCTCAACGAGCCAGGTCGTGGCGACCAGCTACGACGTCGTCGTGTCCTTCGAGGCCGCCAACGAGGCCCGCCGGCTGCTCCACCAGCTGCCGATGACCCAGCGTGAGGCCTCTGCGCCGGCCGGCTACGCGCAGCAGGACTACCAGCAGCAGCCGTACGTCCAGCCCGGCCAGCAGGGCCCGCAGCAGAACGAACAGGCCCAGCCGGGCCAGGCGCCGCAGCGCCCCGCGGGCTGGAACGATCCGTACGGCCAGCGCGGCGCGGACGCCGGCACCGGCGCGGACGCCGGCACCGGCGCGGCCGCAGCGCACCCGGCCGAACCCTCACGCCAGCCCGAGGCCGGCCAGCCCGGCTCGGGCCAGCCTGCCGAGGCGGCTCCCCAGGGCGAGCCGGGTCCGGCCCGTCCGGCGGCGGTCCGCTACCCGGACCTGCCCGATGGCCGGCCGCAGTACGGCGTGCGGGTCACCCCCAAGCACGATCATCCTGGCCAGGACGGTACCCGGCCGTAGCGGCAAGAGAAGAGCCCCGGCCCGGATATTCCTCCCCGGGCCGGGGCTCTCTGCGCTTCTGTGATCGTGCGCTCCCGTGGTCGCGGGAACGGCGGTGAAGGCTACGGCTGCCGGCCGTCGGCTTCCTGGTAGATCCCCGCCATCCAGGACTCGACGTCGTCCGCCTTGCGCGGCAGCGCGGCGCTGAGGTTGACGGGTCCGGTGGCGGTCATCAGGATGTCGTCCTCGATGCGGATGCCGATGCCGCGGTATTCCGCGGGAATGGCCAGATCCTCGTTCTTGAAGTACAGTCCGGGTTCAATTGTGAACACCATGCCGGGCGTGAGGATACCGTCCAGGTACAGTTCACGCTTCGCCTGGGCGCAGTCGTGCACGTCCAGCCCCAGATGGTGGCTGGTGCCGTGGGGCATCCAGCGGCGGTGCTGCTGGCCGGCGGGGCTGATGGCTTCCTCGACGGACACCGGCAGTAGGCCCCATTCGGCGAGCCGTTCCGCCAGTACGGTGGTGGCCGCGGTGTGGATGTCGCGGAACTTCGTGCCGGGCTGCGCGGCGGCGAAGCCTGCGTCGGCGGCGTCGAGCACGGCCTCATAGACCTTCCGCTGGATCGCGGAGAAGGCGCCGTTGGCCGGCAGGGTGCGGGTGATGTCCGCGGTGTAGAGCGATTCAGCCTCGACGCCGGCGTCCAGCAGCAGCAGCTCGCCGGCCGTGACCTTGCCGTTGTTCCGGGTCCAGTGCAGCACCGTGGCGTTGTTGCCGGCGGCGGCGATCGTGTCGTAGCCGAGCTCGTTGCCTTCCTCGCGGGCCCGGGCGAAGAACGCGCCTTCCACGACGCGTTCGCCGCGCTGGTGGGTCAGCGCCCGCGGCAGGGCCTTGACCACGTCGGTGAAGCCCTCCACGGTGGCGGCGACGGCGAGCTTGAGCTGCTCGACTTCCCACTCGTCCTTGAGCAGGCGAAGCTCGGAGAGCGCCTCGGTGAGCAACTCGTCCAGGGCATCGAAGACGCCGAGGTCCAGGTTCTCCGGATCCTTGGCCGTGTTGTACCGGGCGGTGTCCACGAGGGCGTCGATGTTCTCGTCCACCTTGCGCACCAGCCGGACCGAGATGCCACCGATTTCCGGAGCGCCGACGCTCTTGGTGATGGCGAGTTCCAGTTCGCTGAGGTCGGCGGTCGCCAGGCCGAGACGGGCCTTGAATTCGGCGAGCGTCGGGCGGGCACCGATCCAGAACTCGCCGGAGCGGGAGTCGGCGTAGAACTGCTCCGTGTCGCGGCCGGCCAGCGGGCGGAAGTAGAGCGTTGCGTGGTGGTGGCCGCCGTCGTCGCCCTTGCCTTCTGCCGCGGGCTCCAGGATGAGGACCGCGTCCGGCTCATGGTCCAGGCCCAGCCCGGTGAGGTGCGCGAAGGCCGAGTGCGGGCGGAAGCGGTAGTCGCAGTCGTTCGAGCGGACCTTCAGCGGACCGGCAGGGATGACCAGGCGCTCACCCTTGAACAGCTCTGAGATGGCGCGGCGGCGGCCCGCCGCGTGGCCGGCGACGGCGTCCCGCTCCGGGAGCTGCTGCCGGGACGGCGCCCAGTTGCTGGCCATGAAAGCCTTGAAAGCGTCGGAACTGGGCCGCTGCGAGCGGTTGTTGACGCGCTCTTCGAGAGGCTGGGAAGCGGAGACTGGGGTGTTATCGGCATCGTTCACCGTCCCATCGTCTCATCAGCGGCGTGGCTGGGGCCAACAGGCTGCCGGGACCCATCTACTAGGCTGGTGGGGTGAGGATCGACCTGCATACGCACTCGAATGTTTCCGACGGCACCCAGGCCCCGGCCGACGTGATGGCGTCAGCCGCCGCGGCCGGGATCGACGTGGTCGCCCTGACGGATCACGACTCCACCGACGGCTGGGCCGAGGCCGCCCGGGCCGCCCCGGAATGCGGGGTCGCGCTCGTTCCCGGAATGGAAATTTCCTGCCGGACGTCCGAGGGCATCAGCGTCCACCTGCTCAGCTATCTGCACGACCCGGAGCATCCCGGGCTGTTGGAGGAAATCACCAAGGCCAAGGATGCGCGCTACACGAGGGCCGAGCGGATGGTCAGCCTGCTCGCGGAGGACTACCCGCTGACCTGGGACGACGTCATCCACCACGTGGCGCCCGGGGCCACCCTGGGCCGGCCGCACATCGCCGACGCGCTCGTCGCCGCCGGGGTCGTCGGGGACAGGTCCGAGGCCTTCAGCTCGATCCTCACCTCACGCTCGCGCTATTACGTGCAGCATTACGCGCCCGATCCCGCACTCGCCGTCGAGCTGGTCCGTGCCGCCGGGGGCGTCCCGGTGTTCGCCCATCCGGTGGCATCCGCCCGCGGACGCATCGTGGGGGACCGGACCTACCACGAGATGATTGACGCCGGCCTGGCCGGGCTGGAGATCCACCACCGGGATAAACCCCGAAGAGGGCCGGGAGTTCCTGCGCAGGCTTGCGCAAACGCACGGCCTGCTCGTGACGGGGTCCTCGGATTATCATGGCGCCGGGAAGCCGAACCTGCTGGGAGAGAACGTGACCTCGCCGGAGGTCTTCGCCCGGATCGAGGAACTGGGCACCGGGTCCTCCGTGGTGCGCTGACGGAGCGGCCTGACCTCCAGCCGGGGTGAGGGGCCTGGCGGGACGCGCTAGCTGGCCGGGAAGGCGGTGAATTCTGCGTGGGCCGCGAGGCGATTGGCCATGACATCAATGGCCGGTAGGTTCTGGTCCACGCAGACGAACCTGCGCTCCAGCTTCGCTGCGACGGCTCCCAGCGTTCCGGAGCCGGCGAAGAAGTCGAGGCACCAGTCGCCGGGCCTGCTTGATGCGGCGACCACACGCCGGATCAGGCCCTCGGGCTTCTGCGTCGGATAACCGGTCTTCTCCTTGCCGGTCGGGGACACAATGGTGTGCCACCAGACATCGGTGGGCAGCTTGCCGAGTTCCCGTTTCGCCGGGGTCACGAGGCCCGGAGCCATGTAGGGTTCCCGGTCCACCTCGGCGCTGTCGAAGTGGTACCGGGCCGGGTTCTTCACGTACACGAGGATGTTGTCGTGCTTGGTGGGCCAGCGGTACTTGGCCCGGGCACCGTAGTCGTAGGCCCAGATGATCTCGTTCAGGAAGCACTCGCGGCCGAAGATCGCATCGAGCATGACCTTGGCGTAATGGACTTCCCGGTAGTCGAGGTGCAGGTACAGGGTCCCGTCGTCCGCGAGCAGCCGCCAGGCCTCGACCAGCCGTGGCTCCAGGAAGGTCCAGTAGTCGCTGAACGCGTCGTCGTAGCTGTGCAGCGCACCCTTGATCGTGTCGTAGGACCGGCCCTTGAAGCCCACCCTGTCGCCCTCGCCGCCGGCGTTGAGCACCATCCTGGTCTCCTGGCGCCGCTGCACCCGGCCGGTGTTGAAGGGCGGGTCCACGTAAATGAGTGTGAAGGCGCCGTCCGGCAGCGTGGGCAGGTACTCCGCGTTGTCCGCGTGTACCACCAGGTTGCTGCCGTCCGGCGCCCAGACGGTGTCAGTCATGTACGGGTTAGGCCTCGGCGTTGCTGGGACGGGCGCTGGCCTGCTGGCCTTCGCCGGCGACTACCTCGCCGTTGCGGCGGCGCGTGCGGCGGCGGGCGCGGGTGGCGCGGTCGACCTCGGTCGGGACGCTGGCCGCCTTGGCCGGTGCCTCAGCCGCCGGCCGGTTGCTGGTTTCGGCCTCGGCGGGACGACGACGGCGCTCGCCCGACCGTCCGCCGGATTCTCCGCCGCTGCGCCGGCTGTCGCGGCCGCTGTCCTTGCTACTGCCGCGGCTGCCGTCACGGCCGCCGCTTTGGCCCGCGCGGGCACCGTCGCGGCTGCTGTCCCGGCCGGCGTCGCGGCCGCTGGGGCGGGCGTTCTTCTTGCCGGTCTCGCCCAGGTCCTCAAGGACCTCGGCGTCGACGCCGGCCAGCACACGCTTGTTCCGCGGCAGCCGGCCCTTGGTGCCTTCGGGGATATCCAGTTCCTCAAAGAGGTGCGGGGAGGAGGAATACGTCTCCACCGGCTCCGGGACGCTGAGGCCGAGGGCCTTGTTGATCAGTCCCCAGCGCGGCATGTCATCCCAGTCGACAAAGGTCACGGCCGTGCCCTTGTTCCCGGCCCGGCCGGTGCGGCCGACGCGGTGCAGGTAGATCTTTTCGTCCTCGACGCACTGGTAGTTGATCACGTGCGTGACGTCGTCGACGTCGATGCCGCGGGCGGCGACGTCGGTGGCCACGAGGACATCCACCTTGTTGTTGCGGAAGGCGCGCAGCGCCTGCTCGCGGGCGCCCTGGCCAAGGTCACCGTGGATGGCGGCGGCTGCGAAGCCACGGTCCACCAGCTCCTCGGCAACTTTCGCCGCGGTGCGCTTGGTCTTGGTGAAGATAATGGTGCGGCCGCGGCCCCGGGCCTGCAGGATGCGGGCGACGACCTCGATCTTGTCCATGCTGTGGGCACGGTAGATCAGCTGGCGGATGTCGCGCTTGGTCAGGCCTTCGTCGTCCGGGTCGGCGGCGCGGATGTGCGTCGGCTTCGTCATGTAGCGGCGGGCCATGGCGACGACCGGGCCGGGCATGGTGGCCGAGAACAGCAACGTCTGGCGGACCGCAGGGGTGCCGGCGATGAGCGTCTCGACGTCGGGCAGGAAGCCGAGGTCCAGCATTTCGTCGGCCTCATCAAGGATGACCATCTTGACGTTCTTGAGCACGAGGTGCTTCTGCTTGTAGAGGTCGATCAGGCGGCCGGGGGTGCCGACGACGACCTCGACCCCCTTCTGGAGCGCCTCGACCTGCGGCTCGTAGGCGCGGCCGCCGTAGATCGTGGTGATCCGGGCATTGCGCCTGCGGGCGGCGTTCTGCAGGTCGTTGGCGACCTGGACAGCCAGTTCACGTGTCGGCACGATCACAAGGGCCTGCGGTGCACCGGGGGCGGGCAGCTTGTCGAACCCTTCGTCGTCGGGTCCGATCACGCGCTGCAGGGCCGGAATGCCGAAGCCGAGGGTCTTGCCGGTGCCGGTCTTGGCCTGGCCGATGATGTCGTGGCCGCTCAGGGCCACGGGCAGCGTCATCGCCTGGATCGGGAAGGGGTGGGTGATGCCGGCGTCGGCGAGGGACGCTACGATGTCGGCGCGGACGTTGTAATCGGCGAAGGTCTTCTCGGCGATCTCGTGCGGCATTTCGTCCGAGATGATGGTTTCTTCAGGCTCGAGCGTTTCCGTTCCGGATTCGTCGATCAGAAGCTGGTGCGTGTGCAATTCACTCACTAGGGGAGTTTCCTTATTCATTTTGGGCTGCGCTGCTTGCTCAACGGGGCCGGCCGGAGGCCGTTCCGGAGCACGCTCAGGCGCGCAGGCAATTCCAGTGGAAGCCGATCGCGGGCTATCTAAATGCTGGCACTGGGGACCAGCGGGTCTGTCTCAAGATCGCGTAGGGGCGGGCTTGTTGAATTCGAAAATCAAGGAAATCAACGACCGGGCATCCATATCTACCTTCCCAGTCTAGCCGTACGCGGCCCGGAACCTCGACTGGGCGCACCATGCCCGGCCCGCGCGGCCGGAACGCCGGGCGGATAAACCGGCAGCGTCAGCCCACGAGTTCCAGCCGGATCTCCCCGCTGGCGATGTCCGCCGACAGCACCCGGACCCTGACCTGTGTGCCCGACTCCAGCTCGCCGGGGCACCTGGCGGTCACGGCCGGTTCCGCGATCTGGACCATGCCGGACGGCCCGTTGCCGTTCCCGTTCTTCCCGTTGCCGTTCTTCCCGTTCCCGTTCTTGGCGGGTTTGGAACCGGAGATAACGACGGCGTCGAATTCCTCACCGATGTGGTTGCTCAGCAGCGCCGCCTCCACGATATCCAGGGAGAGCCGCTCCAGCCTGGCCGCGAGCTGGTCCGAGGTCCCCATGATCGAGGGCAGCGAGGGCAGGGCCGCGCGCGCCCAGTCCGGAACGTCCGTGCCATTGCTGAGCGCCTCGCAGATGACGAGCACGAAGCGGTCAATCAGCCGGCGCAGCGGCGCGGTGGCGTGGGCATACGCCGCGCCGATGGCGGACTGGGCAGCGGCCTCCGGAACGCTCCCGTCGAAGGGTGTGTAGCCGGCGCCGCGGAACAGCATGCCGGCCGAGTGCACGATCGCCAGCTGCTGCGGGTCTGTCGGGTCCAGGGTGCGCAGGTATTCGCCGTAGCTCATCTCCCCGTCCCAGGGCTTGCCCAGGGCGCGGGTCTGACGGTGGAAGTGGGCCAGCGAGTTCTCGTCCGGGGCGGGCATGGTGCGGAGGATGCCGACCTTGCCTTCGAGCATGATCCCTGCGGCCGCCATCCCGGTCATGAGCGAAATCTGGGCGTTCCAGTCCTCCACCGGCAGCGGCGGGGCCGCGACGATCCGGTAGCCGCCGTCGGGCAGCTGTTCGATCTCCTGTTCCGGCATATTCAGGCTGGCGCCGCCGCGGAGCCGCTCCAGCTCCACCCGCTTGATCCCGACTTCCTTGAGCAACTGCAGCACGGGCGCCGCGGAGCCGGCGTCGAGCTCCGCCTGGACACCCTGGTAGCTGAGTTTGGCCCGGCTGCGGACGCGGGCCCGGCGCACCAGCACCGAGGAGACCTCGGCGTCGGCATCGAGCTCGAATTCCCAGACGAAAGCGGCGCACAGCTGCCCGGCGAGCAGGCTGCCGGCTTCCTCGCTGATGACCTCCGGATGCAGCGGGATCCGGCCGTCCGGGGTGTAGAAGGTCTGGCCGCGGCGGCGGGTCTCAGCGTCGAGCACCCCGCCGGGGGAGACGAAGGAGGGAACGTCCGCGATGGCGTAGTGCACTTTGTAGCCCGTGCCGGCGCGGGCAATGTGGAGGGCCTGGTCCAGGTCCGTGGAGGACTCCGGATCGATGGTCACGAAGTCGATGTGGGTGAAGTCGAGCTCCGGCAGCTCATGCCCGGCCACGGCCTCCTTGGCTTCCCGCAGGACGTCTTCCGGGAACGGTCCGGGCAGTTCCAGCGTGGTGCGCAGCGCGGTCAGCGCCAGGGCAAGCTGGTTCTCCTGCCGGTGGATGCTGGGGGTCAGGCGATGATGGGACACGAAAATCAGGTTAGCCCGAAATGCGCTATTAGTCTTGGATCATGAGCACATCCCCGGCTGATCCTGCCCGCTACAACAGCTTCCTGAGGGATCTGCTCGGCGTGATGGCCTACGGGGAGCTGTCGGCCTTCGAACGCTTGTCCTCCGATGCCCGCTATTCGCCCACCCTGCACGACCGCGCCGTGCTGGGCAGGATCGCCGTGCTCGAATTCCAGCACTATGAGCTGGTCAGCGCCCGGCTTGATGAAATGGGCCTGGACCCGGAGGTGGCCATGCTCCCCTTCCAGCCTTCCGTGGACCACTTCCACGAGCGCACCCGCCCGGCGGACTGGTTTGAATCGCTCATGAAGGCGTACGTGATCGACACCGTCTCCGCGGATTTCTACCGCGCCGTGGCCCGTCATGTGGACGCCTCGACCCGCCGGCTGGTGGAACGGATCCAGGCCGATGAAGAGGCCACGGCGGTGCTGCGGGACCGGCTCAAGACGGCCCTTGCCGAGGACCCGCGGCTGGCTTCCCGGCTGGCGCTGTGGGCGAGGCGGCTGCTGGGGGAGGTCCTGACCCAGGCCCGGCGGGTCGGCTTCGAGCACGCGTTCCTGGGCGGCCTGATCGGCGAGGACGAGGAGGGGTCCCGGGAATTGGTCCGGGACCTGGCGGCCCAACTCGTGGCCAATCACTCGCGCCGGATGACGCAGCTGGGGCTGGCCGGCTGAGCAGACAGCCCGGACCGGACTCAGTTCTCCGCGGCGTCGAGCGCGGCGAGCAGGGCCCGGGCGGCTGCGGCCGGATCGTCAGCCTCGGTGATCGCCCGGACCACGACGATCCTATGTGCACCCGCTTCCACCACCTGCTCCACGTTCCCCAGGTCAATGCCGCCGATCGCGAACCACGGCACTACCCCCGCGACCTTTCCCTCGTCCGCGGCTTCGGCCCGGCGGATCGCCGCAGCGGCATACCGCACCAGCTCCAGTCCGACGGCGGCGCGGCCCGGCTTGGTGGGAGTGGCCCAGACGGGGCCCACGCAGAAGTAGTCCAGCCCGCTGCGGCCCGGCGAGGCCATGATCGCGGCGTCCACCTGGTCCGTGTCATGCGTGGACAGCCCGATCACGGCCTCCTTGCCGAGGAAGCTCCTGGCGGCCGCGAGCGTGATGTCCTTCTGGCCCACGTGGAACACGGGCGCGCCGGACAGTGCGGCCAGATCCGCGCGGTCGTTGACCGCCCAGAGACGTCCGTGCCGGCGGGCGGACTGCTGCAGGACCTCGAGCAGCTCGAGTTCCTCGGCCGCCTCAAGGGACTTGTCGCGCAGCTGGATGATATCGACGCCGCCGGCAAAGGCGGCATCCACGAAGGACTCAAAGTCGCCGCGGCCCCTGCGGGCATCGGTGCACAGGTACAGGCGGGCGGTGGTGTGGACGTCATCGCGGCTCATGCCCCAAGCCTAGTTCCTCTAAACTGGGCCCATACCGCGGGAGCCCGCTGCAGGACCATGCGCCAACTGGTGTGCGGCACTGCAGGGCTGAGAGGGCATCAGAGCCGACCGCTTGACCTGATCCGGTTAGTACCGGCGTAGGGAAGGAATCCGCCATGGGCACTCCAGCCGGCTTGAGAGATGCGCGCGCCGCGGCGCCGCATGACGCGGCCGCCGGGCAATGTTACGACGTGGCCGTGATCGGCGGCGGCGTCGTCGGGCACGGTATCGCGTGGGAGATGCGTCGCTCGGGCCGGACCGTGGCCCTGATCGACGACGCCCCCGGCACCGGCGCCAGCTGGGCTGCGGCCGGCATGCTTGCCCCGGTGAGTGAACTCCACTACCAGGAGGAGGACCTGCTGGAGCTGATGCTCGAGTCCTCCCGGCTGTGGCCCGACTTCGCGGCGCAGCTCCGGCCCGTCGCCGCGGAACCCTCCGACGGCGGCGGCAACAGGGCAGCCGCCGGAACCGGAGCAGCCAGTGGGACGGGTTACCTCACGACGCCGACCCTCGCCGTCGGCGCCGATGCCGCCGACCGCCGGGTGCTCGCGGACCTCCGGACCGTGCAGGAGGCCTGCGGACTCTCGGTGGAGCCCCTCACCGTGCGCGAGGCCCGCGGACGCGAACCCCTGCTGAGCCCGGGCATTTCCTGCGCCTTCGACATTCCGGCCGACCACCAGGTGGACCCCCGGGCCCTGCTCGCCAGGATCGCGGCGCTGCTGGGGGCGGACAGCGGGAGCCATGCCGTGCAGCGCCGCGCCGCGGGGCTGCTCTGGCAGGACGGACGCGTCGCCGGCGTCAGCCTGGCGGGCGGAGGGGAGGTCCGCGCCGGGGAGACCATCGTGGCCAACGGCCTGGGTGCTGCCGGGCTTGGCGGGCTCCCGCAGGGACTGCGCCTGCCGCTGCGGCCGGTCCACGGCGACATTCTCCGGCTCCGGGTGCCGGCCCGGCTCCGGCCGCTGCTGGGCTCCACCGTGCGGGGCCTGGTCCGCGGCGTGCCGGTGTACATCGTCCCGCGCCAGGACGGCACCGTGGTGATCGGGGCCACCCAGCGCGAAGATGCCCTCGCGGAGCCGGCCGCGTCCGGTGCGGGCGCGGTCTCCGCCGGGGGCGTGTATCAGCTGCTGCGGGACGCCCAGCAGCTGCTGCCCGCCGTCGCCGAATTGGAACTGCTGGAAGCCACCGCCCGGGCCCGGCCTGCGACACCGGACAACGCCCCGCTGCTGGGCCGCGTTGCAGACCTGGCCGCCGGCCGCCCGGCGGACGTCGCGGGAGTTCTTGTCGCTACCGGCTTCTTCCGGCACGGCATCCTGCTGACGCCCGTGGCCGCGCGGATCTGCCGGCAGCTGCTGGACGGCACGGCGGACCCTCGCTGGACCCGCTTCCGGCCGGACAGATTCTCCGCCGGCGCTTCCAATCCGGGCCCCCGGACCCCGATCCCCCGGACCCCGAAACCCCCGTACCCCAGCCCCCACCTCGAGCGCAGCAAGGAAACACCATGAAGATCAGACTCAACGGCCTGGACCACACAGTCCCCGACGGCGCCTCCGTCAGCACCCTGGTCAGCCAGATCACCGGGCGGATGCTGGCCCCGAACGGGCAGGCAGCGGACGGCCGGAAACTCGGCGTCGCCGTTGCCCGCAACGCCGGGGTGGTGCCCCGCAGCCAGTGGCACGGCACGGCGCTCGCCGCCGGGGACGACGTCGAACTGGTTACGGCAGTACAGGGAGGTTGAGCAGCATGGCAGCAACTACACGCACCGCAACTCCGGGGGCATCGCAGGGCACCGGGGATGCGTTCACCGTCGACGGCGTACAGCTGGGTTCCCGGCTGATCATGGGAACCGGCGGGGCGCCGAGCCTCGACGGCCTCGGGGCGGCCCTCGTGGCGTCCGGCACGGAGCTGACCACCGTGGCCATGCGCCGCTACTCGCCTGCCGAGGCCGGTTCCTTGTTCCAGTTACTGGTGGACCACAACATCCGGGTGCTGCCGAACACCGCGGGCTGCTTCACCGCCCGGGACGCCGTGCTGACCGCCGAACTGGCCCGCGAGGCCCTTGAGACGGACTGGGTGAAGCTCGAAGTCATCGCCGACGAGCACACCCTGCTGCCGGATGCCGTGGAACTCGTGGACGCCACCGAGCAGCTCGTGGGACGCGGCTTCAAGGTGTTCGCGTACAGCAACGATGACCCGGTGCTGGCCCTGCGCCTGGAGAATCTTGGCGCCACGGCCGTGATGCCGCTGGGCTCACCCATCGGCACCGGGCTGGGGATCCTCAACCCGCACAACATCGAGCTCATCGTCTCGCGGGCTTCCGTGCCGGTGGTCCTGGACGCCGGCATCGGCACCGCCTCTGACGCGGCGCTGGCCATGGAGCTCGGCTGCGATGCCGTGCTGCTCGCCACCGCGGTGACCCGGGCACAGAATCCGGCGCAGATGGGAGAGGCCTTCAAGCATGCTGTCATCGCCGGTAGGCTGGCGAAAAAGGCCGGCAGGATCCCGCGCCGCGAGCACGCGCTCGCATCCTCGGCCATGGAAGGCCGGGCCGAATTCCTGTAGGTCCCGCACAGGGGCCGGGCCGTCAGGTCCGGCCAGCAAAGGAGTCGTCATGGGAGCCACGGACAAAGTCCTCAACCAGAGCCAGGTCGACGCCGCCCTTGCCGGCCTTCCCGACTTCCGGTACCGCCTGGGCGGACTGGTCACGGTCTACAAGGCGCCGACGTCGGCCGCGGCGCTCGAGCTGATTGCCGGCCTGGGGCGCCAGGCCGAAGAGCAGAACCACCACCCGGACCTGGACTGGCGCTACAACCGGGTCTTTCTTCGGTACAGCTCCCACGACGCCGGCGGCCAGGTCACCCGCAAGGACGTCGAGGCCGCGGCGGCGGCCAGCGCGGCGGCCGCCGCGCTGGGTGCCGCCGCGGAGCCGGGGCTGTACCGCACCGTGGAGGTGGCCATTGATTCCGAGGACCCGGCGGCTATTTCCGAGCTCTGGCGGCTGGCCCTGGGGTACCGCAGGGGAAGCACCGGGGACCTCCGTGACCCGTACGGACGCGGCCCGACCCTCTGGTTCCAGGAGACATCCACGCCCAACCCCAACCGCCTCCATCTCGATATCTATCGCAGCAAGGCCGAATCGGGGCCGGTGCTGGACAAAACGGCGGCCGCCGGGGCGTTAATGAACCGTGACCACGCACCCGCTTGGGTGGTGGTCACGGATGCGCAGGGAAACAGGCTGTGCCTCTGCACCGAAGCAGGCCCCCGACCGGAGCTGCCGGAAGCCTGAACGAGGACTGAACGGCCCGCCTGGATGGCCCGCCTAGATGGGGCTAGCCCGAACGGCCCGCCGATTTGGCCTGCCGGGCCGGCCGGCTGGGTCCGCCCGCCGGGAGGGCCGGCGCGGAGCGCCTTAGAGGCGCAGGATGGCGGTGAGGCGGGCCGTGTCGTGCTGTGTGCGGCGACGGCCCAGGTACAGCGCCACGGCGACGGCGGCCGCCGTGCCGATCACCATGGGCAGGACCCACGGTATCCAGGTCAGGCCGGGCTGGTAGCCCAGTCCCGCCGCCGTGAAAATGATCCAGCTCAGCATCCCCACGGCGACCGCAACACCCGCCGGCACGCTGATGCCGTACTTGGCGTGCCGCTTGTCGTTGGCCCAGACCACGAAGCCGGCGGCCACGGTCACCATCGCAACCACAATCAAGGACAGAATTTTCGAACTCCTACTTCTCGTGGGGCGGCAGTTCCGGGAACGGCGGCCGCAGGGGCGGCTGTTGTTGGAGCGGCGTTGCCGGGTGGCTAGAGGGCGCCGAAACCGACGCGGCGTACCTCTTCGGCGCCGATCTCGACGTAGCCGAGGACGTTGGCGGGGATGATGATCTGGCGGCCCCTTCTCATCGGTGAGGCGGAGCTCGGTGCCCTTCGAGATGGAATCCGCGACGACGGTGGCCAGGGCGTCCGCATCCTGCGTCGACTCCAGGACAATTTCGCGGCCGATGTTCTGAATGCCGATCTTTACTTCCACAGCAAGGCCTCCCAGCCAATCAAAGTTCTAAAACGTGTTCTCTATTTGTAGTCTAGGACTCCTTGGGAAATCGGGAGATTCCGCGCCAAGCTAAACGATAGATCAGGTCGCTGGCGACATCGAGGTCCAGATTCCCGTCAGTTTCCAGCCAGTACCGGGCACTGACCTGCGCCATCCCGGCGAGTCCGCGGCCCAGCAGCTGGGCTTCGAGCTCCGGCAGCTTCGTGTCCTCGGCGATGACACGCGCGACGGCGTCGGCGAAAGTCTTGTTGAACGACTCCAGCCGGGCGCTCACGTCCGGATCGTTGATCAGGTCGGATTCAAAGACGAGACGATGGGCCTGGTCATCGTTGGCAATGAACCGGAAATAGGCGCGCATGACGGCCTGGACCCGCTCGTCGTTGTCGGTGGTGGAGTTCAACGCACCCAGCAGCAGCTCGATGAGCTTGCTCAGGTGGCTGTCCAGCAGCGCCAGGTACAACTCACGCTTGGACGGAAAGTGCTGGTAAAGCACCGGTTTGCTCACCCGCGCGGTTTCTGCGATTTCGTCCATGGCGGCACCGTGGTAGCCGTTGGCAACAAAGACCTCCTGGGCGGCGGCCAGCAACTGCGCCCGGCGTTCGTCGCGGGGGAGACGCGCCGACCGCGGTCCGCCGCTCCGGGGCTGCCCGGACGCCGCCCTGCCGGCGGGGCCATGCTCAACCGGTGCCTGATGAACCACTGTCGGCCTTCTTTCCTTCGCTTTTAGGTCTACTTTACGCGCGGGTAATATGACCTGACGGCATCTTCGGGCATAGATTGAACTATGGCCTCCAAGATCACCGCAAATGCCGCACCCGCAAGCCCGGAACTGCTGCTGGATCCGGCTGCTTGATCCAGTGCCTGGCCCGCTCGTGGAGCCGGCCGAAGGCCTGAGTCCGGACGAAGTGGAACGCTACTCCCGGCACCTGATCATTCCCGAGATCGGGTCGCTCGGCCAGCGCCGGCTGAAGAACGCCAAAGTACTGGTGATCGGCGCCGGCGGCCTCGGCTCGCCGGCGCTGTTGTACCTCGCCGCCGCCGGAGTGGGCACCCTGGGCATCGTCGACGACGACGACGTGGACCTGAGCAACCTCCAGCGGCAGGTGATCCACGGCGTCGCGGACGTCGGCCGGCCCAAGATCGAGTCCGCGCGCGACGCCATCGCGGCGCTGAACCCGCTCGTCGACGTCCGGCTGCACAACGTCCGGCTTGACGCTTCCAACGCCCTGGAGCTGTTCGCCGGCTACGACCTGATCCTCGATGGCGCCGACAACTTCGCCACCCGTTACCTGGTCAACGACGCGGCGGCCATCCTCGGCAAGCCCTACGTCTGGGGCTCGATCTTCCGCTTCGACGGGCAGGTCAGCGTCTTCTGGGAGAAGCACGGACCGACGTACCGGGACCTGTACCCGGAGGCGCCGCCGGCCGGTTCCGTCCCGTCCTGCGGGGAGGGCGGGGTGTTCGGCATGCTCTGCGCGTCCGTCGGCTCGCTGATGGTGACAGAAGCGGTCAAGTTGATCACCGGCGTCGGGCGCTCCCTGCTGGGACGCGTGGCGCTCTTTGATGCCCTCGGCGGAAGCTGGCGCGAAATCAAGGTATCCCGGGACCCGGAGGCGGAACGCGTCACGGAACTCACCGACTATGAGGCGTTCTGCGGCATCACTCCCTCCGCCGGGGCGGGTGCCGAACACACCATCACCGCCACGCAGCTCGCCACCATGCTGGCCTCCCGCGAGGCCGGGCTCAAGGACTTCCAACTCGTGGATGTACGCGAGACCGGGGAGCACGAGATCGTCCGGATCGACGGCGCCGTGCTGATCCCGCAGGGCCGGATCCTGGCCGGGGAAGCCTGGGGGGAGCTGCCGCAGGACGTGGACATCGTGTTCCACTGCAAGGGCGGAACCCGCTCCGCCGCCGTCCTCGCCGCGGCACGCGCCGCCGGCTACGAACGGGTGAGCCACCTCGACGGCGGAATCCTGGCCTGGGTGCGGGATGTGGAACCCGAAAAGCCGGTGTACTGAACATTTCCGGCCGGCTGAACGTGCGGCCGAGGTTGCCGGCAAAGCCGGCCGGCATCAACGCCGGGGGACGGGGCTTGGGCCGGGCCGCCAGCGGATGTCGCGTCAGACGGAAGTTACGCCGTTTCCCGCTTGTCTGCCGTTGGCATCGGTCCGGCCAGGCCGTCGTGGTCGACCGGGCAGGCGGCTTCTGTGGCCCGGGCGGCCGGCTGTTCGACCGTAATGCCGTACAGCGCCTCGAGGGCTGCGACGTAGTCATCCTGCTGGCCGTTGGCGGCGAGTTCGCGGGCGCGGACCGTCGGCACATGGAGCAGCTGCTTGACCATGCGGCGCAAGGCAAACTCGACTTCTTCGGCCGCGGCGGTGCAGCCGTGCCGGGCCCGGACTTTTTCCATTTCCGTGTCCAGGACATTCATGGTGTGCCGGCGCAGCGCGACAATCGCCGAGTCCACGGATCGGGCTTCACGATCCTGTTCAAAGGCACTGGCGGCCCCCGCGACAATGCTGCCCGCCTGCTCCAGCGACTCTGACTGTTCCTGCGGGGCGGCAAGGCGCACGGACTCAAGGGTGAGGAGCTCCACGCCGGCGAGCTCGCCGACGGCGGGATCGAAGTCGTGCGTGAGGGCGAGGTCGATGGCGATCAGCGGCTGCGGCGAGCCGGACCGGACCCGGGCCAGGTCCGAGGCCTCGACCCGGGTGTCGGATCCGCTGCAGCCGATCATGACATCGGCGGCCGCGACGGCGGCCGGGAGGCTCGCCTCGTCCAGGGCCGTGCCCCCGCGGGTGGCGACGAAGCCGGCCGCGCGGCCTGAGGAGGAGTAGACGGAGACGTCCGTGCAGCCGCGTTCGCGCAGCAGCGACATGGTGGCCCCGGCATAGGCTCCGGTGCCGAAGACCACGGCCTTCTTGCTGGACCAGTCCGGGTCCTCGGAGAGTTCAGTGGCGAGGTCCAGGGCCACGGAGACGATTGAGAGGCCCCGGGAGCCGAGGGCAGTCTGCGCGCCGACGTCCTTGGCGGTCTTGGACGCGGCCTGGAACAGCCGGACAAGGCCGGAGCTGGCCGTGCCTTCGTGCTGGGCGGTGATCAGGGCCCGGCGGACCTGGCCCGCGATTTCGCGTTCACCGACGACGGCGGAGTCCAGACCGGAGCTGACCGAGAACAGGTGCCGGCTGACGTCGGAGCCGGTCCGGGTGCTGAAGGATCGCGAGACGAGATGTTCGTTGAGCCCGGTGGAGCCGCTGATCTGGGAGATGAGGGCGGCGCGGGCGGCCTCGACATCGTCGGGACGCGGCGCCTCGCCGTAGATTTCGAAGCGGTTGCAGGTGGCAAGGACAATGGCACCCGCCACGGCCGGCGATCCGGCAAGGGCGGATGTGGCGAGCTCTGAAGCGCCGGTGCTCAGTTGAGCAACGGTCTCGAGGTCGATGTCGGCGTGAGTCGCCACCAGTGAGAAAAGAACCACAGCAGAACAATCATAGCTTTGACGTCACCGCGCCGAACAACAATGCGCCGCGGAACCGCGCACGCTGCCCTGTGATTCCCGCCACGGGAGCACCCGCAATCGCCGCTGTGACAGGTTGTCATTATCTTTTGAAGCCGATTTTGGGCACAATCGAAGTCATGACTCCCAGCCCTGCGGCCACAGACGGCACGTCCCGGATGAGCACGTCGCACCTCCACTCCTCAACCGCCGGTTCGTCCATTGGATCAGAAGCAGATGGCCGCCCCGGTCTCCCTGCCGATCACCCGCTGATGGACGGCCGCACCGCGGATTCCCCGCTCATCACCGCCTACCGCGGCGGCACGCCATCCCGTCGTCCGGTCTGGTTCATGCGGCAGGCGGGGCGCTCGCTGCCCGAATACCTCAAGGTCCGCGAAGGCGTGGCCATGCTGGACTCCTGCCTGCGCCCCGAGCTTGCCTCCGAGATCACCCTGCAGCCGGTGCGACGCCACGATGTTGATGCGGCCATCTTCTTCTCGGACATCGTGATCCCGCTCAAGCTGGCCGGCGTCGGAGTGGACATTGTTCCCGGCGTGGGACCCGTGCTGGACAAGCCGGTGCGCACCGCCGCGGACGTCGCCGCCTTGCCGCAGCTGACCTGGGAAGCCCTCGAGCCCATCCGCGAAGCCGTCCGGCTTACGGTGGCCGAACTGGGCAGCACCCCGCTGATCGGCTTCGCCGGTGCCCCGTTCACGCTCGCGGCCTACATGGTCGAAGGCAAACCGTCCCGCGACCACCTCGGCCCGCGCACCATGATGCACGCGGACCCCGGGACCTGGACCGCGCTGGCCAACTGGGCGGCCGACGCGTCCGGAATGTTCCTGCGGGCCCAGCTGGAGGCGGGCGCTTCGGCCGCCCAGCTCTTCGATTCCTGGGCCGGTTCGCTGGGGTTGGCGGACTACGAGCGCTTCGTGGCCCCGGCGTCGTCGCGTGCCCTGGACCATGTCCGGCACCTCGGCGCCCCGCTGATCCACTTCGGCACCGGCACCTCGGAACTGCTCGTGGCCATGCGCGACGTCGGCGTCGACGTCGTGGGCGTGGACTACCGGCTGCCGCTCGACGAGGCGAACCGCCGCCTGGGCGGAACGGTGCCGCTGCAGGGCAACATCGACCCGGCCCTGCTGTCCGCACCCTGGGAGGTCCTGGAAGCCCACGTCCGGGAGGTCATTGCCGCCGGCGCGTCGGCTCCCGGGCATGTGCTGAACCTCGGTCACGGGGTCCCGCCGGAAACGGATCCGACGGTGCTGACGCGCGTCGTCGAACTGATTCACTCGATTTCCCCGGCGTAGCGGCATGGGCGCAGCTGAGCGCGGCCGCGGCCTCACTGCCGTCGTGGTGGGCGGGGGGATCTCCGGCCTGCTGGCCGCCCGCGAGCTGGCCTGCGCCGGTGTCAGCACCACCGTGCTGGAGGCTTCCAAGGAATGGGGCGGCTGCGTCGGCAGCCATGTCGTCGGCGGCCTGACCCTGGACAGCGGCGCCGAATCCTTCGCCACCCGCTCCTCGGCTGTGGCGGACCTCGCCGCCGAGCTGGGTCTCGCGGCCGAGATCGTGGCGCCGGACCCCGGGGGCGCCTGGGTCCAGCTCCCCGACGGTCCCCGCGAACTGCCCCGAACCGGTGTGCTCGGCATCCCGGCCAACCCCTGGGATCCCGAAGTCCGGCGTTCCCTCGGCATGCTGGGCTCGCTCCGCGCCTCGCTCGATGCCCTCCTTCCGGCCTCGCTCGGCACCGGCAGCGGGGACACGAGCGTCTCGGCGCTGGTCCGCGCCCGGATGGGGCGGCGTGTCCTGGAGCGTCTCGTGGCGCCGGTCGTCGGCGGGGTGCACTCGGCCGACCCGGCCGTGCTCGACGTGGATATGGTGGCGCCGGGACTGCGCGCCGGAATCAGGCAACACGGGTCCCTCGCCGCCGCTGTCGCCGCCCAGCGCCGGGGAACCCCCGGTGCGGAGCCCGGCAACAGCAGCGCCGGGGCCGGTGCGGCCAAACCCGCCCTGCAGAAAGCAGGCTCGGCCGTGGCGGGTCTCCGGGGCGGAATGCACACGCTTATTTCCGCGCTCGTGGCCGATCTCCGGGAACGCGGCGTGACGCTGCTACCCAGCACCCGGGCCGATACCATCGAGCGAACTGCCGCGGGCTGGCGGGTCCGGTCCGGGGACCTCGCCTACGACGCCGGGCTGCTGGTCGTCGCGGTCGAAGGTCCGGCCGCCGTCGGGCTGCTTTCCGGGGCTCTGCCGGAGCTGGCGAGCCGCCGCCCCGCCGCCGGACCGGACGTCAGCCTGGTCACCCTCGTGGTGGACCAGCCGGAACTCGACTCCGCCCCGCGCGGCACCGGGATCCTGGTGGCGCCGCAGAGTCCGGGCATCGCGGCCAAGGCCCTCACCCATGCCACCGCGAAGTGGCGCTGGCTTGCCGGCCAGACCGCCCCCGGCACCCATGTCCTCCGTCTGTCCTACGGGCGCGGGACGCGGCCCGCCGACGGATCCGCCACGGACCCCCGGACCGACGCCGAACTGTTCGACACCGCCTTGCAGGATGCCTCGGCCCTGCTCGCCGTTCCGGTCCGGCCCGGCGCAGTCCTGGCCTGGGACGTGGTGCGCTGGTCCGGGGCCCTGCCGTTCGCGTCCCTCGGGCACAAGCGCCGCGTCGCCGACGTCCAGGAGATCTGCGCTGCAGACGGCACCCTCGCCGTCGTGGGCGGCTGGCTGTCCGGCAACGGGCTCGCCGCGATCGTCGCCGACACGCCGAAAGTGCTGCGCACCCTGTTGCCGTGATCGCCGCTTCCGGCCGCCGCTGAGCATGCCCACCGGCCGGCAGTCAAAATTCCCCCCGGACCTGATCCCGGTTAGGGTCGATGACCATGGTTATTCACAGGTCCAACGATTCCAGGCCCCGAGCGCGGACGCAGGCCGGCCGCCATCGGGGACTCCGCCGCGGCCTGGCAGCTGTCGCGCTCGGTGCGGTGCTGGCCGGGTCGGCAGGAGTTCCTGCCGCACATGCCGCAACCGGAGTCCTGGCCCCCTCGGCAACGACAGCGGGGGGTTCGCTGTCGGTCGGTCTCGACGGGCTGCTCGATAACGTGCTCGGTTCGCCGCAACCGACGCCGTCGCAACAGCCCACCTCGTCCGAACAGCCGACGTCATCACCGGAGCCGACGCCGACGAACCCGGCACCCTCGCAGCAGCCCGGGCAGGACGAAGACGACGACGACGACGAGGCGGCCGCGCCGGACCGGACGGCGGAACCGTCCCCGACGCAGTCCGGCAGCGCACCGCCGGAGGCTCCCCAGGACGCCCCGCCGTCCGAAGGCCAGCCGCCCGCACCGCAGCCTGCCGCCCCGGCCGCGGAGGGCACTGCCGCGGACGGCACCGCCGCTGTCCAGCCCGGCAGCGGTGCGGCGCCAGGCCGGGAACCGTCTCCCGCCGGCCGGAACGCCGCCGGGGATCCGGCTCCCGGGACGACCGCCCCGCCCGGAACAGCCGGAACGCCGACACCGGCCGGCTCCGACTTAGTCCCGACGTCGGAGCCCGGGCCGGCGCGGACGGCGGTTCAGTCCGGGACCAACGGCCGCTCCGGCAGCACCTCGCTGAAGGCCACCTCCGCCGAAGAATCCGGCACCTCCCCGCTGCTCGGCTGGGGAATAGGCCTCGTCGGGCTGTCCGTGATCGCCGGCGTCGTCCTCACCAGACTGCGCAAGGTCTGAGCGAAACGCAGCCGGGGACGTCGGCGCCTGGACCACGGCGCCCGGACCCCAAAGTGTGAAATCCAGCACTTCTACGCGTTGTAGAAGTTCTCGGTTTCGACTTCGCTGAAGGGAAGAGGCAGACTGGTATCCATGAGCCACACTTCTGCCGAATCTGTCACTAAAACCGGATCAGTCACCGAATCAGCAACCGAAGAATCCACCGAGCAGTTCTTCACGCTCTGGACGGTCTTCAAGCGCTCCGCCGACGTCCTGCGCAGCGGCGATGCTGCCGAGGAGTTCGAGGCACTGACGGCCCGGCTGGCCGATGCAGGAGTGGTACACCGCGGCAGCTACGACGTTTCCGCCATGCGGGCGGACGCGGACATCATGGTGTGGCTGCACGGGCCCCAGCCGGAGGCCCTGCAGCGGGCGGTCCGGGATATCCGGCGCAGCAAGCTCTTCGCGGGCACCGAGATCACCTGGTCCGCGATGGGCGTGCACCGCGAGGCCGAGTTCGCCAAGAACCACACGCCCGCCTACTCCCGCGGCGTGGCACCGGCAGAATGGCTCTGCGTCTACCCCTTCGTCCGCTCGTACGAGTGGTACCTGCTGCCCGACGCCGAGCGCGGCGCCATGCTCCGCGACCACGGCATGCTGGGCCGCGAGTTCCCCCAGGTCATCTCCAACACCGTCTCCTCCTTCGCCCTGGGCGACTGGGAATGGATTCTCGGCCTGGAAGCCCCCGAACTCGTGGACCTCGTGGACCTGATGCGACACCTCCGCGCCACCGAGGCCCGCCACCACGTCCGCGAGGAAATCCCCTTCTACACCGGCCGCCGCGTCACCGCCGCCGAAATCGCCGAGGTCCTTGCATGAGCCCACTCGATCCCCAGGGATCCGCTCCCCAGGTGACCGCCGTCAACCCGGTCACCGAGACCGGCCGGATGGCCCCCAAGGACTACGACGCCGTGCTCCTCGCCTCCTTCGGCGGCCCCGAAGGCCAGGACGACGTTCTTCCGTTCCTCCGCAACGTCACCCGCGGCCGCGGCATCCCGGACGAGCGGCTCGAAGCCGTCTCGCACCACTACCGCGCGAACGGCGGCATCAGCCCGATCAACCAGCAGAACCGCGAGCTGAAGGCCGGCATCGAGGCCGAACTCGCCTCCCGCGGCATCGAACTGCCGGTGTTCTGGGGCAACCGCAACTGGGACCCGTACATCCCGCAGACGCTTCAGGACATCTACGACGCCGGGCACCGCAAGGTCCTGATGCTCACCACGAGTGCCTACTCCTGCTATTCCAGCTGCCGCCAGTACCGCGAGGACATCGGCATGGCGCTGACCGAGACCGGCCTCGACGGGAAACTCGAGGTGGACAAGGTGCGGCAGTACTTCGACCACCCGGGTTTCGTGGAGCCGTTCATCGAGGGCACCGCGGCCGGCCTCGCCGACGTCCGTGCCCGGCTGGCGGCGGCCGGCACCCCGGACGGCCCGGTGCACATCCTGTTCGCAACGCATTCCATCCCGACCCGCGATGCCGAAGCCGCCGGACGCTCCGCTGAGGAGCCCCGCCACTTCGCGGAGGACTCCGCCTACGCCGCCCAGCACCTGGCCTCCGGCGCCGAGATCATCCGCCGGGTGGAAACCGGGTCCGGCCTGACCGCCCCGTGGTCGCTCGTCTACCAGTCCCGCTCCGGCGCACCGCACGTGCCGTGGCTGGAACCGGACATCAACGACGCCATCGAGGAGCTCGCGGGCAAGGGAGTCAAGGGCGTCGTGATCGTGCCGCTGGGCTTCGTCAGCGACCACATGGAAGTCATCTGGGACCTCGACACCGAGGCGCTGGAGACCTGCGCCAGGCTCGGGCTTGCCGCCACCCGCGTCCCCACCCCCGGAACGCACCGGACTTTCGTCGGCGGGCTCGTGGACCTGATCTGTGAGCGGACTGCCGCGAACAACATCGCCGACCGGCCGCACCTGACCACGCTCGGCCCCTGGTACGACGTGTGCCGGCCCGGCTGCTGCGCCAACTTCCGCGAGGGGAAGCCTGCCATCGCCGAAGCCGACACCACCGTCGGGACCGGCCACGATCCCTACCCGGCAGCATCCGCCGCCGGCACTTCCGCCCTGGCGGCAGGTCGGGGGACCCCGTGACCGTCCGGATCGGCACCCGCGCCAGCAGGCTCGCCCTCACCCAGACGCAGCAGACCGCGGACCAGCTTTCCGCCGTCGGCGGGTTCCCGGTGGAACTCGTCCACATCAAGACCGAGGGCGATGTGCTCCCCGGCTCGCTGTCCCAGCTGGGCGGCACCGGCGTCTTCGTCGCCGCGCTGCGCGAGGCCCTGCTGCAGGACAGATGCGATGTCGCCGTGCATTCGCTCAAGGACCTGCCTACCGGTCCCGCCCTCGGGTTGAGCCTTGCGGCGACGCCGAAACGCGCCGATGTCCGGGACGTGCTCTGCGCCCGCGACGGCCTCAAGCTCGCCGATCTGCCCGCCGGGGCCACCGTCGGCACCGGCTCGCCGCGGCGGGGCGCCCAGCTGCGCGCCGCGCGTCCGGACCTGGTCATCCGGGACATCCGCGGCAACGTGGACACCCGGCTGGGCCGGGTCCCCGGGCTGCCGGGCAACAGCACCGACACGGTCGTGGACGGCAAGTCCTGCGATCTCGACGCCGTCGTCCTCGCCGCCGCCGGGCTGCACCGGATCGGCCGGCTGGACGCCATCAGCGAATACCTCGAGACCGGCATCATGCTGCCGGCCGCCGGGCAAGGGTCGCTGGCGATCGAATGCCGCACCGCCGACGCCCCCCGCAAGGCGGGATCGACCGAAGGCTCCCAAGGTGTGCTGGCGCAGGCCCTCGCCGCCCTCGACGATCCGGACACCCGGCTCGCCGTCACGGCAGAACGCGCCTTGCTGGCCCGGCTGGAGGCCGGATGCGCCGCGCCGGTGGGCGCCTACGCCTACCGCAAGGGCAGCATGCTGCACCTCGAAGCCGTCGTCTGTGCGGTCGACGGCACGGCCACCATGCGGGACAAGCTTGCCACCGACGGTCTCACCGAAGTCGGGGCAACGCTGCTGGGGATCGAGCTGGCGGAGGTCCTGCTCGCCCGGGGAGCCGCCGACATCGCGGACCTCAGCGCGTCCTGAACCGCGGGATCAACGGTTCATGGGAGGGTACAGCGACCGCAACGGTGCGGACGGGCCACACGGCATGAGCGTGCCCGACGGAGCCCGGGTGCTGGTTGCCCGCAGCCCGGACCGGGCCGGGGAACTCGTTACGGCCCTGCGCCGGGTCGGCGCGGATCCGCTGCTGCTGCCGCTGATCGACTTCGAGCTCGCCCGCGACCAGCATTCCTTCGACGTCACCTTCGATGCCCTCGGCGCCGGCGCCTACAACTGGCTCGTGGTCAGCAGCGTGACCGCCGTCCAGGCACTCGAGGCCAAGGCAGCCGAGCGCGGCGTGGAGCTGGCCAGCTGGTTGCCCGGCAGCGTCCAGGTGGCAACGATCGGGCCGGCCACCCGGCGGGTGCTCGAGGCGCGCGGAATCGCCGTCGACCTGGCCCCGACCGGCCGCCAGTCCGGCGCCGGCCTGCTCGAAATCTGGCCGGAGGGCCAGGGCACTGTGCTGCTGCCGCAGGCCGACATCGCCGACGCCCGGCTCCGGCGCGGCCTCGCCGCCCGGGGCGCGCTCGTCCAGGCCGTCACCGCCTACCACACCGTGGACTACCCGGCCGATCCCGGCCGCCGCCTGCCCGATTGCCCGCCCGTCCCCGGCGCGCCCGGCACCGCGGCCGGCCCGGCCGCGGTGCTCACCGCCACCGAAGCCAGAGCCGAAATCGCCGCCGGCAGCCTGCAGGCCGTCGTCGCCGCCTCGCCCAGCGCAGCCCGCCGCATCCACGCCGACCTCGCACCGCTGGGAGCGTGCCGGTTCGTCGCGATCGGGCGTTCGACGGCGGCGGAGGCGGAAGCGCTCGGGCTCACCGTTGCTTCCGTCGCCGAGGAGCCGACGGCGTCGGGCCTGGTGGCCGCCGTCGTGGAGTCCCTCGCGGCGTTGCCAGCCCCTTCACCATCGCAGCCGCCCGCCGCAGAGCCCACCGCAAAGGACCCAGCATGAGCTTTCCGACCCACCGTCCCCGCCGCCTCCGCACCACCCCGGCAATGCGCCGGCTCACCGCCGAACACCGTCTCTCGGCCGCGGAGCTGATCCTGCCGGCCTTCATCCGGGAGGGCCTGGCGGAGCCGAACCCGATTGCCTCGATGCCCGGCGTGCAGCAGCACACCACGGATTCGCTCAAGCGCGCCGCCGCCGAGGCCGTGCGGCTGGGTGTCGGCGGCATCATGCTGTTCGGGGTCCCCGCGCAACGGGACGCCCGGGGCACGGCCTCGCTGGACCCGGACGGCGTGCTGAACAAGGCCATCCGGGACGTCCGGGCCGAGGTCGGCGACGAGCTCGTGGTCATGAGCGATGTCTGCCTGGACGAATTCACGGACCACGGCCACTGCGGTGTCCTCGATGCCCACGGGTACGTGGACAACGACGCCACCCTGGAGATCTACGGCCGGATGGCGGTGGCGCAGGCGGAGGCCGGAGCCCACGTCCTCGGCCCCTCCGGGATGATGGACGGCCAGGTGGCGGTCATCCGGCAGGCCCTGGAGGAAGCGGGCCACGCCAACACCGCGGTCGTGGCCTACGCCGCCAAATACGCCTCGGCGTTCTACGGCCCCTTCCGCGAAGCCGTCGACTCGCAGCTGAAGGGGGACCGGCGCACCTACCAGATGGAGTCCGCCAACCGCCGCGAAGCCATCCTCGAGGTGGAACTGGACCTCGCCGAGGGCGCGGACATGGTCATGGTGAAACCCGCCATGAGCTACCTCGACATCCTGGCCGACGTCGCCGCCATGAGCCCCGTGCCGGTCGCGGCCTACCAGATCTCGGGCGAGTACGCGATGATCGAGGCGGCGGCGGCCAACGGCTGGATCGACCGGCGCGCCGCGATCACCGAATCCGTCCTGGGCATCAGGCGGGCCGGCGCCAACATGGTGCTGACGTACTGGGCCAGCGAACTCGCCGGCTGGCTGAAGGAGTCCTGATGAGTGCTGCGTCCGTGCCGGATCCGGAGTTTATGGCGCACCCCACGGCGCCCCGGGGGGCCCGGGCGCATCCTGCTGGGCCTGAACAGCTTCGGCGACGTCGGGGTCTTCCCGGACGGGCACCCCGTCCCGCACGCCCAGGTGCTGCGCCAGCTGCTGGAACAGGCCGAGCTCGCGGACGAGGTCGGGCTGCACGCCTTCGCCGTGGGGGAGCACCACCGCCGGGACTTTGCCGTCTCCGCCCCGGAGGTGTTCCTTGCCGCCGCGGCGGCCCGGACCAGGAACATCCGGCTCGGCTCGGCCGTGACCGTGCTCAGCTCGGATGATCCCATCCGGGTCTTCCAGCGCTTCTCCACCGTGGACGCCATCGCCAACGGCCGCGCCGAGGTCATGCTGGGCCGGGGCTCCTTCATCGAATCCTTCCCGCTGTTCGGCCTCGACCTGGCGGACTACGAGGTCCTGTTCGAGGAAAAGCTTGAGCTCTTTGACAAGGTCCGGGCGCAGCAACCCGTGCACTGGGAAGGCCGCACCCGGCCCGCCATCAACGGGTTGAGTGTCTACCCGCCGCTCGAACACCATCTGCTGCCGGCCTGGATCGGCGTCGGCGGGACCCCCGAGTCGGTGCTGCGCTGCGCCGAGTACGGCTACCCGATCATCTTCGCCATCATCGGCGGACAACCCCGCGCCTTCGCGCCCCTGGCCGAGCTCTACCGCGAGGCGATGGCCAAGTACGGCCACCCGATGCAGCAGATGGCCACCCATTCACCCGGCCACGTTGCCGCCACCGATGAGGAGGCGCGGGAGGAGTTGTTCCCGCACTGGCTCGCGCAGCGCAACCGGATCGGGTCCGAGCGCGGCTGGGGACCGGGCAACCGGGGCGAATTCGACGCGATGTGCATGCCGGAGGGCGCCTTGTACGTCGGGTCGCCGGAGACCGTCGCCGCGAAGATCGTGCTGCTCAAAAAGAACCTCGGCGTGGACCGCTTCGACCTGAAGTACAGCAGCGGCACGCTGCCGCACGCCGCCATGATGCGGTCCATCGAACTGTTCGGCACCGAAGTGGCGCCCCGCGTGGCTGCCGTGCTGGCCGGGACTACCCTGGGCACGGCAGCAGCCAAGTGAAAGCACCTGAAAGAATAGGAACCATGACTTCCAGCAGCCCTCGCAACGAGGAACTCTTCGACCGTGCCCGCCAGTTGATGCCCGGCGGCGTGAACTCGCCCGTCCGCGCCTTCGGCTCCGTCGGCGGGACGCCGCGGTTCATGATCTCCGCCAAGGGCGCCTACCTGACGGACGCGGACGGGGCCGAATACGTCGACCTTGTCTGCTCCTGGGGGCCGGCGCTGCTGGGGCACGCCCACCCGGCGGTCCTCGCGGCCGTCCACGCCGCCGTCGACCGCGGTCTGTCCTTCGGCGCCTCGACGCCGGATGAGGCCAACCTCGCGGCGATCGTCAAGGAACGCGTCCCCGCCGCGGAGCGGGTCCGGATGGTCTCCACCGGAACCGAAGCGACCATGACCGCCGTCCGGCTGGCGCGCGGCTTCACGGGCCGGGACCTGATCATCAAGTTTGCCGGCTGCTACCACGGCCACCTCGACGGGCTCCTCGCCGCTGCCGGCTCCGGTGTCGCCACCCTCGCGCTGCCGGGCTCGGCCGGCGTCACCGCCGCGACAGCCGCCGAGACCCTCGTGCTGCCCTACAACGACCTCGACGCCGTCGAAGCCGCCTTCGCCGCGCACGGCCCCAACATCGCCGCCGTCATCACCGAGGCCGCGCCGGCCAACATGGGCGTGGTTTCCCCCGGCGAAGGGTTCAACGCCGGGCTGGCCCGCATCACGCGCGAACACGGCGCCCTGCTGATCCTCGACGAGGTCCTGACCGGCTTCCGCACCGGGTACTCCGGCTACTGGGGGCTCACCGGCGGAGCGGCCGGTGCGGACCGGCCGTGGGCACCGGACCTGCTGACCTTCGGCAAGGTCATCGGCGGAGGCATGCCGACGGCGGCCCTCGGCGGACGCGCGGAGGTCATGGACTATCTCGCCCCCGTGGGCCCGGTCTACCAGGCCGGCACCCTTTCCGGGAACCCGGTGGCCATGGCCGCCGGCGTCGCGACCTTGACCCATGCGACCCCGGAGGTCTACTCCTTCGTGGACGCCCGGTCACTGGAGCTCTCCGCGGCGCTGTCCGCGGCGCTGGACACGGCCGGGGTGGACCACTCCATCCAGCGCGCCGGGAACCTGTTCTCGGTGGCCTTCGGCACCTCCGCCCGCGGCGTCCGCAACTACGATGACGCCCAGGGCCAGGAGTCCTTCCGGTACGCGCCGTTCTTCCATTCCATGCTGGACTCCGGCGTCTACCTCCCGCCGTCCGTCTTCGAGGCGTGGTTCCTCTCCGCCGCGCACGACGACGCCGCGATGAACCGGATCTTCGACGCCCTGCCCGCCGCGGCCAAGGCGGCGGCGGCCGCGAAGGCGTAGGCACCGGCCGGGTCGCACCCGGCTGCGTCGTTTTGACCAGTCGTTGTTAAACACTCAGGGCACCCGCCGCGGCGGGTGCCCTGGGTGTTTAAGCTGCGGCCGGGCCGCGGCCTGGAAACGCCTAGAAAGCGACAGTCACGTCGCCGTTCGGCCATTCCTTTTCAATGAAGGCCTTGACCTCGGGGGAGTGCAGGAGCTCTTCGAGCTTCTTGATCCGGATGTCGTCCTTGGAATCCTCGCGCCAGGCCAGGAAGTTGGCGTAGGGGTTGTTCTCCACGGACTCCACGGCCAGGGCGTTCTCGGTGCTCAGTCCGGCCTTGAGGATGAAGTTGCCGTTGATCAGGGCCAGGTCCACGGAAGGATCCTTGAGGTCGTTGATCAGCAGTTCGGGCTGGTTCTCGGAGAACTTGAGCTTCTTGGGGTTCTGCTCGTCGGTGAGGGTCAGCACGGAGCTGTCGTCCTTGATGTCCTTGACCAGGCCGGCGACCTGGAGGACCTTGAGGGCACGGACCTGGTTGGACGGGTCATTCGTGATGGCGACCTTGGCGCCGTCCTGGATGTCCTGGATGTCCGTGACCTTTTCCGAGAATGCGGCGTACGGCTCGATGTGGACGCCCTCGCCGTGGCCGAACTTGTAGCCCTTGGTCTTCACCTGGTCCTCGTACCACGGCAAGTGCTGGTAGTAGTTGGCGTCCAGCGAGCCGTCGCTCAGTGCGGTGTTCGGCGTCTGGTAGTCCTCGATCTCCTTGATGTCCAGCTTGAGGCCGGCCTTGGGCGCGAGGTCCTGGTTGATGAACTCCAGGATCTTCGCCTGCGGGACGGGGCTGGCGCCGACGGAGAGGGTGACCGGGTTGGCGGGGTCAAGGGTCTTGACCTCGGCGCTGGGGGTGGATGAACCACCGCAAGCCGTCAGCGTCAGGGCGGTGACAATGCCGGTGGCCAGGAGGGTAAGTGACTTACGCATTGGATGTGTTCCTTTCGAAGTAGCTGGAATCACGACGTCGACGCCGTGATCCGCGCAGATGCAGAGGGTGGCTACCCGCTGCAGGGGTAATGGTTTGGAAGACGGCGGTCCGGCGGGGTCAGGCCGCGCTGCAGGGTTAAGCCGCTGGAGCCGAGGGTCAGCGGTGGTCGAGACCGCGGGATATCCGCTCGCCCACGAGCTGGATGACCTGGACCAGGACGATGATCAGCACGATGGTGACGAGCATGACCGTGACATCGAAGCGCTGGAAGCCGTAGTTGTACGCCAGCTTGCCGAGGCCTCCGCCTCCGACCAGCCCGGCCATGGCGGAATAGCCGACGAGCGTGACTACCGTGGTGGTGGTGGCCGCGACGAGGGCGGGCAGGGATTCACGCAGCATCACCTTGCTGATGACCTGCATGTTCGTGGAGCCCATCACCTGGGCCGCGTCGATCTTGCCGTGGTGCACATCGCGCAGGCATGTCTCCACGAGCCGGGCAAAAAACGGGATGGTGCCGATCGACAGGGACACCGAGGCGGCGACTGGACCGAGGCTGGTGCCGGTCAGGGCGCGGGCCAGCGGAATGAGGGCGACCATCAGAATGGCGAACGGGATGGACCGGGTGATGTTGACGATCACATCGCTGAGGATCCGGTTGATCACCGGCATCGGCCGCAGCCCGCCCGGGGCGGAGACGTGCAGGAAAACGCCCAGCGGAAGGCCGATCAGCACCGTGAAGAACGCGGAGATGCCGACCATCTGGAGGGTCTCGACGATGGCCTCGGGCAGTGCCTTGACCAGGACGGGATTGCTGAAGATGTCGTTCATGAGATATCTCCCTGTTCCCCGCGGGGAAGGACAGAATTCCGGAGAGGAGAGCCGGAGCCGGTGTCCGCAAGGTCGGTCCCGGTGTCCGGAAATTCGGGCTCCGCGGCGGCCGCCGGCGCGGCGCGCTTGGCCGCGATACCGCGGTCGTGGAGGTAGCCCAGCACGGCGTCGACGTCGGCGTTCTCGGCCAGCTGCACGCGCAGGTGGCCGAACTGCTGGCCGCCCAGGGTTTCGACGCTGCCGGCCAGGACGTTGATGTCGATGTCGAAGTGCCGCGCAACGCCGGTCAGCACAGGCTCCTTGGCGCTGTCGCCGGAGAACAGGATCTCCAGGGCAGGGCCTCGCTGCAGTGCGCCGGGCAGCGGTTCCGACGCCGGAAGCGGCAGCAGCGCGCGGGCAAGCCTGCTCTCCAGGTTGCCGGCCACCTCACGCAGGGCGCCGTGTTCAATGATCCGGCCCCGGGACAGCAGGGACACGGACTCGCAGACGCGCTTCACGACGTTCATTTCGTGCGTGATGATCAACACGGTGAGCTGCAGGCGCCGGGTCAGCTCCTGGATCAGGTCCAGGATTTCATCGGTCGTGGCGGGGTCCAGGGCGGATGTGGGCTCGTCGCAGAGGAGCACATCGGGGTCCGAGGCCAGGGCGCGGGCGATACCCACGCGCTGGCGCTGGCCCCCGGAAAGCTGTGCGGGATAGGCATCCTCGAAGCCCTCCAGCCCCACGAGCTTCAGGAGTTCGGCGACCTTGCCCTGAAGTTTGTCCTTCGGGGTTTTCACCAGTTCGAGCGGGTGGGCCACGTTGCCGGCCGCGGTCCGGGAGTCCATCAGGTTGGCGTGCTGGAACACCATGCCGATGCGGCGGCGGGCCGCGCGGATTTCCGAGTCCCGGACGGAGCTGAGTTCGGTTCCGTCAATGCTGACGGAGCCGGACGTCGGGCGGTCCAGCAGGGTCAGGCAGCGCACGAGGGTCGACTTGCCCGCGCCGGAGTGGCCGATGATGCCGTGGATGGACCCCTTCGGTACCGAAAGAGTGACGCCGTCGAGGGCCACCACTTCCTTCTTGCCCTGCCGGTAGACCTTGCGAAGGTCGGTAACTGTGATCATTGATCCTCTGGCGTTTGGGGATTCGGCGCGGGATAACACACGCACGCGTCTGAACTAAATTATGTCAGCGCGCCTATTTCGCATCCACTTACGCAGAAAGTTCAGCGAATCACGGTGCTTGGCGTAGATCGTTCGGGATTCGAAGCCCGCGGGCGCGCTGCGGCCATGCGGACCCCGGGCTGGGCGGAATCCCTGCCCCGCCCTCCCTGCGCGTCGGCGCCGGGAACGGCCTGTGATCTCCGTCCCAGCATACCGATAGGGGCGCTGCGGGGCCGGCTTGGGCTGGTGCACGGCTAGAAGTCCCCGCGGCTGGCATCTTCCGGGGGCAGCACCGGCCAGTCGCCCTCGATCACGGCGGCAGGCTTGGTCTTGCGCAGGTACGTCTGGAAATCCGTGGCCTGGGCGGAGGCCCAATCGACCTGCAGCTGGTGCAGGTGACTGGCCGGCATCCGCAGCTTCGGAAACTTCCCCGCCATGGCATCGAGCATGCGCAGGGTGGCGAGCGCGTCCGCCGCCGAAGTGTGGGCGTTGTCCAGGCTGACGCCGTACTCCTCGCACAGGGCGGTCAGGGTGCGCTTGCCCTTGCGGTAGCGGTCCACCTGCTTGTTCATGATGTAGGGGTCCAGCACCGGGAAGCGGCTCAGCTGGGGCACCCCGTGCCGGGCCGATTCGGCAGCGAGCACGGTGAAGTCGTAGCTGGCGTTGAAAGCGATCACGGGGACGCCGGTGTCGAACAGTTCCTGGAGCACCGCGGCCACTTCCCGTGTCACGTCTGCGGCAGGCCGGCCCTCGCTGCGGGCCTTTTCGGTGGTGACGCCGTGGATATCACTGGCCTCGGTGGGAATCTCCACACCCGGATCGGCGAGCCATTCATGTTCCTTGATGAGCCCGCCGTCGGAATCCACCACGGTGACCGACGCGGTGACGATCCTGGCCGAGCGCGAGTTCCGGCCGGTGGTTTCGAGGTCGAAGGCTGCGCGGGGGAGGGTGTTCCAAGTGGTCATGCGTCAACGCTACCTGCTGCCGCCGACAGTCATGCGCCACCCGCGCCGGCCGCCTCGCATGGTGGTTAGAGGCCCTGTCAAAGGAGCGGACGGGCCGGCGCTGAACAGACGGGGGCCTTGCCCGGCTACGCTTAAGTCATGCGGATGGAGTATGTGGAGGCGGTGCTGGAACTTGTGGCATTGATCCCCGCAGGCACCGCAGTGTCCTACAGTGACGTTGCCGAACTCCTGGGTTCCGGCGGCGCCCGGCAGGTCGGATCCGTTTTGAGCCACCACGGCAGCTCCGTCCCCTGGTGGCGCGTCCTGAAGGCCAGCGGGGAGGCGCCGCCGGGTCACGAGCGCGAGGCCTTGGCACTGTACATCCGGGAGGGCACCCCGCTGCTGGGAAGCTACACGGAGTACCTCCGCACCGGCGAAGGGCGGTGGCGTGTCGACCTGATGTCGGCGCGGTGGGCTCCCTCGGACGCTGACTTCGACCGGATTGACGCGATCGCCGGACGGCTCGAACGCACCCTGCATAAAATGTCGGCGCCCGATGATGAAATGACTGTGTGAGCACCTCCAGCCAGAACCCCACTCTCCGCCTGCTTCCACCCCGCAAACAGCACACCGCCGTGCCGTCGCTCTCAGCGGACCAGCGCGCCGCCGTCGACGTTCCGCATGGTTCCGGACCCGTCCTTGTCCCCGGCGCCCCGGGGACCGGCAAATCCACGGTGCTCGTGGAGGCGGCCGTGCACCGCGCCCGGCGCGATGGCCTGGACCCGGAACGGGTGCTGATCCTGGCACCGGGACGGCTCGCGGCCGACACGCTGAGGGACCAGTTCACCGCCCGGCTGGACCGCAGCCTGAGTACGACGCCGGCCCGCACCTGGGCGTCCTATGCTTTCGATGTGATCCGGCGCGCCAAAGCCGAGGGCATCCTGCCGCTGCCGCGTCCGCCGAAGCTGCTGTCCGGCCCGGAGCAGGACCTGATCATCAAGGAACTCCTCGAAGGCCATGCGCGGCCCGGACTCGAGTTGCCCTGGCCGGAAGACCTGGGGGCCGCCCTGCAGACCCGCGGATTCCGGCAGGAGGTCCGCCAGCTCTTTGACCGGGTCATCGAATCCGGACGCACGGCCGAGGACCTGGTGGTCCTGGCGGCGCGCTGCCACCGGCCCGACTGGGTGGCCGCGGCCACCCTGTATTCCGAATACCGGGATGTCCTGGACCTGCGGATGCCCGAGGCCTTCGACCCGGCGGGCATCATCACCGCAGCCCGCCAGATCTTCCAGGACGCCCCGGACTTCCTGGCGGCCGAGCGCGGCCGGCTGCAGCTGGTTTTGGTGGATGACATCCAGGAAGCGAACCCCGCCGTGTTCGAACTGCTCGCGGACATCGCAGCGGGCAAGGATTCCCTCATCACCTTCTCCCCGGACACGGTGGTCCAGGGCTTCCGCGGCGCCCGGCCGGATCTGGTCGCCGAGCTGCCGCGGCTGCTTGCCTCCGCCGGCGGCGCCGTCCTCGAACGCCCGCTCTCGACGGCGCACCGCCACACCCCCGCCGTGGCGGAGGCCTGGCTCTTGGTGGCCGGGCGCATCTCCCGCCGCGCCGGCGGGCAGTCGGCCCGCCGGCTCCAGCAGCCCGGCCGGGACGCATCCCCGGGTACCGACGGCGCGTGCGCCGGCGGCCCGGAAGCAGCCGATCCGGCAGCAGCCCGCCCGGAAGCGGGCGACCTCGGAGCCGGCCGGGTCGAGGCGCACCTGCTGCCGTCCCCGGTCCACGAACTGCGCTACGTGGCGCAGCGGATCCTCGAAGCACAGCTGAACGACGGCCGGGAACTGGGCGAGATCGCCGTGATCGTCCGCAACGGCGGCCAGCTCGGACAACTGCAGCGTTACCTCTCGGGCCAGGGCATCCCGGTCCGGATCCCGGTGGCGGAATCCGCCGTCCGCGACGAAGTCGCCGTCCGGCCCCTGCTCGATGCCTACGCCGTCGTGCTGGATCCGGCCGTGCTGACTCCCGAGGCGGCCGTGGCCCTCCTGACGTCACGGATCGGCGGCGCCATGTCGATTGAACTGCGCCGGCTCCGCCAGTCGCTGCGCCGGGAGGAAATCTTGGGAGGTGGCGGCCGCACCAGCGATGCGCTCCTCGTCGAGGCCCTGCTGGAGCCAGGGGCATTGGCCACGCTCGGCATCGAGGGGCATTCCGCACGCCGGATAGCCCGGATGATCCTCGCCGGCAGGGAAGCCGCGCAGGCGCCCGGCGGCAATGCCGAAACGGTGCTGTGGGCCCTGTGGAACTCCACCGGACTCGCTTCACGGTGGACCGAGGCTGCGCTGGCCGGGGGAGCGGCCGGAGCCCGCGCCGACCGCGACCTCGACGCCATGATGGCCTTGTTCCACACTGCCGAGCGCTACGTGGACCAGCTTCCCGGCTCCGGTCCCGAACAGTTCCTTGAGTACCTGCTCAGCCAGGAACTGCCGATGGACACCCTGGCGGCGAGGGCGCAGCTGGAGGACGCCGTGGAACTTCTGACCCCCGCCAGCGCCGCCGGACGGGAATGGCCGGTCGTGATCGTTCCGGGACTCCAGGAGGGCGTATGGCCCAACACCAGGCTCCGCGGAGAACTGCTGGGCAGCACCCTGTTCGCGGACGCCGTCGAACACGGGGTGGAGTATGCGCTGCAGCTGGACCCGCTCAGCCGGCTGCGGGAAATCCGCTACGACGAGCTGCGGAGCTTCTCCACCGCGGTCTCGCGGGCCCGGCAGGAGCTGATCTGCACCGCCGTGTCTTCGGAAGACGAGCAGCCCTCATCGTTCCTGGACTACGTGGCGCCACTGCATCCGGACCAGGACCGGCGAGGCTTCACCCCGGTGGAACGGCCCTTGACCCTGCGCGCCCTCGTGGCGGAACTGCGCCAGTATGCGCAGCTGGACGCTGCCGAGGCTGCCGAGGCAACCGCCGTGCTGGGCGCCCTGGCGGCCGCGGAACCGCCCGTGCCCGGGGCGCATCCCGGAAGCTGGTGGGGTCTGGCGCCGCTGTCCTCCGATGCGCCCGTGGTGCCGGCGGGGGGCACGGTGTACGTCTCACCGTCGAAGGTTGAAACGGTGCAGAAATCACCTCTGGACTGGTTCGTCCAGGCGGCGGGAGGCGAGGCGGCGACCGACTTCGCCCGCAGCCTCGGGACCCTCGTCCACGCCATCGCGCAGGACCTGCCGGACGCCTCGGGCAACGAGTACGTGGCCGAACTCGTGCGCCGCTGGCCCGCGCTCGGGATGAAGGACAACTGGGAAGGCCGGCTCGACTTCCAGCGCGCCGAGGCCATGGTGCGGAAGCTGGCACAATACGTGCTGCTCATGCGCGCCGAAGGCCGCAGCCTGGTGGGCGTCGAACAGGACTTCGAGGTGAAGCTGCCGGACGTCGCCCCGGAATCCCGGGCCGCCAGCACCGGCAGCGACGACGGAGGTGAGCCCTGGCCGGCCCGCCCGGCCGTGCTGCGAGGGCAGGTCGACCGGCTTGAGATCGACGCCGCAGGCCGTCTGGTCGTTGTGGACCTCAAGACCGGGAAACGGCAGCCCGGCAAAGCCGACCTGGAGCGGCACCCGCAGCTGGGCGCCTACCAGGCAGCCGTCCTGGCAGGAGGCTTTGCCGGCCCCGACGACGGTCCGCCGCCACTTCCGGGCGGTGCCGTCCTGGCCCAGCTCGGGACCACCACCAAAAGCCCCGGCATCCAGGCCCAGGCAGCGCTGGACCCGGCGGTGAACTGGGCGCTGGACATGGTGGGTGATGCCGCGCGCGTGATGTCCGGCAACACCTTTGAGGCGCGGCACGACCCGTCCAAGAGCGGACACGGCGGCCACGGCTGCCGGCTGCCCGAAGTCTGTCCGCTGTGCGCACGAGGAAAGCAGGTTACCGAATGACCACCGAGGAAACGCCGCGGACCCGGCCGGCGGTGCTTCCCGCAGCTCTTCCGGTCCCCAGGTTCAGCCCCGAGGAGCTGTCCGCGATGCTGGGGGAGAAGAACAGTCCGACGCCGGAACAATCGCTGATTATTGCGTCCCCCCTGACGCCCCGGCTGGTCATCGCCGGTGCAGGCTCCGGAAAGACAGCAACCATGGCGGACCGTGTCGTTTGGCTCGTGGCCAACGGGTGGGTCCGGCCCGAGGAAGTGCTCGGCGTGACCTTCACCCGCAAGGCCGCCGGGGAGCTTGCCACGCGCATCCGTGCCAAGCTGGCCGCGCTGCAGCGGATTGCCGCCGCGGACTCCGGGAACCAGGTCTTTCCGGCCGGACTGCTCAGTACCGATGCACTCGAGCCCAAGGTCTCCACCTACCACTCCTATGCGAGTGGAATCGTGTCCGACTACGGCCTCCGGCTCGGCGTGGAACGCGACGTCGTGCTGCTCGGCGCTGCCCAGTCCTTCCAGCTCGCCAGCGAGGTCGTGGAGGCGTTTGACGGTGAGTACGAGCATTTCCGCGCAGCCAAGTCCACCCTGGTCAAAGCGGTGATCCAGCTCGCCGGGGAATGCGCTGAGCACCTGCAGGACCCTGCCGGGGTCCGCGGCTGGCTGCTTGAGCGGGTGGCGGAGTTCGAGGCCCTGCCGTACCTCGCCACCGCCAAGAAGAACCCGAGCCAGGCCGCCGGCGAGCTCAGCGCCCTGCTCCGCACGCGGGCCAGCGTCGCGGACATGGTGGGGCGCTACACCGACGCCAAACGTGCCCGGGGCGCACTGGACTTCGGCGACCTCGTGGCCCTGGCGGCGCGGGTGGCGAACGAAATCCCGGTCGCCGCGGAAACCGAGCGCCAGCGCTACAAGGTGGTGCTGCTGGACGAATTCCAGGACACCTCCCACGCCCAGCTGGTGCTCTTCTCCCGGCTCTTCGGCGACGGCCACGCCGTGACCGCGGTGGGCGACCCGAACCAGTCCATCTACGGCTTCCGCGGCGCCTCCGCCGGGCAGCTGTTCCATTTCGTCCGGGAATTCCCGCTCCGGATCGACTCCGCCGACAGTGCCGCCGACAGTGCCGCCGACAGCCCCGCCGACGGCGCCGAAGGCGAAGCGGACAGGAACGTCGGCGCGCCCCGCTTCGCCGTGGCGCCGACGTCGTACCTCACCACCGCGTGGCGCAACGGCCGGAACATCCTCTCCGCCGCCAACGTCATTTCCGGGCCGCTCAGCAAGGCAGCCGCCCATGCAGGCGCCGCCGGCGCACGGGACACAGCCGAAACCGTAGAGGTGCCGCCCTTGCGGCCGAGCCCGGCCGCGGTCCAGGGCAGGGTGGTGATGGGCCGCTTTGCCACGGACGAGGATGAAGCCGCGGCCATCGCCGGCGACGTGCTGAAGTTCCGGGTGACGGACTTCGAGGCGTCGGCTGCGGAGCATCCCGAGCCCCCCGCGATGGCGGTGCTCTGCCGGCGGCGGGCGCAGATGGAGTGCGTCCGCCGCGAATTCGAGCAGCGGGGCATCCCGTACGAAATCGTCGGTCTCGGGGGACTGCTGGATACTCCCGAAATAGTGGATTTGGTCGCCACTTTGCGGGTCCTGGCCGATCCGGGACGGTCGGATTCCCTGATGCGGCTGCTGGCCGGAGCGCGCTGGCGGATCGGGCCGGCCGACCTGATGGCCTTCCATGACTGGTCCAGTTTCCTTGCGCGGCGCCGGGGACGCCCCGGCAGCTCCGACGCGGACGATGCCGACACCGACGCCGGCGCGGATGGAACGGTGATCGAGGGCGACCTCACAGATGCCGCCAGCCTGATCGAAGCGCTGGACTGGCTGCCGCGCGAAGGCTGGGTTTCCCGGCACGGCCGCGCGCTCACCCCCGAGGCGCTGGAACGGCTCCAGCGCCTCTCGGCGGAACTGCGCCAGCTGCGGGGTTTCATGGGTGATGACCTCACCACGCTGCTCGGCGAGGTCGAGCGCGCGATGCTCCTCGATATTGAGGTCGCCGCGCGGCCGGGGATCAGCGTCCACCAGGCGCGACGGAACCTGGACGCTTTCCAGGATGCTGCAGCAGGATTCCTGTTCACCTCCCACCGCGTCGACGTGCTGGCCTTCCTCGCCTGGCTGGAGGCCGCGGCCGCTGAGGAAAACGGCCTGGATGCCGCCGCAGCCGAAGTGAACCACGCGGCCGTGCAATTGCTGACCGTGCATGCGTCCAAGGGCCTGGAATGGGATGTTGTGTTCGTCCCCGGGCTCAATGCCGGCGCTTTTCCGAGCAGCCGCGACTCGCGCTGGAGCAGCGGCAGCGCCGCGCTCCCCTGGCCATTGCGCGGGGACCGGGCGGACCTGCCGCAATGGGACGTGGACCAGCCGGACCAGAAGGGCTGGCTCGACGCCGAGAAGGAGTTTAAGTCGGCCGTCCAGGTCCACGGCGAGGCCGAGGAGCGGCGTCTGGCCTATGTGGCCTACACCCGCGCCAAACATGTCCTCTGGGTATCCAGTGCAGCCTGGGTAGGCTCCCGGGCGGGCATGGCGGAGATGTCACCCTTCCTGGCGGAGCTTGAGGGGCTCTCCGGCGGTGGGCACGCGGAGATCCATCCCCGGTCCGTCAGCGAGGAATCACTGCCGGAGAAGAGCCCGCTGACCTCGGAACTGGAGCTGGCGCTGTGGCCCTACGACCCCCTCGAGGGTCCGGTCGACCCGCGCACCGGCTCGCGGCTCAGGCTCGTCGCCGGGCGGGCGGCAATGGAGGCAGCCGCGGCCCGGGTGCTGGCGTCCCTGGCCGGCGGCGCGCCGGAAAGCGTTCTGGACCCGACCGGCCCGACGGAGGGCTTCCGGAGCGGCGAACAGCTCCGGCTCCTCCGCGGACCGGCCGCGGGCTGGACCCGCGAGGCAGCGATGCTGCTGGAGCGCCGCTCCCGGCGGAACGTCGTGCAGGATGTCCACCTGCCGGGCCACATTTCCGCGTCCACCCTTGTCGAGCTGGAAGACGACCCCGACTCCGTGGTCGCGCGGCTGCGGCGGCCGATCCCGCGGGAGCCGGGGATGTCGGCGCGCAAGGGCACCGCCTTCCACGCCTGGGTGGAGGAGTATTTCGGTGCCGCCGGCATGCTGGACCTCGGCGAGGCGGCCGGCTCGGACGACCATATCGATGAGGCCTACGGGCTGGACGCGATGGTGGAGACGTTCCGCCAGTCGGAGTGGGCCCACCGTGCACCGGCCCATGTCGAGGTGCCGGTCGAGACGCGCATCGGAGATGTGGTGGTCCGCGGCCGGATCGACGCCGTTTTCCGGGACGCGGACGGAGGCTGGGATTTGGTGGACTGGAAGACCGGCCGCCGGCCGGCCGCTAGCCAACTCAAAGTCAAGGCCGTTCAGCTTGCTGTCTACCGGCTGGCCTGGTCCCGGCTCAAGGGCGTTCCGCTGGACGAAGTCCGGGCCGCGTTCTATTACGTGGCGGACAATCAGGTGGTCCGCCCGCACGACCTGGGATCAGCGGAACGGCTCGAGTCAATCGTGGCAGCCGCCCTGGGCCAGGGCGGGCGGACTCAAAGCGGCCGGGCCCAAAGCGGCCGGGCCCAAAGCGGCCGGAAACAGGGCCCCGACACCGGCGGCGCCTAGGGCATCCGGACGGTCACGACTAGCGCGGCTTGGCCTCGACGACGGGCAGCGCGGTAGTCGAGATGTCCTCGGAGATGGTGGCGGCGACCACGGAGATTGACTGCGTCGAGGTGTCCTCGGCGGTGGCGACGGTAGCCTTCGGGGCCTGAACCACCTCGGACGGCTCCTCGGGGGAGTCAGGGCCCGTCGGGCCGGTGCCGTCGGCGGGATCTTCGCGGCCGGCGGCCTGGTCACCGGCCGCAGAATCGGCGGTCTCGCTGGTCCGGCTGGCTGCGGGCGTGTCCTGCGGGGCGTCCTCGCCGTCGGCTGGCCGGGGCTCGCCCTCCGGACTTTCAGAGCCGCCAGCGGCGTCGTCGGCCACGCCGGGCGCGTGGGGCGCGTCAGTGTAGGGCGCGTCAGCGTTGCGGGCGGTCGCGCCGTCCGCAGTTGCGGCGTCGCCAGCCGCGCCGGGCGCGTCAGCGTTGCGGGCGGTCGCGCCGTCCGCGGCAACGGGCACACCGTCGCCTGGCTCGTCAGCACCGCCGATACCACCGTCATTGCCGCTGATCTCGTCGACGGGGATGGGGGTCACCTGGACGGCGGGCATCGCGCTGCTCGACGGAACCGCAGCCAGGCCGGACGCCGGGTCCGGCGCGAGCAGCGTCACTTTGCTCACGGCCGGCACCGGAATGCTCTCGGGGCCCGCAGGCTGGCCCGGGGCGGGCGGGGCCACCGGCTGGGGCAGGGGTTCCACACTGATCGGCTGTCCGCCGTGTTCCGCGACGTCCTCGGCCAGCGCCGTGAGCATCGATTCGGCCTCGTCAATCATGTCCTGGTTCCCCGCGGAGAGACCCTTGACCAGGTACTGGGCCAGCGCGAATTCGGCGGACAGGGCCGCGCGCCGGAGCAGATGGGCGTCGGGGGCGTCCCGCCGGCCGGAGGTGTAGTGCTCCAGGACAGCGTCCACGAAGTCCTGCTCGTTCGAGGCGACCAGCCAGGCCATGTCGTCAGCGGGGTCGCCGATGCGCAGGTCCGTCCAGCCTGTTACTGCGGTCACCCGCTCGCCTTCGACGAGCAGGTTGTCCTCGTGCAGATCGCCATGGACGACGCAGGGGTTGAACCGCCACAGCGACACGTCCTCCAGCGCGTGTTCCCACCGTCGCAGCAGGAGCGGCGGGATCTTGCCGGTGGTTGCCGCCTGGTCCAGCTCATTGAGGCGGCGCTGGCGGAACTCGTTCGGCGTGTAGCTTGGCAGATCGGCGTTGCTGACGAGGGAGCGCGGCAGGTCATGGATGGCGGCCATGGCCGCCCCGATTTCCCGGGCCAGGGCGGCGGATCCTTCGCTGAGGTCCTCGACGGAACGGGTGGAACCGCCCAAGTGCGAGTATACGAACGTGCTCAGCGGGCCCTGCCGGACGGTGCCGGCGACCGTAGGCATCAGGAAGGGGAGCTCGGCGCGGATCGCGGGGGCGAAGGCCCGCAGCACCATGAACTCCGTTTCCAGCCGGGCACTGGCCTCGGCGTGCCGGGGGGATCGGACGCGCCAGCGCTTGCCTTCGGAGTCCAGGAGGAGCGCCGAATCGAAGTCCGCCGGATCGTCAGGCGCAGAGCTAACGGCGGTCGGGGTCAGCCCGGGGACTGCCGCGGTTGCCACAGCTGCCAGTTCGATTGGTTTTCTTCTCACGCTTCCACGGTAGATTGAGCAGCGCCCAGGACTGCGATGCACCACGGCGAGTCTCCAGATCCGGTATAAATAGCATCCGGAAAGCCCGCGTCGGAACCAGTGCGTGTCCGCGGTCACCAAGCCGCGTGACCGCTCCCGCAAACACCCCCTGAAAATGTCAATTGTCAGCGGGAGTCAGTACGGTGGGTACATGAGTCTTGCGGAGCCACCGGCGTCAGGGAACGAACCATGGCCGGGCACGCCAACCCCGCCGGGACCGGGCCTCCTCGCCAACCACCTCCAGGACACCGTTCTCCCGGTGCGCCCCGCACTGATTGACCGTGGATCCGCCGCGCGGATGAAGCCGAATATGCTGGAAGACCTCGTCGCCTCCGGGACCGCCCGGGCCATGGTTCTCTCCGGACGGCAGGCCCTCATCGACGGTGACAGCCTGGTCCTCCTCGACGCGGCCGAACTGGCCGAACACCTGCGGGACACCGACTACGCCCCGGACCAGTTGATCTATCTGGGCGCGGCGCTGCCAGGTTCGGACCTTGAGGCAGGAACGCAGCTGGTCCTCTTCCTGCTGCCACGGCAATTCGAGGTCAAGGCCGAGGAATTCGAAGCGCACATCGCCGGCATCCCCGCAGGGGCACGGTGGGCCGGCTTCCGGGACGTCGCTGCCGGCCTTAACCCTACGGAAACCGCCCTCTTCCTCGAAGCCAGTGCCATCGCCAACTGGCATGCCAGCCACACCTATTGCCCGCGCTGCGGTACCGCCACGCAACCGGAGGCCGGCGGCTGGGTCCGCCGCTGCCCCGCGGACAGTTCCGAACACTACCCGCGCACTGACCCCGCCATCATCGTCACCGTGGTCGGTGCCGACGGCCGGCTACTGCTCGGCGGCGGAGGCCCGCTGGACGCCCGGAACTACTCCACACTGGCCGGTTTCGTTGAACCGGGGGAGTCCCTGGAGCAGGCCGTGGTCCGGGAGATCGGCGAAGAGGTCGGCGTCCGCGTCACCGCCTGCCAGTACCTCGGATCCCAGCCCTGGCCCTTTCCGGCCTCGCTGATGCTCGGGTTCACCGCGACGACCCGGGACGCCACAGCAACGCCCGACGGCATCGAGGTCACCAGGGCGCGCTGGTTCAGCCGGAGCGAACTGCAGGACGCAGTGCTCAGCGGCGAAATCGTCATCTCCAGCCGGCTGTCCATTGCCCGGGCACTCATCGAGCACTGGTACGGCGGCGTCATCCAGGACCGCGTGGACCTTCAATGATGCCCCGATGCACACCCTCAGCGGTTGCGTGGCCCTGCAGTGCCACCGCCCACCCGAAACCCTCCAGCGACTAAGCAGCATGAAGTGACGACAGAGAACGTGAACACCAGGACTTTCCCCGGCCTCCTGCCCGACGCCGAAACCCCTCACGACGCGTCCGCTCAGGCATCTCCCCAGGAACCGGACAACCGTTCCCTGGAGGAGCGCATCCTCGGCGGGCTCGACGCCGAACAGCGCGAGGTCGCGAGCACCCTGAACGGACCGATGTGTGTGCTGGCGGGTGCCGGTACCGGCAAGACCCGTGCCATCACCCACCGGATCGCCTACGGCGTCCATTCAGGCGTCTACAGCCCGCAGCGGCTCCTGGCCGTCACGTTCACCTCGCGGGCCGCGGCCGAAATGCGCAGCAGGCTCCGGGACCTCGGCGTGGGGAACGTCCAGGCCCGCACCTTTCACGCCGCCGCACTCCGTCAGCTGCAGTTCTTCTGGCCCCAGGCCGTCGGCGGCGCGCTGCCGAACCTGCTCGACCACAAGGCGCAGATGATCGCCGAGGCTGCCCGTCGGCTCCGCCTCAGTACCGACCGCGCCTCGATCCGGGACCTCGCCTCCGAAATCGAGTGGGCCAAGGTGTCCATGCTGACTCCGGCCAACTACCTCGAAAATGCGCAGACGCGCGGAAACCCCGGCGGGTTCGACCTGACCGCCGTTGCCCGGGTCTTCCAGTCCTATGAGGACGTCAAGACGGACCGCAACGTGATCGACTTCGAGGATGTGCTGCTGATTACGGTGGGCATCCTGCAGGAGGACCCCAAGGTCGCCGCCACGGTCCGGGAGCAGTACCGGCACTTCGTCGTCGACGAGTACCAGGACGTCTCGCCGCTGCAGCAGCGGCTGCTGGAACTGTGGCTCGGCGGACGCGATGAGCTGTGTGTCGTGGGCGACGCCAGCCAGACCATCTACTCGTTCACCGGCGCCTCCCCGAAGCACCTGCTCGGTTTCAAGGCGATGTACCCGGCAGCCAACGTGGTCAAGCTGATCCGCGACTACCGATCCACGCCACAGGTCGTGAAGCTGGCCAACGAGCTGCTGGCGGGCCGGCGCAGCGGCGGTCCGGTGGCGGACGCGGCCTGGGCCACTCCCCTGCAGCTTGTGGCGCAGCGCCCGGCCGGCCCGGTGCCGCAATTCACCGAGTGCACCGACGACGAGGCGGAGGCCGCCACGGTGGCGGTCAAGGTCCGCGGACTGCTGGACGCCGGCACCCCCGCGAGTCAGATCGCGGTGCTGTTCCGCACCAACGGACAGTCCGAAGCGTACGAACAGGCCCTGGCCTCGGCCGCGATCGGCTACCAGCTGCGCGGCGGTGAGCGCTTCTTTGCCCGCAAGGAAGTCCGTGACGCCATCCTCCAGCTTCGGGCCGCCACCCGGGCGGCCGCTGAGACTGCCGCACCCGAACCGCTCGGCCAGCTGGTCCGCGACATTGTCGCCTCCCTGGGCTACACGGACTCGGCGCCGCACAGCGGCGGCGCTGTGCGGGAGCGCTGGGAATCGCTGGCGGCGCTCGTGGCCCTCGCCGATGAACTCGTGCTCAGCCGCGGCGGACAGTTCACCCTCGCCGACTTCGTCAACGAACTCCAGGAACGCTCCCTCGCACAGCATGCCCCGACCGTCCAGGGCGTGACCCTGGCCTCGCTGCACGCTGCCAAGGGCCTCGAATGGGACGCCGTCTTCCTTGTGGGACTCAGTGAAGGGCTCGTGCCGATCTCGTTCGCGGACACCCCCGAAGCCGTGGACGAGGAACGGCGCCTGCTGTACGTCGGCATCACCCGCGCCAGGGAGCACCTGTTCCTGTCCTGGTCCACCGCGCGGACACCCGGCGGCCGCGCCAACCGCAAGCCGTCCCGTTTCCTGGACGGACTGCGCCCCGACTCCGTTGCCAGCTCCTCCGTCCGCGGCAAAGGTGCGGCGCCACGCCGGAAAGCCGCCGTTCCGGCGTCGTGCCGGGTCTGCGGAAGCATGCTCTCTTCCGGTGCCGAACGCAAGGTGGGACGCTGCAGCCAGTGCCCGCCCAGCTATGAGGAGCAGACCTTCAACGCGCTCCGGCAATGGCGCAAGGACGTGGCCCTCGAGGCGGATGTCCCCGCGTTCGTGGTCTTCACCGACGCGACCCTGACGGCCATCGCCGAGGCCCGCCCCACATCGCTGGAAGAGCTGGCCAAACTCGCCGGGGTGGGCCCGTCGAAGCTGGAGAAGTACGGTGAAGCGGTGCTGGCCGTCCTCGTCGAAAGCACCAGCCTCTGATGGCCGGCGCTTCGGGCCGCCCGGCCGGTAACCGGACCCCCACACCGGCAGCCCTGGCGGCTGTCCCGCTGACCACGCCCGAGGGCGCACCCGTGGAGGTGCGGCGCTCGGCCCGCCGTCGCCGGACGGTTGCCGCCTTCTGGGAAAACGGTACCGCCGTGGTCGCCATACCCGCGTCCTTCACCCGCAATCAGGAGCGTGAGTGGGTGCACCGGATGCTGGAGAAGCTCCGGCTTCAGGGGGAGCGGGGAGCCCCAGCCGCCGGCAAGCGGCGTCCGCGCAGCGATGCCGCCCTGGCCGGCCACGCCGCGGAGCTGTCAGCAAAATACTTCAGCGGCCGCGCCGTGCCGTCGTCGGTCCGCTGGGTCGGCAACCAGAACTCACGGTGGGGATCGGCGACACCCTCGGACGGAAGCATCCGTCTCTCCGACAAGCTCCGTTCCATGCCGCAGTGGGTCATTGACTATGTGCTACTCCACGAACTGGCCCACCTGCTCGTGGCCGGCCACAACGCCGCGTTCTGGCGGCTGTTGGAGGCCTACTCCGACACGGAACGCGCCAAGGCCTTCCTGGAAGGCGTTTCCTTCGCGACCTCGCGCGGCCTCGCGCCGGGCGGCGACTCCGGTGACGGCGGCTGGAATGACACGGACGACGTCGACGACGCGGCCGGGATCGGCTGACGGCAGCAACGTCGGCGGCCACGCCTGGCGCCGGATGCCGAAAAGCCCCGGCGGAAACCGGAGTTCCCACCGGGGCCTGCGAACGCCTCCGCCCGGTCCTGCTGATGGAGGGTTTGCGGGCTGCTAAGACTTGGGGCTTTCGCCGTCTCCGGGATCTTCGTCCGGGCCGCGATCCTGGGACCCGGGTTCTCCGGACTCACCCTCGGCCGGCGAACCGCCCTCGGGTTCGTCGAAGCCGCCGCTCAGCAGTTTCTGCAGCGCGTCGTCCACCTCGGTGTCGGACGCTTCGGCAAGCTGGCGGCGGCCGCTGAAGCCCTGCGGATCGTCCAGGTCCTCCGCGGTGGGAAGCAGATCAGGGTGCTGCCAGATTGCGTCCCGGCCCTCGGCGCCGCGTTCCTCCTTCAGGAAGGCCCACAATGTGGCGGCTTCCCGGAGCCGACGCGGACGAAGCTCCAGGCCGACGAGGGAGGAGAAGGCATGTTCGGCCGGGCCTCCGGTGGCACGGCGCCGCCGGACGGTCTCGCGGAGGGCCCCGGCCGAGGGCAGCAGCTTCTTGGTGGCAGCCCAGGAAAGCTCATCAACCCAGCCCTCCACCAGGGCGAGGGCCGTCTCCAGCTTCTCCAGCGCTTGTTCCTGCGCCGGCGTGCGCTGCGGCATGAAGACACCCTGGGAGAGCGCCTCCTGGATGCCCTCGGGATTGCTGGGGTCCAGCTCCCTGGCGAGCTCCTCGATCCGGGATGTGTCGATGTGGATGCCGCGGGCGTAGGCCTCGATCGCGCCGAGCAGGTGGCCGCGGAGCCAGGGTACCTGCACGAACAGCCGGGCGTGGGCCGCCTCGCGGACGGCCAGGAACAGCCGGATGTCGTTCTCGGGCAGGCCGAGGCCTTCCCCGAATTTCGCCACATTCGAGGGCAGCAGCGCCATTTCGAGGTCCGCCAGGGGAACCCCGATGTCCGTGGAGCTGACGACTTCAGCGGAGAGGGCGCCGATGGCCTGACCCAGCTGCATGCCGAAAATCGCCCCGCCCATGTTCTGCAGCATCGACGAGGCGCCGCCCATCATGGACTTCATCTCTTCGGGCATCTGTTCGGTCATTGCGGAGGAAAGCGCGTTCGCGATGCTGTTGGCGACCGGTTCGGTCAGCCGCTTCCACGTCCCCAGAGTCTCCTCGACCCATTCTGCCCGGGACCATGCCCGGCCGATCAGCCCGGTGGCAGGCAACCCGGTGACCTGGTCGAGCCAGAGCTCGGCGAGGCGCAGGGCCTCGTCGACCTCACGGGTCTGCCGGGCCGTGACGGAGGGGTCGGAACCGCTCGCGGCCACCCGCCGGGCGTTTTCATGCGCGAGCTGCCAGTTGACCGGCCCTTCTGAGGTGGCGCTCATCATCGCCTGGACCTGCGAGAACATCTGGGCGAGGAGATTCGGGTCATCGGGGAGCCCGGCCGCCTTGGCGAGTTCCGCGGGGTCGATATTTCCCATGCCCTGGCCGCCCATCAGGTTCTTCAGCATTTCTGCCAGCGGATCCTTGGGTTCCTCGTCACCATTGGATGGATTGAGTGGGTTGGAGGTCATGATCCCGCCGATCGTCGGTGTGGCTTCTTCTCAACTTCACGGTACCCCGCGGCGAGAGGGGCTGTCTGCCGAAAGTGTGCCCCGTTCGCTCTAGGCAAAGACTCCGTTCGCCGCGCCGTTCCGGCGGGTGAGCGCGTAGTGTTAGAGGCTGGAATATTTGCAGGCGGCAGCCGCCGCTGCGGCGGCGGTGCGCTGTCCACGGGTTCCGCAGGGTCCCGGGCGCCGGCACGGAGAGGTCCTTCTTTGACGATTACCCAGGGCGAGCAGCCCGCCAGCGATCCAGCGGCCGGCCAGGCGCGGGGCCGCAGGGCGTTCCTCGGTGGACCGCGGGGGCCCCGCATCCGCGCGCCCCGCAACAGGGACAAACGGTCCTCCGCCATGCTCGTCTCGGGCCTTCTCGCGCTGGGGCTGGGCATCACTGCGGTGAGCCTGCCCGTCCCGTACGTCGTGGAATCGCCCGGCCCAACGTTCAACACCCTCGGCGATGACAACGGCAAGCCCGTCATCAGCATCACCGGGCATGAAAGTTTTCCCGCCATGGGCAACCTTGACCTCACGACCGTCTACGTCGACGGCGGCCCGAACGGGCCCGTCAGTGTCTTCGAAGCGTTCTCGGCCTGGCTGGACGGCACCAAGGCCGTGCACCCGGAGGAACTGGTCTCTTCCCCAAGGGCGTGACCAAGGAGCAGTCCCAGCAGGAGAGTGCCGTCGCGATGACCACGTCGCAGGAAAATGCCGTCGCCTCGGCGCTCAAGGAACTCAACATCCCGTTCGAGCAGAAGATGCGGGTCGCGGGCGTCCCGGAGGACTCCGCCTCCAGCGGCAAGCTGCAGGAAGGCGATGTGCTCGTCGCCATCAACGACAAGCCGATCACCGCGCTGAGTGTCGTCCAGGCGGAACTTGCCGCGGGCAACGGGGCTCCGGTGACGGTCGCCGTCGACCGGGCGGGCACCCGCATTCCGGTCGCCATCACTCCTGCCAAGGCCGCCACCGGGCGGTTCATCCTCGGCGTGATGCTGCAGTACGAGTTCACGTTCCCCTTCGATGTCAAGATCTCACTCGAAAAGGTCGGCGGTCCCAGCGCAGGGATGATGTTCGCCCTCGGGATCGTTGACAGGGTCACACCCGGGGATCTGACCGGCGGCAAGCACATCGCGGGAACCGGAACCATCACCCCCGACGGTGCCGTCGGCCCGATTGGCGGCGTCGCCCAGAAAATGTACGGCGCCCGGTCCGGCGGGGCCACCCTGTTCCTGGCGCCCTCCGCCAACTGCGATGAGGTGACCGGGCACATTCCGGCCGGTCTGCAGGTGGTCAAGGTGGAGAATCTGGCCGAGGCGAGGAAAGCCGTCGAACTGGCGGCGTCGGGCGCCGACACATCCGGGCTTCCCGCCTGTTCCAGCAACTAGACTGGCACCGGAACTAAGATCCGCTGCCACTCGTGGCACCTATGACGGTATTCCCGCCCTGCCGGCGGGCCGCTGTCGTACAATGCAGCAACAACGTGGCTTGACCCGCACCGACTGATAACTAAACCCGCACCGACTGATAACTAAACCAGCAACTGACGACCAGCTATGAGGTACCGAGTTTGTCCCGTCCCGCCAGCACCGTCCCGCCCGGAAGACCGCAGACACGACGAAGCGCATTGACGCCGACGTTGATCGTCGTTGCCTTGATCGTGGTCGGGTTCATCTTCTTCGCCAATGTCTGGACGGACGTCCTCTGGTACCAGCAGCTTGGCTTCTTCGAAGTCTTCCTGGCCGAAAACCTGGCGCGCATCGCGATCTTCCTGGCCGGCTTTGTCATGATGTTCACCGCGGTGTTCTTCGCCATCCGGATTGCCTACCACGCGCGGCCGGTCTACGCCCCGGATTCGGATATCCGGGACAACCTTAACCGCTACCAGGTCCAGCTGGAGCCCGTCCGCCGCGTCGTCATGGTGGGGCTCCCGGTCCTGTTCGGCCTCTTCGCCGGCAGTGCCGCCGCGAGCCAGTGGCAGAAGGTGCTGCTGTTCCTGAACCAGGAGCCCTTCGGCAAGAACGACCCGCAGTTCGGCATGGACATCAGCTTCTACCTGATGACGCTGCCGTTCTTCGGCTTCATCACCGGCTTCCTGATCAGCGTCACCATTATCGCCGGTCTCGCCGGCATCCTCACGCACTACCTCTACGGCAGCATCCGGATCATGGAACGCGGCATCTTCACCAGCCGGGCCGCCCAGATCCACCTGGCAGTCACCGGTGCGGCGTTCCTGCTGCTGCTCGGCGTGAACTTCTGGCTGGACCGCTTCTCAGCGGTGCAGAATAACGGCGGACGGTGGGCCGGTGCGTTGTACACGGACGTCAACGCCGTCATCCCGACCAAGTCCATCCTGGCCGTCGCCGCGGCCCTCGTCGCCGTGCTCTTCGTCGTCGCTGCCGTGATCGGCAAGTGGCGGCTGCCTGTGATCGGTACCGCGATGCTCGTGATCACCTCGATCCTGGCCGGCGGCGTGTACCCCTGGGTGATCCAGCAGTTCCAGGTCCGTCCCTCGGAGCAGACGCTGGAGAAGCCGTTCATCGAACGCAACATCAACATGACCAGGGACGCCTACGGCCTGGATAAAATCCAGGAAAAGCGGTACAACGCCACGACGAACGCCGCCACGGGCGCCCTGGCGGCGGACGCCGAGACCACCGCCAACATCCGTCTGCTGGACCCGAACCTGATCTCCGATGCGTTCTCGCAGCTGGAGCAGTACCGGCCCTACTATCAGTTCCCCAGCGCCCTGAACGTGGACCGCTATGAGGTGGACGGCAAGATCCAGGACACGGTCATTGCTGTCCGTGAGCTCAACCCCGACGGCCTGGCCACCAATCAGCAGTCCTGGCTGAACCGCCACGTGGTCTACACCCACGGTTACGGCGTTGTTGCCGCCAAGGGCAACAAGTTCACCGCCGACGGCAAGCCGGACTTCCTGCAGGCCGGCATCCCGTCCACCGGTGTGCTCGGCAATGACTCCACGTACCAGCCGCGGATCTACTTCGGCGAAGACTCGCCCGAGTACTCCATCGTCGGCGCTCCGGACGGCGCCCCGCACCGCGAGCAGGACCGCCCGGCCGGCAAGGAAGGGGACGCGGAAACGCAGTACACCTTCACCGGCAACGGCGGCCCCAACGTCGGCACCTTCTTCAACAAGATCCTCTACGCGATCAAGTTCCAGTCCTCGGACCTGCTGCTCTCCGACGGTGTGAACGCCGAATCCCAGGTCCTCTACGACCGCGACCCCCGGGACCGCGTCGAGAAAGTCGCCCCGTACCTGACGGTGGACGGCAACGCGTACCCGGCCGTGGTGGACGGCAGGGTGAAGTGGATCGTGGACGGCTACACCACGAGCCAGTACTACCCATACTCCCAGCAGGAACAGCTGTCCGCGGCCACCACCGACTCGCAGACGACGGCGGGCCGGACCGTGGCTCTGCCGAACAGCTCGGTGAACTACATCCGCAACTCGGTCAAGGCCACGGTGGACGCCTACGACGGCTCCGTGACGCTCTATGCCTGGGACGACCAGGACCCGGTGCTCAAGGCCTGGCAGAACGTCTTCCCGACCTCGCTGAAGCCGTTCTCGGAAATGTCCGGCGCGCTCATGAGCCACGTCCGCTACCCCGAGGACCTGTTCAAGGTCCAGCGCGAACTTCTGGGCCGCTACCACGTCACCCAGCCGGATAACTTCTACACGAACAACGACGCGTGGAGCGTGCCCAACGACCCCACCGTCCAGGACGAGGTCAAGCAGCCGCCGTTCTACATGTCGCTGAAGATGCCTGACCAGGAGAAGCCGGCCTTCCAGCTGACCTCATCCTTCATTCCGCAGGTGGTCAACGGAACCGCCCGCAACGTGCTCTACGGCTTCCTGGCCGCGGACTCCGACGCCGGCAACCAGAAGGGCGTGAAGGCGGAGAGCTACGGCCAGCTGCGGCTCCTGCAGATCCCACCGGAAGCCCAGGTGCCCGGCCCGGGCCAGGCGCAGAACAAGTTCAACTCGGACCCGACGGTCTCGCAGGCACTGAACCTGCTGCGCCAGGGTGCGTCCGCCGTGCTCAACGGCAACCTGCTGACGCTCCCGGTCGGCGGCGGCCTGCTGTACGTCCAGCCCGTCTATCTGCGTTCCACCGGTGAGACCTCCTACCCCACGCTGCAGCGCGTGCTGGTGGCGTTTGGCGACAAGATCGGATTCGCTCCGACGCTGGACGCGGCGCTGAACCAGTTGTTCGGCGGCGATTCGGGCGCCACGGCCGGTGACTCGGCGAACAATGGCCAGACTCCGGCGGTCACCCCGCCGGACGGTGCCGCGCCGCCGGCCACCGGAACCGTTGACGCGAGGGCGGAACTGAAGGCTGCGCTGGACGAAGCCAATGCAGCGATCAGGGCAGGCCAGGAAGCCCTCGCCAGGGGCGACTTCGCGGCTTACGGTGACCAGCAGAGGAGGCTCTCCGCGGCCTTGCAGAAGGCGATCGACGCCGAGGCCAAGCTCGCGGCGGCTCCTGCCCCGGCGCCCGCGGCCACCCCGACGACCGCCCCGACGGCAACCCCGGCCCCCACGCCAAGCAGCTGACCCGAAGGACCTGAACGGCGCCTGAAAGCCGGGCCCTGCTCCACTGGAGTGGGCCCGGCTTTTGCATGCGAGATGCAGATCACGCCACCTCGATTTGGCCTCAAGTTCACCGGCAGGTAGAGTTGATCTTGCGACGCGGGGTGGAGCAGTTCGGTAGCTCGCTGGGCTCATAACCCAGAGGTCACAGGTTCAAATCCTGTCCCCGCAACTGAAGAAGACGGCCCGGAATGCTGGAAACAGTGTTCCGGGCTCTCTGCTTTAAGCCCGGCCCGTGGCTTCCGGACGCCGGACGCCGGGTGCGATGCCGGATGCCGGACGCCGGACGATGCGTGCGGGGCGCCGGGTGCGGTGCCGGGTAGTGGTCGGGAGTCCCGGCAAAGTAGGGTATTGTTGATCAAGCGACGCGGGGTGGAGCAGTTCGGTAGCTCGCTGGGCTCATAACCCAGAGGTCACAGGTTCAAATCCTGTCCCCGCAACTGAAGAAGAATAAGAAAGGCCCGGATCTGACGATCCGGGCCTTTCTTATTGTCCAGAGTCTTATTGTCCCGTGGCAGCCTGTTTGTCCCGATGAACAGTCCGGGCTCAGCCGTCCTCGCCCAACAACGGAGCCTGAATAGTCCAGCTGGGCGTCCAGTCCGGAGAATTCCGGAAGGTAGCGGCGCAGGTAGCGGCCCTCGGCGTCGAACTTCTCTCTTTGCCTGACCGGATTGAATATGCGGAAGTAGGGTGAGGCGCCGGGGCCCGCTACCCTCTGGGGGGCAGCGCCCAGCTCTCCAGGGACTCACTGCCGGCGGCTGTCCGGAGGAGTCCGTGGCCGGTGGCGGGAGCCGCCCGGGGCGTCCAGCGGAAGCCGGGGCCCGCTACCCGTAAAGAGAGGCCTTCCAGAAGGCGTGAAGACCTTGTAGTGCACCGCCAAGCGGACGCACTCCGGGGGAGGCCCCTGCACTGCCCGGCACGGCCCCTGCACAGTACTGCCCGGCACGGCCCGGCACGGCATGGCACGGCAGAGGCCGGGTCCGCTGAACGTTCAGGAGACCCGGCCTCGGTGACCGGCGTGAGGGGCTGGCCGGTGGGCGGGAGGTGGGCGGCAGCTTTGCCGATCGGCCTACAGCTTGTCGAAGTCGGCTTCCTCGACGGTGGATGGGGCCCGTTTGCCCTCGCCGGCGCCAATGGCGGCGGGGGAGCCGCCGGACTTCAGCGCGGCGAGCCGTGCTTCGATCTCGCTCTGCTCGCCGAGATCCTCAAGCGAGTTGAACTGCGCATCCAGGCTGGAGGCGGAGAGCTCCTGCTGGCCCCGGACCTTTGCTTCTTCGCGGCGGATCTTCTCCTCGAAGCGGCCCACCTCCGACGTGGGATCCATGAAGTCGATGCTCTTGAGGGCATCGTGCACCTGGGACTGCGCCGCGGCAGTCTTGGAGCGGGCCACCAGCTGGTTGCGCTTGCTGGTGAGCTCGTTGAGCTTTCCCTTCATCTGGTCGAGGCCGTGCTTGAGCTTGTCCACGACCTCGCTCTGGGAGGCAATGCTCGGCTCGGCGGCCTTCGCTTCGTTCTCCGACGCCATCTGCCGCTGCAGTGCGACCTTGGCGAGATTGTCGAACTTTTCGGCGTCGGTGGCGTCGCCGTTGGCGCGGTACTCGTCGGCCTTGCGGGACGCGGCGAGGGCCTTCCTGCCCCAGTCCTGGGCGTTCTTGATGTCCTCGTTGTAGTCGTCCTGCAGCATGCGCAGATTCCCGATGGTCTGGGCCACCGCGGATTCGGCCTCCGCGATGTTGTTCGTATAGTCCCGGACCATCTGGTCCAGCATCTTCTGCGGATCTTCTGCCTGGTCCAGAAGGGAGTTGATGTTCGCCTTCGCCAGCTGCGCCATGCGGCCGAAAATGGACTGCTTCATGGTGTTACCTTTCGTCCTGCTCAGTGGTTCCCACTGAAATTCAGTGAACAGTGAATGTGTCGCTTCTTTCCGCCGGTCGGAGCGTTCCTGCCGGCGCTTGGTCTGTGAGGGCTAGAAGTCACCGCCGCCGCCGAAGTCGCCGCCCCAGCCTCCGCTGGAGTCGCCGCCGCCGAAGTCGCCGCCGGAGTCGCCGCCGCCGCCGCCCCAGCCGCCGCCACCGCCGCCGTGCAGAATGGAATTGATCAGGATGCCGCCGAGGATGGCGCCGCCCAGGCCGCCGCCTCCACCACCTCCGAACATCCCGCCGCGGCCGTAGCCCTGGCCCTGGTTGGCGTAGCCGCCGAACTGGTCGACGTCGGATTGTGCCTGCTGGGCTGCCTGCGCCGCCAGCGAGTGGGCCTGCTGCGCGTACTGCAGGGCGGTGACCGGGTCATTGCCGGAGATGGATAGGGCATAGTCCAGGTTCCGCTGGGCTTCGGCGAGGCGCGTGCGCGCTTCGGTACCCACGCCGCCACGGCGGGCGGTAATGTAGTCCGACGTCGCGCTGATCTGCGCCTGCGCGGTCATGATGCTCTGCTGCAGCGAGGCCTGCGCCCGACGAGCCTGTTCCTGCTGGTCGCGGATTCCGGTCAGGGCCGTGTCCAGCGACTGGTGTGCCGCTTCCACCCGCTCCAGCGTGGCAATCGGATCGATCTTGCCGCCCTGGATCTCGGCCTTGACCCGGGCCAGAGCGGCTTCCACCGCGGCGACCGGACCGGCAAGCTCCGGGTGCGCCCCGGATTGGATCATCGCGCGGGCCTGTGCCAAATCCTGCGAGGTGTCAACGACGGCGGACTCCAGCCCGTGGCCTGCCTCGTCCAGATTCGCGGCGACCTTGTTGATGGCGTCAATCAGCACGTTCGTCTGGTGCAGGCTCTCTTCCGCCGCCCGGACCGCCACGGCCGCGAGGCTGCCCTCGCCCGCGCTGAGCTTCTCCCGGGCTGTGGTGGAGGCGTTCTGCACGAACTCCAGCCGTTCCTTTGCCTGGCTGATGTTGTCTGCTACCTGTACCAGCGCGCTCTCGGCGTACTTGTTCCGCAGCTCGGTCAGCTGCTGTTCCGCACTGGCGATCTTGGCTTCGGCCTGCGTCGCGCCGGCGCTGACCGCGGCAAGGGCCTGCGGGGCGTTCTTCTCCAGTTCGCGCAGCGAATCGAAGTCGGCTTTCTGCTCCAGGAGGGACGACAGGGCAGCCTCGGAACGGCGGATGATCTCGCCGAGCCAGGTGCGCTGCTGCTCCTCGGTGTCGGGAATGTGGTCGTCGAGCTGCTGCTGCAGTTTGAAGGATTCCGACATGTGGCCCTTGGCATCCTGCAGCGCCCTGGTGAAGTTGCCGACGGCCGCGTCGCCGTACTGCGCCTGCGCGAAGCCGAGTTCCTGTTCGCTGGACTTGATGGCATCGTCCGCCTCGATCAGGAGCGAGCCGCTCTTGCGGCGCAGGTCCTCGACGCTCATGGACGCCAGCGGGTCCGGCTCCGCGCCCTGCGGCCCGGAGTCGGGACCGGCGGCCTGGGCCGCCTTCTTCCGCTTGTTGCGGAAGTACAGATAGGCGCCTACGCCGCCCGCAGCCACGACGCCGGTTCCGACGAGGACGGCGCTGGCTGCGCCGTCCGCGGAGGGAACGTTTCCGGCACCGCCGCCGGCCGCATCGCCAATGGCTGCGGCGGCATCGATGGCCGCCTGCGCGTAGTCACCCTGCCGGAGTTGCGGGTCTACCGCTTTATCCCTGATGTTGTCGCGCTGGGCGTTGGTGATCTTGCTGTTGGACGGCTTGCTCAGCTGGTACTGGCGGGTGTCCGTGGCAACAGTCAGCAGCATGGCGTTCGCACCTAGGCTGGCCTTCTCGGCCACCGCATTCGCCCAGGCAACCCGGTCGGTGGGGTTCTCGAACTTCTTGACGTACACGACGTGGAAAGTCATGGCGTGGTCGGTGCCGAGCTGCCGGATGGCTGCCTCGACGTCCGCCTTCCCGTTGCCGAGCACTCCTGCGGAGTCCACAACCTTCGTGACCGGATCAAGGGCCACCGGATCTTCGGCCAGGGCCGGAGCGGCAGGAAGCGCCAGCAGTCCGGCGACGCCAAGAACAGCGAGGAAACGATTGAACTTAGACCGCATGTGCAACCCTTCACCGCTTCTGCGACCGATTCGGCCGAACCAGTCGTTCTCGAATGCAGCAGCGCCCCCACGCAAATGTGAAGCCGCAGGTCGCTGTGGCGATTCAATTTGATTCTATGGTCCACCCGATTGGCCGTCCACCGGTGGGAATATGCCGCCAGCGAAAAGCGCTGAAAGCTACAGCAACGGGCCGGAGTCGCGGCTGCCCTGCAGGCGTTCAGGAACCTCCCAGCAAATGTCCGCTCTAGCATCAGTGAGAGCGTCCATAGTTAACCCAGACCAGGATGAAAGGAAGAGCCATGACCGAGAACCCAGTGCAGGGTGCGTCACCAGAGAACCGGGAGCCGGCGAAGCCGCACGAGGGCTCTTCGGAGCAGCCGCCGGCCGTGCCCACGCCGGACTCGGCTCACGAAAACCGGACCCTGCGGCCGGACCGAACGGACGATGGCACCCCGCGGCCGGTCTACCCCCAGCGCCAACCGTTCTATGGCGAGCAGTCCGGGCCCACGGGGCCCCAGCAGTACGGCCCGCCGCATCACAGCCAGCCGCAGTACCCGTCCCAGTACGGTCACGCCCAGCACGGCCAGCAGTACACCCAGCCGGCCGGCACGCAGCCCCGGCATGACCCCGCACCCTATGGCCAGCCCCAGTACGCCGCGTCCGCCAACGCCCCCAAGCGCAAGGCCGCCTTCGGCGTTCCCACGCTCGTCGCCAGCATCCTGGCGGCCGGGCTGGTCGGCGGCGGCGTCGTTGCCGGCACAACGCAGCTCCTGGGCGACAACCCTTCGCTTTCCTCACCCAGCACCAACAGCAGCCAGGCCGGCCCCGTCATCGTGAACAACAAGGATGACGTCAACGCCATCACGGCCGCCGCCGTCAAGGCGAGCCCCAGTGTGGTCACAATCAAGGCAACCAGCGGCAGCGAGGGCGGGACCGGTTCCGGGATCATCCTCGACGGTGAAGGCCATGTCCTGACCAATACCCACGTCGTCACACTGGACGGCAAGGTGGCCAACCCCGCCATCGAGGTGCGCACCAGTGACGGCAAGGTCTACTCCGCCAAGATCGTCGGTACCGATCCGCTCTCGGACCTTGCGGTCGTCCAGATCCAGAACGCCTCGGGGCTCGTCCCGGCAACCCTGGGCGACTCCAGCAAGCTCAACGTCGGCGACACCGCCGTCGCGATCGGCTCGCCCCTGGGGCTCACGGGCACGGTCACGGACGGCATCGTCTCCACGCTCAACCGCACCATCAGCGTCGCCTCCTCCGCAGCACCCAAGGACGGCGCCGACGATCCACAGGGCGGCGACCAGGGCTTCCAGTTCGCCCCGCCCGACGGCGGACAAGGCCAAAGCACCGCGAACCAGGGTTCCATCTCCATCAACGTGATCCAGACCGACGCGGCCATCAACCCCGGCAACTCCGGCGGCGCACTGGTCAACACCAAGGGCGAGGTAATCGGCGTCAACGTCGCCATCGCCTCGGCCGGCGGGGACAGTACCGGCAGCGGCAACATCGGCGTCGGCTTCAGTATCCCGATCAACCATGCCAAGCGCGTGGCCCAGGAGATCATCACCAGCGGTAAGGCCACCCACGGCCAGTTCGGCGTCAGCGTGAAGGCCAAGACCGCGGGCACCTCAACCTCGGGGTTCTCGGTCGGGGCGGAAGTCGCCACCGTAGAGCCCGGGTCCGCCGCGGACAAGGCCGGTATCAGGGTCGGTGACGTGGTGACGAAGTTCCAGAACCTCTCCATCAGCGATCCGAACCAACTGACCGCCGCGGTCCGCGAGCAGGCCGCCGGAGCCGCGGTGAAGGTAACCATCCTCCGCAACGGCCAGGAGCAGCAACTCGACGTAACGCTCGGTGCGGCTGCAGAGCAGTAACACTGTCCCTCAGGCCGGGCCGGCACCAGCCGGTGCCGGCCCGGCCTTCTGCGTTCCTCCGGTACCGCACTGACATCGGCGTTAACCCGGGCCGCGTTCAGGCTCATCTATATGGTTAGCTAGGAGCAGCCCGGCATCCCGGGCGTTCCGTGGCCACGACCCCACCCGGCTGGCTGTCCACCCGCATGGAAGGCTGCTGTACACACAGTGGAAGAGACTTTGAAGATCATCGTGCTGGTCAAGCACGTTCCTGACGCCCAGTTCGACCGGCATCTGACCGGCGCCGGCAACACGATTGACCGTTCCGAGAGCATCCTCTCCGAGCTGGACGAATACCCCCTGGAGGCGGCCCTCCAGCTGATCGAGGCCCGCGGCGGAGAAGCGGCCGGCAACAAAGTAATCGCACTCAGCATGGGTCCCGCGGGCGCCGTCAATGCGGTGAAGAAGTCGCTGCAGATCGGCGCGACCGAAGGGGTGCACCTCACTGACGAGGCGCTCGCCGGCTCCGACGCCGCCGCGACTTCGCTGGCCCTCGCCGCGGCCATCCGGCACCTGGAAGCGGACGGCCCGGCCGACCTCATCCTGACCGGTATGGCCTCGACCGACGGGGAAACGTCGCTGGTCCCGGCCCAGCTCGCGGAACGACTGGGCCGGCCGCAGGTCACGTTCGCATCCTCGCTGGAGCTCGACGGCGGCAGGCTCACGGCCCGCCGCGACGGCGGTTCCCATGCGGACACCATCGAGGCCACTCTGCCCGCCCTCGTCTCGGTCACCGACCAGATCAACGACCCCCGGTACCCCAATTTTAAGGGGATCATGGCGGCCAAGAAGAAAACCATCACCACCCTGGCCCTTGCCGACATCGGCGTCGACCCGGCCCAGGTAGGCATGTCCGGTTCCTGGACCGCCGTCGAAACCGCCGAAGCCCGGCCGCCGCGCACCGCGGGCACCATCATCACCGACGAAGGCGACGCCGGCATCAAGCTGGTCGAGTTCCTGGCCGCCCAGAAGCTGCTTTAAGGGGATCATCCGAACATGGCAAAAGTACTGGTATTCATCGACAATCCCGGCCAGGCGCTGAAAAAGCCCAGCCTTGAGCTGCTCACCATCGCCCGGTCCCTCGGCGAACCCGCGGTCGCCCTCAATGGGGAATTGCACGACGACGTCGCGGCTGCCCTGGGCGCCTACGGCGCGCAGGCCCTGTACCGGCCCTCCGCCGCCGACCTCGACGACTACCTCGTGGGTCCCAAGGCGTCTTATCTGGCCGCCGCGGTGCAGACGTCCGGGGCCACTGTTGTCCTGGCTGAGAACTCCGCCGACGGCAAGGAAATCGCGGCCCGGCTGGGCATCAAGCTCGGCGCCGGCGTGATCACGGACGTCGTGGCGGTGGACACCGACGGGACGGCGCACAAGTCAGTGCTCGCCGGTTCCTACATGACCACGGCGAAGGCCACCACGCCGGTGGCCGTGCTCACGGTCAAGGCCAACAGCATCACTCCGGAGCCTGCCGTCACCGGCACGGCACCCGAGGCCGTCATGATCGAGATTCCGGACACGGCCACCGCTGCTTCCGCCCGGATCACGGCGCGCAATGAAAAAGCAGCCAGCGGACGCCCCGACCTTTCCGAGGCACGGATCGTCGTGGCCGGCGGACGTGGCGTGGACGGGAATTTCGGTCCCCTGGAAGACCTTGCGGATGTGCTGGGAGCCGCTGTCGGTGCCTCCCGCGCCGCGACGGATGCGGGGTGGATCGGACACGACGCCCAGATCGGCCAGACGGGCAGGACCGTCTCGCCGCAGCTCTTCATCTCCGCCGGTATCTCCGGCGCCATCCAGCAGAAAGCCGGCATGCAGACGGCCAAGGTGATCGTGGCGGTGAACAAGGACGCCGAATCGCCGGTCTTCGAAATCGCCGACTTCGGCATTGTCGGTGACCTCTTCAAGGTCCTGCCGCAGGCCACCGAGGAAATCAAGAAGCGCAGGGGCTGATTCCTTGAGCACCGATGCCCCTGCGGCGCAAAGCCCGTTCGGCCCGGAGAACTCCCGGATCGGACGGGTGCTTTGTTTCGCCGCGCATCCCGACGATATTGATTTCGGTGCCGCCGGCACCGTTGCCGCCTGGACCGGCGCCGGGGTTGAAGTCAGCTACTGCATCATGACGGACGGCGACGCGGGCGGCTTCGACCCGGAACAGCGGGACGAAATCGTCCGGCTGCGCAACGAGGAGCAGCGCCGTGCCGCCGCGCTGCTCGGTGTGACGGACATCCACTACCTGCACGAGCGTGACGGCTACCTCGAGCCGACCCATGAGGTGATCCGCGAGGTGGTGCGGCTGATCCGTCAGCTGCGGCCCGACGTCGTGCTTGCCATGCACCCCGAACGAAACTGGAACCGGATCCAGAAGAGCCACCCCGACCACCTGGCCGTGGGGGAGACCGTGACCCGGGCGGTGTATCCCGCGCTGGAGAACCCGTTCGCCTACCCGGAGCTCGCCGCGGCCGGCCTCGGGGCCTACAAGCTGCCGTGGCTGTGGCTCTTCGCGGGGCCGGAGGAACGCGAAAACCACTTCGTGGACGTCACCGACCATGTGGACGGCAAGCTCGCGGCCATCCACATCCACGTCAGCCAGCACCCCGACGTCGAGGCGATGGAACGCACCGTGCGGGGCCTGATGGTGCAGACCGCCGAACGCGCCGGGCTGCCTGCCGGCCGCAGTGCTGAGGCGTTCCACGTCGTAACTGTTAATGGTGCAGGGACCATCGCGGGCTTCTAGTGTTGCACCCGGCCTGCCCCTGCCATAAGCTGGCCTCTGTTTAAATCATATTTATTTTTGGAAGGCAGACTTTAATGGCGAAGACTGCGCAGCAACCCGTGCTCGTGATCATGGGTGTTTCGGGTTCAGGCAAGTCAACGGTGGCCGGTCTGGTGGCCGGCCGGCTCGGCTGGGATCTCGCCGAAGGCGATGACCTGCACCCGCCGGCAAACGTGGCCAAAATGCAGGCCGGCCAGCCACTGACCGACGACGACCGCTGGCCGTGGCTGGAATCCATCGCCGAATGGATCCGGGCGCGCACCGCGGCCGGAACCCCCGGGGTGGTGACGTGCTCGGCGCTGAAGAAACGCTACCGGGACGTCCTGCGCGGCGAGGGTGTGGTGTTTGTGTTCCTTGAGGGAAGCAAGGACCGCATTTCGGACCGGCTGGCCTCCCGGCACGGGCACTTCATGCCCCCCGCCCTGCTTGCGTCCCAGTTCGACGCCCTTGAGGCGCCCATGGAGGACGAGAACTTCATCGCCCTGTGTGTTTCCGCGACGCCGGCGGAGGAAGCACAGGAAATTATCGACCGTCTGGGTCTTGAGGCCGGCGACGCCGCCCGGCCGTAGCCGGCGATGCCGCCGGCAGAAGCCCGCACCGCATAAAAAAGCCGCGCAGGCCCTGATCTCCTCCCGGAGTCAGGGCCTGCGCGGCTTTGTTGTGGGTGCTGTTGTCAGTGCTCGGAACCGGGCGGTCCCGGGCTCCAGAGGGGGCTACGCTCCCAGCGGGGCGGCGGCCACCGTCGGCATGGTCGGCGTCGCCGAACCGCCCGCCGGCTCCACCGTGATACCCAGGGACGCGGCAGTGCGGATACCCTTGACGACCGCTGGCCTGGACAGTGCCTCAGCGTCCATGAGGCCCTGCGATACCGGGGCCGAACCGTCCTTCGGGATCAACCACATCTGATAGACCTTGCCCGGCGGCGGCGGCGGGACGTTGTTCATCTTGACTACGACCGCGTCCCTGGACGGGGAGACTGCGAGGGTAGCCGTGCCACCGCCCGCCACGTCGACGGTGGCCTGGCGGACGTCCCCGGCCTGCATCACCTGGTTAAGCGGATCATTCTGGTTCGCCACATAGGCACCGACGCCGACGCCGCCCACGGCGATGACGGCGGCGGCCGCGACGCCCACGAGCCAGGTGCGCATGCCCCGCGGCCGGCGTCGTTCTTCCCGGCGACGGCGGGCCGCACCGAGCTCATCGGTGGCAGGCAGCCCGGCGGGTTCACGGACCGGTGTGTCGGCAACCGGCGCTGCCGACGGCGGCGTGAGGCGGGCCCCCTGCTGCCCCTGACCGGCATTCTGTGCGGGCAAGGCCGCCAGAATGCGGTCCAGGAGTCCGGACGGCGGTTCGGCCTCCGCGGTGAAACTCGCCGCCAGGGTCTCCTGCGCCTGGCGCACCCGTTCGTTGAAGGCGGTGCGCTCTGCGGCCGGGGCCGAGGCGAAGTAGGTCTCAATGGCGGCACGCTCGGCGTCGTCGACCGCATTGAGGGCGTACACCTCCGCGAGGTCCACCGCGCGGCCCGAAGCGAGGTCGGTCGCGATGTCGGCCGCAAAGGCGCCGGGAACGCGTGCGTTGTTGTCCGCATTCATGTCGGTCATCTCAGCTCACCCCCAGACAGGTCTTCAGTCGGATCAGTCCATCGCGGATGCGGGACTTGATGGTGGGCACCGCAGCGTTGAGTCTTTCTGCGACTTCCCGGTATGTGAGACCGCCGTAGTAGGCGAGCCGCACGGATTCCTGCTGCGTGTCCGTCAGCGTTTCGAGGCAGCGGACCACAGCCTCGGCCTCGAGCCGGCTGCCGACCTCGTCGGAGACGGAATCATGATCGATTTCCTGGCTGCTCGCACCGTATCTCGCTTCCCTGTCCGTGGACGACTGGGAGGAGCGGACCTTGTCCACGGCCCGGCGGTGCGAGATGGTCATGAGCCAGGCGAGCGGGCTGCCGGCGTCGGGATTGAATTTCGACGCATTCTGCCAGACCTGGAGGAAAACTTCCTGCGCGGTGTCCTCGCTCAGTTCCGTGTCAATCAGGACCCTGCGGGCCATGCCGTAGACGCGCCGCGAGGTGAGCTGGTAGAACTCCGCGAAGGCGGCCTGGTCACCCTGCGCGATCTGCTCCAGCAAGGAACCCAGCCGACTGTTGACGTCGACTGAGGTGCCTGGGGGAGCGGCGGCCTCGGGATTCGGGGCGTTGGGAGTGTCCATCACCTTCAAGCATAAGGCGCAGGGCACTGACGCCGGGCCAGAATGCTGCGCCTTCGGAGCGTGGCCGCACGTGGCCTGGCGGGCCGGGCGTCTGTCCTCCTGCACCGTCGTCACCTGCAGTTCCTCGCTCCTTTCCCCGTGCCCCCTGCGGCCGCCCTGGGCCGGGCTTCACAGGTGATTCGGCGCGGCGGCATCCCCGGATGGGCAGAAGGGCACCACCTTCCTGCGCGGGGAGAGTGCAGGGGGCGGGCCCGGCCGGGGCGCCTGCCCGGCCGGAGCGGGCCGGGCCGGACCGGGGCCGGTCCGGGCGCCGGGGTACCTGCACGGCTAAATCCTGGCCCCGGCGAAGCCGTTCTGGCGCCACGCCTCGTAGACGGCGATCGAGGCCGCGTTGGCCAGGTTCAGCGAGCGCAGGGCGGGCAGCATCGGCAGACGGACACGGGAAGTCACATGGGGGTCGTTCTTGAGCTCCTCGGAAAGCCCCACGGACTCGGGGCCGAACATCAGGACGTCTCCCGGGCGGTAGCTGATGTCCGTGTAGGAGGTTTCGCCGTCGGAGGTGAAGGCGAAGACCCGCTCCGGCGCCAGTGCCTCCCAGGCGGCGTCAATGTCCCGGTGGACGGTCACGACGGCGAGGTCGTGGTAGTCGAGCCCTGCGCGCCGCAGTTTGGCGTCGGAGAAATCAAAGCCGAGCGGTTCGACGAGGTGCAGCTGGGCTCCGGTAATCGCAGCCAGCCGGATGGCGTTGCCGGTATTGCCGGGGATTTCGGGAGCGTGGAAGAGGATACGGAACACCGTCCCATCCTAGCGAGCCGCTGCCGTCTGGGTGCCGGCTAGTGCATTCCGCGCAGCAGCCGGGCGAGGACGGGTACAGCGACGGTGTTCGGCGCGGGGCCGGAGCCCAGGAACTGCTTGAGCCCGCGGGCCAGGCCGGCCGCATTCACCACCTGGACCGTGTCGTGCGCGCCGGAACGGCGGTGCCGGTCGATGACGGGTTCGTGCAGGTTGCCGTCGGAGCTGTGGACCACCGTCCAGCCAGTGACATTCAGCTCCGGGAAGATGTCCTGCATCCGGCGCACCACCTGGGCCAATTCAGGCGGGGCGATCGAGCGGCCGCCATGCCTCAGGGCGGTGCCGTTCCAGGCATAGGCTCCGGGCGGAAGCAGCATGGAGCCGACAATGGCCATCCGGTAACCGGAGAGGACGACGTGGTCGATGTGGCTGTTGTCCGCCGGTGACTGCAGGCCGTTGATGAGGCGTGCGGCGGGGATGGCGGGGAGGATCTGGCGGCTGATCAGCTGCACGGTTCGCATCTCCCGCTGGATCCTGGCCTCCGCACCGAAAATCCCGCGCTTCCGGGGCAGCCCGTGGACCTGCTGGCGCGCCAGTTCCTCCGGGATCAGCGGGACTTCGCCGGTCTGCGCGTAGTGCTCAAAGGGTGGGACATAGACGGGGGCGTCCGCCGCGGTATTACGCGGCGTATTGGGGCGCCGGACATTGGCGGAAGCACGGCTGCCGGCGGCCGGGGCATCAAAGTGCGCACCCTCATCGTCTGCTGGCATGGTGAAGGCGCCGCGGCGGCTGCCGTAGGAACGGTCGTAGTCGGCCCGGCTCCTGGCGTCGATCAGCGTCTCGTAGGCAAGTGTCACCCGACGAAAGGCGGCGGGGTCGCCACCATGGTCCGGGTGCGCGGTGCGGGCGGCCTTGCGGTACGCCACCTTGATTTCCTTGTCCGTCGCCGTCACCGGGATGCGGAGGACCTGGTAATGCGAGCTGTTCCCCTGGGTCAACCAAGAATCCTTACGTTGATGGCGCCAGCCCTCCTGGACGTCCGGTACGGCCAGCTTAACCGGCTAGGGGAACAACGACCGCGCAGGCCCGGATGGTTCCCGGCGGGGCCTCCCTCGCTCCGGAGGTTGTCCGGGAATCATCCGGGTGGGCAGCAGTGCCTTGGCAGGCGGATATCGGTAGCAGGGTCTACCGGGACTTCCTCTGGGACAGCCGGTTCAGCGCCAGGGCTCCTAGCAGCAGGCCGAAATCGCGAAGGGCCACGTCGAAGAAGGCACCCAGCACGAGCAGATTGACGATGATGCCGAACAGCCAGGCGGCGACCAGCAGCGACCCGAAACGCGGCCGGAACGCCACCGCGAGCCCGGCAACGATTTCCACGACGCCCACGGCATACATGATGGTCTGGGCCGGAAGCGGGATCACGGACGTAGCCACGGGCGCCAGATAGACCGTCCAGTCCGCCAGCAGGTTAGTGAATTTGTCCAGGCCGAACAGGATCGGCGCCACGGTGAAGACCGTCCTCAGCAGCAGGAAGGCCTGCCGTTCCGGTCCCGTGTGCAGCGTCCGGGTGTCGGCGGTTCGGATTGTCGAGGATTCCATTTCGATGCTCCTTCTAAAAGTAGGTAACTTGATTTTAGAACTCCTTGCCGTATTAAACAATGGATCTTGTTTTTAGAGATAGAATGGCCTGGTGAGCACACTTCCCTGGCGGCGCAGGATGGCGGCCGTGGCCTCCCTCGGCGACGAGACACGCAGGAAGTTGTTCGCCTTTGTCGCGTCGGCGGAGGCGCCGGTCAGCCGGAACGACGCCGCCGGAGCCCTTGGCATACCGCGGAGCACGGCGTCGTTCCACCTGGATCGGATGGTGCACGACGGGCTCCTTGCCGTGGAGTTCCGGAAGCTCGGGGGCCGGGAGGGGCCGGGTTCGGGCCGTCCCGCCAAGCTGTACCTGGCCGGAGTCCAGGAAGTGGCCGCCTCCGTACCCGAGCGAAACTATGATCTGGCCGCGGAACTGCTGGTCTCCGCGATCGAGGAGTCGACCGCGGCCGGCGTTCCGGTCCGCGAGGCGCTGGTCCGGTCCGCCTATGCGCGCGGGCAGGCCGCCGCCGGCGGGAAAGGTGCGGCTGCCTTTGCGGAACTGCTCACGGCGGAAGGCTACCGGCCCGAGGACGATGGTGAGGGCGGACTGGTGCTGCTGAACTGCCCGTTCCACCGGATCGCGGCTGGTCATGCGGATGTGGTTTGCGCCATGAACGGCGCCTTCCTGGGCGGAGCCGCCGCAGGATGTGGGGTGGCCCCGGAACGCGTGGAGGCGCTGGCCGTCGAGGAACTCAGGATGAGCGGAGCCGCGCGGCCCGGACAGTGCTGCGCCCGGATCCGGCCGGCCTGAACGCGTAGGGTTCAGGCTACTTTGAGCTTGGCCCGCCCTTTGACCCCGGTCAGCAGGACGCCCATGATCACCATCAGGCCACCCATGACCTGTACCAGGGTCAGCGGCGTCCCCAGAGCCACGGTGATGACGGCGGTGAAGACGACCATCAGGTTGAGGTAGTTTCCGGCCGTGCCCGGCGGGGTGGACCTCAAGGCCAGGTTCCAGAAGAGATAGGCGCCAAGGGACGGGAAGAGGGCAATGTAGGCCAGCGACCAGCCCTCGGCCGGAGTGTCGGGAACCTGTACGTTCAAGGCGAGGGCGAACGGCGCCAGGGTCACGGTTGCCAGCACCACCTGGACGGCGGTGGCCGTGATGGCCGGCACGTCCAGCCGGCGGGCGATGATCGTGTAGAAGCCCCAGACGATGATCGCGCCGATCATCAGGAGCTCGCCGGTGTTCATCGAGAGGCTGAAAAGCCGCCGAAGCTCGCCCCGGGTCAGCACGAGGAGCACGCCCAGCAGGCCGAGGCAAATTCCGAGCCAGCCGAGGCGGGTGGTCTTCTCCCCGAGCAGGACGATCGCCATCACCACGATCAGCGCCGGGTTCGCCGCCGTGATGAGGGTGGCGTTCATGGCGGAGGTGTAGCCGAGTGCCCCGTACAGCAGCAGCGTGTAGCCGCTCATCCCCAGCACACTCAGGACCAGGAGCACCGGCCAGCGGCGCAGCACCGCGCGCCAGTCCGGCTTGTCGATGAACCGGGCCAGGAGCAGCAGCGGCACGGCGGCCAGGGCCCAGCGCCAGAAAGTCAGTTCCAGCGGGGTCATCGAGGCGACGGCGGCCTCGCCGACCACGTAGTTTCCGGACCAGAACAGGGTGGCCAGGACAAGGTAAAGGGACGCTTTCACCCGCTCGAATGTACACGAGCGCCAGGCCTTGCCCGGCGGCTGCGCCCGGAGCCGCCCCGGGTAGAATTGGGCTGTGCCTGTCTACCTCGACCATGCCGCCACCACCACCCTCGCCCCGGAGGCGCTGGCCGCGCTGACGCGCGAGCTGGGCCGCACCGGCAACCCCTCCTCGCTGCACGGATCGGGCCGCCGCGCCCGCCGGACCGTCGAGGACGCGCGGGAAGTGCTGGCCGCGGCCGCCGGGGCCCACCCCTCGGAAGTCATCTTCACCTCCGGCGGGACTGAGTCCGACAATCTTGCGGTCAAGGGCCTGTACTGGGCCCGTCGCGCCGAGAACCCGGCGCGGACGCGCATCCTGTGCTCCGCCGTCGAACACCCCGCGGTGCTGGACACCGTGGAGTGGCTGGAACGGCACGAAGGCGCGACCGTGTGCTGGCTGCCCGTTGACGGCGAGGGCGTCGTGGACCTCGCGGTGCTGCAGGCCGAACTGTCCCGTGATCCGGCATCGATCGCCCTCGTCACGGTCATGTGGGCCAACAACGAAGTCGGCACCATCCAGCCTGTCGGCAGGATTGTGGAACTGGCGCACGCTGCCGGCGTTCCGGTGCACTCCGACGCCGTGCAGGCCTTCGGCTCGGTGCCTGTGGATTTCCGCGGCACCGGCCTTGACGCGATGTCCGTCTCGGGGCACAAGATCGGCGGGCCGGTCGGCGTCGGCGCGCTCCTGCTGGGCCGGGCGGTGAAGCTGACCCCGGTCCAGCACGGCGGGGGACAGGAACGCGACGTCCGCTCCGGGACCCTGGACACTGCCTCGATCGCCGCTTTTGCCGCGGCAGCCGGGGCCGCCGCCGCGAAGCTGCCCGAGGAGACCGTGCGGATCGCCGCGTTGCGGGACCGGCTGATCGACGGCGTCCTGGCGGCGGTGCCGGAGGCGGTGCTGCGCGGCGCCGCTGGGGCGGGACGGCTGCCGGGCAACGCACACTTCACCTTTCCCGGCTGCGAAGGGGACTCCCTGCTCTTCCTGCTGGACCTTGCCGGGGTGGAGTCCTCCACCGGGTCGGCGTGCACGGCGGGCGTCCCGCGCCCCTCCCACGTGCTGCTGGCCATGGGCTTGTCCGAGGATACGGCCAGGGGGGCGCAACGCTTCACCCTGGGGCATTCCTCGAGCGGGGCAGATGTCGACGCGCTGCTGGCGGCCCTGCCCGGCGCGTACCTCCGCGCCCGCCAGGCTGGCATGGCCGGGCACGAATCGAGCATCCAGACCGCCGGAACGCTCGCCCGCCAAGCTGCCCGTCAGGCTGCCGGCAGGAGCTGATCCAGCGGAACGTCCGGATCGGCCAACGTTTCAGGCGCCACCGGGGACTTCGAGGCAATGAGGGCCTTGATCACTTTCTGGGGTTTCGCGGACCGCGGCCAGTTGACGCTCATCCCGGCCACTACCCGGCCATCGCGCTGCCAGAACGCCACGAATTCCTGGGCTTCCAGGGACCCCCGGACCACGGGCGGCCCGGAGACAAGCCTCGGGAATCCGGAGTATTCCATGCTGACGTCGAACTGGTCGGTGTAGAAATACGGGACGGTATCCAGCACGGCGTCCTGACCGAGCATCGCCTTGGCCGCCACTTTGCCGCCGTTCAGCGCATTGGACCAGTGCTCGCTGCGGTGGTGCTCTCCGATGAACGGATGCAGTGCATTGGCGACGTCGCCAGCCGCGAAGATCCCGGGAGCCGCGGTCCGCAGTGCGGCGTCCGTCAGGATCCCGTTGCGCAGCCCGATCCCGGCGGCTTCGGCCAGGGCGACCTCCGGCACCACGCCAACGGCCACGACCACCAGATCCGCGTCAAGGACCTCCCCGGCGTCGGTCAGCACCCCGGTCACCCGTCCCGACCGTCCGCGGACTTCGGCTGCCGACGCCGGAAGCCGGAACCGCACGCCGTGGGCTTCGTGCAGTGAGCGGAAGAAGGAACCCAGCTCCGGCCCGATCGCCGCGGCCAGCGGCACCTCCGCCAATCCCAGCAGGGTGACGGCATTTCCGTAGCTGCTCGCGGCGGCGGCCAGTTCCATCCCGATCCAGCCCGAGCCGATCATCACAATGTTCCGCCCGCCCTCGGCGAAGCGGGCGCGCAGGCGGCGGCTGTCCTCCACTGTCCGGAAGGAGCTGACGCCGTCCAGGTTACCGCCCGGCAGCGGGATGCTCCGTGGCCGCGCTCCGGTCGCGAGCAACAGCGAGGCATACCCCAGCCGGCTGCCGTCCGCCAGGCTTACTGTGCGTGCGGCAGGATCCAGTTGCGTGGCCGATACCCCCAGCCGCAACTCGACGCCGTTCTCGGCGTACCAGCCCTCCGGCACTACCGGAAGGGCGTCGTCCCCGGCCTTGCCCAGCAGATACTCCTTCGACAGCGGCGGACGCAGATACGGGTGATGCCGCTCGCCGGCCAGCAGCACGACCGGGCCGCCGAAGCCCTCCGTCCGGAGGGTCTTCGCCGCGGTGGCACCCGCCAGCCCGCCGCCGACGATCACGATGTTCTCAACTGCCATGTCCGCTCGACCCCCGCCCGTAGGCGCTTCCGTTGTCTAAAACTGTCAATCCTGACTTTAGAAGCACGCGGCGCCACAGTCAAGGTTTTGGGGGAGGAATCGGCGTGGCGATAGAATAGGGCGGCAGGCATTGTGTTAGCTCCGCGGCCCCGACCCGGCCGCCGGCAGCGGTGCCCGCCGAACCCCACATCCCTAAAGAAAGCCAGTATGCGAGTTCTTGCAGCCATGAGCGGCGGCGTTGATTCCGCCGTCGCCGCCGCCCGCGCCGTCGACGCCGGACATGACGTCGTGGGTGTCCACCTGGCGCTGTCGCGGATGCCGGGCACCCTGCGTACCGGCAGCCGCGGCTGTTGCACCATTGAGGACTCCCGCGATGCCTGGCGCGCCTGCGATGTGCTCGGCATCCCGTATTACGTCTGGGACTTCTCTGAACGTTTCAAGGAGGACGTGGTCCAGGACTTCATCGACGAGTACGCCGCCGGACGCACCCCCAACCCCTGCATGCGCTGCAACGAACGGATCAAGTTCGCCGCGCTGCTGGAGAAGGCGATAGCGCTGGGCTTTGATGCCGTCTGCACCGGGCACTACGCCAAGGTGATCACCGACGCGGAAGGCAACCCGGAGCTGCACCGGGCCGCCGACTGGGCAAAGGACCAGAGCTATGTCCTCGGCGTGCTGACCCACGAGCAGCTCAAGCACTCCATGTTCCCGCTGGCTGAGACGCCGTCGAAGGCGGAGGTGCGCGCCGAAGCCGAGCGCCGGGGCCTCTCCGTTGCCCACAAGCCGGACAGCCACGACATCTGCTTTATCCCCGACGGCGACACCGCCGGCTGGCTGGCGGAGAAGATCGAAATGACCACCGGTGACATCGTGGATGAATCCGGCGCGAAGGTCGGCGAGCACCCGGGCGCCAACGCGTTCACGGTGGGCCAGCGCCGCGGCCTGAAGCTGGGCACTCCGGCGGCCGATGGCAAGCCGCGGTTTGTCCTGGAAATCCGGCCGAAGGAAAACAAGGTGGTTGTCGGGCCGGAGGCCCTCCTGGCCATCGACGAAATCCGCGGCATCAAGGTGTCCTGGGCAGGGCTGCCGATTGCCGAAGTCGCCACCGGCGGGGAATTCGACTGCTATGCCCAGGTCCGCGCCCACGGTGACCCCGTGCCCGCGACCGCCCGGATGGAAGCCGCCGGCGGAGCCGGTGCCGGCGATCCCGGAGTCCTCGTGGTCACCCTGACGGAACCGCTGCGCGGCGTCGCGCCCGGCCAGACGGTGGTCCTCTACCAGGGCAGCCGCGTGCTGGGACAGGCGACCATCGACGCCGCACGTTCGCTGCAGCGCGAAGCGCTCTGACAGCCGGGCGCTGAGCCAGGCGCTCGGGCCCGATCCTTCCGCAGGAGCACCGCACATATTCGATGTGCGGTGCTCCTTCCCGATTAACGCGCCCCTCCGGCCGGGCGAAGGCCCTCCGGCAGCCGTTCAACCGGAGGAATTTCTGAAGATAATGAGGACGGACCGTTGTTCGTGTAAATTTTGTGTCTCATCTCACAGGATGTAGCGGTTCACCTGATGGTCTTCTGGTTGAATCTAGGAATGAGGACAGCGGGCGCCCGCCGGGTTTCCCCTTCACCTCCAGGCTCCGCGCGAGTATTCATCGAACAGAAAGTTCACAGATGGCAATGAACAAGAAAGCCCTGCAGAGCGCCATCGCGCTCGCCGGGGTATCGGCCCTCGCACTCACCGCCTGCACCGGCCCTTCCGGTGGCGGGGCGGCTACCGGCAGCGCCGCCGGCGGGGGCACCATTACCTACGGAACCACCGACAAGGTCGTCACCCTCGACCCGGCCGGTTCCTATGACGCCGGATCCTTCCTGGTGATGAACCAGATCTACCCGTTCCTGCTCAATGCGAAGCCCGGTACGGCCGATTCCACTCCCGACATCGCTGAATCCGCGTCCTTCACCAGCCCGACGGAGTACACGGTGAAGCTCAAGTCCGGGCTGAAGTTCGCCAACGGCCACGCACTTACCTCCTCCGATGTGAAGTACTCGATTGACCGTGTCGTCGCGATCGCGGATGACAACGGCCCGGCCTCGCTGCTCGGCAACCTGGCCTCGGTGGAAGCCAGGGATGACACCACGGTGGTCTTCACGCTCAAGGCCGGCAACGACCAGGTCTTTCCCGGTGTCCTGGCCGCCAACTCCGGACCGATCATCGACGAAGAGGTCTTCCCGGCGGACAAGCTGATCAGCGACGACGAAATCGTCAAGGGCAGGCCGTTTGCCGGCCCCTACACGATCGAAAGCTACAAGAAGAATGAACTGGTCAGCCTGAAGGCCAACCCGGACTATCAGGGCCTGCTGGGCAAGCCGGCCAATGACGGCGCCACGATCAAGTACTACGCGGACTCGAACAACCTCAAGCTGGACGTCCAGCAGGGCAACATAGACGTCGCCGGACGCAGCCTGACCGCGACGGACGCCGCGGACCTCGAGAAGGATTCCAAGGTCAAGGTGCACAAGGGCCCCGGCGGCGAGCTGCGCTACATCGTGTTCAACTTCGACACCATGCCCTTCGGTGCCAAGGCGGCCGACGCCGACCCGGCCAAGGCGCTCGCTGTCCGCCAGGCGATGGCCCACCTCGTGGACCGCGACGCGATTGCCACGCAGGTCTACAAGAGCACCTACCTGCCGGCCTACTCCGTCGTTCCCGACGGTTTCGTCGGCGCCATCCAGCCGCTGAAGGAAATGTACGGCGACGGAACCGGCAAGCCCAGCCCCGACAAAGCCAGGAAGGCCTTCGCCGACGCCGGCGTCACGGCTCCGGTCACCATCAAGCTGCAGTACAACCCGGACCACTACGGCAAGTCCTCGGGCGATGAGTACGCCATGATCAAGGAGCAGCTGGAAAAGTCGGGCCTGTTCAAGCTGGAGCTGCAGTCCACCGAGTGGGTCACCTACTCCAAGGACCGTACCGCCGATGCCTACCCGGTGTACCAGCTCGGCTGGTTCCCGGACTACTCCGACGCGGACAACTACCTCACGCCGTTCTTCGCTCCGGGCAACTTTCTGAATAACCACTATGAGAACCCGGCTGTCACGGACCTGATCGGCAAGCAGCTGACCACGGTGGACAAGGCGGAACGTGAAAAGGTGCTCGGCGAGGCCCAGACCGCCGTCGCCAAGGATCTCTCCACGCTGCCGCTGCTGCAGGGCGCCCAGCTGATGGTCGCCGGGAAGGACATCAAGGGCGTCGAATCGACCCTCGATGCCTCCTTCAAGACCCGACTTGGAGTGATTTCCAAGTAGCACCAACGCCCATCGGGTTCCGACCAGCCAGGGAGGCGGGGCGCCTGCACGGCGTCCCGCCTTTCTTGCTGGTGAGAACGACTCCCGAAGCTCACGAGGCCGAAGGAAGCACACATTTAGGTACCAATGACAACACTTATCGAGGCGCCGCCAACAGACGCCGACGGCCTCCTGCCGTCAAAGAAGAAGAAGTCCGGCGGGGGACTGGGCCAATATCTCGTGATCAGGTTCTTCCTGATCTTCCCGACGATTCTCATCCTCGTCACCATGGTGTTCTTCCTGATGCGCATCACCGGCGATCCCATCACCGCGGCCCTGGGCGGCCGGCTCCCGCCGGAGCAGCTCCAGGAGCGGATCACGGCCGCCGGCTACGACCGGCCCATCTTCGTGCAGTACTTCGAATACCTCGGCCAGCTCATCACCGGAAACTTTGGCACCACGCTCTCCGACAACCGCCAGGTCTCCGAAATGCTCGCCACCTACGGCGCCGCCACCCTGGAACTGACCATCAACGCCCTGGTGATAGCCCTGCTCGTGGGGATCCCGCTGGGCATGATCGCCGCGCACCGGCGCGACAAGGCTCCGGATGCCGTGCTGCGCATCTTTGCCATCCTCTGCTACGCCACGCCGGTCTTTTTCGCCGGGCTCCTCTTCAAGCTGACCTTCTCGGTGTGGTTGGGCTGGCTCCCGGTCGCCGGACGCGCGAAAACTTCCACCGAACTCGCCCTGACCTCCCTCCAGGCGCCGAGCGGGGTTTATTGGCTCGACGCGCTCCGCAGCGGGAACATGGCCGCCTTGGGCGATGTGATGGCCCACGCCGTGCTGCCCGCCCTCGCGCTTGGCCTGCTGACCGCCGGCATCTTCCTGCGCCTGGTCCGGACCAACGTGATCGGAACCCTCGGCAGGGACTACGTCGAGGCCGGCCGCTCCCGCGGGGTGAGCGAATTCCGCCTCGTCACCAAGCACGCCTACAAGCCGGCACTGATTCCCATCATCACCGTGATGGGGCTGCAGATCGCCGTGCTGTTGGGCGGGGCGGTGCTGACCGAGACCACGTTCGAGTGGAAGGGGCTGGGCTTCCAGCTGGTCAACTACCTTACGGCACGCGACTTCGTGGCGGTCCAGGGGATTGTGGTCCTCCTCGCCGTGATCGTGGCCGTGACCAACTTCATCGTGGATATTCTCGCCGCGCTGATCGACCCCCGCGTGAGGTACTGATATGAGCATCGAACCCGCCATTGCGGCCGGGAACCGCCGCGCACCGTGGTACCGCCGGCTGCCGGTCGTGTCGCACTTCACCAAGAGCGTGGGCCTGCAGCGGGGCATGCTCGTGGCCGGGCTCGTCCTGACCGCGGCCTTCCTGCTGACCGCGATCTTCGCGCCCCTGATCGCGCCGTACGGGTTTTCCCAGATTTCCGACGCCGACGGCAGCTTCCCGGCGCAGGAGGCCCCCGGCGGCAAGCACCTCTGGGGCACCACCGTCGGCGGCTACGACGTCTTCTCCCGGGTCGTCTGGGGGGCGCAGACCGCCGCCCTGGTGATCGTCGTCGCCGTGGTCATGTCGATCTTCATCGGCGTCATCCTGGGCCTGGTCAGCGGCTACATCGGCGGCTGGCTGGACCGGATCGTCGTCGTGATCGCCGACGCCATCTACGCCTTCCCGCCCCTGCTCGTCGCCATCGTGATGGCGATCGCCATCAGCGGCGGCAGGTCCAGCCTCTGGGGCGGCATCCTCGCGGCGGCGTTTTCCATCACCGTCGTCTTCATCCCGCAGTACCTCCGCGTCATCCGGGCCGAGACCATCCGGCTCAAGGCGGAACCGTTCGTGGAATCGGCGAAGGTCGTGGGCGCCTCCAACATCCGCATCATGAGCCGCCACATCTTCAAAAACGCCACACGGACGCTGCCACTGATCTTCACGCTCAATGCCTCGGAGGCCATCCTGACGCTCGCCGGTCTGGGCTTCCTCGGCTTCGGCATCGAACCGACCTCTGCCGCCGAGTGGGGCTTCGACCTCAACAAGGCTCTTGCTGACACCACCTCCGGCATCTGGTGGACGGGCGTGTTCCCCGGCCTGGCGATTGTGCTCACCGTCCTGGGACTGACGCTGGTCGGGGAAAGCATCAACGACCTCAACGATCCCCGTCTGCGCGGCCGGAAGAGTGCCTCCGCCGGCAAAGCCGCCATGGCGGCCAGCGAAGCAGAAGTGGGAAGTTCATGACCACCAATATCGACGCACACGGCCGCGGCGCCGGGCCCGTCCTGGAGATCGACCACCTCAAGGTCACCTTCGCCACCGACGCCGGGGACGTGTATGCAGTCAAGGACGTCAGCCTGGAGGTCAATCCCGGCGAGGTGGTGGCCATTGTCGGCGAATCCGGCTCAGGCAAAACCGTCACCGCGAAGACGATCCTTGGACTGCTGCCGGAAACGGCGCTCAGCTCCGGAGCGGTACTGATCAACGGCAACAACGTGATCAGCGTCAGCCCGTCAAAACTCCGGGAGATCCGCGGCCGCGACGTCGCCATGGTCTTCCAGGAGCCGTCCACCGCCCTCAACCCGGTCTTCACGGTCGGCTGGCAGATCGCCGAAGGCATCCGCGCCCACGCGGGTCACGGCGGAACCGGGCGGGTCAATGCCAGGGACGCCAAGGCGCGTGCCATCGAGGCCCTCCGCAAGGTCGGCATCCCGGATCCGGAAACCCGGGTCAACTACTATCCGCACCAGTTTTCCGGCGGGCAGAAACAACGCGTCGTGATCGCGGCGGCGCTGGCCCTGAACCCGGGGCTCATCGTCGCTGATGAGCCCACCACCGCCCTGGATGTCACCGTCCAGGCGGAGATCCTGGAGCTGCTGCGTGATCTCCGCGACCGGTACGGCACGTCGATCGTGCTCATTACGCACAACATGGGCGTGGTGGCCGACCTCGCAGACCGCGTGGTCGTGATGTACCAGGGCGACGTTGTCGAAGAGGCAAGCGCCCGGACCCTCTTTGCGGAGCCCCGGCAGGACTACACCAGGAAACTGCTGGCCGCGGTCCCGCACCTCGGCAGGAACTCGGCCTCGGAAGGCCTTGTCGAGCGTGCCCACCAGGGCGGGAAGGTCCTGGTCGAGGCCAGGGATCTGCGCATCGAATACCCCGGCCGGCTGGGCAGCCCGGCGTTCAAGGCCGTCGACGGCGTGGACTTCACGCTCTCCGAGGGTGAAGTGTTCGGCCTGGTGGGTGAGTCCGGCTCCGGCAAGACGACCATCGGCCGGGCCATTGCCGGGCTCAACAAAACCACGGGCGGCAGCCTGTTGGTGCTCGACTACGAGATGCTCCACCTCAAGGAGCGCACCTTCAAGCCGCTGCGCAAGGAGATCGGCTTCGTGTTCCAGGACCCGGCCGCGTCCTTCAACCCGCAGCTGACAATTGGCGACTGCATCGCGGAACCGCTCATCATCCACAGCAAGCCGACCCCGGCGCAGGCCCGCCAGCGGACCCGTGAGCTGCTGGAATCCGTGCAGCTGCCGGCGTCGTACGCCGAGCGGTACCCGCACGAACTCTCCGGCGGCCAGCGGCAGCGGGCCTCGCTGGCGCGTGCGCTGATCCTGAACCCGAAGCTGCTGATCGCCGACGAACCCACGTCGGCCCTGGACGTGTCCGTCCAGGCGAAGGTGCTGGAGCTGTTCAAGGAGATCCAGACCGAGTTCGGATTTGCCTGCCTGTTCATCAGCCACGACCTTGCCGTGGTGGACATCCTGTCCCCCTGGGTGGGAGTGCTTTACAAGGGCAGGATGGTGGAGCAGGGGCTTGGGAACCAGGTGATGGGCAACCCGCAGCACGGCTACACCCGGAAGCTCATCGCATCCCTGCCCGTTCCGGACCCCGATGAGCAGGCCCGGCGCCGGGCGGAGTTCCGCGCCGTACTGCACGGCTGAGACCCCTCCGGCGCTCGCCGGCGGGACATGCCCACCGTCCACGGTGAACGGTGGGCATGTCCCTTGCACGGGCGAACGCGCGTACCAGCAGCCCCGGCAGGACGGCGCTAACAGCAGGAACGATTAGCCCCGGTGCCCCTAGACTGGGTCAATGACCGAGCAGAACCAGACTCATCCCGATGCCGATTCCTATGATCCTGGGGCCAGTTCCCTGGCCGGCCAGGTGGATCCCGCGGTGATGGCGGAACTGTTGTCGATCCGCTCCAGCATCGACAACATCGATGCCACCCTCGTGTACCTGCTGGCGGAACGGTTCAAGGCGACCCAGAAAGTCGGCTTCCTCAAGGCCGCGCACAAGCTTCCCGCAGGGGACCCGGGCCGCGAGAGCGCCCAGATCGCCCGGCTGCGACGGCTCGCCGCCGAGGCGCACCTGGACCCTGCCTTCGCCGAAAAATTCCTGAACTTCATCATCGGCGAGGTCATCCGCCACCACGAAGCGATCGCGGAAGACCATGAGGCGGCCCAGTCGCACGGTTCCGGCCGCACCGCTCCCGCCGGTCCCACGGTTTCCGCGGATGCCTGAGATGGCCGCTTCCACGCCCCCCGGTCCCGGACAGGTCACGGCGACGGCGCTCGGCCCGTGGCCCGGCGAAGACCCGATTGAGGCCGCCCGGATCATCCGCGGTGAACTCGGCAGCCCCCACCTGCCCTTCCTGGCCGAGCTCCCGGACCGCGGCGTCGGCTCGGACGCCCTCGGCCGGACGGCCTCCCTGCTCGTTGAGCTTGCCGTGGACGTCCAGCCCTACGGCTGGCGGATCGTGGACCGGCCAGGCAAGGACCTGATGCGGGCGCGCTCGGCCCTCTCCACCGACATCAACGTCCTCGCCGACGTGGTCGGCGCCGAGGACACCCCCGCCGCGGACCTCAAGATCCAGCTGCGCGGCCCGCTCAGCCTCGCCGCCGGCCTGCACCTGCACAACGGGGAGCGGGCGCTCATCGATTACGGTGCCCGCCGCGACATCGCCTCCTCGCTGGCCGCCGGTGCCGGCAGTTATCTCAAGCGGGTGGCCGCGGCGGCCCCCGGGGCGCGGATCGTGGTGCAGATCGACGAGCCTGAGATCGCGTCCGTCCTGGCCGGCACCATCCCCACGTCCAGCGGTTACCGCACCCTGCGCTCCGTCCCCGGCCAGGAGGCCACCGACTCCTGGCAGCTGCTCATCGAAGCGCTGCGGGCCGCCGGCGCCGTCGAAATCGTCGTCGCGGTCCCGGAAATCGAGGCACCCTTTGACCGGATCCTGGCCTCCGGGGCGGACGGGATCGCCGTCCCGTTGCGCGCCCTGACCTCGCGCCAGTGGGAGCAGCTGGCCGGGGCCGTGGAGGCGGGCAAGCGGCTGTGGGCAGGTGCGCTGGACGTGGGCCCGCCGTCGGCGTCGCTGCCGCGCGTCACCGACACCGTCGACACGGTGTGGCGCCCCTGGCGGCAGCTCGGGCTCCCGGCGTCCACACTGGCCGCACTGCGGGTCACCCCCGCGGAGGGGCTGGAGCGGCACTCGCCGTCGTCCGCGACGGCGGTGCTGACCCGGCTGACCCAGGTCGCGGACGGGCTCAACCAGCTCGCCCTTGGCTAAAGGGCAACCATTGCCGGAATTCAGACCCGGTTTTCCCAGCGGTCCGGCCGGGCACGGTCGGGCAGGTAGCCCGGGGCCGTGCTGCCGCCAGGGTACGCTTCGAGCCGGTAGTCGAAGTGCCCGGCGTAGACCAGGACCAGGCCGAGCTGCGGCTGGATCACCTTGACCTGGATCCGGTGCCTGCCCCGGCCGTTTTCCTGCGGCTCCCACCACTGTTCGGCGTAGGCCCTGGCGTCGAAGGCGCCGGGCAGGGGGATCCGAAGCGGCCCGAGGAACAGCCGCGACGCCTCCGAGACGCCCCGGAGCCGGCCTTCGTCGGTGACGCTGAGGTTGAGGTCCGTTGCGAGCCGGCGGTACCGGCCGACGTAATCGACGAGTCCCCGCCTGCCGCCCGTGTGCTCGAAACTTGTGGTGTCGTGGAACAGCCGCGTGGTGCCGGGGAAGAAGATTTCACGGCGGGCCGTCAGGCTCGGGCGTCCGAACGGATCCAGGTGCGCATGGTTTTCGATCCGGAAGGGGATGCCCTCGCCATACTCCGGGAAGAAGGCCTGTTCCCCGCTCGTGAGGCGCAGCAGTGGGCGCAGCCAGGGCTGCGGGCAACCCGCCACGTCGAAGACGCCCTCGCCGACGCCGAAATGGCCGGATCCCGGGGCGAGTGAGAAGTATTCCTGCAGCTGGGGTTGCAGCCGGGAGAACGCATCCCCCAGGGCAAGCGGATAGATCGGTGTGGTCACGGGAGCCTCCTGCAGGTCCTGGCCGGAATGGTGCCTCTGTGCACAGCATGCAGGACGGCGGCGGCTTGTTCCAGCGGGCCCGAATCCAGGCCGCAGATTCTGCCCCGGACAATGCCCCCGCCATGCCCGGAAATCGCTCAATACGACAAAGCCAATTCAATAGGGGAATATATAATTATGAAGGCACGCATTCTGGTAGTGGACGATGACGAGGCGCTCGCCGAGATGATCGGCATTGTGCTGCGCAACGATGGCTTTGAGCCCGTCTTTTGCGCCGACGGCGGGCAGGCTCTCGAAGTCTTCCGGTCCTCGAAGCCCGATCTCGTGCTGCTCGACCTGATGCTCCCGGGCATGGACGGCATCGAAGTGTGCCGGCAGATCCGTGCCGAGTCGGATGTCCCGATCGTCATGCTGACGGCGAAATCGGACACCTCGGACGTGGTCCGGGGGCTGGAATCCGGCGCGGACGACTATGTACCCAAACCCTTCAAGCCCGCGGAACTCGTGGCCCGGGTCCGGGCCCGGCTCCGGCCCGGCGACCAGAAGGCGCCGGAAACCCTGCGTATCGCGGATGTCACCATCGACGTGGCCGGCCACCTCGTCAGCCGCGGCAGCGAGCGCATCTCGCTCACGCCGCTGGAATTCGACCTCCTGGTGGCGCTGGCCCGCAAGCCGTGGCAGGTCTTCACCCGGGAACTCCTGCTGGAGCAGGTCTGGGGCTACCGCCACGCCGCCGACACGCGGTTGGTCAACGTCCATGTCCAGCGGCTCCGGTCAAAGATCGAACGTGACCCGGAAGCCCCCGAAGTTGTATTGACGGTCCGTGGTGTCGGCTATAAAGCAGGTTCCTGAACCCGCCGACGGCCGGCCCGGGTCAACCTCGGAACACACGCTGTTGGCGCAGGCCGGGCCGGAACAAGCCCGCTCCGAACATGCCAGCCCGGAGCAGACCCGGTCCGAACCCGCCCCCTTGGAACCCGATCATCCGGAAGGCGTTCCCGGGCACCCCGCGGCCGGCGCCCAGCCGGAGCCGGAGCCGAAGCCGGACCCGGAGCCTGGCGACCAGCGCCGTGGTCCGGCGGGTTGGTCCCTGATCCTCTTCCGCACCAGGATCTGGCTTCGCCGCGCCCTGATCATGGCGGTCCGCGTCGCGCGCCTGGTGCGGACCGGGGTCTCCCGGCTGCTGCCGGGCATCCGTTATCTGCTGCGCTCCCTGCACCGCAAATGGCGCCGCTCGATGCAGTTCCGCACGGTGCTCACGACGCTGATGCTCGCCATCAGCTCCTTTGCCGTGGTGGGAGCCTACCTGTCCAACCAGATCGCCAATAATCTTTTCCAGGAACGCCTTGCCCAGGCGGAGTCCGAGACCCGCTACAACGTGAAGCAGGTCCAGGACACCTTCGACGGCGCCCAGGTCACCGACCAGTCCAGCGTCATCACGCTCGTCTATGACACCTTGAACGCGGTCGAGGGCCGCGGATCCGTGATCCAGCGACGGTACGTCTTTGAAGCCATGCCGGAACAGACCAAGCCCCGCAACCGGTGGGTGGAATCCCGGGCCTCGGATCAGCTGACCATCAGCGTCATCCCGCCCGAGCTGCGCAAGGCAGTCCAGGACTCAGGCAAGGAGCAGTTCTGGGCCTCCACGGAATTCCCGGTGGGTACCGGGGACCGTCCCGGCATTGCGGTCGGCAACAAGGTCACCTTCAACGGCACCGTCTACGAGCTCTACCTCATCTACGACCTCAACACGGCACAGAAGACCCTCGACGAGATCCAGAACGTCCTGCTTGCCGGCGGGGCGGCGCTGGTGCTCATGATCGGGGCCGTCGCCTGGTACGTGACCCGCAACGTCGTGAGCCCGGTCAGCCACGCCGCCGTCGTGTCCGAAAAACTTGCCGCCGGGCAACTGCAGGAGCGCATGGTGGTCAAGGGCGAGGACGAGGTGGCGCGGCTGGGCGCTTCGTTCAACCACATGGCGGCCAGCCTGCAGGAGCAGATCACCCAGCTCGCCACCCTCTCCCAGATGCAGCAGCGTTTCGTCTCGGACGTCTCCCACGAGCTGCGTACCCCGCTCACCACCGTGCGGATGGCCGCGGAGGTGCTCTACGATGCGCGGGAGGATTTCGACCCCATCAACAAGCGTTCGGCGGAACTGCTCTACAACCAGGTGGAACGCTTCCAGTCACTGCTGGCGGACCTGCTGGAGATTTCCCGCTTCGACGCCGGGGTGGCAACGCTCGACGCCGAGCCCACCGACATTGTCCAGCTCATCACCCACGTGATCGAAGGCGTGGCACCCGTCGCGGCCGAGTACGGCTCCGAGGTCACCCTCAACGCCCCCGAGGGCAGCATCATCGTGGAGATGGACGACCGCCGGATCGACCGGATCCTGCGCAACCTCATCCTGAATGCCCTGGAACACGGCGAGGGCCGTCCGGTAAACGTGTCCGTGGCAGCCAACGGCACCGCCGTGGCAGTAGCCGTCCGCGACCATGGGATCGGCATGGGCGCGGCCGAGGCCGCCCGCGTCTTCGACCGCTTCTGGCGCGCCGATCCGGCCCGGGCACGGACCACGGGAGGCAGCGGCCTGGGGCTTTCCATTGCCGCCGAGGACACCAAGCTCCACAACGGGTGGCTCCAGGCGTGGGGAGACAAGGGCAACGGGTCCAACTTCCGGCTGACCCTTTCGCTCCGACAGGGCGAGACCATCACCAGGTCGCCGCTCCAGCTGGAACCGGCCGACGTCGGACTGCCCGGTTCCGGACCCCAGCGCACCATGTTGCTGCTGGACCCGTCGCCCGCCCCGGAGAGCAAGGCCTCCGTTCCGGGAGCTGCGCCCCGCGCAGCCGGCGGCAGTGATGACGAAAGGAAGGCGGAGTCATGAGGGGTTCCTCGAACAGACTCACGACGGCGTGCGCCGCCGTGCTGGCCGTCGTCCTGTTGATGCTGACGTCCTGCGCCCAGATCCCGCGCTCCGGGCCGGTCGGCAGGAGCACGGACGAGAGCGCCGGAAACCCCAATAACGCCCCCGTCTTCTTCCCGTCCGCTCCCCGCCCCGGCGCCGGACCCGAGGCCGTGATCGAGGACTTCTACCTGGCCGGCAGCGGTTATGAGGACGACTACGCCGTCGCCCGCCAGTACCTCACCCAGGCCTCCTCCGTCACCTGGAAACCGGACCAGCGGGTCCTCGTGTTCCGGTCGGCCCGGGTGGTGCCCACCGGCGTCGAGAACGTGTTCAACTACGAACTGGACGTGGCTTACTCAGTGGACGCCGACGGCGTCGCCACGCAGCTTCCTCCGGGCACCACGGAGAACATTCCCGCCACCCTGACCCAGGTCGACGGTGAATGGAGGATCGCGGAAATCCCGGATGGCACCGCCATCCCGGAGGAGACGTTCAAAGTCATCTACGGTGCCTACCCGATCTACTTTTACGATCCCACTTTCACTTACGCAGTCCCCGATGTCCGGTGGTTCATCAGGAAGAAGACTGTCAAGTCCATGACCAGCGCCCTCCTCGGCGGACCCGCCCCCTATCTCAAGGGCGCCGTCGTCAGCGCCTTCCCCTCGGGCATCCAGCTGGCCCGGGAGTCAGTACCCGTCGTCTCCGGTGCAGCCCAGGTGGATCTCACCGCCAAGGACCTCGTGGAAGCCTCCAGTGAGGACAGGCTGCGGATGCAGACGCAGCTGGCCTTGACATTCCGGAGCCAGCCCGACGTCATCAACGTTGAACTCCGGGCCGACCAGGACCTCGTCCGGGTCGAGGACAACGGATCCGTGCTGGCGCCGATCCGGGACAAGAACGTCCCGGCCCACCAGATTGCCGTGAGCGACAACGAGCTGGTCCGGTACGAGAACAACAGGATCTCACCGCTTCCGGATATCCAGTCCGTCGCAGCCCTCGGGCCCCGGGCCCCGGCGGAGTCTCCCGTCTCGCAATCGGCGGCATTCCTCAATGCCGACCGGACGACCCTGTACGCCATCGTGCCGGGCCAGGCCGCACGTGCCCTGACCACCCGCGCCACCTTGTCCGGGCCCTCCTTCGACCGCTATGACTGGGTGTGGACCGCCGGTCCGGGAGCCACCGGCGCAACCGAAGTCGTGGCTTACCGGCCCGTCGGAGTGGCCGAAGGGGCGGCCGTGCCGACGGTCTCGCTGGCGCCGGGCTGGCTCGCCGGCCGCACTGTCAGGGAGTTCAGGGTGTCCCGCGAGGGCGCACGGGCGCTCGTTATTTCGGAGCAGAACGGCAAGACCAAGGTCCAGGTGACGGGCATCATCCGGGCCGCCGACGGCACGCCTCGGGACCTGACCGCACCGATGACTCTCCTGACGGCCCGCGATCCGGATCAGGGAGTCTGGATCGACGACACCACGGTGGCCGTTTTGAAGGGCTCCGCGAGCGAAACGGTGATCCCCGAGCTGCTGTCCCTGACGTCCGCGCAACCGGAGCCGCTCGCGCCGTGGCCGGGGCTCACGGCTCTCAGCGCCGGCAACGGCCCGGAGGAGATCTTCGCGCAGTCCGCCGAAGGCATCTTCCAGCGGCTCGGCAACGGCTGGTCGCCCCAGCTCGAGGGTCCGGTCGATCCGGCCTTCCCCGGCTGAACCGAAGCCGCCGGGCAGGCTGTCCACCCGGCGGCTCCACGCAGCTGTCCTGCCCAGCTGACCGCGTGGTGCCACCAACCGCGTTGTGCAACCAACCCTGTGCGACCAACCCTGTTGTGCACATAACGCTGTTGCTTGCTGTCGCCGCCGGCCGGGCCGCGTCAGCCTTGAAGCATGACGAGACACAGGCACAACGGCACGCAGTCCCAGCGGCATGGCCCCGATCTGGACCTGTCCCCGCCTGCATTCCGGGCGTCGAACCATCGAGGTGACTACCCTCGCGGGCCGGCGCGTCTGGCGGACCGGACAGCGGCCGCAGCGGCGGAACTGCTTGCCCTTGCGGCTCCGGTGGGCTGCGTCTGTTGCGGGGCGGAGGATCTGGTGCTCTGTGGCACCTGCGCGCGGCAGATCCGGCTCCTGACCCGGAACCCGTTCCAGGCCGAGGCGCAGGCCCCCGCGCTGATGGACATGGACGGCTCCGTGCTACTTCCGGTAGTTGCCGCCGGCGTCTACCGCGGGGAGCTGGCGCAGGCCGTGCTGTCATTCAAGCGGTACGGCCAGGCGCGGCTCGGTCGCGTGCTGGCGCAGGCGCTCGGCCGAGCCGTAGACGCCGCGGCGGGGGAACCGGCGGGGGTCTGGCTGGTGCCGGTGCCTACGAGCAACGGCGCCTTCCGGAAGCGGGGCTTCAGCCCGGTCCATCTGCTGCTCAAGAGGTTCAGCCGGGACCGTACCTCCGGGGCACCGGAGCGCGACGGTCCTCGGGTCGTTGACGCGCTCCGGAAGTCAGGAGCCCTGCGGAGGGCAGGGTCGTCGCTGGCGCGGCCCCTGACGGCGCCACAGTACGGGTTCCTGGTGCGGTCCCTGTCAGGGTCCCTGGCCGGCGGGCAGAAAGGCCTGGGCCGTGGCGCGCGGTCGCAGCGGGTGCGGGAATCAATGCGGGTCCGGGGCGGCCTCCGGGCTCCGGAGCTGCGCGGGCAGCCCTGCATCATCATCGATGACGTGCTCACCACGGGTGCCACCCTTGCCGAGGCCGCCCGGGCCTTGCAGCTGGCAGGAGCATTGGTCCGGGGTGCCGTGGTCCTCGCTGCGACACGCCCGCCGGTCGCAGCCGACTTCGCAGCCGGTCACCGCGTCGTGTCTGGGAAGGCGGGTGTCAAGGAAAAAAATAAACCAAAAAAAGATGAATAACAGGGGGCTATGAACTAACGTCGGAGATGGGTACCAAGAACAGATGTACCTGTCGATAGCGGCTCGGAAAGGGGCTCGACTGTCAGTCAAAACAGCCCCGGGAAGTGCCGCCGTCGTGTCACCGAAGTCATTTGGAGGGCACCATGGAGTTCATGATCAGCGGACGTAATTTGACGGTCTCAGACCGCTTCCGCGAGTACGCCGACGAGAAGATCTCGAAGATTGCGTCATTGGGGGACAAGGTCCAGAGGGTGGACGCGAAAGTTTCCAAGGAGACCAAGGCCCGCCAGACCGATGAGATGCTCACCGTCGAGCTGACAGTCCTGGGTCGAGGCCCCGTGATCCGGGCCGAAGCCAGCGCCGCAGACAAATTCGCCGCGTTCGATCTCGCCTACAACAAGCTCCTTGAACGCCTGCGCCGGGCGAAGGACCGTAAAAAGGTCCACCACGGCAGGCATACCCCCGTGGCGGTGCGCGAAGCCACGGCGTCGCTGGAGCCGGCCAGCACCAGCGCACCCCTCTACGAGGAAGCGAGCCGCCGCCAGGAGGCCCCGACGACTGAAACGGAGAAGTCGCCGTATGAGGTGGAGAACGACATTCCCGCCGGGGACTCTCCGGTGCTGATCCGTCGGAAGGTTTTCACCGCGGCGTCCCTGACCCTGGACGACGCCGTCGACAACATGGAGCTCGTGGGTCACGATTTCTATCTGTTCGTTGACAAGGAGACCAAGGCACCGTCCGTCGTCTACCGCCGCGAAGGCTGGACTTACGGGGTAATCTCCTTGGACCAGACCTGCGAGCCGGGCGCGACCCCACCGGAAGCAAAGGTCATCGCCTACCGCTCCGAGGATGAGCCCGCCAGAGCCTAGACTGGTGCCGACCATCCAGCGAAGGGACCGACGTGCACGAATCGCTGAGCCTTAACCAGGCCCGGCGGATCGCGCTGGCAGCCCAGGGATTGGATAAGGGACGGCCCGCCGGACCCGTGACCGCACGGGCGGTGGGCCGTACCTTTGCCCGCCTCCACCTGGTCCAGATCGATTCCGTCAACGTGCTGTCCAGGAGCCACTACCTGCCGTTCTTCTCGCGGCTGGGCAACTACGACCGCGGCATTCTGGACCGCATGGCAGGCACGCATCCGCGCCGCATGATGGAGTACTGGGCCCACGAGGCAAGCTTCATCCGCCCCGACCACTTCCAGGACCTCGTGCAGTGGCAGAGCCGGAAATGGGTGGGCGCGCACGCCATGGACCCGGAACTGAGGAGCGGAGTTGCATCGGGGGTACTGCAGGCCCTCGCAGCGGGCAAGCCCCTGACCGCGGCGGAACTCACGGCCCGCATCGGGCACGTTGAGGACCAGCAACAGGACAACTGGGGTTGGAACTGGAACGCCGTCAAGAGGGTCCTGGAGCACCTCTTCGAGGAAGGTCTGGTTTCTGCAGCTTCCCGGACCGAATCCTTTGAGCGCCGCTACACCCTGACCGCCAAGGTCCTGCCCCCGGAACAGGAGGGTGCCGGCCCCGGCGGGCCGGATCCGGCAGCCGCGATGGACCGGCTGGTCGACGCCGCAGCCCAGGCCCACGGGATCGGCACCGTGCGCTGCTTCGCGGACTATTTCCGGGTGCCGCTCAAGGCCGCCGCGGTGTCGGTGGGGAACCTCGTCGAGGCCGGTCGGATACGGCGGGTCGTGGTCACCGGCTGGGAGAAGCCCCTCTACCGGCACGTCGAGGCGAAGCTGCCGCGCGCTGCGACCGGCAGGGCGCTGGTGAGCCCGTTCGACTCTCTGGTCTTTGAACGCCGCCGGCTCGAGGCACTGTTCGGCTTTCACTACCGGATCGAGATCTACACCCCTGAGCCGAAGCGCCGCTTCGGCTACTACGTGCTGCCGTTCCTGCTCCGCGACGGGATCGTGGCCCGGGTAGACCTCAAAGCCGACCGCGCGAACGGCCTTCTCCTGGCGAGAGCCGCCCATGCCGAGCCCGGCGCTCCGGCGGACACCGCCGTCGAACTCGCCGCGGAGCTGCAGCTCATGGCAGAGTGGCTCCAACTGGACCGGGTGGTCGTTTCCCGCACGGGGGATCTGGCGCCCGCCCTCGCGGAAGCCGTCGCCGGGTCAACCACCGCTGTATCCGCTGTGAGGGAACAGGCGTAGCGCCCGTGCGACTCTCCCGTAGACTAAACACGCCAGAATTCGGCAGCTTGAGACTGGGAGCATCTTCACGTGGCATCACTTATTGAAAAACTTCTCCGCACAGGTGACAAAAAAACCCTGCGGCAACTGCGGAACTATGCCGACTCCATTAATGCCCTTGAAAGCTCCTTCAAGACCTTCACGGACGCCGAACTGCGCGAAGAGACCGACAGGCTCCGGGCCCGCCACCTCGACGGCGAAACGCTGGAGGACCTCCTGCCCGAGGCGTTCGCCGCCGTCCGCGAGGCCTCCTCCCGAACCCTCGGCATGCGCCACTTCGATGTCCAGCTGATGGGCGGCGCCGCCCTCCACCTGGGCAACATCGCTGAGATGAAGACCGGTGAGGGCAAGACCCTGGTGGCCACCGCTCCGGCCTACCTCAACGCCCTCGGCGGCAAGGGCGTGCACGTCATCACGGTGAACGACTACCTCGCCGAATACCAGTCCGACCTTATGGGCCGCGTGTACCGTTTCCTGGGCCTGACCAGCGGCTGCATCCTCGCCAACCAGGACCCCGCCGTGCGCCGCGAGCAGTACGCGGCCGACATCACCTACGGCACCAACAACGAATTCGGCTTCGACTACCTGCGAGACAACATGGCGTGGGACAAATCCGAGCTGGTCCAGCGCGGCCACAACTATGCCATCGTCGACGAAGTGGACTCCATCCTCATCGATGAGGCCCGCACGCCGCTCATCATCTCCGGTCCCGCCCAGGGCGACACCAACCGCTGGTACAGCGAGTTCGCCAAGGTCGTGCTGCGGCTCAAGCCCGAGACCGACTACGAGGTCGATGAAAAGAAGCGCACGGTCGGCGTCCTCGAGTCCGGCATCGAAAAGGTGGAGGACTACCTCGGCATCCACAACCTGTACGAGTCGGCCAACACCCCGCTCATCGGCTTCCTGAACAACGCCATCAAGGCCAAGGAACTCTTCAAGCGGGACAAGGACTACGTCATTCTCGACGGCGAAGTCCTGATTGTGGACGAGCATACCGGCCGCATCCTCGCGGGCCGCCGGTATAACGAGGGCATGCACCAGGCCATCGAGGCCAAAGAAGGCGTCGAGATCAAGGCCGAGAACCAGACGCTCGCCACCGTGACGCTGCAGAACTACTTCCGCATGTACGACAAGCTCGCCGGCATGACCGGTACGGCCGAGACCGAAGCCGCCGAGTTCATGAGCACCTACAAGCTCGGCGTTGTCGCCATCCCCACGAACCGCGACATGACCCGCATAGACCAGGCGGACCTCGTCTACAAGAACGAGGCCGTCAAGTTCGATGCCGTTGTGAAGGACATCGCCGAACGGCATGAAAAGGGCCAGCCGGTCCTGGTCGGCACCACCAGCGTCGAGAAGAGCGAGTACCTGTCGCGGCTGCTGGCCAAGGAAGGCGTCCGGCACGAGGTCCTGAACGCCAAGAACCACGCCCGGGAAGCTGCGATCGTTGCCCAGGCGGGCCGCAAGGCAGCCGTCACCGTGGCCACGAACATGGCCGGCCGCGGTACCGACATCATGCTCGGCGGCAACGCCGAATTCACCGCCGTCGCGGAACTCGCGAAGCGCGGCCTGGACCCGGAGGAAAACTCCGAAGACTACGAAGCAGCCTGGCCCGAAGCTTTCGAGGCCGCGAAGCAGGCTGTCAAGGACGAGCATGAGGAAGTCCTCAACCTCGGCGGCCTGTACGTCCTCGGCACCGAACGGCACGAGTCCCGCCGCATCGACAACCAGCTGCGGGGCCGCTCCGGCCGCCAGGGGGACCCGGGCGAATCACGGTTCTACCTGTCGCTGACCGATGACCTGATGCGCCTGTTCAACTCCGGCGCGGCCGAGCGCCTGATGAACAGCTCCGTGCCCGACGACGTCGCGCTGGAATCCAAGCTGGTCTCCCGCGCCATCGCCTCCGCCCAGGGCCAGGTGGAGGGCCGTAACGCCGAACAGCGCAAGAACGTCCTGAAGTACGACGACGTCCTGAACCGCCAGCGCGAAGCCATCTACGGCGACCGTCGCCGGATCCTTGAGGGCGACGACCTCCACGAGAAGGTCCAGTTCTTCCTCGAGGACACCATTACGGCCTTCATCGATGAGGCGACCGCCGAAGGAACGGGCGACGACTGGGACTTCAATCTGCTGTGGTCGAACCTGAAGACCCTGTACCCGGTGAGTGTGACTCCGCGGGATCTGATCGACGAGGCCGGCGGCAAGTCGCGCATCACGGTGGACTTCCTCAAGGACGAGATCCTCTCCGACGCCCGCCTGGTCTATCAGGCGCGGGAAGCGGCGATTGGCGCCGAGAGCATGCGCGAGCTCGAGCGCCGCGTGGTCCTGTCCGTGATCGGACGCAAGTGGCAGGAACACCTCTATGAGATGGACTACCTGAAGGAAGGCATCGGCCTGCGCGCGATGGCCCAACGCGATCCCCTGGTCGAGTACCAGCGCGAGGGCTTTATCATGTTCCAGTCCATGATGGAGGCCATCCGCGAGGAGAGTGTGGGCTTCCTGTTCAATCTGGACGTCGAGGTGACTCCGGCAGAAGATGTCGTCGTGGCGGACGCCGTCGGCCAGCACACGGAGCACCACGAGCCGCAGATCCGCGCTGCCGGACTGCAAGCCCCGGAGAAACCCGCGCAGCTGCAGTACACCGCCCCCGGCGAGGACGGCGCTGCCCAAACCCGGGTCGAGGCCAAGACCTCGGGCCGCTCCGGCAACCCCGCCAAGGCCGCGGTGCAGGATGCCCCGCGCCGCACGAACAAAAAGAAGCGGCGCTAAGCCCGCCGCCTACGGGCAGCCCGCAGCCATGAGAGAGGACCGGAACGGTTGTTCCGGTCCTCTTTCATTTCTCTTTTTCCTCCTTTCCTGTACCCCCGCAGCTCTGTCCGGCTTGGACCACAGTCCTCCGGCAACCCTCGACGTGAATGGGCCCGGCCGCCATCCGACGGCCGGATCAGCCTATTTCCAGCACCGTCACGCGCCAGAGGAGCTGGCTCCGTTCCAGCCGGAGCGCCACGGCCCGGACCCGCAGCTCATCGACCACCACGGCACTTGCCTCATATACGTCTTCTGACACCTTGCAGGCCCTGACCGAGCGCACCGACGGGTTCCGGTGCAGCCGTCCCGCCGTTGGCGAGTTCCCGGACGCCAGCCGCCGTGTCAGGGCCGCCCGATGCTGCAGGGCGGCGAGGCAGCGCTCGTCGAGCCGGCGGGCAAGTTGCTGGGCCGGTCGGGTGCCGGCCAGGACCTCGATCGCGGCCTGGACCGTGCCGCGGCAGATCGTGCAGATTTCCCGGCCCTCGTCCACGAGTTGCAGCGGCATACGGCGTGGCGTCCCTGCGGGGGGCGACGTGTGATCGCGGGCAGTGGCCGGTGCGGCGCTGGCGTCCACCACCCGGAGGGGCGTTCGGGGCGGTGCTGGAGGTGCTGGAGGTGCTGCAAGGGCGCGACCCCCGGTATGTGCGGACATGGTGGTTCCTTTGCTGTTGGCTGTTGCTTGATTTCTGCTGACCTGCGGCGCTGCTGAGTTGTGCTGCTGCGGTGCTGCGGTGTCCGGTTCCTGGCCTCGGCCGTCACTCGCTGGCGGGATGAATGAGGACCTGGCCCGGACGCAGGAGATGGGGGCTCTCGCCGATCACTGCCCGGTTGGCCTGGTACAGCCGGGGCCATTCCCTTGCGATGTCGACGTCCGACGCTAACGGCCCGAGCCGGGCGGCGGCCAGGCTCCAGAGCGAATCCCCGGCCCGGACGGTTACTTCGGCACGCCCGTCTGCGGGCTCCTGCGTTCGGAGCTGCCGCGCCGCGAGCGTGCCGGGCTCCACTGCCGGAACCCCCGGCGTCCAGGGCCGGGTGATGCCGGGGCGCGTGCCGGCGCTGCCCGGCCCGCGAGTGGGCGCGGCACTCGGCGGGGGTGCCGGGGCGGTAAGGACCTGCAGGGGTCGGGGGAGAACCAGACCCTCGGAAGCCGCCGTCGTCGGCGTCCAGACTGCGGAGACAGCCGGGCGAGGTAAGGGATCCGGGCGGGGCGGCGTGGCGGCGGTGGCCGAGGGTGCGCCGAGCAACTGGAATCCGACGGCGGCGAAGGCGAGACGGCGCATGAAAGCCGGGCTGAACTTGGCTGTGACCGTAGCGGCGCCGGTCCTTCCGCTGCGCTCCAGCAGCGCCGAGGCCATCGCGATGGTGAGCGACATGGCCCACCACGTGATCATGATCAGGCCGGTGGTGTTGGCGACGATCCCGAGTTGATCCTCGAATGACAGTGACTGCTGCCGCGCAGCGGAGTAGCGCCAGCGTTGCACCAGGTTGCCTCCGGATCCCGCCAGGGATAAACCCAGCAACAGAATCACGACAGCCATGGCTGCATCAGTTGCCGGCACATGCCGCCGCGCCCCGGATTCCTCGGGCGTAATCTGCCCACGGCCCATGAAGTCCTCCTTTGTGCTTGATAATAGATTTTGATGTACTTTGATACGTTTTGATGTTGTTACCCGAGTGTGATCCTTGGGACCATGATTTGTCTAGGCTGGTGCAGAGCGATGTGGATTGACCCCGAATCACTACCGGCCTACGCTTGCGCCATGCGCTGGGACGCCCTCTTTACGGACTTGGAGGCACAATTGGCCGCCAGCGAGCGGCTGAACCTCGACGCGGAGATCGCGGAGCGGATGCGCACGGAGGCGGCGGGGGTGGAACTCGCGGACAGGCTCCGCGGATCGCTGGGCCTCCGGATCGGCGTCCAGGTCTCGTCAGGATCGTTGTTCGAGGGCACACTGAGTCACGCCGGCAGCCAGGCGCTGGTCCTGCACGACCCGCGCCATCAGGTTCTGATCCCCTACGCGGCAGCCGCCCGGTATGTGGGGCTCTCCCGGCTGGCCGTCGGGGAGTCGTCCAAAGTGCGACAGCGGCTCGGCCTCGCAAGCGCGCTGCGGGGGCTGGCGAGAGACCGGACGCGACTTTCGGTTCTGGCGGTGCGGGGTGCTTGGACGGAAACCAGCTTGCACGGCGTGATCGACAGAGTCGGGCGGGACTACCTGGACCTGGCCGTGACGGAGGACGGGGAAGACCGGCGGCCGTCCAACGTCCGCCAGATGGTCACGATTCCGTTTTCGGCACTGGCGGCCCTCAGGTCAGCCCGGAATGCGGAGGACTAGCGGGCTGTGCCGGCCGATCCGGCCGCGCTGTCTTTCGGGGCCGGATCGGCCTCGGGCCGCTCAGACCGTCTTCGACTTGGCCTCGGCGATCATGCGGCTGGCTTCGGCGTAGCGTTCCTCGATGTATTGCTCGAGCATCTTTTCCTCCACCCGCCATTGGCCTCTGCCGCCGACCTGGATGGCCTTGAGCTCGCCGCTGCGCACCAGCGCATAGGCGGCCGGAGCATTGATCTGGAGCTGCTCGGCAACATCTGCCAGGGTGAGGAATCGGGGCATGATTCCATTTTGCCACCGATGGGTTCGTCTGGTGCAGTTATCCACAATTTGCACCTTTTTGGGTCCGCATCTTCCCGACCGTGTCTGGAGACGTCACAATGATGGTTCCCGGCACCACTGGCCGGACGGTGACAACAGGGGGAGCGACGCATGAGCGTGGGCACGGTGACCGGCGGAGCGCGGCTGAAGAAGCCTTCCTGGAAGGACCCCCGGCTCGTCGTCGGCATCCTGCTGGTGCTCGCCTCGATGGCGGGAGTCATCTCCCTGCTGGGAGCCGCCGACCAGACCGTGGAGGCATATGCCGCGCGGGAGCCGATCACCGTCGGGGAGCGGCTGACGGAGGACAAACTGCACCGGGTCAAGGTCCGGCTCGGCGACCTGGAGCAGCGTTACCTCACGCCGGAGGCCGGCCTGACCGATGGGCTGGTCGCCGTTCAACGGATCGGCAAGGACCAGCTGATCCCGCGCGACAGCCTGGGAGAGCCTGACCTGCTGGACCGCAAGCCTGTGGCGGTCACTATCGATGAAGTCCTTCCTGGTCAGGCTCTGGCGGGCTCGCGGGTGGATGTCTGGGTGGCCCTTCCCGACGCCCGAAACGGTTTCAGCCAGCCCTCCCTGCTACTCCCGGGAGCGGAAATCGCCCAGATCACCCCCGGCAGCACGGCGCTGGGGTCCTCGCGCTCCACGGTCGTGATGGTCCTGGTCAGCGACAGCCAGATGCCGCAATTGCTGGGTGCTCAGGCCAACAAGGCCAAAATCTCCGTGGTCTGGAATCCCGGTGGTACGTCCCGATGAGCATTCCGGTCGTGACGGTAGGTCATTCGAGGGACGACCTGGTCGGCGGGCTGGAGCGCCTCCACGGCCCGGTGTCCATCGTCAGGCGATGCGGTGAGCTCGCGGAACTGCTCGCCGCGTGCCAGAGCGGCCTGGCTCGGGCAGCGGTCGTGGCGGAGGGAAGCCAGGAGCTGACGGCGTCGCTGGTGGACCGGCTGTCCGCAGTCGGGGTGGCTGTCGTGGCACTGACCGACAGCCCGCAGGAGAGGGCCCGATTGCGGGGGATAGGAGTGGCCGCGGAGCTGCCGGGTGTTGACGCCGCCGCTCTCGCCAGCAGCATCATGGGGGCCGTGGCGCAACTGAGCGGGGCTGTGCAGCAGGTGCTTGGGGCGGGCCTTGCCTTTGACGCTGCCGGAGCCGCCCTCGGAGCCGCCGGAGGCGCTGCTGGGCAGGCGCCGCAGCGGCCTGGTACGGGGCAGGTCATCGCCGTCTGGGGTCCGGCCGGTTCGCCGGGCCGGACCCTCGTAGCCGCCAATATCGCCGGCGAACTGGCCGCCACGGGCAAGTCCGTGCTACTGGTTGACGCGGACAGCTATGGCGCGAGCGTCGCAGGCATGCTGGGACTGCTGGATGAAGCGGCGGGGCTGGCACAGGCCTGCAGGCTGGCGGATCAGGGCATGCTGGATGGTGACGCGCTGCGCAGGGTCGCCACCCCGGTGGCGACCAAGGCGGGGACCTTCCTTGTGCTCACCGGGATCACCCGGGCGGACCGCTGGACCGAGCTCCGCGCCGCCGCACTCGGCCTCGTGCTGGACCGGGCGCGTGAGATGGCCGACGTGACGGTCATCGACACCGGTTTCTGCCTGGAGGCCGATGAGGAGCTGAGCTTCGACTCGATCGCTCCCCGCCGGAACGCCGCAACCCTGCGAAGCCTCGAAGTAGCGGACACCGTATTTGCCGTGGGCGCTGCCGACTCCATCGGCGTGCCGCGGCTGGTCCGTGGCCTGGCCCAGCTGGAAGCCGCCGTCCCGCAGGCGACGCCGCGCGTGGTGTTGAACAAGGTCCGTACCGCCGCCGTGGGACGGTCCCCGGAGCGGCAGCTGCGGAACGCATGGGAACGGTACGGGCCGGTGAGCACCCTGTCCGCTTTCCTTCCGGCGGACACGGCAGCAGCCGACGCGGCGCTGTTGGCGGGATCGCTGCTGCTCGAAACGGTACCGGAATCCCCGCTTCGGAGGGCCATCGCGGATTTGGTTTGTGCACCCGCCCAGCGAAAGCGCAGATCCTCTGTATTTTCTTCCACAGCAAAGCTCTGGTCAAAGAGTTAGGCTCGCCATGAGGGCCGCAATGATGCGGCCATGAACTTTTTGATGGAGGCGTTTGTCGATGTCGTCTAGGTCCAACGTGGAGGATCAGCCCGTTTCGATCGGTGCCGGGGAAGGGTATTTCGCGGACTACTACGAGCACCTGGCCGAAGAGGATGCCCGGGCGTACCCGCCGGAGGTGCTGACCGCCAGGGCCGAGACACACCGCCAGGCCGCGGCCAAGCGGCAGCCGGGTGTTCCCAACATCGTCATCGTTGATGAACCCGACTGCAGCGTTGTCTACATCGTCACCGACGATATGCCGTTTCTGGTCGACTCCGTCAACGCGGAACTGGTCCGGCAGAAGTCGCCGATCCACCTGGTGATGCACCCGTTGTTCGTCGTCACCCGGAACCGCGCCACCGGCGAGCTCGTCAAGATTGCCCGGGTTCCTTCGCACCTCGGCTTCTCCAGCGGCGATACCGCTGCGATGCCGAACCTGTCCCACCTGATTGCCGAGGGCGACAATGCCTCGCACATGGAATCGTGGATCGCCGTCGAAATCGACCGGGCGGACGAAGCCAGCCACGCGGAGCTCGTGGCGGGCCTCAGCCGCGTTCTGGCTGGCGTCCGTGCCGCCGTCGAGGACTGGCCGAAGATGCGGGACAAGGCACAAGAGATCGCCCGGGACCTGGACAAAGTCGCCAACCCCGCCCAGATCGTCGAACTGCGCCAGGCCCAGGAACTGCTGCGCTGGCTGGACGACGGGAACTTCACCTTCCTTGGCTACCGCGAATATGACCTCAAAAACGAATCCGGCGAAGACGTCCTCGAACCGCGGGACGAAAGCGGTCTCGGGCTGCTGCGCGGTGGAACAGACACGCCGCACCAGATCCAGCACCTCACCGAAACGGGGCGCAAAAAGGCACGGGAGAAGCGCGCCCTCGTGATCACGAAGGCGAATTCCCGGTCCACGGTGCACCGTCCGGCCTACCTGGACTACATCGGCGTGAAGAGCTTCGATGCGGCCGGGAACGTCAACGGGGAGCGCCGCTTCATCGGGCTGTTTGCCACGACCGCCTATGCAGGCTCCGTCCGCGACATCCCGGTGGTCCGCGAGAAAGTGGCCGCCGTACTGCGCGATGCCGGCTTCCCGCCGGATTCGCACTCCGGCAAGGACCTGCTGGGCATCCTCGAAACATACCCCCGCGACGAGCTGTTCCAGATCGAAATCCCCGATCTGGCCGCCATTGCCACGGGCATCCAGCGGCTGCAGGAACGACGCCGGACCCGGCTGTTCCTCCGACCGGACATCTACGGCCGGTTCATGTCTGCCCTCGTCTATCTTCCCCGGGACCGCTACACCACGAACGTGCGCCTGCGCATCGAAGAGGAGCTGCGGGAGACGTTCAATGCCGTGTCCATCGACTACGAGGCCCGGATGACCGAGTCCGCGCTGGCGCGTCTCTTCTTCCGCATTCGGCTCCCCAAGGGCGCCGACGTCGGCAACATCAGCAGCGACGAGTTGGAGAAGCGTCTCGTCCGGGCCGCACGGTCCTGGAGCGAAGGTATCTCCGAGGTCCTCCATGCCCGGGGGCACGGCATCGGGCACGCCACGAAGGCCGCTGCGGGAGAAACCGCCGCGGCCGGGGAACCCGCCACCGGGGGCGGAACCGCCCCGACGGGAGAACCCGCCGCCCCGGGCGGAACCGCCCCGGAATCCGCGACCGGCGACGCCACCGAGAAGGAACTGGCTGCAATCTGGGCCGAGGCCTTCCCGGCCAGCTACCGGGTCGACTACGAAGTGGAAGATGCCCTGCAGGACATTGCCCGCTTCGAGAAGTACGGTGCGGCCGCCGAACGGGCCGGCGCGGGCGTCCGGGAAGAGCCCGGCGTCCACGTGTACCTTCCGGAGGGTGCCGGCGCCACGCTGGAGGAAGACGCCCGGGTCAAGCTCTACATGCTGGAGCCCAAGAGCCTGAGCCAGATTCTGCCGTACTTCCATAACCTCGGCCTGGAGGTGCTGGACGAACGTCCCTTCGAGATCGAGACGGCGGACCAACGCGACTTCTTCCTGTACGACCTCGGCCTCAAGTACCCGGCCGGGGTGGACCCGCTGACCACTGGCCAGCGGCTCGCCGAGTCCTTCGGCGCGGCCGTGTCCGGTGCCGTGGAATCGGACAGCTTCGACCGGCTGGTGCTGCGCGAAGGCCTGCACTGGCGGCAGGTCGTTGTGTTGCGTGCCTATGCGAAGTACATGCGGCAGATGGGCAACACGAACTCCTTTGAGTTCATGTCGGACACCCTCTTGGGCAATCCGGAGGTGACCCGCGCGCTGAACGCCCTGTTCGCGGCCCGCTTCGATCCCTCGCTGGGCGGAGTGGAAGGCAGGACCAGGCAGGACGCGGTACGGGCCGAACTGGACGCGGCGATCGATCAGGTTGCGACCCTCGACGCCGACCGGGTACTGCGCACCTTCGCGAACCTGATCCAGGCCACGCTGAGGACGAACTACTACCAGAACAAAACCCACGTCAGCTTCAAACTGAATCCCGCCGTCATCGACGGCCTGCCGTTCCCCAGGCCGATGTTCGAGATCTGGGTCTACTCGCCCCGGGTCGAGGGCGTGCACCTCCGCTTCGGCAAGGTGGCGCGCGGCGGGCTGCGCTGGTCGGACCGCCGCGAGGATTTCCGCACCGAAATCCTTGGCCTCGTCAAGGCGCAGACGGTCAAGAACGCCGTGATCGTCCCAACCGGCGCCAAGGGTGGCTTCTATGCGAAGCAGCTGCCGGACCCGGCCGTGGACCGGAGCGCCTGGATGGCCGAAGGGATCGAAAGCTACAAGACCTTCATCCGCGGCCTGCTCGACATCACGGACAACCTCATCACGGGGCCGGACGGCGAGACGCTCGTGCCGCCAGCCGACATCGTGCGCCACGACGACGACGATTCCTACCTTGTGGTGGCAGCCGACAAGGGCACGGCGTCGTTCTCGGACATTGCCAATGGGCTGGCCGCCGAATACGGCTTCTGGCTCGGCGACGCCTTCGCCTCCGGGGGATCGGTCGGATACGACCACAAGGCCATGGGCATCACGGCCCGCGGCGCCTGGGAATCGGTCAAACGCCACTTCAGCGAGCTGGATCTCGACACCCAGTCCGAGCCGTTCACCGTGGTCGGCGTCGGCGACATGTCCGGCGACGTTTTCGGCAACGGCATGCTCCTCTCCAAGCACATCCGCCTGGTGGCGGCCTTCGACCACCGGCACATCTTCCTCGACCCGATCCCGGACGAGGCGGTGTCCTTCGCCGAGCGCCAGCGGCTCTTCGAGCTGCCCCGCTCCTCATGGGACGACTACGACAAGTCGCTCATCAGCGAAGGCGGCGGCGTGTTCGCGCGCCAGGCCAAGTCGATTCCGGTCTCGGCGCAGGTGCGCGAAGCGCTGGGGCTGCCGGACGGCACCACCCGGCTCAGCCCGCCGGAACTGCTCCGCGCGATCCTGCTCGCCCCGGCCGACCTGTTGTACAACGGCGGCATCGGCACCTACGTCAAGGCCAGCACTGAAACGAATGCCGAGGTCGGAGACAAGGCCAACGACGCCATCCGGGTCGACGGCCGCGACCTGCGGGTCAAGGTCGTCGGCGAAGGCGGCAACCTGGGCATGACGCAGCGCGGACGCATCGAGGCGGCGCTCCAGGGCGTCATCCTGAACACGGATGCCATCGACAACTCGGCCGGTGTGGACTGCTCGGACCACGAGGTCAACATCAAGATCTTCGTGGACCGGATGGTGGCCGCGGGGAAGCTTGATCCCGCCGAACGCTCCGAATTCCTGTCCTCGATGACGGACGAAGTGGCACGGCTGGTGCTCCAGGACAACATCGACCAGAACATCCTGCTGCTCAACGACCGCATGCGGGTCTCCGAATGGAGCCCGAGCTACGAGCGCCTGATGGACTGGCTCGAGAAGTCGGCGGACCTCAAGCGCGATCTGGAGGCGCTGCCGACCACGGAGACGCTGAAGGAACGCCTCGAACAGGGGCAGGGGCTGACCTCGCCGGAGCTGTCCGTGCTGGCCGCCTACGCCAAGATCGAGCTCACAACGGCGCTGCGGGACAGTTCACTGTCCGAGGATCCGTGGTTCCGTCAGACGCTCCGGGCGTACTTCCCGAAGCAGTTGCGGGAAAGGTTCGACGCCGAACTGGACACCCACCCGCTGCGCCGGGAAATCATCGCGACCGTGGTGGCTAACGACATGATCAACATGGGCGGCATCACCTTCGCGTTCCGGGCCATGGAGGAGACCTCGGCCACCGAGGCCGCCGTCGCCAGGGCGTTTGTGGCACTCCGGGAGGTGTACGAGCTGGACATCATGGTCGCCGAACTCAATGAGCTGCCGGCATCCTTCCCGACCGAGCACTGGAGCACCGTCCACCTGGACATCCGCCGGCTCCTGGACCGGGCCGTGCGCTGGGTCCTGAGCCAGAGCAACGCGTCCCGGCCCATCGCCGAGATCGTGGGGGAATTCAAGCCCCTGATGGACCCGATGCGCGCACGGCTCCTCGACTACCTGCGTGGCGACGACCGTGCCCGGGTGACCGAATGGCTGGAGAAGGCGCGCAGCTGGGAACTGCCGGAAGACCTCGCCCACCGCTGGGCGGAACTGTTCGAGAGTTTCGTGCTGCTGGACATTGCCAAGATCGTGCACGTCAGCGCGGAGCCCCTGGAGAGCATCGCGCATGTGTACTACACGGTGTTTGACCGCTTCCACGCGGATTCCCTGCTGGAACGAATCACCAAGCTGCCCAGGAATGACCGCTGGCAGGCACTGGCACGCGCGGCCCTGCGCGATGATCTGTACTCAACGGTGTCCGACATGACGATCGCGGTGCTCGGGACGACGCCTCCCGGCGCCACGGCAGAGGAGCGGCTGGCCCTGTGGGAAAGCCAGAATGCCGATCAGCTGGACCGGGCCAGGAACATGTTCGACGAGGTCAACGCCCTCGAAGCCGATGACATGGCCTCCCTGTCGGTAGCATTGAGGCTCTTGAGGTCAATCGTTCGACGCTAACAGCACACTGGTGCTGGCCGCGTCGCAAATGGAGGTGCTGTGGCAATCTTTACGGACCCTATCAGGGAGCATGCTGATTTCGGCCCGGGGGATGCCGAGTGGCTGCACCTCCTGGTCGGCGACTGGCAGATGGTCGCCGACCTGGCATTCGCGGACCTGGCGCTCTGGTTCCCGCACCCCGAGTTCGGCTACGTTGCGCTCGCACACGTCCGCCCCTCCACCACGCATACGGTGTTTCACACCGACTTCGTGGGGGAGGGGATCCGGTCGGACCTGAAACCGCTGGTCGACAAGGCCTGGGAGAGCCACGCGATTGAGCGCTCCAACGAGACCAACTGGAGCAGCGACATGGCCTTGAGGGTCGAGGCCGTGCCGATGGTCCGCAACGGCCGGACGCTCGCCATCGTCACGACCCACATGGATCTTTCCAGCTCCCGCATGCCATCCCGGCTGGAGCTCACTTACCGGCAGTGCGCCTACGACCTGTTGCGGATGGGCACCCTGGGGCTGTGGCCGGACTTTGCCTCGCCCACGGGCTCCCGCCGGGGCGCGCCCCGGGTCGGTGACGGCCTGATCCGGCTCGACGCGGAGGGGATTGTCCAGTACGCCAGCCCCAATGGTGTGTCTGCCTTCCGGCGCCTCGGCGGTGAGTCGCTGGAAGGCCGGAGCCTGGCCGAAGTGACGGCGGGGCTCCTGAAGGACCGGCGCATGGTCGATGAAACGTTGCCCCTGGTGGTCACGGGTCGGATGCCGTGGCGCAGTGAAATCGAATCCCGCGGAGTCAGCCTCTCGCTGCGGGCGATCCCGCTGCGGGACGAGGAGCACCGGTTCGGGGCTCTCGTCCTGTGCCGCGATGTTTCGGAGCTGCGCCGGCGGGAGATGGAACTCGTCACCAAGGACGCCACGATCCGCGAGATCCACCACCGGGTCAAGAACAACCTGCAGACCGTGGCCGCACTGCTGCGGATGCAGTCCCGCCGCATGGTCAGCGATGAGGCCAAGCAGGGGCTCGAACAAGCCATGCGCCGGGTGGCGACGATCGCCCTGGTGCACGAAACACTGTCCCAGGGTCTGACCCAGAGCGTTGATTTCGATGAGCTGATCGGGCGGCAGTTCCGGCTGTCCGCCGAGGTGGCCTCACCGTCCCAGCAGGTAAAGACGCAGCGCTCCGGCCTGTTCGGTGAGCTGCCGAGTGACTTCGCCACCCCGCTGGCCCTTGTGATCAACGAGCTGGTGACGAACGCCGTCGAGCACGGGCTGGAGGGGCGCGCCGGCACCGTCTCGCTGATCGCAGACCGCTCGGAAAGCGAGGACGGCGACGAACTGCTGACCGTGACCGTGGCGGACGACGGTGTGGGCATTCCCGAAACGCCCTATGTGGAAGGCCTGGGCCTGCAGATCGTGCGCACCCTCGTCACGAGTGAGCTGGGTGGAAGCATCCAATGGACAGCACGGGAAGGCGGCGGTACGGCCGTGCAGATTGTCCTGAGCCTGGCCACCAACTAGGCGGGCGCCAGGAGCTGGTCCTGACCGGACACGGGCGGGTCGTCGCCGCCGGAGCGGCGCCGTTCGCCGACGATAATAAAGCAAGGGCCGCAGACCTGAGGTCTGCGGCCCTTGCTTCTGTCCCGCCCGCGGCGGAACGTCCGGCCCGAAGGCGGAAAAATCAGGAGGCGCGGCGGGCGCGTGCTGCGCGGCGCTTCAGGGCACGGCGCTCGTCTTCGCTCATGCCGCCCCAGACACCGGCATCCTGGCCGGATTCGAGCGCCCACTGCAGGCACGTATCCACCACCGGGCAACGCCGGCAGACGCTTTTGGCTTCCTCGATCTGCAGGAGGGCAGGGCCGGTGTTTCCTACCGGGAAGAACAGCTCCGGGTCCTTGTCAAGGCACGCTGCGCGGTTACGCCAATCCATGCTGATCAGTCACTCCATTCCTGGGAACACGTTAAATGCCTTTGTGAAATTATTCACTAGAGGCTTCATAAGAAAAGGGCCCTCTGGGCCCCCTCGGTCATCTGAATTAAGCGTGTCATGTTAACGCTGTGTAAACAAGGGGTAATAGGCTTCTAAATGCCCTGGAATCGTGAGCTATGCATCACATTGGCTGGCGGCGCCTTCGCCTTTAGTCGACTATGTCCGGTACTGTGCCAGTGTGTCAAGACCCCCCGAGAACCCTCCCGCAGCTACCGGACCGGGCATTGACGGCCCGGAAGGCCCGCGCGGCCGGGGCGCCGTGCGGCCGGCGGGCATTGTCGTCTTAGCGGTAATTGTGGCGCTGGAAGCCACCGCCCTGCTGGCGGCTGCCGGTTGGTACGGAAGCCAATTGCTGACCGGTGCCCCTGTTCTCTCCTTCTGGGGCGCGGTATTTACGCTGGGCCTGCTCCTCGCCTTTGCCGTTTGGCTCTTTGCCGTCGCCCGGTTCCTTTTCCGCGGCTACCGGTGGCCTCGTGCCGGAGCCCTCGTGGCCCAGCTGTTCGTCCTCACCATCGGCTTCCCCACCCTGACGGGCGGATACCCCCTGGCGGGCCTGGCCATGCTCGTGCCGGCTGCCGCGGCGATCGTGCTGCTGTTCGACAAGCGGGTCATCGCCTTCGCTTCCAGGCTCGGCGGGGCACCTCCGGCTCTGTAGCCGCATCGGGTTACCTCGCGGCAGCGGGTGCCGCGCTGCCACGGCGGGGTCGGCCAGCTGCACCGCCAGGGCCTGTCCGTCCGAGATCAGCACAGCCCGTCCCGGCGGCGGCATGGCCTCCAGCTCGAACCGGACCCCGAACAGATCGCCGTCCAGCGGGCTTCTGGGGCAGATCAGGATTCCTGCTCCGTGGCGGCGCGCGCACTGCGCGAGTGGGACGCGCTGTTGAAGCATCGGACTGAATCCGGCCGTCAGGACCACCGTCCAGCCGAGACTGTTGAGTCCGAGCAGTTGGCGGTTGCTGTCCTCGGACTGAAGGTCGATGTCGTCGGCCAGCAGCAGTGCCTCGGGATTCAAGGTGCCGGCGCGGGCCCTGGCTTGGAGGCCGGCCCAAAACTCCGCCGGATCCGTGCCCGCCGCGGGCCGCAACCAGCCGCCCGCCGGGGAGTTCAGAGCCGGCAGGGCTGCCAGCAGCCCTGTCTTGCCCGAGCCGGGACCGCCCAGGGCGGCCAGGACGCTGCCCGCCGGGAGGGTGAGCGAGACCGGTCCGAGCTCATCTCCCCCCACGCCGAAGTACAGGCGGACGTGCGCCCCAGGTCCGGGGGCTCCGGGGGCGGGTCCTTCCCGGGCCTCCGCCATTGACCGCCCAGGGGAATCTGTGCCCTGGTGTACCGCCCGGGCAGGCCTGCCGATCCCGGTGATCACTTCGGATACGCGGATCCGCTGCGGCAGGGCCTCGACCCGAAACGGTGCCTGCCGCACCGGCGGCCCGGGACGTGCCGGGAGTCCAAGCGGCGGCGCCCCATACAGCTGAGCGACGTGGGCCGCCGCGGACGAGGTCCCGAGGAAGGGCCCCAGAACGGCCACGCGGCCGGGAAGAACCTCCAGGGCGGGCAGGCGCGGCCAGGCAAGCCGTTCTTCATCCGGGCCTCCGTCGGGAAAGAAGATGCGGTTGGCAATGCCGCCGAAGAGCCGTGACGTGGTCAGGTCCCGTTCGCCGGAGATCAGGACCGCGATTCCTGCCTTGGCGCCGTCGCGGACGATGTCCTGGACCAGGTCTTCGCCGCGGGCCAGCGGGCCGGAGCGGAAGGCCGAGACCCAGGAGCCCCAGCTGCACAGGGCCAGCACCAACCGAGGGCGGGGAATGCCGGGCGCGCCCAGCCGCCGGATCATTTCGCCGGCCAGACGTTCCAGCACCCTGACCGCGCGCCGCAGTTCGTGTGGCCCCACCACGGCCCCGACCCGGGGTGCTGCGATGGTCCGGCCGAATAAACCGGCGGCGTCGAGGATGTAGAGATGCGATTCGTGCTCCGCGGCCAGCAACTGGTCCACGACCAGCGCCAGGGCCGCGTCGACGCCGCCCGCGTCCGGGCCAGTTGCCCCGCCGGCCGCCATGCCGCCCGCAATGCCGCCGCCCGCAACCGTGCCCGCAACTCCACCGACCAGGCCGAGGTGGCCGTGATCGTCCGGGCGCCAGGACAACTCGGCGAGGCGCTGCTGTTCCGGCACATCCAGCCACCCCAGCCGGACGGTGCCGGTCGGGCCGGACACCACGGAATCCGGGCTGGCGGGCGGTGGACTGCCGGCGGAATCCGCGGACGGAAACGGCAGCAGCGCCGGGAGCGTCCCCGCGACCGGCCGGCGTGGCGTGGTGCCGCCGGTGGCTGCCCACAACGTACGGGTGACCCCGGCGAGCGCTGCCGCTTCCTGTGTCTGGGTTGAGGCGGGTCGGTCCGCGTGCGTGCTGTCCCCCGCCGGGGGGCGGACTAGCCACTCTGCGGCTGTCAGTACGGTCACTGTTCGTCCGACGGGCGGGGACCGGTCCGGGGTGAGGGTGGCCGTCTGGAACTCCTGCGGCGCTTCGGTCCCCTTGACCAGGAAGGCACGCCCGGGTGCGGCGATCGGAATGTCCGCCGCGAGCGGGGAATCCATGATGTCGATCGATTCCATCCCGGACTGGACCCGCAGGGCGACGCGGCTTGTGACGTTGGCCCGGATGTCGGCGGTGATTGAGCCCTGCGGGCGTTGGGTGGCCATGATGAGGTGGATTCCCAGTGACCGGCCGATGGCCGCGATTCTCATCAGCTCGGTCAGGGCGCGCGGGGCTTCGTCCACCAGCATCCTGAATTCGTCGATGACGATGATGAGGTGGGGGAGGGCGGGAAGTTCCCGGTCCAGCGAGCGGTACGCGATGAGGTCGCGGGCCTGGGCGGACGCGAGCAGTTCTTCCCTGCGGCGGACCTCGGCCCGCAGCGAAACCAGGGTGCGGTCAACATCCTGGAGCCCGAGGTCGCTGAGCATTCCCACGCAGTGCGGCAGCCCGGTCAGCGGTCCCAGCCCCGAACCGCCCTTGAAGTCCACAAACAGCAGGTTGATGCGGTCCGGCGGGTAGCTTGCAGCCAGGGCGGCGACGATCGTGCGGAGAAACTCAGACTTGCCGGCGCCGGTGGTGCCTGCCACCAGGAGGTGGGGGCCGTCCCGCTCGATGTCCACGCGGACGGTTCCGTTCCTGCCCAGACCGACCGGAACGGGCAGCCCGGCGGTGGCCGCCGCTTGCCCCCAGCGGCGGGCGACCTCGGCGGCTCCGAGCCACAGGAGACCGGCCAGGGCGACGACGGCGGTCAAGTCCGCACGCGGGTCCGTGTGCTGGCTTCCGGACGACCCCAGCCGGCGGCAGATGTTGTCAAACACCGGACCGGGAACAAGGTCAGGGAGGAAGGGGACTTCCGTCCGGCCGCGTCTCAGCCGGGCGGTCCGCCCTCCGAGGACAACGGTGGTGGCGTCAGGCGGACCGGGTTGCGGCGCGCAATGGATCACTTGCCAGCCCTGACTGGCGGCCGCGGCGCTCAGGCCGGCGGCCCCGGAGCTGTCCGGACCGGGCCCGAGGATTGGTCTGTCGGCACCGTCGAGGACAATCAGCACACCGCGGTCGCACCCCGGACCGGGACCGGCGCCGAGCCGGGCGGCAGTTCCGGCCTCGTGGCAGGAAAGCGTTACCCGGGGAAGGAACCGTGCGGCGAGGGGGAGGTTTTCCGGGGGGCCGTGGAGCAGGACATGGGTCCGGTGGGCGGCGGGATAGACGGCCAGCTGCACGAGAAAGGAGCGCACCAGCCCGGCCACAGCGGCAGGCGGGCCGAGGACCGCGGTGACGGCAGCGGCCGGGTCCAGGGTCAGCGGCAACAGGCCGAGCGGTGGTGCGCGGAAACCTGGATCCGCCGGTTCCGGCCGGATGTTGGCCGGTTGCTCGGCAAGCCCCAGCCGCAGCCAGACGGCGCCGGATTTAGCGGCCGGCGGCCCGCTGTCCGGTTCCGGGTGGGCGCTGCACGCGCACAGCTCGGCCGACGACGGCGCGGACCGCCGTCGTCGGTCCCTGTCCTCGCGCATAGCCGCGTCGAGGGCCGCCTTCAGCCCGCGGCGTTGTTTCCGGCCCGCCACGGCCGGGATCAGGAGGGATGCCGCCGAGGCCAGGCTGAAGGCCAGGAACATCCACAGGCCGGTGGTGACAGCCAGGCCGACGCCGATGGCCAGCGGCAGGGCCGCCATCAGCAGCACGGTGGCGCGGCTGCTGCCGGAGCTGCTCGCCGGGCTGGCCAGGGGGAGCGGCTCGGAGACGCTGCGGCCCGCAGCGTCTGACACCCCGGAAGCCGCGGAATCACCGCCGAAGAGGAGGGACATCGTGGAATGGCCGCACCGGATTACCGAGGCGGTGGTCACGACCGCCCGGTGCACACGCTCGCCGTCGACCGTGGTTCCGTTGGCGCTGTGCAGGTCCTCGAGGGTCACCGCCGAGTCCGAGACGTCCAGTTGGGCGTGTTCGCGGGACAGCTCGGCGTCGGGAAGGACGAGGTCCGTCCCGCTGCGCCCGATCCGGAACCGCCCCCGTCCGAGGGGGACGATGATGCCGGCGCCGGGACCGCCGTGTACGGCGAGGAACAACTGCGGAGCAGCAGGAATGCCCCGGCTTGGCCCGGGAAGAACGGGCACCGCGCCGTCGGCCGGCACCGCGCCGTCGGCGGGCACCGCGCCGTCTGCCAGTACCGTCCCGTTCCGCAGCAGCGGACCACCGACGCGCAGGGCCCGGACAGGGAACCCGTCCACGCTCAGCTCACCCGTCCCGTAGCGGCGCGAGATGGCTTCCTGGAGCACGGTGCCGGGGCACTCCGCGGGCACCTCGACGGCGAGTTCGACCGGGCCGGCCGGGAGCGTGGAACCGGGTGCCGGCACCAGCGTGCAGTGCAACATCACCGCAAAGGATCCTTTCTGGAGAGCGGGCTGTACTCCACGTTAGAAGCGGCACCGGGCCGGCGGCCAGGCGCAAACGGGCCATGTGGATAACGCCGGTGCCGGAGCGGCGGGTGGGGTGCCGGGACCGTATCCGCGCGGCCGCCGGAACCCCCGGATCCGGGACCCCCGTCCTCGGTTCCGATCGAGCCTCGGGTAGGCTAGTGCAGCAGACAATGCGCAACATTGGGCTGCCCGCATTCGAACCAGGAGAGTTTGTGACCGCTGACCTCGTCATCGTAGGGTCGGGCTTCTTCGGCCTGACAATCGCAGAACAGGCCGCCACCGAGCTGGGCTTGAAGGTCGTCGTCGTCGACCGCCGCCACCACATCGGCGGCAATGCCTACAGCGAAAAGGAAGAACAGACCGGGATCGAGGTGCACCGCTACGGTGCGCACCTTTTCCACACGTCCAACGAGCGTGTGTGGGAGTACGTGAACCGCTTCACGACCTTCACCAGCTATGTGCACAAGGTGTACGGCGTGCACAAGGGCGAGGTCTACTCGCTGCCGATCAACCTGGCGACAATCAACCAGTTTTTCCGGGCCAACCTCACCCCCGGGCAGGCGCGCGAGCTGATCAAGGAACAGTCCGGCGAACTGGCCGGGACGGATCCGCAGAACCTCAACGACAAGGGCATCCAGCTCATCGGCCGGCCGCTCTACGAGGCGTTCATCAAGCACTACACCGGCAAACAGTGGCAGACGGATCCCAAGGACCTGCCCGCCGGCATCATCTCCCGACTCCCCGTGCGCTACAACTACGACAACAGGTACTTCAACGACAAGTACGAGGGCCTGCCGACCGGGGGCTACACGGCCTGGATCGAGAAAATGGCCGAGCACCCGAACATCGAGGTCCGGTTGAACACGGACTTCTTCGACGAGTCGCACGAGTACAGCAAGAACAAGGTCGTCGGCACCATCCCCGTCATCTACACCGGACCCGTGGACCGCTACTTCGACTACGCCGAGGGCGATCTCTCCTGGCGCACCATCGACTTCGAGGAAGAAGTGCTCGACGTCGGTGATTTCCAGGGAACGTCGGTGGTCAACTACAACGACGCCGACGTGCCCTACACCCGGATCATCGAGCCGCGCCACTTCCATCCGGAACGCGACTACCAGAACGAGAAGACCGTCATCATGCGTGAATTCTCGCGCGCCGCGGAAAAGGGCGACGAGCCCTACTATCCGATCAATACGGCCACGGACCGGGAGCGGCTGCTCAAGTACCGTGACCTGGCGGCCGCCGAGCAGGACGTCCTCTTCGGCGGACGGCTCGGTACCTACAAATACCTGGACATGCACATGGCCATCGGCTCGGCCCTGACCATGTTCGACAATCAGATCCGACCTCATTTCGAAGGCGGCGCCAAACTGGAAAGCGGAGGAGTGGACGCATGAGCGCTGCTATAGAGACAACAAACGGCTTCAACCCGATTCAGCGGGTCATCCTGCCCTCGACGGACCAGACGGACACGGTGCCGCTGTACGTCGATGCCGGCACCGCCAGCGGCATTCGGCTCCGGGAAAACGACGAGTTCGCCCGCACGCCCAAGCTGCTCGAAGACAAGCTCCAGATGTTCAGTTCGGAGAGCCGCGGAGCACACTTCGAAGACCTCCTGGGCCGGCACTCCATGCGGGTGCGCTCCGGCGAGCAGATCTCCTTCGGCACCTACTTCAACGCCTTCCCGGCCAGCTACTGGCGCCGGTGGACCTCGGTGCGGGACGTCCGCCTGGTCGTCGAGACGAGCGGCCCCGGAACGGTCACGGTCTACAAGTCCAACGCCCGCGGATCCGTACAGCGGGTTGACGGCAAGCACGTCGACGGCGAAACCACCTCCACGTTTGACCTTTCGCTCACGCCCTTCGGCGATGGAGGCTGGTACTGGTTCGACCTGGCCGCCAGCACGGGCGAACTGATCCTCAAGAGCGGCCAGTGGGAGACTTCGGGCGGCCCGGCCACCAAGGGCCAGGTCACCCTCGAAATCACCACCATGAACAAGCCCGATTTCTGCCTGAACAACGCCCGGATCCTGGCCGAGAACCCGGACGTCCTTGAGAACGTCAAGGAAATCCTGATCGTGGACCAGGGCACGCAGAAGGTCGAGGATCAGGAGGGCTTTGCCGCCGTCCGGGATGCCCTCGGCGGCAAGCTGCGGATCATCAACCAGGCTAACCTCGGCGGCTCCGGCGGCTTCGCCCGCGGCATGTTCGAGGCGGTGGAGAACGGGAGCGACTATGCTCTGCTGCTTGATGACGACATCGTCGTGGAACCCGAAAGCATCGTGCGGCTGCTGACGTTCGCCGACCACTGCCGCAAGCCCACGATTGTCGGCGGCCACATGTTCGACCTCTACAACCGCAGCATCCTGCACACCTTCGGCGAGGTTGTCGACCCCTACCGGATCGTCCCGGCACTACCCCATGCCGACATGGAGACGCGGCACGATTTCAGCGTCTCGAACCTGCGCCAGACTCCGTGGCTGCACCGCCGGGTGGACGTCGACTACAACGGCTGGTGGATGTGCCTGATCCCGACGAAGGTGATCCGGGAAATCGGGTTGTCGCTGCCGCTGTTCATCAAGTGGGACGACGCGGAATACGGGCTGCGCGCCCGCGAAGCAGGCTTTGCCACGGTGTCACTGCCCGGAGCCGCCGTCTGGCATGTGTCCTGGATAGACAAGGACGACCTCGTCGGCTGGCAGGCCTACTTCCACGCGCGCAACCGGCTGATCACCACCCTGATCCACAGCCCATACCCCAAGGGCGGCCGGGTGCTGCGCGAGTCTGTACAGACCGACGTCAAGCACCTCGTGTCAATGCAGTACTTTACCGAGCACGGGCGCATCGATGCGTTGCGCGATCTCCTGAAGGGCCCGGAGGATCTCCACAAGGTCCTGGGAACCAAGCTGCCGGAGATCAACGCCCTGAAGGCACAGTACCCGGACGCGCAGCTGAAGGAAGACGTGGATGACTTTCCGGCACCGAAGCTGGGTCGCGGACCCATGGGCGGCACCGTCGTGGGGCTGCCCAGCAAGAAGCAGCTGATTCCGTGGGGCATCAAGACGGTCGCGCGCCAGCTCATCAAGGCGCCGGGACCTGAAAGCGCCGAAAGGCCCCAGGGCTACCTGGCCCACCGGGACAACCGCTGGTACCGGGTGGCGCACTACGACAGCGTCGTAGTCACCAACGCGGAGGGCACCGGTGCGTCGTGGTACCAGCGCGACCCGAAGAAGCTGAAGTCGATGTTGACGGAAGCGACCATGTTGCACGCAAAGCTGTTCCGCGAATGGGACAACCTTGCCGGCCAGTACCGCCGCGCCGTGGCAGAGATCAGCTCGATTGACGCGTGGAAGAAGACCTTCGAGGCGCATTCCGGGGATGGCAACTAGATGGCAGGTCAGACCGACCAGCTCGTCAAACCCGGAAGCGGGCGGGGTCTCCTCGACGTCTACGGTGACCGGTTCCTGTTGAAGTTGCTGGTGCGCAAGGAAATCAAGGTGCGCTACCGCGGCTCGGTACTCGGGTTGCTCTGGTCGTACGTCAAGCCGCTCGTGCAGTTCCTGATCTACTTCGTGGCGCTGGGCATCTTCCTCAATCTCCAGCGGGGCACGCCGAACTATGCGATCTATCTGTTCGCCGGCATCGTCCTGGTGAACTTCTTCACGGAGTCGCTCTCGAACGCCACCCGCTCGATCGTGGACAACCGCGACCTGATCCGGAAGATCTACCTGCCGCGGGAACTTTTCCCGGTGTCCACGGTGTGGGTGTCGGCGGCCCATTTCCTGCCCCAGCTGCTGGTGCTGATCGGCGCCTGCCTGGTGGTGGGCTGGACGCCGTCGATCCTGCAACTGGCAGCCGTGGTCCTGATCTTCCTGATGGTCGCGGTGCTCGCGGCCGGCCTGGGCCTGATGTTCGGGGCGATCAATGTCTACTTCCGCGATTCCGAGAACATCGTGGACATGATCGTGATGATCGTGACCTGGGCGTCTCCGGTCCTGTATGTCTGGTCGATGGTCGAACGCGTGATGGGACCGTGGTTCTGGATCTACCAGCTGAACCCGATGACGGTCGCCGTCGAAGTTTTCCACTGGGCCTTCTGGGAACCGACCCTCAAAGCAGACCAGCTCGTGCCCGGCACCATGCCGCCAGACCTGCTGACTCTCTGGCTTCCCGTCGCCATGCTGGTAACGATCGTGGTCCTGTTCCTCGGACAGCTGACGTTCCGCCGGCTCGCCGTCCACTTTGCCCAGGAGCTCTAAGATGACAGCCCACGGACACGTCGCGATCAGCTGCGAAAGCCTCCGGAAGCAGTTCGTTCTGCGTCACACCCGGTCCCTGAAGGAAGCCCTCGTGTGGCTCGTGAAGGGTCGCAAGGGGGACCTGTCAAAGAAATTCCTTGCCCTGAAGGACGTCTCCCTTGAGGTCAAACAGGGCGAGACGGTTGCCCTGCTGGGGCTCAACGGTTCGGGCAAGTCGACCCTCCTGAAGCTGATCTCCGGCGTGCTGCAGCCCGACGGCGGGATGGTGCGCACCAGGGGCCGCGTCGCGGGACTGATCGAGGTCGGCGCCGGCTTCCACCACGACCTCAGCGGACGGGACAACGTCTACCTCAACGGCGCGATCCTCGGCATGACCGAGAAACAGATCGACGAGAAGTTCGACTCGATCGTGGAATTCTCCGAAATCGGGGAGTTCATCGACACGGAGGTGAAGTTCTACTCCTCGGGCATGTACCTCCGGCTCGCGTTCTCCATCGCGGTGCACACCGACCCTGAAGTCTTCCTCATCGACGAGATCCTCGCCGTGGGCGACGAGCCGTTCCAGCGAAAATGCATCGCCAAGATCAAGGAACTCTCGGACAAGGGCAAGACGCTGTTCGTGGTCAGCCACGACCTGGACCTGGTCGCGACCGTCTGTGAACGCGGCGTGCTCCTGGAGCACGGCGAGATCGTCATGGACGGGGAAGTGCACGAGGTCGTCGGCGAACTCCGGCGGAGGTCCGTCTCGCTGTAACGGCGTGGCCGCGTTCCGCCCCGCCAGGGCGTCCGCTAGGCTTGGGCCGAAACGGGGGGTTGAGCCCCGTCCTTGGGGGAGGCGGGAGCAAAGATGGCTGTTGTTGGTTCCAACGAGCGAGGAAACAGGCGCCGGAGGTTCGCCTGGCCGGCATCGCTGAGGTTAGCCACGAAAGCGGCGGCGCTCACGGTCACAGCCGGCATCCTGGCGGCCAGCCTGGCGCAGGGTGCCCTGGCAGCCGACGACACGAAGGACCCTGCACCGACGCAGCAGTCCACCGGCCAGCCCACAGCGGCGACACCGGCAGCGGCGACACCGGCTGCGACGCAGCCGGCCGATGCGTCCGGCACTGCGGCGGCACCGACGCCGGCCGCCACAGACGCCGCACCCGCCACGGACGCCGCACCCGCCACGGACGCCGCACCCGCGCCTGCTACCGCACCCGCGCCGACGGCTGCCCCATCCCGGACCACCATGCCCGCGGTGCCCTCCGCCAAGGCGACGCCTGCAACCCCGGCTCCGGCCGCCACTGCGGCTGAAGCCGGGTTCAATGTGCCCGGGGCAATCGGAGCCGAATACAAGCGCCTGGGCGGTTCCGCCGGAGCCGTCGGGCCGGCAACCGCGAGCCAGGAGTGCGGGCTGGGCGGGGGAGGCTGCCTGCAGACTTTCGCCAACGGCACGATCCTCTGGAGCGCCGCCACCGGCGCCCACCTGCTCGCCGGCGCCATCGAGACCGGCTGGCTGAAGTACGGGGGCTCGAAAAGCTATCTGGGTTACCCCCTCGCGGCCGCCGGCTGCACCGGGGCGCGCCCGGTCTGCCACCAGAAGTTCCAGCGCGGAAGCCTGTACAACGTCCCCGGCACCGGAACCTACCCGGTGTGGGGCGGCATCAACGCCACGTACGAATCCCTTGGCGGCATCAAGGGCTACCTCGGCTACCCCAAGGAAGCAGAGAAGTGCGGCCAGCCCGCTGCCGGCCATTGCATCCAGCACTTCCAGCGCGGCCTGATCTACTACGGTCCCGGCGGTACCTGGCAGATCTGGGGCGCCGTCGGCGCAGCCTACGACAGCCTGGGCGGCCCGGGCAGCTACCTCGGCTACCCCACCGGCGCCGAGAAATGCGGACTTGCGGGCGGGGCCTGCCGGCAGAGTTTCCAGCGGGGATCCGTCTACTTCGCCCCCGGCGCCGGGACCTTCCCGGTCTGGGGCGCCATCAATGCAAAGTACGAGGCCCACAGGGGGAGCAGCGGCTACCTCGGCTACCCCACCGGCGCCGAGAAGTGCGGGCTGCGCGGCGGCGGCTGCTCCCAGTCCTTCCAGCGCGGCAACGTCTACTACGCGGCCGGGGCAGGCACCCAGGCCGTCTGGGGCGGCGTCGGACAGTTTTACTCGGCACGCAAGGCCCAGGACGGCGCCCTCGGCTACCCGACCACGGCCGAGGCCTGCGACCGGAGCGGTTTCTGCAGCCAGTCCTTCCAGTACGGCGTCCTGCAGTGGATTCCCGGAACCGGGGTCCGGTACCGGATCAGCACCGCGGCCTACTGCCCGGCCATCTCCACCGGCGCCGTGAAATACCGTACCGCCGACGCATCACGGGTCACCTTCGCCATCGCCGACGAATACCGCTCCACCCGTATCAACTTCATCACCTGCGTCCGCCAGGCCGACGGCTCCTACGCGAAGGAATGGGGAGCGCTGGGTTCCGCGGGCGAATCGGGCTTCGCCGGCCCCGGTGCCGCTACCGGTCCGACCTGGCAGAAATACTCGCCCACGGGATCCTTCACCGTCACGGAAGCCTTCGGGCTAGGCAACCCGGGGACCGCGCTGGCCTACCGCAAGCTCAATCCCTACTCGCGCTGGGGCGGGCAGCTGAACGGAAACTATAATAAGTATTTCGAGTCCAGCGCCGACGTCTTCCCGGACGAGAACATGTGGTACTTCGCAACACGCCCGTCCCGCGACTATCGCCAGGGTGTCGTCATCAACTACAACCGGCCACCGGATGCGCCGATCAGGATGAACGCAGGTTTCGCCATCTTCCTGCACGGGAACAACGTCCCGACGTGGGGTTGCATCTCGCTCAACGACGGCGACCTCCTGCAGTACCTGCGAACCGCGAATCCCGGAGACCGCTTCGTCATGGGAGTCGCTTATGACATCTTCAACTAGCCACGGCCGCCGGGCCGCCGCCGGAGCCTGCCAGATGGTGCTGCTAGGCAGCCTTTTCCTGGGCGCCTGCACGGCCGCGCCGGGTCCGGCGCCGGACGCAACAGCGTCGGCTCCGACGTCGGCCCCGACGCCGACCGGGACGTCCGGTGTCGCCCCGGGCAGCGAGCCGCTCACCCACGACGGCCGCACGGTGCTGCCGTCGGCCGGGGACGACTGCACGCGCCCTTCAGTAGCAGAGATCCAGCGCGTGCTCGGAGATGCCGGCCAGGGCGCGCAGCCGGCCGACGTGGCGGCATCGTCGAGGGACGGACTCGTCCAGCTCGACTGCACGTTCGCGCTGGCTCCGGCCGGGTCCGGGCAGGCCGCCGACCCGGGGAATTCCTTGATCGTGGCCACCACGACCGCCAGGGACCAGTCCGTTCTCGACCAGCTGGGGCTGCCGCGGCTGATGATGTCGCCCGAGCCGGTTCCCGGACTGGGCAGCAAAGCCTGGTACTCACTCAACCGCCTCACCGACACCACCGAATACGTCCTCGAAGTGTTGGACGGCCTGACTGTCGTGCGGGTCACCCTGGCCCGTCCGGCGGACGCTCCGGCGGTTGCGAATCCGAAAGACAAACTGGCCGCACTGGCCCCGCTCGGCTGATCCGGAGGCAGGACTCTGCTAGCGGCAGGCAGTCACTTCATACAGCCGGGCCGGGCCGTCCGACAGCACGAGCCTCACGGCGAGCGAGTTGTTGAGGTTCTGGAGGCCGGGGAACGGATGGTTCCCGAAGTGGACTTCATTGGAGCCGAAGTCCAGGACGTACCGGACGCCGGTGGCGGCCAGGGCCGCACAGACGGCCGGATCGCGGTCTGCGTCGCGCAGCTTCCGGTTCAGGAGCTCGACGTCGGCCGTGTTGGCGGTGAGGATGTGCTTGGCGGTGGTTTCCCGGTGGGCCAGGGCGTAGGCCAGCGCTCCCCCCGTCCACGGGTTGACGGCAATGGTGGCGTCCGCCGGCACGATCCCATCCAGCCGGTCGATGATGCGCTGCTCGGCGGCCGTGATGAGCAGGGAGTGGTCCGTCTCCCGGTAGTTCTTCTGGGCGGACGCGATCGCGGTCCGCATGGAGGGGACCTGGGCGGCAATAAACGCCGCCACGAGCAGGCCGCTGATAATCCTGAAGGCAAGCCTGCCACGGTTCCCGTCCGGCTGGCGCGCTGTTCCGGCCCGCCGTGAGCCTGCCAGCCTGTCCGTCGTCCGGCGAAGCCAGAGCACCAGGGTATCGACCGCGACGGCGGCGAACGGCAGCGCCGTCAGCGGAAGCAGCGCGGCGATCCTGTTGCTGTCGTTGTACCAGATACCGGTAAGCGCGCTGCGGACATCGCCCTTCAGGGTGCCGGACACGGTGACGTAAAGCACCGCCGTGATGACGAAGCCGGCGAGCATCCAGGTCCTGCCGCCGCGCCGCCAGCACAGGAACAGCCCCAGCAGCATCAGGACGCTGACGCCGACGGCTGCCGGACGGTCAACGGCGCCGTTCGTGACAATATCGAAGACGGCCCCGCGGGGCGTCTGCGGCGGGGGCCAGAAAGCGGCATCCTCCGGAGGGCGGGCGTTCGTCCACAGCACAGGCAGGGCCACGGCCGCGGCGGCCAAGCCGAGCGTCGCGAGAATCCACTGTGTCCGGTGCTCGCGACGCTGGTTGCTGGGCCCGAGATAACTCCGGACGTAGGCCTGCAGCACAATCGGCACCGAGAGGATCACGAGCGACATGAAACCGTTGGGGTGGGCCAGGGCAAGCCCCGGAATGATCAGCAACGGCAAGGCGAACCCGGGCAGGGGCGGCCATTGCAGGTGGCGTGCGACCCGAAACAGCACCGCGACGCTGGCCAGGGCGGCGGGCAGCACGCTGATGGCCAGGAAGTTCGGATAGAGGACCCCGAAATCCAAGGGCAGGATCGGGAACGCCGCAAAGGCCGCGGCCAGGATTCCGGCGGCTCCGACGGCCAATGGCCGGTTGCCTGCCACCGTCCGCGTCAGCATCATGCAGCCCAGCGGCCACACCAGTGCTGCGACCGCCATATTCAGGACGTTGACTGCCGCGGTGATCGGAAGGCCGGTCAGTTGGATCAGGGCCGCGGCCAGGCCATGCCAGGCGGCGGGATAGAAATAGGGCGCTGCATCGCCACTGGTCATCTTCGACATCGTCAACGAGGAGGCGTTGCCGGTGTCGAGGATGTACCGCACGCTGTTGAGGTGGAACACATTGTCGAACGTCTGCGAGAGGTTTTCCGGCGTGATGAACGCAAGGGCCAGTTCGACGAGGATCAGCGCGGCGCCCGCGACAAAGGCCGCGGCAACCCAGCCGCCCGTTCGGTTCCGGGTTGCTTCTGCCCCGGCTGTTCGTGTCCGGGCGAGCAGGTCCGCGAAGGAACTGCGCAGGCTGGTCCCTTCGTGGACCCGCCGTATCGCGAGGACGAGGGCGGTCAGGAGGATGCTGCCGGCCAGGACGGCGGCAGCGGACCAGGGGAGGCCCACAAACGGCAGCAGGACGGCCAGCACGGACGCAATAGAGACCGTGACGGGCGCGGCCAGGGCCGCCGCCGGCAGGCCCCGGAGGCCCAGGGCCACCGTAACCAGACCGCCGGGCAGCAGAAGGAACAAGGCCGCTGCCGCCACGAAGGGGAGCGTTTGCAGCCAGCTCACGATTTTGGCCGCAGGGTAATCACGGCGCGCCGAACAGGCGGCGCGGTGAAAGCGGACACGTCAGATGGTCTGGTCGAGAAGCCCCAGCAGGTACGCCCCGTAGCCGCTCTTGACCAGGGGTTCGGCGCGCTGGCGCAGTTCGTCGTCACTCAGGAAGCCAAGGCGCCAGGAGATCTCCTCGGGGGCCCCGATCTTCAGGCCCTGGCGGTTTTCGACCGTGCGGATGAAGTTGGAGGCGTCGCTGAGGTCGTCAAAGGTGCCGGTGTCCAGCCACGCGGTGCCGCGGGGCAGGATCTCGACCTGCAGCTTGCCCCGTTCCAGGTAGGTGCGGTTGACGTCCGTGATTTCAAGCTCGCCGCGCGGGGAGGGCTTGAGGTTCTTTGCGATCTCGATGACGTCGTTGTCGTAGAAGTACAGGCCGGGAACGGCGTAGTGGCTGCGCGGCTTCTCGGGCTTCTCTTCGAGCGAGAGGGCCTTGCCTGCAGAGTCGAATTCCACGACACCGTAGGCCTTGGGATCCCGCACCCAGTAGCCGAAGACGGCGCCGCCGTCGATGTCGGCGTGCCGGCGCAGCTGGGTGCCCATGCCCTGGCCGTAGAAGATGTTGTCGCCCAGGACCAGCGACACGGTCTCGTTGCCGATGTGCTCGGCCCCCAGGATAAACGCCTGCGCCAGGCCGTCCGGCGAGGGCTGCTGGATATAGGTGAGGTTCACGCCGAACTGGGATCCGTCGCCCAGGAGCCGCTTGAACTGCTCCGCATCATGGGGCGTGGTGATGATGAGGATGTCCCGGATCCCGGCCAGGATCAGCGTTGACAAGGGGTAATAGATCATCGGCTTGTCATAGACGGGTACGAGCTGCTTGCTGATCCCATGGGTGATGGGGTGAAGCCGGGATCCAGTGCCGCCGGCCAAGATTATTCCACGCATGGGCCCAATCCTCCCGTACCGGGGGCCGCGACAGCAAACCAGGGGACGCCCCGGCCGGCCCGGCGTCCGGTCTCCGGCCCGCCCGGCGGGGTTTCCAATACCGCCCCGGCATGGCGGCAGAAGGCCAGAAGGTAGAATTGACGGCTGGACCAACTGATGAAGGAAGCCCGCGATTGAGCGCAGCCGTACTGACACCTAAAGCACTTCCGAGCCCGGACATCGGGAGCCGGCTGGATCCCCGGCGGAACAGCCTGAACCTGATCAGGCTTGTGCTGGCGTTCTCGGTCCTGCTCGCCCACAGCTGGCACATCGTCGGAGACGGGGCGGGCTGGGGTTTCCGCGGCGAAAACCTCGGCGGCTGGGCGGTGGCCGGGTTCTTCGGCATCAGCGGGTACCTCATCACGGCCAGCCGCTTCGGCAACCGGATCGGCCCGTACCTGGTCCACCGTGTCGCCCGGATCTTCCCGGCCTTCATCGTGTGCCTGCTGGTCATGGCCTTCGTGTTCGCCCCGGTTGCCTACGCCTTCCAGCACGGCTCGCTGAGCGGCTTCCTGCAGACCCCGACAACGCCGCTGAACTCCGTGTTCGCGAACCTGTCGCTGCGGATCGTCAGCTACGACATCGCCGGAACACCCGCCGGCGTGCCGTACGCCGGCGCCTGGAACGGCTCGCTCTGGACCCTTTATTTCGAGTTCCTGTGCTACCTGCTGGTGGGGCTGATGGGCTTCCTGCCGATCATGAAGAAAACCCCCTGGCCGGTGATTGCCGCCTTCGCCGGAAGTGTCCTGGTGTGGGCCAACGTGGGTCTGATCAAGCCCTATCTGCAGTCGAACCTGGACTTTGAGCTCGCCGCCCGGCTCGTCCCCTTCTTCCTGGGCGGCGCCGTAGTGCAGGTGCTCAGCCACCGGTTCGGCATCCACAGGATCGCCGGCCCGGCGTCGCTCGGCGTTGCCGCGCTGTCCATCCTCTTCGTGGACGGGTTCGGCGGACAGCTGGCCGCGCCCTTCATCGCCTACGGTCTGCTGTGGATCTCCACCTGGCTGCCCCAGCCCGCCATCGTGGCCCGCCATGACATCTCTTATGGCGCCTACATCTACGCGTTTCCGGTCCAGCAGCTGCTGGCCGTCTTCGGCGCCTACCACTGGGGCGTCTGGTGGTTCACCGTGGCCGCGACCCTCTGCACCATCCCGCTGGCAGCCGCCAGCTGGCTGTTCGTTGAGCGGCCGGTCATGCGGCGGGCCAAGAAGAGCGGCTAAAGCGCGCAGGACCTAACGTTCAGGGCGCGGGCCGGAGATGCCGCGGACACCGTCGGCGATGCCCCGCACCGCGTTGGCCAGGCGGACACGACGGCCAGGGGCCAGGAGCGTGACGAGGGCCAGATGGCGGTAGTCGGCCAGGAATCCCTTGACAGTCCAGAGCGGGAAGCGCCGGGCGTATTGCCGCGCCAGCAGGAGCCGGTTCCGGAACAGGTAGTAGTACCGCCAGTCCGCGGCGGTACGGACGTTCAGCGTCTTAGTGCCGAGCAACAGTTCCTTGCCGAACACGCTGGCCGCGGACTGGCTGCCCAGCGAGTGGTCCAGGGCCGCATCGGCGGCGAGGACGGTCCGGAGGCCCTGGTCCTCGCAGCGGAGGTAGAACTCGCTGTCCACCCCGTCGATGAACAAGGTGCTCTGGAACAGGCCGAGCCGCTCGAGCACCGGGACCGGGATGAGCAGTCCGGACTGGATCGGCTCCCCGCCGAGCTGGACGCCGTTCCGGACCGGCCCGCGGCGGACCGGGATACCCCGCACGGAGCCTGGGGCCACCATGCCCACGGAGACGCCGGCGTGCTGCGCGGCCGTTGCGGCGGAGAGCAGGGCGTCCACGTACCCGGCGTCCAGCAGGGAGTCCTGGTCCATGGTCAGGACGTAGTCGGGCTTCGGTCCGGCCGTGAGGGCCTTCGTGATGCCCGCGTTCAGCGCCGCGGCGATGCCGGAATTCTGGGGCAGCCGCTCAACGAGGCAGCCCTGTTCGGCCAGCCTGGCCAGGATCGGGGCCGGATCCTGGGGGCTGCCGTCGTCGACGACGATGACCGCGTCAACCTGGGCCAGCAGCGCCGCGGCGTTCGCGAGCACACTGTCGGTGGGGTTGAAAAGAGAAACAACGGCGGCAGTCGCAGGCATGCTGGGATCCGTTTCCGTCAGGCAGGCTCGACGCCGGGCTGGGCGTCGATCCAGTTCGCGAGGCGGTCGATGCCCTGGGCAAGGTTGTACTGCGGGGTCCAGCCGAGGACTTCCTTGGCTGCCGTGATGTCGGCCCAGGCGTGGCGGACGTCGCCCTGGCGGTACTGTCCGGTCACGTGCGGCTCCGGCGCGTGGTAGTGCGCCGCGATCAGCTGCGCGGCCGTGCCGATGGTCTGGTACTCACCGGAGCCGATGTCCATCGGCTCGCCCTGGACGGTGGGGGAGACCGCGCCGGCGACGATCGCGGCGGCGACGTCGTCGATCAGGATGAAGTCGCGGCGGACCTCGCCATCCTCGTAGAGCGGGATGGACTTGCCGCCCATGGCCATCCGGCAGAACAGGCTCATGATGCCGGTGTACGGGTTGATCAGGGACTGGCCGGGACCGTAGACGTTCTGCAGCCGCAGAATCACGGTTTCGACGCCGTAGGACTTCGCCCACGCCTGCAGGACGTGTTCCTGGGCCAGCTTCGTGGCACCGTAGACGCTGACCGGCGCGGGAAAGGTCTCGGAGGCTTTCATGGCCAGGGGGGTCGCGCCGGGGAAGTCCCACTGCGCCTGGTCCAGGGTGGCACTGGTGCGCTGGCCCGGGTAGAACGGTTTGCCGCTGGAGTCCCTCCACGCGCCCTCGCCGTAAACGGCGCGGCTGGAGGAGAGCACGATCCGGCGCGGCAGCTTGCCGTGGCGGTTGAGGCCATCGAGCAGCTGGGAGGTGCCGACGACGTTGACGTGCGTATGCCGCGTCGATTCCTCCAGCGACTGGCCCGTTCCGGTCTCGGCGGCCAGGTGGATGACGACGTCGGGGGAGTGCTGGGCGAGCACGTGGTCCCAGGTCACGGCTTCGGCCACGTCGGCCACGATGAGTTCGGCCCGGGTATCGAGTTCGGCGGGCCGTTCACCGGTCGCGTGGATCTGCGGGTGCAGGCTGTCCACCACCACGACGCGGTCGAAGGCGTCCGCGAGCGACGCGGAAATGGCGCAGCCGATGAAGCCGGCGCCGCCGGTGACCAGTACGGTCCCGCCGGGGCGGGCAGGGGTTTCGGGAGCAGTCACAGCGGACCTTTCGTAGCGGGGGAGGTTACTTGCCGAAGGAGTGGCGCACGAGGGCGCTGACGGCTGTGGAATTGCGGGCCAGGAGCGCCTGGGGCAGCAGGGAGGCGGCATGGGCGCGGGAGGTGAGCCTCAGCCTCGCGGAGCGGGCGGCCCGGTGCCAGCCGAGGTCCTCGGCCTGGGCGGCCGCGACAGCGAAGTACTCGCGTTCGCCGGCGAACCGTGAACCGTCGATCAGCTTTGTGGAGGATGCACTGTTGGAGTGCCGGCGGTACTGGAAGCAGACGGCCGGTTCAACCAGCAGCTGGTCGCCCTTGTAGATCATGTCCATGATGAGGGCGAGATCCTGGATGATCGGGAAACCGTCGCGGAAATCGACTTCGCGGATCTTGTCGGTCCGGAAGGCGAGCGAAGGCCAGTACAGCCAGTCCCCGTGCATGAGGTTCGTCGCGATCGCCTCGCCCGAGATGAGTTGATGGCCGCCCCCGCGGGGCCGGATGATCTTTTGCTTGACGGAGTCCGCCAGGGTGGCCACGACCTGGCTCTTCTCGTCAATGACCTGCACGCCGGGCTGGATGATGGCAGCGTCCGGGAACCGCTTGTGGGCGGCCAGGATCACGTCGACGTAGTTCGGCAGGAGGACATCGTCGCAGCCGAGGATCACCAGGACTTCCTGGCTGGCCATGGACACGCAGGTGCGGTAGTTCTCCGTGATGCCGGCGTTGACGTCCTTGCGGATGTACGTGACGCGTTCGTCCTGGATTCCGGCAAGGTACTCGGAAATTTCCAGGCCGGGGTAGGCGTCGTCGACGACGGTCAGCAGCCAGTCCCCGTTCTCCTGGGACAGGACACTTTCGACGGTTTCCTTCATGTAACCGGGGTCGCCCCAGTAGGGGATGAAAATATCGAGGGGCATCTAGGAATCCGAGCTTTCAGTGGGACGGTCGGTGGTCGGTGCAGGGGCGGGGCATCCGGAACGGGGTTCCGGGCCGGCCGCGCTCAGGGAGGACACGCTGGCGCGGCGCTCCAGGGCTTCGAGCTGGGTCCGGAGAATGGCCACTTCCTCCGCGAGGGTCCGGGTTTCGTCCTCAACGACCGAGATCTCCCAGGACAGGTGCAGGCAGACGCCGAGCAGCATCAGGATGCTCAGGGCGAAGAGCAGGTTGGAGGGGACCTGCACGCCCACGTATTCGGCGACGATGTTCAGCAGCCGCGGAAAGGCGGCGAGGACCAGGGTGGCCACGCCGACAACCAGCCAGAGCACGGCGTACTTCTCCCGGAGCTTCTTGCGCCGGAGCATCTCGATGACCAGGGCCACGATGACGAGCGCGAGCAGGAAGGCGGCGAAATTTCCCATCCCTAGGCTCCTGTGTGCTGGGTTGCCGGGACGGTAAGCCGGGTGGGTTTTCTGGTCAGGGCGAAGAGCAGCGCGAACACGGACCTTCCAAGGTAGATTGCGGCCTTGAGCGGGTTGTGGCTCGGCTTGCCGCCCTGGCGCGCGCGCATTTCCACCGGAACCTGGGTGACGGTGCAGCCGGAGCGGATCGCCACGACGAGCGAGTCGATGGTGTCCCCCAGGTATTCGGCCGGATAGTGGTCGAGGTACTGGGCGACGGCCCGCTCGTTGGCGGCCCGGAACCCGCTGGTGACATCCGTCAGCCTGGTTTTGGCAAGGGAGGAGATGACTTTGGCGAGCAGCTGCATGGCCCACTTGCGGGGCCCGGTGACCTTGTATGCCCCGCGGTCAGCGAAGCGGGCACCGATGGAGATGTCCGCGTGCTGCAGGCCGGCAAGTACTTCGTCGATATTCCGGGGATCGTGCTGGCCGTCGGAGTCGACCTGGATCACCTGGACGTAGCCGAGGCGGCGGGCGTACTTGAATCCGGCCCGCATGGCACCCCCGACGCCGAGGTTGAAGGGCAGGTTCAGTACGGTTGCACCGGCGGCCGCGGCCTGCTCCGCCGTCGAGTCCGTGGAACCGTCGTTGACGACCAGCACGTCGTACCGGGCGTTCGTGTCGAGGACCTCCCGCACCGTGCTGCCGACGACGTCGCCTTCATTCCAGGCAGGCATGATGACCAGAACGCGCGGTGAGGGTAGGGGTTCCATATTGTCCAAACTATATCAATTGCCTAAGGGTGCCCCGGTGGCAGCCGCCGTCCCGGGTCGCGCCGTTCACCGCGGGTGTCACCGCAGGCGCCGCTCCAGGTCAGCAGGGATGCGCCCGGTGGTGCCGCGGAGGGCGTCTCTGAATCCGGCAGCGGCGGCTTTGAGGAGGCCCGCCCGTCCGGAGCTGAACGCGAACCGGAGGAGGTGCGCTTTGCATTCCTCGAGCAGGCGCCGCAGCACCCAGCGGGGGTCCTTCAGCAGATAGCGCCGGGTCAGCAGGGTGCCGTTCCGGGCGATGTAATAGACCCGGCTGGGGGAGTGGTAGTTGTAGGAGATGTCGCGCCCCAGGATCTTCAGCGGCCGGCCGAAGAGCCGTCCGGGCTGGCGCTGGCCCAGGTCGTGGACCATGTCGCAGCCCGCCCCGACCAGGACCGCGAGGCCCGCGGTGCGCGTGCGCATGGTGAATTCCGAGTCGACGCCGTCGATGAACAGGTCCTCTTCGAACGGCCCGACATTTTCCACCGTGGAGCGGGGGATCAGGAAGCCGGACTGCATCGGATCGAAGGCATGCACGAACTCGCCGTGCCTGTGCAGCACCGGGATGGGATGGCCGCTGTAAGAGGCGGCGGTGACGAATCCGACCGCGATTCCGGCCGACGTTGCCCGGGCGAAGCCGGTCAGGCCGCGCCGGACGTAGTCGTCCGCCGGCTGGGAATCCTGGTCCAGGGTGAGGAAGAAATCGGGATTCCACCGGGACCTTGCGGCCGCGACGCCGGCGTTCAGGGCGGCGGCGATGCCGGTGTTCTCCGACTGCCGGACGACGGTTGCGCCGGCGTCGGCCAATGCTGCCAGCACCTCTTCGGAGCCGGCCGGGGACCCGTCGTCGACGACGACGACGTGGGACACCTGCTCGAGGAGGGACCGGACGGTGCCGGCCAGGGACGGGTCCGGCCGGTAGGCGGCGACGACGGCCACGACTGTCGGGGTGGGGTCATTCAGCGTCAACGGATTCTCTGCTTTCTTTTACGAGCAGCTTCGACCCCGGGATCAGCAGGGTTCCAAAGAGAATGGCCTCGCTGAGGGCCATGCCCAGGGCTATGCCGGGGGCGTTGCCAGCGGCGCCTGCCCAGATCATGACGGCGATGCCGAAGGCGGCGGAAATGAGGGTCCAGCGCAGCACCAGCTTCTGCTGGCCTGCCGGGATCAGCAGGTTGCGGATGAACGGGGTGCTGGCGCTGAGGAAGAGAAAGGCGAGCCCGTAGTAGAAGCACAGCTCGGTGGTTGCCTGCGCCTTGCCCGCGAACAGGAAACTGCTGACGAACGGTCCGGCCGCGGTCAGGATCGCCGCGCCGAGGACGCCGAGCCCGGCATGGGCCCAGATGGCGGCGAGATGACGGCGCCGGCGCCCGGAAACGCCCCGTTCGATCGTCCATCCCTGGAAGGCGTTGCCGAGGGCCACGACGGTGAACAGCCCGAAGCGGTAGAGCGTGTCCGCCGTCGCCAGGCTCCCGGAGGCTGCCGGCGCGGTGGTGGCCGTGGCAATCGGCGTGGGGGTGGACGCATAGGCGTTGCCCGCAAGGCTGATGCCCGCGGTCCGGCCCTGCGCCGCAAGCTCCCGGAAGGTTCCGCGCAGGTCCCGGGGCAGCCAGCTGCCGCCGGGGGAAAAGGCCCGGTGGAACATCACGAGGGACGCGACGCCGGTGGCCGCCATCAGACCTGTGTAGTACCAAAGCTGGTTGCTGAGCAACAGCAGCGGGACCGCGAGGGCGGTGGCCACAAACCGGGGAACGGTGTCGTAGAGGGCGAGCAGCTTCGGCTGCCCCAGGCCGATGCAGAACCAGGCGGGTGACATCCCGGCGATGGCGACGGCCCAGGCCATCGCGACGGCCTGCCAGCGGAAACCGGGGACGGCAACCAGTGCCGCTACCGCGGCGGCGGCCGGCAGGGTGACGGCAAACAGGACCAGCCGGGTCCGGACGCTGCGCAGATAGACGGCGGCCCGCTCCCCGGCGCCGGCCGCCCGGGCGACGGCAACGGGCCCGTCCACATTCCAGCCCCACATCAGGACCGTGGCGGCGAAGGTGCCGATTGCCTGTCCCGAGATCACGCTGGAGATCCCTGCCCCGCCGACGACGTTTGAGACCACGGGGAGGAGCAGGAGGGGCGTGATCAAGGACAGCAGGGGCAAAACCGTGAACCCGGAAAGTCGAAGCAGTACGGTTTTCATTCGCGCCGGAATCCTTGGTTCAGTAACATCGTCCCCCGATCCTACGGGATTCCCGGGCCCCGACGGGGGTCACCTAGGATGGTGCAGATGACCTGATCCGCCGCCCGCCGCGGCGGAGCGCACCCGCCGACAACGAGAAACCCGAGGCCATGAAAGATCAGAACCAGCAGGCCGAAAGCCCGCTCCGGGCCAGCATCTGCATGGCAACGTACAACGGCTCGCAGTACGTCGAGGAGCAGCTCGAATCGATCCTGGCGCAGCTGGGCCCCGAGGATGAGATCGTGATCGTGGACGACGCATCCACCGATGACACGGTGGCGCGGATCCGGCGCGTGGCCGACCCCAGGATCCGCCTGATCCGGGCCGGCGCCAACCAGGGCTACGTGCGGTCCTTCGAGCAGGCAGTCCTGGCCAGCCGGGGCGGAGCGATCTTCCTGGCCGACCAGGACGATGTCTGGGTCGAGGGCCGGCTGGAGGCCATGCTGGCGGCGCTGGAAACCCACGCCGTCGTGGCGAGCAACTTCGATGTGCTCGGCGGCGGCGCACGGCCCGGGATCCCGCGGCTCCGGGCAGCGGACAGCGGCCGCCACCGGGCCAATCTGTGGGGCATCCTGGTCGGCTACCGCGCCTATTACGGCTGCGGAATGGCCTTCCGCCGGGAAGTCCTCGGCAGCTTCGCCCCGGTGCCCGGCTATCTCACCGAGTCCCACGACCTGTGGCTTGCCATCCTCGGCAACTCCGCCGGGTCGATCGCGCATCTGGACCGGTCAACCCTGCTGCGGCGGCTGCATGACACCAACGCCACCCCGCGCGGCTGGCGCTCGCTCCGCGTCATTCTGTCCGCCCGCGTGGTCCTCCTGCGGCTCATGGCCGAGGCCCGCCGGAGGCTCCGCGCGGCGGCCGGCTCCTGAATTCCCCCGGGGGCGGGACCGGCAGGTCACCGGCGGATCAGAAGTAGGAAATATCCACGGTCCGCCTGGCCAGGCTGTTGGTCAGCTGCCAGCTGTTCCCCCGCACGATGCCGACGGTGGTCAGTTTGTCGCCGTTCCAGTCGCCGGTGACGGGGCGGTCGGTGCCCACGCCGAAGGCGATGAAGTGCGACACGACGGGGGACGTGATGCGGTTGCTGAGCCACCACTCACCATTGCGCCAGACGCCGATGCTGGCCCGTCCATTCCCGTCCCAGTCGCCGATGATCGGCGTGTCCGAGGGGATCCCGAAGCCGGTAAACGCGTTGACCACCGGCCGGTCGATGTTGTAGCTGACCTGGAAGCTGGAGTTCCGCCAGATGCCGATGCTGTCGCGGCCCGCGCCGTTCCAGTCGCCGACCAGCGGTTTGTCGGAGCCGACGCCGAAGGCCACGACCTTGCTGATGGCCATGGTGTTGAGGTCATCAACCAGCCACCACATGCCGTTCCGGAAGATGCCGATTCCGGCCCTGCCGTCGCCGTTCCAGTCGCCGACGACGGGCTGGTCGCCCGGGTTGCCGTAGCCGAAGCAGCGCCGGGGGGCCAGCGGCATCTGGAGGCACCAGAAGCCGTCCTTGAACCAGCCGGTGTAGGACCTGCCGTCACCGCCCCACTTGCCGGTGAGCAGCGTGGCTCCCGGGATCAGGCCGATCGGATAGTTGTCCGGCGTGGAGGCGAGTTTCCGCAACTGGTCGATGGAGCCATTGAAGACGTTCTGGTCGCCGGGGAACGTGGCCTTGACCGTCTGGGCGGCATTGGCGTAGTCATTCGCGTACTGCCAGGCCGTGTACGTTGGCCAGCCGCCGGGTACCAGGGGTGAGCTGGTGTAGTAGGACGCGAGCCAGAGCGGGTTCGTCTGGCTGAATTCGCTGGTGTTGCCCAGGCAGTCGCGCCAGAAGTAGTAGCTCGTGTAGATCATGGCCTGTTTGTTGGTCATCCGGTAGACGGTCCGGGTGAAGTCCCTGACCCAGGTTGCGAGCTGTCCGGGCGTCTTCCCGTAGCACCGGTTGAGGCCCGCGTACGGGTTGTCCTCGATGTCCAGGACGGGCGGCATGGTGATGCCGTCGGCCGACCAGCCGCCGCCGTTGTTGACGAAGTAGGTGGCCTGGGCTGCCCCGCTGGCACCATCCGGCCGGCCGAAATGGTACGCCCCGCGCAGCAGTCCGACGGACGCCGCCCCGGAGTATTGCGCTCCGAACTGGGGGCTCCGGTAGCCGGTCCCTTCGGTGGCCTTGATGTAGGCGAAGCGGGCACCGTTGGCCTTGACGCTGGGCCAGTTCACGCTGCCCTGCCAGGAGCTGACGTCCAGGCCCAGAGGTCGTCCCCGGGTGGCGAAGGGCTGTTCGGAGACCCAGGGCTCGGTGGCCTGCGCCGCGTTCAGCTGTTCGGTAACGGGCTGGGCCGCCGAGCCGGAAGCCGGGTTGAGCCCTGCCCTGCCCATGCGCGCCTGGCCCTGCTCGGGTGCGGCCTGAGCCGCTGCTGCCTCCGCCGCCGCAGCCGGTGCGGGGGCGGCCGGCGCCGCTGAAGCAACCGGAACAGGAGCGGCTTCGGTTGGTGCCGGGGTCCGGGCAGGCGTAACGGGCTCCGGCGTGCCCGGCACGGACTTGGTGGCCGCCGGGTCAGGAGTGCTGACCGCAGCGGCGGGGGATGGGGTGGGTTTGGTGTCCGCGTAGGCGGGATGAGCCAGGGCCAACGCCAGGACAACAGGAAGGGAGAGAGCCGCCGTGGCGCGCAATCTGGAGGAGGTGGTTAGCATCACGATTACTCCGGACGGATCTGGACAGAGGTCAAGATCACCCCCGTATGTGGGGAAAGAGTACCTAATTGCTTCCAGCGTTACCAGTGTGGCCGGTGTTGCAGGAGGTGTGTCGGACGGCGAATGGGACGGTTTTCGCCAGCCCGGTAAGCTGGCTTGATGCAGAAACTCCTCGTCACCGGCGGCGCCGGCTTCATCGGTTCCAATTTTGTCCACTACGTCCTGGCGAACACGGACCATCAGGTCACCGTCCTGGACAAGCTCACCTACGCCGGCAATGTGGAGTCCTTGACCGGCCTTCCCGCGGACCGCTTCCGGCTGGTCGAGGGCGACATCTGCGACGCCGGCGTCGTGGACCGACTGGTCGCCGACGCGGACGTTGTGGTCCACTACGCCGCGGAATCCCACAACGACAACTCGCTGGACGATCCGCGCCCGTTCCTGGACACGAACATCATCGGCACGTACACGCTCATCGAGGCTGCCCGGAAGCACAACAAGCGCTTCCACCACATCTCCACCGACGAGGTCTACGGCGACCTCGAGCTGGACGATCCGGAGCGCTTCACCGAGGACACCCCGTACAACCCGTCCAGTCCGTATTCCTCCACCAAGGCCGGCTCGGACCTGCTGGTCCGCGCCTGGGTACGTTCCTTCGGCCTGCAGGCGACGATCAGCAACTGCTCGAACAACTACGGGCCCTACCAGCACGTGGAGAAGTTCATCCCGCGCCAGATCACCAACGTGATCGACGGGATCCGGCCCAAGCTCTACGGCAAGGGCGAGAACGTCCGCGACTGGATCCACGCCAACGACCACTCCTCCGCCGTCCTGGCGATCATCGACAAGGGCCGGATCGGCGAGACCTACCTGATCGGCGCCGACGGCGAGAAGAACAACAAGGACGTCGTCGAACTGATCCTCAAGCACATGGGCCAGGCCCCGGACGCCTACGACCACGTGGTGGACCGCCCGGGCCACGACATGCGCTACGCGATCGACTCCACGAAGCTCCGCGAGGAGCTCGGCTGGGAGCCCCGGTTCTCCAACTTCGACGCCGGCATCGAGGACACCATCGCCTGGTACCGGAACAACGAGGACTGGTGGCGCCCGCAGAAGGCCGCCACGGAAGCCAAGTACACGGAACAGGGCCAGTAGACGATGTCGATCGAGTTCTCGAAAAAGCTCACCGCGCACGAAACCCCCATTCCCGGCGTCGTCCTCTATGACCTGCCCGTCCACGGCGACAACCGGGGCTGGTTCAAGGAGAACTGGCAGCGGGAAAAGATGGTGGCGCTCGGCCTGCCGGATTTCCGCCCGGTGCAGAACAACATCTCGTTCAACGAAAAGGCCGGGACCACCCGCGGAATCCACGCCGAACCCTGGGACAAATTCATTTCGGTCGCCACCGGACGGATTTTCGGCGCCTGGGTGGACCTGCGCGAGGGCCCCTCGTTCGGTGCAGTCTTCACCGCCGAGCTGGATCCCAGCCAGGCCATCTTCATTCCCCGGGGCGTGGGCAACGCGTTCCAGACGCTGGCGGACACCACCGCCTACACCTATCTGGTCAATGACCACTGGTCCGCCGACGCGCAGGGCCAGTACACCTTCCTGAACCTCGCCGACGAGACCGCGGCGATCGCCTGGCCGATCCCGCTGGAGCAGGCCGAGCTGTCCGACAAGGACAAGGCGCACCCCCGCCTGGCGGACGTTGTCCCGATGCCGGCTAAGAAGACCCTGGTGGTCGGCGCGGACGGCCAGCTCGGCAAGGCGCTGCGGAAACTGTACGACGGCGACGCTTCCGTCGAGTTCGCCGGCCGGAGCGGGTTCGACCTGGCCAGCGAGGATTCCTTCGCCGCGCGGAACTGGAAGAACTACTCGACGGTCATCAATGCGGCGGCCTACACCGCCGTGGACGCGGCGGAGTCGCCCGAAGGCCGGGCCGCGGCCTGGGCCGTCAACGTCACCGCCGTGGCGCGGCTGGCCCGCACCGCCGTCGAGCACGACCTGACGCTTGTCCACGTCTCGTCCGACTACGTCTTCGACGGAACCCGCGGCACGCATCCGGAAACCGAACCTGTCGCGCCTCTCGGCGTGTACGGCCAGACCAAGGCGGCGGGCGACGCCGTCGTCAGCGTTGTTCCCCGGCATTACATCGTGCGGACCAGCTGGGTGATCGGGGAGGGCAACAACTTCGTCCGGACCATGGCTTCGCTTGCGGAACGCGGGATCGAACCGTCCGTCGTCGACGACCAGATCGGGCGCCTGACCTTCACGGAGGACATCGCGGCCGCCATCCGCCACCTGCTGGCGACCGGCGCGGAGTACGGCGTCTACAACCTGAGCAACGACGGCGAGCCGCAGTCCTGGGCGGACATCGCCGCGGACGTCTACGAGCTCTCGGGCAAGCCGCGCGCCGCCGTGACCGGCGTCAGTACCGAGGAGTACTTCAAGGGCAAGTCCGTCTCACCCCGCCCGCTGAACAGCGGCCTGGACCTGAGCAAGATCAAAGCCACCGGATTTCCTGTTCCCAGTGCGGCCGAGCGGCTGAACGAGTACTTCGGCTCCTAGCGGGCCCGCGGTCCTCGAAGCAGGCGCTCAAAAAAGCAGTCCGGCCCACCGCACGCGGTGGACCGGACTGCTTTTTTGTGTCTCTTTTGTTCCCTCAGGGCCAACGGCTGTGATTTGGCGGGGGCCGTTCAGCTCCGGAGCGCCCGGGACGGGCGGAAGCGCGGACGGCGGAACCGCGACAATACTGCCGGGACCCGGACGAACGTCCGGCCGGGATAGAGGTAGCCGAAGAGCATGACGGCCGCGACGATCACCGCGGCGGCGTAGGCCAGGGTCAGGACCTCCCAGCTTCCCGGCGGCTGCCAGCCGGGAACGGTGATCATGGTCTGCCAGTTGCCGGCATCGGGAATGCCGACCACATAACGGCGGAGGACGTAGAGGAAGCCGTACACGTGGGCCACGATGGCGGCCACCAGCAGAAGCCGTGCCAGCGACTCCGAGGACCGGCCCCGCGGGAAGCGCCGGAACCGGAAACACATGCCGGCGGCGATGACGGCGATCAGGAACAGCGGCATGCTGTAGCGGCCCTGCCAGATGAAGCCGACGCTGGACACCAGGGCCGCCTGCATGACGGCGGGAACCAGGACCAGCATGGCGACGGCGGCCAGGAACGCCATCTGTAGGCGCCAATGACGGACCAGGAAGACCAGCAGCAGGACCAGGACCAGCAGCATGCTCCAGAACATGTAGACGGCCTGGGGGAGGGCTGACTCGAGCCAGCCCATCACGCCGATGTATTGGGCCACGTAGTCGAAGCTGCGGTCCAGCATGGTCAGGAAGGCGTTGTAGGGGCGGATTTCGCCCGTCGCGTTGGAGATGCCCGTCGGCGCCTCTCCGGCCGAAGGCGGCGCGTTGAGCATGAGCACGTTCCAGACCAGGCCCAGGGCCACGCCCACCGCAGCCAGTGCAATCGCGAGGACCACTGCCTTGTTGCGGAACAGCGCGGTGAAGTCATTCCAGCGGTAACAGAGGCCCGCGACGATGAAGGCGCAGAGCAGCCAGACGAGGGAGACGCTGCGGGTATTGGCCAGCGCCGCGCAGGAGACCGCCACCGCAATGACAGCGGGCCGGACCACCCTGAGCTGGCCGGAGTTCTCCAGCACCACGAGGAACCCGCAGAACGCGGCCATGGTGGCCGCGACTTCCAGCGAGTTGGGGTTGATGCCGCTGGAGAGGAAGAAGACCATGGGGGTCATCGCCACTGCGGCGGCGGCAATCGGCCACTTGGGGTGCCGCAGGCGGCTCAGGGCGGTAAAGCCGGCCGCGTAGAACGCCGCCGAAATGAGTGCGCTGAAGATCCGCATCGCAAAGATCGCCGGCGCGCCGGACATGACAAGGCTGGGGAACCCGACGATCCAGTAGTACATGGGGTTGTAGAGTCCGGCGGAGGTCACTCCGAGGGTCAGGTAGTTGTCATCGGCGGCGACGTCCGGGGCGCACTCGGCGGTTTTCTCGCGCTGGAAGGTGAAACAGGTCTGCGCCTGCAGGTTGGCGATGTAGGAGGGCACCTGGACGTGCACCCCGTGGCCGAACGAGGTTCCCGGAGCCGGCAGGATCTGTCCCCTCGCCACGGCTGCGGCCTTGACCGTGTGGACGGGTTCGTCGGGGTAGGCCATGAGGGGCGTGGCGAGGGACCAGAGCACCGTGACGGCCGAGAGCAGGAGGAAGATCCGGCCGAAGATGCCCGCGGCGGAACGCGTGCGCTGCGTCTGGTCGGCGGGGGATCCCGGAATGATCCGTGTCATGGCGGCCTTTCGTTGCGCTGCTGCCGGCCGGCGTCCGAACAGCCTGGTCTGGCGGCTCATCGGGCCGCCGTGATTTCTGCGATCCGGCGCCTGGATTGCTCCAATGCGTCCTTGCCTGGGGTCGAGACCCCGGCGAAGTAGCTCGAGTTCCCCTGGCCGCCGTCGCCGAGGACGAATTCGCCCCAGGAGCGGACGAGCCGGGCCAGCGGCTCGTTCTGGTATTCGCTGCAGAAGGCCTGGTACGTCACGGTGGTGAGGCCGTAGCCTGGTGCCGGCGCCTCCGGGGTGGTGAACACCACGCTTCCCCCGGGGCCGGTGGCCGTGGAGCCGGCTGCAATGGACAGGCCCAGGGTGTCTTCGTTGATCCGGACGAAGCCCCGGCCGAAGTCCAGCAGGGCCGTGTCGAAGCGGGTCCCGATGGCGGCCTTGTCCATGAAGGCGATCGAGCCGGCGGTGTCGTCGACCTCATTGCCGAGGTCGGTGTAGCGGGGGACCTCTTCGCCGGCGGTCGACTCGGGCCAGGTGTTCCCGGCGTCTTCCCAGCCGCCGCGCTGGAGGTAGGCCGTGGTGGCGGCGGTCAGCGCCGACTTTTCGGCGGCCCGGAGCGGAACGATTTCCGTGTCCGGCAGGTCGGCCTCCGGGTTGAGGCGTTCGATCTCGGCGTCGTCCCAGGCGGTGATGTCGCCGGAGTAGATGGCGGCGAGGACGTCGGGGGAGAGCTTGAGGTTCTTGACCAAGGGCAGGTTGAAGGCGACGCCGACCGGCACGACGGCGACGGGCACCGAGAAGGCTCCGTCGGGGCCGCAGGACTGCCTGGCCGCCTCGGCGTCGGCGGCGCTCAGCGGACCGTCGACGGCAGCAAAGTGCGCCTGCCCGGCCTGGAGGGCCTTGATGCCGACGCTGGCGCCGTCCGGCGAGAAGCTCAGGGAGGTGTCCGGGAAGTCCTTGACCCAGCCGTTGCGCCAGGCGGCGATGGCCGCGCTCTGGATCCCGGTCCCGACGGCTGTGATGGAGCCACGGATCTGGCTTCCGTCCGAGGCCGGGGAGCAGGCCACCAGTACTGCTGAGGCTGCGGCGAGCGCTGCCAGGGACCTGATGCCGCGGTGTTTCAATGAAAAAAGCCTTTCGGTCGCGGCGTCCGCCCTACTCGGCGACGCCAGCACACGGCGGACCCCCGATCCGCCACAGATAAGACTACTTGGAATTGCCAAAGCGCCGTTCTGCGACAAACCGGGTCCCCATGAGTTTTCCACACAGCATGCTGCAACCTTGTACAACGCCGGACCCTCCCCTAGTTTTAACCCAATTGCCCTGCCTCTGCGGCAGGCTGGCAGTCCTATTGGGGGCCCGCATGGAGGCTGTACGCATTGTTGAGGACGAAGTCCGCGAGCTGATCAGACGCCGCGGACTGGACCCGCTGCGGCAGGCCGGGGAAGTCCGGCGTCTCGTGGAGGCGGCCGTCAGCGATTACGACGAGCGGGCATTGCTGGCGCCGTTGCCGCCGATCGGCCCGCTGGAACCGGCCAGACGATTCGTCTTCGACGCCGTGGCTGGCTTCGGCGCGTTGCAGCCGCTGCTGGACGATCCCGGAATCGAGGAGGTCTGGCTCAACGCACCGCATGAGGTCTATGTGGCCCGCAACGGCGAATCGGAGCTTACCTCCGTCTCCCTCACGGACCAGCAGGTCCGGGACCTGGTCGAGCGGATGCTTAAGAGTTCGGGGCGGCGCCTCGACCTGTCCTCGCCCTTCGTTGATGCCGCCCTTCCCGATGGATCGCGGCTCCACGTCGTGATTCCGGACATCACCCGGCGGTACTGGGCCGTTAACATCCGCAAGTTCATTGTCAAAGCCAGCAGGCTCGAGCACCTGGTGGAGCTGGGAACACTCACGCCGCAGGCGGCACGTTTTCTCGGTGCGGCGGTGGCCAGCGGCCTGAACATCCTGGTGTCCGGCGCGACCCAGGCAGGCAAGACCACGATGCTGAACTGCCTCGCCGCCGGGATCGGCACCCGTGAGCGGGTCATTACGGTGGAGGAAATCTTCGAACTGCAGTTTCCGCTTCGCGACGTTGTGGGTCTGCAGTGCCGGCAACCGAACCTGGAGGGGGAAGGCGAGATTCCCCTGCGCCGGCTCGTCAAGGAAGCCCTGCGCATGCGGCCGGACCGGCTGGTGGTCGGCGAAGTCAGGGAGGCCGAAAGCCTCGACATGCTCATTGCCTTGAATTCCGGGCTGCCCGGGATGTGCACGATCCATGCCAATTCCGCCCACGACGCCGTGACGAAGCTGTGTACGCTCCCGTTGCTGGCCGGGGAGAACATTTCCAGCGCTTTCGTCGTTCCCACCGTGGCCTCGTGTATCGACCTGGTGGTGCACTGCAGCAGGCACGCCAACGGCCGCCGGCAGGTAACGGAGATCCTTTCGCTCGGACGCAGAGTCGAAAACGGCATCATTGAATCCTCCATGGTGTTTGCCCTGGCCGACGGACAGCTTCAGCCGAAAGCCAATTCCATGCCCGCGGTGGAGAAATTCGCGCGGTCCGGGTACGACGTCGCCGCGTTGCTGGAGCCTCGCTGATGGCGCCGCTGCTGGGCGTGCTCGCGGGCGCAGGGCTCCTGCTGATCTGGTGGTCCGCCTGGGAGCAGCCGCCACCGGCCGAGCGTGCCCCCCGCATCCGCCGGCTGGAGGATCTCTTGCTGACGGCGGGGATCGAGAAGGTCACCGGACCGGGTCTGGTGGCAAGCTGTCTCGGTGTCGGAGCTTTTACGATCATCGTCTTCTTCGCGCTGACCCGGTCCTGGCCGATCTCGGGCTGCTTCGGCTTGTTCGGCGCCTGGTTGCCGTTGGCCGTCGTTCGCTGGCGCGCCCGGAAACGTACTGCCGTCCTGCGTCAGCTCTGGCCTGACGTCGTTGACCATCTGCGATCCGCCATCCGCGCCGGCCTGTCGTTGCCCGAGGCTCTCATCCAGCTCGGAGACAACGGCCCTCTGGAGCTCCGGCCCGTATTCCGCGACTTCGGTTCCGATTACCGTTCGGGAGGCCAGTTCGATCCGTCGCTGACCAGGCTGAAGGATCGTCTGGCAGACCCTGTGGCGGACAGAATTGTCGAGGCCCTCCGGCTGACCCGCGAAGTGGGCGGCTCAGACCTGGGCCGCCTGCTGGGAACGCTTGCCGAATTCCTGAGGGAGAGCGCCCGCACCCGCAGCGAATTGGAGGCCCGGCAGTCCTGGACAGTCAATGCAGCCCGCCTCGCGGTCGCCGCGCCGTGGATCGTGCTCGTGCTGTTGGCGAGCAGACCTGAGGCCGTCGCGGCGTACAACACGCCGGCCGGAGCCGGCGTACTGATGGGCGGTCTCGCAGTCTCCCTCATCTCCTATGCCGTCATGCTTCGTATCGGGGCGCTTCCGGAAGATGCGAGGGTCCTGCGATGAGCGGGCTCATGGCCGCCGCCGCAGCTTGCGGAGTGGTCCTCGGCGCCGGACTCTGGCTCGTCCTCGTGAGGCTGCCGTTCATGCGGCCCACCACTTTCACCGAGCGCATCGGGCCCCAGTTGAAGTCACATAACCTGGAATCGCGGCTCCTGCGGCAGGTCCCGCGAAATGTCACGCCGTTCGGTCCACTTGAGCGGATTCTGCGGCCTGTACTCCGTGACGCACTCGCCTCACTGGGCAGGATCAACCCCGGCACCTCGGCCTTGACGCGCCGGCTGGCCCGGGCCGGGACCAACAAGCCGCCGGTTGACTTCCGGGCGGAACAGCTGCTGTGGGGCGCGACCGGCTTTGTCCTGGCTGTCGGCGCGGTGGTGGTTGCAGGCGCCTCCGGGCGGTTCAGCCCCACTGCTGCTGTAGCGATCGTCCTGGGCGGTGCCGGCGGCGGCTACCTGCTGAGGGACTACGTGCTGTCCGTGCAGATCAAGAGGCGGGAAGCCCGCATGGTGGCGGAATTCCCCAGCATCGCCGAACTCATGGCGCTCGCCGTCAGCGCGGGCGAGAGCGCCACCGGCGCCCTGGATCGGGTTTGCCGCACCGCGCGGGGCGAGTTGTCGAAGGAATTCACCCGCGTTCTCGCCGAGACCAGAGCGGGAACTCCGCTGGTCGACGCCCTGCAGGAGTTCTCAGCCAGGACGGATCTGGGACCGCTGATCCGATTCGTGGATGGCATGATCGTGGCCGTCGAACGCGGTACGCCGCTGGCCGACGTGCTGAGGGCGCAGGCGCAGGATGTCAGGGACACCGCGAAACGCGAGCTGATGGAATCGGCCGGAAAAAAGGAAATCGGAATGATGGTGCCGTTGGTCTTTGGCGTATTACCGCTCACGGTCGTCTTTGCCGTGTTCCCTGGTCTGGCTGCCATCAGCCTCGGACTGTAGGTGGAAACAACCCGGATAAAAACAGCTCGGGCCAAACAGCGGCAGGAACAGGACCACGGGCGGACAAAGCTCCGACCACAAACACAAAGGGGACACAGTGAAATTCATCGGTATCCGCACGGCGTTGTCGATCTTCATCTTGAGCACGCTCCTTCGGCGGCCCGCGGCCCCGGCGGGACGAACATACCGGAGTTCCCCTGACCGGGACCACCATGAGCGCGGGGACGTGCCGGGATGGGTGATGATCACCTTGATGTCGGCCGTTCTCGTCGCCGCACTGCTTGCACTCGCGGGGCCGGCACTCGAGGGACTGTTCAACCAGGCAATGGACAAGGTCGGGCAGTAGCGCGTGGCGGTGCCCGGCGAACGCTGGGGCTGCGTCCGGCGGGGCAACGTTCGGCACAAAGCCGAGGAACGAGGCGCGGCCGTGGTGGACTTCGTCCTTGTCGGCGGCCTGCTGACGCTGTTCTTTATGGCCATCATCCAGCTCACCCTGGTCCTCCACGTCCGGAACACCCTGATCGACGCGGCGGCCTCCGGCGCCAGATACGGCACGCTCGCGGACCGCAGCGCCGCGGATGCCGGCGACCGGACGGCCCAGCTGATCGGTGTGGCGCTCAGCCCCGGCTTCGCCAACGAGGTGAGCACGACTGAGACCATCTACCAGGGCATCCCTACGCTGGAGGTGACCGTCCGCGCCCCGCTGCCGGTGATCGGCCTGATCGGGCCGCGCGAAACCCTGGAGGTGAGGGGGCATGCCGCCATCCGGCCCTGACAACGGCTCCGAGCAGGGGAGCGCGGTAGTGGAATTCACCTTTCTGTCCTTGCTGCTGATGGTCCCGCTCGTCTACTTCATCATCACCGTCGGACAGATCCAGGCAGGTTCCTTCGCCGTGGTCGGCGCTGCGGACCAGGCCGCCAAGGTCTTCGTGGCCCAGCCGGACGCCGCGAGCGGCCGGGCCGCCGCGGAACAGGCCGTCCTGCTGGCGCTCGCTGACCACGGGTATGAGCCGGCCAACGCCAGGCTGGACACCAGTTGCCAACCGGCGGACTGCACTGCCGCCGGGTCTGCCGTCACCGCCACCGTCCAGCTCACCGTGCCCCTGCCCTTTGTTCCGTTCAGTGAAGCCCTTCAGCTCAACGCGAGCCAGCTCACCGCCTCGGCGACCCAGCTGGTCGGACGCTTCCGGTGAGCCGCCGGCCCGCGAGTCCCGGACCGGCCGGCAGGCGGCAGCGCCCGCGACGTCCAACACCGAGGGAGGACGGCCAGATGATCGTGCTCATCATCGGCTACGTCCTGCTCGCCCTGCTCCTCGCGACCGTCGTGATGGCGGCTTCCAGCGTCTATCTCGAACACAAGAAGCTGCTCTCGCTGGCCGACGGAGCCTCGGTGGCCGCGGCAGACAGCTTCACCCTGGGCCAGCTCGGCAGCTCCGCGGGAACGCCCACCGCTGTTCTTGACGGACGAAGGGTCAGGAGCGCCGCCGTCGACTATCTGGAGCGCAACGGTGCCTTCACCCGGTTCAACGGCCTCGCCGTCGAGCCCGGAACGGGGAGCCCGGACGGAGCCACCGCCGTCGTGACCCTGGGCGTTGCGGTCCACCCGCCGGTGGTCAACTTCCTGGTCCCCGACGGCATCCGGGTGGAGGCAAGTTCGACGGCGCGCTCGCGGCTGAGCCGCTAGAGTCCCGTCGCCGAGGCCCGCCGGCGCGAGGCCCGCCGGCGCGAAGCCCACCGCCCGCCGGCGCGAAGCCCACCGCCCGCCGGGCGCGAGGCCCCCCGGCGCGAAGCCCACCGCCCGCCGGCGCGAAGCCCACCGCCCGCCGGCGCGAGGCCCCCCGGCGCGAAGCCCACCGCCCGCCGGCGCGAGGCCCGCCGGCTGCCGGGCTATGCCGCCGGCCGCCGCCCGGGTCGGCCGGCCAGCACGGATAGCGTAGGGTTAAAAAACCATGGCTAACATCGATTTTCCCGCAGAAATCCGCGCGCTGCGCGCCACCTACGCCTCCATTGAAAACGTTTCGAATGTCGAGGCGCTGAAGGAAGACATCGCGGAGCTGAGCGAACGCGCGGGCGAGCCCAACCTCTGGGACGACCCCGCCGCCGCCCAGGTGATCACCTCCCGGCTCTCGCACCGCCAGTCCGAACTGGCGCGCCTGGATTCGCTCGTCTCCCGGATCGATGACCTCGAGGTCCTGGTCGAGCTGGGCCAGGACGAGGACGACGCCGCCTCCATGGGCGAGGCTGCCGCGGAGCTGGAATCGATCCGGAAAGCCCTGAAGGACCTCGAAGTGGTCACCCTGCTCTCCGGCGAATTCGATGTCCGCGAAGCCGTGGTCACCATCCGCGCCGGCGCCGGCGGCGTGGACGCCGCCGACTTCGCCGAGATGCTGATGCGGATGTACCTGCGCTGGGCCGAACGCCACGGCTACCCGACCACCATCATGGACACCTCCTACGCCGAAGAGGCCGGGCTGAAATCCGCGACCTTCGAGGTCAAGGCGCCCTACGCCTACGGCACCCTGAGCGTCGAGGCCGGCACCCACCGCCTGGTCCGGATCAGCCCCTTCGACAACCAGGGCCGCCGCCAGACGTCCTTCGCCGCCGTCGAGGTGATCCCGCTGATCGAACAGACCGACTCCATCGACATCCCGGACAACGAAATCCGCGTCGATGTGTTCCGCTCCTCCGGCCCGGGCGGCCAGTCCGTCAACACCACCGACTCCGCCGTGCGCCTGACCCACATCCCCACCGGCACGGTGGTGTCCATGCAGAACGAGAAGTCCCAGCTGCAGAACCGTGCGGCGGCCCTGCGGGTGCTGCAGTCCCGCCTCCTGCTGCTCAAGAAGGAGCAGGAGGACGCCGAAAAGAAGGCGTTCGCCGGCGACGTGAAAGCCTCCTGGGGCGACCAGATGCGCTCCTACGTGCTCAACCCCTACCAGATGGTCAAGGACCTCCGCACCGAACATGAGGTGGGCAATACCTCCGCCGTGTTCGACGGCGAGATCGACGACTTCATCGACGCGGGCATCCGCTGGCGGACCGACAACCGGAACGCCGAGAAGTAGCAGGCTCCGGCTTTAGACCGGGCGGCTCGCCGGCCGGCCGGCCGGCTGGCAGTGTCCCGGCAATCCCGCGACACACCCCGACGCTCCGGCCCAACGGCACTTGCCCGTGCGTATAGTCGAGAAGCCGGAGCTCCCTGCCTCCCCAACGAAAGCCCGCGCACCGGCAGCAGGACTGGCCACGAGCCACGCCCCGCAGGGTACTTAGGGCCATGATCCGATTCGAAAATGTCACCAAGGTCTATGACCAGAAGGCGCGTCCCGCGCTGGATTCGATCAACCTTGAGATCGACCGCGGCGAATTCGCCTTCCTGGTCGGAGCCTCGGGTTCCGGCAAGTCGACCTTCCTCCGGCTGGTCCTCAAGGAGGACCGCGCCTCCGCCGGCGCCGTCTACGTGGCCGGCCAGAACGTGGCGAAGATTTCCAGCTGGCGCGTGCCGCGGCTCCGCCGCGGGATCGGCGTCGTGTTCCAGGACTTCCGGCTGCTGCCGCAAAAGACCGTGTTCGCCAATGTCGCCTTCGCCATGCAGGTCATCGGCAAGAGCCGCAGCGTCATCCGCGACACCGTGCCCGAGGTCCTGAAGACCGTCGGCCTGGAGGGCAAGGAGAACCGCCTGCCGCACGAACTCTCCGGCGGCGAGCAGCAGCGCGTGGCAATCGCGCGCGCCGTCGTCAACCGCCCCGGAATCCTGCTGGCCGATGAGCCCACCGGAAACCTGGACCCCACCACCTCCATGGGCATCATGGGCGTGCTGGACAAGATCAACCAGAACGGCACCACCGTGGTGATGGCCACGCACGACGACGACATCGTCAACGAAATGCGCAAACGCGTCGTCGAGCTGGAGAACGGCGTCGTGATCCGTGACGAGGCCAGGGCCCTCTATACCTCGATGGTCCCGGTCGTGGGACAGTCGCGCCGGCTCCGGGACGCCAGCGGCCGGGACCCCGAACCGGTGACGGGCTCCGTCGCCTCCAGCCGCAGCGGCGCCCGCGCCGAAGCCCGTGCCGCAGGGGAGGGCCAGCTGTGAGGCTCGCGTTCATCCTCGGCGAGATCGGCAGCGGCCTGCGCCGCAACCTGTCCATGGTGGTCTCCGTCATCCTCGTGACCTTCGTGTCGCTGACCTTCGTCGGCGCCGCCGGCATGCTGCAGCTGCAGATCAACCAGATGAAGGGCTACTGGTACGACAAGGTCCAGGTGGCGATCTTCCTCTGCAGTGACGGCTCGACGGCGGCCGGCTGCGCGACCGGCCCGGTCACCCCGGAGCAGCAGGAGAACCTGCGCGCCCTGCTGGAATCGCCCGCGGTGGCCCAGTACGTCAACGACTTCCAGTTCGAGTCCAAGGACGACGCCTACAAGCATTTCAAGGAACAGTTCTCCAATTCCCCGATCGTCGATTCCGTGACGCCGGACCAGCTGCCGGCGTCGTTCCGGATCAACATGAAGGACCCGGAGAAGTACCAGATCATCAGCGAGACCTTCTCCTCGCAGGCCGGCGTGGAGACCGTCATCGACCAGCGCCAGCTGCTGGAACGGCTGTTCTCCGCGATGAACGCCGCCTCCCTCGTGGCGGTCAGCATCGCCGGCGTGATGATCGTCTGCGCGATCCTGCTGATCGCCACCACCATCCGGCTGTCCGCGTTCAGCCGCCGCCGCGAAACCGGCATCATGCGCCTCGTAGGCGCCTCCAAGATGGTGATCCAGCTGCCGTTCATCCTAGAGGGCGTGATCGCGGCCGTGATCGGCGCGGCCCTGGCCTCGGCCACGCTCTGGGCGGTGGCGCAGTTCTTCCTCGGCGACTATCTGTCCCAGCAGTACCCGGACACCGCCTTCATCTCACCCGGCCAGACACTGATCCTGGCCCCGGCCCTGATCGGCACGGGCGTCCTCCTGGCCGGTATCTCCTCACTGATCACCCTCCGCCGTTACCTGAGGGTCTAGCGTGCGCAACGAAACGGAATCCCACATGACCCCGAAGGATCGACGGGCGCGGCGGTTCGGCCAGGCCGGACCGGGTCCGGCCGCAGCCCGCAGCCGCATGATCAGTGCCGCGCTGGCGCTGGTCCTCGCGGCAAGCCTCGGCACCTCGGCACCGGTGGCCTTCGCCGACGAACTCGAAGACCAGCAGGCGGCCCTCCAGGAGGAAGCCGCAAAGGTCCAGCATTCCCTCGAATTCGTCGACGCCCGCATTGCCCAGGCCGCGGGCGACCTGGTCCTCTACCAGGGCCAGCTTCCCGGTGCCCAGCAGGCCCTGCTCGACGCGCAGGGCCGGGTGGCCGGCGCCGTCCGGGAAGTCGAGGCCCTCGCGGCGCGGGTGGACCTCGCGCAGCAGAACAAGGCCAAGATCACCGAGCAGCTGGAGACGGACAAGCAAAAGATCGCGGACACCAAAAAGCTGATCGGGCAGATCGCCACCCAGGCCTACAAGTCCGGCGGCGTGCCGTCCAACCTCTCGCTGTTCTTCGGCTCGAACAACGGCAGCCTGACGGACACGATCGACCTGGCCGACCAGGCGATGCGCAGCCAGAACGCGGCCATGGGCAAGCTCACCCAGCAGAGCGCCACGAACACCAACGCCCAGGCCCGCCTCGAGGCCGTTGAAGCCGAAATCCAGGACCTGAAGGCCAAGGCCGACGCCGCGCTGGCGCGGGAACAGGCCGCCCGCGACGAGGCCGAGGCCAAGAAGGCCCAGGTGGACAAGCTCATCGCGGACACCACCCGGCTCGACGCCGAACTGCAGGCGGCCAAGCCGGGCATCCAGAGCCAGCTGGCCCAGGTCAAGGCCCAGCAGGACGCCGTCGCCGCGGAAATTGTCGAGCGTGACCGGAAGCTGCGCGAGGCCTGGGAGGCCGAGCAGCGGCGTATTGCCGAAGCTGCCGCGGCAGCCGCCCGCACCCGGGGACAGGCAGTCCAGCCGTACGTCCCGCCGGCCCAGGGGCCGCCGTCGGCGTTCGGGCTCCGCAGTCCCTTCGCCGGGACCCGGATCACCTCCGGCTTCGGCTGGCGTGCGACACCGCCGGGCACCGTCGACTTCTACGGCCAGGGCGGCTACATGCACACCGGCATCGACTTCGGCGCCGCCTGCGGCACCCCGGTCTATGCGCCGGTGGCCGGTACCGTCTTCTCGGCGGGCTGGGCCAACGACGGCGGCGGCAACAACGTGAAGATCTCGCACGGCGTCGTCCAGGGCAACTCGCTGACCACGATTTACTACCACAACTCAAGTGTGGTGGTCTCCCGCGGGCAGCAGGTCAGCCAGGGCCAGCTCATCGCCTATTCCGGTACCACCGGAAACTCCACGGGCTGCCACTCGCACTTCGAAACCTGGCTCAACGGCCGAGCCGTCGATCCGATGAACCTGCTCTGATCCGCCGGCAGCGAAGAGCCGCGGGTGGACCGCGGCTCTGCCGTAAACTGGAGGAAAGCCGCGCCGAAGTGGTGGCGGACCCACTGGCCCTTGGCGCGCAGCCGGCCACAACACGAACCAAGGAGTTCTACCGTGCCTAAAGAAAGTGGCCGTAAGGTAGTGGCCACCAACCGCAAGGCCCGGCACGACTACCACATTCTCGACACCTACGAGGCCGGGATCGCCCTGATGGGGACGGAAGTGAAGTCCCTCCGCGAGGGCCATGCCTCCATGGTCGACGGCTTCTGCACCTTCTACAACGACGAGCTGTGGATGGAGGGCATCCACATCCCCGAGTACCACCAGGGGAGCTGGACCAACCATGCCGCCCGCCGGCGTCGGAAGCTGCTGCTGCACCGCGACGAACTGACCAAGATCTCGCACAAGATCCGCGAGTCCGGCTTCACGATCGTTCCGCTCCAGCTGTACTTCCTGGACGGGCGCGCGAAGGTCGAAATCGGCGTCGCCCGCGGCAAGAAGGAATACGACAAGCGCCAGACGCTCCGCGAGCAGCAGGACAAGCGCGAGGCCCTGCGCGTGATGCGCGAACGGAACCGCCGCTGACGCCGGCCCCGCTACCGCCATCCAGGCCCGGGCCAGGCCGGCCGGAACCGGTGGGAATGATTCGGGGGCGGCGTACGTTATGCTTGATAGTCCGGGAAGGAACCGAGGGAATCCGCGAGGAGACCACGAGGCGCCTGGCCGGTTTGATAAAAAAATACGGGGATGATCGGTTTCGACGATGTTAGTCGCGACAGGTGAAGCGGGCCGAGGATGCAGAATTATCTCGTAAACGCTGTCTGCAAACCAATAAGTGCCGAATCAAAACGCACTGACTTCGCTCTTGCTGCCTAAGCAGTAAGACAGTCCGTCAGCCCGAGGTTGCTATTGCCCCGGATCCTGGCGTCATTTAGATAGCCACTGCTGTTTACCCCCGTCATCGGGGTGAACGGGACTCTTAGATGACTGGGCCCGGATCAGCCAGCTGTTTGCAGCGTGGCTGGGGCCGAGAAAATCCAACGCAAACTGCGCCCGGAGAAGCCCTGACAACACGACATCGGACGGGGGTTCAATTCCCCCCATCTCCACAAGAGTTAGCCCCGGAATCCCCGTGATTCCGGGGTTTTCTTTTTGCCTGTTGGCGGTAGCGCCCATTTTGTTGGCGAGAAGCGGCACTGAAAATCGTGGCGGGGCGCGGAACTGTCCCCCGCAAGGAACAGGGCAGGGCCTGATTTATCGTCATCAGTGGATGCTGCTAATCTCGGGCCATGCCCAGAAACTCGCTGGACGTTGACCTTGTGACCATCACTTTCGAGGGAGACGTCCGTCTTACGGTCCTCCAGATCCTCTCGGTGGACCGGCTCCTGGACCACTCAAGTATCGGCCGATACATCGTTGTGTTGAACGGACAGAACAACGCCCAGCTGGAGGCGCTCCTGAAAACCAACACTGAATCCCGCATCGCGCCCGGGTTGGCGGCGAAAATCGACTACGTCAAGGCTCCTACCTTGCTGCCCGGCCACAACTCCAGAGGATGGCGGGGGCAGCAACTCCTCAAGCTCGTAGTGGCGAACCATTTGGCCGCCCGCTATTACTTGTTGCTGGATGCAAAAAACCACTTCGTACACCGAACGCTGGTCCGGGACTTCTTTACCGAGACGGCAATCAAGACTTTCCGTCGAGCTGCGCCCCAGATCTACTACTCCCACATAAAGAAATCGTTCGGCGCCTTCGCTGCAGAGGACCGGGCCGGCGAATACACGGAGTCCGCGATGCCCACCGTCACCCCGTACCTCATGGATGCCGGACTCGTGCGGGGAATGATGTCAGAGCTGGAGTCCAAATACGCCGGCAGGGCTTTTGAAGATCTCTTTGAGAAAGAGCTGTCCGGGACCACCGAGTTCTTCCTCTACTGCGCCTATCTCGTCGCGACCGGCCAGGAGAGCTTGTATGAGGACAGCGCCCCAATGGTAGTCACGCTCTTCACCAAGTGGCCTCAGGACCACAAAGACGTGATGCGGCTGGTCAACTCGGCAATATCCAACAAGGTCGCGATGTTCGGGCTTCATCGCCGGCGTCTTCCCCAGTTGAATGATGAGCAGCGGGACAGCATCGTGAAACTGTGGAACACCGAGCTCTTGACCGCCTACGAGGACCCGGCCTGGTTCATGGAAATCGATCACCCCATGTCGACGCCGTGACTGTGCCTTGTCGAGCTCAAACCAAAGGGCCGGAAGCTTCTGCTTCCGGCCCTTTGGTTCTTCGTGCGGTTGTCGGTCAGCGCTTCCGCGGCCGGCCGCCATGGACCGGCCCGTTGTGAATCAGCGCTTCTTGATGTGCGCCACGGGGTCGGCATGGGTGTCCGCGACGTGCTTGGACTTCTTGACGGCCCGTTTTTCCTTGATCGTCTTGACCGGCTTCTTGGCCTGGTTCTGGTGTGGCGTTTTGTCAGGCATTGCGCCCTCCTAAGGCGGAGGGGCCGGGCGGCCCCGTGCTCTTAAGTTACGCCTCCGGCACCGCGACGTCCACGATGCCCACGAAGCGGCTGCCCACACCCTCGTACTCGCTGCGGACCAGGCCCGCGGCGAGGCCGGGAACCTCATAGGGGGCATGGTAGGAACAGCAGACGTAGGTGAAATCCGGCCACCACTTCTTCGGCCGGGCCGCTTCGGAGAACCCGCAGACGGCGCAGGTCAGCTGGACCCAGACCGGGCGCTTGCCCGTCCGGTTGGCTTTCGACTGGACCAGCCACTGCGGCGGGTTGTCCAGGAGTTCGCCGAGTTCGGCGTCGGAGAGGCGGGAAGGGATGCCGTGACGGTGCGCCATCTCCAGCGGAATATCGAGGATCTGGGCTGCTTCACGTCGGGTAACCATCCTTCAACTTTACGGGAGCGGGGAGCCCGGCGCCGCGCCTCTGCCATGCTGACGTTGGATTGGGCCGGTGCTGGGCAACGGCCCGGGCGGAGCTAACCGGCCAGGGCGAGGCCGAGCGCGGCAGCCGCGAGACCGGCCAGCAGATTGGCGGCGACATTGAGCGCTGCGGCGCGGTAGCGGGTTTCGCTGACCAGCCGCACCGTGGCGGTGGTCCAGGAACTGAAGGTGGTCAGGCCGCCCGCGAGGCCGGCGGCGAGCGCGGTGTGCCATTCGGATCCCAGGCCCAGCCGGTCCGTCACGCCGAGGGAGACGCCGATGAGAAAGGATCCCGCGATGTTCACCGTCAGGGTTGCCCAGGGCCAGTGCGGCCGCGGCCCGGGTCGGTGCGCGAACCAGGAGTCGACGGCGAACCGCAGCAGGGCGCCGGCCACCCCGAAGCCGCCGACCAGCAGCGCGGTGATCATTCAGACACCGGCTCTCAGATCGGCGAGCGCCTTGCCGGTCTTCCAACCGGCCGCGGCGGCCCCGAGTCCCAGCACCAGGGAGAGCCCAAGATAGGCGAGCCAGGTGCCGTGCAATCCGCCGCGGAACTGCTGGTCCACCGAGAAGACGACCGCCGAAAAGGTGGTGAAGGAACCCAGCAGCCCGGGTCCCAGTCCGGCACGGAGCCAGAAGGCGGTCCTGGGCCGCGCGATCCAGAGGGTGGTGAGAGTGGCGAGGACGAAGCTGCCGGCGACGTTGATCACCAGGGTGGTCCACGGTACGTCGCCTGCCGTCTCAGGAAAGGCGAGGCCCGCACCGTAGCGCAGCTCCGTTCCGAGCAGGCCGCCGGCCGCGACGGCCACCCAGGCCCGCCAGTCTGGCAGGCCGGGACGGTTGCCTGTCCTGGCCTCGCCCAGCGTGCCGGGCATTCAGCGCTCTTCGACGCTGCAGCCGGCATGGGCGACCTCGCTGTGGACCCACAGTGCCGAAGCGACCTCCTCGGCGACGTCGACCTCACGGCCGCCGGTGCCGGAGCCGATGCGGACGACCAGCGCACCGCCGAACGGCCGTCGGCCGATGACCTCAATGGCGGCGTCCAGGTCGATTTCCTCGGCGGCAAGGTAGCGCAGCAGCTCGGGGTTCTCGTCGCTGATCCTGGTGATCCGGCCGGTGTGGCCGTCGTCCAGCTCGTTCATCCGGTGGGCCGCCGGCATCAACACCGAGCCGTCAGCGGCAGGGATCGGGTCGCCGTGCGGGTCCCGGACCGGGTTGCCCAGCTTGGCGGCCATGCGTTCAATGAAGGTGTCCGAGACCGCGTGCTCCAGCAGTTCGGCCTCATCGTGGACCTCGTCCCAGCGGTAGCCCAGCTCCTGGACGAGGAAGGTTTCGATCAGCCGGTGACGGCGGACCATCAGCAGGGCCAGCCGGACGCCGTCGGCCGTCAGCGTGATCGCGCTGTAGGGCTGGTGGTCGACCAGGCCCTGGTCCTTGAGCTTGCGGACCATTTCGGAAACCGAGGAATTGGCAACGCCCAGCCGTTGGGCCAGCTGCGAGGAGGTGATGGGCTTGTCCTGCCACTCCGTGAAGGAGTAGATGACCTTGACATAGTCCTCGATGGAGGAGGATGGCGGGCTGGTCTTCACAGCCACAAGCCTACCGTCAGGCAGCCACGGATCAGGCCCGGAGGGCCCGCCAGGTCTGGGTCCGGTAGGGCAGCGGAAGCACCTCGTCGGGGGCGTGGCCCAGGTGCTCGTGCAGGTACCAGCCGAGGTTGGCCAGCACCTTGGCCCGCGTCGCCTCGCCGGCGGCAAGGTAGTAGCTCCGGGACTTTGCCAGGTCCAGAATGTCGGCAGTGGTCACCGGATCTTCCCAGCGGGTCAGGTGGCTCTCGAGGCCGGTGAACTCGGGCCCCAGGGGCGGCTTGAAGTGGGGTTTGTGGACGTCGCCGGCGTGCATGATCCGGGAGAGCCGGTGAACCCACGGAACGGACGTGTCCAGCTGGTTCCAGACCAGCCCCAGGACGCCGTGCGGGCGGAGGATCCGGGCGGTCTCGGTGCTGGCGCGGAGCGGATCGCACCAGTGCCAGGCCTGCGCGACGGTCACCAGGTCGAAGGCTTCCGCGGCCAGCCCCGTGTCTTCGGCGGTGCCTTCGACGGCGGCCACGCCCGGCAGCGTCCGCCGGAGCTGCTCCAGCATGTCGGCGGAAGGGTCGACGGCGACAGTGTGCAGCCCGCGTTCGACCAGGAGGGCCGTGAACTTTCCCGTCCCGGCCCCGATGTCCGCTGCGTCGTTCGCGCCGGCGGGGATCAGCCAGTCTGCCGACTCGCCGGGATAGCCCGGCCGGGCGCGCTCGTAGTGCGCGCCGCCGTCCTGGAAACTCTGCCCGAGCTCCTGGCGTCGCTCGGAGTGCAGTTTAGGGCCACCGTGCAGTTTAGGGCCACTGTGCAGTCTCAGGCCACCGGGTGCCACGTGCGATCTCCTTCGGGCAAGGTCTGGTGGGTACCTTTCGAATGTACCGCATGCGGACCAGCCCGCGTTTCCTGCCTTAGTCCACCTCGGCGCACGGCGCGGCGCCGGCCGTACCCGGGGTGTTCGGTGCCCAGTGCGGGTAGCTGCGGTTGTCATTCGACGGAACCCAGCGGCCCGCGTCGACGACGTAGTCCCAGCCGAGGCCGGTCTGCCGCAGCTCCTGGATTCCGGCCAGGAGCCGCTGCGCGTCCTCGAGCCGCGAGCCGACGCCGAAGCTGGCCCGCAGCGATCCGGAGGGCAGGCCCAGCCGCTTGAGCAGCGGGTGGGCGCAGAACCGGCCGTCGCGCAGGCCGATGCCGTGTTCGGCGGACAGGTACGCGGCCACCAGTCCGGCGTCGTAGCCTTCCACCGAAAAGTTGACGACGCCGATCGTGCCGGCGCCCTGGCCGCGGTCTTCAGCGTCGGTGTCCGCGAAGATCTGGTGCACCGTCACGCCGTCGATCCGTCGAAGGCCCTCGACGAGGAAGGAACGGATTGCGTTCTCGTGGGCGTGCCACTGTGTCTGGTCCAGGGCCGCGATGACCTGGGTGGCCTTGGCCAGGGCGGCGGCGCCGAGGACGTTGGGCGAACCGCCCTCGTGCCGCGCCGGGCCGGTGGTCCAGCTGACGGTGTCGAGCCGGGCGTCGCTGACCGCGCCGCCGCCGGCCAGGTGCGGGGTGCCGGCGTCCAGCCAGTCGGGGCGGCCCACCAGCACGCCGGCACCGAACGGCGCGTAGAGCTTGTGGCCGGAAAAGGCGAGGTAGTCGACGTCGTCGGCGGCGATGTCGATGCGCCGGTGCGGGGGCCAGCTGGGCGGCGTCCACGACGATCCGGGCGCCGTACTCGTGGGCCAGGGCGGCCAGGGCGCGGACCGGCAGGATCTCTCCGGTGACGTTGGAGGCGCCGGTGACGGCGAGCAGGCTGACGCCGCCGTCCGCGAGCTGCCCGCGCAGCTTTTCGAGGGTCTCCGCAATCGTGGGGGCGGCCACGACGCTGCGGTGCGGCACCGTCTGCCATGGCAGCAGGTTGGCGTGGTGTTCGATATCGAGGTAGAGGACCTCGCCGGTGTGCCGGCCGTTTTCGACCGGCAGGCAGCCGGCCAGCAGGTTCAGCGAGTCGGTGGTGTTGCGGGTGAAGATCACGGAGTCGTCGGCACGTCCGCTGACAAACTCACGGACGATGTTGCGGGCGTTCTCGTAGACCGACGTGCTGATCTGCGAGGCGTAGCCGGCGCCGCGGTGGACGCTGGCGTAGTACGGCAGGATCTCGTTCAGGTAGGCCGACACGACGGACAGGGCGGGGGCGGAGGCTCCGTAGTCCAGGTTGGCGTAGCGGACGTGGCCGCCCTGGATCAGCGGCGCCTGGATCTCCGCCCCGGTGACCGCGGCGAGCGGCTGGCCGGCAACGGCGAAGCGGTCGCTGAGTGCCGCCTCCGTCGCGGAGCCGAAACCGGGGGTGGCGGGAAAAGTTGCAGTAGTCATGGGACCTCGCTCGAAAAAGGATCCCGTGCACCGGTGATCCGCGCTTGCCGGGTCCGTTCCGGACCGGCCAGGTCGTCACCCGGGGCACCCCACCGCGAATGGAGGGTTGCCGGCCAGCAAACCGGGGTTTAGCGCTGGCACTCGTGACCTGCTTCGAGCGTAGGACATCCCTGCCGCCGGAGAAAAGGCGGGCAGGAATGTGAAGCGTTTTGTTACGCCCTTTGCATCCCGGGCGGCACCTGGGCCGGTTGCGCAGCGCCGGCTACGGCGACGGGCCTCATCGGGCTGCCGAGCTGAACCGTGAGGCCGAACAAGGCGTCCAAGGCTGCGGCGTATTCGTCCTGACGGCCCTCGGTGGCCAGTTCCCGGGCGCGGACCGCGGGGAGATAGAGCAGACGCCGGACCAGGCGCCGCAGGGCAAAATTCACCTCGTCCGCTGAGGCGCCGCAGCCGTGTTGTTTGCTGACGCGCTCCATTTCGAGGTCGAGGACCCGGTGGATGTGCCGGCGCAGCGCGACGACGGCGGCGTCGACGACCCGGCTCGCCTCCTGTTCCTCGAAGCGCAGCGCGGCCTGCCGGACCAAAGCGCGGGCGAGGCGAAGCACCTCGGCGTCCGCCGGGGGAGCCGCATGCTGTACCGATTCCAGCGTAATGAGTTCAATGCCTGGCAGCTCCGCCACCCGCGGATCGAAATCATGACTGGGGGCGAGATCGATGATGGTGAGCGGACGGGCCGTGTCCGCCCTCCAACGCAGCAGCGAGGCGGAATCGATGCGCGTCCCTGTGCCGCTGCAGCCGATGACGAGGTCCGCACGGGCCACGGCCGATGGCAGCTGCAGGGCCGAAAGGGCGGTCCCTCCCCGGGCAGCGACAAAGGCATCCGCGCGGCCGGATTGGGAAAAAACGGAGATGGCGGAACACTGCCGGCCCCTGAGAATCTCCGCGATACAGGCGGCGTAGGCTCCGGTCCCGAAGAGGACCACGGACACATCGGCCGGGCCCGGCTGACCGGATCCGGCGGCAAGGTCCAGGGCCACGGACGCTATGGACCTGCTGGCACTGCGGAGCGAAGTCTGGGCCCCCACGTCCTTGGCCGTGCGGGAGGCCGCCTGGAACAGCCGGCCCAGACGCCCGCTGACGGTACCCGCAGCCTGGGCATCGGCGAAGGACCGCCGGACCTGGCCGGCGACTTCGCGCTCACCCACGACAACCGAATCCAGGCCGGCTGCAACGGCGAAGAGATGCTCCGTGGCCGACGGACCCTGGACGTGCTCGAAGAGGGAGTCGAGCCGGGAACCGGGCAGGCCGGTGCAGAAGGAGAGAGTGACCAGCACTTCGGCGCGGGCGGTGTCCGCATATGCCGACGACGGGACCTCGCAGTAGATTTCGAAACGGTTGCAGGTGGACAGGACCACGGACCCGGAAATGGCGGCGCTGCTGGCCAGGAGGTGCGGAGCGAGCTCGGCGGAAGCGGCGTGCAGCCGGGCCGCGGATTCGATGTCCAGGTCACGGTACTTCGCGACGAGCACCAGCAGAGCGGGGCAGTCCGCGGAGTTCCGGAGTTCGGGATCCACGGGTAGAAACGTTTCAGGCACGGTTGCTCTCCTCCCAACAGATGCCCCCACTATCTGCAGTCCGGCGGTGAGTCCGCCGCCGTGGACAGCGTCATACAGGAGGCTTGGGGATTCCTTGAGGAGCCGGGCCAGCCGGGGAGCCCGGCCAGGAAAACAACGACGGCGGCTGCCCCGCCCTGGGAGCATCCGCCGTCGGCCGGGGGTTCGGCTTACAGCAGGTCGTCGAGGCCCGGGTTGAGCCGCTTGAGGACCTCCGAGTGCAGGATGGAGTTGGTCGCCAGGGCGTTGCCGCCGAAGGGCCCGTCCTCGCCCTCGAGGGAGGTGAAGCGGCCGCCGGCTTCCGTGACGATCGGGACCAGGGCTGCCATGTCGTACAGGTTCAGTTCCGGCTCGCAGGCGATGTCGACGGCGCCCTCCGCCACCAGGCAGTAGGACCAGAAGTCGCCGTAGGCGCGCGTGCGCCAGACTTCCTCGGTCAGGCCGATGAACTCGTCGAGGTTCCCGCGTTCCTTCCAGCCGCCCAGGCTCGAGTAGGACAGCGAGGCGTCCGAGAGCTCGGAGATGTTGGAGACTTTCAGCCGGGTCGCGGAAGCGAGCGAACGCCCGGTGTAGGCGCCCGCACCCTTGGCCGCCCACCAGCGCTTGCCCAGCGCCGGGGCGCTGACGACGCCGACGACCGGCTCGCCCTCGTCCACGAGGGCGATCAGGGTGGCCCAGACCGGGACACCCCGGACGAAGTTCTTGGTCCCGTCGATCGGGTCGATGATCCAGCGCCGGGAGCCGTGGCCGGAGCTGCCGAATTCCTCGCCGAGGACGGCATCGCGCGGCCGGGAGCGGGACAGCTGGCCGCGGATGGCTTCCTCGGCGGACTTGTCGGCATCGGTGACCGGGGTCAGGTCGGGCTTCGTTTCAATCCGAAGGTCGAGCGCCTTGAAGCGGCTCATGGTCTGGGAATCTACGGAATCTGCCAGTACATGGGCAAGGCGCAGGTCATCGTTATAGCTCGAAGCGGGTTGGCTCATGGTTCCAAGCTACCGCCAAAGCGGGCGGCCCGCCGGGAGGCCACGTTCCCGGAGGCTCAGGAAACGGTGCCGAGTTCCTTGACGTCCTGCGCTTCCATCCGCGGGTCCGTGCCCAGCAGGCGGCGCAGGGAGGCGAGCCGGGCCGGGCCGGACGGTCCCGCATGGCCTGCCGTCACCCAGGCGTCCACGCCGCAGTTGACGGCGCTGGCGTCATGCTTGCAGCCCCGCTCACAGGCGTCGGTGCCGGGCTCGAGGTCCGGGAAGGACCGCAGGATCCGGTCCGGATCCACATGCGCCAGGCCGAAGGAGCGGATACCGGGAGTGTCGATGATCCAGCTGCCGGCCGGCGCCTCGTTGACCTTAAGCGCCAGTGCCGAGGAGGAGGTGTGCCGGCCCCGGCCGGTCACCGCGTTGACGCCGCCGGTGGCGCGCTCGGCACCGGTGAGGGCGTTGACCATGGTGGACTTGCCGACGCCGGAGTGGCCGAGCATGACCGTCACCTTGCCGTCGAGGTGGCCGCGCAGCTGCGACACCGCGTCCTTGTCCAGCCGGGCGGACAGCCCGTCGTCCGAGCGTGCATCGATGCCGGAGGCGGCCGAATCCGCCGTCTTGCTGATGATGACCGGGAAGTCCAGGTGCCGGTAGTTGGCGAGCAGCTCGGCGGGATCCTTGACGTCGGCTTTGGTCACCAGCAGCAGCGGGTCGATGCCGGCGTCGTACGCCGCCACGAGGGCACGGTCGATGAACCCCGTCCGCGGCTCGGGATTGGCGGCCGCCACCACGATCACGAGCTGGTCGGCGTTGGCGACGACGGCGCGTTCGATCGGGTCGGTGTCATCGGCACTGCGCCGCAGCAGCGTCCTGCGGTCCTGGATCTTCACCAGCCGGGCCAGGGTGTCCGGTTCACCGGTGACATCACCCACGAGCGAGACGAAGTCGCCGGCCACCACGGGGTTGCGGCGCAGCTCCCGGGCCCGGGCCGCGATGATGGTCCGCTCCGATCCGGCGCCCTCGTCAACGATGGCGGTGTAACGGCCCCGGTCAACGGTGATGATCCGGCCGGTGACGGCGTCGTCATGGCTGGGACGGTCCTTGGTGCGCGGCCGGGTGCCCTTCTTGTTGGGACGGATCCGGACGTCCGATTCGTCCCAGGAATCAGTGCTGCGGGCCACGGGCGGCGTCCTTCTCCTGGGCGCCGGGCACTGCGGGGTCCGCCGGGCCCGCCTCGTCGGCGCTGCCCTGGGCGAGCATGGCTTCCCAGAGCCGGGGGAAGTCCGGCATGGTCTTGGCCGTGGTGGCGATGTCCTCGACCTCGACGCCGGGTACCGCCAGGCCCAGGATGGCCCCGGCAGTGGCCATCCGGTGGTCGGCATAGCTGTGGACGACACCGCCGTGCAGCGCGGCCGGGCGGATGATGAGCCCGTCGCCGGTTTCCTCGGCGTCCCCGCCGAGGCGGTTGATCTCGGCCACGAGCGCAGCCAGCCGGTCCGTTTCGTGCCCCCGGAGATGGGCAATGCCGCTCAGTCGGGACGGGCCGCTGGCCAGCGCGCACAGGGCCGCGACGGTCGGCGCGAGTTCGCTGGTTTCATCGAAGTCGCCGCCGGTGATCTCCGGGCCGCCGGTGACGGTCAGCATCCCGTCCTCCAATGTGACGGCCGCTCCCATGGTGGTCAGGATGCTCCGCCAGAGATCGCCCACCTGGGTGGTTTCGGCCGGCCAGTTGGGGATCCGCACGGTGCCGCCGGTTGCCAGCGCGGCCGCCAGGAACGGGCCGGCGTTGGAGAGGTCCTGTTCGATCCGGTGGTCGAAGGCACGGATGCTGCCGGGGGAGACAACCCAGTGGTTGGGACGGGAGTCATCGACGTTGACTCCGACCGTGCGCAGCACCGCGACCGTCATGTTGATGTGGTCAAGGCTCGGCACGGGCCTGCCGGGGTGTTCCACGCTCGCGTGTTCAAGGTGGAGGCCCTCCGCGAAACGGGCGCCGGCCAGCAACAGGGCCGAGACGAATTGCGAGGAAGCGCTGGCGTCGATGATGAGATGGCCGCCGCGGACGGTGCCCGTGCCGTGGACGGTGAAAGGCAGGGACGACGCCGCACCGCCGTCCGGCGCCCTGACCTCGACGCCCAGGCCGGCCAGCGCCTCGATGATGGTTCCCATCGGCCGCTTGCGGGCCTGCGGGTCGCCGTCGAACAGCGTCTCACCGCGGCGCAGGGCCGCCACCGGCGGGACGAAGCGCATCACGGTGCCCGCGAGCCCGCAGTCAATGCTGGACGCGGACGCCGGCGCATCCAGGCCGATCGGTGTGATTTCCAGGTCCGGGCCAAAGATGCCGTCGCCGGGAACCTCGGTAATGGTGGCGCCGAGCTGGCGGAGCGCCTCGATCATCAGCGCCGAGTCACGGGAATGCAACGGAGCCCGCAGGCGCGAGGGGCCGTCCGCGAGGGCAGCGAGCACCAGGTACCTGTTGGTCAGGGACTTGGACCCAGGAACGGTGACTGTCGCGTCGACGGGCCGTCCGGCATGCGGAGCCCGCCAGTGCGGTGCCCCGCCGGCCGGGATGGGGTGGGCAGCTGCTGTGGGGGTGGCGCCTGTCATTGTTTCCTTATGCTCCGGCCGTGTGGTCTACGGCCCTGCGGACGGCTTTGTCGGCCTTCTTCAACTGTTTGCCCGTGGTCTTCTTCACGTCCGAGGCGAGGTGTCCGGCGCTTTTCCTGGCATCGGCTGCGAGGTGCTCCGCGCGCCAGGCCAGGCCGGGCTTTCCGTTCGTGTCCACGGAGGCGAGCAGGACGCCGCCGGTCAGCGTGACGTTCTTGAGCAGCTGCTTGCGGCGGGAATCGCGGCCCTCCTTGGAGGAACCGTCAGCGCTGCGCCACTCGACGTAGCCGTTCAGTGCCGTGATCACGGCCAGCACAGTGGCGGCCAGGCGCGACGCCTTGCCCAGGGCGAGGCAGACGCCGGCGCCGACCTGGGTGCCGCCGAGAACGCGGGCGAGGACCTTCTCGTCAGTCTGGAAGGGCAGCGACGCAGCCGCGCCGCGCAGGAGGGGAGACAGTTGTGCCGCAGTGGCATCCGCGTTCTTCAGCTTGTCCATGCCCGCGAGGACGAAACTGGAGGCGAGCATGGGCCGGGCGAGAAAACGGACAAAGGACATGAATTTCCTCCTGGATGGACGAACCGCGGAATCGAAGCGGGAGAACCGGTTCCAGTCTTGCACTTTTGCGGAATATTTGCCCGTTGCGAGTGGTTGTGAATGGCAGGTTCCGGGCGCGTCGCGCGGCCGGATTTTGAGTGGGGTCGGGCCTGGAACGACGGGCCGGACCCACAGTCCAGAACAGCGGTCGGGCAGCGGTGCAATGAGGGCGGCGCCGTAACGGTGGCGGCTGTGCCGCGGCACGATGAAGGCACGGAAGGCGGAAATGTGTTGCTCGTGAAGGAAAGCGTAAAGCTGGGGACCGGGCCCGGTAATCCCTGGCTCAAGCAGAAGCCTGTTCGCGGGGTCGAGTCCCTGGGCGGCGCAGTTTCGGGTGCCCCGCGTACGGTGACAGTAGACTTGAAGGCAATGAGTTCCATGGATCCGGCCGTTGCGGCCACGCACGAGGTTGCCGGAAACGACACCACGCCCAATACGACACCCGTAGCCAGCCCGGTTGGCGCGTCTCCCGACCCTGCCCGGGAGATGATCGTGGACGGGCAACCGCTGGACACCGCCACGGAAACCGGAGAAGAGCGCCGGGTCCGGTTCGAACGTGATGCCATGCAGTATGTGGACCAGCTCTATTCCGCCGCCATGCGGATGGCCCGCAACCCGGCCGACGCCGAGGACCTGGTCCAGGAGGCCTACACCAAGGCGTTCTCGGCCTTCCACCAGTACAAGCCGGGCACCAACCTGAAGGCATGGCTGTACCGCATCCTCACCAACACCTACATCAACCTGTACCGCAAGCGGCAACGTGAGCCACTGCAGTCGAATTCGGACACGATCGAGGACTGGCAACTGGCCCGGGCCGGGTCGCACACCTCCTCGGGCTTGCGGTCGGCCGAGGCGGAGGCCCTGGACCATCTGCCGGACTCGGACGTGAAGCGTGCCCTGCAGGCGATCCCGGAAGAGTTCCGGCTGGCCGTCTACTTCGCCGACGTCGAGGGCTTCGCGTACAAGGAAATTTCAGACATCATGAACACCCCGATCGGGACCGTCATGTCCCGGCTGCACCGCGGCCGGAAGATGCTGCGCGACATGCTCGCCGACTATGCGGCCGAGCGGGGATTCAAGGCCGTCGAACCCACAGCAACGGCCGGAAGCAACAAACAGGAGAACAGGAAATGAGCGACTGCCAGGGACTGGGCGACTGCGACGACGCCCGGATGCAACGTATCTACGAGTATCTCGATGGGGCGCTCACGCACGATGACATCGCAGAGATCAAGGACCACCTGGAGGGCTGCCCGGAGTGCTTCGAGCAGTACGACCTCGAATGTGTCATCCGTGTGATGGTGAAGCGTTCGTGCACGGAGGCTGCCCCCGAGAACCTGAAGAACGCAATTCTCGACCGGATCCACGCCAGCAACCCGGTAGAAGCCTGACCAGTTGATCCCATAAAGCGAATGACCCCGGATTCCGTGAGGACTCCGGGGTCATTCGCTTTAAAGCTGTAATCCAAGCTTTTGCTTAGGCGTTGGGGCGCTTACCGTGGTTCGCGCCGCCACGCTTACGGTCACGACGTTTACGTGCACGTTTGCTCATAGCTGGCCTCCTTAATCTTGGTACTCAAAAGAGCTGCCCTCAAGTCTCCCACATCACGGGTTAGGCCGCGAACCGGGCCGGCGATCACTACGGCTCAGCCGTCCAGGGAATTGCGGATGGAGATCCGGGCCTGGTCCAGCACGGTCTTGACCGTCTCCAGCGTCACCGGAGTGATCGGCCGCCCGCTGCCGTGGCGGCGCAGTTCAATGCGGATGTCGTCGCGGAAGGCCTGGACCAGCATCTCCGCTTCCCGCAGCCGGCGGTCCCCCTCCTGGGAGTAGCGCGGGCCGGTCGCTGAGCCGGGTGCCGGCGCGGCGGAGCGGGCTGCGGAACGGGCGGCCTCGGCCGTCGCAGCCAGGTCCGCCCGCAGGCCCTGCATGTTGATCCGGATGTCCTGCCGGAGGTTGTCGGCGAGCCGGCGGACGGAGGCGGAGATGTCGTTTTCGACGCCGGCGAGTTCGTCCCGCCTGCGGTTGAGTTCCACGAGCCCGGCCGGGGTGATGTTGTAGTTTGTCCTGCGCCCCTCGGACTCGGTGGCGACGAGCCCCTCCTCCTCGAGTTTCCCGAGGCGGGGGTAAATCGTGCCGGCGCTTGGGGAGTAGGTGCCGCCGAAACGTTCGCTGAGTGCCTTCATGAGTTCGTAGCCGTGCTTGGGGCCGGACTCGAGCAGGGCGAGCAGATACAGCCGCAAGGCGCCGTGGGCAAAGACCGGAGGCATCAGCTGGCCTGTTCGGTATCCGCGGCCGGCTGGCCGTGGAAGATCGAGGTCTTCCCGGAGACGGAGTTGGTCCGGACCAGCATGAGCTGCGTATCCGGCCCGGCGATCGTCTGAACGGAACCGCCGGGCAGCGTGTATTTCTGGTCGTCGATGATGACGGCACCGCTGGCGGACTTCGCGACGATGTCGACGCCGACGTCGTGCGGGAGCCGGATGGTGACGTCGCCCGAGACGGAATTGGCACCGAAGTCATGGGTGAAGCCGTGCAGGTCGAAGCTGAGGTCGCCGCTGACGGTGTTGGCCCGGATGTTGCTGAACTCGCCCGAGGCCGTGACTTCCCCGGAAACGCTCCTGGCCGTCAGGATGCCGTGGTGGTTGCGGGCGATCACTTCCCCGCTGACGGTGCTGACCGCCAGCTCACCGGAGGTGCCGTCGGCGAGGACGGAGCCGGAGACGGTGCTGAGGCGGCTGTGGCCGCTGATGCCCGACACCATGCCATCACCGCTGACCGTGCCGGCCTCCACGTCCACGCCGGCGGGCAGGGCGATGCTGATCACGACGGCGTTGCTGCTGCTGTTGTTGACGGTTCCCATGAGGTTCTTGAACCAGCCCTGGGCGCCGTGCAGCTGGTGCCGGACCTCCAGCCGGCCGTTCACCAGCGAAACGGCGAGCGGGTCCCCGGAGATTTCGGAGACTTCGACCCGGGCCACGTCCTCCTCATGCGTCACGATGTCGAAGCGTCCCCGGACGATGCCGAGCTTGAGCGAGCGGACGCCGTCGACGTCGATGACCCGCGGGCCGGTCACGGTCCAGCTGTTCTCTTCCATGGTTCCTCCGGAGATAGGCTCTCATCGCACAGTTACGATATATCGTGACTGGTGCAGCTCACGCTATATCGCCTTTTTGATGCGGTCAAGATATATCGTGAACCTGTTCCGGAGGCGTTCGGAGGGCGCCCGCAGGGCGAGGCCGGCAAGGGGAGCATCGCAGGCCGGTCCTGCTTATTCCGGCGCGTCCATGCCCAGCCACTGGAACCAGCCGCGGTGCAGCACGAGCCACGCCATCAGCCCGTAGCCGGCCTGGCCGGGCGTGCCGCCGTTGGCCGCAAGGTCCTGGCGCCACTGTTCGTGGTTCAGCAGCGGTGAGAAAGTGTCCACGTAGACATGCTTGCGGCGCGTGGTGACGTCGGCGAACGCCGTGTTGAGATCACCGAGCCGGCGGTTCTGTGCGGGATCGAGCGTGGGCGGCGGTCCGACCACGAAGACCTCGATCTTGTTCTGCGTGGCCGAGTCCAGGATGTTCGCCAGGTTCAGCCGGCTGCGGGCCGTGGACAGCCCGAACTCAATGTCGCGGCCGGAGAGCCCGATCACGAGGCGGTTCTCGTGGTGGACGCTGAAGCGGCGGCTGGCCTCCTCGAGCCAGCGCGCGGCCAACCCTTCGGTGCCTTCCTGCGGGCAGGGCAGGGAGTAGCTCTCCACCGCTGCGCCGTCCTGCGGAGTGCGGGCCAGCACACGGCCCAGCCAGCCCAGCGCGCGGGGATCACCGAGCCCGGCCAGCAGCTCATCGCCAACGGCTGCGATCCGCAGCTTTCGATCTTCCACGACTACCTCTTCAGTCCACCGCGTCAATTAAACGGAATCAATTGAACACAGACGATTAAACAAAGCTGCCCGGCCGGAGTCGCGTTCTTCCATCTCCGGCCGGGCAGCTTTGAACTTATTTACGTGCGAATGCCTGCTTGAGCAGGGCATCCTGCTCGGCTGCGTGGCGCTTCATCGACCCGGCCGCGGTGGAAGCCGAGGCAGGACGGGAAACGAGGCGCACCCGGCGGTCAAGGGAGTCCGGCAGGTTGAGGCCCATGAACGGCCACGGACCCTGGTTGGCCGGCTCATCCTGCGCCCAGACGACGTCGGCGTTCGGGTACTTCGCCAGCTCCGCGGCGATCTCGGCGGCGGGCAGCGGGTAGAGCTGCTCGACCCGGACGATCGCCGTCGTCTTGTCCTCGGTCTTCTGCCGGGTGGACAGCAGATCGTAGTACAGGCGTCCGGAGACCAGCAGCACGCGCTCGACGGCGTCGGCCTGCAGCTGCTCGTGCTCGGGGATGACGGTCTGGAAGGTACCCGTGGTGAAGTCCTCCACGGAAGAGGCTGCGGCCTTGAGGCGGAGCAGCTGCTTCGGCGTGAAGATGATGAGCGGCTTGCGCGGCCGGCTGTACGCCTGGCGGCGCAACAGGTGGAAGTGCGAGGCCGACGTCGTGGGGTTGGCCACGATCATGTTCTCCTCGGCGCACATCAGCAGGAAGCGTTCGATCCGGGCGGAGGAATGATCCGGTCCCTGGCCTTCGTAGCCGTGCGGCAGCATCAGTACGAGCGAGGAGCGCTGGCCCCACTTCTGCTCGGCCGAGGAGATGAACTCATCGATGATGGTCTGGGCGCCGTTGACGAAGTCGCCGAACTGCGCTTCCCAGAGCACGAGGGCATCCGGGCGTTCCACCGAGTAGCCGTACTCGAAGCCCATGGCGGCGTATTCCGAGAGCAGGGAGTCGTAGATCCACAGCTTGGCCTGGTCCTCGGTGAGGTGGGCCAGGGGGATCCACTCGTCGCCGTTGGCGCGGTCGTGGAAGACCGCGTGCCGCTGGACGAACGTGCCGCGGCGGGAGTCCTGGCCGGCGAGCCGGACCGGGACGCCTTCCATGACGAGCGAGCCGAAGGCCGCGAGCTCACCGAAGCCCCAGTCAATGCCGCCCTCGCGGGACATCTGCTCACGCTTTTCCAGCAGCTGCTTGAGCTTCGCATGGACCGTGAAGCCCTCCGGAATGGCGGTGTGGGCCTTGCCGATCCGGGCCAGCGTCTCGGCGGAAATTGCGGTCGACGCGGGGGCGTTGTTGCCGCCGTCCGACTGCTGCGCGATCGGGCGCTCCAGGTCCGAGATTGCCGCGGAGTCCGCCGTGATGATCGGAATCGGCGAGGTCTGCGCGGCGTGGGTTTCGGCGAAGACCCGCTCGAGGCGTTCCTGGTAGTCGCGCAGCAGCTGCTCGGCTTCTTCCTCGGTGATGTCACCGCGGCCGATCAGGGATTCGGTGTAGAGCTTCCGGACCGACCGCTTGGCTTCGATCAGGTTGTACATCAGCGGCTGGGTCATCGACGGGTCATCGCCCTCGTTGTGGCCGCGGCGCCGGTAGCAGACCATGTCGATGACAACGTCCTTGTGGAAGCGCTGGCGGAACTCGTAGGCGAGCTGGCCGATCCGGACCACTGCCTCCGGGTCATCGCCGTTCACGTGGAACACCGGTGCCTGGATCATCTTGGCGACGTCCGTCGAGTAGGTGGACGAGCGCGAGGACGACGGTGCGGTGGTGAAGCCGACCTGGTTGTTCACCACGATGTGGATGGTGCCGCCGGTGCGGTAGCCGCGCAGCTGGGACAGGTTGAGCGTTTCCGCCACCACGCCCTGGCCCGCGAATGCGGCGTCGCCGTGGACCATGATCGGCAGGACGGGGAACGCCTCGCCCTGGTCCAGACGGTCCTGCTTGGCGCGGACGATGCCTTCGAGGACCGAGTCCACCGCTTCGAGGTGGGACGGGTTGGCAGCGAGGTAGACCTTGGTCTCCTTGCCGTTGTCCGAGGTGAAGGTGCCTTCGGTGCCGAGGTGGTACTTCACGTCACCGGAGCCCTGCACGGAGCGCGGGTCCTGGGTGCCCTCGAATTCGCGGAACACCTGGGCATAGGTCTTGCCGGCAATGTTGGTGAGCACGTTGAGCCGGCCACGGTGGGCCATGCCGATCGCTACCTCGTCGAGTTCGTCGTCGGCGGCGTCGGAGATGATGGCGTCCAGCAGCGGAATCAGGGACTCGCCGCCTTCCAGCGAGAAGCGCTTCTGGCCGACAAACTTGGTCTGCAGGAAGGTCTCGAAGGCTTCGGCGGCGTTGAGCTTGGAGACAATGCGCAGCTGCTCGTCGCGGCTCGGCTTGGAATACGGGTGCTCGAGCTGGTCCTGGAACCACTTGCGCTCGGCAGGGTCCTGGATGTGCATGTATTCGATGCCCGTGGTGCGGCAATAGGCGTCACGGAGGACGCCGAGGATGTCGCGGAAGGCAAGCACCGGCTTGCCTCCGAAGCCGCCCGTGGGCCATTCGCGGTCCAGGTCCCACAGCGTGAGGCCATAGGTCAGGACGTCGAGGTCCGGGTGTTTGCGCTGGACGTACTCCAGCGGATCGGTGTCCGCCATCAGGTGTCCGCGGACGCGGTAGGAGTGGATGAGCTGCTGGATCCGGGCGACCTTGTTGATCTTTTCTGCGGGGTCAACCTGCAGGTCGGGGCTCCAGCGTACGGGCTCGTACGGGATGCGGAGGGACTCGAAGATCTCGTCGTAGAAGTTCTGGGCACCGAGCAGCAGCTGGTGCACGAGCTTGAGGAACTCGCCGCTGCCGGCACCCTGGATGACGCGGTGGTCGTAGGTGGAGGTCAGCGTGAGGACCTTGCTGATGGCGTTCTGCGCGATGATCTTCTCGCTGGCACCCTGGAATTCGGCCGGGTAGTCGAGGGCGCCGACGCCGATGATGGCCGCCTGGCCCTTGGACAGGCGTGGTACCGAGTGCACCGTGCCGATTCCGCCCGGGTTCGTCAGCGAGACGGTGGTGCCCGAGTGGTCGTCCGCGGTCAGCTTGCCGGCGCGGGCGCGCTTGATCAGGTCCTCGTAGGTGTGCCAGAACTCGGAGAAGTTGAGCGTCTCCGCCTTCTTGATGTTGGGCACCATGAGCAGGCGGGTGCCATCCGGCTTGGGCATGTCGATGGCGATGCCGAAGTTCACGTGGGCGGGCTGGACCGCGACCGGCTTGCCGTCGACTTCGTCGTAGTACACGTTCATGGAGGGGAACTGGGCCAGGGCGCGGATGACGGCGTAGCCGATCAGGTGCGTGAAGGAGACCTTGCCGCCGCGGGCACGGGCGAGGTTGGAGTTGATGACCACGCGGTTGTCGATCAGCAGTTTCGCCGGGATGGCCCGCACGCTCGTGGCGGTCGGAACCTCCAGGCTCGTGATCATGTTGGTGGCGATGGCCTTGGCGGGGCCGCGCAGGACCGAGACGACGTCCTCTTCGGGCGCCGTCGGGGCCTTGATGTTCTTGGGCAGCTGGGCCGGGATCGGCTGCGTGCCGGGTCCGGCCTCAGTGGTCTTAGTGATCTTGGCGCCGTCCCGGGCGACGGTGGCCGGGTTCCTCTGGCCAGCGGGAGGAGCCGTGGCCGGAGCCGGAGCCGCTGGCGACGCCGGTGCTGCGGCAGCAGGAGCTACGACGGGAAGTTCGCGGGTTGCCGGGTGCACAGCGGGCGCTGCGCCCGAGGCCCCGTTGGAGGAAGAACCATCACCGGCGTCGAAGGATTCGAACAGCGGCCACCACTTGGCGTCCACGGAGTTCTTGTCCTGCTGATACCGCTCGTACAGTTCGTCAACGAGCCACTCGTTTCCGCCAAATTCCTCTGGTAGACGGTGGCTAGGCTGCTCTGGCACTTGAAATACGCCTCTTCCATGAGTTTGATTCCCACTGATTTCCACGGTGCCTCAGCACGACGGTGGACCAGTCTCCGCGTCCAGTGAACCCAGACCTCTGCCAGTCTAGTGACGATTCTTGCCAAACCGCCAATAAGGGTGACTCAAATCATGTAGTCATCGGGAGCCTTCGCCGCGGCGCCCGGACGACGCCTGCGAAGGCGGCTTCTGCAGCAGCTCCACAGGCCCGTCAGCCTCGCCTAGAATCGCTCTGGGAAGACTTTTAAACACCCACAATGCCTGTGAGCACCGAGAATGCCTATCGAGGAGCAGCGTGCGATTCCTGAATGAGCCCACCACCGACCTGACGTATTCGGACATCTTCCTGGTCCCGTCCCGCTCCGGTGTCACCTCGCGGCTGGACGTGGACCTCTCCGCGGACGACGGAACGGGCTCCACGATTCCCCTCGTGGCCGCGAATATGACGGCGGTGACCGGCAAACGCATGGCCGAAACGATGGCCCGGCGCGGCGGACTCGCGGTCCTGCCGCAGGATGTGCCGCTCGAGGTGATCCGGGACGTCACTTCCTGGATCAAGGCCCGCCACACGGTCCTCGAGACCCCTGTCACCCTCTCGCCCTCCGATACGGTCATCGATGCGTTGCACCTGATGGGCAAGCGGCCGCACGGCGCGGTGACCGTCGTCGACGACAGCGGCGCCGTAGCCGGCGTCGTCCGCGCGGCGGACTGCGAGGGCCAGGACCGCTTCGCGTCCCTGGCGTCGGTGCTCCGCCACCCGACCCTCGTGCTCGACGCGGCCCTCTTTGACGGCGTGTTCGACGGCGCGTTCGACGGCGGGAGCGACGCCGCGTCCGAGGCGGCGCTCCGCCGCGCGTTCGACGCGATGGACGCGGCCGGCACCGACTACGTGCCGGTGCAGCAGGGCGGCTCACTCAGCGGTGTTCTGACCCGGAAGGGCGCTTTGCGCTCCACGCTGTACCGCCCCGTTCTGGATGATTCGGGCCGGCTCAAGGTCGCTGCCGCGGTCGGGATCAACGGTGATGTCGCCGGACGGGCCGCCGAACTCCTTGCCGCCGGCGTGAACGTGCTGGTCCTCGATACCGCGCACGGCCACCAGCAGAAAATGTTCGACGCGCTGGGCGCCGTCAAGGGCATCAACCCCGGCGTGCCGGTGGTGGCGGGCAACGTGGTCACCGCGGACGCGACCCGGGAGCTTATCCAGGCCGGGGCAGACATCGTCAAGGTCGGCGTCGGGCCCGGCGCCATGTGCACCACGCGGATGATGACGGCGGTAGGCCGTCCCCAGTTCTCCGCCGTCCTGGAATGTTCCGCGGCGGCGCGCGCCGCCGGGGGCCGGGTCTGGGCCGACGGCGGCGTCCGCTACCCGCGTGACGTGGCCCTTGCCCTGGCGGCCGGGGCGAGCCAGGTCATGATCGGATCCTGGTTCGCCGGCACCCACGAGAGCCCGGGGGACCTGCAGCTGGATGCCGGCGGCCGGCAGTTCAAGGAAAGCTTCGGCATGGCCTCGGCGCGGGCGGTGCAGAACCGCAACCAGCGCGAGGGTGCCTTCGAAAAGGACCAAAAGGCCTTGTTCGAGGAGGGCATCTCCACCTCCCGCATGTTCGTGGACCCCGCCCGGCCCGGCGTCGAGGACCTGCTCGACACGATCACGGCCGGCCTCCGCAGTTCGATGAGCTACGCCGGCGCCGCGGACCTGGCCGCGTTCCGCGAACGGGCCGTTGCCGGGATCCAGTCCGCGGCCGGCTACGAGGAGGGCCGCCCGGTGCCGCAAAGCTGGTGATCATCGCCGGTGGTTGCGTGGCCGTCCGGGGACTCCGTCGCCGGTCGCCACCTGACGTCCGGCGGCAGGCGCTCCTGTAGACTGGCATTCTTATGGACAGTAAATCTAGGTGCCGGCCTGGGGGCTGCCAGCGGAGAACGAAAACCGTTACCGCGCAGTCCACCCGCAGAGCCGGCAAACCCCGTTCACGCGCCCCTCGCTCACCGGCAGCACACGAGCCCCGAGCCTTCCAGGAAACAGGGTCAGCGCACGCCGACCATCCTCCGCCGGGCCCATCCCAGAGGCCTCCAAGGACCGGGACTTCCTGCGCCCGCCACCGCGCCGCCCCGATTCCACGCTGTGCCGCAGCCCCGGAAGCAGGCCGCTAGATGGAGTGGTTCCTGCTCGCAGCCGGCCTGCTGCTCATTCTTGGCACCGGCTTCTTCGTAGCCGTCGAGTTCTCCCTTGTCGCCCTGGACCAGGCCACCGTCCAGCGGGCCGTGGACAACGGCGATACGGCCGCCGCGCCACTGCTCAGGTGCCTGAAATCCCTGTCCACCCAGCTTTCCAGCTGCCAGCTCGGCATCACCATGACCACATTGCTGACCGGCTACGTCATGGAACCGTCGGTCGGGAAGCTGCTCGAAGGGCCCCTGACCGTACTCGGGTTCCCGGAGGCGGCCGCGGCCTCGGTGTCCCTGGTGCTCGCGATGGCCTTTGCCACGCTGCTGTCGATGCTGATCGGCGAGCTGGTGCCCAAGAACATGGCCATAGCCTTGTCCTTTCCGATCGGGAGGGCCCTTGCGCGTCCGCAGCTGGTCTTCACGGCCATCTTCAAGCCCGCCATCGTGGTGCTCAACGGCTTCTCCAATATGATCCTCAACGTCTTCGGACTCGAGGCCAAGGAAGAGATCTCGGGCGCCCGCACCCCGGCCGAACTGGCGTCCCTCGTGCGCCGTTCCGCGGCGATGGGAACGCTGGACCTTGGAACCGCCAACTTCGTGGCCCGGACCCTTAAATTCTCTGCGCGGACGGCCGCGGACGTCATGACGCCGCGCATCCGGGTGGAAACGATCGACGCGGACCAGCCCGTCACCGACATTGTGGAAGCCGCCAAGCGCACGGGCTACTCGCGCTTTCCCGTCATCGGCGAGTCCTCCGACGACATCCGCGGCGTGGTCCACGTCAAGAAGGCCATAGCCGTTCCCTCGGGCCGGCGGGCCAACCTTGAGGCCGGTGCCATCATGACCGACGTGCTCCGCGTTCCGGAAACCATCCACCTCGACGCCCTGCTGGCCGAGCTGCGCGAAGGCAACCTGCAGCTGGCCGTGGTCCTCGACGAATACGGCGGAACCGCCGGCATCGCGACCCTGGAGGACCTCGTGGAGGAGATCGTCGGAGAAGTCGCGGATGAACATGACAAGGTCAGGCCGGGGGTGCTGCAGAGTGCCTCGGGGGACTGGTACTTCCCGGGACTGCTCCGGCCCGATGAACTCTCCGAACAGATCCCCGGCCTGACCGTGCCCGACGAAGCTGCCTACGAAACCGTGGGGGGTTACGTGATGAGCAAGCTGGGCCGCATCGCGTCCGTCGGAGACACCGTCGACGTCGGCGGGGGGACCTTGAGCGTGACCCGCATGGACGGGCGTCGGATCGACCGGATCTGCTTCCGGCCCGCCCGCTTCAGCGGCGGGGAACCCGGGGACAACCAGAAGTCCGGCCGGGTCGGTGCCGCATGAGCGACTGGGCGGGAATTCTCTGGCTCGTCATCCTGCTGATGGGCAACGCCTTCTTCGTGGCCGCCGAGTTTGCGGTCATGTCCGCCCGCCGGAGCCAGATCGAACCGCTTGCCGAGGCCGGGTCCAAACGGGCACAGACCACCTTGCGGGCGATGGAAAACGTCTCCCTGATGCTGGCCTGCGCCCAGCTCGGCATCACGGTCTGCTCGCTGCTCATCCTGCAGGTCGCGGAACCCGCCATCCACCACCTGATGGCGGTGCCGCTTGAAGCCGTGGGCATGCCGATGGAAATCGCCGACGTCGTCGCGTTTGGGGTCGCGCTGCTGGCCGTCACCTTCCTGCATGTCACCTTCGGCGAGATGGTGCCGAAGAATATCTCGGTTTCCGTCGCGGACAAGGCAGCCCTGCTGCTGGCTCCGCCGCTGATGTTCATCGCCCGCGCGGTGAAGCCGGTCATCGTGGCCCTGAACTGGTCCGCGAACCACATCCTGAAGCTGATGCGGATCGAGCCGAAGGACGAAGTCACGTCCTCCTTCACGCTGGAGGAAGTCCAGTCGATCGTGCAGGAGTCCACGCGGCACGGACTGGTGGACGACGACGCCGGGCTGATCACAGGTGCGCTGGAGTTCTCCGAGCACACGGCGTCGCGGGTGATGGTCCCGCTGGAGAAGCTGGTGATGCTTAAGGCAGCCACCACGCCGCTGGAGTTTGAGAAGGCCGTGAGCCGGACCGGGTTCTCGCGCTTTCCGATGCTGGATGAGGATGGCATGCTCTCCGGTTATCTGCATGTCAAGGATGTGCTCTCCATCGCCAACGGAGCGTACCGACAGCCGATCGCCGAGAGCCGCATCCGTTCGCTGGCAAACCTGGCGATGGACGATGAGATTGAGAAGGCCATGTCCGTCATGCAACGGTCCGGCTCGCACCTGGCCCGCGTGATCGGGCCGGACGGGAAGACCCAGGGCGTCTTGTTCCTCGAGGATGTCATTGAAGAACTCGTCGGCGAGATCCGGGACGCCACCCAGGCGACCGGCTACCGGAGGCTCGGACAGGACTAAGGCAACAACGGGAGGTAGCCCTAAATAGGAATCATTCCTATTTAGGGCTACACTTCTAGCTGTTGCTATTGCTCCTGATTCTCATTACCAGATCCGAGGTTCCCCCATGCGTCGTCCTACTGCCCGTGCCATAGTGACCGCTGTTGCCGGCCTCAGCGTGATGCTGACGGCCTGCAGCCCGACGGCGGAGAGCGCCCGGACGGGTGACGGCGACGGTGCAGACGGCGTTGTTGAGGTGGTGGCCTCCACCAGCGTCTACGGCGACATTGTCAGCACCATCGGCGGTGACAAGGTGCGGGTCAACTCCATCATCGCGCGCACGAGTCAGGACCCGCACTCCTATGAGGCCACCACCCAGGACAAGCTGGCCGTGTCCAAGGCCGAAATGCTCGTCGAAAACGGCGGCGGCTACGACGACTTCATCCACAAGCTCGCGGACGACGCCGGGCTGGACCACGCCAACGTCCTGAGCGCCGTCGAGCTTTCCGGGCTGGCCCCGGAGGAAGACGCCGGCGCCCACACCGAAACATCCGACGCGAGCGGCCACGGCCACGACCATGAAGGCTTCAACGAGCACGTCTGGTACAGCCTGCCGGCCATGTCACGGCTGGCCGACGCCGTCGCGGCCAAACTCGGCGAGCTGGAACCGGACTCCGCCGGGACCTTCAAATCCAACGCGGCGTCCTTCAAGGAATCCCTCGCGGGTCTTGAAGCCAAGCTGGCCACAACCGCAGCTATCGCCTCATCCGGCCAGGCCGGCCCGGCGGCGGTCGCCGTCACCGAGCCTGTGCCCTCGTACCTGCTGGCGGCTGCCGGCCTGGAAGACCAGACTCCCGCCGAGTACAAAGCAGCCATTGAATCCGGCTCCGACGTCCCGCCCGCCGTGCTGAAGGCCGCCGTCGACCTGGTCAGCTCCGGCGGCGTCAGGTTGCTGGCCTACAACTCCCAGACCGAAGGTCCCCAGACGCTGGCGCTGAAGGAGGCCGCAGCAGCGGCAGGCGTTCCGGTGCTGAACTTCAGCGAAACCCTGCCGGACGGCAAGAACTACCTCCAGTGGATGTCGGACAACGTCGACGGGATCACCAGGACACTGTCCTGAGACCAGGGCGGACGGCGGCGGCAACCGCCACCGGAACGTCCGGTCCCCGGAATACAGGGGGCCTAAGATTGTCGGGACAGCGCGAGCAGAACGACTTGCGCAGAAATCGAGGAAATCCACGTTGACACCCGTAGTCAGCCTCCGCGGTGCCTCCCTCTCGTTCGGCAAACGGACTCTCTGGGAAAACCTGGACCTGGACATCCACCCGGGCGAGTTCTTCGCCGTCCTCGGCCCCAACGGCAGCGGGAAGACCACTTTTCTCAAGGTGCTGCTCGGGCTGCAGGAGCTCACCTCGGGGACGGCGGTACTGGGCGGACACCCGGTCGAACGGGGCAGCCGGCGGATCGGTTACATCCCGCAGCAGAAGTCCTTTGACCCGGACACGCCACTGCGCGCCCGCGACCTCGTCGGGCTCGGCATCGACGGCCACCGCTGGGGGATTCGCCTCGGGGCCGCCACGGCTGGCCGCAGGATTGACCGGCTGCTCGAACTCGTCGGCGCCGAAGAGTATGCCAAGGTGCCGGTCGGCCAGCTCTCGGGCGGCGAACAGCAGCGGCTGCGGGTCGCCCAGGCCCTCGCCACGGACCCGAAGGTCTTGCTCTGCGACGAGCCCCTGTTGTCCCTCGACCTCCAGCACCAGCATGCCGTCAGCGGCCTGATTAATGACCAGTGCCGTGAGCAGAACAGCGCCGTGGTGTTCGTGACGCATGAGATCAACCCAATCGTGGACTACGTCGACACCGTGCTCTACCTGGCCGGCGGACGCTTCCGGGTGGGCAGGCCGGAGGACGTCATGACCACCGAGGTCCTTTCCGACCTGTACGGCAGCCATGTCGAAGTGATCCACGCGAACGGCCGGATGGTCGTGGTGGGCGTTCCGGATGCCACCACGCACCACCACGAGGATGCCCACGCCGTCGCAGGGGAGGTGGGCTAGTTGGACCTCGACAACCTGCTCAACTCGATCTTCAACTTCGAGAACTACGGCGAATTGCTCGTTCTAGTCCAGAACTCGATCTGGGCCGGGGCTGTCCTGGGCCTGTTGGGCGGCCTGGTCGGGACCTTCGTGATGAAGCGGGACCTGGCGTTCGCGGTGCACGGCATCTCCGAGCTCTCGTTCGCGGGCGCGGCGTTTGCCCTCCTGGTCGGCGTGGACGTGGTGCTCGGTTCCCTGGCCGGGTCGGTAGTGGCGGCGCTGCTGCTGGGCCTGATGGGCGTCCGTGCCCGGGACAAGAATTCGACCATCGGCGTTCTCATGCCCTTCGGACTGGGCCTGGGCATCCTGTTCCTGTCGCTCTATGAAGGCCGGGCCGCCAACAAGTTCGGTCTGCTCACCGGACAGATCGTCTCCGTCGGAACCGTCCAGCTCCAGGTGCTGGCCGGTGCCGCCGTCGTAGTGATGCTGGCCCTGATTGCCATCTGGCGGCCGCTGACCTTTGCCAGTGTTGATCCCGACGTCGCCGCGGCCCGCGGGGTACCGGTCCGGGCCCTTGCCCTCGGGTTCATGCTGCTGCTGGGCGTCAGCGTGGCGCTTTCCATCCAGATCGTGGGAGCCCTGCTGGTGCTGGCGCTGTTGATCACGCCCGCCGCCGCGGCCTTGCGGGTGACGTCCTCGCCCCGGCTGGTGGTGGCCCTCAGCGTGGTCTTCGCCGTGACCGCGACGGTGGGCGGCATCTTGCTGGCCCTCGGCGGCCGGCTTCCGATCAGCCCCTACGTGACCACCCTTTCGTTCCTGATCTACGTGGTCTGCCGGCTGATCGGCGGCATCCGGGCCAAGCGCGGCATCAACGGCCGGGTGCTGCGGAGCGAGCCGGTTCCCGTGTCCTGAGCCGGCCCGGCCGTGGCTATTTGCCGGCCTGCCTGGCCCTGCACTCCGGACACAGCCCGAAAATCTCCACGGTGTGCTCCACGGCGGTGAAGCCGTGCTCCTGCGCGATCCGGGCGGCCCACGCCTCAACGGCGGGCGCCTCGACTTCAACAGCCTTTCCGCAGTTACGGCAGAGCAGGTGATGGTGATGCCCGGTAACGGCGCAGCGCCGGTAGACGGCCTCGCCGTCGGCATTCCGGAGCACGTCCACGAGGCCGTCGTCGGCGAGGGACTGCAGAATCCGGTAGGAGGTGGCAAGCGAAACCGAGGTGCCCCGCTCGTGCAGGATACGGTGAAGCTCCTGCGTGCTCACGAAGTCCGCTAGCTCGTCGAGGGCGGCGGAGACCGCGAGGCGCTGCTTGGTGACGCGCTGCTCCTTGCCTGCGGCGGGAGCCGGGGCAGGGGTCCTGCTGCCGTCGGCGGGGGCGCCCTGGGACATTGACGAACTCACTTCACTGTCGGTTTCGTTGGCATGCTGGCAATGTCCAAGATTACCAGCCGGGGTCGTGGACACCGCGACGCCGGGTCCTTAGGCTGGCCCGATGAAGCTGACGAAATTCACCCACGCGTGTGTCCGCCTCGAAAAGGACAACAAGGTCCTGGTATTCGACCCGGGAAACCTCTCGGAGACGGACGAGGCGTTGGCCGGCGCGGACGCCGTGCTGATCACCCATGAGCATCCGGACCACATCGACGTCGACGCCGTCGTGGCCGCCCTGCTGGCCAGCAGCTCACTGCAGCTCTTCGCGCCGGCCGGTGTGGCGGCGCAACTGCGCGACAAGGCGCCCGACGCCGGGTCCCGGATCCATACCGTGGCGCCGGGGGAGAAGTTCGACGCCGCGGGGTTTGCTATCCGGAGCTTCGGCGGGCAGCACGCCGTGATCCATCCCCAGATTCCGGTGGTGGCGAACGTCGGCTATGTGGTGGATTCCAATGTCTACCATCCGGGGGACTCCTTCGCGGTACCCGACGGTGTCGAGGTCCAGACCCTGCTGGTGCCGATCCACGCGCCCTGGAACAAGGTGGGGGAGGTAGTGGACTTCGTGATCGGCGTCCGGGCGCCCCAGGCGTTCCCCATTCACGACGGTCTGCTCAACAAGAGCGGGCTGGGCCTCGTCGAGGGGCATGTCACGCGGATCGGTGCGCACTACGGCACCGAATACCGGCACCTCGCCAGTGGGGACTCGGTGGAGGTCTAGAGCCTAGGCCGGCCACACTCCGGTCCCGAAGAACTCGCCGAGGGTGGCTTCGTGGGGGTCCGGGTCAAGACCCTGGGACTGCAGCCACTGCGGGCTGTAGTAGTTGCCCGCATAGCGGTCGCCGCCGTCGCACAGCAGGGACACCACGCTGCCGCGGCGGCCCTCGGCGATCATCCCGGCGATGAGCTGCCATACGCCCCAGAGGTTCGTGCCGGTCGACGGGCCGGCGTGCAGCCCGGCGTAGCGCCCAAGGTGCCGCATGGCCGCCACCGAGGCGGCATCCGGGACCTGGATCATATGGTCGATCACGGCCGGGACGAAGCTTGGCTCCATCCGGGGCCGGCCGATGCCCTCGATCCGCGAGGGGAGACCGGTGGCCTTCGAAGATACCGCGCCGCCGTCGCGGCAGTCCAGCCACGCCGGGTAGAACGCCGAGTTCTCCGGGTCGACGACGGCCAGCCTCGTGTTGTGCCGATGGTAGCGCAGGTACCGGCCGATAGTTGCGCTGGTTCCGCCGGTTCCGGCGCCAACGACGATCCAGCTCGGAATCGGGTGCTCTTCGAGTGCGAGCTGTCCGAAGATCGACTCGGCGATGTTGTTATTGCCGCGCCAGTCCGTGGCCCGCTCGGCATAAGTGAACTGGTCCATGTAGTGGCCGTTGCAGCTCCGGGCCAGTTCGGCGGCGGCCTCGTAGACCTCCGAAGCGTGGTCCACCAGGCGGCAGGAGCCGCCGTACTGTTCGATCAACGCAATCTTTTCCCGGCTGGTGGTCCGGGTCATGACCGCGATGAAAGGCAGGCCCAGCAGCTGCGCGAAGTAGGCTTCCGAGACAGCCGTGCTGCCGCTGGACGCCTCCACGATCGTGGTGCCCTCCTTGATCCAGCCGTTGACCAGGCTGAAAAGGAACAGTGAGCGCGCCAGCCGGTGCTTGAGGCTGCCGGTCCGGTGCGCGGACTCGTCCTTGAGGTACAACTGGACGCCCCAGTGCTCCGGGAGCGGGATGGAGTACAGATGGGTGTCGGCGGAGCGGTTGTTTTCGGCGTTGATCCGGCGGATGGCCTCGTCGGCCCAGGCCCGGTCCTGCATACTCTCTCTCGTCACGGCACCAAGCCTACCGGCGGCTGCCACGCGCCAACGATGCCCTGACGGATGCCCGGCCCGCATGGATAGAGTTGGCAGATGCAGACACTTATGGACGCAGCCTCACTGAAGGACCGGCTGGACTCCGGCCGCCGCACCGTACTGCTGGACGTGCGCTGGGCCCTCGGCGATCCGCACGGACGCGAGCACTATCTGAAGGAGCACCTTCCCGGCGCCGTCTTCGTGGACCTTGCCACCGAACTGGCGGGCCCCGCAGACCCGGCCCGCGGCCGGCACCCGCTCCCGCCGCTGGAGCAGTTCCAGGCATCGGCCAGAGCCTGGGGCGTCCGTACCGGCGACGTCATGGTCGCGTACGACGATAGCGGCAACATGGCCGCCGCGCGGCTCTGGTGGATGCTCCGGAACGCCGGCCTTACTGACGCCTGTCTGCTCGACGGCGGACTGGCCGCCTGGCGCGCCGCCGGATACGCGACGGAAAGCGGCGAACGGCAAGCGGAGACCGGGGACGTCGTTCTGTCGGACGGTGCCATGCCCGTGATCGACGCCGGGCGGGCGGCTTCCTGGGCCACACAGGGCGTGCTGCTCGACGCCCGGGCCGGCGAACGTTTCCGCGGCGAAATCGAACCCGTGGACCCGCGCGCCGGCCACATCCCGGGTGCGGTGAGTGCCCCCACCACCGGCAACCTCGGCGATGACGGCCGGTTCCTGCCGGCCGAAGAGCTGCGCGGCCGCTTCGCGGGCCTCGGCGTGCGGCCCGGCGCCCGCACCGCTGTCTACTGCGGTTCGGGCGTCACGGCAGCCCACGAAATCGCAGCCCTCACCATCGCCGGATTCCCGGCCGCGCTCTACCCGGGCTCCTTCTCGGAATGGTCCTGCAACCCTTCGAACGAGGTCGTGACTGGTCCGGCGCCCTATGCCGACAGCATCGCAGCGGATTAGCTGCCGCTGGCGCGCGGGTGCCGCCGACTATCGCACCGTTAGGCGGCCGGCTGCACTGCGAGGCGCGGCCGCCTGCGTATCTTTGCCCGATGCCGGAGTTCCTTCCGCTGGCTTCCGGCGGCGGGGTCGGGCGGATCTGGAGGACCGGCCGCATTGTGGGCGAGGGCCGTTCCGGTCATACCCGTCTCGGTCACACCCGTGCCGGGCAGGGGTGGCGCGGTGGAGTGGTAGCTGTGGCCGGTGGGGGTGGTGAGGTCGAGGCCGTGCCTGTGCTTGTTGGAGCCGGCGGCCCGGGTCGTGGCCGGCTTGTCCAGCCGGGGGTTTCCTTGGTGTAGTTGCAGGCTTCGCAGCGCCCGGCACCGTTGGCCGAGGTGGTCGGCCCGCCGTGCTGCCACGCAATGATGTGGTCCAGATGCCGGATCGGGGCGTCGCAGTAGGGGTGCGGCAGGTGTCGTCGCGGGCCTGGAGGAAGCGTCGGAGCCCGGCGGGGAAGAGCCGGGCCCGGGAGTCCATCGCGACCAGGTCCCCGGTGCCGGGGGCGGTGTAGAGCCGCCGCAGCCAGGTCTGCAGCTGGGGGTCGCCGTCGCTGCCGGCGACGCCGCGGGTTTCCGCACCGCCGGCCCAGTTCCCGGCGGCGCCGCGGGTGTCCGCACCGCCGGCCCAGTTCCCGGCGGCGCCGGCGCTGCCGCCCCCACTGAATTTGCCTCCGGTGCCCGGCGCTGAGCCGGCGTTTTTGATCAGTTCGCGGGCCCAGCCGGCGGGGACGATGCCGTAGCCGGGGAGCCGGGCGGGTTCGCTGTCGCCCTGGAACAGGGTCCGGTCGGTCAGAACGAGCTGGATCTCGAGTCCGGTGATCCCGCCGGGGGTGCCGGTGAGGCGTTCGACGAGCCCGTCGGCCATCAGCTGCCCGCGGCCCCGGGGATCCCCGCCGGCGCGGAGCGAATCGGCCTGCCGGGACAGGGCGGCGTAGGCGGCGACGCCGGCGGAGACCGGGAGCAGCGCGGTCAGGTACGTCATGGTGTCCGGGGCGGGGCGGAGGCTGACGTGCCGGTCACCGGCGGCGTGGCTGGCCCGCTCCGTGACCGAGCGCGGGTCCCGCCGGTAGGCGCAGGCCCGGGCCGCGGCAACCATGGCCCGGTCGCCGGCGCCGGTGAAGGATCCGGTGTCGGCGGCGAGTTCCTCGTCGACGGCGCAGCGGTCCGCCGCGGACAGGCACGCGGTTTCCCTGACCAGGAGGGTGGCGCGCCATTCGTTGAGCTGCCCGGTCTCGAGCGCGGCGAGGGTGTGCGGCATTTCGGTCACGAGGGCTTTGGCCAGGCCCAGGAGCCGGCCGCCGCGGGCCGGGGATTCGCGCCGGGCGAGGGCGATCTGCGCCGCGACCCCGGCCCCGAGCTCGGCCGCGGGTATCCCCGCGGCACGCTGGGTCCGGCGCTGGGCGACATCGAAGGCGACCGCGATCCGGGCCTGCAGCGCGGCCGCGGCGGACTTCAGATCCTCGAGCTCCCGGAGCTGGTCAATCAGCCCGGGCCCCGGCACCGCCGCAGCCGGCCCCGCCGTCGTCGTGTTCGGCACCGAAGGCGCCGGCCCCGCCGCCGTCGTCGAGGTGGGAAACGCGCATGGTAGCGAGCAGGCGGGCGACATCCGGAACCGTCGCGCCGCTTCCAGCGCCGCCCCGTCCTCCCCGAACCACTTCGGGCTCCCTATTGCCGTCCATGAACCAACTCAATCAGAGACCTACGACATTTATCGCGCCGATGTCCTGCCGCTTCCGACGACCGCGCGCAGAAATTGGCCATGTTCCGGCGGCCGGGGGTAGCGTCGAGGCATGACTCCCGGAAGCCCCGTACCGCCGCCCCTCGCGAAGCCGCTGCCCACTGTCGACATCCCGTCCGAGGCTTACCACGCGCCCCGCCTCGCCGCCGCCTATGGCGCCACCTCCAGTGACAGCGGACTTGTTCCGCTGACCATCACCCGGCGTGCGCCCAAGGAAGACGATGTCGAGATCGCCATTGAGTTCTGTGGACTGTGCCATTCCGACGTCCACGCCACCCGCGGTGAGTGGGGCACCCAGAGCTACCCGCTGGTTCCCGGCCATGAAATAGTCGGGCGCGTGACCCGCGTGGGCTCCGCCGTCGACGACTTCACGCCGGGGGAGCGAGTGGGCGTCGGCTGCATGGTCGATTCCTGCCGGCAGTGCGACAGCTGCCTGGACGGGCTGGAGCAGTACTGCGAAAACGGCATGGTCGGGACGTACGGCGCAAAGGACCGCCGCAACTCGGACAGCATCACGCAGGGTGGCTACGCCAGCTCCATCGTGGTGGACCGCCGCTACGTGCTGCGGGTCCCGGAAAGCCTTGACCCGGCCGCCGCGGCTCCGCTGCTCTGCGCCGGCGTCACCACCTTCTCGCCGTTGCGCCACTACGAGGTCGAGGAGGGCGACGTCGTCGGGGTTGTCGGGCTGGGCGGGCTCGGGCACATGGCGGTCAAGCTCGCCAAAGCGATGGGCGCCGAAGTCAAGGTCTTCACCACTTCCGAGGCAAAGTTTGCCGCGGCCCGCGAGCTCGGTGCCGATGACGTGATTTTGTCCAGCGATGCGGCCGCGATGGAGGCCGCGAACCGGAGCATCGACGTCATCATCGACACGGTCGCGGCGCCGCACGACCTGAACCCCTATTTCCGCACCCTGCGCGTCGACGGGGCACTGTTCCAGCTCGGTCTGCCCTCGGAGGACATGCCCCCGGTGAACCCTCGGGCCCTGATCCGGCGCCGGATCGCGTACGCCGGATCGCTGATCGGCGGGATCGCCGAGACCCAGGAGATGCTGGACTTCTGCGCCGAACACGGCGTGGTGTCCGATGTCGAGGTGGTCCGGGCGGATCAGCTCAATGAGGCCTATGACCGGATCGTGGCCGGTGACGTGAAGTACCGTTTTGTACTGGACGCCAGCACCCTGGGGTCACCTTCGGAAAGGGCGGATGTATGAGCACTCTCTTCACCAGGATTATCAACGGCGAGATCCCCGGCCGGTTCGTCTGGCGCGAGGACGATGTGGCGGCCTTCCTGACGGCGGCCCCGTTGGCCGACGGCCACACGCTCGTCGTACCCACTCAGGAAGTGGACCGCTGGACGGACGCTCCCCCGGAACTGCTCACACGCGTCATGGAGGTGGCCCAAAAAATCGGCGCCGTCCAGGTCGACGTCTTTGACGCCGCCCGGGCCGGACTGATCGTGGCGGGCTACGAAATCAACCACCTCCACGTGCACGTCTGGCCGTCCAACACGATGGCCGACTTCGACTTCGGATCGGCGGACCAGCACCCCGAGCCCGCGAAGCTTGATGCCAATGCGGAGAAACTCCGCGAAGGCCTCCGGAACGCCGGCTTCGCGGCGCACGTCCCGGACGCCTGATTCCAGCCGGCACCACCGGTAGCGGCAACTTTCACTGGCGCCGGTCTGCACGCCCTGACGGGACGTCAGACCGGCGCCAGCGCCTTGTTGAGCACTGCCCGGATCCGTTTTTCCGACACCGAATACGCCGTTCCCAGTTCGACGGCGAACAGGCTCACCCGGAGCTCCTCGAGCATCCAGCGGACCTGGGTTAACTCGGCACCGGCCCGCCGTCCTGGCAGCAGGGCGGACACGGCGTCGTCGTAGTCGTCTTCCAAGGCCTGGACCGCTGCCATCTGCTGGGCATCCCGCTGCACATTAGTCGGAAGCTTCTCGAGGCGCTTCTCGATGGCGGCGAGGTAGCGCGGCAACTGGCTCAGCTGGGCGTAGCCCGTGCGTGCCACAAAGCCGGGGTAGACGAGCTGCTCGAGCTGGCTCTTGATGTCATTGAGCGCGCTGATCAGGGCCAGGCTCGTGGTTCCCTTCAGCTGCTTTTCAATCCGCCGGGTGCTTGCCAGGATGCGCTCCACGACGGCGGTGACGGTGAAGACTGTGTCGATGAGTTCGGCGCGGACCTTCTCATACAGGGCCTTGAACGATGCCTCATCCCAGGGCAATTCCGCGGGCGTGAGCTTATCGATGGCGGCGAGGGCGCAATCGGCGATCAGGGCCGACACGGAACCGTGCGGGTTCTGGCTGAAGGTCAGCTTCTCGGTGTTGTTCAGGTGCTCCAGGACGTAACGGTCCGGCGGCGGGACTTTGAGGGCGAGCAGGCGGATGACGCCGCCGCGCATGGCCTGCTCCTGTTCCGCGCTGGTCTGGAAGAGCCGCAGGGCAACGGAGCTGCCCTCGTCGACGAGCGCCGGGTAGCCGGTGACGGTGTGACCCGTGACGATGCCCTGGACCTGGCGCTGCACGGCGCCGAAAGTCCACTCGGTGAGACCGGACTTCTCCGTGAATCCGGTGGAGGCGGCGGCGTCTGCCCCGGACGCCGCGACGGCTCCGCTGGCAGGCCCAGCGTCATTGACCTGTCCGCCCTTTCCGGCCGCTTTCGCCACAGCCTTGGGCGCCGTGGTCCCCGGGGTGGCACCGAGCGATTCGGCGATCGCCCGGCGGGTGGCCGGGGCCAGCCGCTCCTGGAGCGCCGAGAGGTCCTTGTCCTCGTCCAGTACCTTCCCGCGTGAGTCCACGACCCGGAAGCTGACCCGCAGGTGCGGTGGCACGGCGTCCCAGTTCCAGGAATGCGGCGGGATGACCTGGCCCCGGATGCGGCGGAGGACCAACTCCAGCGAGGGCTCCAGTTCATCGGTGGCCGGATCGAAGCCGGCCTCCAGCGCTGCCACGGCCTGGCGCGCAACATCCGGGGCGGGAACAAAGTTCTTGCGCACTTGCTTGGGCAGTGACTTGATCAGGGCAGTGACAAGTTCCACGCGCTGACCCGGAATGAGCCAGCGGAAGGCGGCGTCGTCGAGCTGGTTCAGGAAGAGCACCGGAACCTCGGCGGTGACGCCGTCGGACGGGTTTGGCGGCGAGCCGGGGGCCACCGGGTGGAACTCGTAAGTCAGGGGCAGCTCGAAGCCCTTGTGCAGCAAGGTCTGCGGGTAGGCCGAATCGTCGAGGGCGTCGGCGTCTTCGCTGATCAGCAGTGCCTGGTCGAAGTCCAGCAGCGTAGGGTCCTGCTGACGCGCTTCCTTCCACCACTTGTCGAAGTGCCGTTCGGAGACGACCTCCTTGCCGATCCGGGCATCGTAGAACTCGAACAGCGCCTCGTCGTCCACCAGGATGTCCCGACGCCGCATCCGCGCCTCGAGTTCCTCGATCTCGTGGAGCAGGGCGCGGTTCCGGTGGAAGAACTTGTGGTGGGTCTGCCAGTCACCTTCGACGAGGGCATGCCGGATGAAGAGCTCGCGGCTCAGCTCCGGATCCACTCTGCCGTAGTTGATGCGCCGGCTCGGGATGATCGGCACACCATACAGCGTGACCTTCTCATGGGCCATCACGGAGCCCATCTTCTTGGACCAGTGCGGTTCGCTGTAGCTGCGCTTGACCAGGTCCGGGGCCACCTGCTCCACCCAGAGCGGATCGAACTTCGCGGCGACGCGGGCCCACAGCCGGCTCGTCTCGACCAGTTCCGCGGCCATCACGAACGTGGGGGACTTCTTGAACAGCGCCGAGCCCGGGAAAACCGCGAAGCGGCTGCCGCGGGCGCCGGCGTACTCGCGCTTGCGTTCGTCGAGGATGCCGATGTGGCTCAGCAGGCCCGAGAGCAGGCTGATGTGAATGCTCTCGTGCTTGCCTACCGGGTCGGCCAGACGGGTGTTGTCTAGGCTGATGCCGAGCGGGCGGGCGAGCTGGCGCAGCTGGGCGAACAGGTCCTGCCACTCCCGGACGCGCAGATAGTTGATGAACTCGGTACGGCAGAGCCTGCGGAACTGGGTCGAGGAGAGCTCCTGCTGCTTTTCCTGGATGTAGTTCCACAGGTTCAGGAAGCCGGTGAAGTCGGAATTCTCGTCCCGGAAACGCGCGTGCTTCTCCGCGGCGAGCTGCTGCTTGTCCGTCGGGCGCTCGCGGGGGTCCTGGATGGTCAGGGCTGCCGCGAGAATCATGACTTCACGGACGCAGCCGCGCCGGCCGGACTCCACGATCATCCGGCCGAGCCTCGGGTCCACGGGCAGCTGGGCAAGCTGCTGTCCGACGGCGGTCAGCCCGCCACCGTTTCTTCCGGCAGCAGCGCCGGCCGGCCGGCGGCCGGGGCGTCCGCCGCCGTCGTCCGCCTGTTCCTGCGGCCGCGCGACGGTGAGGGCGCCGAGTTCGCGGAGGAGGGTGACGCCGTCGTTGATGGCCCGCGGGTCCGGCGGTTCCACGAACGGGAAGTTCTCGACATCCTTGGGGCCGCGGGCCACGCCCATGGCGGTCATCTGCAGGATGACGGCGGCAAGGTTGGTGCGCAGGATCTCGGGGTCGGTGAAGAGCGGCCGGGACTCGAAGTCCTCTTCCGAATAGAGCCGGATGGCGATGCCGTCCGACACGCGGCCGCAGCGGCCGGAGCGCTGGTTCGCGGAGGCCTGGGAAACCCGCTCGATCGGCAGGCGCTGGACCTTGGTCCGGTGCGAGTAGCGCGAGATGCGGGCGGTGCCGGTATCGATGACGTACTTGATGCCGGGGACCGTGAGCGAGGTTTCGGCGACGTTGGTGGCCAGCACAACGCGGCGCTTGTTGCCCGGGTGGAAGACTTTGTGCTGCTCCTGCAGGCTCAGCCGGGCAAAGAGCGGGAGCACCTCGGTGCCGGCGAGCCGCCGGTTGGACTGGATCCTGCCGTTGAGCGCCTCGGCGGCGTCGCGGATTTCCCGTTCGCCGGAGAAGAAGATCAGGATGTCGCCGGGGGCTTCGAGCGCGAGTTCGTCGACGGCGTCGCACACCGCGTCCAGCGGATCGCGGTCCTCTTCCAGCTCGTCGTCGGAGGCGGGGATTCCCTCTTCGCCGGCCGCGGATCCACCGGCGGGCTGGGAGAGCGGCCGGTAGCGGATCTCGACGGGGTAGGTGCGTCCGGAGACCTCGATGATCGGCGACGGCTCCTCTTCGCTGCCGAAGTGCTTGGCGAAACGCTGCGGATCAATCGTCGCGGAGGTGATGATGATTTTGAGGTCCGGCCGCTGCGGCAGAATGCGCTTGAGGTAGCCGAGGATGAAGTCGATATTGAGGCTGCGCTCGTGGGCTTCGTCGATGATGATGGCGTTGTACTTGCGCAGCAGCTTGTCGCGCTGGATCTCGGCGAGCAGGATGCCGTCGGTCATGAGCTTGACCCTGGTGTTACGGCTGACCTCGCCGGTGAACCGGACCTGGAAGCCCACTTCCTGGCCGATCTCGACGCCGAGTTCCTCCGCAATGCGTTCGGCCACCGTGCGCGCCGCAAGCCGCCGCGGCTGGGTATGGCCGATCAAGCCGTTCTCGCCGAGGCCCAGCTCCAGGCACATCTTGGGGATCTGGGTGGTCTTACCGGAACCGGTCTCGCCGGCGATGATGGTGACCTGGTTGGCCGCGATGGCGGCCATCAGGTCCTCGCGGCGCTCGGAAACCGGCAGCTCGGCGGGGTAGGAAATATGCAGTGTCATGGCTGGCAATAGTCTACTGGGCTTGCCGACGGCGACGGCCGCCGCGCCGCCGGCGATGCCCCGGACATAACGTTGCCCGGACCCTTGGGGGGCCGGGCAACTGGCGGTGGGGTCCGGACCGGCCGGACTATTTCGGGAGCGGTGCTCAGAAGATCCGCAGGGTGTAGTTGGTGCTGGGAAGATCCAGAGCGGTCCAGGCATCCTCCGAGCGGACGGGCGGGTTGTGGCCCCGGCCATCACTACGAAGGACCGAGACGGTGGCTGAAAGGCCGACGATGATCAGGATGATGAGTGCTATTCCGAGGAGTTCCATGCCTCCATGGTTCTCTTGTCGGCGAGGCAAAAGAAGTGGCAGAAATGCCCAAAAAGGTAAAAATTCTGCCATCATAGATACATGATCAATTCAGTGGCGATGATCGTGGTTCCCAACTTCTCGATCTTCGAGTTTGCAACCGCCTTCGAGGTCTTCGGCATCGACCGTTCGGCCCGTGGAAGCGGGGTCCCCGCGTTCGACTTCCGCGTCTGCGCCCCGGATCCCGGCGACATTCCGCTCAAATCCGGGCTGACGATGCACGTGGGCCTGGGGCTGGAAGCCGCCGCCGACGCCGATCTGGTGATCATGACCCCCTACGGGCGCGACGACGACCTGCCCGAATCCGTCCTGGACACCTTGCGCGCCGCTCACGCCCGCGGCGCCTGGGTGATGTCGATCTGCTCCGGTGCCTTTGCCCTGGCCAGGGCGGGCCTGCTCGATGGCCGCCGCTGCACCACCCACTGGCACTACTCGCAGGAGCTCGCCAGCCAGTATCCCGCTGCGCTGGTGGATGAAAACGTCCTCTACGTCGAGGACAGCCGGATCATTACGAGCGCAGGCACGGCCGCCGGCATCGACGCGTGCCTGCATCTGGTCCGGGTGGAATTCGGCGCGAACGTGGCGGCGGGCATTGCCCGGGACATGGTGGTTCCGCCGCACCGCGACGGCGGTCAGGCGCAGTTTATCGACCGGCCGATCCCGGCCTGCGGCTCCGAACCCATGGAGGAACTGCTGCAGTGGATGGTCCGGCACCTGGAAGAGGATCATTCCGTCAACGAACTCGCCGCCCGGGTCCACATGTCACCCCGGACCTTCGCCCGGCGGTTCCGGTCCGAGACGGGCGCAACTCCCGCCGCCTGGCTCAACTCGCAGCGCGTCCTGCGGGCCCAGGAACTGCTCGAGACCACGGACCTCAACATTGACGAGATCGCCCGGGAATCCGGCTTCGGTCACTCCGTGCTGCTGCGCCACCACTTCGCGAAGGTGCTGGACACCAGCCCGCAGTCCTACCGGCGCACCTTCCGGGGGCAGCTGGTCGAGGCAGTTTAAGTCCCCGGATCCAGCAAACTGCCCGACGGCGGCGGCCGGCCGCCCGGCAGCGACATGCCGGGGTCTGGGGGCGTTGACTCCGCGGCGGCCCGGGCGTGATCGACGAGTTCCCGCCATGGTCCCGTGACGGCCTGCTCCGGCAGGGTGGCCCGGCGCTGGCCGGCGCGGATGCTGTACAGGAAGCGGTCAGGCTGAGTCCCGGCAGCTTCACGGGCGGTCTTAGGAGCTTCGTCCCAGGGGCAGGCCTCAACGAGCGGCTGCCAGAGGTCCTTATCCTCCGGGGGCGTGGCCAGCACGGACCAGGTCCGCGTCATTCCTGCGATGCCGCTACTGCGCTGGACCGTGATTTTCATGGAACTCGCATTTTCAGAAATCCGGGATTCTCATGGGACTGGGGACCTTCACTTGATGGTGAGGGCATCGTTCCTGGGCCGGAACGCCGCCGGCCGTTCGCCGGGCCGGCGGCGAACCGTCAAAGCTTTACCTTCACAGTTTCCCACGCCGAGCGTACGGCGTCATGCTCTTTCGATTCGGCTCCGAAGAGTTCCGCGGCGGAGGCTGCGGTGGCCCTGGCGAACACGCGGAAGGTCGCATTCGGCGCCAGCGTGCCGCCCGTCAGCGTCTCGTACCAGATCTGCGCCGGTGCATCCCAGGCGTTGCCGCCGAGGGCCGTCGCCACCAGGCAGAACGCGCGGTTGGGAATGCCCGAGTTGATGTGCACGCCGCCGCTGTCGGCGCTCGTGCGGACGTAGTCGTCCATCGAATCCGGTTGGGGATCCTTGCCGAGCACGTCGTCGTCGTATGCCGTGCCCGGTGCCTTCATGGAGCGCAGGGCCTTTCCCTGGACCCGATCCGTAAACAGACCCTCGCCGATCAGCCAGCTGGCTTCCGACGTCGATTGCTTCCGCACATGTTGCTCAACCAGCGCTCCGAAAACGTCGGACATGGACTCGTTGAGGGCGCCGGCCTGGTTCCGGTAGACCAGGCCGGCAGAGTACTGTGTCACGCCATGGGCCAGCTCGTGGCCGATGACGCTGAGGGACTTCGTGAACCGCTCGAAGATCTGCCCGTCGCCGTCGCCGAAGACCATTTGCCGGCCGTCCCAGAAGGCGTTGTCATACAGGCGGCCAAAGTGGACGGTGGCAACGAGGGGAAGTCCGCGGCCGTCGATGGAGTTGCGGCCGAACGCCTCGGCGTAGAGCCGGTGCGTGTGCCCGAGTCCGTCGTAGGCCTCATCGGCCGCGGGATCGCCGGTGGCCGGCTCGCCCTCTTTGCGCACCACGGTGCCGGGCAGCTGTTCGGAGAATTTCGCATCATAGACCGTGCGGTCGGGCGCTGCGGGCTTGAGTCCGCGCATGCCCGGGGGAGTAGCGGGGGCGGGAGCGGTCCGGGACGACTGAAAGCTCTTGACATGCAGCAGCGCTTCCCGCGCGGCACGGGCAGCCTCGGAGAGCGCCGGTTCATGCTGCGCCGCCAGCCGGCGCAGCAGGTACGGAGGAATGATGGAGCAGTACATGTGAGACCCCTTTGTGCTTCGGCGGGGTCACTGGCAGTACGGCGTCCGGTTCGGGGTCCGCTGCCGGCCGCCGGTAACCCCGCTGCCGATGCTGACAGCCTACGAGCGGGCTGCGACATTTGGCAGCGGCGGTCCCGGCGCGGCGGCCGCCCCTGTTCCGATTCGCTGGGCCGGACGTAGAATCGCGCATGGAAAAGTTGCAGTATTCGGTGCAGATCAACGCTCCCGCGCAGGATGTGTGGACCACGATGCTGGACGAGGCCAGCTACCGGGAATGGACCAGCGTATTCAACAGCGGTTCCTACTATGAAGGCGGCTGGGACAAGGGCGGCGAAATCCGGTTCCTGGGTCCGGACGACGACGGCAAGCTCGGCGGGATGATCGCGACCGTTGAGGAGAACAGACCGCATGAGTTCATCTCCCTTCGCTACACGGGCCAGATAGTCGACGGTGTGGACGACACCACGAGCGATGCCGCGAAGTCCTTCATCGGGGCCCACGAAAGCTATGCCTTCAAGGAAGCGGACGGCGTAACCACCGTGGAGGTGGAACTCGACAGCGAGGATGAGTTCGTCGCCGAGTTCAACGCAGCCTGGCCATTGGCCTTGGCCAGGCTCAAGGACCTTGCCGAGTCCCGGAGCTGAGTTACGGAGCTGAGCTGAGGCCCGGAGCCGAGGCGACGGCATCCTGCTGCCCTGCGGCCGCCTCTCATGGCGCCCGCGGGTCAAGGACGAATTGCTGCGCCATGGTCCACAGGTTGGTGGTGGTCCAGTAGATCAAGACCCCGATGGGGAAGATGATGCCGCCCACGCCGAAGACGATCGGCAGGATGTAGAGCAACATCTTTTGCTGCACCATGAATGGGCCGGCCACGGCCTGATCGGACATGTTCTTTGCCATGATGTGCTTCTGGGTGATGAATTGCGCTGCCGTCATGGCCAGGATCATCAGAATGGTCAGCACGGTCACGCTGGCGGGATTCCCGCCGCTACCGTGGAGCAGGGACGCGGACAGCGGGGCGCCGAAGATGCTCGACTCCTCGAACTGCACCACCTGCTCATGGCTCATCGCCCCGATGCCCTGGCCCCGCCCGGCAGCCGTCGCAATGCCTGAGAGCACGGTAAAGAGCGCGAAGAAGAACGGCACCTGGATCAGCAGGGGAAGGCAGGCCGAAAACGGGTTGGTGCCGTGCTTCTTGTACAGGGCCATCTGTTCCTGGGCCATGGCCTGCCTCGACAGCGGGTCGGACTTTCCCTTGTACTTGTCCTGCAGTTCCTTCAGGTCCGGCTGCAGCAGCCGCATGCGGCGCTGGGCCTTGACCTGTTTCAGGTATACGGGAATCAGCGTGGCACGGATGACCAGCACCAGGCCGATGATGGCGAGGGTCCAGGTCCAGCCGCTGGCCGCCGGCATGCCGATGCTGAGGGCATCATGAAGTCCCACCATGATGGCCGATACGAGCCACTGGAACGGAAACAGAATCTCGTTAACGACGTCCATACGGTGCCCCCGTTCGCCGGGCCGCAGTGCGGCCTTTTCCATTCAGTATGACTTTTCCGTTCAGTATGAGCACTCAAGTACCTCCCGTACGCGCCAGGGTGATTGGCGGGGGATGCCATGGACGGTTGCACCGTGCAGCAAACACAAAAGAACCCCTAGAATCCACTGGATTCTAGGGGTTCTTGGCTGTGCCCTCGATTGGAATCGAACCAACGACCTTCTGCTCCGGAGGCAGACGCTCTATCCCCTGAGCTACGAGGGCAATCAGGGACCCTGCCGTTACCGGCGGGACGTCCTAGAGCTTAGCAGGAAGGTGGCCTCCAAGGGAAAACCGACGGGTCTGTGTCGCCCGATCGGCCAGTCCGCCGGCGCCTTCAGTAGCCCGCAAAGGAGTCCACGTGGACCTTCCGTGCGCCGGCCGCCCGCGCGGCGACGCGGAGCGAGCGGACGCTCGCCGGCGAACCGGACACCAGGACGGTGCGGGCCGCGATGTCCGGCACGAGCGCTTTCAGCGCCTTCCCGTCGATCCTGCCGGACCCTGCGTCCTGCATGAACGACGGCGGGGCCGAGCCGTCCGCGAGACGGGCCAGGATCCGGGCGCCGGAGCGTTCCAGTTCCTCGGTGTAGGCGAGCTCCGCGGCGTTTTTGGCAAGATACAGCAGGACGACATCCCTCTCCCGGGCCGCCCCCGCGGCAAGCTGGGCCAGGAAAGGAGTGATGCCGATGCCGGCGGCAATCAACAGCACCGGCGACGCGGGATCCCGGGGCAGGACGAAATCCCCGCCCACGGTCGTGGCGGTGAGTTCGGCGCCCCGTTCCAGGGTCAGCAGGGAACGTTTGGCCGATGACAGCGGCTCGGCCGTTCCGACCCCGATCCTCAGCAGCGGGGAACCGGGTGCGCTGGTCAGGCTGAAGACCCGGCGCCGGCCCTTTCCATCGTGCTTGCCGTCGGCCTTGTCGGCGGGCAGATGCAGTTCCAGGTACTGGCCGGGGCTGAAGCGGACGGGACGTTCCGGCTGGAAGCTGAATTCCGTCGTCGTCGGCGTCAACGGCCGGGCGCCCTCGAAGCGGAGCCGGACGCCGCCGCGCTGGCCTACGGCGAACGCGAGGGCGTTACCCACCAGCAACGCCAGCTCGGGGGAATTGGCGACGAAGCCCAGGTTGTAGGGGATGGCGAACAGCAGGCCGACGACGGCGGCGAGCGCCAGCTGCTGCCAGCGCCGCGGCGGCAGCGTGAGCGGCTCCGTGAGCATGAAGCCGACGAAGAAGAGCACCGGCCGCTGGGCCAGCGGCTGCCACAGGGCCTCGCCAAGGGCAGCGCCGGACCGGAGCAGCTCCACCGTCACGATGGACACGGCGACCACGGTGAACACGGCAGCCATCAGCAGTTTCCGCACCCGGTACAGCACCAGCAGCACGCCCGGCAGCAGCAGCCACAGCATGGCGGGGGTGGCAGCCCACCAGGTGGCGATGTTCAGTCCGGTCAGCCCGGTGATGAAGGCGCCGGCCGCCGCCGGATTGAAGATATGGCGGCCACGCCAGGCCAGCGCGTACTTGGAGGCGGACGCGAGCACGCACGCCAGTGCAACGCCGGCCAGATCCAGCAGCTGCAACCCGGCGGAAAACTGCGTCGGCCAGAACAGGAAGTACAGCAGGAGGCCGGTGATCAGCGACGACTCGTTGTGCGGCTGCACGCGGAACAGGGCGGCGAGCAGGCGGTTGGAACCATAGGTCAGGCCGAGGCAGAGCGCCAGGTGCGCCAGCATCTCCGGCAGCCCGAAGGTCAGCCAGCCGAGCACGTCCAGCAACATGCTGTAGGCGGCGAGCACGGCAAGCACCCAGAGCACCAGCCGGTACATCGTGAGCCGGCCCAGTGCGGTGTCCAGCCGCGAGCCGATGGGAGTGGAGATAACGGCGGTCATGAGAACAGCACTCCTTCGAAATCGGCCGAATACTCCGCGTGCCCGTCCGAGTAGACGGCCAGCCAGGAAAACTCGAACTCCTCCCGCAACCGGGCTCCTTCAACAAAAAACAGGGCCGTGGCCAGCGCGTCTGCCAGCATCGCGCTGCCGGCCATGGCCCAGCTGGCCACAATGGTGCGCACCGGCGCCCCCGTGGTGCCGTCCAGGACATGGTGCAGCCCGTCGCCCCACGCCCGCCGGTTGGCCGCGGACGCGCACAGGGCACCCGCACCGAGCGTCACAACGCCGATGGCGCGGGAAGAGTCATAGGGATGTTCGAGGGCTACCTCAACCGGCGCGTTTCCGGGGTTCAACAGGTCCCCGCTGGCGTCGATGAAATGGTCGCTGATCCCGCTCGCGAGAAGCTCGGCGGAGAGCAGATCGGCCAGCTGACCCTTCCCGGCGGCACCGACGTCGATCACAACGGGAGCCCGGGTGGTCAGTACCGTCCCCTCCCACTCCAACACGTCCTCCCAGCGGGGGGCGGCCAGTGGAGGCCCCTCGGGGCGCAGCGAATAACCGGCACCGTAGCCGAGCTGCGCCAGGCTGCCGCCGATGAGCGGAGTCATGGCGCCATTGCTGAGCCGGTACAGCGCCCCGTAGAGCGGGCCCAGCTCGGCGGCCTCGGCAGGAAACTCATAGTTGCCCGGCTGCCGCGCTGCCCTGGAGACCAGCGAGTCCGGCCGGAAGCGGGACCAGGCGGTGTCGTAATCCGCCACGACGCCGAGAAGTCGGCGGCGGTGCCCCTCGGAAAGTGCGGAAGGCGTGGAAATCTGCCAACGGGTACCGATCCCGTCGAAACTGAAATCAGTCCAGCCCGGATGGGGCACCTGACCTCCCTTCCCGCCGCGCTTCCCGCCGGCTACGAGGCATCGGCCTTGATCTTCTCCACGGCCTGGTTGAAGCCGCCGCTGGTCAGCGAGGAACCGGCCACCTTGGCGACCTTGATCTCATCGAGTTGCTTGCCGGCGATCTGCGACTTGATGCCGCTGGCGAACTCGCCCTGGAATTTTCTGGTGTTCGGGTTGGAGGGATGCGGGGTGATCACGACATCGGACACAGACCCGCCGGCCAGCGTCAGCTGCACGCCGACCGTCTCCGTGCCGTTCGGTGACACGTAGTTGCCGTCGGCGGAGTAGATGCCGTCCTGGTAGCTGCCGGCAGCGGCTGTGGCGGGCGCCGAGGTTGCGGGCTGGGTAGCCGGCGCGGGGGCGTTCGGCGCCCCGGGGGCACAACCGGCCGCGGTCCCGGCCAGGGACAGGCCGGCGATGCCGACCAGGACGTTTTTGCGGAGGGAGGTATGCATGCCGCGACTCGTTTCGATAGTGGACCGGTTGGGCAGGAACTCAGCGGGTTGTCAGGTCCGGCCGGCTACAGGCTCTGCCGGCTACACCGAAGACAACGTTCACTTCAGCGTACTGGTTCACCTTGGACCAAAACTTGGAAAACCCTGTGAGGTTTTCCGTCCGCCGCCGGCGCAGTCTCCAGCACCGCCGCCCGCGCAGCGTCCGGGACCCGCGCCCGGCGGCTCCGGCCGGGCGGCCGCGCGCCCGCCCGGCCGGCGCGAAATTCCGCCAGACTGCGGGCCGACGGTAGGCTAGAGCCGTGACCCCAGAAGAACTCTCCCTCGCAATTTCCGCCTGCCTGAAGGACGCCGTCGCCGCCGGTGAAATCGGGCTCTCCGCATCCGACGTCCCGGATGAGGTGCGTGTGGAGCGGCCGAAGAACAGGGACCACGGAGACTGGGCCACCAACATCGCCCTCCAGCTGGCCAAGGCCGCCGGAACCAACCCGCGCGAATTCGCCGCGGTCCTCAGCGCCCGGCTGAAGTCCATCGACGGCGTCTCCGCCGTCGACATCGCCGGTCCCGGCTTCCTCAACATCACCGTGGACGCCGCCACGGCCGGTGCCCTGGCCAAGGCGATCGTCGAGGCGGGACCGGCCTACGGCACCAACGCCGCGCTCGCCGGCCACACGGTCAACATGGAATTCGTCTCCGCCAACCCCACCGGGCCGCTGCACATCGGGCATACCCGCTGGGCCGCACTGGGCGACTCGATCGCCCGCGTGCTGCGGGCCTCCGGCGCGGAGGTCACGGCCGAGTACTACGTCAACGACGCCGGCTCGCAGATGAACGTCTTCGCCCACTCGGTGCTGGCCCGGATGCACGGCCGCACCGTCCCGGAGGGCGGCTACCCGGGCGAGTACATCGCGGACCTCGGCCACGAGGTGCTGACGCGGCACCCGGACATCCGCGAACTCACCGACGTGGCCGCGCTGCCGGTCATCCGGGGCGCCGCGTACCAGGCGCAGCTGCACGACATCAAGCGGACCCTTGCGGAGTTCGGCGTCGACTTCGATGTCTACTTCTCCGAACAGGAACTCCACGACGCCGGAGCGATCGAGGACGCCGTGGCCCGGCTCCGCGAACAGGGCCACGTCTACGACGACGGCGGCGCGGTCTGGCTGCGCACCACGGACTTCGGCGACGACAAGGACCGCGTCCTGATCCGCGCGAACGGCGAGCCGACCTATTTCGCCGCCGACGCCGCGTACTACCTGTCCAAGAAGGACCGCGGCTACACCGAGAAGATCTACCTGCTCGGTGCCGACCACCACGGCTACATCAACCGGCTCAAGGCCATCGCCGCCGCCGCCGGCGACGATCCCGAGGTCAACATCGAGGTCCTGATCGGGCAGCTGGTCTCCGTCAACGGCGCCAAGCTGTCGAAGCGGGCCGGCAACATCATCGAGCTCAAGGACCTCATCTCCTGGCTGGGCAAGGACGCGGTCCGCTACTCACTGGCGCGGTTCCCGGCCGACTCGCCGCTGACCCTGGATCCGGATCTGCTCAAGAAGCACAGCAACGAGAACCCGGTGTTCTACGTCCAGTACGCCCACGCCCGGTCCCGCGGCGCGGCCCGCAACGCGGTGGCGGCCGGCGTCGAGCGCCGTGTAGATGGCAAAGACAGCTTTGACGCCTCGCTGCTGGACCATGCGACCGAAAACGAGCTGCTGTCCTACCTCGGCAGCTACCCCTCGATCGTCGCCAAGGCCGCCGAACTCCGCGAGCCGCACCGGATCGCGCGCCACCTGGAGGTCATTGCCGGCGCCTACCACCGCTGGTACGACGCGTGCCGCGTGGCGCCGCAGGGCGAGGAGCCCATCACCGACGTGAACCGTACCCGGCTGTGGCTCAACGACGCCACCAGCCAGGTATTGGCCAACGGACTCGACCTGCTGGGCGTCTCGGCGCCGGAACGGATGTGACTGCCATGACCGCGAACGCGCAGAACCCTGGAACCCCGGTAAACCCGGCCTCCCCGCTGGCCCCCGAATGGCTGCAGGTCCCCGCGGACCTGAACGCCCTGCATGAGCCCATGTGGGCTGCCGGCGTGGCACGGAACGACGACGGCGAACTCGCCCTCGACGGGATCCCGGTCAGCGAGCTCCAGCGCCAGTTCGGCACGCCGCTGTTCGTGATGAGCGAGAACGACTTCCGGGCCAGGGCACGGGCCTTTTCCGACGCGTTCAATGATGCCTTCGCCGACATCTGCGGGGGAGTGGACGTCTACTACGCCGGGAAGTCCTTCCTGTGCACCGCCGTGGTCCGCTGGGTGGAGGAGGAAGGGCTGCGCCTCGACACCGCCTCAGGCGGGGAACTCGCCGTGGCCGCGCGGGCCGGGATCCCGGGCGCCGACGTCGCGCTACACGGGAACAACAAGTCCGACGGCGAGATCCACCGCGCCCTGGATATGAGGCTGGGCCGGATCGTCGTGGACAGCCTCGCCGAACTGGACCGCGTCGCCACGATCGCGGCGGCCCGCGGTGAGAGCGCGAAGGTCATGCTGCGGCTCACGCCCGGCGTGCACGCGCACACCCACGAATTCATCGCCACGGCGCACGAGGACCAGAAGTTCGGCCTCTCCATGGCACCGGACTCCACGGAGGTGGCCGGATTGTCCGCGGCCGAAGAGGCCGTCGCGGCAGCCTCGGGGTACGAGAGTGTTGAGCTGCTGGGCCTGCACTGCCACATCGGCTCGCAGATCTTCGAGCCGGACGGCTTTGCCCTCGCGGCCGAGAAGCTGCTGGACTTCCTCGCCGCGATGCAGGCCAAGTACTCGATCGTGCTTCCGGAACTGGACCTGGGCGGCGGCTACGGCATCGCCTACACGCCCGTGGACACCCCGCGCCCCGCCGCCGAGATTGCCCAGGCCATGGCCGCCGTCGTCCGCTCCAAGTGTGCCGAGCTCGGCATCAGCGCGCCGCGGATCTCGATCGAACCGGGCCGCGCGATCGTGGGCAGCAGCACGTTCACGCTGTACGAAGTGGGCACCCTCAAGACCGTACGGGTGGACGCCCCGGCCGCCGGAACAGCAGAAACAGCCGAAACCGCACCCGAAAACGTTACGTACCCGCGCCGGTATGTGTCAGTGGACGGCGGCATGAGCGACAACGCCCGTCCGGTGCTCTATGACGCGGATTATTCGGCGATTGTGGCCTCCCGGACGTCGGACGCGGCGCCGCAGCTGTCCCGCGTGGTGGGCAAACATTGCGAGAGCGGCGACATAGTTGTTAGAGATGTATATCTGCCCGAGGACGTGGCAGCCGGTGATCTGCTCGCTGTACCGGGGACCGGCGCCTACTGCTGGGCCCTGTCAAGCAACTACAACTATCTGGCCCGGCCGGGCGTTGTCGCTGTGCGCGACGGATCTGCCCGGCTCATTGTCCGCGGGGAAACCGAACAAGATCTGCTGAACCGCGACATGGGAGTCTGAATGACCGAATTGCGAACCCTGAAAGTAGCCCTGCTGGGCTGTGGCAACGTTGGGGCCCAGGTTGCGCGGATTCTCATTGACGACGCAGGGTCGCTGGCCTCCCGCACCGGGGCCCGCCTTGAACTGAGCGGCATCGCCGTCCGCAACGTCGATGCCCCCCGCGATGTCGAACTGCCGCACGAACTGTTCACCGCCGACGCCGAGACGCTCGTCAAGGACGCCGACGTGGTGATCGAACTGATGGGCGGCATCGAACCGGCCCGCAGCCTGATCCTCAGCGCCATCCGCCACGGGGCCTGCGTGGTCACCGGCAACAAGGCCCTGCTCGCACAGGACGGTCCGACGCTGTATGAGGAGGCCGACAAGGCCGGCGTCCAGCTGTCCTACGAGGCGGCCGTGGCCGGGGCCATTCCCATCCTGCGCCCGATCCGGGACAGCCTGTCCGGCGACCGGATCACCCGCGTGCTGGGAATCGTCAACGGCACCACGAACTTCATACTGGACCAGATGGACTCCACCGGGGCCCAGTTCGCCGATGCCCTGGCCGAGGCCCAGCGGCTCGGCTACGCGGAGGCCGACCCGACGGCCGACGTCGAGGGCCATGACGCCGCCGCCAAGGCCGCCATCCTCGCCTCGCTCTCCTTCCACACCCGCTTCGCGCTTGAGGACGTCCACTGCGAGGGCATCAGTTCCGTCAGCGCGGCGGACATCGCCGCCGCGAAGGACGCCGGGTTTGTGATCAAGCTGCTGGCCATCGCCGAGAAACTGACGGACGCAGATGGCGGCACCGGGGTGTCCGTGCGCGTGCACCCCACCCTGCTGCCGCGCGAACACCCGCTCGCCGCCGTCCGCGGCGCCTTCAACGCGGTCTTCATCGAAGCTGAAAACGCCGGCGAGCTGATGTTCTACGGCCAGGGTGCCGGCGGAACCCCGACGGCGTCCGCCGTGATGGGCGACCTCGTGTCCGCTGCCCGGCGGCTGGTCCTCGGCGGCCCCGGACGCACCGAGACAACAACCGGCCACGTTCCCGCCCTGCCCATCGACGCCGCCGTCACGAGCTACTACATCGGCCTGGACGTCGCGGACCAGCCCGGCGTGCTGGCCCGGATCGCCCAGCTCTTCGCCGAGCACGGCGTCTCCATTGAAATCATGCGGCAGACCATCCACCGCGACGCTGCCTCCAACGTGGAGTCGGCAGAACTGCGGATCGTCACGCACCGCGCAAGCGAGGCTGCACTGGCAGCCACCGTCGAGGCCGTGAAGGGCCTGGACGTCATCAATTCCGTTACATCCGTACTGCGGGTAGAAGGAGTCTAAGTGGCTCACCAATGGCGCGGTGTCATCCGCGAATATGCCGAACGTCTGCCTGTCACCGGGGCCACGAAGGTCATCACCCTCGGCGAGGGTGGCACGCCGCTGGTCTACGCTCAAAAGCTCTCCGAGCTGACCGGCAGCGACGTCTACCTCAAGGTCGAGGGCATGAACCCCACCGGATCCTTCAAGGACCGCGGCATGACCATGGCCATGACGGCAGCCGTTGCCTCCGGCGCCAAGGCCGTGGTGTGCGCCTCCACCGGAAACACCTCCGCTTCCGCCGCCGCGTACGCGACGGCGGCCGGACTGCAGTGCGCGGTGCTGGTGCCCGAGGGCAAGATCTCGATGGGCAAGCTGAGCCAGGCGATCGCGCACGGCGCCACGCTGCTGCAGGTCGACGGGAACTTCGACGACTGCCTCGACATCGCCCGCAAACTCGGGGAGTCCTACCCGGTGTTCCTGGTCAACTCGGTCAACCCCGCCCGGATCGAGGGGCAGAAGACCGGCGCGTTCGAAATCGTTGATTCCCTCGGCGATGCGCCCGACATCCACGTGCTCCCGGTAGGAAACGCCGGCAACATCAGCGCGTACTGGAAGGGCTACAAGGAGTACTCCGCGCCGTTCGAGTCGGCCACCGCCGGCACCCTGGACCCGGTATCCACGAAGACCCCCGTCATGTGGGGCTTCCAGGCCGCCGGTGCGGCACCGTTCGTCGCCGGCCACCCGATCACCGAGCCCGACACCATCGCCACCGCGATACGGATCGGCAACCCGGCCTCCTGGGACACCGCCGTGGCCGCCCGGGACGAATCCAAGGGCCTGATCGAGGCCGTGACGGATGAGGAAATCCTGTCCGCCCACCGCTGGCTGTCCGCCCGTGAAGGCGTCTTCGTGGAACCCGGCTCCGCGGCCGGTGTGGCGGGGCTGATCAAGAAGCACGCCGCCGGCGAGGTCCCCGTCGGAAAGACCATCGTCATCACCGTCACGGGCCACGGCCTCAAGGACCCGCAGTGGGCGCTCCGTACCGAGGACGGCAGCGACGTTGAGCCCGTCAAGGTCTCGAACGACGTCGTTACCGTTGCCGCGGCCCTGGGACTGGAAGAAAAGTAGCCTTGGAAACGACCCTCACGATCCCGGCCGAGTTCCCTGCCGACACTCCGGCAGTCCTGGCCGGCCAGCTGGTGACCGTGCGGGTGCCGGCGACCAGCGCCAACCTCGGCCCCGGCTACGACAGCCTGGGACTGGCACTTTCGCTGCATGACACCCTGACGGTGGAGACCCTGGCCAGCGGTGGGCTCGAGTTCGAACTCAGCGGCGAGGGTGCCGCGACGCTGCCGCGGGATGCGAGCCACCTCGTGGTGAAGGCCGTTACCGAGGCGCTGCACCGACTGGGCTTCCGGCACGAGGGACTGCGGATCACGGCCGACAACGTCAATCCGCACGGCCGGGGGCTGGGCTCATCGGCGTCGGCCGTCGTCGCCGCAGTGACGGCGGCAAATGTGCTGGTGCCCGAGGCGTCCCGGCGCAGCAAGGACTGGATCCTGCAGCTGACGAGCGAGATGGAGGGTCATCCGGACAACGTCGCACCCGCCATTTTCGGCGGACTGGCGCTGTCGTGGCAGGACAGTGACCAGTACAGCAGCACCTGCGCGACCGTGGCGGACTCGGTCGTACCGGTCGTGGCTGTTCCGGATTTTGAGCTCTCCACCGAAGCGGCCCGCGCGCTGCTGCCGGCCTCGGTAGGCCACCACGCCGCGGCCATGAACTCGGGCCGGGCGGCACTCCTGATCCATGCGCTGACGCAAAAGCCCGAATTCCTGCTGCCCGGCACGGAGGATTACCTGCACCAGAGCTACCGGGCGCAGGCAATGCGGCCCAGCGCCGAACTGATCGCCGCCCTGCGGCGCGCCGGCCACGCCGCCGTCGTATCCGGAGCGGGTCCCACGGTTCTGGTTCTTGCCAACGGGGAAGCGGAAGCCGGGAGGATCGTCGACCTCATCGGCTCCCATACCGCGGGGAACACGCCGGAAGTGGGCTGGCGTGTGATGAAGCTGGCCGTGGACGTTGAAGGTGCTAAAGTGGAAGTGCACCGGCAGTAATCACGCAGGCGGTTAACCAGTAACTTTTTATAAGACCGCGATGTTGGCCAAGTTGCCTTTCTCATCTTTCATTGCGCAATATTTTCCGGTGCCACCTGCTTTTGGTCTGACGCAGGACTCAGCAGAAACTATCTCTGCCCCTGAAGTGTCAGCCCGCCGTTCATTAAAATTTTTTCGAACGCGCCAGGTGTGAGCAACTACCCGGTCCTGCTGGCAGATATCCGTCCGGCAGGGCCGAAATCCCGGCTGCAGATCTGAACTGCAGCCCAGATCAAATCATCGCGTCCAGCTCCTAGTCTGGACGCCGTCGAGGGGGAAGGATCCTTCGTGACCGAAACCACTGAGCTGTCTTCAGCTGTGGAAACATCATCTTCTGCTGCCGGATCGTCAACGGCCGCACCCGCCAAGAGCAGCGGCCTCGCCGGCCTCAAGCTCGCCCAACTGCAGGCACTTGCCAGCCAGCTGGGTATTTCCGGCGGATCCCGCATGCGCAAGGGTGATCTGGTCGCAGCCATTTCCGCCCACCGTGCAGGCACCCCGGTAAGCAAGGCTCCGGCCCGCGGAGCGGAAAAGGCCACCGACAACGGCAGCGTTGCCCAGGCCGCGGCTCCGGTCGCTGCGCCGGAAGCCGCTGCCGATTCCGAGGCCCCTGTCCAGGAAAACGCCCGGGCACGCGGCCGTGGCCGCAGCCGCCGTGCAGGCAGCGACGGCGTCATCACGACTCCCCCCGCCGAAGCTTCGACCGCCGAGGCTCCGGCCGCCGCAGCTCCCGCAGTGGAGGCCGCTCCTGCCGAGCAGGCAAGCGAAGGCGGCGACCGCACCCGCCAGCCGCGCACCCGCAACCGCCGCCGTGGCGAAGCCGCCGCGCAGTCCACAGGCCAGGCCACCGGCCAGAACACCGCCCAGGACGCAGAGCAGCAGGCCGCAGGCCAGGGCGCCGTGGCGGCCGAGGCCCCGGCCGAGCAGCCTTCCGTCGATCAGCGCCAGGCGGAGCGCGCGGAACAGCGTTCCGATCAGCGTCAGGCCGAGCGCACCGAGCAGCGCGCCGAACAGGGCAGCGAAGACGGCCAGCGCCGTGACAACACCCGCACCCGTGGGGGCCGCGACACCGCCGACACCCGCGAGAATGCAGGCAACCGCGACAACGCCGGCCGCGACACCGCCCGCGATATCGATGACAGCGACGGCGGCAGCCGCCGGAACCGCCGCAACCGGCGCGACCGCAACGACCGCTCCGGTGCGCAGGACAGCCGCGACAGCCGCGACGGCCGTGATGGCCGCGACAGCCGCGACAACACCTCCCGCAACGACCGCTTCCGCGACCGCAACGACCGCCGGCGGGGACGCGCCCAGGGACCGGACGTCGACGACGTCGAGGTCACCGAGGACGATGTCCTGCTGCCCGTCGCCGGTATCCTCGATGTGCTGGAGAACTACGCGTTCATCCGCACGTCCGGTTACCTGCCGGGCCCGAACGACGTGTACGTATCCCTCGCCCAGGTCAAGAAGTACAACCTGCGCAAGGGTGACGCCGTCGTCGGCGCGATCCGTGCACCCCGTGACGGCGAGGCCCAGCACGGGAGTCAGCAGCAGTCCGCCCGCCAGAAGTTCAATGCCCTGGTCCGCATCACCTCGGTCAACGGCAAGACCCCCGAGGAACTCAAGGACCGCGTCGAATTCGCGAAGCTTGTCCCGCTGTACCCCTCCGAGCGCCTGCGCCTCGAGACGGACCCCAAGAAGATCGGCCCCCGCGTCATCGATCTGGTTGCCCCGATCGGCAAGGGCCAGCGTGGCCTGATCGTCTCGCCGCCGAAGGCCGGCAAGACGCTCATCCTGCAGTCCATCGCGAACGCCATCACCACCAACAATCCTGAGGTCCACCTCATGATGGTGCTTGTTGACGAACGCCCCGAAGAAGTCACGGACATGCAGCGCACAGTCAAGGGTGAGGTCATTGCCTCCACCTTCGACCGTCCCGCCGACGACCACACCACGGTCGCCGAACTTTCCATCGAGCGTGCCAAGCGCCTCGTGGAAATGGGCATGGACGTCGTCGTGCTCCTCGACTCCATGACGCGACTGGGCCGCGCCTACAACCTGGCAGCACCGGCCTCCGGCCGCATCCTGTCCGGTGGTGTGGACTCCGCCGCGCTGTACCCGCCGAAGCGCTTCTTCGGTGCCGCCCGCAACATTGAAAACGGTGGCTCCCTCACCATCCTGGCAACCGCTCTCGTCGAGACCGGCTCCAAGATGGACGAGGTCATCTTCGAAGAGTTCAAGGGCACCGGCAACATGGAACTGCGCCTGTCCCGCCAGCTGGCAGACAAGCGCATCTTCCCGGCCGTGGACGTCAACGCGTCCGGTACCCGCCGTGAGGAAAACCTGCTTTCCCCCGAGGAAGTCAAGATCATGTGGAAGCTGCGCCGCGTCCTGTCCGGACTCGAAACGCAGCAGAGCCTTGAGCTGCTGACCAACAAGATCCGGGAGACCCAGAGCAACGTCGAGTTCCTCATGCAGGTGCAGAAGACGACGCTTGGTGCGAAGTCCGATAACGACAAGTAGTTGACGCAGGGGTGGGGCCGTCGGTTGTTTAGCCGGCCCCGCCCCTTTGTCGTTCGGTTTTTTGCCGCCCCCGCCCCTACGCGTGGAGGCTCGATCCTGACGGATCCGAGCCTCCACGCTCCGGCAGGCCCGAAGGGAGATGACGAGGGACCCGACCTGAGCTTGCGAAGGTTGGGAGTCTTCGACCGCACTCCCGGGGCGGCAAAAAACAGAACGACTTGCTCTCGTCCCACCTAACGCGCGGCGTAACTAGACTTGGTTTCAAGTCGAAAGAGGTTTTGAAATGTTTGAGTCCGTACAGGGGCTGTTGGATGAGCATGATGCTATCCAGGCGCAGCTTGGGGATCCTGCTGTTTATGCTGACCAGCGGCTGGCCCGGAAACTGGGGCGGCGTTCGGCCCAGCTGAACGGCATTGTCGAGGCTTACCATGCCTGGCACGGGATCCAGGAGGACCTGGCGGCGGCCCAGGAGATGGCGGGGGAGGATCCGGAGTTTGCCGCGGAGGTGCCGGAGCTTGAGGCGGCGCTGGAAACGGCCGCGGCAAAGCTGCGCCGGCTGCTGATCCCGCGGGACCCGGACGATGCCCGAAACGTGATCCTCGAGGTCAAGGGCGGTGAGGGCGGCGACGAGGCGGCCCTGTTTGCCGCCGACCTGCTGCGGATGTACACCCGCTATGCCGAATCCCGGGGCTGGAAGACCGAAATGATCTCGGCCAACGAGTCGGACCTGGGCGGATACAAAGACGTGCAGGTTGCCATCAAGGGCAGCTCGAACGACCCGGCCGAGGGCGTCTACGCGCGGCTTAAGTTCGAAGGCGGCGTGCACCGTGTGCAGCGCGTCCCCGTGACGGAATCCCAGGGCCGCATCCACACCTCGGCTGCCGGCGTGCTGGTGCTCCCCGAAGTGGACGAGCCCGAGGAACTCGAGATCAACCAGAACGATCTCAAGATCGACGTCTACCGCTCCTCGGGACCGGGCGGGCAGTCCGTGAACACCACCGACTCGGCCGTCCGCATCACCCACCTTCCCACCGGAATCGTGGTGGCGATGCAGAACGAGAAGTCGCAGCTGCAGAACCGTGAGGCGGGGATGCGCGTGCTGCGCGCCCGTATCCTGGCGCACCAGCAGGAGCAGATCGACGCCGAGAACTCGGCCCAGCGCAAGTCGCAGATCCGCACCATGGACCGCTCCGAGCGCATCCGCACCTACAACTACCCGGAAAACCGGATTGCGGACCACCGCACCGGTTACAAGGCCTACAACCTGGACCAGGTCATGAACGGCGACCTGGAACCGGTGATCCAATCGGCGATCGAACTGGACGAGCAGTCCCGGCTCGACGCCATCGGCGAATAAGCCCGCAGGAAGCGTTGCCGATGACAGAGGGCCCCGGGCTGAGCCTTGCGGAGGCGGTCCGCGAAGCGACTGCCGTGCTGGCTGCCGCGGGCGTGCCCAGCCCGCGGGTCGACGCCGAAGTCCTCGCCGAGCACCTCCTCGGCGTCGGGCTCGGCCGGCTCCGCGTGCTGCTGCTGGGCGACACGCCGGCGCCGGAAGGCTACGCCGACCTCGTGGCCGAGCGCGCCCGGCGCACTCCGCTGCAGCACATTACCGGGGTGGCGCACTTCCGCTACCTGGAACTCGCTGTCGGCCCGGGGGTCTTCATTCCCCGCCCGGAAACCGAATCCGTGGTGCAGCTGGTGCTGGACTGGCTCAAAGACAGGCGCCGGCTGCCGGGGATGGCGCATCCCAAGGTCGTGGACCTGGGCACCGGATCCGGGGCCATCGCCGGTTCGATCGCCCACGAGCTGCCGGGCGCCGAAGTCCACGCGGTGGAGTTCAGCGAGTTTGCCCACGCGTGGGCCGCAAAGAACCTGCTGCCCCTCGGCGTCTCCCTGGTCCGTGGCGATCTGCGCAATGCCCTCCCGGAGCACAATGGCAGCTTCGACGTCGTCGTCTCAAACCCCCCGTACATCCCGGCCGAAGCCATCCCGAACGAGCCGGAAGTTGCGCTGCACGACCCGCCCGAGGCACTTTACGGCGGGGGAGCGGACGGCATGGAACTTCCGACGGCGGCGGCGGCTTCGGCCGCGCGGCTCCTGGCGCCAGGAGGCTACTTCGTGATGGAACACGCGGAAGTCCAGGCGGCCTGGATAGCCGGCATGCTGGAGCGCACCGGACTGTGGACCGATGTGGCCACCCACCTGGACCTCAACGGAAAGGAACGGGCCACGAGCGCGGTCCTCGCGCCCCGCGGCCCGGCGGACGGAGCAGCCCTGAAGTGATGAAAGAATAGGGCAGTGACGACTAGCTACGATTGCACGGCAGCTGAGCAGCGCGCCGCAGGACTTGAGCACGCCCAGCGGGCCATCCGGGAACACAAATGCGTGGTTCTCCCCACCGATACCGTGTACGGGATCGCCGCCGACGCCTTTTCACCCGTGGCCGTGACCCTGCTGCTTGCGTCCAAAGGCCGGAGCCGGAAGATGCCGCCGCCGGTGCTGATCCCCAGGCTCAACGCCCTCGACGGACTCGCCACCGACGTACCGGCGGAGGCCCGGCGCCTCGCCGAAGCCTTCTGGCCGGGCGGCCTGACCCTGATCCTGCACGCCCAGCCCTCGCTGGACTGGGATCTCGGGGAGACCAAGGGCACCGTGGCGCTGCGGATCCCCGCCGATGACGTCGCCCGGGACCTCCTGACCATCACCGGACCGCTGGCCGTCTCCTCCGCGAACCGCACCGGTCATCCAGCAGCGCAGACCGCAGCCGAGGCGGAAGCGCAGCTCGCCGAGTCCGTCGAGGTTTACCTGGAAGACGGGCGCCGGCCCGTGGAGGGTCCAGAGGCCCTGCCGTCCACCATCATCGACGCCACCGCCCTGCCGCTGCGGGTGGTCCGCCAGGGCGCCATCAGCCTGGAACGCCTGCGGGACGTGGTCCCCGGACTGCTGGACGTGGACGGCAACGCCCCGGCCGGCCCGGACCACGACCCGGCAGGATCCGGCGAACCCGCCGGGACGGCGTGACCGTTCCGCGTCAGCACGTCCCTTTCCTGGAGGTGGACGCGACGCCAGTGACCGTTAACGAACTGACGGACGTCCTCGACGGGTTCATCGCCGAGGGCGGCACTAGGACCATCGTGGGCCACAACCTGCACAGCGTGACCCTGCTGCATTCCGATGACGGATTCCGTTCCTTCTACCAGCAGAGCGATGTGGTTCTCATCGATGGCGCCCCGGTGTTGTGGCTCTGGGCCAAGAGCCTGGAAGGCGATGGCGCCAAGGAACGCTCGATGGACTACCGGCTGGGCTCCACCGACTGGATTCCCGCGCTGGCGAAGGTCAAAGGTCTTAAGCGTCTCGCCGTAATCGGTGCCGGCAGCCAGGCCAACGCCCAGGCCGTGGCGCGGCTCCAGGACATCGTCCCCCAGGCGCAGGTGGATGGAATGCCCGGCGAGGGCTGGAACGCCGAGCTGGAAGCCCGGGCCGTCGCCTGGCTGGGAGAGCTGCGCCCGCAGCTGGTGCTGCTGGGACTCGGGATGCCGCTGCAGGAACATGTGCTGCAGCGCAACCTGGCCTCGCTGCCGCCGGCGGTCTACTGCACCGTGGGCGGAGCCATTGAGCAGATCGCGGGGATCCAGAAACTGGCCCCGCGATGGATCGGCCGCCTCGGACTTGAGTGGGCCTGGCGCCTTCTGCTGGACCCGAAGCGGGTGGCGTATCGGGTCTTCGGCGAACCCTGGGTGCTGATGGGGCTGCTGATCCGGCGGCGGCTACGCCAGCGCCGGCAGCGCTAGAACTTCTGGTCCTCGAGGGGGCCGAAGCCCTTGCCGCGGAGGCCGGTGGAAAAGGCCCGGAACCAGCCGGCCAGCCCGCGGAAGTCGCCGCGGCGCAGGAAATACCCGAGGTACCCGCCCACATCGGCGACGAGGGACTTGACCCGGAAATAGCGGCGGATGAGGTACCCGCGGTTGCGGTAATAGTAGTAGCGCTTGAAGGCGGTCTCCGGGACGATCACATGCCATCTGGCGCCGAAGACATGCTTGGTCTCCGAAAATGCGTGCGGGTGCGTGATGGCCGCCGTCGTCACGGTCCCGAAGCGGATGCCGGCCTTGCGCAGCCGGATCGTGAAATCCACTTCGTCGCCGCGGATGAAGAGGCGCATATCGGGCAGTCCGACCTTGAAGAAAACGTCGGAGCGGATCAGGGCGCCGTTGAAGAAGTGTCCGTCATCCGGGAGGAAGCCGACCTTTTCCAGTTCGGCCCGCTCATGCGTGACCTTGCCGTCCAGGCGGAAGAAGAAGGACAGCCGGTCCGGGTGCCCGGGGGCCACCACCAGCGGGACAACGGCGTCGAGGTTCCGGGCTTCGGCTTCACGGAGCAGCGTGGCGAGGCACTCCGCGTCGGCGGGTTCGGCGTCGTCGTCCATCATCCAGATCCAGTCAGCTCCGCTGGCGACCGCCTTGAGGACCGCGAGGGAAAAGCCGCCCGCCCCGCCGAGGTTCGCTTCGCTCCTGACATAGTCCACGTTGCCGTGCCCTTCGGCGACGTCCTTGGCGGGCGCCGTGCCGCTGTCGACGAGGCAAATGGAGCGCACCGGAGCCGTCTGGTTGTTGATGGCGTTCAGCAGAACGGCCAGCTCCCGGGGACGGTCAAACGTCACGGCAGCAACTGCAACCGACTGGGTCATCGCGGGGGTCCTTTCAGCGGGCCGTATGTGGTTTTCCCGCCGGCGATGGGCCGTGTGACGCGAAGACAGGTGGCCGTTGGCATTAGTATCTTGACTAGAGTCCACTGTAATACAGCCCTGTCAGGCACTACGCACTGCCTGCCCTGAGCACGGCGACGGAGAAGTTTCATTTACCGAAAGACACATCCACGGCAAGTTGCGCCACCCCTCTCCCCATACCCGCTACGGACACCGTGGCTGCGGAATGTGCAGCCGGGTGTCGCTTGCGCTGACATCCTCGGGCAGGTGGCTTCCCGGTGATCATGTACCTGCTCATGATGCTGACGGCGGCGGCAGTAAGCTATGCGGCGACGTGGGGCGCCCGGCTAGTCGGCAACAGGCTGGAGGTGTTCTCGCCCATCCGCAGCCGCGATATGCATTCCACCCCGATCTCCCGGCTCGGCGGCCTGGGCATCTTCGTCGGCGCCCTGGTGGCACTGGTGGTGGCCAGCCAGTCCTTCTTCGTGAAGGACATCTTCCGCGGCAACGATTCGCCGTGGGGGGTGCTGGCCGGTGCAGCCGTGATCGTTGTGGTTGGCCTTGCCGACGACCTGGTTGACCTGCGCTGGTGGGTAAAACTGATCGGCCAGGGCGTGGCCGGCACCGTGGTCGCCGTCTGGGGTGTCCGCGTTTCGATTGTTCCCTTCATTCCGGAACCGATCGTGATTGAGAATGAAGGGGCCAGCATCGTGCTCACGGCCGGACTCATTGTCGTCACCATGAACGCGTTCAACTTCATTGACGGGCTCGACGGACTTGCCGCTGGTGTGGCGATCATCGGGGGTGCAGCCTTCTTCCTCACGGCCTATTGGGTGCACCGGACCGCCGATATCCTGGATCGCTCCGACCTCGCAACCCTCCTGACAGCGATTGTGGTGGGCAGCTGTCTCGGGTTCCTGCCGCACAACTGGTTTCCGGCGAAGATCTTCATGGGCGACTCGGGCGCCATGCTGATCGGCTTGCTCCTGGCGTCAGCCGGCATCGTCTCCACCGGGCAGATCACCTCCGGGCTCTACGACCGGGTTAACGGCATCCCCACAATCATTCCGATCCTGTTGCCTTTCGCGGTCCTCTTCCTTCCGATCCTGGACCTGTGCCTCGCCGTGGTCCGGCGAACTGCCGTGGGCCGTTCGCCCTGGTCCGCTGACCGGGGACATCTGCACCACAAACTGTTGGACATCGGATACTCGCACCGCAGCGCTGTAGTGCTCATGTACCTGTGGACCTGCGTGCTTGCCTTCGGCGGTCTGGCCTTCGTGGTCTACCCGTGGCAAATCGTGCTGGCCGTAGACTTGGCGGCCACCGCAATCATGGCTGTTGTGACCGCGTGGCCCTACCTCCACAACAAGGCGCCGGGACGCGGTCCCCGCTCTGCGGCGGAAGTGGAATGACCCCCGCCGGCCCACGTTCCGAATAATTTCTATCTCATGTAGAATTCATGTGCGGCTTACCGCCGCACCGCTGCCTCCGGCATTCCGCCCTGCCAGCACCAACCCTGCGACGATTGGGATCTCATGACCTCCAACGCCGGTTCCGGACGCCCGTCCGGTAACGGACCCGTTGGCGTCTCGGGTCCCACAAAGTCCTTGTGGTTGCGGCTGCTGGTCCTGAGCTCGGCGGCAGCAGGCGGCGCACTACTGCTCGCAGGGGTGGCCGCACTCCTGGTCGAAGGCACGCCGGCCGCGCTTTCGTGCCTGTTCGGTGGAGCCCTGGTGATGGCATTTTTCGCGATCAGCCTGCTTGTCGGCCACTTTGCCGGCCGCAACAACCCGTCCGGCGCCATCGGCCTGTTCGTGGCTACCTATTTCATCAAGGTCGTCGGCTTTGCCGTGGTCCTTTTCGCAATCGGTGCCCCGGCATGGTTGAACGGCGCGTGGTTCCTGGCCGGCGCCGTCGTGGCCGTAGTGCTATGGCAGGCCGCCGAGGTCTACGGCTTCAGCAAAGCCCGGCTTCAGATCTATAACGACCCCGAGAGCACAGAAGGCGGCACCAATGTTTAGCCGCAAAGACGGACGCAGACGCATTAACAAGGCTGCCGCAACCCCCCGAACTACCGCCGGTGCCCCCGGTGTATCCGAGAACGGCAGGGACGGCGGATACAACGCCGGAATCGCCGTCTTTAGCTACATTGTTGGCGGAATCATGGTCTGGAGTTTGATAGGGTGGGGTCTGGATAATCTGTGGGGAACCCGCTGGATTGTGCTCGCAGGCGCTCTGCTTGGAGCCGCGGGAGGGTTCTATCTTTCTCATATGCACGGCCTCACCAGTTCGGGTAATTCCGCTGGCGGGGACACTGCTGCACGTGGCCCGTCCCAGGACGAGGATCAGTAATGCCAAATAATTTCACATGGGGAGATGCGGACCGTAAAGTCGCCGCTCCTCTACCAACGCCCAATGATGGACACTGCAGAGAGGAAACGCGTTGATCGCGCTTGCGCTCCCGGCCCAAGATTCAGGACCTTTTACGCCTCCTGGAATTGATGAAATGCACCTGCCGGCAATCCTGCCGTGGGGGGCGGCCGACGGATTCTCCAAGCAGATGCTGCTGGTAATCCTGTCGGTCGTTATTATCGCCACATTCTTTCTGCTAGCTGCCCGTAAGCAGCAGCTTGTTCCCGGCAAACTGCAGTTCGCAGGCGAGATGGCCTATGGCTTCGTCCGCAACAGCATCGCCAAGGACATCATCGGCGGCCGGGACTTCATGAAGTATGTCCCGCTGCTGTTCAGCCTCTTCTTCTTCATCCTGGTGAACAACATCTACGGCGCGATCCCCGTGATCCAGCTGCCGAGCTTCTCGCACGTCGGCGGCGCCTATGTGCTGGCCGCGATCGTGTACATCACCTGGATCGCCATCGGCATCAAGAAGAACGGACTGAAGTACTTCAAGCTGGCCACCGTGCCGTCCGGAGTGCCGGTCTACATCCTCCCGATCGTCATCCCGATCGAGATCATCTCAAACTTCCTGGTCCGCCCCGTAACGCACAGCCTCCGTCTGTTCGCGACCATGCTGGCCGGCCACCTGATCGTGATGATCGCCGGTTCCGGCATCGAGTTCCTCGTGATGCAGGAGAACCTGCTCCTCAAGGGCACGTCGGTCCTCGTGCTCGTCGGTGCGATCGCCATGTACATGCTGGAGGCGCTGATCATGGCGCTCCAGGCCTACGTCTTCACGCTGCTGACCGCCATCTACATCGAAGGCGCTTTGCACGCGGAAAGCCACTAGGCTCCCACAAACTTCCCCTTGCGGGGATGAAGCAAACCAAACGACCTGCCACATGGATGGCATCTTGAAAGGAAAAAAATGGAAGGCAATCTCAACCTCGTAGGTTACGGTCTGTCCGCAATCGGCGGTGGTATCGGTGTTGGTCTCGTGTTCGCCGCTTACATCAACGGCGTCGCACGTCAGCCGGAAGCACAGCGTGTGCTTCAGCCGATCGCATTCCTCGGCCTCGCGCTGACTGAAGCCCTCGCCATCCTCGGCCTGGTCTTCGCTTTCGTTCTCTAGTCTGAACTTCAGAACAAGCGAACATCCAGAACCGAGTAGATAGGACGGGTGAATTATGAATCAGACGATCATCTCAGCCGCCACTGAGGGCACCAACCCTCTGGTTCCCAATGTCTGGGAAATGGGCGTCGTCCTCGCCGGCTTTGCTGTCCTCATGTACATCGTGGTCAAGTTCATTGTCCCGATGTTCGAGAAGACCTTCGCAGAGCGTGCCGAGGCCATCGAAGGCGGCATTGCCAAGGCTGAAAAGGCCCAGGCAGAGGCTTCCGCCGCACTCGAAGAGTACAAGCAGCAGCTCACTGATGCCCGTGCCGAGGCCAACCGCATCCGCGAGGAAGCACGTGCCGAAGGCGCCCAGATCCTCGCGGACCTGAAGGAGAAGGCAGCTGCAGAGTCTGCCCGCATCACTGCCCAGGCCCACACGGCGATCCAGGCCGAGCGCCAGGCTGCCGTTGTGTCGCTCCGCGCGGAGGTCGGTTCGCTGGCCACCACCTTGGCAAGCCGCGTCGTCGAGGAGTCACTCAGCGATGACGAGCGTGCCCGCCGTGTGGTTGACCGCTTCCTGGCAGATCTGGAGAACCAGAACGCAGGTGCAGCTAAGTAATGGCAGGTGTATCGAGCGAATCGCTGGCCGCAGCCTTGGCGTCCCTGGAAGCCAAGCTTCCGAACGCCTCGCTGCAGTTGGCTAAGGAACTCTTCGGAATCCTGGGAACGGTGGACAGCTCGGCTGGCCTGCGCCGCGCCCTGACTGATCCGTCCCGTAGCGGTGACGAAAAGTCGGCGCTGGTCAAGCGGCTCTTCGGCGGAAACGTCTCCGCCGATGCTGCGGAAATCGCGAGCGGGCTGGCCGGCTCACGCTGGGCATCCGCACGGGATATCGGCGATGCACTCGAGACTCTTGCCGCTACGGTGGTCATCGCCGTAGCTGAAAACAAGTCTGCCGTCTCTGCCTCGGGAATCACCGGCCTGGAAGCACTGGAGAACGATTTGTTCGCCTTCAGCCAGGCCGTGGAGTCCAACCACGAGGTGCAGCGTGCTCTGTCCGAGCCGCAAGCGAGCCCGGCAGCCAAGATTGCCCTCGCCGAAAAGCTCGTTCCCGGTGCAAGCGAGGAAGCGAAAGTCCTCACGGCACAGGCCGTTACTCAGCCCCGTGGCCTCAAGGTAACCAGGCTCGTGCGTCGTTTCGCCGAGCTTGCAGCCAAGCGGCAGCAGCGCTGGATTGCCGTTGTCAGCGTCACCCGTCCGCTGACGGAGGCACAGACCAGTCGTCTGCAGGCGGCGCTGAACGGCCTCTACGGGCGCGATCTTAAGATCAACATGAACGTTGACCCGGCACTGATCGGTGGCATCCGGATCCAGGTAGGTGACGAAGTGGTTGACGCTTCGGTTGCCGCCCGCCTGGCCCAGCTGCACCGTCAGCTTGTCGGCTAGCCGGACAAGCACCACCCAACGACACGAAACCCCGGTCATCGCGAGCACCGATGATCACGAAAACAGGAGAGCAGGGACTGCAGATGGCCGAATTGACCATCAACGCCGACGACGTCCGTATTGCGTTGAACGAGTTCGCGGCGTCCTACGAACCCGGAAACGCAGAGCGCGTAGAGGTCGGCCGTGTAACAACCGCAGGTGACGGCATCGCCCGTGTTGAGGGCCTTCCCTCGGTCATGGCGAACGAACTGCTGCGCTTCGAAGACGGCACGCTGGGCCTGGCCCAGAACCTCGACGTCCGCGAGATCGGTGTCATCATCCTCGGTGACTTCACCGGGATCGAAGAAGGCCAGGAAGTCCACCGCACCGGTCAGGTTCTGTCCGTTCCGGTAGGCGACGCCTTCCTCGGCCGCGTGGTTGACCCGCTGGGCATGCCCATCGACGACCTCGGCGACATCAAGGCCGAGACCACCCGTGCCCTGGAACTCCAGGCGCCCGGCGTGACCCAGCGCAAGTCGGTTCACGAGCCGATGCAGACCGGTCTCAAGGCTATCGACGCCATGATCCCGATCGGCCGCGGCCAGCGTCAGCTGATCATCGGCGACCGCCAGACCGGCAAGTCGGCGATCGCGATCGACACGATCATCAACCAGAAGGCCAACTGGGCTTCCGGGGATGTCACCAAGCAGGTGCGTTGCATCTACGTGGCGATCGGCCAGAAGGCATCTACGATTGCTGCCATCCGCCAGACCCTCGAGGACAACGGCGCACTGGAATACACGACCATCGTGGCTTCCCCCGCATCGGACCCCGCAGGCTTCAAGTACCTGGCACCGTACGCCGGCTCGGCCATCGGCCAGCACTGGATGTACGGCGGCAAGCACGTCCTCATCGTTTTCGATGATCTCTCCAAGCAGGCCGAAGCATACCGCGCCGTGTCGCTGCTGCTGCGCCGCCCGCCGGGACGCGAAGCCTACCCGGGCGACGTCTTCTACTTGCACTCCCGCCTGCTGGAGCGTTGTGCCAAGCTCTCCGACGAGCTCGGCGCAGGTTCGATGACCGGCCTGCCGCTCATCGAGACCAAGGCAAACGACGTTTCCGCCTACATCCCGACCAACGTGATCTCCATTACCGATGGCCAGATCTTCCTGCAGTCGGACCTCTTCAACGCCAACCAGCGTCCCGCTGTTGACGTGGGCGTGTCCGTCTCCCGCGTTGGTGGCGCCGCACAGGTCAAGTCCATGAAGAAGGTCTCCGGTACCTTGAAGCTGGAACTGGCCCAGTACCGCGACATGCAGGCCTTCGCAATGTTCGCGTCGGACCTCGACGCCGCATCGCGCCAGCAGCTGACCCGTGGTGCCCGCCTGATGGAACTGCTCAAGCAGGGCCAGTACTCACCGTTCCCGGTCGAGAACCAGGTCGTCTCCATCTGGGCCGGTACCAACGGCCACCTCGACGAGGTTCCGGTTGAAGACATCAACCGCTTCGAGACCGAGTTCCTGGAGCACCTCAAGCACAAGTCCTCCATCCTGACGACGCTGGCCCAGACCAACGTCATGGACGATGACACCGCAGAAGCATTGAAGACCGCGATCGTGGACTTCAAGAAGGGCTTCTTCGGCGAGGGCGACAGCTACCTGGTCGGTGCGGGGCACGAGGAGCACGCCCCCATCGACGAGACGCAGGTCGACCAGGAAAAAATCGTCAAGCAGAAGCGCTAGTTTCGCTGGCAGGGACTGCCGGAACCCCCGCGGGTTCCGGCAGTCCCGGCCACCGGGATCTTAGGAAAGGATAAGTATGGGAGCCCAGATTCGGGTCTACCGCCAGAAGATCAGCTCGACGACGTCGATGCGAAAGATCTTCAAGGCGATGGAACTGATCGCTACCTCGCGCATCGGCAAGGCCCGCGCACGCGTAGCGGCTTCACTGCCTTACGCGAACGCGATTACGCGTGCCGTTTCTGCTGTCGCAAGCCAGAGCGAAATCGACCACCCGCTCGTCACCGAGCCGGAGCAGATCCGTCGCGCCGCCGTCCTGGTCATCACCTCGGACCGCGGCCTGGCCGGATCGTACTCGGCAACCGTGCTCAAGCAGGCGGAAGGTCTCATCGAGCTGCTCCACGAGGAGGGCAAGGAAGTCAAGACCTATGTCATGGGCCGCAAGGCGCAGGCATACTTCGACTTCCGGAACCGCCCCTACGAGCGCGCATGGACCGGCAACACCGACGCACCGGTGTTCGAAACAGCCCAGGAAGTCGGCAGCGCACTGCTGGAAGACTTCGCGACGGCGTACGAAGAGGGCGGCGTCGACGAGATCCATGTCGTCTACACCCGCTTCAAGTCCATGGTGACGCAGGAGCCGACGGTTGTGCGTCTCCTCCCGCTCGAGGTTGTGGAAGAGCAGGCCGCGTCCGAATCGGAGCTCCTGCCGCTCTACGAATTCGAGCCGGAAACGGAGCAGGTTCTCGATGCCCTGCTGCCGCGCTACATCGAATCACGCATCTTCGCCGCTATGTTGCAGGCAGCAGCTTCCGAGCTCGCCGCCCGCCAGCGGGCGATGAAATCCGCCGGCGACAACGCCACGGACCTCATCAAGAAGTACACGCGTCTGCGCAACACTGCCCGCCAGGCTGAGATTACGCAGGAGCTTTCCGAAATCGTTGCCGGTGCAGACGCCTTGAGCGCCTCCTAGCCAGCACGTTCCGGACCAGCTGTACCTGCACAAAAGAACAACTTAACCCCCACGCCATCTACTGAGTGAAGTGAGAGAGATGACTGCCACTGCTACCGATCACGTAGCCGCAACGTCCGGTGCTACCGGCCGTATTGCACGTGTCATTGGCCCGGTTGTCGACGTCGAATTCCCGGCTGACGCAATCCCCTCGATTTACAACGCACTCACCACGGAGATTACTCTCAACGGTGAGACCAAGACCATCACGTTCGAGGTTGCGCTGCACCTTGGCGACAACCTCATCCGCGCCATCTCCCTGCAGGCAACCGACGGACTCGTCCGCGGTACCAATGTGGTCGACAGCGGCGGGCCGATTACCGTGCCCGTCGGCGACGGCGTCAAGGGCCACATCTTCAACGTCCTGGGCCAGCCCCTCGACGTCGAAGAGTCGGAACTGCAGATCAGCGAACGCTGGCCGATCCACCGCAAGGCTCCCGCCTTCGCGACCCTCGAAGGCTCCACCGAGATGCTGGAAACCGGCATCAAGGTGATCGACCTCCTCACCCCGTACATCAAGGGTGGCAAGATCGGTCTGTTCGGTGGCGCCGGTGTCGGCAAGACCGTGCTGATCCAGGAAATGATCACCCGTGTTGCCCGCAACTTCGGCGGCACCTCGGTGTTCGCCGGTGTCGGCGAGCGTACCCGTGAAGGCAACGACCTCTGGGTTGAAATGGAAGAGGCCGGGGTCCTCAAGGACACCGCCCTTGTATTCGGCCAGATGGATGAGCCGCCGGGAACGCGTCTGCGCGTGGCGCTGTCCGCCCTGACCATGGCGGAGTACTTCCGCGATGTGCAGAACCAGGACGTGCTGCTCTTCATCGACAACATCTTCCGCTTCACGCAGGCAGGTTCCGAGGTTTCCACCCTCCTCGGCCGTATGCCGTCGGCAGTGGGCTACCAGCCCAACCTGGCAGACGAGATGGGCCTCCTCCAGGAGCGCATCACGTCCACCAAGGGCCACTCGATCACCTCGATGCAGGCCATCTACGTTCCCGCAGATGACTACACCGACCCGGCCCCGGCCACGACCTTCGCACACCTCGACGCGACCACGGAACTTTCCCGTGAAATCGCTTCCCGTGGTCTGTACCCGGCCGTTGACCCGCTGACGTCGACCTCCCGCATCCTGGATCCGCAGTACATCGGCAACGACCACTACAACACGGCCGTCCGGGTCAAGCAGATCCTGCAGAAGAACAAGGAACTCCAGGACATCATCGCCATCCTCGGCGTTGACGAACTCTCTGAAGAGGACAAGATCGTGGTGTCGCGTGCACGCCGCATCCAGCAGTTCCTCTCGCAGAACACCTACACCGCCAAGCAGTTCACCGGCGTCGAAGGCTCCACCGTTTCCATCAAGGACACGGTTGAAGGCTTCACCGCGATCTGCGACGGCGAGCTTGACCACATCGCAGAGCAGGCGTTCTTCAACATCGGCGGCCTGGATGACGTCGAGCGCCAGTGGGCCAAGATCCAGGAACAGACCAAGTAATATGGCTGAGCTTGAGGTTGAGATTGTTGCAGCGGACCACTTCGTGTGGTCCGGAGCGGCCAAGATGGTCAAGGCCCGCACCAGCGATGGTGAAATCGGAATCCTGCCCGGCCACTCGCCCCTGCTGGCGATTCTGGCCGAAGGTGAACTGGCCATCCAGCCGGTCTCCGGTGACCGCATAGCCGTAGTCGTCGACGGGGGATTCTTCTCCGTCGACAACAACCGGGTCGTCATTGTTGCTGACAACGCCCAACTGGGCGACGCAGCTACTGCGGGGATCCGCTAGCACGACCAGATGAACGATACTGTTGTCCCGTTCATCGTCCTGGCAACGATCTTTGCGTTGCTGGTATTTGCACTGTGCCTTTCCGGGGTGCGCCGCTTCAACCTGCGGCGCGCCCTGGGCACGGTGGACGCCTCCATTTGCACGGCTGGAAACAGCTGGCAAATGGGGGTTTGTCGTTATCAGGACAACGACCTGGAGTGGTTCCGCCTTGCTTCCCTCAGCACCCGGCCCAAGCACACGTTCCGTCGCAGCTCGCTGGAGCTGCTGGGACGGCGCAAGCCCACGGAATCCGAACTCGTCAAAGTCCAGCCCGATGCCGTGATAGTTGAACTCCGGTACGAAGGGCAGGAGGTCCTGCTCGCGATGAGATTCGACGCTTACACCGGCCTCTCCTCCTGGCTTGAGGCCGGGCCGGTCATCGGCGTCGGCACCTGGCGCTAGCCCCGATGGACTTCCTCGAAGACATCCGGCTGGTGGATGGTCCGGTACTGTGGATCGCCTGGGCCGCGGGTGCCGCCGGGCTGGCATATCTGCTCTGGTGGCGGGACGGGGCGTCCCGCCTCCAACGCGTCCTCCGGTCAGGGGCCGCCGCGGTGCTTTCGGCACTGCTCGCTGCCGCCCTCGTGGCCGGCGGGCACTGGCTGCTGATCTACGTCTTCTCGGCCTTCCCCGAGGTACTTCCCCGCGAGGTCCTGGCCTGGACCGTTCCCGCCGTCGCCGCCCTGCTGCTCCTTATCCTGCGTCTGAAGGGTATCTGGGGAGCAAAGCGCCCCGCACGCCCCTGGCGGAAGACCGCCGCCGCAACGGTGGCGGTGCTCGGCATGGTGACGCTCTCCGCCGTCCAGATCAACGACTATTTCGGGCTGAACCACACCGTGAGCGATCTGACGGGTACGGCGGTGGCCCGGATCCAGCCGCTCGAGGACGGCCTGAAGCGGGCCTCGGGTGCGGCCCCCGGGGTCAGCCTGGCCGGCTGGACAGCCCCTGCCGGCCTGCCGGACGGCGGTGAGCTTCGACGGGCGTCGATCCCCGGCACGAACTCGGGCTTTCAGAGCCGCGAGGCGTACATCTATCTTCCCCCGGCGTACCAGGCGTCTCCGCGCCCGGCCTTGCCCGTGTTGGTGCTCTTTTCCGGGCAGCCCGGGGCTCCGGCCGACTGGCTCACCGGAGGTGCGCTCCGCAGCCGGATGGACCGGTTCGCGGCAGCGCACCACGGCGTGGCGCCGGTGGTGGTCGTCGTTGATCCGAACGGTTCGACCTCGGGCAACACGATGTGCCTGGACAGCAGGATCGCGCAGGCTGACACCTTCCTGTCCCAGGACGTCCCGGCGTGGATTGACCGGACGCTCGCCGTCGATCCGGACCGCCGCCAGTGGGCCGCCGGCGGATTCTCCTTCGGAGGCACCTGTGCGGTGCAGATGGTGACCCGCCACCCGGAGATCTACAGTTCCGCGCTGGCCTTCTCAAGCGAGCAGGAACCGGCCATCGCGAAGGAACGCGAGAAAACCATCGAGGCCTCCTTCGGCGGCGACACGGAAGCCTTCGAGCGGCTGACGCCGTTGCGGCTGATGGCCGAGCGCCGCTTCGAGGGGAACGGCATCTACTTCGCGGCCGGTGTCCGGGACCCCGAGTTCATGGGCTACCTGGACGTGCTCTCTGCAGCCGCGCGGGATGCCGGTTTCAGCGTGGAGACCCGCAGCATCGACAACGCGGGCCATTCCTGGCTGGCGGCCTCCAGCGGCCTGCCCGGAGGCCTTGATTTCCTGGCCGCCCGGTGGGGTATCCGGCCGTGACGCTGGACGCAGCAGCCGGAGCACGGCCGGCGGCGGGCCAGGGCGGCACCTCGCCCCGCGGCGTTGTGCGGGAGTCGCTCGGCGCTGTCCTGGCCCATTTCCAGGCCATCCCGTTCACGCTCGCAGTGCTCGCCGTCTTTTTGGCCACCGGGGCGGTCACCGGGAGCTTCCTCTCCGGGCCGCCGGAGCGGCTGCTGGCCGTGGCCTCGGTCAGCGCCCCGGGCCTGAAAGCGGGCCAGTGGTGGTCCCTGTTCACCTCGATGTTCTTCGCGACCAACGTGCTGGCCTACTTTTCCGCGTCGCTCATGATCCTCCTGCTGCTGGGCCTCGCCGAACGCCGGCTCGGCTCGAGGCGGGCCGCGGTATTCTTCTTTGCCGGCCAGTTTGCCGCCGTCACCCTGTTCCTGCTGTTCACCCAGCTCGCCCGGTTTGCCGGCGACGGCTGGTTGGGCCTCATGGTGGACGCCCGGCTGATTGGTCCCTATGCGGCGGTCCTCGCCGCTTCCCTCGCCTCCAGCGGCCTGTTGCCCACGCTCTGGCAGCGGCGGCTGCGGACGGCCGTCCTGTCGGGTTCGCTCCTGCTGGTGCTGTATGTGGGCCATCCGGAAACCGTCGTGGGGCTGGCAGGGGCGGTGGCCGGGATGGCGGCGGGCTGGTGGATCCAAGGCGACTCGGGCACCCTGCACCGGCACCGCTCGACCGGGCGCGAAACCCGCAACCTGCTGGCCCTCACCGTGGCAATCTTCGCCGTCGGACCCATCCTCACCGCCGCGGTCCGAAGCCCCACCGGGCCCCTGGCCCTGCTGCGGGACGTCGTCCTGAACCCGCTGCCCACGCTCAGCCAGCTGGAGCAGAACTGCGGCGGCACGGTCGACGTCGGGTGCCTGGAAGTGGGCCGGGCGGGCTTCGCCGGACCGCTGGGCCTTGCCCTCGCCGTGGTGCCGGTGGTCTTGCTGCTCATCTGCGCGGACGGCATGCGGCACGGCCGCCGGCTCGCCCTCCGGATCGCCGTGCTCATACAGCTCGCGGTGACGGCGATGGCTGCGGTCTATCTCACCCTGTTCGCCCGGATGCCGCATGGCCCCGGCGGCCGTCCGCATACCGCCGTGATGGGTTCCGGCTTCGTCCACGTGCTGCCTCTCGTGGCGGTCCCGCTGCTGCTGGTCGTGCTGCTGTGGGCGAACCGCCGGCAGTTCCGCGTCGAGACCACCCCCCGGGCCCGTCGGACCCTGGCCGCAGTGGTCGGCGGCACGTGGCTGGTGCTGGCGTCCGGCTACACCGCGGCCTGGCTCGCCGCCGGCGGAATGACTCGGGACGGCGGACTGCAGGGACTGGCCGCTGAGCTGGCGCGGCAGTACCTGCCGCTGCCGATTCCGGGCGCCTACAGCCGTGTCTTCGAGAACCGCAACACCCTCGAAGCCTTCCTCTTCGCCTACTCCGGCATCATCTTCTGGTTTGTCGCCCTGGCCGCGGTGTGGCTGGTCCTGCTGCGACGGCTTCACCGCACCGACGCCGGCACGGGGGACCGTGACGTGGCCCGGGGCCTGATCCGGCAGGGCGGCGACTCATTGTCCTGGATGGCCCTCTGGGAACCGAACAAGTACTGGTTTGCCCCGGACCGGCGCAGCGGGGTGGCGTACCAGCAACACGGCAACGTGGCACTGACCCTGGCCGGACCGTTCGGCCCGGCGGCGCTCCATGCGGACGCCGCTGCCGGGTTCATGCGCTATTGCGCCGAACACGCCCTGATCCCGTGTTTCTATTCCTGCACGGACGGGCTGTGGCCGGCCCTTCAGTCGCGGGGCTTCCGCCGGGTGGCCGTGGCCCAGGAGACCCGGCTGGCCGTGCGCGAACTCGAATTCAAGGGCAAGGAGTGGCAGAACGTCCGGACGGCCCTGAACCGTGCCGCCAAGACGGGCGTGCAGGCGGTCTGGGGCCGCTACAGCGACTTCCCGGCACCGCTGCGCGCCCAGCTCAGCGAGGTCTCGGAAGAATGGGCGGCGCAGAAGTCCGTCCCGGAAATGGGCTTCACTCTGGGCGGCATTGATGAACTCGAGGACGAGGATGTGCTGTGCTGCCTGGCGCTGGATGCGGAGGGCCAGGTGCTGGGCGTCACCAGCTGGCTGCCGGTGTTTGAGGACGGGCGCCTGGTGAGCTGGACCCTGGACTTCATGCGGCGGCGCGGGGAGGCCTTTCCCGGCGTGATGGAATTCCTGATCGCCTCGGCAGTGCAGGAGTTGCGGAGCTCAGTGGAGGTCATCTCGCTGTCCGGATCACCGCTTGCCAAGGACGGCGCCGCCAGCAAGTCCGAGGGTTTGGCGGCCATCCTGGATGTGGTGGGCAGGGCGCTGGAACCGGTTTATGGATTCCGGTCCCTGGCCACCTTCAAATCGAGGTTCAAACCTGACTACCGTACGCTCTACCTTTATTATCAGGACCCGCTGCAGCTGCCCGCCATCGGCCGCGCCCTGAGCCGGGCCTACCTTCCCGGTCTCTCGGTCCGCCAGAGCGCGCGCCTGCTTCGGACGCTGGTGCGCTAACTGCCGGAAGTGCGGGCGCTTGCGGAAGTGCGGGTGTTTGTGGGCCGCTATTCGCGCCAGCTATTCACGTCGGCTATTCGCGCCGGTCATTCCAGCCGCCACTCGCGTTGGCCATTACGGCTGGCTATTCCGGCCGCCGGCCGGAAATGCGAATTGCGCTCCAACGATCAATACCAAAAAAATGATCCCCGGCACCAATGCCGGGGATCATTTCCTGTGGAGGTTGCCTCAGGCAACTCCCAGCGGGTGACTAGACCAGCGTGACGCCGGTAGCCTGGGGGCCCTTGGCCCCCTGGCCGATTTCGAACTGAACGCGAGCGTTCTCGTCGAGGGTCTTGAAGCCACCGGTCTGGATCTCAGAGTAGTGAACGAAGACATCGCCGTCGGAGTCATCCGGGGTGATGAAGCCGAAGCCCTTTTCAGCGTTGAACCACTTCACGGTTCCCTGTGCCATTAGTTTCTCCTCATTGTGGATCTTGAATAAGGCCGGCACACTTCGTGCCGGTCTTGGTCACTCTGCGAGAAGAACCTTGGCTTTCGGACCGGGACAACCGGGCTTCGGCGGCAGGAGCTTCACGTTCGCAACATGTCTTGCGAGCATGAAAAAACACCTACACAAAGACTCGTATTAGAATTTCATGTCCGTTGCGTCAGGTCAACGGGCGCGACGGAGAATTCTCCAAATTTTGCACAAAGAAGGGACGAAGCCTGCCGGCGCCGGCGAATGCGGCTATGGCCCGGCCCGCGTCGGGAATGCCGAGCCCGCCATTGCCGCCGCGCATTACTCTGCGAAGTCCGAGCCGGGCACGTCAAGAAGCGCCCTGAAATCGTCCGGCAGATCGCTGCCGCGGGCCACCTGCTGGGTAACCACACCGTGCGTGCGGGTGCTGCCGCCGTCCGGAACTATCATGGCCAGCACATCCACGCTGATGCTCTCGTCCAAACGGTCGAGGATGGCCAGCGTTCCCGCGGTGTCTGGGATGTCGTTGAACGAATGGCGGGATGCCAAGGCCTTGACCTGGTCCGCGCCGGCAACGAGCTCCTGCAGCTCCTGCATGCTGGCCGGATGGCGGATGGCGGGTGGCGGATCACCGGAGCACGGGGGCGTGGATGTCGGCCTAGTTACGTTCGCTTGCGATCTGATGCATGCGCTGTTGTCCTCCGCTGACCCCCATGGCTTATTTTGATGTCGCGTCCTACATATCTGCCGGAGGTGGACGGGGCCATAGAAAGCATCAGACTCAGAGGGCGCGGTCGACGCGGAGGGCGCAGAGGACGTGCTTGACATCACGAATATTTGGAATATGTTTGGTCATGAAACATTTCCCTTTGAGATGCCACGGCGGTGTTTCGAACCTTGAGTATCAGCCCTCTATCCCTCGGAGCATTTCAATGGCGATCCAGCCCACTCGTGAAGATAAGTTTTCCTTCGGCCTTTGGACAGTTGGCTGGGAGGCGCAGGACCAGTTCGGGTCAGCCACGCGCCCGCCGCTGGATACGGTTGAGGCCGTCAATCGGCTCAGCGACCTCGGCGCGTACGGCCTGACCTTTCACGACAACGATCTTTTCCCCTTCGGGTGCCCAGCGGCCGAGCGCCAGCGGGAGATTGACCGCCTTACCGGTGCACTCAAAGCCACCGGCATGGTGGTGCCCATGGTCACCACCAACCTGTTCAGCCACCCGGTGTTCAAGGACGGCGGCTTCACCAGTAACGACCGCGGCGTGCGCCGCTTCGCCCTGCGCAAGGTCCTGGAGAACATCGACCTCGCCGCCGAACTGGGCGCCGAAACGTTCGTGATGTGGGGCGGGCGTGAAGGCAGCGAATACGACGCCGCGAAGGACATCCGCGGCGCCCTGGAGCGCTACCGGGAAGCCGTGAACCTCCTGGGCGATTACGTCACGGACAAGGGATATAACATCCGCTTCGCCATCGAGCCCAAGCCCAACGAACCCCGCGGCGACATCCTGCTGCCAACCCTTGGCCACGCCCTCGCGTTCATCGAGACCCTGGAGCGTCCGGAGCTTGTAGGCGTTAATCCCGAGACGGGTCATGAGCAGATGGCCGGACTGAACTTCACCCACGGCATCGCCCAGGCGCTCTACCAGGGCAAGCTTTTCCATATCGACCTCAACGGCCAGCGCAGCATCAAGTTCGACCAGGACCTGGTGTTCGGCCACGGAGACCTGCAGAACGCCTTCTCGCTCGTGGACCTGCTGGAAAACGGCGGACCCAACGGCGGCCGGGCCTATGACGGTCCGCGCCACTTCGACTACAAGCCCAGCCGCACCGAGGACATCAACGGCGTGTGGGACTCTGCCGCGGCCAACATGCAGACCTACCTCCTGCTGAAGGAACGTGCCAAGGCCTTCCGCGCCGACCCCGAGGTACAGGCGGCACTTGAGGCCTCGCGGGTCTCCGAAATCAATGAGCCCACCCTCAACCCGGGCGAAGGCTACGAACAGTTGCGGGCGGACAAGTCCGCCTATGAAGAGTTCGACGTCGACGCCTACTTCGGCGGCAAGGGCTTCGGTTTCGTGAAGCTCCAGCAGCTCTTCATCGAGCACCTGCTGGGAGCGCGCTGATCCCATGACGCTGGTTGCCGGAGTGGATTCTTCCACCCAAAGCTGCAAGGTTCTCATCCTCGATGCCGAAACCGGCATTCCCGTCCGCGAAGGCCGTGCTGGCCATCCGGACGGCACCGAGGTCCACCCCGACCATTGGTGGCAGGCGCTGGCAGAAGCCATTGACGACGCCGGCGGGCTGGCCGGCGTCGGCGGCCTCTCCATCGCGGGCCAGCAGCACGGAATGGTGCTGCTGGACCGCGACGGAAATGTTCTCCGCCCGGCACTGTTGTGGAACGACACCAGGTCTGCCGGCGCTGCCGCCCAGCTGACCGCCGAGGTAGGCGCGAAGGAGTACGCCCTGCGGACCGGCCTGGTGCCGGTGGCTTCCTTTACCTCTACCAAGGTCAGGTGGGTCAGGGACCATGAGCCGGAAATCGCGGCCAAGGTGGCCGCCGTCGCGTTGCCGCATGATTGGCTGACCTGGCGTATGCGTGGCTTTGGTCCTTCAGGGTCCAGCCCCCTGGGCCCGGACCTGGAACAGCTCACCACCGACCGCTCCGATGCCAGCGGCACCGGCTACTGGAATCCGGAATCGGGAGCCTATGACTTGGAACTTTTCAAGCTGGCCTTCGGACGGGAGGCCCGTGAGGCAGGGGACTTTGCGGGGCCGGGCGGCGTCGTCGTCTTGCCCAGGGTTCTTGACCCCGGTGCTACGGCGGGGCAGATTCATTCCGAATGCTTCCCCGCCGGCGGCAAGGGCACGTCAGGGCCCGGCTTGGGCGCGGGTTCCGCAAAAGGTGGAATCGCCGTTGGCGCCGGAGCCGGTGATAACGCGGGCGCTGCGCTGGGCCTGGGGCTCGGCCCCGGCGATGTGGTGGTTTCCGTGGGGACGAGCGGCACGGTGTTTGCCGTCGCTGCCGAGCCCTGCACGGACGTCACCGGCACCGTTGCGGGGTTCGCCGACGCGGGCGGCGGCTACCTTCCCATTGCCGTGACCTTGAACGCTGCCCGGGTCCTCAGTTCCATCGCCGAGGTACTGGACGTCGATTTCGATGGTCTGGCCCGCCTGGCGCTGGACGCGGTGCCCGGCGCCGGGGGAGTGGTGCTGGTGCCGTACTTCGAGGGTGAACGCACCCCCAACCTGCCGGACGCGAAGGCCAGTCTGCACGGCCTCAGCATCGCGTCCGCGACGCGTAGCAACATCGCCCGGGCAGCTGTCGAAGGCATGCTGTGCGGACTGTCAGGTGGGATTGATGCGTTGCGTGAACTGGGAGTGCCCGCCCGGCGCCTGCTGCTCATCGGCGGCGCAGTGCAGAACCCGGCCGTGCAGAAAATTGCGGCGCAGGTCTTCGACCTTCCCGTGGTGATCCCCAGCCCCGGCGAGTACGTCGCCCGGGGTGCCGCCGTCCAGGCCGCCTGGGCCCTCACCGGCAAACGCCCGGAATGGCCCGTCGCCATGGACAGCACACCCGAGCCGGACTTCCAGCCGCTCATCAGCAGGAACTACAAGATCGCGAGCGGCTGCATTGACTCCGGCAACTGAGCCCACTGTCGACCCTTCTCCTGCTGACCTTCTCCGTTGAGATGTCAGGAGTCAAGACAAAATGGGTCAACTTCCTGATCTTCGTCAACATCGGAGTACTCTCGGGACTGGCAGGTGTTGTCAGTACGGCCAGAGCGGGCGGGTGCTGTAGCCTCTGCCGGGCAGAACTACGAGCTCGATGCCATCAGCGGTATTCACCCTGATGAGGGTGGAAAGCCGGGTGCCGGCCAGGCTCCTGACCGCGAAATTGGCGGTGCGGCGGTCCAGGCTGGAATAGGAACGGTGGTCGGCGCGGTCATCGGAGGCCTCGTGATGGGTGTGCTTAATAGGGTCTGTCGGTTCTCTCCGTCGATGCCGCCTGGCAAATGGCTATCAAGGGTCTGGTGCTTCTTCTGGCCGTCGCTTTCGATATCTTCAACAAGCGCCGATCAGGCGGAAGATAAGCAGGCACTACAACTAGTTTCGAGAGGCATAGGGTGACGGCTTCACACCTGACCAAGCTGGACGGTGCGCAAAGAACCAGCGCGAAGCCGCTCCAGAGCACGGACACTATTCGGCGCAACAACCTGTCGCTGATTTTGGGCCTGCTCCACAGAGGGGGAGCGCTATCGCGTGCCCACCTGACAAAGCGGACGGGGTTGAACCGGTCAACCATCAGCGCTCTTGTCGCCGAGCTCGGCGACTTGGGACTTGCCTATGAAACAGAAGCGCCTGCCGTAGGGCGCGTCGGACGGCCCAGCCCCCTTGTCCATCCGAACGAGAACATCGCCGCCCTGGCTATCAATCCAGATGTGGATGCCGTGACGGTGGGGCTGGTCGGCCTAGGCGGGCGCGTTCATCGAAGGATCCGGTATGAGGCGGCCACACAACCTTCCGTCACGGAAACAGTCAACATCAGCCGGGCGATTATAGAAGGAATGCAAGCCGATCTGGAGGCCATGGACCGCATTACCGGAGTCGGGGTTGCCGTTCCTGGACTAGTCAGGTCGTCCGACGGGCAGATACTCTTGGCGCCACACCTCCAGTGGGCTGACGAGCCACTGTCGGCTTCCCTGGAGCAGGCCTTGGGCCGCCCCGTGCGTGCCGGGAATGACGCCACCCTAGCGTCGCTCGCAGAAAGCATTTACGGGGCCGCCGTCGGGTTTTCGGATGTTGTGTATCTAAACGGCAGTGCCAGCGGCATTGGCGGCGGAGTCATTTCCGGAGCAAGGCCTTTGCGCGGTTCTGCAGGTTTTGCCGGCGAACTTGGTCACACTCTGGTGCGAACCAACGGGGAAAGGTGCCACTGCGGACGGTCCGGGTGTTTGGACGCCGAAGTTCGCCTTGAACGGTTGCTCGTTCCACTCGGCCTCGTCCGGGCGGATCAGGACGATCTCGAGAGGGCCATTGCCGAGCATCCGTCCCCGGAGCTAGCAGAGGAAGCTGAAAGGCAGATCGACCTCCTTGCCGTAGCGCTGACGAATTTTGTGAACATTTTCAACCCCGAAATAATCGTGCTCGGCGGGTTTCTGGGATCAATCTTTGACCTGAATCCCGAACGCCTTGTCTCGGCCGTAGCGAAAGAGACGATCGGCGGACTGGGAGCCGGCGTAAAGATTAAGAGGGCGATCCTGGGATCCGAGTTGCTGTTGGTGGGCGCCGCGGAACTGGCGTTTGCCCAGCTTCTCTCTGACCCGGCCGGTACGGCATAGAGCTTCCACCAGGGATCCCGTACAAATCCGGTGCCGGTCCAACTTCCTCTCACACCCAGTCAAAGAAGTCTGGCGGCGTCAGCGTAGGCGCGGCCCCAGAACCAGAATCACCGGCAACACAAACCATCGCCATGGCCTCCTACCAAGGCTCGCCCAAGCATTTGTCAATCGTTTCGGCTCTCCCGAACTGTCCCTGAATCCCGATTTGAGTCCTGAGTGGCCAAGCCATCCGCATGTGTACGGCACCAATATGACTAAGACCTCGGGTCATACTCGGCAGGTCCGCTCGTCCACTCCAGCACCGGACCGCCGCCGGCTGCGTGCCCGGGCGTGGCAGGGCACGCTCCCTGTGTCAGACGGGGCGCTCGGAGGGAGTGTGGCGGCTGACGGGTGTGATGGCTGGACCGGCGTGGTTCCTGGCCGCCCACGCTAACTTATCCGACCTCGGCGGTTACCGGGTCATCTGGCGTCGTCCGGGCTGCCCAGGGGCGAAGGGCCGGGCGCCATGCTAGATGCGGCGTAACGCGGAAAGCGTCCGCCATAGCTGTATCGGCGTCTGTTCCGGCCCTTCGTCGGTTCCAGCGTCTCACCGCCGGCCCGGGTTGTGAAGGAAAACCGCGCACCTCCTTCGGGTCCGGAAGCGGGGCTTTCCCGGCTGGCGGGCGTAGGCGATCCGGGTGGCACGGTGCGCCGTGGCGCAGGCGATGACCCCGCCATGTTTGCCCCCCCGTTTTGAGCACGGCCGCGTAGGCCCGGCTCGGCGTATCGTTGAACCACAGCCCCACACCGAGATCGATCAGGGCCCGGCGCAGCGCCACGCTGCCTTCCCTGCTGATGGATCCGTCGCGCCGTTTGCCTGCCGACTCATACTGCGCCGGGGACAGCCTCGACGCCCGGTAGATCTGCGACGGTCCGGGCCAGCGGTGCGGGTCGCCCAGCGCCCCGGTATAGTTCCCGGCACTCACCACACCCCAGCCCGGGGTGGTGGTGAGGGTCGCGAACGGGCTCAGCGGCAGCAGCCGGGCGAGCTCGGCCTCGGCCGCGTCGATCTGCGCGGTCAGCTCTGCCGGCAGGGCCAGGTACTCGGCGAGCACGCGGCGGGCCACCGGCGCGTCCACGGTGGCCAGGGTGTCGCGGGCAGCACCGACGATGCGTTCGGCCAGTGGCCGGCGCACCGCCAGTCCGCGGGCGGCCGCGGACCGGATGAACCGGCCCGCGCCCAGCGCCTCGAGCCGGCAAGGGTCGGCGAATTCGGCCGTCAACTGGTTCTTCGTCGCCGTCCGCACCTGGACCCGGCGGGTCCGGTGCACGGCCCACGCGCCCAACTCCCCGATCACCGCCTCGTGCGCCGTAACCGGGATGCCGCGGCCGGCCAGCACCAGCTCCGTGATCGCTTCCAGATCCAGGGCGTCCGTCTTGACCCGGCGGCGTCCCTGGACCCTGCGCTGTTCGGCCACACTGCGCGGGATTGAGCTCGAGGACCTGCCAGTCTGCAGGCCACACTGAGGGCCCCAGCAGCGGCCGGTGGTAGTGCCCGGCGGCCTCGATGCCGACTTTCACCGGAACATCCGCCCCGGCCAGCGTTCTTCTGATCAGGGCGAGGACCCCGTCCAGGCCCCGCCCTGTCATCTCAAATTCCAGCGGACCCAACAGACGGTGCCGGCCCGCATCAGTGACCGACAACGCGACCACCTTCTTGCCCACATCGACGGCAACAACCACGGGTAAGTCCGTGGCCACCACGGCCTGAACAGACATAAAACACCTCCGGGTGTCGGGAGGACTCGCGGATCAACCCCAGGTCCTCAAGGGAAACCTGATACATCCCGTCCTGACATCTCCGGAGGTGTTTGTGAAGGACAGACTCAACTCATATCAGCTGTTAATACGGCACGCCGATAATGGACCTTCCGTAAAGCTGTCGCCGCTTCGGTTGGGACTGTAATTTAAACGGTGTAACTCCAGAGAATTAGGAGGTTGCCGTGACTGATGTGATTAGTGATGTGACTGCTGCGACGAGCATGGTTGCGCCGGCTCCGGCGGACGCGCTGGATGAGCAGTTGGTGCAGCAGCTGAGTGAGCGGGCGCGTGCGGAAGGCCTGCGGCTGACCGGTGAGGGCGGGCTGCTGTCCCGGCTGACGAAGATGGTCGTGGAATCGGCGCTGGAGGGCGAGATGGAGGACCATCTGGGCTACGCCCGGCACGATCCGGCTGGCAGGGACGGCGGGAACTCGCGGAACGGCACCCGGTCCAAGGAGCTGTTGACCGAGGCCGGTCCGGTGCAGATCGCGGTGCCGCGGGATCGGGACGGCTCGTTCACCCCGGAGCTGGTCAGGAAGCGGCAGCGCCGCCTGTCCGGGCTCGATGACCTGGTCATCTCGCTGTCCGCCAAGGGACTCACGCACGGGGAGATCTGCGCCCACCTGGCCGAGGTCTACGGCGCGGAGGTCTCCAAGCAGACGATCTCCACCATCACGGAGAAGGTCTTGGAGGGTTTGGCGGCCTGGCAGAGCCGGCCGCTGGATCCGGTCTATCCGGTGATCTTCATCGACGCGGTGAACGTGAAGATCCGCGACGGGCAGGTCACGAACCGGCCGATCTACGTGGCGCTGGCGGTGACCTGCGAGGGCACCCGTGACATCCTTGGGCTCTGGGCCGGCGAGCACGGTGACAGGGAGGGGGCGAAGTACTGGCTGCGGGTCCTGTCCGAGATCAAGAACCGCGGCACCCAGGACTGCCTGATTGTGGTCTGTGACGGGCTCAAGGGCCTGCCCGAGGCCATCGCCACCGTCTGGCCTCAGACGATCACCCAGACCTGCATTGTTCACCTTTTGCGCAACTCGTTCCGCTACGCGTCGAAGAAGGACTGGTCCGCGATCGCGAAGGACCTCAAGCCCGTCTACACGGCGGCGTCGGAATCCGATGCCCTGGACCGGTTCGTGGAGTTCAGCGAGAAGTGGGAAAAGCGCTACCCGGCGATCATCCGGCTCTGGACCAACGCCTGGGCCGAATTCGTGCCCTTCCTGCAGTTCGACCGCGAGATCCGCACGATCATCTGCACGACCAACGCCATAGAGAGCATCAACGCGCGCATCCGGCGAGCCGTGAATGCCCGCGGACACTTCCCCACGGAGCAGGCCGCGCTCAAATGCGTCTATCTGGCGGTCATGAGTCTGGACCCCACCGGGACGGGCCGACAACGCTGGTCCAACCGCTGGAAGGCTGCGCTCAATGCCTTCGAAGTCACCTTCGACGGACGCCTGTCCGCCGGCAAGAAATAAAATCAAAACCAGTTACACCGAAAACTTGACGCTGATACTGGAAGGGTCCGGGAATGCAGTGACCCGATACTTGACTGGCGGCCCCCTTCGGGGGACCTGTCCTTGACCTGATTTGTCCTGCGTTCCCGGGACCAGCCGTGGGCTCTGCCGGTTCATGACCTCATAGGAGCATGACCGATCCCATGACCAGTTGGCCCTGCCATGGTGCGCGTCCCTTCAGCGTCCTGTCTGCGGCCGACAGGGCCAACGGTGACAACCCGAACCGTTGCTTGGAAGGACACCATATGCCACACGCGAGAGCGGATGTCGACGCGGCCGGACGCGTCGCCGGGGTCGACACCCACACCGACACTCACACCCTTGCCATTCTCACCGAGAACGGCGCGGTGGTCTCCACCGCGACGTTCACGGCGGACAGCCGTGGCTATGCCGCGCTCATCGATGCCGTAGCCTCAGCCGGCCCCGTCCGGGGGATCGGTGTCGAGGGCACCAACTCCTACGGCGCCGGCCTGACCCGGGCCCTTCAGTCCGCCGGACACACCGTGCTGGAAGTCCTGCGCCCTACCCGGCAGGTGCGCCGGATGAATGGGAAATCAGATCCTGTCGACGCAGTCGAAGCTGCCCGTACGGTGCTTTCCGGCCGTGGCATCTCCATCCCGAAAGACACCAACACCGCCGCTGAATCCATCCGATTCCTGCTCGGCGCGCGGAAACGGTTCGTCTCCTCCATGACCTCGATCTCCAACGCCATTAAAGGGCTGCTGATCACCGCTCCAGAACCGGTCCGCGCCAGATACCGGGACCTGGACACGGACGCGCTGCTGCGCCGTCTGGCCAGTAGTCGTCCTGGATCCGATCTGGCCGGCCCTGAAGACGCCGCCGGGCTGGCCCTGAAGACGATGGCTTGCGCCCACCAGGAGCTCTCAGACCGCGTCGCCGGCATCGAGACGCAATTGCATGAACTCGTCCAGGCGCACCACCCAGCATTGCTGGATGTCTACGGCGTCGGGACCCTGGTCGCCGCGCAACTCGTCGTGACCGCGGGCGGCAACCCAGAGCGGATCCGCAACGAAGCGTCGTTCGCCGCGCTCTGCGGCGCCGCGCCAATCCCGGCGTCCTCCGGGCGCACCACCCGCCACCGGCTCAACCGTGGCGGCGACAGACAGGGTAACGCCGCCCTCCACCGCATCGCACTCGTCCGAATGCGCCACGACCCCAAAACCCGCGCCTACGTCGAGCGCCGCACACAGGATGGCAAGAGCAAGAAGGAAATCATCCGCTGCCTCAAAAGGGCCATCGTCCGAGAGATCTACCGCATCCTTACCAGCCCAGCAGTAAGGACGGTCCAAGCCGACCTCCGCGCCATTCGCACGAAAAAGAACATCACCCTCAGTCAAGTGGCCGTAGCCTTAAGCACGTGGCCCGCCCGGATCTCCGATATCGAGCGCAAAGCCCGGCCGCTGCCCGAACTCGCCGATCGCTACAGAAACTGGCTCGCCACCGCTTGACACACGATAGGAGCATCAGACCCCTTCGGTTCCGCATAGTGGCGCAGCGACGATGGGGGAGTGGCTTAGTCCAGCTTGGCGTGGCGCAGGTATTGATAGACGGTCTCGCGGCTGATCCGGCGAACCGCAGCAGTTCCGCGAGCTGGGCCTGGCAGTGTCCCTGCCCGAGGCCTTGTCGGTGAAGACTTGGTCCAGAACCTGGCCTTCGAGCTGGCGTTTTTCGTTTTGATCCAGCGTGCTCACCCGCATGTACCCAATCCGTTACCCGGCCACAGGTGCCTCCGACCCTCATCCGTAAGGTTGAATTTTAGGCCCATCGCAACCCGGTCAAACCAAGGGGTAGATCCGCAGCCGCCCTGACGACTCGGTGCAAAAATTGGGGCGGAGCAATTCCTTTGTTCTTTGGGACGTCTTCAGCTCAGCTTCGCTTGACTGGTCGCCGGTATACCCGTAGTCCATCGCCGTACAGGAACAGCGCGCGGCCTTTTCCGTCGTCCTGCTGGAGCCAGAGGACGCTGCCGTCCATGGCGAGCATGTCGATGCGGCCTGAGGTTATGACTTGTCCCTGATTGTGGATCTCTACTTGGTCGGCGCGGGAAAGTGTGGACCAGTTGGGGATGGGTTCGGGCCTCGGGGATCCAGTGTGGGGCGTGGTTATGCGAGAGCGGCTGTTCATCTCGGTTGTCCTTGATCTGGGGCGGTTCGGGCTAGTTCTTCTGGGTGGTTATGGGAGGAGGCAGGGTGACCGTTTGGTCACCCTGCCTCCGTTTGCGTGCTGCTCTGTCCTCGCGCCCGTCCGTCGGGCTACCTGTTGCGATGGAGTGCGGGAACGGCAGCACGCGCGCCGGACAATGTGTCCGGCAGTCAGTAGCGCAGGGTCAGAGTTTGTCCGCCCGGACTGCGAGTACGGGGCAGGTGGCGTCGAGCAGGATGCGCTGGACGGTGCTTCCGAGGATGAGCTTGCCCACCATGGACCGGTGTCTCAGTCCAATGACAATCACTTCGACGCCGCGGTCCTGGGCGATCTGGATGACCGCGTCCCCCGGATCGGCCAGGATTGAGGATTCGATGGTCAGGGCCAGGCCGGCTTCGGTCAGTTGGCCTTCGAGCTCCTGTAGTTCCTGCGTCTCCAGGTCGTGGTGGCCACGGCCAATGTTCACAATGAGCAGGTCTGACTTCCGCCGGTGGGCTTCCTTGATTCCCTCGGTCAGTGCCTCCCTGCCTTCGGGAGCGGATGCGTAGGCTACGAGTACCGTCATTTTTTGATTCTCCAATGGCGTTCTATTTGCGGGGTGTCCGGTGCTAGACGAGGGTGTTGAGCCAGCCCTGCGGCAGGTCGATCGGCAGCAGCGAGGGCAGTGCCAGGAGCACGATGTACAGGACGCCGGTGTAGATGATGGCAACCTTGAGCCGAGCCCTTGCGACTATCAGGAGGAAGGCCGGGATGAAGATCGTGACTGCAATCAGGTATCCGAAGGCGGCCGTGAGAGCCAGGAAGCCTGTCATCCATAGGAAGGTCTTCAATGCGAACTTTGCATCAAGGGTCCAACCTGCCTTCGCGGGCTGTGCGTCAAGGATCCCCTCTGCCTCCTCAGCAAGGATCCCCTCTGCCTCCTCAGCAAGGGTCTCATCTGCCTTCGGGGTTCTGTCGCGAAGCCTTCTCCGGATCTCAATGAAGAGCAGGATGCCGGAGAAGATCAGGCCTCCGGTGCTCACCAGCTGCGGGACCAGTCTGGCTTCCGGTGAGAATGAAGCGGACGAGATTAAGGCGGCGGCGAAGGCGACGAAGAAGATGCCTGATGCTGTGAGGGACCAGATTGAATTCTTCAGCGGAGCTTCGTCGTCCTCGGGCTGTTCGTCCCGGTGACCATCGTCAAGGTTGGTGTGTCGGCGCGCGCGGATGAACTTGATGAACGCCCAGATCATAGGCAGGATCAGGATTGCCAGGAAGACCATGACTCCGGGGCGGGCCATCCAATCGAAGCCTTCGTAGAGGCTGTCGGTGAGGAAGTAGTAGCGTTCCAGCGGAATGGCCAGGACGAAACCGATCAGGAACGGTGCCCGGGGGAACCCTGTCGATTTCAGCAGCCATCCGAAGACGCCGAGGATGATCATGATCCAGAGGTCGCCGAGCTGGCCGCCTTCCTGGAATGAGCCCAGGAGCATGATGGCTACGAGGCCTGCTGCCAGGACGGCGAAGGGGACCTTGGTCAGTTTTGCGAGTTGTTTGACGCTGAGGAAGCAGAGCAGCGCGCCAAGGATCGAGGCGATCGCGAAGGACCAGACGATCAGGTACATCAGGTCGAGGTGTTCGGTGATGATGGAGGGGCCAGGCTGGATGCCGTAGGTGAGGAGCATTCCCAGGAGCATCGCTGAGGGCACGCCGCCGGGGATGCCGAAGAGGAGGGTGGGGATCAGGTCGCCGGCTTCCACGGAGTTGTTGGCGCTTTCGGGGCCGACAATGCCGCGGGGGTCTCCCTTGCCGAACTGGCGCTTGTCTTTGGCGGTTGCGACGGCCTGGCCGTAGGCCATCCAAGTTCCGGCGGTGGCGCCGACGCCGGGCAGGACGCCTGCCCAGATACCGATGAGCGCTCCGCGGATGACCTGGGTCCAGTGGGTGAGCCATTCCCGGATGCCCTGGCCCCAGCCTCCGCCGAGGCTGATGGTTTGCTTTTCTCCGCGGCGTTGGCTGGCGCGGGATGCGATTTCGGCCAGACCGAAGATGCCCAGGGCAACGGCGACGAGTGACAGGCCGTCGCCGAGGAACAGGCTGCCGAAGGTAAAGCGTTCCTCAGCTGTGGTCGGTGAAGTTCCAACCATGCCCAGGATCAGGCCAAGGAGGCCTGCCGAGACTCCCTTGATGATGTTTCCCCGTGACAGGACTGCCGCCAAAGATACACCGAGGACGGTCAACATGAAGAGCTCGGGACTCGCGAAGGAAAGGACTAGGGGCCGGGCCAGCGGGATCGCGAGGGTCAGGCCGACCGCGCCGATGATGCCTCCGGCCATGGAGGAGAGGAACGCCAGGGTCAGCGCGCGGGCTGCCTGCCCCTTCTTGGCCATGGAGTAGCCGTCGAGCATGGTGACGCTGGCTGATGCTGAACCTGGGGCGCCGAGCAGTACGGCGGAGACGGTGTCGGAGGTGTGAACGACGGCGAGGGCGCCGATGAGGAGCGCCAGAGCCTGGGGCGGTTCCATGCCGAAGGTGATGGGCAGCAGGATTGCAACGGCTCCTGTGCCGCCAAGTCCCGGGATGAGGCCCATGATCAGACCGGCGACCGTGCCGATCAGGAGCATGATGAGGAGGGAGGGGTCAGCGAGGGATGCCAGCGCTGCCATTGCGGAGTCAAGCATGATGGTCCTTATTCAACGTGGATGTTGTATTTGTCCGCGAGCAGCCCTGTGACATAGGACCGGACGGAGCCGCTGACTTTGTAGGCGTCGCGGACGCGGTCGGCCATGCCGGTGTCCGCGACGAGCGGATAGCCGCCAAGTACTTTGGAAGCCTTTTCCTGGAAACCTGTGTCCGTGCCGAGCTTCTCGCTGGATTGGCGCAGCAACTCGTAGGCGTTCTCCGGTGTCTCCTGCGGAACCCAAAGTCCTTTTTGGTAGGTATAGGTGAGCCCGAGCAGGGTCTTGTAGGCGTCGTACTTTTCCCCTGACGGCTTCTTTCCGTGGAGAGTTTCGTAGGCTTCTGCGACAGTGGGCACGTCGGGGAAGTTCGGGTCACGGATGACGTCCCCGGCCTCGTTCAGCTGGCCGAAGGACATCAAGACGACGGCTTTGCCTTCCTTGACGATGCCGGCGACGGCCGAGCCGTAGGCTGAGGTCGTCTGGTAGTCCAAGTCGATTTCGCCGCGCTGCAGGGCCAGGTTGACCGGGCCTCGGCCTTCGAACCCGAAGGTGCTCGTGACGTCTGCTTCGAGCAGGTCGAAGGCTACCAGGGTGGTGATATCCAGGCCTGTGGCGCTGATCCCACCGAACTCGAGCGGCTGGTCTCTGTTGATCAGGTCCTGAATACCGGTTAGCCCGGCTTCGGCCCGGGCGTAGATGACTCCGCCGGTGCCGTTGACGACGACGGGCTTAAGGTCTTCAAAGGAGTATTTAACGGCCGAGCGGCCCAGGACCCAGGGCACTACGGTTGATGCCGTGCCGACCAGGATCTCGGTGCCGTCGGTCTTGGCTGAGCGGGCGAACCTGTTGGTGCCCAGAATGCCTTCGCCGCCGGCTTCGTTCACGGGTGCAAAACCGGGGCGGCCGGGGACGTAGTTAGTCAGTTCGGTGCCGATGAACCGGGCCCAGGTATCTGTTCCACCGCCTGAAGCCAGGGGAATCAGGAATTCGAGGGTTTCGCCGCTGAAATTGCCGTCTTCGGTGCTGGAGGGCGGGTTCAGCAAGCTGCCACCAAGGACGGTGGTTGCCGTTCCCAGCAGTGCGAATGCGCCTACGGCTGTGAGGATGGTGCGCCGGGAGTGCTTGGGCGGATCAGGCTGCTCGCTTGGCTCGGTCTGCCCGTCGGTGCCTTCCGGGAAGAGTCCGGGCGGCTCCAAGGATGACTTGTTGCTCGTCATTGAGGAATCCTTTGCTTGGGCCTACCTCAATGCAACACCACTCCGGTGTCGATAAGAGGACGGGCTGTTATTTTGTGTTCCGCTTACCAGGACTCTGGAAGCAGCAGTTCGGCGTCCGCGATGCGGCGGGCGCTTCGAATGGTTCCGACGACGGGCACGCCGTCGCTGATTTCCGCCCATGTCTGGACTAGGCCGGCGGGGGTGCGCATAATCAGCCCGGACGAAGGATCCGTTGAGAGGAGGTCCCGGACCACTGTGCGTTCCTGCTGAGCCGCCATGGTCAGCGCCACACTTCCCGTGATAGCCAGGGCCGGGTGGAGCCTGCCCATGGACAGCATTCTGACGTTGAGGTCAGCTTCATCCTCCGGGCCCGCCCTGCCAACGAGTGCCAGCTTCGGTATCGCCCGCGCGGCTTCAGCACGTGTGGCTACAAGGCCCATGCGGACGGCGGCATCCCGGCGTACGTCATCCAGATGCACAAGGAGTGCAGCCTGGCCGTCGATGTCCGCGGCCGTCTCGGTGCCGGTGAGGCCGATGGACTCAGCGTCCAGAATAATCAGGGGAGCACCGGCATCAATGAGCGTGGCCGAGACTTCCCGTCCGTCGAATGTCACCTTCTCCACCGGTTCACCGGTGGGGAACAGTTTCCCTGTAGTCCTCCCGGCGGGATCCAGGAATCCCATGCCGACCGACAGCCCGGGGAACGGAACGCCCGGGATCATCTGAGTGCCCGGATCCTGAAGTTTGCCACCCGGAGTCGGAACCTTCTGCAGAATCAGCTGATCGGTGTTGGTGTTCAGGGTCCGCACGGCTGTGCTCTCCTGGCCGGGAGCCACCCAACCTCGTTGGATTGCATACGGTGCGACCACGGCTGAGCAGTTGCCGCAGTTACTGCCCCAATCAACTCTCTGCTCGTCGATGGCCACCTGTGCGAACGTGTAGTCGACATCGGCCTCGTCGCTGAGGGAGCGGGAGAGGATGACGGCCTTGCTTGTCGTGGATGTTCCGCCTCCGACGCCGTCGATCTGACGGTTGTCGGGGCTGCCGAAGAGACGCAGAAGAACTTCGTCCACGCTCTTTCCAGGGACCTGTAGGTTGTCCCATTCGAACACCCAGCATTTGCTGGTTCCGCCCCGCATCCACGCCGCTGGGATCTTAAACATGATTGCTTTCACACCTTCCTGGGCCCTTCCTTGGGCCTGCAAGCCTTGCCGGCTGGTCTAAGTGTGATCCGAACCTCATATGAAATACAAACGGCAAATAATGCATATCCCTGCACTCATACTTCAATCAGCCGACCTTGAGATGCCCTTTTACAGGGCCAGGCACCCTAACCTGAACAAATCTTGAGTGATCAGGAGCGCCAAATTGTGGCCGATCTGAAGCGCAGGCATAGGATTGTGAGGGGGGCGTAAGAAATACTTCAAAGGAGGTGGCCGACTGTGTTGAACATCCGGAGGCTCGAATTGCTCTTAGACGTGGTCGAGCTCGGATCGATTACCGCTGCTGCAGAAAAGCATGTGTACTCCCCGTCGGGAGTTTCGCAGCAGCTGCGGCGCCTGGAAGCCGAAATCGGGCAGCCACTTCTTCAGCGGCAGACCCGTGGTATGGTCCCCACTGATGCCGGGCATGTTCTTGCAGCGCACACGCGACGCATCCTGCGTCAGATGGCTGCCGCTGAGGCGGATCTGGCAGAAATCGCAGGACTCCACCGGGGCAGCCTGACCATGGGGACCTTCCCCACCCTGGGCGGATCCTTTCTCCCGCTCGTGATCAGCCGGTTCAAGAAGGAGTACCCGGCGATTGAGCTGCACGTCCGCAGCAGCCGTTTCGAGGACTTGGTTGAGATGCTGGAAAACGGCCAGGTTGGAATGTCTCTCCTCTGGGACTACGAATGGAACCGGATCAATCCGGGGGACTTTGCCCTCACGACTGTTTTCGAGGACGCCACGGCGCTCATTGTGGGCAAGGACCACCGACTGGCGCGACGAAAGCAGGTGGACATGGCAGACCTGGCCGCCGAAGAATGGATCGTTCGCGGGGATGCGCATCCTGTGGTTGAAGTACTGCAAAGAAGCGCAAGTGCGGCAGGGTTCAGTCCACGGATCGCTTTCCAGGCCAACGACTACCAGGAGGCCCAAGCAATGGTCAGTGTTGGCCTGGGCATAGCGCTTGCTCCGCGAACCGCCGTCGTCAATAAGCATCCCGGTGTCAGCATCGTTTCACTGGGTGCGAGTGCCCCGTCCCGAAGGGTGCTCCTCGCCCACCGCCACGACAGGGTACGGGCTGCCGCAGAAATGGCCTTCCAGGCAACCCTCCTGGAGGTTGCCAAAGATACAACCGCGGACTTCCGGTGAAGCGCTGCGTTCGAGAAGTCCCGTGTCTGCGGTGAGGCAGGTTGTATCCGGATCGCGTCGCTTGGCAACGACTGACCTGACCGCACCAAAGGGGGAATGGTGAGCGAGGGGAAGTCCACCCGGTGGTTATGGATGCTGATCGCATCCGCGGTGCTTTGCCAAATCGCTCTCAATCTGGCGAGGCCACTCATTTCTTATAAGGTGTTGGCCCTGGGCGGTGACTCGGTTGCAGTGGGCTTGACTTCTGCCTCCTTCGCCCTCCTTCCCGTGGCGATCGCCCTCTGGCTCGGTCGCCTGTCAGACCGCCGAACCTCGATGAAGGGCATCACCCTGGCGGGCACGCTCTTACTCGCAACCGGTCCATTCCTGCTCTCGGCCGCCCCATCCCTTCTGCTCGTTGCTGTGTCCAGCGCAGTACTGGGTATTGGACACCTGTGCTTCACGATTGCCGGGCAGTCCGCCATCGCACGATTCGTTCCCCTCAGCCGGATGGACGCAGCCTTCGGCTGGTTCACCGCGGCGTTCTCCCTAGGCCAGCTCGTTGGTCCCCTTCTTGGCGGTCTGGCCATGGGATCTGCAGGAAACGCGTCCACAGCCACCCGGCTCATTGACGCGAACGCGGCATTGATACTCGCGGGGGCGATATCGGTGCTGGCCATTCCGGTCGCCCTCGGGGCATCGGCGAGAGAACGCGCAAGTGCCCGAGAAGCCTCAGAGGCAGCTCAAGCGAAGGCTCCCACATCAAAGTCTGTCGCCCACCTTCTGGGTATCCCCACCGTGAAGACCAATATGCTCGCCAGCCTCGCACTGCTGGCCACAACCGACATCATCGTTGCGTTCCTACCTCTACTGGGAGAAGAAAACGGGATCGCACCCATCGGAATCGGCGTCCTTCTGGCGATTCGGGCGGCCGCCTCGATCACATCCCGCCTGCTCCTGCCCGTGATGCTGTCCCGATGGAGCAGAACCGGACTCATCACCGCCAGCCTCGCGGGGGCAGGTATCACCCTATCGATCCTGCCATGGCTGTTCGGGAATCCTGTCCTGGCCGCGGTCCTCTTAGCCATCATTGGATTCTTCCTCGGACTCGGACAACCCATCACGATGACACTCATCACCCAAGCGGTCCCTCCCGAGGCGCGAGGCGCCGCACTGGCGCTGAGGCTGCTAGGCAACCGCCTCGGACAGGTTGCCCTGCCGATCGGGGCAGGGTTGCTGGCAACTCCAGCCGGACCGGGCGGAGCCTTATGGATGTCGTCAGCAGTTCTTTGCGCCGCGTCCATAAGATGGCCAAGAAGGCCCAGAGCCTAGGCCTGGCATCTGAAACGAAGTGCCATGGATTGCCGACTTGCTTAGGGACCGGCGGCATCCAAAAGTTGTATTGGCTGGCAGTATCAGCAACATAGGCGGGTTCATCCATCACAATGAAACTAACGGTCACGACGCCGTGAATGTGGAGATGATGTAGCGCCGAGCGGAGCCGCAGATGAATCAGAACCAGCGACAAGCAGAAGTCGCGGTAGAGCTCCAAAAAACGGTTGACCGCGGCGACCCTGATCACGCCCCAAGGGCCGCAGTCACCCTAGGGACACTGCGGCTAGAATCCGGTGACCCCGCCGGAGCACAAAGGGCGTTCCAGACTGCCAAGGACAGCGGCCATCCCGAGTACGCCCCAAGAGGTGCTGTCCTTGTCGGGATAAGGCTGATGGAGGCCGGCGACTGGGACGGAGCCCGTCATGCGTATGAGCAGGCTATTGCCAGTCGCCATCAAAATCATGCCCCTTCCGCCTGGGTCATGATGGGGATGCTCCTGGAAAAACAAGGACATCTGGCTGAGGCGAACGCAGCATACCGGACAGCAGTCGACAGTGGTCACCCTGAATATGCACCCCTGGCCGCGGTCGGGCTGGGGCTACTCCTCCAAGGACAGGGCGACGCTATCGGCGCCCAAAGGGCCTACCAAACAACAATTGACAGTGGACACCCCGACCACGCACCCTTCGCGACGCTACTAATGGGGGAATACTTCACCGGGGGAGATCTGCGGTCCCGTAAGCGCTTCCGCAACACAGCGGCCGGTTACGGGAACCCGGACGTTCTCGTGAGCCTTGCCGAGCTTTACATTGCCGAGCAGGAAATACCCACAGCCCGCCGGCTGCTTCAACAGGCGGCGGTCTTGGGCAACAGTGTCGCCGCCCATTCGCTTCAGATATTCGGTCGTCCGGACGCCGACACGATAACCAGTGACGCCGCATCAAAAGCAGTCCTAGCATCTGCTCAAGAGGACGACACTGACAGCATGAACATGCTCGGCCTTCTTGCCGCCGTTCACGGAGACGTCGTCGAAGCACGCTCATGGTGGACTAAGTCCGCCAGCGAGCGGGACATGATTGCCCCACTGTTGCTCTCACGCCACTTGGGTTAGTGGACTTCACCATTACGAGGATGCCGAAAGGGAGTGTGGACGGACCCTCGGCCAATGACCATCGAACAGCTCCATATTGCCGAAGTAGCCCACAATTCCAGATCTCTGCCCAGGCATCGCAGCTCACCTGAGGGAGCCTGCGCCGCCGGGACGAGATCAACCGGGACCGGAAAGGGCTCATGTTGTCGGAAGCGGGAAGTCATGGAATCAAGCCGTAAAAGCGCGCGCCCCGTTCTCGTAAAGGGCGAGACTCGCGTCCTCAGCAAGAATGTCCGCAACGAGTTCCACGTCCTTCGGCTGAAACGGCTCGCGGGCTCTCGTGCTAGGAATGTCAGTTCCAAACATCAAAGCCTCGGGATTCTGCTTGTGGATTTCCCGGATAGCGGAAGCGACGTCGAGCTCAACCCGACCAAACCCCGTGGCTTTCACCCGTACGCCACGGGACACAAGGCGGAGCAGGACATTGCGATGCATCGAAGTCATGCCCAGGTGGTCGATGCTCACCTTGGGAAGTGCTGCAATGACCGGTTCCAACTCGACTAGGTCGTTCGCGTCGAGGTAGAACTCGAAGTGCATCCCTGCAACGTCCCAGACGCGTCGCCCAATCTATTTCCGCGGAGCCGCCCCGGTAGAGATTGAATCGAACGCCACGGACTCCCGCTTCACCGAGACGAAGAAGTTCGTCGTCGCTTGTCGTCTCGGCAATATTGGCAACGCCCACGAACATAGGGCCAAGAGTTGCCAACGCAATCAATCAGATAACTCTGGTCGAACGCCTGGAATGAACCAGAGACGACAGCACCGCCCGTAACTCCCAGATCTGAAACGGCGCCAAGATAATCCGCCGCCGTGAATTCGGGCGGCAGGTATCCGTTGTTCCGCACGAGCGGGAAGCGGGTATCGATGATGTGGAAATGGCCGTCAAAGATCTGTCGAATCATTGTGTTCCCCGTAAGTGGATTGTGCGCCTCAAACCCTCATTCTGTCAGCTTGAGTTCGAGGCCCGCCCGAGAAAAGTCAGGACATACGCCACCGATTCGTCAGGTTGGGGTGTAGCCCGACCTGTCGATGACTCAAGTCAAGGTTCCCTGATTGCCTATCGTGCGCCGAGTCGGGCCGAGGCTGAAGCCACACGATCTTTGGCGAGGAACGGCGCTGTGCTGACCGCGTCCATGTTTCCGGCGGTTGCCGGTCAGACCTCACTGAGCGCCAGCCGATCGTAACTGCCCGCTTACCGTCCTTTCCCCGGGCTGTGATTGGTGCGATTACACCTGCAGTGGATTCCCGGGCAGGAATGCGAAGAACCGGATGACAGGCCCCAGGAAGATTGGTCCCTTGATCAGCTGATCGCGCTTGGTGTAGGCGCAGCGTTCTACGAATACGACTTTGGCGACAGTTGGCTGCACCGGCTCGAGCTGGTGTCCCGCCGGCCCGCAGACGAAGAGACTCCGCCCGCACGGCTGAGCGGCGGCGCCCCGCGCGTCCCGGCTGGAAGACTCTGGAGGATTTCCCAACTACGAGGAGATCATGGAAGCCTTGGCCGATTTGACCCATCCTGGCTACGTCGAACACGCCAAATGGGTGGCCGAACTAACCCGCTCCGATGCGCCTTTTGACCTCTGCCGTGAACCGGGCGCTGACTGAGCCGTTCTGACTTAACGGAGTCTGGGCAATAGGCCACGAATGATGGCAGGAAACAGCCCCTTTCACGGGCACTCCCCCGCTAATTTTCAGAGAACCGATAACGCAACAGCCAGTGCGAGCTCTGGGTCTCAGTAGGCCAGGCAAGCCCCGCCGTAGCCTAATGCTCACCGGGCCTGCATCCGCCTAGTTTTACTGCTGGGCCCGCAGCGCATTTTTGAACTGGCTGGCCATCTCCTCGCGGAAGCCATCGAAGTCACCCTCCAAAGCAATCGCAGCCAATTTGTCGTGCTCAACGGCGATTTCATGGAGGTCGCTGTAAGTACGGTGTCGGCTTGGCCCCGAGCGCCAACCTGAACCCCGAAGGCGACTTCCCGTCCCTCTTCGAACCGGTCCACGGCTCGGCACCGGATATCGCAGGCAAGGGCCTGGCCAACCCCGTGGGCCAGATATGGTCCGGAGCGATGATGCTCCAGCACCTCGGCCACCCCGAGGCTGCCGAGCACCTCCAACTGGCGTTCGAATCCGCACTCCGGGACGGCTTGGGCACCCGCGACGTCGGCGGCCCGTCCTCCACCTCCGAATTCACCGCCGCGGTTCTGGCCGCCATTGACGTCTATCACGCGCTGGATGCGATCGATGCGGACGTGTCACGCGGCCCGGCGGCAGCACCGGCGTCGTCATCGTGACCGCCCCCACGAGGCACCAGGCCTATTGTCCCGCGATGGCGACGTTGGGGGCGGTGGTAAGGGTCCGGCGGAGCTGGGAGCGGCATTGAGCTGTCCTGCAGGGCCCGAACTCCGCTGCCAGGACGGTCGGGGAAGTGCCGGAAGGTGGGGGCACATATGCCTGGTCGCCCGCAATGTGTCCAGGCGACGTAGAGCCAAAGCAACGATGGCCGACACCTAGCAACACGGCCGCAAGGAAAAGATGAAGGGACTGAGCTCGGTGTATTACCGGACTCAGTCCCTTCAGGTCCAGCTCTCAGGTGAGCTGGTCATATTGTGGGTGTGTTATTTCTTTTCGGGGAGGAACATTGCTTTTTCCAGCGGTGTCACGGTGAGTGATTTGAGCTGCGCGGTCCCGCCTTCGGCGAAGAGGGCCATCTTGTCGGCTCCCGGGTTGGGGAATACCTGGTCGGTGATGGTCTTCAGGCCGTTCTGGGCGAACACCTCCACGGAGGAGCGGTCGAGGTAGATCCGCATGGTGATGTTGCCGTTCTTGTCCAGCGTGACGGGGGCGTCCTCGATGGAGGCGAAGGCCGGGTGGAATGCGGTGTTGCCGGAGTTTGTCCGGTCAACGAACATCTTGCCGGTAGTGGCGTCGTAGCCGATGACCGTGGATGACTGTCCGTCGCCGAGGACGGTGATGCCGGATTTTGTTGCGGTACCGGGGGCGAAGGTGATGTCCACCAGCTGCACCTGGCCTGCCGACTGTGCAGGCAGCGGGTGCGTGCCTGCTGAAATCGGGCCGCCCTTCTTGTCGTTGTAGGTGACTTTCCCTCCCAGTTTTTCGACTTGCTTTACGGCGCTTTGGGTGAGGCGGGGGCCGTCAGGGGTTTGGGTGAGTTTTACTTCGCGGGGAAGGGCCATGGCGCTGCGCCAGGGGCTGGTTGGGGTGTTGTTGGCGTAATCCCAGTTGCTCATCCAGCCCAGCATGATCCGCTTGTCGTCGGGCATGTTGGCGAAGGATACGGTGGCGTAGTAGTCCCGTCCGTAATCCAGCCAGTCATAGGACTCCAGACGGGAAGTCGCTGGGGTGGAGCTTGCTGTGAATTCGTCCGCGAGTATGTGCCCCCAGCCGAACCTGTTGTTATCGACAACCTTGATTTGTGCCTGCTGGCCAACGAATTCCTTGACATCCCATGATGCCCAGTCCAAGGATTCACTGTCGTTGCCGGTGGCCGTACGGACCACCTGTTCGTTGACTACCAGATTCACCGTTTCTTCATCGGACCTGGGAACAGCTGCGGTGTCGGTGAGCATGACGTGGTCAAGGGTCAGGTGTCCCCACCCGCCGGTAGCTTCGTCAACGATCCGCAGCTGGGCGTTTTGCCCGGCGAATTCGGAGACGTCCCAGCCTTTCCAGTTCAGCAACCCGGCATTGTCGCCGGCCAGGGAGCGGACCACGTTGCCATTAATCAGCAGTTCGACTGCGAGGGTCTGTCCGAAGTCCGCCGAACGGTTGCCGCCTCCGACCAACATGCTCATGAAATTCTTCGTGATGGGGAACTCGGGTGATGTCAGGGTACCTTGGCGGTCATCACCGGGCACGGTGCCGGTTTCGAACGTGTTAATCCGTTTGGCGCCAATGTAATAGTCCCCACCGCTGGTGGCTGGCTGGAAATTGGGGGTCAGGTCTCCTGTGCCGGTCCAGCCGGCATCGGCCAGCGTAGTTCCCTCGGGAACCTCAAAGCCTTCAAACTTGAGCTCTCCCTCGGGCGGGTTATTGTCCAGCTTGTCGGAGACATGGGGATGCTTGCCTCCGCCTACGAGGAAGTTCAAGTAGTCGTCCGTCACGGTGAATGTGGGTGACTGCATGGAACCGAGGGGCCAGTCCCCGTCATTGAAGGAGTTGATCAGTCCGCTGCCGCCGAATCCGGTCACGGGGCTCTGACCGGGCAGGGAACCGGTCGCCGGGGCGTCACCGAAGGGGCCATTCTTCCAGTTGCCCGGTTCGTTGTTCACCGTCCAGCCGTTGTAGGTTCCGTCGTTGAATCCGGCCACGACTGTTCCGGCCGGTGGGGCAGGGGCTGGTTCGGTGGTTTCGGAGGTGAACGTGGTGCCGTCGAAGTTGCCCACGAAGTACTGGACGGCTGAGCCTCCAGCGACGCCGCCGGGGTTGATGCTGACTATCATGACCCATTTGACGTTGTTCGGGTCACCGTCAACAGCCAAGGGGAACAGGTCGGGGCATTCCCACTGCCCGCCAGTGGCGTTGGCGGGCCCGAAGTCGCTCAGTGCGGTCCAGTCCTTAAGGTTGTCGGACTTGTACAGGACAACCTTGTGCTCCTGCGATTCCACCGCGGTCATGACCCAGTAGCCTCCGCCGGCCGGGTTGTCGTACCAGAACACTTTGGGATCACGGAAATTGGCTGAATTCCGGTTCAGCACGGGATTGCCGTCGTACTTGGTCCAGGTCTGGCCATCGTCCAGGCTGTAGGCCAGGGACTGGGCCTGGAGCCCGCGGTGCGGGGACGCTTCCTTATAGGCGCTGGTGTAGATCGCGATCAGCGGCGGGTTCTCGGCGGTGCCGAGTCCGGACGTGTTGTTTTTGTCCACGACGATGCTGCCGGAGAAGACATCTTCCTGTGCATCGGTGGAGATGGCCAACGGCTGCTCTTCCCAGTGGACGAGGTCCTTGGACGTGGCGTGGCCCCAGGACATGTTCCCCCAGGTGTTCCCGGAGGGGTTGTGCTGGTAGTACAGGTGGTAGACGCCCTTATGGAAGACGAGCCCGTTGGGGTCGTTCATCCAGTTCTTCTCGGGCGTGTAGTGGATGGCCGGCCGGTGCTGCTCATCCCCGAGTTCGGCGGCGGAGGCGGGCATGGAACCAGCCAGTGCTGCGGCGAGCGAGAGGCTGGCCAGTGTCAGTGCAGAGACGCTGCGCGTCCTCCGCATTGTGGATTGTTTCATGTTGCTTGTGTCGCCCTTCATTGCGCGTGTCTAGCCAGTAGACAACGTTGTCAGTCAGTGCGTTGGACACTAAAAGATGTCTAGCGGACAAGTCAACGGTCATTTTGTGCCGATTTTTTCAGGTTCTGACCGAGGTGCTGCCCACTGGCACGACGCTTGGCCCCGCGTCCGTGGGACGGGGGCTGAGGCGATTTGATGGGCTGCCTTTACCGGGAACCGGGGGTGGCGGCTACCCGATGGCGGCTGTTTGGCTGGGCTATTGAACGGGATTGAGCCAGGTCAGCTCCGAGGCGTCGCCTTCGATGTGGCGGGCCAGTTCCTCGTTGAACCTGGCTCCGTAGTCGGCGTTGATGTGCTCCTGGAACGCGGCTTCATCCCGGTAGACCTCGAAGACGAAGTATTCCCGGGGATTCTCTTCGCGGGTGTAGGGGAGAAACAGTTCGTTGCCTGCTTCCTTCCGGACGTGCTGGGTCAATTCGACCATCATGGCGGCAACGCGAGCCTCACTGCCGGCTTTGACGGTGAACTCGGCATACAAGGTTTTGGTCATGATCTCTCTCTTCAGGTTGGTTTTGCAGAGGCGAAGTTCTTTGGGAAGAGGGTTATGCCGACGGGCGGATTTCGCCGGATCCTCTTTGGATGAGCTCGGAGGGGACAACGTACGTCCGCGGAGCTTGATCGTCGCCATCGATTCTGGCCAGAAGTCGTTCGGCCGACATGACGCCGATCCGCTCCGGGTGTTGAGCGATGACAGTAACCCCGGGGTCCATCATGTCGGCAAGCGTGAAGTCGTCAAACCCGACCAGCGCCACACGCTTGTGTACGCCGAGTTCCTTCAGGGCGCGCATTGTGCCGAAGGTGACCAGGTTCTGACTGGAGAAGATTGCCGTCGGAGGATCCTCAGAACTCAACAGTTCAAGGGCTGCCCGCCTCGCTGCTCCCTCATCATGAAGATTTTCCACGACGGGCAGCGTAGAGGTGGGAATTCCTGCCCTGCCGACCTCCTCGAGGAAGCCCCGCCGGCGCTCCCGTGCGGTCTGAATGTCCGTGCGGTCGCCCAGGTAGGCCAATTTGGTGTGTCCGTGCGTCAGCAGATGTGCGGCCGCTTTGCCCGCGCCCACTGCGTTGTCAGTGACCACAGCATCAGCCTCAACCCCAACCGGCTCCCGGTCAATAAAGACCATTGGCAGGTTTCTGGAGTGCTCCGGGATCATATACGCCTGGTTTTTTGCGATGGGTGTGAGGACAAGCCCGTCGACGCGCCTACCCAAAAAGGCGGCGATAATGGCCTGTTCCCGCTGAGGGTCATCGTCGAGACTGGCGGCGAAAACGGCTATTCCCCTGACGCCAAGCGCATCTTCCATGGCCCGGTGTATCTCACCGCTGAACGGGTTGGAGACACTAGGCAGCAGGAGGCCAACCGAGAGGGTCCTTCTGCCTGCTCGGCGCAGACTGCCGGCTGTGACGTCCAGATGGTAATTGAGCTGCGCGACGGCATCGAGCACCTTTTGCCGAGTGGCCTCGGACACCCCGGCTTCGTCGTTGATTACACGTGACACGGTCTTGATTCCGACACCTGCGAGTGCGGCCACATGGCGCATCGTGGGCCGGGTCGGGGACAGAGGTGGCTGGTAACGATCGGACATCGTTGTCAAGAAAACCGCTCCTTCTCATTCATTTCCTATTGACTCTAGCGTGTGATCCTGCTTACCTCGTTATGACATCGTTGTCGAGGCCATGGCGGCCTCAAACACCAGGAGATTCAATGTTGAGTTCCAAATCCCACCTTGCAACGGCCACTCGCATCTTTGCGGCGGGAGCGGCCCTTACCCTAGGAACGCTCAGCCTTTCCGCTTGCGGAGGAAGTTCCACCGCGCCGGCTGCCAGCGAAGGCACGTCAGGCGAAAAAGTCGGCGTTTCCCTGATCGTGAAGACCACGACCAACCCGTTCTTTGTTTCGATGCAGGACGGGGCGAAGAAGGCTGCCGAGGCCGAGGGCGTAGACCTGAAGCTCGCCGCCGGCAAGGCCGACGGCGATGAGGACACCCAGATCCAGGCCATCGAAAACGCGATCTCCAAGGGCGACAAGGGCATACTCATCACCCCGAACGGCCCGTCCGTGGTGGATGCCCTTAAGAAGGCCAGGGATGCCGGGCTCTTCGTCATCGCCCTGGATACCCCGCCGGACCCCGCCGATGCAGTGGACATCACGTTCGCCACGGATAACTTCGCCGCCGGCGAGCTGATAGGCAAATGGACCGCAGCCCAGCTGGACGGGAAAAAGGCCACGATCGCGCTCGTGGACCTTTTTGACGACAAGATCGTCTCGGTTGATTACAACCGGGACCAGGGTTTCCTGACCGGCCTGGGCATAGACACTGCGGACAAGAAGAAGAACGGCGACGAGGCCAAAACCGGAAAGTACACGGGCGGCAAGGGCGGCGACTACGAGATCGTTGGCAACCAGGCCTCGCAGGGCGCTGAAGACGGCGGCCGCACCGCCATGGAAACCCTCCTATCGAGCAATCCCGACATCAACGTTGTCTACACCATCAACGAGCCTGCCGCGGCAGGCGCCTTCGAGGCGCTGAAGTCCGCCGGCAAGGACAAGGACGTGCTGGTCGTCTCCGTTGACGGCGGCTGCACGGGTGTGAACAACGTCAAGTCCGGTGTCATCGGCGCCACCGCTCAGCAGTACCCGGTCAAGATGGCCGAACTGGGAGTGAAGGCAATCGTGGATCTGGCTAAGACCGGGAATAAGCCGGCCAACTCCGAGGGTCTGGACTTCTTCAACACCGGCGTCGAACTCGTCACCGACAAGCCGGCCGACGGCCTCAAGAGCATCACCACCACGGAAGCTACCGACATCTGCTGGGGAAAGTAACCACCCAGCTTCCCGCGGGGAGACCGGAGCCGCTATCGGCCTCCCCGCGCTTGTCTACCGAGCTAGCTCCGCTATAGCTACCATCACCAAAGATCAGGACCTATCGTGACCCAGCAACAGACCGCCGGACCGCCCAGCGCCGGGCATGCCGACCTGGCCGAGGAATTCCTTGACCGCCAGACACCGCTCAGTCGGATACGCAATATCCTCCACCGTTACCCCGCCGTCAGCCCCGCCCTCGTCCTCCTCATCGCGGTGGTCGTGTTCGGCCTCCTCAATGACCGGTTCCTGCGGGTTGAAAACCTCTCCCTGATTACCCAGCAGGTCTCCGTCGTCGGCACCCTGGCCATCGCCCAGACCCTCATCATCCTCACCGCAGGCATCGACCTTTCCGTCGGGGCCGTCATGATCCTGTCCTCGATGGTCGTGGCCCAACTCGCCGTCAACAACGGACTGCCGGCACCTGTTGCACTCCTCGCAGGCCTGATCGTCGGACTCGCAGCCGGAGCACTCAACGGATTCCTGGTCACCCGGTTCCGGCTCCCACCGTTCATCGTCACCTTGGGCACGCTGAATATCTTCATCGCCCTGACGCTGCTCTACTCCAACGGTGCGACAGTGCGCGGCTCGGCCATGCCGGACCTGCTCACCTGGACCGGAACCACCTTCCCGGTGGGCCCGGTAAGGATCTCCACCGGCGTCGTTGTGATGCTGCTGCTCTACGTCGCCATCGCGTTCATCCTGGGCAAAACCGCCTGGGGCCGGCACGTCTACGCCGTGGGCGATGACAAGGAAGCCGCCCGCCTGGCCGGTATCGCCGTGAACAAAGTCCTCATGAGCGTCTACCTCGCCGCCGGCGCTGTCCTGGCGATCGGCGCCTGGATCCAGATCGGCCGCACCAACGCCGCCAGCCCCAACGCAGGGATGGACCTGAACTTGGACTCCATCACCGCCGTGGTCATCGGCGGAACCAGCCTCTTCGGCGGCCGTGGTTCCGTCTGGGGAACCCTCCTGGGCGCCCTGATCGTCGGCGTCTTCCGCAACGGACTCTCCCTCGCAGGCCTCGATGTGCTCTACCAGACCCTCGCCGTGGGCGTCCTCATCATCCTCGCTGTGTCCATCGACCAGTGGATCCGAAAGGTCAAGTCATGACCATGACAGAATCTGCAGCCCCCAACGTGGCCACCCGCGAGCCCATCCTGAAGGCCAGAAACCTCGTCAAGACCTTCGGCCGCGTCGTCGGCCTGGACGGAGTCAGCCTCGACCTGTACCCGGGCGAAGTCCTGGCGATCATCGGCGACAACGGCGCCGGAAAATCAACCCTGATCAAATGCCTGACCGGAGCAGAAGTACCGGACTCCGGCGAACTCACTGTCTCAGGACAGCCGGTGCACTTCAAACGCCCCCAGGACGCCAGGGTCCACGGCATCGAAACTGTGTACCAGAACCTGGCGGTCTCGCCGGCCCTGGATGTCGCCTCCAACCTGTTCCTGGGCCGAGAGGAAAGGCGTGCGGGAATTCTCGGGAGCGTGTTCCGGATGCTCGACACCAAAGGCATGCGCCTGAAGGCCAAGCAGGAGCTGACCCGGCTGGGCATCTCCACCCTCCAGGACGTGACAGTGCCCGTGGAGAACCTCTCCGGCGGCCAGCGCCAAGCCGTCGCCGTGGCCCGCGCCGCAGCGTTCGGTTCAAAAGTAGTCGTGCTTGATGAACCGACAGCGGCACTCGGCGTCCGGGAATCCAACCAGGTCCTGCAGCTGGTCCGGGACCTCCGGGACCGCGGCCTGCCAGTCATCCTGATCAGCCACAACATGCCCCACGTCTTTGACGTGGCGGACCGGATCCACATCCAGCGCCTCGGCAAGTGCGCGGCCACGATCACACCGCAATCACACAACATGACCGATGCGGTTGCGATCATGACCGGTGCGGCCACCGCCTGAACGACTGCTGTCCTCACGTCAGTCCGCAGACCCGCTACCGGTCCGCGGACTGACGTGGCTTGAACAGCCCCCCGCCCCGCCACAACAGCTCCCCACGAGAGACAGACCATGGATTACCTCACAACAGCCCGGCATGACGCCCACCAGACCCTGGACGTCATGGTCGTAGGCGAAGCGCTGATCGACGTGGTCATAACCCCACACGACCGAGTGGAACACCCGGGCGGCTCGCCGGCCAACGTCGCGTACGGACTTGGCCGCCTCGGCGTAACCACAGGTCTGCTCACGGCCATCGCCCCGGACGCCCGCGGGAATGCCATCGAAAACCATCTCCACAGCGCAGGAGTCATACTTCTGCCCGGCTCAAAATCCCTCACCCGGACGGCATCGGCAACAGCAACCCTTGCACCGGACGGTTCCGCAAGGTACGACTTCGACACCTCCTGGGACCTTGCCCCAACAGCCCCGGCCTACTTCCCGAAAATACTGCACACCGGATCCATCGCCACGTTCCTCAGCCCCGGTGCCAGTGCCGTGAAAGCTCTGCTCGAACAGGCCCACAGACAATGCATGATCACGTATGACCCCAACATCAGGCCAGCCCTGCTCGGCAGCCAAGCCGAAGCGAAAGCCATCTTTGAAGAGCTCGTGGCCTTAACCGACGTCGTCAAACTCAGCGACGAGGACGCCCGGTGGTTGTACCCCCGGAAAAGCCTGGACGAAACCGCAGCACACATCCTCGGGCTGGGCACCCAGCTGACCGTCATAACCAAAGGCGCCGAAGGCTCACAATTCACATCCGCCGACGCCAACATCAACATCCCCGCCGTGAAAACCACCGTTGCAGACACCATCGGCGCCGGAGACTCCTACATGTCCGCCCTCATTCTGGGCTTCCTCACCCGAGGAACCGAAGGCTTCGCCCCCGCTGTCTTGGAGCAGCTTGGACACACCGCAGCCGCAGCCGCGGCCATCACCGTACAGCGCCCGGGAGCAAACCCACCGACCCTTGAGGAACTAAACGCCGCAATCGAAGCAAATACCCCCGCCCAATACGCGGGTACCTGAAGGACATCACCAACCAGGGCCCATCAGGAGAGCTGCCCAGTCGCATGAACGGGCTGATCCTGCCACTACTTTTTCGGCGTCAGATGCCTGATTTTCTCGTCTGTTGCGTCCGAATCAAACGCCGATAATGGACCTTCCCTCAAGCTAAGGGAGCTCGGCATGGGCATGCCGGCTGTGTCGGAAGGGGAGGGGACTCACCCCGACTTGCCGTGGCGCAGGTACTGGTAGACCGTCTCCCTGCTGATCCCGAAATTACGGGCAAGGACTGCCTTCGAGACACCGCTGTCGGCGCGCTGGACCAGCTCCGCCGCCCGTTCCGACGTGAGGGTCCTTTTCCGCCCTTTGTAGGCGCCGCGCGGCTTGGCCAGGGCGATGCCTGCCCTCTGCGTTCCCTGATGCGTTCCCTGATGAGGGAGTGTTCGAATTCAGCGAACGCCCCCATAACGGAGAGCATGAATTGGCCATGGAGGAGTCCTCCCCGGACAAGACAAGGCTCTCTGTGACGAACTCCACCCGCACGCCTTTGCGGGTGAGGCCCTCTACGAGAGCACGTAAGTCATCGAGGTTGCGGACGCGCCGGTCCATGCTGTGCACGACCACGGTGTCCCCCTCGCGGGCGAACCGCAGCAGTTCTGTGAGCTGTGGCCTTGAGGTGTCCCTGCCGGAAGCCTTGTCCGTGACGACACGGTCCAGAACCTGGCCTTCGAGCTGGCGCTTCTCGTTCTGGTCGAGAGTGCTCACCGGCATGTACCCGATCCTGGCCCCTGAATTGGAGCGACTTTTGCCCGTTCTCGGTGTGGAGCGTGATGTTCTGCTCCTGGGTGAGGTAGTTGGACACCAGATTGAACCGGTTTGCCGCCAGCTTCGGCGTCGGCCTACAAATCAGATAGCACCTTGGCAGGCCCTACTGAGCCTCGTTCTATTAGTCGCGCTTCAAGGGCGGGCGAGGCGTCGCATGCTTTCCGTCCTTCAATCTGCCGGATCAAAGCAGTGGCAGCGGCGACGCCCATGTCGTAGACGGGTTGGGCAATGACTGTCAGGGGCGGCGTGGTGAGGCGTGTCCATGCGAAGTCGTCGTACATGAGGAACGAGACGTCCCTGGGGATAGCGAGTTCAAGTTCCTGTATGGCCCCTAGAACGCTGAGGGCGATGAGTCCATCTGATGCCACGAGGACCGTCGCCGGGTCCGGTAGGACGAGGAGTTTACGCGTGATGTTTCGGATGGAGTCTGCATCGCCGGCATTGAGCCGCACCAAATCGTGGGGGAACGCCAGTCCTTTTTCCGAGAATGCCCGCCGCATGCCGTCCAGGCGTTCAGAAATCTGTGAAGAATCCACCTGAGTCGCCGCGTTAAACGGCGAGCCAGACTTCAACGTGGAGATGAAGGCGATTCTGCGGTGGCCGGAGTCCATTAGGTACCTCGTGGCCTCGTATGAGATACCAGCCATGTTGACAGCGACGGTTTCTGCTGAGAGTCCGGTGGCGGCTCGGTCAAGCAGGACCAAAGGCCGCCCCGATTCGTAAACACGCTGTAAATGTTTTGTTTCGGTCGATGACGCAGGAGCCACTATAAGGCCGTCTACCCGCTTGTCCAGCAGAACCTGGACGGCATCGACTTCGGCGGCTTGTTCCTCGTCCGTGTTCACAAGGATAACGTTGTAGGCGCTCTTCTTTGCGGTGTCGGTGATGCCCCTGGTGGCAAGGCCAAAGTGCGGGTTTTCGATGTCACCAACCACCACACCTATCGTGTGCGATTTCCCCGTGTTCATGCTGCGAGCGAGCTCATTCGGGCGGTAGGAAAGTTCCTCGGCTGCGGCCAGGACGCGCTCCCGGACATCGCCGCTCACGGCCCCGTAATTACCCAGCGCCCGCGCAGCTTGTGCCTTGGAGACATTGGCCGCTTTGGCCACGTCCGCGACGGTGACGTCGCGACGCCTGGAACTGTTGCTGCTCATTTCTGCCTTTCGAAAGGGCCTTGACGGCCGATGTGGCTTCAGTTACATTTTTACCAACCCTCATGTGAGTCCGGTCTCAACCCTAGCCGTTGAGACCGGACTCAACAAGCAATATCACCGAAGGCCGAAGGGCCACTCTGCTTCCCACGATTGGAAAACCTTGAACACACGATTCAACTTCCGCCCGGCCGCTATGGTCGCGGCCGCCGTCGCGGCTCTCCTGGCACTGTCGGGCTGCGGGGGGTCAACTCCCGCCCAGTCCTCAGCTGATAACCCGTATGGGCTGATTGAGCCGGGCACTGTCCGGGTTGCCAGCCTGGGCGATTCGAAGCCGTACACTTTCACCGACGCGCAGGGCAACTTCACCGGTTTCGACGTTGAGCTTTTCAAGGACGTAGCCAAGCGGGCGGGAGTGGACAATGTGGTCTTCACCGGCCAGGACTTCTCCGCGATCCTCCCGGCTGTGGCCAACGGCCAGTTCGACGTCGGCGTGGCCGCCATCGGAATCACCGAAAAGCGCAAGGAAACCGTGGACTTCTCCGAGGGATACCTCGCCGGCTACCTGACGGTCCTGACCACCCAGAACTCCGGCATCAAGGACGCGAATGGTCTATCCGGCAAGCGGCTTGGCGTGGTGCAGGGAACGCTGCAGGAAGCCTACGCAGTGAAAAACTTCACCACCACGAACCTGGTCCGGTTCCCGGACAACAACTCAGCAATCGCAGCCGTGAACAGCGGCTCGGCTGACGCCCACTTCCTGGACTACGAAGCGGCCAAGGATTACCAGGAGCAGCACGGCCTGGTCAGTGTTGCGGACATCCCTTCCTTCGACGCTCCGGCTGGTTTCGCTGTTGCCAAGGACAAGACCGCTTTCAAAGAGGCCCTCAACAAGGCCCTGGCAGAGGCAATGGAAGACGGCACCTGGAAGACACTCTACGAAAAGTGGTTCCCGGGCTCCCCGATGCCCGAGCAGTACCTCCCCAAGGCTGAACAAACCTCCAGCCCCGCACCCACAAAGTAAACCTCCCAAGGTTGCGGGGGCGGCCCGCCACCGATCACCACCGGCAGTGCCGCCCCCGTTCCACCAGCTAACAACGTCTGAGAGCAACCATGGACTGGTTCGACACCATCATCCGCACCTTCTTCGACTTCGGCGCAATGGCCGAAGTCCTGCCCCAGCTTCTGGCTGTAGGCCTCCTCAACACCCTCGTCATCTCCGTCGCGGCAACGATCATCGGAGTCGTCCTCGGCATGATCGTGGCCGTGATGGGCATCTCGCCCTCGAAATGGCTGCGCGTTCCGGCCCGGATCTACACCGACCTGTTCCGCGGCCTTCCCGCGATCCTGACCATCCTGCTCATCGGTCAGGGCTTCGCCCGGCTGAGCCAGTCGATCTTCGGGCCTTCGCCCTACCCGCTGGGGATCATCGCCCTGAGCCTGATCGCCAGCGCCTACATCGGCGAGATCTTCCGCGCCGGCATCCAAAGCGTAGACAAGGGCCAGGGCGAGGCCTGCCGCGCATTGGGCATGAGCTATGGCAAGTCCATGGCACTCGTGGTCATTCCCCAGGGCATCCGCCGGGTCCTCCCGGCACTGGTGAACCAGTTCATTGCCATCGTCAAGGACTCCTCGCTCGTCTACTTCCTCGGACTGCTGGTCAGCGAACGCGAACTCTTCCGGGTAGGCCAGGACGCCGCCGTACTCTCCGGAAACCTCTCCCCTCTGGTCATGGCCGGCATCTTCTACCTCATCATCACCGTCCCCCTGACCCACCTGGTCAACTACTTCGACAGCCGCTTCCGGGCAGGAAAACGCCGGCCCACGGCACCATCCAGTGGCCTGAACGAAGTCAAAGAACTCGACGCGGCCTCGCCGCTGATCACCGGGAGCAACACATGAGCCTCGCCAGCAACACCTCACGCAACACAGCCCCACACAAACCGGCCACCCCAGATATCGAAACCTTCCACGGCTCCAGCCTGGAACTAAAAGACCTGACCATGGCCTACGGGGACATCGAGGTCCTCCGCAACGTCAACCTCACGGTAAAACCGGGAACCACCACCTGCATCATCGGGCCTTCAGGTTCGGGCAAATCCACGCTCCTCCGGGGCGTCAACCGCCTGCATGAACCCAAAAGCGGGGACGTGCTCCTGGCGGGCGAAAGCGCGCTGAAGGTCAACCCCGACATCCTGCGTGCCCGGATCGGCATGGTGTTCCAGCACTTCAACCTCTTCCCGGACCACACCGCCCTGGAGAACGTCGCCCTGGCCCTCTGGAGCGTCAAGAAAATGCCCAAAGCCGAAGCACGCGAACGCGCCCACCGCCGCCTGGCCGAAGTGGGTTTGGCCGAACGTGCAGACCACCGCCCGCGGGACCTCTCCGGCGGCCAGCAGCAGCGCGTCGCCATCGCCCGCGCCCTGGCCATGGAACCGGAAGTCATGCTCTTCGACGAAGCCACCAGCGCATTGGACCCGGAACTGGTCAAAGGCGTGCTGAACCTCATGGCAGGACTCGGACGACGCGGCATGACCATGCTCGTGGTCACCCACGAAATGGGCTTCGCCCGGAAGGTCGCGGACCAGGTCGTCTTCATGGACGAAGGCGAAGTCGTCGAATCCGGCACCCCCGCCGAACTCTTCGACAACCCCCAAAGCGAACGCCTCCAGCGCTTCCTCTCAGAAGTACTCTGATGCGTCAACTTACAGCCTCACCCATACGGACCGCAGTCGTGGGATTCGGCGTCTCCGGCAAAGTCTTCCACGCGCCGCTCATCGCAGCGGATCCCGGCTACTCGCTGGACTTCATTGTCACAGCTGATCCAGCCCGCGCTGCGGAGGCGGCCAGGCTTTATCCTCAGGCCCGGGTTGTTCCAACGCCGGAGGCCCTGTTCGCCCTCTCCGGCGGTCTTGACTTGGTAATCCTCGGAACCCCGCCGCTTACCCACTTCGACGTTGCCTCGACAGCGATGGCCCAGGGCCTCCATGTGGTCGTGGACAAGCCGTTCGTCACCACATCGGCTCAAGGCGAAGGCCTCATCTCTCAGGCAACTGAAGCCGGCGTCCAGCTCACAGTCTTCCAAAACCGCCGGTGGGACGCGGACTTCCTGACGCTCAAGAAGGTGCTGAGGGAAGGCGCGCTGGGCGAGGTCCGCAGCTTCGAGTCTCGCTTTGAATGGTGGCGGCCGGAAGGCTTCGGGAATTGGCGCGACACCGCTTCCCTGGCGGAAGGCGGCGGAATCCTCCACGATCTCGGCGCCCACCTGATCGACCAGGCCGTTCAACTGTTCGGGGCGGTCGAAGAAAGCTACGGGGAGACGGCAAACCACGGCCCGCAGGACGGAGCTGACACGGAGGCCTTCGTGTCACTCCTCCATGAATCAGGTATCCGGTCCAGGCTGTGGATGAACGGCATGGCAGCGCAGGTCGGCCCACGTTTCCATGTCCTGGGCTCCCAGTCCGGCTACACCAAATGGGGCCTGGATCACCAGGAACCTGCCCTCGCGGCGGGTATGTCCCCATTGGACCCCTCGTATGGCGTGGAGCCCCAGGACGCTTGGGGGGTCCTGGGAATCGACGGTTCCACGACGAGCGTTCCCGCCGAAACCGGGGCCTACCCACAGTTCTACGCGCAACTGGCTACCGCCCTGCGCGGCGAGGGCCCTCTGCCAGTCAACGCTGCCGAGTCCCTTGAAGTCCTTCGAACCATCGAAAAAATTCACGCCTTCGCCTAGCTCGAGCCGAACCGGGCAGCGCAGGTGCAGTGCCATCCCTGCGCGCATCATCGTTCCAAAAACACTTAGAAAGGGAGAACCATGTCCTCCACAGCTCCAGCCAAACACATCGTCGTCGTCGGCGGCGGCATCCTCGGTGCATCCACCTGCATGCACCTCGCACGGGGCGGCGCCCGGGTGACACTTGTAACAGCCGGGCCGCTAGCGAACGGGGCCTCGGGCCGCTCGATCGCATGGCTGAACTCATCGGGTGCCCGCTCCGCCGAATACCACTACCTTCGGATGCTTGCCATCGACCGCTACCGTACCTGGAGCGCGCACCACCCGGAGAGCCGCGGCTACATCCGGTTCGATGGCGCATTGAAGTGGGCAGGCCCCAATGAAACCTTCCGCGAGACCTTCGCCTTCGAGCGTTCAACCGGGTATGACTCCCTCTGGGTCGACCGCGCCGACGTGCCCGGGATCGCGCCGGACGTGAACGCGGATGCGGTGGCCGAAGAAGGCGCAATCTACAACCCAGGCGAAGGCTGGGTGAACATGCCGGATTTCATCCCGGCGCTAGTGACTGAAGCGGTGTCCCACGGCGCGGCCGTCATCGAGAACGCCGGCGATGTGCGGGTTGACGTGCGGCACGGCGCCGCGGCTGGCGTGATACTCGGCGACGGGACCCGTTTGGCTGCCGACCAAGTAGTGCTGGCGACCGGCGGTGAGGTTCCAGCTCAGCTCGCCGCCTTGGGCGTAACGGTTCCGGATGCCACACCCGCAGCCTTCGTGCTGTTCACCGATCCGATCGACATCAAAGTAAAAACCGTGCTAAACACCCCGCGCGTCGCGGTGCGGCCCACCCCCGACGGCCGGCTCGTACTCGATGCCGATTGGGCAGAGCAGTCGGTGATTGTTGAGGAGGACGGTTCGTTCACGGTTCCCGAAGAGTCGGTACAGGGCTTGCTCGACGAGGCATCGAAGGTGCTCAATGGGAACCCCCGGCTGACCGCGCAGCAAGTAGGAGCAGGACTAAAACCCATTCCCGGCGACGGCGAACCGGTGGTGGGCCCGGTGCCTTCAATCTCGGGACTGCACACAATGTTCACCCACTCGGGCGCAACGCTCGGGCTTATCCTCGGTGAACTCCTCGCCGAGGAAATCCTCACCGGAACCCCCTCCCCGGTGCTGAAGTCCTTCCGCCTCGACCGCTTCAACACCGGCGTCCCCACGCCGGAAGCCGTGAGCACGGGCGCCTGGGCCCCCGTGCACCAGAACTAGCAGACCGGGAAGTGGTGGACACGGCCGCATCCACCACTTTCCCAGGCGGTGCGGTCCTACATCCGCCGATGCACTTGCAGGCAGTTTTCGTGTCGTCCGTGTTCTGCCAGCAAGTAGAGCCCCGAATTCCCGCGACTGGGCTGACATGTCCGCACTCCGGCAGCAGGGCACCTTCCCTTGTGGCCTTGGCTACCAAAGTTGCCTTGCCCTACTCCGCGCGTCGCGGCGGTACTTACGCTAGTTTGTCTCTACTTGGTGCGGAGGAGGGCCGACCGAGTCTCGGATATTGAGCCGTGCTTCCAGGACATTGTGCTTTGGGACGGATGTCTCGCCGGCGATTCTGGCAAGGAGAAGCTCCGCTGCCATTGAGCCGATGCGGTGCACCGGCTGGTGAACGGATGTTATGGCCGGTTGCATGAATGTCATCCAGTCGAGGTCGTCGAAGCAGACGACGGAAAGTTGGTCGGGGACCTTGATTTTGAGGTCGGCGATGGCCTGCATGAGTCCGTGGGACATGGTTCCGTCGGCGGTGAAGACGGCGGTAGGTCGGTGGCCGGGCTCGAGGAGCTGAATGGCCTCGTGGCGTGCGGCTTCTGAGGAGTAGGCTCCAGCGCGGCGGATCAGTTGAGTCTGTACGGGGATGTTCGCTTCCCGGTGGGCGTCGAGGTATCCGAGTAGTCGCTGCCAGCTTGGATAGAGCGTTTCGGAGGTCACGGGGGAAAAGACCGTTTGGGCGACAAAGTCCTCAAGGCTGCCTTTTTCGGTTTGCTCGAGTTCGGCGATGATTCCTATCCGTTTGTGGCCTGCCTTCAGCAGGTGAGCGACTGCTTCACGGGCGGAACCGCGATTGTCTACGGTCACTGAGTCTGCTGCCAGGTCGTAGGCTGCCCGGTCTATTTGGACTGTTGGGCAACCGCCGGCTATGAGACTGCGGAGATGTTCGGATCCCTGAACATCGCAGGGGCTGATTATGAGGCCGTCGACGCGTTTTTCGAGGAGAAGCTGAACCGCTTCTTTCTCGCGTTCAAGGTTCTCGTCGCTGTTGGTGAGGATGACGCCGAACCCGCGTGATCTTGCCACGTCGCCGATTCCGCGCAGGACACGGGCGTAAAAGGCGTTGTCGATGTCAGCGGCGACGACGCCTATGGTTTGGCTGCGGCCGGTGACGAGGCTTCGGGCAAGCGTGTTCGGCTTGTAGCCCAGCTTTCGGGCTGCAGCTTGCACCCGGGCAGCGACGTCGTCGCTGGAATAGCCGTAACCGCCAAGGACCCGCCCGGCTGTTGCCGTGCTGACCCCGGCTTCGGCTGCGACCTGAGTGATGGTGATCCTGGGCGGTGGCGGCATGTGAGTCTTTCGTTATTGGGAATGTTCCGGGGCGCTGTTCGCAGCCCGGAGCCGGGGGGTCAGTAGCTTACCTGCCATATGAACGGCGCCCTTCCAAGGCGTGAACTCCCACTAGCTGATCCCTAGACCGGGACGGACGGTGGGGGAGTGTTGCCAGTGCTGGAAAGCACCGCCATCAGGGAGTTCGCCCCCACTCTAGACGGTGCCCAGTGGTAGACCTCGTCGGAGTTGGAGGTGTGCCGCGGAATTTTGGAGTGGAGTTCTTTCCGGTTCCAGTGGTTCGTGGTTTGTTATTGCGGAACATCCAATGGCACGGCGTCCTGATGTGTCGGCAGCGGCAAGGCGGCGAGGAGTTTGCCTTTTCCGAAGGCTCCGAGCCTGCTGCATGTCTGGGCGGAGGCTTCGGAGGCCCTGGTCATGGCTTCATGTGGGTCCTTTGCTTGCAGGAGCCCGGTTAGAAGGGTGGCCATAAACGTATCACCGGCCCCCAGGGTGTCAACCAGGGTGGTGTTTGCCGCTTGAACTTCATAGGAGTGTTCCCTGCTCACCAGGACAGCGCCGTCTCCTCCACGTGTCACCAGCGCCCAGGTCGCACCGAGGGCGATGGCGTGCCGGGCCAGGTCTAGTCCCTCGGGCCCGGTGAGGTCTCCGCCTGAGAAGGAGGCAAGATAACAGTGCTGCGCGACCGCGCTGAGCAGGTCCGCATTCCTGTTGGTTGAGAAGTCGAAGGACAGGCGCGAGACAGATGCGAGGTCCGGCACCAAATCCTCAAGGGCGCTGGATACGCTGAGGTGCACAGCATCAAAACCGGACGCCGGCGCGACGAAACCGCCATCGAAGTTAGCCTGCGAGACTCCTAGCCCGACTTCCCGGAATACCCTGTCCCCGTTATTCCGGCCGATCACGCAGTAAGCGGTACTGCCGGGTTTGACTTGCAGAAAGTCCGTCGACACGCCTTCAAGAGTCAAGGCGCTGCGGATAAGGGCTCCGGCAGCATCTGTTCCAACTGTGCCGGCGTAGGCCGCTCTTGCTCCCGCCCGCCGGGCGAAAACCGCGACGTTTAGGGCGTTTCCGCCCGCAAACACCTGCCCCTCATCCAGGTAGCAGTCAACGACGTTGTCCCTCGCTGTCAGGATCGAAACCATCATGCCTCCAAAAAGTAGATATGGCCTCCAGCGTATGAGAACGCTCGCAGAATGTCGAGCCCACGAAGCCTTCGTGCTGACAGGGTCCGACCTCGGAGTAGGGCTCCCAGAAGCCGTAATTACGGGGACAACGAAAAATTTGGGCGTGACCTTGCCCACGCTTGACGTGCCGGAGCGAGAGGCTGTAGCTTTGCATTATCTGATAACGCTCTCATACGCCGCGCCGTCCACTCCGGACCGGGACCGGCTATCTTTTTCACAGATTGGAAAGCAATGCGCACTTTTGGTTCAAAGAAGTTCCGCCTTGGCGCTGCGGTGGCCTCAGCGGCTTTGATCGCCAGCCTTGTCACTGCCTGTGGCGGGACTTCCCCGTCGTCTTCGGCGGAGGCTAACCCGTATGGGCTGATTGAGCCGAGCACGGCACGGGTCGCCAGCGTCGGGGATCTCAAGCCCTATGCGTTCGCCGACGAGAAGGGTAACTTCACGGGTTTCGACGTTGAGTTGTTCAAGGACGTTGCCAAGCGGGCGGGAGTGGACAATGTGGTCTTCACCGGCCAGGACTTCTCGGCGATTCTCCCGGCTGTGGCCAACGGCCAGTTCGACGTCGGCGTGGCGGCGATCGGGATCACGGACAAGCGAAAGGAAACCGTGGACTTCTCCGAGGGTTACCTCGCCGGCTACCTGACGGTCATCACCACCAAGACTTCCGGTATCACGGGCGTCGAGGATCTGGCGGGCAAGCGGCTTGGCGTGGTGCAGGGAACGCTGCAGGAAGCCTACGCACTCAAGAACTTCACCACCGCGAACCTGGTCCGGTTCCCGGATAACAACTCGGCGATCTCCGCGGTGAACAGCGGCTCGGCTGACGCCCACTTCCTGGACTACGAAACAGCCAAGGACTATCAGCAGCAGCACGGCCTGGTCAGTGCAGCGGATATCCCGTCCTTCGACGCTCCGGCCGGTTTCGCGATTGCGAAGGGCAAGACCGCTTTCAAAGAGGCCCTCAACAAGGGTCTGGCCGAGGCGATGGAGGACGGCACATGGAAGAAGCTCTACGAGAAGTGGTTCCCCGGATCGCCGATGCCTGAGCAGTACCTGCCCAAGGCCGAGCAGACAGCTACGCCGGCCCCGACCGCGAGCAAGTAAGCCGGACCCTCACCAGATTCGGGCCCGGGCGGGCCGCCATCCGCGGCCCGCCCGGAATTCACAAGCTAACTACGTCTGAGAGCAACCATGGACTGGTTCGACACCATTATCCGCACCTTTTTCGACTTCGGCGCAATGGCCGAAGTCCTGCCCCAGCTTCTGGCTGTAGGCCTCCTCAACACCCTCGTCATCTCCGTCGCGGCAACGATCATCGGAGTCGTCCTCGGCATGATCGTGGCCGTGATGGGCATCTCGCCCTCGAAATGGCTGCGCGTTCCGGCCCGGATCTACACCGACCTGTTCCGCGGCCTTCCCGCGATCCTGACCATCCTGCTCATCGGTCAGGGCTTCGCCCGGCTGAGCCAGTCGATCTTCGGGCCTTCGCCCTACCCGCTGGGGATCATCGCCCTGAGCCTGATCGCCAGCGCCTACATCGGCGAGATCTTCCGCGCCGGCATCCAAAGCGTAGACAAGGGCCAGGGCGAGGCCTGCCGCGCATTGGGCATGAGCTATGGCAAGTCCATGGCACTCGTGGTCATTCCCCAGGGCATCCGCCGGGTCCTCCCGGCACTGGTGAACCAGTTCATTGCCATCGTCAAGGACTCCTCGCTCGTCTACTTCCTCGGACTGCTGGTCAGCGAACGCGAACTCTTCCGGGTAGGCCAGGACGCCGCCGTACTCTCCGGAAACCTCTCCCCTCTGGTCATGGCCGGCATCTTCTACCTCATCATCACCGTCCCCCTGACCCACCTGGTCAACTACTTCGACAGCCGCTTCCGGGCAGGAAAACGCCGGCCCACGGCACCATCCAGTGGCCTGAACGAAGTCAAAGAACTCGACGCGGCCTCGCCGCTGATCACCGGGAGCAACACATGAACCTCGCAAGCACCAGCACCAGCGAAACGGTCCCGGACATCGAGACCTTCCACGGCTCCAGCCTGGAACTGAAGAACCTGACCATGGCGTACGGCGACGTCGAGGTCCTCCGCAACGTCAGCCTCACGGTAAAACCGGGAACCACCACCTGCATCATCGGGCCTTCAGGTTCGGGCAAATCCACGCTCCTCCGGGGCGTCAACCGCCTGCATGAACCCAAAAGCGGGGACGTGCTCCTGGCGGGCGAAAGCGCGCTGAAGGTCAACCCCGACATCCTGCGTGCCCGGATCGGCATGGTGTTCCAGCACTTCAACCTCTTCCCGGACCACACCGCCCTGGAGAACGTCGCCCTGGCCCTCTGGAGCGTCAAGAAAATGCCCAAAGCCGAAGCACGCGAACGCGCCCACCGCCGCCTGGCCGAAGTGGGTTTGGCCGAACGTGCAGACCACCGCCCGCGGGACCTCTCCGGCGGCCAGCAGCAGCGCGTCGCCATCGCCCGCGCCCTGGCCATGGAACCGGAAGTCATGCTCTTCGACGAAGCCACCAGCGCATTGGACCCGGAACTGGTCAAAGGCGTGCTGAACCTCATGGCAGGACTCGGACGACGCGGCATGACCATGCTCGTGGTCACCCACGAAATGGGCTTCGCCCGGAAGGTCGCGGACCAGGTCGTCTTCATGGACGAAGGCGAAGTCGTCGAATCCGGCACCCCCGCCGAACTCTTCGACAACCCCCAAAGCGAACGCCTCCAGCGCTTCCTCTCAGAAGTACTCTGAAAGCCCGCAAGGTGATGAAGCTGAAACATCAGGCCGAACCACGCATAGCAGGCTCGCGCCAGCGGCCTGCAAGGCGGAACCGCCCAGCACACCCGGCCGAGATCGTGATTGACACCTCGGCGCCGAAGAGACGCTGTGCGCACGGGTACTGGTCCGCCCCGCTCCGGCCAAAGAGCCGACCCTTTCTTCCCCCGCGCAGCTGCAGCGGCCACGCAGACCTGCACAAGATTTGGCGCCTTCGGCCACCGCAAAGCTATCGGCCCGGAATCGCCGCAACGACTCGCTGGGCGCCCACCGCCCAGCGGCCAGGGCCCCAGCCCGCTACCACGAAAGTAAGGAACAACAATGACCGACGGCACCTTCATCGGACGACAGCCTGTCAAAGAAATCCCTGACAATGTCCGGGGCTCGCAGGAGCATGCCCTGACCCTCTGGCCTGAAATCAGGTCTTATGTATCAGGCCTGTCGGAACTCAACAGGGTCTACCTTGTAGGCGCCGGAGGCTCGCTGTCCGGCCTGCACGCGGCACAGTACTTCCTGGACCGCCGTGCCACAACGCCTGTAACGTCCGTGAACTCCGACGAGTTCTACTACCGCGCATCACCCGGGGTCGGGGCCGGTGCGCTCGTAATCTCCTTCTCGGCTGCAGGCATGACTCCCGAAACGGCGAAGGCAGCCTCCTGGGCACAGGAACGGGGGGCCGCTGTAGTGGCAGTGACGCTGAACGCTGAAGGATCCCTGGCGAAGGCAGTCGATACGGCCTTTGTTGCCAGAACCGGGGATGGCAACCAGATCCTCCTGCAACTGCTCGCTCTTGCAGTTCTGGAACGTGAAGGCCAGAACGTGTCCGAGGAGCTTTCGGCTCTGGCTGCGCTGCCGGCCGCCACCGAAACCGCGGTTCGCGCGTTCGAGCCCTATGCGGCCAAGATTGCTGAGAACATGAAGGACGTCCCGGTAACGTACCTCATCGCTTCGGGAGCGCTGCAGGGTATGGGCAGCACCTTCACCAGCTGTTTCCTGCAGGAAATGCAGTGGATGCACGCGGCGACCATCAACGCTAATGAGTTCTTCCAGGGCCCGTTCGAGGTCTTTGACAAGGACACCAAAAGCATCCTGTATTTGGGCGAAGACGAGACTCGTCCCATGGCGGAACGCGCTGACCGTTTCCTTGAGGAGTACAGCGGCGAGACGTTCCGGGTCGACAGCCGTGAACTCGAGCTTCCCGGCATTCCTCAGAAAATGCGTGCCTTCGTCGCCCCGCTGGTCTTCTACCCCATTTCGTTCCGACTCGCAGCCCACTACGCAGCAGTGCGGGGATATTCACTGGACGGACGCCGCTACATGTGGCAGTTCGCGTACTAGCAAGACTGGGGTGAAGCTGGGAGGGGCTGCGGAGCCCCTCCCAGACACTTCTTCTCCATATCGCCCGATCAGTGCCTCATAAGCCGCGAGGCTATGCCTACGGATCGGTTTCACGGCCACCGCACACGTTGGCATAACCGCGGCGACTCCCAACCTTGCGCTCGTCGCGGCGAGTTGCTTCGTCGTAGGTCTCCGACTGATCGCTGCCCAATCCAGTGCGCAGTGGCATGAACGCGGAGTCGTCACCGGAGCCGACCTCTTGGCACGGTACATAGGGCAGTGTCTTACGCTGTCGCAGTCTTCGACACCTGGCTCGCCGAACGGCACGACTGCTGTCCAATCCACTGGGTCGGCTTCGGTGGCAGTGTTCTTAGCCGTACGCATTGGAGCCGTTCCTGACCGCCATCGCCGTGCTAATCATGCAGGTCACGGCCCTCGACACCATCCCGAAAACCAATACTCCGGCTCGTTCCTCTCAAGAGGGCACGAAGTTATCGGCGGCCGGGCGGCTTCTTACCACAATGACAGTCCCAGTATCTGTGGGGAACAAGTAGGGCCTTAAATGACTCGACCATTGCTCTCCCCCGACAAATTTCAAGCGCCGAAATGGACCTCCTGTAAAGCTGCGCCCCTTGGACGACGTGATGAGGACGGCCCCTACGGTCTCCACTCCATTACTGACCGGGCCGAAAAATAGTCCAACGAGTGCCGTCGAACCCTGCCGCGTGCCGGTCCTCCCGCGCCGCCGCGAGCGAGGCGGCGGCCGTGGCCCGTCGCCGTCCGTGTGCCCGCGCGAGGGGATGACGCCGTTCCGGCTGAGGAACGCGGCACCGGGAAGCTCCGGGGAGCAGGTCATCCTGGCCAAGGTTCCCTGGGCTGCCGCGTGCAGGTCGGTCGGGAACCCGGGGTCCGGTTCCCGCAGGATTGCCGGGTTCTGCGCGCCGCAGCGGTCCGCGAGCGGAACGGCCCTCCAGATGGATCCCGGGGAGCAGCCCCCGCGCTCAGGGCGGCGTGGCCCCATCCCGTGCAGCAGGTTCTCCCGGGACGCGGGTCCGGCCGTTGGCTCCTAGAAGAGCCGGGACTCGCTGTCGTCGACGCCGCGCATGGCGTCATAGTCGAGGGTGATGCAGTCGATGCCGCGGTCCTTGGCGAGGACCTTGGCCTGCGGCTTGATCTGCTGGGCGGCGAAGATTCCGCGCACCGGGGCCAGCAGCGGGTCGCGGTTCAGCAGTTCCAGGTACCGCGTGAGCTGTTCGACGCCGTCGATGTCGCCCCGGCGTTTGAGCTCGATGGCCACGGTGGCGCCCTCGGCGTCGCGGGCCAGGATGTCCACCGGCCCGATGGCGGTGAAGTATTCGCGGCGGACCAGGGAAAAGCCGGTGCCGAGGAGCTCGATCTGGTCGGCCAGCAGCCGTTGCAGGTCCGCCTCGACCCCGTCCTTGATCAGGCCCGGGTCCAGGCCCAGCTCGTGGGAGGTGTCGTGCAGCTGCTCATGGATGTTGATGATCAGCCGGTCATCGGTCTTGGCGGACTGGACGGTCCACTGCTCGACCACCCCGACCTCGACGTCGATCTCCTCCGGGGTGGAGACCCGCAGCGATGCCGGGGGGCTCATCCAGTTCAGCGGCTTGTAGGATCCCCCGTCCGAGTGGACCAGTACGGAGCCGTCCGCTTTGACCAGCAGGAGGCGGGTGGCCAGCGGAAGATGGGCTTTGAGCCGGCCGACGTAATCGACGGAGCAGCGGGCTATGACTAAACGCACCCGGTCAACACTACCTTCTGGAGGGAGCGGGAGGCATCCGGACTGGGGCAGAATGGAAGCATGCCCCGTTCCAACCGTCCCCGACGCGCCGTCTCCGGAAGAACAGGCGCCGGAAGAACAGGCGCCGGCAGAACAGGCGCCGGAAAGGCGGCCGGGCCGGGAGCCAAGGGCGGGCCGCAGCCCGAGCTGGACCTGGAACGCGCACGCTCCGGATTCGCCCGGCGGGAGAGCGCCCCGGACGGCGAATGGATGGTCCGCCCGATCACGGCCGGCCGGGCCGAGAAGAGCTATGTCTGCCCGGGGTGCTTCACCGCCGTGCCGCCGGGAGTGGCACACCTCGTCGTCTGGTCCCAGGACCATATCTTCGGCGAGGCCGCCGGGCTGGCCGAGCGCCGACACTGGCATTCGAACTGCTGGACCTCACGCAGCTACCGGTATCGCTAAGCTGGTCAGCATGACTCCTGAGCCCGCCGGTTTTGACCCGGCGTCGTACGTTTTCAGCCAGCCGTCCGCGACGACGGCGATCCGCGCGTCCACCGTGCTTCCGGCGCACCGCGAAAACGTGGAGCTCCGCACATCGGACGGGCACAAGCTGGTCGGCGAACTGGCCCTGCCGGAATCCGGCGGGATCAGGGCGACCCTGATCACCCTGCACCCGCTGCCTACACACGGCGGGTTCATGGATTCCCACGTCTACCGGAAGGCGTCCTACCGCCTGCCCGCCCTGGCCGGTATCGCCGTGCTCAGGTTCAACACCCGTGGCACCGCCTCGCCCCGGGGCACCAGTACGGGCGACTTCGAGGAGGGCATCGGCGAACGCCTCGACGTCGAGGCGGCGGTACGTTTTGCCGTGGACCGCGGCCTGCCGAACCGCTGGCTGGTGGGCTGGTCCTTCGGAACGGAGCTGGCCCTGATGTACGGTGCCACCGAACCGGTGGCCTCGGAGGTGGAGGGCGCCATCCTGCTCTCACCGCCGCTGCACCGGGCCACCGACGTGCACCTGTTGGAATGGGCGGACTCCGGCAAGCCGCTGAAGGTGCTGGTGCCGGAGCATGACGACTACCTGCAGCCGGCCGCCGCGGCGGAGCGGTTCGGCCTGGTGCCGCAGGCCCGTGTCGTGGGGGTCGACGGCGCCAAGCACCTGTGGGTGGGGGAGAAGTACGCCAGCCGGGTCCTGAACGAGATCGTGGACGAGGTCCTTCCCGGTGGAGCCGGCAGCACTGACGGAACAGCTGCCGGGCTGCCGCAGGAATGGGACGGCCCGGTGGCGACGGCCCACGCCTGAGGCCACGCCCGAGCCCAGGCCTGAGGCCGGGTCCGCTACGTCAGTGGTTGTCCTGGCGGACGATGAAGATTTCCTTTACCAGCAGCATGATCGCGGCGGCGGTAGGGATCGCGATCAGCGCACCGAGGACGCCGAGTACGCTGCCGCCGGCAATGACCGAGATGACGGCCACGGCGCCCGGGACCGCGACGGCCTTCTGCATCACGCGCGGCGAGATGAAATAGGCCTCGAACTGCAGGTAGGCGAAGTAGCAGATGGCGTAGACCACGGCCGTCTGCCAGCCGGCGGTCAACGCGATCAGCGTCACGATCACCCCGGCGATCATGCCCCCGACCAGCGGGATGAAAGCCAGCAGCGCCACGATGAACGCGAGCAGCACGGCAAACGGAACACCGATGATCGTCATCACGATGAATGCGAAGGTGGCGTTCAGCAGGGCGACGACGGCCTGGCCGATCACGTAGTTGCCGACCGAACCGGTGATCTCCTCAGAGAGTGCTTCGACCCGGGCGCGCCGCGAACGCGGCGCCAGCCGGTAGCCCCACTTCTTCATGGCGGGCAGGGCGGCCAGGAAATAGAGGCTCAAAACCAGCACGATCAGCGCCCCGAACAGTCCGTTCGCCACGGTGGAGCCGAAGCCGACGACGCCGCCAAAGATGCCGCCCATAGCCTCCGGGTCATTGACGAACTTTTCGAGTTCCTGGGTAATCCGGTCCCGCACGCCGAACTGGTTGTCGACGGTGCGGAAGAAGTCCGAATCGATGAAGTCCTGGATCCAGCGCGGTGCCTGCTGCACGATCTGGGTCACCTGCTGGACGATCGTGGGGATGAGGGTAGCGAAGAACCCGGCCACCGCCAGGGTCAGCGTGGAGACGGCGATCAGGATGCCGGCGGCCCGGGGGACCTTGTTTTGTTCCAGCCAGCGCACCACGGGGTCCAGCCCCAGCGCAATGAACAGCGCCGCCACGATCCACAGCAGGAGCTGGGTGGTGTTGGAGCCGATCCAGTACAGGAGCAGCGCGGCCCCGACGCCGACGGTCCCCATGAACCCGACGTACAGCGGGTGCTGGGATGACATGCGAGGCCCCGGGTTGCCGAAGCGGGCGCTGGTCTCGGTCTCCGGGGCGGGTTCCTCCAGAAGCTCCGGCGGCATTTCGAACCGGAGCCGGGGCTGGGCGCCGGGGAGGGGCTGGCGCAGGCGGCGCGCCACCGCGTTCAGGGCTCCGGCGACGGCGGCCCGGCGGTTCGAAAGCTGATCCTGGGGTGCGCGTACCCTGGTCCCGGATTCTTGGCTTTCTTCCTGTCCGGCGGGGGACGAATCCGTATGTTCACTCACTGCGCTGAAAGCCCTTTATCTCTGGTTATCCCCTGTGGGGCCGCGGTCGCGGGCCGGATGTGATAATCAACGCAAACACTATCAGCAGGCTTGTTAGCACACGGTTTTTCGGCGCCGCGGTCCCGGGGCGAAGGGCTTGACAAAATCACCCGACCTGACTGATGGGTAACAAAATGGTTACCATTGAAGCTAAGCGTCCGCTGATGATAGGTAATATTTTGCGTTTCAAGACTGCAGTTGCACTAGTGCTGCTCGGCCTCCTGACACTGCTGGCGGGAATCGGCCAGAAGACATTCTGGGCTCCGGCCGAGACCGTCACGGCTACCGCCCCCACTGACGCCGCCGCCGCGCCGCTGACCGTTTTCGACGAGAAGCTGCGCACGCTGGAGGGCGGCACGGTCAAGATCAACGTCAAGGGCGAGGGCAGCTTCCTGCTGGCCGCCGGCCGGCCGGACGACGTCGACGCGTGGGTCGGGGCGACGGCCCACAACACCGTTTCCGGAGTGTCCGACGACGGCAAGGCACTGCAGCTCACGCATACCGACGGTGAGGCCACCGCGCCCTCGCCCGCCGGTTCCGACCTGTGGGTCACCACCGAGAACGCCAGCGGCGAACTGAACTACTCGTGGACGCCGCCCGCGGACGGCGACTGGTCGCTTCTGCTCGCGACGGACGGCACCAAGCCGGCCCCCGCGTCGATCACCATGACGTTCCCGAATGACACTTCGACACCGTGGGCCATCCCGTTCATTGTGCTCGGCTGCCTGCTGATCATTGCCGGTGGCGCGCTGCTGGTCCTGAAGCCCAAGCCCGGCGCCGGCAACGGCAGGGGCGGTTTACTGGGCAGCATGTTCGGTCGCCGCCGGGGGGCCAAGGCGGCCGCACGCCCCGCAGCCGCCGGGGATACAACCGGCGCCGGCACAACGTCCGGCGTTCCGGCAGCCAAGCCGGCGAATCCGGCCGAAAACAGCCTTGCCGCGTGGCGCACTGCGGGACACCGACTGCGCCGGTCCGGCGCGGTCGTGGCAGTGCTGGCGGCTACCGCCCTCGCCGGTACCGGCGTGGCCGCCCACGCCAGCCAGACCCCGGCGCCGGCCCCCGGCACCCCGACGAGTGCCGCAGCCGCCGCGACCCCGCCGGCCGCGGCCGAGCCCGCCCCCGAGGCCCCGGTCCTTATCGATGCGCAGTTCCGCCGGATCCTGGAACAGGTTGCCGGTGCCGTCGATGCCGGCGACGCGGCGAAGGATGCCTCCAAGCTCGACCCGCGCGTGGCGCAGGCGGAGCTCGAAGTCCGCACGCAGAACTACAAGATCCGTTCCCAGGTCGGCGCCTATGAGGCCCGGATGCCCGTGCGGGCCACCAAGCTCCTGACCACTGTCGTCACCAAGAAGCGCAGCTGGCCGCGCTCGGTCCTGGCCGTGACGCAGGGTGAGGGCAATGTCGTCCCGCAGCTGCTCAGTTTGACCCAGGCGTCACCGCGCGAGAACTACAAGCTCGTTGCCACCACGCCGCTGCAGCCGGGCACCACGTTCCCGTCCATCCCTCGGGACGGCACCGAGACGCTCGCACCCGCCGACAAGACGGGGCTCCTCTACAGCGGTGAGGAAGCACTCGCCGGCCTGGGCGACCGGCTGACCAATGCCGAATCTCCGTTCAAGGACAGGCTCGTGGAGGGACAGTCCTCCCCGTACATCGCGGACACGCTCGCCTACCAGGCGGACGTGGTCAACTCCGGCGTCAACGGCACCTTCGCCTTCACCCACAAGGTGGTGCCGGAAAGCATCGTCGTGTTCCGCGCCGCCGACGGCGGGGCCCTGGTCCTGGGGCGGCTGAACTTCTCGTTCGACGGCACGCCCAAGGCGGCCGGAGACAAGCTGACCATCGGCGACGACGCGGCGGCCATAGCGGGCGGCAAGGAAACGAGCACCGGCATGGTGCTCAACTTCGCCGAGTCCATGGCCGTCTACGTTCCGCCGGCCGGGTCCACCGATCCGATGAAACTCGTCGCCGCCACCCGCGGCCTGGTCGGGGCAGGCTTCAAGTAACTCCAGCAACAGCTAAACAGCGGCCCGGCCGCAGCGGTTCCGCCGCTGCCGCCGGGCTGTTGGCTTTCGGCCGGTATCGCCCATTGCGGTGGTACCGGGCCGGGCCGCAATGGTTAGAGTGGAGCTATGACTTCGCCAGCTTCCCGCCCGGTCCCGCCAACTGCCGCCAATCCGCTTAACCTGCGGGGCGCCGTCGACCTCTCTTCACTGAAGCAACGGCCCCCGGCGCCGTCCGCCGCTCCCGCCGGGCCTGGCGCTCCGGCCCCTGGTGCCCCGGCCCCGGGGGCCGGCGGCGCGGAGTATCCGGTCCACCCGCTGCGGGTCGACGTCACCGAGGCCAACTTCCAGGAACTCGTAGAGCTCTCCGCCCAGGTTCCCGTGGTCATCGCACTCTGGGCCGCCTACTCGCCGGGATCCGGCCAGCTCGTGGACGGCCTGGCGGAGATCGTGGACAGCTACGCCGGCCGGCTGGTGCTCGGCGCCGCGGACATCGACGCCTTCCCGCAGCTTGCCCAGGCCTTCCAGGTGCAGGCCGTCCCGACCGCCGTCGCCGTGCTCAAGGGCCAGCCGGTGCCCCTGTTCCAGGGCGGCGCCGAGGAGCAACAGATCCGCAGCCTGCTCGATGAACTGCTCAAGGTTGCCGCCGCCAACGGCGTGACCGGGCGGATCGGCGGAAGCGGGCCGGGGGCGGACGAGGCTGAGGCTCCGCCGCTGCCACCGCTGCACCAGAAGGCTTTCGACGCCATTGAATCCGGGGACTACGCCACGGCTGCCGCCGCGTACCGGCAGGCCCTGCTGGAGATGCCCGCCGACGCCGATGCCAAGGCCGGACTGGCCCAGGTGGAGCTGATGGGCCGGCTCCAGCCGCTCTCCGCCGCGGACACCGAAGCCCTGCGGCGCCTGGCTGCCGACGAGCCGGACAACCTGGAGGCCCAGCTCGGCGTGGCGGATCTCGACGTCGCCGGCGGCCACGTCGAGGACGGCCTGGGCCGGATCGTCTCCTTCATCGGCAGGAACTTCGGCCCCGAGCGCGAAACGGCCAGGGTCCGCCTGCTGGAGCTGTTCGACGTCGTGGGCACCGGCGACGAGCGCGTCGCGAAGGCACGCCAGAACCTCGCCCGGGTGCTGTTCTAGTGGGATCAGCCCTGTTCGCCCCGCTGGAACTGCGCGCCCTGCAGCTGCAGCACCGCGGCTGGGTATCGCCGATGTGCCAGTACAGCTGCGGACCCGAGACCGGCGAAGGAGTGCCCAACGACTGGCATCTGATGCACCTGGGCTCGTTCGCCACCGGCGGGGCCGCCCTGATCCTGACCGAAGCCGCGGCGGTGAACGCCGCGGGCCGGATCAGTCCCCGGGACGCCGGCCTGTACAACGACGAGCAGGCCGCCGCCTGGGAGCGGATCAACGCCTTCGTGCATCGCCACGGGGCCGCGGGAACCAAAATCGGCACCCAGCTGGCGCATGCCGGGCGCAAGGCATCCTCCTATTGGCCGTTCTCCGGTAAGCACGGAACGGTCCCGGCCTCCGACGGCGGCTGGGACACCGTGGGGCCCGGCACCGCTGCCTTCGACGGCTACGCGCCGCCTTCGGCCATGACGCCGGAAGAGATCGACGGCGTGATCGCCGACTTTGCCGCCGCTGCGGTCCGCGCCGTCGATGCGGGCTTCGATACGATGGAAATCCACGGCGCCCACGGCTACCTTCTGCACGAGTTCCAGAGCCCGCTCGTCAACGACCGGGACCGACGCCTGGGGCGGCGACGAGGAACGCCGGAACCGGCTGACCCTCGCCGTGGTGGATGCCGTCCGCAACGTCATTCCCGATTCCATGCCCCTGCTGCTGCGGATCTCGGCGTCCGACTGGGCCGAGGGTGGCATCGACGTGGAGGCCTCCGTGCGGATGGCCCGGGCGGCCGCGGAACACGGGGTGGACCTCGTGGACGTCTCAAGCGGCGGGGCCGTGGCCCACCAACAGATCCCGGCGGGGCCCGGGTACCAGACCGGTTTCTCCGCCCGGATCCGGCGCGAAACCGGCATCCGCACCGGGACCGTCGGGCTGCTGACGTCGGCGGGCCAGGCCGAGCACGCCGTGGCCACCGGCCAGGCCGACGGCGTGTTCATCGCCCGTGCCGCGCTCCGGGACCCGCACTGGTGGCAGCGGGCGGCGTTTGAGCTGGGGCACGAGCTGGCATGGCCCCCGCAATATGAGCGGGCCATCCCGCGCCACTCGTTCTAGGAGGGGCGCTGAACGTTGCGGCAAGGACCGTGCGGAGTAGCCGTGCGGACGAGCCGAATAGCATCCTGCGGCAGTTAGTCTAACGACATGACTATTCAGCCACCGGATCCGCCTGCTCCTGAGTGCTTGCCGCTGCCGCCGGTCCCCGCTCTCTCGCTCCGCGGGCTCGCCAAGCGCTTTGGCGGCAGGATCGCCGTCGACGGCATCAGCCTGGACGTCCCCGCGGGCTCCTTCTACGGGATCGTCGGACCCAACGGGGCGGGCAAGACGACGACGCTGTCGATGGCCACGGGGCTGCTGCGGCCGGACTTCGGGACGGCACACGTGCACGGTGTCGACGTCTGGCAGCGTCCCCTCGAGGCCAAGAAGATGATGGGGATCCTGCCGGATGGTGTGCGCCTCTTTGACCGGCTGACCGGCGAACAACTCGTCAGCTACGCGGGCCTGCTGCGCGGCATGGACAAAGAGGTGGTGGCCTGCCGGGTCCACGAGTTGCTCTCCGCCCTCGACCTGGGCCGGGACGCCGGGACGCTCGTGGTGGACTATTCCGCCGGCATGACCAAGAAGATCGCGCTCGCCTCGGCGCTGATCCATGCCCCGCGGCTGCTGGTGCTCGACGAGCCCTTCGAGTCCGTGGACCCCCTCTCCGCGGCAAACATCCGCGACATCCTGGACCGCTATGTCGCCTCCGGCGGCACCGTCATTGTCTCCAGCCATGTGATGGACCTGGTGCAGCGGATGTGCGACCATGTCGCCGTCGTGGCAGCGGGCCGGCTGCTCGCCGCCGGAACCGTTGACGAGGTCCGGGCCGGCGAGTCCCTGGAGGACCGCTTCGTCCAGCTGGTGGGCGGCCGCAGCCACACGGAAGGGCTGGAATGGTTGCGCACCTTCTAAGGCTCAAGCTCACGCTGCTGCGCAACAGTGTCCGGCGCAGCCCCTGGCAGCTCGTGGGCCTCGGCATGGGCGCCCTGTACGCGCTGGGCCTGGTAGGGCTGGGTATTGCCGGGCTGGTGTTCCTCCGCGGGGCCGACGCCGGCCTGGCCCAGACCGTCGTCGTGCTGGGCGGCGCGGCGGCGCTGCTGGGCTGGGCGATTGTCCCGGTGGCTGCCTCGGCCGCGGACATGACGCTGGACCCTGCACGGTTCACCACCTTGGCCGTGCCGATGCCCCGGTTGCTGACCGGCCTGGCCCTGAGCGGGCTGATCGGCATCCCCGGCATCGCGACATCGCTCGTGGCCCTGGGAACTGTCGCGACCTGGTCCCGGAGTGTCCCTGCCGCGGCAGGCGCCCTCGTGGGCGCGGTCCTCGGCGTGCTGAGCTGCGTTCTGCTCTCCAAAGTGGTCACCACGGCCACGGCCGGGCTGGCCAGCTCCCGCCGGTTCAAGGACGTCAGTTCCGTGGCATTCCTGATCCCGTTGGTCCTGCTGGGCCCCATTCTGGCGGGGATCGCCGAGGGGATTGCCGGCTCCGGTGATTTCCTGGCCGAGCTAGCCGTGGCCCTGTCCTGGACCCCGGTCGGTGCGGCCTGGTCCCTTGGCGGTGAGCTGGCTGCCGACGGCTACGGCGCCGCAGCCCTCAAGCTGGTCATCGCACTTGCCACCCTCGCCGGCCTTGCGCTGTGGTGGAAGGTCCTGCTGCAGCGTGCCCTGGTCACGCCGCCGTATGCCGGCGGCACCAGAAAACGGGCCTCGGGTCTGGGCCTCTTCGGGCTGCTCCCGGCGACGCCGACCGGCGCGGTGACCGCCCGCTCCCTGATCTACTGGCTGCGGGACCCCCGCTATGCCGGCGCCCTCGTCGTCGTTCCGCTGCTGCCGGTGCTCCTGCTGTTCCAGGCCGGCCAGACCGGGTCCTACGGCGCGCTCGTCTTTGTCGGGCCGATGACGGCCTTCCTGCTGGCATGGTCCATCTCCTCGGATGTCTCCTATGACAACACGGCCTTTGCCCTGCACCTGTCCACCGGCGTGCCCGGGTTTTCCGACCGCCTCGGCCGGGCGCTCGCGTGCCTGCTGTTTGCGCTGCCGGTGGTGCTGGCCTTCAGCGTCCTTCCGTTCCTGTTCAGCGGGGACTGGACCCGGCTACCGGGACTGCTGGGGCTCTCCCTCGGTATCCTGTTCAGCGGCATGGGGCTGTCCTCGGTGGTATCAGCGCGCTACACCGTCGCCGTCCCGCTGCCGGGGGACAGCCCCTTGAAAAAGCCGCCGGGGAACGTGGCGCAGACCATGGCCGTGCAGTTCGGCGGCATGGGGGTGCTGCTGTTGCTCGTCGCGCCGGAGATCGCGCTCGTGGCCGCACAATTCATCACCGGCAGCGCGGTGCCCGGCTGGATCAACCTGGGCCTCGGCCCGGTCCTGGGCCTGGCGCTGTTCGTTGCCGGCGTCCGGCTGGGCGGGAAGTGGCTGGACGCGCGCGGTCCGGAGCTGCTGGCGCAGCTGGTCGTCAACCGGTGACCGGACCCCAGGGCGCCGCGGCCCACCCGGAATGGGTCTCACGGCCCGGGACGGAATGGGCCTCACGGCCCGGACCAGGACGGGCCGGAGTGGGATAGCCTGCCAGTTAACGCGCGGGCACCGGCCCCAGCAGCAACGGACACGAGGAGAAGGGCACGGACATGGAAGTCGTTATCCTTTCCGGCAACAAGGCAATTGCCGCACTCGCCGCGGACGCGGTCGAGGCGCTGCTGGAGCGCAAACCGGACGCCGTGCTGGGCCTGGCCACCGGCTCCTCCCCGCTGCCCGTCTACACCGAACTCGCGCTGCGGCACGAACGGCACGGCCTGGACTTCAGCCGGGTCCGGGGATTTACCCTCGACGAATACGTCGGGCTGCCGGCCGGGCACCCGGAGTCCTACCGCGAGGTCATCCGGCGCGAATTCACCGAGCGCGTGAACATCAGTCCGGCCCGCGTCCACAGCCCGGACGGCGCGGCGGCCGACATCCCCGCGGCCTGCCGGGCCTACGAGGACGCGATCCGGGAAGCCGGGGGAGTGGACCTGCAGCTCCTCGGCGTCGGCACGGACGGCCATATCGGCTTCAACGAGCCGGGATCTTCCCTCGCCTCCCGGACCCGGATCAAGACGCTGATCGAGCAGACACGCCGGGACAACGCGCGGCTTTTCGGCAGCCTGGCGGAGGTACCCCACCACGCCGTCACCCAGGGGCTGGGAACCATCCTGGACGCCCGGCATGTGATTCTTATCGCCACCGGGGCGCAGAAGGCGCAGGCCGTCCGCGACCTGGTCGAAGGCCCCGTTGCCGCGATCTGTGCGGCCTCGGTGCTGCAGCTGCACCCGCATGCCACGGTCCTGGTGGACGAGGCCGCCGCATCCTCGCTGAGGCTCGCCGACTATTACCGGCACAGCTATGACCACAAGCCGGACTGGCAGGGTCTGTAGCACCGCGCCAGGATCCCGCCGCTGTGCTGTCGCAATCCGGTCCGTTCCAGCGGCTAAGATAGGTCCCATGACAAGCATGACCGATCCTCTCGAAAACGACCCGATGCGCGAGCTCTCCGGAGCCGGTACGTCGACGGCCACGATCGAGCGCGAGGAACTGCGCCAGGAAGTGGAACCGGGCGACCGGGAACGCTTCTCGCACTACGTGCGCAAGGAAAAGATCATGGAATCCGCACTGTCGGGCGAGCCCGTCATCGCCCTCTGCGGCAAAGTGTGGACCCCCGGCCGTGACCCGAAGAAGTTCCCCGTCTGCCCCGAATGCAAAGAGGTCTATGACGGCCTCCGCCCGGGCAAAGACGGCGGCGACGGTTCCGGCGGCAAATAGGCGGACCCCGCCACAGGGCGGCGTAGCCCGCCGCCCTCTCCGGTGGCGTGATCAAGCTGCCCGCCCCCGGCCGGGGAAGCCCGCGGTCCGGCCGTAATTCTCCATGCGCCGCTGGCACAGGGCCGGGTGCAATGCGGGCATTCAGTGCAGTGCGGCAGTGCGGCGGTGCGGTGCGGCCGTGCGGTGCGGCCGTGCGGTTCAATGTGTCCGGGTCAGGCTCGCGGCTCTTGCTTTCCGCTACATCCGAAGAAGATTGGTGTTTTTGTGCATAGTTCGGTTTCTCCGGCAGCGGAAGACGTACGCGGAATGGAGGGCCCTTAAATGACAGAGACACTTTTTGGCGGACCCACCCTTCCTCCCGCGTATCCCGAGCGGGCAGCCTGGGGCACCGCGCCGAAGCTCCGTGCGTGGCAGCAGGAAGCCCTCGACAGCTATTTCAGCACGAACCCGAAAGACTTCCTCGCGGTCGCTACGCCGGGGGCCGGCAAGACGACCTTCGCGCTCCGGGTCGCATCCATGCTGATCGAGGCCGGCGCCATCAACCGCGTCACCATCGTGGCCCCGACCGACCACCTCAAGCGCCAGTGGGCCGACGCCGCCGCGAAGGTCGGGATCGCCATCGATCCGAACTTCAAGAACGCCGACGGCCAGCACGGCCGCGGCTTCATCGGCGTCGCGGTCACCTACGCGCAGGTGGCCAGCAAGCCGATGCTGCACCGCGCCAAGACCGAAGCGGCCCGGACGCTTGTCATCCTCGACGAAATCCACCACGGGGGTGAGGCCCTGTCCTGGGGCGACGGACTTCGCGAGGCCTTCGAGCCGGCGGCCCGCCGGCTCTCCCTGACCGGCACGCCGTTTCGGTCCGACACCTCACCGATCCCGTTCGTGGAATACGTCCAGGACCGAGACGGCATCCGCCGGTCCAAGGCGGACTACACCTACGGCTACGGCAAGGCGCTGCGGGACCACGTGGTGCGTCCTGTCATGTTCATGGCCTACTCCGGGCAGATGCGCTGGCGCACCAGCGGCGGCGAGGAGATGGCCGCCTCGCTCGGCGAAGCCGTCACCAAGGACGTCACTTCCCAGGCCTGGCGCACCGCGCTGAACCCCACGGGCGAATGGATCCCGGCCGTGCTGGCCGGGGCGGACAAACGGCTCAGCGAAGTGCGCCGCACCGTTCCCGACGCCGGCGGGCTGGTCATCGCTACGGACCACGATGACGCCCGCGCCTACGCCGGGCAGCTGAAACGCATCACCGGCGAGTCCCCCACGGTCATCCTCTCCGACGACGCCAAGGCGTCCAGCAAGATCGAGGAGTTCACTGCCAGCGAGAAGCGCTGGATGGTGGCTGTGCGGATGGTCTCCGAAGGTGTGGACGTTCCGCGGCTGTCCGTCGGGGTCTATGCGACCTCCACGTCCACGCCGCTGTTCTTCGCCCAGGCGGTGGGGCGCTTCGTGCGTGCCCGCAAGCGCGGCGAGACGGCGTCGGTGTTCCTGCCCTCCGTGCCGCAGCTGATGGCGCTGGCGAACTCGATGGAGGCGGAGCGGGACCACGCCCTGGACCGCCCGGAGAAGGAAGACGGCGACGGCCTCTTCAACCCGGAGGATTCGCTGCTGGACGAGGCGAACCGCGAGGAGAAAGCCTCCGACAGCCTCACCAAGGGCAAGTTCGAGGCCCTGGATTCGCAGGCCTCCTTTGACCGCGTCCTGTTCGACGGCGGTGAGTTCGGCACCGGAGGCGAGGTCGGCTCGGAGGATGAGCTTGATTTCCTCGGGATTCCCGGCCTGCTCGACGCCGAACAGGTCGGCACGCTGCTGCGCCAGCGCCAGCACGAGCAGCTGAACCGCAAGAACCAGCGCGCCCCGCAGGCTGCCGCCCCGCCTGCGGCTGGTTCTGCTGCTGGCGCAGCGGTGCCGGACCACCGGATGCTGATGGACCTGCGCACCGAGCTGGCCAAGAACGTCGCAGCCTGGTCCGCCAGGACCGGGACGCCGCACGGGGTTGTCCACACCAAGCTCAGGACGGTCTGCGGCGGCCCGCCAGTCGCACAGGCCGACGAGGAGCAGCTCCAGACGCGGCTGCGGAAGCTCCAGGATTGGTTCATCGGCCGGAAGTAGCCGCGCTGCGGTGACGTGCGGCATGGGAAGCCTGCCTAGCTGAACTCTCATCGACGCCGGTTCGCAGCACAGCCCGGATTCCATTTTTTGTGGAGTCTGACGATAAATGGCGGCGTTCTGCGATCGCTTGGTGTCGCTCAAAGGGGGATGGGACGTGACTCGAGCGTTCTCTTTTATGGGCTAGCCAAGCGTGGATGACCTTCAGAAGGGGCCCGCGCGGCAGGAGCAGCAGCGAATACGTTGGCGTGCCGGTGGAGTCCCTCGGCCCAGCAGGTTATTGACGGTTGGCTGGTCTGAACTGAAGCCGTAGTCGGAGTGGGCCGGCCGCTCGATCAGTTCCTGTTGAGGCCGAATTTGCGGTCATCAGAGCCGCCTTGTAGTGGGATAGATTCCTTGGACCTCAGACAGGGCAGCACGCAGCACGCCAGTCGGCGTAGCGTGGATCCGTCCACCATGTCGCGCAGTTGGTGGTAGGTGAGCAGCACGCCGTCGAACCCTGGGAAGTGGACCTTTGTCCCGGTCGGCGATCGCCAACACAGGCATGTGCGCGGCGCTGGCAGAGCCGGTACGCCTCAGTGCGCTCTACGGCCAAGGTGCCTCCAGCCGGTCCCTTGATGAGTACACGCCTCTGCGAGGCGACAGATATGGGGCTCAGGTCCTTGGCTGTTGGACGGTTCAGCAGTTGAGCCTCAGGGTCGATCGCACTGCTTGGCGTCTACCGGGAAATGAGCTTTGCGCCGTTGCGACTGTTAGCCGGGAATGGCGGTTAAAATCGCAGCTGAGAGTGGCGGTTTTGCAATCCCGTTAGGGGAATGTGGAGAGGCGGCCGACCACCCAAAGAGTGGTCGGCCGCCTCGGCCTTTTACTGCGGTTGCTCGAGGTTATGGGGCTGAATTGACCACCGAGGTCTGGACTGCGGTCCAGGCGGTCGCTGTTCCGGCTGGGAAGGTCTCGCCGGCTGTCAGCGCGACCACCCGTTCTCCAATCAGCAGCCCGGTGGCGGGATCGATGATGATGTCCGTCCGGGTTTCTCTGTTCGGATGCTCGATACCGATCGCTGTGCCTACCTTGCCGTCAAGGTTCGCTTCCCTGTCGACGACGGTGACTCCGGGAATGAGCGCGGCCGCTTTGTACAATGCAGCGCGAAGGTCGGCCGGGACGACTCCGCTCCGCAGGGCAGCCGCGATGCTATCTAGGGTTTCGGCCTCCAGCCTGCCTTGCTTGCCTCGCTGTCGAATTGTCTCCAGCAGTGCTTGGGGGTCGCGGGGCAGATTCTTCACGCCTTCCTCTAAAGGCAAGCCGGCGAACAGCAGCCGGGGTTCTCCGTAGAAGTTCCCCCCCGGTGCCCGCAGCAGTTCTCCCGTCCTGAGGGGGTTGTCAGACTGGGACTGTTGGTATTTGGTCGCCTCCGCCTTGGCTTCCTCGCTGAAGAAGGTCGTTGGGATGCGTGCTTCGCGGTTCCAGATCCATTCCGCTGCATGGTCGGCGGGGACGTAGAGATGGTCCAAGGACTTGTCCAGCCACTCTACCGAACGGCCGCCTGCTCCAGGGTCCCCCAATGCGACGCCAGCGGCGTAGACGGCCGTGGTATCAATCTTCAGGTACTGGCCGGGTCCCAGCATCGGGTCGGAGGTCTGGATGGTTGCTGCCGCTGCGTTGTTCAGGACCTCGGCTGCTTCTGCGGTTACTCCCGGACCACTGGGCCTGACTACATCTGCCACTACGATTCCCCCCACGAGCAGAGCCGCAGCTGCCGAAGCGATCAGGACACGGCGCCGGAAGCGGATCGGAGTCACCTTGGCTGGGGCGTGCGTGATGGTCGGTGCCTCGGGACGGTAGTCGGAACTGATCTTGGACATGAGCTTGTTGCGGCCGCGGGCCAACGTGGCCGGCGGGGCGGAGCCGATGTCGCTACGCATTTCGCGGAGCAGCTGCAAGTCGTTCATGGTCGTTCTCCGTTTCATCAAGTATTTCGAGGTTGAGCCGGGTTCGCAGTGTTCGGCGGGCACGGTTCAAGCGGGACCGCACGGTTCCCACCGAACCTCCATGGCCAGGGCGATGCCTTCGTAAGTCAGGTCTGCCCAGGCATAGAGCAGCAACGTTTCGCGGTCGATGGCAGCCATGGACTTCAGGGTGCCGGCGATGCGCCCGGTCGCCACAACGGCGTCCGCCTGGGCGGCAATCCTGTCCGAGGCATCGGCCACGGCTTCCCGTGAAGCCGCTTTCGCCGCGGTTTTCAGCATCTTGGCTTCGGCCCGGTGGTGCCGCCGGAGCAGATTCGTGGCGATGCCGAACAGCCAGGGCCGGGCGTCGTCCCTGCCGAGGTCGTAGGTTTCGAGTTGTTCCCAGGCGACCAGAAAGGTTTCGGACGTGACGTCGTCGGCGGCGAAGTCGCCGGCCCTTCTGGCGGCGTATCTATAAATGACTGAGGCGTGTTTGTCGTACAACTCCCCGAAAACTGCGGGGCTGTCCCGGGACCGCCTGATGATGTCGTTGTCTGTGCTCACACTATGTATTGCCCGTTCCCCGCAATAGAGTTCACGGTGACTTCCGCTGTATGGGCTTGGGGTCCCTGATCGGGAGGAAAACCAAGCCTATCTGGGGTCGCAGGCGAAAAGATTTGTGAATCGCAGCGGTAGATGGCGGCTTTTTCGCAGCGCTACATGCGCCCCTGGCCGCCCCGTTAGCCAATCCCCGAGGGGCGACGGGAGCATTCAAAGTTTGGGCTTGGATCCGTGCGCAGTCGTGCGTGAGATATATACTCCGAACATGCCAATCACGCGCCTCAACCGAGGCATCCACGCCCAGCCGTCCGGCCTCGAGCAGTACGGGGGCGATCTGTGAGCGGCGGTCTCGTCGCCCTGCTGGACGACGTCGCAGCCCTGGCCCGCATAGCTGCCGCGTCCGTGGACGACGTCGCTGCGGGAGCCGCCAAGGCAGGGGCCAAGGCCGCCGGCGTGGTAATCGACGACGCCGCCGTCACCCCGCAGTACGTGTCCGGGGCGGACCCGTCTCGCGAACTGCCGATGATCAAGCGGATCTTCTGGGGTTCGCTCCGAAACAAACTGTTGATCATCCTGCCGGCGCTGCTGCTCGTCAGCGCCTTCGTCCCATGGGCCATCCCGTTCATCCTCATGCTGGGCGGCACCTACCTCTGCTACGAGGGTGCCGAAAAGGTCTGGCACAAGCTCCGCGGCCACCACTCCGCGGACGAAGATGCGCCGGCAGTCGAACGGGGCCCCGAGGCGGAGGCGAAGGTGACCAAGGGCGCCATCACCACCGACTTCATCCTGTCCTGCGAGATCATGGTCATCTCGATGAACGAGGTGGCCGACGAGTCCTTGTGGGTCCGGGCGCTCATCCTGGTCGTAGTGGCCCTCGTGATCACGGTGCTCGTGTACGGTGCCGTCGCGCTCATCGTCAAGATGGATGACGTCGGCCTGCACCTGGCCGCTAAGGATTCCGCGGGTTCCCGGCGCTTCGGCGAGCTGCTCGTCAAGGGGATGCCCTCGGTGCTGGCGGCGATAACCTTCGTCGGGACGATCGCCATGCTTTGGGTTGGTGGTCACATCATGCTGCAGGGGGCGTACGACCTCGGCTGGCACGCGCCGTATGACTTGGTCCATGTCCTGGAGACACCTTTCACCGGAATCCCGGTGGTGGGCGGCTTCCTGGCCTGGCTCGTGAACACCCTGTGCTCAGCCGTCCTCGGAGTCGCCTGGGGCCTCGGCGTCATGGCTATCGTGCACCCGCTGCTAAAAGTACTGCCGTTCGGCAAAAAGAAGGGCGGGCACGAGGAGGGCGACATCCGCGCCGAACTTGCCGGCTATCGGCCGACGAAACATAACGTCGATCCCTCCTCTTAGCTCGTACCCACCGGGTTTTCAGCCTCAGTCGGCTGTCTTGAAACCTGTTGTTTTTCGAGGCAGCAGCCAGCATGTATCCACGCCAGCTGCTGTCTCTGTTGGTCGCACCTTCACCGGACATTTGGGCACTATGAGTGCGGCTAGGCAATGCTCCCTGTGTTCCTAAACCAGTGTGTGCCAGCCACGAGCACTGCCGCTGTGGCTAGTGCGGCGCGCACCGTGTTTGAAGCCGTCCAGCGGCGGCGGTAAACCGCCCAGAAGGTCGCGCCTTCTCGTTCAAGCCGCCGGTTGAGTGGGACGTTGACCCCCAGGGTAACTATCGTGCTGGCGAGTGACGCTCCTGCAACGACCAGGTCGGTGAGGGCTCCGCGCGGCGCTGCTGTTACGGCTAAACCAATGGCCGCAGCCGCTGACGATCCGAAGAGCAGGATGAACGGGCCGCGTTCGGCCGCTCGATTGATGCTAACCATTGCGGCGGTGGCATCCTGTTCATCGAGGCGTCCAAGCGCCGGCATGACCATTGTTGAAAATGCTGCGTATACACCGCCAACCAGCCCGGCCCCTACAACTGTGGCGACCTGAATCATGACCAGGCCCCGGAGTTTGCAGTCCGGCGCGCGTATGCGTTGAGCGGTGATGCGGGTCGGCCTAGGAGTCGTTCAATCCCGTCGGCCAGTGAGGCGTTTCGCCCATCGAGGATCTCCGTGAAGAGGCGCCCAAGTGGCTCCGCTTCTTGTGCTGGTACTCCATCGGCGGCGAGATCGTCGACGAAGGTCTGAACGCTGACCTCCTCAAAGATGACCGGACGATCGTGGGCATCGGCGAGAACGGCGGCGGCCTGAGCGAAGGTCAGCAGTTCAGGACCTGATAGTTCGTAAGTGGCATTCTCGGGCGGTGTTTGGGTCAGGGCGACGACCACGGCGTCGGCTACGTCGTCAAGATCGACGAATGCCTCAGGAACGTCAGGGGCTGGTAGCCGCAGTCGACCGCGGCGGACGGGGCCGGCGAGGAAGTGCTCGGAGAAGTTCTGCTGGAACCATGAACAGCGCAAAACCGTCGTTGGCACGCCGCCCTCGCGGAGGGCCGCCTCGCTCTCACGGGCCCTCTCCTCACCCCGGCCTGAGAGCAGCACAAGCCGCTCGAAGCCTTCCGTGGCCGATACTTGGCCGAGGGCTCTCATCTTTGCAGGTACTCCAGGGAAGGCAAGGTCGGGGGTGAAACAGACGTACGCGGCGGAGGCGCCGCCTAGGGGGTCGGCCCAGGTTGAGCTGTCATCCCAGTCGAAGCCGGTGCGGCGTGAAGCGGGCCGCGCGGGTAGCGCGGCGGCGGTCAGGCGGTCAAGAACGCGGGAGCCGGAGCGTCCGGCACCGCCGAGAATGAGAGTAGTCATGCATCCAGTAAACCGGCGAGACAGTAGACGTGTAATGGGCAAGACTCCGCAAAACCTTTGCCATCGTCTAAAATGTCTGATGTGGACCCCCTCACACATTTCCTCGACGGCCCTCGCGCGGCCGGTGCGTTCGCTCTCTCAATGCATATGAGCCCCCCTTGGGGGATCAATGTCTGCGACAAAGCCGCTCTCACTGTCCTCGCAGTTACCTCTGGGCAGACCCGCGTCAACGGCTCGCTGCTCGAAGCAGGCGACGTGGCCCTCATACGCGGCCCTGAGCCCTACAGTGTGACCGATGCTGCCGCCAGCGCACCCTCGATCGAGATCGGCCCGGGCCAGCACTGCACCGCCCTCGATGGCCGGGACCTCCGCGACGAACTCCGGCACGGCATCCGCCGATGGGGCAACGCCGCAAACGGAGAGACGGTGCTGCTCATCGGCACGTACGAACGCGCAGACGAGGCTGGTGGTCTCGTCATTCGCGCCCTGCCCCGACTCGCCATCGTGCCGCGCGAACGTGCCGACGGCGCCCTTGTCAGCCTGCTCGCGCGGGAGCTCGCGCACGATGACCCCGCCGCTCAGGTAGTCGTCGATAGACTGCTCGACGTGCTCGTCGTCAGCACCATCCGTCGCTGGGTCAATAGTCCCGACCGCCCTGCGGAGGCTACCTGGCTCACCTGCAATGATCCGTTAGTGGTGCTCGCCCTCGAGTGCCTCCACGCAGAACCCGCAGCACCCTGGACAGTGGAGAGTCTTGCCCGCCGGGTGAACACCTCGCGCGCCTCACTCGCCGCCCGCTTCCGGACCAGCGTCGGGGAGCCACCAATGACCTACCTCACCCGCTGGCGCCTCACGCTCGCCGGCGATCTGCTCCAGGCTCCTGACGCCACAGTGTCACGAGTCGCCCGCAGTGTCGGCTACGACAACGCCTACGCGTTCAGTACAGCTTTCAAGCGCCAGGTAGGCAAGACACCGACAGAGTTTCGCCAACGCCGCCCCGCACTATCGCCAGGACTGTGAGCGCCTCCCGGTCCATACGCCGAAGAAACGACCTGCGTCAATGACGCCCACTGAAGGGTCCTTGGACGGGCATCCCGCCATTTATCGCTGACAGAACAACGCCAAATACCGCTGCGATTCACACCTCTTTTGAACTTTTTTCGTCCCTGTGTAACCTTTTGGGATGTTCCGGACAATACAGGGCATGGGGAACGTTGAAGTCCAAGACGACAGGCTGTGGTCGCGAAGCATTGAGGGCGATGGAGAAGCCTTCGGGGCTTTGTTCGATCGGCACCACGATCGGGTCTTCCGGCACGCTTACCGGCTGTCCGGCGATCGTCATGACGCCGAGGACATTATGTCGACAGCGTTCCTGGAGCTGTGGAGACGCCGGCAAAAAGTCCGGATCGTTGAGGGATCGGTACTTCCTTGGTTACTCGTCACGACAACCAATGTTGCACGCAACTCCGGGCGGGCTGCCAAACGCTACCGCGGACTACTCAGCTCTTTGCCGCGGAGCGAGGAAACTCCCGACGCCGCCGCTGAGGCTTCCTACATCGATGAAGCCGTGGACAAAAACGTGACACTGGCCCTCGGGACGCTAAGCGCCGCGGATCTGCGTTTGGTGAGCCTGGTTGTCTTTGAGGATTACTCCCTTGCGGACGCCGGGGCTGTCCTCAACATGACAGCCGGTGCGGCAAAGACCCGGATGCACCGGGCCCGTCAGCGCATGAAAGCAGCCCTCAGCAGAGCGGCAGGGTCAGTTCCAACCGCGGTAGTGGAAGGAAGTCAGTCATGAACCAACTTCGCGTCGATGACAAGTTCAAGAATGCCCTCCGGGCAGAACTCGTCTCGCAGGTCCAGAAAACAGCGCCTATCCGGTCCCGTAAGCCCGTACGGCTGTGGCTGGCGGCCGGTGCATTGGCCGGCGCCGGCATCCTGGGAGGCGTTGCGGCCGGAGTTTTCGTACTTCCAGGAAGCCAGCAGGCCAGCCCCCAGTCATCCGCGCTGTCGTCATACGAGGTGGAGGATACGCTGGCTGCCTTCGGCGGCGTTTCCTCCGATTACAACCCATTCCATTCCCCGGAGGAGATTGCCGCGGCCAGCCAAGTGATCGTCCAGGGAACAGTGGAGGGGGTCCGGGAAGGACGTACCGGCACGGGCATCGACTCTATTGTCATGATCGTCAACATCCAGGGCGTGGTCCAGGGAGAACTGCCGCGGGGCAACGACGGAAACGTTTACCTCGAACTCCCCGGCTCAGGCAGTTCAGACCCCTTGTACTACGCGAAAGCTCTCCCCGAAGGAGCCGCGGTCGTCGCGTACATGGTGCCCGCCTGGGACGGCACGCCCAGCGAAGGAACCGACGCGACGATCGAAAACCCGAATGCGGGCCGTCCGGACGGGCAGGCCCTGTTCCTCCCGGCGGGGCCGCAGGGTCTTGTCCTTCAAGTCGGAGACCAAGACGTCGTATGGCCGCTCATCGGCGAATGGGCGCCCGGGAAGATAGCCGACACGCTGCCAGGAGGAAGCCTGATCAGAGGATAGGTGTGAACTCGCGGTACATCCCCTGGCCCCTGCCGCTTTCGCTTCGGCGGCTCGGCGACGCACCGCTCGACACGCTCAGTGCGCGCGTACGGGTGGTATCGCCGTTTGGACGGGTCCCACCGGCCGAATCTCGCACCGGACGATCGCGGCCGTCCCGTCCAGGGCATCGTCGGGACGGCCGTCCTCGGGAACCCACCTGCAGGATCAGGTTGCCGAGGACGGCCGTCCTCGGGAACCTGCCTGCAGGGTTGGAGGGATCGGGGCCACCTATCGGGGCCGCTGTGCTGTTACTGGCCTCCGGCGCCGCAGACTTCGTTGAGGCTCTGGCCGGCAGCGGTGTACTGGGGCTGCAGCTCCTCGAGCTTTCCGGTGTCCGGGGTGGGCTTCGCCGACTCATCGAGGAATTCGATGATGGTGTGCAGCGGGGCCTTCAGCTCCTCGGAGGCGGTCGCTTCGATCGGCCGGATCCGGTTGGCGAGACGGGTCATGCCTGTCTTGTCCGAGTTGGACGTCGGGCCGGCACCGACGGACTGGATGCGGGCGCAGGTCTCCTCATTGCTCAGCGGCGGGGCGGCGGAGCAGCCGGCGGCGCCGAGCAGGGCCCCGGCAGCGATGAGGACAGTGAGGGTCTTTTTCATGGTGTACTCCGGGGTTTTGCGGGTCAGACGATAAGTGCAGGATTTCGAGTCTACTGTGGGGACAGCATGTTCCACCCTGGCGCCGCCCTGATGACGGGGCCTCCGGGGAAAGACGCGGCGCGGCCTCAGGCGATGTCGACGCCGCCGAGTTCCATCTCCGCGACGGCATCGTCAAGGTCCTCCGCGACGCCCACGGTCAGCCCGCGCAGGACAGTGACCGAGTAGCCGGCCTGGACGCCGTCCAGGGCGGTGGCTTTCACGCAGTGGTCGGTGGCGATCCCCACGACCACGACATCTTCGACGTCGTGGCTCTGCAGCCAGTCGTCGAGTCCGATCGCATCCTCGTCGTCGGCGAAAGCACCGCCGGCAAACGCCTCGGCGTCCCCGGCAGTACCGGCGTCCCCGGCAGCACCGTCGTCCGATCCGCCGTCCGTGGCGTCCCTGGTGCCGGCCAGCGGCATGGCGCCGGGTTTGCGGTCACCGGTGGGAACGGCGTCGTCCGGGGCCAGGAGCCCCTCGAAACCGGAGTAGGCCGCCGTGTACTGGCCCTTGCGGAAGACGGCCTGGATGTATTCCGTGTCGAGGTCCGGATGCAGTTCCGCCCCGCGCGTTCCGGCCACGCAGTGGCGCGGCCAGCTGTCCACGAAGTCCGGGTCCCCGGAGAAGTGCGGGCCGGGGTCAATGTGCCAGTCCTGGGTGGCGATAATGTGGTCGAACTGGCCGTGGTGGGCGTCGACGTACTCGCTGATCCCGGCGGCAAGGTCCGCACCGCCTTTGACGGCCAGCGAACCCCCTTCGCAGAAGTCGTTCTGCACGTCAACGATGATCAGGGCGCGGGACATTCAGTACTCCTCATAGATGGTGGGGATGGCTGGCTCGCCGCGCTGCAGCCGGTTGACCACGGCAGGTAGTTCCTTCATGCTGTCCGCGTGGCGGCGTCGGGCGCGCTGGACGCCTTCCGGTCCGGTCCAGCCGGGCAGAAGTTCGCCGTTCTTGATGAACTGCTGGAGCAGCGGGCGGTCGTTGCCGTCGTCGTCCGGCCGGGAGCCGATGCCGACGATCTCCTGGCTCGCGGTGCCGCGTTCGTTGAGCCTGCGCAGCGCGTACTTCCGTCCCCCCTTGCTGGTCTTGTTCTTGGCCGCTTTCGCGACCGGGACGAAGTTGCCGTCGTCGCCCGTGCGGCTGACCAGCTTGTAGACCATGCTCGCCGTCGGGGCGCCGGAACCGGTCACGAGCGAGGTGCCCACACCGTAGGAGTCCACCGGGGCGGACTGCAGCGCGGCGATGGCGAACTCGTCCAGATCCGAGGTGACGATGATCCGGGTCCGTTCATTCCCGACCTCGTCGAGCAGCTGGCGGACCCACTGCGCCTGCGCCACGAGGTCGCCGGAGTCCAGGCGCACCGCGCCGAGTTTGTCCCCGGCAAGCTCGACGGCGGCGCGGACCGCCGCCTCGACGTCGTAGGTGTCCACGAGCAGCGCCGTGCCGGCGCCCATCGAGGCGAGCTGGGCCTCGAAGGCCTCGCGTTCCGTGTCATGCAGCAGGGTGAAGGAGTGCGCGGCCGTACCGACGGTCTTCAGGCCGTAGCGCAGCCCGGCTTCAAGGTTGGAAGTGCTGTCGAAGCCGGCGATGATGGCGGCACGGGCGGCCGAGACGGCGGACTCCTCCTGTGTGCGGCGGGAGCCCATCTCCACGCAGGGCCGGCTGCCGGCGGCGGTGATCATGCGCGAAGCCGCCGAGGCGATCGCGCTGTCATGGTTGAGGACCGAGAGGATGTACGTCTCGAGGATGCAGGCCTCGGCAAAGGTGGATTCGACAATGAGGATGGGGGAGTACGGGAAGTACGCCTCGCCCTCCGCGTAGCCCCAGATGTCCCCGGAGAAGGAGAAGCCGGCCAGATAGTCCAGGGTCTCCGCGTTCACCACCTTGGTTCGGCGCAGGAAGTCGAGTTCGGCATCGCCGAACCGGAAGTCCGCGATGCCTTCCAGCAGGCGCCCGGTGCCGCCTACGATCCCGTAGCGGCGGCCGTCCGGCAGCCGCCGGGCGAAGGCCTCGAACACTGACTTGCGGTGGGCGGCGCCGGAATGCAGCGCGGCCTGCAGCATGGTCAGCTCGTAATGGTCGGTGTACAGGGACGTGCGGGGACGCTCCCAGCCAGCTGAGGTACTCAACAAATTCACTCTAGTGCGCATCCCCATAGAATGGACAGATGACCCTTAGCGTTGCGCTCGGCCCGGACACCCAGGCCGGCACCCAGACCGGCACAGCGGCGTCCACCGACGTCCTGACGGCCCCGGATATCCCTTGGAACCTCGTGATCTGGAACGATCCGGTGAACCTGATGAGCTATGTCAGCTATGTCTTCCGCAGCTATTTCGGCTACTCGGAGACCAAGGCCAACAAGCTCATGATGGAGGTCCACAAGAAGGGACGCTCCATCGTGGCGCACGGGAGCAAGGAACAGGTGGAGCAGCACGCCGTCGCCATGCACGGCTACGGACTCTGGGCCACCGTGGAAAAAGCCAGCGGCGGCTCCGGCGGAGCCGGGTCAGGCGGGGGATCGGGCAAGGGCAAAGGAAAACGTGGCTAAGGCATTCAAGTACGGACTCAAGGGCATCACCGGCTATCTGGAACCGGCCGAACGGGAACTGCTGCGCAGCCTCTTCGACGACGTCACTTCCATGCTGGAGCCTGAGGAACGCGCCAGCCAGGACCCCCTCGCGGCGATGGTGGGCCTGGACACGGAGGCCCGCGAACCCTCGGACCGCGCCCTGCGCCGGCTGCTTCCGAACGTCTCGAAGAACGACGACGAGGCCTCCCTCGAGTTCCGCCGGCTCACCGAGCGCTCGCTCCGGGAAAGCAAGATCGGCGCGCTGAAGGCCGCCGCCCTGGGCCTGGACAAGGACGAGCTCGTGCTGAACCCGGCCGACGCCCGGCATTGGTCCACGGCGCTCAACGACGTCCGGCTGGTGCTCGCCGAACGCCTCGACATCCGTGACGATGCGGACGCCGAGCATGTCCACCTCATGCAGGACTGGTCCCAGGCCGAAGACGTGGAAAGCTACCTGGCCCTCGTCTACAACTTCACCACCTGGCTGCAGGAATCCCTGGTCCAGGCCATGCTGCAATCGATCGAAACGCGCGGCTGAACGCTGGAGTACCGGGCCGGGTGTGACCCAGTAGACACGAGTTGCATGCCACAATGTGATGGCCGCGCCCCGGGCTTACCCCTATCCTCGAATAATCATGACTTCAGCATCGAACATTGATCCCGCGGCGGAAGCTGTTGCGGACTCCCCGGCGAGCGGCACCGCGACCAGCGAGCTGGGTTCGCGGCCCATCGGTGTGTTCGATTCCGGCGTCGGCGGGCTCACGGTGGCCCGCTCGATCATCGATCAGCTGCCGAACGAATCCATCCTGTACGTTGGCGACACCGCCCACGGCCCCTACGGGCCCCTGCCTATCGCCGAGGTCCGGGCCAACGCGCTGGGTGTGATGGACGAGCTGGTGGATTCCGGCGTCAAGCTGCTGACCATCGCCTGCAACTCGGCGTCCGCCGCCGTGCTGCGGGACGCCCGCGAACGCTACACCGCCCGCTACGGGATCCCCGTGATCGAGGTGATCCAGCCCGCCGTGCGGCGCGCCGTCGCGGCCACCCGCAGCGGCCGGGTGGGCGTGATCGGCACCTCGGCCACCGTCGGTTCCCGCGCCTACGAGGACACCTTCGCGGCTGCTCCGGACCTCGCCATCACGTCCGTGGCGTGCCCGGCATTCGTGCCGTACGTGGAGGCCGGCATCACCACCGGCCCGGAGCTGCTCGCCATAGCCCGGGAGTACCTCGAGCCGCTTAAGGCCGCCGGAGTGGACACCGTGGTGCTCGGCTGCACGCACTACCCGCTCCTCACGGGCGTCATTTCTTTCGTCTTGGGGGAGGCCGTCACCCTGGTTTCGAGCGCCGAGGAAACCGCCAAGGACGTCTACCGCGCCCTGGCCTCCCGCGGCCTGGAACGGCTGGACGCCGCCGCGCCCGAGCACAACTTCATCGCCACCGGGGACGCCGCCCAGTTCGAGTCCCTCGCCCGGCGCTTTCTCGGCCCCGAGGTCCTCAGCGTCCGCCACGTGGACCACGTCGCCGCGCAGTACCCCACCGGAAGCCTGGCCAGGATTACGCCGGAAATGATCGCTGCCGCGCAGGCCGGCCCGGGCCGGCCGCGGACCTCCAACTTCGTTGGGGGTCCCGGCCTGTGAAGCTGACTATCGTCGGATGTACCGGATCCTTTCCGGGCCCGGGCTCGCCGGCGTCGTGCTATCTGCTCACCGCCAACGACGGCGAACGGAACTGGAAGATTGTCCTGGACCTCGGCAGCGGCGCGCTCGGGGCCATCCAGCGGTACACGGACCTCGAAGACATCGACGCGATCTTCCTCACCCACCTGCACCCGGACCATTGCATGGACCTGTGCGGGCTGCACGTAGCGGTGCGCTGGAAGCCGGGCGGCTGGGGCCGGGGCCGGATTCCGGTCTGGGGACCGGCCGCGACGGCGGACCGGATGGCCACCGCCTATGGCCTGGAACTGGACCCGGGCATGCACGAGGAGTTCGACTTCAGCAACTGGTCCGAGCGCAAGCCCGTCACCGTGGGACCCTTCACGGTCACTCCCTACGCGGTGAACCACCCCGTCGAGGAGGCGTATGCGCTCCGCGTCGAGGTGACCGAGCCGGCCAGGGACGGCAGCCCCGTCACCCGCGTGCTGAGCTATTCGGGGGACACCGACTCCTGCAGCGGGCTTGAGGACGCGGCCCGGGACGCTGATCTGTTCCTCTGCGAAGCGGCCTTCGAGGAGGGCCGCGACGACGGGATCAAGGATGTGCACCTGACCGGCAAGCGCGCGGGCGAGGCTGCCGCGGCCGCCGGTGCGCGCCGCCTGCTCCTCACGCACATCCCGGTCTGGACGTCCCCCAGCACGGTCATGGCGGAGGCCAAGCCGGTCTTCGGGGCGGACGTCGCCGTCGCCGTCGCCGGGGTGCACTACACGGTCTGAGCCGCCCGCCCGGACGCCGTCCGGGCCGGAGCGGCCTGATGTGCTCAGTTGATCCGGTTCGGGGTCGATAAGCTAAGGGCATGACTTCCGAAGCACTTACCGCCCCCGTCATCCGCGCCGATGGCCGCACCCCGGACCAGCTCCGGCCGATCAGCATCACCCGCGGCTGGTCCAAACAGGCCGAAGGTTCGGCCCTGATCGAGTTCGGCAACACCCGGGTGCTGTGCACGGCCTCCCTGACCGAAGGCGTCCCGCGCTGGCTCAAGGGCGAGGGCCGCGGCTGGGTCACCGCCGAATACGCCATGCTGCCGCGCGCCACCAACACGCGCTCGGACCGCGAATCCGTCAAGGGCAAGATCGGCGGCCGGACCCACGAGATCTCCCGGCTGATCGGACGCTCGCTGCGCTCCATCATCGACACCAAGGCTCTGGGCGAGATCACCATCGTGCTGGACTGCGATGTCCTGCAGGCCGACGGCGGCACCCGCACAGCCGCCATCACCGGCGCCTACGTGGCCCTGGCCGAGGCCATCCGCTTCGCCCGCGAGAACAAGATGCTCGCCCGCAACGCCCAGCCGCTGGTCGACACGATCGCGGCCGTCTCCGTCGGCATCATCGACGGCATCCCGATGCTGGACCTGCCGTACGTCGAGGACGTCCGTGCCGAGACCGACATGAACGTCGTGGTCACGGGCTCCGGCAAGTTCGTCGAGGTCCAGGGCACCGCCGAAGGTGCCCCGTTCGACCGCGACGAGCTGAACAAGCTGTTGGACCTGGCCCTGCTGGGCACCGAGCAGCTCGCCGAGATCCAGCGCGAGACCCTGGCCGAAGCCCCGTGACGGGGCGTCCCACGGGGAACAGCACAGCACCTGCGCCGGTGCTGGTCCTCGCCACGCACAACAAGGGCAAGCTGCGCGAGCTCCGCGAACTGCTGCGCGGCCAGGTGCCCGGACTCGACGTCGACACCCAGGTGGTGGACGCCGGCGCCGTCGGCGCGCCCGACGTCGTCGAGACCGGCGTGACCTTCGCCGAAAACTCGTTGCTGAAGGCGCGGGCCGTGGCGCAGGCGACCGGTCTCGTGGCGATTGCCGATGATTCCGGGCTCTCCGTGGACGTGCTGGGCGGCGCGCCGGGGATCTTTTCGGCCCGGTGGGCCGGCCGGCACGGGGACGACGCCGCGAACCTTCAGCTGCTGCTAACCCAGCTGGCCGACGTGCCGGACGAGTACCGTGGTGCCGCGTTCGTTTGCGCCGCGGCCCTGGCCGTGCCCGGCACCTCCGCGGAGGACGGACGCGAAGTCGTGGAGTACGGACAGCTGGAAGGGACGCTGCTGCGCGAACCCCGCGGCGCCGGCGGCTTCGGCTACGATCCGGTGCTCCAGCCGGCCGGCCTCGACCGCAGCTGCGCGGAACTCAGCCCCGAGGAGAAGAACGCCATCAGCCACCGCGGCCAGGCCTTCCGAGCGCTGCTGCCGGCGATCGTGGAAGCCCTGGCCGGACGTTAACGGACCCCGGCGGCACGCGCGGCCACGCCAGCGTCAGACGAAGGAAGGCGCCCCACGCGGGGCGCCTTCCATCGTTACCGCGGCACGCTAGGGGGTCTTGCGGTCCTCTTCGGGCTCGTGTTCTTCGATGAACTCTTCCACGACGTCCGTGCCGTACCTCGCGGCCTGGCGCTTGGCGATGAAGCCCCGGGCGACCTCGATGCCGATCGGGATGACCGAGACCAGCACGATCACAATGAAGATGATGTCCAGGTTCTCGCGCACCCACGGCACCCTGTCGCCGAGCAGGTAGCCCAGCAGGGTGACGCCGCCGCCCCAGAGCAGGGCCCCGATGACGTTGAACAGGAAGAACTTGCGCTTATTCATCTGGGCGACGCCCACGATCACCGGGACAAAGGTCCGGATGATGGGGACGAAGCGGGCCAGGATCAGGGCCTTGCCGCCGTGCTTCTCGAAGAAGGCATGGGCGCTTTCGACGTTCTCGCGCTTGAAGAGCCTGGAATCGGGCTTGTTGAAGATCGCCGGACCTGCCTTGGAGCCGATCAGGTAGCCGGTCTGGTTGCCGACGATCGCCGCGACGATGATCAGGGCCGAGAAGGCCCAGATGTTGAACTTGATGGTGTCGGTCGCGACGAGGAGTCCGGCCGTGAACAGCAAGGAGTCGCCGGGCAGGAAGAATCCGATGAGCAGGCCCGTTTCGGCGAAAATGATGCCGCAGACCAGCAGCACAACCCAGGGCGCCAGGGCCGGATCGGCCAGGAAGACCTGGGGGTTGAGCCAGTCGGGCAGGAAGGAGGCCAGGTATGGCTGCACCGGGCCCGCGCCGCCGATCGTGGACACGGCAAAGTCGCTGATAGCTATAGGGTTCACCCGTTAAGGGTACTTGACGGCCGACGTCGGACCTGGTGCCTGAGCGGGGACGTGCCGGCGCGGCGTGCCGGGGGACGGTACCGGCGGGAGGAGAACGGGGAGGTAAAGTCGGGGGCGTGGGTTTGGACTTTACGGCGATCGACTTTGAGACCGCGAACGGCTTCCGCGGTTCACCGTGCGCCGTTGGCCTGACGAAAGTCCGCGGCGGCGCCGTGGTCGAGGAGGCCTCCTGGCTGATGCGGCCGCCGGAAAACCACGACCGCTTCGACCACCACAACGTCCGGATCCACGGCATCCGTCCGGAACAAGTCGCCGGGCTGCCCCGCTTCGGCGAGCTGTTCCCGGAAATAGGGGCGTTCATCGGCGGGGACGTGCTCGCGGCCCACAACGCCGCCTTCGATCTCGGCGTCATCCGCTCCGGCCTGGAAGTCTCCGGGCTGCCGGGCCCCGCCTACGACTACGTCTGCACGGTGATGCTGTCCCGGCGCTGCTACTCGCTGGTGTCCAATTCCCTGCCTTACGCGGCGGAGGAAGCCGGCGTCCCGCTGGTCAACCACCACGATGCCGCCGAGGATGCCCGCGCCTGCGCCGGTATCCTGATTGACATTGCCGCCCGGAACGGCGCCGGGAGCATCGCGGAACTCTACCTGTCCCTGGGCCTGGCCGTGTCGCGCCAGCCCGCCTTCGATCCGTTGCGGGACCCGCTGTCCAAGGCCAGCCGGTCCGCCCTTGACGCGCTGGCCGCCGGACCGGGAGCGGGGGCCAGTTCGCCGGGGGCGGGCCGGCCCTTCCAGTCCGGCTGGCCGGTCGAAGGCGCCAATCCGCTGCCGAATGCCCTGGCCGAGGCCGGCCACCCGCTGTTCGGCCAGACCGTGGTGTTTACCGGCGAACTGGTGATTCCGCGGTCCGAGGCGAAGATCCGCTCCGCCGAGCTCGGCGCGCGGCCCGAGAGCCGGGTTACCGCCCGCACCACCGTCCTGGTGGTGGGGGACGGCTTCGTGGCCGCCGACCTGCGCTCCGGACGGCTCACCGGCAAGGCCCGGCGGGTACTGGAGCTGCACGAGCGGGGCCAGCGGATCGAGGTCCTCTCCGAAGGCGAATTCCTGCAGATGGTCGGAGGCCACCTGGCCCCGGCGGCGGTCGCCTAACGCCGTCTGGGTGGCGGCCGGGACGGGTCACACGGCGCAACAAACATTTCGCCCGGCCTTGGGTGTCCCTAGCCTTGGACGATGACCAACCCGAGCGGTACACCGGCGCCCGCAGCGCCGGCCACGGATCCTCATCCTTCCGCTGCGGCGGCTGCGGCGAAGGCCGGGACCGGCTGGCGGCAGGTCTTCGCCTTCCCCAACCCGGTGAACGAGTACTCGGCGCGCATCACGGCCGCGCTGGTCGTGGTGTTGGCCGTGGTGACCCTGCTGACCGGCTTCGGCTGGGGACTGGCCGTGATCGCCGTGGGTTTCTGGCTCCGGCTGCTGTTCGGCCCCCGGATCTCGCCCCTGGCTGTGCTGTCGGTCAAGGTCCTGACGCCGCGGCTGGGGAAGAAGCGGCTGGTGCCCGGGCCGCCGAAGCGCTTCGCCCAGGGCATCGGCGCCGCCGTGTCCACCGCCGCTGCCCTCCTGCTCGCGGCCGGCCTGGCCCCGGCCGCCTGGATCCTGCTGGCGGTCCTGATCGTGGCCGCCTCGCTCGAAGCCTTTGCGGGCTTCTGCCTCGGCTGTGCGATCTTCGGCTTCCTGCAGCGCCGCGGCCTGATCCCCGAAGACGTGTGCGAGGCCTGCAACAACGTTCCGCTGCGGCAGGCCTAGGCGCCCGATGCTGATGGCCGGCGGTCGCCGGGCGTCAGCCGCCGGGGACCGCGGCCACCGACCTGCGGCGGACCTGCGGCGGCCGGACCGGCGGCGCGGGTCAGGGGCCGGTGACTGCCGCCAGCCGCGACGCCATGCCCCGGATGACCTCCGGGGCTTCCAGCGCCTCCAGCCATGCCGCCGGCAGGCACTCCTCGCCGTAGAACGTGCCCAGGATGTTCCCGGCGATCGACGCCGTGGAATCGCTGTCCCCGCTGTGGTTGACCGCAAGGGCGATGGCCGCCCGGAAGTGCGCCTCCGGATCGCCGGCCGGGGCCGCCTGCTCCGCTGCTGCGGCGTCCGGAGCCGTCGGCTGCGGAGCCGTCGCGAGCACTGCATAGAGCGCGACGGCGAGCGCCTCCTCGGCCACCCAGCCCTCACCGAGTTCCCGGACCAGTTCCTCGGGGTCCAGCAGGTGTCCGGTGGCACTGAGCCGCAGGGCCGCCTCGAGCCGCGCCACCAGGTCGGGATCGGGTGCCTCACCTTTGTGCAGGAGGCCCTCATCAAGCCGGCCGAGCGCGCCTGCGGCGGCCTCACGCAGGCCGCGGCCGGAGGCCAGGGCCTGGATGAGAAGGCTGAAGACTCCGGCGCTCTGCCGTGCCGCGGGGTGACCATGGGTCAGCGAGGCGGCGTCCGCGCTGAACTTGTAGACGGCTTCGGCGGCGATGTAGGGAAGCAGACCGAACGGGGCCGACCGCATCACCGTGCCGCAGCCCTTGGAGTCCGGGTTGACCGGCCGGTAGAACGTCCCCATTTCACCGGTGGCCAGACCGCTCAGGCACGCGTTCCCGGGAGCGCGGCGATGCTTGAGGACCTGGTGGGAGTCGATCCAGCGGGGAGGCTGGAAGGGCGCCGCCTCCGGGACCGGTACGCCCTGGGTCGCCAGCCAGCGCAGGTAGGCGAGCCACAGGCACGCGTTCGTATCCGCGCCGACGCCGGAGTTCGCCCATTCCAGGGCTTCCAGCAGTCCGTCCACGGTGTATAGCGTCAGCTGGGTGTCATCGGAAATGTGGCTGCCGCCGTCGAGCGCGGAAAAATCCTGAAGGCCCGCGGGGCCGAACTTCGCCCGGATCGCGGAAATGTCCTCGAACTCCACCGCATAGCCAAGAGAATCGCCCAGGGCACCGCCCAACAGGCAGCCGTGGATACGGGATTCGTGGGTCGGGGCGGGGATCGTTGCGGGGGTGCCGCCGGACTCGCTGCTCATAGGTTCAAATTTACCCCGGCAGTGTGACACGGAAGGCACGGGCAGTCCCCGCGGCCGGGCCAGGCGGAGGCCGTGCGGCGTTCGGCCGGGCACAGCGGACGTCCAGACTTCGCTGAAAGACTGCTCGCAGACCATGTCCCGGGCAGCGGCTTCCGCGCCCCGGGCAGGGCGCAGGCTGCAGCTCCCGCCAGCCTGGCCTCACGACCCCAAGCAAAGGAACCCTGGATGACCACGCCTGCCCCAGTCCCCGATCCGATGAGCCCCGCGGCCCCGCCCCGTCAGGCCGCGGCCGCCCGTCCGGCCCGTCCGGCCGCGGCCGCTGACGCATTCCGGCCCGCACTCCTGGCCCGGCTGTCCGCCGAGGCCCTCGGAACCCTGGTCGTGGTCGTGGCGGGCCTGGGCGTTCCGCTGTTCACGATTCCGGACTCGAACCCGCTCTCCGCCTCCCTGGCCGCGGGCCTGGCGCTCACCGCCGCGATGCTCGCCTTCGGCTACCTCTCCGGAGGCCACTTCAACCCGGCGGTCACTGTGGGCAACGCCATCGCCGGCCGCATCCGCCTTCCGGACGCCGGCGCCTACCTGGGCGCACAGCTCGTCGGGGCGCTGCTCGGCGTCGTGACCCTCTTCGCCATCCTGCGCACTGTCCCCAAGATCAGCGACACCCGGGCCGCGTTCGATACCGTTGCCGCGGGATTCGGCGAGCACTCCATCATCCAGGCGCCGATGGCCGGCGCGCTGCTCGTGGAGGTCCTGAGCGCGGCCCTGCTCGTGGCCGTCTACCTGGGCGCGACCTCGGATCGGAACCCGTCCCGGGCCGCGGCTCCGTTTGCCGTCGGCCTGACCATGGCCGTCCTGCTGCAGCTCGGCCAGGCCATCGGCAACACCCCCTTCAACCCGGCCCGCGCCACAGCCTCGGCTCTCTTCAGTAACGCGGACGCGGCCGGCCAACTGTGGCTGTTCTGGGTGGCCCCGCTCGTCGGCGCGGTGCTTGCGGGCCTGGTGTTCCGCGGCTTCACCCAGGGCAGCCCGGTCCCGGCCGCGGTGGCCGAAAATGAGGATGAACTCGACGCCGACGACGAGCTTGGCGCCGGGGACGAGCTTGGCGCCGACGACGAGCTTGGCGCCGGGGACGACGAGGCGTCGGCCAGCGCCGCTCCGGCCCGCCCCGCCCGCTCGGGCCAGGCACGCGCCGAGCAGGCACGCACGCCGGGCGACGAGGCCCGGGACTTCTTCGACGGCAACCGTGGACGGTAGCCCCCGGGGCGGTGGCACAATGGCGGTGGCACAATGGCGGTGGCACAATACTGTCGGTGCCAGCCGATACCGTAGGAACATGCTGTTATTGCACACCTCGGACTGGCATTTGGGCCGGTCGTTCCACGGCGTCGGGATGCTTGACGCCCAGCGCGCGTTCATCGACCAGCTCGTCGCCTTCGTGCGGGACGAGTCGGTCGATGTCGTCCTCATCGCCGGCGACGTCTACGACCGTGCCCTGCCCGGCGTCGACGTGGTGGGCTTGCTCGACGACGCCCTCGTCCGGCTGACCGGTGCCGGCGCCCAGGTGGTTCTTACCAGCGGCAATCACGATTCCGCCATCCGGCTGGGCTTCGCTTCGAGGCTCCTGGAGCGCGGGGGAGTGCATCTGCGCACCCGGCTGGCCGATCTGGACACCCCCGTGATGTTCCCGCTCGACGGCGGCGCTGACAGCGCCGCCGGTGCGGACCCCGGCGCCGGCCCGGTGCTGGCGGTCTACGGCATCCCCTGGCTGGAACCCCGGCTGGTCGCAGAACAGCTCGGCGTCGAAACCGCCAGCCACTTCGAGGTGACACGGGCCGCCACCGCCCGTATCCGGACCGACCTCGCCGCCCGCGCCGCCACCGGGACCGTCCACTCCGTCGTCCTGGCGCATACCTTCGCCAGCGGGGGCATCAGCTCGGACAGCGAACGGGACCTGAGCATCGGCGGCGTGGGCGCCGTCCCGCTCGATCTCTTCGACGGCTTCGATTACACGGCCCTGGGCCACCTGCACGGCCGGCAGGAACTGTCGTCCACCGTGCGGTACTCCGGATCGCCGCTCGCCTACTCCTTCTCCGAGGCCAAACACAAGAAGGGCAGCTGGCTCGTGGAGGTGGACGCCGCCGGAATCGGCGAGGTCCGCGAAGTGCTGTGGGAAGCGCCGCGAACCCTTGCCGTGCTGCGCGGAAAACTCGACGAGCTTCTCTCGGCCGAAGATTTCGCCTGGGCCGAAGGCGCCTATTGCCAGATCACGCTGACCGACGCCCAGCGCCCGGCGCAGGCCATGGAGCGGCTGCGTGCCCGCTTCCCCGACACCCTGGTGCTGGGATTCGACCCGGACGGTGCCGGCGCCGCCGCCAAGGCCAGCTACAGCAGCCGGCTCGCTGCAGCCGACGACGATCTGTCCGTCTGCTGCGGCTTCCTGGAACACGTCCGCGGCCGCGGCGCCGACGACGCCGAATCTGCCGTCCTTGCCGACGCCCTGGAAGCCGTGCGACTGGAAGGGGTGTCCCTGTGAGGATCCACCGCCTCGAGATCTCAGCCTTCGGCCCCTTCGCCGGAACCGAACATATTGACTTCGACCGCCTGAGCACGCACGGCCTGTTCCTCCTCAACGGCCCCACCGGTGCCGGCAAGACCAGCGTCCTGGACGCAGTCTGCTTCGCCCTCTACGGCTCGGTGCCCGGTGCCCGGCAGGACGGCAAGCGGCTGCGTAGCGACCATGCCGTGGCGGCCGCCGAGCCCCGTGTCACGTGCGAGTTTTCCGCCCGCGGCCGGCACTTCGAGGTTTCCCGCTCGCCCGCGTGGGACAAGCCCAGCGCCCGCGGCAAGAACGGATTCACCGTCCAGCAGGCCAACACGGTGCTGCGCGAGCGCGTCAATGGCGAGTGGATTGAAAAATCGGGCCGCAATGACGAGGCCGGCGCCGAGATCACCGACGTCCTGGGCATGAACCGGGACCAGTTCACTCGCGTGGTCATGCTGCCGCAGGGCGACTTTGCGGCCTTCCTCCGGTCCAAGGCCTCCGACCGGCTCGAGCTGCTCCAGAGCCTGTTCGGCACCCAGCGGTTCGAGGCCGTAGAGCTGGAGCTCGGACGCAAGGCGAAGGCCGCCGCGGCCGAGGTCGCCGCCCTCAACCAGAAACTCGACGTGCTGCTGGCCCAGGCTGAAGCCGAAACAGACGCGCTTGAGCTCGACATCTCGGACGCTCCCGACCGGACTGACGCCGAGGCCTTCCTGTCCTGGCTCGAGGGAACTGCCGCCACGGTCGCGGAGGAACGCCAGACGGCCGCGCTGGTGGCGGAACTGCTGCGGGCCGAACACCTCTCCGCCCGGGACACCGCGACGGCGCGCGCGGCCCGCCAGGCCAAACTGGCCGCCGCCGAACGCCGCCGCTCCGAGGCGGCGGCTGCCGCGCCCGAACTCGAGGCGAAGAGCCGGCAATTGGGACTGCACCGGAAGGCCGAAGTGCTCGGCGGACAGTTGCAGGCGGTGGCCAGTTCCGCGGCAGCCGAGGAACTAGCAGCGGCTGCCATGGCGGCAGCCACGGAAGAACTTCGAGCCGCAGCCCTCACCGACCCCGAACTCGCCGCGCTGGGGACCGGGACTGCGGACCCGGCCCTTGGCTTGTTCGCCGGAAACCCCGTGACGGGCGGCGGTCGGACCGACAGCGCCACGGTGGACGGCGAAGCCCTGCATTCGGCACTCCGGGGACTGCGGTCCCTGGCTGCGGTGCTCGAAGAGCGGCTGCCGGATGAAGCACGACTCGCCGGGCTGCGGGGCCGCACCCGCCAGCTTCGAGGGACCGCGGCACAGCTGGAAGCCGGACGGACGTCCGGAGCTGCGGCCCTCGCCGCACTGCGGAACGAATCCGAGACGCTGCTCGCCGGGTTGCGTCCGCTCGAGGCGCTCGCCGCCGAGGTCCAGCTGCGGACCAAGGAGGCAGCCGCCGCGGAGGAACTCGTTGTCCTGGTCCGGCGCCATGCCGCAGCCCTGAAGGCCTGCGGCATCGTGGAGCAACGCCACGGCAGCGCCCGGGAGGAATACCAGGACCGGCGCCAGCGCTGGTTGGACCTGCGCGAGGAAAGGCTCGCCAACGCCGCCGCCGAGCTGGCCGCACAACTGCGGCGCGGCGTCCCGTGCCCGGTCTGCGGCAGCCCCGAGCATCCGGTCCCCGCCCCGGCCGCGGCTTCCGCCCTGACCGTGGCCGAGGCCGAACAGTCAGCGCAGCTGGAGTGCGAGGTGGCCGAGGCTGCCCTCGCCGGGCTCGAACGCGAACTATCGGACGCCCAGCAGGAAGTCGCCGTCCTGGCGGCCCAGGGCGGACACATCGCCATAGAGACCGCCAGCATGGAGGCCACCCGGGCCAGGGAACGCGCCGCCGAAGCCCGCCGTGCGGCGGAGGAGCTTGCCGTCAACCGCGCCCGGCACGCCAGGTTGGAAGAGGAGATCGCCGGCGCCGAGCAGGCGCTGGCGGACTCGACGTCCCGCATCGCCCGGACGGAGTCCACGATCACCGAAGTGCAGGAACAGGTCGACTCCCTCGAACAGGCACTCGACAAATTGCGCGCCGGGCACCCGGTCCTCGCCGGGCGGATGGCAGCGCTGGGCGCCACGACCGCCGTCCTGGAACGGGCCGACGCGGCGCGGACCAGGCTGGAACAGGCCGGGACCCGCGCCGCGGATGCGCGGGAGCAGTTGGAGCGTGCCCTTCCGGGCACCGGCTTCGAGTCCGCCGAGGAGGCGCGGGCCGTGCTGCTCCGCGCAACGGATGCGGCGGCGCTGGAAGCTGCCGTCCGTGCCGGGCAGGACGAGGCAGCCCGGATCCAGGAGCTCTTCGCCAGTGCGGAACTGGTGCTGGCCGCCACGGAACTGGAAACGGTGGCCCCCCTCGAGGAGACGGTTCTGGAGCAGCTCCGCGCGGCGGCAGCAACGGCGGAACGCTCGGCCCGGGAAGCCGCCCTCGCCGCAGGCCTCGCGGAGAAATCCCGCCGTACCCTGGGCAGGACCGCCGCCGACTTTGCGCGGCTGGCAGCGGCCGGCAGGGAGCCGCGTGCGCGGGCTGCGCTGCTGAACGCCGTTGCCGAGGCCGCGCGGGGTGGGGGAGAGAACAACTACCGCATGAGCCTGAACAGCTATGTGCTGGCAGCCCGGCTCGAACAGGTGGCAGTGGCCGCCTCGGAGCGGCTGATCGGCATGAGCGACGGCCGCTACACCCTGCAGCACACGGACGCAAAGGCAGCCCGCGGGGCCAAATCCGGTCTGGGGCTGGAAGTGGTGGACGAGTGGACCGGACAGCGCCGGGACACCGCGACGCTCTCCGGGGGCGAGTCGTTCATGGCGTCGCTCGCCCTGGCCCTCGGCCTGGCGGACGTCGTGCAACAGGAGTCCGGCGGTGTGGACATCGAGACCCTCTTCGTCGACGAGGGATTCGGCAGCCTCGATGAACAGGCTCTGGAGCAGGTCATGGACGCCCTCGAGGGGCTCCGGGATGGCGGCCGCGTGGTCGGGCTCGTGAGCCACGTGGCGGAAATGAAACAGCGCATCGGCACCCAGTTGCAGGTGGTCAAGCAACGCAACGGCTCCACCCTGCATATCTCCGACGACGCCCTGCTGTGAAGTCCGCGGATTTGGCTATACTCGGATAGTTACCGGGTCGCGTGCATCGGGAGGAGGGACGATGCGCACCATTGAGTGAACCCGGAATCATGAATCCTTCAACGTCTTCCCTGGCGCCCGTTTCGGCGCCCGTGTCCCAGCAACCCGCCGTGCCGGCGCCCGTAGCCGCCGACACCGCCTCACCCGCCGAGTCCGGCTCCCCGCGCCGGAGGCTCTCCGCGCGCCGGACCGGCCGCTTCGCCCGGCTACCGCTGCTGGCAGGGCGGAGCTTCATCCCGCTGGGACTCTTTGCCCGACTTCCCCTCGCCATGCTGACGATCGGCGCCCTCACCCTGGTCACGGCTGTCACCAGCTCCTACGCCGTCGGCGGCGTGTCGGCCGGCGCGGTCGGCATCGGCTCCGCCCTGGGTGCGCCCGTTCTCGGCGCGCTCGCGGACCGGCTGGGCCAGCGCCCGGTACTGGTGTTTGCCGCGGTCTTCAACACCGTCGCGGTCATCGCCCTGATTCTCGCCGCCCACCTGATCCCCGGCGGACAGGACCTAGCCGCTGCCGGGCCCGTGCTGGCGGCCGCGTTCGTGGCCGGTGCGAGCTGCCCGCAGGTCGGTCCCCTGGCGCGGGTCCGTTGGATGGCCCTCACCTCCCGGGGCGGACGCGGAGCCAACACCGCGGATCTGGACACGGCCCTCTCCTACGAAGGCACGGCCGACGAGCTGACCTTCGTGCTGGGCCCGGCGCTGGTCGGAATCATTGCCAGCCTCTTCGCCCCCTGGCTGCCGCTGGCCCTTGCCGCCGCGCTGACCATCACCCTGGTACCGGCCTTCGCCGTGCACCCGACGCACCGCGCGGTGATCCGGACGCCGGCGCGGACCGCGGTCGCTGCGGCGGAAGAGAAACAGCGCCGGAGCGCCTTGCCGGCCGGTCAGCGGGCGGGGGCGTTTGCCGCCGTCGCGCTGCCGGTGCTGGCCATGGTCTGCATGGGCACGTTCTTCGGTTCCACACAGACCGCGCTCAGTTCGTTCGCCGCCGGCTTTGCCACCTCCGAGCTGGCCGGGCTGCTGTACGCCGTGATGGGCCTGAGCTCGGCCGCGGCCGCCCTCTCGGTCGCCTACTGGCCGCAGCGGTTCACGGTGAACGCCCGCTGGCTGGCCTGCGCGGCGCTGATGGCCGCCCTCGCATTGCTGCTGCTGCTGCCCTCGGCCGCGCTGCCCATGATCCTGGTGCTGCTGGTGCTGGGCCTGCCCGTCGGCCCGCTGATGGTCACCGTCTTCGCCATCGGCGGCATCGTCGCCCCGGCCGGCAGGCTCGGCACGGTCATGACGGCGCTGGCCAGCGGCATCGTCGCCGGCACCGCCCTCGGATCCGCCATCGCCGGGCAGCTCGCGCAAAACCACGGCTACTCCACGGCCTTCCTCGTCCCGGTCTGCGCCGCCTCGGCGCTGTTCCTGCTGGGCGCCGCCGCCGCCGTCGTCCTCCACCGGAAGCAAATGACGTCGGCGGACCCTGCCTGACCCCGGATGCGCCATCACTCCTGGTTGCCTCCAGGGCCCCGGAACGACATCAAGTGAAAGGGCATCGGAGCGCGGGCCGGTCCTGTCAGCCCAGCTGGCCCTCGATCCGCTCCGCGCTCGCGGCCAGTGCCGCGGCAACGTCCTTGGCATCCTGGGCCGCGCGGATGTAGACGACGGCGAGGGCTGCCGGGCGTCCGCCCGGAACCCGGAGTGGCACGGCCAGCGAGGAGACCCCGGCGATCACCTCATCGTGGCTGGCGGCATAGCCCCGGCGCCGGGCTTCGGCGGCCTCGGCGCGGTACGGGATACCGGGCGCCGCGTCGTGCCATTCCTGCTCGGAGAACGCGGACTGGATGGCGATGCCGGGGGCACCGGCGCTGATCGGATGCCGCGAGCCGGGATGCTGCACCACGGTGGGCCCGGTGTGCCGCGGATCGACGGTGACCAGCGTGACGCACTCCGCGTGGTCCCAAACGGCCACGAAGGCGCTCATCGTGAGCGCATTGGCGAGCTGGGTCAGCTCCGGAAGCGCGGCTGTCTGCAGGCTGCGCGAAACTCCGCGGGCCAGCACGGCCAGGCCGGGGCCGGGCTGGACCCGGCCGCCGTCGTCGCGTACCAGCAGGGAGTGGTCCTCCAGGGTGCGGAGGATGCGGTAGGCCACAGAGCGGTGGACGCCCAGCGCGTCGGCAAGTTCGGCAATGGTCAGGGGCTGCTGCGCTTCGGCGAGGATCTCCAGGGCGCGGATGCCGCGGGACAGCGTCTGGGAAGGGGAGGCCTGGGCGCTGGCGGCGGTCGGGGTCATGGGGTCCATCCTAGGTGGAAGCGGTCGCGGCGCCGGCTCACCGCGGCACCCCTTGTGCTCCGGTTCACACTGCGCTAGCGTTCTATATGGGAATTACATGTTCGATTATAGAACAGATTGCCAGCTTGATATAGGGCCCGGCTGGGACGTCCAGGCCACGAAACATCATCCAACGCAAGGGATCAACGATGATTGCCAAGCCCCGCACCGAGGCCGTTCCGGTTGTTCCGGGCCGCACCTCAGCACACCGGGCCCACCACTTCCGCGGAAGCCTGGGCCGGTTCGCCACCGGCGTGGCGATCGTGACGTTCGACGGCGTCACCAAACGCCACGGCATCACCGTGAACTCCTTCACCTCGGTGTCGATGGATCCTCCGCTCGTGCTCGTGAGTATCGCCCGCACCACCAAGGCCCACGACGAGCTCGCCGGCCGGCCCTTCACCGTGAACATCCTCGGCGCCGAGCAGCGCCAGCTGGCCATGCACTTCGCCGGACGTCCCGGCCCCGAACCCCTCTGGGTCGAAGGCGAGACCGCGCCGCGTCTGTCCAATGTGCTCGCCTACTTTGAATGCAAGCCCTGGGCGGCCTACGACGGCGGGGACCACACCCTGTACATCGGCGAAGTGGTCGACTTCAACTACCGCAACGGCGACGCCCTGGCCTTCGCCAACAGCACTTTCACCACCATCCCGGAGAGCCAGCTGGGGATGGAAGACCTGCTCTAAGACCGCACCGCTTTCCCGAGGACAGCTCAAAGACGACTGGAGAAACAACCATGGGTATCCGTACCGGCCAGCAGTACCTGGACAAGCTCAACGCGATGACGCCGCACGTGGTGATCGACGGCGAGGTGGTCAGCGAGAAGATCGCCGAGCACCCTGCCTTCCGCAACGTCGCGCGGTCCTACGCCCGGCTCTTCGACATGCAGCATGACCCCAAGTACCAGGAGGCGCTGACTTATTCCTCGCCCAGCACCGGCGATCTCGTGAATGCCTCCTTCCTGGTGCCCCGGACCGTGGAGGACCTGGAGCGCCGCCGCCGCGCCATCTCCACCTGGGCCGAGTCCTCCAACGGCTTCCTGGGCCGATCGGGCGACTACATGAACTCCTCGCTGACCGCGCTCAGTACTGCGGAGAAATGGTTCGCGCAGGCCGATCCCAAATTCGGCGAAAATATCCGCAACTACTATGAATGGGCGCGCGAAAATGACGTCCTCGCCACACATACGCTGATCCCGCCGCAGGTCAACCGCTCCGTCTCCGGCTCCGAGCAGATGGGCGGGCAGCTGTCGGCGCACATCGTCGAGGAGCGGGAGGACGGCATCGTGATCAGCGGCGCCCGCATGCTGGCCACCATCGCGCCGATTGCCGATGAACTCCTCGTTTTCCCGTCCACTGTGCTCCGCGGCACTCCGGAGGATGCGCCCTACTCCTTCGCGTTTGCCATCCCCAACGATGCGCCGGGCCTGCGCTACCTCTGCCGCACCTCGCTGTACAACGGCGGCAGCTCCCACGATGAGCCGCTGGCCTCGCGCTATGAGGAGATGGACGCCGTCGCAATCTTCGACAACGTATTTGTGCCAAGCGAGCGCATCTTCATGCTCGGCAACCCGCAGCTCTGTAACGCCTTCTATACAGAGACCGGCGCCGGCGCGCTCATGACGCACCAGGTGGTCACCCGCACCATCGCCAAGAGCGAGTTCTTCCTCGGCCTGGCCTCCGAGCTCGCGGACTCGATCGGCATCGACGGCTTCCAGCACATCCAGGAGGACATTGCCGAACTCATTATCTACGTCGAAATCGGCAAAGCGCTGGTCCGGGCCTCAGAGGCCGACGCGCGACCCAATGATGCCGGGGTGATGCTGCCGAAGTGGTCAACCCTGAACGCCGCCCGTAACTGGTACCCGAAGGTCGCCCAGCGCTTCCCGCAGATTATCCGGAAATTCTCCGCCTCAGGGCTGATGGCGCTGCCCGGCGAGGCGGACGTCAACAGTGCGGCCCGGGCGGACATCGAGATGTATCTGCAGGGCAAGACCCTCACCGGACCCGAACGCGTCCGGCTGTTCAAACTGGCCTTCGACGCCTCAATTTCCGGTTTTTCCGGCCGCCAGTCGCTCTACGAATACTTCTTCTTCGGCGACCCGGTGCGGATGGCGGGCGCGATGGTGAACAGCTATGACCGGGAGCCCGTCCGGGCCCGGGTCCGCGAGCTGCTCGCCCGCGAAGACTGACCGGAAAACCCGGCCGGAAGCCCCACAACCCGGCCCGAAAGCCCGGGCTTCGCGGTTCTGAATGCCGGCCGCGAAGCCCTTTTACACCGGTGTGTGCTTTATCACACCATTCATAGTATGATCCTTGATACTAACTGACCGTTCGATCAGTAATCCCGAGGCATTCAGTTATTCGCATGCACCCACCCCGGGCAGTACCGCTGCCCCCAGCAACGGAGTTTCAATGACCGCAGCTTCAACCGTCGATTCCGAGGCCGGCCCCAGCAGCAAGCATGAGGAACGCAAGGTCCTCGCCGGGACGCTGGTCGGAACCACCATCGAGTGGTACGACTTCTTCATCTTCGCCCAGTTGACCGGAACGCTGCTGTCGCCGCTGTTCCTGGCACCGCTGAACGCTTCCAATCCGGGCCTGGCGCAGATCCTGTCGTTCGCCCTCATCGGCATCAGCTTCCTGTTCCGCCCGCTCGGCGCCATCATCGCCGGCCACCTGGGTGACCGCCTCGGACGCAAGGCCATGCTGGTCTTCACCCTGATCATGATGGGTGCCGCGACGGCCCTGATCGGCATGCTGCCGACCTACGCCCAGATCGGCGTCTGGGCCCCGATTCTGCTGATCACGCTCCGCATCATCCAGGGCTTCTCCGCCGGCGGCGAATGGGGCGGTGCCGCCCTGATGGCCGTGGAGCACGCACCCAAGAGCAAGCGCGGCCTCTTCGGCGCCTACCCGCAGATCGGTGTTCCGGTCGGCATGATCCTGGCCACCGGCCTGCTCTTTTTCCTCAACTCCAGCATGTCCAAGGAAGACTTCGCCTCCTGGGGCTGGCGGGTGCCGTTCCTGCTCTCCATCGTCCTGATCGTGGTCGGTTACCTGATCCGCCGTGCCGTCGCCGAGAGCCCCGTCTTCAAGGAGATGGCCGCCCGCAAGGAGGAAAGCAAGGCTCCCCTCGGTGAGCTGATCCGGAAGCACAAGAAGGCAGTCCTCTACTCGACGATGATCTTCGTCGGTAACAACGCCGCCGGCTACCTGCTGATCGCCTTCTTCATCTCCTACGCCACCAGAACCCTGAAGATGCCCACCCCGCAGATCCTGCTCGCCACCACGCTGGCATCCTTCGGCTGGCTGATCTTCACGCTGGTCGGCGGCTGGCTCTCGGACAAGATCGGCCGGGTCAAGACCTTCCTGATCGGCTACGCCATCGTCTTCGCCTGGATGATCCCGATGTTCGCCCTGATCGACACCACGGACATCGTGCTCTACGGCGTCGCGCTGTTCGTCCTCACCATCGGCCTGGGCCTGTCCTACGGCCCGATGTCCGCCATGTACGCCGAGATGTTCCCGGCGAACGTGCGCTACTCCGGCATCTCGATCGGCTACGCCTTCGGCGCCATCCTCGGCGGCGCCTTCGCGGCCACCATCGCGGAGGCCCTGCTGCAGAGCACCAAGTGGACCGGATCCATCGGTATCTACATCATGGTCCTCTGCGTCATCTCCGCCGTCGGCGTTCTCCTGGCCAAGGAAACCAGGGGCAACCCCCTCGGCGTCAGCAGCCACCACTAGGCCGGCCGCGGCAACAGCACTCCAGCTGAACACCGGGAAGGGCACGGACCAGTGGTCCGTGCCCTTTCCGGTCCGTGCCCTTTCCGGTCGCCGGCTTAGGGCTGCTGCGCGTTGAGCAGACGGACGACGTCGCCGTCCGTCACCTGGGGGAACGTCCGGTAGTAGCTGCCGACGGCGCGGAACCCGCCCGGGATATGAAGGCTCAGGACGGCGTCGGCGGTGTCCTGCAGCGAGTCCTGCGCATAGAGCGAGGCGACGGGGACCGCGACGACGATGCTGGCGGCGCCGGCTCCGCGGACGGCTTCGACGGCGGCCCTCATGGTGGCCCCGGTGGCCATGCCGTCGTCGGCCAGGATGACCGTCCTGCCGTGGACGTCCGGCCCGGGCCCCGGGTACGCCTCCGCCCGGCGTTCCAGCTCAGTGCGTTCCCGGTGCTCCACCTCAGCCAGGGCCGCGGGCCGGATCCCGAGCTGCAGGAGCTGGTCCACGAACGAACGGTTCAGCACGCGCACCACCTGGCCGCCGGACCAGGCGAGCGCGCCGAAGGCTGTCTCCTCATGGCCCGGGATGCCGAGCTTGCGCACCGGGAGAGCGGCGAACGCCAGCCCGAGAGGTTCCGCGGCCGCGGCCGCGACGGGCACGCCGCCCCGGGCCAGGCCGAAGATGCTGGCGTCCGGCCGGCCGCGGAACTGCCGGAGGGCGCCGGCCAGCAGCCTGCCTGCCTGTTCGCGGTCGGTGAAGCGCATGCCCATCGGTCCCTCTTCCGCGGTCCGGGATGCAGCCCGGGCTGCCGTTCGGCTCAGACGCCCAGGAAGCTGATGGCCCCCTGCTTGAAGGCGCGGCTGGTGATGGCGTTGGTGTGGTTGCGGCCCGGAAGCACAAGCTGTTCGACCATGCCCCCGGCCTTGCTGGCAAGCGCGGCGAGATCCGGCAGCGAACCGGCACGCTCGTCGTTTTCCCCGGCCACCAGCAGGACCGGCATGTGCGGCACGGCCTCGGCGGGATCGAACGGCTCGCCCTTGATGGCCTCCACGAGGGTCAGCAGGGCGAAGATGTTGTTGCCCGGCAGCAGCATGGCCATCTTGAGCAGCCCCGCGGTGGATGCGTCGGCGATCGGCGTGCCGTCGGCGAGGTAGCGCTGGGCGGCGACGAGATCGAACTCGGCCAGGGGGTCGGCGACGTTGAGGCCGCCGAGGACCAGTCTGTGGACCAGCTCGTGCTGGGTCGCCCCGAATTCCCAGCCGAGCCGGGAGCCCAGGGAGTAGCCGATCACATCGAGCCCGCTGGTCGGGTCACCGTCGCGCAGGGGCCGGGCTCCGGCGTCGAACGCGATCTGGAGCAGGTCCGCGCGGATCCGGCTGGGGGAATAGGAGTCCATGTCCTCCGGAGCGCCGCTGCGGCCGTGTCCGGGCAGGTCCACGGTGATGACATGGCGGCCGGCGTCCAGCAGGGCACTGATCCAGCCGCTGTCTTCCCAGTTGAGCTTGGCGGACGAGGAGAATCCGTGCAGCAGCAGCACCGGACGCAGCCCGGCGTCGTCCCTGGGTTCGTGCACCCCGACGAACAGCTGGGGGTCGGTGCCCTCAACGGTGTGGGAGTGCCGGTCGCCGGTGTGTCTGCCGCTCATGGTGTCAGTCCTCATCAAGTACGGCGCTCAGGCGGACCCGGCGCGTCGGTGCCTCTTCCCTCGGGACGGTGCCCACGATGCCGGCGGTGTTGTCCGGCACCTCAAACACAATCAGGGGCTCGCCGACATTGATCCTGTCGCCGGGCCCGCCGTGGATACGCACTACCTTACCTGCCTGCGGGCTGGGCAATTCAACCGCCGATTTGGTGGTTTCGACCTCCACGAGCGGCTGGTTGCGTTCCACCTGGTCGCCCGGTGCAACCAGCCATTCCAGCACGGTCGCCTCGATCAGGCCCTCGCCCAGGTCGGGGAGCGGAAAGGAAATTTCAGCCACGTCGGTACTCCAATACTCGCTGGGTCCCGAAGAGGATCCGGTCAATGTTCGGGATGTATTCGTCTTCCAGGTCGCCCGAGGGGTACGGGACGTCGAAGCCGGTGACGCGCTCCACCGGCGCCTTGAGGGTGTCGAAGCAGCTCTGCGTGATCAGCTGCGCCACTTCGGCACCGAGGCCGGACGTCAGCGGTGCCTCGTGGACGACGACGGCGCGGCGCGTCTTGCGCACGGAGGTGGCCAGCGCGTCGGCGTCGATCGGCTTGAGCCAGCGCAGGTCCAGGACTTCAATGTCGATCCCGTCCTCGGCCGCAAGCTCGGCCACCTGCAGGCAGCGCGCCACCATCGCGCCCCAGGCCACGAGCGTGAGGTGGCGTCCCTCGCGCTGAACCTTGGCCCCGGTGGGGGAGCCGCCGTGTTCCGGGGCGACGTCGCCCTTTTGCCAGTAGCGCGACTTCGGCTCCATAAAGATCACCGGGTCCGGCCGGGTGGCGGCGTACTTGAGCAGGTGGTAAGCCTCGTGCGGGTTCGACGGCGCGACGACTTTGAGGCCGGGGACGTGCGCGAAGAGCGCCTCGAGACTCTCGCCGTGGTGTTCGGGGGCGCGGATGCCGCCGAAACTCGGGACCCGGAGCGTGATGGGCATCGGCAGGGTGCCCCGGCTGCGGTAGTTCATCCGCGCGATCTGGCAGACGATCTGGTTGATGGCCGGGTAGGCGAAACCGTCGAACTGGACCTCGGGAATGGGGTGGAAGCCCGCCATCGCCAGCCCCACGGACATGCCGAGGATGCCGGACTCCGCCAGCGGGGTATCGAAAACGCGCTGCTCGCCGTGCTTGGCCTGCAGCCCGTCGGTGATGCGGAAGACGCCGCCAAGCCGGCCGCAGTCCTCGCCGAAGATGACGGCCTTGGGGTTCTCTGCGAGCACCTCGTCGAGCGCCCGGTTCAGCGCCTGCTGCATGGACAGCACCGCGGTGGCCGCCGGGGCGCCCGGCGCGGTGCCGGGCTCAGCAGCGGCGCTCTGACCTGCAGAGCCCTGACCTGCGGTGCTCTGACTTGCGGCGCGCCCGCCTTCGAGAATCGAGTTAGACATGTTCGGACTCCTCGCGCCAGCTGGCGGCCTGGGCCTGCAGGGCAGGGGTGGTTTCCTGGAACACCAGGTCAAACATTTCCGCGCCGGGGCGGGACTCGAGGGCCTGGAGGCCGGTGCGGATCTGCTCCTCCTCGGCCCTTGCAGCGGCCAGGGCTCCGGCGAAGAACTCGTCGTCGCCGATGCCGTCCGCCAGCAGCCGCTGCCGGAAGCGCTCCAGCGGGTCCGCGCCCGCGCCGTCGCGTTCCTCGTCCAGGGAGCGGTAGCGCCCGGGGTCATCGGAGGTGGAGTGCGGGCCGCGCCGGTAGGTCATTGCCTCGATGAGCACGGGGCCGTTGCCGGCCCGGGCGTGCGCAAAAGCGCGGCGGGTCGCCTCGACGACGGCGACGACGTCGTCGCCGTCGATCTGCAGGGCGGGCATGCCGTAGCCGGCGGCGCGGGCGGCAACCGAGCCGCCGGCCACCTGGCGTTCGGTGGGAACCGAAATGGCCCAGCCGTTGTTCTGGACAAAGAACACCACGGGCGCCTTCATCACGGCCGCGAAGTTCATCGCCTCGTGGACGTCGCCCTGCGAGGAGGCGCCGTCGCCGAAGTACGTCAGTGCGACGCCGGACCCGCCGCCGGCGGCTGCACCGTCGGCGCCGGCTGCGGCGGCGAGCGTCTGGCCGTGCGCCCAGCCGACGGCGTGCAGCACCGAACCGGCCACGACGGCCTGGATCGGGGCGAGCCGGGACTTCAGCGGGTCATAGAGGCCGCCGTGCCAGGTGGCCTTGTGGGTGGACATGTAGGCCACCATGTCCACGCCCATGGTCCGGGCGACGCCCATCTCGCGGTAGGTGGGGAAGACGAAGTCGCGACCGGTGTCCACGGCGTAGCCACTGCCCACCTGGGCGGCCTCCTGGCCGAACTCCGGCGCGTAGCCCGGGATAATGCCCTGCCGCTGCCAGGCGATGGCCGAGGTGTCGAGGTGGCGGACAGCCACCATCAGCGAATAAAGCTCGCGGAGCTGGGCCGGAGTAAGCGGTCCGGCAGCGTCGCCGGAAGCCACGGGAGTAAGTGTGTCCATGCCTGTGACCCTAGTCACGGGGACCGGGCTGGGCAATCAGCGCGGAAAACGCTGACCAGACTGCACAACATTGCCGGGCGCACCGCCGTGCGGCTTTACAGTTTGTGCAGTCTGGCCGGTGCTCTTCGTTGAGGCTCTGCTGGCTCAGGCGCTACTTCCTCAGGTCCGCCGCCTCGCCGCGGCCTGCGCCTTCTGCGGCCTGGCGGGAGCGGGTCAGCCGGGCGCCGATCCAGCACGCCGCCGCGATCCCGGCGACCAGGGCCAGGGTGCTGAAGAGCTGCCGGCTGCTGTCCGGGTTGCTGAAGCCGACGGCGAAGATGAGCGCCAGGAGCACGAGCCCGAAGATGGTCAGCCCGGGAAATCCCTTCATCCGCAGCGGCAGCACGGTGCCGTCGCGGTCCGCGCGGCGCCGGAGAATCAGCTGGGATACCAGGGCCGTGCCCCACACCATGAGGCAGGTGGAGCCGACGAGCTGGAACAGGGCCGGCAGGATCTGCTCCGGGAAGAGCAATTCGAGCACGGTGGCGAGGAAGCCGAAGGCCACGGAGACGCCGACGGCGACCGCGGGGACACGGGCCGTGGTGAGCCGCGACAGGATCCGCGGGGCCTCGCCGCGCTCGGACAGTGAAAAGACCATGCGGGAGGCGCCGTAAAGGTTTGCGTTCAGGGCCGAGAGCAGCGCCACCACGGCCACCAGCGTGATCGCCGTACTCGCCCCCGGGATGCGGGCCATGTCGAGGACGCCCGCGAACGGCGACGCCAATGCCTCAGAGGTGGACGGAAGGACGGCGGCGATGACGAAGACGGAGCCGATGTAGAACACCAGGATCCGCCAGACCACCGTGCGGATCGCCTGGCCGACGCTGTGCTCCGGATTCTCGGTCTCGGCGGCGGCCACGCTGACGATCTCGGTGCCGCCGAAGGCGAAGATCACGACGAACAGGGCGGTGGCAATGCCGCCCAGGCCTGCGGGGGCGAAGTCGGAGGCGATGTTGGCCAGGCCGGGGGAGGGGACGTCCGGCAGCCAGCCCAGCAGCAGGGCGGCGCCGATGGCCAGGAAGATCACAATGGCGGCCACCTTGAGGATGGCGAACCAGAACTCGAACTCGCCGAAGTTCTTCACCCCGGCGAGGTTGATGGCGGTGAAGACCACCATGAAGATCAGCGACAGCCCCCAGACGGGGATCACCGGCCAGACGCTGAACAGGAGCCCGGCGGCACCGAGGGCCTCGGCCGCGATGACGACGACGAGTTGCAGCCACCAGAGCCAGCCGACGGTCGCGCCGGCGGTCTGGCCCATGGCCTTTTGGGCGTAGACGGAGAAGGCGCCGCTGTTCGGATGGGCGGCGGCCATCTCGCCGAGGGCCCACATGACGAGGATGATCAGCGTTCCGGCAACGAGGTAGGAGATCAGGACGGCCGGTCCGGCGGCCTGGATCCCCGCCCCCGAGCCGAGGAACAGGCCGGCGCCGATCGCGCTGCCCAGTCCCATCATGGTGAGCTGGCGGGGCTTCATGGTGTGGCCAAGTTCCAGGGCCGGGCGCTCCGCGGTGGACTTCATTGTCATTTGGCGAACCTTCTTGTGGTTTGGATCGGGGGTCCTTATGGGACCTCTTGAATTTACCGTCTTTGAGCCGCAGCCTCGGGCTGTCGGCGGTTCAGGGCGTGGGAGTATGGTGGCAGTTTGTTACCAAAACGGGAGTCTTGACGGCGGTTTGTCGGCCTGGAACTCCTTCAGGAGGGAAATTCGATGGACATTGATGCTCTGGACGCGAAAATTGTTCGATTCTTCACGGATTCCCCGCGTGCTTCGGTCCTGGAGGCCTCGCGGGTGTTGAACATCGCCCGCGCCACCGTCCAGTCGCGGCTGGACCGGATGCAGGACCGTGGTGTGATCGGCTCATGGGTGCCCCAGCCGGATCCGGCCCGCTTCGGCTTTCCCGTGGTCGCTTTCTGTTCCCTGACGATCAACCAGGACCTGGGGCACGACGCCGTCGTGGAGGCCCTGGCGGCGATCCCGGAACTGATCGAGATCCACACCGTCTCCGGCAGCTCGGACCTGATGGCCCGCATCGCCGCCCGTTCCAACCCGGACCTGCAGCGGGTTCTGGATGCCATGATCGCCACCCGGACCGTGCTGCGTTCCTCCTCGGTGATCGTGCTCAACACCCATTTCCAGGGCCGCACGCTGCCACTCCTGGAAGCCGCGGCCAAGGGCCGGAGCTAGACCACGCTCAAGCCGCCGGGCAGGCCGGTCCGGCCGGTGAGCAGGAGCAGCAGGTCCCCGGCGGTCGGCAGCCGTGCACCGATGGCCCCGGCGAGCTCCAGCGACGCCGCGATGCCCGGGCCCAACGACGCCGGCGTCGGGAGCCCCAGGGCACGCGCCAGATCCAGGCCGTGGACGGCCAGCTCGAAGGTGCGCGTCGGGAGGTAGTCGACGAGGGTCATCGTTCCGGCCGGGGTGGCGAGAAGGGCATCGTCGGGGGTGTTCCGGACGAGGGCCGTGATCCGTTGGACGAGTTCCTGGACGGCTCCGGCCGGGTCGTGGCCCAGGGCATCCCCGGTTTCCCGGCCGCGCAGCGCGATCGCCTCCGGCGACGTCCCTCCCCGGATGGTGAGGAAATAGCAGACCGGGCCGCCCTGCCGCGGTCCCGACGCCGACGCGGCCAGATACGTTTCCACAGTTGTCAGGGCGCGGCTGGCATGGCCTGTCAGCCCGCGCACGTCCCACTCGCCGAGGGCGGGTTTGGACCAGGCGCCTTCGGGCACCTGCCGGACCAGCTCCAGGAATGCCTGGGCCGCCCCCAGATAACCGGCCTCGACTGCAGCAGTTTCCATAGCCTCGAGTTATACCGGCGCCGGAAGGAGCCCACAAGCCCGTCGCCCGGCCGGCCTCCGCCCACAAGCCCTCCGCCCGGTCTGCCTCCGCCCGGGCCGGCGTGCGCCGGGTCCGGACCGACACATTTTGCCCCCGGGCGGCAACGCCGTAGAATCAGTTCTAGTCAATTTGACTATAACTATCCGGCGTCGGGCCGGAACCGTCCGGGCCGGAACCGTCCGGGCCGGAACTGTCCGGGCAGCGCCGTCCGCGGCTTGCCGGGAACCTAAGAATGCGGAGTGGATCACCGTTTACACGACAGCAGCCAACGTCTCGGAGCGCCAGCTTGCGCCGCCGTCGCTGGCCATCTCCACCGTGATCTTCGCACTGCGCCCCAGCGAGCGTTCCGGACGTCCCACGCTCTGGATCCCGCTGGTGCGCCGGATCCGGGAACCGTTCAAGGGTCAGTGGGCCCTCCCCGGCGGCCCGCTGACCCACTCCGAATCGCTGCAGGATGCCGCCTCCCGGAGCCTGCGGGAGACCACGGGACTCGCGCCCAGCTACCTCGAGCAGCTCTACGCCTTCGGCGGCCTGCACCGCTCGCCGACCCAACGCGTCGTGTCGATCGTTTACTGGGCGCTGGTCCAGCCGACCGAGGCGGCCCTCGCGGACGAATCCGAGAACGTGCGCTGGTTCCGGGCCGACCGGCTCGGCGAGCTGGCCTTCGACCACAACGCGATCATCGACTACGCCCTGTGGCGGCTGCGCAACAAGATGGCCTACGGATCCATTGCCTACCACCTGCTCGGCGAGTATTTCACCCTTGCCCAGGTGCGGGAGGTCTACGAGGCGGTCCTGGACCGGGAACTGGACCCGGCGAACTTCCGCCGCCAGATCAAAGCCACGCCCGAGATCGAAGAAACCGACCAATACCTGCAGGGCGGCAAACACCGCCCGCCCCGCCTTTACCGCTTTACCGGCCGCCCAGGCCTTGACCCGGACAACAGGAGCACACCATGAGCAGCGTCAACACGGCCATCCAGCTGACCACGCGCGAACAGGCCACCGCCCTGGCCGCCAACAGCGCCAAGGGCGTTGCAACAGTCGCTTCCACCTGCAGCCCGGCGCTTGCCCGCGGGCCCTGGGACTACGACCTCGCCGAGGCGCTCGCCGGCGTACCGGCCTACGGGCCGGGTGCCTCGGTCTCCGACGTCGCCCCCCCGTCGACTCCCCGGCAGGGCCAGCTGCCGGAGGAGTACAAGCTCGCGAGCGACGCCGAACTCGACGCCCGGATCCGGGCCGCGAAGGCCGCCCTGGGGGACCGTGCGGTGGTCCTGGGCCACTTTTACCAGCGCGACGAGGTGGTCGAATACGCAGACTTCGTGGGCGACTCGTTCCAGCTGGCCAACGCCGCCCTGACCCGGCCGGATGCCGAGGCCATCGTCTTCTGCGGCGTGCACTTCATGGCCGAGACCGCGGACATCCTGTCCCGCGCGGACCAGGCCGTGATCCTGCCGAACCTGGCCGCCGGCTGCTCGATGGCGGACATGGCGGACATCGACTCCGTCACCGAGTGCTGGGAACAGCTCGAGGAGCTGTTCGGCACCGAGCCCGACGCCGATGGACGGGTCCCGGTCATCCCGGTCACCTACATGAACTCCTCCGCCGCCCTGAAGGGCTTCTGCGGCGAGCGCGGCGGGATCGTCTGCACCTCCTCCAACGCCTCGACGGTGCTGGAGTGGGCGTTCGAGCGCGGCCAGCGCGTGCTGTTCTTCCCGGACCAGCACCTGGGCCGCAACACTGCCAAGGCCATGGGGGTGCCGCTGGAGCAGATGCCGATGTGGAACCCGCGCAAGGACCTTGGCGGCAACGACGACCAGACCCTGCTCGATTCCCGGGTGATCCTGTGGCACGGCTTCTGCTCCGTGCACAAGCGCTTCAACGTGGGCCAGATCGAGAAGGCCCGCGCGGATTTCCCGGGTGTCCAGGTGATTGTGCACCCGGAATGCCCCATGGAGGTCGTGGACGCCGCGGATTCCGCCGGGTCAACCGACTTCATCAAGAAGGCCATCGCCGCCGCCACCGAACCCACCACGTTTGCGATCGGCACCGAAATCAACATGGTCAACCGCCTGGCAGCGGAATACCCGCAGCACACCATCTTCTGCCTGGACCCGGTGATCTGCCCGTGCTCCACGATGTACCGCATCCACCCGGGCTACCTCGCCTGGGTGCTGGAGGCACTCGTCCGCGGTGAGGTGCTCAACCGCATCACCGTCGAGGACTCCGTTGCGGCCCCGGCCCGGGTCGCCCTGGAGCGGATGCTGGCGGCGCGGCCGTGACCAGGCGGCTTGTGGTGATCGGCAGCGGCATCGCCGGACTGTACGCAGCGCTGCTGGCCTCCGAAGCGGTGGAGACCGGGACAGCCCATGTTCCGGGCGGCAGCTCCGCCGTCGAGGTGGTGCTCCTGAGCAAGGGGACCCTCGAACAGAGCAACACCTTCTACGCCCAGGGCGGCGTCTCGGCCGTCCTGTCGCCGGGCGAAGCCTTCCCCGGCGATTCGGTGGCGGCCCACATTGCCGACACCCTTGCCGCGGGCGCCGGGCTGAACGACCCGGAGGCGGTGCGGATCCTGTGCACCGAAGCCGTCCGGGACATCGCCGGGCTGCAGCGGTTCGGGGTGCAGTTCGACCCGGGTCCCGGCGGCGGCCTGGCGCTGGGGCTCGAAGCCGCACACTCGGCCCCCCGCATCCTGCACGCCGGCGGCGACGCGACCGGCGCGTGTATCGCCCGCGGGCTCGTGGCGGCCGTCCTGGCACGGGCAGCCCAGGGCCGGCTCCGAGTGGAGACCGGAGCCTTCGCCACCGAACTCCTGACAGACCCGCTGTCCGGGCGCCTGACCGGCGTCGCCTACCTGTCCTCCGGCGGACAACGCAGCCAGCTCGCCGCGGACGCTGTCCTGCTGGCCACCGGCGGCGCAGGCCGGCTGTTTGCCCGGACCAGCAACCCCTCCGTGGCGACCGCCGACGGCCTCGCGCTGGCGTGGCGTGCCGGAGCGGCGGTGCGGGACCTTGAGTTCTTTCAGTTCCACCCCACCACCCTGGCCGCAGCCGAAGTTCCGGGCGGGCCCCCGGCGCTGCTGATTTCCGAAGCGGTCCGGGGCGAGGGGGCGGTGCTGCTGGACGCCGCCGGCCACCGCTTCCTGCCGGACTACCACCCGGACGCGGAACTGGCCCCGCGCGACGTCGTCTCCCGCAGCATCGCCCTGCATCTGGCCGCCACCGGCGCAGCGCCGGACAGCCCGGTCTACCTGGACGCCCGTGGCGTTGAGGAGGCCCGCGGACCTGGCTTCCTGGCCCGGCGTTTCCCCACCATCAGCGCGGCCACCCGCGCCGCCGGCTACGACTGGGCCACGGAACCACTGCCGGTCTCTCCGGCGGCGCACTACTGGATGGGCGGTGTGGCCACCGACCTTTGGGGCCGCACCACAGTTCCGGGGCTGTACGCAGCGGGCGAGGTGGCCTGCGCCGGGGTGCAGGGCGCCAACCGCCTGGCCAGCAATTCGCTCCTGGAGGGACTCGTCTTCGGCCGCCGCGCGGTGGAAGCCTTCCTCGCCGGAGCGGCTCCGGAGACCGGCCCGGCGGCCGTCGCCGGCACCAGGGATGAACTCCCTGCCGCGGAGCCCGGGGAGTCGACGGTTCCGTTCAGCCGGGACGCCCTGCGGCGCCTGCTGACCGGCGCCGCCGGTGTGCTGCGCACCGGAGCCGATCTCGACGCCGCCGCGGCCCGGCTCGCCGCGTGGGCGGCGGCCGCACCGCCCGCGGAGCACGGGAGAGCGGATGCCGGGGCCGGCCTCGACCGGGCCGCCCACGAGGACCGGAACCTGCTGCTCGCCGCACAGCTGCTCGTGGCAGCGGCGCAAAAGAGGACCGGCTCCGTCGGCGCGCACTACCGTGCCGACAGCCAGGGCGGCGCCGCACCCTGTCCCGCGGTGCTCGCCGCGCCCGCCCGCCCCACCTCGACTGCCGGCAGGTCCGGCCACCGGCATGCCTCCGCATCCCGACCCAAGCAAAGGATCTCCTCATGACTGCACCGCTTGCCACTGCACCCACTGCACCCACCGCTGCCACTGCACCCACGGCTGGCACCGCACCCACCGCGGCGGGGCCGGCCGCCCCCGCGCAGCCTTCGGCGCTCGCCGGAACCCTGCCCGCCGCCGCCGTCGACGCCGTGCTGCGCGCCGCCCTTCTGGAGGACGCACCCTACGGGGACATCACCTCGCAGACGCTCATCCCGGCGGAGGCGCGCGCGACAGCCGTGCTGGCCGCCCGGGTCCCCGGGGTGTTCAGCGGCGGAGAAGTGTTCGCTGCCGCCATGAAGCTGACCGATCCCGACGCCGCCGTCGACCTCCTCGTTCCGGACGGGTCCTCCTTCGCTGCCGGAACACCGCTCGCGAGGGTGAGGGGCAACGCCCGCGCGGTGCTCCTGGCCGAACGCGTCGCCCTGAACCTGGTCCAGCGGCTGAGCGCCATCGCCACCCGAACGGCGGAGTTCGTGGCCCTCGTGGACGGTACCGGCGCCCGGATCACCGACACCCGGAAGACGACGCCCGGGCTGCGCGTGCTGGAACGCTACGCCGTGCGCTGCGGCGGCGGCGCGAACCACCGCTTCGGCCTGTCCGACGCCGTGCTCGCCAAGGACAACCACCTTGCGGTCCTCACCGGCGGAGATGCCTCGAAACTCACGGCGGTCCTCCGGGAGGCCAAGGCGCGGCTGGGCCACACCACGCACTTCGAGGTGGAGGTGGACGGCCTGGAGCAGATCGAACCGGTTCTCGCCGCCGGCGTGGACACCATCATGCTGGACAACTTCACCCTTGCCGAGCTCGCCGCCGGGGTGGCGCAGGTGGCCGGCCGCGCCCGCGTCGAAGCCAGCGGCAACGTCAACCTCGCCACGGTGGCCGGCATTGCCGGGACCGGGGTGGACGTCATCTCCATCGGCGCACTGACCCACAGCGTCGCGGCGCTGGACCTCGGACTCGACCTGGAACTCGAGACCGTCCCGTCAACCGGGGCGCCGTCCACCGGGACGCTGTCCACCGGGCACGCGGCCGGCTGAAACCCGCCATGATCTTCCTGGATGCAGCTGCCACCACTCCGGTCCGCCGCGAGGTGATCGAGGCCATGTGGCCATACCTGACGGGGGAGTTCGGCAACCCCTCGAGCCACCACTCGCTCGGCGACGCCGCCGCGACGGCGCTCGCCGATGCACGGGCGGCGACGGCCCGGGAGCTGGGCTGCCGGCCGGGCGAGATCACCTTCACGTCCGGCGGCACGGAAGCGGACAACCTCGCGGTGAAGGGCATCGCCCTGGCGCGCCGGGCCGCGGACCCCCGGCTGGACCGGGTGGTCATCAGCGCCGTCGAGCACCCCGCCGTGGAGGAATCGGCCCGCTACCTCGAACGGGTCCACGGCTTCGCCGTCGATGTGGTTCCGGTCGACCCCCACGGCCGCGTCACCGAGGAAGCCCTCGCCGCAGAGCTCCGCCCGGAAACGGCCCTGGTCAGCATCATGTACGCCAACAACGAGGTGGGCACCGTGCAGCCCATCACCCGGCTCGCCGCCCTGGCCCGCGCGGAGGGGATCCCGTTCCATACCGACGCCGTCCAGGCCGCCGGCTGGCTGCCGCTGGACACCGCAGCGCTCGGCGTGGATGCGCTGAGCATCTCCGGCCACAAGCTGGGAGCACCGAAGGGAAACGGTGCCCTGTTCGTCCGCAACCGGACCCGGCTGGAACCGATGATCCACGGCGGCGGGCAGGAGCGCGGACGCCGCTCGGGCACTGAAAACGTCGCGGGAGCCGTGGCCCTCGCAACCGCGCTCACCCTGGCCGGGGGAACCGGGCCGGAACTTGCGGCCCGTGTGGCGGCGCTGCGCGATGACTTCATCCGTAGCGTGCTGGCCGGCGTCCCCGGCGCGGTCCTGACCGGCCACCCGTCCGAGCGGCTTCCCTCGGTGGCCTCGTTCTGCTTTCCCGGGACCAGCGGTGAATCGGTCCTGCTGGAACTCGAGCGCCAGGGGGTCATCTGCTCCAGCGGCTCCGCCTGCGCCGCGGGTTCGGACGAGCCGTCCCCGGTGCTGCTCGCCCTCGGGATCGGGCCCGCCGTCGCGCAGACCGCGGTCCGGTTCAGCTTCGATTCAACGGTGACGGCGGCCGAGCTGCAGGAAGCGGCGGCCGCGGTCCGCGCCGCCGTCGGAAGCGTCCGGGCGCTGGGCCCCGCCGGCTAGGGGCGTCAGCGGTGCCGGGCCCGCCGGAAGATCCAGTGCCGCAGCAGCGTGAAGCGCACGGCCGTCGCGAGGAAGCCGGACAGCGTCGTGGTCCACAGCTCGTCGGCCACGGTGGCGTCCGGGTTGAGCCAGTGCAGGACGCCCAGGCTGCCGCCGGTGAGCAGCAGCGCCACGAGGATCACGATCAGCCCGTTGAGATGGTCGCGTTTCATCCGCTTCCGCTCGGTGATCTTGAACGTCAGGCGCCGGTTCAGCGCGGTGTTCATCAGCGAGGTGAGGACGAGGGCCGCCGCGTTCGCCGGCTGGGCGCCGATCCACGGCCGGAGGAAGGCATACAGGGCCAGGGACGTGATGGTGCAGACGATCCCGACGCCGGTGAACCTGATGAGTTGCCGGACCAGCGGGTAGCGGAGGATCCCGCGGTGCCGGCGGCGGGCCGGAGGACGGACGACGGCGGGGGCATGGGGGAGTTGCTCGAGCTGGGAGTCCATCCGCTCAGTACAGTTCGCCGACCGGGATCTCCACGGCAAGCCGGTTGGAGGGGCCGGCGAGGGGGCATGCCCACGCCTCGTTGTAGGCGCAGGAGGGGTTGTAGGCGAAGTTGAAGTCGACCACGAACTCGGCCTCCGGTCCGGAGCCGCGGACGCCGTGGAAGGCGCCCTTGATGGTGTCCAGCAGGTAGCGGCCGGCCCCGTAACTGCCGCCCGGCTGCCCGGCGGTGGCGTCGCGGAACGGCACGAAGATGCCGCCGCCGTAGCCGTTGAGCTTCCAGACGGCCAGCTGGCCCAGCTCGGGCAGGTCGAAGGTGCCCAGCCGGACGAACCGGACCAGGCCGTCGGTGCCGGTCTCGACGTTCATCTCGCGCCCGGCGCCCTCGCCCGTCAGCGGGATATGGAACCGGTAGATCGGGTCGTAGTCCGCCGTCTTGAGCCCGCCGAAGCGGGACTTGGCCTCAGCGGTCAGGGGTGAGGCGGGGTGCGTGCCGAACATCCGGTCCCGCTCGTGGCGCCAGTAGGAGTGCGCCTCGGCCGGGTCCTCGGCAGCGAGCTTCCGCACGGTGGCGTAGAGCGCAAAGGTCCGGAGCCGCCAGTCCGCGATGTCGAGAGCGGAGATGTCCGCCACGCTGTCCTGGTCCCCGGAATCGATTCTGTCCGTACGCTGTTCCGCCATGTCCCCAGCGTAGCCCTCTTTCTGCGCGGGTATCTCAGGCGCGGATTGCCCGGCGGAGCCCTCCGGGCGCCGGGTCAGCTGCGCCGAAACACCGGTCCGGAATCGCCGCACCGTCCCCGCACCGGACTACGCTGGCACCATGACTCGGACGGCTACTTCCCTCGGGATCCGGACCGCCGCGGCGCTGGCAGTGACCCTGGCGGCGCTTTCCGGCTGCAGCGGGGGACAGGGCGCGCCGGTCTGGACCGCAGGCGGCAGCCCGGGCGCCAGCACGGCGACGGCCGGCCCGCCGACGGGCACCGGCTCGCCGGGCGCGGCCTCGCCCGGGGCTTCGCCTGACGCCACGGTGTCAGGAACTGCCTCGGGAACTGCCTCGGCGTCACCCGGTTCCACCGCGACGGCATGGAAAGTCTTCACCGATCCGGCCAAGAGCGTGAGCTTTGAACTCCCGCAGGAATGGATCGCGCAGTCCGTCCCGCCGGAGCAGGGAAGCCTGCGCGGCGCGCTCAAGATCGAGGTCAAAAACGCCGAGGGCGGCTACCTGGCCACCCTCCAGACCGGCCTCCCGCCGCAGCTGGTCCCGGCCTGCCCGGACGACGCCGCCAAACCGTACGTGGTGATCAGCAGTGTTCCGGTCGAGCTGCCGCACGGCGGGGGCGAGGGCCTGATCGATCCCCGCGTCGTGTTTCGGGTGATCCAGGGCTACAAGTTCTTCGGCTCCTACGGCATCACCAACATGGTGGGCGGCGCCGATGGAAAGTCCTGCGGCCTGCAGAACGTGGTCCGCGGGCCAGAGGGCAAGGGCGACTACTCTTTCGGCGACCTGACGGTGCTGAAGGTGCTGGCCCCGGACCAGAAGGTGGCTCCGGCGAAGTCCTTTGACACCCTCGACCAGGCGGCCAAATACGTCAACCAGGGCTCCGAATTCGCCAACGTCCAGCGGATGCTAATGTCTCTGAAGGTCAAAAACTAGGACCGCCGCGCCCCGCACAGCGACCGACGAGCGAGGGCGGCCGGCCTGCCGCCATTCCGTTGCCACCCCACCCCTGGAGATACATGGAACGCTTTGTCGCCGCACGCCTGGCCTTCAAGACCGTGGCCGAAACCAAAGTCGCGCTGGCGGTCTCCGTGGCACGCAATGCCGGATACAGCGGCTTCGAGGAATCGCTCTCCGTGACGGCCGGCGGCGAGGACGTCGCCCTGACAGAGCTCTCAGACCATCACGGCGGCCGGTTCCACTACATGGAATTCGCCGAGCCCACCGAGGTGCTGGTGGAATACTCCGCTACAGTCACCGGATTCGCGCTGCCGGAAGAACCGAGGCTGATGGAGCTCATCCGCTACGTGCGGCCGAGCCGCTATGCAGAGTCGGACCGACTGCTGCCGACGGCGTACGCGGAGTTCGGCGGGCTGGCCGGCGAAGAGCTCCTGCACGCCGTGCGCAACTGGGTCTTCAGCGAACTGCGGTACGTGAGCGGGTCCTCGCGGGGGACCGACGGCGCCGTCGAGACCTTGCTGCACCGACGTGGAGTGTGCCGGGACTACGCCCACCTGGCCATCGCGCTGCTCCGCTCCAAGAATGTTCCGGCGCGGCTGGCCGCGGTCTATGCGCCGGGGCTGAGCCCGATGGACTTCCATGCGGTGGCCGAGGTGCACCTCAACGGTGCGTGGCAGATCATCGACCCCACCGGACTGGCGCCGCGGGAAAGCATGCTCCGGATCACGGCCGGCCGGGATTCCTCGGACACCGCGTTCCTGTCCACGGTGGGCGGCAGCCTGTCCCTGAGGGAGCTCAGCGTGACGGCCATTGTCAACGGCGAGCTGCCGGAAGAGGATCCGGCGAAGCTCGTCGTCCTCCGCTAAGGGGCGCCCTTACCCGGGCCTTCGCCAGGGGCGTCTTACCCGGGCGGTTCCGCTCTTCAGCGTGCGGCCACTGATGCCCGCAGCTTCTCGGTCAGCCGGAGCAGCTCCTGCTGCTCCGCCGTGCTGAGGGCCGGGACCACCAAGGCCGCGATGTCGCGGACATGTTCCCGGCCGATCTGCTTCTGGAGTTCCCGGCCGGCCTCCGTGAGCTTGATCAGCACCCCCCGCCCGTCGTCGGGGGCGGGCATCCGTTCCACGTAGCCGCGCTTTTCGAGCCGTTCGACGAGCCGGCTCAGGCTCGACTGGCTCAGCAGCACGTGGTCGTTGAGCTCGTTCAGGCGGAGCCACCCCGACGGACAGCGGGAGAGCGTGAACAGGACGTCGTACTCGTTGAGGGCGAGGCTCTTGAACGCGGGACCAGCCTGCAGCCGGCGCATCACGGCCACCTGGGCGCGGAACAGGGATTCCCAGGTCTCCGCGGCCAGGCGGACCGGCGACTCTGTGGTCTTGGCGGACATTACGCTTCCTGATCGGCGGGTGCGCCGGCGGGTTCGCCGGCGGGCTGGCCGGCTGCCGCCAGGGAGGCCGCGACGCGACCGGCGTGGGTGGGCGGCTCCGGAACGTGGGCCGGGGTAAGGGCGGCGTATTCCTTCCGCAGGACCGGCAGCACCTCTTCGCCGAAAAGGTCCAGCTGTTCCAGCACGGTCTTCAGCGGCAGGCCGGCATGGTCGACCAGGAAGAGCTGACGCTGGTAGTCGCCGAAGTACTCACGGAAGGTGAGGGTCTTCTCGATGACTTCCTGCGGGCTGCCGACGGTCAGCGGGGTCTGCGAGGTGAAATCCTCCAGCGACGGACCGTGGCCGTAGACCGGGGCGTTGTCGAAGTACGGGCGGAACTCCTTGACGGCGTCCTGGGAGTTCTTCCTCAGGAAGAACTGCCCGCCGAGGCCCACAATCGCCTGGTCTGCCTTGCCGTGGCCGTAGTGCTCATAGCGGTCGCGGTAGAGGCCGATCAGCTGCTGGTAGTGCTCCTTCGGCCAGAAGATGTTGTTCGCGAAGAAACCGTCGCCGTAGTAGGCGGCCACTTCGGCGATCTGCGGGGTGCGGATGGAGCCGTGCCATACGAAGGGGGCGACGCCGTCGAGCGGGCGCGGCGTGGAGGTGAAGTTCTGCAGCGGGGTGCGGTGCTTTCCGGACCAGTTGACGGTGTCCTCGTCCCAGAGCCGGCGGAGCAGGCTGTAGTTCTCGATGGCGAGCTCAATCCCGTCCTGGATGTTCTTGCCGAACCAGGGGTAGACGGGGGCGGTGTTGCCGCGGCCCAGGACCAGGTCCACGCGGCCGTCGGCCAGGTGCTGGAGCATCGCGAAGTCCTCGGCGATCTTCACCGGGTCATTGGTGGTGATCAGCGTCGTCGCCGTGGACAGGATGATGCGCTCGGTCTGGGCGGCGATGTAGGCAAGGGTGGTGGTGGGGGAAGAGGAGAAGAACGGCCGGTTGTGATGCTCGCCCAGGGCGTAGACATCCATGCCGATTTCCTCGACCTTTTTGGCGATCGCCACGGACGCCTTGATGCGCTCGTGCTCCGTAGGAGTCCGGCCCGTGGTGGGGTCCGTGGTGATGTCGCTGACGCTGAATACGCCGATCTGCATGATGTGCCTTTCCGTGGCCGGGGGGATCCGGGAGCTGTTACTACTATAGCCGAATGTATATGCATTTGCATCTATCGCTCGGTATAACTCCCGCCACGGATGAATATTCCCGCTGCCGCCACGAGGGCCGGCCGCGCCCTGCCCCTCCCGCCCGCCCCGGGAGGGACCAGCGGCCGTCGCCGCGCCCCCGGCCGGGCCCAGCGGCCGTCGCCGCGCCCCCGGGCCGGGCCCGCCCTTCCCGGCCGTTGGTTAGGAGAACCGCCCGGGCCGGAACGTGGCCAGCATCGGGTGTTTGGATCCGGTCAGTATTTCCCCGGCCAGCAGCTCGCCCGCGATGAGTCCGAGCGTTGCGCCGGAGTGCGTGAAGGCGACAAAGCAGCCCGGGACTTTCTCCAGCTCGCCGAGGACCGGCTCGCCGTCGCCGGGGATGGGCTTGTGGCCGATCTTCCAGGAAGCGGGCTTGAGCTCCGGGTTGCCGGCGAGGAGCCTTGCGGCCTCGTCCGCCAGTTCCTGGACAACCTCATCGGGGATCGAGAAAGTTCCATCCGCGTGCCCGGTGATGTCGGCCTCGTACCAGTCGTGATCCAGGGCAAGGGTGTTGCCCGGGTTGGGCCGCGTGGCCGCGCGGGGCGTGTTCAGCACGGCTTCGAGCTCGTGCTCGAGGGGTTTCGTGATCACCAGCATCGACACCGGTGAGCCGTTGGGGATCTCGACCCCCAACGGTGCCACGACGGCCGGTGTTGCGGCGCCGCAGGCAACCAGGACGGCTTCGGCGTCGTGGACGGCTCCCGAGCCGAGCTGGACGCCGGTGGCCCGTCCGTCCGTGAGCACGACGGATGCTTTGCCGGCATTCAGGACAAGTTCGCCGCCGAGGTGATGGAATTCTTCCATAAGGAACTCGACCAGGTCCGGGAGGCTGACCCAGCCCTCGCCCGGGTTGAAGACCGCGTTTTCCGGGACAGCGGTGGCGTCGACGCCGGGCGTGGACGCAGCGATGCCGTCCGGGGCGAGCAGCCTGGAGTCGTAGCCCTGGTTCCGCTCGAAGGCGTGGCGGGCCTCCGTGCCGCCGGCATGTCCGGCGGCGTTCCACATGAGGCCGCCGTCGAACCGGAGCCACTCCCTGGCGGGGTCTGAGGCGAACAGGGTCCGGTACCGGTCCACTCCCGCGACCCGGAGCTGGTGGTAGGGCGTGGACCGTTCGCCGGCCGAATTCAGCCAGGACAGGGAACGGCCGCTGGCCTCGCTGGCCAGGCCGCGCTCGGTGAGCAGCAGCACGGACGCGCCGGCGCGCAGCAGGTGGACGGCTGTGGAAACGCCAAGGATACCGCCGCCGATAACGGCAACACGCGGGGCGGAGACTGCGGAGGACATAGGAACTCTCTTTCTGGGGGGTGGAGCTTGCACGCCGGCGTCAGGCGCCGACGTGGACGTCTTCGATGATTTTCAGGACCTGGAGGGCTTCCGCCGGGTCCACGGGCAGCGGCCCGCGGCCGCGGAGCGCCTCGGCGAGGAGCCGGTAGAACTGCGGGTAGCTGCCCCGTTCGGCCGGGACGGGGCTGGTGGCGCCGTCGATGCCCAGGTTGCCCCACGCAGGTGGCGACGAACGGCTTGTCGACCACCACGTGCAGGCCGTGTGCGATTGCCGCCGCGGCAAGGCCGAAGCGCGTCACCGGCGGCGTTCCCAGGACCACGAGGTCCAGCTCGCCGGCCAGCTGAAACAGCGCTTCCGGCGTCGGGACAATCCGCGCCCGCGGGTACCGGGACGCCGCGGCGGCGGCACGGTCCGGATCCGCGGTCACAATCACATCGAGGGAGTAGGCGGGGTCCGCCTCGATCAGCGGCGCGTGGAGACCCGGCCGGAGATCCCGAAGCCGACGACGGCGGTACGGATGGTGCCGCCGGAAACTGTCCGCATCAGAGCACCTCGGAGAGGAATCGCTGGAGGCGTTCGCTCCGGGGGTTGTCGAAGAGGTCCGCGGGGGAGCCCACTTCGACCACTTCGCCTTCGTCCATGAACACCACCTGGTCTGCGACGCGGCGGGCGAAGCCCATTTCGTGGGTGACGACCACCATGGTCATGCCCCGTTTGGCGAGCGATGCCATCAGGTTCAGGACGCCCTTGACCAGTTCGGGGTCCAGGGCGCTGGTGGCTTCGTCGAAGAGCATGACCTCCGGTTCCATCGCCAGGGCGCGGGCGATGGCGACGCGCTGCTGCTGTCCCCCGGAGAGGTCACGCGGGCGGTGGTCTGCCCGTTCGGCGAGGCCGACCTCCGCCAGCCGGCGCCGGGCGCGTTCCATCGCCTCGGCCCTGGGCATGACTTTGACGCTCCACAGGGCGAGGGCCACGTTTTCCAGTGCCGTGTGGTCCGGAAAGAGGTTGAAGTGCTGGAACACCATGCCGATCCGGCGCCGGAGCGTGTCCGGCTTGACCTCCAGGGCGCTTTCCCCGGCCAGGATCACGTTGCCGCTCTTGGGCTCGTGGAGCCGGTTGACGCCGCGCAGCAGGGTGGACTTGCCCGAGCCTGACGGGCCGATGATGCAGGTGGTGGTCCCCGGCGGAACGGTGACGCTGACGTTGCGGAGCACCTCGACGTCGCCGAAGGCCATGGTGAGGTTCTTCAGCTCCAGGCTGGAGCCGTTGAAGGTCTCGATGTCCGCGGTGGTGGTGCTGGTGCCGGCGTTGGTGCTCATGTGTTGCTCCCGGTGGTCAGCGGCGAGGCCGCGTCGAGTTCCTTGACTTCGTTCAGGCCGCTGCTGGGGGCCGAGGGGCGCCGCTTGCCGGTGCGGAAGCGGTTGTCGAAATGATTCACGAGGTGGGTGAGCGGCACGGTGATGACGAGGTAGAAGATGCCGGCCAGAACCAGCGGGGAGAGGTTGCCGGAGAGGACCGCGGCGTCCTGGCCCACCCGGAAGAGTTCGCGCTCGGAGACCAGCAGGCCCAGGAAGTAGACCAGCGAGGAGTCTTTGACGATGGCGATGAACTGGTTGACCAGGGCCGGCAGGACCCGCCGGATGCCCTGCGGGACGACCACCAGGGCCATGGACCGGGCATAGCTCATGCCCAGGGCGCGGCAGGCTTCGCCCTGGCCCTTGTCCACGCTGAGGATGCCGGCCCGGAAGATCTCGCCGATATAGGCGCTGGCGATCAGGCTCAGGGCGATGATGCCGAGCGGGTAGGGCGAGGGCCCGAAGATCGACTGGCTCAACCGGGCGAAGCCCTGGCCGATCAGCAGGATGGTGAGGATGGCAGGGAGTCCGCGGAACAGGTCGGTGTAGATCCGGGCCGGGATGCGCAGCCACTTGGACGGGGAGATCCCCATGATCGCGACGACCATGCCAAGTGCTACGCCGATGATGGTGGCGGCCACGGAGATGATGAGGGTGTTGAGCAGGCCAACGCCCAGGAGTTGGGGCAGGACTTCGGCCATTGCGGCGAAGTCGAAGAAGGTGCGGATGATGGTGGTGAACCAGTCCATGGTTGCTCTCAGACGTAGTTAGCTGGTGGAACGCCGGGCGGACCGCGCGTGGTGGTCCGCCCGGCCGGAAGCCGGAAGGCCTACTTGCTGGGCGCCGGGGTTGCCGTCTGCTCGGCCTTCGGCAGGTACTGCTCGGGCATCGGGGATCCCGGGAACCACTTCTCGTAGAGCTTCTTCCAGGTGCCGTCTTCCATGGCCGCGGCCAGGCCCTTGTTGAGGGCTTCCCGGAAGGCGGCCTTGTCCTTGGCGACGGCGAACCCGGCCGGAGCATCGAAGGACGGGATGTCGGCGGCGCTGACCAGTCCGTACTGCTCCTGGTAGGCCTTGGCGGCCTCGTAGTCCAGGAAGTGTGCATCCACGGAGCCGCTGTTGACGGCGGAGATGGCGGTGTTGTTGTCGGGGAAGCGCACCAGGCTCGCCGAGGTGAAGTTCTTGACCGCGTAGGCCTCCTGCAGCGTCCCCTGCACGACGCCGAGCCGCTTTCCGGCGAGCCCGTCGGCGTCGGCGATGCCGGAAGTCTTGGTGGTGATGACGGTCAGGTAGCCGGCGAGGTAGCCCTCGGAGAAGTCGACCGTCTGCTTGCGCTTGTCCGTGATGCCGATGGCGGCGACGCCGGCGTCGAACTGGCCGTTGGCGACGGCGGCGAGCAGGCCGGAGAAGTCCTGGCCGGTGAAGACGACCTTGTCCACGCCGGCGCGGTGGGCGACGTCCTTGAAGAGCTCCACGTCGAAGCCGGTGAAGTTCCCCGCGGCGTCGGCGAAGGTGTACGGCTTCGAGTCGCCGAGGCTGGCGACCCGGATCGTGCCCGGCTCGATGAGGCCGTAGGGGTTCTCCGCCGGCGAGGACGAGGCGGAGGAGGTGCCCCCGCAGCCGGACAAAGCCAGGACGGCGGCAACGGCAGCGGCGACGAGCACCCCGGGGCGCAGCTTGTTTCGTTTAATCACAGCGTTATTCCAATCGAGGAGGGACGAGGAGGGGCAGGCGGCCGGTGATACCGCCCGATCTGAAGGGCCGTCGAGGGGGCTCTTGCTGAGTCCGGTCTCAGTCCCTAGGATTGAGACCGGACTCACATCGATTGATAGAAATGTAATCGAAGCCACATCGGGCGTCAAGGGTCTGCTAAGAAAGGTCGTAATGAGTAGCGATGCCTCCCGGCGCCGCGACATCACTGTCGCCGACGTCGCCAAAGCCGCCCAGGTTTCCAAGGCCCAGGCCGCCCGCGCCCTCGGCAACTACGGCGCCGTCAGCGAGGACGTGCGCGAACGCGTGCTGGCGGCCGCCGAGGAGCTTCGGTACCGGCCCAACGAACTCGCGCGCAGCATGAATACGGGAAAGTCGCACACCATCGGGGTGGTGGTCGGCGACATCGAGAACCCCCATTTCGGTCTGGCCACGCGGGGCATCACGGACACGGCGAAGAAGAGCGGGTTCAACGTCATCCTGATCAACACCGACGAGGACACGGCCGCGGAAGTCGACGCCGTCCGGGTGCTCCTGGACAAGCGGGTGGACGGCCTGATCGTGGCGCCGGCGTCGTCGGTGGACACGGCTCACCTGCGCAGCGTCCACGAGTCCGGCCGTCCGCTGGTGCTGCTGGACCGCAAGGCGCCGGGCCTGGCTGTGGACACCGTGGCGGTCGACATGGAGGGGATCTCCTACGAATCCACCAGCTACCTGATCCAGTCCGGGCACCGGCGGATCGCGTTCATCTCCACGCTCAAGACGGAGGACGACTACCGCGACGGCATGCCGCTGGACTCCTCGCAGATCGCGGACCGCCGGGACGGTCTGAAACGGGCCTTCGCGGAGGCAGGGCTGGACCAGCCGGACGATCTGGTCCGGCTCAATGCCGGCGATGCCGAGTCGGTCAAGAAAATTACCCGGGAGCTGTTGCAGCGCCCGGACCCGGCGACGGCGATCATCGCCTCGGACGGCCTCATCGGCCTCAGCGTCGTGGAAGCCATCCATGAGCTGGGGCTGTCGATCCCGGAGGATGTCTCGTTCCTGATGTACGACGACTTTGCCTGGACCCGCCTCACGACGCCCCCGCTGACCGTCATCGCGCAGCCTGTCTATGACATGGGCGTCGCGGCCGCGGCTGCGCTGATCCGGCAGATCGAGGGCCGGAAAGCATCGGCGGCAGCACCGGAATTCACCGCGACGCTGATCCGGCGGGGCTCGGTCAGCGCGCCCGGCAACCGGAGCGGGCGCCCTAAACCGTAACGGCACGCCTCCCGCCGGCCCGGCCGCGGCTAGTGGGAGCCGGTCGGCAGGGGGAGCTCCTCGGCATCGGCGTCCCTCTCGGAGCCGGCTTCCGCGTCGGGCGGGGTGGGCTTGGCCCGGCGGCCGCGCGTGGCCGGGACGGGCGGCGCGGCATCCGCCTTCAGCAGCGCCCGCTTCTCCCGCCGGCCTTCCACCAGCCGGTAGAGCACGGGCACCAGCACCAGCGTCAGGGCCGTGGAGGAGATCAGCCCGCCGATCACCACGATCGCGAGCGGCTGCGAGATGAAGCCGCCGCCGCCGGTCAGGCCCAGCGCCATCGGCGCCAGCGCGAACACGGTGGCCAGGGCGGTCATCAGGATCGGCCGGAGCCGCTGCCGGGCGCCGTGGGTGATGGCCTCGGCCACGCTCATCCCCGGCTCGCCGTTCCGCGGCTTGCGGTACTGGTTGATGAGGTCGATCAGCACGATCGCGTTGGTCACCACGATGCCCACGAGCATCAGCATGCCGATCAGCGACGGCAGGCCCAGCGGCACCCCGGTCACCAGCAGCAGGGCGATGGCCCCGGTGGCGGCGAACGGGACGGAGACCAGCAGGATGAGCGGCTGCACGAGGGACTTGAACGCGGCCACCATGATCACGTAGACGATCGCGATGGCCGCCAGCAGTGCCAGTCCCAGCTGGCTGAAGGACTCCGCCTGCTGCGTCGTCGCGCCGCCGATCGTGGCCGTGACGCCGGGCGGCAGGTCGACGGTCTTCAGCCGGGCCTGGACTTCGGTGCTCACGGCGCCGAGGTTGGAGCCCGACGGCGTGACGGAGACGCGCGCGGTCCGCTGGCCGTTGCTTGCGGTGATGGAGACGGGAACATCCACCTGTTCCACGGCGGCGATGCTGCCCAGCGTCACCGCTCCGGCCGCGGTGGGCAGCGGGATGTTCCGGACCGCGCCGATGCTGGTGAAGCGGGTGCCTTCGCCGATCCGGACCGGGAAATCATTCGTGTCGATGCGGACGGTCCCGGCCGGGACCGGGCTGATGGTGGTCGCCAGCACCGCGGCTACCTGTTCCTCCGTCAGGCCCGCCGCGACGGCTTTGGCGCGGTCCACTTTCACCTGGACGACCGGCTGGCTGGCGGCCAGGTTGGTGGCGACCTCGCTGCTGCCGGGAACCCCGTCGAGGGCCTGGACCAGCGCATCGCTGGCCGTGCGGAGGTCGGGAGTGGTGCCGGCCTTGAGGGTGATGTCGACGGTCGAGGACGTGCCGAAGCCGCCCTGCTGGGAGCCGACGGTGATCGTGCCGGCACCGGGGACGTTGGCGAGCTCGCGGCGGACGGTGTCCTGGAGCCTGCCCTGGTTGGCTTTTTCGTCGGTGACCACGGTGAAGCTGGAATTGGAGGCGCCGGCGGAGAGCAGCGCCGGGAAGCCGGTCTGGGCGTTTCCGGTGGTGACCTGGACATCCCTGATGCCGTCAATGTCCCGCAGCACGGTCTCGACCTGGATGGCGGCGGCACTGGCCTCGGTCAGGCTGGTGCCGGCCGGCAGGGCCTGCCGAACGGTCATGCTGTTTTGGCCGGAGCGTCCGAGCAGGTCGGTGGCCAGCAGCGGGGTCATTGCGGCGGTGCCCCCGAGCACCAGCACGGCCGCGATCAAGGTCGCCACCGGATGTTGCTGGGTCTTGCGGAGGACCGGGAGGTAGCCGCGCTGCAGCAGCGTGCGCTGCTCGGCCTCGTGGGCCTTGGCCGCAACCTCCCGCGCGGAGATTCCCTGGGCGCCGGCTTTTTCGGCCGGGTTCCGCAGGAGCCAGTAGGCCAGGACCGGGACGATCGTGAGCGAGACGAGCAGCGAGGACAGCAGCGCGATGGTCACGGTGAGCGCGAAGGGGCCGGAAGAGTTCCCCGGCGAGGCCGGCGACGAAGGCGATCGGCAGGAACACGGCCACGGTGGTCAGGGTGGACGCCGTGATGGCTCCGGCGACTTCCCGGATGGAGGTCAGGATGGCGGTGATCTTCTGCTCGCCGTAGCTGAGGTGGCGCTTGATGTTCTCGATCACCACAATCGAGTCGTCCACGACCCGGCCGATCGCGATCGTGAGCGCCCCGAGGGTCAGGATGTTCAGCGAGTAGCCGGTGGCCGAGAGCCCGATGAACGTGATCAGCAGGGACAGCGGGATGGACACCGCTGTCACGAGCGTGGAGCGGACGGACATCAGGAACACCAGGATCACCGCGACGGCGAAGCCCAGTCCCAGCAGGCCCTCGGTGGTGAGGTCCTTGATCGACTTCTCGATGAACGGCGCCTGGTCGAAGATCGGCGTGAACGTGGCGTTGGAGCCCAGTTCGGCCTCGAGCTGGGGGATGGAATCCTGCACCGCGTGGGAGATGCCCACCGTGTCGCCCTCGGGCTTCTTGGTGACGGACAGGGCGAGGGTTTCCTTGCCGTTGGTGCGGGTGATCGACGTGCGCGCGTCTTCGGTGATGCTGACGTCCGCCACGCTGCCGATGGTCGCGGCGCTCTTGGTGCCGCCCAGCGGGAGGGCCTTGACCGCGTCGAGCGAGTCGACGGGGCTGCCGATCTGAAGCGAAAGTGTCCTGCCCTGCTCCTCGATGGTTCCGGCCGGGACCAGGGCGCCGCTGTTCCGGAGCGCATTGCTGATCGACGCCAGGGTCGCCCCGGACGCTGCCATGGCGTCGGCGCGGGGGAGGATCCTGATGTGCTGGCTGGCGCCGCCGGTCACTTCGGCGCCGCGGACGCCGTCGAGCTTCTGCAGCCGGGGCACGCTGAGCCTGGCGAGGTCGGCGTTCAGTTCGCTGAGCGGCTTGTCGGAGGAGACGGCCAGGAACACGATCGGGAAATCGCTGATGCTGCCGGCGATGGCCTGCGGCTGGGCGTCGTCCGGCAGGGAGCGTTTGGCGTTGGAGATGGCCCGGTCGATCTGGTTCCGCGCACGGTCGAGGTTCGATCCGTACGTGAACAGCATGCTGATTTGGGAGACGCCGTTGCGCGAGGTGGACGACGTCGACTCCAGGCCCTCGACGCCGTTAAGCGCCGTCTCCAGCGGAGCGCTGATCTGCTGGTCCACGACTTCCGGCGACGCTCCCGGCATCGAGGTGATGACCGTGATCTGCGGGAACTCGACGGACGGGATGAGCTCCTGCTTGAGCGAGGTCATCGTGATCACGCCGAAGACCGACGCGAACACGGTGACCAACGCAATCAGTGCCCGGTTTGCCAGGGACAGCCTTGCGAGCCGGAACATCTCATGGTCTCCTGATGGGTCGACGGAGGTACTTCGAAGGGTGAGATCAAAGCACTGGCGTGCCGCGACCCGGAGAGGGGGTCAGCTTCGTGCGGCGCTGATCGGTTCGAGCTGCAGGGCCCTGGCCGTCTCGGCTTCCAGCCGGGCGGCGAGCTCCGGGTTCTCGTTGAGCTTGACGCCGTAGCCGGGCATCATCTCCTTGAACTTGGACTGCCAGCCCTTGAAGTTCTTCGGGAAGGATTTCCGGAGCAGCTCGATCATGATCGGCACCGCGGTCGAGGCGCCCGGGGATGCTCCGAGCAGGGCGCCGATGGTCCCGTCGCGTCCGGCGATGACCTCGGTGCCGAACTGCAGCACGCCCCCCTTCTTCGGATCCTTTTTGATGATCTGAACCCGCTGGCCGGCCGTGATGAGTTCCCAGTCGCCGTCTTTGGCTTCCGGGTAGTACTCGCGGAGCGCCTCGACCTTGGCACCGCGGCGCTTGGCGACTTCCTTGACCAGATACGCGGTGAGGTCCATGTTGTCCTTGGCGACGGCCAGCATCGGGATGATGTTGGAGGGCCGGATGGACAGCGGCAGGTCCAGGTAGGAGCCGTTCTTGAGGAAGTTTGTGGAGAAGCCGGCGTACGGGCCGAACAGCAGGGAGCGCTTGCCGTTGACGTAGCGGGTGTCGAGGTGGGGTACGGACATCGGCGGGGCTCCCACGGACGCCTGGCCGTAGACCTTGGCGCTGTGCTGGGCTGCCACGTTCTCGTCGGTGCAGCGGAAGAACTGTCCGGACACGGGGAACCCGCCGTAACCCTTGCTTTCCGGGATGCCGGAGGCCTGCAGCAGGTGCAGCGCACCGCCGCCGGCCCCCACGAAGACGAACTTCGCGTGGATCGAGCCGTGCTCACCGGAGCGCGGGTGCTTGAGCGAAAGGTGCCAGCCACCGTCGGAGGCGCGCTTTATTCCACAGACGTCGTGGCCGTAGTTGATTTCCGCACCCTTATCGCCCAGGTACCCGGTCAGCTCGCGGGTCAGGGCGCCGAAGTCGACGTCGGTCCCTTCCGCCGCCCGGGTTGCCGCGATGCGCTGTTGCGGGTCGCGGCCCTGAACGATCAGGGGGGCCCACTTGGCGATCTGGCCGTGGTCCTCGGAGTACTCCATGGAGCGGAACAGCGGGTTCGGCTTGAGCGCCTCGTAGCGGTTGCGCAGGAACTGGGCGTTGGCATCGCCGATCACGAAGCTCATGTGCGGGACCGTGTTAATGAAGCCCTTGGGCGAGCCGATCATCCCGTTGCTGACCAGGTGGGACCAGAACTGGCGGGAGAGCTGGAACTGTTCGTTGATGAGGAGCGCCTTGGAAGGATCCACCGAGCCGTCTTTGGCTGCGGGGGTGTAGTTGAGCTCACACAGTGCGGCGTGCCCGGTTCCGGCGTTGTTCCATGGCCCGGAGCTTTCCAGACCCGGTTCGTCCAGCTTCTCGAACAGGGAGATGGTCCAGTCCGGCTCGAGCTGCTTCAGGAAAGCGCCGAGCGTGGCGCTCATGATGCCGCCGCCAATCAGGACGACGTCGGCATGTTGGGTCTTGGAAATGAAAGTCACAATCAGTCTCCGATAGCAGCGGGTCTGGCTGTCACAGAATATCCCGCACCGCCCACTAACTGAAATTGGGCCCGTCCGTCAAGGCTTTAGTTCGACCTTGGTGAAAACTTCGTTCAGGACCGGTGATGCCGGGTACCTGAGAACACGGTCGGACAGCGCCAGCGCGGAGATCGGGAAGGCAATCGGGACGGCGGGAACGGTCGCCGCGATCTGCGCATTGATGGTCTGGTATTGCTCGGTGCGTTCCTCGCCGTCGGGCAGGCTGCGCGCCCGGGCAATCTTGGAGAAGACCTGGGGGTCCTGGTAGCCGAATTCACCGGACTTCTCGCCGAAGAGCGGACCCACGAAGTTGTCCGGGTCCGCGTACGAACCGTTCCAGCCCAACAGGTGGAGGGCATGGTCGCCGGGGGAGGTGACCTTCTGCAGATACCCCTCGGACCAGTCCACGGGTACCGGCTTGACGTTCAGTCCGACGGCGATCAGTTGCCGGCTGATCTCCGCGTAGACCTTTTCCGGCGTCGGGAGGTAGGGGCGGGTGACGTTCAGGGGGTAGTAGAACTTCAGTTCCTCGCCCTGATAGCCGGCTTCGGCGAGCAGCGCCTTGGCCTCGTCCGGGTTGTGGCCCAGGGACGGGGCGTTGTTGTTGAAGCCGCTGAGCTTCGGCGGGACGAACTGGGTGGCCTGGGCGGTGTTGTCGATGAAGAACCGGCGGATCAGGGTGTCCTTGTCCAGGGCCATTTCGATCGCCTGCCGCACCTTGAGGTTCTGCAGGATCGGGACTTCCTGGTTCATGCCCAGGTACATCACGGAGAAGGGGTCCCGCTGGATGATCTGTTGGCCGCGCTTGACCAGTTGGTCGAAGTTGCCCACCGTGACGGTGTCATAGCCATCGATCTTGCCGTCCAGCAGGGCCTGCATCCGTGTCTGCGGATGATCGTAGGTGACGAAGTGAATGGTGCCGATCTGTCCCTTGTCGGCCCAGTAGTCCTTGTTGCTGGACAGCGTGACGTCGCCGTCGTTCCAGGAGCTGAAGACATAGGGCCCGGTGCCCACCGGGTGCAGCCCGTAGGCGGACACGGCCTGGCCGTCGCGGCTCTGGTTCAGGACGTCGGCGCTTTGGGCGGTGAGGGCCTGGGGCGAGGAGATGGCGAAGGCCGGGAGGGTGAGGGCCTGCAGGAATCCGGTGAAGGGCTGGGTGAGCTCGATCCGGACGTTGTCCTGGGCCAGGGCGGTACAGCCTTTGTAGATGGAGAGCGCGGCCTGGTCGGCGTGCGCCTTGAAGACGCCGTTGAAGCTGGTCCCGGTGGCCTGCTGGCGGAGCGCCTCGGGAAAATTGAACCAGCGGTTGAAGTTGCTGCAGACGGATGCCGCGTCGAACGGGGACCCGTCGTGGAAGGTCACCTGGTCGCGGAGCTTGAAGGTGTAGGCCCTGCCGTCATCGGCGGCCTGCCATTCGGTGGCGAGCAGCGGCGTGGGCTGGCCCGTTGTCTGGTCAACCCCGACGAGTCCTTCCAGTACCTGGCGGGTGATCCGGTAGGACTCCACGTCCGAAACGAGGGCCGGATCGAGGCCGAGCGGCTGCGAGGCCGTGCCGAACGTGAACACCGCGGTGGGGTCGGCGCCGGCGGTGGTTGTTGCAACAGCCGTCGGGGCCGGGCCCGGCGTCGGGGCGCCGGTGCAGGAAGCGAGTGGAAGCAGAAGTAGGACAGCTCCGATACCGGCTGAAATGCGGCGCCAGGCACTGCTGGCCACTGGACTGCTGGGCACTCGTGAATCACCTCTGGGAAACTGGATGGCCCGCCGGCTGCGGACCCGCCCCAGTCTAATTGACGGCCGGGTACCTCAGCTGTCGGACGGCTCCGGGTTACAAACGAAGGCCCGCACCTCCCGGTGCGGGCCTTCGTTTCTCCCGGTTGGTCCAGGGAGTCAAGCTGGAACCGCTGCAGGAGCGCTCGGTGCTGCTTACTTGGGCATCAGAACGGAGTCGACCATGTAAACAGTGGCGTTGGCAGTCTTCACGCCGCCGCAGATGACGCTGGCATCGTCAACCTTGAGGGCGTCCTTGGTGCCGGTGACCGTCACGGAACCGCCCTGGACCGTCTTGTGCGTGCCCACGATCTTGTCCGGGGTGATCTGGCCGGGCACAACGTGGTAGGTCAGGATCTTGCTGAGCAGGGCATCGTCTGTCTTCAGCGTTTCGATAGTGGCGGCGTCGATCTTCTTGAAGGCGTCATCGACCGGGGCGAAGACCGTGAACTCACTGCCGTTCAGGGTGTCCACCAGGTTGACCTTCGGGTTGAGCTTGCCGGACACGGCCGCGGTCAGGGTGGTGAGGATCGGGTTGTTCGAGGCCGCCACGGCTACCGGGTCGAGAGCCATGCCGGAGACGGAGCCGGCACCGCTGGGGACCTGGGCGGCGTAGGCCGCGCAGCCGGCACCGACAAGGTCGGCGGCCGGGTCCATGGCTGCCGGGGAGGAGCTCACGGACGGCGACGGCGCCATGCTGGCGGCCGACGGCGTGGACGCCGGCGCCGGGGTGGTGGAAGCAGGGGTGCTGGAACCGCCACAGGCAGTGAGGCTGAGCATGGCTGCAGCAGCGATACCTGCAACGGCGAAAGTCGTGCGCTTGATGGCCTGCATTTTGGTTTCTCCTTTATTGTGCCGAGCGTTGCCTGCGGCGGACTTTGCCGCTGTGGCCCTTTTCCGACTGGTCGGGCACCGACCCTTGGTTGGTGTCTCAATGGGTATTCGCGGGGTCGGAGGAATCGGATGGGTGGGGGAGTGAAGTTATTTTTCCGGCGCGGGAAAATCCGCTTGGATCCGTGCCGCGGGGCGGCTCCGGCCGGCGGGAGGGGCTGGTTAAACAGCAGGATCCCGGACCTGGGGGTCCGGGATCCTGCTGGTTGGTGCTGTAATGCCTGCTGTGCGCAAGGGGGGACTTGAACCCCCACGCCCGAAGGCACAGGAACCTAAATCCTGCGTGTCTGCCAATTTCACCACTCGCGCTCGGCGCCGCCGTCCTGGTGCGAGGACCGTCGACAGCGGATGCCAGCCTCCATTGTACATTTTGACCGCCCGCCCGGGACGACGCAGGGGTGGTCGGCTTAGGCGTCCACTTTCAGGTCCCGGCGCAGCTTGGCGACGTGGCCGGTGGCGCGGACGTTGTACTGCGCCGCGGTCACTTTGCCGTCCGGGTCGACGACGACGGTGGACCGGATGAGCCCTTCGTAGCTGCGGCCGTAGTTCTTCTTCTCGCCCCAGGCGGCGTAGGCCTCGGCAACGGCGTGGTCCTCGTCAGAGAGCAGGGGGAAGTTCAGGCCCTCGGCGGCGGCGAATTTCGCGAGCTTGCCTACGGGGTCGGGGGAGATCCCCACCACCTCGTAGCCGGCCTGCTGCAGGGACGCGAGGGAATCCCGGAAGTCGCAGGCCTGCTTCGTGCAGCCCGGGGTGGATGCTGCCGGGTAGAAGTAGATCACCGTGCTGCGCCCCCGGAAGTTCCGCAAGCTGACGTCCTCCCCGGTAGAATTTTTCAGGGTGAAGTCCGGCGCCGGGGCTCCGGGAATGAGTCGTTCAGGCAACATATTCTCCTTATGCAGGTGGGGTGTCCCAGCCTAATGAGCCTTGGTGCGGGCGACGAATCCGGCGCTCGCTATACTCATTGGTATGCCTGATATGGATCGCTGGCCCACTGGGCGCCTATTGTCCACGGCGGCACGCCTTGTTGAACACTCCTGGAACGAAAAACTGGGGGCCATCGGGCTGACACACGCCGGGGTCATCGCCATGGAGGTCCTCTCGGTTAATGGACCGATGACGCAGGCCCAACTGGCGCAACTCGTTCGGGTTCAGGCGCAAACCATGGGGAAGACGCTCAGCCGTCTGGAAGCGCATGGACACATCTCCCGGCAGCGCAGCACGTCCGACCGGCGCAGCCACGTGGTCACCCTGACGGACCGGGGACGCGAGGCCGTTAGCGCTGCCGCGGACATGGAGCGTTCCGTGCTCGCCGCAGCCTCGATTGACCCCGACGTCCTGCGGCAGGAACTGCAGGCGGTTGTCAGGGAGCTGGCCACCCGGATCTCCTCGCCGGATGCCAAGGCCGTGGTCACGGCCGCTGATCCGGCCATTGCCGTCGAGGCCACCCACCTCGGCTGACGCCCCGCTGCGACTGACGCCCCGCGGCAACTGCGCCGGCTGGTGAATACCACCGGCCCTCCCCACACGCGGAAACGCCCCCGCCAGCCCGTCTGTTCGGCAGCAGCGTGGGAAGCGGAGGGCGCCCGGTGGCCTGAAAGCCGATGCCCTTACTGCCCGGTGTTACCGGCCGCCAGGTTCGGCGGAATCGTTCCCGGTCCCTTGTCCGACTTCTCTTCGCGTTCGGCGGCGCTGCGGGTGTCGCTGGCGGCGGTACCGTCTGAATCCCCTTCGACGTCCACGAGACCGTTGGTCTGGTCGAAGGGATGCGTGGCGGCGCGGTCGGCGAGCGGTTCGCCCGCGGTGACAGTCGTTCCCGAAGCCATCCCGGCCGGCGGGAAGGCACTTCCTGAGGTTCCGGTCGGCGGCAGTTGCCCCGAGCCTACCGCGCCCGTCCGCGTGGCCTCCCCAGTGTCCTGGACCGGGCTGGTGTCGTCGGTCTCCTTGCCGCGCGTGGCTGCTGCGGCGCCGACGGCAGCGGCAGCGGCCACGCCGACTCCGGCAGCGAGTTTGCCCGACACTCCGGCCTTGCCGGAATCACCGCGGGAGGCGGCGGCGTCGTCGACTCCGGGCGTGCCTACCGATCCCTCAGTGCCTACCCTGCCCCGCCACGCTCCCGAAGCGTAGCCCTCATCTTCAATAAAGCTTTTGAACCGTTCGAGGTCCTTCTCAGCCTGCCGCTCGACAACATTGAGTTTGTCGCCGACACTTTCCACGAGGCCCTCGGGCTCATACTCGAGGACCAGAACTACGGACGTCTGCCCGCCGCCGAGGTCCTCGAAGGTTACTGAGCCGGCGTTGGTGGCCCCCGATGTGGCCGCCCAGGCCACCTTCCGGTCCGGGATCTGCTCGAGGATCCTGGCTTCCCATTGGCGCCTGACACCGGCGATTTCGGCTACCCACTCGAGACGGTCGTCACTGAGCTGCTTGACGCTCTTCACCCCGCCCATGAAATGCGGGAATTCCTCGAACTGTGTCCACTGGTTGTAGGCCGTGTTGACTGGCACGCTAACCTGGATGCGCTTTTCAACCTTGGTGTTCACAACGTCTCTCCTCCGAGTCGATCTATGACCTGGCGAACGATACAAATTCGTCAGTAGGCTTACTATAACCGCCTGATCGATGTGGAACCAGAACGGCCAAAGGTTCATCGGACTACGTGCTCCGCCACGCGGTCTCCGCGTGTCAGGTCTCAGCCGGGGGACGCTCCCGATAAGGTCGTTTCATGGATTCGTCGCCACCTCTGGAGCTGGAAGGGCAACGCTCCATCAACGAGCTGCTCGACGAGCCAATCGGGGACCGTCCCATCCAGCTCGAGCTGCCGATCCCGGGGCGCCTCCGGCCGGCAGTCCGACGGGTTGGCCGGGCGACCGTGAGCAGCGGTCGAGGACGTTAGCAGCCCTCCTCGCGCTGTCAGCCCAGCGCATGACCTCACTCGTTTTCCCCACCGTGGGGCCACCGAGCATCAAAGCGGTCACGGCAGGGGGTTCCCTGACGCTCAAGGTCGAAGTCCTATGAGGCCGAGCCGTCGGCAGCGAGGGTGGCGGGGTGGCGGAGGCTGTGCGGTCCGCTGACTTTGAGCCAGGGAGGAGCTCGACGCCGGCACTGCGGAGGTGGGCTTCGATCGCTGCACCCCGGGGGTCATCCCCGAGTGACGTGAGCAGGGCAGTGGGCACCCCAGGCGTCGTCACCGGACAGCCTGCGGACAACGTTGCCATCTACCAGGAGCTGGGCTTCGAGGAGCTGACCGGAGCCTGCGGCCCGGTGTCCACCGCCCACCAGCATGCTCATGAAGTTCAGGGACACCGTGAACGACGGCGACGTCATGGTCCCCTGCCTGTCGTCACCGGGTGCGCCACCCGTTTCGAACGTGTTGATCCGCTTGGCGCCTATATGGAAGTCGCCGCCGGAGGTGGCGGGCTGGTACTGAGGTGCCAGATCGCCGGTCCCAGACCAGCCCGCGTCGGCCATTGAAGTTCCGTCAGGAACCTCGAAACCATCAAACAGCAACTCGCCGGAGGGCGGAGTGTTGTCCAGCTTGTCCGAGGTGCGGGGGTGCTGGCCACCGCCCACCAGGAAGTTGAGGTAGTCGCTCGCGACCGTGAAAGCGGGGGATTCCGTCGTGCCCAGCGGCCAGTCGCCGTCGTTGAAAGAGTTGATCAGTCCCGGGCCGGTAAAGCCGGTGACGATGTTCTGTCCCGGAAGTGTGCCCGCCGACGGGACGTCGCCGAATGGTCCGTTCTTCCAGTTGCCAGGCTCGTTGTTCACCGTCCAGCCGTTGTAGGTTCCGTCGTTGAAGCCGGCCAGCGGCGTCCCGGCCGGCAGGGCGTCGCTGGCCTCGGTGGACTCGGAAGTGAAGGTGGTGCCGTCGAAGTCGCCCACGAAGTACTGGCCCGCCGATCCGCCGGCCACGCCGCCGGGGTTGATGCTGACCACCATGACCCACTTGGTGTTTGCGGGGTCTCCGTCCACCGCGAGGGGGAACAGATCCGGGCATTCCCAGAGGCCGCCCGTCGCGTTGGCCGGCCCGAACTCGCTCAGGAGCGACCAGTCCTTGAGGTTCCCGGACTTGTAAAGCAGCACTTTGTGGTCGACGGCCTCGACGACGGCCATCACCCAGTAGCCTCCGCCGCCCGGCGAGTCGTACCAGAAGACCTTAGGGTCCCGGAAGTTTGCAGAGTTCCGGTTAGGACCGGATTGGCATCGTATTTCGTCCATGTCTGACCGTCATCCAGGCTGTAGGCGAGCGACTGTGCCTGGAGGCCCCGGTGGGGCGAGGCGTCCTTGTAGGCGCTTGTGAAAACCGCCACCAGCGGCGGGTTCCCGGCCGTCCCGAAACCGGAGGTATTGTCCTTGTCCACCACCACGCTGCCGGAAAAGATGTCCTGCTGGTCATCGGTGGGGATGGCCAGCGGCTGCTCCTTCCAGTGCGTCAGGTCCTTGGACGTGGCGTGGCCCCAGGACATGTTTCCCCACGTGTTTCCGGAGGGGTTGTGCTGGTAGTACAGGTGGTAGACGCCCTTGTGGAAGACCATCCCGTTGGGATCGTTCAGCCAGTTCTGTTCCGGCGTGTAATGGATTGCCGGCCGGTATTGTTCTTCGCCGACGGTGGCCGCAGCCTGCGCCTGCGCGGCGCCTGCCAGTGCCGCCGACAGGCTGAGCCCGGCCAGGGTGAGCGCAGAACACACCCGGATTTTTTTGGATTTGGTGGTCAACATATTTTGGAGGTCGCCCTTCATCGCGCGTGCCTAGTAAATAGACAACGTTGTCAGTGACAGGAACGGTAAGTTATGTCCACAAGACAAGTCAACGAAAGGGGGGCCGGGGCGCGACCGAGCCCCTCGGCGGCCAGAATGGCGGCGTTAGCCCGCATGATCTACATGCAGAGCGAGCAGATGAACAGCTCGTGAGCCGGCGATCTCGGCCGGCTTCCGGAGCCGGAGGGTCTGCCGGAATAGCTAGCGCGTAAATGTCCCTTTGAGGGAATTGGGCAAAAGAAAACCCCGTCCTCACCGGCCGCCAGGCCAGTAAAGACGGGGTTTCCGTTGGTGCACCCCCCGGGACTCGAACCCGGAACCCATTGATCCCGAATAGGGGCAAGTCTTGCATACCCCACACGACCCGCGTATCATCCACAGGCCCCCATGTGAGAACCGCGGAATCTAGGGGTTTTTGCCATATTTTGGCCCATTAAATCCACGGTCACCCCACCGCAATCCCTATGCCCCCATAGGTCACCACGGATTAAAAGACGACTAAACGACGAGTAAATAGGCCCATCCGTTGACAGTAGCCAAGTGTCAACCTAGGGTTGACGTTATGGATGCGAAGAAGAAGCAAGACTCACTGGAAGCTATCCGCTGGCCACTCGAAGCACTCAAGCAGGAGGAGGCTCGCCTGCACGGCTATGTCAAAGTGGCCCGCATAGACGGCGCATCATGGACCGAGATCGGCAAGATCCTAGGCGTCACCCGGCAAGCGGCGCAGAAGCGCTTCGGCAAGCCCTCCTAGCCAAGGCTTCGGACTCCGCTGCGGACGCGCTCGTTTAGGTGGGTAGTATGCTCGGTGATCTTTACTTCTATTTGGGGGTTTCTCTTGAAACGCATTCTCGCGCCGATCGCCATCATCGCCACGCTGCTCCTCGCTGGTTGCAGTGGCCCCAGTAAGGATGCCGACTACAAGGACGTAAACGACTTGGCTACCGCATATAAGCAGGCGGTCGGCGGCGGTATGGACTGCTTCGAAACGAAGAACGACATTCACGACCATGATTGGGTTCAGACGACCTGCGGCCCAACAGCGATCGTGATGATGTTTACATCCGACGCTATCCGCGAAGAGGTCAAGAAGAAGAACCCCCTAGAATCCGGACGGCGCTTTATCCAGGGTAAGAACTGGCTCATCGAGGGTGACCAGTATGAGATCGAGAAAGCGCATGAAGTTCTGGGTGGGGAACTACTCAAGTAGCGACGCCGCCGCGGCCGACGCGCTGGGCTGACACTCACACCTCAAGGCCCTGCACCCTCCCGGTGCGAGGCCTTACCCATGCCCCCAGAAACTCGCCGCCGCCCTAGCCGGGCCTCCCAGCACCGGCATCTGCGCCCGTCGTCTCGGCGATTCCGGAGCGGCATGTCCCACCAACGAAAAAGCCGGCCCCACCCAGTGAAGGTTGGCGGGGCGCTTTGGGCTTACTCACTTGGTCGCTCGAGGGGTGTCGGTCGTCAGGTGGTGATCAGGATTGACGGTAGGAACCTGGCTGCCGGCTTCGTATTTGCCGGTGTAGCTCGGGCGTCTTAGTTTGCGAGCATGCAGAACAACTCAACTCGCCGGTACGAGTGCCCGTCCGGGTGACCTGCTAGGGTTTCGAAACCAGCTAGAGGAGACCCTGTGATTATTTTCGAAGTGACGAAACCGGGTACTTGGCTTCAAGGGATCGAAGACAGCCAAGTGAAACGTGACGTCGAAGCGTTGCTAGACCTACTGCTCCAATGCCTGGCAGACGCCGCTGTCTCCCTCTCCCTGTTTGAGACAGCTCGAGCGCAATATCCGAGGCCCGGCGCGTTCACTGAGGAACAGCGGAGAAAAGAGTCGGCCCAGGTGCAGCGCCATCTTGATCGACTGTTGCGCGATTTGCCGCCCGGGTTGGACGGCGCGGATCGATTCGATGCCCGAAACCGACTCAGCGACCTAGCGCGGGTCGAGGCGAAGAAGCAGCGGTGGTTAGACGGGGAAGTGCCTATGGCCTATCGCAGTCGGCTATCCGTCATACATGCGAAGTCATGCCTCTATGCATTCGACACTCTGCAGAAGACGCTGGGCCTCCTTCAGAAGATGCCCGGGGCGCCGACCGAAATCGCAGAGGCTGTCTCCGACTTTGAAGCCGGCTTCCCCGGCCTAGTCCACGTGAGGGACTCAGCGCATCATGCCGAAGATAGGGCACAAGGCAAGAGACGGAAATCTCGGATTGATCTCCAACCTGTTTCGAACGACCTAATCAATGCCCCCAGCGGCGGTGCTCTGATACACAATGTTTTTATTGGCAATCGGTTCGGCAGCACACTGGGAGATGGAAGTTACGGCGAAGTCGAAATAAGCGCTGAATCTGTCGGTCGCTGCCAAAGTGTCGTGCAGTCCGTTTACGACTCCTACCAGTGGTCAGGGCCCACGGAGCATAAGCCGAGCTCTTAGGCCGACAGGAAGCCGGGCAATCTCTCACCCCACCTGACGCCGCGCAGGTTATCTGGACAGCGGCGGTACTCTTCGATGTCCCACTCCGAGTCCGTGACGCGGCGAACGTTCCCAGCGGGGATCCAAGCCCAGTGAGCGTGGCTCTCATCGTCGCCCCAGGACACGAGGATATGGGACGGGTTCCAGCGCTCCGCGACGGCGTAGACATCGACCGTTCCGCCGCCGGCAAGTGGCACGGCGGCCCTGATCTTCGGGTAGTTCCCGTAAGTCCAGGACTTAGCTTTCTTCCGGTGGGCGGTCCGGATCCGGTTTCAGGTATTCGTACGTTTCCCCGCCGAGGGTGAAGGATGCCATGGGGCCATGCTACCCAAACACCAAAACGACCCCGCAGGCCGCGTGCTGCGTGCAGGGTCGTTCCGGTAGAACGTCCTGCCACCATTGGGTGTACGACACAACCTGCTCAGCCTAGGGGGCAGGGTGGTGCTGGTCAACGGTATTGCCGGGATGACGAACTATGACTAGCGTGTGCTTTCAGAAGTGGCCCGGAGTACCCAATTGGGGGGTGGGCCAACTCTGCGGCCTCTCATTGAGGCAATGACGGAACTGCCCCGGCACCTGTCGTTGGTCCGGGGCTTTTCTGTGCCGTGAAGGGTTGGGCCAGAGCCCCGACCAAGGAAATGTACAGGTCCGGCAAATAGTTTCGACGCAGGAATCATCTTCCCCCTAGGTTCGATGGTTCTCACAAGGGGCTGGCTCCATCGTCGCGAACAATGGAGCCAGCCCCGCCCCATGTTACGTACGTGTCCAAAAGTGGACACCTGAGCCAATCGCCCCAGTGCAGGGTTCGACACATTCTCGGCAAATGCCGAGTTTGCCTTGATATCTGCCGGCTGACGCGCTCCAGCTTGCTGGGCCACCACTTCTAGCGCTGGAATCTATGGCATGGGCGGGTGCCTGGCCTGACCCAAAGCGCCCCCGCCCCGTCTCGGTCTCAAGAAGTCGCGGCGGGGGCGTTCCGGGTGAACCGTCCTGCCGCTATGGGGGTTGCGAGAGAACTCGGTAAACATAAGTCGCCGAGGTTATGCAAGTCAAGTGAATCAGCTACGCCGGGCAGGAAGCCTGGCAGACGGTCTCCCCATCGGATTCCGCGCAAGTGTTCCGGGCACTTCGGACATTTGTCCGATGTCCCACTCTGAATCTGTCACGCGCCGGACGTTCCCGGAGGGTATCCACGCCCAGTGCACGTGCCGCTCGTCGTCGAGCCAGTTGGCCAGGATGTGGGAGGGGTTCCAGCGGTCCGCGTGAGCGTATACGTCGATGGTCCCCGCCCGCTGCTAGAGGAAGGCTTGCCATGACCTTTGGACGCTGCCCGTATGTCCACGACTGGGCGTCTTCCGGTGGGTGGCCGGGATCGGGCATGAGGTACTCGTAGGTGGTCCCGTCCAGGGCGAAGCTCCGCATAGACACAAGCGTAGGGGGGTAACGGCGAAACTCAACGTTGGGCTGGCAAAGGCCAAGAGCGTCCCAGCCCGATGGGGCTGTGACGCTCTTCTACATGCAGCCATTCTGGGCAGCTACCGGCGCAGACCCAAGATCGCAAAACATCCCAGCAGCGTCGGTGGTATCAGGATCCAAGGCTCAGTACCCCGCAAACCGATTCCGACCAAGCCGATCGCAAGCGCCACGATGGCGAGAAACAGCACTACAAGGCTTACAAGATCAATCCGCCAGGTCCTGTTCTGGCGTGGACGAATCTCCTGATGATGGTGTCGTATTGTCATCATCTTCTCCTCGCCGTTTACGTGTCGCCTTGATTACCGACCATACCTTCGAGGTGCGACTGTTCTTGGTCGTCTGCACTTCGCGAATAGTGACATCGAATATGTCATTCTTGTGGAGGGCCATTCCGCGGTCGAGCTGGAGAAGGAACTCCTCGTCCTCCATGATAACGCTGCGAGTCCCGTGCAGAGTCTTGATCCGCCATTTTTCTCCGGGCTTGAAATCAATGCTCCGCAGCTGCGCTTCAGCCTCAAATTCATTTACCCACTCGGAGACATCATCACTCTGATGTACGGCCGCGCGATAGTCATCCCTGCCTGCAACAACGTCCGGCGGCGTCTCCAGGATTTCGCTGGTCGTCTCGCTGCCGCTACCGTCACGAATCTCAAGCATGTCGGCTTCGTCACCGAGAGGCGCCATGATCCGGGAGAGGGCCTTGCGGGTCTGCCTCTTCGACTTCTGCAGCTCCTTCCATACCCCCGCCGGAACCTGAGACGGTGTGGAGCCATCCTTCCACTTCAACTTCACGTCACCGTTGTTGAGTTCATCCCAGTCTTCTACCACGCCGCCGCGGGTGACCTTGATCCCCACATTGATTGCCTGCGTAAGCAGACCGCCGGCGGTTGTGGCCATCGTCAGCGCTCCCTCTGGATTCGCCGCTGACCACTGCAGGATGGCCTCAATAATGAACGAGCCCTTTTCGGGGGGCCTTACGCGGACCTCCGGAGGTACTCCTTCTCCATACAGCCCGGCTCTCGCCATTTGCCCGTTGAGTTCAACAAGGCCCAACAGAGACTCCGCCATCTCGGCCGCGTTGATGTCGGTGATGCTTCCCGCTTCGTCGGAAAATCGCAGCTGCACCAACCCGCCCAGCAGATCGTCACGCTTTTTACTGAGCTGCTCGCTCATGCTCCCCCTCGTTCTCTGAGCCGCATGCAGTTTCAGCAGGGCTGTTGGAGCCATGTTTGCCGCACACGACCCGGTACCTCAGGGTAGCGGGCCGCAGACGGTCATTTGTCCAGAATCCGGCGTGGCGCCACTGGAATTTCCCGGTTTGTACATTCTGGAACTCCCACCAAACCTGCATAACTCTGATCAAGGCAAGAAGGAAACGGCCCCTACGTTCCTTGCAAATAGAGGGAAGCAAAGCCGCCGGATCAGTCGCGGGGACCATCTCTTCTTGATTGTGGCTAGAGATGGGTGGTGTAACTGACGAACTCCCACCAAAAGCTGAAGCGCCCGCCCACCGAAGTGGGACGGGCGCTTTTGCTTACTCTCTGAGCCGTTCTCGCGTGTCGGCCGTGAGGTGCTGTTCAGTGTTGACGTTCGGAACCTGGCTGCCGTCTTCGTGTTTGCCCTGATAGGTCGGCGTCTGTGCGGAGCCGAGTACAGCCCGGGTAAACCAGTCCGGCAGGCGCGGTTCCAGCCAGCGCCAGAAGGCGTACCAGGCGCCGATGATGACCGCGGTAAGGATGGGCAGGATGATGTCCGCGACGCCCAGCAGGTGCGCCTCAAGAGGGGCCAGCAGCGGGGCCACGCCCAGCAGCCAGGCTACGAGGCTGCCCCACAGTGCCGGGACGAGGGTCCGGAGAATGGAGGTCAGCAGCATTACTTGGCCTCCGCTTCCTGGTGCGCCTTGAACGCTTCCTCGACCTGATCCCGGGTGACGACGTGGCGTTTCTCGTGTCCGGCACCTGGAAGCTGGACTCCGGGCAGGCAAAAGGCCCGGGGACGCAAACAAAAAGGCCCCGGTCCAGGGACCGGGGCCGAACGCGGAGACGGGGGAGTGACCCCCGCGGGACGCTCAATAGGCCGCTCTTCTGCCCCGGAATCCCCGGGGTTTCGGTGTTCTGTGGTGTCTCGAAGGAGCAGGACTTTGCATGCTTGGCTGACAATATCAGCCAGGGTCATGCCGGGGGGGGCTACCGGGTCGTAACCCGTGGGGTGGGGGAGCGTACCGTGCGTTTCAGGCTCCCCGGCGGCGGGGGCCATTTGCCGTCTTTCATCCTATTAAAGGCGGCGAGTATGAGCTCTGCCAGGTCCTCCCGCACCGCCCCGCACCTCGCCTCGAGGTCGTTGCACGTAAAGGGGTCTCATCGCAGCCGCTTGCCCAGGTAGCTGCGCGACAAGCCGGAGCATTGGGCCAGCAGCACTGCGCTGCCTCGGTGCCGGCCCATCACGCTACGGCACCCGGTCTACTCCGAGAGGCGGATCATTTCGTCTACCAGCGCCTTGCCCACGTTGACCGCATCACCGTAGGCGGGCCGATGGTGAACGGTAATGTTGGCGGAAGTGTTCGCTTCCAGGACTACGGCGCCGTCCGCGGACTCGAGCGACCGGACCATCAAGTCGATGCCTGCTGCTCCGAGCCCTGGGATGGCGCGAGCCGCACGCACAGCCAGATCCTTGAGGTCGTCCGAAATGGACTGGGTGACATCGACGTTCTCGCCGCCCTGGTGAAGATTCGCCGTTTCATTCAAGAGCGCTACGGCTCCATGCTCGGGGATGGTCGTCATGCTGTGTCCAACACGCGCAAGGTGGTCCGCATCCACCACGAGTGGGAATTTTGCCAAGTACGCGTTCTTTGCCCGCTCGGCCAACTTGGCCTCGATCAGCTCTGCAATGGTGTGTCGCCCGTCCCCCACAACGTGAGCGGGGAGTCGCGTCGCGGCCGCAACGACTCGATTGCCCACCACGTAGGCCCGGATGTCGAGGCCGACTATTTGCTCCTCGATCATGATCGAAGAGGATAATAGCCCAGCCGAGGCCCGCAACCAGGCCTCACGGAACTCGTCATTTCCGGAGACGCTGCACGTGACGCCATCGCCGGCGGAACCGGCGCTGGGCTTTACGACGAGCAAGCCGGTTGCCGATTCAAGATAGGACAGGCCCCGCTCTAGTTCTGAAGTCTTCAAAACGATACCGGCAGGCGTCGCTACTCCTGCGGCTTCCAAAAGTTCCTTCGTGGCTTCCTTGGACCGGCAAACGGAGACCGCGATGCTGCTGACGAGGCTTGTCACCATCTTTTGCGTGCCTCCGATCAATCGACCTTCACGGTAGAAGCAACGCCCCGTCCCGAAGTCGCGGACCTCCAAGCCTCGGGCCTTCGCACCCTGGGCTATGTAGGCCGTGTGCCAGGTGACGCCACGGTAGGACCGGAAGCTTCCCTCGGTAATCGCCGGGAAAGTCTGGATGAAGTTGCTGATCAGATCGAGGCTCGTGAATAGTCCCAGCTGCATGTTCCCCCACTAGTGAAAAGACTGGTTGGGCCCGGTGTGAACCCTAAGTGAGGGTACCAGCGACCGAAGTGCCGAAACGTCAGCGACTGCCACGCTGATCGAGCGGGAGAGCGGATCCCTCATCGCATCCAGGCAGCTAGGGCATAGCTCGGACGCGATCACGAAAAAGCACTACATCGAGCGCAACCGGAACGCGCCGGACTCATCCCTGATCTTGGAGCAGATGAACAGTCGGGTCACGCTGGTCCACTAGCCGCCATGATCGGCCAGCGTTCAAAAGACGACTAAACGACGAGTAGCCCTGTTTTTGGGCAACGAAAAAAACGCTCCAACACCCGACTTTCGCCAGTGTTGGAGCGGTTTTTCTGTGGTGCACCCCCCGGGACTCGAACCCGGAACCCATTGATTAAGAGTCAATTGCTCTGCCAGTTGAGCTAGAGGTGCAGCTGTTGTTTTCGTTCATCGGGGGCTTTTTGTTTCCCTCGTTGTTCTCCGCAACGACATGAAACTCTACACGAGATTCGGTGGAGTGTGAAATCGGCGGGTGCGGCCGGCCTGGCATCAACCGGGAAGGGCCAAAACCAGCACGAAATCAGGGTTTTGGTTGTTGCTGAGGACCCACAGGTGACCATCAGGAGCCAGTGAAATGTCCCGGATCCTGCCGTAGGTCCGAGTGAAATAGCCCACAGGATCAGTGGCGGATTCTCCGCGGAGGGGCACGGCCCAGACGCGCTGCCCGCGGAGGGCTCCCAGGTACGCCGTGTCAGCGACTATTTCGAGCCCGCTGGGGGAGGAGTCCGCCGTCGAAGGCCAGACGACCTTGGCGTCGAGGAAACCGGTCCGGCCCGGAGCGCCGGTCACCTCGGGCCAGCCGTAGTTGCCGCCGGGCAGAATCAGGTTGAGCTCGTCGTCGACGGTGGGACCGAATTCGCTGGACCACAGCCGGCCGGCGCTGTCCCAGGCCAGTCCCTGGACGTTGCGGTGCCCGAGGCTGTAGACAGGGTTGTCTCCGAACGGGTTTCCCGGCGCCGGACGGCCCTCGGGGGTGAGCCGCAGGATCTTGCCGCCCAGCGCCCTCGGATCCTGCGGTTGCTCACGGCGTTGCGAATCCCCGGTCCCCACATAGAGATACCCGTCCGGGCCGAAGCGGATCCTGCCGCCGTTGTGCGTCGAGGCTTTCGGGATCCCGGTGAAGATGACCTCGGGGGCGCCGAGCTGCAGCCCACCACCGCCGTCGTCGACCCGCAGGCGGACGATCCGGTTGTCCCGGGCAGCCGTGAAGTAGGCGTACAGGTAGCGGTCGGCGGTGAAGTTTGGGGAGAGGGCCAGTCCCAGCAGCCCGCCTTCGCCGCCGGGCACGACGTCGGGCACCTTGCCCAGAGTTCCGGCCGTCCCGGAACCGCCGCTGACGATTCTCAGCAGGGCGGTGTCGCGTTCGGAAATGATGGCCGTGCGGTCGGGCAGGAAGACCGTGGACCAGGGCACCTGAAGCCCGGCCTCTATCCGGCCGGCGACGGTCGGAGCGCCGGCCGGAGCAGGCGCGGAGCTGTTGCCGCCGGGGTTTCCGCCGGCCGGCGTGCTGGCTGCCGGCACATAGGGCGGCGGTCCGCTGTCTCCGTCCGCGGTGCAGGCTGAAAGGGCGCAGACAGAAAGCAGGATCCCGGCGGCGGCCGCAGGGGCCCTCAGGATGTGCCTTGCAGCCATCGTCGGTTCTGCTCCCTTGCCTTGCCTTTGGTGTCCGCAACGATCCTGGAGCGGGCGCCTACAGCCGGGAGCGGCGGGGCGGCCGGAAACCGGCGGCTTCCGCGTGGGCGATTGACACGAACCAGACCTCGGCAGGTGTCTCCTCATAGGACGGGCTGTTTTCGTCGTGATAGGTCATCGAGGAGGCAATGCCTTTGACGGTAAAGCCCTCGGGACCGCTGCCGTCGGCCGCGGGTGCCGCCGATCCTTCACCATAGGGCTGGTCCAGGGCGAGGTGGCCGGACGGTTCCGCCGTGTGGCTGGCGAGTCCTTCGGCGGCGGCTGCCTTGGACGCTGTCTGCAGCGCCTCGGACTCCGCCCGGGGTTCCCGGGGTGCCGCGGGAGCGGAGGTGTCCTCTTCTTCCAAGGCAGCAGCCTCGGCAGCGGCTGATTCCGCGCCGGGAAGGGTGGGGGCGTGCGTTTTTGTGTATTCGGGGTGATGCACCGGCGCGTTTTCTGCCGCGCGAGCATCCGCCCCTGCCGGTGTGGTGCGCTCGCCCTGGATGGCGTCCGCTCCGTGTGGCGGCTCGTGGTGGGCGGGGGCGTGCGGCTCGGCCGGCGGGGTTTCCGACCACTGGGTTTCCCACTCCGACGGCGAGGACTGTGCGGCGGACTCCTGCCCGGTGGCGGGCTCCTGCACGGCGGCCGACTCCTCCGGCGCGGTGGTGCGGGTCACCGGCTCTGCGTTGCCGAACCCGGCGGCGGAAGGCATGCCGGTCGTGGCGGCAGCCGCGGCCGATGCCGCGGCGCTACCGCCGGACAACGCGCCGTCGGGAGTGCCCCTGCTCGGCGCAGCCTGCGGGGACGCATCGGCACCGGTCCCCGTCCCGGCCCCGGCGTCGGTCCCTGTCTGAGTGCCGACATCCGTTCCCGTGCCGGCGCCCGAAGCGCCCGCTCCGCTACGGGAGTTGCGGTTCAACAGCCACCAGATGATGGCGACAATCGCCACGATGACGATGAGCCAGATAATCCAATCCATAGCAGAGCCCTTCTGTCCATGAGGCAAGGTTGCCGTTGCTTGACCGTACGTCCGCCTCGAGGCGGCTGTCCACCCTCCCGGCACCCTCCCTGTAGCCTCTCATCATGGATTTCAAGAGACTGCGGATTCTCCGGGAGCTCGCCGACCGCGGCACCGTCGGGGCCACCGCCGAGGCCATGAACGTGACGCCCTCCGCTGTCTCCCAGCAGCTCAAGACCCTGCAGGAGGAACTGGGGGTCGTCCTGGTGGAGAAATCCGGCAGGGGAGTGCGCCTGACCGAGGCGGGGCTGGCCATGGCCTCGGCCGCAGCCGAGGTGTCTACGGCAATGGCCCGCGCCGAGGCCACCATCGATACCTACCGGCTGGGTTGGCAGACGCAGGTCAAGGCCGCCTTCTTCCCCAGCGCCGCCGAGATGTTCCTGCCGGGGCTGCTGCACCGGGTCAAGGCGATCGACGGGCTGCGCTTCGAGGCCCACTTCGAAGATCCGAATGTCGCCGGGTTCGCGGCGCTGACCGCCGACTATGACATCGTCCTGGCCCACAGCGTCGACGGGCCGGACGTCTTCGCCCGGCTGGGCCTCGTGGTGGAGCCGTTGCTGGACGAACCGCTCGACGTCGCCATGCCGGCAGGCCATGTCCTCGCGGGCAAAGACACACTCTGCGCCCGGGATGTGATCGGCTATCCCTGGATGGGCGTGCCCGACGGCTTCCCCTTCGACACCGTCCTCCGGCAGATCGAGGTGCAGGCCGATTCACCGGCGGTCCGCGCCCAGCTCTACCCCGACCTGCGCGTCCTGGAAGCGCTCGTCAGTGCCGGGCACGGGCTCAGCCTGCTGCCCCGCTACACCGCGCTGAAGAACCAGGGCCGTGGCTTCGTCCTGCGCCCGCTCGCCGGCGTCAAGGCGAGCCGGAGCATCGTGGCCCTGGCCCGCCCCGACGTCGCCGCCCGGACCACCATCCAGCAGGTGCTCGCGCTGCTGAAGGCCGAGGCGCGGGCCGTCGCGGAAGCCCCCGAACTGCGGAACGCAGCCCGTCTCAGCTGACCCGGCGGCGGGCCGCATGCCATCAGGCGAGATGAGAGTCCACTATTTGATCGAAATATTCCCGGTTTTCCGCTTAATGCTCCAGCCCGGGTCGTTGCCCTCCCCCGGGGCACCCTAGACTTTGAGCCATGAGTGAGGACACCGCAACAGCAACAGACACCAAACCGGACATCAAACCCCGCAGCCGGGTCGTTACCGACGGAATCCACGCCGCCCCGGCGCGCGGGATGTTCCGGGCGGTCGGCATGGGCGATGACGACTTCGCCAAACCACAGATCGGCGTCGCCAGTTCGTGGAATGAAATCACTCCCTGCAACCTTTCCCTGAACCGGCTCGCCCAGGGCGCCAAGGAAGGTGTCCACGCGGGCGGCGGGTTCCCGATGCAGTTCGGTACCATCTCGGTTTCCGACGGCATCTCGATGGGCCACGAGGGCATGCACTTCTCCCTCGTTTCCCGCGAAGTGATCGCCGACTCGGTCGAGACCGTGATGCAGGCCGAGCGGATCGACGGTTCCGTGCTGCTGGCCGGCTGCGACAAATCCCTCCCCGGCATGCTGATGGCGGCGGCCCGGCTGGACCTGGCCAGCGTCTTCCTCTACGCCGGTTCGATCATGCCCGGCTGGGTCAAGCTCGAGGACGGCTCGGAAAAGGAAGTCACCCTGATCGATGCCTTCGAGGCCGTAGGCGCGTGCGCCGCCGGCAAGATGAGCCTCGGCGACCTGGACCGGATTGAACGCGCCATCTGCCCGGGCGAAGGCGCCTGCGGCGGCATGTACACGGCCAACACCATGGCCTGCATCGGCGAGGCCCTGGGCATGTCCCTTCCCGGCTCGGCCGCCCCGCCCTCCGCGGACCGCCGGCGCGACGAGTTCGCCCGGAAGTCCGGCGAAGCCGTCGTCAACCTGCTGCGCCTCGGCATCACGTCCCGCGACATCATGACCAAGAAGGCGTTTGAAAACGCCATCGCCGTCACCATGGCCTTCGGCGGTTCCACCAACGCGGTGCTCCACCTGCTCGCCATCGCCCGTGAGGCCGAGGTCGAGCTGAGCCTGGACGACTTCAACCGGATCGGCGACAAGATTCCGCACCTGGGCGACCTGAAGCCCTTCGGCCGCTATGTCATGACCGACGTCGACAAGATCGGCGGCGTTCCGGTCATCATGAAGGCACTGCTCGACGCCGGACTGCTGCACGGCGACTGCCTCACCGTCACCGGCAAGACCGTGGCCGAGAACCTGTCCGCGATCAACCCGCCGGACCTGGACGGTAAGATCCTGCGCGCGCTGGACAACCCGATCCACAAGACCGGCGGCATCACCATCCTGCACGGAAGCATGGCCCCCGAAGGCGCCGTCGTGAAGAGCGCCGGCTTCGACGCCGACGTCTTTGAGGGCAGCGCGCGCGTCTTCGAGCGCGAACAGGGTGCCCTCGATGCGCTGGACCGGGGTGAGATCCACAAGGGCGACGTCGTCGTCATCCGCTACGAAGGCCCCAAGGGCGGCCCCGGAATGCGCGAGATGCTTGCCATCACCGGCGCCATCAAGGGCGCGGGCCTCGGCAAGGACGTGCTGCTGCTGACCGACGGCCGCTTCTCCGGCGGAACCACCGGCCTGTGCATCGGGCACGTCGCCCCCGAAGCGGTCGACGGCGGCCCCATCGCCTTCGTTCAGGACGGCGACCGGATCCGCGTCGACATCGCTGCCCGCTCGTTCGACCTCCTGGTCGACGAGGCGGAGCTCGAAGGGCGCAAGCTCGACTGGGAGCCGCTGCCGGCCAAGTTCACCAAGGGTGTGCTGGCCAAGTACGCCAAGCTCGTCCACAGCGCCTCCACCGGCGCCTACTGCGGGTGATACCAAAGTAGCCCAAGCCTCCAGCGGCGACATGACCGCTGGAGGCGGCAGGGTTTAATAAGGGCTGATCCGAGGGGCCCCGGGCGGACCGCGCCCGCGCCGGGAGTTCGGGGGAGGATCAACTTGTGGACAGCGTTGTCCAGATAGTGAGACAGGGGCCGGGCCCGTTGACACCCGTCTCACTAAGAGGGAAAACTGAACGCATGATCGAGATCGTTACCGCCGGCGTAGTCGTCGTCCTTACCAAGCGCGTGGCTCCATAGCCCGACTGGTAACGAACCCGTCACGCGCAACCCCTCGAAAAGCCGCCAGGCTGAGGGGTTTTTTTATTTCCGCACCGCCAGCACCACCAGCACCGCCGCACCACGCACGACCAGCACTCCCACGATCACAGAAGATCACCCCAGCAGATCCCCAAAGGAAGAGTCCGATGAGCAAAGGATCGCCGATCAGCCCCTCGCTGATGGCCACGAAGTCCGCTGGAGCCCCCAAGGCTCCGGAACGCGTCGAACGCCCGGCAGACGCCGTCGTCGACATTGCTGCCGTCTCTCCTGTCCTTGGGCCGAACAACGTCGTACCCCCGACGGTGATGACCGGCTCGCAAGCAATTGTCCGCTCGCTCGAAGAACTCGGCGTGGACGATATTTTTGGTTTGCCCGGTGGCGCGATCCTGCCCACCTATGACCCCTTGATGGCTTCCCGAATGAACCACGTTCTGGTCCGTCACGAACAGGGAGCCGGCCACGCCGCGCAAGGCTACGCCATGGTCACCGGACGGGTGGGTGTGTGCATCGCCACCTCGGGTCCGGGTGCCACCAACCTCGTTACCGCCATCATGGACGCCCACATGGATTCCGTGCCGCTCGTTGCCATCACCGGCCAGGTCTCCAGCGCCGTGATCGGCACGGATGCGTTCCAGGAAGCGGACATCGTCGGCATCACCATGCCGATCACGAAACACTCCTTCCTGGTCACCAACGCCCAGGATATTCCGCACGTGATGGCCGAGGCTTTCCATCTCGCCTCGTCCGGCCGCCCGGGCCCGGTGCTGGTGGACGTTGCCAAGGATGCCCAGCAGGGGCAGATGACCTTCTCCTGGCCGCCGAAAATCGATCTCCCCGGATACCGGCCGGTCACCCGCGGCCACAACAAGCAGGTCCGCGAAGCCGCCAAACTCATTGCCGCAGCCAGCAAGCCTGTCCTGTATGTCGGCGGCGGCGTCGTCAAGGCGCATGCCTCTGCTGAGCTCCGCGAGCTGGCCGAACTGACCGGCGCCCCCGTGGTCACCACCCTGACAGCACGTGGCGTCTTCCCCGACTCGCACCCGCAGCACGTCGGCATGCCCGGCATGCACGGCGCCGTCTCGGCGGTCACGGCGCTGCAGCAGTCCGACCTGCTGATCACCCTCGGAGCGCGCTTCGATGACCGGGTGACCGGCATCCTGAAGTCCTTCGCCCCGAATGCCAAGGTCATCCACGCCGACATCGACCCGGCGGAAATCTCCAAGAACCGCACCGCCGACGTCCCGATCGTGGGCTCGGTCAAGGAGATCATTCCGGAACTCACCGAGGCCGTGCGCCTTCAGTTCGAGGTATCCGGCACCCCCGACCTGACCACCTGGTGGGCCTTCCTGAACAACCTCAAGGAAACCTACCCGCTGGGCTGGACGGAACCCGAGGACGGCCTCAGCGCCCCGCAGCGGGTGATTGAACGCATCGGCGCCCTCACCGGCCCCGAGGGCGTGTATGTCGCGGGCGTGGGCCAGCACCAGATGTGGGCTTCGCAGTTCATCAAATACGAACGCCCGCACGCCTGGCTCAACTCCGGCGGCGCCGGCACCATGGGCTACGCCATACCGGCGGCCATGGGCGCCAAGGTCGGCGAGCCGGACCGTGTGGTCTGGGCGATCGACGGTGACGGCTGTTTCCAGATGACCAACCAGGAACTGGCTACCTGCGCGATCAACAAGATCCCGATCAAGGTCGCCATCATCAACAACTCCTCGCTGGGCATGGTGCGGCAGTGGCAGACGCTGTTCTACGAGGGCCGGTATTCCAATACGGACCTTAACACCGGCCACGACACCGTCCGGATCCCGGACTTCGTCAAACTCGCCGACGCCTACGGCTGCGCCGCGTTCCGCTGCGAGCGCGACGAGGATATCGACGCCACGATCCAGCAGGCCCTGGCCATCAACGACCGCCCCGTGGTCATCGATTTCGTCGTGAGCCCCAACTCCATGGTGTGGCCGATGGTCCCCGCCGGAGTCAGCAACGACCAGATCCAGGTTGCCCGCAACATGACCCCGGAATGGGAAGAGGAGGACTGAACATGACCCGCCACACACTGTCCGTTCTGGTCGAAGACAAACCCGGTGTGCTGACCCGCGTCGCCAGCCTCTTCGCCCGCCGCGCGTTCAACATCAATTCCCTCGCCGTCGGCCCGACGGAGGTCCCGGGCATGTCCCGGATGACCGTCGTCGTCGACGCCGACGGCGAGCTGATCGAGCAGGTTACGAAGCAGCTGAACAAGCTGGTCAACGTGATCAAGATCGTTGAGCTCACCCCAGAAACATCCGTACAGCGAGACCACATCCTGGTCAAGGTACGTGCGGATGCCGCAACACGCCTGCAGGTCACCCAGGCTGCAGACCTGTTCCGCGCTTCAGTGGTCGACGTCTCCACCGAGTCGGTCGTCATCGAGGCAACCGGCCACCCCGAAAAGCTCACGGCACTTCTTTCAGTGCTGGAGCCGTTCGGCATCCGCGAAATCGTGCAGTCCGGCACCTTGGCCGTCGGGCGGGGATCCCGCTCCATGAGTGACAGGGCCCTGCGCAGCGCGTAGGGCACGCGCCTGGCAGGCGAACATCACCTGCCGCACCACCGCAACAGCACAGACAAACCAACACAAGAATCCATTTAAAAGGAGACACCCCAGTGACTGAAATGTTCTACGACGACGACGCCGACCTGTCGATCATCCAGGGCCGCACCGTTGCCGTCATCGGTTACGGCTCCCAGGGCCACGCCCACGCCCTCAGCCTGCGCGATTCCGGTGTTGACGTCCGCGTCGGCCTGAAGGAAGGCTCCAAGTCCCGCGCCAAGGCCGAGGCCGAAGGCCTGCGCGTCCTGAACGTCGCCGACGCCGTCGCCGAAGCGGACCTGATCATGGTCCTCACCCCGGACCAGGTCCAGCGCCACGTGTACGCCGAGGACATCGCCCCGAACCTGCAGTCCGGTGACGCGCTGTTCTTCGGACACGGCTTCAACATCCGTTACGGCTACATCCAGCCGCCCGCCGACGTCGACGTCGCCCTGGTAGCCCCCAAGGGCCCGGGCCACATCGTGCGCCGCGAGTTCGAAGCCGGCCGCGGCGTGCCGGACCTGATCGCCGTCGAGCAGAACCCGTCCGGCAAGGCCAAGGAACTGGCCCTGTCCTACGCCAAGGCCATCGGCGGCACCCGCGCGGGCGTCATCGAGACCACCTTCACCGAAGAAACCGAAACCGACCTCTTCGGCGAGCAGGCGGTCCTTTGCGGCGGCGCCTCGCAGCTGATCCAGTACGGCTTCGAGACCCTCACCGAGGCCGGCTACAAGCCCGAGGTCGCCTACTTCGAGGTGCTGCACGAGCTCAAGCTCATCGTCGACCTGATGGTCGAAGGCGGCATCGCCAAGCAGCGCTGGAGCGTCTCGGACACCGCCGAGTACGGCGACTACGTCTCCGGCCCGCGCGTCATCACCCCCGAGGTGAAGGAAAACATGAAGGCCGTCCTCAAGGACATCCAGGACGGCACCTTCGCCAAGCGCTTCATCGAGGACCAGGACGCCGGAGCCCCCGAGTTCAAGGCCCTGCGCCAGAAGGGTGAAGACCACCCGATCGAGGCCACCGGCCGCGAGCTGCGCAAGCTGTTCTCCTGGATCAAGAACGAAGACGACTACACCGAAGGCTCAGTGGCCCGCTAGGCACTGACCGGCAGGGGAGCCGGACACCATACCTGGAATCCGGCTTCCCTGCGTTTTTGCACCAGACGTTGCACCAAAATCCCCACCTGATTACAAGAGAGCTAAAGAGGTCACCGGTGACAAGCACCAAACCTGTAGTACTCCTCGCTGAGGAACTTTCGCCCGCCACGATCGAGGCCCTCGGCCCGGACTTCGAAATCCGGCAGACCGACGGCGCCGACCGTTCCCAGCTGCTCTCTGCGATCGCCGACGTCGACGCGATCCTCGTCCGCTCCGCCACCCAGCTGGATGCCGAGGCCATCGCCGCCGCGAAGAACCTCAAGGTCATCGCCCGTGCCGGCGTCGGCCTCGACAACGTCGACATCAAGGCCGCCACCCAGGCCGGCGTCATGGTGGTCAACGCGCCTACCTCCAACATCGTCTCCGCCGCCGAACTCACCGTCGGCCACATCCTCAGCCTCGCCCGGCACATCCCGCAGGCCAGCGCCGCGCTCAAGGACGGTGAATGGAAGCGTTCCAAGTACACCGGGATCGAACTGTTCGAGAAGAAAATCGGCATCATCGGCCTGGGCCGGATCGGTGCCCTCGTCGCCGCCCGCCTGAAGGGCTTTGACACCAAGATCCTCGCCTACGACCCCTACATCACCTCCGCCCGCGCCGCGCAGCTCGGCGTGCAGCTGGTGACCCTGGACGAACTGCTCGCGCAGTCGGACTTCATCACGATCCACATGCCCAAGACCCCGGAGACCGTCGGCATGCTCGGCGCCGACGCCTTCAAGAAAATGAAGAGCACGGCCTACGTCGTCAACGTTGCCCGCGGCGGCCTCGTGGACGAGGAAGCCCTTTACACGGCCCTCGAGGCCGGCGACATCGCCGGAGCCGCCGTCGACGTCTTTGTCAAGGAGCCCAGCACCGACCTGCCCTTCTTCAAGCTCGACAACGTGGTGGTGACCCCGCACCTCGGCGCTTCCACCGATGAGGCGCAGGAGAAGGCCGGCGTCTCGGTGGCCAAGTCCGTCCGCCTGGCCCTGGCCGGCGAGCTGGTGCCCGACGCGGTCAACGTCGCCGGCGGCGTCATCGCCCCGGATGTCCGCCCCGGCATCCCGCTGGTGGAGAAGCTGGGCCGCATCTTCACCGCACTGACCCACGCATCGCTCACCCAGTTCGACGTCGAGGTCGCCGGGGAGATCTCCTCGCTCGACGTCAAGGTGCTCGAACTCGCCGCGCTCAAGGGCATCTTCGCCGACGTCGTGACCGAGCAGGTCTCCTACGTCAACGCCCCGGTGATCGCCGAACAGCGCGGCATCAACGTCCGCCTCATCACGACGCCGGACACCGAGTCCTACCGCAACGTCCTGACGCTGCGCGGCGCCCTCAGCGACGGCAGCCAGATCTCCGTCGCCGGAACCCTGACCGGGCCCAAGCAGATCCAGAAACTGGTCGGCGTCAACGGCTACGAGGTGGAGATCCCGATCAGCGAACACCTCGTGGTGGTCGCCTACGCGGACCGCCCCGGCGTGATCGGCACCATCGGCCACATCCTCGGCATGAACAACATCAACATCGCCGGCATGCAGGTTGCGCGCCAGACGGAAGGTGGCCAGGTGCTGGCCCTCCTGACGATCGACAGCTCGGTTCCGCAGCAGGTCCTTGATGCGATCAAGGCCGGAATCGGCGCTGACATGGTGCGCGAGGTCGATCTCGAGGACTGAGGCCCTCCGTTCGGACGCCGGCGGCGGGTTGGACCCCGCCGGCGTCCGCGAAGGCATGGCCGGTCTGCGTACAATGGCTAGGTCCGTTTTTTCGGATCCGGCCGGCAGTCCGGCCTTTACTTTTGCACACCCGGCAGGGGACGCCTTCAATTCCCAATGGAATGAACTGCGGTGTGCACACGCAATCCAGCTTTCAGGAGCCCAATGAACGCCGTCCAGAGGTTCATCAGAAGCCGAGTGCTTCTGCTGACCGCGTCCATTTTGATCGTGGCCATGTGCCTTTCGGTCCTCGTTCAGGGGCAGTCCCAGGCTGCGCTGAACCGGACCGTTGACCAGAACTCCCGGGGCCTGTACGACGTGCTCGTCCAGGCCAAGGCCGACGACAACGGCGGGCTGATGCAGCCGGAAATCGCCACCGGCCAGGGCGGCGTCAGCTTCGAGCAGCTCGATGGCATCCGTAAGCTGTCCGGCACGTCCGTGGCGGCCCCGATCAGCCTGGTCTCGCGCGTCATCCAGAACCTGGAGTCCCCGCGCCTGGAAGCCACCGACTACCTCGGCTTCAACGCCGGACTGGCCGGCACCGCCGGAGATCCGACCGCCACCGACCCGGCCAAATGGCCCGCCCCCGAGTCGGTCCTTTCCGATGCCGCCAAGAAGTACCGCCTGACCGCCAGCGCCGTCAGCTCGGACGGGCACTCGGAGCAGACGCTCTTCAAGACGATGGCCGAGGGCTCACTCGGCAAGGCCCAGCTCGTCGAAGAGCAGGTAGCCGGCGGGAACAACGTCCGGATCGAGGGACCGGCGGGGGAAACCGGCATCAAGTTCCCGGCCCCGGCCGGAGGATCCGAGCACAACCTCTTCAACCTCTCGGTGTCGCTGCCGCAGGCGCCCCAGGTGACCGAATCCGTCGTCGCCGTCGATCCCGCCTCCGAACGCGCCCTGCTCGGCGCGGCGGGTGACTTCCTGGCGCCGCTGGAGAAGGCACCGCCGGCGGACGCCCGCAACGCGGGAGCGATCGGACGCCACTTCGAGAGCCTTTTCGCCACCGGCATCGGGATGGACGAACTGAAGGAAGGCCCCGACTTCCTCGGCGTCAAGCTCAAGTACTGGGCCCCGTTGATGACGCAGTACCAGCAGGCGAAGCGCAGCGGCCAATTGACCGCCGACTCGCAGGCCATCCCGCTGATTGTCCGCTCCGGCACCACGCTTGACCTGAAGTACTCGGTCAAGATCGAGGAGATCGACGGCTCCGGCAACGTCACCAAGGACGTCGGCACCGTGACCCGGTCGCTGGACAAGGACTACCTCCCGTTCGTCTCCAAGTCCCCGTTCTCGCTGGCCTGGCCGGGCTCCACCGACCTGACGCAGCTGATGGGCGACACCGGCAGCTTCAGCCAGGGCCTCTACAACCCGGCCACCTGGAGCACCAACTTCGCCGCCGCCCCCAAGTACACCGACGGCGACACCGCCGGCAACGGAGCCGTGGACAAGAGCGCCAACCCGGGCGAATGGGTCACCGTAAACCGTCTCCCCGAGAAGGCCGCCAACGGCGACGCCGTCGACCAGACGCAGCGCGAGCCGGTCGACGAACGGTCCTACCGGGAGAACCTCGAGACGGGCAAGAAGCTCGCCACCCCGCTCGCCATGGTCTACGGCACCTTCGACGCGGACCAGGTCAAGGAGGCCGCCGGCGACGTCAACCGCCTGCCCCTGGGCGGCTATGATCCGACGCCGTTCACGCTGGCCAAGGACGCCGCCGGCAAGGACGTGCAGAACACCGAACTCAAGCCGTCCCTGAGCGCCACCGGCCTGGCAAGCCAGTCCGCCGGCGCCATCACCGACTACTACGGCCTGGCCGCAGCCCGCGGCTTCGAAGCGAACGCCAACGTGATCGATGCCGTGCGGGTCCGGGCCAAGGTGCCCGGCAGCTGGAAAGAGGCACAGCCCGAGGTGGAAAAGCTGGCCAGCGAAATCCGCGACATGGGCCTGCAGGCCACCGTCGTCGCCGGTTCCGCCCGCGAGGACGCCAGCATCTTCGTTCCCGGCTACGCCAAGGACGACGCCGGCAAGGAATCGCCGCTCGGCAGCGTGCAGCAGTCCTGGGTCCGCCAGGACGCCGCCGACGCCGTGTCCGCATCCCTGACCGCAACCAACCTGACCCTGCTGTTCATCACCCTCTGCGGCGCTGCGCTGCTGACCGGCGCCTCGACCGTGAGCTACGTCCGCAAACGCCGCAGCGAGGCCGGGACACTCCGTGCCATGGGCTGGACACAGCGCAGGATCCGCTCCTGGGTGCTGGCCGAATTCGGCGTGGGCGCGGCCCTGCTGGCCATCGCCGGAACCGTCCTCAGCCTGGTCAGCTGGAACCCGGCAACGGCGATCGTCTCGGCCTCTGTCGTGGCGCTCTACGTAGGCGCCGCCTTCTTCGCCGCTCAGCAGCTGCGGCACCGTGAGGTCATCGACCAGGAACCGCAGCACGACGAGCGCCTCATCGCCGTCGACTCGCCGCTCACCTTTGCCAACCGGCAGCTGAGCACCAACAAGTTCAACTCGATCTCGCTGGCCGTCGCGGTCGGCGTTTTTGGGGCGGCGGCCGGCGGACTGACCGCGCTGCTGATCGACATTCCCCGTGCCGCCGGAGCCAGCGCACTGAGCGGTCTGGCCGCGGCCAGCATTGCCCTGCCGAGCATCGTCCTGGGACTCTCGGGCGTGGCCGTCGGACTGCTGCTGACCATGGTCACCGGCCGGTTCGAGCTGCAGGCCAAGCGCCAGTACCTCGGCACCCTGCAGGCGATGGGCTGGAACCCCGACATGCTCGGCCAGGTCCGGTTCTTCGAAAACGCCATGGTGGGTGCTGTCGCACTGCCGCTGGGCGTTGTCGGCGCCCTCGGCGTCGGACTGCTCCTCGCCCCCTATGCCGCGCTCTGGGCCGCCGTCGCCGGGCTCGTGGCCGTACTCTGCTGGATTCCCATTGCAACGAAAGTGGTCCGATGAACAACGATCTGAACCTTGACCGGGCGGCTCACGACAGGATGACGCAGAGCACCCGCCGGGGCGGCCACAAGACCCGCGCCAACACGATCGTGAAGGCGGCAGACCACGCCACGCCGCTGGAACTGAGCAACATCACCATCCACTACGGCGGTGGCAAGGGCGGTGCCGAAGCCGTCAACGTCGTGGATGATTTCAACATGACGCTGCATGCCGGTGAGATGCACTGCATCGCCGGCCGCAGCGGTTCCGGCAAGACCAGCATCCTGACCGTCGGCGCGGGCCTGACCCTGCCGACGTCGGGCCGGGTGTTCTGGGAAGGCGACTCGCTCGAAAGCATGGGCGACGACGAAATCGCCGACCGCCGCCGGGCCCTGATCGGCTACGTCGACCAGGGCGGCGCCCTGATTGACGGGATGAGCGCCCTGGAGAACGTCTTGCTCCCCGCCGTTCCCGACGGCGAAGTGGACAAGCGCCGCGACATGGCCAAGGATCTGCTGGACCTCGTGGGGCTGGGCCGGCGGATGCGCCACCGCCCGGCGCAGCTCTCCGGCGGTGAGCGCCAGCGTGTGGCGATCGCCCGGGCGCTGATCCTGGGCACGCGCGTGCTCGTGGTGGACGAACCCACCGCCAGCCTGGACCGCTCCGCGGCCAACCGCATCATCAGCATCCTCAAGGACACCACCTCGGACGGCATCGCGGTGCTGGTCGCTTCACATGACCACGAACTTGTCCGCCAGAGCGATACCCTGACCGAACTGATCTAGGTTTAAACAGTGACTTCAACCGAAAAGACCCCGTTCTACATCACCACGGCCATCAGTTACCCCAACGGCGTGCCGCACATCGGCCACGCCTATGAGGTCATCGCGACGGATGCGATGGCGCGCTTCAAGCGGCTGGACGGCTATGACGTCTTCTTCATGACGGGCACGGACGAGCACGGCCTCAAGATGCAGCAGACCGCGGAGAAGGAAGGCATCCCGGTCAAGGAACTCGCCGACCGCAACTCGGCCGCGTTCCGCCAGATGAGCGATGACCTGGGCATTTCCCTCAGCCGCTTCATCCGCACCACCGACCCGGACCACTACGAGGCGGCCAAGGCCCTCTGGGAGCGGATGGAAGCGAACGGGGACATCTACCTGTCCAAGTACGCCGGCTGGTACTCCGTCCGGGACGAGCGGTACTTCGTCGAGGACGAGACCGAGGTGCAGGCCGACGGCCTGCGCTACGCGACCGAAACCGGCACCGAGGTCAGCTGGACCGAAGAGGAAAGCTATTTCTTCAGACTCGCCTCCTACCAGGACCGGCTGCTGGCCCTCTATGCGGACCACCCCGGCTTCGGCGCGCCCCACAACCGCTTCAACGAAGTCGTCAGCTTCGTCAAGGGCGGCCTGGAGGACCTGTCCATCAGCCGCACCTCCTTCAAATGGGGCGTCCCGGTCCCGGGCAACCCGGACCACGTCATGTACGTCTGGGTGGACGCGCTGACCAACTACCTGACCGGCGTCGGCTTCCCCGACACCGGGTCCGAGGCCTTCAAGAAGTACTGGCCGGCGGACGTCCATGTGATCGGCAAGGACATTTCGCGCTTCCACGCGGTCTACTGGCCCGCCTTCCTGATGTCCGCCGGGCTGGAACTGCCCAAGCGCGTGATGATCCACGGCTTCCTGCACAACCAGGGCGTCAAGATGTCCAAGTCGCTGGGCAACGTGGTGGCGCCCGCTGACTGGGTCGCCCAGTACGGCCTGGACCAGGTCCGCTTCTTCCTGCTCCGTGAAGTGCCCTTCGGCGCCGACGGTTCCTACAGCCACGATGCGATCGTGGGCCGGATGAACGCCGACCTCGCCAACAACTTCGGCAACCTGGCCCAGCGTTCGCTGTCCATGGTGGCCAAGAACTGCGAGGGCCGCGTCCCCGTTCCGGCCGGGTTCACTGCCGAGGACACCGCGCTGCTGGCCCAGGCCAACGGGCTGCTGGACCTCTCCCGTGCCGCGTTCGAGAAACAGGAGTTCAGCCGCGCCCTCGAAGCGATCTGGGGCATCCTGGGCGACACCAACGCCTACTTCGCCGAGCAGGCCCCCTGGGTGCTGCGGAAGACCGACGTCGAGCGCATGAACACGGTTCTGTACGTCACCCTCGAGGTGCTCCGGATCGTCGCGATCCTCGCCCAGCCGGTCATGCCGACGGCGACGGCGGCGATCCTGGAAACGCTCGGCCAGCCCGAGGGGGAGGCGCGCGTATTCGCCGCCATCGCCGAACCGATCGTGGCGGGCACGGCCCTGCCCGCCCCCGCCCCGGTCTTCCCCAAGTACGAGGAACCCGCCGACGCGTAGGCCGCCCCGCTTCTCCCGACGCTCCCGTCCCATCCGACGCTCCCTCAGGTCCTGCAGCGGTTCGGGTGACGCTCCCTCAGGTCGTGCCGCGGTTCGAGGAACGCTCCCGCAGGTCCTGCAGTGATTCGGGGGACGCTCCCGCAGGTCCTGCAGTGATTCGGGGGACGCTCCCGCAGGTCGTGCAGTGGTTCGCCCGACGCTCCCGCAGGTCCTGCAGTGGTTCGGGTGACGCTCCCGCAGGTCGTGCAGCGGTTCGAGGGAAGCTCCCGCACCTCCGCATCGGAGGTGCGGGAGCGTCCCGTTTCTTCCTGCCGGAGGTGAGGGAGCGTCCACAGGGTGGACCGGATGATGAGACGACTTGACCAGTATGTGGATGACTTGGCTACGCTGAAAACATGAGCGCATCCACGATTGATCTGGCCGTTATTCCCGGCGACGGCATTGGCCCCGAGGTCACGGCCGAAGCCCTGAAGGTCCTGGCGAAGGCCGCCGCGGCGGAGGGGATCGTGCTGCAGCAGACCCACTACAAGCTCGGTGCACAGCACTGGCTCGAAACGGGGGAGACGCTGCCGGCGGAGACCCTCGCGGACCTCCGCACCCGCGACGCCATTCTTTTCGGCGCCGTCGGGGCGGCCCCCGGCGACACCCGGATCCCTTCCGGCATCATCGAACGCGAACTGCTCCTGAAACTGAGGTTCAGCCTCGACCACTTCGTCAACCTCCGGCCTTCACGCCTATACCCGGGGGTCGGCAGCCCGCTCGCCAACCCCGGGAACATCGACTTCATCGTGGTCCGCGAAGGCACCGAAGGCCCCTACGTGGGCAACGGGGGCACGCTGCGCGCCGGCACCCCGCATGAGGTTGCCACCGAAGTCTCGCTCAACACCGCGCACGGCGTGGAACGCGTGGTCCGGGACGCCTTCCGCCGGGCCAACGACCGGCCGCGCAAGAAACTGACCCTCGTACACAAGCACAACGTGCTGGTGTTCGCCGGGCACCTCTGGAAGCGCACCGTGGAGGCCGTGGCCCAGGAGTTCCCCGAGGTCAGCCACGACTACCTGCACATCGACGCCGCCACGATCTTTATGGTGACGGACCCGGCCCGCTTCGACGTGATCGTCACGGACAATCTTTTCGGCGACATCATCACCGACCTCGCCGCCGCCGTGACCGGGGGCATCGGCCTCGCTGCCTCCGGCAACATCAACATGGAACGCACGGCGCCGTCCATGTTCGAGCCCGTGCACGGTTCGGCGCCGGACATCGCCGGGCAGCAGAAGGCCGATCCCACGGCAGCCATCCTCTCCGCCGCGCTGCTGCTGGACCACCTCGGCTACGCCGCCGCGGCCCGCAAGATCGAGGCGGCCGTCGTCGCCGACGTCGCCGGTCGTGGCACTGCGGTCCGCAGCACCAGCGCGATCGGCGATGCCATCGCCGCCGCCCTGTAGGAACGGCCCGGCGGGCCCAGCCGGAAGCCCCCGGCATCGGGCGTAAGCTTGTTTCGAATCACCAACATGCTGCCGTGGTCCGACGATGAACCACGTCCACACACCAGGCAGCCGACCGTGGAGGAACCATGACTCAGACTGCCCATGGCGTCGAATTCACCCAGCATCTTTCGGCAACCCCGAAGTCCGCTGAAGAACGTGCTGCCATCCTGGCGAACCCGGGTTTCGGCAACTATTTCACCGACCACACCGCGATCGTCGACTACAGCGCCGACGCCGAGGGCAAGGGCGGCTGGCATGATGCGCGCGTCGAGGCCTACGGACCGATCTCGCTGGATCCTTCCGCCGCGGTGCTGCACTACGGCCAGGAAATCTTCGAAGGACTCAAGGCCTACCGCCACGCCGACGGTTCGATCTGGACTTTCCGCCCCGAAGCCAACGCCGCCCGGCTGAACCGGTCCGCCCGCCGACTGGCCCTCCCCGAGTTGCCGGAGGAGTACTTCCTGGGCGCCATCCGCGAACTCGTCGCGGCGGACAAGGAATGGGTCCCCGCCGGCGACGGCGAAGCCCTCTACCTGCGCCCCTTCATGATCGCCACCGAGGCGTTCCTCGGGGTCCGCGCCGCCCGCGAGGTGTCCTTCCGCGTGATCGCGTCCCCGGTCGGCAACTACTTCGGCGGCGAACTCAAGCCCGTCTCCATCTGGATCTCCCGCGAATACGCCCGCGCCGGCCGCGGCGGAACCGGCGCCGCCAAGTGCGGCGGCAACTACGCAGCCTCGCTCATTGCCCAGCAGGAGGCCGAGGCCCACGGCTGCAAGCAGGTCCTGTTCCTGGACTACTTCAACGACAACGCCGTTGAAGAACTCGGCGGCATGAACGTGTTCTTCGTGATGAAGGACGGCTCACTGGTCACCCCCGCGCTCAGCGGGACCATCCTGGAGGGCGTCACCCGGATGTCCGTCATCCAGGTCGCCAAGGACATGGGCCGTGAGGTCACCGAACGCAAGATCACCCTGGCTGAATGGCGGGACGGCGTGGCCTCCGGCGACATCGCCGAAGTCTTCGCCTGCGGCACCGCGGCCGTCATCACCCCCATCGGCGTGCTCAAGGACGACACCGAATTCATCGGCTCCGAGGACGCGACCGCGGGGGAGACCACCATGGCCATCCGCGGGAAGCTGCTGGGCATCCAGACCGGCACCGTCGAGGACACTCACGGCTGGCTGACCCGCCTCGCCTAAGCGGCCAACGGATTGAACGACGGCGGCGCCGCACCGAACGTGCGGGGCCGCCGTCGTTATGTCCGCCTCGTGGCGACCGGCCGGAAGGCCCTGGCCGCTCGGCCGCTCGTGTGGCTGCCGGTTCGGTGGGAAGATGGAACTGTGATCCCCGAAGACTCCCGCGACGTTGTCCGCAGCACGGCGCTGACGCGTTTCCGGCTTGCCCCGAATCCGGGGCCGATGAGCCTGCACGGCACCAATTCCTATGTCATCGCGGCGCCCGGAGCTGCCGGCACGGTCGTCGTGGACCCCGGCCCGCCGGATGAGCAGCACCTGCAGGAACTGGCCCAGGCCGGCGTCGTCGAGCTCATCCTGCTGACGCACCGGCATGCGGACCACACGGCCGCCGCCGCCCGGTTCGCCGAACTGACCGGGGCACCCGTGCGCGCCGCCGATCCCGCCCACTGCTATGGGGGAAGCCCCCTGGTGGACGGCGAAGTCATCCACGCCGCCGGGGCGGAGATCAGGGTCCTCGCGACGCCGGGCCACACCTCGGACTCGGTCTGCTTCCACCTCCCGGGCGACGGCGCCCACGGCTCGGTCCTCACCGGCGACACCATCCTGGGCCTGGGAACGACGGTCCTGGACTACCCCGACGGCACCCTGGGCGACTACCTGACGTCACTGGACCGGCTGGAACAACTGGGCCCGGCGACCGTCCTGCCGGCCCACGGCCCGATGCTGCCCGCCCTGGACAAGATCGTCCGCGCCTACCGGGACCACCGCGAGGACCGCCTCGCCCAGATCCGCTCCGCCCTCGCGGACCTCGGCTCCGGGGCCGAGGTGACCGACGTGGCCGACGCCGTCTACGCCGCCGTCGATCCCGATGTGCGGCCGGCCGCGGAACTCTCCGTCGCCGCCCAGCTGCACTACCTTCGCTCCGGCGGCAGCATGCCCTAGCGAGACGGTACGCTTGGACCCATGCGTATCGCCCGGTTTGTAGTCGATTCTGATCCCCTCTACGGCATTGTTGAAGGTGAGTCCGGCCGTGAGGAAGTCACCGTCATCCACGGCGACCCTTTCTTCCACGGCGTGGAGCGGACTGCCGTCAAGCACAAACTGGAAGACGTGCGCCTGCTGGCCCCGATCATTCCGCGCAGCAAGGTGGTCGGCGTCGGCCGGAATTTCGCCGACCACGCCCAGGAACTCGGCAACGAGGTCCCGAAGCAGCCGCTGCTTTTCCTGAAGCCGAACACCTCGGTGATCGGCCCCAACGACCCGATCATCCTGCCGGAGTTCTCCGAGGAAGTGTCCTTCGAAGCCGAGCTCTGCGTCGTGATCGGCCGGATCTGCAAGGACGTCCCCGAAGACCGGGTCGACGACGTCATTTTCGGCTACACCTGCGGCAACGACCTCACGGCCCGCGACGTCCAGAAGACCGACCTGCAGTGGGCACGGGCCAAGGGCTTCGATACCTCCGCGCCGCTGGGGCCGTGGATCGAGACCGAACTGGACACCGAAGACCTGCAGATCCAGGGCCGGCTCAACGGCGAACTGCGCCAGGACGGCAGCACCAGCCAGATGATCCGCAGCGTCCGCGAGCTGGTTTCCGTCGTCTCCCAGGCCTTCACCCTGCTGCCCGGCGACGTCATCATGACCGGCACCCCGGCCGGTGTCGGCCTGGTCCAGGCGGGCGACCGCTTCGAGGTGGAGATCGAGGGCATCGGCCGTCTCTCCAACCCGGTCGTCCGCCGCTAAGCAGGGCGCGGAAACCATGAATGCCGGCGGATGGCGAAGGGTCCCGCTGCGGTCCCGGCGCCGGAACTCCTTCCTGTTCTACGCCCTCGGGTCCATCGGCACCTTCGCGATGGCGGCGCGGGTTGTCCAGTGGCTCGACGGCCCGCAATGGCTGGGCCTGGCCTTTATTGGGGTCGGTCTGACCCTGGGCCTCTATTACCTTGGGCGGGCGCTGCTTCGCTGGCGGACCAAGCGCGGGGCAGTCCGCCGCTGAAGCGCGCCGGGCAGGCGGTAAAGTTGGAGTCACTATGACTACTCCTGCCGCGCCCGACGCCGTCTCCAGCTCCGCCCCGTTTGAAGTGACCAGTGAAGTGACCGGTGACGTGACCCGCGAGGTCACCCCCGACACCCCGGTCCGTGTCCGGTTCTGCCCTTCGCCGACCGGCACCCCGCACGTGGGCCTGATCCGCACGGCCCTCTTCAACTGGGCCCACGCCCGCCACACCAAGGGCACCTTCGTGTTCCGCATCGAGGACACGGACGCGGCGCGCGACTCGGAGGAGAGCTACCAGCAGCTGCTCGAGGCCCTCAAATGGCTCGGCATCACCTGGGAGGAAGGCGTGGAAGTCGGCGGCCCGCATGAGCCGTACCGGCAGTCGCAGCGCCTGGACCTCTACAAGGACGTCGTCGCCAAGCTGCTTGACGCCGGCCACGCCTACGAGGCCTACTCCACGCCGGAGGAAGTCGAGGCCCGCCACCGGGCCGCGGGACGCGACCCCAAACTCGGCTACGACAACTTCGACCGGGACCTCTCGGCAGACCAGATTGCCGCGTTCCGGGCCGAGGGCCGCCAGCCCGTGCTCCGCGTGCGGATGCCGGACGAGGATGTCACCTTCATGGACATGGTCCGCGGCGATATCACGTTCAAGGCCGGCAGCATTCCGGACTACGTGATTGTCCGCGCGGACGGTTCACCGCTGTACACCCTGGTCAACCCGGTCGACGACGCCCTGATGGAAATCACCCACGTGCTCCGCGGCGAGGACCTGCTCTCCTCCACCCCGCGCCAGGTGGTGCTGATCCGCGCGCTGATGGACATCGGCGTCGCGAGCTACCTGCCCGTCTTCGGACACCTGCCCTACGTCATGGGCGAGGGCAACAAGAAGCTCTCCAAGCGCGACCCGGAGTCCAACCTGTTCCTGCTCCGCGACCGCGGCTTCATCCCCGAGGGCCTGCTGAACTACCTCTCGCTGCTGGGCTGGAGCCTCTCCGCCGACGAGGACATCTTCACCGTCGAGCAGCTGATCGAGCACTTCGACGTCAACGACGTGCTCGCCAACCCGGCCCGCTTCGACATCAAGAAGGCCGAGGCCATCAACGGCACGCACATCCGGATGCTCGATCCGGAGGACTTCCGTGCCCGGCTCGTTCCGTACCTGCGCACGGCCGGGCTTGTCGGGGAAAGCCTCACCGCCCGCCAGGAGGAGATCCTGGCCGAGGCGGCACCGCTGATCCAGGAACGGATCTCGCTGCTGGGTGAAGCACCCGAGATGCTCGCCTTCCTGTTCAAGAACGACGCCGGGATCGACGTCGCGGACGACGCCCGCAAGGGGCTGCCGGAGAACCTCACGGAGGTCCTCGACGCCGCCCTCGCCGCGCTGGAGCCGATTGAGGACTGGACCGCGGAGAACATCCAGACCGCTCTGAAAGAGGCGCTCGTGGAGGGCCTCGGCGTCAAGCCACGGCTCGCCTTCGGCCCGGTCCGCACCGCCATCTCCGGCCGCCGTATTTCCCCGCCGCTGTTCGAATCCATGGTCATCCTCGGCAAGGATTCCTCGCTGGCCCGCCTCCGGGCCTTCCGCGGCTGATGGACACCTCAGAGGCCGGAAGCGGCGTCCTGGCGCGGGGCCTGGGCGTCGTCCGCGGGGTCCTGTTCGATATCGACGACACCCTGGTGGACCTCGAATTCGCGATGACGGCCGCCCTGCGCGACGTCAGCGAGCATCTTCTCCCCGAGCTGGACCAGTCCGGGTGGGAGAAATTCGGGCGGATTTTCACCCGCGAAACAACGCATTTCTACGACCGCTACCTCGCCGGGGAGCTGAGCTTCAACGAGCAGCGCCTGCTGCGCGGCCGGGCGGCCCTGGGCCACTTCGGCGTCGAACTGGACGAGGGCGAGCAAGCCCACCACTGGGTCAGCTCCTATGCGAGCCGGCAGCACGGCTACATCCGGGCCTTCGACGACGTTCCGCCACTGCTGGACGCCCTGGACGCGGCCGGTATCCCGTACGGTGCCGTGAGCAACAATGTGCACGACTACCAGCGGGTCAAGCTGGATGCCGCCGGACTGGAACGGATCGGGGTGCTCGTCGGGACGGACACGCTCGGCGTGCCGAAACCGGACCCGGCCATCTATCTGGAGGGCGTCCGCCGGCTCGGAACCGGGGTGGGCGAAACGCTGTACGTCGGCGACAACCGGCTGGTCGACGCGGAGGGCTCGACGGCGGCAGGACTGCTGGGCGTCTGGCTGAACCGCGGCGGGGCGCCGGCTCCGGATTACACCGGGCCCGAAGTCGGCTCGCTGCGGGAGCTTCGCGAAAGGCTCGGGCTGCTCCCGCCCGGCGTGAAGTGGGCCACTTTCGGGCCGAATCGGCGAGGCCGATTTGTGCGCGGGGAAACTCTCGGGTAAAGTAATTACTCGTGCTGAGGCGCTGGGAGCGCGGGTTTGAACCCGCAAAACCGGCCCGAAAGTTCCATTGGGATATGGTGTAATTGGCAACACTACGGTTTCTGGTACCGTCATTCTAGGTTCGAGTCCTGGTATCCCAGCTCTGAAGAATCCGCGGATTTCCGCGGTGGATCAGGGGTTTTGAAGCGGCCTGGCCAATTTGAAACACTTGCTGAGTGTATGAAACAATCACTTAGCGCGAACGGCAGGAATGCCGTTCCGGAGAGTACACGGCCCCATCGTATAGCGGCCTAGTACGCTGCCCTCTCACGGCGGTAACGCGGGTTCGAATCCCGCTGGGGTCACAGATGAAACGGTCCCGGGCACCAGCCCGGGGCCGTTTTTCGTCTCCCGGATACTCAAGGTGAACTGGCATGATGATGCTGTGAGCTCCGAAGAAACCCCCGGTGACCCCGGAAGCCCGACACCGCCGGCACGGCCGGGCGGCGCCGTCGAGCTGCTGGAGGCCGTCCGCGGCGAGCTTGCCGCAACGGCCCTGCCCCTGGCCCTGCCCGACGCGGAGCACGCCCGGCAGGACATCCGCAATGCCCTGGCGCAGCTGGATGACTACATTCTGCCCCGGTACCGCAGCCTGGACGCGCCCCTGCTCGCCGTGGTGGGCGGTTCCACCGGCGCCGGGAAATCGACCCTGGTGAACGGGCTGGTGGGACACGGCGTCACCCGTGCCGGCGCCATCCGGCCCACGACGCGCCAACCGATCCTGCTGCACCACCCCTCGGACGCCGCCTGGTTCGAGGACCAGCGGGTCCTGCCGAGCCTCAGCCGGATCCGCGGCACGCTCGCGAGCGGACCCTTGCCCGCCACCCAGGCCGGGCCCGCTCCTGACGCCGCCGCGATTTCCTCCCTGGTGCTGGTCTCCGACGGTGCCGTGCCGCAGGGGGTCGCGTTGCTGGACGCTCCCGACGTCGACTCCATCTCAGATGACAACCGCAAGCTCGCCGGCCAACTGCTCGCCGCCGCCGACCTGTGGGTGTTCGTCACCACGGCCAACCGCTACGCCGACGCCGTCCCCTGGCGGCTGCTCCTGGACGCCGCGTCCCGGGACATTCTGGTGGCCGTGGTGCTGGACCGCGTGCCGCCGGCCGCCGAGGCAGAGGTCCGCGCCGACCTTCAGGCCATGCTCAGCCGGGAGGGGCTGGGCGAAGCGCGGCTATTCGTGGTGCCGGAGGCTGCCCTGGACGCGATGGGAATGCTGCCGGCCGATGCCGTGGATCCGCTCCGGACCTGGCTCCGGGAACTCGCCGCGGACGCGGCAGGCCGGGCCGAGATCGCACGGCGCACGCTCAACGGAACCGTCAAGGCGCTCGGCATGCGGGTCGAGGCGGTGGCGCAGGCCGCTCAGGCCCAGCAGCATGCGGCCGAGGTGCTCGCAGCGGATGCCCGCGGGGCGTACCGGGACGCCGTGGGACGCATCCTCGAGGCAACCCGCGACGGGGCGCTGCTGCGCGGCGAAGTCCTGGCACGCTGGCAGGACTTCGTCGGCACCGGCGAGTTCTTCCGGGCCATGGAGCAGAACATCGGCCGGTTCCGGGACCGGATGGGCGCCTTCTTCCGCGGCGAGCCTGCCCCGGCGGTCCGGGTCGAGACGGCGATCGAAACCGGGCTGCAGGCCGTCATCATCGATGAAGCCGCCAACGCCGCCGAGGATGCGGACCAGCGCTGGCGGTCCGACCCGGCCGGCCGCCAGCTGCTCGGCAGCGACGATCTCTCCGGCACATCCGAGGGCTTCGCCGACACGGTGGCCGCCGAAATCCGGGCATGGCAGGGGAGCCTGATGGAGCTCATCCGGACCGAAGGCCAAGGCAAGCGCACCCAGGCCCGCTGGTTGTCCTTCGGCATCAACGGCCTCGGTGCGGCCCTGATGATCGTGGTCTTTTCGATGACCGCCGGCCTGACCGGACTCGAAGTCGGCATCGCCGGCGGCACCGCCGTCGCCGGGCAGCGGCTCCTCGAAGCTGTGTTCGGCGAGGACGCCGTCCGCCGGCTCGCCCGGACGGCACGCGAGGACCTGCACAAACGTTGCCAAAAGCTGCTCCAGGACGAACAGCAGCGGTTCCTGTCCCGGCTGGACGCCCAGCAGGGAGCAGACCGGGACGTCCTGGCCAGCCATGCCGCCGCGCTGCGCCGCCTGGCGGCTGCCGCATGAGCGGCTATGGCGCCGCCCGCGAAGCCTCCCAACTGCAGCGGCGGCTCGACGCGCTCAACGAGGCGCACGGGCTGGCCGCCGGCGCGCTTCCGGAGGAAACCCTGCAGGAAGCCCGCCAGATCATCGAGCGTGCCGGCTCGCGGCGGTCGCTGTCCGCCGAGCACACCGTAGTGGGTTTCTTCGGGGCGACCGGTAGCGGAAAGTCCTCCCTTTTTAACGCAGTCAGCGGGGCGGAAATTGCGACGGCGGCAGTCCGCCGGCCCACGACCTCGGAACCGCTCGCCGGCATCTGGGGAGCAGACGGGAGCGAGCCGCTGCTGGACTGGCTCGACGTCCGGAACCGGCACCACGCGGTGCCGGTGGCTGGTTTTGCCGACGAAAGCACGGGCCTGGTTCTGCTGGACCTGCCCGACTTCGACTCGACCCGCGCAGCGAACCGCGAGATCGTACAACGGATGGTGGGGCTGGTCGACGTTCTCGTCTGGGTGCTCGATCCCCAGAAATATGCCGACGCTGCAGTGCACAACGACTTCCTGGCGCCCCTCGCCTCCCACCGCGCCGTCACCCTCGTGGTGCTCAACCAGATCGACCGGCTGCCGGAGCGCGATGTGCACCCGGTGCTGGAATCCCTTCAGGGCATCCTGGCGCGGGACGGCCTGGGCAAGGTGCAGGTCCTGGGCGCCTCCGCCGTGACCGGCACCGGAGTGGACAAGGTCCGGGCTGCCATCCGCCACGTGGCCGTGCAGCGGCAGGCGCTCTCCCAGCGGCTGGCCGCGGATGTCACGCGCGCCTCGGCCTGGCTGGCGGAGGCCTCCGGCGAGGGGGAGCCGGCCGGGGTGAAGGCGGACTCCCGAACCCGGCTGGCGGAGGAGTTGGCTATCGCGGCCAACGTCCCGCTCGTCGTGGAGGCTGTCGTCCGTTCCTACCGGCAGGAAGCCGCCCGCCGCACCGGCTGGCCGGTGACGCGCTGGCTGGTCCGGTTCCGGCCGGACCCGCTGCGACGGCTCAACCTGCGCGCCGACGGCGTCCGTCCGGAGCTGAACCGGACCTCGCTGCCGCCGTCAGGTGCTCCGGAGCGGGCCCGGACCGACGCCGCCGTCCGGGAGTTCGCCGACGCGGCATCCGACGGCGCTCCGGGACCGTGGCGCGCTGTTCTCCGCGGCGCGGCACGGGAAGGCCGGGAACGGCTCCCGGACGCCCTGGACCAGGCCATCGCGTCCACCGATCTGAAAGCAGGCAGGAAGTCCTGGTGGTGGACGGTCTTCAACGTCATCCAGTGGCTGGCTTTGCTGACAGCGCTGGGCGGGTTCGCCTGGCTGGGCGTCCTTGCCGCGCTGGGATATCTGCAGCTGCCCGTGCCCGATGTCGCCAGGGTGGAGGGATGGCCGGTGCCCACCGTGATGATCGCCGGGGGAGCCCTGCTGGGCATTGTGCTGGCGATCGCGGCGAAGTTCATTGCGGGGGCGGTCGCACGGGCCCGCGGCGCGGCAGCGAGGAGATGGCTCAAGGCCGCCGTCGAGTCCGTCGCGGGGAAGCTCGTGGTGGAACCAGTGGAGGCCGAAGTGGGCCGGCTGCGTTCCTTCCGGAAGGCGCTGCAGGCAGCGGCACGGTAGGACCCGCCGCGTTAGCCCCCGGACAGTGACGCCGCGGTGTCGCGGACCTTGATCATGGTCCGCAGGTTCCGGGTGGTGGTGGACGCCTTGTATTTCGGCTTCGAGGACAGCTTGCTGAACGGGCTGTCCAGGGTGCCGCCGGCGGGAGCAAGCCAGGCCAGGGCTTCCGGTCCCAACCGGGTCAGCTCGGCCCCGTCCAGGGCGGTTCCGGCGGCGTAGAGTTCCGTGAGTGCCTGGGGGTCCGAGGCGAGGGTCAGGTAGGTATGCGTGGAGGCATCGTCCGCGGGGTAGGGGCAGGCCGCCACCAGCTCCGCGACGCGTCCGGCGTCCAGCACCACCACCCACGCGTCGTAGCCGAACGTTTCACGCAGGCAGGCCTCGAACTCGGCCTTGACCTTAACCGGCGGCAGTTCGCTGGCCAGCACCACGTTACCGCTGGCGAGGAGCGTCCTGACTCCGGAAAAGGGCCGGGACTTCAGGGCTTCCTTCAGCTCGGCCATCTTGATATTGATCCCGCCCACGTTGATCCCGCGCAGGAACACCGCATAGCTGTTCATGCGCACAGCCTATGCGCTCCGCCGTACGGCGGCCCTGACGTCCGCCGTGCGGCGGTCAGTCGCTGGTCTTGCGCAGGGCTTCGGTCAGGATGCGGGCGGCATTGCAGACGACTTCGGCATGAAGCCGCCCGGGCTGGCGGGTCAGGCGCTCGATCGGTCCGGAAATCGACACGGCGGCGATCACGCGGCCGGACGGGCCGCGGACCGGAGCGGACACGGAGGCGACCCCCGGCTCGCGTTCGCCGAGGCTCTGTCCCCAGCCCCGGCGTCGGACTCCGGCCAGGACGGTAGGGGTGAAGCGGGCGGCCTGCAGCCCCTCCAGGAGGCGGTCATGGTCCTCCCAGGCCAGCAACACCTGGGCGGCGGAGCCGGCCTTCATGGACAGCTGCGTGCCGACCGGAATGGTGTCGCGCAGCCCGATCGGGCGTTCGGCGGAGGCGACGCAGACGCGCCAGTCGCCCTGCCGGCGGAAGATCTGGGCGCTCTCGCCGGTGGCGTCCCGCAGTTGCATGAGCACGGGCCCAGCCGAGGCGATCAGGCGGTCCTCGCCGGCCGCGGAGGCCAGCTCCACGAGGCGGCTGCCGAGGACGAACCGGCCCTGGATGTCGCGGCTGACGAGCCGGTGATGGACCAGCGCCAGGGCCAGCCGGTGCACGGTGGGCCGGGCCAGCCCGGTGGCAGCGACAAGCTGCGCCAGGGTGGTGGGGCCGGCCTCAAGTGCGTCAAGCACATGGGCCGCTTTATCGATGACACCGACTCCACTAGAATTGTCCATGTGATGATATTGCCGTCTCATTATCTGAGATGCAAGTCGTTGCACTGGCGTTGCGCGGGGGACTGCTGATTGTCTGGACATAATCAGTCCGTACTAAGAAACATTCATCAATAAACACTGCAGTGAAGGGAGAAGGCCGTGGCAAAGACACTGGCCGAGAAAGTCTGGGACGCGCATGTGGTGCGCAAGGGGGACGGCGAAGGAGCCAACGCCCAGCCCGACCTTCTCTTCATCGACCTTCACCTGGTACATGAGGTGACGTCCCCGCAGGCGTTCGAGGGGCTGCGGCTCGCTGGCCGCCCCCTGCGCCGGCCGGACCTCACCATCGCCACCGAGGACCACAACACGCCCACGTTGGACATCGACAAGCCGATCGCCGACCTGACCAGCCGGACCCAGATCCAGACCCTGCGCAACAACTGCCAGGAGTTCGGTGTCCGCCTGCACTCCCTGGGCGACGCCGAGCAGGGGATCGTCCATGTGGTCGGGCCGCAGCTGGGCCTCACCCAGCCGGGCATGACCGTGGTCTGCGGCGACTCGCACACCTCCACGCACGGCGCGTTCGGCGCGCTGGCCATGGGCATCGGCACGTCCGAGGTCGAGCACGTCATGGCCACCCAGACGCTGTCCCTGAAGCCGTTCAAGACCATGGCCATCAACGTCGAGGGCACCCTGCGTCCGGGCGTGTCCGCCAAGGACATCATCCTGGCCGTCATCGCCAAGATCGGCACCGGCGGGGGCCAGGGCTATGTGCTCGAGTACCGCGGCTCCGCGATCCGGGCGCTGTCGATGGAGGCCCGGATGACCATCTGCAACATGTCCATCGAAGCCGGCGCCCGCGCCGGGCTCGTTGCGCCGGACCAGATCACGTACGACTACATGGAAGGCCGCCCGCACGCGCCCCAGGGCGCCGAATGGGACGAAGCCGTTGAGTACTGGAACACCCTGCGGACCGACGACGACGCCACCTTTGACGTCGAAGTGGACCTCGACGCCGACACCCTGGAACCGTTCGTGACCTGGGGGACCAACCCGGGCCAGGGCGTGTCGCTCTCGGCCAAGGTGCCCTCGCCCGAGGACTTCGGTGACGAGAACGCCAAGGCCGCCGCGGAACGCGCGCTGCAGTACATGGGGCTCGAGGCCGGCACTCCGATGAAGGAGATCCGGGTGGACACGGTCTTCCTAGGCTCCTGCACCAACTCCCGGATGGAGGACCTCCGGGCCGCCGCCGACATCGTCCGCGGCCGCACCAAGGATCCCAACATCCGGATGCTCGTGGTTCCCGGCTCCGCCCGGGTGCGCCTCGAGGCCGAGGCCGAGGGCCTGGACCGGGTATTCAAGGACTTCGGCGCCGAATGGCGCTTCGCCGGTTGCTCGATGTGCCTGGGCATGAACCCGGACCAGTTGGAAGTGGGGGAGCGCTGCGCGTCCACGTCCAACCGCAACTTCGAGGGTCGCCAGGGCAAGGGCGGACGCACGCACCTGGTTTCCCCGGTGGTGGCTGCAGCCACGGCCGTGCGCGGCACCCTGAGCTCGCCGTCGGACCTGGATCCCGTTCCGGAGTCCGCCGCCGCCCGTATCGACGCAGCGTAGCTGCCGACAGTCCCGATCCCCACAGCCCGAAGGATCCGCCATGGAAAAGTTCACCACCCACACCGGGATCGGTGTCCCGCTGCGCCAGAGCAACGTCGACACGGACCAGATCATCCCGGCCGTCTACCTCAAGCGCATCACGCGCACCGGTTTTGAGGACGCCCTCTTCGCCGCGTGGCGCAAGGAACCCGGCCTTCATCCTGAACCAGGAGCCCTTCAGCGCCGGCTCCGTGCTGGTTGCCGGACCCGACTTCGGGACCGGTTCGTCGCGGGAACATGCCGTCTGGGCACTCAAGGACTACGGGTTCAAGACTGTGCTGTCCTCGCGCTTTGCGGACATATTCCGCGGGAACTCCGGCAAGCAGGGCCTGTTGGCCGCCGAACTGGCCCAAGATGACATTGAACTCATCTGGAAGGAGCTGGAAAACGCTCCCGGCACCCAGGTCACCGTGGACCTTGTCTCCAAGACCGTCCAGTGCGGCAACATCGTGGCGCCGTTCGAAATCGATGATTACACCCGCTGGCGCCTGCTTGAGGGCCTGGACGACATCGGGCTGACGCTCCAGCACGAGGAAGACATCACGGCCTACGAGGCGACGCGGCCCGCCTTCAAGCCCAAGACGCTGCCGGCCAGGCTATCCTGATCCTGTCTTGACCCTGCGAACGGGCACGGCCGGCCTGACACCGTTTGACGGACCTCTCCGGCCGCCGGTGCCGCCCCGGTCCGGCCCCCACCGGCCCGATTTATAGAAGTGCCGCTGTCGAGTTCGACGGCGGCACTTCTGTGCGTTAAGCGGTGGCACTTCTGTGCGTTAAGAAGCATCTCGCCCTGTGTGGCCGGATCAGGCAGCTGGCTGGTTCAGCGGGCGTGATCGTTTCCGTGCCTTCACCCGGCGCATGAGTTCGGTTCTGCCGCGTCTGGCGGCAGGATCTACCTCGGCGGGATATTCGACCGCGTTTTGAATCATGACTGTGCCGGGCAGCGGTGGAGTGGTAGCTGTGGCCGGTGGGGGTGGTGAGTTCGAGGCCGTGCCTGTGCTTGTTGGTGCCGGCGGGCCCGGGTCGTGGGCGGCTTGTCCAGCCGGGGGTTTCCTTGGTGTAGTTGCAGGCTTCGCAGCGCCCGGCACCGTTGGCTGAGGTGGTCGGTCCGCCGTGCTTCCACGCAATGATGTGGTCCAGATGGCGGATCGGGGCGTCGCAGTAGGGCGTGCGGCAGGTGTCGTCGCGGGCCTGGAGGAAGCGTCGGAGCCCGACGGGGAAGAGCCGGGCCCGGGAGTCCATTGCGACCAGTTCCCCGGTGCCGGGGGCGGTGTAGAGCCGCCGCAGCCAGGTCTGCAGCTGGCGGTGGTCGCCGTCGTCGCCATGACCGGCGGCGCCGCGGGTTTCCGCACTGCCGGCCCAGTTTCCGGCGGCGCCGGCGTCGCTGTCGCTGCCGCCTCCACTGCCTTTGCCTCCGGCTCCCGGGCGGCCCGAATCGCCGGTGCCGGGCGCTGCGCCGGCGTTTTTGATCAGTTCGCGGGCCCAGCCGGCGGGGACGATGGCGTAGCCGGGGAGCCGGGCGGGTTCGCTGTCGCCCTGGAACAGGGTCCGGTCGGTCAGGATGAGCTGGATTTCGATGCCGGTGATCCCGCCGGGGGTGCCGGTGAGGCGTTCGATGAGCCCGTCGGCCATGAGCTGCCCGCGGCCCCGGGGGTCCCCGCCGGCGCGGAGCGAATCGGCTTGCCGGGACAGGGCGGCGTAGGCGGCGACGCCGGCGGAGACCGGGAGCAGCGCGGTCAGGTAGGTCATGGTGTCCGGGGCGGGGCGGAGGCTGACGTGCCGGTCACCGGCGGCGTGGCTGGCCCGCTCCGTGACCGAGCGCGGGTCCCGCCGGTAGGCGCAGGCCCGGGCCGCGGCAACCATGGCCCGGTCGCCCGCGCCGGTGAAGGAACCGGTGTCGGTGGCGAGTTCGTCGTCGACGGCGCAGCGGTCCGCGGCGGACGGGCATGCGGTTTCCTTGACCAGGAGGGTGGCGCGCCATTCGTTGAGCTGCCCGCTCTCGAGCGCGGCGAGGGTGTGCGGCATTTCGGTCACGAGGGCTTTGGCCAGGCCCAGGAGCCGGCCGCCGCGGGCCGGGGATTCGCGCCGGGCGAGGGCGATCTGCGCCGCGACCCCGGCGCCGAGCTCGGCCGCGGGCATCCCCGCGGCACGCCGGGTCCGGCGCTGGGCGACATCGAAGGCGACCGCGATCCTGGCCTGCAGCGCGGCCGCGGCGGACTTCAGATCCTCGAGCTCCCGGAGCTGGTCAATCAGCCCGGCCCCGGCATCGCCGGCCAGCCCGGCCCCGGCATCGCCGGCCAGCCCGGCCCCAGCATCGCCGCGGCCGGCACCGACGGCACCGACGGCCCCGCGGCCGGGACCGACGGCATCGAGGTCCCCGCCGTCGTCGTCGTCGCCGAAATGGGAAACACGGACCGTGGCGAGCAGGCGGGCGACATCCGGGACCGTCGCGCCGCGTCCGGCGCCGCCCCATCCTGCCCGAGCCACTTCGGGCTCCTGATTGCCGTCCATGGAAACAGTCAACCAGCGACCTCCGACTTTTAAGGGCCCTCGGTTCGAGCTGAGGTCGCACTTCCAACCTAAAAGTGCCGCCAGCGAAATCTGTCGACTGCAGACTCGGCGTTGCGCAGACGGCGATGTACCGCCGTCCGCGCGGAAAAGGTTTGTCTATCCCACCACGGCGCATCTTGCTGCCGAGGTTTTGGTGGCGGCGGTAAACCTTTGCCGGTCCCGTGACTCGACGTTGAGGGTGGCACGGTCAAACGACCGCAGGTTCTGCGCCCGCGGACGGCGAACCTCGCGACTCCAACCGGGGACAGGCCCCACGCTATCGCCGAAGGGTCAACATCACTCCGTGACGCCGTCGGACTGCTGTTCCGGCAGGGGTCACAGACGATTGGAGGGCGTGAACCGGACCCCTCCAACGGACCGACATTTCAGATCGGTAACGCAAGCTCCTATGCTTAGCAGGAGCCTTTGTAAGGATTTGGGGGCGAGTAGTCGTGAGGAAACCGGTAAATGAGTAGTGTTCTGACAATCCGCGGAGGCGTCCCGCTGACTGGCCGCGTCACCGTCCGAGGGGCCAAAAATCTTGTCCCCAAGGCAATGGTCGCCGCCCTGCTGGGCAATGAGCCGTCCGTGCTGCGCAACGTGCCGGAAATCAAAGACGTCGAGGTTGTCACCAGCCTGCTCCAGCTCCACGGTGTCACCGTTGAGAAGGACCCCGTCACGGGGGACCTGACCCTCGACCCGAAGGGTGCCAAGACGGCATCCAGCACGGCCATTGATGCCCACGCCGGCGATTCCCGCATTCCGATCCTGCTGTGCGGGCCCTTGATCCATGCCATTGGCGAAGCTTTCATCCCTGACCTCGGCGGCTGCAAGATCGGTGACCGTCCGATCGACTACCACCTGAACGTTCTTCGTCAATTCGGCGCCGTCGTGGAAAAGCGGCCCGGCGGGATCCACATTTCGGCGCCCAACGGTCTCAAGGGCACCAAGATTGCCCTGCCGTACCCCTCCGTTGGTGCGACGGAACAGGTGCTGCTCAGCGCTACCCGCGCCGAAGGCATCACCGAACTCATGGGTGCCGCCACCGAGCCCGAGATCGTGGACCTCATCGCCGTGCTGCAGAAGATGGGCGCGATCATCAGCGTCCAGACGGACCGTACGATTCGGATCGAAGGCGTCCGTGACCTCGGCGGCTACAACCACCGCGCGCTATCGGACCGCAACGAGTCCGCCTCCTGGGCATCCGCTGCCCTCGTCACCCGCGGCGACATCTTCGTTGAGGGCGCCACCCAGCGCGACATGATGACCTTCCTCAACACCTACCGCAAGGTCGGCGGCGGCATGGACATCCAGGACGATGGCATCCGCTTCTACCACCGCGGCGGCAAGCTCAATCCGCTGGTCCTCGAAACAGATGTGCACCCGGGTTTCATGACGGACTGGCAGCAGCCGCTGATCGTCGCCCTGACACAGGCCGAGGGTGTCTCGATCGTCCACGAGACCGTCTACGAAAACCGGTTTGGTTTCACTGACGCGCTGATCCGGATGGGAGCTAACATCCAGGTGCACCGGGAATGCCTGGGCAGCGTGCCGTGCCGTTTCGGCCAGCGCAACTTCCTGCATTCAGCCGTCATCTCGGGGCCAACGCAGCTCTCCGGCACCGACATCGACGTGCCGGATCTGCGTGGCGGTTTCAGCCACCTGATCGCGGCCCTCGCGGCCACCGGCACCTCCCGGGTCACCGGAATCGACATCATCAACCGTGGCTATGAGCGCTTCACCGAAAAGCTCGCCGGGCTTGGCGCCGACTTTGACATCAGTTCAGCCGAGTAGCGGCGACCTGTGAAGGAATCCGCGAAAAGCCACATCACCTTCGTCCTTGTCGCCGGCATCGTCCGGCCCGTGATGAACCTCCTGATGAGGAAGCAATGGGAAGGCGTCGAGAAGCTCCCGGCAGGGGGCTTTATTGCCGCACCCAACCACACCACTGAAATCGATCCGCTGGTGTTCGGGCACATGCTCTACAACCAGAAACGGATGCCGCACTTTCTTGCCAAGGCCGGGCTCTTCAAGGTCCCGGTCGTCGGCGCGGTGTTGCGCAACACCAAACAGATCCCGGTGGAACGCTCGTCGTCGGGCGCGAACCGCTCGCTGCAGATCGCCAAAGAGGTAGTTGACGAGGGCGGTGCCATCATCATCTATCCCGAGGGGACACTGACCCGCGATCCGGAGCTGTGGCCGATGAGGGGCCACACCGGCGCAGCCCGGATGGCGCTGGAGAGCGGCATCCCCGTGGTGCCGATGGCCCACTGGGGCGCCCACGAGGTTTTCCCCCGCTACGCCAAGCGCTTCCACATCTTTCCGCGGAAGACCTCACGCCTGATCGTCGGTGCGCCGGTGGACTTGAGCGCCTTCGCCGGACGACCGCTGGACAAAGCAACGCTCTCCGAAGCGACGAACCTCATCATGGACGCCATCACCGGGCTGGTCGCCACACTTCGTGGAGAAAAGTCGCCGGCTGTACGCTGGGATCCGTCCGCGCACAGCCAGTCCACTCATGGCCGCTTCATCGAACGTGGCGAGACCGGCCCGGGCAAGGCCACCCGGAACGGCGGCGCGTCGAACGAGAATATTGGGGACAGTACCGAATGACCGCCGACTTCCCCGCGACGGACACCGCCCGGACCGTCGCCGTCCTCGGGGCAGGCTCCTGGGGAACCACCTTCGCGAAGATCGTCGCTGACGGTGCGATCGCGTCCGGCGTTGAACGAAGGATCCGCCTCTGGGGCCGGCGCGCCGAAGTGGTGGACCAGATCAACATCCTGCACAAAAACGAGCAGTACCTCAAGGACATCGTCCTGCCGTCCAGCATCACCGCATCGACCGACGTCGCGGAGGTCTTCGACGGCGCCGAGCTGGTAATTCTCGCGGTCCCGGCGCAGACCCTGAGGCCCCAGCTGCGCGAATGGAAGCACCTCGTGCCGCCCGGTGCTTTCGTTGTTTCCCTCATGAAGGGCCTTGAGCTCCACTCGGATGCACGGATGAGTGAAGTCATCAGTGAAGAGCTCGGCATCCCCGCGGAACGGATCGCTGTCGTTTCAGGACCCAACCTGGCCATGGAGATCGCGCGTGAGGAGCCAACTGCTTCTGTTGTGGCCTCGACCGATTCCGAGGCCGCCGGCTGGATCGCCCGCAGCTGCACCGCACCCTACTTCCGCCCGTACACCACCACCGATGTGATCGGCGTCGAAATCGGCGGCATCGTCAAGAACGTCATCGCCCTGGCCGTCGGAATCTGCGAAGGCAAGCGGATGGGCGACAACACCAAGGCCTCGGTCATCACCCGAGGGCTTGCCGAAACCTCCCGCCTGACACTCGCGCTGGGCGGGGAAGCCCGGACCATGGCCGGGCTCGCCGGACTGGGTGACCTGGTGGCAACGTGCTCCTCCCCGTTGTCCCGGAACCACACCGCCGGCCGGCTGCTGGGCAAGGGCCTCACCCTCGAGCAGGTCACGGCCGAAATGAACCAGACGGCCGAAGGCATCAAGTCCAGCCAGGCAGTCCACGAGCTTGCCGGAAAGCTCGACGTCGACATGCCCATTACAGCGGCCGTCGTCGCCGTGCTGGCCGGCAAACTGTCCATAGACGATCTGGGACCGCTCCTGCTGTCCCGGGAATTGAAGCCCGAAGGCGAATACTAAATTGTCCGAAGAGATCATGAACCCAGACGTCAGTTCCACCCGCTCGCGGCCCCGCGTGGCGGTGCTGTTCGGTGGACGCTCCAGCGAACACGCCGTGAGTTGCGTCACCGCGGCGGGTGTCCTCGGCGCGATTGACCAGACCAAGTACGAGGTCATCCCCATCGGCATCGCCAAGACGGGCCAATGGGTCCTGGTTTCCGGCGATACGCACGAGTGGTCCCTGTCTGCTTCCTCGCTGCCCGAGGTCGCTCCCTCGGAGCAGACCGTGACGCTGGCCGAGATCAGTGGGGAACATCAGCTGATTGTGGCTTCCCCGAACGAGGTCCCGCAGGAACTGGGTTCCGTGGACGTGGTTTTCCCGCTGCTGCACGGGCCGTTCGGCGAGGACGGCACGATCCAGGGTCTGCTGGAGCTGTCCGACACGCGTTACGTTGGCGCCGGCGTGCTGGCGTCCGCCGTCGGGATGGATAAACACTTCATGAAGGTGGTGTTTGAATCTGCCGGGCTACGGGTCGGGCCCTACGTCGCCGTAACTGACCGGCAGTGGCGCAACGATCCGGAGACGGTCCGCAAGCGCGTGGACCAGCTCGGCTTCCCTGTGTTCGTGAAGCCGGCCCGGGCGGGATCCTCCATGGGCATCTCCAAGGTCGACTCGCTGGAAGGCCTGGACGCCGCGATCGAGGCGGCCCGGAAGCACGATCCAAAGCTCGTCATCGAGGCAGGCATCGTGGGCCGGGAGATCGAGTGCGCGGTCCTGGAAGGCCGGGGGACCGACGCTCCGCGTACGTCCATGCCCGGGGAGATCTCCGTCGCGGGCGGCGGACACGAGTTCTATGACTTCAACGCCAAATACGTGGAGGACGACGCCGCCGCGCTCAGCTGCCCGGCAGACCTTACCGAAGAGGCCATCACCCGGGTCCGCGAACTTGCCGCCGTCGCGTTTGACGCCGTCGGCGCCGAAGGGCTGAGCCGGGTCGACTTTTTCTATACTCCTGACGGCGAACTGATCATCAACGAGATCAACACCATGCCGGGGTTCACTCCCAAGAGCATGTACCCGCAGATGTGGAAGGCCTCGGGCCTGAGCTACGCGGAGCTGATCGACGAACTGATTTACCTGGCCCTGCACCGCAGGACCGGGCTGCGCTAGCACGGCTGCTTTTGTCCCCTAGATCCACATTGTTGGGAAGAACACATGGCTTTTGATACCGAGCAGCAGACTTCAGACGACAGGCGCCAGCCGAGGCAGAAGGACCGGAAACGGCGCACCGGTCGAAAGGTGCTGCTGGGCTTCGTGGCGTTCTTCCTCGTCGTGGCTGCCGCAGCGGGACTGTTCGCCTTCAACCTCGCCCAGAGCTTCGATTCCAAGGCGCAGAAAATCGACAACGCGTTCCCCGACGAATCGTCCCGGCCTGACAAGGTAGAGGCAGCATCGGGACCCAGCGCCACCAATATGCTGCTGCTCGGAAGCGACAGCCGTGCCGCGGGCGTTGAGGACGCCGAGGCCGGGGCCGGCGCTCCGACCGACCAGCGGTCAGACACCATGATGTGGGTCCACATTCCGGCGGACCGGAAGAACATCTACGTCATGTCCATTCTGCGCGACACCTGGGTTGATGTTCCCGGGCACGGTGAGTCCAAGATAAACTCCGCGATGGCCTTCGGCGGCATACCCCTGACGGTGCAAACCCTGGAAAACATGTTTGATACCCGGCTGGACAACGTGGCCATCATCGACTTCGAGGGTTTCAAAGCCATGACTGACGCTTTGGGCGGCGTCGAAGTCAATGTTCCCGTGGCGTTCAATACCCAGCAGTTCTCATTCCCTGCCGGGAAACAGGAGCTGACGGGGGAGCAGGCCCTGGCCTTCGTCCGCGAACGCAAGGCATTCAGCGACGGCGACTACCAGCGGGTCAAGAACCAGCAGGTGTTCCTGAAGGCCATTCTGTCGCGGTTCCTCACGCCCGAAACCCTCACAAATCCCGAAACGCTCAGCACGCTGGTTGACACCGTGTCACCCTACGTCAGCGTGGACGCGACCCTGGACGCCGGAAAAGTCGGGGCCCTGGCCGTGGAGCTCCGTGACGTCAGAGCCTTCGATGTCACGAGTTTCACCCTGCCGACGCTGGGGATCGGGACTTCGGCCGACGGCCAGTCCATTGTCCTCAGGGATGACGCGGCGGTGGCAGAAATCCGGGACGCCCTGAAGAACGACACTCTTGGCAGCTTCCTGCAACAGTCCGGCGTCGCCAGATAAGCGCCATGACCCTAGTTGCTGGGCGGCAGGTTCTGCAGCTCTTCCTGGCCCACGCAGCCCCGGGTCGACGTAATCTTTGAGGCTGAGGCGGAAAGATCCGCCAGCACTGTGGCCGAACTGATCTTGTCCGGGTCCATCAGGATCTCAGTGGCCGGTTCGCGTCCGAAAGTGGTCAGCGTCCACACCGGGTCGCCTTCCTTGATGACCCAGTCGACGCCGTTCACGCTGACGCAACGGTCTGTGGTTGGTCCCGGGACGTTGACGCCGCAGCGCAGGATGACCAACGACGGTTCGCCCCAGGCAGCCGTTCCCTGGCTGTTTGTCCTACGCAGTTTGGCCTCGCCGATGCTGTCCGGCAGTGCGACCATCATGGGGGCGCAGGCGGCGTTCGCACTGTCCTTCGCCGGGGTGACGTCCACCACCGGAGCGCAGGCCGTGAAGGCAAGGGCCGCAACAGCGGCCAAGGCCAGGAGATATTGTGGGCGCGCGGAATCACTGTGGCGGAAAGGCATATGTCCAGCCTAGCCCGGGTCGGGTGGCGCGCCGGCAGCGGGCCCGGTAGTCCGGGGAGTGCGGGTGCGCAAGCACCACGCATACCCTCCTGTGTCCCCCCTTCGAGTAGACTGGGCGGAACGTCCGCCGCTCGGCTCTGCCGGCAACGACGATAGTGACGGCTACAACCGCACCATTTTGATCAATTCTCATACTGGGGGAGGGACTGTCGATGACGTCGCGCAGCCTTAAACTAAAGTCAGTACGCGCCGGGTTTGGAGCACTGCTCTTGGCAGGCTCTGTCATCGGGACAGCTGCCACCGCCCATGCCGAAGACCCCGTGCCCACCGCTCCCGCCGTGGTGACCACCACTCCCGTTCCGGTTCCGACACCTGCTGACCCTGCGCCCACCACGTCGGCCGCGCCAGAGCCGACTAAACCCCCTGCGACACTGCCGCCTGAGGAAACGCCGGCTCCGCCTGTGGAGACGCCTCCTCCGGCTCCGCCTGTGGAGACGCCTCCTCCGGCGCCGCCGGTGGAACCTGCGCCCGCTCCGGCCCCGCCCGCTCCCGTCGTCGAGGCACCCGCCGTGGTGGTACCGCCGCCCGTGGTTGCTCCCAGGGTCGTTCCACGTGAAGTCGTTGTCCCAGTCCCGGCGGAAGCCCCACCGGCGCCGTCCCCGACTCCTACCCCCGAACCGACGAAGGCCGTTGCCCCGGCAATCGTCGCTGGACCGGCCGCCCCGGCCGTCATGAAGTCCCAGGTTCAGGCTGCGGTCGCCGTCGCTACCGGGAGCCCGTTGGCAGTCCAGGCCATCACGGTGCTGGTTCTGCTGGGCCTTGGCTTCGCCTACTTCTGGTTCATCGGCTCGAAAAAGGTTAGCGGCCTCCCGCGGACCGGTAAGTCCTGACACCCATGCAAAAAGAAGCCTCTCCGGAATTCGTTGCGCCCCGTTCCAAGGGTGACGGATTGCAGATCACGCTGATCACGCACTCCTACTGGCCGGAACAGAGCCCTCCCCAGCGGCGCTGGACGGCCATGATCAAGGAGTTTTCCCACTCCGGCTGGGACGTCGACGTCGTGACCCCGGTGGCGCACTATCCCTTCGGCAGGCGGGCCCTGCCACCGTGGATGGCGGGAAGGCCGTTCCATCTGCGGAACGGCCAGTTCACCGAAAAAATCCTTCACGTTCCTTACCTGCGCCACGGCAACTCCCGTGCCGCACGCCTGCTGGACCAGTGTTTTTCGGCCGCCCTGTCGATCCCGGCCGGGCTGATGGTCCGCAAGCCCGACGTCGTCATTGTCACTGCCCCGGGCCTGCCCTCGCTCGCCGCCGGCTATATCGTGGCCAAGCTGCGCCGCGTACCGCTGATCGTGGAAATGCGTGACGCCTGGCCGGACCTCGCCCGCGACGCCCGCCTCGTTCAGGGCAGTGTCAAGAGCGTTGTGGAACATGCGGTGGACTTCGTGCAGCACCGGGCGGATCTCGTTGTCACGGTGACGGAGGGATTCGCCGCAACGCTGCGATCGCGCGGTATCCGCAGGGTGGCGACGGTCAGCAACGGCGTGCACTTGGACGCCATTCCCGTCGTTGGCCCTCCTGAAATGGAGCGGGAGGTATTTGAGGCCCTTTACTTGGGAAACCATGGCGAAAGCCAACGGCTGGACGTAGCGATCCGGGCGAGCGCGCTGGTGGGGGATTCCATGCACCTGCACATGGTGGGCCACGGGACCCAGCGTCCGGTGCTGGAAAAGCTAGCGCGTGAACTGAAAGCTCCCGTCACCTTCCACGCACCCCTGACCGGGGACGCCATGCTGGAACGTTACGCCTCGGCGGATACCTGCATCGTGTCACTTCGTGATGACTGGAAATCCTTCGAAACCACGGTGCCATCCAAGACTTATGAAGTCCTGGCGATCGGACGTCACGTCACGGCTGTGGTGCGTGGCGAAGCCGCGCGCATCATCACCGACGCCGAGGCAGGCGACGTCGTCGCCAGCGACCCGGAACAGCTGGCCGCCTTGTGGCGCGAGCTGGCCGCCGACCGCGGCCGCCTGGTCCGCAACGGCGACAGCCGCCAGTGGGTCAAGGCGAATGCCGAGTACGAGCAATTGGCCGGCCGCTACATGGACCTGATCGCCGAGCTTCTCGCGGAAACCCGTTCCTAGCCGATGATGCAGCTCCTAAAGAACGTGTGGCTGACCCAAAGTGTGGTCCGGCAGCACCTCACTGACGATCCCGTGATCCTGTTCCTGCAGCTTTCACGCAGGCTGCCCTCTGCGGTGCTTCCGCTGGCAGAGCGTCTGTGCCGCCGGGCGCCCAAAAATTCCATTTCGTCGGCCGTGTTGTTCGTCGCACTCGCCGCAGGGGACGACGCCGACGTCGAGAGGCGCCTGCTGATCGCCGCCGCCGACGGCAGCGTCGGCGGGGAGCGCGCCCGGCGACTGGCCGACCTCGCCCTCGCGGCGAACCTGCCGGCCCTCGCGGACAGCTTCCTGGCGAAGGCAGGCGCGTCCCGGCACCTCCAGCAGGCCCGGGCACGACGCCTCTGGTATGACGGCGCCATCAGCGAAGCCGTAGAGGCGCTCAAGGGCGCAGGAGCCGCAGGAATGCGGCAGCAGGCCCGTTTGGCTGCTGAGGCCGCAATACTGGCGGACGCCGTCCCGTCGCTGGAACGCCGTGCGTACGTACCCGTTCCCGGCCGCATCCTGCATCTTCTGACCAACTCCCTGCCGCACACGGCCAGCGGCTATGCCCAGCGCTCCCACTCCACCCTGCTGGCGCAGCGGGAAGCCGGATGGGACGTGCTGGCGGTCACCAGGCTGGGTTATCCCGTGCAGGTCGGGAAGGTCTTTGCGAAATCCACGGACACCGTGGACGGAGTCCGTTACCAAAGGCTTCTTCCCTCGACAATGGCCCGGACCATCGATGCCCGGCTGCAACAGCAGGCGGAGCAGCTGCTCGCCGTGGCCCTCGAGTTCAAGCCGAGCGTGCTTCACACGACGACGCACTACGTCAACGGGCTGGTGGTCCGGGCCGTGGCTCAGGCGCTCGGGATTCCTTGGGTCTACGAGGTCCGCGGCCAACTGGCCGACACCTGGGCCTCCACCCGTGGACCCGAGGCCCGAAACAGCGAGAAGTATCGGGCGTTTCAGCGGCGCGAGGCGGAAGTCATGAAAGGTGCAGACCTCGTGCTGACACTCGGGACGGCCATGAAGGCCAATATCGTCGCTGCCGGCATCCCCGACAAGAAGGTCATTATTGCCCCCAACGCTGTGGGCGGCGACTTCCTCTCCGAGCCCCTTGATAAGGCCAGCGCCCGCCGTGAGCTTGGTCTCGCAGAGGACGGGCAATTTATCGGCACCGTCAGCAGCTTGGTAAACTACGAGGGAATCGAAGACCTCCTGGCCGCGTTCATCCTGCTGGCACCGGACCTGCCCGAACTCCGTTTGTTGATTGTCGGAGACGGGGCAGCCATGCCGTCGTTGCAGATGCAGGCGCAGCGGAGCGGCTATGCCGGCCGCATCATCTTCACCGGCCGGGTGCCGCGTGGCCGTGCGGCCCTGTACCATCAAGCGCTGGATGTATTCGTTGTGCCGCGCAAAGACCTGGAGGTGACGCGTTCCGTGACACCGCTCAAACCCGTGGAAGCCATGGCGTGCGCCCGCCCCGTCGTGGCGAGCGCCCTGCCGGCCCTGGCCGAAATCGTTGAGGACGGCGTGACCGGCCTCCTGGCGGCGCCGGAGGAACCTGCGGCATTCGCCGCCGCCATCCGGGGGCTGTTGTCGGATGTGCGGCTAGCAGCAGAGTTCGGCGCTGCTGGCAGGGAGCGTGTGTTAAGCGAAAGAACGTGGGCCGCCAACGCGGTTGCCCTGGCACGAGAGTTGGAAATGCTGGGAGTAACCATCTAATGAGCATCAAGGAACAGACTGAGGTGGAACAGATGAAGGCGCCCACCGTCTCTGTGCCCGTGAACCTTGTCCGGTTGAGCAAAGTGGGGCAGCGGCCCGACATTCTCGATTACCTGGTCCAGCTGTGGGACCGCCGGAGCTTCATTTTCTTTGACGCCCGGGCCCGGGTCCAGAGCGGCAACGACCAGACCAAACTGGGAGCCGCGTGGCTGGTCTTGACACCCATCCTGACCGGACTGAGTTTCTACCTGATCTTCGGCGTGTTGCTGGGGACCAGCAGAGGCATCGAAAACTTCATCGGCTACCTGATCATCGGTGTGTTTACCTTCCAGATGACCTCGCGGTCTGTCCTGAATGGAGCCAAGTCACTCACCAGCAACACGTCGATGATCCGGGCCTTCCAGTTTCCTCGGGCGGCCCTGCCCATTGCGCTTAACGTGCGGGAACTGCTGTCCAATATCCCGGTCACCATCGTCATGCTGCTTTTCGTCATCCTGACGGCCCCTGCCGAGGAAATCACCTGGCGCTGGCTGCTAATTGTCCCGGCGATCCTGCTGCAATTCCTGTTCAACCTTGGCCTGGGGATGCTGCTGGCACCGGCGATCCTAAAGATCCCGGATCTTAGCAAGTTGCTCTCATTCTTAATGCAATTCTGGATGTACGGATCCGCTGTCTTCTTCGCGGAGACGCGGTTCGACGCGTACCCCGTCATACGCACGATCCTGGACTACAACCCCGCCTTCCAGGTCATCAAAATCATCCGCGACTCGGTGCTTTACGACACCACACCGTCCTGGCGGGCGTGGGCTGTCGTGGGCGTCTGGGCGCTGGGTTCGGCCGCCGCCGGACTCGTTGTCTTTTGGCGCGGAGAGGAAAGCTATGGACGTGTCTGAGGTATCAGGCGGCTCCGTCTCGGAGCCCACAGTAGTGGTGGATGACATCTCGGTCGTCTACCGGACCAAGAACCAGTCCGAGGCCAGGACCAACGCCCGCACTTCGCTCTTGAAAAACCTGCGCCGGCTTCGTTGCGGCGACAGCGTAGTGCGCACCACGGCATTGAGCAAGATTTCCTTCGTGGCCAACCAGGGCGATTCCATCGGCGTCATCGGCCGCAACGGCTCAGGCAAGAGCACCCTGATGAAGGTCCTCGCCGGGCTCATCATCCCCGACTCCGGCACTGTTTACGCCGCGAGCAACCCCATCCTGCTGGGCGTCAACGCTGCACTGATTAGCTCCATTTCGGGTGCGCAGAACATTCGGCTCGGCTGCCTGGCCATGGGCATGAGCCACGCCGAAATCGATGCCAAGTTCGATGACATTGTGGAGATGTCAGGGCTGGAGCACGAGGTCTATCATCCGATGAACTCGTACTCTTCGGGCATGGGCGCACGCCTCCGTTTTGCCATCGCGGCGGCGGTGGATCCCGAGATCCTCCTCATTGACGAGGCCCTCAACACCGGCGATGCCCAGTTCAAGGAACGCTCTAAGAAAAGGATGGAGCACGTGACCAGCCAGGCCGGGACCGTGTTCGTGGTCAGCCACAGCCTCACCACCATTACGTCCATGTGCAACCGTGCCCTCTGGATCGACAAGGGTGACTTCATTATGGACGGAACCCCTGACGAGGTCGCCAAGGAATACCGGAACTTCATCTGGCGCATCAACGAGGGCAACGCCGACTATGGCCGCAAAATCCGCGCCGAGCTGATGGCCAGCCTCCCGGAAATGCGGACCACGCTGCTTCCCAACGGCTGGAAGCGGTCCCGGTAACAGATGAGTTTTCGAGACAAGACGGCGTACTGGCGCCGCGCGCTGTGGCACGCCCGCCAGGGCGGAATGGTGCAGGTGAGGAGCTACCTTCACCGCAGCACTACGGAGCGGGATGAGGCCAGCCTGTCCGGCGTCCGCGGCGCAGAAGGTGCCTGGCGCGGCTTCGGACGCGGCCGGCACCTGATCTTCCGGGAAGCGGCTGTTGACGTTGCGCAGCCGCGGAATCCGCAGCTGCGCGTGGGTATCATCATGGATGACTTCTCGGCGGCGGCGTTCTCCGCCGAGTGGTCGGTCGTGGCGCTCAGGCCGGACAGCTGGGAACAGCAGCTCCGCGACGAGGCGTTGTCGTTCGTCGTCGTCGAGTCTGCCTGGGCGGGCAACAGCGGACTCTGGCGGGGCAAGATCACGGGGCCCGCGGGGCCTTCGGCTGTCTTCCGCGAATTGGTTGCGGGGTGCCGGGCAGCCGGAGTTCCGGCGGTCTTCTGGAACAAGGAAGACCCGCCGCACTACGCGGACTTCCTTCCCGCCGCAAAACTGTTCGACCACGTCTTCACGACGGATGCCAACATGCTTCCAAGCTACCGGTCGGACCTGGGCCACGACCGGATTTCCGTGCTGCCCTTTGCCGCCCAGCCCCGCATCCATAACCCGGCGAGGCCCCGGCACGGCTGGCATGCGCGGGAGATCGCCTTCGCCGGAATGTATTTTGCGCACAAATACGAGGACCGCCGACGCCAGATGGAGTACCTGCTGGGTGCGGCCGTTGACGCCACTGCGGGCAAGCGACCCGGGTTTGACATCTTTTCGAGGCAGCTCGGCAGGCAGCCGCAGTATCAGTTCCCCGGTATCCTCAAAAAGCATGTCGTGGGCTCGTTGTCCTACAAACAGATGTTGACCGCCTACAAGGCGTATAAAGTCTTCCTCAACGTCAACTCCGTCACGGACTCGCCGTCCATGTGCGCCCGGCGGATTTTCGAGATCACCGCGGCAGGCTCCTGCGTTGTGTCGACCCCCAGCGCGGCCATTACGGAATTTTTCCCGGGCAATGAAATTCCCACGGCGGACACCCGCGAAGATGCCGCACACCTGCTGAAGGCACTGACCGCCAATCCGGACTATGCCCAGCGCCTCGTCCACAAGGCCCAGCGAAGAATCTGGGCGGAGCACACCTTCAGCCACCGGGCACAGTCCATCGCAGCGGCGGCGAGGCCCGCGCTGGCCGCCCCGGCACCCAATGCCCAGGTATCCGTCCTTGTTTCAAGTTTCCGCCCGCAGCAACTAGGGCACGTCATAGCCGGCGTGGCCGCCCAGCAGGGCGTGGATGTCCAGTTGGTGTACCTTGCGCACGGGTTCGAGCTCGACGAATCCGCGTTCCGGCGGAACTGCCTGGAAGCCGGGATTCTCGACGTCGTAGTCCTTCACGAGCCGCAGCAGACGCTGCTTGGTGAGTGCCTCAATTCCCTCGTGGCGCACGCCGACGGCCGGCTCGCCACCAAATGGGACGACGACGACATCTACAGCCCGCTGTACCTGGGCGACCAGGTCCACGCCCTGATGTACTCCGAGGCCGAGGTAGTGGGAAAGCGGGCGCACTACATGCACCTGGCCGGGGCCGGTGCTACGATCCTGCGCAACCCGCAACTGGAGCACCGATACGTGGAGGCAGTCTCCGGACCTACGATTTTCGCCGCCACTGACACCTTCAGGCGCTTTCCTTTCCAGCAGCTGCAACGCGGAGAGGACTCGCGCTTCCTCAGCGACGTCGTCGAGTCGGGCGCCCGGGTCTACTCCGCGGACCGCTTCAATTACTGCCAGATGCGCGGCGCCGACGTGGCGTCCCACACCTGGCCCATCACCAATGAAGAGCTCCTGGCTTCTTCAAAGATTCAGTTCTTCGGTTCGCCCGAAGACCACATTTTAGTTTAGGGAGACATGGACGAGACGATTTTTGATGTTGCCGTCATCGGACTTGGCTACATCGGCCTGCCCACTGCGGCCAGCTTCGCTGCGAAAGGCAAGCGCGTGGCCGGCATCGATGTGAAACAGTCGACGGTCGACGCCGTCAACCGGGGAGAGGTTCCCTTTGTGGAACCCGATATGGGTGTGGTGGTCTCAGGTGCTGTCAGCCTGGGGAACCTGGTCGCCATGTCCACCGTGCCTGCGGCCGACGCGTTCATCATTGCCGTGCCCACCCCGCTCGCGGAGGGCAACGGGGCCGACCTCTCCTACCTCCGAAGCGCTGTCGAGGCCCTTGCGCCCAAGCTCCGCGGCGGCGAACTTGTGGTCCTGGAATCGACGTCGCCTCCGGGCACCACGGACCGCCTGGGCGCCTACCTCATGGAACTGCGGCCGGACCTGTCACTAGAAGCGGCCCCCGGACGGAACCATGTCCACATTGTGCACTCCCCGGAGCGGGTTCTCCCGGGCCGGATCATGGTGGAAATGGTCACTAATGACCGCGTGATCGGAGGCCTCACCGAGGAGGGGGCCCTGCTGGCCAAGCGGCTGTACGAGGTCATCTGCCAGGGCAAAATCCTGCTCACGGATGCCACCACGGCCGAGATGACCAAGCTGGTGGAAAACACCTTCCGCGACGTCAACATCGCCTTCGCCAACGAGCTCTCACTGATTTGCGAGAACCTGGGCATTGACGTCTGGAAGCTGATCGAGCTGGCAAACCACCACCCCCGCGTGAACGTTCTTCGCCCCGGCCCCGGCGTGGGCGGACACTGCATCGCGGTGGATCCCTGGTTCATCGTCGACGCTGTCCCGGAGCACTCCGGCCTGATCCGGACGGCCCGCGAAGTCAACGACGCCAAGCCGCACCACGTAGTCCGGCAGGCCGTGCAGACCCTTGCCGACCAGCCGGACGCCACCGTGGCCGTCCTCGGGCTGGCTTTCAAGGCCAACATCGACGACGTCCGCGAGTCGCCGTCCGTGACGATCGTCCAAGAACTCGTCCGGCAGTTGCCGGAGAGCACCATCCTGGTGGTTGACCCGAACGTCGAGGAACTCCCCACGGCGCTGGCAGTATCCGGGCTCACCAGGCTCCACGGCATGGCGGAAGCCGTCGCCGCGGCGGACCTCGTGATGCTCCTGGTGGACCATGATGAATTCCTAACCCTGGATTCCGCGTCCTTGGAAGGCAAACTGGTCATCGACACCAAAGGCATCTGGAACCAGGAGCCTGCGGACTCCAGCCGGCCGCACATGCCCGTAGGGGCCAGCGCCGGTGGATAGCGGAACCCAGGCCGTGTCAGCGTCCATTGAAGACGAGCTGCGCCATGCCGGCTTTGCACTCAAGGCCCTGCACACGCCGCGGCGGGAGACTCCTCTTGTCCGGATCCTGATCCGGGCCGGGAAGGCTACGGATCTCGAGATCGCAGGGACCGTCGCTTCGCTGTTCGGGTCCGCTTGCCAGGACTTCGCCGTCGAGATTCTTGTGCAGGACAGCGGCCGGCCGAAGCTGGAGAACTGGCTGGCCACCGATCGCCGCTTTTCGTTCGTCCGGACGGACGGCCAGCAGATTGTTGAAGCTTCCTACACCTTGGTGATCAGCGCAGGAACAGCCCTGGGCCTGCATTCGCTGGAAGCAATGATTGACAGCCTGCGGCAGACGCAGGCACTGGTCCTCAGGTCGCTGGTGGACGGGCAGCCCGGCGCGATCGAACTGTGGCAGACGGCCACCCTCCAGGTGATGTCAGAAACCGGCGACCCCGAGAAGTCCGCGCGCCGCGCCGGCGGCGAGCGGTGGGTCTCCGGCAGTGCCTTGGGCCTACACGACTTCCGGCGGCCCAAGCCGAAGCTCCACTTGCGCAAGGGCGCTGCGGCAACCCTTGACCTGAATATCGTAGTCCGGGACCTGGCGGACCGCGCCACACGCCTGGACTATGAGCAGCGGGTCCGGCAGCTCGAGGCGCGGCTGAAGAAGTCTGAAGTCGAGCGCCGCCGCCTGGAGCAGGGGCTTGCCCCGAACCGGGGCATTTTGCGTGCCCGGGCGATTGCCCGCAAGGGTCCGGCATACATCCTTGGGCGCCTCAAGGCCCGCACCGGACGGGCGGGGAGCTAGCGGCATGCACATCAAGAGTGTCGCGGTCTGCTCCACAAACCACTCCATGGCCCAGCTGGCGCTGGACCTTGGACTGGACTATGCCCGCACGGACTGGGAGCACCGCGATCCCGGGAACGGGGCCGACTGGGAACATGCCGTCCCCGTGGATCAGCTGTGGTGGGACAACTACGTTGTGCAGGCGGAGTCGCTGGCCGAGGCCCGGATGCTGCTTCCCTTGTTCCGCAGCGAGGGCAGGGCGCAACGCTTTGTGCTTGTCATCCGGGGACTCTTCCCGGCCGCCGATCTCCCGGTCTGGACTCCGCGCAGCCTCCAGATCAAGGCCGGTATGGCCGCCATGACCGTGCCTGGGCTTGGCTTCGCTGTGGTGGTCGAAGGCGGCAAATGGATTAACGTGCATGCTGCGGCCCTCGCCGCATTGGGCTGCTGTGCACCTGTGGCGCCGCGGCCGGTGCTGGGTGGACTGCGGGTCGGGATCACCGAGCCGGCCGCCAGCGCCTGGCTCGCTGGGGACGCCCTGGGCAGCTTCATGACGGAGCAGCTCCTGCAGCCCGAGCCGGACGACATCTATGCCGTCGATGTGCTGATCGGGCCTGGGAAGCTCACCCAACTGCTCAGCGGGCAAATTGCAGACGAGCCCGGGCGGGTCACCCCGCCGGTCTGGACTCCGCCGGGAACGGTGCTGCCCCCCGTCGACACGGCCGTGCTGTCGCCCATGGGATTCCTGCCGTACCCGGACAAGCCCACGCGGGCGCTCGAGCCGAACGAGCTTAGCCACGGGGGAGAGCTCGGCGAAGCCAACCTCGCCGCACTGCGGCCGCACAACTACCTTGAGGTGGACGGCGCCCGCTTTGGCGGTCTGGACTGGCAGTTGGCGCGGCGCCTGAGCCAGCTCGCCGTCGCCGGCGTGCCGCTGCTGACACGGGCGTTGCCCGCCCCGGTGCGTTCCCTGCTCGGCGATCAGCTAATGGACCGCATTCAGGCTTTCGACGCCGGCGATCCACCCGTGCTGCGGGAATCGAAGTCGATCGAGCTCCGACGGACGGGCCTGAACCTCTACAGCCCGCGGTCCGTCTGGAACACACTGCTGGGCCAGCTGGGCAAACCGCTGCTTCCTCTGCCCTCGGTGAGCGTAATCCTGGCCACCCGCCGGCCCGAGAAACTGGCGTCCGCCCTGGACCAGCTCGCACGCCAGAGCTGGGAAGCCCTGGAAGTGGTGGTGGTGCTGCACGGCTTCGACGCCGATTTGCCCGAGGTCCGGCGCGCCGTCGAAGCGTATCCCGGCGAGCTGCAGGTGCGCTCCGTTCCGGCCGACATGATTTTTGGCGACGTGCTGAACGCCGGCGTCCGCGCCGCCAGCGGCGATCTTGTCTGCAAGATGGACGACGACGACTGGTACGGCCCGCACCACCTGCGCGACCTCGTCCACGCCAAGGACTTCAGCGGCGCCACCCTGGTGGGGACCCAGGTTGAATTCGTGTACCTGGAAAGCCTCGACATCACCACGCGCAGGCCCCCTCTCGGCGAGCAGTACTCGGACCACGTTGCGGGCGGCACCATGATGCTCGGCAGGGACGAGCTGCGTCAGCTGGGAGGGTGGCGGCCCGTCCATCGCGCCGTCGACCGCTGCCTCCTGCAGGCCGTCCAGTCCGCCGGAGGACTCATCTACCGCTCCCACGGCCAGAACTACATGATGCAACGCCACTCCGGGGCGGATTCGCACGGCGGCCACACCTGGAATCCGGAGGACAGCATCTTCCTGCAAAGCGTGGCCGAACAGTGGGACGGGTTCCAGCCGCCGCCGCAGATGGGCGCCGTCCCGAGTCCGCCGGCCGGGGAGCGGCAGGCTGCCATGCGCAGCCACTTCGCTGCTCCCGGTGAGTTCACCGGGCTCCCGCTACCACTCTCATCTCAGTCCGCCCGTACTACTACCTATCCGCAAATTTAGAAGGCTCAGGGAATGAAAATTCAACAAGCTCTCCGCAGAATTGCGCGCCTGTCCCTTAAGAAGAAAGCGGCCGCCGCGTCCTTCGCCGTCCTCTTTGCCATGGTACTGCTGGCTGCCTACGCACGCGCCCCTTGGCTGCTGGGCCTCCTGGCGCTGGTCTTCGTAGCTGCGCTGGGGGTCGGCGCGTTGTACCTGGACAGGCTCCTGAAGGCGTCGAGGCGGGCCACCAAGCGCGCCACTGAGGCGCAGGCCGAGCTGGCTTCCACCCCGCGCCCCGGGGCTCTCGTCGAGTGGGGTGCGCGCTCCCGGATCCCCGAGAAGCGGCTTGCCCAGCGTTTGACCAAGCTGCGTTCCGTTGACGGCCGCGATGTCCTGGTCAGTGCGGCAACCGAGGGCCGATGGGGCTGGCGGGACATGTCAGTGGCCCTGGAAATGTACCGGATCGGGGGGGAAACCCGGCGCAGAGTTCAGCCTGTCCTGGACAAGACACCCTGTAGAGTACTGCTGCATCTGGGCGACCTCTGCTTCCGGCAGAACATTCTTCAGGACGACATCCTCAACGCGGCCACGCTATACAAGTACGTCTTCCAGCGGCTCGGAGCGAAGCCATTCCAGGACAAGCGGCGCGGAGAATTCTTCCTCGACGCCCTCGCCCGGACTGGGCAGGGGGAGGAGGTCATCAGGCTTCAGAGTTTCTACAACGCCGACGAAATGAACTCCAACGATCTCCACCTCTACCGGGCCAACGCGGCCAACCCGTTCAAAGACAGTTCAGCCGACGTCGACCAGTGGCTCGCGGAGATCAACGACATCTATGAGCGGGCCGGGCTGTCCCAGCTGTCGCTGGCCGAAGGTGCCGCCCCGGCCTTTCTCCGCCTGAATGCAGAGACACCGGACCCGGTGACGGACGGACCCCTCGTCAGCATTATCATGCCCGTCTACAAGCCGGACGAGTACACGGATCTTGCGATCCAGTCCGCCGTCAACCCAGAGCTACCGCAACATCGAAATCATCATCGTTGACGACGGCTCGGGCGGGGACGCGGCTGAACGTCTCAACAAATGGCAGGCTGTGGACGGGCGCATCAAGGTGGTGCTCAACGAGCCCAACGCCGGAGCCTACACATCGCGCAACATTGGCTACTCATTGGCCAAGGGCGAGTTCATGACGATTTTCGACGGCGACGACTGGCAACACCCGCAGAAGATCGCCCTCCTGGTCCGGGGCGCCCAGCGGCAGACCGACGGACGACTCGTGTCCGCTCCCTGGACGCGCGCGGACGAGGACCTCTTCTTCCACTACCGCGGATGGCGGGGAGCCTTCATCACGCCGGCCCACGTCTCCACCATGTTCCACACTCCCACCATCCGGAAGCACCTGGGCCACTGGGATTCCGTCCGCAAGGCCGCGGACACGGAGTTCATTCTCCGCTACCGGGCCCTCGTCAACGGCGAGGAGCCTTTCGAAGTCTGCGAGGCGCCCCTGACGCTGTCCCTCGTTGGCACGACGAACCTTTCCGTGGAAGATTTCCGGCTCGGCTACAGGTCTCCGGACCGGGTGTCCTACCGCGACTCTTACGAGCACTGGCACAGGAAGATCAAGGCGGGCGAACACTCCGGCCATCTGGACTTCCCGCTTGCCGAGCGGGCGTTCCCCGCACCGGCCCGATTCCTGCCGTCAGGTGCGAAGCAGCCGGACCTGGAACTTGATATCCTGCTTGTCGGCGATTTCGGTGCCGACTCCCTGGTGGGCGTGCTGATGCAGGAACATCTGGCGTCTGCGGCACAGGATGGGAAGCGGGTTGGACTCATGCATTACCCCAGCATTCTTCACACGGCCGCCATCGATACGTCCTATTCGGACGAGGTCATGGACGCGTTCCACGACGGGCGCCTTGTCCGGGTTGAGGTGACGGACCGTGTGCAGTCCGCAGTGGTCAACGTCTACGACCCCACCGCCTTCCAGTACAGCCGGGAGCTGCGCAGCGGACACACTGCGGAGCGAGTGTCCGTGTGGACAGACGAGCCGCCCTACGACTGGGAAACGGATGAACACAAGTACGAGGTGGGGACGGTAGAACGCAACCTGTTGTCCGTTTTCAGCGGCCCGGTGCGCTGGATTCCGCTCAACGAACGGACGCTCCGGGTCATCACGGAGTCCGGACATGGACAAAAGTCCATCGGAGACCATGTGGCGCAACCGGACCCGCTGACCATTCCCGACACCCCGGCGGAGGAATCTCCGCTTGCACTGACAGGTTCCAATTGAGGCAGGAGAGACTCCATGAATTGGCAACGCACGATCCAGGAAACGGCCTGGGATGATCGGAACAATGTAGAGATCCGCCGCATCGCCTCGGCCAGCGAGATCGACCACAAGGCGACTGAGGCCTATGAATTCGTCGTACCGGCCCTTTCCGGCGGACCACTCGATATCGTCGCCTTGTACGAACCCAAGGAGTCCAGGACCCTCCTCGTCAGCTTCCATGGCTCCTTGCAGCGCTCCAAATTCCAACTGCCCCGCTTCGAATGGCGGAGGTCGCTTGAGCCATTCGATGCCGCTCAGCTCTTTATCGCCGATTCAACACTGCAGCTCAACGGAAGCATGCAACTGTCCTGGTACATCGGATGTTCGGAGCAGGATTTCAGCTCGGATGTGGCGGACCTCATCAAAGACATCGCCGCGGCTGCAGGGTACGACAGAATTCTGTTGACGGGGTCGAGCGGGGGTGGTTTTGCCTCGCTGGCAATCTCCCGCCAGATAGATGGTTCAGCGGCAGTCTGTTTCTCCCCACAAACCCGCGTCGGGGACTACCGCAACTCCGTGGTCAGGGCGTTTTATCGCACCGCCTTCCCGGAGATGGGGGGATACGCCGCTGTTGAACGAGCACACCGCTCACGATTCGACCTGCGCCATCTTTACGCAACGACGCCTGATATCAACTTTGTTCGGTTTGTTCAGAACACGCGAGATGCGTCCCATTACAGCAAGCACTACACGCCCTTCGCCGAGGCACGCGGGGTTGATCCCGCTCTGGGCGGACTCGACGCCTCCGGACGCATTGAATTTGTACCGCAACCACTCCAGGCTGGTCACCAGCCTCCACCCCGGGGACGGTTCCGCAGTCACATCCTTGAAGCGCACTCCGCGTTTTTCGGCAGTGAATTGAGTCTCTCTGACGCTTAGGGCCCGGCACGATCCTGTCTCGCTCTCGGGCACCTTCGGCTTTGGTAGCATAGTCTGTGGTTCGCTCGCCCCCTATGGCACCTCACGCTTGTGGTTCGCTCGCCCCCTATGGCACCTCACGCTTGTGGTTCGCTCGCCCCTTATGGCTCCTCACGAGATCGCAGGTCTATGAAGTTCAAGATTGTCAATTACCAGGCCCACCGGATCAGCGGTTGGGTGTACGAGCCGGACGCAGATCAGGGCAATGCGGTCCTGGACCTCGTGGTCAACGGGGAGGCAGTCTCCGCCCTAACCTGTAACATCTTCCGCGACGAACTCTCAGCTGAGGAGTTCAGCACCCGAAATGTGGGTTTCCTGGGTAACTTGCCTCCGGAGTTCTGGAACGGTGAAAAGCACGACGTCGCTCTCGTCCACCGCGGGACGGGCACTGTCCTCACGCAGAAGACGATCAGTACAGCTGACTCCCGGATCGCGGGCACAAAAGGTCTCAGCGCCGACTTCATACTCACGCCGCAGGGGCAAGTGGCCGGGTGGGCAAGCGCCGAAAATCGTCCAGCATATGCCCGAGTGACCGTGGACGGCAATGTCATTGAGGAGGCGAGAACCGACAGACGCGTCCTTCCATGGAAGCGCGACACGATGAGGTTCAACGCACCTTACGGCTATATGCACGGCACCCAGATTCCTCCAGAATTTTTCGATGGACAGGTACATCGGGTCCAGATCTTCGCCGGTGGCGAGCCGCACGCGCCGGTGTCGGTGTTGGACCAGACGCTGGAGCTTGCTGCAGAGCACCGCGACGCCGCAGCTCGCGAGGCGCAGCGGCTCCAGCCTGAGGCACCCAATACTTCCTCCCCGTGGCTTAAGCCCGCCCGGGTTCGCTCCGAAATACGCGTTGCTCGCGTAGCACTGACGGAATGCTATGCCTCGATCACTTTGACGGGGGAGACTGAGCACCAGCGACTGGTCCTGCGACTGGGCGAGGCTACGATGATCCTCACAGCGCTGGCTGAGTCTCCGGAAGGAGACCCAGCGGCCGAGGGGACCCAGCGGTATGCCGGTGAGATCCCACTTGAGGGCAGGTTTACCGACTCCATCCCACTGTTCACCCCGGGAGCCGAAGTTGGCAGCACCTATGATCTCCGCCTGGGAGATACCACCGGACGCAGGCCGGATGGGATGCCAGAGACCATCGTTCAGGACACCGGAGGAGAGTTCCTGCTCTCCGAGACTGTCCTTGATGGCGGGGTTTTCACCGGATGGGCCTTTCACACAGCGGGACTCGACTTCCCCGTGGAGCTGGTCCTCCGTGAGGTCACCGAGACGGGGGAGACGGAGGTCCAACGGACTCCCGCAACTCTGAAGAACAGACACGCGAAACTGCAGCATGGCATTCCACATTCGGGCTACGCTCTCGCTTTGCCTTCCTCAGTCTTGGCGCAGCGCAGCGCTCATCTGAGACTGCTCGCCGTACACGGACGGGGGGAAAGGTTGCTCTGGGAGGACCGGTCCTTCTTCGCTACCAACCAGTTCCTGCTCGCGCAGGCGCTCCAGGCTTCCTCGTCATCCCATGCCCTTGAGCTTGTGGGAAATGCCCGTCGAGCCGGACGCAGGCATTTCGTCGAGTCGTTCCTAGGAACCTATAAGCACTCCCGGGTCCAAATCAGTCTGGAGGGGTTGGAGGCCGCCCTCGCTTCTCAGAAGCCAGGCGCGGGCGCGACGCTCGAACCGGCTCGCGGCGCAATCTGGTACTGGGTTCAGGAGCTGCGTGCGAATCCAGGTCGGCTCCAGTGGTTCACCGCCAACGCGATTCGCAACCGCAACGATGGCGCCCGCGACGTGCTGGCATATGCCGCGTCCAAGGGAGGCTATGACTTTGGCCAGCTCCATGGGATTCTCGAGTCCTACCGGACAGAGCTCTTTCGAGAGTCCGCTGCCGAGATGTTGATGGACAGGCACTGGAAATCCGGTGTGCTCGCCATGGCCCGGTTTCTCTTTGCCGCACCCCGGGACGAGACTGACCAGCTCGATGCGCTGACTCTGTATGCCATGCTCGAGGCGTGGCGGGGGCTGGAGGACATCACCGGCGCCGATCGTGCCTTCTATGGAGACCTCCTGCGGTGGCGCGGCGAATTCGCAGAATCCGCCCGGGTGCTCACCGCGGAAGATCTTGACTCCGATCATGACTTCTCGCAGAACCTGCTGGCGCTCAACGCTATTAACCCTCACGCGACGGGCATCCCCAGCTACTCGGGTGCCTGGTTGGCAGGATTCAACGGGATGCTCGAGGGAGACGGGATCGCTCCGATCTCGATGCAGCAAGACCAGATCGGTTTTTACAACGTCACTACGGACCTGTCTCCGGCCCCGGAGGATCCGGGAGCCCCGCTGGTGACCGTGATCATGCCAATCTACGAACCCAGCGCCGCCACCAACATTGCGGTGGATTCCCTGTTGCGGCAGACCTGGCGCAAGCTTGAGATAATTATGATCGACGACTGCTCACCTGAGCAGGACGCCGATGGTCACCCCACGCCATACCGGGAACAGCTCCAGGACCTTGCAGCACGTGACCCCCGCATTCGTCTGGTGTTCAACGACGTGAACCGCGGCTCCTACTCGGTGCGCAATGACGCTCTCGACCTGGCCACCGGCGACCTGATTACCGTGGCGGATAAGGACGATTGGCACCACCCCCAGCAGATCGAGTTGCAGGTTCGCGACTTCATGGCGGATCCTGAACGCGTTGCGAATATGACCAACTGGGTCCGTGTGGACGAGCAGCTCACCTTGATGCTGCGGTCCGCCACGGGACGGGTGTTCTACCCCTCCATGGCCTCATTGATGTTCCGACGTGATCCGGTGCTGAAGGACCTCGGCTACTGGGACACGATCCGTAAATCCGGGGACTCAGAGTTCAAGAGCCGCATCGAGAACTACTACGGCATCACCGTGGAACCGGTCACTAGGGCGCCCCTGGCTTTCGCTCTTATGGACGGTGCAAACCTGACCCGTGATGACATGGGCGTGGGCTATCTTGCTCCGGAACGCCGGGCTTACCTTCGTGGCTACAAGAGTTGGCATCGCGAGATCCGGGAGTCCGGCGAATCACCGTACATGCCCAAGTCAGTGGAGCAGCGGCGCTTCGTCGCCCCGGCCGCCTACCTGCCGGGAGCTCGCCCGGAAGGGTCCGTCCAATATGACGTGGTCTTCGCCTCAGAATTCGGCTTCCTCGCCGGCAACTCCACGTCGCTCTTCAATGAGATCTCGGTCTGTTTGAACGCTGGACTCCGGGTGGGTGTGATCCCGTTCCAGAACGGCCTGATCCCCTCTGCTTCGAAGCGGCAGTTCAGCCGTAAGATCGATGACCTGGTGCTGACCGGCCGGGTGGACCGGCTGTCCCTGGACACCGTGGCTGAGACTGACCTTCTCGTCGTGCGGTGGCCCACAGCGGTGCAGGTCGTGCAGGACAAGGCCGCCGGGTTGAAGCCTAAAAAGGCAGTCATCGTCTCCAACCACCCGCCGTTCGAACCGAGCGGAGAGCGGCGCAGCTATGACATCGGCGTCGTCACCCGCAATATCGAGGGGCTTTTCGGCGTGCGGCCGCTCTGGGCACCGCAGAGTGAGCAGATCGGGGCCATGATCGCGCCACTCATGCCCGCCTCAGACCTGACAAGCTTCTCTTGGAAGGGCATCATCGAGCTCAAAGAGCAGGCGAGCCACAACCGATACCGGGCGGGCCGGCCCACCATTGGACGGCACGCACGCGACGACGCCGCAAAATGGCCCTCCGACCGGAAGGTCTTCAAGCAGGTCTACCCGGCCGACGGCTCTGCGAATGTCTGCATCCTTGGCGGCACCAAGGTGCCTGTGCAGAAGGGCTTCCTCCCGCGGAACCCGCCCTCTTGGGAGATCTATGCCTTCAACGAGATCAGCGTGGAAGAATACCTGTCGGAGAAGATCGACTTCTTCGTCTACTTCCACAGCGACGGCTGGCTCGAGGCCTTCGGCATGGCCATCCTCGAAGCCATGAGCTACGGGGTGGTCTGTGTCCTGCCACACCACTTTGAACCCGTGTTCAAAGATGCCGCCGTCTATGCTGAGCCTGATCAGGTCAAGGATGTCATCAACGAGTTGTGGGAGTCGCAGCGCTACGCACAACAGCAGCAGCGCGCAGTCCGTTTCATCGAGCAGGAATGCACTCCGGCGGCGTATCTACGGCGCCTGGCCGGGCTCGGCGTCAAAGCCGACCGCGTTCAGATCCCCTGACACTCATGGCTGTCAGTGTGGCTCAGGTGATGGTCGGTCCCCTCGTTGGTAGGGCGATGTCACTGCAGCACTCGAAATCACAAGGAGAAACTCAGTTGTCGTCCTGGCCGTCTCACTTCGAAGCCGAGGTCGTCCGTGAGGCGTTCGGTACAAGGCTCGCCGGTTACACTATTGCTCTGGAGGCTTGGCGCAGGGGTCTTCAGGTTCGATTTTTCGACAGTCAACTGCGAAGATATGAGCTGTCCGACGGACGTACCCGCATCCGTTTCAATAAAACTCGGCCTTCACTAACGACACGCGCAGCCATCGCGATCGAGCAGAACAAACACTCGACGAATTCCCGTCTTCGTGCGGCCGGTGTCCCGGTCCCCGCGAGTTGGGTGTTGGACCCTTTCGATGCTGACGTAGAGGATGAACTCCTAACCCGCGCCGAGGACACAGGTTATCCACTGGTGCTAAAGCCACTCCGCGGCAGTATGGGGCGAGATGTCCTCACAAACTTGCGCACGCGTGCTGACCTGTTGGATACCTTCCGATATCTGTCGGCGCGTTGCACGAAGGGGGAAAAACTTATCCTCGAGAGTCATTTCGAGGGAGAGGATTACCGGGTGCTTGTAGTCGGCGACCGAGTCGTCGCAGCTTGTCTGCGCCGCCCGGCAAACGTGGTGGGTGACGGTGCCAGCACCGTCCAGGAACTTATTGTCCAGAAGAACAAGGTTCGTCTGGAGAACCCTTACCTCTGTAAGAAGCTGATTGGAAGGGACCGTGAGGTTGACCAGTATCTCCAGCGCCAGGGCTATGGTCTGGGCGATATTCCCTTTGCGGGCGTCGAGGTAAGGCTCCGTGGGAAAGCAAACGCAAGTCAGGGTGGAGACAGCATCGACAAGACAGCTGAGTTGCCTACCGCGGTCAAGAATGCTGCAGTCCGGGCTGTAGCAGCAGTACCTGGGCTGGCAATCGCGGGTGTAGATATACTGTTCGACGCTAACAGGACGCCTGTCGAGGACAGTTTCCGAGTGATCGAAATGAATTCGAGACCCGAGATAGAGATTAACATGTATCCCTGGAAAGGTGCAGGACAGGATGTGCCGCAGCATATTCTTGACGTGTTCTTTCCGTCCTCCACGAGAAGCGACGCTCCCCGGATCCAGAAAACTGGGCTGAATTTAAAGCAGCTCCTCGCGCCTCTGCAGGGTGCCTCAGCGAACGAAGTCCTGGTGAAAACGATTCCAGCCCACGCCTACCCAGCGCGACAGTCTTACTGGCTTCGCGAAAAGGGTGATTTTTCGGCCACAGACAAGAACTTGGTTTATCTCGCGGCACGCCGTGCCGGGGTGTCGGGACGCGTTGAAACCGTGGACGGGGTAGCGCGGTTGCTTTTAGCAGGTACCGAGGAAAGTATTCGGAAGTTTCTCCGGTCGGAGGCACAGAGATTGGGCGTAGATACGGGCAGCGAGGAGCAGTGGAACTGTGAAGTCGCTCAGGGTTTCTACTTCAATTCCTGAGATAGATCAAGACTTGTCGGGGACTGCTGAAGGTTTGCTTGATACTTTGCCTGTGAGGATTTGATCCTTGCGGGTGGAAGGATGTTCATCAAACCCAAGGCTTTTCCCGAAGAGTTCCGCCGCGATGTCGTCGCGGTTGCCCGCAAGGGCGAAGCGCCCGTCACACAGGTCGCCAAGGACTTCGGTGTCTCACCCGCTGCCCTGCACCGCTGGATGAAGATCGCCGACAAAGAAGACGGCGTGAAATCCGGTGCGGTGTCCGATGACGCCGCGAAGCTGCGTGAGGCGAATAAACGCATCCGGCTCCTGGAGCAGGAAGCGGAAGTTATGCGCCGCGCTGTGGCGTACCTGTCCCGGGACATCAATCCAAAAAATGATGTACCCGCTGGTCCGAGATCTGGCTGCCAGGAACGCCCCGCTCCGGGTTCCCGTGGCCGTGTCCTGCCGGGTACTGAATTTCTCCAGACAGGCTTACAACCAGTGGGCCGCCAACCCCGTCTCTGCCCGGGACCGGGAAGAAGCACACCTGATTGTCAACGCTGCTATCGATCACCACCGCGACGATCCTGCCTTCGGCTACCGGTTCATCGCCGATGAGATCAACGCGGGTTGTTAACGCCTACCCAAAACAGGGCCATTAGTGCCATTTGAAAACAGGGCCACTGGTTGTTTGTTCTATTGTGCCGTACCGGCGGCGGGTTGGTGTTTTTTGAGGCGGTAGCTGTTGCCGCGTTAGCCGTCCGAGGCGCCGTTGGCGGCGTTTCCGGTGGTAGGTTTTTTCGATCCAGGTCACGATGGCCAGGCGAAGATCAGCCCTTGTGGACCATCGCTGGCGATCCAGCACGTTCTTCTGCAGGAGTGAGAAAAACGATTCCATGGCGGCATTGTCGGCCACGCGCCCACGCGCCCACCCCCGCCCCACCGATCCTGTCAGCCCGTTGCCCTTCAGCTGGCGAAAGCGTTGGAACGGAATTGCGAACCGCGGTCGCTATAGACCACGGTTCCTGCCGGCTCCCTGAGTGCTATCGCGTTGTGGAGGGCCGAGACGGCTAGCGAGGCCTTCATCCGGGAATGGATGGAGTAGTCCACGATTCGGTTGGAATAGACGTCTTTGATGGTGAACAGGTAGAGCTTGCCCTCATCGGTCCGATGCTCGGTGATGTCCGTCAGCCACAGCTCATCAGGTGCCTTTGCGGTAAAGTCCCGCCTGACGTGGTCATCATGCACGGGCGGGCCGGCTTTGCGGGTCAGACCGCGCTTCTTGGCACACAAACCAGGGTCTGCTGGCTGCTGGACAGCCGCGCCACCCGGTTCTCTCCCGCGCTGAAACCCTGGTGTTCGAGCTCGTCGGCAATGAACCGGTACCCGAACGCCCGATCGTCCCGGTGGACGTCCACCGCCGCATTGATCAGGAACGCATCAGTCCAGTCGCGTTCCGTGACCGGCGCGGCCTTCCATAAGTAGAAGGCCTGTTTGGAGAAACGCAGCACCCGGCAGGCCACCGCGACGGGAATACCATCTGCGGCAAGGTCAAGGACTAGCGGGAACTTTTTTTGGGGCAACTCCCCGGCGAAGAACGCCGCCGCCCGGCGCAGGATCTCATTCTCCTGCTCCAGCAGCGGATCAGCTTCCTCGCATCCCTGAGCTCGGCGGCTTCCTTCTCCGTCACTCCGGGACGGGCGCCCTCCTCGATGTCGGCCTTCTTCAGCCAGTTGTGAAGGGTTGCTTCGGAAATCCCGAAGTCCTTGGCGATCTGTGAAACCGGAGCTTCGTCCTTGCGCGCAACCGCGACCACGTCACGGCGGAACTCAGCGGGGAAAGGCTTGGGCATGTGAACATCCTTGCTGCAAGGAGTGAATCCTCACAAGTCAGGAGTCAAGCAAACCGGGGGCAGTCCCCTTCGTTTGCGAACGCAAGCATAGACCTGAGCACAACCGCGCTGCCGTTGCCCGCAACGTAGCTGACGCAAACCCCACGTTCGCGGTTGTGTGTGATCGACTATCTGTAGGCCGTTTCAGCAGAGAAATCCTGCCGAGTTGGTGGCTGGTTTCCTGCCAAAAGAGCGCTAAGAATCAGGCCATGCGGTTCCCATCCAAATCATGGTTTTGGGAATTGCGCAGAGATTGAGATCACCCGGTGGCCCGGGGCGGTTCCCAGTGTTGGGAACATGGGCCCGCCACCCCAGATAGGTTCCTTACGGCGCTGCTATTGACAGAGCGATTGCGCCGGAAGGGCTGGAAAGCAGATGACGGTACCCATGTCCGTTCAAGAAAATATCAGAAGGCTGGACTCCCAGGGAGTCCCGGGACGTGAGATCGCCCGCAGGCTGGGTGTCAGCCGTGATTCGGTGGCCAAGTACGCCGAGCGGCAGGACTTCTCCCCGGCAGCGCCGGCGCCTTCGGCCCGGCCCGGGGTTCGGTGCTGACCGGATTCGAGCACATCATCGAAGCGTGGCTCGCCGAGGACCAGCGCCGGCCGCGCAAGCAGCGGCACACGGCCAAACGTATCTTCGACCGGCTCGTTGACGAGCATGGTTTCCCGGGCACCTATTCCCCGGTCCAACGCCACGTGAAGAAGTGGACTGCCCGGAACCGGCAGGCCGGGGAGGGCTTCACCGAGCTGGTCTGGCCGGCAGGCACTGCGCAGGTCGACTTCGGGCAGGCCGAGGCGATCATCGCCGGGATCCGGCAGGTCCTTCACCTCCTGGTGGTGACCTTCCCGTTCTCGAACATGCGCTTCGTCCAGGCATACCGGGGCGAAACCGCCGAATGCTTCTGCCACGGGCTGCGGAAGGTGTTCGAGCACATCGGGGCTGCACCGAGGCATCTGGTCTTTGACAATGCCACCGGCATCGGGCGCCGGGTGGGGACCAAGGTCGTGGAGTCCAAACTGTTCGCCGCGTTCAAGCTGCATTACCGCTCCGAATCCCGCTACTGCAACCCGTACTCCGGGCATGAGAAGGGCAACGTGGAAAACGCGGTCGGGTTCCTGCGCCGCAACCTCATGGTTCCCGAACCTGAGGCCTCCAGCCTGCAGGCCTTGAACGAGCTGCTCATGACCAGGTGCGACGCGTTGGCCATCACCACGCATTACCGCAAGGGCCTACCGCTGGGCGAGCTGTTCGCCCAAGACCGGGCGGCGTCCCTGGCATTGCCTGGGGTCGGGTTCGACCCGGTCCGCTACGAATCGCGCAAGGCCGACAAGACCGGGAACCTGCTCATTGATGGGAACACCTACGCTGCCGGACCATCCTTCCATGGGCGGATGCTCACCGTCGGTTTGCGCCATGACGTGGTGCAGATTCTCGATGAGCATTCTGAACCCGTCCGGTCCTTTGACCGGGTGTTCGGCAGGCAGGCCGAGACGATCTTCGATCCTGCGTCTCTGGTCCCGCTGCTGGTGACCAAGCCCGGCGCCTGGTCCCATTCCCCGCTGCGGGCCCTGGTCAGCGACCCGGTGCGCGACTGGATCGATGCCGCGGCGCCCACGGACCGTCGCCGCCTGCTCAACGCGGTCGATGCCGCCTCCGGGTCCGCCGGTTTTGACGCCGCGATGGCCGCCGCTGACACGCTGATCCGGCGCGGGGATACCCCGGACATGGCCGCCTTGGGGATGCTCGCCCGCCGGCTGGCCCATGGCACCGAACCGGCGGCAGCCAACGTGGACTTGAGCGTCTATGACACCTTCACCACCCTGAACACGAGCACCGGAGAAGTCGCATGAACCCGATCACCGTCCAAGACATCCTCGAAGCGGGCAAAAATACCTCACTGACCGGCAGCGTGTTGATCGAATGGGCCGAGAAAGGCACCCCGAAACAGCGCGAATACCTCCACGAGGTCCTGCTGGCCGAGCACGAATCCCGGCAGGAATCACGCCGTCAGCGGCTGCTGAAATCCGCGAGACTGCCGGCGCTGAAAACACTCATGGAATTCGACTACACCAGTGTCAGGTTCCCCGAGGACTACGGCCGAGAACCCCTCGAATCACTGGAATTCATCACCCGAGCCCAGGACCTGGTCCTCTACGGAGACGTGGGCACCGGAAAAACCCACATGGCCACCGCTCTCGTGGCAGCCGCCTGCCGGCAAGGCATCCAAGCCAGGTTCTTCACCACCTCCTCCCTGGTCATGATGCTCCGCAGGGCCAAGGACGAGGAACGGCTGGACAAAGAACTCGCTTCCCTGGCCAAAAACCAGCTCTTGGCCATCGACAAACTGGGCTACCTCCCGATCGACACCGAGGGTGCACGGCTGTTGTTCCAGGTCATCGCTGACGGGTATGAAAAACGCAGCCTCATCATCACCACCAACCTCGAGTTCTCCCGCTGGGGAACGGTGTTCGGCGACGACAACATGGCCGCCGCCGTCATCGACCGACTCGTCCACCACGGACGCCTGCTGCAATTCCGTGGCGAGTCCTACCGAGTCAAAAACGCCCTCATGAAATAGGCAACTGCTGAAATGGCCTGGAAACGTGCCAAGGTGGCCTGATTCTTAGCGCTGAAACGGCCTACTTAAAGTTGACGAAACACAGCGGTCAACCAGCAGAATGTTTCAGCTACTGGCAACGCCGAGCAGTGGCAGGTTACGCGTCCTCCGTCATAGCGCGGGTTTCGTCGCGTGGCTACTTCGGGGAGCGCCTCAGACCGCCCCTTCCGTCGCGGAGATCGCGATCTGCGAGACGCTCTCCTCGTTCGACTCGACCAACGGGGCCTCGGAGCTCGTTGTGCAGGCGAAGGCGGACGACACGGTCAAGACGGGCAGTATTGCCCTCGCCTAGGAACGGTCGGCGGGACGGAGCGGATTAGATGCCATGGGCACCTCTGCAATGTTCACGTTCTGCCGCCCACCCCGGCTGTGCTCCCTGACAATCTTTCGGTCAGCAAGCTCCCACGCCATCGTTGGGAAACTCGACCAGTACGGGACAATCATGTAGCTCGACGCGGCGAGAAGGTAAAGGTCGGTGACCCCGGCGACAACACCTTCGACTGAGTTGTACCCGCCCTTATCGTTCTGCCCGACACTGTTCGGGAACGCCTTAATGATGCGCTCCTGCACCTCCGGGACATCGCAGGACAGGAAGAAATTGATTCCCGGATAGGCTGCGTCAAGCTCGGACATCCTTTCCAGATACCACTCGACAGGGGAAGCCTCAACCGTCTTCGCGTGGGACTTGGCATGCGCCCGGACCATGACGCCGACATACGGGGCGCCCCGCAGGTGCTCGACGTGGAGGGTCGTCGCACGGTCCTGGATTTCTTTAGTCGGTTTGAGCCCCCGCAACCGCTCGGTCCACGGTGGCGCCCCCTCTGGGAGGGTAAGGGCATAGGCCGATCGGAAGTGCCAAACCGGCTGCTTCCACGCATCCTCGGGCAGGTCCTTCGATTTCACGGTGTAGGGGACTTCTTTGGACAGCTCCACGGCGTTTGGCCAGGAAATTTGCGGGTGATTAAATTCCCACAGTTCCGTGAGGGCGGGCCTGAAGAGCTTAGACTGAGGCCACGCATAGCTGAAGCCTCGATCGTGCGCCTCAGCGAGGCTCAACGCGCTCAGCGTGAAGCGCATTCTGTTTCCGAGCCCTGCCTTATTGTTGTTCGTCGCTACAAGAGAACGCTGGCTGCCATGCATTGGCCTACTTCCTGACTTATGGCTATAGCTCCCCAATGGGACTCCAACACGCACAATCCAGTGGCCCCGGCCTGCATGCCAGGGCCCGCACTCACGCCGCTAAGGAGTCGCGGATGAAAGACCCCGAAGATTGACGGCTTCCCCGCACGGGTAGGTCTCGCCTCCCCACGGAGCCACACGCCATGTTATACCTAGTCCCTAGTGTTCACCAGTCGCCTGTGGGTCCGAACCGCGCACGAAGACGTGGGCCCGGTCCTGCAAAACCAGATCACCGCCATCACCACCGACCGGAACAACAGGCTATCCGCGGCCAACCTCGCGAACCAGACCAACGCGGACCTCGCCAAAACGAATGCCACGCTCCTCGTGATCGGCAGGTGCTCCACCCACATCATGTCGCCCGACAGGAAAATGCAGGAGGAGGTGCCAATGAAACTGCTAAAGCGAATTAAGCGGCCCGAGCTGCCAGAGCTGGAGCCCGTGGACCACGCGCTGGCCGACGCAGCGATCCATGACGCCGTTCACGCCCACGAGGCCGCACAGGCTACCGAAGCCTGGCAGGTCATTACGGAACTCCGGCAGGTCAACGTCTGCAATGAGTTCGCCCCGGCCATCGAAAATCCGTGCTGCGACGATTCCAAGTGAGGCCGGTATACCGTGGCCAGCTTGATGCGCGGATCGGACGCAGCCACGAGACGGACGACGTCGAGGGTAAGGCCCGTTGCTGCCCCCTGGACCACGCCGTGGCACTGAGGCAACCAGCCGGCACGGTGGTGCATTCGGACAGTGGACCCCAGTTCAGATCCAGAAGGTTCGTCCTGGCCCTGCATACCTACGGCCTGATCGGATCGATGGGAAGGGTGTGCCTAACCGGCTAATCTTCGGTGGATTGCGCGGCTCACCGCGACACGCCGCAATGGAATCATTCTTCTCCCTGCTGCAAAAGAACCTCCTGAACCGGAAACGATGGCAAACCCGGGCCGAACTCCGCCTCGCCATTGCGACCTGGATCGAGCGCAGCTACCACCGCAAACGCCGTCAACGCGCCCTCGGACGGCTGACGCCCACCGAGTTTGAGACAATAAAAAACGCAGCACAGGCCGGTTAAGAAACCATCAACCCCAGCTGACAACTAAACCTTCAGCAGTCTCTCGGGCTGAAGTTGGTCGAGCGTAGACCGCAGGTGTTCCGTTTCCTGGCGAGCAGAGGCAAGCTCTTCACGTAGCCGTGCGATCTCGTCTCCGCGCCATTTGAGCTTTCCATTGGTCGCGGCGATCCGTTGGTGCAGGCTGCTCAGGTCTGACGTAGCGGCCGCGGCGCCTTGCTGGTAGGCACTGAGAGGAAGCTCGTATGTAGGGGGATCCCACGTTCTGCCATTCAGCGGGTACTCCAGCAGTTTTGGCGCCATCCTCCCGATGATCTCTCGGAACAGAGACAGTTGTGCACGGTCAATTTCGGGTACAGAAAGCATCAGTCGGATCATTTTGCGGGAACCGAACAACTGGTAGGTGTCAAAGGTGACATCTGATTCTACAATGTGAGCGTGATTCCAGTTCGCTACGCGATGCTCCCACAGAAACATGTCCGTCATCCGGTAGCCGGCCGGCACGGATCTAAGCTCGGTCGAGTCGATGTACTCCTGGAATCCACGCTCGCCGAGCGCCCACCAGGAATCAGTCAGGGGACGCTTAACGTCCTTACCTCGCTTCGTCAGACTCGCCATGCGTCGAGCGGATATTTCCATGCTCTCCGCGAAGTGCAGCCGCTGGGCGAAGTGCCACTTGCCCACACCGTTGATCTGGCCACGGATATGCAATGCGTTGTGGGGAAGGTGCGAGTGATACACCCAAGAGATCACCGTATTTGAGCGACGGGAGCTGAGTTCATTGAGCATGGTCAAGTAATCAGCTGGCGGACGTTCAGCCGTGTTCAGATCGAACATCTGATGAGTCAGCCCCAGATCGGCCGCCATCTTCGCTGCGAGCTTGTCCCTGTTGAGCTCCGCACTCTGTCGCCCCGAGCCCGGCGCTTTGGTGTATGTGAACGTCTGGACTGATTCATCGGCTTGCGGGTGGGCGAAGGCGGCGAGGGACGTCCGTGAATCGATGCCCGCGCTGGCTGAGACCACGATTTCGCGACCGCTCTCTTTCAGCGTCTTCACTTGCTTTTCCAAAATCGGGATCATTTGGTCGGCTGCCTGAGCGATGGTCAGGGGATTGTAGGGGAGCGGGCCCACTCGGCGAATCGTGCCGTTGCCCAACGTCAGCTCTGTGTTCGGTGTCAGGAGCCAGACGCCGTCGAATTCTGTCGTGCGTCCTGGAAAGTCCAAGGAAGTGGTCCGATGGACCCATTTTACGTAGATACTTGGTTCGCGGCTAAGTGTCCTACCGACGAGATTCACATGTGAGGCGATGATCGTAGCTTCGGTGTCATGGAAGATTGAACGAGACGCGATGGCGTCGGTTTGGGCGTGAAGAGCGCCTTGATGGTGGTCGAGCACCACGTACTGTCCGAACAGTTCTTCGAGTGCGTTCAGGTAACTTCGGCGAGATTCACGAAGGGCTGTGTGAAGCTTATGGGCGATTATCCCGAGATCCGTTGTTTCCAGTGTTGGGTCGAGGCTGTGACCGCAAAGTAGAATCTCATTCTCACCGTCCGAGACGATGGATACCCCGACGCGTGGATCCCAACGGAACGTCATCCCGGCAAATGTTCGGCTCTTCCAGAAGGCCGGGACGTCAGGGTCGAGTCCTGGTGCGTGGAAAACATACCCTCGGCTGAAGCGCAGATGACTGAAGTCTTCCTGCCGCTCGATGGATGTCACATCTGAAGGGATGGACACCACGGCGGGCTCATGGGTGGTGTACTCAATCATGGTGCTCCTCAGCGACAGTGGGACTTCTAACCAAATCTTCCCTGACTCAGATGAAAATGGCCAAACGGCGTGACCGACGGCGGCGTCAGTACTGATCCCTACACTGCTCGCCGTGCACGAACGAGGGGAAAGGTTGCTCTGGGAGGATCGGTCCTTCTTCGCCACCAACGCGATTCGCAACCGCAACGGTGGCGCCCGCGACGTGCTGGCATATGCCGCGTCCAAGGGAGGCTATGACTTTGGCCAACTCCATGGGATTCTCGAGTCCTACCGGACAGAGCTCTTTCGAGAGTCCGCTGCCGAGATGTTGATAGACAGGCACTGGAAATCCGCTGTGCTCGCCATAGCCCAGTTTCTCTTTGCCGCACCCCGGGACGAGACTGACCAGCTCGATGCGCAGGCCTCGCCCGCCGCCCAGGCCCGGGGCCACGCCGGGAACCGGCGGCTTCACGAGCGATGGCTGGTCTATCTGGACCACAAAAAACGCCCCTGATCGCGAACGTGGCGATCGCCCGGGAACTCGCCGGCCGGTGCTGGTCGCTGGCAACCATGCCCGCCGACCCCGGCCAGAAGCACACAGCTCTAGCTCTGGCCGAATAACACGTGCCGGCAATGCTCCGACGGAAGTGTTCCTTGCAGCGCGTGGAGTAAACCCGCGTACGCCCTATGAGCAGCCAACTACGGGCCACGCTCGACCCTAGACCAGCGGTAATCTCCAGCCGAACACATCGTCCTGCGGTAACCAACCCGCGCATATCAGAGTGACCGCGCCCGTCGCCAAAGACACGCTGGACACTTCCAGGCAGGACATGCCGGCCCACAAAGGGTGAGCACCAGGACAACCCAGCCCCGGACCCTCACCAAAGGAAGCGGCCCCAGCCAACCAGACCGGGACCGCTTCCCCACGCACTATTGACAATCACGCTACATATCAGGGCGCCCCTGGCCTTCGCTCTTATGGACGGCGCAAACCTCACCCGTGATGACATGGGTGTGGGCTATCTTGCTCCGGAACGCCGGGCTTACCTTCGTGGCTACAAGAGTTGGCATCGCGAGATCCGGGAGTCCGGTGAATCGCCGTACATGCCCAAGTCCTTGGAGCAGCGGCGCTTCGTCGCCCCGGCCGCCTACCTGCCGGGAGTTCGCCCGGAAGGGCCCGTCCGATATGACGTCGTCTTCGCGTCAGAGTTCGGCTTCCTCGCCGGAAACTCCACGTCGCTCTTCAATGAGATCTCCGTCTGTCTGAACGCTGGACTCCGGGTGGGTGTGATCCCGTTCCAGAACGGCCTGATCCCATCTGCTTCGAAGCGGCAGTTCAGCCGTAAGATCGATGACCTGGTGCTGACCGGCCGGGTGGACCGGCTGTCCCTGGACACCGTGGCTGAGACTGACCTTCTCGTCGTGCGGTGGCCCACAGCGGTGCAGGTCGTGCAGGACAAGGCCGCCGGGTTGAAGCCTAAAAAGGCAGTCATCGTCTCCAACCACCCGCCGTTCGAACCGAGCGGAGACCGGCGCAGCTATGACATCGGCGTCGTCACCCGCAATATCGAGGGGCTTTTCGGCGTGCGGCCGCTCTGGGCCCCGCAGAGTGAGCAGATCGGGGCCATGATCGCGCCACTCATGCCCGCCTCAGACCTGACAAGCTTCTCTTGGAAGGGCATCATCGAGCTCAAAGAGCAGGCGAGCCACAACCGATACCGGGCGGGCCGGCCCACCATTGGACGGCACGCACGCGACGACGCCGCAAAATGGCCCTCCGACCGGAAGGTCTTCAAGCAGGTCTACCCGGCCGACGGCTCTGCGAGTGTCTGCATCCTTGGCGGCACCAAGGTGCCTGTGCAGAAGGGCTTCCTCCCGCGGAACCCGCCCTCTTGGGAGATCTATGCCTTCAACGAGATCAGCGTGGAAGAATACCTGTCGGAGAAGATCGACTTCTTCGTCTACTTCCACAGCGACGGCTGGCTCGAGGCCTTCGGTATGGCCATCCTGGAAGCCATGAGCTACGGGGTGGTCTGTGTTCTGCCACACCACTTTGAACCCCCGTTCAAAGATGCAGCCGTCTATGCTGAGCCTGATCAGGTCAAGGACGTCATCAACGAGCTGTGGGATTCGCAGCGCTACGCACAACAGCAGCAGCGCGCAGTCCGTTTCATCGAGCAGGAATGCACTCCGGAGGCCTATCTACGACGCCTAGCCGGTCTAGCTGTAGAGTATAATTGAGCAGAATGAAGGCTAAGAAGACAACGATCAAGCATCTGGACAGCGTCCCGCGGCGTAATTGGGAGGGGCCGGCAGACATCGATGTCGAGGAGCGGGGTCTCTATACAGAGCACTTCGAAGATGAGCAGTACGATTTCATTTTTGCTCCCAAGCCTGAGACTGGGCGCCTGGTTGTGTTTTTCTCGGGAGACGCCAGACGAAACACGTTCGAGCCGCCAGTATTTCAGCGCTGGAGCTGGGCCTCTAAGTTCCCTGCCAGCTGCCTATACTTCTCAGACCCAGCGCTCTACCACCACAGTAACCTCGGGCTCGCCTGGTATGCCGGCAACAGCAGGGGTGACTACCTGGCGCACATTGCCGAGATCGTGGCCTCACTAGCGAACACTATCGGCGCCGGCGAGGATCAGGTCTTCTCCTATGGGTCCAGAGGCGGAGGATTCGCAGCTCTGCGATTCGCCCGGTACTACGAGGGGGTGCGAGTGATCGCGATCAACCCCCAGACCGACCTTCGGAAGTACCCCGCCAAGTGGACCAACCGCATGTCGCGGGTAGCCTATGGCGCTGAAAAGCTGGGTGGAGTTTCAGAGGACCATTGGTACAAGTTTTCGGCACTTGATTCCGAGGTGACCCATAGGGCTCGGAGCATTTTTTTGGCACAGAACGAACAGGATGCAGATCACTACGAGAATCACTTTCTGCCATTTAAAGAGTTCGTTGAATCTACGGGTCACGGGGACAAGCTCACAAGTCGGATCTTTTCGGATGCGTCAGGTCATGCTGGAGCAGAAAACCAAGAGACCTTCGACGAGATACTGACTCTTATGAAGTAGTACCGCGGTTCATGTTTCGCAATCTCGGATCGCTAGGCGTGAGCCGATCCTGAGTGCCTCAATCACGGAACGCTTTGGCAAGCCCTTGATGTCTCGGATTAGAGCGTTCTCAGCAAGTTGGAACTTTTGGTGCGTCGGTCGGCCTAACGCCAAGGTCACCTCGGAAACGCATGCTACCCGTAGTTATGTAAATTTTGGGACTTCAATTATGATGGGTCCGCGGCAATTGAAAGGTAACTTATGACGCTGGACCAGAATTTGGCAACTCCGAGGGGAGTCGTCGTTGTTGACCTGACCGGCAGGCTCCGTGAAACTCAGTTCGATACTGGTGGGGGAAAAGCTGGTATACAGCTACTCGTCGCGGACGACCTGCGCGTATTCAGTGATCTACTCAAGGATCACCGCGATATGCATGCCGTGGTGCTCATTGAACCCTTAGTCGATTCATTAGCCCACGCCATTGCTACCGGGGTCGCCCCGGATGTAGCTATTCGTGACTGCGAAATCCTGGTTGAGACCCTGGAACGTATGGGACGAGAGTTTGGCGAGCGTGTCTCGGTAGTTGAGGAGACCTCAGACCCGGAAGTTCTTGCAGCTCATTTACGGAAGCGGGCGGGTCGCAGCCTCGATCGGACGGTCGCTGAACTGATCCTGCCGAACTACCCTTCCGGTCCTACAGCAGAGGAGGACCGGAACGCCTATCTGGCTGCCCGTTTCCTGGTTGACGAAGTTGCGGTGACCAATCGAATCACGGCCACGGGTGTGTCTTGGATACTGGACGGGGAGGCAAGTCATCGCAGGGAGGCTTTCAAAATAGTCCAGCAACGTTTGGGGAGGTCACCTCTAGTAAGTGTCGGACCCGCAGATTCAGATGCGCAATCGGACGCGCTCACCGATCCTGAACCCGTCTCCGGCTTGACGCAAGATCTTATGAACGAAAATGTCGCTATGCTCCGCCAGCTCCACGAAATCCAGGTCGAACTTAACAACTACATAGCTGCGAATCGCGGCCAAGAAGAAAAACTCGACGCATTCCGGCGAGGACGACGTTACCGAAAAGCGAAAGTGGCTGACCTTGAGCTCGAGGTTAAAAAGTTATTAACTCAAATTTCGGACCTTCACAGTCAGTTGGATCAAGCACGTCTTGGTAATTTCACAGGATCCAATCGTCTGATCGGCATAGGGCCCGGGGACTAGTTCATCCGCGACAAGAATTTACGCTCAAGTTCGTTTCATTATACTAATAATTCTGACTACCGGTGCTCTTTTAAAAGTGGTAGTTCCCACTCGGTTGCGCGAGGAAAAGCTAAAGAGGAGGAAGCATGGCTGATCTGCTAGAAACGATCGTCGCAGGGATGAACAAGGTTGCCTCCGTTATCGAATCGAACACCGGATACGATCACATTCTGGGGGACAGGCTCGATAAGCCGGAGTATCTTGCCATCGCCGCGAACAGTTCGGGAGCTTTAGTCGATAAACCCGCGATGTCAGAGCTTTTTGCCAAAAGCATTCACTCTCATCGCCCCCGAGTCTTCGAAGCTTCCAAAGCGCTTCTCGGCAGCCGTTTGCTATCTTTCGCTTCGACGGCAAATAACCGTCGTGAAATATTGCACTTAGAGGATCTGTTCGAAAAAAATCAGATTTCCCTTAAGGTTGCAAATCTTTGCGATCTTACGTCCAAGAGATCTGATTCAGAGTTTATTAAACTTCGCGAGACGATCTGCCTCGGTTTCGATCAATTCGTTTCATCCCGTTCAGGCATAACTCGGGGTCTGCTGCACCAACTGCTAAACTATGGACGCTTCTTTTTGGCGGCTTATGAAACTCTTGGCAATAGTTCTAGCGAATGCTTTGTCGTTGCGAATGACCACTCACCGGCACCAGTGGCCTACGCGAAAGTGGCTAGCTACTTCAAAAAAAAGGTTATCTACATTCAGCATGCCGAGGTGACTGAAAACTTCCCTGCCCTTGATTTTGACCTCTCGATATTGAGAAATCGCGTATCGAAAGAAATATACAGCACTATCGGTTCGCCAAAAGGCAAGATTCTGCTAAGTCCACGATCTCAGTTAACTTTTGATCGAGCAGAAGTTGCCACGATTCGCGCTTCCTTAATGAATACTGACGCGATTCCCGCGTATATTTACCCCACGAGTGTAAGTAGTATCGATGAGGTTTTAAAACTCTATCAGTCACTCGACGCGAATCCACACGTCTCACGAACTGCAGTCAAGCTGCATCCGTCCGGCAAAGACGAGGACCTCTACTTGCAGAAGGGAATGCAAGTAGAGAAGTTGACTCCGGCTTATGCTCATCTCGCAGTCTGTGGGAACTCCTCGGTTGCGATTGAACTTCTGGCTTCGGGAAGTCTCGTATACCAGTGTTTCGACCTTGACCAGATTGCTCCCGACTACTATGGGTTTGTGCGGCAAGGGCTGGTTCAAAGTCTTACGAGTGCGGAAATTTCACTAGAGAATTGGCGGCCGGGGAACGATACAACAGCAGCAGTCTCTCCCGTATTGGATGACTATCTTCCAAACCCCAGGAGCACCGAGGGCCTTACTGAGCACCTCAGAACCAAGCGACTCCTCCTTGAAAGCACTTCAAAAAGTCCGATTGCAGTTGGGCATGAACATCTGATGCGGAATGAAGAAAACTTGCTTCGCGATGTTTATTGCCTTCCTCTAGCACTCATCGAACTCAGCAGGAGCAGCGACAACCTGTATGGGGATGACTGGTGGGTCATCGGAGTGCTGAATTCAGCCTTCGACCGCAGAGATGTGAACCTACCCAATGCATATGATCGAGTTAGTGTTGACTCAGCTGGTTCGGTGGTTGAGTTTTGGCTGGTGGCGAAAGCGATCGAGTGGACAGGACGAACCCCAAGTGTCGCGGGACTACGTCGCCTGACTGAATTTGCGTTGTCCTATAACTCGAACATTAAAGCAAAAAGATGGCTGGAAGCTAAAATGTTCGACCTGCTTATTAGGTTCGCCGGCCCCCGGGAACTTATCGATTTTATGGGCAGTGCAAGCTACGTGCCGAAGAGTCCGATTCGTGCGAATAAAAGCGTTGCCTTCTACAGGTATATGAACCAACACCCTGAGTGGAAGGAGCAGCTTAGATCCCTGCATGATCCAGAGTCCCACGACCAGTCCAGTCTGGATAGGTTGAAAGTCTCTGTACAAGGCCTACGTCGCGTTGGCGGGGAGCTTGAGTACGACGACTACCGGACGGTAGAGGAGGAATTTCTCCGGGCACATCCTGTGATCTCTAAAGAGTACCAAGAATTGGTGCAATCAATCTACGGGGATATAGGTCACCGTGCGAAGTATATAGATGTAGAACGTGATGCGTCTCAAAGATCTGAAGTCCTGGATCTTATTCGACAAAAACTTGCAAATAAGGACGGCTTTTCATTTGTCCGTCTGAGCGACGGCGAAGGCATAATATTTCAGGAGCATTCCCGATTCTTTACGCTCAAGGATTCCCAGAATAGGCAGAGGCACTGGTGGGGACAGGAGATTCCTAGCGGCACACTGGACGGGCTCATGACTGATCTCCAAGAGAGTGTGCGGGAGGCGGACATGCTTGGGATCCCAAGTGTTTACCGATTCCTCAGGGATCATTCCCACCGCACAAAGTCGCTTTCACAGAATATTCAGGGCAGAGGGCTGCTGTCTGTCCTTCACGGTGTTCGGCACTACGATGATGGCAAGAAGCTGTATACTGATGATAAAGCGAACATCGTCCTATTCAATGATTTAGCGATTATTCGGCAACTCTCCGGATTGGCGAATCGTCTTGTCGTAGTGTCCAGCGGGTCACGGGAATCCGTTCATGAGGTATTTGGGGATTGTCCTGGAATGCTCCATATACCTGTGCCTACGCACAGCAAGACCCGGTCAAATCCAAAGTACCAGCACGAGGGCCGTTCCCTGCCCTTCGTCTATCAGGAAATTGATCGGCATCTCGCTAGCGTCGTGAGTCCTGGAGACCTGGTTTTGGTCGGTGCCGGCGTAGCGGGCAAGGTGTTTGTAGGGACTGCAAGACGGCAGGGTTGCGTTGGGCTTGACATAGGCAGCGCTATGGATCAGTTGCTTAAAGCGGGCATTCACTCGCTTTTTTAGATATGAGGAGACTCAGGATGTTAGAAAATTCCACGATACTGGTTACCGGTGGCACGGGGTCTTTTGGTAATAAGTTTATACCCATGACTTTGGAAAAATTCGGCCCGAAGAAGATTATTGTTCTGTCTCGGGACGAAATGAAGCAGTGGGAAATGGCGAAGTTGTTCAAGAATGATGACCGCGTGCGGTTCTTTCTTGGCGACGTTCGTGATAAAGAGCGTATGTACCGGGCTTTGGACGGCGTTGACTACGTCGTACATGCGGCTGCGACGAAAATCGTTCCGACAGCCGAGTACAACCCCTTTGAATGCGTCAAAACGAACGTAATGGGTGCGATGAATCTCATCGACGCCTGTATCGACAAGGGGGTCAAGCGGGTCGTCGCGCTTTCGACTGACAAGGCCAGCAGCCCAGTGAATCTTTACGGGGCCACGAAGCTTACGTCTGACAAGTTATTTGTCGCGGGGAATTCGTATGCAGGAGGTCACAATACTCGGTTTTCAGTAGTGCGGTATGGAAACGTCATGGGATCACGGGGCTCAGTCATCCCGTTCTTCCTGTCCGAGCGTGAGCAGGGAGTGTTGCCAATCACGCACCCGGAGATGACGCGTTTCATGATCTCTCTGGAACAGGGTGTGGAATTGGTCTGGCACGCCTTGAGTGACATGGAGGGCGGTGAGATCTACGTCAAGAAGATTCCCTCCATGAAGGTCACGGATTTAGGTGACGTTGTGGCTCCGAACGTCGAGCAAGAGGTCGTCGGTATTCGACCTGGCGAGAAACTTCATGAGCAGATGATCGGCTTCGAGGACGCACCGTATACCTACGAGTACGAGGAGCACTTCAAGATCCTGCCTGCGATCAATAGTTGGGACAAGGACGCTAACCGGATCAAGGACGGCCAACTTGTCTCCCCGGACTTTACGTACGCCAGTGATAACAACCCGGAGTGGATGTCACCCGAGGATTTGCGCCGTTGGATGGACGCCAACCGGGGCAAAATAGGAACGATCTGATGATCCCTTACGGGCGACAGGACATCCGTGCCGTGGATGTTGAGGCAGTCGTCTCGGTGCTTCATTCAGATTTTCTTACCCAAGGCGCAGTAGTCCCGTCCTTCGAGAAGGCAGTGGCAGAGAAGGTCGGAGCAAAACATGGAGTCGCGGCGAATAGTGCCACATCCGCTCTCCATCTAGCGTGTCTAGCCCTGGGACTGGGAACCGGCGACACCCTTTGGACAACGCCCAACACATTCGTTGCATCAGCGAACTGTGCTCTGTACTGCGGTGCCGACGTAGATTTTGTCGACATTGATCCGTTCACTTACAATATGTCCGTCGAAGCCCTGGACCAGAAACTCCGGATGGCCTCAATCAGCGGGCGGCTTCCCAAGGTCCTCGTTGTCGTGCATTTCGCGGGACAGCCCTGTGACCTTGAGGCAATCAAAATTCTTGCTGACGAATTTGGAGTAAAAGTCATTGAGGACGCGTCTCACGCCATTGGCGCGCAGTACGGCGGGGAGTACATCGGGAGTGGGAAGTACAGTGACATCACGGTCTTCAGCTTTCACCCAGTAAAGATAATCACGACTGCCGAGGGTGGTTTGGCGGTCACTAACAATGAGCATCTTGCTGACCGGATGAGATTGCTGGGAAGCCACGGGGTGACGCGGGACGATCGATTCATGCGGAATGATCCCGACGGTCCCTGGTATTACGAGCAAGTTGATCTTGGTTTTAACTACCGCATGACGGAACTCCAGGCTGCATTAGGTGTGTCCCAGTTGGAACGTCTCGACGAGTACGTTAGTAAGAGACACTCGCTTGCTCGACGATATGACGAACTGCTCGCCGAGTTGCCCGTTGTGACCCCACTCCAGAGGGGAAACAGGTACTCTGCGCTTCACCTGTACCCGATCCAAGTCGAAACGTCCGACCGACGGCGGATGGTTTTTGAGCGTCTGCGTGAGCTGGGGGTGGGAGTCAATGTGCACTACAAACCAGTGCATACGCAGCCGTTTTATCTCCAAAGAGGATTTAACTGGGGGGACTTCCCCGAGTCTGAGGCGTACTATGGCCGAGCCATCTCGCTTCCGATGTATCCGACTATGAGCGCCGACACTGTAGCTGCAGTTGTCGACGCGCTGGAGAGCGCGTTGGGGTCTGCATGAATCGATACGTGGTGGTCACTACTTACCCGGCTCAGGGGTCGCGTAACATCGGAGACTACCTCATCACGCAGTCACTGATCTCGATGATTGAAGCGACAGTCGGAGAAGAGGCACATGTTGATGTCATCTGGCGTGCCGCACCTTGGGAGGAAATATCCGAGGTTATCCTCAGTGCCGATCACGTCTTTTTCGCTTGTCTAGCCATCCGACCAGAAATGGAGAGCGGAGTATATCCATTTGCGAGGAAAGTTATCGAGAGTAGCGTAAGGTACTCGATCCATGCGGCTGGCACCGATCTACGTGTCAAGGACAACATGGATCTTCTCGAAACGATGGATGAAGCAAGCGTGATTTTTTTGAGAGAGCTTGCCCTGGGCTCGAGAATTTTTACCACTCGCGGCGTTTTGACGCAAGCGTTTTGTCGTTTGTCTGGGATTACTGCTGCCCGGTTTTCGGGGGATATAGCGTTCTATGCACCGGAAATGTACGGTATCGGGTTCAGAGCGCCAACCGCGATAAGAAATATAGTTGTGTCAGACCCACATCGTGCGACAAAGTACATAGACTCCTTTGTTTGCTTGATAGCGGGACTAAGAAGTCTATTTCCTCAGGCGAGTATAAAAGTGGCATTGCATGGGCAGAATCAAGAAATTGAGGCCGCTTGCACTGGCCTTGATCTTGATACGACGTCGATTTATGAGAATCCCGGCGGTGGACTTTCAATTTATGATAGCTGTGATTTGCACGTCGGATATAGGGTTCACGGTCATGTTTCGGCCTTGAAAAGACGGAAAGTTTCGTATCTGCTGGAGCAAGATGGGCGTGGGGCTGACTACGGATTGACCCTGTCTCGAAAAATAAGCGTCCCAAATTATTTGCAATTTGTTCGAGATGACGGAGAGAAGCGGCGCTGGACGACTCGAGCATCGGTGTCCCCACCTCAACAGCTTCTAAGCATGATAGAACAGGATTCTATCAATAATTTCGAGCGGTTTGAGGGTTTCGATCAAGAGTTAGAAACCATTAGCCGTCGTGCGCTCGAGGCGGTATCGGCGGCAATCTATATCGATCCAACTTTGCAACAATGACTTTTCCCCACGGTGCAGTGAAGCCACCACCGTCCCACTCACCTCAAATTGGAGTCTGTATGAAGCGTATCACCATCATAAGCACGTATCGAAATCGAGGAACAAAGAATATCGGTGACCGATTGATTACGCAGTCACTGGTGTCCCTGATTGAGGATAACTTCGGAGACAGTGTCTCTGTAGAAGTAGTATTCCGTGCCGCCACGTGGGATGAAGTTCAGGAGGTGGTAGAAGGAGCCGATCATATTATCTTTGCTTGCCTTCCGATCCGGAGCGAGCTTGGTGTACGCGTGTACCCCTACCTGCGGGAAGTCATAGCTAGTGGGGTATCGTATTCAATCTTGGCTGCTGGAACTGATCTGCCGGTAAAGGATAACGTTCCCCTCGGTGGGGGCATCGATGAGGAAAGCAACGACCTTTTGAGAGAGCTTGGTGCCAGGGCATCAGTGTTTTCAACTCGCGGATTGCTTACGCAGCGGTTCTGTCGCCAGATAGGAATTGAATCATCTGAGTATCAGGGTGACGTTGCGTTCTATGCTCCAGCGAAGTACGGATCCGAATTTGTGAGTGACACTACAGTGCGCTCTATCGTAATCTCGGATCCACACCGGCCAGAGAAATACCTACGTTCATTGTCGGTCCTTATCGAAGGACTTAAAATAGAATTCCCCTCCGCTTCAGTTGTTGTAGCGCTCCATGGTGTTAATGACATAGTCCGAGACTACTGCCTAGCTAATGATGTGGAGATTAACGCGATTCATCAGGATCCCGAGAACGGGCTTTCCATCTATGAAGACTGTGATTTGCACGTGGGTTACCGCGTGCACGGTCATGTCAGCGCACTGAAGAATCGGATTCCTTCCTATCTGATGGAACAGGACGGGCGAGGTGCGGACTACGGATTGAGTCTTTCTCGGAAGGTTAGCGTGCCTCATTTCTTGCAGCACTTCCCTTCACCCGATGGCGAGAAGCTCCCACTCGATGCTTCCATCTCGGCTCCCCAGCAGATCCTGGGTATGATATCGCAAGACGTTATTGACGGCTTTCTACGCTTCCAAGGGTTTGAAATAGAGCTCGAGGCGATCAGTCGCCGTGCGGAAAAGACAGTTCGTGCTATTGTGCATTCGCTGTAACGGAACCCGGGGATCTTATGACTACATGTGTAATTCCTGCACGCGGGGGAAGTAAGCGAATTCCGAGAAAGAACATCCGTGAGTTCGCCGGAAAACCATTGGTTTCTTGGTCTATTGAAGCTGCCCAAGAGGCAGAGATCTTCGATCGCGTGGTCGTTTCGACGGATGATGCAGAAGTTGCTGACATCGCGAGGGAGGCAGGCGCGGAGGTTCCCTTCGTGAGACCGCGGGAGTACTCAAATGACTTTGCTGGAACTATCCCCGTCATCGCACATGCGATTGATGCGCTTGGCGTGAAATCAGGTTTGGTCTGCTGCTTGTATGCGACAGCGGCGTTTGTGCAAGCATCCGATCTCATTGCTGGCCGAGATTGCTTGATCGCGTCCCCGGAAGCCGAGTATTCCGTGGCGGTTACTACTTTCGACTTCCCCATTCAGCGAGCGCTGAAATCCCACGCGGACGGACGCCTCAGATTGTTTAGCCCTGAGTACGAGAATGCTCGCTCTCAAGACTTGGAGGAGGCGTGGCACGACGCTGGCCAATTCTACTGGGGGCGCGCAAGGGCTTGGAGTGAAGAGCTCCCAATCTTCGGCAGTGGGGCAGTTCCGGTTGCCCTACCTAGGCACCGGGTTCAAGATATCGACACGTTGGAGGATTGGGAGCGCGCCGAATGGATGTTCAAGGCGTTCAAAAAGTGGGACGTATGAGCATCTCGGTAACTGAAGTGGGGGGTATCGGTGTGTCCGTGCCGCATTTCGTGGCGGTGTTCCGTGTTGACGCCTCGTCTGTTATCGGCTCAGGACACGTGATGCGCTGTCTGACTCTTGCCGAGGAGCTAAGAAGCCGAGGAGGCGACTGCTTGTTCGTGTGCCGTACAAGCGAGGGCGACCTTGTCGGAGAAATACGACGCAGGGGGTTTAGCGCCATGCCGATGGGAACGGTCGGCACTGACATTGTGACGGAGTCTGTTTCCGCACTGGACCACGCGGATTGGCTAGCCGGCGGATGGCAGTTCGATGTGAACGAAACTCTACAGTTCCTGGGCGGCGTGACATTCGATTGGTTGGTCATAGACCACTACGGTATAGACCTCCAGTGGGAGTCGGAGTTTAGGGCGGCCCGTCCCACGGCTAGGCTCGCTTGTATTGACGACCTTGCGGATCGCGCGCACGAGTGTGACCTGTTAATAGATCAGAATCTCGGCCGGAGAACCCAGGATTACACGGCACTTGTTCCTCCGACTTGTAAGTCACTTGTTGGTACACGGTACGCACTTTTACGACCGGAGTTCAGAGCGGTACGTGCGGAGAGCTTGGCCCGTAGGCGAGAGGGTCTATGCCCGGAGCGTGTATTCGTGAACCTTGGTGGCGTCGACATGGCAAATATGACCGCGCGCGTGATCGAAGCGCTGGCTGAGTTGCCGGAATCAAATAAGATCAAGGTTGACATCGTACTTGGCGGGTCTGCGCCGCATGCGGATTCGGTTCGACGAACAGCGCGTAAGCTGCCATTAGACACCACGGTTTACGTCAACACGGCCAGAATGGCTGACCTAATGGCCTTGGCGGACGTGGCCGTTGGAGCTGGAGGTGGTACGAGCTGGGAACGATGCAGTCTCGGGCTCCCGAGCATGGTGCTTGAACTGGCGCCGAATCAACGAAACGTGGTGCTAGCCCTCGCAAGTCACGACGTCGCGTATATCCTTGAAGACCGCACGTTGACTGCTTCCGTCCTGGAAGCGTGGAAAAAACTCCAGGATCCGGAGCGGTTGCTCCAAATGAGTATGAATGCCTCAAATCTAGTCACCGGCGATGGGGCTATGCTGGTCGCTGACGCCCTCCTAGAAGAGGTGGAACTTGAATCAAGCTCCTAGTGTCTTACGGGCTATGGTGCTGGACGATCTTGCGGTCGTTCTTAGCTGGCGTAATCACCCCGACATTCGGCGGCACATGTACACGCAGCACGAGATATCGCTATCCGAGCACAGGGCATGGTTCGAACGCGCGGAGGAGTCCCCTCGCGAGCATCTCCTAGTGTTGGAATCTGGGTCCGTTCGGATAGGTTACGCGCGGATTCACATACAAGACGACGTTGCAAAGCGGGCCGAGTGGGGGTTCTACCGTGCGCCCGAGGCCCCGCGCGGAGCAGGGTTCCAGCTATGTGAGCGGACACTGGAGTATGCTTTTCGAGACCTCTCACTTCACAAGGTCTCTGGCGAAGTGGTGGCCAGCAACGCTCGCTCAATAGCGCTTCACCGCCGACTCGGTTTCCGCGAAGAGGCACGTTTTCGTGATCACCAGTTCGATGGTGATCGGTACTGGGACTCATTAGGGTTCGGGCTGCTTGAGTCCGAGTGGACGACAGATTTAGGAGCGTAAAGATGTCAGAATTAGAAGTAATGAGAATTAACGGGCGGGAGATTTCCGCTGAAAATCCTCCGTATATTATCGCGGAGCTGTCTGCGAATCACAACGGGGAAATTGCGAACGCCTTTCGAATTATAGATGAAGCAAAAAAAGCGGGAGCGGATGCCGTTAAATTGCAAACTTACCGTCCAGACACAATAACTTTAGACAGTGACGGCGAAGACTTTAAGATCTCGGGTGGTCTCTGGGACGGGCGAACTCTCTATGAGTTGTATGAAGAGGCCCACATGCCCTGGGAGTGGCACGCTCCTTTGTTTGATTATGCTGCAGATAAAGGGATAACAATATTTAGTTCACCCTTTGATCGCACCGCTGTCGACTTGCTCGAGGATTTAAACGCTCCAGCTTACAAAATCGCGTCATTCGAAGCTATCGATCTTCCGCTCATTCGGCATGTCGCGCAAACTGGTAAGCCAATGATCATTTCCACCGGTATGGCTAATGCTCAAGAAATTCAGGAAGCTATTGATGCTGCGAGAGGGGGTGGCTGCCGGTCACTCGCAATCCTGCACTGCGTGAGTGGCTACCCAGCTCCTGCTGGTGATTACAATTTGCACACTCTTGCTGACATGGGACGAAAATTTGGTGTCGTCACAGGCCTCTCTGATCACACCATCGACAACGTGACTGCGGTTACCAGTGTTGCAATGGGTGCGAGTTTGATTGAGAAGCATGTGACTCTAGACCGCAATGGCGGAGGACCGGATGACAGCTTCTCCCTCGAGCCTCATGAGCTAGCGGCTCTGTGCCGGGATACTCGTACCGCATGGGAATCCCTGGGGGTTGTCGACTACGGGCGAAAGTCCAGTGAGTCCGGCAACGCACAGTTCCGTAGGTCATTGTATTTCGTACAGGATCTTGAAGAAGGGGCAACGTTGCTACCGGAGCACGTAAGAAGCGTGCGTCCGGGGTACGGCTTGCCTCCAAAGTTCATCGATCAGATTTTAGGTCAAACGCTGAGTCGGCGCGTCGAAAAAAATACTCCTGTTACCGAGGATTCGTTCCGAGAGTTTCGCTTAGGTGGAGATCCTAGTAAGTAGTTGAGTCTTTCGCGTACCCGACAGGAGGGGCTCTCTGGCCGTGAGTATTCTTACAGGTCGGTCTTGACCGAGCGGTCATGAATGGGGCGGTCTTAATGTGGCCCTTCGCATTTAGGCATGGTTGGTCTTCGGATCCGGTATGGGCGGTGTCCGCCGGCGGCGAGTAGGCGTCTGATTCTGTAGTTGGTGAAGTTGCGGAAGCCGCGTGCGATTCGGCGGGTGGTTTCGATGACGCAGTTGATCGCTTCGGTGGGTCCGTTGGAGGGGCCGTTGGTGTCGAAGTAGGCCAAAATCGCTGCCTTCTAGGTGTATTACCCACGGAGGTTGGTGACACGGCTGGCGGGTGGTTGACCCTTGAGTGAGGTGTGGCCTCGGTTGTGATTGTAGTGGTGCAACCAGGCGGGGAAAGCGGCAACACGCTCGGCCTCTGATGCGTAGGGCTTCGCGTAGGCCCATTCGTCGAGCATGGTGCGGTTGAACCGCTCAACCTTTCCGTTGGTCTGGGGGCGATAGGGGCGCGTGCGTTTGTGCTTGATGTCCGCACCGAGAGCCTGGGCGAAGACGCGGGAGCGGTAGCAGGAGCCGTTATCTGTCAAGACCCGGCTCACCGTGATCCCGGCGGCGTTGAAGGCAGCGTTTGCCCGTTCCCAGAAGCCGGCGGCGGTTTCTTTCTTCTCGTCAGAGAGGATCTCGGTGTAGGCAAAGCGGGAGTGGTCATCGACTGCGTTATGCAGGTAAGCGTAGCCGGGCCTGCGGTTGGCGTTTGTGCCGGTCTTGTTCCGGTTCCCCGCGGCCCGGCCGGTCACGCGGTGTCCGCCGCCGTCAGGAATCCGGCCGAGTTTCTTGATGTCCACGTGGACCATGTCCCCGGGGTTCTGGTGCTCGTAGCGGCGGATCACCCTGCCCGTGGCCCGGTCCAGCCACGACAGCCTGGCAAGCCGGTACCGGGAGAGGACCTTGTGCACGGTGGACGGGTGGATACCGAGCAGGTAACCGATCCTCGCCGGCCCCCAGCGGCGGTTGACCCGCAGCGCGATGATTCGTCGTTCCCGCCGGGCAGGAGTGCGGCGCGGGGACCGGGACGGCCGGCTGGAGAGGTCCTCCATGCCGTCTTCGCCCAGCTCCCGGTAGCGGCTGGCCCAGCGCGCCGCGGTCGGGACGGAGACCTGAAAACGTTCTGCAGCCCGACGTAACGGCCAGCCGTCCTCGACAATGCACTTTGCCAGCTCGATCCGTCCCCTGCGGGCGAGAAAAGCATTAGGGTGGGACATTGAAGACCTCCGTTTGTGGAATTGGACTCTAGACAAGCCCCACTCCACTCGGAGGTCTTCTTCATGTCACCACACCACGCCGACCGTCACTAACGTCTGTGGTTAATACATCTAGGCGCGCAGGGTCCGGCCGAGCCGGGCGACCTCGGGGATCGGGCAGGTCGGGAACGAGGCGATGACCTCGTTGACGAGGTCCCGGCCCCCGTTCCGGTCTGGCGTGGTAGATCGCCCGGAGCTTTTGGTAGCACTGCCAGGCCAGGGTGACTTCATGGCCGAGGTCCCCAACAGCTAGTTTCGCATCGAGGCGGAGCGGTGTACGGCTATAGTAGCTCGCGGTATACCGTATCCTGAGCTGACGTAGCAGTTGCAAGAGGGCTTGGGGCCGGGACGGCTTTCCGGTCACGCTAAAGGCGAGTCGAACGTGCTCGGCGAGAACAAGAGAGGGCAATAATATGACGTCCCCCTATGATAGGTTGCCCGACAGGCAATTTTGGCGGCTAGCTGTCGGCGATTCTGTTGAGTCCGTAAATGGAATGTACTCAAAGAAGTTTTCCATCACCGGAAAGAAGATAGCTACTGCTGGTAGCTGCTTTGCGCAAGAAATAGCGCGAGAGCTTCGCAAGCATGGCCATACTGTCGTAGATAAAGAGCCAAGCCCGAACACTATCCAAATCAGGGGAAACCTGGAGACCTCGTATGGCTATGGCCTCTACTCAGCCCGACACGGGAATATTTACACTGTTCGGCAACTGCTCCAGTTGACGAAGGAAGCCTTCGGGCTGGTTTTTCCTGAACCCGAGGAGTACATCTGGGAGCGTGATGGCTGCTTTTATGATGCCCTCAGACCAAATGTGGAGCCCGATGGCCTGCCCACCAAGGAAGAAGTCGCGGCACAGCGGAGAGACCATCTGCGGCGCTTCCGAAAGGTAATCGAAGAATCCGATGTATTCGTCTTCACAATGGGGCTTACAGAAGCGTGGGGCCACCGAGAGAGCGGACTAGTTTATCCCACGGCTCCCGGAGTGCTGGCAGGTGAATACGACCCTAACATCCATCATTTCTTGAACTTCGGGTTCGTGGATATCTACCGTGACTTCCTTGAGTTCCGGGAGCTCGCCAGAGAGCACAATCCGTCGATTGAGTTCATTCTTACTGTTTCCCTCGTGCCCCTTACGGCGACCGCGGCCGATTCACATGTACTGGTTTCGACGGTTCGCTCGAAATCAGTCCTTCGAGCCGTCACCGCACAGTTGTATGAAGAATTCCCAGATGTGGACTACTTCCCTTCCTACGAGCTTTTCAGTACCCCGTTTCTCGGCCCCTCTATGTTCAATGAGAACAAGAGGAACGTCAGCAGGCAGGGGGTGGCAGCGGTCATGCGCATCTTCTTCGACGAGCATGATAACTCGGAGCCAGCTGCCTCCACAGAGGAGACTGACAGCGATGTTGTCTGCGAGGAGGCTCTTTTGGACGCTTTTGCCGGAGGTAGAAAATGAGAATCGGCATTATAGGAAACTCTCACATCGCGGCGTTCAAGCTCGGGTGGGAAGAGATCAAGGCAGAGCATCCAAAAATTGATATGACGTTCTTTGGATCTCCCTCGACCTCCATGCGCTTCTTTCGCGTGGAGGACAACTGCCTTCTTCCCACCAGCGACACCTTACGAGAGAACCTTAGCTGGACCTCTGGAGGCTATGAACACATACCTGGCGGTATGGATGCCTACATCACGGTGGGTATGGGTTTCAGCTTCGTGCACTTGATGGATCTTCTGAAGAATCATCGACCGCTAAGCGAGTACGACCCATCGGACGACACCCAGCAGCTCATCTCTGAGAGCTTCTTTCATAGGGCGATGGAGGGAACTCTCAAAAACAGCAACGCGCTAAAGCTGATCGCGAAGATACGGCAGATCTCGGCGGCTCCCATGGTTTACGTGCCCAATCCGTACGGGACAACCGATGTGCTGAACAGTGATCGCTACAGACACTTTCATAGCCAACCAATCCGAGATCGGGTGTTTGATTACTACAAGGCCGGGCTAGGCGAGATGTTCTCCGAAGCCAGCGTGCGCGTTGTAGAGCTGCCAGATGACACTATTGCCAACAGGATGTTCACGAGGAGCAAATACTCTAAAGGGTCGATCAAACTCAAGCGCGGCATGTCGAGCCCGCACAACGGCGAAGACTACTCCCACATGAACGCGGCGTTCGGTGCGACCTCCCTCCGAGACGTACTAAGGCACTTGCTTTAGACAATTTGAAGGGGTCCCGGGTTCGGGCTGGAACCTCCGGTTCAAATAGATTCGTGGGTTGCCCTGCGGACCGTGGTCTTGCATGGTAGAGCCACATTTGAAGGTGTGGAGGTTCCAGCTAAGGCTGAGGATACAAGGTTCCAGGGGGTGTTGGGCAGACCGTTTGTTGGCACGGGTTCGGTCCTGCCGATGCGGCCATTGTCGCCGGGCCCGGGTCGGTGCGCCGGCAGGAGTGAGATGGGCGCGGCCCGGTGATGGAGGCGGCGCCCCGGTCTCTTGCCCCGGCGCTGATGGCCTTTATCGGCAGGGCCGAACGGTCTGCAGGTGTCCCCCTGCCACACTGGGTTTATCCGCTATCGTCCGGTGGCCAGGGAACCACCGTTAGCCAGGAAGGTCCTGTCATGTTTGAGAGAACAAGCATCGGTTTGGATGTGCACGCCCGCTCTGTCGTCGGCTGCGCCATCGACGGGGACACGGGCGAAGTGTCCAGGCGGCGGCTCACCCCGGACTTTGAGGAGATCCTCGCCTGGATCCTGTCGCTGCCGGGCCCTGCGAAGTCCGTCTACGAGGCCGGGCCGACGGGCTTTGGCCTCGCCCGGTTTATGCTGGCGTCCGGGGTTGACTGTGTCGTCGCGGCCCCGTCGAAGCTCCAGCGGCCCTCGGGCGACCGGGTCAAGACCGATGCCAACGATGCCCTGCATTTGGCCAGGCTGCTGCGTCTGGGCGAGGTCACCGCTGTTGTCATTCCCACCGTGGAGCAGGAAGCCGCCCGGGACCTGGTCCGTGCCCGGGAGGACGCCCGCGGTGACCTGATGAGCGCCCGCCACCGCATCTCCAAAATGGCTTGTCGTGGTTCCCGGGGAATGTTCTGCTGAGATGATTGCTCATGCTGCCATCCGGGCTGCACTTCTCAAGATGATACGTGATTTGTAGTTGCCTGGATTCCGGTATCCGCGGCCGGTTAACCGGCCCTCGCTGCCGGGTCAAGCAGCGGGGGTTAACTGCCGTCAGGTCTTTAGTCGGTCCAGGTGTTTCTGGAGACTGGCGACGACGCGTGCGTGTCTGGCGACTTCGCTGTCCCAACCGCGTTCGAGGGCGTCATCCCTGAGTGCAGTCTCGTCGTTGATTTGCGCCTGAATCTGGGGAAGGAATTCGGCGCTGGTGGTGTAGTTATCGCATTGTTCGCAGATGTTGGCGTAGGGGCAGGCCTCGGCGGCAAGGTGGCGCGAGCAGTAGCCGTGGGCGACGCGGGTCTTGAGCACTTCGCTGTGGAGCCATTCGATGCGTTCGGGCACGACGGGCCGGTCGCTGACAACGAGGGGAAGCTGCCGGGTTTCGCGGATCCTGGCCATCGCCGAGTCGTAGGAGGCCCGGACTGTAGTGTCAGCCAGGTGGGCATAGCGGGTTGTCATCTCGGGGGTGACGTGGCTCAGCAGCGCCATGAGGGCCTGCAGGGTCATGCCGGCGTTGACCAGTTCGGTGGCGTAGGTGTGGCGGAGTTGGTGCGGGGTGACATGCTCGGCTGTCCCGTCGGGGCGGATGAGTCCGGCAGCCCGCACCGTCTCGTCCAGGCCCCGGCGGATCCGGGATGCTCCGATCCGGGTGCCGCGCAGGGTGAACAGGAAGTCCGCCGGGCGGCCGGTGCGCGGATGCGGCAGTGCCCGTTGGGAACCTCGTTCGCCCATCCATTGGTCCAGGGCCGCCAGGGTCGGGTCATCGAGAGGGACCACGCGCTCGGTGTTGAGCTTGCCCAGCGGGACCTTGAGCCAGGTGCCGTGGCCGGGGAGGTCCCAGAGGCAGTCGAGCTCGAGGTCGAGCAGTTCCCCGAGCCGCAGGCCGCCGCCTCGCAGCAGGGTGATCCCGGCGCGGGCGGCGGTGTCGGGGAGCGCCGCGACAGCCTTCATCAGGGCGCTGTCTGTCTGCGGGGCCAGCGCTCGGGGCAGCGGCGCCGGCGGCCGCGGAATGTCCGCGCGGTGGACGACCGTCTCGGCCGGCCGATCGGCCCATCCCCAAGCGGTGAGGTCATCGAAGAAGCTGCGCAGGTTGATCACCGCGTGCATGTGGTGAGTGACCGAGATCCGCTCCCCGCGGGCCCGCCGCCCCTGGGACAGGCGGGTTGCATCCCAGGCCAGGAATTCCTCGAGGTGCCCGCGCGTCAGGCCGGTCAGTTCTCGGCATTCGGGGTGTTTCCCGGAAAGCCATACAGCCAGCAGAGTCAGGTGTTCGGCCCGGAAGGCAACAGTGGCAGGGCGCAGCGTCGCGGCGATGGTCGTCAGGTAGCGGGCGATGACGGGGCGGATCAGCGGCTGCGGCACCGCCTCGGCGCGTTGCGCCGGCGTCCGGTCCCTGCGGTTGGGGTGAACGGGAGGAATATCCGTGACCCCGATCTGATAGCAGAGTCGGCGCAGGCAGTGGTGCTGGCCGCCGAGGAGTCTGCGCGTGCGCGGCGCCAGCAGCGTCGATGCTGCGATGGCGTGTTCCACCGCATCCAGGTCGGCCTCCGTCATGGATTTCAGGTCCACGCCGCGGGTCATGCAAAGCAGCGGAAACGCGTTGCCGATGACGCGTTGTTCCCATTCTGGGCACCAGTCGAACGCCGCGGCAGCACGGCGCACGGCGGCGTCGTCGTCCGGATGCAGCCGGTTCCAGAGCGAGAAATGGGTGCCCTTGCCCTTGAGCGTGAGCAGTTCCAGATCGGGGACGAGCCGGCCGGTGGCAAAGCACCAGGACAGGAAGGACCAGGCGTCGAGGCGTTTGATCAGCAACAGGCGTTCGGCGGCGGAACGGCGCATCCATGCCGCCGGGTCCGGGCAGCTGCCCAGGAAGGCGGCGGCATGCCGGCGGCGCAAATACTTTCCTTGGGGACCGCAGGAAAGTTCCGCGACGAACCGGAAGTAGTCCTCGCGCAGGTCCGTCCCGCCGGCTGCTGGTAAGAGGACGGGTTTCGTGGCAGTAGACATCATGACTCCAATCGCGATCTGGCAGCTGCGTACTCCTCGGCCAGCGTGGTTGCCGACAGATGGACATAGCCGGCGGTCGTTTCCGGGCTGGCGTGGCCCATGAGGTCGCGCAGCACCAGCAGGTCGATTCCGGCAGCGGCAAGTTCCGTGCCATAGGTATGGCGCAGCCGGTGCGGACGCACCAGCGGGGTGCCCGCCCGCAGCCGGTGGGTGCGGAAGATCCGCCGCAGCCCGGCTTCGGTCAGGACACGACCCGTGGTCGGTCCGCGGAGCACCACGAAGCATTCCCGGGCAACGCAGCCGGCCGGACGCTCGGTGCGCAGGTAGGACGCCAGTTCGGTGAAGAATGCCGCGTCGACCGGCACGACACGTTCCTTCCCGCCCTTGCCCGTGACCCTGACCCGCGGCAGACCAAAATCAACGTCGGCCAGCGGCAGCAGCCGCACCTCTGATGCGCGCAGCCCGCCCAGCAGCATCAGCAGCGCCATCGAACGATCCCGTGCGGTCAGCAGATCGGCGATGAACACGGCCACCTGGGCCGGATCCAGGGCAAAGGGAAGCGTCCTCGCCTCGCGCACAAGCTTGCCCCCGCCATGCTCACGGCCCTTGCCCAGGTGCCCCAGCAGTCCGCGGCGCTTGGCACGGAACCCGGAAGAACGCCGCGCCGCAGGGACCGGGTTCTCTCTGACGGCACCGGCCATCACAGCGTAGTCATATAGGCTCCGCACCGCGGCAATCCGCCGGTTCATCGTCGCCGGAGCCGCGCCGGTGCGCGAGGTCAGCCGGACAACCGTGCCGCCGGCATTCTTCTGCGGCTGCTGCTGCCAATCGAGATAATCAAACAAATCAGTAGGGGCGACATCTGCCAGCCCGAGCCGTCGCTCAACGAGGAAATGCAGGAAGTTCAACAGGTCGAATGCATACGCCCGGCGCGTTGCAGGCGAGAAATTCCTCGTGGTCAGATGGGTCAGGAATCCGTTGACCAGTTCCCCGGGTCCGTCAGCGGCACCCGTGAGAATGTGCCCGTTCCCTGACTGGGCAACCTGCAGTCCCATGCGTCCTTCTCAGGCAGGACTGTTTCCAGTCTCCTACCGCCACGACGGCATCTTCGGCTTCTGGAAATTCGCGGCGTGTCCCGGTCGTCGAGGGCCGGTTAACTAATTTTCGTTTGATGTGTTTTATTGCGGTGTTGTTGGCTTCTACCTTGCCCGTTGTGGCGCCGGTGACGATGAGGACTTCGATCTCATTCCACCAGCGGCACACGGTGCGGTAGAGCCTGTTTGCTTCGGGCAGCGCGGCCTGCGCCACGAGGTCAGCCAGGGTGGTATTCGCGGCTGCGGCGTCCTCGAGGGAGCCGGTGCGCAGCAGGGTGCGGAGCTGTTCCTTGATCTGCCAGGCGGCCTTGAGTTTGCCGGTCGGGTCGTCGGTGTCGAAGACACCGGCCAGGCGGTGCCGTCCGCGTTCTGAGAGGTTTTTATCGGCTTTCAGCAGCAGCATGCGGTTCGCCCAGGCCGGGTCGGTGGCCCTGCCCCGCCGGCCCCGCACCTGCTGGGACAGGCCCTGCCGGACCGAGGTGAGCATGTCGTTGGCCAGCATGGTCATATGGAAAAGATCCACCGAAACGGCGCTGCGCGGCAACCACATCCGCAGTGCCTTCCGAAACGCCGCGGAGGGATCGATCGCGACGACCTGCACCCCGAGCCGCCATTTCAGCGGGCGGGCGAAGAGCCAGTCACCGACGCCCTTGTGGTCACGTCCGTCCACGATGCCCAGGATCTGTCCGGTGTCCAGGTCCACAATCGTGGTCATCCACGGCTCGTACCGGGTCCAGACCTTCGTGCCGGGGTCCTGGAAGAACCGCACGGACCGGTACCGGTGCTCATCAATGCCTAGCATCCGCGGCGCCAGCAGGTCCACGTCCGGCAGGCAGAGGGCCGCGTCGCCGATGGCCTGCTGGACCAGCCACCACGAGATCCCGAACGCCATGGCCGTCTCGGACACGGCCCGGCCGGAGATGATGACCGCGTCCAGGACCGTCTCCCGCAGCCGCCGTGTCGACCGTGCCCGGCGCGGCACCTGCGGCGTCGCCTCGCAAAACGATTTCCGCACGCACAGGGTACTCGTCGCAGAACCAGCGCCGTTTGTCCCAGAGGAGAACCACCGCGCCGGCGACCGGAATGTCACGCAACTGCTGGCACCGGCGTTCCTTCACCCGGGAAGCGATCACCCCGCAGCTCGGGCACCCCGGCGGGAACATGGATTCGACGGTGATATGGCGGACACCGTCAGGGAGCAGCGCGGTGCCGGTGACACGGTAATCGGGCAGGTTGAAGATCATGCTGGCAGCATCTTCGGCCGCCACAGTAGGCTCTAACAAGGCTCGTGGTTCCTGTTCAGGTTGAATGCGTAGTAACACTCATCCCAGCAGGGCCACGAGTCCTCTGCTAGCTACAACACGAACCTTTTTCCCCGGGAACCTTGAAGAGATTCCCTAACGCTTGTCAAGCCTTTTTCAGCTCTGGACGGCAGGCAGGCTGAGTGCACCGTCACCTGTGTTCTGCGGTGACGGCGGAGCTGTCCGTCCCGGAAGTCAGAGTCCATCGCCGGGCGCCGCTGTTGCCTCCTTGGCTGGTGGAGGTGGCGGAGAGCGGGGGCCTGAGGCTTCTCGTTATCCGGTGTCGGTAGGTGCTGGTAGCTACCGTGTCAGGCGGACCCGTTTCGCTTCGATCGTGTGGGACCGCGACTGGCTGCGTTGCATGGGTGTGACGATGTAATGGGAGGCGATGAGTTCTTTGGCTGCCCGTTTGGTGAGTGGCTGTCCCTCGAGGTCCCGCAGCTCATACATTTGCCCTGTGGTGAGGGTTTTCCAGGTTCTTTCGGCCAGTTTCCTGGCGACCGCGATAGTGGCTTGGGTGTGGCAGTGGCCGTGTTCGGTCATGAGCCGGTGATAGAACGCGGCCAGCTGGGGATCGATGGTCCGGGCGACGCTTCCGGCCTGGTAGAACGCAAGGCGCAACGGTGCCGGTCCTTCCTTGCTGATGGCCCGACGAGACTGGTTCATCGTCCCGGAGGACCAGTTCGAAGGGGTGATGCCGACATAGTTCGCTGCTTTCTTGGCGCTGTCGAACCCGGATCCGTCACCGAAGTAGGCGCGGATGCAGGGACCAGTTGCCGGGCCCACGCCGGGCAGGGAAAGGATCAGCGGATCGTCGCCATAGAGATGCTCCCACCACTGCCGTGAATGCGACGTGAAGCGATCCACCCTAACCCGGGACTCCTGCAGGTCAGTCAGGTGCTCGGTCACGTCGACGGCCAGAGCGTCCAGATCCAGGTGACCGTCCCAGAAATCTGCCCATCCCCGTGCTGCCGTCTTGATCGCTGTGGCGCGGGCGGGCGTGTCGGCGACATCGCGGGTGTGCTCGGCGACCACAGCCGTCAGCGTCGCCGCGCGTGCCGATGCCAGGGAACGGAGGTGCGGCCAGCGGCCCAGCACGGCGAGGGCTGTTGATTCGGATCCTGCGAACGCTGACCACACATCGGGAAAGGCCCACCTAGTGTCCTGCGCCTGAAATTCGCTTCAGAAGTCGCCCGAGGGATTCGAGGATCTGTTCCGCGGTCTTTGTCCAGGTGAAGGGTATGGGGTTGGTGTTCCATTCGCTGACCCATTTGCGGATGTCCGCTTCGAGGGCCTGGACGCTGCGGTGGTCACTGCGGCGCAGCAGGTCCTCGGTGACGAATCCGAAGAACCGCTCGACCTGGTTGAGCCAGGAGGAGTAGGTCGGGGTGAAATGCATGTGGAAACGCGGGTGATTCTCAAGCCATGTCTTCACGGTCGGGGTCTTGTGGGTCTGGTAGTTGTCGCAGATGAGATGGACGTCCAGGCCCTCGGGGACCTGGGTGTCGATCTTGGCCAGGAACTTCCTGAACTCGGCGGCCCGGTGCCTGCGGTGCAGGCTGGAGATCACTGACCCGTCCGCGGTGTTCAGGGCGGCGAACAGGGTGGTGGTCCCGTGCCGGACATAGTCGTGGGTCCGCTTCTCCGGCATGCCGGGCATCATGGGGAACGCAGGCTGGGACCGGGCCAGCGCCTGGACCTGGGACTTCTCGTCCACACTGAGCACGACCGCCGATTCCGGGGGATTCAGATAGAGACCGACCACGTCGTAGACCTTCTCGACGAACAAGGGATCGTTGGAGAGCTTGAAGCCGTCGGCGCGGTGGGGCTTGAGTTCGAAGGTCCGCCAGATCCGTCCGATCGTGGACTTCGAGAGCCCGGAGCGTTCGGCCATCTTCGCCCTCGACCAGTGCGTGGCGTTCGCCGGCGTGGATTCGAGCGTCGCAACGACCACGTCCTCGACCTGGTCGGCGGTGATCGAGGCCGGCCGTCCGGGCCTGGGATCGTCGACCAGTCCGTCCAGCCGGTGCTCCAGGAACCGGCGCCGCCACTTCGCCACAGTATGCGGCTCGACACCGCACCGGTCTGCGACAGCCACGTTCGTCAGACCCTCGGCGCTGGCCAGCACGATCCTCGACCGTGTCGCCAACGCCTGGGATGAGTTCCGTCTCCGGGCCCACCGCTCCAGCGTCCCGCGTTCTTCAGCCGGCAGATCCAGCAAGGCCTTCGGCCGCCCGACATTCGCCATATCCTGATTTTATAATTACGAAGCGAATTTCAGGCGCAGGACACTAGCCAGTGACAGCAGCCGCCGCCAGTACCTGTTGCCGTCAATGACGGCGCCGGCCCGGCGGACCACGGCCCGCCGCAGCGCCAGCTGTCCCGGGGATGCCAGGACCAGGGGTGGCGGGTCGAAGATCTCTCCGGCGCGGGTGAGGACTTCGGAGTCGATGACGTCGGACTTGTTCTTGCCCATGATGGCTCCGCGCAGCCGTGAGGAGTGACGGGCGCCGATCATTTCCATCTGGCCGCCGGCCCGTTCGACCGCGAGGGCCAGCGCCAGCCAGGTCATCGAGGTTGGTTCCACAACCGCCGTTAGCGGCGCCGGAACTGCGGCCAGCCGCGCCGAGAGCCTCTCCAACCCGGCCAGTGTCGGGTCGACCGTGAAACGGCTCAGGTGTTCAGTTCCGTCATCGAAAAACTCCCTGACCGCGATATGGTGCCGTGCCGTGATGGCCGCGTCGATACCCGCTACTGCCCGGATGATCTCCGCGGGTTTATTCTGATTTTGCATGATGGTTCTCCTCCTCGCATCGAATACGTGCGATGGGACAACCCGTCGTTGCCGGTCCACCAGCCGAGTCACCAGGCCGGGCTTCCCCATCCTTGGGGAGAACCGTCATGCGCGAACTTGAGCGCCGGCGGCGACCTCCCTCACACGCCCGCAACTGCTGAGGAAGCGTCGGATACAGTTCCCCGCGCTTGTGAGTTATCCGGTGCCCGCCCGGACGAAACCCGGTGCTGCGCACCGTTCTCTTCCGGCCACCCATTCCCTCAATCGGGTCTGCTTGGAAGACAGGCCGGGGGCGACGATCTCTTTCACGAGCCATGACGCCCAGCCGAAAACCGGAACCACCCCGGCCCCTCCCAAGGCCACCGTAAACGACGACCACCCCACGTCAACAGGGGTACTTAAGAGATACAAGCCTCCAAACTGCTCCCGCGCCAAGGCATCATCTACACGGACGGGAAGGCATGGACCCTGCAGCACGGGGCCTGGTTGGACCGGCAGAAGTTCGATTCCGCACCCCTGCAGCTGGCCTAATGAATCCTCGCTGGGTGCGATGACGGCGGTCCTGGACCGCCGCGACCGCCACGACAGGGCGATCACGGAACTGGCCTATACCAGCCAGTACACCCCCGTCGTGAGGAATCTCGAGTGCCTGCGCGGGATCTCCACGCTGACCGCGTTCGGCCTGGCCGTCGAAATCGGCGACTGGGAGCGCTTCACCGGCCAGAGCATCGGCGCCTACCTCGGCCTGGTTCCGTCCGAGCATTCCTCCGGCCAGTCACGGTCCCAGGGCTCGATCACCAAAACCGGCAACGGCCGCGCCCGCAGGCTGCTGGTCGAGGCCGCCTGGCACCACCGCCAACCCTATCCACACCCGTCCACCCTCATGCGGCAACGATGGGCGCAGGCCTCGACCGCCGCCCAGGCCCGGGGCCACGCCGGGAACGAGCGGCTTCACGAGCGATGGCTGGTCTATCTGGACCACAAAAAACGCCCCGTGATCGCGAACGTGGCGATCGCCCGGGAACTCGCCGGCTGGTGCTGGTCGCTGACAACCATGCCCGCAGACCCCGGCCAGAAGCACACAGCTCTAGCCTCGATTTTTCATGATGATCGGGTTGGTCGTCGGATCCGGGCTTGATTCTGGTCCGGCCTGATTTCGTGGTTTTGGGCGTGCTGGCGGGGCCTGTTGTCGCTGGTTGGGCGTCGGGTTTCACATTCCGATGGGTGGCTCTGATCGTTGTTGGGGCTGGCCGGTGGTTCTCAGGCCAGGAGTAGGGCCTGTTGTCGGAGGCTGTTTTTCAGCTCGGCAATGGCGGCCAGGAGCGTGGTGATCGTGCCGGATTCCGGTGCTTTGTCAGGAATCAGCAACCGGCTCCGCCGTGCCCGGGTGATGAGTTTCCCGGCGGTGGCGAAGAGCCGGTAGCGCCACCGTTTCATGTCCCAGGCCCGGGCTTTGTGCCCGGTGGGCAGAGCGGCCAGTTGCAGCCAGGAGACCAGATTCATGGCCAGGACGGCGATATTGGCCCAGGCCTGGTTGGCGTGGAAATCGAAGAACGGCAGCTTCCCGAGCCCGGCATTCTTCAGGGTTTTGATCCGGTTCTCGCACCGTCCCCGTGCCCGGTGCCGGGCATCCAAAGCAGGCCCATGCCAACGCGGCGAGTTGGTCAAGAAAGCCGTGACGCGGTGCCCGTCCACGTCCAGCAAGGTTGCCTGCGCGCCGGGGTGCAGCGGCTCAGCACGCAGGTACAGGTTCGTCCCCGGCGGGTAGTCGGTGAGTCCGAGGACGTCAGTGGCGTTAACGACCCACGCGTCCGTGCGTGCCTTGCCGTCCTGGTCCAGTGCGGGCTGCCAATACTGCTTGTCGTTGATCCACCCGACCATGTGGGCCTTTATCTCCGGGACCGGGTAGGAAACACTGAACTGGACCCCTAGCGATGAGAGGTACTGCAGGAATTTCCGGGACGCCCCGGCGCTGTCGGTCCGCACCAACACCTTCTCACCAATCAGCTCTCCGTGCTGGTCGTAGAAGTCGTCGGGGAGCTGTTCGATGGCCTGGGTGAAGACCGTGATGTGGTCCTCTTCGCTGTTGGCCCCGGCGTTGCCCGGACGCATCACCGCGGCTAAGGACCTCCCCGGTCCCGTGGGCCGCGCCGTAATCGACGCTGGCGATGAAAGGCGCGAACCCATACCCGCCCTTGTACGTGCCCACAGCCTGTTCCTTGTCACTATGGGAGGTGACGAGGGTGGCGTCCAGGTCCACTATGAGCGGATCCGGCGCCGTGGCCTTCAGTGCCGGGTTCCGGTCCCCGGCAGCTTCCCACACCCGGGAACGCAACTCCCGCGACAACGTCGCGAAACCGTAGCTGAAGACGTCCGGGTTGGTCACGGTCCGCTCAAAGAACCGAGAGATCGTCGCATTCGAAGCAACCTTTCCGAAGGCCCCCGCACCGGACCGCAGGATATCCAGATCGGAGACGTGCTCCCCGCCGCCGGCGAGCATTACCGCCAACGACCCCGCGATCGTGCCGGGCCGATGCCAGGCCCCGGCCGGGACAAACTGGCCCAAACGGTCCTCGCACAAGCTCCTGAACCCGAGCGCGTCAATCAAGGACGTCACCACGTTCAGCCCGGCATGCGAGACCAGCGACTGCTCCGTCGCGTCGACAGGAAGGGAGGGAAAATTCCGGTAATCTTGGACATCAGAAAGGTGCTTCTTTCAGCCGGTAAATCAGTGCGTCAACAACACTATTTTCCCAGCTCAGAAGCACCTTTCGTCGCTTAAACACACCCGAGGAGCGGCACCCTCATGAAAACCCCGGGCTAATTCTCCGGCGTTACACCATTTAAATTTCAGTCCCGCCGTCCTCGATGTCGGCTTTCTTGAGAGCCAGTTGTGCAGGGTTGCTTCGGAAATCCCGAAGTCTTTGGCGATCTGCGAGATCGGGGCTTCGTGCCTCCGGGCCACCGCGACCACGTCACGGCGGAACTCAGCGGGGAAGGGCTTGAGCATATGAACGTCCTTGCTGCAAGGAAAGAATCCTCACAAGTCAGGCGTCAAGCAAACCCGGGGCAGTCCCATAGAGTGGGCCGGTGGCGCGCAGGGCATTGACGTTTGCGGACAGGGCGGGCATCGCTGTTGGTATCCGGTTGGGAAGACGGACCAGCAGATCGGCGAGGGCATCGGCCGGCACTCCACCATCATCTGGCGCGAGCGCCGGCGGAACTCGACGAAGACCCACGGTTACCGTCCGGTCACCGCCGATGTGAAAGCAGAGCGGCGACAAAAGCGTCCTCAGGTCCCCAAGGTCGATGCCGACCGGTGCTGAAGGCCCGCGTGATGGCCGATCTGATGTACTCGCGGTCACCACGTCAGTTCGCCGGCCGGTTGCACCTTGAGGCCACAGACCACACCGTTGAGCATGGTGAAATCCCCAGATGCTGACGGTCGTACCGTCTCCACGAGGCGCTTTATCGCTGGATCTATGCCCTGCCTAAGGGTGAGTTGGCGAAGGACGGCATCCTGCTGCGATCCAAGCGAACCCGCCGCAAACCGTGCAAGGCCCTCAGTGAACGCAGCGCACCGATCACGGGCATGGTCTGTATCGATGACCGACCGAAGAAGCATCGGACCACCGGGTTCCCGGTTCCTGGGAAGGGAACCTCGGAATCGGCAAGGCCGGCCGGAGCGCTGTCGCCACTTTCGCCGAGCGGCACAGCCGGTTCCTGATCATGCTCGGTCTGCCGGAAGGCAAGGAAGCCGACGGCCTGGCGGATGTGCTCATCGACGGGGTCAACGGTCTGCCGGCGCTGATGCGAGGGGCGCTGACCTGGGATCGGATCGGGGAACCGAAATGGCCTGCCACGCCCACCTGAGCGTAGTCACCGAACTGCCGGTCTACTGCGCCCACCCGCACTCGCCCTGGGAGCGGGGCACTGACGAGAACACTGTGAGTATGGAGGTGGCCCGGGAAGGGGCTGATCCGGAAGGGTGGGTGTCGGCAGCGAAGAGGTGACTCCCGAGAATACTGGCCGCAAGTGCGCGTGCCTTCCGTTTGACATGTTCCTTTAGCTGCCGGCGCCGGCCTGACCCGCCACCGGTTCTGGCTTGATTAGGAGCTTGTCCGCCTCAGGGCGTGACCCGTCACAGTGTTGCCGCGGTGAATGATCTGCTTTCCGGGCTCGGCGTGAACCGTATCCGCCCAGCTTGATGAAAGGACCAAGGCAATGACGACGCTGGCAGAGGAATATGACTACGTCATCGGAGGTGATCCCGACCGCGACACCGTCGACCTGGCGGTGCTGGATACAGCCACCGGCAGCATACGCGCCCATATCGAGGCAACGGCCGACGGTCCCGGATACACACGCATGCTCGACTGGGCACGACAGCACGCCCCTGGCCGCCGGGTCTGGGCATTGGAGGGAACGGGAAGTTTCGCCGCCGGACTCGCCGGGGAACTGGCCCTGACCGGGGAGGATGTCGTCGAAATCGGCGCCCTCAAACACGTCCGCGGCGCCAAGAACGACCGGCTCGACGCGGTCCGCGCCGCCCGGACCGCGCTGGCACGGGAACACCAGTCCAGTCCCCGCGTCCGCGGGCTGCGCGAAGCAATCAGGGCCCTGTCAGCGACCCGCCAGGCAGTGCTTGTCAGCCGCACCAAGGCCATCAACGAACTCAAGAGCCTCATCGTGGTCGCACCCGAACAGCTGCGGGCGCCCCTGCGCGGCCGCCCGCTGGCCACCCAGCTGGCATTGATCGAAAGCACGGTCACCGCCGCGGCCGCCACGGTCGAACATCGGATCACGGTGCTGACATTGCAGTCGATCACCGCGCGCATACGGTTCCTGACCGGCCAGCTCGCGGACATCGATCCCGAGCTGGCCCGTCTGATCCAGGAACACCCGGCCGGACCGGCCCTGCTCGCCGAACCCGGCGTGGGACCGGTCGTCGCAGCCCAGCTGCTCATCAGCTGGTCCCACCCCGGGCGCGTCAGAAGCGAAGCGGCATTTGCCTCGCTGGCCGGAGTCGCACCGCTGGAAGCCAGCAGCGGCCAACGGACCAGACACCGCCTGAACCGCGGCGGAGACCGGGCACTGAACCGGGCCCTGCACACCGTCGCGATCACGCGCATCAGATGCCACGCAGAAACCCGGGCCTACGAAGCCCGGCGCACCCTTCAAGGCAAGACCCACCGCGACATCCGCCGTTGCCTCAAGCGCACCCTCGCCCGGCACCTCTACCGCGTCATGGAGTCCACCGCCGCCCAATGCCCGGAGTCCCAACACGGTTGACAAACATAGGAGCGTCCAATGGACTCGTCCGTGAGTATCTGCCAAAGGGCGAAGTCATCCCGTCCCACCAGCCCTATCTGGAATCCATAGCCGAGGAACTCAACGACTGGCCAAGAGCAATCCTGGGGTACCTGACACCCAGCGAAGTATTCACCCGGCGAATCAACGATGACGTTGCCCAGACGGCCTGACACAGCCGGGTAACGATCTGGACGGCTTGTCCTGCGCCACGCAGCGTCGGGGGGGGCTCCTGTACGCCTCGATAACTTGTTGACATACGTCACTCAACTCTGCAGGAGGACGAGAAACCGAAGTGATCGTTATATAGTGGACCCGTTTGGTTGCGCCATCTGCGCGAAGACAACGAAATTTACCGCCAAGACAACGAAATTTACTGCGGCTACTGGGGGACTAGTGACACTACGACTAACCGTGATCGGTACGGGATACCTCGGCGCGACCCATGCGGCATGCATGGCTGAACTGGGATTTGAAGTCCTGGGCGTCGACGTCGACAAAGAGAAGATCGACAGCCTCAGCCGAGGCGAACTGCCCATCCACGAGCCGGGCCTGCCCGAGTTGCTGCGTAAGCACACCGAGTCCGGCCGCCTGCGCTTCACCACTTCGTTTGAAGAAGCCGGCGCCTTCGGCGACGTGCACTTCATTGCCGTCGGCACCCCGCAGCGGGCCGGCGAGCACGCTGCCGACATGACGTACGTTGATGCCTCGGTCGCAGCGATCGCCCGGGCCGCCACGAAGGACTCCCTGATCGTCGGCAAGTCCACCGTTCCGGTGGGCTCGGCACGCCGCCTGAAGGGCCTCGTCGCCGAGGAATCGCGCGACGGCGTAACGGTCAACTTCGCCTGGAACCCCGAGTTCCTGCGCGAGGGCTTCGCCGTGGAGGACACCCTGCGTCCGGACCGTCTGGTCATGGGATCCGACTCCGCCGCTGCGGAGGCCACCCTGCGTGAGGTCTACGCCGACGCCATCAGCCGCGAGACCCCGTTCATCTCCACGGACTTCGAGACGGCGGAACTGGTCAAGGTGGCTGCCAACGCCTTCCTGGCCACCAAGATCTCCTTCATCAACGCCTTCTCCGAGGTCACCGAGACCGTGGGCGGCAACATCCGCACCCTGGCCGACGCCATTGGCCTCGACTCCCGGATCGGCCGCCGCTTCCTCAACGCCGGCATCGGCTTTGGCGGCGGCTGCCTGCCCAAGGACATCCGCGCGCTCCAGGCACGCGTGTCCGAGCTGGGCCTGGACAGCACTATGCGGTTCCTGAACGAAGTTGACGAAGTCAACCTCCGCCGCCGTGACCGTGCGGTCCACGTCGCAGAGACGCTGCTCGGCACCCTGGAGGGCAAGCGCATCGCCGTCCTCGGCGTCGCATTCAAGCCCAACAGCGACGACGTCCGGGACTCCCCGGCACTCGACGTGGCCGCCAGGCTCTTCAACAGCGGAGCCGACGTCAGCGTCTACGACCCGGCCGCCAACGCGAACGCCGCGAAGCGGTACCCGCGGTTGAACTACGTTGATTCCCTTGGCACGGCCGCGGCGGATGCCGACCTGGTCATGGTGCTCACGGAATGGTCCGAATTCGTGAATATCGATCCCGCGGATCTTTCCGCCGCGGTGTCGCACAAGCGGATGTTTGACGGGCGCAACGTCCTGGACCACGAGAAGTGGAACGCGGCCGGCTGGGACATCGTGTCCCTCGGCCACAAGAGCGAGCTCCTGGAGCTGACTGCGGTCCACTAGGGATCTCAGCGTACTCCGGCACTCAGCCCGGTCGAATGAATCCGTTTCATTCGGCCGGGCTGAGTCGTTTCTGGCTGCCAGGGGTACGTGGGGTGAGGCCAGCCCTCCGGAGGCTGTCAGCGCATCACAGGGACGCGTACAGCCTGCCTGTGCTCGTGAGCGTGCCGTTCGTGTGGAACAAGGCGGAGCTTCCCATAACGGGGTCCCCTGCCGGCCGGGACTTCCAGGCAAAGCGTTCGACGAACGGCATGGCGCGCAGGCCGGCCACCGTGGCGCGCATGAAGTCCTCGGTCTGGGCCCGTGAGTACACGCTGCGCCGGGTGGATGTCGCATTCCAGTCGGCGACCGCATATTCAGTCACCCACACCGGCTTTTATACTTTTCGTGCAGCATGGTCACCTTGTTGAGGAAATCGTCGGCCTTAGGCCAGGCGTAGCGGTGCATCGTCACGAAATCGACACGCAGACCCTTGGCCTTGGCCATGAAGCTCTCAAGCCAGAGGCTGTCGGTTCCGGCCGGAGCAGGGGACCCGAGCCTTAGCCCGGTTGCCACCAGCTTGGGCCACAGACGAATGGCCTCGTCCACGGACATGTTCGCTTGGGCCCTGTGGTCGGGCTCGTTGAAACCCAGCAGGTGCTTGGTCCTCGTTTCCGCCCGTTGGCGTGTCACCCAGCCGATCGCGTCCTGTTCCAGCAGCCGCCTCGCATCCTTGATCATCGGGACGAAGGGCGGGCTGGTGGTGACGTAGGACCGCGCTGACCAGATGTAGTACCAGTCCAGCTTCAGGCTCTGGATCTGCGTGAGCGCCAGGGCGTCCTTCCCGCCATGCCCGAAACCCTTGCGCGTGTCAGCGGGCAACGTGATGGACGGCACTACGGACGGGGCTACGGCCGCCTGGGCGGAGCCTGCACTGGCAGCCAGCAGGGCGCCCGGCGCTGCCAGCACGGAGAACACATCAGGAATGTCCCGGATAGTCACAGGAATCACGCAGTTTTTAGGGCATTCGACGGGCCGCAGAGGGATGACCCCCGGGCCAGATCAGAGGGAGCGGTACAGTTCGCCCGTGGGCGTCAGGGATCCGTTGCTCCGGAACAGCGCGGAGGCTCCCATGATGGGATCGTCATGAACCCGCGTTTTCCAGGCGAAACGCTCCACGAACGGCATTTCGCGGAGACCGGCGACGGTGTCCCGCATGTACGCCAGGATTTCCTTTTCGGTAAACCGGCTGGGCGACTTCGTGGTGGCATCCCAGTCGGCGACGGCGAATTCGGTGATCCAGATCGGCTTGTCGTAGCGGTCATGCAGGCGCTGCACATATTCCAGGAAGTTGTCCGCGTGGGGCGGCGCATAGGAATGCATGGTGACGAAATCCACCCGCAGGTCCTTCGCCGCCGCCTGGTCCATGAACTTCATGAGCCAGTCTCCCATGGCCTGGACCGCACCCGGAGACCCCAGCCTGAGGCCCGCCCGTTCCAGCTGCGGCCAAAGTTTGATGGCGGTGGCCACGGACATGTCCGCCTGGCCCTCGTGGTCGGGTTCGTTGAAGCCGAGAAGGTGTTCGGCGCCCGTCCACGGAAGCTCGGACAGTACTTCCTCTATGCCGTTCCGCTCCAGGGATCCGCGCCCCCAGATCATCGGCACGAATTCAGCGCTCTGGCTCGAAGCCGGTCGGAGGGGCGGGTAGCTTGGGCCCCAGTTGTAAAACCAGTCCAGGTCCAGGGAATCCAGCTCATCGAAGCCGAATCCGTTGAACCGGGGCATGCCGATGCCCTTGCTGGCATGTCGGGGCTTGGGCCGGCGGGTCCTGGCCGCGGACGGAGCAACACTGGGTGCCGGCGGGGTCGACGGCGGACGAGGTCCGGGCGCCGTATCCGGGGTGCACGCCGCCAGGGCGGCGGCGCCGAGGGCGAGAGGCAGTGTGAGCAAGGTCCTACGGTCCACATGCACCTCCTGGCGTCGGTCAGTCCAGAGTCAAAGCCGGGGAAACCAGTACCGCCGTCGGACAGCGCCATGCTGGCAACCCGGGTCCTTGCCTGCCGGACACTCATTCTGTCACGGATGTGGGCGACGGTTCACCGCCGGCGGGCATCCGCCGCTGCCCCGCCGGCCTCTACGCTTCGCCGAACTCCGCCGTCCGGTAGCCGACACCGAGCAGCTCTTCGATGGCTGCCACCGTGCGGAGGGCAGCCTTGCCGTCGCCATAGGGATTCACGGCGTTTGCCATGGCCGCGAAGTGCCCGGAGTCGTGGAGGAGACGGGTCACCTCGGCAACAATCCGCTCTTCGTCCGTGCCAATCAGCTTCACGGTGCCGGCCTCAAGGGCCTCGGGCCGCTCGGTGTTGTCCCGCATCACCAGGACCGGCTTGCCGAGGCTGGGGGCCTCCTCCTGCACTCCGCCGGAGTCCGTGAGGACGATGTGCGCCCGGGAGAGCAGCCGGGTGAATTCGCCATAGGCCAGCGGCTCCGTCACCAGGACGTTGGCCTTGCCCTCCAGTGCGGGCAGCACGGCCTCGCGCACCACGGGATTCTTGTGGGCGGGCAGCACGATCACGAGGTCCGGCTCGGCGTCGGCGATCCGGGCCAGTGCCCGTCCCACGCCGCGCATGGATTCACCCTGGTTCTCGCGCCGGTGCGTGGTGACCAGCAGGATCCGCCGGCCGCCGGCGGCCAGCTCTTCCAGCCGGGGGTCCGTGAACGGGAGTTGCCTGTCCACCGTGGCCAGGAGGGCATCGATCACGGTATTGCCGGTCACCACGATGTCCGCCGGGTTGATGCCCTCGGCCAGGAGGTTGGCCCGGCTGGTGCTCGTGGGAGCCAGGTGCAGGCGGGTGATCTGGCTGGTGATTTTCCGGTTGGCCTCCTCCGGGAAGGGGGACAGCAGGTCACCGCTGCGCAGGCCGGCCTCCACGTGCACCACGGGGATCCCGTGGTAGAACGCGGCGATGGCAGCGGCAGTGGACGTTGTGGTGTCGCCCTGGACGACGACGGCGTCAGGCCTCGTGTGGGCGAAGAGCTTCTCGAGGCCGTCGATGGTGCGCGTCATGATGCCGGACAGGCTCTGGCCCTGCTGCAGGATGTCCAGGTCATGGTCCGGAACAATGCCGAACAGCTCGTTGACCTGGTCCAGCATCTCGCGGTGCTGGCCAGTGACGGTCACGACGCAGCGAAAATGGGGTGACCCCTGAAGTGCGCTGACGATCGGAGCCATCTTGATGGCCTCAGGCCTGGTCCCGAAGATGGGCATGATGGTATGCATAGGGATTCCCCAAAAAAGGTAAGCGGATGGTGGTCAGTAAAGCTGGCGGTCCCGGCATCAATCGAGCAGAAGTGCCAGCACGAGGGCGGTCAGGCTGATTGCAACGATGAGAACTGCCAGGAGTGCCACCAGCCGCTTGCGGTGGTGGAGCAGTTCTCGAGCGGATCGCTGTGATTCGGTACCCTTAGTTGCGGTAGCCGGCGTATCGGCTGCGGCCGGCGGCTCAAGGGGTACCGGTTCCACGCCCGGGACCAGGAGAGCGTCCGGAATTTCCCCGTGGAGGCGGCGGCGGCGCAGGTGCCGGGGGGCGGCGACGAGCGGCGGGGAGCCGTCGGGAGTGTGATCCAAACGTGTCCTCCTCGCCTCTGTCAGCGTGCCGAACGGGCTGACGGCTTCAGCCCGGTGCCCTCAATTCTTACATTCCTGCCGGCTGATCCACGCATTCGGGCCGGAGCGAGGCGTCGATGAGCCCGCCGGTTTCGATCACAAACCGCCGCAGCCACTGCCCCGGATTAAAGTCCGGATGGGAGGCAACCAGCTGGACATCCGCCGTCGTGCACTGGCTTATCAGGCGCCCAGCGCGGGTCACGTGGTAGCTGGAGGTGACCACGGTGACGGACTTCCAGCCGTTAAGCGCCACCAGCCGGGATATGGCCTGCGCTTCGCCCCGGGTGTCCAGATCCGGTGGCCGGAAGCAGACCAAGGCCGGATTGGGAAAAGCGGCCGAGCCGCAGACGGCGTCGGCCGCCCTGTTGCCGAAAGTGTCGGTGCGGGACAGCACCAGGACGGGGATCCCGAGCTCCTGCTGGATCCGCTGGGCCGCGGGCAACCGTTCCGAGGCCGCGCCGCCGAGCATGATGACCGCGTCCGTGCGGTGCACGCTCAGGGGATCGGTGTTGACGAACAGCTGCACCGCGATGATCAGCCACAGCAGGAAGCCCCCGGCGGTGAAGGCAAGTGCCCTGCGGGTTGCGGTAGTCACCGCGGGGACGGAAGGAAGCACGGGTTCGAGTCTTTCACGCCGGATGGAGCGGGCGAAACGGTGGGCCTTTGCTGCGCCAAAGCTGGCAAAGAATAGCGCGCACGGACCTTGTGGAAGAAGTGACGAATGTGTGTGGGGTGACAGATGTGAATTGGCCCTTATGCTATAGGCAGCCCCGTAGCTCCCGCCCACAGGTCTAGGCCTTGGTCCCACCCTAAGCGAGCAATCTTGCGAAAACTGAACGTAGCGGCAACAGTGATGGCCGCCGTAATGCTGGCAGCCGCGCTGCCACAGGCGGCCTCTGCCGCGCCGCAGATTGCTGCGGGCGTTTCGCTGGCCGTTCCGTCGGTCACCGATCCGAATCCGGCACCTCCGGTTGACGACTTCGTCCGCCCGGAGCCTCCGGCCAGCCGGGCCAAGTCCGAATACACGTACGTGAGCGCACCGCTGGCGGGGACCATGAAGACCACGTTGGTAACGGTCCAGCTCGCTGACAAGTCCGCAGCGACAACCGATGCTGCCGTGCCCATGGACGCTGCTAAGGCGTCCATCAGCGCCTCCAAGAATTACTGGCGGAACGCGACCTCGGGCCGGGTGGACATCACCCTGGTCGAGACCAGGACGCTGCATAAATCCGCGGCCCGGTCCACGCAGTCTCCCGGCGTTATCGCCGACATCGTGACGGCCGAGCTTGGCTGGAGGCAGGATCCCTATACCGCCCTGGTGCTGTTTGTTCCGGGGGCCTACCTGAACAACGGTGCCGCCGGCATGACATACAGCAACGGCAACATCGGCGGCCGGATCGTGATGCCGCAGAAGAGCAGGCTGACCACGCCCGTCCTGGCCCATGAGTTCGGCCATGCGCTCGGCATGGACCACGCGAACAGCCTCCAGTGCGGCAGCGGCGTCGCCGACGTGGCGTCCGGACCGTTCGCCGGTTTCGCCGACTCCACCTGCAGCATCAGGCCCTACGGCGACAACGTGGACCTGATGGGCATTTCCCACTTTGACGTCATGCCGGTCATCAGTGCCAGCTTCTGGGAAATGGGGCGGTTCGGCAACGGCGACGAAATCGCCAACCTTGGCACGGTCTCCTCGCCCCGGAGCGTGACCCTTCGGCCCTGGGCCGGCAGCGGAGCCAACCGGGCCGCTAAATTCACCGACCCCAAGTCCGGGGAGGTCTATTACCTGGAACTTCGCACGCCGGTGGGCTACGACAGCGTGATCGCGCAGAACGGAAACCGCGGCGTGAAAATCACCCAGCAGGGCGGCGGCAATTCCTCCATCCTGCTGCCGCCGAACACCCGTCCCTTCGCCGGCTACTACAGCAACACCCAGGCGTGGCAGGCCGGCCAGACGTTCACCACGCACGCCGGCACAAAAGTCGCGATCAATTCGGTCAGCAACACCGCCGCCACCGTGACAATCCGCCCGCCGGGCGCCCCCGCCGTCGGATACACCGAGAAGGCCGCCATCACCCGCGCCGGGGACAGAGCGACCCTCAACGTCAGCGGCTGGGCCTATGACCGGGCCAAATCATCCGAGTCCTCCCCGGTCCACATTTACGTGACGACGCCGGCAGGCGTACGGACCGGCTACCCCCTGACCGCGGACCAGCCGCGTGCGGACGTGAACAAGGTCATGGCCGTCACGGGCAACCACGGCTTCTCCCGCTCCTTCAACCTGACCGCCGCCGGTGTCTACCGGGTCTGCGTGTACGCACTGGGCAGCGTGGAAACGGCCGATCTGGGCTGCCGGTCCCTGACACTCCAGGGCTCCGCGCCGCCCGCAGGCTTCCTCGACTCGCTCAGCCTGGTCAAAGCCAACGGCGTCACGGTGCTCCGGGCGCTCGGCTGGAGCTATGACCCCGGCACGCCCACGGCTTCCATCCCGGTCCACATCTACGTGACAGACCCGGCCGGCAGGACAACCTCCCAGGCGATCACCGCCAACAAGAGCCGGCCGGACGTGAACCAGGTCATGCGCGTGACCGGCAGCCACGGCTTCAGCACGGACATCCCCGTGACGGCCGGCGGCCAGTACAAGGTCTGCGCCTACGGCCTGGCGGTCAGCCGCTTCACCCAGGGGAACAGCCTGCTGGGCTGCAGGACGGTCAGGCCGCAGACCACACCGGCCCCGGCGGGTTATCTGGACAGTGCCGTGCCGAAGACCGACGCCAGGGCGGCGAGCGTGACCGTCAGCGGCTGGGCCCTGGACGCCGGCACGCCGGCCGCCTCGATCCCGGTCCACCTCTACGTCACCGGACCGGACGGGACCACCAGGAGCTCAGCCCACACCGCCAACCAAGTCCGGGACGACGTGAACCGGGTCATGGGAAGCACCGGAAAACACGGCTACCGTGTCTCCGTGCCGGTCAAGAAGCCGGGGAACTACCGTATCTGCGCCTACGGCCTTGCCGTCAGCCCGTTCCCGCTGGGCAACAGCCTGCTGGGCTGCCAGTCCGTGACGGTCGCGGCGACTCCGGCGCCGGTAGGTTTTCTGGACTCGGCCAAGGTCCAGCTCGGCGGAACCGGCTCCGCGATCATCGCCAGCGGCTGGGGCCTCGATCCCGGCATGGCCGCGGCCAGTGTTCCGGTCCACCTCTACGTGACGTATCCGGACGGCACGACGAAGGGGACCGCCCACGTGGCCAACCGCGCCCGGGCGGACGTCAACAGCATCTTCCAGGTCCCGGGCAACCACGGCTACAAGGTGTCCATCCCTGTTGTGAAGCGTGGAACTTACACCGTGTGCGCATGGGGTCTGGGCGTGGCGGGGCTTTCGGCGGGAAACACCCAGTTCGGCTGCCTCCGGACCACCTACTAGCTGGAGTTGCCGGGTAATGGCGCCGGCCGGCCGGGCCGTGTCGCAGCACCGCGGTAGCGTAGGGCTGTGCCTGAATCGACCGAGCCTCAACCCCTTCTTCCGCAAGCGTCCGAATCGAACGCTTTCCTGACCGTGGCCGGCCTCTCCGAGTCCGAACTCCTCGAACGGATCTTTCCCCGCCTCAACCGGGGCCCTGACGTGAACGCCGCGGTCCTGCTGGGGCCCGGGGACGACGCCGCGATCGTGGCGGCGCCGGACGGCCGCACGGTGATCAGCATCGACACCCAGGTGGAGGACCAGGACTTCCGGCTCGAGTGGAACAACGGTTACCGGACCAGCGGGTACGACGTTGGCTGGAAGGCCGCCGCGCAGAACCTCAGCGACATCAACGCGATGGGAGCCCGCGCCACCTCCCTGGTGGTGAGCCTTACCATGCCGCCCGCGACCGCCGTCGCCTGGGTGGAGGACTTCGCGGACGGACTGACAGCGGGCCTCCGCGGGCTCGGCGCCCCGGACTGTGCCGTGGCCGGCGGCGACCTGGGCCGGGGCCGGGAACTGGCGGTGAGCGTCGCGATCCTGGGGAGCCTGGACGGCGGGGATCCGGTGCTGCGGTCCGGCGCGCGCCCGGGGGACACCCTGGCCCTGGCCGGAACCGTCGGCCGGGCCGCCGCCGGCCTTGCCCTGCTCGAGTCCGGGGTTCCCGTCCACTCGCTCAGCGGGGAACAGCGGGTCCTGATGGACACCCAATGCCGGCCCCGGCCGCCGCTCGCCGCCGGCCCGCTGGCGCGGCAGGCCGGAGCCACGGCGATGATGGACATTTCCGACGGCCTGGTGCGGGACGGCGGCCGGCTGGCGGCCGCCAGCGGCGCAGTGCTCAACCTTGACCCCGCCGCGCTGAGGTCCCTCGCCGTGCCGCTGCTGCCGGCCGCCGGACTGCTGGGCACCGAACCGATGGCCTGGGTCCTGGGCGGCGGGGAAGACCACGGACTGCTGGCCACATTCCCCGCAGGCCTTCGGCTGCCACCCGGTTTCACTGCGATAGGCTCGGTGGAGGCCCCTGCACCAATGGACAGCACGGGCGTCAAGATCGCGGGCAGGCCCGCTGACTCTGTGGGATGGGATCACTTTGCAGACTAGGATTACCGCCAACGCGCAAGCGATGAAGCGGTGGTTGGGCAAGGCAGAAACAACGCTAGGGAACCACAGCGACCGCCTGAACGCCATCAACATCTTCCCGGTCGCCGACGGCGACACGGGCACCAACCTTTACCTGACGGCCAGGGCGGCGGCGCACGCCGTGCAAGCCGCGGATGCAGCCGCGGGCTCAGGCCCGGAGGGCACGCACACCGCCTCCATGCCGCTGGTCAGCGCGGACCCGGCCCAGCGCATCGCCGGGACCGGCCCGGCCCAGAACGACGTCGGCGCGGTGCTGGCCCAGGCCGGCCAGGCCGCCATGGAGCACGCGCGCGGCAACTCCGGGACCCTGTTCGCTGTTTTCCTCTGCGCCGCCGCTGAGCCTCTGTCTGGCCACACCCGGCTCAGCGGGCCGCTGCTGGCCGCAGCCCTCAACCGGGCCCAGATCAGGGCGTGGTCCGCACTGAGCGACCCCGTGCCGGGAACCATGCTGTCCGTCATGGAAGCAGCCGCCCGCGCCGCCGCCGCCGTGGACTCCGCCCACGACGGCGACGACAGCAACCACACCCTGGGGCTGGCACTGGACGCGGCCGTCGAAGCGGCCCTGGCCGCGGTGGTGCGGACCGAGGACCAGCTCGACGCCCTGCACGCCGCCCATGTGGTGGACGCCGGCGGGGTCGGGATGCTGTTGATCCTGGACTGCCTGCGGTCCGCCGTCCTGGGCGAGGAACTGCAGAGCGAACTCCTCGACGGCCTGCACGGCTACGACGTCCAGGACCCGCACATCCACGCCGGGATGCCCCGGGACGAGGGCGTGGAAGTGATGTGCACCATCTCACTCTCCCCGCTGGATGCCGCCATGATGCGCCAGCGGCTCGATGAATTGGGCGACTCCGTCATCATGAGCCAGGTCGACCGTGCGGCCGACGGGTCCGGGCAGTACCGCTGGCGGGTCCACCTCCACGTTCCCGACGCCGAGCCGGCCGTGGCGCTGATCCGTTCACTCGGCGACCCTTCGGACCTGTCCGTCAGCGAGCTCGCCGTGCCGCGTGAATTTGAGGTCCTGGATACCGCCGCCGGCGGGCGCGGACGTGACAGCACCGGATCCGAACCCCTGGACCCCGCCGGACATGAACGCTGAACTGGACCTGGGGCTCGAGCGCCGGATCGGCAAGCGCTCCGCGGCGGTCATCGAGAAACACCTGGGCATCACCACCGTCGGCGGTCTCCTGAACTATTTCCCGCGCCGCTACCTCAACCGCGGCGAGCTGACCCCGATCAGTGAAGTCCCGCTGGACGAGGAAGTGACGCTCATCGCTCGGGTGCTCTCCAGCAGCACCCGGTCCATGCGGACGCGCCGCGGTTCCCTGACCGAGGTCGTGATCTCCGACGACGCAGGGGGAGCCGGTGCCGCCGGCGGTGCCGTGCGGTCCCCGGGCGCCCGCCTGCCGGGCACCCTCAAGGTGAGCTTCTTCAACGGCTTCCGGGCCAAGGCCGAGCTCCAGCCGGGCCGACGGGCCATGTTTTCGGGCAAGGTCACGCGCTACGGCGGCTCGCTCGGGCTGACCAACCCGGATTTCCAGCTGCTCGACGAGGACCCCGATATCCCCGGGATGGATCCGGAAAAGCGCGCGGCCATGCCCATCCCGGTGTATCCGGCCACCGCCCGGCTGACCAGCTGGTCCATCCAGAAGGTCATTGCCACCCTCCTGGACACCGCCGAGCTGGAGAACCTGACGGACCCGCTGCCCGCGGAGATTGCCGCCCGGGGGAAATTCCTGCCCGTCGCGGACGCCTACCGGCTCATCCATGCCCCGCAGACGCACCCGGACTGGCAGCGCGCCCGCGACCGGTTCCGCTACCAGGAAGCCCTGGTGCTCCAGTCCGCCCTGGCCCGGCGCCGCGCGCAGCTCGCCGCCGAGGAAGCCACCGCCCGCCGCCCCGCCCCGGGCGGCCTGCTGCCCGCCTTCGACCGCCAGCTGCCGTTCACGCTGACCGCCGGCCAGTCCGCCGTCGGCAAGACCCTTGCCGAGGAGCTGGCCCAGGACTCGCCGATGAACCGGCTGCTGCAGGGTGAGGTGGGTTCCGGAAAGACGATCGTGGCCCTGCGCGCCATGCTGCAGGTGGTCGACGCCGGCGGACAGGCCGCCCTGCTGGCCCCGACCGAGGTCCTCGCCGCGCAGCACTTCGAATCGATCCGCCGCACGCTCGGCCCGCTGTCCCGGGACGGCCTGCTCGGCGGCTTCGGCTCCGACGCCGTGCAGGTCACGCTGCTGACCGGGTCCATGCCCACCGCGGCGCGGAAGCAGGCCCTGCTCGACGCCGCCTCCGGAACGGCCGGGATCGTGATCGGCACCCACGCCCTGCTGAGCGAGAACGTCTCCTTCTATGACCTGGGCCTGATCGTGGTGGACGAGCAGCACCGCTTCGGCGTGGAACAACGCGACCTGCTGCGGTCCAAGGCCAGCAAGCCTCCGCACCTGCTGGTTATGACCGCCACCCCGATCCCGCGGACCGTGGCCATGACGGTGTTCGGCGACCTCGAAACCTCCGTCCTGGATGAGCTCCCGGCGGGTCGGGCGCCGATCACCACGCACGTCGTCGGGCTCGCGGAAAACCCCGGCTGGGCCGGGCGCATCTGGTCCCGCTCCCGGGAGGAGATCGACGCCGGCCACCAGGTCTATGTCGTCTGCCCCAGGATCGGCACCGACGACGACGGCGACTTCAGTCCCGGCGAAGCCGAACCGTCCGCCGCCGACCTCGAGGGGGACAACGGCTCCCGTGAGCTGGCCTCGGTGACCGGAGTCGTCGAGCAGCTCCGGGACGAGCCGGCGCTGGCGGGGGTTCCGCTCGCGCCGTTGCACGGCCGCCAGGACCCGGTGCTCAAGTCCGGGACGATGGCATCGTTCACCGCCAACGAGACCAAGCTGCTGGTCTCCACCACCGTGATCGAGGTCGGAGTCGACGTGCACAACGCCACGCTCATGGTGATCCTCGACGCGGACAGATTCGGCATTTCCCAGCTGCACCAGCTCCGCGGCCGGGTGGGCCGCGGCGGCCTGCCCGGGACCTGCCTGCTCGTCACCACGCTGGAGCCCGGCCATCCCAGCCGCCGGCGGCTGGAGGCCGTCGCTGCCACGACCGACGGGTTCGAACTCTCCCAGGAGGACCTCAAGCTGCGCCGCGAGGGCGACATCCTGGGGGCCTCCCAGTCGGGCGGCCGGTCCACGCTAAAGCTCCTGCGGGTGCTCGAACACGAGGACATCATCGCCCGGGCGCGGCAGGACGCGCAGCGGATTGTGGCGGCCGACCCGTCGCTCGCGGCCCACCCGGAGCTCGCCGGGGCGATCGACGACTACCTCAACCCCGAAAAGGAGGCGTTCCTTGAACGCGGCTAACAGAATCCACGCATCCACTGGGGCGCGGCGATGAGCCGCATCATCGCCGGCGCCGCGGGCGGCATGCCGCTGGTCAGCGTCCCCGGATCGCTCACGCGGCCCACTACGGACCGCGTCAAGGAAGCACTCTTTTCCCGCCTGGATGCCTTCGAGGTCGTGGCGGATGCCCGCGTCCTGGACCTTTACGCCGGCTCCGGTTCGCTGGGCGTGGAAAGTGCCAGCCGCGGCGCCGAAACGGTGGACCTCGTGGAGTTCGATGCCAGGGCCAGTGAGGTCTGCCAGCGCAACGCGGACCTCGTCAACACGGTCGCGCGCCGCAAGGTCGTCTCCGTGCACCGCTCCAAGGTCGAGTCGTTCCTGGACCGGACCGCGGACGACGCCCGCTGGGACCTCGTCTTCCTCGACCCGCCCTACCCGCTGGAGGAACCGGCGCTGGCCGAGGTGCTGGCCAAACTCGCACCGCACCTCGCGGAGGGCGCCGTCGTCGTCGTGGAACGCTCGTCTCGGACCCCCGAACCGGGGTGGCCGGAGGGAATGGAGCGGTTCGCGGAGCGGAAGTACGGCGAGACCCGGCTCTGGTTCGCCGAACCGGGCGTGCCGGAAGTCCCGGAAGCAGACGTGGCCGAAGCGCTCGAGGACGGGGAGTAGCCCGGTTCCCCGGGGGAGCCACCGCACGTGCCGCCGGAGTCCGGGTCGGCGGAGCCCGGACATGCTCCGCGCCGGGGTCGGCGGAGCCCGGACATGCCCCGCGCTGGGGTCGGCGGATGGACATATTCCGGTTATGTCCGGTCCCGGGCGCGAGGAGTGGACATCTCCTCCCGGGGCCCTGGAACCGGACGTGCCACTGGTCCGGGCCTGCCGGCGGGGCCTGGACATGCCCCGCGCTGGGGTCGGCGGATGGACATATTCCGGTTATGTCCGGTCCCGGGCGCGAAGACTGGGCATGTCCTCCCGGTGCCCTGGAACCGGGCGTGCCACTGGTCTGGGCGTGCCACTGGTCCGGGCCTGCCGCCCGGACCCTGGACATGTCCCGCGCCGGGGTCGGCGGATGGACATATTCCGGTTATGTCCGGTCCCGGGCGCGAAGACTGGACATGTCCTCCCGGGCGAGCAGCCGGAGAACGGAAGCTAATCCGAGAGCTCGTCCAGGCCGACGCCGACGAGCACTTTGGCCGGGTGGGGACCGCGGGCGGTGAGCGCCGCGGTCCACGCCTCCGGCCATGGCCCCTGCGTCCCGGTCAGGATGATGTTGCCGGGATACCGGCCGCTGAACATGCCGGACTCCGCGAACGCCGACACGTCCGCCATCGCCCGGCGCAGCGCCGCCACCTGGCTCCGGACCAGGGTCAGCCCGGGCTCATCGCCCACATTGACGATCAGCACCCCGCGCGGGGTCAGCGTCGCCGCGGCCTCCCGGTAGAACTCGGTGCAGGCAAGATGCACCGGCGCCTCGGGGCCGGAGAAGATGTCCAGGATCACGACGTCGAAGCGCAGCTGCGGAGGCAACCCGGCCAGGGCATCCCGGGCGTCGCCGATCAGCGTGTGCAGCCGGGTCCCGTCGGGCAGGGGGAGCCGGTCCAGCACGAAGTCCAGCAGCTCACGCTCCAGCTCCACGGCGTACTGCTCGGAGCCGGGCCGGGTCGCCTGGACGTAGCGGGCCAGCGTGAGCGCCCCGGCGCCGAGGTGGAGGGCGGTGACGGGTTCACCCCACGGCGCCGCGAGGTCCACGACGTGCCCGATCCGGCGCAGGTATTCATAGAAAATGTCCGAGGGGTCCGCGAGGTTCACGTGGGACTGCTCGGCGCCGCCGATGCTGAGCACGAAGCCGCCCTCGGTGAATTCATCGGGCTCGATCGTGGCGTGCTGGCCGGTGGTCCGCAGGAAGCGCGAGACCGCAGCCGGTGTATCGGCCACCCTAGAGCCTGTCCCGCAGCGTTGCGATCCGCTCGGCGGCCTCCTGCAGGACGTCGATCCGTTTGCAGAACGCGAACCGCAGCAGGCTGCGCGTGCGCTCGGCCCCTTCCGGGTGGCAGAAGACCGGAACCGGGATGGCTGCGACGCCGACGAGCGCCGGCAGCCGGCGGGCCAGGTCCACCGCGTCGGAGATGCCCAGCGGCGCGGTGTCCACATTGACGAAGTACGTCCCCTGCGGGGTGAAGACGTCCAGTCCGGCCGCGCGGAGGCCCGCGCTGAGAATGTCCCGCTTGAGCTGGAGGGTGTCGGCGATCCCGGCGTAGAACTCGTCCGGCAGGCCGAGGCCCACGGCGATGGCACCCTGGAACGGTGTTCCCGAGCTGTAGCTGAGGAACTGCTTGACCGTCCGGGCGGCAGCGACAAGGTGCTCCGGGCCGCTCAGCCAGCCGATCTTCCAGCCGGTGAAGGAGAACGTCTTTCCGGCCGAGGAAATGGTGAGCGTGCGCTCGGCCGCGCCGGGCAGTGTGGCGATCGGGATGTGGCGGACGCCGAAGGTGAGGTGCTCGTAGACCTCGTCGGTGACGATGACGGCGTCGTATTTTGTGGCCAGCTCGACGACGCGCTCCAGCACCTCGCGGGGGAACACGGCTCCGGTCGGGTTGTGCGGGTTGTTGACCAGCACCACCTTGGTGCGGTTGTTGAACGCCGCCTCGAGTGCATCCAGGTCCGGCATGAAATCCGGCGCCAGCAGCGGGGCGGTGACGTGGCGGGCGCCGGAGAGCCCGATGATGGCACCGTAGGAATCGTAGAACGGCTCGAAGGTGAGGACCTCGTCGCCGGGGCCCACGAGGGCGAGCAGCGCGGCGGCAATGGCCTCGGTGGCGCCGGTTGTGACGATGATTTCGGTCTGCGGGTCCGGGGTCAGGCCGTAGAACCGTTCCTGGTGGAGGGAGATCGCATCGCGGAGCTCAATGATGCCCTTGCCCGGTGCGTACTGGTTGTAGCCCGCGGCGATCGCGGCCTGGGCGGCGGCCTTGATCTCCGCCGGCCCGTCCTCGTCCGGGAAACCCTGTCCCAGGTTGATGGCGCCGGTTTGCAGGGCCAGGGTGGTCATTTCCTCGAAAATCGTGACGCCCAGGGTGCCCTGGGCGGAGAGCAGGTTGGCGCCGGTGGCAGCCCGCTGCCACGGGAGCTGCTGGTGAGTTGCTGACATTCAGTCATGGTATCCCGCACCGCGGCGCGGATACGGTAGGTTCGGAGCATGAGACGCGCCGTATGCCCGGGCTCCTTCGACCCCATCCACAATGGACACCTGGAAGTCATTGCCAGAGCCTCCGGCCTCTTTGACGAGGTCATCGTGGCGGTCTCCACGAACTACGCGAAGAAGTACCGCTTCAGCCTGGACGAGCGGATCGAGATGGCCAGGGAGACCCTCGCCTCCCTCCAGGGCATCGTGGTGGAGCCCGTGGGCGAGGGCCTGCTGGCCGAGTACTGCCGGCAGCGGGGCGTGTCCGCCATCGTGAAGGGTCTGCGCTCCTCCTCGGACTTTGACTACGAGCTGCCGATGGCCACCATGAACCGGCAACTCACCGGCGTCGAAACGGTGTTCCTTCCGGCCGAAGCGCATTACCTGCACCTGTCGTCCACCCTGATCAAGGAAGTCTTCACCCTCGGCGGCAATGTTTCGGAGTTCGTGCCCCGTTCGGTGCTGAAACGGCTGCACGGGGGCGAGCCTGTCCAGGATCAGGGGCGTAAGGGGTAAGCTGGATCGGTACTCGGCGGCCTGCTGCCGGTTGCGCGGCCCTCACCGGGGCTGGCCTGCGGTGCGAACCGGAGACCTGTCCACCGGTTTGAGTCCGTCCGGCAGATCAGGCTAAGATAGTACGTCGGTCATATGTTCAACAGGAGTTCTCATTAAACGAGATGCTAGTTCGCCCTTGGCGTTCGACGTCAAGGACCTCGGACGCAGTCCGGGAAGCATGCGGACGCTGACGGAACATGTACCCGCACCAGGTGATCTTGGTGTGGCGCTCATTGGCGTGCAGGAAGGCTCGGATGTCGGGCTGGACCTGCGGCTGGAGGCCGTACACGAAGGAATTCTGGTATCAGGAACCGCAAACGTCGAAGTAACTGGCGAATGCGGCCGATGCCTGGATCCCCTTGCGTATGACCTCGAGGTCAATGTGCAAGAACTTTTCTTCTACGAGGATGCTGAATTCTCCGACGAAGAAGACGAAGAAGAGCAACGTCGAGTCGAGCACGATCTGATCGATCTTGAGCCGGTGTTGCGGGACGCAGTTGTAACCATGCTGCCGTTCCAGCCGGTGTGCCGGGAAGACTGCCAGGGCCTTTGCTCCGAATGCGGAGTACGCCTGGAAGACGAGCCGGGGCATCACCACGAGGTCGTTGATCCTCGCTGGGCTGCCCTAGCTGACTTGGCTAAGCCTGACCGGCAAAACTGATTTGTAAGTGTTTTTCTAGAGAGAAATGAGTTAGCCGTGGCTGTCCCGAAGCGGAAAATGTCTCGCTCGAATACCCGCGCCCGCCGCTCCCAGTGGAAGGCAACTGCCCCCCACCTGGTGAAGACTGTCGAGAACGGCCAGGTCACCTACAGCCTGCCGCACCAGGCAAAGGTCGTTACCGACTCGGCTGGCACCGCGCTGTTCCTTGAATACAAGGGCCGCAAGGTCGCAGACGTCTAATCCGCCAACTGGCTGAATAAGATGTCTTCAACTGAAGAGCTTCTGAAGCGTCTCGGTGTCACTATTGACGCCGGGACGCTTCGTCTTGCGCTCACACACCGTTCCTACGCCTACGAAAACGGCGGCATTCCCACCAACGAACGGCTCGAGTTCCTGGGTGACTCCATCCTGGGCTTCTCCGTCACCGATGCGCTGTACCGGGACAACCCCACGCTGCCCGAAGGGGACCTGGCCAAGCGCCGCTCCGCCGTCGTCAGCACCCGGGCCCTCGCCGGCATCGGCCGGAGCATCGGCCTCGGTGACTACATCTACCTCGGACAGGGCGAAAAGCTCACCGAAGGCAAGAACAAGGCCTCCATCCTTGCGGACACCGTGGAGGCACTGATAGGCGCCACGTACGTCTCCAACGACATCGAAACGGCACGCCAGCTGGTGATGCGCCTGATCGGTCCGCTGCTGAAGGACGCTGCCGCGCTCGGCGCCGGCACCGACTGGAAGACCAGCATCCAGGAGCTCGCGGCCAGCCGCCAGCTCGGGACCATCAACTACGCGGTGGAGGGCTCCGGGCCGGACCATGCGCGGACGTTCGAGGCCGTGCTGCGGATCGGCGGCAACGACTACGGCACCGGCTCCGGCAATTCCAAAAAGGAAGCCGAGCAGGAAGCGGCCGCGGACGCATGGCGCCGGCTTTCCGCCCCCACGCAGCCCGCTCCCGGAACGCCGTCGGAACCGCAGCTGCTGCAGAACCAGACCGGCAGCTAGGGCACCTGCCGTGCCTGAACTGCCCGAGGTTGAAGTTGTCCGCCGCGGCCTCGTGAGCTGGGTCCGGGGCCGGACCATCACCTCCGTTGACGTGGTGGATCCGCGCTCCGTCCGCCGGCACGCGCTCGGTCCCGAGGACTTCGCCGGCAACCTCGAAGGTGCCCGGGTGCTGGATGTGGTGCGCCGCGGGAAGTTCCTGTGGATGCCGCTCACCGATACTCCTCACGGCACCGCCGCGGCCGGACCTACAGCAGCCGGGCTGGCCGTCCCGACCGGGCCCGGTGTGGCACTGATGGCCCATCTGGGCATGTCCGGGCAGCTGCTGATGCAGGACGGCGGCGTTCCGGACGAAAAGCACCTGAAGGTGCGGTTGCGCCTGAGCCCGGCCGAGGGCATGCCGGAGGAGCTCCGCTTCGTGGACCAGCGCATTTTCGGCGGGCTGTTCCTCACCTCGCTCATCGCCACGGCCGACGGCGGCCCCGGCGGACTCGCGGAAACCCCGCTCCCGCTGATCGCCGAGGAAGCCGCCCACATCGCCCGCGACCCGCTGGACCCTTACTTCTCCTTCGAGGAGTTCTACCGCCGGCTCAGGGCCCGGAAGACCGGCCTCAAGCGCGCTGTGCTGGACCAGGGGCTCGTCTCGGGAATCGGCAATATCTATGCGGACGAGTCCCTCTGGAGGGCCCGGCTGCATTACGCCCGCCCCACCGACACCCTGCGCCGGTCGGACGCCGCGCGGCTGCTGGACGCCGCCCGCGAGGTCATGACGGATGCCCTGGCCGCCGGCGGAACAAGCTTCGATTCGCTTTACCTCAACGTCAACGGCGCCTCGGGCTACTTCGACAGGTCCCTCAACGCCTACGGGCGCGTGGGGCAGGAATGCAAACGCTGTGCGGCCGCCGGCCTGGTGAGCCTGCTCAAGCGCGAACAGTTCATGAACCGGTCCTCCTACACCTGCCCCGTCTGCCAGCCCAGGCCCCGCAACGGCCGCTGGTAGGCGGGCCGCCAGGCCTGGCCCCGCGGCCCGCAAATCCGCGGATTTCCCTGGCCCACGCGGTAGATTGAGCACGTAGATCCACGGCACGCAGCCGCCGTTCCTGAAGGAGTTCCGAAGCACTTGCACCTCAAAAGCCTGACCGTCCGGGGATTCAAGTCTTTCGCTTCGGCGACGACTTTCGAATTCGAGCCAGGCGTCACCGCCGTGGTCGGCCCCAACGGTTCGGGGAAGTCCAACGTCGTGGACGCCCTGGCCTGGGTGATGGGGGAGCAAGGGGCCAAGACGCTCCGCGGCGGCAAGATGGAAGACGTCATCTTCGCCGGGACCTCCGGGCGCCCGCCGCTGGGCCGCGCCCACGTTTCCTTGACCATCGACAACAGCGACGGCGCCCTGCCGATCGACTACAGCGAAGTCACGATCTCCCGCACCCTGTTCCGGACCGGCGGCTCGGAGTACGCCATCAACGGGGCCGGCTGCCGGCTGCTGGACATCCAGGAGCTCCTCTCCGACTCCGGCCTGGGCCGGGAAATGCACGTCATCGTGGGGCAGGGGCAGCTGGACAAGGTCCTGCATGCCACGCCTGAGGACCGGCGCGGCTTCATCGAAGAGGCCGCGGGCATCCTCAAGCACCGGCGCCGGAAGGAAAAAACGGTCCGCAAGCTCGAAGCCATGCAGGCCAACCTGCAGCGGCTGAGCGACCTCACCGGTGAAATCCGGCGGCAGCTGACCCCGCTGGGCAAGCAGGCGGCGGTGGCCCGGCGTGCGCAGACCGTCCAGTTCGAAGTCCGCGATGCCCGCTCCCGCCTCCTCGCCGACGATCTCGTCCAGCTGCAGTCCGCGCTGGCGCAGGACGTCGCGGACGAATCAGCCCTCAAGGCGCGCCGCGCCGTCGTCGAACACGGGCTCGAACATGGCCGGCAGCGCCAGGCCGGCCTGGAGCGGCTCGCCGCCGAGGCGACCCCGACGCTGAACGCCGCCCGGGACAACTGGTACCAGCTCTCGGCCGGACGGGAACGGCTGCGGTCCCTCGGGTCCCTTGCCGAGGAACGCCGCCGCCTGCTGGGAGCCGCAGACGCCGTTCCGGACACCGGACGGGACCCGGATCAGCTGGACCGGCAGGCCGCCCGGGTCCGCGAGGAACAAGCCGCGCTGGAGCAGCAGATCCTGGACCGGCGCGAAGCGCTCGGCGCCGCTGCCGCCGCCAAGCAGGAGGCGGAGAACGCGGCCGCCGCCGAGGACAGGCGGCTCGCGGCACTGCTCCGTGCAGCCGCTGACCGGCGGGAGGGCCTGGCGAAACTCGCCGGCCAGGTCGGCGCCGCACGCTCCCGCGTCGAGTCCGCGCAGGCGGAACTCGGCCGGCTCCGCGAATCGCAGAAGGCAGGGGAGGAGCGCCGCCGGCACGCCCAGAGCGAATTCACCGCCCTGGAATCCCAGGTGGCCGGGGTGGAGGACGGCGAGGAGACCCTCGACGCCGACTACGAGGATGCCAGTGCGGCCCTCGACGCCGCCACCGTGGAAATCGACGCGCTGAAGGCGGCCGGGCGCGAGGGTGAACGGGAACGCGGTGCGCTGGTGGCGCGCCGCGATGCCCTGCAGCTCGGCCTGAACCGCAAGGACGGCACCGGCCATGTGCTCGGCGCCGGGCTGCCCGGCGTCCTCGGAGCGCTGGCCGGAATGATCACGGTGGAGAACGGCTTCGAGGCCGCCATCGCCGCCGCGCTCGGCGCGTCCTCGGACGCCGTCGTGGTGCAGGACGCGGAGGCCGCCGCCGCCGCGGTCCAGCGGCTGAAGGACGACGACGCCGGCCGCGCCTCGCTGCTGCTCGCCGGGCCACCGGAGACCCGCGGCCGTCCCGGCGCAGCGAAGGCGGACGCCGCACCGGCGGACGCCGGCTTGGCGGACGTCACACAAGCCGGCGCCGCCTTGCCGGCCGGGGCGCGCTGGGCGTCCGGCCTGGTCACCGCCGCATCCCCGGAGGCAGCGTCCGGGCTGCCGCTCTCCGCCCTGCCGCTCTCCGCCCTGCTGGCCGGCATCGCCGTCGTTGACGATCTCGCCGCCGCCGCGCAACTGGTCACGGAGCGGCCCGGGCTGACGGCCGTCACCAGGTCCGGGGACGTCATCACCGCCGTGACGGTCAGCGGCGGATCCGCCAAGGCACCGTCCCTGCTCGAGGTCCAGGCCGCCGTCGACGACGCCGCCGCACAGCTGGCCACGGTGACCGCCGCGCTGGAGCGGAACCGCTTCGCGCTGTCCGCCGCGCAGGCCAGGAAGGCCGAGGCGCAGGACCGCGCCGACGCCGCCCTGGAGAAACTCCACGACTCGGACGCCCGGCTCGCGGCCGTGGCCGAGCGGCTGGGTCACCTCAATTCCGTGCTGCGCAGCGCCGTCGGCGAAAGCGAACGGCTGACCGCGTCCCTGGCCAGGGCCGAGGCGAACATCGCCGGCGAACAGGAGGCCCTCGAAGCCGTGGCAGCCAGGCTGGCCGCCGCGCAGGAGGCGCCCGCCGAGGAGGAACCCTCCGCGGAGCAGCGCGATGCCCTGGCGCTGGCCGCTTCGCTGGCCCGCAACGCCGAAATGGAGGCGCGGCTCGCCCTGCGCAGCGGCGAGGAACAGTTCACCGCCACCCGCAACCGGGCGGCCGCGCTCGAACGTGCCGCCGCCACCGAACGCCGCGCCCGCGAGGACGCCGCGGAACGCGCCCGACGACGCCGGCTCCAGGCCCAGCGCGCTGCTGCCGTCTCCGCCGCGGTGGAGCAGGTGATCGGCTACATCGACGTATCGGTCGAGCTCGCAAGCCAGGAACGCGACAACGCTGAAGAACGGCGCGAACAGATGGACCGTGAACTAGCCGAGGTCCGCACCGGCAACGATGCCCTGGCCCGCGAGCTGGCGGAACTGACGGACTCCGTGCACCGCGACGAACTGGCCCGTGCGCAGCAGCGGCTCCGGATCGAGGCCCTCGAACTCAGGAGCGTGCAGGAACTGGGGCTCACCGCGGACCAGCTCGTGGCCGACTACGGCCCGGACCGGCCCGTGCCCCTGCCCGCGGGGGAATCCGCGGACAAATGGGCCGCCCTGCGCGCCCCGGTGGATGAGGAAGGCCGCGAAATCGTCGACGGCAAACCCTTCGTCCGGGACGAGCAGGAGAAAAGGCTCAAGCGGGCCGAACGTGACCTCTCCGCCCTGGGCCGCGTCAATCCCCTGGCCCTGGAGGAGTTCGCCGCCCTGGAGGAACGCCACCAGTTCCTGAGCACCCAGCTGGAGGACCTCAAGTCCAGCCGCAAGGATCTGCTGGACATCATCAAGGAGGTCGACGACCGCGTCCAGAAGGTCTTTGCCGAAGCGTTCGCGGACACCTCGGCGCAGTTTGTCCGCGTTTTCGCCCGGCTGTTCCCCGGCGGCGAGGGACGGCTGGTCCTCACCGACCCGTCGGACATGCTCACCACGGGCATCGAGGTAGAGGCCCGACCGGCCGGCAAGAAGATCAAGCGGCTCTCGCTGCTTTCCGGCGGTGAACGGTCGCTGACAGCCGTGGCCCTGCTCGTGGCGATCTTCAAGGCCCGGCCCTCACCGTTCTATGTCATGGATGAGGTGGAGGCCGCCCTGGACGACACCAACCTGGGCCGGCTGATCACCATCTTCGAGGAATTGCGCGAATCCAGCCAGCTGATTGTCATCACGCACCAGAAACGCACCATGGAAGTCGCCGACGCGCTCTACGGTGTCACCATGCGCGGCGACGGCGTCTCCACCGTCATCAGCCAGCGGCTCGGCGCAGACGCCTGAACCTACGCTGTCCCGGACGACGGCGTGCGCCTTCAGCGCCTCATGCGGCCGCTTTCGGCGTTTGTGAGAAGCTAGGGGAGTGAACGACATCCTCCCCATTATCCTGCCCATTCTCGCTGCCCTGGTGGTCCTCGGTGCGCTGATACCGGTGCTTATGAAGACCCGGAAGAACATCACGAACTACCCGGGCACGCGAGACGAGAACGATCCCGTGGAGCCCGGCCAGCGGGCGGGAGGAACCCTGCTCGAGGACCGGGCGGCGCCTGCGCGTGAGCGCGGGACGCCCGGGGAGACCGACCTTGAGGGCCTCGAAACGGTCGAGGTGCCGGACGACGTCGCCGGCCTGGAAACCGTCCCGGTGGAGACACCGCTGCCGGTGGCCGGCCGCCTGACCCGGTTGCGGGAACGGCTCGTGAAGTCCAACAACATCTTCGGCAAGGGCCTGCTGGCGCTGCTCTCCGCGGACAAGATCGACGAGAACGTCTGGGACGAGGTGGAGGAGACCCTCCTGCTGGCCGACCTCGGCACCGAACCGACCATGCAGCTCGTGGACGCGCTCCGCGAACGGGTCAAGGTCCTCGGCACGCGGTCGCCCGAAGAGGTCAAGGCCCTGCTGCGCGAGGAACTCATCAAGCTCGTGGATCCGACGATGGACCGCAGCCTGCGCGTCGAGCGCCAGGGCGACAAGCCCGCCGTCGTCCTGGTGGTCGGGGTCAACGGCGTCGGCAAGACCACCACCGTGGGCAAGCTCGCCCGCGTGCTCGTGGCCGAGGACAAGGACGTGCTGCTGGGCGCTGCCGACACCTTCCGCGCCGCTGCCGCCGAGCAGCTGGCCACCTGGGGGCAGCGCGTCGGGGTCCCCACGGTCAAGTCCGACGTACACGGGGCGGACCCGGCGTCGGTCGCCTATGAAGCGGTCAAGGCCGGCATCGAGCAGGAAGTCGACGTCGTGATGATTGACACGGCAGGGCGGCTGCAGAACAAGGTCGGCCTGATGGACGAGCTCAGTAAGGTCAAGCGCGTCATCGAAAAGCTCGCCGAAGTGGATGAAGTGCTGCTGGTCCTGGACGCCACGACGGGCCAGAACGGCCTGAACCAGGCCCGGGTCTTCGCCGAAGTGGTCAACATCACCGGAATCGTCCTGACAAAGCTGGACGGCACCGCCAAGGGCGGGATCGTCGTCGCCATCCAGAAGTCCCTCGGCGTCCCCGTCAAGCTGATCGGTCTCGGCGAGGGCGCGGACGACCTCGCGCCCTTCGACGCGGAGGGCTTCGTCGACGCCCTGTTGAACTGAGCCGTTGAACTGAGCTGTTGAACTGAGCTGGCAACGCAAAGTGCCTCCGTTCCCTGTCCGGGAAACGGAGGCACTTTGCGTTGCGGGCCGGTCAGTCCCGGACGGGACCGCCGGGGCGGGGGAGTGTCAGTACGTGAAGTTCAGCACCGTCACGGTTCCGGCAGTCAGCTTGAAATTCTGCGTTCCGGACTTGTACTGGAAGCCCGGTACCGTGGTGCGTTCGGCCAGCGGAGTCGGTTCCGACTTGGCCCCGTCGATCACGGTGCTGTCCTCGGCGCCGTAGCTGGGCCCGCTGAGCTGGGTCATCGTGCCGGTCACGGGCTTGCCCGGCAGGTTCAGCGTCACATCGGCCTGGGCGGCCGTTTCGGGGTTGTTCTGGTTGACCAGGACCACCGTCGTGCTGCCGTCGGCGTTCTGCAGGGCGTAGCTGTACATCAGCCCGCCGCCGGTGCTGTCCAGCTTCAGGAACTTTCCGCCTTCCAGCTCGGCGACCATCGAAATGCCGAAGAAGTTGGCACGGCCGGACATCTGGCCGTCGGACTTCAGGTAGGGGCCTCCACTGCAGATGGCCGACATCGGGGGTCCGCCCTTGCACGTGAGCATCGAGCTGTGGAAACCGATTCTCGTAATGCCCAGTTGCGCGGCGTTGAGGGCGTAGTCCGTGGTCCAGAGGGCGGAAGCGTGGGTGCGCGAGGTCTCGTTGGAGCCCGGGCACGCAGCGATCCCGGTTTCCGGAAGCCAGGTTTCCAGACCCGCCGCCTGGCCGACCTTGAGCGCCGACTGCTGGTAGTCGGCGGCACGGTCATGCATCAGCCGGTTCATCAGGTTTCCCATAGTGGGCGAGCCCTTGGGGTCACTGCCGTCGCAGCTGTAGAGCGGGTAGTTGTGGAACGTGAGGATCTTCTTTTGCGGAATGTCAGCATCGACGAAGGGCTGCCACCACTTCGAGTCGTAGGCGCCCGGCCCGGAGATCGGAACGTTGGGGGCCACAGCGTAGATCGCGTTGGCGTAATCCTTCAGTTCCCGGATGTACTGGTCCAGGCTGTAGCCGCCGGTCTTCACGTCGTTGAAGACGAAGCCGTTGGGCTCGTTGCCGATGGTGATGCTGAGCAGCCGGTCGCCGAAGATTTCCGAGGCATGCTTGACCATGTCGGCCGCGCGTGCCGGGTTGTAGTGGCCCAGGTCGACGGTGAGGCTGATGGTTGCATCGCCGGCCACAAGGAGCTTGTTGACTCTGGCCAGGTCGTCCGGTCCTACGGCCCTCACAGGGTGGGCCTTGTCTCCCTTGTAACCGGACGGGACCGCCTCACCGGTGGACGTCCAGAAGAACCTGCGGTCCACCGCGTTGCCGCCGAAGCGCAGGACGGGCTTGTCGATTTCCTGCAGCAGCTTGATCATCGAGGCATTGTCGTCGCCCAGGGCCGGGTCGGCCAGGTCCGTGGCCTCGAGCGAAATTCCCGTCAGGCCTTTGGTCAGCGACGTGCCCACCAGGTCCGTGGAAACGTCCACCTTGAGCGGTTCAACCGGCTCCTGCGGCGACCCGGCCGGCGGCCCTGGCTGATCGTAGTAGGTGACCGGCGGTCCCACTTCAGCTGGGGCGGACGCCGGGACGGTGGCCTGGGCGGACGATTCGGATGCGGCTGGCGGAACTGGTGCGGGGCTGCTGAGAGCGAGGGGAACCAGCACCGCCGTTGCAGCGACCACGGCTGCAAGTCCGGCGCCGGCAACGATCCGTGCGCGCTTCCTCCTCCCCGCTTTCGCGGGCTCAGCGGGGCCGGGAGTAGCTGAATTCCCGGGTGATTGGTCGAATGGCGCCATAAGGCAGTACCTCCGGAAGTTTTGACAAGTCCCTTTCAGCTTAGCCAAGGACGGGGTGTCCCGCCGACCGCGGTGCCGGGCAGGGGGCTCAGGATTTCGCCGGGGACTGGTCGCGGAGGGTTTCCCGGGCCAGCAGCCAGCCTGCGGCCGAGGCGACCAGAATGCCGCCGGTGACGCCGAAGGCCCAGCCGTAGCCCAGGCGGTCCGCCAGCAGCCCGGCGCACACGGGACCGATGATTGCGCCGCTGTCCGCGGTCATCTGGAAGACGGCGAGCACGCGCCCGCCGGAGCGTTCATTGCCGACGACATCGGCGATGGCTGCCTGCTGCGCCGGTCCGAGCAGCCCGGAGCCGATTCCGGCGACGGCAGATGCCGCGAGGAACCAGGGCAGCTCGTGGGTGAACCCGATGGCCGCCGTGGCCGTGCCGGTGACCAACAGGCCGGCCAGCATCATCGGCTTCCGGCCCAGGCTGTCCGCGAGCCGTCCGGAAATGGTCAGCGCCGCGGCATTTCCGGCGGCGAACACGGCCAGTGCCCAGCCGGCGGACTCCGTTCCGGCGCCCAGCGCCGCCACGGCGAACAACGGGACCGTGGCCATCCGTACCCCGAACGTGGCCCAGCCGTTGGCGAAGCTGGAGAACAGCGCCGCCCGGTAGGCACTGTCCTGCAAGGCCTCGCGCAGCCCCATCGCCGGGCCGCCGTCGCCCTCCGGCCGGGAAGCGGCCGGAACGTGGCTGAGCTGGGTCTGCACCACGAGCGCCGCCAGGACCAGGGCTGCCGCGTAGGCCAGGAACGGGACCCGGAGGCCGAAGCCCGCGAGCAGGCCGCCCACAATCGGACCGCAGACGTTTCCGATCAGGAAAGCCGAGGCGTAGGCCCCGGAGACGCGGCCGCGGCTCTCCGGCGGAGCCAGCCGGATCACGAGCGCCATCGACGCCACCGTGAACATCACCGATCCCGCGCCGCCCAGGCCCCGGAAGACCAGCAACTGCCAGTAATCCTGGGCGAAGGCGCAGGCCGCTGTGGAGGCCGCCACGATCAGCAGGCCGGCAACGTACACCGGCCGTTCTCCCAGCCGCACGATCAGGGCCCCGCCGGCGGGGGCGAACACGAGCCGCATGAAAGCGAAGATGCTGACGATCACGGCGGCGGCCGTGGCGCCGACGTCGAACGTCGTGGCGAACTGGGGGAGGACCGGCGCCACCAGACCAAAGCCGAGCGCAATCAGGAAGGCGGCGACCAGCATCACCCTGATGTCCCGGGGCAGCCGGTTACGCTCCGGTTGCCGGGCGGCGTCCCGGGGCCGGGAATCACCGGTGCGGCGCGGGATCTTGCTCATGATGCTGTCGTCCTCGATCGGGGACCGCGGGATGGCGGGATTGAAGGGGTGAAACATAACCGTAACAAGGCGGAGACGCACCATTTACTTCCGGGAGGTTCTTGTAACAATCCGGCAATGTAAATCCTTCGCCGGCGAAACACGGCCCGGCGAAACTCTTCTTAGAACGCAAAAAGCGTTGGGGCAGGCGGAGCGATCCGCAAGATCAACCTAGATCGCATCTAAGCAAGGGAGGACGTGCACCATGGAACTTACCGCAGGTCACGTATGGCTGATGGTGGCGGCGGCACTCGTGCTGTTCATGACACCAGGACTCGCATTTTTCTACGGCGGCATGACGCGCGCCAAGGCTGCACTGAACATGATGATGATGAGCTTCATCTCCATCGGCATGGTCGGTGTGGTCTGGGTGCTGTGGGGCGCCTCGATGAGCTCCGGCGAGGGCTTCCTGCAGATGGTGGGGAACCCGTTCGCCACCTTCGGCCTTGAGGGGATCACCACCCCTGACGGACTGATCAAGGTCGGCTACGCGGCCACGTTCGCCATCATCACCGTGGCACTGATCAGCGGCGCGATCGCTGACCGCGCCAAGTTCGGGGCCTGGACGGTGTTTGTTCCGGTCTGGGTCACGCTGGTCTACTGCCCGCTGGCCTACATGGTCTGGGGCGGCGGGCTCTTCGGCCCCGAAGGCGCCATCGGCCAGGCCCTGGGCCCCGCGATTGACTTCGCCGGCGGTACGGTCGTGCACATCAACGCCGGCGTCGCCGCACTGATCCTCGTGCTGATCATCGGCAACCGCAAGGGCTTCGGCAAGGACCCGAACCACCGCCCGCACAACATCCCGTTCGTGATGCTCGGCGCGGCGATCCTGTGGTTCGGCTGGTTCGGCTTCAACGGCGGCGCAGCCACGACGGCGGAGCAGGGCGGCCTGATCTGGATCAACACCCTGGCAGCCCCCGCAGCGGCCATGCTCGGCTGGCTGATCACGGAGCGCATCCGCGACGGACACCCGACCTCGCTCGGCGCCGCCTCCGGTGTTGTTGCCGGTCTGGTCGCCATCACCCCGGCCTGCGCCAACGTCAGCCCGGTCGGCGCGCTTGGCCTCGGTCTCATCGCCGGTGCCGCCTCCGCGCTCGCCGTCGGACTGAAGTTCCGCTGGGGCTTTGACGACTCGCTCGACGTCGTCGGCGTCCACCTGGTCTCGGGCATCATCGGCACCGTCGCACTCGGCTTCATCGCCCTCCCCGTCGAGGGCGTCGGCGGCGGCCTCTTCTACGGCGGCGGCGTCACCCAGCTCTGGGCCCAGCTCGCCGTGGCCGGCATCGCCATTGCCTACTCGGCAGTCCTGACCGCCCTGATCGCCCTGGCCATCCACAAGACGATGGGCTTCCGGGTTTCGCAGGAGCAGGAAGCTGTGGGCGTGGACCTCAGCCTGCACGCCGAGACGGCCTACGAATTCGGTGTCGGCGGCCACGGCGGGAGCTTCCAGCCGCTGCATGAACTCATCACCGGCAAGCAGCAGGATGGGGCAGCGGCTCCGGCCGGCCCGGCAGCCGATGGCAAGAAGTCAGCAGCAGGCAAGGAAAGTGTGGAGGCATGAAACTGATCACAGCAATCGTCCGGCCGGAAAAGCTCGACGCGATCCGGGAAGGCCTGGAGGCCTACGGGGTGCAGGGCCTCACGGTCAGCGCGGCCAGCGGCTACGGCCGGCAGCGCGGCTACACCGAGGTGTACCGCGGAGCCGAGTACAACGTGGACCTGCTGCCCAAGATCCGGGTAGAGGTCCTGGCCACGGACGAACAGGCTGATGACATCCTCGATGTCATCATCGCCAGCTCGAATACCGGCCGGGCCGGGGACGGCAAGGTCTGGACGGTGGAGGTGTTCGAAGCCGTGCGGGTCCGCACCGGGGAACGCGGATCGGCCGCCATCTAGCAGGGCGTCACCAGCAAGAAGCGGGCCGGTTACCTGAAAGGGTAGCCGGCCCGCTTTTCTGTGCCCCGGCGGGGCCTAGACGGGCCAGCCCTCCGGCCCGGCTGATCCGGCGCGGTACTCCTCCAGCGGAACGCTGTCCCGGGCCCACGCCTTCAGTACGGGATCCATGATGCGCCAGCAGTCCTCCGCCGTGTCGGCACGGACGGACAGCAAGGGATCGCCGGTGAGGACCCCTTCCAGGACTTCGCCGTAGGGGAGCAGCTCGGAGGCGCTCAGCTCGGCATGCAGCATGACCCGGTCCAGGTCCAGGACGTTGCCGGGGCCGTTCACATCGACGTCGAACTGCAGGGTGTCCGGTCCGAATCCGATCCGGAGCTGGTTGGGGGAATCCACGCCGGTGAACCCTTTCGGCAGGTGCGGCACCGGCCGGAACGTCACCACGGCTTCCTTGCGTTTGTCGCCCAGGGCCTTGCCGGAGCGCAGGATGAAGGGGACTCCCTGCCAGCGCCAGTTGTCGATGTCCACCTGGACTTCGGCGAGGGTCTCGGTGTTCCGGGAGCGGTCGACGCCTTCTTCCTTGGCGTAGTCCGGGATCTTGCGGCCGTCGATGGAACCGGCGGTGTACCGGGCGCGGCGGGTGCTCTCCGCGTAGGGCGGTTTGATGCTGCTGGCGCGCAGCACCGTGGCCACCGCATCGCGCAGATCCCGCTCGTCCACCGACGCCGGCGGCTCCATCGCCATCAGGGCCATGACCTGGAGCAGGTGGCTCTGGATCATGTCCCGGAGGGCGCCGGCGCCGTCGTAATAGCGGGCCCGGCCCTCCAAGGCGAGGTTTTCGTCGAAGATGATCTCCACTTTTTCGACGTGTTCCCGGTTCCAGACGGGTTCGAGGAAGGTGTTCGCGAAACGCAGGCCCAGGATGTTCAGTACCGTGGCCTTGCCCAGGAAGTGGTCCACCCGGTGGATGTGGTCCTCCGGGACCAGTGCGGTCAGGACCTTGTTCAAGTGCCGGGCCGACTCCCGGTCGGAGCCGAACGGTTTCTCCATTACCAGCCGGGTCCCGGGCGGCACCTGTGCCGGCTTCAGGGACTCGCAGGCCTGCTGGCTGACCTGCGGAGGAAGTGCGAAATACACCGCAACCGGGCCCTCGAGCTGGGCCAACTGCCCGGCGAGCTGCCCGTCCGCCGTCACGTCCAGCTGGCGGTAGCCGGTGGTCTCACGGATCCGCTTCAATTCGTGCCTGCCGTCGGCATCCGCCTGGGACTCGGCATCGGCGAAGCTCGCGTCGACGCGTTCCAGCCATTGCTCCTGCGTCCAGGGATCGGAGCCGGCGCCCGCCAGCGTCAGGCCCTCCGCCCGTCCGCGGGCCACGAGCCGGGCCAGCCCAGGCAGCAGCAGCCTTCCGGTCAGATCGCCTGTGGCGCCGAGGATGAGCAGTGTTTTCACAGTTGTTTGGCTGGTCACCCAGCCAGCATGCCATCTTGAAGGCGCGTCTTGGTACCCTAGATAGTCGAGTCCCGTTGTCGAGACGGTTCGTTCAGGCGAACATCAGTCGCGACGCTGGCGTGCCGGACCGGCCGCCATCCGTAGATCCACTGAAAGAAGTGCACGGCGCGTGTTCAATTCACTCTCTGACCGGTTGACAGCAACCTTCAAGAACCTCCGTGGCAAAGGCCGCCTGACCGAGGCGGACGTTGACGGCACCGTCCGCGAGATCCGGCGTGCCCTGCTGGATGCGGATGTTGCCGTGCCCGTGGTCCGCGAATTCACCGGACGCGTGCGCGAACGTGCGCTCGGCGCCGAGGTCAACGCCGCACTGAACCCGGGCCAGCAGATCGTGAAGATCGTGAACGAGGAGCTCGTCGAGATCCTCGGCGGCGAAACCCGCCGGATCCGCCTGGCCAAGACCGGTCCGACCATCATCATGCTCGCCGGCCTCCAGGGTGCCGGTAAGACCACCCTCGCCGGCAAGCTCTCCAAGCACCTCAAGGCGCAGGGCCACAGCCCCCTGCTCGTCGCCTCCGACCTGCAGCGCCCCAACGCCGTCAACCAGCTGCAGATCGTCGGCCAACGCGTCGGCGTGCCGGTGTTCGCCCCGCATCCGGGCGCCACGTCCGCCGAGCTTGAGCACCCCGCCGGCGACCCGGTCGCCGTCGCCCGCGCCGGCGTGGAAGAAGCGCGCCGCACCCTGCACGACGTCGTGATCGTGGACACCGCCGGCCGTACCGGCGTCGACGCCGACATGATGGAACAGGCCCGCCAGATCCGTCGGGCGATCGTCCCGAACGAAGTCCTGTTCGTGATTGACGCGATGATCGGCCAGGACGCCGTCAACACGGCGCTGGCCTTCGATGAAGGCGTCAACTTCACCGGCATCGTGCTCTCCAAGCTCGACGGCGACGCCCGCGGCGGTGCCGCGCTTTCGGTCGCGTCGGTGACCGGCAAGCCCGTGATGTTCGCATCCACCGGCGAGGGCCTGGATGACTTCGAACTCTTCCACCCGGACCGCATGGCCTCGCGCATCCTCGACCTCGGTGACGTGCTCACCCTGATCGAACAGGCCGAGCAGAACTGGGACAAGGACGAGGCCGCCCGGATGGCGAAGAAGTTCGCCGACCAGGAAGATTTCACCCTGGACGACTTCCTCGCCCAGATGCAGCAGATCCGCAACATGGGCTCGATGAAGAAAATGCTCATGATGATGCCCGGCGCGCAGAACATCCGCCAGCAGCTCGAGCAGTTCGACGAGCGTGAAATCGACCGCGTCGAGGCGATCGTCCGGTCCATGACCCCGCATGAACGCGTCGCGCCCAAGATCATCAACGGCTCCCGCCGGGCGCGTATCGCCCGCGGCTCCGGTGTGCACGTCTCCGAGGTCAACGGCCTGCTGGAGCGTTTCGCCCAGGCCCAGAAGATGATGAAGAAGATGGCTGCCGGCGGCGGGATGCCCGGGATGCCCGGAATGCCCGGCGCGGGCGGCGGAGCACGCAAGGGCGCCAAGAGCGGCCCCAAGAAGAAGGCCCGCTCGGGCAATCCGGCCAAGGCCGCGCAGGAGCTCAAGGACGCCGAGGCCCGGCGTGCCGCGGGCCCCAAGGCGCTGCCCACGGGAGCCTCCTTCGGCCAGCAGGGCGCGGACTTCGATCCCTCCCAGCTGAACCTGCCCAAGGGCTTCGACAAGTTCCTCGGCGGCAGCAAGTAGGCTGCGCCGGGAAGCGGGCGGGCGGCGGCGTCGGCACTGGTCCGCGCGGGTGCGGGCCGGCGCTGGTCGGCGTCGATCGGCGCCGAACCCGAAGGGTCCTGCCGCTATGTCGCCCGCGTTATTGACGGGCCGGTGCCATAGGGTTGGATCATGTTCAAGCAGCGCGTAGTTTTCGTCCATGGGGCCGGCAGCTTCGGCGCCGCGGCGTGGCCGAAGCAGCACGGGATGGCGCTGGGCTATGACGCGTTGTTCCTGCGCCGGCATGGGTTTGACGCAGTCGCCGATCCGCTGGAATCAGACTTTGCGGCCGACGCCGCCATCGTGCTGGGCGCCCTCGCCGACGAGGGCCGCGGCGAGGCCGGGGGACATGTCGTGGCCCACTCCCAGGGTGCCATCGCGGCCATGATGGCAGCAGTCGAGCGGCCGGAGCTGGTGCAGTCTCTCACCCTCGTGGAGCCGGCCTGCCTCTCGCTCACTGCCGAACTCCCGGCGACGGCCGCGCACCGGGCCCTGATGCAGCCGCTTTTCGACGTCCGGCAGCACCTGGGCGACGACGATTTCCAGGCGGAATATATCCGCCGGGCCTTTGCCGTGTCGGGCCCGGCCGACAGCCCCGGTGCGCCCACAAGCCCGATGCTGGAACAGCGCGAGGCCAGACGGCTGAGGCTGCAGGCACCGCCATGGGAAGCGCCCCTGCAGATCGTCCCCGGCGTGCCCACCCTGGTCCTGACCGGCGGCTGGGAGCCGCTCTATGAAGAAATCGCCGGCTACCTTCGCGAGACCGGCGCCCTGCACCGCATTGCTGCGGGCGGGCACCGGCCCCAGGATTCCCGGGAGGGCGACCGGTCCCTCCGGGCCTTCATCGCCGACGTCGGCCGGCGCCGGCACGCCCAGGCCTCCTAGGAAGCAGGCTGGGGGGCTCCCTGGCCGGCACGCTGCAGGGCGTCTGCGGGCGCGCCGACGGAGGGCTCCGGCAGGTAGACCTTGCCGCCCGAGGCAAGGAATTCGGTGCTCTTGGCCCGCATCCCGGCCGCCAGCGAAGCCAGCGCCGCCTGCGAGTCCGCTGAACCGTATTCGTCCCGGATGTCCTGGCTGATCCGCATGGAACAGAACTTGGGCCCGCACATGGAGCAGAAATGCGCCGTCTTGGCCGGTTCCGCGGGCAGCGTCTCGTCGTGGAACGATTCCGCCGTCACCGGGTCGAGCGACAGCGCGAACTGGTCCCGCCAGCGGAATTCGAAGCGGGCCTTGGACAGGGCATCGTCGCGTTCATGCGCGCCGGGGTGGCCCTTGGCGAGGTCTGCGGCATGGGCGGCGATCTTGTAGGTGATCACGCCGGTCTTCACATCGTCCTTGTTCGGCAGGCCCAGGTGTTCCTTGGGTGTGACGTAGCAGAGCATCGCGGTGCCGTAGCGCGCAATCTCGGTGGCGCCGATCGCCGAGGTGATGTGGTCATAGCCGGGGGCAATGTCGGTGACCAGCGGCCCAAGCGTGTAGAAGGGCGCGCCCTTGCAGAGTTCCTGCTGCCGCTCCACATTTTCCCGGACCAGGTGGAACGGCACATGCCCCGGGCCCTCCACCATGACCTGAACATCGAACTCCCAGGCCCGCTGCGTGAGCTCGGCCAGGGTGTCCAGCTCGGCGAACTGCGCCGCGTCGTTGGCATCCGCCGTCGCGCCGGGCCGCAGCCCGTCACCCAGCGAGAACGCGACGTCGTACTTGGCGAAGATTTCGCAGAGCTCGTCAAAGTGCGTGTACAGGAAGTTTTCCTCGTGGTGGGCCAGGCACCAGCCCGCCATGATGGCGCCGCCGCGGGACACGATCCCGGTGACCCGGTTGGCGGTCAGCGGCACATAGCGCAGCAGCACGCCGGCATGGACGGTCATGTAGTCCACACCCTGCTCGCACTGCTCGATCACCGTGTCCCGGTAGATCTCCCAGGTCAGGTCGTTGGCCTCGCCGTTGACCTTCTCCAGCGCCTGGTAGATCGGCACGGTCCCGATCGGCACGGGAGAGTTGCGGATGATCCATTCCCGGGTGGTGTGGATGTCATCCCCGGTGGAAAGGTCCATTACCGTGTCCGCGCCCCACTGGGCGGCCCATTGCAGCTTGTCGACTTCCTCTGCGATGGAGCTGGTGACCGCCGAGTTGCCGATGTTGGCGTTGATCTTCACCAGGAAGGCCTTGCCGATGATCATGGGCTCGGATTCGGGGTGGTTGATGTTGTTGGGGATGATGGCCCGGCCGGCGGCCACTTCGCTGCGGACCAGCTCCACATCGCAGTTCTCCCGCACAGCCACGAACCGCATCTCCGGCGTGATGACGCCCTGGCGGGCGTAGTGCATCTGGGTGACGGTTTTGCCGTCGACGGCGCGGCGCGGCACCGGCTGTGCGCCCTTCCACTCGGCGGACGCGGCTCCGCGGCGCACGGCGGACCTGCCGTCGTCAAGGAGGTTCCGTTCCCGGCCGCTGTACGGTTCCGTGTCGTTCCTTGCCGCGATCCACGGCGCGCGGAACGGCTCCAGACCGATCACCGGATCGCTTCCGGGGCCTGCCGTCCGGTATACCGTGAACGGCGGATTCTTAACCCCGCCGGGGGAGTCCTCCAGCGCAATTTCGGTCACCGGAACCCGGATGCCGTGTTCCTCGTCCGTGGCGAACGCCAAGGAATGGGACTTCAGCGATTGAGTTGGAGCTTCGGACGGGTCCTGGACAATCGGGTCTTGAAGAGGGCTGTGCTGTGCAGATTGCGTATTCACGGAATACTCACTTCCTTCGCCGGCATTACCCGGACAGGTTCAACGGTCGCAGGCCGCGTCAGCCCGATCTCAGCCCCTGCAGGGGCACCCGTGTGGTCGTAGACGAAGCTACCACAGGCCTCGGGGCTGGCCCTGTCACAAGCGCCGTCGAGACTGCCGTCGGGGCGCCCCGCGGGCGGCCGGATGGCCGGGCGGATTAAGCTGTACGCATGAGCAGCATCATCGAGTTCAGCGGCCCCATCCTCACCGGACCGGACCGGGAACACCGCGGCCTCTGGTCCGTCGACGGGCTCCTGACCTTCGAGCCTCCGGCCGCCGCGCCGGACCTCGTGCTGGACGGCTGGGTCATCCCCGGACTGGTCGACGCGCACTGCCACATCGGCCTCGGCCCCGGCGGAGACGTCCCGGACGGGGTGGCGGAGGCGCAGGCGCGCACCGACCGCGACGCCGGCACGCTGCTCGTGCGGGACGCCGGCGCCGTGCACGACACCCGCTGGCTGCAGCGCCGAGCCGACATGCCGCGGATCATCCGCTCCGGCCGGCACGTCGCGAGGACCCGTCGCTACCTCCGGGGCTTCGCCGTCGAAGTGGAGCCGGAGGACCTGGTCGAGGCCGTACGGAAGCAGGCCCGCGCCGGCGACGGCTGGGTCAAGCTCGTGGGGGACTGGATCGACCGCGACGCCGGTGACCTCACCCCCGGCTTTCCGGTCCGCGTGCTCAAGGACGCCGTCCAGGCCGCCCACGACGAGGGCGCCCGGGTCACGGCGCACTGCTTCGCCGAAGACACCCTGGACGACATGCTCGACGCCGGAATCGACTGCATCGAGCACGCCACCGGCCTGCTCCCGCGGCACCTGCCGCGTTTCGTGGAGCAGGGCGTTCCGATCGTGCCCACCCTGATCAACATCGCAACCTTCCCGGGCATCGCCGCGCAGGCCGAGGCGAAGTTCCCGAGATACGCCGCGCACATGCGCTCGCTCTGGGAACGCCGCAGCGAACGGGTCCTGGAAGCCTACGAGGCCGGCGTGAGCATCTACACCGGCACCGATGCGGGCAGCGTCATCAAGCACGGGCGGATCGTGGACGAAGTCCAGGCGCTGCACCACGCCGGGCTCCCGGCCCGCGCCGCCCTCGATGCCGGCGCCTGGGCCGCCCGCGACTGGCTGGGGGCGGACGCGATCAGCGAGGGCGCCAGCGCGGACGTCCTCGTCTGCGCCGACGATCCACGGGCGACCCTGGGCACGCTCCGGCAGCTCAGCCAGATTGTGCTCCGTGGGGAAGTGATCCGCGGGGAAACGATCGGCCGGGCATCGGCTCGGCCATTAGGAATAAATTGAAGCTTCAAGTAATTTAGTCTATGCGAGGTCATCGAAGGTCGGTGGCCGCTGAAGCACCGGAGTGATCAAATGACTGCAGAAGCCAGCACGCAGGACCTTCTTCCCGCCGAACTCACCATGGGCACCGTGATGCTCAAGGTCGGCGACATGAAGCTCATGACGGACTACTACCAGCGCGCCCTCGGCCTCGACATCGTGGCCGAGCAGGACGGCGGGCTCTACCTTGGCCGGCGGCAGAAGCCGCTGGTCCACCTCGCCCCGGCGCCCGGGCTCACCATCCCTTCCCGCGGCGAGGCAGGCCTCTTCCACACCGCCCTCCTGTTCGATGACCAGACATCCCTGGCCGCCACCGTCGCCAGCGCTGCCCAGTATGAGCCGCGGTCCTTTACCGGCAGTGCCGACCACCTCGTCAGCGAGGCCTTCTACTTCAACGACCCCGAGGGCAACGGTATTGAGCTGTACTGGGACCGTCCCCGCGAGGCGTGGTCCTGGGAGGGGAAAAATGTTGTGATGGACAGCCTGGCCCTCCCGCCGCAGCGCTACCTCGAACAGTTCCTCACCGAAGAATCCGTGACCGGGCAGCGCGAGGCCGAGGCCGGCGTCGGGCACGTCCACCTGCAGGTGGGTGACGTGCAGTCCGCGCAGGAGTTCTACGTCGGGACCCTCGGCTTCGAAAAGACTGCAGGCTGGCACGGCCAGGCACTCTTCGTCTCTGCCGGTGGCTACCACCACCACATGGCGATGAACGTGTGGAACAGCCGGGGCGCCGGCCCGCGCCGGGACACGCTGGGACTCGGGGAGGTGCTGATCGAAGTACCCTCGGGCGACGACGTCGGAGCCCTCGCCGACCGTCTGAAGACCGCCGGCGTGCAGTCGCACCACACCGGAGCCGAACTGCGCTTCGAGGACCCGTGGCGCAACCGGATCCGCGTCGCCGTCCGCTGAGCATGTCCAACGCTCGCAGCCGGGAATGGACATAGCGGCAATATGTCCATTGGTCGCGGTCAGGGGAGGGCATGTCCGGTCGGAGCGCCGGCCGCGCTAGAGCAGCTAGGCTGAAGCGACGTCGAAAACAGCGGACCAGCGCCGCCGAACACATAAGGACGAGCTCCATGGGATTCACCGAAGTCTTTGTCTCTACGCACGATGAAGCCCTCAAGCGCTCCGCGGCCCTCGGCGGCGGGGCGGCCGCGGCTCCCGGGGCCGTCCGGATTCCGGATATCAGCGACTTCGAAGTCGAGCGACTCGGCGACCTGGCCGGTACCGCTGTCCACGCCTCCGGCGCCGACTACGAGCTCGCCATGGTGGATGTCGCCAGCGACTCGCTGCTCGGCGTTCCGCCGGCGATGGTCCGTGCCCTTGCCGAGCTGCTCAGCTACGAGACCGAAGGCGACGGCAATGTCCTGGACGACGTCGCCGAACGCTGGGCCGCCGAGGAGGACATGCCGTTCGGTGCGGACCAGGCCAGGCGCTATGTCCGGCAGCTCGCCGAACTGGCCGCCGGCGTCGACCCCGCCACCCGGTCCGGACTGTACGTCTGGACCTCCTGAGGCCTGGAACCGGGCCCGTCTAGGGCGACGGTTGGCAGGCGGCCTGCCCGCGGATTTGTCCGCAGGCAGAGCGTCAAGTCGAAATCCCGGCGTTGATCTGGCACAATGAACAGGTACTCGATCTGCGTGGCCCCTCTCTCCGCGTCCGGATCTTGTCCTTTTAGAACCCCCTAGTACGGCCCGCCCCACGGGTGCAGAACGCCGGGCTCGACCCCGTTTCAGAAACAGGAGTGACCACAAAAGTGGCCGTAAAGATTCGCCTTAAGCGCTTCGGCAAGATGCGCGCACCGTACTACCGCATCGTCGTCATGGACGCACGCTCCAAGCGTGATGGCCGTGCCATCGAAGAGATCGGCAAGTACCACCCGACCGAAGAGCCCTCGTACATCGAGGTCGACACGGACCGTGCCCAGTACTGGCTCGGCGTCGGCGCACAGCCGTCCGAGCAGGTTGCCGCGATCCTCAAGATCACCGGTGACTGGCAGAAGTACAAGGGTCTCCCCGGCCAGGAGGGCACCTTGAAGACCAAGGCTCCCAAGGCTGCCTTCGTTACCCCGGAAAAGGGTTCCGTGATCATCCCGGAAGCCATCACCAAGAAGGCCAAGAAGGACGACGCAGCCGACGCCGCAGCAGAGACCACCGAGGCTGAGTAACTTGCTGGCAGAAGCGCTCGAACACCTGGTCCGGGGGATCGTTGACAGTCCTGAGGATGTCAAGGTCAGTGCCAAGAACAACCGCCGCGGGGACACCCTCGAAGTGCGCGTTCATCAGGACGACCTCGGACGGGTGATCGGCCGCCAGGGCCGCACGGCACGCGCTTTGCGTACCGTCATTGGGGCGCTGGCGGACGGCGAGCCGGTCAGGGTCGACGTCGTCGACACCGACCGCCGCCGGTAACGCTTTCAGCAATACTTGTCTTTTAGTCCGGCCCCTTCACCAGATAATGGTGGAGGGGCCGGACTGCTTTTCCCCCAACAACATCCGCCAGCAACCCCAATCCCGGAACAGAGGACCAGATGCAGCTTCAGGTGGCACGAATCGGTAAACCCCATGGCATCCGCGGTGAAGTGACCGTCCAGGTCCTGACCGACGCGCCCGGCGACCGCTTCGTTCCGGGCACCCAGTTTGTGGTGGATCCCGCCTCGGCCGGTCCGCTGACCGTGGAGAGCGCCCGCTGGAACAAGGACATCCTGCTGCTCGCCTTCGAGGAGATCGAGACCCGCAACGAAGCGGAGACCCTTCGCGGGGCCAGGCTCTTCATCGAGACCGAGGAACTCGAAGACGACGACGATGACGAGGGCTGGTACGAGCACGAGCTCGTCGGCCTGGACGTCCGCGTCGGCGACACGATCGTCGGCAAGGTCTCAGCACTGCACACCCTCCCGGTCCAGGACCTCATCGTGGTCACCTCGAACGAGGGCAAGGAGATCCTGGTCCCCTTCGTGGAGCAGATCGTTCCCGAGGTCAACGTGGGCGAAGGCTTTATCCTCGTCACCCCGCCGGCGGGTCTCTTCGAGGTCAACGCCGCTCCCGAAGACAACGCCTAAATGAGAATCGACGTCGTCAGCATCTTCCCGGAGTACCTGGCACCGCTGGAACTCTCGCTGATCGGGAAGGCACGCCAGGACGGGCTGCTGCAGCTGAACGTCCACGACCTGCGCGACTTCACCACGGACCGGCACCGGACCGTTGACGACACGCCCTATGGCGGCGGCGCAGGCATGGTCATGAAGCCGGAACCCTGGGCGCAGGCCCTGGCTGCCGTGGCGGCCACCAGGACTGCCGAGGCCGCCGGGTCCGGGCCGGAGTCCGGGCCCGGGGCCGTGGGCAAACCCGTCCTCATCGTCCCGTCCCCGGCCGGGGAGCGCTTCACCCAGGCCACAGCCCATGAACTGGCGGAGGAAGAGCAGCTGGTGTTCGCCTGCGGGCGCTACGAAGGCATCGACGAACGCGTGATGGAATGGGCGGCCGGCCACTTCACCGTGCGCCCCATGAGCCTGGGGGACTACGTCCTCAACGGCGGCGAGGTGGCCGTACTGGCCATGGTGGAGGCCATCGGGCGCTTGCTGCCCGGCGTCGTCGGCAACCCCGATTCGCTCGTGGAGGAATCCCACTCGGACGGGCTGCTGGAATACCCCGTCTACACCAAGCCCTCCAGCTGGCGGGACCGCGACGTTCCGGCGGTGCTGCTGAGCGGCAACCACGGCAAAATCGCTCAATGGCGCCGGCACGAGCAGTACCGGCGCACCGCCGAACGCCGCCCGGACCTCCTCGCGGAGTTCGACGCCGGCAAGCTGCCGCGCGCGGACCGAACGGCCTTCGCTGACCTCGGCTACGACGTCGTCGACGGGCGCCTCCGGCGCCGCCCCGAGGCCGGAGCCGGGCAGAACTAGCCACGGGCTGACAGCCGGGGCTCAGGGATTGGCTCGAACGCCCCGGGTGTGGCAAAATTAGTCCTTGTGCCTGCTGGGTACGAACCTGCCACAGGGGGATCGTTATCAACAGCCTGGCACCCCGGTCCTGTCAATTCCTGACGGAGCCGGACTGAAAACTTTCGGCGGGAATTTCCGGGCCGCATTTGCACCCGGGCTTGGCCGCCGTGACCCAACGTGAATGACCTGTGGCGTTCGCCAGGAGTGGATCAATGCATATCCTCGATTCCGTAGATGCAGCCTCGCTGCGCACCGATGTTCCGACGTTCCGCGCGGGTGACACCCTCAAGGTTCACGTGAACATCATCGAAGGCAAGAACTCCCGTGTCCAGGTATTCCAGGGCTTCGTCCTGGGCCGCCACGGCGATGGCCTCCGCGAAACCTTCACCGTCCGCAAGGTCTCCTTCGGCGTCGGCGTAGAGCGTACCTTCCCGGTGCACTCCCCGATCATCGAGAAGATCGAGCTCGTCTCCAAGGGTGACGTGCGCCGCGCCAAGCTGTACTACATGCGCAATCTGCGTGGCAAGGCCGCAAAGATCAAGGAAAAGCGCGACTTCCAGACCGCAAAGTAAGTCTTCCACCACAGGCTTCCACCGCGGGTCCACGGACCGTATCCGGCTAGTCGCCGGAGCATCCGCAACAGCGCCGTTCAATTCAGAAAAGCGTTATGAGGATACGGATCATGGACCAGACAAAACGCCAGCCCAGGAAACTTGGCTGGCGTTTTGCGTTGCTGGCGCTGGCCCTGGCCGTCGTGATCAGCGGCGTGATCCGTTCGCTGTGGCTGGACGTGTACTTCATTCCCTCCGCCTCGATGGAGCCGCTGTTCCGCGAGGGAGACAGGATCGTGGTGTCCCGGACAGGGCTCCAGGCCGAGCCGATCCGGCGCGGTGACGTCGTCGTCTTCGACGGGCGCGGCTCCTTCGCCCCGCTCAACAGCGGCAGGGGCCCGGTCCTCGACGTCCTTGCCGCGGCCGGGCACTGGCTCGGCCTGGCCGGCAGTGACAGCACCTACGTCAAACGCGTCATCGGGCTTCCCGGCGACGAGGTCATGTGTTGCGACCCGTCCGGCCGGCTTACTGTCAACGGCCAGCCCGTGGCGGAACCATATCTGTATCCGGGCGACGCCCCCAGCGAGCAGCGGTTCGGCGCGACCGTACCGGCCGGACGGCTGTGGCTGATGGGCGACCACCGCTCCATGTCGGCCGATTCGCGGAGCCTGCTGGGCGCTCCCGGCGGGGGAATGGTACCGCTGGACCGGGTAGTCGGCCGGCCGGTACAGATCATCTGGCCTCTTGATAGATTTACAGCAGTAGGACGGCCCGCCGCGGCCGCGGACACAACAACGAACGGACAGTAGATGCCGGAAACCGGATCCCGGATTCCCGAGCCGCGGGGGCAGGACCAGCCCCGGGTCACCTCCTCAGCGATTCCCACAACGGAGGCGCCCATGAGTCCTGAATACCAGGTTGACCCTGAGGCCGAAGTGGCGCCGCAGCACCCCACGGCCGCGCTGCCGCGTGCCCAGATCGCGTTGCCGCCTGCTCAGGTCGCATCGCCGGCCGAGCAGGCCGAGCCTGCCCAGCAGGCGGGCGTGGCTTCGTCCGTCCCCGTGTCCACCCAGCGTCCCGCCGCCTCCGGGCCGTCGCACGCCGGTCCCCAGTCCAAGCGGGCCAGGAGGGCAAAGGCGAAGGAAGGCCGAAGCCAGCTCTTCCTGTGGTTCAAGGAAATCGCCACCGTGGTGGTCGTCGCCATCGTGCTGTCCTTCCTGATCAAGACATTCCTTTTTCGGGCGTTCTACATCCCGTCCGAATCCATGGTCAACACGCTGGACGTGAACGATCGCATTTTTGTGAACCTCCTCGTCCCGGAGCCGTTCGCCCTCCAGCGGGGCGACGTCGTGGTTTTCAAGGACACCAAGGGCTGGCTGGCCCCCGCGGAGGAAAGGGCGGACGGGCCCTTCACCTCGGTGCAGGACGGGCTGACCTTCGTCGGCCTGCTGCCGGACAACTCCGAGCAACACCTGGTCAAACGGGTCATCGGGCTGCCCGGAGACCGCGTTGTTTGTTGCGACGCGGGAAGCCAGCTCGCGGTCAACGGCACCCCTCTAACCGAGAATTACATCAACGCCGCCGAAGCGCCGACGGTGCGGGAGTTTGACGTCGTCGTTCCGGACGGCAAGGTCTGGGTCATGGGAGACAACCGGAACCACTCCGCCGACTCGCGCGCCCACATGGACAGCAGCGGAGGCTTCGTGGATGTGGCAGATATCGAGGGTAAGGCGGCCGTCATTGCCTGGCCACTGAACCGCATCACGTCCCTGGATAACTACCCGGACGTCTTCCGGAACGTTCCCGCGCCGTCGGGCAAATAATGGCTGGCAGGTAATCACTCACCATGTCTGAAGCACCTACCCTCGACTACGAACGCCGGTTCCGTGGCTCCGGCGCCCGGCTCCTCGCCGGCATCGACGAGGTGGGCCGCGGTGCCCTGGCCGGGCCGGTGAGCGTGGGGATCGCGGTCGTGGACCTTTCCGAGCTGAAGCTGCTGGCGGATGTGCGGGACAGCAAGCTGCTCAAGGTGGCGGACCGGGAACGCCTGGTGCCGCTCGTCCGAAGCTGGAGCGTGGCGTCCGCCGTCGGGCATGCCTCGGCCAACGAGATCGACGCGCTTGGAATTATCGGAGCGCTTCGGCTCGCCGGGAACCGGGCCTGGCTGGCCGTGCTGGCCGCCGGTGTGACCCCCGACGTCGTGCTGCTCGACGGCAGCCACAACTGGCTCTCCCCGGTGGCCCAGCCTTCCCTGTTCGACGATGGCCCGGCGGAGGCCGGTTGCGACGCGCCGGTGCACACCCTCGTCAAAGCCGACATGCAATGCCTCAGCGTCGCCGCGGCCAGCATCCTTGCCAAGGTGGAACGTGACGGCCAGATGCGCCAGCTGCACTCGGAGTATCCCGCGTTCGGCTGGGACGAGAACAAGGGCTATGGCACCGCCGCCCACAAGGACGCGCTCCGCGCCGCCGGTCCCACGCCGTACCACCGGGTCAGCTGGCAGCTCCTCTAGCTTCTCCGGGTCAGCTGGCAGCTCCTCTAGCTTCTCCGGGTCCGGGCTCTCCAATGACGGCTACGGACCGCCGTGGCGCAAGCCGGGTGCCGGATGGTGCAAGATGGAACCATGAGTGCCGAGGACCTTGAAAACTATGAAACCGACATGGAGCTCCAGCTCTACCGCGAATACCGCGACGTCGTCGGGTTGTTCAGCTACGTGGTCGAGACCGAACGGCGTTTCTATCTGGCCAACCACGTGGATCTGCAGGCCCGCAGCGCCGACGGTGAGGTCTACTTCGACCTGACTCTGCAGGACGCCTGGGTGTGGGATGTCTACCGCTCGGCCCGTTTCGTCAAGAGTGTCCGGGTCATCACCTTTAAAGACGTAAACGTCGAGGAACTCCCGCGCAGCGAGGAGCTGGCCCTGCCGAAGGTCGATGACCTGGGAAACTGATTCCCCGATGGGTCAGGCTGACCGTTCGAGCTCCTGGATGAACCCGCCCAGCTTCGAGTGCAGCTCCTTCAAGCCAGCGATGGTCGTGCTGAGCATGGCAGAATCCTGGTCCTTGGTGATGTCCCGGAACCTCAGGATCATCTCTGGTCGTTCCTCTTCGTCCGGGATGTAGCTCACCTCGATGAAGATGGTGTCGATTCGGTCAGGAAAGCCGCCGAGGGCCCAGAACTGCGCGGCCAAGGAAGCTGTTGCGGGATTACCGGGCGGGCCGGCGGCTCCTCCTTGTGAGAGTAAAGGCAACGCAGGGTCAGGCACTCGGCAGCGGCGTCATTGTGCTCGTCGCACCACGGCTGACACGTTGAATTAGATGGCATGTTGGTCCCCTTCAGAGTCGTACACCCGGTCCCCGGATCGGCAACCTGTGCGGCTGTCATGGAAAGTCTAGAGACGGGCTACGACAGTGAGCTGACGTGCTTCCCCCGGCAGCCCGCCCTCGATCAGGAGTTTCCCACATAGCCCAATGGGCCCCTGTGCCGGATCCGGATGCCGCCGCACGCTGGTCCTATGAGAGCAAAAGACCTGCTGGGCCGGCGCGGCGAGGAACTCGCGGCCGAATATCTTGAAGCCCAGGGCATGCGGATCGTGGACCGCAACTGGCGTTGTCCCGAGGGCGAGATCGACATCGTCGCGCTGGACGGCGACGCGCTCGTCATCGCGGAGGTGAAGACCCGAAGATCCGTCGCCTACGGCCATCCCTTCGAAGCCGTCGGCGTGGACAAACTAGCCCGGCTGCATCGGCTGGCCTCGGCCTGGTGCCGCGACCATGAGCTGCGGATGCCGTTGCGCAGGATAGATGTCGTTGCCGTGCTCGACGACGGCATCGGCAACCCGGCAGTGGAACACCTCAAAGGGGTGGGGTAGGTGGCGCTCGGCCGGTCCTATTCGGTGGCCCTCGTGGGACTCAACGGCTACATCGTCGAAGTCGAGGCCGACATCGGCCAGACCCTGCCCGCGTTCATCATTTTGGGCCTGCCGGACGCGTCGCTCAATGAGGCCAAGGAACGGATCCGCTCTGCGGCCCAGAACTCCGGAATTCCGCTGAGCCGCCGGAAAATCACGGCCAACCTCATCCCGGCATCGCTGCCGAAGCGAGGTTCCGGGTTCGACCTGGCCATCGCCATGGCCGCGCTGCTGGCTTCCAATGATGTCCGCTCCACGGGGCGGACCGTCTTCATTGCCGAGCTGGGCCTGGACGGGAGGCTGCGGCCGGTCCGGGGTGTTTTGCCCGCGGTCATGGCCGCTGTCCGGGCGGGATTCCCGGATGTCGTCGTGGCGAAATCCAACGCCGCGGAAGCGGAACTCGTCCCTGGCGCCCGGGTGCAGGGTTACTCGACGCTGGCCCGACTGGCGTTCGACTTCGGCGCGGACCCCCAGGATCTGGTCCTGGGCTTCGAACCTGATCCTGAGGACGATGACGGGGAAACCGGCCCGGACGGTACTCCAGCCATGCCGCCGGACATGCGTGACGTGTCGGGGCAGTCGGAGGCCCGCCGGGCCCTGGAGGTCGCCGCGGCAGGCGCCCACCATCTCTTGTTGACGGGACCGCCAGGGGCGGGGAAAACGATGCTGGCCGAGCGTCTGCCGGGACTCCTCCCCGACCTCGGGGACACGGAAGCGATGGAAGTCACCGCCATCCACTCCCTCTGCGCACTTACGTCCGCGTCCGTCCGGCTGCTGCGGCGGCCACCGTACGAGAACCCGCACCACACCGCCACATCGGCCGCGATCATCGGCGGCGGGTCAGGGCTGCCCCGTCCCGGGGCCGCGTCCCGGGCCCACCGCGGCGTGTTGTTCCTCGACGAGGCACCTGAATATGAACGCCGGGTGCTCGATGCGCTCCGGCAGCCGCTGGAGAGCGGGGAGCTGGTGATCCACCGGTCCGCGGGCACGGCGGCGTATCCTGCCCGTTTCCAGCTGGTACTGGCTGCCAACCCCTGTCCGTGCGGCAAGGCGTCCGGCAAGGGCGTGGACTGCACCTGCACCCCCACCATGCGGCGGCGCTATCTGTCTCGCATGTCGGGTCCGCTGCTGGACCGGGTGGACATCCAGCTTGAAGTCGAGCGGGTCTCTTTGGCCGACTTCGGTCAGCCGGGATCAGAGGAGGACACCGCGACGATCGCGGCGCGGGTCGCGGCGGCGAGGAAGTGCCAGCTGGGGAGGCTGATGCCCTTCGGACTCGAGACCAACGCCCAGGTCCCCGGCAGACTGCTCAGGGGCGCCTTCCGGCTCGGGCCCCCGACCACGCGGATCCTGGACCATGCCTTGGAGCGTGGCGTACTCACGGCCCGCGGCTACGACCGCGTGCTCCGTCTCGCCTGGACACTTGCTGACCTGGCCGGGCGGGATCTTCCCGGAGCCGACGACATCGGTCAGGCTCTCAGCCTTCGACAGGCAGCTGCGCCCGCCTAGCGGGAAGGGCGGTTTCCAAAAACTTCCGCCATCTCCGGGCCCGCCCCGGGCACCGGAGCACTGAACAGCGTTGGAAAGGACACCATGATCGAGGCCGAGCGGACAGCCAGGGCGGCATTGTCCCGGCTGTTCGAGCCGCAGGACGCCGCCGGCCTGGCGCTGGTGCAGGTTGCCGGGGCGGAGGACGCGCTGCGCATCGCCACGGGGGAACTGACCGTGGGTCCGGACTTTGAGCAGGATATGTCCCGCGTGCTGACGGACAACAGCTCCGGCAGCGGCTGGACAGGACTGGCAACCGCCCGGATGCGCTGGGCCCCCCGCGTTCCTGACCTGGCGCCGGCCCGGGACCTGGCCACGATGGAACGGCTGGGCGGACGCATGATCATCCCTTCGGACGAACTCTGGCCCCGACAGCTCGCGGACCTCGGCTTGCAGGAACCGATCTGCCTCTGGTGGCGCGGGGTCGAGCAGCCACTGCCACCAGCCGCCAAATCCATTGCCCTGGTGGGTTCGCGGGACAGCACCTCCTATGGATCGTCCGTCACCGGAGACCTCGCCTATTCACTGGCGCAGCGGGGCTTCACGATCATCTCGGGAGGCGCCTACGGCATCGACGCCCACGCCCACCGGGCTGCCCTGGCCGGAAGCAGCGGCGGCGTTCCCACTATCGCCGTGATGGCCGGGGGAGTAGACCGGTTCTATCCGTCCGGAAACGAGGACCTGCTGCGGGCCGTGGCAAACCAGGGTGCGGTTCTCGCCGAGGTCCCGCCCGGTTCGGCGCCCACCCGGTACAGGTTTCTGCAGCGGAACAGGCTCATCGCGGCACTGGCATCCGTCACTGTCGTGGTCGAAGCCCGGTGGAGATCCGGTGCCCTCAACACGGCCCACCACGCCGAAACCCTCGGCCGGGCCGTCGGCGCCGTGCCCGGATCGGTGCACAGCGCCAATTCGGCAGGGTGCCACCGGCTGCTCCGGGAAGGCGGAGCCGTTTGTGTCACTGACGCGGCGGAGATCGCAGAGCTCGCGTCCCCGAGCGGGGAATCGCTCCCGGAAACCAGGACGGGCAGGGCTGAAGTCCAGGACGGCCTGACGCTGGAGGACCTGATTCTCCTGGACGCCCTTCCCCTGCGGACCACCAGCACGGTCGAGAAGCTCGCGACGGTGGCGGGGCTGAGTACAGGCTCGGTCCGTGCCGGGCTCGGCCGGCTCGGGCTGTTGGGCCTTGCCGAGTCACTTCGCGGCGGCTGGAAACGGTCACGGAAGGCCGGGTGACAGGATGCCACACGGCGCCGCATCTGCCGGCGGTCGGGCGCACCCGCGGCTCGCCGTTGGGTTCCTTGATTGCCCGGCGAATCCTGCGAGAGTAGGAGCGTGTCATCAAAGGAACTCCCGGCCGCGCTGGCCACCGCTGCTGAGGGCTTCGCCCGCTATCTGCAGGCCGAACGCGGCCGTTCGGCCCACACCGTGCGCGCCTACTTGTCCGACGTCGGAAGCCTGCTGGGCTATGCCGCATCGGAGGGCGTGCAGGATCTCACCGGGCTGGAGCTCGGCACCCTGCGGCGTTGGCTCGGTGCCCAGAGTGAAGCGGGCATGTCCCGCGCCACGCTGGGCCGGCGCTCCGCCACGGCCAGGGCCTTCACCGCATGGGCGGTCCGTGACGAACGGATCGAGTCTGACCCGGCGCTCCGGCTGAAAGCCCCCAAGCGGGAGAAGTCGCTGCCCGGCGTACTTCACCAGGCACAGGTGCTTCGGCTCGTGGAAGGGGCGGAATCCGCCGCCGTCGAGGGCGGTCCTATGCCCTTGCGCGCCCGGGCCATGGTCGAACTGTTGTACGCCACCGGTGTCCGGGTGGGCGAGCTGGCCGGTTTGGACGTCGATGACCTCGACCCCGACCGTCGGACCCTGCGCGTGCTCGGCAAGGGCAACAAGGAGCGCACCGTGCCCTACGGCCTCCCGGCGGCCCTCGCGGTAGACGACTGGCTCCGCCGTGGCCGGACCGCCCTCGCCACTGCGGCGTCGGGGCCGGCCTTGTTCCTCGGTGCGCGCGGCAACCGGGTGGACCAGCGTCAGGTCCGCAGCGTCGTCCACGATCTCCTGGAAGCCCTCGGAGACACGTCCGCGACCGGGCCGCACGCCCTCCGCCACTCGGCCGCCACGCACCTGCTCGACGGCGGCGCAGATCTCCGGGCGGTGCAGGAGATCCTGGGCCACAGCAGTCTCGCCACTACCCAGATCTATACGCATGTCTCGGTCGACCGGCTTCGAAAGAGCTATCTGCAGGCCCATCCGCGGGCCTAGAGACCGGTGGCCGGGACAACCGCACAGGCAGCCAGGGATCACCTCCGCAGGTTGTAGTGTTGCATTATTTGCGTGGCCGTAAGGACCGTGGGGTAGACAGCGAACTCGTCGATGGAGCCCGCGAAGTAGTTGCTCGTGGGCCGCAGCGGCCAGTTGTTCAGCTGGTCTCCGCCGACGCGCCAGGATCCCCAGTAGCTCTGTGCAGTGGTCTGAGCCGGTAGGACCCCGATCTGGGTTCCGTCCACGTACAGCCGCATGCCGTCGCTACCCTGGGTCGCCACCGCATGATGCCAGGCGTTGTCGTTGTAGGGTCGAGCCGAGGTGACGGTCTTGGGTCCGTTAACATTGACCCCGAAAACCAGCATCCCGGCGTTGGTCATGTAGAGGTGGCGGTCAGAGCTTCCGCTGAGTCCGGGGTGGGTGCCGTACCGGTTCGGCTGGCCGTTGCCGAAGCCGAAGATTTTCCCGCCCTGGGTCGTGTTGGTCTTGAACCAGACTTCTGCGGTGTAGACGGTGGGCGCGTTGCCGCGGTTCTGGCCGTAGGCGTAAGCGCTCGTGCCGTTGAAGGTCGTCGACCGGCTGGAGTCATTTGCGATGGCTCCCGTGTCACCGGCGAATGCAGGCCCGCCGTAGCTCAGCTCGAGGTTGTTGCCCGGCGAGCTGTCGGCGCCCACCGTCGGGCCGGCGTTGTCCAGCCGCCAGTACGTGCTGGCGCCGGCCCCAAGGACCGCTGCCGGGTAGGCGGCAGTGCTCCTGGCCGTCGCGACGGAGACGGACGCCGAGAGCGGGCTCGTGTTGGTGCCGTCCGTCGCCCGGATACGGTAGCTGTACTGTGTTCCGGGTACGGCGGTCTTGTCGGTGAAGGATACCTGGCCGGTCGACCACCACAGTGAGCTGGCCTTCACCGTGCCAAGCGGAGTCGCCGAGCCGTTCCGGTACACGTTGTAGGTCAGCTCGGAATCATCGTTGTCCACGCTGGCGCGCCACCTGACCTGGTTTTCACCGGTCCTCAGGCTTGCTGCGCTGACGTTGCCGGGCGTCGAAGGCGCCGCTCTTCCCGGGGCGGGACCGAACCGTGTCAGGCCCTGTTGGGCCCTGCCATTGGTCGTGGTGAACTCGCCGGCAACCCACAGCACGTCGCCGGAGCCCTTCTTGGTGTGGGCCAGCGCCCGCGGGCCGATTTTTTCACCGATTCCATCATTGGTGTCCGGGCTCCACCCCAGATGGGCCCGGTCGCTGACGCGCTGCGCGCTGAGGTGCTGCCGCTCACCGTCGGCCATCATGTTCATGCCGGGGCAGCTGTGCAGGTGATGCCCCGCGTAGAGAACACCCTTGTAGACGTCAACCGCCTGGGTAGGGCCGAGGCAGGTGTCCCGCCAGACCTGGTCATAGGTATCCAGGCTGAAGCGCGCCCGGCCCTCGAAGACGCCGCTGCCCGTTCCCTCGTTGCCGATGAAGAAACTCTGCCCATCATTAACAATGGACTTGGTAAACGAGGTGCGGGGTATGAAGGTGGCGCCGTAAGCCCGCACGTTGGCCCCGGTGATCGCGTTCACGACTGCGACTGCCTGGGACGCAACGCCATTCACGGTGGCGAAGTCACCGCCGATGACGGCAACGTTGTGGCCGGCCGGAACGGTCAGCGCGCGCCCTGGCGCACTGGCCACCGGCGCCCAGGGCAACAGCGCCCCGGTGTTGTCCATGGCCGCGAAACGGCCGCGAGCCGCGGACCCGACCGATTGAAAATCGCCGCCAAAATACACGGCGGAATTCGTGGCGGCGATGGTCCGGACCGTTGCTGAGACGACTGCCGGCCGGAACGTCGTATCCACCGTGCAGCCCGGAAGCCGGATGGCAGCGATGCGTGTCGTATTGACGCCGTTGATCGTTCCGAATGAGCCGCCAACGTAGAGCCGGGTGCCGTCCGGGGTCACCGCCAGGGCACGCACGGTCGCGCCGGTACCGCCGGTCACGGACAGTGTGCAGGAAGTGGGGTTGCCGGTGTAGGCGTCGAAGGCCGCGAAGTTCACGGCATTCCGGGACTGCGGGTTGCCGGCAGCAGTGCCGGGAGGCCGGATCTGGGTAAACGTTCCACCGGCATAAACAACACCGTTCGACTCGGCCATCGTCCAGGCGACGCCGTTGGTCTGCCAGGTCGGGAGGTTGTTGGCGGAAAACGCCACTCCCGGAGAAAGAGCGAGCGCAGACTGCTTGTCGCCACTAACGGCGCAACGGCAAGAGCAAGACCTGCCAATACAGCTGGGACCTTGTGACGCATAGAGTTCCCCCTACCTAGGCAGCTTTTTTGGTATGCAACAGCGCTGATCAAATCAGCAAAAGCGGCGTGCGTGCACGGTGTTGCTTACTGGTATTGCCAGCGGTCCTACTTGTCTTCAGGGTCGAGTACCTGCTCCACAGGTGGCAGGCGGGTGGGCAGCGTCGTCCGGAGCGCCGTCCGGAGCGTATCGAGGCCTTGTGACACGAACGCCCCACCAACCCTGACGCGCGCGGCGCGCCAGGAAAGACGCGCCGAATCTCACTGGCGTAATTAGGTGGGGTACGGCACAATGGGAACCACGCCCGGCAACTCTCAAGTGCCGCTTGAAGCACTTCAGCCTCAAGTCTCCACCCAGGAACCGGGCCCTAACTAAATAGTCTGGCAGGATCACCGGCACAACTACGGACCCGCGCAACAGACAGACATCCAGGCAGAGGTCGTTGGGGAAGACGTACCTACAGCTATGGAGGATGGAATGTCTGTTGCACTGACCCGCGGTGTGTTGTTTGTTCACTCGGCCCCGACGGCCCTGTGCCCCCACGTGGAGTGGGCCATAGGATCTGTCGTGGACAAGCGGACAGACCTTGAGTGGACCGCTCAGCCGGCTGCGCCTGGAATGTTCCGGGCCGAGCTGTCGTGGACCGGAATTCCGGGCACGGGGGCTCAATTGGCGTCTTCGCTCCGAGGCTGGGCGCACTTGCGCTACGAAGTCACAGAAGAACCCAGCCAGGGCGTTGATGGTGGCCGCTGGTCCCACACCCCCGAGCTCGGCATCTTCCACGCCGTCACCGACGTGCACGGCAACATCATGGTCTCGGAGGACCGCATCCGCTACGCCTATGAATCAGGCGCCGGCGACCCCTCAGCGGTCTACCACGAGCTCTCCCTGGCCCTGGGGGAGGCCTGGGACGAGGAGCTCGAACCGTTCCGGCACGCCGCCGAAGGCGCCCCGGTGCGCTGGCTTCACCAGGTCGGTTAGAACCTCGCGGTTGGAACCCCGCGCGAAATCTTTGCAAAAGCGTCACCGCTACACTCCATAGCTCCGCCAGACGACAGATGGCGGCAATGTTCCCGAGGAACATTGCCGCCATCTGTCATATCGCGAAAAGACGAGCTAGACGCTCCGCACCGCGATGACGGCGTTATGGCCGCCGAAGCCGAAGGAGTTGCTCAGCGCCACGATGTTGCCGGAGGGCAGGTCACGGGCCTTGGTGACGACGTCGAACGGGATCTCCGGATCCTGGTTCTCAAGGTTGATGGTCACCGGCGCCTTGCGTTCGTAGACAGCCAGGACGGTCAGTACGGCTTCCACCGCGCCGGACGCGCCCAGCAGGTGGCCCATCTGGGACTTCGTGGCAGAGACAGCGACGCTTTCCACCTGCTGGCCCAGTGCCGTCTTGAGGGCCGTGTACTCGGGCTTGTCGCCCACCGGGGTGGAGGTGGCGTGCGCGTTGACGTGCACCACGTCCTCGGCCTGGATGCGGCCGTCGAACATGGCAGCCTTGAGGGCGCGGGTGGCGCCCAGGCCCTGGGGGTCCGGGGCGGTGATGTGGTACGCGTCGGCGGTCACCGAGGTGCCGGCGAGCTCGGCATAGATACGTGCGCCGCGGGCCAGGGCGTGTTCCTCGGCTTCAAGCACCAGGGCGCCGGCGCCTTCACCCATGACGAAGCCGTCACGGTCACGGTCATAGGGGCGCGAGGCGCGCTCGGGCTCGTCATTACGGCGGGAGAGAGCCTGCATGGAGGCGAACGCAGCGATCGGCATGGGATGGATCGCGGCCTCGGCGCCGCCGCAGACGACGACGTCCGCCTTGCCCGAGCGGATCAGGTCCAGGCCCATGTGGACGGCTTCGGTGCCGGAGGCGCAGGCGGAGACAGGGGTGTGGGCGCCGGCGCGGGCGCCGAGGTCCAGGCTGACCGCTGCCGCGGGCCCGTTGGGCATCAGCATCGGCACGGTCATCGGCAGGACCCGGCGCGGGCCCTTTTCGCGCAGGGTGTCCCACGCATCCAGGAGGGTCCAGACGCCGCCGATGCCGGTGGCGAAGGCCACGGCGAGGCGATCATGGTCGAACTCGGTGATGCCGGAGTCGGCCCAGGCCTCGCGGGAGGCGACGACGGCGAACTGCGTGGACGGGTCCATGCGCTTGGCCTCGACCCGGCTAAGGACCTCAGTTGCGGGAGTCGTGGCGCGTGCGGCAAATTGCACGGGAAGTTCGAACTTGGCCACCCAGTCGTCCTCGAGCGTGTGCGCGCCGGAGACGCCCTTCAGCGCGTTCTTCCACATTGTGGGGACATCGCCGCCAATGGGTGTGGTGGCACCCAGACCGGTAATGACTACTTTGCGTGCCATGGGATCACTCTCTGTCGGTGCGCCTGCCGGGCCGGGAACCTGAAGGGCTGCCGGGGCCTGCGTGGGAAAACTTTGTGGTCATGCAGACGGGTGCTGCATGAGGTGCTGCAAAGTGGTCCGGTCCGGGGCGCTGCTGCAGCGCCCCGGACCGGCCATGGGTCTCAGCCGTTGCCGGCAGGAGCCAAAACGGTCAGGCTCAGGCCTGGGCGCCTGCGATGAAGCTGACGGCGTCGCCGACGGTCTTGAGGTTCTTGACCTCTTCGTCCGGGATGCGCACGCCGAACTTCTCTTCAGCATTGACGACGATCGTCATCATGGAGATGGAGTCGATGTCCAGGTCCTCGGTGAAGGACTTGTCCATTTCGACGGCTTCCGTGGCCAGGCCGGTCTCTTCGTTGACGATTTCAGCCAGGCCGGCCAGGATCTCTTCGTTGCTAGCCATTGATGGCTCCTTTTCTTGTAGTTGCCCTCCGCCGCCGGTGGTGCCGGCGGCTTAGGGCGGAAATGATTCAAACCGAGAATTCGGCTTGGTGTGGGAATCCGTGCCGTGGAAGAACGTATTCAGTTCGGGGGAGTGCGGTGGGCGCCTACGGAAGCACGATCACTTGGGCACCGAAGACCAGTCCGGCACCGAAGCCGATCTGCAGTGCAAGCCCGCCGCTCAGCTCAGGGTTTTCCTGCAGCAGGCGGTGGGTGGCGAGGGGGATGGAGGCAGCCGAGGTGTTGCCGGCCTCGGCGATGTCCCGGGCGATTGTGACCGTCTCGGGAAGTTTCAGTTTCTTGGCCATCTCGTCGATGATCCGCATGTTGGCCTGGTGCGGGATGAAGGCAACGAGGTCATCGGAGGTGATGCCGGCCGCATCCAGCGCCTGCTCTGCCACCTTCGCCATTTCCCAGACTGCCCAGCGGAACACTGTCTGGCCGTCCTGGCGCAGCGTGGGCCACAGTGCGGCGTCGGTGACGGCGGCTTCCTCATGGCTGAGGACACCGCCACGCTTGCCGGTCAAGGAGAGTTCGCGGATGTCCAGCATGGAGTGGGTCATGCCGATGGCGTCCCACTTGCTGCCGTCCGAGCCCCACACCGACGGTCCGATGCCGGGGATGTCAGACGGGCCAATGACGACGGCGCCGGCGCCGTCACCCAGCAGGAAGGAGATGGTGCGCTCGGTGTTGTCGATGACGTCGGAGAGCTTCTCCGCACCGACCACCAGGACATAGTCGGCAGCGCCGGAGCGGACCAGGGCGTCGCCCTGGGCGATGCCGTAGCAGTATCCGGCGCAGGCGGCCGAGATATCGAAGGCCGGTGCCGGCGTCGCGCCCAGGCGGTCGGCGAGGCTCGCTGCGGCCGAGGGCGTGGCGTACGGGTGCGTCACGGTGGAGACGATCACGGCGCCGAGCTGGGAGGCTTCGATCCCGGCCTTCTCCAGCGCCTCGAGGGCAGCGCTCTCGGCCATGTCGATCACGCTGACATTGGCCGGGGCGCGGTGTCGGGTGATGATGCCCGTGCGCTGGCGGATCCACTCGTCGGAGGAGTCGATCCACTGGCAGACGTCCTCGTTGGTGACAACCACGCTCGGCCGGTAGGCGCCGACTGCCATGATGCGGGTGTTCTCGCGAAGGGGAGCCTGCTTCAAGGTGGGGACGCTCATGCCTGTCCTTCCAGTTCTGCGAATAGGGCCAGGGCGGCGGACAGGTCGTCCGGGGTCTTGACGGTGACGGTCTTCACTCCGGGCATGGCGCGCTTCGCCAGTCCGGCAAGGGTTCCGGCCGGGGCCAGTTCGATCAGGCCGGTCACACCGCGCTGCACCATCGTCTCCATGCACTGATCCCAGCGGACCGGGCGGGAGACCTGGGCGATCAGGCTGTCGACGCCGGCGTCGCCGTCGGTGACTTCCGCGCCGTCGTGGTTGGACAGGAGGGGAACCTGCGGCTTCTGGGGGTGCAGCGAGGGCCGGAGGGCCTGCAGTGCCTCGACGGCCGGGGCCATGTGCGAGGTGTGGAACGCGCCGGCAACCTTCAGCGGAATCACCCGGGCCTTGGCCGGCGGATTCTCCGCGAGGGCCTTGAGCTGGTCAAGCGTGCCGGCCGCGACGACCTGACCGGCACCGTTGACGTTAGCGGCGGTGGCGCCGCTGGCCTTGATCGCGGCCAGGACCTCGGCCGGGTCGCCGCCCACCACGGCGCTCATGCCTGTCGGGGTGGCCGCGGCGGCGGAGGCCATGCTGTTGGCGCGTTCGCGGACAAATGTCATGGCTTCGGTTTCGGTCAGGACCCCGGCCAGGGCCGAGGCCGTGATTTCTCCGACCGAGTGACCGGCAAGGATCACCGGCAGGGCGCTGAGTTCGACGTCGAACAGGGACGTGGCGGCCACCAGGCCGGCAGCCACGAGAAGTGGCTGCGCCACGGCGGTGTCCTTGATCGTTTCCTCATCAGAGGTCGTGCCGTGGGCGACGAGGTCGATGCCTGCTACCTCGCTGAGCGAGGCCAGATGGCCTGCGACGGAGGGCAGTTCCAGCCAGGGGGCCAGAAAACCAGGGGTCTGGGAGCCCTGTCCAGGGCAGACGATTGCAAGCACGTATCCAGCTTTCCAAATTACTGCGGAATCCTTGGTGTTTTCATGCACCAAGCTCGCAGGGTCAGTTTGTAGGAAGTCTACAACGGGTCAGGAGTTGTTACGGGATGGTTGACGTTCCGTGGCAGGCTTCGGCGGGGCCGAGAGGCGGCCGACCACGAGGGCCGTCTGCAGCACGAAGGCCTCCCGCGGAAGGAGCGGGTCCCAGCCGGTAACGTCGCAGACCCGCTTGAGCCGGTAGCGCACGGTGTTGGCATGGACGAAGAGTTCCCGGGCTGTGGCTTCGAGGGAGTGGCCCAGCTCGAGATAGGTGCCGAGGGTCTCCACCAGCCCGTTGGAGGCCGCCACCAGGGGGCGGTAGATGTTCTTCACCAGGGAGCGCCGGGCGGCGTCGTCCCCGGAGATCACCCGTTCGGGCAGGAGGTCATCGGCGGCCACCGGACGCGGGGCGGAGGGCCAGGCGCGGGCCGCGGTCAGCCCGGCGAAGGCTGACTGCGCGGAACCGCTGGCCTCCAGCAGGGACCCCGCTTCGGCGCCATAGACCACGGGGCCGGGGGCGAACAGTTCGCTGAGTTTGAGATAGGCCGTCTCCCGGTCGTGGACGCCGCCGAGGATCAGGATCAGCCGGTCACCCTGGATCCCCACCAGCGCGTCCTCGGCGAAGCGGCCGGCCGTCCGCCGCAGCTCGCTGACGTAGCCGGCGCTGGGTTCGGACGGGGAATTGCCCACCATCACGGTGAAGCGCTCCTGCGCCTTCCAGCCCAGGGCGGCGATCCGCGACCGCAGGGCATCGGTATTCTCGCCGCGCAGGATGGCGTCAACGATGAGCGCTTCCAGCCGGGTGTCCCAGGAACCGCGGGACTCCGCGGCGCGGGCGTAGACATCCGCGGCGGCGAACGCTACTTCACGCGAGTACCGCAGCACGGCCTCGCGCAGGGCGGATTGATCCGCCTCCGGGGCAATCACGGGGGCTTGGTCCTCGACCACCTCGACCACGATCCGGATAAGCTGGAGGGCCTTCTGCAGGCTGATCGAACGCGTCAGTTCGGTCGGTGCGGTACCGAAAACGTCGGAAAGGATCCACGACGGCGAGCTGGGCCGCTCGTACCAGGTGACGAAGGCCGCGATGCCGTTCTGGGCCACCATGCCGAGGGCGGAGCGTTCGTCAGAGTTCAGCCGGCTGTACCACGGCAGGGACTTCTCCAGCTGGCGCAACGTCGTGGTGGAGAGCTGGCCCACGCTCGCCCGCAGCTTCTTCAGCGTTTCGGTTTTCTCCGGCGACATGGCCTTGGAGGCCGGCTTGCGTTTTACGGGAGTGGTGATCGGCTCTGCCATGCATCGAGCATACGGTGCCCGCCGCCCAAGCTCCATTTGTGCAAAAGCTACAACGAGCTTTGGCCTGCATCACAGTTCCCGGACCGGTTCCGGCCGTACCCGTTAAACGACGACGGCGGCCCCACCTTCCGGTGGGAGCCGCCGTCGTCTGCTGCTGGCGTGCTTAGGAGTCGCCGCCTGCGTTGCCGGTGGTGCCGGCGTTGACGTTGTGCAGGCGGTACTTCTCGATCGCCTTGGCAGGCGCCTGGGCATCCACTTCGCCGCGGCGGGCGAGCATCTCCAGGGAACGGACCACCACTGAGTGGATGTCGTTCTTGAAGAAGCGGCGTGCCGCGGCGCGGGTGTCCGAGAAGCCGAAGCCGTCAGCGCCGAGGGAGGCGAACTCGTTCGGCAGGAACTGGCGGATCTGGTCCGGAACGGCCTTCATGTAGTCCGTGACGGCGACGATCGGTCCGGTGGCGCCGGCGAGCTGCTGGGTGACGAACGGCACGCGGGCGGGCTGGTCGGGGTTGAGGAAGGCTTCTTCCTCGGCGGCCATTGCGTCGCGGCGCAGTTCGGTCCAGGACGTCACGGACCAGACGTCGGCGGAGACGCCCCAGTCCTCGGCGAGGACCTTCTGGGCCTCCAGGGCCCAGGGGACGGACACGCCGGAGGCGAGGATCTGCGTGCGCGGGCCGTCGATCTTGGCCGGTGCGAGCAGGTAGATGCCCTTGATGATGCCCTCGACGTCGGGTTCCGCCGGTGCCGGGGGCTGCACGATGGGTTCGTTGTAGACCGTGATGTAGTACATCACGTTCCGTGACGGGTCGTTATCGGCCGGGCCGGGGCCGTACATCCGGTTGAGGCCGTCGCGCATGATGACGCCGATCTCATAGCCGTAGGCCGGGTCGTAGGTGATCACGGCCGGGTTGGTGGCGGCCAGGATGGGGGAGTGCCCGTCGGCGTGCTGCAGGCCTTCGCCGGTCAGCGTGGTGCGGCCGGCGGTCGCACCGATGATGAACCCGCGGGTCATCTGGTCCGCGGCGGCCCAGAAGGAGTCACCGGTGCGCTGGAAGCCGAACATCGAGTAGAACACGTAGACCGGGATCAGCGGTTCGCCGTGCGTGGCGTAGGCGGACCCGGCGGCGGTGAACGCGGCGACGGAGCCCGCCTCGTTGATGCCGGCGTGCACGATCTGGCCTGCGATGGACTCCTTGTAGGCCAGGACGAGCTCGCGGTCCACGGACAGGTAGTTCTGCCCGTTCGGGTTGTAGATCTTCGCGGTCGGGAAGAAGGCATCCATGCCGAAGGTGCGGGCCTCGTCCGGGATGATCGGCACGATCCGCTTGCCGAATTCCTTGTCCCGCATGAGGTCCTTCAGCAGCCGGACGAACGCCATGGTGGTCGCGGCCTGCTGCTTGCCGGAGCCGCGGTTGGCGACCTCGTAGACCTTCTCGTCCGGGAGCGTGAGCTCGGTGTGCTTGGCGCGGCGTTCGGGGACGAAGCCGCCGAGTTCCTTGCGGCGGCCCATCAGGTACTGGATCTCGGGGGAGTCCATGCCGGGGTGGTAGTACGGCGGCCGGTACAGGTCGGCTTCGAGCTGGTCGTCGGTGACCGGGATGCGGAGGTGGTCGCGGAAGGCCTTGAGGTCCGCGAGGGTGAGCTTCTTCATCTGGTGGGTCGCGTTGCGGCCCTCGAAGTGGGTGCCCAGGCCGTAGCCCTTGACCGTGTGGGCCAGGATGACGGTGGGTTTGCCCTTGAACTCGGTCGCGGCCTTGTACGCGGCGTAGACCTTGTTGTAGTCGTGCCCGCCGCGTTTGAGGTTCCAGATCTCGTCGTCGGAGAGGTCCTGGACCAGTTCCTTGGTCTGCGGGGTCTTCCCGAAGAAGTGCTCGCGGACGAACGCGCCGGATTCGGCCTTGTAGGTCTGGTAGTCCCCGTCGACGGTCTCGTTCATGATCTTCACGAGCGAGCCGTCCTCGTCCTTGGCCAGCAGCGAATCCCACTCCCGGCCCCAGACGACCTTGATGACGTTCCAGCCGGCGCCGCGGAAGAACGCCTCGAGTTCCTGCATGATCTTGCCGTTGCCGCGCACGGGCCCGTCGAGGCGCTGGAGGTTGCAGTTGATCACGAAGTTGAGGTTGTCGAGCTTGTCGTTCGCGGCGAGCTGGAGCAGGCCGCGGGACTCGGGCTCGTCCATTTCCCCGTCGCCCAGGAACGCCCAGACCTGCTGGTCGGAAGTGTCCTTGATGCCGCGGTTGTGCAGGTACCGGTTGGACTGGGCCTGGTAGATCGCGTTCATCGGGCCGATGCCCATCGAGACGGTCGGGAATTCCCAAAACTCCGGCATCAGGCGCGGGTGCGGGTAGGAGGACAGCGCGTGGCCTTCCTTGGACTTCTCCTGCCGGAAGCCGTCCAGGTCCTCCTCGGAGAGCCGGCCTTCCATGAAGGCCCGGGCGTACATCCCGGGGGACGCGTGGCCCTGGAAGAAGACCTGGTCCCCGCCGCCGGGGTGGTCCTTGCCGCGGAAGAAGTGGTTGAACCCGACCTCGTACAGGGTCGCGGCCCCGGCGTAAGTGGAGATGTGCCCGCCGACGCCGATATCGGCCCGCTGCGCCCGGTGCACCATCACCGCGGCGTTCCAGCGCAGCCAGGCCCGGTACTTCCGCTCGATTTCCTCATCGCCGGGGAACGGCGCTTCCTGATCCACCGGGATCGTGTTCACGTAGTCCGTGGTGGTGACCATCGGAACCCCGACGCTCTGCGCACCGGCCCGCTGGAGCAGCGCGCGCATGATGTACTGGGCACGCTCGGTGCCCTGATCCTGAATCAGGTCATCCAGGGACTCCAGCCATTCGGCGGTCTCTTCGGGATCACGATCAGGCAGCTGGTTTGTCAACCCGCTGAGGATATGGGAGGTCTCTTCTCCTGCAGCCACGTCCAACCTCTCTTTGAGCGCATTCATCGGCACCCTCAGCTCCGGCAGGGTAACTGCCTGGCGTGAACGCGACGTGTGCGACATATCGGTTACAACAGCCCGGTCATGTGCGCCGGGCAAGGGTCCAATCACAACTATCCCTGCCTGTGTCAGCGGGGCGTTCGCCCTCGGAGGCGTAGTCGTCAACAGCCACTCTAGTCGTGACAGCGGGCGGATGCGTAGCGCTCATGTGGGCGCCCCTCCGTATTTCCCGGGCATACTGGTTGTGTGACGAAGCGCCGCCCCGCGGCCTCCGGATCCTTCCGTGTGACGCAGAATATGGCGGATCGCGCAGCCAACAGCTTGAAGCGCAGGCTCAAAGGGTGTTGGCTTGGAGTAATGGAAATCACTAGGTTTGTAGAAATCACTAAGCATAGGAGCAACACGTGAGCGAGGCCGACGCCGCCACTTCGGTAAATGTGGCGGAAAAACTGGGTTTCAAAACCGGAGATCTGATTCAGGAATTCGGTTATGACGACGACGTCGACTTCGACTTGCGTGAGGACATCGAAGATCTCACGGGCTCGGAACTCTTTGATGAGGACGACCATGAAGTAGTCGACGCGGCCATTCTTTGGTGGAGGGCCGGCGACGGCGACCTCGTTGACACCCTTGTCGATCCGCTGACCACCCTGACCGAGGGCGGTGTTATTTGGGTCCTGACCCCGAAATCCGGCCGCCCGGGCTACGTCTCGCCGGCTGACATCCAGGACGCGGCACCCACCGCCGGTCTCCACGTCACCACTTCAGCGGGAGTGTCGAGGGACTGGAGCGCGGCCCGGCTGGTCACCCGGAAGAACAAGTGACCCGAACCGGCGTCGCCGTCGAAGGAACCGTACCGGCCGTCGACGGAACTGTACCCGCTGTCGGCGAGCAGGCTCCCGACTTCGAACTGCTGAACCAGTTCGGAGAACCGATCAGGCTTTCCGACTTCCGGGGACGCAATGTCGTCCTCGTGTTCTACCCTTTCGCGTTCTCCGGTATCTGCACGGGGGAATTGTGCGAGTTGCGGGACAATCTCGCGCTTTTTGAGGACGCCGACGCCGTGGTGCTGGGTGTTTCGGTGGACAGCAAGTTCGCCCAGCGGGCCTATGCGGAGAAAGAGGGCTACGCCTTCGACCTGCTCGCCGACTTCTGGCCGCACGGCGCTGTGGCGGCCCGGTACGGCGTCTTCGACGCCGAGAGCGGCATGGCGAAGCGGGGCAGCTTCATCCTGGATGCGGGCGGAATCGTGCGCTATGTGGTCGTAAATCCGCGCGGCCAAGCCAGGGACCTCGGCGAATATCGTGCCGCCCTGGCGGGGCTCACCGGGAGCTGACCAGTTGAGGCAGCGGCGCCCCGGAATTGGCATGACTGGCTTCGCCAGTCTGCCGCCCATCGCCGCCGCCGCACCCGCCAGGGACGAGCTCGAGGTGTTGCGGGAGATCCACGACATCCTTGCCGGCGACCGCTTCGCCGTGCTGACCGGCGCCGGCCTGAGCACCGACTCCGGAATACCGGATTACCGCGGCCCCGGCGCCGCCCCCCGGGCTCCGATGACGTACCAGGAATTCATCGGGGATGCAGAAAACCGACAGCGATACTGGGCCCGCAACCACATCGGCTGGTCCCACCTGCGGCGGGCTGACCCCAACGGCGGCCACACCGCCGTCGCCCGGCTGGAAAAACGGGGACTGCTCACCGGACTTATCACCCAGAACGTGGACCGTCTCCACGAGGACGCCGGCAGCGTCAACGTCGTGGACCTGCACGGCCGCTTCGACCGGGTGGTCTGCCTGGCCTGCCACCGCCGCTACAGCCGCAGCCTCCTGGCGGGCGTGCTGGAGGAGCTCAACCCCGGTTTCCTGGAGCGCGCAATGGCGGCCGGTGGAGTGGAGATGGCGCCGGACGCCGATGCCACCGTGGAGGACTCCGGCCTGATCGAAAGTTTCGTCGTGGCGCGCTGCCCGGCCTGCGGCGGAACGCTTAAGCCGGATTTCGTGTACTTCGGCGAGAACGTCCCCAAGGACCGCGTGGAACGCTCCTACGCGATGGTGGACGAGGCCGGAGCGCTGGTTGTAGCAGGCTCCTCCCTGACGGTGATGAGCGGACTTCGCTTTGTCCGCCACGCCGCCAGGCAGGACAAACCCGTGGTCATCATCAACAGGGGGCAGACCCGCGGGGACGGCCTCGCCACGATCAAACTCGACGCCGGCGTCAGCGAGGCGCTGACCTGGCTCGCCGACGAGCTCCCGCCGCTCTGAGCGCCGGATCTGGCACCGTCGGGCGCAGCTGTGCACGGATTGGCGTTTTGCCTTCAGCATCCGGTAAAGTAGCTGTTCGTTGGTTGAGGCGCTCAGGCGCCAAAACTGCGATTTTGGGTCTTTAGCTCAGCTGGTAGAGCGCCACGTTTACACCGTGGATGTCATCGGTTCGATCCCGGTAGGACCCACCAAAAGAGACCCCGTCGTGGCAGGCCTAGAGGCCGCCAGGGCGGGGTTCGTTGCGTGCCATAGAGGCCGGATGCCATGAGTACGCCGTTCTCACAAGTCGGCCCTTGCTACGAGCCGCGTCATGGTCACTGCCGACGGGCGGCAACGTCTCCTTGAGCTGCGTCGTTCACCACTCTGGCGAACGGTTAGAGTTGATTGATTTCTGAACATTCCGGATCTTGGAGGACCATCGTGTTTTTCGGCGTTACGCGCTACAGCCTTTTCTCGCCTGGTTCTCCGTCGTGGAAGACATCGCGAAGCGGAGTGTTTAAGACGCCGGACGAGTACATGGCTTACCTGTTCTCGGAACAGCGTCTTCGGATGAGGGCTGACTTGTTCTTCACGAAGTCCGTACCCGCGCTGGCTGCCATGGCAAAGAACCATGACTACAAGCATTTCGTCCTCTATTCCGAACTGCTTCCGCAGCGCCACAAGGAGCTGTTGTACGCGGCAGCCAGCGAATACCCTTTCCTGATTCCGGTGGAGTGGAACAAGACTGTCCGTGGGACGGGAATTGAGGAAGTCACCCCTCTAATCGAAGAAGATCTTGCTGGAAAATTCACAGCGGACGACGATGTCCAACCCGTGACGTGGTTCCGCCTGGACGACGATGACGTACTTGCCGCGGACTACCTGACTTGCTTGGAAAAGTACCGGACGGCAAATCACATTGGAATGGCGATCTCGTTCGGCCTCGGACTCACCGCATATCGCGGGGAACACGAGCTCATGAATCTTCGGGAGTTCTATCACCCGAAGTCGGCGCAGGGAATGGCGTTCGTGTCGGCCTTCGACCCGCGCCAACGTCGCTTTACCGCGAGCACACCAGGCCATCACCACCGGGTTGATACCGTGATGCCGACCATCCTGGACTCGAGCGACCACATGTTTTTCCAGATTCGGCACGGTGACCAGGACTCAACCTTGAATGTCACCCCTCATGAACGCGTTGCGGGGTCACTGGCGCGCCTTGAAAAGCTCCCGGTAGTGCGTGCCGCCGACGTATCCGCCGAGAAGTGGCCGAGCCTGATCGACGATCTTGTCGCTGGCGAGCCCGTAGTACATGAGCTGTCGGCGCCCGGTGCGGAGCCACTCCAACTCACCGAAGACACCGTGCTGACTTTTCCGCTGCAGGCGGAGGCGGGACTGATCGAGTTTGAATTCGAGTTCGAATCGGCGGAGAACCTTAAGGGAGGCTTCGCGGAGGTCTCGTACGATCTCCAAGGTGCAGATGGCGTGGATGTTGCGACTCTTGGTTTGAGGAGGAATTCCCGGCTCGGCCTGAGTCGCCAAGCTTGGTCTCGAAAGACAAAGGGACAGGTGCGCCACAGCATACTCATGCCCGAAGGCGTGAGCATCTCTGGTATCACCCTAAGGGGCAAGAACCCCCAGCCAGCGGACGTTTTCATCCGCTTGCGGGAGCCGCGGGTGGTCGCGGTGCAAGGCGACATCTAATCGAGGGTCAGATTTACGGTGGGAATACCGTCCCTCGGACTGGCCTTCATGCCGCTCAGGCGCTGTGTTGTAGGTATTGAGGAAGGTCTCCACAGTGAGCGGGCCCGTCGGTAGGTGGAGCGCGGCCCTGTTGATACCCCGTGCCACCCTGCGACCGTCTAACCCGGGCCCGCTGAAGCCTGCTTTGGTGACCGGTGAGAACCGAAACTGACAGTCCAGCGACTCAATCAGCGATCCCGGCAGCGTGGGCGGCATAAGTACCGAATAGATCCAGGTGCCGCAGCCGATCTTTTGGCCGGCGATTCCCGTCTCGGCATGATATTCCCGCCCGGCGCCCGCCGGACCTGCACATCGGCGTCATTTGTTGCTCGCCGCCGTTCCACCAACAATGTCGCAGGCCCGCCATAAAGTGACGGTGTGGAACACGTGATGGTGAAGTCAGGCCCGGACGGAAGGCCGTCTGCCGTTGTCCGCGGCGGCCGGGAATGGATTGTGGGCCCCGAACCGGTCCGCTGGTTTGAGCGCGTGAGCTGGTGGGAGGCGGAGCGGAGAATGCCCAAGGGCCTAAGCCGTGTTGACGTAGAAGTGTGGCAGATTCAGGCGACCTTGGGCAGGAACCGGGGCTCGGCGTTGACCACCATGGAACTCGTCCGGGACGGGCTGGGCGGCGGCTGGCGGCTGCGGGGGGCCATAGCTGACGCCGCATAGGATCTTGCACGGCAAAGGCATCGCCTAGCCACGACCGGGCACAGCCGATCCCCGGCAGTCAAGACTATGCGATGCCAGGCAATGCCGGATCGGTGAGTGCGAAGCAGCACGGCTGAGAGTGCCCTCAATCAGGCAATGGAAAAGCCTTCCACCGCGACTATTGGGGGATGCCGCGGTGGAAGGCTTAGAAAGAATATACCTTGAAAGTCGGCGAATGTTAAACCGGCGGCAATGTTGTCCATTTCCGATTTGCCCCATTCGATGGCGTAATGGAGAGCCATTTTAGGCGCAACGCATTCGGCAACTGGAAGAGGTCGCGGCCTCCGCCTGCGCCAGGAGCAGGACCGGCACCTAGGATGACTTCATGACCGCCACTACCGCCCGCCGTATTGCCCGAGTCCGCCCTCTCGCCCATGTTGTGGCGGACGAGCAGTTTTTCGTCGCCAACGACGCATCGGAGTTCGACAGCGAAGCGGGCATGGCCTGGACGGTGATCCCTACTCCGTTCCCGGGTTCAGGGGCCAACCTCGGCAGCGTACCCCGAGATGGTTGGGAAATCGGCGACACAGTGGAACAGGTCTCATTCACCTTTTTAGCGCCAAGCGTGCCGGCCAACGTCCTGGGTATGGCGCACAATACGGGCAGGGCGGGCCGCGATCTCCCTCCGCAGGCCTTCCACAAGGCAGCGACCAGTGTTGTCGGTCCGGGGGACGCAATTGAACTGCGCCGAGGCGTGGGCCATGTTGATCCGGAAGCAGAACTAACGATCGTCGTAGGAAGCAGGGCCCGCGGACTCACGCTGGACACCGCCCGGACTGCAGTTCTGGGTTTCACCGTCGGAAACGACGTCTCGGCCAGGGACTTGCAGAAATCCGACGAACTGTGGATCAGCGCCAAAAGCCAGGACACGTTCACTCCGGTGGGGCCGTGGATCGTCACGGATCTTAACGCTGACAACCTGGCAATCGGAATCAACCACAACGGCACGGAGCTCAAGGCGGCCAGTTCCGCTGATCTGGGCTGGGGGGTGGAGGAGATCTTGGTCTACCTGACGTCCTTTATGACGCTGCACCCAGGCGACCTGGTGCTTACGGGTTTCCCCGCCGAGTGCGCGCGGATCGTTCCCGGTGACACCGTCATCTGCCACGTTGAGGGCATCGGCCAGCTGTTGAATCCGGTCGTGGCCATAGCCTGATCCCATCAGGCCCGCCAGGCACACCGGCGCCTAGGCGCCCGTTTGAGGGAGATTCTCCTCGGGAGACATTATGATGGTTACTGTTCAGCTGAATGAACAGCCTTCGAATGACAGCAACCTGTGCGCGATATCTAAAGGAGAATCATGGCCGATTCCCGAGTTCCCCGGACCGCTGACGGACTGGGGAGTGCCTCTCCCGCACCGGCAGTCACCCGCGCCGCCGCCGTGCTGGAGGCCCTGGCTTCCTCTGCAACCGGACGTCTCACCCTGAGCGACCTCGCCCGGGAGCTGGGCTTTCCGAAGTCATCAACATCGAACCTCCTGCTGGCGCTCGAGGAGGCCAGGCTGATCAACCGCCAGGGCGCCGAGTTCACTCTCGGACGCAAGCTGGTTGAACTCGGCGCGGCATACCTCAGCCGCCTCGACGAGGTGCAGGAGTTCTACCGGTTCTGTGAGCAGGCTCCGACTCTCTCGGGCGAAACGGTCCGGATCGCCATGCTGGATGGAACCAACGTCATCTATCTGGCCCGTTACGAGGGACATCCCGCTGTTCGCCTCACCTCCAACATCGGTGACAAGATGCCCGTGTCCCTCTGCGCGGTGGGTAAGGCGCTGCTGGCCCGGCTGCATGACCATGACATCGCTGAGATGTTCCCGGACGACGCCGAACTTCCGGTCTTGACTCCCAAGTCGCTCCGGACCGGCGCCGAGCTCAAGGCCCAGCTCGCCGTCATTCGCGAACAGGGCTATGCCTTCGAGGATGAGGAATCAACCACGGGAGTCGTCTGCCTGGCCGTCTCGGTCCCCACCCGCGGCGCGCACGGCCCTAGCCTCGGCCTGTCGGTAACCGCCCTGAAGGCCACCTATTCGGCAGGGCAGGGGGCCCAGATGGTGAAGGAACTGCAGGAACTGGCGCGGTCCTTGGGGAATCCCATGGGCTGAAACGGGCGCCAGACCGGAGGGGTAAGGTGCCGGAAAAATAAATCCGATTACATATTGGCCGAACCGATCACTATGTTGTACGCTGTTCAGCATAGTGATCGGCGTCTCAAGGACGTCGGTACTATCCCACCAGGCCAACGGGGGTCTGGAGTGTTCTTGAGGGAGTGCTTGTGACAACTCGTACTGATACACCGCTTGCTGAAGAGGACGGCGCCGTCGTCGATCCGGAACAGCTGCGAAGGGCAACTCTTGCCAGCTCGGTGGGCTCCGCTCTGGAGTACTACGACTTCTATATCTATGGCCTGGCTTCGGCGCTGATCTTCGGGCCCCTCTTCTTCAAGCCGCTCGGCGAGGACGGAGCCCTGATCGCATCGTTTGCCACCTACGGCGTTGGCTTCGCGGCCCGGCCGTTCGGCGGACTGATCTTCGGCTACATCGGCGACACGTTCGGCCGCAAAATGGTCCTCATCCTCACCATCGGCCTGATGGGGACCGCAAGCTTCGCCATCGGTCTGCTGCCGACGTTTGAGCAGGCGGGCATGCTGGGGGCCGTTCTGCTGGTCACTCTGCGCATCCTTCAGGGCCTCGGCGCCGGCGCGGAACAGGCGGGCGCCACCACCTTGATCTCCGAAGTCGCTCCGCGGCGCCGCCGTGGCTTCTTCGCCGCGCTGCCGTTCGTCGGTATCCAGTTGGGCACGCTGCTCGGTGCCGGAACCTTCGCCCTGATCGCCATGGCTGACAAGGCCGTCCTGGAAGGCTGGCTCTGGCGGGTGCCATTCCTGTCCAGCGTGATCCTGATTGCGGTGGCGATCTTCATCCGGCTCAGGCTGAAGGAAACACCCGTCTTCCAGGAGCTGGAAAAGCATAAGAGCGTGGTCAAGAACCCCATCGGCCAGCTGTGGAAGCACTCAAAGAAGAACGTGCTCATCGGCATTGGCCTCCGGATGGGCGAGAACGGGAATTCCTCGATCTACTCCGCCCTCCTCATCGCCTTCCTGGCTGCAAAGGACGGGGTCTTCCCGGGCGACAAGTTCATCGGTCCGGTTGGCCTCCTCATCGCCGCAGGCTTCGCCGCCATCATGGTGATCACTTTCGGTGCCCTGTCGGACCGGTATGGCCGCGTGCCCGTCTATCGCTACGGTGCCCTGTTCCAGGCCGTCATTGCCCTGCCGGCGTTCTATCTTGTGACACTCGGCAACGTGACGCTCGTCTGGATCGTCATGGTGGTGGGCATCGCCCTCGGCGTCCAGTCCATGCTCGGTCCGCAGTGCCCGCTCCTGCCCGAACTCTTCGGTTCGCAGTACCGGTTCACCGGCGTGGCCATGAGCCGCGAGCTCTCAGCCGTCATAGCTGGCGGGCTTGTTCCCCTCGTGGGTGCGGCGCTCCTGGCGGCTACGGACCACTCGTGGCTGGTGCTCGCAATCTACTCGCTGGTCCTTGCCCTCATCTCGTTTGTCACCACGTTCTTCACGCCGGAGACCGTGGGACGCGACCTCCTCCTCACGGAGGATGCGAGCTAGGCGCGCTCCTGGCTCAGCCCGCTCCCGCGGGATCCCAGGCCGTGGCCCCTTCCGCCGAGGAAGGGGCCACGGCTTTTGGCGACGCGCCTTCCCCGGCGACGCGCATCCTGCCTTGGCGACGCGGATCGTGCCTTGCGACGCGGGCCTTCCCTGGCGTCGCGCATCGTGCCTTGCGATGCCGGAATTCCGGAGTCGCCGGAGCAAAAGCGCATCGCCGGAGGAACGACGCGGCGCCGGAGTCGTGACCCGGCATCAGACAAGCGGCCCGACCCACGCAAAGGGCGGCCCCTCCATTTCGGAGAGGCCGCCCTTTGGTGCTCTTGGTGCTGGTGCTGCTGTGGAGGAAGCTGCAGGATCTAGTAGAAGTGGACCGTGTCCACGAGGTGGGGCAGCTCGCCGCCGTCGAGGAAGGTCCTCAGGTTGCTGCAGAAGCGCTCGGCGATCAGCCGGTTCTCGGCTGCGCTGAGGGCCGAGGTATGCGGGGACACCATCACCTTCGGGTGGTTCCAGAGCCGGCTGTCCTGGGGCAGCGGCTCCACGGCAAACACATCAAGGCACGCGTAGGAGACCTGCCCGTTGTCGAGGGCCTCCAGCAGTGCGTCCTCGTCCACCACGGTGCCGCGGCCCACGTTCACAAAGACGGTTCCGGGTTTCATGGCCGCGAACACTTCCCGGTTGAAGAGCCGTTCCGTGTACGGCGTGCCGGGCAACGTATTGACGACGGCGTCGGCCGAGGCCAGCAGGCCGGCGAGGCCGTCGCTGTCAGCGACTTCGTCGATACCGTCGATGGGCTCCACGGTCCGCTTGGTGCCGCTGACGGTCATGCCCAGCGCACGGGCGATCCGTGCGGTCTCGAGCCCGATCTCGCCCAGCCCCGTGATCACCAGGCGGGAGCCGCTGACCAGGCGCGTGGGGGTGCGGAGCTCGGGCCAGATCCTGGCCGCCTGGTCCTGCGCGAGTTCGGCGCTGCGCTTGAAGCCGTTGAGGATGCCGAGGGCGGCGAACTCGGCGAGCGGCAGGGCATGGACTCCCGCGGACGTGGTCACCTGGAACTTCTCCAGCGCCGCGGCGTCCAGCCCGGATGCCTTCACGGCACCGCCGGCGCCGGCGGCCATGGCATGGATCCAGCGAAGGTGCGGGTTGCTGCCGGCGACCCGGGCGAGACCCGCCGGGCTTTCATTGGGGAACCCGTAGAGGACCTCTGCGCCGTTGAGCATGTCCCAGTAGCGCTCCTCCTGCTCCGGGGTCCGGCGGAAGTCCGGATCTCCGGAGTGGTCGGCCGGGAAGCGCTCCGGCGGCAAGAGCTCGGGCTCGTAACGGACGGTAATGGAAGGATCTACTGCGCGGATGCGCTCCACAAGCTCTGCTTCGAGCGGGACCGCGATCGCGACTGTGGTTTTAGTCGTCATGGTGTTCATCATACTGAATGGAGGTTAGGATATTGAACAGATTTCTGGCATTAACCACGGCGAAGTGAGGCGAGATGGATATGGACCGGAAGGAAGCCGGCTTTGTGGGCCTGGGGCTGATGGGCTCTCCGATGGCAGCAAACCTGCTCAAGGCGGGATGGTCCGTCAGCGCCTGGAACCGCTCAGCGGCCGCACTTGATGCGTTCGAAGCCCTCGGAGGCGGACGCGCGGCCCGCGTGGAGGGGCTGCGCGACAAGCCGGTCATCATCTTCATGCTCCCGGACCTCTCCTACATCGAGGACGCCAGCGCGGCACTCCTGGCGAGCTGGTCGGCGAATCCGCCGGCCGCGGGAACCGCCGTCGTGGTGATGAGCAGCGTCTCACCGGCCGCGGTGAAGGAGTTCGGCGCCCGGGTGGAGGCGGCGAGCGGCGGAAACGCCGTCGTCGTCGACGCTCCCGTGAGCGGCGGCACGACAGGTGCCGTGGAAGGCACCCTGGCCATCATGGCTGGCGCCAGCGAAGAGGACTTCCAACGGCTGTTGCCGCTCTTCAGCGCCATGGGAACCACCGTGCGGCGGCTGGGACCGCTGGGGTCGGGATCCCTCGCGAAGGCATGCAACCAGCTCATCGTGGGAACCACGACGGCGGCACTCGCCGAAGCCGCCGAGCTCGCCGAACGGTCTGGTCTGGACGTCGCTGCCCTCTACGAGGTGCTCGCGGGCGGCCTGGCCGGCAGCAGGGTTTTGGACATCGTGGGGCCGCGTCTCGCGGCCAAGGACTACACCCCCACCGGCCCGGCGAAATTCATGCACAAGGACCTGTCCTTTGTGCTCGAAAGCGCCGCCGCCGTGAATGCCGCCGTGCCGATGACGGCGGCCGGCGTCGAACTCTATGCGGAGCTGAAGCGCCAGGGCCTGGGGGACCAGGACCTGGCCGTCGTGCGGGACACAATCGCGAATCTCAGCGACAACGAGGCATCCCGTTACTACACAGCAGCCAAGACCAAGTGAGGACCAGCGAACGATGAGCGGACTTTTTGACCTGACGGGCCGGACTGCCCTGATCACCGGCTCCAGCCGGGGGATAGGCAACGCCCTGGCGCGGGCCCTCGCCGATGCAGGCGCCACGGTAGTGCTCAACGGCATCAACGCGGAACGGCTCAAGGCCGCCGAAGCCGCCATGGCAGCGGACTACCCGCCCGGCCGGGTCCACAGCTGTGCCTTCGACGTCACGATCGACGCCGAGGCGGCCCGTGGCGTGGCCTGGGTGGAGGAGAACGTAGGACCGCTGGAAATCCTGGTGAACAACGCCGGAATCCAGCACCGCGTCCCCATGCTGGAGCTGGACGTCGCGGACTGGGAACGCGTGATCTCCACGGACCTGACCAGTGCGTTCCTCGTGGGCCGGGAAGCGGCCCGGCGCATGATCCCGCGCGGCCGGGGCAAGATCATCAACATCTGCTCGGTCCAGACGGACCTGGCCCGGCCGACCATCGCACCCTACGTTGCGGCCAAAGGCGGCCTGAGGAACCTGACCCGGGCCATGACGGCGGAATGGGCCGGCTCCGGCCTGCAGATCAACGGCATCGCACCCGGCTATATCCACACCGAGATGACGCAGAACCTCGTGGACGACGAGGAGTTCAACTCCTGGATCCTCGGCCGGACACCCGCGCACCGGTGGGGGACCGTGCAGGACCTGGCCGGTCCGGCGGTGTGGCTCGCGTCCGACGGCTCGGATTTCGTCAACGGACAGACCATCTTCATCGACGGCGGAATGACGGTGGTGGTGTGATGGGCGGCGGCACGGAACTTCCGGCCACGTCGGCCGCCGTCGTGGCCCACGCAGCGGGGGATCTCCGGATCGAGGACATCCCGGTGCCCGCACCGGCGTCCGACGAGGCGGTTCTCGAAGTGGCGTTCGGCGGCATCTGCGGCTCGGACCTGCACTACTGGCTGCACGGCGCTGCGGGCGAATCCGTCCTCAAGGCGCCGATGGTCCTGGGCCACGAGATCGTCGGAACCGTGCTGCTGGCGGCCGCGGACGGAACGGGACCGGCGGCCGGCACCCCTGTCGCCGTCCATCCCGCCACCCCGGGTCCGGGCGCGGCCCGGTATCCCGCAGACCGGCCCAACCTCTCACCCGGCTGCACGTACCTGGGCAGCGCCGCACGCTTCCCCCACACGGATGGCGCCTTCAGCCGGTACGCGACGCTGCCGGCCCGGATGCTCCGTCCCCTGCCCGCAGGCCTTCCGCTCCGGACCGCAGCCCTGGTTGAACCGGCCAGCGTGGCCTGGCACGCCGTCGCACGGGCGGGAGACGTGGCCGGAAAGACGGCCCTGGTGATCGGCAGCGGCCCCATCGGCTCCTTGGCCGTTGCCGTCCTCAAACGTGCGGGGGCACAGCGGATCGTGGCGGTGGACATGCACGCCCAACCGCTGGAAATAGCCCGGGCCGTGGGTGCCGACGAGGTCCTGAGGGGCGACGATGCCGACGCCATTGCGGCGGTGGAGGCAGACGTTGTGATCGAGTCCTCCGGAAGCCATCACGGCCTGGCCTCGGCCATCAAGGGTGCGGTCCGCGGCGGCAAGGTGGTGATGGTGGGGCTCCTGCCGTCGGGCCCGCAGCCTGTCCTGATCTCGCTGGCGATCACCCGCGAGCTGGAGCTCCTGGGTTCTTTCCGCTTCAACGACGAAATTGATGAGGTCATTGGTGCGCTCGCTGACGGATCGCTGTCCGTGGATCCGGTGGTCACCCACACGTTTCCGCTGGACCGGGGGTTGGAAGCCTTCGAGGTGGCCGGGAACTCTGCCGGGTCCGGAAAGGTGCTGCTGGACTTCAGGCCCGGGCGCTAGCGGCGCTGGAGCGGAACGAACACCCGGGGCTGGTTCTTCCAGCCGGGTTCCATCTCCGAGATGGTCGCGCGCATGATCCGGTTCGACGCTTCCCAGGCCGCGGCAGCATTGCCGGCGGCAATCGCTTCGGCCACGTCCACATGCCATTGCAGGGCCGCTTCCCGGGGGTGGTCCGGCATCAGGCCGTGGACGGTGCGCCCGGTCAAGGTTTCAGCCACCTGGCCGACCATATTGGCGAACATCTCGTTGCCGGAACCGGTCAGCAACAGCGAATGGAAGTGGATGTCCAGCTCCAGGAATCGCGGCACATCGCCGGCCTGGCCGGCGTCGCGCATCGCGTGCGAAACCTGCACGAGTTCGCGCCGCAGCTCCTCGGGGGCATTGACCGCCGCAAGCTCTGCGGCCACGGGCTCGACGGCGGCGCGCAGCTCGGCGAGCGAGCGCAGCTGGCCCCCGCGTCCCTCGCCGGCAAGCCGCCAGCGGATGACGAGGGGATCAAAGGGGTTCCAGCGGTCGGCCGGCAGGACCCGGATCCCGACCCGCTTGGTGGTTTCGACCAGACCCAGGGACTGCAGGACGCGGACGGCCTCCCGCACGACGGAGCGGGAGACTTTGAGTTCATTTTCAAGCTGCTCGGCCAGCATGACATGACCCGCCGGGAGTTCACCTGCGACGATGCGGGCGCCCAGATGTTCGATGGCACGGTGGTGGAGGCTGGTTGGCATAGTCGTAAGCATAATGCTGCCCGTGCCCGCCACGGACGTGCACCGGCCTGGTGGTGAACCACGTTGTATCCGCGGTCCGCCCGAGGTTCCGCCCGGCGCTCCGCCCACGTTCCGGTCCGGACGCAGAGCGGGCGCCGGTAATCATAGACTGTTTGTGACGCGCCGTTATTCCGCCACGTGGGCACTGCTTTCCCGTAGCCCGCGGAAATACATATGGTTTATAGACAGCCACTGTTCCCAAGAAGCGTGTTCCGCAAATCGTGCGGGACGATCTGCACTCGTTGCACAGAAATGAATTGGAGTTTTGATGTCAGCACACATCGGTGTCACCGGCCTTGCGGTGATGGGGGCCAACCTCGCCCGGAACCTGGCCCGGAACGGCTTCACCGTTGCCCTGCACAACCGGTCCGTCGAGAAGACCGACGCGCTCCTGGCCAGGTACGGCCAGGACGGCGACTTCGTCCGCACGGAGACGCTCCAGGAACTCGTTGATTCCCTGGAGAAGCCGCGCCGGGTGCTGATCATGGTTAAGGCCGGCGCTCCGGTCGATTCCGTGATCGAGCAGCTCGAGCCGCTGCTGGAGGCGGGCGATATCATCATCGACGCCGGCAACTCGCACTACGAGGACACCCGCCGCCGCGAAGCCGCGCTCGCCAAGAAGGACCTGCACTTCGTCGGCATCGGCGTCTCCGGCGGCGAGGAAGGAGCCCTCAACGGCCCCTCGATCATGCCCGGCGGCTCCAAGGAGTCCTATGCGGCCCTGGGTCCGCTGCTGGAGAAGATCGCCGCGCACGTCGACGGCAAGCCCTGCTGCGCCTGGATCGGCACCGACGGCGCCGGCCACTTCGTGAAGATGGTCCACAACGGCATCGAGTACGCGGACATGCAGGTCATCGGCGAAGCCTTCGACCTGCTCCGCTCCGGCGCGGGGATCGAACCGGCCGAGCAGGCGAAGATCTTCGAGGAGTGGAACAAGGGCGACCTGGCCTCGTTCCTGATCGAGATCTCCGCCGAGGTCCTCGGGCACGTCGACGCGAAGACCGGCAAGCCGTTCGTCGACGTCGTCGTGGACGCCGCGGGCCAGAAGGGCACCGGCCGCTGGACGGTCATTTCCGCCCTCGAACTCGGCTCCCCGGTGTCGGGCATCGCCGAATCCGTCTTTGCCCGCGCCCTGTCCTCCCAGACGGAGCAGCGCAAGCTGGCCCAGGAACTCCTGGCCGGTGCCGAAGCCGACGTCGACGTCCCGGAAACCTTCGTCGAGGACGTCCGCCAGGCGCTCTACGCCTCCAAGCTGGTCTCCTACGCCCAGGGACTGGACATGCTCACCTCCGCGGCCACGGAATACGGCTGGGACCTGAAGCTCGATGAGATCGCCTCGCTCTGGCGCGGCGGCTGCATCATCCGTGCAGAACTGCTCAAGGAAATCACCTTGGCCTACGCCCTGGAGGACAAGCCGGCCAACCTGCTCTTCGCCCCGGCCTTCACCAAGGCCATTGCCGACGTCCTCCCGGCCTGGCGCCGGGTGGTCTCCACGGCGGTCCAGCTGGGCATCCCGGTGCCGGTGTTCTCCTCCTCACTGGCCTACTACGACGGGCTGCGCCGCAAGCGTCTTCCGGCCGCGGTGATCCAGGGCCAGCGGGATCTCTTCGGCGCCCACACCTACGGCCGGATTGATGCCGGCGGCACGTTCCACACCCTCTGGGGCGAGGACAAGTCCGAGATCGAGGCCGTGGACACGCACTAGTCCCAGCCACCGTCCGACACGAACGGCCGGCGCTTCCCGAGACTCGGGGGCGCCGGCCGTTCGTGTTTCCGGCTCTGTTCTGCCTGAGGAATTCGAGCCACGCCCCAGGCCGTAGCGTTTGTCACCGAGGCGTCCACCGGCCGGCGCGCTTGCGCACGCCGCCCTGCGGACCACTAGATGTGGTAGTCGATGAGGTACTCGGCCGGGTCGACGGCGGCCTTGGTCTCACGCTGCGCATCGCGGTGGCGCCAGACGGCCGGCACGCCGGTGACGATCGATTCGGCGGGGGCGTCCTTGACGACGACGGCGTTCGCGCCCACGGCGCTGTCCCGGCCGATGGTGATCGGTCCCAGGATTTTGGCCCCGGCTCCGATCACCACGCGGTCCTCGATGGTGGGGTGCCGTTTGATCTTGGCCAGGGAGCGTCCGCCGAGGGTCACACCGTGGTACATCATGACGTCCTCGCCGATCTCGGCGGTCTCGCCGATCACGACTCCCATGCCGTGGTCGATGAAGAAGCGCCTGCCGATGGTGGCCCCGGGGTGGATCTCGATTCCGGTGAGGAAGCGGGCCAGCTGGGAGACCAGCCGTGCGGGGAAGCGCAGGGCAGGGTTTTGCCACATCCGGTGCGTCAGGCGGTGAAACCAGATCGCATGCAGGCCGGAGTAGGCGAAGAAGTTCTCAAATGAGCCTCGAGCCGCCGGGTCGTGTGACCGGGCGGCGTCGAGGTCTTCCTTAAGTCTTGCGAAAAAGCTCACAAAGACCTTTCTACCGGAATCGTGGGAGGGCGGGGCGGTGCTCAGCCGCGGATGTCGTCGTACAGCACGGTGGAGATGTAGCGCTCCCCGAAGTCGCACACGACGGCGACAATGAGTTTGCCGGCGTTCTCCGGGCGCTTGGCGAGCTCCAGGGCTCCCCAGACGATCGCGCCGGAAGAGATGCCGCCCAGGATGCCTTCCTGCACGCCGAGTTCGCGTGCGACGCGGACGGAGTCCTCCAGGGTGGCGTCCAGGACCTCGTCGTAGACGTTCGTGTCGAGGATCTCCGGGATGAAGTTGGCGCCGATGCCCTGGATCTTGTGCGGACCCGGCGCCCCGCCGTTCAGGATTGCGGAGTCCTTCGGCTCGACCGCGACGATCTGGACGTCGGGGTTGCGTTCCTTCAGGACCTGGCCGACGCCCGTGACGGTTCCGCCGGTGCCGATGCCGGCGACGAAGATGTCCACCTTGCCGTCGGTGTCAGTCCAGATTTCTTCCGCCGTGGTGGTGCGGTGGATCTCCGGGTTGGCCTCATTGGCGAACTGCTGGGCCCAGATGGAGTTCTCCGTGTTGGTGACAATCTCCTGGGCCTTCTCGACGGCGCCGCGCATGCCCTCGGAGCCGGGGGTGAGCACGATCTCGGCGCCGTAGGCGCGCAGCATGACCCGGCGTTCGGTGGACATGGTCTCCGGCATCGTCAGGATGACCTTGTAGCCGCGGGCCGCGCCCACCATGGCCAGGGCGATGCCGGTGTTGCCGGAGGTGCCTTCGACGATGGTGCCGCCGGGCTTGAGCGCGCCGGACTTTTCGGCGGCGTCAACGATCGCGACGCCGATGCGGTCCTTGACGCTGTTGGCGGGATTGTAGAACTCCAGCTTGACGGCAACCGTGGCGTCCAGCCCTTCGGTGAGCCGGTTCAACCGGACCAGCGGGGTGCCGCCAACCAGCTGGGTAACATCGTCATAGATCCGTGCCATGGGTATGTGTGCCTGTCTGCAGAAGGGAATACTGGGGTCAGCCTAACGAGGGCCCGCCGGGGCTAGCTAAGCATTAAGCCATGCAGAGTAATATTTCCTGGCCTTGGCGAGCTTCGGGTTGATGATCACCTGGCAGTAGCCCTGTTCCGGGTACTTGGCGTAGAAGTCCTGGTGCATGGCTTCCGCCACGTGGAACTTCGAGGCCCGGGTCACCTCGGTCACGATCGGGCGGGACCACAGCGCCTGGTTGCGCTCGATTGCTTCCTCAAAGAGGATCTTCTCCTCGGTCGTCTCGTAGAACATCGAGGAGCGGTACTGCGTCCCGACGTCGTAGCCCTGCCGGTTGGGCGTGGTGGGGTCGTGGAGTGCGAAGAACATGTCCAGGATGACCTCCGCCGGGATCACCTCCTCGTCGAACGTCACCGCCACCACCTCGGCATGTCCCGTGGTTCCGGAGCACACGGAGTAGTAGTCGGGGTAGCGGTCATGGCCTCCGGTGTAGCCCGAAACGACGGAGCCGACACCCTTGGTTTTCTGGTAGACGGCGTCGAGGCACCAGAAGCAGCCTCCGCCGAGGACAAAAGTTCTCATGCTCTCTTCAATGGTTGAAGCCCCCCGATGATTCCCGGGCCCGGTCCCCGGCGCGCCGATAGGGTAAAAATGGGGTATGGAACCTGTAAACACCGACGTTTCAGACGGCCCTGCCAAAGGCAGGAACACTGACAGCACCACCGGAGACGGGGCGGAAGAAACCTCCGGGCCGCCCACGCTGGGCGCGATCCTGCTGGCCGTGGAAGAGCTCTGGCCTGAATCGCTTGCCGAGGAATGGGATGAGGTGGGCCTCGTGGCAGGACACCCTTCGGCCCCGGTGAGCAGGATCCTCTTCGCCGTCGATCCGACCCTCGAGGTCATCGAAGAGGCCGTCGAGTGGGGTGCGGGGCTGTTGATCACGCACCATCCGCTGTTGCTCAAGGGCGTGACGTCGGTCGCCGCGACCACTGCCAAGGGCCGGGCTGTGCACCGGCTGATCGAGTCCGGCACCGGGCTCCTGACGGTACACACCAACGGTGATTCCGCCGTCGGCGGCGTGTCCGATGTCCTTGCCGATGCACTCGGCCTGCAGAACGTCGCCCCGCTGACCCCGGCGGCGGCCGGCCTGCCCGAAGAGGGGATCGGACGGGTCGGAGACCTCGAGGAAGTCCTCACGCTGGGCGACTTCGCCGCCCGTGTCTTTGGCATCCTGCCGGCGGTTGCCGGCGGTGTGCGGGTGTCCGGGGACCGGGACGGTCTGGTCCGTCGCGTTGCCGTCTGCGGCGGGGCCGGTGACTCCCTCTTCGGCGAGGTCCGGGCCAGCAATGCCGACGTCTACCTGACTGCCGATCTGCGGCACCATCCGGCGTCGGAAGCCCGCGAGGCCGCCGTCAACGACAGGCCCTACCTGATCGACGTTTCGCACTTCGCCAGCGAGTGGCTGTGGCTGCCCGCCGCCGCGGCGGCCCTCGGCAATGTCCTCACCGACCAGGGGCACGACGTCGAGATCCGGGTCAGCGCCACCAACAGCGACCCCTGGGACTTCATTCTGACTCCGGGCGGGGACTAGAGTCTAGGGAGCGCCGTTCAGGTGCCCGGCTAAACGCCGGAAGGGAACAAACGGAGGTAATAGTGGCCAAGGCAGCACCGGCGGAACAGTTGAAGTTGCTCGAATTGCAGGGATTTGATGCCAAACTCAAGTCCTTGTCCAACCGCCGCCGAAGCCTTGAAAGCGACTCCCGGATCACCGACCTCGAGGCTGCCCTTGGGGTGGCCAACGGGGAGCTGGGTGCCGCGAAAGTGGCCGTCCACGATGCCGAGCTCGAGCTCAAGCGCGCCGAAGCCGACGTGGAACAGGTTGCGTCCCGGATTGAACGCGACGAGGCGAGGCTGAACAGCGGCACCGGCCTGTCGAAGGATCTGGTGGCCCTGCAGAAGGACCTCGTCTCCCTCAACAAGCGCCGCTCCGACCTCGAAGATGTCGAACTCGAGGTCCTGGAGCGGCTGGACTCGCTGCGCCTCCGCCAGGCCGCGCAGCAGCAGATCGTCGATGACATCCAGGGATCCTTCGGCGTCATCCGCGCGGAACTGGACGAGCAGCTGGCCGAGATCGCCGCCGAGGCCACGGTGGTGCGCGGCAAGCGTGCCGCCTTCGCTGACGGACTGGACGCCGGCCTGCTCGCGGTCTACGAGAAGACCCTGGCCAAGCGCGGCGTCGGTGCCGCCCGGCTCTTCCACGGCACTTCGGAAGGTTCCGGCATGCACCTGAGCCCGGGCGACCTGGCCGAGATCAAGGCCGCGGCCGAGGACGACATCGTGTTCTGCCCGGATTCCGGCTGCATCCTGGTCCGCTCCGCCGAGTGGGCGTAGCCGCCGCTACAGGATGATGTTGAGGGCGTGCGGCTTCCGGGCCGTGCCCTCGACGAGTTCCGCGGTCCACTTCTCGGCCGCCGCCCGCTGCAGCTGGAGGGGCGTCGCCGGGGCCTTGCCCCGGCGCGTCAGCAGATGGCGCGCCAGCTCCCCGCGGGTGTGCTTGGCGAAGTGGCTGACCACCTTGCGGACCCCGTCGACTTCGCTGAACACGTTGACCGCGACAGTCTGCGGCGCCGGGGGAGTCCACGCCGCCGCGTAGGTGCTGGAGCGGCAGTCCACCAACAGCTCACCCTCCGCCGCGGCCAGCAGCGCCTCGTTGAGGTGCGGTTTCCAGAACGAGGCCAGCCGTCCGACGTCGGGAAGCGCGGTGCCCATCGAGAGCCGGTACGCCGGTACCCGGTCCCCGAAGCGGATGGCGCCCCAGAGCGCGGAAACGACCAGGACCGCCGCCTCCGCCTTCTTCCGCTGCACCGGAGTCAGGGAGTCATAGCCCAGCGCGTCGTAGAGCACACCGGAATAGACCTGATGGGCGGGCGCCGCGGGCTCGGCGTGCAGCCGGGTATTACGTTCGACGTCGGCGCGCAGCGAGGCGCCGACACCCAGGAGGGCGAGCGCGTCCTCGTGGGCGCTGACCGTGCCGAGGGCGTCGAGCACTTTCGCCCGGTAGCTGTTGAGTCCGGGGAAGCTCAGGGAGGCCCAGTCGACGGCGTCTCCACCAACGGCGGGAGTCTTGCCTTCGGAGGGCGGCAGCAGAATCAGCACCGTCCAATCTTACCGGCGCCTCTGCGTCCGGCGGCGCCGGTGGTGCTCTGCTCAGTCCAGGTGCCGGCCTGGCATCGTGGCTAGGCAGCCTTCACCGGGGAAGCCTGGGTGGCGGCGGCCTGCGCGGCCTGGTTTTCGCGCGACAGGAAGGCGGACAGCTCGCCGATGGTACTCATCAACGGTGCGGGGAAGACCACTGTCGAGTTGTTGTCCACCGCGATTTCCACCAACGACTGCAGGTTGCGCAGCTGCAGCGCCAGAGGGTGTGCCATCATCGTGTCCGATGCCTGGCCCAGCGCCGTGGCGGCGATGGCCTCGCCTTCGGCGGCGATGATCTTGGCCCGCTTCTCCCGCTCGGCCTCCGCTTGCTTGGCCATCGCCCTCTTCATGCCGTCGGGAAGCTGGATGTCCTTGAGCTCCACGAGCGTAACCTCGACGCCCCACGCCAGCGTGAGGGCGTCGAGGATTTCGCGGATATCGCTGTTGATGCGCTGCGTCTCGGACAGTGTCTGGTCGAGGCTGTGACGGCCGACCACTTTCCGCAGCGTGGTCTGGGCGATCTGGTTGATCGCGGCGGCCACGTTCTCGATCGCGACCACGGATTTCACCGCATCGATGACACGGTAGTAGGCCACCGCCGAGATGTCGACGCTCACGTTGTCCTGGGTGATGATGCCCTGCGACTGGATCGGCATGGTCACGATCCGCAGGCTGACGAGGTGAAGCTTGTCAATCACGGGGATGATGAAGCGCAACCCCGGAAACCGCACGCCAACCACCCTCCCCAGCCGGAACAGGACGCCCTGTTCGTACTGCCGCACGATCCGGATCGACATCCTGGCCAGCACGAGCACCACAACCACGACCACGATCAGCACGATGATGGCGGTGAGATCCATCGGATCACTTCCCTTGCGCACCCGGAAACCGGGGAACGGGCTGCCCCCGGTCCTGCTTCCATTCTCCCACCGGAGCACCCGTTTGGCTCCGGCGACGGCCGCTCTCCCGGGACCGTAGAATGGACAGCGGATGGGTTGACCAGGCGGCCGCGCGTCACGCAAGTGGCTCGAGGAACGTCCGGGCTCCGCAGGGCAGGGTGGTGGGTAACGCCCACTCGGGGTAACCCGCAGGCCAGTGCCACAGAGAACAGACCGCCTGCGTGCCGTGGGTGCTAGCACACGCGGCAGGGCAGGTAAGGGTGAAACGGTGGTGTAAGAGACCACCAGCTTCCCGGGTGACCGGGAAGGCTAGGTAAACCCCACCCGGAGCAAGGCCAGACAGGACACGTTTGAGGGCTGCTCGCCCGAGTGTCCGGGTAGGCCGCTGGAGGGCGTCGGCAACGGCGTCCGTAGATGGATGGTCGCTACTCCCGCGCTGGTAACGGCGCGGGAACACAGAACCCGGCGTATCGGTCAACCCATCCACCCGCCACGGCTCCCACGTCGTGGGAGTACCCTCCGCCCAGGGCACACCGCGCCTATGTGAGTGATTTCACGCCGCCCCGGCTACGTGGCGACCGGGTGCCGACCTAGAATGGATAGCGAACGTAGAAGTTCTGCCACCGGGTCTGCGTTCGCAGCCGGTGGTTTTTCTTTGCGGCACATGCGGTTGCCGGGGTGGACCGAATCCCCGGCGACGCCCAGGTTCCGGATACCATCCGGCGGCCGACTTCCATATACGAGGACGTATGTGGTGGATTCTAGGAAGGTAATTCTGTGAGCCAGACGTCAGATTCTTGTCTTGATACGTGGATGGGCCGTGAGGCGCTCGCCGAGGCCATGATCCCGGTGATCGGCCGGCTGTACCGCGAGAACAACGTGGTGACCTCCATCCACGGCCGCAGCCTCATCAACAAGTCCACCATGAACATCCTCAAGGCGCACCGTTTCGCCCGCCGGATGAGCAAGGAGGAGCTACGCCTCGAGGAGACCGCCCCGCTGCTGGACGCGCTGACCAAGCTGGACCTCGGCGCGGCAGCCATCGACATCGCGCGCCTCACCGAGAAGTACCGCGCAGAGGGCGGCGGCGTCAGCCTCGATGAGTTCCTCCGTGAGGAACTCGCCGAAGTTGTCGGCAAGCGCGGCGGCGACGACCGCACCAGCACCGACGTCGTCCTCTACGGCTTCGGCCGCATCGGCCGGCTCCTGGCCCGCCTCCTGATCGAAAAGGCCGGTGGCGGCCACGGCCTGCGGCTCCGCGCAATCGTGGTCCGCCGCGGCTCGGACAACGACCTGGCCAAGCGCGCCAGCCTGCTGCGCCGCGACTCGGTCCATGGCTCCTTTGAAGGCACCATCAAGGTGGACCTCGAGAACGACACGATCACCGCCAACGGCGTGCAGATCCAGGTCATCTACTCGGACAACCCCGCCACGGTTGACTACGCCGCCTACGGCATCCGCGACGCACTGGTCGTCGACAACACCGGCCGCTGGCGCGACGCCGAGGGCCTGTCCCAGCACCTGCAGAGCAAGGGCGTTTCCCGCGTGCTCCTCACCGCTCCGGGCAAGGGCGAACTGAAGAACATCGTGCACGGCATCAACCACGCGTCGATCACTGACTCGGACAGGATCGTCTCCGCGGCTTCCTGCACCACCAACGCCATCACCCCCGTCCTGAAGGCGATCAACGACCGCTACGGTGTGGTGCACGGCCACGTGGAGACCGTCCACTCCTTCACCAATGACCAGAACCTGATCGACAACTTCCACAAGGGCGACCGCCGCGGGCGTTCCGCCGCCCTGAACATGGTGATCACCGAGACGGGTGCCGCAAAGGCCGTGGCGAAGGCCCTGCCGGAACTCCTCGGCAAACTTACCGGAAGCTCCATCCGGGTCCCCACCCCGGACGTGTCCCTGGCAATCCTTAACCTCAGCCTGGAAAACGGCACCACCAAGGATGAGGTCAACGACTACCTGCGGGAGATGTCGCTGCACTCGGAGCTGCGGAAGCAGGTCGACTACATCGATTCACCCGAAGTTGTCTCCACCGACTTCGTCGGCTCCCGCCGCTCAGGCATCGTCGACGGCCTGGCCACGATCTCCAACGACAAGAACCTCGTCCTTTACGTCTGGTACGACAACGAGTTCGGCTACAGCTGCCAGGTTGTCCGTGTCATGGAGGAAATGGCGGGCGTGAACCCGCCGACGTTCCCCGCGAAGGATGCGGCCTCGCTCCTGGCAGCCGCCGGTCTGCCGGCCGAGGTCTGACACCATGGCACGCCCCTGACCGGGACGTTTTTGTGCCCTTTCCCGGCCGATCCTCTGGAATCAGCCGGGAAAGGCACCCACAATGGAGCCATGGAACAGAACTCGGTTGTGGACCACGAAACCACCCTTGAACGCGCCCTGGACATCGCCCGCCGGAACGCCAAGGAAGCAAAACGACTCCTTGACGATGCCCTCGCCAAACGGGACGCCGGAGAGATCGACGACGCAAGGGTCAAGCAGCTCGAGGACTTGATGACCATTGCCAATGAAGACCTGGTGCGGGTGACCAGGGAGCAGTAGCCCCGGGCGGGCTTTTTGTTCCTGCAACGCCGCCACCCGCCCTCCACACTGTGGACAACCTCCGGAGCGTCGTACCCCTGCCCTAGGCTTCAGGCATGCAGTTAGAAATCCCCGCTTTGAAGCGCCGCGGCCGGGTTCGGTCGTGACAGTCACGTGGGCGGAGTTCCGCCGGGCGCGCCGTCGTTCGCGCCTGGCCTGGGGAATCCTGGCCGTAGCGGCCTTCCTTGTGCTCGGAGGACTGGGCTGGTTCTTCGCGATCGGCCAGTTCACCGCCTTCGCGCCGCCGGCGGACGGACCCCGTGAGGCGCCGGTCCTCGCCCAGGACTGGATGAAGGCCGTCCCGTCCATCCGCGTGGTCCCTCCCGTAGCTGCGGTTGCCTTGCTGGACACGCTGACGGTCAAGGGCCGGGCGGCGAGCGGGAACTATGACCGCAAAGCCTTCGGCCAGGCGTGGCTGGATGTGGACCGCAACGGCTGCGATACCCGCAACGACATACTCCGCCGCGACCTTGCAGACGCAGTCTTCACCGAGGCCTCCAACTGCCGGGTGGCCAGCGGATCCTTCCGGGAGCCCTACACCGGGCAGCTGATCACCTTCCGCCGGGGCGCCGAGACCAGCAAAGCCGTACAGATCGATCACGTCGTGGCGCTCGGAGACGCCTGGCAGAAAGGCGCGCAACAGCTGACAGCCCAGCAGCGCGAGCACCTGGCGAACGACCCGCTGAACCTCATCGCCGTGGACGGGCCGGCGAACCAGGACAAGAGCGCGTCCGACGCCGCCACCTGGCTCCCGCCGAACACGAACTTCCGCTGCCACTATGTCGCCCGGCAGATCTCGATCAAGGCCGCCTACCGGCTGTGGGTCACGCCTGCGGAGAAGGACGCGATGAAACGGATACTGGCATCCTGCCCGCACCAGCAGACGATTGTCCCGCACGGCAGGTAGGGTACCGGCATGGACATCATCCTGGTACCCGGATTCTGGTTGGACGCCTCCTCATGGGAGGAGGTCACCCCGCCGCTCGTTGCGGCCGGACATACGGTCCATCCGCTCACCCTGCCGGGCCTGGAGTCAGCCGACGCGCCGCGCGCCGACATCGGCCTGCGCACGCACATCGACGCCGTTGTAACCAAGATCGATTCCTTCGACGCCCCGGTGGTCCTCGTTGGTCATTCAGGCGGGGGAGCCATTATCCATGGCGCCGTCGACGCCCGTCCGGACCGGGTGGCCCGGGCAATCTACGTGGACAGCGGCCCGCTCGGCGAGGGCGGCGTGATCAACGATGAACTCCCCGCAGACGGCGACGACGTGCCGCTGCCCCCGTGGGAGCTCTTCGACGACGAGGACCTCCTGGATCTGAGCGAGGAACTCCGGGCCAAGTTCCGGGCCCGCGCGGTCCCGCAGCCAAAAGGTGTGGCCCAGGACCGGCAGCACCTGACGGACGAGCGCCGCTATGAGGTCCCTGCTACCGTGATCGCCTGCGAGTTCCCGTCCTCGATGCTGAGCCAGATGATTGAGTCCGGCCACCCGTATGTGGCCGAACTAGGACGGATCCGCGACGTCGAATATGTTGACCTGCCCACCGGCCACTGGCCCCAGTTCACCAAGCCGGCCGAGCTTGGCGCCGCGATCCGGACCGCCGTCGGCCGCGCTTCCTGAACGGTCGCGGCTCAACACCCTTGCCGCGGCTCAGACCGTCAGCCGCGGCCGTTACGGCAGTCGGCCGTTGCGTCAGTGCCCGAACGGGTCCGGGTCCACGCCCGGCATCCAGGTCAGCCCGGGGACGCCCCAGCCGCTTTTCTTGGCCTCCTTCATGGCCTTGCGGGCGTACCGGTCGATCAGCCGGTTGACGTAGAGCTTGCCATCGAGGTGGTCGTATTCGTGCTGGATCACCCGGGCGAACCACCCGGTCGCCTCGAAGTCGAGGGGGTTCCCGTCGCCGTCGAAGCCCTGCACCCGGGCCCACTCGGCGCGCTTGAGCGGGTACTGCCCGCCCGGGAAGGACAGGCAGCCTTCCTCTTCCTCGTCCGGGTCCGGCAGTGCGCCGGACACCTTGGAGAGGGTCAGCACCGGGTTGACGACGACGCCGGACGCCGGAGCGCCGTCGTCGTTGGCGTACTTGTAGACGAAGAGCCGCTTGCCCAACCCCGACCTGGGGTGCGGCCAGGCCGACGCCGTTGGCGGCATCGTTGGTCTCGAACATGTCCGCGATCAGGGCGCGGAGCTCGTCGTCGAAAACCTCCACTTCCGCCGCCCGGCGGTGCAGTACGGGCTCGCCCCAGATCGTGATTGGCAGAACGGTCATTTCAGCTGTTTCCTCGAATGCTTCTTGGCGGTGCTTGGGAGCGCTCAGCCGGCGATGGTGCGGCCGACGACGTCGCGCATGATTTCGTTGGTGCCGCCGAAAATCGTCAGCAGCCGGGCCGCGAGAAAGGCCTGGGCTACGGGGTACTCCAGGATGTAGCCGTAGCCGCCGTGCAGCTGGAGGCAGCGGTCGGTGATGGACTTGGCGCGCTCGGAGGCCCACAGTTTGGCGCGGGCGGCGGCGGCGGCGTCGAGCTCGCCGGCGTTGAAGGCCAGAATCGCCTGGTCCACGTAGGCTTCGGTGACCTCGACCTCGGTGAGGATGTCGGCGAGCTCAAAGCGGCTGTTCTGGAAGTCGATGATCCGTTCGCCGAAGGCGTTGCGTTCCTTCGTGTAGCGGACCGTTGCCTCGTAGATGGCGCGGACGACGGCGGAGCTTGCGGTGGCGATGGCGAGCCGGCCCTGGGGGAGCTGTTCGGCGGCGTACTGCAGGCCCTTGCCCTCTTCGCCGACCAGGTCGGCGTGCGGGACGGGGACGTTGTCGAAGAACAGTTCGGCCGTGTCCGAGGCCTTGAGGCCCATCTTGTCCAGCTGCTTGCCGGTGTTGTATCCCTCGCCCTTGCGGACCAGAAAGAGGGAGAAGGAGTCCTGCTTTCCCCGCCCGGTGCTGCCGTCGGTCCGGGCCAGGACCAGGGATGCATCGCCGGAGACGCCGTTTCCGATGAAAGTCTTCTGTCCGCTGATCAGCCAGCCGTCGCCGTCGCGCACTGCTTTGGTGCGGATGCCGCGCAGATCCGAGCCGGCACCGGGCTCGGTCCAGGCGATTGAGGTCACAATCTCGCCGGACACCATGCCCGGCAGCCAGCGGCCCTTGAGGTCATCGGAGCCGTAGGCCAGCAGGTGGGGAAGGACCATGTCGTCGTGCAGGTGGAAGGCGAGGCCCACCGCGAGGTGGTTGCCCTTGGCGAACTCCTCGTCCAGCACCGCCCGGAAGCGGTAGTCGTCCATGCCCAGCCCGCCGAACTCTTCCGGCACCGCCAGGCCCAGCAGGCCCTGCTCGCCCGCCGCCGTCCACAGCTCCCGGGACATAATGTGATCCTTGTCCCACTGGGCGTAATGCGGTGCGACGGCCCGCGCATTGAACTCGGCAGCCATCTCACGGAACATCTCGTGGTCTTCTTCAAAGAGCGTGCGCTTCATTGCAGTCCTTCCGGTGACAGGTCCTTGGACGACGCTGGACAGACAACAAAGGCCGCACCGGATATCCGGTACGGCCTTCGTCTAAGGTCGGACAATTATGCCGTCCTTTATGAGGGTGAGCGACGGGGGTTGAACCCGCGACCTCCTGGACCACAACCAGGCGCTCTGCCAACTGAGCTACGCCCACCATGTGCCCCGCCAGGCCCTCCGGACGAACCGGCTGGCTGAAAAGGCAACGACAAATAGCTTACCTGCTGTTCGGGGCAGCTTTCGCCACTTTTCGGGTTTTCGGTGAAAAATTCCGCAAAACGTGGCGCAGATTACCCCGGTGGCTACCCCGCAGGGGCTGCCTCCGGCGTCTCCATGACCTTCCTGGCGATCTGCTGCGCCGTGGCGCTGTCCGGTCCGGGCGCCGGCACGAAGACGGCCTCCCGGTAGTAGCGCAGTTCGTCGATGGAATCCTTGATGTCACCGAGGGCGCGGTGGCCGCCAAGCTTGGCGGGGGACTGGAAGTAGGCCCGCGCGAACCAGCGCCGGGACAGCTCTTTGATGGTGCTCACGTCGATGACCCGGTAGTGCAGATGTTCCACCAGTTCCGGCATGTCCCGGACCAGGAAGACGCGGTCGGTTCCCACCGAGTTACCGCCCAGCGGCGCTTTCTTGGGGTCCGGCACCCACTTCTTGATGTACGCCAGCACGGTGGCCTGGGCCTCTTCCATGGTCTTGCCGTGCGGCAGCTCCGCCAGCAACCCGGACCGGGTATGCATGTCGCGCACGAAATCGCCCATCTGGGCCAGCGCGGCGTCGTCCGGCTTGATGACGACGTCGACGCCCTCGCCCAGGATGTTGAGCTCGGAGTCGGTCACCAGGGCGGCCACCTCGATGAGGGCATCGTTCTTGGTGTCCAGGCCGGTCATTTCGCAGTCGATCCAGACGATGCGTTCGTTAGTTATAGGCACGCGCCCAGCCTACCGTTTCGTCGTCCCAGAGCCGTCCGATGCTAGGATTTCGGGTACGCGGCCGTCGAAGTTTTTCGCCATCGCGGCGTGCCCCGGGGCCGGGCCACCCGGCCGGTTGCGGGCGGATACGAGCCCCACGACAGATTGGACGATCCTGAGATGACGGCGCCTGTACCTGCGACGGGGGATACGGTCGAAGGTACGTCCTCCTCGGCAGTTCTGGCTGATGTGGACAACGCCCGTTCCCCGCTGCTGGCGGGGTTCATTGGATCAATGTTCATGGCGATTGGCTCGCTCGGCGTCGGCTGGCTCGCGCCGGCGTCCGAACTCCGCAGGGTCCCGGTGTTTATCTGGATGCGCACCGAAGCCTTTGGCGTCGGCCTCTGCATCGTACTTCTCGCTGTCGGCGGCATGCTGCTGGTCCGTTCCTGGCTGCGGCTGGGCCAGCGCGTGCGCGTCTGGGGCGCCGAGGCCCGCAAGGCGACGCTCCAGGCGGTGGTGGTCTGGGGGCTGCCGCTGATGTTCTCCGTCCCGCTGTTCAGCCGGGACGTCTATGCCTACATCGGCCAGGGCCGCCTGATGGTGGAAGGCTTCAACCCCTACGAAAACGGCATCTCAGCGCTGTCCAACTACTTCCAGCTCGGGGCCGACAAGATGTGGACCGAGGCTCCCGTTCCCTACGGCCAGCTCTTCCTGTGGATCGAGCAATTCGTTGTCTGGTCCACGAACGTGCATCCGGAAGGCAGCATCATGCTGTTCCGGCTCGCCGCGCTGGTCGGCATCATCCTGTGCGTGATCTACGTCCCCAGACTTGCCGAGCTTCATGGCGTCAATCCGCACCGCGCGCTGTGGCTGACGGCGGCCAACCCGCTGTTCCTCACCAATTTCATCGCCAGCGTCCACAACGATGCGCTGATGATCGGGCTGGCCCTGGCCGGCCTGTATTACTGCGCCACCCGCCGGATGATCCTCGGGCTGGTGCTCGTCACCCTGTCCATCTCGGTCAAGCCGATCACGATCGTGTTCCTGCCGTTTATCGGCCTGCTCTGGGCCGGCAAGAACGCCGGCTGGCCCCGCAAATTTGTCTACTGGGCGCTCACGGCCGGGATCAGCCTGGCGCTGCTTTACGCGATGAGCCTGGTCAACGGCTTCGGCTTCGGCTGGATCAACGGTCTCTCCGCCCCGGGCAGCATCTGGATCTGGTACGCCCCGGTCGGCCTGCTCGGCCTCGTCGTCGCCTCGATCTCGAATGCCTTCGGACTGGACGGCTGGGGGCTCGCCAAGTGGGTGTACGACGCCGGCAAGCTGCTTGCGGTCGGGATCATCGGCTGGCAGATCTTCCGCGGGGACCACGACCGCCTGATGCGCCGCCTGACGCTGGCGTTCGCCGCCGTCGTCGTCCTGGCCCCGATGATCCAGTCCTGGTACGTCGTCTGGCTGATTCCGCTGTTTGCCGTCACCGGCATCCGCGATGACTGGCAGGCCAAGGCGCTGTACTTCATCGTCTCCTTCTTCATGGTGTATGCGATCTCGGACCAGCTGGAAGTCTTCCCCTACCTGCAGACGGCTGACCTCGGCCTGGCGCTGGCGCTGGCCCGCAACGCGGCGGCAATCATTGCGCTGCTGTTCGCCCTGTACCTGATCTTCCTCGACCCGAAGACCAAGCTGTTGTTCAGCAAGCCGGAGGAGCCGGTCACCGTCAGGCCGGTTATCTAGATCCGCAGGCCGGACTCAGCGCGGCAGTTTCCGGAGTGCTTCCGCGATTGAAAGCGGGCTGAGCCCGGCGCGGTGCCGTTCCACGAAGCCGCGGACCCAGTCCGGATCCGTGGCGGAAAAGTCCCGCAACGCCCAGCCGATCGCCTTCCGGATGAAGAACTCCCGATCGGCAAGATTGGCCTCGATGACGTCCCCGAGCAGGGCTGTGTCCGTGGCGGACTTCGCGCCGAGCTGCGCCGTGATCGAGGCCCGCCGGATCCAGAAGTCACCGTCCGTGCTCCAGCGGCGCAGCACCGCGGCCATCTCCGGCCGGTGGGCCTGCAGCAGTCCGCGGAGCCGGTGCCGGCGGACCGCCGGAACCCGCACGCCCAGCGAAGACATCTCCGATTTCAGGTACGCCTGCGCTCCACCGGCCCGGACAGGATCGGCCGCGGCCCGCAGCTCGGAACGGATAGCGGCGATCAGTTCAGCGTTGGCCATGAGGCAACTTTAGCCACGGCCCGGGTGGCTCTAGAGTGGGAACCATGTCGATGATCAAGACTCCAGCCGAAATTGCCCTGATGCGCGAGGCTGGCAGGGTGGTAGCGAACACCCTTGCGAAGGTCCGTGATGCCGCCGCGATCGGGGTTTCCCTGAAGGAACTGGACACCGTGGCCGCGGCATCGATCGCCGACGCCGGCGCGACCCCGGCCTTCCTGAACTACAAGCCGCGCTGGGCGTCCGTGCCGTTCCCCGGGGTCATCTGCACGAGCGTCAATGACGCCGTGGTGCATGGCATCCCCAACGACTACCGGCTCCAGGACGGCGACCTGCTGAGCGTCGACTGCGGCGCATTCCTCGACGGCTGGTGCGGCGACGCGGCCATCAGCTTCATTGTGGGGACGCCGGACCCGGTGGACCAGGAGCTGATTGACGCCACCGACGCCGCCCTGGCCCGGGGCATCGACGCCGCCCGGATCGGGAACAAGATGGGCGACCTGGGCTACGCGATCGGCGGGGCGTCGCGCCGCGCCGGCTACGGCCTCCTGGCGGACCACGGCGGCCACGGGATCGGCAAAACCATGCACGCCGAGCCGCACGTCCCCAATGACGGCAGGCCGGGCCGCGGCATCAAGCTGACCGTGGGGCTGGTCATCGCGATCGAGCCGATGCTGATCCTCGGGGGCAATGATGACTATTTCCACGACGACGACGAATGGACCCTCCGCTCGGCCAACGGCCGCCGCGCGGCGCACAGCGAGCACACCGTGGCGGTCACGGCGGGCGGTCCGGTCATCCTGACCCTGCCCTAGGAGGGGTAACGGAGGTACTGGCCCCGCGGCCGCCGGGGGACGGCCGTCGGCGCACCGGGCCGCCTGCCCGGTACCCGATCCTGCCCCTGTTGGCACTGCCGATGCTGCGGTATAACGTCGCTGCCAAGGGGATTTCCGACGGAGGAGGTGCGGCCGTGACCATTATCGACAACGCCGTCTACGTGGACGGTCACCGGACCGCTGACCCGGAAGGTCTGGACGAGACGTACTTTGTCCTGCGGCAACGCCAGGGCATGGCCTGGATCGGGCTCTACCGGCCGGATGCGAAGGAGCTTCGCTCGGTGGCGGAAGAGTTCGACCTCAACCATCTGGCCGTCGAGGATGCACTCGCCGGCCACCAGCGTGCGAAGTTGGAGCATTACGGCGGGACACTGTTTCTGGTGCTGCGCCCGGCCCGCTATCTGGACGATCTGGAAAAGGTCGAGTTCGGAGAGATCCACGTGTTCACCGGTTCGGATTTCGTCGTGACGGTCCGCCGCGCCGAGTCTCCCGACCTGGCCCGGGTCCGGCGGCGGATGGAATCCGACCCGGACTTCCTGGCACTCGGGCCGGATGCCGTGCTCTACGCGATTCTTGATCAGGTGGTTGACGAGTACGAGCCGGTGGCCGCCGGGCTGGAGAACGACATCGACGAAATCGAAGACGAGCTCTTTGCGGCTGACCCGGGCGTGTCCCGCCGGATCTACGAGCTGTCGCGGCAGGTCATCATGTTCCAGCGCGCGACGGCGCCACTGCCCGCAATCCTGCAGACCTTGATGGCGGAGTCGCGGAGCCGACACTCAGGGCCGGAGTTGCAGGACCACGTCCTGCGGCTCAGCGAACGGATCTCAGCCTTCCGCGCCCTGCTGCAGAATGCCCTTGCCGTCAACGCGGCGCTCGTAGCGCAGCGGCAGAACGACGAGATGCGGCTACTGACCGAATCCAGCTACGCCCAGAACGAGCAGATCAAGAGGATTTCCTCGTGGGCGGCGATCTTGTTTGCCCCGACGTTAATCGGCACGATCTACGGCATGAATTTCCGTTCAATGCCTGAACTCGACTGGGTCTTCGGTTACCCGATGGCATTGGGGCTGATGGCGGGGATGGGCCTGGCGCTGTTTTGGACGTTCAAGCTCAACAAGTGGATCTAGGGTTCCGGCCAGGCCTGCAGCGCCCGAGCAAGATTTAGGGTGCCCGCCGGTGGTGAGGTGCCGGCGGGCTATGAAGTTGTCTATTCAATTTGATGAACCGTGCAGCACGTCCATGGCCTCAACCGTTTTCTGCGCACGGAGCAGGCTGCCAGGAGATGGTCAGTTCGCGCTCACTCACTGCCAAATAAACCCGCAGCTTGCACCAATGAGGCTACTGGCTTGACCCTTGGAAAAGCTGGGGAGAGCGAAGTCGTGTCGTGCCCAGGCCAAGCCGACCACCACACACAAGCAGGTGCGCCCGGCGGCAGGAACATGGCCGGGGAACCGCATCCCAGCCGACCTCGGCCAGGAACTCCGGTGTGATCAGGCGCGAGTTCAACGGCCGGATGGCCCAACGGGTACGGGCCTGCCAGCGCGCCCATCGCGGCCTATTGTTCAGCCCACGCTTGGCGGTGGGCCGGGCGCCAACCCAAACTCCACCTGCTCGCCTCGACCAGTTCGACGGCCTGAAAAAACACCACGGGCACCAGTTCCATTGCCCTCCACGAGGACTACGATGTTGGCACGATCTTTGATACAGGAGGACCAAATGAGCGCCTCTGACGAACTCGCCGCCATCGAAGCACGGCTCATCGAGGACGAAAACGAATACGCGGGCGGGGTCGTCGACAAGAACGTCCGTGACCGGCGCTACCTTCTCGCCCTGGTGCTGAAACTACAAGCACGATTGGCAAGAGTGGAAGCGGTGGCATCCGACTTCGCGGAGCGGGGTGTGCGGATCGAAGAGCAGTTTGGCCGGGAGGGCGACGGCTCGAACCACACCATCCGGGCCGCTGGTCTGGGTGACGGGTACCGGGACGCTGCCAGGAGCATCAGTGCCGCCTTGGACCCGGCTATGAGTGAGCCAGACAGTGATGCCATGGCCACCGAGATCACAAGGCGCCAACCCGAGCACCAGCCTCAAAGGGGCGCCCCGGGTCTCCCGCCAGAGGCTTTGGCAGGATAACCGCATGAGCGGCATCAGCGAATTTCTCGTAGCCCGCATCAGAGGACGAAGTCGCGGCTTCGTCGGTGAAGGATGCCATCACCCAATCGCAGCTGGACCAGAAAATGCGCCCGGGCCGCTGCTCGCGCAGGCCGGGGTGGTGCGCTAGCTCTAGAAAACCACCAACACGAGCTCCACGTGGCGCCTGCATGCTGCGAAAATCGGAATGCTCTTGCCCCGCCTGGAGATCGGTTCTTACGATTAGCGATGGAGTGCGCACGCCGCGCCGCCCTGCGGCCTATCAGGCAAGGACCGTAACCATAGGCGATCTGTGGTTGACCTTCTTCAGCTTCCGCGGAGACGCCGGGCAGCTTGAGCTGGAAGCTTACATTTTCGGAATGATAACGATCAGCATTCCCGACGAGGAGTTTCCCGCCGCCGCGGTAAGCGAACCCCAGGACAAGTAAGCGGCCCCCGCACCAAAGCGCCCCCGCACCGTCTCGGGGCTGGTGCGGGGGCGTTCCGGTAGACCGTCCTGCCGCTATGGGGGTCGCAGCAGAACGTGCCAACCATAAGTGGGGTGAGATTTGCAAGTCAAGCCCCCGCGTTGACTCGTAGAAAACCTCCGCGTAGCCGGATACGTTGCCTCAATTGAAAACCTCCGCGTAGCGGCGTGGTTTCCGGCCGGGGCGGCGGATGGGGGTTATGCCCGTTTTCATGGAGCTAACGATGGTCCAGCGGCAGGCTGTGACGAAGAAGAAAGCCCTCGCCTACAAGAGCGCCGATCGTGCAGGGAGGTCCCGGATCCTAGGGCGTTGCGGCCCCTCCGCCCACCTGCGACTCCATACGTCTGATGGTGAGACTTGAGCAGCGGCGCGGTCTATTCCGCCTTGTACTCCAAAAGCAGCAGTGGTTCCGCAGCAGGAATGACCGCGCGTGGCTTGTCGCCGTTCAGCGATAGCGACCGCCATTGGAGGACAAAGACGCTGTTGCCGCTTTTTGCGGTGGATCGGTTGGTTTTCAATTTGGCGTTCGCGTCCGGGGGAGGCAGGGCCGGAGTGCCGATGAGCTGCGGTATCTCCGGGTTGTCGGAGATCGCGGACAGTGAACGCTCGTCCAGAGCAATCGTCCGTCCGCTGCCATTACAACCGTAATTGACCAGCAGGGTGCCGTTCACGGCGGGAGTTACCTGTCCAACCGAGAACGGAAAGCTCAGACTGCCTCCGCCGCTGATCGGGAAGACTCCGCTCCATTTGGTGATCTGGGACCGCTGCCAGTTCGCTGAGGCGTCTGGCCGGGTCGCAAAGAGTTGATTTCCTCCTGCGGAATCCAGCCGGGCGTAGGTGATCACTACGCGCTTCCCACTATCGAAACCGAGGCTTACCTTTCCGTTGACCAGCCCCGACCCGACCGGGGCTGGGTCGACTACCGCCGGGGTCGCCTCGGTCAACGGCAAAGATAGGGTGGCCCCCTGGGCATTCTCCCAATTCACGTAATCCTTGGTGCGGGCATAAGATAACGAATGGTTCGTCGAGACGTCCGGCGTATCGCGCCACATCCACACCATATGTAAATATCCGTCCGGTCCCAACACCGGAGTTGAGGTATATGCATTACTTTTCCCTTTGCCATCCAGTAGACCATGGGGGGTCACTAGGGACCATTGCCGGTCTGGGGCGACAAAGCGGTAAATATATTCATCGCCGTTGCCGCTGACCCCATGCCGGAACTTGAAAAACAACTCGCCCGTTGAGCTCGTCAGAAATTGTGGATACGTAACCGCTGATTCCAAGGACGGATCGACCAGCGTCGTAACCCTCGTGAGAGTCTTCACGATTCCGGGCGAAGACGTGACGTAGTAATTCAACTTTGTGGCGTGCATGTTTCCAGCCACGTGCAAGTTGCCGCTCGCGTCGAGCGCCATGGTTACATAGTTATGGCTATCCCAACCGATACTGGTGTCCAGAACCTGCGCGTCCCAAGCGCCGGTTGAACCAGCACGTGACGCTATAACGAGTCTGCGGTCGGCATCGTAGTAGCCGACGTACTGCCGGCTTTCCGTGACCAGGACTGCCTGCCCCACGGGATGGCCTGCCCATGTTGTTCCGACCGGACTGGTGGAGGAGTAGCGATAGACAGGCGCCGTAGCAGGATCAGGGGCATCGCCTGAACTCTGGCTGCATTTGAGCGGCGCTGGCGGAAACAGTTGGAACCGCCGGCGCCGGAATGCGGCTCTGTTCCATAGGGCCAGCGGCCATACCTGTCAGCGCGAGCGCTGACGCAAGGGCCGCCGCTACGCCACCTCTCTTCACGACCGAACCATAACATACAATGTTGTCTCGGAAAAGGAGCTGAGATTGGCTTCCAGTGGCCCCCCTCGTACGCTCCGGAAGTTCCGTCGGCATTCTGTCTGCCAATGATCTTGGGGAAATGATTCGGTGGTTAAACGGTCGATCAGGGGTTGCGAAGCTGAAAAAGGAAGAGGCGTTGACCTGCATTTGTACAGGTCAACGCCCCTTTTCCCTGTGCCCCAGGAGGGAATCGAACCCCCGACCGGCGGATTAGAAGGCCGCTGCTCTATCCCCTGAGCTACTGGGGCATTTCAGCGTCCGCCCGGTCTCTGCCGGGCTACGCCTCAAAAAGTTTACAGTGCCTTGCGTCCGAAAGTGGGCATGACAAGGTCGACCGTCTGTCCGGCATGGTCGGACTAGCCCCCAACAACCCCTCCGGGCCGTGGTTTTCCACATGGCGTCATTGGGTCCTCCCCGCGGGGCGACGCCTGTCCGAAGCTGGAAGTGCCAGCTTAGGCATGACATTTCGAGACAGGACAGAAGAATGAGTGACAACATCACGGTCCGTGGCTTCGTCGCCACGGAGATCAGAAGCTCGACGACGCCCGGGGGAGTGGCTACGGCGTCTTTCCGCCTGGGCTCCACCGAACGGCGTTTCGACCGCACCGCCAACGCCTGGGTCGACGGGAACACGAACTGGTTTACAGTCCAGGGCTACCGGCAGTTGGCGGGGAACATCGGCTGCAGCATCAAGAAGGGACAGCGCGTCATCGTCGTCGGCCGACTGAAGATGCGCAGCTGGGAAAAGGACGGCCGGGTCTATCACGTGGCGGAAATCGACGCCCAATCCGTCGGTCACGACCTCATGTGGGGCTCGGCGAACTTCATTCGCATGGCCGGCGCCGGCGGACCTGCAACCGCCGCACCCACGGCCGGCGATGACGAGCCCGACAGCCACGATCCAGATGAGGGTGCGGACGGGGACGGAGAAAACTCCCACACCACTTTCCTCGACGACGCGACCGGCGAAATGGAGGAGGTCGACGAGAAGACCGGTGAACTGAAGAAAGTCGCAGCCTGAGCCCGGTAGCCGCGTGGCAGAATTGCCGGGTGAAACGGGCGAGGACAGGGACGCGGGAGGGACAGAGCGGGAAGCCGCTCCGCATCGCTGAGATCCCCGGGGGTCGGCGCGATGCATTCCTTGGGATTCTGGCCTTGTCGCTGCTGCTAACGTTCGGGTGCTCGGCCGGCACTGGCGTCGGCGACAGCGGGATCGGTTCCGCGCCGCCGGACGCCGCACCGGCCCCGGCCCCAGTGGCGTCCACCCCGGATGCGCCAACCCCGGTGGCCAGTTCGGAGGAGTCCGCACCTGGCGCCGGTGAGACCGCCGCCGGTGAGCCCCCATCCGGCCAGGCTGTCGCCACTGCGAGGGCGAGCCTGGAAGTGGCCCTGCGTCGTGTTTTCGACGGCGCAAAGCCCAGCGCGGAACAAGTGCGGGGTGCTCTGGTCGCTGCAGGGTTCTCCGCCGGGGACGTTCAAGTCACGGCCGGCCGCACCCCCACGGGCCTGGAGGCCGACGCGGTCGAGGTCGGGGTGAACCAGGGCGGCGACTGCCTGGTCGCGCAGGTGCGGAGCGGCGCGGTGAGCGTCAGCGTCCTTCCGGTATTGGGGGACGGGCGGTGCCTGGTCGGTGCGGCGGTGCCGTGAATGTGAGTTATCCGGGCCAACCCACTAGATTTGTAGGCATGGCGGAATTTATCTACACAATGACCAAGGCCCGTAAGGCCGTTGGCGAAAAACTTATCCTCGACGACGTCAGCATGTCCTTTTTCCCTGGGGCAAAAATTGGCGTCGTTGGCCCGAATGGTGCCGGTAAATCCACCATTCTCAAGATCATGGCGGGCCTGGACACTCCCTCAAACGGAGAAGCCCGGCTCAGCCCCGGCTACACGGTCGGCATCCTGCTGCAGGAGCCGCCGCTGAACGAAGACAAGACCGTCCTCGGTAACGTCCAGGAAGGCGTCGGCGAGATCTACGCCAAGATCCAGCGCTTCAACGAGATCTCCGAGGAGATGGCCAGCCCCGACGCTGACTATGACGTGCTCCTCGAGGAAATGGGCCAGCTGCAGGAAGCGATCGACGCCGCCGACGCCTGGGACCTCGACTCCCAGCTCGAGCAGGCCATGGACGCCCTCCGCTGCCCGCCGGCCGACGCCGACGTCACGCTGCTCTCCGGCGGTGAGCGCCGCCGCGTCGCGCTCTGCAAGCTCCTGCTCCAGAAGCCGGACCTGCTGCTCCTCGACGAGCCCACTAACCACCTCGACGCCGAGAGCGTGCTGTGGCTCGAGCAGCACCTGTCCAGCTACGCCGGCGCGGTCCTCGCCGTCACCCACGACCGGTACTTCCTCGACCACGTGGCCGAGTGGATCGCCGAAGTGGACCGCGGACACCTCTACCCCTACGAGGGTAACTACTCCACCTACCTCGAGAAGAAGCGCGCGCGCCTGGAAGTCCAGGGCAAGAAGGACGCCAAGCAGGCCAAGCGCCTCACCGAGGAACTCGAGTGGGTCCGCTCCAACGCCAAGGGCCGCCAGACCAAGTCCAAAGCCCGCCTGGCGCGCTACGAGGAAATGGCCGCCGAGGCAGACCGGACCCGGAAGCTCGACTTCGAAGAGATCCAGATCCCGCCGGGCCCGCGCCTGGGCGGACTGGTGCTGGAAGCGAAGAACCTGCAGAAGGGCTTCGAGGACCGCACCCTGATCGACGGATTGTCCTTCACGCTGCCGCGTAACGGCATTGTGGGCGTCATCGGCCCCAACGGCGTCGGCAAGACCACCCTCTTCAAGACCATCGTCGGGCTGGAGCCCCTCGACGGCGGCGAGCTGAAGATCGGCGACTCCGTCAAGATCTCCTACGCCGACCAGAGCCGTGGCGGCATCGACCCGAACAAAACGCTGTGGGAGGTCGTCTCCGACGGGCTCGACTACATCCAGGTCGGCCACGTCGAAATGCCGTCCCGCGCCTACGTGGCCGCCTTCGGCTTCAAGGGCCCGGACCAGCAGAAGAAGGCCGGGGTGCTCTCCGGTGGTGAGCGCAACCGCCTGAACCTGGCCCTGACGCTCAAGCAGGGCGGCAACCTGCTGCTCCTCGATGAGCCCACTAACGACCTCGACGTCGAGACGCTCAGCAGCCTCGAGAACGCCCTGCTCGAATTCCCGGGCTGCGCCGTCGTGGTCTCGCACGACCGCTGGTTCCTGGACCGGGTGGCGACCCACATCCTCGCCTACGAAGGTGACGAGGAGAACCCCTCCAAGTGGTACTGGTTCGAGGGTAACTTCGAGTCGTACGAGGAGAATAAGGTCGAGCGCCTCGGCCCCGATGCGGCCAAGCCGCACCGCGTCACGCACCGGCGCCTCACCCGCGACTAGACTCCGCGAGGCCCGGCGAGCGAAATGGCCGGCTCCCCACCAGGGGAGCCGGCCATTTGCGTGTCCAGCGCTTGGTACCGTGCCGGAGAACGGGTGATTCAGCCGCGGTCGGCTCTCCGCATCTGGTGCTGCAGCACCTTGGACTGCACGGCGCCCTTGACCTTGTTCTTCAGGTCGGTGGGGACCCTGATCATGCCCTCCTGGGCGACGGTGGCCACGTGCCGGCCGTCGCGGTTGAAGATCTTGCCGGTGGCCAGGCCGCGGGCTCCCTGCGCGCTGGGGGATTCCTGGACGTAGAGCAGCCATTCGTCCACCCGCACGGGACGGTGCCACCACATGGCATGGTCCAGGCTGGCCACGGACATCCCAGGCGTGATCCAGCTCAGCCCGTGCTGGCGCAGGACGGACTCCAGGATGGTGTAGTCGCTGGCGTAGGCCAGGGCGGCGCGGTGCAAGCCCGGGTCGTCCGGCAGGGGACCGAAGGTCTTCATCCAGACGGCGTTTCGCGGTTCCTTGTGGCCCTTGGCGGAGACGTACAGTGCCGGATCGACGTGGCGGACGTCGAACGGGCGCTCGTAGGCCCAGTGCCGGGCCACGGGGTGGTCGTACATGCCGAGCAGGTCGGCGGTGCTGGGCAGGGACTCGGGGTCCGGGATCCCCGCCGGCATTTCGGACTGGTGTTCGAGGCCCTCGTCCTCGGTCTGGAACGAGGCGATCATCGACAGGATGGGCGTGCCCTCCTGGTAGGCGTGGACGCGCCGCGCCGAGAAGGAGCGGCCGTCCCGCAGCCGCTGCACGCCGAAGGTGATCGGCTTGTTCGCGTCGCCCGGGCGGAGGAAGTAGCCGTGCATGGAGTGCACGCTGCGGCCATCGGGTACGGTGCGGCTCCCGGCGATCAGGGACTGTGCCAGGACCTGGCCGCCGAAGACGCGTTGCCGTGGCTGCTGCTGCGAGGGGCCCATGAAGATGTCTTCGTCCGTCCGGGCGCCCTCCAGCTCACCGAGGTTCAGGAGTTGGAGGAGCGAGGAGGTGGGGTCCTGGGTGGGCAGCCCCTGCAATTCGGCGTCGGCTTCAGTCATGGTCCGACTCTAGACGTCACCCCGGCACCGCTCAAAAGAGGCACAACCGGTAGAGTCCATATTGTGTCTGACGTCCTAACCCAGCCCCTGCAGTTCACCGATCCCCGAGACCTTGCCGACCTGCGCACCTTCGCGACCCGCGCGAAGTCCATTGACGACGGCGCCATCCGGCTCCAGGCCTCCGGCCCGGTGCTCGCAGCCTACGTGTGCGTGCTGCGGCCCCGGCTGCTGGGGGAAGCCACCCCGACCATTCTGGGACTCCGGACCATGGCACTGGCACAGCCTGCCGAGACCGACGTGACCGTCCCGCTGTCAGCGGTGCTGGACCGGCTGGCGCGGGCGGGGGAGAACGACGTCGAACTGCCGCTGCCGCCGGTAAACGTCACCGAGTCGTGGGCGGGCATCGGGGCACCCCGCGGCGGCTGGGAGCTTCTCGGCACCCTGCAGGATAAGGAGCTGCGGCAGTCGGCCGAGGCCGGCATCACCGAGGTGGCCGCCATCATGCCGGACAAGCCCGGCGCGCTGATCGTCAACAACGCCCGCGCCACGGTCTGGGGCAGGGAACTCCCCGGGGCCGGCGGACTGCCGGCCGGTGCCGCCTTCGCGGCACTCACCCTGGGATTCCTGGCCGACGGGGAGCAGCAGCTCTACCGTGCCGGTCGCTGGTTCCGGCTCAGCGGAACCCGTGGCCACGTCCTCGCCCGGACCGGGTCCGGGCTCTGATCCTGCCGCCTGGCCGGGCCCGGGGTCAGGCGTCCGCCCGGTTCAGGCTTCGGACGGGCTGTTCACCATGGAGAGGGCAGCGCGCTCCATGTAATCCCAGAGGGTGCCCTCATACAGCGGCGGGAGCTCCAGGGCGTCGACGGCGATGCGCATGTGGTGCAGCCAGCGTTCCTTGGCCTCCGGCGTGACACGGAAGGGCTGGTGCCGCATCCGCAGCCGCGGATGCCCGCGTTCCTCGCCGTACGTCGTCGGACCGCCCCAGTACTGCTCAAGGAACATCAGGAAGCGCCGCTTGGCCGGGATGAGGTCCTCTTCGGGGTACATCGGCCGCAACAGCGGATCCGTCGCGACGCCGTCGTAGAACACATCGATCAGCTTCACGAACGTCTCATGGCCGCCGACGGCCTCATAGAAGTTGTCCGTGTACCCGGGCTGGGTGAACGGATCGTTCTGCATCAGCTGCCTGGGCTGCCGGGGTTCGCCGGCAATCGGGATCGTCATACTATTCTCCGGCTTTCTGCTGGGGGGCCGCCCCGGCTTCCGATATGTCCGCCTGTTCCTCGGCGGGAGGGATGTACGTGCCCTGGGAACGGTTGCCGACGCGCAGGATCTCGCCGTTGCGCAGGTACCAGATGGTGCCGTCCTCGGCCCGGACCCGGGTGATCCGCAGCCCCATGGCCTCGACCTCGCCGACGACTTCGGACGTTTCAATGATGTCACCGATGCCGTACTGGTCTTCGATGGTGATGAAGATGCCGGCCAGGAAGTCGCGGATCAGTTGCTGGGCACCGAAACCGATCGCCACACCGAGGATGCCGACGCTGGTCAGCAGCGGGGCGATGTCCACGTTCAGGTTCTTCAGCACGTACATGATGGTGATGACCGCAACCAGGACGCTGACAATGCTGTTGAGCAGCGAGCCGATGGTGTTCGCCCGCTGGACCCGGCGCTCGTGGTCCAGCGCGCGGAGCGCCGGTGCCACCCAGCGGAAGTGCGGCTTCTTGAAGAACGTGGTTCCGGCGGCGACGCGTTTGGTGATCCCGGCGATCACGAACGTCGCCACCAGCCACACGGCAACACCCACGCCGATGCTGATGAGGACTCCGGGCAGGTTGATGTCCGAAATATCCGGAGGGGTGATGGGGGTAGTCGTAGACAGGCCGTACATTGTCTGGGGGTGCTCCTTGCTGCTGCGCTGTTGCGCTCTGCTGCCGATCGGCGTTCGCCGGGCGCATAACACTCTGTTCTCTTTTAACATTAGCCCCGTAGCGTGGCCGCATGCGCATTCTGATACTTGGTGGCACGGCCTTCCTGTCCGCGGAAATAGCCCGGCAGGCCCTCGATACCGGGCACGATGTCACCTGCCTTGCCCGCGGGACAGCTTCAGCCCCGCCGGCCGGGGCGCGGTGGTTGCAGGCCGACCGCTCCCAGGGAAAGGCCGCCTATGCGGAGGCAGCCGACGCCGGCGGCAGGGACGCCGGCCGCAGGGAAATGGTGGGCGACGCGGGCCGCAGCGACGCCGGCGGTAGCGACGCCGCCCGGAGGGAAAATGTGGGCAGCGACGCCGGCCGGAGGGACACGGCCGGCAGCGAGACAACCGGGTGGGACGCCGTCGTCGACGTCTCGCGGAACCCCGGGCAGGCCCGCGAGGCCCTTGAAGTCCTGGCCGGGACCGCCCGGCACTGGACTTTCATCTCCAGCTGCTCCGTCTATGCGGACCACTCGCTGGCCGGGGCGGCGGAGGACGCCGAGGTGCTGCCCCCGCTGGCTGCCGGCGCAGGGCTGACTCCGGACAACTACGGCGAAGCCAAGTCCGCAATCGAACACTGGACCCGGGAACTGGCCGGGGACAAGGCCCACATCTGCCGCGCCGGGCTGATCGGCGGGCCCGGGGACGGCACTGACCGGTACGGCTACTGGCCGGCCCGCTTCGCCCGGGACGAGGAACCGGTGCTGATCCCGGACATCCCCTCGGATGCAACCCAGGTGATCGACGTCCGGGACCTCGCCGCCTGGGTCCTGGCCGCGGCCGGGGCAGGCATCACGGGAGCGCTGAACGCCGTGGGCGAGATCGTGCCCTTTGCCGCCTATCTGGAAGAAGCCCGGCAGCTCACCGACGGAGAAGCGGAGGTGGTGGCCGTCCCGGGCGAGTGGCTGGCCGGGCACGGCGCCAACTACTGGGCCGGACCGGACTCGCTGCCGCTCTGGCTGCCGCCCGGACAGGACGGCTTTATGGCCCGCAGCAATGACGCCGCCCGCGCGGCCGGGCTCCAACTCCGCCCCTGGATGGACATCCTGCGGGACACCCTGGCGGACGAACGTGTGCGCGGGCTCGGCCGGGAACGCAAAGCCGGGCTCAGCCCGGAGACCGAGCGCCGGCTTCTGCGCGAGTACCGGGCCGAGCCCGGCTGAAAACTCAGTCCCCGGGGTGCTGGACCACCACGCTGGGCTCATGCAGCACCGGGAAATTGACGCTGCGGGCAATGAAACAGAGCTTGTTCGCCTCGGCGTGCAGTTCCCCGAGCAGGCCGGCCGCGGGCTGGCCGGCCCCGGGCAGCTCCCCGGCCGCCGGAGCGGCCACCGTCACCCGGGGTTTAAGTGTGACCGACTCAAACTGGCCGCTGCCGTCCCGGTTGGTCCGCATCAGCCCCTCGGCGTGGTCCTCGTAGGCACTCACCACCACGCCGTGCTTGACGGCCACATGCAGGAAGGACAACATGTGGCACTGCGAAAGCGCGGCCAGGAGCAACTGCTCGGGGTTGCAGCGGGTCCGGTCCCCGTGGAAGCTCGGATCCGCGGAGCCCCGGAGTACCGGAAGTCCCGGGATCTCGATGTCGTGGTCCCTCGAATAGCCCCGGTACGACGCCGTACCCCGGCCCAGGTTTCCGGTCCAGCGGACCGTCAGGGCGTAGCGGTGCTCGTCGAGGCTCATGCGTCGACGTCGGCCCGGCGTGCCCGCAGCGCCCGCGCCACGCCGTCGCGGTTCTCCAGCATCATCCGCCGCAGCGCGGTGCTGTCCTCCGGCAAGGAGGCGAGGAACTCGTCGGTCCGGTCCACGGTGGCCTGGGTGGTCAGCTGCGCCGGGTAGAGCCCGACGACGATCTGCTGCGCCAGGGCGTGGGTGCGTTCCTTGACGATGCCCGGGACGGCCTCGAAGTACTTCTCCGCGTAGGGCTCCAGCAGGGCAGTGTCCAGCACCCGGGTGAACCCGTTTACGGCGGAGCCCTGCAGCGCGTTGGACAGCTCTCCTGTGACCACAACCGTCTCCCAGGCGGCCGCCTTGGCCTCGGGGGTAGGGATGGCTGCCGTAGCGAGGGCGGCTGCGTTCTGCCCGGTGGCGGTGTTGTCGCGCTCCAGCTCCGCACCGATCTGCTCCTGCCCGGCCCGGCCGCCAACCACGAGGGACGCAATCAGCTCCCAGCGGAGGTCCTGGTCCACGGCGAGGCCGTCGAGGGCGAGGGAACCGTCGAGCAGGCCGGCAACATTGTCCAGCTGTCCTGCGCTGCGCGCCAGCAGGGCATAGGACTTCACAAACTGCAGCTGCGCATCCGATCCGGCCGGAACGCCGGAGGCGAGCTCCCAGAGCCGGTCGGCCGCGGCCACAGCGGTGGCTTCCTTGTGGGCTTCGGCCACGTAGAAGTTCAGCGTGGTGGCGAGCTGGCGGAGCTGGACCAGGATCACCGAGGAATCGGACTCCTCGGCGATGTTGGCGAGGATCAGTTCCACGTAGCCGCGGGCAGGGGTCTCGCCGTCGCGGGCCGCGTCCCAGGCCGAGCCCCAGACAAGGGTGCGGGGGAGGCTCAGGCTGAAGTCCTTCAGGTGCGCCGTGGCCGTCGCGAGCGACTTCGGGTCCAACCGGACCTTGGCGTAGGCGAGGTCGTCGTCGTTGAGCAGGATCAGGTCCGGCTGCGCGAGACCGGCCAGGGCCGGAACCTCGGTGCGTTCGCCGTCGACGTCGAGCTCCTCGCGATGGACACGCTCAAGCTTCCCGGCGGCGGTGAGGTTGTAGAAGCCGACGGCGAGGCGGTGCGGGCGGATGGTGGGCTGGTCATCGGTGGCGGACTGCAGGATCGCGAAGGAGGAGATCGTGGCGTCCTCGCCCACGGACAGTTCCGGCTCGAGTGTGTTCACACCGGCGGTCTCCAGCCAGAGCCGGCCCCACTGGTCCAGGCCGCGGCCGCTGGCCTTCTCGAGTTCGGCCATAAGGTCACTCAGCTCGGTGTTCTGCCAGGCGTGTTTGCTGAAGTACTCCCGGACCCCGGCCATGAACTCTTCCGGACCTACCCAGGCGACCAGCTGGCGCAGCACCGACGCGCCCTTGGCATAGGTGATGCCGTCGAAATTCACCTCGACGTCCTGCAGGTCATTGATCTCGGCAAAGATCGGGTGCGTCGTGGGCAGCTGGTCCTGGCGGTAGGCCCAGGACTTCTCCACGGAGGCGAAGGTGGTCCAGGCGGAGTCGAACTTCGTGTTCTCCACCGCGGCCAGATGGGACATGTACTCCGCGAAGGATTCGTTCAGCCAGAGGTCGTTCCACCAGCGCATCGTCACGAGGTCCCCGAACCACATGTGCGCAAGCTCATGCAGCACGGTGATGGCGCGGCGCTCCACCTGCGCGTCGGTGACCTTGCTGCGGAAGATGTAGCCCTCGAGGATGGTGACGGCCCCGGCGTTTTCCATTGCGCCCGCGTTGAACTCGGGCACGAAGAGCTGGTCGTACTTCTCGAACGGATAGGGGCAGCCGAACTGCGCCTCGAAGAATTCGAAGCCCTGGCGGGTGAGCTCGAAGATGTTGTCCGCGTCCAGGTACTGCATCAGGGATTTGCGGGCAAAGATCCCCAGCGGTGTGACCCTGCCGTCGGCCGAGGTCACCTCGCTGCGGACAGACTGGTACGGCCCGGCGATCAGGGCGGTGACATAGGAGGAGAGCGGCGGCGTGGGGGTGAACTCCCAGACGGAGCGGGCGCCGCCGTTCCCGCCGGGAATCGTCTCGACCGGCAGCGGCGTGGGGGAGTTGGACACCACGTCCCAGTGCGAGGGTGCGGTGACGGTAAAGGTGAAGCTGGCCTTGAGGTCCGGCTGCTCGAAGACGGCGAACATGCGGCGGGAGTCCGGGACCTCGAACTGGGTGTAGAGGTAGACCTCGTTGTCCACCGGATCCACGAAGCGGTGCAGCCCCTCGCCGGTGTTCATGTACGGGGCCTCGGCCACCACCAGCAGATCGTTCACGGCGGCCAGCTCCGGCAGCTGGATCCGGATGCCGTCGGAGACTTCGGCCGGATCCAGCTCGCGCCCGTTGAGGGTCACACTGTGTACGGCAGAAGTCACGGCGTCAATGAAGGTCGAGGACCCCGGCGTGGCCGTGAACGTCACGGCGGTGGTGGAGCCGAAGACCTTCTCACCGCGGGTCAGGTCCAGGCTGACCTCGTAGGACTCGACGGCGATCAGTTCGGCGCGCTCGCGTGCTTCGGCGCGCGTCAGGTTCATACCGGGCAAAGTGGGGCCTCCAGGGGTATCGGCGTTGACGTGAAATTATTCTTTCACGTTAACGGCGCTTGGCAAGTTGCGCGGATCACATGTCTGGCCGGACATGTCTGTCCGGCCGCGGCCGGGGGTAGCGTTGGGGTATGGGAAAGCTTCGGGATTCTGTCGACGGCCGGGCCCTGCGGTTCGCGTTGGGGTTCCCCGTGATGCTCGCGGCCGGCTTCGTGGTCTGTGCCCACCTGATCCGGGCCGACTTGCCCGAGCCGCTCGCCGTCCGCTGGGCCGAGGGCGGCGCTACCGATTTCGCACCCTTCGGCGCGGTGGTCGGAGTGGGCGCCACGCTGATCGTGCTGATCGGCTGGGCCGCGCTCGTGCAGGCCGCGCCGCTGTCCCGCCCGGCAGTGATGCGGCGGATCATGATGGGGGCGGGCCTGTCGATCAGCCTCTTCGTCACCACGGTTCTTGCCGCCGTCCTCGTCGGCCAGCTGGGCCTGGCGGACGCCAGGGAGTCCCGGGTCGACGTCGCCGTGCTGGCGATGGGCAGCGGCGCGGCCGTGGGCCTTGGTTTTGTGATGGGGTTCGTCTTCAAGGCGGACGAGCGCTGGTCCACGGACGATGACCGGGCCATAGCGGCGGCCCTTCAACGCGAACACGATCCCGACCTCACACGGGATGCCGTGAGCCTGTGGGTCCACGCCCGAAGTTCCGTCTTCGTGATGCTCGGGCTCGCCTCCGTGCTCCCGGCCGCGCTGCTCACCATTGCCGTGCCGTGGCTGGCGGCGGTCCTCGTGGTCCTGGGCCTCCTCGCCGCGGCGTTCCTGGTCGCCCGCGTGCGGGTTGACCGGAGCGGCCTGCGCGTCTTTGCCGCCGGCTTCCTCCGGGTCATGGACGTGCCCGCGGTGGCCATCGAGGCAGCCACGCCCAAGGAGGTCAAGGCCGCGGATTACGGAGGCTGGGGCTACCGGAGCACCGGCGCCACCACGGCGCTGCTGGTCGGCAGCGGCCCGGCCGTCGTCGTCGACCGCTCCGACGGGCGGAAACTGGCGGTCAGCGGCGGCAGCGCCGCGTCCGCGGACCACGTGGCGCAGGTGCTCTCCCGGGTGGCCGAGCGGGCCCGCCACGGCGGCGAAACCCCGGGGCTGTGACCGCTTTATGAAGACACTCCCGATGAAGACCGTTCCGGTTTGTGAAGACCCTCCCCGGCGCTTGAGGCCGCCGTCCTCCGGCGCCCTAGTAGGCTAGGAGCCAGCCCCGGACCCGCCCGGCAGCTCCTCTGCCTCACTGTCCTGCCCCCCAACTGAACGGATACGCCGTGACCCCTTCTGATTTCCCGCGCGTGCACATCGCAACAGACCACGCGGGCATGGAACTCAGCGCCCATCTGGTGAGCCACCTTGGCTCCAAGGGCTACGACGTCGTGGACCACGGTCCGACGGCCTACGACGCGCAGGATGACTACCCGTCGTTCTGCATCAACGCGGCGCTCGCCGTCGTGGCGGACCAGGAGGCCGGCACCCGTGCCCTGGGCATCGTGCTCGGCGGTTCCGGCAACGGCGAGCAGATCGCCGCCAACAAGGTCAAAGGTGTGCGGGCCGCGTTGGCCTGGAACCTCTCCACCGCGAAACTTGCCCGCGAGCACAACGACGCCAACGTCGTCGCCGTCGGCGGCCGGCAGCACAGTGTCGCCGAGGCCACGGCCATTATTGAAGCGTTCCTGGCCGAGCCCTTCAGCAATGACGAGCGCCATGTCCGCCGGATCGGCAAGATCGCCGCTTACGAGCGCACCGGCGAGGTCATCGAGTAGTGCCGGAAGGCCATTCCGTCCACCGGCTGGCCCGCCAGTTCGGGGACGTATTCTCCGGGGCGCGGCTCGCGGTCTCAAGCCCGCAGGGACGGTTCGTGCAGGGCGCGGCGCTGCTGGACGGCCACGTGCTGACCGCCTCCGTGGCCCACGGCAAGCACCTGTTCCTTGGGTTCGAGCACGGCCTGCTGCTCCACGTCCACCTTGGCCTCTACGGCGCCTGGAACTTCGGCGGCGATGCGACATTCCGCGGCGCCTCCAGCATCGGCGCGCCCCGCAAGGTGGGGGAGCGGGAACTGTACGACGACGAGGCGGAAGCAGCCGCCGGCTCCGGGTTTGAAAGCTACACCGGGCCGCCCGAACCGGTCGGTGCCGTGCGCGTCCGGCTGGCCGGTTCCCATGGCTGGGCCGATCTGCGCGGAGCCACCACCTGCGAAGTGATCACCGCGGCGGAAGGCGAAGCCGTGCTGGCGCGGCTGGGCCCGGATCCGCTCCGGAACCGTCCCGGCGACCGGAACGCCTTCGTCGCCGGGGTTCGTGCCAGGCGCACGCCCCTGGCGGCGCTGCTGATGGACCAGAAGGTGATTGCCGGCGTCGGCAATGTCTACCGCGCCGAACTCCTGTTCCGGCAACGCATCGACCCCTGGCTGGCCGGGAAGGCGCTGTCCGCCGACGCCGCCGGCCGGCTCTGGGACGACACCGTCGCCATGATGTCCGACGGCGTCCGCGACGGCCGGATCATCACCACACCGTCGGAGTACTGGAGCAGCTCCTGGAGCCCGACGGATGCCACGGAACCGATCCGCGGCCTGCCGGCCCCCGAAGAGTCCCACTTCGTCTACCGTAGGCAGGGCCTCGGCTGCCGGAACTGCGGAACCCCCGTGGCACTCACGGACCTTGCCGCCCGGAAACTCTACTGGTGCCCCGCCTGCCAGCAGGCCTAAGACTCCTACGCGTTACCTCTCCCCGGCCGTTGCCAGCGGCTGCGGATCCAAGGCCGGCGCCGGACATTTGAAGCCGGCACCGGACACAAAAAAGCCCCTCAAAGAGGGGCTGTCCTGGGTCCTATTACTGATGGTCCTGCTACTGAGCGTCCTGCTGTGAATGGTCCTGCTGTGGAGGGGACGACGGGAATCGAACCCGCGTAATCAGTTTGGAAGACTGAGGCTTTACCATTAAGCTACGTCCCCGGGATCTTGCCGTACTCAGCGGCAAACTTCCGGGCGGCTGTTGAAGCCGGATACAACTAAACCTAATTCAGGGCCCCGGTGTCAAATGTGCAAATTCCCACAGTATGACCGTAGACTGTTCTGTGCACTTACGGGGTGTAGCTCAGCTTGGCTAGAGCACCTGCTTTGGGAGCAGGAAGTCGCAGGTTCAAATCCTGTCACCCCGACTCTGCGGTTAAGGCCAGAACGTGGCAAGGCAGAACCCAACCCCCTAAAACCAGGAGTACTTAGACTGTGAAGAGCGCTGTCGAGAACCTCACCCCCACGCGGGTCAAGCTCAATGTTGAGGTCCCCTTTGAGGAATTGAAGCCCAGCATCGCAGAGGCATACAAGACTGTTGCTTCGCAGATCCAGGTCCCCGGTTTCCGCAAGGGTAAGGTCCCCTCCAAGCTCATCGATCAGCGCGTCGGCCGCGGCTACGTGCTGGAGACCGCCATCAACGAAGGCCTCAACGGCTGGTACCAGGCTGCTGTGCAGGAAACCGGCATCCGCCCGCTGAGCCGTCCCGAGGTTGAGATCACCGAGGTTCCGGACCCCTCCGCCACTGACGGTGAACTCAAGTTCCACGCCGAGGTTGACATCCGCCCCGAGATCGAACTGCCGGACTACGCCGGCATCAAGGTTGAGGTTGCTGCCGCAGAGTCCGCCGACGCCGACGTCGACACGGCGCTGGATGAACTCCGCGGCCGTTTCGGCACGCTGAAGTCCGTCGACCGCCCGGCCGCCGACAACGACTTCCTCACCATCGATATCACCGCGACCATCGACGGCGCCGAGGTTGACTCCGCATCTGGCCTGTCCTACCAGGTCGGGGCCGGCACCATGCTCGAAGGCCTCGACGAAGCCGTCACCGGCCTGAGCGCCGATGAAGACGCCATCTTCGACACCACCCTCGTGGGCGGCGACCACGCCGGTGAATCCGCGCAGGTCAAGGTTGTCGTCAAGTCCGTCAAGGAGCGCGAGCTGCCCGAGGCCGACGATGACTTCGCCCAGCTGGCTTCCGAGTTCGACACCCTCGCCGAGCTCCGCGAGGACCTGGCCAAGCAGGCCTCCGAGTCCAAGGTGGTCGAGCAGGGCGTCGAAGCCCGCGACAAGGTCCTGGACAAGCTCGTTGAGCTCGTCGAGGTTCCGGTTCCGGACTCCGTCGTCGAAGAGCAGCTGGAGCAGCACTTCAACGCCGAGAACGCCCACGGTGAAGGCGAGCACGACACCGAGGAGCACCGCGCCGAGGTCAGGGCCAACACCGCACGCTCCTTCCAGAACGAGATCATCCTTGACGCCATCGCGGAAAAGGAAGAAGTCAACGTCAGCCAGAACGAGCTGATCGACTACATCGTCACCACAGCCAGCCAGTACGGCATGGACCCGAACCAGTTCGCCCAGATCATCGATCAGAGCGGTCAGGTCCCCATGATGGTTTCCGAGGTCCGCCGCCGCAAGGCGCTGGCGGTTGTCCTGGGCCAGGCCGAGGTCACCGACTCCGAGGGCAACAAGGTTGACCTCAGCGACTTCGTCCGTCCCGGCGGCGAAGAGACACCTGTCGAGGCAGCTGCAGAGACCGCCGTCGAGGAGGCCGCCTCCGAAGAGGCAGCAGCTCCCGCCGAGACGGTCAAGAACGATGACCCGGCAGCAGTGAAGTTCTAACACTTCCTGTTCCCGCAGTTCCAGCCCGCACCCCCGGATCTTTGGCTCCGGGGGTGCGGCTTTTAAGCCGTTGATGAACCCTCCCGGGCAATCGTGCGCCGTCAGCGAACAGCCCCGCGCCTGCGCACAAAGCGGGCGTGAAAACCGTTAGTGTCGCTGTAGGAAAGTTCAGTGATGTCGTCCAGTGGCATCACCGTCGCCAGCGAGAGGTAAGTACATATGTCACAGCAAGCAGGGGCACCCCGGATGGCTACTGTCGATCCGGCAGCCCAGGATAACTACATTTACAACCGCCTGCTGAAAGAGCGCATCATCTGGCTCGGCTCCGAGGTCCGCGACGAGAACGCCAACGCGATCTGCTCCCAGCTGCTGCTCCTCTCGGCGGAAAATCCCGATAAGGACATCTACCTCTACATCAACTCACCCGGCGGCTCCGTCACCGCCGGCATGGCCATCTACGACACCATGCAGTTCATCCCGAACGACGTCGTCACGGTTGCCACCGGCCTCGCCGCCTCGATGGGGCAGTTCCTGCTCTCATCCGGCACCAAGGGCAAGCGCTACGCCACCCCGAACGCCCGCATCCTGATGCACCAGCCGTCCGGCGGCATCGGCGGCACGGCCTCGGACATCAAGATCCAGGCCGAGCTGATCCTGCATATGAAGAAGGTCATGGCCGAACTGACCGCAGAGCAGACCGGCCAGACGGTCGACACCATCCTCAAGGACAACGACCGCGACAAGTGGTTCACCGCAAAAGATGCCCTCGACTACGGCTTCTTCGACAAGATCGCCGCGCACGCGGGATCCGTGGCCGGCGGCGGCGGGACCAACGCCAACGGCAACGGCAGCAGTGCCGCCTCCGGCAGCGAATCAGCCACCGAGATCTGACCGGCACGTAGACAGCAAATGAATTCAGGAGCAATGAACATGAACTACAACTTCGGTTCGACTGCCGGTAACCTGCCGAGCAGCCGCTACGTGCTGCCGCAGTTCGAAGAGCGCACCCCTTACGGCTTCAAGCGCCAGGACCCGTACACCAAGCTGTTCGAGGACCGCATCATCTTCCTCGGCGTGCAGGTGGACGACGCATCGGCCGACGACGTGATGGCCCAGTTGCTGGTGCTCGAGTCCACCGACCCGGACCGCGACATCACGCTCTACATCAACTCCCCGGGCGGCTCCTTCACTGCCATGACGGCGATCTACGACACCATGACGTACATCCGCCCGGAGATCCAGACCGTCTGCCTGGGCCAGGCCGCCAGCGCCGCCGCGGTACTGCTGGCAGCCGGAACGCCGGGCAAACGCCTGGCCCTGCCCAACGCCCGCGTGCTGATCCACCAGCCCTCACTGTCCGGCGGACAGGGCGGGCAGGCCTCAGACCTTGAGATCCAGGCCGCCGAGGTCATGCGGATGCGGTCCTGGCTCGAAGACACCCTGGCCAAGCACTCCGGCCGGACGCCGGATCAGGTCAACAACGACATCGAGCGGGACAAGATCCTCACGGCCGCCGAGGCAATGCAGTACGGCCTGATCGACCAGGTCCTTGATTCCCGTAAAATCAAGCCCCAGGCAATCAGCCGGTAGCAGGGGCGCCTGGCAACACCCGGTTATCGGCGCCGGTGCGGCTCAGTCCAAATGGCCGCACCGGCGTCGGCTTCCACCCATCAGGCCGAAAGTGACCTAGAGTGGAACCTGTCACAGGCACCAGCAAGATACTAAAGGGGTTCACATATGGCTCGGATTGGCGAGAGCACGGATCTGCTGAAGTGTTCTTTCTGCGGGAAGAGCCAGAAGCAGGTCCGGAAGCTCATTGCCGGGCCCGGCGTCTACATCTGCGATGAGTGCATTGAACTCTGCAACGAGATCATTGAAGAAGAACTCGCAGAAGTCGCCGATCTGGGCAGTTTTGAGCTGCCCAAGCCCCGCGAAATCTTCGATTTCCTGCAGGAATACGTCATCGGCCAGGAACCCGCCAAGCGTTCGCTCGCGGTGGCCGTCTACAACCACTACAAGCGCATCCAGGCGGGGCACGCACCGAAGAGCGGAAGCCTTGCCGAAGGCGGTCACCACGACGACGTCGAGATCGCCAAGTCGAATATCCTCCTGATCGGTCCCACGGGCTGCGGCAAGACCTACCTTGCCCAGACTCTGGCCCGCCGCCTCAACGTGCCGTTCGCCGTCGCCGACGCGACCGCCCTCACCGAAGCCGGCTACGTGGGCGAGGACGTCGAAAACATCCTCCTGAAGCTCATCCAGGCCGCCGACTATGACGTCAAGAAGGCCGAACAGGGCATCATTTACATCGACGAGATCGACAAGATCTCGCGGAAGAGCGAAAACCCCTCCATCACCCGCGACGTCTCGGGCGAGGGTGTCCAGCAGGCGCTGCTGAAGATCCTGGAAGGCACTGTCGCCTCCGTGCCGCCGCAGGGCGGACGCAAGCACCCGCACCAGGAATTCATCCAGATCGACACCACGAACGTGCTGTTCATCGTTGCCGGTGCCTTTGCCGGGCTCGAGGAGATCATCGGTTCACGTTCAGGGCGCAAGGGCATCGGCTTCGGCGCCCCGCTCAATGAGGCCAAGAACAACGCGGACTCCTACGGCGAGGTCATGCCCGAGGATCTGCTGAAGTTCGGCCTCATTCCGGAATTCATCGGCCGGCTTCCGGTGATCACCACGGTCTCCAACCTGGACCGGTCGGCGCTGATCCAGATCCTGTCCACGCCCAAGAATGCCCTCGTGAAGCAGTACCAGAAGATGTTCCAGCTCGACGGCGTCGAACTGGTCTTCGATGACGAGGCGCTCAACACGATCGCAGACCAGGCCCTCGAGCGCGGCACCGGCGCACGTGGTCTCCGGGCCATCATCGAGGAAGTCCTGCTGCCGGTGATGTTCGAGCTGCCCAGCCGCGACGACATTGCCACCGTGATCATTACCGAAGAGGTCGTCTCCCGGAAGGCCCAGCCGACAATGATCCCGCACGACGTCAAGCGCCGTAAATCCGCCTGATCCGGAATAAAACCGCCGCACCGGTCGCTGTCATCTTTGACGCGCCCGGTGCGCTTTTTTCCCCGCCAGACTTCCTGAAGGAGAACACCTGTGCCTGAAACCACGAGCAACACAGCAGATTTCTGGTTCGACCCGATGTGCCCCTTCGCCTGGGTCACTTCCCGCTGGATCGGCGAGGTGGAAGACGTCCGGAACATCAACACCGAGTGGCACGTCATGAGCCTCGCCGTATTGAACGAGGGCCGCGACGAGCTCCCGGCGCAATACAAGGAGCTCATGGCCAAGGCCTGGGCACCGGTGCGGGTCATCGTGGCCGCCGCCGAAAAGCACGGCGCCGAATACATCAAGCCGCTCTACGACGCCATGGGCACCAGGATCCACAACGAAGGCAACGCGGACATCGCCGAGGTCATCTCCAAGTCCCTCGCCGAGGCCGGCCTTCCGGCGGAACTCGCGGCCGCCGGCCAGAGCGACGAATTCGATCAGCAGCTCCGCGCCAGCCACGACGCCGGCACAGCGCTGGTCGGCCAGGACGTCGGCACCCCCGTCGTTGCCTTCAACGGCACCGCCTTCTTCGGCCCCGTCCTGACCCGCATTCCGCGGGGTGAGGAAGCCGGCCGGATCTGGGACGCCACGGTGACCCTTGCGTCCTTCCCGTACTTCTTCGAGATCAAGCGCAGCCGCACCGAAAGCCCGGTTTTTAGCCAGGCCGGTTGATCCGGCCGGACACGCATCCGGGCCCCCACGAGCCCCGGGAAAACTACTCCGATGTAGTTCTCCCGGGGCTCTTGTGCAGGGGAAACCAACGGAGAACAATAGAACTTACCCAATTCGAAAGAAATGGGACGCAAGAACCAAAGATTCAGTGACAATCATCCGACGCAGCCTTCGGCAAAGTCAGATGATGGCTACTAGTGACGGAGTAGGAAGACCTGAAAATCCAAGGATCTTGCCAGATTGTCAAAGACGTCACGTGACAACCGAAAAGTCGAAGCCCCACCAACGGCAAAACGCTGATGGGGCTTCCCCTTTGCCCTAAGAGTGTTTGACCCGGGGGAGTTTACCCAAGACAGCGCGGTCAGGGTGTATGGATGAGCAGCGAGCCGATTGCGGATTATGCCCTGTTGTCCGACTGCTGCTCCGCGGCGCTGGTGAGCGCAGCAGGCTCCGTGGACTGGCTCTGCTTTCCGCGGTTCGACAGCCCCTCGGTGTTCGGCCGGGTCCTCGGCCCCGAGGCGGGATTCTGGTCGGTCCGCCCCGTCGGCGAACACACTTCAACGCGGCGCTACCTCGGGCCCACGATGGTCCTCGAGACCACCCACACGGCCCCCGGCGGACGCATGACGGTCACCGACGCCCTCGTGCTCGGCGACGGTAAGAGGGGCCACGACCTCGGGGCGGATTCGCCGGGAAGCCTGCTGCGCCAGGTCTCGTGCACCGCGGGATCCGTCGACGCAGAGATCGTCCTCTCTGCGCGGCCGGACTACGGGCTTGCCCGGCCGCGGCTGAGCGCGACGCAGGGCGGGATCCTGCTTCGAGCGGGGGCCACTGGGCTATTCTTCTCCACCCCGGTTGCCTTCGAAGTCCAGGCGGGCACCGCGCGGGCCCGGGTGAGTCTCCGCGCGGGAGACGTCCTGGGCTTCGCGTTGGAGTTCCAGGCGGGCGGGAACGGGGAACCTGTGTCCTGGAGCCAGGCGGACATCGCGCGGCGGCTGGCGGACACCGTGCAGGGCTGGACCAGCTGGTCCGAGATGCACCAGGGCTACCAGGGCCCGTGGCAGGAACTGGTCGCGGCCAGTGGCCGGATCCTCCAGGCGCTGAGCTACTACCCGACCGGGGCGATCGTGGCCGCACCGACGACGTCCCTGCCGGAAGTGGAGGGTGGAACGCGCAACTGGGACTACCGCTACAGCTGGATCCGGGACGCGAGCATGACGCTGCAGGCGCTCTGGGTGGCGGCCTGCCCGGACGAGGCGGGGAAGTTTTTCCAGTTCCTGGCCACCGCGGCCGCGAGCCGGCTTGCCGGCGGTGAGGAGTTGCAGATCATGTTCGGCGTTGGCGGCGAATGCGAGCTGCCCGAACGCGAACTGACCCACCTGCCGGGCTGGCGCGGCAGCTCTCCGGTGCGCGTGGGCAACGGCGCCTGCAACCAGCGCCAGCTCGATGTCTACGGTGAACTGCTCGACGCCGCCGCCACCCTGCCCGGATATCTCGCGGAGCTGGCCCCGGAAACCCGCAGATTCCTCGCCGACGCCGCCGACGCCGCGGCCGCCCGTTGGCAGGACCGCGACCACGGCATCTGGGAGGTCCGCGGCGAACGGCGCCACTACCTGCACTCCAAGCTTCTGTGCTGGGTGGCCGTCGACCGGGCGATCGGCCTCGCCGGGCTCCTGCAGGCCGAGGACAAGGTCCCGCGCTGGACCGGGACGAGGGACCGGATTGCCGCGTCCATCCGGGCCGAGGGATGGAGCGACGCCGCGAATGCCTACACCCAGTCCTACGGCTCCCAGGCCCTGGACGCCTCAGCGCTGATGCTCTCCATCGTGGGCTTCCTCCCGCCCGACGACCCGGGAATCCTCGCCACGATCGAGGCCATCGAACAGCGGCTCACCGACCCCCGGGGCCTCGTCTACCGTTACCGGTCCGGGGACGGGCTGCCGGGGGAGGAGGGCACCTTCCTGCTCTGCACCTTCTGGCTGGCCCACGCCCTGGCCCTCGCCGGGCGCACCGAACGGGCGCGGGCGGTCTTCGAACGGGCCGCCGTGTTCGCCACGGACCTGGGCCTGCTGGCCGAAGAAGTGGCTCCGGACAGCGGTGAGCTCCTGGGCAATTTTCCGCAGGCGTTCAGCCACATCGGGCTCGTCAACGCCGCCTGGGCCATCAGCGAAGCGGAGGCCAAGGTCCGTGGACAATGAGCCGGCCGGCCGTAGGGCGGGAAACGGCGGAGGGCCCCGGCCAGGTTTCCCTGGCCGGAGCCCTCATCGGTCTCCGGATGCCCTGGCCCGCCGGATTGGGGCCGGTGCTACGCCTGCCCGGGCGCCTCGGGAGCGGCCAGCACGACGTCGCTCACGCTCAGCTCGCCTGCACCGGCCACCAGCTCCAGCTCCCGGGCGTTCGCCGCGGCCTTCAGGTCGGCGAGGCCGGCCTTCAGCTGCGTGATCAGGGATTCCGAGGCCGTGATCGTCGCGGACATCACCTCGGTGCGCTGCTTGACCTTGGCCTCCGACTTGGCCTTGCGGATGCCGCTCAGCGCGGTCCCCACCGTCGACAGGAGGGTGGTGTCGCCGTCGATCTCGATGGCGGACGGCCAGGGCGCGCGGTGTACCGACCCGGCACGCCACCAGCTCCAGACCTCTTCCGTGGCGAAGGGCAGGAACGGGGCGAAGAGGCGCAGCAGCGTGTCCAGGCTGGTCGCCAGCGCTGCCAGCACGGATGCCTGCTGGGCTTCGCCGGCGGCACCGTACGCGCGGTCCTTGATCAGTTCCACGTAGTCGTCCGTGAAGTGCCAGAAGAAGCTCTCCGTGATCTGCAGGGCCCGGGCGTAGTCGTAGTTCTCGAACGCCTTGGTGGACTGCCGGACAACGTCCGAAAGCTGCGCCAGCACGGCCAGGTCCAAGGGGTTGGTCAAGGGCCCCGACGCGGGTGTTTTTTCCGCGTTGGGTCGATCAACCCCGGGGTTGGTGAGCACGGAAAGCTCGCCGGAAACCACCGAGTCCTCGGTGGCGCCAAGGTTCAGCACGAACTTGGAGGCGTTGAGCAGCTTGATCGCCAGGCGGCGGCCGATCTTCATCTGCGCGATCTCGTAGGCGGTGTCCGCGCCGAGCTTCGCGGAGGCCGCCCAGTAACGCACGGCGTCGGAGCCGTACTCCTCCAGCACATCCGTCGGAACAATCACGTTGCCCTTGGACTTGGACATCTTCTTGCGGTCCGGGTCCAGGATCCAGCCCGAAATGGCGGCGTGCTTCCACGGCGCGGTGTGCTGCAGGGCGTCGGCGCGCACGGCGGAGGAGAACAGCCAGGTCCGGATGATGTCGTGCCCCTGCGGGCGCACATCGAAGGGGAAGACCTTGGCGAAGAGCGCCTCGTCCGTGCTCCAGCCGCCCACGATCTGCGGCGTCAGCGAGGACGTGGCCCAGGTGTCGAGCACGTCGGCGTCGCCGGTGAAACCGCCCGGGAGATCGCGCTGGGCCTCCTCGTAGCCGGGCGCCGCGTCCGCGGCGGGGTCCACGGGGAGCTGAGCGTCAGTCGGGACGATCGGGGCCGCGAACTCCGGGTTGCCGTCGGCGTCCAGCGGGTACCAGACGGGCACGGGCACGCCGAAGAAGCGCTGGCGGGAGACCAGCCAGTCGCCGTTCAGGCCGGAGATCCAGTTCTCGTACCGTGAGCGCATGAACGCCGGGTGGAATTCAATCTCGGACCCCCGGGCGATGAGGCGCTCCCGGCGGTCCGCGTCGCGGCCGCCGTTGCGGATGTACCACTGGCGGGAGGTGACCACTTCGAGGGGCTTGTCGCCCTTTTCGAAGAAGTTCACCGGGTGCATGATCTTCTTGGGCTCGCCCTCGAGGAGGTCCGCGGCGGCCAGGAGCTCCACCACGGATTCCTTGGCGCTGAAGACCGTCTTGCCGGCGATCGCCTCGAAGCTGGCGCGGCCTTCTTCGGTGCTGATCCACTCGGGGGTCTCGCCGATGATGCGCCCGTCGCGGCCTACGATGGCGCGGGTAGGCAGCTGCAGCTCGCGCCACCAGGTGACGTCGGTCAGGTCACCGAAGGTGCAGACCATGGCAATGCCGGAGCCCTTGTCCGCCTTCGCGAGGGGGTGGGCCTTGACCTCCACCTCGACGCCGAACAGCGGAGAGGTGACCTTCTTGCCGAACAGCGGCTGGTACCGTTCGTCGTCGGGATTCGCCACCAGGGCGGCGCAGGCGGCCAGCAGCTCCGGGCGGGTGGTCTCAATGTAGATTTTCCCGCCGTCTTCGGTGAAGAACGGGTAGCGGTAGTAGGCGCCCGCGACCTCGCGGTCCTCGAGTTCGGCCTGGGCCACCGCGGTGCGGAAGGTGACGTCCCACAGGGTGGGCGCCTCGGCCATGTAGGCGTCGCCGGCGGCGAGGTTCGCCAGGAAGGCGCGCTGGGAGATGGCGCGGGACTTGTCATCGATGGTGCGGTACGTCAGGTCCCAGTCCACGGACAGGCCGAGGGTCTGGAAGAGGTTCTCGAAGACCAACTCGTCCTCGACGGCGAGCTCCTCGCACAGCTCGATGAAGTTCCGGCGCGAGACAACGTCGAAGTCGCGCTGGTTCTTGGCGGGCTGGGCCGGCGGGCGGTAGCCGGCGTCGTAGGCCACGGTGGGATCGCAACGCACGCCGTAGTAGTTCTGCACCCGGCGCTCGGTGGGCAGGCCGTTGTCGTCCCAGCCCATCGGGTAGAACACGTTCTTGCCGGTCATCCGCTGGTAGCGGGCCAGGACGTCGGTCTGGGTGTAGGAGAACATGTGACCGACGTGCAGGGAGCCGGACGCCGTGGGCGGGGGAGTGTCGATCGAGTAGACCTGCTCCCGGGTGGTGTCCGGGTTGAACTTGTAGGTCCCTTCGTCAAGCCAGCGCTTGGTGAGGGCGTCTTCCAGCCCCTCCAGGGCGGGCTTGTCCGGAACGTTGATGGGGGCGGTGGTGGGCGTGTCTGTACCCTGAGTGTCTTCAGCCATGGGCCAATTCTTCCACTAACTTCCCCACTGTTCCGCACCGGCGGGGGGATCAGGCGGGTAGCGGTACCGGCGGAAACCTGAAGTAGCATGCGCACATGGAGGAATCGGCCGGAAGTTTTCCGATTAAGCGCGTCTATGACGACCCCGCCGACGACGACGGCTGCCGGGTGCTGGTGGACCGGCTCTGGCCGCGCGGGGTCAGCAGGGAACGGGCGCAACTGGAGCTGTGGCTCAAGGAGGTGGCGCCGTCGCCGCCGCTGCGGAAGGAGTTCGCGCACATGCAGGAGCGCTTCGCCGATTTCCGGGCCGCTTACGAAGCCGAGCTGGCGGAGAACCCGGCCATACAGACCCTGCAGGAGCTCGCCGCGGACCACGGGAAGGTGACACTGCTGTTCGGTGCCAAGGACCCGGAGACTAACCACGCCCGGGTGCTGCTGGAGTTCCTGCAGCGCTGAGCCCGGAAGTGGGAGCACGGCCGTCCCGTATTAGGGTGGTGCCATGAGTGAGGGAATCCCCAACAAAGCAGCAGTTGTCACCGGAGCCAGCACCGGAATCGGCGAGGCCACGGTCCGTGCCCTGCGATCCGAAGGGTGGACGGTTTTTGCCGTAGCCCGCCGCGCGGACCGGTTGGAGGCGCTCGCCGCCGAAACCGGCGCAGTCGCACTTCCGGCCGACGTGACCGAGGACGCCGACGTCGCACACCTCCTTGCCGAGGTGACCCAGGCGGGCGGCATCGACACCCTGATCAACATTGCCGGCGGCGCCCGCGGTGCCGACAGGATCGCCGACGCCAAGGCCGAGGACTGGGACTGGATGTACAGGGTCAACGTGCTCGGCACGATGAAGCTGACCCGGGCGTTCCTGCCCATGCTGCGCGCCTGCGGTGAAGGCACGGTCCTGAACCTGACCTCGACGGCGGGACTGTCCGCCTATGAGGGTGGCGGCGGCTACAATGCCGCGAAGTTCGCGCAGAACGCCCTCACCGGCGCGCTGCGGCTGGAGGAGGCCGAGCACAATGTCCGGGTAATCGAGGTGGCCCCGGGCCTGGTGCAGACGGAGGAGTTCGCGCTGAACCGGCTCGGCGGCGACCCTGACGCCGCCGCCAAGGTGTACGCCGGCGTCGAGAAGCCCCTGACCGCGGCGGACGTCGCCGACGTCGTCCGTTACGCCGTGGTGGCCCCGCACCACGTGAACCTGGACCAGATCGTGATCCGTCCGGTGGCGCAGGCCGCCAACTACAAGCTGATCCGCAAGGGCTAAGCCACCCGCGGACTTCAGCCGCCGGCCGGGACGGAAAGCGTGGCCAGAACGGCCGCGTGGTCGGTCCCGGCCACGGCCTGCACGGAATAGCCGCTGCTGCGCAGGTGCGGGCTGGTCACGATGTGGTCGATCACCACTCCGGGCAGCAGCTGGCCATCCGTGGGCCAGGTTGGCGTCAGGCGGGCCCGTGCCGCGATGCCCACGTCCACGAGGCCGCCTGCCGCGCCACCGCGAACCGGGCCCCCGGACAGCAACTCGCGGAATTCGGCATGGTCAAAGGTGGCATTGAAATCGCCCAGCAGCAGCAGGTTGCCGGGACGGGCGGCGAGGCTGCCCACCGCGGCGAGGTCGCTGCGCCACCGCGCGGCCTGCCCCTCGACCGGAGCCTGCGCGTGGACATTGGTCACCGCCAGCGGCACCGGTTGCCCGCCCACCTCCAGGCTCAGCTGCAGGGTGTGCATGGGGAAGACGGTGCCTTTCGCGGAGTCCAGCGGAATCAGCGGACGGGCGGCATACACGCCGCTGCCGCCTGCGCCGTTCAAGGGGTGGCTGACCCGGTGCGGCAGCAGCGCGTCCAGCCCCTCGGCGTCCAGCCGCTGTTCAAAGGCCGGCGAGAGCTCCTGGAGGGCCAGCAACGCGATCCCGTTCTCCCGGACCAGCCGGACTATGGCAGCTGCATCCGCCTGGCCCAGTTTGGCGTTGAGGCTCATGATTTTCAGTTCCGCCGCCGGAGCTCGGGGGGACGCACCGGCACCTTGGTCCTGACGCGGGTCGCCGGGCCGGTCCAGCAGCCGGTCCGGCGGGAACAGCCAGACGAGCTGGAGGGCCAGGAGCCCGGCAGCCGGCAGGACCGCCCAGGGACGGCGGCTCGGCAGGGCCAGCAGCAGGGCAGCCGCGGCGGGGAACACGAGCCACGGCGTGAAGGCCACCAGCTGCACCACCGGGGTGGGCCACGGCGACGGGACCGCACGGAAGAACGACAGCACCGCCACGGGAACGGCAAACAGGACCGACGACAGGTGCCAGCCGCGGCGGCCACGGCGGCGCGTCACCGGCCGGCCCGGGTCAGTCGCGGGGAGGTCATGGCACGAGTCTAAGCAGTCAGGGCCCCGGCGTCGCCGGTCCCGGCAAGGGCAGAAGCCAGACCGGCCGCTGATAAGCCAGCACTGCGTTTCACTGCGTCCGCCCGGTGACTTACAGTAGAATCAGATATCAGCTTTGACCCGGCTATCACCGGCGAGCTTCCGGAAGAACGCCCGACGCAGCAGCACGCGCCGGGCCGGTAGAACCGGACGGGTAAGCCCGTCACAGCAGTAATGAGCGGCCGACGCCGGAGCAGCTTCCTTCCCAAAGGGAGCAGAGCCGGTGCCGGCAAGTGAGGTGGTACCGCGGTGCCGGTGCTGGAAACAGTGCACGGGCCGTCCTCGCATCCTGAATGATCCTTTGTTCACCAGCTCAAGCCAGGATGTCGAGATGACTTATTACCCGAAGGCCTCCGCCGCGCTCTCCGGCGCAGGCGCCCACCCCGTCGCTTCCAACACCTCCGGTGTGCCGGCCTCCGTGAAGTTCCCGGAAATCGAAGAGCGCATCCTCAAGTACTGGGACGAGGACGGTACCTTCCAGGCCAGCATCGACCAGCGGGACTCCGAGTTGCCGGGTGGAAAGCGCGGCAGCAACGAATTCGTCTTCTACGACGGCCCTCCCTTCGCCAACGGCCTGCCGCACTACGGCCACCTGCTGACCGGCTACGCCAAGGACCTCGTGGGCCGTTACCAGACCCAGCGCGGCCGCCGCGTCGAGCGCCGCTTCGGCTGGGACACCCACGGGCTGCCCGCCGAGCTCGAAGCCATGAAGCAGCTGGGCATGACGGACAAGACCCAGATCGAGGCCATGGGCATCGACAAGTTCAACGACGCCTGCCGCGCCTCCGTGATGAAGTACGCCGACGAGTGGAAGAGCTATGTCACCCGCCAGGCCCGCTGGGTGGACTTCGACAACGACTACAAGACGCTGAACGTCGAGTACATGGAGTCCGTGCTCTGGGCCTTCAAGCAGCTGCACGAAAAGGGCCTCACCTACAACGGCTACCGCGTGCTCCCGTACTGCTGGAAGGACGAGACGCCGCTGTCCAACCATGAACTGCGGATGGACGACGACGTCTACAAGAACCGCCAGGACCAGACCGTCACGGTGACCTTCCCGATCACGGCAGGGGAGTCGGAGCTGTCCAGGCAGCTCGCCGGCGTGCAGGCGCTCGCCTGGACCACGACGCCGTGGACGCTGCCCACCAATGCGGCGCTCGCCGTCGGGCCTTCCATCACGTACGTGGTCCTGCCGGCCGGACCCAACGGCGTCAAGGCCGCTTCCGCGGACGCACCTGTCACCGGCAGCTTCCTGCTGGCCGCCGAACTGCTCGGCGCCTACGCCAAGGATCTCGGCTACGGCGACGGCGCCGAGGGTGTAGCCGCAGCCGAGGCCGCGGTCACCTCCAGCCACACCGGCGCCGAACTCGAGGGCCTCTCCTACGAGCCCCTCTGGGACTACTTCGCCGACGACGAGAAGTACGGCAACCAGAACGCCTGGCGCATCCTCGTGGCCGACTACGTCACCACCACCGACGGTACCGGCCTCGTCCACCAGTCTCCCGCCTACGGTGAAGACGACCAGAAGGTCTGTGAAGAAGCCGGTATCCCCGTGGTCCTCTCCGTGGACGAAGGCGCGAAGTTCCTGCCGCTGTTCAGCCACGGCCCGCTCGCCGAGATCGCCGGCCTGCAGGTCTTCGAAGCCAACAAGCCCATCACCCAGGTGCTGCGCGCCGAGGGCCGCCTGGTCCGCCTGGCCAGCTATGAGCACAGCTACCCGCACTGCTGGCGCTGCCGCAACCCGCTGATCTACCGCGCAGTGTCCTCCTGGTACGTCGAGGTCACCAAGTTCAGGGACCGGATGTCCGAGCTGAACCAGGACATCAACTGGATCCCGGGCAACGTCAAGGAGGGCCAGTTCGGCAAGTGGCTCGCCAACGCCCGGGACTGGTCCATCAGCCGCAACCGCTACTGGGGCAGCCCCATCCCGGTCTGGCAGTCCAGCGACCCGGACTTCCCGCGTACCGACGTCTACGGCTCGCTCGCCGAGATCGAAGCCGACTTCGGCCGCCTGCCGCTGAACAAGGCCGGCGAGGTTGACCTGCACCGGCCCTTCATCGACGAACTGACCCGCCCGAACCCGGACGATCCCCGCCGCCCGGAGGAAGGCCAGTCCGTGATGCGCCGGGTCGAGGACGTCCTGGACGTCTGGTTCGACTCCGGTTCGATGCCCTACGGACAGGTCCACTACCCGTTCCAGAACGAGGAATGGTTCGACAGCCACAACCCGGCGGACTTCATCGTCGAGTACATCGGCCAGACGCGCGGCTGGTTCTACATGCTGCACATCCTCTCCACCGCGCTGTTCGACCGCCCGGCCTTCCGGAACGTCATCAGCCACGGCATCGTGCTCGGCTCGGACGGGCAGAAGATGTCCAAGAGCCTGCGCAACTACCCGGACGTCTCCGAGGTCCTGGACCGCGACGGCTCCGACGCGATGCGCTGGTTCCTGATGTCCAGCCCGATCCTGCGCGGCGGCAACCTCGTGGTCACCGAACCGGGAATCCGCGACGGCGTCCGCCAGGTCATCCTCCCGCTGTGGAACGTGTACAGCTTCTTCACGCTGTACACGAACGCCTCCAACGGCGGGTCCGGCCATGACGCAAAGCTCCGCTACGACGGCTATGCCGACACGCTGGACCAGTACCTGATGGCCAACACCGGCGAACTGGTCCGCAACATGACCACTCAGCTGGACAGCTACGACATCTCCGGCGCGTGCGATGAACTCCGCAGCTACCTGGACATGCTCACCAACTGGTACGTCCGCCGCAGCCGCCAGCGCTTCTTCGACGAGAACGCCGACGCCTTCGACGCGCTCTACACCGCCCTGGAGACCGTCTCCCGCGTGGCCGCCTCGCTGCTGCCGCTGGTCTCCGAGGAGATCTGGCGCGGCCTCACCGGCGGGCGCTCCGTGCACCTCGCCGACTGGCCGGATGCGGAACTCTTCCCGGCCAACCCGGGGCTCGTCGAGGCGATGGACCGGGTCCAGCAGATCTGCTCCACCGGATCCTCGCTGCGCAAGGCCGCCAACCTCCGCGTGCGCCTGCCGCTGCAGGAGCTCACCGTCGTGGCACCCGGCGCAGGCGCGCTGGAAGGCTTCGCCGCCGTCGTCGCCGACGAACTGAACCTGCGCCTGGTCCGCCTGCTCGACGCCGAGAGCGCCGCCCCGGAGGAGTTCGGCATCGAACAGAAGCTCGTGGTGAACGCCCGGGCCGCGGGTCCGCGCCTGGGCAAGAACGTCCAGCAGGCCATCAAGGGCTCCAAGTCCGGCGACTGGAGCGTGGACGACGCCGGGGTGGTCACCGCTGGCGGACTCGTGCTCGAACCGCAGGAGTACGCGCTGGAAACCGTCGTGGCTGAAGCCGCGGAGGGTGCAGGATCTGGTCCGGCCACAAGGGCGGCGGCTGTCCTGCCGGGCGGCGGCTTCGTGGTGCTCAACACCGAGGTCACGCCGGAACTGGAGGCCGAGGGCCTGGCACGCGACATGGTCCGCGCCATCCAGCAGGCCCGCAAGGACGCCGGACTCAACGTCAGCGACCGGATCGAAACCACGGTGACCGCCCCGCAGGACGTCGTCGACGCGCTGCTGGCCAACGCCGACCTGGTCAAGGCCGAGACTCTCACAGTCCGGCTGGAGACTGTGCCGGCCGACGTCAAGGAACCGCAGATCAACGTCGTGAAGACCGCCGTCGAAAAAGTAGAGGCCTAAGCCATGACCGACGAATTCTCCGTAGAAAGTGTCTACGCCGAGCTGCTGGGCCGCGCCCCGGAAGACAAGATGGAACCGCGGCTGGCCCCGCTGCACCGTGCGATGGACATCCTGGGCGAGCCGAACAAGGCCTTCCCGATCATCCACGTCACCGGCACCAACGGCAAAACCTCCACGGCGCGGATGATCGAGGCCGGGCTGCGCGCCCACGGCCTGAGCACCGGGCGGTACACGAGCCCGCACCTGTCCAAGGTCACGGAGCGGATCAGCATCGACGGTGCCCCGGTCCCGGATGAGACCTTCGTCCGGATCTGGGACGAGATCCGCCCGTACCTGGAAATCGTGGACGGCGAGCTCGAGGCCGAGGGCCAGCCGCGCCTGACCTACTTCGAGTGCCTGACCATCCTGGGTTTCGCGGTCTTCGCCGACCAGCCCGTCAACGTGGCCGTGATCGAGGTGGGCCTCGGCGGCATCACCGACGCCACCAACGTCGGCGACGGCCAGGTCTTCGTGGTCACCCCGATCTCGCTGGACCACACGGAGCTCCTGGGTGACACCACCGAGGACATCGCGTACGAAAAAGCCGGCATCATCAAGCCGGGCGGCTTCCTCGTCAGCGCCGCGCAGCCGATGGACGCGGCCCAGGTCCTGCTGGAGAAGGCCAAGGAAGTCGGCGTGCCGTTCCGCTTCGAAGGGGTGGAGTTCGGCGTCGAATCCCGGACCGTCGCCGTCGGCGGCCAGCTGGTGAACATCCAGGGCATCGCCGGCCGGTACGAGGAACTGCTGGTGCCGCTGCACGGCGCGCACCAGGCCGAGAACGCCGCCGTCGCGATCGCCGCGCTGGAGGCGTTCTTCGGCGGCGAGAAGCCGCTCGACGCCGAGGTCCTGCAGGAGGCTTTCGCCACGGTCACGTCGCCCGGACGGCTCGAGGTGGTGCGCACCGCGCCGACCATTATCGTGGACGCGGCACACAACCCCGAAGGGATCCGGGTCTCCGCCGAGGCCATCCATGAGGCCTTCAGCTTCACGAAGCTCGTGGTGGTGGTCGGTGTCCTGAAGGACAAGGACGCCGAGGAGATCCTGCGGCAGCTCAAGGAGTCCCTGGGCGACCTCGCCGCCGAGTACTGCTTCACCCAGTCCAACTCGCCCCGCGCCGTTCCGGCCGAGGACCTCGCGGAGATCGCCCAGGACCTGGGCTTCGGCGAGGACAACATCCACGTCGCCGACAAGCTCGACGACGCCCTGGAATGGGCGGTGGAACGCGCCGAAGCCAACGACGACCTGGCCGGCGGCGTCCTCGTCACCGGCTCCATCACGCTCGTGGCGGATGCCAGGATCCTGCTCGGAAAGGCGGACGGCTAAGCGATGGCACGACTGACCAGAGCCCAGCGCGAATGGCGCCCGGGCATGCCCAGGAAACGCCGCTCCACCAAGGTCATGTTCGCCTCCACGGTGCTGCTGCTGGAAGCCTTCGTGGTACTCTTCGGCACGCTCGCGGTTTTCGGCCTCCGCCGGAACGAGTTTCCGCCGGTCCTGATCTTCTCGGTGGGGATCGGGCTGTGCCTCGTGTTCATCCTCACGTGCGCGGTCCTCACCAAACCGTGGGGCGTGGGCCTGGGCTGGATCCTGCAGCTCGTGCTGATCCTGGGCGGAATCGTGGAGCCCACGATGTATGTGGTGGGCCTGCTCTTCGCGATTTCCTGGTGGTACGGCATCCGGACCGGCATCCGGATTGACCGGGAGGCCGCGAAGCGGGAGCGCGACCAGGCCGCCTGGGATGCGGCCCACCCGGCCGGCAGTCACCCCGAAACCGGCGCCGAGAACCCGTAGCCCCAAACCCGTAGACTAGACCCGAACCCCACCCCAACACATTGGAGCAGTTGTGAGCATTGAGCGCACCCTCGTCCTGATCAAGCCCGACGGCGTCGCCCGCCAGCTGAGCGGCGACATCCTTGCCCGGATCGAAGCCAAGGGCTACACGCTGGCCGACCTCAAGAAGGTCGATGCGAGCCGTGAACTGCTGGAACCAGCACTACGGGGAGCACCTCGGCAAGCCCTTCTACGAGCCGCTTGTCGAGTTCATGCTCAGCGGTCCCGTCGTCGCCGCGATTTTCGAAGGCCACCGTGTGATTGAGGGCTTCCGCTCGCTCGCCGGCACCACGGACCCGACGACGGCGGCTCCCGGCACCATCCGTGGCGACCTCGGCCGTGACTGGGGCCTTAAAGTGCAGCAGAACCTGGTCCACGGCTCCGACTCGGTGGAGTCCGCCGAGCGCGAGATCAAGATCTGGTTCCAGGACTAATCCGCCGCACCGAGGTGACAGCAAAGGCCAATGTTCACGAAGAACATTGGCCTTTGCTGTCACTTCGCTGTGCTGGCCCGCTCCTAGCGGGGAGGACCGGGAAACGGCCGTCGCGTCGCTATGTGCGGCGCTCTTTGCCTTTTAATGCCAACTCGTTTGGGCTGCTTGCCCGAATCAGTGGAATCGGCCAACGCGCCGCCCTGATCGGGTCAATTGCATCATCGGTGATCCCTGCGGTGAAGTCCTCGAATCCGAAGACCTTAAAGAGCGCCTCGCGTCCGAATTTCGAGCTGTCTGCGACGAAAAAGGCCTCGGCTGCCACGGAGCGCATCTTGCGCTTGAGTTCGATCGAATAGCTCGAGCTTGCGTATATCCCGTCATCCATCACAGCACCTGCTCCGAAAACTGCCACGTTAACCCTCATGTTTTCGAGTTGCTGCAGTGACGCCGGACCCCACATGGAAGTGGTGCCCGGAAGGAGTTCACCGCCGATAAAAACCAGATTGATGCGCGGCTTGCGAGATATCTCGATTCCCACCAACAGATCGTGCGTCACCACGGTAAGACGCGAATGGTCCAGATGCCTTGCTACTTCCAGACACGTCGTCCCGCTGTCGAGAAGGACCGTCTGGTTCTCAAGAATCCTGTCAGCGGTGGCAGCGCCGATCGCCTCCTTTTCCCGTGACTGAAGTTCGGTCGCGCGAGTGGGGACGGACGGTTCTGCGGGTGCGGCGCCGCCGTGTGTGCGGCGGATGCTCCTCTCCTCGGCGAGACGCTCCAGATCGCGACGAATCGTAGAGGCATCCACCCCATACCTGCGGGCAAGCGCGGTGACGCTTTGAAAGCCGTACTCCTCGACGAGTTCGACGATCTCTTGGCGGCGCGACATCGGGCCCCTTTCCTAGGTATGAGCTAAAGGGTAGACGCATGCACGAATTCGCGCAATATTTGCGCGGATCTCGGCAAAATTGCACGAATCTCTCGACACTTGCGCGATTATGACCTAGCGTATGCACAGATCGGAGAAGCCGATGCGCGGATTCAGGCATCCGTATTGCGTGATCACAAAGGAGTGAATTGATGAAGCTTTTGCGTACATCAGGGTTATTGACCGCTGGCCTCGCGGCCGTCCTCATGACGGGTTGCGGGTCAGTCAACGACGGAGCGGCCAGCACAGCCGCACCGGCCGGTGGCGGAGGCACCAAAGCATCAGACATGACGATGGTTACCGTCGTGAAGCTCAAGGGCATCGCATGGTTCGACCGCATGGACGAAGGTGTGCAGGCATACGGCAAACGCAGCGGCATCGACACCCGCACCGAAGGCGGCGATGACGTCAGCCCTGAGAAGCAGATCAAGATCATCCAGGACCTGGTCGCGCAGAAGCCGACAGCCATCACTGTGGTGCCGAACTCCCCGGAAGCCGTTGCGAACGTGCTGGCACAGGCCAAGGCCCAAGGCATTATCACGGTCGCGCACGAGGCTACCGGAATCAAGAACGTCGACATCGACATCGAAGCTTTCGACAACGCCGTCTACGGCCAGAAGATCATGCAGAGCTTGGGCACATGTATGGAGGGCAAGGGCGACTACGTCCAGTTTGTCGGTGGCCTCACGGCCAAGACCCACATGGAATGGGTCGGGGCTGCCTACGACTACCAGCAGTCGAACTTCCCGGACATGAAGCGTGTCGAGGATCCGATCGAAAGCACGGACAACGAGGCTGCGGCGTACCAGAAGGCCAAGGAAATCCTCGCGAAGCACCCGAACATCAAGGGTTTCGAAGGCTCTGCCGGCAACGACGTTCCCGGCATCGCACGAGCCGTGGAAGAAGCAGGGAAGGCGAAGGACATCTGTGTCATGGGTACGTCCATTCCTTCCGCTGCAAGCAAGTACCTCGCCAGCGGCGGAATCGACAAGATTTTCTTCTGGGATCCGGCGCTGGCCGGCGAGGCTCAGCTTGAGATCGCCCGCATTCTTGCCACCGGAGGCAAGATCGAAGCCGGCACCGATCTGGGCATCAAGGGCTACAACAGCCTAAAGAAGCTGGACGGCTACGACAACGTCTTCCTGGGCGACGCATCGATCGAAGCGGACGCCGAATCCGCCAAGCAGTACAACTTCTGATAGTCCGGGGCGTGGGGCCGGCATCATGGTGCCCCACGCCCTCCTGAAAGGGTTTTCGATATGACAAGTACTGCCCTCAAGGGGCCGCCTTCGCCTGTGCTCGAGGTGCGCAACATTGTCAAAACTTTTGGTGGTGTCGCCGCACTGAGTGATGTCTCGCTCAAACTGGTTCCGGGTGAGGTGCTTTGCCTCGCCGGCGAGAACGGCTGCGGAAAGTCGACGCTGATCAAGATCATCTCGGGCGCCGAGAAGCCGGACTCCGGCGAGATCATCGTCGACGGCATCACATATTCCTCGATGGACCCCACCATCGCCATCAAGAGCGGAATCCAGGTCATCTACCAGGACTTCTCCTTGTTCCCCAACCTGACCGTGGCCGAGAACATCGTCCTGACCGCGGCCGTAGCTGGCCGCCGTCGACTTCACAGTGCGCAGGCAGCACGACCCGCAGCGCAGGCCGTCGTTGACGATCTCGGTTTGCATCTTGACCTCGATGCCGACGTGGAGCAGCTCTCAGTCGCGGACAAGCAGCTGACCGCGATCTGCCGTGCGCTCGTCAGCGACGCCCGAGTGCTGATCATGGACGAACCGACTACGGCGCTGACACACACCGAGGTGGACAGGTTGTTCGTAATCGTAGAGCGTCTGCGTGCCAAGGGAGTGGGGCTCATTTTTGTTTCTCACAAGCTGGATGAGGTCCTCAAGATTTCGCAGCGCGTTGCGATTCTGCGCTCCGGCAAAAACGTTGTCACGAGCCCTGCCTCAACCATGGATTCCGGGGCCATCGCTCTCCACATGACAGGGCGCGAACTGGATGAAACCCGCCACGTAAGCGAGCTGGACCCGGCGTCGGACGTCGTCCTGGAACTTCAGGGACTCGGGCTGCGGGGGGCTTACAAGGATGTCTCCTTCAGCCTTCGCCGCGGCGAGATCCTCGGCGTGACCGGACTCCTCGGCTCGGGACGCACCGAGATCGCGGAATCGCTCTTCGGCGCGGTACCGCACGACACCGGCACCGTGAAAATCAACGGTAAAGAGGTACGCATCCGGTCCATCAATGACGCCATTGAGGCAGGCATCGGGTATGTCCCTGAAGACCGCCTGACCCAGGGCCTGTTCATGGATAAGTCGATTGCTGACAACATCATCGCCAGTTCCCCTAATGAGCACACGACGCGCCTCGGAACGCTGGACCTGCGCGCCGTAAGGCAGACGATCCAAGGCCTCTTCGACCGGCTGCGTGTCAAGGCCCCGAACGTTCAATCCCCGGTGCGAACCCTCTCCGGCGGAAACGCGCAACGCGTCGTGCTGGCCAAGTGGCTGGCGCGCCGGCCGCGCATCCTGATGCTTAACGGTCCGACGGTCGGTGTTGACATCGGATCGAAGGCAGAGATTCTCAGTATCCTTCGTGCCGAAGCAGCCGACGGGATGGGCATCATCGTCATTTCAGACGACGCGCCCGAGCTGGTGGCCTGCTGCCACCGAGTGCTGGTCGTACGGCACGGCAGGGTTGTTGACGTCCTCGAAGGCGACGATGTCGCCGTGGACATAATCCGAGAGAAGGTGGCTGCGTGAGCGGCACCAGGTTGGATACTCCGGCACGACTCCGGCTGCTCCGGGGCCCGAACAACGAAGGCGTCCTCGCCGTCGTCCTCCTGGCCCTCATTGTGGCCATGTCCATTGCCAATCCCGTGTTCTTCTCGCTGCCGACAGCCTTCAGCATTCTTCGCAGCTCGATCGTGCCGCTCATATTTGCGCTCGGCGTCCTCATGGTGATCATCTCCGGCGGCATTGACGTGTCATTCGCTGCTATCGCGGTGTTTGCGGCGTACACGACGGTGCGGGCGCTCGAGACGGGAATGCCCGACTTCGGGCTCGTCGGAGCCTTCATACTCGCGGTGCTGATCGGGGCATCGTTGGGGGTCATCAACGGCTTCCTCATAGCGAAGTTCAGGTTGCCAACCCTCATTGTCACCCTCGGCACCCAGGGCATTTTCAAGGGCGCACTGCTGACCTACGTCGGTTCCCGCTACATCGCGGACTTGCCAGATTCGATGGCACAGATCTCCACGACGAACCTCTTCGAAGTCGAGACCTCCAGCGGGAGCGCCTACCTGCACGTCATGGTGGTCCCGGCAGTGCTTCTGGCGCTAGGACTTGCCTGGGTTCTGCGAAGCACGATGTTCGGACGAAGCATCTACGCCATCGGCGGGGACGTCGAGGCCGCCCGCCGCGCCGGTATCCGCGTGGTCCGCACTCAACTGTCCGTCTACGTCATTGCCGGGACCATGGCAGCGGTAGGCGGGATGATCTACGTCATCATGGGACGCAGCGCCAGCCCCCAGATCCTCGTCGGTAGCGAACTGGACATCATTGCCGCCGTCGTCCTCGGCGGAGCATCGATCTTCGGCGGACGGGGTTCAGTTTTGGGGACGACGCTGGGCGTCCTGCTGGTCCAGGTGATCTACAACAGCCTCATTCTGGCAGGCGTCCCCAGCGCGTGGCAGCGGACCGCCGTCGGTGTCCTCTTGCTTGTCGGTGTTGGCATTCAGGCCGTAGCCTCCCGCCGGACCGCCCCGCCCCGCATTCTCGATGAGGCCCCCCAGAAGCAGGAGGTTGCAGCATGAAAAGCGCCGATACAGAAACGAACTCGCTGAGCCGTCTCAATGACTCCATCGAGTCGGCCTGGACCCGTGTACTGGACCGGGTTAGCTTGCAAGGCGGCGTCAAACGGATGCTGGTTCTGGTGGTCATTGCGTTCGTCATCTTCGCGGCGCTCAAGCCGTCCGTCTTCCTCAGTGGCACCAATCTGCGCAACATCGCCCTGAATTCGCCCGAAATCGGGGTGCTCGCCATTGCCATGATGCTCGCCATGCTTACCGGAGGCATCGACCTGTCGCTGGTGGCCACGGCCAACCTCGCGGCCATCACAATGTCGACGGTCTATACGGCCGTTGCCGCCAGCAACCCGACCCTTGCGGAACAATCCTTCCCGCTCATTCTCCTCGCCGGCATCGCCGTAGGCGTTGTAGGTGGTTGCATCAACGGACTGCTGATTTCGGTCGTGGGCATCACCCCGATTCTCGCGACCCTCGGAACCATGCAGATTTTCAATGGAATTGCCGTTGCCTGGACGGGTGGCAAAACCTTGAACGGGACGCCCGCCGCCCTGACCGCTATCGGAGCATCCACACTCGGCGGGATTCCGACTCTGTTCTTCGTGTTTGTCCTCCTCGCCATAGCCGTCGGCGTCATAATCAATCGCACTCCTCTTGGTCTAAGAATTCAACTGCAGGGAGCCAACCCGACGGCGGCACGGTATTCGGGCATCGCGAGCCAGAAGACACTCATGAGCACTTACGTACTTACGGGTCTGCTCAGCGGCATCGCAGGCGTATTCTTCATCGCCCGCAACCCCACGGCCTCTGCCGACTACGGTGCGTCCTACGTTCTCCTGGTCATCGTCATCGCTGTCCTGGGCGGCACCAATCCCAACGGCGGCTTCGCTACCGTTCTGGGCGTCGTGTTGGCCACCCTCACCCTGCAGATCGTCTCCAGCGGTTTCACCGCGCTGAGGCTCTCGTCCTATCAGTACGCGATCGCCCAGGGCCTGGTACTCGTGGCGGCCATGGCCTTCGAACAAGTCCGGTGGCGCCGCCGTCGGCGCCAGATAAAACCCGCGATCCAGCCCAGCTAGATCTGCTCCGGCTCAGGGCAGCAGCCCAGGCCTACTAACCTCCCCCTGCGTCAACAGAAAGAAAACCGTGAAGAAGATCATTAACAAGCCAGAGGACTTCGTCAACGAGATGATCGAGGGAATCCTCCTCGCGCACCCTGACAAGCTGAAGACTCCTGGAGATGACCCCCGAATCCTCGTCCGCGCCGATGCTCCCGTTGCAGGCAAGGTAGGTATCGTCACCGGTGGCGGTTCCGGGCATCTTCCTTTGTTCAAGGGCTACGTCGGCCACGGGCTGTGCTCCGGCGTGGCAATCGGCAATGTCTTCAGCTCGCCCAGCTCTCAGCAGTGTTTCGAGGCAACAAAAGCGGTAAGCGGCGGTGCCGGCGTGCTGTATCTCTACGGGAACTACGGCGGGGACGTCTTCAACTTCGATCTGGCTGCCGATCTGGCCGAGCTTGAAGACATTGAAACGCGGACCGTTGTGGGACGGGACGACGTCGCCAGCCAGCCCAAGGACAATCGCCTTGAGCGACGCGGCGTCGCCGGCTTGATCTTCGCCTACAAGGCAGCCGGTGCGGCAGCCGACCGCGGGGACAGCCTCCGCGAGGTGGCGGCGGTCGCCGAGGACGTCGTCGATAATACGGCGACGATGGGAATCGGGCTGTCACCAACTATCCTTCCCACCACGGGTGCGTTGAGCTTCGACCTGCCTGACGGAGAAATGGAAATCGGGATCGGGATCCACGGCGAGCCGGGGATCCACCGCGGCGTCCTGGAGCCCGCGGATGCCATCACGGATCGTCTGGTTGATGCGCTCGTCGAGGATCTTGAGCTCGCTGACGGCGACCGCGTCGCCGTTCTTGTGAACGGCATGGGCGCAACGCCCCTGGAAGAGCTCTACGTCATGTACCGCCGCGTGCACCAGATCCTCTCCGGCCGTGGCGTTGCGATCAGCAGGAACTACATCGGCGAGTATGCGACCAGCCTGGAGATGGCTGGCGCCTCTATCTCCCTTCTCAAGCTCAACGACGACCGGCTGGCGCTGTTGGATGCACCAGCTTCCTCACCGTTCTTCCAGGAGGTTTGAACCATGCACTCTACAGAGCTGATTGAACAGATCCAGCGCAGCCTGACAGAGGTCGTCAAGTCCGCGGACGAATTGCGTGACCTCGACCAGGCGCTGGGGGATGGTGACCTGGGCATCACCATCACGCTCGGAGCCGGTGCGGTCATCGAAGCCCTGGCGGAGCTTCCGGATGGGGCCACGCCGGCCGAGATTTCGCGCGCCTGTGCAAAGGCTTTCGCTAACGCCAATCCTTCGACGATGGCGGCCCTGGTGGCCGGCGGGCTACTCGCAGGATCAAAGACGTGGAAAGACCTCGACAACGTGGACCTCTCGGCGGCCGCACGATTCGTGCGGGCCGCGGGCGACAATATCGCGCAGCGTGGCAAGACTCAGATCGGTGACAAGACCATTGTTGATGCCATCATGCCTGCCGCAGATGCTCTCGACGCTGGTGAGGATGGAGCCGGCGGCCTCGATGCGGCCATCGCTGCGGCCGAAAAGGCAGTGATCGACACACGTTCGCTGCGCTCTCGGCGAGGACGTGCCGCATGGCTTCAGGAGCGCAGCATCGGCCTCCAGGACCCGGGGGCAACCGCGATGTGGCGCTTCCTTGAATCCTGGCGCACGGCCTCAGTGGCCGCCAGGTCCTAGCGGCGAGCGTCTCTATTGTCCTGCGCGGACCGGGGAAGCCTCCGGTTTCGGCGAGGGACGAGGCGGGACCGCGAGCACTGGAACCTGACGGCTTTACTGGAGCTGTCGGTCAGTCAGGCAGTTGAACGCATATCCAAAGGGAGTAAGAAAAAATGAAAGTTCTCGTCACAGGATCCCGTGGCAAGGTGGGCACAGCTGTTGTCCGTGTCCTCATCGCGGCGGGACACGACGTCACTGGCTCGGACCTCGGCCGCCACGCTTTTGACCGAATCCTGCCCGGGGAACCGGGCTATCAGCAGGCGGACCTCACGGACGCCGGCCAAGCATACGGGATCGTTCGTGGCTTCGACGCGGTCGTCCACGCCGGGGCCATTCCCGAACCAACCCACAACCCGCCGCACATTGTGTTCCAGAACAACATCATGGGCACCTTCAACATGATTGAGGCCTCCATTCGGGCGGGCGTCAAAGTCTTCGTCAACATCTCCAGCGAAACCGTACCGGGGTTCTTCTTCCCCGAGCGCCCTGTCCTCCCCGACTACGCACCGGTAGACGAGAACCACCCGATCCGGCCACAGGATCCGTACGCCCTGTCCAAGGTGTTCGGAGAAGAGCTGTGCGACGCCGCGGTGCGCCGTAGCGATATGCGCTGCATCTCCATCCGGCCGAGTCACGTCCAGCACGCCGGCAACTACGAACGGAATCTTGGCGGCCAAGTCCGTGACGCCGGGGAGCTGAGCCCAAACCTGTGGAGCTACGTTGACTCGGAAGACCTCGCCGACGCAATCGCGCTGGCCGTTGAATCAAACATTCCTGGTCACGAAGTCTTTTACATCGCCAACCCCGACAACGTCGGCGGGCGCGATTTCGCCGCCGTGCTCAAAGAGTATTACGGGGATCAGATTGAGCTGCGAGCGCTGGACCGGGTCGATGCCTCCGGTATCTCATGTGCAAAGGCAGAACGGATGCTCGGCTGGAAAGCCAAGCGGTCGTGGCGTGATCACCTGGACACCGAAGGCCACGCCATCGAGCGATAGCCCTTCGTGAATCTTCCCCGCCGCTGGCCGGGGGAGTACGCGCAGGTCAGGCCACAACCCGTGATGGGTTCCCACCGAAAACGTTGTCGCATTGACCGGCCGGGCTTCGGCCTGCGGAAGGATGATCGTCATTTTCAAGGCTCGCGGGGCGGACTACCGCCACAGTGTGATCAATGTCCGGCCCGCCCTTTCGTCGAGGGCGGGCCACGGACCTCGGGTGGGGGGAGCCTGATGCGGGAAGTTGTCCTGGGCATCGATATCGGCACGTCCAGCAGCAAGGGCGTCCTGGTAGATTTCGGCGGCAAGATTCATGCCACCGCAGTGCGAAATCATGAGGTGTCCAGACCAGCCCCAGGGCATGTGGAAATGGACGCTGCCATCTGGTGGCAGGAGTTCATTGAAATATCCCGTGAGCTGACAGCTACGGAAGACGTCCAGGTAGTAGGAGTAGGGGTCAGCGGCATGGGCCCCTGTGTCCTTATTGCCGATGAGGACGCCAGGGCGCTGCGTCCCGCCATCCTTTATGGAATCGACACCCGGGCCGTGGAACAGATCGACTGCATTAATGCGGCCTTCGGTCAGCAATCGATTGTGGATCGATGCGGATCAGCGCTATCCACCCAGGCTGTCGGGCCTAAGCTGGCGTGGCTGGCCGATCATGAGCCGGGCGTCGCCTCAAGAGCCCGAATGCTCTTCATGCCGAGTTCCTGGCTGGCTTATCAGCTGACGGGGGAGTACGTCCTCGACCATCACTCGGCGAGCCAGTGCACACCCATGTACGACACGTCCACTCACGAGTGGTACCCGCCGTACGCAGATCCACTGATTCAATCCATCGAGCTGCCCCTGCTGGTCTGGCCCGGAGACATTATCGGCCACGTGAATCTGGTTGCTTCGGACAGGACGGGCATTCCAAGGGGGGTGCCCGTCATCGGCGGAACAATCGATGCCTGGTCGGAAGCCGTCAGTGTGGGCGCCCACCGTCCGGGCGATTTGATGCTGATGTACGGCACAACCATGTTCCTGGTGAATACTCTGCAGGCAAGAACGACATCGTCGTCACTGTGGGGCACGGTCGGAGTGGTGCCGGGTACCTACAACCTTGCCGGCGGCATGGCCACGTCCGGTGCCATCACAGCCTGGCTCCGGACGATAGTCGGTTCCCCTGACTTTTCGACCCTGCTGTCCGAGGCGGATAAGTCAGGCCCCGGCGCGAATGGGCTGCTCATGCTCCCGTATTTTGCGGGTGAGCGCACACCCGTAGCGGATCCGAACGCCCGTGGACTCGTCGCAGGACTCACCTTGGACCATACCCGTGGCGACTTGTACCGGGCCACGCTGGAGGCGACCGCGTTCGGAGTACGACACAACGTCGACGCTCTAACAAACATGGGCGGGGACGTGCGACGCACGATCGCCGTTGGCGGCGGTACGCAGGGAGGCCTATGGACGCAAATCGTTTCAGACGTCACAGGCCTGGAACAGCAGATACCTTCCGTGACCATCGGGGCCAGTTTCGGGGCCGCCTATCTGGCAGCCGAGGCGCTGGGGTCAGCGGTGATCGGAGACTGGAACCCAATCGTGTCAGTAACGCAGCCTCGCCAGGATTCGTCGGCCAGATACGAGAGGCTTTACGGGCTGTACAGGGAGCTTTACGAGTCCACGGCTTCCGTCACCCATCAACTCGTTGACCTTGCCTCTACGTTAAGCAGGAACCCCACTACTTAGGCTCGAGGCGGCTGATTGGCAGAGCGTACCAAGGGGGCCGTCAGCAGGCTGCGGCGTTTGGGGCAGACCGTGTCGGCGTTCACCGAGCACCCGTGTCACGCGCCTCCGTGGAAGGGGCGGTGCTTTCCGCCCGCGCTCGAACGGCGGCACCGGCATCCTCGGTCACGAGATCTGCATTGATGGCGGCGCCGGCCGCGACCCCGGCTCCCGCTGCGGCAGCGACCATCGCCCCGAGGTCGCTGACGTTCCCTGCTGCCCAGACGCCGGGGATATCCGTCCGCCCCATCGGTCCGGTCGCGATGAACGCGCCGAGCGGATGATCGGTTAGTGCTCCGCCCAACTGCTCGTACAGGTCTGCCCGCGCAATGAACCGGGGTGCCACAGTCACTGCGTCCACGAGGAACTCCTGCCCGTCGTCGAGGACGACAGCGCTCAGGACATCGTTCTCAGCGTGAAGCCGGTCGACGGCGCCGTTCACGACCCGGATGTCCAGGGCGGCGAGCTGGTCTGATGCCTCGCCGACCGGGGCGGGCATCGTGTGGAGGAACAGCGTGACGTCATCACTGAGCTGCCGGAACAGGAGAGCCTGGTGGACGCTTAGGGGGCTCGTGCCGAGAACACCGATTCGCTGTCCGCGCACCTCCCACCCGTGGCAGTAGGCGCAGTGCAGCACGCTCCGTCCCCAGAACCCCCGGACGCCGGGTACGTCGGGGAGTTCGTCAATTAGCCCCGTGGCGAGCAGGAGCCGACGCGCCCGGACAGTCCCGCCGCCGGCGAGATCCACGTCGAACCCGCCATCACGACGGCGCGCAGCGACGGCACGGTCCTGGCGGATCTCAGCCCCGTAGCGCTCCGCCTCCCGCCGCCCGGACGCCAGCAGTTCCACCGGGGTGATTCCGTCGTGCCCGAGAATGTTGTGCGCACCAGCGGCGGGCGCATTCCGCGGCTCGCCGCCATCCACGAGGACCACCGAGCGCAGGGATCGCGCCAAGGTGACGGCGGCGCTTAGGCCCGCGGCACCACCTCCGATGATCGCGACGTCATGCGTCTTTGCAAAGTTCATGGAGTATCTCCTTAGTCGAGGCGAACCTGCGGCCGCGTCGGCGCAGGTGGGTGTTGCTCAAGGACGGCGGCGATCCGGCACCTCGGCGGGCTCAAGGACGGCGGGCCGCCCAGGCGGTCCGGCTGCCTCGGACGGTCAGGTCGGTGCGGCGCAGGAGACCGTCGGGGTCGTCCGCCGTTAGGAGTCGGTCGAGGGTAGCGAGGTCGTCGGTGGCCAGCCGGCCGTCAACAGCTCCGCGGATGCTGCGCACGACGGCGTGCGCGTAGCGTCCGGTGCTTGGCGGTGCCGGGTTCGCTTCGATGCTGAAGCTGCGCTGTTCAGCGATCTCGAATCCGGCGCGCTCCAAGTGCGGCCGCCAGTCCGGGTGCGGGTTCCATCCTGCCTGGTCCATCGCCTCGTGGCAGCGTGCTTCCAGGCCGGGCCTGCCGAGTCCGATCTCGTCGGGCAGGAGCCGCGGCAGGGAGTCCATCTCGATGACCACCAGCAAACCGCCGGGGTTCAGCGCGGTGTGGAGGTCGCGGAGCACCCGGTCCGGGTCGGCAAGGTGATGCAGTGACGAGGCCGCCCACGCAAGGTCCGACGCACCGACCTGAGGCCAGGCCACGTCCAGATCGGCCTGCACCGCGCGCAGCCGATCAGTGAGACCTTGCCCGCGACCTGCTGCTGCCTGGAGGCGCTCGAGCATCAACGCCGACTTGTCGATCGCGACCAGCTCAGCCTCGCTGAAGCGCCTTGCGAGGGCCAGGCTGCCGGTGCCCGTTCCGGCACCGACGTCCACTACCGTGCGCGGAGCGTCCCGTGTGTGCTGCGCTACCCACTCGGTCACCTCGTCCAGATACCCGCCGAGCACCTCGGCGTCCAGGTCCAGGATGTCCGCCAGCCCTGCCTCGTTGTCGTGGTCGTTCTTGAGCGCGTGGTGGCCGTTGTGATGATCGTGCTGAATATACGTCATGCTTCCAAGCTACTGGCGTCCTGCGTTCCAGGCATACAATCTTGTCTATGACGCAAGAACTCGAGTTGGACTCCGTAATCCGCCAGCGCATCCGCGGCCTGCGGTTGGCGCGTGGGTGGTCGCTGGACGCCCTCGCCGCCCGCTGCTACCTCAGCCCCTCCACACTGAGCCGCATCGAAACCGGGCATCGCAGGATCGCCCTCGATCAGCTCGTCCCCATCGCCCGGGCCCTCGGCACCACGCTCGATCAGCTGGTGGAGTCCGCCGACGACGAGGACGTGGTCATCCGGCCGCAGCCTGGGCACACACCTGGAGTGACGGCCTGGCTCCTGTCCCGCGAAGGCGCTCTTAATGGTGCCACCGTGGCAAAGATGCGCATCGCCCCCGAACGGGCCACCGGAACAGAGCAACTGGGTGTGCACCCCGGCCGCGACTGGTTCACCGTCCTGTCCGGCACAGCCCGCCTGCACCTGGGGGAGCGAACCATCCTGATCCACGCAGGCCAGGCGGCCGAGTTCTCCACCATGGTCCCGCACGCCATCGGCGCCCACGAAGGCCCCGTGGAGATCCTGAGCATCTTCGACCACGACGGGGAGCGCGCACATCTGCACACCCCGGACCCCGCCCTACAGCCCTGATATCTGTGACCGGGAGGCCGTGCCAGGGCGCACTCTGCGAGGCGTCAAGAGGGTCCATCAGGCGGTCCTGGTTCCTGAGGACTGATGAGTGTTGGCTGCCACCATTGAAGGAATGGCGTCGACGACCCGCTGATCCCTCCGGCCGTCAGGGGAGTTTGGCGGACGAGCCGCCGATCGACCAGCCCAAGGACGCCCTTTTTTCCCTAGTAGCCGGAGGTCCCGATGAAGACCTGGATGAAGGCGAAGAAGATCGTGGCGATCACGGCGACGTAAAGCAGCGCCGTGACGATCCAGCCCGAGTCGCCGATGATCCGGGCGGGGCCGGCCGGGAGCGGGATGACACCCTGGGACACGTTCCGGACCGTGACCCAGACGAACAGCGGAATCATCGCGGCCCACACGATCATGCAGAACGGGCACAGGATGTGGATCGAATACAGGGCCTGGAACCAGAGCCACACCACGAAGGCGAAGCCCAGGGTCACGCCGGCCTGCAGCCCGAGCCAGTACCAGCGGGCAAATTTGGCGCCGGCCAGGATGCCCATGGCGGTGGTGATGATGACGGCGAAGGCCACGATGCCGATGAACATGTTGGGGAAGCCGAACACCGAGCTCTGCGGCGTCTGCATGACCTGCCCGCAGGAGATCCACGGGTTCACGTCGCAGACGGTGACGTGGCCGGGGTCCTTGAGGACCTCGAGTTTCTCCAGCACCAGGATTCCGGAGGCGAGCCAGCCGACGACGCCGGTGATCAGCAGGAGCCACGCGAACGGACGCTCACGGGTCATCGGGGGCAGCGGCCGTTCCGTCGCGGACGGGCTGACGCCTTGCTGCTGAGCGGCTGCCTCGCCGGTGGCGCTGGAGATGCTGGGCATGGAATGAACGTCCTTCGGGTCGGTGCAACTGGTCCGATTCTATCGCCGAAGACTGAACGAAGCCCGGGAAGCAGAGGGCCGTCTCCTATGATTCAGTTCCCGGGGCGTGCCGGATGCCTTGCCTAGGCCTGCTTTGGCGGCTCCTGTGAGACAATGATCGTGGCTGGAACCCGATCCACATCCGGGTCCCGGTCCGGCGATTTTGTTCCCAAGACCGCCAATGATGAGCAGGGAGCTCCGGATCCTCTGATCCAGGCTGTCCCGCAATGCCATTGGACGGCACCTGGTTGTGACGGAAAGATCAACGGGTTTCAGAACAATCTTGCCGGCCCTCCAGGGCTGCCGCACCCCACTGCCGGTGCGAACCTGAGGGTATCCAATTGACTTCTGTCAATGCCCGCGGGTGTTGACAAATAATTGCCCCAACGGGCGCCGGATGTGGGGGCGCCCAAGGGCAGGAGTGTCACCACATATGGATAAGAACCAGGTTATAGCCGGGAATGAAGAACCGATCGTTGCGGAAGAAGCAGCAACGACGGACGAAGCAGCAGAAGAGGCAGCTGCGGCGGCAGCACCGCCGAAGCGGCCGGTTCGGACCCGCCGGAAGGCCCTCCCGAAAGCTGACGCCACGGAGCCCGCCGCGGACGCTGCCGTCCTGACCGAGGCAACGGAGACCCCGGGAAGCGAGACCCCGGCCGCCGAACCCAAAGCCAAGGCCCCCGCCCGCCGGACCCGCGCCCGCAAAGTCGCCGAGGCGCCCGAGCCCCTGCCGGCCTTCGCCGACGAGAACGAAACAGCCGCAGCCGCCGCCGAAGCCCCCGCCGAAGTCCCTGCCGCCGTAGCCCCCGCCGAGAAGCCTGTCCGGCGCCGGGCCAGCCGGGCCAAGGCCGCCGCGCCGGTGACCGAAGCAGAGCCGGCACCGGAGGCCCCCACCGCCGAGGCGGCCCCTGCCACGCCCGCCACCGAGGCGGCCCCTGCCACGGAAACCACCGAAGCAACCCCTGCCACGGAAACGGCCGCCGCAGTAGCCCCGGCGTCCGCCGAAACTGCCGCATCCGCAGAAACCGCCGCCCCGGCCGCCGAAGCAGCCCCTGCTACGGGAGCCCCTGCCGCGGAAACGTCCGAGCAGCCTGCCGCCGCACGCTCCGCGGCCTCCTCGCTCTTCCTTGAGCCCGGAGCGGTCACCTCGATGATCTTCCAGGCTCCCGACCTGAGCACCGTCGCCCGCCCGGCGCCGGTTGCCGCCGCGGCCACGCCCGAAGAGGCGGAAGAGGAAGGCGACGAGGACGGCAGCCGTCGCCGCCGCCGCAGCCGCGGCCGCCGTGGACGCAGCCGCACCGGCGAAGAAGAGAGCGAATCGGAGGACGCCGGCGAGGATGCCGAGGAAGGCACCGAGGGGACCCTCGAGGACGGTGTGACCTCGCGCCGCCGCCGTCGCCGCCGTCGTGGCGACCAGGACCTGGAACTCACCGGCGGGGGAGACGACGATCCGCCCAACACGGTGACCCGGGTCCGTGCGCCGCGTGCGATCACTGAAGCGCCGGTCAACAACCGCGTCACCTCCCTGAAGGGCTCCACCCGACTCGAGGCCAAGAAGCAGCGCCGGCGCGAATCCCGCGACACCGGCCGCCGCCGCACCGTCATCACCGAGGCCGAGTTCCTGGCCCGCCGTGAATCCGTGGACCGCCAGATGATCGTGCGCCAGCGCGACGACAGAATCCAGATCGGCGTCCTCGAAGACGGTGTCCTGGCCGAGCACTTCGTGTCCAAGACGCAGCAGGACTCCCTGATCGGCAATGTCTACCTGGGCAAGGTCCAGAACGTGCTGCCGTCCATGGAAGCCGCCTTCGTGGATATCGGACGTGGCCGCAACGCCGTGCTCTACGCCGGTGAAGTCAACTGGGAAGCCGTCAACCTTGAGGGCAAGCAGCGCCGGATCGAGAACGCGCTGAAGTCCGGCGACTCCGTGCTGGTCCAGGTCACCAAGGACCCTGTCGGCCACAAGGGCGCCCGCCTCACCAGCCAGATCTCGCTGCCCGGCCGGTACCTGGTGTACGTGCCCGGCGGTTCCATGACCGGCATCTCCCGCAAGCTGCCCGACGTCGAACGCAACCGCCTCAAGCGGATCCTCAAGGACCGCCTGCCGGAAAACGCCGGCGTGATTGTCCGCACCGCGGCCGAGGGCGCCTCCGAGGAAGAGCTGACCCACGACATCAACCGGCTCCGCGCGCAATGGGAAGGCATCGAAGGCCAGTCGACGTCGACCAAGATCCTCGCCCCCGAGCTGCTCTACGGCGAACCTGACCTGACCATCAAGGTGGTCCGTGACGTCTTCAACGAGGACTTCTCCAAGCTGATCGTCTCCGGCGAGGAAGCCTGGGACACCATCGAGGCCTACGTCACCTATGTGGCGCCGGACCTCGTGGGCCGGCTCGAGAAGTGGACCAAGGACACGGACATCTTCGCGGCCTGGCGGATCGACGAGCAGATCCACAAGGCACTGGACCGCAAGGTTTTCCTGCCGTCCGGCGGATCCCTGGTGATCGACCGCACCGAAGCCATGACCGTGGTGGACGTCAACACCGGGAAGTTCACCGGCAGCGGCGGCAACCTCGAGGAAACCGTCACCAAGAACAACCTGGAAGCGGCCGAGGAAGTCGTCCGGCAGCTCCGGCTCCGCGACATCGGCGGCATCATCGTGATCGACTTCATCGACATGGTGCTGGAATCGAACCGCGACCTCGTACTGCGCCGCATGGTGGAGTGCCTCGGCCGAGACCGTACCAAGCACCAGGTGGCCGAAGTGACCTCGCTCGGGCTCGTGCAGATGACTCGCAAGCGGATGGGCACCGGGCTGCTGGAAGTCTTTGGCGAGCAGTGCGAAACCTGCGCCGGCCGCGGCATCGTCACGCACGACGAGCCCGTCGAGCACCGCCGCGCCAACGTCGTAGCCGCAGAGCACCACGTCCCGCGGATCGAGAACCAGCCCGCTGCCCGCACCGAGCGCAAGGGCCGCCGCCGTGGCAGGGGCGGGCAGGGCGGGCCGGAGTCCGCTCCGTCGGCACCCGCAGCCATCCACCCGGAGCCCACGGAGGCCGAGCGCCACGCCAAGGCAGAGGCGACCCGGGCTGCCCTCGCGAACATCGCGGCCGCCGCGCACGCCGCCCACCTGCACGAGGGGGAAGCGGCAGCCCGGCACGACGCCGACACCCGCCAGGCCGAGACCCGACAGGCCGCAGCCGAGACCGCCCGGCAGTTCGTTGCAACAGAGGAAGCAGCCGGACGTCCCGCTGCCGTGCTGACCTTCGGCGGCGAGCAGGTGGTGCTGCCGTACGTGGAGCACGCCGAGGAGGGGACGGCACCCGCCCTGACCCTTGACCTGCTGACGGAGGCCTTCGCCCATCTGGGCGACACCGAGGAAAGCAAGCCCGCCGCCGAGCAGGTTTCCGCGGCCAAGGCCACGGCACCGGCCCAGGCACCGGCAGCGGCACAGGCGCCTGCACCGGCACTGGCGAGGGCCGACGTCGGGACCGGTACCTCCAGGGGCCGCCGCGTGCGCCGCAACCGGAGCGCCAGCCGCGCCCAGGGCGCAGCCAACGAGACGTCCATTGAACACCGTGAGGCAGCCGAGCAACGGAACGCAACGGCCGCGGCCGGAGCCGTGCACGAGGCCAAGGCACCTTCCCCGGACAAGGCAGCGGCAAAGCCGGCCGCGGCGAACGAACCGATCATCCTCGGCGTCGGCGTCCCGGCGTCGGAGCTGTAGCCCGGAAGCCCAACGAGGCAATCCAGCATGGCCGCGGGTGCGGTCCGGACCCGGCGTAGCAATTCGCCGGGGTTTGGGCCGCACCCGTGGTTCGTTAAGCGCTGCGGCTAGGCTGGAGAACTGACACGGGGTGCCGCGCAACGAGCCGGCTGAGATCCAGACCCGTTGAACCTGTCCGGTTAGCACCGGCGAAGGGATGTCCATCGTGGCTTCAGTCGTTCTTCCGTCCGCATTTCTGCCCCCCGCGCCGACTACCGCTCCGGCCCGGATCCCGCGGGTGCTGGCCATCGCCGGTTCGGACCCCTCCGGCGGCGCGGGCATCCAGGCCGACCTGAAAAGCATTGCCGCGCACGGCGGCTACGGCATGGCCGCCATCACCGCCCTCACGGCCCAGAACACCCGCGGCGTCCGGGCCGTCCACGTTCCGCCGGCCGCCTTCCTGACCGCCCAGCTGGACGCCGTGAGCGCGGACATCGGCATCGACGCCGTCAAGATCGGCATGCTGGGCGACGCCGCCGTCATCGACGCCGTCCGGCGCTGGCTGGAACACGCCCGGCCCGGCGTCGTCGTCCTGGACCCGGTGATGGTGGCCACCAGCGGGGACCGGCTGCTGCCGGAAGCAGCCGAGACGGCCCTGCACGCGCTGCTGCCCCTCGCGGACCTCGTCACGCCCAATCTCGCCGAACTCGCCCTGCTGCTCCGGGAACCCGTCGCGGCCGACTGGGCCGAGGCCCTGGCCCAGGGCAAGCGGCTCGCCGCCCTGAGCGGCACCACGGTCCTGGTGAAGGGCGGCCATCTGGAAGGAAATGCCGACGGCGGCGCCGGAGCCGAACCCGGCACCGCCGGGGGCGAATTCGGCCACGACGGCGGGTGCCCGGATGCGCTCGTCAACACCGGGGGACTGCTGGACCAGGAGACGGTAGTGGTGACGGGCCGACGCGTGCCCACCAGCAACAGCCACGGCACCGGTTGCTCGCTGTCCTCGGCACTGGCGACGGTGCAGGCCCGGGTGGGGGACTGGGAAGCGGCGCTGCGCGAGGTCAAGCCCTGGCTCGAAGGTGCGCTGCGCAGCTCGGAGCACCTCGACGTCGGCACCGGCAACGGTCCGGTGCACCATTTCCACCACGTCCAGCACCTGACCTCGGACCACGGCACCACGGATCACGGCACCGCGGACCACGGCCTGGCTCAGGGTCCCGGGGACCGCCGGGTCCCGGCCGAGGGGGAGTTTGTCGCTGCCCTCGGGGCCGGCGCGGCCCCGGACCTCGACGAGATCTACGGCCTGGAGTTCATCCGGAGGCTGGCGGACGGCACGCTCCCCGAGCGGGAGTTCGCCTACTATCTGGCCCAGGACGCCCTCTACCTCAATGGCTACTCGCGGGTGCTGGCCCGGGCGGCCGCACTCGCACCCGCCGAAGCCGAACAGCTCTTCTGGGCCCGATCCGCCCAGCAGTGCCTGGAAGTCGAATCCGAGCTGCACCGGAGCTGGCTCAGCACCCGCACCGTGGAGGGAACGCTTGGGCCGGTGACGAAGTCCTATGTGGACCACCTGCTGGCGGCCTCGGTCTCCGGCAGCTACGGGGTGCTGGTCGCGGCCGCCCTGCCGTGCTTCTGGCTCTATGCCGTGGTCGGCGCGGAACTCCACGCGCAGTTCCTGGCCGCCGGTGCCGCCGAAGCGCACCCCTACGCCGACTGGCTGCGGACGTACGCCGACGAGGACTTCGCCGCGGCGACGCGGCAGGCCATCGCCATCACGGACGACGCGGCGCGCCGCGCCTCAGCCGGCGAACGGGACGCCATGGCCCTGGCTTTCAGGCAGTCGGCCCGTTACGAAGTCGCCTTCTTCGACGCGCCGAGACTGCACGCCTGACCGGCGGGGACCCGGCCAGCCTGTACGATGGTGGGGCACGGTTCCGGAAGTCGTTGCAGGAATGCTCTGCCTTAATGGAGTTAAGTCCGTCACGCATGGCCCGCCGGAGCCAGCCTCATTTGCGGCCGAAGGCAAAATTAGCGTAGTCTAGATCTTCGGTGCTTACGCCAACACTTGGGTTATGACCTTGAGGACAATCCGTTTTCGGATTTGACCACGGGATAGCTCATGGGTTCCCCCGGGGAGCCCACCGGCGTTGAGGCACAGCGTGAGCCAGCCAAACAACTTGGACCAGGTTCCGCACGCAAATCTAGTAATAAACGTCGAGAGAAGTGAGTTCCCCAGTGGTGTACGCGATTGTCCGCGCAGGCGGCCGCCAAGAGAAGGTTTCCGTTGGAGACTTCGTTACCCTGAACCGCGTCCCCGGTGGAGCCGGCAGCACCTTTGAGTTGCCCGCACTGCTCCTGGTGGACGGTGACAAGATCACGTCTGCTGCTGCGGACCTGGCCAAGGTAACGGTTACGGCTGAGATCCTCGAAGACCTTCGTGGTCCGAAGATCGTCATCCAGAAGTTCAAGAACAAGACCGGTTACAAGAAGCGCCAGGGTCACCGTCAGGAATTGACCAAGGTCAAGATCACCGGTATCAAGTAACTCTTCGTTACTGTTCAGGTTTCCAGCAGGTTCCCCAGAATTTTTTGAAGGCAGGCATTTCAAATGGCACATAAAAAAGGCGCGAGTTCCACTCGCAACGGTCGTGACTCCAACGCCCAGTACCTCGGCGTGAAGCGCTTCGGCGGCCAGGTCGTTTCCGCAGGCGAAATCATCGTCCGCCAGCGCGGCACCCACTTCCACCCGGGCGCCGGCGTCGGCCGCGGCGGGGACGACACATTGTTCGCCCTGACCCCCGGTGCAGTCGAGTTCGGCACCCGCCGTGGTCGTCGCGTTGTGAACATCGTGGCTGCAGCAGCCGCAGAGTAACAACAAGTTCTAAATCGGTGGGGCGGGCCATTTGGTCCGCTCCACCGGTGTTTTAACCGCATTACAATCATCTTGGGCCCCTTTACGGTCCAGGGAAAAGCATTGAGGAGATCCACGTGGCGAGCTTTGTAGACCGGGTAGTACTGCACGTATCCGGCGGTACCGGCGGCCACGGCTGTGTCTCCGTCCACCGCGAGAAGTTCAAGCCCCTCGGCGGTCCCGACGGCGGCAACGGCGGCAACGGCGGCGACGTCATCCTCCGCGTTGACCCGCAGACCACCACCCTGCTCGACTACCACCACGCCCCGCACCGGCACGCCACCAACGGCGGACCCGGCATGGGCGACTGGCGCGGCGGCAAGAACGGCGAAACCCTCATCCTCCCGGTGCCCGAGGGCACCGTGGTGAAGTCCAAGGACGGCCGGGTCCTCGCCGACCTCGTGGGCGAAGGCGCCGAGTACATCGCGGCCGCCGGCGGCATCGGAGGCCTCGGCAACGCCTCGCTCTCCTCGCAGAAGCGCCGCGCCCCCGGCTTCGCGCTGCTGGGCATCGAAGGCGAATCCAGCGACATCGTGCTGGAACTGAAGTCGATCGCGGATATCGCCCTGGTCGGCTTCCCCTCCGCCGGCAAGTCCAGCCTGATCGCCGCGATGTCCGCCGCCCGGCCGAAAATCGCCGACTACCCCTTCACCACCCTGATCCCTAACCTCGGCGTCGTCCAGGCCGGCGACGTCCGCTTCACCATCGCGGACGTCCCGGGCCTGATTGAAGGCGCCAGTGAAGGCAAGGGCCTCGGCCACTACTTCCTGCGCCATGTCGAGCGCTGCGCCGCCCTCGTGCATGTACTGGACTGCGGAACGCTCGAATCGGACCGCGACCCGCTCTCCGACCTGGCGGTCATCGAAGCCGAACTCGAGAAGTACGCCGTGGACATGAGCTTCGCCGGATCCGACGGCGAAGTCGTGCCGCTGAACCACCGTCCCCGCTTGATCGCCCTGAACAAGGTGGACCTTCCCGACGGCAAGGACATGGCCGAATTCGTCCGCCCGGAACTCGAGTCCCGCGGCTACAAGGTCTTCGAGATCTCCGCCACGAGCCATGAGGGCCTCCGCCAGCTCGGCTTCGCCATGGCTGAAATCGTTCAGGCCGCCCGCGACGAGCTCGCCGCTGCGCCGCCCAAGGTGCACGCCCCGGTCCTCAGGCCCCGCGCCGTCAACGAATCCGGTTTCAAGATCCGCCGCGAAGAGAAGAACCTGGAACCGCTGTTCCGCGTGCTCGGCGACAAGCCCGTCCGCTGGGTCAAGCAGACCGACTTCACCAACGAGGAAGCCATCGGCTACCTCGCGGACCGCCTCGCCAAGCTCGGCGTCGAAAACGAACTGTTCAAGCAGGGCGCCAAGCCCGGCGACACGGTTGTCATCGGCGAGGACGACGGCGTCGTCTTCGACTGGGAGCCGACCATGATGGCCGGCGCCGAACTGCTGGCCGCGCCGCGTGGCACCGACGTGCGTTTCGCCGACATCGGCGACCGCCCCACCCGTGGGCAGAAGCGCGACGAGCAGGTGGAACGCCGCGAGGCCAAGGCCGCCGCCCGCGCCGAGCTCGAAGCCGAACGCAAGGCCGGCATCTGGACCGAATCCGTCAGCGGACGCCGGGCCGTCAAGCCGGTCAAGGAGAGTGGACTGGGCGCAGCGGATGACGAGTAAAACCGTCATCGTGCCTGGTACGGCCGGCAGCGCCGAACCTCCGGTTCCGGCCGGATCAGCGCCGGACCGTGCCGTCCCCGGCCGTACCGTCCCGGACAGTACCGTCCCGGACCGTTCCGCACCGGACAGTTCCGTCCCGCACTCATCCGCCCGGAACGCTGCCGTCCCGGACCGTTCCGCGCTGTCCGGTGCCCGCCGGATCGTGGTCAAGGTCGGTTCTTCCTCCCTGACCAGCATCAAGGGCGGCATCTCGGAGGAGGCCCTGACGGGTCTCGCCGATGCCCTGGCGCACAAGCGCAACGACGGCGCCGAGATCATCCTGGTGTCCTCCGGCGCCATCGCCGCCGGACTGGCCCCGCTCGGACTCGAGAAGCGTCCCCGCGACCTCGCCACCCAGCAGGCAGCCGCGAGTGTGGGCCAGGGCCTGCTGATGGCCCGCTACACCCACGCCTTCGGCGCCCACGGCGTCACCGTCAGCCAGGTGCTGCTGACCGCCGACGACTTCATGCGCCGCAGCCAGCACACCAACGCCTTCCGGGCCCTGGACCGGCTGCTGAACCTCGGCGTCGTCCCGGTGGTCAACGAAAACGACACCGTCGCCACGCACGAGATCCGCTTTGGCGACAATGACCGGCTGGCGGCCCTCGTGGCGCACCTGGTCCGCGCCGACGCGCTGGTGCTGCTCTCCGACGTCGACTCCCTTTACGACGGGCCGCCCTCGCACGGCGCCAAGCGCATCCCGCACGTCACGGGCCCGCACGACCTCGACGGCGTCTCCATCGGCAGCACCGGCAAGGCCGGCGTCGGGACCGGGGGAATGGTCACCAAGGTGGAGGCGGCGATGATCGCCGCCGGCTCCGGAATCCACGCCCTCGTCACCTCCACCGGGAACGCCGCCGCCGCATTGGCCGGACAGGACGTTGGGACCTGGTTCTCGGTCAACGGCTCCCGCAAGCCCATCCGGCTGCTGTGGCTGGCGCACCTGGCAGCGGTGGAAGGCACGCTCGTGCTCGACGACGGCGCCGTTCAGGCCGTGCGCGACCGGCGCACCTCGCTGCTGCCGGCCGGCATTACCGCCGTCCGCGGCAACTTTGAAGCCGGTGATCCGGTGGAGATGGTCTCGCCGGACGGCACGGTGATTGCCCGCGGGCTGGTCAACTACGCCTCCGACGAGCTGCCCCGGATGCTGGGCCGGTCTACCAAGGAACTCGGCAAGGCCCTGGGCCGCGGATATGACCGTGTCGTGGTTCATGTTGACGACCTGGTGCTGGTCTAAGCCCGCCGCTCGCCTAAACTGGAGGCATGACTGAGGCCCTGACCCCCCGCTCCGCCGTGCTCGCCGACAAGCTGATGGCCGAAGGTCTGATCCCTGCGGACGGACCGTCGGAAGGCGCGCGCGAAATCCCGGTGTCCCCGGAGGCTGCGGAAGCAAGCGGAGCAGTCGACGTGGAGGCCGCCGTCCACGCCATTGCCGACCGCTCCCGCCACGCCGCCCGCCGGATGGCGCGTGCCAACCGCGCCTGGAAGGATCGCGGCCTGCGGGCAATCGCCTCCGCGCTGCTGGAGGGCAGCCGCCAGATCCTCGCCGCCAACGCCAAGGACGTTTCCGCGGGACGGGCCAACGGCACGTCCGCGGCCCTGCTGGACCGGCTCACGCTCACGGACGCACGGATCAAAGCCCTGGCCGGCGCCCTGGAAAACCTCGCCACGCTTCCCGACCCGGTGGGGAACGTGATGCGCGGCCAGACACTCCCCAACGGGCTTCGGCTGCGCCAGATCAACGTGCCGATGGGCGTCGTCGCCGCTATCTATGAGGCGCGGCCCAATGTCACCGTGGACATCGCCGGGCTGGGCCTCAAGAGCGGCAACGCCGTCATCCTGCGCGGCGGGACCGCCGCTGCCGCCACAAATGCCGCCCTGGTCACCATCCTCCGCGACGCGCTGGAATCGGTGGGCCTGCCGGCGGACGCCGTGCAGACCGTGGACCAGTACGGCCGTGACGGCGCTAACGCCCTGATGCGCGCCCGCGGACGGGTGGATGTCCTGATCCCCCGCGGTGGCCGCGAACTGATCCAGTCCGTCGTGACCAACGCCTCGGTGCCGGTTATCGAGACGGGGGAGGGCAACGTCCACATCTTCCTCGACGCCTCCGCGAACGAGGACATGGCCGTGGAGATCCTGCTGAACTCCAAGACCCAGCGGCCCAGCGTCTGCAACACCGTGGAAACCCTGCTGGTCCACTCCGGGTCCACCGTGCTGCCCGCTGTCGCCGCCGCGCTGCGGACCGCGGGCGTGACCCTGCACACCGACGAGCGGATCCGGGCGGCGCTGCCGGCGTCCGTCGAGTCCGTCCCCGCCACGGATGAGGACTGGGCCACCGAATACATGGACCTGGACCTCGCCGTGGCCATGGTGGACAGCCTGGATGACGCCGTCCAGCACATCCGCACCTGGTCGACCGGGCACACCGAGGCCATCCTGACCAACGACCTCGGGAACGCCGAGCGGTTCATTGCCGAGGTCGATTCGGCCGCCGTGATTGTGAATGCGTCCACCCGGTTCACGGACGGCGGTGAGTTGGGGCTCGGTGCGGAAGTCGGGATTTCCACCCAGAAGCTGCACGCCCGCGGCCCGATGGGACTGACCGAGCTGACCACCACGAAGTGGATCGTCCAGGGTGAGGGCCAGATCAGGGCCTAGCAACGCTGTAACATGGAACAGAAGTCCCGAACGGCGGGGAGAACCGCCGTCGTAAAATCCTGAAGTCTCTAGGGGAGAACATGCTGTCGCAGCAGATCGCCACAATTGTCGCCGCCACGGGCGAATCCGGCCATGAGGAACTCGCGCCGCTCTGGGCCGAGCCGTGGGTTTTCGGGGTCTCGATTTTCGCGATCCTCCTGGTCATGATGTTCGTCACACTGTCCTACTCCAACCTGGGCAAGCGCCACGAGGCCGTCGAGGAGCACTCGGATCCGCACCGCCAGCACCCGAACAAGCACGATCACGGCCAGGGCCACTAATATTTCCGCCACCATGAAGCAGGACGGCGCCCAGCGCCGCGTGCGTCTAGGTGTAATGGGCGGCACGTTCGACCCGATCCACCACGGACACCTTGTCGCAGCCAGTGAGGTTGCGGCGGAGTTCGACCTGGACGAAGTGGTGTTCGTGCCCACCGGCCAGCCGTGGCAGAAGACGAGCAAGAAGGTCAGCGAGGCGGAGCACCGGTACCTCATGACCGTCATCGCCACGGCCTCGAACCCCCGGTTCACCGTCAGCCGGGTGGACGTGGACCGGCCGGGGCCGACCTACACCATCGATACGCTGCGTGACCTGCGAACCCTGCGGCCCGACGCCGATCTGTTCTTCATCACCGGCGCGGACGCCCTGGCCCAGATTCTGTCCTGGAAGGACATCGACGAACTGTGGTCCCTGGCGCACTTCGTAGGGGTGACCCGGCCCGGCCATGTGCTGGACGGGATGGGCCGCAAGGACGTCAGCCTGCTCGAAGTCCCGGCCATGGCGATCTCCTCCACGGACTGCCGCGTCCGCGTGGCTGCCGGCTACCCCGTCTGGTATCTCGTGCCCGACGGTGTGGTCCAGTACATCGCCAAGTATGGACTGTACGACGGCGACCCGGACCCCGCGGCGGACCTGGCGGGAAACAGTGGCGGAATCGAAGCAGGGAACGAAGCGGCCCAGTACACCCGGTCCACCGAAATAAGCCAATCAGCCAGCACCGAATGAGTCTGTAATGAGTCAGGAACAGCCACCCGTCCGCAGCCGCCGCGAGTTGCGTCAGGCTCGGGATGAACGCCTGGAAGCGGGCCAGGAGTCCGGTACCGGGGCGCCCGGTGCCGTTGGTCCTGCCTCAAATCCGGCTTCCCCGAAGACTGTCGCCGCCAAGCCGGCCAGCCAGGTGGACACCGGCGAGCCCACGGCCGCCGAAATTACCGGACGCACCCGCCGCGTGGCTGACGGCCCGGTAGATTCCGTGCGCACGCCGGCCGGATCCGAACGGTCCTCGCAGGTCCGCGCGCGGGACCGTGCCGCGCTCCGCACGATCAAGGAACTCGCCGAAAAAGAAGGCCACCTCGCAGGCGGTGGGCCGCCCACCCGGCGCCAGTTGCGGCTGCTGCAGCTGGCGGCGGAAACCGCGCCTGCCACGGCGGCCAACCTGATTGTTCCCGCCTCGCCGCGAACCCGGGCCACCCCGGTGGTCGGGCAGCCGGGCACCAAGCCGGGGACAAAATCCGGCGACGTGCCGGCACCCGGCAAGGCCCCGGCAGCCAGCGACGCGCCGGCAGCCAAGGAAGCGGCAGCCGGCAAGGCCCCGGCAGCCAAGGAAGCGGCAGGCGGCAAGGCTGCCGGTAAGACCCCGGTACCCGGCGACGCACCGGCACCCGGCAAGGCCCCGGCAGCCAAGGAAGCGGCAACCGGTAAGGCCGCCGGTAAGGCTGGTGGGGAAAAGGCCGCCGGCAAGGCCGCTCCGGCTCCGGCTCCCGCGAGCGGCCCGAAGCGAACCGACCCGGGCGCCGACACCGGCGCTCCTGGCCCAGGGGGCCAGTTACCCGATGGGATGACCGTCGAGCAGGCCCTCGCCGCCCGCGAACTGCTGGCCCGGCAGGCGCACAACCAGCTGTCCAAGATGGAGCACATTGCGGCCAATGACCCGGACGCGGTCGATCCTGACGTCCTGGCCGAGCAGATCGCGATGGCCGAGCGGGCCGCGGTGCTGAACCGGCGTGCCGCCGCAAAGCAGAAGCTGGCCGCACAGAACGGCCAGCCGGCGCCGCTCCGGAACGACCCTTCGACCGCGAGCAATCTGGCCATGGTCACCCCCTTGGAATTTGAGCAAGTCCCCGGCGTGGAGCGGCCTGTCATGAAGCGCCCTGCCACGTCGTACGTTCCGGTCGTCACCAACCCGGGCCCGCGGGTGGAAGACCCCCGGAAGTCCGGCGGCCGCCGTCCCGGGTCGTCCCGGCAACGTTCAGTTCCGGCGACCGGCCGTGCCGGCGTGCTCGCCCGCGCCGAAGCTGCCGCCAAGGGTGCCGCCGAGGGTGCCGCCGAGCCCGCCACGCGCGCAAAGCCCGCGGTGCGGCCCGCCGTGGTGCCGAAGCCGGAAGAGGAGTTCGCCGGGAGGGCCCCGGTGGCTGCGAACTCCGCCTACGGCCTCGATCCCCTCGACGCGGCCACGGCAGGCCTCGGACGGGCACGCCGCCTCCGGATGCTGCAGCTGGGCGTGCTGGCCCTGGGGATCCTCGCCCTGATCGCCGGTATCACGCTGATCATCACCGGCCTCGCGGGCTAGCGCCGGTCCTCGGCCGAAGCCTCACCCCTTTTCCTTTCAAAGCTTTTCCACCCCAAAGTTTTCACCCCAACAAGGAGTCCCGTGACTGCAACAGAATCATCCATCGCTACAGCCCGCCACGCAGCCCGCGCTGCCTCGGAGAAACTCGCCGATGACATCGTGGCGCTGGACGTCAGCGAGCGGCTGGCCCTGGCCGACGTCTTCCTGATCGCTTCGGCGCCCTCCGAGCGCCAGGTCAACGCGATCGTGGACGGCATCGAAGAAGAGCTCACCAAGTTCGGCCTCAAGCCGACCCGGCGCGAAGGACGCTCCGGCGGACGCTGGGTCCTGCTGGACTACTCTGACATCGTCATCCACGTCCAGCACGAGGAAGACCGGGTGTTCTACGCTCTCGAGCGCCTGTGGAAGGACTGCCCGGTGGTGGACCTGCAGCTGGGCAGCGACGCCTCCGCCAAGGCCGCAGTCGCCTCCGAGACGGAGTAGCCCCGCTGCATAGCAACCAGCCGAAAAGCGCCAATATGCCCGATTTGGAATTTTCCGAAAGATTGTTCTAAGATATTTGAGTTGCTTCGGAGAGATCCGGACAAAGTATCGGAGCCGGAAGCGTAAGCCGACGGGCCGAAGCAGCGAAAATTCGGGGGCTGTGGCGCAGCTGGTAGCGCACCTGCATGGCATGCAGGGGGTCAGGGGTTCGAGTCCCCTCAGCTCCACCGGACAATCCGCCGGAATCGAAAGATTCCGGCGGATTTTTTGTTCCCGCAGCCCGGTACATTTCCGGCTCCGTGCTTTGTCTGCTCCCGTGCGCGCCGATTCGCGTCAGCGGGAAAAGTGGTTTAAGCTGATCAGGTTGCTTCCGGGAAGACGGTTCTTCTCCAGCATATTTCGGGGCTGTGGCGCAGCTGGTAGCGCACCTGCATGGCATGCAGGGGGTCAGGGGTTCGAGTCCCCTCAGCTCCACCGAAGAGGTCCCGCTCACCGAGCGGGACCTCCTTTGTTTCAACGGGTCGCACTGCACCTGTTCCTCCTCCGAGTAGGTGGAGGATGGTAACTTCGAGTGCTCCCGAGGCGAAAACAGGTAGCAGTTACTCCCTGTTGCCTCATTGCAATACCTCCGGGAAAGGTGATTCGTTGCCTCATTTGAAATCCTCCGGTTGACCCCTTCGTTGCCTCATTGAAAAACCTCCGGATTTTCAGTTGTTCCAGGCCCTGTTGACGGGTTTGACCGCGCCCGGCTGTTTGGCTCGGGCCAGTGTTTCGAGCTGCGCTGTGAGTGCCAGGATCTGGCGTGAGAGTGCGCCGGGTTTGATCTGCCTGAAGGCGGCGTTCATCCGAATGACCGGGCGCTTGCGCATCTTTTCGTGCCGGATGGCGCGCTGGTGGGGCGTGGCAGGTGCGTCGTGTTTCTTGGTCACTTTCGCGCCGTGCCGGTGTTTCTCGAGGAGCTTTTGCTGGGGCAGCAGGTAGTTGGTGAAGATCCGGTCCAGTTCCCAGATCTCGTTGAGTTTCTCGAGTTCCGCGGCGGTGTCGTAGCGGAGGTAGCCGACGAGTTCCCGGACCCTGGCCCAGTTCTTCTGCTCCACGTGCGCGCCGTCGTTCTTGTTCCCGGGACGGGAGCGGGTGAACGTGATCTGGTGGGCGTGGCAGTAGGCGAGCAGGTGCTCGTTGATGAACTCCGAGCCGTTGTCCGAATCGATCCCGATGATGGGAAAGGGAACACAGCGGTGACGTGTTCGAGGGCCTCAAAGACCCATTTGGCCGCCTTGTTCCGCACGGACCGATTTCACCGTCCAGCCGGTGGAAATGTCGGTCACTGTCAGGGTAAAGCAGAATTCCCCGAAGCTGTTGCCGCCCTCGTGGCCGACCAGATCGATCTCCACGAATCCCGGGACGGCGTCGTCCCACTCGGCCCAGGTCCGGATCGGGATCTGGGATTTCAGGAGGGTGCCGGGCTTGGTGTGTGACCGGCCCCGCGGGAAAAGTTTCGCCCGTTCACCGACGAGTTTCCGGTCGATGGTCGCCGCGCTCATGCGCATCAGCAAAGCAGCCTGATCATCCGTGATCGCAAGCTCCTTGTCCCGCCGCAATAGCGGCACCAGAACCGGCAGCATCGGGGCCAGCAGCCTGCCGGCAGGAGCCCGCAGCACCGCCCAGCACCTGATCAGCGGCGGGAGCAGATCAGGGCCGTAGACCGGCGTCCTGCCCGGTCTGGGCTTGACGATTTTCAGGACCAGGGCCTCCCGCAAGGCGACCCTGGCATAGTCGCGGTGCCAACCGGGTCAGTTCGACCAGCTCGTTCAGGATCCGGGATTTCCCTGCACGATCGGCGCTCTTATAGGCGAGGGCTTTCTTCTTTGTCACAGCTTGCCGCTGGTCCATCGTTAGCTCCATGAAAACGGGCATAACCCCCATCCGCCGCCCCGGCCGGAAACCACGCCGCTACGCGGAGGTTTTCAATTGAGGCAACGTATCCGGCTACGCGGAGGTTTTCTACGAGTCAACGCGTACTCGTGCATATCACTGCTCTGACCACGTAGGATCAGGCCTACGAAGAACTGCGGCCGGAAGCAGGGATCGGTATGCGCGATCAAAATAGTTCCCTCCGAGCGACGACAGCCCCCAGGTTAGGTCCAAAGCGGCGGGTGTTTCGACAGATCCGTGCGGTCACGATCGCCTTGGCGCTGACCGCGTCACTGCTGGTCGGCCTTGCAGCGGGTGCCTCGGCGGTGACCTGCGACCGCTCCACTGCAAAGCCGGCAAACTCGTTCCCCGGCAAAGTCATCGCGGCGTCGAATTTCGAATCCGGGAAGCTCAAAGGATTCAAAGTCACCACGCAGGGCAACGGCTCCGTCGAGGTGGCTTCAGCGACTTCCCACTCCGGAGCCTGCGCCGCGTTCTTGCACGCGACGACGGCCGACAAATCCATTGCCTACATGCAAGCGGCCCTGCCCGGCAAGACAGCCGAGGTCTATGCGGACGGTTGGTTCAATATCACCAAAGCGGGGGTGGATGGAAACAACGTCCCGTTCTTCCGCTTCTTCAACGGCAGCGAGCGCGTTTTAGACCTATTTCGAGATAATGCCAGCGGTGCTGTGGTGCTGCGCCTGACGGCCCCCAACGGGTCATTCAGTTACACGACTCTGGTGCCCGACGTGGCGCTGAGTACTTGGCACCACGTAGCAATGCACGTCGTGGCCAACGCGACCGCGACCAGCGTGCAGGTTTGGTTCAATGAACAGTCCGTTTACGCCAGCAATGCGGTCAGAATCGGCGCAGAATCGTTGACGGCCGTTCAACTGGGAGCTGAGCACGATACGCAGATGGGCGACACTTACGCGGACGACGTGATCGTTAAGGCCGTCAAGCGCACTGGACGCAATCGCTAAGGCCGTTAAGGGCACTCCCGGGACCGAATGGCGGCGCCCCGCCGCAGGGGCGCTGATGAGTGTCAGTGAAAGTTATCCTACCCCTCCCGCGGCGCGGGTCGCTCCAGGGGAACTAATATTGGGACGTGGACGAGACGCTACCGCCGTGCCCCGAATGCTCCAGCGAATACACCTACGAGCTGGGCGCGCTCCTGGTCTGCCCCGAATGCGCGCACGAATGGTCCGCCGCCGCTGAGTCCGCAGCGGACGACGCCCCGAAGGGCATCAAGGACGCGGTCGGCAACGTCCTCGCCGACGGGGACACCGTCACCGTCATCAAGGACCTGAAGATCAAGGGCAGCTCCACCGTCATCAAGGTCGGCACCAAAGTCCGGGGCATCCGTCTCGTCGACGGTGTGGGCGACCATGACATCGACTGCAAGGTGGACGGCGTCGGCCCCATGCAGCTCAAATCCAGCGTCGTCAAGAAGATCTAGGCGGGGGAGCAGGCCATCAGTGTGGAGCAAGTGCTGCCTGTCGACGTCGTCGTGATCGGCGCGGGTCAAGCCGGGCTTTCGGCCGCCTACCACCTGCAGCGCCGCGGCTTCGTCCTGGCGGGAACCGGCGCCGCGGGGGAGCCGGGAGCGCCGCCGGCGCGGACCTACCTGGTGCTCGACGCCGAAGACGGCCCCGGGGGAGCGTGGCGCCACCGCTGGCGGAGCCTGCGCATGGCGACAGTGAACGGCATCAGCGACCTGCCCGGCATCCCGCAGCCGTCAGTTGACCCGGATGAGGCGAGTTCAAGCTTCCTGACCCGCTACTTCCGCGGCTACGAGGATGAGCTCGGGCTGGCCGTCCTGCGGCCGGTCAAGGTGCATTCCGTCCACCGGGAGGACGGCCGCCCCGACGGCCGGCTCCGGATCTCCACCCCCCGGGGCAGCTGGTCCGCCCGGGCCGTGATCAACGCCACCGGCACCTGGACGCGGCCGTTCTGGCCCATCTACCCGGGCCGCGCCAGCTTCCGTGGGCGGCAGCTGCATGTCGCCGACTACGTCTCGGCCGAAGAGTTCCGCGGCCGGCACGTGATCGTGGTGGGCGGCGGGATCTCAGCCGTCGGCCTGCTGGACGAGATCTCGCAGCTGACCAGCACCACATGGTTCACGCGCCGCGAGCCGGTGTGGCGCGACGCCGGGTTCGACCGGCAGGCCGGACACGACGCCGTCGCGCTCGTCGAGGAGCGCGTCCGCCAGGGCCTGCCGCCCCAGAGTGTCGTCTCGGTGACCGGGCTGATCAGGACCCCGGCCCTGCAGGCCGCGGCCGCGCGCGGCGTGCTGGAGCGGCACCCCATGTTCACGGCGATCGAACCCTGGGGCGTCCGGCTGGCCGACGGCGGCTTCCTCGCCGCCGACGTCATCCTCTGGGCCACCGGATTCCGGGCCGAACTCGACCACCTGGCCCCGCTGCACCTGCGGGGTGCCGGCGGCGGGATCGCGATGGACGGCACCCAGGTGGCCTCAGAGCCGCGGGTGCATCTGATCGGCTACGGTCCCTCCTCGTCCACCATCGGGGCCAACCGGGCCGGCCGGGCCGCCGTGACGGGGATCCTCAGTATGCTGTCGGAGCAGGATAAGTTGGTACAGGCCCTGAACCCAGCGGGCCCCTCACGACCCGGGCCAGAACAGCAGATGCGGGCCTGAACAGACAACCTGAACAGACAAGGTGGCAGCTAACGCGTGGCGGACAACAAGCTCGATTCGCTCTTTTCCCGGTTGCGGAGGTTCCCGGACGTTGAGGCAGCCAACCTCCAGGCCTGGGACGCCACGGACAGGCTCCTGCTGGAAACCGCGGCCGGATTGCTGGAGCCCGGGACCCGGCTCGCCGTGGTGGGGGACCGCTACGGCGCGCTGACCCTCGGCGCAATAAGCCTGGAGGACGTCGCCGGTTCCGCCGCATCCGCCGGAATCGGGCCGGTCCGCGTCCACCAGGACCTCATCACAGGCGAGCGCGCCCTGCGCAACAACGCCGACGCCGTGGGCATCCCGGCCGGCTTCGAACAGCTCCCGCTCGGAGCGGGACTTCTGGAGGGGGCCGCCGTCGTGCTCCTGCAGCTGCCCAAGTCCCTGGCCGAGCTGGAGGAAATCGCCGACGCCGTGGCCCGGTACGCCGCCCCCGACGTCGTGCTGCTGGCAGGCGGCAGGGTCAAGCACATGAGCCTGGGCATGAACGCAGTCCTGGAGGGCTATTTCGCCGAAGTCCAGCCCCAGCTCGCCCGGCAGAAGTCCCGGATCCTGCTGGCCAGCGGCCCTAAGCCGGTTCCGGCAGCGCCGCCCTTCCCGGTCAGCGAGGACAACGCGGAACTGGGGCTGACGGTGTGCGCCCACGGCGCCGTCTTTGCCGGGACAGGGCTGGACATCGGCACCCGGTTCCTGCTGGACTTCCTGCCGCAGATGCCCGCCGCCGGCCGCGCTGTCGATCTCGGCTGCGGCACCGGGATCCTCGCAGCCATGTACGCGCGGGCCAACCCGGGCGCCCGGGTCATTGCCACCGACCAGTCCGCCGCCGCCGTCGCATCCGCCCGGGCCACCGCCGAGGCCAACGCTCTTGGGCGGCAGATCGAGGCGCTCCAGGACGATGCCATGGATTCGCTGGCGGCCGGAAGTGCCGACCTCATCCTGCTGAACCCGCCCTTCCACGTCGGCGCCGCCGTCCATGCCGGTGCCGGCATCAAGCTGATCGAGGCCGCGGGGCGGGTTCTCGCGCCGGGCGGGGAACTGTGGACGGTGTTCAACAGCCACCTGCACTACCGGCCGGCGCTGGAGCACCTGGTCGGCCCCACCCGGGAGGTCGGCCGGAACCCGAAATTCACGGTCACGGCGAGCACCCGGAAAACCGCCGGGGGCTGAAGCGGTGGGCCAGTGGGCGGCCCAGCGCGTAACGTACGATTCTGGGATAAGCAGTGCGCAGCCGAAGACGTTTAGGGGAATCAGTGACTGAGATCCGCCAGCCCTCGCCAAGGCGCGGAACCAACTTGCCCCGGATGGGCGACTTCAACCTCACCGTCATTCTCGATGCCATCCGGCGCACGCCCGGGGGTTTGAGCCGCGTGGAGCTGGCGCAGATCGTCGGGCTGTCCCCGCAGACGATTTCGAATATCTCCCGCCGCCTGCTGGACCAGAGCCTGATCGTCGAGGCCGGGAAAGAGGGCACCGGACCGGGCAAGCCCCGGACCATGCTCCGGCTCAATCCTGCCGGCATGTACGCCGTGGGTGTCCACCTGGATCCTGCCGTGTTGACGTTCGTGCTGCTGGACCTGGTGGGGGCCGTGGTCAAACACTCCCGGATCACCACGCCCTCCGGATCCGACCCGCGAGCCGTCATTGACACCATTGCCGCCGAGATCCAACGGCTGATCGAGGTCTCGGGCGTGGACCGTGCGAAGATCGCCGGCCTGGGCGTGGCATCGCCGGGCCCGATCGACCTGGAGGAGGGCACGGTCGTTGACCCGCCGCTGCTGCTGGGCTGGGTCCGGGTCCCGCTGCGGGATGCGCTGGCCGAGGCCACGGGCCTGTCCACCCTGGTGGACAAGGACGTGACCAGCGCCGCCGTCGCCGAAACCTGGGCGGGCGGCCCGAGCGGCGCCGGCAGCTTCGTGTTCATGTACATGGGAACGGGTATCGGCTGCGGCATCGTCCTCAATGACGAGGTGGTGCGCGGCACCTCGGGAAACGCGGGCGAGATCGGGCATATCATCGTGGACCCCGACGGTCCGCCCTGCGATTGCGGCAAGCGCGGCTGCGTGAAGTCCTCCTGTATCCCGCAGGTGCTGGTGGCCCAGGCCGAAGCGGCCGGAATACTGGATGGCTCACGGCAGGACAAAGGTGCCCCGGCGGTCCAGGAGGGCTTTGCCGCACTCTGCGACGCCGCCGAGGCCGGGAATGCCGAAGCTGTGGAAATCATCGAGAAATCCGCCGTGCTCGTCGCCCGGGCCGTCTCCGTGATCACCAACACGCTGGACGTGGACCGGGTGGTCTTCGGCGGCCCGTTCTGGACCTGCCTCTCCGAGTCCTACCTGGCCATAATTCCCGGACTTATCGAGGAGGCCAGCGACACCCGGAAGATCCACGCCATCGAAGTGGTAGGCACCGGCGTCGGCGAGGACGTCGGGGCAGTCGGCGCCGCCTGCCTCGTCCTCGAGCACACTCTCGCGCCGCGGTCCCAGCGCCTTCTGCTGGAGGGGTAGCGCGACCGGATCCCGCCGCCGGGTCCCAGCGCCTTCTGCTGGAGAGGTCCCGCCGCCGGGTGCCCGCGACGCCTCAGTCGATGTCTTCCAGGATTGTGCCGAACGGGATGCTTTCGTCCAGGTGCGCCTGGTGATCGTTGGGATGGAACACCACGCGGACGCCGTGTGATTTGTCCGCGGCGGACTGCATCAGGACGGGCCGAACCGTGTTGATGAAACTCTCGCTCTTGCCGACGAGATACTCCTGGTAACTTGCTGGAAGCTGGATCATGGCAACAGGATAGACCCGCGCCGCACCCGATGGGGAGGGCTCCGGTCTCGAAAGGGGACGCCGGGCCCAGCGCGCAGCGCAAGCCCTGACGGTCGAAAGCGGCGAAGAATATTCTGTCCGACCCCGCAGCCGACCGTAAAGCTGCGTCTTAATTCGACGGGCGACTTGAATGCCTCCGCGTCGGCCCCTAGAGTTCTATCCAAGTTACCGAGGTAACGTGTCAGCGATCCTCCGCAGGCGGCCGGCCCCCAAGGCGGTCCAGGAGGGTGTGGGTGCCCCCATGTGGGCCTGACATTTGCTCACGGAAAACTTCATATCAGGCGTACCAGTCGCGGCTGCGTCCTGCTGAAGTTCTCTCCGTGTTCCCAAACTCAATTCGCTGTCGTCAGCCCGCCGGTTTCCGGTCTCCTGGCGTCAGGGTTCACAGCCAAGGACGCAAATGTCACCACCCAGCCTTATCGATACCCATCCCAATCTTGCCGTCGCGGCCCCGGTTGCGCTGTCCTACGAGCTTTTCCCGCCGCGGTCTCCCGCGGCGGCCGAATCGCTCTGGACCACCATCGGCGAACTGGAAGCCACCAACCCGGATTACGTCTCCGTCACCTATGGTGCGAGCGGCTCCAACCGGAACACCGCCGTCGAGCTGATCAACCGGCTCGTGCAGGAAACCACGCTGCGGCCGCTGGCCCACCTGACCTGCGTGGGCAATTCCCCGCAGGAGCTTGCCGAGATCATCGGTGAACTGCTCGACGTCGGCGTGCGCGGCATCCTGGCCCTCCGCGGTGACCAGCCCAAGGACGGCGGCGTCCCTCCCGAGGGTTCGCTGCGTTACGCCCAGGACCTGATCGAGCTCATCCGCCGCGTGGAACAGCGCCGCTCGGCCCTGCTGTGCGCCGGCAAAGTGGCCGTCGGTGTCGCCGCGTACCCCACCCGGCACCCGGAATCGCCGAGTGAGGCGCACGACGTCGAGGTGCTGCTGGCCAAGCAGCGTTCCGGCGCCGACTTCGCCATCACCCAGGTCTTCTTCCACACCGGGCAGTACGCGGACCTCCTGACCCGTGCGCGCCGGGCCGGCGTCACGATCCCGATCATTCCCGGTGTCATGCCGCTGACCAGCATCCGGCGGCTGACCCGCCTCGGCGAGCTGACCGGCGTCGAACCGGCCCCGGAACTGATTGAACGGCTCGCCGCCGCCGATACCGACGCCGAACGGGCGCGGATCGGGGTCGGCGCCACTGTGGACCTGGCCAACGCGGCCCTGGCAGCCGGCGCCCCCGGAATCCACCTCTACACCTTCAATGAGCACGCCGCAGCGCTTGACGTGCTGGACAAGCTTGCCCTGCCGCGCCCGCGGCGCTCTGCAGTGCACGACGCCGCACGGCTTAACCCGGCGCGGCGCACTGCCGGCCGCCAGCTCGCCAGCTGACCACACGCTTCCCCCCACCCGAACCACCAACACCAAGGACTTCCCATGACTGAAAAGAACACCACCAACCCCACTCCGTTCCCGGCCGCCTCGATCCTGGGCTACCCGCGCATCGGCCGCCGCCGTGAACTCAAAAAGGCCGTCGAAGCCTACTGGGCCGGCAAGATCGACGCCGCCGCCCTCGACGCCGCCGCCAAGGAGATCCAGCTCGGTACCGCCAAGCGCCTGCAGGGCGTGGGCCTCACCGAAGCCGCCGCCGTACCCGGCACCTTCTCCTACTACGACCAGGTGCTCGACGCCGCCGCCCACCTCGGCGCCGTCCCCGCCCGCTTCGGCCAGCTCCTCAACGCCGCCGGCCAGCTCGACATCGACGGCTACTTCACCCTGGCCCGCGGCAACAAGGACCAGCAGCCGCTGGAAATGACCAAGTGGTTCGACACCAACTACCACTACCTGGTCCCCGAGATCGGCCCGGAGACCAGCTTCGCGCTGACCTCCAACCGGATCGTCGAGGAGTTCGAGTACGCCCTCGCCAACGGTGTGGAGACCCGCCCGTACCTCGTCGGCCCGGTGACCTTCCTGCTGCTGAGCAAGGCCTCCGACGACGCCCCGGCCGGCTTCAGCCCGCTGTCCCGCCTCGAGGACGTGCTGCCCGTCTATGTCGCCCTGCTGGAGAAGCTCGCCGCTGCCGGCGCCAGCTGGATCCAGCTGGACGAACCCGCCCTCGTGGTGGACCAGGACACTCCCGCCGGCGAGATCCAGGCCGCCGTCGCCCGCTCCTACGAGGCCCTTTCCGCCGCGGCCAGCCGCCCGCAGCTGTTCGTGTCCACCCCGTACGGTGCGCTCAACGGCCAGCTCGGAACCCTTGCCGCGACCGGCATCGACGCCCTGCACCTGGACGTCTTCAAGGGTGAGGTCCCCTCCGCCGCGGCGCTGGCCGCGCTGGGCAACAAAACCCTCGTCGCCGGCGTCGTCGACGGCCACAACATCTGGCGCAACGACCTCGCCGCCTCAGCGGACAAGATCGCCGAGCTGCAGAAGTCCGTCGCCAGGCTGGCCGTCAGCACCTCCACCTCCACCCAGCACGTTCCGCACGACGTCGACGAGGAAGTCCAGCTCTCCGCCCAGCTGCGCAGCTGGCTTGCCTTCGCCGACCAGAAGGCCGCCGAGGTTGTCACCCTCGCCGGCCTGCTGACCGACCCGGCCGCCGTCCGGCCGGCCATCGACGAGGCCACCCGCATCATCGCTTCCCGTGCCGCCGCCGAGGGTGTTCAGCGCGCCGACGTCCGGGCCCGCGCCGCGGCCCTGACCGCCGCCGACTTCAACCGCTCCGAGTATGGTGTCCGTGAAGCAGCCCAGGAGAAGTCCCTGGCCCTGCCGCCGCTGCCCACCACCACCATCGGTTCCTTCCCGCAGACCGCCGAGATCCGCACCGCCCGGGCCCGCGCCAACAAGGGTGACCTCAGCACCGAGCAGTACGAGCAGCTCATGAAGGACGAGATCAAGCGCGTCGTGGAGCTGCAGGAAGAGCTCGGCTTCGACGTCCTGGTCCACGGCGAGCCCGAGCGCAACGACATGGTCCAGTACTTCGCCGAAAACCTCGAAGGCTTCGACGTCACCGTGCACGGCTGGGTCCAGTCCTACGGCTCGCGCTGCACGCGTCCCTCGATCCTGTGGGGCGATGTCACCCGCAGCGCCCCCATCACGGTGGAATGGGCCCGGTACGCGCAGTCCCTGACCAACAAGCCGATGAAGGGCATGCTCACCGGCCCGGTCACCATCCTGGCCTGGTCCTTCGTCCGCGACGACCAGCCCCTCGGCGAGACCGCCAACCAGGTGGCCCTCGCCCTCCGGGACGAGATCGCGGACCTCGAAGCCGCCGGCATCCAGGTCATCCAGGTGGACGAGCCCGCCCTGCGCGAGCTGCTGCCGCTGCGCAAGGCCGACCAGGCCGCGTACCTGGACTGGTCCGTGAAGTCCTTCCGCCTGTCCACCGCCGGAGCCGGGGACAGCACCCAGATCCACACCCACCTGTGCTACTCCGAATTCGGCGCCATCATCGACGCGATCGACGGCCTCGACGCCGACGTGACCTCGATCGAGGCGGCCCGCTCCCGCATGGAGGTCGTCCACGACCTCGAATCCCACGGCTTCGGCCGCGGTGTCGGCCCGGGCGTCTATGACATCCACTCGCCGCGCGTCCCGGGCGAGCAGGAGGTCACCGAACTGCTCAGCACCGCCGTCAAGCACGTCCCGTCCCGCCAGCTCTGGGTCAACCCGGACTGCGGCCTGAAGACCCGGGGCTACGCCGAGACCGAGGAGTCCCTGCGTAACCTGGTCCACGCCACGAAGACGGTCCGCGCCGGACTGCTCGAAGCGGCCAAGTAGCAGCACGCTCAAGCCAATAACGACGCCGGCCGGTCACCTTCTCCAGGTGACCGGCCGGCGTCGTACGTTTTGGTCATCGATTGCTCCCCACCGACCCCCTCGCCTCACAAGTTCGGCCAGGGAACCCTGTCGGCGTGGGCCCCGCGCCGTTTTGAGCTCCCGAAAGGGCAGCTGCTGAGCAATCGATTCAGGACTCCCAGAGGATTTCGTCGTCCACGACGCCGTCCTCGTCCGCCGAGGCCACCAGGACCTCATCGGTGAAATGGGCGCCGAGCGTGAAGTCCAGCACGAAGTAGCGTTCCGGCTGGCCCGGGAAGATGCCCACATGGCCCAGCTTCAGCGCCTTGAGGAAGACCTCGTCGGTGAGCTGGCTTTTGTCCTGGACACCGAAGACCTTCTGCAGGTGCTCACTCTTGATCGCGTTGCAGTGGAAGTGACGGTACTCCTGCGGGCTGGTGCCTTCCTGCTCCAGCTCCTCGGCGATCATGTCGCGGACCTGGTCCACGAGTTCGGGTAGGAAGCGCAGCCGGTAGTCAACCTTGTGCAGAGCCGCTTCGTCGAAACGTTCATGCGCATTGACATTGAGGTCAAGCTCCACGGTCTGGCCCGCCAGTTCGTGCTTGGCGGAGAAGTAATGTTCCCTGCCGTGGTTGAGTTCGACCTCACCGAAGTGCTTGCTCGCTACCTTGTTCATATCTTCAACATAGTCCTCAAATCCGGTCCGTTCCAGCGTTCCCAAGCTTTTCTCCGGTACCGCCACGGCTCTCGAGACCGACCCGGGCAAGCGCGCCGCCGCAGCGCCGGCCGGGAAGCTGCCCAGGAAACGCTAGTCCGTCCCGAGCTTGTGCAGGGTGTCGGCCAGGAGCTCCACGAACAACTGCACCTGCGCAGTCTGCTTTTCGTTGATCAGCAGGGCGAAGACATTGCGGGCCAGCCGGATCTCCGGGACGTCCAGCACCACCACTCCGGCGGGGCGATGCAGCAGGGCAAGCTCGGGAACCAGGGCGGCGCCGAGCCCGGCCGCCGCCATTTCCAGGCTGGCGTGGAAGTCGTCACTGTATGCCACCACCCGCGGGTACAGATTGCAGCTGGCGAAGAGCCGCTCAATCACGGTGGCGTCGCTCGTGCCCGGGTGGTGCAGAATCCAGGGCATGTCGGAGAGGTGGTCAGCGGCGACCTTTGAATCCGTGCCGATGCCCCAGGCCGCCGGCAGCACCACCCGGAAGTTGTCGTCCCCGATCCACTGCCGGTTGATGGTGTGCGGCCACGCCAGCCCCGACTGGCCCACCTGGTAGACCAGGGCAACATCGAGTTCGCCCCCGGTGCGCAGGCCCTGGATGGTCTGGGCAGGTTCGGCGACGGAGACGCGCAGGTCAATGCCGAGCTTCTTCCACGCCGGGTTCTGCAGGATCCGCGGCAGCACATAAGTGGCGAGGCTGGGGAAGATGCCGAGCCGGAGCTCCTGGCTCGTGGCGTCCTCGGTCCGGGAGGCCGTGGCCAGCAGCGTCTCAATGTCGGTGAGTACCTTGGCCGCGTGCCGCGTCATCACGACGGCGGCGTCCGTGGGCTGGATGCTGCGGGCCGAGCGCTGGAAGAGGACCACCCCGGTATCGCGTTCGAGGGCGGACATCTGCTGCGAGACAGCCGACGCCGTGTAGCCGAGCCTGCCGGCTGCGGCCGCGAAGGAACCCAGCCGGATCACCTCAACGAGGGTCCGCAGATGGACGGGGTTGATCAAGGACTGCCCTTCGCCTGGTAGCTGAAATCCCGCTTCATTCTGGCACACCCGGGATTCCGGGATCCCGCTGGAACCGCCGCCGCCGGAAATTCAGACTCATCCGGCTGCCGGTTGGGAACGAATTGCCCTCAGACGATTCATTCCGACGATGTCGGCAAGCCAACAGGAGCAGATCAGTGCCACACGCACGACGTGCCGCAGGCGGGACACTTTGAAACCCCGGTCCTGCGCCCTTGATGGATCTCGCCCATCAGCCATGCTGGACGTTAGTCCAGGCTCTTGATCACTTTCATCGTCGGATGCGAAATGATGCGGTGAATCCCGGGGAGCTTGGTCATCTTCTGGGTCTGGAAGCGTTCGTATTCGTTGGCATCGGCGACGTCCACCCTGACGATGTAATCCGGCAGGCCGTAAACGCGCCGGACCTCTGTCACTTCGTCCAGGGCCGCGACGGCTGTTTCGAATTCTTCGACTGTTTGCCGGTTGGTCATGGTGATCTCGACCGACATGATGACGCAGTGACCCCGTCCTGCGGCCGCCGGGTCGATGACCGCCCGGTATCCGGCAATGACTCCGCTCTCTTCCAGGCGCTGGACCCGCCGCAGGCACGGCGCGGGCGTGAGGCCCACCCTCCGGGCGAGTTCAAGGTTGGTCAAACGACCGTCCCGCGAAAGTTGGAACAATATTTCTCGATCAATGCCGTCAAGTGCCCTTTGATTGCTCACAGCACCACTTTAGCGCTCTGTTTGGCAACCATAGATGAATGGATTCTTCCTACTATTGCTCTATGAAACATTACGGGCCCTCCCCGGCGGTTACCGCCCTCGATTGCGTTACGGCCGCGGCCCCTTCCGGGGACGTCCGCATGGCCGTCCGGGCTTCCTTGCCGGCGCTGCTGGGCGCGTTGCCGATGGGTATCGCCTTCGGTGTCGTGGTGGCGCAGTCACCGCTGCCCTGGTGGTGGGCGCCGGTGTTCGCGACCGTGATCTTCGCCGGCTCACTCGAGTTCCTGGTGCTGGGCATGGTCGTCGCAATGGCGCCGCTGGCGTCCATCGCTGCGACGGCTTTCCTGGTGAATTTCCGGCACGTGTTCTACGCGCTCTCCTTCCCGCTGCACCGGGTCCATGGCCGCGGCGCAAAGGTCTACAGCACCTTCACGCTGACCGACGAGGCCTGGGCCCTGACGGCCTCGCCTGAAGCGCAGACCTGGAGCCGACGCCGCATCCTCGCGATCCAGGCGTGCTTCCAGGTCGCCTGGGTCGGCGGGGTCACCGCGGGCGCACTGGGCGGCACCCTGATCCCGAAGGGTGTCGTCGGACTGGACTTCGCACTCACCGCGTTCTTCCTGGTCCTGGGCATCGATGCCTACCGGGTCCGCAAGAACCTGCCCCTGCCGCTGCTCGCCCTGGGCTGCGCACTGACCGGCTACCTGTTCTTCGGTGAAGGGATGCTCATCGCCGCGATGATCCTGTTCCTGGCGGTTCTGCTCGCACACTATGCCCTTAGCCGGAGGAAGAACCACCATGCCTGAGCCGACGTACATCCTCGCGGCCGTCCTGATCAGTTCGGCCGTCACCTGGGCGCTGCGGGCGGCCCCGTTCGCGCTGCTCGCCCCCATCCGCCACAGCGCCCTGCTGCCCTACCTGAACGAGAACATGCCGGTCGGCATCATGACCATCCTGGTCTTCTACACCGTCCGGCACACCCCACCCGCCCTCACGCCAACGGCCGGCGCAATTGCCGCAGGACTGATCGTTACTGCCGGCCTCCACGTGTGGCGGCGGAACGCCGTCCTCAGCGTCCTGGGAGGAACCGCCGTCCACGTGGCCCTGGCATCCACCCTCCCCGTCTGGCCCTGAACCGCCGGCCACGCCACCGATCCGCTCTCGAAGGCCGCGCCACCGACCAGCTCGACCGCCGCATCACCTGCACGGCAACCGCGATCACGAAGTCAACAGTCACATGTAGAGGCCGGCGAGAAGTTCGATGACTTCCTTCATTTCGGCGGGAGGGTCTCTTCTGGACCATGCAATGTAGATGGGGACAGGCGGAGCGTCGCGCACCGGACGGTAGACAACGCCGCGGCGGCGATACTGATGCGCTGTGGACTCGGCGGTGATTCCCCGGGCCTTGCCGCTTCCTATCAGGGTCAGCCAGTCGTCAATGTCCTCGGTGGCCACGGTGGATTGGGGCTGTTCGCCGTCCTTCCAGAGATCAAGCCGCGTGCTTCCAGTGCGCAGGTCAAGCGCCACCGGGCCGTGCGCGACCTGGGCGAGTGTGACCGAACGCCTGCCGGCCAGCGGATCATCACTGGCCATGGCGCAGTAACGCTTTTCCGTTCCAACGAGGACCAGGTCAAACTCTGCAGAGTCAGGAGTCCGCCGGAGGATCGCGAAATCGCTGGTTCCCTCCGCCAGGCCTGCGGTGGGGCTGTTTGTCTTGATGAGTCGGAGTTCAGTGTTCGGGTATGTGGAGGACCAGCGGCGCTGGTATTCGGCTGTATGCCTTCCCAGCGCGGACCACGCATAGCCGATTCGCACCGTGTTGCCGCTGGCTGCGGCGTCATGGGTGAGATCCTCGACGGCGTTGAGCACCCGGCGTGCGTGCCGCAGGGTCCTTTCCCCTGCCAGGGTGAGACCAATGCTGCGCGTGGTCCGGTGAATGAGGCGGACGCCCAGCGCGAGCTCAAGTGCGGCCACGTTCCTGGAGATGGAAGCCTGCGATACCCGCAGCTCCATCGCCGCGTCCGTGAAGCTGCCCGTTTCCACGACGGCAACCAGGCACCGCAGCTGCCGCAATTCAAGGTTCATGGCTGCCAGTCTGTTCATGCAGATAGCGTATGAATACAGGTGTTCATGCATTGGGTGAATTCCCGCCCGCGGCGCACACTGCGGTCATGGACAAAAACACGACTGCAGCTCAGGGAACGAGAGCCGGAGCGGCAACTCTGGTGGTCAGCGCCCTCTCAAATCAGCTGTGCGCTGCGACCGGCTCGATGGCGTTCCCGGGAATGGGCCCGGTGGGGGTAGTGGCCGTGCGGCAGTTCATTGCCGCGGCTGTCTTGTTACCGATCGTCCGCCCCCGGTTCTGGACCCTCACGCGGCACCAGTGGTGGCCCGTTCTCCTGCTTGCCGTGGTCTTCGGAACCATGAACCTCACCCTGTACTCCGCCATAGAACGGGTCGGCCTGGGTCTGGCGGTAACGCTGGAATTCCTGGGCCCATTGTCTGTCGCGCTGCTTGGCTCCCGGAGCAAAGCCAGCGCTTTGTGCGCCGTAGCGGCGGGCCTTGGCGTGGTCGCCATTACCCGGCCGAAGCCCTCCACCGACTATTTCGGCATTGGTCTGGCCCTCGTCGCGGCCGCCAGTTGGGCCGCCTACATCCTGCTCAACCGGCGAGTCGGTCAGCGCGTTCCCGGCGTTGAGGGCGCCGCCATAGCCGCCGGGGTGTCCGCAATCCTGTTCCTCCCGGTGGCCCTGATCATATTGCCCAACGACCCGCCCGATCCGTTCACTGTGTTCTGCGCCGTGGGCGCCGGGGTGCTGGCCTCCGTCGTCCCGTACCTTGCCGACCTCATCACCCTGCGGCGGATGACCCCCAACGTCTTCGGCATCCTCATGAGTATCAACCCCGTGTTCGCCGCCCTCATCGGAGCGGTCGCGCTCCACGAAGTCTTAGCTATGCCCCAGTGGGCCGGGATCGCACTCATAGTCGGAGCCAACATCTGTGCACTCCTGTTCCAAGGCCGGAAGGCGCACGTCGGACGGTTCCCGAGCCGGTGAGGGTTCTGACCGCAACAAGCCAAAGATGTATTCCCGGACACTACATCTGGTGTTTGCTGCCACCGGGCGGCACCGTCCGGCCACTCCGCGACACGCCGTCTCTCCGGCGACACGCGGGGCGGTTAATTGTGGCTAAGTACTCCACAGGGTGTGGATTTCGTCCTCGAAAACAGCAGAAACCCGGACATTTTGAACCCCCCTGCCTGTGGATTAAAGGTGTGTTAAATGACATACTTGTAATACATCATCTTGGGGTCCACATCGGGCTCTTGCACTACATGTAGTATCGACATACAGTTCGAGCGGAGCAGCGCAGAGTTCATGCAGCCCGCCGGGTGCGGCCAGTAACGGATCAGGATTCCTGTTCCGGACCGGCCCGCCCGCCGCGAACCACAGACTTAGCAAGCACCACAGACTTAGCAAGAAAAAGGGGACAGGGACCATGACCGTAACGGTTTACACGAAGCCGGCCTGTGTTCAGTGCAACGCGACTTACCGCGCGCTGGACAAGAAGGGCATCACCTACCAGAGCGTCGACATTTCCCAGGATGCCGAAGCCCTCGAGCGGCTGAAGGCCCTGGGCTACATGCAGGCCCCGGTTGTAGTGACCGACCAGGACCACTGGTCCGGTTTCCGCCCGGACAAGATCGAAGAACTGGCCCAGGCTGCCGCCGTCGCCGTAGCCTGAGATGAGGTGACTCCCATGGCACCAGCCGCACTGGCGATGGCCAATGCACCGGTGGCAGCTGATTGTGCCGCCGCGGCAGAAGTCCAGACCGAGAGCCACCTCATCTACTTCTCCTCCGCCTCGGAGAACACCGCGCGCTTCATCCGGAAGCTGGGCATCGACGCCGCCCGGATTCCACTCCACGCAAGGGAACCGGCGCTCGTGGCGGCCGAACCCTACGTGCTGGTGCTTCCCACCTACGGCGGCACCGGGGGAGAGGGGTCGGTTCCCAAACAGGTCATCCGCTTCCTGAACGACCCCCGGAACCGGAAGCTGATCTGCGGAGTGATCAGCGCGGGCAACACGAATTTCGGGGACAACTACTGCATGGCCGGCGAGATCATCGCCGCGAAATGCCAGGTCCCGCACCTATATAGGTTTGAACTCATGGGCACGCCGGAAGACGTCTCCCGTGTACAAAAAGGATTGGAAGAATTTTGGACACGACTGTCGCACACACAGCAATAGCCGAGGGCACAAGCTCCTCCGCGCCCGCCGCCGTCGAGAAGCACGACAAGCACGAGATGCCGGCCGCCTACAAGGGCCTCGGCTATCACGAGCTCAACGCCATGCTGAACCTCTACGGACCCAACGGGGAGATCCAGTTCGAGGCCGACCGCGAGGCTGCGCACCAGTACTTCCTGCAGCACGTGAACAACAACACCGTGTTCTTCCACGACCTCGAGGAAAAGCTCGACTACCTCGTCAAGAACGAGTACTACGAGCGCGAAACCCTCGACCAGTACACGATGAACTTCATCCGCGAGCTCTACAACCGCGCGTACAAGAAGAAGTTCCGCTTCGAGACGTTCCTCGGCGCGTTCAAGTTCTACACCTCCTACACGCTGAAGACGTTCGACGGAAAGCGCTTCCTGGAGCGCTACGAGGACCGCGTCTGCATGGTGGCCCTGCACCTGGCCCGCGGCGACGAGCAGCTCGCGCTGCAGATGGTCGACGAGATCATCGAGGGCCGCTTCCAGCCGGCCACCCCCACCTTCCTCAACGCCGGCAAGCGCCAGCGCGGCGAGCTGGTCTCCTGCTTCCTGCTCCGCATCGAAGACAACATGGAGTCGATCGGCCGGTCCATCAACTCGGCCCTGCAGCTGTCCAAGCGCGGCGGCGGCGTGGCGTTCGCACTGACCAACATCCGCGAGGTCGGCGCGCCGATCAAGCAGATCGAGAACCAGTCCTCCGGCGTCATCCCCGTGATGAAGCTCCTCGAGGACAGCTTCTCCTACGCCAACCAGCTCGGTGCCCGCCAGGGCGCCGGCGCGGTGTACCTGCACGCGCACCACCCGGACATCTACCGCTTCCTGGACACCAAGCGCGAGAACGCGGACGAGAAGATCCGCATCAAGACACTCTCGCTCGGCGTCGTGATTCCGGACATTACCTTCGAGCTGGCCAAGAAGGACGAGGACATGTACCTGTTCTCGCCGTACGACGTCGAAAAGGTCTACGGCATGCCGTTCTCCGACGTCTCGGTCACCGAGAAGTACTACGAGATGGTGGACGATTCCCGGATCAAGAAGACCAAGATCAAGGCGCGCGAGTTCTTCCAGACCCTCGCCGAGATCCAGTTCGAATCCGGCTACCCGTACATCATGTTCGAGGACACGGTAAACCGGGAAAACCCGATCGACGGCAAGATCATCATGTCCAACCTGTGCTCCGAGATCCTCCAGGTCAGCCAGCCCACGACGTACCACGATGACCTGTCCTACGACCAGACCGGCAAGGACATCTCCTGCAACCTGGGCTCGCTGAACATCGCCAAGGCCATGGACTCGCCGGACTTCGGCCTGACCATCGAGACCGCCATCCGCGCGCTCTCGGCCGTCTCGGACATGTCCAACATCACCTCGGTGCCCTCGATCGCCCGCGGCAACGACCAGTCGCACGCCATCGGCCTGGGCCAGATGAACCTGCACGGCTACCTGGCCCGCGAGCGGGTCCACTACGGTTCCGAAGAGGGCCTGGACTTCACCAACATCTACTTCTACTCGGTGGTGTTCCACGCGGTCCGCGCCTCCAACAAGCTGGCCATCCAGACCGGCCAGACCTTCGGCGGCTTCGAGAAGTCCAAGTACGCCAGCGGCGAGTTCTTCGACAAGTACACCGAGCAGGAATGGGTCCCGCAGACCGAAAAGGTCGCGGAGTTGTTCAAGAACATCCACATCCCCACGCAGGATGACTGGCGCGAGCTGAAGGCTTCCGTCATGGAGCACGGCATCTACAACCAGAACCTGCAGGCTGTTCCGCCGACTGGTTCAATCTCCTACATCAACAACTCCACCTCCTCGATCCACCCGGTGGCGTCCAAGATCGAGATCCGCAAGGAAGGCAAGCTGGGCCGCGTATACTATCCGGCGCCGTACCTGACCAACGACAACCTGGAGTACTACCAGGACGCGTACGAGATCGGCTACGAGAAGGTCATCGACACCTACGCCGCCGCTACACAGCACGTGGACCAGGGCCTGTCCCTGACGCTGTTCTTCAAGGACACCGCCACCACGCGCGACATCAACAAGGCCCAGATCTACGCCTGGAAGAAGGGCATCAAGACCATCTACTACATCCGTCTCCGCCAGCTCGCGCTGGAAGGGACGGAGGTGGACAACTGCGTCAGCTGCATGTTGTAACCGTAGGTTGATATCTGCTGAAGTACGACGGCGGGAGCCCGCCCGCCGTCGTACGCTTAACTTCACGAAGAACCCAACTTTAGGGGATGACATGACCGAGAAGGTCAAGCTGCTTAGCCACGTTGAAGCCATCAACTGGAACCGCATCCAGGACGACAAGGACGTGGATGTCTGGAACCGCCTGGTCAACAACTTCTGGCTGCCGGAGAAGATCCCGCTGTCCAACGACGTGCAGTCGTGGGCGACGCTGACCCCGGACGAGCAGCAGCTGACCATGCGCGTGTTCACCGGTTTGACCCTGCTGGACACCATCCAGGGCACCGTAGGGGCTGTCTCGTTGATTCCGGACGCGATCACCCCACATGAAGAGGCCGTCTACACGAACATCGCCTTTATGGAGTCCGTGCACGCCAAGAGCTATTCCTCGATCTTCTCCACGCTGGCCTCCACCAAGGAGATCGACGAGGCGTTCCGCTGGTCCACCGAGAATGTGAACCTTCAGAAGAAGGCCCAGATCGTCATGGACTACTACCAGGGCGACGATCCCCTAAAGCGCAAGGTGGCCTCCACGCTGCTGGAGAGCTTCCTGTTCTACTCGGGCTTCTACCTGCCGATGTACTGGTCCTCGCGCGCCAAGCTGACTAACACGGCCGACCTGATCCGCCTGATCATCCGCGATGAGGCCGTCCACGGCTACTACATCGGCTACAAGTTCCAGAAGGGCCTCGAGGGCCTGTCCGAGGAGCGCAAGCAGGAGATCAAGGACTACACCTTCGAGCTGCTCTTCGAGCTGTACGAAAACGAAGTCCAGTACACTCACGATCTTTACGACTCCGTCGGCCTGGCCGAGGACGTCAAGAAGTTCCTGCACTACAACGCCAACAAGGCGCTGATGAACCTGGGCTACGAGGCCATGTTCCCGGCTTCCGTCACCGACGTGAACCCGGCCATCCTGTCGGCCCTGTCGCCGAACGCTGACGAGAACCACGACTTCTTCTCGGGGTCCGGGTCGAGCTATGTCATTGGTAAGGCTGTTAATACTGAGGATGACGACTGGGACTTCTAGGTCCTGTCCTTGTGAGACCGGAGGCTCGTTGGCGATTCGCCGGCTAGTAGGCGGAATTGGCCCACACACTTGGCGAAGCGGGGCTAGTTGGCGATACGGCCGCTCGGGCTTAGTTGCGAGACTCAAGACTAGTTTCGCGGGTGTTTCGGGGCTTTCATCCCTCGTTCGCCTTAACGGCCTAACTGAACTTGAGCGCATGCTGGTCGAGAGCGGTGCGGGTTCGCCCCAGGAACTTGAAGCGGCGTCAGCACAGGCTGAGGGCCTTGGGCTGTTTGCAGGTCCCTGGTCGGGATGGACCGGCAGGCGGCGCTGGATTCCCTGTCCGGGTTCGTGGGAGAGAAGACCCTCAACGCCAACCAGCTGCACTTCGTGAACATGATCGTCCAGCAACTCACCGAGAACGGCGTCGTGGACGTCGGTGCGCTGTACGAATCCCCCTACAGCGACGCGGCCCCAGCTGGCCCGGAGAGCCTGTTTCCGGAAGCGGACGTGGATCTGCTGGCCGACGCGCTGAACCGGGTCCGGGTCTCGGCCATGGCAGGGTAACTGGGGCCGTCTCATTTCCTGAGTCCGCCCCTCCGCCAGCTCCCCACAACCACGTTGTTCAGCAGTCTCCTAGCCGCGAAGGTGGCCGAGTGGGATAATTTGGTCATCCTTCGAATGGGGGGCCATCATGGCGGGCCTTGGTGCTCTTCGACCTGGCCGCCGCTCCCGGGCATCCAGGCCCCGGCTCCTGGCGGTTTTACTTGTGCTCGCACTCGGCGTGCTGTTCGCTGCACCCGCCCGAGCAGCCGACTACGGACATGACGTTTCGTGGCCACAGTGTCCGGGCGGTCTTCCGATGCCGCCGGAAGACACGGAGTTCGTGGTCGTGGGGCTGACGAGGGGACTCGCGTTCACCGAAAACCCCTGCCTGGACTGGCAGTTCCAGTGGGTGCTCGACCGCGGCGTCCGGGCTCAGGCCTACGCCATGGCTACGTTCCCCACCACCGCGCAATACGACACCTACGGCGACGACGGCCCCTGGCCCGCAAGCACCAGGCCGGACCGGCTGCGCAACGTCGGGTACGCCGAGGGTCGTGCGGCTCTCGCGTCTCTCGATGAGGTGGGATGGCGACCGGAGAGAATCTGGGTCGACGTCGAGCCCCGCCCGCAACAGCCCTGGCCCAGCTCGACAGCAGCCCAGCGGCAGGAGAACCAGTACGTCATCTTCGGGCTCCTGGCCGCACTGGCGGACGCCGGGTACCCGCACGGGATTTACTCCTATTTGAGCGCCTGGGAGGCCATCACCGGATCGTGGCAGCTTCCCGACGTGCTCGTCTGGTCACCGGCAGGGCGTCTCGACTTCGCCAGTGAAGCATCCGACCTCTGTGTGAATCGCAGCTTCTCCGGTGGCACCGTCCACATCGCGCAATGGACCGACGGCACCTACGACTACAACATGACGTGCATCGGGGTCTACCAGGCCCACGTCGCGGCGATCGGCTGGCAGCCAAGCGTCTCGGACGGCGCCACCGCAGGAACGACCGGCCGATCACTGCCGATGGAGGCGTTGCGCCTGTCGGTGGCAGGAGACCGCCTGTCGGGCGACATTCTGTGGAGGGGGCATGTGCAGAACATCGGCTGGCAGCCATGGACGACGTCGGCGTCCCCGATCGGAACGACCGGGCGCGGTCTGCGCCTGGAGGCCTTCGAGCTGCGGCTGACGGGGAATCTGGCCTCGCAGTACAGCATCAGGTATCGCGCCCACGTGCAGGACGTCGGCTGGCAGCCGTACGGGATCGACGGAGCCACGGCCGGCACCGTCGGGCAAGGCCGGCGGATGGAGGCGGTTACGATCGAGCTGGTTCCGAAGGCCGCACCAGCATTCACTGCCGTGTACGCCGCCCACGTTGAGAACCTCGGCTGGATGGCGAACGTTTCGGATGGGACCGTCGCCGGGACCACGGGTCGGGCCCTTCGGGCCGAGGCGTTGCGCCTCAACCTGTCCAGCACGGCTTATACCGGGGACATCGAATGGCGGGGGCATGTGCAGAACATCGGCTGGCAGCCGTGGACATCCTCGGCCAATCCCATCGGCACGGTCGGGCAAGGGCTACGTTTGGAAGCGTTTGAAATCAGGCTGACCGGTGAGATGGCGAACCATTACAGGATCCACTACCGCGCCCACGTGCAAGATTCGGGCTGGCAGTCATGGGTCGCCGACGGCGGAACGGCGGGCACGTCGGGTATGGGCAAACGGATCGAGGCCGTGCAGATCCTCCTCGCACCCAGAACCGGCGGCTAAGTTAGCCGCAGACCAGATGCTCCGGCAGTTGCACGGCGGCCGGGTCCAGATCGGGCCGGGCGCGCAGGTAGCGCAACGGGTGCCGGAACGACTTTCCCGTCCAGGTGACGTCAGCACTGACTTCCACAACAAGGGGCTCCACCCGCGTCAGCGGGAGGTCCCCCATGGATGATGCCCTCGCCCTAGAGCGCAGTTGTAGTACCACCTCTCAGCGGTGGTGTCTCAGTAAGTAATCAATTACTGAGACATCCTGGTCGTTCAGCCATGGGCTTCGGAAGTCCCCGCCGCGATACGGACACTGGCCGTCTCGAAATCCCGTCCAAGAATAGGTAGTCTCATAACCGAGAATTGCTCGGGATTAAGAGAACATGGGGGCGGCGTTGGCCGTAATCGGCTACGCGAGGGTTTCCACCATGGAACAGAACCTCGATCTGCAGCTCACAGCACTCAAGACCGCCGGCGCAGCCCGGATATTTGCCGACAATGGAGTCAGCGGGTCCACGACGGAACGCGCTCAGCTTTCCAAAGCCCTGGACCGGCTGGAGGCCGGAGATGTACTCACGGTGTGGAAGCTCGACCGATTGGGACGCAACACCCGGCACGTCCTGGACGTCATCGAAAACATCCGGGAACAGGGAGCGGGTTTCCGCTCCTTGACCGAAGGACTGGACACAACCGGACCCGGTACGGCCATGCTGACAATCATGGCAGCTTTCGCACAGCTGGAGCGCGACCCGATGATCGAACGCACCCGAGCAGGACTCGCCGCCGCCGCAGCCAACAACCGCCACGGCGGAAGGCCCCGCAAAATAGACGACGCTGACGCTGCCGGAGCCAGAGAACTCAAAGGAAAAGGAATCAGTGCCTCCCGACATAGGCAAGATGCTCGGAGTCTCCCGTGCCACCGTCTTATATAGGCAACACGGAGAGCGGTTCCGACAGCCCGGCGATGACATCCACGCGGTCCGCCGCCGTACCGGAAGTTGCACGACGGATCATTATGGCGGTACTTTCGGGCTAACTTAACGGACGGTCAGATTACGCGGCATTCTGTGGATTCGGGCGGCGGGGGAGTGCCGTGCCCAGAGTGTTCTGGTTCCAAGGATGTGGACCCTCCAGGGACTTTGTAGGAATCCGACAACGGCGGCATCGCTAGTGCATCTAACCATTCTCGCACCCCAGAGATGGGGTATTGCGGTCGGGCATAACCCCGTGCCGTAACAGGTGAAACGCTGGCAGGGATACGGCGGCGCGCGAGAATGCGAAGGGGAGGAGTCGTCATGGCGTGGAGGGAACGAGAAATCGACGTGGACCGTGAGCTGGTGCTCAATGTTGATGTCATGGAGTCGGGTGTCGTCAGACTGCAATTGATTGGCGGCGGAGTGAAGGCGGAGCTTGGGCCCGGCGACAGATTTGTCCTTGTCCTCCGGCCACCAAGCCAGTCGACAATCAATCCAACCCGGAGGAGGAAACCTGGCTTGGCCAAGAGTTCGGCATCAGGGATTACGGTGGCGCCACGGCTGCTGAGGCTGTCCGGGACGCGAACGAACCCGGCGACCATTGATGCCTGGGGGTGAGGCGACGCCGGAGAAGTCGTCCCCTGCGTCTCGTTGGCGTGAGGCTGCTGAGCGTCTCCGTTCAACCGCACGCGTCTTCGTCGTATCCCTCGGGGCGGTGGCCGTGACAGTTGTTGCCGGCCTGAGCCTCACTGGTCTGAGCACCTTGGACCCACGGTCGGCGAACTTTGCCTTCGCTGTGGCTGGCGCTCTGCTTGCGACGCTGGGCGTGGTGGTGATGCTCGCGCTTGCGATGCGGCTTTCCTCGGCGTCCGCTGTGTCGATGGCAGAGTTGCTCGCGTTGAGGGACAGTGGTGCCAGTACGAAACGGCTGTGGTGGCGGCGGCGGCTCCGCCCTGGACACATGTACGCACGAAGGGTCGTTGATGCGAAGTCCAACGGCTATCTGGCTGGGTACGACAACCTCGAGGCGTTCAATGACGCCGTTGCGGAAGTGCACCTAGACGAGCGGACGAAAGCGGATGATGCTGCCAAAGCGCCGAAGGATCCGGCGGTCTACGCTCAGTACAAAGCTGCGAGCATAAAGGCCGCTTCGTACGACGCGCGGTTGCGCTCACTCGTCGAGGTGGCGAGTTTTCAACGCCTGCGCTGGAATTTTGGGGCGACTGCCGGTCTGATGACGGTAGCGGGGGCGGTAACTGCCGTCGGTATCGTCATGTACGCAGCGGCGCTACAGCCGCGTGGTGTGCCCTCCTCGCCTGTCGCAGTGACGATGCACGAGAGCATCCGAATAAAAGTGCCCGAGAGCAACGCGGCCGCAGCCCTTTACGAGAGCGTGGTGGGGTGCGCCCAAAGTGTCGGCGCACTCGTGGTAGGCGTCAGTGATGCCAGCGTATCGGCCATTACCGTCCCGGAAGATGCATGTCGGTCGGTGACCTTGACCGCCGTCTGGGATGGGACCGGCTACGTTGCAAAGTTTGACCTTCCAGAGGAGACCGAGAAGCCCCAGCCGTCCGCGACGCCCTAGGCACCTGGCGTGAGTTCCTTTGGGGGAAGTGTGGACGTCGGCATGGCCACCTGAAGGGGCCAGATCTAAGGGAAGTACGGGCCCGGTTGAGGTTCCCCACGAGGGACCTCGGGCTGCGACCGACAGGTGCAGACGACTTAGAGGAAACTGACAGATTCCTGCAGCGGGGGAGTGTTCCACTTTGAGTGTCCAGGTTCCAAGGAACTGGGACACCGAACGGCTGCGACCTCGGCACCTGGCCCTCCGCAACTTGTGGCTCCGGCCCCACCTAACGGACAGGAGAGCCACGCGCGGCACGACTGGCTGCTTTTCCTGCTGCCAATGCTGTCCGTTCATGTGCCCCTTGACACGAAGTAGGTGGGGGAGGAACATTCCAGTTTCCATCCGGGGGACTGCGGCATGTGCGCCGGCTTACGCTTGGGCCTTCGGCTTCTAGCAACAGGGGGACGAAATGACTGCAACTCCTTGGGCAATTCTGCTCTGCAATTTCTCGGACGCCGGATCTGAACCTTATACACGCTCACGCTTTGAAGAAATATTCACGCCTGTGGGGGCCGGAAAATTCAACATGATTGACTACTTTCGCGATATGTCCCACGGATCCCTGGACCTGAACGGTTCGAAGGTGTTCCCGCCCAACGAGGGCTGGTATACGATCCCTCACGAGCGATCCGACTATAACGGCTTCGACACCGTCATTGGCGGCAATGTTGTCGGGCGTTCCGCACTCCAGATTTGGGCACGTGAGGCTGCGGCTGCGGCCGGGGACGACCTCAGCGCCTACTTCAACATAGTTGTGCTGACCAACCCGTCGGTGGACCTGTTCGGTGGGACCGGGGGCGTCGCCTCAGGTGACGGACGGAACCTCGTCAATGGAATGACGGGCCTGTCCCCGAGTTATCTGGGACAGGAGATGGGCCACGGCTACGGTCTGGACCACGCTCGGATTGAAGGTTCTGCACAGGACTATATGGACCCCTTCGACGTGATGAGCACGGCAGCAGCCCAAATGGCGCCGCACCCTGTCTATACCGAAACTGATGCCCAGGGGCGTCCCGTCTTCCTGATCGGTCCAGGCCTGACGGCAGCAACAATGTCAGCGATGTCTTGGCTCGACAACACCCGTGTCTGGTCCTCTGGATCAGACAGGCAAAGCACAGTCGAGTTGCGTCCTCTGCACCGAACAGATCTTCCGGGCTTCCTCTGCGCCAAGGTGGGTAACCTCTTCGTCGAGTTCCGCATGAACGAAGGATGGGACGCCGGACTAGCCGACCCCGTGGTTCTGATCCATGACTACTTCAATGGCAACTCCTACCTCCATCCGGCCGACTCCGGACAACAAGGACTCCTGGCAGGAGATGTCTATTCTGAGGGAGACGTCAGCAACCGGCCCGCACGCCTGCACGGAGCAGGTGCGCGGATTACCGTGGCAGCCATCGACGCCGCGGCACGCACCGCACGGCTGACAGTCGAAAAGTGGGCCGACCAGCGGGTGATGGCGGGCCCGGGCAGCATATTCGGCGGCGTCGCCAACGACGGCGGTGGATGGGTCGTCGTCAACGGCAAGGTAACCATTGTGCCTCCGCGGTCGCCGCTGCTGCGCGTGCTTGAACATGTCAGTCAGGCGCAGGCCAGCGAGGCTGTTTCTCACGGTGTAGCCCGGAACCTGATCCAGCAACAGGTGTATACGGCCATTGCCGAAGTCGCGACCGCTGAAGCCGCTCGCGCTTCCTCCGTCCATGTCCCCACGATGGACGTACTGCCCGGGCGCCAATAACTCCCAATCCAAGTCGGTCTCTGCCGGTGACTATCCACCCGGCAGGTTATCCGGCACTTCAAAGGTCAGCGTCAGTGCAGGCGGGTCGGCCCTGGTCGTGACCAAACTCGACCGCTTGGCCCGGTCACTGCGCGACGCCAAGGACATAGTCGATGAGCTCACCCGCCGCGAAGTCAAGCTGAGTATCGGCGGCTCCGTCCATGATCCGACTGATCCCGTGGGCCGACTTCTCTCCAATGTCTTGGCCATGGTCGCGGAATTCGAAGCTGACCTGATCCGGGCACGGACCCGGGAAGGCATGGCCGTCGCCAAGGCAAAGGGCCGCCTGCGCGGGAAGCAGCCCAAGCTTTCCAAGAAACAGGAAGCACACTTGGTGTCCGTTCACCGGGCGGGAACACACACGACGGCGGAACTTGCCGAACTCTTCTCAGTGGCCCGATCAACCGTCTACCGTGCCATCAAGCGCGCCGGCGAGGCCGCCAGTTAGATCCAACAATTCACCGTCCACGCCGGAATCAACACCGGTACGTCCTTGGCGCGCATTCAGTACCGATCCTTTTCAGACGCCGTCTCCGTGCCGACGCTCTTCCGGGGGTCGGCTACAGACGCTACAGGGCGCTTCGACGCAGTAGTTGTTTGCTGGTTGGTGCAGTCGACTTCTGAAAAGTGACGGTTTGTGCAGGCGACTATTGAGCGGAATGCATTTCCGTGCAGGGGGCTTCTGACATTCTCATGTTCGCACTTGTCTGCACTGCCCCGGAATTCCGGGGGAGCGCGTGCAGACGATTTCTGAAAATGACAACGGCACTGCCGTCTCGTCCGACTGCCTTTCAACCCTTGGTTCGCGAGATATGTGTAGACTCAGGTGCGCCCAGCTAGGTCCCGCTCTGGGAAGGCCATGGCGAAAGCCCCGGGCGGAAGCTAGAGTTGGGAACTGGTCCGGTATCACTTCGATGGACCACAGCAGAGAGGGGAGGTGTTTTTGATGACTGTTATTGCCGTGCGCCCCCGGCGCCTCGAAACCATCAAAATAACCGCCCCAGTCTCCAGCTTCCGTACCGTATAGGGCGCTGCCCGCGGACCGCCACAACACCCTGGGCCTTGCCTGGGAGTGGCCGGTGCCAGGGGACTTTTCCCGAGGTATCACATTGAAAAATTCTTCAGGCCACGGCCTGGGCAGTCTGGTTGCATCCATATCCGGTCGCACCGGCCCAACCCTTTACGGCTACAACGCCGTCGTCGCACGGCACTTCGACGAAAACCCCTCATCTGTCTGTAGCGCGGAAAATCCCTGCGAGCCTGGCCGTGTGGTGCGGGTTGACCGCAGCCTGGTCCTGGTGGCTGTGGGCATGGAGCTCCTGCACCTTCCCTACCCGCTTGATGGCGGCGTGCCGGTCACGGGCGACTGGGTTTGGATAGGACCCAACCGCGCGGGTGACCGCCAGATTCTCGGCGTGCTGCCCCGGCGTTCGGAGCTCAGCCGGAAGCGCGCATTCGAGGACTCCTCCGCCGCCCAGGTCCTGGCTGCCAACATGGACGTGATCGGCGTGGTGGTTCCGGTTGACCGGCCGCTCACGCACAACCGTCTCGAACGGACGCTCGTCGCCGCCTGGGATTCAGGCGCCGTTCCCCTGGTGATTGTCACCAAAGCGGACCTGGCGCACGTGGCGGACGACGTCGTCGGGCAGGTCATCCTGCAGGCAGCAGGTGTTGACGTCGTCACCACCTCCGCGGAGAACGGGGACGGGATCGAGGACTTGTTGGCACATCTGCCGCCGCGCAGCACCCTTGTCCTCCTGGGGCCCTCCGGCGCAGGTAAATCCACACTGATCAACGCCCTGGTTGGCCACAACGTGCAGCACACAGGCGAAGTCCGCTCCGGCGACTTCAGGGGGAAGCACACCACCACCTCCCGGGAGCTTGTACCGCTGGCGGACGGCACTGTCCTCATGGAAACTCCCGGCGTCCGCGGGTTCGGGCTTTTCGACGCCGACGACGGGATGGAGCAGATGTTCGGGGATGTGGAGGAGCTCGCCAGACTCTGCCGGTTTTCCGATTGCGCACATCAGCAGGAACCCGGCTGCGCCGTGCAGGCCGCCCTCTCTGACAGCACGCTCGAGGACCGCCGCTGGAACAACTATCGGAAACTCCAACGCGAAATGGCCGCGCTGGCCCGCCGCAAGGATGCCGCAGCCAGCCGGGCGTACCAGCGTGAGTGGCACCAAAAAGTGGTCGGAGGAGGGAAATCCCAGCGTTCTGCAGAGCGCGTCAGATCAGAGCGGGAGGAGGAGCAGCGGTCAAAGCGGAAGCGGCGCTGAGCCACTGCACCTGTATTCCCCTGGAGCGGGCCCCATTAGGCCCTGCTTTCCGCTGCGCTTCAACCCTCGTGCTGGGGCAGCCGGGTAGCCGGGGGTGCCGGGGAAGACAGGTAGTGGCGGCTCTGGTGCCGGCTTGCCTGCAGCCGTAGGCTCTGAGCAATCGCGCCACCGGCAGTGAACGGGGAGCGGCCAGCATGCGGCCTGGCCCGGGAATTCGGGATCAGCCGCGAAACCCTCTACAAGTACCTCAGGACGGAGAGCTGAAGCACCTCGTGAGACGTTCCCGCCGATGCTGATTTTGATGTTGTGCTGGGTGAGGTCCTCGATAATGGCACAGGCCGCGGGCATGTGTGGCGCGGGTCCGGCAGCACCAGGCACGCCGTGCCCTGTGCCCGCCGTCCCGGGGGCCGGCGCTTCCCCGTACGGTGCTGCCGTCAGCGCAGCTCGAGCCGCATGAGGATGCGGGGGAACCCGTTGAGCACCGAGTCGGTGTCTGCCGCTTTCGTAAAGCCGGCCCGTTCGAAGAGCCTGCGGGTGCCGACATAGGCCATGGTGAGGTCGACCTTCTGGTCCTTGTTGTCGAGCGGGTATCCCTCGACCGCGGGAGCGCCATGACCGCGCGCGAAGTCGACGGCGCCTGCGAGAAGAGCATGCGAGATGCCCTGGCCGCGATGCCCTGGTCGCACCCGAATGCACCACACCGACCACACGCCCACGTCGTCCGCGTGCGGAATCCGTCGGTTGCGGGCGAAGGCCGTGTCGGCCCGCGGGTGCACGGCGGCCCAGCCGACCACCTCGCCGCCGTCATAGGCGAGCACCCCGGGGGGCGGGTCCTGCCGGCACAGGCGTTGCACGAGCTCCCCGCGGTCTTGCCCCCGCAGAGCGATGTTCTCTTTCGACGGAAGGCGATAGCTAAGGCACCAGCACACGTTCGCATCGGGGCGCTTGGGCCCCAGAACCGTCTTCACATCCTCGAATACCGTTGCCGCACGCACCTCGATCGCCATACACTCACACTGCCACCGACCCCGGACACTGACAATGCCGCAGCCGGCGTGACATCCGTGGTTCCCACGCACAGAAGGCGTGAAACCGTCGCGGCCGTGAGCGCGGCGGGTGGATGTAGGCTCGACCCTTCCACACGCTCAGGGATCCGGGTGCACCAATTGAACCGGTACCCGAAGGCTCCCACCAGGGGAAGGGGCCTGGCTGCGCTCGGACGGTCAAGGCTCTTTAATTGTTCGGGATTAAGAGAATATGGGGTCGGCCAATGGCTGTTATCGGGTACGCGAGGGTTTCCACCGCGGAACAGAACCTTGATCTGCAGCTCACTGCACTCCAGGGCGGGGGCGCTGCGAGGATCTTTGCCGACAACGGAGTCTCCAAGGCCCTGGACCGGCTGGAGTCCGGCGACGTGCTCACGGTGTGGAAGCTCGACCGATTGGGACGTAACACCCGGCACGTCCTTGACGTCATCGAGAACATCCGGGAACAGGGCGCAGGCTTCCGCTCCCTGACCGAAGGTCTGGACACAACCGGACCCATGGGCACAGCCATGCTGACGATGATCATGGCCGCGTTCGCTCAGCTGGAGCGGGACACGATGGTCGAACGCACCAGAGCAGGACTCGCCGCGGCCGCGGCCAACAACCGCCACGGCGGAAGACCCCGCAAAGTGGACGACGCTGCCGCTGCCCGGGCCAAGGAGGTCAAAGGCAAAGGAATCAGCGCCGGCGACATCGGCAAGATGCTCGGCGTCTCCCGCGCCACGGTCTACCGATACCTTATATAGGCAACGCGGAGAGAAATCCCGGCAATCCGACAAGACATGGCCAAATAGCGGTACAAAAAGCACGCCAGAGAGAGAACTCTGTGATTCACATTGCGATCAGGCTTCGGGGCAGTCTCACGACCGGTCGTTTTCGTACAGCCGGAAAGCCCAGCTGAGTCTATGTGTCATCTGGGCCATGGTCGTTCAGAAGCGGATTGCGTCGATGACCTTGATTCGAACTGCGACCAGGGCGGGAATGGCGCCGGCGAGTGCGCCGACGAGGACGGCCGAGCCCAGTCCCAGCAGGGCAGCTTCGATGGGGAACGCCGGGTACTCGTGGAGCCCTGGGGCGATTTTGGATTGAATCCAGGGATTCTTGACGACCGCTACCGAGACCATTACTCCGACGATTCCGGCCACCGCCGTCGCGACTACCGTTTCCATCATGACGCCGAGGAATATGCGTGAGGATGTTGCGCCGAAGCTGCGGCGGATGCCGATTTCGCGCACCCGGTACCTGACGGTGACCATGGAGATGTTCAGCATGCCGACCGCGCCCAGGAGCAGGACCAGTCCGGCGATGCCGCCAACCGCGAGCTGGACGGTCGCGAAGGGGTCGCCCTGGCTGGCGTAGTCCATCCGGTCCACCTGGATCTGCATGCCAGGGAATTGCTGTTGCAGGTCTGCGGTGATGGCATATTTGAGTGCTTCAGCCTGGTCGTCTCCGACCCAGAACTTGAACTGTCCGGGTCCTCCGGCGGAAATATTGGCCCGGTCCGCGGCTCGGGTCAGCATAAAGGCCGCCGGTGGGGCTTGCGGGTACTGGTCGGGAACTACACCGATGATCACGGCTGTCGTGTTCTCGGCCCCAACCAGTTGAACCTTTGGATTGGTGGTGAGGTTGGGTCGGCCTGCCATGTCGTAAAAGCCCTCTGAGACGACCAGCGCCGGGGCAAGCCGTTTGTCGTCGTCGTCGGCGAACCAGCCGCCTTGGCTGACGTTGAGTCGATGGATGACCCCGTAGCCCGGATCGACCAGTTGGAGCATCAACTGTTGCACGCCGTAAGGGGTCTGGAATGCGTGCTGCGCCTGGGTCGAATGTGTGTAGTAAGAGATTTTGTAGCGGTCGATGACGCCCTGGTAGGCGGCTTCGAGTTTCCGCTGGTCTGCCGGTGTTGGGCCGAACACGCCGATGCCCAGGGTTGCCGAACGGCCACCATTTTGCTCGGAGGAGGCTTTGAATCCTTCGCGTGCCAAATTGCCCAGGCCGACAACGGAGGTCAGGGCTGCCACTGACAGCGCCACTCCGATCAGGGCGAGGAGGATCCTGGTTTTGTTGATCCGCAGTTCCTGCCAGGCCTCCACGAGGGCGGAAATGATGCCGGTCATGCGTTCGCTCCCGTGGGGACTTCGGCGGCTGAGAGCACACCTGTTTCGAGCCGGTAGCAGGCCCTGGCAAGGGCTGCGACGTTTACGTCGTGGGTGATGGTGATGAGCGCTGCGCCGGATTCGGTGGCTACCGTGTCCAGCAGTGCCATGACTGACTGGCCCGTGTCCACGTCCAGGGCGCCGGTGGGTTCATCCGCGAGGATGAGGCGGGGGCGGCGGACCAGCGCCCTGGCGATGGCTACGCGTTGCTGTTCGCCGCCGGAGAGCATGTTGGGCATGGTCTCGGCGCGATGGGCCAAGCCCACTCGGTCCAGGATGTCCATGGCTATTTCCCGGCGCCGCCAGAACTGGTTCCCCCCGGCGTAAAGCAAGGGTGTGATCACGTTGTCCAAGGCATTCCTGCCGGGCAATAGGTTGAATTGCTGGAACACGAACCCCACGGACTGCCCTCGTAGTCTGGCACGGGTGCTGTCGCGGAGGTGTTGCACGGGTGTTCCCTGGAACGTGAGTTCGCCGCCGGTGGGAACGTCCAGGAGTCCCAGCAGGTTCAGGAGTGTGGATTTGCCGCAGCCAGAGCGTCCGACCACGGCGGTGTGGTCGCCGCTGTGCACGGTGAGGTCGACGCCGCGGAGAATATGGAGCTCCTGCTCATCGGGCAGCCGGACGGTCCGGGTAACACCCCTCAGGGCCACGAGTTCCTCCACACTCACCCTCCCATCGGGGAGGCAGGGGAGCCGAACTGAGATCCGGGCGCCACCTGTGCGGGTGCGCCCGGGATGAACTCAAGGATAGATTCGCCTTCGGCAAGGCCGGAGACTACCTCGACGACTGAGCCATCGTTGAGGCCTAGCTGGACCTTGCGCTGCTGGGGCTCGCCGGCAGGTTTGCCGGACGGATCCACCGTGGATCCTCCCTCGACCGGAGGTTCGCCCGCTTTTGAGGACATGTCCGCCGTCGCCAGCCACACCACGCCTTCTTTGACGCTGCCCTCTACTGAGGTGAGGGGAACGGTGACCACGTTGGCGGCCTCCCCGGCGGTGACGGTCATGGTTGCGCCCAGCCCCGCGAATACCTCAACTCCTGTTGGAACCGCGCAGCTGAGCGTTCCCGTCGGCGTCCCGCCCTGTTCGGGTGCACCGCCGGTGGATCCAGGGCCGGCGATCGCATAAGGGACCGAGCGGCTTACCCCTCCGGCAACTCCGCCAGAACCGCCGCCGTCGGAGGCACCGGTGGCGCCCGCTAGGACGACAGACGAACAGGTGAAAGGAGCCGGCCCGCCAACCAGTGATACCTGTGCTGAGGCGGGCTTAGCCAAGAGCCGGTACTGCTGCGCAGCGTCGATTGAGCCACTGACTATGAAAGTCCCGGGATCAACCGAACCAGCGGCTTCACCGACGCTGACCTGCTGGTTGATAAGCACGTCGAGGGCCTTAAGTTCACCGGATGCAGGAGCAACCACATCGGTATAGGTGTAGGTCGGCAGAGGGGCGGTCCGCGACTGCGGGCTCCCGGATCCTGATGCGTCAGTGCCAGCGGCGATAGCGGCAGAAGCCGACGGTTCAGGCGACACTTCGGTGCGGACCTGGTACAGAGGCGCACCCGAGGCCACCTTCGCGCCGGGTTCCAGGAAAATGTGGGTTACGAGGCCGGCCACGGTGTTGCGAACCCCCACAGCAGGATCACTCTGCACGGTCGCCTTGACCTGAACCGTGTTGGTTACCGTGGCACGGGCCGCTTGGACCACCGGGACAGCCACTTCGGCCGCCGGCCCAGCAATGGCCGGGCTTGTTTGCAGTCCGTCGACGAACGCGATCTTGACCAACGCCACCGCGATGACGGCGACCACTGCCAGCCACGCCACTGGCATGACGACACGCCTGAAAACTCTCATCCCTGCCCCAATCGGTAACTCCCCACAGAACCTCTGCGAGGGATGCGTACCCAGCATAGGGTTTGAGGCCCCTCGAACGGCGGAGGCATGGCCCGAACCCCCACATACTGCGTCGAGTGGCGGGCCGGTCTTAGGTCAAACTGGCTGGCGCCCCCGCAGGGGGCAGGCTATCTACGAACATCAGCGCGTCACTGACCTTCTAGGTATTGGCCCGGTGGCCGTCAGTTAGTGCTTGCCCAGAAGCGGCTCGAAGACGGCGGACACGTTGAGGGCGGAAACGTTGGCAGTCGCCACGTTGGACTGGCAGAAACCCTGCGCGGAGGGGCCCAGGCCGAGCCAATCGAGGGCTTTGCGACCGAATTTTACGGCGTGCTGGGCGTAGTCATCGTCCCCCCACTGAGGACCGGAGTAGCCAGCGGGATGACCTGGACGGTGAGTTCCTCGGCGATGAATTCCCCGCCCGGAATACCGGCCCCGTCCAGGGCGTCGGCCTCGTCCAGTTCCAGCACGACGCTGCGGGCATCGGGTGCGTTCTCGGACTGCAGAGCTTCCAGGGAGTTCTCCTGGGATTCCTTCACATCGGGGCGGACTTCATCGTAATCGGCGGCCACTTCGGCTTGTTCTCTATTCTCGTGCGTTGACTGACCCCGATGCAACATACGGGCATACCGCGGCTATTCCACAGCCACAGGACCGCCTGGAGGCCGGTGCGGCTAACCGGTGCGGCCAATACGTGATGGCCAAGGCACCAGGGAGATCCAGGACTGCTTTGACGCTAGCGTCATCAGCCCACTAAAAGTCCGACCCTGCCCGGATCGGAGCGGGAGAGCTGGAAAACGAACATGTGGCATTTCGTCTTCACCCCGTTCAGGACCACCCAGACTTCCCCGAAGTCCACCTCAGCCTCAGCCCCCGGCGCGTGTTCCTGCGGGATAAACGTTTCCACCCGGCGGCCGGCCTCCACATCGATCTGCACCCTACCGCTTCGACCCTCGGACTCTCCGCCTCACATATGCGCTGTTATCGGCGTTGGACTGCCGGCCCTTTACCTCCGGGGCAGCCGCAAGGTGTAGGCCTTGCTATGTGTGCCCCCGCTGGAGCGAGCTGGCCAGGGTAATGGTTCTTTGGCCAGCGCCTGAGCCGTTGTGGAGGCAGCGGATAAATCCTGGCTAAATGATTTATCGTGCGTTCGAAACACAGACGGTGCTCCTGGTGTGGTTGCCAGAGATTTGTCTCGACTCGGCGACTGCTCAAGCACCGACGGCGCTCAATTGAGAGCGCCTCGTCTAGTGATGCGACGGTCTGCGGCGCTGCGCGACCCACACCAGCAGGGCGATCCCGATGAGGATCAACGCAGTGAGGATTAATGCGGGCAAGATTCTCCTCTTTCAGGACGAGGGGACATTGTTTGACGCCTGGGCTCGCAGAGCGGGCGCCCGGTCCTGGTCACATTGTGAGGCGCTCCTGGTGGATCCGTCCGGCTGAGACTCCGATTTTCTGCAGCGGCCGCTGGTTTGCCAGCACGGCGGGATTGGGACCGACGATGAAGAACGCTCCTTCCGCGATGGCTTCCGCGGGGAGCAGACCGGCGAGGTCTTCGCGGCTGAACCGTCCGACGTTGATTGCCACCTGCATGCGGTCACCGGCCGCGGCCTGGTATTCGGTAAGCACGTCGCGGTAGTAGGCGTCTTCGGGGTCGCGGACGGACCATAGGAGATGGATTTTCCGTGTGGTGTGGTGGGCTGCGGCCAGGCTGAGCAGCGGGGCGACGCCGGCGCCCATTCCCAGCAGCACCAGTGGCGCTCTTGGCTGTTGTTTCTCGACAATCGATCCGAAGCGGCCGAAGGGTCCCTCCAGCCGCGCACGGGTCCCCGTTTCGACGTCGGTGAGCCGGCGGGTGTAGTCCCCGTGCTGACGGATCGTGAAGGTCAGCATGTCCTGGTTGTCGTCCGTGACGGAGAAGGGATGCCATTCCCTGCTGATTTCCGGTGATCCTTCGAAGCGGGGGAAGAAGAAGTCACCGGGCCGGACGTTCGTTGCTGTTCGGTCCAGGCCGATGGATAGCCGCCGGGTCGAGTCCCCGCGTGCGTCGTTGCTGATAACGGTTCCGGTCAGGTACGTGTCGGGGGCGATCCATTTCTTCCATGCGTAGATGCCCAGCACCGTGACGGTGTACAGGTCGAAGAGCACCATGAATGCAAAGTACTGGTTCACCCGCACCAGGAGGTGGGCGTGGAGCCAGATCATGGCGATGATCACGAGGTTCAGGCGGTGGATCCACACCGAGAGCTGGTGGCGGAACAGTTTTTCAAGGAATCGCTTGGCCATCAGCAGCGGTTTCAGCCTGAGACAGGTGACGCCGGCACTCGAAGGAGCTCATCGGCGCCCCGCATTTCGACGCGGTGACCTTAAGGGCGACGGTCTATCCAGGCATGAGCTTCACGAACGCTTAGCAAAGGCGCCTGCATTTCTCCTCGCATATGGGACCACGGGTTGACAGGGTGCAGTGAAGGTAACCGTCCCATTTGGGCTCATAAGACAGACGCCCGGGCAACGCATCAGCTCGTGGCATCCTCGTGACGGCCCGGGCCAGAGCCACCTTCAGCGGCGGGACAAGGCCGGCCGGCAGCCCGGACCCAGACGGCGGTCTACTTACCGCCATCGAGGGCTTCCAGCGCCTCAACCTCGGCGGTATCCAGCAATGCTGCCGAACCGTCGCCGGTGGCCCGGGCCAGGTCGTCCAAGGATTTGAAGTGGACCGGGCGAGGGTGATGGCCACCAGCTCGAGGAAGGGGGTGCCGTTGCGTTGTTCGAGGCCGTCCAGATAGTCGAGCATGCGCCCTTCCAGGGCGCCGGGTCCTTCGGATTCTTCCGCGGCGAGCCGCGTCAGCATCAGGGCCGCTAGGTCCAGGTTGTCGTAGATGAGTCCCACGGGCCAACGCTACCCACCCCGCCAGCGGTCAAGAGCCAGTTTTAGCGCCAGCGGTAGGATTCCAGCGCGCGAAGCAGGGGAGTGGGGTCGCCTTTCAGGTGGTCGACTGGGCGTGCTCCGGCAAGGTCCCTGGAGGGGGTGACCATCCAGAGCGTGAAGTAGTTGTGCGGGATTTGCAGTTCCATCGCACGCTGAAAGAGCCCAACGACGGTGGGGCGGAGCTGTCCGCCGGCGAGGAACTGGAATCCGGGGCAGAAGGTGCCGTCGTCGATGAAGACGCGGACGAGTTGTTGCATGACCGGTTCGGGGTCTTCCATGAGCTCGGAGAGCGGGCGGCGCACCTGCTGAAGGGTCGGTAGCGTGAATTCCGTCCGGATTCCTGCCCACGTCTGATCGTTGATGGGTTGGCCGTTCACTCTTCTTCGGTTGTTTCGTCGGCGTTGCTGATGCTGTCCAGCAGCCAGTGCGTGGAGAGCGGTTTCCGGCGGAGCGTGGCGGTCCGGAGGGCGGAGTGGGTGCCGGAGCGAACTTGCCAGTATTCGATGCTGACCAGGTCGCCGCTGCCGACGGCTGCTGTGCGGCGGGTGTCCCACCAGGCGTCTCTTCCGTACCAGTGCTGGGATTCCGTCTCTGGGTCAACAAGCCAGATCCGACCGTCGTGCCGGATGGCCAGGGGTTTACCTGCCGCGTCGAGCCGGACCAGTGTGTCGTGGGTCTGCGGGGCGGTGGCGGTGATGGTGCTCATGGCGTGGTGTTCTTTCGTGATGCGGTCGCGCGGGTGGTTTAGGCGGCTTTGACGAGGGGGAGTTCGTCCCAGTGGGTGGTGTAGCGGGGGGAGAGCATGTCCCGTTTCATGGTCCAGTCCGGTCCGCCCCGTATTCCGCCGTGGCCGAGGCCGATGGAGCCGCGCCCGTACCGGCGGGTGACGTCTTCCAGGAGTGTTCCGATGTGGCGTTCCTCGTGCGGGTTTTCGAACAGGGCCAGGGGTGCCTGGTTGCCGGTGGGACGGAGGTCGGTGACCATGATGCCGGCCCGGGCGTACCTGATGCCTTCGTTGATGCGGGGGAGGAGTGCGTGGGCGGCCTTGGTGAGCAGCACGGGATCGGCGGTCGGCATCGGCAGCGGCACGCACACGGGGGGAGGAGGTGTCTTTCGGGTTTGAAGTGTGAGGTGCCGGCGAACGCGGTGAGGACTTTGGCCTGGAGTCCGTGTTTGGCCAGCCGGGCCGACGCCTGGTGGCCGTAGACGCTCATGACCTGCCGGATGCCGGCCGCGGTGGTGATGGGGGGGTGGCGAAGGAGCGGGAGAACAACGCCCACAACACACCTTTATTCGAATATATGTTCTATGATTCTAGTGTAGTCCCCGGCGCCGACATTCGGTGTTCCTCGCTGTGCACGGTCAGCTTCCCGCCGTCGAAAGAGGATGTTGGCGTCCCGGTGGCACTAAGGGCTATCCGTCATGTATCAAGGCGGACGGTAGGCGGGTGTTGCCCGAGATACGAAGCTCGCCGGCCGCACTAGGCTGAATGATCATGGAGAAGCAAAATTGCTGATGCTGGCCAATGGGTCCCTCGGGGCCCTTGCGGCACGCGGCGTCACTGACATCCACCGACAACATCGCCTTCGAGGTCCCTTCCTGGCCGCCTGGCGCCAGTGGCAGCCAGCTCTGCAGTCGCCTGACGTACTGCCCAAGGTGGAATCCGGCGGCGCGAACCAGCCCCGCAACATCATCTTCCGACTGGACAGGTCGACGTCGCCTTCAAGAACTTCCGGTCGGAAGGCATCGACCCGAATCCTCATAATTCCTCGCTGCGGGGTGAACGCTTTCCCGTTCGCTCATTCTCGGCGGCTATAGTCGGTCACATGGGGATATGGGGGCGGTTCAAGTCAACCTTCGTCGGCAGCAAACAGTCCGCTGAGCAACGAGCGTCTCCTCAGGAAACCACATCCCCCCAAGCAGCGGAACGTCCGCCCAGTAAGCCGGACAAACGACCTGAGGCCTTTGGTTACTATGAGAGAGATCGAGCCCGAGCAATGGCCGTCGGGCAGAGTGTTAAGGGCTATAGAGCCGGATACATCGCGGACAGCGAAGCGAAATCCTTGATGACAGCAGGCGACGACGGACTGCCGCCACTCAAACTGGTCAAGTCAGACAACGGTCTCGACCTCGCCCTGCCCAGCGGGAAGCTGGTTGATTACAAATTTCTAGGACTTAGGCCTTTCAGATATTTGCATTCCGCGTGGTTGGCATGGGCTACTGCGCGGACGAGGATCGGCCACAAAGATTCCGGATCGGTCAGAGTGTAGGAATGCTTCGCGAACCCGAAAACGAGTATGACACCAACGCCGTCGCCATAACCGTGGGGCGGCCAGCGACCAAGATCGGATACGTGAACAAGCAGCGCGCCAAGTGGGTCGCTCAGCTGCTGGATAGCGGCCATAAGTTGGAAGGGCTTGTCATCCAGACGAAATCATCTCCGCGGGTCCTGCTGACTACGCCGGAAATACTCGCGCACCTGCGGCGGGATTAGGCGATCATGACCATTGGCGGCGCCCATGCCGACCTCGGCGCGGAAGACGAGCTGGTTCTTGCGGAAGCTGTCGTTCCAGACCGATGATGCCTGGGTACCGGTGTTTACTGTCTCCTCGCTCCAGGTGATCTGCATGCCCGAGCGGAACGGGACCACAACCGTCTTCAGATCACCCACAACGGCCGTCCCGGCTGGTACCCCTGGCGCAAGTGTCACTGGCGTATCCCAAACCGTCCGGGCGGCGTTCAGGCCCGGTGTCTGGGACAGCAGGAACGGCCCCTGCAAATCCATGGAAGTCTCCACGGCTTCCCAAAATCCGCCGACCCAACCGGCTAGCGCTCTACGCATGCCTTCCCACGTCCAAGGGTCAAGAGAAGGCGCTGGGGAGCATGAACAACGAAAGCTACACAATCGGTTTGGCCGGTTGCGCGTCGCTGAAGCGGCCGGCGCCGGCCCGCGAGCTCTACGTCTCCCAGCTGTTCAAGAAGGCATCCGCCTACGCGGAGCTGACTTGCGACCGCTGGTACGTCCTCTCCGCCAAGCACGGACTCGTCCACCCCGACGAGGTCATCGAGCCGTACGACATCCGCCTCGGCACCAACCACCGCACGTCCCCGCCGATCCACCAGTGGGGTGCCAGGGTCAAAGACCAGCTCGACGCCGAGCTCGCCGGCCTGGAGAACGTCACGCTCATCGCCCTGGCGGGGGAGCAGTACCGCGTCGCGGTGCACAACAGCCCGTGGCCGGTCGACATCCCCATGAAAGTCCTCGGCATCGGCCAGCAACTGGGCTGGTTGACTAAACACGGTCCTGTGAACTCAGCGACAGATAGGCCAAAACGGAGCATCATGGAGCCGCCTCCGCAACCGCGACCGCAAACCCTTCCGTTGGAGGTTCCCCGCTTCCCAGCCGGTTCAGCCATCGGGGCCGGCGCTAGCGCCCTAGGGGAGGTCGAGTCCGCTGCACAGGTGCTGGGCCTTCCGAAGAATGGCTGGTAGGGGCCGGTGGGTAGAGGACGTCTTCGCGGCTGTAGTGCCCCACGACGTCGAAAATTCGCTTCGCGGCAAGAGCGTGATCTAGATCGACGTCTGCGACAACGAGCCCTTCCTGATCATAAAGAGGACCTGCTACGGCACGCCCCTGTTCCGGCTCGAAGATTGCCGCTCCACCTCGTCCGAGCGCCTGATCACCGTCTGGCAAGTGCACCGGGAAGTCATCAGGAAACGCAGAGCGAGGGATGTACTGAGGGACCGAGACCACGAACGCGCCGGATTCGATCGCTACGTGACTCATCGTGGAAATCCAGCCGTCAGAGTCATCGGCCGTTGGGGCCGCCCAGATCTGCACGCCTTGACGATACATCGCGTACCGAGCGAGAGGCATGCGGTTCTCCCAGCAAATGAGGCCGCCAACCCTCCCTATCGGAGTCTCGATGACATTCAGGTCCTGCCCGTAACCGACGCCGTAGAAGAGGCGTTCGTGCAGCGTGGGCATCAATTTGCGATGTTTCCAGAGCAACCCTCAGGACCAACCAAAAGCATGGTGTTGTAGAGGCTTCCGGGCCTAGCGGATTCCCGCTCGTTCACTCCAAGCACGCAGTAAATGCCGTGGTCCGCACATGCCGTGACGAAGCGGTCGATTTGGGGCCCGGGGACGTCGACAGAGTTGGCCCAGAGTCGGGTCCACATCTCATCAAATCCGTCGAACCGGGCCGCTTCGCGGGCCCATACCCCTGACGGGTAGAGGGGGATGAACAGTTCAGGGAAAACCGCGAGTTTCACGCCATCGCCTGCTGCCTCGCCCAGGAGATGGAGGGCCTTCGACACCGATGCCTCCGCATCGAGGATTACCGGCGTGGCCTGAATCGCAGCGATGCGCACAGTTCCTGTGGACATGCCGCAGCGTTGGCACGCAATCCGGCGCGTCGTCAAGACTGCAGTGTTGCATTAGCCGCGGCCGGACGGCCGCGCTTCCTGCCGTTGCGCCACCCCGGCACGGCCTCGTCCAGGGCCGCGGTTTTTGCGGCATCGAGCTGGCCCCGGCGCTGCTTCATGCGCTGGCTGTGCAACCAGATCCCGAGCTCGTGCTCCTCACCGGTGATGACGGCCTTGTGCCGCGGCCAATCGTTGCCGCCGGCCCGGTACGCCTTCAGTGTTTCCAGCCGCTGCCGCCACCGTTCCTCGTCCGCCTCGACGCGGGGTTTCCCTTCCCAGCCTGGCAGGACGGCCAGGCCTTCGCGCAATACCGGCGCCAGCCTGCCGGTCCGGGCATCTTCACGGCGGCGCTGCACCCACACGGCCAAGGTCCGCTCCGAGGTGCTCTCCGCGTTCCTGGACGGATAGCGACCTGTCTCCTGGAACATCGTGACCAGCTCGTGCATGCATTCCAGACCGCGTGCCGTCACCCGGGCACGAAGAACTTCCAAATAGATCTACATCTCACACCTTCTTTTCCTGCCTCATCTGCAAGAAGGACCCGGCGCTTCCATGGCCAGGGTCCTTCTTGCACTCCGCTATTCAGCTGTTACGACGAATGATCCACATTTATTCTTGATGCCATGCCACACACGAGAAAAACACTCCCTGCAGCCCGAGTCTCCGACGAGTCCCATCGTGTGACCACCTTCGAGCTCTTCTTCGACTTGGTCTTCGTCTTCGCCTTCACGCAGGTTACGAGCTTCATGGCGCACGAGCACTCCTTCTTCGGCGTCCTGCAGGGCATGATCATCCTCACTCTGCTCTGGTGGTCCTGGGTGTGCTTCGCTTGGCTCTCTAACCAGACGCACGTCGACGAGGGCCTCATGCGGTTCGGGCTGTCCGCCGTCATGGTCGCCATGTTCATCGCCTCACTCGCCATACCCGAGGCTTTCCACGACCTAGAGGGAGGGCTCAGCGGCCCTCTCGTGCTGGCCCTGTCCTACGTCGTCGTCCGCGTGCTGCATGTGACGCTCTACGCCTACGCGGCGGGGGATGATCAGCCCCTGCGCCGCCAGGTCGCGAAAACTGCGGGCGGAATGGTGCTCGGCTCGGCACTTATCGTGGCAGGCGCCGTGGTGGGAGGGGCATCGCAGACCTGGTTCTGGTTGGCTGGAATCACCGTGGACGCCGGCATCACCTATTTCACGTCCACGCGCGGCAACTGGCGTATCCATTCCGCGGCTCATTGGACCGAGCGGTACGGCCTCGTCGTCATCCTGGCGCTTGGCGAATCGATCGTCGCGATCGGTGTCGGCGCCTCGCAGGAACCGGTCAGCATCCCGATCCTCTTCGGCGCCGTGTTCGGCATAGCCCTGTCCATCTGCCTATGGTGGCTGCACTTCGACGTCACCGCCATCGCGGCCGAGCACCGCTTCGCCGCCTTGCGAGGGAGGGAACGCGCCTCGGCAGCCGTAGACGCCTACACCTACTTGCACCTCCCCCTCGTCGCCGGGATAGTCCTCTCTGCACTTGGGGTGGAGGATGTCCTGGCACACGTCTACGAGACGGAGGACTTTGGCGCCCTGGGAGCCTTCGCGCTCTTTGGTGGTGCGGCCCTCTACCTGCTGGGGAGCGCCACGTTCTGGCGGCGCGTGGGTGGCGACTGGAAGAAGTGGCGGCTCGCCGGTGCCACCTTCCTCTTTGCCCTCATTCCTATAGCAGCGCGGATACCCCCGCTGGCAGCTCTGGCACTGGTTTGTGTCGCAGCGGCCGCCCTCGTCGCGGTCGAAAGCCTCCTCTACCAAGACAAGCGAAGGGCTATTCGAGCGCGCGGCTCTGAAGATCCTCGCGAAGGACACACCTAAGCGGCGTGAGGCACGGCACTGGACTTCTGGTTCGGTCTCTTCAGAGGGCGGATAGGAACCACACAAGGTGCAGAATTCCCCCATCTGACCACGGACCGATCACCACGACACAGGTCAGCCTTCCGACCTGCTGTAGGGGCAATTGGATAGCAACTCCGGAGGCTGCTCTGAACCATTGCCGCACCATTCCCAGATCGTACAGAACAGCCATGACCGTCGTTTCCTTAGGCCTTACCCTTTATTCTGTCCCCTAAAAATTCGCCGTCGTGGGGTTTCCACGATCCACAGTCCATACCCGTGCCCGGCGTAGTTGGCTTCATTCCATGCTATTCACTGTGCGGCTTCGTCCCTGGACTTGGGAGCGGCGTAATAGGTCCTGACGGCCGGGTCGCTATGCCTCCGGGTCGTGAGCTCGCCGGCGGCAACCAGCCGTGCGAAGTCTTCCATCTCCGGGTCTTACTTCATCCTCCGGTGCCCCGTGGGGCAGGACGCCCAGCAGGTCGTGGGCGTGGTCAGGGGTGTGGCGGGGGCGGGCCGTCGTAGCTGATCAGGTTCTCCACAACGACCAGATCAGCACGATGAGTGATCCGTCGGGTGTGGAACTTGAGCTTCGCGGGATACTGTCGTCGCCATTCGCGGAAGTTCTCTACGCCTTTCGAACCGTTCGCCAGACTGAGGGAATTCGAGCACGGCATCGTCGTGGTAGATCTCGTGGGAGATGTCCTCGTCCTTGCCCGAGTATTCCCAGTGACGCCGCAGGGCCTGCAGGAGATCCGTATCGTCGAGCATGATTCACTTCCTTGGGCCGGAACTGTGTTGACTTCAAGCTGGATGGTAATCCCGGGAGGCTCCGTGCCGCCAGACAAAGATGAATGGGCAGCACCTCGCCAGCGTGGGGCCCGACTGGGCCAGTCCTCGATGGTCGATCTCAGCCTTAGGGGCAGCGCTGGTACCCCGACAAGCGGTTCATGCCGTTAGGTCTCCGTCAAGTGTCCGTGATTCACCTCGACGCCGATATGACTCGTCCTACCGCCGCCGTAACGGGTCTCGATTGTCTAGGGCAGCAGAAGGTGGTCGGCCCTATGAAGGGGGATGTGCGGAACACCGGCCGCAGAAGGAACGCCATGGCGCCGCCGCAGGGTGCGCTAGCTTGGCAGGATGCCCACCATGTTTGGCTGGACCCCGGTGGAAACCTCCCGCCTCAAACTCCGGCGCCCCTAGATTTCCGGTGTAGATGCTGATTCTGGGGATGGCGGCGCCGTCGGCGCCCGGCAGAAAGTCTCGCTGGGCATTGCCCACCGTCGGCCTCCCAGAGGGGCAGCCATGATGCCCGAAACCGGTGCCAGCCCGTTGACCGTCGCCCGGGATGACACGAGTCAGTATGCCAATGTAGTTCAAGACCACTAAGACGGCCTGATCCAGGGCCACCCGATCCATGCTGAACACTGCCACCGAAAGTGGCCAGTTCCATTCAGCGACGTCGGGTCCTGCGCCGACTTCAGTTGTTTCCCCTCACGGGACGAGTTGTGTTCATTTTGCGCTACTTCACCGGACAGTGCACCGGGTTGAGCTTACGGAATGTCGTTTTCACGAATCGGCGACGCGATACTTCGTTTTCAGTGCTCGTGTGGACAAATTTCAGTACTCGTCTGCACAGCCCCTCCGTGTCCGTATGCGGGGTCGTCGTCGCTTCCGGCCCAGACGACACCGCCTCCAGGGCAGGGCATCACGTCGAACGCCAGGCCATCATGCTGGGCCCGCAGGTGGCGCCCGTCATCCTCGACCATTTCCCAGCCCGCCTCTGGCAGCGCTGAACGATAGTGCTGCAACACATCGACGTCTTCTGAGATCGCAAACCGGCGGTGACAGCCGCCGACCCCACTTGCGCCGCCACCGTCGAAATACCCGATGTTCTCGATGGAATCGAACGCCCGCTGGGACTCGCGCTCTACAGTGGCCATGGGCTCACCCGAGCCCTCGCTAACGCATTGCGGAGTGGAGTCGAACTTCTCAATCCGCTGCCCAAGTGCCGAGGGGGTGACAGCGAGCATCCCGAGCAACATGAGGAGCGGGATGGCCACGGCCGTTAGCCGCATCCACAGTCGTGGCGAGAGCACCAAGCCGAACACGGCAACCACCGCGACCACACCGAGCGCCATTCCGGAGGGACCGGCCGTCAACCCCCAGGTGAGCCCCGCGAACGCGGTACCGGAGATATCGCCATAACTGCCATGAAACCGTGGTGGACCAGCACAGCCAGCAGCGCCAGACCTGCCTCAACGGCGAGCAGCACCGCATGGCTCATTGCCGCCCTGTAGTCTCCGGGGATGCCTGGTCCGGTGCTCGCAGCGCGTGGAGTGAACTCGCGTTGCAGCGGCGGACCTCCGCTCGGCTCCTCGGTCGGTGCAGGCATGTCTCCCTGCCGGTATGGTCTTGCAGGAAACCTGACAGGGGTTGTCGCAATGACCGCCACCGTCGATCCTTGCAGGATACTCCCGAAAGCCACTTCCGTTTCGGTTCGGTTCGCCATACTGGGCTTCGTCACGCGTTCGATGCTGGCTTGTAGCGTATGGGCTCCTCGGGCGGATGACACCGAGTGGCGCCTTGCGCGCCGGGCCGTGAATTCGGCAGGATCCCGTCCGACGATGGCATGGGCTGTCCTTCGGGAAGCAGGGCGAACCTGCTTCCTCCCTGCAAAATCTCGCAACTCCAGAGAGCGAGGGCACGACCTGGATCGAAAGGACCTATCACCGCCGGCGACGCCAAAGACGGCTGGGAAAACTCACGCCCATCGAATATGAAACAATCAACCGGACCGCGATCACAGCGGCCCAAGACCCCGAGTCAACAAAAGCCGGGGCAGTCCCGAGGGCTGCTTTCAGATCTTGGCCGAACCCGAACAGCCGCCGGCTGTTTGACCAGCGCCCGAGACTTGACCGGAAGGCATACAAGGCTCAGCAGTCAACGCGTGTCTCCGAACTCGGCGACACCCCGATCGTCAATGACAGGGGCGAGAAAGTCATACCGGACCCAGGGACCAAATCCCCGGCCTTGAGGACCCAATAAATGTAACGGGGCAAACGGCCAACGCTTCTCGGTTGCTGATCAAGCTCATGAGCAAATTCAAGCGCGGTTGCGGCGGCCCTTCCATTAATCGAGGCCTTGAACCGCTCCTCAGCCAGAACCTCCGCCCAGCACATCGACGTGCACGTGGTCGAGATGACGCAGGATCTCGTTGCCGGGCTCAGGTGCGTCGTAGTCTTGCCATTGCCCTCGAAAGCTGTGCACGCTCCAGAACCGGTCGTCGAAGATGACTTACTGGATGTGCAGGTCCTCGGCATGAGCGACGAGCCAGTGGGCCAGCATCCACCCCTTACGCCGGTTCTCCTCCGTCACCGGGCGGAAGAAGATATCGATCGCCCGGCCGTCGTAGTGCGTCGACTCCGCTCTGTGCCCCTGATCGATGCCACCCGGGGCAAACCCGCCCAGGCTCTGACCACCGAACACCTCGGTCATCGCCTCGCGCAATTTCTCGGCGCGCGGTGTCAGTCCTGTGACACTCAGCTGCTGTTCCGGCAGGTCACTGGCGGCTGAGCCCTGGCACTTCAGACTGGCACCAGCGTCCTCGGACGGCCCGTCGGCCAGCCGCTGCAACACCGCCTCGTCGATGCCGGAGGTGTCCGGTGCCTCCAGCCCGCGGGCCAAGAGCGCCACCGCCGTCGTAGCCAGCTGCGCCTCGTCACGGTCGAGCCCGACCTCTCCCTCCGAGGTTTCAACCATGCATTCCGGGCCCACTCGCAGCCAGCCGACCTCGGTGCGCAAGCCGCTCAGCAAGCCGGGCCCGAGGAACACTAGCGCTGACGCAAGCATCCCGAGCAGGAGAAGGCCCAAGAACGGCCGAATGGAGCGGCGCCGGCCCCCACGCGTGTCTTCGTTAGTCGTCACGAGTGCAGACGTGCATGCCGCACGATGATCTCGTGGGTGCCGGTACCGGGCAGCTCGCGGGCCAGGGCTGATCCGAGGACTCCAGCGCCGATCACGGCGATCTTGCCTACGATGACGCGCCCCTTTCGTTGCGTGGCAGCGCTCCCGTTATAGCGGAGGAGGGCACTGCTGGAAGTTTAGTTGACAGCTGTGGTTAATAGTTCCCACGCGGCTGGGGCCGCGTTGTCTATTGTCTCAAACTCGATGGATGTCAGCTGTCTCAAACGCGATGGATGGCAGCCGTCCGAGGGCGTCAGGACCGTACGCTAACCGGCCATTTAGCCTGGGCGACGTCGCTCCCACTCCACCTGGGTCAGCACCTAACGAATCCGTCCGCAGCTTGGCAATCCGCACTTAGACTTGGGCGTGGCAGGAACCTGGTATTGCGCAGGGCGGCGCCTCGGCGTCGGAGCGGCCGGTTGGGTGTCCGCGCTTATCGGTGTATATGCTCCTGCCAGTCTGCCGGTACTTTCTCGGCCGGTGCAGGTACCGGCTGTTCCGGTGGTCTGGACTGAGGATCCGGAAGCCGCGGCCCGCGGAAGAAGCGTTTCGTCGTCGTCTCGTAAAACCAGTCCTCCCCCGGTTCAAACGATGTAATGACGGGGTGGCTGACGCTGCGTGCGTGGGCGCTGGCATGCTGTGAGGGTGATGAATCGCAGCATCCGATGTGTCCGCATTGGGCGCAGCGGCGAAGATGTACCCACCATCCTGGCTGGTCACCGCTGAGGCACTCCAGACAACCGGTTCCACTCGGTGTGGCGGAGAGGCTGATTCCCGGAATGGGGCGATCGTCCATGCGGCCCCTCCATTTCAATTGCTCCGGTTCTGCCCAGGTCATCCCGCGTGCCCGCTGTTGGAGGCCATTCTGGCAGAACCTTTGTGCACTTGGAAAGACAGAATCTAGGCGGTCGTGACCGGCGGTCGGAACACGATCGGGTACGACAAACCAATCATGGAAGGCGATAACCGCCTTCGGCTGCGCGGAGCACGGAGCACGGAGCACGGAGCAAGATCGGTCGGGTGAAGCCGCTGCCGAAAGAGAAGCCGGAACATGGACAACGCGGAGTTTGATTTTGTGGCCGTGGGTTCCGGGGCCGGCGGTAGCCCGTTGGCTTCCAACCTGGCGCGACCGGTCGCCGCCTCCTGCTGCTTGAGGCCGGCACCGGCCATCGCTCTGTGTTCTAACGTCGGGTAATCCCGCGCGATCGCTCTGATGGCCGGTTATTCAAAGTGCTGCCGACCTCGACTAAGTCGGCCGCCGAACTCAACGACCGACCACGCAAACGACTGTAGTTCAAGAACATATCGAAGAGATCGACCAATGCTGTTGCTGCCATGAACGCTAGAGTCGGGCTGTTCCCGATTGCAGGGCGACGTGCTCGTTCGAGTCGCCCTGGCAGGGGCTGGTGTCGCTGGCGGGGCCGCGGTTGCCCGGCGAAAGCCACCGTGCAGCCACTGCCCCTGCCCATGAGAAACCTTTAGCTTCCGGGTCCTCGGGCGGGTAGCGTGGACGGCATCCGGCCAGACTGATCCGTTATGAGGAGGACGGCCATGGATGACGCGGTTCCGGTCATGCTGATCGCGACCACTGACCCGATCTCTCGGAACATCCTGGGCGACGAGCTGCGCCGACGCTACGGCGCCGACTACGAGGTGGTGGTCTGCGCCGATCACGCCCATGGGCGAGCGGTGCTCGACGGGCTCCGGCGCTGGAGTCGTGAGGTTGCCCTCATCGTCGCATGTTACGGGCCGGCTGACCGCGACGGGCTGGATTTCTTGCGGCGGGCCTACGTCTATCACCCGGCGGCCAAGCGTGCCGTTGCGGTCGCGTGGGGTGACTTCGCCAGCACCCCCACTGTGTTCCGGGCCGTCGCCCAAGGCCATGCCGAACTGTTCGTCATACGCCCCGAGCGGCCGCGCAATGAAGAGTTCCATGGGGCGATTACTGACGCCCTCGACGACTGGCACCTGGCCCAGGGGGGTGGGTTCGAGGCGGTCCGGCTGATCGGGGAGCAGGGCGACGAACGGACACATGCGTTGCGCGACTCCTTCGGTCGCAACCACATCCCGGTGGGATTCCACCCGGTCGGGTCCGAGGCAACGCAGCGGATGTTGGAGAGCCTCGACCTTCACGACCCCGAGCTGCCGGTGGTGGTGCTGGAGTTCACGTCGCCGCCGACCACCCTCGTGAACCCCAGCGACGTGGAGATCGCCGACGCGTTCGGGTTGCCCCGACCGCCGCCGACGGACAAGGTTTTCGACGTCGTGGTCGTGTGCGCCGGCCCCTCCGGTCTCGCGGCGGCGGTGTATGCCTCTTCCGAGGGCCTCTCCACGATTGTGGTCGAGCAGCAGGCTGTGGGAGGCCAGGCCGGCACCAGCTCGCTGATCCGCAACTACCCGGGCTTCTCCCGCGGTGTGAGCGGCGCCCACCTAGCGTACCGGTCCTTCCACCAGGCCTGGATTTTCGGCACCGAGTTTCTGCTTATGCGGCAGGTTGAGGGCCTGGGTGTCGACGGAGTCGTGCGCACTGTGGCGATGTCCGACGGCAGCGTGGTGCGGGGCCGCGCGGTCGTGGTGGCCACCGGCGTGGAGTACCGGCGCCTCGGCGTACCGCAGCTCGAGGGGCTGGTCGGCAGGGGTGTCTTCTACGGCGCCGTCGATGGCCGGGCAGCGCGTCTGCGTCGTCGGTGGCGGCAACTCGGCCGGACAGGCAGCGCTGCACGTCGCGAAGTACGCGAAGCACGTGACGCTGCTGGTGCGCGGACCCACGCTGGCCGCCACCATGTCGGACTACCTCATCGCCCAGCTTGAGGCCACCCGGAACGTGACGATCCGCCGCGGAACCGCGATCGTGGGTGGCCGCGCCGTGGACGGGCGCCTCGCCGCCATCGTCGTCACGGCCACCAGGGACTCTGACGGTGCGCCCACCGAGGAGATCGATGCGACCGGCCTGTTCGTGCTGATCGGTTCGGTGCCGCGGACGTCGTGGCTGCCCGACGTGGTGCAGCGCGACCGCGCTGGATTCCTGCGCACGGGCGGGCCCTCTGAGGTCGGGGACACCGGGTCCGACGAACCGACCAGATCGGGGTTGCCGCTGGAAACCAGCGTGCCGGGCGTCTTCGCGATCGGCGACGTCCGTTCCGGTTCGGTCAAGAGAGTGGCGACCGCGGTCGGGGACGGCGCCACCGTGATCTCGCTGCTGCACGGCTACCTGGCCGAGACCCCTCTGCCCACGCCAACACCTGCCGCCGGGGCGGCCGTCCCCGAGGAGCCGGTTGGCGATAAGCCTCGACCGAGGCCGAATCGTTGATCCCGTCGACGCGGCCGCCACTCCAAGGTCGCTGCGTTCCTGCTGTTCGCGCCTGGCTAGGCCTGGGTTTCGCCGTCGAGCTCGTTGGCGAGGTCACGACCCCCAGCGGAATAACCGTGCCGCAGGCGAATCTTAAGTATCACGCCGAGTACAGATACGACAGCGGGGCGGTTGTAACCCCTAGTGAGACCCGTCATACCCAACGCTTCTCCGGGACAACGTCAACAAAGAATTCCACGATCACTATTTCCACACGAGCCACGGCAACGGCTACACCTGCACCTTTAATTTCGACTACCACTACACCAACGGCACGGCACAGTTCGTGTCAGAGGTCGGAGGCTGCGTTCCGGACTGACGGGACCTAGGGAATTGCTCATTTCAACGTTAAATGCAGCGTCTTTGGCGGCGGGGCGGTCCCTAATAAGTGCCACTGCGGAGCATGAGGGATCCAATCGACGGTCAAGTCCATTTGCGTGGTGTAACCGGGCCGCTGTGTGATTCTTGAAAATTGGTTAGGCGCGTAGCGCCAGGTCCGGGTGCAGTTCCTCCTTTTCGTTGTCGATTGCCGGGGTGGTCCCGGCAGTCTGGGATTGCTGGATCAGCTCAAGTCCGAGGGTAGCGGCGGGACTCGATCCATTCGTCGTGCTGTTCGGCGAGCACGGCCCCTACGAGTCGGATCAGCGCGGTCCGGTCCGGGAAGATGCCCACGACATCGGTGCGGCGCCTGATTTCCCGGTTGAGGCGCTCTTGGGGGTTGTTGGACCAGATCCGCCGCCAGAGGCCCTTGGGGAACGGTGTGAAGGCGAGGATGTCGGTCCGGGCAGCTTCGAGGTGGTCCGCTACTTTCGGAGCTTCTGGGCCGGGGCGTCCAGAACACGGTCGAACTGGGCGTGCACGGATGCCGCGTCGGGCTGGTCGTAGACCGAGTGCAGCAGTGTCTTGACCCACGGCCAGGACGCCTTCGGCGTCGCGGACATCAGGTTCGCCGAGTAGTGCGTCCGGCAGCGCTGCCACGAGGCGCCGGGCAGGGTGGCCCCGATCGCCGCGACGAGGCCTGCGTGGGCATCGCTGGTCACGAGTCTGACCCCGCTCAGCCCGCGGGCCACGAGGTCGCGGAAGAAGTCGAGCCAGCCGGTCCCGTCCCCCGCGGAGGACGCCTGAATGCCCAGGACCTCGCGGTACCCGTCGGCGTTCACGCCGGTGGCAACCATCGCGTGGATGTTGACCACGCGCCCGCCCTCGCGGACCTTCAACACCAGGGCGTCGGCGGCCACGAACGTGTACGGGCCGGCGTTCAATGGCCGGGTGCGGAACGCCTCGACCTGCGCGTCGAGGTCCTGGGCCATGACCGAGACCTGGGACTTCGAGAGCCGGGTGATGCCCAGGGTCTTCACCAGCTTCTCCATCCGCCGCGTGGAAACTCCGAGCAGGTAGCAGGTCGCCACCACCGAGGTCAGGGCGGCCTCGGCACGCCGGCGGCGCTCGAGCAGCCAGTCCGGGAAATACGAGCCTTGCCGGAGCTTGGGAATCGATACTTCCAGGGTCCCGGTGCGGGTATCAAAGGTCCGGTCCCGGTACCCGTTGCGCGAGTTTGTCCGGGTCGCGGAGCGCGCCCCGTATTCGGCGCCGCAGACGGCGTCCGCCTCGGCACTCATGAGCGCATTGATGAACGTGGTCAGCATCGAGCGCATCAGGTCAGGGCTGGCCTGCTCGAGTTGTTCGGACAGGAAGCGGGCAGGGTCGATATTATGGGATGCGGTCATCGCGTGAAATATCCTTGTGAACAGACTTTGGTAGGTCTTTTCAAGAATCATGCGATGGCCGCCTCACATTCGGGCAACAAGCCCAAGCCGGGCCGTTACACCACGCTAATGGGGCACTACCCCGGATCCTAAGCTGACGCGTTGGACGTTGTGCGAGCGACCGCTTCCGAATGTCGCGCCGGGATCCCGAGCAGGCATGAGAGAGTGCAACCATGAAAAACGACGAAGGGGACTGCCCCCGGTTCTTCAAGTGACCGAAAAATTTCCCGCGAACACGGGGGTCAACTACGCAGAATGGTCCAGATAGATCGGAATCTCACAGGCTTCTTTTTGGCGGTTCGATCACTAGTTGGCGAAACGGGACTGAAAACCCGGCGAATACTGGCCTAGCCCGGATTTTGCATCGGTCGTCGGTCGGGGGTGTTGATGGCGGCTGAGCGGCTGGCGTGTTGTCTGGGCGGATTCCGGGCACCCTCGACCGTCCCATGCGCCGGGGTTGGCGCGGGTTTCCACGTACCCGTGATGGCTGTCTGTCTGCTCGCAGTGATGGGGCTGGTTCCGGGCGTCAGGTCTGCATGATGGCGGTGGGGTTCTTGAGGCTCGCCGCGATGCTTGCGGTGGCTTCGAGTAATCTGTGGATCAGTTGGTGTTCGGGTGCCGTTCCGGGCAGGAGGAGATAGCTCTTTCTGGCGCGGGTGATGATCTTGCCTGCAGTGGCGAAGAGCCGGTAGCGCCAGCGTTTGATGTCCCATCCCTTGGCGTGGTCGCCGGCGGGGAGCGCGGTGAGCTGGAGCCAGGAGACGAGGTTGGAGGCCAGGGCTGCGATCCACGCCCAGGCCTGGTTCGCGGCGAAGTCGAAGAACGGCAGCTTGCCCAGACCGGTGTTTTTCAGGGTCTTGATCCGGTTTTCGCACCGGGCCCGGGCGCGGTGTCTGGCGTCAAGGAACGGGCCGTGCCAGCGCGGTGAGTTGGTCAGGAACGCGGTGATCCGGTGCCCGTCGATGTCCAGCAGCGTCGGTTGCGCGCCGGGGTGCAGGGGCTCGGCGCGCAGGAACAGGTTCGTTCCCGGCGGGTAGTCGGTGAGCGGGATGATGTCGGTGGCGTTGATGACCCAGGCATCGGTCCGGTCGTTGCCGGCCTGGTCCAGGGCCGGCTGCCAGTTCTTCTTGTCGTTGATCCAATCGACCATGTGGGCTTTGGCCGCGGGGACGGGGTAGGAGACGGAGAACTGGGCGTTCCGGCTGTGCAGGTACCAGAGGAACTTCCTTGAGGCTCCGGCGCTGTCGGTGCGGACCAGGACGTTCTCTCCGGCCAGCGCCCCGGTCTCGTCGAAGAATCCTTCGGGCAGGCCGGACACGGCGGTCTCGAAGACGCGGATGTGGTCATCGGCGCTGTTCGCGCCGGCGTTGCCGGGCCGCAGCAGGCAGGCGAGGATTTCCCCGGTGCCGTTACCGGCACCGTAGTCACAGGACGCGATGAAGGGGGCGAAGCCGTAGCCGCCCTTGTAGGTGCCGGCGACGTTTTCCTTCTCCGAGTGTGAGGCCACGAGGGTGGCGTCCAGGTCCAGGATGAGCGGATCCGCCGCTGTCGCCGACAACGCCGGGTTCCGGTTCCCGGCCGCTTCCCAGGCCGTGGAGCGCAGTTGCCGGGTGAGGGTTTCGATGCCATAGCCGAACAGCTCGGGGTTCGTCACGGTCCGTTCGAAAAACCGGGACACCGTCGCGTTCGAGGGCAGCTGGCCGAAGACCCCCGGTGAGACCCGCAGGATGTCCAGATCGGACACGTGTTCACCTCCGGCGGCCAGCATCGCCGCCAGAGAACCGACCAGCCGGCCGGGCCGGTGCGTCGCGCCTGCGGGAACGAACTGGCCCAACCGGTCCTCGCACAGTGCCCCGAAACCCAGGGCATCCATGAAACCGGTCAGGACCTTCACCCCGGCGTGGGAGACCAGCGACTGGCCGGTGAAAGTGACCGGAACGGACGGAAAAACACAGGTAGACTTTTGCATCGAAAGGGTGCTCCTTCACTCGGCAAATAACGGTCTCGACAACCACTATTTTCCCAGCTCAGAGCACCCTTTCCCTGCTTAAACACACACCCTCAGCCACCCGCCATGAAATCCCCGGGCTAGTTGGCGATTGAAGAATCTGATCAGAGTGGACGGGTCAGCTCGTCGGGTACCACTCTGGAGCGGCGACCACCGTCCTGGTTCTCTTGATAATCCGGTTCTCGATCAGCGTTTTTGGTTCTTGATCCCGCGCGGGACCCTAACGCGCGGGACCTTATATGTTGAGCGACCCGACCCAAAGAGGAAACGAATTCCGGGCAACATGACCGTGGTCTAACTTGCCCCGAATCTTACTGAGCTATGACGAGCGTCACAGATGGGCATTCTTTTACGTGAGCCGCACGACCGACGGCGGACGGTGCCGAAGCGTGTCCTGGCATGGGGCTGGTGCCGGTTCGTTTAGGCTTATCGGGGCCAGTAGGGCCGGCCGCAATATTGGGGGAACGATGAGCACAATGAAACAGGCCCGCAGGGCCTCCGCCGCACTGGCAGCCGTCGTGGCGGCTGCAGCCCTTACGCTCGGCGCGGCCGGGCCTGCCCATGCACAGCCGGGTCTCGCTTCGCACAGTGTGAGGGCACCCCTGTCGAAGGCTTCCACGGTCAAGGTCGGCCAGCCGGTCAATGTAGAGGCCTCCGTCAAGGGCAAAACCGTGAAGGTCACTTGGAGCAAGCCGGCCGTCACCGGCGCGGTCACCGGATACGAGATCAAGGTCGGATCCAAAACCTACAAGGGTCCCCGCGTCGTCCCGCGCCAAGTGGGCCACGGTGGCGCAGGCCGGCACGCACACGGTGAAGATCCGGGCCATCGCAAAGTCCGCGAACGGCAAGAACCGTGCCTACGGACCTTGGGTCACCAGAACGGTCAGTGTTGAGGCCGCCGCCAAAACTAGGACGATCAGCCAGCGGAACGCTCTGGAAACAGCTGCTCGTTACCTCGAATACTCCGCCTTCTCTCGCTCCGGTCTGATCAGGCAGCTGGAGTACGAGAAGTATTCGACCGCCGATGCGACTTGGGCCGTGGACCGCGTGACAGTCAACTGGAAGGAGCAGGCCGCCAAAGCAGCCAAAAATTACCTCGAATACTCCGCCTTCTCTCGCGTCGGTCTGATCAGGCAACTGGAATTCGAGAAGTATTCGACCGCCGATGCGACTTGGGCCGTGGACCGCGTGACAGTCAACTGGAACGAGCAGGCCGCCAAAACAGCCAAAAATTACCTCGAATACTCCGCCTTCTCCCGCGGCGGGCTGTTTGATCAGCTGATCTTTGAGGGCTACACCCCGCAGCAGGCCAAGTACGGAGTGGGCCGGACGGGTCTGTAGCGGTCTGTCCCGGTTCTCCTGGTGGTGTCGAGGCCGATGCTGCCGCTGGAACTGAGCAACCAAAATACTGCTGCGCCATCCGCACCGAGGCGCTGAGATCCTTCCCTCACGTCCCAGCCCGTCTGGCGGGACGGGCTGGACACGGGTACGAACCTAGATCCGCAATTAGGTCGATTTCAGGTACTCGTTGTCGGTGGCCACAAGATAAAAAGTACGGTGTCGGATTCTTTGCCTGGGACAACCTAAGAGTGAAGATAGCTGCCCTAAATCCATCCTGATTCGTTCGCAAAGTGCTGCATCTGGAATGGCAGCGGCGTCCTCAGGCCAGGGGGAGTCGGACGGCACTAGTTGATCACCATGACTGGTCATTCAGCCTCTCTGAATGCCCGGGATGAAGCTGAAATCAGGGAGCGGCTCAGGTCGCAGGAAGAGAATCTGATCCGCTCTGCCGCCGCGTTGGCCGAAGTCATCCGACATATTGAACGGGGGCGTGAGGCCAGCCCTAGTTCGCCCGTTCGGTGCAGGCAGAGGAAAACCGGTGGCGCGCCATCGACCGCGAGTTCGGGCTTCTCGGCAGTGCCGAGGTTGCCGAACTGCTCGGCGCCAGCAGGACCAACCGGAATCTGGCCCGCAGTCTCGCCAAAAAAGGACGGATCCTTGGTTTCAGGCGCGGCGGCAGAATCCTCTACCAGGGCTTCCAGCTCGACCCCGGCACCCGCGCGGTGCGTCCTGAGTGGCCCGCGTCATTGAGCTGGGCCGAGACTCCCGGTGGGAGGCCACCCATCTGCTGCAGTGCTCTGCGCGCCCAACTGCTTTCTTGGAGGAGCCCGCCCGGTAGACGTCCTGGAGGACGAACCGAAGATGCTGGAGGCAGCCCGCGCGGACCTGACGCTTCGGGGGTGAATCCTGACACGGGCTGAGTCATCGACTTCTGCACCATCGGTTGCTACATCCAGGCGGATGAGGGGAGCCGGCCCAGCACAAGCCGGTTGCTCAGCAGCCAGCTCTCAGAGATCGGCACCGTTCCGGATAGATTGACTCCTAATAGCTTGCCCTCTGTTTCCCAGGTAAAGGACGCCGGCTGTGGATGAATCTTTTGAGAACCCTGCTGTCGATTCTGACCGCCGTGCGGAACTCCTCAATGCAGCGCAGTGTAGGCGCCATCGTCGATCAGGTGAACCTGGAAAGTGGCGCCCGGCAGTCAGTCGAAGTCATGGTCAGCTACAGCTACAGCGACAGGATCTGGACGGTTACCGACGATCACAAGACCTGGTTGTTCACGCCTGCCCGTGGCGGCAGGATTTATTACCGCAACGGAAAGATCGAGGAGACGCCACGGGACCGGGACGATTACCTGCCACCGGAGATCGCCCTGTTCTTTCCGTTGTCCATGCGGATCTGGGGCGGAATCCCGGACGACCACAGGGTGGCGGGAGCTGAAGCGGAAGGCGAGGGAGTCAGGCTTGCCCTGGCTGCCATTGAAGATCCCCGCTTCACCGGGTCTGCGTTCGTTAACACCAAGTACGGGGTCATGACCGAGTACGTGACGTCCGGGCGGACGTTCACGGTCCGCGACCTCAGCTGGCTCCCGCGCCTGTGAGACCGCAGCGCAAAGACAGCATCCCTCTAAACCGATGGCGTTAGTAAGTTGGCCGTATGAGTCTTCACTGCCGCATGATGTCCGCGCTGTGGGCTTTGGGTGTCCTGGCGTCCATTGGCCTCGCAGCGTGGGGAATGCTGATGACACTCTTCCTGTTCGGATACCCCGACGCTTTCGTTCGGGAAAGGTCCGGACATGTGCTGATCTTCTTTGGGAGCGGCAGCTTCTGTCGGGTCCGCCGCATGGTCGCTCTTAAGCGGCCGGGCACGGCCGGTGACTTTTGCGGTCGCTGCTGCAGCGCTGCTTGTCGGTCTGCCGAATCTCACAGGCAGCGACAGCTATGTTGACGTTCTTTGGCGGGATCATTGCCCTTCCTGCCGCGTTCGCCGGGCTGCTAATCGAGCTGCTGGGCGGGTCGTACGGAGGGTAAGCGTGATCTGTCTCAAATAGGGCCCTTGGCCGGCGAAATTGCATCAATCACAGCCGTTACTGGCAGGTCTGAGTATCAGGTTTGGGCGTATTCCTTGTCGCAGTGCAGACACAGAGGCACGCGGCAGGCCCGCGCCAGCCATCTGCGCTGACTCCTCGCAGCGCCGGGCCGTGGCTTCGCGGGGACGGGATTAGCCCATGCCTGTAGGACCGGCCCACGCTCCCGGGGCGCCGGTCCCGCCACCACCGCGGTCGTCATCTCTGCCACAACGTATGCAGCGCTTATATAGACTGCCGTCTTCGTTGTGTTCGACATGCCATTCATGGCGGATATTCAGCTTGCACAGCAGGGCCTGGAGCATGATCCTCTCCGATCAAAAAGGGCCGGTCTGGGCCACTATTTTTTCGTTGCGCGGCGTCGTGTTCTGAGCATGGCGGCAGCGGCCACCAGAATCAGCAGGATAATGCCAGCGATGAATGCGGCGGTTGTCCCTATTCCGTAGGACATGGATTCTTCTCCGGAACCGGCGAGCAAGTGACCGCGCTGCACGTCAAGCCAAACGCTGGCCCCGGACAGCAATACGAGCAGAGGCAGTTGAGGTAGTCCGACCAAGAAAGAAGGAGCAATCTTCAGCGGAATGCCAAGGCGGCGGCTGCCAAGATAAGCCGTAAGGGGAGCCGCCAAAAGCATGGCGACCAACCAGCCGGCCGGGGCCGGGTCTGTCGTGGAAGGATTACCCAGCACTATCGGGATGAATACCAACACGGTGGCAGCCCCAGAGGCCGTGGCCAGCCAGGCGACACGGCTGGCGGACGCCTTCCTGGTCGAACGACGATCAGCGGCAGAAGTGTTCATAACGGCCCATCTTGACTCACCAATGAGTACTCTCAGTGTAGGTCTCTCGTCGAATCTTTCCGCTCTCCTCAGGACACATCGTCAACGAGCTCAAACCGGCAATTTCAATCTGGAAACAACCCGGATCATTTCCCGGGAGTGGGGCGTGGTAAACCGCGGCGCAACGTGCCTAGGATGCATGCGCTGGAACAGCCGTAACCTCGTTATCGGTTAATGGCTTTCACTGCCCGCTGAAAAACCAATTGAAGCCGGTTCAGGTCCTCGGCCTCGGCGACCGGGACGGCCTTGTGCGCGTCTTCCCGCCCAGGCGCCACGAATCCGCGGCGTCTAACCCCGAGGACCCACTACGGGCATCATCGGGATGACCAATTACTGCACAAGTCGTTCGGCACCGACCTTAACGACTGTGCCCGGGACAGCAACTTCGGCAACCGGTTCGACACGCCCGACGGGCCGGTCATGGTCTCCAGGGACACCGGCGTGGGCGCCAACCTAATGGACTTTGCCCAGCGCTGGCGGCACGCGTGGAAGGGCTTTAGGGGCAAGCTCATAGTGGGGCGAGAACCTTAGGTTTGGGGCCGGCCCGAAGCAGCGGTGACTCCCTTCGTCCCGCATCACCCCTTGGGAGCTAACTGGCCGACGGTCAGGCCGCGGCCCAGGAATACCTGCCATCGACCCGGGGTTGGCTCCTGATGTGAAGAAGATCGGATTCCTGTCCTTCGGCCACTGGACCGACCACCCGCAGTCCGGCACGCGCAGCGCGTCGGACGCGCTCCTGCAGGCGATCGACCTCGCGGTCGCGGCCGAGGAGCTCGGCGCGGACGGCGCTTACTTCCGTGTTCACCACTTCGCGCAGCAATACGCCTCCCCGTTCCCGCTGCTCACCGCAATCGGGGCACGGACAAGCCGAATCGAGATCGGCACGGGCGTCATCGACATGCGCTACGAGAACCCGCTTTACATGGCCGAGGACGCGGGTGCGGCCGACCTCATTTCGGGCGGCCGCCTGCAGCTGGGCATCAGCCGGGGCTCACCAGAGCAGGTCATCGACGGCTGGCGCCACTTCGGCTTCTCCCCTGCCGAGGGCGAGTCCGACGCCGACATGGCCCGCCGGCACACCGAGCGCCTGCTCGAGGTACTTACGGGCGAGGGCTTCGCGCAGCCGAACCCTCGCCCGATGTTCCCTAACCCTCCGGGCCTGCTGCGCGTAGAGCCGCACTCGGAGGGCCTGCGAGAGCGCATCTGGTGGGGCTCTGGCTCGAACGCCACGGCGGTATGGGCCGCGCAGCTCGGCATGAACCTGCAGAGCTCGACGCTCAAGGACGACGAGAGCGGCAAGCCCTTCCACGTCCAGCAGGCCGAGCAGATCGAGCTCTACCGGCAGGCTTGGAAGGAGGCCGGGCACGAGCGGGAGCCGCGCGTCTCGGTGAGCCGTAGCATCTTCGCGTTGACGGAGGAGCGCGACTGGAAGTACTTCGGCCGTGACCGCTTCAGCTCCGACCAGGTGGGCAACATCGACGAGAAAACCCGGGCGGTTTTCGGCCGGTCCTACGCGGGCACCCCGGACGAGCTGGTCGCGAAACTGGCCGAGGACGAGGCGATCGCGGCGGCCGACACCGTGCTGCTTACGGTCCCGAACCAGCTCGGCGTCGAGTACAACGCCCACGTCATCGACTCGATCCTGAAGCACGTGGCGCCGCAGCTCGGGTGGCGCTGACCCCGGCCCGACCCTTGTGCGATGGTGGCGGCCGTGCTGAGCGTTTTCGTGTTGGGTCCGCTGCTGGGTCTGGCGCCGTCCTTCGGGCCGCATTGAACGAGGTCTGGCGTTTTTGCGTGGGGACCGTGTTCTGTGGGCTGGCCCTCTGTTTCTGGAGCGTCGAGAGCGTCCGGGGGAAACGCCGGACTCTGACCCATTAGTACCACCGCTTGTGTAGCTGACCGAAGACGTGGCTAAAGGGCGCCCGGGGATTTCAAGGCTTCTTGGCCAGGGCGTCCAAAAAAGCGGATGGTGACCCTAGTCCGTCGCTCGGAGGCGGCAAACCTCACATCAGGTTGGGCTATACCCATAGGCGCTGCGGCTCATTGAACAGTTGAACGGGATTGAGGGTGGTGCTGACGAGATGGGGGAGCCGGAACCGCTTTTCGCCGCCCAATAGGATGCCGCACGCAAACTGATTGACGACCCCAACCTCAGCCAACATTGTCTTCGCGCGCCGTTCCGCGTTGCTTGAAATATGGGCGAGGGCCAGGGATTCCTCCGAAGAGACGGAGCGGCGGATCCCCGAAGTCCTTTGCGGGATCACGTGGTCTGTCCTCTCCAGCCGTGTGAGCTGACAGACTTCGACAAAAAAGGCCAACTGCGTTGGAACAAACGGCTTTTTCAAGTGAACGAAGATTTCCCACTAACACAGGGGTCAACATTCCGAAATGGCCCCATACTGAACGGAATCTCACAAGACGAGACGGCTGGGCGACTCGAGTTCCCTGTCAGCTCTTAGAAACCTGCAACGGCCCCGTGCGCAGATGCGTGCGGGCCGTTTCTTTACGCCCACACGACGGTTGCCAATCGGACCGACTGTGAGGTTGGAGGTTAGTTGGCCACAGGGACATTGTCGCACCCGATGCCGAACGGCGACTGCTTTCCCCGTTCGGTCAGGTAGGTGTCCGCTAACTTGACGCGCAACGTCAGTCCTCTTGTCAAAGTTCAAGATCAAGTCGGCGAAGTCGACGCTTGCCCTCGGCGCCGAACGCACGGTCAGCTCGCCCGATGGCATGACGGCCCGACCATGGGCCAACCAGTGCGCCCAACACCTTCTGGGGACATCGTCAGGACGACAACCCGGCACCAAACTGCAACCTCGGGTTTCTTCAGCGATTCACGACCGTCAGCCTGGCGGGCACAGCGCTGCTGCTCGTCGCAAGATCGTCCGTCGCCGTTCTGACTCGGGTGGGTGCTCTACTGCCGACTAGGAGTGACCGGGTCCTCGCTCGGCTTGGAGGAGACGCTCGACAGCGGGCGCTGGCCAGGGTGCTCGGAGTAGAACACTTCTCGCGCCCGCTGTTTCTCCATGGTGAAGCTTTGGCGCAACTGCGGTGACACCTGCTCAAGCAAAGTGTCTAGCGGAAGAGACTTGCCATACTCCGTCCAGGTCTCGAAGTGCACCCAATCCCCGCTGTTGCCCTGGGCGAGTTCGCCGTCGTGCGGCTCCATGTCGAAGAACACCCGCACGTGCTCGGGACGGGCATCGGGTGGACCTTCGCCGCGGCCGCGAAGATCGAGGGAGATCCCGCTCGGGTGGGAGACCCGGACAATGCAGGCGAAGATTGTCTGGGTCGGGTGGCGCAGCGCCTTCTCCAACCCCGACGGGAGTTCCTCAGCCAGCCGGTCGCGGATGACGGCTTCCAACCTGGCAAGGCGCTGATCGAGGATGCCGCGATGTGCCCACGCAGTGATAAGCCCGACAAGCGCGCCTATGATCAAGCCCTGTACGAGGTTTCGCGCCATGGCCCTCAGTAGTCCGCTTTCGACGGCTTCGCGGAGCACGCTACGGAGAGTGACTGGTAGCAGGCTTCTCGATTCAGCGGTGGCAACCGCCCCCGAAGCCCCACTCGTTACTGCAGCCGGCGGAAGCTGGTGGCTGGGAGGCGTTACAACCCCGCTAACGCGGAATACGCTGACGACTGTTTCCTTGGTTCCCGCGGCGATCACCGTCTGCGGTCCACCTCCCGGATAGGACTTCGGCAGTCCCGGAGCAGCGCTGCTTTCGGGCTGGGAACGTACGGCGCCCGCGACGGTTGGCGTCCCGGCCGGCACCTCGACGACATAGACGTTGACGACCGGGTTTCCGGGCACGGGTGCGCCTCCGGGGGCCTTGGCGGGCAAGGCGCGAGGAAGCCCCGCGGAGTCGCGAATTGCCCCTTCTCCCTTGGCAGCAACTGACTTCGCATAGGCCTCTGCTTCTGCTCGCGACTCAAAGAGATGATCGAACCACAGGCCGTCGGGGCGTTGGGGTCCCGCCACTCGCACGCCGTAGGTCACCTTCTTGGTGACGGAGAAAAACCCGCGTTCGAGATCACCACGATCTGCCGGGATGTTCGCTGCAGGTCCACTTGGCTGACGCTGAAGAGGTGCCGAACCGATCAGCCCGCTGACGGCTCGGTTACCTGCAGCATGCTGCAACGCCAGCACCGTCCCAGTGGCGACTTCTCGTCCGGGCGCGCTCTCGGCGCTGCCACGCCGCGACGTTCGAACGGTCTCCAAACCGGCATCGGCCTTCTGATGGAAATCTCCCACGGCTAGCTCCCGCATTAGGCGTCTCAAGCTTGACACCAAGGACGGGCAAGTTCAACTGAGCATTGCTCGTTCGATCGCGCTCCACCGTGAAGCTGGGCCACAAGTGCACATGCCGCCTAGATGTATTACCCACGGAGGTTGGTGACACGGCTGGCGGGTGGTTGACCCTTGAGTGAGGTGTGGCCTCGGTTGTGATTGTAGTGGTGCAACCAGGCGGGGAAAGCGGCAACACGCTCGGCCTCTGATGCGTAGGGCTTCGCGTAGGCCCATTCGTCGAGCATGGTGCGGTTGAACCGCTCAACCTTTCCGTTGGTCTGGGGGCGATAGGGGCGCGTGCGTTTGTGCTTGATGTCCGCACCGAGAGCCTGGGCGAAGACGCGGGAGCGGTAGCAGGAGCCGTTATCTGTCAAGACCCGGCTCACCGTGATCCCGGCGGCGTTGAAGGCAGCGTTTGCCCGTTCCCAGAAGCCGGCGGCGGTTTCTTTCTTCTCGTCAGAGAGGATCTCGGTGTAGGCAAAGCGGGAGTGGTCATCGACTGCGTTATGCAGGTAAGCGTAGCCGGGCCTGCGGTTGGCGTTTGTGCCGGTCTTGTTCCGGTTCCCCGCGGCCCGGCCGGTCACGCGGTGTCCGCCGCCGTCAGGAATCCGGCCGAGTTTCTTGATGTCCACGTGGACCATGTCCCCGGGGTTCTGGTGCTCGTAGCGGCGGATCACCCTGCCCGTGGCCCGGTCCAGCCACGACAGCCTGGCAAGCCGGTACCGGGAGAGGACCTTGTGCACGGTGGACGGGTGGATACCGAGCAGGTAACCGATCCTCGCCGGCCCCCAGCGGCGGTTGACCCGCAGCGCGATGATTCGTCGTTCCCGCCGGGCAGGAGTGCGGCGCGGGGACCGGGACGGCCGGCTGGAGAGGTCCTCCATGCCGTCTTCGCCCAGCTCCCGGTAGCGGCTGGCCCAGCGCGCCGCGGTCGGGACGGAGACCTGAAAACGTTCTGCAGCCCGACGTAACGGCCAGCCGTCCTCGACAATGCACTTTGCCAGCTCGATCCGTCCCCTGCGGGCGAGAAAAGCATTAGGGTGGGACATTGAAGACCTCCGTTTGTGGAATTGGACTCTAGACAAGCCCCACTCCACTCGGAGGTCTTCTTCATGTCACCACACCACGCCGACCGTCACTAACGTCTGTGGTTAATACACCTAGAAACCGACCGTGGGTGTGGCCCTAAAGGCGTTAACAGCCCTATCTGCGATAACTTGGGCGTCACTTCCGGAATCAAGGATCGTATTCCGAGCTGATTCGGAATCGACCATGACGGCCGTAACGGCGAGGCTGTCCGAAGCCTTGGTCGTCAACAGAGCGTCCACCTGAGCCGAGAAGCAGGAATCACTTGACTTGGAGTGAACGTCCATCGCCACCACATGGTTGTTGGAGACGAAGTTGCCAACCCCCGCCATCAGCCGGATGATGACAGGCGTCGCACCTGTCGGCCGGATGCTCTGTGAGTCGATGATCTGGGAGAAGTGGTTGCCGATGACAGAGTTGTTGTTGCCGCTGACACAGAGAAGTCCGTTGAGGTCGTCCAGTCCGTTGTCGACTCCCAGGAAGGGCGTCCAGGGCTCGTGGTCACGCAGGAAGTGATTCGTGGCCACGAGGTTTTCGGAACTATTCGCTGCGAGAATCAGCATCCCAGGGTAGAACGAATGCAAACGGTTGTTGGTGACGCTTGAACGCGTGACGCCGTCGAGATGGACGCTGCTCGCACCACGGGGGAAGACGTTGTTCGCGGTTATCAGGAGCCCGCCATGGTTCTCGGCGTAGATCGAGTGACCCTTGAAGCCTGCTCCGACCAAGTTGTCGGTGATCTTTGATGCCTGTCCCCACCCGCGCAGCTCGATGCAGCTTCCGCATTCAGCGATGAAGTTGTCGTGAACGGAAAGCGCGTCCGCGTTGTAGATAGTGAGAGCGTTCTCAAGGTAGACGAACCCCATGCCGGTTACGCGGAATGAGTCATTGGCGTTCGCGACATAGATGCCGGTCTTGCCGTTGACGTAGGTGTTCTCCGGATGCATCCCCGAGCCATCCGAGTTGAAGTGCAACCCGTCGATGCAGAAGTTGGAGAACTCGACCGAGCTGATCCGCGGGCTCCCGCTTCGCTCAACGTAGAAGGCGGCTCCCTTGGATTCCTCCCCGTCTCCGCCGAGGGGAATGTCGACAAGAATGCGACTCCCTCCGGGCCACAGCTCATGCAAGTCCGGCCATTCGTCTTCGGGAACGTTGAACCGGATGCTCGACGACGTAAATCCGTGTCCCGAGCCATGGATCCTGAGGAAGCTGACGTCGATCACCACCTGCGTACGAAGGTGGTAGTCCCCGGGCGGAATGTAGATCACCGCGCCTGGCTTTCCTCCATTGTTCGCATCGGTGAGAGTCTGCCGGTCCTTGATGTCAGCGATGATGCTGTTGATCACTTCACCGACGTCCTCGGACGGATTGCCGACGGGCCACGTAGTCACGTCGTAGCAGTTGTTGCTTGGCATAGGTTCTTCCCTTTGTGTTGTGGTTTCTCAGCCCTTGACGGCGCCGGGAGTCAGGCCGGCCACGACGTGGCGCTGCAGGATGATAATTCGGATGATTACGGGGGCCCGGTAGTGGATCGCCTGCGCGGTCATCGCACATGCCAGGGCGCCTGCACCGGGCTTCATTGGGCCACCGGTTGATACTCCGGGAGTTCCGCTCGTAGTTCCTCTGACGTTGGAGGGTGAGCGCCTGGGCGGCGTACTGTGATGGCCGCTGCTTTAGATGCCATGCGGCCTAGCGACTCCAGCACCGACGGTGCCAGCCCATCTGCCCCGCGCATGAGGAGTCCGTAGATCAGGGCAGACATATACGAGTCGCCGGCCCCTATGGTGTCGACCACGGCAGACTTAACCGATGGAACGACTACCCGCGTGCCTCCCGTTGTAAGCAGGGATCCCTCCGCTCCCATGGTGACGACGACGAGCCCGGGCCCAAGTTCAAGGATACGTTTTGAGATGTCTTCCAGGGATAGCCGCGGATAGAGCCACAGTGCGTCCTCGTCGCTGAGTTTAACTACCTCTGTGAACGAGACGAGTTCCTCGAAGATGGTTTTTGCCTCAAATTGGCTGCCGAGCAGTGCAGGGCGGATGTTGGGATCGTAGGTGACGACACAGCGCTGATGTGATTGCTCGAGAAGCTCTCTTACTAATGCCGCTCCCGGCGCCAGGAAGGTAGCTATCGAGCCGGTGTGCAGGACCTTGGGAAGGGTCGCCGGAGCGATCCGCGGGAGGTTCCATCGGATGTCGAAGTCATAATGTGCTGAACCATCGGAAGCCAGAATCGCAGTCGCCGTAGCGGTTCGGCCACGGCCCTTGGAACCGGGCAAGAGATTAACACCGGCGCTCCGAAGGTGCTTCTCGATAGCGGCGGCATAGCGGTCGTCGCCGATCGAGGTCAACAATTCGGTGTCCACACCCAGCCGTCCGAGTCCGTAGGCAACGTTTGCGGGTGATCCACCGGGGTGCTCCACAGTGCCTCGGGGAGAGACAACTATGTCCACGAGGGCTTCACCGACAACAACGACATCAATGCTCGGTTTGGGGTAATCGTCGGTGTGCTGGACTGTTGGCATTCTGGACCTTTCATGGAGTCACCAAGCTGGATTCAGCGCGAAGCGCGAAAGGCGCACTTCTAACGTGGCATCGGGCTGAGGTGGATATTGGTTTGAGGGTATGAGGAAGATTCTCGGAGGCTCATCCCTCCGCCGTTACCTCCAGCCTGCGGTTAGGTGAGTGTTGAGACCGCGAGCTTCAGTATTGTTGCCGCGCCTCCCTCAGCCGATAGCCAGTTCTCCCGGTTTTCGGTTTCGGGGAAGATGAGATCAGTCAGGACGACCTTGCCGCCCTGGACGAATACTTCGACCGAGCAGCGGTCCACGACGATGAGTAATTTGAGCACACCGTTTTCAAGGTCAACTGGTGCTGACTCGACCGAAGCGAATTTCCCGTGGAAGCAGGTGTTTCCTGATTGTCTGCGGTCAAGGATGAGTTGGGCGCTGGTTGTGTTGTAGCTAAGAATGGTGCCCTTGCTCCCGTCACTGCTTCCGAAGAGTCGGAAAACAAAACGTTCGGCGCTTCCGGGCAGTATCTCCGCCTCGATGATTTGGGCGCTACCTGGTACCGCATCCGGCAATCGGAGGGCTGAATTTCGCAGCTCAAAGGTGTCTGCGTTCATTTGGTCCTTGGCAGTAGCCAGCTCTTCTCCTGCGCAGGGGTCCGCCAGGACCGGTTGCTGGATCAGACGGGCGGAGCCGTTGACTGCTGTGAGGCGCACTTCGCGGGCGAGGGTCATCGAGGACCGCCAGGGGGCGGTGGGCAGCTCGTTGGCGTAGTCCCAGTTGTTCATCCAGCCGATGATGATACGCCGGTCATCCGGGGTGTTGCTAAAGGATACGGAGGCGTAGCAGTCGCGTCCCCAGTCCAGCCACAGGCATTGCTGCAAGGCTGCAGGGCCCGCCTCGGGGTCGGGGAGGGAGGCCAGTCCTGCTGGCGCAGCGAGTGAACCGGCGTCCGGGAGGAACCGTGCGCCATCGAAGTGCCCGATGAAGTACTGGCCGCCGGAACCTCCTGCCACTGCGCCGGGGTTAATGTTTACGATCAGTACCCATTTGATGTTGTCCGGGTCCCCGTCCACCGCCAGGGGAAAGAGATCGGGGCACTCCCATTCGCCGGCGTCGGCGTTGGCCGGGCCGAAGTTGCTCAGAAAGTCCCAGGATTTGAGGTCTTCCGAACGATAGAAGACCACCTTTTGGTGCTGCGCTTCGACGGCGATCATGACCCAGCAGGCACCTTGGTCCCCTTGATAGCGGAAGACTTTGGGATCGCGGAAGTTCGCGGAGTTTCTGCTGAGGACAGGGTTTCCTTGGTATTTTCGCCACGTCATTCCTGCATCTGTGCTGTAGGCCAGAGACTGGGCCTGCGTGCCGCTGTGTTCGGACGCGGCTTTGTAGGCACTGGTGTAAATGGCTACGAGGGCAGGTGCGTCCGCCGTGCCGAAACCGGACGTGCTGCCGTGGTCGACTACGACACTCCCTGAGAAGATGTCCTCTGTCTCGTCGCAGGCAATGGCAACAGGGTGTTCCGTCCAGTGCAGCAAATCACGGGAGGTGGCGTGGCCCCAGGACATGTTGCCCCAGACGTTGCCGTACGGGTTGTTCTGGAAGAAGAGGTGGTACAGGCCGTCGTGGAAAACCAGGCCATTGGGATCGTTCAGCCAGGTATCCCTTGCCGTGAAGTGGATGGCAGGCCGGAACCCGGAGGTTCCGGCCGTGGCTGTTTCCTGGCGTGCGGCATCAAGGCAACTGGACATGTCTGGCGTTCCTCTTGGGAAGTGGAAGGGGCTGGCTGCCTATTGCCGGGGCGCCGTGATGGAATCGCGGCGCACCAGGGGGCAGCTCAGAATGGTCGGGTGAAGTGCCATGAGGGTAAGGTCGGTCTTTCCCTCGACGGCGTCAATCAGGTGCTCGGCGGCCCAAGCACCCATCTCGTAGTGAGGCAGGGCCACGGTGGTGAGGCCCGGGTGAAGGTTGGCGGCGATCAGTTCCTGGTCATCGAAGCCGACGACTGAAAGGTCAGCGGGGATGGTGAGTCCCAACTCCGCAGCGGCGCGGTAGGCTCCCATCGCCATCCGGTCGTTGTAACAGAACAAGCCGGTGGGCGGGTCCTCGCGTGCCAGGATCCGCCGGGCCGCTTCATAGCCGCCTTGCACCTCGGAGACCTCGGACTCGACAGGTGCCGCGTCGCCGTCGAGCCCTGCTTCGGTCAGCGTGGCCCGGAACGCCTGGAGCCGCTGACGGGTTGCGGGGACATCATCGGTGTTGTTGATGAAGCCCACCCGGGTGTGGCCCGCTTCGAGGAGCGCGCCCACGGCGGCGCGTGCACCACCTTCTTCGTCCGGAATCACGGCTGTGATGTTTCCACCGGTGGCCACCGAATCGACCAGGACGGAGGGCACACTGCCGAGGTTGGCCGGCAGCTCCACGTTGCGGTGGTACATGGTGGCGTAGAGGATTCCGTCCACCCGGCGCTCCAGGAGGTTCTCGACGTCGGCCTGCCGGGATTCGAGGCTGGCCGAGCCGGAGGTGTTGATGATCATGAGGTTGTACCCCCGGGCTCTGGCGGCCTCGTCAGCACCGAGGATGATCCGGCCGGCGTGGGGCGTGGTGGCGATATCCTCGCTGACCAGACCTAGCATGCCGGTCCTCTGGGTGCGAAGGGCCTGGGCAAGGCGGTTGGGGCCATAGCCTAGTTGCTCCGAAATGGTCCTGACCTTGTCTCTGGTTTCGGGGCTGATTCGGGCGTAGGAAACCTCGTTGAGTACGTGGGAGACAGTTGTCACGGAGACGCCGGCGGCGACGGCCACGTCCTTAATGCCGATGTTCTTGTTGCTCATCTGTCTCCCACGTTCTTATGGTTGGTGTTGCTCTTGAGGGGCCGGGTTTACTCGTCCCAGAGGCCGTGTTCGGGCCAGCGGCGAGGAAGCCGTTCCTCGACCGGAGGCAGCTCTTCGTGGTGCGCGTGCTTGCCGGTCTGGTACCAGTAGGCTGCCGAGGAATAGTCGTTGCCCTTGTGCCAGGCCGTTGAGCGGGCTAATTGGCTGCCAAAATTCCATGTTCCATTGCGTACCTTTCGATTTTCCCGTGCGGGGTGTTGTTCGTTTCGTTGTTGGTGGTCTAGCCCTTGACGGCGCCGAGCGTCATGCCTGCGACGATCTTGCGCTGCAAGAGAAGGGTGAGGAGGATGACCGGGATGGAGTACACGGCGGCAAGTGCCGTCATGGATCCCCAGTCCAGGCCGAACTGGGTCTGGAAGTTTGCGATCACCACTGGGGTGGTCTGGGACCGGACGGCGGTCATCAGGAGGGCGAACAGGAATTCGTTCCAGGAGGCGAGGAAGGCGAAGATCGCCGTGACCGCGATGCCGCCGGACACCACGGGGATGACCACGCGCCACAGGGCTCCGAGCCTGCTGCAACCGTCCACGGTGGCCGCTTCCTCCAGGTCCTGCGGCACGGCTTCGAAGAAACTGGACATCAGCCAGATGGAAAGCGGCAGCGAGATTGTGGTGTGGGCGATGGACAGGGCAATCGGAGTGTCGGCAAGTCCCGCTGCCGACATCATCGATGCGAGGGGGATGCCGATGGCCACCGGCGGCACCATGCGGGTGACCAGGGCCGCCATGATGAAAACGCGGCCGCTGGGTGTTTTGTACCGGGTGATGCCGTACGCGGCCGGAACCGCCAGCACGAGGGACAGGACCGTGCTGATGATGGCCGTCTGCGCGCTGTTGATGAAGGAGGCCAGCACCCCGCTGCGTCCCAGGGCGTTGGTGTAGTTCTCCAGGGTCCATTCCCTGGGCAGGATGGTGGGCGGGACGGCGATGGTGTCGATCGGTGTCTTGAACGACGTGAAAAGCAGGTAGAGGAACGGGAAGCCGTAGAGGATCATGGCCGCCGCGAGGAGGATCCAGAGCAGCGTCCTGGTGCTGCGCTTGCCTGCCTCAAGGCCCTCCGCGTGGTAGCGGCGGCGGCGCGCGCCGTTGCCGTCCGACGCCTTGGTGCTGACTGGGGAAGTCACTGTTGAGGTTGGCATGGTGGTCTCCGTTGCGGCTGGACCTTGAAGGCGGGGGTCTGCGAGGCTCATCAGTTGTCCTTTCCTGGCCGCCAGATGGTGGAAACGGCGAAGAAGGCGACGGCGAGCATGGCCAGCAGATAAATGGTGCCCATGGCGCTTGCCAGTCCGGGATCGCCGAAGCGGATCATGGTGCGGTAAATCAGCAGGCTCATGGTTTCGGAGGCGGACTGGGGTCCGCCGTTGGTCTGGATGAGGATGGTGTCGAAGGCGCGGGCTGCGTCGATGCCGCGGACCACCAGCGCGACGGCGATGACCGGCCGCAGGAGGGGCAGGATGATCCGGAACAGCATGGCGGGTGCACGGGCGCCGTCCAGGCGGGCCGCCTCGATGAGGTCACCGGGGATGTTCTGCAGGCCCGCGAAGAGCACCAGGCACATAAACGACGTGGTGAGCCAGATGTCCGGAATGGCCACCGAGAACAGCACGATGTTGGGGTCGGACAGCCAGCCGATCTGGTTGGGGTTGGCCAGCATCCCGGCCTGGTGCATGAGCGTCCCGATCAGGCCGAAGTTGTCGATCATGAGGAACTTCCACAGCAGGCCTGCCACGATCGGCGCAATCATGAGCGGGTACAGGAACACGGTCCGCCAGATCTGGGAGTTGCGGCCCAGCATGGTGAAGAGCAGGGCCATGCCCAGCCCGAGGGCGAATTCGAGGGTGACCACCACCAGGGTGTAGGCGAGGGTCCGCCAGCCGGCGCCCATAAACGCCTCGGAAGCGAAGGCCCGGAAGTAGTTGTCCAGACCCACGAAGTCGCGGGGTCCGCCGGCGATGGGCGAGATCTTGAAGAAGCTGTCGGCCACCAGGCGGAACAGCGGGTAGGCGACGAAGATGGCGAGGAACAATGCTGCCGGGGCCATCAGATACGTTGCGAAGCGGCGATCGGAGATGCGCACGGTTTTCTCTTCTGTTTGTTGGGGCCGCGGCCGGCACCGGTTGGGCAGGTGCCGGCCGCGGAGTCTTACTTGAGGAGGTCCTGGATCTGCTTCTTGGCGTCAGCCAGGAGGGCTGCGGAGTCCCCGCCGGCCACGGCCTTCTGGAGGAGGGGCACCAGGACGGTGTCCACGATCTGCTGCCACTTTTCCGTTGCCGGCCGGGTGGCAGTGGCGGCACCGTTGAGCGTCTTGATCAGCGGGCCGAAGCTCTCGTACCCGTCCTTGTCCTGGTACTTCTCGAATGCCGAGATGCGCGAGGCGAGGCCCAGGCTGGACTCGATGCCCATGCTGTTGTAGTCGTAGGCGCACTTGACGAACTTTTTGGCGTTGTCCGTGTTCTTGGTGGCCTTGGGGACTGAGAGGTACCAGGGACCCGGAACGCCTGCCACGCCTGCGCTGCCGCCGATCATCGGGGCCGCGCCCACTTTGCCGGCAACCGGTGCGTCCTTGGGGATCTGGCGGTAGGCGTGGGCCCAGAAGCGGGTCATGGCGGTTTTGCCCTGGTTGAACAGGTTCTGGGCAGCGGCCCAGTCCACCTGGGCGGCACCCGGAGGCGCATAGCTGGTCAGACTGGTGTAGAAGTCCAGTGCTTCCTTGTGGGCCGCGTTGTCGATGACTACGTTGTTGTTTTCGTCCAGGACCATCGGGGAACCGGCCTGGAGCACGTGGGCCAGCCATTCGGTCTCGACGCCGCCCTTGACGTCGGTTCCGTACATGCCGTCCTTGGTAAAGAACTCGGAGATGTCCTTGTACTGCTGCCAGGTGGTGGGTGCCGCGAGGTCGTAGCCGTACTTTGCCTTGAAGCCGGCCTTGTTCGCGGCGTCTTCAAAGAGATCCGTGCGGTAGAGGATGATTTCGGCATTGGTCCAGGCGGGCATGCCGATGAAGTGGCCGTCCACGTTGGCTTCCTTGACGAGGGCCGGGAAAATGTCTTTCTTGGCCTCGTCGGTGAAGAGATCGTCGATGGGCTGGATGGCGTCCTTGAAGCTGGGCAGCCACACGGAGTCCAGTGCAGCGACGTCGAAGGAGACGTTGCCGGAGGAGAACTCGCTGGAGAGCCGGTTGAACATGCCGTCATAGGGCAGTTCGACGAAGTTGACGTCGATTCCCGCGTCTTTCTTGCACTGCTCGGCCACGCCTGTCAGCTCGGCGTGTCCGCCGGCCTCCACCAGGACGTTGACGGTGCTGGCGGCGCTACCCGAGGTGGTCGGGCCCCCTGCGCCGCAGCCGGTGGCGGCAAGTGCGACGGCGGTGCAGATGCCGCCGATGGTGGCGAACCTGTTGATGGTCTTTCGAGTGGACATCGCTGTCGACTCACTTTCTCTCGAACGGAATGGCGAGACGGTCTGTGGGGTGAATAATCGTTTTGCCAAAACGACTTGGCAACACCCTAGGATTAATCGCTCGGGCGTGTCAAGGGCCACATTGGGATTGTTTCCCGGTCTTGACGCAAAAGGTTTGCGCGGCCCTAGAGTCGTCGTCGCAGGGATGATAAACCGTTTTGGCTTATTTGGCCGATTTGGCAGGTTTTCGGCATCACGTGCACACCAAGGCAGGCCTAGATTGCAAGGAATGGCGGCTGATGTGTGCCATCGGACCGCGAGAAGGGACGCCCATAAACAAGGACCGAGCAGCTCCTGCGGAGCAGGACCCGGACGATAGCGGTTCCCCGGAAGACGGAAGCGCCATACCGAAGTCGAAGGACGGCGTCGGGCCGCGACGACGCCCGAAAAATCGAACTTCGAGCCGGAGGAGGATGATCCGGCTGAAGACAGCGAAGCCAAATATACCGGAGGATCAGCAGACGGGCCCTGATTGCTGCCACGGTAGCCGTAGACGGGACCTCCAGACGCCTGCGAGCACCCTCGACGGGTCAGTCAGGGTCATCGGGGCCAGCTGTCGATGACAGGGGAAACCACATATGCATTCAAATATCCCCTGCCGATTCCTGACCATTCTGTGACTTGGGCAGCCGCCGAAACGCCTAGTGAGGGCGCGTTCGAGCCTGTCCGCATCGACCACGGACGGGCTACCGCACGCCGACCGCCGACCGTAGCCCCCGACCTCACCTGTGCAGCGCGTTTCCCCGGATGCGTTCCCTCTGGCAACGAGCCTTGGCAGAATTTCGGAAAGATACCCCACGCGCGGCGCATCCGGACGGCTGCCGGACCTCCGTCCAGGGCTCCTGACGCCGGAAATAGGCAAAAAAACCTTTCCAAACCCTTGAAGACTCTTCCCGCCGGTGCTAAAAAATCTATATCAGCCAATACAGATCGGCTGATGGTGGAAATGTGTTGGACTGTCTCATTTCGAGGAGGGAAGCCATGTTGATGCGAACCGATCCGTTCCGCGAGCTGGACAGGCTGGCCCAGCAGGTCCTCGGCACGGCAGCGCGGCCGGCAGCGATGCCGATGGACGCGTGGCAGGAGGACCAGGAATTCGTGGTGGCCTTTGATCTGCCCGGCGTGAATGTGGATTCAGTTGAACTGGATGTGGAACGGAATGTCCTGACGGTACGGGCTGAACGTCCCGATCCGGCAGGCAAGGATACCGAATTGATCGCGTCGGAGCGGCCGCGCGGTGTGTTTAGCCGCCAGTTGATCCTCGGGGACACCCTGGATGCTGAGAACGTGAAGGCAACCTACGCCGGCGGTGTTCTGACCTTACGCATTCCGGTCATCGAGAAGGCCAAGCCGCGCAAGATCGAGATCGAAACCCAGGGGGGACAGCACCAGGTCGCCGCTTAGTTCCCCCGCAGGGCCGGGAGGTCCGGACGCTTTGCCGACTGCCATTTGGGGCGATTCGCCATTCTGTGCACGCCACAGCGCCAGACAGCGCACCGGCAGCAAGCGACCGCACCTTCGGGTAAGGCTGCCCCCGGCACTGCCGGGGGCAGCCGCCAACACAACCCCAGATGGCCTAAACAGGGGGCCAGGCCTTCATGGTGGCCTCGTCCCCCTGTACCTGCAGTTCCGGGTCCGACTCCGGGTGCACCCGGAGGGGCAGACGTCCTGTCCCTCCCGGCCCCGCGAGGTCCAGCGAAAGGACGGCGATTCCTGATGAATTCCGAACTTGAGCGGTTGCGGGCACTGGCGGCAGTGATCGCGACGGCGGAAGCGGCCCTGGACACGGCATACCGGACCGCTGCAGGCATCCGCCGCCGCACTCCTGCGCACCGGAGATGCGACGCTGGCCGAGGCCAGGGCTGGCGGTCAGAACCAGATCGAAGCAAGTGGGGAAGAAGTTTCGGGTCCGGTTTTGGCAGGATCCGGGTGTTTCCAGCCGGCCCAGTCCTGGGGCCGTGTGGTGGGTCGGCCGAGGAAGTAGCCTTGCGCGGCTGTCGCGCCGAGACCGGCGACAGTTGCCAGTTCATCGAGTGTTTCGATGCCTCGGGCGATAAGCGCTGCTCCGAGCTGCTCGGCGAAGCCGACCATGGCCTCGCCTAAGGCGCGGCGGAGGGGGTCCGTGTCGATTCCGGCGATGAGGTTGCGATCCAGCTTGATGATGTCGGGTTTGAGTTGCCTGATGTGGCGGATCGAGTTGAAGTACGAACCGGTATGGTCGATCGCGAGCCGGACTCCGCGCTGTCGCAGGGGTGTCAGGGCGGCGATAAGGGCTACGGGCTGCTCTTCAGTCAGGGCTTCGGGGAGTTCGAGGACCATGCGGTCCGGGGCGAGCAGGGATTCCTCCAGCAACCCCGGCAGCAGGGGATCCAGGCAGGTGGCCGGGGACAGTTTCAGCGCCACATACACGTGGGACGGGAGATGCCCGGCGGAGGCCAGGGCGGACTCCAGGGCAGCGAATTCAAGTTCGCTTCCCAGCCGTGCCTCTGCAGCTTCCGCGAACCAGTAGTCCGTTCAGGCCCAGTGCCTTGTCCCGCAGCGACCCTTCCGGGAAGGACGTCGTGAGCAGTGACAGAGCTGCGGGCATGACGGCCGCGGTCGCAGACGGCTGCGTGGCTGGCTCTGCTGGCGGGCTTGTTCACCGTTCTTATTGGAGTGTTCATGCTCGGCGTGGAGGCCCTCCTCAGGGGGCGACTGCCCCAGTGGGCGGGTGTGGGGCTGGTGTCCGCGCTACCGGCCATGATTCTGGCATTCGCATGGGAACCACTCCTTCCATGGCCGCTTGGTTTGGCTGCCGTGCTCGCCGGTGGCCTCGCGGTGTGGCCAGCGAGCGGTCAGACGGTGTGGCCGACGAGGGATCCGTTGCGCGGGTTGGACCCGCTGAGTTTGGCTGCGGCAGGGGCATTGAGGTCCGGGTCTTTCTCGGCGAGCCCTGCCTTGTATTCGGTCCGGCACGCGTGCAGCGCCTCGTAGACTGCACGGCTCTTCGCAATTTCAGTACTTCGGGCCTTCTTCACCAGGCCTCCCGGCTCCTCTCGTCCGCGCCTGGTGATCAGGAACAGGCTACCTTTGCCGGAGCAGCTGCCGAGTCCAGCTGAGGATCTCGGTAGACCAGGGGGAGTTGGTGCCGGAGACGGCGTACCGGAGCCTGAACGTTTCCTTGGCGGCAAACTCTTCAAGCAGGATCCGGCGGAAGTCCTCGTGGTACAGCCAGGTGCGCTCCATCCGGGCGACCACCTGCTCCGGGCTTCCGATGTAGCGGAAGGCCCGGCTGCCGGCCAAGGCTCGGGGATCATCGACCACGCGCATGGTCCCGATCCGCAACACTGACACCGGCAGGCCGGAGCACTCGGCCGCCGAGCGGCCCAGGGCTTCGACGAACGCCTTGCTGGCCGCGTACAGGCCGTCCGGACGCAGTGGATCCGACGGAGCCGCCTGGGACAGGGCTGCGCCGGCCAGCTGGTCCAGTTCATGCCATCCGGAGACATGGTTGCTGGAGGCGAGGACGACCCGCACGCATCCTGATTCGAGGGCCCCATCGATGACGTTGCGGGTACCGCCCAGCTCCGCGTCCAGGAGTCCGTCCCAGCCTTTCGGGGCGCCGCCGGCGAGGTGCAGGACGTGGTCGGCCCGCGCTGTGGCAGAGAAGACCAGGTCGCGGTCGGCCACGCTGCCGATGATGACATCGAAGAGTTCCGGTTCAGCCGGCGGCTTCAAATCGAGGGAGACGAGTCGAAACCGGCCCTGGAGTGCTGCCGCGGCGATGGTCCCGACCGTCCCTGCGGCGCCGGTGATGAGGAGCGTGCCGAGAGGGTGGGGCGGGGTGGCAGTCGGGCGTCGGCTGGTGCAGACGATGGGCAGTGCCGAACCGGCGGGAGGAGTAGTCACACCCTATTCAAAGCGCAGATGCAAGTCCGACGGAAGGGCATGCGGGAGAAGGGGCTCCGGCTGCCGGAAACATGAGGAGGATGAAGCTTCCTTCCCGCCCCGGCTCCTGGCCGGTCCACATCCACCCGGGATTCTTCATGATCACTCTCGCCACGTCTGCGGCCTGTGGATTTCTGCTCGGCAGCATCCGCTTCCGGACCACCGGAGTGTTCAAGCTCGAGTGGTGGGAAGCCGTCATGGCAGCGGTGCTGGCGCTGTCTGCGGTGGCCCCACGAGGGTGCACACCCGGACCATCGACAGCCGGCTCCGCGAAGTCTACGACGCCGACATCGACGCCGATGACGTTCACACCACCGGCAACGCCATGGCCCCGCAGCCGCAGTACGCCGATGCCTGAGTTTCCGCTGTAACCAGGGCAGCCCTTTGCGGGTACAGCTGTCGGGCTAGGGAGGTGGAGGCGGCGGGTCTGCGGACCGTTCGGCGCGCCAGGGGGTGCGCCACTCGGCGGCCTCCCAGCCATCCATGATGTAGATCCGCTCGTGCGCCACCCGGTCGCCCCTGAACTCCAACAGGTTGACGCTGTACATCCATGGGGCGCTGTCGTAGCTGATCAGGTTCTCTACGACGACCAGGTCGGCACGATGAGTGATGCGTCGAGTGTGGAACTTGAGCCTCGCCGGATACTGCCGTCGCCATTCGCGGAAGTTCTCCACGCCTTCGAACCGTTCGCCAGATTGAGGAAACTCCAGCACCGCGTCATCGTGGTAAATCTCGTGGGAGACGTCCTCGTCCTTGCCTGAGTACTCCCAGTGCCGCCGCAGGGCGTGCATGAGGTCCGGCTCGTCGAGCACCACGCACCTCCTCGTGTCGGAACCAATGCTAACTTCAGGCCTGCTGCATAACAATGGGTACGGCCTGGACCTCAGCACCTGTAGCGGCCGTTTCTGCCTGTGCGCCGCACACACCAGGTATGACCAACCAGAGCTTTGATACGCCAAGCACCCGCCCATCGGCGACGGCACATTCACCGCCGTCACCCGCCCCGAAGGCCCTTCCCTGAACGCGGCCCCTCCCATCCACATCCCCTCGCCCCCGACCCTGCACAGCTGGATCTGACTGGCATCGACACCATCGTCTACGACCCCTGTCCCGCAGCACCGCCACCACCCCGGCCGGCGAAACCCTCGAGCTGCGGATCTTCGGTTCGGAGGCCGACACCATCGCCTTCACCGAAGGCTCGAATTCCACAACGGCTGGCGGAAACGCTACCCCCCGCCTACCTCGGGTCGCTGCCGTTCGGCGCTGACCCGGACGAGCTGGCCGCATCACCGGAGTTCGCCGCCGAGAAGTGCGCCCCGGAGCCGGAAGACCCGGACGACGTCGCCTCCCGGCAGATCTCGCTCGCGGTGACGATCGACGCTGAATTCGCCGCGTCCCTGAAGGGCTGAGCCGGGCCACCGCCCAGCTGCGGATGCGATGGGTTCACGTCCATCGGCGGAGTCGCTGGCTGGAAACGTAGCTATGAATGCAAAGCTCACCCTGTATGACGTCGGCGTCTCAGTTCCTTGGCCAAAGGGAGTAGCCGCCCCCATGGTTATACGGGAAAGTGGGGGCTGCGGATCCCGCAACCCCCACCCTTAAACCAGCTGCCTTGGTGCGCGCCCTAACAGCCCGCCCACTATGCGGAACCCGGCGCGGCCGCCGTCGTTCTTCAGCACCCCTGCTGGGCTGTCTAGTCTCAGGCGTCACCAGCGATGTGCTACATCGATCACCAGCCGAGACCCGTTGCCCGGGCCGGCCAGCGTGAATACCCGGAACGGCAGCCGTGCGCGGACGCCCAGCCCGATCTGCGTTACAGACTCGTAGGTGCCGGCGAAGGCCACCTGGCGGAAGGTCTGGAAGCCGGCAACGTTCACCGCTTCGTCCCGGTTCGCCGGGGTGTAGGTCGGGTTGTAGTTCTGGTCATGGGCCGGTGCCATGACTGTCACATCGATGAACGCGCCGCCCCGCAGCGGAAGGGTAAAGCCGGACCCGTGCTGTGTCACGGCCCTGACATAGCGCACGGTGTATCTGGGGGCCTCGCCGTTGACGTCCACCACCAGGCGGTCGAAGCAGGCGTGGCGCCCGGAGCGGATATTGGTGATCGGGTCCTGGCTTGGACCCAACGCCAGCGTCGCGGTCGACTTGGCCAGCGAACCCCAAGTGATTCCGCAGAAGGAGGCCGCAGAGGCGGTGCCGGGCACAACAAGTCCCAGTCCTGCGGTCAGCGCCAGGGCCGCCAGCAGGGCAGGCACCTTCGCCATGATGCGCCGGCGCTTTGGCCGCGCGGGATTCGGCAGCGTTTGGGACATGGTCCCGCGGGCGAGGATCCCGTTTCCGGGTCCGGAATGCTTGGGCAGCCGTCCCCACGGTGCCCGGAAATTGATGCTCATTTACATCCTGCTTGCTCAAGGGATTGCGAGTGAAGACGTCCACTGGACGTGATGGCCCCATGGCCAGTAGTTGCGTGTCACCTCCGCCCCCGTTCAGGTGCGGTGTGATGCGTTCAGTTTGTGCTGCCCAGATGACGGCAAACAAGCAAGATTCGGAGACGATAATGAAACGGTTTTGCATCTATTCACGAACTTTTTAATCCCCGATTATGGGCGATGAACCAGGGGCATGTGCCGGGTCTGTGGCAGGGCAACTCCTTGCCGCTCCTGTGTATCTGTTCTCGGTTCGGCGGAACCAGCATAAGGAAGTGTCGTGAACTGCGAAAGCGCAAGCTCAGCGAAGACAAGGTCGCCGATGTGCTCCGGGAACTCCAGAGCCACCTGCAGGACACAGGCGCGCGCCCCGAAGAAGCCTTCGGTGGTCCAAAGGACTACGCGGCGCGGTTCCCCGAGGGGAGCACCGTCGCCCCGGGGTCAAAGCTCGGTTATCTGGCCGCCGGCTACATGGCGATGACACTCCTCCTGACAGGGGTGCTCATCGGATGGAGCAACGGCCGGCTGAAAAAAACTTCCCCATCCCATGACGGAAGAGCTCAGCGGCAGCAGTAGGACGCCCAGGCCACGCAGCTGCCGCGGGCCGCCGGCCGCGCTTCCTGCCGACGCGCCACCCCGGCACGGTGGCGTCCAGGGCCGCTGTCTTGTAGGGGTCGAGTTGGCTGCGGCGCTGCTTGATCCGCTGGCCGTGCAGCCAGACGCCGAGCTCGTGTTCCTCGCCGGTCACGGTCACCTTGTGCCGCGGCCAGTCGTTCCCGGCGGCCAGGTACGCTTTCAGCGCGGCCAGCCGCTCCCACCACCGTTGCTCGTCCGCCTGGACGCGCGGTTTCCCTTCCCAGTCAGGCACCGCCAGGCCCTCGCGGACGGCCGGGGCCAGTCGGCCGGCCCGGCGTCGGCCCGGCGGTGCTGAAGCCATACGGCCAGGGTCCGTTCCGAGGTGCTGGCCGCGTTCCGGGACGGTAGCGCCCCGTATCCTGGATCATGTTCACGAGCTCCTGCATCCGTTCCAGGCGGCCGCCGTCACGCTGGAAGGAGTCGCTCTGACGGCCTCCTCGTGGGCAGGCCGCAGCTCCGGGTCCGCGGCGCGCGCGAGGCGCAGGTGATGGTTCAGTGTTGAGGCAGAAACGCCGACTAGCTCCGCGATGCGCTGCCCGGGGAGCCCGCCCCGGTACATCAGTACCACTCCTCATTCGGGGCAGGGGCCCCGCCTCGAGACAGTCACGGAATCGTCCCCGTCGATCATTATGATCTAGTTCGGTGGAAGGCCGTGGCCGCCGCCGGATTGCCGCTTCCTTACTAGGCGCACCGTCCAGAGGACGACGAGAGTCACTGCAACGACGACGGCGACGGCCAGCAGCAGCATCGCCAGAAACACCATGACATGCCAGCCTTCAAGCCTCATCGGTTCTCCCCATTCCGGTCGGTGCTTTGCGCTGACTCTACCGGCCTGACAGGCTTGACGCTTTGTGCCGCTGGTTGCACTGTCTTACGACGGCTACCAAGGCGACCGTCAGCCGCCGTTGCCCGGCCTTCTACGCATGGACTGGAGAGTGCCTATCATCGACCAGAACGACTCAGAGCTCGCAACCCCGACAACTAGGCGCAGCAGGGTCAGCCCCCTGGCATGGACTGCGGGAGGGCTCCTCATCCTGGGCATGACCGCCGGCGCCGTCCTCTCCGTGATCCCGGACGGGACAGTCCGCGGAGCAGCCCCAGTGACAACGACCGCATCCGAGCCGGAACCGTCGGCCACAGCGACTGCTTCCACGAAACCCGGGACCGCCAGGGCGACACCCGTCCCGGAACGGACGCTTCGTTACACGAGCTGCAACGACGTGTGGGCCGGCGGCCAGGGCCCCTTCAAGGAAGGCGAACCCGGCTACACGAAACAACTGGATTCCGACGGCGACGGGATCGCCTGCAAGTCCCCCCGCCCCAAAATAGCCGGACGGGCTATGCCGTTTGCGTGAAGTGTTCCGCGACCGCCTGAAAATCAGCCGCCAGGGCTTCCATGGCCGGCGTAGGCGGCTCCGGCTCGCCCGCGGCCTCCCCGGCACTGTTCCCGAACCACCTGTGCCAGACCGTGGCCACAACATCCGGGGTGATGGTCTCGCGCTCGGCAATCAGCCGGGCAAAGTCCTCCATCTCCGCGTCGTACTCGGTCTCGGGCGCCCCGAGGTCCATGACGCCGAGCAGGTCGTGGGCGTTGAGGTGCCCGGTGAGGGCGGTCTTCGGGGCGGGATGCTCGGGAGCGTTCGGAGATCCTGAGTGACAGAGTCGGGAGGAGCCACAGTCATGGCTCCATGCAATCACGCTTGCGTCAGTGCGGGGTGCTCGAGAGCTGTGCCGCATCCTTATGGGTCAGTAGGTGGCTGCACCAGCGGGCTGGAATCGAACCAGGTCAGCCGAGGTCGTCGGCCTCCATCGGCCTGTACGGAAAGATTCAGGAGTTCTAGGCTGGGGGCATGCCCAGAGTGAGCGTCAACGGCGTCGACCTCTATTACGAAGAACACGGCGAAGGGGTGCCGATCCTCGGCATCCACGGAACGCCCAGCTCCGCCGCCATGTGGGCCGACGCCGCCCTTGAACTCGCCAAGCACGGCCGGTGCATCATCTACGACCGCAGGGGCTTTTACCGCAGCGCGCCCCCCGAACCGTTCAAGACCATGGATCTAATCCACCATGTGGACGATGCAGCCGCCCTCCTTGCCGCCCTTCATGCCGGGCCCGCAGTGGTGATCGGACGGAGCACGGGCGGCCAGATTGCCCTCGAGCTCGCCCGCCGCTTTCCGGACAAGGTGAAGGCCCTGGTCCTCCTGGAGCCCGCCCTGTTCACGATCGACCCGAAGGCCAACGCCTGGGCGGCTGACGCGCGCCGGAGGCTCCTGAGGCAGGCCGCGGTGGACCCTTCAATGCTTGCGGAGGCATTGGTTCGGGACGCACTGGGGGATGAAGTCTGGGATTCCTTCCCCAGCGAGCTCCAGGACATGTTTGCCGCCACCGGTCCGGCGGTCCTGGCCGAGATGAGGGGCCACGGACTGGACCTTGCCCAGGACCCGGTCGAGCTTAGCGAGGACGAACTCGCAGGGATACGCCGTCCCGCTCTGATCGTCACCGCGGAGGACTCGCTGGAAGCCTGCCGGCTCGTGAACGCCCGCTTGGCGGGGGCGTTACCTTTCACCGAGTCGGTGCTGGTGCCGGGCGGCCATCTCATCAATCCCGCCCACCCGGCCGTACTGTCCTTCATCGATCGTCTTGCGGCACGACCAACTTCTTGGACCTAGGCACGGCGTTCAGTTCCGTCGGCGGCCACAGCCCTGTGGCGACGAAGGCTTGGTAGAGCGGATCGCCGATGCGGTCCGGTAAATCAGCGGGCTGGACTGTGCTGGCGGGTCATCTGTCTTAGCCTCTAGCCATGTGATCGGCGAGAAATTCTGCGTCCGCGCCGACACCTGAGAGCAGGCCCGATTTGAAGGTGTGCATCCAGTGCAGCCCGAGGAAGTACAACCCAGGGACTGGAGTGACGCCGCGCTGTTGGATGGGCCGACCGTGGTCGTCGAACACCGGGATCTTGACCCAGTCGAAGTCGTAGGCATAGCCGGTCGCCCAGATGATCGTGTTAATGCCTTCCCTTGCAAGATCCAGCGAGTGGACCTCTTCCACGGCGGGGAGATGGATCGGTTCCTCCGGCTCGTCCTGGTCGAGCTGCCCTTCGATCCCGTTGCTGCTGATGAACTGGCGTGCTGCCGACAGGAAACCGGTGTAGGCCTGGTCGGCCTCATCGAGCACTTGGTTCGCATTGGCCTGGACAGCGAGGTTTCGGCCAGATGCGCCGATGACCCTGCCGATGACCCTGACGCCGTCCGCGGCGAGTTGCCGGACGTTGACGTCGTATCCGCCGTTCACGCCGGTGACGACCGTGGAAGGCGGATATTGACGAGCGGGAAAGCTGTCTATTGTCTGCGCAAAGCGGCCCAGTGCCTCCAGCCACCAGTAGACATCCCTGCCCCTGAAGCGTCTCGGGGCGCGCCGATGCCGGCTTACCGACAGGTACACGCGGCGCCCGGCGTGTAGCAGTTCGTCGGCGATCTGACAGCCTGAGGCGCCGCTGCCCACTACGAGCACGGCGCCCGCCGACAGCGCCTCTGGAGATCGGTAACGCGTGGGGTCGATCTGCAGCACCGAAGGTGAAACGTCACGCGCGAGCTCGGGGATGCGTGCACGCTGAAACGGTCCCGTTGCGATCACTACGCGTTGCGCGTGGATGGAACCTTCGGCCAGGGACACTTCGAAGCCCTCGCCCATGCCGCGTCCAGTGAGGGCGAGAGCTTCGGTGTGCTCACGCACCGGGGCCCCGGTGCTCACCGCGTAGTCCTCCACCACACGAAGGATCTCGCTGTAGTGTGCGAACCGCTCGGGATCGTTTCCCCGGTACGTGTAGCCCGGCAGTTGGAGCGTCCAGTTCGGGAACTGAAAGCGCAACGAATCCCATCTTTCGGCGCGCCAGCGTTCGCCGATTCGTCGACGCTCCAAGACGACGTGCTCGCGCCCTTGCTGCCGCAAGACGCTGCTCATCGCGAGCCCGGCCTGGCCGGCGCCGATGACAACGACGTCGTTTTGCTCCCGCATGCTCAGCTCCTTGCGAACTGGTGACACGCCGAGCGTACCAGCGGCGGTGCACAGGGTGGGAGTGAGGCTATAGCGCCAGGCCAAACCCAGCCGGTCCGGTGAGGGAAGCCCGAGGCCTGCCGCCGGAACCGCCACTTTGGGCTGTGCTCTAACCGCCATTTTCCGCTAACAGCCACAGGTCAGGCAGCGCCGGGTTCCAACCCCTGGTCCAGCGAGGCCTGCTGGTGATGCTCGTGATCGGGTTACCCGCCGGGTCCAGAACATTAACGGGCAAGGCGCCCCTCGGTTTGATCAACCGTGCTGAAGTTTTTCACGTCTGGGCTAGGCAAGCTCGCCATTCCCTACCGCGCCGCCTACATCCGCTGCGTCTGCATAGCCTGGACGCGCGTTTAGGAGCCGAGGCTCTGCGTCAGCCCGGGGTGAGGACGCAGAACTCGTTGCCCTCCGAGTCGGCGAGGCACACCCATGGCACATCGCCCTGGCCGACGTCGGCGTCCGTGGCGCCCAGAGCCCGCAGCCGGGCCGCCTCTGCCGCTTGATCATGACCGGGGTACGGCCTCAGGTCGAGATGGACACGGCCCCACACGGTCTTCGCGGCGGGCGTGCGAAGGAACTCCAGATACGGGCCGGCACCCTTGGCCGAACGCAGCCTCGCATGATCGTCGGTCACCTCGTGCAGGGTCCAGTCCATCGCCTCGCTCCAGAACCGGGCCATGGCCCGCGGATCCGCACATCTGACCACCACCGCGGCGATCGGCCCGGTGTCCCGGTAGATCGATCGTGGCTCCAGCACACGGAACAGGTTGCCCTCCGGGTCGGCCATGACCGTCCACGGCACATCACCCTGGCCCACGTCGGCGGGCGTCGCACCGAGCTCCTTCAACCGTGCGACCAGCTCTGCCTGATGGACCGCAGAGGTGGTCGCGAGATCGAGGTGCGCGCGGTATCTCACTGTCTCGGGGTCCGGGACGGTGACGACATCGACGCAGACGGCGACGGGGTCCGGCCAGACGAGGCCCACGGGTTCAACATTGGTCACACCGGGTCCCTCGCTGGACACACCCCAGCCGAGCGCCTCCGCCCAAAACCGGCCGAGCGCTAAGTCATCCCGAGCCTTGAAATTCACCTGAACAAGTCGCAGCGCCATACCGCCCGACCCTATACCCAGGTACTACCCGATATGGGAGGCACGCCCCAGTTGGTGTGGGCGTAGGCCTCGAGTGTTTTTCACCAGCCGCCGCGCGTCGGCGTGTGTCCCTTTCGGGCATCGTCGGGCATTGCCATTTCGGCCCGCAGGCCTAGGAGTCGGATCGGACGGCCCGCTTCGATTCCGGCTGTGAGGTCCAAGGCCCGCGCGAGGATTTGGTTCCGGTCGAATGTCTCCGGAATCTTCCTCGCGTGGGTCTTGGTGAGGAACGGCGCGTACCGGACTTTGAGGGTCAGGCCGACCACGGGCCGTCCTTCGGCCACAACATCCTCAAGGACACGCGCTGTCAGCTCCCTTACGGCGTCGTCTACCTGGACGGGCTCGGTCAGGTCCCGCTGGAAGGTGGTCTCGCGGCTATGCCCGCGGGCAACCCATGGGGTGTCGTCCACAACGCTGGCGCCGTCCCCGCGTCCGAGCTCCGCGTACCAAGGACCCATCTTGGGGCCGAACTCCGGGACCAGGTCCTGGGGGTCGGACGCGGCGAGCTCGGCGACGGTGTTGATGCCGAGTTTGGTCAGCCGGCCCGACACTTTGGTTCCGACACCCCACAGGTCCTTGGTGGGCCGACTGCCCATGACGTCGAGCCAGTTCCCGGCCGTGAGACGGAAGACGCCGGCCGGCTTGCCGAAACCGGTGGCGACCTTGGCCCGGACCAGCGTGTCGCCGATGCCCACGCTGCAATGCAGCTGCGTTCGCTCCAGGACAGCGGCCTGCACCTGCCGGGCGTAGGCTTCCGGATTCTCAGTCTCGGTGCCTACAAAGGCTTCATCCCAACCCAGCACCTGCACGGTGGCGCCGGGCTGCACGCGCAGGGTAGCCATCACCGTTTCAGACGCTGCGAGGTAAGCCTCCTGGTCGACGGGCAGGATCACGGCGTCGGGCACTTTCCGGGCCGCAATGCGTAAGGGCATTCCGGAACCCACGCCGAACGCCCTGGCTTCGTAGGATGCGGTCGACACCACAGCTCGTTCCGTGGGGTCGCCCCGACCGCCGACAATGATCGGCCTGCCCGCAAGCTCCGGCCGCCGGAGCACTTCGACCGCCGCGATGAACTGGTCGAGATCGACGTGCAGCACCCACCGGATTCCGTTCACGCCACCAGTCTGCCCTAAACATCCCCGGCAAGCATCGGCTCTCCACCGAGCTTGGCCGCTGAGCCTGCGGCGTCCCTGTTGCCTCACTAGGAAGAGAGTCTTAAACTGCTGACACAGCGGAAATTCTTCCTACTCTCGCGGCGGGCGCTGGGAGCGTCCTCGTCACAGGGGGAGCACATGGCACCTCAGGATACGGCGACGGTCGCGGCTCGGCCTGGGCCCTTCGGTCTCGATCTCAGCCACGCGGCGGTGATTGTCGTCGACATGCAGAACGACTTCGGGTCGGCGGGTGGCATGTTCGACCGGGCCGGCATCGACATCGCCCCGATCCGAGCCGTAGTCGAGCCAATCGTTCGCGTCGTGGGCGCGGCGCGCCAGGCAGGAATCCCGATCGTTTATCTGAAGATGGGGTTCCGGTCCGATCTCTCCGACCTCGGACCAGATCACGCCACCAACCGCCAGCGTCACCTGTTCATGGGCGTGGGTGAACCGGTCGAGGCGCCAGACGGCACACACAGTCGTGTGCTTGTCCGCGACACCTGGAACACCGACATCGTCGACGAGTTGACGCCGGCGCCGGAGGATCACGTCATTTACAAGCACCGCTTCAGTGGCTTCTTCCAAACCGGCCTGGAGGGGTTGCTTCGGAGTCAGGCGGTCCGCGACATCATCTTTACGGGTTGCACGACGAGCATCTGCGTCGAGTCGACGCTTAGAGACGCAATGTTCCGGGACTTCCGGTGCCTTCTCCTGGAAGACTGCACCGCCGAGCCAATCGGCGCGGCGGCTGATCGCACCAACCACGAGGCATCGTTGCTCGCCATCGAGACACTCTTCGGATGGGTAGCCCCATCGACCGCGCTGCTCCACGAACTCACGGCGGCCGCACCGGCAGATCTGCGTCACGCGGCCACCGTTTAGGCCGAAGTTACGTCTGTCGTGACGCGTGAAATCCCCGCTGTGGCTCGAACCTCACGTTCGCGCGTCTGCTTAGGGGCTGACACATGCGGTTCTACACCTATAGCGCCCGCAAGAATTTCGAGGCCAACGAGCATAAGCAGCCCATCGATGTTTAGTTTGCTGAGGTCACCTCCGAGCTTGTCGAAATAGAAGAGGTCCCCTTCCGAACGTCCAGACTGAACGAACCATCCTGGGAGATGGGGGAGGCTCAACCCGGCGCCAGGATCTGATCGCTGATTTCAATATGGCCCTCATCGTCCAAGCCCAATTAAAGGACCCGTTGACTTAGGAATTGCCGGGATTTTCCGTCATAGGAATCAAGACGTCACGAGCTGCAGTAATTGCTCACTGAGGACCTCACTCGTTGCTGCCCGCAGGGACTCGATATGCCGGGGACAGGCGCATGCAGACCCACAGGGATACTAGCGCCTGAAATTCGCCGATAACATCCCGAACGACTTTCGCTACGGATACAACATCGGAGTTGTCCACCAGCGATTTCCAGCTTGCCACGGAATTATCACCCCTATATTGCTTACAAGAGGATTTCAGCCAGTCGTTAGGGGCGAATAGTGGGGGTTGTATGGCCCTTGGATTTCCTCGCGAACGCGTCGGCCCATCGAGGTCATTACGATGACGGTGCGAAAGTTTCCTCTCTCCATGCCTTCAGATCGGCTAGGGCTGTCGGGCCGGTCATGATGCTCTGAGAAGGCAGTCTCGGGTTCGACGGCGACGATCTCCGCGTCCAGGGGCGGCACGTTGGCGATGATGCGGCGGACGAACACTCGGGCGGGTTCGGCGGTCGTGAAGTTTTAGATGCTGCCGCCCACGTTGCCGATGTTGCACTGAAGGTTCCCGTACGTTGTCCCTTCAGCGGGACACGGCCTGCAGCGATGTCGATGGCGCGGCGGACCGCGGCAACATCTTCCGCCAGTTGCCCGGTCAGGGTTGCCGGGCCGGTTTCCCGGACATAGTGGCAAACTTCGATTGTGCCGCTGTCGGTCGGGTTTTCACTGATGCACAGCAGCTCCGGCATCCGACGGCAGTAAATCTGCGTGGCGTCCGGACTCTTGGGCATAGATGAGCGGCGGAGGGCTATTCGCCACCCGGCGCTCGGCCCCTCAGAGCCTGACCGGTCTGCCAGAGGCCGAAGCCGCATCCACCCACAAAAATGTCCCTGAACCCTGTTAGTACTGACATCTTGACGACGCACTGGCACGAGTCTAGCGTCGGAATTATCCCTCCAACGGCCCACGTCGGCCACGGCTAAGGAGCGTTATCATGGCGGAATTTATGGACATTCACCACAACATGAAGGGGCTTACCAAGGAAGACCTGAAAGCGGCTCACGAGGCAGACCTTGCTATTCAGGCCGAGGAAAACGTCGTATTCAAGAGTGCGTGGGCTGACCCTGAGGCTGGCGTGGTTTACTGCCTGTCCGAGGCGCCTTCCGCGGACGCAGTGAAGCGCATTCACGAACGCACCGGTCACCCTGCGGACGAGGTGCATCCGGTTCCGCTCTCAGTTTGATACTGCTGTCCTGCCGCCCCTTGGGGGCTTTAGCTGTCGTATGGGGCACCTCAACTGAAGAAACGAATCTGGGCGGTCCTCGGCAACGCGGCTGCCCCCGGTGTGCCATGACCTGGCTCTCCCAGGAAATCGGCAACCCCGCCTTGGCTATGCTTCTGTCCGAGCGCCACGGATCCCGAGGCCGGGCTTCCGGCCTCCGGCTCAACATCCAATGTCTCTTCGATGGCCGGCAGGAAGTCGTCCACGTTTATACCGTCAGGGTCACCGGTGGTGCCTCCCCGACAAATGAGTGCCGGTCAATGTTCGGTGACGATTCGCGTTGGATTACGGCTGAAGACTATCCGCACAGGCTCGCTCTTGCCATTATGGATTCCATCTTCTCGACAGGTTCGCACTTCCAAAGTGTCATCAACGTCGTGGTGCGTACCGGGCGTACCGGCTCGGTCAGCGTGGTGACGCTGACCGGGACGACACCAAAGAATTGCTGACTACTTTTGAAGAAGCAGGGTGGCTGGTAGTCGGTTTTGTCGCTCATGCGATGGCCACAACATCCACGATGGCGCGGAGATCCACATGGTCCTGCGACGCGGGCCCGCGGCAATGGCCTCAATGTTGAACTGGGATTCATAGATGGCGGCGTCCTCGAAGCAGCGATTGCAGCGCCTCGGCCGCGGCCGTTATTCAAGAAGCGCTTCCTCATCCCCGCCGGAGTCTTGGTGCTTGGCATCGCCATGGGCGCCTGCCCCGGCGGCTCCAAGCCTTCCCCAGATGCCGACTCGGCGGCCGTGGCCTCGGCGATGGCCGCAGCAGCACCGGCCACATCAGCGGCTGTGTACCGGCGAAGACCGCCGCGCCCGCCGTCGGCGTTCCGTTCAGCGTTAAGATGCGCAACGACAGTTTTGCGGACGGGGCATACACGAATCTAGGTCCCAGCCTCTGTAAGGGATTTTCGCGGCGGGGGAGCGGCTCGAGCGTGTCGCGGTGGGGGAGTCGGGTAGTCCTTGAGCACCTCCAAGCGCTCGCCGATGTCAACCATGACTCCTTACACGCTGTGGTCCGGCGCGAGGTCGTCGAAGCGTCGTTTTGATCACTATGTAGCATCAGCAGCTGCACAAATGACAGGGGTTTCCCCGGAGTGCTCGCAAACGCTCTGGGGACTCGCCGAGGTGGACGGTGCGGGATCGGCCGGGCCTAGTGTTGCCGGCTACGCCGTCGTTCAGTCGCATGCGGGCAGGAGCTGGGCGATCAGGTACGCGATCTGCCTGAAGCGGGCCCAGGTCTTCGCCCAGTGTGAATGCCCACGTTTGCTTGGGCCCTGACAGTGGCCAGGCAATAAGCTACTTTAGAATACTCGTCGATACCGGTAGTACCTGCGATCCCGACACAGATCCCGTAGCGGAAGTGTCACAGTCCGACTACACGCGTCATTCGTGCTGGCTTATTGGCCATTGAGATGCGATGGAAACTGAGTGGGCAAACCGGACTTGACGGGATATGTTTGCTCCCTCACCGGTATGCACTATCCGGATACCACCAAGATGCTTGCGTAAGGCGAGAAGGCGACGGCATGGAAGGCATAAAGGACCTTGGTCCCGGGGTCCTCGCAGCAATTGGCTCTACGCCCCTGGTTGAGCTGCAAAGCATAGTCCCTACGGGATCGGCGCGAATACTGGCCAAGCTGGAATGGGCGAATCCGACCGGAAGCATGAAGGACCGGATGGCGCTGGCAGCCATTAATGGTGCTGCGGAACGTGGCGAGATAAGACCGGGGGACACCGTCGTCGAATACACGGCAGGCACAACCGGCATCTCCCTGGCCCTCGTCTGTGCGGCAAAAGGGTACAAGCTTCACGTCGTCTTCTCTGACGCCTTCAGCAACGAGAAACGACGCACCATGGAGGCCTTCGGGGCAATAGTGGAGGATGTGCCCAGCGACCAGGGACGGATCACCGAGAAGCTGATCAAAGCGATGATTGCCAGGGCGGGCGAAGTGAGCACCCAGCCGGGCCACTGGCCCTGCGACCAACTCAACAACCATGACGCCATCAATGGATACCTGCCCTTGGGTGAGGAAATCTGGCAGCAGTCAGGCGGGCGGGTAGATGCCCTTGTCCAATCCGTCGGTACCGCCCACTCCATCCACGGCGCGGCCCGCGCCCTTCGCAGCCATCAACCACGGCTTCAGGTCATTGCTGTGGAGCCAGCCGAGTCGGCGGTACTGTCGGGAGGGCCGACAGGATCCCATCGCATAGAAGGGATCGGTATCGGCTTTATCCCGCCGCTGTGGGAACCGCAGGAGGTCGATGAGGTCGACCAAGTGTCCTCTGAGGAAGCGATTGATATGGCCCGTCGGCTCGCCCGGGAGGAAGGTATTTTCGCCGGTACCTCGTCCGGGGGAAACGTTGTTGCGGCTCTTCGAGCGGCTAAGCGGCTTGGGCCGGAAGCAACCGTGGCCACGGTTATTGTCGACTCCGGCCTCCGTTATTTGAGCACTGGCCTGTATGGTTAGCCGGTCTCCAACACCGGCAACACGAAGCTTCACAGGCTCGGCTTCGGTCCCGTCCTCGCCGCGGAGTTTCTCGCCGCCACCGGCGGGGACCTCACCGTTTTTCAAAGGGCGGACCGGTTCGCCGGCGTCGCCGGACTCGCCCCCGCACCCCGGGATTCGGGCAGGATCACCGGCAACCACCACCGCCCCCGGCGCTACGACCGAAGGCTGCTCCGCGTCTTCTACCTCTCCGGCCTTTCGGCGCTGAAGAGGTGCCCCGCATCATGGGCCTACTACGACCGCAAACGCGACGAGGGCAAAACCCATATCCAGGCGCTCCTCTCCCTCGCCAGACGACGCCTGAACGTCCTCTGGGCCATGCTCTGCGACGGCACCACCTACACCCCACTATCCGCAGGGGCGTCATCCATGGCGGCCTGACGAGAAACTCCTGCGGCGTCGACCGCCCGAACGTGTGAAGCGCAGGGCTATATCGGGTGGTTTCGGCAGCGGCTTTTTGGCGCGTGCCTGGAGCAAGCCGGACTACTGGGGGCATGTCGGGGCGAGGGTGCTGTTGGTCATGAGCCGCTGATGGAACGCGGCCAGCCGTGGGTCCATGGTCCGGGCGACGCTGCCGGCCTGGTAGAAGGCCAGGCGCTGCGGCGCGGTCCTTCCTTGCTGATGGCGCGGTGCGACTGGTTCATTGTCCCGGAGGACCAGTTCGAGGGGTAATGCCTACGTAGTCGGCTGCTTTCTTGGCGCTGTCGAACCTGGAGCCGTCGCCGACGTAGGCGCGGATGCAGGGACCGTTTGCCGGGCCCATGCCGGGCAGGGACAGGATCAGGGGTCATCGTCGTAGAGATGCTCCCACCACTGGCGTGTATGGAGGTGAGGCGCTCCACCCGGGCGCGGGACTCCTGAAGGTCGGCCAGGTGTTCGGTGACGTCGACGGCCAGCGCATCCAGGTCCAGGTGACCGTCCCAGAAATCCGCCGACCACCCACCTCAGCGGGGGTGCTTAAGAGATACAGGCCCATTAGGGCTATCAAGGGACCAGCGGACGCAGGGTTTACCGAAGGTTTTTCGCTTACGTTGACTCAAGGCGGGACTAAGCGCAACGCAGCCGGTCTCCTGTCAGCGACAAGGAGATAGCGATGGATATGTCAGCTTCAGGAAGCCGATCAGCGAGCAGCCGTCAAAGACGGCGCAGGTGGGTGGCGGCCGTGCTGGGCGTGGACTCCGGAGACTTCCTGACCGGCGGGGCCTCGGAGCGGCTGCAGGAGATCACCTATTTCATTGACTGCTTCCTGGAGACGGCTGTGCTCGGTTACGATCCGACGCTGCCGTGGGAAAAGCCGGTCGCCGGGCTGCAGGCATCCATCCTGATCGCTGCGACGACGGCGGACCCGCCGCTGCTGGAACGCGTCCTAAATACCGCAGACCACGCGCCGGAAGCGCACAGAATGATGGCCGGCCTGCTGGCCAACATGGCCGTGGAGCGTCTGGAAGCGCTGGCCGAGCTGGGGCTGCTGACCATCGACACCCATTTCCGGGTGCCGCCGGCGCTCGTCGGCTGCTTTGCCCATGTGTTCGACAACGTCCGGGTGCTCGCGGACCTGGGCCTCGCGGAGGCCCCCGACGATGCGGATTTTGAACCGACAAGTGCTGAGTCTGCAGCTCTTCAGTCGTCCGTGACGGCGGCTCAGCCGGCTGCCACCTCAACTTTGCAGCTGAAGATCATGCTCAAGAATTCAAAGCCGCCCATCTGGCGGCGGGTTCTGGTTCCTGCCGGGATGCCGCTGACCCAGCTGCACCAGGTGATCCAGGCACTGTTCGGCTGGCTGGACTACCACCTGCACCAATTCCAGACCGGCGGATTCGACGGCCCCACCTATGCGCCGGTGGACCCGGAGGGCGAGGATGATTTCTACGGCGAACCTTCTCTCGACGAGTCGACGGTGACTGTCGGCGAATTGCTGCCAGCCGCGGGCAGCGTCATGACGTACACATATGACTTCGGCGACGACTGGGTGCACGCCCATCACGGTAGAGAAAATTCTAGCGAACGACGGCGGCGGGGAGCTGCCGCGGAGCACCGCGGGGCGCGGTGCCGCCCCGGCGGAAGACAGCGGCGGCACCTGGGGCTGGTCGAACATCGTCCAGGCCGTCAACGATCCGGGCCACGAGGAGCACGAGGAATACCGGGAGTGGCTGGGACTGCAACCGGGCGAGACGGTGGACCCCAAAGCCTTTGATGTGGACCAGGCCAACGAGGATCTGGCAGATCTCTTCTGACGGCTAGCCGAAACGGCGTCCGCCACTGCGGGGTGCCGCTGTCCCTTTTGGCCCCCCCGAGTGACCGGAGGTCCTTCTGGCCTGTCGAGTGAAAGTTCGGGCTTCGAGTCCGCTGATGCGTGGCAGCGTGGCGGCGAATTCCTCCGGCAGCGACTTCACAGCATTGCTCTCTCAGCATCTGTCCGCGCAGGCCCGCACGCAGACGCGTGCGGGGCTGTTTTCACGTTCTGCCTGTTCAGGCGCCCAAAAGGCGGCGTTCGTGGGCGAAGGCGACGAGCTGGAGCCGGGTGCGGAGTTCCAGCTTGTCCAGCACGCTGCGCAGGTGGGTTTTTATGGTGGCTTCGGAGACGAACAGGCTCTCGGCCATTTCGCCATTGCTCAGGCCCTTCGCCGCGAGCAGAAAGACGTCCCGCTCCCGCACCGAGAGGACATTGAGAACGGACAGGTCCGGGCCCGCGGCCGGAGCACTGCGGGCGGCATGCTCGAAGAGGGAGTGGATGGATCCTGGTGCGATCACGGAGTAGCCGGAGTGAACGGTGCGGATGGCCGCGAGCAGGAATTCCGGTTCCGCACTCTTGAGCAGATACCCGCTGGCCCCGGCCTGCACGGCCTGGACCACGGCCTGATCGCGATTGAAGGTGGTCAGGGCAATGATCCTGGGCTTGTCGGTGCCGACCGCATCGGCCTGCTGCACGATTCGCCGGGTGGCTTCGACTCCATCCAGGACAGGCATCCGCAGGTCCATCAGCATGACATCGGGCCGCCGTTCGGTTGCCAGGGCTACCGCCTGTTCGCCGTCGCCGGCCTCTCCGGAGAGTTCCATGTCCTCCTGGCTCTCCACGAGCATGCGGATGCCTGCACGGAACAGGGGCTGGTCATCCACCAGGGCCACGGTGATGCGTGACCCGGCGTCAGCCACGGTCGTCCGCTTCCGGGTCAGGCCCCGCCGGCCGGGGCAGGCCTCCTGCGGCCGTCACCGGTCCGGCTTCCGCACCCGCAGTTTCTGGAAGAGAGCCCCCGGTATCGGTGCCGGCCGCAGTGTCGCCCGGTCTGGGTTCCCGGGTTCCGTAGGGGATGAAGACCGTCACGCGGAAGTGTTCGCCGTCGGGCCCGGCCGTGAGCCAGCCGCCGGCGAGATGGGCCCGTTCGCGCATACCGGGAAGTCCGCGGCCGACCCGGGGTGGGGCCGGATCGGCGGCGTCTTCCGGGCCGATGCCGGCTATTTCCGAGGCCACGTGCAGGGTGAGGCCGGGCCCGGTCCAGTCAAAGTGGAGCCGAACATCGGTGCCGCGGCCGCCGTGTTTGAGGGCATTGGTCAGGCATTCCTGAACGATCCGGAAGACCGCCACCTGTTGGCCCGTCGAGAGCTCCACGGCCGCCCCGGATTCGCTGCGGTGGATGTTCAGACTGCCGCGCTGCATGCCCTCAATCAGCGCCTTGAGATCGCTTAGCCGCGGTTGGGGCGTGACCATGCCGTCATCGCGGACTCCTTCAATGACGCGTTGGGCATCGACCAGCGCGCTGCGGGCCGATCGGGCGATGGTGTCCAAGGCGTTGAGGACGGCCTTGGGCTGGTCCTTGCTCAGGTAGCGGGTTCCGTCCGCCTGCGCGGCGATGACCGCCAGGGAATGGGCGAGGACGTCGTGGAGATCGCGGGCGATGCGTGTCCGCTCCTGCTCCACGACCAGGCTGATCTCGGTTTCCTTCAGGCTGCTCTGGGCCAGCTCACGGGCCCGGAAAAGGCTGCCCCGTTCCTGGTACAGCGCCAGCAGAAGTCCGACGGCGGCGCAGGCGCCGGCGATCAGCAGGAGGAGCGCGAACAACTGCCAGCCATACCTCATGAACATCGGCCTGTCACCGGAATTCATGGGCATGTACCAGCCGACGCCGCCGCCGTATCTCCACGAGAGCATGAGGAAGGTCATGAGGGCCACGAACACCAGATTGGCGCCCGCCGCGATGTACCGCATCCGCCGTGGTGCGGTCCACAGGATGAAGCCAAGCGCGACAAAGGAGCCCAGGTAGATGGCCCAGTGATTGGAATACATCGGAGGCAGGGCATAACTTAACTGTCCGGCAAGGAGTGCAACCGTGAACCCGAGCGACACCAGCGGTTTCCAGGTGGCCGTAGCAACGGCCAGCGTCATCAGCGCCAGCGGCCAGTTCCCTGACCAAGTCAGCCAGGACCCTCCCATCCTGCCGGCCTCGGCCACACACCACAGGGAGAAGAAGATGACGGCCGCCACGGGGGCGCCCCAACGCCGTGCAAATTTCAGAACTGATTCCATGTCTGTCACCATATCCGCGGCCATCACTGCTTCTGCCGGTATCGCTGCAATCTCAACCTAAAAGCCAGATGATTCATTCTTTGAGCCAGTTTCCGGGCCCTGCTCCCGGACTCACAATGCTTCCGCCCCGCGGGCCATCCCTCTCACCGTCGCAGCGCGTGGTCAGGTGTTGCGGATCCACACCGCCTACCGCATGAGGATGGACCGACGTTCTTGCGGGTGCGGCGCTTTCATTCGAAGCGGGTAGCAGCCAATGCGGTATGTCCCCTGAGGAGGCTGAATGTTGCTATGACCGCACTGAGGGCCAGGAGAAGGCTCAGGGCCAAGGCCGCGAAGTAGTCCGGCGCAGGCCAGGTCATCCGATAGGTGTCGTTGATGCCGGTGACCATCAGCCACGCCACAAAGAACCCGAGTCCGATCGAGAGCAGCAGCACGGTCAGGAGCGGAACGGCAGCCTCGCGGCTGATGATCCGGCGCAGGACGGATACCGGCATGCCCATCAACCGCATCAGGCCGAGGACTCTTTTTCGGTCCAGGACAGCGGAGGCAGTGGAGACGGCCAGGGACATGCCAGCGATTGCGATCGCCACGAACATGCCGAGGTAGGCGAGCACCGCCAGTCCCTGAACAAGGCGCGTTGGGCTCTGCAGCTCGTTGTCCAAGGAGGAGGTGGCGGGATGCGCAGTGACGCCTGAGCTGTTCAAAAGAGTCCGCGCACGGTCCATGGCCTCGGGGGTCCCGTCGGTGCCGACCACCACTACGACCGGTACCAGGCCATTCAGGCTGTCGACGGGAGCAGGGGTCAGCGGCAGCGGCTGCTCTGTCCAGAGGCGGAGGAACGACGAATCGACGGCAACGATCTCTGTCCTTGGGATTTCCTCGAAACCCAAACCAGGAGCATCCGCGGCGCGAAAGTAGGTTTTAGGGCCGGCATTCCCTTCTGAGAGGGCTGCGGCGCCGTAGCCGATGGTGGCGTTCCGGACTCCGGGCAGTTCCTTGGCCTGGCGCATGGCCTCCGACACCTGAGCCGGAGTGTGTCCGGCGCCAACTGTCGCGTGGAGACTGGTGGGCTGGAGCAAACCCGGTCGCGCCGGCGGCGCCTCTGTTGATTGGATGATGCTGGATGCTCCGGCGAAGACGGAGACAACGAACACTGCGACAACCAGACCCGATACGGAGCGGAATGTCGCGACCGGGGTTCTTTGGATCCGGCTGGCGGCAATGACTGCCGCCGCGCTGCGCGCCTGGCGTAGCCCGATCCGGCTCGTCAGCCGCGTCAGCCACGGTCCGATGACCACTATGCCCGCCAGGATCAGCGCAAAACCGCCGACGAGCAGCGGCAGCTCAAGCAAAGGTGAGCGCAGTTGCGGGATCCGGGTGATCCCGACTGCCATCATCATGGCGACCAGCCCAGTCAGCAACGGCACGATCCGCCATACGGTGGGCGTTTTTTCATGTACGGACCGCGTCACCCCAATGCCTGCCCGAGCAGTGCGGTATCCGGCCACCAGGGCCGAGGCCGTCACGACCAGCCCGACGACGGCGGCGGCGGCCAACCAGCCAGTGGCCAGATCGGCGGTGAACATCCTGGTGCCGTTGACCGGTATCTGGGCCGTAGCCGGTCTCAGCAGGGTGGCCAGGACGACGCCGAAGATCGCGCCGATCAGACTGGGGACGGCGGTTTCGACGGCGGCGATCCGCGAGACTGTCTGTGGGGATGCGCCGATCAGCCGCAGGGTCGCGAAGCGCTCCCGGCGCTGGGCTGCACCCAGGCCGGTGACAATGCTGATCAGCAGCAGAACGGGGAAGAACACCGCAATGGCCCCGATGAGCAGCACCGTGCTGTAGGCGGCCGCGCTGCCTCCATAGGGGTTGGTGGTGAACCCTGACACCAGGGACGCCCTCCCGCCCTGGCGGAGTTCGGATTCCGTGGCGCCGGTGATGACGATCAGGGAATCCGGGCCGGGCAGGGCAGCATCGTCAATCGTGCCGGCGAACTGCCCGAAGCGGTCTCCGAGCTGGTCCCGGGGCGTTGACTCGATCAGGCGCTGGAGGGCCGGGGAGGCATAGTACTGGCCCGGCGCCGGAGGGTTTCCGATCCCGGGAATCTGAACGGTCGTCGTCGAAAGCGCTGCGAAGTTGCGGCGGTTGATCAGTTGGTCGCGGAAGACCTCCACCGGGTTGGTCTCCATGAGCACCGTGTCTGCGGTCAGCGGCACCGGTGTTGCCGGTCCGGAAGCGGACGGATCGCCGGCTGCCACCGGAACGGACACTGAGGACATCCCGGTTTCGCGCAGCCAGGCACCGCGGTCATCGCGGGCGCTCAAACCGTTGGCGCCGCCCCACAGCAGCAACAACAGGCACACTCCGACAGCGACCCCTCCGGCGATTCCGGCGAGCCTGCCGTAGGCGGACCGGCTGCCGACGACGGCCAGTTTGAGCAACCCGGGATTCACGCGGACACCCGGTAGCCGGCGCCGATCACGCCGTCGCGCACCATGACTTCCCGGTCCGCATACGCGGCGGTGCGCGCATCGTGCGTGATCATCACCACCGTCGTCCCTGCGTCGCGGACAAGCTCGAGCATGAGCGTCAGCACGTTCTCGGATGCGAGGGAATCCAGGGAGCCGGTGGGCTCATCGGCGAACAGCACGGCGGGGGAGGTCACGAGCGCGCGGGCAACGGCGACGCGTTGGGCCTGTCCACCGGACAGTTCACCGGGCAGTTTCGCTGCCATCCCCTCCAGACCGAGGCGTTCCAGCAGGTCCGCTGACCGGCGCAGCGCCTCCGGCCGCCTGGTCCCGGCCAGCAGCAGCGGGATGCTGACGTTATCCACCGCTGTGAGCTCCGGCAGCAACTGGCCGAACTGAAAGACGAACCCGAAATCGGTCAGCCGCAGCCGGGCCCGTTTCGGCTCAGCGAGGGCGCTGATCTCCATCGGGGACCGGCCGGCGGGACTGTACGTCACCGAACCGCCGTCCGGCGCGAGCACACCGGCCAGGCAATGCAGCAGCGTGGACTTGCCGGATCCGGAGGGGCCCATGACGGCGAGCACTTCGCCGCGATGGACGTCGAGGTCGATCCCGCGCAGCGCGTCGGTCGGTCCGAAGGAGTGGAACAGGCCGCGGGCGCTGAGGATGGGTGCAGCGGTGTCCTTGGTTCTCATTTCTGGAGCTCCTTCTTGAGTTGTGTCAGGCGGGCGCTGGTGAGTTCGATCCAGCGCAGGTCGGCTTCGATGTGGAACAGGCCGTGGTCACACATCAGGACCTGCAGCAGGTCCGCGTCCTGCTTCAGGCGGGTCAGTTCACGCATGCGGGCCATATGCTCGGCGCGCTGGACGTCCAGCAGCCGGTCGGCGTCGTCGTCGAGCAGCAGGGCGATCACTGTCTTGGCGAACAGCTCGCTCTGCATGGTCTCGGAGGGAACGTCGGGGGTGAACAGCCAGCGGCGCACCTTGTCCTGGCCGGCGGCCGTGATCTCATACTTCTTCCGGTCCGGGCCGCCGCCGGTCTCCTCTCCCAAAGCGCGGATCAGTTCATCACGGATCATCCGGGCCAGGGTGGAATACACCTGACCGAAGGCCAAGGGCTTCCCGGTTCCGAAGTAGCGGTCATAGGAGTGCTTGAGGTCGTAGCCGTAGCTGGGCTGGCGGCTGAGGAGGCCCAGAAGGGTGAGGGAGTTGTTCACACCCCCATCTATACACTGAGTGAATAGTCCGACGCCAGTTAACTGGAGAAACCAGTGATCTAGGAAATACGACGCCGGTCCCCGGGCTGGATGAACAGGCATCGGTGCTCGGCCGCGGTAAATCCGTACGCCGCTCCCCGCCGCCGGGCTTACAAGCCCCCAAGAGGGCACAGCGGCCCTACTCCATGGGGGCGCGAATGCATAGCCTTGGAGTATGGAAGAACTTCAAGACCGGAGCATCGAGGAACCCGCATTGTCCGCCACCACGGTGTTCGCCAGCCTCGCGGAGCTGCGGGATGCTCCCGGCTACAGCCCGAAGGCAATCACCGAGCGGCTCATAAATTCGCTCGGCAGTGACGCGGCGGCACCCCTTCTGGGCGTCAGCCAGGAACTTTTGAACCGCTGGGCGTCCGGCCGGGATGCACCGGATGCGGAGGGACGGCTCCAGCTTGCGGACCTGGATGCCCTCGTAGGCCATCTGCACAGTGCTTTCACGCCGGCGCAGGCGATGATCTGGATGTGCGGGTACAACGGGCACCTCGGCGCCCGGCCGATCGATGTGTACCGCACCCAGGGATCGGCGCCGGTGATCGGAGCAATCCGCGCCCATGCCCACGGAGCTTGACCGGCCCTGCCCGAGGCGCCACAAGCAGCCCTACATCTGCAGGCCGTGCCCGTTTCTGATCGAGCCAGGCACGGTCCATCCCGGTGAACCTTAGGGTTTCCTCCTGCGTCCACCACGGCGATGTTCATGGCAGGGCCTATTTCGCGGGACTGGAACTGTCCCGCTCAGGTTACCTGAGCAGGACAGTTTCACGGCGGGTATATGCGATGCTCCGAAGGCAGCAAGCTTAAGGGAATTTTCGGGGCGGGGGAGGAACCCGAAAGTGTAGCGGTCATGGCTCGGCGGGATCCGGAGGGCGCCCGCTAATGTGTCAGGTCCTTGCCTTTGGTCTCGGGGAGGGTGAAGATGAATGCCGCGCTGACCGCGAGCAGTGCCACCGCGTACACGTTGAACAGGTTGGGCAACTGGAGCGTCGTGCCGAGCCACTGCTGGAGGTAGGGCGCGGTCCCGCCGAACAGCGCCACGCAGATGGAATACGGAACACCCACGCCCACCGTACGGATGCTGGTGGGGAACAGTTCCGCATAGACAGCCGGCACGATGGCCGCGCTCGCAGCGATGAAAATCAGCATCACGGACATGCCCACGGCGAGCTGCCACGCCGAATCCTTCAGCAGCCACGTCATGGGGAAGTGCATGACGGCGGACCCGACGGCCCCGGCCCACAGGACCTTCTTGCGCCCGATCCGGTCCGACAGCTTCCCCCAGAAGGGGAGGGCGGCAATGAACACGATGTTGCCGATGACGCCGGCCCACAGTGCTTCTCCGCGGTCGATCTTCAGGGCGGTGGTGGCATAGCTTGGGGCCACAACGCCCCAGATGTAGTAGATCACCGTGAGGCCCACCGTCAGGCCGATCACCTGCAGGGCCTGCTTGCGGTAGCGGACAACCTGGGGCCAGATCGGGGCGCGCTTCTCCGTGGCCGACTCGCCCTCGAAAGCCTCCGTCTCGTGCAGCCTGGACCGCATGATCAGCGCATACAGGCCCATGGCGGCGCCGATCAGGAACGGGATCCGCCAGCCCCACGCGTTCATGGCCTCGGCGCTCAGCGCCATGTTCAGGACCGCCCCCAACAATGTTCCGAACAGGATGCCCACGGTGCCGGAGGTGTAGATCAGCGTGGCCCAGAACCCGCGGTGCTCTTTGGGCGCCATTTCCGCGAGATAAGTTTGTGACGACGGCAACTCACCGCCGTGGGCCAGGCCCTGGACGAGCCGCGCCACCAGCAGCATGAGTGACGCCCAGGCGCCGACGCTCGCAAAGGTCGGGGCGACGCCGATCATCAGGCTGCCCAGCGACGCCAGGCCGACGGCCAGCGTCATGGAGGCCTTGCGGCCCACGCGGTCGCCGATCCAGCCGAAGAGGAATCCGCCGAACGGGCGTGCGACGAAGCCGACGGCGAAAATCGCCAGGGTGGACAGCACGGCCGACGCCGGATCCGACTTACTGAACAGCTGGCTGGCGATGAAGGGGGTGAAAGTCGCGTAGATGGCCCAGTCGTACCATTCGACGGCGTTTCCGATACCGGTGCCGACGAGGGTCTTCCGGGTGGACACGCGGTTCGCGCTCTGCGCGTTGGTGATGGCGGTCATGGTTTTTCTCCCTGTGGTGGGCGGGCTAGGAGGCTTGTGTTGCGGTCGGAGCGTCGGCCGGAGAAGTGGCAGCGAGCGCCGCCAAACGGGAAATGGCGAGTTCCGCGTAGAGGGCGGCCCCGTCGGCCAGCACGCCGTCGTCGAACGTTGCGTACGGCGAGTGGTTGAACGGCGAGGTGGCATGGTCGGTGCCCTGGGGCACCGCGCTCAGGCCGACGAACGTGCCCGGCACTTCGGCGAGCACGCGGGAGAAATCCTCGGATCCGCCCAGCGGGGTGGCCCAGCGCGTCAGCCGTGATCCGCCGAACAGGCCGGCGATGACCTTTTCCGCTGTGTGGGTTTCATCCTCGTCTGTGATGGTGAGCGGATACTCCTGCTGGTAATCCACGTCGACGTCGAGGCCGTGAGCGGCGGCGATTCCCCGGAGCAGCCGCGGCACAAAGTCCATCATTTTCTGCCGGGACTCTTCGGAGAAGGTCCGGATGGTGGCTTCGATGCGCGCGGTTTCCGGGATGACATTCCGCTTGGTGCCGGCGTGGAGGACGCCCACGGACAGGACCACGGGGTCGAACATGTTGAACTGGCGGGTGACCATGACCTGCAGGGCCGTCACCATTTCGGCCGCGGCCGGAACCGGGTCCTTGGCCGCATGCGGGGTGGAGCCGTGGCCGCCGGCACCAAGCACGGTGACGACCAGCCCGTCGGAGGCGCTCAGCATGACGCCCGGCTTCGTGCAGAACGTGCCGTACGGCTCCAGCGAGGAGAACACGTGCATGCCGTAGGCGGCATCGACCCGCCGGCCGGGGGCGTCGAGGACGCCCTCGCGGATCATGTAGCTCGCACCGTCGAAACCTTCCTCGCCCGGCTGGAACATCAGCACGACGTCGCCGGTCAGTTGGTGCCGGCGTTCCGCCAGCAGCGTGGCCGCTCCTGCCAGCATGGACGTGTGCAGATCGTGGCCGCAGGCGTGCATGGCGCCGTCGATCGTGGAGGTGTACTCGACGCCGGTCTTTTCCTGGACGGGCAGCCCGTCCATGTCCGCGCGCAGGAGCACGGCGGGCCGGTCAGCCCCGGCCGCAGCGCCGGGTCCGCCGCCGCGGAGGACCGCGGTGACCGACGTCGTCTCCTTGCCCAGGATGATTTCGTAGGGCAGCCCGTCCAGGGCCCTGAGGACCTTTTCCTGGGTTCGCGGCAGCTGCAGGCCGATCTCGGGTTCGCGGTGCAAGCCGCGGCGGAGCCGGGAAAGGTCCGGCTGTAGCTCCCGGGCGTCTGCGGTAATCGGCACGTGTGCTCCTCATCTGTGGTTCAGGCTCTGTGGTCTATTCTGAAGTGGCGTACTTCACAAGGAGCTGAAGTGCTGGAAAAATACATTTCTAATGGCCGGCAGGCAGGATTTATGCAGGGAGGGACGCTTGGATCTCAGCGAGGAAGACCTGGCACTGATCAACGCCCTGCAGATCGAACCACGCCTGAGCTGGGCGGACGCCGCAGGGATTCTTGGTGTCCATGCGACCACGCTGGCGGCCCGCTGGGAGCGGTTGCGGTCCGGGGGAGTCTCCTGGGTCACGGCGCATTTGATCGGTGACCCGAAGCAGATGTGCCTCGCGTTTGTGGCCGTGGACTGCGAGATGAACCAAAGGGAAAACGTCACGGCCCAGCTGGCTGCGATGCCGCAGATCGTCACGATAGAAGAGGCGGCGAGTAACCGGGACCTGATGCTGACTGTCATTACCGGATCGCTGGAGGAGTTCAGCACCAGGGTGGCGTCACGGCTGAAGGACATTGACGGCCTGCTCAAGTACCAGACCGCACTGTGCACGCGGCTGCACACAGGGGGTTATGCCTGGCGGCTGAACGTACTGAGCCGTGCCCAGCAGGCATCCCTCCGGGCGCTGGGGAGATCCCTGCCACCGGACGCAGAACGTCCCGGCGCGGTGCGGGCGCCGCTGCCGGCAAGCCATCTGGACCTCCTGCCCTTTCTTGCGAAGGATGGACGTGCGACGGCGGCCGACATCGCACGTGCGCTTGGCCGGAATCCGGCGACCGTCCAGCGCCAGCTGAACCGCGTGCTCACCAGCGGGATCTTGTCCCTGCGATGTGAGATGGCGCAAAAATACTCGTCCTTTCCAGTCACCTGTCAGTGGTTCGTCCGCGTCCCGGCAGGCCAGCACGACGCCGCCGCGGCCGCTATCCGGACCATCCGGAATGTGCGCCTCAGCGCCTCAACCACGGGCCCCACGAATTTTGTGATCATCATGTGGCTCCAGTCCCTGGCCGCCGTTATGGATGCGGAACTGGCCCTGCAGCAGAAGGTCCCCGGCATTGAACTGGTGGAGAGTGTGGTCATGCTCAGCACGGTCAAGCGCGTCGGCTGGATGCTGAACCCGGATTCGACGGCGAGCGGTGCCATCGTCGTGACCGCAGGAGGACCGGAGCCGGCGGATTAGCGGGCAGCGGCGGCACAACCATCGAAATCAACTACTTCGCCGGAATCCGCGAAGCCGTCTATCAATGCTCGCTCCCGCTCGCCATCCGCTGGATAGAAATAGCCGGTTAGAAATGGCCGGCGCGACCCGTGGCAACGAGGCCGGCGTGATCCCCTCCTCGAAGATCGCCGCGAGCTCGGCCAAAACTCCACGCTATTTCTGTGCAACGAGGGCAGATCATCCCGCACGGCTTGCGGAACACGCTTCCTGGGACAGCGGCTGGCAGCGGTCAGCTGCGTATCTCAGTGCCGGCCGGCTTGTCCGTAGCGGGTCCCGTCGAGCCGCGGACAGTGAGGTGGGTGGGCATCACTGACCGGCTGCGCGTAGCGCCGCCCGAGAGGGGATTGAGCTGGGCGAGCAGCATCGACACGGCCACGCGCCCGACCTGCTCGATCGGGGAGGTCATAGTCGTAAGGGGCGGGTTGCAGAAGTCGGCACCGAAGATGTCGTCGCAGCCCACAATGCTCATGTCCGCCGGGACGCGGAGGCCTCGTTCGCGGAGGCGCTGGAGCATCCCGATCGCGATCAGATCGTTGAATGTGATGCACGCCGTCACGCCGCTGTGGACGGCGGCGTCCGCCGCGGCCGCGCCAGCCTGTGTCTTCGGCGCGAAGGGCCCGAGCTTGCGGACTTCGACTCCGCGCTCGTCCGCGGCTTCGGAAAGCGCCGCCCATCGCCGCGTGCTGGACTGGGAAGTGACCGGACCCGCTATGTAGGCCACCCGGGTGTGGCCCAGCGAGACCAAATGATCAAGGGCCTGGCTGGTCGCCGTCGGTGTATCGATGATGACCGCCGGCACGCCGCGGACATCCCGGTTGACAGTGACCAGGGGCATCTTCGCCGCAGCGGCAAGCAGGTCATCATCACTCAGCCTTGAGGCCGCCACAATGAGCCCCTCGGCCCCCTTGCGCAGCTGCTCCATTGCGCTGGCTTCAACTTCATCCGACTCCTCCGTGTCCACCAGCAACTGGGTGTAGCCGGCAGCTTTGAGCTGGAGCTGGGTTCCTCTGATGAGATCGAAATAGAAGGGGTTGGTGATGTCCGGGACCAGTACCCCCACAGCGCCGGTCCGGCCGGAGCTCAATGCCTTTGCCTGGCTGTTGGGTGTGTACCGCAGCTGGGCGGCCGCGGCCTCGATGCGCTCCCGCGTGCGGAAGTTCACCCGGTCCGGTGTGGAGAGCGCCCGGGAAACCGTCGATGCGGCCACCCCGCACAGTGCTGCGATGTCGTGGATGGTGGCGGGACGGTTGATTCCGGCCTGTGCAGCCATGGCCTTCACCTCTGTTCGTGTTGACGCGCTCGTGTTGACGCCGTGCCGGAAGTCGCCAGGTGACTCACGCCACCACGCCAATGGATTAAGGTTGCCACACGACCGGGAGGTTGGCAATCGGTTGTCAAAATTCTGCAGGACAAACTAGACTGGCTTCAACACCTCAAGGATGTGAACTGAGTCACCGGGCGCCGGGAGCCGACCCTACGGCGGTCCGCCACCGGTGGCCTAACCCAAGGAGTACTCCATGACCGAAGCATTGACCGCCGTCTGGCCGCTCTCCGGATTCGGCGACGAAGTTGACCCCGACCCGGCCGTGCAGGCGGCCGTTCTGCTGGCCCTGGGCGCGAGCCATATCGAAGTCCGCAGCGCCTGGGGCACCAACGTCTCTGAGCTGGATCCCCACCAGGTGGGCACGCTCAAGGCCATCCTTGATTCGAAGGGCCTCGGGGTTTCTGCGGTTGCGAGCCCGATCGGGAAAGTGGATGTCAGCCTTCCGGTGGAGCACGAGCTGGAACGCCTCCGCCGGATCATTGGCGTGGCCAAGGCACTCGACACCGGCTACATACGCATTTTTTCGTTCTACCGCGGTGCCGGGCAGAGCCCGGCGGATATTAGGGACGATGTCCTGACCCGGATGGCGGCGCTGGCCGACGAAGCCGCGGCAGCCGGCGTCGTGCTCCTGCATGAAAACGAGAAGGGCATCTACGGCGATACCCCGGAGCGCGTGCTGGACATCATGGAATCCGTGAATTCCCCGGCATTGAGGATCGCGTGGGACAACGCCAACTTTGTCCAGGTAGGCGTCAAACCGTACACCGAGGGCTATCTCATGCTGCGCCCGTACCTTGAGTACTTCCAGGTGAAGGATGCGATCCTGGCGACCGGCGAGGTGGTGCCGGCAGGGGAGGGCGACGGCGAGCTGGATGCCACCATCGCCGCCCTGAAGGCCGACGGATTCGCCGGGTTCGCCTCGCTCGAACCGCACTTGGCCAGCGCCCATGAACTGGGCGGCTTCTCCGGCCCGGGAGCCTTTGGCGCCGCTGCCCGGGCCTTCGCCGGGCTCGCTGCCAAGAACGGCGTGACGCTCTCATGACGGTCAGGGCGGCAGTAATCGGCTGCGGGGATGTGTCGTCCGTGCACTTCGGGGCCATCGCAAAGCTTGAAGACGTCGAACTCGTTGCCGTCTGCGACACGGACCCGGGACGGCTTGCTGCAGCCGTAGCGGGCTATGGCGTGCCCGGCTTCGCCGACCATCTCAGCCTGCTGGCGAAGCTGAACCCGGACGTGGTCCACATCAGCACCCCGCACCACCAGCACGCGGCGCCGGCAGCCGACTGCCTCGAGCGCGGCGTGAACGTCATCGTGGAAAAACCGTTGGCGCACACCCTGGCCGAGGGGCACCGGCTGATGGAAGCCACCGCCGGCAGCAGCGCCAAGATCGCCGTGTGCTTCCAAAACCGCTACAACGCGACCTCCCAGGCCATGCATGCGCTCCTGTCATCCGGGGAGTTGGGCGCTGTCCTCGGGGCGTCCGCCACCGTGATGTGGCAGCGAAGTGCCGAGTACTACCTGAACCGGCCCTGGCGCGGGAGCTGGGCCGGCGGCGGCGGCGGCCTGATGATGAACCAGGCCATCCACACGGTGGACCTGCTGCAGTGGCTGGTGGGGGACGTGGTGTCGCTGAGCGGCAACGCGTCCACACGCTTCCTGCGTGGGGCCATCGAGGTTGAGGACACCGCCGAATTCGTGGCCGAGCATGCCGGAGGTGCCCGGAGTGCCTTCTATGCCACCCTGGCAAATGCCGTGAACGCCCCCGTCACGCTCGACATCGTCACGGAGCAGGCCACCCTGAGCCTGCGCGGCGACCTCACTGTGACTCATCAGGACGGGCGCGTCGAGGTGGTGCCCGAACGCCTGGCGGAGTCCGGCGGCAGGGCCTACTGGGGCGTCTCCCATGAGCTCCTGATAGCCGATTTCTATGCCCGTCTGGGCGAGGACGGCCCGTTCTGGATCGACCCTTCCGAGGCCGCGAAATCGCTGCGGATCGTCAAGGAGATCTACCGGCAAAGCTACCCGGAGTTACACGACATCGTATGCTGACGCCTTCGTCTTCGCCCGCGGAGTCCAGCGCTCGCGCCGGCCGTGTCTCACGGCAGAACTTGCGCCTGCCTATCCGCGGACCCGGCGCCCCAGAAGCGTCCGAGTATCTTTGACAATCGGTTGCCAAGGCTGGCAACACTGCGTACTGTAATCACAACCGGTGGATGTGTCCCAGGCCACACGCGGAATCAATTCAAGACTCGTCAAGATGTTCCAAGGACTCATAGGAGCCAACAATGAAGTTAGGTCCCAAGGCGGTAGCAACTGCCATCACCGTCAGCGCGGCTCTCGCGCTGACTGCCTGCGGAGGCAACGCAAACTCCGGCAACGCAAACTCCGGCGCCGGAGCGCCGGCCGCAACGGCCCTCACCCTCGGAACCATTCAGGACGTGCGTTCCTGGGATCCGGCACAGGCTCACGTGGGCCATGTGCTCCAGCCCTACCAGGCCGCCTATGATTCCCTGGTCCTGCGGGAACCGGACGGCAAGCTGAGTCCCATGCTGGCCACGGCATGGAAGTACAACGCCACCGATACAGTGCTCACCGTCGATCTCCGGACGGATGTCACCTTCAGTGACGGTGCGAAGTTTGACGCCGAGGCAGCCAAAGCCAATCTGGACCACTTCAAGAACGCGAACGGCCCGCAGATGGCCCAGCTCGGCGCTGTTTCCGAGGTGAAGGTGGTGGATGCCGATACTATCGATCTCAGCCTGACCGCCCCGGACCCGTCGCTGGAGTTCTACCTCAGCCAGGCTGCCGGCCTGATGGGAAGCCCGAAGGCGTTGGGGACCGAAGGTATCAAAACCGAGCCCGTCGGAAGCGGTCCGTACGTGATGGACAAGGCTTCCACGGTGAAGGATTCCCAGACCGTGTTCACCGCCCGCGAAGGCTACTGGAACAAGGACCTGCAAAAGTTCAGCAAACTCACCCTGAAGATCCTGGCGGATCCGACCGCCCGGACCAATGCCCTGGTTTCCGGTCAGATTGATGCCACGCTGCTCGATCCGAAGACGGGCAAGCAGGCAGAGGGCGCCAAAATGAAGCTGGCCAGTAACCAGGTGGACTGGCAGGGGCTGCTCCTGTTCGACCGTGACGGCGCCAAGAACCCGGCCCTGAAAGACGTCCGTGTCCGCCAGGCCATCAACTACGCGTTTGACCGCAAGACAATCCTCGACCAGGTGATGCTGGGACAGGGAACACCGACGTCGCAGCCGTTCGGCAAGGAAAGCGGCGCCTGGGTGGAAGAACTGGAGAACAAGTATTCCTACGATCCGGCCAAGGCAAAGGCTCTCCTCAAGGAGGCCGGCTACGAGTCGGGGCTGACCCTCGAGGTTCCGGCCATCCCGATGTTCGAGACCCAGATTTCAGTGGTCAAGCAGCAGTTGGCGGACATTGGCATCACGCTGAACCTGGGCGCGGCACTGACCAACACCTTCACCAGTGACATTGCGGCCCAGAAGTTCAACGCCATGTACTTCTCGCTCTTCCAGGGTGAACCGTGGGTAGCCATCAACCAGATTGTCTCCACCAAGGCGCTCTACAACCCGTTCAAGAACGCCCCCACGGAGCTGCAGGCCAAGATCGACGCGGTCCAGACCGGCGGCACGGACGCAGCCAAGCTGGCCCAGGAAGTCAACAAGTACGTCGTGGACCAGGCATGGTTCGCCCCGCTGTTCAGGGTCAACCAGATGTACTTCCACAACACCAAGGTCACCGTCGCGCCGCAGATTCAGCAGGCCGTCCCGTCAATCTACAACTACTCGCCGGCCAAGTAGTTCCGCGCCAGCAGCCCTCCGGTTTCGGCAGCCGTCCGCAAGGGCGGCTGCCGGACCAGGCAGCCAACCACGCCATTTCAACGGAGCCCGCAATGACCAGATTCATCCTGAAACGCCTCGGCAGCGGACTTGTCGTCTTGTTTGCCGTATCGGCACTGACTTTCTTCCTGCTTTACATCGCCAGCGGCAGCATTGCCCGGAACATCCTCGGCGACCAGGCCTCACCCGAGCAGGTGGCCCTGAAAGAAGCCGAACTCGGTCTCGACCAACCCATCCTGGCCAGGTACATAAGCTGGCTCAGCAACGCCGCTGGCGGAAACTTTGGCTCGTCCTGGTTCTCGTCCGAACCCGTGGCCAACTCCTTGGCCACGCGTATCCCGGTCACCATGACAATGGTCATCACGGCCATGATCCTGATTGCGATCATCGCAACCCTGATCGGCGGGGCCGCGGCAGTCCGGCGTGGTTGGGTCGACCGCATCGTGCAGGTCGGCGCCATCGTAGGCGATTCCGTCCCCGGCTTCGTCATCGGCATCATCCTGGTGACCATCCTGGCGATCCAGCTGGGGCTGTTCCCGGCCACCAGCACCATTTCGCCGGATGCCCCGGCAAATGCCTGGGCGCTTTCCATGACGCTGCCGGTGATCGCCCTGCTGATCAATGGCGTCACCGGCGGCGCGCAGCAGATCCGCAGCGCCGTCATCAAGCAGCTTGAGCGTGATTACGTCCGCACCCTCCGCAGCCGCGGTATCGGTGAGCGCGAGATCCTCTTCAAACACGTACTGCGCAGCGCGGCCCCCGCTGGCCTCACTGTCCTCAGTCTCCAGCTGATCGGGATGCTCGGCGGTGTGGTCATCATCGAACAGATCTTCGCGCTGCCAGGCCTGGGTCCGCTCGCCGTCGCCGCGACGGGCCAGAGTGACCTGCCCGTCGTCATGGGAGTCGTTATGTACACCGTCGTCGTTGTGATCGTGGTCAACCTGCTGGTGGACCTGCTCAACGGCTGGCTCAACCCGAAGGTGCGTGCCTCGTGACCGAGTCCGTTGAAACTGCGGCACTGACGCCGCTAACCGGCCAGCCTGAAACCGCCCAGCCTGCAGCCGGCCAGCCTGCAGCCGGCCAGCCTGCAGCCGGCCAGTCCGGAGCCGTGGTCAGGTCCACAGTCCTGAAGCGGCTGCTCAGGAACCCGCTCGGCCTCGTGGCCATGTCGATTCTGCTGGTCATGGCCCTCTTGGCGGTCTTCGCTGACGTTCTGGCCCCCGTCGAGGAGAACTTCGCCAACATCGCCAAGACCCTGGCGGACCCCGACAGTACGAACATCCTGGGAACGGACAGTGCGGGCCGCGATGTTTGGACCCGGCTGCTCTTCGGCGCACGGCTGACCCTGCTCTCTGCGCTGCTTTGCGCTGGCGTCGCCATCGCCATCGGGCTTCCGGCCGGGCTGGTCGCCGGCTACTACGCCGGGAAATTCGAAGCCGTTTCGAACTGGGTTGTCAGCATCCTCATGAGCCTCCCGGGCCTGATCGTGTTGCTGACCATCCGGGCAGCTTTCGGCCCGTCCGTGTGGGTCGCCATGATCGCCTTCGGCGTCCTGATCAGCCCGTCCTACTTTCGCCTGACCCGAACCGCAGTGCAGTCGGTACGGAACGAGCTTTATGTTGACGCGGCCCGCGTCTCGGGACTTTCAGATATCAGCATCATGAGCCGCCACATCTTCTCCGTGGTGCGGGCGCCCATCATCATCCAGACGGCAGCGATCGCGGGCGTTGCCATCGCCATCCAGTCCGGCCTCGAGTTCCTGGGGCTGGGTGACCCGTCCAAGGCCACCTGGGGTGTCATGCTGAGCGAAGGCTTCAAGAACGTCTACCTGAAACCGGAGCTGCTGTTCTGGCCGGCTTTTGCCATGGCGCTGACCATCGGCGCCCTGGTACTGCTCGGCAACGCCATCCGCGATGCCCTTGAGGACGGCGAAAAGATCAAGCACCGGAGGAAGACCGGCGCAGGAACGACGCCGGCGCCGGCCAGGTCCCGCGCCGAACGTAAGTCAGTGGCCGCCGTCGACGCCGGCACCGAACACCATCTGGTGAAGGTCACGAACCTGGGGGTGGGCTACCCGCAGGCCGACGGATCCGTCAAGAAGGTCGTCGACGATGTTTCCTTCCACGTTGACCGGGGCGAAATCCTCGGCATTGTCGGCGAGTCCGGGTCGGGTAAATCCCAGACTGCCTTCTCCATCTTGGGTCTCCTGCCGGACAACGCGGGCGTTGTCGGCGGTTCCATCCAGTTCGACGGCAAGTACACCGTGGCGCCGGGCGACGAGAAGGTCAACCAGGAACGGCTCTCCAAGTTGCGGGGCAAGCGGATCTCCTACATTCCGCAGGAGCCCATGAGCAACCTGGACCCTGCGTTCACCATCGGTTATCAGCTGGTCACTCCCATGGTGCGGGTGCTGGAGATCTCCAAGGCCGAGGCCACAAGGCGCGCTATGAAGCTCCTGTCCGACGTCGGAATCGTGAACCCCAAGCGCACCTTCGACGCCTACCCGCACGAAGTATCCGGCGGAATGGCCCAGCGTGTTCTCATCGCGGGGGCAATCAGCTGCGAACCCGACCTGGTGATCGCGGATGAGCCCACCACGGCGCTTGACGTAACAGTGCAGGCAGACGTCCTGGACCTGATCCGTGACCTCCAGCGGCGCCTGAACATCGGCGTGATCCTGGTGACGCACAACTTCGGCGTTGTTGCCGACCTCTGCGACCGCGTTGTGGTGATGCAGAACGGCCGCCTCGTTGAGGAAGGCCCGGTCCGCGATATCCTTCGGAACCCGCAGGAAAGCTACACCCAGACGCTCCTTGGTTCCATGCTGGAAGGCAAGGAACCTATGACCATGCTCGTTTCATCGACTCCAAGGGGGGCAGCATTATGACTGCAACCGCAGCTTCCGGCACTTCTGCCGGCGCCGGCGAACGCTCAAAACTTCTCAGCGTGGAAAGCCTCACCGTCGAGTATCCGGGCAAGGGCTTCCGCGCCAAGCCGTTCCGTGCCCTGACCGACATCAACATCTCAATCGGCCAGGGCGAGACCCTGGGTCTGGTGGGGGAGTCCGGCTCGGGCAAGACCACGCTGGGCCGCGCCGTACTTGGCCTGGCACCGGTGACCCAGGGCAGGATCGTCTTCGAAGGAAACGACATCAGCAAGGCCGGCCGCAAGGAACGGCGAATCTTGGGCCGGGATCTTCAAGTGGTATTCCAGGATCCCTACACCTCGCTGAATCCGGCCCTGGAAATCGGCGACATCCTCGCCGAGCCCCTCGGCGTCCAAGGCAAGTCGCCGGCGGAAGCCAAACAGCGCGTCCGGGAACTCCTGGACCAGGTGGGCCTGCCCTCCGACGCCATCCACCGGCTTCCGCGGGAGTTCAGCGGCGGCCAGCGGCAACGTGTGGCGATAGCCCGTGCCCTGGCACTATCGCCCAAACTCATTGTCTGCGATGAGCCGGTCAGTGCCTTGGACCTGTCCACCCAGGCCCGGGTCCTGGATCTCTTCCTGCAGATCCAGCGGGACACCGGAGTGTCCTACCTCTTCGTCTCGCACGACCTTGACGTGGTCCGCCACATCAGCCACCGCGTGGCCGTGATGTACCACGGCGAGATCGTCGAGCAAGGCCCGGCCGACGTCGTGACGCGAGATCCCGATCACCCCTACACGCAAAGGCTGCTGCTCGCCTCACCGGTGCCTGATCCGGACCGTCAGGAGCAGCGCCGCGCCGACCGGCACCGGCTGCTCGAAATCCAGCGGATGCAGAACGAGCAGGCCGGCGCCCTCGCCTGAGGAGACACCTCTGCCGGCAGGCAGCCGCGGCACTCATGAACAATCAACAACGGAGGAACAAAATGGCCACCATAGGCGTACAGGCAATGATGCTGAAGGACAGTTTCGCGGACCTCGGGGCGTTCGAAACGCTCCGCAAGGTGAGCGCGATCGGGTACAACGCCGTCGAAATTTCCCAGATCCCGATGACCGCGGACAACGTGGCTGAACTGGACCGGTCCCGCAGCGAGCTCGGCATGGACATCGCCGCGCTGTCCGTGGCGATGGAAACCCCGAAAGGCCGGCCGGGAGACTCCCTGACCGACGACTTCGACAAGATCGTCGATGACGCCAAGCGGCTGGAATCCAGGCTCCTGCGCATCGGCATGCTGCCGTTCCCCGCGATGACGTCCCTCGGAGCCGTCATCGACTTCGCCAAGGAGGCCAACGGTTACGCGGAGCGGCTGCAGGAGTACGGGATCGGACTGTACTACCACAACCACCACATCGAATTTGCGAAGTTCGGCGGTAAGCACCTGCTGGACATCATCGCGGAGAACTCCCCGGCCATGGGGATGGAAATCGACGTCCACTGGGTGCAGCGCGGCGGGCTGGACCCGGTCCGGACCCTCGAGAAGTACGCCGGGCGCACGGCCATGGTCCACCTCAAGGACTACCGGATCGGTGCATTGCCCGAGGCTGCGTTCGGGATGCTGGAGATCGGGGACTTCCCGGGCTTTATGCAGGAATTCAAGAACGTGGTGCAGTTCGCCGAAGTGGGCGAGGGCAACCTCGACTTCCCGTCCATCATTCCCGCGGCCCAGGCCGCCGGTGCGGAGTACCTGCTCGTGGAGCAGGACGAGCTCTATGGCCGCAGTGTGTGGGACGCCCTGCAGACCTCCTACGACAATCTCGTGGCGATGGGCCACTCGGACCTCTTCTGAACAGCCCTTTCCAGGGATCCCTTTTCAACCCGACAGGAAGCAGCATCACATGAGCAAGAAAGTACGCCTCGGCATCATAGGCCTGGGCCAGCAGGGCGGCGCCTACGCCAAGTTCATCAACGACGGCCTGGTCCCCAATATGGAGATCGGCGCACTCTGCGACATTGATCCGGCCAGGAAGGAAGCGGCCGCGGCCGGTTACCCGGAGGTGCCGTTCTACGGGGACTACATCACCATGCTGGAAAGCGGCGACGTGGATGCCGTTGTCACGTGCGTACCGCACTTCCTGCACCCCGAAATGGGCATCGAGACGCTGAAGCGCAACATCCACGCCCTGGTGGAGAAGCCTGCGGGTGTGTACACGAGGCAGGTGAAGGAACTGAACGAGTTTGCCGCCGGCAAGCCGGAACTCTCCTTCGCCATCATGTTCAACCAGCGCAACAACCCGCTGTACAAGAAGCTCAAAGAGATCGTGGAAAACGGCGAGATCGGCACGATCCGCCGCAGCAACTGGATCATCACCAACTGGTGGCGTCCGCAGGGCTACTACAACTCCAGCGAATGGCGCGCAACCTGGGGCGGCGAGGGCGGCGGCGTCCTGGTCAACCAGGCACCGCACCAGCTGGACCTGTGGCAGTGGATCTGCGGCGTGCCGAAATCGGTCTACTCCAAGGTTTCCTTCGGCTTCCGCCGCGACATCGCCGTCGAGGATGAAGTCACCGCGGTGGTGGACTACGGAGACGGCGTTACCGGCGTCTTCGTCACCGCCACGCACGATCTGACCGGCACCGACCGCTTCGAGATCCTGGGCGACCAGGGCAAGATCGTCGTCGAAGGCAGCAAGACCGCCACCGTGACGCGCCTGCATAAGCCCGAGCGCGAACTCAGCGACGGCATGGGCATGGACGATGTCCGCAAGCTCTTCATGGGCGAACTGAGCCCGGAGGAGTACTACACCACCGAGGTCATCGAGTTCGAGTCCGCCTGGGGCGCCCAGCACTCTGGCGTCCTGGAGAACTTCGCCGCCAACATCCTGGACGGCACCCCGCTCCTCGCCCCCGGCTCGGACGGCATCAACGGCGTCCGCCTGGCCAACGCCATCCATCTCTCCAGCTGGACCGGCCGGGAAGTGGGGCTGGACTTCGACGAGGACGAGTTCCTCACGGAGCTCAACAAACGGATTGCCGAGGAAGGCAAGTTCCCGCAGCGCACGTAGCGGTGCCACTGCGGGGGAGCGATTGGCGGAGGCAGGACGGCCGGGGCCGTGGCAACCGGCTGGCCTGCCCGCTTTCCCGCAGTAGCTATGTACGATGGGCCAGTGACCGAACCCGCGAAGCCCGAAGTTGCCGCAACAACCGCTGCTGCCAGGAAGGCCGGCCGGGATGGAAGGCCCAACGCCACCATCTACGACATCGCCAAGCTTACGGGCGTGAACCCGTCCACGGTGTCACGGGCGCTCAGCAAGCCCGGCAGGGTCAGCGCCAAGACGCAGAAACTGATCGAGGACGCGGCCGCCGAACTCAATTACCACGTCAACCCGTTCGCACGCGCCCTGCCTACCGGCCGGACCAGCACCCTCGGGCTGATCGTCGCGGACATCACCAACCCCACCTTCTTCGGCATCATCCGCGGCGCGGAATCAACAGCCACCGCCCGGAACTACACCCTGATGCTCGCCGAATCCGCCGAATCCCCGGAAACGGAACTCACCGCGGCCCGCCGGATGATGGCCACGGTGGACGGCCTGATCCTGGCGAGCCCGCGGATGGACGATGACCGGATCCGCGAGCTCGCCAGGGAAAAACCGGTGGTGGTCATCAACCGCGAGGTTGACGGCGTCCCCTGCGTCGTCCCGGAGGTCAACAAGGGCATCGGCGAAGCAGTCCGCAGCCTCGCGGCCAACGGACACCACAAGATCGCCTACGTGGCCGGCCCGCACCAGTCGTGGATGTCCGGCCGCCGGTGGCAGGGCGTCCAGGCGGCCTGCGAATGGTCCGGGTTGGAGGCCGTCCGGCTTGAGTCCGTGAAACCAACGGTCGACGGCGGACGGCAGGCTGCGCGCGATGTCGTCGCCAGCGGTGCCACGGCCGTGATTACCTACAACGACCTCCTGGCCATCGGACTGATGCAGGAACTCCAGGCCGCCTCGGTGGTGGTCCCGGACCGGATCAGCATCGTGGGCTTCGACGACATCTTCGGCGCGGACTTCACGACGCCGCCGCTCACCACGGTGCGCTCGCCGATGACCGCCTGCGGCACGGAAGCCGCCACGCTTCTGCTCAACGTGCTGCACGGCGCGGACCAGATTGCCGCCATTGTGCGGGTGGACACGGAACTGGTGCTGCGGGGATCCAGCGGGCGGCTGCTTCCCGCAAGCTAAATGGCAATTTTGGCAACCGGTTGACAAAGCCGTTACGTGGGTCTGATCATAGAGCTATGTCACAGACAATTGCCGCCAACCCCGACCGGCTCCTCCCTGCGGATCCCGGAACGCGCCGTATCGCCCGCGCGCTACTGGAACGCGTGCAGGACCTCCCCATCATTTCGCCGCACGGCCACGTTGACGCTGCCGTTCTCGAACACAACACGCCGTTTCCGGATCCTGCCGCCCTGCTGGTCAGTCCGGACCATTACGTCACCCGCCTGATCCACGCCAGCGGGGTGCCGCTGGACCGGCTCCGCGCCTCGAAGCAAGCGGCGCCGGAATCCCGCAGCGTCTGGCGCGAGTTCTGCGCCGCGTGGCCGCTGTTCGAAGGAACGGCGTCCGGGTACTGGCTCCGCCACCAGTTCGAGAGCGTCTTCGGCCTCCGCCAGGAGCTCAGTGCCGAGACGGCGGACGCCTCCTATGACACCATCAGCGCCAAGCTGCAGGAGCCGGGTTTCCGGCCCCGCCAGCTGTTCAAGGACTTCAACATCGAGGTCCTCGCCACCACCGATGATCCGCTGGATGACCTCGCCAGCCACAAGGCCATCGCCCAGGACCCCACCTTCCACGGCCGCGTCCTGCCCACGTTCCGCCCGGACCAGTACCTGAACATGGCGCACCCGCGGTGGCCGGAGAACGTCGAGCGGCTCATCGGGGCAGCGGGCGACGGCGCCACCGGCTATGCCGCCTACATCACCGCGCTGGAGAACCGGCGCCGCTATTTCGTGGAGCACGGCGCAGTCTCGGCCGACCACGGCGTCCGCACGCCGGCAACGCTGAAGCTCGGCGACGCCGAGGCGGCCAGGCTGTTCGACCGCGCCCGCGCCGGCCAGGCCACGGCCCAGGACCGCGAAGAGTTCGAAGCCCACATGATGTATCAGATGGCCCGGATGTCGGTCGAAGACGGACTGGTGATGACCATCCACCCGGGCTCCTACCGCAACCATCACGAGCCCACGTTCAACGGCTACGGTCCGGACACCGGCCACGACATCCCCTTCGCGGTCAACTACACGGAAGCCATCCGTCCCGTGCTGCAGGACTTCGGCACGGCCCAGGACTTCCACCTGGTGCTCTTCACCCTGGACGAGACCGTGTTCTCCCGCGAACTGGCGCCCCTGGCCGGCTTCTACCCGTCCGTGTACCTCGGCGCCCCGTGGTGGTTCCTGGACGCACCGGACGCCATGCTCCGTTTCCGTGCGGCGGTGACTGAAACCGCCGGCTTCTCCCGGTCGTCCGGCTTCATCGACGACACCCGTGCCTTCTGTTCCATTCCGGCCCGGCATGATGCCTCCCGCCGGATCGAGGCGGCCTTCCTGGCCCGACTGGTGGCCGAGCACCGGGTCAGCGAAGACCGCGCGCACGAGATCATCGTCGACGTCGTCGATTCCTCCCCGAGAAGGGTCTTCAAGCTGTGACCGTTGAACTGCAGACGGGCGAACCGGCAGAGCCCGCGCCGGCGTCGCTTCCCGGGCTGAACCGGACCAGCCGGCCAGCCGCCAAGGCCCCGGTCCGGATTGTCCACCTGGGGCTGGGCGCCTTCCACCGCTCCCACCAGGCCTGGTACACCCAGCAGGCAGGCGACGCCGCCGGATGGGGCATCGCCTCCTTCACCGGCCGCCGGCCGGACGCCGCCCTTGCCCTCGCCGGGCAGGACGGCCTGTACACCGTGGTTGAACGTGCCGATGCCGGCGATTCGTTCGAGGTTGTCAGCAGCATCGTTGAGGCCGTGGACGGCGCCAACGTGGACCGCCTCGCCGAGCTGGTCGCCGCCCCGGCGACGGCGGTCATCACCCTGACCATCACCGAGGCCGCCTACGGCCTTAACGCCCACGGCCAGCTTGACCGCACCGCTCCCGGCGTCGTCGCCGACCTGGCGCTGCTGGCAGCCGGAGCCGCCGACGCCGGCAGGCCGAAGACGCCGCTGGGCCGGCTGGTCTTTGCCCTCGCTGCGCGTAAGGCAGCCGGGGCCGGCCCGCTCGCCGTCGTCTGCTGCGATAACCTCGCGAACAACGGAACCGTGGCCCGCAACGCGGTGCTTGGCCTGGCCGCAGCCTGGGATGCCCGCCTGGCTGCCTGGGTAGATGCCAACGTCAGCTTCGTCAGCACGTCCGTGGACCGCATCACGCCACGGACCACGGAGGCCGACGTTGCAGCGGTCCAGGCCGCCTGCGGTTTCAGCGACAATTCCCCGGTGGTCGCGGAGCCCTTCCGGAACTGGGTGCTCAGCGGCGACTTCCCGGCCGGACGCCCGCGCTGGGAAGACGCCGGCGCCGTGTTCGTAGACGAGATCGAACCCTACGAGAACCGCAAGCTGTGGCTCCTCAACGGCGCCCACTCGCTCCTGGCCTATGCCGGACAGCTGCGCGGCCATGCCACGGTGGCGGCGGCATTGGCGGACCCGGGGTGCCTGCAGGCCGTCGAGGAGTTCTGGGACGAGGCTGCCGCCAATCTGGCCACTGCGGACCGGCAACGCGCAGAGCTGCGGATCCCGGAGTATCGTGCCCAACTCCTGGCCCGCTTCCGGAACGCCCGCATCGCCCACCACCTCGCCCAGATCGCCGTGGACGGAAGCACCAAGCTTCGGATGCGGGCCGTTCCGGTGCTGCAGGCCGAGCGCGCCACGGGCCGTACCGGCGGGGCGGCCGCGCGGCTCATTGCCGCCTGGATGGACTACACCCGGCTGGACTTCCCCGGCGCGGCACCGCAACTCGCCGACCCTCTCGCCGCAGAAATCCGGGTCGCCAACAGCCTGTCGGGCACCCGGCGGATCGCCACCCTCCTGGGACTGCTCAGCCCAGGACTCGGCGAGGATGCCGCCGTCGTTTCGCTCATTGAGAACCTCTGCGGAACGCTCACGGAGCCGGCTGTCTCCGAATAGCGTCCCGCAGGGCCTCACTGCCCGGCGTCCGGTCATGCCGGAAGCCGGGCAGTGTCGTAAACAAACTGGCAACCGCTTGCCAAATGATTGCCAAGTGACTAGCATTACATTCAGAAGCAAACCCCTGCGGCCCGGCCGCCTATTTCTTCCCTCCCGGCTCAGCCGCAAAGATGCGTTAGGACCCGAAAAATGCTCAAGCCCCAAGCCAGCGAAACCCGCGAAATGGTCAATCTGGACGGAATCTACCGGTTCAAGGTTGACTTCGACCGCGCCGGCCACCGGCAGGAATGGTTCAAGACGCCGCTGGCGACGGACCTCGAAATGGGTGTTCCGGCCAGCTACAACGACGTCTTCCCGGACAAAGCCATCCGCGACCATGTGGGCTACGTCTGGTACCAGCGTGAAGTGCGGGTGCCCCGCGGCTGGGCAGGGGAGCGGATCCACCTCCGCCTCGACTCCGCCACGCATGAGGGCATGGTCTGGGTGGACGACGTCCTCGTTGCCCAGCACACCGGCGGTTACATGCCCTTCAGCGCGGACATCACCGATCACGTGTCACCGGGACAGGCGTTCCGCCTCACCATCTCGGTCAACAACGAATTGACCCAGGCCACGATCCCGCCGGGCAGCATCACGGTCACCGGCGACGGCCGCCGCCAGCAGAGCTACCTCCACGATTTCTACAACTACTCGGGCCTGCACCGGAGCGTCTGGCTCTACAGCACGCCCGCCGTCACCGTCGATGACATCACGGTCGTGACCGGTTTCGAAGGCGGCACCGGCACGGTGGATTACACCATCGCAACCGCCGGCGGCACCGGAAGCGAAACGGTGAAGGTCTCCCTTCGCGCTGCGGACGGCACCGAAGTGGCCACCGGGGAAGGCGCCGCGGGCGCCTTGGCGATCGACGGCGTCGTACTGTGGAAGCCGGGTGCCGCGTACCTGTACAGCCTGACAGCTGAAATCCGCGACGGCGGCCGGCTGGTGGACACGTACACGCTGCCGGTGGGCGTGCGGACCGTTGAGGTCAGCGGCAAGGAATTCCTCATCAACGGCGAGCCGTTCTACTTCACCGGCTTCGGCATGCACGAGGACCACGTGGCGATCGGCAAGGGCCACAGCAACGCCCAGATGGTCAACGACTTCCAGCTCCTGGACTGGGTGGGCGCCAACTCGTTCCGAACCTCGCACTACCCGTACGCCGAAGAGGTCATGGAGTTCGCCGACCGCCACGGAATCGTGGTGATCGACGAAACGGCCGCCGTCGGGCTGCACCTCGGCTTCGGTGCCGTGTTCGGAGGCATCGCCAAGAAGACCTACGTCGACGGCGGCGTGGACGCCAGGACCGCGGAGAACCACCGGCAGGCCATCGCTGAGCTCGTGGCGCGGGACAAGAACCACCCGTCTGTAGTGATCTGGTCCATCGCCAACGAGCCCAACGGTTCAGAGGAAGGCGCCCGCGAGTACTTCCAGCCGCTGGCCGAACTCACCCGCCAGCTGGACCCGACCCGCCCGGTGGGCTACGTGAACGTCATGTTCGACACCCCGGAGAAGGAACTGCTGGGCGACCTCTTCGACGTCATCATGCTCAACCGCTATTACGGCTGGTACCTGAACAACGGGGACCTCGAATCCGCCGAGCAGGCCCTGGAGAAGGAACTGCGGGAGTGGGAAGCCAAATACGGCAAGCCCATGATCATGACCGAGTACGGACCGGACACCATGCCGGGCCTGCACTCCATCTATGAACAGCCCTGGAGCGAGGAGTACCAGGCCGCGTTCCTGGCCATGTACCACCGCGTCTTCGACCGCGTCGATGCCATGGTCGGCGAGCAGGTCTGGAACTTCGCCGACTTCCAGACGTCCAACGGCATTATGCGCGTGGACGGCAACAAGAAGGGCGTCTTCACCCGGGACCGCCGCCCCAAGCCAGCCGCGTTCGCCCTCCGCCAGCGCTGGACCGGGCTGGCCGGAGTCAAGAACGTCAGCGACAAGAAGCTTAACAACAACTAGCGTTTTCACCATTTTTTCGCCTGCCCCACCGGACAGGCACCGGGTAAAGGAGCCCATCCATGAAAAAGCTGAACAACCTGAGCATCATCGGCTACGGCGCCGGCGACGCCGCCAACAACCTCGCCTTCACCACTGCAACCATGTTCCTGCTCGTTTACTACACGGACGTGGCCGGCATCTCCGCGGCCGCCGCCGGCACGCTGCTGCTGGCGGTCCGGATCTTCGATGCCTTCGCCGATGTCTTCGCAGGACGGGTGGTGGACCGGGCCTACAGCAAACGCTTCGGCAAGTTCCGCCCGTTCATCATGTTCGGCTCCCTCCCGCTGCTCCTGCTCAGCGTGGCAACGTTTTCCGTGCCCCAGATCGGCGAAACGGGCACCCTGCTGTACGCCTACGTCACGTACGCGGCACTGGGCCTCGCCTACAGCCTGGTGAACATCCCCTACGGCTCGCTGGCCGGCGCCATGACGCAGGACCCGGGGGAGCGGGCCAAACTCGGCTCCGCCCGGATGGTCGGCGCCCTGCTGGTCGGTTCCGCCCTCGGCATCTTCGTGGCCCCGCTGATCAAGCCCGGCGCGGACCTGCAGTCAACGTTCACCACGGTCACGCTGGTCTTCGTCGTCATCGGCGCGGCGCTGTACTTCTTCACCGTGCTCACGGCCAAGGAACGGGTGCACCGAGCCGTCCCCAACGTCACCTTCAAGCAGAGCATGGACACCCTCAAGGGCAATAAGCCGCTGCTGATGCTCTGCCTGAGCTCATTCTTCTTCCTCACCGGCTACCTCGCCCTGACCTCCGTGCAGCTGTACTACCTCCGCGACGTCCTGGGCCGCCTGGACCTCTATCCGGTGCTGTCCATAACGCAACTTGTCCTGACTTTCGTGCTGGCCGCCTTCATGCCCAGGCTGGTCCGTTCGCTCGGCAAGAAGCGCGTGTACATCCTCTCGTCACTGCTGACGGTGGCCGGCGGCACCCTCATTTTCCTGACCCCGGCCAGCCAGGTCTGGCTCGGTTTCACCGGCCTGGTGATCAGCCTTGTGGGCGTCCTGGCCGTGAACATCGTGGTCTGGGCGTTGGAAGCCGACACCGTGGAGTACGGCGAATGGAAAACCGGTGTCCGCACCGAAGGCATCACCTACGCGCTCTTCTCCTTCACCCGCAAGAGCGGACAGGCCGTCGGCGGAGCCCTCGCCGCCTATGCCCTGGCCCTGGGCGGCTACAAGTCCGGTGCCGTGCAGACGGCGGATGCAGTCTTCGGCATCCAGGTAGCCGCCGGCGCCATGCCCGCCATCATGACCATCCTGGCCGTGCTGGTGATGTCCAAGTACAAGCTCACGGACGCGATGCACGCCCGCATCCTCGACGAGATCACGGCCCGCCGCGAACGCGGCGACGGTCCCCAAACGTCCGGTGCCGCCGAGCAATCTTCCGACGGCACCGGAACCGCCACTTCGCCCACGCCGCTCGCGGCGCGCACCAACTGACCCTGACCAGTCCCTCCGAAAGGACCTGTTGTGAAAATCATTGCCGCGGAAGTCTTTGTGACCAGTCCCTCCCGTAACTTCGTGACGTTGCGGATCACGACCGAGGACGGGGTGACCGGGATCGGGGATGCGACCTTGAACGGGCGTGAGCTCGCGGTCGCGGCGTACCTGAAGGAGCACGTTGTGCAGCTGCTGATCGGGAAGGATCCGCACCGGATCGAGGACACCTGGCAGTTCCTGTACCGGTCCTCGTACTGGCGGCGGGGTCCGGTGACGATGGCCGCGATTGCCGCGGTGGACATGGCGCTGTGGGATATCAAGGGCAAGCTGGCGAACATGCCGGTCTACCAGCTCCTCGGCGGGGCGTCCCGGAACGGGCTGCGGGCGTACGGGCACGCCTCGGGGGCGGACCTGGAATCGTTGTTCGATTCGGTGCGGGAGCATTTGGAGCTGGGCTATAAGTCGATCCGGATCCAGACCGCGGTGCCGGGGATCAAGGCCGTGTACGGGGTTGCGGCGCAGGCGCAGGCCTCGGGGGAGCGGTATGACTACGAGCCGGCCGGGCGGGGGGCGTTCCCGCTGGAGGAGGACTGGGATACCCGGGCGTACCTGCGGCACCTGCCCTCGGTGTTCGAGGCGGTCCGGAACGAGTTCGGCCCGGAGCTGCCGCTGCTGCACGACGGGCACCATCGGATGACTCCGATCCAGGCCGCGAAGCTGGGCAAGGCGCTGGAACCGTATGACCTGTTCTGGCTGGAGGACTGCACGCCGGCGGAGAACCAGGAGGCGCTGCGCCTGGTCCGGCAGCACACCACCACGCCGCTGGCGATCGGGGAGATCTTCAATACCGTGTATGACTACCAGAGCATCATCAAGGAACAGCTGATCGATTATGTCCGCGCCGCGTCGACGCACTTCGGCGGGATCTCGCCGCTGAAGAAGGTGATGGACTTCGCCGCGCAGTACCAGATCAAGTCCGGCTTCCACGGGCCCACGGACATCTCCCCGGTCGGGTTCGCCGCTCAGCTGCACGTGGGCCTGGCGATCCATAACTACGGGATCCAGGAGTACATGCAGCATTCGGACGCCACGAACACCGTGTTCGAGCAGTCGATGACCTTCGTCGATGGCTACCTGCACCCCGGGGACAAGCCCGGCATCGGCGTCGAGTTCAACGAGGAAGCCGCCGCGGCCTACCCCTACCAGCAGGCCTACCTGCCCTACAACCGCCTCGTCGACGGAACGGTCCACGACTGGTGATGAGCCCTTCAGGTTCCGCGGCCGCCGTGGTGCGGGCGCCCCGCGTGATCGTCATGGGCGTGTCCGGCTGCGGCAAGACCACCATCGGCGACCTCGTGGCCCGCGAACTCGGTGTCCGCTTCCTCGACGGCGATTCGCTCCACCCCGTGGAGAACGTGGCCAAAATGGCTGCCGGCACTCCGCTGACCGATGAGGACCGCTGGCCGTGGCTCGCGACCGTGGGCAGCGAACTGGCTGCCGCCGGTTCGGACGGCCTGGTCCTGGCCTGTTCAGCCCTTCGCCGCAGTTACCGGGATGCCATCCGCGCCCAGGCACCGGACACCGTGTTTCTGCACCTCCACGGCAGCAAGGAGGTGCTGGGCTCCCGGCTGGAGGGCCGGAGCGGCCACTTCATGCCGGCGGCCCTGCTCGAGTCGCAGCTGGCAACGCTGGAGCTGCTCGGCCCGGGCGAAGCCGGCGTCGTCGCCGACATCGCCTCACCCGTGGCTGAGGTGGTGCGTGACGCGCTGGAGGGCCTGGCGCGCCTGCGTCCCGGGGCACAGTCCGGCCTGGCCGGGCAGCTGAAGTCCCTGTAGGCCCGAAGCAGCTGATGCCGCCGGCCGCGGAGGGCCGGCAGCATCAGGAAAGCGAGGGCGGCAGGTGGCCGCCCCGCCGCGTGCCCGGTCAGGTCAGCTGGCCGGGATCACCAGGCCCTTGAACTTGGTCTGAATGAAATCCTTCATCTCCTGTGAGGTCAGGATCTTGTACAGCTTCTGCACGCGCGGATCGTCCTTCATCTCGGCCTTGACCGCCAGGACGTTGTAATAAGCGCTGTCACTGCCTTCGACCAGCAACTGCTTGTCAGCGCTCAGGCCGGCGGGAAGGGCGAATGCCAGCGTCACGATGGCCGCGTCCTTGTCGTTGAGGGCCTGCGGCAGGCTGGCGTTTTCGATCTCCGTGAACTTGAGGTTCTTCGGGTTTGCCTTGACATCTTTGAGGGTGATCGGGTTGTCGGTGACTTCGATCAGTCCCTTGGACGCCAGCAGCTTCAGGGCGCGGGACTCATTGGTGGGGTCGTTCGGGATGGCGACGGAGGCGCCGTCGGGAAGTGCCGCAAGGTCGGCCACGTTGTTGGAGTACAGGGCCATCGGCGGGAGGTACACCTTGCCGACGCTGACGAGGTTCTTGCCCGAGGCCTTGTTGTAGGTTTCCATGAATGTGGTGTTCTGGAACAGGTTGGCGTCGATGTCGCCGTCGCTCACGGCCGGGTTGGGCGTGTTGTAGTCGCTGAACTCCTTGTACTCCACGGTGAGCCCCTCCTTGGGGGCGAGCTCCCGCTGGACATGTTTCAGCATGTCCCCGGCCGGCACGGCCAGGGCGCCCACCTTGATGGTCTCGGTGGGTCCGGCGGAGGTGCTGGAGGTGCCGGCCCCGCAGGCGGACAGGGCGAGGATCGCGGCCACTCCGGTTGCGGCGGCCTTCAGGATTGGGAAACGGAACATTGGAACTCTTTCGCAGAAGGGGTTGTGTTGTGGGGATGGACACTGCGGTGCGGGGCGGCGGCTACCGGTGGGATAGGCGCCGGGCCGCGAAGTTGCCCAGGGACTGGAACACCTGCACCATCAGGACCAGGAGGATGACAACGCCGAACATGTATTCGGGGCTGTAACGCTGGTAGCCGTACCGGAAGGCGACGTCCCCGAGGCCGCCGCCGCCCACGGCGCCAACCATGGCCGAGTAGCCGATGAGTCCGACGACGGTGGTGGACAGCCCGAGGGCCAGAGCCGGAACTGCCTCGGCAACCATGACCTTGGTCAGGATGGTCCACCGAGTGGCGCCAAGGGACTGGGCGGCTTCGACGAGTCCCACGGGCACTTCGCGGATGCCGATCTCCACCAAGCGGGCGAAGAAGGGTATGCCGGCGATGGTCAGCGGGACAATAGCCGCGGTGGGTCCGATGAAGGACCCGACCAGCAGACGGGTGAACGGAATCAGCAGGATCATCAGGATGATGAACGGGATGGACCGCCCGATGTTCACCAACAGGTCCAGCACACGGTTGACGACGAGTCCCAGCGCCCGGCTGCCGAAGAGCTTCGACAGCAGGCCGCCGGACTCGGTGGTCACTAGGAGGACCCCCGCGGCCAGGCCGAAAACGACAGTGAAGAGCAGGCTCAGGCCCACGGTGTAGAAGGTCTCACCCGTTCCCTTCAGGATCGTGTCCAGAAGGTCCGACCAGAAGTAGGGGTCATTGCGGTCGATCACTTGATTACCTCCACGAAGAGTCCCTGGGAACGGAGATCGGCCACGGCGGCCGCCACGGTCCGCTCGTCGCCGGGCAGCTCGAGCCTGGTGCGTCCTGTTTGGTGTCCGTGGATGGTTTCAACCGCAGCACCCAGGATTCCGACGTCGATGCCGTGCTGGCGCGCCAGCTGGGCGATCACAGGACGGTCCGTCTTGACCCCGTTGAAGGTGATTTCAACAATTGCGTTGGACGTCTCCGGGATTTCCCCCAGGGGGAACAGCGCCTGGCCCAACAGCGACTTCTCCGTTGTCAGCAGCTGTTCCACGGGCCCCTGCTCCAGGATCCGCCCCCCGCTCATGACGGCGGCTGAATCGCAGATTCTTTTCACGACATCCATTTCGTGCGTGATGAGCAGCACCGTCAGGCCCAGGTCCTTGCTGAGCTGGCGGATCAGGTCGAGAATCTGCCGCGTCGTTTCGGGGTCCAGTGCCGACGTCGCCTCGTCACTGAGCAGGACTGAGGGATTGGACGCCAGCGCACGGGCAATCCCCACGCGCTGTTTCTGTCCGCCAGACAGCTGTGCGGGATAGGAGCGGGCCTTGCCGTGGAGGCCTACCAGTTCGAGGATCTCGAGAGTCCGGGTCCGCCTCGCTTCGCGCCCCGCGCCGGTGATCTCCAGGGAGAGCTCCACGTTTGCCTGCACGGTCCTGCTGCTGAGAAGGTTGAAGTGCTGAAAGATCATGCCGATGTTGTGGCGTGCCTCGCGCAGCTCTTGGCCGGCCAGGGTGGTCATCTCGCGGCCGTCGACTCTGACGCTTCCCGAATCGGGACGTTCCAGTGAGTTGATCGTGCGGATCAGCGTGCTCTTGCCGGCGCCGCTTTGGCCAACGACGCCGAAAATCTCGCCGCGAGCGACGGACAGCGAGACGTCGTCAAGTGCCCGGACCGCGGTCGACCCGGAGCCGTAGCTCTTCGAGACCCGGTTTACGGAAATCATGGTGTTCCCTGTGGTGGATGGAATCTTCACGAAAGCCTCCGCAAAGCTGGCGGGACGTCGTCCGCACCCAATCTATAAATTCTGCCAAGGCGGGGTTGCCGGCAACAAATCCGAATTTGTATCGCAGAAACCCGCGGTCGCGCCCGGATAATTCTATGGATCCACGGAGGCTGGCCCGGAAGCGGCCGCCGCGTATGGAAGTGCCCGGACAATCGGGAAGTCCGCCGGTATCCACCGGAGACTGAGAGCTTCGTCACTGTGACCGCGCGGGAAGACCCTGTCCGGTCGTGCGGTTCCGTGCAAGCATGGGTGCTCAGCGAAGATGCCACCTGAGGGGACTTGATGAAAGCCAACGAAGTGCTGCTGGACGCCTTCGGCCGGATCCGTGAGACCGTGGCCGCGACACTTGAAGGGGTCGACGACGAATCTCTGGTCCGTCGTCCCGCCGGCACCGGCAACTCGATTGCGTGGTTGATCTGGCATCTCGGCCGGGTGGAGGACGCGCAGGTTGCCGCCGCCGGCGGCCTGGAACAGGTCTGGATCTCGCAGGGGTTTGCCGGCCGCTTCGAGCTGCCGCTGCCCGAACGTGACACGGGCTACGGCCATTCCACCGGCCAGGTCGACGCAGTGCAGGCCGCGCCGGAGCTGTTGCTGGAGTATTACGACGCCGTCCACCGGCAGACTGTGGAGCTACTGGAAACGCTCGGCGACGACGACTTCGACCGCATCGTCGACACCCGCTGGGACCCGCCGGTCACGCTCGGGGTGCGGCTGGTCAGCACTATTGCCGATTGCCTCCAGCACGTGGGCCAGGCCGCGTATGCCAAGGGCTTGAACGCCGGGCAGGATTAGCCGCGCCCTTGCCAGGTCGCGATGTCTACGACGTTGCCCTCGGGGTCGATCAGCGACACCCACGCGGGCGCGTAGCGATCTCCGAGGACCCGGCCGCCGGCCGCGACGATCGCATCGATACGAGCTTGGGCCTGGTCGTGCGGAACCGACACGTCGATGTGGATGCGATTGCGGGGCGTCCGATGCTCCTTGTCCTGGAACCAGGCCGAAGGTCCGATGAGATTCGGCTCGACGAGGTCCTCCTCGCTGATGGGCAGGTAGTTGAGCGCTGCACGCCAGAAGCCCATCACGGCGCGGCGGTCAGTTGCGTCGAACGCGAGCTGGACATGTTGCACGGCCGACGGGTCCGCCGTCAGTCCGAGCCGGGCCGCGGCGGTCGAAATACGGCGGGCAAGCTCCAGGTCGAGGTCGCTCAAGCCCACCCCTGGTGTGACGACCTGGACTGTCACGGTCTCCTGCCTCAAATCGACGAGAGGGGAGTGGCCGAGCGAGTGCTCGATCTCCGCGATCGCGGTGACCAACCGTGCACCGGTGGCGAAGTCACCTGTCTGATAGAGGGTTTTCGCACCCCAAAAGAGCACCCGCCAGTCCGCGACGCCGTCGGCGGACGAGAATTCGGCATCGGAAATCAGTGTGGCCATACCCTGAAACTATTCGGGTCCCGGGATCACCAGTCAATGCCCGGGAGGAATTTTTGCAGCAATCCCGGAAGGCTGCCGCAAAGTGCTGATCGGCAACGCATCTTCCAGAAGGTCAGCCGGCGCCGCGGGCCGGTGGTCGGGGACGTTGGCCGGAGCGAAGGCGAGCACGACGAGCGCCGACGCGAGGATCGCCATGCCGGCCCAACCGATGGTCCCGAGCCGTTCTCCCACCACGATAACCGCAAGCAGGGCGGCGACCGCCGGTTCCGCCAGGGTGAGGGTGGTCGCCGTGCTCGGGCGTACCCGGGCGAGCCCGACGCCGAACAGGAAATACCCCAAAAACATCGGCACCAGGGCCATATACGCCGCGACCGCAAATGACTGCGCCGACGCGACCAGCGGCGCCCCCGTGACGAGCAACACGGGGATCAGGAGTGCCCCGCCGGCCCCGAAGACCGCGCCCATCGACGCCGCCCGCCCCACCTGGTGCTGCATCAGGCGGTGGACTACCCACGAATACAGGGCATAGGTTGCGCCCGCCACTAACCCGAGCCCGACGCCGGCGGCAGTCGCCGCGGTCGACACCGCCGGCTCGCCGGCCCGCGACACGCACAGCAGGACGCTGCCGAGGACGCCCAGGAAGGCGGCCAGCATCCACCACCGGCTCAACGGCCTGCGCTCGAGGACCCGTTCCAGGATGCCAGAAGCCAGCGGAGCCGAGGCAAGCGAAACGACCGTCCCGATTGCGACCCCGCCCAGATGCATCGCGCTGTAGAACGCCAGCGGGTAGACCGCCACCGCAACTGCCCCAACGGCCACCAGTCCCGCGTGGGCCCGCAGCGCCTGCCGGGCGCGAGCCAGCGAGGGGAGCGCGATCGCCGCTTGCAGCAGCCCGCCAACACCCAGGGCGGCCGCCCCGATCGCCAGCGGGCCGGCGTCGGGAGCGAACGTCGCGGCGGTTCCCGTGGTTCCCCACAAGAATGATGTGACCAGGATCGCGGTAACGCCGCCGGTAGCCCGGTTCACAGCGCGGTCAGCATCTCGGCGGCGAACTCGCGGGCGTGGAGCAACCGCGTCGACTTACCCTCCAGCCCGGCCCGGGCCATCGCCCCCTCCAGCAGAAAGCTCAAGCGTTCCGCCAGCCGCTGCGCCGCTGAAGGGTCGGTCAACGTGCTCAAGTGTTCGGCGAGGAGACGCTCGACCTGCTCCTTGTGCCGGCGGACCGCGGTCCGCGCAGGGTCGTCCGCACCAAGTTCAGCTGCGGCATTCAGCAGTCCGCAGCCGCGAAATCCGTGGTCGTAGGCGGCCGCGGCGTGATCGATGTAGGCATCGAACACGGCCAGAACACGCTCCTGCGCTGTGGCCGTGTCCGCGATCCGGGCTCGATAGAGGCCCAGCCACTCCTCATGACGGACATCGATGTAGGCCTCGACCAGCGCAGCCTTGGACGCGAAGTTGTTGTACAGGCTCATCTTCGCCACGCCGGCCGACGCGGTGATTACATCGATGCCGGTCGCGGCAATGCCATCGGCGTAGAAATGCCGGGACGCAGCGTCCAGAATCCGCGCGCGGGCAGGGCTCTGGCGGGAGCCATCGCTCCCTGGGCTTTTTGTCATGGCGCTCCCCCTTGACTAGGTAGACCAGTCTACCTATTCCAGCACTGTGCAGCAATCGTCACAATTAGTCCCTGCGGACCTCCACAAGTTGGACATCCACTAGGTTGCCGCCGTCGACGCTGGCGGTCAGGTAAGTGCAGGCCGGCTGGCGCCGGCGGTCGGTGGGGGAGCCGGGGTTCAGCAGGCGGAGGCCGTTCGGGCCGGTCGTGTCCCAGGGAATGTGGCTGTGGCCGAAGACAAGGACGTCGGCGTCCGGGTACATTGCCTCGGACCGTTGCTCCCGGCCTTTGGCCGGACCCGTCTCATGCACCATGGCGAATTTCACGCCGTCCAGGGTCACCGAGGCGATTTCCGGCAGACGCCTGCGGAGCTCCGGGCCATCGTTGTTGCCGTAGACGGCAATAAGCCTTCGGCTTCGCTGTTCAAATTCGTCCAGCAGGGAGGCTGTCACCCAGTCACCGGCGTGGAACACCACATCGGCGCGCTCGACGGCGGCCCAAACCTGGGAGGGAAGCGTCCGCGCGCGGTTGGGGACGTGGGTATCGGAAACGAACAGGAGGCGTAGCGGCATGGCGGAATCCTCCCACGAAAGCCGGGCACCGCACCGCATGACGGGTGCCCGGGCAGCTCAGTGTCCCGGTCTTGCCACACGCATGTAGCGTCGGGGCAGGAGAAGCCGGGGGGAGCAGATGACCGAGAGCAATAGGGCCCAGCGCCGCCGGCGGTGGTGGATCGTGGTGACCGTCATGGCGGCGCTGGCCGCCGTTCCCGCGCAGGACGTCACACCGGCGAGCTGTGGATAATGACGCCGATGGTCACCAACTTGAGAGAAGCCGAAACGTCGTCACTCTCGCCAAGTAGTTGGGCATCCGGTCGCCGGCGTCATGGCAGAAATGCCGTCTGGCACGACTGTCGAATTTCTTCTTCTCCATGTATCGCGTGCTCGACGGCGTGCGTCAGCGGTCGGTGATCAGGTCGTGGGTCACGTGCCGTGTGCGGCGCGAACCGCTCTGCGATCATAAGACGGTGGCGAAAAAGTTGACGGTGCGAAGGATCATGCCGCTCGCGACCGTGTTCGTCGTCGTCGGGCTCCTGATTGGCATGCCGTGGTTCTTCCAACGCTCGCTCATCTATTTTCCCGACCGCGGCCAGCCACGCCCGGCCGCCGAGTTGTTGCCCGGAGCCCAGGAAGTCACGCTCACGACGAGTGACGACCTCGAGCTCGGTGCCTGGTACGTGCCAGCCGCAGTCGGCTGCCGCGCGACCGTGCTCGTCGCACCGGGCAACGGCGGCAACCGGGCTAATCGGGCAGGGCTGGGACGAGCGATCAGCGAGCTCGGCTTCGGCGTGCTGCTCTTCGACTATCGCGGTTACGCGGCGAATCCCGGGTACCCGTCCGAGGACGGTCTCGCGCGCGATGTCCGCGCCGCTCGCGAATTCCTGACAGGTGCGGCAGGAGTACCGGCGGACTCGCTCGTCTATTTCGGGGAGAGCATCGGCGCCGGCGTGGTCACGGAGCTCACCACCGAGCACCCTCCAGCCGCGATGCTGCTGCGCTCACCTTTTACCTCGCTCGCCGACGTCGGCCGGGCGGCCTACGGCGTGCCGGTGGGCTGGATGCTTCGCGATCACTACCCGGTACGCGAGAACGTAGTGCGAGCGGACATCCCGACCGCCGTGGTCTACGGGAGCGCGGACACCATCGTGCCCGCCCAGCAGAGCCGGGACGTGGCTCAGGCGGCCCGGGACGCCGGAAACTACGTCATCGAGGTGGAGGTAGCGGCGGCGAACCACAACGATGCAGCACTGGCGCTGGGTCCCGAACTCATCGGTGCCCTCGTCGACGTGGCTGGCCGCGGCGGGGCGACCGGGTGCCCGTGACGGCTCAGGAGGCCGGGTACACGCGCGTTTCGGCCGCTCACCACACACGCTTCACCCCAATGGCCAGGTGGAAGTCCCCGGCGGAAGGCGTCCAGACGCCGCAAGAGCACATGTGTCTCCAACTTTTCCCATTGCACGGACTCCCACCAGACGGGCCCAACGGAACGGTAGCGTCGGATATTCCACTAATTCACAAGCCACCCCGGCTAGGTCAGATCGGTAGCGTTGGTATTTGGGCCGGGGCCGATAGCCGCGGCAACCAAACGATCGAAGCTGGCGGTGCCGTTCTCCGGAGGAATTACGGTGAAGACCGCAGACCATTTTTCCGGGGCATTTTTCTCAACTACCGGAGCCCGTTCCACATGCAGGCTCAACCCCGGCACGCCGCTGACAGGCAGCGGAAGCGGCTCGCCGCTTTTCACCAGGTGACGAAACTGCTTGACCGACAGTTGGGCACCAGGCGTGCTGGTCACTTCAACGATCGTGTCATTGACCCGCTTGGTCAGCCCCTGCGTCAATCGCCTCTGGCTCGACACCGTGGGAGCCGTGAGAATTAGCGCGAAAATGGCCGTGAACGAGGCAACAGCACCAAAACTTCTGAGGCCGGCCAGGACGATCATCAGGATCAGGCACAGGATTAAACCGAAGATGCTGAACTGCACGAACTTCACAAAGGGATCTTGGCCTGGTTTCTTCGACCATCTGACCAGAGTGACGGCATTCTTCCCGGGCTCATCGTGCACCGAATTATCCATTCCTAGTGCCCCTTCACTTCCATAAGCGCTTCAGCCAAGATGACGGCCTCGCGTGCTTCCTTGAGATCCCCAAACAGGCCCAGGTCGGAGATGGTTCCGGCGGCATCGGCGGAGCCAGCAAGCTCGGAAAAGACCCTGCTGAGCTTCTCGCGGTCCTGCGACAGCATCCGGGACGAATTCAGTTTGACCCTGCTCATGTCGAGCTCCAGCAGTGACTTGTCGATGGCAACGCGACGCCCCTGCATGATCATTAACTTTTCCGCGACACTCTGGGTACGGGCACGCAGCATCGCTTCCATCTTCACAGCCATCTCGTGGAGCTCGCTCAGGGCGGTGTAAGTCTGCGGGGTTCCCGGGTGACGGTCCAGGTGCTCACCAACCTGGACGCGGCGCCGTTCCCATTTCCGGACGGCGGATTCATAGGGACCCAGGAGCAAAGTAACGGCCGATATCGCTTTATCCAGCGCGGCGGCCCGCGTGCTCAAGCTTGTTGTAGCAGCGTCCAGCCTCGAAAGGAATTCGTCATAGTTGTCCGGCGGAGGGGCGTTTCGGGAATTCATGTGCCGCTCGATCGCGATACTTCGCCGGACAACTGGGCTAAACGTCCGGCCGGGAGTAGCCGCCGGTGCACCGGATCGCGCTCACGCTGGCGCGATTCCCCTCGCCAACATGCGCCCCCGGCTCTCATGGCAAGAGAATAGAGGCTCGGAGCCGGATGGGATAGAGCCGGACGTGAACCTTCGCGAACATCAGCGTCGGCACGCTTGTTGAGTATGGCGTGGGGGCTAACGCCGGGGGGTCGCTAGCGGTCTAAATTGACCGTGATGTCGAGGCGGATGCCGTTGGTGAGCAGCCGGTCCTCCAAATACCTGGCGAGGCTCACCTCGTTCGCGGTGTGCTCACCTTTGGCTATCGCGCCCCGCAGGCACGCCATCGTGTCCGTCGACCTGACCGTGGACAACGGCGCGCGGTGATCCGATGTCAACCGTTCGATATCTGTCCGGAAGGACGGCTGGTGGCCTTCTCGGGCTGTGGCGCGCAGGGTGAAGGGGATATAAGAAGTGGGCAAGAGGCATCCTTTTTTCTGGCGGCGGCCACCTGGCCCCGCTGTCTGGAACAAGCCCTCCAAGGCTCCTGCTATTCCTCCGACAGCACTTCTGAGGCTGAACTCACGCCGTGCTCCCCGGCCCTCCGAGGAGCCACGGTGACGGAGGCGACCCGTTCCAGCCGGGGGTGCAGGTGGTCGCCGTCGTTCACCACCCCTGTCTGCCACCACAGTTTCAGCCCCTCCGGCACCACCTCGAGGCAGGCCAGGTTGTTGTCAAACCACGGCCCCTTGATGCCTGACCAGCGGAACGGCGGGTCCGGGACCTTCGCGGAGCGAGCGGCCAGGGAACCTGCCGCTTCGCCCAGGCCGTAGGACGTGATGGCCGTGAAGGACCTCAACAGCCGGGGGAGCGGGTTGCGGATAGGGGAGCAGACTGCCTGCACGATCCGGCTGCCCGAGGAGCGCTCCACTTCCGAAACGTAGGAGAAATGTACGTCTCCGGAGAGGAAGGTGACGGTTTCCGGTGCCGGGCCCCGTTTGCCATCGGCGACTTCAGCCGTCATGGCCGCCACCTTCTGGAAGCTCCTCTGGAAGGCGCCCCAGTGTTCAAGGTCCAGCGCCTGGCGCAGCTTCTCGCCGGCCCGGGCGGCCAGTTTCCCCCACGCACCTTCGGACACGGCCTCATCCCAGGCCTCGATGTGGTGCAATCCCATCGGCAGCAGGAAAGGCAGCGACGTCGCCACCAGCAGGTGGCGGAAACCGCCGCGCATCCGGCCGTCGAGCCAGGCTATTTCCGCTTCGTCAAGCAGGGAGCGGTCTTCCGGCGCCAGGTTCCGGGCGGCGCGGGAATCCACCACCACCAGCCGTGTGTCCCCGAAATCCCGGCAGAAGCTCCACCGGTAGGATGTCGGGTCCTGGTCTGCCCGTTCCGCGAAGGTGTCCAGTTCCGCGCTCAGGTCGAGCTCCGGCTCGCCACCGTGCCGGGCGATCCGCTGCCAGATAGGGTCCTCGACGCGCTCCTGCGGCGACAGGTTCCCAAGATGCTGATAGACCCAGTACGAGGCCAGCCCCGCGACAATCCGTTCACGCCACCAGGAGGTGGCCTCCATTGCCTTTTTCCAGGTCAGCGAGGAGTTCCAGTCGTCGCGGACGTCGTGGTCGTCGAAGATCATGGCGCTGGGCAGGGTGGACAGCAGCCACCTGTTCGCCGGGTCCGACCAGGCCAGATAGTAGAGGTGGGCGTATTCCTCGTAGTCCCTGAGCTCCCCGCCTGGCGGTTCTGCGATGTCCCGGCGGGCGCGGATGAACTGCTGCATCTGCTCGCTCGTCGAGTCGGCGTACACCTGGTCCCCGAGGAAGGCCACCAGATCCGGCCACGCCAGGTCGTGGCCGAAGGCCATCCGCAGCGCGTAGGCACGCAGCGAGTCGACGCCGTGGGTCCGGTTACCGGACGCATCGTGCGGCACGCTGGTGCGGCACGAGCCGAAGGCCATCCGCAGCGGCTTGCCGGGCTTCAGCGTGGTGATCATTGGCGGCGGGAACCCGGACGTGGGGTCGGGCCAGACCTGTGATCCGTTGATCTCGAGGGTGTAGGGCGTGACCGTTCCCGGCTCCAGTCCGTCCAGCTCCACCAGCGCGTAGTGATGGCCGTGCACCCCGAATGTGCGCGCCTCCCAGTCCTTGCCGTCGGCATGGACCGAGACCCGCGCAGGAGTCCGGGTCTCCACCCAGATACTCGCCGAGGTCTCATCCACGTACCGCATCATCGGGCCGAGCGCCAGGGGCGAGGTCGTCATCACTCAGTTGTACCTGCTTCAGCCCGCTCCGGCCATGGCTCAGGGGCACGCAGTGCTTCCAGTGGCCGTGACATGACCCCACCGCGGGTGTGGTCGCTCATTCCTGGTGTCAGCAACCAGACGAAGCACGACCGCGCAGTTGAAGGCATCAAAACCCTGGTCACCGACCCGGGCTCCATCGACTGGGGAGCCGTATGGTCCTCCGCCATTCACGAGGAGGAGGCCAAGACCAACCCGTCCTGGGCCGGAGGGGCGAACGTCTTCAGCGTGGCGTCGCTGTTCATCCCGGGAATCGGCGTGGGAGCCAAGGCCGGGACAGTGGCGAACAAAGCCGGTTCGGTTGCGGGAAAGATCGTCACCGCCACGGCGGACAGTACACGGCTCGGCAAGCTCTCCCCGCTTTTCGGAGGCGCTGCCCAGGGTTTGAGTACCACCGGGGCCTTCCTCTCCAAACCCGGATCCTTCGCCGTGAAGGTATCCAACCTCGTCATGCCCCAAACCGCCGCCAAAGTCCTTGACACCCTGGCAGCCATTAAGGTCAAGGTAGCTCCCGGTGTTGCCCTGCCGGATCCGGCGGGGGGTATTCCTGACGCAGCCAAAATCGCTCCGGCCCATGTCGCTGACGACGTTGCAGCCGCTCCGCCTCATGTTGCGGACGACGCCGTTGACGCCGTGCCGGCTACCGTTGGGGACGATGTTGCAGACGCCGTTGACGCACATGCAGAGCAGGAGGCCGCTGATACCCCGATCGACCCGGACCTGACGGATGAGTCGGTACTCGCGGAGGCAGCAACCAAAGTAGAGATCCTCGACACGACAGACATCGCCCACTACGCGCCGGACGGCAGCGCCACCCACACCAGTGATCTAGTCCACCCCCGGGCGGACCAGGGGACCTACCCGAACGGCGCCCCTAAGATCAAATCCGATGTCTGGCCCGACAAAGAGCTGCATCCCCAGGGGTTCCTCGCCCCGGAAGCCAGGACCCCCGTGGTCTCAAACCCGGACACCTCATCGACCGCTACGGCTTACCCAGGGGAAACTTCACTTCGCCTGTCGGTGAGAATTTCCCCGACCGCGCACTGCCGGACTTCAGCCTGGAAAAATTCGGACGGCGGGATGGATACCATCAGTACGAAGTCCTCCACGAGATTCCTGCGTGGGCCGGACCTGCCGCACCGGCCTTCGGCAAAGCCGGAGGCGCCACCCAGTACTACACCAACCTCAAAATCAACGAGCTGTTGGACAAAGGTTTTATAAGAGAGGTCACAGCATGATGATTCCGATGAACGTCGGCGAGCTGGAATACATGCTTCAGCAGGCCGGCATCGACCCGGAGGCGTACTGGATCGGCGAATTTAGAGAAGAATACGCATGCATCATGCAAGCGGATGACGGTATGTGGGAAACCTTTGTGGGGCAAAGAGGCGAAAAAGACGATCTCCGACGGTGGGACAACGAAGGCGACGCCTGCGTGTTCTTCATCGGCATGCTCTGGTCAGAGATCTCCAGCGAACTTCGTAGGCGAGCACGCCACTAGGCTCTGATTCGCCGATGGATAGACGTCAGGCGAATGAAGCACTGGGACGGGTCGCTGAACCGTATATGAGTGCAACTAACAGGGCGAATGTCCGGGGATGCGTTGGCGGCCGAAACCTTGGCCGCTTCAATTGGTTTGAAGATCGTGGCCCCCGCGCTAATGAGGTTGGAATTGTCGCGCAAAGTGCGGGGTGGCGGGTTTATTCGACTGATGAAAGGGCCTACGAACAATATGAGGAAGTCTATGGAGACGAGGAAGAGGCTCTCGCCGATTTCCTGAAGAAGGTGCGAGCAACGAATCGCTATTTCGCCCGGCGTGCGGAACGCCTGCAAGGTGAGGTCACACCGTAATGATTCCACGGAGCGTTCGTCAGCTCGAATATCACCTGAAGCAAACTGCAATTGACCCAATGTCGTCGTATTCCACGGTGAATTCGCGGATGACTGCGCTTTCATCGTTGCAACCGAGGATGGGATGTGGGAAACCCTCACGGGGGAACGAGGAAAAAATACGTCCTCAGACGGTGGGACAACGAAGGCGACGCCTGCGTGTTCTTCATCGGCATGCTCTGGAGAGAGATCATGGATCTTATTTAGGCCTTGGCCGCTTTAACTGGTTCGAGGACCGTGGTCTCGAAATCGAGGAGGCGGGAATTGCGCGGGTGCGAGCAGTTAACAAACCGTTTTTCTGCGCGACCAACGTCTTCGGAAGCCAGCAGACGCCTGGGATGCCTTAGTGGTTCTAAGCGCTGGTACTCGGAACGCGACGATTGCATCTTCATGCCCGGCGGATCGCGTGCACCAAGGGGTTGTTGCCAAAGTGACCCCCAGAGGCCAAAGTGAAGGTGTTCCACCGCGGCCGGAAATCTGACCCGGTGGTCTAGGTTTCCGCGTAGCGACTGTGGAGGTCAATATGAGCACGACTTCTGAAGAAGTGTTTGATGCGACTCCCGAAGGCGATGAGCCCGAACTCAAGCGGGTCCTCGGACCCAAGCTGCTGCTCCTGTTTATCGTCGGTGACATCCTCGGCGCCGGGGTCTATGCCGTCACGGGAACCATGGCCGGCACGGTCGGTGGCATCGTCTGGCTGCCGTTCCTGCTCGCCTTCATCGTCGCGACGCTGACCGCCTTCTCCTATCTGGAGCTGGTCACGCAGTACCCCCAGGCAGCGGGAGCGGCGCTGTACACCCACAAGGCGTTCGGCATTCATTTCGTGACCTTCCTGGTCGCGTTTGCCGTGGTCTGCTCCGGCATCACGAGCGCCTCGACGTCGGCGAACGTACTTGCGCAGAATCTATTCGGGGGCCTCGAGCTCAACGGCTGGATGGGCGCACCCGGACAGGGCGTGGTCACCGCCGTTGCGCTGGGCTTCATGCTGCTGCTGGCGGCCATCAACCTGCGCGGCGTGGGTGAGAGTGTGAAGTTCAACGTGGTGCTCACCCTGGTCGAGATGATCGCCCTGTGTATTGTGATCGGCGTCGGGTTCTACGTCATGGGCCAGGGCACCGGGAACTTGGAAGAAATCACCGTCTTCAACGACTACCAGGACAAGGGTTTGTTCCTGGCTGTCACCGCGGCCACCTCCATCGCGTTCTTTGCGATGGTCGGCTTCGAGGACTCCGTGAACATGGTGGAGGAGACGCAGCACCCCGAGCGGATTTTCCCCCGGACCATGCTGACCGGTCTCGGCGTCGCAGTGATCCTCTACATGCTTGTGGCCGTCTCCGTGGTCAGCGTGCTCTCGCCCACCGAACTCGAGGGGATCCGGGAGGCCGAAGGGGCCGCGCTCCTCGAGGTGGTGCATAAAGGCTCGCCGGACTTCCCGATCGACAGGATCTTCCCGTTCCTGGCGGTCTTCGCGGTCGCCAACACCGCGTTGATCAACATGCTGATGGCCAGCCGCCTGATTTACGGCATGGCCCGCCAGAACGTCCTGCCGCGGCCGCTTGGAAAGGTGCTGCCGGGCCGCCGGACGCCGTGGGCCGGCATCGTGTTCTCGACCATCCTCGCACTAGGGCTGATTTTGTACGTCACCAGCGACCCGGACAGCAACGTCGTCGCCAACCTCTCCGGAACGACGGCGTTCCTGCTGCTGTGTGTGTTCACCGTGGTGAACGTGGCCTGCGTTGTACTCCGTGGCAAGCGGGACCCCAACCGCAAGGTGTTCTTCACGTCTCCTGGGCCAATGCCGCTCGTGGCGGCCCTGCTGTGTGCCTTCCTCGCCGGTCCGTGGGTCGGCCGCAACATCATCCAATACCAGATCGCCAGCGGCCTGATGGCGATCGGCGTCGTGTTGTGGTTCATCACCTGGTTGATCAACAGGAGGACCAACAGGAGGACCAACAACGGTCAGGGCGAACCGGTCGACACGCAGCACGTCGCTAAGGACGACTAAGTCCGGCGGCCGCCCGGCCGGTGGATCAGGGCTTGGTCATGGATTCGGGCGGCGGCGGAAAGGCAGCGGCCGGGTAGAGCCCCGCAACCTGTTGCATGTAGTTCGCCCACTGCGGGCCGGCGAGCATGTATCCGTCAATGGCCTTGTAAAAATTGCCGTTGATGGTGACGTTCTGGCCGGGCCGTTTCTGACCCTCGAGGGTGTCACCGAAGAAGGAGGCGGTGGCGAGGCCGGAGGTGTAGCCGACCACCCAAGTCGCGCCGTTGTTGTTGGAAGTGCCGGTCTTAGCAGCCACCGGGACCTGGTTCTGGACCTTCGGATTGATGTACACCCCGGACCCCCGCTTCAGCACGTCCTGAAGCACGAGATTCACGCCGCGGGCCACCTCGGGTTTGACGGCGTCGCGGCAGTTCGCGGCCTCCGCCGGAAGCTTCCGTCCCGTTGCATCGGTCACGTCCACAAGGGCGATCGGCGTGCAGTACTTGCCGTCACTGGCAAACGTCGCAAACGCGTTGGCCAGGTGGAGCGGCGCCACGCCAATGGCACCAAGGAGATTGCCAAGCTGGTGCATGTTCACCGGGGCGTTATCCACGCCGCTGTGGAGCCCCACGGCGTCCACCATTTTCTGGATGCCGCAGAAATCAAGTTGCGCCGCCTCGGCGAAAGTTGCGGTGTTAATTGAGTTGTAGAGCCCGTAATCGACCGCCATAGGGCGGTAGTACCCCTCATCGTTGTTCTGAAGGTCGTCTGCGGCGCCGAGGCCGGCGTTCTTCTGTTCCGTGCTGTAGGCACCGAGCACCTTGCCGCAACTGGACTTCCACGGAAAATCGAGTGGGTACGTCCGCCGGGCGGCGTCCACCATGGCCGTCAGGGACTTGCCCTCATTGAGCCATTGGGCGAAGGTGAACGGTTTCATGGTGGATCCGGGCTGGAACCCGCCGGCGCCGTTCAGGTCGTTGCCCTGGGCGTCCTTGGCGTCGACGTTGAAGTTCAGCTGGGTGTCGAATTTTCCAGGTTGCGGGAGAAATACGGTGTTTTGCGCCATTGCCAGGATCTTGCCGGTTCCGGGGGCGACGGAGACCAGTGACGCACCCCACCTGTCCGGGTTAGCCCCGGCGGTGGCATCGACCTGCGCCTGCGCGGCCGCCTGCAGCCGACTGTCCAGTGTTGTGGTGATGGTCAGGCCGCCGCGGTACAGCTTCTTCTCCCGTTCGGCCGGGCTGGCGCCATAGGCCGGGTTATTGAGGATGAGGTGGGAAACGTAGTCGCAGAAGTACGGGGCCATGTCCGCGTGGGCGCAGCCCTGCTTGCCCGGAGTGATCTTGAGTTCCACTCCGGTGGCAGTGGCGGCGTCGTGTTCAGCCTGGGTAATCTTCTGCTGGTTGAGCATGCTGTCCAGCACCTGGTTGCGCCGTTGGATGGCATTCTCGGGGTGGACGGTGGGGTCGTAGACGCTGGGGCCGTTCACCAGGCCCGCGAGAAGGGCGGCCTGGGGGAGGGTGAGGTCCTTGGCGGTGGTGCTGAAGAAATACCGTGCCGCGGCTTCAACGCCGTAGGCGTCACGGTTGAAGAACACGATATTGAGGTAGCCCTCCAGGATCTGGTCCTTCGTGTATTTCTTCTCCAGTTCGATGGCGAGCTTGACTTCCCGTATCTTGTCGCCCACGCTTTTTTGCCCGCTGAGGATCACCTGACCGGCCTTGTCCGCCGACAACAGGGACTCGTTGATCACGTTGGTGACGTATTGCTGGGTCAGCGTCGAGGCGCCCTGCCGCTCGCCGCTGGTGACGTTGGACGTCAGGGCCCGGAGTATCCCTTGCGGATCCACCCCCGCGTGCTCGTAGAACCGGCTGTCCTCGATCGCGATAATCGCGTCCTTGATATAGGGGGACATTTGGTCCAGCCCGACCTTTACACGGTTCTCCGCGTAGAAGGTGGCGATGGGCTTTCCGTCAGCGCTCAGCACTTTGGTTGACTGCGACGGCGTCTCCACTGTCAGTTCGGACGGCAGGTTGTTGAAGAAGATGATCGAATTCCGGACGGCAACGCCGGCGGCAGCAACGCCCGGAACCACCAGGCTGGCGGCCAGAACCCCGCAGAGCACGCTGACTGTCAGCAGTACGAGGACCCTCCCAAGGGCCGCGACCAGGCGAGATCTTATTCGGTTGTTCCGCGCCATCTTTTGTCCAGCCATCGCGCTCGAAAACGTGTATTCAGGATACGCCGGAAAGGCCACTCCTGTGCAGACGGAGGCACGGATCCAGGACCTAGGGCCTCGTGCTGGATGAGGGCGTCCGATGATTTGTGGCTGCTCCTTGGGTGAGGGCTTATGGGAGTGTGAGTACTTATGAAACGGATCGGTTTTCTCTCCTTCGGCCACTGGCGCGACGTCCCGGGTTCGCGCGTGCGCTCCACCCAGGACTCCCTCCTGCAGGGATCGAGTTGGCCGTGGCCGCTGAGGAAGCCGGCATCGACGGTGCGTACTTCCGCGTTCATCACTTCGCTGAGCAGCAGGCCTCGCCGTTTCCCCTGCTCCCCGCGATTGCCGCCCGCACCTCCCGTATCGAGATTGGCACCGGAGTCATCGACATGCGGTACGAGAACCCGCTCTACATGGCTGAGGAGGCCGCCGCCGTCGACCTCATCAGCGCAGGGCGTCTGCAGTTGGGGGTGAGCCGTGGTTCCCCCGAGTCAGTGGTGGCCGGCTACGAGGCCTTCGGTCACCTCCCGGCCGAGGGCGAGTCCGCCGCCGACATGGCCCGCCGGCACACTGCGCTCTTCCGGAGCGCCATCTCGGGCGCAGTCATTGCCGCTGCCGATCCGCAGGCCAGCGGGCCGCATCGGACTTGTCCCGGTCCAGCCGCTGTCCCCTTCGCTCCCCGAGCGAATCTGCTGGGGTGCCGGCAATCGTGCCAGCGCCCGGTGGGCCGGGCACGAGGGCATGAACCTCATGTCTTCGACCTTGCTGACCGAGGATACCGGGTTCCCTTCGACCAGTTGCAGGCCGAGCAGATCGCCGGCTACCGCGAGGCCTGGGCAGCCGCTGGCCACCGGCGCACTGCGCGGGTGTCTGTGTCGCGAAGTATCGTTCCGCTGATTGATGACGACTCCCGCCGATACTTCGGCCTGCGCGCCCAGGCCGAAGCCCGGGACCAGGTGGGGTACATCGACGGCGGGCTGGCCCGCTTCGGGCGGCGCTACATTGGTGAGCCCGAGCGGCTCGTTGAGGAGCTGTCCCGGGACGCGGCGGTGGCCGCGGCGGACACGTTGCTCGTCACCGTCCCGAACCAGCTTGGCGTGGACTTCAACGTCCGGCTGCTCGGATCGATTTCCCGCGACCTCCGGCCCGCCTTGGGCTGGGACTGACCCGGACGTGTACCAGCTCGGGGGGCCGGCGGTGCTAGCTCCCGGGATGGGAGGCGGTCGGCCCGCCAAAGTCCGGTCCTCCCGGGAAGGGCCCTCTGAAGTCTGGTGCTCCCGGGAAGGGCCCGCCCAAGCCATCTCCTGCGCCACCGGTCCCGCTGCCGAGGAGGCTCCGGGTCAGGGCTTCGCCGTCGGCCATCAGGTCCTCCACCGCCTTGGCCAGGTGGCTGTCCCCGACCGGAACGCCATCCAAGGCGGCCGCGACGACGGCCCGGCGCACGAGCTCGCGTGCGAACGAGGCCGTTGTTCCCGCGGTCCGCGCTGCCGCATCCTGAACCGCTTCCCGGCTGAACGGAATCTCACGGGCGTACAGGTTCACCAGCCCGACCCGCTCCGCCTGGGCCGGGAGGGGAATATCCACGGCCAGATCCACACGTCCGGGCCGCTGCGCCAAGGCGCGTTCGAGCATGTCCACGCGGTTGGTGGTGAGAATGAACGCAACATCGGCGTCATTGTCCAGGCCGTCCATGGCGTCCAACACCTCGAACAGCAGCGGCTGGGGGCCGTGCCCAAAACTGCGGTCCTCGGCGATGAGGTCGCAGTCCTCAAGTACCACGATGGAGGGCTGCAATGCCCTGGCCATGGTGGCAGCCTCTGAGATCCGGGCCAGTGATCCTCCGGACAGCAAAATTGCGGTGGCGCCTTCGCTCTGGCTCAACAAATACTTCACTGTGTGCGTCTTGCCGGTCCCCGGCTTGCCATAGAGCAGGATTCCCCGCTTGAGGTGTTGCCCGTAGTGGTTGAGGGAGTCCCGGTGCTTGGCGATGCCGACGGCGTGGTCCGACACCTTCTGCAGCAGGCCCTCCGGCAGGATGACATCAGACGCGGAGAGGGCAGGCCGGGCATGGAAGGTCACTCCCGCCGCGCTCGGGCCATACTCGCCCATAACAAGTGAGATGACCTGGCCCTTCAGGACACTGCGGTTCTGCATCCGTCGACGGAACGCCGAAAGGAAGCCCGCGGCGTGGCTGGTATCGCCTGCCAGCACTTCGAGCGAAGCCGACTGCCGCCCGTAGCGGGGGTTGGCGTCGCGCTGCAGCACCGCCACCGGGCTTCCTGCGTGGCTGAACAACCACAGCCCCAGGGCCACCACCTGCCGCTGTTCGTCCGGGCCCACCGCCAGATTGGTGTAGTCAGGCTGGGAAATCGGGAATTGGGGGAAAAACTGGGATTGCTGCAGCATGTCGCTGAGCGATTGATGGTGGCGCGGGTCCCCGCCACCGACACCCAGCAGCCGGAAATCCGCGTCCTCGGCGGCGAGCCCGGCCATCAGGATGTCTGCGTCGACGAAGCGGTGCGGCGGAATCTCTTCCACCACGACGGACAGCGATTCCGCCGGAACCGCCAGATGGTCCGTCAGGGTTGTCAGCAGCTGGATTCCTGCCGGCACCCGGTGCTGTCCCGACTGCGCCAGTTGCACCAGCTCGGCAAAATTGTCGATGAACTTCCCCAAATTTTCATCCATGGGCAGACCCTATCAGCGGCATGGGGATCACTGGGCGGGAAGGTTTGATGAAGTCCTATGGGCCTGCGGTCTGCGCTTGCCACATCCATAAGGTTCTCACGGTCCCTTGAGGATGTGGCCGGCAGGCATAAACTGGAATCTCCATATCGCATCTATTGCGGAGGCTGGAATCGCAATCACCGGCGCATGTCCGATGCGCTCTCTCTTCCAAAGTTCGGCCTTTGCAGCCGCTGATTCCTCGGAGAATCTCGTGAAGAATTTCAGAAACCTGAAATTCCGGGCAGGTGTGTCCGTCCTGGCTTCAAGTGCCGTGCTGGCCCTTTCGGCCACGCCGGCGGCAGCCGCTCCTCCGCACCACTTCGTGTTCGCCGAAGTCTGCAATTACGTTGCAGCCCCGTACGATCATCTCGTCTGCATCAGCCAAGCCGGACGGTTCAGTCAAACCGATACCCCCAGCGGTAAGACCATCACCCAGTCTGCCGTCACGACCAGCACCACGGTCTACCAAGGGGCCAGCAAGAATGGCATTGTGACCGCCTGGTCGGATAGTACCCAGCGATTCAGTGCTCTGGTGAAAAGCGGCGAACCTGCCCTGTTCCAACTGCGGCAGGTGATCAAGGACGATAGTGTCCTCTCGAAAACCTCCTGCATGATCAATGTTCGGTTCGTCATAAGGGGAACGCAAATCCGGCAGACCCACACCGAGGCCAGCTGTCAGTGACGTACGACGGCGTCCCGGTGAGGCGCGCGTCTCACTGGCCAAAGCGGCCCCGCACGCGGGCGGGGCCCTTTCCACGGGGAAGCCCCGCCTAGTGTCCTGCGCCTGAAATTCGCTTCGTAATTATAAAATCAGGATATGGCGAATGTCGGGCGGCCGAAGGCCTTGCTGGATCTGTCGGCTGAAGAACGCGGGACGCTGGAGCGGTGGGCCCGGAGACGGAACTCATCCCAGGCGTTGGCGACACGGTCGAGGATCGTGCTGGCCAGCGCCGAGGGTCTGACGAACGTGGCTGTCGCAGCCCGGTGCGGTGTCGAGCCGCATACTGTGGCGAAGTGGCGGCGCCGGTTCCTGGAGCACCGGCTGGACGGACTGGTCGACGATCCCAGGCCCGGACGGCCGGCCTCGATCACCGCCGACCAGGTCGAGGACGTGGTCGTTGCGACGCTCGAATCCACGCCGGCGAACGCCACGCACTGGTCGAGGGCGAAGATGGCCGAACGCTCCGGGCTCTCGAAGTCCACGATCGGACGGATCTGGCGGACCTTCGAACTCAAGCCCCACCGCGCCGACGGCTTCAAGCTCTCCAACGATCCCTTGTTCGTCGAGAAGGTCTACGACGTGGTCGGTCTCTATCTGAATCCCCCGGAATCGGCGGTCGTGCTCAGTGTGGACGAGAAGTCCCAGGTCCAGGCGCTGGCCCGGTCCCAGCCTGCGTTCCCCATGATGCCCGGCATGCCGGAGAAGCGGACCCACGACTATGTCCGGCACGGGACCACCACCCTGTTCGCCGCCCTGAACACCGCGGACGGGTCAGTGATCTCCAGCCTGCACCGCAGGCACCGGGCCGCCGAGTTCAGGAAGTTCCTGGCCAAGATCGACACCCAGGTCCCCGAGGGCCTGGACGTCCATCTCATCTGCGACAACTACCAGACCCACAAGACCCCGACCGTGAAGACATGGCTTGAGAATCACCCGCGTTTCCACATGCATTTCACCCCGACCTACTCCTCCTGGCTCAACCAGGTCGAGCGGTTCTTCGGATTCGTCACCGAGGACCTGCTGCGCCGCAGTGACCACCGCAGCGTCCAGGCCCTCGAAGCGGACATCCGCAAATGGGTCAGCGAATGGAACACCAACCCCATACCCTTCACCTGGACAAAGACCGCGGAACAGATCCTCGAATCCCTCGGGCGACTTCTGAAGCGAATTTCAGGCGCAGGACACTAGTTTTTGTCGACGGACTACTGCCTCGACGGACTACTGCTCAGCGCCGCCATGCAGGGCGTCGTCGCTGCTGTCGCTGGACCGTGAGGTGCCCGTGTTGTCGGGAGGCAAATCCAAGTTCCCCCGGGCCTCCTCCAACGTGGGCCCACCGGACGGGACGCTGTAGGTGTCCGGCCGGATGCCGTGGGCCTGTTCCTGGATCAAAGCCTGTTCTTCACTGAAGCGGATCACGTTCGCTTCATCGCCGGCGTCGCCTGGGACGTCCTCGCGGAGCTTCGAGGGATCCGGAACTATAAAACCGTCTTCGCTGTCGTTTTTGCCAGTCATGGTCTCGTCCTTTCCGTGCAGCACTGTCCTTTATATCGTAAGCCTACTTTCCATCTGGTGAGCCAGCCCTGCCCGACGCTCCCAACCACTGCGTGGGCCTTGCGCTGCAAAGGCAGCAGGTGCATGTCCCGGAGACGGGACATGCACCTGCTGCTGGTGATGGTTCACTGATCGCGTTCGCGGCTAAGGGGTAGAACTGCCTCGGCGGTGGGGAGTAAAGTCTCCCCACCAAGCAAGGAGGCCCCTCATGGCAATGAAGGTTCACCACGTCGCCCAGTTGGACAGGGACGTATCGGGGGACGTCACCCAATGGCTGGAATACCTGAAGGGCCAGGTGACAAGCGTTCAGTTCCTCACCACCGCTGTACCTGACCCCCAGGCTCCCGAGAAATGGCGCGTGCAGTACGAGGCCTACATCACTTACCAGCAGTAAACGGCCCTCGTGGCAGCGTCGTTCCTTAGCTGGCTTGGGTGTAGCTTCCGGCGGTGTCGTCCCCGCGCCGGTTGGCGAGGGTGACGTAGTGCCCCTGGGCGCGGTGGCGATTTCCCGATCCTCCACCGGGCGTCGTCACGTAGCTGCCTTCTGTGTGCGAACCCGCGGGGAAGGTGCTGGTGGTTACGTAGTTTCCTCCCCGGGGCGCCGTGGGGACGGATTCGGGGCGGCGGGTGGTGGGGCGTGCGGTAGTTCGGTCGGCCTGGAAAGTCATGGTCTGCTCCTAATTAAGCGAGGGTAGTAGGTCGGTGGTCTCTTTCGGCGGGCACCGGCGTCCAAACAGCGGGCCGCTGTGCCGGGCAGCGGGCCGCCGGCGGTGCGGCCACAACTGCCGTGCGTCCGTCGCGGACGTCGGCATAAGGTCGCGGACGTCGGCATAAGAAGGAGTCGGTTGAACCATCAGCCCGTCGCTAGAGCTGCCTGCTCCTGGCAGGTCCTGCACAGCCCGTTGTAGGCAACGTCGGCCCGCGAAACAACAAAACCGGAATCATCCGACGGCTGCAGGCATGGTGCCTGGCCGGCGACGAAGTACACGTGGTTAACCGGGCCGCAGCGCAAGTCGTGGCGCTGGGACCTTCAGTCCGGCTGCGCGGATGGTCGGGGGCTTCAATATCCGGCCCCATATCCTGCCGTTGCCCGCTGTTGTAACGCTAGCAGTTATTGTGACTAGATCAAAATAAGAACTTCCCCAACAGGTATTCCCTGGGAGGAGATCTTGCTATCGTCGGTATTGGACAGCCGGCGGGCAGTGCAGCCGGCGAGCCCTGCCGGCTCCAGGATTGAGGACCAACATGAAGCGCACACCACTTTCCGCTATCGGTCTCTTTGCCGCTGCAGCACTGGCCCTGGCCGGGTGCGGGTCGGGGCCGACGACTCCGGTCAACTCGACGCCGGCGGGTGGCGCAGACACTTCCCTCAGTGACGTCCAGAGCGCGGGCACTCTTAAAGTCGGCACCGAAGGAACCTATAAACCCTTTTCGTTCCACGCCGACGGCAGCGGCGAACTGACCGGCTACGACGTCGAGATGATCACCGCCGTCGCCGGCAAGCTTGGCGTCGAGCCGGCCTTCCAGGAAACCCAGTTCGACGCCATCTTCGCCGGCCTCGAGGCCCGGAGGTTCGACGTCGTCGCGAACCAGGTCTCCATTACGGATGAACGCAAGGCGAAGTACGAATTCTCGACCCCGTACACCGTGAGCACGGGGGTCGTGGTGACCAAGGCCGACAACAACGGCATCAACTCGTTCGAGAGTCTCAAGGGCAAGACCACAGCCCAATCGCTGACGAGCAACTGGTACAAGCTGGCGCAGGAAAGCGGCGCCACCGTCGAGGCCGTAGAGGGATGGGCGCAGGCGATCACACTGCTCAAGCAGGGCCGTGTCGACGCAACCATCAACGACAAACTGACGTACCTGGACTACCAAAAGACCGCGAAGGACAGCGAAATCAAGATCGCGGCCGAGACCACGGACAAGTCGCTGAGCGCTTTCGCCTTCCGCAAAGGATCAACCAGCCTCGTGGAGGCAGTCAACAAAGCCCTCGGCGAGCTGCAGGCCGACGGTACGCTGACAAAAATTTCGCAGAAATACTTCGACGCGGACGTCACGAAGTAGCCGGGCGGAAGCCGTCGGCGAACGCTGCGTCAGCGGATGAATATCAACTGGGATCTCGTATGGGGGTCGCTGGGTCCAATTCTTGTGGGCGCGGTCACCGGCACCATTCCCTTGGCGCTGGCCTCGTTCGGTATCGGCCTGTTGCTGGCCCTGCTGGTGGCACTGATGCGGCTAAGCCGCAATCCAGTCTTTGCCGGTGTCGCCCGGATGTACATATCGGTTATCCGCGGCACACCTCTCCTGGTCCAACTGTTCGTCATTTTCTACGGGCTGCCTTCCATCGGACTCACCATCAGCCCCTGGCCCAGCGCGATCATCGCCTTCTCGCTCAATGTGGGCGGTTACGCGGCAGAGGTCATCCGCGCCGCCATCTTGTCCGTTCCCAAGGGGCAATGGGAGGCCGGACACACCATCGGCATGTCGCGCCGGCAGTCGCTGGTACGGATCATCCTGCCGCAGGCCGCCCGCGTCTCGGTCCCGCCCCTGTCCAACACGTTCATCAGCCTGGTCAAGGACACCTCGTTGGCTTCCCTGATCCTCGTGACCGAGCTGTTCCGGCAGGCGCAGCAGGTGGCCGCCTTCAGCCAGGAGTTCATGCTGCTGTACCTGGAGGCCGCCGTCATTTACTGGATAATCTGCCTGTTCCTGTCCGGCGGACAGTCCGCCCTGGAAAAGAGATTGGACCGCTATGTCGCACACTGACTCCACCGCCCCGGACGCGGCCACCATCCTGACGGTCCGGGGGCTGCGCAAGGCGTTCGGTCGGCACGAGGTGTTGAAATCGATCGACGTGGAGGTGCGCCGCGGCGAAGTCGTTACCCTGATCGGGCCGTCAGGGTCCGGTAAGACGACGGTCCTGCGGTGTCTTAACGGGCTTGAGGTGCCCGACGCCGGCATCGTTTCGTTCGCGGGCGAACTCACCGTCGACTTCTCCGCACCGGTGGCGAAGAAGCAGTTGAATGCCATGCGGGACCGGAGCGCCATGGTGTTTCAGCACTACAATCTCTTCCCGCACAAGACCGTCGTGGAGAACATCATCGAAGGCCCGGTCCAGGTCCAGAAGCGCCCCAAAGCCGACGCCATGAAAGAAGCCCGGGAGCTATTGGCCCGCGTTGGTCTGGACGACAAGGAGAACAGCTACCCCTTTGAGCTCTCCGGCGGACAACAGCAACGCGTCGGCATCGTGCGTGCGCTTGCCCTGCGCCCGCAGCTGCTGCTTTTCGATGAGCCGACGTCGGCACTGGACCCGGAGTTGGTGGGCGACGTCCTGACCGTCATCAAGGAACTCGCAGACGAAGGCTGGACCATGGTCGTGGTCACCCACGAGCTCGCCTTCGCCCGCCAGGTCGCCGACGAAGTCATCTTCATGGACGGAGGCGTCGTCGTCGAACGCGGCCACCCGGACACCGTGCTGCGCGACCCGCGGGAGGAACGCACCCGGCAGTTCGTGGACCGGCTGCTGAACCCGTTCTGAGCCAGCGGACGATCCGCCCTCCGGATTGGCAAGGAAGCACACATAGAGCGGTCGACCGGCTGCCATCGGCGGCGTTACCGTTGAGGTGGAGCCCCGGATGGACGAGTTCGACGAATTGCTGGCCTTGGCGCGGACGGCGTACGCCCGTGGGGACTGGCATGCCGCCCACCGGCAGCTCACGCAGGCCCGCACATTGTCGGAGCTGGCCACCGGGGACTTGAATCTTCTGGGCAGCGCGGCGTGGTGGCTCGGACGGGTCAAGGAATCGTTGGGGATTTCCGAGGAGGTCTACCAACGCTTCCAGGACGACGACGATGCCCCCGGTGCCGCCATGAAAGCCGTGAACCTCGGGCTGCTATGGTTCATCCGCGGGGACCTGGTCATCGCTTCCGGTTGGGTAAACCGCGCCCGGCGGCTGCTGCAGGAACTTCCCGAAGGCCCGGAGCACGGCTATCTGCTCTACCTCGACGCCGCCCTCGCGCTGGGCATCCCCGACCTCGCGCCGGCCCGGGAGGCCGCGGCGCAGCTGCAGGACTTAGGACGGCGCCTTCGCGCCCCGGCGCTCACGTCATTCGGCTTGGTTCTTGCCGGCCTGGCGGACGTGCGCAGCGGCGGCACCGCGTCCGGTTTTGCCCAGCTGGACGAAGCAATGCTGCCGGTGCTCGCCGGCCAGCTGCCGCCGGAATGGGCTGGCGAAATTTACTGCACTGTGATCCATGCGTGCCACGAGCTGGCCGACCTGCACCGGATGCGGGCCTGGACCCAGGCCACGGAGCAGTGGTGCGAGCAGTTCCCCGGCGAGGTGGTGTACTCGGGCATCTGCCGCATCCACCGGCTGCAGCTGCTGAGCATCGAAGGCGGCTGGGAGGCGGCGGAACACGAAATCGAGCGGAGCGGGACAGAGCTCGTGGGCCGGAACAACTGGGTTGCGGGCGAGGCCTTCTATCAGGTGGGCGAGATCCGTCGGCTGCGGGGGGACAGCAGCGGCGCCCAGAAAGCCTATGCCCGGGCCCGCGACCTGGGAACCGAACCCCAGCCTGGCGAGTCCCTGCTCCAGCATGCCGCCGGGAAGAGTGACGCCGCGTGGGCCGGTCTGCGTGCCGCCCTGGCCGGGCGGGACCGGCTGGCGTGCGCACGGTTGCTGGAGTCCGGCGTCGAAATCGCCCTCGCCCTCGGGAAAGTGGAAGAGGCGGAGCGGCTGTGTGGCCAACTGGAGGAAACCGCCGCCGTGTTCGCCACCGCAGGCTTTCGCGCCTGGGCCGGCCAGGCCCGGGCCGCCGTGCTGATCGCGGAGTCGCGGCATGCCGATGCCCTGCCCGTGCTGCAGGCTTCCGCCCAGGAGTACCGCGGGCTGCATGCCCGCTACGAAACGGCCAGAATCTACGAACTGCTCGCTCAGGCACACCGCGGGCTGGACCTCCCCAGCGTCGCCGCCGCCGATTCGGCGACAGCGCTGGCTATCTACCGCGAACTAGGCGCACTTCCGGACGTTCAGCGGCTCGACGGCGGCCGGCTGCCCGGAGGGCTGACCGAGCGCGAGGCGGACGTGCTCGCTTACACCGCCGCGGGGGCCAGCAACAAGGACACCGCCGAGGCGCTGTTCATCAGTCAGAAGACGGTCGGCAGACACTTGGCCAATATCTTCGCCAAGATCGGCGTCTCCTCACGCACAGCGGCCGCGGCCTGGGCCCACGAACACGGTCTGCGGCCGCGCCGGTAATCATGCTGCATCCAGTAAAACGGCCTGCACCCGCAACACGGTCGGGACGCACTGAGCCAGTTTGGCCACCGGCTGCATCATTCGCCCCATCGGCCTCCGGACAGAACGCATTATTCGCCCGATGCCGGCCCCCTGCCGGCATTCCTACGCTGGAATCAATCGGGCGGGGAAAGCCCGTAGCAACCGGAGGAAGAAAATGACTGTCGATCAAGAAACATCACCAGTGGAGTTTGACGCCGAGGCCTCCCAGGCCTTCGCCGGACGCTTCGTGGGCATCCTCAACGATGCGGCAATCGCCCTGCTGACCAGCGTCGGTCACCAGACCGGCCTGTTCGAGACGCTGGCGGGACTGCCGGCCGCCACCAGCGAGCAGATCGCGGACGCCGGCGACCTGGATGAGCGCTATGTGCGCGAATGGCTCGGTGGCATGACCGCGGCACGCGTGGTCCGCTATGACTCGGCCGCCGGGACCTACTGGCTGCCGCCCGAGCATGCGGCCGTGTTGACCAGAGCTGCAGGCCCGGACAACATGGCGATCCTGATGCAGCACATTTCGATGATGGGCGAAGTGGAACAGAAGATCATCGAGCGGTTCCGGCACGGCAGCGGGCTGTCGTACGCGGACTACCCCCACTTCCACAAGAACATGGCCGAGACCAGCGCAGCGGTGCACGACGCTGCCCTGCTGGACGTGATTCTGCCGCTCGCACCGGGACTGCCCGGGCGGCTCAAGGCCGGGATTGACGTCGCCGACTTCGGCTGCGGCAGCGGCCACGCGATCAACCTCATGGCCCAGGCCTTCCCTGCCAGCCGGTTCACCGGCTATGACTTCTCCGAGCGGGCCGTCCTGACGGCCCGTGCCGAGGCCGAACGGATGGGGCTGGCGAACGCGGGCTTCGAGGTAGCTGACGTGGCCCGCCTGGACGTTGAGGCCTGCTTCGACGCGGTGACCGCTTTTGACGCCATCCACGACCAGGCGCATCCGGCAGCGGTGCTGCGCAACGTCCGCCGGGCGCTGCGGCCGGGCGGAATATTCCTGATGGTGGATATCAAGGCCTCCAGCAAGGTGGAGGACAACCTCGACATCCCGTGGGGCAGCTACCTGTACGCCATCTCGACCTTTCACTGCATGAGTGTTTCGCTGGGGCTCGACGGCGACGGGCTGGGCACCGTGTGGGGCGAACAGCTTGCGCTGTCGATGCTCGCCGACGCCGGCTTCGGGAACGTGGAGTCAAGGGAAATCGACTCGGATCCGTTCAACGCCTACTTCATTGCCAAGAAGTAACTCTGGGAGCCGCGTCAGTCCGAAGCCACGGAATCCGGGCTTCGGACTGACGCCCTGTCCGGAAGGCGTCACTCCGCAGGTATCGCTGTGAGCGGAGGGTTGCCGGATGTCGGATCGGCGCTCATACTGGCAGCGTCGCGGACCGGATGAAGGAGCTGGGGGTCGCGTGGAGCACAGACTGCAATTGCGTAGACGGAGTTTGCACGGGCAGGGGCGGCAGTCCCGGAACGACGACGGCGCGCTGGCCGGGCGGCCCGGGGTCCACCATGGGTTATCCCTGCAGCTGCTTCCCTCCGTGCTCGTCTCGTTGTCCGGTTTTGTTCTTTTTGTGCTGGAGCACAAAATTGCCGGCTTTGGCCTCCTGGCGCTGGCGCTCCTGCTGGCAGCTTGGATAGACGCGGCGCTGCTGCGGGATCTGGCCCTTATCGCCGTCGGACTCATGGCAATGAGCCTCGTTCCGATCACCACCGATATCAGCACGGAGCACATGGCGGTCATGGGATTCGCCATGATCCTGGCCGTGGGAATTCCCTACGCTGTCTCGCGCTTTGCCTTCAAGGACTATGCGATCAGGTTTCCGGTGCTTACCGGGAAGGCCTGGACCCGGGCCGAGAAGTGGTATCTGCCCGCCGTCGTCATCATGGGGTACGCGGTGCTGCCGGCCTACATGGTCAATACCGGCGTCTACCGTAATTGGCCCGCGGTTTCGGATCCGGACGGAATCGCACGACTTTTCCTGGGTACTAATGTCCTGGGCATTTGGGACGAGCTCTTCTTTATCTGCACGGTCTTTGCGCTCCTGCGCCGGCATCTGCCCGTGGGCCAGGCGAACGTGCTCCAGGCCGTCCTTTTCACCTCGTTTCTGTGGGAATTGGGATTCCGCGCCTGGGCGCCGTTGTTCATCTTCCCCTTCGCCCTCCTCCAGGCGCTCATATTCACGCGAACCAAATCCCTGTCCTACATCGTGAGCGTCCACCTGCTCTTCGATTTCGTCCTGTTCCTGGTCCTGATTCATGCCCACAACCGCGCCTGGATCGACATCTTCATCTACTGAGGAAACGCAGATCCTCGAAAGCGAGGCTGACTGGAGGCAAACGTGATCACAGGGACGGACCGGAGGGCGTCCGGCTTGAATCCCGGCGCTTCGGGAACAGGATCCGGTCAAGATCGTTTGCGGCCACGACGGTGGCGCCGCCCGCGCGAGCACGGGCTTGCCCGGCGAGTGGCGCGATGTCGCCGTAGCGCGACGAGAAGTGGGTGAGGACCAGGGTGCCCACGCCGCCGTCGGATGCCAGGACGCCGGCCTGTCCGGCGGTGAGGTGACGATACTGAGCCGCGAGGTCGGCGTCGTCATCGCTGAAGGTGGACTCGGCCACGAGCAGGTCGACCCCGTGGGCAAGGTCTTCGGCGCCGCGACAGGGCGCGGTATCCATGACGAAGGAGAAACTCTGGCCTGGGCGTGGGACGCTCACGTCTTCCAGCCGCACTCCGTTCAGGCTTCCTTCGCGCTGCAGGCGGCCGACGTCCGGCCCCGACAGCCCCGCGGCAGCCAGCCGGTCAGGCAGAAGAGTGCGGCCGTCCGGCTCGACGAGGCGATAGCCGTACGTCTCGATGCGGTGCCGCAGGGGCCGGACCTCTAGGCCCGGCGCGACCGGACCGGCACTTCCGTGTGGGTGCAGCCGCAGGTCGGGGCCGGGGGAGGAGAGCGACACGAGCGCGCGGACCGCCCCGTCCCCGGAGGCGGGATAGTGCAGATGGATCGGGTGCGTCACACCGTCGAGGGCCAGGCGGGACAGCACACCGGGTAATCCGAAACAGTGGTCGCCGTGGACATGCGTGAGGCAGATGCGCGTGATCTGGGAGGCCGACACGCCGGCATGGATCATTTGCCGCTGGGTGCCTTCCCCGGGGTCAAAGAGCATGCCCTCACCGTCCCAAAGCAGCAGGTAGCCGTTCTGGTTCCGTGTCCGGGTGGGGACCTGTGAGGCGGTGCCGAGAATGACCAGTTCGCGCATGGAACCGAGTGTCTCACCCGGTTGCGGGCCGGACCACTGTGATTAATCTGGAACGGCCCCGCACGCCGAGGCGTGCGGGGCCGTTCCCCTCCGTCAATAGCAACGGGCGGAGTCGGTGTTCTCTACTTGTAGACGCGAACCCAGTCGACCTGCATCTCGGATGGCTTCGTGGCGGATCCGTCAGGGAACCAGTCGAGCTGCAGCGTCTGGTGCATGCCCACGGTGGGCTGGTGCGCCGGGTTGGTGTCGCTGAAGGTCTTCACTCCGTCGATGTACCCGGTGATGCCGGCCGGGGTCCACTCCACGGCGTAGTTGTGCCACTGGGTGCTGTCGACAGGCTTTGCCGCGTGGGTCTGGAAATCCTTGCCATCGCACTCGTAGTGCAGGAAGAACTTCATCATGGACGTGTCCGTACTGCTTTCGGCATAGTCGATTTCGGCACAGTTGGGCGACGAGTTGTCATTCGGCCAGAGGATCAGGACCGGGTGGTACTCCGGGTCCCGATCGTTGGTCCTCATGCGGGTTTCCCAGCGGCCGTACTTCTGCTGGGCAAACTTGGCGGACATGCCGCCCGTGGTGCCGGCGGCGTCACCCTTGACGGTGGCCACGCCGTTGCCGACCGACCAGGCCTGCGGGCTGCGGATGCCTTGGCGGTGGTGTCCGGGACCTTTGAAGACACTCCACTTGGTGGAGTCCGGTGCGCCGGTATTAGAGAACTCGTCCCCGGCCAGGACCGGGCCCCAGTTGAAGTTGGTGGCTGCCTGGGTGCCGCTGCCCGTTGTTGCTGCTGCTGCAGCCGGGGGAGCGGCCGGGGGCGCTGCCGCCGGGGGAGCGGCGGGGGCTGCCGGAGCTGCAGTCGGAGCTTTGACAGGCGCTGCAACAACCGGTGCTGCTGCACTCGGAGCCTTTGCAGCTGAAGCTCCAGCAGCCGGTGCTGCGGCGGGCGCCGGGTCCGGAACAGTAGCAGCAGCGGCATCAGCCTCGGCCAGGGCGTCCGTGGCAGGCGCTCCGGCGGAATCGGTGGCCTTGGTGGTCTGCCCCGGCGCCGGGGTAGCTTTCGCGGTCTTCGCCGCTGCAGGGGCCGACTTTGCCGGCGCTGCCGATTCGCTGGCACTCGCTGGCGGTGCGGCCCCATCGGATGGGGGAGCGATGCTGCACCCGGTCAAGGACAGCGCGCCCATCGTGAGCGTGATGGCTATTTTCTTAAGCAAGAGACCCCTTCGGGCTTAGGACTGACGCAAACGGCAGCCTGCACTGAGGCGATGACGAGTGCTCGAAGCTTCGTTCGAGCCCCTGCACTGGGCGGGAGCGAGCAGGCGCCGATCGGCGCAGCGGTGCCCGGCATCCGGACCTCCGGGGCCCTGCGTGCGGGCCAACCCCTCAGGGCCAGCCGCCACGTTACCTGACCGTGACCTTCGCCCGCAAACTGCGGGATCTCCGGATCATCGGCATACGAGACTCGGGAGCGAAGACCGGGCGGCTCGCCGGCTCGGAGTCGAAACTGGTGGCTCGACGCAGCATGCCTATCGAAGGCAGCTCGAGCGGCCACTGCCCCCACGAGTGCCGCTACGCCGCCTTCAGCCGGTGGGCGCGGGCGTTTCTCTCGACCTTGGCGTCGTGTCGCTGGCGCCGGCCGTGTTGAGCGTCGGGTCTCGCTGGTGCGGTGGTGCGGTGGAGTGGTGGCTGTGGCCGGTGGGGGTGGTGAGGTCGAGGCCCTGCCTGTGTTTGTTGGTGCCGGCGGGCCCGGGGCGTGGCCGGCTTGTCCAGCCGGGGGTTTCCTTGGTGTAGTTGCAGGCTTCGCAGCGCCCGGCACCGTTGGCCGAGGTGGTCGGCCCGCCGTGCTGCCACGCAATGATGTGGTCCAGATGCCGGATCGGGGCGTCGCAGTAGGGGGTGCGGCAGGTGTCGTCGCGGGCCTGGAGGAAGCGTCGGAGCCCGGCGGGGAAGAGCCGGGCCCGGGAGTCCATCGCGACCAGGTCCCCGGTGCCGGGGGCGGTGTAGAGCCGCCGCAGCCAGGTCTGCAGCTGGCGGTCGCCGTCGCCGCTGTCGCCGCCGCTGCCGCTGCCGCTGCCTTTGCCTCCGGTCCCCGGACCCGAGTCGCCGGTGCCCGGCGCTGCGCCGGCGTTTTTGATCAGCTCGCGGGCCCAGCCGGCGGGGACGATGCCGTAGCCGGGGAGCCGGGCGGGTTCGCTGTCGCCCTGGAACAGGGTCCGGTCGGTCGGAACGAGCTGGATCTCGATGCCGGTGATACCGCCGGGGGTGCCGGTGAGGCGTTCGACGAGCCCGTCGGCCATCAGCTGCCCGCGGCCCCGGGGATCCCCGCCGGCGCGGAGCGACTCGGCCTGCCTGGACAGGGCGGCGTAGGCGGCGACGCCGGCGGAGACCGGGAGCAGCGCGGTCAGGTACGTCATGGTGTCCGGCGCGGGGCGGAGGCTGACGTGCCGGTCACCGGCGGCGTGGCTGGCCCGCTCCGTGACCGAGCGCGGGTCCCGCCGGTAGGCGCAGGCCCGGGCCGCGGCAACAACGGCCCGGTCGCCGGCGCCGGTGAAGGATCCGGTGTCGGCGGCGAGTTCCTCGTCGACGGCGCAGCGGTCCGCGGCGGACAGGCACGCGGTTTCCCTGACCAGGAGGGTGGCGCGCCATTCGTTGAGCTGCCCGGTCTCGAGCGCGGCGAGGGTGTGCGGCATTTCGGTCACGAGGGCTTTCGCCAGGCCCAGGAGCCGGCCGCCGCGGGCGGGGGATTCGCGCCGGGCGAGGGCGACCTGCGCCGCGACCCCGGCCCCGAGCTCGGCCGCCGGCATGCCCTGTGCCCGCTAGGCGCGGCGCTGGACCAGATCGAAGGCGACCGCGATCCGGGCCTGCAACGCTGCCGCGGCGGACTTCAGGTCCTCGAGCTCCCGGAACTGGTCAATCAGCCCGGCCCCGGCACCGCCGCACCGGCCCCGCCGTCGTCGTCGTGTTCGGCACCGAAGGCCCCGCCGCCGTCGTCGTCGTCGCCGAAATGGGAAACACGGACCGTGGCGAGCAGGCGGGCAACATCCGGGACCGTCGCGCCGCGTCCAGCGCCGCCCCGTCCTCCCCGAACCACTTCGGGCTCCTGATTGCCGTCCATGGAAACACTCTGCCAGCGACCTCCGACACTAAAGGCCCGGGGGAATCACCGGACAGTGCCGGTGAATTCGTCCGTCGGGACTGAGGGGAAGCCCCGCGGAAATGGGAAAGAATGGACGCATGAGCGACGCCGGCGGCCTTATCGATGCATCGCTTCAACGGGAAGGATCCTGGCTTCGGGCAGAGGACCTGCAATCCCGGTGGGGGAGCGGACTCCAATATTACGGCGCTTCCGTTGGCGCGGTGCGCGGAACAGTCCGTGACGCCTTGCGCCGGCACCGGGACCTGACGCATGACGAGATCACCGCGCTGAGTTCCGAGCTGTGGTCGGTGCCGGTTTTCGAGCGCCGGCTATCGGCTGTTGTTCTTCTGCAGTCCAGGGTCAGGATGCTGGACAACGCCGATCTGACCCGGATTGAAGGCTTCCTGAGAACCGCACGGATGCGCGAACTGTCCGATCCCTTGGCCATCGACGTCGTCGGTCCGCTGGTTTCAGCGCTGGACCTGCCGGGCAGGGTGCGGGCAGACAGTGTGCTCGACCGCTGGGCTCGGGAACCGGACGCCTGGCTGCGCCGGAGCGCCCTGCTCTCGCCGCTGCGGGCGCTCCGGGCTGGAGGGGGAGATTGGCCCGCGTTTGTCCGCCATGCCAAGCTGGCGCTTGCCCACCCCTCGAAGCAAGACGATGAGACCGCCCTCGTCCGGGAGGCGGTCGCCGTCGTGCTGGATGACGTGGCTAAACATCGGCCCGAGCTGGAATTCACGGCGGATGCGACGTGATGGAAGTCCTGTGCCTTAGCCGCTAATCCGTCGTTCCACCACCGCATAGGCCTTGCCGTCCAGGAACTGCCAGTCGGTCACGACCATGAATCCGAGGGCATCGGTGCGGTCGTTCAGCATTTTGACATCGAAGCCTCCGTCGCGCGGTTCGGCGTCCCAGGTTGAGATGCGGACGGCGTCGCCCTCGAGGATCAGCAGCTCTGTGTTGATGTCAAAATCCTCCTGAGGCTGGTCGCTCAGTTGGCAGATGGCAACACAGTGGCTGGTCATTTTCGAGCCTCCGCTTCAAGAGACACTGATCACTTAATCCTATGTCGCCGCCCCGTGATTCCAAGGGACTAGGATCTGGACGGTGCACCGGCCCGTTACCTCGATGTGACTTTTCGTAATCATCCCGTTACCTTTGTCAGGTGCCTGTTGTCTCCGATACGGGCGCTCCCCTGCCGATTGCCTAACTCTGCCGCGGCCCGGGGACACCTCGCATCAACATCCGGCAGAGACGGGGAAACCACTTTTTGACCGGATATGCCGGTCTTGGGGTGAAGTCGCACGGCCCGCCACGCGGGCCCCTGCGGCCGGGTGCCTCCCATCCGAATCCGACAGCTCACCTCGCAGGCATTGGGAGAGGCTACATTCATGACTTCACGCAACACTTCCGCGCGCCATCGTGGCGTCAAAACCACCAGCCGACTTTCGGCAATTTCCTCCGCCTTTGCCGGCAACGCAGGCACCATCGGCCGCCAGGCGGCCGTGATTGCAGCCGCGTCCGGTCTGGTGCTCAGCAGCGCCATGGTGGCAAACGCGGCTGAAGCCCCCGTCGAGCGCGACTCCGCACCGGCGTCCGTCGACGTCAAGGACCAGCTTTCGGCTCCGGTCAGTGCGGATTCCACCGTGCAGGTCACGTTCGAGCGTCCGGCCGTCATCTCGACCCCGGCGCCCGTCGTTGAACAGCCCAAGCCGGTTGCTGCTGTCCCTGCCATCGCCCCGCAGGTGGCTGCCGCCCCGAAGGCGACAGTCAAGGTCCAGGCGGCTGCCCCCGCCGCTGCCCCCGCCCCGGCAGCTGCTCCGGCGGCCGGCGGCGCAAACGCCGTTCTGCTTTCGGCCGCCTACGGCCAGGTCGGAATCACTCAGGACTGCACCGCGATGGTTGAAAAGGCCCTCGGCGCAGCCGGCATTCCGGTTGGCAACATCGGCCCGACTGCTTTCCTTAAGTACGGCAAGGTCGTTGCGACTCCCCAGCCGGGCGACATCATCGTCCAGTCCGGCCACGTGGCCATCTACGCGGGCAACGGACAGGCCGTCAGCGGCGGCATGAACGGCGTCAACGCAACCATGGCCCACCCGCTCTCCTGGCTGACCGCCACGGGCGGCGTGACCTTCGTCCGCGCCGGAGTCTAACGCGCCCGGAGCCTCAGGTCTTGAAGCCTGGAGCCTCAGGACCGCGGCTAAACCTCGGTCCAACCCGCCAGGCGGCATGTAGGCCGGTGATCAGTTGCCTTGGGGGCAACGGATCACCGGCCTCTGCCGTCCCTGCCGGGCGGCGGCAGTCGCGGCGGTCCCGCCTTTGCCCCTGGCGGCATGCAGGTTCCCTGGCGGCCGGCCCTGTTCCCGGCCGTTGCCCGTCCCTGCGCTATTCCCGGCCTTGTTCCCGGCCCTCCGGCCCGTCCCGGCCGACTCCAACTGTCCTACCTAGCCGGCGTTGCGCGGGGAAAACATGATGACCGCGACTCCGACCAGGCAGATTGCCGATCCGGCGATATCCCAGCGGTCGGGCCGGAACCCGTCGAAAACCATCCCCCAGGCCAGGGACCCCGCCACAAACACGCCTCCATAGGCGGCCAGGATCCGGCCGAAGTGCGCGTCCGGCTGGAGCGTCGCGGCGAAGCCGTAAAGCCCCAGGGCCAGGACCCCGAGTCCGGCCCACCACCAGTCCTTGCCCTCCCGCACCGCCTGCCAGACCAGCCAGGCGCCGCCGATTTCCGCGGCGGCGGCCAGGACGAACAGGAGCACGGTTTTCGCGATAGTCACCGGCTCATCATCGCAGGCGTCGTCAGGAAGTGCGTGTCGTCCCCAGCCGCAAGCGCAGCACGCGGTACACGACGCCGGCCGCGAACATCAGCAGGCCCGCGATCACGGACTCCGCCGGCAGGGTGGCGACCAGGACGGCGCACGCGACGGCGCCGGTGAACTGCAGGGCCTTGGGGTAGCGGCGGTTTTCGCCGGTCTGCGTGTACGCGGCGACGTTGGCCACGAGGTAGTAGATCAGGACGCCAAAGGACGAAAATCCGATGGCGCCCCGCAGGTCGGCCACGCTGATGATCACGCAGATGACCGTAGCCAGCACTAGCTCGGCCCGGTGCGGGACTTTGAAGCGTGGATGGACGGCGGCCAGCCAACGGGGCAGGTCAGCCCCGCGCGCCATGGCAAGGCTGGTCCGGCCCAGACCGGCGATCAGGGCCAGCAAGGCGCCCAGCGCTGCCAAGGCCGCCCCCACCCGGACAACCGGCGAGGCCCAGTCCCATGAACCGACGGCGACGGCGGCGGCTAGCGGCGCCGGTGTGCCCGCGATTCCGTCCGCGCCGAGCACAGCCAGGATACTGATGGCGATGGCGGCGTAGACGACGACGGCGATCCCCAGCGCCGTCACGATGGCGCGCGGGATGGCCCTGCTGGGGTTGATGACTTCCTCACCCATCGTGGCAATCCGGGCGTAGCCGGCGAAGGCGAAGAAGAGCAGGCCCGCGGACTGCAGGACGCCGTACCAGCCATGGGCGAGGACGCCGCCGTCGAACAGTCTCTGCGGATCAGCCGCACCGGGGACGACCCAGCAGGCGGCAACGACGATGGCCAGGACCACCAGTACGGCGACGACGATGATCCGGGTCAGGCCGGCGGTGCGGGTCACGCCCCGGTAATTCACGGCCGCCAACAGGACGACGGCGGCGATCGCCACCGGCCTCTCCCACCCGGCCGGTGCCGCATAGGCGGCGAAGGTCAGCGCCATCGCCGCGCTGCTGGCTGTCTTGCCGATCACGAAACCCCAACCGGCCAGGAACCCCGGCCAAGGGCCAAGCCGTTCGCGCCCATAGACATACGTCCCGCCCGACGTCGGATACTCCGCCGCGAGCTGGGCCGATGCGGTCGCATTGCAGAACGCGACGGCGGCGGCGAGCAACAGCCCGATGAGCAGCCCTGATCCGGCGGCCTGGGCCGCGGGGGTAAAGGCCGCGAACACGCCGGCGCCGATCATCGAGCCGAGGCCGATGACGACCGCATCAAAGGTCGTCAGCCTGCGGGCCAGCCGGGGATGGGGACTCAACGCTGGCAGCCTTCCTTGGAGTACGGCGATGACGGCCTGCGGACCGCCTGTCCCAACTTTAGCGAGCGCAGCGCGCCGGCTCACGTCGCGTAGCGAAGCAGCACCACACCATTTCCGAACGCACGGGTTTCCACAAGGCGAAGTGGGGCGTTGGCGCCGGTCGGCTGGAACAGGCGCTTGCCGCGACCGATCAGCACGGGGTGAACGTAGATTCTGTACTCATCGATCAGGCCAAGGTCACGGAAGGTCGCGGCGAGATCAGCGCCGCCGAGGGCCAGGTCCCCGCCTGGCTGCGCCTTGAGCGCCATCACATCGTCAACGACGACGTCCCGCACCACCGTGGTATTCCAGCCTGCTGACTCCAGCGTCCGGGAGTACACAAACTTGGGCATGTCACGCCAGATGCGGGCGAATTCGACCTCCGGTGGGGTGCTTGCCGGGTCGCTGTCCGCTGTCGGCCAGAAACCTGCCATCAGCTCGTAGGTGACCCGGCCATGCAGGAACGCCCCCAGCGTCCGGAGCTCGTCGTTGAAGTGGCTGTGGAGTTCGTCGTCGACCCGATGCCAGCTCAGGTCCTGGCCTGGCCCTTCGAAATAGCCGTCCAGGGACACCTGCATCATCAGGATGATTTTCCGCACAAGGACTCCTCCCGTTTCTACCGACTCAGCGTACGCCGTTGTCCTTGCAACCGGGGCTCGACCCGAGACTTTTCAATGGTTCAGGCTTGCGTTCGCGTCCCGCCTGGGCAACAATTCAGGAGATCCAAAGTCCTGTGCAGCTTTACATTCGGAGGGAACGCATGCCTGCGGACGTACGTCTGGCGTCAGCCATTACGGGGAGCGTTCCCGCTATCCGACATAGTCCGATATGCCGGGAATGAGATCCTATGGAATCGATAGACCCGCGCCCGCAACTTCGTTCCGGCCGCCGCAGACAGGGCGCCGATAGTCCGGTTCGCGGGCTGTTCCGCAACCGCCGCGCCCAAGTCCTGACGGCAGCTGCGGCGGCCTTGACCCTGCTTTCTGCGACCGCTGTCTACGCTTCCATCCAGGCAGGTCCGTCGGCTGACGCGGTAGCACCGCCGGGATCGTCGGTCTCGGGAAGCCCGACCATACCGGGCACGGCCGACGCAGGAAGCAACGGGGGCGCCACGACAGAAGCGACCTCGCCCACTTCGGCATCGCCCGCGTCGCCGACTACGGTACCCCCGACAGCTCCGCCAGCCGCCGCCGCTCCGGACGGTGGCGCGGCGCCTTTCAGCCCCGCCTTCGATGCCCCGATCAACGCCATCATCGACGCCAACAGCCGGTACGCCGTGGGAGTGGCTCTCATAGATGTGAAGGACGGCGTGGTCCATGAATACGGCGACAAAACCAAATTTGTAGCAGCCAGTACGGCCAAGATCCTGGCGGCTGCGGCCTACTACCATCTGGTGGAAACCGGCCAGGCCTCGCTGGCCACCCGGATGGGATCGTCAACTGCCGCGGTCCAGATCCGGCAGATGGTCCAGCAGAGCAACAACGACTCGTGGGCGCTGATCCTCCGCGCCGTCGGACATCAGGGTTTGACGGCGTACGCGGCGTCGTTGGGCATCAGTTATGACCGCACCGTTAATCACCTCTCCCCGGCCGAAACAGCAAAGACGCTCTCTCTGCTGTACTCCGGCCAGCTGCTCAACCCGGAAAATAGCCGGCAACTGCTCTCCTATATGCAGCAGACCAACTACGAGACTCTCATCCCCGCCGCGGTCCCGGCGGGCATCGAGGTCTTCCACAAGTACGGCCTGCTCTCCGGGAACCTGCACGACGCAAGCATCCTGGTCCAGGGCGACAGGGCGTTCGTTTTCGTGGTGTACACCCTCGGCCAGAGCGGGGCGGACATGCCGGCCCGCACCCGCGTCATTCATCAGCTGACGCAAACCGTGGCCGAAGGGCTGTTTTGAGGGGCCGTCGCTCGGCCCTGAAGAGGGTTCTCCGCCCTCGCGGGATGGCCCGGAATGGGCTGCCCGTTCCGCGCAGGGGCGGAGAATCGTAGGCTGGATTAAGGAGGTGATTGGAATGAAAGCAGCTGAAGGAGACCGCATCATTATCCGGGGCCACACCGTGGAGTCCGCGGACCGCCACGGCGAGATTCTCGAAGTCAGGGGCGCCGACGGAGCGCCGCCGTACCATGTCAGGTTCGACGACGGCCACGAGACAATCCTGTTTCCCGGTGGTGACTTCGTCGTCGAAAGCAGCCAGAAGGGCTAGCGACCGCCCCTTGGCGCCGCAGCCCTAGAACTTCGACGAGCTGCCGGAGCCGGAGAAACTTCCGCCGCTGCTCCCGTAGCCGGTGGTGCTGCTCCCGCTGCCGCGGGCACTGGTGACACTGCTCACGCCTGTGTCAAAGCCGGAGTTAAAGGAGGACACCGAGAAGAAGTAGTAGGACGGGTAGACCGTGCCGAGGATGCTGGGCTCGTAGGTGCGGCCGTACCTGGCTTTCGGGCCGGCTTTGACCTTCTCCATTTCCTCACGCATCAGACCGGCCTCCGTTTCGTTCCGGGCGAAGCCCTCGATGACGGCGTCGGCATGGTCCTTCAGGAGTTCGGAGAGGTGCGTGCGGGCGTTCCGCAGCCGGTCGAGCGCCGTTTCGGGGGTGATGGTGCCCTCGGCGAGTTCCGAGGTCCATCGTTCCAGCTCCCGGTCACTCTCCTCGCGGAACGACCGCAGGGCCGCAGCCGTTGTGGTGTCGCCCCCGGCGTGCCGCTTGCCGAGCATCGGCTCAAGGGCGGCGAGGTCGTTGCGGAACGGTGCCAGCTGCCGGTCCCAGGCCGTTGCCCACGACGATCCGCGGTTGAGCAGCGCGTTGGTGTCGGCAATGACGTCGTCCAGGGCGTCCAGTTCTGCGGCAGCGTCGGCGTAGCTCCGGACCAGTTTCAGTTTGGGCCGGCGGCCCAGGTCCTTGGCGGAGAGTGCGTGTACCTGGTTGGAGAGATCCGTGGCCGTGCTGTACTTCGCCAGAAAGTTGCGGTGCTTCTCCAGTACGACGCTGCCGTAGCGTGACGATTCCGGGATGGTGCTGGCGTTGAGCTCGGTGACCGGCAGGTCCATGCTGACATTCGCGTAGCTGGCATCCCCGCGGGCGAGCTCCTTTCGGCTGCTGACCCGGGTCCGCCAGCGGACGATCAGCAAGGTTGCGGCGCCTGCCAAGGCCGCCGCCGCCGTCGTCCACGCCGTAACGACGAACGCGGTGGACCGGTACCACGGCTGGTTGATCAGCTCGGCCCCGCGCCTGATGCCTGCGATGGTGCCGTCGGTCCACTGGGCGTCACGGAGCAGATCCTTGGACGCGTTCTGGATGTCATCGCGCTGTTCAAGGCTGACCTTGCGGTCCTCGCCCATATACGTCCCCACTTGCCGGCCCACCGGGTCCAGCGCAAAGATGAAGAGCCCGTCCGCCCACTTCTGCCCGTCCGCGCTGATCCAGTCTGCATGCTCGGCGCGGGCAAAGCGAAGGACTTCCTCGTTGAGGTTGTCCGAGGCCGCTCCGTTGTAGGTGTATACGGCCACCGTGGTGGGCTGATGGAAGTCAACGGACTGCACCGCAGACAGGAGGGTGTTGCGGTCCAGTACCCCCGCTCGGTCCTCCACCACCACGTCGGCCGGCGGGACGGCGAGTGCGGCCGTCGCGGCGCCCGTCAGCCCGAGGATCAGGCCGAGGACCATGCCGCCGAAGAGTTTCCGCATGATTCCCATTTGCTGAGCGTAGTGCTTGCCGAAGACGCCGTCGACGGCGGGTGGGCATCACCGCGGGCTGCGGTTCGGCTAGGCTGGCCACACCGCCGTCCGGCTCAAGGAAGGGGCGCGCAGCCGAATGTTCGAGAATTCAATCTGATGGCGGGCACCAAGGAGGCCACCAGCCCCGTTGACGACCTCACCGGGATCGTCGGTTTTGCCGCCCGCGCCGTCGACTCGCTGGGCGAGTGGGGCGTTGGTCTGTTGATGCTGGCCGAAACGGTGTTCCCGTTCATTCCGAGCGAGGCCGTTCTGCCGCTGGCGGGTTTCCTCGCCCGGCTGGGTTCAATGAACCTCCTGCTGGTCCATCTCACGAGCACTTTAGGTGCCTACGCAGGCGCGCTGGTGCTCTACTGGCTCGGCGCGAGGCTGGGACTGGAGCGTTCGATCCGCTGGCTTTCCAGGTTGCCCCTCGTCGACCGGGAGGATTTCGAGAAGGCGGCCGGCTGGTTCATGCGGCATGGCCGGTCCGCAGTTTTCTTCGGCCGCCTGCTGCCGGGCGTGCGGAGCCTCATTTCGCTGCCGGCCGGTGCCCAGAGGATGAACCTTGGCACCTTCAGCCTTTTCACCGTCGCGGGAAGCGGTCTCTGGAACGGCCTGCTGATCGGGCTTGGCGCCCTGCTGGGACCGCAGTACCGGCTCATCGATGAGTACACGCGCTTCCTGAACTATGCCGTCTCCGCCGCCGTGGCTTCCGTTGTCGGCTGGTTGATCCTGAGAAGCATCCGCCGCCGACACGGCCCGCCGTCCGGGCGGGATGGGGCGCAAGGGCGCGGCGGAGCGTAAGGGCGGCCCGCTACGAGGAAGCGGGCCGCATCCGTAAATCCCGGATTAGGCCTGGACTGTCGGGAGCATGAGCTCTGCCGGGTCAGTTCAGGGATCCCCTGTCGGGGTCAGTAGGCCTCCAGCTTCTATACCCTGCTTCTGCGGCCAGCAACGGCGCCGTAGATCAGCAGCACGATGATGGAGCCGAGGATGGCGAGAAGCCAGGTCCGCAGATCGAAGAATTCAGCAAGGCCTCCGCCGAAGATCAGAGAACCGATCCAGCCTCCCAGTAACGCGCCGACGACGCCCAGGACAAGAGTGACGACCCAGCCTCCGCCCTGCCTGCCGGGAAGGATGGCTTTAGCAATTGCTCCTGCGATAAGTCCGAGAAGGAGAAATCCGAGGATTCCCATGTCTGTACTTCCTTTCGGTCTGACGGTCGCGCAATTGCGGCCGTAACCATGAGTTTCCCAGCATGCTTACGGGCGTTCAAGACCCTACGCTCTACGCATCGACGATTAGTGGTGATCCGTGACAGATTCCCCTGCTGGGTGTTCTTCCTTTGCCGGATGCCGGGCCTGTTCCAGGTGGTGTGCCAGCTTTTCCTCAGCCTCCGCGCGCCGCTGCCCGACGATGCGCATTTGCTGAGTTGTCGGGTTTTCGTGACGGACAGAATGACCGGGCTGGCGGGCTCGTGCCGTGCCCCCCGGGACGCCGTCGGGCGGGTGAGGATCGGTGTTTTCGCTCATAAACGAATCGTCCCACAGCACTTGTCGGAGAAGAAGAGTATATTTCGGCCGGTGCGGCCGTGCGCGCCTGTCTGCATTCCGGCCCGAGCTACCCTGATGATTGCGGGCAGCCGGCTGCTACCGCGGGATGCGCCGGCCGCCGGAACGGGCCAGGATGAAGAGCAGAACGGCGGTCACCAGAAGAACCGGCGCGATCCAAAGGAGAAACGAGACCGCCTGGATGGTGCCACCGAGAAGGAGAGCGACGATGGCCAACACGCCGACGATCCAGATCAACCTATTCATGACGTTCCTGTCTTTGCTCCGCTGAACAGATCCTTGTGGTTTGCCGGCGTTGGCCGCTAAACCTGATCAAATGGACTCTGTCGGGGTGCGGACGGTCCGCCGGTGGCCGGTGGGGTGGCGTCGGAATGCCCTGGCGCGGTGGCTTCGCTGGTGGTGTCAGACGTGCCTAAGCCCACTGACTCTTCACCAGAGGCTGTGGCCGTGCGGCTCACGGGGACCTTTCGGCTGGGACTGGCAGCTTGTTCCGGTGTGGGAACGCGGACTTCGAGGACGCCATCGGTATACGACGCCTTGATGTCTTCCTCCCTTGTGCCCTGCGGCAACTGGATACTGCGTGTGAACGCGCCATACTGGAATTCGGAGCGGTAGTTGTGCTTGCCCCTGTACTCCGACCTTTCCTCACGCCTGGCCTCGATGGTGAGCGTAGTGCCCGAGACGGTGATATCGACGTCCCGCTCGGGGTCAATTCCGGGCAGTTCGGCCCGGACCACCATTGTTGAGCCGTCCTGGAATTCCTCGACCCGGAGCATGGATCCGGTCTCGCCGTGCAAGAATCGGCGGAATGGCTCGGGCACATCGAAAGGGACGTGCCGCATGATGTCGCTCATGATTTCCTCCCGGGGATAAAAAGAAGTTGGCCGACGATGATGGGCTAGTGGCGTCGCCCAGCCGGTATCAGTAAAGCTACGCCTGCGGCCGAATATCCGAAAGGGAGTCTTAACGCCGATCGGCTAACCTCCGGCCCGAAGCGTGGGCGTGTATATCCGGTCTCCCCGTTGACGGAGTAAGTTGCGCTGTGTAGCCGGTAATCCGGCGTACCTCCCGGGCGGCCGGGAGCTGACTGTAGACCTGAAGAGGGCGAGTGCATGACAGCTAAGCTCAGCGGTGCAGCGGGACTGGCGTTTGCCGCCGTGTTCAAAGCGATTAAGATCCTGCGCCCAGACCGGCCCATACATCCCTCGGGGGTTGCTTTGACCGGTACCATCGAAAGGCGCCCCGGCGACACAGCGAGCGGAATCAGCTGGATCGACTCCCCGGGCACCGACCAGGTGACTGCCCGGTTATCACGGTCCCTCGGCACGCCGCCGGGCTGGCCGGACGTCATCGGACTGGCCATACGAATAACCACGGAGGCCGGGCCTGCGGACGTTCTGCTGGCTTCCACACTGCTGCCGTGGCCCGGCCGCGTCTTGCTCATTCCCCACCGCCATGCCAGCAGGAGTAACCTGACCTCGCTCATGCCTTACAAAGGGGCTAGCGGCCCGGTCCTGCTGGCGGCGCGCACGGAACCAGGAAATCCGAGCCTTCCCGCTGCACCGGACGGCTTCCGCAAAATGCTGGGTGGCGGAACATGGACCCTGGGCCTTTATCACGCCCGGCCCACCCGGCGCTGGATCCGCTTCGGCACCCTCACCCTTGCCCTTGATCCTGATACAGCGGACACCGCAACGCGGTTTGATCCGCTGGTTAACACGCTGCCGGGCGCAGGAAATTACCGATGGGCGAGCAGGCTCCGTGAGCCGTCGTACTCCGCTGCCCGGAAGCCGCTGGGGTAGCATCCGCGAGCCCTGCCGGGACTCTGCCTGGAACGGTCAGCCGGTGGCCGGGGCGTCCTGACCGTACTCGGCCGATATCAGGATGGGGAGGTGGTCGGAGGCGCCGCGGGGGAGGGTTTCGACATTTTCGATCACAAGGCCCTGCGACGTGGCGAAGTCGAAGTGTCCCTTAAAGACCTTGTACCGTGTGTAGGTCCGCCGGTCGCTGAGGGTCAGGTCGTAACCGGCGTCTTTCATCTGGGCGGTGAGGTACTTGGTGAAAAACGGGTAGTTGAAGTCACCCACCATGAGCGACATCAGGCCGCCGCCCATGCTGAGCAGTTCGGCGTGCGCCGCGTGGATCTGGTTTCGCCGGAGCGAATTCGAGGCGGTCAGCGGGGCCGCATGGAACGACGCGATGACGAGATCGTGGTCCGTTTCCCTGTCGATCACGCGTGTGCCGATGAGGCGCTCGTGCGCGGGCGACAGGATGCGGTCATGCATGGACTTCTTGAGCGCGAAGGTCTTGGTTTCATAGGCAGTGAACCGGCTCATGCGGTAGTAGATCGCCAGTCCCAGCCGGTTGCCCTTGGTGGCATCGGCCAGGTGCAGATCGCCGATGGTTTCCGGTAGATCCTTGGTGTCGCATTCCTGGAGGCACAAGGCGTCAATCTCGAAATCGCGGGCCAGATCAATCAGCTCACCACTGGCCTTGTGCTTACGGAGGTTGTAACTGATGACTCGGATCAGGAGAGCACCTCTTCGGAGGATAGTCGGAGAAACCTGATTCCGAGTTTACCCAGTCCTGCCGTTCCGGTGGCAATACCGCCGGCGCGCATCCGGCGGGTCCGTCGGGATGGCGGGTCCACGCCGGAAATGAACTGGGACCTCCCTGACCGCTCCCCCAACAGGGCGGTGTGTCTAAGGCCGCTCATTTTTGAGGGTTCTATACGCGTAGGCCTGGGCCTGGGCGCGGGTGTTAAATCCTAGTTTGGCTAGAATGCTGCCCACATGGTGCTCCACGGTCCGCTTGCTGATGAACAGGCGTGCTGCGATTTGGATGTTCGAATGCCCCTCGGCAACGAGCTGCAGGACTTCGGATTCCCGTGCTGTCAGGCGGCCTCCCAGCCGGGGAGCGGTGAGGGAGCCGTGTCCGAGCCGGCGAAGTTCCTGTGCAGCAGCGTCCACATCGTAGGCGGCGCCGAGCAGCTGGAAGTCCCTTATTGCGGTACGAACTTCGGAGGCAGCAAGCTCCGGTTCGGCGGAGGCCATAGTTCGGGCCAGTGCGAGCCGGCAGCGGGCCTGTTCGAGCGGCAGACCGGCCTCGCCGAAGAACGCCAGCGCCGCCTCCAAATGTGCCCGGGAACCGGCGTCGCCGGCCGCAAGACCCGCTATTCCCAGTGTGTACTCGGCAAGGGCGCGGTACTGCGCCAACCCCACGGCAGCGGCGATAGCATTCAGCTTTAACCCGAGGGTGGCCGCAGCATCGAGGCGTCCTGCAGCCAGATGCACCTCGGCCAGCAGCGCGAGTTCGGAGGCAAGGAGCACGGACCCGCCGGAATCTGCCACATGACGAACCAAGACGCTGGCCGCGCTGTCGATTTCACCGTTGGCCAGCCAAAGCCGGGCCAGTGGGCCCACCGCGTAGGAATCGGTTTCGTTGTTCTTGAGCAGGGAAGCCGCTTCCTCCAGCCGACCCTGGCGCAACCGCAGGTCGGCGAGCCGCACCACTGCGGCGGAGCGCAGGCCCCGAAAGCCGGCATCGTAATCATGGATGGCTGACACCAGGCGGTCCTCCGCCTCGGACCAGCGACCGGCAGCCGTAAGGATCCCCGCGTAATGCGTGCCGCAGATGGCCGGTACCCAGACTGCGTGAGCGCGTTGGCCGAAACGGTCAGCGACCTCCATCCACTGCTGAGCGCGTCGTACATCAAGAGTCAGCTCGGAACACAGGAGCATCTTGCAGTAAATCTCGCCGGCGGCCTGATAGTCGCGGACCTCGCCCGCGGTGGCCGCGGCGGCCGCCTCGTCGACAAGCCGCATGCCTTCGACGATGTGACCATCGAGAACCAACGACAGCCCCTCGTAGCTGCGGGCGCAGAACTCCAGATCCGGGTCCGCGAAGCGCTTGCCGAGTTCCGTTGCAGCGGCGGCATGGTCCCGGATGTGGGCTGGATTATCTGTAGCGAGGCATTCGGCCAGATGGACCCAGCCTCGCTCCACACATTCACCCGCTTCGCCCACCAAACGCAGGGCCTGTGCCATCCAGCCGTCCGCGGCCGCGGCGTTCGCGTAGACCGCGCCGTAGAGAAAGCTCAGCTCGCGAGCGGCGATAAGGGCCGGAAAGCGCACCTGGCCCTGCCTGCGGTACATCACGAAGGCTTTTTCATAGAGGCGGATGGCGCTTTCGAATTCTCCGGCCCATTCCACGGCCCTCGCCAACCCATACGCCGCCTCCGGCCCCGGTTCCGTCTTGAGCGCGAGCTCAAACAGCGAACGGGCGCTAAGCCAGTCCCCAGCATCGAGGGCGATACAGCCGTCATCGAGCAATTGCCCCGCGGCGGAAGCCATTCCTCATTTTACTGCCGGCTCACCCGCAGAAGCTGCAGACGTGTGAGGCCCGACGGGCGCCAGAGTCCGCATGGGGAGTCGAAAAATAGGTGCAAGCACCCATGTGGGCCTGTCGATGCGGAGCGGATCCTTGTGAATAACAGCCATTACCGGAGGGGCGATAACGATGACATCAGAGACATTCCAACTGGAACTTGCCGCGGCAGAGGCATATGAAGAGCGCTTTGTGCCGGCAATATTCGCAGAGTGGGCGCAGCTGCTGGTGGCAGAAGCCGGAGTCGCGCCCGGTCAGCGCATTCTCGACGTTGCCTGTGGAACAGGCATCGCGGCCCGCCGTGCCGCCGAAATTGCCGGGGCCTCCGCAGTGACCGGCGTCGACATCAATGACGCCATGCTTACGGTGGCCGCGCGCGTTCGCCCGGACATCACGTGGCTGCAGGGCGATGCAGCAGCGCTACCTTTGCGCGACGCGGACTTCGACACGGTACTTTGTCAGATGGCATTGATGTTTTTCCCTGATGCGGCGGGCGCTCTCAGGGAAATGGGTAGGGTTGCCGCCGTTGGCGGAACGATCGCGGCTGCAGTCCCCAGCCGGCTCGAGGACCAGCCGGCCTATGGGCCCTTCGTGGAGCTGGTGGCCCGGCATGCCGGGGCGGAGGCGATGTCCCTCTTGAGGGTGTACTGGGCTTGCGGCGATCCCGCACGACTCCAGCGGCTTTTCGTCGAAGCAGGCCTTACGGTCACGGCCATCCGGACCCACGTCGGAACGGCGCGCTATGCGTCAGCGGATGATTTCGTCGTGGGCGAAGTGGAAGGCACGCCCCTGATGGATCGGATGAACCAGGAGCAGTACGCCCAGGTGCGCCATGGAGCAAACGCAATACTCCAACCTTTCACGGACAGAGACGGATCAGTGGCGGCGCCGCTGCATGGCCTCATCATCGTCGCCCGGAGGTGACAGTTCCGCCCCTGCTGCACCGCGGTTCCCACCTGGATTGTCGAGGACCGGGCGCGCGACGGCGTCAGGATGCCCTCGCCCGCACAAGTGCATCCTGAGTGGCCTGTATGTGGCTACGTCGAGCAGTGCCGCTTCGACCAGGAGGTTGGCGGGAACGGCCCCAACGGCGACCTGATCCAGCGCATCAGGACCGGGGCTCCGGTGCCGACGGCCCGAAGGGATAGGGTGTTCTGAAATCACCAGCCACGCGAAAGGGCGGACGTTGACTGCTGTATTACCGGAGCTTGCCGAGGGCGACTTCTACTACGAGGTGCTGGGGGAAGGTCGATTCCGCTCCACCATCCACGCCCAGGGTGCATGGAATGACCACGAACAGCACATGGCGCCCGCGTCCGGAATTCTGGCGGACTGCCTGGACCGTCACGAGCCCCGTGAGGACATGCGCATGGCCCGCCTCAGCTATGAGATCCTCGGCCTGATCCCCGGCGGCGAGTTCGAGGTCATCACCACGACGCTGCGGCCGGGGCGGACTATTGAGCTGGTGCAGGCCGAGCTGGTGGCGGACGGCCAGGTGGCCATCCGTGCGACGGCATGGCGGATGATCATGTCCGACACGTCCGCGATCGCTGCCGTCGAAGATCCCCGGATCCCCGCGCCGGAAGCCTGCGAGCCGTACGACGCCGCGAGCGTCTGGCCGGGCGGGTACATCGCCTCGTTGCGGATGCGGATTGCCGAGGGCCACCGCGCCGGTTCGGGCACCGTCTGGCTGCACACCGAACATCCGCTGACAGACAAGGGCGACAGCAGCGAACTGGCCCGGCTGATCGGCCTCGTGGACACCGCCAACGGGATTGCGGCGCGCGTCCCGCCGGGCAGGGGCAGCTACGCCTTCCCGAACCTGGACCTGCAGGTCCACATGTACCGGCGGCCCGCGGGGGAATGGCTGGGGCTGGACAATGAAGTCTCGTTCGGGACGGACGGCATCGGCCTGACCTCGACGGTGCTGCACGACCTTCAGGGGCCGTTCGGCCGGGCGGAACAGATCCTGACCCTGCGGGCGTCCTAAGCTTCCCAGGGCGGCGCCGTAGCCCAGGGCGGTGAGCCGGCTGCCGCCGTCCGGCGCCGGGCAGCGCGAAGAAGACGATCCCGATGATGTACAGGACGTAGAACACGACGGCGTACCCTAGATGGGGCTGGTCCGCCATGAGGTGCCCGAGATTCCGCCGGTAGAACTTGCTCGTCGACTTGAGCCGGACGGAATCGAGAACGGCAAACGCGGCGGCAACAACGAGGAACTGCCAGATGATCATAAGGGAGCAAAACAACATGCCGGAGGCCGCTGGCGGACCACGGACGCTGACGATTGTCCGGCAGGAGGAATCCCTCGGTGCGGCCGGGGACCTGGACTTCGCGATCGAGCTGCTGCAGAAGGTCAAGGCCGGCCATCTGGGACCCACGCTGCGGCTTTACCGGCCGGTGCCCACCGTCGCCTTCGGGCAGCGGGACACGCATCTTCCGGGCTTCGACGCCGCCGCCCGGGCCTGCCGCAGCCTCGGCTTTGAGCCCCTGGTCCGCAAAGCCGGCGGCCGGGCCGCGGCCTATCATCAGGGGACCCTGGTGATCGACCACCTGGAACCGGAACGGGACGCGATCGTCGGCGCCAAGGGCCGTTTTTCCTTCTTCGGCGAACTGCTCGCGCAGGCACTCCGCAGCGCCGGGGTTGACGCCGCCGTCGGCGAGATCCCCGGCGAGTACTGCCCCGGCGAATTCAGCGTCCACGGCCGGAATCCGGAGCTGCCCTCGCACCAGGTGAAGCTGGTCGGCACCGCCCAGCGGGTTGTCGCCGGCGGCTGGCTGTTCAGCTCAGTGATCGTGGTGGAGGACTCGGCCCCGATCCGGGCCGTCCTGGAAGCCAGCTACGCCGCGCTCGGCCTGGCTTGGGACCCGGCGACGGCGGGAGCCGTCAACGACCTCGTCCCGCAGCTGGATGTCGACGCCATTGAGGCGGCCGTGATTGGAACCTACGCCCGCTACGCGCAGCTCGGCCACGGAGCCTTCGCCGGCCTGCGCGGCTGAGCGGCATAGGAAAGGCCGGGCACCAGCGGTGCCCGGCCTTCGATGTCAGCCCTCTATCGCCGGGCTCAGTGCCCCCGGGTGATCCATTCCTCCAGCTGCGGCGCCTCGGCGCCGACCGTTGTCGGGTCGCCGTGGCCGGTCAGCACCACGGTGTCCGCCGGGAGCGTCAACAGCTTGCTCCGGATGGATTCGATGATGGTGGGGAAATCGCTGAAGGACCGGCCGGTGGCGCCCGGCCCGCCCTGGAACAGCGTGTCGCCGGAAAAGACGGACCCTTCGCTGTGCAGGTAGAAGCAGGTGGAGCCGGGTGAATGCCCCGGCGTGTGCAGCGCCACGAGCCGGGCTCCGGCGACGTCGAAGGTGTCCCCGTCCGCGATGGCGTGCTCCGGTTCGGTGCCGGGGAACACGCGCTCCCAGAGCATCCAGTCCTCGCGGTTGAGGTACACCGGAGCTCCGACCCGGTCACGGACCTCGCCGACGGCACTGATGTGGTCATCGTGGCCATGAGTCAGGAGGACGGCGGTGACCCTGCGGCCCGCGACGGCGGCCTCCACCGCGGCCGGATCGTGCGCCGGGTCGATGATCAGGCATTCCTCGTCGTTGCCGACGATCCAGACGTTGTTATCGACATCCCAGGTGCCGCCGTCGAGCGAAAACGTGCCCGAGGTGACCAGCCGATCGATCCGCACGGTGCCCCCGGTTCCGGCGCTCACAGTTCGACGACCGAGCGCAGCACGGAGCCGGCGTGCATCTTGTCGAACGCTTCCTCGATCTGGTCGATGGTGATCCGTTCGGTGACGAAGGCATCGAGATCCAGCTTGCCCTGCCGGTAGAGGCTGATGAGCATCGGGAAGTCGCGTGAGGGCAGGCAGTCGCCGTACCAGGAGGACTTCAGCGAGCCGCCGCGGCCGAAAACGTCCAGGAGCGGCAGCTCCAGGGTCATCTCCGGGCTGGGGACCCCCACCAGCACCACGGTGCCGGCGAGGTCGCGGGCGTAAAACGCCTGCTTGTACGTCTCGGGGCGGCCGACGGCGTCGATCACGACGTCGGCGCCGAAACCGCCGGTCAGTTCACGGATCGCCTCGACCGGGTCGACCTCGGAGGAGTCAACGGTGTGGGTTGCGCCCAGTTCCTTGGCCCGGGCCAGCTTCTTGGCGTCGATGTCCACCGCAATCACGGTGGTGGCGCCGGCGAGCGCGGCGCCGGCGACGGCCGCCGTGCCCACTCCGCCGCAGCCGATGACCGCCACGGAATCGCCGAGCGAGACGTTTCCGGTGTTGATGGCGGCGCCGAGGCCGGCCATGACGCCGCAGCCCAGCAGGCCGACGGCGGCCGGGTCGGCGTCGGAGTCGACCTTCGTGCACTGGCCGGCGGCAACGAGGGTCTTTTCGGCGAAGGCGCCGATGCCCAGCGCGCCCGTGAGTTCGGTGCCGTCCTCCAGCGTCATCTTCTGCGTGGCGTTGTGGGTGTTGAAGCAGTACTGCGGTTTGCCGCGTCGGCAGGACCGGCATTCGCCGCAGACGGCACGCCAGTTCAGCACCACCCGGTCGCCGGGGGCCACCTCGGTGACGTCGGGTCCGACGGCGCTGACAACGCCGGTAGCCTCATGGCCCAGCAGGAACGGGAAGTCGTCGTTGATGCCCCCGAGCTTGTAGTGCAAATCGGTGTGGCAGACGCCGCTGGTGAGGATATCCACCAGCGCCTCGCCGGGTCCGGGATCGGGGACCAGGATGGTCTCCACCGTGACGGGGGCTCCCTTGGAGCGGGCTACTACGCCTTTGACTTTGTGGACCATGAGAATCTCCCTCTTGCGCGTCGCAACACGCGGTAAGGCGCGGCCCCTGAGGGGCCGCGCCGTCGTGGTTGAAGTCGTGCGTAAACCTGGTGGTTCTAGGCGGCGAGCCGGTTCTTGACCTCTGCCGCGGAAGGGTTGGTGGCTGCGGTGCCGTCCGGGAACAGCACGGTGGGGACGGTGCGGTTGCCGCCGTTGAGCTTCTCCACGAGATCGGCGGTGCCATCAACTTCTTCGATGTTAATCTCCGTGTACCCGATGCCCTGAGCGTCCAGTTGCTTCTTCAGGCGGTTGCAGTACCCGCACCAGGTGGTTGAAAACATGGTGATGGTGCCGGATTCGGGGGTGAAGTCCACGAAGTTCTCCTCAAAGCTGGTTGACGGTGCTGGTTGAGCGCCGGTTGCCGACACAAGTCGGACGTCACTCCCAATAACCGTAACCCGCGGCCCGCTATTCCCGCTGAGCCGGCGCGATGGCATGCTGGTGCCATGTGCGGACGCTATGTGATGGCCCGGGCCGTCGGAGACCTGTTGGCCGAGTTCGACGCCGGGCTCGAGGAGGAGATCGCCATCCCGCCGTCGTGGAATGTGGCCCCGACGGCAGACGTGCCCATCCTCCTGGAACGGCTGGTGGACGGCGAGCCGGTCCGCCAGCTGCACATTGCGCGCTGGGGCCTGGTGCCATCCTGGGCGAAGGACCCGGGCATCGGCTCGAAGATGATCAACGCACGCAGCGAAAGCGTGTTGGAGAAACCTGCTTTCCGGAAGGCCACGCGCTCCCGGCGCTGTGCCGTCCCGGCCGACGGCTATTACGAATGGAAGGGTGAGGGGCGCAGCAAACAGCCCTATTACGTGCACCCGAAGGATGGGCGCCCCATTGTCTTCGCCGGCCTCTATGAATGGTGGAAAGACCCGTCAAAGGCCGACGACGACCCGGAGCGCTGGATGCTCTCGACCTCGATCATGACTACAGACTCGCCGCCGGAAGGTTACGCCGGGGGGATGCTGGCGGAACTGACCGCGCTGCATGACAGGGTTCCACTGCCGATGGACCGCGAGACCATGCAGACGTGGCTGGACCCGCAGGCCGACGATGCCCCCGCCCTGGTGGGGCTGGTCCGGGCGGGGGCGCACGACGTCGCGGAGGGCTGGACCATTGACGCCGTGGGCACCGCCGTCGGGAACGTGAAGAACGACTCCCCGGAGCTCATCCAGCCGGTAGGAAGCCTGTTCTAAGTCAGAAGGCGAGCGTCAGAGCGTTACCCTGCCGCCGGCGTCGACCGCCCAGGTGGGATTGAAGGCGACCTCCCAGCGGTAGCCGTCAGGATCGGCAAAGTAGCCGGTATAGCCACCCCAGGGCTGGGTCTTGGCCCCGGCGACGATGATGGCACCGGCCGTCTCGGCGTCCGCCATCACCCCGTCGACCTCCACGGCACTGCCCAGGTTGTGGCTCAGCGTGATGCACGGAATGCCCGCCGGGGGATCGGTGGCCGCTTCGGACTGCATCTGCCCCGCATCCCAGAGCGAAAGGACCAGGCCGTGGTTGGCCTGGATGAAGAGCACTTCACCCGGGGCTTCCCGGTGGACGGGCCAACCGAGGCCGTCAACATAAAAGCGGCGGGAGGCGTCAACACTGCGGACACCCAGTGAAATTAGGTCGACTCGTGGCTGCATATTTCGATACTGTCATGCACATGTCCACAAATCACGCAGACGACAAGACCAGCCAGGCCGACCGGGAACAGCTCGCCGCCGTGCGGGTTGCAGTCGATGAGGTGGATGAGCAGATTGTGTCCCTGATCGGACGCCGGGAACGGCTCATCCGGATCGCCGGCACCCTCAAGGCTGACAGCGCCGAAGTGCGGGCGCCGGGGCGGGTGGAGCGTGTCATCGAACACGTCCGGGCCACGGCCGAACACAAAGACATCGACGTCGACCTGGTTGAAAAGACGTACCGGGCCATGATCGATGCCTTCATCACGCTGGAGCTGGAAGTCTACAAGGCCAGCTCCTAGCGGAGGCTTAGAGCGACTCTTCCACCGGAACGTTGGCCTGGTAGTCCCGGCCGTCACAGTCGCTGAAGGCGGTCATGAGGTGTCCTTTGGGGAGGCCGAGCACCGTCTCTATGGGGAAGCTGCCGGTGATGGAGTTGCCGGAGTGCTCCACGCCCTTGAGGTCGAAATTCTCTTCAGTTCCGTCGTGGTTGAAGTAGTAGAAGGAAATGGCCTCGCCGTTCATGAACTCAATCCCCAGCCTGCGTTGGTGGGAATAGTCCGGTTCGGCGGCTAGAAGGCCTACCACGAAGGCGCCCTGGCCTGGGATATTTCCGTCTATATCGAACTTCGCCACCAAGGCGGTGTCCTTGGCGGCGATGCTGACGTGCTTCAGGAGTGCGTTATGGGAGCTCATGGCTCAATCCTGCTACCTGTGCAGGCGTCCGTCCACCCCCGATCTAGGTTTTGTCCCGGCCCCGGCGTAGACTGGAACTGTTCGAAGATATATTCGAATAGCTGCCGGATGGTTTTAGCTACCGGGGTTTTACCGGTGGTTTTACTGGTGGGTTCTTACAGGGGTTGGTCCGGGAGGCACTTTGGGCATGTTCAGCGAGTCGGTTGACGTTGTCTGTACCCCTTCCGGAGTCCCGTTAAAGCTGGACTGGGCCGGCCGTCAGTACAGTGTCTGCGCCGAGCCGGTCCGCTGGTATGAGCGGCGCCAATGGTGGGCCGAAGAACAGCGGGCCCCGCTGGGGAGCGGCCCCGGGCTGGTGGACCATGAGATCTGGCGGGTCCAGGTACGCCGGTCCGGGTTCCCGGATCCGGAAACCCTCACCCTTGACCTGACCCGTCATGTCGGCAGCGGCCGCTGGCGGCTGTTGCGGATCCACGACGCACTGCTTCCTTTCCGGAAGCCCGAATCAGCATGAGCTTCACCCATCTCCACGTCTCCACCGCCTTCAGCGCCCACTACGGGGTTTCCTGGCCGGATGAACTGGCCGCCGCCGCTGCGGCCGACGGCGCCACCGCGCTTGCCTGCACGGACCGCGACGGCCTGTACGGGACGGTCAAGCACCTGAAGGCCTGCATGGCCGCGGGACTGGATCCGGTCGTCGGGGTGGACCTTGCGGTCTTTGACGACGACGGCGATCTCCGCACCCAGGTGGGCGGACGTGTCCTGGTCCTGGCCCACGGGCACAACAACGGCGCCGGCTACCGGGCACTGTGCCGGCTGATCTCCGACGCGCATGCGCGCACCACCGGCAAGGCCGGGGGAGCGGTGCCCGTCGCCGTAACCCGGGCGGAACTGGCCTCCCGGACCCTTCACCCGGAAACCCTGCAACCGGTCCTGACCGTCCTGATCGGGCCGGACTCCGACGTCGGACGGGAGATGGGCGGCCGGCGCTACCTGCGCCCCCGCACCCTGTTCAAACGCTGGCTGGACGCCATGCCGCCGGGGACGCTCGCCGCCGAGGTGGTCACGCAGCTCAGCCCGCCCGGCGAGCCGCTGAGCACCGCCCACGCGGTGCGGATGCTCAAACTCGCCGCGGAGCACGGCGTGCCCGCCGTGCTGAGCAATGCCGTGCGCTACGCCGCCGAGGACGGGGCCGCCACGGCCGATGTGCTGGACTCGGCCCGGACCCTGAAGTCGCTGCCGGAGCTTTCCGCCGCCCCGCTGCTTCAGCCCAACGGGCAGGGCTGGCTCAAATCGGCGGCGCAGATGCTGCAGCTGGGCAAAGAGATCATGCAGGCGGCGGGATACGGTACCGCGGACCTGAAACGGCTGATGGCCCAGACCGAGGCGCTCGCGGACCGTTGCCGGATGGACCCAGTCCGCGACATGGGGTGGAAGCAGCCGGTGGTTCCGGAGGCTTCCGTGATCGGAATCGCCGGGGATCCCCTCGTCGAGCTCAGCCAGCGGTGCGAGGCAGGTATCAACCGCCGCTTCCCCGGAATCGTTGGGAAAGCCGCCGAGCAACTGCGCAGCCGGCTCGAACACGAGCTGCGGATCATCGACAGCCTGGGCTTCGCATCCTATTTCCTCACCGTCGCCGAGGTCTCCCGGATGATCCTGGACCTGGGCGTCCGGGCCGCCGCCCGGGGATCCGGGGCTTCCAGCCTGGTCAACTACCTGATCGACGTCAGCCAGGTGAACCCCCTCCAGCACGACCTCATCTTCGAACGCTTCCTGTCCCGGGACCGTGCCACCTTGCCGGATATCGACATCGACGTCGAAAGCGCCGAACGGCACAACGTCTACCGGAAGATCTTTGAGCGCTTCGGCTCCGAACGCGTCACGCTGATGAGCATGCAGAACGGCTACCGCGCTCGCGGTGCCGTGCGGGATGCCGGACTGGCGTTGGGCATGGAGGAAGGCGAAATCGGGGATATTGCCAAGCAGCTGTGGCGGTTCTCTGCCCGCAACTTCCGTGAGGCGCTCGAGGAGAAACCGGAGCTGAAGGAATTCGCCGGCCGGGTGGAACAACGGGACTTCAACGGAAACCAGCAACTGGATCTGCTGGTGGACCTCACCGAGCGGCTGGACCGGCTCCCGCGCCACATCTCCATGCACCCGTGCGGCGTCATTCTCGGCGATGCCACCCTGCTGGACCGCACCCCGGTCCAGCCCAGCGGCCTGGGCCTGCCGATGAGCCAGTTCGACAAGCACGACATGGACCCCATGGGCATGCTCAAACTCGATGTGCTGGGGGTCCGGATGCAGAGCGCCATGGCGTTCGCCGTCCGCGAGGTCATCCGGCTGCATCCGTCCAAGGCCGAGGTGGTGGCGGCCGGGGCGCATCCGGCCGGTCCGGACGGTACGGGACCCGATTACATTTCCGCGGACGGCCATATTGACCTGAACACCGTACCGCTCGATGACGAACCGACGTACGAGCTGATCCGCAGCACCCACACCCTGGGTTGTTTCCAGATCGAATCCCCGGGACAGCGCGAGCTCATCGGCAAACTGGCGCCCCGGGAATTCAACGACCTCATCATCGACATCTCGCTGTTCCGCCCGGGGCCGATGAAGTCGGACATGGTGCGGCCCTTCCTGGAGCACCGGCACGGCTTCGCGCCGGAGGTCTATCCGCACCCGGATCTCAAACCGGTCCTCAAGGAGACGCACGGCGTCACCGTGTTCCACGAGCAGATCCTGAAGACCTTCGACGTGATGACCGGCTGCGGGCTGGCGCGGGCCGATGAATTCCGCCGGGCCTTGGGCAACGAGGTCCTGGAAGGCAGGGTCGAGGAGTTTTTCCGGAAGGAGGCCCGGGCCCGGAAGTACAGCCCCGAGGTGGTTGACAAGGTCTGGGGGACGCTGAAGGCCTTCGGGAGCTTCGGTTTCTGCAAGGCCCACGGGGCTGCCTTTGCCGTGCCCACCTACCAGTCGGCCTGGCTCAAGACCCACCACCCGGAGGCGTTCCTCGCCGGGCTGTGGGAGCACGATCCCGGGATGTATCCCAAGCGACTCCTGGTCGCGGAGGCCCGGCGGCTGGGGATCCCGATCCTGCCCCTGGACATCAACCTGAGCCGGGCCGAGTACCGGGTGGAGCGCGTGGCAGCCGGCCCCGACCGCGGCAAACTGGGCATCAGGCTGAGCCTGAACGGCATTTACGGCCTTTCCGGCACCGAGCTGAAGCGGATCGTGGCGGGACAGCCCTATGACTCCCTCGCGGACCTGCGCGCCCGGTCCCGGCTGAGTAAGCCGAGCATCCAGCGGCTGGCCCAGCTGGGGGCCTTCGATTCCCTGCACCGGGCGTCGGGGAATTCCGGCAACCGCGCTGACCTGGTCCAGCACCTGCAGAGCCTGCAGGGCCGCCCCCAGCGGAAAGGGACCGAGGTGATCGACGGCCAGCTGTCCCTGCCGCTGGGCGACGTCGAACTCAGCAACCTGAAGGCCGCCCTCCCGGCCCCGACCCTGGTGGACACCGTCCGGGCGGAACTGGATCTGATGGCCGTGGACGTCAGCGACCACCTGATGTCCAGCCACCGGCCGTTACTAAACCGGCTGGGTGTCACCACGGCCGACAAGCTGCTGGGGCTGCGCAACGGCACCGAGGTGCTGGTGGCCGGCGTCCGGATCGCCACCCAGACCCCGCCGATGCGCGGCGGCCGCCGGGTGGTGTTCATCAGCATCGACGACGGCACGGGCTGCGTGGATTCGGTCTTCTTCCATGAGGCCCAGGAGCAGGCAGGAGCCTTGCTGTTCGGCACCCGGCTGCTGCTGATCCGGGGGACCACCCGGCGGACCGGCCCGCGGGGGATCAGCATCAGCGCCAGCATGGCCTGGGACCTCAGCAACACCGGGACCCTGCCGTTCCCGGAGCCGGCCCCCGGCCTGCCCGCCTGCCGGGAACCGGAGCCCCCGGGCGCGCTGGACGGGATCACCCGGAATCTGGCCATCACCGGGCTGGGCAGCTGAAGACCCGGTCTCCGCCGCTCTCCAGGCGGCAACCGGGCGGCAACCGCCACGCCGCCGGCGGCGTTGGTTGGCCTCCGGAGAAACCGATAGCATGGACGAGGCTGGCTGTGGTCCCCGTACGCCACAAGCTACGAAGCCTTAACTTTGAAATAGGAGACACCCGTGTCAGATGCCCAGCAGATCACCCTTCTCGTCGATGGCGAAGAGACCAAGGTGACTATCGGGACCACCGGCGCGGAACTCTTCTTTGAGCGCCGCGACGTCGTTGTGGCCCGCATCAATGGCGAGCTGAAGGACCTTGACCAGCCGCTGCCCGAGGACGCCACGGTCGAGGCCGTCACCATCGATTCCCCGGACGGCCTCAACGTCCTGCGCCACTCCACCGCCCACGTCATGGCCCAGGCCGTGCAGCAGCTGCGCCCTGACGCCAAGCTCGGCATCGGCCCGTACATCACCGACGGCTTCTACTTCGACTTCGACGTCGAGGAGCCGTTCACCCCGGAAGACCTGAAGACCCTGGAAAAGATGATGCTCAAGATCATCAACCAGAACCAGAAATTCGTCCGCCGCGTCGTCAGCGAGGACGAGGCCCGCGAAGCCATGAAGAACGAGCCCTACAAGCTCGAACTGCTGGGCAGGAAGAACGACGCCGCCGACGCCGGTGAAGGTGTCAACGTCGAGGTCGGCGCCGGAGACATCACCATCTACGACAACGTGGACCGCAAGAGCGGGGACAGCATCTGGTGCGACCTGTGCCGTGGCCCCCACCTGCCCAACACCAAGCTCATCTCCAACGCGTTCGCCCTGACCAGGTCCTCGGCCGCCTACTGGCTGGGCAACCAGAACAACCAGCAGCTGCAGCGCATCTACGGCACCGCCTGGCCCACCAAGGACGCCCTCAAGGCCTACCAGGAGCGCATCGCCGAGGCCGAACGCCGCGACCACCGCAAACTGGGCGCTGAGCTGGACCTGTTCTCCTTCCCGGACGAGCTGGGTTCGGGCCTGCCGGTGTTCCACCCCAAAGGCGGCATCATCCGTAAGGCGATGGAGGACTACTCCCGCCAGCGCCACGTGGATGCCGGCTACGACTTCGTCTACACCCCGCACATCACGAAGGGACACCTCTACGAGGTCTCCGGCCACCTGGACTGGTACAAGGAGGGCATGTTCCCGGCGATGCACATCGACGCGGAACTGAACGAGGACGGCACCGTGCGCAAGCCCGGCCAGGACTACTACCTGAAGCCGATGAACTGCCCCATGCACAACCTGATCTTCCGGTCCCGCGGACGGTCCTACCGCGAACTGCCGCTGCGGCTGTTCGAATTCGGCTCCGTCTACCGCTACGAGAAATCCGGCGTCGTGCACGGCCTCACCCGGGTACGCGGCATGACCCAGGATGACGCCCACATCTACTGCACCCGTGACCAGATGAAGGACGAGCTCACCAGCACGCTGAACTTCGTGCTGGGCCTGCTCAAGGACTACGGCCTGGACGACTTCTACCTGGAACTCTCCACCAGGAACGAAGACAAGTTCGTGGGCGACGACGCCGCCTGGGACGAAGCCACCCGCACCCTCGCCGAAGTGGCCGAAGCCTCCGGCCTGGAGCTCATCCCGGATCCGGGCGGAGCCGCGTTCTACGGCCCCAAGATCTCCGTCCAGGCAAAGGACGCCCTCGGCCGCACCTGGCAGATGTCCACGATCCAGCTGGACTTCAACCTGCCGGAGCGCTTTGAACTCGAGTTCCAGGCCGCGGACGGCACCCGCCAGCGCCCGGTGATGATCCACCGCGCCCTGTTCGGTTCCGTGGAACGGTTCATGGGCGTCCTTACCGAGCACTACGCCGGCGCCTTCCCGGCCTGGCTGGCACCCGTGCAGGTCGTCGGCATCCCCGTGGCCGAGACCTTCAACGACTACATGTTCGACGTCGTGGACCAGCTCAAGGCGGCGGGCATCCGCGCCGAGGTGGACATCTCCTCGGACCGTTTCCCGAAGAAGATCCGCACGGCCAGCAAGGACAAGATCCCGTTCGTGCTGATCGCCGGGGGAGACGACGCCGACGCCGGCGCCGTGTCCTTCCGCTTCCGCGACGGCAGCCAGGACAACGGCGTGCCGGTGGCCGAAGCAGTCCAGCGGATCATCGACGCCGTCCGCAACCGGACCAGCTAGGGGCACGGCGTGCAGGAGACCACAGGAGCCGGCCCGGGGCATCCGGGCGACGACGTCGTGACAGACGACTTTGGCCTGGTTGGGGTGCCGGACGCCTTCCAGCGCCTGTGGACCCCGCACCGCATGGCGTACATCAAGGGCGGCCAGCATCAGTTCAAGAACCAGGACGACTGCCCGTTCTGCGTCGCACCGGACCGGGACGACGAGGATTCACTCATCGTGTACCGGGGCCGGACCAGCTACGTCGTGCTGAACCTGTTCCCTTACAACCCGGGGCATCTGCTGGTCTGCCCGTACCGGCACGTCCCGGACTACACGGATCTGACGGTGCAGGAAACGGCGGAGTTCGCGGAGCTGACCCAGACAGCCATGCGGGTGTTGCGCAAGGTGGCCAATCCCACCGGGTTCAACCTGGGCATGAACCAGGGTGTCACCGGCGGGGCCGGCGTCGCCGCCCACCTGCACCAGCACGTGGTGCCGCGGTGGGGCGGTGACGGGAACTTCTTCCCGATCATTGCCCAGACCAAGGCGATCACCCAGACCCTCGGGGAGGTCCGCGAGCAGGTCGCGGACGCCTGGCCGCAGGAGACGGGCAGCCCGCAGAAAACCGGCGGTGCACGGGAAACCCCTGCCGGGGAGCCAGATGCTGAATAGGCACGCACGTGGATTCTTCACCGCATTGTTTTCCCCGCTCGCCCGCTGGCTGCTCAGGATCGGTGTCTCGCCGGACGCCGTCACCGTCGTCGGAACCCTCGGCGTCGTCGTCGGTTCGCTCGTGTTCTACCCGCTGGGACAGCTCTGGTGGGGCACGCTGTTCATCACGGCCTTTGTCTTCTCCGACGTCATTGACGGCATCATGGCCCGGATGCAGCAGCGCGAGGGCCGCTGGGGCAACTTCCTGGACTCCACCCTGGACCGTGTGGCCGACGGTGCCCTGTTCGCCGGCGTCGCGGTCTGGTTCTTCACCGGCGGTGCGGACACGCTCATCGCGTTTGCCGCCCTCATCTGCCTGGTCCTCGGGATGGTGGTCTCCTACGCCCGGGCCAAGGCCGAGGCGCTCGGCTTCCACGCCAACGTCGGCATTGCCGAGCGCGCCGAGAGGCTCGTTTCCGTCCTCGTCGTCACCGGTTTCACCGGGCTGGGCCTGCCAACCGTGGTGCTTTTCATAACGCTGTGCCTGCTGGCCCTGGCCAGCCTCGTGACGGTGGTGCAGCGGATCATCGCGGTGCACCAGCAGTCGCTCGCGGAGCCTGAGGGCACAGCCTCGGAACAGGCCGCCTGAAGGTCCCGGTATCCCTGCTCCTGCGCCGGTAACGGGAATTCAGCCGTGTCGCGGCAGGGGACTAGTATTAGCACTACCGGCCAATGGATCCGGTAATCCGGTGTGTGCGGGAACGGCAGCTGTATGCCGTCCGCGCCCCGGCGAGGTCATCTATCTACCCATAGGGGTTTTTGTGTCTACACCAGATGTAAGCAGCGAAGCCGGCGCATCCGCCCAGAACGTGACGGGCAGCAACCGCGTCAAGCGCGGCATGGCGGAGATGCTCAAGGGCGGCGTCATCATGGACGTCGTCAACGTCGAGCAGGCCCGCATCGCTGAGGATGCCGGAGCGGTCGCAGTCATGGCGCTGGAACGCGTGCCCGCCGACATCCGCGCCCAGGGCGGCGTGTCCCGCATGTCCGATCCCGACATGATCGAGGCGATCATCGGGGCCGTGTCCATCCCGGTCATGGCTAAGGTCCGGATCGGCCACTTCGTCGAAGCCCAGGTCATCCAGACCCTCGGCGTGGACTACATCGACGAATCCGAGGTCCTGACCCCGGCCGACTACGCCCACCACATCGACAAGTGGAACTTCACGGTTCCCTTCGTCTGCGGCGCCACCAACCTCGGTGAGGCCCTGCGCCGCATCAACGAGGGCGCGGCCATGATCCGCTCCAAGGGTGAAGCGGGCACCGGCGATGTCTCCAACGCGACCACCCACATGCGCCAGATCCGTGCCGAGATCAACAAGCTCTCCGGCATGGCCGAGGACGAGCTCTACGTCGCCGCCAAGGAACTGCAGGCACCGTACGAACTGGTCAAGGAAGTTGCCGCCACCGGCAAGCTCCCTGTTGTCCTGTTCACCGCCGGCGGCATCGCCACCCCGGCCGACGCCGCCATGATGATGCAGCTCGGCGCCGACGGCGTGTTCGTCGGCTCCGGCATCTTCAAGTCCGGCAACCCGGCCCAGCGCGCCGCCGCCGTCGTGAAGGCCACCACCTTCTTCGATGACCCGGAAGAGGTCGCGAAGGCCTCCCGCGGCCTGGGCGAGGCCATGGTCGGCATCAACGTCGACGAGATCCCGGCCCCGCACCGCCTCGCCGAGCGCGGCTGGTAATTCGCGTTTCTTGGGGGCGACAGACGGCGTGATCCTCTGCGCGCTATTCCCCGCGCCCTGCTAGGCCGCTTCGCGGCGAGCTTGGGCGGGGGCCCCTTTTACGCGCGCTGCCGGATCAGCCCCGCCCTTTGCCTCTGCACTCCTGATGTACGACGCCGGTCCCTCACCTTCCTTGGGTGGGGGACCGGCGTCGTTGTTTCGTCGTTGTTTAGGGCTCAGTCCAGGCCGCGGCGCTTCAGCAGCGGTTCAAGTCGGGCGTCGCGGCCGCGGAAGGCGCGGAACGACTCGAGCGGATCCCGGCTGTTGCCGCGGGAGAGCAGCTCGGCCCGGAAGAAGTCGCCGTTGGCCCGGCTGAGCCCGCCGTTTTCCTTGAACCACTCCACCGTCTCGGCGTCCAGGACTTCGCTCCAGATATAGGAGTAGTAGCCCGCGGCATAGCCGGCGCCGGCGAAGATGTGCTGGAAGTACCCGGTCCGGTAGCGCGGCGGGATCAGGCTGTGCGCCACTCCCGCGGCGGCCAGCGCCTTGGCCTCGAACTCCAACACGTCCTCGGGCACCTCGGAAACGTCCAGCACATGCCAGGCAAGATCCAGCAGGGCCGCCCCCAGGTATTCGGTGGTCGCGAAACCTTCGCCCCAGAGCCGGGCGGCGTCGAGCTTCTCGACCGCCTCCTGCGGCAGCGCTGCACCGGTCGCGTAGTGGCGGGCATAGTTGGCCAGCACCTCCGGCCACATGATCCACATCTCGTTGACTTGCGAGGGATACTCCACGAAGTCCCGGGGCACCGAGGTGCCGGAGAACCGCGGGTACGTCACCGAGGAGAAGAGGCCATGCAGGGCGTGCCCGAACTCGTGGAAGGTTGTGCGGAGCTCGTCGAGGGTCAGGAGCGTGGGCTCCCCGGCCGGCGGCTTGGAGATGTTGAGGTTGTTGATCACCACAGGCCGGGTGTTCAGCAGCCCGGACTGGTCCACGAGGGAGTCCATCCAGGCCCCTCCGCGCTTCGATTCGCGGGTGTAGTAATCACCCAGGAACAGGCCCAGTTCCGTGCCGTCCGAATTCCGGACTTCCCAGACCCGCACGTCCGGGTGGTAACCCGCGAGGTCGCTGCGTTCGGTGAAGGTGATGTCGTAGAGCGCGTTGGCGGCGAAGAACACGCCGTCGTTCAGGACGCGGTCCAGCTCGAAGTAGGGGCGCAGGGCCTGCTCGTCCACCGCGTACCGTTCCCGCTTGACCTTGGCCGAGTAATACGCCCAGTCCCAGGCCGCCAGGGGGTGCCCGGCGACCTCGGCGAGTGCTTCTGCCTCGGCGTCGGCGTTCCGGACGGCGGCGGGGGCGAGCCGGTTCAGCATGGTCCGCACCGCCTCGAAATCGGGGGCGGTCTGCTGGTCCACGGTCAGCTCGGCAAAGTTGGTGAAGCCCAGGAGCCTTGCCTTCTCCGCCCGCAGCCGGACCATCTGCTTCACCAGGTCCAGCACATCGAGGCTGCCGCCGCCGCTGCCGCGTCCGGTCGAGGCCTCGTACAGCCGCCGGCGCACGTCCCGGTTTTCCAGGGCGGCCAGCGCCGGCTGGTTGCCGGGCTGGATGAGGGTGAGCAGGAACCTGCCTTCGTGTCCGGCGGCGCGGGCCGCCTCGGCGGCGCTGGACACATCGTCGGCCGGCAGCCCGGCGAGTTCGGCGGCGTCGTCCAGGAGCAGGGACGCGGACTTCATCCCCTCCTTGACCCGCTGGCCGAACTCCGTGCCCAGCCGGGCGAGCTCCGCGTTGACGGCCTTGAGCCGCTCCTGGCCCGGCCCATCCAGCTGGATTCCGGACTGGCGGAACTCCTTGAGGTAGTCCTCGACGAGCCGGGCGGATTCGGGATCGAGCTGGTCCGTCGGAATGGCGGCGAAGCGCTCGTACAGTCCGCGGTTCAGGTAGACGGCGTCCTGATGGGCCGAGAAGCGGGGGGACAACCGGGTCTCCAGCTCCAGGATCGTGTCCGAGGCGTCGGCGGAGACGAGGGTGAAGAACGACGCCGCCGCACGCTGCAGCAGCTGCCCCGACCGCTCCATCGCCAGTGCGGTGTTCTCGAAGGACGCCGGCTCCGGTGTCTCGACGATCGCCTGGAGCTCGGCCAAATGCTCGGCGAGGCCGGCCGCCACGGCTTCGGCGTAGTGCTCGTCGTCGATCTCGGCGAACGGAGGCAGGCCGTAAGGCAGCGTGCTGGGGCGCAGTAGGGGGTTGGTCATGAAGGAACTCTTTCATGCAAGCGGGAAGTTCTCAACGGTGGCTTCAGCGTTTTCGAACGGCGGCACCGTAGGATGTCCGGCATGGGGAACACCTCAGCAACGCCCCGCGGCCGGCTGCGCGCCGCAGCCGCCGCGGCGGCACTTATGGCATCCTTGGCCTCCTGCGGCTTGTTCGCGGCCGGGCCGGACGACAACACCTCGAGTCCCTCGGCGGGCGCCGGCGGGACCGCGGGGAACGCGGAGCCTCCGTCCCGCGCATCGACGCCGGCCACCCCGACACCAACCCCGACACCAACCCCGACACCAACCCCGACGCCGGGCCGGGGGCCCGGCTGCGCCGCCCTGCGTTGCGCCACCGTCGTTGTCACCGGGGACATGCTGGTCCACGCCCAGCTCTGGCAGCAGGCCCGCGAGGACGCCCGCAGCACTGGTGTGCCCGGGCTGGACTTCGGTCCGCTGCTGGAAGGACAGCGGCGGTACCTCGCAAGGAGCGATCTCGCGATCTGCCATCTGGAGACCCCCGTGGCTGACCCTTCGGGCCCCTTCTCCGCCTACCCTTCCTTCAACGTGCCGCCGCAGATCATCCCCGCCGCACGTGCCGTGGGCTATCAGGCCTGCACGACGGCCAGTAACCACACCATTGACCGCGGCACGGAGGGACTCGTCCGCACCCTCGATGCCCTCGACGCCGCCGGAGTGCAGCATACCGGCTCCTACCGCACGGAGGCTGAATCGCAGGGCGTACTGATCCTGCAGACCCCCGCGGCCAGGATCGCGGTGGTGGCCGCCTCGTACGGCCTCAACGGCCAGAGTCCCGAGCAGTCCTGGCAGGTGGACCTGCTGGAACCGGAGGCGATGATCGCCAAGGCGCGCCGGGCCAGGGCACTGGGCGCGGACATCGTGCTCGGGGCTCTGCACGCCGGCGACGAGTACTCCAGTGAGCCGAACGCCCAGCAGCACGACGTCGCCCATGCGCTCGTGGACAGCGGGCAGTTCAGCATGATCTACGGCCACCACAGCCACTCGGTGCTGCCGATCGAGCAGTACAAGGGAACCTGGATTGTCTACGGCCTCGGCAACGGCATCACCGAACTCTCGCCGTGGTATGTGGTGAACAACGAAGGGCTGCTGGTCCGGGCGCAGTTCAGCCAGAACGCGGCGGGAACGTGGGCCGCCTCGGACCTGGCCTGGGCGCCATCGGTGATGGTCCGCGGACCCTACCGCTGGTGCTCGGTAGCGGCCGACGCCCCGCAGGGCCCGTGCGCCGGCCCCGCCGCTGACGCCGCAACGCGCCTGCGCACCAAATCTGTCGTGGAATCACGGGGTGCCGCGGCGGCCGGTGCCCACGAGCTGCTCATCTCCAGGGAGCCCTAAGCTTGGGGACCATGGAGACTTTGAATGAACGACGGCGCACGGTCGCCTCGAAGGGCGCCGAACTCGCAGTGTTCGAGTTCGGCGCGGAGCCAGGACCGGAGGTGCCGACGCTGCTGTTGGTGCACGGTTACCCGGACGACCACCGGCTGTACCTGCCGGCCATCCGCGACCTCGCCCGGACCCACCATGTCGTGGCCTACGACACGCGGAACGCCGGCGCGTCCGCCGTCGTCGAGCTCCCGGGCGACTTCACCCTGACAACGCTCGTCGACGACATGTTCGCCGTGCTGGCAGCCGTCGACGCCGCCGACGTCCATCTCGTGGGCCATGACTGGGGATCGATCCAGGGCTGGGCCGCCGTCCAGGACGCCAGGGCCGCGGGCATGATCGCCCGGTACACCAGCATCTCGGGCCCGGACCTGCGGCACTTCGGACGCTGGGTGCGCAGCAGGTTTTCGCGGCCCCCCGCCTGGCCGCAACTGGCGGGACAGCTGCTCCGCCGCTGGTATATCGGCGCCTTCCTGCTGCCGAAGCTGCCGGAGGCCGCCTGGCGGCTGTTCCTCACCCGGCGTTATGAGCAGACGGCGAAGCGCGACGTCGGCAATGATCCCGTCCGCGGGCTGGCGCTCTACCGCGCCAATTTCTTCTCGGCCGGAAACTGGCCGTCCGGCGGCCGGGTGACGATTCCCGTCCAGGTGGTGGTGCCGATGAAGGATTCCTTCCTGACGCCGAACCTCGTGGAGGGGCTGGAGTCGTGGGTGCAGGACCTCACCGTGATCCGGGTGGACAGCGGCCACTGGTGGCCCGCCTCCCGGCCCGCGGAGTTCGCGGAACTGCTGCGGGGCGGCTACATCGGCCGGTGACGGCGGGCGCGGCGGGAAAACTCCGGTCGCGCCGGGGACAGGAGGCATGGATGGCACGAGTCGAGCAGGTCGAAGGTGCTGCCAGGACCGGAACGTTCCGGAACGGAATGGACTACCTGGGCTGGGGCATTGGTCCGAGGACATTGTTGCCCATTCAGGGCGGTCCGGGCAGTGCGGTGCCCCGGTGGCTGATGCGCCGGATGTTCCGGCGCCGGGCTGATTCCCGACTGCACCCTGGTCTGCTACGAGGGGCAAGGGCACCTCCGGGTCGGGTGCAGCAGCCGGGTAGCCCGCGACGTCCTGGCGTTCGTCAACCGTTCCTGAGCTCACGGGTCATAAAGACACTGTTCGGATCCAGGACGTAGCCGGCAAACGGGGCGCATTCGAGAAATCCGTGCCGGTGGTAGAGCCGGCGGGCGGGGGCGAAGAACTCCTGGCTTCCGGTCTCCAGAAACAACCGCGTGTAGCCGCTGTCCGGGGCCTCGGCCAGGATGCAGGAGAGCAGACGGCCGCCGATTCCCCGGCCACGGGCGTGGGCCGCCGTGCGCATGGACTTGATTTCGCCCTCGCCGGGTCCGATTTCCTTCAGCGCTCCGCAGCCGAGCACTTCGGCGCCCTGCCGGGCGGTCCAGAAGGCGATGGCGGGATCGGAGAGTGCTGCCGGCGCGAGGGCGTGCACGCTTTCGGCGGGCGAGGTGGCGAACATGTCCGCCAGATGCCCGGCCAGGAGTTGCTGGACGTCCTCGCGTCCAGGGTCATCCCGTTCGATCCGGATCATGGCCGCTGGCTCCTCTCCAGAGCGTTCCATCAGGCCCCGTTCAAATTCCGCGACGGCGGTCAGCGCGGCCGGCGGGCCGCGTGGTCGCGGGCCAGGACCGCGTAGGAGTCGTCCGGGCTGCCGGGGGAGAAGGTGCCGTACTTGCGTTCGACGGCCGTGCTGATCAGGAAGTCTGCCAGCTTCGGGTTCTTCGGCAGCAGCGAACCGTGCAGGTAGCTCGCCACGATGTTGCGGTAGCGGGCGCCCTCCTGGCCGTCGCTGCTGTTGTTGCCGGTGCCCTTGGCGGTGGTGCCCAGCGGGGCGACGCCCGGTCCCAGGGTGGTCTGGCCGCTGTGGTTTTCGTACCCGAGGATGCTGCCGAATTCCGGGGAGGACACCGCGACGTTGCCGATCAGCCGCTGGTCGGTGCCGTGCGTTTCCACGTCCAGGATGCCGATGCCCGGGATGACGGACCCGAGCCGGGTCTTGAAGAACCTCCCGAAGAGCTGGTAGAGGCCGCAGATCATGAGCATGGGCGTACCGTCCTCGGCGAGCTGCTTAAGCGTGGATTCCCGCGAGAGGAGATCGTCCTTGATGATCAGTTGTCCGCTGTCCTGCCCGCCGCCGCCGACGATCAGGTCCACGTCCGCGGGGAAGTCGTCGCCCACGTTGTATTCCAGGAGCTCCGGCGTGTAGCCGTGCCAACGGAGGCGCTGGGCGAGGACCAGGGCGTTGCCCCAGTCGCCGTAGATGTTCATGTCCCGCGGGTAGAGCTGCAGGATCCGGATGGTTCCCTTGCCCGGGGCGGGTTCCTCGGGCGGCAGCCTGTGTCCGAAGGAGAGGTGTTGCCCGGACTGCGGGTCGGACCGGGGGGTCATGAGACCACCTCCACTGTGGTGATTTTGGACAGCTCGCGGCGGATTGCGAGCATGGCGGTGTAGGTGCAGAAGATCCGTTTCGGCTTGTCCCCGGCGCCTCGGATGAAGGCCGCCAGCGCGGGCGCGATCTCGGTGTTCACGGCGCCGATGGGCACGTCGTCGTACTGCAGCCGGAGGGCCATGTCGTAGGCGCGCGAGCCGCTCAACTGGTCCACGCCGCCTTCCCGGAGGGTGTCGAATTCCACGTCCCAGAGCCAGGACATGTCCCGGCCGTCGGCGTAGTTGTCGTTGATCGCGATCATGGTCGCGTAGCCCGCGGCCGGGAAGGACTTCAGGCCCAGCCGGAAGCCGCTCGGGTTCTTCACCAGCACGAGTTCCAGCGGCAGGCCGTCGACCACGAGGCTTTCACCGCGGCCGAATGCCGGCGCCACCCGGGACAGCGCCGCGAGCAGGCCGTCGTTGTCCGGGACGGCTGATGTCCCCTTCACTGCGGTGGCCCGGGCCAGGGTCAGCGCGGCCGCGGCGTTGAAGATGTTGTAGACGCCGCGCAGCTTCATCCCGGTGGTGACGGTGACGCCGTCGTACTCAAAGTCAGCGTCGTCGGGACCCACCCGGCGCAGTACGACGTCGGCGTGCGGCCTTTCCGGCGCCGGCGGGACCGGGCTGCCGGGGGACGCCCGCATCTCGTCATCGTTGGGAAAGGTGCTCAGCAGGGAGTCGTCCAGCCCGAAGTACAGGACCTCGGGCCCGCTGAGGGTGTCCGCGATCCGCGCCACCCGGGGGTCCTCCCGGTTCAGTACGACGGTCCCGGTGGTCCTGGACGCAACGTGCTCCAGGAGCTGCGCGGTTTTATCGATTTCCCCGAAGCGGTCCAGCTGGTCCCGCAGCACATTGAGCAGCAGGCAGTAGCGGGGCGGCACCTGGTTGACGAAGTGCACGGCGTGCGCCTCGTCCAGTTCCAGCACGGCGATGTCGGCGTTAAGCCGGCCGCGCCAGTCCACCTCACCGAGCAGGGCGGCCGCGACGCCGCGGGTGAAGTTGCTGCCGGTGCGGTTGGTGAAGACCTTCAGGCCCTGGCTTTCCAGCAGCTCCACGACCATTTTGGTGGTGGTGGTCTTGCCATTCGTCCCGCTGACGACGGCGACGCCGAGCGGCAGCGTTGACAGTGTCCTCTGCATGAAGCCGGGGTCGATTTTCTCGACCACCAGCCCGGGAAGGGCGGAGCCCCCACCCCTGAGCCGGGAGACCCTGCGGACCAGCTTGCCGAGCGGAACACTGAAGTAAAACATGCTCTGTAATATATCCCAGCGCCGGCATGGAAGCCTGCCGGGCCGCTGTCCGGGTGCAGTTCCGGAAGACCCGGCAGCACTATGCTGGACAAATGACCAAACCCCTTTCTGTGCTTCCGTCCCGCGCGGGTGCAGGCCTGCGGATCGGAGTCCTGGCCCTCCAGGGCGACTTCCGCGAACACCTGCACGCGGTGGAGGAGGCCGGCGCCACCGGCATCGGAGTGCGCCGCCCGTCCGAGCTCGACGGCCTCGACGGCCTCATCATTCCGGGCGGGGAATCGACCACGATTGACAAGCTGTCCAGGATTTTCGAGCTTCGGGACCCGCTCTGTGACCGCATCCAGGGCGGGCTGCCGGTCTACGGATCCTGCGCGGGCATGATCCTGCTGGCCAGGGAGATCACCGATCCGGCCAAGGACCTCGCCGGCAATCCGCAGCAGACCTTCGGCGGCCTGGATATTACCGTCCGCCGCAACGCGTTCGGCCGGCAGCGTGAATCCTTCGAGACGGACCTGGATTTCAAGGGGCTGGAATTCAGCGCCACCGAACACGGCGTGCCCCCGGTCCATGCGGTCTTCATCCGCGGGCCTTGGGTTGAGCGCGTCGGGGACGGCGTGGAAGTCCTCGCCAGGGTGGAACAGTCCCGGGCCGGACACCCCGAGCCGTTGGACGGGACGGCTAGAATTGTTGCTGTGCGTTCCGGCCAGCTGCTGGCGACCTCGTTCCATCCGGAAGTCACGGGGGAGAAGCGTGTGCACCAACTGTTTATTCGAATGATCAGAGGAGAAGCGTAAAGCATGTCAGGCCACTCCAAATGGGCGACGACCAAGCATAAGAAGGCCATCCTCGACAGCCGCCGGGCCAAGTCGTTCGCCAAGCTGATCAAGAACATCGAAGTCGCAGCGCGCATGGGCGGGCCGGACCTCGCCGGCAACCCGAGCCTGGAACTGGCCGTCACCAAGGCCAAGAAGACCTCGGTTCCGGCGGACAACATTGACCGCGCCATCAAGCGCGGCGCCGGCCTCACCGGTGAAGTCGTGGACTACACCGAGATCATGTACGAATGCCGTGGCCCGCAGGGCTCGGCGCTGCTGATCGAATGCCTCACCGACAACAAGAACCGTGCCGCCTCGGAAGTCCGCCTCGCCATCTCCCGTAACGGCGGCACTATCGCGGATCCGGGTTCCGTCAGCTACCTCTTCAGCCGCAAGGGCGTTGTCTCACTGCCGAAGAACGGCCTCAGCGAGGACGACGTCCTGATGGCGGTCCTTGACGCGGGTGCCGAGGAAGTCAAGGACAATGGCGACAGCTTCGAGATCCACTCCGAGCCGACCGACCTGCAGGCCATCCGCGACGCACTCAAGGAAGCCGGCATCGACTACGAGACCGACGAGGCCGAGTTCGTGCCGTCCATGCAGGTGCCGCTGGACCTCGAGGCCGCCAGGAAGTTTCTGAAGCTCGTGGACGCCCTCGAAGAACTCGACGACGTCCAGAACGTTTACAGCAACGCCGACTTCAGCGACGAAGTGCAGGCCGCACTGGAATCCGAGTGACCCTTCGCGTCCTCGGCGTCGATCCGGGCCTCACCCGCTGCGGGATCGGCGTCGTGGACGTCGAGAAGAACCGCCGCGCCACCATGGTGGCGTTCGGCGTCGTCGGTACCTCGCCCGAGGAAAGCCTCGACCAGCGGCTGCTGGTCATCGCCACCTCCATCGATGACTGGCTGGACAAATACGAACCCCACGTCCTCGCCGTCGAACGTGTCTTCTCCCAACTCAATGTCAGCACCGTGATGGGGGTCGCGCAGGCCTCCGGCGTGGTGATTGCCGCCGCCGCGCGCCGCGGGATCCCGGTGGCGCTGCACACGCCGTCCGAGGTCAAGGCCGCCGTCACGGGCAGCGGAACGTCCAACAAGGACGCCGTGACCAAGCTCGTGACCAAGATCCTCCGCCTCGACGCCCCGCCCCGCCCGGCCGATGCCGCCGACGCCCTGGCGCTGGCGATCACGCATGCGTGGCGCGCCGGCAGCGGATCTTCCAACAAGGGCGGCGCAGCCACCTCCGGGCCGGGCAGCCAGTCACTGACGCCGGCCCAGCGCGCCTGGGCTGATGCCGAGGCCAAAGCGCGCCGTGCACGGTGAATGTCAGACTGTGCCGCCGCAGAGCTTGGTAGGGTATTCGTAGATATGTTCGGATAGCCGGGTTCTTCCCGGTTATATTGTCAGCTGTATTTTCGCTGTAAACCCAGGAGCCCGGCTTTGATCAGTTTTCTCCGCGGAACCGTAGCGCACGTCGGCCTGTCCTCGGCAGTGATCGACCTCAACGGGGCCGGCATGAGCGTGAACGCGACCCCGCAGACCCTCAGCAGCCTGAAGGTGGGTGAGGAGGGGAAGCTGTTTACCTCCCTGATCGTCCGGGAGGACTCCCTCACCCTGTTCGGTTTTTCCAGCGACGACGAACGCGAGGTGTTCGACATCCTGCTCAGCGTCAGCGGCGTCGGCCCCCGCCTGGCGCTGGCCGTGCTGGCCGTGCACGAACCCGAGGCCATCCGGGTTGCCGCCCACTCGGGCGACGGCAAGTCCTTCACGAAGGTGCCCGGGATCGGGCCGAAGGTCGCCGGCCGGATCGTGCTGGAGCTGGCCGGCAAGCTGGTCCCGCACGGGACCGGCGGCAGCACCGGAGGCGCAGCCGCCGTCCGGTCCGCCGAAACGGTCTGGAAGCCGCAGGTGGTCGCCGCGATGACCAGCCTTGGCTGGTCCGAAAAGGACGCCACTTCCAGTATCGACAAGTCCCTGGCTGATTCCCCCGGGCTGGCAGAGCAGGGCAATGTGGCGGAAATCCTGCGCGCCACGCTCCGCTGGCTGGGCCAGGACGGCGCCCGCGCCGGGAACAGGGTAGGCGCCCGTGGCTGAACCGTCCCTTGCCGGCGGGGGAGAGGAACCGGAGGAGCGGGTCATCGAGGCCGCGCTGCGGCCCAAGAACCTGCACGACTTCGTGGGCCAGCACCGGGTCCGCAAGCAGCTCTCCCTGGTCCTGGAGGCTTCCCGGATGCGCGGACGCAGCGCGGACCATGTCCTCCTCTCCGGACCTCCCGGGCTGGGCAAGACCACACTCTCCATGATCATCGCGGCCGAAATGAACGCCCCGCTGCGGATCAGCAGCGGTCCGGCCATCCAGCATGCCGGCGACCTTGCCGCGATCCTCTCCTCCCTTTCTGAAGGTGAGGTCCTGTTCCTCGACGAGATCCACCGGATGTCCCGGCCGGCCGAGGAGATGCTCTACATGGCGATGGAGGACTTCCGCGTCGACATCGTCGTGGGCAAGGGTGCCGGTGCCACCGCCATCCCGCTCGAGCTGCCGCCGTTCACCCTGGTCGGTGCCACCACCAGGGCCGGGCTCCTGCCGGGGCCGCTCCGCGACCGCTTCGGCTTCACCGGCCACCTTGAGTTCTATTCGGTGGAGGAGCTCGAACTCGTGCTGCGCCGCTCGGCCGGGCTATTGGACCTCAAGGTCAACTCCGCCGGTTTCAGTGAGATCGCCGGACGGTCCCGGGGCACACCCCGCATCGCCAACCGGCTCCTGCGCCGGGTGCGCGACTGGGCACTGGTGCACGGGATTGAGCAGATCGACGCCCGGGCGGCGTCCGCGGCACTGGACATGTACGAGGTGGACAAACGCGGCCTGGACCGGCTGGACCGTGCCGTCCTCGAAGCATTGATTACGAAGTTCGGCGGCGGACCCGTGGGTCTGTCCACCCTCGCGATCGCCGTCGGCGAGGAGACGGAGACCGTGGAAACAGTCGCCGAGCCGTACCTCGTTCGTGAGGGGCTGCTGGGCCGAACGCCCCGGGGGCGGATCGCCCTCGCTCCCGCCTGGACCCACCTCGGCTATGCGGTGCCTGCCGGGATCTTCGCGCAGGACCCGCTGGAGCTGTTCCAGGCCCCGGACCTCAGCGAAGAGCCCGGTGAGACAGCGGACCCGGAATGGATCCGTAACAGTCAATAACACCTTGCCGGAACGATTTCCCTTTAGACTGGAATAACGCTCGGCACGTTCGGGTCTTTGCTCTGTGGGCGGCAGGTATCTGGCCGCCGCTGGCCGGGCATGGTTTTCTGGCAGGTTGAACTGCCGGACAGTCTGCCCGATGGCCCGGAGTGAAGCGGACGTTGCTGAAACCCAGCTACGCAAGTACAGAACGGAACTATCCCTGTGTTCGGACTAATTTCTGCCCAGACCCAGCCGCAGGCCGGCGGCGGCATCGACATCATGACGATTCTCCTGTTCGTCATGCTCGGACTTTTCATCTTCATGATGTTCCGCCGCAACAAGAAGACGCAGCAGCAGCAGACCCAGCTCCAGTCGAAGTTCGCACCCGGTGTCGAGGTTATGACCAGCTTCGGGCTGTACGGCCGCATCGTGGAAATCGACGAGGAAGAAAACAAAGTCCTGCTCGAGCTCTCCCCGGGCAACACCGCCACCGTGCACCGCCAGGCCGTCACCAAGATCGTTGAGCCGGTTGTTGCAGCCGAGGAGCCTGCCGTTGTTCCGGACGACGCTTCCTCGCTGACCACCGAAACGGTGGACAGCCCCGCGCCGGCCGCTGACGAGCCGCGCAATGAGACACCCGACGAAACCTTGCGCCGCCTCAATGACGAAGGCAAAAAAGACAGCTAGTCTGCCTATCTGAGCTATCCCGCGTAGTAACGGCTGCGGGCATCCGTCGGTGGGGGTCTCCGTACCCGCACCGGCGGTTCCTCCGTAAATAAAAGAAAGATCGACAATGGCACGAACTGGCCCCAAAAACTCAGCCCTCAGGGTGCTGGTCTGGCTTGGCGTTATTCTCGCCGTCCTGACTGCCGTCCTGGCGGGCGGCACGATTGCCGGCCAGGCGAGCTGGGCTCCCAAGCTCGCCCTGGACCTTGAAGGCGGCACCCAGATGATCCTGGCGCCCAAGGTTGAGGGCGGTTCGGACATCAACGAAGAACAGCTCAACCAGGCCGTGGCGATCATCCGTCAGCGTGTGGATGGCTCCGGCGTCGCGGAAGCTGAAATCAGCACGCAGTCCGGCCGCAACGTTGTGGTCAGCCTCCCGGGCACGCCGTCCAAGGAAACCCGTGCGCTGATCCAGGCCTCGGCCGACATGAACTTCCGGCCGGTCCTGCAGGCCGGTCCCGGCGCAGCAGTCCCGGCGGAGTCACGGGCCCCGGCCGAGCAGCTGCCGCAGCCCACTGCGGAGCCGGCCAACGGCAGCGACGAAAACTGGATCACCCCCGAGATCTACCAGCAGTTCGAGGCGCTGGACTGTGACAACCCGGCCCAGGACCAGCAGGAGCGCTCCGACCCGGCCAAGCCGCTGGTCACGTGCGAACCCGCCTCCGCCAACTCTCCGGCCATCAAGTACATTCTTGGCCCCGTTGAAGTGAAGGGCTCGAACATCAAGAGTTCGTCCTTCCAGCTCCAGCGCGGAGCCCAGGGCGCGGTGACCAACGAGTGGGCTGTGAACATCCAGTTCGACGATGAAGGCACCGCGAAGTTCAAGGAAGTCACCGAGCGGCTGTACGAGTTCTACACCGCCGGCGGCGGGCAGACCGGTTCGGACCCGAAGGCCCAGTTCGCCATCGTCCTCGACGACCAGGTCATCTCGGCCCCGCGTTCCCTTGCCGTCATCACCGACGGCCGCCCGCAGATCACCGGCGGGTTCACCGAGGAATCGGCGAAGGCCCTCTCCGACCAGCTGCGGTTCGGTGCCCTGCCGATCAGCTTCGAAATCCAGAGCGAACAGCAGATCTCGGCAACCCTTGGCGGGGAACAGCTCCGCATGGGCATGCTCGCCGGCCTGATCGGGCTGCTGCTCGTGGTGGTCTACTCGCTGTTCCAGTACCGGGCGCTTGGCCTGGTCACTGTCGCCTCACTTGTGGTGGCCGGCGCGCTGACCTATCTGGCCATCGCCATCCTGGGCTGGACCGAGAACTACCGGTTGTCCCTCGCCGGCGTGGCAGGCATCATCGTTGCCATCGGCCAGACGGCGGACTCGTTCATCGTCTACTTCGAACGCATCCGTGACGAGCTCCGTGAAGGCCGTGGCCTCGTATCCGCGGTGGAGAACGGCTGGAAGCGCGCCAAGCGCACCGTCCTGGCGTCCAAGGCTGTGAATCTGCTCGCCGCCCTGGTGCTGTACTTCGTGGCGGTCGGCAACGTCCGCGGCTTCGCGTTCACCCTCGGTCTCACCGCGATCGCGGACCTTATCGTCGTCTTCATGTTCACCCACCCGACCCTGAAACTGCTGGCCCGCACCAAGTTCTTCGGTGAAGGCCACAGGTTCTCCGGGCTCGACCCGAAGCGCCTCGGCGCAGTTCCGCTGTACCGGGGAGCCGGCCGGATCCGCACTCCGGAGGACAGGCCCACGGTGGCGGTCCGTGCCAAGAACACCGGCGCCGCGGCCGAAGCCGAGCGCCGGATGACGATTGCGGAGCGCCGCCTCGCGGAACGTCAGGAACAGGAAAAGCAGGGCCAGCTCGCTGGTTCCTCCAAGAGCGCGTCCAAGGAGGGCAAGTAAATGGCCAGCTTCTCTAATTTCGGTAACGAGCTGTACACGGGCAAACGCTCGTACGATTTTGTCGGCTCCAAGAAGATCTGGTTCCTGATCGCTGCGGTCGCCGTGGCGGTCTCGATCCTGCTCCCGGTCGCCAAGGGCGGCTTCAACCTCGGCATCGAATTCCGGGGCGGGTCCGAATTCACCGTTTCGAATGTGGTGACCACGGATCCGGCGGTCGGCGAGAGGGCTGTCGAGGAAGTTGTTTCCGGCAGCGTCCCGCGCGTGGCGAACGTCGCCGGTAACACGATGCGCATCCAGACGGACAAACTCACGGACGACGAGACGCTGCAGATCAGGGAAGGCCTCACCCAGGCCTACGGCGTCACCGAGAACGAGGTGACGTCCACGTTCATCGGCCCCACCTGGGGTGCTGATGTTACCAGGCAGGCACTGTTGGGCCTGGTCATCTTCGTCGCCTTTGCCGCCGTGCTGATGGCGCTGTATTTCCGCACCTGGAAGATGTCGCTGTCAGCGATTGCCGGCATGCTCGTGACGATGTTCATCACGGCCGGCGTCTACGCCCTCAGTGATTTCGAGGTGACGCCGTCGGCCATCATCGGATTCCTGACGGTTCTCAGCTACTCGCTGTACGACACCGTGGTGGTGTTCGACAAGATCCGTGAAAACACCGACGACCTGCAGGCCTCCACGCGCCGGACCTTCGGTGAGGAAGTCAACCTTGCGGTCAACCAGACGCTGGTCCGCTCCATCAACACGATGATGGTGGCCATCCTGCCCGTCGGCGCGATCCTCTTCATCGGTGCCGGGCTCCTGGGTGCCGGAACGCTGCGGGACCTCTCGCTGGCGCTGTTCGTGGGCATCCTGATCGGAACGGCCGCGACGATCTTCATTGCCGCACCGCTCTACGCGTGGCTGCGCCAGAACGAACCTGATCTGGTCAAGCAGGCCAAGCGTGTTGAGCAGCGCCGGGCCGAGACTGCCGCCAAGAGCGCGCAGCCGGCCACGGCCTAGCCTGCGGCGGATCCGCCAGGTGCGGTCCGACGGGCCGGAGAACGTCATCCGTGACGCTCTCCGGCCCGTCGCCGTATCCGGCTCGGTTATCGAAGTATCCTGCCGCGGAATAGACTTGAGTAATTAACGGGTTGTGAGGGGTGCTTCATTGGAAGAACGTTCGACGCCGGTGCAGGCGGCACCAGCGGATAAGAGTGCCGGCCAGGCTTCACATACTGGCCTGGTGGCTCCTGTGCGCGCAGAGCCAGCCGTCCCGGTCGACAGCCCGGGGGCCCGGCCCACGTTCCCCGGCCGCCGTGAACGCACCCGGTCCCGGCTCGCCCGGTTGACGGGGCGCGGCGCCCCCGCGTATTCGCCCATCCTCGAGCCGTTGTTGCGCACCGTCCGCGCCAACAACCCTAAAGAGGACTTCGACCTCATCCAGCGCGCCTTCGTCGTGGCGGAGCGCTGCCACCGCGGTCAGAAGCGCAAGAGCGGCGACCCCTACATCACCCACCCTGTGGCGGTGGCCACCATCCTCGCCGAGCTGGGCCTCAGCGGCACCACCCTGGCCGCGGCGCTGCTGCATGACACCGTAGAGGACACCTCCTACACCCTGGCGGACCTCAAGGCCGAGTTCGGGCCCGAAGTTGCAATGCTGGTTGATGGCGTCACCAAGCTGGACAAGGTCAGCTTCGGCGAGGCCGCCCAGTCCGAAACGGTCCGCAAGATGGTCGTGGCCATGGCCAAGGACATCCGCGTGCTGATGATCAAGCTCGCTGACCGGCTGCACAACGCCCGCACCTGGCGCTTCGTCTCGGCGGAGTCCTCCGCCCGGAAGGCCCGGGAAACCCTGGAAATCTTCGCGCCGCTGGCCCACCGGCTCGGCATGAACACGATCAAATGGGAGCTGGAGGACCTGTCCTTCGCCGCCCTGTACCCGAAGGTCTACGAGGAAATCGTGCGGATGGTCGGGGACCGGACGCCGGAGCGCGAAAAGAACCTCGGCGTCATCCGCAACCAGATCACCGAGGACCTGCGCGAAGCCAAGATCAAGGCCACCATCACCGGACGGCCGAAGCACTATTACTCGATCTACCAGAAGATGATCGTCCGGGACAAGGACTTTGACGATATCAACGACCTGATGGGTGTCCGGGTCCTCGTCGACTCCGTCCGGGACTGTTACGCCGCCCTCGGCGCCATGCACTCCCGCTGGAACCCCCTGCCCGGGCGGTTCAAGGACTACATCGCGATGCCAAAATTCAATATGTACCAGTCACTCCACACCACCGTGATTGGTCCGGGCGGCAAACCGGTGGAGATCCAGATCCGCACCCATGAAATGCACCGCCGCGCCGAGTACGGCGTGGCCGCGCACTGGAAGTACAAGGACCAGCCGAACCGCACGGCATCCGGACCGGGCAGCCCCCGCGACGGCGACATGGGCTGGCTGCGTTCCCTCGTCGACTGGCAGCAGGAGACCTCGGATCCCGGCGAATTCCTTGACTCGCTGCGCTTCGAAATCAACGCCCGCGAAGTCTTCGTCTTCACCCCCAAGGGCGAAGTCATGGCCCTGCCGGCCGGTTCCACGCCGGTCGACTTCGCCTACGCCGTGCACACCGAGGTGGGCCACCGGACCATCGGCGCCCGGGTCAACGGCAAGCTGGTGCCGCTCAACAGTGAACTGAACCACGGCGACTGGGTGGAAATCTTCACCTCCAAAGCCGAAGGGGCCGGCCCCAGCCAGGACTGGCAGCACTTCGTCAAGAGCGCCCGGGCCCGCAACAAGATCCGGCAGTGGTTCAGCAAGGAACGCCGCGAAGAGTCGATCGAGCGCGGCAAGGAACTGCTGACGAAGGCGATGCGCAAGCAGAACCTCCCGCTGCAGCGCCTGATGACGCACGACGCCCTGGCCGCGATTGCCGAGGACTTCAAGTACGTTGACATCTCCGGCCTCTACGCCGGGGTCGGCGACGGGCACACCTCCGCCCAGTCCGTCATGGAACGCCTCGTGGAGAGCCTCGGCGGCAACGACACCCCTGAAGACGACCTCACCGAAGTGTCCATTCCGACCCAGGTGACCAAGGCCCGGTACTCCGATTCCGGCGTCGTGGTCCGCGGTGTGGATGACGTCTGGGTCAAACTCGCCCGCTGTTGCACTCCGGTCCCGCCGGACCCCATTCTGGGCTTCGTCACGCGAGGCTCCGGCGTCTCGGTGCACCGGACGGACTGCACCAATGTGAGCGGCCTGCTGGAGCAGCCGGACCGGATTGTTGAGGTGGACTGGGCGCCCACGCAGTCCAGCGTCTTCCTGGTCGAAATCCAGGTCGAAGCGCTGGACCGCAAGTCCCTGCTCTCGGATGTCACCCGGATCCTCTCCGAAAACCACGTCAACATCCTCGCGGCCAGCGTGCACACTTCCACGGACCGGGTCGCCATTTCCAAGTTTGCCTTCGAGATGGGCGACCCCAAGTACCTGAGCCACGTGCTGAGCGCCGTGCGCCGGATCGATGGCGTCTTCGACGTCTACCGGACCACCGGGAACCGGCGGCGCAGCTAAGGCGGCTGTGCGGTCTCGAGAACGGCGAGTCGCTCCAGCGCCGCCTTCTTGTGCGGCACCCGCGGGCTGGCTTCCACGGCGAGCCTGAGCAGGCGCAGCCGCACGCCGAGCTCGGTCCGGTCCAGAAATGCGGCCAGGACCGGCAGCGCCCGGTCCGATTCCACATGCAGGGCGATGTCGAGGGCAGTCCGCAACGGACTGGAGACCATCAGTCCGCCGAGGCTCACGACGTCCAACGCGCCCAGCCGCACCTCATGGAAGGTGCATCCGCGCGTGGACCTCAGGCTCGAAATTCTCCGGCTGGCATCCACCAGCAGCGCCAACCGGTCCGGTTCCTGCGCACAGCCGTAGACCCAGGCGGCCGTCAGCCTGCCTGCCACCACGCGCTGCCTGATCGGCGGTGGGATCATGGCGCCCAATGCGCGGGCCCGGAGTTGCGGGGTGGAACGGGTTCCCGGTGGCAGGTAGCCGCGCTGGTACAGCTGCGTCAGCACGCCGTCGGACGCCATTGCCTGCAGCTCAGGCCAGGAGAAAAGCAGACCGGGTGAGTACAGCTCTGCCGGGAGGGCAACGGGGGCAACCGGGTCAGCGGCGCCGGGCGGGTGGACCATACAGCAATCGTCCCGGCTGCCCGGACAAGGAAACAGGCCCCGCGGCGGTCATGTGGATAACCGAAACGGGGCCTGGATTGTTTTCCGGCGGAGCGCTAGGAGAGCTCGCTCGCTGAGCGTTCGAGCTGTTCCAGCCACGCCTGGCGGGCTTCGAGAGCCTCCCGGGCTGCCTTGATCTTGCGTTCGTCGCCTGCCTTCTCCGCCTTGGCAAGGTCATCCGTGAGACCGGCGATGGCGGATTCCAGCTGACTCAGCGCGCTGTTGGTGCGGGCCTTCGTTTCCGGGTTCGACCGCTTCCAGTTCTCCTCCTCGGCATGGCGGACGGCGTCCTCCACCTTCCGGAGCCCGGCTTCGACGCGGCCCATGTCGGCGCGCGGCACCTTGCCCGCTTCTTCCCAGCGGTCGCGGATGGACTGGAGGGCCTTCTTGGTGGCAGCGAGGTCCTTGATGGGCAGCAGCCCGCTGGCTTCCACCAGCAGGGCTTCCTTCACGGCCAGGTTCGCGCCGTACTCCTGGTCGATCTCGTCGTTGGCGGCCTGCCGGTTGGTGAAGAAGACGTCCTGCGCGGCCCGGAATCGTGCCCAGAGGGCGTCGTCGTCCTTGCGGCTCGCGCGGGGTGATGCCTTCCACTGGTCCATGAGGCGGCGGTACTCGCCGGCAGCGAAGCCCCAGTCGGTCGAGGAGGAGAGCGCCTCCGCCTCCGCGATCAGTTTCTCCTTGGCGGCCTTGGCTGCCGAGTTGTTGCTGTCCAGCTGCGAGAAGTAGGCGCGGCGGTGCCGGTCAAAGACGGTGCGGGCAGCGCGGAAGCGCTTCCAGAGGGTGTCTTCGTTGCTACGCCCCAGCCGAACGCCGCTCTTCTGTGCCGTCTTCCAGCTCTCGAAGAGCTCGTTCATCCGGGCGCTGGAGGTCTTCCACTGGATCTGCGCGGGGTCATGTCCGGCAATCTCTTCGGCTTCCGCAACGATGGCCTCGCGGGCAGCCAGTTCGGCGGCCCGGACGGCGTCGTGTTCGGCTTTCTCGGCCTTCTCGAGCTCGCTGATCTGCGTGACCAGGACATCCAGGCGGGCCTCGGCGGAGCGGATGTCGCCCACCATGTTCCGCTCGGCCAGCTGTTCGCGCAGGTGTGTGACGGTCTTCTGCATGTCGGTGGTGGGCGCTTTGGAGCTGACGCGCTGTTCCAGCAGGACGATCTGCGCGACGACGTCGTCGTACTTCCGGGCGAAGTAACCCAGGGCCTCATCGTTGCTGACATCCGGGTACTGTCCGACCGGGTGCTCCTCGCCGTCCACGGTCAGGAAGACGTGGCCGTCGCCTTCGACGCGTCCCCAGCGTGCGGCCTCGGCAAGGGAGGCGGCGGAGGAAACGGAGGCCGGTGCGGCAGCCGGTGCGGCGGGGGAGGGCTTGGCCTTGGGCCGGGCCGCGAAGGCTGCCGGCGACGGCGCAGGCCGGGCCGGGGCGGGGGCGGCTGTCTCGGCAGCAGCCTCAGCGGCGGGTGCTGTGGCAGGGGCGGGGGCTGCAGCCTCCGCGGCGGGTGCTGTGGCAGCCTCGGCGGCTGCCTCAGGCTCAGCGGCAGCCTCGGCTGCCGCTTCCGGGGCAGCCTGAGCGTCGGCCGGCGGCTCCGTGGCGTCGGCCGGCTCGGTGGCGTCGGCCGGCGGCTCGGTGGCGTCGGCCTCGATTGCCTGCGGCTCTACTGCCGCTTCCGGTGCTGTGTCTGTGGCAGTGTCGGTCGCCTTTTCTGCCTCTTGTCCCGTTGCCGGTCCTGGGGCTTGTCCCGGTGCTTGTCCTGAGGCTTGTCCGTTGGACGTTGCCTCGGTTTCGGTCTCGTTGGCAGCTGCTGCTGACACTGTTTCGTCGGATTTCTGACTGTCTGTCACCGCTAGAAGTCTTTCGCTTGGAGGGAAATACCGGCACCGCGGCCACGGGGGCCGTGGCTGGTTACTTCAGTGAGAACGAGTCTATCGTGACTGGTTCCACAGGTGCGCCGTCGGTGGCGTTATCACCGGGTTTGAGGCCTGCGGCAGCGATCCCGGCGACCACCTCCAGGCCGGAGGTAACCCTGCCGACCACGGTGTAGCCGCCGGCGGCGTCGGCCGGAATAACGGTGTCCTTGTACACGATGAAGAACTGGGTGCCGTTACCGTTGGCATTCCCGCCTGTCCTGGCCACCGCGATGGTGCCGGCCGGATAGTTGTTGTCCGGCGGGGTGTTTTCCAGCGGGCCCCAGGTGTAGGCCGGATCGCCGCTGCCGTCGCCGGACTTGGAGCCGCACTGCAGCACGCCGAAGGTTTCGCCAGTGGTGAGCCGGTGGCAGCTGAGGCCGGCGTAGAAGTTCTGGTCCGCCAGGGACTTGAAGACGGCCGCGGCCTGCGGGGCCCTGGTGCCGTCCAGTTCGACGCCGAGCGTGCCGGCGTTGAGCTTGAGCTCGCCCGTGAAGGTCCGGCCGGCCGCGGTGTCCGGTTTCGGGATGTTCTCGCCGTTGCTGGGCGAGGCCGACGGCGTCGGGGACGGGGACGCCAGGTCGGCCTGCACCGCGGCGACCTCCGCCTCTGTCGGGTTGGAGGAAAAGACCGTCAGCTGGAGGACGAGGGCGAGGGCCACCGCCGCGGTGCCGGCGCTTATGGCGAGGACGTTGTCGCGCTTCCGGCGTTTGTCCTGTTCCCGGCGCAGCTCGCGCTTCGCCTCCATCTGCTGGACGCGCCGCTTGGCATCGCGGGCGCTCCGTGAACTGGCCGCCAAAAGTCCTCCTGGTTGTCGGGCCGGAACCCCGGCGGGCCGTGGCGCCGTCGCGGTTTCAGCTGTAAAGCTGGAGGCAGCCCCACGCGTGCCCGGCCGCATTAGAGAAGCCGGCGTTCAACGCATAAACTGACTGCCGCACACAGTTTATGCACGACTGGCCGGTCTGCCGCCTATCCGTTCCCCGTTTCGGACAACCCGTTACGGCCCGGACGCGGCGCCAGTTCCCCGGCCGGTGATACCTGAGGAGAAAATTTCCACCATGGCACGCACCGCCTCCCTGTCCGGATTCCCCGAGTGGCTTCCCGAGGAGCGGCTGGTGGAGCTGCACGTGCTGGACACCCTGCGCCGCGTCTTTGAGCTCCATGGCTTCTCCTCGATCGAGACGCGGGCCGTGGAGACGGTGGGCCAGCTGCTGCGCAAGGGTGAGATCGACAAAGAGGTCTACGGCCTCAGCCGGCTGCAGGATGAGGAAAGCGACGAAGCCAAGTCCCACAAGGGCGACCCGCACGCCCTCGCCCTGCACTTCGACCTCACAGTCCCGTTCGCCCGCTACGTCGTGGAGAACGCCGGCTACCTCGCCTTCCCGTTCCGCCGCTACCAGGTCCAGAAGGTCTGGCGCGGCGAACGGCCGCAGGAGGGCCGCGCCCGGGAGTTCACCCAGGCGGACATCGACATCGTCGGCGACGGCGAACTCCCGTTCCGTTACGACGTCGAGATTGCCCTGGTGATTGCCGAGGCGCTGGGCGCCCTGCCGATCCCGGACTTCCTGCTCCGGATCAACAACCGGAAGCTGGCCGAAGGCTTCTACAACGGCATCGGCCTTACGGACACCGCCGGCGTGCTGCGCAGCATCGACAAGCTGGAAAAGATCGGCCCCGCCAAAGTCGCCGGGCTGCTGCAGTCCGAACTCGGTGCCTCCCCGGAGCAGGCCGAGTCGGCGCTCAAGCTCGCCTCGATCCGCACGGAGGACACGTCATTCGTGGAGCAGGTCCGGGCGCTGGGCGTGAGCAACGAACTGCTCGAGGAAGGCCTCAACGAGCTGGAGCAGGTCATTGCTGCCGCCGCCCAGCGCGCCCCCGGCAGGGTGGTCGCCGACCTTAGCATCGCCCGCGGCCTGGACTACTACACCGGCACCGTGGTGGAGACCGTCCTCGTGGGCCACGAACAGCTCGGCTCGATCTGCTCCGGCGGACGCTACGACGCGCTGGCCAGCAAGGGCAACCGCACGTTCCCCGGCGTCGGGCTCTCCATCGGCGTGACCCGGCTGGTCTCCCGGATCCTCAGCCAGGACCTCGCCAAGGCCTCGCGCTCCGTGCCCACCGCCGTGCTCGTGACGCTCGCCAGCGACGACAGCTGGGGAGCGGCCCAGGATGTCGCCGAGCAGCTGCGCGCACGGGGCATCGCCACCGAGGTCGCCGCGAAGGCCGAGAAGTTCGGGAAGCAAATCAAGTTCGCCGACCGCCGCGGCATCCCCTTTGTCTGGTTTACCGACGACGGCGGCAAGCACCAGGTCAAGGACATCCGCTCCGGCGAACAGGCCGACGCCGATCCGGCCAGCTGGGCCCCGGCGGACGAAGACCTGCACGTCCGGGTCACCACGGCCTAGGAGTGGCCCCGCCCTGGCGGCTGTCATTCCGGGACGGGCCCCGCCAGCGGGTAAACTCGGACGGGACCGTTCCCGTAGCGGTCAACTCCACCTTGATTCTGTCTTCCCTCTGTCTTCTTCAGAAAGGCGTGCTGTGCTGCGCACACATGACCTCGGATCCCTTCGCTCCGAGCACATTGGACAAACCGTAACCCTGGCCGGCTGGGTCGGCCGGCGTCGTGACCACGGTGGTGTCGCATTCGTTGACCTGCGCGACGCTTCGGGCGTCGCCCAGGTCGTCGTCCGCGAGGAAGAGGTCTTCCACGGACTGCGCAACGAGTTCGTGCTGCAGATCATCGGCACCGTCTCCCGGCGCCCCGAGGGCAACGAGAACGCTGCGCTGGCCACCGGCGAGATCGAGGTGCTGGCCGAAAAGGTCACGATCCTCAACACCTCCGATCCGCTGCCGTTCCAGATCGATGAGCACGTTGAAGTGGGCGAGGAGGCACGCCTCAAGCACCGCTACCTGGACCTGCGCCGCCCCGGCCCCGCCCGCAACCTGCGCCTGCGCTCCGAAGCCAACCGAGTTGCCCGCGAACTGCTCCACGAGGACGGCTTCGTCGAAATCGAAACCCCCACGCTGACGCGTTCGACGCCGGAAGGCGCCCGCGACTTCGTCGTCCCGGCACGCCTGGCCCCCGGCTCCTGGTACGCGCTGCCGCAGTCCCCGCAGCTGTTCAAGCAGCTCCTGCAGGTCGGCGGCTTCGAGAAGTACTACCAGATCGCCCGCTGCTACCGCGATGAGGACTTCCGCGCGGACCGCCAGCCCGAATTCACCCAGCTCGACATCGAAGCCAGCTTCGTGGAGCAGGATGACATCATCCGCCTCGGCGAAGCCATTGTGAAGGCACTCTGGAAGCTGATCGACGTCGAGATTCCGACGCCGATCCAGCGCATCACCTACCACGACGCGATGGCCCGCTACGGTTCGGACAAGCCGGACCTGCGCTTCGGCCTGGAGCTCACCGAGCTCACCGAATTCTTCAAGGACACCAACTTCGGCGTCTTCAAGGCTCCCTACGTCGGGGCAGTCGTCATGCCTGGCGGCGCCTCGCAGGCCCGCCGGGCGCTCGACGCCTGGCAGGAATGGGCCAAGCAGCGCGGCGCCAAGGGCCTGGCGTACGTCCTCTTCAAGGAAGACGGCGAACTGGCCGGCCCCGTCGCGAAGAACCTCACCGACACCGAGCGCGCCGGCCTGGCGGAGGCCGTCGGCGCCACGCCGGGCGACTGCATCTTCTTCGCCGCCGGGGAGAAGTCCGCGGCCCGTGCCCTGCTGGGTGCCGCCCGCGTGGAGATCGGTCACCGCACCGGTTTGATCAACCCGAAGGACTGGGCGTTTGTCTGGGTCGTGGACGCCCCCATGTTCGAACCGGCCGCAACCGCCGTCGCTTCCGGCGACGTCGCCGTCGGAGCCGGCCAGTGGACCGCCGTGCACCACGCGTTCACCTCACCCAAGCCCGAGTTCATGGACAGCTTCGAGAAGGATCCCGAATCGGCGCTGTCCTACGCCTACGACATCGTCTGCAACGGAAACGAAATCGGCGGCGGCTCCATCCGTATCCACGAGCGCGACGTCCAGGAACGGGTCTTCGAGCTGATGGGACTGGACAAGGCAGATGCCCAGACCAAGTTCGGTTTCCTGCTCGAAGGCTTCAAGTTCGGCGCGCCCCCCCACGGCGGCATCGCCTTCGGCTGGGACCGCGTGGTCGCCCTGCTGGCCGGGGTTGAATCCATCCGCGACGTCATCGCCTTCCCGAAGACCGGCGGCGGCTTCGACCCGCTGACCCAGGCGCCGGCGCCGATCACGGCGCAGCAGCGCAAGGAAGCGGGCGTGGACTTCAAGCCGGAAGCCAGGAAGGCAGAGCCAGTGGCCACAACGGCCGAGGACGCCACCAAGTAGCTGCACTGACGGCGGCAGGGCTCTCCGGGGAACCGGGGGGCCTTTGCTGTCCCGGAAGTGCTTTCCCAGCAGTGCTTTCCCAGCGGTACCGGACCGGAGGACCCCAGTGGAACGCGTAACGATGCCCGGGCTTGAGGCGCTGATGGACGCCGCCTGGCCTGCCGCCGAGCGGGAGGAATCCGGCGGCTGGATCCTCCGGGCGGCCTCCGGCGTGACGCAGCGGGCCAACTCCGTCTGGCCCCGCGAACCCGGCGACGACGCGCACCGGCAGCTCGCGGCCCTCCGTGACGCTCGGCTCTGGTACCGGAGCCACCGCCTGCCGCTGATCTTCCAGATCTTCGAGGACCCGCGCTCGGCATCGCTCAACGCCGTCCTCGACGCGGAAAGCTTCACCCGGCAGTCCGAAACCCTCGTGCTGGTCCGGGAGGCCGGGGCGGAGTCCGGACTGGCGGATGCGGGCGTCGAGCTTGCAACGACGCCCTCTGCTGAGTGGCTGCGGCTCTGGTGGAGCGTCGACGGCCGCGGCGACGAGGCGGCGATGGCTGTCGCCCGGGGAATCCTCGAAGGCTGCCCCGCGCTATATGCGCTGCTCCGGGACGACGACGGCGTGCCCGCCGCCGTGGGACGGCTTGCTGTTCCTCCCGGCGGGGCAGGCGGCCGGGGCGGGCTGTATTGCCTGGCGGCCCGTCCGGACGCCCGTCGTCGGGGCTATTCCACCCGGATCCTGCAGGCGCTGATGGGCGCGGGGGCGGACCGCGGCCTGGGCGCTTACTGGCTGCTGGTGACGGCCGCCAACACCGGGGCGCGGGAGCTCTACGCCCGGTCAGGTTTCTTCGAGGCCGGCCGGTACCTCTACCGGCAGGAGCGGCCCAAGCGGCACCTGACCGGCTGCTGATCCCGGTCGTTTACGACGGCGGGTCGGTCACCCGGATCCGCACCGCGCACAGGTCCGCGGCGGCCTTCTTCAGCACCGCGGCGCGGGGGTCCGGGACATCCAGGAACGGCAGCCTCGCCAGGGCGGCGTACGGCTTCAGCACCGGCTCGGCGAGGACCAGTTCCGCCAGGGTCTGGTCGCCGCCGGGGGCGAGGTACTCGATCCCCTGATCCGCGAAGATCCGTGCGGCATGCTCGGCGACGGCCTCGACGAGTGCATCGGCCTGGTTGGCCCGACGCCGGGCGAAGCGCTGCTGCGACCAGCCGCCGGCCGCCGTGCGGGACTGGACGTGCCGTGTCCCGGTCTTCGCGGCGAGCACTGCACCGCCGCTGACCGCCGCCACCGAGTAGCCGCCCCGGCGGACCAGCACGGCGCCGATACGCCGCGGCTGCCCGGCGAGGGTGGCCAGCCGGGACACCGCGTCGCCGCCGCGCCCGGGCCGTCCGTCCACCGGCCACGGCGCCTGGAGCAGTGCGACCGCTCCGTCGGCGGCGCGCAGCTGCAGTCCGCCGTCGAGCTCCTCTTCGGCCACCGCGCCGTGGCTCACGGCGAAGCGCTCCACCCAGCCGGGCCAACCTGTCACCGGAAACGAACGCCAGGCGGGTGTCGGGGGTGGCCATGAGGCGGGGCTCCGTCGGTAGGTGTCGGGGCGGGCAGGAACTAGACGTAGCCTATCTAGGTGGATGATCTCTTTGGTGCAGGGCAGGATAACGCCGGTGGAAACGACGACGACGCCGAAGAGTCCGGGGACGGCCGGCCTGCTGGCGGCGGCACCTCGTCGCCCCGCAGCCCGCTGGCCGTCCGGATGCGGCCACGGACGCTGGACGACGTGGTGGGCCAGCAACATCTTCTGGGCCAGGGGTCCCCGCTGCGCCAGCTCGCGGCCGGAACGGACGCGACCGGTCCCGCCGGCCCGAGCTCGCTGATCCTCTGGGGGCCTCCCGGCACCGGCAAAACCACGCTCGCCCATGTGATAGCCAAGGGTCCGGGCCGGAAGTTCGTGGAGCTCTCCGCGATCACCGCCGGCGTCAAGGACGTCCGTCGCGTCATGGAGGAGGCCCTGACTGCCCGCGACCTCTTCAAGACCACCACCGTGCTGTTCCTGGACGAGATCCACCGCTTCAACAAGGCCCAGCAGGACGCCCTGTTGCCCGGCGTCGAAAACCGTTGGGTGGTGCTGGTGGCTGCCACCACCGAAAACCCCTCCTTCTCCGTTGTCTCCCCGCTGCTCTCCCGATCCCTGCTGCTGACCCTGAAGCCGCTCACCGACGCGGATGTCGAAGGCCTGCTGCTGCGCGCCACGACGGATGTCCGGGGGCTTAACGGAAAGGTCGAACTCAGCGCCGCGGCCCTGGCGCACCTTGTCCGGCTTTCCGGCGGGGACGCCCGCCGGGCGCTGACAGCCCTTGAAGCGGCCGCCGGGGTCGCGTTTGGTGACGCGGACGATACTGACGCAGTCGTAGCCGGCGCAGCCGCCGGGACGGCCGGGCCCGCTCCGGTCGCGATCGAGCTCAAGCACACGGAGCGGGCCCTCGACGTCGCGTCGGTACGGTACGACCGGGCCGGAGACCAGCACTACGACGTCGCCAGTGCCTTCATCAAGTCCATCCGGGGCTCCGACGTCGACGCCGCCCTCCACTACCTCGCGCGGATGCTCGAGGCTGGGGAAGACCCGCGGTTCGTTGCCCGGCGGATCGTCATCTCCGCGGCCGAGGACGTCGGCATGGCCGATCCCACGGCGCTGCAGACCGCCGTCGCCGCCGCGCAGGCCGTGCAGCTGATCGGGATGCCCGAGGGCCGCATCATCCTGGCCGAGGCAGTGGTGCACCTGGCCACGGCGCCCAAGTCCAACGCCGCCTATCTCGGCATTAACCAGGCGATCGCTGACGTCCGGGCCGGGCTGGGCAACGGCATCCCCGCGCACCTGCGGGACGCCCATTACCCCGGCTCCAAGCAGCTGGGCCACGGGAAGGGCTACAAGTACGCCCATGACGCACCGCACTCGGTGGCGGCCCAGCAGTACCCGCCGGACGACCTGGTGGGCCGCAACTACTATGAACCGACCGCCAACGGCGCGGAGCGGGACATCTCCACCCGGCTGGAGCGGCTGCGGAAGATCATCCGCGGCCAGTAATCGCGGTCGGCCTAACTGCCCGTTGACTTACTGCTCGTGAGGTCTAACGTTGAAATACGGCAGCATGATCTGCTGCACGTGCGTGCTCGTCAGCGTCCCGTCCCGGGTCGTCCCCGTTCTCAGGTTGAGTCCCATGTCCGTAAATTTCGTCACAGCTATGGCTATCAAGTCCTTCGATGTTCCCGACAAGAAACGGTGTCCGGACGACAATGCCGAATTCGATCTCGTCACTGTGGACGACTACTCCGTGGCACGCCTCATCCTGGGCCCGGGCTGGCGGTGGTCTGAGTGCATGAAGCCGTTCGAGCAGACCGAGCAGTGCCAGCACCACCATCTCGGATTCTGTCTTTCCGGGGCGATGGACGTGGAAACCACGGAGGGCCTGCGTTCCAGGATCCAGGCCAACGACACATACGCGATCCCGCCGGGCCATGACGAGTGGGTGGTGGGGTCCGCCTCGTTCGTGGCCGTGGAATTCCTGGGTGCGGCCTCGTTCGGACGGCGCGGCAGCCGCGGCGTGCACGCGAGGATCTGACGGCCCGCCGGTCCCACCGTGGTAGGCTTGTTCGTTGTCTGGCAAGGCACGGACGCACAATCCACCGGTATTCAGCATTTTATGCTGTCCTGAGTCTTTTTTCCGGTGGGCTGGCGCCCGGCGCCCAGTAGCAAAAGGCAGCGGTTGGCCGATGCTCTCCATCGTGGAGGCCAGTAACACTGACACACCGCAGATATTGGAAGGACACAAGTGGCTAACAACACTCGTGCTCGCCGTACCGCACGCCTTTCGCGTGCACTCGGCATCGCTCTGACCCCCAAGGCCGCCAAGTACATGGAGCGCCGCCCGTACGGCCCCGGTGAGCATGGCCGTGCCCGTAAGAAGCAGGACTCCGACTACGCCGTACGTCTGCGCGAAAAGCAGCGTCTGCGCGCCCAGTACGGCATCCGCGAAGCCCAGATGACCCGCGCCTTCGAAGAAGCCCGCCGCACCAAGGGCCTGACCGGTGAAAACCTGATCGAACTGCTCGAGATGCGTCTCGACGCCCTCGTGCTGCGTGCCGGCTTCGCCCGCACCATCGCCCAGGCCCGCCAGCTGGTTGTGCACCGCCACATCCTGGTTGACGGCATCCGCGTTGACCGCCCGTCCTTCCGCGTCGCCGAGGGCCAGCTGGTCCACGTCCACAGCCGCAGCGAGACCATGGTTCCGCTCCAGGTTGCAGCAGCCGGCGCCCACCGCGACGTCCTGCCGATGGTTCCGGCATACCTAGACGTCAAGCTTGACGCCCTGCAGGCACGCCTCGTGCGCCGCCCCAAGCGTTCCGAGGTCCCCGTGACCTGCGAAGAGCAGCTCGTCGTGGAATTCTACGCCCGCTAGATTCAACGCAACACCTTACAAAGAAGCCCGTGGCAAGCGCCGCGGGCTTCTTTGTATGTAAGGTACTTGGGGGAGTTCTGCGGCTGCCGGCTGTGCCAGTCGGAGCAGGCCGCAGGAATACGACGTAACAAGGAGATGAACGACTATGTCTGGTGGCGATATTGCCGGCCTGATCGCGGCCGGAGTGTTTGCACTGCTGGTCCTGCTGCTCGCCGTGCCGATTCTGAAGCTCGGGGGAGTCTTCGACGAAGTGCGCTCTTCCATCCGCTCGATCAGCGACGGCGCCACCCCGCTTCTGGACGAAGTCACCGCCACCGTCTCCACGACAAACGAGCAGCTGAAAAAAGTCGACGGGATCGCGAACAACGTCTCGGACGCCTCGGCCAACATCTCCGCGCTGTCCTCCCTCGTGGCCGCCACCGTGGGTTCACCGCTGATCAAGGTTGCCGCGTTCAGCTACGGCGTGCGCTCCGCCCTCACCGCCCGCCAGAAGCCCACCACCGGCCGCCGCAGCCGCTAGTCCCGCTGGAGACACTGATATGAACAGAATCATCTGGATGGGAATCGGCGTCGCCATCGGCGTCATCGCCTTTCGCAAGGTCACCGAGGCGCAGTCCAATCTGGGCCCCGCGGGCCTTAACCGGGCCGTAGGCCGGCTCGCCGACGGCCTGTTCGACTTTGCCGGCGCCGTCCGGGAGGGCATGCAGGAGCGGGAAACCGATCTCCGCACGGCCCTTGGCCTCGACACAGGCCTCGACACAGCCCTCGATAACGGCGCAGCCCCCGGCGGCACCGGCCGCAAGGATGCAGTCCGGCGCTAGCCGGGAGAGAATTAGTAAAGGGCCGTGCCCCGTCAGGGCGGCCAGGCCGGTCCGCGGACCGGAAACCATATTGTCCCGCGGCGTACACGCGTGGACCACGAACGCAGTGCATATTGAAGGGTAAGTAATCAGCTCATGAAGTCGCAGGAGATCACCAAGCGCTGGATCGACTTTTTTGTCAGCAAAGGGCACACGCCGGTCCCCTCCGCCTCCCTGGTTTCCAGCGACCCCTCCCTGCTGTTCACCGTGGCCGGCATGGTGCCGTTCATCCCGTACCTGACCGCGCGGGAAGAAGCCCCCTACCAGCGGGCCACCAGCGTGCAGAAGTGCATCCGTACCGGCGACATCGAGGAAGTCGGCAAGACCGCCCGCCACGGAACTTTCTTCCAGATGTGCGGCAACTTCTCCTTCGGCGATTACTTCAAGGAAGACGCCATCAAGTTCGCCTGGGAACTGCTCACCGCCAGCGTTGACGACGGCGGCTACGGACTGCCGCCGGAACTCCTGTGGGCCACCGTCTACGAAGAGGACGACGAGGCCGAGCAACTCTGGCTCAAGAACACCGGCATGCCGGCCGAGCGGATCCAGCGGATGGGCAAGGCGGACAACTACTGGTCCACCGGCCAGCCCGGTCCCGCCGGCCCCTGCTCCGAGATCTACTTCGACCGCGGCCCCGCGTACGGCGTCGAAGGCGGTCCGATCGCGGACGAGAACCGTTACGTTGAAATCTGGAACCTCGTGTTCATGCAGTACCAGATCGACAACGTCCGCTCCAAGGTGGACTTCGACATCGTCGGCGAACTGCCCAAGAAGAACATTGACACCGGCCTCGGCATGGAGCGCCTCGCGATGATCCTGCAGGGCGTCGAGAACATGTACGAGACGGACCAGGTCCGCCCCGTGATCGACAGGGCCGCGGCGCTGTCCGGCCGGGAGTACACCTCCGCCGAATCCGCCGATGACCCGCACCACACCGACGACGTCCGGATGCGCGTCGTCGCCGACCACATCCGCTCGGCCCTGATGCTGATCGCCGACGGCGTCACCCCCTCCAACGAAGGCCGCGGCTACGTGCTGCGCCGCCTCATCCGCCGCGCCGTACGCTCCATGCGCCTGCTCGGCGTCGAAAAGGCCTGCCTGCCCAAGCTGCTGCCGGCCTCCCGGGACGCCATGAAGGGCGTCTACCCGGTCGTGGAGACGGACTTCGAGCGCATCAGCCGGATCGCCTATGCCGAAGAGAAGGCGTTCCTACGCACCATCGCCTCCGGCACGGCCCGGCTGGAGGACGCGGTCCAGGAGTCCAGGACGGCCGGCCGGCCGCTCTCCGGAGCGGACGCGTTCGCCCTGCACGACACCTACGGCTTCCCGATCGACCTCACCCTCGAAATGGCCGAGGAGGCCGGGCTGAAGGTCGACGAGCCGGAGTTCCGCAAGCTCATGCTGGAACAGCGCCAGCGCGCGCAGGCCGATGCCAAGGGCAAGAAGGGTTCCCACGCGGACCTCAGCGCCTTCCAGGAGCTGCTGTCGGCCGGCGAAACCGTGTTCACGGGCTACACCGAACTCAGCGGAGAATCCAAGGTCCGCGGCATCCTGTCCGGCGGCCGGAAGGTCTCCCAGGCCGCCACGGGCGATGAAATCGAACTGGTCCTCGCCGAGACCCCGTTCTACGCCGAGGCCGGCGGCCAGGCGGCCGACACCGGGCTCATCACCGGCGACGGCTTCGTCGTCGAGGTGCTGGATGTGCAGCGCCCGATCAAGGGCCTGAGCGTGCACAAGGCAATCGTCCGTGAAGGCGAAATCGGTGCCGAGTCGCTCGTCCAGGCGGCCGTGGACCGGGAACGCCGGCACGCCGCCGAGCAGGCCCACACCGGTACGCACATCGTGCATGCGGCCCTGCACCAGATTCTCGGCCCGGAGGCGCTGCAGCGCGGTTCCTTCAACAAGGCAGGCTACCTGCGCTTCGACTTCGCCTGGGGCGAGGGCCTCAGCGCAGCCACCCGGTCCGAGGTCGAGGAGGTTTCCAACCTCGCCATCCGCAACAACTACCGCGTCGAAACCAAGGTCATGGGCCTGGCCGAGGCGAAGGCACTCGGCGCCATGGCACTCTTCGGCGAGAACTACGGCAACGAAGTCCGCGTCGTGGAGATCAACGGCGCCTGGTCCCGGGAGCTCTGTGGCGGCACGCACGTCGAGAACACCTCGCGGATCGGCAGCCTGTCCCTGCTTGGGGAGCAGTCCGTCGGTTCAGGAAACCGCCGTGTCGAGGCCTTCGTGGGCATGGACGCCTTCCGGCACCTTGCCGCGGAACGCGCCCTCGTCACGGAGCTGACGGAAATGCTCAAGGTTCCGTCCGGACTGCTCGCGGACCGGATCGCCACCACGCTGACCAAGCTCAAGACGGCCGAGAAGGAACTGGAGCGCCTGCGCAAGGAACAGCTCACGGCTGCCGCCGCACAGCTCGTCGGAACCGCCAAGGACGCCGCCGGGGTCAAAGTCATCGCGCACGACGCCGGCCAGGTCAGCGGCGCGGATGATCTGCGCGGTCTGGCGCTGGACCTCCGGACCCGTCTCGGCTCCGAGCCCGCCGCCGTCGCGGTGGCCGGCGTCAGCAACGAGCGCCCGGTCATCCTCATCGCCACCAACGAAGCCGCCCGTGCGGCGGGGGTCAAGGCCGGCGCGCTGGTGCGGCTCGCCGCCGGAATCCTCGGCGGCGGCGGCGGCGGCAAGGACGACGTCGCCCAGGGTGGCGGCACGGACGCCGCCAAGGTCGGCGCGGCCCTGGCCGCCGTCGTGGACTCCATTACCCGGCGCTAATGGACAACCGGTGAACGAAGCTGCTGTGCCCGGCGACTACCCCCAGGGCGTGAAGCTGGGGGTGGACGTCGGCACCGTCCGGGTGGGTGTGGCGGTCTGTGACCGCGACGGCATCCTGGCCACACCCCTGCGCACGCTGGAACGGAACGCGAAGAAGAATACCGACGTGCGGATCCTCGCGGCGCTGGCCGACGAGCTCCATGCCGTCGAGATCTTCGTGGGCCTTCCGCGGACGATGAAAGGCGAAGAACACGCTTCGGCGCGGATGGCCACGGACTACGCAACGCTGCTGGCGGATGCCCTCCGGAACCGCGGTTCCGAGGTCCCGGTACGGCTGGTCGACGAGCGGTTGAGCACGGTCACCGCACACCGCAACCTGCACGAAGCTGGCATGAGCAGCCGGAATCACCGTAAAGTAGTTGATCAGGTTGCGGCCGCAGGTATCCTGCAACATGCGATCGATATGCAAAAGGCCAGGGGAACGGAGATCGGAAGCCGCGTTTACGCGGAAACCGCTCCGGGGCCAACCGGGGGCGGCGCTTCTGCCGGCCCGGACGTACACACGCAATCTGCAGAAAACGGAAGGCTACAGTGAGCCCGGTCAACAGTGACGACTCCCCAGGGGACGCGTTCGGCGCCTCCGGCCGACCGCTGACGCGCAAAGAGATCAGGGCCCGGGAAAAGTCCCTGATGACCCAGGGCCACGAGATCATCCCGCCGCAGGCCTTCGAGACCGGGCAGGACAGCCCGACGGCGACGCCCGCCGCAGCCCCGCCCGCCGCACCCGCGCCCGGTCCCGCGGCGCCCGCGGCAGCGGCACCGCCAGTCCATGCGCCCACATCTCCGGCCGCCGGGCCGGCGGCGCATGAGGATACTGCGTCCCAGGACACCGTCCCGGCGGAGTCCGCATCCCAGGACGCGGTGCCTGAGGACGCAGCGCGCGAGTACGCCCCGCGCGAGTACGCCCGGCGCGAGTACGCCGGCGGCGTCATTACGGCGTCCGGGCCACACCACGAAACTGACCTTCAGCCCGGCTACGCGGCGCACCCGGGTGCGGGGTACTCCGGCTACGCGGCCCACAGCGACGATGTCTATGGCGATGACTCCAACCGCCACCCTGACTACCACCACGAGGAAGCCGGACACGAAGTAATGGCCGGAGCTTCCGCCAAACCCAACGGCAAGGCATCTGCCAGGAAAGTCCGCCGCCGCCGTTTCCTCGCCCTTGTGCTGACCCTGTCGGTCTTCGTGGCCGCGATCGCTGTGGGGGCGCAGTTCATCAAGCCCTTCCTTGGCGGCGACACGGTGGCCGACTACCCGGGACCGGGAACCGGCGAGGTGACGATTACGGTTCCCCCCGGTGCGGGACCCAAATCCGTGGCCTCGGAACTCCAGGACAAGAAGGTCGTGGCCAACGCCGACGCCTTCCTGAAGGAATTCGCAGCCTCCGGCGGAGCCCTGAGCCCGGGCGACTTCAGCCTGCGCCACGAGATGAAGAATTCCGACGCCGTAGCCGTGCTGCTGAACCAGGACAAGGGCAAGGTCATGTACTTCGCCCTCAACGCAGGCCTTCGGATCGGCGAGTCGCTGCAGGCGATTTCCGAGGGCACCGGGGTTCCGGTCGCCGAGCTGAAGAGCCTCAGCGACTCCCCGGCCCAGTTCGGCGTTCCGTCCAGTTCGAAGAACCTCGAGGGCTTCCTCGCGCCCGGGGAATACCGCTTCCCGCTTGGCACCCCGGCCAAGGATATCCTGCAGGAACTCGCGTCCACCACCCTGGATGAGCTCGAGGCCCAGGGCATCACGGACCCGGCCAAACAGTACGACGTCGTCACGGTCGCCAGCATTGTCCAGGCTGAGGGCGGACAGGCGGAATACGGGGACGTGGCCGGCGCGATCTACAACCGGCTCAAGCCCGGCAACACCGAAACCAACGGGCTGATCCAGTCCGACGCAACCGTGACCTACGGTCTCGGAATCCGGAGTTTCCATATCGACGAGGCGCAGAAAGCCGATACCTCCAATCCGTACAACACGTACGCAAACACCGGCCTGCCGGCTGGGCCTGTCGGCTCGCCCGGAAAGACAGCCATCGATGCCGCAGCGAAGCCCAAGTCCAACGACTACCTCTACTGGGTGACCATCAACCTGGACACCAAGGAGACCAAGTTCTCGAGGACCCTGGCGGAACACAACGGCTACGTGCAGCAGTACAACGCCTGGTGCGAGGCCAACGCCGGACGCTGCGTATGACGCTGCGGGCCGCCGTGCTTGGGCACCCCATCAGCCATTCGAAGTCACCCGCACTGCACCGGGCAGCCTATGCCCATCTCGGTGTCGAGATCGCATACTCGGCGATCGACGTGACCGAGGAGGACCTGCCGGCCCTCATGGCGCGCGTGCGGGAGGACGCCCGGCACGGCGAGGGCTGGCGCGGCCTGTCCGTCACGATGCCCCTGAAAACCGCAATGGTCGCCGAAGTCGACGAGGTCCGCGGCGTGGCCCGCGCGCTCGGCGTCATCAACACCGTGGCCTTCGAGCCGTCCGCGGCCGGTGGCCACCCTGTCGGGAACACCCCGGGATCCCCCCGCCTGGTCGGCTACAACACCGACGTCGCCGGCATTGTCAACGCCCTGCGTCACGCGGGCGCCTCGGCCGCCCCCACCGCCGCCATCCTCGGCGGCGGCGGGACCGCTGCCGCAGCCATCGCAGCCCTGAGGGAACTCGGCGCCCCCGGCGCGGATGTCTTTGTGCGCGATGTCGGCCGCGCCGTCGAAGCGCGGGCCGCCTCCGCCGCCGTCGGGCTGCCGATTCGGGTGCGTCCGATCACCGGAGCCGCGGCGGGCGTGGCCGCCGCCGACGTCGTCATCTCCACGCTGCCGCCCCGCGCCGCCGATACCTTGGCAGCGGAGCTGCAGCAGGCCTTTGCGGGGGAGCGCGCCCCGGAAACCGCCCGCAACCGTCCCGGCGTGCTGCTGGATGTGGCCTACGATCCCTGGCCGAGCCGGATCGCCGCGGCGTGGCAGGATGCCGGCGGCACGGTGGTCCCCGGACTCGAGATGCTGATCTACCAGGCGGTGGAACAGGTACGCCACTTCAGCCGGCTTGGCGACGCGGTCCCGGAGGAAGTCATAGATGTGATGTGTGTCGCAGTGGGGGCACCCCGACGGGTGTTCTGAGGACCTTACATGGCAGGATGGAAACTATGTTGCGTTGGTTGACTGCCGGAGAATCCCATGGTCCGGCCCTGGTCGGAATTATTGAAGGCGTGCCCGCCGGTGTTGAACTCACCAGCGTCCAGATCGCGGATGCGCTGGCGCGCCGCCGGCTCGGTTACGGCCGCGGGGCGCGGATGAAGTTCGAGCAGGACGTGGTGACCATCCTCGGCGGCGTCCGTCATGGCATCAGCCAGGGCGGACCGGTAGCAATCCAGGTCGGCAACACCGAATGGCCCAAATGGGAGCAGATCATGTCTGCCGACCCCGTGGACCCGGAGATCCTCGCTGACCAGGCCCGCAACGCCCCGCTGACGCGGCCGCGGCCGGGTCACGCTGACTTTACCGGCATGCAGAAATACGGCTTCGACGAGGCACGTCCGGTGTTGGAACGCGCGAGTGCCCGCGAAACCGCCACCCGGGTGGCCCTCGGCACCGTGGCCTCGGCTTTCCTGAAGCAACTCGGCATCGAACTGGTCTCCCACACCGTCTCGATCGCCAGCGTTGCCGTCCCGGAAGGCCGTCCGCTGCCGCTCCCGGGCAACGTCCTGGCCCTCGACGCGGACCCCTTGCGCTGCTTCGACCGCGAAACCTCCGACGCCATGGTGGCCGAGGTCGACGGCGCGCATAAGGAAGGTGAGACTCTCGGCGGCGTGGTCGAGGTGCTCGCCTACGGGCTTCCGCCCGGACTCGGCAGCTACGTCCACTGGGACCGCCGCCTCGATTCGCGCCTCGCCGGTGCCCTGATGGGCATCCAGGCGATCAAGGGCGTCGAAGTCGGCGACGGCTTCCTCACCGCTTCCCGCCGCGGCTCGGCTGCCCATGACGAGATCGTCAAGGACGCGGACGGCAGGATCATCCGCACGTCCAACCGGGCCGGCGGCATCGAAGGCGGCATGAGCATCGGCGATGTACTGCGCGTCCGCGCGGCCATGAAGCCGATTGCCACCGTGCCGCGTGCCCTCCGGACCGTGGACGTCAGCACGGGGGAGGCCGCCAAGGCCCACCACCAGCGCTCCGACGTGTGTGCGGTCCCGGCGGCCGGCGTCGTCGCGGAAGCCATGGTGGCCCTTGTCCTCGCCGAAGCCGTCACGGAAAAGTTCGGCGGCGACTCGGTGGAGGAAACCGCCCGCAACATCAAGGGTTATCTGGACAGCATTCCGGCGGCCCTGGACTCGATCGGCCAGTAGTGCCGGCCGAGAACAATGCCGCCTTCCGACCCATCGCGCTGATCGGTCCGATGGCCGTGGGCAAGTCGGCCATCGGACGGCAGCTCGCCGAGCAGCTGGGGGCGGCCTTCGTGGACACCGACGTCGCGATTGTCGCGACGCACGGGACCATCGCCGAAATCTTCGCGGTCCGGGGCGAGCACGCCTTCCGTGAACTGGAGGCCCGGACCGTGGCGAAGGCCATCGAGGACGCGCAGCTCACCAGCACGGTGGTGTCCCTGGGCGGCGGCGCCGTGCTGGACTCCGGAACCCAGCAGCTGCTGGAGCAGTGCACCGTGGTGTACCTCGAATGTGACGCGGAAACGGTAGCGGAACGCATCGCCAGGAACTCCGGCCGCCCGCTGCTGGCGGGTGACGCCATGGAACGATGGAAGGCCCTGTTCGCCACCCGCCGGCCCGTCTACGAGCGGCTGGCCGATTTAGTATTCGACGTCCGGAGCGGATCCGTTCCGGACCTCGCCCACCGGCTGCAAGATGCGCTGGGTGGGTCCGTCGCCGCGAAAACCGCGGCAGGATCCACGCCGGCGGCGACAAAGGAAGTTGAAAAGTGATTACCGAATCAACCGTCATCAAGGTCACCGGCCAGACGCCCGGCGAAAACTACGACGTCGTGGTGGGCCGCGGCCTGCTGGCCGGGCTTCCGGCCCTGCTGGGGGAGCGCGTCAAACGGGTCCTCGTCATCCACCCCCGCGCCCTGCGGCTCACCGGAGACACCGTCCGCGAGGAGCTGGCCTCCGCCGGCTTCACCGCACTGACGGCCGAAATCCCTGACGCCGAAGAAGGCAAGCACATCGAGGTGGCGTCCTTCTGCTGGCAGGTGCTGGGACAGAACGACTTCACCCGCTCGGACGCCGTCGTCGCCGTCGGCGGCGGAGCCGTCACCGACCTGGCCGGCTTCGTGGCAGCCACCTGGCTTCGCGGCGTCAAGATAATCCACATGCCCACCAGCCTCCTGGCCATGGTTGACGCCGCGGTGGGCGGGAAAACCGGGATCAACACGGCCGAGGGCAAGAACCTCGTCGGATCATTCCACCCGCCCGCAGGGGTCCTCGCGGACCTCGACACCCTCGACACGCTGCCGAAGAACGAGATCATCTCCGGCATGGCCGAGGTCATCAAGTGCGGCTTCATCGCCGACCCCGCCATCCTCGAGCTGATCGAACGGGATCCTGCCGCGGTCTCCGATCCCCGCTCCGATGCCGTGCGTGAACTGATCGAACGCGCCATCACGGTCAAGGCCAGGGTCGTGTCGGCGGACCTCAAGGAGGCCGGCGAGCGTGAAATCCTCAACTACGGCCACACCCTGGGTCACGCGATCGAACTCGTCGAGCGCTACTCCTGGCGCCACGGCGCAGCCGTCTCCGTCGGCATGATGTTCGCCGCGGAGCTGGCCCGCAGCGTCGGCCGGCTCAGCGACGCCGACGCCGATCGGCACCGGAGCATCCTGGAAAGCCTCGGGCTTCCCATCACCTACCGCCGGGACCGCTGGCAGGCGCTGCTGGACGGCATGCGGCGGGACAAGAAGTCGCGCGGGGACCTGCTGCGTTTCGTCGTGCTCGACGGCATCGCCCGTCCCGGTATCCTCGACGTCCCGGACACTTCGCTGCTGTTCGCCGCCTACCAGGAGATCGCCTCCTGATGAACGGCCTCGGGGCCGGCACCAGCGAATGGCCTGATGGCGGGTTTGCCGGGATAAGGATCAATCCGGTCAGCCTGATGCCGGAGATCGTCAACGAGGACGCCTGCGCCGAGGCGCTGTCGGCTTCCGCGGATCCCGCGGACCTGATCTTCGTGCGCCTCGTCGAGGGGCACGCCGGCGAAGCAGCGGAGCTGCTGGCCGAGGCCCGGTACAAGGACCCGGATTCGCTCCGGCTGCGCATCTTCGAGGCTGACGTGCTGCGGGTCTCGAACAGCTCCGACCGGGCCGTCGAGCTGTTCCGGCAGCTGCTGGCGGAAACCCGGGGTACCCCGGACGAAGCCGTCATCCGTCAGCAGCTCGGCCGCTCCTACTTCGCCGGCGGCAATATCGCCGCCGCCGTGGAGTCCTTTGCAAGAGCGCTGGATCTCCGCGTGGCCGGTTCCGCCGACGCGGCGCTGATCTACGCCTCCACGGTGGCCCTGCAACGGGCCCGGGACGTGCTGGATCTCGCCTCCTAAGCCTCGATCCACCGGTTGTGTTTGATGGGGCAGGGTCGTTCTGATCTGGGTCCGGGTTCGGTCGATGGGCATGACGGGGTTGCCGGCCTTGCTGCCGGTGGTGTTCCTTGGTCCTGGTTGCGCCGAGTCGGCTGGGTGGTCAGATGGTGGCGGTCCGTGGTGGCCCGCAGGCCGCTTCGAAGAGATTTGACCAGCTGGTTTCCCAGGGCCAGTTGGCGGGCAGGTGCAGGATGATTCTCCGTGCCGAGGTCGCGATCCTGGCGGGGACGGTGATGATTTTTCGGCGGATGGTTCCGCTGCGTGCCTTGCCCAGGTCGGTGCTGGCGAGGGTGCCGATGGCGCGTGAGAGGTTGAAGGCGATGGCCGCCAGGACCAGCCAGGCTGCGTTGGCGGTGAATTTTCCCGAGGGCAGGTGCGCCAGGGCACTGTCTTTGAGGTCTGCGTTGACCTGCTCGATTATGGCGTGTTGGCGGTGGGTTTTGTCTGCGGTGACGGTGTCTAGGGCGCTGGTGGTGAAGAAGGCGTGGAAGCGGTGGGTGTCGAACAGGGTCTGTTGCCCCGCGCTGGCTTTGGCGTTCAGTTCCGGGATCCGGCGCACGACCAGGCGCCCGTGGATGCGTTCGGCTTTCTTTCGGCCCACGAAGGCAGTGAAGGCGGTTTCGGCGACTTCCGCCGAGGAAATCCAGGCTCCGGTGGTTTCATCGCGGACTGCGTCGGTGTATTGGATTGTGGTCCAGGCCTGCTCGTTGATGGTGGCGATGGAGCGTTTGACGGCCGGGTCCATCCTGGCGGTAATGGACACTTTTGCGCCTGCGCGGTGGGCAGCGGCGACAACTGAGTGGCCGTAGAACGCGCTGTCGGCACGCAGCAGCACCAGCCCGGTGGCGTCCTTGCCACGCAGCCGTTTCACGGTGGCAAGGATGTCACCGATGAACTTCCCCGCCCCGCGCGGGGACCCGGAGCTTCCCTTGCGCAGCCTCGCGCCGATGATGACCGGCGCCGCGGTCGCGGTCGAGAGGATCCCGATCAGCGCGTTCAATCCCCGGACCCCTGAGTAACCGTATCCGGAACCCTGTTTCCGGTAGCCGTGGACTTCCTTGATGGTGTCGTCGATATCGACCAAAGCGTAATCATCGATACCGGAGGCGATCGGGGCCACGGCGGCGACGTTCACCAGCCACCGGGCCGCGAGGGCGTCGAGCTGGCGGACATGGCCGAAAGTGAACGCCCTCAGGAACGATCCCAGAGTCGACGGGGCATATGCGCCGGCGAAGAGTTTCTTCATCCCGCCGTGCCGCAGCAAGGCCATGTCATCGATGGAATCGGCCCCGGCGACCATGCCCGCGACCATCGCAGTGACCTTCAACCCCGCATTTGCGCCGAAGTATCCGGGCAGCGTCAGCCACTGATCAGCGAGTTCGCCCAGGCAGGTTTTCATCGCCAGCGCCATCGCCGGGACCAGCCCTGCGGCCGACACGAGATTGGAATCATCGAACGCGGCTGACACGCGCGTGGATCTATGGAAAAGTTGCACCTACGAGATGCCTCTCGGATTGGCCAAACGGAGTTCTAGACAAACCCCATTTTTGCCGATCCGACAGGCATTCTCCGTTTAAACCGCCGCTCCAACCTCAACCCGACCGGTGGATCGAGGCTAAGGCGCCGTGCCGGAGGCAGCCAGGAAGCCCGTCCGGCGGGGGGCCGCCGGACCCGGTAGAATGGTTCTTGGATTTTTGATAATTACGCGCTGGCGGGCCGCATGGCATGCCTGCCCGACATAAGCAGCTGGCAGCCAGAACCAGTTCGAAAAGAAACCAGAGGATACAGTGGCAACCACTAACGACATCAAGAACGGCACCGTCCTTAAGCTTGAGGGCCAGCTCTGGAACATCATCGAGTTCCAGCACGTCAAGCCCGGCAAGGGTGGCGCGTTCGTGCGCACCAAGATGCGCAACGTGATGTCCGGCAAGGTCGTCGACAAGACCTTCAACGCCGGACTCAAGATCGAGACCGCCACCGTTGACCGCCGCGATTACCAGTACCTGTACCAGGACGGCGCCGACTTCGTGTTCATGGACACCACGGACTTCGACCAGCTGACCGTGCCCGGCGCCACCGTTGGCGACGCCACCAACTTCATGCTCGAGAACCAGATGGTCAACATCGCCATCCACGAGGGCAACCCGCTGTACATCGAACTTCCCCCGAGCGTCGTGCTCGAGATCACCTACACGGAACCGGGCCTGCAGGGTGACCGTTCCTCGGCCGGCACCAAGCCCGCCACGCTTGAGACCGGTTACGAGATCCAGGTGCCCTTGTTCGTCGAGAACAACACCAGGGTCAAGGTCGACACCCGCGACGGCAGCTACCTCGGCCGGGTCAACGACTAGTGAGCGCCCGCGGTAAGGCCCGCAACCGGGCCCTGGATGTACTCTTCGAGGCCGAGCAGCGCTCCGTCTCGGCGTTCGACGTGCTGAAGTCCCGTCGCGAACAGACGGACCAGATCGTCAATCCGTACACCCTCGAAATCGTCGAGGGCGTCGTCTCCCACCAGCCGGCGATCGACGAGTTCCTGGAAACCTATTCACAGGGCTGGACCCTGGAGCGGATGCCGTCCGTAGACCGCATCATCCTGCGGATCGGCACCTGGGAGCTGCTCTACAACGATGATGTGCCCGACGGCGTTGCCGTGAGCGAGGCCGTGGCGCTGGCCAAGACCCTCTCCACCGACGAGTCGCCGCAGTTCATCAACGGCCTGCTGGGCCGCCTGCAGCAGCTGAAACCTTCGCTGCTCGCCTGACACCACGCAGAAGGAACCCCGTTCAGCTCACCTGGACGGGGTTCCTTTTTTGTCCGCAACCTCCTTTGACCGGCAGCCCCGGGCGGATATCGTGGGCGGGTGACTCAAGATCCAGTGCTCGCTGCGGCGCTCAGGACCGGGCTCGGGCCGCGGCCTTCCCGGTTCGCAGCCGCCGCCGTGACCATCGATGATGTAACTCTGGCGGTCGACGGCGTCGCACCCGATGCCGACTTCGAAATTGGCTCCATCTCCAAAGGGATCACCGGCCTGTTGTACGTGGACGCGTGCGCGCGGGGCGAGATTCGTCCGGACGCGACCCTGGGGGAGTTGTTGCCGCTGGGCGGCGGTGCCGTCGCTGGCCTCAGGCTCCTGGACGTGAGCCGGCATTCCTCCGGGCTCCCGAGGCTGCCCCCGGGACTTCCGGGGGCGGCTTCCCGGCTGAAGCGCACGGTTTCATACCTCGTGCACGGGACAAATCCTTACGGCGGGAGCCTCGTGGAACTGCTGGAGCAGGCACGCGCGGTTCGGCTCCAGCCGCCGCGGCCGCGGTACTCCAACCTCGGCTTTGAACTCCTCGGCCACGCCATCGCTGCCGGGGCCGGGATGGGCTACCGGGAACTCGTCGCCACCCGCCTCTGTGCGCCGCTGGGTCTCGACTCGGTCTACCTGCCCGCCACGCCCGCCGAGCTGCGACCGGAAGCCCTCACCGGCTGCAGCCGCTCCGGTCGCGCGAAGGAACCCTGGACGGGGGAGGCCCTGGCACCCGCCGGAGGCATCCGGGCGTCCATCCGCGACATGGCCAGGCTCACCCAGGCGCTTCTGGACGGTTCGGCCCCGGGGCTGTCCGCCCTGGACCCGGTGGCGGACTTCGCCGGTCCGGCGGCTCGCATCGGCGCCGCATGGATCACGCTGGAGGTCAAAAGACGCCGGATCACCTGGCACAACGGCGCGACCGGGGGATTCCGCAGCTGGATCGGCCTGGACCGGGAGGCGGGTGCCGGTGTCGTGTTGCTGTCGGCTTCCTCACAGCCGGTGGACCGCCACGGCTTTGCGCTGCTGCGGGAGCTGGCGGCGCACTGAAGGCGCTCCCCTTCGGTTAACGGACGACGGCGGCGCGCAGGCCGACGACGTCGGAGAGCAGGCGTTGCTCGTCGTGCTGGTGGGCCGGTACGTCCCGGCCGCTGAGGATCCGCTGCCGGGTGAAGGCAAGTTGCGTCGCGGCGTGCAGGAAGGCCTTCATCTGCGGACCCCGGTCGACGGATCTGGCCCAGCGCAGGGCCGTACGCCGGCCCGCAGGTGTGGACACCATTTCCACCTCCGCGGGCGTGAACCAGCCGGTCGCCGCGTACTCCTTGAGCCGCTGGCGGGTCAGCCGCCGTTCCGCGACCCGCAGCAGCACAATGACCAGGACCGCCAGCAGGAAGATCGGCACCTGGACCAGGATGTACTGCGCCAGGAAGTCCTCTCCCATGCTGTTCCAGCCGCTGTGCAGCAGCATTGCGGGGATCAGGCCGACGGCGAACGCCACCACGGACAGCCCGTTATGCCAGCGCCGTGCGGCAATGCCAAGAATGAGTCCGGTGGTCCCGGTGAAAATGGCGTGCGCGAAGGGCGACATGACGCCGCGCAGGAAGAACACCACCGCGAGATCGGTGCCGGGGTCGGAAGATTCGGCGATGGCCCGGCCGAAGTACAGGATGTTCTCGGTGAACGCGAAGCCGCCGGCGACCGTGAAGGCGAACACCACGCCGTCGACCGGGCCGTCGAAGTGCCGGCGCGCGAACAGCAGGAGCAGCAGCAGGCCCAGCGACTTGGCGAACTCCTCGACCACCGGCGCCTGCACGGTGACGGCGAAGGTCCGGTAGTCCAGTCCGGACGCCGGTCCGGCGGCGAGCGAGAAGTATGGCTGGATCAGAAGGGTGACCGAGATGGAGACCACCGCCCCCCAGACGAAGGCGAAGAGCAGCAGACGCTTGGGCTCGGGCTCCCAGCGGTCGATCACGCGCACGGCGAGCAGAACCGCGCCAAGCGGCAGCAGCGAAGCGACGAAGCCGACGACGAAGCCCGCGATACCGGTGCTGCCCAGGACGAACGGCAGGACCGTGAACAGGCTGATGAAGCCGAGCGCCCCGCCGCCTGCCACCAGCCCCACCGCGCCGGTGGAACGCCGGCTGCTGCGGGCGGCCGGAACGGCGGGAGGCAGGGCGGTCTGGGGCCGGCCCGCGTAGTTCGCCGGTGCCGGCCGGTAATGCTGTTCCGGGACGTGCCCCATCCAGCTCGGGTTGGCTTGCTGCGGCAGCGGCGCGTGGCCGCCGGAATGCGGATTGGAGCTCGTCATGGACAAGAGCCTAGGGGATTTCCTCGTTAGCGGGGGTGAGACTCCCGGACCTGCCGGTCAGGCGCTGTTTCGGCAGGTTCCGGGCGTGGTTTACTTCAGCACCGGGTGCGGATGAGGTGACTTTCTGGGCCAGTTGGCGAGGTTGGTCCTGCGTTGGAGTGGTCTCGCTGAGCGTCCGTCAGGTCAAGCACTATTTCCGTCAACCGAACATCGGCCGCGCCGCCAGCCCCGGTGGGATTGGCGAAAGGCTTCGGGAACTTGCGGTGGCCTGCCCTGCCCTGGCTTTTGCCGGGGAGCCTCCGGCGGGCAATGAGTGCCAGGCGGTGAAGGAGTGCCGGGCTGTGAATTGGTGCCAGTCCGGGAAGGGATCGGTGGGCAGTTCCGGTTCGGGATTCCGGGACAGTTCCGGTTCGGGATCGCGGCCGGGGTCCTGGCCGGGGTCCTGGCCGGGGTGCCCGATGGGCGCCGGGTCCGGCTGATGGCCTGGATCTGCGGGCAGGCCGTGGTCCGGGCCGGGGTCTGGGCCTGGGTCGGTGTCTGTGTTTGGGTCGGTGGTCAGGATGTGGTGTGGCCAGTGGGGTGGTTCCCAGTCCTGGTGTTCGCTGGGGTAGTGCCGCCGTGACGGGGAGGTCCACCCGGGTGGGTTGTCTTTGCTGGCCCCGGTTGGTTTCCAGGCGGAGCCGTGTTTGAGGCGGTGGTGCCGGGGGCAAGGTTGGCCGAGGTTGGAGATGCCGGTGGTGCCTCCGTCGGCCCAGGCCAGGAGGTGGTCTGCTTCGTTGTCCAGGGAGTGGTTGTTGCAGCCGGGGAAGGGGCACCTGCCGTCGCGGAGGCGGAGCCATTGGCGCTGGGTCTTGTTGAGGCGGTAGCTGGTCCGTCCGATTTCCAGCGGGGCGCCGTCGCGGGGGTCGGTCAGGACGCGGTAGAAGGAGTCGGCGCCGTCGGTGATCAGGCGGCGGGCCATGGACGGCGGGATCGGCCCGTACCCGTCCAGGGTGGCTGGTTCCTCGGTGACGCCCAGGAGGGACAGGACCGGGACGGTGATCAGGACCTGCGCCCGCGGGGACGGCACACCCCCGCCCCCGGCAATACCGCCCCCGGCAATACCGCCCCCGGCCATGCCGCCGGCGCCGGTGCCGGTGCCGGTGCCGGTGCCGTGGCTGGTGAGGAGCCAGGTGGCGGTGATGTCGGCGCGGAGCTGGGAGAGGGGCCGGGCCTCGTGGGGGCCTTGGAGGGCGCGGGCGGCGGCGGTGGTCCGTTCCCAGATCCCGGCGGGCGTGTCGGCCGGGAGGTAGGCGGAGAGCCAGGCCATGCCGTCCCGGTCCGGGAGGAAGTCGACCCGCCGGTCCCCGGCGCTTGTGCTGTGGCGTTTTTCGATGCTGACCGGGTGGTGGCGTTCGCGCCAGGCGCGTGCCTTGGCGCGGAACCGGGCCGGGACGAGGTCCCCGGCCGGGGCCCCGCGGGCGGGGTTTGAGGCGTCGGGGTCCAGGAAGTGCGCTTCCAGCGCGGCCGCTCCGTCCGGGTCCAGGCCGCTGGTTTCCTCGACGATGATCCGGGCGTGCTGCCAGGAGATCGCGCCGGCCTGCAGGGCCGTCAGGGTCAGCGGCAGCGCCGTCGTCAGTGCCTGGCATTCAGACAGGAGGGCACCGGCGGTCCGTTCACTGACGGTCAGGACACACGCGACCTCAGCGACCAGGGCCATCTCCTGGACGGTGCATTCCCGCGGGGACGCCGCCGGTGACGCCAGGGCCCGGGTTGCCTGCACGTATTCCGCCGCCAGCCGCACCTTCAGCGCCGCGGTCCGGGCTTCCAGCCGGGCCACCTCGGCGAGAGCGTCCAGGCAATCATCCGCCAGATCCCGCAGCGGATCGGCGTCGTGCAGGGAAACGACGCCGGGCGGATCCGGGCGGTCCGCGCCGGAGCCGGTGCCGGCAGCAAGCACAGCAGCGGACGCGGCGACGGCCTCCAGGGCCTCCCTGCTTTCGACACTCCAGGCTGTTCTGCTGTCCATACCCCCACCCTAAGAGGAGGCACCGACATTCTAAGGAGGCACGTCTTAGGTCATACACCTAGGGACTGGGAATCCCTTGCTGACCTCCCAGGGAGGCGAGAGTGCGCCCAAGCTGAGGTGTATGCCGGCCTGTTCGGCCTGTTCGGCCTGTTCGGCCTGTTCGGCCTGTTCGGCCCGGCGGCGCGGCTGTGACGCACAACGCCCCGGTCCGGGGCAGGTCCGGGGCGGCCGCTGTGGTAATTTGAAAGGGCAAATGATCCTTTTTTAATTCCGTCCCGTGAGGCGGGGAAAGGGGAGACGAGCGTTGACTTCTGTTCCAGAAGCACCGGTTCCGGCCAAGGTTGTTCTTACCCGAGTGGTACTCAGCCAGGCGGACATCGACCGTGCACTCACTCGTATCGCCCATGAAATCCTCGAGTCCAATAAGGGCTCCCAGGACCTGGTCCTGCTGGGCATCCCGCGGAGGGGCTACCCCCTCGCCGTCCGGCTCGCCGAAAAGATTGCCGCCGCAGATCCCACCGTGGACGCCGCCGCGATCGTGGGCCAGCTGGATGTCACCATGTTCCGCGATGACCTCTCCCACCAGCCGACCCGGCCGCCGTACCCCACCCAGCTTCCACGCACCGGAATCGACAACAAGGTCGTTGTGCTGATCGACGACGTCCTCTACTCCGGGCGCACCATCCGCGCCGCCCTCGACGCGATCATCGACCTCGGCCGTCCGCGCATTGTCCGCCTCGCCGTGCTGATCGACCGGGGCCACCGCGAACTGCCCATCCGCGCTGACCACGTCGGCAAGAACCTGCCCACCTCCTCTTCAGAAAAAGTCCGGGTCCGGCTCGAAGAAACCGACACCGTCGACGGGGCGCCCGACGGCGTCCGCGTCAATGAAGTGGTCATCGAGGCCACCGCATGAGGCACCTGCTCTCCACCGAAGACCTGAGCCTGCACAACGCCGTCCGCATCCTCGACACCGCCGAGGAAATGGCCGCCGTGGGGGAGCGTGAGGTCAAGAAGCTCCCCGCGCTGCGCGGCCGTACCGTGGTGAACCTGTTCTTCGAGGATTCCACCCGCACCCGGATCTCCTTCGAGGCCGCCGCCAAGCGGCTCTCGGCGGACGTCATCAACTTCGCCGCGAAGGGCTCCTCCGTGTCCAAGGGCGAGTCGCTCAAGGACACCGCCCAGACCCTGGCCGCGATGGGCGCCGACGCGGTCGTGATCCGGCACTGGGCTTCGGGCGCGCCGCACCGGCTTGCCGCCACGGACTGGATCGACGCCGCCGTCATCAACGCCGGCGACGGCACGCACGAACACCCCACGCAGGCGCTGCTGGACGCGTTCACGATGCGCCGGCACTGGTCCAGGCTTGCCGGAACCCCGTCCGCCGGGGCGGACCTCACCGGCATGCGGGTTGCGATCGCCGGTGATGTCCTGCACTCCCGGGTGGCCCGCTCCAACGTCTGGCTGCTGCGGACCCTGGGCGCCGAAGTCACCCTCGTGGCGCCCCCGACCCTGCTGCCGATCGGCGTCGAAAAGTGGCCCTGCACCGTCAGCTACGACCTCGACGAGACCCTCGCCAAGGGCGTGGACGCGATGATGATGCTCCGCGTGCAGGGCGAGCGGATGAACGCCTCGTTCTTCCCGACGACGCGCGAGTACTCCCGACGCTGGGGCTTCGACGACAACCGGCTCCGCGCCCTGGACGGCCTGGGCCTCAAGGACACCATCATTCTGCACCCCGGCCCGATGAACCGGGGGCTGGAAATTTCCGCCGCAGCCGCGGACTCGCCCCGCTCCACTGTGCTCGCGCAGGTGCGCAACGGCGTCTCCATCCGGATGGCCGCCCTTTACCTGCTGCTCTCCGGGGACACCCGCGAACCAGCCGCCAATTCCACGAAGGAGAGCCACTGATGGCATCACAGCAACAGGACACCGGCACCAACGGCGCCTACCTGATCCGTGGCGCCGCCATCCTCGGCGGGGTCGCTGAAGACCTCCTGATCCGGGACGGCGTCATCGCCGAACGCGGCCACGGTCTGTCCGCCGACGGGGCGACCGTGATCGAGGCCGCGGGCCTCGTCGCACTGCCCGGCATGGTGGACATCCACACGCACCTGCGCGAACCCGGCCGCGAGGACGCCGAAACGGTCGAGACCGGCACCCGCGCCGCGGCCCTGGGCGGCTACACGGCCGTGCACGCGATGGCCAACAGCACCCCGGTGGCGGACACCGCCGGCGTCGTCGAACAGGTCCTGACCCTCGGCCGCACGGCCGGCTGGGTGGACGTGCGCCCGGTCGGGGCCGTCACCGTGGGCCTCGCCGGGGAACAGTTGGCCGAACTCGGTGCCATGGCCGATTCCCGCGCCCGCGTCCGGGTCTTCTCCGACGACGGCATCTGCGTCCACGACCCCGTGCTGATGCGCCGGGCGCTGGAATACGTCAAGGCGTTCGACGGCGTCGTGGCCCAGCACGCCCAGGAACCCCGGCTGACCGCGGGTGCCCAGATGAACGAGGGCGAAGTCTCAGCCGTCCTCGGGCTCACGGGCTGGCCCGCCGTCGCCGAGGAAAGCATCATTGCCCGCGACGTCCTCCTCGCCCAGCACGTCGGTTCGCGGCTGCACGTCTGCCACGTCTCCACCGCCGGGTCCGTGGAAATCATCCGCTGGGCGAAGTCCCGCGGCGTCAACGTCACGGCCGAGGTCACCCCGCACCACCTGTGGCTCACGGACGAGCTGGCCCGCAGCTACGACCCGGTCTACAAGGTCAACCCGCCGCTGCGCACCGACGCCGACGTCCAGGCCCTGCGCGCCGCGCTGGCCGACGGAACGATCGACGTCATCGGCACCGATCACGCCCCGCACCCGAGCGAACACAAGGAATGCGAGTGGGCGCAGGCCGCGATGGGCATGACCGGGCTGGAAACCGCGCTCTCCGTGGTGCAGCACACCATGATCGAAACCGGGCTGATGGGCTGGGCGGACTTCGCCCGCGTCACCTCCGCCGCCCCGGCCGCGATCGGCCGGCTGGAGGACCAGGGCCGCCCGCTCGACGCCGGTGAACCCGCCAACGTCACACTCGTGGATCCGGCTGCGCGCTGGATCGTGGACCCTTCTAAGATGGCAACCATGGGCCGTAACTCTCCGTTTGCCGGCCGGGAACTTCCGGGCAAGGTGGTGGCGACGTTCTTCAAGGGCCACCCCACCGTCCTCGGCGGCGAACTCAACACCCCGTACCGGTGGCTCCCGGAAGCGCCGGGCAGGTCCGACAGCGCCGCGGCGGGCCGCAACTGATGGTCAAGGACCTTTCTTTGCTCCTCACACTGGTCCTGACCGGCGTCGCGCTTACGCTGATCTGGCTCGGCTGGCGGAACCGCCTGCGCCGCCAGGCCTACGTCGAGCCCTTGCCCGAGGTCCCGGCGGAACTCGGCTCCCCGCTGGCGGCGGCCGAAGGCCAGTACGTCGCCTCCACCACCGCCGGTGACTGGCTGGACCGCATCGCGGTCCACAACCTCGGAATCCGGACGAACGCCGAACTCAGCGTCCACCCCGAAGGAGCGCTCTTCGAGCGCTCCGGCGCCGGCCCCGTCTTCATCCCGGCCGCCCGGCTCACCGGCGTGCGCCAGGAAAGCGGCATGGCCGGAAAGTTCGTCGAAAAGGACGGACTCCTGGTTCTCAGCTGGATGCTCGGCGGCCATGAGCTGGACACCGGGTTCCGCACCCGGCACGCCGACGACAAAACGACCCTCCTCAACGCCCTGCAAGATCTGATCTCCGCAGCCCCTCAGGCCAATGCCGATAGTGGAAAGTAACAACGTGACGGAAAACCCCACAGTGACAGAAGCGGAAGCGACGGCAAACGCAGCCGCCTCCACCCCCGCGGCCCTCGTGCTCGAGGATGGACGGATCTTCCGCGGCACCAGCTACGGCGCCACCGGAACCGCGCTCGGCGAGGCTGTGTTCGCCACCGGGATGACCGGCTACCAGGAGACCATCACCGATCCCTCCTACGCCCGCCAGCTTGTGGTCCAGACGGCCCCGCACATCGGCAACACCGGCGTGAACAAGGACGACGCCGAGTCCCGGCGCATCTGGGTGGCCGGCTACATCGTCCGCGACGCCGCCCGCCGCCCGTCCAACTGGCGCTCCGAGCGGTCCCTCGACTCCGAGCTGGTGGAGCAGGGCATCGTCGGCATCCAGGGCGTGGACACCCGCGCCATCACCCGCCACCTGCGTGAGCACAAGACCATGCGCGCCGGGATCTTCTCCGGCGATGCCGCCCGCGCCACGGACAAGGAACTCGTGGACACCGTCCTGGCCAGCGCCCCGATGGAAGGCTCCCGCCTCGCCGAGGAAGTCAGCGTGGACAAGGCCTACACCGTCGAGCCGAAGGACTGGGGCTGGGACGGCGAACCGCGCTTCAGCATCGCGGCGATCGACCTCGGGATCAAGCGGATGACCCCGATCCGCCTCGCCGAGCGCGGCGTCCGCGTGCACGTGCTGCCGGCCACCTCGACCATCGAGGACGTCAACGCGGTGAACCCGGACGGCTTCTTCATGTCCAACGGTCCGGGCGACCCGGCCACGGCGGACAACCAGGTGAAGCTGCTCCGTTCGGTGCTGGACGAGAAGATCCCGTACTTCGGCATCTGCTTCGGCAACCAGATCCTGGGCCGGGCCCTGGGTTTCGGCACGTACAAGCTCCGCTACGGGCACCGCGGTATCAACCAGCCGGTGCTGGACCGCCGCACCGGCAAGGTGGAAATCACCTCGCAGAACCACGGCTTCGCCGTCGACGCCCCGCTCAACGGCGCCACCCAGGCGCCCGAGGAACGGTTCGGCCGCGTCGAGGTCAGCCACGTAAGCCTCAACGACGACGTCGTCGAAGGCCTGTCCTGCCTCGACATCCCGGCATTCTCGGTGCAGTACCACCCCGAGGCCGCCTCCGGCCCGCACGACGCCGCCTACCTCTTCGACCGCTTCATCGACCTGATGGCGGACAGCAAGAAGGAAACGGCCAAAACTTCCACCGAATCCAAGACTGAGGACAAGAAGTAATGCCTAAGAGAACTGACCTTAAGAGCGTCCTGGTCATCGGTTCCGGCCCGATCGTGATCGGCCAGGCGGCCGAATTCGACTACTCCGGCACCCAGGCACTGCGCGTCCTCAAGGAGGAAGGCCTGCGCGTCATCCTCGTCAACTCCAACCCGGCCACCATCATGACGGATCCCGAGTTCGCCGACGCCACCTACATCGAGCCGATCACCCCCGAGGTGGTTGAAAAGATCATCGCCAAGGAACGCCCGGACGCGATCCTGCCCACCCTGGGCGGCCAGACCGCACTCAACACCGCGATCGCGCTGGACAAGAACGGCGTGCTGGAAAAGTACAAGGTGGAACTGATCGGCGCCAACATCGCCGCGATCGAGCTCGGCGAGGACCGCGAGAAGTTCAAGGGCGTCGTGGAACGCTGCGGCGCGGAATCGGCCCGCAGCCACATCATCCACACCATCGACGAGGCCCTGACCGCGGCCGAGGATCTCGGCTACCCGATGGTCGTCCGGCCCTCCTTCACCATGGGCGGCCTCGGCTCCGGCCTCGCCTACGACGAAAACGACCTCCGCCGGATCGTCGGCCAGGGCCTGCAGTACAGCCCCACCAGTGAGGTGCTGCTCGAAGAGAGCATCCTCGGCTGGAAGGAATACGAGCTCGAGATGATGCGCGACAAGAACGACAACGTCGTGGTCGTCTGCTCCATCGAGAACTTCGACCCGGTCGGCGTCCACACCGGCGACTCCATCACCGTCGCCCCGGCCCTGACCCTGACGGACCGCGAATACCAGCGCCTGCGCGACATCTCCATCGCCGTGATCCGCGAAGTCGGCGTCGACACCGGCGGCTGCAACATCCAGTTCGCCGTCGAACCGGACACCGGCCGCGTCGTCGTGATCGAGATGAACCCGCGCGTCTCCCGGTCCTCCGCCCTCGCCTCCAAGGCCACCGGCTTCGCGATCGCCAAGATCGCCACCAAGCTCTCGCTGGGCTACACCCTGGACGAGATCCCCAACGACATCACCCAGAAAACCCCGGCCTCCTTCGAGCCGACCCTGGACTACGTCGTCGTGAAGGTCCCGCGCTTCGCTTTCGAGAAGTTCCCGGCGGCCGACCCCACCCTGACCACCACCATGAAGTCGGTGGGCGAGGCCATGGCGATGGGGCGTAACTTCACCGAGGCCCTGCAGAAGGCGCTGCGCTCCCTCGAGCAGAAGGGCTCCCAGCTGGACTTCAGCCACGTCCCGGAGTGGGAAGTCGCCGAGCTGATCGAGAAGTCCAAGCGCCCCACCACCGACCGCCTGCACCAGGTCCAGCGCGCCCTGCTCGGCGGCGCCACCGTCGAACAGCTTTTCGAAGCCACCAAGATCGACCCCTGGTACCTGGACCAGCTCCAGCTGCTGAACGAGATCTCGCTCGAAATCCGGCAGGCATCCGCCCTGACCCCGGAGATGCTGCAGCGCGCCAAGCGCCACGGCTTCTCCGACGAGCAGATCGGTGCCCTGACCCACAACTCGGAGGACGTCGTCCGCGGCGTCCGGCAGGCCCTCGGCATCCGCCCGGTCTACAAGACCGTGGACACCTGTGCCGCCGAGTTCGCCGCGTACACGCCGTACCACTACTCCTCCTACGACGAGGAGGACGAGGTCGCGCTGCACGCCAAGCCGTCCATCATCATCCTCGGCTCCGGCCCGAACCGGATCGGCCAGGGCATCGAGTTCGACTACTCCTGCGTGCACGCCTCGATGGCGCTCCGCAAGGCCGGTTACGAGACCGTGATGGTCAACTGCAACCCGGAGACCGTCTCGACTGACTACGACGTCTCCACCCGGCTGTACTTCGAGCCGCTCACCCTCGAAGACGTGCTCGAGGTCATCGCCGCCGAGGAACGCACCGGCGGCGTGATGGGCGTCTTCGTCCAGCTCGGCGGCCAGACCCCGCTCAAGCTCGCCCAGCAGCTCGCCGACGCCGGCGTGCCGATCCTCGGCACCTCCCCGGAAGCGATCGACCTTGCCGAGCACCGCGGCGCCTTCTCCCGCGTCCTCGACCAGGCCGGGCTCGTCTCGCCGAAAAACGGCACCGCCGTGTCCTTCGAGGACGCCAAGAAGATCGCCGACGAAATCGGTTACCCGGTGCTGGTCCGCCCGTCCTACGTCCTCGGCGGCCGCGGCATGGAAATCGTCTACGATGAGCCGAACCTGTCCCGCTACATCGCCAACGCCACCGAAATCACCACGGAGCACCCGGTGCTGATCGACCGCTTCCTCGAGGACGCCGTCGAAATCGACGTCGACGCGCTGTACGACGGCAAGGAGATGTACCTCGGCGGCATCATGGAGCACATCGAGGAAGCCGGCATCCACTCCGGCGACTCGGCCTGCGTGCTCCCGCCGATCACGCTGGGCAACAACGTGCTCGAACGCGTCCGGACCGCCACCCTGGCGATCGCGGAAGGCGTGGGGGTCCGCGGCCTGATCAACATCCAGTTCGCCCTGGCATCCGACGTGCTCTACGTCCTGGAAGCCAACCCGCGGGCCTCCCGCACGGTCCCGTTCGTCTCCAAGGCGACCGGCGTGCAGATGGCCAAGGCCGCTGCCCTGATCGGCACGGGCGTCACCGTCAACCAGCTCCGCACCGCCTACAAGATGCTGCCGGAAACCGGCGACGGCTCGACGCTGCCGCTCGACGCCCCGGTCTCGGTCAAGGAAGCCGTGCTGCCGTTCAGCCGCTTCCGCACCCCCGAGGGCAAGGTGGTCGACTCGCTGCTCGGCCCCGAGATGCGTTCCACCGGCGAGGTCATGGGCATCGACAAGCACTTCGACACCGCCTTCGCCAAGAGCCAGGCGGCCGCCAACAACGCGCTGCCGACCGAGGGCAAAATCTTCGTCTCGGTCGCCAACCGGGACAAGCGCTCGGTCATCATGGGCGTCAAGCGGCTCTCGGACCTCGGCTTCGAGATCGTCTCCACCGGCGGCACCGCCGACGTGCTGCGCCGCAACGGCATCCAGGCCACCCCGGTCCGGAAGGTCGCCGAGGGTTCCAGTGCCGAAGGGGAAGGCACCATCGCCGACCTCGTCATCGCCGGCGAGATCGACATGGTCTTCAACACCCCCTCCGGTGGCGAAGCCCGCAGCGACGGCTACGAACTGCGCGCCGCCGCGACCTCAATCGGCATCCCGTGCATTACCACGGTCGCGGAGTTCAATGCCGCGGTCCAGGCGATCGAGGCGCTGCGCACCTACGAATGGTCCGTCACGAGCCTGCAGGAGCACGCTGCCGCCCTGGCGGCCTCGCAGGCCGCCTCGCGAAATTCGGCCGCGCAGACCGCTTCGCAGATCGCGGCCCCGCAGAATGCCTGAGCCTGAGGCACCAGCAACGGCCGGCCGGAAGTCCTTCGGCTTCCGGCTGGGCCGGGCCATGGCCGAGCGCGGTCCGCTCTGCGTCGGGATCGACCCGCACCCGGCGCTGCTGCAGCGCTGGGGCCTGAACGACGACGCCGCGGGGCTGGAGCGCTTCTCGCTCACCGTGCTGGAAGCGGTGGGTCCGCTCGCTGCCGCGGTCAAGCCGCAGGTCGCCCTGTACGAGCGCCACGGCTCCGCGGGGATGGCCGTGCTGGAACGGACCCTGGCCGCGGCCGCGGAGGCCTCGGTCCTGACCATCGCCGACGCCAAGCGCGGCGACATCGGCTCCACCATGGCGGCCTACGCCGATGCGTGGCTGCGGGACGGTTCGGCCCTGGCCGCCGATTCGGTAACCCTGAGCCCGTATCTGGGCTTCGAGTCACTGCGGCCGGCCCTCGACCTGGCGGCGCAGAGCGGGCGCGGAGTGTTTGTTCTCGCCCTGACCTCCAACCCCGAGGGCGCGTCGGTGCAGCACGTCGGCGGCGCGGATTCCGTGGCCCGTCGGATCGTGCAGGCGGCAGCGGCGGAAAACCTCCGGTACTTCGCTTCTGCAACCGCCGGGGATCTGGCGTCCGTCGGTCTCGTCGTCGGCGCCACGGTCGGCTCCGCCCTCACCGAACTGGACCTGGACCTCGCCGCCGTCCGCGGCCCGATCCTGGCCCCCGGCCTGGGCGCCCAGGGTGCCACCGCGGCGGATCTGCGCCGGACATTCGGGACGGCCTACGGGCAGGTGCTGGGAACCTCCAGCCGGGAGATCCTCGGCGCCGGACCGCGGATCCAGGACCTGCAGAACGCGGCCCTGCGCACCCTCGAGCAGCTGCGCGCGGCCTGACCTTCGGACAAGCTGGGACCGGGGCAATCATCCATTGATTTCTCCCGCGTCCAGACTGTAGGTTCAGGACACGCCCACGGCAACGGCCTTGGGCGCTGTCTCGCAGGGCCATTCCACCGGAGCCTTTTGACGTACCGCCAGACAGGCCCGGCAGCGCAGCAGGGAGGACTTCAGTGAGTTTGCGACCCCTCACTCCGCAGGAGCGTGCCGACGCCTTGGGTAAGGCGGCTGCCGCCCGGACCACCAGGGCGGCGGCCAAGGATCGGCTGAAGTCCGGGGAGCTGAGCATCGCGCAACTGCTCAGCTCCGGCGACACCGATGACGCCATCGCCCGGATGCGGATCGTGGAACTGCTCGAGGCCTTGCCTGGGATCGGGCGGGTCCGGGCCGCAGCCATCATGGAGCAGCTCGGGATTGCCGCCTCGCGGCGGGTCCGCGGCCTCGGCGTTCACCAGCGCCGGGCGCTGGTAGATTTTATAGACGACAAATAGCTTCACCGGCTATGCCAAAACACCGCCCAAAGGAATACGTGAGCAAGAATCCGGGACTGACAGTCCTCGCCGGCCCGACGGCTGTTGGTAAAGGCACTGTGTCCACTTACATCCGGGACAACTATCCCGGCGTCTGGCTTTCCGTCTCGGCGACCACCCGGCCGCCGCGCCCCGGGGAGGTGGACGGCGTCCATTACTTCTTCAAGACCGCCGAGGAATTCGAATCCCTGGTGGAAAACGGCGAGCTGCTGGAGTGGGCCGTGGTCCACGGACGCAACCGCTACGGCACGCTCCGCAGCACCGTGGAAGCCGCGATCGCCGAGGGCCGGTCCGTGCTGCTGGAGATTGACCTACAGGGCGCCCGGCAGGTCAAGCAGGCCGTCCCGGAGGCCCAGTTCGTGTTTCTGGCGCCGCCGAGCTGGGATGAAATGGTGCGCCGCCTGGTGGGCCGCGGCACGGAAACAGCCGAAGAACAGCAGCAGAGGCTGGAAACCGCTAAACTAGAACTTGCCGCTGAACCGGAGTTTGACCACACCGTCATCAATGATGACGTTCGACGGGCAGCGGACGAGCTTGTTTCACTCATGGGGCTGACCCCGAACCCACGCTAGGCGCCGGGACGTATCGGCCCGTTAGAATTTGGAGAATTCGTGTCCACGAACCTTGAAGGCATCATCAACCCGCCGATCGACGAGCTGCTGAAGGCCGCCGACTCGAAGTACGGACTGGTAATCTTCGGCGCCAAGCGCGCACGTCAGATCAACGCCTACTACGCCCAGCTGCACGAGGGCCTGTTCGAGTACGTCGGCCCGCTGGTCGACACCAAGCTCAACGAGAAGTCGCTTTCGATCGCCCTGCGCGAAATCAACGAAGGCAAGCTCGTCTCCACGCCGGTCGAAGCTGCCGAGTAATTACGTAGCCGTAGACGGAGGTCACGTGCGCATAGTCCTCGGAGTCGGGGGAGGGATTGCCGCCTACAAGGTGGCGTCGCTCCTCCGGCTTTTTACTGAAGCGGGCCACGACGTCACGGTCATCCCTACGGAGGCCGCAACGCGCTTCGTCGGCGTTGCCACCTGGGAAGCCCTGTCCGGGCATCCGGTCAGCAACAGCGTCTTCGACGACGTCCACACCGTCAACCACGTCCGCCTCGGCCACGAGGCCGAGCTGATTGTGGTGGCCCCCGCGACCGCGGACCTGCTGGCGCGCGCGGCAACGGGACAGGCTGACGACCTGCTCACCAACACCCTGCTGATGGCCGGCGGCTGTCCGGTGCTGATGGCACCCGCCATGCACACCGAGATGTGGCAGCACGCCGCCACCCAGGCCAACGTCGAGACGCTGCGCAGCCGCGGCGTCACCGTGCTGGAACCGGCCTCGGGCCGGCTGACCGGCACGGACTCCGGGCCCGGCCGGCTGCCCGAACCCGAGGCCATCTTCGAGGCGTCCATGGCCCTCGCCGGCGCCCCGGCGGTGCCCAACGCCCCGGCCGGGCTGCCGGCGGAAGACCTGCCGGCGGGGGGCCTGCCGCTGTCCGGGCTGACGGTCACCATCAGCGCCGGCGGCACCCGCGAACCGCTGGACCCGGTGCGTTTCCTCGGCAACCGTTCCTCCGGCAAGCAGGGCGTGGCCCTCGCGGTCGCCGCCCGCGAGGCCGGCGCGAAAGTCAGACTCCTCGCCGCCCACATGGAGGTCCCGGCTCCCGAGGGCGTTGAACTGGTCCGGGTGGAGACCGCCCTGGAGCTGCGGAAGGCCGCGCTGCAGGCAGCCGCGGACTCCGACGTCATCATCATGGCCGCGGCCGTCGCCGACTTCCGCCCCGCGGACATCTCCGGCACCAAAATCAAGAAGCGCGACGACGTCGCCGATCCCGTCATCTCCCTGGTCCGTAATCCGGACATCCTGCGGGAGCTTGTCGAGGTCCGCGACGCCGCGTCCCGGAACCAGTTCATTGTCGGCTTCGCGGCCGAGACCGGGGACGCCGACGGTGACGTCCTGGCGTACGCGGCGGCCAAGCTGCGGCGCAAGGCCTGCGACCTGCTGGTGGTCAACCAGGTGGGCAAGGACCGGGTTTTCGGCGAGGACACCAACTCGGTAGTCATCCTTTCCCGCTCCGGCTCCGAACCCCAGGAGGCCTCGGGTGCCAAATCCGATGTTGCGGCTGCCGTCATCGACCGGATCAGCGCCGAGTTAAGCCGGCTTGTGCCGCCGGCCTAGCCCTGGCGTAAGCAACGTCTCCTTAGCACAGGGACACACGCCGCCGGACGCCCGTTTTCCAACCAGTAAGGTAGTTGAGTGACTTTACCGCTGCACATCCCCGACTTCCACGGGTCCACGCCCGCTTCGCTCCGGCTGTTCACGTCCGAGTCGGTGACCGAGGGACACCCAGACAAGATCTGTGACCAGATCAGCGATGCGATCCTCGACGCCCTGCTGGCCAAGGACCCCGAGTCCCGGGTGGCAGTGGAGACCCTGGCCACCACCGGGCTGGTGCACGTGGCCGGCGAGGTCACCACGGACGCCTACGTTGAAATCCCGCAGATCGTCCGCGAGACCATCCTGGGCATCGGCTACGACTCTTCGGCCAACGGCTTCGACGGCGCCCGCTGCGGCGTGTCCGTGTCCATCGGCCAGCAGTCCAACGATATTGCCGGCGGCGTATTCAACTCGCTGGAAGCCCGCGAAGGGCGCCAGGAAGATGACTACGACCTCCAGGGCGCCGGCGACCAGGGCCTCATGTTCGGCTATGCCAGCGACGAGACCGCCTCCTACATGCCGGTCCCGATCTGGCTCGCGCATCGGCTCTCCGAACGCCTCACCGAGGTCCGCAAGAGCGGCGAACTGGCCTACCTCCGCCCGGACGGCAAGACCCAGGTCACGGTCGGCTACGACGGGGACCGTCCCGTCTCGGTCGAGACGGTCGTCATCTCCAGCCAGCACGCCGAAGGCGCCAGCCTCGAACAGCTCCGCGCCGACCTGGCAGCGTACGTCGTCGACCCGGTGCTGGCGATGTCCAACCTGGACATCTCGCGGGCACGCAACATCCTGAACCCGGCCGGTGCCTTCGTCATCGGCGGCCCCGTTGGCGACGCAGGCCTCACCGGCCGGAAGATCATCGTGGACACTTACGGCGGCATGGCCCGCCACGGCGGCGGTGCCTTCTCCGGCAAGGATCCGTCCAAGGTGGACCGCTCGGCCGCGTATGCGATGCGCTGGGTCGCCAAGAACGTGGTCGCTGCCGGACTCGCCAAGCGCGCTGAAATCCAGATCGCCTACGCGATCGGCCAGGCCCGCCCGGTCGGCACCTATGTGGAGACCTTCGGCACGGAGACCGTTGACCCCGCGAAGATCAGCGCCGCAATCGCCGAAATCTTCGACCTGCGTCCGCGTGCCATCATCGACGCCCTGGACTTGAAGCGGCCCATTTACGCCAAGACCGCCGCGCACGGCCACTTCGGCCGGGAGGATCCCGACTTCACCTGGGAGCGGCTCGACCGGGTGGACGAGCTGAAGGCTTTCTTCAACGCCTGAATGTCATAGCCGTGTGATGGACTTTAGCCAGGCCGCCGTTCCGGGGGCCTGGCTGGTCTTTTTGTTGATGTGCTGCCGTTGAACTGGCGCCGATGAGCTGCCGTTGGGCTGCCGCCGCTGCCGCCGGACTGCTGCAGCGCTGTCGCGGAACTGCTGCCGGCCGAGTTGGAACGTCTGAACGGAGGTAGGTGCCCATGGCCCAGGTCCCTTCCGGCGTGCCGGCGCATGATGAGCCCTTCCAGCTGTCGCTGCTCTCCGGCTTCCCAAGCTCCTCCACTGCCGCTGCGACCTCCGGACCTGCCCTCGCCGCCGAACTGCCGGTGGCGCGGGTGCTGATCGAGTCATCCCTCCCGCACCTGGACCGGCCCTTCGACTACAGCGTCCCCGCGGACCTCGACGCCGCGGCCCGGCCCGGTGTGCGCCTGAAGGTCAAATTCAATGGCCAGGAACTTCCCGGCTACCTGTTGGAGCGGGTCGCGGAATCCGACGCGGGCCACGCCCTCGTGCCGGTGCACCAAGTCGTTTCGCCGGTCCCCGTTCTTATGCCCGCCGTTGCGGAGCTCGCCGGGCGCGTGGCGGCCCGTTACGCCGGAACCACCAGCGACGTCCTGCGCGTCGCAGTGCCGCCGCGGATGGCGAAACTGGAAAAGGAATTCGCTCCGGACGGTCACCTGGACCCCGCCCTGTTTGCGGACGCCGGGGCTGACGGCGGTGCCGGAGCGGCAATTCCTGCCGGCCTGGAGGCCTCCAGCTGGGCGGGTTACCGCAACGGTCCCGCGTTCCTCCAGCATCTCTGCGCGGGGGAGTCGCCCCGGGCCGTGCTGGCCGCGCTCCAGGGCTACGGCGCCGGGGGCTGGCCCCGGATGATCGCCGAGGCGGTCGCTGCCGTCCGTCTGTCCGGCCGGGGCGCCGTCGTGGTGGTGCCCGACTACCGGGACCTGGACCGGGTGGAAGCGGCCCTGCTGGATCTCCTGCCCGCCGGGGACGTCGCCCGGCTCACCGCCGACGACGGCCCGACACCGCGCTACCGGAGCTACCTGCGGATCCTCAGTGGGGCCGCCGGAGTCGCCGTCGGCACCCGCTCCGCCGCGTACGCGCCGGTCCACAACCTTGGTCTCGTGGTCTGCTGGGACGACGGCGACGACCTGCACATCGAGCAGCGCTCACCGTACGCCCACGCCCGCGAGGTCCTACTGCTCCGTGCCGGCCAGGAGGGGGCAGCCTGCCTGCTCGCAGGACATACCCGCAGCACCGAAACGCAGCGGCTCGTCGCCTCCGGCTGGGCGTGGCCCGTCGAGGCGGACCGCACCGTGGTGCGCCGCACCGTTCCGCGGGTGCAGAACACCGCGGACAGCTTCGAGCTGGAGCGCGACCCGCTGGCCCGGGTCGCCCGCCTTCCCGGCGCAGCCTGGCGGGCTGCCAAGGAGGGCCTGGAACGCGGGCCCGTCCTCGTCCAGGTAGCCCGCGCCGGCTACGCCCCCTCGCTGGCCTGCGAGACCTGCCGCGAACCCGCCCGGTGCACCGCCTGCAGCGGTCCGCTGGCGATTGCGGGGTCCACCGGTAACTCCGCCGTGCCGCAATGCCGCTGGTGCTCGGCGCCGGCTCCGGCCTGGCGCTGCAGCACCTGCCACGGGATCCGGCTCCGGCGGGGCGCCACGGGGGCACTCCGCACGGCAGAGGAACTCGGCCGCGCGTTTCCAGGCACACCCGTTCTCACCTCCTCCGGCGACCGGGTGCTGGCCGCCGTCCCGGACACGAAGGCGCTCGTCGTGGCGACCGTCGGGGCGGAACCGGTCGCCGCCGGCGGTTACGCTGCCGCCCTGCTGCTCGACGGCGACTCGCTGCTGCGCCGCGAAAACCTCCGGGCCGGGGAAGACGCCGTCCGCCGCTGGTTCAACGCCGCGGCCCTCGTCCGGCCTGCCGCCGAGCGGGGCCTTGTGGTCATCACCGCGGACGACACCGCTGGCGTGGGCGCCCTGCTGCGCTGGGATCCCGCCGGCTACGCGCAGCGGGAACTGGCGTTGCGGCAGGAGCTGCAACTGCCCCCGGCCGTGCGGATAGCCTCCGTCACCGGCGGCCGGACCGCCGTCGGACACTTCATCCAGGCCGTCGAGCAGCGGCTGGGCGGGCAGGGGATCGTGCTGCGGGCCGCCGGACCGGCACCACTCGTCCTCGCGGCCGGGCCAGGCGCCGGGACAGGCACCGGGGCAGGCGCCGGATCCGGCGGTGCCGTGAAGGCCGCGGCCCGGGCCGGTGAAGACGTCCGCACCCTGCTGTTCATTCCGTATGCCCAGGCCGGGGATGCCACCAGGGTGATGCGTGCGGTGAAGGCCGCGGCGGCCGCGAAACGCAGCGACGACCCGGTCCAGCTGCGCCTGGACGGGGTCGACGTCCTCTAGGACGTTCCCGGTGGGTCAGCATTGTTTCCTGACTGGTTCTTCCGGCGCTGGCGCAGCAAGCCGGTGACCGGCCCCGCCCTCACAGCGCCTGAAGCCCTGTCGGGTGCTGGCATCTTCAGCCCGGAACCGCACGGCTGAGGCGCTGGCGACACCATCGCCGGACGGGCCGACTCCAGGACCACGGGGATTGCATGGTTGTGCCCGCTCGCCGCCCATTCGCCGCAAATGGCCGGAATGGCGGTCCTATTGCGGCCATCTATGGCAAATGGGTGCTCCGCGGAGTCCGGCCCTACTCGTGGACGTGCCGGCAAGTACCCCCTCGCCTTAGGTGTCAGGTCGGCGTTGATATGCGAACGGCGCCCTGTTCACAACCTCCGGGAGGAACTACCTGCAGGACAGTTCCCGGCCGTCAGGCTTGCTGACGGTTTGGTTCTTCGGGGCGGCTATCTCCGTCCCGGCTCTTTCCGGGGTCCGGGGCGCCGTTGCTGCGGGAGCGTTCGCTTGGAACGGCCCCGGCGAAGTGCCGCGGCCTCTTCGGCAGCTACAAGCAGCCTTCGCGCGGACTCGTCCCAGCTGAAGTCGGCCGCGCGTTCCACCGAACGGCGTGAGCGTTGCTTCCAGATCTCCGGTTCCTCCAGTTTGCGCACCGCCGCCGAGAATTCAGCCGGGGAGTCCGGGTGGACATAGCTGACCGCGTCGCCGCCGACCTCGCGGAAGATCGGGATGTCACTGGCGATCACGGGCGTGCCGTGGGACATGGCTTCGACGAGGGGCAGCCCGTAGCCTTCCGCCCGGGAGAGGCTGATCAGGGCGGTGGTGCGGGCCAGCATAGCCTCGTACTCGGCGTCCGTTACGCCGTTGTGGAACACGATCCTGGCGCCGGCCGGGGCCAGGGCTTCCAGCTCCGCGCGGCGCTCGGGCGTGATGCGGCTGAGCAGGTGCAGCGTGAGGTCGGGCAGTTCGGCCATGCCCCGGATCATCGTCTCCACGTTCTTGTAGGGCATGAACGATCCCATGTAGAGCAGCGTCTTGTCCGTCCCGGCTCCGGGATCACGGGGACTGTGGCCGGACTGCGGGGCGTTGCCCACGATCCGCACCGGGCGCCTGGTGAGCCGGTATTTGGAGATCAGCGCCGCTGTCGTGGAGCTGATGGTCGCGACGACGTCGGCCCGGTTCAGCAGGAGCCGCTGGGGCCAGTAGGCCTTATGGTACAGGCGCCACAGGATCCGTACCGGCGCCGGGAGGAAGCCGGGCGGGGCGGGGTGCTCGTAGTAGATCAGGTCGTGCAGCGTCAGGACGAGGGCGTATTTCCGGCCCCAGCTCCCCATCGTCTGCATCGGGCACACGACGACGTCGGCGCCGAGTTTGTTGATCCGGCCGGCGACGAACAGCTCGGCCGGGGACAGCGGGCTGTTGATCAGCGTATACGGAACATCCGGCAACAGGGCCAGCTGCCGGACGTCACTGACCAGCATGGAAACGTCCGCGATCCGGGCCGTGGCGGCGATGAGGCTCGCACCGTAGCGGCTGATCCCGTCGTGGTGGTCCAGGCGGGTGAAGCGGGCATCAATGAGGATTTTCACGCGGTGTGGTCCTTCACGAAGCGGCGGATGAAGCCGGCGGCGGGCTCCGGAGTTTCATAGTGGATCAGGTGCCCGACGCCGGGGATCACGTCGAGGTGGCCGTCCGGCAGCAGGGCGAGGAGTTTGTGCTGGTCCGCGAGGGCGGCGATCTCGTCCTGTTCGCCGGCGATGAGGAGGACCGGCAGGGTGAGCCGGCCGGCGACCTCCGCGACGTTGTTCCCCACGGAGGCCTTGAACGCTTCCAGCAGGCTGTCGCGGTTGGCGAAGGCGGAGAAATAGGCGCTGTGTTGGGCGTGGACGAAACGCCGCAATGCCTTGTCCGGGGTCTTGGCCATTGCCTCGCTCATCACGCGGACGATCAGCCGGCTGCGCAGCAGGGCTTGCCCGAGCCGCCGCGGGAGCCGGGCAGCGGCCTCGTAATAGAGGATGGCAAGCTTCGTCATCAGTCCCTTGGCGCCCTCGAGGGCAGGGGCCGCGATGGGATTGATGAGGATCAGCCCGGCGACGGCCCCCGGGTTGGCCGCCACGAAATGGCCCGCGACGATCGACCCGAACGAGTGGCCGAGCAGCACCGTCTCCGGGCCCAGGTCCAGCGCGGCCATGAGCTCGGCGATGAAGCGTCCGTAGCGTTCCACGCTGTGTTCGTCTGCCTCGAACGCCGCGGAGCCTCCGAAGCCAGGGAGGTCGGGCATGATCAGGCGCATCTCGGGGAGCTGGTCGGCCACCCGGAGCAGGCCGTGGTGGTCACCTCGGAAGCCATGGATCACCAGGATCGTCCTGGTTTCGGGCGTGACGCGGAGCGGTTCGTAGCTCCAGCACGCCACGCGCGCGCCGCCCAGGACCACTTCGGCGGGTACGGTGCGTCGCTCGAGGTCGCTGCTGAACAGGGGCGTAGGGGAGGACTCGGTGTCCACGGTGTCCATTCGGTTGGGTCCTAGTTGACGTTGTCGGGGTGGGAGCCGGTGCGGAAACCGCGGTCCACCGCTGCGATGTCGGCAAGATCCGTGGCGGAGAGTTCGAAGTCGAACACCGCCCGGTTTTCCCGGATCCGGTCGGAGGAGCTGGCCTTGGGAATCGTGATGTTGTCCAGCTGAAGATGCCAACGAAGGATGATCTGGGCCGGCGTGCGCCGATGTTCGGCGGCCAGGGACAGAATCACCGGGTCGTGGAGCACCTGTCCCCGGCCCAGCGGGCTCCAGGCCTCCGTGCGGATGCCGAGTGCGTCGTGTTTCTTCCGCAGCTCAGCCTGCTGCAGCCAGGGGTGCAGCTCAACCTGGTTGACGGCCGGGACCACTTCCGCGGTCTCCATCAGCCGGTCCAGATGGTCGGCTTGGAAGTTTGACACGCCGATCGCCCGGACCTTGCCCTCATGGTAGAGCGTTTCCATGGCGCGGTAGCTTTCCGGAAACAGCCCTTTCCGGGGGCAGGGCCAATGGATCAGGTATAGGTCGATGTACTCCAGTCCCAGGTTGGCCATGGATGTATGGAACGCCCGCAGCGTCGCGTCGTATCCGTGATCGTCGTTCCAGACCTTGGTGCTGACGAAGAGGTCCTCGCGGGACAGGGCGGGGAACAATTCGCCGGACCCGCCACCGGCTCGCTCGGACCCGGCGAGGCCGCCGATGGCCCTGCCGACTCCGCTTTCGTTGCCGTACATGGCTGCGGTGTCAAAGTGCCGGTAGCCGGCTTCCAGTGCCATGGTCACCAGCCCGGTGGCCTTCCCGGGCGGGACCTTGTAGAGCCCGAATCCCAGCCGGTCGATCAGCACGCCGTTGTTCAGGGTCGTCCGGGGGGAGATTCTCATAGCAACGACTCTACCCATTGCCCCGGCCGCGCCGCCGCGGACAGGCCGTCGCGGACCCCCACGTCGCTGCCTGTCCGCCGGTCAGGAGACGCCGTCGAACCGTACCAGCCGCCGGGCGCTGGCCTCATCGAGGATCAGGTCCGTGGCCAGACCGGCGGCGAGCGCCCCGCGCAGCCCGTTGATCTTGGACGCCCCGGATACCACGCAGATCCGCCGCCGGACCTGGCGCAGCTGCGCGATGTCCGGCCCGGTGGACCGCTCGTTGAGGACGATTCCGTCCGAGGAACCGTCCGCGCGGAAGAACACGGTCGCCACGTCACCGACGACGTCGGAGCTGGCCAGGATGTCCAGGTCGTCCTCGTCGAGGTAGCCGCCCGCATAGACGTGGCTGGGGTAGTCGGCGTCGACGGATCCGACGCCGAAGATGGCGATGCTCATCCGGGCCTGCATTGCCAGAATGCGCTGCACACTTCGCTCATTCCACATCGCCTTCTTTGTTGCGGCGTGGTCAAAAAACGCGGGCACCGGGAACTGCTCCACCCGTGCCCCGTACGCGCTGCCGAAGCGGCGCATGATGTCCGAGGCGTAGGTGATGCCGGTGGTCTGCATGTTTCCGGCCCCGTTGAGCTGGACGATCACGCTGTCATGGGTGATCTTCCGGGTCAGATGCCGGCTGACCGCGCTCAGGGTTGAGCCCCAGGCGACACCGATGATGGCGTTCGAATCCACGAGCGGGCCGATGGTGCGGGCCGCCTGCATGGCCACTCTGTCCAGTGTTTCCGCCTCATTGAGAGTGTCGACCACTGGAACGACATGAACGTCCACCTTGTACTCGGCCCGGATCATGTGCTCCAGCTCGGGGCCGGTGTCCAGCGGATTGCGGATCTGGACCTGCACCAGACCGGATTCCCGCGCCGAGGAGAGCAGCCGGGACACGGTCGACCGGGAGGTCCGGAGTTCCCGCGCGATCGCGTCCATGGTCAGGTCCTGGAGGTAGTACAGCTGGGCGGCGCGGAGGGCGTCGGACTGGCGTGAACTCAATTCGGATCTTCCGTTCTGCACGTTTGTGCATAGAGCTTGACTCCATTTTCCATTATTCCAAACAATAGTCTTGAACGGCGACGCGCCACGGGGCGCGCCGCGCAGAGCCAAACCCAAGGGAGCAGTTTTGGGACAGAAGGATTCAGCCCGCAACCACCGGCCGGCAAGCACCCGCGCGCCGGTGCAGAGGCTGCGGATGCGACCGAAGGCCCAGGTGCTGATCATCGGCGGCGGAATCAACGGAGTGGGCACGTTCCGGGACCTTTCCCTGCAGGGCGTGGATGTAGCGCTCGTGGAGCGCGGCGATTACTGCCAGGGCGCCAGCGGTGCCTCCTCGCACATGATTCATGGCGGCATCCGGTACCTCGAAAACGGGGAGTTCCGGCTGGTCCGGGAATCTGTGGTCGAGCGCAACCGGCTGCTGCGCATCGCTCCGCATTACGTCAAACCGTTGCAGACCACGATCCCCGTTTTCAGCACCTTTTCCGGCGTCCTGGCGGCGCCGCTTCGTTTCCTGACCCACAAGCAGCAGGGTGCACCCAAGGAGCGCGGCGCCTTCCTGATCAAGCTGGGACTGAGCCTTTATGACTTCTTCTCCCGCGACGGCGGAACGGTACCCCGCCACCAGTTCCGCGGGCGCAAGCGGGCCCTGGCGGAGCTGCCGCGGCTGCATCCGGGCATCAAATATGCCGCCACGTACTTCGACGCTTCCGTCCACAACCCGGAGCGGCTCACCCTCGACGTGCTGCAGGACGGCGAACGGGCCGGCGGTTCCGGGGGCACGGCCCGCGCCAGCAACTACGTCTCGCTCGATTCGATGGAAGGAGCGGCCGGTTCCGGGCCCGGCAGTACGGTCCGGCTCCGCGACGAACTTACCGGGGAGCTCTTCGACTTCAGCGCGGACGTAATCGTCAACACCACGGGCGCCTGGGTCGATCTGACCAATGAAGCCCTGGGTGCGGCGTCCTCCTTCATGGGCGGCACCAAGGGATCGCATATCGTCCTGGACCACCCGGAGCTGCTCGCGGCCTGCAACGGCCGCGAAATCTTCTTTGAGCACAACCGACGGACGGATTGTGCTGATCTACCCGATGGGGGACCGGGTCCTGGTCGGAACCACGGACGTCGACGCGGACATGGCCGAGGAAGCTGTCTGCACGGAGTCCGAGATCGACTATTTCTTTGACCTGATCGGCCACGTTTTCCCCGACATCCAGGTGGACCGGGGACAGATCGTCTACACCTTCTCCGGGGTGCGTCCGCTGCCCAAGCACGACGCGACCCAGCCGGGCTTCGTCAGCCGGGACTACCGCATCGAGCGTCGTTCGGCCCCGGCGCGGCTGGCCGGGGGAGCCGGCGGCAGCGGCGCCGTCGTGCTCAGCCTCGTCGGCGGAAAGTGGACCACCTTCCGCGCCCTGGCCGAGCACCTGAGTAACGACGTCCTCGCCGAACTCGGCATGGAGCGCAAGGTCTCGACGGCGAAGCTCGCCATCGGCGGCGGCGCCGGATTCCCGGAAAGCGAGGACGGCGTCCAGCGCTGGATCAAGGAGCACATGTCGGACCGCCGCGACGCGGACCGTACCGCCGGCCTGCTCACACGCTACGGCTCCCGCGCCGAGGACGTCATCCGCTTCCTGGACAGTGACAGTGACAGTGACAGCGGCAGCGCCGGCAGCGCCGACCGGCTGCTGCACTCCACCCGCGAACTCAGCGTCCGCGAACTCGAATTCATGGCACAGAACGAGCAGATCGGGCACCTGGTCGATGTCCTGATCCGCCGCACGTCCCTGGCGTTCCGGGGACTGGTGACCGGCGAGCTGCTGAACGAGGTTGCCGAAATCCTGTCCGGCCCGCTGGGCTGGGACACGGCAACGCGAGCCTCCGAGATCAGCCACGCTCAGGAGGTGCTCAAGCGGTTCCACGGAGTCCAGGTTCACAGCCTGGTCTCCTGACAAAACCTCGGCGCCCGGACGGGGGACGTCCGGGCGCCAGGACTGCGGGGCCCATGACGGGACCGGCGCAGTTGCCGGCCGGCGGCGCCCACACGCTGCCGGCCCAACAGCCCTTCAAATCGCGAGGGGCTGACAACAGAAAATAGAGGAGTCAAAGATGTCTCTTGGAATAGTTTTCCTGTCCGAAGTATTCGGTACCGCAATGCTGACCCTGCTGGGTTGCGGCGTTGTGGCGAACGTTGCGCTCAAAGGCACCAAGGGCAACAACGGCGGGTTCCTGATGGTCACCTGGGGATGGGGCATTGCCGTCTTCGCCGGCGTCTACGTCGCAGCCAGGTCCGGGGCACACCTGAACCCAGCCGTCACCTTCGGCTTGCTGCTCAACGGCAAGCGGGAGTACGCCCCCGGCGTTCCTGTCGACTTCGCCTCCACGCTCACCTACTTCGGCGGTGAACTTACCGGTGCCTTCCTGGGCGCCGTGGTGATGTGGCTGGCCCACAAGCAGCACTTCGACGCCGAGCCTGAGCCCGCCAACAAGCTGGGCGTTTTCTCCACCGGCCCGGCGATCCGCTCCACCCCGTGGAACCTGGCCACGGAAATCATCGGCACCTTTGTCCTCGTGTTTGTCATCCTGACCTTCGGCGGGACACCCTCCGGGCTCGGCCCGCTGGCGGTGGCCCTGCTCGTGGTGGGTATCGGCGTCTCGCTCGGTGGACCCACGGGCTATGCCATCAACCCGGCCCGTGACCTCGGCCCCCGGATCGCGCACGCGCTGCTCCCGATCAAGGGGAAGGGTTCCAGTGACTGGTCCTACTCCTGGATCCCGGTCGTCGGACCGCTGATTGGCGGGGGCATCGCCGGGCTCGTCGCCCTCGTGGTGCCGATCATCGCCACCGCCGCGGCCTAGTTTCCCCTCGTCAGTACCCCCCATAACCGCAGGACAGTAGACAAGGACGTCAACATGAACCAGTATGTAATCGCCATTGACCAGGGCACCACCAGCACCCGCGCCATCGTGTTCGACCACAGCGGCAACGTCGTCTCCTCCGGGCAGATGGAGCACGAGCAAGTCTTCCCGCAGGCCGGCTGGGTGGAGCACGATCCGGCAGAGATCTGGAACAACACCCGTGAAGTCATTGCCTCGGCCCTGTCCAAGGCGAACCTGACCCGCCATGACATTGCCGCCGTCGGCATTACCAACCAGCGCGAAACCGCCGTCGTGTGGGACAAGACGACCGGCAAGGCGATCTACAACGCAATCGTCTGGCAGGACACCCGTACCCAGCCGATCGTCGATGAGCTGGCCAAGGACGGCGGACCGGAGCGCTTCAAACAGAAGGTGGGCCTGCCGCTGGCGACCTACTTCTCCGGCACCAAGATCAAGTGGATCCTGGACAACGTCGAAGGTGCCCGGGCCAAGGCTGAGGCCGGCGATCTGGTGTTCGGCAACACGGACTGCTGGGTGCTCTGGAACCTCACCGGCGGGACCGACGGCGGCGTGCACGTCACGGATGTGACCAACGCGTCCAGGACCATGTTCATGGACCTGGCGACACTGTCCTGGGACCAGGAGATCCTGGACGCCTTCGGTGTTCCGGCCTCCATGATGCCGGCCATCAAGTCCTCTTCCGAGGTCTACGGCATGGTCCACACCTCCCAACTGCTGCGTGAGGTTCCTGTTGCCGGCATCCTGGGTGACCAGCAGGCGGCGACCTTCGGCCAGGCCGCGTTCGACACCGGCGAGGCCAAGAACACCTACGGCACGGGCTGCTTCCTCATCTTCAACACCGGTGAGGAGATCGTGCACTCCAAGAACGGGCTGCTGACCACGGTGGGCTATAAGCTCGGCGATGCGGCTCCGCACTACGCGCTGGAGGGCTCGATCGCCGTCACGGGGTCGCTGGTCCAGTGGCTGCGTGACAATCTCGGCATGATCAGCAGCGCCCCGGAAGTGGAAACCCTCGCCGCTTCGGTTAAGGACAACGGCGGCGTCTACATCGTTCCGGCATTCTCCGGCTTGTTCGCGCCCTACTGGCGCTCCGACGCCCGCGGCGCGATCGTCGGCCTGACCCGCTTTGTGAACAAGAATCACATCGCCCGTGCGGCGCTGGAGGCGACCGCCTTCCAGACCCGCGAGGTCCTCGACGCCGTCAACGCGGATTCCGGCGTGCCGCTGACGGAGCTCAAGGTCGACGGCGGCATGGTTGCCAACGATGCGCTGATGCAGTTCCAGGCGGACATCCTCGGCGTCGCGGTGATCCGGCCGAAGGTCGTCGAGACCACCGCCCTCGGGGCCGCCTACGCCGCAGGGCTTGCCGTCGGCTTCTGGAAGGACCTGGGCGAGTGCTCGGCCAACTGGTCCGAGGACAAGCGCTGGGAACCGCAGATGGACCAGGCGGAGCGGGAGCGTCAGATGCGGCTCTGGAAGAAGGCCGTCAGCAAGTCCATGGACTGGGTCGACGAGGACGTGAAGTAAAGCTGTTCAGCACAGAAGAGCTCCGGCCGGGTTCCCGGCCGGAGCTCTTCTTGTCTGCCTGCTCCTGGTGTGACCGCGGCTAGACCGACGCCCCGACTGGTTCGGGCTGACGGGGCGGGCGCTGACGTGCCGGACCCTTCTTGGCGAACCGCAGGTACAGCGAGGGGACGATGAACAGGTTGACCAGCGTCGACGTGACGAGGCCGCCCAGAATCACCACCGCCATCGGGTGTTCAATCTCATGACCGGGAATATTGCCCATGACCACCAACGGCACGAGGGCCAAGGCGGTAGCCAGGGTGGTCATGAGGATCGGGGCCAACCGCTCGGCAGCTCCGCGCAGCACCAGGTCCTTGCCGAAGGGCATGCCCTCGAACTGTTCCAGGTGCTGGCAGTGGTTGATGAGCAGGATGCCGTTGCGGGCCGCGAGGCCCATCAGTGTCAGGAAGCCGACCAGCGACCCCAGGGAGAGGATGCCGCCGCTCATGTGCGCGGCGATAATACCGCCCACGAGGGCGACCGGCAGCGTCAAAATGGACAGTACGGCAAGCCGCCAACTGCGGAACGCCGCCTGGAGCAGCAGGAAGACCACGATGACCGCGCCGATCGAGTAGAGCATGAGCCGCTGCGAGGCGGCCTGGCGCTCTGCGTATTCACCGAGGACAACCGCTTCGTAGCCGACCGGGAACTCGACCGACTTCATCTCGGATTCCAACTTCTCGACAACCTTCGCCAGATCGCCTTCCTTGACGTTGGCACTGACATCGATGCGCCGGGACCCCTCCGAACGCTCAATGACGTTCGGCGTGGGCTTGACCGCAATCGATGCGACATCGGCCATCCGGATCTTCTGCCCGCTCGGAGTATCGAGCGGGAGGTTCTCGATGTCCGTGACGCTTGTCCGGATTTCCGGCGGGCTCCACACCTGGACATCGTAGGCCTTGCCGTCCCGGTAGATGTCGCCCACTTCCTCGCCGGCGACCAGGGTGGCTGCGGCGCGGCGTATGTCGCCCGGCTTCAGCCCGTAGCGGCTAGCGGCCTCCACGTTCACTTCCACATTGACCTGTGGAATGCTCGCCTGGAGCGCGACCTTCGCCCCCACTGCTCCCTCGATGCCGGCCAGGATGGTTTTGAGCTTGTCAGCCTCCTTTTTCAGGGTATTCAGATCGTCGCCGTACACGCGGATGACGACGGCGTAACCAGTGCCTGTCAGGACCTCGCGGATGCGCTCCTTAAGGTAGGTCTGGACGTCTCGGACTATGCCCGGATAGCCGTCGACCACTTCCTGAACTGCCGCGAGTGTCTCGTCGTAGTCGACCGCGGGGTCGACGCTGATCCAGTTTTCACCGAAGTAGACGCCCACCACCTCATCGGCGTTGAAGGCCTGTCCGGTGTGCGCCCCGCAATTGTTCACCCCCGGGATCGTCATGAGTTCCCTGCAGGCCAGCTCGCTGACGCGCACTTCCTCCGAGTTGGACGTGCCGGGCTGCGTGAGCCAGTGCATCAGGAAGTCCCGTTCCTTGAAGGACGGCAGCAGCGATTGGCCCAGCAGTGGGGCCGCCACAATGCCGACGACGCCCAAAGCACCCAGGGCAAGGTACCCCGGAACGGGTCGGCGGACGATGGGGCGGAGCGCGCTGGCGTACCAGCGCTTCAGCACCCGCACGACTGGCGGGTCGCGATCCTCCAGTTTGGCGTTCCGGAGGACGATGTACGCCAGCGCCGGAGTGACCGTGAGCGCCACGAGCATGGATGCCATCACCGCGAGGGTGTAGGAAGTGGCCAAGGGCCGGAAGAACGCCCCCGTCAGCCCGTCCAGGAAGAAGATCGGCACCGTGGCAGCAACGATGATCAGGGTGGCGTATACAATCGGTCCGCGGACCTCGAGCGAGGCGTTGACCACCACCCTGGCAGTACTTTCGGTGCCGCCACTTGCCCGGTGTTGCCGGAGCCGTCTGACGATGTTTTCGACGTCGATGATCGCATCGTCCACGACCACCCCGACGGCAATCACCAACCCCGCAAGCACCATCGTGTTAATCGTGCCTCCGGTCCAATACAACACGAGGGCCGCGGCCGTGAGTGACAACGGGATGGCCGTCACGCTGACCAGGGCCGTCCGCCACTGGAAGAGGAAGACACTGAGCACCAGGATGACCAGAAGGCATCCGAGCAACAGAGCCACGCCCAGGTTGCCCAGGGATTCCTCGATGAAGGTCGCCGGCCGGAAAATGGCGGTGTCCACAGCGATCCCGGTAAGGCCGGGTTCGAGTTGTTTCATCGCCTCTTCGACCCCACGCGTCACTTCGAGCGTGTTGCCCCAGGGGAGCTTCTCGACGATCAGCATGAGCCCGGGACCACCGTTGATGACCGCGTCACCGATCAGCTGCTGATGGTCTTCCACGACGTTGGCGACGTCGGAGAGCAGGAGCGGGGCCTGGCCCGCACGGTCCGCCACCGCCACCTTCGCCAGCTGTTCCGGCGACGTGATGGGCTGGACGTGCCGGATGCCCAGGGACTGGGTGGGCGTCTCGATAGCTCCGCCGGTTCCGATGATGGAACCCGGGGAATACTGCAGCAGCCCTGCATCGAGGGCGTCCCCAGTGGAGGTCATGACCGTTTCCAGTGTGACATTGTGGGCCGCCAGCTTGGCAGGATCAACCTGCACCTGAAGCATCTGGAGGCGTTCGCCCCAGATCGCCACGTTGGCCACGCCGGGCACCCGGAGCAGATGAGCCCTGATGTTCCAGTACGAAATCATGGACATCTCGATCAGGGACCGGGTGTCCGAGGACAGCCCGATTTTCATGACACGGCTGGTCGAGGACAGCGGCTGCAGCATCATCGGCGGCGATGCCCAGGTGGGCAGGGTAGGGATGACCGCCGCCATCCGCTCTGACACCAGTTGCCGGGCCCTGAGCAGATCCGTGCCGTTCTCGAATTCCATCACGATCGACGACAGCTGGGGGACGGACTTCGACCGCATATGGTCGAGGCCGTCGATGCCGTTGAAGGCCTCTTCCAGGGGAACGGAGACGAGTTCTTCGACTTCGGCGGCGGTGAGTCCCAGGCAGATTGTCTGGACCTCGACCTTCGGCGGGGCAAACTCGGGGAACACGTCCACCGAGGCACTGCTGAGTTGCGCACCGCCTACGATCATCAGCGCCGCCGCCATCGCGACGATGATTGATCTGAACCTCAGGCTTGCGGCGACTATCCGGCGCATGTCATTTGCCCGTGTTGAATTCGGCGCCGAACAGCTCAGCCGCGCCTACCGTGACCACCAGGGTTCCCGCCGGAGGACCGGCGGTGGCCCTGACCACACCGGCTTCCACCCGGCTTACGGTGATCCCCTGGCGCTCGTAGACCCGGGGGCCGGGGCTGGTGTAGACCCAGGTCTTCCCCTCGGCGTCGTACATCAGGGCGCCGTAGGGAATCAGGACCTCTGTTCCCGTGCCCGCCGTAATGGGCTCGGTTTTGAGTTCGAGCCGATCCACGCCGCGCTGGGTAAGGGTCAGCTTCGCGATGCCGGTGGCTGCGTTCTTCTCCACTTTGGCCGGGGCTTCACCCACGGCTGCCGGGGCGGCGACGGGCGCGGCGCAGGCCGGGAGGGAGAACACGAGGGCTGCACAGACAGCGGCCGCCAGGGGCAGGCGCCGTTGGGGCTTTTGGCTGGTCATTTTGCTTCCACCTTTTCCTGCATAACGGGCTGAACGGGGACTTCCGATTCGTAGACTTCCGACCACTCTTCGGGTGCGGTGCGGGGACCGAACCACAGGGTCAGGAGAGGGAACACCAACAGCGCCACAAGCGTCGTGGTAAGGAGGCCGCCCACAATGATCAGCAGCATCGGGACGATCAAGGCCTGGCCGACGGTTCCTCCGAGAAGAGCCGGTGGTATCAGGACCACGACTGGGATGAGGGCTGACTTCAGGACCGGCGATACCCGCTCCCGGGCTGCCGTCAGAACGACCTCCGAACGGGACGTGTGCGGCGCGGAACGCCACAGCTCATCCGCCCTGGCTGACAACAGGGTCGCGTTGCGCGCAGCGATGGCCAGCACCGCAGCAAACGCGGTCAGTGAGAGCCAGGAGAGCGACGCTGCACCGATCCACGCGACCACCGCCGCGCCGGCAAGCGCGGCCGGCAGTGCCAGGAAGACGGCGAGGGCCAGCTTCCAGCTCCGCACTGCTGTCTGGAGCAGAAGCAGGATGCCCACAAGGGCGGCCGCTCCAACCCAGAGCACCACAGCGTCGGCAGCGCGCAGCTCGCTGTACTTCGCGGGAATCTCCGCGTGGTATTCAAGCGGGAACTGGATTTGCTTTATTGCCGCTTCAATATCGCGCTGGATGTCGGCCAAGGGCCGTCCGCTGACGTCGGCTACGATGTCGATCCGCCGCGAGGTGGCGTCGTGCTCGATGACTACCTCGTTGGGGACCATCCGGACCGCGGCGATCGCGCCCAGCTGGACGTGCCCGCCGTCGGGGGTATCGAGGAGCAGTTCACGGATGCTGGTCAGGTCATCCCTGACGTCGAGCGCGCCGCGTACGACCACTTCAAACACCTTCTGTTGCTCGAAGAGGTTGCCGACGATGACACCCTGCATCAGGGTGGCGGCAGCGCGCCTGGCGTCGCCGGGCTTGATGCCGACCCTTTGTGCCGCCTCGAGGTTGACCTCGACCTCGACGATCGGCGTCATGGGCGTGGCATTGATGGTCGGGTTCTGCACGCCGCTGATGTTCGAGAGTGCCTTCCGGACCTCTTCGGCCTTTTCGCGCAGGACCGGCATCTCCGTGCCGTAGACCCGGACCGCAAAGCCCGGTTCCATGCTGCTGCGCCTGTCGCCGATTTCCTGCTGCGAGTAGTTCGAGACGTTATGGGCGATACCCGGGTAGCCCTGGACCACGTCCCGGACTGCCTGCTCTGTTTCACTGAAGTCGGCATCGGCGGCAACCGACACCCAGAGTTCGGCTGCATTGTTTCCGACAACCTGGTCCGAGGTGATGGCCCGGCCGATATGGCCGCCAACGCCGGTTACGCCCGGCACTGCCCGCAGTTCCTCTGAGGCTTTGGATGCGATCCGGCGGACCTCGTCAGTGGATGTACCGGCCGCGGTGTCCCACTGAACCAGCAGGGTCCTGTCCGGCAGGGTGGGAACGAGCTGCCGGTTGGCCATCAGTTGGGATCCGGCGGCGAGGCCGAGTACACCGATGACGGCAACGGCGACCAGACTGAGGGCGCGGCGGGAACGGGCGGCTTCCACGGCCCGGCCGTAGTAGGCACGCGCGCGTCCTGCGGTTGGAGACTCCGGGCGGGTTGCAGTGTCCCGGGGCAGCAGCATCTGCGCCAGTACGGGCGTCACGGCGAGGCCGACAAGCAGCCCGGCCGCAAGAGCCAGCGCCAGCGACCAGAAGAGCGGCTGGAAGAAGGAGCCGCCGACACCGGTCACGAACAGCGTCGGAAGCAGGGCGACCAGCATGATAAGTGAGGCGTGGAAGAGCGGCGTGCGGACACCACGGACCACGTTGATGATGCGGGACCTCAGGGTGGCATCCGTTTCCGTGGCCACAGTGATCAGTGGCCGACGCCGCTGTGCCTGGACATCCTCCACGATGTCGCCCACGATCACGGAAAACGCCGAGCAGGATGCCGAGCAGAATGGTGATGTTGAGCGTGGCGTTCTGTGCGTGGAGCACTACCGCCGCCGTCATGACGGTGGTGGTGATCGCCACGAGCGCGATCACGGCGACCCGCCAGGAACGGAAGAGCAGCCAGAACAGCGCCACTGCGATCAGCAGGCTGATCAACAGCGCTACGCCAAGACCGTCCACGGTGTCCTGGACGGCAGTGGCGGGACGGAACACGCTGGTGTCGATCTCGACGCCGGTAAGCCCGGGCTCCATGTCCCTCAGGGCTGCCTCGACAGCCTCGGTGACCTGCACTGTGCTGGTGCCTGGGAACTTTTCAATAACCAGCATCAGGCCCGCATCCTGGCCGACGACGGCGTCGCCGATCAGGGGCTGATGGTCTTCCTTGACTTGGGCGATGTCGCCCAGCACCATCGGCTGGGGCGCGTCCTCCACACTTACCTTGGCCAGATCGGCCGGGGTGCGGATCGGAAGGACGTGTTGGATGCCCAAACGCTGGCTGGGTGACTCTACAAAACCGCCGGTGCCCGGCGTCGAGGCCTCAAGGAAGGTCAACGGTGAAACCCAGACGGCATTGCCGGTGGTCCTGATGATCTGTTCCAGGGTGATCCCCTTGTCGCGCAACTGGGTGGGAGTGACCTCAACCTGCAGCTGCTGTTCACGCTGGCCCCAGATGGACACGTTTGCCACCCCGGCAATGCCGATCAGCCGCGGCTTGATCTTCCACCGCGCCAGGACGGACATCTCGATGCCGGAGAGCTGCTTGGAGTTCAACCGGACCATCAGCACACGGCTGGTGGAGGACATCGGTTGCATGAGGAGCGGCGGAGTCGAGACGTTAGGCAGGGCGTGCGCCTGCGTCATCCGTTCCGCCACAAGCTGGCGGGCGCGGAGGAGGTCCGTGCCGGGCTCGAAAACGAGTTCGATCGATGACAGCCCCGGTACGGATTTCGACCGGATCTCATCCAGCCACGCCACTCCATTGAGGAGATCGGCCTCCATCGGGGAAGTAATGAGCTGTTCAATTTCAACAGCGGACAGGCCCAAGGCCTCAGTCTGGATCTCAACATGCGCCGGTGCGAACTCAGGCATGGTGTCCACCGCAATGTGCGGAACGTTAACAACACCAAGGGCAATGAGCCCGGCCGCGAGGGCGAGTACCAGGATGCGGAACTGGATACTGAACCGCGTTACCCAGCCAAACATGGCTAGCCCTTTTCCTGGTGGCTGCCGAGGGCGGTGTTGCGCCCGGACAGCAGAAATATTTGTTGCAGAACAGAAACACTCAATAGATACATGACAGACTCCTCAACCCGAGACCTTATACGAATCCCCCCAGGGACCTTGGGAGAATAGTGTTCCTATTAGCAACGTTTGGCAAGACTGTCGGAATTACTCCATCCGGCCGGTTTTCGATGCACCTAAACCGTCAAAGTGTTGTATCTTTCGCAGCGGCTACCGGACTACCCGAAACGAGGCCTGGGATTACTGGCATGGGCGTTATTTTCTACCTGCTAATTAGTGCGGACTACTCGGAAGGCCATTTTCTGTACTCGCCGCCACCGACGCGGATATTAAAGTACATACGCTCTTTTTCCAAGTGATACGTTTATAACAATTTGAATGCGCATCAGGTCCGGGAAATTTCCTTCCGGCCTGCCGGGCCGCTCCCGTCAGGCTGCTGTCCCGCTTCGCTCCCGACAGGGACACGGCCGGAACGGCCGGACGGGGCCGCGCGTGCCGCCCGCGGACCAGCCGGAGGCGCTAAAGTAGATGTATGCGTGCGAACCTTCTGCTTAGCTAGCCGCCCGGCATCCCGAGGAGAACTCGGACTGTCGAGCGGCCGCCCCTCCGCGTCGAGGGGCTTTTGTGTGTCTGGGGCCCTTTCGGGCCGGCAGCAGGGGACAGGGGCCAGAGCGGGACGGCCCCGGAAGTACGGACTTGACGGTAATCAGGCTTGAAGAACAGAAGAGGCCAGCAGTGAGCGTTCAGCCGGAGACAGAGACCGGAACAGCAGGAGTCGGAACGGACGGCCCGGAAGAGGGTGCCTACAGTTTTGCGGCGATGGAAGCCAGGTGGCCGCAGGTCTGGGAGGACCTCAAGGTCTTCACGCCCCTCGAAGACGGTTCCAGGGAACCCCGCTACGTGCTGGACATGTTCCCTTACCCGTCCGGCGACCTGCACATGGGCCACGCCGAGGCGTTCGCGATGGGCGACGTCGTCGCGCGTTACCTGCGCCAGCAGGGCTACGACGTGCTGCACCCGATCGGCTGGGACTCCTTCGGTCTGCCCGCGGAAAACGCCGCGATTAAGCGCAACGCCCACCCCAGCGAGTGGACCTACGCCAATATCGAGACACAGGCCGCATCCTTCAAGCGCTACGCCATTTCCGCCGACTGGTCCCGGCGGATCCACACCTCGGACCCGGAGTACTACCGCTGGACGCAGTGGCTGTTCAAGCGCTTCTACGAGCGCGGCCTGGCGTACCGCAAGGATTCGCCGGTTAACTGGTGCCCCAGGGACCAGACGGTGCTCGCCAACGAGCAGGTCGTGAACGGCGCCTGCGAGCGCTGCGGCACTCCCGTCACCAAGAAGTCCCTGAACCAGTGGTACTTCAAGATCACCGAGTACGCTGACCGTCTGCTGGACGACATGGACGAACTGCGCGGCCACTGGCCCGAGCGGGTTCTGGCGATGCAGAAGAACTGGATCGGCCGCTCCGAAGGCGCACATGTCCACTTTGTGATCGAGGCCGACGGCGAGAAGCCCGCCAAAGATGTCACGGTCTTCACCACCCGGCCGGACACCCTGTACGGCGCCACGTTCTTCGTCGTCGCCGCTGATGCCCCGCTGGCCCTCGAGCTGGTGACCGGGGAGCACTCCGCGGCCCTGGCCGCCTACCGCGAACAGGTCAAGGCCCTCTCGGAAATTGAACGCCAGTCCACCGAGCGGGAGAAGACCGGCGTCTTCACCGGCCGCTACGCCATCAACCCGCTGAGCGGCGAAAAGCTGCCGGTCTGGGCCGCCGACTACGTACTGGCTGATTACGGCACCGGCGCCATCATGGCGGTGCCGGCCCATGACCAGCGCGACCTCGACTTCGCGAGGACCTTCGGCCTGCCGGTGCGGCCGGTCCTGGACACCGGTGAAGAAGATCCCGCTGTCACCGGGAAGGCGACCACAGGTGAAGGGACCCTGGTCAACTCGGGCGCGCTGAACGGACTGCCGAAGGAAGAGGCCATCCCGGCCGCCATCGAGATCCTGCAGGAGCAGGGCACGGGGGAGAAGTTCGTGAACTTCCGGCTGCGCGATTGGCTGCTGAGCCGGCAGCGCTTCTGGGGCACACCGATCCCGATCATCCATTGCCCGGCCTGCGGCGAGGTCCCGGTCCCGGACGAGCAGCTTCCGGTTGAGCTGCCGGCGGGGCTGCGCGGCGAGGACCTGTCCCCGAAGGGCACGTCACCGCTGGCCGCCGCGGAGAGCTGGGTCAACATCGAGTGCCCGAACTGCCACGGCCCGGCCAAGCGGGACACCGACACCATGGACACCTTCGTGGACTCGTCCTGGTACTTCCTGCGGTTCGTGTCCCCGCAGTACACCGAAGGTCCCTTCGATCCCGCGAAAATCAACGACTGGATGCCGGTCGGCCAGTACGTCGGCGGCGTCGAACACGCCATCCTGCACCTGCTGTACGCACGGTTCTTCACCAAGGTCATCCATGACCTGGGCCTGATCGAGGCCGACGAACCCTTCCGGGCCCTGCTGAACCAGGGCCAGGTGCTCAACGGCGGCAAGGCCATGAGCAAGTCGCTGGGCAACGGTGTGGACCTCAGTGAGCAGCTGGACAAATTCGGCGTCGACGCGGTCCGCCTGACAATGATCTTCGCCTCCCCGCCGGAAGACGACGTCGACTGGGCGGATGTCTCGCCGTCGGGCTCCGCGAAGTTCCTGGCCCGCGCCTGGCGCCTGGGGCAGGACGTCACGAGCGCGCCCGGCGTCGACTTCTCCACCGGCAACCGTGCCCTGCGCACGGTCACCCACCGCACCATTGCCGACGCCGAAGCCCTGCTGGACAACAACAAGTTCAACGTCGTCGTGGCGAAGCTGATGGAGCTGGTCAACGCGACCCGCAAGACCATCGACAGCGGCGCCGGCGGCGCGGACCCGGCGGTCCGCGAGGCCGTCGAGGCCGTCGCGGTCATCCTGAGCCTGTTTGCGCCATACACGGCCGAGGATCTGTGGAACGTGCTGGGTCACCCGGCCTCCGTAGCCAACGCCGGCTGGCCCGCGCACGACGAGGCGCTCCTGGTGCAGGACACGGTCACCGCCGTCGTGCAGGTTCAGGGCAAGGTGCGGGACCGCCTTGAGGTTGCCGCGGGAATCGGCGAGGACGAACTGCGCGAGCTGGCGCTGGCGTCGGAGAACGTCCAGCGCGCCCTCGAGGGGCGCGGGATCCGCACTGTCATCGTGCGGGCGCCTAAGCTGGTCAACATCGTCCCGGCATAAACCGGACAGGGCAATCAACAGCGGCCGCCGGCGCATGCGGGCGGCCGGCTCAAACGTACTGACCAGGAGAGCAGGAGGTGCTCTGTGCCCGACCGCGAGCCAGCAGGATGGCCGTGGCTGAGGGAGCGCCTTACGCGGCTCCGTCCGGCCACCCGTTCCGGAGCCGATTCCGTGCCTTCCGCCGGCTCGGTGCGGACTGCCGTGGTCACAGACTCGGCGGCCGCCCTGCCTGTCGAGTGGGTGCGGGCTTTCACGGTCGACGGCCGGTTGACCGTAGTGCCGATGCCCGTCATGGTGGGCGCGGAAATCTACGGTGAGGGTGAGGACGACATCACCGAGACGATCGCCGTGGCCATCGCCTGCGGCAGGTCGGTCAAGACGTCACGGCCTTCCCCCGGACAGTTCGAACAGGCGTATCTGGCGGCGAAGCGGCGCGGCTTTGAATCGGTCGTGTCCGTCCATATTTCCGGCGAACTCTCCGGAACGGCCGACGCCGCCCGCCTCGCGGCCGGCAGGGTCGCTATCCCGGTGCAGGTCCTGGACTCCCGCACCGTCGGGATGGCAGAGGGGATGGGGGTCCAGAGCGCTGTCGTCGCTGCGGCGGAGGGCAGGAACGCGGCGGACGTCCGCGCTTTCGCCGAGGAACGGCTGGCCCTCACCAAGGTCTACTTCTACGTTCCGAGTCTTGAGCAGTTGCGCCAGGGAGGGCGGATCGGCGCGGCGGCTGCGCTGTGGGGCACCATGTTTTCCATCAAGCCCATCCTTGCGGTCGAGGATGGGAAGATCGTCCCGCTGGAAAAAGTCCGGTCCGCCGCCAAAGCCGTGGCGCGGTTGGAGGAGATCGTCGCAGCCGACGTCGCGGCCAGGCCGGTCGGGCACGCCAGAATCGCCATTCACCATTTCGGTAACCAGCCGGAGGCCGAACGGCTCGCGGCGCGGCTCGCCGTCGCTCTGCCCGATTGTCCGGCGGCGCAGATCAGCGCCCTCCCGGCCGCGCTGGCCGCCCATGCCGGCCTCGGGGTGCTGGCTGTGATTGTGGGGGAGAGCAGTACTCCGCCGGCCTTGTCCGGACTGCTTTCCACATAGACCCGGCACGGGATGGGAACACGGGCGGGGAGTTCCTACCGTTGGTCCTATGTCACGCCGGAGCCTGTCACACCGGAAGCCCGGAACTGAACTGCCCGCCGGCGTTCCCGCTGCCCGGCACCGGCTGTCAGCCATGCTCGGCGCGCCGGATGGCAGCGGGGTCGGGAACGGCCTGCTGGAGCCCATGCCGGCGGCCGACCCCGTCGCGGACCAGCCTGACCGAACCCGTCCGGCTGCGACCGGAGACAGTCCGGCTGCGCCGGGACTCGGTCGGGCCGCGCCGGGACACAGTCCGGCCGCGCCCGGAGTCCGGAGCCGCACCGGCCTGAGGGCCTCCGCCCTGCTCGGAGCGGTTGCCGCCGTGCTCGGCGGCTGGTTTTGGTGGCGTGCGGTGACCGGCGCGCCGGAGATGGTCCCGCTGGGAGACGTGTCCTCAGTCGGCGTTCAACAGCAGAACGCAGGGCCCCGCCCCGAGTCTTCGCAGGCCCGGGATGGCACGAGCTCAGAGCCGACGAGGATCATTGTCCATGTGGCCGGCGCGGTGGTACGTCCTGGCGTGGTCGAGCTGCCGGCGGGGAGCCGCCTGCACGAAGCCCTCACCGCGGCCGGCGGCACCACCGGCTCGGCAGAACCAGATCGGCTCAATCTCGCCGCGGTTGTCGAGGACGGCCAGCAGATCGTCGTGCCCGAGCGGGGGCAGCCGGAGGCCTCGTCCGGCGAAGCCGCCGGCTCCAGCGGCCAAGCCGCCGGCACGGGCGGTTCCGGGAGCGCCGGCACGGGGAGTGCCGGACCAGGGGGTGCGGCCGGCGGAACCAGGATCAATCTGAACACCGCAGGCGTCGAGGAACTCGGCACGCTGCCCCGCGTCGGGCCGGTTCTGGCCCAGCGCATCGTGGACTGGCGCAAGCAACACGGCCGCTTCCAGACGGTGGACGAGCTCGATGCCGTCGACGGAGTGGGGCCCAAGCTGCTTGAGACCTTGCTTCCGCTGGTGCGGGTCTGATGGCGCGGCAGAGCCGCTGGCAACGGTACGTTGACGCAGCGGTCGACGGTCCGCCGTCAGCCGGCCGCGGCGACACCCGGCACCGCGTTGCCAGCACGACACCGCCGCGACTGGCCGGACCTGCCCAGGCAGGGGAAGGACGTGCCCGGGCGGGCACCCGGGCAGGGGCCGGACGTGCGGACATCCGCGTCTGGCTGAGGGACCGGCAGCTGGCCGCCACAGCTCCGGACCGTTCCGGTCCGGAGCATTCCGGGGAGCCGGCACGCCGGACGGACCTGCGGCTGGTTCCGGCGGCGCTCCTGGCCTGGGCCACAGCGGCCGCCGGAGGCTGGCTGGACCCCGGCGCACTCGCTGTCCTGTGCGCTGCGCTTCTGGCAGGCTCCGGAGCGTTGTTGCTGCGTGTCGCGGCCCGGGCAGGAGGCCGGACCGCCACCACCGAATCATCCGGACGGAGCGGGTCGGCGCCCCGCAGCTTGTTGGCTACTGCGGCGGTGGCGCTGCTGCTTTCCGCCGTGGCGGGCTCGCACGCAGCCGTTGCTTCGGCTCAGCGCCACGATGCGGACCTGGCAGGCGCTGTGGCGGCCAACGCTCCGGTGGTGGCTGAAGTCGTCGTTGCCGGTGCCCCGCGGCGGCTCTCGTCGCCGGGACGGTCTGGACTGGCCGACCGGTGGGCCGTACCGGCCATGTTGGTCGCCATGGACTGGGACGCCCGCAGGATCCGGGCGGCCGCCGGTGTGCTGGTGTTGGGTGGCCCGGATTGGGAACACGCCCTGCCGGGGGAGCGGATCCGGACGACCGGAAAACTCAGACCGGCGGAGCCGGGCCAAATCGCGGCGGCCGTCCTCTCGGCCTCCTCGGCGCCGCGAACGCTGGCAGACCCGGGCCCACTGCAGCAGGGTGCCAGGTCGCTGCGGGAGGACCTGGCCAGTGCAGCAGGGCGCTTCGGAGGGGACGCCGCGGGCTTGCTGCCGGGGATGGTCACGGGCGACACCAGCAGCCTCGACCCGCACCTGGAGAGCTCGATGAAAACGGTCGGAATGACCCACCTTACGGCCGTCAGCGGGGCCAACTGCAGCATCATACTGGGGGTGTTCCTGCTGCTCGCCCGCGGCCTCCGCCTGGGCCGGGTTGCCGCCGCAGCCGTGTGCCTCGCCGGGCTGGGAATGTTCGTCCTGATGGTGGGACCGGACCCCAGCGTCCTGCGGGCCGCCGTGATGGGCGCCATCGGTCTCGTTTCCCTGGTCGGCGGCCGGACCGGAGGCGGTCTCAGCTTCCTGTGCCTTGCCGTTATTGGCCTGTTGCTGACGGATCCGGGATTGTCCACGAGTTTCGGGTTCCTGCTTTCGGTGCTGGCCACGCTGGGCATTGTGGTGACCGGAAGGCCGATCATGTCCTGGCTGCCCAGGGCTGTGCCGCGCTGGGCGGCTGCCGGACTTGCCGTACCGTTGGCGGCGCAGGTTTTCTGCGGCCCGGCGATTGTCCTCCTTCAGCCTCAGTTCTCGACCTACGCCTTGGCCGCAAATCTTGTTGCCTCCGCGTTGGTCCCGCCGGTCACCCTGTTCGGGACGGCCGCCGTACCGCTCGTGCCGATTTCGCCCGGGCTCGCCGCGGCTCCGCTGGCGGTTGCGGCGGTCTTCGCAGGCGGGGTCGCCGGCATAGCACGCTTCTTTGCGGATCTCCCCGGGGCCGTCCTGCCCTGGCCGGAGGGCCCCTATGGCATGGCCACGATGGTGCTGTTCTCCGTGGCGGTCCTCACCTCGGTGTGGCTGGTCCTGCACCCCGCCGCCGTCGTCGCACGGGCAGTGGCGGCCCAGAGGCGGACGGTCGCCATCCTCACCGGGCTGTCGTGCGGCCACCCCGGCCTGCAGGGGCCGGTCGGACGCGTCCAACGCGGCTTGGTGGACCGCCCGGGCCGTGGCACGCTTAGAGTCTGCAAACGAACTTCCCGGAGGAATCACGAGTGGCTGCTGCCCAGACCCAACGCCCCAGGACCGCCGCGACGATCACGGCCACCTGGCGTGATGTGACGCCGGCGGCCGTCGTGCTGATCGGCGGTCCGGAGGACTACCTGGGTATCCGCGCGATGGACCGGGTCCGCTCCCAGGTGCGCGCGGCCGCGCCCGATGTCGAAGTCAGCCGGCTCAGTGCCGGCAGTTACGAGCCGGGCTCGCTCGCGATGAATGTCAGCCCGTCCCTGTTCGGTGAGCGGAAGCTCATCGAAGTCGAGGGGCTCGAGGCCATGAACGACGCCTTCCTGGCCGACGCGCTGAAGTACCTGGCGCACCCCGAACCCGATGCTGTACTGGTCCTCCGCCATGGCGGTGGCGTGCGTGGGAAAAAGCTGCTGGATGCCATCAAGGCGGGCGGCTGGCCGGTGGTTGACTGTCAGCCGCTGAAGAAAGACGCGGACAAGGTGGCCTTCGTGACCGGAGAGTTCAAGGCCGCGGCCCGCCGCATTGACCCCGACGCGGTGCACGCACTGGTTAACGCTGTCGGCGCGCACCTGGCGGAACTGGCGGCTGCCTGCACCCAGCTGATCGCAGATGCCGCAACCGGAGTGGACGCCGCCATGGTGGACCGGTACTACGGCGGCCGCGTGGAAGCAACGGCCTTCAAAGTCGCCGATGCTGCCCTCGCCGGGAATGCCCCGCTGGCGCTGTCCACCCTCCGGCATGCCCTGGCCACCGGCGCCGACCCTGTTCCGCTGGTAGCTGCGCTGGCTTCAAAGCTGCGCAGCCTGGCTAAGGTCGCGGGGGCACAGGGCTCATCGGCCCAAATTGCCAAGCAGCTGGGGATGCAGCCGTGGCTGGTCGAGCAGGCGCAGCGCGAGGTGCGCCGCTGGACGCCGGAGGGACTGGTCCGGTCCATTCAGGTGACGGCTGAAGCGGACGCGCAGGTCAAGGGACTCTCCCGGGACCCCGTCTACGCCGTGGAACATGCCGTGACCGTGATAGCGACCTCGGTCCGCCGCTGAGGCACTCCTGGGCGGCGGATGATCCCGTCCCCGAGCGGAGCCGGCGCCCTGGCCGGGCCAGGGACGAGTCTGAGCCGGTTTATGGTAGTGCCAACCCATTCTGGCAGTGGCTTTAACTGGACGTGGCCGGCACCGTGAGGGGGCCGGCCACATTCATCAGTTCAGTTGAACTGGAAACCTTACAGCGCGTTGACCTTCTTGGAGATCGCGGACTTGCGGTTTGCAGCGTTGTTCTTGTGAAGAACTCCCTTGCTGACAGCCTTGTCCAGCTTGCGGCTGGCAGAAACCAGTGCAACAGCCGCGGCATCCTTGTCGGTGGACTCAACGGCGGTGTTGACGGCGCGGATGGCCGTCTTCAGCTCGGACTTGACTGCGTTGTTGCGCAGGCGAGCCTTCTCGTTGGTGAGGATGCGCTTCTTCTGGGACTTGATATTAGCCACGTGTGAACTCTCTTTTTCAATGCGGAAAATGGTCTAGAGGGCTTTCAGATTGGCCATTGACTGAGCGGCGTGGGGATACCTATGGCGACCAACCATATGTGGCCGTCGACCTGCACGGACACACAGCTGTAAATCATAGCAGAGACGCCGGTCCGGGAGCGATCCGGGAGGGCAAGCGGTCAGGACCAGCCGTGACGGGTCCGCAGGGCCGAGGCGACCAGGCTGAAGCGGCCGGAGTCCAGGACTGCCCCTTCCCGCCGGACGTCTGCAGGGTTGATCTGCAGGATGCGGTCCAGTTTTGCCTCGCTGGGGCGCCGCTGCCGGTCCCAGGGCCCGGTGCCGATGTCCACGTAATCCTCGGCGCGGCGTCCACCGTTGTCATGGTCTTTGCTGGTCAGCATGACCCCCAGCAGGTAGCCCCCGGTGTCGCCTACCAGCAGTACCGGGCGGTCCTTGCCCTGCGAATGGTCTTCTTCATAGGGCACCCACGTCCAGACCACCTCACCGGGCTCGGGAAGGCCATTGGGGGAGGGAGTGTAGCGGACGGCCCCGGTTCCGCGGAAGTCCCCCGGGTAGTTCCCGGCGGTACCCGCCGCGCCGGCGGACTTCCCCGGGCGGGGTGCCGTCTTCGCCCGCGCCGGAGCCGTTTTTCCCCGCGGCGCGGGGCTCGTACCGCGGGGCGGGGCCGGGGCCGCCGAGAGCGTGCCGGAGCTGCCGGATACAGAGCCGGTCAGCCGGTCCAGGAGGCGCAGGGTGGTGCGGACGGCGTTGCCGATCACGCGCAGGTTCAATGCCATGGGGAAACCTTACCGGGGCCACCAGCGGGGCCGCCCGGTCGCGGAGGGCACTAATGCACTTCGCCGCGCCGGGACGTGGGAGACTATAAGTTCAGATACGCGGCACGTCGCGGGATGTCACCACCATCCGCACGGACCGTGCAAATGCCAACAGTAATGCCAACAGTAAGGACCCTGCGTGTCTCCCATGGCCCGCACCGCCCCGGTGCCTGCCGCAACAGATCCGGCCACCATCCGGAACTTTTGCATCATTGCGCACATTGACCACGGCAAGTCCACGCTGGCCGACCGGATGCTCCAGTACACCGGCGTCGTCAAGTCCCGTGACATGAAGGCCCAGTACCTGGACCGGATGGACATTGAGCGCGAACGCGGCATCACCATCAAGTCCCAGGCCGTCCGCATGCCGTGGGAGCTCGACGGCACCAGCTACGCGCTGAACATGATCGACACCCCCGGGCACGTCGACTTCACCTACGAGGTCTCCCGTTCACTCGCGGCCTGTGAGGGCGCCGTGCTTCTCGTGGACGCCGCTCAGGGCATCGAGGCGCAGACCCTTGCCAACCTCTACCTGGCGATGGAAAACAACCTCACGATCATCCCGGTGCTGAATAAGATCGACCTCCCGGCCGCGCAGCCCGAGAAGTATGCGGCGGAGCTGGCCAGCCTCATCGGCGGCGATCCAGACGACGTGCTCCGCGTCTCCGGCAAGACCGGCGCCGGCGTCGAGGTCCTGCTGGACAAGATCGTCCGCGACCTGCCCGCCCCTGTGGGCGACCCCAACGCCCCGGCCCGCGCCATGATCTTCGACTCGGTCTACGACACGTACCGCGGCGTGGTGACGTACGTCCGCGTGGTCGACGGCATGCTGCACCCCCGCGAACGCATCCAGATGATGTCCACCCGCGCCACCCACGAACTCCTCGAGATCGGCGTCAGCTCCCCGGAGCCCACCCCCTCCAAGGGCCTCGGCGTCGGCGAAGTCGGCTACCTCATCACCGGCGTTAAGGACGTGCGCCAGTCCAAGGTCGGCGACACCGTCACCAACCTGGCCAAACCGGCCACGAAGTCGCTCAGCGGCTATGCGGATGCCAAACCCATGGTCTTCTCCGGCCTGTATCCCCTGGACGGCACCGACTATCCGGTGCTCCGCGATGCGCTGGAGAAGCTGATGCTCAACGACGCGGCGCTCGTGTACGAGCCGGAGACGTCCGCCGCGCTGGGATTCGGCTTCCGCGTGGGTTTCCTGGGCCTGCTGCACCTGGAAATCACGCGCGAGCGCCTGGAACGCGAATACAACCTGGACCTGATCTCCACCGCCCCCAACGTGGAATACGAGGTGACGCTGGAAGACAAGAAGATCGTCCACGTGACCAACCCCAGCGAGTACCCCTCCGGCAAGGTCGCCGAAGTCCGCGAGCCGATGGTTTCCGCCACCATCCTTGCGCCGAGCGAGTTTGTCGGCGCCATCATGGAGCTCTGCCAGAGCCGGCGCGGCGTTCTCGGCGGCATGGACTACCTCTCTGAGGACCGGGTGGAAATCCGGTACCGGCTGCCGCTGGCCGAAATCGTCTTCGATTTCTTCGACATCCTCAAGTCCAAGACCCGCGGCTACGGCTCGCTGGACTGGAAGGCCGACGGCGATCAGGTCGCCGACCTGGTCAAGGTGGACATCATGCTCCAGGGCGAACAGGTTGATGCCTTCTCCGCCATCACGCACCGCGACAAGGCCTATGCCTACGGCGTGATGATGACGGGCAAGCTGCGCGAACTGATTCCGCGCCAGCAGTTCGAAGTGCCCATCCAGGCCGCCATCGGTTCGCGGATCATCGCCCGTGAAAGCATCCGCGCCATCCGCAAGGATGTGCTCGCCAAGTGCTACGGCGGTGACATCACCCGAAAGCGCAAGCTGCTGGAAAAGCAGAAGGAAGGCAAGAAGCGGATGAAGATGGTGGGCCGCGTCGAGGTCCCCCAGGAAGCCTTCATCGCAGCCCTCACCACGGACGAATCCAAGGACAAGGCCAAGAAGTAGCAGTGTCGGTTAGACAAGAAGTAGCAGTGTCGGTTAGAACTGTCCAAAATCAGCCGGGCGGGTCCCATGCCTAGCGCTCTTCCGCTGGGCGACCCGGCGCCGCCGGACGGGCTGTTGCCCGCCCAGGCGCTGGAGGGCGCCGCCGGGCGGGCCTTCGGGCTCTACGTTCACATCCCGTTCTGCGCCGTCCGCTGCGGCTACTGCGACTTCAACACCTACACCGCCACAGAGCTCGGCGGCGGGGCGTCACAGGACGCCTACGCCGGCACGGCCATCGCAGAGATTGACTTCGCCGCCCGGGCACTGACCAACAGTGGCCTGCCAGCGCGTCCGCTCGGAACGGTCTTCTTCGGCGGCGGGACGCCCACGCTGCTGCCCGCCGAGGACCTGGCGCGTATCCTGACCGCCGCGATCTCGGCCTGGGGCCTCGCGCCCGGCGCCGAGGTCACCACGGAAGCCAACCCCGACTCGGTCACCCCCGAATCCCTGCAGCTGCTCGCCGACGCCGGCTTCACCCGCGTCTCGTTCGGCATGCAATCGGCGGTCCCCCACGTGCTGAAGGTCCTCGACCGGACGCACACCCCCAGCCGCGTGCCGCAGGTGGTCCGGTGGGCACGGGAAGCAGGCCTGGCGGTCAGCCTCGACCTGATCTACGGGACCCCGGGGGAGTCGCTGGAGGACTGGCGCTATTCGCTGGAGACGGCGCTGTCCTACGGCCCGGACCACATCAGCGCCTACGCGCTGATCGTCGAGGAAGGCACCAAGCTCGCCGCCCAGATCCGCCGCGGGGAAGTGCCGGGGATCGACGACGACGATCACGCCGCCAAGTATGAACTCGCCGACCAGCTCATTTCGGCCGCCGGCCTCGGCTGGTACGAAGTCAGTAACTGGGCCCGCACGCCTGAACAGGCCTGCCGCCACAACCTCGCGTACTGGCGGGGTGACGACTGGTGGGGGATCGGCCCGGGGGCGCACTCACATGTGGGCGGCGTCCGCTGGTGGAACGTCAAGCACCCGACCGCCTACGCGAACCGGCTGGGTTCCGGGCTCTCACCGGCCGCCGGGCGGGAAACCCTCGACTCGGAGACCCGCACCGTGGAGCGCGTCATGCTCGAAGCGCGGCTGAACACCGGGCTGGAGATCAACAGCCTGGGCGGTCCGGGGGACACCGGCCGGCACTCGGTGGCGGGGCTGATTGCCGACGGCCTGGTGGAGCCGGCGGCGGCATTCAAGGGCCGGCTGGTGCTCACGCTCAAGGGCCGGCTGCTCGCCGATGCCGTGGTCCGCAGGATCCTGCCGGACTGACCGGGCCGGACTCAGCAGACCGGACTGACCAGACAGGGCCGCTGGAGGCCGGACCTACGCGCCGGACTGCGCCGCTGCGGCGCCCTGCGCGCTATTTGATCCAGCGCAGGTTGAAGTCGTAGCGGTGCGGCTGGCCGCGGTTGACGTGGATGCCCGCCGCGACGGAAAAGCAGGTGACCGCAATCCAGATCACCGTGGCGAGGACCGCGAAGATGTTTCCCACCACGGGGACGAAGACCAGCAGGTTCGCGACCACGGCGGCGATCGTCGGCGGCAGCGTGAAGTTGAGGGCTTCTTTGGACTCCTGCGCCGTAAACGGGCCACGGTCCTTGAAGATCAGGTAGATCAGCAGTGAAGGTACGCAGCCGAGGATGCCGCCGAAGTGCGCGAGCGTGGCCCACTGCCGATCCTCGCTGGCCGTCAGCGGCAGCGCGTTGGCGGGAACGCCATGGTACGGGGGCTGGCCATGGCCGGCCTGGTTGCCCGTGTGTTCGCGTGCGTCATCTGCCACGGTTTCGTCCTTCGGATTGCTGTGATGCGTCGTTGCCTGGAGCTGCGGGGCCGCGCCGGATGCGCAGCCGCCGATCCCAGAATACTTGCTCGGAGGCCGAATCAAGGATCGGGACCTCATGGAACCGTCAGGAAATCGATGACCTCTTCCACGCGGCCCAGCAGGGAGGCCTCCAGATCCGCGTAGCTGCGGACGGCGCCGAGGAGCTTCTGCCAGCCCAGGCCGATATCCTCCTTCGTGCTGTGCGGCCAGCCGAAGGCCGTCAGGATGCCGGTTTTCCAGTCCGTGTCGCGGGGGATCACCGGCCACTTCTCGATTCCCAGAACCGCGGGCCGGATGGCCTGCCAGACGTCCACGTACGGATGGCCGACGATCAGGACGTTCCCGGCCGCGCCGGGGGTCGCCATCACCGCGTCGGCGATCCGGGATTCCTTGGAATCGGGCACCAGATGGTCCACGAGTACGCCGAGGCGGCGTCCGGGGCCAGGGTGGAACGCCGCGACGGCGGCGGAGAGGTCGTCAATGCCGTGCAGCGGCTCGACGACGATGCCTTCCACCCGGAGATCGTCGCCCCAGACCTTTTCCACCAGCTCGGCGTCGTGCTTTCCCTCCACCCAGATGCGGCTGGCCTTGGCCACCTGGGCGCGCTGGCCGTCGACCCGGACCGATCCGGAGGCGGTGCGGCCTCCGGCCGGGGCCCGGGCCGGCCTTGGGGCCGGTGGCATCAGCCGGACCGGCTGGCCCTCCAGCAGGAAGCCGAAGCCGAGCCGGAAGGACCGCGACTTGCCGCGGCGGTCCTCCAGTGCCACCACATGCATCCCGCCGGACTTCTCGACCCGGGTGACGGCGCCGACCCAGCCGGACTGGACCTCCTCAAGCACCATCCCGCGTTCCACCGGGACTTCGGGCAGCCGGGACTTGGCGGGGGCGGACAGGTCCTGCGGTCCCCAGTTCTGGTACGACATCTGTTACACACTGCCTTGCGCTTGGAGTGACACGGCGGGCTGTGCCCGAAAACACCCGCCCCGGGAACAACGCCTGGAGCGAATCCAATGCTAACAACGCGGCGACTCATATTAGACTGGTTAGCACTTAGGCATGTCGAGTGCTAACCCTGCTCTCTGCGGACCGCCAGCCAGGCGCGGCCGGACCGGGCGGCACCGTATGCGGGAAAGCCGATTGGAGGTGGAGCGTGAGCGAACCACGCAAACTGGAAGTGCTGCGCGCCATCGTGGAGGACTACGTCCATTCCCGCGAACCCGTTGGCTCCAAAGCCCTCGTGGAACGGCACCACCTCGGCGTGTCCAGCGCCACCATCCGCAATGACATGGCAGCGCTGGAAGACGAAGGCCTCATCACGGCCCCGCACACGAGCGCCGGACGGATTCCCACGGACAAGGGCTACCGGCTCTTCGTGGACCAGATTTCCGCCGTCAAACCCCTCTCTCCGGCGGAACGCCGGGCCATCCAGGCCCTGCTGGAAGGTTCCGACGACCTGGACGACGTCCTGGACCGGACCGTGCGGCTCCTTGCGCAGCTGACCAACCAGGTCGCCGTCGTGCAGTATCCGCATCTGAGCCGCGCCAAGGTCCGGCATGTCGAATTCGTCCTGCTGGCACCACGGAAGGTGCTGGTGGTCCTGATTGCGGACACCGGCAAGGTGGAGCAGCGGGTGATCGACGTCGGCCAGGACCTTCCGGACGAGGCCGTCGCGGAACTCCGGACGCGGTTCCTGGCCAGCCTGTCCGGGACGTCGCTGAACCTGCTGCCGCAGTCACTGCAGTCCGTGATCGCCAGCTGCCCGCCGGCACGGCGCACCGCGGCCCAGGCGCTGGCCCGGGGTCTCGAAGCAGTGGCCACGAGCAGCCGCGAAGAGCGGATCGTCATGGCCGGCACGGCAAACCTGGCCCGCTCCAACGTGGACTTTCCGCTGAGCATCGGCCCGGTGCTGGAAGCCCTCGAAGAGCAAGTGGTGATGCTCCGCCTGCTCAGCGACATGGCGGCGGATCCCCGCAGGGTGACCGTCAGCATCGGCCGGGAGAACCCCTACGACGGGCTCGCCGAGGCCTCGGTGGTGGCCACCGGCTACGGCCCGGACGCCACCGCGAAGGTCGGCGTGCTGGGTCCGACCCGGATGGACTATCCGACCACGATGGCCGCCGTCCGTGCGGTGGCCCGCTACCTTTCCCGGATCCTCGGGCCCTGACCGTCCACGCAGCAGGCCGACGTGCCGCTGTTGACCAGACTTCTTGCCCCCAAACAGGCAGTACAACCAGGAAGAGATACGAACTTTGAGCAGCCACTACGACGTTCTTGGAGTCTCCCGCGAAGCAACCGGGGAAGAGATCAAGAAGGCTTACCGCAAGCTTGCGCGGACCCTGCACCCCGATGTGAACCCGGGCGACGACGCTTCAGACCGTTTCAAGGCCGTCACCCACGCCTATGAGGTCCTCTCCGATCCGCAGAAACGCCGGGTCTACGACACCACCGGCAACGAGAACGGCACCGATAACGGCTTCGGCGGCGGCAGCTACGCCGGCCAGGGCTTCGCCTTCCAGGACATCTTCGACACCTTCTTCGGCGCCGGCGGCCAGGCCGGTCCCTCCTCCCGGGTGCGCCGCGGGCAGGATGCGCTGATCAGCGTCCGGATCGAGCTCCGCGACGCGGTGTTCGGCGTGAACAAGAAGCTCGAAGTGGACACCGCCGTCACGTGCCCCACCTGTGCGGGCTCCTGCTGCCGGTCAGGCACCCACCCGGTGCGCTGCGACATCTGCGGCGGCAGCGGCCAGGTCCAACGTGCCGTCCGGTCCATCCTGGGCCAGGTCATGACGACCGCACCCTGCGGCAGTTGCGAAGGCTTCGGCACCGTCATCAAGGATCCCTGCAACGAGTGCGCCGGCCAGGGCCGGATCCGCAGCCGCCGGACCCTCACCGTGAAGGTCCCGGCCGGCGTCGCCACCGGCACCCGCATCCAGCTCTCCGGGCAGGGCGAGGCGGGCCCCGCCGGCGGCCCCGCCGGCGACCTCTACGTGGAGATCAGGGTCAACAACGACGCCAGCTACGTGCGCGACGGCGACGACCTGCACGCGAGCCTGAACATTCCGATGACGGCCGCCGCGCTCGGCACCGAACTGACCCTCGACACCTTCGACGGCCAGCAGGAAATCGACGTGAAGGCCGGCACCCAGTCCGGCGAGGTCATCACCCTGCGCGGACTCGGCGTCACCCACCTGCGCGGTTACGGCCGCGGCGATCTCAAGGTCCACCTTCAGGTCGAAACCCCGGCGAGGCTCGACGCCGCCCAGGAGGACCTGCTCCGGCAGTTGGCGAAACTGCGCGGCGAACAGTTCACCGAAGGAAAGCTCGCTGCGGGCGGCGGAGTCTTCGCCAAGCTCCGGGACCGGCTCGGTAACCTGTAGCGGTGAGCAACCCGGTCTTCTTCACCGCCCCGGGAACCCTGGACCAGCAGGTCCCCGGTTCCCTCTTTGTCCTGGACGGCCCTGAGGCCCGCCACGCGGTCACGGTAAAGCGCCTCGCCGTGGGTGAAACGGTGGATATCGCAGACGGCGCCGGCAAGCGGCTCACGGGATCCGTGGCCGCCGTCGCGTCCGGCGAGCTGACGGTGGAGTGCGCCCGGCTGAACGCGGAACCGCGGCCGGACATCCGGCTGGTGCTGGTGCAGGCCCTCGCGAAGGGCAACCGGGACGAACAGGCGGCCGAAACCGCCACCGAACTGGGGATCGACGCCGTCGTCCCGTGGCAGGCGGAACGCTCCATCGTCCGCTGGAAGGCCGAACGGGCGGCGAAGGCCCATGCCAAGTGGCAATCAGTGGTCACGGCAGCCGCCAAGCAGGCACGCCGCGCCTGGATCCCGGAGGTCCGCCCGGCCGTCGACGGCGCCGGGCTGCAGGCGGCTGTCGCCGCAGCAGGTCTGGCCGTCATCCTGCACGAGGATGCCGTGCGTCCGCTGCGGCAGGTGCTGGAGTCCTGGCGGGCAGCAGCCGGCACAAACACCGATGCGGGGTCCGCCGGCGCGCCGGAGGCCGCCCGGGAGGTGCTGCTGATCGTCGGCCCGGAAGGCGGCATCAGCCCCCGTGAGGTGACGAGACTGTGCGACGCCGGTGCCGTCACCGCGCTGCTCGGGCATCACGTGCTGCGCTCGTCCACCGCCGGCCCGGCCGCAACCGTGCTGGCAAGCGACATCCTGGGCCGCTGGTAGCGGCGCTCCCGCGGGCGCCGCGCGCCGCAGCTTGACGCCCCGGATAACGGCCGCTGGTCGCTACCTGACCGTGAAGCCGCGGGTGTCGACGTTGAGGTCCTGGGACGGGTTGCCGTCCTGAAGCTGGGACACCCTCACCTCGTAGTTCCCCGGACCCAGGTTCACCGGGAGGGTGAACAGCCCGGACTGGGTTGCATCGGTGGACGCGGTCACGGTCCCGTTCAGGTAGCTCGTCTTGACGGTTCCGTCGATCCGCAAGATCTCCCAGCGGAGCTGCCCGCCCGGGACGGTGCTCCTGCCGCTGATCTTGACCGCGCCGTCCTCCAGCGAGGTGGCTTCCTGGGGGTCGATGATCCAGACCGGGGCAACCATGCCGGAGCTGCGGGAGGTCGGCGATCCGAGGCGGACATGGTTGAACGCGACATAGTCCGTATGACCGTCGACGAGCACCACGACCTGGATCTGCTGCCCGGCGTCGATCAGCCCAGCGCTGGCACCGGCTGCTGTTGCGGTGTACACGAGCTGCTGGACCGCGCGTTCGGCCATCGCCGCGTCCACGTTGCTGTTGAAGGCGTCATCCGAAAGGTCCACGGTGATGACGTTCTTGCCGGAGATGGAGGTGGCGATCTTCTTGGGATTCTGCCAGGGGGTGAAGAAGTCCGGATCGAGCGGCTTCTCGGACATCATGACCCGGAGCGCGCGGGTGACGGGGTTGTCCTGCTCCGGAACGTCCCGGAACTCGCGGTAGAGGAACATGCTGTCATTGCTCCGGCCGATCCAGTACACGGGAGCCTTGTTGGAGGCCTGGGTGGTTTCCAGCGGAGCGCTCGTCGTCGGCGCTCCGGGCGCGGCCGGACCCGACTGGAACTGGGAGGGGGTATTCGCAGTGGTGACGCCGGGCTGGGGAGTGGCGACGCAGCCGGACAGGAGAAACGCCGCGGGCAGCACCAGCAGCAGCGCGCCCGGACGCATGCGCCGCCCGCCGGCTGGCTTCGAACTGGTTCCACGCTGCCTGATGGCTGCTTCCTTCCTTCGCCCTGACCGAAATGACCAGCCCCCGCCATGGTCAGCCACCCCGCCGGGATTACTCCCGCCGGGCGGCCGATTCCCAGCATGGCATACGGTCCCCGCGCAGCATGGCGGTTTGGGGCCGGCCAGCGGAACTGCAACGGGAACGATATGAGGCCGATACGAAGTTGATATCTAAGGCCGGGAAATGCGGCCCGCCGGTGGCCGGCATTTCCCGGCGCTGCCGTCGCATGGGCCGCCCGGCGCTGGCGTAAGATGGAAGGACCCGCTGAACCCGGGACCGGAAGGCGAGCACCGCCGTCGGGCCGGATCAGGGGGACAGACCATTCCCGACTGGAGGGGACCAGAGGCCCGCGGGCCGACACCATGACTGAAGCAGCGAACAGTAAAGCCCGGATCGGCGCCGGAGAGCGCCCCGCAGGCGAATTCCCACACTCCCTCCCCGGGTTGCGGACGGAGGTGGTCCTGTTCGACAACTCCGACCAGATGGTCCAGTCCCTCGGCAGTCATGACGAAGCCCTGCGTTACATTGAGACCCAGTTCCCGGCCGTGGACTTCCATGTCCGCGGCAATGAGCTCTCGATCAGCGGGCCGTCCGCCGATGTCCCCCGGATCATGCGGCTGCTCAACGAAGTGCGCGGCCTCGTCTCCCGGGGTACGGTCATCACCCCCGCCGTGCTGCAGCAGCTCGTGTCCCTGCTCCGGAGCCAGTCGCTGCAGAACCCGGTGGATGTGCTCACCCACAACATCCTTTCCAGCCGCGGAAAGACCATCCGGCCGAAGACGCTGAACCAGAAGAACTACGTGGACGCCATTGACGCCAACACCGTGATCTTCGGGATCGGGCCTGCCGGCACCGGCAAGACGTACCTGGCCATGGCCAAGGCCGTCCAGGCGCTGCAGCAGAAGGAAGTCACCCGCATCATCCTGACGCGCCCTGCCGTCGAAGCGGGGGAGCGGCTCGGATTCCTGCCCGGCACCCTCAGCGACAAGATCGACCCGTACCTGCGCCCGCTCTACGATGCCCTGCACGACATGATGGACCCCGAGTCCATTCCGCGCCTGATGGCCGCCGGCACCATTGAAGTCGCGCCCCTGGCCTACATGCGCGGCCGGACCCTCAACGACGCCTTCATCATTCTGGACGAGGCCCAGAACACCACGCCCGAACAGATGAAGATGTTCCTCACGCGGCTCGGCTTCGGCTCCAAAATGGTGGTCACCGGTGATATCACCCAGGTGGACCTGCCGTTCGGGACACGTTCGGGGCTGCGGATCGTGGAAGAGATTCTGCAGGGCATCGAGGACGTCAACTTCACCATCCTGGACTCGTCCGACGTCGTCCGCCACCGCCTGGTGGGAGACATCGTCAATGCCTACAGCATCTGGGACGACATCCAGAGAAACCGGGTCAAGCACTCGGTCACCCGGGAAAAGCGGGGCGAGAACCCATGAGCATCGAGGTCAACAACGAATCCGGCGTGGCGGTCGACGAATCCCAGCTGGTCTCGCTCGCCAGGTTCATTTTCGAACGCCTCTTCATCCACCCGCAGGCGGAGCTGTCCATCCTGCTGGTGGATGAGCCCGCCATGGAGAAGCTGCACATCGAGCTGATGGATGAACCCGGTTCCACCGACGTACTGTCCGTCCCGATGGACGAACTGACGCCGGGCACACCGGACAAGCCGACGCCAGAGGGCATGCTTGGCGACATTGCCATCTGCCCGCAGGTAGCAGAGGTCCAGGCGAAGAACGCCGGCCACTCGACCCAGGACGAGATGCTGCTGCTCACCACGCACGGCATCCTGCACCTGCTCGGATTCGACCATGCCGAACCGGAAGAGAAGGAAGAAATGTTCGGCCTCCAGCGCGAGCTGCTGTCCGCCTTCACCGGCAAGGACGCCCCGTCCGAGACGATTCAGTGACCCCACTGATCCTCGCCGGCATGGCGTTGGTGTTCCTCAGCTTTGCCGCACTGCTGACCGCGGCGGAGTCCGCGTTCAACTACCTGCCCCGGCACGACGCTGAACAGGCGGTCCTGCAGCGCAATGGCACGGCGCTGAAACGCATCCTCGCACAGCCTGTCGCCCACATGCGCGCCCTGAGATTCTGGCGGATCTGGTTCGAGATGGCCTCTGCCGTCGCCGTGGCCGTGCTGCTGTCCAGTCTCCTGGACAACGTCTGGCTCGCAGGGCTGGCGGCCACCGGCATCATGGCGCTGCTTGGCTTCGTGATCGTCGGCGTCTCGCCCCGCCAACTCGGCCGCGTCCACTCCGCCAGCCTGGTCCGGTTCGCGGCGCCGCTCATCCGTTTCCTGTGCGCAGTGCTCGGTCCCATTCCGGGATGGCTTGCCCTGGTGGGCAGCGCGGTGGCCCCCGGGGCGCCGGCGGACGACGAAGCCTTCTTCAGTGAAGAGGAATTCCGTGAACTGGTCGACCGCGCCACGGAATCCGACGTGATCGAGGACAACGAGGCGGAACTGATCCAGTCAGTCTTCGACTTCGGCGACACCCTCGTCCGCTCCGTCATGGTGCCGCGGACTGACATCGTCTTCATCGACTGCGGCTCCAGCCTGCACGGGGCCATGTCGCTGTTCCTGCGCTCCGGGTATTCCCGGATTCCGGTCATCGGCGAGAACACGGACCAGATTCTCGGCATCGTGTACCTCAAGGACGTGGCCGAGGTCCTCCACAACCTGGGCCCCGGGGTGGAACCCCCGGTCGTCGACGACCTGGCCCGGGAGGTTCGCTACGTGCCGGATTCCAAGCCGGTCAGCGAGCTGCTGCGCGAACTCCAGAAGGAATCGACGCACGTCGCGATCGTCATCGACGAGTACGGCGGAACGGCCGGGCTGGTCACCCTTGAGGACCTGATCGAGGAAATCGTCGGCGAGATCGTCGACGAGTACGATACTGAAAGCGCGGAGGCGGTGGCGCTCGGAGACGGCACCTACCGGGTGAGCGCGCGGATGAGCATCGACGACCTCGGCGAACTGTTCGACCTCGAGCTCGACGACGACGAGGTGGACACCGTGGGTGGCCTGCTCGCCAAGGCCATCGGGCGGGTGCCGATCGTCGGCAGCACGGTCGAGGTCCACGGCCTGTCCCTCCGCGCGGACCGGCTGGAGGGCCGGCGGAACCGGGTAAGCCACATCATTGCCTCCGCGGTTCCAAAGGAAGAAACTGACCTTCAAGACCTCCTCCGCGAGGCAGCACCAATCCAGCAGGGAGTACCACGTGAGCAAGCAGAATAAGTCCGACGGCGAAGCGGCCTACGGCGGCTATCGCGCCGGTTTCTCGGTGCTGGTGGGCCGGCCCAACGCCGGAAAATCCACCCTTACCAATGCCCTCGTCGGCAAGAAGGTCGCCATCACCTCGGCGAAGCCGCAGACGACGCGGCACACCATCCGCGGCATTGTCCACCGGGACGATGCCCAGCTGATCCTCGTGGACACGCCCGGCCTGCACCGTCCGCGCACGCTGCTCGGCAAGCGCCTCAACGAACTCGTCGCCGACACCCTCGCCGAGGTCGACGCGATCGGCTTCTGCCTGCCGGCCAACGAGAAGATCGGCCCGGGGGACAAGTTCATCGCCGCGCAGCTGGCCGCCGTCGGCAACAAGCCGATCATCGCGATTGTGACCAAGGCGGACACGGTGGACCGACAGGCCCTCACCGAGCAGCTCCTGGCCGTGGCGGCCCTGGGCCGGGAGGTCCTCGGCGAGGACGGCTGGAAGGACATCGTTCCGGTGTCCGCGACGGACGGCTTCCAGGTCGAAACCGTGGCGGATGTGCTCATCAGCCACATGCCGCCGTCGCCGCCGCTGTACCCGGACGGACACCTGACGGACGAGCCCGAAGCGGTCATGGTCGCCGAACTGATCCGCGAAGCCGCGCTGGAGGGCGTGCGCGACGAATTGCCGCACTCCCTGGCCGTAGTGGTAGACGAAATCGTTCCCCGCGAAGGCCGGCCCGAGGACAGCCCGTTCCTCGACGTCCGGGTCAACGTGTATGTCGAGCGGCCCTCGCAGAAGGCCATCATCATCGGCAAGGGCGGCGCCCGGCTCCGTGAAGTCGGTACCACCGCACGCAAGGGAATCGAGGCGCTGCTGGGCACCCGCATCTACCTCGACTTGCACGTCAAGGTCGCCAAAGACTGGCAGCGCGATCCCAAGCAGCTGGTGAAACTCGGCTTCTGAGCCGCGCTCCGGAGAGGAACTCCGGCCGGGCCGCCACTCCGCTCGCAGCGGCCATCGGGGATTTCCCAGATACGGAAACTAAAATAGGCGGACTCCCGTTCGTGAAAGAAGGCTTAACCTGTGGCTCGACTCCGCCCAGACCGTGCAGACGGCACCACACCGCCGGTTCGGTCAGTTGCCGCTGCCCGGCACTCGGACGATCCTGCCGTCGGCCCGGCCCGGCACCTGGGCATTCCCCGGCGGTTGCCGGCCTGGCTGAAAATCGGCACGGCGGTGGTCTCGGTCCTCCTGGTCGGTGTCCTGGCCTTTGGCGCCTACTGGGTGGTCCGGCTGCAGGGCAACATCAGCAAGGCTTCACTGGGGGCGGGCAGCAGCACGACCGAGCGGGCCGTGAACGAATCCCACGACCGGATGCAGATCCTGATTCTCGGCTCGGACACGCGCGACGGCAAGAACTCGCAGTACGGTACGGCGGATGACTCCACAGGCTACGGGCATTCGGACGTGATGATGCTGATGGACATCTCGGCCGACAACAAGCGTGTGAACGTCGTCAGTTTCCCCCGCGACCTGCTGGTCGACATCCCCAAATGCAGGGACCAGGAGACCCGGACCGACTATCCGGCGCAGCAGGATGTCATGATCAACGCGGCGATGTCGGAAGCCGGCATCGGCTGCGCCGTCGACACGGTCAACAAGCTCACCGGCCTCGAAGTCGACCACTTCATGATGGCCGACTTCAACGCGGTCAAGGAACTCTCCAACGCGGTGGGCGGCGTGGAAGTGTGCATAAGCGACGCGGTCTTCGATCCCGATTCGCAGCTCCGGCTTCCGAAGGGCACGTCCGCGGTGCAGGGCGAGCAGGCGCTGGCGTTCCTGCGCACCCGGCACGCCTTCGCGGACGGCGGCGACCTCGGGCGGATCAAGGCCCAGCAGGGCTTCCTGTCCTCGCTGACGCGCAAGATGAAAGACGAAGGCACCCTCGGCAACCCGGCGAAGATGCTCCAGATCGCCGATGTCGTCACCAGGAACCTCACCGTCAACGAAGGCCTGGCCTCCATCCCGACGCTCCTGGCCGTGGGCAACCGCCTGAAGGACATCGACGTCGGGAAAGTCGCGTTTGTGGCGGTCCCGACAGTTCCGGCGGCGATCGACCCGAACCGCCTTCAGATGGCCGAGCCCGCCGCCTCCCAGCTCTTTGCCGCGATGCGCAAGGACATCGACCTGACCAACCCGACGGCGTCCCCGACCAATCCGACGGCGTCCCCGGCCGATCCGGGCGCCAGCGCTGCACCGACGGCCAGCGAGACGGCCCCCGCCTACGACAAGGCCTCGCAGCCTGTCACCGTGGCCAACGGCTCCGGCGTGCCGGCCCGCTCCGCCGAGATCATGCAGTCGCTCATGACCGGGGGGTTCACCCAGCTGGCCCAGCTCACGGCCCGGCCGGTCGCCACCACCGCTGTCTACTACGGTGCGGGGTACGGCGACGTGGCCGCGGACGTTGCCGCGCTGCTGGGAGTTCCCGCCGCCCAGGTGCTGCCGGTTGCCACCGTTCCGGGCGTCCAGGTCTATCTGGGCAGCGACCGTGTCGGCGGCGCCGCCACCGGAAACCCCCCCGTTGCGCTGCCGCCGGACATCGTCAACCAGACGGCCGGGGACACCGTGTGCCAGCAGGCCAACCCGGCGCTGATCACGCGCTGACCAGGCGCTGGGGTGGCCGGACGGCGCATTCCTACCAGATACTGACCCGCTCCGCCGGCGGCATCCACATGCCGTCCTGTGCAGTCACGCCGAAGCCCTCGTGGAATGCATCGAGGTTCATGGCGATCTGGTTGGTGCGGAACTCGTTGGGGGAGTGCGGGTCCGTGGCGAGGCGGCGGATCGCTTCCTCAGTCCGCATGACCTGCCGCCAGCCGGCAGCCCAGGACGCAAAAAAACGCTGGACGCCGGTGAATCCGTCCAGCACCGGCGGTTCCTGTCCGGCCAGGCTGATCAGGTACGCCTTATACGCGATGGTCAGGCCGCCGAGGTCGCCGATGTTCTCGCCCAGGGTCAGCTTCCCGTTGACATGGTGCCCGGGAGCGGCGTTCGGGGAGAGCGCGTCGAACTGTGCCACGAGCTTCGTGGTCAGCGCCTCGAACGCGGTGCGGTCACCCTCGGTCCACCAGTTCCGGAGCAGTCCGCTGCCGTCGTACTGGGAGCCCTGGTCGTCGAAGCCGTGGCCGATCTCGTGGCCGATCACAGCCCCGATCCCGCCGTAGTTGACGGCGTCGTCGGCGTCGGCGGTGAAGAACGGCGGCTGCAGGATGGCCGCCGGGAACACGACCTCGTTGAGCAGCGGGTGGTAGTAGGCATTGACGGTCTGCGGTGTCATCAGCCATTTCTCGCGGTCCACCGGCTTGCCCACCTCGTCCAGGTGGCGGTCGACGTCGGCGCTGTGGGCACGCTCCACGTTGCCCAGCAGGTCGGACGGATCGATCTCCACGGCGGAATAGTCGATCCACTTGTCCGGGTAGCCGATCTTGGCCCGGAAGGAGTCGAGCTTCTTGAGCGCCTCCTGCTTGGTTTCCTCGCCCATCCAGCCCAGCCCGGTGATGGACTCCCGGTACGCTTCGATCAGGTTTGAGACCAGCGACTGCATGCGGGCCTTGTGGGATTCCGGGAAATGCCGGGCCACGTAGATCTGGCCGACGGCCTCGCCGAGCGCGGCCTCGACGACGGCGACGCCGCGCTTCCAGCGGTCCTTGTTGCGTGGCGTGCCGCTGAGGGTGGTGCCGTAAAAGGCGAAGTTGGCATCCACGACTGCGGCCGACAGGTACGGAGCGGCCGCGCTGATGACCCTCATGGCGAGCCATTCCTGCCAGCTGGCCAGCGGCACCGTGTCCAGCAGGGACGCCGCTCCGGTGAAGAAGTCCGGGGTGCTCACGACAAGTTCGGCGCGCTTGTCCGGGGCGATTCCGGCAGCGTCGAACCAGTCCGCCAGCAGCGGGAAGAGCTGCGCGGCCTCCTCGGCGGACTTGAGGTTGTACGTCTTCTGCGGGTTGCGCAGCGTGACGTTGTCCCAGTGGTACGACGCCAGAGCGGTTTCCAGCTCCACCACCCGGCCGGCGGCGGCTTCCGGATCGGCGAGGCCGGCCAGGCCGAACATCGTCTTTACATGCCCGCGGTAGGCCTCGACCATCGGGGCGAACTTCTCTTCGCGGTAGTAGGACTCGTCCGGCAGGCCCAGCCCGCCCTGGCCGGTATACAAAAGGATCCGGTCCGGGTTTCCGGCGTCGGGAGCGGGATAGATGTAGAAAAGGCCACCCACGTCCGCACGGAACAGCCGTCCGGCCAAGGCCACGAGCTCGGCAACGGACGCCGTCGCAGACACCGCGGCCAACCGCGCCCGTACCGGTTCCAAACCCTTGGCCTCCACCGCGGCTTCGTCCATGAAGCTGTTGTAGAGCCCGCCGATTTTCCGCTCGATACCCGTGGCTTCCCCGTTCCGGGCGGCGGCGTCCTCGATGATCTCCTTGACGGCGAGTTCGGAGCCGTCACGCAACGCCGTGAATGTCCCCTCCAGGGGGCGGTCATCCGGGATCTCGGTGCTCTTGAGCCAGGCGCCGTTGACGTGCTGGTACAGGTCGTCCTGCGGCCGGACGCTGGTGTCTATGGTGGACAGGTCGATCCCCGAAAGTGGCACGGATGCTCCTCTGAGAGGCAGCCCGAAACGGCGCTGGCGCCGGCACCGGGTCTGCATGGTGGACGTTAGGAAAGTCTGGCTCCTTCATCTTACGCACGCGTGTTACTGTGAAATGGTGCGCGCAGAACTGCTCCTTCTTAGCTGCCGCGGCGAGGCTTCAGACGCGATCTAGCGCAAGGCCTACCCTCGCTGCGGAGTTTGTGTTGCCCGGCCTCCCTTTCATCAGGATTCACAGAAAAGGCCCCGATAGTAATGCGAAACGCACAGAAGCCCTCAGGAATGCCCGTCCACCGATACGTCCCTTTCCAGGACATGATCACGGTGGAAATGCCGGACCGCACCTGGCCTGACAAGGTCATCACCAAGGCCCCGCGCTGGTGCGCCGTTGACCTCCGCGACGGCAACCAGGCGCTGATCGATCCGATGAGCCCGGCCCGCAAGATGAAGATGTTCGACCTGCTGGTCCGGATGGGCTACAAGGAGATCGAAGTCGGATTCCCGTCCGCCTCGCAGACCGATTTCGACTTCGTCCGGCAGCTGATCGAGGGAAACCACATCCCCGATGACGTCACCATCCAGGTGCTGACCCAGGCCCGCGAGCACCTGATCGAGCGGACTTACGAGTCGCTGGTCGGGGCCAGGCAGGCGATCGTGCACCTGTACAACTCGACGTCGGTCCTGCAGCGCCGGGTCGTCTTCAACCAGGACGAGGACGGTATCCTGGACATCGCCCTGCAGGGCGCACGGCTGTGCAGGAAGTACGAGGAGACCCTCGCGGACACCCACATCACCTACGAGTACTCGCCGGAATCCTTCACCGGGACCGAGCTGGCGTACGCCGTCCGGGTCTGCAACGCCATCGCGGATGTGTTTGAGGCCTCGGCCGACCGCCAGGTCATCATCAACCTGCCGGCCACCGTCGAAATGGCCACCCCCAACGTCTACGCCGACTCCATCGAGTGGATGAGCCGGCACCTGCACCCGCGGGAAGGCATCATCCTGTCCCTGCACCCGCACAATGACCGTGGCACCGGAGTGGCTGCCGCCGAACTGGGCTACCTGGCCGGCGCGGACCGGATCGAAGGCTGCCTCTTCGGCAACGGCGAGCGGACCGGCAATGTGGACCTCGTGACCCTGGGCCTGAACATGTTCGTCCAGGGCATCGACCCGATGATCGACTTCTCCGATATCGACGAAATCCGCCGGACCGTGGAGTACTGCAACCAGCTGCCGGTGGCCGAGCGCGCGCCCTACGGCGGCGACCTCGTCTTCACCGCTTTCTCCGGCTCGCACCAGGACGCCATCAAGAAGGGCCTGGAAGCGCTCGAGAAGGAGGCTGCCGCCGCCGGCAAGGAGGTCGCCGACTTCACCTGGCAGGTTCCGTACCTGCCGGTCGACCCGAAGGACCTGGGCCGCAGCTACGAGGCCGTCATCCGGGTCAACTCGCAGTCCGGTAAGGGCGGCGTCGCCTACCTGCTGAAGAATGAGCACAACCTGGACCTGCCGCGCCGGGCCCAGATCGAGTTCTCCGGGGTCATCCAGAAGCAGACCGACACGGCCGGCGGCGAAGTCAGCGGCGCCCAGCTGTGGCAGGTCTTCCAGGACGAGTACCTGCCCTCCACGGCTGCCGACACCCAGTGGGGCCGTTATGCGCTTGGCGCGATCAGCACCGAAACGGACGAGGACGGGTCGATGACCCTGACCGCTTCGCTCAAGGTCGACGGCAGCCAGGTCCGCCGCACCGGCACGGGCAACGGCCCGATCGCGGCGCTGCTGAGCATCCTGCGCGAGGACGGCGTCGACGTGCGGGTGCTGGACTACAGCGAGCATGCCTTGTCCGAAGGGGGCAGCGCCCTCGCCGCGGCCTACGTCGAATGCGCCGTGGGGGAGCGGGTGCTGTGGGGCGTCGGGATCGACGCGAACACCAGCACGGCTTCGCTCAAGGCGGTCATCTCGGCCGTGAACCGGGCCATCCGGGACGCCCGCGCCTAGGAGGGCGCTGAACAATTTGAGTCGGCATTTGGAGAGTTTAAGGCGCGCCTGCTGGACTTGTCGGAATGGTGCTTAAGACTGGTCTTATGCAAGGACGTGAGCAGAGGTAGCGGAGGCTGTTGGTCGTGGAAGCGCTGGCCGGGGAGTTGCTGGCCCCGGGCAGCGTTTTCGCGTTCCTGGCCGATCACCGGGACAGGTTGTTCGGCGCACGAGGCGGCCGTCGGAGGTGGCGGTTTGCCGGGTTGCCCGGCGGACGGCTATCCGGTGGTTGCGCCCGGGTGTTGGGGTCGCGGTTCCTGCTTGATGGGTGTGCCGTTGGTTCCTGAGCCGGCCTTTCCCCGGCTCCAGTACCCTCGGAATTCGGAGTGTTTGGGGTCCAGTCCCACCTGGTTTACGAGGTACCGGCGCAGGTTCTTCACGGTGGCTGCTTCGGCCGCGATCCAGGCATACATGACTGCCCCGTCTGGCCGCCCGGCCGGGATTCCAGGCGGGACGGCCCGGCCGGGTGCCGCGTGCCGTTCACAGGTTTCTTTGCAGCCTGAATCCGTCGGGCGGGAAGCCGGAATGGCTGCCCGCACGGCTGCATACAGCAGGTGACCCCGGGGAGCATCTGATGGAGTCCGGGCCAGCCAGGTGATGCGGACGGCGGATCCGGTGCCGATCTCCCGGAAGTCGCTGGAGTCCTGGACCTCCAGGAACGCATGCCCGCTGACGTTCCCCGGCAGGGTTTCGAGGATGGAACTGATCGCGGGCACAGCCGTCTCATCCCCGGCCAGAAGCACATGGCGCACCCCTTGCGGGTTCCATCTGATTCCGGTTTCGCTCTGCGGGGTGGCGCCGGTGATGGCCTTGTCGTCGGGCCCGATGATGACTGCGGTGGTGCCCGGTGCGGCGGCCCTGGCCCAGTTCGAGCCGGGGGCGCCGGAGTCGGCATCGTCGGGGTGGATGACAAAGTCAACGTCCAGTTCCCGACCCTGGGCGGTGGTGCGTAAAGCGCCGACGGTGTAGCTGCGGATCCAGCCCCGTCCTGGCTGTTCGACCCGGAGCCAGTCCTGATACCAGCCCTCGTGCAATTGCCCGTCCGGCGCTCCCGGCCGGGCCAGCTGATGCCCAGGTACGGGGAGAAGCAGCTTGATCCGCAGGTCCAGTGCCGGTCCCGGCACCCCGAAGCGGTCCAGTGCCGCGCCGGCGAAGGTGATGCGGCGGAAATGTGCGCTGATGTCCTGAACCCGGTTGACGACGGCGTCAAACACACGGAGCGGGTGAGCCGGGGGGACGGCGGCGGAGCTCATGGACCGGCTTTCTGTGGCGGGGGTTGGGGCGGTGCTGACAAAGTGCTTTAAAGCGGTGCTTTGAAGCGGTTATCGGGCGGCACGGCCTGTCCGGACAGGCTGGCTGGCGGGCCGGAGAGGTGTGCTGTCATGCCCTGATCCTGGAGCTGGGGGTGCGGCACAGGCGGCGGCCACTGGATGCTGTGGTTCCCGAATATGGCCGCCGCCTCCGGTCCTGTTACGGCAGGCGCGGGTCTACGCCGTAGCGCTTGGCCAGATCGGTGATCACGGCGTGGGCGCCCTGGATGCTGACGGAGGCCAGGAAGGTCGCGTCATCGACATGAATGACCTCACCCTGCAGGCGCTGCCACAGCGGGTTCGATTCGAACTTTTCCTGCTGGGCGCGTGCCTTGTCGCCTTCGGCGCCTGCCGGGGTGAACGCGCTGACCATGACCAGGCCCGCGTCACCCTGGAGGATCTGCTCGGCCGAGAGCGGCACGAAGATTTCCTTGTCGCTGTCGGGGGCGTCCTTGGGCCGCGGGATGCTCATGTCCGTCATGATTTCCCCGATGAAAGACTTCGACGAGTACAAGCGGGCGGTATCGCCGCCGGTGAAACGGACCAGCGAGTAGGTTGCGTCCGGTTTTTTGGCCAGAATGTCGGCCCCGACTTTCTGGGCGCGGTCCTCGTAGGCTTTGACGAGTTCTTCAGCCTTGTCTTTTTTGCCCAGCGCCTCACCGAGGAAGACGACGTTCTCTTTCCAGGTCGGGCCTGTGCTCACAGAGAAGATGGTCGGGGCGATCTTGGACAGCTGCGGGTAGAGGGCCTCATGGCGGACCTTGGCGGAGACAACCAGGTCGGGCTTGAGCTCGAGGATTTTTTCCAGGTTCGGTTCAGCGAGGGTGCCCACATTGACGGAGTCCTTGGTGGCGTCCGCGACGTCACCGAGGTACGGGGCGAAGGGCGCGTTCGGGTCCTGACGGTACTGGACGTAGCCGACCAGGTCCGCGCCGAGCAGGAGGGCGGCATCGATGTAGCTCGGGTCCAGTGCGACGACGCGCTTCGGGACCGCCTCGATCGAGGTCGAGCCCATGGTGTGTTGCATGGTCAGCGGGAATCCCGCCGATGCGGCGGCAGCGGTGGTGGTTTCGGTGGTGGCGGCCGGGGCGCCGCAGGCCGCGGTGGCCAGCAGGGCCAGACCGGCGGTGACAGCACTCAGCTGCTTAAGGATGCGTGTTTTCACGAAGTCGCTTTCAAACGATGTGACGGGGAATTCGACTATTTAGGTAAGGCTTACCTGTGTCTGGGCTAGACTGTAGCAGGAATTTCGGAAATAGCTCACAGATAAATGACGTAATAGAAGGACCTATGTGAAGACACTCGATCCGGGCCAGGCCCCCGTAGCGGGGGCGCGGACGGGAATCTCCCGGCATGGACCGCGGCCGGCCCGGCGGGCGCCCGGCGTCCGGTGGCTTGCGGTTTCCGCAACGGCCATGCTCGCTGCGGCCGCTTTGAGTATCTGCATCGGCGGGCAGCCCTCATCCCTCCAGGATGTGTTGCATGCGGTGTTCACCCCGACTGGATCGGTGATGGACGTGACCATCCGTGAACTGCGCTGGCCCCGCACCATCCTGGCAGTATGCGCCGGAATCTGCCTGGGGCTGGCCGGAGCCCTGGTCCAGGGCCACACCCGTAACCCGGTTGCCGATCCGGGTCTGCTCGGCATCAACCAGGGCGCGGCGCTGGCCATCGTCGCCGCGACCGCCGCCGCCGGGGAGGTGCCGGCCCTGTCCCAGGCGCTGCTGGCGTTCGCCGGCGCACTGGCAGCCAGCGTCCTGGTCTTCATGATCGGCTCAGCAGCCCGCCACGGCTCCACCCCGGTGACGCTGGTGCTGGCCGGGGCCGCCGTGACGGCGCTGTGCTCGGGGCTGGTGGCCGGGATCGTCCTGCTTAACGACCAGGCCCTGGATACCCTGCGGTTCTGGCAGGTCGGTTCCCTGGCCGGCCGCAGCGACGTGCTCTCCGTGGTCTGGCCGTTCATCCTCGCCGGGGCAGTGCTGGCGGTGCTGAATATCAAGCCGTTGAATGCGCTGGCCCTGGGGGCTGATACCGCCGTCTCGCTCGGGGTTCCGGTGTTCCGGGCCAGATCCGCCGGAATCGCCGCGGTCACGCTTCTGGCCGGTTCTGCCGTCACCATGGCCGGGCCCATCGCCTTCGCCGGGCTCCTGGTGCCGCACATCACCCGGGCCATGACCGGTCCCGACTACCGCTGGCTGATCCCTGTCTCGGCGGTGACCGGCGCCACAGTCCTGCTCCTGGCCGACACGGCAGGGAGGGTGATTGCCCGTCCCGGGGAACTGTCCGTCGGTGTGGTCCTGGCTGTCGTGGGTGCCCCGTTCTTCGTGTATCTGGCGCGCCGGCGCAGGCTGGCCATCCTATGACGGTCCTTCGCGAAAACCGGCGGACCGGCGCCGCCACGATCCGGGTGCTGCGTGCAGGTCCGGTCTCCGTCCGCCTCAACGGCCGGGGTGTCCTCGTGGCCTGTGTCCTGGGCGCCGTGCTGATCGCCGCGATGGCGCTGCACGTCGCCTTCGGTGGAACACCGATGGCGTATCCGGATGTCCTCCGGGCGTTGCTGGGCGACGCGTCGGATCCCCGGACCCACCTGGCGGTCACGGAATTCCGGGCGCCGCGGATGATGGCCGCCGTCGTCGTCGGCGCCTCACTGGCCGCAGCCGGCGCCATCACCCAGACCGTGGCGCGGAACCCGCTGGCCAGCCCGGACCTGCTCGGCGTGACGGCAGGCGCGTCACTGGGCGCGGTCACAGTGCTCGTGCTTGCAGGCGGCGGACATGCCGGGCTCAGCGGCCTCGCGGCAACCGTGGGAATGCCGGCCGCGGCATTCACTGCAGGCATCATCAGCGGTGTCGCCGTCTACCTGCTGGCGTACCGCCGGGGACTGGACAGCTACCGCCTCGTCCTGGCAGGACTGGGCATCTCCGGCCTGGCCGCCAGCCTGACCACCTGGATCCTGACGCTCGGGGATGTGACCAGCGCAGCGCAGGCCCTGACCTGGATGACGGGCTCCCTCAACGGCAAGGACTGGGCCACCGTGCAACCGATGGCCGTCAGCGCCGCAGTCCTCATCACCGCAGCGCTCTTCAGCGGCCGGTGGCTGCTGTTGACCAGCCTCGGCGAGGACACCGCCGTCGGCCTCGGCGCACGCACCGGCGCGACCCGGCTGGTAGTTCTCAGCATCGCCGTGTTGCTCGCATCAGTCGCCACCGTCACCGCCGGCCCGGTCGCATTCGTGGCCCTGGCCAGTCCGCAGATTGCACGCTCGCTGACCTCCGCTGTGGTTCCTCCAGTGGGTGTTTCGGCCCTCGTTGGTGCGGTGTTCGTCCTGATTGCCGACACGGTCTCGGCCAACGCACTCAGCGTCCCGCTGCCTGTCGGTGTCGCCACGGCCGTCGTCGGTGCGCCGTTCCTGATCCACCTGATCCTGAAATACCAGCGGAGGCTGAGTTGAACACCCCCAGAGAACGGCGCGACGGTTTGAGGGCAGAAAACCTCAGCCTCGGCTACGACGGCCCGGACATCATCCGCAATTTGTCCCTGACCATCCCGGACGCCCGGGTCACCTCGATCATCGGACCCAACGGTTGCGGCAAGTCCACCCTGCTCCGCGGACTCGGCCGCCTGCTCGCACCCCGCTCCGGCCAAGTGCTCCTGGACGGTGTACCACTGGCCAGAGAGTCCACCCGGCAGATCGCCACCAGAATCAGCGTCCTGCCCCAGACACCCACCGCCCCGTCCGGGCTGACCGTGGCCGATCTCGTCTCCCGCGGCAGGCACCCTCGGCAGAAGTGGTACCAGCAGTATTCCCCCGCAGACCAGTCCGTCGTGGAGGACGCCCTCCAAGCCACCGACATCGCCGGACTCGCAGACACCCCGCTCGAGGACCTCTCCGGAGGCCAGCGGCAACGGGCCTGGATCTCCATGACCCTCGCCCAGGAAACCGGCATCCTCCTCCTGGACGAACCCACCACGTATCTGGACCTCGCCCACCAGGTCGACGTCCTGGAACTCGTGCGCCTCCTCAACCGCCGGCACCGACGCACGATAGTGATGGTGCTCCATGACATCTCCCTCGCGGCCCGCTACTCCGACCACATCGTTGCCATGAAAGACGGCCGCATCCTGGCCCAGGGAACCCCGGCCGACGTGGTCACCCCCGGGTTGCTGAGGGACGTTTTCGGTCTGGACGCACATGTCGTCTCCGAACCGACCGAGGGCCGGCCCCACGTCATCCCCCTCGGAACGTCAGGGACGATGAAGCCGCTGTTGGAAACAGGAACGGCAGGGCGTTGATCGGCAGACCGGCCCGTCCGGTGGCGCAGTGCGTCCGTCCGTTTTTACCGAGAGTCATTGTTTACCGAAAGACAGTGCGAAGATTAACCGTGGCCCAACCGTCTTCCTTTGCAGCCCGCGCCTACCGCGATGACGCCGTCGTGCTGCGTACCCACAAGCTGGGCGAGGCGGACCGCATCATCACCCTGCTGACCAAGCACCACGGCCAGGTCCGGGCCGTGGCCAAGGGGGTCCGCCGCACCAGCAGCCGCTTCGGAGCGAGGCTCGAGCCCTTCATGGTGGCGGACTTGCAGCTGGTGTCGGGGCGCACCCTCGACGTCGTCACCCAGGCCGTCGCCAAAGGTGCCTACGGAAGCAACATTGCCGCGGACTACGGGCGCTACACGGTGGCCGCCGCGATGACAGAGACCGCGGAAAAGCTGACCGACGTGGACGGCGAGGCCGGGACCGCCCAGTACAACCTGCTGGTCGGTGCACTGGCCTCCTTGAGCCGCGGCGACCACACTCCCGAACTGATCCTCGATTCGTACCTGCTCCGCGCCCTGTCCACCGGCGGCTGGGCGCCCAGCTTTACCGTGTGCGCGCGGTGCGGCGCGCCGGGACCGCACGGCGCGTTCTCCGCGCCGCTCGGCGGCATGGCCTGCGCCCGGTGCCGGCCGCCGGGTTCCCCGGCGCCCGCCGCGGAGACCGTCGTGCTGCTCGGCGCCCTGCTGACCGGGGACTGGACGACGGCGGACGCCTCGGTGTCCGTGCACCGGCGGGAGGCTGCCGGCCTGGTGGCGAGCTACCTGCAATGGCATCTGGAACGCGTCCTGAAATCCCTCAAACATGTGGAGCGAACTTAACAGTGGTGTTGGGCAAGAATGCGGGAAAGAACCCGGCGAAGAAGAATGCACCGGTCCGGCAGCGGAGCGCCCCGGTGGTGAAACCGTACCCGCACCCCTCGGGCGCTGTACCTCCCGCCATTCCGGCGGAATTCATTCCGCGGCACGTCGCGATCGTGATGGACGGCAACGGCCGCTGGGCGAACCAGCGGGGACTCCCGCGGATTGAAGGCCACAAGGCGGGGGAGCCCGCCCTGCTGGACGTGATGGCCGGAGCGATCGAGCTGGGGATCGAACACGTCAGCGTGTACGCCTTCTCCACCGAAAACTGGCGCCGTTCACCGGAGGAAGTCCGCTTCCTGATGGGATTTAACAAGGACGTACTACGCCGGCAGCGGAACCAGCTGGACGAATGGGGTGTGCGGATCCGCTGGTCCGGCCGACGCCCCAGGCTCTGGGGCTCGGTCATCCGGGAACTGGAAGAGGCCGAGGACTACACCCGCGGCAACAGCACCTGCACGTTGAACATGTGTGTTAACTACGGCGGTCGCGCCGAGATTGCCGACGCCGTGTCCGCCATCGCCGCGGAGGTGGCCGCCGGACGCCTCCGTCCCGGAGCCATCACCGAGAAGACCATCCAGAAGTACCTCGATGAACCCGACCTGCCGGACGTGGACCTCTTCCTCCGCAGCTCCGGTGAGCAGCGGCTGTCCAACTTCATGCTCTGGCAGTCGGCGTACGCGGAGTTCGTCTTCCTGGACACACTCTGGCCCGATGTGGACCGGCGCACCCTGTGGGACGCGGTCGAAATCTACGCCCAGCGTGACCGCCGCTACGGCGGGGCCGTCGACGCCGCTGTTCCAGCCTCGGGTGGTCCGGGCGCCTAGGACGTCAGGACGGCCCGGCCTCCACCATGGTCACTCCGGACCGCCGTCGTCCAGGGCATAGGCCCGGACCCAACGGGCCAGCCGGGCATAGGCGTCCTCGCGGACCCGTGGGGCGGACAGGAACACATCGTGCAGCGCCCCGTCGATGCGCTCCAGCGTCACGGTACGGCCCAGGCCCAGCGACCGGAGGGCGATCGTGTTCACATCCAGCACGGCATCGGTGCTCCGCATGGATTCCTTCCACACCATCCCGTTGGCGCTGGCCCCCGAGATCAGGACGAGGATGGGGATATCGAGGTTCAGGCCCCGCGCCACCCGGGCCTGGCCGGCGAGTACTGCGCTGAGCCAGCCCGCGCGGACGGGAAAGGCGTGCGGGGGCCGGAACTCGTCGTTGAGGGTCCATTCACCCTCGGCCGAGCTGCTGATGCTGCGCCAGTAGAACCCGCGTTCGGGGAGCCGGAGCACCGACTCCGGCCGCAGCCACGCCAGAGGGCCAAGGATGGTGCGGGCCGCCCGCCGGACGGCAGGGCTGCCGTACATTTCCAGCCAGGGGCTGTTGAGGATCAGCTGCGACGCGCCCCCGGGGTGCCGGCTGGCCCAGAGCGCGGCAACCAGGCCCCCGGTGGAGTGCCCCATCAGCGTCACGGCCGGCAGCGGTGAACCCTCCTGGCGGAGCGAGCCAATGATGTCTATCGCCCCGGTGATCTCGGCGTCGTAGTCTGCCAGATCGGCGACATAGCCGCCATGGGTATCCGGGCGCAGGCTCCGCCCGTGGTTGTGCAGGTCCAGCGCGAAGAAGCGGAAGCCGCTGCGGGTCCAGAATTCCGCGAGTTCCGTATTGAAGAAATAGTCGCTCCAGCCGTGCAGGAACAACACCGCCCGGACCGGGCGAGGCCCCGGGTGGAGGATCCCGTCCGCCTCGGGGGCGGCCCGCGGACGAAGCGCCGGGCCGGAGTCTCCGGCCCCGCGGGGGACGTGCCGCACCAGGGTGGCGGTGCGGGCGACACCTTCCGGACCCACCGCCCGGAAGGCGCAGGCTTCGAAATCGTCTCCGAGGATGTCGGCGTGCCATTCCGCCGTTCCCCGGGCCGGGACGGCGCCTTCGCTGGTCATGGCATCATGCTAACGCGCGGAACTGCTGCCGCCGGGCCGCCCGGCTCTGGTCACACCGGCCAGTGACTACCGGGAAGGGCGGCGGGCCCGGTTTGGTCTGGGCCGAAAGAACGGCAAAACTAGAGCCATGCGCGTATATCCGACTTTCTTCCGGCTGGCCTTCTCATGGATGGACGCCGAACGCGCCCACAAAATCGGGTTTCGGGCCATTCGCCTCGTCCACAGCTGCGGCGCCGGACGGGTGCTGCAGCAGTTCACCGCTCCGGCGGCCTCCCTCCAGACGCACGCGTTCGGCCTGACCTTCCCGTCCCCGTTCGGGCTGGCAGCCGGCTTCGACAAGGAGGGCCACGGCATCGAGGCGCTCACCGGGCTCGGCTTCGGCCATGTGGAGGTCGGGACCATCACGGGCCAGGCGCAGCCGGGCAACCCTGCTCCGAGGCTCTTCCGCCTCGTCGAGGACAGGGCCGTGATCAACCGGATGGGATTCAACAACGACGGCGCCGCCGCCGTCGCACCCCGGCTGAAGTCGGCCCGGGCCGCCCTGCAGCGAAGGCATCCGGGGGTCCGCCCGGTGGTCGGCGTCAATATCGGCAAGAGCAAGGCCGTGGAACTGGACGACGCGGTGGAAGACTACCTCGTCAGTGCGCGCAGCCTGGCCCCTGCCGCAGATTACCTCGTGGTCAACGTCAGTTCGCCGAACACTCCGGGCCTCCGCCTGCTGCAGGATGTGCAGACGCTGCGTCCCTTGTTGACCGCCGTGGGGGAGGAGGCGGACAAAGCGGCAGGCCGCCGCGTGCCGCTGCTCGTGAAGATCGCGCCGGACCTCAGCAATGAAGATATCGACGACGTCGCGCGCCTGGCGCTGGACCTGAAACTGGACGGCATCATCGCCACCAACACGACCATCGGTCGGAGCGGGCTGGCTTCGAGCCCGGAAAAGGTTGAGGCGTGCGGTGCCGGTGGACTATCCGGGGCGCCGCTCAAGCAGCGTTCACTCGAAGTGCTGGCGCGGCTCAAGGCCGCAACCGGCGGTGCGCTGACCCTGGTCTCCGTCGGCGGTGTCGAAACGGCGCAGGACGTCCAGCAACGGCTCGACGCCGGGGCCACTCTCGTGCAGGGCTACACGGCCTTCCTGTATGAAGGTCCTTTCTGGGCCGCCCGCATCAACCGGCTGCTCGCGAAACACCCGTCCCGGCGCTAGCCGCCAAGGCCCCGGAAACGAAGAAGCCCCGGCGGGAGATCTGCCGGGGCTTCTTTTGACGAAAAATCAGGCTGGGAACTCGCCGCGCTTGACCTGCGGCTTGGGCAGGCGCAGGCGGCGGAACTGCAGGGAGCGCATGGAGCCGTACCAGACCGTGCCGCGTTCGACCTCACCGAACTTCCCGGTGAGGCGCTTCTTGAGCTTCCGGGAGAGGATGAAGACGTCGACGAAGACCGCCAGGAACATCACCCAGAAGCCGCCCAGGACGTAAATCATCTGTTCACTGGAAGCGGGCACCAGGAGTGAGACGATGACGAAGATCAGCGCACCGAACATGAGGTACTCGCCGAGGCTGAACCGGGCGTCCACGTAGTCCCGGGCAAAGCGCTTCTGCGGGCCCTTGTCGCGCAACGGCAGGAACCTTTCGTCCCCGGTATCCATGGCCTGCCGCATCTTGAGCCGCTGGTCCTGGATCGCCACGCGTTCGGCCGCCTTGGAGGCCTTGCGGTCCTCCGGCACGAGGGGCCGCTTGCGTGCCGCCACCTGCGCACTGCGCTTGGGCGTGGGCGCTCCCTTGCCCATGGCGGCGTCCCGGGCTGAAGCCGCGGCCGCCTGCTGGTCAACTATTTCCTGCGCCGAGGGCGCTTCCTTTTTTCGTCCAAACACCCATATAGAATACCCCGCGGCGACAGGCCCGGACCCCGTCAGGGCGGCGATGGCACTGTTTGTGGTGATCCGCGACACGGGTAGTGTTTCCGCCATGACGTCAATCCCTGCGGCGAACCCGCAAACCGCTACCGGACAGGTCGGGAACATCGACGCCGAGGCGCTCCGTCAGGCCGTCGCCGAATCGTTCGATGCCACGATCAGCCAATTGAAGGAACTCGTTGCGATCCCGGGGATCGCGTGGCCCAGCTTCGACCCGGCCCCGCTGAACGCCAGCGCCGAGGCCGTCGCCGGACTCGTCCGGGCAAGCGGGTTCGACGACGTCCGGATCCTGCGCTGCGACAAGGCAGACGGCACCCCCGGCGGCCCCGCCGTGGTCGCCCGGCGCCCGGCCGCCGAAGGCCAGCCGACCGTCCTGCTGTACGCCCATCACGATGTGCAGCCGACCGGGGATCCGGCGCTGTGGGAAACCGAGCCGTTCACCGCCGTCGAACGCGAAGGCCGGCTGTACGGCCGCGGCGCCGCCGATGACAAGGCGGGGATCCTGGCGCATATCGCGGCCTACTCCGCCGTGGCCCGGGTGCTGGGCGACGATCTGGGCCTGGGCGTGACGTTCTTCTTCGAAGGAGAGGAAGAAGCCGGCTCCCCGACGTTCCGGTCCTTCCTCGAAAGCCACCAGGAGCTGCTGCGCGCCGACGTGATCGTCGTGGCGGACTCGAGCAACTGGAAGGTCGGCGTCCCGGCCCTCACCACGAGCCTGCGCGGACTCGTGGACGGCACCATCGAGGTCAAGGTCCTGGACCACGCCGTGCACTCCGGCATGTTCGGCGGCCCCGTGCTGGACGCCCCGACCCTGCTGGCCCGCCTGATCGCGACGCTCCACGACGCGGACGGCAGCGTCGCGGTCGCCGGCCTGGTCAGCCGCGACAACGTCACGGTCGACCTTACGGAAGCGGAGTACCGTGCCGACGCCTCGGTGCTCGACGGCGTGAAGCTCGCCGGCACGGGAAGCATCGCCTCGCGGATGTGGACCAAGCCCGCCTTGTCCATCATCGGCTTCGACGCCCCCGCAGTGGACGTCGCCTCGAACACGCTGCTGCCGCGGGCGCGCGCCAAGTTCAGCCTGCGTCTCGCCCCCGGCCAGGATCCGGCGGACGCCATGGACGCGGTCCGGCAGCATGTCGAGGCCAACGCACCCTTCGGCGCCCACATCGTGTTCACCCCGGGGGAGAGTGGCGACTCCTTCCTGACGGACACTTCCTCGAAGGCCGCGAGGATCGCCTTGTGGGCCCTCGGCGAGGCCTGGGGCGTCCCGGCGGTGGAAATGGGGATCGGCGGTTCCATTCCGTTCATCGCAGACCTGACCGAGTTGTACCCGGACGTCCAGATTCTCGTCACCGGCGTGGAGGATCCCGATTCGCGCGCCCACAGCGCCAACGAATCGCTCCATCTGGAGGACTTCCGGAATGCCATCACCGCCGAAGCCTTCCTGCTGGCGCGCCTTAATGCGGAGGGACTGGCCTGATGCGCCCGCGCCGTCCGGCGTCCGGGGAACATCCGGCGGGTTCGGACGGTTACGTCGGGAGTTAGAGCTACACGGCTGATCGACGTAGCATGTAGCTATAGCCCGCACCGTTTAAGTAGGCGCGGCGCCGCGCCAGCGGAGCCGCCACCACCGTCGTAAGAAGGTAGGCCATGAGCACTACAACCAATGAAAACAGCGCCGACACCACCGCTATTGCCGGCGAGGAGCTGGCCACGCACGAGGTCAAGCTGACCGACGTTGCCGCCGGCAAGGTCCGCAGCCTGCTCGAGCAGGAAGGCCGCACCGATCTGCGGCTCCGCGTTGCCGTGCAGCCGGGCGGTTGCTCCGGCCTGATCTACCAGCTCTACTTCGACGAGCGGCTGCTCGACGGAGATGCCGTCCGTGACTACGACGGTGTTGAAGTTGTCGTCGACAAGATGAGCGTCCCCTACCTCAGCGGGGCCAGCATCGACTTCGAGGACACCATCGCCAAGCAGGGGTTCACCATCGACAATCCCAACGCCGGCGGCTCCTGCGCCTGCGGTGATTCCTTCCACTAAGGCCGGGCGATTTGCCCGGCCTTAGTGCCGCCCTAAAAGGAGGCGGGCCGGGCCGGTAAAAAGGGTTGCGACCCACGGTAGGACATGTGGGCGAAAACTCCCGGGGAGCGGTAAGCTCTACACCGAGTAGTAAAACTTTTCGTGTGCCCGGAGCGCCATCGGCGGCCGGGCGACAGCAACAAGTAGGAAGGGCCGTCTGTGAGTTCGCAGAACCGAACCGGCAGCCGACGCAAAAAGATCTCTACGATCACTGGCTTGGCACTAGCCGGCGCGTTGGCTTTGACTGGATGTTCACCAGAGGTACAGAAGGGGTGGCTGCCCACCGAGCGTGGTACCACCAATCACACTGACCGCATCATGGACCTCTGGGTCAACTCATGGATTGCCGCGCTGGTCGTCGGCATCATTACCTGGGGCTTGATGATCTGGTGCATCGTCGCCTACCGGCGTCGGAAGGGCACCGTAGGGTTCCCCCGCCAGAACAGCTTCAACCTGCCGCTTGAGGTGTTCTACCTGACCGTTCCGCTGTTCATGGTGCTGGTGTTCTTCTACTTCACCGACCGTGACCAGCAGGCGATCGACAACCGCAGCCAGCCCGCCGACGTCGTAGTGGACGTCCGCGGCAAGCAGTGGGCCTGGGACTTCAACTACAAGCAGGGCGACGTCATCACGGGAGACGTCTACGAGGCCGGCGTCCAGGCGCACCTCACGGGCGCGGAAGTGGACAAGGAAAAGTTGCCCACGCTGTACCTTCCGGTGAACAGGTCGGTTGACCTCGAGCTCAACTCACGCGATGTCATCCACTCCTTCTGGGTTCCCGCCTTCCTGCAGAAGCGCGACATGATCCCCGGCAAGACCAACTACATCAGGTTCACCCCCACCAAGGAGGGGACCTACGACGGCAAGTGCGCCGAACTCTGTGGCGAATACCACTCCGAAATGCTGTTCCGCGTGAAGGTTGTCTCCGAGTCGGAGTTCCAGGCGCATCTGGAGCAGCTGCGCCAGGACGGCAACACCGGCCTGCTCGGCGAAGAGTACGACCGACTCCCGGCCAAGACCGAGAACAAGTAAGGGAGCGCGACGTGGCAACCACCTACAGTCAGCCCTCCGGGATCCTTGAGGCTCCCGTAGTACCCAGGTCCAAGGGACGCATCGTCGTCAACTGGATCACCTCGACGGACCACAAGACCATCGGGTACATGTACCTGATCGCGTCCTTCGTGTTCTTCTGCCTCGGCGGCGTGATGGCGCTGCTGATCCGCGCCGAGCTGTTCGAGCCCGGGATGCAGATCCTGCAGACCAAAGAGCAGTACAACCAGCTGTTCACCATGCACGGCACCGTCATGCTGCTGATGTTCGCCACGCCGCTGTTCGCCGGCTTCGCTAATGTCATCATGCCGCTCCAGATCGGCGCACCCGACGTCGCGTTCCCCCGGCTGAACGCGCTGGCCTTCTGGTTCTTCCTGTTCGGTTCCACGATTGCCGTCTCCGGCTTCATCACCCCGCAGGGTGCGGCATCGTTTGGCTGGTTCGCGTACGCCCCGCTGTCGAACACCACCTTCAGCCCCGGCGTGGGCGGTGACCTCTGGGTCTTCGGCCTGGCGCTCTCCGGCTTCGGCACCATCCTGGGTGCGGTCAACTTCATCACCACGATCATCTGCATGCGTGCACCGGGCATGACCATGTGGCGGATGCCCATCTTCACCTGGAACATCCTCGTCACGGCGATCCTGGTCCTGATGGCGTTCCCGCCGCTGGCCGCCGCGCTCTTCGCCCTCGGCGCGGACCGCCGCTTCGGTGCCCACATCTTCGATCCGGAAAACGGCGGTGCCGTCCTCTGGCAGCACCTGTTCTGGTTCTTCGGCCACCCCGAGGTGTACATCATCGCGTTGCCGTTCTTCGGCATCGTCTCCGAAATCTTCCCGGTGTTCAGCCGCAAGCCGATCTTCGGCTACAAGGGCCTCGTCTACGCGACAATTTCGATCGCCGCGCTGTCCGTGACCGTGTGGGCGCACCACATGTACGTCACCGGCTCCGTGCTGCTGCCGTTCTTCGCCTTCATGACCATGCTCATCGCCGTTCCGACCGGTGTGAAGTTCTTCAACTGGATCGGCACGATGTGGCGGGGCTCGCTGACGTTCGAGACCCCCATGCTCTGGAGCATCGGCTTCCTGGCCACCTTCCTCTTCGGCGGCCTGACCGGCATCATCCTGGCCTCCCCGCCGCTGGACTTCCACGTCTCCGACTCCTACTTCGTCGTGGCGCACTTCCACTACGTGGTCTTCGGAACCGTTGTGTTCGCGATGTTCGCCGGCTTCTACTTCTGGTGGCCGAAGTGGACCGGGAAGATGCTCAACGAGCGCCTCGGCAAGATCCACTTCTGGATGCTGTTCCTGGGCTTCCACGGCACCTTCCTCATCCAGCACTGGCTGGGCGTCGAGGGCATGCCGCGACGCTACGCGGACTACATGCCGCAGGATAACTTCACCTGGATGAACCAGTTCTCCACCTACGCCTCCTTCCTGCTGGGCGCCTCGTTGATCCCGTTCTTCTGGAACGTCTACATCACCTGGCGCAGCAACGAGAAAGTGGAAGTGGATGACCCGTGGGGCTTCGGCGCCTCGCTCGAATGGGCAACCTCCTGCCCGCCGCCGCGCCACAACTTCACGTCGCTGCCGCGGATTCGTTCGGAGCGTCCTGCCCTGGACCTGCACCACCCCGAGCTCTCCCAGTCATACACCGTCGAGTCTCCTGCCCCGGCAGCAGCAACGCTCGGTAACGCCGACCAGAAGGACACCGCCCAGTGAAGATCGAATCAAGGCTTTTTGGACTCGGAGTCTTCTTCTTCGTCCCGGTCGCAGTGGTCTACGGATTCATGACCCACTGGTCCGAGTGGGTCGGCATCCTCGGCATCCTGCTGGTGGCCGGCCTGGCCGGCATGATCGGCGCCTACCTCGGCTTCACCGGCAAGCGCGTCGGGATGCGTCCCGAGGACCGCAGCGACGCTGAGATCCATGAAGGCGCCGGCGAGCAGGGACACTTCAGCCCCTGGAGCTGGTGGCCCCTGATCCTCGGCCTGGCCTGTGCCACCGGGTTCCTCGGCATGGCCGTCGGCTTCTGGATGGTCTACATCGCGGCCGGTTTCGCGGTCATCGCCCTCGTCGGCTGGGTTTACGAATACAGCCGTGGTGACCACGCACACTAACCCCGGATAAGCACGACAACAGCACAAACAACGGCGGGTCCCACCTCTTGGTGGGGCCCGCCGTCGTTGTACGTTGGGTCCTTGCGCTGGGTCGATTCCGCTGGCTCGTTGCGTTGGGTCGATTCCGCTGGGACGCCGCGCAACAGGCAGGGAGAGGCCCTCAGCCGGATTGTGCGGACTCCAGGAGGAGCCGCAGCCTCTCCAGGGCCTCCTCGACCTCGGCGAGGCTGTAAGCGGCAGGGATGGCGCCGGCCGCGACCGCAAGTTCGACCTCGCAGCCGCAGGCGAAGTCTTCGGTCATGACCTCGAGCAGTGACCGGGCATCGACGCCCGGATTTCCGTTTTTGCTGATGGTGACCGGCAGCCCTGTTTCCGTCACCGCCCGGACAAACACCGCCGCCGGACGGGCGTGCAGGCCGATGGTGGCCTGGACGATTGCCTTGCGTACTGGCAACGGGACTCCTTAGTTCGGGGGTGTTTCAAGCCTAGCCGGGCGTGGGGGCAGCCGACGAAACGAGGCGCGCGTGGTCTAGACCTCTGCCGGTGGTGGCCTACCCTTGAGGTATGAACGAATACGGCGGGCAGTGCCATGGCGTCCTCTGATGCGGCGCGGATGGCCGGCGATATCGACCGGCAGAACGGCACACCCATCTATGTCCAGCTGAGGGAGATCATCAGGTCGCACATCGTGAAGGCCTGCCCGCCGGGTTCGGCGCTGCCATCCGAGCGGGACCTCGCCGTCCGGTTCGGACTGGCCCGGATGACGGTACGCCAGGCCATCGATGCCCTCGTGGGCGAGGAGGTCATTGAGCGTGTCGTGGGCCTGGGAACGTTCGTCCGCAAACCGAAGTTGGACCTGCAGGTGAAGCTGACTTCCTACAGCGAGGAGATGCAGAGGCGCGGCATGGTGCCGGCGGCCAAGGTCCTCAGCTTTGAACAGATCGGGGCCAGTGCGTTCCTGGCCCGCGAGCTGCAGCTGGAGGAGGGGACCCCGCTGGTGCGGTTCCGCCGGCTGCTGCTGGCCGACAACGAGCCCATGAGCGTCGACGAAAACTTCATCCCGGCGCACCGGGTTCCCGGACTGCTCGACGGCGAGCCTCCGACGTCGCTCTACAACGTCCTGAGCGAGCGGTTCGGCCTTGTGATGGAGTGGGGCGAGGACATGATCGAGGCCACCGCGGCTTCGCCGTCGACGGCCAGACTGCTCAACGTTGAAGTGGGTTCGCCGTTGCTGAAGATCCAGCGCCACGCCTTTGTGGCCCGGGCCATGGTGGACTACTCGGTGTCATACTACCGGGCCGACCGCTACAAGCTGTGGGTGCCGCTGCAACGGCCCGGGGTCCGGCCGACGCGGAATTACGCCTCGGGGTACCGGCAGTAGCCATCTGCGGGTACGGGAAAGGCCCGGTCCTGATGGACCGGGCCTTTCCCGTACTGCGGTGGTACTAGTGGCTGAGGGTCTTCTGCGACTCGGTCGCCTCGATTGCCTCGTGCCCGCCGTGGTGGCCGTGGGCCGCCGCCAGCTCAGCGGGTGTGGCCGGGGCAACCCGGTCCTCGAAGAACCACCGGGAGAGCATCGCGCGGCGCTTCTCCTTGCTGTCGACAACGCCGTGGTCGTTCGGCTCCGCGGGGAGCGGGGACGGCGACTCGAAACCGACCAGCTTGTACCGCTTGTACTCATCCAGCGGGGCGTGGACCTCGATGAACTCGCCGTGCGGCAGCCGGACGATGCGGCCGGTTTCGCGGCCGTGCAGGGCGATCTCGCGGTCCTTGCGCTGCAGGGCCAGGGCGACGCGCTTCGTCACGGCGAACGCGATGACCGGGCCGATGAAGAACAGCGCACGCAACCAGTAGGTGACATCGTTCAGCGACACGTGGAAGTGCGTGGCGATGAGGTCGGAACTGGCCGCGGCCCACAGGACGCAGTAGAACGTGAAGCCGGCCATGCCGATTGCCGTGCGGGTCGGGGCGTTCCGGGGGCGGTCCAGGACGTGGTGCTCGCGGTCGTCCTTGGTGATCCAGCGTTCGATCCACGGGTAGGTGAAGAGCACCGTGAACACAATGCCGGCCGGCACCAGGGCAGGCAGCAGGACGTTGAAGCTGAAGACGTGGCCGAACCACACCTGTTCGATCTTCCAGTCACCGATGATGCCCGGCATCAGGCGCAGGGCACCGTCGACCCAGCCGATGTACCAGTCAGGCTGCGTGCCTGCCGAGACGGGGGAGGGGTCGTAGGGGCCGTAGTTCCAGATCGGGTTGATGGTGAAGAACGCCGCCATCAGGGCAACGACACCGAACACGATGAAGAAGAAGCCGCCGGCCTTGGCCGCGTAGACCGGGCCCAGCGGGTAACCGACGATGTTGCTGTCGTTGCGTCCCGGGCCGGGGTACTGGGTGTGCTTGTGCACGACCACCATGAAGAGGTGCAGCACGATCATCAGGAGGATGAGAGCCGGAACCAGCAGGATGTGCAGCATGTACAGGCGGCCGATGATGACGGTACCGGGGAATTCTCCGCCGAAGAGGAAGAACGAGATGTAGGTGCCGACGATCGGAATCGACTTAACCACGCCGTCGATGATGCGCAGGCCGTTGCCGGAGAGCAGGTCATCGGGGAGGGAATAGCCGGTGAAGCCGGCAGCGAGCGAGAGAATGAGCAGGACACCGCCCACCACCCAGTTCAGTTCGCGGGGTTTCCGGAAGGCGCCGGTGAAGAAGACGCGCAGCATGTGCACCGCAACCGAGGCGCAGAACAGCAGTGCCGCCCAGTGGTGGACCTGGCGCATGAAGAGCCCGCCGCGGACATCGAAGGAGATATCCAGCGAGGAGCTGTAGGCAACCGACATTTCAACGTTCTTCAACGGCGTGTATGAGCCGTTGTAATGCGTTTCAGCCATCGACGGATCGAAGAAGAACGTCAGGAAGGTGCCGGAGAGCAGCAGGATGACGAAGGAGTACAGCGCCACCTCACCGAACATGAAGGACCAGTGGTCCGGGAAGACCTTGCGGCCGAATTCGCGGAGCATGGCGGAACCGCCAACGCGCTGGTCAACGAAGTCGGTGACGCGGCCGGTCTTGGTCTTGGCGACGAAGGTGGGGGCATTAGGCGTCGGTGTTGCGCTCATGCTCATCACGCTCCCAATAGCTAGGTCCTACAGGTTCTTTGAAGTCGCTGGTGGCGACGAGGTAGCCCTCGGAGTCAACTGCAATCGGCAGCTGGGGAAGAGGCCGGCTTGCCGGGCCGAAGATAACCTTGCATTCCTGAGTCAGGTCGAAGGTTGACTGGTGGCACGGGCACAGCAGGTGGTGCGTCTGCTGCTCGTACAGGGCAACAGGGCAACCGACGTGGGTGCAGATTTTGGAGTAGGCGACGATCCCGTTGTAGCCCCAGTCCTCGCGGCCTGCGGAGGGCTTGAGGGACTCGGGGTTCAGGCGCATGAGCAGGACCACTGCTTTGGCCTTCTCGTTCAGCTTGCCTTCATGCAGCTCGTTGAGGCCCTCCGGAATGACATGGAAGGCGGAGCCGATGGTCACGTCGGAGGCCTTGATCGGGGTGCCGTCCGGATCGCGGGTAAGCCGCTTGAGCTTGCCCTCCTGCGGTGCCCACATGGTGTGCGCCAACTTGTTGTCCGGCCGGGGACCGAGGTCACCGAAGATGGCCAGGGCCGGCAGGGGAGCGAGTGCGACGGCGCCGAGCAGGGTGTTCCGGATCAGCGGGCGGCGCTTGATGCCGCTTTCCTCGACAATGTCGTCGACGATCCGAACGGCGGCCTGGCGGTCATCCTCGGTCCGGACCGGATGGCGCTCCTCCGAGACTTCATGGTCCGGCATGAGGGCCTTGGCCCAGTGCACGATTCCGGTGCCGATGCCGAGCATGGCAAACGCGGTGCCGATGCCCAGCAGGGCGTTCTGCAGCCGGATGGTCGCGATCGTGGTGTCGTCTCCCAGATCGATGGCAAAGTACGCCACCAGGAATATCAGGGTGCCGACAACGGAGGCCCCGAAAAGTAGGGCTACCTGCCGTTCTGCTCGCTTTGCGGCCCTCGGGTCCGTGTCAGCCAGGCGCAAACGATGCGGGGGAATTCCAGGATCCTGGAACTTCTCCACCTCATTCTGACCAGCCGTAGCTACGGTGCCCGAGTGGTTCGGACTGCCGTCACTATGGTTGCCCATAATTCGCCTCATCCCTCTCTCGTCCCGGCGTCTGCCGGGTTAGCTTTCAATTCGAACTGCTGAAGGGTCAGCAGAAACTTCGTACAGGTGCAGCAGGCGCGCTAGGACGTCCGCGAGGTCAGCCAGATGGTGAACGCAATGATCACGCCCAGACCGACGACATACACAAACAGGCCTTCGGACACGGGACCCAAGGCACCAAGATCGGCGCCGCCGGGTGAACCGTTGGCCTCAATCTGCTTCAGGAAGGTGATGATGTCGCGCTTGCCTTCGGGCGAAATGTTGGCGTCACTGAACACCGGCATGTTCTGCGGGCCGGTAACCATGGCTTCGTAGATGTGCGTGCCGGAGACGTCGGCCAGGCCCGGGGCGAACTTGCCCCGGGTCAGGGCGCCGCCGGCTGCGGCAGCGTTGTGGCACATGGCGCAGTTCACGCGGAACAGCTCTCCGCCCTCGGCGGCGTTGCCCTTTTCGTCGAGGAGATGCTCTTCGGGGATGGACGGGCCGGGGCCCAGGGTGGCAACGTACGCAGCCAGCTGGCGGGTCTGCTCTTCGTTGAACTGGGCGGGCTTTTTGGCGGCCTGGGGGCCGTTCATCTGCATGGGCATGCGGCCAGTGCCAACCTGGAAGTCAACGGCAGCGGCGCCGACACCTACCAGGGAGGGTCCGTCCTGTGAGCCGCTGGCGCCCATGCCGTGGCAGGTGGCGCAGTTGGCCTCGAAGAGCTTGCCGCCTTCCTCCGCGTCGTTAGCGGTGAAGCCGGTGGTGGCCTTGGCCTGATTGACGGTGGTAGCAACGGCGTACAACCCACCCGTGACCAGGAGGCCCATCAGTAGCAGCGCTATTGCTGCCAGTGGGTGACGTCGCTTCTGCGAAAGTGCCTTCACGTGGTGGTTCCTCTATTCGATCCTGCGTTGGCTCGGGGAGCCACTTCTAGAAATTCTGCCTCTTGTAGAAAAGGAGTCATGTCGCGGCTACTTGAGGACGTAGATGACCAGGAAAAGGCCGATCCACACGACGTCGACGAAGTGCCAGTAGTACGAGGTGACTATCGCGGAGGTTGCCTCGAAGTGGCCGAACTTCTTCGCTGCAAAGGAGCGGCCGATGATGAGCAGGAAGGCAACCAGGCCGCCGATGACGTGCAGGCCGTGGAAGCCTGTCGTGATGTAGAACGCCGAGCCGTAGGCGTTGGAGGAGAGTGAAACATGCTCCGATACGAGCATGGCGTACTCCGTCGACTGGCCGGCCACGAAGATGCCACCCATGATGAAGGTCAGGGTGAACCATTCGTTCATTCCCCAGCGGGTGAAGCTGAGGCGGCCGCCGCTTCGGCGCGGCTGGAGCCGCTCAGCGGCGAAGACACCCATCTGGCAAGTAAAGGAACTTGCCACAAGGATGATCGTGTTAACGAGCGCAAAGGGGAAGTTGAGCTTGGCTGTCTCTTCGGCCCACATCTGTCCGGAAGTCGAACGGAGTGTGAAGTACATTGCGAAGAGACCGGCGAAGAACATCAACTCACTGGACAGCCAGACTACGGTTCCAACGGAAACCATGTTCGGGCGATTCAGCGTCGGGTGCGCCGGGGTACTGGGGGCATGGGTCGCAGATGTCACATAGACATTATGTCTATAAAACTCCCTCCTGCCCAACGCGAACCGCGTTTTCGAAGGACTTTTTCTACAAAGGCGCGAATTCGCGCGGAAAAGTTCCCGCATCCGTTCACATTGGTCATAGCGGTCCGCACCTCGATAGCATCGGGAGGTGACTTCTCAGGCATCTGCACGGCCCGCAGGCAACACCTGGCCGCGGCTCATCGGCGCACTCATTGACGGTACGGATCTCACGACCGACAGCACGCAGTGGGCGATGAACTCGATCATGTCCGGTGAGGCCTCACCGGCGCAGGTAGCGGGGTTCCTGGTTGCGTTGCGGGCCAAGGGCGAGACGGTGGATGAGCTGGCCGGGCTGGTGGAGGCGATGATCTCCAACGCCAACCCGGTAGACATCGCCGGCGAGAAGCTGGACATCGTCGGCACCGGCGGGGACCAGCAGAACACCGTGAACATCTCCACGATGGCCGCCCTGATCGCGGCCGGCGCGGGCGCAAAAGTGGTCAAGCACGGCAACCGTGCGGCGTCCTCGACGTCCGGCTCAGCTGACGTCCTGGAAGCCCTCGGCGTCCGGTTGGACCTTCCGGTTCCGCGTGTCGCGCTCAACGCCGAGGAGGCCGGAATCACGTTCTGCTTTGCCCAGGTCTTCCATCCTTCGATGCGGCACGCCGCCGTCGCCCGCCGTGAACTAGGCGTGCCTACGGCTTTCAACTTCCTCGGTCCCATGATCAATCCCGCACACGTCCAGGCCTCGGCCGTCGGCGTCGCCAACGAACGGATGGCACCGCTGGTGGCCGGCGTACTGGCCAAGCGCGGCAGCCGCGGACTCGTCTTCCGCGGCAGCGACGGGCTGGACGAACTGACCACCACCGGACCGTCACGGGTCTGGGAAATCAGGAACGGCGGGGTTGCCGACGAGACCTTCGACCCGCGGGAACTCGGAATCCGTCGAGCAACCCTTGAAGAGTTGCGCGGCGGGGACGCGGCAGCCAACGCCGCCGTCGTCCGTGCCGTCCTGTCGGGTGCTCCGGGATCCGCCCGCGACGCCGCCCTGCTGAATGCCGCTGCAGGCCTGGTGGCTTTCGACCTTGATGCAGTGGGCCCGCTCAAGGATCGGATGGCGGCGGCGCTGAAGCGGGCCGAGGAATCGATCGAATCCGGCGCGGCGGCCGAAGTGCTGGACCGCTGGGTCGCGCTCTCCCGCAGCTGAGTCACGCGCCCAGGAGGCGGTACGGACCCGAATGGCGGTGCCGTGCCGACGGCTACTGTTCGAAGCCGAGGGCGAAGGCCGCGTCGAGGTCGTGCTGCGAATAGGCGCGGAAGGCAATCTGGGTGGTGGTGTGCACGACGCCGGCAACCTTGGAGAGCTTGTCCGCGATCGCGTCCGCGAGATCCTCGTGCTTCGGCACCCTGGCGATGGCAATGAGGTCCCATTCGCCGGTCACGGAATAGACCTCGCTGATGCCTTGGATCGCGGAAATCTCTTCCGCGGTTTCCGGGATGCGGGAAGCGTCTGTCTTGATCAGGACGAAAGCGGTGACCACATCTGTTCCTTTCCGGATCTGCTGCGCCGTTGCCGGCCGATCATGTGCCCCTGGGGGCTGTGCCATATCCCTGCAAGCCTAGTACATCAGGCCTGCCGGCGGCGTGCCCGGAACCGGTCCACCCCGGAGACCAGGATCCGGTATCCGAGCAGGAAAACGCCCAGCGCCAGCAGCGCCACGACGACGAACGGCAGAACCACCGTCTGCCCGGTGGCGGCCCGCAGCAGCATGCCGACGGCCACAGTCCCCAGCCAGACGCCGACGCCGGTCGGCCACAGCGCGAGGGGAGCGCGCCAGGCGCGCAGGACGAGCCAGCTTGCCGCGGCGCCGGCGAGGAAGGGCCAGGCAGTGGCCAGGACCCCGGTCACGATCTCACCGCGCTGGTGCGCGTCCCTGCCGATGGCGGCAAAGACCAGGATCAGCGCCGCGTCGGCCACGGCGGCCGGCGCCCGCCTGAGGCTCGAACCCCGGTCGGAAGCACGCGGGAGCGGGGGCGTGGATGACGTCATGGTTTCAAGCCTAGCCCGGCGGCCAGGCCCGGGCGGATCAGTCCATCACCGCAGTGCCGTCGGGGGCCGGGACGTTGTGTCCCCGATGCCGCGGGACTAGGCTCTGGCTCAACCCGCACCGCCGCCGGACACAGCCTTGCGGCACGGGCAGAGCGGAAAGAGCGTGTGCAGTGAGCGAAAAAATCACCACCTGCCTGTGGTTCGATAACCAGGCCGAGGAGGCCGCCGAGTTCTACGTTTCCGTCTTCGAGGACGGCAAGGTCCTGGACGTGGCCCGCTACGGCGAGGGCGGCTCCGGACCCGCAGGCCAGGCGATCACTGTCCGTTTCGAGATCGGAGACCGGACCTTCACCGCGCTGAACGGGGGACCGGCCTTCACCTTCAGCGAGGCGGTCTCCTTCGTCGTCGACTGTGCCTCACAGGAGGACGTGGACCGCTACTGGGCGGCGTTGAGCCAGGGCGGCTCCGAAGGCCAGTGCGGCTGGCTCAAGGACAGGTACGGTGTCTCCTGGCAGGTCATACCGTCCGTGCTGGGCCAGCTGATCGGCGGCCCCGATCCGGTGGGTTCCCAACGGGCCATGCAGGCCATGCTTGCGATGCACAAGCTGGACATCGCCGCACTGCAAAAGGCCTACGACGGCCGCTGAGCCGCGAGCAAGCCGGGGGCCCCGGGAGCCCGAGGGGCCCGAGATTGGCTGGCATCTTGCTGTCTGCTCCCTGCAGGGTGTCAAATCCTTAACACAAGCCCTTCCGCCGCACGGATGCGGACCATGGATACAACGCCAGGAGGTACTCATGCCGACGAAGGATGCAAAGGTTCCGGCGAAGAATCCCGGCCGCGGCGCCGACCTCCGGCGGGCGGACGCATCCGACGGACTTCCGCCGGACCGACCGGAACAAATCCGGAACGTGGCCCTCATCGGCCACTCGGGATCAGGCAAGACCCTGCTCACCGAGGCGCTGCTCGCCGCCACCGGCGCCATCTCACGCAAGGGCTCGATCGCGGAAGGCACAACGGTCAGCGATTCGGAACCGGCAGCCATCCACCAGCAGCGTTCCGTCGCGCTCTCAGTGGTGCCCGTCGTGGTCAACGGCGTCAAAGTCAACCTGCTCGACACTCCCGGCTACGGGGAGTTCATCGGCGAGCTGCGCGCCGGACTGCGGGCCGCGGACGCGGCGCTGTTCGTCGTCTCGGCGGTCGACGATATTGACGCAGCCACAAGCGCCCTCTGGGCAGAGTGCCAGCGCACCCGCATGCCCCGGGCGGTCGTGATCAGCCGCCTGGATCATCCCCGGGCAGACTTCGACGCTGCCCTTGCCAGATGCCGGCAGGCTTTCGGTGACGCGGTGATGCCGCTCTACCTTCCGGTCCGCTCGGGGGCCGCCACCTCGGGCTTGCTCGGGCTGCTCTCCGGCACCGTGTCGGAACTGCTGCCCAACAACCCGGTGCCCGCCCTCCGGAACGCCGACGACGTCGAACGCGGCGCGTCGGAGACTGTGCGGAGCGCACTCATCGAAGGCATTATCGCCGAGAGTGAAGACGAGACGCTGATGGACCGGTACCTTGCCGGTGAGGACATAGCGCCGGAAATCCTGATCCAGGACCTGGAGACGGCGGTGGCCCGGGCCTCCTTCCATCCGGTGCTGCCGACCTCCGCAGAGTCCGGCCTCGGCCTGGCAGAACTGCTGGAGACAATGACGCGGGCGTTCCCGTCCCCGCTGGAGCGTGAACTGCCGCCCGTGACGGATCTGGCGGGTGGCCCGGTCGGACTGACGGGCTGTGACCCGGCAGGTCCCCTGGCCGGTGAGGTCGTGCGCACCACGATCGACCCGTTCCTGGGCCGGGTCTGCCTCGTCCGCCTTTTCTCCGGCACGCTGCGGGAAGACTCGGCGGTCCATGTCGGCGGCCGCGGCCTGGCGGACCGGGGCCATGAAGACCACGACAGCGACGAGCGGGTTGCGCACCTGTACTCCCCCTTGGGTTCGAGCCTGCGGCCGGTTCCATACTGTGTGGCCGGAGATATCTGCGCCCTCACCAAGCTGGGCGCCGCCGAGACCGGGGACACCATCTCGGCCAAGGAGCTGCCGCTCCTGGTCCAGCCGTGGGAGATGCCCGAACCGCTGCTGCCCGTCGCAATCGAGGCGGCCTCGCACGGTGACGAGGACGTCCTGGCCAGGAGCCTGGGAAAGGTCGCAGCCGGCGACCCGACCCTCCGGGTCGAGCGGAACTCCGAGACCCATCAGCTGATCCTGTGGTGCATGGGTGAGGCGCACGCGGAGGTGGTCCTGGGCAGACTGAGGGACCAGGGGGTGAACCTGCATACGGTGGAGGTGGTGACACCGCTGCGGGAGACTTTTGCGGTCCGCGCGGCAGGCCACGGCCGGTACGTCAAGCAATCCGGCGGCCACGGCCAGTATGCCGTCTGCGACATCGACGTCGAACCGCTCGAGCGTGGTGCCGGCTTCGAATTCATCGACAAGACCGTGGGAGGCGTGATTCCGGGGCCTTTCATCGCTTCGGTGGAAAAAGGGGTACGGGCACAGATGCGGAAAGGTGTCGCCGCGGGCTTCCCGGTGGTGGATATCCGGGTGACGCTGCTCGGGGGCAAGGCCCACAGTGTGGACTCCTCGGATGCCGCATTCCAGGCGGCCGGCGCGCTGGCCCTGCGCGAGGCGGCTGCGGCCACGCGTATCCAGTTGCTGGAGCCCGTCTCGGAGGTGATCATCAGCGTTTCAGACGAGCACGTGGGCGCGGTGATGAGCGGTTTGTCCGCCCGCCGTGCACGCCTGACCGGCACAACGTCCGCCGGGGGAGACATCACCGAAATCGGCGCCGAGGTCCCGGATCAGGAACTGTTGCGGTATTCGATTGAATTACGCGCGCTGACCTCCGGGAGTGGAAGGTTCAGCCGGAGCTACCTGCGGCACGAGCCGGTGCCCGCGAGCGCCGCCCGACCAGCCGCGAAAGCTTGAGGAACAGTGTCGACGGCGACGCTGCCTCTTCCGAGAGGAAGCGTGCCTACCGGGACGACGGCGGCAACGACGGCGGCGGGGCGGCCTTTCCGGCCGCTGAGCGGAACCCGGGACCATCACCCCGTGAGGGCTCCCCGGCAAGCGCTGTCGCCTGGACGGCGGGTGGCTGGGTAGCGGGGGTGACCACTTTCGGCAGAGCGGCAATGTCCTTCTCAACGCCGCTCAGATGCAGCAACAGCGCGACTTCCGGATCCCAAGGATGCTCCCTGACAAGATTCCGCAGCCGGACCCGCACCTCTTCCAGTTCGGGCCCGGTGCTGTTGAGGAGGCTTGCGATGATCTCGAGGACCTGCAACCGGAGCGAAGTGCCGGCATACTGCTCGGAACCCGGGTCCTGAGGCACGGCGCCGCTTTGCCAGTCCCGGCCTTGATGGTCGCCGCCATCACTCCCACCGTGACGTACCGGAGCGATGATCCGGCGGCCTCGCATGAACGCCAGTTGCTGCCCAGCAACAGCTCGTGGGATCCTGCCCGTGCGTCGCCCATGTCCTATGACGCGCAGCTCACCGGCGACTACACCTTCAACGTGCGGGCCGCCGACGCCGCGGGTAATGTCGGGGCGCCGGCAACCTTTGCCTGGCGAATCGGCGATCCGGACACTGTAGTGCCGACCCTGACCGCGCAGTCCGCGGCGGCGAATGCCACCGTCACCGGCGTGAACGGTACGTCCTTCGTCCTGCAGGACGCGAACGGCGCCGTCGTCCCGGCTGCGGCGACGTATGACACGGTTGCCCGAAGGGCAACCCTGGATCCGACGGATCCCCTGGCAAGCAACACCAGGTACACGGCGTCCTTGAAGAACACCGCCACCGATCCCTCGGGCAACGCTACGCCGGCGCCACGTGGCCTTCAACACGGCGGATACCGTCGTTCCGGCCGTGACAACGCGGACACCCGCGGCGGACGCAACGGCCGTAGCCGTCGGCACGAATATCACGGCCACGTTCAATGAAGCCGTCCAGGCAGTGAGCGGCACGACGTTCACGCTGCGGACGGGAACGGCCACCGGAACCGCCGTTGCCGGTGCGGTCACGTACGACGCCGCCACCCGGGTTGCCACCCTGAACCCGACGGCCAACCTGTCCGCGGGCACCACCCACACGGCCAGCCTGACCGGCGGCGGTACGGCCATCCGGGACGCGGCAAACAACGCCCTGGCGATGGCGGCGAACACCCGGTTCACGGCCGGGCTGACTGCCGGCATCGTCGACGCCGGGACCCAACCCCATCCCGGCCACGACCTGGAGCTTCACCGCCGGCCCGTGATGTAGCACGAGCGGGACGCTCTCGAACTATGGCCCCCGGATGGTCCTTACCGGCCATTCGGGGGCCATTGGCGTGCCAGCGGGGGAGCGGGGTCCCATCTGCTGCACGGCGCGTGCGCCGCGCTAGAAATCGGTCCGCATGACGGCGCGCCTCGGCGTCGGTCTACTCACCTCGGTGAACCCGGCGTCGACAAAGATGTTGCGGCTGCCCACAAAGAGTTCACCCCACGAAAACTCCTGCCCGGGACGGGTGATGATCGGATAGCCCTCGACGGCGCGGGCGCCGCGGCTCCGGGCAAAGCCGACTGCGGCGTGGGCCAGGGCGCGGCTGATGCCGCGACGGCGGAAGCCGGTACGGGTGACAAAGCAGGTCACGGCCCATACGCCGTCGTCGTCCTTGTCCTCCTCCCTGCCGGTCCACGGGATCCGGGCCCGGAGCAAACGCACATAGGCCGTGCGGGGCTCGACGGCGCACCAGCCGGCGGGTTCACCGTCGAGATACGCCACGAGCCCGCTCGTCGAGTCCGCTGCCGGTCTGCCGCAGCCGCTCTGCAGGCGTAGCCGTTCGGCGCGTTCACTGACCGGGACGGAACTCCAGTCCCGGTCCCGGATTTTGAACCACTGGCACTGGCACCCGGACGGGTCGCCGCGGGTGCCGAAGATCGTCCGGAGGTCGTCCCAACTTGCCTCGTTCGCGGGCACGACAGAGATCGCAGCCATCAAGCGAGTGTCCTCCCGTCGGCCAGCGATGTCCACCGGGCGCCAGCAGTCGTATTCGGACAGCCGATCCGTTGAACGGGGATGCACGAGGTTCTGTCCCGGCAGCTTCATGTTGTTGCGTGGGTCACATTTCCTGCCTACCCTAGACGGGGGTTGCAGCGTCGCAGCCCGTCGATGGAGGTGGCATCATCATGAACGATAAGCTCAGCATCCTGGTTCGAGTCGATCTGGATTGCGCGAAGGCGCAAGTGGCAGCCAGAGGTCACGTGACACTACAAAGCATTCAGGCCCTCTACGTTGTCGTAAAGCGTGCCAATGCCCTGCTCGAAGGGCTGGTCATGGAAGTTGACGTCTCGCACGCCAAGGTCGATCCCGTCGCACTGGTGCAACTCCGGGCCTTCTCCCGGTCCCGTCATTTGCCTGAGCTCATCGATCCGTTTCAGGCTGACTGTCGTTTCAGCATTGTGGGACCCGATGACGCGTTGACCCCGGCCTCACCAATGCGCTTGGCCGCCTGAAGCCCCGCCTTAGGCGCCAGCATTGTCTTGGGGGATCACTGGTTGATGCGCTCATTGGATGGCAGCGGCTGCTGGATTTGAACTAGCAGCCGTCTCTTCCCGAGGCGGGGACCTGGTGGCACGATGCCAATATGAGCGAAAAGAAGGACGAGAAGTCGCAAAAGCATCAAGGCCAGGATGATTACGTCGGTTCACCGACCACGGAGCAAATGCGCACTGTCGGTCAGCGTCGACGGGAGGCGGAAGAGAAGCTGGAGCATCATCTGGAGGAGGTCCGCCACAAGGAGGACTCCGGCAACGCCAGTTCCGCCAAGGAGGATGACGTCGGAGCGCCGTCGACCTACGGCAGGGACGTTGCTGACATCCAGAACGACGACCGGCTCACTCCCGCTGATCGCGTGGATTTGATCGCCAACCAGGTACTCGCGAGCGACGACGATGGCGGGTCTGAGAAATCGTGAGCAGACGTACGGGTCATCCCATCATTTCCTGGAGTGAAACGAACGAAATGCCGCACGCCACGTAGTGAAATGGAAACGATGCAACCGGCATGCTGGTGCAACAATTTCCGTTCATTGGCAGGACATATTTTTGCTTGATGTATTTAGTCTTCGCGTAGCGTTTGCCGTAGCAGCGCTTACGCTGCTGGTCCTTTTTTACTTGGTGACGTTTCGTTCGACCAAGTCTGAATACAGCGCATGGTGGTGCCTGGCCGTGGTTGCCTTTCTCCTGGGATCCTCCGCCTATCTGCTGAACGGGACCTGGCACCAGCGGTGGGCGAACCCCGCCGGAAACGCCGTGCTGGTGCTGGGTGCAGGCTGTGTGTGGGGCGCCGTCCGTTCCTTGCGGCTGAAGAAGGTCAAGCGCTGGCAACTCGCGGCCGCTCCCATCGTCACGGCGACTATGTCGGCGCTCGATCATCCTTCGACCAACAACTGGTCGGGTGGCCCGTATTTCCTGATGTCGATGTCCCTCATGATCGGGCTTGCATCTTGGGAGTTATGGCGGCGAAGAAGCGTGTACCACGGGGCGGAGCTGCCGATGGCTGTCACCTCCGGGGTCGTTGCGCTCTTTTACCTGTTCCGCTGCGGGGCATTCATCCTGGGCGGGGCTGATGGCGCAATTTTCCGAACCTACTTCGGTTCTGCCGCCACAACGCTTCTGACCATCACGCTCCTGATCGTGGTGTCTTTCAGTATCGCGGCCCTCAGCGCCGAACAGGTGACGCAGGCACTCCGGGTTCGTGCCAGCCATGACGGCCTCACCGGCCTGCTGAACCGTGCCGCGTTCCTGGGTCTGCTGGAGGATAAGTTGGGTGGCCGGCGTGGGGCCGAAAGCTTCGGATCTCTCGTAATGGCGGATCTGGACCACTTCAAAGCCGTGAACGACCGGAGCGGTCATGCGGCCGGTGACGCTGCCTTGAACGCTTTCGCCTCTGCTTGCAGGAATTCGGTCCGTTCGAATGATCTCGTAGGCCGGTATGGTGGGGAGGAATTCATCCTTTATCTTCCTGGGGCTACGCCTGAGCAGGCGGCCCGCGTGACGGAACAGATCAGTCTGACAATGAAGGACTCTGACCCGGCGCTTCTGCTGCCCACCGTCAGCTACGGCATTGCCGCCGTGAACGCCGCCGGCGATGCCCTGAAGGCAGCCATCGCTTCCGCTGACGCGGCACTCTACCAAGCCAAGGCACAGGGCCGGAACCAGGTATTTTTGGCCACCACCTTGGCGCTATAAAACCCGGGCTGTCGGACGTTCTTGACGGCCGGGATTTGATCGCGGTTACCCGCTCGAGAACCTGCCGCCCACTGCGGGTTAGACCTCCCTGTACCCGGTTCAGGTGCGTCAGCGCGCTTCGTCGGATGCCCTCCGGCCGGTTCCACCCGACCTGGTCACCTTTCCGGTCCTTGTCGCGATCCGGGGCGTCATCTTCGCCGGCGCCGCCCATCGAACTGGTCGGCTCAGCGGCTGGCAAAACCGAGCACCCCGAAAAAGTCATGCCAAAGGCAATCAACGCCGTCGTCTTCCGGATCGGCGTGTTCACGTCGGATCCGTCCTCCTGCTGTCCTGCGTGCTCCCGTACACCGCCTACAAGACAGGGGACTGCCCCTCGGGACGTACTTCGGATCCACGATGCCGGGGCACTCCTTCCGGACCCGGTTGCAGCGAATTCCGAATGGTCGGCCGGTCAGTCGGTCGCTCACCATGAACCCTGGGCACAACTGGTCAGCGCCGTAGTTGAGGTGCAAACGGCACGGCCGGCACTGTTCTGGCTGTGAGTCTTTGAGTATGCGCCCATACTACGGACATTGGACTGCCTGCTGGGGAAACGTTGGAATGGGGAAACGGTTCCACGGCGCACGCCCATGCCCTGCTCGACAACTACAGCTGCGGATGCATCCTCCAAGAGGCGGCTCTTCCCTTCAGTGGACGAGCAACGGTGGTCGACGCAGCTGAACCGATGATCCGGCGGTTCTCCGCCGGCGACAATCCTTACCCGGTCGAGATGGCCACCGAACACGTCCTCCGGCCCGGTTACGATTTCGGCGACGAGTCCGAAATGGGCTCGATGTCCTCGAAGCACGCGCACGATGAATCCCCGACGGCCTGGACTAGGCCCAGGTTCCTGGCTGCAATCATGGCTGTTTGGTGAGAATCGTGTACTTTGCCTGATCCTTTGGGGCGTTGGCCGGGCTCGGTCCGGTGACTAGCCAGAGCGCGAGCCAGAGCACGGATGCTGCAAGGATGATCAGTCCCAGGTCGAGGATAACCTCGGGCACAAGGTTGCGGAATCCGATGGGAATCGCGGCCAGTGCGTACGCCACGGTAGGAATCCTGGGTGCTGTTTCATCTCTGAAGAGTGCGATGCAAAACAGCAGCGAGCCCGCGAGGAACACTACCGAAGCAACCAGGAATGCAGTCCCCAGAGGGCCCGAACGCAACGCCGTGATGTGTGAGGCGTCGAGTTGCGCGAATACCAGGTTGATCACCCATTCGGTTCCGGTTGCTGCAGACAGCCCAACGAGATTCATGCCGACTGCTACGGCGGAAAACCGTCCTGCCTTGCGCAGGGCGACCTGCGCGATCCCGATGATCAGCACAATCGCGAACGCCTGTGCCAACGGCGCTATCAACTGCGTGAACGGACTGAGGGGTATGAATCCGGCACGCTTGCCGGCATTCACGAAAAGGATTGCGGCCGCAAGTATGCCGGCGACTGCGGCGAATCGGAGCGGATAGTTGAGGGAACCGTTCCCGGGTTCAGCCATGGATGACATTAGATCTCCTTGCTTCGACTGCTAGGAAGAGCAGTCGGTTAGTTGGTTGGTGAGTGGAAGCAACGTGGCCCGGGGGCGTGTGCCGGGGACAACTAGAAGCTACCGAGGCATGTGGTGACGCCACATCACCATCCGTGGTGATCGATGTGGTGATCGACTTTCAGCGCCCTGGGCAGAACAGGCCGCCGCTCCTTGGCCTGGTGAACGGCCGCTGGGGCGGCTGTTCACTTCAAGCTTGGCGAAAATGCGCTCGTGTTTCGGTATGACCGAGTCGCCTGACGGCTGTCCCGACCAGGCACCCGGGCGCAGATCACATGAGGCACCAGCTGATTGGTGATCCGCCCCAAGTCGATTGGTGCGGTGGCGTCTCCCTGAGGCCGCATCCCCTCCGCCTATACTTGGGGCATGCCGACGCCTGTGCTGGCTCCGAAACTCTTCGTTCCCGCCCCGCGCCCGCAGATTGTTGCCCGGCCTCGGCTGCTCATGCGTCTCCACGGGGAGCTGGGTTCAGGCCGGAAGCTGACGCTCGTTTGTGCCCCCGCAGGCTTCGGCAAGACCACGCTGCTCAGCGCATGGATCGCTGAGCGCAGGCGGCATAACCCGGCGGCGCGTCTCGCCTGGTTGTCGCTGGACGAAGGCGACAATGATGTCTCCCGCTTCCTGACTTATGTCGTCGCGGCGTTACAGGGAACCGACGCGGAAATCGGTTCAGAGGTGACGGGCCTTGTGCAAAGCGACCAGGTCCTGCCGGTGGAACTGGCCCTGACCTCTCTCATCAACGGCGTGGCGCGGTCGGGCAAGGAGTTCATCCTCGTGCTTGATGACTACCACGTGATTGATGCACGGCCGATCCATGAGGCCCTCGTTTTCCTGCTCGACAATCTGCCGTCGCAGCTGCATCTGGCAATCGCCAGCCGGTCGGACCCACCGCTCTCACTGGCTCGCTTGCGGAGCCGGGGCGAGCTAAACGAGTTCCGGGCCTCCGACCTGCGCTTTACGCCCGACGAAACGGCGGACTTCCTCAACCAGGTGATGGGCCTGGGCCTTTCGACCGATGACATCGCTGCCCTTGAGACCAGGACCGAAGGCTGGATCGCCGGCCTGCAATTGGCGGCACTCTCCCTGCGGGAGCACGGTGACGTATCCGGGTTCATCCAGGCTTTCACGGGAAGCCACCGCTTCATCGTTGATTACCTGGTGGAGGAGGTGTTGCAGCGCCAGTCCGATGAGGTCCGCAGCTTCCTGCTGCACACCGCCGTTCTGAACCGCCTGACCGGTCCTCTGTGTGAAGCCGTCACCGGGGTGAGGGGCGGCAGCGCGATGCTCGAGGCATTGGAGCGGGAGAACCTGTTCGTCGTTCCATTGGACGACAGCAGACAGTGGTATCGCTATCACCACCTGTTCGCTGAAGTGCTGCGGGCACGGGTCCGGAAGGAACTGCCGGACCGTGCGCCTGCGCTGCACCGCCTGGCCAGCGAATGGTACGAGCGCAACGACCTGCCTGAGGAGGCGGTCAGGCACGCGCTGGCCGCCGAGGACTTCGAACGGGCGGCGGGCCTGATCGAGTCGGTTCTGCCGGCTATGCGACGGACCAGGCAGGATGCAATGGTGCTGGGCTGGCTGAGGGCACTTCCTGATGAGGTGGTCCGCACCCGTCCGGTGCTCAGTGTCTTCTGCGCCTGGAGAATGCTCGTCTCCGGCGACCTCGAAGCGGCCGAATCCTGGCTGCGGATCGCTGAGCAGGGACTGGAAGCCCTGGCAGGCGGCGGTGAGGTTCCAAGAGATCCCGCTCAGGCATCAGTCCGCGAACAAGAGCTCCATACGCTGCCGTCGATCATCGCGATGTACCGCGCGTCGCTGGCTCAGGCGCGGGGGGACGTGGCCGGCACGGCGGAGCACGCACGGCAGGCGTTCGAACTCACCCAGCCAGGAGACCACTTCGCCCGTGGCGCGGCAGCCGCTTTCCTGGGGCTGGCAGCCTGGGCACAGGGTGACCTCGACACAGCGGTCCGAACCTTTTCAGGTGCGGTGGTGAGCCTGCATGAGGCCGGCAACCTGACAGATGAACTAAGCAGCACCATTCTGCTGGCGGATATGTGGATCGCCCGGGGGCAGCTGCAGGAAGCACGACGCATCTACGAACGGGCACTTAAGCAGGCGGCAGCACAGGGGGATCCGGTGCCGCGTGCGACAGCCGAACTGCACGTGGGGTTCAGCGAGCTTCGCCGCGAGTTCGATGACCTGGAGAGCGCCACCCAACATCTGCAGACGAGCACGGCATTGAGCCGGCGCGCCGCACCACTGACCGAACATGGCTACAGGTGGTTCGTTGCGATGGCACGGGTCAGGGAAGTCGAAGGAAACCTGGAGGGCGCCATCGAGTCCCTCGACCAAGCTGAGCGCCTGTACCTGCGCGGCTTTTTCCCCGAGGTCCGCCCGATCGCGGCACTGAAGGCGCGCGTCCGAATCCGGCAAGGCATGGTGCCTGAAGGCTTGGAGTGGGCTCGCAGCTGCGGGCTGTCGGCCGCCGGGGACCTCAGCTATCTGCGGGAATTTGAACACATCACCCTGGCGCGTCTGCTCATCGCGCAGTACAGGCTCCGGCCGGCAGAGAGCACCATTGGCGAGGCCCTGGGACTGCTGCTCCGCCTGCTCCATGCCGCAGAAGCATCCGGACGCAACGCCAGCACGTACGAGATCCTCGTCCTGCAGGCTCTCGCCCTGCAGGCGCAGGGCAAACGCTCACCGGCGCTGGTGCCGCTGGAACGGGCCCTGGTGGAAGCCGGACCGGAGGGCTACGTCCGGCTGTTTCTCGATGAAGGCGCCCCCATGGCGGCCCTGTTGCACGAGGCCGGGCAACAGGGAATCGCCCCGGCCTTCACCGGCCGGCTGCTCCGGGCCTTCGGAAAAGTGGGTAAAGAAACTGTCACTGCCGCCATCCCGGAGCCCGGATCGGAGGGGCTCAGCAGGCGCGAACTGCACGTACTCAGGCTGCTCGACACGCCACTGAGCGGACCGGAGATCGCCCGCGAACTGTTCGTCTCCGTTAACACCCTGCGCACCCACACCAAGCACATCTTCGCCAAGTTCGAAGTGAACAGCCGCCCGGAAGCCGTCCGCTACGGCAAAGAGCGGGGCTTGATCTGACGGCGATCAGTCGGGAATCACCACATCAGTCACCAAGGTTGGTGATGTGGAGTCACCACATGCCTCGGTAGCTTCGAGTTGTCCCCGGCACCGGTCCCGGGCCGCCCAGAAAAGAGAGCGACCATGAACATCACAACCACGAAACTTATACGGGCGGCCGGTTTGTCCGCTGTGCTGGCCGGGATGTTATACATCGTCAGACAACCGATCCATCCGTCGGACGACGTTTCCGCCGTCACCGGCAGCGCGTGGGCGATTGTGGGTTACATGACGCTGTGCATGTCCGTCCTGGGACTGGTGGGCGTGACGGGAATCTACCTCCGCCAGGTCAAGGAAACCGGCCTACTCGGCCTGATCGGCTATCTCATGTTCGGTTTATGGTTCGTGCTCTTGACGGCTTTTACCTTCGCTCAAACCCTCATCCTGCCGCCGTTGGCCCCCGAGGCGCCGCAGTTCGTTGACAGTTTCCTGGGGATATTCAGCGGCTCCGGCGGCGAGATAAGCCTGGGAGCCCTGGGGGCGATGAGTCTGGTGTCGGCCGTGCTCTATATTCCCGGCGGCCTGCTGCTGGGTATCGCAATATTCCGTGCACGCATCCTTTCACGCTGGGGCGCTGCCCTCCTGGTCGTCGGGATGGTCATAACCCCTCTGGCTTCAGTTTTCCCGCATACAGCCGGCAGCATTTTCGCCGTACCGGTCGGATTGGCTCTGATCTGGCTGGGATACTCGCTCTGGTCCGAAGAGCGGAAGAGCACGGCGTTTCCCGTGACCAGCATGCGAAGCCCACAGCCCGACCAAACCGCGGCCGCCTGAAGGCCCAACGGGGCCGGCAATCGACACGCAGCGTCGCTGCGGCCGCAACCTTTTCTCCGAGAAGCCCAAGCCGGATAACGTTCTTCGTACCTAGCCTTCACCGCCCAGGCAGTCATCTCGAGGACCAGCTAACCAGAGGATTCCCATTGAATGCCATCCGAAAGACAGCCACTGCCATTGTCGGCACACCGGGCACCCCGCGTCCCGCCGCCCGCGAGGCACCCGGAAAGCAGTGGCTCGTGCCTACGGCCCTGGTTGTCCTGAGCCTCATCCCGATTCTCGGCGGGACGTTGCGTCTGAGCGAGTTGACGGGCGGAGCCGACATCACACCGAAGAACGAGAGGTTCTTCGCCTCGCCCATCCCGGTGGTGATCCACATTGTCAGTGCCGCCGTGTACTCCTTGCTCGGAGCGTTCCAGTTCGTTCCCTCACTTCGTCGAGCCAGGCGCGGCTGGCACCGCGTGTCCGGACGCATTCTGGTACCCGCTGGTCTGCTCGTTGCCCTCTCCGGCCTGTGGATGGCAGTCTTCTACGCTCTGCCACCCAGCGACGGCGTCATTCTTCTCATTCTTCGGCTGATCTTTGGCAGCGTAATGCTGATGAGCATCGTCCTGGGATTCCTCGCAGTTCGACGTCGGGATTTCGTCCGGCACAGCGCATGGATGACCCGCGCCTATGCGATCGGACTCGGCGCCGGAACCCAAGCCCTGATCCTCATCATCCCGGAACTTCTTTCCAGCCCGCCCGACGTGACGAGCCGGGCTGTGCTCATGGGGGCAGCCTGGATGATCAACCTGGCGGTGGCCGAGTACCTTATCCGACGCCGTTCCCGGTTGTCTACGCGTGCGTCCCGTACCTCCGGCCGCTCCGTGGAGCCCCATGCGGCCGCCTCGCGATGAGGGCCGGCTTGTACCGGCGGTACGGACCTCCGGAGATCGTCCGGGTCGAGGAGGTACCGACACCATCACCGGCGCACGCGACGTGCTGGTCAAAGTCCACGCGAGCACGCTCAGCGCCGCCGGTCACCGGGCGCGCAGCCGCAGCCTTCACAAAGGATTGCGAGTGCCCGGTGTCCCACGGGTTTTCGGGCCCCGCATCCGCATCCTGGGCATAGATGTTGCCGGCGTTGTCGCCGCCGTGGGCGCGGGCCTGAGTGCGCTCACACCAGGCGATGAGGTGATCGCCGTGCTCGGCGCCAGGTTCGGCGGCCATGCCGACGTCTTGATCAACGATGCCTCCTGCGCCGTGGGAAGGGCTGCGGTACAGCCCGGCAAACGCGTGGGCGCGCAGGTCACCGGCGTGTGCACCGCTGAAGACTGGCAATCCTCGTCAGCCTCGCGGAATCGGCCCGGTACCAGGCAGTCACCGACCGCACCCGGGACCCTCCGACACCGTCGAAGCCCACCGCTTCGTCGACACCGGACGCAAAAAGGGCAAGGTAGTCGTGCGGGTCGCAGGCAGCGGATGACCATCCTGCCGCTCGCAGCCCCTGGAACTCGACAAAATGCACCCATGCCGGGATCGACGGACGGTACGGGCTCCGAACGAACCTTAGGACGACACATGAATGATGCACCTGCCGAAACCGGGAGTTGGAGCAGCAAAAGGGTGGTGGTCGTCATCGGTGCCGGCTACGCCGGCGTCATCGCCGCGAACAGATTGGCATCATCGTTCACGATTGAGGAGGCGGCGCGCACGCACGTCGTCATCATCAACCCGACAGACTCATTCATTGAGAGGATCCGGCTTCACGAAGTTGCGGCCGGGACGATCCCGACTGCCGCAGTTCCGCTCTCCAGCGTCCTGCACCCGGACGTCCGGCTGCTGGCAGGGACGGCGGTACTTATTGATCCGGTGAATCAGATCATCGGGGTCCGAACCAATGCCGAAACGCTGACACTTCACTACGAGTTGATGATTTACGCAGTCGGAAGCCGGACCTCAACCGGGATTCCCGGCGTCGGCGCCTACGCCTACCCGCTGGCGGATGTCGACGGGGCTCTCAGAGCCCGGTATGCCATCGAGCAGGGCCCGCCCGGTCAGCGGATCGTCATCGTTGGCGGCGGCTTCACCTCCGTGGAAGCAGCATCTGAAATCGCCGAGCAGCATCCCGACGCCGGTGTGATCCTTCTCTGCGGCGGGGAGCTTGCCGAATCGATGACACCCCGGGCCCGGGCAAGCATCCGCCGGTCACTGAACCGTCTGAACGTGACCATCCGGTCGGGTGAACGCGTGGCTGCGGTGACCCCGGAGGGCGTGGTCCTGGAATCCGGTGAACTGATCAGTGCCGACGTGTGTATCTGGTCTGCCTCGTTCGGCGTTCCCGAGCTGGCGGCGGTCAGCGGCCTCGCCACCGACGGGATCGGTCGGCTCCGGGTTGACGCGTGCCTTCGCTCGGTGGAGTATGCGAGCATTATCGGCGCCGGGGACGCCGTCGTCGTCCCGGCATCGGTTGGAAGCCACCTGCGGATGGGATGCGCGGCGGCACTTCCCCTGGGCGGCGTCGCAGCCCAGACAGCTCTGTCCCAACTCAGGGGCGTTGAACCGGAGCCGGTGTCGGTAGGTTACGTTCTTCAGTGTTTGAGCCTGGGCCGGCGGGACAGCTACATACAGGTCGTCGGACCGGACGACTCGCCCCGGCGGCTGCGATTCCGGGGCCGCACGGGTGCCTGGATCAAGGAGGCCATCTGCCGGATGACGGTCCGCGCCCTCCAGAAGGAGCGCCTCCGACCCGGGGCCTATAAAACACCGAAAGGACCGCCAATTGCTTCGCATCAGGATGTTTCCATACAAACAGACCCGGATCACGATGCCATTCCACGCCCATGACTCCGCAAGGTGCGCAGGATGCTTCCACAAGCATGTCCTTCCTCGAAGCTTCCCGAAAGTTCTCAGCGCCAGGGGGTTGAGAATCATGTCGAACCGCGGCACCCGTGCCGCCGCCCTCGCATTGGACGTGCGGACGGTCCACGGGCGGGCGACCCGTACAGCTGCGGCCGTCAGGATCCGGGAACGGGGATGAACGAAATGCCTGCAGAACACCAGGAGCCTGGGCGATACGAACTCCGCATCAGGGGACACCTCGACACTTGCTGGGCCGATTGGTTCGGAGGCCTGGTTCTCACCCGGGAGGGCGATGGAACGACCATATTATGCGGTCCGGTGGTCGATCAGGCGGCGTTGCATGGCCTGCTCGCTAAAGTGCGGGACATCGGTGCGACGCTGATTTCGGTGAATTTCATCGACGCTCCGAGCCCCCACGACGAGATCCACGGGTGCTAGTGCACTGCCTGCAGCGGCCCCAGCGTCGTGGTCGGCAGCAATACGCCGCCCGGCAGGAGGCAGGATGACCCGCCCGGTTCCGGCGCAGTGCCAACCGCGCCGGACGTGAGAGAACCCGCCCGGGCACCACCACCGAGTCCGCTACGCGGCCGTCGGCACCGTCTCAAGAAGAAGGTGGGGGCGTGGCGAGGCTGGCTGCGACGGCCCGGAGTTGGGTCAGGACCGTTTTCACGTTCGCCCGTTCGAGGGTTTCGGGGCGGGCGAGGCAATCGATATGCCGGCCGGGCCCCAGACGGGAAATCGGACGGAGGACAAGGTCCGGATGATGATGCATGTCCGTGGTGTAGCGGGGCATCAACGCGACGCAGTCGCTGGCGGCGACCACGGCAGCGGCTACGAAAAACTCGTTGATCCGGTGAACGATGCGCGCTTCGGCACCTCCGATGCCGGCGATTTGTTCGATGGCGCTCTCAAGGGGAAATCCCTGGTGCACGGCCACCCAGGTTTCTTCGCCGAGGTCCTCCGGCGCGACGGAGTCTTTGGCTGCCAGCCGGTGGTCCTTGCGGACTACGAGGTCCAGGGGTTCGAACAAGAGCGGTTCGACGCGCACCGCCCCCGGCCACGGCGGACTGCCCGTCAGTCGGTGCGCGATGACCAGGTCGTGATCCTGGGCGAGGGCGGGGAAGCTTTCCTGGGCCACGTCGAAGTCGCTGAGGGCAACGCCGGGCTGGCCCGGGGCGCTCACCTTGGTTAGTAGCGGGCCGAAGAGGGCCAGTGCCGCACTGTGGAAGGCCGCGACCGCCACGGTCCCGTGCGGTTCGCTCTGGAACTGTGCGACCGCCTGCTCCGCACGTTCAAGCGCCACTTCCACATCCACGGCCGCCAGGGCCAGGGCGCGCCCGGCGTCGGTCAGTGCAGTCCGTCGTCCGTCTTTGAAGGTCAGTGGGGCAGCCGAGCGGCGCTGCAGGGAGCTGAGTTGCTGGGACACAGATGACGGAGTGACGCGGAGGGCAGCGGCGACTGCGGCGATGCTGCCCCTGTCGCCCAGTTCCCTTAAAGCGCGAAGCTGACCGAGTTCCATTAGTCCAAACTAATGCATGTTGAGCAAAAATGGCCTCTGGTACTAATGCATGTACACGGAGACCATGGGGTGGATGATTACTTTCCTTGCACCGTTCCGGGTCGATCTTCTGTTGCTTCTGGTGGCCGTGTCCTGGGGATCGACCTATCTCGTGGCGAAGGAACTTGTCTCAGCGGGCACGGTGCTGGCGCTTCTCGCTTTGCGGATGCTGCTCGCAGCCGGGGTCATGGCTGCAATTGCGGGTGTCCGGGGGAAGCGCCTGACCCGTACGGAGCTGTTCGCCGGCATACCGATTGGGGTGCTGCTTGCAGCGGTCTTTGCATTTGAAACATTCGGGATCGCGCATACCTCGGCGACGAACGCAGGGCTCATCATCAGCCTCACCATGGTCTTCACTCCGGTCCTTGAGTCCGTCGTGTCGCGCCGGCGGCTACCTGGCACATTCTTTGCAGCGGCCACAGTTGCGGTGGCCGGGGTAGTTCTACTGGCCGGCAACGGCACCTTCGACCCGCCCAGCGCCGGAGACCTGCTCGTGCTGGCCGCCGCGGTAGTACGCGCCGCGCACGTCGTCTCCATGCACAAGCTCACCGGCGGTAAAGCCATGGATTCACTGCACCTCACGACCGTGCAACTGGGCACCTGCGCGCTTCTATTTACGACAGGTTCGTTCCTTTACGGCGATTCCATCCCGCACTACCTCTCCCAGCTGGATCCCCGACAGAGAGTGATGTTCCTCTATCTGGTGCTCATCTGCACTGTGTTCGCGTTCTTCGTTCAGATCTGGGCGGTCAGGCGGACTTCTCCATCAAGGGTCAGCCTCCTACTCGGCACCGAGCCGATCTGGGCAGCCACCATTGGAATCACCATCGCCCACGACAGCATAGGGATCGCGGGGTACTGCGGCATTGCCCTCGTTCTCACCGGAACTGCCTGGGGGCGCTCGGCGGAACAGCGGCATCGCCTGGCCGTGGGGGAGTCGCATCCGCTCCGCTCAGAGCTCAAGGCAGCGATCCCGGAGAAGGAAATCGCAGGACCCTGACCAAGAGTCTCCCTATGAGCGCGGCTGACGACTGGCCGCCCGTTGCAGGTTCCGCGGCGTTCGAGGCCTCCCAAGTGGGCTTCAAATATTCTCTCGGAGGGGCCGAATTTGAAGTTGACCACTCAGCCCTCCACAAAGGAACGGGAAGTCGCCATTTCAAGCTGCGATTTAATCGCCACCTTCAACTAACAGCGGCACGATGCGCCCGGACCGTATCGGCGTTCACCGTGCACCCGCGTCACGCGCGTCCGTGGAAGGGCGGCGCTGTCCGCCCGTACAGGTCTGCCCGCGCAATGAAGCGGGATGCCACAGTCACCTCGTCCACGAGGAACTGCTGCCCGTCGTCGAGGACGACAGCTCTCAGCACATCGTTCTCAGCGTACAGCCGGTCGGCGATGCCGTTCACGACCCGGATGTCCAGGACGGCGAGCTGGTCTGATGCCTCGCCGACCGGGGCGGGCATCGTGTGGAGGAACAGCGTGACGTCATCACTGAGCTGCCGGAACAGGAGACCCTGGTGGACGCTGGGGGAGCTCGTGCCGAGAACACCCATTCGCTGTCCGCGCACTTGCCACCCATGGCAGTAGGTGCAGTGCAGCACGGGGTCTGAGGAGGATCGGTAGGAAGATTGCGTTTAGGGGCGGCGGTGCGAATTCCGGCTTCTGATGGCGGAATCTCTCGGTTCTGGACCACCTGGACCTCCCCACCGTACTGCTGACAGCAGGTGCGGCCCGGGACTCAGGCCCGGTAAAGCGCTAAAGTATCGCCTTAGCTGATGGTGTGGCGTGATTGGAGTGATGACCGATGCTGATCGAATGGAGGGGCCGCTTTCGAGGCCACAGCGGACTCGCCGTGGAAGCAGCCGGCTTCATCGGAGCTCTTCGCCGGGCAGGGTTTGCTGTTCGAGAAGTTCCTGTCGGCTCCCTTCCGGTCGGAACCGGCCCGCCCCCAGCGACCGGGGCTATCCCCGTGCTGACCATTGTGCACCTTCCCTGGCACGACAACGGTTGGGAAGACCTAAAGGGCACCATCATTTGGAGGGCTGTCTTCGAAACCGCATCCATACCCCGTCCATGGGTTATGCGGGCGGAACAGGTGGACGAAGTCTGGGTTGCCTCAACCTTCAACGCACAGACTTTCGCCGCGGCTGGTGTGGCGGAAGAGAAGCTTCATGTCATACCTCAGGCTCTTTCTGCTGGCTGGTACAACCTTCCGATTTCCACGGGCGCCGGGAACGGTCCGTTCAGGTTCCTCTCGGTTTTCAGGTGGCAGCAGCGAAAAGGATGGGACGTCCTGCTCAAGGCGTATCTCAGCGAGTTCGACGCCGATGACGACGTGGAGTTGGTCATGCGTGCGGACCCGTTCGGACCCACCGGCTACGACATACCTGCTGATATTGCCGCGGTCACGGCCGAAATCAGGCCACGGAACCCGCCCCGGATCACCCTCTTGGCTGAACCTCTGTGCCTGCAGGATCTGCAGGAGCTTTATGCCCGTTCAAATGCCTTCGTTCTTCCTACCAGGGGTGAGGCCTGGGGGCGCCCCTACCTGGAGGCCATGGCATGCGGCCTCATCACCATCGGAACCGGGTGGGGAGGACAGCTGGACTTCATGAATGACACGAATTCCCTCCTGATCGATTATGACCTCATGCAGGTCTCAGAAGCAGCAGCCCTGGAGTGGCCCAATTTTGAAGGACAGATCTGGGCAGAGCCTTCCGTTCCCAGCCTGCGCCGGTGTCTTCGCCGCGCAATGGAAGATGGCCCCGGAATTGAATCCAGACGCCGGAACGCTGCAGCCACCATCCGCAGGCAGTTCCCGCCAGCAACGATAAATCAAAAATTCCTGTCGGAAATCCGCCGCGTCCTTCGATCCCCGGTGACCGCCCCGGGCATGTCCGTTCCTGCCGTCCGGGACAGACTCAGCTGATTTCGGCGTTGCAGAGTGCTAAACGGCTGGCTACCTGGGCATCGGAAACGGGCTCGAAGTATTCATACGCCCGGTCCGCTGATGCAGGCACGGACAGCCCCAAGGACAGACGATGTCATTAACGATTCCCTCCGACTGTCTGGCGGGGGAGAATCACAAACGCCGTGGCCGGCGGGCTCTAAGTCCGGTCAACCGCTTCCGTCTGGCCGGAGTGACGGGCGCAGTGGGCGCAGCAGTACAGCAGTACATTTCCTCCGCGCTCTCCGTCCCGTGTCCGAGAATCCGGCAGCCACAGTGTGCGCAGGTCGGGGCCAAGGCCTGGATGGCGCACTCAAAGCTGTCGAAGGTCCCGGACTGGTCGCCTCTGGTGATGGTGAACGTCTTGTCGTAGTCGTTGCCGCAGGTGTCGCAAATGGCCATGATAGGTTCCTTTCAAAACGGGTGGTGGAGCAGGGTGCCCGGACGAACCGGCCTCTGGAGGAGATTGACATCTCAGCCATGGGCACGACGGCATGACTTCTTCAGGCTCATCCAGGCACCGGTATTTGTGCAGGTATCGCCCGGCTCAGTTCTGCTGGCCCACATGCCATGCTGCGATAGCGGACCTCGAAGAGAATCCGAGTTTTCTCAGCGTGTTGCTCACATGGTTCTCCACGGTGCGCTCCGATACGAACAAGGTGGCGGCAATGGCCCGGTTGCTCAGGCCTTGGGCCACAAGGGCCGCCACTTCGGATTCCCTGGCGCTAAGCTGGCCGTCGGCCTGCTCGTGCGTTTCTAATTTCGCCCGTGCCATTGCGGCGAAGTGGACCGAGTTGATGCCCTCGGCCAACCGCAGCGCGGTGAGGAAATGTTCGCGGGATGCCGCGGTGTGACCGAGCAGGGCCGCCAATTGACCGAGGTAGTAGGCCACCGGACCTGAAGACGGGGTCTGTGAGTCTGCGATCGACTGGAAATTCTCGAAGGGAAGGAGATCGGCGTACAGGGCTGGCGCCGCGGCCCGATCCTTGAGATAGATGCACAGTGTGGCATGGCCTGTCGCTGCGATGAGCCACTCCGGGGCGCGCCGGGGGAAATCCTGGAGGTGGGGGACCATGGCCTTCCACAGCGACTGAACTTCTTCTTTCCTGTCCATTGCGGCAAGGATCTTCGCCAGCCAGCCCTTGGCAAAATACGGCGTGTTCTCGAGCCGGCGCCGTACAGCCTCTTCGGCCTCCTGAAGTCCGATCCCGGTCCGGAGGGCGACGCTCGAGGTCATCACCAGATGCAGGAATGGAATGGTTTCGTCCTCCGTCCTCGCGCTGATCCGCAGTGCGGTGTCGGCATGCAGGAGCGCGTCGGAATACCGGCCTTCGAGGTGCAGCAGAACGGCGCGGATCAGTTCGATCCTGCACGTCCACAGATCCTCCCGCATCCTGTCGGCAATGCTCGAGAGCACGTCAAGCTCCGCCGAAACATCCACGATCCGCCCGAGTTGGAGGAGTGCTTCGATGCGCCACAGGAGGCCCCAGGCAAGGTATTCATCCATCCCTCTCCGCCTCCCGAGCTCCACCGCACGGTCGGCGATCGCCAGGCGATCCATGACATGCTCGGCACCGAGGAACCGGGCATGCCGGGCCTGTAAGCCGAGGAACGCCGTATCAGGGTCTTCGGCGTTCACAGTGGCGATGTCAGTTTCGCCGTCGAGATCGAAATAGGGCTCGCTGACCCAGATGCTGCCGGTCACGGCCAGCTGCGCGCGAAGGCGGGCGCAGCGCACCGGGTCGGAGTCGCCGAGCAAGGCCAGTGCCTCGAGGCACAGCGCGTGCAGCTGAGCCCTGACCGGGGAGTAGGTGATGCCCCGAAGCACGACCGCGGCATCGGCCATCGCGGGCCCGTCACCGGTCTCCCGCGCGATATCCGCGGCAGCACTGCATGTCTTCCAGGCGAGTACGACGTTTCCGGCGTGGAACCGGCTCGTGGCCAGCTCCAGCAGGAGGTCCACCTTGCGGATGGGCGAAGGCGCGGTTTCGTCGATGAGTTCGATGGCGGTGCAGAGGAGGGTGCTGGCCTCGGCATGGGCGCGGCGGGCACTGGCCTCGCGGGCTGCACGGATTGCGGCCTCAAAAGTCTCCGCTGATCTGCCTGCCCCCACCGTCATGTGCTCATGCTATCCCGTCGTAGGTGTCAAGACAGGTGGTTCCACGGATGCCCCGGGGGCAATCGGCGAGCATCATGAACGCAATGTGCACACAATTCAGCAAGCTCACAACAAAGGGAGGACTCCGCGATGGCACTCAAATCAGCTGAAACTACCCGGCACGGAAGTGGACCTGTCCGGCGGCTCGGCGCGATCGGATTCTGGGGAGGAATCGCGGGCGCCCTTTCGGCCTTCGTGTTGATCGTTTATCCGCCAGCGGTTGTCCCGGAGCAGTTCAGCTACCCGTTCAACGGCGCCGGATTTACCGTTGCCCAGGTGTTTTTTGCCGTGCAGAACGCGACGCAGGTGGCAGTGATCGTGGCGCTGCTGCGGACCCCGGCTGTTGGTTCGTCGCGGCTCGTGCGGGCCGGCCTGTTCACCGGTATCGCGGGTCTGGCTTTGCTCTCCCTCCTGGAGCTGGTGGTCATCGCAGCCGCGCACTCCGTTTCCGGGGAGCCGCTGTACGACCTGTTCCAGGCGCTCTTTGGAATCCCGACGATGATCACTGGGATCGGACTGGTCCTGGGCGGCATCGGCGTCCTTCGGGTTGGCGCTTGGAAAGGTGCGAAGCGGTTCCTACCGTTGGTATTGGGAGTGTATGTCTTCGTGCCGCTGACTCCAGCCGTCATGGGCCCCCACATTGCGGGCCGGATCGGCATCGGGATCTGGGTGCTGCTCTTTGCCCTCCTCGGCTGGATCCTCTGGCGCGGTGACGGCGCTGGCAGCCGTGATGTCGTGGGCTCGGAGGTGGCCGGCTCAAGCGGGCCCAGGCAGCGGTGAGACCTGTCCTGGCACCGGGTGTGGCGGTGGGTGCGCTGCTCGGTTGGGCAGAACATCTGCGGCGAAGCGGCGGCCGTCGTGGATGGCGCCGGCTGGCCCTGCCTCCGCTGCTGTTCGCCGCCGCCCCGCTGGCCATGCCGGGCGCCCTGACATCACTGCAGACCACCGGGATCGGCGGCGGGCGGTTATGGTGCCGCTCATTGGACTGGCAGGCGGCTACGCATTGTGCGGGCACGGGCGCGGCTGGACCTGTGGCCGGGGTTGGTCAGTCCGTGGCGCTAAAGGCCATCGATGAGCGGGCCTAGACATGACACCGGTGGCTCGGCGCAACATGCAACGTATCCGTCCGAACTACGCGGCCTTCGGTCCGATTGGAGAAACCATGGAAAGCATCCAGCCCTTGCCCGGCGACCGCAGGGCCGGAGCCTTCGCCTACGCGGCCGGTGCGGTTGGAATAATCACCTTCACCGCATTAGGCCTCATGTACGGCGTGGAAATGTCCAGACCCGGACCGCGGCTCTTCGGCCCAATCAGCGACATCGGAAGCGGGCTGTTCAACCTCTTGGCCGTCCCGGTCATCTTGCAGCTCCACAAACGCCTTTCCCCGTCACACTGGACAGGGCCAGGGCTGGCGGTCGTCGTCGTGCTGTCAGTTGCCGGGGCAACCGGCTCGTTCCTGCTCGTGGCCAAGGTGCTCGGCTTCGCCGTCGCCACCACGGCGGCAATGCTGGCACTCGCCGCTCAAGCAGTTTGGCTTGTGTCCGCGCACACCAAACTGCTGAGACGCGGCGGCTACCCGCTGCGGCTTGCCAAACTGGGCAGATTCGTGGGGGCGGCATTCCTTGCCGGAGCTGCGATTGTCGCATTCGGGTTCCTGGTTCCGGGCGGATGGATGCAGTGGACCGTATTCGGTATCGGCGGACTGATCGGCCTGACAGGTTGGGTGGGCATGCCATTCTGGTTTCTTATGGCGGGCCGGCGGCTCGTCCACAAACGCTCAACACCGAGGACTTCACCGACGCCCAAGCCATCGCCCGCATCACCCGAGGCAACTTCCGGCTCGTCCCAGGCGATTCACCCAGATCGAACGAGTCATGAAAGTCAATGATCCCAGCACGACCACCGACGACGTCGTCGATGAAGCGGGCCACCCGACCCTGGTTCATCAGCGTTCATCGGCATCAGCTAGACCGCCGGGTGGGTGGCCGGGGTCAGGTGACCTGGTAGCCGGTTCTGATGCTCCTATCGTGTGTCAAGCGGTGGCGAGCCAGTTTCTGTAGCGATCGGCGAGTTCGGGCAGCGGCCGGGCTTTGCGCTCGATATCGGAGATCCGGGCGGGCCACGTGCTTAAGGCTACGGCCACTTGACTGAGGGTGATGTTCTTTTTCGTGCGAATGGCGCGGAGGTCGGCTTGGACCGTCCTTACTGCTGGGCTGGTAAGGATGCGGTAGATCTCTCGGACGATGGCCCTTTTGAGGCAGCGGATGATTTCCTTCTTGCTCTTGCCATCCTGTGTGCGGCGCTCGACGTAGGCGCGGGTTTTGGGGTCGTGGCGCATTCGGACGAGTGCGATGCGGTGGAGGGCGGCGTTACCCTGTCTGTCGCCGCCACGGTTGAGCCGGTGGCGGGTGGTGCGCCCGGAGGACGCCGGGATTGGCGCGGCGCCGCAGAGCGCGGCGAACGACGCTTCGTTGCGGATCCGCTCTGGGTTGCCGCCCGCGGTCACGACGAGTTGCGCGGCGACCAGGGTCCCGACGCCGTAGACATCCAGCAATGCTGGGTGGTGCGCCTGGACGAGTTCATGCAATTGCGTCTCGATGCCGGCGACGCGGTCTGAGAGCTCCTGGTGGGCGCAAGCCATCGTCTTCAGGGCCAGCCCGGCGGCGTCTTCAGGGCCGGCCAGATCGGATCCAGGACGACTACTGGCCAGACGGCGCAGCAGCGCGTCCGTGTCCAGGTCCCGGTATCTGGCGCGGACCGGTTCTGGAGCGGTGATCAGCAGCCCTTTAATGGCGTTGGAGATCGAGGTCATGGAGGAGACGAACCGTTTCCGCGCGCCGAGCAGGAATCGGATGGATTCAGCGGCGGTGTTGGTGTCTTTCGGGATGGAGATGCCACGGCCGGAAAGCACCGTACGGGCAGCTTCGACTGCGTCGACAGGATCTGATTTCCCATTCATCCGGCGCACCTGCCGGGTAGGGCGCAGGACTTCCAGCACGGTGTGTCCGGCGGACTGAAGGGCCCGGGTCAGGCCGGCGCCGTAGGAGTTGGTGCCCTCGACACCGATCCCCCGGACGGGGCCGGCTGAGGCTACGGCATCGATGAGCGCGGCATAGCCACGGCTGTCCGCCGTGAACGTCGCGGTGGAGACCACCGCGCCGTTCTCGGTGAGAATGGCAAGGGTGTGAGTGTCGGTGTGGGTGTCGACCCCGGCGACGCGTCCGGCCGCGTCGACATCCGCTCTCGCGTGTGGCATATGGTGTCCTTCCAAGCAACGGTTCGGGTTGTCACCGTTGGCCCTGTCGGCCGCAGACAGGACGCTGAAGGGACGCGCACCATGGCAGGGCCAACTGGTCATGGGATCGGTCATGCTCCTATGAGGTCATGAACCGGCAGAGCCCACGGCTGGTCCCGGGAACGCAGGACAAATCAGGTCAAGGACAGGTCCCCCGAAGGGGGCCGCCAGTCAAGTATCGGGTCACTGCATTCCCGGACCCTTCCAGTATCAGCGTCAAGTTTTCGGTGTAACTGGTTTTGATTTTATTTCTTGCCGGCGGACAGGCGTCCGTCGAAGGTGACTTCGAAGGCATTGAGCGCAGCCTTCCAGCGGTTGGACCAGCGTTGTCGGCCCGTCCCGGTGGGGTCCAGACTCATGACCGCCAGATAGACGCATTTGAGCGCGGCCTGCTCCGTGGGGAAGTGTCCGCGGGCATTCACGGCTCGCCGGATGCGCGCGTTGATGCTCTCTATGGCGTTGGTCGTGCAGATGATGGTGCGGATCTCGCGGTCGAACTGCAGGAAGGGCACGAATTCGGCCCAGGCGTTGGTCCAGAGCCGGATGATCGCCGGGTAGCGCTTCTCCCACTTCTCGCTGAACTCCACGAACCGGTCCAGGGCATCGGATTCCGACGCCGCCGTGTAGACGGGCTTGAGGTCCTTCGCGATCGCGGACCAGTCCTTCTTCGACGCGTAGCGGAACGAGTTGCGCAAAAGGTGAACAATGCAGGTCTGGGTGATCGTCTGAGGCCAGACGGTGGCGATGGCCTCGGGCAGGCCCTTGAGCCCGTCACAGACCACAATCAGGCAGTCCTGGGTGCCGCGGTTCTTGATCTCGGACAGGACCCGCAGCCAGTACTTCGCCCCCTCCCCGTCACCGTGCTCGCCGGCCCAGAGCCCAAGGATGTCACGGGTGCCCTCGCAGGTCACCGCCAGCGCCACGTAGATCGGCCGGTTCGTGACCTGCCCGTCGCGGATCTTCACGTTCACCGCGTCGATGAAGATCACCGGATAGACCGGATCCAGCGGCCGGCTCTGCCAGGCCGACAAACCCTCCAAGACCTTCTCCGTGATGGTGGAGATCGTCTGCTTGGAGACCTCCGCGCCGTAGACCTCGGCCAGGTGGGCGCAGATCTCCCCGTGCGTGAGTCCCTTGGCGGACAGCGAGATGACCAGGTCATCGAGCCCGGACAGGCGGCGCTGCCGCTTCCTGACCAGCTCCGGGGTGAACGAGCCGTCCCGATCCCGCGGCACCGCGATCTGCACCGGACCGGCCTCGGTCAACAGCTCCTTGGACCGGGTGCCGTTCCGCGAGTTCCCGCCGCCCCTGCCAGCCGGATCGTGCCGGGCGTAGCCCAGATGGTCCTCCATCTCGCCCTCCAGCGCCGATTCCACGACCATCTTCGTCAGCCGGGACAGCAGCCCGCCCTCACCGGTCAGCCGCAGGCCTTCCGCACGCGCCCGCTCACTCAGCTGCTGCACCAACTGCTCATCCAGCGCGTCCGCCGGAGCCGGCGCAACCATGCTCGTCGCAGCAGTCACATCACTAGTCACATCAGTCACGGCAACCTCCTAATTCTCTGGAGTTACACCGTTTAAATTACAGTCCCGGTAGCCGAGTGCATTAAGGCGTTTGACGGCGTCGTTTTTGGCTTGGACTGGGTCGCGTCGGGTGAAGATGGTGGCTCCGGGGTCTTGGTAGCACTCCCCGTAGGCGAGCATGTGCCAGGCGGCGGTGAGGATGGAATGCTGGGTCGCGCCGATGGCTTTCATGCGTCCGTGCCGGGCGATGCGGGGGGAGCAGCTGTTGGGCCTGCTGGCAATCGGCATTGCCGCGGTGCCCAAGGCTGCCTTGAGGTAGGGGTTGCCCGGCCGGTTGAGCGTGGCCATCCGGCGCCCGGCGGGCTCAGGGACGGCGGGCCGCCCAGGCGGTCCGGCTGTCTCGGACCATCAGGTCGGTGCGGCGCAGGAGACCGTCGGAGTCGTCCGCCGTCAAGAGGTAGTCAAGAGTGGCGAGGTCGTCGGTGGCCAGCCGGCCGTCGACGGCTTTGCGGATACTGCGCACGACGGCGTGCGCGTAGCGGCCGGTGCTTGGCGGTGCCGGGTTCGCTTCGACGCTGAAGCTGCACTGTTCAGCGATCTCGAATCCGGCGCGCGCCAAGTGCGGCCGCCAGTGCGGGTGCGGGTTCCATCCTGCCTGGTTCATCGCCTCATCTAAGTTGACCAGCGAAAACCCCGGAAACTCGCGGTTGGACCGACTGTAGTGAGACAAAATTTCCCGATTTGTCGCACTACAGTTGGCCTGTGGATCGCAGCGATAAGTAGCGGCGTTTTCGCAGCGCTAAATGTCACCCTTAGGGCCCGTTAGCCGATCCCGGAGAGGGCGCCCGCCCGAGCGTCTGCTTGATGAACGGTGTTCGCCCCAGGAGAGGCCGGAATCGGAGCCGTCTACCGCACCGCTGTGTTCTCGCGCCGTCATCGCTTGGATTCGGCCCGAGGCCGACCGCCGGTGCTCCTGATTGCCCCATCGCTTGTTCGATCGAGTCCCGGACTCTGGTGCTGTTCGGTCCGGCTCGATAGCGTGTAACGCATGGCCATCAAACTTGAGAACGTCGGCATTACGGTTCGCGACCTGGAAGCGACGATCGCCTTTTTCACCGACCTCGGCCTCACAGTCGTCGGCCGTGACACGGTCAGTGGCGAGTGGACCGACATCGCCGTCGGACTCGACGGCAATCATGCCAACATTGCGATGCTCCAAACACCAGACGGTCAAGGTCGCCTGGAGCTGTTCGAGTACATCCACCCCGAAGCTATCGAGTCGGGACCCACTCGCCCGAACGAGATCGGGATGCACCGCGTCGCCTTCTCAGTCGACGACATCGACAAAGCCCTTGAGATAGCCGCGAGGCACGGCTGCCGACCGCTACGCGGTGTGGCAACGTACGAGGACGTCTACAAGCTCACCTACGTCCGCGGTCCCAGCGGCATCCTTGTGATGCTCGCCGAGGAACTGAAGAAGAACTGACGGCCGGATCGCCGCTCGCCCTCGCCGCACCAACCATTCGGCAGCAGATCGGAGACGATCGTCGCGACCCGCTTCGTTGCCGCAAGCAAATCAGCCATCGCTCCGACGCCCGCGAGCCGGCCGCCCGCCGGGACATTCTGGCCTTCAGCCTTTCCAGCCTGCCCCACTTATCCCTGGCCGGCTCCATTCCCAAATGACCAGACCGAGAAAATGTCCGGCGAGGGCAGACAAACGGGACACGAACTGGATTAAGCCCTGACAGCTGCTGTCTCGAAAAGCAAGGCCGGCCAGGAACCTTTGGATGTGCAGCAGCATCGGCTTCGCATCTACACGGAAGACTGAGCCAGCGAGAGGAACGCCCATGCCCGCCAAGGACGAGAATGACGATTGACGCCGCTTCCTGTTCGCGGATCTCGGCGGGATTCCGCGGCACCTCCACCGATCCCGCCCGACACGCCGGCACTTCTTAGCACCAAGGAGCACCGGCGCTTCACGGAGTTTGCCACCGCGGTGCGCACCAACCGCCACATCGGCGTCTGCTACGGCCCGCCCGGCGTTGGCAAGACCCTTTCAGCACGCGTTCAGCACGCGGCTACGCCGGCGCGACGGAACGCGACGGAATGGGAACAATGGCAGCGGACCGGTCACACCAACACAGAGCCCATCCCTGCTCGTGTGCTCAAAGCCAAAACGGCATTCTGGACCCCCACCGTGACCATCAGCCTCTGAGAGATCGACCGGCAACTGCCCCGGACCTGCCAGAGAATCTCCTGGGCAATCGAATACGCCCGGGAAGGTAACATCGACGTCTTCGAGCACCGCAATTCCCGAGCGTCCGGCCTGACCGAGCTCCTCATCATCGACGAGGCAGACCGTCTCAAACCTCCAGGGCTTGAGCAGGTCGGGGACTACTGCGACCGTGACACCAGCCGCCTCGGCTTCGCCCACCATTACCGGACCCTCAGGACCGACGACCTCACCTTCGTCCTGACGAATCGCTGGCGGGAACTCGGCCTGAGCATCGACCCCCCGGACTTCACCGACGCCGAAGCTATCGCCGCCGTCGCCCGCATCACCAACGGCAACTTCCGGCTCATCCAGAGGCTCTTTACCCAGATCATGCGAATCCGCGACATTAACCAGCTCCACAGCATCACGAAGGAAGTCGTCGAAGCCGCCCGCGAAACTTTGCTCATCGGCACCTGGCCGCGCCGATATCGCCGCTACATCTCCGCCAAATACCGTGGAGAATCAGGTAGCCCAAAACGCAGAATCGCAGCAAGTGTGATGCCCAGGAGGTTATGAGCCGGCGGTCCACCTGAAGTGAGGCAGAAACCATTAATGGGCCAGCTGTAATGGAACTTGGCCAACTTGGATGAGACCGAACATCTGAAATGCCGAACGGGCCAGGCTCCAGAAACCGCGCCGAGCTGACGTAACGGCGGTTATCTGCGTAACGAAACAGTCGAAAAACGGGGGAGTCGGCACTCGCTACCGCCTCGGTGCAGGGTGAAGTGGGCCTTCCGGTGGGCGGCGCTACGGCAAATCCACCCCCGGTGGCAGCAAGAAGCTCTCGATGAAGATCACGTCCACAGTGGACGGCAGAACCCTGAGACCCAGACGGTTACCGCGCCAGTAAAGGTCGTCGCCGGGACACTCAAGACGGTGACGCCTATCGTGTGCCGTTATGGCAAGGGAGAAACCTACTTCCGGGACCTACGGAGCACCCGGTCATAAATGTCTTATTGGGCGGCGGGCGGCGGCAGGCAGCGGATCTGCCTCCGCGTTGTGCCAGCTTGTTCTGCGACGCCAGCATAACTTATCGTCTATCGACCTGGCGTGGTCATTTGAAATCGCCGGACCCATCGTTATGCCGCGCTACGATTCGGGGCCAATCGCCTCGGGGGCGGATCCCAAAGGCGCGGTCGGCTCCACACTTAAGGGACATTTATCGACCCTTGGAGGGTGACATGCGCAGATCAGCAACGTCCGGCGTCGCGGTTTCCGCGGCATTTCTCTTCGCCTTGCTGCTCGCGGGATGCGGCCAGCCGGCAGCGCCCCCGGCAACCTCGACGACGACGGCGCCTGCCGAGTCCAGCCCCACCGCGACGGCGAGCCGGCCGGCGTCGCCGACCCCGACCCCCAGTCTCACCGCGTCCGCAGCCTGGACTACATACACGACGGCCGACGGCCAGTTGACCTTCGATGTGCCTACAGCCTGGAGCATTAGGGATCCCGCTGGGGATTTGCCTGAAGGTGGTGGCGCATTCGCGGAAGTTACCAACCAGGCCGGGAAGCCGATGGCAACACTCCGCACCAATATGGCCGTGGGATCCGCCTGCGTGGAGCGGTTCCCATATTCGGTACTGGAAACCCAGCCGATGGCCGCCCTGACCCAAGGCGGCTCCACGCCACGGTATGTCTTTGAGACCCGCGGAGACGTCACGGCGCCGTATCCGACTATCAACACCGTAGCTGCGTACGGCATCGAGACAGCCGCCGCACCCACGGGGGAAGTGGCGTGCCCCATCTTCCACTTCTTCACGTGGCCGCCGACGTCCGCGAGCTTCGGTGCGGGCTATAACCCAGTGAACAATGAGACTCCCGGCGACCCGTCGCTGCCGTACCTCGAAAAGGCCAAGCTATACATGGGCACGCCCGAGTACCTGGATATCAAGCGGATGATCACCTCGTTGCGGCCGACATCGTAGGCTGCCAGTGATGGCCGAAAACCGCCAGGACACCCTGAGCGAAATGTCCGTCGCCGAACCCCGTGTAGCCAAGGTCGTGAGGAACGCCCTACCCCGTCGCTGCTAACTTGCATCTCTCCCTAACGCCCTCACCGGTAATGGACCACATGTCGGCCTATGTGGCCTGAAAGGCCAACGGGGGAGTGGTAGCGCGTCTCCTGCTTGGCCTTACTTCACGAGGGCCGCAAGTCGCTTCTGGCAAACGCCGGCACCGCTGGTTTCCGTGTGATGGTGGCATGGCGGATGCCGGGGAAACGGGTCCTGTTCGGTTGCGGGGTTCAGGTACGGACCCGGTCGCGGCGGCGGTCGATGACCGAAACGATCACAGCTACCGTGGTGAGTCCCGCTGCCAGGTACAGGGGTAGGTAGGTGGCCGGGGCAATGATGGCGCCTGCCAAAGCTGTTCCGGCGGAACCGGCGGTGATCTTCAGGGCGCCGATCCAGACGAATATCTGCCCTCGCGCTTGAGTTGGGGCGTACTCGCTTCGGGCCGCCAGGGTGGCGGCAAAGAAATAGGAGTTAAGGGCTCCCGCGAGCGAGTAAGCGGCAACAGCCTCAGGAAAGACGCCCGCGAAGGTTATCCCGCAGAGGGCGACGCCGACGGTGGCGGCCAGCCAAGTCATGAGGGGGTCCGCGTCAGTTCGCATGGGCCGGATCATCACGCCGGCCGAGCCGACAAGACCACCAAGGCCGTATGCTGCCGTCAGGATCCCTGCGGCGGCTGGTTCCACTCGCAGCTCTCCGGTGGATGCAACCGCGGTGATGGGCAGAGCCGCGACAGAAAGGGCGATGACGACAGTCAGGTAAAGCGTCCGGCGCATGGGACCGCTGGATACCATCATCAGCAGTGTTTGTCCGGGACGGGGAATCTCCGAGGGAACAGCAGCTGGCGGTGAGTAGGGCAACAATCGGATTACGGCTGCGGCCACGAAAGTCGAACCGGCCAGTAGTAAGGCCGCAACAGCCGGATCCGCCCAGGCCGAGACGGCCGCCACCAACGACGGCCCAATAGTGCCGCCGATGCCGTATGTAGCAACGTCCCACCCTTGGGCCCGCCGCTGGCTGATCCGGTCACTGCCGGCGATCGCAGCGAGGCGGCTGCTGATGCCTCCAGTCAGGAGTGGACCAACCAGCCCGGAGGTTATGAGCAGCAAAGCCGGGATGATGGGCGGTGTCAGCGGATACAGCAGGACAGCTGCGGCCAGTGTGACGCCGTGTGCCATGCAGGCCACGGCGATCACCGTTCGGCCGTCGCGTGCTGTGTCGAGGCACCTGGCAATGAAAGGGCCGAAGATGTGCGGGGCGGTGATGCACGCGCCCAGGATTCCTGCCAGCCACCCGGGGGCGCCGCTGGTCGTCACGAGCAGGACGATGGCGACGACGGCACCACCATCCGCGCTGCGAGCCAGAGTAGCGGCAAGAACGTATCGGGCAAGACCGCCAGGGACGGCGGACTTTTGCCTGTTCTTTTGGGGCTGGATTTTGCTGGGGGACAGGCTCATGTCCCTCTCCGAAGTGTCCGTCACTGGGTTATGCCTCCAGTCCGATCTGGCGAATGGCCTCAGCGACTTTGTCCCGCCCTTCGCTGTCGAGCCCGCGCAACGGTAATGGCAGCGTCGAGGAGGCCACCAGTCCGAGGTCCTCTGCAAGGGCTGCCGTGACGCGAAGGCTGCCGTAGGTTCTGAACAGCGACCACACCGGTTCGAGCTGTGCGGACGCTTCCAGGGCCAGATCGCTCCGGCCAGCCATGGCGTGATCCACAATGGCCCTGGCCCGCTGAGGAGCCACCCCCGCGATCACCGAGTACCAGAGGTCGCAACCGGCAAGCAGCGCTTCCGCCGCTACCCAGTCCCCGCTAATACCTACAAAGGTTCCCTGCGGCAGACCGGGGCGAAGCTTGCCGAGGCGGCTTGCAACTTCTCCGGCGGCGGGCGGCGGGATCTTGATTGACGCGATTCCCGGGATACGGGCGATGCGGGCATGCAGGTCATCGGAGAAGGTAAAGCCTGTGGTGCCCGGGTTGTCATAAACGACGACGGGAAGCACGGACTCGGCTGCAACGGCTGCGTACAAGGCAAATACTTCCACGTCGGTGAGGCGCTGGTAGGACACCGGAGCCAGGAGCAACGCGGAGGCACCCGCGTTCTGTGCATCCTCCGCATACGCAAGCACGTCACGTGTGCGCACCGCACCTACACCGGCGAGAACCGGAACGCCGTCAGCGGCGTCCACAGCTGCCTCGAGGACGGCTCGGCGTTCGTCACGTGAGAGGTAGGCATAGTTTCCCGTCGAGCCAAGAACGCCCAGGGAGTCCACGCCGGCCTGGGCGGCGCGGGATACCAGCAGGGCCACGGCTTTGAGGTCGACGCTTTCACCGTTCATGGGGGTGAGGGGAAATGCACTAAGGCCGTTGAACAACGAGTCCTGCTTTCATGCGGCTGCAGCGGGCCGGGCCGAGCCGCAGCGTACGGGTGGTTACGCATTTCATGCTGCCAAACCCATTGGTCCTACACTAGGTCCAAGAACGTACAACTCCGGAGGTCCAATGGGTGAAGCTGAAATACCGATCGTGCTCGACAGGCAGAGCCCCGCCTCCCTGACCGCACAACTGGCCAGCCAGCTGCGCATTGCCATCCTCAACGGACTCCTTCAGCCCGAACACACGCTTCCCGCGACGCGACGGATGGCAACGGAACTAGGCATCTCACGCGGCGTCGTCGTCCGCGCGTTCGAGCAGCTATCCGGCGAAGGGTTCCTTGAAAGCAGCGGAGCAGGCGGAACCAAAGTCGCGGTCCGCCCCGACATCCAAACCCGTCCCCGCAAAAAGACGGAGCACAACAGCAACCGCACCCAAGCTGACTCGATTGACCTGACCCCGGGCAGGCCGTCCGGGACGCCCTTCAAAGACAGGGAATGGCGTAACGCCTGGAAAAAGGCACTATCAGAACAGGGAAACACGCACCTGCCGCCAGCCCTCGGGACCTCCGCGCTGCGCGAAGCAGTCACCCGACATCTTGCAGTGTCCCGAGGGCTCTCCGTCGAACCCGAGGACGTCATCATCACCGGCGGCACCAGCGACGCACTTCAGCTAGTCGTGGCCATGCTCCGCAGCCACGCAGATCACCCCCACATCCTGGTGGAGGACCCCGGCTACCCAACAGCCCGCCGGGTCATGAGCGCCGCCGGTGCCCAGCTTTTGACCGTTCCGGTAGACGAAAACGGTCTCAAAAGTTCCCAACTGGCCGCACTGAGCGACATACCCGACGCGGTACTCATAACGCCCAGCCACCAGTACCCGCTGGGCGGCAGGATGGCCGTCCAGGAACGGCTGGGTCTACTGAAATGGGCTGACCATCATGGTGTGCTCGTCCTGGAAGACGACTACGACAGCGAGTTCCGTCACAGCAGAATGCCCCTTCCTGCCGTCGCCTCGCTGCCCACCAACGCCGAGGTAGTGCTTCTGGGAACCTTCTCGAAAAACCTCAGCCCCTGGCTGCGCTGCGGATACCTGGTGGTTCGGGGCGATGCCGGCCACCGGCTCAAGGCAGTACGTGAAGCCCTGGACACCCCGGTAGCAGGAGTACTCCAGTCGGCCCTGGCCCATTACATCCAGGAAGGCGGGCTCGCCCGCCACGTCACACGCGCCCGGCGGGAGTATTCACACCGCCGCGCCATGCTCATGCAGCGCCTGGGATTCCGCGAGGATCTCGAGCTAACGGCTCTCGACGGGGGATTGCACGCTGTCATCCGCTTCGAACAACCCGACGCCGCGGACTTGGCAGCAAAAGCCCTGCAGCAAGGGGTCCGCGTGACACCACTTGCCGGATACTATGCGGACCGCCAACCCACGAACGGTCTGATCATTGGCTACGGAGCCGTTACAGACCTGCAATTGTCCAGAGCGCTCACCATCATAAGTAGCCTGCTGAATACAACAGCTGAACACAACACCCGCCCCTGAGGACAGCAACTCACGTAGTTGAACGCCATTGAGCGAAATGACGTCCGGGGATAGAAGCCCGTAGGCTGCCAAGCCTTTTGAGATTTTTGCCAACAAAACTAAGACAGGACAGGGGCGGTGTCCGGTCTCACCCATTCTGGCATCCGACCAGGCAACTGACGTGGGCAGATGCGAAGCCCAGTGGGAAGAATTACCTACAAATCGTCGCAATATTGATGAGATTTCCGGTTTAGTTTGCGCGACCGGAGTGGCGGCTCAGACAGCCGGACGGCTCGCCACCCTGCCCTTAGCACGGGAAGCACAATTGGAGACACTTGGGCGATGAACATGGCTGTGAGCGAACATAGCCAACTTCGGACACCGCGTGACCCCGGCATCCGGTCCGCGCCGCGCCGAATGCTGACGAGATCCACGACTTCTACTCCGGGTCGGGTTCGTCGTATGTGATTGGCGAGACTGTTAATACTGACAATGACGACTGGGACTTCTAGGTCGTTGTAGATGGACAACGTATTTGGTCCTTTGGACAACCTAATTGGTCCTGGATGTGAGTGTGAGATTCCGAGCTAGTTGAGATTTGTCGGAACAAGTTGGACCAATTCAGGTCAACTTGACCCTCATCCAGCCTGCTCTGAATCTCACCCTATTGTGAGGTTCCACGGTACTTGGTCATTTCCCAACTTAGATGGCCACGTTTCACAGTAGTTGGCCAGCTGTTTCATACAGTTGAGATTGCTAGAAAACTTGGTTAACTTTGCCATCTCAGTAAACTGTCGGGCTCCTGACTCGTGCCACTAGGACCGCAAATTTGGGGCAATAGGCCCCTGACCTGCTGTTTCTCGCTGCCGGTAGGGCATTTTTGGTTACTAAGAACCTCTGGGAAGTAGCCTCGGAGGATGGTTTCACAGTTCGTGCGCAAGATTAGGACGGCCTCGGGCGCCGTCGCGGTCCAGGTCGTGGCGAAGGATCGTGGCCAGGTCGTTGAGATCGACCATGTGGGCTCGGCCCACACCGACGCCGAGTTGGAACTGCTGCTGGAGTTAGCGCGAGAGAGGCTACATCCTGGCCAGGGGATGTTGGATCTGGGCCCGCTGCCCCGGATCCAGGCCAGTACCGAGGATGTCGCCGACTGGACCACGGCCGGGCCCATGCCGGTCTCCAGCCCTGGTGGCCGCCGACGGCTCGTGGCCGGAGGCGGGCGCGTGGTCGCGACCGCTTCGCTGCTGCTCTGGAACGTCCTGACCGAGGCGTACTCCCGTCTGGGATTCGACACAGTCGGAGACGACGTGTTCAGATCTCTGGTACTCGCCCGGATCGTCGAGCCTACCTCCAAGGCCGATACCATCCGGGTCCTGGAAGAGATCGGCGCGGTTGCCCCCTCCCTGCGTACAGTCTTCCGGTGCCTGCAGCGCTGCAACAAGCAGGACTACCGCGGCACTCTGGCCAAGGCGTGCCTGGCCCACTCGGTCCGAACAACCGGGACCTCGGCCATGGTGCTCTACGACGTCACCACGCTCCACTTCGAGAACGAGGACGAGGACGCTCTGCGCAAGGTCGGGATGAGCAAGGAGCACCGCGTCGACCCGCAGGTCCAGGTCGGGCTTCTCGTGGACCCGGCCGGGTTCCCGCTGGAGATGCACCTGTTCGAGGGCAACAAGGCCGAGACGACCACTCTCGTCCCCGTTCTGGAAGCCTTCCAAGAACGCCACGGCGTGACGGACATGGTCGTGGTGGCCGATGCGGGCATGCTCTCGGCGGGGAACCTGAACGCGCTCGAGGATGCCGGGTTCTCCTTCATCGTCGGCTCCCGCCTGACCAAAGCCCCCTACGACCTCGCCGAGCACTTCGAACGCCGCGGGGACTACTTCGAAAACGGGCAGATCCTCGAATCCAGGCGCGTGATGGGCACCGGCAAGAACGGGCGGGAGCGCCGGATCGTCTACCAGTACTCCTTCAAGCGCGCCAAACGGGACAACCGCAATATCAACCTCATGATCGACAAAGCCGAACGCATCGCCGACGGGAAGGCCCCGCTGAAGAAGGCCAGATTCCTCAAGGTCACCGGCGCCCAGAAGGCTCTCGACCAGCCCACCATCGACCGCGCCCGCCAGCTCGCCGGCCTCAAGGGCTACGTCACCAACCTCCCCGAGACCAAGATGCCCGGCACCGCGGTGATCAGCGCCTACCACGACCTCTGGCAGGTCGAGGCCTCCTTCCGCATGACCAAATCCGACCTACGCGCCCGGCCCGTGTTCCACCGTCAGCGGGAGGCCATCGAAGCCCACCTCACCGTCGTGTTCGCAGCCCTCGCCATCGCACGCCATCTGCAGGAGGCCACCGGGGCATCCATCAAGCGCATCGTCCAGACCCTACGCGCAGTCCGATCAGCGACCATCGAACTCAACGGACAACGCCTGACCCTCGACCCCGACATACCGTTGGAAGCCCAAAACCTCCTCGCAGAACTCGGCCGCGAAGGTCACTAAGCCAGTTGGCACGAGTCAGGTCTCAGTAAACTGTCGGGCTCACCGCCGGGGCTAGGGCGGACGGCTTCGCGATCTCCGAAACGGACCGCACCGCCGTTCTGTCCACTTCCGGCCGGGCTAGAGCTATGGCAGATATGCTGGCGGCGCTCCACCATGCAATTTCGCATCTCTTCATCGTCACGGACTGTAAGGCCCAGGGTGACGAGGCGGTGCTTCGCTGGCGGGATCACAACCGCGACCGCTACCGAAAGGGCATCGCACATGAAAAATGTGTGATGCCCTTTCGTGCGTTCAGAGACTGAGCTGATGCGGCTCATTGCTGGAACTACACCCGGCTTACGATTTCTTCGTCCTCACATTCTTGGCGAAGTCGTCGTAGATGCTTTTATTGCTACTTACTGTGGCTTCCATAAGTGAGGTGAAGAGAGCCAAAACCGCTTTTACGTTAGAGCTGCTCTTCAATCCTTGGTTAGTCGCCGGCTTCAGTTGCTCTGAGAAGGAGAGGGCCGTGCGCACAACTGGAAGCCAAAGCTTGACACCCTGTTCAGGCTTTAGGTTGTTCTTCTTGAACTCGATGTCGACTCGAGAGGTTACAACTTCGGATAGGATCACCTCTACGCATGACGCGATCGCGGCGACAGTCAGTACGAGAGCGCCGCGAGAGCTCAGGAATGCAGCATGAGTCTTCTGTTGTGCCGTTCGATCGTCCTCTGCCAGCGCTGTGATCTCTTGTTTGACTTGTTCTACGGCTTTTAGAAGCGAATGGCAGAACAACACGTGTTTAGCAGAGAGGGACTCATTGAAGAACCGAGCGTATATTGCGTCGTCCTCCCAAATTTGCCGGGTTTCGTTATACCCCAGGTTGGGTTCGCCATGGAAAGCTGCCAGTGATTGGGCAACCGAGCCGTCTGCCAGCAGATTCTTTTCACGACGCATAGCATCAGTGCTGCCCCCTCTACGCCCACCGCGATATTCGGCATCAGGAATAGACTCGAATTGCGACCTAAGACGCTGCTGAACGGCGTCCCCGCTGCGGAAGTCAGTTGCTTGGACTTTATTTTGAGTATTGTTGAATTTAACTACGCTGTTGACAATATTTGGATCTGCGCTTGATATAAATCGAACTTGCACCCAGGCATCATGAAGGTTGACCGCCTCTTCATCAGTTAGCTCGCCTAGGGAGCCGGTTGTCTGTCCACCATTCACGATGCCAATACCGTCAATTTCGATAGACGTCTTATCTTCATCCGCTAAGGCCTGGTATTTGTTCACTAAGGCCGTGATGCCGTTGTTGAAAATAAGGAAATCCTTGGGGTTCCCCTGCGCCGTCAATTTGATGTTGTGATTGATATTCTGCGTAGACTTTCTGGAACCGAGGTATTCGCGTATGTTAGGGGAGAGCAGGGCAGATTTGTGCTCCGTCCAAGTGGTTCTCAGAGCGTCTGCCCGGACTGCCGTGCAGTATGTGTTCCAAGTGGGTCCCGCAACTTCAAAACCGCCCTTCGTCTCGAAGGTGAAAGTGTCAGAGACAAGAATGGGCGCTTTCCCTCTTCGATATATGTCCTCGATACTCTCGATGCCTATTTGTCGCGCAAAGACATCAACATCCGAACTCGGGGCGCCCGATCAACGCGGCGGGCGAGGTGTCGGCGATCGCTGGACCCTGATCGTGCTCCGCGACATCGTCTTCGGAGACAAGCGCTATTTCCGAGAGCTGCACGCCGGCCTCGCCGTGCGCGGTCAAGAGGAAATACTCGTCTAGGGGATAGGGCGGGTCTGCCGGACTTGCTGGTCACTGTTAGCGGACTGCGAATCGGGCGTAATTGCGCCGCTCACCACGAGTGCGAACCCTTGCGTGGGTCCGAAGTTGACTTCAGTTGCGATGACTTCGGCGCTCCACTGACCGGGTTGGGCGTCTACCACGACCATTTCGGTTGGGTTGAGCGTGTCCGGGACGCCGCCGGGCGCTGACTGGCCGGCGATGAAATGGTTACCCAGAAACACGTCGCCGTTCGGTGCGGTCACCCGGAGGTCGAGGTTGTTGATGGCGCTGTTGTCCGAGCCGATCGTGCCCGGCGGTTCCGTCCAGTTGAGTGTGACGGCGAGGGGGGCGGATTGCTCGAGGGAGAATTGAAGCAGACACGTCGCACCGGTTACGAGCCCATCCTTATTCCGCACGTCGAGCAGCAGGCGTGGGGCGTGCTGTCCCAGTGCCGCAACGGGTTTGAGCGCGCCCCAGCCCCGTGTGGGGCTCGGTATCTCGGTATTGTTGCCGGTCGCGACGGTCGAGTTGAGTGCGATCGCCCGGATCAGTGCCGCCGTCGGCGCGAAACCGTCTTCGGGCCGCGGATGTCCGTCACGGTACCGTCCCTCGATGAGTTGTTGGCGGACGAGGGTTAGGACAGCGGCGACCCATGGGGTGGCGTAGCTGCTCGCGCAGGGGACAGCCGCGGCGTTTAGCTCGCATAGTGTGCCGATCCGGGCGGACATGACGCCGCATCCGACACCCGTCAGGTCCGGCTTTCGGCGTCCATCGGCGGTCGGTCCCGCGTTGCCGTCGCCGACGGTGTCTCCGGGTTGGCCTACTGCTGTAGCGCTGACGCAGAGGGCATTCTTCGCTGTGCCAGGGGGGCCCTGCTCTTCGTCGCTGTTGCCGCTCGATCCGACGACGACGTGGTCTTCGTTCGCCGAAACGAAGGCGTCCACGCCTGCCGAGTGCGGGTCGTAGGTGGCCGGGCGGCCGACGCCTTGCGGTTTGGCGTGCCAGCTGTTGCTGTGCACTGTCGCACCGCTCTGGGAGGCGGCGGCCAGTTCGATCATTATGGTGCTTGTGGTCTTGACGTCGCTGACGTTGCCGCATGTCAGGCGGGCGCCGGAGGCGACTCCTCGCTGTGGGTGCGCGCCGAGGCCGCCTGCAGCGTCGCCGGCGGCGATGCCGCAGGTGAAGGTGGCGTGTTTGCCTGTTGGCCTCTGGGCGGAGTTGCGTACCAGCAGGACTTTCCGGTGGTTGGGCCCGGGCTGCGGGTGTTCGGTGTCGGTGAAGAAGCAGTGGTCGAGGTCCGGTGGTCCGTTGTCGATCATTCCGATGACCTGGCCGGCTCCGGTCAGGCCCAGCCTTTCGATCTCGGGTATCCGGCCTGCCGTCGTGAGCACCGGGTTCCCTGCGGTGCCTCCTCGGTCTTCGCTGACCTCGGGCACTTCCTGGACCCAGCGGACACCTTGCATTTCAGCGATCCGTGCCGCAGTGGCGGAGTTGCCGGTGATGCGGATCAGGAACTTGCCTCCCAGTGGCCGTTCGTCGAGGACGGCGATGATCCGCTCCGGTGGGAGAAGTTCCTGTACTTGGGTAAGAACCGACTCTGCCTGCGAATTAAAGGCGATCACGTCGATAGGTGCGGGGGCGGTTGGCTCGTCGACCTGCTCTTCGTTGCGTAACTCGGCCGAAACTTTGAGATCGTTGGTCATCTGCGCGACCGCCCGCACCCGCTCATCGCTTCGCAGTTGTGCCGCCGTGGCCGGGTCGAGCACTTCGATATAGCAGTTGCGGGGCACGTATTCGGTAAGTTTCAGGCCGAATTCGGATCGGAGCTGCTCGGTTGCCTCGGCCTTGAGAGTCTCGAAAAACTGGACGATCCAGGCGGGTTCGCTCGCCATGTCGATCGGCTCGTCAAGGTTCGACTGGAGGTCCTGTTCAACGAGTGGATCGAAAGTGCGTCCGGCCATCGAGATGGCGGTATCCGTGCGAGGCTGGTTCATGGCCTGCTCCTTCCGCTGGGTGGATGCGTGAAGAGGCGAAACGAGGTATTCATCCGGGCAAGCGCCCACCAGACGGCCAGCGAAATCGGGAGCCGTATGTCGATGTCCGGATCCATTTCGCCGGTTTCGGTGGCTGGGGGGATGACGCCGAAGCCGCCATCGGGGCATTGCTGCGCGTGCAGGAACGCGGTCACGGAACGAATCCGCTCGGGAACCAGTGGTCCAAACGCGTGCGCACTCCGCAGCAGTGAGCACCCGGTAACCAGATTTGACCGGCGCAGTGTATCGATCGCAAGTGATTCGAGACGGCGTGCTACCTGGCCGTCCGGCTGCGGCAACGGCGCGTCGCCGTATGCGGCGGCAAGTCGCCGGACGTGGTCGGGATCAACCTGCCGTACGGCCAGCGCTTGCCATAATTGCGCAGGGGCAGGGAGATTCGCCGGTGCCAGCAGTCCGAGTTGGGTAAGTATCGCCCTTTCCTCACACCACCTGGACTGGCTGCCGGATGTTTGGCTGTCCACAATAGATCGGACTCCGTCGACGAAACCGGTCAGGATCGGAACGTCCATCCCGCGGCCGCGTAGAATGCCGAAAACTGCCAAGGTGAGCGTGGCCGGAACGGCCGCGAGTTGAGCGCTTTCCTGCAGACGTGCGGTGAGCTGTTTGGCGGCCCTGTCCGCCAGAGCAGTGGCGCGTTCGTCGATGGCGCTGATCAGGGTCGTGCCGACGAGCGCGCCCATGACTGCGGTCGGGGTCGACTGCGGGGTTTCCATGATGGCGGCGAACCAGGCGGCGCCCTGGCTCGTGGACGACTGGTTCGTGCGCTCTGCTCGGGGCGCGACGCTCCGAACCTCGTGGTCTGGATCGGCTAATGTCTCACGCCCGATCCTGCTCATAGTTGCGAGGACGAGGACCAGGGTGCTGTGGTATCTCTCAGCGAAACGCCGTTCGTCCGGCGGTGCACTACCGGTGCGGGTTGCGTAGGCGCCGGGGTCCGTTTGTTCGATCGCCACGATCGAGCCGTCGAGGTCCTGGGCAGCGGTGAGCTCGGACCATGCGTTCTCGTAGCTGGTGTCGTGGTTGAAACGCAAGCAGTCCCAGGACAACAGCAGCTCACCCACCAGGTCCCAGTGCCCCTGGCGTCCAAAGCGCACCAGGGCGTCGGACACGACTCGGTGCAGTTGGTCGAGTTGCTGCGGGGTCAGTTCGCTCGGCGGGCGGTCACCGAATGCGCAGCCGAACATCACGTCGTGGGTTAGCTCGTAGATCGATCGCTCGGTTTGGTAGAGCGCGTCGGGGTTCCGGACTAGGAGTGATGATGCCGTGAGCTCGGCGAGCGGAGGCAGGTGGTGGCTGAACCCGCCCCAGTCGAGGATTGTCCGCTCGATCATCACATGGTGCGGGAGGCGCCCGGTCTGATCGAGCAGGCCTGTGTCGATAGCCCGTTGGATCGCTGCCTCATGCGCCGGGTCCGGGTTGCTGGTGATCCTGAGAAATGCGCACAGGCCGGCCCGCAGGATCAAATGATTGCTGTTGCGGACAGGTCGGTTGCGAAGCTCGGGTACTTGTGCGGCCGTGGTGAGCCGGTCGATGATCTGGGTGGCGCTCGGCTGCTCGTCGATCAGTCCATGCCGGATGCCGTGCACCATGAGGACGATCAGCTCAAGCAGAGGCTTGTTCTGCGATTCGTTCTTACTATCCTGTCGCGGCACGAATTGATTCAGCTGTAGTGCGAGCCAGTCCATAGCTGCCGCCGCCGCGGAACGCCGGAACACCTGCAATCCGATCCTGCCCGTGGCGCCCTACTGGTCCTTGCTGTGGTAGAGCACGTAGGTTTCGTGGACGAAGAGGTCCGTCACGCTCTGCTCGTCTTCGTCCTCGGCGTGTTCCTGAGACGTCTCGACGATTTTACGAGCCAGTGTGGGGAGATCGAAGATGCTCTGCTTGGCCAGGGCGGCCATCACATCCTCGAGCGCGGGGACTCCTTGAATCGGTGTAGAGGTTGAATCGGCCATGCCAGCTCCCAGTGGATTGTTCGGTGAGTGGATGTGAAGGTTGTTGTTCCCCGTCGGCTGCGCGAGTGCCGGCACATCATTCCTCTTTGTGCACGTATACGTAACTGGAGTGGACAAACATCTCGCCGACGTACGATGAGTCCTCGTTCTCAGTGCGTTCTTCGGCGTCTTGGATGAGTCGGCGGGCTAGTGTCGGCAGATCAAAAACGCTCTGCTTGGCAAGTGACGCCATGACGTCTTCAACGTTCGGTGTCCCGATGAATTCGGCCATTTCAGCTCCCTGCTCGTTCCGGATTGACTACAGGGTAGGCGCTGTCATTACCGGTGGCAATAGTCCGCGTTGACTCATAGGAAATGCGCGCGAAGCAGGTATCGAAGAATCATCTGAGAATGCGCGCTAGGCGGGGTGTCCGCCGGCCCGGCACGCTGGGCCACGGGGCTGTCAATGAACGAACGCAAGGCTGTGACGAAGGCGATCGCGACCCGGTATGCGCGGTCGGACCGGTCGGCCAAGAGGATCATCCTGGACGAGCTATGCGCGACGGCCGGGTGGCACCGCGACCACGCGCGCAAGGCGCTGCGCCAGTCGCTGGTGCTGCGGAAGGTCAGGCCCAGGTCGCCGAGGCCGCCGATCTACGGGGAGCCGGTGATTACGGCGCTGCGGCCGTGCTGGGCCGTTCAGGGCAACCCATGCGGGCGGCTGCTGGCCGCGGCGCTGCCGGACCTGGTGCCGAGGCTGCGCCGCCACGGCGAGCTGGTCATCGATGACGGACGCCGCGGCGCTGCTGGTGCGGATCTCCCCGGCCACCATCGACCGGCGGCTCGCGGCCGACCGGGCAAAACTCGGGGCCCGGGGCCGCTCACACACGAAGCCCGGGTCGCTGTTGAAGGACGCCATCCCGATGCGGACGTGGGCCGAATGGAACGATGCGAAGCTCCGCGGTACTGCAGGCTGTAGGCGAATTCGAGGCTCATCGGATCGATCATGGACGTGGGTGCCTTTCACCGGATGAAGGTCGCTGTGCGCTGGATTCAGCATAAGACCGACCCGCGACCCCGTCATGGCTTTGTGGGAAGATGCTCGAAACACCGATCAGAGGGGCGACATCGAATTCGACGAGAAGCTTCGCAGATGGGCTAAGGGGTCCTACACACTCGAGGCAGGCACGGAGCTGCTGATTCGCGCGTTCGGCGGCCGGTTCGCCTCCACCGGGGAGCCGTGGATCCATGTCGAGGACGGACAGCCATGGATCGACTTCGAAGCCATTCCCGACAATGTAGGCGTCCTCTCCGGAGGGGAGCGCCGGATGCTGCTCATCATCGCGTCCATAGGCGGCGGCGCTCCGGTCGACCTGTCGGACGTCTTGCCCGCACTCGACCGGGCCAACCTGAGCATGGTCCTGGCAGCCGTGTCGCACGCCGGCGGCTCCCATGAACATTCGATGATGGACCTGAACAAGGACGGAACCCACTCGATCAGCCGGCAGACGTCGCTGTATCCGTGGCCGGAGCCCGGCGTTCTGTATTCCCTGTAGCGCCGGAAAGTGACACCCCTCGGTCCCACATGTACTGGGCGATGTCTGCCAATGATGAAGTGAGCCCGGAAACGCCGGGCCACGAAAGGAAAACATCATGTCTCGCACGCACTTCGAGCTCTACATCGGATCCTCCACGGACGGATGCTCCATCCACCCGCACTACGAGGAAGGCACGCACCTCTCCCTGGAAGACGCCAAGGCGCATGCCGCTTCGGTGACCGGCCGGCGGCTGTCATGGGAGTGGGTGGCAGAGCGGAAGCGATGGCGGGCGGAGGCCGGCTGGGGCAAGGCCGCCGAGATCGAGGAATTGTCGAACGGTCCCGTCCGGATCAGCGTAGCTGTCACGCCGATGTAGCCCCGTGCCAGCTTCGCGGTGGTGCGGCACCGCGAAGCGGGCACAATTAGCCGTCAGGCCCGGTGCCTATTTGAAGAAGTCCACCATGCCCTGCTGAAGCCGGATGTGGATTGCCCCGCGCCCTTCTCTCACGCCTGGGATGTAGTAGACCTCGTCCGTGAGCAGTGGCGGCTGCCCTTCCCACGTCGAGGTGACGTGTGAGCGGGGCATGGACGAGTACCAAATTTTTCTCTTGGGCTCTTCCTCTTTCCACAGCACCATGTAGGCCATCCTCCGAAAGGAAGTAGCTGCTGTTCGGGTCGACTTCAGGTGCGAGATTCCAGCAACGGATGACAGTACGGTCCAGCACCTTCTTTCCGACCGTGTAGGTCCTGTAGCTGGGGCGGCTGCTCAAAGCACGCTCGTCTTGGTGCACCTTCCTCAGCCGTATGGCCGTGGTTAGCTCGTGCTCTGGCTGTATGCCCAGCCTGAGAGCGCGTTCGATGAATTCAGCGACCAGCGGCGCCGCCTCTTGCTCTGCCCGGCGCGGGGCCGCAGCGGCAGCTTCCACGTCCCTTGATGCTTGGGCCCTTTGGGCCTCAGCCTGGCGTTTGCTTGTCTCGATTGCATCTTCAAGTTGGCCCATGCGAGCACTCTAGGGTCAGACAGAGACTTGGCGCTATGGCCCAGCCGCAGATGAAGCAGTCGCTCTGGCGAGGCGGGGAGAGGCATTCGAAGGCCCGCACACCTGAGGTTTAGCAAGGGGCAACAGCCCGACCTAACTACGGGCTTGTTGGGGGAGTGGCTTACCGTCACTGAAAGCCTCTGAGGATCTCCAAGGCGGCTTGCTGCTCACGGGACCCTGGGCGTTCAGCCAGATTGCAGGATCCACATAGGGAACTCGTAGCAGTTGAGCATCTTCTGTCATGTCCTCAAGCTGGTCAGCGGTTCCGGCCACGTAATTGCAAAGTCCGAGGATCTGAGCGCCCTGGCTGCGTTCCGCGTCCTTGCCGTCCTCAAGGAATGCCTGTTCCCCGAGTGGCGGTAAGTCGGGCAACGGTCGATACTCAACTGCCATTTCCGTCATTTCAGCCCCCAGGGTCCGGATTTGGACTTACTGTACGCCGACCGACCTTCCCGAACTCGATCCGTGTTGGGCGCGGATCAGTGGGTTCTGGTGTTGGCGCGCCAAAGCACTCCAGCAGCGATGGCGCCATGGCGTACCTGTCCCTGGTCAACGGTCCTATCTGGCTGAGATTCAGGCCGTCCCGGACTTGACCGGTTTACGGGGGCTAACGGCCGTGATGAGATTAGCCAGACATTGAACACTGGGGGACATCTTGAACGCGCTTTCCTTTGACCGCGCAGCACGTTTTCGCGCCCTCGTGGCCCGGCTTGACGGCAGCAACAGCACCAAGGAACGGACGCAGCTGCTACCCGCCCTGATTGACCTGGCGGAGGACCTGGCAGCTAGCCCTCCTGGCCGCCGGAAGCGCTTCACCCGCGCTGAAGGCCGAGATCATCGCCTTGGTCATCCGGTTCCGGGTCGAGAAGCAGCGCTCCGAGGTCATCCGTCCGCAGGCAGTTACCCGAACATTCGACTACGACACAACGGACCCCCGGTCGCGGAATCCGTATTATGCGGACAAGAATCACCGCCAGGCTCGCAAAAACCGAGCCCGCCGGGTCAACTTCGGCTCCACCCCCAGCGCTCTGCAGTTCGGAAAGGACATGGCCGCGCTGCGCGAGGATGTCGACTTCGCTCTGGCCGATGCCGACAAGGACCCAAGCTTCCTGCTGGATCGGATCGTGAAGCTCTATCGAGCCCGGAAGAGGGCCCTAAACTCCAACTACGAGCACGAGGTCGGAGATGAGCTGGACGGGATGGCCATCAGTGTTGCCGGTACGACGGCACGGGAAGCTACGGCCCATGCGCGGCCGGCTGTCCGATTTTACAAACCTGTCCCGGATGAGGTCTCGCCAATCTTCAGTAAGCAGGTCGTTTCCGGTGGCCTGCCTACACTGGGTCGTGGTCGGCGTTAGCCGCGAGGGAGGATAGCCCACACACACCTTTGCGCCCATTCCGTAGCAGCGGCAAACCTATGTACCGGTGCGATCAGCTCGTCATACATCCCCGTCGTCCGCTGGGGTACCGTGGGATGGCGATTCTGTTGGCGCTACCGCTACCGCTAATGCTGCCGCCCTCCGACATTTAAGTCGACAATCGAATCAGTGGATCAAGCCGCAGACCTTGCAAACTTTCTCAAGGACAATGACGGTAAACAGGTTCAGTTAGATGTGACGTGCAAATCGTCCAGCACCGCATGTTACCCCGGACAGGCGAATTGATTCATCTGATGAGATACGCAGAGTACTACTTGACATAATGTGGATTATCGGCGTTTGGGGTGAGGGGTGGAAGGGGCCGGAAACACGTGGAATATGCCGATGGTCGCACCCGGACCGGCCCGGCCTTTCCTCCGGCGAATCCATTGTCTTAAGCGTCGGCCTCGCTGAGAATGAACCATGACGGTCTACCTGAGGTCCCTGGAAACTGCTGTTCCACCAACTGTCCTGGTCCAAACCGAAGCGCGTGACGTCTTTGCGGCCCAGCCCGGACTGACGAGGCTCGGTACGCGGCTCGTCAGCACCTGCTTTGACTCGGCAGCCATCGACACCCGCTACACGGCCGTCGAGGAACTCACCCTGGACCGCCGGGCCGAGAATCCCCGGTTCTTCGATTCCGCCACCGGCCTTCTGCTCAGTCCCAGCACCAAGGCCCGGAACGACATCTTTGCCACCGAGGCCACCAAACTCTTTATCGAGTCCGCCCAAAAAGCCCTGGACGCCTGCCCGGGAATTGATCCACTTGACATAACTCACCTGGTGACGGTCTCCTGCACCGGTTTTTTCAACCCGGGCCCGGACTATAAGATCGTGCGCGCCTTGGGCCTGAACCCGGCCGTTCAGCGGTACCACCTCGGCTTCATGGGCTGCTACGCCGCCTTTCCCGCGCTGCGGGCCGCGAAGTCCTTCTGCGAGGCCGATCCGGAGGCCGTGGTGCTGGTGGTCTGCGCCGAACTCTGCTCCCTGCACGTCCGGACCTCGAATGATCCGGACACCATCATGGGCTCGGCCCTGTTCGCCGACGGTGCGGCTGCGGCCATCATCAGCGCGCGGGACATCCCCGGTGAACCGGCGCTCCTGCAGTTGGACCACTTCGAAACGGTTCTGACGCCCGTCGGCGAGGAATCCATGGCATGGAACATCGGCGACCAAGGCTTCGAGATGGTGCTCGGCAACTACGTTCCGCACATCATCGACGACCACATCATCGGCGCACTGGAACCGCTGCTGTCCCGGGAGGTTTCCCTGCTCGGACTCCCCTACCGCGACATCCGGCACTGGGCCATCCATCCCGGCGGCCGCAGCATCCTGGACAAGGTGCAGTCCCGGCTGGGGCTCAGCGACGAGCAGCTGGTACCGGCCCGGGAAACGCTCCGGAACTTCGGCAACATGAGCAGTGCGACGGTGCTGTTCGTGCTCAGGCACATCCTGGACCTTCCGGGCGAAGACGGCAACGAACGGATCTGTTCGATGGCGTTCGGGCCCGGGCTGACAGTCGAAACGGCACTCTTCACCAAGCTCCGCGACACCGCGACGGCGGCTTCCGCGCGGACGGAGCGAAGCGCCGCCGCCCTGCCGGAATCCGCGCTGGCCTGAGGCGCAACGTGGAGCTTCTGCGGGAACGTGCAACTGACGCGGTCGAGCAAATGGACCTGCCCGGCTGTGACCCGGCCCGGCTGGACCGGACCTACGAGCAGTTTGCGCTGGTCAACCGGGCCGTCTCCGGCTGGCGCGGCCTGTACCTCCGTGAGCTCCGGCCCCGGCTCAGGGCAGGCTCAGCCACGACCCTCCTCGACATCGGCTGCGGCGGCGGGGACGTGCCGGTAATGCTGGCCCGTTGGGCCTCCCGCGACGGGCTCCGGCTTGAGATCACGGCCATCGACCCGGATCCGCGGGCCAGCCGTTTCGCCGCCAAACATCATCCGGCGGCCGGCGTGACGTTCCGGCAGGCGACTACAGCCGGCCTGGTCCGCGAGGGCCGCAGCTACGACTTCGTCGTATCCAACCACGTGCTCCACCACCTGGCAGCGGACGAGTTTCCGGCCTTCCTGGCCGAGTCGGGAAAACTCTGCCACGGCCGGGTCATCCATAATGACCTGCGGCGCAGTGTCCTGGCCTATGCGCTCTTCTTCGCCGGCTCCCGGCCTCTCACCGGCTCCTATATCCGGCAGGACGGGCTGACGTCCATCCGGCGGAGCTACACGACGGCGGAGCTCCGTGCCGCCGCTCCCCCGGGCTGGACGGTGGTACGCCGCGCCCCCTACCGGAACCTGCTGATCCTCGACAAAAGCGCCGCGGGTGCCTGAGGTCCTGGTCATCGGCGGCGGACCGGTCGGCCTGTTCATGGCCGCCCTGCTGCTGCAAAACGGCGTGCGGGTCCGGGTGCTCGAACAGCGCGCCGCGCCGGACCCGCACTCCCGGGCCATCGGCATCCACCCTCCCGCGCTGGACGTGCTGGAACGGATCGGCGTCGCGCAGGAACTGGTGGCCGGGGGGATCCCGATCCGTCGCGGCATCGCGGTCGGCGGCGGGCGGCAGCTCGCGGAGATGAACTTCGACGGCGTGTCGGAGAGCTACCCCTTCGTCCTGTCCCTACCCCAGAGCCGTACCGAGGCAGCCCTGGAACGGCGCGTCCGGGCGCTCGATCCCGGCGCCCTGCACCGCGGCGTCGGGCTCACCGGCCTGCACGACGACGGCGCTCAGGTCACGGTGACGGGCAGCTCACCCACGGGGCCGGTCCGGTATTCGGCGAACCTCGTGATCGCCGCCGACGGGGTCCGCTCCACCGTGCGGACACTGCAGGGAACGGCGGTGCATGCCAAGGACTATCCCGACACCTACCTGATGGGCGACTTCGCCGACGGCACCTGCCTCGGCCCGGACGCCGCGCTCTTCCTGGCGTCGGAGGGGATTGTCGAGTCCTTCCCGCTGCCCGGGGTCCAGCGCCGCTGGGTGCTCCGGCTCAACGGGTCGGACAGGGCGGGGAGTGCTGCGCTGCACGCCAAGACCGACGCCGGCTGGCTGGCGGAGCGCGTCCGGGACCGCACCGACATCCATGTCGACGCCGGCAGCAACAGCATGCTCAGCAGCTTCGGCGCACGGTCACGGCTGGCACGCCGGATGGTGACCGGACGGACAATCCTGATCGGCGACGCCGCCCACGAGATCAGCCCTATCGGAGGCCAGGGCATGAACCTGGGCTGGCTCGACGCTGTGGCGCTGGCGCCGCTCGTGCTCGCCGCCGTGCGGGGTGCCGACGCGGGAGCGCAACTGCAAAGGTTTGAACGCAACCGGATGACGGCCGCCGTCAGGGCGATGCGGCAGGCGGAGATCAATATGGCGCTGGGCCGGCCGCTCGCCGGCACCCTCCTTGACATCAGGAACAACGCGATCTCGGCGGCCGCCGCGGTCCCGGCGCTGAATTCATTCGTGGCCCGCCGTTTCACCATGCAGTGAGCAGCGGGTCGGTCCAGCCGGCGGGGCCATGTCCCCGGAATAGACTGGGGGCATGGGCCGCCTCTCCAGGACGAACCGGCGCATGGCATTGCCGACCACGGCAGCGGCGGGTCTGCTGGCCGTCGTGTCGGCATGCGGTGCGGGCGGCGGAAGCGCCGCCGGGACGGGTCCCCGGGAACCGCAACGGGCCTTCCCGGTCACCGCCGAGGTCAACCAGCTCCGCGACAACTACGGCAAACAGATCGTCTCGATCCAGCTCACCAATACCTCAGACGCCGCACTGACCGTGCTTGGTGCCCGGCTCGATAGTGCGCTGTTCGCGGACAGGATCAGCTGGCAGGCGTCCCCGGACGGGATCGAGCTCCCACCCGGCCAGACCAAGAGCCTCCCGGCACAATTGCCCGCCCCGGTCTGCGCACCGGCCGGACGGGCGGAAGCCGCACCAACCCTCGCCCTGACGATGGCACCGGCCACGGAAACCGCGCTGGAGGAAACTGCACCGGAGGAAATCGTCACCGCGGCCGACCCCTACGGTGTCCTGGCCCGGACCAACGCCGAACTGTGTCTCGCGCAAGCGGCGGACGCTATCGCCGGATTCCGGCTGGATCCCGGCCTTGAGGTCTCCGCGGACGGGCGGACCGCCGTCGTGCGGCTGCTCATGACACCACGGCACGCCGGGCCTGCCGCTGATTCCGCTGCCTTGACGATAGTCCGGATCGAGGGCACCACGCTCCTGGCCGAGGACCCGGCGGTCCCCTGGCCCCGTGCCGTTCCGGTGCGGACCGGCGGGGACGGCCGCGAGATCCGGCTGGGGATCCGGCCCGCGCGGTGCGATCCGCACGCCGTGGCGGAAGACAAGGTCGGGACGCTGCTTCCGCTCCGCGTGACAGTCGCAGGGCGGGACGGCGTGCTCAAGGTCGACGCCGGGCCGCTGCTTCGCGGCCGCATCTACGACTTTGTCACCGCAGCCTGCGGACGCCAGTAGTCTGTTGGCATGTCACCAGAGGCCAAGGTCACGGACTTCAGCGCCGCCCGCATCCAGGAAACCGCCCAGCAAATCCTCAGCGCAGGGGTGCTTCCGACGATTGTCCAGGCCGGCCACCCGGTCCTCCGGCAGGTGGCGGCGCCCTTTGACGGGCAGCTGAACGCGGCCGAACTCGGGCAGCTGATCGACCTGATGCGCAGCGTCATGCACAAGGCGCCGGGCGTGGGCCTCGCCGCCCCGCAGCTCGGCATTCCGTTGCAGCTGGCCGTGCTCGAGGACCAGTTCCAGGTCGACCCCGAAGTTGCCGGCACCCGCGGAAGGGAGCCGCTGCCGTTCTTCGCGATGCTTAACCCGTCCTACCGCCCACTGGGTCCCTCGACCGTGGCGTTCTACGAAGGATGCCTGTCCCTGAACGGTCTGCAGGCTGCCGTGTCCCGGCCCGAGTCGGTGCGGCTCGATTTCACTGCGCCGGACGGCAGCCGTCAAGAGCGGGACTTCAGCGGCTGGCAGGCCCGGATTGTCCAGCATGAAACAGACCACACGCATGGCATCCTGTACCTGGACCGGGCGGAGCTCCGTTCCATCACCACCAATGCCGAATACTCAGCCCGCTGGGCGCAGCCGGACATCAGCCTCGCCCGGCGGGAACTCGGGTTCCTGCCGGACCCGCCGGCGCCCTAAGCAGGTCGTCAGCACCGGGCGCCCGGGCCGGGAAGCAGCTCGCGGGCCTGCCGGCCCGGCGGCGCCGGATGCACCGCCGCCCTAGGATGGACAGTATGTTCCCCGTGTCCGTTGCCTCCCTGCTGTGCCCGGTGTGCCGAAACAGGCTCCGGCCCGGCGGTGGCTCCGGCCGGATGCTGGTGTGCCCGGCGGGCCACAGTTTCGACGCGGCCAAGCAGGGGTATTTCAATTTCCTGGTCGGCAAGGGAACGGTCTTCGAAGCCGACGCGGCCGACATGGTGGCGGCCCGCTTTGAATTCCTCTCGGCTGGACACTACCGGCCGCTCGCCGATGCCGTGGCCGAACTCTCCGCCCCGGCACTGGCCGCCCAGCAGAATGCCGGCACCGGAGCCGTGGCCACGGTGCTGGACGCCGGAACCGGCACCGGGCACTACCTCCGGGCTCTGCTGGACCGGACCGTGCAGGATGGAAGCGCGCGTGCCGGGAGACCGGTCGCGGCAATCGGCCTCGACATCTCGAAGTTTGCGCTCCGCCGCGCGGCAAAGCTGAACCCCGAGGCGGTGAATCTGGTGAGCGATGTGTGGCAGCCACTGCCGGTCGCGAACGATGCCGTCGACGTCGTCACCGTGGTCTTCGCGCCACGCAACGCGGCCGAATTTGCCCGGGTGCTCCGGCCTGGCGGCCGCCTGGTGGTTGTCACACCCCGGCCCGGGCACCTTGCCGAGATCGCCGGCCAGACCGGAATGCTGGGGATCGAACCGGCGAAGGACGAACGGCTTGCCGCCTCCCTGGAGAATCATTTTTCCGCGGTCAGCGGCCGCGACCTTGACCTGGATCTGGCCCTCTCCCCTGCCGACGTCGCGAGGCTGGCTGTGATGGGTCCGGCCGGACACCATCTGGACCGCGGCGCCCTCGACTCACTGGTGGCTGCACTTCCGCCGATAACTGCCGTGTCCGCCCGGTTCCGGATCAGCGTCTTCGAACCGCGTTCCTAGGCCCGTTCCGCACCCCGCCCGGGAGCCGCCCAGATAACGACTTGGCCACGTTGCCGAACACTTTTCCGCGGCCCCCCGCGGCCCGCGGCCTTCGGCTTAGGATGGAAGCAGAGTTACTGAGGGTCTGCGCTGCCGGCCCCGGGGCGAAGGGGGAACGAATGTTCGACTGGCTGGCCGAAAACTGGTGGGCATTGTGGCTCACGGGCTTCCTGGCATTCGCCGTGGTGGAGATGATCACTCTCGACCTCTTCTTCATCATGCTCGGTGGCGGCGCATTGGCCGGGCTGCTCGCCGACTTCGCGGGAGCGGACCTCTGGCTTCAGATCGTCGCCTTTTGCGTCGTCTCCCTTCTGATGATCGGCTTCGTGCGGCCTGTCGCCCTCAAGCACCTCCACCGGGGGCCGGCCGAGCAGCGCAGCAACATCGAACGCCTGATCGGCGAGTCCGCACTGGTCATGGAATCCGTCACTGAGAGCGGTGGACTCGTCAAGATCGGCGGAGACGTCTGGAGCGCGCGATCCGAGGCCGGAGTCCTCGCACCGGGCCAGCACGCCGTCGTCAGCGCCATCGAGGGCGCAACCGCCGTCGTGACCCCGCAGGCGGAAGCGGCCAACCCGTAGGCACGACCCCATGCGGCGTCCCGATACCGGGAAAAGACTTCCTGCCGCCGCCACCGGCGGCAGGACCGTCGCGGCAGCTATCCGGCCGCTGACATAGCAGGACCACATAACTGGGGAAAAGGTGATGTATGGATATCGCAGTCGCAATCGTGCTGCTGGTACTCGTTGCGTTCGTAATTATTGTGCTGGTGCGCTCGGTGCGGATTATCCCGCAGGCCCGGGCCGGCGTCGTCGAGCGGCTCGGCAAGTACCAGCGCACTCTTAACCCCGGCCTCACCATCCTGATCCCGTTCGTGGACCGGTTGCTCCCGCTGCTGGACCTGCGCGAACAGGTGGTCTCCTTCCCGCCGCAGCCGGTGATCACCGAAGACAACCTGGTGGTCTCGATCGACACCGTGGTCTACTTCCAGGTCACGGACGCGCGCGCCGCGACGTACGAGATCGCCAACTACATCCAGGCCGTCGAGCAGCTCACCACGACGACGCTCCGCAACGTCGTCGGCGGCCTGAACCTCGAAGAGGCCCTGACATCCCGTGACCAGATCAATGGCCAGCTTCGCGGCGTGCTTGATGAAGCGACGGGCCGCTGGGGCATCCGCGTCTCCCGCGTGGAGCTCAAGGCGATCGATCCGCCCCACTCGATCCAGGACTCGATGGAGAAGCAGATGCGGGCCGAGCGTGACCGGCGCGCCGCCATCCTCACCGCCGAAGGCACCAAGCAGTCGGCCATCCTTACCGCGGAAGGCCAGCGCCAGTCCTCCATCCTGAAGGCCGAGGGCGACGCGAAGGCGGCGATCCTGCGGGCGGACGGAGAGGCCCAGGCGATCCAGAAGGTGTTCGACGCCATCCACAAGGGGAACCCGGACAACAAGCTCCTGGCGTACCAGTACCTGCAGACCCTCCCGAAGATCGCCGAGGGTTCCTCGAACAAGCTCTGGATCATCCCAAGCGAGGTCGGCGAAGCGCTGAAGGGAATCGGCAACGTCCTGGGCGGGACCGCTTCCGGCCAGGCATCCGATGGCCTGTTCGGCCCCGATGTGGACGGCCGGGCACCCGTAGCGCCGGCGGCGGGGGCAGTGGGCACGGAAGCTGTCGCTCCGTCCGCCGGTCCCACTCCCCCGGCACGCCCGCCGAGCTAGCCGCACGCCGGGCCGGGCCGGGCGCACGAGGAACACAGGGAGGCATCCGCCAGAGCGGGTGCCTCCTTCCTCTGCTGTGCCTCCTTCCTTGGCAGCCATGAACCGGCGGCCGGCGCGGAACGGCGGCAGGGCTTTACCGGAGCGGTACCGTTCCCGTATACTTGAATATTTGTCCGGCTGGTTCAGCCCGTCGGAACAATTACGCCTCGCAAAGCGTTGAAACCAGTGACGATTTATCCGGTCTTTGTCCAGTGGTTGTCCACTTAAAGCGACGTAATGCACACAGTAGTCCGGCGAGGCTTTACCGCCCCGGATCCCGCAGGGCACGACCCTGCGAACCGAATAGAGGGAGAAAAGATGAGCGATCGCAGCCTGCGGGGTATGCGCCTTGGCGCACAGAGCATGGAGACCGAATCCGGCGTCGAACCGGCTCCGCGCCAGCGGGTTGAGTACCGCTGCGAGGACGGCGAGCAGGTATTCGTGACCTTCTCCTCCGAAGCGGAGATCCCCCCGGTCTGGGTATCGAAGACGGGCAAGGAAGCCTTGCTGGTCGACGGCGAACGTCCCGTGAACAGCAACGAGAAAGCGGTCCGCACGCACTGGGACATGCTGCTGGAACGCCGCTCCCTCCCCGAGCTTGAGCAGATCCTCGAAGACCGCCTCACGATCCTGCGTGAACGCCGGGGCGAACGCCGCTCGGCCTGACCAGCCCTGCAGCAACAGAAGGGGCCGGGCCCGCAACGTCATTACCGACGGAGCGGACCCGGCCCCTTTTTTGCTGCTGCTTGAAGGGGCTGCTAGAGCGACTTCTTGCCGGTCAAATTGTTCCAGCGTGCTTTCAGACCCCACCGCGTGACGTTGACCATGGCCTCGACCACGATGCTGCCGCTCATCTTTGAGGCGCCAAGCTCCCGCTCCACGAAGGTGATCGGTCGTTCCACGATGGTGAGCCCAAGCTTAGCCACCCGCCAGGCGAGGTCCACCTGGAAGCCGTAGCCAACCGAGTCGACGGTGTCGAGGTTAAGTTTCTCCAAGGTCGTGCGCCGGAACGCGCGGAAGCCCCCGGTCACGTCCTTGATCTTGACGCCGAGCATGATCCGCGCGTAGGTGCTGCCGACCCGGGAGATCGCTTGACGGTAGAGCGGCCAGTTGACGACGCTGCCCCCGGGAACCCAGCGCGAACCCATTGCGAGGTCGGCGCCCTGTTCTACCGCCTCAAGCAGCTGGGGAAGCTGCTCGGGCTTGTGCGAACCGTCGGCGTCCATTTCAACCAGGACGTCATAGCCCGCATTGAGGCCCCATTTGAAGCCTGCGATGTAGGCTGCACCGAGTCCCGCCTTGCCTGCGCGGTGCAGGACGTGGACCTGGCTGTCCTCGGCGGCGATCCGGTCCGCGAGCCCACCCGTGCCGTCAGGGCTGTTGTCGTCAACAACCAGGACATCGGAAGCCGGCACAGCGGTGCGCAGACGCCCGAGAGTCTTGGGCAACGATTCGAGCTCGTTGTAGGTCGGGATGATCGTGAGGACACGCACAGCGAGGCCTTTCCTTGAAGGGAGCGGTCAGAACGCCGGGAAGTCAATAGATAGCGGACACCAGGCGCAACTTACCATTATAGGGAGTCGCGGGGCCCGCACAGGCCGTCCCCGTCCCAGGGCAGGTCCACCCGCTTCGGGCCAGTTCCGGAAGTCCGCGAAGTGTGCCGCCGGAACCGTTTTCTGCTGCGGGGTGGACCCGCCCCCTGGGGTTACCCATGGCCGGAACCAAGGCCGCCGCAATGCAGGGGCGCTGGAACTGTCCGGGGACGTCCGGAGCCTGCATCCTGCGCAACCCTCCGTTGAGCGTCAATGCTACGGGCACCCCGAGTTCTGTCAACCGGACTGTGACCTGCCATTTCATCCATCGCCGCAGGCCAGCAGCGTCCCGTGGCGGTGAATGTTTCGGGATGTTTGCCTCGTGTGTCAGGCTCCGAGGGCGCCGCTCGAGAACAGTTCGCGCCCGTCGCGGACGGTGAGCAGGCAGTCCGGATCTGAGCCCGTGTCCAGCGCAGGCAGCAGGGGGGTGCGGGCCCGGGGATCCGTGCTCCAGGACTGCACCCGGCCATCCGCAACCTGGACCATGAGTTCCTCGACCTCCCAGACAGCGAAGCTTGCCGGAGCACCAGGGACGAGTTGACCGGCCATCGGGTTCCGGTAGCGGGCGGCGCGCCAGCCGGCCCGGGTGTGGCCAAGGAAGGCGGCGCGGGCAGAAATCTGTTCGGCGGGGTTGCTGTGCTCCAAACAGGCACGGACGCTGGACCAGGGCCGCAGTGGGGTCACCGGGCTGTCGCTGCCGAAGCAGATGGGGACTCCGGCGGCGTAGAAAGAGGCGAACGGGTTCATCCCCAGCTGCCGTGACCCGAGGCGTTGCTCGTACAGCTTGCCGGCTCCGCCCCAGGCGGAGTCGAAACCTGGCTGGGCGCTGACCGTGACGGAGTACTTGGCCAGCCGGCCGATGGCATCCGGATCGGCGAGTTCCACATGTTCGAAGCGGTGGCCTGCAGCACGCACCCGCTGCTCCCCGACTTCAGCGGCGGCCAGGTCCAGGGCGTCCAGCGCCGCAGCGAGGCCGGCGTCGCCGATGATGTGGAAGCCCGCCTGGATGCCCAGCAGCGAACAGGCTGCCAGATGGGCGGCGGCCTGGTCCACCGAGACGTACAGGCTGCCGCGCTCCCCCGGTGAGTCGGTGTAGTCCGCGCGGAGCGCCGCGGTGCGGGATCCAATGGAGCCGTCGATGTTCAGGTCCCCGGCGAGGCCCAGGACGGACACGCCCAGGCCGTCGAGGATGGACTGCGCGTGCTCCTGGGACGTGGCCAGTTCGCCCCAGTACGGCAGGATCTCGGGGACGGCGGGGCCGATGCGGCTTTCGTCGTTCCAGCCGGCCGCAAGGTGCAGGTCCTCGATGCTGCCGATATGCGGTGCCGCCATCTCGGCGAGGCCAACGTACCCGTTGGCAGCTGCTTCGGCCAGTGCCTGCTGCTGGTAGCCGCGGAGTGCGGCGGCGGGCAGGCGGCGCGCTGCGAGCCGGGCGGCCGTGTGCGCGGCGCGCTTGACCTGGCCACCGGCGGACAGGCCATCCAGACCGTCCAGGCCGGCCGCCGCCGCCAGGGCAGAAGAAACCAGCGCCGAATGCACATCGACGCGGGATAGGTAGACCTTGCGTCCTCCTGCCGCGCGTTCCAGTTCGGCTGCGGACGGCAGGCTGGGGTCGGCCCACAGCGTCTCGTCCCAGCCATGGCCCAGGACGGTGCCTTCCGCGGTGGAACCGGCGACGGCGTCGAGCAGTTCGCGGGCGGAGCGGACGCTGCTGAGCTGCAGGGAGTCCTGCGCGATGCCCGTTTCGGTCAGGTGGACGTGGGAGTCGACGAAGCCGGGGGCCAGGAGCGCGCCGTGCAGGTCCACGACGTCCATCGAGGCGTCAGCGATGGACGTGGCGGCCTGTTCGGAGCCGACCCACGCGACCGTGTCGCCGTCGACCAGCATCGCCGTCGCAAAGGGATCGGCGGCCGTGTAGACGGATCCGTTGCGGTACAGCGTCACCTTGCGGGGTGCGGGGGCGGCCGGGGAGTCGGTCATGGTGCGGGAGCTCCTTGTAGCTTGTCGCCGGCGCGGGCCGGCCGTGTTCGAGGAAGGTGTCCGGCCCAAGCTCGGACGAGGGAGTAGCGGCGGGCGTCGGCCCGCTACGTCACGGAGGAGTAGGCGACGACGCCGCGCTTGACGAGTTTGATGGCGTCACTGCAGAGCCGGGAGACACGCGCGTCCAGGTCGGGGATCTTGGCCAACTGGTCCAGCAGGTCAATGACCTGCTTGACCCAGCGGACGAAGTCGCCCGCGGCGAGGTCCGTGCCGCTGAGGACGTCCTGGAGGTGCCGTCCCTTGGCCCATTTGTAAATCGGCCAGACGAGGCCCAGCTCGGGTTCCCCGGTCAGCGGCAGCTTGTTCGCTTCCTCCACGTCTTCGAGGGCCGACCACTCCCGCACGACGGTGTCGACGGCGGATTCCAGCGAGACGCTGGGCATCTTGGGGCGCAGCCCCCGGTCCTCCCGTTTGGCCTGGTAAACCAGGACGCTGACCAGCGCTGCCACTTCGGCGGCGTCGAGGTCGCTGAATGCTCCCATCCGGAGGGACTGGGAAATCAGCAGATCCTTTTCCCCGTAAATCCGGCGGAGCCGCTGCCCGTCCCGGCTGATCGTGAGCACCCCCGAATCGGAGGTTTCCAGATAGCCGTAGCTGGCCAGCACGCCGCACACCCGGTCGAACGTCTTCGCGATGGTGTTCGTGCGGCCCTGGATCTGCCGGACCAGCCCGTCCGTCTCCTGCCGCAGCTTCCACCAGCGCTCGGACCAGCGTGCGTGGTCTTCGCGTTCGCTGCAGCCATGGCAGGGGTGGGCGCGGAGCTCGCGCCGCAACTCGGCAATCCGCTTTTCCTGGTTCGGCAAGGCCGCGGCGCGGCCGAAGTCTTCGTTCCGGTTCGGCGGTGCCGGCGGGCGGTTCTCGCGGATGGCGTTGCGGACCGACGAGGCCAGGTCGCGACGCGATTTGGGCACCTTCGCGTTGAAGGACTTAGGGATCCGGATCCGAGTGATCGGCGCGAGCGGGCCCTCGACGTCATGGATGCCGATCCGCCGCAACTGGTTGTCCATCGTCAGAACGGCCGGCCGGGGCTCGCGGGAGTGATGGTCCGAACTGAGGACGACGGCGAGTCCCGGCGCCCTGCCGCCGGGCACGTCCACCACGTCCCCGGGCAGGAGCCGGCTCAAGGAGTCCTCGGTGAGGGATTTCTTCGCGCGGGAACCGCTCTTGGACGCGTTCTTCTCGGCGTCGGACAGCGCCCGCAGCAGCCGGGAGTATTCGGTGAAGTCGCCCAGGTGGCAGGTCATCGCCTTGCTGAATCCGGCCAGCGACTCTTCCCGGCTCCGGACCTGCCTGGCGAGCCCGACGACGGAACGGTCCGCCTGGAACTGGGCAAAGGAGGATTCCAGGATCTCCCGGGCGCGCATCCGGCCGAACTGGGCCAGCAGGTTGATGGACATGTTGTACGTGGGCCGGAAGCTGGAGTTCAGCGGGTAGGTCCGCCGGGAGGCGAGGCCCGCGACGGCGGCCGGATCGGTGCCCGGCTGCCACAGCACGACGGCGTGGCCCTCGACGTCGATCCCGCGCCGGCCGGCCCGGCCGGTCAGCTGGGTGTACTCCCCCGCCGTGATGTTGACGTGTGCCTCGCCGTTGAACTTGTCGAGCTTTTCCAGCACAACGCAGCGCGCAGGCATGTTGACGCCGAGCGCCAGGGTCTCGGTGGCGAAGACGGCCTTGACCAGTCCGTCGACGAAGAGCTTTTCCACGACTTCCTTGAAGGTGGGCAGCATACCCGCGTGGTGCGCGGCGAGGCCGCGCAAGAGGCCGTCGCGCCAGCTCCAGAACCCAAGGACGTCCAGGTCATCGGAGGGGATGTCCTGCGCGGCCTCGTCGACCCGCCGGGCGATGACGAGCTGCTCCTGCTCGGTGGTCAGCCAGAGCCCGGCGGAGACGCACTGGGCCACCGCCGCGTCGCAGCCGGCGCGGGAGAAAATGAAGGTTATTGCCGGCAGCAGGTCCTGACGGTCCAGGCTGGCGATGACCTGCGGCCGGCTGGCCTTGCGGACCGGGCTGCGTGGACCGCCCTGGAGGGCGTCGTCGCGCTGGCTCTGTTGGTTGCGTTGATTCCGCTGATTGCGTCCGCCCTGCCCGAAGCGGCCGCGGAAGTTCATTTGGCTTTCGGCCCGGGCCATGGAGAGGAGCTCGGGGTTAACCTCGAAGCCCGGGCGGGTGCTGAGGTCGGCAGTTTCCGTCGTGGCGGAGGCATCCGCTTCCCCGGCGGGGGCGATTTCGTCGAAGCTCGTATCCCCGGCGAAGAGATCCACGATCTTCCGGCCCACCATGACGTGCTGCCAGAGCGGTACCGGGCGGTGTTCGGAGACGATCACGTCGGTCTGCCCGCGCACGGTGTCCAGCCAGGCACCGAACTCTTCGGCGTTGGAGACAGTGGCGCTGAGCGAGGCCACCTGGACCTCGCTGGGCAGGTGGATGATGACCTCTTCCCAGACGGCGCCTCGGAAACGGTCGGCGAGGTAGTGGACCTCGTCCATGACGACGAAACCCAGATCGTCGAGGGTGTCGGAATCGGAGTACAGCATGTTGCGGAGCACCTCGGTGGTCATCACCACCACGGGGGCGTCGCCGTTGATGCTGGTGTCACCAGTCAGCAGCCCGACCTGCGAGGCGCCGTACTTCTCGGACAGCTCGGAGTATTTCTGGTTGCTGAGGGCCTTGATCGGGGTGGTGTAGAACGCTTTCAAGCCACGCTGGAGGGCCAGATAGATGGCGAATTCCCCCACGATGGTCTTGCCGGCACCCGTGGGCGCCGCCACGAGGACACCGCGGCCGGCCTGAAGCGACAGGCACGCCTCGCGCTGGAAATCGTCGAGTTCGAATTCCAGCGACCGGATGAACCCGCCCAGATAGGTTTTGGCTTCTGCAGCCCGTTCGACGCTGGCGCGGTAGCGTTCAGCCGGCGATTCGGGCCCGGGTAGTAAGGACATGCTTCCAGCCTAGTGCGCGAACGGCTAGAGATTCTCCAGCTCGGAGCTTGGAGTTGCCTGGCCCGCCGTGGCCTCGGTCTCCGCGGCGCGCTTGACGGCCCGCCGTTCCCGGCGGCGGTCGTTGAGCAGGCAAAGCCCAATCGCGGCGAAGAAGAGCGCCAGCATAGGACCGGCCAGGTAGAACATGCTCATCGCATCGGCCCCGGGCGCGGCCATCGCGGCGAAGAGGCAGACCAGGAATACCGTGATGCGCCAGCTCTTGACTAGCTGCTGGCCTTTGACCAGGCCGGCCAGGTTCAGGCCGAACAGGACCACCGGCAAGAGGAAGGCGATGCCGAAGGCCAGCAGCAGGCGCAGCACAAACGACAGGTACACCTGGGCGCTGATGAAGTTGGATCCGCCGGACGGGGTGAAGTCGGTCAGCACGCGGACTGCATTGGGGAGCACGAGCCAGGCCAGCAGCACGCCGCCGACAAACAGCGGCACCGCGGCGGCGACGAAGGACAGGGCCAGGCGGCGTTCCTTCTTGTGCAGGCCGGGCACGATGAACGCCCAGAGCTGGTAGAGCCAGACGGGACTGGCGACGATGAGGCCAAGGAAGACGGACACTTGGATCATCAGGTCGAAGGAACTTGCCACGCCGTCGAAGTTCAGGCTGGCCTGCCGGCCCTCATGCTCGTTCAGGTCGACGATCGGCTGGATCAGCGCCGCGAGCATCGGCTGGTAGACGAGGAAACCGACGACGGTTCCGAGCACGACGGCGATCGCAGACTTGAAGAGGCGGTTCCGCAGCTCTTTCAGGTGGTCAAGGAGCGCCATCCGCCCCTCGGGATTAGACCGGCGACCCATGGTTACTGCCATGGGGAATTAGGCGCGGTTCGGAGGCGGAACGTCGGTTCCTTCGCCTGGGCGGCTCTCGGTGCCGGGGGTGCGCGGGTGGTTCACGACCCGGCCCTCGACGGGGTCGGATTCAGCCTTGGCGTCGGTGGTGCCGTCCTTCTTCATTTCGCGGACCTCCGACTTGAAGATGCGCATCGACTGGCCAAGGCTGCGGGCCATGCCGGGGAGCTTCGGCGCCGCGAAAAGCACCAATGCCAGAACGATGATGATGATGAGATGCCAGCCTTCAAGCCTCATGACAGGAGGTCCTTTCGTTTGAGTCCATCTTATGTCTAACTGAATTCGATGTCGTGCAGCCGCTGCGGCTGGCCACGGTCCGTCTTGCGCTGGATGCGGCGCAGCCGGCGGGCCTCCTGCCGTGCGGATTTAGCGGCATGATACTCGTGCCGGATCCGGGCGGGCGGGGTGAAAACGGCGGAGCCGGGGACCGCGCCGGGCTCTGCGGGGATAGGACTCGGCGCGGTGGACGGTAACTGGCTGAACCGGTCCCCCGCTTCGCCGAGCTCCTTGACCGTCGTCATGAACTGGCGGAACAAGCGCACACCGAGCACGGCAAAGAACAACAGGGAGAGCGCGACGAGCGCTATCCAGATCACGATCCAGGACCACCAAGGCATGCTGAACAGTCTAGCCGGGATACTGGCTAGTCTTCGTACTGGGCCCGGGCGGCCTCCACCCAGTCCCGGGCGGCGTCCGCGAGGGCGGCAGGCTCCAGGATCCGGACCGCGCCGCCGTGCTGGGCCACGAACATCGGCAGCCAGTCGGGATTGCCGAAGCGGATTTCTGCCAGCATGCCGCCGCCGGGCAGGGCTGCGGTGCGTTCGGCGTAGTAGTCGTCGGCGAGCCCGATGCCCCGGCGCGTCAGTTCCACGACGACGACAGTGTCGTCGTCGTTCGGGGTGAAAAGCTTCACCGGGAAACTGCCGGCCGGCGCCGCCGGCGCCGACACCGGGCGGCCGGTGGCGTGCAGCTCCTCGATCCGGTCCAGCCGGAAGTTGCGCAGGCCCCGCGCGGAGTGGCAGTAGGCCTCGAGATACCAGGTGCTGTCGAGCGAATAGAGCCGCAGCGGGTCCACCTCGCGTTCGGAGACGGTGTCGCTCTGCGGGGAGTAATACCGGAGCCGCAGCTGCGTGCCGGTACGGATGGCCGCGCGCGCCGCCTCGAGGGTCGCGGAGTCGTCCGGTCCCACCTCCGGGCCGGAGAGCGACGCCGCCTTAAGCCCCTCTTCCCCGGCCGCCGCCAGCAGCTTCAGCGTCACGGACTCCAGAGCACTGCCCTCGGCGAGCTCGGGAAGGCCGTTGAGGGTCTCCAGGCCCGTCAGCAGCGCACAGGCCTCCTCCACGGTGAAGCGCACGGGCCGGAGGTCCAGGTCCTGGCGGATGAAGACGTGGTCATCGTCCCACTGGATGTCCAGCAGGTCATCGGGGTAGCCCTCGGGAAGGCCCGAACAGATCAGGATCCGCAGGTCCTCCTCGAGTTCCTTGCGGGTGATGCCGAACCGGGCCGCGACCTCGCTGATGTGCAGGCCCTGATTGTGGACCAGGAAAGGGACCAGCTGGAGCATCCGGTTGAGCTGATCCTCGGACGTCCGTTTGCGCCGCCGTTTGGCCGGACCCGTGTCCGGGAAGATGACCGGCGGGACGGGGGTTGCGGCGAAGTCGGCCGCGGCGGAAAGGCGACGCCGCACGGCGCTGACAAGCTCGGGCGGGTCAGCTACCTTCACCCGGGGGCCGTAGGAGGCGAGTTCCTCGCCGAGGATCTCGGCGTCGCGGAACGGCACCAGCAAGCGGTCCCGGCCGGAATCGGGCTGGTTCGCGTCGGGTTCGGAAGTCGGGCCGGCGGCCGCACCGGGCTTCACGGTCGGGCCGGCGCCGGGCTGGCCGGCGGGAGGGACCGGCTGGGCGCGCTTGCGCAGCCCCAGCAGCCTGTCCTGCTGGACGTCGACGACGGCGGTCCGCAGCGGCAGCTCCGCCAGCCGCGCGAGTTCGGCTCGGACGTTAAAGCCCGACGGCGGAGTGAAGGTTTCCTTTTCGAGCACGGTCACGGCCGAGGTCAGGCGGGAGAGCCGGAAGAAGCGCCGGTCACCGCGCGTCTGGTCTTGTCCGACGAGGTACCACTGGCCGAAACGGCTGCCAAGGCCCCAGGGCTCCACGCGCCGTTCCTCCTCCTTGCCGGTGCTGCCGGCGAGGTAGTGGAAGCTGACCGGGTGCTGGGCGTGCATGGCGGCGACGAGGTCCTCGAACGCCTGGCCCGCCGGCCGGATGCGCGGCTGGACCCCGGCGGGAAGCTCGGCGTCGGCCAACCCTCCGGCCGCCTGGAGTTTGCGGACCGCGTCCAGCGCCGCCGAGCCGAGCGCGGCGTGCTCCCAGAGCTGCGCGGCCAGGATCAGGACCGTGCACTCTTCGGGGCTCAGGCTGACGTCCGGCAGCCGGTTGGAGTCCTTGCCGATCCGGTACCGGGTGGTCGCCGGGTCATCCGAGCCCCAGCCCTTGTCCGTCAGCGTCTCGACGTCGAAGCCGAACTGACGGAGCTCACTCTTGTCCCGCTCGAACATCCGGCCGAAGGAGACGTCGCTGCTGACGGTGTCGCGGTACACCTTTTCGCGCAATTCACCGCGGCGGAGGCCGTACTTGGTGTTCAGCAGGGCGATGAGCAGGTTCAGGAGGCGTTCAGTACGTGAGGCGGACACCTCGCTAGGGTACTTCCCCCCGGGAGAATGACAAAAGCGCGGTAACAGCCGGAAGGGCTTTCCGGTTGTTACCGCGCTTTCGCAGTACGGTGGCTGGCCCGAGGTGGGCCCACGCCCGCGGGGTTCCCTGTCCGAGCTTGCGAGGATAGGGGGCGGGTGGGGACTAGCGGACGGCGACGAGGTCGACGACGAAGATCAGCGCCTCGTTCGGGCCGATCGCCCCGCCGGCGCCACGGGAGCCGTAGGCCAGCTCGGAGGGAATTTCCAGCCGGCGGCGGCCGCCGACCTTCATGCCCAGCAGGCCCTGGTCCCAGCCCTGGATGACCTGGCCGACGCCGACGCGGAAGTCCAGCGGTGCGCCGCGGCCCCAGGACGCGTCAAATTCTTCGCCGGTGGACCAGGCCACGCCGACGTAGTGGGTGGAGACGGTGTCGCCGGCCTTGGCCTCGGCGCCGTCGCCCTCGATCAGGTCCGTGATGACCAGTTCGGTGGGAACGGCACCTTCGGGGAAGTCAATTTCCGGCTTCTGGCGGTCGAGGTCGCGCTGTCCAAATGACATGGTTGCTCCTTCTTGCGTGGCGTGCGGTGGCGTGAAAGTTACTTGGTGCCCAGGATGTCGACGACGAAGACGAGGTCGCCCTTGGCGTCGCCCTGGCCTTCTTCACCGTAGGCGAGGTCCTTGGGGATGACCAGCAGGACGCGTGATCCGACGGTCTTGCCGGCCAGGCCCTGGGTCCATCCTTTGATGACGCCGGTGAGCGGGAAGCTGGCCTTCTCGCCGCGGTCGAAGCTGGAATCGAAGACCTTGCCTTCGGTCAGGGTGACGCCCACATAGTTGACGGTGAGGGTATCGGTTTCCTTGACCTCGGGGCCGGTGCCCTTGATGAGCTCCTGGGAGATAAGGGCGGTCGGTGCCGCGACGCCGGCGACGGAGATCTCGGGGATGCCCTTGTCGTTTTCGGTGACGGTCGGCAGACCGGCCGGCGGGGTGATGGTTTCGCCTTCAGGCTTGTCCAGCACCGTCGGGGCCTCCTTGGCGGAGAGCACCTTGACGACGAGGAGCTGGCTGGGCTGGGCTTCGGCGCCCTCGGCGGCGGCCTGGCCCGGGACGGCCAGGGCAAGGGTGGGAACCGATCCTGGCGCCGACGAAGGCGTTGTAGATGACGGCGCTGCCGGTCTTGAGCTCGTCGTTCAGTTCGAGTGGCTCCGGGTCGCCGGCAAAGGTGTCTTCCAGGGTCGTGCCGTCCGTGCCGTTGAGGGCGAGGATGGAGATTTCAGCGATCTGGTTGGCCTTGACCCGATCGCCGCTGCCTTCCGTGATCACCTTGACAGTGGGTTCGGAGACCTCCAGGGGTTTGGTGAATTCCACACCCGGCGCCTCCTTTTCGCCCTTTTCCGTCAGCTTGACCGAGTCGAGCTTTGCGGTTTCGCCGGCGGACTGGCTGGTGGGCTCCGGCGCGGGGGGCTCGCCGCCGCCGCAGGCGGTCAGCAGCAGCAGTCCGGGGAGGAGAATTGCTAGTAGTCGGCGCACTTTAGAAACTTTCGTCGAGGCAGTGTGGACACATTGCCGCGCAGTTTCCCACGGCAAAGGAAGCGGTGGCCGCCTAACGGCCGTATCCAGAATAACGCGGAAAGCTGGATGTCAGCCCATAGAGTCCAGCAGGGCATCCACCCGCTCGTCAATGCTGCGGAACGGGTCCTTGCACAGAATGGTCTGATGCGCGCGGTCGTTGAGCTTCAGGTGCACCCAGTCCACGGTATAGTCGCGGCCGAGCTCCTGGGCCCGCCGGACGAAATCGCCGCGGAGCTTGGCGCGGGTGGTCTGCGGCGGCGCGTCCACGGCGTCCTTGACCGCGGTGTCGTCCACCACCCGGCGGACCGCACCGCGGGCCTGCAGCAGGTAGTACAGCCCGCGGGTGCGGGAGATGTCGTGATACGTCAGGTCCAGTTGCGCGATCCGGGGTGCATCCAGCCCCAGTCCGTGCCGCGCGCGGTAGCCATCCATCAGCTTTTTCTTGATCGCCCAGTCCACTTCGGTGTCGATCGTGCTGGTGTTGCCGCTCTCGATCGCGTCGAGGGTCCGTTCCCACAGGTCCAGGATCATCGGCACGTGCACATTGTGCGCGCCCTGTTCGGCCACGAACGCCGTGACCTTGCCCAGGTATTCCCGCTGGATCTCCAGGGCGGTGAGCTGCCGGCCGTTGGCGAGCCGGACGAGGGCGCGGCCGGTCAGGTCGTGGGATATTTCGCGGATGCTGCGGATGGGGTTCTCCATCCGCATGTCCCGCATAATGACTCCGGCCTCGATCATCCGCAGGATCAGGTCCACGGTCCCGATCTTAAGCAGCGCGGTGGTCTCGGACATGTTGGAGTCGCCGACGATGACGTGCAGCCGGCGGTAGAACTCGGCGTCGGCGTGCGGCTCGTCCCGTGTGTTGATGATGGGCCGGGACCGGGTGGTGGCCGAGGAGACGCCTTCCCAGATGTGGTCGGCCCGCTGCGAGAAGGCGAAGGTGGCGCCATGCGGGGTCTTCAGGATCTTGCCGGCCCCGGCAATGAGCTGGCGGGTCACGAGGAACGGGATCAGGATTTCCGCCAGCCGGGAGAATTCCCCGCGGCGCGGGATGAGGTAGTTTTCGTGGCTTCCGTAGGAGTTCCCGGCCGAGTCTGTGTTGTTCTTGAACAGGTATACGGTGCCATTGAACCCCTCGGCCGCGAGCCGCTCCTGCGCTTCGTCCACGAGGTCGTCCAGGATCAGTTCGCCGGCCCGGTCGTGCGCGATCAGCTGCGCCAGATCGTCGCACTCGGCGGTGGCGTACTCCGGGTGGGAGCCGACGTCGAGGTACAGGCGTGAGCCGTTAGTCAGGAATACATTGGAGGATCTCCCCCAGCTGACCACTTTGCGGAACAGGTAGCGGGCCACCTCCTCGGGCGCCAGCGGACGGGACTCCGGGCTCGAATAGGAAATCCCGAACTCGGTTTCGATGCCGAAAATACGCTTGTCCATTTCAGTCCTCCTCAGCAAGCAATGCCACGATGTCGGCGTCCTCCAGGCGGCGGAACGCGCGGCGGGTGCCGCGGCTGCTCTCCGAACCGCGGTCGAGCACGGCAACTTCCACGGCCGACGCCGGCAGGGTGGCGGTTTCCTTGTCGGCCACGAGTCCGGCCTGCGCGAGGCGGATGGCGGCAGCGAAATCCAGCTCGCCCCGCCAGCCGGCGTCGACGGCCTCGGATACCTTGTCCGCCTGGCCGCCCATCACGATGAATCCCTTTTCGTCCGCGATGGACCCGTCAAAGGTCAGCCGGTACAGGTGGTCCTCTTCCGGGCTGGCACCCACCTCGGCGACGGCAAGCTCGACTTCGAACGGCTTCTGCTCCGCCGTGAAGACGGCACCCAGGCTCTGCGCATACACGCTCGCCAGTCCCCGGGCGGTGACGTCCTCCCGGTCGTAGGAGTAGCCGCGTACGTCCGCGTACCGCACCCCCGCCTGGCGGAGGCTTTCGAATTCGTTGTACTTGCCTACCGCGGCGAACGCGATCTTGTCGTAGATCTCACCGATCTTATGCAGCGACGGCGAGGGGTTTTCCGCCACGAGCGCGATCCCGTCCCGGCAGCTGATCACCACCACCGAGCGGCCCCGGGCGATGCCTTTCCGCGCGAAGTCCGCACGGTCCTTCATCAGCTGTTCCGGCGAAACATAGAACTGCTGGGTCATCTCAGGCCTCCCGCTGGGCGAGGGAGCGGGACTCGATGATCCGGCCGGCGACCGCCGCGAGCTCGCGGTCCGGCACCCGGAAGGCGCCGGAACGGCTCACGGTGTAAATCACCGGCCAGAGGCGGCGGACCGGGTCGGGGCCGCCGGTGGCGGAGTCGTCGTCGGCGGCGTCATAGAGGGCTTCGACGGCGACGGCGACGGCTTCCTCCTCCGTGAGGTTGGGCCGCCACAGCTTCTTCAGCGCGCCGCGGGCGAACATGGAGCCGGACCCTACGGTGTGGTGCTCCTGCTCCTCGTAGCGTCCGCCGGTGACGTCGTAGGAAAAGAGCCGTCCAATGCCGGCCGGCCGGTCGAAACCGGCAAAGAGCGGAACCACGGCGAGTCCCTGCATCGCCATCGGCAGGTTTCCGCGGATCATCGCGCCGAGCCGGTTGGCTTTGCCTTCGAGGCTCAGAAGGGTCCCCTCGATTTTTTCGTAATGTTCAAGTTCCACCTGGAACAGCCGCGTGAGGTCGAGGGCGATTCCGGCCGTTCCGGCGATTCCGAGCACGGAGTACTGGTCCGCCGGGAAGACCTTCTCGATGTGCCGGCTGGCGATCACGTTCCCCATCGTGGCGCGCCGGTCACCGGCCATCAGCACGCCACCGGCATAACTGAGGGCAACGATCGTCGTCCCGTGCGGCGCCTGGAGGGGCGCGGCACCGTTCGGGGCCGCGGCGGGCAGGTGCCCGGCAGAGTGCAGGCCGAAAGGCAGTAAGCCGGGACGTTCGCGCTGGAGATGCTCGGTGAAGGAGGACGTCGCGGTGGCTGCTACCTGGTTGGCTGTTGTTTCCTGCACTCGTGCGCTCCCTCAACGTGGTGGATCAACGACTTCCTCAAGCCCGGTACCGCCCCTGTCCGACGGCTGGCTGCGGTCTTATTGACCGCCCTTTTGGACGAAGGCGCGGACGAACTCCTCTGCGTTGGATTCAAGCACGCCATCGATCTCATCAAGCAGATCGTCCACGCCCTGCGTGGCGGCTGATGCCTGGCCCTCCGCGGGTGCCGGCGGCGCCGCGGGGATGTCCTCGTCGACCTCGGTGTCCCGCGACTGCGGCTGCTGCTGCTCCTGGCCTGCCATTGTTCTCTCCTTCTGTCCGTCCCCGATTTTCGAAGGGACATCCTGTAGCAATACTGCCACGCCGAAGGCGTCGGCGGGGGCCTTTGTTCCTAGGAACCGGGGCTGAGTCCGAGGAGCTCGGCAAGGAACGGTCCGGCCTCCCGGTGACGGGCAAACAGCGCGCCGGTAAGGGCCTCGGTTCCGCGCAGCGGTTCCCGGGTGGGCACGCGCTGGAGCCTGCCACGGCCGGGGACATCGAAGATCACCGAGTCCCAGCTGGCCCCGACGAGGTCGGTCCCGAAGCGGCTCACGCAGCGTCCCCGGAAGTAGGCCCGGGTGTCCGACGGCGGTTCGGTCACGGCCCGCTGAATGGCCGCGTCCTCGACGATCCGTTTCATCCGGTCCCGGGCCAGGAGCCGGTAGTAGAGCCCCTTTTCCGGCCGGATATCCGCCCATTGCAGGTCCACCAGGCCCAGCCGTGCGTTATCCCATTCCAAGCCGTCCCGGTCCCGGTATCCCTCCAGCAGGGAGAGCTTCGCGAGCCACTCCACGGAGGAGGCGGCTGCGGTCCGGTCGCTGCCCAACTCGGTCAGGGTGGCGGACCAGCGCTCCAGCACGGCATGGGTATGCCCGTCACCGTCCACGGCATCGGCAACACCGGTGTCCTGGGCGTGCTTCGCGGCCGCCTCGTAGTAGATCCACTGAAGGTCCAGGGCCGTGATCCGGCGCCCGTCCAGCAGACGCACGGTGGCGGTGAGGGAGGTGTCGTGGCTGACGGCCTGGAGCGCTGCGACCGGTTCGTGGATTTCCACGCGCGGGGCCAGGCCGGCCTCGATCAGGCTCAGGACCATCGCGGTGGTGCCGAACTTGAGGTAGTTGGACGTCTGGCTCAGGTTGGCGTCGCCGATGATGACGTGGAGCCGGCGGTACTTGTCGGCGGTGGCGTGGGGTTCGTCGCGGGTGTTGATGATGGGCCGGCGGATGGTGGTCTCCAGGCCCACCTCCGTCTCGAAGAAATCCGCGCGCTGGCTGATCTGGTAGCCGGGCCGGGAGCTGTCCTGCCCCCTGCCGACCCGGCCGGAGCCGCAGATGATCTGGCGGGTGACAAAGAACGGGGTCAGGCCTCGCACGATGTCGCCAAAGGGCACGTTGCGGGGCATCAGGTAGTTCTCGTGGGAACCGTAGGACACCGACTTGTTGTCCGTGTTGTTCTTGTAGAGGTTGATCGGCGGCAGGTCCGGGTCGCCGGCCAGCCGGCGCACGGCGGCGAGGGCCACGAGGTCCCCGGCGGCATCCCAGGCGACGGCATCGCGAGGGTTGGTCACTTCCGGACTGGAGTACTCGGGATGGGCGTGATCAACGTAGAGCCGAGCGCCGTTGCCCAGCACCATGTTCATCAGCAGCGTGCCGGATTCATCCTCGCCGTCGTGCTCCAGCTCGGCCCGTCCGTAGGCCAGGGCGACCGCCTCCGCGTCCAGCACGGGCGGCTGGTCGGTCAGCTGCTCCGGGTCTGCGGCACTGCGCTCCAAGGTCCAGCCCCGGGCGTCGTGCAGCGGCTCCTCGTCCGTGTAGTCCCAGCGTGTTTCGGCGCCGCCGGCGGCACGCTGCCGCGTCACCTGGGCGTAGGCCTGGATCACCCGGGCAGACATCATGGTGGCGTTGGCGCCGGGGGCGGAGGGCGCATGGATGCCGTATTCCGTCTCCGAACCCATCACCCTCATGGCACCGCCGACGGGCAGGCCCCCGGACACCCCGGCCGGACGGCCGGTCGCAGCTGCCGTCATAGGTACTGGCCCGTGCTGGGCATCGTCTCGATGGACTTCCCGGGTTCCTGGCCCGCCTTGCCCTGGACGATGGTGCGGATGTAGGTGATGCGCTCGCCCTTCTTGCCGGAGATCCGTGCCCAGTCGTCCGGGTTGGTGGTGTTCGGCATGTCCTCGTGCTCCCGGAACTCGTCGATGACGGCGCGCAGCAGATGGTCGATGCGGATGCCCTTCTGGCCAATGGTGAGCAGGTCCTTGATCGCGTACTTCTTGGCCCGGTCCACCACGTTCTGCACCACGGCGCCGGAGTTGAAGTCCTTGAAGTAGAGCATCTCGGTGTCGCCGTTGGCGTACGTCACCTCAAGGTATTCGTTGGACTTGTCGGTGGAGTACATGGCCTCGACCGTGCGCTGGACCATGGCGTCCACCGTGGCCTGCACATCGCCGTCATGTTCGGCCAGGTCGGACTGGTGGAACGGCAGGTCGGCGGTGATGTACTTGTTGAAGATGTCGGCCGCGGCCTCGGCATCGGGGCGCTGGATCTTCACTTTCACGTCGAGCCGGCCCGGCCGCAGGATGGCCGGATCAATCATGTCCTCCCGGTTGGAGGCGCCGATCACGATTACGTTGTCCAGACGCTCCACGCCGTCGATCTCGCTCAGGAGCTGCGGAACGATCGTGGTTTCAACGTCGGAGGAGATGCCGGTGCCACGGGTGCGGAACAACGAATCCATCTCGTCGAAGAACACCACGACGGGGCTGCCCCCGGAAGCCTTCTCCCGGGCGCGGGCGAAGATCAGCCGGATATGCCGTTCGGTCTCGCCGACGTACTTATCGAGCAGTTCCGGTCCCTTGATGTTCAGGAAGTAGCTTTTCATGTCCGACTTGCCGGTGCGCTCGGCTGCCCGGGCCGCCAGGGAGTTGGCGACGGCCTTGGCGATCAGTGTCTTGCCGCAGCCCGGAGGGCCGTACAGCAGGATGCCCTTGGGCGCCTTGAGCCCGTGTTCACGGTACAGGTCCGGATGCAGGAACGGCAGTTCGACGGCGTCGCGGATCTGCTCGATCTGCGGCCCCAGGCCGCCGATGTCCTGGTAGGTGATATCCGGAACCTCTTCGAGGACCAGGTTCTCCACTTCCGAGCGCGGGATCTTCTCCAGCGCGTAGCCGGTGCGGGAGTCGATGGAGAGCGCGTCGCCGACCCGCAGGTTCTGCGACATCAGGGCGCCGGAGAGCCGGATGACGCGCTCCTCGTCCGCGCGGCCCACCACGAGGGCACGGTCCGAGCCCAGCATTTCCTTGAGCGTGACCAGGTCCCCGGCCCGCTCGTAGCCCAGCCCGGCCACCACGAGCAACGCCTCGTTGAGCAGCACTTCCTGGCCGGCCGCGAGCTGGTTCATATTGACCAGCGGGCTGATCCCCACGCGCATCTTGCGCCCGGCATTGAAGATGTCCACGGATTCCTCGGTGGCTGCCTGGCCGCTGTTGCCGGCCGCGGGCAGCCGCTTCGGGTTCAGCTGCAGCACCGTGCCGAAGCTGTAGGGCGGCTGACCCTCCTGGTCGAGGGCGTTCTTGAGCCGGAGGATTTCCGCCTTGGCCGCCTCCAGCGTGGCCACGAGTTTGGAGTTGTTCTGCGTCGCGGCGGCTAGCTGCCGGTCAATATGCCGGAGTTTGTCCCGGAGAATATTGACCTGCCGTTCGGCCACGGACAGCTCGTTCGCGGCGTAGCGGTCGTCGTCGGCACCCTGTGCCGCTGATCGTGCTGCCGTCTCTGCTGCCTCGTCCGCCGGTGTGCGGCCCGGGTCAGTGTTCGGAGTCTCCATCGTGCATCATCCCCTTCCTGCGCTGCTATTAAGACATTAGCCCCAACTAGCCGGTCACGCGGAAGACTTCCGAAATCTGGACTAGTTCGTAACCTCCGGGTCGTCCTTGACGTTGGTTCCGGCAATGGCGTCCCGGGCGGCCCGGCGCAGTTTCTTGTCCGAGACGGCGCGCTCTCCCACCGCGCCCGGGGTCCAGGCGTTGACGTCCTCTTCGTTGAAGCCGGTCTTGGAGGGACGGCGCTTGACAGAGATGCCGGTGACGCCGTCGGCCAGCCGCCGGGTGACGAGCAGGAAGCCGGTATGCGCAACCATCCGGTGGTCCGGGCGGACGGCCAGGCCCTCGAGGTGCCAGCCGCGGACCATGGATTCCCAGGCATCGGGTTCGGTGAAACGGCCATCGGCCCGGATGGCTTCGGCGGTCCGGGAAAGCTGCGTCACCGTTGCGACATAATTGATCCACACGCCGCCGGGGGCCAGGACTGTGGCGACGGCGTCGAGGCATTCCCAGGGGGCGAGCATGTCAAGGACCACACGGTCCACGGAGCCCGGATCCTCGCTGCGGACGACTTCCTCCTGGAAATCGCCGAGGGAGATCTTCCATGCCGGGTGGGGACCGCCGAAGATCGTTTCGACGTTGCCGCGGGCGATATCAGCGAATTCCTCGCGCCGTTCAAAGGAGTGCAGGTAGCCGTTGTCCCCCACGGCGCGCAGCAGCGAGATGGACAGCGCGCCGGAGCCGACGCCCGCTTCGACCACGCGCGCGCCGGGGAAAATGTCCGCCATGGTGACGATCTGGCCGGCGTCCTTGGGGTACACCACGGCCGCGCCGCGGGGCATCGAGAGCACGAAGTCCGAAAGCAGCGGCCGCAGCGTCTGGTACTGCTGGCCGACGTTGTTCACGACGACGGAGCCGTCCGGCTGGCCGATGATCTCGTCATGGTTCAGGAACCCGCGGTGCGTGTGGAAGGCGCCGCCCGCTTCGAGGCTGATGGTGTTCATCCGGCCGCGTTCGTCCGTGAGCTGCACGCGCTCCCCTTCGCGGAACGGGCCGCGACGGCGGGCGGCGCCGACCGGCACCGTGGGCGTGGCGCCCGTGGTGCCGGCCTGGGCCTCTTCGGTGCTGGTTCTTGTGCTCCCGGCCGCGCCGGTGTCGGCCGGGCTGGTGTTGGCGGCGGTGTCGCTGCTCATGAAGATGTCCTCACTCCTGTAAAGCTGTAGGGCCGCGGATTTGCCGGCGGCTCGGCTGCTTGAGCCCGGGGCGTTGCGCCCAGGGCCGGAAAATTCACGGCCGGCAGGTAACTCTACCCGTTCCGGCCGTACGTCCGCCCGCTGCCGCGGGGACTCTTACCGGTGATGGCGTCCAGGACCGTGGCTTGGCGCAGCAGTCCCGTGACGGTGCCGTCGCGGTTGACGACGGCGTATGCCTGGCCGTCGATCTGGGCCAGGTACTGAAGCAGCTCCTGGCCCTGGGACGACTCAGGAACATACGCACCGGCGCCCAGGGCGTAGGAAACGGCCGTGAGCGGTGTGCTGGCCACGGCGTCCGGCGGCACCGTGGCGGCAACACCGGCGTCGACCACGGCCACCGGACGGCCGTCCGGGCCGTACAGCACGACGGCGGGCGGGGAACCGGCGGCGGACCGGTGCAGGCGCTCCAGTTCGGCGACTGTGGCGGTTTCCGGAAGCCCGACGGCCGGCTCGGCGAGGGATCCTGCGTGCACGAGATGCAGCCGCCCCCGCAGGCGCGCCTGCTGGATCGACGCCGTCGCGCCCATCCAGAGGAAGCTGCCCACCAATACGGTGATGAGCATGAGCGAGATATCCGGGCGTTCACCGCTGAGCAAGGGCAGGGCGACGAACCACACGACGAGGGCGATCACGATGATCCGGCCGCCCCAGCCGGCGGCCACGGTGCCTTTCGCCTGGCTGCCCGTCACCTTCCAGACAGCGGATTCGACCAGCCGGCCACCGTCCAGCGGCAGCCCGGGCAAGACGTTGAAGATGCCGATCAACAGGTTGGCCCAGACAAAAATGTTGGCCAGGATGTCCGCGACGCCGCTCAGGTTGCCGGCGGTGAGCAGCACCCAGCCGCCCCCGGCCAGGACGAAGTTGGCGGCCGGACCGGCCAGGGCCACCAGGACGGAGCGGCCAGGGGAGGCGGTGAAACTCTCGAACTGGGTATGGCCGCCCCAGAGGTTAAGGACGATTTTCTCGGTGGGCCAGTGGTAGATCTTAGCGGTCAGGGCGTGCGCGAGTTCATGCACCAGCACCGAGATCAGCAACAGGAGGGCGTAGGCGAACGCTACAAAATAGGCGCCAATGCCGAGGTCGGGGTTGTTGCGCAGGAGCACGGGCCCGTAGACGATCACGGTGAACGCCGCGATGATGAACCAGGAATGGGCGAGGACCACGGGGATCCCGGCGATCCGGCCCAGCGGGATGCCGTCTTTGCGGGCACCCACCGATTTTCCGGGCTGTCCCTGGGTGTCGGTGTCAGTCACTGGCGAGGCTCCCGGCCGTGGCACGGTCCAGGCCGAATGTCGCGTCCGGAAACTCCCGGCGGAGGGCCACAAGTTCTTCGAGGTCCGCCACGGTGCGTCCGGCCAGGGTTTCCCAGGTGGCGTGGCGGGGATCCGGCGGGAGCGGGACGATATGCGGAATCGCCACGGTCAGTACCCCGGACGCCACGGCCGCCGCCACCCCGGGCGCCGAGTCCTCGAGCGCCACGCAGTGTTGCAGGCCGAGCGCCGGATCTGCCTGCTGGAGGAGTTCGACGGCCTTCAGGTAGGCCTCGGGGTGGGGCTTGCCCTGCGTCACCGTGTCCCCCGTGATGAGGAAGTCAAAGTAGGGCTTCGGCAGGCTGGCGACGATTTCGCGGGCCAGCGGGGCTTCGGACATGGTGACCAGGGCGCAACGGATGCCGGCGGTGTGGAGCTCATCGAGGAGTTCACGGGCCCCGGGCCGCCAGGGCACAGAGGTCCGGACCCGGCTGATGACGTGTTCCGTGAGGATGTCGATTATTTCGCGGCGCTCCAGCTTCACGCCGGCCCCTTGCAGAATCCCGGCGGAGAACATCAGCGACTGGCCCACGAGCTGCAAGGCCTTCTCGTGCGACCACTGCCCGCCGTGGGCGGCGACGAGAGCGTGTTCGGCTTCAATCCAGTACGGCTCCGTGTCGACGATGGTGCCATCCATGTCCCATAGTGCGGCTTTGAGCAGGGGCTGGGAAGCTGAGGATCGCATGCCCTCAAGTCTACGGTGCGGCCGTGTTGGGGCCTGGATAGTACGCCCATGGCGAATATCACGCCCCCGGACCGCTCCCGGCGGAGCCGGATTCACCGGGCATGCAGGATTTCCGGCGCTTCATTCCATGCGGGGGCCGGGTGCTTGGACGTAGGGTGAAGAAATGAATAGCTTCGAGGCAGACACAACCGAAGCGGCCGGCGTGCCCGAGCCGGAGCGGCTTCTGCAGCCGGTGCCCGAGGGCCAGCGCATCACGGTGATGCTTGCCGCCTTCGAAGGCTGGAACGACGCCGGCGAGGCCGCAAGTGACGCGTTGCGCTACCTGAACAAGTTATGGGGCGGCAAGAAAGTCGGATCGATCGACGCCGACGAGTACTACGACTTCCAGTTCACCCGCCCGACGATCCGCCGGACCTCCTCCGGGGAGCGGAAGATCAAATGGCCGTCCACCCGGATCTTCAAGGCCAGCGTGCCGGACTCGAATGTGGACGTCATCTTTGTACAGGGCACCGAACCGTCTTATAAGTGGCGCGCCTACACCGCCGAACTGCTGGTCCACGCGGAGGCGCTCCAGGTGGATTACGTGATACTGGTCGGCGCCCTGCTCGCTGACGTACCGCACAGCCGGCCGATCCCGGTCAGCGCGTCCACTGACGACGCGGCCCTGCGCGAGCGGATGGACCTCGAGGCCTCGCAGTATGAGGGGCCGGTGGGGATCGTCGGAGTCCTGGCTGAAGTGTCGCTGCTGGCCGGGCTGCCTACCGTATCCCTGTGGGCCGCGGTGCCGCACTACGTGGCCCAGGCGCCATCACCCAAGGCCCAACTGGCTTTGCTGCACCGCATCGAGGAACTGCTGCAGGTTCCACTGGACACCCAGGAACTGGTCGAGGAGTCGGACGCGTGGGAGCGCGGCGTGGACGAGCTGGCCACCGAAGACCCCGAGATTGCCGCCTACGTCCGCCAGCTGGAGGAAGCGAAGGACACCGCCGACCTTCCCGAGGCCAGCGGTGAGTCGATCGCGCGGGAGTTCGAGCGCTACCTCAAGCGCCGCGGCAAGGACAAGCCCTAGCCGGAGCCGGGCGGCCGCTCAGCGCGGGCCTGCATGGCAGCCCGGGGCCATCGCCCCGCGGGTCAATACTTTGGGGTCAGAGCTCGATGCCGAGAAGCGCGTCGACGGCGTCGCTCACCAGGGCAGAGTCCCCGGCGGCGCCGATGCCGCCGCCCTGCCGGGCCGCGCGGGCCCAGTCGTCGACGGCTGCGAGGGCACCGGGGGCATTCAGGTCATCGGACAGCGCGGCACGCATCCGGGCGACGAGCGGGGCGGCCGAGCCTTCCGGAGCCACCCCCAGAGCCTCGCGCCAGTTACGGAGCCGCTCCTTGGCCTCGGTGAATCCACCGTCGGTCCACGACCAGTCGGTCCGGTAGTGATGGGCCAGAATGGCCAAACGGATCGCGGCCGGTTCTTCACCCTCGGCGCGCAGCCGGGACACCAGGACGAGGTTGCCCTTGGACTTGCTCATCTTTTCGCCGTCGAGCCCCACCATCCCGGCATGGGCGAAGTGGCGTGCCAGCGGCACCCCGGCCAGCGAGTACGCATGGCCGGCACCCATTTCATGATGCGGGAAAACCAGGTCCGAACCGCCTCCCTGGACGGTGAACGGAGCGGGAAGAAACTGCCGGGCGATGACGGTACATTCGATGTGCCAGCCGGGGCGCCCCTCCCCCAACCCGCCGCCAGGCCAACTCGGTTCCCCGTCCCGGGCCACCCGCCACAGCAGCGGATCCAGGGCCTGGCGCTTCCCGGCACGGCCGGGATCGCCACCTCGTTCGGCGAAAAGCTCCAGCATCTCGGCGTCGGACAGGCCGGAGAGGGCGCCCAGCGTCCACGCGTCGTCGGCGTCCGGGGCGTGCTTGCCGGCGGCTTCGACGTCGTAGTAGACGTCGCCGTCGGGTTCGCCGTCGCTGCCGGGCACACGGTACGCGAGGCCCCGCTCCACCAGCCCTTCGATCGCGGGAACGATCAGGGGTATCGCTTCGACGGCGCCGACGTAGTGGTCCGGTGCAAGCACGTTGAGGGCTTCCATGTCCGTCCGGAAGAGGTCGATCTGGCTGGCGGCGAGGTCACGCCAGTCCACACCCGTCGCCGTCGCCCGCTCCAGCAGCGGGTCGTCGACGTCGGTGACGTTCTGGACATACGAGACCTGCTGACCGCCGTCGCGCCAGGCCCGGTTCAGCAGGTCAAAGGCCACATAGCTGGCCGCGTGGCCCATGTGGGTGGCGTCATACGGGGTGATCCCGCAGACATACAGCGACTGTTCGCCCGAGGCTTCGAGGGCGGCCATTGCGCCCTTGGCGGTGTCGAAAAGGCGGAGGGCAGGCATGCTGCCCGGGAGTTGGGGAACAGGGGGGGAGATCCAGGACTTCACAGCCCAAGCCTAGTGCTAGGCGCTGATGACATTGAAACCGAGCAGCAGATACAGCGCCAGGCCAAGGAAGATTCGGTACCAGACGAAAAGGCGGTAGCTGCGGGTCGAGACGAACTTCAGGAACCAGCCGATGATGATGTAGCCCACCACCAGGGCAATGATGGTGGCAAGGGCCGTTTCGGGCAGTCCGTAAGGTCCTGTGATGCCGTCCTTGGAGACCACCTTGTAGAGCTGGTAGAGGCCGCTGCCGAACACGGCAGGGATGGCCAGCAGGAAAGAGTAGCGCGCCGCGGCCTCCCGGGTGTAGCCCATCAGCAGGCCTGCCGTGATGGTACCGCCGGAGCGGGAGACGCCCGGAATCAGGGCCATGGCCTGGGCCAGCCCGTACAGGAGGCCGTGTTTGTAGGTCAGCTGGGTGAGGTCGCGGTCCTGGCGGCCGACCGCGTCCGCGACGGCCAGGAACAGGCCGAACACGATCAAGGTGGTAGCAACAATCCAGAGGCTGCGGAGCACGGACTCAATCTGGTCCTGGAACAGCAGCCCCAGGACGATGATCGGCAGGCTTCCCAGGATCACCAGCCAGCCCATCCGGACGTCCGGATCCTGCCGGGAGATCTTGCCGCGGAGCGAACCGAGCCAGGCCTTCACGATCCGCACGATATCCCGCCAGAAGTAAATGACCACGGCGGTTTCCGTGCCCAGCTGCGTGATGGCGGTGAACGCCGCACCGGGGTCGGCCGCGTTCGGCAGGAAGGAGCCGACAATCCGCAGGTGGGCGCTGGAGGAAATCGGCAGGAATTCTGTCAGGCCTTGGACAAGGCCCAGCAGGGCCGCTTCAAACCAGTTCACGTTTATAGACCCTACGTCATCAACCATTCCGAATCCCCGTAAGCTTGCTGACATGCAGCAGCGTTATGTCGGCAACAGTGGGTTGCGCGTGTCCGCCCTCGCCCTTGGCACCATGTCCTGGGCCAGGGAGACTGATGAGCAGGAAGCTTCCGGCCTGCTTCGCGGGTTCGTGGACGCGGGAGGCACCCTGATCGACACGGCAGCCTCATACGCCGGCGGCCAGGCCGAGGCCCTGCTCGGCGGCATGCTGGGCGACGTCGTGGCCCGGTCCGAGGTCGTTCTTTCCACGAAGGCCGGGCTTTCGACGTCGGAGGGGCGCCGGAGCGTCGATACGTCCCGGAATGGGATGCTGTCCGCGCTGGACGCCAGCCTGGCCAGGCTGGGGACCGACCATGTGGACATCTGGTTCGCCCAGGCCTGGGATCCGAACGTCCCCCTCGAGGAAACCCTCTCCGCCCTGGAGTTTGCCCTCCGTTCCGGCCGGGCCCGGTACGTGGGCGTCTCCAACTTCAACGGTTGGCAGACGTCCAAGGCCGCAGCCGTGGCAGGATTTCCCCTCGTCGCCAACCAGTCCGAATACTCCCTGGTGCACCGCACCCCGGAAGCCGAGCTGATTCCGGCAATCGAGGACGCCGGCCTTGGCCTGCTGGCGTGGGGGCCGGTGGGCCGCGGCGTGCTGAGCGGGAAATACCGCGGGCACATTCCGGCGGACTCACGGGCGGCCAATTCGCGGCTGGCCAGCTACGTGGAACCGTACCTCGAGGGTGCCGCCTCCAGCGTTGTCGAAGCCGTAGCGATGGCGGCGAAAGGACTTGGCCGGACAGCCCTGGACGTCTCCCTCGGCTGGCTGCTGTCCCAGCAGGGAGTTGCTGCCGCGATCGTCGGCGCCCGCACCACGGTGCAGCTCAAGGAAGCCCTGGATTCGACGCTGGCCCCGTTGCCGGCGGAGATTGCCCAGGCCCTGGAGGACGTTTCCAACCCGGTCTGAGACACCGGGACAATGGAATCAAGGAGCTACAACGGACCTCGTCAGGACCTAGTCCTGAAGGATTTCGAGGTCTTCCTCGTCGTCCACGTCTTCCTCATCGTCCTCGTCGCTGTCGTCATCGATCACCTCAAGTGGAGTAACTTCGCCATACGCTTCGTAAAGGGAATCGTCATAGACTTCAAAGGCGTCAGCAACGGCAAAGAACGCCGCCTCGACCGCGGGGTCCCCATCCCCCCGGCGCGCCGCAGCGGCAGCCAGGTGTTCTTCCAGGGCGGCGGTCAGGGACTGAAGCGCGACGCGCGGATCGATGCTCATGACTTCACGTTAGCGGGAAAAAGACGAAAATGGAGAGCAATGAAGGAACATTTTCTGAGCAGTTCGGTCCGGCGGGAGAGGGACTACCTGAAGCAGTACGAGTACCTGGTACTGACGGTCAGTCCTGAGGATTCCCTTGCCGAGGCCCGCCGCCGTCTCGTCGAACATTCCGAGTACGGCAAGTGGGAACTCGAGCGCAGCGTCCTCTATCTGGGCGGCGGGCGGCGCTTCTGGCTCCGGCGCAAGGTCATCCAGGTCCAGCGGACCGTCTAATACTTACGGGGCTCCCGCCGCTGCTACGGCGTTTCCAGCGGACCCAGCCAGGCGTTCGCGACCGTGTTGTGCGCCGATTCGTCGTCGGAGGGGTGGAACATGCCCGCCAGCACGTCACGGTACAGCCGCTCGAGTTCCGAGCCACGGAAGTAGCTTGATCCGCCGGAGACCCGGATGGCCAGGTCCACCACGGTGCGTGCCGTCTCCGTTGCCCGTACCTTGAGCCCCACCAGCTGCGGGAACCACTGGCTGCCGTGTTCCGCGAGGTCGTCGACGTCCGCGGCGACCCGGGACAGCTGCGGGTAGAGCGCGTCCATGGCCATCGCCGCCTCGGCCACCTTCCAGCGGATGTCCGGGTCCTGGGCGTAACTGCGCCCGCCGTTCTTGAGCGACGTCCGGCGTTTGACCGCTTCGACGCCGAGCAGCAGCGCACGTTCGCCGATGCCGGTGTAGACGGCGGCGAGCAGCGTCTCGAAGCAGGCGAAGATCGCAAAGATCAGCGGATCCGCGGTAGGTCCCACCGGCAGCTTCCGGAAGATCCGGTCGGGCCCGACGACGGCACCGGCCAGCACCGTGGTGTTGGACTGGCTGGCCCGCATGCCCAGGGTGTCCCAGTCGTCCAGGATCTCGTAGCCCGGCGTGTCCCTCGTGATGAAGCCGTGCACCAGCTCCCCTTCGCCGTCCCGGGCCGCCGCATCCTTTCCGAAGATCCCAAGCCGGGTCCAGGCCGGCGAGAGGCTCGTGAAGATCTTGCGGCCCGTGAAGGAGTAGGCGCCATCGGGCTGCGGGACCGCGTCCGTGCGGGAGTCGAAGAGCACCGAGTCGTTGCCCGCTTCGGAGTTCCCGAAAGCAAAGATCTCGCCCTGTGCCGCTTCCCGGAGGACGAACGCGAGCGAGGAATCGCCCCGGGCCGCGAGGACGTGCGCCACGCCAGTCCAGACCAGGTGCATGTTGATCGCCAGAGCCGTGGCCGGGGCCGCCGTCGCGAGCCGGCGCTGGAGTTGTGCCGCCGCAGCGAGTCCCAGCCCCAGGCCGCCGTCGGAGACGGGAACAAAGATCTTCAGGTAGCCCGAGGCAGCGAGCTCCTCCAGATCCTCCTGGCAGAACGCATTGTCGCGGTCGTACCCTGCGGCCCGGCTCCGGATCCGGTCCAGCAATGGCTCGGGCAGGATGTCAGCAGGGTTCATCGTGGCCTTCCGGCTCTCGGCGCTTCAAGCCAGCGGGGTTCAGTAGTTGGTCAGCAGCGTATCCAGCACCCGGGCGCCGAACTTCAGGGACTCGGCGGGGACGCGCTCGTCGACGCCGTGGAACATGCCGGTGAAGTCGAGGTCGTCCGGCAGCTGGAGCGGGGCGAAGCCGTAGCCGGTGATGCCGAGTCGGCTCAGGGCTTTATTGTCAGTGCCGCCGGAGAGTGTGTACGGCAGGACCTTGGCGCCGGGGTCCTCGGAGTGCAGGGCGTCAATCATCGAATCGACGAGATTCCCGGCGAACGGGACCTCCAGCGAGACGTCGTTGTGGACGTAGCTTACGTCGACGCCGTTGCCCGCCAGTTCGCGGACGATCTCGAGGACCTGCTGTTCCTGGCCGGGCAGGGTACGGCAGTCAATGAGGGCCTCTGCCGACTCGGGGATCACGTTGTGCTTGTAGCCGCCCTTGAGCAGAGTGGGGTTGGTCGTGTTCTGCAGCGTCGCGCCGACGAAGCGGGCGACGGTACCGAGCTCCTTCAGGATCCTGTCGGGGTCGTCCGGGTCGAATTCCACGCCCGTGAGTTCCGTCACGCCGTCCAGGAACTGCCGGGTGGTGGGGGTCAGTTCCACCGGCCATTTGTATTCGCCGATCCGCGAGACGGCGCTGGCGAGCCGAGTCACGGCATTGTCCGTGTTGATCTGCGAGCCATGGCCGGCGCGGCCGTGGGCCACGAGGCGGAGCCAGGAGAGGCCCTTCTCGGCGGTCTGCAGCAGGTAGGTGCGCTGGCCGCCGATGGTGGCGGAGAACCCGCCGACTTCGGAGATTGCCTCGGTGGCGCCCGCAAAAAGTTCCGGGCGTTTGTCGACGGCGTAGTGGGCACCGTATTTGCCGCCGGCTTCCTCGTCGGCGAAGAACGCGAAGATCAGGTCCCGCTTGGGCTTGCGGCCGGTGCGGGCAAAATTGCGCAGCACCGCGAGGATCATGGCGTCCATGTCCTTCATGTCGACGGCGCCGCGGCCCCAGATCAGGCCGTCCTTGAGTTCGGCGCCGAAGGGGTCCACGGACCACTGCTCGCGGAGTGCGGGAACCACGTCCAGATGCCCGTGGACCACGAGGGCACTGGCGGAAGGGTCCTCCCCCGCCATTCTGGTCACCACGCTGGCCCGGCCGGGGGCGGACTCGAAGATTTCGGCGTCCAGCCCGACCTCGGTCATCAGCCCTGCCGTGTATTCGGCCGCCGCACGCTCCCCCGGACCTGTTCCGTCGCCGTAGTTGGAGGTGTCGATCCGGATCAGTTCCTGGCAGATCCGAACAACTTCGTCCTCGGGCCGGATTTCAGTCATGGGGCACTCCTTGTGGCGGGGGCTGATTGCTGGCTTCAGCCTACTCACAAGCCCCGACAAGCCCCGATTATTTGTTTCCGGAAACTTCATGCTAGAGTCTTTCTCGCTGCTTCGGAGAAAAGCGAAACGCTGAAAGGCGGAAATCGTCTCCGAATTACCACCTGCGCGGGTGGCGGAATGGCAGACGCGCTAGCTTGAGGTGCTAGTCCTCGAAAGGGGGTGGGGGTTCAAGTCCCCCTCCGCGCACAAGGGAAAACCCCTAGAATCCAAGGATTCTAGGGGTTTTTTTCTTTGTCCACCCACGCCGGGCGCTGAAAGCGCCATCCGCCAGTCCAACCTCCGCGTAGTGGTGTCATGACCCACGTTCTACGTCCGGTGGATCTAGAGGGGCCCGGTCAGGACCACTCTCTCTCGTTGCGCGGTGCCGTGCTCCCAGCATGGCGGCAGCTGCCACCAGAATCAGCAGGATAATTCCAGCGATGAATGCGGCCGTTGTCCCTATCCCGTACGACATGGACTCCTCACCGGAACCAGCCAGCAAGTTGCCGCGCTGCACGTCAAGCCAAACGCTGATTGCCGACAGCACTACGATCAGAGGCAACTGAGGTAGTCCGACCAAGAGAGACGAAGCAACCTTCAGCGGAATGCCAAGGCGGCGGCTGGCAAGGTAAGCCGTAAGGGGAGCTGCCAAAAGCATGGCGACCAACCAACCGGGCGGGACCGCTTCAGTCGTCGATGGGTTGCGCAGCACAACCGGAATGAATACCAGCACGGTGGCAGCCGCGGAGGTCGCGGCCAGCCAAGCGACACGGCTGGCGGACCCCTTCCTGGTCGAGCGATGATCAGCGGCAAAAGTGTTCATAACGGGTCCATCCTGACTCTGTAAGTTCCACATTCTCCGCGACGAGTCCTCGGAGGAACCGTGACATACCGCCTAGCGGCATCTTGGGGTTGGCTGTTATGGCGCCAACACCAATGACAGCGGTAGCTTTGGAACGCTCTTTCTTCGAAACAGCCGAGGTACCGGAGGTACCGCTGATGGATGGCTTGCCCACGTCGTTGGTTCTGATCGCCTTGCTGGCTGTAGCAGCGCCCCTTGCAGCCCGCTTCCTTGATCGTCTGGTCAAGGTGCCTATCGTGGTGTTCGAGATTGTCCTCGGAATCATGCTCGGCCCCAGGCTGTTGGGGTGGATTCAGCCCGCCGACTTCACGGATACATTGGCCCAATTCGGGCTGGCCATGCTCTTCTTCGTTGCCGGCAACGAGATTGATTTCGCCGTAATCCGCGGCCGGCCCGTAAAGCGTGCATTCGCTGGCTGGGTCATCTCGTTGGCGGCTGGCATCGGCGCTGGCCTTGTCCTCGCCCCGACACCGGCGGCCGCTGTGATCATTGGCGTCGCCTTGTGTTCCACGGCTCTGGGCGCGCTGCTGCCGATCCTTCGCGACGCCGGCGAATCGAAATCCCCGCTCGGTATCGCGGTGACCGCACTGGGGGCTGTTGGGGAGTTTGGGCCTCTGGTTGCGATCTCGCTGTTCTTTAGTGGCAGGCAATTGGGGCCGGCTACAGGAGTACTTCTCGGGTTTGTTCTCCTGACCGGGCTGGCGGTTTATCTGGCCTCGCGCGCACGGCACACACTGCTCCACTCCCAGGTCACCAGGACACTCCACACCAGCGGCCAGTTCGCCATCCGGTCCATCATGCTCATCCTGACCGTACTCGTTGTACTCAGCATGGTTCTGGGACTCGACATGCTGCTGGGTGCATTCGCCGCCGGAGTCCTCTGGAAGGTTGCAATCGCGCGCGCCCCCAAACAGGACCGGAAGGTCATCGAGATGAAAATCGATGCCATCGCATTCGGATTCCTCGTTCCGATCTTCTTTATCGACACCGGCATAGACTTCGACCTTCGCGCGCTCACCGCCAGCCCGGCCGCTCTCGCACTGGTCCCCCTGTTCCTGTTCCTCCTGCTCATCATCCGCGGTCTGCCGTCGTTGCTCGCAGCTCCCCCCAACGCCACCCCTGCGGACAAACGTGCCATCATACTGTTTGGTGCAACAGGATTGCCGATTATCGTGGCCGTAACAGCCATTGGCCGGGACGAGGGGCTTATCTCAAGCGGAATCTCGTCTGCACTCGTTGGAGCAGGAATGCTCTCGGTACTCATGTTTCCGTTGCTCGCACTTGGTCAGCACCAACGCAGACCGTCGGGACGCCTACGCGGCACAAAGAAATCCGGTAGGAGACCGGACCAGGCCGACGTCCCTGGGGAAGCACCAAAGTGAATGTCGGTAATCCGAAACGCAGGTACCGCGGTGTCCTGAAGATTCCAAGTGACTTCCGATGGCCAGGACGTAGGGGCAATGAGGCGGTTTTGGGCCGCTTTCAGTTATGCCAGGCGGCTGCGGACTATCTCGCTGACGGTCTTGCCGTCGAAGCGGCCCGCCACTTTGGCGGTGACGGGTTTCATCACGAGGCCGATGGAGCGCATCGACAGCTCCTGGCCATCGGCTTTCAACCCCGTGACCGCCTCGTCAACGATCGCTTCGACTTCCTCGCGCGTCAGTGCCTTCGGCAGGTACGCCTCGATGATCTCAGCTTCGGCGACTTCAGCCGAGGCACGGTCTGCCTCCCCCGCCTCGGTGTAGATGCGGGCGGTATCGCGGCGCTTGGCCGCCTCCTTCTGCAGCAGCGAGGTCACCTGGGCGTCATCCAGCTCGACCGGCGTCTTGCCGGACTTCTCGCGGGTGCTGATCTCGCCCAGGACGTTGCGGACCGTCGTCAGCGCGGTCTTGTTGCCGGCCTTCATGTGGGCGACGACGTCTTCTTTCAGACGCTCTTTCAGTGACATGGTGTTCCTCGTTTCATTGAGACGAACGGTGCTCAAGCAGACCGGCTCCTGCCGCTACGGTCGCGGCGCGGAGATGGACTGCCTGTCCCTCTCCTCCATCATGCAGCAAAACAAGGTAGTGCCTGTCCATCGAGGTGAGTCGCCCCATGAAGGCGGGAAGGTCCCGCTGTCGGCGCCGACGGGAGCTTCTTCCGTGGTCGGTCCTGCCGGACCGGTCACTAACAACGGCGGCTGTCAGTGACCGCGGGCTGCGCGGAACCGCAGGCCCAGGGAAGTGGCTACTCGATGGACGGAGTCTTCCCAGCGGGGGCTCCCGCGTGCAGTGCCGTGCGGACAGTGCGGGCCAGGGAACAGAACCCCGGATGGTTTGGCAGTTCGTCGAGCAGCACCGGGCCAGTGGGTCCGGCCAGCGGTATGCACCAGTTCGGGTACTGCAGGTTGCCGGTTCCGGGCTGGTTTTGCGTGCGGGTTTCGCCCACCGCATCCACCAGCGCCACGCCCAGCAGCGACGACGGCGTCAGTGCGGTGAAGGCGTACAGGGCCTCAACTGTCGCCGGCACGTCCCGCGCCGTGTCCGGGGATCCGGCAGCCGGCAGGAGCCCGCGGTCCCGGACGACGGCCAGCACTGCCTCCTGCTCGGCGGCGGCTTCGGCGTGTTCCTCGTCGACCGGACGCTGCAGCAGCCCCAAGGACTCGCGTAGGGTGACGTGTTCGCCGGCCAGGTAGCCCGCTGTCGGCGGCAGATCGTGGGTGTTGACGCTGGTCAGGCACTGTTGGCGGTACCTTTCCGGCGGGATCGGCCCGTCCGCGTCGTGCTCAAACCAGAGGATCGACGTGCCGAAGATCCCGCGTTCGGCCAGATAGTCCCGGACCCAAGGCTCGAATACGCCCAGGTCCTCACCGATCACAATCGCCCCCGCACGCTGTGCCTCCAGGGCCAGGATGCCGATCAGCGCCTCGTGGTCGTAGTAGACGTAGGTGCCCTGCTCCGGCCCCGCCCCTGCAGGAATCCACCAGAGCCGGAACAGGCCCAGGATGTGGTCCACCCGGATCCCGCCGGCGTGGCGCAGCACGGTGCGGAGCATGTCCCGGTAGGCGGCGTAGCCGGACTCGGCGAGCCGGCCCGGGTGCCAGGGCGGCTGGGTCCAGTCCTGCCCCTGCTGGTTGAACACGTCCGGGGGCGCGCCGACGGTGACGTCCCGTGCCAGCACTCCGGCAAGGGACCAGGCGTCGGCTCCGCCCCGTTTCACGCCCACGGCAAGATCGTGGATGACGCCGATTTCCATGCCCGATTCCCTGGCCGAGCCCTGCGCCGCTTCCAGCTGCCGGTCGCAGCACCACTGCAGCCAGCGGTGGAAGTCGATCCTGTCCGCAAGCAGTGCCCGTTGCTCGGTGCAGTACGCGGTATCCGGTGCGGACGCCGCCGTCGTCCATTCTGGAGCCCCCGGAGGCAGCTCCTCGGCCAGTGCGCACCAGAGCGCGAAGTCGTCGAGTCCCTGTCCCTGTTCGGCGCAGAAGTCCGTGAACGAGCGTGTACGGTCGGGTCCGCGCGGCACCGCGAAGACGAGCTCAAGGGCGGCCAGTTTCGCGGCGTAGCTCGAGTTCCGGTCCAGCAAACCGGCTGAGCTGTTGGCGGAGCGCTGTTGTTCGGCCAGTTGCTGGACTTCTGCCCGGCCGGCAGGATCCAGGTAGCCGAATTCGGGGATCTCCTCCACCCGGAGGTAGAGCGGGTTAACGAAGCGTCGCGTGGTGGGCAGATACGGAGAGTCCTCGACCGGAGGCCGCGGCTCGGCGGCATGCAGCGGGTTGACCAGCACAAAGCCCGCGCCCTCCTGCCCGGAGACGGTGGCAAGGTCGGCAAGGTCGGCAAGGTCGCCGATTCCCCAGGACCGGGCGGAACGAACGGAATACAGCTGCGCCGTCAGCCCCCAGTTCCGTCGTCCCGCGAGCGCCTCGGTGGTGCCCAGCCGCCGCGGCGTGACCACGAGCGGGCATCGGGCGGGGGCGCCTTCGGCGTCCGCGAACAGAGTGTGCCAGCCAAGGGGAAGGTCAGCCGGGGTCGCAAAGGTCGCGCGGCCCGTCAGTACGCCGTCGACGTCGACGGGCTGGTCCCAGTTATCCCGCTGGGCGGCCTCGTGCCGGCTGCCGTCCTCGGCCTCAATCCAGACGCGAACCTGACGTCCGTGGGGAACGTGGACGTTGACGAGCGTTTCCTGCCCTTGGCGTCCGACGACGACCGGCGGCAGCAGGCGCCGCCACGGTCCCAGCCGGGTCTCGTGCAGCGATCGCTGCATCTCGTCCGGTCCCCCGGCCGGAACGCCCAGCGCGGTCAGGACACCGCGCAGGGTACCGTCAGGGACCGAGCGCTCGGCGCCGTCCCAGCCTCGGAACATCGTTCCGACTCCGTGGGCTGCCGCGAGCTCCCGCAGCAGCCCGCTTCCGATGTCCGTGTTCCCCTGCTCCGTAGCGTCCGCCATGGGGACACTCTAGACGCTGCCCCCGAGTCCGGGGCGTGCCCTGTGCACATGGGCTTCCCCGACGAGTTCGGAAAGGCCTTCCACAGCCCGGGCCAGCGACGGCCCGGGGGATGCCACGATGAGCGGCAGCAGGAGCCGGTTCTCCTTGTCCAGGTGCACGGCAAAGACATTCCGGATGGCACCGGCCGCCACCGCGGCATCGACCCCGCTGGCCCCGCGCAATTCCTCGATGAGGCCCACGAGGGCCTGATGCTCCGCCAGCAGGGCCGCCACCAGCAGCCGACCCTCCGGCGCGCGCCCGGCACCACCGTAGACGGGCCCTTCTTCGGCGAGCGCATGCGGGAGCAATTCGGTTTCGCACCATTCCAGCAGCACCCCATGGGCGTCGTGCTCGGTCACCGCCTCCCCCGTCTTGACTGCTTGGGTCAGCGTCGAGACCAGGGCGTCGAGCCGCTTGAGCATGCTGCCATGGTGCGTCGCCACGGCCTCCAGCGCCGCGGCCTCCTCGCCGGCGTCTTTGACCGCCGCGTTCCCGGACTCCGTGTTGACTGGCTCCGTGTTGACTGGCTCCGTGTTGACTGGCTCCGTGTTGACTGGCTCCGTATTTTGCGGCCCGGTGTTTAGCGGCTCAGACCCGTCCATGTGGCTGCCTCCCTGATCTGAACGCGGCACAGCATCGGTCTGCGCACACCTGCTGGTTTCCCCACTGTACGGCCGGACGGTCCGTGGCGGACGGGCCTTTCGGCCCGACTTCAGTCTGCTGACGTCCTCTCCGGTCCTGTCCGCTTTCGACCTGCGCTTTCGACGAAGTCAGGAGTTCCGCGCTAGCCTTGCAGCCTATGGTCGACGTCGAACGGTTCCGGATACTCCTCGATGAGGAGCGCCTCCGGAAACTGGCCCTTCTTCCTGCGCTCCGGCGGGACATCACTTCGGTGAACGCCGCCCGGCAGGATTCCAACGTGGATGATGAACACGATCCGGAGGGGGTAACGATCGCGTTCGAACTCTCCCAGGCCTCGGCCCTGCTGCAGCAGAGCACGGCGGGGCTGGCCCAAATCGACGCTGCCCTGGCACGCATCGATGCCGGCCATTTTGGCATCTGCGAGGTCTGCGGGGAAGAGATCGCCGAGGGACGCCTGGAGGCCAGGCCCTGGACCGCGTACTGCATCGGGCACAGCTCGGGAACAGCATGACCAATCCCCTCGGGGAGAACCTTGCCGGAACCTGGTGGGACCGGATCATTGCCGGCTTCAGCCAGTCGCCCCTCCCGCACGTCACCGGCACCGAGCTCGGAATGGTGATGCTCCTGGCGGTCGCCCTGTCGCTGCCCCGCGCCACCTGGCGTTACTTCGGCCTGCTGGCCACCGTGACCCACGAACTGGGCCACGCCTTCGCGGCCCTTCTGGCCGGCCAGCGTCTCGGCGGTATCCGCTTGCGCCTGGACCACTCGGGCACCACGACGACGTACGGCCGGGGCCGGCCCGCCGCGGCCTGGGTCACGTTCTGGGGTTATCCAGTGCCGGCCGTCGTCGGGGCAGCCATGGTCTGGTGCGGGTTCAACGGTTGGGGGCCGGCGGCGATGTCGGTCGGGACTCTGCTGTTACTGGCATCGTTCGTGTTCATCCGCAACGGGGTGGGGCTGCTGATCACCGCGGCCGCCGTGCTGGCCGCGGCGCTCCTCGTACTGTTCGTGCCGTCGGACTTCACCGGTCATGTGATGATCGTGCTCGGCCTCGCCCTGCTGGTGGCTGCCGTCCGGGACCTCGCAAAGCTGGCGAACGTCCATCTGCGGCGACGGGACAGATTGTCGTCGTCGGACGCCTATCTGCTCTTCCGTGCCACGTCAATTCCCGCCGTCGTCTGGCTCGTGCTCTTCGCCGCCGTGGTGGCGGGCGCGTGGTGGTTTGCGTGGCAGCCGATGGCGCAGGTCCTCGCCGCACTGCTGGGTCCCGGCGTTCCGGCGTCATAGGCTGGGACCATGAACCAGACATCCACGAGCAAGAGCCCCTCCAGTGCGGACCATGGCGGCGCTGCCGGCACCGGTGACCAGGGGTTCAGCACCCGCGGCGCCTACGTTACCGGCGGAGCCGGGTTCACCCGGGACACCAACTACATCGAGGACCGGATCACAAAGGACGGAGCGCCGGGCAGCAACGGAGAGCCCGGCTGGCCGGTGGAACCGGGGCGGTACCGGCTGGTCGCGGCCCGCGCCTGCCCCTGGGCCAACCGGACGGTGATCGTGCGCCGGCTGCTGGGCCTGGAAGACGTCATCTCGCTCGGGCAGCCCGGCCCCACCCATGACGCCCGCTCCTGGACCTTTGACCTGGATCCCGGCGGCAAGGATCCCGTCCTGGGCATCGAACGGATCCAGGACGCCTACTTCCGCCGGTTCCCGGACTATCCGCGCGGCATTACCGTCCCGGCCGTGGTCGATGTGCCGACCGGGCAGGTCGTCACCAACAACTTCCCGCAGATAACCCTGGACTTTTCCACCGAGTGGACCGCCTACCACCGTCCCGGCGCCCCGGACCTATACCCCGAGCACCTGCGGGACGAAATCGACGCGGTCAACAAGCGGGTCTTCACCGAAGTCAACAACGGCGTGTACCGTTGCGGCTTCGCCGGCTCCCAGGAGGCGTATGACGCCGCCTACGACCGGCTATGGACCGCCCTCGACTGGCTTGAGGAACGGCTTGCCGGGCAGCGGTACCTCGTGGGCGACACCATCACCGAGGCTGACGTCCGGCTCTTCACCACGCTGGCCCGCTTCGATGCCGTCTACCACGGCCATTTCAAGTGCAACCGGCAAAAGCTCAGCGAAATGCCGGTGCTCTGGGCCTACGCCAGGGATCTGTTCCAAACGCCGGGGTTCGGTGACACGACCGACTTCGTGCAGATCAAGCAGCACTACTACATCGTCCACGAGGACATCAACCCCACCGGGATTGTCCCGAAGGGACCCGGGCTGGGCAACTGGCTCACCGGCCATGGCCGCGAAGCACTCGGCGGCCGGCCCTTCGGCGGCGGTACACCGCCGGGACCGGTGCGGGCGGGCGAAGAAGTAGCCCCCGGGCACGGGGCGGCCCAAGCGGATGCAGTTCCTCCATTTGTAGCAGCAATGCCGCCAGCCTAGGGTGAACCGGAATGACTACTGCCCACGAACCCCCCGGCACCGGAGACCCACCCCTGTTTCGGCGGTTCTGGCGCGTCCTGAGCGGCAGCGTAGCCTCGGCGCTCCTGTGGCCCCGGCTGCAGCTGGCCATGAAGGCGGCGCTCGCCGCCGGTATTGCGTTCTTCATCGCCCCCTTCATGCCGGGCTCGGCGGCCGACTACCCTTACTACGCCCCGCTCGGCGCCCTGGTGGCGATGTACGAGAATGTTTCCGGCTCCATGCGCCAGGGCGTGCAGACACTGGTTGGCCTGGCGTTGGGAATCGGACTTGCCTTCATGCTCTTCAGCCTTGGCGAGCCGAGCCCGGTGACGGTTGCCATTGTGATGGGCCTGGGCGTCATCCTCGCGGGGCTGCCCCGGATCGGCTCCGGCAGCGACTGGATTCCGACGGCGGCGCTCCTGGTCCTGCTGGTCGGCGGCCATGACCCGGACCGGTTCTCCTTCGGCTATCTGGTCCAGATGGGCGCGGGCGTCACTGTTGGCGTCGTCGTCAATCTGCTGGTCTTCCCGCCGCTGCACTTCAAGGCCGCTGCCCTCAGCATCGCGGAACTGCGGCTGGCGCTCGCCCGGCAGCTGGGGGACATGGCGACGGCCCTGAAGGAGAACTGGCCGCCGGAACACGAGGACTGGTCACGCCGCTCAGATGCGCTCGCGGCATCGGCCCGCTCCGTCCGCCTCGCCGTTGAAAAGGCGGACGCCAGCCGGCGGGCTAACCCCCGGCGCCGCCTGCACCCCCGGGACATGGACCAGGACTACCGCAACCTCCGGGACCTCGAACGGGTCACGTTCCATGTGCAGGACGTGACACAGGTGCTCTCCGATGTCATCTGGGCCGAGGACATGCCCTTCGTCGTGCCGGACGAATACACGGACCCGCTCTCGGCCGCGATGTCGGCGGTGGGCGACGTGCTGTGCTCCACCGAAGAGGAGAGCCCGGAGCGGCAGGGCGAGCTTGCCGGCACGGCCGAGGCGGCCGTGGATGAACTCAGCAGGCGCATCGGCGCGGGTTCGCCGGCAACGGACGAGCCCAGTGCGGCGGAATCAATCCTCTTGAGCCTGCACCGGATGCTCCGCGTTGTCAGGACCTCGGACGCCTAATGGCCACGGTCACCCGCCCCAACCACGCAGGGTCGGCATCTGAGACGCCCACGGCAAGAGCGTGGCCCGGACGGTGCTGTGGCTTGACAGTGCTACAACGCAGCCACGGAGCCGCTGAAGTGCTTGCGGCCCGACCGCGGGTTCCAGGCGACGTAGTCCGAGCGCTGCCAGCCGCCGTCGCCGTCCTGGACAGTACTGATGTCCAGGGCCACCCGGGCGGGCAGGAAGACGGGAGCCCCGAAGGCCACGTCCCAGCGGAAGGCCTCCCCCTTGGCTGCGCCCACATCGGCCAGCGCCCTCGATGCGAGGTACATCCCGTGCGCGATGGACCGACGCATCCCCAGCGCTTTGGCCGAAAGAACGCTCAAGTGGATCGGGTTGAAGTCGCCGGACACCGCGGCGTAGGCGCGTCCCGTGTCCACTCCCAGCTGCCAGAGTGCCGTCGGGTCCGGGGGCTGGAAGTCCACCGGCACCGGCGGCGCCGACGGCTTGTCGAGTCCCGGCAGGAACACGCCTTTGGCAAGGTAGGTGGACACGCCACGCCAGCGGAGGGCGCCATCGCCGGCGCCACGCACCTCGGCCACGAGGTCCAGCTGGGTACCGGAGCGGTGGCCGCGCAGGTTTTCCGCCTGCGCCCGGATGTCCACGGCTTCGGTGAAGCGCACGGGCGCGGACTGCAGCACCTGGTTGCCCAGGTGGATCATGCCGAGCAGGGGCAGCGGGAAGTCGTCCCGGTTCATCACGCTCATGGCCAGCGGGAATGCCAGCGCGTGGATGAAGCCGGCCGGCAGGATGTCGCTGGCGGTCTCGCCGATCAGATGCTGGTAGGCCGTGAGGTTCTCAACCCCGGCCCGCACGCCGCGGACCTCATGGCTTCCATCGGGAAGTGCGGAGCCCGTGTGCGTGCCGAGCACCCGACGCCGGGCCGCGGTGGCTGCCGCGTTCAGATACAGCTTCGACAGAGACGGCATCTCACCCAGGATGACGGGCTGCGAACCGGTCATGCTCCGACCAGGTTCTGCCCGCAGACCCGCAGCACCTCGCCGGAGATCCCGCCGGCCGCGTCGCTCGCCAGGAACGCGATCGCCTCGGCAACGTCACCCGGCTGGCCACCCTGTTGCAGGGAGTTCAGCCGGCGGGCCACCTCGCGGGTGGCGAACGGGATCCGGGCGGTCATCTCGGTCTCAATGAACCCCGGGGCCACCGCATTGATGGACCCGCCGTGCGCGGCGAGCAGCGGGGCGGTGGCGCGGACCATGCCCATCACGCCGGCTTTGGAGGCGGCGTAGTTGGTCTGGCCCCGGTTTCCCGCGATCCCGGTGGTGGAGGCCACGGACACGATCCGCGGCGAGCCCCGGAAATGCCCGGATGCCAGAAGCGCTTCGTTGATGCGCAGCTGCGCGGCGACGTTGACGGCGATGACGGAGTTCCAGCGGTCCGGGTCCATGTTCACCAACAGCTTGTCCCGCGTGATCCCGGCATTGTGGACCACGATGTCCAGCCGGCCATGGCGTTGCACGGCGTGGTCAATGATCCGCTGCCCGGCATCCTCGCGGCTGATGTCCAGCTGCAGGGCGGTGCCGTGCACTTCGTTCGCCACCGAGGCGAGGTGGTCCCCGGCGTCGGGGATGTCGACGACGACGACGGTGGCTCCGTCGCGGTGCAGCGTGCGCGCAATTGCGGCCCCGATTCCGCGGGCGGCTCCGGTCACGACGGCGACCTTGCCTGCCAGCGGCTTCTCGACGTCGTCCGGCAGCTGTCCGGCATCTGAGGTGACGGTCAGGAACTGCCCGTCAACGAACGCCGACCGGCCGGAGAGGAAGAACCGCAGGGCCCCGAGGGTGCTCGGACTCGTGGTGCGGGCACCGTGCGCGAGCAGGATGCCGTTGCCGGTGGCGCCGGCGCGCAGTTCCTTGGCCAGCGAACGGAGCAGGCCGTCGACGCCCTGCCGGGCCGCGGCGACGGCCGGCCCGGCGGCCTCCACTGCGGCGCGGGAGACGGTGATGACCCGGGCGTTCGGTGCCAGGTCCCGCAGCGAGGCGGCGGCCGTGAGCACCGGTTTCTCCAGGTCCTCGGGGCGGGCCAGCTCGTCCAGGACCAGGATGACGGCGCCGAGCTTTTCCTTCGGCACCGCATGCCGTCGGACATCCAGGTTCCACGAGAGGAGCGTGGAGGCCAGCTCGTCCGCGCCGCTGCCGGTCCCCTGGACCAGCACCGGCCCGGCAACGAGCGGCTGGCCCGGCCGGTGGCGCCGCAGCGGCACGGGCTGCGGCAGCCCCAGTTTCCTTGCGATGTCCTTGCCGAGTCCCCGGCTCACCAGCTGGGTGTATTTGTCGGTCATCGGATCCCCCTAGAGTGCTTCAAGAATCGCGACGACACCCTGGCCGCCGGCGGCGCAGATCGAGATCAGTCCGCGGGCGGGGCGCCCGTCCACCTGGCCTCTGGCGTGCAGCATCTTAGCCAGGGAGGCCGCGATCCGTCCGCCGGTGGCCGCGAAGGGGTGGCCGGCGGCGAGCGAGGAGCCGTTGACGTTGAGCCTGGACCGGTCGATGCTGCCGAAGGCGCCGGCCAGGCCGAGCCTGGTGCGGCCGAATTCCTCATCCTCCCAGGCCGCCAGCGTGCTGAGCACGGTACCGGCGAACGCCTCGTGGATCTCGAAGAAGTCGATGTCGTCGAGGGTGAGGCCGTTCCGGGCGAGCAGCCGGGGCACCGCGAAGGCGGGGGCCATCAGGAGTCCGTCCTTGCCGTGCACAAAGTCCACGGCTGCGGCTTCGCCGTCAACGACAGCGGCCAGCTTCGGCAGATCGTGGGCGTCGGCCCACTCCTCGGAAGCGAGCAGGACGGTGGAGGCGCCGTCGGTGAGCGGAGTGGAGTTTCCGGCGGTCATGGTCGCCGCCGCACCCAGGTACTTGCCGAAGACCGGCTTGAGCGTGGCCAGCTTCTCAAGGCTGGTGTCCGCGCGCAGGTTGGAGTCCCTGCTGAGCCCGCGGTAGGGGGTGAGCAGGTCGTCGAAGAACCCGGCGTCGTAGGCGGCCGCGAGGTTGCGGTGGCTGTTGTAGGCCAGCTCGTCCTGCGCTTCACGGGTGATTTTCCACTGGGCGGTGGTCAGTGCCTGGTGTTCGCCCATCGACAGGCCGGTGCGCGGCTCACCGGTGTTCGGGGCATCGGGGGCGAGGTCCTTGGGCCTGAGACGGCTGAGGATCTGGAGCCGCTGGGGCAGTGTCCTGGCACGGTTCAGGTCCAGAAGGGCCTCGCGGAGTCCCTCGCTGACGGCGATGGGGGCGTCCGAGGCGGAGTCGACGCCGCCGGCAATGGCCGAGTCGATCTGGCCAAGCTTGATCTTGTTGGCAAGGCCGAGGACCGTCTCCAGCCCCGTGGCGCAGGCCTGCTGCAGGTCATAGGCCGGGGTCTCGGCGGACAGCGGGGAGCCCAGCACGGCTTCGCGGGTCAGGTTGAAGTCGCGGGAGTGCTTGAGGACCGCACCGGCAGCCACTTCGCCGATCCGTTCGTCCTGCAGGCCGAACCGGGCGATCAGGCCGTCCAGGGCCGCGGTGAGCATGTCCTGGTTTGAGGACTTGGTGTAGGCGCCGCCGGTCCGGGCGAAGGGAATCCGGTTGCCGCCCACCACCACTGCCTTGCGGAGTTGCGGCGTTGCTGCCCGAGCGGCGGAAGGGGTCGAATCCGTGAGTCCGGGTGCGGACTGTCCGTGGACGGACATGGCTGTCTCCTTAGATCAAAGCGGTTACCGATACCCAGCGTACCTGATACGCTGGGTATCGTGAACAATCCCGCTGATCCTCCGGAATCCGGTGCTGCCCGGGGCGCGCCGGCGTCCGTGGACGGCCGCGCATCGCGCTGGCAGCGGCACCGCGAGGACCGGCGCCGGGATCTGATCAAGTCCGCCCGTAGGGCCGTCCACGCCCTGGGCAGCGATGCCTCCATGGAGGAGATTGCTGCCGCGGCAGGAACCTCCAAATCGGTGTTCTACCGTTACTTCGGGGATAAGGCCGGGCTTCAGCAGGCCGTGGGAGAAGTGGTGCTCAGCCAGATGCAACGGCGCATCCAGGAAGCCGCGCAGGGTGCGCAGACACCCCGCCAGGGGCTGTATGCGATGGTCTCCGCCTACCTGCAGATGGCCGAGACGAGCCCCAACGTCTACACCTTCGTCACCCGCTATGCGCCCGGCGATGCGGAGGCTGCCAACGGCTCGATCGCCACGGCCGGAGCCCTCAGCCACTTCTTCGCTGCCATCAGCGACATGATCGCCCGGCCCATGCGCAGCCACCTGGCCCCCTCCGCCGGACGGGAAGCCGTGATCGGCTACTGGCCCAGCGCCGCGATCGGCCTCGTCCGGAACGCCGGCGAACAATGGCTTGCCAGTCCGGCATCGCCCGGCAAGCCGGATCAGGAAGCGATGGCACGGCAGATTACGGACTGGCTCTGCCTCGGCATCGCCCCCGAGCTCCGGAACCTCGAGCCCCAGACTTCAGAACCGACCTTGTCAGAACCAACGAAGGAATCGACATGACCGAACTAGCGGACCGCACCGCGGGTCCCACCGACAGCACGCCGTCGACGACGGCGACGTCCGTCCACCCGGCGGCCGGCTCACCCGCCGTCGACGTTGCCGCGCTCGGCGAACTTCTCCTCGGAAGGTGGGCCGACGCCCGGCGGGCATCCCGGGCCCTCGCCGGCATGCCGGAGCTGCACAAGACCGAGGGTCTGACCCACACCGAGCACCGGAAGCGCGCCTTCGGGCAGCTGAAGATCCTGGTCGACAACGGCGCCGTCCACCGCGCCTTTCCGCAGTCCGTAGGTGGCATGGACGAACACGGCGGCAACGTGGCCGGCTTCCAGGAGCTGGTCATCGCCGACCCCTCGCTGCAGATCAAAGCCGGCGTGCAGTGGGGCCTGTTCGGCTCCGCCGTGAACCACCTTGGCACCGAGGAGCACCACAAAAAGTGGCTGCCCGGCATCATGAGCCTGGACATCCCCGGCTGTTTCGCCATGACGGAAACCGGGCACGGCTCCGATGTGGCCAGCATCGCCACCACCGCCGCCTACGACCCCGCGACCGAGGAATTCGTGGTCCACACGCCGTTCCGTGCGGCGTGGAAGGACTACATCGGCAACGCCGCCATCGACGGGCTCGGTGCCGTCGTCTTCGCCCAGCTCATCACGCGGGGCGTCAACCACGGCGTGCACGCCTTCTACATGGACCTCCGCGACCCCGGAACGCAGGAATTCCTGCCGGGCATCGGCGGTGAGGATGACGGCGTCAAGGGTGGCCTCAACGGCATCGACAACGGCCGGCTGCACTTCACCCACGTCCGGATCCCGCGCACGAACCTGCTGAACCGCTACGGAAACGTGGAGGCCGACGGCAGCTACAGCTCCCCCATCGCCAGCCCGGGCCGGCGGTTCTTCACGATGCTCGGGACCCTGGTGCAGGGCCGCGTCTCGCTCGACGGCGCCGCGGTGACGGCATCGAAGCTGGCCTTGAAGACCGCCGTCCAGTACGCCACCGAACGCCGCCAGTTCAACGCCTCCTCCACGACTGATGAGGAGGTTCTGCTGGACTACCAGCGGCACCAGCGCCGACTTTTCACCCGGCTCGCCACCACCTACGCCGCGGGCTTCGCCAGTGAGCAGCTGCTGCAGAAATTCGACGACGTCTTCTCCGGCCGGAATGACACCGACGAGGACCGCCAGGACCTCGAGACCCTGGCCGCGGCCCTTAAGCCGCTCAGCACCTGGCATGCCCTGGACACCCTGCAGGAGTGCCGCGAGGCCTGCGGCGGTGCCGGTTTCCTGATCGAGAACCGCTTCGCCTCGCTGCGCGCCGACCTCGACGTCTACGCCACCTTCGAGGGCGACAACACGGTCCTGCTGCAGCTTGTCGCCAAGCGCCTGCTGGCCGACTACGCCAAGGAATTCCGCAACGTGAATTTCGGCGTGCTGGCCCGATACGTCGTCGGCCAGGCCACCGGTGTGGCGCTGCACCGTACCGGCCTGCGCGGCGTTGCCCAGTTCGTGGCCGACTCCGGCTCGGTGCAGAAGGCGGCTCTCGCGATCAAGGACGAAGCCAGCCAGCGGACCCTTCTGACCGACCGGGTCCAGACCATGGTGGCCGAGGTGGCCGCCGCCCTGAAGGGGGCGAACAAGCTCCCGCAGCAGCAGGGAGCGGCGCTGTTCAACCAGCACCAGAACGAACTCATCGAAGCCGCCCAGGCGCACGCCGAGCTGCTCCAGTGGGAGGCCTTCACCGAAGCCCTCGGCAAGGTCACGGACCCCGGCACCAGGGCGGTCCTGACCTGGCTCCGCGACCTCTTCGGCCTGTCCCTGATTGAAAAGAGCCTGTCCTGGTATCTGATGAACGGCCGGCTCTCGATGCAGCGCGGCCGCACCGTGGGCGAATACATCAACCGGCTCCTGGTCAAGATCCGCCCGCACGCCCTGGATCTGGTGGATGCCTTCGGCTTCGGCCCGGAGCACCTCCGCGCCGAGATCTCCACCGGCGCCGAAAGGGTCCGCCAGGACGAGGCGCGGGGCTACTTCCGCGCGCAGCGCGCGAGCGGCCAGGCGCCCGTGGACGAGAAGATCCTGTTGGCCCGTAAGGCCGCTGCCGCGAAGCGGCGCTGACCGCCGCCCCGGGGACTTACGCTCACCGCAGCCGGACGAGGACGGCGGGAACCCTGCCGGCCCAGGACGACGACCGCGCCGCCCCCTCAGCCGGGGCGGCGCCGTCGTGGTGGTTGTTCTCAGGAGCCGTTCGGAAGCACCGAACGGTACACCTCGAGGGTGGTTTCGGTGATGGACTCCCAGGAGAAGTGCGCCTCGGCCCGGCGTCGGCCGGCCTCCCCCATGGCCCGGGCACGCCCGGGATCGGTGACCACTTCGGTCAGGGCCGCGGCGAACTCGGTGACGAACTTTTCCGGATCCAACGGTGTGCCGGTGCCGTCGGTGACCTGCTCGATCGGTACCAGCAACCCGGTTACGCCATGCTCCACCACTTCCGGGATGCCACCGGTGGCGCTGGCCACGACGGCCGCCCCGCAGGCCATCGCCTCGAGGTTCACGATGCCGAGCGGCTCGTAGATCGACGGGCACGCAAACGCCGTCGCGTGGCTGAGCACCTGGACCAGCTCGTTGCGCGGGAGCATCCGCTCCACCACGATGACTCCGTCGCGCTGGCTCTGCAGCTCTTCAATCAGCCGTGCCGTTTCGGCCGCCAGCTCGGGGGTGTCCGCCGCGCCCAGGCACAGAACCACCTGGACATCGGCCGGCAGCTTCGCGGCAGCCCGCAACAGGTACGGCACACCCTTCTGCCGGGTGTTGCGGCCCACAAAGACCACGCTCGGCCGCTCGGGATCGATGCCGAGGGCACGGATGACGTCGACACCCTCGTCCCGGTTCCACAGACTGACGTCGATCCCGTTGTGCACGACCCGCACCTTTGCCGGGTCAACCTCCGGGTAGCTGCGCAGGATATCCTGGCGCATCCCCTCGGAGACGGCGATGATGGCCGCGGCCGACTCGTAGGCGGTCTTTTCCACCCACGAGGATACGGCGTAGCCGCCGCCGAGCTGCTCGGCCTTCCACGGGCGGAGCGGCTCCAGGCTGTGGGCGCTCAGCACATGGGGAATCCCGTGCAGCAGCGCGGCGATGTGCCCGGCCATGTTGGCATACCAGGTGTGCGAATGCACAAGATCCGCTCCCGCAATGTCCGGAACGATCCGCAAATCCACCCCCAGCGTCTGCACGGCAGCGTTCGCTCCGCCCAGGTCCTCGGGCACCGCGTACGACGTGACCGTCGCTCCGTGGTACTCAGATTCCCGGGGCGCGCCGAAGGCACGAACCTGTAAATCCACACGCTGGGCCAGCACCCTGCTGAGCTCGGCCACATGGACTCCGGCACCGCCATAGATTTCGGGCGGGAATTCTTTAGTCACAATGTCTATTCGCACAAAACCCAAGGTAGTCGTTACGGTCGAACTGATCTAGTGTGAAGACGTCCGGGCGTGCCGGACATATTTGGGGAGCAACAAAGGCGTTCAGGAGCGATCACCATGCCGCAGCAAAAAAAGGTCTTGGCAATTGTCCTCGCAGGTGGCGAGGGAAACCGGCTCATGCCGCTCACGGCGGACCGGGCCAAACCCGGCGTCCCGTTTGCCGGAAGCTACCGGCTCATTGATTTTGCGTTATCCAACCTGGTCAATTCCCGCTACCTGCAGATCGTCGTCCTGACGCAATATAAATCCCACAGCCTGGACCGCCACATCTCCGAGACATGGCGGATGTCCACCCAGCTCGGCAACTACGTCGCCTCGGTCCCGGCGCAGCAGCGGGTCGGCAAGAGCTGGTTCCTCGGCAGCGCCAACGCCATTTACCAGTCCCTGAACCTGATCCATGACGCCAACCCGGACATCGTCGTCGTCGTCGGCGCCGACCACGTCTACCGGATGGACTTCGCGCAGATGGTCGAGCAGCACGTCGCCAGCGGCGCCCGGGCCAGCGTCGCCGCCGTCCGGCAGCCGCTGCACATGGCCGACCAGTTCGGCGTCATCGAAGTGGACCAGGACGATCCACGGAAGATCGCCGCGTTCGTCGAGAAGCCGTCCTCCACGCCCGGACTCGCTGCCGACCCGACCCAGTTCCTGGCCTCCATGGGCAACTACGTCTTCGACACCGACGCCCTCATTGAGGCCCTGCACGTGGATGCCGAGCGGCTCGACACCAAGCACGACATGGGCGGCGACATCATCCCCTACTTCGTCAACAAGGGTGAAGCCGGGGTCTACGACTTCACCCTCAACGACATCCCCGGCTCCACCGAACGCGACCGCACCTACTGGCGCGATGTCGGCACCATCGACTCGTTCTACGACGCGCACATGGACCTCATCTCCCCGGTGCCCGTGTTCAACCTGTACAACTCGGAATGGCCGATCTACACGCGGCAGACCATTTCCCCGCCGGCCAAATTCGTCCGCGGCATGGGCAGCACCGTCGGCACGGCGCTGGACTCGATCGTCGCCAGCGGGGTCGTGATCTCCGGCGGCATCGTGGAGGGTTCCGTGCTATCCAACGACGTCTACGTCGGCACCTCCAGCCGGGTGATCGACTCCGTCCTGATGGACAAGGTCAGCATCGGTGAAGGCGCCGTCGTCAGGCGGGCCATCATCGACAAGAACGTCAGAGTGCCGGCCGGGGCGGCCATCGGCCTGGACCCCGAACTGGACCGCGCCCGCGGCTTCAAGGTCACTGACTCCGGCATCACGGTCCTGTCCAAGGGCCAGGACGTTCCCGAACCCGGCGACGCGGAGCGCGCCCTCTCGGCCGCCAACCTGCACCTTGTTCCCGACGCGGTAAAGGCGGCCACCGCGAATTATCCGGAGTGGCAGGAATCCAGCGAGAAGGCCGGACGCGCCCGCGCGGCCGCCGTGGGCGTGGAAGCTCCCGCCCAGCAATCGACCCAGGCCTACTGAGCGGCGGAGCCCGGTCGACGGGCCGGGCTCCCCGCAGGCTGTAAAATTAGGGCAATGAGCTCCCCCGATCTGCCTTTCGACCTGATCCCTGCCGATGCGGCGCCCGTCGCTGTCGTCATTGCCGAGCTGACGGCAGCGGAAATCCAGGCCTGCCTGAAGGTCCTGAACAGCATCCACGTCTACGACGAGGAACACCCCGACTACGTTTCGGTCCGCCGCGCCACCGGCAAGATGTTCAAGGCCGTCAAGCGGCACCGCCGGGTCACCAAGCGGGACTTGATTGCCGAGGCAGACCGCGCCGTTCTGTCCCAGACCGCGACGGCGGCCCCCGACCGGATCGACGACGAGACCCGGGGCAACAAACTCGCACCGTCCGCTACGGGAGAGATCGCCGGCCACCTGATCAGATCCCGCCCGTGCTACATCTGCAAGCAGCACTTCACCCAGGTGGACGCCTTTTATCATCAGCTCTGCCCCGAGTGCGCCGCCTTCAGCCACAGCAAGCGGGACGCCCGCACGGACCTGAGCGGCCGCCGCGCGCTGCTGACCGGCGGCCGGGCAAAGATCGGCATGTACATCGCCCTCCGGCTGCTCCGCGACGGCGCCCACACCACCATCACCACCCGCTTTCCCAAGGACGCCGCGCGCCGCTTTGCTGCCATGGAGGACAGCGGCGACTGGCTGCACCGGCTCCGGATCGTCGGGATTGACCTCCGCGATCCCTCCCAGGTGATGGCCCTCACCGATTCCCTCGACGCCGCCGGGCCGCTGGACATCATCATCAATAACGCGGCCCAGACCGTCCGCCGCTCCGGCAATGCCTACAAGCCCCTGGTGGACGCGGAGGACGAGCCGCTGCCCGCAGCACTGCACGCCGCCAACGGCGGACCCGAGCTGGTCACCTTCGGTCACGCCCACGACAAGCACCCGCTCGCCCTGGCAAGCACCGTCCTGGAGCACCCCGTCCTCGCCGGTGACGCCGTCACCTCGCTGGCGCTGTCCACCGGGTCCGCGTCGCTGGAGCGCATCTCAGCGGGCACCGCGATCGACGCCGGCGGGTTGGTTCCGGATCTGGCCTCGATCAACAGCTGGACCCAGGTGGTGGACGAAGTGGATCCGCTCGAGATGCTCGAGGTGCAGCTGTGCAATGTGACCGCTCCGTTCCTGCTGGTCAGCCGGCTGCGCGGGGCCATGAAGCGTTCCACCGCGAAGCGGAAATACATCGTGAACGTCAGTGCCATGGAGGGCCAGTTCTCCCGTGCCTACAAGGGCCCCGGCCACCCGCACACCAACATGGCCAAGGCCGCGCTGAACATGATGACGCGGACCAGCGCCCAGGAGATGCTCGATGCGGACGGCATCCTGATGACCGCGGTCGACACCGGCTGGATCACGGACGAACGCCCGCACTACACCAAGGTCCGCCTGATGGAGGAGGGCTTCCACGCCCCTCTGGACCTTGTCGACGGCGCTGCCCGGGTCTATGACCCCATCGTGATGGGCGAGGCGGGCGAGGACCAGTACGGGGTCTTCCTGAAGGACTACAAGCCCAGCCCCTGGTAATCGGCCTGCCGGGCTACCTGTTCTCCGGGGCGTGGACCACCAGTACCGGGCAGTGGGCATGCGCCACCAGGGCCGAGCTGACCGAACCCAGCAACAGTCCGCCGAAACCGCCATGGCCGCGCCGGCCCAGGACCAGCATGTCGGCGGACCGGCTGGCCTCAATCAGCGCGTACCTCGGGTGCCCCTGCACCAGGCGGGTTTCCACGGTGGAGGGCAGTTCCGGGCCGAGGGCTTGTTCGACGGCGTCCCGCAGGATCTCGCCGGCCCGGACATCGAAGTGGTCGATGCCCATCGCCACGTAGCCGCCGTAAACGGGCGGGGCGTCCCAGCACGCGAGTGCGACCACGTTCGCCGAGAGCGGGCCGGCAAGGGCGACCGCATAGCGGAGCGCTTCGATGGAGGCCTCAGACCCGTCGACGCCCACCACGATCATTTTCACGGCCCTTGCCGTGCTCATGGCCGGTCCCTTCCTCGAGCAGATGGCACGTTTTGCCCCAGCATCCCGTCAACTGCCCGGGTTGCCTAGGGCCGAAGGTCACGGCGCCGGGATCCCGTTGCGGACGGAGACGGGCGACTTTCCGCCCCGGTGGGTCAAACGGCCCTTGTTCCTGACCGGCTCGTAGAGAAGAATTGCAGAGCACGCTGACGGAACAACGTTGACGGAACCCACTGCCGGCACCGGCAGTAGCCGGACGGGAGAATCATGATTGCCTGGTCAGACGCGGGTCTCACTGCGCACGACGGCCTTCCCAGCGTCATCCGTGTCTTCATCCTGGATGACCACGAACTCGTCAGACGGGGGCTGCAGGAGCTTCTCGAGGGCGAGGGCTTCCTCGTCGTCGGCAGTTCCGGGTCCGCCGTGGAGGCGGCACGCCGCATCCCGGCGCTGCATCCGGACGTCTGTGTGCTGGATGCCCGGCTGCCGGACGGGACCGGCATCGAAGTCTGCCGGGACGTCCGTTCCGTGGACCCCTCACTGAACTGCATCATCCTCACGAGTTTCGATGACGAGCAGGCACTCCGCGGCGCGGTGCTGGCTGGTGCCAGCGGTTACGTGCTGAAGGAGATCGGTGGCATGGACCTGATCGGTGCGCTGCGGCGGGCAGCGCGCGGGGAATCGCTCTTCGAGGATGGGGTCGCGGCGGGCATCGTCGGCAGCATGGTCGAAGCCGATGAAGTGGACCCGCGGACGTCCTCGCTCACCCCGCAGGAACGCCGCGTGCTTGAACTCGTCGGCGGCGGATTGACCAACCGGCAGATAGCGGCCGAGATGTTCCTTGCGGAGAAGACCGTCAAGAACTATGTCTCGTCGCTGCTGGCAAAGCTGGGCTTCGAGCGGCGCACCCAGGCCGCCGTTTTCATCGCGAGCCCGGCGCCGCCCGTGCAGTCCGGCAGCCACTCCGCGGCCGACGGAAGCCGCCCGCACAGCATCCGCTAAAGCCCGCGTCCTTGGGCCACGTCTGCTGACCACGGTTCAATGCAGCTGCTAAAGCGGGACGGACCACTCCAAGCTGGTTCCGGCGTCGAGGGCGCTGGTGATGGTGCAGTCCCCGTCCAGCATCCGCGCCCGGTCCTCCAGATTGGCCAGCCCGTTGCGCTTTTCCGGTTCCGCGAAGCCCGATCCGTTGTCCGTGATCACGACGGTGACCCGGCCCTTGATTACAGCAACTGACACGGAAATGGCGTCGGCGCCCGAATGCCGGATCGCATTGCTGAGCCCCTCTGAGACCACGGCCACCACGTTGTCCGCCTTCTCCGGCGTCACGGCGTCCACCGGACCGGTAATGGTCAGCCGCGGAGTGAACGGCATGGACTTGGCGGAACTCCGTGCCACCCGTCGGATCCGGCCGCTCAGCAACTCGGTCTCACCGCTGCCGCTCCGGAGCGAGTAGATGGTGTCGCGGAGGCTGCGGATAGCTTCATCGAGCTCGCCGGTGATGGCGCGGATCCGTTCCAGGGCAAGGTCATCCCTGGTGTAGCGGGCCAGGCTCTGCACACTCAGTCCGGCCGCGAACAGCCGCTGGATGACGAGGTCGTGCAGGTCCCGGGCAATCCGGTCACGGTCCGTGAACACCAGCAGTTCCTCACGGAGCCGATGGACGCGGGCCAGCTCCAGCGCGAGGGCAACATGGGAACCGAAGACGGCGCCCATTTCAATGTCCGTCCGGGCGAACTGGAGCGCCTCGGGATCGCGGACCAGCAGCAGGAGGCCGTGATGCGCTCCTTGGGTGCTCAGCGCGACCGCCAGGAGCGGGCCCGAGATCGCGCCGTCGAGTTCCCCGAAAAGCGCCGCGGCGTCGTCAAGCAGTACCGGCTCCCCGCCGTTCAGGACACCCTGGAGCTGGGGCGAGTCCAGGGTCAGGGACCGGCCGGAGAAAGCGGGGGCGCGGTCGCCGGCGGCTCCGGCGACCAAGTAGCCGGGACCGGTCACGGCCGGCGCCACGATCAGGGCCAGTTTCGAGCCTGACTCCTGCAGCGCCCGGCTCGCGATCGGGTCCAGGCCGCCGGCGGTGTAGTCCCGGTCGCTGCTGAGCATCAGTCCGGAGACGTCCATGCATGCTTCCAACCAACGGGCCCGGCGGCGGGCATCGTCGTAGAGGCGGGCGTTTTCGATGGCGACGCCGGCGGCCGCGGCAAGGGCGACGGCCAGCCCCTCATCTTCGGCAGTGAACTCGCTGCCGTCCTCCTTCTCGGTCAGGTACAGGTTGCCGAACACCACGTCCCGGACCCGGATCGGGACCCCGAGAAAAGACTGCATCGGGGGGTGGTGGTCCGGCAAGCCGTAGGCTTCGGGATGCGCGCGCAGATCATGCAGGCGCATCGGCCGGGGATCGGAGATCAACAGCCCGAGCACCCCGTGGCCGGTGGGCAGCGGACCGATCCGCTGCGCGAGCTCACCGTCGATGCCGATGGAGATGAAGTGGCTTAATGCCTGGTCGTCACCGATCACGCCCAGCGCACCATAGCGGGCACGCAGCAGCCGGCACGCTGATTGGACGACGCGTTCCAGCACGGCGTCCAGGCTGAGGTCCTCCGCGACCGCAACGACGGCCTCGAGCAGGCCGGCCATCCGCTCCTGGGACTGCAGCAACTCCTCGGCCCGCGAAACGAAGCCCTTGAGGACTCCGTCATTTCTGGGTTGTGGCTCGGCGGTTGCTTGCTCCCGACTGTCACCCATTAAATGCATTTTCCTGCCCCAATTCACTACCCCGCGTTCACTACCCCGCGCATCGGCGCTGACGACGTGTTGACAGAATACGCCTGAGAGCTGTCGAAATCCTTGGAAGCCGGCGCTGGTGGCCCTTCTGTGACCTTGGGTCCTGGCTCCGTTGCACCGGTGTGATCTGGTCTCGGCGCCCGCGCACCGGACCGGATCCGGCGCGGCGGCGCAGATGGATCCTAGGCGACGCGGGTGATTTCCACGGTCACATTGAGGGCTGAACCGCCGCCGCCCGAGAGTATACCCTTCAGCGGGGGCACGTCGCGGTAGTCCCGGCCGCGTGCCACCGTGACGTGGAAATCACCGGCCGGCTTGTGGTTCGTGGGATCCCAGCTCCGCCATTCACCGTCCCACCACTCCAGCCAGGCGTGCGACTGGCCGGCCACGGTTTCGCCGAGCTCCGCCGTCGACCGCGGGTGAAGGTAGCCGGAAACGTAACGGGCCGGGATCCTGCAGCTGCGCAGCGCGCCGATGGCGAGGTGGGCGAGGTCCTGGCAGACGCCCTGCCGCTGGCTCCAGGCTTCCTCGGCGTTCGTGGTGACTCCGGTGGAACCCGTCATGTAGGACATTTCACCGCGCATCCACTCGAACACGGCAAGGGCGGCCTGGTGCGGATTGCGGCCCTCGACGACGCCGGGAATGATGCCGAGGACCTCGGTGCCCGGGGCCGTGAGCTGGGACTGGGGAATCCAGTCGCTGAACTGGTCCAGTGTTTCCGGAGCCGCCAGGACGTGCCAGCCGACGATGTCCGCCTCGGACGGAATCTTCTCCACCCGGTGCACCTCGACCGTGGTCGTGGCCAGCACTTCCAGATGCTCGTGCGGCATCTGCATGTCGAAAGCCGTCACCCGGGTGCCCCAGTAGTCGCGGTAGCTGCTCAGCGCGGCCTGCGACGGCGAGACTTTCATCGAGGACTCCAGCACCACCTGCTGGGGATCCGTCAGCGGCGTCATCCGCGCCTCGTTGTAGGAGAGCGTGACGCGCTTGTTGTACTTGTAGGCGGTCTTGTGGTTGATCCTCAGCCGGGTCATGAAACTTCTCCCACCCAGGCCAGTTCGTCTGCCTGATTGAAGTACTTACGGGAAATGGCGTCGGAGGCTTGCGAAACGGCCTTCTGCACCCGTTCCATGTGCTCCGGCAGTTCCGACATCAGGTCATCCGTGCGGTGGAACTCCAGGAAGGTGCGGGCCTGACCCACGATCCGCCGGGCGTCGTTGATGAAACCGACGCGCTGGGCCGAAGGGTCGAGCTTGGCCAGGCACTCGTCGGCGTCACTCAGGGCGTAGACGATGGAGCGCGGGAAGAGCCGGTCCAGGAGCAGGAACTCGGCCGCGTGCTGGTCGCCGAAGGCCGCGCGCCGGGTCCGCAGGAAGGACTCGTAGGCCCCGGCACAGCGGAGCATGTTCACCCACGACATGCCGGCAGAGAGGACATCGCGGGTGGAGAGCATCCGCGCGGTCATGTCGGCGCGCTCCAGCGAACGGCCCAGGACCAGGAACAGCCAGCTCTCGTCATGGCTGACCGTGGTGTCCGCGAGGCCGCTGACCATGGCCGTGCGCTCCAGCACCCAGTTGCAGAAGCGGTACGTTCCCACCACATCCTTGCGGTGCTGGTTGAGCCCGTAGTATGTGGTGTTCAGGCTCTCCCAGAGCCCGGACGACACGGTTTCCCGGGCGCGGCGGGCGTTCTCCCGCGCCGCGCCCAGGGACCCTGCTATCGAGGTGGCGCTGTGCTTGTCATAGGCCAGCGCGTTCAGGAGCTCATTGAGGCCGAACTCGTCACTTTGCGGGCGGGCGCCCATCACCGCGAGAAGTTCCTGCGCGACGCTGCGCTGTTCTTCCATCGGCAGATGGTTCAGCCGTTCGAGGTGGACGTCCAGGATGCGGGCGGTGCCGTCGGCCCGTTCCACATAGCGGCCGATCCAAAATAGTGATTCGGCAATGCGGCTAAGCATTCGCGGTTACCTCCTGCGCATCCGAAATCTGTTGCTGTTGCTGTTGCTCCGTCTGGCGGTCCCGCCAGTTGCTTTCCACCGGCCAGACCGAGACACGTTCGCGGACCGCGACCGCCGGCCGCGGAGCAGTCTCTACCGGGACCTGCGGGGAGTCCGCCAGCACCCAGGTGTCCTTGGAGCCGCCGCCCTGGCTCGAGTTGACGATCAGGGAACCTTCCTTGAGCGCCACACGGGTCAGCCCGCCGGGCAGGACCCAGACCTCGTCGCCGTCGTTCACGGCGAACGGACGCAGGTCCACGTGGCGGGGGCCGAACCTGTCGCCGCTGAGCGTGGGGACGGTGGAGAGCTGCAGCACGGGCTGGGCGATCCAGCCGCGGGGGTCCGCGAGAACGCGTTTGCGCAGGGCCTCCAGCTCGTCCTTGGACGCGTCGGGACCGATCACGAGGCCCTTGCCGCCGGACCCGTCGACGGGCTTGACCACGAGTTCGTCCAGACGGTCCAGGACTTCTTCGCGGGCTTCCTTTTCTTCCAGCCGGAAGGTGTCCACGTTGGCGATCACGGGTTCTTCGTTCAAGTAGTAGCGGATCAGGTCCGGCACGTAACTGTAAACGAGCTTGTCGTCGGCGACGCCGTTGCCCACGGCATTGGCGATCGTGACGCCACCGGCGCGGGCCGCGTTCACCAGCCCCGGGCAGCCCAGCATCGAGTCGGCCCGGAACTGCAACGGGTCCAGGAACTCATCGTCGATCCGTTTGTAGATGACATCCACCCGCTGTTCGCCCGCCGTGGTCCGCATGTAGACCCGGTTGCCGCGGCAGATGAGGTCCCGGCCCTCGACGAGTTCGACGCCCATCAACCCGGCGAGCAGGGTGTGCTCGAAGTAGGCGCTGTTGAACACGCCGGGGGTCAGGACCACCACGGTGGGATCGTCGACGCCGGCGGGAGCGGTCTTCCGCAGGGCGGACAGCAACCGGCGCGGGTACTCTTCGACCGGCCGGATCAGCTGCTGGCCGAAGGCTTCGGGGAGCCCCTTGGCCATCGCACGCCGGTTTTCCAGGACGTAGCTGACCCCGGACGGTACACGCACGTTGTCCTCCAGGACCCGGAACGTCCCCGCGGCGTCGCGGACCACGTCGATGCCGGAGATGTGGACCCGGACGCCGCCGGCCGGTTCGAAGCCGTGCACCTGGCGGTGGAAGTGGGCGCTGGTGGTGACGAGTTGGCGCGGGATGACGCCGTCGGCCACCACGGTCATCTTGTCGTAGACGTCGTTAAGAAAGGCCTCGAGGGCCCGGACGCGCTGCGCCACGCCCTGCTCCAGGACTGTCCATTCATCCGCCGGGATCACCCGGGGGACGATATCCAGCGGGAAGGGCCGCTCCTCGCCCGCGAAGTCGAACGTGACGCCGCGGTCCAGGAAGGTACGGGCCATGGAATCGGCGCGGGCCGAGACATCAGCCAGCGAGAGTTCACGCAGGGCACCGGCAACCTGCCCGTAGGACTTCCGGGCCAGCTGCCCGGGGGTAAACATCTCGTCGTAGGCACCCGTGCGCAGGGCAGCCTCGGAGTAATCCTCGAAAAGGTCAGACATGGTCACTAGCCAACCACCTTTTCGTTTCGAAATCATTTCGGGCGGCGGGTTCAGCCACGGGTCGGAGCTGACGCGGGACCCAAGGCAAAACCCCGCCAGGCCAGCCGGGGCGGTTGCAGGTTTCCGCGGCGTGTAAGGCAAGGTAGGGACGTGCCCCTGTTCAGCCCAAAGCCCCCGCCCGCGACGACCCGACGGGCCGGCTTCGCCGCCGCCGCGTCCCTCGCAGGGCCGGGCCTGCTGGCCGCCGCGGCCGCCGTCGTGCTGGCCCTGGCCGTCCACGCCCTCGTCCCGGCACTGCCGGCGATGACCGTGGCAGTGGTACTCGGGCTCCTGGCGGCCAACCTGCCGGGCGTGGCCGCCTGGAGCGCCGGGCGGGCCCGGCCCGGGCTGGACTTCGCCGGCAAACACCTGATGCGTGGCGGAATCGTGGTGCTCGGCCTGAAGGTCAGCCTCGTCGACGTGCTGGGCCTCGGCGGACCCGCCCTGCTCCTGATCACCGGAGTCGTGCTGGCCGCCTTCGCCGGGACCTACGGCATCAGCAGGCTCTTCCGCCTGACCCCGCCGGTGGCGCTGCTGATCGCCACCGGCTTTTCAATCTGCGGCGCCTCGGCCATCGGAGCCGTGGCCGCGGTGCGGCGGATCCGGCAGCAGGACACTGTGCTGCCGATCGCCCTGGTGACGCTGTGCGGCACGCTCGCCATCGGCGTGCTCCCCCTGCTGATGCGGCCGCTGGGACTGGGGCCGGAACGATTCGGGGCGTGGGCCGGGGCGTCCGTGCACGACGTCGGACAGGTGGTCGCCACGGCGCAGACGGCCGGAGCCTCGGCGCTCGCGGTCGCCGTCGTCGTCAAACTCACCCGGGTGGTGCTCCTGGCACCCATGGTGGCCGCCGCGGGCCTGCATCACCGCAACGGCGCGGGCGCCCGCTCCGGCGGCGGGCGGCCCCCCGTCGTTCCGCTGTTCGTGATCGGCTTCCTGGCGCTGGCCGCCCTGCGCTCCACGGGCTGGCTGTCCCCCGCAGTGCTGGACGCCGCCGCCGTCCTCCAGGACCTGCTGCTGGGCATGGCCCTCTTCGGCCTCGGATCGGCCGTCCGGGTATCGCAGCTGCTCCACACCGGGGTCCGGCCCTTGCTGGCCGCCCTGGCTTCCTGGCTGCTGATCGGAGTGCTGGGGCTGGGCGCCGCCGCCATCATGATTAGATAGCTGGGTGTCGAACCAGAACCTGCGCCGCGACGAGGCGGCCACACGCTCAGCCCTGATCACCACGCACAGCTACGATGTCTCCCTCGACGTCCGGCGGGCGGCGGATCCGAACGTGGCCGGCTACACCAGCCGCAGCGTGATCACCTTCGCCGCGGGCGAGCCGGGCGCCTCGACCTTCCTCGACTTCATCAGCGGCGAGCTGCACAGCGTCTTCCTGAACGGCAAGGGGCTGCCGATCGCCGACATCGCGGACGGCTCCCGGATCCGGCTCGACAACCTGCAGGCAGAAAACCAGGTCACCGTCACCGGCACCGCGTTGTTCAGCACCTCGGGCGAGGGCATGCACCGCTTCTTCGACCCGGCCGACGGGCAGTGCTACCTGTACACACAGTACGAGCCCGCAGACGCCCGGCGGGTCTTCGCGAACTTTGAACAGCCCGATCTCAAGGCCGAATTCACCTTCCACGTGCTGGCGCCCTCCGGGTGGCAGGTGGCCTCCAACGGAAGCGAAACCGAGCGGATCCAGCTGACCAGCGACCCGGCCACGAGCCGCTGGGACTTCGCCCCGACCAAACCGATGTCCACTTACATCACGACCGTCCTGGCAGGCCCCTACTTCAAGGCGGAAGATACCTGGAACGGGACGCTTGGTGACGGGACCGTCCTGGCGGTACCGCTGGCGCTGTACTGCCGCGCCTCGATGGCCGAGTCCTTCGACGCGGCCGCGCTCTTCCGGCTGACCAGGAATGGCCTCGACTTCTTCAACGGGCTCTTCGACTTCCCGTACCCCTGGGGCAAGTACGACCAGGCCTTTGTGCCGGAGTACAACCTGGGCGCGATGGAAAACCCCGGGCTCGTCACCTTCACGGAAAGCTACGTGTTCACCTCGCGGGCCACCGATTCGCAGTACCAGGCCCGCGCCAACACCCTGCTGCACGAGATGGCGCACATGTGGTTCGGCGACCTCGTCACCATGCAGTGGTGGGACGATCTGTGGCTCAAGGAATCCTTCGCGGACTACATGGGCACCCTCGGCCTGGACCGGACCACGGACTGGGATACAGCGTGGGTGGACTTCGCCAACAACCGCAAGGCCTGGGCCTACGTCCAGGACCAGCTGCCCACGACGCACCCGATCGTCGCCGACATCCCGGACCTTGAGGCCGCCAAGCAGAACTTCGACGGGATCACCTATGCCAAGGGCGCGTCCGTGCTCAAGCAGCTAGTCGCCTACGTCGGATTCGAGGCCTTTATCGCCGGTTCCCGCCGGTACTTCAAGGACCACGCCTACGGCAACACGACCCTCGCCGAGCTGCTGGCTGCGCTTGGCGCCGCCTCCGGCCGCGACCTCGGGGAATGGGCCCGACGGTGGCTGCAGACCTCCGGCATCTCGACCCTCACCGGCGAGATCGATGAGCACGACGGCGTCCTGGCGGCCGTGACCCTCGTCCAGGACGCCAGGGACCCGGTTACCGGACGGCAGGAACCGCGGCCGCACCGCCTGCGGGTCGGCTGCTACGACTTCGACGACGCCGGCGCCCTGCTCCGCCACGACAGCGTGGAAACCGACCTCAGCGGCGCACGCACGGCCGTGGCCGGGCTGGCGGGCAGGCAGCGCCCGGCCCTGCTGCTGGTGAACGACGAGGATCTCACCTACGCCAAGGTGCGCCTGGATGCACGTTCCGAAGCCACCGTGCGCAGCTCCCTGGACCGGCTCAGCGACCCGATGGCCCGGGCGCTATGCTGGACCGCGCTGTGGGATTCCGCCAGGGACGCGGTCACGCCCGCGTCCCTGTATGTCGACGCGGCGATGCGTTTCGGACCCTCCGAAACCGGAATCGGGGTGCTGCTGAACGTGCTCGGCAACGCCTCCACCGCGATCGAACGCTACGTGCCGCGGGCCCAACGGGATTCCGTGCGCTCCGGGTTCCTGAACGTGGCGGCCGCCGAGCTGCTGGGCGCCGGGCCGGGTTCGGACCAGCAGCTGGCGTGGGCGCGCACCGTGGCGGCGACGAGCCGCTACGACGCCAGCAGGCTCGAGCTGATCCGCGGCCTCCTGGCCGGCAGCACCGTGGTCCCAGGCCTCGCCGTCGATGCCGAGCTGCGCTGGAACTTCTGGCACGCCCTGGCCGCGCACGGGCAGGCATCCGCCGAACAACTCGATGCCGAGCTGGCCCGGGACAACACCGCCGCGGGCAAATCCGGCCACGCCACGGCCATGGCGGCCCGCCCCGACGCGGCCGTCAAGGAAGCAGCCTGGAATGCCGCGGTCCACGGGACCTCGCTGTCCAACCAGCTGTTGAGCGCGACCATTGCCGGCTTCAGCACCGGTCCGGCGGCCCTGCTCAGCGCGTTCATTGACCGGTACTTCGAGTGCCTGACACCGGTGTGGTCCGGGCGGAGCATTGAGATTGCCAGCCGGATCGTCCGGGGACTCTACCCGGCGGCCCAGGACCTCGACGGGTTTGGCGGGACCCCCGGGACGCACGCCGTGATTGTCCGGAGCGACAACTGGCTGGCCGAACACAAGGACGCGCCGCGTGCACTGCGACGCATCATCATCGAACAGCGCAGCCACCTGCTGCGGGCCTTGACGGCCCAGGCCGTGAACGCCCCGGTGCGGACCGCACAGCCCGCTTCCTAGCGGGGTTGGCGCCAGCGGCTGTAAGTGGGCGCGCGCCCTACGGCACCCGGTGCAGCCACTCGGCGGTCCCGAACTTAGCGTCGACCCTGCGGCGTGCGGCGTCGAGTTCGGCCGCGGTGAGTTCCGACGGCGTCGCGGCGTAGCGTTCGGTGAAGACCTCCATCATCGCTGCCACGATCTCGCCGCGGGCCAGGCCGGTCTGCCGGCGGAGCGGGTCCACCCGTTTCCTGGCGCTCGTGGTGCCCTTGTCCGAGAGCTTTTCCTTGCCGATCCGCAGCACCTGGACCATCTTGTCCGCGTCGATGTCGTAGCTCATCGTGACATGGTGCAGCATTCCGCCGTTGACGAGCCGCTTCTGCGCCGCACCGCCGATCTTGCCCTGGTCCGTGGCGATGTCGTTCAGCGGGACGTAGAAGGCGCTGACGCCGATCTTCTCGAGGGCGGCCATCACCCAGGCGTCCAGGAACGCGTAGGAGTCGGCGAAGCTGATGCCGTCCACGAGGGTCTGCGGGAGGTACAGCGAGTAGGTGATGCAGTTGCCCGCCTCCATGAACATCGCTCCCCCGCCGCTGATCCGGCGGACCACGCTGATGCCGTGCCGGGCGACGCCGGAAGGATCGAGTTCGTTCCGGACGGACTGGAAGCTGCCGATCACGACCGAGGGTTCTTCCCAGTCCCAGAAACGCAGGGTGGGATTCCGGCGGCCGGCACCGACCTCTTCGGTGAGGACCTCGTCCAGGGCCACATTGATGTGGGTGGGCAGGACCGAGGGGGCGATGATGTTCCAGTGGTGGTCCGCCCAGCCGGTGGCCTTGGCGAGGGCGCGGCGGACGGTGACGGCCACTGCCTCCGCGGAGAAGCCGAACAGGACCGCGCCCGGCGGCAGGGACGCCTCCACCGCGGCGGAAATGTCCGCCGCGCCGGCGTCTTCGGGAAGACCGGTCAGCCCCCGGTTGATCTCCAGCAGCGCCTCATCGGGTTCCAGGAAGAAGTCACCGCTGAGCGAGACATTCGCCAGGACCCCATCGACGACGTCGAAGTCGGCCACCACGAGTTTGCCGCCGGGTACCTTGTACTCCCCGTGGTGAGCGGCGCCGCCGTCGTCAGCGTTGCCGGGACCGGGAACCAGGGGAAGGCTTGTCATGCGCTTAATCCTGCCACGCTGCGCGCTGTCCCTCGCGGACGCCCGGACGCAAAAAGCCTGCACGCAAAAAAGCCCGCACCGTAACGGTGCGGGCTTTTTCAAAAGACCTTGGGGCGAAGTTGTTACTTCTTGCCGCCGAAGCCCTTGAAGCGAGCGTTGAAGCGCTCGACGCGGCCAGCAGAGTCCATGATGCGCTGCTTGCCCGTGTAGAACGGGTGGGACTCCGAGGAGATTTCGACGTCGATAACCGGGTAGGTGTTTCCGTCTTCCCACTCGATGGTCTTCTTGGAAGACACGGTGGACTTGGTCAGGAACTTGACGCCGGAAGCCAGGTCGTTGAAAACAACAGCTTCGTACTTCGGGTGGGTATCAGTCTTCATAATTGGACCTTTGTTCGCACAACTGGATTTTGCCAGTTGCCAGGTATGAGTGGGATGGCTGGTTGGCACCTGTCGGCGCAGCACAGCCAACTACTAATGATAGCCGAAAACCGCCCGGCTGACGAACCCTCCGGCGAAGTCCGGCGCGCCTCAGTCGCGGGGCCGGAGCTCCCAGAATGCGACGGCTGATGCCGCGGCGACGTTGAGGGAATCGACGCCGGCACGCATCGGGATCTTCACGGCAAGGTCGGCGGCGGCCAGGGTGCCTTCGCTCATGCCGGCGCCTTCGGTGCCGAGCACCAGCGCCAGCCGTTCCGGGTTCCGGGCGGCGAGGTCCTCCAGTGAGACGGCGTCGTCGGTGAGCTCCATCGCTGCGACCGTGAAGCCCAGCTCCCGGAGCATCGTGAGGCTCCCCGGCCAGTCCTCCAGCCGTCCCCACGGGACCTGGAACACGGTCCCCATGCTGACCCGGACGCTGCGCCGGTACAGCGGGTCACCGCAACGCGGCGAGACGAGGACGGCGTCCACGCCCAGGGCTGCCGCGGAGCGGAAGATCGCCCCGACGTTCGTGTGGTCCACGATGTCCTCCAGCACCGCGACCCTGCGGGCGCCGGCAAGCAGCTCGGGCAGCGGGACTGGCGCCGGCCGGTGCATGGCCGCCATGGCGCCGCGGTGCAGGTGGAAGCCGGTGATGTCCTCGAGCAGCCCGGCGGAGCCGATATAGGCGGGCACCTCCGGGTACTGCTCGAAGACGTCGGCGAGGTCCCGGACCCACTTCTCCGCGAGGAAGAAGGAACGCGGCCGGTGCCCTGCCGCCAGCGCGCGGCGCAACACGCGGGAGGATTCCGCGATGTACATGCCCTCGGCGGGTTCGCGGAGCCTGCGCAGGTGGACGTCCGTCAGCTGGGTGTAGTCGTACACGCGGGGGTCATCGGCCGACTCGAGGTGGTGGAAGGTCATGGGCAGGTCATTTCAGGAGGTTGGCGATCATGAAGCCGAGGGCGACCAGGCCCAGGGTGAAGATGACTCCGCGCAGCACCGCCGGGGAGAGCCTGCGGCCCACCCTGGAACCGATCACGCCGCCGATCAGCGAGCTGACAGCAATCAGCCCCACCACCGCCCAGTCGATCCGGCCGAAGGCAAAGAGCAGGTAGGAGGCCGCCGCGACGATGTTCACGCCCAGGACCAGGATGTTCTTCATGGCATTGGCATTCTGGATGGTCCCGGACATAAAGACGCCCAGGATTCCGACCAGGAGGATACCCTGGGCAGCGACGAAGTAGCCGCCGTAGACGCCGGCCAGGTAGACCAGCACCACCAGCAGGAAGCCGTGGCTGCGGTCCCGGAGGGCATGTTCAGGGTTCTCTTCGCGGTTCCGGACCCACTGCTGGAGCCTGGGCTGGAAGACCACCATCAGCAGGGCCAGCACGATCAGCACGGGGGCGGCGTAGTGGAAGACCTTCTCGGGCAGGTTCAGCAGCAGGTACGCGCCGCTGATGCCGCCCAGCAGCGAGGCGGGCAGCAGCCGGAGCAGCTGCCTGCCGCGCCCGGCGAGCTCCTTGCGGTAGCCCCATGCCCCGGCGGCGTTCCCTGCCACGAGGCCCATCGCGTTGCTGATGGACGCCGTAACCGGCGCGTAGCCGAGGGCGATCAGGACCGGGAAGGTGACGAGGGTGCCGGAACCAACAACGCTGTTGATGGTGCCCGCCCAGAGCCCGGCAAAGAAGATAAAGACGCTGTTGAGGAACTCCACGCGCTGTCAGGGACGCGTCAGCGGCGGGCAGTGGCGGTGTAACGTCCCGCTGCGACGCTGACGTCCAGGGGCAGGCCGAAGGTCTCGCTCAGGTTGTCCGAGGTGAGGACCTCAGCCACCGGACCCTGCGCGACCACGCCGCCGTCGCGCATCAGCATGGCGTGGGTGAATCCCGGCGGGACCTCTTCGAGGTGGTGGGTGACCAGGACGATGGCCGGGGCCGCCTCGTCGCGGGCCAGTTCGCTGAGCCGGTACACGAGGTCCTCGCGGCCGCCGAGGTCGAGCCCGGCGGCGGGTTCGTCGAGGAGCAACAGCTCCGGGTCCGTCATGAGGGCCCGGGCGATCTGGACCCGCTTCCGCTCCCCCTCGGACAGTGAGGCGAAGGGCCGGTTGAGCAGCGGGCCCATGCCCCATTCGTTCAGCAGGCCAAAGGCGCGGCGCTCGTCGTCCCTCTCGTAGCCCTCGCGCCAGCGCCCGGTGACGCCGTACGCGGCCGTCACGACGACGTTCAGCACCTTCTCGTGCTCCGGGATCTGGGTGGCCAGGGCGGCCGAGGACAGACCGATGCGGGGCCGGAGTTCAAAGACATCGACGGCACCGAGGATCTCCTCCAGGATGCCGGCCATACCGCTGGTGGGGTGGATCCGTGCGGCGGCGATCTGCAGCAGTGTGGTCTTGCCGGCGCCGTTGGGGCCCAGGATCACCCAACGCTCACCTTCCTTGACCTGCCAGTCCACCTTGTCCAGGAGCGTCTTCGCCCCACGTACAACGCTGACGGCGGCCAATTCAAGAACATCACTCATAGGAGTAGACACTAGGACAAAAGGGCGGCCTACCGATAACCGGGGCATGGTCCCATGCGCCGGTTCGCGCCTGGTCCCCTCGGGCGGCCGCTGGCGGATGTCCCGCGGCATGGCTCTGCGGCATGGTACTGCGGTATGGCATTGCGGCGAAACGAATTCGGGCGCCGCGGGAGCGCTGGCTAGGATTACAGCCATGAGTTCGAACGTTACTGCGGTCAGCTACGGCCCGAAATTGTCCCCTTCCGAGATCCAACAGCTCCGGGCCGTGCTCAGTGCGGCCGGTGTGACCGTGGACGCGGAAAGCCGGACCGGCGACGGCCGCTTCGAGGTGTACACCGCCGATTGCGGCCTGGAGTCGGGGACGGCGGCGGCTCTGACGGAACTGCGCCAGGCAGCGGCGGGCGCGGTCGAGGGCGTGGATACCGCGATCGTGCCGGCCTCGCTCCGGAGCGCCCCGCGGAAGTTCCTGATCATGGACGTGGACTCCACCCTGATCCAGCAGGAGGTCATCGAGCTCCTGGCCGCCTACGCCGGCAAAAGGGAGGAAGTCACCGCCGTCACGGAGGCTGCCATGCGCGGCGAATTGGACTTCGCGCAGAGCCTGCACGCACGGGTGGCCGTCCTCGCCGGACTGAAGGCGGACGTCGTCGACGCCGTCCGCGCCGAAGTGAAGCTCAGCGACGGCGCCGCCGAGCTCGTCGCGGCCTTCCGGGCGGCCGGCCACGTCGTCGCGGTGGTCTCCGGCGGGTTCAACCAGATCCTTCAGCCGATCGCAGAAGGCCTGGGGCTGGACTACTGGATTGCCAACGAGCTGGAAATTGTGGACGGCGCGCTGACCGGCAAGGTGCTTGGCGATGTGATCGACCGCGCTGCCAAGGAAAAGTACCTGCGCGAATGGGCCGCCGCGGAAGGCATCCCGCTGGAGCACACCATCGCGGTGGGAGACGGCGCCAACGACCTGGACATGCTCGGTGCCGCCGGGATCGGGATCGCGTTCAACGCGAAGCCCGCTGTCCGCATTGCCGCAGACGCCGTCGTGAACATGCCGTATCTCGACGCCGTGCGGCACATCGCCGGGGTCTGAGCGGCAGCGGGCAATCGGGCAGGGGCCGGGGCAGATGCCCCGGCCCCTGCCGTTTAGTCGTCCGTGCTCTGACGCTTAGCTGGCGGTCTTGCCGAAGTAGTCAGCGCCGCCGACGTACTCGGTGTGGCCGGTCTCGACGTCGGCCGTTGCCATCTTGGCGACCTCGGCAGCGAACTCGGAGACCGAGTACAGCTTGCCGGCCTCGGCCCGGCGGGCCTCGATGGCGCCCGGGCTGGAGCGGTCCAGCAGGGTGGCCGTGACCGTGCCCTCAATCATGTCGCCGGAGACGACGACGAGCGAGATGCCCTTTTCGGTGAGGTTCGGGATGAGTTGGCGGAGGGCATCCTCGCCGGCGCGCTTGCTGCGCGCCACCGGCTCGTACTCCGGCATGGTGGGCACGGTGTCGATGAAGTGCGCCTGGTGGCTGGTCACGAAGACCACGCGCGAGCCCTCGGGCATGAGCGGCACGGCGGCGTTGAGCATGTTCACCTGGGCATCGCGGTTGAGCTTGAGTGCATAACCCTCTTCCATGCCGGTCTCCATGCCGCCGGAGGCATTCAGCACCAGCACATCGAGCGATCCGAAGTTCTCCATGGCCGCGCTGGCAAGGGTCTGCACGCCTTCCTGCGTCGTGAGGTCGGCGCCCACGGCGGCTGCACGCCCGCCGGCTGCTTCGATCTCCGTGACCACCTTGTTGGCGCGCGGCGCCTTCTGGCGGTAGTTCACAACCACGTTGGCGCCCTCGGCTGCAAGGTACTTGGCGACATCGGCGCCAATTCCCCGCGATGAACCGGTCACAATTGCGGTCTTCTTGTCCAGCAGTCCCATTCGAGCTCCTTTGTTCCAAACGTCCAAAAACGGTGGGTCTGCACTCCATCATGCCAGCGTCGCAGTTCATTCCCGTTGTCCGGGATCCACAAAGAAGCCGCGACCGGGTAGTTACGGAGGAGCTAGCCGGCTGCGCTGCCGCGGCGTAGGCTCGCGGTCATGGGACGGGCGTCCGGAAGGTCTCCAGCCACGACGCTCACGGGAACGCGATGCCGCGGGGCGTGAGTGAGGAATCGACGCCCGAGGAGGTCTTCAGCGGCTCGCCACAGGGCTTGGAGCTGTTCCACGCCGTGGAGCGGCTGCTGGCGTCCCCAACGCCGCCGGCCCTGCGGAGCACGAAGAGCCAGGTGGCCTTTGGCGGGAAGCGCGGATTCGCATACCTCTGGTGGCCGGGCAGATACCTGAAATCCGACGTTCCCGCCGTGCTTTCCCTCGCGCTGCCGCTGCGGATCGCATCGGACCGGTTCAAGGAAGTGGTGGAGCCGTCACCCGGCGTGTGGATGCATCACCTTGAACTGCACACCGTCGACGAACTAGACGAGGAAGTGGCCGGCTGGCTTCGGCAGGCGCGGGACGCGGCGGACTGATTCCGCCGCGGGCCCCGCCGGCTGGAATGATCAGGTGTGCTCGACCCGGATCTTCTTTTTGGTGCCAGCCTCCGGCGGTGTGGCCGGTGCTGGGGCCCGGACCTCGAGGACGCCATCCTTGTAGCTGGCGGTAATGTCTTCTTCCTTGGCACCGGGCGGCAGGGCGATGCTGCGCTGGAAGGAGCCATAGCGAAACTCCGAGCGGTACCCGGTCTTGCTTTTGTGTTCTGACTTTTCCTCGCGCTCGGCCTGAATATTGAGCATGCCCTCGCTCACGGAGACGTCGACGTCCGTCTCGGGATCGATTCCGGGCACCTCCGCCCGGACCACCAGGGTGTCCCCGTCCAGGTACTGCTCCACTTTGATGGACGGCGTCATCGGAAGGTCGCCTTCGAGGAAACGCTTGATCGGCTCCAGCACGTCCGAGGGCGCCCATTTGCTGGGTTCAGCCATGATATTCCTCCTGATTCAGGCTCCTGCCGCGGCATAGTCAGGAGCTGTAGCCCCATTAAACACCCGCTACCGGGCGCACCTTAAGGGCGAAAGGATCCGGCGCGGCTGACCAGGTGGACGGCCATGGCGTCCCGGACGACGTTGGCCCGCCGCGTCCGACGTCGTCCCGTCCGCGTCCGACGTCGTCCGTCGAAGAGTGCCGCCTTTAGTGGCCCATGCCCAGGCCGCCGTCGACCGGGATGACCGCGCCGGAGATGTAGGACGCTTCTTCGCTGGCTACCCAGCGGACGACATCGGCGACTTCGGAGGCCTCGGCGAAGCGGCCGGCGGGGACCTTGGACAGGTAGTCCTTCTGCGTCGCCTCGGGCAGTTCCGCCGTCATGTCCGTGTTGATGAAGCCGGGCGCGACGACGTTTGCGGTGATGCCGCGGCCGCCCAGCTCGCGGGTCAGCGACCGGGCGATCCCCACCAGGCCCGCCTTGGAGGCCGAGTAGTTGATCTGCCCCGGGGCGCCGTAGAGACCGGAGACGGACGAGATGAGCACCACGCGTCCCTTGCGGGCCCGGATCATGCCCTTGGACGCCCGCTTGATTACGCGGAAGGCGCCGGTGAGGTTTGTGTCGATCACGGAGGTGAAGTCGTCCTCGCTCATGCGCATCAGCAGCGTGTCTTTCGTGATGCCGGCGTTGGCCACGAGCACCTCGACGGGCCCGTGCGCGGCCTCGACCTCGGCGAAGGCGGCGTCCACCGAAGCCTCGTCCGTGACATCGGCCTTCACGCCGAGGACACCCGCGGGCAGCTTCGACTCGCTGCGGTACGTGACCGCCACCTTGTCCCCGTTGGCAAGGAAGGATTCTGCGATGGCAAGGCCGATCCCGCGGTTACCGCCGGTGATCAGGACGCTGCGGCCGGTGGATGCTGCTTCAGACATAGTGGTGCTCCGGATTCTGCGGCGGACGCGCCGCGCTGGGGACTGGATTTTCCTGCCTCCGATCTTAGCGTCCGGGCCGAGCGCGTTTGGGCGGCTCCCCCGATGGTGCGAGAATTGAAGTAAGCCTTGGGAGCGTGATCTGACAGCCTTGACACTCAAAAACCGACCCGGTGAAGCGATGCCCGGGGACCGCGACGCGCTTTCCGCTGACACTGAGGTCCACAGCATCACTGACGCCGCGACGGCACACTCGGAAGAGATGCGCCAGCGGATGATCAAGTACGCCGTGGCCATGGGCATCCGCATGGTGTGCCTGATCCTGATTTTTGTGGTGGACGGCTGGTTCAAGGTTCTTCCCGTGATCGGCGCCGTGTTCCTGCCGTGGATTGCCGTGATCATCGCCAACGGCAGCGATAAGGCGGAGATCCACAGCGACTCGCTGCTGGACTACGCTCCCATGGCCGAACTGGATGCGCCCGGAGCAGCCGCAGGGCCGGCGGCCGACGGGGCTGAAGATGCTTCCATAACTCTGTTGCAGGGCGAATTGATCGAAGAAGAGGATGGACTTGCTGACGATGAAGGCGACCACGGGCGGGCTGCTTCATGAGCCTGTTTGACCTTGCCCGGAACGGGAGCCCGACGCCGGGCCCCGCCGAAGCGGTGTGCTCGCGGAAAGCATGCAGGGCCGGAGCCCAGTGGCAGTTGCTCTGGAACAACCCGAAGATCCACACGCCCGAACGGCGGAAGATCTGGCTTGCCTGTTCCGAGCACCGGCCCTGGCTGGAGGATTACCTCCAGACCCGCGGTCTCTGGAAGGAAACCGTGGCCCTTGGCCCGGCTGGCGAGGCCGGCTGAATGTATCGCTTCCTCTTTTCCAGCAAGTGGCTGGGCTATCTCCTGCTGGCCGCCATCTTCGCGACTGCCTGTGTCTTCCTCGGCCGCTGGCAGATGGACCGCCGGGCCGAGGCGCTGGCCGAAATCAACCGCGTCACCTCCAACTACTCGGCCACGCCTGTACCGTTTGCCGAGGTCAGGGACCAGTTCAGCAGCCTGGACGCGCACCGCGAGTGGACCCAGGTGGAACTGAAGGGCAGCTACGACGCGGACGGCCAGCGCGTCGTCCGCAACCGCCCGCTCAACGGCCAGCCCGGCTACGAAGTTGTAGTCCCGTTCCGGCTGGAGACCGGCGAGACGGTGGTGATCGACCGCGGCTGGCTGCCCATCGGCAACAACAATCCCGGCCGGCCCGACTCGGTTCCCGCGCCGCCGGCGGGCAACGTGACCGTCGTGGCCCGGCTCAAGCACGCCGAGCCCGAACTGCAGCGCGGCGCCCCGGACGGGCAGTTGGCGTCCATTGACCTGGCCGCCTACTCCACGCAGCTCGGCTATCCGCTGCTGAGCGGCGCCTATGGACAGCTGGCGTCGGAGAGCCCGTCCGTGGCGGACATGCCCGTAGCCTTCCCCAAACCCTCCACCGAGGAAGGCACCCACTTGTCCTACTCACTGCAGTGGTTCGCCTTCGGCGTGCTGATGTTCATCGGCTTCGGTTACGCGGCCCGGCAGCAGGCCCGGAACGCGGCCATCGACGCGGAGGACGCGGAAGAGTCTGCCGACGACGGCGGCTTCCATCACTCGACCGCGCCGGTGGCCCGCCGCCGGCCTTCGCCCCGCAAGCGGAAACACGCCACGGCGGAGGAAGAGGAAGACGCCATCCTGGACGCCCAGGGCTACTGAAGGAGCGCCGCATGTATCCGGAACCGGTAGCAAACGTGAAGCAGGCGTTGACCGCGGCGGGCGCCGAGGACACGGTCACCGTGTTCGATTCGGAGGTCCCGACGGCGGCCGCCGCGGCGGCCGCGCTCGGTTGCGAGCCCGCTGCGATCGCCAACAGCCTCGTGTTCGACCTGGCGGGCGCGCCCCTGCTGATTCTGGCCAGCGGTGCCGCCAAGGTGGACGTCCGGAAGGTCGCCGCCCAGCTGGGCGCCGGGAAGATCCGCCGCGCCACACCCGGCTTCGTCCTGGCACACACCGGACAGGAGATCGGCGGCGTAGCCCCGGTGGGCCATCCGGAGAAGATCCGCACCCTGCTGGACAGCTCCTTGGCAGTCCACCCCGTGCTCTGGGCAGGGGCAGGCGACCACAAATCGATGTTCTCGATCGGCTACGAGGAGCTCCGGAGGATCACCGGCGCCGAAGAGATGGGCGTCCGCTAGCCCGAAAAAGCGACGTCCGCAACAGCGCTGCGCGAAACGGCACGGAGGGTTTTGGACCCGCCAGCCAGCGCCCTACGCCAGCGTGATCAGGTCCAGGTAGTCCTCGTTCCAGAGGTCCTCGACGCCGTCGGGCAGGAGGACGACGCGCTCCGGGTTCAGCGCCTCGACGGCACCTTCATCGTGGCTGACCAGGACGACGGCGCCGGTGTAGTTGCTCAGGGCCCCGAGGATTTCGGCGCGGCTGGCCGGGTCGAGGTTGTTGGTGGGCTCGTCGAGAAGCAGCACGTTGGCACTCGACGCGACGATCGTGGCCAGCGCCAGTCGGGTCTTCTCGCCACCGGAAAGCACCCCGGCGGGCTTGTCGACGTCGTCGCCGGAGAACAGGAACGACCCGAGGATGCCGCGCACCTCGGCGTCGTTCATGTCCGGGGCGGAGGAGCGCATGTTCTGCAGGACGGTGCGGTCGACGTCGAGCGTCTCATGCTCCTGGGCGTAGTAGCCCACCTTCACACCGTGGCCGGGAATGACTTTGCCGGTGTCCGGCTTGTCAACGCCGGCGAGCATGCGCAGCAGGGTGGTCTTTCCGGCGCCGTTGAGGCCCAGGATGACGACCTTGGAGCCGCGGTCGATGGCAAGGTCCACGTCGGTGAAGATCTCCAGCGAACCGTAGGACTTGCTGAGGCCGTCCGCGGTGAGCGGGGTCTTGCCGCAGGGCGAGGGATCCGGGAAGCGCAGGGCTGCCACGCGGTCCGTCTCGCGGACTGCCTCGAGGCCGCCGAGGAGGCGTTCGGCACGCTTGGCCATGTTCTGCGCGGCGACGGCCTTGGTGGCCTTGGCGCGCATCTTGTTGGCCTGGTCGAAGAGGACCTGGGCCTTCTTCTCCGCGTTGGCGCGTTCGCGCTTGCGGGCCCGCTCATCGGTTTCGCGTTGCTGGAGGTAGCGCTTCCAGTCCATGTTGTAGAAGTCGATCTGGGCGCGGTTGGCGTCCAGCAGGAAGACTTTGTTCACCGTGGCCTCGAGCAGCTCGGTGTCGTGGCTGATCACGATCAGGCCGCCCTGGTGGTTCTTGAGGAACTCGCGGAGCCAGGAGATGGAGTCGGCGTCGAGGTGGTTGGTGGGCTCATCGAGGAGCATGGTCTCGGCACCCGAATACAGGATGCGGGCAAGCTCCACACGGCGGCGCTGGCCACCGGAAAGGGTCTTGAGCGGCTGGTTCAGCAGCCGGTCCGGCAGGGCCAGATTGGAGCAGATCGCCGCGGCCTCAGCCTCGGCCGCGTAGCCGCCGGCAGCCAGGAATTCGGATTCGAGCCGGTCGTAGCGGTTCATGGCCTTGCGCTGGACTTCGGCGTCCTCGCTGGCCATGTCCTCATGCGTCTGCCGGAGCTTTCCGACGGCGATGTCCAGGCCGCGGGCGGACAGGATGCGGTCGCGGGCCAGCTGCTCCATGTCCGGGGTCCGGGGATCCTGCGGCAGGTAGCCGATTTCGCCGCTGCTGGTCACCTTGCCGCCGGCGGGCAGGCCTTCGCCTGCGAGCACCCGGGTGAGCGTGGTCTTGCCTGCACCGTTACGGCCGACGAGGCCGATCTTGTCTCCCTTGTCGATCCGGAAGCTCACCTGGTCCATGAGGAGGCGGGCGCCGGCGCGCAGTTCGAGATCCTGGACGGTAATCAATGCAGCTAAGGCCTTTCACAACAGGGAAAGCCGCGGCACAACGGAGGAATCTGGAAGGCGCCGGGGCAGTGCGGCCGAGAGAACGGCCTCTACCAGTCTACCGGCCCTGCCTCCGCCGGATGACAAGGCCCCTGTCTCCGGCTGGGGGCCGCCTTTGGCGGCGTCCTCCAGCATCCGCGCCGCCGGTTAGTGGAGCACCTACAAAAAAGGCGCCGCGGCGCCGCCGTATCGTCGGAAGCAAGAACTGATCCCCCTTTGACTCGACAGGACAACCATGACCCAGACCGACGGCGCTTCGCCCACCCCCGTCCGCATCCCTTCGTCCGGCAGTCCTTCGTCCGGCACGCCTTCTGCCGGCACGCCTTCTGCCGGCACGGGGGCGCCTGCGCGCCGCGGCCGCTGGGACGCCACGGATCTCGGGCTGATCGCCGTCTTCGCCGCGCTCGTGGCCGGCTCCGCGTTGATCGCCGCGATTCCCGTGGGCGGTCTCGGGGTGCCCATCACGCTGCAGACCCTGGCGGTCATGCTTACGGGTCTGGCCCTGGGCCCGGGGCGGGCCTTCGCCGCCGTCGGGCTGTACGTTCTCCTGGGACTGGCCGGACTGCCGATTTTCAGCGGCGGCCGCAGCGGACTCGGCGTCCTGGCCGGACCGTCCGCCGGCTACATCCTGGCCTTCCCGCTCGCCGCCGCGGCCGTGGGCTGGCTGGCTGCCATTGTGCTCCGCCGGACCGCGGGCAGGGCCGCCCGGCTCCGGGCAGTGCTGCTGTTCGCGGCCGCCATGGTGAGCAGCATCATCTTTGTCCACGGCCTCGGTGTCCTCGGCATGATGGTGAACGCGAAGCTGGACTTCTCCAAGGCCTTCCTCGCAGACCTGGCCTTCTACCCCGGTGACGTGATCAAGAACGCCCTGGCCGTAACCATCGCGCTGTCCCTGCACAAGGCCTTCCCGGACCTGCTGCTCCGCCGCGCCCGGAAGGCCGACCCGCTGCCCGGTGAGGTGCTGCCGGGTGACGTGCTGCCGGGTGACGTGCTGCCGGGTGACGTGCTGCCGGGTGGCGCCCGCCCGTGAACATCGTCCTGGACCGGGTGGCGGTGCGGGTCGACGTTGACGGGCGCGCCGCGCCCAAAACCCTGCTTGAGGGGTTGTCACTTGACCTGGCAGAACAGCGGATCGGCATCATCGGCGCCAATGGTTCCGGCAAGTCCACCCTGCTGCGGCTCCTGAACGGGCTCGTGGCGCCCAGCAGCGGCACCGTGCTCGTGGGCGGTCTGGATACTGTCCGCGCGGTGCGGGACGTCCGACGCCGTGTGGGCTTTGTCTTTACGGATCCGCTGTCCCAGCTGGTGATGCCCACGGGCCGTGAGGATGTCGAGCTCTCCCTCCGGCGCTCGGTCCGGAACGCCGCGGAGCGGCGCAGGCAGGCAGAGACCACCCTGGACCGCTTCGGGCTGCTGCCGCTGGTGGACCAGAGCATTTACGAACTCTCCGGCGGCGAACGCCAGCTGCTGGCCCTCGCCGCCGTCCTCGCCGTGGACCCGGAGGTGCTCGTGCTGGACGAGCCCTCCACGCTGCTGGACCTGCGCAACCGGGAACTGCTGCGCCGGACGCTTTCCGGCCTTGGCCAGCAGGTCATCCTGTCCACGCACGACCTTGAGCTCGCGCAGGACATGGACCGCGTCCTTGTGGTGCACGCCGGCCGGGTCGTGTTCGACGGCGGCCCGTCCGCCGCCGTCGAGCATTACCGTGCCGTCAGCGCGGCGGGGCTCGAGCTGCCCCGCGCTGCCGTGCCGCACCGGGAGCAGCAGCGGTGAGCGGTTCCGGGTTCCTGTTCGCAAACTATGTGCCCGGCGGCTCCGTGGTCCACCGGGCGCCGCTGTGGCTGAAATTTGTCCTGGTCCTCGGCTGCGGCATGGCGTCCTTCCTGGTCGCGGACTGGACGGTGGCGGCCGGCATGCTGGCGCTGATGTGCGGATTGTTTCTGCTCAGCGGGGCGGGGCCGGCACGCCTGCTGCGCGCGGTCCGGCCGGTGCTGCCGGTGCTCGCCGTGATCGGCCTCTTCCAGTGGTGGCAGCTGGGCGGCCCTACCGCCGCCCGGATTGTGCTGAATGTGCTGATCTGCATCGTGGCGGCGTCTATCCTGACGGCGACGACGCCGGTCCAGGCGCTGCTGGACGGGGTGGCCTCCCTGGCCCGGCCGTTCCGGCGCCTCGGCGCGGACCCCGAACGCTTTGCCCTGACGATTGCCATCATGCTGCGGAGCATTCCGTTCATCGCCGGCGCCTATTCCGATGTCCGGGATTCCGCCCGCGCCCGCGGCCTGGAACGGAACCCCCGAGCCCTGGTGCTCCCGGTCTTCATCACCACCGTGGCCTTCGCCCGGCAGACCGGTGAAGCCCTCGCCGCGCGCGGACTGGGCGAAGCCGAGGACCCGGAAGCCTGACCCGCGTCCCCCGGCACCCCCCCCCGCGGGACATGCCCTCCCCTGCCCGCGGGCACTGGACATAATGCCGCTATGTCCACTGTTCGAGCCCAGGAATGAGCATGTCCCCCGATCGTGAGCCCAGGAATGAGCATGTCCCCCGGTCGCGAGCCCAGGAATGAGCATGTCCCCCGGTCGCGAGCCCAGGAATGAGCATGTCCCCCGGTCGCGAGCCCAGGAATGAGCATGTCCCCCGATCGTGAGCCCAGGAATGAGCATGTCCCCCGAGGTCAGTCGAGCGTGCGGTATTCCAGCAGTGCGGCCGTGCCCATGCCCCCGGCGATGCTGATCAGCGCCAGGGCCAGTTGCCCCTGCACCGGGGCGCGGCGGGCCTGGGCCAGCAGCCGGGTGACGAGCACCGCGCCGGAGGCCCCGTAGGCGTGGCCCAGCGCAAGGGCGCCGCCGTCGAGGTTGGCCCGTACCGGGTCGATGCCCAGCCGCTCGAGGCACGCGATCGTCTGGGAAGCGAACGCCTCGTTGAACTCGACCAGGCCTAGGTCCGCTTCCGTGAGCCCGTGCGCGGCGAGCAGCCGTTCCCCCGCCGCGGCCGCACCGATCCCGAGCAGCCGCGGGTCTACCCCTGCGGTGTCGGTACCGAGCACCAGCAGGCCGTTGCGGGCGCCGAGTTCGCGCGCACGCTCCACCGAGGTGATCACGACGGCGGCCGCACCGTCCGCGTCAAAGCAGGAGTTCCCGGCCGTGACGGTGCCCCCGGCCACGAACACCGGGGGGAAGCGCGCCAGCACGGCCGCGGTCAGCCCGCGGCGGGGGCCGTCGTCGGCGATGACCGGCGGGGTGCCGTCCGGGCCCCGGCCGCCTGCCAGCGGAACGATTTCGGCGTTGAACGCCCCGGAAGCGGCGGCAGCGAGGGCGCGCCGGTGGCTTCGGAGCGCAGCCTCATCCTGGCTCGCCCGGCCCACCCGGAAGTGTTCGGCCACGTTTTCCGCAGCCGTGCCCATGTCCGGGTCGCCGTAGCCGGCCGGCGCGAACTGCGCCCGCGGGAAGAACTCCGGCTCGCCTGCGCTGTTCCGGTGCGCCCGCAGCGGCGCCGTGCTGATGCTTTCCACCCCGCCGGCCAGGTACACGGCGCCGCCCCCGGCGGCCACGAGCCGGGAGGCGAGGGCAATCGCGTCGAGCCCGGAGCCGCACTGCCGGTCCACGGTGAGTCCGGGAACGCTGACCGGCAGGCCGGCCTCGAGTCCAGCGAGCCGGGCCACGTTCCCGCCGCCGCCGACGGCGTTGCCGATCACGACATCGGCCACCGATTCGGGCGGCACACCGGCATCGTCGAGGAGACTGCGCAGGACCGGGGCCAGCAGCTCGTGCGCGCGCAGTGACTTCAGGACCCCGTTGGCGCGGCAGACCGGGGTCCGGCGCGCGGCGATGATGACCGGTTGCCGGTCTTCCGGAAGGGCCGCCGTGCCGGTCTCAGCCAAGACGGCGGATCCTGGGGTCGGTCCCGGTGATCCAGTCCAGCAGGAGCTGGCGGCTGAGCTTGCCGCGGTCGGTCAGCGGGGGAGCTCGGTCAGGGCAAAATACTCCAGCGGCCGCTTGTTCCGGGCCAGCACGTCTTCCACGCCCGCCCTCAGCTGGGTAGCGGTGATTCCCCCCTGGGCCGGCACCACGGCGGCAACCACGCGTTGTCCGCGGAGATCGTCGGCGAGGCCGGCGGCTACCGCCGAGGCGACGCCGGGAACGGAGGCGAGGGCCAGCTCCACTTCGTGGGGGTACACGTTGGTGCCGGCGGTGATGATCATGTCCGAGCGGCGCCCCAGCAGGTGCAGCGTCCCGCCGGACAGGTAGCCCTGGTCCCCCACGGTGTACCAGCCGTCGAAGGACTGCAGGGCCTGGCCGTCGTCGCCCCAGAGGTACCCGTCGCTGACCATGCCGCTGCGGACGCAGATGTTCCCGTCGGCTCCCTCCGGCACCTCGGCGCCGGAGCCGTCCAGGATCCGGATCTCCACCCCGGGGAACGGTTTTCCGATCCCGGTTCCGCCCAGCTGGGGATGCTGCCCGGGCCGGAGGCCGGCGCCGGCGACGAAACTGAGCTCGGAGGCGCCGTAGTATTCGAAGATCGTGGCGTTGGGCGCCCAGCGGCGCGCCGCCTCCAGGGTCCGGGCGTCGAGCTTGGAACCGGCACAGACGATGCTGCGGATGCCGGAGGCGTCAACGCCGCCGGCAAGGCCCCGCTCGCTCAGGAGCCTGAGCATGGTGGGGACCAGGACCAGGCGGGTGATCCCGTCATGGCTGACGGCGGCGTGCGCGTCGCCGACGTCGAACTGCTTCAGGGCGTGGAACTCCGAGCCCGCGTGCAGGCATTCGGCGAGGGCGTAGAGGTTCAGGCTCGCGGCGAGCGGACCGGGCGCCAGGGTCCTGTCCTCCGCGGTCAGCCCGAAGAACTCGATGGAGGCGTCGAACGATATCCGCCAGGACTCCCGGCTGCGGGTGAAGGCCTTGGGGACGGAGGTGGTGCCGGAGGTCAGCCCGATCAGGAACGGCGACGCCGGCGGCCCGTCCATCAGCGCGTCACGGAGTCCGTCCCCGGGCCCGTCACCGGGCCGGCCGCTCAGGCCCAGTCCGGCGCTGGGATCCGGCGGGAACGTTGCCGCGATCCGTCCGGAGATCGCGTCCTGCAGCTGCTGCGGCCACGACGGATCCAGTACGGCGCACTGCCGCTCCCCCGCCACTGCCGCCGCGAATTCCACGGCGAACGCCAGCGAATTGTCCGCCGGAAGCACCGTCACGGCAGGTGCCGCCGACACCAGGTCCGCGGCGGCATCGCGCAGGCCGGCCCAGTCCAGGCGCTGCCCGGCGAGGACGACGGCGGTGCTGTCGGGGCGCACGTCGGCCCAGTGCTGGAGTCTGTCGAGAAAAGGCATCGGATCAACTTTACCGACCGGCGGCGCCCGCGTTGCCGCCGAACGATATTGTGACAGCATGAGTTTCAACGACAATGCCCAGTTGGACCCCTCGCAGGTGCAGGACCGCCGCGGCATGGGCCGCGGCGCCAAGGTCGGGCGGCGGCATCGGCGGCGGCATCATCCTGCTGATCGCGGCCCTGTTCGGCATCAACCCCAATCTGCTGGAAGGCCTGGCCGGAACCAGCCAGGACCCCGGCGCGCAGAGCCAGAGCACGGCCCCGGCGTGCAAGACCGGCGCCGACGCCGATGCCCGGGTCGACTGCCGCATCCTGGGGACTGTCAACAGTCTCAACGCGTTCTGGCCGGCCTACCTGGCCCAGTACAACCGGGAGTACCCGCAGCCCGAGACGGTGATCTTTGAAGGCGGCACCAACACCGACTGCGGCGCCGCGACCTCGGCGGTGGGCCCGTTCTACTGCCCGGCGGACAGCACCGCCTACTTTGATCCGGGCTTCTTCCAGGAACTCGTGGACCGCTTCGGCTCCTCCGGCGGCCCGCTTGCGCAGGAGTACGTCGTGGCCCACGAGTTCGGCCACCATGTCCAGAACCTGCTGGGAAACCTCGACCGCGCCCAGCAGGATCCGCAGGGACCCGAATCGGGGGCTGTCCGGGTGGAGCTCCAGGCCGACTGCTACGCCGGACTCTGGACCCGCTACGCCACCACCACCCCGGATGCCACCGGGCTGCCGTTCCTCGAGCCGCTGCAGGAGCAGGACCTCAGGGATGCCCTCTCCGCCGCGGCCGCGGTCGGCGATGACCGCATCCAGAAGGCCGCCACCGGCCGGGTGTCCCCCGAGGCGTGGACGCACGGGTCCAGCGAGCAGCGCCAGAAGTGGTTCTACCAGGGCTACAGCACCGGCGACATCAACCAGTGCGACACGTTCAGCGTCGCCACTCCCTGACCTGCGGCACTGATTAACGACGACGGCGGACCCACCTCTGAGAGACGGGTCCGCCGATCGCTTTCCCTGGCCGAAGCGGAGCAAGGCTAGGGAGGCGGTGGGGACTAGATGTTGAAGCCGAGGGCGCGCATCTGGTCGCGGCCGTCCTCGGTGATCCGTTCCGGACCCCATGGCGGCATCCAGACCCAGTTCAGGCGCCATTCGTCGACGATCCCGTCCAGGGCCTTGCCGACCTGCTCCTCGATGACATCGGTGAGCGGGCAGGCTGCAGTGGTGAGCGTCATGTCAATCAGCAGGGCGCCGTCGTCGTCGGAGTACTTCAGACCGTAGAGCAGGCCCAGATCCACGATGTTGACCCCGAGTTCCGGGTCGATCACATCCTTGAGTGCCTCTTCGACATCCTCGAGGCCCGTGCGGGCCACATTGAGTTCGGTCATCGCGGAGTCCTAACTACGCCTGGGTTGCTGCCGAGGCAGCAGCGATGGTGGCCGCCCCTGCGCCGGTGGCGTAGCGGTCGTACCCTTCTTCTTCAAGGCGGTCGGCGAGCTCCGGGCCGCCCTCTTCCACAACCTGGCCGTCAACGAACACGTGCACGAAGTCCGGCTTGATGTAGCGCAGGATCCGCGTGTAGTGGGTGATGAGCAGGGTGCCCATGTTGCCTTCGGCGTGGGCGCGGTTGACACCCTCGGAGACGACCTTCAGGGCGTCAACGTCCAGCCCCGAGTCGGTCTCGTCCAGGATGGCGAACTTCGGCTTGAAGAGCTCGAGCTGGAGGATCTCGACACGCTTCTTCTCGCCGCCGGAGAAGCCTTCGTTGACGTTGCGCTGGGTGAAGTCGGCGTCGATGCGCAGCTGCGCCATGGCAGCCTTGACGTCCTTGGTCCAGGTGCGCAGCTTGGGCGCTTCGCCGTCGATGGCGGTCTTGGCGGTGCGCAGGAAGTTCGTCATGCTCACGCCGGGGACCTCGACCGGGTACTGCATGGCCAGGAACAGGCCGGCGCGGGCGCGGGCGTCAACGCTCATCGCGAGGACGTCTTCGCCGTCGAGCGTGATCGAACCGGCGGTGACGTTGTAGCGCGGGTGCCCGGCGATGGTGGACGCCAGGGTGGACTTGCCGGAACCGTTGGGGCCCATGATGGCGTGGGTCTCGCCGGTCCTGATGGTCAGGCTGACGCCCTTCAGGATTTCCTTGGTGCCCTGCTCGGTGTCAATGCTGACGTGCAGGTCCTTGATCTCAAGAGTAGACATGTGTCTTGTTCTCCTCTGCACCGTGCCCTCCGGCATGGTGCGTTTTCTCGTCGAAAAGTTTGCTTGTGCGGGTGCCGGCTGCGGGCAGCTAGCTGAAGGTCGGAGCTTCGGCGCCGTTCAGGACGTTAGTGACGTCCACGTACACCTCGTCGCCCTGGATGGTCACGGCAAAGACAGGAACGGGATCATAGGCCGGCAGCTGGAGCGGCTCGCCGCTGCGCAGGTCGAACTGGGAGCCGTGCCCCCAGCATTCGATCAGGCAGCCTTCCACCTCGCCGTCGGAGAGCGAGATGTCCGCGTGCGAGCAGGTGTCGCCGATGGCGTGGATTTCTCCCATCGAGTCCTTCACGATGGCTACGGGGTAGTCGTCGATCAGGATCCGCAGCGCCTGCTTGAGTTGGATCTCGCTGGCGTTGCAGACGAGCTCGCCTTTTGGCCGGTCTGTCATCTGATGCTTTTCCTGTTTCCTCTAGTGCTGAACGCTAGTTGTCCGTGGCCGCGAGCTCGCGCTCAACAGCAGCCGTCAGGCGCTCTTCGATGGCCGGAACCCCGATCTGCTGGATGATCTCGTTCAGGAAGCCGCGGACCACCAGGCGGCGGGCCACCTCTTCCGGAATCCCGCGGGCCATCAGGTAGAACAGGTGCTCGTCGTCGAACCGTCCGGTGGCGCTGGCGTGGCCGGCGCCGGCGATCAGGCCCGTCTCGATCTCCAGGTTCGGCACGGAGTCAGCGCGGGCGCCGTCGGTGAGGACCAGGTTGCGGTTGGCCTCATAGGTGTCGGTGCCTTCTGCTTCCTTCCGGATCAGAACGTCACCCACCCAGACGGTGTGCGCGTTGCGGCCCTGCAGGGCGCCCTTGTAGAGCACGTTGGACTTGCAGTTGGCGACAGCGTGGTCGACGAACAGGCGCTGCTCAAGGTGCTGGCCGGCGTCGGCGAAGTACAGGCCGAAGAGTTCAACTTCGGCGCCGGGAGCGGTGAAACGGGCCGACGGCGTGACGCGCACCAAGTCGCCGCCGAGGCTGACGACGATGTGCTTGAACTTGGCGTCGCGGCCGAGCTTCACCTGCTGGGAGGAGGCGTGCACCGCGTCGTCGTTCCATTCCTGGAGCGAGATGACGGTCAGCTGTGCGCCGTCCTCCACGAGGATCTCGATGTTTTCCGAGACGACGGCGCTGCCCTGGTGATCCAGGACGACGACGGCCCTGGAGAACTTCTCCGCCACGATTACAACATGCTGCGCGGAAGCCTCGGTGCCCCGGCCGGTCAGCACAACGCTGACCTCACCCTCGGCCTGGACCTCGGCGGGCACGGTGATGACCGTGGCCTCGGTGAAGTTCTCCCAGGCGTTGGCGGAGACGCGGTCCTCGGGGATGGCCGCGGACCCGATCCGGCGGTCATCGCGGCCGACGGTCTCAACAGTGACGGAGTCCGGGGCCGTGACGGCGACGGACGGTGCGGCCCCGTTGAGGACTTCGCTGTGCAGCCCGCGGAGGCGCTTGAGCGGGGTGAACCGCCAGTCCTCCTCCAGACCGGTCAGCGGCTTGAAGTCCGCCAGCATGTAGGACGTCAGGCGGCCGGCGCGGGAACTGTCCGGAACGCCGACGCCGCCGCCGTGCGAGTGGCGCTTGACGGCGTCTCCCGCCAGCGGTGACTTGGATGCGGCAGCGTTGAGCGGCGAAAGGCTTTCGCCTTCTTCGGTGAAACCGTTGATGAACGGCTGGGCTGACGGCGCGCCGATGCGGGCCTTTTCAGTAGTGATGTCAGTCATTAACCGACCGATCCTTCCATCTGCAGTTCAATCAGGCGGTTCAGCTCGAGGGCGTATTCCATCGGCAGTTCACGGGCAATGGGCTCGATGAAGCCGCGGACGATCATCGCCATGGCCTCGTCTTCGCGCATGCCGCGGGACATCAGGTAGAACAGCTGCTCTTCACTGACGCGCGAGACCGTGGCCTCGTGCCCCATCGTCACGTCATCCTCGCGGATATCGATGTACGGGTAGGTGTCCGAACGGCTGATGGTGTCCACCAGCAGGGCGTCACAGCGGACCGTGTTGGCCGAGTGCTTGGCGCCTTCACGGACCTGGACGAGGCCCCGGTAGGCAGCACGGCCGCCGCCGCGGGCCACCGACTTCGAGACGATGGAGCTCTTGGTGTTCGGCGCGATGTGGACCATCTTGGAACCGGTGTCCTGGTGCTGGCCCTCGCCGGCGAAAGCGATGGACAGGGTCTCGCCCTTGGCGCCTTCGCCCACCAGGTAGACGGCCGGGTACTTCATGGTGACCTTGGAGCCGATGTTGCCATCGATCCACTCCATCGTGGCGCCCTCTTCGCAGATGGCGCGCTTGGTGACCAGGTTGTACACGTTCGTGGACCAGTTCTGGATGGTCGTGTAGCGGACGCGGGCGCCCTTTTTCACGATGATCTCGACCACGGCGGAGTGCAGCGAGTCGGAGGTGTAGATCGGCGCGGTGCAGCCTTCGATGTAGTGGACGTAGGAGTCCTCGTCGGCGATGATCAGGGTGCGCTCGAACTGGCCCATGTTTTCCGTGTTGATGCGGAAGTATGCCTGCAGCGGGATGTCGACGTGGACGCCCTTGGGGACGTACACGAAGGAGCCGCCGGACCAGACCGCCGTGTTCAGCGAGGCGAACTTGTTGTCGCCCACCGGGATGATCGTGCCGAAGTACTCCTGGAAGATCTCCGGGTGTTCGCGCAGCGCGGTGTCCGTGTCGAGGAAGATGACGCCCTGTTGTTCCAGGTCCTCGCGGATCTGGTGGTAGACGACCTCGGACTCGTACTGCGCCGCGACGCCGGAGACGAGGCGGCTGCGCTCGGCTTCCGGGATGCCCAGCTTCTCGTAAGTGTTCCGGATGTCCTCGGGGAGGTCCTCCCAGGTGGCGGCCTGCTTCTCGGTGGACCGCACGAAGTACTTGATGTTGTCGAAGTCGATGCCGGACAGGTCCGCGCCCCAGGTGGGCATGGGCTTGCGGTCGAAGTACTTCAGGCCCTTGAGGCGAAGATCGAGCATCCATTCCGGCTCGTTCTTCTTGGCCGAGATGTCACGGACAACGTCCTCGTTGATACCACGGCGGGCGTTGGCGCCGACGTCGTTCTTGTCGGCCCATCCGTATTCGTAGGTGCCGATTCCATGGAGCTCGGGATTCTTCTCCAGAATCTCCGAGATCACAGTAGTTTCGGCAACCTTCTTCTCTGATAGTTGGTCCGTCATCACGGCCTTTCTTGCAGATGGTTGGATACTTGGTCCAGGCTGACCGGCGTGCTTTCGGGGCTGTGCAGCCTCGTGACGGCCGGACGGCCGGTAGGTATGTGGGTGGTGCAGACGTGGCCGCCGCGCGCCAGGGTGGACAGCCGGCGGACGTCGACGCCGACCAGCCTGGAGAACACTTCGGTCTCCACCTCGCAGAACACGGGGAACTCTGCGGCGAGTTGCTGGATGGGGCAGTGTCCCTGGCAGAGCTGGACACTGGAGAGTGCCGCCGGCAGGGGTGCCTTGGCTTCGATCGAGGCCGCTGATGCGACGAAGCCGTCCCGGCCCAGCAGTTCGGAGAGCACCTGGGCGCGGGCCGTGATGTCCGGGCCGGCCTGCTCGACATCAGGAGCGTAGCGGCGTTCCATTTCGCCGAAGCGCTCGACGGCGAACTGGCGCACCGCCTCGGGTCCTGCCATCTCGCCGAGCCGCCGCAATGCAATCTTGGCGATGTCGAGGTAGTCGTTCCCGAGGCTGGACTGGCCCTGGGAGCTGAGCACGTAACGGCGGGCGGGGCGTCCGGCGCCGGCGCGGGCTACCCGCTTGACCTCGATGACACCATCGCGGGAAAGGTGGTCCAGGTGACGCCGTACTGCGGCGGGCGTGAAGCCCAGCAGGTCGCCCAGTTCGGCGGCGCTGATGGGTCCATGCTCCAGGACGGCGTTCAGCACGCGGTCCCGGGTGCGCTCATCGGCGTCGGCAGCATGCACCGCTGCTACGGGAGCGGAGGGCACCTGCGGCGCGCGTGTCGCACCGTGCCCGGGAAGGGCAGCAGAAGAGGAGGGGCTCATGGAATACACAACACAATCATGTCGTAATTTAGTCCCGCGTTCCAGTAAGGTATGGCTTCCCTCCGCAGCCGACCGGCGGCCCGACCGTGCAGTACTACATCGCGTAGAATGCTCTGGTGCGATCTCCCGAATCCCCCGTCCTGTCCATCAGCGGGCTAGTCAAGGATGTTGGTCCACTGCCCACCCTCGACGGCAAGATGCTGCGGGTGGTCAGCGGACTCTCCCTCGTCGCCGAACGCGGACAGGTTACGGCCCTGCTGGGTGCCAACGGAGCCGGCAAGACGACCACCCTTGAATGCGCCCAGGGCCTGCAAAAGCGTACCGCAGGGAGTATCAGCCTGCTCGGCCAGGATCCGGATACGGCAGGAGCCGGGTTGCGTGCGCGCGTCGGAGTAATGCTGCAGGACGGCGGGCTGCCGCCGTCGGCCCGGCCCATTCCCCTGTTAAGGCACATCGCCGGCATGTACCACGATCCCTGGCCCGTCGAGGAGTTGATCGGCCGCCTCGGGATCGATAGCTTCAGCCGCACCTCGGTCCGGCGGCTTTCCGGCGGGCAGAAGCAGCGGCTCGCCCTCGCCGCAGCCCTCGCCGGTAATCCGGAGGTGCTCTTCCTGGACGAGCCAAGCGCGGGCCTGGACCCGCAGTCCCGCCACCTCGTGTTCGAGCTGATCTCGGAACTCCGCGACCGCGGAATGGGGATCATCCTGACCACCCATCTGATGGACGACGCCCAGCGCCTGGCCGACTACGTCTACATCATCGACGCCGGCCGGAACGTCGCCGAAGGCACCGTCGCCCAGTTGTTGCAGCACCGGCTCCCGTCCGCTGGCGAACAGCACATCCGTACCCTCCTGTTCGAGGCCGAACCGGGGCTGGACTTCACCGGGGTGCTGCCCGACGGCGTCGACGTCACCGAGGCGCGGGCCGGCAGCTACACCGCCACGGGCGTCCTCACGCCCAACGACCTGGCCGCGATCACCGCGTGGTGGGCCGCGCACGGGATCATGCCCAGCTCCCTGAGCCTTGAGGCACGCAGCCTCGAGGACGTCTTCCTGGACATCTCCGGAAGGGAGATCCGATGACCCGCGTTTCCGGCGCCAGGCCCTCCGGCGGTGCAGCGCATGGCCGGGCCCCGCTGGGCAGCCCAGCTCCCGGCGTCCCGCTGGGCAGCGCCCCGGCTCCCCTGTTGCGGCGGATCGTGCTGCAGGGCAAATACGAGACGGTCACCATGCTCCGGAACGGCGAGCAGCTGATCCTCGCAGTAGTGCTCCCCCTCCTGGCGATGGTGGGGCTGACCGTCACACCGATGCTGGACGGGCTCGGTTCTAGCCGGATCAACGTCGCCGTCCCGGGCATCCTGGCCCTATGCGCCATGTCCACGGCGTTCACCGGCCAGGGCATCTCCACGGGCTTCGACCGCCGCTACGGCGTCCTGCGGTTCCTCTCCACGACCCCCCTGGGCCGCGCCGGCCTGATCGCCGGCAAGGTCCTCGCCGTGCTGGCTGTGTTGTTCCTGCAGGTGGTTGTGGTCACGGCGGTGGCCCTGTGGCTGGGCTGGCAGCCCGAGCCTGCAGGCTGGCTGCCGGGCCTGGCCCTGCTGGTGCTGGGGGCCGCGTCCTTCACGGCGCTCGGCCTGCTGGTCGCCGGAACGGTCCGGCCGGAAGCGACCCTGGCCATCACCAATTTGCTGTGGATCCTGCTCGGGGCACTGGGCGGGATCGTGATCCCGGCCGAACGGCTGCCGGCGCTGGCGCAGGCCGTGGTGCATTTCCTTCCCTCCGGTGCGCTGGGTCAGGCCCTGAGGGACGCTTTCCTGCACGGCAGCATCAACGCCGCCGCCGTGCTTGTCCTGCTGTTCTGGACGGCCATCGCCGGCGGAGCGGCAACCCGTTGGTTCAAGTGGAATTGAGAAAACTGTGAGTACGGTGTCACGCCCACCCCGGATCGTCTCCGGGATCACCTCCCGGCTGCCCGTCACCGTCGACAAGACGGTCAAGCGGCTGGCTGTTTTGTCCCTGATCGGCCAGACGGTGCTCGTGGTGACCGGCGGTGCCGTGAGGCTCACCGCCTCGGGCCTTGGCTGCCCCACCTGGCCGCGCTGTACGGATGCCTCGCTGGTGAACACTCCGGAAATGGGAATCCACGGCATCATCGAGTTCGGCAACCGGCTCCTGACCTTCGCGCTGGCCGCCGTCGCCGTCCTGATGCTCGTGTACCTGTGGAACCTCCGCAAGGAACGCCGGGACCTGTTCCTGCTGGCCGCGGGCCTGCTCGCCAGCATCCCGGCGCAGGCGGTGATCGGCGGCATCACCGTCCTGACCCAACTGAACCCGTGGGTGGTGGGCCTGCACTTCCTGGTCTCCATGGCCCTCGTTGTCCTCGCCACCCTGCTGGTCAACCGCGCCCACGGCCGCACCGGTAAGTTCCGGACCGCCGAACTGGACGCCCTGCCGGGTGCCGCACGTCCGGTGATGACCGCCGTCGCGCTGTTCTCCGCCATCGCCGTCTGCCTGGGCGTCGTGGTCACCGGGGCCGGTCCGCACGCCGGCGACGCCGACGCTCCGCGGAACAACCTGGACTGGGACCTGTTCTCACACATCCACGCCGTGCCCGCCTACCTGATAACAGCCGGGGCAATGTTCGGACTGTTCCTGGTGCTTCGCGGGCGGATCTCCGGGCCGTTCCGTAGCGCCGTCTTCCTGCTCCTGGGCGTGACACTGCTCCAGGCGGCCATCGGATTCAGCCAGTACTACAACGGCATCCCGGCGCTGCTCGTGGGAGCGCACATGCTGGGCGCGGCCCTGCTGATGAGCGCGGCGACCAACACCGCGGACCTGGCCCGCTACAGCCCGGTGAAGTAGGCCCCCACCGCCCGAGAGGTGCCCTGGGATGACCGCCTCAGTCCGGCGGTACAACGAAAGACGCTCCCTTCCACCTGGTGGGGGAGCGTCTTTCGTAGCGGAGGGGGTGCTTAGCCTCCGACGATGGCGGAACCGACAAACGGGTCCACGGCCACGGCGATGAACAACAGGGTCAGGTAGCTGATGGAGCCGTGGAAGACCTTCATGGCGCCCTTGTTGGACACATCCCCGCCCTGCGCACGCCGGTACAGGGCGTGTGACTCGTAGAGGAACCAGGCCCCCGCGACGGCGGCGGTGACGGTGTAGACCCAGCCGGCGCCGCCGGCCGGAATCATCAGCAGGGAACACGCCACCATGGCCCAGGCGTACAGGACAACCTGCACCGAGACGACCTTGGCGCCGGCGATGGCCCCAAGCATCGGCACGTTGGCGTTCCGGTAGTCCTCGCCGTAGCGCATCGAGAGCGGCCAGTAGTGCGGCGGGGTCCAGAGGAAGATCACCATGAAGAGCACGACGGCGGGCCACTCCACGGTGTTGGTCACGGCTGCCCAGGCAATCAGCACGGGGAAACAGCCGGCGGCCCCGCCCCAGACGATGTTCTGCGCGGTGCGGCGCTTGAGGATCATGGTGTAGATGACCACGTAGAAGACGATGGCACCGAGACCGAGCCATGCCGAGAGCGGGTTGGCCCCGAACCAAAGGATCGCGATCGCGGCGGCGCCCAGCAGCCAGGAGAAGACCAGCGCCTCGCGGGGCGTGACTTCGCCCGTCACCAGCGGCCGGTTCTCCGTGCGGTGCATGAGCTTGTCGATGTCGCGGTCGATGTAGCAGTTGAAGGCACCGGCGCTCCCGGCGGCGAAGGCGCCGCCCACGAGCGTAGCCAGGATCAACCCGATAGGCGGAAAACCGCGCTCCGCATAGATCATGGTCGGCAGCGTGCTGACGAGCAGAAGTTCAATGACGCGGGGTTTCGTGAGCGCCAGGTAGGCCTTGGCCTTGCGGGAGAAGCCGATCCCAGCGGGGATCGGAGGGGCGTTCAGCGGCGTATCGGTTGTGCTCACGATGGCAGTCACTCTGTTCTGTCTGGCTGTTCAGTCCGGCCGGTTTCGCAACGCGCGTTGCATATCGAAGGGGTCCACGCGCAACGTACGGGCGTGTCCTCGCCCCCCTGGGTAGCCACGAACCATCATACCGTGGCCCCACGGCCCCACGGCCCCACGGCCCCACGGCCCCCGGGTCCGCCCGGACGGGCCCTGATTTCCGGCCGGTTAACGCTGTCTCACCGCCGCCGGGACGGGCGGTGATTCATATAAGCCGAAATCCGGTCCAATTAGTGAGATATACGGCACCCGACAGGCGGAATAGGGCTAAGCTATCTGCAGATCAGCGCGCACGGGCGGCAGTCGGAATGCCGGCCCGGATCTGCTCAGGTGTGTGTTTGCACACTGGCAGCTGCCCACGCGACTGAATGATAGATCAACGTTTCGATGGTGAACGGCTGGTACGTACCTCAGCGGGCACCGAACTGTGCCCGGACGGAACTGCCCAGTCCACCCGCCATCAGCACAGAGAGGGGCCCGGTTTTCGTGCCACATTTGGAAGAGCAAGACCTGTCATGGACCAGCTTGGATCAGCGTGCGGTGGACACTGTCCGCGTGCTTGCTGCGGACGCTGTGGAGAAGGTCGGTAATGGCCACCCCGGCACCGCGATGAGCCTGGCTCCGGCCGCGTATTTGTTGTTCCAGAAGCTGATGCGGCATGACCCGAAGAACCCGGACTGGCTGGGACGCGACCGCTTCATCCTCTCCCCCGGCCATACGTCCCTCACGCTGTACATCCAGCTGTTCCTCTCCGGTTACGGCTTGGAGCTGAAGGACCTGCAGGCGCTGCGCACCTGGGGTTCGCTGACCCCGGGCCACCCGGAGTACAAGCACACCGCCGGCGTGGAGATCACCACCGGCCCGCTGGGCCAGGGCCTGGCGTCCGCGGTCGGCTTCGCCTACTCACAGCGCCGCCAGCGCGGTCTGTTCGACGCCGACGCCGCCGAAGGTGCCAGCCCGTTCGACCACACCATCTGGGTGATCGCCTCCGACGGCGACCTGCAGGAAGGCGTCACCTCTGAGGCGTCCTCGCTCGCGGGGCACCAGGAACTCGGCAACCTCGTCGTGATCTACGACGAGAACCACATCTCGATCGAGGACGACACCGATGTCGCGTTCACCGAGGACGTCCTGGGCCGCTACGAGGCCTACGGCTGGCACGTCCAGCGCGTGGACTGGACCCGCACCGGCGAATACCAGGAGGATGTGCAGGAACTCCACGCCGCCCTCCTTGCCGCGAAGGCCGAAACGAACAAGCCGTCCATCGTGTCGCTGCGGACCATCATCGGCTACCCGGCACCGAAGAAGCAGAACACCGGCAAGATCCACGGCTCCGCCCTGGGCGCCGAGGAAGTCGCGGCACTGAAGAAGGTGCTGGACTTCGACCCGGAGCGTTCCTTCCAGGTTGACGACGACGTCCTGGCCCACACCCGGGAAGTCCTGCAGCGCGGCGCGTCCGCCCGCAGCGAATGGCAGGCGGCGTTCGAGGCCTGGCAGGCCGGCAACCCCGAGGGCGCCGCCCTGCTCGAGCGCGTCGAGGCCCGCAAGCTCCCGGCCGAACTCGACGCCGCCCTCCCCGTCTTCGACGCCGGCAAGGACGTCTCGACCCGTGCCGCGTCGGGGAAGGTCCTGAACGCGATTGGCCCGGTCATGCCCGAGCTGTGGGGCGGCTCCGCCGACCTCGCCGAGTCGAACAACACCACGATCGAAGGCGCGCCGTCGTTCATTCCGGCGTCCCGGCAGACCGCGGCCTGGAAGGGCAACCCCTACGGCCGGGTGCTGCACTTCGGCATCCGCGAACACGCCGCGGCGTCCATCGTGAACGGCATTTCCCTGCACGGCCGCACCCGCGCGTTCTCCGGCACGTTCCTCATCTTCAGCGACTACCAGCGCCCGGCCATCCGCCTCGGCGCCCTGATGGGTGTGCCGTCACTGTATGTCTGGACGCACGACTCGATCGGCCTGGGCGAAGACGGACCCACCCACCAGCCGGTCGAACAGCTCGCGTCGCTCCGCGCCATCCCGGGCCTGGACGTCGTCCGCCCCGGCGACGCCAACGAGGTCGCCGCGGCCTGGAAGGTCATGCTGGAAAACCACGAAAACCCTGCCGGAATCGTGCTGACCCGGCAGAACATCCCGACGTACGCCCGCGGCACCGGCGAGGCCGAGGGCGATACCTTCGGCTCCACCGCCGGCGTCGCCAAGGGCGGCTATGTCCTGGCCGAAGCCTCCGCCGACGGCGCCACCGCCGAGCCGCAGGTCATCCTGATCGGCACGGGCTCCGAGGTCCAGCTCGCCGTCAACGCCCGGGACGCCCTGCAGGCCGAGGGCATCCCCACCCGCGTCGTGTCGATGCCCTGCGTGGAATGGTTCAACAAGCAGGACGGCGCCTACCGTGAGGCCGTCCTGCCCGCCGCGGTCAAGGCACGCGTTTCGGTTGAAGCCGGCCTCGCGCTGGGCTGGAAGGAATTCGTCGGCGACGCCGGCCGTTCCATCTCCCTGGAGCACTTCGGCGCTTCCGCCGACTACAAGCGCCTCTTCCAGGAGTTCGGCATCACCGCCGAAGCCGTCACCGCGGCCGCCAAGGAATCCCTCGCCGGCCTCTCCGCCTGATTTCCACCCCGTTTTCCGGGCCGCCGCCCCAACTGCCGGCGGCGGCCCCAGACTTTCAGGAGCTTCACATGACTACCACCCCCACCCAGCAGCTTTCCGACGCCGGCGTTTCCATCTGGCTCGATGACCTCTCCCGCGGCCGTCTCGCCACCGGCACGCTGCGTAAGCTGATCGAAGAGAAGAACGTCGTCGGGGTCACCACGAACCCGTCCATCTTCCACGCGGCCATCACCACCGGCCACGACTACGACGCCCTCATCGCCGCCAAGGCCGCCGCCGGCGCGAGCGTCGAGGAGACCGTCTTCGCGATCACGACGTCCGACGTCGCCGACGCCTGCGACCTGTTCGCCCCGGTGGCCGCTGCCACCAAGGGCGTCGACGGCCGCGTCTCGATCGAGGTCGACCCGCGCCTGGCCTGGGACACCGCCGGCACCATCGCCGAGGCCAAGGAACTCCACGGCCAGGTCAACAAGGAAAACGTCCACATCAAGATCCCCGCCACGCTCGAAGGCCTCGGGGCCATCACCGCCACCATCGCGGCCGGCATCAGTGTGAACGTGACGCTGATCTTCTCCCTGGAGCGCTACCGCGCCGTCATCAACGCCTTCCAGTCCGGCCTCGAGCAGGCCAAGGACAACGGCCATGACCTCGCCAGGATCCACTCCGTGGCCTCCTTCTTCGTCTCCCGCGTGGACTCGGAGATCGACAAGCGCCTCGACGCGATCGGCACCGACGAGGCCCGCGCCCTCAAGGGCAAGGCCGGCGTCGCCAACGCCCGCCTCGCCTACCAGGTCTACGAGGAACTCTTCGCCACCGAGCGCTGGGCGCTCCTGGCCGAAGCCGGCGCGCTGCCCCAGCGCCCGCTGTGGGCCTCCACCGGCGTGAAGGACCCGGCCTACCCGGACACCCTCTACGTCACGGAACTCGTCGCCCCCGGCGTCGTGAACACCATGCCGGAGAAGACCCTGGACGCCACCTTCGACCACGGTGTGGTCACCGGGAACACGATCACCGGCGGCTACGCCGACGCCAACGCCACCCTCAACGCGCTCGACGCGCTGGGCATCTCCTACAACGACGTCGTCGCGGTGCTCGAGTCCGAAGGCCTCGACAAGTTCGTGGCCAGCTGGAAGGAACTGCTGGCCGACGTCGAGGGCGCCCTTGCCGCCGCACGGAAGGACGCCTAGTCCACGATGACGACTCTCAGCTACGACGCCACGGGCGCTGCCCGCCAGGCCCACGAACAGCACCTCCCGGCCCTGCTGGCGGACAAGGTTGCCACCCGGATCTTTGCCAAGGACCCCACGCTCTGGGGTCCCGACGCCGAAGCGGAGGCTTCCGTCCGGCTCGGTTGGGTTGAGGCTGCCACGGTCTCGCAGCCGCTCGTTGCGGACATCCTGACGCTGCGCGACGCCCTCCGTTCCGAGGGCGTCCACCGGATTGTCCTGTGCGGTATGGGCGGATCCTCGCTGGCCCCCGAGGTGATTGCCGGGACCGCCGGCGTGGAGCTGACCGTGCTGGACAGCACCGACCCCGATCAGGTCGCGGCCGCGCTGGCGGACCGGCTGACCGAAACCGCGATCGTGGTGTCCTCGAAGTCCGGCTCCACCCTGGAGACGGACTCGCAGCGCCGGATCTTCGAACACGCCTTCACCCAAGCCGGCCTTGACGCCAGGAACCGGATCATCATCGTCACGGATCCTGGTTCCCCGCTGGACAAGTCCGCCCGCGCGGCCGGCTACCGTGCCGTCTTCAACGCCGATCCGAACGTCGGTGGCCGCTACTCTGCCCTCACCGCGTTCGGGCTGGTGCCCTGTGGTCTTGCCGGCGTCGACATCCAGGCCTTCCTGGACGAGGCCGAGGAAGCCGCCGAGGTTCTCAACGATGACTCCGAGGAGAACATCGGACTCGCCCTCGGTACGGCGCTGGGCGGCACCCACCCGCTGCGCAACAAGATCGTCATCGCCGAGGACGGCTCGGGCATTGCCGGCTTCGCCGACTGGGCCGAACAGCTCATCGCCGAATCAACCGGGAAGCTCGGCACCGGTGTGTTGCCGGTCGTCGCCGGACCGGATTCGCCGGAAGCCACCGCAGGCGCTCCCGACGTGCTCGTGATCCGCCTCGTCGCCGCGGATGCTGGTATCGAACTCGGTGAGAACGAGGTGGCCATCGCGGGCGGGCTCCCCACCCAGATGATGGCCTGGGAGTTCGCCACCGCGGTGGCCGGCCGCCTGCTCGGCATCAACCCCTTCGACCAGCCCGATGTCGAGACCGCTAAGGTCGCGGCGCGCGGGCTGCTGGACGCCCAGCCGGAGCCGACCCCGGCGAACTATACGGACGGCGCCATCGAGGTCCGCGGCGGGGAATGGCTTGGCGGTGCCGGCACGGCAGCCGAAGCCGTCAGCGCACTGCTGGGAGAACTTGGCCCGGACGGCTACCTGAGCGTCCAGGCCTACTTTGACCGTCTCGCCTACGCGTCCCTGGAAGGTGTCCGGGACCAGCTGGCGGCGCGCAGCGGGCGTCCGGTCACGTTCGGCTGGGGTCCGCGGTTCCTGCACTCCACCGGGCAGTTCCATAAGGGCGGACCCGCGATCGGCGTGTTCCTGCAGGTGACGGCCGCGGCTGGAACCGATCTTGCCATCCCGGGCCTCCCCTTCAGCTTCGGCGAACTGATCTCCGCCCAGGCCGCCGGCGACGCGCAGGTACTCAGCGAACACGGCCGTCCGGTCCTCCGCCTGCACCTGACGGACCGCGTCTCCGGCGTGCGCCAGCTGCAGGAACTGGTCGCGGCCCTGGCCGGCCAGGCAGTATCCTCCACCGAAAGCTAAGGCACTTACGAACAATGCCAGAAACCTACAACGGCGGTAGGAATTCCCCGGGCCGGGTGCAGAACCCGCTCAGGGATCCCCGTGACCGCCGCCTGAACCGCATCGCCGGGCCGTCGTCGCTGGTCCTCTTCGGAGTGACCGGGGACCTCGCCCGCAAGAAACTCATGCCGGCCGTCTATGACCTCGCCAACCGCGGACTGCTGCCGCCGAGCTTTGCCCTGGTGGGCTTTGCCCGACGGGAGTGGGACGATGACGACTTTGCCGCGCAGGTGAAGCAGTCCGTCATCGCGTATTCCCGCACGCCTTTCGACGAAAGGGTCTGGGAACAGCTGTCCGAGGGCATCCGGTTTGTGCAGGGCGAGTTCGACGACGACGACGCCTTTGAGCGGCTCGGCAAGACGCTCTACGAGCTGGACGAGCATCGCGGAACGCGGGGCAACCATGCGTTCTACCTGTCCATCCCGCCGAACGCGTTCGAGCTGGTCTGCCGTCAGCTCTCGAAGCACGGACTGGCCCAGGCGGAGGGTGACAAGTGGCGCCGGGTGGTCATCGAAAAGCCGTTCGGGCACGACCTCGAGTCGGCCCGGCAGCTCAACGACATCGTCGAGTCGGTGTTCCCGCCGGACGCGGTCTTCCGGATCGACCATTACCTCGGCAAGGAGACGGTGCAGAACATCCTGGCGCTGCGCTTCGCCAACCAGCTCTTTGAGCCGTTGTGGAACGCCAACTATGTGGACCACGTCCAGATCACCATGGCCGAGGACATCGGCACCGGCGGCCGGGCCGGCTACTACGACGGCGTGGGCGCAGCCCGCGACGTCATTCAGAACCACCTGCTGCAGCTGCTGGCGCTGACGGCCATGGAGGAACCGATCTCCTTTAACGCGGATGATCTCCGCGCCGAAAAGGAAAAGGTCCTCGCCGCCGTCCGGCTGCCCCGGGATCTGTCCAGCCATTCCGCCCGCGGCCAGTTCACCGGCGGCTGGCAGGGTGGTGAGCAGGTGGTCGGGTATCTGGAGGAAGAGGGCATTCCGGCCGACTCCAAAACGGAGACGTTCGCGGCGATCCGGGTGGACATCAATACCCGCCGCTGGAGCGGTGTGCCGTTCTATCTCCGGGCAGGCAAGCGGCTGGGCCGCCGGGTGACGGAGATCGCCGTGGTGCTCAAGCGCGCCCCGAACCTGCTCTTCACGGACCACGGTGAGGACGACTTCGGCCAGAACGCCGTGGTGATCCGGGTGCAGCCCGACGAGGGCGCCACGATCCGTTTCGGTTCCAAGGTCCCGGGCACGCAGATGGAAGTCCGCGACGTCACGATGGACTTCGGTTACGGCCATTCCTTCACCGAGTCCAGCCCGGAAGCCTATGAACGGCTCATCCTCGATGTGCTCCTGGGCGAGCCGCCGCTCTTCCCCCGGCACGAGGAAGTCGAGCTGTCCTGGAAGATCCTGGACCCCTTCGAGGAGTACTGGGCCGGCCTGGACGAACGGCCGGAGCCCTACGCCCCCGGCAGCTGGGGACCTCCTTCGGCGGACGAGCTGCTTGCCCGTGACGGACGAACCTGGAGAAGGCCATGATCGTAGATCTTCCCGATACAACAACCTCCAAGATCTCCAAGAAGATCATGGCGCTGCGTGAGCAGGGCGGCGTGATTGCCCTGGGCCGGGTCCTGACCCTCGTGGTCGTCACCAAGTCCGGACTGGAGGAGGAGGCGATTGAGGCCGCCAACGAGGCCAGCCGGGAGCACCCCTGCCGGATCATCGTCCTCGCCGACGCCGGTTCCTCGGCCCCGACCCGCCTGGATGCCCAGATCCGGGTCGGCGGCGACGCCGGCGCCTCCGAGGTGATCCTGCTCCGCGGCTACGGTGAACTCGCGGAGGAAAGCGAGTCGCTCGTGGCCGCGCTCCTGCTGCCGGACGCGCCGATCGTGGCGTGGTGGCCGCACGGAGCACCGAAGAACGCCTGCGAGACATCGATCGGCCGGATCGCGCACCGTCGGATCACCGATTCCGCCAACGAGCCGGAACCGCAGGCTGCCCTGGACAACATCCGGCGTACCTACAAGGCCGGTGACACGGACCTTGCCTGGACCCGGTTGACGAACTGGCGGATCCAGCTGGCTGCGGCCCTGGACCAGGTGGACGACTCACCGGTGACGGCCGTCGCCGTCGAAGGCGCCTCGGACTCCCCCAGCACGGTTCTGCTCGCGGCCTGGCTCACGCTGGCCCTGGACGTTCCGGTCACGATCGTGGCGGATCCGGCCGGCACGGGCATCCGGCGGGTGCGCCTGAGCCGCGCCGGCGGTGACATCCAGTTGTTCCGCCCGGCCCTGACGGTGGCCGAGCTGACGCAACCCGGACAGCCCGCGCAGCGCATTTCGCTGCCGCGCCGGAACCTCAAGGACTGCCTGGCCGAAGAACTGCGCCGGCTGGATCCGGACGAAGTGTTCGGTGAAGTGATTACTATGGGACTTCCACGCACGAACCTAAGGAGTGTCCGTCCCAGTGAGCGATGATCCCAGAGTAAGCATCCATCCCGACTCGACCGTTCTGATGGCTGCGATCGCGGCCCGCCTGATAACCAAGCTCGTGGATATCCAGGACAAGCACGGCGAGGCGACTGTGGTACTTACCGGCGGCACGATGGGAATCGGTTCGCTCAAGGCTGTGGCAGAGTCACCGGCGGCCCCCGCCGTCGACTGGTCAAAGGTCAATTTCTGGTGGGGCGACGAACGCTTTGTCGCCGCCGACGACGCCGACCGCAACGCGCGGCAGGCGCAGGAGGCGTTGCTCGCTCACATCCCGGTGGATCCCGCCAGGGTGCACGTACCGGGAGCGGCAGGGGAATTCGGCACTCCGGAAGAGGCCGCTGAAGACTACGCCCGCCGGCTCGGCGAAGCCGCAGCGGCCGAACACGCCGCCGACATGTCCGACGACCGGCTGGAAAACCCCGGCACGCTCCCCCGCTTCGACATCGTCCTGCTGGGTGTGGGACCGGATGCGCATGTGGCGTCCCTGTTTCCCGAGCAGGCGGGCATCCGCGAGAAGGAGCTCACGGTAGTGGGCGTCCGCAATTCGCCCAAGCCGCCGCCGGGCCGGGTCTCCTTGACCCTGCCGGCAATCAATACGGCCATGGAAGTGTGGATGGTCGTAGCGGGCGAGGACAAGGCCGGCGCCGTGGGGCTGGCACTCGCCGGTGCGAATCCGGTGCAGGTTCCGGCGGCCGGTCCCCGTGGCCGGAAGGAAACCCTGTGGCTGATCGACGAAAACGCGGCCGCACGCGTCCCGGCGCAGCTAGTCAGGAAGGGTGCGTCCGGCTCGTAGTCGCTCCAGCGCTCCAGCCAGCACGTCTTCGGCGTCCTGGCTGGAGCGCCGTTCTTTAACGTATTCCAGGTGGCTCTTATAGCCTTCCACCGGGGATTCCTCAAGGCCGAACTGGGCCTCGTCGCGCGTGGCGGTGCAGCCGCAGCGGCGGCAGTCCCAGACTCCGGGAAGCTGTTCCTCGGGCATCTGGGCGAACACGAGGGCAGTCTCGTGGCCCTTGGCGCACCGGTAGGAGACACGGAGGCGGGGCTGGCCTACGCCAGCCCCGCCCAGTGGCTCGTGGCGGGGCGGGGCCCCTTCGGTCGCACCAACGCGGATGCCCCTGAATCCGGAAGCAGAATGCAGCATCGGGAACTCCTGGCTACTGGACTGTTGCAATGTGCATGCAACCAGCGACAGTGTAGTTCGGAGTTCCCGATGCCGGGAGGGCCATAAGGGCCGCATATGGAATTTTTGGAGAAGAATTCCTAGGAATCGGCTCCGGTGCTGAAACGCATCAGCAGGCCGAGGGCGATGATCACCACACCCCAGGTGATACCCAGAATGACCGTGAAGCGGTTGAGGTTCCGTTCGGCCACACCGGACGAGCTGAGTCCGGAGCTCATGCCGCCGCCGAACATGTCGGACAGGCCGCCGCCACGCCCCTTATGGAGCAGGATGAGCAAAGTCAGCAGGAGGCTGGTAATGCCCAGGAGGACCTGCAGAATGACATGAAGAACGTCCACGACGGCCTTTCAGAAGGATTGGATTGCGGGGGTCAAAGCTGTGTCCGGACTAATCCGTCAGCAAATGACTCTCGAACCTGACAATATTAGCAAACTCGGCAGCATCAAGGCTGGCACCGCCGACCAGCAATCCATCCACGTCGCGTTCCTTGAGGATTGACGCCGCGTTGTTGGCCTTGACCGAACCGCCGTACAGCAGCCGGGTCTTCGCGGCAACGTCCGCGCCGAAGAGGGTGGCCAGTTCGGCGCGGATGGCGGCGCACATCTCCTGCGCATCCTCGGGCCCGGCGACCTCGCCGGTGCCGATCGCCCAGACCGGTTCGTAAGCGACAACCAGGTCGGCGGCCTGCTCGGGCGGAAGGCCTTCGACGTCGGTGCGGAGCTGGGCCAGGGTGTGCTCCACGTGGGTGCCGGCCTGCCGGACCTCCAGGCCTTCGCCGACGCAGAGCACCGGTGTCAGGCCATGGCGGAAGGCGGCCTTCGTCTTGGCGTTGAGCACCTCATCGGACTCGTTGTGGATGGTGCGGCGTTCGCTGTGGCCCACCAGGACATAGCGGCAGCCGAGCTTGGCGAGGAACTGGGCGGAAACGTCGCCGGTGTAGGCACCGGAGTCGAACTGCGAGAGGTCCTGGCCGCCGTAGGCAACGTCCAGCTCATCGCCCTGGACGAGGGTCTGGACGCCGCGGAGATCCGTGAACGGCGGGAACACCGCAACCTCCACCCGGCTGTAGTCGTGCTTGGCGTCGGACAAGGTCCAGGCCAGCTTCTGCAGGAGGGTGATGCCCTGGACGTGGTCCATGTTCATCTTCCAGTTGCCTGCGATGAAGGGCTTGCGGTCGAACTTGCCGTTGGTGGACGTGGTCACATGGTCTCCAAAAGGTGCGGATTAAATTAGTCAGTCAGGGAAACAGCCGGCGGCGCGCCCGTGGAGTTGCGCTCCGCGAAGTGCGGGACGGGCGCGCTGCCGGCTGGAGTGCTTAGCGGTCCAGTACTTAGCGGTCCAGGACGCTCAGGCCCGGGAGTTCCTTGCCTTCAAGGTATTCGAGGCTGGCGCCCCCGCCGGTGGAAATGTGCCCGAACTGGTCATCGGCGAAGCCGAGGGTCCGCACCGCCGCGGCGGAGTCGCCACCGCCGACGACCGTGAACCCATTCGTTTCCGTCAGGGCCTGGGCGATGGCCCGGGTGCCCGCGGCAAACGCCGGGAACTCGAAAACGCCCATCGGACCGTTCCAGAACACCGTCCTGGCGCCCTTGATCCGTTCCGCGAACGCGGCCGCCGATTCCGGGCCGATGTCCAGGCCGATGCCCTGGCTGCCGAAGCTGCTGTCCTCGATCGCTTCGGCACGGACTGTCTCGTGCTCCGCGTCGGCGGCGAATTTGCTGGCCACGACAACGTCGGTCGGGACAACGAATTCGGTTCCGGCATCCGCGGCGCGCTTGAGGTAATCCTGCACCACCGGGATCTGGTCCTCTTCGAGCAGGCTGCCTGCCACCTTGTGGCCCGCGGCGGCGAGGAAGGTGAACAGCATGCCGCCGCCCACCAGGATGGTGTCAGCCTTGCCGATCAGGTTGTCGATCACGGCGAGCTTGTCCGAGACCTTGGAGCCGCCCAGGACGACGACATAGGGGCGCTGGGTTTCCGTGGTGAGCTTGCGCAGCACCTCGACCTCCGTGCGGACCAGGTCGCCCTGGTAGGACGGCAGCCGGGTGGCGACGTCGTACACACTGGCATGCTTCCGGTGCACCGCGCCGAAGGCATCGTCCACGAAGGCGCCGTTGGATCCCGTCAGGGCCACCAGTTCCTCCGCGAACGCACCGCGCCCGGCGTCGTCCTTGGATGTTTCGCGGGGGTCAAAGCGCACATTCTCGAGCACGAGGGCTTCGCCGTCCTGCAGCGCAGCAGCGAGTTCCTTCGCCGATTCGCCGACGGTGTCCTTCGCAAGAGAGACCTTGAACGAAGCAAGCCCGGCCAGCCGCGACACGGCGGGCTCGAGCGAGTACTTCTCTTCCGGGGCGCCCGTGGGGCGGCCGAGGTGTGCTGTGACCAGTACGCGGGCACCGGCGTCCGTGAGCTTCGCCAGCACTGGCAGGGAGGCCTTGATGCGGCCATCGTCAGTCACTGTAGAGCCGTCGAGCGGCACGTTCAGGTCACTTCTGACCAGAACGTACCGCCCGCGGACACCATCAGCGATCAGTTCGTTGAGGGTGTGGAATGTCATGTGTCTTACCCTAGCCCAGCTTGGCTGCGACAAGCTCCGTAAGGTCCACGAGGCGGTTCGAGTAGCCCCATTCGTTGTCATACCAGGCAACAACCTTGACCTGGTTGCCGATCACCTTGGTCAGGCCGGAGTCGAAGATCGACGACGCCGGGTCGCCGACGATGTCGGAGGAGACGATCGGCTCGTCCGTGTAGGTCAGCAGGCCCCGGAGCGCGTCGGTTTCGGAAGCGGCCTTGAGGGCGGCGTTGACTTCCTGGACCGTGGTTTCGCGGGCCACGGTGACGGTGAGGTCGGTGGCGGAACCGGTCGGGACCGGGACGCGGATGGCGTAGCCGTCAAGCTTGCCCTTGAGCTCCGGCAGGACCAGGCCGATTGCCTTGGCGGCACCGGTGGAGGTGGGGACCATGTTGACGCCGGCGGCGCGGGCGCGGCGGAGGTCCTGGTGCGGGCCGTCCTGCAGGTTCTGGTCGGCAGTGTAGGCGTGGATGGTGGTCATCAGGCCGCGTTCGATGCCGAACGAGTCGTTGATGACCTTGGCCAGCGGGCCGAGGCAGTTGGTGGTGCAGGACGCGTTGGAGATGATGTGGTGCGCGGCCGGGTCGTAAAGACCGTCGTTGACGCCCATCACGATGGTGATGTCCTCATCGGAGGCCGGAGCGGATATCAGGACCTTCTTGGCGCCGGCGTCGATGTGCTTCCGTGCATCCGCAGCCTTGGTGAAGAAGCCGGTGGACTCGATGACGACGTCGACGCCGAGTTCGCCCCAGGGAAGCTTTGCCGGATCGCGCTCGGCGAGGACCTTGATGATGTTGCCGTCGACGACGATGTTGCCGTCCTTGACCTCGATGGTCTCCTGCAGGCGCCCGCCGACAGAGTCGTACTTGAGCAGGTGGGCGAGGGCTTCCGGGCTGGTGAGGTCGTTGACTGCAACGATCTCAAGGTCTGCACCCTGGGCCAGGGCGGCACGGAAGTAGTTGCGGCCGATGCGGCCGAAGCCGTTGATACCAATACGGGTCGTCACGTTTTCAGTCTCCTTGGTGCTTTTGCAAGCACGACTAGTTGAGCGGGCGTTCAAGCCAACTAACAGATCCCGCACGCCATTGGGCAGAGATGATTACCAGATCGGAGGGCGACCAGCCACATTGCTGAAGGCTAACCGCCTTCCGTGACCTATCTTACGTTTAACTGAGCCTGCCCCCGCAAGTGCGGGGGCAGGCTGTCCACGATTCGGGCTCGACGGCGCGAATTGTGAGCTTTGTTACAAGTCGCTACGGGCTACCTCACAGTCAGAGGCTGATGAGGCTGGTGGCGTTCCTGCGTGCGGCCTCGAAGCGCTTGGCGACGTCGGCCCAGTTCACGATGTTCCAGAAGGCCTTGACGTAGTCCGCCTTGACGTTGACGTAGTCCAGGTAGAAGGCGTGCTCCCACATGTCGAGCATCAGCAGCGGAGTGGTGCCCAGTGCGACGTTGCCCTGCTGGTCGTAGAGCTGCTCGATGACCAGGTTGCCGCCGATCGGCTCGTAGGCGAGGAAACCCCAGCCGGAGCCCTGCAGCCCGAGAGCGGCAGCGCTGAACTGGGCGCGGAACGCGTCGAAAGAACCGAACGCGTCATCGATGGCCGCCGCAAGCTCACCCTCCGGCTTGTCGCCGCCGTCCGGGGAGAGGTTGTTCCAGAACACGGAGTGGTTGATGTGGCCACCGGTGTGGAAAGCGAGGTCCTTGGACAGCCGGTTGATGTTGGCGAAGTCGCCCTTCTCGCGGGCCTCCGCCAGCTGGGCCAGGGCGTTGTTGGCGCCGGTCACGTAGGCGGCGTGGTGCTTGCTGTGGTGCAGCTCCATGATCCGCGCGGAAATGTGGGGTTCCAGCGCTGCATAGTCGTAGCTGAGTTGGGGCAGTACGTACTCGGTCACAAAATCCTCCAATGTCGTGGACGGGTTGTCCGGTTTGGTAACTCTGGGATTGTGCATCCGGATGGTGTGGCACCCGGAAGTCTGTGGTGAATCCGGAACCGGTGGGCATAACCTCCGCTGCTGCTGAGGTATTTCCACCGTCTGGATCCGATTCTAGGGGCGCGCCTACTCGTCCAGCATGTCCGGAGTCACATTGGCCTCAGTGCCGGGGATGCCGAGGTCCTGGGCGCGCTTGTCCGCCATCGCCAGCAGCCGGCGGATCCGGCCCGCGATGGCGTCCTTGGTCATGACGGGATCGGCGAGCCTGCCAAGTTCGTCCAGGCTGGCCTGCTTGTGCGCCACGCGCAGTTCGCCGGCGTATTTCAGGTGTTCCGGGACGTCGTCGCCGAGGATCTCGAGGGCGCGGTCCACCCGTGCGCCCGCCGCCACGGCGGCCTGGGCGGAACGGCGCAGGTTGGCATCGTCGAAGTTGGCCAGCCGATTGGCGGTGGCCCGGACTTCCTTGCGCATGCGGCGTTCCTCCCAGCCCATCAGCGCGTCGTGGGCGCCCATCCGGGTCAGCAACGCGGCGATGGTGTCACCGTCGCGGATCACCACGCGGTCCACTCCCCTGACCTCGCGGGCCTTGGCCTGGATGCCGAGGCGCCGCGCGGCGCCGACCAGGGCCAGCGCCGACTCCGGTCCCGGGCAGGTGACCTCCATGGCGGAGGAGCGGCCGGGTTCGGTGAGCGAGCCGTGGGCGAGGAAAGCTCCGCGCCAGACCGCTTCGGCGTCGGAGGCGGAACCGTTCACCACTGCCGACGGGAGGCCGCGGACGGGTCGTCCGCGGGCGTCCAGGAGGCCCGTCTGCCGGGCCAGGGCTTCGCCGTCCCGCACGACCCGGACCACATAGCGGCTCCCGCGGCGTAATCCCCCGCCGGAGACCACAATGATTTCGCTCTGGTGTCCGTAGACCTCGGCGATGGCGGCGCGCAGCCGACGTGCCGTAGAGGCGAGGTCGACTTCGGCCTCGATCACGATCCGGCCGGAGATGATGTGCAGTCCGCCGGCGAAGCGGAGCATGGCCGACACTTCAGCCTTCCGGACGGAGGACTTCTTGATGTCCAGCCGGGAAAGTTCTTCCTTGACTGATGCTGTCAGTGCCATGGCACCTTTCCTAACTGTTCCCGAAAATGTCGTGGTAGGCCGTGGCCAGACGCAGCGTGTCGTGGATCGGCCGACGGCTCGACGCCCCCACTTTACCCAAGACGACCTCGGCACCAAGCATCCCGGCCGCCTGCTCGAACTCGCGGAGGTCCGGGACCGATGCCGGATCTGCCAGGACGATGTCGATCGAGAACTCCGGGGCGTACTCGCGCAGCACGCGGAGGTGGTCCGCGGCAGTCATTCCAAGGGTTTCCTTGGTGTCTGTGGCCAGGTTCATCGTGAGGCAGCGCCGCGCCTGGGTGTTGCAGAGCGCTTCGCGCATTTCCGGCAGGAGCAGGTGCGGCAGCACGGACGTGTACCAGGAGCCCGGGCCCAGGATGACCCAGTCCGCGAGTTCAATGGCCGTGAGGGCTTCCAGGCAGGCCGGGGCGTCCTCGGGCAGCAGGCGGACGTGCTCCAGCGAACCGGCAACCGCGCATTTCGCCTGACCGCTGAGGGTCTGCAGCACCGAGGTGCCGTCCGGGGCGGAGACGCGGACCTGGCCCTCGATGGTGAGCGGGACGCTGGACATCGGCAGGACCTCGCCGCGGGCGCCCAGCAGGGCACCGGCCCACCTGAGGCCGGCCACGGTGTCGCCGAGGAGTTCCCAGAGCGTCACGATCAGCAGGTTGCCCATGGCATGTTCGTCGAGGGACCCGCCGCGGCCCTTGCCGGGCAGGAACCGGTGCTGCATGACATCGCGCCAGGTGCGGCCCCAGTCGGTGTCGTCGCACAAGGCGGAAAGCGCCATCCGCAGGTCTCCGGGCGGGAGGACGCCGTACTCTTCGCGCAGCCGCCCCGAGGATCCGCCGTCGTCCGCCACGGTGACGATGGCGGTCAGTTCCGAGGTAAGCAGTCGCAGGGCGGACAGTGAGGCGGAGAGGCCGTGACCGCCGCCGAGCGCGACCACGGAGGGGCCCTTGTCCTGCTGGCTGGCGAAAGCAGGGCTGGCCGGCGGGACGAGCGGCAGGGGGCCGGTAAGCAGCGCCATTATTCCCGGCCCAGGTCCCGGTGCGTGGTGGTCACGGTGACGCGCGGATATTGCGCGAGCCGGCGGGAAAGTTCGACGGCGACGGCGACCGAGCGGTGCTTCCCTCCGGTGCAGCCGACGGCAATCGTTGCGTAGTGCTTGTTCTCACGCCGGTAGCCGTCCAACACCGGTTCGAGGGCCAGGACGTAGCGCTCCACGAAGTTGCTGACGCCCTGGGCCTCGAGCACGTAGTCGCTGACGTCCATGTCCAGGCCGGTGTGCGGACGCAGCGCCGGGACCCAGTGCGGGTTGGGGATGAAGCGGGCGTCCGCCACGAAGTTCGCGTCCACCGGAAGGCCGTACTTAAAACCGAAGCTCATGACATTCAGGCGCAACGCCACCGGTCCTGTTTCGCTGAACAGCTCGGTGATCGCGGTGGCCAGTCCATGCACGTTCAGGGCCGAGGTGTCCAGGACGATATCGGCAGAAGTCCGCAGTTCTTGGAGCAGTTCGCGCTCGGCGGCGATGCCATCGAGGATCCTGCCACCGCCCTGCAGGGGGTGCGGGCGCCGGCCCTGTTCGAAGCGGCGGACCAGGACGCCGTCGTCCGCGTCGAGGAAGAGCACCTGGAAGGTGACGCCGCTGGCCTCGAGGGCGCGGAGTGCGGCGCGGATGTCAGCGAACAGCTCCTTGCTGCGGACGTCCATCACCACGGCGAGCTTGGAGATGGAGCGGGGTGCGTGGGACACCAGTTCGGCGAGCGTGCCGAGCATCTGCGGCGGAAGGTTCTCCACGACGTACCAGCCGTGGTCCTCCAGTGCGTCCGATGCAGTGCTGCGCCCGGCTCCCGACATGCCGGTCACCACGAGCAGTTCCGCCTCATCGGGTTTGACCGGCGTCATGCGGTCCGTTTCCGTGCCGGATCCTGCCGTCGACTCTGCCATCTGTGAAGCCCCGTTCTGCTGAACAATTCTTTGCCGCGGCCATCCGGTCTGCCTCTTCCGCGCGACCGGACGTGCCGTTTCCCAAGTCCTTACCCTAGCTAAGTTTGCTGGGGCTAGCTAAGATTCCAGGATTTCGCCCGTCGTCATGTTGATGGCCGGCAGGGCGGGGGCCCCGGCGGCGTCCTCCTGGCTGAAGTGCCGCACGATCGCCTCGGCGAGGGAGGGTCCGATCCCCTTTGCCGCGGTGAGCTCCGCTGGCGTCGCCGCCTTGATGCTTTTGACCGAGCCGAACTGCGCCAGCAGTGTCTTGCGCTTGGATGCGCCCAGCCCCGGGACGCTGTCGAGGGCGGACACGGTCATGGCCTTGCCGCGTTTCTGGCGGTGGAAGGAGATCGCGAAGCGGTGCGCTTCGTCGCGGATGCGCTGCAGCAGGTACAGCCCGGCGGAGGCGCGCGGGAGTATCACGGGGAAGTCGCTGTCCGGCAGCCAGACCTCTTCGAGCCGCTTGGCCAGGCCGACGACGTACACGTCGTCGACGCCCAGTTCGGCCAGCGCACGGGCGGCCGCGTTGACCTGGGGCTTGCCGCCGTCGACCACCACAAGGTTGGGCGGGTAGGCGAACCTCGCCCGCGGCGTGGGCGTCGTGGTGTCGGTCAGGGCGCCGGTAAGCCCGGCGGCGTCGGCAGCGGCGTTGAGCGGCGCCTGTTGGCCGGGCTGCGCTGCGGCGTCGGCATGCTCCGCCTTCTCCTGCAGATAGTGCCGGAAGCGGCGGGTCAGCACATCATGCATCGCGGCGGTGTCGTCGTTGGCGGCGGCGCCGCTGATGGAGAACTTCCGGTAGTCCGACTTCTTCGGCAGGCCGTCCTCGACCACCACCATGGAGCCGACGACGTTGGTGCCCTGCACGTGCGAGATATCGAAGCACTCGATCCGCATCAGCGCCACGGGAAGATCCAGTGCCTCCTGCAGTTCCTGCAGCGCCTGGGACCTCATGGTCAGGTCGCCGGCCCGCCGCGACTTGTGCAGCTTCAGGGCGTGCTCGGCGTTGTCCCGGACGGTGGACAGCAGGGCGGCCTTGTCGCCGCGTTGCGGGACGCGGATATCCACGCGGGCCCCGCGGAGGCCGCTGAGCCATTCGGCGAGCTCGACGGCGTTGCTTGGTTCCGCGGGGACCAGGACTTCCCGCGGCAGCCGTCCCTGGCTTTCGGCCTCCTCGCCGTAGACCTGCTGGAGCAGGTGTTCCACCAGATCCGGGGTGGTGGAGTCCTCGACCTTTTCCACGACCCAGCCGCGCTGGCCGCGGATCCGGCCGCCACGGACGTGGAAGACCTGGACGGCGGCCTCCAGCTCGTCCTCGTGCAGGGCGAACACGTCCGCGTCGGTGCCCTCGGCCAGGACGACGGCGTTGCGCTCGAAGACCTTCTTCAGCGCGACGATGTCGTCCCGGATGCGGGCCGCCCGCTCGTAGTCCAGTTCGGTGACGGCGGCAGCCATCTCCTTTTCGAGCCTCGTGACGAAGGGCTTGGCTTCGCCGCCCATGAAGGTGCAGAAATCCTCGGCGAGGGCACGGTGGTCCTCCGCCGAGATGCGCCCGACGCACGGGGCCGAGCACTTGTCGATATAGCCCAGCAGGCATGGCCGGCCGCTGGCTTCAGCCCGTTTCAGGACTCCGGCGCTGCAGCTGCGGACCGGGAACACGCGCAGCAGCGTGTCCATGGTGTCCCGGATGGCGCCGGCGGTGTACGGGCCGAAATAGCGGGTGCCCTTGCGGCGTTCGCCGCGCAGTACCTGGACGCGCGGGTATTTCTCCGCCATGGTGACCGCAAGGTACGGATAGCTCTTGTCGTCGCGGAACATGACGTTGAAACGCGGTTTGAATTCCTTGATCCAGGTGTATTCCAGCTGGAGGGATTCGAGTTCGCTGCCGACGACGGTCCATTCAACGCTGCTCGCCGCATGGACCATCGCATAGGTCTTGGGCAGCAGTCCGGCAGGGTTCGCGAAGTAGGAATTCAGCCGCGAACGGAGGTTCTTGGCCTTGCCGACGTAGATGACCCGGCCGTGCGGGTCGCGGAAGCGGTACACGCCCGGATTGGTCGGAATCTCACCCGTCTGGGGTCGGTAACTCGCTGGATCTGCCACAGTTCAAGTCTACTGAGGCGGCGGGGGTGTCCGGGACAGCGCCCTACTCGATGGCTTTGCTCTGGTTGTAGCCTGTGGCGCGTTCCTGGCCGCTGAGTTCCGCAATCGCGTCCATGATCCGGTCGGTGACCTGGCGACGCGCCGGCAGGGAATGGTCCGGACCCGTCTTTTGGAAGTAGAGCGGCTCGCCGACCCTCATGGTGAAGTGCTGCGGCCTGATGGCCTTGCTGTCCGCAGGCTGCAGGTGTTCGGTGCCGATCAGTCCGACCGGGACAACCGGGGCGCCCGTGGTCAGGGCCAGCCAGCCGACGCCGGTACGGCCGCGGTACAGGAGGCCGTCGCGGGAACGGGTGCCCTCGGGGTAGATCCCGATGCCCCGGCCCGAGTCCAGGATCTCCAGCAGCGTCTTCAGCGCCTGCACGCTGGCAGCCTGCTCGCCACGCTGAACCGGGATCGAACCGACGGACTCGAAGAAGGATTTCATGACCTTCCCCTTGACGCCGCCGGTGTTGAAGTACTCGGCCTTCGCGAAGAACGCCACCGGGCGCGGCATGAGGGCCTGGACGATCACGCTGTCCAGGAAGGAAAGATGGTTCGGGGCCACGATGAACGGACCCTCCTTGGGCACATTTTCCAGGCCGATGACGGTGGGCCGGCAAGTCGAGGTGAGGAGTCCGCGCGTGGTCCAGCGGATTGCATCAAACATTGGCATCGGTGTACACCTCGGTCCGGGCTTCGGTCCGGGCAACGTACGCCATCGCGGCCGCCGCCCGGGCGGGGGTCAGCCCGGCAACGGTCCCGGCTGCGTCCCGTCGGAGGATCGTCTCGTGCAGGGCGGTGGTGGTCTGCACGATCTCGACGGCGCCCGCCTCGTCGAGTTCGCCGTCGAGAGCGAAGCCCCAGCCCACGCCGATGCATTCGAGGCCGTTGGCCGCCGCCCCGGCCACGTCCTGCGCGCGGTCCCCCACCATAACGGCCTGCCGCAGTTCCCCGGCGGATTGGGCTTCCAGATCGGCCAGCGCGGCGGCGACGATCCCGGTCTTTCCCGCCGGAGCGGCGGCATCCGCCTCGGCCGCCTCATCGGCGGCGGAGCCGCGGATCGTGCCGAAGTGGTCCGCGATGCCGTGGTGTTCCAGCACGGTCCGTGCCAGCCCCTCGGGCTTCTGGGTGGCGACGGCCACCGGACGTCCGGCGGCGGCGAAGGATTCCAGCAGGTCCCGGACGCCGGGGTACAGCCGGCTCTGGGCAATGCCGGTGGAGACGTAGTGCGCGCGGTAGATTCGAATGGCGGCCTGCAGCTGGTCGGCCGGGACGCCGGCGATCTCGGTGAGGGAATGACTGAGCTTGGGTCCGATCATCGCGTCCATCCGGGCCTTGCCGGGAACGGGAAGTCCAAGCTCGGTGAGGGCCGCCGCGATTCCGTCCGTTATTCCGCCGGCGGGATCGACAAGAGTGCCGTCCAGGTCAAAGATCACGGGCACTGTTGTTTGGGTCACCGGCCTAGTTTCTCACGAGTGCCGGGATGCCAGAAACTCGCATTCCCCGCAGGGAATACATCGGCGGGACTTTCCCCTGCTGTGCTGGCCCTGCCGGGCCGGCGGCGTTCCGGAACGCGGCCGGCTGCCGCCGGGCAAGGGCCCGGGCGGGCTCAGGCCAGGATGTCGGCCAGGAAGGCTGCCGTGTGGCTCTCCGTCGACTTGGCCACCTGCTCCGGGGTGCCGGAGGCAACGACGCGTCCGCCGCCGGATCCGCCGTCGGGTCCCAGATCCACGATCCAGTCGGCGCTCTTGATGACGTCGAGGTTGTGCTCGATGGTGATGACGGTGTTGCCCTTGTCCACGAGGCCCTGGAGGACCATGAGCAGCTTCCGGATGTCCTCGAAGTGCAGGCCCGTGGTGGGTTCGTCCAGCACGTAGATGCTGCGGCCGTTGGAGCGCTTCTGCAGTTCCGCCGCGAGCTTCACGCGCTGGGCCTCGCCGCCCGAAAGCGTCGTGGCGGGCTGGCCCAGCCGCACGTAGCCGAGGCCGACGTCGACGAGCGTGGACAGGTGCCGGGCGATCGGTGAGAAGGCCGCAAAGAACTCGGCGCCCTCCTCGATCGGCATGTTCAACACGTCCGCGATGGTCTTGCCCTTGTAGTGCACCTCCAGGGTTTCCCGGTTGTACCGGGCTCCGTGGCATACCTCGCAGGGGACGTATACATCCGGCAGGAAGTTCATTTCAATCTTCAGCGTGCCGTCGCCGGAGCAGGCTTCGCAGCGGCCGCCCTTGACGTTGAAGGAGAACCGGCCCGGCTGGTAGCCGCGGACCTTCGCCTCGGTGGTCTCGGCGAAGAGCTTGCGGATGTTGTCGAACACGCCCGTGTAGGTGGCCGGGTTGGAGCGCGGCGTGCGCCCGATCGGGCTCTGGTCCACGTGCACGACCTTGTCGAGGTGTTCGAGGCCCTGGATCAACTTATGCCGTCCGGCCACCTGCTTGGCGCCGTTGAGCTTGTTGGCGAGCACCTTGTAGAGGATCTCGTTGACGAGGGTTGACTTCCCGGAGCCGCTGACCCCGGTCACCGCCGTGAACAGGCCGAGGGGGAAGGTGGCGTCCACGTTCAGGAGGTTGTTCTCCTTGGCGCCGACGACCTTCAGTTCCCGCTTCTTGTCGTACTTGCGGCGCTTCCGGGGAATCTCGATCTGCTTCCGGCCGGAGAGGTAGTCGCCGGTCAGCGATGCGGTGTTTTCCAGCAGTTCCTTGTAGGACCCGGAGTGGACCACCATGCCGCCGTGCTCGCCGGCGCCCGGTCCGATGTCCACTACCCAGTCGGCCTCCTGGATGGTGTCCTCGTCGTGCTCGACCACGATCAGGGTGTTGCCAAGGTCCCGCAACCGGGTGAGCGTTTCGATCAGGCGGCGGTTGTCGCGCTGGTGCAGCCCGATGGACGGCTCGTCCAGGACGTAGAGAACGCCGACGAGGCCGGAGCCGATCTGGGTGGCGAGCCGGATCCGCTGCGCTTCGCCGCCGGAGAGCGTGCCGGAGGGCCGCTCCAGGTTCAGGTACTCCAGGCCGACGTCGAGGAGGAAGGTCAGCCGCGCCTGGATTTCCTTCAGGACCTGGTGCGCGATCTGGGCCTCGCGGTCCGTGAGGACCAGGTTGTTCAGGAAGTCGGCGCATGCGCGCATCGGCAGGGCGGCGACCTGCGCGATGTTATGGCCGTTTATCAGCACCGAGAGCGACGCCGGATTCAGGCGCGCGCCGTTGCAGACCGGGCACGGGATCTGCCGCATGTATTCCTCGTACCGGTCCCGGGCCTTGTCCGAGTCGGTTTCGAGGTGCTTGCGGTGGACGTACTGGATGACGCCCTCGAAGCCGGTGCTGTATTTGCGTTCCCGGCCGAAGCGGTTCCGGTACTGCACCACGACCTTGTGGTCCTTGCCGTGCAGCACGGTCTGGCGGATGTCCTCGGCGAGCTTCTCCCACGGGGTCTTCATCGAGAAACCGAGTTCCTTGGCGAGCCCGCCGAGCAGCCGGTTCCAGTATTCCGTCGTCGCGGTCCCAAGGGACCAGGGCGCGATGGCGCCCTCCGAGAGGGACAGCTCCCCGTTGGGGATGATGAGCTCCTCGTCCACTTCCAGCTTGGTGCCGATGCCGCTGCAGGCGGAGCAGGCGCCGAAGGGGTTGTTGAACGAAAAGGAACGCGGCTCGATCTCATCGATCGCGAGCGGGTGCTCGTTGGGGCACGCAAGGTGTTCCGAGAACGCCCTGACGCGTTCCGGGTCGTCCGCCTCGAGGTCGACGAATTCGGCCAGGATGCGGCCCTCGGCCAGCCCGAGGGCCGTTTCCACCGAGTCGGTGAGGCGCTGGCTGATGCCCTCCTTGACCACCAGGCGGTCCACCACTACTTCGATGGTGTGCTTGAACTGCTTGCCCAGCTTGGGCGGATCGCTGAGCTGGATGAGCTTGTCGTCCACCCGGGCCCGCGAGTAGCCCTTGGCCGTCAGTTCCTTGAACAGGTCGACGAATTCGCCCTTGCGTCCGCGGACCACCGGCGCCAGGACCTGGAAGCGGGTGCCCTCCGGCAGCTCCAGCAGCTGGTCCACGATCTGCTGCGGGGTCTGCTTTGTCACCGGCTCCCCGCAGACGGGACAGTGCGGGCGGCCGACACGGGCCCACAGCAGGCGCATGTAGTCGTAGATCTCCGTGATGGTGCCCACGGTGGAGCGCGGGTTCTTGCTCGTGGATTTCTGGTCGATCGAGACCGCGGGCGAGAGGCCTTCGATGAAGTCGACGTCGGGCTTGTCCACCTGGCCCAGGAACTGACGGGCGTAGGCGGAGAGCGACTCGACGTAGCGGCGCTGGCCCTCGGCGAAGATCGTGTCGAAGGCGAGGGAGGACTTGCCCGAGCCGGACAAACCGGTGAAGACGATCATGGAGTCCCGCGGCAGGTCGAGGTCCACGTTCCGCAGGTTGTGTTCGCGGGCGCCCTTGACCACCAGGCGGGACATGTCCGGACGCTTGACCGCGGGGCGGGAGTCGATGGCGGGGCCCGGTTTTGAGGTGCTCATCGGCGCGGAGCCCATCGGAACGGAGGTCTGGTCATCAACGGCGGGATCTTCAGCTACGGCTTTAGGCACGCTACCAATGCTAATCGAAAACTTCTTCGAACATCCATTCCCTGCTGTGTCCCACCCCGGTAAATGCCGTCCGGTGTGTTAACGGGCTGTCATGCACGGTCATAGGCGGCGGCAAGCAACTGGACGGCCTCCGCGAAGCTGGCGCCCTGGGCCTTGGCCGCGGCCGCAAAGTCGGCGGCGGCTGCCGACAGCGAACTCCAGGCTTCGTCCCGGGCGCAGACGACGGTGCCGTTCCGGCCCCGCGTCGCGACGATTCCGGCCGCCTCCAGTTCCTTGTAGGCACGGGCCACGGTGTGCGGTGCGACGCCCAGTTCGGCGGCAAGGTTGCGGACTGCCGGCAGCCGGGTGCCCGGGACCAGTGTGCCGTTGTCCGCCCGTTCGATGATGTTGAGCCGGAGCTGTTCGAACAGCGGGACCGAGCTGGCCTGGTTTGGTTTCCAGACGCCGGGAAAACGGTCTGCAACGTTCTCGGCGGCATTCACTGCTCCGGCCCCTGGCGGTCCTGGCGCTGTTCGCGACTGGCGAACTGCGCTTCATAGAGATCGGTGTAAAGCCCGCGCCCCGCCAGCAGCTGGTGATGGGTGCCGTGTTCAACAATCCGTCCGTGGTCCATGACCAGAATTAGATCAGCGTCCCGGACGGTGGACAAGCGGTGGGCAATCACGAAGCTCGTCCGGCCGTGCCGGAGGCGCTGCATCGCCTTGCGGATCTGCACCTCTGTGCGGCTGTCCACGGAGCTGGTGGCCTCATCCAGGACCAGGATGCTGCGCCCTGCCAGATGCGCCCTCGCGATTGAAACGAGCTGCCGCTGCCCCCGGCTGAGGGAGTCGCCGTCGTTGCCGAGCATGGTGGCGTACCCGTCCGGCAGCGAGCGGACGAACCGGTCCGCGTGGCTGGCCTGCGCGGCGGCGAGGATCTCGGACTCGCTGGCACCCGGCCGTCCGTACTCGATGTTCTCCCGGATGGTGCCGGTGAACAGCCACGCGTCCTGCAGGACGGCGCCGACGGCGGAGCGCAGCTCGTCGTGGGGCATGCCCGCAATGTCGGTGCCGTCGAGCCTGATCCGTCCGGCGTCCAGTTCATAGAACCGCATGAGCAGGTTCGCCACGGTCGTCTTGCCGGCGCCGGTGTGGCCCACGACCGCAACGGTCTGCCCCGGCTCCACGGTGAAGGTGAGATCCTGCACCGCTGGTGTACCCGGGCGGTAGCTGAAGCCGACCTGCTCGAAGGCGATTCGCCCCCTGGCTCCCGGCGTCCCGGGTTCGGACGTTCCGGGTTCCGGCGTCGCGGGTTCCCGCGTGCCGGGTTCCCGCGTGCCGGGTTCCGGCGTGCCGGGTTCCCGGGCGGGCCCAGGCAGCGGCCCGGCCGTAACCTCGGCGGCGTCCAGCAGGGCGAAGACCCGGTCGGCCGAGGCCAGGCAGGACTGCAGAAGTGTCAGCATTCCGCCGACCTGGCCCATCGGCTGACTGAAAAGCCGGCTGAACTGGATGAAGGCCTGCAGACCCCCGATCGTCATGGCCCCGGCCGTGACCTGGAGGGCACCGACGACGGCGACCGCGACGTAGTTGAGGTTGGAGACGAACACCATCAACGGCTGCACCACGCCCGAAACGTACTGGGCGCGGGCGCTGGCCCGGCTGAGCCTCCTGTTGCTCCCGCTGAATGCGGCCGCCACGGCGACCTGCCGGCCGAACGCCTTGATGACCTCATGCCCGGTGAAGACTTCCTCCAACTGCGCATGCAGCTCCCCACTGCTCCCCCCACTGTTCGGTGAAATTGGCCTGCGACTTCCGGGCCACCAGGACCGTGATCAGGGCGGACACCGGGACGGAGACCAGGGCGATCACCGCCAGGGCAGGTGAGATCCACAGCATCATCACGAGTGCGGCGGAGAGCATCAGCAGGGACATGATCAGCTGGTTCAGTAACTGGTTCAGGGCCTGGGAGATGTTGTCGACGTCGTCGGTGGCTCGGCTCAGGACCTCGCCCCGGTGCTGGTCGTCGAAATGGCCGGACGTCAAAACATGCAGTTTCTCCTCGACGGAGGAGCGCAGACCGTAGCTCAGTCGCTGCACGGCCGTGGCGGCCAGCGCTCCCTGGATCCAGCTGAAGACCGAGGCCCCCAGGTACATGAGGGAGACAGCGGTCAGCAGTCCCGCCAGCTTCGCCTCGTTGAAGGTTCCGCCCAGGACGCTGACAACCACGACATCGGTGGCGTCTCCCAGGTACTTCGGGGCCAAGACATTGAGGGTCACGAAGGCGCAGGTGGCCGCGATGACGCCTGCCATCCGCCACTTGGACGGCCGGAGCAATCCGAGGAGCCGGCGCCCGGTGCGCCGGCGGGACCCGGAGCCGGCCCGGGACGCCACCGGGTCAGCCTGCCCCGATGCGTAGCGGACAGACGGCGGGGAATCGGACGGCGTGGAATCAGGCAGCGTGGAATCAGACGGCGGGGCCGCGGCCGCTCCGGCCAGGAACTCTTCGAGGCCGGGTTTGTGGATCACGGGGTCTCCTTCAGCACGAGCTGGGAAGCTGCGATCTCCTGGTGGCTCGGTGAGGACTCCATCAAGTCCTGGTGGCTACCTTGCGCCACGAGGCGGCCGTTTTCCAGCACAAGGATCAGTCCGGCGTCCACGATCGTGGCCACGCGCTCGGCGACGACCAGTACCGTAGCGGCGCGCAGCAGCGGCTCCAGGGCTCTCCGCAACCGGTAATCGGTGCCGTAGTCAAGAGCCGAGAAGCTGTCGTCGAACAGGTAGACGGGAGCGCGCCGCAGCAGCGCACGGGCGATGCAAAGCCGCTGCCGCTGGCCCCCGGAGAAGTTGGTCCCGCCCTGGCTGACCGGGGACCGCAGCCCCTGCGGCAACCGGCGGACGAAGCCAGCGGCCTGGGCCGTGGCGAGCACGTCCCAGAGTTCCTCGTCAGTGGCCTCCGGCGACCCCATTCTCAGGTTGTCGGCGAGAGTCCCGGAAAACAGGTAGGAGTGTTGCGGCACCAGCGCGACGAGGCCCCGGAGCGTTGCCAGCGGCAGGTCCCGGACCTCGCGGCCGCCGATTGTGATCTGCCCGGCGGTGGTGCCCAGGAACCGGGGCAGCAGGTTCAGCAGCGTGCTTTTGCCGCTGCCGGTGGCGCCGATGATCGCCGTCGTTGTGCCGGGAAGTGCCTTGAAGCTGATGCGCTCAAGCACCGGCGCCTCGGCGCCCGGGTAGGCGAAAGAGACGTTCCGGAACTCCACGATGCTGCCCCCGGGGCCGGCGTCCTCCGGGGCGGGGCAGTCTCGGCCGGCTTCCGCCGGGGCGGGGCCGTCTGCGATGGCGGGTTCAGTATCCAGGACCGCCTGGATACGTTCCGCGCACGCCGCCGCACGCGGGGCGGTCATGAACACGTACATGGCCATCATGATCGCGATCAGAATCTGCAGGATGTAGGCGATGAACGCGGTCAGGGGCGCCGAGCCTCATCTCGCCGGACTGGATGCGGTGCCCGCCGAACCCCACGACGGCGACGGCGGACAGGTTGAACACGAGCATGATCATCGGCATCATCCCGGCGACGAGCAGGGCCGAGTGCAGGTTGTTCCGGGTGAGTTCCCTGTTGGCGCCGTCGAACCGGCGGATCTCGTGGCCCTGCCGGACGAAGCCGCGGATGACGTTGGCGCCAATGATCTGCTCACGCAGTATCCGGCTGATCCGGTCGATGAGCCCCTGGCCCGCCCGGTAGAGCGGAACGAGGCGCCGCACGATCGTGACCATGATGATGGCGAGCACCGGCACGACGGTGGCGACGATGCCCGACAGCGCCAGGTCCTGCTGCATGGCCAGCACAATGCCGCCGAGGAAAATGGCGGGCGCGGCGACCAGCATGGTGAACACCAGGATGGCAAGGTTCTGGATCTGGGCAACGTCGTTGGTGGCCCGGGTCACCAGGCTGGCGGTGCCGAACGCGGCGACTTCCTGGGAGGACAAGGACTGGACCTTGGCGAAGAGCTCTTCGCGCAACTGCCGGCCCACGTCCATGGCCAGGACGGCGCCCAGGTAGCAGGCAGCAACGGCCGCCGCGACCTGAACTGCGGCGAGCACGGCCATCCGGACGCCGAAATCCGCGATGATCGCCGGATTCCGGCCGACAATCCCGTCGTCGATGATGGCGGCATTGAGGGTGGGCAGCAGCAGATTGGCGGTGGTCTGCGCGAGCTGCAGTAGAACGATGGCAAACACGATCACCTTGCGGGCAGCTAACAGGCGCCCCATCAGGCCAATAAGCACCGAACCTCCATCACTGCATCAGGGCACGGACCCGCGACCAGTCTGGCGGCCGCCCCCCGGCCGCTTCGCCATTCTAAGCCCGGTCACAATATGCTGCTCCTTGTCATACGCTGTCCTACGCTCCGGGGTGCGAACCGAGGGCGACGCGAGGGCCAGGCGGGCCGGGAATCGTCACTCGCGCTTGCGGGCCACGGCGAAGATCCGGCGGAACGGGAAGACCGTTCCGTGCACCGAGGGCGGGTAGGCTTCGGCCAGCCGCGCGGAATACTCGGCCTCGAAGACGCGGGCTTCCTCCGGGGACAGAGCGGCCAGCACGGGCCGGAGTCCGGCGCCGCGGACCCACTCCAGAACCGCGTTTTCGCCCGGCAGGAGCTGCAGGTAGGTGGTCTCCCACGCATCGGCGTCGCAGCCGGCGTCGAGCATGATGCGGAGGTATTCGGCGGCTTCGCCGACGACGTCGTGGCGGAGCACGCCGGTGAGCCGGCCGGACCACGACTCGGACTCCGCCAGTCCGCGCATCAGCGTGTGGGATGGCGAGTCGAAGTTTCCGGGGACCTGCAGGGCGAACCAGGCTCCGGGTCTGAGGGCGCCGAGCCAGCGCGGCAGCAGCTCACGGTGGCCGGGAATCCACTGCAGTGCGGCGTTCGTGACGACAACGTCCGTTCCTGCCGAGGGCATCCAGCCGGTGATGTCCGCGAGGCCGAAGGAGAGGTTGGGCGTGGCGGCCGACCGTCCAGCGGCTTGAGCCAGCATCTCCGGTGAGGAATCCAGGCCCAGCACCTGTGCCGAGGGCCAGCGCGCCGCAAGTGTGGCAGTCAGGTTGCCGGGGCCGCAGCCAAGGTCCACCACGAGCCCGGGATTGTCCGCATGGATCCGGGCCGTCAGGTCAAAGTAGGGCCTGTCGCGGTAGTCTCCGAACTGCACGTACTTGGCGGGATCCCATTTCACGATGTTCCTCCATTGGCCGGCAAGGATGCGACCTCCGAAGCCTAGCCGCGTCCGGGGACGGGTCCAAGCAGGCGCGCACCCGGCAGCCCGGGGCGAACTCTGGGAGGAGCATCCGCCGCAGGTTTCCGCCCACTAAGCTGGACAGTGATGAAACTTGTTGATCAGCTCCCCGCCCCGGCCGCGCGAGTCCCAGGCAGGACCGGAATGGATCCGGACGAGCTGTACACGCGCTTCGTCGAGTGGACAGAGAGCCGCGGGCTGGCCCTCTATACCGCCCAGGACGAGGCCGTCATGGAACTGGCCTCCGGCTCCAACGTGATCCTGGCCACCCCCACCGGTTCGGGAAAGTCCCTGGTGGCGATCGCCGCTCACTTCCAGGCCATGGCCAGGGGGCAACGCAGCTACTACACCGCCCCGATCAAGGCCCTCGTGTCGGAAAAATTCTTTGCCCTGTGCGAGATCTTCGGGGCGGAAAACGTCGGGATGATCACCGGCGATTCCGGGGTCAACCAGGACGCCCCGATCATCTGCTGCACCGCGGAAATCCTTGCGAACACGGCCCTGCGCGAAGGCGCCGCCGCGGAACTGGGTGCCGTCATCATGGACGAGTTCCACTTCTACTCCGACCCGCAGCGCGGCTGGGCATGGCAGGTTCCGCTGCTGGAACTCCCCCAGGCCCAGTTCCTGTTGATGTCCGCGACGCTCGGTGATGTCAGCCGCTTCGAGAAGGGCATCAGCGAACTGACCGGGCGTCCGACGACGACCGTCAGTTCCGTGGAACGCCCCATCCCGTTGCACTACTACTACGAGCAGACGCCCGTCCACGAGACCCTCGAAGAGTTGCTCGCCACGAAGCAGGTGCCCGTCTACGTGGTGCACTTCAGCCAGGTGGAGGCCATCGACCGCGCGCAGAACCTGATGAGCATCAACGTCTGCACCCGCGAGGAAAAGGACAAGATCGCCGAGCTGATCGCCGGCTTCCGGTTCGCCGCCGGCTTCGGCAAGACCCTCAACCGGCTGGTCCGCCACGGCATCGGCGTCCACCACGCCGGCATGCTGCCGAAGTACCGCCGGCTCGTGGAGCAGCTGGCCCAGGCGGGTCTGCTCAAGGTCATCTGCGGCACCGACACTCTCGGCGTCGGCATCAACGTGCCGATCCGCACGGTGCTCCTGACCGCCCTGAGCAAGTACGACGGCGTCCGCACCCGGCTGTTGAACTCCCGGGAGTTCCACCAGATCGCGGGCCGGGCCGGCCGTGCCGGCTACGACACCGCCGGGACTGTCGTGGTGCAGGCGCCCGAGCACGTCATCGAAAACGTCAAGGCGATGGCCAAGGCAACGGCAAAGTTCGGCGATGACCAGAAGAAGCTGCGCCAGGTGGTCAGGAAGAAGCCGCCCGAGGGATTCGTGTCCTGGGGCGAGCCCACCTACAAGCGCCTCGTCGAATCGGTCCCGGACCCGCTGACGTCGAGCTTCACCGTGACCCACGCGATGTTGATGAACCTGATGGAACGGCCGGGCGATCCGTTCAAGGCTGCCCGGCGGCTGCTCACCGAGAACCACGAGCCGCGTGCCTCCCAGCTGCAGCTGATGAAGAAGGCCCTGGGCATCTACCGGGAGCTGCTGGCGGCCGGCGTCGTGGAGCGCATACCCGCCGGGGAGCAGGGCCGGGACGGTCGCACCGTCCGGCTGACGATCCATCTGCAGGCCAACTTCGCGCTAAACCAACCGCTGTCCCCGTTCGCCCTCGCGGCGCTGGAACTGCTGGATCCGGAGTCGCCGTCGTACGCCCTGGATGTGGTGTCCGTGATCGAGTCCACCCTGGAGAAGCCGCGGCAGATCCTCTCCGCACAGCAAAAGAAGGCCCGTGGCGAGGCGATCGCGGCGATGAAGGCCGACGGTATCGACTACGACCAGCGCATGGCCATGCTCGAGGAAGTCAGCTATCCGCAGCCGCTGGCGGAGATCCTGGGCGAGGCGTTTGACGTCTACCGCAAGGCGGCTCCCTGGATCGGCGACTTCGAGCTCGCGCCCAAATCCGTGATCCGGGACATGTACGAACGCGCGATGAACTTCGGCGAATTCGTCCAGTTCTACGGCCTGGCGCGTTCCGAAGGCATTGTGCTGCGCTACCTTGCGGACGGCTTCAAGGCGCTCCGTCAGACCGTCCCGCAGGACTTCCTGCGCGAGGACCTCGAGGACCTGATCGCCTGGCTTGGCGAGCTGGTCCGTCAGGTGGACTCGAGCCTGCTGGACGAATGGGAGGAGCTAACGTCCGGCGCCGCACCGACCCCGCACGACGCTCCCCCGCCCCCGCCGCCCTCGCTGACCTCCAACATCCGGGCTTTCCGGGTGATGGTCCGCAACGAAATGTTCCGCCGGGTGGAACTGTTCGCGGACGAGGACGCCGCCGCGCTGGGCGAGCTCGACGGCGGATCCGGCTGGGACGCCGAACGCTGGGAAGACGTCCTCGATGACTACTTCGATGAACACGAGGACATCGGCACCGGACCCGACGCCCGCGGACCGGGCCTGCTGATCATCACCGAGGAACCCGGGATGTGGAAAGTCCGGCAGATCTTCGAGGACCCGGCCGGCAACCACGACTGGGGCATCTCGGCCCAGGTGGACCTCGCCGCCTCCGATGAGAGCGGTACCGCCGTCGTGCGGGTAACCGACGTCAACCGGCTGTAGGGACTAGTAAACTCGAACAATGAGTGTAATTCGGCCTGCGACGGCGAACGATGTCCCCGCAATCCTGCAGATGATCCACGACCTGGCGGTCTACGAGAAAGAGCCGGACGCGGTCCGGAACACCCCCGAGATGCTTGCGGCCGCGCTGTTCGGGGAGAACCCGCGGATCTTTGCGACGATGGCCGAGAACGAAGCCGGCGACATCCAGGGCTTCGCGCTCTGGTTCCTGAACTACTCCACCTGGGAAGGTGTCCATGGCATCTACCTCGAGGACCTGTACGTGACGCCCGAGGCCCGCGGTGCGGGCCACGGCAAGGCCCTCCTGCAGCACCTCGCCGCGACCGCCGTCGACCGTGGCTATGCGCGGGTGGAATGGAGCGTCCTGGACTGGAACGAACCCTCCATCAGCTTTTATAAGAACCTGGGTGCCGCGCCGATGGAGGAATGGTCCACCTTCCGGCTCACCGGAGCCGCGCTGGAATCCTTCGGCACCTCCCGCCGGGCCCAAACCTTTGGCTGACCGTCCGGTGGCTGATCTGCCGCTGACCGGGCGCGCCGCCGCGGACCTGTATGAGGCAGAGGGCGGCCGATCCTCCGGCACCGTCCCGGGCACCGTCCCGCATACCGTCAAGGCGCGGCACGAGTATCGCGGCATGCGCACCGTGGAGCACTATTTCGAGGTGCCGCTGGACCACTTCGGCGGCGCCGACCCGAGTCCCGGCTGCGAAGAGACGATCACCGTGTTCGCCCGCGAGTATGTCGCCGCGGAACACAGCGAGGAGGAGGCGGCCGAGCTGCCCTGGCTGCTTTACCTGCAGGGCGGTCCGGGCGGGCGCGGCAACCGTCTCCCCGCCCTCGGCGGCTGGAGCAAGGCAGCCGCCAAGGACTTCCGCATCCTCATGCTGGACCAGCGGGGCACCGGCCTGTCCTCCGTCATCGACCGCAACACGCTCCCCCTGCGGGGCAACGAAGCGGACCAGGCCGGGTATCTGTCCCATTTCCGCGCGGACTCCATCGTCGCGGACGCCGAAGCCATCCGGCGGGCCCTGGGCTCGGCGCCCTGGACCATCTACGGCCAGAGCTATGGCGGGTTCTGTGCCCTCAGCTACCTCTCCTCGGCCCCTGAGGGCCTTCGCGAAGTCCTCATCACGGGCGGGCTGGCTCCGCTGACGGGATCCGCGGACCGCGTGTACCGGGCCACCTTCCGGCGTGTCGCCGCCCGGAACGCCGAATACTTCGGTTGGTATCCCGAGGACCGGCAAGCTGTCAGCAGCATTGCCCGGCACTTGAGGGAGACCGAGGAGATCCTGCCGGACGGCTCACGGCTGACGGTGGAGCGCTTCCAGATGGCGGGCGCATGCCTGGGCGGAAACACCCGGGTGGACGCGCTGCACCACCTGCTGGAGGACGCTTTTGTCAGTACTCCCGACGGCGAGAGGCTCTCGGACGCCTTCCTGGAACAGGTCCGCTGCCTCGTCACCCGCTCCCGCAACCCGCTGTACGCGCTGATGCACGAATCCATCTACGGCCAGGGCGAGGCCACTGACTGGGCCGCCTGGCGGGTCCTCCAGGATTTTCCCGAGTTCCAGCCGGACGTACCGGAGCCGCTGCTGACCGGTGAAATGGTCTATCCGTGGTACTTCGAACAGGACCCGGCACTCCGCCCGCTTCGGAAGGTCGCGCAACTGCTGGCGGAAAAAGCCGACTGGACGCCGCTGTACGACCCGGACCGCTTGGCCCTCAACAGCGTTCCGGTGGCCGCCGCCGTCTACACCGACGACATTTACGTCGACCGGGACCTCTCGCTCGAGACCGCGGCCGCTGTCCGCGGGCTGCAGGTCTGGGAGTCTGCGGACTTCCACCATGACGGCATCGCGGATGACGGCGAGGGGATCTTTGCCCGTCTACTGGGCATGACCCGCTCGGTCCGGCACTGACCCGGTCGGTCCGGCACTGACCCGGCCGCCTCAGCCGGCGAATACATAGCCGGACGTAGGCTCCGGCCCGGAAACCTGGCCGGCAAACAGGACGGCGCCGGACCCTTGAGGGTCCGGCGCCGTCCTGTCTTGCACTGCTGCGGAGTTACTCGGCGTCGCTGAGGCTCTTGCGGGAGTCCTCTTCGAGGCGGGCGTCGAGCTTTGCCTTGGACGCCTTGGAGCTGGCCAGGCTGGCAATGACGGCCACGACGATGGTGCCGATGATCACGCCGAGGGAGACGAACGTCGGGATCTCAGGAGCCCACTCGATGTGCTGGCCGCCGTTGATGAACGGCAGTTCGTTGACGTGCATGGCGTGCAGGACGAGCTTGATGCCGATGAACGCGAGGATCACGGACAGGGCGTGCTTCAGGTAGATGAGGCGGTTCATCAGGCCGCCGAGCAGGAAGTACAGCTGCCGCAGACCCATCAGGGCAAAGATGTTCGCGGTGAAGACGATGAAGGCGCTCTGGGTGAGGCCGAAGATCGCCGGGATGGAGTCGACCGCGAAGAGCAGGTCCGTCATGCCGATGGTCACGAAGACGATCAGCATCGGGGTGAAGACCTTCTTGCCGTCCACGACGGTGCGGAGCTTGCCGCCGTCGAACTTCTCCGACATCGGCAGGACCCTCCGGATCCGGGCGATCAGCGGGTTTTCCTTGTCTTCCTCGTCCTCGCCATCATCCTGGGCCTGCTTCCACGCCGTCCATAGCAGGAAGGCACCGAAGATGTAGAAGACCCAGCTGAACTGTTCAATCACGATTGCGCCGAGAAGAATGAAGATGCCGCGGAGGATCAGCGCGATGATGATGCCCACCATGAGCACTTCCTGCTGGTACTTACGCGGTACCGAGAAGCGCGCCATGATGATGATGAACACGAACAGGTTATCGATGCTGAGGCTGTATTCGGTCACCCAGCCGGCGAGGAACTGTCCGCCGAACTCCGGGCCGGTAAAGGCGAACATGGCGCCCGCGAAAACGAGGGCGAGCGCGATGTAGAAGGAAACCCACAGCCCCGCCTCCTTCATGGAAGGCTCGTGCGGGCGCTTCAGGACCAACAGCAGGTCAATGGCGAGGATGATGCCGAGAGCGACAAAAGAGCCGACCTCGAACCAGATAGGAAGTTCGGGCACGAAGATACCTTTCGCAGGGTGCGGATTAGCGGTGTAAGTCTCTCCGACTGCCGGCGTCGTACTGCCTGGCTGCCCGCTACGCCCGGCAGGGCATCTGTGCCGTGCGTGTTGACGATCGTAGCGCTTGGGATACTCCCCTACGTCCGAACCACTTTACCCTAGGCGTGCCCGGCGGACTGCATCTGCCGGAGTTCCTTCTTCAGCTCGCCGACCTCGTCGCGCAGGCGGGCGGCGAGTTCGAACTGGAGCTCCGCGGCGGCGGCGTGCATCTGTTCGGTCAGCTGTTCGATCAGTCCCACGAGGTCCTCGGCAGGAGCGGCCGCGAGCCCGTCGGCCCGGACCTTGGAAGCGCCCTTGCCCTTGCCGCGTGCCTTGCCCGCGGCGGCCAGCAGTTCGCGGGTGTCCGCATCCTCCTTGGCGATCTGATCCGTGATGTCCGCGATTTTCTTCCGCAGCGGCTGCGGATCGATCCCTTTTTCGGTGTTGTACGCGACCTGGATCTCGCGGCGGCGGTTGGTCTCGTCGATCGCCTTGGCCATGGAATCGGTGATGCGGTCCGCGTACATGTGGACTTCGCCGGAGACATTGCGTGCGGCACGGCCGATGGTCTGGATCAGCGAGGTCGCCGAGCGCAGGAACCCTTCCTTGTCCGCGTCCAGGATGCTCACAAGCGATACCTCCGGCAGGTCAAGGCCTTCACGGAGCAGGTTGATGCCCACCAGGACGTCGAAGACGCCCATCCGGAGTTCGCGGAGCAGTTCCACCCGGCGGAGGGTGTCGACGTCCGAGTGCAGGTATTCGACCTTGACGCCGTGGCCCAGCAGGTAATCGGTAAGATCCTCGGCCATCCGCTTTGTCAGGGTGGTGACCAGGACGCGTTCATTCTTTGCCGTGCGGGTCCGGATCTCACCCAGGAGGTCATCGATCTGGCCCTTGGTGGGTTTGACGATGACTTGGGGGTCGATCAGGCCGGTGGGACGGATGATCTGCTGGACGAAACCGTCGGACTTGCCGAGCTCGTACTTGCCCGGGGTGGCAGACAGATAGACGGTCTGGCCGACGCGGTCCTGGAACTCGTCCCATTTGAGCGGCCGGTTGTCCATTGCCGAGGGCAGCCGGAAGCCATGGTCCACCAGGTTCCGCTTGCGGGACATGTCGCCCTCGTACATGGCGCCGATCTGCGGCACCGTCACGTGGGATTCATCAATGACCAGGAGGAAGTCGTCCGGGAAGTAGTCGATGAGGCAGTGCGGCGCGGTCCCGCGGGCGCGGCCGTCGATGTGCGAAGAATAGTTCTCGATGCCGTTGCAGAAGCCCATCTGCTGCATCATCTCCAGGTCGTAGGTGGTGCGCATCCGGAGCCGCTGGGCTTCCACGAGCTTGTTCTGGCTCTCAAGCACCGCGAGCCGCTCGGCCAGTTCGTCCTCGATCCGCTTGATCGCCCGGCCCATGCGTTCCGGACCGGCCACGTAGTGCGAGGCCGGGAAGACGTACATCTCGGTCTCGTCCCGGAGGACCTCCCCGGTGAGCGGGTGCAGGGTGTAGATGTTCTCGATCTCGTCCCCGAAGAACTCGATCCGGATCGCCAGCTCCTCGTACATCGGGATGATTTCCACGGTGTCGCCGCGGACCCGGAACGTGCCGCGGTGGAAGTCCATGTCGTTCCGGGCGTACTGCATGGAGACGAACTTGCGCAGCAGGGCGTCCCGGTTCATCTCCGCCCCCTTGCGGAGGGTCACCATGCCGGCAATGTATTCTTCCGGGGTGCCGAGGCCGTAGATGCAGGAGACGGTGGCCACCACGATCACGTCCCGCCGGGTCAGCAGCGCGTTCGTGGCGGAGTGCCGGAGTCGTTCCACCTCCTCGTTGACGGAGGAATCCTTCTCGATGAAGGTGTCCGTCTGCGCGACATAGGCCTCGGGCTGGTAGTAGTCGTAGTAGGAGACGAAGTACTCGACCGCGTTGTTCGGGAGCAGTTCGCGGAATTCGTTGGCCAGCTGCGCGGCGAGGGTCTTGTTCTGCACCATCACCAGGGTGGGCCGCTGGACCTGTTCGACCAGCCAGGCCGTCGTAGCGCTCTTGCCGGTACCGGTGGCTCCGAGCAGCACCACGTCCTTTTCGCCGCCCTTGATGCGCTCGGTCAGTTCGGCGATGGCAGTCGGCTGGTCACCCGCCGGCTGGAACTCGCTGATGACCTCGAACGGCGCCACGACACGGTTGATCTCCTGGGCAAGACTCATGCATCTAATTTACCGCCGGGCGGCGACAAGAATTCGGGATTCAGCTTTGGGCGGTACCGGGTCCGGCTCCCGAGGAGCCCCGGGTCCCCGTGCCGGTTCCTTCCGCTGTGCCGCCCGCTACGCCCGCCGCTGTTCCGGCGGCTGCGCCGTACGACGGCGGCTGCCAGCCCGTGCGCTGCGCCCAGGCCTCCATCCGTGGGGCGGCATAGTCGGTGAACCAGCTCTCCTTGTCGGCAGCGTATCCGGCAGTGGACTTGTCCGCGACGTGACGCCTGGCAACCCGGCGCTTTTCGGCCAGGTAATCAACCCGGGCGGCGGCGTCGTCGCGCAGCCAATCGCGGAAGCAGAGCGCAAAACGCCAGCCCGGCGACCCTGCGGCCCGGATGTGGACGTTGACGGCCCGGCCGGGGTCCGCATTGCCGTGCAGCCGCTTGACCCAGTCGGCCGGGTCCGGATGGGCCGGCTTGGGATTGTCCGAGACGGTCCCCGGCCAGCGCGGGAACCCGGCTTCGGCCAGCAGCGGTGCGATCCGGTCCGCGGCGGCCATGTCCCACACGCCGAGCTGGAGGTCGAGAACGTCCTTGGCGTCGAGCCCGGGAACGGCAGTGGAGCCGACGTGGTCCAGCGCCACGATCTCCTGCGGGGCCGCTGCCTGCAGGCGCGCGATCAGCCGTCCGGCCTGCGCCGGCCAGTCCGGTTTGGCCGTCGTGATCACTGGCCCGCCCGTCCGGGGGGCGACACGGCGGTCCTTCAGATTTGCTGCGAAGGGTACCAGCCGGAACTTCCAGAGCCGGTCCACGGCGTCGCGCAGTTCCTCTTTTGAACCCGAGTTGTCCAGCACGACGTCGGCAGCGGCCAACCGGTCCTCCCGCGAGGCCTGGGCAGACATTCTGGCGTGGGCGTCCTCTTCGGTCATATGCCGGTGTTGCACCATCCGCTGCACCCGGACCGCGTCCGGAGCGTCCACCACCAGGACCAGATGGAAGTGGCTTCCCTGCCCGGTTTCCACCAGGAGCGGGATGTCCTGGACCACGACGGCCCCCGCCGGGGCACCGGCCACCAGCGCGGCGGCGCGCTCCCGGACGAGGGGATGGACGATGCCGTTCAGCACCGCGAGGCGTTCCGGGTCGCCGAAGACCAGGGCTCCCAACCGGGGGCGGTCTAGGTGGCCGTCCGGTGTCAGGATTCCGGAGCTGAACGCTTCGACGACCCGCGCCAGTCCGGAACTCCCCGGCTCGACGACTTCCCGCGCAAGCGCGTCGGCGTCGACCAGCACCGCGCCGAGATCGCGCAGGCGCGAGGCAACCACTGACTTCCCTGAGGCTATGCCGCCCGTTAACCCGATCTTCAGCACTCCCCCAGACTAAACTGATCCGGTGGCAGATGATGCAGTGATCGCGGAGAGCCGGGCCACGGCGTACACGACGCTGGCCGAACCGGAGTTCCGGCACGAGTTTGAGGTCAAGCGTTCCCGGTTCATCACCGTGCTGCACCGCACGGGAGACGAGGAACGGGCCCGGTCGGTGCTGGCCGGGCTCCGCAAGGAATTTTACGATGCACGGCACCACTGCTCGGCGTTCGTCCTGGGGGCAGACCGGAGCGTGCAACGCTCCAATGACGACGGCGAGCCCTCCGGGACGGCCGGCGCCCCGATGCTGGAGGCGCTGCTCAAACGTGAGACCGCTCCCGGGGTGACGGACCTCAGCGACGTGACGGCCGTCGTCGTACGCTATTTCGGCGGAATCCTGCTCGGCGCGGGCGGACTGGTACGGGCCTACTCCGAATCCGTGTCCGCTGCCCTGGACCAGACGCGGCTGGTGAAACGGCGACGGCTGCGCATCTGCGCCGTTCCAGTGCCGCACACGGCGGCGGGCCGGCTGGAAAATGACCTGCGCGCCGCGGGCTATGTCATGGCGGACACGAGTTACGAGGCGCAGAATACTACTCTCAGGATCGCCCTGCCGGACGATCCGGCCGGGCTGGACGAGGCCGCTGAGCGGCTCGCGGGCCTGTCAGCGGGACGCGCGGTGCTGGTGCCCGGAGAAACGGAGTGGGTCGATGTCCCCATCAGCTGAGTTGTCCCTTACCGTGTCGCTCGTGGATGTCGGGGAGGACGTGCTGGAGCACCTCCTGGCTGTCGCGATCCGGGACGCCGATGCCGACGAGGTGACGCCACCGCTGGGCAGCGGGGCCGGCTGGAGCTCGGAGCGGATCAGCTGGTTCCGCGGATACCACCACGCGGCGTCAGGGCTCGACGGCCCCGCACAGCAGAAGAGCTGGGCCATCCGCTGCGACGGGGAGCTGGCCGGCTCCATCCGGCTCAGGTGGACGGGACCGGGGACTCTCGAAACCGGGATCTGGATGGCGCGGGGCTGGCGCGGCCGGGGTATCGGCCACGAGGCCCTGCGGCAGGTGAAGGCCCACGCCGCGGCCTCCGGCGCCACCGGATTGGACGCTGACACGACCGCCGGCAACGGCGCGGCGCTCGCCCTGCTGCGCGGGGCCGGCGCCGAGCTGGTGTTCGCCGCAGCATCCGGCGCCGCGGCGGTGCCGGTGAAGGCCCGCATCCCGCTGCTCTGACGCGGGCTCCCCCACGTGCACCCCCGGGGGACATGCCCCATGCTCCCCTCGACCGCTGGACACAGTGCCCAAGTGCCCATTCTTCGAGCCCAGGACTGGGCATGTCCTCCCGTGATTCCTGCCAGGGGCATGTCCTCCGGGGCCACGCCCGCGGCATGGACATGCCCAGCCTTGGGCCATGCCGCTGGGCATAGACCCATGGTGCCCATTCCCCGGACCCAGGACTGGACATGTCCCCCCCGTAGGTCCCACACCCGTGGCATGGACATGCCCAGCCTTGGGCCACGCCGCTGGGCATAGACCCATGGTGCCCATTCCCCGGACCCAGGACTGGACATGTCCCCCCGTGATTCCTCCCAGGACTGGACATGTCCTCCCGAGTTCCGCGAGGGTCAACGCGGCCCGGGCGTCTTGATGCAAAAGCGGGCCCCTGCATATGGCAGGGGCCCGCTTGAGTCAGCCCTCGATCGCTCGGGAGCTGGCGGCAAATTAGTTGCCGGTCAGCTTCTCGCGCAGTGCTGCAAGAGCCTCGTCCGAAGCAAGCGTGCCTGCACCGGTCTCGGTTGCAGCCGGCTCGGAGGAGTAGCTGGTGGTGCCGGAGTCGCTCTCGCCGGACGTTGCAGCTGCAGCGTCGTCGGCAGCGTGCTGGGCAACCTGCTTCTTGTGTGCTTCCCAGCGGGTCTGGGCGTCAGCGTACTGCTGCTCCCAGACGGCGCGCTGCGTCTCGTAGCCTTCAAGCCACTCGTTGGACTCCGGGTCGAAGCCCTCCGGGTACTTGTAGTTGCCTTCTTCGTCGTACTCAGCGGCCATGCCGTAGAGAGCCGGATCGAATTCGGTGCTCTCAGCGTCAACGCCCTCGTTAGCCTGCTTGAGGGAGAGGGAGATGCGGCGACGCTCGAGGTCGATGTCGATGACCTTGACGAACAGCTCGTCACCAACGGACACAACCTGCTCGGCCAGCTCAACGTGGCGGACTGCGAGCTCGGAGATGTGGACCAGGCCTTCGATGCCGTCTTCAACGCGGACGAACGCGCCGAACGGAACCAGCTTGGTGACCTTACCCGGAACAACCTGCCCGAGGGCGTGGGTGCGGGCGAAGGTCTGCCACGGATCTTCCTGCGTAGCCTTGAGCGACAGGGAAACACGCTCGCGGTCCAGGTCGACCTCGAGAACCTCGACGGTGACTTCCTGGCCGACTTCGACAACCTCGGACGGGTGGTCGATGTGCTTCCAGGACAGCTCGGAAACGTGTACCAGGCCGTCTACGCCGCCCAGGTCCACGAAGGCACCGAAGTTGACGATGGAGGAAACGACGCCGGGACGAACCTGGCCCTTTTCCAGCTTGTTGAGGAACGTGGAGCGGACCTCGGACTGGGTCTGTTCGAGCCAGGCACGGCGGGACAGCACAACGTTGTTGCGGTTCTTGTCCAGCTCGATGATCTTGGCTTCGATCTGCTGACCGATGTACGGAGCAAGGTCGCGCACACGGCGCATCTCGACGAGGGATGCGGGCAGGAAGCCGCGCAGACCGATGTCGAGGATAAGACCACCCTTGACAACCTCGATGACGGTACCGGTGACAACACCGTCTTCTTCCTTGACCTTCTCGATGTCGCCCCAGGCACGCTCGTACTGAGCACGCTTCTTGGAGAGGATCAGGCGGCCTTCTTTGTCTTCCTTGGTGAGCACCAGGGCTTCGACCAGATCGCCGACGGAGACGACGTCTCCGGGATCAACATCGTGTTTGATGGAAAGCTCACGGGAGGGAATGACACCTTCGGTCTTGTAACCGATGTCGAGCAGAACTTCATCGCGGTCAACCTTGACGACGGTACCTTCGACGAGATCTCCGTCGTTGAAGTACTTGATGGTGGCGTCGACTGCTGCGAGGAAGTCCTCAGCGGTACCGATGTCGTTAATGGCGACTACGGGGGTACCGGGCTTCTCGGTGGAGGTGATGGTCATGTAGTAGGGGCTCCGTTGTGGATAGTTAGTCGGTCAGGGAAACCACTTCGCCCGCACTATGGAATGCAAGCCAAACGCACGGCGTCTCAACTGCGATCAGCCGGGTCTTCCTGATTTGTGGATTGTAGATGCGCGCACGTAGTCCACGCCCGCTTAGTCTAGTCGTTTACGTCAACGCCGGTCAAAGCGCAACGGGTGGCCGAGCGGTCCGGCGGGGCGCCCGTTTTCCGTTCAGAAGTGGGTGAGGCAGTGCGGTGCGCGCTCGACGGCGAACATCCGCCGGGCGGTCAGCGCTGCTCCGGCGGCGCGCTGGCTGATCCGGCCGGCAGCGGCAAGCGTGACCGGGCAGACACCGCCGAGGTAGATGGAGCCCAGCGCCGCGACGTCCATGACCAGATCCGTTCCGCGGTCCTCCCCCACCCGGGTGACGGTGGCGTCGCCGTCGCGCACCACCAGCTCGAACGTCCCGCCGGCAAGTCCGAGGCCGTCCAGGATCCGCAGGACGAGGGTGCCGTCCGCGGTATAGCGGCGCGCCGCCAGGGCCGCCGCGGTGTCCAGGATCCTGAGCCAGAGCATGTCGCGGTGGTCCGAGGCCTCGATGCAGCGCGCGTCCTCCAGCGCCCAGCCCAGCGGATCGTCAACCGGTGACTCCTGCCAGCTGACCCGCTCCACCAGGTCGATGCTGCCCAGGAACTGCCACAGCTCCAGATACGCTGCGTCGGTGGCAGCCAGCAGGTCCACAATCTTGACCATCGGAGGTTTGGCCTCCCAGCCGGCAAACTTGTAGGAAACGTAGCCGTCCACAGTACCGTCGGCGTCGTAGTGCAGGGCGCACTTGACCGCGCCGTCCTCGGAACCGTCTTTGGACCAGGCCCCGGAAACCCTTTGCCGGTACGCCTCCTGACGGCCCAGCGAACCGGGAGTATGCCGGTGGACGCGGGCAAACACCTCGGGGGCGAGGTCCAGCAGAACCCTGGGGTCGGCGATTTCCACCCGGCCGGTGGCGCCATGCCGGAGCCGGAACCGCGGCCCGGTATCCACCTGGATGATGCGTTCAAAGGTGGCGACGCCGTAGCCGAATCGTTCGTAGATCGACGCTTCCGAGGCCGTCAGGGCGGCTACGGCCATCCCGTCAGCGCGGGCGGCCGTCAGGTCCTCCGTCATCATCCGGCGCAGCAGCCCCTGGCGGCGGTGCGTGCCGCGCACCGTAACGGAGGTGACCATGTGGGCCGGCAGCTGCCGGCCGTAACCGATGTTCAGCTCCTTCCGAAAGGTCGCGAAGGTGGCGACTGGAACGTCCCTGGCCAGGGAGTGGGCCGCCACCTCACCCTGGTAGACCCCGGTCAGTTCCCGGTTGTCCACCCGGTTCATGGCCAGGAGCTTGTCCACGAACTCTTCCTTGTGCCGGTCGTCGTAGAAGCCGACGCCGACGCCGCGGAGCCACTCCGCGCCCGCGGCGTAGCCCGGTCCGTCCTTCTCTGCCGCCCGGAACCGCCTGATCTCGTACTGCCCTGCCACGTACTTCCCCCTGTGAAAAGAACTGCCGGTGAATCCCGCCGCCCGGCAAAGCCGGGGCGGAACAGCCTAATGCCCGGCGTCGTACCAGGTGGGGCCGACGCCGATCTGGACTTCCAGCGGAACGCTCTGAGGTCGGCCGCAGCGCCCATCTGTTCGGTGACCAGCCTCTCCACGGCCTCCCGCTCCCCGGTGGCGACCTCAAGGACAAGTTCGTCATGGACCTGCAGGAGCATGCGCGATTTGAGCCCCTGCTCGGCCAGCGCGCCGGAGACGCCAAGCATGGCCCGCTTGATGATGTCGGCGGCCGATCCCTGGATGGGTGAGTTCAGCGCGATGCGCTCCGCGTTCTCGCGAAGTTGCCGGTCCGAGCTGGTGAGATCCGGGAGGTAACGCCGGCGGCCTTCGATGGTGGCCGTATAGCCGTCGATGCGTGCCTGGTCCACGACGCCGCGGAGGTAGTCGCGGACAGCGCCGAACCTGTCGAAGTATTCCTTCATAAGGGTGCGTGCCTCATCCACGGAAATCTCCAGCTGCTTGGAGAGACCGAAGGAGGTCAGCCCGTAGGCAAGGCCGTAGGACATGGCCTTGACCTTGGAGCGCATCGCGCTGGTGACCTCCTCGGTGGGCACATGGAAAATGTTGGAGCCCACGAAGCGATGAAGGTCCTCGCCTTCCCTGTAGGCCGCGATCAGCCCCGCGTCGCCGGAAAGGTGCGCCATGATCCGCATTTCGATCTGCGAGTAGTCCGCCGAGAGCAGGCACTCGTAGCCCTCGCTGACTACAAAGATGCCGCGCACGCGGCGGCCCTCCTCACTGCGGATGGGGATGTTCTGGAGGTTCGGGTTGTTGGACGAGATCCGCCCCGTCGCGGCCACATTCTGCGCGTACGTGGTGTGGATCCGGCCGTCCTCGGCGACGGACTTCTTCAGTGTCTCCAGCATCTGCCGCAACTTGGCGGATTCGCGGTGCGCCATCAGCTGGACCAGGAATTCATGCCCGGTCTTTTCCAGGAGGTTCTTCAGCGAGGCCGCGTCGGTGGTGTAACCGGACTTGATCTTCTTGGTCTTGGGCAGCTGGAGCTCGTCGAAGAGCACCGTCTGCAGCTGCTTGGGCGATCCCAGGTTCACCTCGTGGCCGATCGCGGCGAACGCCAGCTCCTGCGCGTTGTCGATCACCTTGGCAAGATCGGACAGCTGCTCGTCCATCCGCCGCATGTCGATGGAGATCCCGGCGAGTTCCATGTCGGCCAGGACCCGGCTGACCGGAAGCTCGAGGGTGGACAGGAGCTCCTGCGCCTGGCGTTCCTTCAGCTCCGCCTCGAAGTAGCAGCTCAGGGCGTGGACGACGGCGGCAACCTGGACGAGTGCGCCGGCGGCGGCTTCATCGCCATCAAAGTCCAGCTCCAGCTGCCCCGCTTTCGCCGCGGCGGTGGAGATTCCGATGTTGAGGTGGTGCTGCGCCAACTCCGCGAGCTCATAGCTGCGGCGGTCCGGCTCGATGAGATAGCCGGAGATCGAGGTGTCATCCACCACGCCCTCGAGGGCCAAACCACGGGCCGTCAACGCCTTCAGGGCAGCCTTGTACCCGTGCATCACCTTGGCCGACCCAGGGTCCCGGAGCCAAGCTGCCAGGGCGTTCTCGGAGTCGGCGTCCTGGCTGGCCAGCTCGATGTAGGCGGCGGCGCCGTCACGGACGATCGCCAGTGCCGCGGCATCCTCGCCAATCCGGCCCGGGACGAGATCGACGGCTACCGCGGATCGCTGCCCGGCGCCTGCGGCCAGGAAGGCACGCAGCTCAGCCGCCCCGGTGGGGGTCACGAAATGCGGCGTGTCGAGGCTTTCCCGCTCCGCGCTTTCCGGCACCTCATCGCCGTAAAGGGCAAAGAGCCGGCTGCGGATGGTCTTGAATTCGAGGGTGTCGAACAGCTCCTCGAGGGCTGTTTGGTCCGGCCGCGGATCGGCAAGCTCGTCCAGCGTTACCGGGAGTTCCAGATCGGTGTGGAGCCTGTTCAACCGCCGGTTGCGCCTGACCGACTCCACATGTTCGCGCAGGGCGTCCCCCACCTTCCCGCCGATCGACTCCAGGTTCTCGAGGACTCCCTCGAGCCCGCCGTAGAGGTTGATCCACTTGGCTGCCGTTTTGGGACCGACGCCGGGAACACCGGGGAGGTTGTCCGCCGACTCCCCCACCAGGGCGGCAAGGTCCGAGTACTGCGCGGGGCTGACGAAGTACTTCTCCTGGATGGCTGCCGCGTCCATTCGGGGAATATCGCTCACCCCTTTTTTCGGGTAGAGCACGACCACGTTTTCCGTGATGAGCTGGAAGGCGTCGCGGTCGCCAGACACGAGCAGCACCTCGTAGCCGGCCCGTTCTCCCATGGCGGCCAGCGTGGCCAGAATGTCGTCGGCTTCGTAGCCGGGCAGCTTGATCGTCTTGATGCCCCACGCGCGCATGACCTTGTCAATGAGGTCGATCTGGCCGCTCATCTCCCGGGGGGTTTCGTTGCGACCACCCTTGTAATCGCTGTACTCGGCCTTGCGGTGGGTGGTTTCATCCGAGACGTCGAAGGCTACGGCAATGTGCGTGGGCTTCTGTTCCTTGATGAGGTTGATGAGCATGGACGTAAACCCATGGATCGCGTTGGTGTGCTGACCGTTGGCAGTGGAGAACTTGTCCGCCGGCAGCGCGAAGAAGGCCCGGAAGGCCATGGAGTGGCCGTCGAGGACCATCAAGCGGGGCTGGTCCGTGATGGGAACCACCGGCGCCACCGTCGCTGAAACCTCCGCGTCAGAGCGGCGGGGCCTCTGAACCGGTTCAGCGACCAGGACGGATGCGTCCCCTGCCGCTGCTGCGTCTGCCGGGAGGGGGGAAGGGGGGAGGGCGGAAGGGGCAGGTTTGGTAGTTTCACTCACAGGTGCCAGCCTAGTTGGCATGATGGACAATTTCACGCCCGGCCCGTTTGCGGCAGAGCTGGCGGCCGCGGGAGTTCCCGAGGAAATGCATGGTTGGCTCGGCCAGTACGGCGTTGGCACCCTCGTGGTCAAGATGGGGATCCATTTCCTGGAGATAAGCCCCGAGCGCACGGTGGCCACCATGCCGGTGGAAGGCAACACCCAGGTGGCCGGCATCCTGCATGGCGGGGCTCATGTGGTCCTCGCCGAAACCCTGGGTTCCTTTGCAGCCGGAATGCACGCCGGCCCCAAACGCCAGGCCCTTGGGATAGAGGTCGGGGCGACGCACCACCGGGCCATCGCGAAGGGCACCGTCACGGGGACGTGCATTGCCATCCACCTCGGCCGTACCCTCACCACACATGAAATCGTGATGACCGACGAGCAGGGCCGCCGGCTGTCCACTGCGCGCATCACCAACCTGATCCGGGACATCGCCGCGTAAAACCTCAACACCGGCGCCTCAGACCCGCGGCGCCTCAGACCCGCTGACCACCGAAGCCGTAACGCAACTCCAGGATTCCACGGCCCATGGCGTGGGAGGCGATCAACTCCAGCGGCTGCGTCGGGCCGGTCATCGGAAGCACCGCCTTGCCGTTGCCAAGCACCACCGGGATGATCGAGATGATCAGTTCGTCCAGCGCTCCGGCGTCGGCGAACTGCGCGGCGAGTACGCCGCCGCCCACTATCCAGACGTTCCGCCCGCCGGCCCGCTCCTTGAGGTCCTCGACGAACTCCCCGACCGGCCCGCGGACGAAGGTGATGTCGGATCCTTGAGGAGCCGAAAGTTCGTGGTGGGTGAAGACCCAGCACGGCGTGGTCGGATAGGGCCAGTTGCCGGGTTCGTGCTCCATCAGCCAGGCGTACGTTCCGCCGCCCATGACGATGCACCCGACCTCGGCCATGAACGCGTCGTAGCTTTCCTTGCCGCCGGCGAAGCCGTCGAACTGCAACAGCCAGTCCAGATTGTCATCGGCAGTCGCTATGAATCCGTCCAGGGACGAGGCCACAAAGTACTGGAAGCTCGGCATGGCCCCAGCCTAGCGATTCCGGACCGGAGTGCCCAGAGCCGGCTACTTGCTGAAATAGGGAATGATCAGGTACAGCCCGAAGAGGACAGCGACGCCGCACAGGCCGAAGCACACGTAAGACAGCGGCCGCACCCAGCCCGGCCTGCTCTCCTGGATGTCACCGGCAATGGCGGTGAGCCGGACTCCGAGGGAGTAGAGGACGACGACGGTCACCGCGGCGACGAGCGTTGCGCCCGCGACCTGCACGAGTTCCAGCCACTTCATTACTGGCCGCCCTTCGGCTTGTTGTTTCTACGACTGACGGCAATGGCCTTCTTCTTGCGGAAGCGCACGGCCTGGCCGGCTTCTTCGACCTCGACGGCGTTATGGTGTCCCACATGCGACTTCCTCGAGTGGAGGAACATGTACAGCACAGCACCGGTGCCCGCGACGGCGGCGATGACCACGCCGACGACGCCGGTCTTCACCAGGATTGCGGTGAGCGCGCCGACGATTCCGGCGGCCGGGAGGGTGAAGAGCCAGCCGAGCGCAATTTTTCCTGCGGTTCCCCAGCGGACTGACGTGCCGCGGCGGCCGAGGCCCGATCCGATTACGGAGCCGGAGGCTACCTGCGTGGTGGACAGTGCAAATCCCAACTGCGAGGAGGCAAGGATTGCGGAGGCCGTGCTGCTTTCCGCGGCGAAGCCCTGGGCGGGCTTCACGTCGGTGAGTCCGGATCCCATGGTCCGGATGATCCGCCAGCCACCGGCATACGTGCCGATCGCGATGGCGAAAGCGCAGGCGGCGATGACCCAGAACTGGGGACCGGAGCCGGTCTGCTGGGTGCCCGCCGCGATCAACACGAGCGTGATGATGCCCATGGTCTTCTGCGCGTCGTTGGTTCCGTGGGCGAGGGCGACCAGGCTGGAGGTGAAGATCTGGCCGGTGCGGAAGCCGCCGCGCTTCTGGGTGAGCTTGCTGCCGGTTTCCGGGTCGTGGCGTGCGGTCAGCGCGTAGGCCAGCTTCGTGCAGAGGTAGGCGACGCTGGCGGCAATGACCGGAGCGAAGATTGCCGGGAGGATCACCTTCTGCATGAGGCCCTCGAGGTTTATCGAGTGGATGCCGATGCCGGCGATGGCGGCGCCGATCAGGCCGCCGAAGAGCGCGTGCGAGGAACTGGACGGCAGGCCTTTCAGCCAGGTGATCATGTTCCAGAGGATCGCGCCCATCAGTCCCGCGAAGATGATGTCCGGGGTGATCTGAATCCCGTCGGAACCTTCCTTGATGATGCCGCCGGACACGGTCTTGGCCACTTCCGTGGAAAGAAACGCGCCCACCAGATTCAGCACCGCCGCCAGGGCGACTGCCGTTTTGGGTTTGATGGCACCGGTCGCGATGGGCGTGGCCATCGCGTTGGCGGTGTCATGAAATCCGTTGGTGAAGTCGAAGAAAAGCGCCAGCGTTATAACCAGCGCCACCATTACGGTGATTTCCACCTGTTGCCCAATCTGCAGAGTCGACGGTCAGCAGTTTCAGTTATCCGTTGCCGCACAGAGTTAATCCGGTCGTCGACCGGGAGGACTTGCGGCGCTGGGCAAAGTAGCTTGAAACCCTATAGATCGTACGCGGGAATGACAGCAGGGCAAAACAGCAGCTTCTACAGAAATGCCCGCACAGAGTCCAGCTCGGCTCTCGACAGCCCCGTCCGGGGGCGGGGTGAAATCGACAGAGGCGCACCCTCAAGAACGCAGCCCAGGATGTGCCTCCCGCTCAAAATCGAGGTACCAGACGCCGTTACCCCTTTGGCCCGGCTTCCAGCACCCCGGCTATCTTTTCCTCGAGGACCGCCAGCGTGACGTCCGGCAGCACAATCAGGCCGTCCAGCTCACGCCGGGCCCGTTTGTAGGCCGTCTGCCGTTCGGCCGGTGTGGCGGCGGCGTCGGAAGCGATCCTGAGCAGTTTCCGCGCCGTCTCCAGCCGCTCGCGCTCCGGACCGGTGAAGTTGCTGTCTTTGATGCGCCGCGCCTCCCGCTCCGCCACGTCGAAGGCCACCTCGAAGCTGCGCACTGCCGCGCGGTAGTCCATCAACCGGGCCGGCGTGGTGATAGCACCCGGCGTGGCCGGCCGCAGCCCGTCAGCCTCCCGCTTGGCGCGCAGGAACGCCACGGTGAGCGGTTCACGCACATCCGTCATTACGGGGAAATCAATGAGTTTGCCCACGTCCAGCTCGTAGGCCAGCCAGCGCCGGCTCACCTCGTCGTGGGCCGCCAGCAGCGACTGGACCTCGGCCTGGCTCGCCGCCTCGGCTTCCGCCGCCCGGTTGCGCAGCTGGTATAGCTCCACCCGACGGCGGTGCCGGCGTTCGCTCGCCTTGGACCACGAGCGGGCCCAGCCGCCCATCAGTCCGCTCAGCGGAAACACCAGCCACCAAAAATCACTGACGAAATCGAAAAAGGGATCCACCGCATCATCCTCCCACCCGCCGCTGACCGCGGAAACCCCTCTTCCCGGTGGTGGTCCGAGCCTGCATTTCGCCGCCGCGGCCGGACAAACCGGATCCCCACCCGGCGTCAGTCCTCGTGCTGGACCTTATGTAGCCGGGTGACGACGGTGGGGCACGGCACGTGCAGCAGGACCGCGTGGGCGGTTGAGCCGAGCACCAACCGGGAGAAGCCGCCGCGCCCGCGGCTGCCCATGACCAGGAGGCGCGCCCCGGTGGCGATGTCGACCAGCGCCTTGGCTGGCTCGGTGTCCGTTTCCAGGCGCTGGTGGATCGTCAGGTCGGGATACGTCTCACCCAGTCCGACCACGGATTCGGACAGGACGACCCGTTGTTCCTCAATGATGGTTTCGGCGAGTCCGCGCGACGGCAGCTGATTCTCAAACCACCGGGCGGGACTCTTGAACGCAAGCACCACGGTCAGCTCATCGCCGCCGCGGTCGGCTTCGGCGGCAGCGAACCGGACTGCCTGCAGCGCCTCCTCCGAGCCATCCACGCCGACGACGACGCCCCTGTCCCCGGTCCCCTGCCCGGCCGGGATGACGGCGACCGGGCTGTCCGAAGCGGAAGCGATCTGCAGGGCACGGTCCTTCAGCGGCCCGCCATCCATCCAGTGCCTGTCATGCGCGCCGACCACCACCATCGACGCCTCCTTGGACGCCTCCCGCAACGCCGCGCCGACGCTGCCATGACGAAGCTCCACCTCCACCTTGACGTCAGGGGCCTGCGCGGTGGCGGTGGACTGTGTTTTCTTGAGCAGGTCCATCCCCGATTCCCGGATGAGCTCCTGGTACTGAAGCTCCGGGGACATCCAGCGGTCGTCCACCGCGTGAATGATGATGAGCGGAAGCCTGTGCCGCGACGCCCGCTGGAGGGCCCAGGCCAAAGCAGCCTGGCTTCCGGCAGAGCCGCTGATCCCGACGATGATTGGTTTGTTCATTCTGAGCTCTGCTCTTCTCCGTAGCACGGTGGCGTTTGCAGCGCATGACACGTCCAGCGGCGCCAACGGTCCGCCGGCACTCCAGTGTGCGCCGCCAGCCAGCTGCGGGGTCAGGGCCTTAAGCCCCGCACGCTTTGCGGGCTAAAAACCCGTGGGTTCGGTCTCGAATTCGGCGTGCCGCGCGGGTCCTTCATGGTGCAGCGGGCGCAGGGCGGCGGTGTGCTCAAGCCAGACCAGCGCGTCGTAGCGTTCACCCATCACGGTGGGGACGTAATTTCGCGACTCCCGTTCCGGGTGGTAGACCACGCCGATCGCACGGTGGCCGAGCCGGCTGGCGAGCCACGACCCGGTCCTGTCTTCGCCGAAGTCCAGCACCGCAGGGACGCCCAGCGCCTCGTGCAGGAAGTCCTCGTGACTGCCGGACCGGGCCGGGGGTACGGGCAGGATCCGCTCGGGGCTGCCCCAGTTGCCGGCAGCGATGACCTCGCCTCGATGGGAGGCGAAGCCCACCAGCATCACGCCCTCCGCGGCGTGCCGTTCGCGCAGCAGTTGCCCCAGGTTGACCAGTCCGTCCTGGGCCATGTCGGTGGCCCGCGCGTCCCCGATGTGCGTGTTGTGTTCCCAGATGATGCCCTTGGATTCCGGACCGAGGTGCGTGCTGAGCCGGTCTACCGTGTCAGCCATATGGTGGTCGCGGATGTTCCAGGACTGCCGGTCACCGCGGACCATGATCCGGTAGTAGTGCTCCGCGTTCGCGGCTACCTCCGCGTTCTGGACGGCATCGAACGCCTGTTCATCATGGTCGCCCGGCGAGGACACCCGGTTCCTGACCTCCGCGAGGAGGGCGACGACGTCGGCCTCGCAGGACTGCGGCACCAGCCGCGCGCTCCGGGCGTACTCGTGCGGGTCCTCGTGGTGCGGCACGAAGCATTGCCACGCCCGCAGGGCGGTGGGGACGGCCTCTGGGACGTTCCCTTCCAGCCAGCCGATGATCTCCCGGAGCGACTCCCACAGCGAATAGACGTCAAGCCCGTAGAAGCCGACCCGTTGACTCATCGGACGGCTAAGATTCCAGCCGCGCAGCCAGTCCAGGAACGACGCCACTTCTTCATTCGCCCACATCCACGTGGGCCACCGTTCAAACCCCGCGAGCAGGGCGTGGACGCCCTGCTCCTGCCCGCTGTAACCCCGGACCCAACGGTTAATCCGCCAGCAGTCCGGCCAGTCCCCCTCCACCCCGATCCAGTTGTAGCCCTCCTCCGCGATCAGGCGCCGGCTCAGGGTATCGCGCCAGGTGTAGAACTCGTGCGTGCCGTGGGAGGCCTCGCCGATGGCGACGTAGCGGCTCTCTGCGGCGCGCCGGACGAGCCCGTTGAAGTCCTGGTCAGTCCGGAGCGGACGGGCGAGGGCATGGATCTGTGCCAGCACGGAGGCCTTCGGGACCGAGGGACTCATCGAGGCTCCTCAACGAAGATGTGTTCCAGAGGCAGGGGCACCCGGGTCGCAAGTCCAGCTCGCGCCTCAACAACGCGCCTCAACAGGCGGCTCCGCTGCGCACGCGGCCTGGGTACACCCAGCTTGCGCCGAAGACGGGCCCGAACCTAGGGCCGAAAGTCACGTGCGCCCCCAGGACCTCGGGCTGTGGCGACAGAACGATCCATCGGGCGGCGCGGGCGGACCTCAAACTTCCAAAGGGCCCGCTCGCGCGTTACAGTCGGGGCCTCATCGCTCCGCACGTGAGGCGGAGCCGGACACAGCGGAATCCCACGGCGCCAAGGAGGAATGCCCTCGGCGCCGCGGGATCGTTTGATGTTCTGAGACCTTCCGCGTCCCGGTCCACACGGCCGGCGACGCAGGCGCCCGGGTACTGACCACCCGGGTTGCTGCTGGTGTTTTCCGGCCGGGTACTTGATACCTGCCGGTGATCTACTTATGCGCGGGATGGTGGGCCTGATGGTGAGTCCAGTGCCGTGTCGAACAAAAACCCTTCCGAAAACGAAGACACCGGCCGGCGGGCCGTGGTGGCCCGCCAGCCGGCAGTCTCATACTGCTGCCTAGAGCGCCGATCCGGTCGTGAACGTCCACGTCCGGGTGGTCAGCGGGTTGCCGGCCGTATCCCGGACAGCAGCCGTGCCACCCGTGATCTGGACGCGGTACTGGGTGCCTGCGGCCAGGGTTGCGGACGGGTTGATCGTCAGCACCCTGGTCAGGGGGTTGAAGGTGAGCGCCGAGGTTACGACCGCACCGCTGGCGACATTCGTGATCTGCACTGTACTGGTTGAGAACCCCGTGATGATCTCACTGAAGGTCGCCGTGACGTTGCTGTTCCGCGGGACAGCTGTGACAGCCGACGTCGCCGTGACCGTTGGCGCCGGACCGGTGAGGAACGACCAACTGCTCGCCGCCATCGTGTTGCCCGCTGCGTCGCGGATTCCGGAGGCGGTAGCCGTGTACGTCCGGTCGGCAAGCAGCGTCGCGGTCGGGTTCAAGGTAGCAACCCGGGTCGTGGCGTTGTAGGACACGACGGCGGGAATCACCGTCGTGTCGAGCCGAAGCACGATGTTGGTGCTGTTGACTCCGGTCACCGGTTCGCTGAAGGTTGCCGTGACGTCGGCTACCTGGCTCACCGAACGGGCGCCCGTTGCCGGGGTCCGCGCCGTTATCGTCGGAAGCACAAACTCCGCGCGGGGGGTCACAAACAGCAACGTTGTAGCCGAAGCTGCTCCGGTGCCGGCCGCATTGATGGCTGCCACGTCGAACCTGTAGGAGTTCCCATTGGTGAGTCCGGTGACCACTGCGCTGCCGACGTTGCCGGTGACCGTCTGGGTCCTGGACAGCGTCGTTCCGGCGTAAGCCCGCACCCGGTAACCCGTGATCGCCGAACCGCCGTTGGAGGCCGGGGCGGTCCATCTCACGGTTGCCGAAGCGACCCCGGCCGTGGCCGTCCCGATGGTCGGAGCCCCGGGGACGGTCACCGGCGTTGCCGGTGCTGCCGGCGTTGCCGGGTTAGAAGCAGCCGAGGCAGCTCCCGTACCGACGCCGTTGGTGGCGGCGACGTCGAACGTGTACGCCGTGCCGTTGGTGAGCCCGGTGACCACGACGGTGCCTACGTTTCCGGTCACCGTCTGGGTCCTGGCCACCGTGGTGCCCGCGAAGGCGCGCACCTGGTAGCCGGTGATCGCCGAACCGCCGTTGGAGGCCGGTGCGGTCCAGGTCAGGGTTGCCGAAGCGTTCCCGGCCGTTGCCGAACCGATGGTCGGGGCTCCGGCGAGGGTCGCCGGCCTCACCTGGTTGGAGGCCGCCGAGGCCGCCCCCACGCCCACCGCGTTCACCGCGGCCACGTCAAAGGTGTACGCCGTGCCGTTGGAGAGCGCCGTGACTACGACGGTCCCTACGTTCCCGGTGACCTCCTGGGTCCTGACCACCGTGGTGCCCGCGAGGGCGCGCACTCGGTACCCGGTGATCGCCGAACCGCCGTTGGAGGCCGGGGCGGTCCAGGTCAGGGTTGCCGAAGCGTTCCCGGCCGTTGCGGTACCGATGGTCGGGGCTCCGGCGAGGGCCGCCGGCGTTGCCGGATTGGAAGCAGCCGAGGCAGCTCCTGTGCCGGCTCCGTTGATGGCTGCGACGTCGAACGTGTACGCCGTGCCGTTGGTGAGCCCGGTGACTAGGACGGTACTGATGTTTCCGGTGACCGCCTGGGTCCTGACGAGCGTTGTGCCGGCAAAGGCCCGCACACTGTAACCGGTGATCGTCGAACCGCCATTGGAGGCCGGGGCCGTCCAGGTCAGGGTTGCCGAAGCGTCCCCGGCCGTGGCTGTACCGATGGTCGGGGCCCCGGCGAGGGCCACCGGTGTGGCGAGGTTGGAAGCAGCCGAGGCCGCTCCCGTCCCCACGGCGTTGATGGCGGCCACATCGAACGTGTACGCCGTGCCGTTGGTGAGCCCGGTGACCAGGACGGTGCCGACGTTTCCGGTGACCGTCTGGGTAGCGGCCACCGTTGTGCCGGCGAAGGCCTGCACCCGGTAGCCGGTGATCGGGGATCCGCCGTCAGAGGCGGGAGCGGTCCAGGTCAGGGTTGCCGAAGCATTCCCTGCCGTCGCCGTTCCGATCGCCGGGGCCCCGGGGGCCGTCGCCTCGGCCAGCAGCGACGGCGTCACTGCGTTGGAAGCGGCGGAGAAAGGGCTGGTTCCGTGGTCGTTGGTAGCGGCTACCTGGAACTTATAGGTGGAACCATTGTTCAGGCCGGCTACCACCAGGCTGGTGGCGTCAGCTGGCGCGGTCCGTGGCGTGCCAACTTCGACACCGGCCGGGTCCGTCGTGACGTCCAACACCCTCACGGAGAAGCTGTTGGCGGTACCGACGGTCGGAGCCGTAAAGTTGACCGTTGCCCGGCCGTTGCCGGCCGTTGCGGTGCCGATGGCCGGTGCGTTGGGAGCAACGCTGTCGGAGAACTGGAGTACCTCGACATTGCGGAGGGTATCCGTACCATCGATGCCTGCCCCGTTGTGGACCACCGTGGTGACCGACCCGGGCGAGCCGAGGGCGGCGTCGACAGGGGTCGTGGTGACCGTGTAGTTCGCCCGGACATCCGAGAAGACCGCCGTGTCGGTTCCGCCGGAGCCGGTCAGGATCTCCCGGACGGCCACGATGTTTCCAGGGTCGACGGTGCCGGCAAAGACAGCTTCCTGGAGCGTCGGCCCGGTCAGTGCACCGTCGCCGTCACGAAGGTACTGCGTGGTCATTCCCGTGGCACTGCCGATCTCGGTCGCCGCGACGGCGGCGTCCGTCCGAACACTCAGGCGGACATTGAAGTAGGCGTCACCGTCGATGATGTCGTCGAAGCCGCGTCCCTCCATCAGGTCGCTGCCGCCACCGCCGAGGAGGATGTTGCCATCGCCCCAGACGTTCGGACCGCTCAGGAGCGGGCAGTCGTTCGATGCCGACGCCGCAACTACGGAACCCAGCGGAGTGTTCAACGGCGGCACCAGTGCGTCGAGGCCGGCGATGCGGTCAAGGCCTGCCTGGTCCAGCACATCGCACCCGATGAACCCGCCGCCGCCTACGGCCTTGGGATCCAAGTCGTCGCCACGGAGCGTGTCATTCAGACCCGCGCCGGACAGCGCCTCAACCTCGTTGAACTTGTCGCGGACACCGGCCTGCAGGATGTCCAGCGGAGCGATCGGGAGGGCCAGGTCAGCATCCTGTGGCTGTGGGTCACCCTGACCGATCTCCCAGTCGTAGCCCGAGGCTCCGGCGACCTTCTCGACGCCCGGACCGGCAACACCGACGTCGTCGCCGCCTTCCATGTCGTAGTCGTCGTCACCGCCCTGGCCGATCAGGATGTCGTGTCCGGGCTTCTGGGAGTCGTCCAGGAAGAACAGGTTGCTGCTGTCCCCGATCATGAGGTCAGGTTGGTCCCCGCCCTCTTCCCAGTCGTCGCCGCTGTCGCCGAAGGCGGCATCGATACCTTGACCGAGGCTAATGAAGTCGTCGCCCACCCCACCGAAGGTCTCGTTGGCGTTGGCACCACCGTTCGTGAAGTCCTTGCCATCGCCACCCATGATGATGTCGAGGCCCGGGCCGGCGTTGATGGCGTCGTTACCGGGACCGCCCTTGTGCACGTCGTCGCCGGCAAGGTCGGTGATGATGTCATTGCCTTCGCCGCCGAGTGCGACGTCGGCTCCGTCACCACCTTCGATGATGTCGTTGCCGAGTCCACCCCAGAAGGTGTCGCTGTCGTTTCCACCGGAGACGCGGTCGACGCCGGCAGTGCCGTTGTAGACGCTCTGTCCGTTGATCCCGGAGGGATCGATGGTGTTCCTCGCACGATACTTGATCGTGCCGTCAGGCATGCGGATCAGCAGATCCGGCTCGCTGCATTCCGAATCCGGGTCGTCTGCAACCCTGTTGCCGCCGGAGTCAATAAAGCCCTGGGCAGTCCCCGCCAGCTTTTTCAGCTCGAACTTGCAGTCCGCCGTGGCGAACGCATCGGCCTTCAGAGTATGCGCGTTTGTGTTGCGCATCATCAGCTCGGCGAACGAGTTGCCCTCGAGTTGCGTCCTCAGGTTCATGCCCGGGGTGCGCGCGAGATAGTAGAGGCGGTCGCCGTTCTGAAGGTCCGTGAGTTGGTTCTCGAACACGTAGTTGAAGGTGCTTCCCAGCAGGCCACCGAACACAACCGTCTGCTCCGCGAGTCCGCCGATCCAGAGGTCGACGTTGTCCAGGCCGGTAACCGACTTGGTGCCGTCGTTGGCCCAGGGGCCGATGCTGTTCATGAAGTCGGCAGCATCAGCAGGAGCAACGTCCCCGGCTGTGACATCAGGGCTGACAATCGCCCGTGCAGCCGCCCGCCGAGAGGCCAGGGTTGCCGGACCGTCGTCGGGAGTTCCCACGGTGACATCCGGACCGGCGTCCGTGAGGATCGTCGGGTGCTGTCCGTAGGCCGCGACGAAGTTGACGAGTGACTCAGGGTGCTTGATTCCCTCCCCGAAATCGATCCAGTTGGTGTAGGGCTTCAGCTGCCCGTCGTTTGTCGCGTTGAACAGCTCCCGCCGAAGTGCATTCAACCGCGGGACGCCCTCGGACCGGGCCCGCGTCATGTTGATCGTTGCCAGGTCCAGCGGCAGGCCCAGCAGGTTGTTGCGCAGCGTCTCGGTCACGAACTCATCGAGTTCGTTACCGACCTGATCGGACATGCCCATGATGATGCTGCCCGCAGCCTCCTCGGAGGTGAGCGGACCGGCAGGGCCGCCGTCGGTGTACTCCGGAGGGTTGAGGAACCCCTCGAGCAAGGAGACGTCGTTCTTAGTCCCCAAGATGTCGTCGGACGTGCCGAACTGGTCGTCGCCGCCGGGCCTGTCCTCGTTTCTGCGGTCGATCGTCTCGGTCAGCATGGAGTGGCCGAAGCGGTACACCGCGTGCGCAAACTCGGCCTTGACCGCCGGGTTGAGCTCCGTCTGAGTGAACGCAAACGGCTCGAAGGGGTTGATCGCCGGCTGGATCTTGCGGGCGAACTCCTCGAACACGAGGTGCTGGTACTCCATCTCGGTGATGAACCGTGCCGCCTGGAAGAGGCGCTCACCGTTCCAGTCGGCCGCGCCCGCTGCCGACTGCCATTCGGCCAGGGCAGCTACCCCGCGATCTGAGGTGTCGGTGGTCAGCACCCTCTTGATGTCGTCGACGAGCCGGTCGTGCTCCGAGTGGAACACCTGGTGGATTGCCGTCAGGCCGATGTTCTCGTTGACGCGCCCGTCACCGGCGGCGAAGTGGGCGTCGAGCATCTCGTTGTCGTATGTGCCTGCGGGCTGGTTGGCGAAATCTGCCGAGGCCGATTCATCGATATCGGGAGTCAGGCAACCGGCCGGGTCCCGAGGCTCGACATCGGTAGCAGTGAGGCAGGGCTTGCCCGGGTCGGCGTTGTGCGCGATGTCTGTCAGGAAGGGCGTTTCGAAGTACTTCACGTCGGTGGGAACCTTCACGGGGAAGGCAAGGTTGCCTTCCACCAATCCGTGCCCCGTGACGTACTGCGGCAGTCCGTTGTCGCCGGGGATGAAATTCCCGTACGCGTCGGCAGCGATCATCGGGTGTTCGTGACGTCCTTGTCCTCGAGCTGGAGGCCGAGGAGTGTTCGGGCCTGTTCCTTCACCGTGTGCCAGGTGGCCATGCCATTGGCGGCCTTGGTCCCGGCGATGCCGCCGAGCAGCTTGCCGGTGGAGACCGGCTTGCCGGCGGGGTTGTTGGCGTACTCCCGCAGGAACACCTGGTGGGAGGAGTGGGACGTGTAGGTTTGGCTTTGATCAACCAACGGCGTGTCCGTGTTGAGTGCGTTCTGGACGTCGTCGGCGCTTTCGTCGGCAGGCGTCAAGGGATTGTCGCCAGCGACTCCGTCCGGGCCGGGCTGGTTCTTGCCCCGGGTCAGCACCATGAACCGCAAGTCCTGCCGCAGATCGTCGGTGTTGCCGAAGATGTGGTCCGGGCCAGCGACCAGCGGATCGTCGTCCTTGAGGGGAACAAATACCGTCCCGCCGCCCTTGACAGTCTGGTCCACACCGTGGTCGAAGAACTGACCGAACAGGGTGAAGAGGGAGTTGTAGGGCGGGGAGAGTCCGACGTCGGTGGTGACGTTCGGGATGAACATAGTCTCTCCCGCCGGGACACAGTCTGCGACCGGCGGGTCGGGCTGGGGAACGGGGCACTGGACAACGCCGGTGTTGCCCTGGGTCCGCACCGGATTGCTGGCGGCTGCCACTGCGGCAGGATTGCTCGCGGTCTGGTCCACGATCAGGTTGCTGATCGTCCGGGGCTCAGAGTCGAAGACCAAGCCCTTCTTTTGCGCATACGTGCTTGTACCTGGCGGGCCGAAGCCCTCGGGCACTGCCTCGGCGGCCTTAAATTCGGGCTTCGCAAGGCGCGGGAACGTCTGATCAGCAGCGCCGAACGTTTCCTGGCCGGCCTGAATGTTGGTGCACGAGCCGTCCACCGTCCGCAGCCCCGCGGAGACGAGGGGGTTCGGGATCTGACTGGGCCCGGTGCCGACGAGGGCGCCGCACGGCCCGGTGGCCAACGTGGTGTTGGCCACGTGGGCTTCGGCGATCTTGATCTGCTTGAGGATGAACGCCAGGTCGGACGCCGTGACGGTGAAACCCGCGCCAGCCGGGGCGACTTCGGCGCTGGCCGTCACCGCCGTCGTGGCGAGTCCGATAAATCTGAGCAGCGCCATTGCTGTCCCTGCCGCAACTATGCGGGTCGGCTTGCCGAAGACACGTCTTTGGCCCTCGACCTCGTGCTCGCGAACACATTCATGTCGCACCTGTCTCTTTAGAGTGAATGATGATGCAACAGTGCTGGGCATTTCTTGGAGAAATCTTGAAGGAGCTAGTTTCCAGCAATCCCGACCGAAATATGACAATTAAGTCGCGCGGAAGAGGCCTATTCTGCACCCTTCATTATCGGTCGAAGGCCCGTATTCGCAGGTAAAAGAAAGGGAAGTAATTGTGACTTCCTACTGGGGAAAATGGCGTCCTGTCCCTTGAAGATCTGCCTGAAGTGCGCTTCTTCCATGGTGCACGAGTAGTCACTACCCTAATTCAGCGCCATGATCTCCCGAATACTTGGAGAACGAAACCCGGCTACTGGGAAATTGAATTCTTACCAAGTGGTCCACAGGTTTCAGGTCCCCGCTCCGAATTCGAGGCTGCGGTCGAACGAACTACCCGCCGGGCCGGAGGGATTCCAGTCACCTCATGGATCATGAATTACCGCCGGACCGCAGCCGCCCGGAACACCATGGCGGAAATAGAATACTTGCCAACCTCGAGCGGCCCTGGCCCGATCAGACACGGTACCGCCCCTCCCGTTATCGGGTCCTTCGGCTGCTCACTGGACACCAGGCGGAACCGCAGTGCCGCCGTCGGCGCCTGATTCCTTGCGGCACTCCGGAACAGCTGATAGGCCTGAGGGTATGGTGCGCAGTGGTAGCCGAGCGCACCATCCAAACCCCGAGGTGTTTGTAGAAGGGAAGTTCGACGTGACGCGCAAGAATCCTCACGTGGAGGAAACTGACGAAAAGGACCTTGAAGTCGGCCACGGCCCGAAGGATTGGGCCGCCGGAATCCCGGGCGTCCTGCACTCCATGAAGCCCGCGATCGAACACATGGGTCTGAACCGCACGCGTAAGACCGTCCTGGCGATGAACCAGAAGGACGGCTTCGACTGTCCCAGCTGCGCCTGGCCGGATCCGCACCACCGTAAGGCCTTCGAGTTCTGCGAGAACGGCGCCAAGGCTGTCACTTGGGAGGCGACGCCGGTGGTCATCGCCCGGGAGTTCTGGGAAGAGCATTCGGTGACCGAACTGCGCGGCCGCTCGGAGTACTGGCTGGGCATGCAGGGCCGGCTCACCGAGCCGGTCTTCAAGGCCGCTGGCGAGGATCACTACAAGCCGGTCAGCTGGGACGAAGCGATCCGCATCGTCGCGGACAAGCTCACCAGCCTGGAGTCCCCGGACCACGCCGCGTTCTACACGAGCGGCAGGACGTCGAACGAAGCAGCCTTCCTCTACCAGTTGCTCGTCCGCGGCTACGGCACCAACAACCTCCCGGATTGCTCCAACATGTGCCACGAATCCTCGGGCTGGGCGATGGGCCAGACCATCGGCATCGGAAAAGCCACGGTGTCCTTTGACGACTATGCCAAAGCGGACCTGATCATCATCATGGGCCAGAACCCCGGCACCAACCACCCGCGCATGCTCACCGAGCTGGAGGCCTGCAAGGAAAACGGGGGCGAGATCGTCGCCGTCAATCCCCTGCCGGAGGCCGGCCTCCGCCGGTACAAGAACCCGCAGAAGGTCAAGGGCATCGTTGGCCGCGGTACCGAGATCGCGGACCAGTTCCTGCACATCCGGATCGGTGGCGACATGGCCCTGCTGCAGGCGATCTCCAAACGTGTGTTCGACGCCGAGGAACGTAACCCGGGGACTGTTCTGGACCACGCCTTCCTGACCGAACACTGCGAGGGCCTGGCGGAGCTCAAGGAACACCTCGGCCGCCTGGATGAGCAGTCGGTACTGGAAGCGACGGGGCTCCGCGTCGAGGAAATCGATGAGCTCGCCGCCCGGTACCTGAAGGCCGAGAAGGTCATCATCACCTGGGCCATGGGCATCACGCAGCAGAAGAAGGCCGTGGCGACGATCAAGGAAATCATCAACCTGCTCCTGCTCCGCGGCAATATGGGCAAGCCGGGAGCGGGCGCCTCCCCCATTCGAGGCCATAGCAACGTCCAGGGCGACCGCACGATGGGCATCTGGGAGCAGATGCCGCAGGCCTTCATGGACGCGCTCGGCAAGGAGTTCGATTTCGAGCCGCCGCGCGAACACGGGGTGGACTCTGTGGAGACCATCAGCCGGATGCGCGACGGCGGGATCAAGGTCTTCGTAGCGCTCGGCGGCAACTTGGTGGGCGCCATATCGGACACCAACGCGGCGGAGTCGGCCATGCAGAACACTGAGCTGTCCGTCCAGATCTCCACGAAGCTCAACAGGTCCCACACGGTGACCGGTGCTGCAGCCCTCATCCTCCCGACGATGGGCCGGACCGAGATCGACATCCAGGAGTCGGGGCAGCAGTTCGTGTCCGTCGAGGACACGGTCTGCGCCGTCCACCCGTCCTGGGGCAGCGTTGAACCGGTATCCCATAATCTCCTGTCCGAGCCGGCGATTGTCAGCCGCCTCGGGAAGGCCGTGGTCGGCAATCGGATCAAGGCCGACTGGGATGGCTTCGAGAAGAACTACGACCTCATCCGGGACCACATTTCGCGGGTCGTGGGCGGCTGTGAGAACTACAACGAGCGGATCCGCCACGAAGGCGGCTTTGTCTTGGCGCATGGCCCGCGGGATTCCCGCACTTTCCCGACGCCGACCGGCAAAGCCGTGCTGACGGCCAACACCCTGAAACACGTGGAACGGCCAGAGGGCACGCTGATCCTGCAGGGCATCCGCTCCCACGACCAGTTCAACACCACCATATACGGCCACAACGACCGCTACCGCGGCATCAAGAAGGGGCGCCACGTGGTGTTCGTGAACCCGGACGACATCGCCGAGCTGGGGTTGGCCGACGGGATGTTCGTCGACATCCGCAGCGAGTACAAGGACGGCGCGGAACGTATGGTTCGAAAGTTCCGGGTGGTCTCCTACCCCACCGCCCGCGGCTGTGCGGCCGCCTACTACCCCGAAGCGAACGTGCTGGTGCCGCTGAACCATACGGCCGAGGGCAGCAACACCCCGGTGTCCAAGGCGGTGATTGTCCGGCTCGAACCCAGTCTGGACCAGTCACCGGACGGTTCCGCTACGCTGGCGTCCGGCGCGACGCCTCCCGCGTCACCCTGACCCTCCGCGGGACATGCCCCACCGGGGTCACCTGCTACCCCGCGGGACATGCCCAGTCCTGGCCGCGGGCACTGGACATATTGCCAACTTGTCCATCCGCCGCGGTGAAGGGAGGGCATGTCCCACGGGGGTGACTTGCTGCTCCATGGGACACACCTAACCAGGGTCACCTCCTACTCCGCGGGACATGCCCAGTCCTGGCCGCGGGCACTGGACATATTGCCAACATGTCCATCCGCCGCGGTGAAGGGAGGGCATGTCCCACGGAGGTGACTTGCTGCTCCATGGACACGCCCAACCAGGGTCATCTGCTACCCCGCGGGACATGCCCAGTCTTGGCCACGGGCACTGGACATATTGCCAACATGTCCATCCGCCGCGGTGAAGGGCGGGCATGTCCCACGGAGGTGACTTGCTGCTCCATGGGACACCTAACCAGGGTCACCTGCTACCCCAGGGGACATGCCCAGTCCTGGCCGCGGGCACTGGACATATTGCCAACATGTCCATCCGCCGCGGTGAAGAAAGGGCATGCCCACGGAGGTGACTTGCTGCTCCATGGGACACGCCCAACCAGGGTCATCTGCTACCCACGGGGGACATGCCCAGTCCCGGCCGCGGGCACTGGACATATTGCCAACATGTCCATCCGCCGCGGTGAAGGGCGGGCATGTCCCACGGAGGTGACTTGCTGCTCCATGGGACACCTAACCAGGGTCACCTGCTACCCCAGGGGACATGCCCAGTCCTGGCCGCGGGCACTGGACATATTGCCAACATGTCCATCCGCCGCGGTGAAGAAAGGGCATGCCCAACCAGGGTCACCTGCTACCCCAGGGGACATGCCCAGTCCTGGCCGCGGGCACTGGACATATTGCCAACATGTCCATCCGCCGCGGTGAAGGGAGGGCATGTCCCACGAGGTGACTTGCTACTCAGTGGACATGCCCCACCAGGTCACCCGCTACTTCACGGGACATGCCCAGTCCTGGCCGGCTAGTGCGGCTACTGTGCCCGCTTGGCCCAGCCCTTTTCGTCGGGGCCGCCGGATTCGCCGTGCTTGCACAGCTCGAGGACCTTGTTCGAAGCGGCGTCAGCCGCTTCCTTGGTGCTCTTCCTGCCGTCGGTCGAAGCGGTGCCGGCAGCGTAGCCGACCAGGAACGCGCTGATGGCGTCCGCATGAGGCCCGACGGCCTTCGTGGATTCATCTGCTACCTGGACGATCTTCTCGTGGTCGACGTCCAGATCAAGGATCTGCAGTGCTTGGATCAGGCGGCCGCTCCAGTGGCGCAGTGAGCTGTCTTCATCCCGGGACAAGGTCATTGGTACTCCTCTTCGTAAGGTGCATGAGTCGATCGTCTACCCCACTAGGGTTAGCACCGAGACCGTGCGGGTGCAATGCGCCACCGCGGCTGTGCCCGCCAAGTCCCTGGCGCCGATCACCCCTTCGGCGGAGTCGAGCCAAAGTGGTCAGCCCACGGTAGGACAATTGTCGCGGAAAGAGGTCACCCACTCGATCCATAGGCACAGGAGCCCTACACTGTAAGCCACGCTGGGGACCCGATCCTTCTGGGAAGCAGGGACGGCATGACAGCCACACAGCACGGGGATTGCATGGGGCCGGAAATCACCGGCCTCGTGCGGCCCCGACTGATCCCCGCCGGTGAAGGCACGTCCAACACGCGGCTTGGGCTCGTGATTGCACCGCCTGGCACCGGGAAAACCACTCTCCTGGCGCACTGGGCGGCGCGGCGGTCCACCACCGTGGCGTGGTACCGATCGAGTCCGGGTGACTCAAAGCCGGGCCGGATGCTGGCACGATTCGCCAGCGCCCTGGCCTCGGCCCTCGATGAGGAATTTCCCCGCACTTTTCCTGAGCTGGAGCTCTTGGCCCGGCGGCTGGACGAGCCGCTCGTCTTCGTCGTGGATGATCTGCATGCCCTGGCCCACACCTCCGCGGAGTCGGAGCTCGAGCGACTTCTCACACTCAACTCACCGCTGGTGTACTTCCTGGTGGGCAGCCGCCGCCCCCCATTCTTCAATTTGGCCAGGTCGGAGCTGCCTGCTGCAGTGACTGTTTGCGGGGACGACTTGCGCTTTCGCCCCAGCGAAGTCGACCAGCTCTTCCGGACCACTTACAAACAACCACTGACTTCCGCAGGCGCCCTGAACCTGACCCTGAGGACGGACGGATGGGCCGCGGCGCTGCACCTCTTCCACCTCGCGACAAAGAACCGATCCTCCGTTGAACGGCGGCGGGCAGCGGAGTCCTTCGGCCCGGCGTCCCGCCATGTCCAGGATTACCTGACACACCATTTCCTGGCCGGAGTCTCCGAGGACATGGAACTGCTGCTGCGCCGCAGCTGCCTTTTCGACGTGCTGACACCCTCCCGTTGCGACGCACTTCTTGAGGGCAGCGACAGCCGGCCGCTGCTGCACCGCCTTGAGCAGCTCGGAGTACTTTCGAGAGAGGACGACGGCGCTACGCTGCGGGTCCCGGAATTGCTTCGGCAGTACCTCGTCGCCACCGTTGACGCGCGGCACGCAGACCGGGACGGCGGCACCCTGGAGCGCACAGCCACGATCCTCGAACGGGAAGGCGCCTTCGGACCGGCGTTGGGCGTGCTGGCCCAAGGCAAGGACTGGGGCAAGGTGCGCAACCTTCTGCAAAGGGCGCGGAAAAATGCGGTGCAGCCTGGGGCGTGCGGATGGGCAGCCCTGATTCCTGCCCCGCTGCTGCGGGAGGATGCCGGGTATGCCGTCGCCGCGGCGCGGCAGTTGCTCGACGACGGTTGCCTGGCAGCCGCCCACAGGACCGCTGCGGAGGTCCCGGCACTGACGAGCGATCCCGAGTGGCTGGCACTGGCCCTGGACCTTCAGCTGACGGCCGCGCGATGGGGCGGGAACGCAGGTGTCGAGGGCCCGGGTCCGGCCGGCAGCCTGCGGGAAGCGGCCCGTGGGAACCCCGGCAGAGCGGCCCGGTCCATGCGCGTCCCCTACCGGCCGCAGGAATTGCTGGCGCAGGGTTTGTCCTTTCTCCTCGGCGGTGATCAACGCTCTGCCCTCGATCGACTGCGGCAGTGTACCGGGCGGCTCGCCGACGAACCGGGGCCCGCACTGGCGGCCCAGCTTGCGCTTGCCGTTTTTGGGCCGGAAACATCTGCTTGGGACCTGGACGCTCCTGCCGCGGAAGTGGACGCCGTGCAGCGGCAGGCTGAACGGCGCGGATTCACATGGCTGGCGCGCCTGGCCCGGGGAGTCCAAGCCGCGCTCTCCGGAACCTCCAGTTGCCAGGAGTCCGTCCGCTCCATCGTCGACAGCTGCCAGCAGCGAGGTGACGAGTGGGGTGCGGCGCTCGTCGCTGCCGCCGCTGCCCTGATGCGGTTGCGGGCGGGTCGCCCTGACGTGCGGGGGTTCGAGGCACTGGCAGGGCGTTTCCGCAGGCTCGATGCTGGCGCACTGGAAGCCTGGGCACAGTCGGCACAGGCGCTGGTCAGTGCCACGCTTGACCTGCCGGGAGCCGCTGAGGAGGCGCGAACTGCGGAAGCATTTGCCCGGGCGGCGGGAGTGCCCGGAGCGCATGCGGTCGCCTACGCCGCTATGGCACTGCAGTGGCCGGAGCACCATGGCGAACTTATGTGTGCGGCCCGCGAAACCGGTGCCTCTGCGGGCTTGATGTGCCGTCCATGGACATGGATAGCACCCGAACCGCGCGCCCGGGCGAGCCAACGCGCCCTGACGCAAGTTTCGGCAATCGGCCCTGCGGATTCTGCCGGCCGGACCCCGGGTGGCACCGCCGTGGAGGTAGTGGCCGGTGCGCCCCAGCCATCCCTGCAGGTGGGCTGCTTCGGCGGATTCACGCTCCGCAACGACGGGGCCGCCGTGGATCTGTCCAGAGTGCGGCCCCAGGCCAGGACCGTGCTCCGGATCCTCTCACTCAACGCCGGCCGGCCGGTGCACCGGGAACGGCTTGCGGGCATCCTGTGGGCAGACTTGGACACCCCCGCAGCACTCCATGCCCTGCAGGTGAGCGTATCCAGTCTTCGCGGTGCCCTCCAGACCGGGTGCCAGGCGGAGGGCCAGCAGCTCCTCGTTCGGCAGGGTGAGGCCTATGCCCTCGTGCTCGCCAGCGGATCGGCCTTCGATCTGGCGGATTTTGACCAGACCCTGCATGCTGCCTCGCGGGCACGGTCCGTGGGAGACCACCCCAGCGCCGCCGAAGAGCTCCGCCGCGCCCTCGAGCTGTATACCGGTGAGGTGCTCCCGGAAGACGGGCCGGCGGAGTGGGTTGCCGACACCCGGGAGAGGTACCGCCTGCGGGCCGCCGAAGCTGCGGCGTCGCTTGCCGGTCTTGAACTCGTTTTGGGGAACCCTGCCAATGCGGCCGCCGCCGCGACCCGGAGTGTCGAGATCGATCCCTGGCGGGACGAATCCTGGCGGACCCTGGTCGAGACATTCCGCCGTCTCGGCGATCCGGCCGCCGCGGAACGCGCGCAAAGGCGTTACGAGCTCATCCTCAACTCCTTGGGGGTACCAGCTTCATCTGGGCCTTTAGGCCCGGCTGAGCCTTTAGGCCAGGCGTCGGGCATCGCTACCGGCCGGCGAACTGGACCTCCGCTACAGACACGCGTGCCCCCGCCGGACCCTTCGATTCCAGGATATTGAGCCTCACGGTGGTGATCTGGTCCGCCCCAAAGTAGAAGTTTTGAGGTGCGGACACATCGCTTAGGTCAACCGTCAGGGAGGACCGGCTTCCATCGTCCCGGGCGGCGATGATCTCCACCTTGGCCGGCCGCCGTTCCTTGTCGAAGTCCTGCTTCACGCTGGAGGCGCCGCCGTTAATGATCACATACGTCAGGCGGAACGGCGTGTCGAAGTCTGCCTCGAGATAGGCAACGCCCGCATCGTCCGCGCCGTTCGAGGCCCAGGAGCGGACAGCGGAGCCGTCGAGCGCCAGTTCCGGTTCCCGTCCCGGTGCGAAGTTCAGAGCCTTCATGGTCCGGGCAGAAACTGGTTTCTCCCAGATTTCGTCCACGGCGCGCATCACGGCGGCGGTAATCACGTGACGGCCCAGGTAGGCGACGCCGCCAAAAAGCCCCAGCACCGTGAGGACCGAGACCGCCCCGGCGGGAAATCTCTTCTGTTTACGCCACTGGGGCCGGGTTCCCGCCGGCAGTGCGGCAGGCTTGCTGCGGCCCAGGAGTTGCCGCCACCACGGCGGAACGGGTACAACGACGGCTTCCTTGAGGCTGGCCCCGCACTGTCGGCAGAAGCTCCCTTCCGGCTTGTTGTCCGCGCCGCACCGACGGCAGGTGAGTCCGCCGGGAGACCGCGGAGCTTCATCGCGCCGCGGGTGTGGCTCAGGCTCGCGGGGAGGGCGGCCGGCCGCCTGACGGGGCTGGCGCTCTTCCAGTACTTCGCCGTGGGGCTGAGCGTTCGCAGTCGCCGTGGCCCCGAAGCTGCCGGGCGCGGACACTCGGGCCCTGCCCGTGATAGGGGGCCCCGGCGTCGGGCCGTCCGGCTGGACCGGGCTCTGACGGTCCCCGGACCCGGTGACCGACGGTCCACGGGCCGGCGTCCCTGGCGGGCCGTAAACTATCGGAAGCTGCGCCGTTGTCACCTCCGGGCTTCGTCCCGTGCCCGACCCCGTCGTCCGCGTCGGGCGCTTTTCCTCCGCCTCGGCGGGCGTCTGCTGCCAGACCAGATAGGCACCGCAGTTGCTGCAGAATTGCTCGCCGTCGTTGTTGCGGGCATTGCAGTCTCCACAGATCAGCATCACGGCCTCCTCAGGAATCGTCAGCCTCAGGGGCTACTGTCGGCACGATCTCCAGGGTGTGGGGAACATGCGCGGGTTTCACGGCATTGATGATGCCTTCCAGGCGACGGAGGTTGACGTCCTCCCGCGCCGCGGCGTACACCCGTACGTGCAGCATCGCGGCCGCCCGGCCGGGCAGTTCCGCCCCAGGTGTGGAGGACCACACGACGCCCCCGTTGTCTTCAACCTCGACGTCCACGACCCCTCCCACGGCGAGCCTGACGGCGTCGGCGACGCCGGGGAGGGTGCCGCGGCGCCGGTGGATCGCGGCTGCATGCGCCACCACGTCGCGGCGCCGTGCCGTGGTCCAGGACTCGTCCAGGCGCACGCCCACCCACTCGGCGAGCCAGTTCAGGAAATCTTCGGGGGCCAAGCGGGGATTCAGGTAGGCGTCAAGACCATCAAGGGTTGTGAATACCGGGGCCAGGGCATCGTCGAAGGCCAGCAGAAACCTCTGGAGGAAAGCATCCTCCTGCAGGACGGCCGGCAGTCCGGCGCCCAGCGGCACCGCGCTGGGCAGACCCTTCACCATGCCACGCATCTCAGGCCCCTTCCGACACCCGAACACGGTGGTCAAAGGAGAACACCAACGCATTCCGTTCCAGTTCAACCCGTTGCAGCGGCTCACCCCGCCGGCCGGTGACGGGATCGGCAGCGAACACCAGCACCTCGTCGACGATTTCGGTTCCGGCCAGCTGTTGAAGCACCGCATGCACTTCGCCGGCCTGCACGGGACGGCCGAACGGCCATCCTCCTCCATCCGGGCCTCCGCTGATCGGGTCAAAATACTCGTAGAGGGCCCGCAGTGCGTCGCGCTTCAGCGTCTCCCGCGACATCCGAGGGCGCGCAGTGAGCTGGGCGACGACGGTCACCCCGCGGTAGTAGGGCGGTTCCACCACGACCCTGGTGCCCACCGGACGGCGTGCATCGAGATACGATGCGACCTCTGAGAGGGTCTCCTCGTCCGGCACCAAGTCCTCAAACGTCAGCCGCCGATCGCGGTTTGGGACGGCCGCAGGAACCACCAGCACCCTGACTCCGCCAGCTTCGTCCGGACCGCCGGCCGGGATGCACCGGACCCGGGCAATGTCCGGGGCGGCGCGCTTCGCCAGTTGCTCGTAGTCTTCGGCGGTAATCGCCCGGTCACGGGTCCTTAAGGCAAGCGGCCCCCGAAGCTTGGCCTGTTCTATTGTTTCGGGAGCCACCCCGCCTTGGGCGGCACGGCGATTCTCCACACTGTTGACAAAGGGGATGCTGGACCGAAGCACCGACAGGGCCCGGGCAGCAACATTGCCGGTCGGGCCCCCGCCCGTACGGTACTGCGGGATCCTCACGGGGCTGCCGACCGGCGGCACGGCACCGTAATGGCGCAGGGAGCCGTCGGGCTCCCGCACTGCCGGGGGAAAGTGGACGATGCCCGCCGTACGGTCGATCGCAATGACGCGGTCCTTCGCACCGCACCCCGCGAACGAGTCCACCTCCGTCCAGGCATCCCAGCCGGAGCCGGATGCGATCTCAACCACGAACGGCTCGCCGCCCGGCACTACGGGGTGCCGCCCCAATTCGAACGACTGGCCCGGGACGCCTTCGGACATCCCGATGACCTCATCGGTGATGGTCTCGGCGTGGACGGCCGGAACGGACCCGCCGATCGTGAATCCCTGTGCGGAACGCACGGTGGGGGAAGCGCTGTAAGGCGGGTACCCGTCCGTCGGGTCCACTACGCGGCATCGCAGCCAGCCGGCGCGGACTCCCCCAAGCAGTGACGCCGCGTGGGTGTGCGGGACGTGGATGACGACGTCGCCTGGCCGGTTGAGCCCGCCGGTCCCGTCGCTGTCGAGCTCGCATGCTGCCCACCCGGCGCCGTCCCAGGCCTCCCAGACCAGCGGCGGATTGCGGGGGTTGACGCCCACGCCCCGGACCTCGCACTCAAAACGCAGGGCCACCGCACACGAAGGCGCCTGATCGTTCAGACCGAGGAGCAGCACCTCCCCCGGCAGGGGCGGCGTGCCGAAGCAGGCGAAGTCCCCGTCCCCCTGCAAAGCCTCGGAATGCGGCACTGGGACGCCCCCGCGCCCCTGCGTCATGACGTAATCCAGCCGCCGGGGCGGCACGGTCAGTTCCCTCGTCGTGGCGAAGACCACCGCCTCGTCATCTTCGGTGCGCCGGGTCGAGACCTCGGTGCCCTTTGGAATCACGACGGTGTCCGGCTGGGGCGCTGACAACCACATCAACAGGTCTACGGAAGCGGCCGTCGGCGGATGCAGGGTGACGCCGAGGAGCTCCAGGAATGCGACGTAGAGGCGGTCCGGTACCCGGTTCAGCCGGTAAAACAGTTGATCGACCATGAAAGCGAACGATTCGATCAGGGTGACGCCCGGATCGGAGACGTTGTGGTCCGTCCACTCCGGGCAGTAATGCGCCACCATGCGTTTGGCGTCGTCCACCAGGTCCTGGAAGCGGCGGTCATCGAGATTTGGTGATGGGAGCATCAGGAAGCACCCTCCTCTCCGTTGCGCGGGATGATGTAGAAGGGGAAGACCAGGTTTCGCGGGTCGTTGGTGCCTCTGATGGTGTACTGCACATCGATGAGCAACACTCCGTCTTCGGCGCCGTCGAAATGCACCAGCACGTTCTCGACGTCGATCCGCGGTTCCCAGCGATCGAGGGCCACGCGGACCGCGTACGCGATGTCGCCGGCCGTTGCCGCGTCCGCCGGCGCAAAGACGTAATCGTGGACGGCGCAACCGAATTCCGGGCGCATGGGCCTTTCCCCAGGGGAAGTCGCCAGGATGAGATGGATGCTCTCCTCGATTTCGCGCTGGTCGCGAACCAGCGCAATGCTGCCGGTCCGGTCGGTGCGCAACGGAAACGCCCACCCGGCACCAATGAACTCCTGTCCCATGCCAGTTCCTCCTCTCGCCAGCCGGACTGCCCTCCGGATTGGGACTCCGGTCCGGACTCAGGGTTCGGAGTCCGGTTCGGACTCAGTTGATCCGCACCAGCCCACCCTTGACCGTGGTTGTCGCACCGCCGGAGAGCTCAGCCGTCGCGTCTCCGGACACTTTGACGCTCGGTGCCTTGAGTTCGGCCGAGGCGCCGCCCGTGATTTTCACGGTGGCGCCCTTCAACTCCAAGCCGGCGGTCGCCTCCACCGTTACTTTCTTGCCCTTGATGGCGACTTCCCCCGTCGTCGTTGTCACCGAAACGTCCTTCTGGGCAGTGACCTTTAAGGGGCCTTCGGAAAAAATCTCGATCCCTGCGTCGGGCTTCTGGACCAGGGAGATCTTCTGCTTGCCGCCGTTGCTGCTCACGGTGAGCTGTTCGCCGTCGGGCGATTCCAGGAACTCGACCAGCATCCCCGTCCGGGAGACAAAGGCGCGCCGTTGGACGGCGCCGTCGGTGCCGCCGATGTGGTCCGCCCACGGTTTGTCCGGCTTGTCCTTGCCGTTGTAGAGCCCGCCAAGGACAAACGGCTGCTGGAAGCTGCCGTGCCCGAAGGCGACGAGGACCTCGTCCCCGACCTCCGGGAGGACGACGGCGCCCCGTGAGGCCCCCGCGCCCGCTTGGACGGTGCGGGCCCACCAGCTCTCGTAGTTGTCCGAGAGGACCGGAAACTTCACCTTGACCCTCCCCTGGTTCTCCGGATCCTTAGCCGCCGTCACCACGGCATTCACGATGCCCGGGAGCGCGGCCGCTTTTCCGCTCGCGCCGGCCGCGACTCCATACATCGACCGCTCAGACTCGTGGCTCACGACGAACGTGGTGAGGTAGCCGCTGTGCGGGCTGAAATCGTGCCGGGATGAGCTCAAGGTGTACCTGCCATCGAAGGGCTTTCCGGCACCCTTCAGCGACACCGCGGTGCCGGCCCGCAGCTTGGGATTTCCGCGGGCGACACCTTCCAGCTCCGCGAAGGCCCCGCTCAGGTGCGAGGCGAGGGCGGCGGCCGCCGCGTTGCACTGCGCGGCCTGCTCGAAGGCCGTTGCGGGGGCAACGTAACGCGGGCTGGTGAACGTCTTGGCCAGGGCCGCGGGCTCCACGTCGGGCAGCTTGGCGCTGAGGGTTTTTGCCGGCGCGACGGCGACAATCGCCCGCTTCGCCGCGACGTCCCATCCCCTGACCTCCACATCAGGCACCTGGTCCGCCGACGTCACCGTTCCGCGCAGGGACACGAGGTTCACACCGCGCTGGAGGACCAGGGGTTCGTTTCTCGCCCCGCCGGTGTCCGCCGGTGCGGTCGCGGCATCGGTGGAGGCCGTGAAGTGCAGCGCGCCCTCGGACACGGTCAGGAACACGCCGGCCTCCACCGCCAGCCGGTGCAGGAAGTCCCAGTCACTGATGCCGTCCTGTGCGACGTGCTGCAGCACGGGGCCTTTGGCGTCGATCCTGCCCGCCTTGATGCCGGCCCGCTGGGCCACCTTGCGGGCGATGTCCGCGGCGGTGCTCTGCAGATAGGCCTCAACGCGGCGCCCGCGGAACAGGCGGTGTGAATGGTCCAGGCCGCGGACAATCGTATACAGGCCGTCGTGGTCCATTTCCGTTTCGAGGGCCGTAACTTCCCCGGACAGCAGGGGGGACGGCCCGCCGGGACCGCTCTGCTGCACGAGCAGCTTGACCGGCACGCCGATGCTGATTCCTGCCTTGTCCAGGACTGTTGAGTGCTCATCGCTGAAGCGAAGCAGAAACAGGTCGGGCACATTGCTGCTGTCATCTACGTAGCCGGATACGAGCCGTGCGGCGATGTCCGGCGGAAGCGGCTGGCCGGCAACTTCCACCAGCAGCATGTTGCTGAATTCTTCACCGTGCGCCACGCAGCACCTCCCTCCCACCGGCAGGGGCCCCCAGCAGCGCCGCGGACGGCAGCTCGCTGACTGCCGGCAGCAGCACAGAGGTGCCGGGCCGCAGCCGCAGGGGATCATCGATCCGGTTCGCGGCCGCAACCGCTCGCCAGAGGGACGCGTTCCCGTATTCGTTGTAGGCGATGCCGGCGAGGGTGTCTCCTTCAATCAGGACATGCACGCGGCGCGGCACCAGGCCGCCCGACGTCGGGTTCTGCTTCGGCGGGCTCCCCGCTATCTCTTCCAGCGTGACCGTGCAGGTGGCCCGGACGGGAAGCCCGGCGGCTGTGAACAGCGTGTACTTCACCTGCACACTGGCCACGTAGGCAAGGAAGCCCGTCAGCTCGCCCCAGCGGAAAAGCACCCAGGGCGGCGATCCCTTGTTCTGCTTCAGGGAGGCATCGGTGGGCACGCAGCAGGCAAATAACTTGTCCACGCGCTGGACCACGGCATCATCCTGCTTTCCCGAGGCGTCGAAGAACATCTCGAGGGTCAGTTTGGAGGGCATGGGGCCGTTGTATTGCGGGGGTCCGGCCTTCTGGTTGGCCTTGGCGGTCTGGCGCGTCCAGGATGCCGTCTTGCCCATGCTCAACTCCTTGGGGTTGAACTGGAATTCGATGCGCCCGATCTGCGGGCCCGCCTTGTCCAGGGAGCCGTCCTTGGACGGTTCATACAATTCCAGGTACGCGTGCGAGAGTTTCAGCGCCCCCTCGCCGCCGGGGCTGGATGAAGCGCCGGCGCTGGAGGCCGCCGCAGCCGGCCCGGCAGCCGGGGCAGCTCCCGCTGCACCGGATGCCCTGGCCGCTACCGCACTGGTGGTCATGTCCAAACTCCTCCGCGCTAGCGCATCTTCGAAACGAAGCCGTGATGGGCGATTTCGAGCGTCTCCATGATGACCTTCGGCTGGTCCGGGTTGAGCGATGGCCCCTTCCACCGCACGGGAACGACGTCGTACAGTTCCCAGCCCGCGATTTTCCGGCCGCTGCCCGTCATCGCCTCGATGATCCCCGTGCAGCGCGTGTACCCGGTGGCCATGTCCGCGAACCACTTGGCGATCTTTTCGGTGTCCCGTCCCAGCGGCCTGGTCAAGGTGATGTTGGGATATTTGAGCCGGGTGGGGAGTTGCCAGATGAAGGAGTTGTTACCACCCTCCTCCCGGGATTCGATCACCACTTCGCAGCCAAGGCCTTCGCAGGTGCTGAACGTCCCCAGTTCCATGTTGTCCAGCGCTACGTGGAACCGGACACTTACGGCAGTATCCACATCCTCGAGCATGATCTTCCTCAGTTCGCGTCGGTCCGCAGACCGCGGCGCTCGCGGTCAAGCAGCATTTCGGCCTTGATACGTCGAATCAGCGGCCCGGCGAGCCGCTTGGCAAGTTCTTCCAGCTGTTCCGGGCTCGCCTGGGCAGCGTTTCCGGCGGCCGTTGCTCCCGCCGGGGCGGCTCCCGCCGAGGCCTGTCCCGGTAGCCCCGGCCCGGCTGTTACCGGCTCCGCCCCCTGAACAGCCGCACCGCCATCCGCCCCTTCCGGTGCGGACGTTGGCGGTATCACCGGAGCCGGTACCGCCGTTGCAGAGTCCGGCGGAGGGATCTCGGCGTCCCGCTGCAGGACATTCTGGTTATGCCCGCGGTCCGCGGACGCGGCGGCGGCCAGGCCCAGGGTCAGCGGTCGTGAGATCGCCGGGCGGGACTCGGTGACTGTCGCCGCCGGCCCGGCGAGGAATACGGCCGGGGCCGGCATTGCGAATCCGGATTCCGGGGCCCAGGGCGAATCCGTCGACCGCGTCGTTTCCGGAACGGCGGTGATGGAGGCACCTGAGCGTTGCAGGCTGACCGACGGCGTCCTGGGTCCGGTGGGTGTTGGGTCCGGCATCGCGGTGCCCGTGGCCGTGCGGGCCAAGGGCCCTGACGCTGGCCACGCGGAAGTTTCCGCAGTGCCGTTGCCCGGCAGTGCAATCGTCCGCTGAATGGCCTTTCCGACGGCCACGCTCGGAGCCGGTGACGCACCCGTCGCCACGTCGAAGATGGCAACAACCTCCGCGTCCGGAGCGGGCGCGCGGTCGCCCGAGGTGAAGCCGGCGTCGGACTCGGTTGAGCCTGGCCCTGCGGCGACGCCCGTGTCGCCGAGCCCGGACCACGCCATTCGGGCGGCAGAACGTTCCTGTTGCGGCCCCATGGCCGGCCGTGAGACTGAGTCGCGCGTCGGGATCGGCGCCACCACCGGCATCGATGCCAGCCGCTGCCACGTCTCCGGAAATGACTCCCCCGCCGCACTGTCCACGACCCGCAGGACAACCGGTCCCACCGAGGTGGGGATTTCCCGGGCTTGCAGAGGGTTCTCCGAATCATGGGCACGCTGGACTTCGGCAACGGACGACGGAATGGACGGGGTAGGGGCCTCGGGCTTCCCGGCGTCGGCTTGGGCGCTGCCACGCGGGCCGTCTGCGGATCTGCTACCGACAAGCATGTGCGGCCGCAATGACAAGCCTGCAGGGGAAGCGTGGTCCTCCACCGGGTCCCCACTCGCGGCCGGGGCAGTGTCCGCGAAATTGCGCTGCAGTGGAGGGCTGCTGTGAGGTTCCGGGCTGTGCTGCAGCAGAGGGTTAGCGGTTTGCGCGGCTCCATCTACCCCGACCGCGTTAGGGCCGGGCGTGGGCGGGCGACCGGCCTCGACGACCCGAAGGTCGTTGGGTGGGACGTCGCCCGGATGTGCCACTAAGCGTTCCACAAGTGGGCGCCCGTGAGGCTCCGCCACTGAGCCGGTATCCGTTTGTTCCCCGAGGTGTGCCTCACCGACGTCCGGACCGCGGCCAACTTCGCCGTCGTCAGTCGGCGAGTCGTCGACGCTGAGGCGGGAGACGATCGGCAGAGCTGGCCCTGTCCCGGTGGTCTGCAGTGCTAGACCACCCTCACCGGCGTGGCTGCGGCCGGCAGGTTCAAGGGTTCCAGCCGGCCCTGCAACTGACAGTAGCGGCGCGGTCTCGTCCTCTGATGGTTCCGAAACCGCTGCTGCGGCCTCGGACCCGAGCTCAGCCTCGGGGAACAAGTCCTGAGCCGAGGCAAGCTGCTCCGCAGGGCGATCAAGGCTCGCCGGATCATCCGTGCCGGCTATGGCCGTTGCTTGCTCGGATGTTGCTTGCCCGCCCGATGCCTCTTGCGCGGTGCCGGCTTCGGTGCCTGGAGGGACTGTCTCCAGGCCGTCATTCTTGCCGCCGTAAACCGCCGGGTGCGGTGTGGGCGGGGCGGGAAGATCGGGTGCCAACGCCCGCTGCACCGGCAAAGGAAAGGGCTCGGGAAAATGACCGGGAGTGGGTTCCGTAGCGGCTGTCAGTTCGGGACCCGGCTCGGAGAAGGACAGCGGCATGCCCAGGCCGAGCCTGGCGCGACGCGGGACCTGCCCGAATGACGGCGTGCTGTCCGGCCCGGACGAGGTCCGCTGGACGGCCGGTGGCGACGGTATCTGAACATAGGTGGCACCCCTGTCGGAGGTACTGCTGTCCTCAAGCCGGGGCGGGCTGGACTCGCCGGGCAGCCTCGACCAAAAGGCTTCGGGTGCCGGGGTTGGCGCAGACGTCTCAGATCCTGGGAGGGAGGCCGCTGGCCCGGTTACTTCGGTGTCCGGAAGTGACCGGGTCAGTGTCATGGGGTCGGCGTCCGGGCCTGAGTCAGAGCGCTGAAGCGGACTCGGGTCAACGTGCAGCACCGGGAAGGTCGTTGGATCCGCGGCCAGCAGGGAACGCCCGTGCGGGGAGCCGCCGTCGAGGGACACACCGTCCGGGGAGCCGCCGTCGGACGTGGAGCGCTGTGCCGTTGCGGGCACGCCGCCGTACCCAGCCGGCGTCGGACGGACCCGAGGCGCCGGCGGCGGAAGCAGCGTCATCTCCCCGGACCCCGACGGGTACTCGGCGGCAGCTGGCACCGGGCCGCCGCCGTCGACGTCGATCACACCCGGCGGCGCCTGCGCGCTGACCAGATGGGACATACGGCCGGTGAAGGACGGATCACCCCAGGAGGAGAGCGCCCCGGCGAACCGTCCGGGATCAGAGGTCAGCTGAACGCTCCCGATGGTGCGTTGCAGTGGCGGCAGGAAGGCCCAGCCGGCGGGCGGAACCCGATCGGCTGCGGCCGTCGGTGCTGCCGGCTCGCGCGGTGCCTCACCGGGCGGATGCTCGGGCCGGTCCCGCTGCCACGGCCACCGCATGGTTCAGCGCTCCTGGCTGAGGCGGGTGTTGATGGCCGCGATCTCACGGACATAGCGAAGCCGCTGCGCGTGTTCCAGGTCCAGGATGTCATCGAGGGGCCAATGGAAGTGATAGGCCACGTACGACACCTCCTCATAGATCCGGTCCGGCGCGTACGTCATGATTCCCCCAGGCGGCCACCGGCGAGGTCGGCGGTGAACCGGTGGGAGCATTCCGGGCAGGAGACCGCGATCCGGGTATGGCCCTCGGCGTTGATCCGCCGGTAGAAGTCCTGGAGGAAGGCGACGTCGGAGGCGAACATGTTCTCGACGACGGCCGAGGTGACGGCTCCGAGAGTGCCGAGGGAGGTGATCACCCTGCCCAGCAGGACCACCGTCGTATAGGCGGCGTTCTCCTGGACCCGGGCGTCATAGAGCGGCAGCAGCTCGTCCCGCGCGGTCGCGAGCCGCATGACACCGGATTTGTGGACGGTCCCGTCCTGGTCCACGTAGCCGCGGGGCAGCTCGAAGCCGAACTCGGTGCGGAGCGGCTGGCGCCCGTTCTCCGCCGTCCGGTCGGCCGAAGCCCCGGACACATCCGGCTCCGGCAGCACCGCGACGCCATGGGTCCGCTGCATCATGAGACAGTGGATTCGTCGTAGCAGATGACGAACTTTTCGGTGGCCTGCTCCGTGGCGCCGGCCTTCAGGGCATTCAGTTCAACGCTCTTCACCCAGCAGTTGACGAAGTTGTAGGTCTTCAGCGTGTCGCCCTTGTAGTCAAGCAGTGCGACGGCGGCAGTCTTGCGTGCCCCGGCGACGTCGCCCTCCATGACGGTCTTGAGCCAGTCCGTGATGGTTTTGCTTTGCGTCAGACCCCGCGTGACGGTCAGCTCCCCCGCCTTGGGCCGGCCTATGAGTTGCCGGACGACATACTTGCCGTCCTTGGTCTGCTGTTTCAGTTCGATCTTGTCGACCTCGGACTTGAGGCCGCTCACCTCGATCACCCTCGGCACTTCGATGCCGTCAATGGTGACCGTGAATCCATTCGCTGATGAGTTGTCAAAATCGCCGAGCGCCATGGTCTTGCTCCTTTTGAACTGGGATTACTCACTCACGAGGCTGGTGCCGCCGGAGAACTGGGACAACTGGAAAATGACGAACTCGGCCGGCTTCACCGGAGCAACACCGATCTGGCAGACCACCTGGCCCAGGTCAATACCTTCGGCCGGGTTGGTCTCCGCATCGCATTTGACGAAGAAAGCCTGCTCGGGGGTGACGCCGAAGAGCGCCCCCTTGCGCCATTCGTTGGTCAGGAAGGCGCTGATGGTGCGGCGGATGCGCGCCCACAGGGCCGGATCGTTCGGTTCGAAGACCGCCCACTGGGTGCCCTGCAGGATGGACTCCTCCAAATAGTTGAAGAGGCGGCGGACGTTCAGGTAGCGCCATTCGGCGTCGCTGGACATGGTACGCGCTCCCCAGACCCGGATGCCGCGGCCGGGGAAGGCGCGGAGGCAGTTGACGCCGACCGGGTTCAGCAGTTCCTGTTCGGTTTTGGTGATCTGGGTCTCCAGGCTCGTGACACCGCGGATCACCTCGTTGGCCGGGGCCTTGTGGACGCCGCGGGTGTCGTCGTTGCGGGCCCACACGCCGGCCATGTGACCCGACGGCGGGATGAACCGGTTTGTGCCAGTGCTGGGGTCGAAGACCTTCACCCAGGGCCAGTAGAGCGCGGCGAATTTCGAGTCGAAGCCGCCGCCGTCCATCCGCCAGTTCTTGATTCCCTGGGCGTTGAGGTTGGGTGGAGGGTCGATGATGGCGACCCGGTCCCCCATCAGTTCGCAGTGGGCGATGACGGCGCTCTGGACGGCCTTGACCGTTTCCGCATCAATCGATCCCTGTTCCAGGGCGGCCATCAGGTCCGGCACGGCAACCATGGTGACGTCGTCGACGGCTTGCAGGCCGCTGAACCCTGTGCGGTCCCCAGCATCGCCGACGTAGTCGTTTGCGTTGAGCGCCTCGGTGGTGGGCGGCTCGGCCTCAGGCTCGGGGGCTACCAGCTGGATGGTGCCCTTGTCCGGCTTCACGACGGCGCCGCCGGTGGCGACTTCCTCGATGGTGACCACCTTCGATTCGGCGCTGACCTTGGTGGCAACATTGTTGGCGCCGCGCTTGGTGGTGACGTTGTCCCAGACCTCCGGTGCTTTGCCCTCTGCGGTGATGACGATCTTGAACTGGTCTTCGGGGGCGTTCTCGCCGCCCGGATCAGCGATTTCGACGGTCACGGGTTTGGGGTTGGCTGCCGCGGATTTGGCGGTGACGCGGTAGCCGCCCAGTTCCGCCATCGGAGCAGCGGTCACAGCTTTCGGTGCCTGCCTGGGTTTGTCTTCCTGCGTTCCGTTGGCGCCGATGCGCACCACGTAGCAGTTCCCGCCGCCGTTGAGGAAGTAGCCGTAGACGGCGTGGGCGAGATACGAACCCGGGATGAAGTCCCCGAATTTCTCGGTGAACTTGGTCCAGTTGGACACAAGAGTTGGCTCGTTCACCGGACCCTTCAAAGCGAGCCCGACGAAAGCAGCCACTGCTGTGCCTACGCCCTCGATGGGACGAGTGCCCGCTTCAACCTCTTTTACGTACACACCTGGGGAAAGATAGCTTGGCATTGTGTCTCCTCGTTGAACCCAAAACGTGGTTCAAGGGTCCCGCGGGGAGGAGTGGGCGTCACGGCTATCTGGATCCGCTGACGGGAAAGGTGGGGTGCACGAAGGGGCAGCTGTACCAAAGGGCAGGCCTAGATGATCCCCCGTTTGGACGCGAGTGCGAGGATCTCCGCCTTCTGCGCCGCGGCTGCCGACTGGATCCTGCCCTGGTCAGGCGCCGGCGGCTCGTCCTCATCGTCGACCTTTCGCACGTCCTTGAACATGCGATAGTCGCCGGCCACGGCAGCCACCGACCGGCCGAGGGCATTCGCGGACAGAATGTCCCAGGATTGATTGATGTCGGCGATTTGCTCGGGCGTGTTCTTGATCCCCCGGCCTCCTTCGGGCAGGTTGTTCCTGAGGACCGCGAGCATCTGCAGGTCGCCTGCACCATGGTCCTTGATCCTGCTGGCGGTCTTGTAGGTCAGGACAGTTGTCATCTTGTTGTATTCGGAGTCGGTGATGCCTTTCTTTCCCAGCATCATGAAGAACTTGGTCACAAGGTACCGGGGGATGACGTGTTCGGACCAGGTCTTCCTCAGCCGCCCCTTGCCTGGCCTGGGATCGGGCTGGGAGCTGTGGAGGGCGACATTGCCCAGCTGCGCCGGTGCCCTCTCCTGGTTGAACTCCTTCGCCACCAGCACCACGATGCGGCCGATGATGAGCGTGGCTTCGAGCGGCATGTCCTTGGCCAGTTGGTCGACCACCGGCTTCGATGCATTCGCCGGCAGGCTTGCGATCCTGGTCTGAAAACTCTTGACGAGATTGCCGTATTTGACGATCAGTTCCTTGATGTCGGGTTGGCGTAACGCGCTCACTAGTTTGCGCTCGGAAGCGACCCACAGTTGTTCGGGCCGGCCCTTCTCGGTGAAGACACTGTGTTTTTCGCCGGCGGCAGTGAAATTCTTCTTGAAGACAATGGCCAAAAGCTTCTTCTTCATCTTCTCCACAAATTCGCCGGCTTTGGCGCCGGTCTCGCTGGCAAGCTTCTTCCCCTTTTCGACCTTGCCTTTGATCCACTTCTTGCCGGCCTCGACCTTCCCTTTGATCCACTTCTTGCCGGCCTCGACCTTCCCTTTGACCCACGCTTTGCCCTGCTGGAGTTTCTTCTTTCCGTATTCCTTTGCCTGCTTCACTTTCGCTTTCGCCTTTGCGACCCCGGCGCGGACCTTCTTACCGAGCTTGGAATTGGCGATTTTCTTCAGGATGCCCTTGCCGAACTTCACGGCCTTGCCCACCACCCAGTCGACGACTGCGTTGACCGGCTTCTTCACAGTCTCGAGAATTTTCTGGATCTTGCCCGAAATCCCGCCCAGTCCCAGGAGGGAGGCCAGGAAACCGATGATGACAGGAAGCATCTTTGCGAGCGTCTTCTCGATGTACCCCGCAACGGCGCCCACGCCGCCCGCCGCTATCGACTCCACCGAATCGAGGATCGAGTCGACGAATGCCTTGATCTGGTCTGCCTTCTCCACAAAGAACATGACGACGTCGTAGATCATCTTGCAGGCCTTCACAAAGGCCGACGCCGGGTTCAGCAGGGAGATCAGCCAGACAATTCCGGCCTTGACGATCTCAATCGAGACCATCTCCTTGATCTTCCCCATGATCATTTCCTTGATGTCGCCGACTTTTTCCAGCACCCACTTCCACAGGCCGCCAATCCCTTCGGTGACCAGGATCCTGATCACCTCGAAGCCTTTCTCCAGCTTGCCCATCACCGGCTCGCCGATCTTGGCAACGATCCGCGCCCGGATGTGCGCCCACGTCATCCCGAAGATGGACATCAGAAGCTGGACAATGCCCTTGAGGTCGAATTTCCCGGGCAGTTCGAGGCCGCCTTCGGCCAGGGCACCCAGGAGCCATCCCTGCAGGCCCTTCTTGAGGTGTTCAACAATGTTTTGTCCAAACTGGACGATTCCGCCTTTGACGGCGTTGACGAAGTTGCCCAGGAAGCCGATGGGGTCCTTGATGATCTTTCCGACGGCGCTGGCTGCCCGGGCAAGGACAGTCAGCAGCATGTCCTTGAGCTGCAGGACGGTCTTGATTGCCCCACCTACGGCGTCCTTCGCCTCATCCCACAGGCCCTTGTTTTCATCCTGCATCGCCGTGATCTCCGCATCAACGGCCGTCTTGGATTCGACGTACTTCGCTGCGAGGTCCTCAACCAGGGCGTCCTTCTTCGCGTCGACGTCGCTTTCCAGTTGGGCGAACTGGTCGGCAAACTGCGACGCCGCCGCCTGCGCGACCTTTTGCAGGTTCTTTGGCTTGGAGTCCACGTAGGCCTTGATGTCGGTACGGCCCTTCGCGATCCTGTCCTTGGCCTCGGTGAGCTTGATGCCGATGGTGTCGGCCACACGGCCGATGAGGGCGGCCATATCGCTTTCATATTTCAGCCGGGCGGCGACGTACTCCTGGTCCGCCTCCTTGGGCAGGTTGAAGATCTTGTCCTTGGCCCAGAGCAGGCCACCCTCCAACCCCGAGTAGCGCCGGTTCTTGTAGTCGGCCATTCGCTTTTTCACGTCGGCGGTGAAGGCGGCACGGACAATCTTTTCGCCTTCCGAGAACTGCTGGTTGACGGCCCCGTCAAGACTTCCCAAAATGGCGGTGACGTCGTTTTTCGTTGCGTCGAAGATCGCCTTAACCTCGCCTGCCACTTTGGCGCGTTCTGTCTCGTCGTTGGCCTTCGCGGCACCCTTGCCGGCGGCGGCTTTGCCGAGCGCGCCCTTCTTGGCTGAGAGCATGCCCGCAAGCCCGGAGGCGCCTGCGCCCTGAGCCGCCTGTTTGGCCTGACCGAGCTGGGCGGCTTCCTTTTCCCTGAAGGCCGCAGGTGCTGACCCTGAATGCTCTTCACCTTGCTTCTTTGCGGCCAGGGCCCCGACGAATGCCGGCTCATTGGAGTTGGCCAACTGCTGTTCGGAGACGTCCGCCTCGGCCATCGCCGCCTCGGTATCACGCTTGCCGCCGCTGAGGTCGGTCTGGGCGGGCGGGGCCGGAGCCGGCATGGCCGCTGCAGCATCGACTCGGGCAGAGGCAGGTTGTGGCTCAGGGGCCAGCGGCGTCACGGGCTTGTCCACGGCCTTCGACTGGTCCGGCGCTGCCGCTGTTTTGTCCGCAATGTCCTTCGCGGAGGCCGCCTTTCCGTCGGTGACCTTGCCGGCCACCTGGTTCTTGACCGACTCCGCTTTCCCCGAGTTGCCGAATTCCTCCGCCTCTTCGAGGGTCTTGGGGGCCTGGGCCGCGATTGCCGCTTTCACTGCGGCAATGAAACCGGCCTTGTCGAAGCCGGCAGGTTTAGCCCCGGCCATCGTTGCGGCCTGGGCTTCCTTGGCCTGAGCTTCCTTGTCCCCCGCAGGGGGCACCGCCGCATTCTTGACCTTTTCGACTTCGGCCCGGGGCGACGGATGCCCACGCAGTGCCCTGCCCTGCGAAGCGACCTTCGTGGTGACGGCAAGAAAGCGCGGATCGCTGCTGGGTGCCAGGCCTGTGGGCTTGGCCGGGCCAGGGCTCTCGGCCAGCCGTTGAACGTAAGCCGCAACGGCGGCGTTACCGGCGCTGCGCTGCATCACCTGGAGCATGGCCGGCGACCCACGTGCCTGGCGCGCGGCGGCGGGCCCGGCGCGTTGCGCCGGGACCTTCCCCGGTCCGCCCTGAAAGGTCGTCGCCATGGACCGCTCCCGCCGGGATCAGCCCGGCTCTTCCTCTTCCGCCTCGTCCCGCTGCACGGCCTGCCCGTCGACGAAGGTCCCCTGGGCAGTTTCTTCCTGTTCCTCCTCCTCGCGTTGGACAGCGGCGCCCGCAACAAAACTCCCCTGCGCAGTGTCCTCGTCAGCATCGCGCTGGACGACGGCGGACCCCGCCTCGATCCGCTGCGCCACCGCCGGAGCGGCGGGCCCGGACATGGCCCGCTCCGCCGTCGCGGCTGCCTCGCGTTCGAAACGGTCGGAGGGATCGCTGACCCGAACGCCGGTGCCTGTCGCTGTCCCGTCCACCGGGCCGCTCCGCTGCTGGACCACATGCGTGAGTTCGTGGGCGAGCATCGTCCGGCCGCCGTCCGAGCCGGGTTCGTATTTGTCCCGCTGGAACACGATATTGGAGCCGACCGTGTAGGCGTGGGCGTTCACGGAGGACGCAGAATTGTGCGCCGCTTCCCCGGTATGCACGCGGACGTCGGAGAAGCTGTGGCCCAGGCGGCCTTCCATGTCGGCGCGCACCGGCTCCTCCAGCGGCTGACCGCCTCCGGAAGAGACGACGTCGAGCACCGGGGACCGCTCCTCTTCCGCCAGCCCGCGGACGCCGCTGTTGCCGACGGCGCGCTGCAGCGCCAGCAGGCCACGGGATCCGACGACGTCGGACCGGCCGGCGGCCGCCGCCCGGTACAGCGTCGCCGGGTCCGTGCTTTCCGTCCGGACCGGTTTGGTCCGCAGGCCGTCGACGTCGGACTGGTCGTGGTCATGACTGTGCATGGCGCACCCCTTTCATCAGAGCTACACCGACGATGCGCCCGGCAGTGACGGCCCACAAGCGCCGCTACGGCGTACGAACGGGCAGCTGCTCCTGCCCGAAGGTGCAGGCGCCACGGCTCAGCCGTGATTCAGCCGCGGCTCAGGTGCCCGATCGGCGCGACGCCGCCAGCATCCCCCAGTAGGGGCCGAATTCGCTCTCCAGCGTCAGCCGTCCCAGCTTGCGGTACTCCCGCTGCACGGCGGTGACGAGGTGCTTCATAGTGACCGTCCCGCCGTCGTCTGCTGCCAGATACGCTGCGGTCACCGCGGCGGAACGGATGGCCCCACCGGCCAGCTCGAAGGCCAGCCCGAGGAAGGCCAGGTCGATCCCTTCTTCCCGTTCTAGGGTCCGCCCGAGGCAGCGGTCCCACAGCACGCGGCGGTGCGCCGCGTCAGGCAGCGGGAAGTCCACGACGACGTCCAGCCGGCGGGTGAAGGCCTCGTCGATGTTCGCGCGCAGGTTCGTCGCCAGGACGGCCAGTCCGTCAAAGGTCTCCATCCGCTGCAACAGGTAGGCGCTTTCAATGTTGGCGTAGCGGTCGTGGGCGTCCTTGACCTCGGAGCGGCGCCCGAAGACGGCGTCTGCTTCGTCGAAGAGCAGAACCCCGTTGACCCCCGCAGCAGCTGTAAAGATCCGCTCCAGGTTCTTTTCCGTCTCCCCCACGTATTTGTCGACGACGGTGGCCAGGTCCACGACGTACAGATCCAGTCCCAGGTCCCGGGCCACGACCTCTGCAGACATCGTCTTGCCGGTCCCCGAATCCCCGGCGAAGAGCGCCGCCACCCCGTGCCCGCGGCCGGCTCCCGGCCGCATGGCCCAGTCGCCGAGGACACGCTCGCGGTGCTTTGCCCGTAACGCCACTTCCTGCAGGGCCAGCAGCACGGCGTCGGGAAGGACCAGGTCATCCCAGCCGACTACCGGTTCCACCCGCCGGGCCAGCCGGTCCAGGGCGGAGCCGTTTTCGGCCCGGGCCCCGGCCCCGAGGTGCGGGGCGGTGAGGCGGCCGTCGGCGGTCAGGGTGGCCTGGACCTGGGCGGAACCGGCAGCGCGGGCAACTTGTTCCGGACGCAGCCGGAAGGCCGAGGTGGCCGCCTCCACGTCCAACCCATTGGGCGATCCCAGGGCGGTCCGCCACAGTGCTGATCGCTCGGCCGATGTACTGACGGGAACATCCACCAGCAGGGGCGTCCGGGTGGTCCATGCCGGATCCCACGCGGCATCGCCGACCAGCAGCACGGGGTGCGGCTCGGCGTGCAGCGCCTCCAGCACGGCCGGCCGGTCCGCCACGGCGGCGAGGGGACCCGCCACCAGTCCTGCGCCGCGCAGCCGCGCTTCCCGCACGGCGAGCTCGACGAGCTGGAGCGGTTCCCGCTCGGCGGCCAGGCGGGTCAGGTCGAGCAGCACCGCTTCATGCCCCGTGGAGCTCAGCGCCCGCGTGGCCAGCGCGCGTCCGGAACCTGTGGCAGGCTCCCTCAGATAGGCCAGCAGGACACCCGCGCCGAGTGCCCGGGCCAGCGGCGCGGCATTTCCCCAGACGACGGCGGGAGGATCGGCCAGGACGGCCTGAAGAGCCAGCTCGGGGGTGTCGTCGCCCAGGAGATGCCCGACGACGCGGTCCGGCACCCTTAACGCCCTTCCCGGCAGCGGGCGGTCCGGATCCTCGACGACCAACAGGCCGCCGGTCAGGAGCGGACCGGACAGCAGACGCGCCCTGCCGTCCGCGGCAGACAGGGGCGTGCCGCAGAGCGCCAGGCCGACGGCGACCGACGGCCGGCGCCGGGTGACGTCGTCGTTCAGGTAGCCGAAGAGCTGTTCGAAGCGCGGATCCAGGTCGGCGGCGAGCGCGACGAGCAGCAGATCGACGTCGAGAGGCGACAGGCCGAAGGTTGATGCCAGCTCCCGGAGCCGGATCCGGTGCCCCTCCTCCTGGGCCGTGTCTGCCAGCTGTTCGCACTGCAGCCGCCGGGGAGAGTTCCCGCCCGGGCCGGCTTCCTGCCACCCCTCCAAGGTTGGGGATGGACCGCGGAGCAGGCGGTCAACGGCCTCATCGCTGAGGTAGAGTCCGCGGAACGGGTCATCAGGCTGCGGGTCCTCGGCGCGGCGCGACGCCACGAGGAGGCGGATGCGCTCCTCCACCACCCCTACGCGGGCCAGGAGGTAGGCGAGACCGGGGTCCGCGGTCATGTTTACCTCCACGGGAGAGTCACCTCGAGGGCCGATGGCGCGGCCCTCGGACCGACGCTGGCGGTGCGCTGTGCTGATGGCGCCCCACGTCGGCGCGACCACCCGCAAGGTCTGCCATGTCCACATGAGTGCCCTGCGACGCCGGGGGGCCGGCCGGGTAGAGGATGCCCGTGTCGACCGGGGCGATGATCACGATGTCGAGAGACGGTTTGAGCTCGCCGCCCAGCGCGGACCACACGTCGGCAAATGCACGGTCCTCGGGCGGCGGAAGCCCTACCGTCAGCGGCACCGCAAGGCCGGTTTCCGCGAGGGGGCCGACCACAAGGTCATCGGGAAGCGCCTCGTACTTGAGGAAGCAGCGCAGCAGTTGGTCCAGCAAACGGTGCTCGTCTTCCGGTCGCTGCGTCCACGCCGTGACAAGGTACGACATCTTGAAATGGCGCGGAGCGGGCCGCCGGGCATGGACGTAGCCGTCGTCTCCGCGCTGTTCGGAAAAGCCCCGCTCCCGGCGCCTCACGTCTTCCCGGATGTCATAGAGGTACAGGTTCACCGTGGGAGCGTTGCGGCGGGCGGCCCAGTCTTTGGTAGGCGCGTCGAAGTCCACTTCCACCTCCGAGCCGCCCAGGGCCTCGTTTCGAACCAGGGTGCGCAAGGCGTCGTCGATCTGCGCTATCACGGCCAATCTCCTTTCCGAGGGGTGGGCCCCTTCCGGGACCCCTTATCGGCCTGTTAGGGCAACCGCCTAGATCAGCCCCTCCCGCAGGGCGTAGGCGACGGCGTGGGAACGGTTACGGAGCTGGAGACGCGTGGTCACGTCATGGACGACGTTTTTCACCGTCCGCTCCGAGTACGCGAGCTGGTGCGCGATCTCGGAAGTGTCCAGCCCGTCCGCCAACAGCCTCAAGACCTCCACTTCCCGGGGTGCCAGGCCCGTGAACATGATTCCGCGCGGACCCAAAACGTGTCGCTGCAGTTTGCCGACCTGGTCCAGCAGACGGCCGAGCAAATCAGGGGGCACGCTGCCTTCACCGGAAGCGGCCGCCATGATGACCGTGACCAGGCGGTCCGGTGTCGCCTCACTGCGCCGGACTAACCCGACGACGCCGGTTTCAACTGCCTTGACCAGGTCGCCGTCGTCGAGATGGCCCGCCACGAGGACGGCGCGGGACAAACCCCGCCGCTGGACTATCCGGAGCAGCGTCAGCGCGTCGTCGTCCACCGAGTCCGTCACGACGACGACCACCCGCGCCTGTTCGGTGTCGGCGGCCCTGACGACGCGGACTTCGGGACGCGCCCGCAGCTCGCTGGCGACACCAGCCTCGGATATCGGGTCACGGGCGTGCACCCGGACGGTTATTGGTTCCACGAATCCTCCCATCGAGAATGCGGGGCGGCTGCCATGGGTGCGGCACGGATCTGCCGTATGCCTGTTCCCCGCTGCGATGAACATAGCGGACGGTGCTCTTCGTGCAGTCAACATAAGCTCAACGGGCAACCGCGATGCCCGCAAGTCCGGCCGGCAGGGGTGCCCTGCCCGTAAGGGTCCCGGTAGCCTCGGAGTACGGACGAGCGCCGGCCGTGGTTGGACGCAGCGCAATTCCGCAAAGGCAGCGCAATTCCGCAAGGAGGAGCCATGAGCACCACTGCAACGCTGGATTCACCCCTCGTCAGCCTTGAGGCCGGTGCCGAAGCGGTCGTCCCGCTCCACATCCGCAACGACGGCGAAATCGTCGAGGAGTACAAGCTCCGGGTAGTGGGGCCGAGTGGTTCCTGGACGGAAGTGGTGCCCGGAATTGTGTCGCTCTTCCCGGGACAGAACACCACCGCGTCCGTGGAGTTCCGGCCGCCGCGGTCCTCCGAGGTCCCGGCCGGCGAGTTCCCATACGCGGTTCAGGTGCTCCCGACCGAGCATCCCGAAGAGGCGGTTGCGCCCGAGGGTGTTCTTCAGCTTCTGCCGTTCCACCAGACAACCGCTGAGCTGATGCCCCGGCAGTCCCGGGGGTGCTTCGGCGCCCAGCATCGCGTAGCCGTGGACAACTACGGTAATGTGCCCATCACAGTCACGCTCGCGGGTTCCGATCCGGGCGATCTGCTGAACATATCCTGCCGGGAGCCGACCCTGACCGTTGGTCCCGGACTCGTTGAATTTGCCCGTGTCCGGGTGCACCCGCGCAGCACGATCTGGCGCGGAATGCCTGCGATGCACTCCTTCGCGGTGGCTGCCAAACCCGTGGACGCACCTCCGGTGGTGCTGGATGGAACCCATTTGCAGGAGCCTGTCCTGCCCCGATGGATCATCAAAGCCGTCCTCATCCTCGTGCTTTTTGTGTTGATCCTGGTGGCCCTTTGGTTTGTGCTGCTCAATCCGCCAGGCGAAACCAGGTCTGCAGGGGTAGCGCGGGACCCCGTAGCCTCAGTCAGCCAGTCGTTCGCTGCTCCGGTGCGGCTGTAGGCGCCCGAGATGCCGACCGGGCCTGCCCTCCGCACCGGAGACACGGCACTGTGCCCGTTGCTCGACGGCCCCAAACCGCATGGCGGCGGGCCCGTCACGCCCGCCGCGGCCGTGGTGACGGTTCTTATCGGAGGGATGCCGGCCGCCGTCGCCAATTCCCTGCCCGGCGGCATCGTCTGCGTTTCGCCTGCACCGAACGGAATCGCCAGCGGCAGCCTTACCGTGATGATCGGCGGTTTTCCCGCCGCGAGGGTGGGCGACCTGAGCCTGCACGGGACACCCATCGCCCCTGGCCCGGGATGCCCCACCGTCATCATCGGCGGATAACCGATTCGTCCGGCACTTCGTCGCGCCGATATTGGCGGCGGATACGAAGCCAGCCCGGCCGTCACTCCCCCCGATGTTCCGACTGCTGACTCAGGGCGACGGGCTGGAGGCGGCCGAAGACGGACATTGCGACGCTGTCGGCGTCTCGGTGACACCCAATGCCTCTGAAGGCCTCGCTCCCAGCGTCGGCGTCGTGCTCGGGGAAGCGCACGCCCCCGCCTGCACTTCGGCGGCGGTCGTGCAGGGAGCGTCCGTCCCACCGGGAACCACCGCAGGACACGTCACACAGGCGGCCGGCGTCCCACCCGGAACCACCGCAGGACACGTCACACACGCGGCCGGCGTCCCAGCCGGAACCACCGCAGGACACGTCACACACGCGGCCGGCGTCCCATCCGGAACCACCGCAGGACACGTCACACACGCGGCCGGCGTCCCACCCGGAACCACCGCAGGACACGTCACACACGGCGCCGGCACCCCACCCGGAACCACCGCAGGACACGTCACACACGGCGCCGGCACCCCACCCGGAACCACCGCAGGACACGTCACACACGGCGCCGGCACCCCACCCGGAACCACCGCAGGACACGTCACACACGGCGCCGGCACCCCACCGGGCCCGGGCGGGGAGCACGTCACGCATGGCGCCGGGGTACCATCCGGCCCGGGCGGCGGACACGTAATACAGGGCGGCGCCGGCGTCGAGCCTGGTACCGCTGTGGGGGACGTGCACGGTGGCGCCGGGGGCTCACTGGTGGGCTTCGTGGGTTCATCAGTGGATGGTTCGGTCGGCTTAGTGGGCGGCGTCTCGGTGGGTGGATCACTCGGTTCAGAAGGCGGCGGCTGGCTCGGCTCAGAAGGAGGAGGCACGGTAGGTTGGCCAGTCGGAGCAATTACCGGGGCCGAGGGAACATCGGACGAAAGCGGCCCGGTAGGGGGTCCGCAGCCCGCAAGGCCCAGCTGGAGCAGGAGGACCAAGCAGATGCAGGCAGTGCCTCTACGACGAGTACCCATATTGCGTCCTGCTCCGCTCGTAAACGGTCAGCCAGCAGAGATTCCTGCGCGCAACGGTGCTGGCCCACTACGCATCCAGCGTGGGGCGAGCATCCGGTTGAAGCACGGGGCGGCGGGGCAGACTTTCGGGCAGACTCCGACGACCGTCATTTTCGAAGCCGGGGACGGACTGGGTCACGGCCCGGCCGGCAGCCAAGCTGAAGGCGCGCTGGCCGGCTAAGGGAGCCCGGCCGCCGTCGGGCGTAAGCTCGTGGGATGGCGAGATACTTGGACGTTCATCCCGAAAACCCGCAGCCGCGCTTAATCAGCCAGGCGGTGGAAATTGTCCGTTCCGGCGGCCTGATCGCCTATCCCACCGACTCCTGCTACGCGCTTGGCGCGCAGCTGGGGAACAAGGACGCTCTGGACCGGATCCGGGCCATCCGGAACCTCGATGACAAGCACCATTTCACGCTGGTCTGCAAGGACTTCGCGCAACTGGGCCAGTTGGTGCAGATCGGCAACGACGTCTTCCGCAGCATCAAGGCCGTCACCCCGGGCAGCTACACGTTCATACTGCCCGCCACGAAAGAAGTCCCACGCCGGCTGCTGCACCCGAAGAAGAAGACCGTGGGCGTGCGCATCCCGGACCACCGCGTGGTGCATGCCCTGCTCGCCGAACTGGGCGAACCGCTGCTCTCCAGCACCCTGCTCCTGCCCGATGAGGAGGACCCGCTCACCCAGGGCTGGGAAATCAAGGAACGACTCGAGCACGTCGTGGATGCAGTGATCGATTCCGGTGACTCCGGGTCCGAGCCGACGACTGTCATTGATTTCTCCAGCGGCGACGCCGAAATCGTCCGGCGCGGAATGGGCGACCCGTCCCGGTTCGAATAAGACCAGCGGGCTTCCTAGGACCGGCCGGGCCGCTCCGCTTCGCGCCGTCGGTTGCGCTGCCAGCGGCGGGTGAGATCGACGGCGGCCAAGAGTCCCGCGAGGGGTGAGAGTACCGCTGCGGCGTATACGAACAGCAGCCAGGTGAGCGTGGTCAGCAGGGTCTGGTTCGTGCTCAGCAGTGACAGACCGCCGAACAGGCCGAGGGTCCAGAACAGGACGACTCCGAACAACACCGCAGCCCCGGGGAAATACTGGTTCGTGACGACCTTTTTTGCCGCCAGGAAGTACTCGTGCGTGACGATGCTTTTCAGAGCTTTCATGGACCCTCCTCTTACCTGGCGGATGGGGGAAGGCCGCCGGGAATATTCCCAGTATGGGGCCCCGCGCAGCCGGATCTACGAAGAACGCGCGCCACGTGATCAAGCTAACTCCAGGGCCTGCACAGCGCAGAATGTCGGCACTTGGGACTGCACTGGAACTGTCGAAATAATATTCGAATAAAGTGAAGACGGGCCGGTGACCTTCCCCGTTATGCCAGGTCGTCCATCAGGCGGGCCAGGATGTCGTTCATAGCGAGCAGGCCGACAAGCTGGTTGCCTTCCACCACCACCAGCCGGCTCAGGTGGTAACGGCTCATCAGCGCCGCCGCCTGTCGCACAGAGAGATCCTCGTTCACTGTGATGGCGGGGATCGTGGCGGCGTCGTACACATTAAGAAGGTCGACGTCACCCTCTTCGGCGACGACGGTTTGCAGGAGTTCCCTGTAGCTGAGCATCCCGTAGGCGTCATGGGCATGCTGCTGCTCCACGACAAGGCTTTTCACGTGACGCTCCTTCATCATGGACAGCGCCTCACGCAAGGTGCTGTAGGGCGAGATCGTGACGACCTCGGGAACCATGACGTCTTTAACAGTGAGCATCCCATCTCCTCCTCGTACAGTGTTCCGTGCCGGCTTCAGGCGCCCTCACGGCGCAGGTGCTCCTCGAACCGGACCACCTGGCGCAGGTCAATCCCGGTCAGGTGCTCGATCGGGATCGCGAACGCAAGGCCCCGAGACTCGGTCCCCTTGACCAGAATCCGGTGCAGTTCCTTCAGGATCGGCGCGGTCAGGTGTTTACCCACTACCAACAGCAGCACGGACTGTGTCCCTTCAAACGTCAGTCCGAAGAAGGTCTTCCTGGCTTCACCCCCGATGCCCTTGCCCGGCAGGATCGTCACCCCCGTGGCCCCCGCCCGCTGGGCATGTTCAATCACCTTGTCTTCAAGCTCATCCGGGGCAATAACCACAATGGCGGTAAACTTCACGACACTTCCTTCCGAAGCCGGGGAAATCTCTCCATCACCATGGCATACACCATGACGGAGATCACAGGGAAGATGGAGGCATAGGCGATCAGTCCGAATCCGTCGATCAGCACGTTTCGTCCCTCCACGGCCGCAGCGAGGCCGATGCCAAGGGCTGTGACCAGCGGTACCGTCACCTCCGACGTCGTGACGCCGCCGAGGTCGAACGCCAGGGCGATGATGTATTTCGGGGCGAAAAACACCAGCACGATCGCGACCGCGTAGGCGGCCATGATGAAGTAGTGGAACGGCCCTCCCACCAGGATGCGGTAAACGCCGAACCCGATCCCCAACGCCACGCCCACAGCGACGATGACCCGGACGGCGAACGCACTGATTTTCCCCGGCGAGGCCTCCTGCGCCTGCTCACCGATGGCCACCAGGGCAGGCTCGGCCATGGTGACCGCAAAGCCAATCAGCAGCGCGAAGAGCAGAATAAGGGCCGGTGCCCCCTGCTCAATCAACTGCTCCGCCATGAGCGTCCCGAGCGGGAACAACCCGAGCTTGAGGCCCGCAACAAAGGCATACAGACCAACCAGGACCATGGTGAAACCGACAACGACCCGCAACGGGTGCGGCAGCCTGCGCCGCAGTGCAACCCATTGGAAGAAGAGGACCACGGCCACGATGGGCAGGACCTCCCGGACCATCTCGGCCAGCCCCAGGATCATGCCGATCACCCAGTCCTCCGGATCCGCCCCCGACTCGCCGGCCGGCGTCGCGCCGGCGTCGCCGAAGGTATAAACCCAGATCCCGTATAGCTGGACGCCGATCAAGGGAACCATCACGCATAGGGCCACAAGACCAAAGCCGTCAGCCAGCAGGCTGCGTCCCCGGATGGAGTTCGCCAGGCCAAGGCCGATGGCAGCAATCAGGGGAACGCTCACGATGTTGGTCGTGACCCCGCCCGAGTCATAGGCAAGGCCAATGATCTCGGCCGGAGCTGCGTAGCTGAGGGTCAACGCCACGACATAACCGGCGATCAACAGTTTGTAGACCGCCCACCCCCGCAGCACCCGCAGGACGCCCAGGACCAGCACGAGCCCCACCGACACGGCGATGACGAAGCGCAGGACCAGGGCGTTGATCCTGCCTTCGCTGACCAGTTGGGCCTGCTGCGCGACGGCGATCACCGCCGGCTCCGCGATGGAGGCGGCGAAACCAATGGCAAACCCAAACGGCAGAAGCAGGCCGAGCGCACCGCGGCGGACGAATTGATTGGCCAGGTTCTTGCCCACCGGAAAAATACTCAAGTCGAGGCCATGCAGGAACAGGGCGATACCGACCGCCACGATCAGCAGTCCCGCCACCAGGCCCAGGAAGTCACCCGGAATTGAGCGGAACACCAACAGCTGGAACAGGACAACTACGGTCACGATGGGCAGGAGGTTCTTGAGCGCCCTACGAAATTCAGCTGCGAATCTGCTGAGGTGCTCCATCGGGTCCTCTCCCGGTTCTACCGTGAGTACCTGGCCTTTTAGTCTGCCGGTCCCGCCAAAACGTGTCTACCGCCGACCAGCTGCGGATGGTTCGGAAGAGTGTCCGCGGGTGTTGCATCACCGCTTGGAGTCACCCTTTCCCATGGTGCACCCCGCTGTAGTCGGTGCCGCCCTGCATCCTGAGCCCTGCGATCCTGAATCCTGTGGCTCTCGGATTCTCTGCTCAACGGCTCGATATCACTGCTGCTTGGACGGCCGCTCACTCGGTACAGTCCCTCGGTGCAGCCAAGGACCTCGGCTTCATGTCCTCAACGAGCTCCAGGCCAGATTGACGTGACCAGATGCCCTGGTGTGTCTGCTATTCCTCGCTGTGAATCAAGTTCGGTGCGGTGTACTCCGGGAGCGGCAACAGGGGTAGCCTTTTCCGCAAGGCGGGAAACGGGTACAACCCCGGTGCACGCTGCATCGTCCTGCCGTGCGTCTACCGGGAGCAGGAGTGATGGACGTTCCTCCACTGATTTGGGTACTGACCATCGCGGGAATCATTGCGCTGCTGGTCTTTGACTTCATCTTCCACGTCCGTCGTGCGCACGTTCCAACACTGAAGGAAGCGGCCATCTGGTCCTCCGTCTATGTAGGCATCGCGCTCTGCTTCGGGGCCGGCATTTTGGTCTTCGGAGGGGCATCACCCGGCGCAGAGTATTTCGCGGGTTTCATCACGGAGAAGGCACTGTCCGTGGACAACCTGTTCGTCTTCCTGGTGATTATGAACAGCTTTCGGGTGCCCCGCGAAGACCAGCAAAAAGTGCTGCTCTTCGGCATAGCGTTCGCGTTGGTTGCACGCACGGTGTTCATCCTCGTCGGGGCTGCGCTGACTAGCACCTTTGCCTGGGTCTTCTACCTCTTCGGACTTATCCTGCTAATCACCGCGGGCAACATGCTTAGACCCGAAGGCACGGAGGAAAAATCCGCGGACAACATCATGATCCGGATAGCCCGGCGGTTGTTTCACACCACGGACTACTACGACCGCGACAAGCTGTTCACGTTGCAGGACGGCAATCGGGCGCTGACACCGATGCTGCTCGTAATGGTCGCCATCGCCGGCACTGACATTCTCTTCGCACTGGACTCGATCCCAGCGATCTTCGGCTTGACCCAGGACGTCTTCATCGTGTTCACGGCGAACGCGTTCGCGCTCCTTGGCCTTCGCCAGCTGTACTTCCTGATCGACGGCCTACTGAACCGTCTCATCTTCCTCTCCTACGGCCTGGCGCTGATTCTGGGATTCATCGGTGTGAAACTCATGCTCCACGCCCTGCACGAAAACAATGTGCCGTTTATCAACGACGGCGATCCGGTGCCGGTAGTCGAGTTCGATACTGGGCTTTCGCTCACGGTCATCATTGCAGTTCTGTCCGTCACTGTCCTCGCTTCCCTGCTCAGTCCTGGTGGAAAGGCTCAAGCGGTCACGTCCGCCGCCCGCCGCGATGCCGCTAACTACCTGAACCCTGATTACACCGCGGATGTTGGCGAACGGAACCGGATCTTCGCGAAGCTGCTCGAGGAAGAACAACAGATCAGCAGTTTCGGACCCAAACACCGTCAACAGGCAAAGCACGAGAAGGAACTGATAGACCTGCTCGCCCGGGCCCACCAACAACATGACGAGAAAAGCCTAAGCAAGGACACGCCCAGGGAGGATCGCTTCGAGGATCCGAAGGAGGGCAGTGGTTGAATCATGCACGATCCGGTAGGGCTGACCAGCTGCGCCCGGGCGCCCGCGGGCTGCCGACACCAGCTTCTGAGCCCTGCCGTCACAGGGCGAGGCGACGCACCTTGTTACCTGGCGATCATGACGTTGCAACGTGCGTGCGTCAGAACTGTGTTAAGGGTTCCGGGATGGTGGCCTTCACGCCTGTGCGCCCCCAATACCAGCAGTTCCGCGTCAGCGCCGGCGTCGACCAGTGCAGTGGCCACGGAGTGGCCCGAGAGAAGTTCCTCCGTTGCGGCCAGTCCGGGGTCGAGTTCCTGCATGCGGAGCATGGCGTTGCGCAGGACGTCGCGGCCGTGGAACTGCGAGGGAGCATGGCGCCCCCAGGCCGGCATCGGCGGGTCCACGTGAACGATACGCAAATTCGTCTCCAGGGCCTGCGCCACACGGACTGACTGCTCCAAGACCTTACTGCTCCTCACTTGCCCGTCCACGCAAGCGATCACTGGTTTTCCTTCCTCGCGCTCGGCTCGGATCACCACCACAGGGCAGGGGCACGCGGCCGCCACGTCAGCGGAAACAGAGCCGACCAGTTTTCCAAAGAAGCCGCCAAGCCCGCGGTTGCCGACGACGAGCAGGTCCGCATCACGGGATTCCTGCCGCAGGACGTCCGCGGGCAGGCCGGCAACCATCCGCGGTTCGATTTCCATATCAGGTGAGATTTCGCGGGCGAGTTCCACGCCCTCGGAGAGAATCGCTTCGGCCGCGTGCCGAAGCCCGCTGTCGGCGACACCCTTCACCGGTCCCACGTCGTGGGTGAATATTGGCCAGATCCAGGCGTGTATGATGCTCAGCACGGCCTTTGACGGCATGGCATATTCGGCCGCCCAGCGCAGGGCCAGCTTGGATGGGTCCGAGCCGTCGTAGCCGACTGCCACTTTGATGCCCATTGTTGCTGCCCCCTGACTTCCGGCGCCAGCTCACCCGGACCTCCATTTGAGGCCTCCGTCTCGACGGCTGGGACGTACTGAATTAACGTCTCAGTGGCCCCAGATCTTCCCAATGTGAGGGGTTGGACGCCCGAACCCCGGCAGGCAGCTAATTTGCAGCCCAGAAAGTCCCTTTCCTTGAACCGGGACGGGCAGCATTCACCAGTGCGTCCCGGTCATGCCTGTCACGTTCGCGGCGCCAAGTGCCCTAGACGAGGCCAATCGGCGTCTGTCACGATGGCGAGACCCAAGCAGGTCCGCAAGCATTCCGTGATGGGCACGCGCCGCACAGCCAGACTCATTGGGTAACTGGGAACGAGTCCCATTGAAATGCCTCACATCCACTGAACCGCGTCGCGATCGATGACGTACCCATAGTTGCTGACCGACTTACGCGGTGGTCTCGGGGGGATCGTCCCCAGCTACCGGTTCGCCAGGCGGAAATCGGTCTGTGGCTCACCCCGTTCAGCGCCGCCTGATGTTGTCGACCATGTGCTCCAGACGAGTCTCCGGGTCGAGTCCGTCTGTTACTCCGCCGCTCAGCAGCATGTTTCGCTTCATAATGAGATCGTCGCACTCATAATGATGTCCATATTTTCTCGTAGGACAGCGGGGAAAACCATGTCGACGTGCACCACCATTGCCTCCATGTAGGGGCGGGCAGCGGCGACGGCTGGACGCTTTCGTGGGCCGCGACAATGAACTCCTTGGCATCGGCAGTCCCCGACTTCTTGTCCTCCAGCAACGCTGCTGAGGTCAGGGCCACGCGCGCCACCGCGCGATCCCCGAAGTTGCCGCTGAACTCCCCAATCGTCGCAGACCTGGGACAGTGTCAAGAACGGCAGTCCCAGCAAGCGCGATCGACGTCCCATAGAAGACCTCAAGCGAAGCTGTTGGTGCGGGAAACTGTCTCTCAGCGGCTGGTGCGGGCTTGTTTCGTCGGTTGGGACTTCGTTCGCGGTCCAGCTGCGCAGCAATCAGGACTATTGGCAGCGGTGAAACAAATCCCCTCGGATGCGGCGCACTCGTTCCCGGGGCCTCGCATTGAGCGGCGTAGCGATGGCGCCAAGAGGTAGGAGCGGCCCATGAAGTCCGCCCCTACCTCTTGGAGCCCCATCGTTATGCTCAGGTAGCTTCCGCTATTTCTCAAGGGCGGGGATTCCGAGTTGGGCACATACCTCGGCCGGGCCGGGGATGACGGCGACGGTGTTGTCTACGACGCACGCGGTTAGGAATGGAACGTAGTGCCCCAATGCCAGATTGTCCGGTCCGGGGTAGAGAGGATTACCGTTCTGGTCCATGTTCGCCTCCTCAGGGACGAAACGGTCGCCCCGGGGGCCGTAGGGAGGAGACACGAAACCGTCCGGGATGAGGTGATCGGTGATTCCGTATGGGTTCATTTCTCCCATACCCCAAATCTTGCTGCACTGGTTTATGGGGTCGTTGACCTGTTTCATTCCGGCATTCTTATCGTCCGGGTTGGGGTTGTTTTTGGTGTCGAATCCTGTGATGAAGATCCCGGTGGTGATGTAGGGGGGCCTTGTTACTCCGGGCGCCCCCTCTAGAACGGGATATGTGGTGGTGAGGTCGGCGTTGTAGTAGCAGCGGATGTCCCGTTTATCCTCCACTGGAGCCAACGCCACGTAGACCCCGGCGGCCGTGGTGCCGGCCAGTGCCAGCCCGGCGAAGGTCAGCATTGCCGGTTTGCGCCACCGCGGGATTGGCTTCGGCGTCCGGCGGGCTTCCTGGACGAGGAGGTTCTGGACGCGGCTTTTCGTGTCTTTCGGGTAGGTCACTTCAGACAGGTTCATGACAGCCTCGCTTCAACGATCGTCGTGTCGAATTCTTCGACGGGCTCCATTGCCCGGTTCACGGCGGCCAGCTTGGCCCGTGCACGGTGCAGTCTCGATTTCACTGTCCCCCGCCGTATCCCGAGGGCCTTGGCGGCATCTTCCTGCCCGACGCCGTTCATCAGGCACAGGACGACGACGTCCCGTTCCCCGTCGTTCAGCCCCGCGGTGGTCTCCAGCAGTTCGCGGACGGCACGTTCTGCGTCGAGCCTGGAAGCGACCGCTTCCGCATGGTCTGCTTGGTGTTCGCCGTGCCGGGGATCCGAGTGCGGAAGTCTGGCAAGGAAATCGGCGTGCCGCCGGGAGCCCCTGGCGCGGTTGCGGTTCGCGTTCGTTGCGACTCCGAGCAGCCACGGCAAGACCGTGTCCCTCTCCGGCCTGAGCCTGTTCCGCTGCCGCCACGCCTCCAAGAAGGTGATCGAGACGAGTTCCTCCGCGTCATGCCAGGAACCACACCGGGACAGGCAATACCGGAAGACCGCATCGGCGTGCCTGTCGAACAGGACCCCGAATGCGTCAGCGTTGCCTGCGGTGCACTCTCGCCACAGGTCTTCGTCGGTTTCCCCCATTAGCCTCATACCTTGTAGTGTCCGCAGGCCCCGAAAAGGTTCCCGATCCGACAAACAGTTTTCGCCGTACCCAGGGAGGGCGGGAACCATATTCCCGGCCGCCACTCAAAACTACGGCAGCCGGGGCACGAAGACGGAACCGTGGAAGCCGCAGCGCGGATCCGGCAAGCAATTCCACTGCCAATTTACGGTGGTTCCGCCGGGCGCCATGGAGGCAAACCAGATGCGCGCCGGAGTCCCAGGCGCTAGTTGAAGGCGAGCTTGTGCCTGTCGTGCTCCATGCGGGAGGCAGCCACATCATCCATGTTCTCCTCGGCCCATTCCTTCATTTCAAAGACGACACGGAGAAGCGAGTGACCGCGGGGCGTGAGCGCGTAATCTGTGCGCACAGGAACTGAGATCGTCACGTGCCGGGAAACCAGCCCGTCACGTTCCAACGAACGCAGCGTGGAAGTAAGCATCTTCTGGCTGGCACCCGGAATCCTCTTGCGGAGGTCACTGTGGCGCTGCTGCCCATCCACCAAGGAGAGCATTACAAGGGTCACCCATTTGCTGCTGATGGCCTCAAGCAGTTGGCGTGCCGGACAAAGGTCCAAGGAAGCGTTGTAGTGCTTCTGTGCTGTCTGACGTTTCTGTTCAGCAGTGAGAGTCATTTCCCCAATACTCTTCTCATCCATCGACTCGTGGAGCCCAGCATACTTGGCCGCCCATTAGAAGGGGGCCATTGGCGTCGGACCGTGGCTCGCCGTCCCTGGCCGCAGCGCGCAAGTCAGCCAGGAAGTCCTCGGCCTCATATAGGCGGAGACGTTCGGCGGCGTCGAAACGAAGAAGCTAGAAGATGATGTTGTGGGTTACCACTGCAGCATCAAAGTCGGCGTTGGCAGCGTGGGCGGGGGCCGAATTCTTCCACAGGAGAATCCTAGGTTGCCTTCGGCGGGCTGGAAGCCCTTTCAGGGAGGGCACCTCGAAGTGCCCTAGGCACAAGATAGTGCGTTCTTACGCAGCGCAGAGGTCTGCCTCAGGATCGATAACAGGGCACAAAGTGCCCGTCAGTAGAGCTTTGAAAGGAAGCCAATGCCTAAGATCCTCCACGTCAATGCCTCTCCTCGCTACGCCCACAGCGACTCTCTGCGGTTGGCCCGGCATTTCATCGATTCCGTCCAGGCCGCCGGTCCGGAGAGCTTTGATCTGGAGACTTTGGACCTGTTCAACGATGGTGCTTTGCCGGTTTTCGGCCGCACTGCAGCGGCTGCCAAGATGGCTGCGTTCTCCGGCCAGGACCAGACGCCGGAGCAGATCACAGCGTGGGAATCAGCCCGCGCCGTGTTCGACCAGTTCGCCGCTGCCGATGCCTACGTCTTCAACATTCCCATGTGGAACGCTGGTGTTCCTTACGTCCTGAAGCAGTGGATCGACATCATTACCCAGCCCGGTTGGAGCTTCGGGTTCGACCCGGAAAAGGGCTACCGCGGCCTGATGGAGGGCAAGCAAGCCCTCGCCATCCACACCAGCGGTGTTTACGCCCCCGGCGTACCGGCCGCCTTCGGTTCTGATTTCAGCAGCACCTTCTTTGCTGACTGGCTTAACTTCGTGGGCATCGAGGATGCCACCCATGTCCGTTTCGCCCCTACGGTCCTCAACGGCGACGTGGACGGCACGCGCAAGATTGCCGAGACAGAGCTCACCGACGCAGCCTTCGGGTTTGCCGGCAAGCTCAGCGCCGTCGGAACCCTCCAGCTCGTCAATGGCTAAGCCTGGTGCAATACGCACCGGCATTTCGGGTACCCATTCTTCAAGCGGGATTCTCTACAGAAGACTCAAGGAGTAACCATGCCCAAGCAACCTTCAGCTACCCGTGTCTTACAGGTCCCCCCACCAAATAAGAATCAGTCGGCGCTGATGATCTGGATAGCAGTATTCCCTACCCTGACCGCTATCAACCTTGCTATCGGCGACTGGCTCGGAACCCTGCACCCGGTACTGCGCACCTTTGTCCTGGTCACTGTCGCAGTCCCGATCGTGATTTACGGAATAATGCCCTACTTGCAACGACTACGAGCCAGCCTCATCACTCGTGCCGGCGACAGCTAGCTTCCTTGCTTTGGGAAAGATTAGTTAGGTCCAACAGGAGGATGCCAACAGGTAGCCGGCCTGGGCACCTTCCGGTCAGCCGGGCCAGAACGACCGGGGGCAGCTGCATCGCAAGTTGACTTATACATGAGCAACAAACCTGCTGCTGGACGAAGGGCCGGGTCCAGTTCCCGGAACGTCCCGTCTGAGGGGGTGGCCCAGAACCTGCTGGGCCACTCATCAGTCGCGACCGGAAGTCGCTGGCATCGGCGGGCTGGCTGCCTGACAAGCCGGAGACCGACGGTGATACTTTCGGTCCGAACAAAAGGGGGGCGGCTGATGACCGGGCGTGAAGTCAGGGGTGCTTCCACCGGCCAGGGCGACGCCCTGCCGCGGATGCGTCTTGCCCTTTCGCCACAGTTTGATGCCGCTGTGATTGTGCTCGATGACGCTGATCTGGCCGCGAACCTGTTCCCGGTCTGCGGCTTGTAGGGTGCGTCCGATTCCTCAGTACCAAGCAGCTCCGCCAGACGCACCTCTACCGGTGGAAAAACTCGGCCAGCCTGTCAAGACAAACCTAGATCTCAACGAGGAATTGCAGCGCAAGATGGTGGTTCTCATCGATCTCGCTCGCAGAATTCTTAGCAGCTGAAAAAGGAACCCTGAACGGTCAGATATTTTTTAGCCTGAAGGTTCCATCATCAGGAAAGTGGCCGTCGCAAACCAAAGCACTCGGCGTAGGGTTTTGGGCATGATGCACGCGGATGATTCTGAAGAGCCTCTGCAGTCGCTTCCCGCCGGGATGCCCCGGCGATATGCCCAGTACAAGCCTGCATCTTCTGTACCCTCAGTCCCCGAGCCTACGAACGTCGGAGGATACGAGGACCTGAAGGCCTACTTCCATTCCAAAGGGGAAGAGCTTCACCGGTCGGCTCATGGCCTCGCCGCTGTCGACAGCCTGATCGGCAGCCCCACTGACAAGGCGTCTCTTGCCCAAATGACTTGGGCGATTGGGATGTTCTACGGCGACGTCCTTACCCACAGCATTGACGGGGCGCACTGGCACGTCACGACCGAAGATAGCCCTGAAGTCCGCATAACTCCGGACACTTCGATCGCTGTCATCTTTGTTGCTCCAAGACGCGTAACCCTCGGAGCACCAACCCTCGTGCAGAACTACAACCGGGCACTCGAAATTGTCGCCCGTGAAGGCTGACCAGCGGGCAACCGCCCACAGGACATCCGTAGAGGGTTCCCCAAACAGGGCCGTATAAAGCTCGATTTCGCGAACTTTCCCGGCAAGAACGGCTTCCCGGGATCCCGGTGAGGGCGCGGATCCGGTTTCCGAACTGCCGGTTTCCGAACTGCGCCGGGCCGGTGGACCGAGGTCTATGCCTGGACGGCCAAGGCTGTAGAAGTGACATGGAGGACGGTCCGGTGACCTACCGGACCTGGGTGTGGAGTTCAGGCGTCACCCGCCGGCCGTGACAGCAATAGCGAATGAAACAAGTCTGGACGTTGCCGTGGACGTCCGGGTTACCCGGGGCGGCACCCCCTGGCCGTCCGACATGACGGCCGGATCCGGGCCGTTGCGCCGACATGCACTGGGACGGGGCTGCCGATCGTCAGGGCCGCCTGGGCCGGGGCCGGGCCACCGGTGCCGAGGGAACGAGTTCCTTGTTCAGACGGCAGCCCGCACCCGCTGAAGGAACCTATCAAGAACTCTGCCGGCGTGCTCATGCAGGCGCCGGGACTCCGCTGCAGGCAGCATGTGGGGCTTGGGTTCATCCAGCCGTTCACCGAGGTATAGCAGCGCGGCCAGCACCTCGGACAGCTCTGAGTTCCCCTCGGCGCGCTGGCGGAGGAGCCTGAGGTGCGCGTCCTGCAGCGCGGGGCCAGGCGCACAACCCAGATCGCGGTCAAAGAGCCTGCGGCACCGGTCGTACGCGGACAAACCCTCCGCAGGCAGGCCGGCTTGTTCATAGGTGGTCACCAAAACGGTCCAGGCCCGTTCGTTGAGCGGCTCTGACCGGATGGCAGCCTGCGCCCAGCGGATTGCCTCGTCGGTCCGCTCAAGAATGGCGGCCGTTTCTGCGGCGAAGATCTGCGCCGCAACTTTCTCGGCGGAATGGCGCGTCCTTGCGTCATCGGCCCAGTCAGCCACAAGCTCGAATCCCAGCAGCGGCTCGGCGGAAACTTCCAGCGCCTTGAGCAGCAGCGGGTAGGCCTCGGCCGGCGAAGACTGGGTGGCCGACCTAACCAGCTGCTTGAAGTCCCACAGATCCAGATCCACGAGCTGCGGATCCAGAACGTAGCCGCTGTTGGCCGTGCGCAGTGGTCCGGTTTTCGTCTGCCCGGGCTGGATGGCCCGGCGGATGCCGCTGACGTAGCTCTCCAGGGTGGCTACCGCACCTTCGCTGGCACTCGCACCCCAGAGGATGTCGATCAATTGGGTTTTCGAGACCGGCGTACCCAGGTTCAGAAGCAGTATTTCCAGAATGTGCCGCGGCTTGCAACCGCCCAAGTCGGTCGCCGTGAGCGTCGCTCCGTTACGCCGTATTTCAAAGGTTCCGAAAAGACGGACTGAAATTGACGGTGAAGGTCCGGCTGAATTTTCCACGATGTTCTCCGATTTCCCCAGCTCTAAATCTCAACCACTTTTGCGAAGATCGGAGTGTGTTCGGAACTATGAAAGTGTTGAGACTGTGTTCCTTCCGGTCTTCTAAGGAAACCGTGACACGCCTGACCTGCGACAACAAGCAACGAAGCTACCCGACTTGGCACCGGAGGAAAGTCGAGTACCGCGGCAAGTATGGCCAAGTAGCCACCCCAAGGTTTTCCCAAGTACTACGTGCGTAGTACAGGTGTTCCGCACCCAGTGGCGGAACACCTCCGCAGACGCTGAGGGTCAGAAAGCGGGCCGGACCCACGCCGGCAGGGAGGACCGGGGCCGGGACCCGTCCGGCCTGCTCAGTTCCTGTCCGTCATCTCTTCGGGCACAGCCACGGTTCGCATTTCGGTGCCGTCGCGCATCAGCGACACCTCCAGCGGCACCCCGATCGCCTCGGCGAAGAGCAGCTTCTGCAGGCTCTCGGCGTTCGCCACGGGTTTCTGGCCGACGCTCAAGAGGATGTCTCCCGCCCGGAGCCCGGCACGTTCGGCGGGCGATCCCGTGAGGACTTCAACAACGAGAAGGCCCTCCCGCCGTCCGGTCCGGACCACGGTGCCGGCTGGTAGCTGGACAGGCGTGTTGACCAGCCCGAGGTAGGCGCGCCTGACGCGGCCGTCCTTGAGCAGCGAGGCGATGATCCTGCGAGAGGTGGCGTTGACGGGCACCGCCAGGCCCAGCCCGGCGCCTGCCACTGCCGTGTTGATGCCAACAATCCGGCCACGGGCGTCCGCGAGCGCGCCGCCCGAGCTGCCCGCATTAAGGGCGGCATCGGTCTGGATGACATCCTCGATCATGCGGCGGTTGCGTCCGGACCAGACCGGGATGGAGCGGCCCAGCCCGCTCACCACGCCGGCCGTCACCGAGCCGGACAGGCCGAGGGGGTTGCCGACAGCAATCACCAACTGGCCGACTCTGAGCGTCTCCGCGTCGCCGAATTCCGCCGGTGCCGCGGTGGGTGCCTTGCCCTGCACGACGGCGAGATCCGAGAGCGGGTCGGCGCCAACGACGTCGACCGCAGTCCGGGTCCCGTCGGCAAACACAGCGTTTCCGCTCTGGGTGCCGGCCACCACGTGCGCGTTGGTGACGAGGAAGCCGTCGGAGGTGAACAGCACGGCTGAGCCTGCCCCCACCCGGAACCTTCCGCCGCGTCCGTGGCCGGCCATTTCGATAGCGGCGACGTGCGGAGTGACCGTCTCCGCCACCCGGACAACCGTCGCTGAGTATGAATCCAGCGGGTCCTCGGCCGCCTCATGGCCAGACGTCCGGCCTATCGCAGTTGCCACGGTGCACCTTCCTTGACTGGTAGGTATCTAAGTCAACCACCGGCGCCGCGCCCGTAGTTCCGGGCGCCCTACGCCCACAGAGAAATGCGGTTCCCAGGCCGCGGGGGGCACCGCCGGAGGGCAGCAGTTCATTCCCCCGGCAATCCGCCACTAGGCTCAGATGCAGACCAGCCTTTCAGCCACAGGAGATCTTCGTGAGTCCAGCGACCGTTTCGCCCGATCCACTGCCGCCACTCGGCCTCAGCTGGGGCATCAAACGCAGCTTCATCGACTACATCAACGGCCTGCCGGACGCGTCGGTGGGGGCGGTCGATGGTGCAACCGTAGATGAGGCAGGTCTCTTCCGCTTCGCCCCCGACAGTTCCGACTATGACGTCGTCCGGGGCACCGGCATCCTGCGCTTCCGGGGCGACGTCCGCCTCTCCGGACACCATGGGATGATGTTTGTCCGGTTGCTGGATCCTTGGATCGCCTTCACCGGCGGACGCGGGATCCTCTCCATCAGCGCCGGCGACGACGTCGGTCAGGATCGCACTGCTGTTGCCGCTCTGCGCGCCGGAGCACCCCGCCAAGCAGCGGACGGCTCGCTCGTCTGGTCGGATGTCGAGGTGGCGATCACAGACGAAGGGTCCGAACTCTTCGACGGCCAGTACGCAGCCGGGCAGCCGATGGATCCCCTGTTAATCCGGTTGGCCGGAGACACAGGACCATCTCTGCGAATGAAAATCTCCGGCACAGGATAACCGGCCGCACACTGGTTGAGGAGAGTGCGCGGCCGGTCGTCTGTCGGGGCCCGCGGCGTGCGGCCGGGGCGGTGGTTCGGGATTCTGTCCTTAGCCTGTGAGATTTGTCCTTCTGTACTTACTGTCCCGCAAAGCACCTGAGAGGACGCTGAGAAGCCGGAGACCTGCACGGCCGCCCCGGACGGGCGGGAGAAAAAAGTTGGCTTTGGTTGTCGCGGACGCGCCGTTGGCCCATTCTTGGAACATGCAACAGGTCCCGTCCGACTCCCGGGGCGGCGGCTCCCGCCGTCGCCGGAACCGCTGGGGAGTGCGCAAGCGCTCCACTGCGGCCGCCGTCGCTGTGGTCGCCATGGCACTGGTGGCGGGCGGACTGGTCCTACTGGCATTGCTGGAGACGACCCTGACCGCTTCGACGGAGTCCGCCGCGCGGCAGAAGACACAGGATGTCATAGCCCAGCTGGTAGTGGACCAGGACCTTGAGGACGCGAGCGAATACATTAAGGCCACCGGGTACGCTGGCCAGTACGTACAGCTCCTCGATGCCGCCGGCACCATCATTGCCGGTTCCGAGCCCAGGGCCGTCGGCCAGCCACTATCCGGACTGCGCCCGGAACCCGGGTTTACCTTATTCCAGCGCGTCACCAGCCTGCCGAACATCGGCAACGACGACGACTTCCACGTCGTCGTGACCGGGGCGCTGGTGGGCCGCGACAAAGTGTTTGTCGTCGTCGCGTCCTCAGTGCAGCTCCAGGCGGATACCGTCGCCACCGTGGCCAGGCTCATGCTGTGGACGGCACCCCTTCTCTTGGTCGTCGTGGCCGTCTCTGTCTGGCTCCTGGTGGGCCGGTCCCTCCGGCAGGTGGAAAAGATCCGCGGCCAGGTGGCACGGATCAACGCCGAACGCCTGGACGGGCGGGTCGACGTCCCGCCCACGAGGGACGAGCTGGAGGCCCTCGCGCTGACCATGAACACCATGCTTGAGCGTCTGCAGGCCTCGGACCGCGAGCAGCGCCAGTTTGTCTCCGACGCCAGCCACGAGCTCCGCAGCCCGCTCGCAACGCTGAGTGCCGGGGTGGAGATCGCGGCCGCGGATCCGTCGGGGTCGATGTGGCTGCAGTTGAAGGACGATCTGGCCGATGAAACGGCCCGGATGCGCTACCTCGTGGACGACCTGCTGGCCCTGGCCCGCACGAACGACGGCGGCCTCACCCGGGAGGACGCCGATGTGGATCTCGACGATGTTGTGGATCAGGAAGTCCGCCGGCTGCGCGCGATCAGCAGGCACAAGGTCATCGCCGACCTCACCCCGGTCAAGATCACGGGAGATGCCCGTCGGCTGGCGCAGGTGTTGCGGAATGTCCTGGACAACGCGGAACGGCATGCCCTGTCCCGGATCCGGATCAGCCTGCACGCATCCGGCGACTGGGCTGTCGTCGCCGTCGACGACGACGGCGACCCGATCCCGGAAAAGGACCGGGAACGCGTATTCGAGCGTTTTGTCCGGCTCGACGAAAGCCGGTCCCGGGAGGGCGGGGGCAGCGGTCTTGGCCTCGCCATCGCCGCAGGCATCATGGCCGCACACCACGGCTCCATTCGCGCCACGGAAACGCCCGCCGGGGAATGCCGCTTTGAAATGATCTTCCCGCTTGCGCAACCCTCAGCCGAGGCGCCGGTCACGCGCGCGGTTGTGGCGCGGCCGCGGACTTAGCGATCGGGTCGGCGCTGAGCAGGTACCCCACACCTCGAACCGTGGCCAGCGTCTGGACGCTGAACGGAGCATCGATCTTTCGCCGCAGGTATCCGATGTAGACCTCCACGACGTTGTCGCCGCCCTCGAAGGCTGAATCCCAGACGTTGTCCAGAATGTCCGCCTTTGACACGATCTGGTCGTGCCGGCGCATCAGGTACTGCAGGAGCCCGTACTCCCGGGCCGTGAGGCTGATCGGCGTTTCGCCCCGCCGGACACGGTGGTTGACCGGGTCCAGCGTCAGGGTTCCGAGCGTCAGGACGACGGGCCGCTCCGGGGCTCCCCTGCGCATCAGGGCCCTGATGCGGGCTACCAGGACGAGGAAACTAAACGGTTTGGTCAGGTAGTCATCGGCTCCGAGATCGAAGGCATCCGTCTGGTCGTACTCGCCGTCCTTCGCCGTCAGCATCAGTACCGGAGTCCAGATCCGGCGTTGACGCAGTTCGCGGAGGACGTCATAGCCATTCTTGAGCGGCAGCATCAGATCCAGCAGGATCACATCGTAGGCGTGCTCCGTCGCCGCCGAGAGCCCGCTGACGCCGTCGTGGGTCACGTCCACGACGAACCCCTCATTCACCAGACCCCGGCGCACGGTATCGGCCAGAACCTTCTCATCCTCGACCAACAGGATCCTCAATGCCGGACTCCTCTCCCCGGAGACAGTATGGTGCCGTGCACCCAGCATAGGCCCATTGACGGCACCACTCACGGAGACGGGCTGCGCCGCGGGGCCAGGTTTGCCCGCGGGGCCGGTCCAGCTGACCGGAACCGTGTGCGTCGGACTCTAAGGCTTGAGGACGACCTTAATGCAGCCGTCTTCCTTCTTCTGGAACAGCTCGTAGGCGGCGGCGGCGCCGTCGAGGGGCACTTCGTGCGTTTTCAGGTCCATGACGCCCAGCGGATCAGCGGCATCCTCGACGATCGGCAGCAGCTCGTCGGTCCAGCGGCGGACGTTGCACTGGCCCATCCTGAACTGGAGCTGCTTGTCGAACATCGTCAGCAGCGGCATCGGGCTGGCGGTGCCGCCGTAGACGCCGCTCAAGGACACGGTGCCGCCGCGCCGGACGGAGTCGATGGCGGCGTGAAGCACCGACATCCGGTCAACCCCCGCGGTCTCCATGGCCTTCTTGGCCAGAGCGTCGGGCAGGAGTCCCACGGCGTGCTGGGCGAAAGCACCCACCGAGGAGTTGTGCGCCTCCATGCCGACGGCGTCGACGACGGCGTCCGGCCCCCGGCCGTCGGTCATGTCGCGGAGCTGATCACCGATGTGCTTGCTGAAGTCAAGTGTCTCAATCCCGTGGCGCTCCGCCATCTGACGCCGCTCCGGAACCGGCTCGACGCCGATCACCCGGTGCCCAAGGTGGCGTCCGATCCGGCTGGCGAACTGCCCGACCGGGCCGAGCCCGAAGACGGCCAGGGTTCCGCCGGCGGGGACGCCCGCATACTTCACGCCCTGCCAGGCGGTGGGGAGGATGTCCGAAAGGTAGAGATAGCGCTCGTCGGGGAGTTCCTGGCCTACCTTGACGGGACCGTAGTCCGCGTGGGGAACCCGCAAGAACTCGGCCTGGCCGCCTGGGACCGAGCCGTAAAGCTCGGTGTACCCGAACATGCTGGCACCGCTGTTATGCGAGTGCACCTGTGTGGTCTCGCACTGGGACTGCAGTCCCTGCTTGCACATCCAGCAATGCCCGCACGAGATGTTGAACGGAATGACCACCCGGTCGCCGGGCGTGAGGTTCCGCACGTCGGCCCCGACTTCCTGCACGATTCCCATCGGCTCGTGGCCCAGAATGTCGCCGGCCTGCAGATACGGTCCCAGCACCTCGTACAGGTGAAGGTCCGAGCCGCAGATCGCCGAGGACGTGATCTTGACGATCGCATCCGTCGCGTCCTGGATTACCGGGTCCGGCACATTTTCGACCCGTACCGACCGCTTGCCCTGCCAAGTAAGTGCCCTCATCAGAACCCCTTCGGGAAACATTAACTACTAAGCTTGCTGAGTATTTAACGTAACCCGGTCAGACACCGGACACAAGGAGCGGCCCGGCCGCGCCGCAGCAGATATGCCGGCGGCTACGCCTCTCCCTGTGGCAACGGAAGCTGGGCTGCGGTTCCGAAAAGCCAGCCGGAGACGTCGCTGCGCAGGACAAGGTGGGGGCCGCCGGTAGGACTGACGCTACCGCTCGGAACGTAGTACCCCCGTCCCGCTCCAGGCCCGCCCGCGGCACGGTCGAGGGCATCCGTGAGCGGTCTGGTCAGATGCCCCTGGGGGCCAACGGCACGGAGCCCATCCAGTTCCTCTGGAGTGAGCCGGCCCAGCACTGCGGCAATATCGGCCATGATGGTTCCCTTCTGGCGGACGGTTCTGGCGGACGGTGCTCGAACCACCAGCCTAGGACGCCGGAATTAACGGCGAGTAAAATCGCGACGAAGATCAGTGAACGGGGCAAGATCACCCGGGGATCAGCACCGCGCGTCACGCGGATTCCGCGTTACGGGCGGCAGGCGGTCTACGACGTCGCGGCCCGCGCAGACAAGTGGGGACGCTTCTGTGCAGTGAAATACCGGCAGCTCCAAATAGGCTTCCGACGACGCTCATGGCAGGTACCGCAGCTACCGACGTCGGATCCCTCCCACTGATGAGGTGAGGGTCACGGGGTCGTTTCCGGTTTTTCCCAGTGAGTACACGGCTGCGTGCGGTACGGTTCATTCCCGGGGATCCCAGACCAACAGAATCGAGAATCAACCAAGTGGCAACCGACTATGACGAAGTTCGATCCGACGTCGCTGAATCACGCAACGCTTCGCTGGAGGCCCTTCGCTCCGCCAATGCGCCGGACGCACGGAGCGTAGCCCGTGACCTCGATGAGGCCGATACCTCCGAGGGCGTGGAACTGCCCGGCGCCGACCTCTCCGGCGAGGAACTGACCGTCACGGTCATCCCGCAGAAGGAAGACGAGTTCACCTGCTACTCCTGCTTCCTCGTCCGGCACCGCTCACAGCTCGCACGCGAAAAAGCAGGTTACTCGTACTGCGCTGACTGCCTCAGCTAGCCTCACCACAATCTGCATCTGCTGTTCTGGTTGTCGCTGTTTCCCTTTACCACCCGTTGGATGAACAACAGCGACCTGGCGGAGGTTCCAGTGCTTGTGTACGGGCTGAACCTGCTGCTTGCGGCGATCGTTTTTTACATTCTGAAGACGGCGCTGGTCCGGCGGCAAGGACGGAACGGCCCCTTGGACGTGGCGATGGGCCGGGATTGGAAGGGCAGGGCATCCCCCTTTCTTTACGTCGCGGGGATGGCGCTCAGCCTCGTGCATCCGGCGCTGGGCGTCGCCGTCTACTCCGGCGTTGCCGCCATCTGGTTAATTCCGGACCGCCGCGTGGAGAGGTTTCTGTCCCGCCCGGGGGGAGCCTCCGGCCAGTCCAGCAGCCCCGGTTCCCACACCGCTGAACCCGGCGGCTAAGGTCCTGCTCACCGACGGGCGCGCCGCTCCAGGTACGCGCTGAGAAACTCCAGGGTGGCCGGGGTTGGCTTCTGGACGTTCGCCGAGTACTCGGAATGCTTCTGCAGGTACTTCTTGATGTACGGGCAGACGGGAACGATTGCCAGGCCCGCGGCAACGGTCCCGTCGAGTGCCTTCGCCGCCAGACGACCCGCCAGGCCCTGGCCTTCATATTCTTCATTGATGACCGTGTGATAGAAAATCCGCTGGCCCTCGTCGACGCGGTCAACGTAGGCAGCCCGTCCCATGACGGTGTCAGCATCGAGAACTTCGAAGCGGTTCCCATCGGGATTGTGGCGGATGGTGATCGGGCTCATTGCGCTCGCTTCTCTGGTGGTGGGTAGGACACCCGGCATCGGTTTCGCCGGAGTTTCAAAGCCGGTAGTCGGTATAGCTCGTAATGACAGCCTAGCCACCGGCGCCCGGGCCCGCGGGGACGGCATGATGGAGTCATGCCGACACCCGAATCCCCCGTCTCAATCACCACCGGCGATACAGCGGTCTCCGCCGTCTACGCTCGGCCCGCCAGCCCCTTCGCCACGCTCGTGGTTGCGCACGGTGCCGGTACCGGCATGGACCATCCCTTCCTCGCCGGCTTCACCCGGGCCTTGAACGAGGAGTCCGTCGCCACCCTCCGCTTCAACTTCCCCTACCGCGAGGCCGGGAAAAAGTTTCCGGACAAGCCGCCGGCTGCGATCGCGGCCTGGCGCGCCGCCATGGAGGAAGCTGCGGCCCGGTCGACGGGCGAGCCGCTGTGGGCCGCCGGCAAGTCGTTCGGCGGCCGCATGGCCTCGATGGCCGTCGCCGAGGGCATGGCCGCTGCGGGGCTCGTCTTTCTCGGTTATCCGCTCCATCCGCCGGGGAAGCCGGAAAGGCTCCGCGACGAGCACCTCTATGGGCTGACCCTGCCGATGCTCTTCCTGCAGGGGACCCGGGACGCTTTTGCGACCCCGGAGCTGCTGGAGGCAGTGGTAGCCCGCATCGGGCCTCCGGCAACCCTGGAGTGGTGCGAGGGCGGCGGCCACACCTTCGAGGTCGCAGGCCGCAAGCGTCCTCAGGAGGAAATAGGCGCATCCCTGGCGGGCGCCGTCGCGGCGTTCTTGAAGGTCCGCAGCTAGACCCAGCCGGTCCGGCGCAGCGGCGGTTCGGCGCCGCCGTCCCGCTGCACCAGAACCTGGTTGACCCCCGTCAGTCCGGCTTCGAAACCCAGGGCGCTCGCTGCCATGTACAGCCGCCACACCCGAGCCCGTCCCGCGCCCACGGCCTCCACAGCCTCCGTCCAATTCTCCTCGAGGTTCTGAACCCAGGCCCGGAGGGTCAGTGCGTAGTGCCGGCGCAACGCCTCCACGTCGAGCACCTCGAAGCCCCCGGCTTCCAGCGCGCCCAGCTTGTCGGCGAGGCTGAGCATCTCGCCGTCGGGGAAGACGTAGCGGGGTATGAAGGAATGCGGGTCCGGGTCAGTGGGGCCGGCGTTCCAGGAGATGGCGTGGTTCAGCAGCCGGCCGCCCGGGCGGAGAAGCCCATGCAGCCGTGAGACGTAGGCGGGCATCTGTTCGCGGCCGACATGCTCCGACATGCCAATGGAGCTGATGGCGTCGAACGGGCCATCCTCGATGTCGCGGTAGTCCTGCACCCTGATGTCGACCCGATCGGTCAGGCCGGCGTCGGCCACCCGCTTGCCGGCCAGCACCGCCTGTTCCGTGGAGAGGGTGACACCGACGACGTCGGCTCCGTAGCGCCGGGCCGCGTGCAGCGCAAAGCTGCCCCAACCGCAGCCAACATCCAGCACCCGCATACCCGGCACCAAGCCCAGCTTGCGGCACACCAGGTCGAGCTTGGCCTCCTGGGCAGCCTCCAGCCCCATGTCCTCGTCATCCCAGACCGCGCAGGAGTACACCATGGAGGGGCCCAGGACGAGGGCGTAGAAGTCGTTGCCGACGTCGTAGTGATGCGAGATGGCCGCAGCGTCGCGCTTCTTGGAGTGACGCCGGCCGGTGCGGATGACCTTTGCTTCTTCCGGGGGCGGCGACGGGTTCGGCCCCAGTGCACCGAGCAGGATGGCGGTCCCGAGAATCGTGCCCAGTTCCCGGACGGTGGGCCGGCGGAACGGTCCGGGCTCCGCGAACTTGCCGGCAGATCGTAGCGCGGCGAAGCTCGCAAAGATGTCGCCGGGAGCATCGATATCCCCGGACACGTACGCCCGGCTGAGGCCCAGCTGCCCGGGCGACCACAGTATCCGGCGCAGGGCCCGCCGCGACCTGAACACGATCAGCGGCGCCCCTGCCGGGCCCGCCTCCGAACCGTCCCAGGCCTGCAGCCGCAGCGGGATTTCCGGGGCGCCAAGAACAATGGCCAGCGCTTCGGCCAGCCGTGATGCTGCATTTGTAGGTGTCCCCATGTCCCCAACCTCTCATCCCGTGGCTTCCGTGGCCCTAATATATGTGCACGCTCAGCATTCGGAAAGGGGCCGGACGACCCTGGATCCTCCGTTTGACTGCCCTGCCGGTGAGGTGGCTCGGGTGCCCCGCGCGCGCATTGCCTATCGTGGCTGAGTTATTCACGTCGGCAGCGGGCCGGTGCCGAGAGCCGGTTTCACCGGTCCGGACAAGCTGGAAGGCGTGATGCGACGGCATCCCGGGCCGCCGTCGTCTGCTGCTTCAACGGCGAGCGTCTGATCGAGCTCTAGTCTTTGTCCTTGACGCGGGCCCGGCTGGGCTGGACTCTCGAGGGTTCGCCTGGCATCTTGGGATAGTCCGGCGGGAACGGCAGTTCGCCCAATCCGGCCGCTAGGTCCCGCTCCCACCATTCGAGGAGGGCGTCGATGGTTCCCGGCTTGGAATGCATGTCGGCCCAGGGATCCCCGGTGGCCTTGAGCCGCTCGGGGACGCTGAGGATCGTGAAGGCCTTCGGATCGGCGTTCTTGAGTTCCTCCCATCGGATCGGGCAGGAGACCGTGGCGCCGGGGAGGGCACGCGGGCTGTAGGCACCGGCTATGGTGCGGTCCCGGTTCGCCTGGTTGAAGTCGACGAAGATCCGTGGGCCGCGCTCCTCTTTCCACCACGCGGTGGTGACCTTTTCGGGCATGCGCCGCTCCAGTTCGCGGGCCGCCGCGATCACGGCATGCCGGACGTCCAGGAACTCGCGTGTGGGCTCGATCGGGGCGTAGACGTGCAGCCCACGGTTCCCGGACGTTTTGATGAACGCCTCCAGCCCGGCCTCGGCCAGCACCGAGCGCAGTTCCTGGGCTGCCGGGATGGCGTCTCCGAACCCGGTGCCAGGCTGCGGGTCCAGATCGATCCGGAGCTGGTCGGGGTTGTCCGGGTTGCCCGCGCGCGAGGCCCAGGGATGGAACACCACCGTGTTCATCTGTACCGCCCAGACCGCGGCGGCCACGCCGTCAAGCACGATCTGCGGGTGCGCGCGTGCGCTGGGATACTTCACCATGACCGAGCGAACGAAGTCCGGCGCGCCCTTGGGCGGATTCTTCGAGAAGAACTGTTCCCCGTCGATGTTGTCGCCGAACCGCTGGAGGGTCACCGGGCGGTCGCCGTTGGCCGCCAGGAACGCGTCTCCGACGTCGACCACGTACCGGGCGAGGTCCAGCTTAGTCAGGCCGTGCTCCGGCCAAAGGACCCTGGACGGGCTCGACAGCCGCACCTCGCGCGGGCCGTGCGGGCTGTCGACGGTAAGCGTGGTTTCTTCCCTGGCCATGTGGACAAGCTACCCGCTGACGTCGCCAATGGATAGCCTGCCCCCGCCGCACGGAGTGACTGTTGTTCCCCGGCGATCCCGGTCAGGACTCGAGAACCAGCAGCCGGCCCTGTCCGCGTCCGGCCCACCCACAGCTCTTCATCGGGCCGGAACCTACTCAGGCTGCAGGGGAAGGGCGGCCATCGCGAAGCGGGCACCGTGCAACGACATCCGGAAGGGTGCGGGTGTCGAATCACCGTCATGAGCAAGTCGGAGAAACAGAACCTGCGCTACGTCGACTACTACTGCTTCATGACGCTGGCAGAATTCACCGCATGGGTTCAGGCGGACGGCGACGACGAACCGCACACAGCCTGGTCACCTCGTCAGTAGGGAACGCGCGCCGTCAGCCCTTCAGCAGGTCTTCGTGGTGGGCCGCGACGACGTTCGGGTGGGCCCGCAGCCGGTAGCGGAGGGCGTTGTCGCCGTAGGTCTCCAGGATCGGGCTGTTCGTTGGGTCCACCGACAGGCCGCGGGCCTTGTCCTGGAATTCCCGGGCCACCGCCAGCCGCGGCATGGTCGCATCCAGGGCCGGGTTGTAGAAGAAGGGAAGCGAGATCCGGTCAGTGCCGCGCAGCGGCGAGATCACGCGGTGCAGCGTCGCTTTGAGGTAGCCGTTCGTGGCCAGCTCCAGCATTTCACCGATGTTCACCACGAAGGTTCCCGGCACCTGCGGTGCGTCGATCCAGCGGCCCTCGTGTTCAACCTGCAGCCCGCCTTTACCCGGCTCCACCAGCAGCAGCGTCAGCACCCCGCCGTCGCGGTGCGAACCCACTCCCTGCTTGGGCTCCGGGTCGGATTCCCCGGGGTACCGCACGATCTTGAGCAAGGGAAACGCCCGCTCGGCAAAGGCCTCATCGAAAGTGTCCTCGGCCGCCCCCAGGGACACGGCCACGGCCCGCAGGAGGGTGAGCGAAATGGTACTCAGCCGCTCGGTCCACTCCGAAACAATCTCCCGCATCTCGGGCAGCGCGTCCGGCCACAGGTTGGGTCCCTCGAGTCGCCAGTAATCCGCGACGCCGGGACCGGGCTGCACGGCCCCGCGTTCGACGCCGATATCGATCTGCTCGCGCCAGTCGACAGCGCCGTCCGTCAGTTCGCCGCCGACCCGGGTGTAGCCCCGGAACTGGGCACTGAAGACATTTTCGACGGCGAGTTTCTGCTCCTCGGGAAGGTCAAAGAACCTTCGTGAGACGTCCAGGATCGCGTCGGTCAGTTCCTGGGGAACGCCGTGCCCCGCCAGATAAAAGAACCCGACGTCGTGCATCACCTCGCGCAGTTCGTTCCGGAACTGGGCTGCTTCTTCCGCACCCGCATTCAAACGGGAAAAGTCGAGGACGGGCAAGGATTCGAGTGGCAAGGTGCGTAGTCCTTTTCAGTGAACCTGGCAAGCTGACGCCTGCTATTGCCTCAATGTTACGGACTGAACGATCCGCTTGAACATCAAACGTGTCGAAATGTGTCATCCGGCGCCGCAAGCTACTCGTCGTGACCTTGATCGCCGCTCATCTGGTCCTCGGCGGGTGGTGTCTCGCCCGGCGGGACTCCGCCGCCTGGCTCGAGGCCCGTGATGTTCCCGTTGAGCGGGTCGGGATTGGCGGAACCGGCCTGGTCCCGGGCGTCGCCGGCACCGGCTTGCGGCCGGTCCGCTCCCCCGGGTTCGTCGGGGTTGTCCCCCGCGGTCGGATTGCCGGGTTCCTGTGGCCGGTCCGGGTTGGCCGGGTCGTTTTCAGGGTGGTAGCTGCTCATTCGTGGGACCTCCGCCGTTGGGTAGCTCAGGGCCATTCGTGCCTCTGGACTATTTCTAAGCCTGCTGATAATTCTGTAACAGTCAAGGCCTGAAGGTTCCGGATAGCCCCTGCCTGACCGGCCCAGCCAGCGACTCCAGGAGCCCCCGATGACCGAAATTCCAGACGAGGACCAGACCCGTCGCGACACGCAGGAAGCAGCAAGGGACTCCCTGGCCGGAGATCCCGCGCGTGAGATCGAACCTGACATCGAAGAACCCCAGGACGCGGACCGCGCCCGCGAAGCCGGCACCGGGGATTAAGGCCGAGCGAACCTGAGGAGCCGGCCCACAGCCAGGCCGCATCATCCCTCACCAAGTGTGACGCCTTCTCCGCTGCGGATGCGTGCCACCACCGCCGTAGTGGACAGCTCCGCCACGTAATCCAGAATCGCCACGCGTCCGCCGTAACTTTCCACGGCACTGGTCTCGGCGAGCATCTCCGGGCTGTAGTCGCCGCCCTTGGCATAGATCTCCGGCCTGAGTTGGTCGATCAGCGGAATAGGGGTGGCGGTGTCAAACACCGTGACGTAGTCCACGCAGCTGAGCGCGGCGATCACGGCGGCCCGGTCTGCCACCGTGTTGATGGGCCGGTCCGGTCCCTTGAGCAGCCGGACGGAATCGTCGCTGTTCAGTGCCACGACCAGGATGTCCCCCAGTTGCTTCGCCTGGTTGAGATAACGGGTGTGGCCGCGGTGGAGCACATCGAAGCAACCGTTGGTGAGTACGATTGTCTCCCCCTCCGCCCGATGGCCTGCGAGGTGCTGGGCGAGCTCTTCGGCATCGAGCGCGGTGTCGGCGAAGCTTTCCAGGTACCGGCTGAGGTCGGCGGTGCCGCAGACGGAGGTGCCGGGGCGGTGGACGGCGATGTCGGCTGCTGCCTGCGCAAGGTCCACGCTGGTCGTCAGCGGCAGCGAGGCGGCCCGGGCCAAGGTCAGCGCAGCCACGAACGTGTCCCCCGCCCCCGACGCCTGCTTCTCCGCCACGGGCTTCGCCCAGGTCCGGTGGACCTCACCGACGGCGGGCAACAGCACTGTTCCGTCCCGGTCCAGGGTGACCACCACGGCAGCTGCGCCGGTGGCGTCGAGCAGTGCAGCCCGGTGCTCCACGAGGAGGGTCGAACGCTCCGCGCCCTGCGGCAGTTGGAGGCCCAGCATTCCGGCCGCTTCGCTGGCATTCGGAGTGGCCAGGTCGGGCCGGAGCGGCGCCCAGGGCCGGGGATCGTGGGCATCGACCACGGCCAGCAGGGACGCCGGGCGTGCCTGCAGCAATTCGAGCAGGACGCGCCGGACCGGACCGGTCAGGGCTCCGGCTCCGTAGTCGCACAGCACTACCCCGTCCTGCTCCCCCAGCGCGTCGGGAAGGGACTGCGCGACGGCGGCAAGGGCCTCTTCCGGGAGATCGGCGGCCACCTCATCAAAGCGCAGCAGCAGTTGGCCGGCGCTGCTGATGCGGGTCTTGGTGGTGGTCGGAACGCCCGGCACGCGGTGGATATTCGTGGTGTCCACCCCGGCAGCATCCAACTGGCGTATCAGTTCCAAACCGGCGTCATCGCACCCCACGACCCCGACGAGCCTCACCCGTGCCCCCAGGGCGGCCAGGTTCATGGCCGTGTTGGCGGCACCGCCCGGGGCGAAGCTGCGCCGGCGGATGTCCACGACGGGGGCGGGCCCTTCCCGGCACAGCCGATCGATGGTTCCGGTCCACCAGCCGTCCAGCATCACGTCGCCGACGACAGCAATCGACGGCGCCACCGTGGCGAGTTCCCCGGGAAGCCAGTCCTCAAGTCCGCGCTGCTCGGTCAACGGCCCGCGACGGTTGCCGGCGGGTTCCGGACGGGCCGGGCTCACGGCTGCCGGTCCCCGGGCGGCGCAATATGCACCACCTTGACCCTGGTGAACTCATCCAGCAGTTCGGGACCATAGCCGAACCCGCTGCCGCTGTCCCCCCGGGGTTGCGCCGACCCTCCGGGGGCGCCACCGAAGACCTCATTGATTTTGACGGTGCCGACCGCAAGCGCCGCGATGGCCCGCTGGGCGTGGGCAATCGTACCGGTGAGGACGGTGGCAGCCAGTCCGTAGCGGCCTGCGGCGGCGAGCCGGAGACCGTCGTCGAAGCTGTCCACAACCTGTACCGGCGCCACGGGGCCGAACGTTTCCTCCGCCATGACGCTCATCTCCGCCGTGCAATTGAGCAAGACGGTGGCCGGGTAGTAGGAGCCGGGCCCGTCCGGCATGGTTCCTCCTTCCACGGCCTGCGCCCCCTGCTGCAGGGCATGGGCGACCTGGCGGTGGACGGCGTCCCGAAGCTCGCGGTCCACGAGTGGCGCCAAGCCTCCATCCCCGTTCCGGCGCCGGGCTTCCTCCTCGAGCGCGGCACAGAAAGGCGCTGCGATGGCGCGGTGCACGTAGATGCGCTCCACGGACGTGCAGATCTGACCGCTGTTGCTGAAGGCACCCACGGCCGCCTGCCCGGCCGCCCAGACGGGGTCGACGTCGTCGTCCACCAACAGCGGATCGTTGCCGCCGTTTTCCCGGATCACGTGCGCACCGCTGAGCAGGGAACTCCGCCCGATCCGGGCGCCGGAGGCGCTGGAGCCGACGTGCGCCACCATGGACACGCCAGCCTGTTCGGTCAGCTGCGTACCCACCGGAGCCCCGCCGGTGAGCGTCAGAAGGACATCGGGCGGAAAGGCGGGCGACAGGACTTTGCCCAGCAGAATGCCGAGGTGCGGGCAGCGTTCACTGGGTTTGTGCACCACAGTGTTGCCGGTTACCAGGGCCGCGCCGATCAGGCCGCAGGCCACCGCCACCGGGTCATTCCAGGGGGTCAGCAGGACGGCGACACCACGGGACTCGGCAATGGTGAAATCCGCGGCCAACGGGTCGCCCCTCAGGCTATGCCCGCGGTGGACCGGCCCAAGCTCCGCGTACTGCTCCAGGGTTGCGACCCCCGCGGCTATGCCGGCCGCTGCCTCGGCCGCCGGGCGGCCGGTTTCACGGCTGTTCAGTTCAGCGAGCTCCGAGCTGGCCGCCGCGAGCGCCCTGGCGGCGTCTCTCAGACGGCTTCCCCTCGCCGCGGGGGCTGTCGCGGACCAACCCGGGTGTGCTGCGCGCGCAGCGTTCACCGCCCGCCGGATGGCGAGCGGCCGAGCAACGGGAAGGCTGCCGACGGTCTCGCCGCTGCGCGGATCGGTGATGGTCAGCAGCTCCGGAGAGCTGTTGCGTGCGTGCTGGACTATCGTGGACACGGGACTCCTTCCCAGCGGTGGCCAGGAACTCCGGCGCGGCCGGCTGCCAGCGCGGCAGCCGGCGGTTTCGGGTGGCTCCTATGACCGTTCCGTACCCCGGCGCCAGCGTCTTTACACGCTGCGCGGGTAGGTGATTTCCCTGCGGGTGCCCTGCCGACCGCGCGTCCGAAGGCGCGAGCCGGCGGGGTGCTGGCAGCCGGGAGCCGGGACGAAGCGCGGCTGGCCGCGGAGGTGGCGAAGGCAGCCGTGAGGCTCGTTACGGCCATGAGCCCTCCTCCGCATGACAGATGAGCAGTTCGCGGACTTCACAGCCGGCCGGCTGGGACAACGCGAACAGCACGGCACGCGCCACGTTGGCCGGATCGTTCAGCCTGGAATCATCCTGTGGCCTGTACTGCTCCGCCCGGTCGTCGAAGAACCGGGTCTTCATTCCGCCCGGGATCAAAGTGGTTACGCCGATCTCGCCGCCACTTTCCGCGGCCAGTGCCTGGCTGAAGCCCACGACGCCGAACTTGGACGCGCAATACGCGGAGGCTTCCGGCAGCGCCCGTTTGCCCAGCGTTGAGGCCACCGTGACCACCCGTCCCCGGGAAGCCTTCAGGTAGGGCAGCGCGGCGCGCACGACCGACACGGTCCCGAGCAGGTTCACGAAGATGACCTGCTCCCAGTCCTCCGGCCGGACATCCTCCAGCCGGCCGCAACGGTCTATCCCCGCCGCTGTCACCACCGCGTCCAGGCCGCCCAGCATCTCGGCCGCCTGCTGCACGGCCGCAGTCACGGCCATCCTGTCCGCCACGTCCACTTCGATGGCCTTCACCGCGGACACGTCCCGAAGGTCCCGGTCCAGCACAACCGGTGTCCCGCCGGCCTGCAGCACGGCCTCAACGACGGCGGCGCCAAGTCCGGAGGCACCTCCGGTGACCAGCACCCGGCCGGGGAAAAGTATCTCGTGGTTCATGGTGTTCCTTTCACTGTATGGTCTGCGTTCTACGTCCGTCCTGCGGGGCCGGGATCCTGCGGGCCGTGCCAGGAGCGTGATTGGCGGCTGGCTCAACCGACCCGGGCCAGCGCGTCGGCAAGATGTGTTGTGGAGCGGGCAGGGTAGTGCGGCACGGTAAGGCAGCGGCCGCCCCAGCTCTCCACCAACGGCGTTTCCGGCAGGTCACGCACGTCATGGTCGCCGCCCTTCACCCAGATGTCCGGGCGGAGTGCACCGAGGCAGGTTTCCGGGGTGTCCTCATCGAAGACCAGTACGGCGTCAACGGATTGGAGCGCCAGCAGCAGTTCCGACCGGTCCTGCTCGTTGATGATGGGACGGGACGCGCCCTTGATCCTCCGCACCGAGGCGTCGGAATTCAGGCACACGATGAGGCAGTCACCGAGGCGCCGGGCGGCCGCGAGGGACCGGGCGTGCCCGGCGTGCAGGAGATCGAAGCAACCGCCCGTTGCAACCACGGTCCCGCCCGCCCGGCGTACCCGCCGGGCCAGCGCCAAGGCGTCCGGATCCGGCCGGTCCGCGCCGGGGACCGCATGCGGGAACGAACCCCGGCGGCCACCCAGTCCCGCCACGCCGCCGCCGGCCAGGAACGCGGACGCCTCACGGACCGCCAGGACGGCCGAGCCCTCGAGGTCCCGCCCCGCCGCAAGATGGACCGCGAGGCTCGCGGCGAGCCTGTCCCCTGCGCCGCACGGATCGGTGACGGTGGTCCTTGGTACCGCGATTTGAACGGGTTTCCCCCCCGAGCCCTGCACCAGGACGGCGCCCCGCTCCCCTTGCGTCACCAGCACCGCCTTGCTCTGCCAGCGGCGCAGCAGCGATACCGCCAGCGCACCTGCGGCATCGGGCAAGGTGTCGGGCCCGGCATGGCGCCGGGTGTCCGGCCCCGCGGCGGGCAAGGTGTCGGGCCCCGTGGCGGGCAAGGTGTCGGGCCCGACGGCGGGCTCGGCGGCGCGGGCTTCGGCCAGATTGGGCGTGACCACGTCGACGCCGGGAACCGGAGTCGACCCGGCCGGATGAGGGTCCCAAACGATTGGCACACGCCCGGCAAGCCGCGACAGCGCAGCCCGGAGTGCGGCATTCGCGGTCAGGCCCCGTCCGTAGTCGGCGACCACGACCGCGGACGCGCCGTCCAACGCCTGCAGCATGGCGGCGGTGACCTTCGGGACAGCAGGGCGTTCACAGCCCTCATCAAACCGGACCAGCGGATGGCCGCCGGCACGGACCCGGGTTTTGACCGGGGTAGGGGCACCGGACGGCCCCGCGACCACCGTGACACCGGACAGTTCCTCCTCGACCCGGCTGGACGCCTCATCCGCACCCAGCACCGTCACCAGGACGACGGAATGGCCGTCGGCGGCGAGCATCCGGGCCACCAGCCCGGCACCGCCGGCGCGCCGCCGGACGTTGGACACGTCAACGACGGGCACCGGCGCATCGGGGCTAAGCCGGGTGGCCTGCCCGTCGAGGTCCACATCCAGCAGCACGTCACCGACAACGACGATGCTCATCGCGCGGTCCCTTCCGGTGCGCCCTGGCGTCCGCTGCGCAGTACCTCGGCGTCGAACGCCCGGCACACGGCATGAAGCGCAATCAGATGGCACTCCTGGGCGTTGGCGGCCGGACCGTCGATCGTCACGGCCTCGTCACAGCTCAGGGTCAGCGGATTCGGGCCGGGACCGGTCAGCGCCCAGGTGACGACCCCAAGCCGGGCGGCGGTTTCCGCAGCCCGGAGCAGGTTGGGGCTCTTTCCGCTGGTGGACAGCAGCATCAGCACGTCGCCGGTGCGGGCATGCGCGCGCACCTGGCGGGCGAAGAGTTCCTCGAAGCCATAATCGTTGGCGATCGCGGTGACGGCCGAGGTCTCCGCATGAAGCGAAATCGCCGAAAACGGCACCCGGTCGCCGTCGAACCGGCCCACCAGCTCCGCCGTCAGGTGCTGGGCCTCGGCCGCGGAGCCGCCGTTGCCGGCAGCGAGCAGCCGCGAACCCCGCAGCAGTCGCCGCGCCAGTTCCTCGCCCCACGCGGCCAGGTGGAAGGACTGGCCGCGCAGGGACTCAAACGCCGGCAGGACGTTGTCCAGGTGACTGCGGACCGCAGCGACAGAGTCCGGCAGGGATACCGCGGCGCTAACGGCGGCGCCGGTTTCAGGCATCAGCAGGAGCTGGGCTGCGGCGTCCTTCAGGGGCGAGTCCGGAGTCACAGCACGGCCCCTTCCACTGCATCGAGCCGCCGGGCATCAGCGCTCGCAGCAACCGTCTGCAGATACGCCCTCTCGGTTTCGGCGGCCACGCGAGCCCAGGAATAACGGGCCCGGGCGCGTGCCTCGCCACCGGCGCCCAGTGACCGGCGCAGGCCTGGATCGGCCAGCAGGGCGGCGAGGGCGGCCGTGATGGCCGCCGGATCCTTCGGGGGCACGTGCAGGCCGGTCCGCTGGTCCACCACGGTGTCGCGCAACCCGCCCACGGCCGCGGCCACCACCGGCACGCCGCAGGCCATGGCCTCCAGCGGCACGATGCCGAACGGCTCGTACCACGGCGCGCACACCACCGCGTCGGCGCTGCGGAAGATGGCCGGCATGTCGGCGCGGGGCACCGGGCCCCGGAAGGCGACCCGGTCCTGCACCCCCAACGCGGTGGCGACATCAAGCAGCCGGCGAGCTTCGGCGTCGTCCGCCAGCGCCGCAGCGTTCCCGCCGCCGCCGACGATCAGGAGTTCGACGTCGAAACCCGCGTCCCGGAGGGCTGGCAGCGCCTCAATCACCAGATCGACGCCCTTCCGCGGAACCAGGCGCCCGACCGAAAGGATGCGGTGGGGGCGGTTGCGCGGCTCCGCCGGGCCGGTGCCGGAAAACAGTTCCAGATCCACGCCGCAGGGGGCGACGGCGATCCGGGCCGTATGGATCCCCATGGCCTTGAGTTCAAATACCTCGTCGGAACACGTGGCGATAATCCGGTCCACCGACCTGCCCACGGACGGCTCCAGCCATTGCCGCTCCAGCGGGCTGGTGTCCTCGGCGCCCTGATGGCGGCGCTTGACCGTTCCCAGTGCGTGGAACGTCTGCACCACCGGGACGTGGGCGCCGGCGGGTCCCCGGCGGGCCGCGTCGAGGGCGGCCACGCCCGACATCCAGAAATGTCCGTGGATCACGTCGGGCGGGCGGCGCTGCCAGTCCCGGGAGATGCCGTCGGCCAGTTCGCCCATGTACGGGAGGAGTTCGTCCTTGGGCACGTGGCGTGCCGGACCGGCATCGAGGTGGACGACCTCCAGCCGCGGCAGGATCCGCACCCGCCGCGGCAGCCCGGCTGAGTCCCGGCGGGTGTAGACGGTGACGTGGTGCCCGCGCCGGGCCAGTGCGGTCGAAAGCGCCGCCACGTGGACATTCTGACCGCCGGCGTCCACTCCACCCAGCGCCGCCAGCGGACTGGCGTGCTCCGAAACCATGGCTATTCTCACTGGTTCTTCCCTTTCTGCGATGGAATCAGAATCCGCCCGGTCCGGAAACGCGGGGCGGCCAGCTCGTCCAGCAGCGCATCCCATGCCTGCAGGAAGGCCTCGAGGCCGTAGCGTTCCAGGGCAACCCGGCGGGCGACGTCTCCCCGGCGGCGGGCTTCCTGCGGGTCGTGGACGAGCATCGCGGCGCTGCGCACGAGTTCATCGACGCTGGTGGAAATCGCGCCGGCCTCCGGCGGCACGGCGCGGGCCGCTTCGGTGGTACCCAGTACGACGACGGGCATCCCGAGCTGCATCGCTTCCAGCAGGGCCAGCCCCAGGGACGTCCAGCGCAGCGGATGGACGTACACCCGGCAGCGGGCCAGTTCGCGGTGCAGCTGAGCCGTGGGCAGATCCCCGCGGATTGTCAGCCGCGCGGCCGGCAGCCCCGTCGCCTCCCGCAGGCCCGCGCCGCCCATGCCGAACATCTGCAGCGGCGCCGCCGCCGCGAAGCGGCCCAGCAGGTCGGTGCCGGTGACCCGGCCGCGCCGCACGGGTTCGTTGACCACCGCCGCCAGTTCCGGGACCTCACCGGTGTACAGATGCCCGGGATCGGGGACACCGTGCTCGATGACGACCGTCGGTGCCGCACCGTTGTCCCAGAACAGCTCGTTGAAGTGGGTGACATGGACAATCGGTATGGCCTTCTGGTCCGCGAGCGGATGCACAGAGTTCGGAACGCCGGCCTTGGGCGTGTTGTGTTCCAGGTACACGGCCGGCAGGTCCTTGCCGGGCCGGCGGCCCAAGGCCCGGGCGACCTCCGCAAGTTCCTCCGGCCGCTGCAGCACGACGGCGTCCACGCTGTCCGGTTCGACCGTGTCCAGGCTCACGTCCCGGACCGAATCCGGCCAGTTCCGGCCGGCGCGGCCCATCCCCCAGGGACCGCCGTCAGGAAGCGCCGGGAGCAGGTATTCGTGCGGCCCCCGGATAAAGGAGTCCGTCCAGCCCCCGTGCACATGCCACAGCAGGATTCTCATGGGTGCCGCACTTTCCGGCGGGTGGACAGCGAGGAGACCCCGCTGATCAGCCGTTCCACGGCCTCCACCAGCTGCTCCGGGGCAACGGACGCCAGGCACGGGTGTCCTGGCACAGGGCATACGGTGGCGCGGGTCAGCCTGCAGGGGGCAGCCTGATCCCCCAGAAGTTCCAGCGGCACTCCGTAGGGTGCCCAGCGGATTGCCGGCACCACCGGTGAAAAGAGGCAGGCCACCGGGGTCCCCACCGCGGCGGCAAGATGCGCCGGGCCGGTGTTGCCGGTGACCAGCACCTCGGCGCGGGCAAGGACACCGGCCAGGGTCTTCAGGTCCGTGCGTCCGCCCAGGTCCACCGCAGAGGGCCCGGCGACCGTTGCCGTGAGCTTGGTTTCCCCGGGACCCCCGGTAACGACCACCCGGTGCCCGCTGCCCACGAGGAGCTCCACCGCGGCGGCATGGTGCAGGGCCGGCCAGGCCCGGGCGGGGGCGGAGGCGCCGGGGTGGACCACAATGTACGGTTCCTCGCCCACCAGTTCGCGTACATCCGGGTAGCCGCTGATCCGGAGCCGGCCGTCGTCGCCGGGCGGCAGCGTGAAGCCGGCGGCGGAGGCAATGCCGAGGGCACGTTCCGCCTCAGGCTGGTCTTCGGCGAGGTCCTCGCCGGGCCGGAGGCGGACGTCCAGCAGGCTGCCGGCATAGTCGGTGGACACCCCGGTGATCCGGCCGACGCCGGCCAGCCGCAACAGCAGGGCCAAGGGCAGCGGCGACTGGTGGAAGGAGGTCAGGATGACCGCCTCAGCGATCCGCGAATCCGTGATAAAACCCTGCAGCGCGTCCAGCTGCTCTCGTGCCACCGCAGGTGCCGGCTTCACGATCCACGGGCACCTCCAGCTGTACACCTCGGTGACACCGGGAAGAAGTGACGCCGCCGGTTCCCCTTCGGGCCCGCACAGCAGGACGACGTCGTTCGGCTCGCCGCCGTCGCGCCGCCGGCCGTGGGCGACTGCCCGGACGGCGGGACCTGCCAGCAGAACATCGCCGACGCTGTCGAGCCGGGCTACCAGGACGGCCGTCATGAGACGGGCCCGGCGGACGGATCGAGGAGCAGCTCCACTGCGGCGGCAAGGTCCGTGGCAACCTCGGGCGCAGCATCCACTTCCGCTGGCCGGGTCACCGGCGTCGGCACCAGCACGCCCCGTGCTCCCGCCGCCTCCGCTGCCGCCAGGTCGCTGCCGATGTCCCCGATGTACGCGGCGTCCGCGGCGGCGATGCCCAACAGGCGGCAAGCATTGATGATCATGCCCGGCGACGGCTTCCGGCAGCTGCAGAGATCCTCCGGAAGATGCGGGCAGAAGTCCCAGACGTCGAAGGGCCCGAGCAGTTCCTCGACACGGCGGTTGACGGCTAACACCTCGTCGACCGTGAGGATCCCGCGGGCGATGCCGGACTGATTGCTCAGCACGCCGGTGGCAATGCCCCGTGCCCTCAATAGCTGCAGGGATTCGCGGGCGAACGGCATGATCCGCACCCGTGCGGGATCCCCGTTGTACGGAACGTCATGGACCAACGTGCCGTCCCGGTCAAACAGGACAGCACGCAAGGACGGAAAACCGGAACTTCCCATACCCTCCTTGTTCCCCGTTCGGGTCCGGCCTAAACGCCCGGTAGCCGCTGATCTGACGAACCGCACTCCGCCCCGGACTGCTGAATGCGGGGACGGCCCTCATGGCTCAGGAGGTTACGGAAGCCGTCCGCTCGCCCGGATCGCCCTGGGCATCAGCCGCCGACAACAGTTGTTGAAGCCGCACCAGCACTTTCGAAAGCCGCCGAGAGACCTGCATCTGCGACACGCCGAACCTCCTGCCCGACTCCGCCTGGCTTTCTTCGCAGAAATAGCGCCGGTAGAGCAGTTCCCGGTCGTCTTCCGAGAGTTCCCGGATTGCCTGGTCGAGGCACATGAGTTCCTCCAGCCGCTCGAGCGGGAGGTCCTGCGAGGCCAGCGCCTCCGCGAGGACCGGGCGGCCGTCACCGTTGATCCCGACGGCGTCGAGCGAATCAGGGCGGAGACTGGAACCGGCTGCCGCCGCTTCGCGAACAACTGTTTCAGGCACGCCCAGTTGCCGCGCCAGTTCGCCGGCGGTCGGCCGGCGCCCCAGCAGCTGGGTCAGTTCCGGCTCCGAGCGCAGGATCTCGGTTCGTAGATCCTGAATCCGACGGGGCGGTCTCACCACCCAGCAGCGGTCCCGCAAGTAGCGCTTGAGTTCGCCGGTGATCGTGGGGGCGGCGTAGGCTGTGAAACTGACCCCGCGGTTGTCATCAAACCCCCGGGCGGCTTTGATCAGCCCCAAATAGGCGACCTGGTTAAGGTCCTCGCGTTCCCGGCCGCGGCCCGCGAAACGCGCCGCCAGCGCCTCCGCCAGATCCAAATGGTCCAGAACCAGCCGGTTCTCAAATGTTTGCCGGATCTGGCCTGCTGGAGCCTGCACCGTTGGAAGCCTGCCCGTGCGGGCGGCAGACAGACTACACGGATTCACGGATGGCGACTTCTGGAGTTCTGCCATGATTGGTCATTCCTTTGAACCTGGAGCATTCAAAAGCTTGTGGCAAGACTTAGGAGAAGAGAACCACAGGGCGTGCCTGCTGCACAATGGCCCTGCACCCTGAGGGCAAACTCCTGCCCACTCTCTGGACAGGGGTAGTCAGCAGGCTTAGTGTTTCAAGAAAGGACCAGCCGCCCAGACGGGACGATTCTGCAGGCCGGAACAGGCTCGCGGTGCATCCTGAGGCGCGTTGACCACCCTTATAACTCCAGCCACCGCCGAGGAGCGACAGATGCACCGGATCTTGACCATTGCCCTGGCTGCAATAGCGTTATGCGCCGGCGCCCTGCTGACCGCCGGCGTCGCCAGTGCCGCGCCGCCGGAGAGCAGCCAGGCACTGAGCTTCCACAGCCAATCCACCGCTACCCCAGGCAGCGCTACGCCCACCGACTCCGCCTCACCCGGGCCGGTGAATCCCGGGACCGGTGAAAGCGGCGAGGCGCAGGCGACCCGGGTCGACTATGCGCCGTACGTGATCGGGGCCGTCGTCGTTGTGGTTATCCTCGCCGCCGTGCTCGTGTGGCGGCGCACCGGAGGTGCCGGACCTTCGTCGAAGGGACCCCGCCGGGCGGACAGCTAAGTGGAGCGCCGGGGCTGGGAACAGACGCAGCCGGGACAGCCAACGGGACAATTTCGACCTCAAAATCTCCTGATTGATGATCCTCAGATCGTGGTTTCGGTGCCGGGAACACACCTCTGGACAACCACCCGCAAAGGGCCTAAGTTCGCATCAGAAACCCGTTCCGTTCTGCGGGACCAAGGCTTCATTGCCGCTGAATGCTGGCGGCGGTACCGGTCATCGAACCTTGAGGGTCCAGCATGGAATCTTTGCTTTTTAGCCGTTTCCTGGAAGCCTGCACCTGCACCCGCAGTGACGCCGACGTGGGCCTGACGGAGGACGAGCTGTATGGCATCTACACCAGCTGGTGCGTCCTGCATGGCTCCGATCCGGCGCCGGCCGAGGAGTTCTGGAACGCCATGCGGGAACTCGGGATACGGCGGCACTTCGTCGACTCCAGATTTATCTGCCCGCATCTGCACATGACGGGTCCGGCGGCGGTCGACTACATCCTGAGCAGCCAGCCGGATCTTCTGTAGCCGCAGGTCCGGCTTAGCTGCAGGTGCCGCTAGTTTTCCGCGGCCGGGAGATTTTTGGTGGCGGGGCCTTGCAGGACCTCCCCGCTGGCGGAGAAGCGCGAGCCGTGCAGCGGGCAGTCCCAGCTCTGCTCCGCGTCATTCCAGCTCACGAGCCCGCCGAGATGGGTGCAGACAGCGGACAGCCTGCACGTGGCGCCCTCGACAGTGGACACCGCCACCGGTCTGCGGTCCTTCCTGACTACCGTTCCCTCGCCTTCCGCCGGGACGGTGCGGGCACTTTCGGGGGCGGCCAGTTCGGCTTTCGCCCAGCTCACCACCAGGGTCTTGGCCACATCCGCGTTCAGCGTGATCGCCGCCGCGGCTCCGGCCGGCGAGGTGACGCGCCGGCGGATGGTGCGCGCCCAGTGCAGATTTCCGCCCAGGATCTGGGCGCTGAGGTCCAGGGCGGCGGCAATGCTGTTGCTCATCCCCCACTTGTTGTAGCCGGTCGCGAAGAAGATCTTTCCGCCGCCGCGCGGGAGTTTGCCGATGAAGGGCATCAGGTTGGTGGCCCGGTAGTCCTCGCCGGACCAAGGAGTGCGTGACCTCCGCTCCGGGGAAATGAAAGCGTGCCCAGTCCAGCAATTCATCCAGGCGGCGCCGTGGCGACGGCTCCCGCCCGACCTGGTGTCCGTTGCCGCCCACCACCAACAGTTCCCCGGCGGCCGCCGGGTAGCTTCGCAGCGACCGGCCGGGTGTCTCGGCCGAGAGGTACATGCCCGAAGGAATGGGGGCCGAGGCCGGCAGCCGGAGGGCTGCGGCGTAGGACTGCGAGGCCTTGAGTTTTGCAAAATACAGGCCCCGATCCAGAATCGGAACGCCGGTGGCCAGCACCACGAGGTCCGCGTGGATGGTGCCGGCGTCCGTTTCGACGGCGGCACCCGCGCCGGTCTTCACGTTCCGGACCCGGGCTCCCTGGACCAGCACACCGCCGTGGTCCCGGAAGTCGCCGGCGAGGGCCCCCAGCACGTCCATCGGATTGAACTGAGCTTGTCCCCGGAGGGCGATCGTCCGGCGTGTGGCGAATGGCAATTCGGTGTCCACGCCTTCCTCGACGTCAAGGCCCGCCGCCTTGGCCACGGTCAACTCGGCTGCCACCCGTTCGGAGCCGCCGTCCGTCACCGAATAGGTGTACGCGTCCCGTTGTTGGAAGGGGACTCCCCTTTCCGCCAGGAACCGGAGCAACCAGGCCTGGCCTTCGCGGTTGGCCTCCACGTAGGCGGTGACGACCTTTTGCGGGTACTGGCGGCGCAGCGCGGACAGCACCGTGCCTTGCAGCAGGCTGAGCTTGGCCGTGGTGTGGCCGGTGGTTCCGGCACCCACGGTCCTTGCCTCCAGGACCGCCACTTTCATGCCCGAACGTGCGAGCAGCAGGGCGCTGGACAGCCCGGTGATCCCGGCCCCCACCACCACCGCGTCGTAGCGGGACTCCGGAATCAACGGGTCCGTTATGAAGAGCCCCGCAGTGTCGAGCCAGAGTGAAGTCATGGTCGGTCCCCTTCCTTGTCTTCTCTTCCGAGGGACATGTGCCAGTTCATTCTGGAGCCCGGCCGGGGCTACCCGTCAAGAGGCGGCACGAAAGTCCGCTTCCCGGCACCGCGTTTGTCCGTCCCGATAGTCCCCATGCACGTATCGGCTGTCAGCACTCCACTTTCCCGCGGAGCTGATGCACTGCTGCAAACATGCACTTGTGAACTACTTGCACTCGTGCAAGGATATCTCTATGAGAGCGACGATTTCCAGCCCTTTGCGTGAGCGCAGGAAGGCCGAGACATGGACGGCCCTTCACGAGGCGGCCGCGTCACTTGCCGTGCAGCACGGCATCGAACAGACCACCGTGGAAGCCATCGCGGAGAGCGCCGGGGTTTCCCCTCGCACGTTTTTCAATTACTTCCGTGCCAAGGAGGACGCGATTTTGGGCCTTCACGAGCCGCACGTGGATCCTGACGAGCTGTCCCGGATCTCCCCGGCCGCCGACGATCTTCTGGACCAGGTGTCCCGGCTGCTCGTGACGGTTGTCCGGTCCGCGTTCGGCGGCACGGATCCGGCCCGGCGCCGCCAACTGCTGGTCCGCTATCCGAACCTGGGCCGTCACAAGATGGAGCAGATGGTCAAGGCGGAGGCACTGGTCTGTGACGCGGTGGCGGGCCTGCTGGCCGCCGACCCCACGTGGTCGTCCCCGGCCGCAGGCTTCGGCCCGGACGACACGGCCCGCATGCTGGTGATGATCGCCGGCGTCCCGCTCCGCTTCACCCTCACGTCAGCCGGCTTCGACCCGGCCAGAGGTGTGCAGCCCGAGGACCTCGGGCCCTCCCTCGCTCTCCTCCACCACTTGCAAAGGAAACTCTCTTGACCACTGCCCCTAACTCGGGACCAGCCGAGGGAAAGCAGCACATCGTGCTGCTGTTCGTGGGCTTGATGCTCTCGATGCTCCTCGCGGCCCTGAACCAGACGGTGCTCAGCACCGCCCTGCCGACGATCGTTGGCGAACTCCACGGTGTCAACGACATGTTGTGGGTCATCACGGCCTTCATCCTCGCCTCCACCGTCACCATGCCCATCTACGGCAAGCTCGGCGACCTGATGGGACGCAAGGCCCTGCTGATCGCCGCCATTCTGCTGTTCATGGCAGGCTCCGTCATCGGCGGCCTGGCTAACGACATGGGCGTTCTTATCACCGCCCGAGTCATTCAGGGTCTGGGCGGCGGCGGCCTGATGATCCTCTCGCAGGCGGTTATCGCTGACGTCATCCCCCCGCGGGAGCGTGGAAAGTATATGGGCATGATGGGTGGCGTCTTCGCGATCGCCTCCGTCGCCGGACCGCTGCTCGGCGGCTGGTTTACCGAAGGACCCGGCTGGCGCTGGGTCTTCTGGATCAACATCCCCCTCGGCCTGCTGGCACTGGCCGGCGCCGCGTTCTTCCTGAAGCTACCCAAGCACAGCGGAAAACCGCGCCTGGACCTCGGCGGCATGGTGCTTCTGGCGATCGCAACGACCTGCCTCGTCCTGTTCGCCACATGGGGCGGCAGCAAGTACGAATGGAACGATCCGATCATTCTGGGCCTGATCGCCGGAACGGTCCTCAGCGCTGCCGCCTTCGTCCTCGTGGAGCACCGCACCCCCGAGCCGATCATTCCGCTGCACCTTTTCAAGGACCTGAATTTCAACCTCTCCACCATCGCCGGCCTGCTGATCGGCGTGGCCATGTTCGGCGCGATCGGCTACCTCCCGACCTATCTCCAGATGGCCTTCAGCGTCAACGCCACCGATTCCGGGCTGCTCATGATCCCGATGATGGGCGCACTCCTGGTCGCCTCGGTCGTCTCCGGCCAGCTGGTCAGCCGGACCGGCCGCTACAAATGGATGCCGATTGCCGGCGGCGTGTTGGTCGCAGCCGCCCTTGTCCTGCTCTCAACCCTCAAACCCGGCGCGCCGCTTTGGGAAATCTGCGCATACCTGGCAGTCATGGGCCTGGGCCTCGGGCTGAGCATGCAGATCATGGTGCTGATCGTCCAGAACTCCTTCCCGCTGCGCGAGGTCGGCACCGCAACGGCGTCGAACAACTTCTTCCGGCAGATCGGCGCCACGCTGGGCTCGGCCGTCGTGGGCAGCCTTTTCGCCGGCAGGCTGGCGGATTTGCTTGTCGAGCGGCTGCCTCCTGCCGCGGCAACGGGCGGCGGCGCGCCCGGCGGATCGAACTCGCTGACACCAGCCGTCGTAAGCACGCTGCCCGCCCCGATCAAGGAGGCCGTCATTTCCTCCTACAACGACGCCCTGACCCCGATCTTCATCTGGATGGTCCCGCTGGCGCTGATCGCCGCGGTGCTGATGTGCTTCATCAAGGAGCGGCCGCTTGCCACCGCCATTGAGCACGATGTGCTGTCCGAATCGATCTCGGAAGGCAACATCCTGGTGACCGCCGACGACGCCGCCGCCGAGGCCACGGTTCGGGCCGGCGGTCCCCGGAGCTAATACCGAGGACTCTTATCGAGCACACACCGCGTGCAGCGCGCCCTCCCGGCGCAGCTGCACGCGGTGTTTCTTTCGTGCCGATAGGGCGATGGGCTGACGGCCCGCTTCGCTGGCACCGCCGCCGGCGTCGCGCCGGACACCACGAGTGCATCACATGCGGCTCTTGGTCCTGGCCGTTGCCGGGGCCGTCCACGGGTCTTCCGGCCAGGGATGCCGGGGGTAGCGGCCGCGCATTTCCGCACGGACCTGCGCATAGGTCCCCGACCAGAAGGACGCCAGATCGTCGGTCACGGCCAGCGGCCGCCGGGCCGGTGAGAGCAGGTGGAACAGCACCGGCACTGCCCCGCCCACCAGCCGCGGCGTCCGGTCCCAGCCGAAGCACTCCTGCAGTTTGACCGCCACAACGGGCCTGCCACCCGCGTCCCCCACGTCCGGGTAGTCGATCCTGATCCGGGAACCGCTGGGCACTTCAAGCCGCTCCGGCGCCAGCTCGTCCAGCCGCGACGCCGCGGGCCACGGCAGCAACCTCCGTAGCGGCTCGGCCAGGTCAATTCCGGCGGTGGCGGCGCCACCGGCCAGGGCCTCGAGCTCGGGGGCCAGCCACTCCTGCAGCCTGGCCAGCAACGCCGGCTCGGAGACATCCGGCCATGGATCCCCCAGTTCCCGGTGCAGCAAGGACAGACGCCGGCGCAAGGCGTCCGCCGCCGTCGACCATCCGATCGCCCCCAGCCCGTCCCGCTCCAGCGCGGCGGCTACCGCCGGACGTCCTTCTTCGGCGGACGGCCGGACCGGCGTGGAGGACAAAACGATGGCGCCGAGCCGGCGTTCCCTCCGGGCCGTCACCTTGCCCTGGCTGAACCGGGCCGCCACGGCGTCAGTAAGCAGCTGCCCGGCGGCGGCCTCTGCGGTGTCGGCCGTAAGCGGCGCGGCGGAACGGATCACGGCGCCGGTCCCGGCGGCATCCCACCCCTGCGCGCGGGACACTTCGGCCACCGCGAGCCACTCATGCCCGGAGAGGGAACTGCCGGCCGGCAGCCCTGCCCGGGTACCGGACGAGAGGAGGTAACGCTCCGGCCCGTCGCCGGGCACACGGCGCGCCACGCGGTCCGGGAACGCGAGGGCAACAACGAAACCAACTGCCTCTGCCGCCGCCAAACCGGGGGGCAGCACTGAGGGAACGACGCCGGATTTCTCCTGGCCGGCGATCGCCTCCATCCGACGGACGTCCTCCGCCCAGCGCCGGGATGACGGTTCCCTCCCGGTCCGCAGCGCGCTCATCAGCCGCGTTAAATCGGCGGCGGGCGCACGCTGGTCTCCGGCCACGAGGGCGACCGCCTCGGCCGCGGTGCGTGTGCCGACGGCGGCGGCGCCGTCCAGCAGGGCCCGGGCCAGGCGCGGGTCCGCCGGGATCCGGGCCAGGGTGCGGCCCAGATCCGTGGCGAAGCCGTCCTGTTCCACGGCGCCGAGTTCCCGCAGCACCTCCACGGCGTCCGCCATCGCCGCCGGTGGCGGTGCGTCCGGAAGTGCCAGTCCCCGCCCGCCCGGCGATCCCCAGCAGGCCAGCGTCAGCGCGGCGGCCGTCAGGTCCGCCACGGCGATCTCCGGGGTCTGATGCGCGGGCGCGGCGCCAAACGTCCTCTGGTCGTAGCAGCGCACGACTTTGCCGGGCCCCTGGCGGGCAGCGCGTCCGGCGCGCTGTTCCGCGGAGGCCCGGGAGCAGGACACGGTCACCAGTCCGGACATGCCGCGGCTGGCGTCGCGGCGAGGCTCCCGGGACAGCCCGGCGTCGATGACCAGCCGGACTCCGGGCACCGTGATGGAGGATTCGGCGAGGCCCGTGGAGACGATGATGCGCGCGGGAGCACCGGGCTCGCGCCCGGAAACGGCGCGGTCCTGCTCCGCCGGTCCGGACTGGCCGTGCAGCTCCAGGACCTCCGGGCCCCCGCGCGTGCGGAGGCGTGCGGCCACGTAGGAAACCTCCCGGGCCCCCGGGACGAAGACCAGCGCGTCGATGTCGTGTCCGGCTGCCCGGGCATCGGCGTGCGCGGCCGCAGCCGTGTCCGCCACATGGTCGAGGAAGGCCCGCGTCACGCCGCGTTCGTCCAGCCTGGCTGCGGCCCCGGGAGCCCATTCGACCTCCAGCGGGTGGAGGGCGGACGGACAGTCAACGACCGGTGCCGGGCCGCCGTCGTGCTCTCCGATGAGGCGGGCGAAGCGCGCGGCGTCCAGGGTGGCGGACATGGCGATAAGGGTGAGGTCGCCGCGCAGCTGCCGGACTTCGCCGAGCATGCCGACAAGCAGGTCCGTCTCCAGCCCGCGCTCGTGGACTTCGTCAAGGATGATAACGCCGGTGGACTCGAGTCCCGGATCCGTGAGCAGCCTGTTCAGCAGGATCCCCGGGGTGACGAACTCGATCAGGGTCCCCGGGCCCGTCTGGCGTTCGCCCCGGACCGTGTAGCCGACGCGGTCTCCAAGCCGGCTGCCGTCAAGGGCGGCCAGGCGTCGGGCGGCCGAGCGGACCGCGACGCGGCGCGGCTGCGTGACCACCACACGCGGCGCAGGACCATCGTCCGGTGGCAGCGTCCCCGGCGCGGCGGCGGCAATATTGGCCAGCAGCGGCGGGACCAGCGTTGTCTTACCCGTACCCGGAGGGGCCTGCACCACCGCCGCACCGGCCGGACCTGCCAAACGCAACGCGGCAGCAAGCTCGCCCAGCGAGGCAGCAAAAGTCAGACCGGTTCCGATGACACGCAGATCGAAAGGCCCGCTGGCAACGAGAGGGTCCACGGGGACGGGAGCGGGAGTCACGACTCCATTGTGCCCATAAAGTCGGACCGGCAAGGTCGGGCACCCGCGGGCGGGGGCGGATCAGGCGTGGCCTCGGTCATGCCGGCCCCCTGTGCCGAGGGCCAGTTCGCCGGAAACGCGCAGGTTCGCCGTGAGGTTGCGGCGAATTCGCAGGCTTCCCGCGAGCTCGGATGGAATGGGGCCCGCCGGGACGGCTGTCTACTCGGCGGACCCAGTGATCAGATCCAGCACGCGGTGCAGGGCAGGATTGCGGGCGTCACGCCGCCAGATCGCATGCAACTCGACCGGGTCCGTCTCCAGTCCGCTCAGTTCGATGTATTCCACCCCTTCGATTCCCAGCACCGTTGCGGACTGCGGGACCAGGGCGACTCCCCGACCCGCCGCGACGAGGAATATCATCGTCAGAATTTGGCTCACCGTATGAACAAAAGTGCGGTGGGACGACACCAGGCTGATCACGAGGTCGTAGAAGTATCGGGCCTGGGTTGGAGAGTGCATAATCAGATCTTCTCCCTGCAGATCCTCGGCAGTCACCGGGCGGTCCAGGAGCGTAAGACGGTGGCCCAGGGGAACCGCCACCACAATCGGTTCCTTGTACAGCAGCCGCGAGTCAAACAGGTCCTCATCAAATGGAGGTCGCGCCAGCCCGAGGTCGATCTCGCCCGTGATCAGCGACGCCGTCTGATCCCTGGTGACCATTTCGCGCAAGTCGATCTCAACGTCAGGGAGTGCGCCGGAGATTTCGTTAAGGAGCGCTCCCAGCAGGCCAAACGTTGACGCGGCAGTAAAACCGATGCGGACGGAACCCGCGGAACCCGACGATATCCGGCGGGCCAGACTGGGTGCGGCTTCGGCCAGTTCGAGTAGTTTGACCGCGTCGGCGAGAAAGACCGAACCGGCAGCAGTCAACGCCACGCCCCGGTTGTCCCGCTCAAACAGCTGCACACCGATGGACTTCTCAAGCTTTTGGATCTGACGGCTGAGGGGCGGCTGCGTCATATTGAGCCGGGCTGCCGCCCGCCCGAAATGGAGCTCTTCGGCGACCGCGACAAAGCCACGCAATTGGTCCAAGGAATACATAATACCCAAACCGTATCACGCTATGCAGAAAACGACTTGGACAGGCATAGCGGAAGCCCTCTAGGGTTCAGGAACGGCCGATTTAGTGACGGAACTCACCGACTGTAGAGTCTCCGTCCGATCCGGCGAACATTCAAGGGAGAATCTTCATGACCAAGACCACCTTCAGCCGTCGAGCTGCTTTGGGAACCGCGACCAGCATCGCGCTCGCGCTGGCATTGACTGCCTGCGGCGGCAACGTTGCCAGCACCAGCACGCCTACGGACTCCAGCAAGTTCCCGGCTGGCCCCGTCACCCTCACCATCGGAGCAGCCCCGGGAGGAAGCACCGACTTGATCGGGCGTGCACTGGCCGAAAACGCCAGCGCGGGTTTGGGTGCACCGATCCCGGTCGTCAACAAGCCCGGCGCCAACGGCGCGCTGGCCACGAAAGAGGTGGGTGGCGCCAAGCCGGATGGCCAGACGCTCGTCATCCTCAACGCTTCGCTCTTCGCCATCACTCCGCTGGCCGTGTCCGCCAATGAAGCAGTCAAGATCGAAGACTACGAGGTCATCACCGGAATTTCGCAGGATGACTACGTGCTGGTGACGAATGCCAGCACCGGGATGAAAACCATGGAGGATCTGACCAAGGCGGACAAGAAGTTCAACTTTGCCACTACCGGCGTTGGCACGGGCAGTCAGCTCGCCCAGGCCCTGCTGTTCAAGCAGGCCGAAATCGAAGGCACTGACGTGCCGTTCGACGGCGGCGCTCCCGCCATGACTGCGCTGCTGGGCAAGCAAGTTGATGTAGCGACCATCCAGCTGGCCGAAGCCATGCCACAGATCAAGGCCGGCAAGCTCAACCCGGTTGTCGTCTTCTCCAAGGAGCGGAACCAGTACCTGGCCGATACGCCGACCGCCATCGAAGCGGGCTACGACGTTCCGGTTTCACAGTTCAGGGCCGTCGCCGCACCGAAGGGCACCCCGGAACCTGTGCTGGAGAAACTGCGGGCAGCGTTCAAGACCGCCTTCGAATCGGATGCATACAAGGCGTTCAACAAGCAGAACCTGTTTACGGCAGCGGAAAACGACGGAGCAAAGGTCGCCAAAGACTGGGCGGCGGATGCGGCCAAGTTCAAGGAACTCGCACAGAAGTACGACGTTGACCTGGGTGGCGGGAAGTGACTTCAAGCTCCCAACAGGAGGCTCCCACGGGCACTTCCACCCCGACCGCTGCGTCCGCAATCGAATTCCTTAAAGCCGAGGCCGGCCCCGTCGAACCGTTGACGGCGGAGCAGCTGGCCGCCGAATGGGACGAGGAAAGACCCCCGCATGCCGGCCCCCTGGCCAACGTGGCAGCCGGTGTCGCCACGGCCTCGCTCGGAATTGCGGGAGTTGCGCTGTCGGTCTCCATGGGCATCGGGACGCCAGAACGGCCGGAAGCCGGTATGTGGCCACTCATCATCAGCGCTGTGATGGCGGTCCTGTCCGTGGCCCTTCTGCTGTTCGGGCGCAAGGCCCTGGATGCCGAGGCCTTCTCGTCCTCCAGTTGGCAGGTCGCTGCCGGCGTGGGGACCCTGATCGGGTTCGTCCTGGTCATTGGTGTGACCGGTTTCGAGATCCCGACGTTGCTCCTCACCTTCTTCTGGCTGAGGTTCCTTGGAAAGGAAACGTGGCGGATGTCCACTCTCCTCAGCGTGATCGTCACCGGAGCCTTCTACCTGATCTTCGTCGTCGCACTCAGCGTGCCTATCCCCCACCTTTTCTAGGAAATCATGGACATTTTCGGACCAGTTCTCAACGGATTCGGCGTCGTGCTGGAACCAACGAATCTGCTGTATTGCCTCATCGGTGTCGTCATCGGGATGCTCATCGGCGTTCTTCCCGGCCTCGGCCCCGCGGCGACCATCGCCATCCTCCTGCCGTTGACGTACGGTGTGGAACCGGTGACTGCCATCATCATGCTTTCCGGTATCTTCTACGGCGCGCAGTATGGCGGCACCATTACTTCCGTTCTGCTCAGGCTGCCAGGTGAAGCTTCGTCCGTGGTTACCGTCTTTGACGGCTACGCTCTGGCCCGGCAAGGCCGGGCAGGAACCGCCCTCGGGATAGCGGCCATCGGTTCCTTCTTCGGCGGGACGGTATCCATCATCGGGTTGACACTGCTGGCGCCAATCGTTGCCGGCTTCGCCCTCAGCTTCGGGCCTCCCGAGTACACCGCGCTCGCCATGTTGGGCATCCTGCTGGTCGCCACGGTGAGCAACGGCAGCAAAATTAAATCGATCATCGCCGCTTCCCTCGGATTGCTTCTGGCCACGGTGGGCCGGGATGGCTTCACCGGTGAATCGCGATTCACCTTTGGAAGCCTTTCCCTCTCCGACGGCCTGGACTTCGTCCCTATCGCCATGGGTATCTTTGGTCTCGGCGAAATTCTCTACAACCTGGAGGAACGCCACAACAAGGTTCAGGCGCCCGCCAAGGTGGCCAACGTCTGGCCCTCGCGCAAAGACCTGAAGGATTCGTCCGGAGCCATCGGCCGGGGCTCGCTGCTGGGCTTCTTCCTGGGAATTCTGCCCGGTGGCGGTGCCACTATCGCCTCCCTGGCCGCCTATGCCATGGAGAAGAAGCGCGCCAAGAACCCTGAGCGGTTCGGCCGGGGCGCAGTCGAAGGTGTCGCCGCACCGGAAAGTGCGAACAACGCAGCAGCTACATCGTCATTCATCCCACTCCTAACCTTGGGCATCCCTGCCAACGCCACCATGGCGATCATCTTTGGCGCACTGCTCATCCAAGGAGTCACCCCCGGGCCGCAGCTGGTCCAGGACAATCCGGAACTCTTCTGGGGTGTCGTCAACTCGATGTACATCGGGAACATCCTGCTGCTGATCATGAGCATTCCGCTGGTCGGCGTCTTCGTCAAAATCCTCCGGATCCGGGCCGCAATCCTGGCACCCATCACGGTGCTCATCACCTTGATCGGTGTTTACACAATCAACAACAGCATCTTCGATATCTGGCTGGTCATCGCCTTCGGTGTCGTCGGCTACCTCATGAAGAAGTTCGGCTTTGAGCCCGGCCCGCTGGTGCTGGCCTTCGTGCTCGGATCGCTGCTGGAAGAGAACCTTCGGCGTTCCCTGCTTCTGTTCGGCGGAGACACCGCCGGCTTCGTAACCCGGCCCATCTCGGGGGTTCTCCTGCTGCTGTTCGTGCTGGTCGTACTGCTGCCTCTCATCCAGAAAGCCTTCAAGAAGTCCCGGGCCGGTAACGCCGTGGACATCGCGCCGCAGAAAGAAAAGGAAACAGTATGACAATCCTGATCGGCTACGTGCCGACCCCCGAAGGTGAGGCCGCCCTTGACGCCGGGATCGCCGAGGGCAGGCTCCGCAACGAAACCATCGTCATTCTCAATTCCCCCCGCAAGGGCGCGCCCGTGGACGCCGCCCTCGCCTCGGCCGAACAGGTTGCCGCCCTGGTCAAGCGGGCCAAGGACGCCGGAGTGGCGGCGATGATCCGCCAGCCGGGGCACACGGACGACCTGACCGACGAATTCATCGACATCGCGGACGAAATCGATGCCTCCCTGATCGTGATCGGGCTCCGCCGCAGGTCCCAGGTGGGGAAATTCATTCTCGGCAGTCATTCCCAAAGGATCCTGCTGCAGGCCGATCGCCCCGTCCTTGCGGTCAAATCGCAATAGCAGTCTGTATCCGCACGGCCGCCAACCACCCGGAAGGTGGGACACCGGCCTTCGCCCCAAAATGAGGAGTTACAAAGCCAGTGAACAAACCACTTCCGCCTTCAACCGGCCAGCACCGGGTCAAGGACATTATCATTACCCCCGTAGCCTTCAAGGATCCCCCGCTTCTGAACGCCGTGGGAGTGCACGAGCCATTTGCGCTGCGGGCGATCGTGGAGGTGACGACCGACAGCGGGGTTCTTGGACTGGGCGAAACCTACGGAGACGCCCCCCACCTGGAACGCCTCAGGCTTGCCGCACAGGCCCTGGCCGGGGCTGACGTCTTCAACATCAACGACATGCGACGGCGGGTCGTCGGCGCGCTCGCCGCTGACACCACTGTCGGCGGGCATGGTATGTCCGGGATGGTCACGGGTTCCAGCACACCCGACAGGGTCCTGTCCCCCTTCGACGTCGCGGCCCTGGACATCCAGGGAAAGATTCTTGGCCGTCCGGTCAGTGACCTGCTTGGCGGCGCCATCCGGGATGAAATAGCTTTCAGCGGTTACCTCTTCTACAAATGGGCTGGACATCCAGGACACGAGGAGGACTCGTGGGGGGCTGCACTTGATCCCTCGGGGATCGTCGGTCAGGCCAAACGGATGATCACCGATTACGGTTTCACCGCGCTGAAGCTCAAGGGAGGCGTGTTTGCCCCCGAGCAGGAAATCGATGCGATCCTCGCCCTGCGGGCGGCGTTCCCGGATATTCCGCTGCGCCTGGACCCAAACGGCGCCTGGAACGTGGAGACGTCCATCAAGGTCGGCACGGCGCTGGAAGGCGTCCTGGAATATCTGGAGGACCCGACCCCCGGCATACCAGGGATGGCTGAAGTACGTCGTAACGTCTCCATGCCGCTGGCCACCAACATGTGTGTGGTCAGCTTCGGCGACGTGGCACCCGCCGTGGCCGCCGGTGCCGTGGACGTGATCCTCTCGGACCACCACTTCTGGGGAGGACTTCGCAGGTCGCAGTCGCTGGCGGGAATCACCGAAACCTTCGGCCTTGGCCTGTCGATGCACTCCAATTCGCATCTGGGCATCAGTCTGGCAGCCATGGTCCATCTCGCCGCGGCCACCCCGAACCTGGACTATGCCTGCGATACGCACTGGCCCTGGAAGGATCCGTCGGAGGACGTCATCGAACCCGGACCCCTGGTTTTCAGCAACGGTGCCGTGGCAGTTCCCACAACACCCGGGCTGGGCATTGAACTGGACCGGGACGCACTTGCCCGACTGCACGAGCAGTACGTTCAGTCCGGCATGCTCAACCGGGACGACACCGGCTACATGCAGAGCCTCCACCCCGACTACGAACTGGAATCCCCCCGATGGTGAATGACCGCATCACTTCCGTCAAAGTGTCCTTGGTGATCCTGCCCCTGCAGACGCCGGCCAGCGACGCCAAAGTGCTCACCGGGAAGCAGAAGCCGCTCTCCGAAGTCGCGTTCCTGTTCGCGGAAATACAGTCCGAAGAGGGCCACGAAGGCGTCGGCTACAGCTACGCCTTGCGGGCAGGTGCCCCGGCCCTGTACGCCCACGCCAGGGAACTCGCTCCCGAACTGATCGGCGAGAACCCCAACGACATCCAGCGGATCTGGAGCAAACTGGCATGGTTCGGCCAGTCGGTGGGCCGCAGCGGGGTGACCGCCCAGGCCGTCGCGGCCTTCGACGTTGCCCTTTGGGACCTGAAAGCCAAGCGCGCCCGCCTGCCCTTGGCGCAACTTCTCGGCGCACACCGGGATTCCGTCCCCTGCTACAACACCTCCGGCGGATATCTTTCCACGCCCATCGATGAGTTGATCACGAACGCGCAGGCATCACTCGCCGCCGGCATCGGCGGGATCAAGATCAAGGTCGGCCAGCCCGACCGGCGGCTGGACCTCAGCCGCGTTGCTGCCGTCCGGTCGGCCCTGGGCGAGGATGTCCCGCTGATGGTCGACGCCAACCAGCAGTGGAACCGCACCACCGCCATCCGCATGGGCCTCGCCCTTGAGGAACACGGCCTGACGTGGATCGAGGAGCCGCTGGACGCCTACGATGCCGACGGCCACGCTGATCTCGCCCGCCAGCTTGCGACGCCTATAGCTACCGGTGAAATGCTTACGAGTACCGCCGATCACCACCAACTCATCCGGCGGGGCGCCGTGGACTTTATCCAGCCCGATGCTCCACGGGTCGGAGGCATTACCCCGTTCCTGAGAATCATGGCGCTGGGAGAACAGGCCAAGATGAACATGGCGCCGCACTTCGCCATGGAAATTCATATCCACCTTTCGGCCGCCTATGAACTGGACGCGTGGGTGGAGCACTTCGACTGGCTGGAGCCGCTATTCGACGAGCGCCTGGAGATCCGTGGCGGGCGCATGCAGGTGCCCTCCCGACCCGGCTTGGGATTCAGCATCAGCGAACAGGCCCGGCGCTTGACGGTCCAGACGGACACGTTCATGGACACCCGCCAGCTGGCACGGCAGCACAGCGATGCATAACGGGTATCACCTAATACATAAATAGGCTTAGACAGACATGGAACCACTACCTAGTCTGAAAAGGAATCAACAGCACCCGCCCATCACGGCGCTCACCCGGAGGACCACATCGTGGCAAAATACACACCCCAGGAACTGGCGAACGTCCTCAAGGACGGCCTGCTCTCCTTCCCCGTCACCTCGTTCGATGCAGAGCTGCAGTTCGACGAGGAGAACTACCGCAAGCACCTGGCCTGGCAGGCCAGCTTCCCGGTGGCCGGGCTCTTCGCGGCAGGCGGAACCGGTGAAGGCTTCTCGCTGACCCCGGCCGAGTCCGAGCGCGTTGTCCGTGCCGCCGTCGAGGAAGTCGGCGGCATCGTTCCCGTCCTTGCCTCCGCCGGCGGATCCACCGCGCAGGCTGTCGAAAATGCCCGCGCCGCCGAGGCCGCCGGCGCCGAGGGCATCCTGCTGCTCCCGCCCTACCTGACCGAAGCGGACCAGGCCGGCCTGATCGACCACGTCAGCGCCATCTGCCGGTCCACCTCCCTCGGTGTCATCATCTACAACCGTGCCAACGCGATCTACAAGGACACCACCGTCGCCACGCTGGCCGACCGCCATGAAAACCTGATCGGATTCAAGGACGGCGTCGGGGATCTCGAACACGACGCACGCGTCTACGCCAAGCTCGGCGACCGCCTGTTCTACCTCGGCGGCCTTCCCACGGCCGAGACGTTCGCCCTTCCGCTGCTGCAGCTGGGCATGAGCACTTACTCCAGCGCAATGTACAACTTCGTTCCGCAGTTCGCCCTGGACTTCTACCAGGACGTCCGCAACCAGGACCGCGTCGCGGTGAACCAGAAGCTCAACCAGTTCGTGATTCCCTACCTGGACATCCGCGACCGGGTCAAGGGCTACTCCGTCTCGATCGTCAAGGGCGGCCTCGACGCGATCGGCCGCTCCGCCGGCGGAGTCCGGCCGCCGCTGCAGAACCTGGCGCCCCAGGATCTCGCGGACCTCAAGTCCCTCATCGCCACCGTTTCCTAGGAGGACGCACCGTGACACTCACCGGACACTCGCTCATCGCGGGCCAGCCCGTCGCCGGGGACGGCAAGACGGCGTACGGCTTCAACCCCGCCACCAACGAGCAACTTGAACCCGGCTACACCTTGATTACCGAAGAGCAGCTCAAGGCAGCCACCTCCGCCGCCGCCGAGGCCTACGCCTCCTTCAGCACGCTGGACCCGGAAACCCACGCCCGGTTCCTGGAGGCCATTGCCGAGAACATCGAGGCGATCGGCGGGGAGCTCACCACCCGTGCCCGCCTCGAGACCGGGCTGCCGGCCGCCCGGCTCCAGGGCGAGCGGGCCCGCACGACCGGCCAGCTCCGCCTCTTCGCCGCCGTCGTCCGCCAGGGCGATTTCCGCGGTGTCCGGATCGACCCTGCGCTGCCGGACCGCGCTCCCCTGCCGCGGGCCGACATCCGGCAGCGGCAGATCCCGCTCGGCCCCGTCGCGGTCTTTGGCGCCAGCAACTTCCCGCTGGCCTTCTCGACGGCGGGCGGCGACACCGCCTCCGCCCTCGCCGCCGGCTGCCCCGTGGTCTTCAAGGCCCACAACGCCCACCCCGGCACCGGCGAACTCGTCGGCCAGGCCATTGCCAAGGCAGTCCGCGACGCCGGGCTGCATCCCGGCGTCTTCTCGCTGATCTACGGACCGGGCAGCAGCATCGGCCAGGCCCTCGTCGCCGATCCGGCCATCAAGGCCGTCGGCTTCACCGGCTCGCAGTCGGCCGGTATCGCCCTGATGCGCACCGCCGCTGCCCGGCCCGAGCCGATTCCGGTATATGCGGAGATGTCCTCGCTCAACCCGGTCTTCGTCTTCCCCGGAGCCCTGAACGGCTCCGCCGAACAGATAGACGCGCTCGCCCGGCAGTACGTCACGGCCGTCACCGGCAGCTCCGGGCAGCTCTGCACTTCCCCCGGCCTGTTGTTCGCCCCTGCCGGTGAGGCAGGCGACGCCTTCGCCGCCGCCGTCGGCCAGGCCGTGTCCGCCTGCGCCGGGCAGACCATGCTGACCGAAGGCATCGCCGGGTCCTGGAACGCCGGGGCCGAGGCCCTGGGCTCCGCCGACAACGTCAGTGTCGTCGGGCAGGGCGCCCAAGGGGCCACGAAGAACGCCCCCGCCCCCGCCATCTTCGGGACTTCCGTCGCCGAGTTCGTGTCCAACCACGTGCTGCACGCGGAGATCTTCGGCGCCGCGAGCCTGGTGATCCGCTATTCGACCACCGAGGAACTCGTCGACGCCGCCAGCCGGCTCGAAGGTCAGCTCACGGCCTCCCTGCAGCTCACCGAAGAGGACCACCCTGCGGCGGCAGGCCTCATCCCTGTGCTGGAGCAGAAGGTCGGCCGGATCATCGTCAACGGCTGGCCGACCGGCGTCGAGGTCGGGCACGCCATGGTCCACGGGGGCCCGTTCCCCGCAACCTCGGACGCCCGGACCACGTCCGTCGGTACGCTGGCCATCAACCGGTTCCTGCGGCCCGTCGCATACCAGAACCTGCCGCAGGAACTGCTCCCGGCACCGCTGCAGGACGCCAACCCGTGGCGGCTGAACCGCCGGATCGACGGCGTCGTGGAGACCGCTGCAGCAGTAGAGGCAGCATCAGAGAAAGCAGAGGTCAACGCGTGAGCACCCAGCCCACCATCGCCCGCGTTGAAGTGGTCCCGGTCGCCGGGCACGACAGCATGCTGATGAACCTCAGCGGCGCGCACGGCCCGTTCTTCACCCGCAACATCGTCATCATCACCGATTCGGACGGCCGCACCGGCCTCGGTGAAGTGCCCGGCGGGGAGAAGATCCGCACCACCATCGAGGAAGCCGGCACGCTGCTCGCCGGAAAGCCGGTGGCCCGCTACCGCTCCCTGCTGCGGGACGTCGCGGCGGAGTTCGCCGACCGCGACGCCGGCGGCCGCGGCCAGCAGACCTTTGACCTGCGCACCACCGTCCACGCCGTCACCGCGGTCGAATCCGCCCTCCTCGACCTGCACGGCCAGTTCCTCGCAGTTCCGGTCGCGGAACTGCTCGGCGACGGCCAGCAGCGCAGCTCGGTACCCATGCTCGGCTATCTTTTCTTCATCGGAGACCCCGGCCGGACGGATTTGCCGTACCTGGTAGAGCAGGCTCCGGCCGACCGGTGGGAAAAGCTCCGGCGGCAGGAGGCAATGACCCCGGAAGCCGTCGTCGCCCTGGCCGAAGCAGCCCAGGAACGGTACGGCTTCAGCGACTTCAAGCTCAAGGGCGGCGTGCTCGCAGGCGACGCCGAGGTGGACGTGGTCACCGCCCTGGCCAAACGTTTCCCGGACGCGCGCGTCACCCTTGATCCCAACGGCGGCTGGCTCCTGGACGAAGCCATCCGCCTGGGCAAACGCATGCAGGGCGTGGTGGCCTATGCCGAAGACCCCTGCGGCGCGGAAGGGCGCTTCTCGGGACGTGAGGTCATGGCCGAATTCCGCCGCGCCACCGGGCTGAAGACCGCCACGAACATGATCGCCACGGACTGGCGGGAAATGTCCCACGCCATCCGCAGCAACGCCGTGGATATCCCCCTCGCGGACCCGCATTTCTGGACCATGCACGGCTCCGTCCGGGTGGCCCAGTTGTGCAACGAGTTCGGCCTCACCTGGGGCTCGCACTCGAACAACCACTTCGACATTTCGCTGGCGATGTTCACGCACACCGGAGCCGCCGCGCCGGGTGAGATCACGGCATTGGACACGCACTGGATCTGGCAGGACGGTCAAGGCCTCACCAAGGAGCCGCTGCAGATCAAGGACGGCGCCATCGAGGTTCCGGACGCGCCCGGCCTCGGTATCGAACTGGACCGCGACGCCCTGGACAAGGCCCACCGGCTGTATCTGGAACACGGCCTCGACGCCCGAGACGACAGCATCGGCATGCAGTACTACATCGACGGCTGGTCCTTCGACCCCAAGCGGCCCTGCCTCGTCCGCTAGGCCACATCCCCCAGGGGATCCCCCACTTCCGCACGGCCGGCCCTCCTTCCGCAACGAGGAGACGGCCGTGCGGAAACCCACCTCCGGCGTTCCCGGCGGCAGGCACCTGACGGAAAGGCATGAAACTTGGGCGGCGTTGTCACCGGAATACTGATTGTGGCCTCCGTCATCGCCGTCGGATACCTCGCGGCCCGGCTGCGGATCCTCGGACCGGAGGTCCAGGGCGCCCTGACCCGCACCGCCTACTACGTCACCAACCCGGCACTGCTGTTCACCGTGGTGGCCGGAAGCGATATCCGGGCCGCGCTCGGCACCGATGCCCCGCTGGCGCTGCTGTCCGCAGCGGCAGTGGGGCTGCTTTATTGCCTGCTGAGTCTCCTGTTCTTCCGCCGGCCGGTGGCGGAGACCGCCGTCGGCGCCATGTCGAGCAGCTACGCGAACGCCAACAACATCGGCATCCCCGTCTCCCTGTACGCCGTCGGAACGGCCCAGTATGTGGCTCCCGTGCTGTTGGTGCAGATCCTCGTGCTGGCACCGTTCTATCTGACCGTACTGGGCCTCGCGTCCGGGTCGAAGATCTCCTGGCGTAAGCTGCTGCTCCAGCCGTTCGCCAACCCGATGATCATTGCCTCCGGCCTGGGTGCGGCCGTCGCACTGACAGGCTGGACCGTCCCCGGACTGCTGCTGAAACCTGTCGACATGCTCGCCGGCGGCGCCGTCCCCATGGTGTTGCTGGCCTTCGGACTGTCCCTGGCGGGCAAAGCTCCGCTGCAAAAGGGCGACGGCCGCACTGAATCGCTCGTCGCCACGTTCCTGAAGATTATCGGCATGCCCCTGATCGTCTGGGCCCTGGGCCGCTTCGTCTTCGGACTCGAGGGGCAGCATCTGCTGGCGAGCGTGATCATGGGCGCGCTGCCGACAGCCCAGAATGTGTTTCTCTTCGCCGCCCCCTACGGCCGGGGCGTGATCGTTGCCCGCGACGTGATCCTGTGCACCACGCTGCTCTGCGCCGGCTCCCTGCTGGTCATCGCCTGGTTGCTTGGCTGATTGTGGCGTAATTGCGGGCGAGTACTTGTTATACAACTAGACAACTTGTAGCATAAGTTGAGCGGGGCGGAGTTGCCCCGCAGGAACTTCAGGGAGAACCATGACCAGCGTTGATCTCATCCGCCACGTAAAGCTGTCCACGGCCAGGCTTCCGCTCGCCGTCCCGATCAGCGACGCGAAGGTGTTCACCGGACGCCAGAAGCCCATGACCGAAGTCGTGTTCCTCTTCGCGGAAATCACCACCGAACAGGGCCACAGCGGAATCGGCTTCAGCTACTCCAAACGGGCCGGCGGCCCGGCCCAGTACGCCCACGCCAAGGAAGTCGCCGAAGGCATCATCGGCGAGGACCCGAACGACATCGGCAGGCTCTACACCAAGCTTCTCTGGGCCGGGGCCTCCGTCGGCCGGTCCGGCGTCGCCACCCAGGCCCTTGCCGCGATCGACATTGCGCTCTACGACCTCAAAGCCAAGCGCGCCGGCCTGCCGCTGGCCAAGTTCCTCGGCTCCTACCGGGACTCCGTGCAGACCTATAACACCTCCGGCGGCTTCCTGAACGCCTCCCTCGACGAGGTCAAGGCCCGCGCCACCGTCCTGCTGGACGAAGGCATCGGCGGCATCAAGATCAAAGTCGGCCTCCCGGACACGGCCGAGGACCTGCGCCGGGTCGCCGGCATCCGCGAGCACATCGGCTGGGACGTGCCCCTCATGGTCGACGCCAACCAGCAGTGGGACCGCGCCACCGCCCTGCGGATGGGGCGCCGGCTGGAGGAGTTCAACCTCGTCTGGATCGAGGAACCGCTGGACGCCTACGACTTCGAAGGACACGCGGACCTCGCCCGCGCCCTCGACACGCCCATCGCCACCGGCGAGATGCTGGCCTCCGTCGCGGAGCACAAGGGACTGATCAACGCCAACGGCTGCGACATCATCCAGCCCGATGCGCCCCGCGTGGGCGGTATCACGCAGTTCCTGCGCCTCGCGGCCCTGGCGGACGAGCGCGGGCTGGGCATGGCCCCGCACTTCGCGATGGAAATCCACCTCCACCTCGCCGCCGCCTACCCGCGCGAACCGTGGGTGGAGCACTTCGACTGGCTCGATCCGCTCTTCAACGAACGCCTCGAAACCAAGGGCGGCCGCATGCTGGTACCGGACCGTCCCGGACTCGGCATCTCCCTGAGCGAGCAGGCACGCGCCTGGACGACAGAGTCAGCTGACTTCGGCAAGTAACCTTGAAGCCATGAGCCGGAACCTGACCGCGGACCTCGCCACCGATCTTCGCAGGCGCATCGTCGACGGCGTCATCCAGCCGGGCGCCAAGCTGCCCAGCGAAAACGCGCTGATCAGCGAATTCGGCGTCAGCCGGACCGTGGTCCGCTCGGCCCTGACCCGGCTGCAGGCCGAGGGACTGGTGGAAACCGAACGGGGGCGGGGCAGCTTTGCGCTGACCCCGCCGCCGGACGGACCGCAGCAGGCCGCCGGAAGCCGCCCCGTGGCCAGCCTGGAGGACCGCCTGTGGCAGCTGGAGTTCCGCATCGCCGTGGAGTCCGAGGCCGCCGCCCTCGCCGCCCGAAACCACACAGACCGGCAGCTGAAGGCCGTCCGGAAGGCGTTTGAGGCCTTCACGGAGAGCGCGGCGCACCCGGCACACGCCATGAAGGCCGACTACGAGTTCCACCGGGCCATTGCCGCGGCGTCCGGAAATCCCTTCTATTCCGACTGCCTGGCATCCCTCGGGCAGACCATGATCGCCATGCCCCGCGCCCGCCTTCTGGGCGGAGATGGGCACTACGCGCGCGAGCATTTCGACCAGGTGGTGCAGGAGCATCAGTCAATCGTCGCCGCCATCGCGGAGGGCGACGGGCCGTCGTCGTCGGCGGCAATGCGGAGCCATCTGGCAAACTCCCGACGCAGGTTGCGCACCGCCGCTCCCGGCAACGGCTGAGGTCAGCGCTTCAGGGGAGGATTCAGTCCCTGAGGGGCTCCGGTAATGCAGCATCTGAGTTGGACGGGCATTGCCGGCGCCGAATAAAGTGAGGAATCGCTGTGGCGCGGCCCACAACCAATCCGCCCGGCCGGCCAGCTTCGCCGATTCTAAGGAAATCCCCATGCAGTCTGTAGACACCGCCGTCACGGACGTGGTCGTTGCCACGAAAAAGTTCTTCAAGCGGGTGCTGCCCATCATGCTGATCATGCTGGTGTGCAACCAGCTCAACCGGTCCAACATCGGCTATGCCCAGGAACATCTGCAGGCGGATGTCGGCATCGGTGCTGCCGCATACGGCTTCGGGGCCGGGCTGTTCTTCATCGCCTACGCCATCTTCGAACTCCCCAGCAACGTAATGATGGAGAAGTACGGCGCCAAAGTCTGGCTGGCCCGGATCATGATCAGCTGGGGCATCGTGTCCTTCCTGATGGCGTTCGTGCAGAACGAGTCGATGTTCTACCTCCTGCGGTTCCTGCTGGGCGCCGCGGAAGCCGGGTTCTTCCCCGCGGTGATCTTCTATTTCGCCCGCTGGGTGCCGGCAGGTCAGCGCGGCAAGGCCACGGCGATCTTCATCGCCGGTTCGTCGATTGCCGCGGCCCTTTCGGGCCCGATCGCCGGTTTGCTGCTGAGCCTTCACAATGTGCTCGGCCTACGCGGCTGGCAGTGGCTGTTCGGCCTCGAAGGATTGCTGTCTGTCGTCGTCGGCGTCGTAGTGTTCTTCCTGCTGGACGCGAAGATCCAGGACGCCAAGTGGCTGAGCGCCGGTGAGAAGGACGCCCTGTCGGCCGCGATTGCCCAAGAGGACGCCCAGCACGCCGCTTCCTCCCCGGGCAAGGGAACGCTCAACCGCTGGAAGATGCTCCTGAACCCGCAGATCCTCCTGCTGTGCGCCATCTATTTCGCCGTCCAGCTCTCCATCTACGCCAATACTTTCTGGTTGCCCACCATCATCAAGCGCATCCCGGGAACCACCGACCTCAGCGTCGGCTTTCTCTCCGCCATTCCCTGGGTCTGCGCCGTGATCGCCATGTACTTTGCCGCCCGATGGCAGGACAAGGCCAAGTCGAAGCGGCCCTTGCTCGTAGCGGCACTGCTGGTCGCCGCAGTGGGTACCCTCGCAGCCGCCGTCGCCTCGCCGGTGCTGGCACTGGTCTTCCTGGCGGTCGCCGCCATGGGCTTCAAGAGCGCCTCACCCTTGTTCTGGACCATCCCGCAGTCGGACCTGCACCCCATGGTCCTTGCCCCGGCCATCGCCATCATCAACTCGCTCGGTAACCTCGGCGGCTTTGTGGCGCCCTTCGGCTTCGGTCTGATCAAGGAACAGACGGGCAGCGTCGTCCCCGGGCTCTTCGCCCTTGCCGCGGCGTCGACGATCGCCGCCGGTCTGGTCTACTTCCTGAAGGAACGCAGGACGCAGGCTGAGACCGATCAAGGCACCGACGAACGCACCGCCGAGGCCCCGGACGAGGCCGCAAGGGAACTCGTCGCGGCCCGCTAGCCCCAGAACGCGTCGCCCTGCGCAGTGTCAACGTAGAATTCGCGGCCTTCGGTGATCTTGCCGTTCCGTACCTGGAAGGCGACTACGCCGTCCATGTCCAGGCTCCTGCCGCTACTTTCTGCCTGGTTATGCTGCAGGGCGACGGTGTAGTTTTCGCCGTCGATGATGTCCTGCAGGGTCACTTTCAGCTGGCCTTCCGAGCGTGTCCCGAGTTCCCGGAAGTAGGTCAGGATGGCGTCGCGTCCCTCCTTCCTGCCGGAGAGCGTGCCGTTTCCCGGAGCGAGCCAGAAGGCGTCTTCGGCGAACAACCCGCTGAGGGTCTCCATGTCGCCTGCATTAAAGGCCTCATACCCGCGTCGGATCAGTTCAACGTTCTCTTCTGTGCCCATTTCGGCCACCTCTCCGTTCGTCGTTGTCGGGTCCGTTGTTCGAACGGGTTAACGCTATTCCGGGCTGTTCTGCTTGTCGATGGGCCGCGGGTCGGGGCCATTGAGTGTTCGGTGCGCGGGAACTAGGGCGGTCGAGAAGGGGGTACTGGCAGTACCTGTCACAGCAGGGCCTCCCGCGCGCGGTAAGGCCCCTGTTTACTGGATAGGGTCCACGAGACCCACCACTGACGCAATCACCAAGAAGCACTGGAGACACATGCTGACCGTTAACGCCTATGCCGCCCCGTCCGCTGACGGAGCCCTCGTCCCGACCACCATCGAGCGCCGTGACTTGGGAGCTCACGACGTCCTGATCGAGGTCAGGTACGCCGGCATCTGCCATTCCGACATTCACACCGTCCGCGGCGACTGGGGGCCCCAGACCTACCCGCTCGTTCCCGGCCACGAGATCGCCGGCATCGTCACCGAAACCGGCTCCGCCGTCACCAAGCACCAGGTCGGCGACCGGGTCGGCGTCGGCTGCATGGTCAACTCCTGCCGCGAGTGCGTCAACTGCCTGAAAGGCGAAGAGCAGTACTGCCTCAACGGAATGACCGGCACCTACGGGGCCGTCGACCGCGACGGCACCATCACCCAGGGCGGCTACTCCACCCACGCCGTCGTGACCGAAGACTTCGTCGTCAGCATCCCCGAGGGCCTCGGGCTCGACGTCGCCGCACCCCTGCTGTGCGCCGGCATCACCACCTACTCCCCGCTGCGGCACTGGGGTGCCGGGCCGGGCAAGAAAGTCGCCATCGTCGGGCTCGGCGGTCTGGGGCACATGGCCGTCAAGCTCGCCCACGCCATGGGCGCCGAGGTCACCGTCCTGTCCCAGTCGCTGAAAAAGCAGGAGGACGGGCTGCGCCTGGGCGCGGACCACTACTACGCCACGAGCGACGAGGGGACCTTCGAGACGCTCGCGGGGACCTTCGACCTGATCATCAACACCGTAAGCGCCCCCATCGACATCAGCTCCTACCTGCAGCTGCTGACCCTCGACGGCGCCCTCGTGAACGTGGGCGCACCCGCGGAGCCGCTTCCGGTGAACGTGTTCGCCCTCATTATGGGACGCCGGTCCTTCGCCGGATCCGCGATCGGCGGTATCCGCGAAACCCAGGAAATGCTCGACTTCTGCGCCGAGCACCAGCTCGGAGCCGAGATCGAAGTCATCCCGGCCGAGAAAATCAATGAGGCCTATGAACGGGTCCTGGCCTCCGACGTGCGCTACCGCTTCGTGATCGACACCGCGACGCTGGGCTAAACCACCCCACGACACATCAACGCAGAAGGAGGCACCGTGGAAATCCAAGCTAAGCAGCCAAGCACCAAGGGTCCGGCGGACATGTTCACCGGCGACGTCTGGTTCGACGTCATCGCCAGGGGCGAGGAGCCCTCGCGGCTGCGTGTGAACGCCGTCCGCTTCGCCCCGGGTGCCCGCACCGCCTGGCACACCCACGCAGCCGGACAGACCCTGCACGTCACCGAGGGCGTCGGGCTGGTCCAGTCGCGGGGCGGCGACGTCGTCGTGATGAAGCCCGGCGACTCGGTTTACACCCCGCCGGGCGAATGGCACTGGCACGGCGCGGCCCCTGAACATTTCATGACCCACCTGGCCATGTGGGAAGCCCTGGGCCTGGGTCAGGGTCCCGAAACCCAGTGGGGCGAACACGTCAGCGACGCGGAATACCACGCCGGCTAGCGCCGCCCACTCCGTCGGCCGGGGGTCCGTCCGATAGGAGAGGGCCCCGGCGCTCGGGCTCCCGCTTTACCTGACCTTCGTGGCACGATCTTTACATGGGATCGGCGAAAGGCGCCGGACTGCTGACGGACCCTCCACCCACCACGAAAGGCACCACTCATGAGCCTGGAACAGCCCGACCTGACTCCCGGACCGGATACCGAATACGATCCGGACTCCGCGGCTGAACAGCCGGAGGCCGCTCTCCAGTCCCTGATCGGCCGCATCGAACACGAAATGGCGACACTCCAGTTCGGCAGCTTCAGCCAGACCGACGCCCTCGACCTCGGGCTGCTCTTTGTGGAGCTGGGCACCGAGCGAAACCTGCCGATCGCCATTGACGTCCGCAGAAGCGCCCATATTCTCTTCCACGTTTCCCTGCCCGGGGCAACCCCCGACAACGAGATCTGGGTCGAAAGAAAAAGCCGAACCGCAGAACAGTATGCGGAACCCTCGCTCCTGGTCGGCCTTCGCGGGCGGCTCGGCGGCGGAAGAATTGAGGACAACGGCTGGTTTGACCAGTCGCGCTATGCCGCGCACGGCGGTGCCTTTCCCCTCTATATGAAGGGAACCGGCCCCGTTGCAACGGTGACAGTGTCCGGGCTGCCGCAGAAAGCGGACCACGATCTTGTCGTCGAGGCCCTGCGCACATTCAAAGGCACCGCGTAGACGGCCGCGACCGCGCCCTCGGCGCCAGGTCCGTCCGCCGGGCTCGGGTCAGGCGACCTGCCCGTCAGTAACGGCCCCGGCGGCAGTGCGGATCGCATCGCGCATCGCCGTGGCGGGCCGGCCGAGGAGGGCGCTGAGGTCTCCGCTGGTGACCAGCAGCTCGCTCCGTGCGATGCCGAGGTCGCTGTCGGCCAGGATGGCAGCGTAGCCCTCCGGCAGTCCGGCACCCACGAGGATTTCCGTGTACTGCTCCACCGGAAGGTCCTGATAGCGCACTGGACGGGCGGTGGCGGCGCTGAGTTCCGCAGCGAGCTCGCTCAGGTTGAACGGTTCATCGCCTCCGAGCTCGTACACTTTTCCGGCCTGGTCCTCCAGCAGCAGGACGGCTGCGGCAGCCCCGGCGTAGTCGGCCCGGGTGGCTGCGCTGACCCGCCCGTCGCCGGCGCTGCCAAGCACGGCGTCGTGCTCGAGGTAGGTGGCGAATTGCCCGGTGTAGTTCTCCAGGTACCAGCTATTGCGGAGCAAGGTGAAAGGAACTCCGGAAGCCCGCAGGGCCTCTTCCGTGCCTTGGTGCTCGGCGGCCAGCTTCATTTCCGCGCGGTCGGCATTGGCGATGCTGGTGTACGCGATAAGACCCACGCCGGCTTCCTTGGCGGCCGCAATCGCGTTACGGTGCTGCTCGACTCGCTGGCCGGTCGCCGTCCCGGAAACCAGCAGCACCTTGTCCGCTCCAGCAAAGGCCTGCCGCAGGGAATCGCGGTCGTCGAAGTCGATTGACCGGACCTGCACGCCGCGGTCGGCGAGATCTTCAAGCCGCGCCACATTCCGGCCGGCGGCCACGATCTGCCCCGCCGGCATATCCCGCTCGAGGAGTTCTTCAACGACAAGGCGGCCGAGCTGACCGGTTGCGCCGGTAATAACGATCTTCATGGTGGTCCTTTCCAAACGGGTGACTGACACCCATGCCAACGGTCCCGGAACTGGATTACTTCCCAGGAGAGAGTACGCACTTTAAAGTAAGCTACTGATATGAAAGTAAGTACTGACCCCATCCCCGCTGGCTCCCTGGCAGCAGACGAGATTTTCCCCGCGGGCTGTCCGAGCCGGACCGTCCTGGATCACGTCTCCAGTAAATGGGGCGTGCTGATCCTGGTCGCCCTATCGAACGGCCCGCAACGCTGGAGCGAGCTGCGCCGCAGGGCTGAAGGCATCAGTGAGAAAATGCTCGCCCAGACCCTCAAGACGCTGGAAGGCGACGGGTTCGTCCGTCGCGATGCCCAGACGATCATTCCGCCCCGGGTCGACTACAGCCTGACAGGCCGCGGCCAGGAGCTCGTTGCCCTGCTGCTCCCGCTGGTCAGCTGGATAGCCGGGCACGCTGCCGAAATCGTCGCTACCCGAGGCTCCGTGCAGTCCGCTCCGCCCAAGATCCCCTAATGAGGGAATCTGGTCGTCGCTGATCTCGATCTGGACGTTGGCTGGTACGCGGGTACGCAAAACCCATCGGGGCAATGCTGCTCCCCACCCAGGTCCCGTCGGTCGGCCAAGCGCACCGCTATTCGCGGCCAACGTCCCGCCGGCGGTTTTCGGCCCGACGCCGACACTCCCGGCAGGCTGCTCGGCATGCTGAGTTCTTCCATCGCAGAGGAAGCCCACCCGGCACAGCCGCTGTAGCAGGCGGCCAGATAGCGCCGGCAGCAGAGCGTGCCCCCTGTCCGTCAGGACGTCCGCGCCGTCGGACGGGCGCGGCGGTAGATGACGTACTCGGCCACCGCCAGGTTGATCAGCCACGCCGCCCCCAACAGCACCGCCCGGGTCACCTCATCGGCGGGGCCGACGAGAAGCAGCCTAGGGATACTCACGAGTGCCTGCGTTCCCGCCGCCACACCGATGGCGTAGCCACGAGTCATCCACGCGCTGTGTCGGACGAAATCCCGACGGCGGACCGCTAAGAGCCCAAACACGATGCTCACGACCATTCCCGAACCGAAGAACAGCCGAAGGGCGAGGAGAATCTCGCCGTCGCCGGGCGGAAGCGGATAGAACACCGACATCCACAAGCCGGAGAGAGCGGCAAGGAGGCCGGCCGGGATGAGGATGCTTCCGGCGATACGGTGCCAGCCGCGCCTGCCCCGAAGCGAGGGAACGAACTGGAACGCTCCGAGCAGGCTGTAGACGGTGACGCTGACGATGTGCGCCACCACAGGGCCGGGCGAGGCGAAGAACCGCGCGTTCTGCGGTGTAATCACGGCCCCGCCCGTCAACTCGGCCAGGCGCAGCGCCCCGAAGTTGACCGGTATGAGGCTAAGAAGGATCAAGGCGGTGGGTTCGGGCCACTGGCGTCCGGAACGCCGGACGGGAGTGCGAACTCGACTTCGTTCCAGCGTCATGACCTTGTCCTCTGATCAGCGGTGTACGGCGTACACCGGCTACGCCCAAGGGTAGGTATACGCAGTACACCTATCAATAGCAGATTGCGACGGAAAGGTTGCCGCGACGATTCAGCCGCCGGAGACTTCCCGACGGGCGCCTTTGAACCGCCAGCGGGTGCTGCAGACCGGGGTCGAACTTGCCGACGAATTGGGCTTGAATCGGGACAGCTGATAGCAACGCTGTCCCGGGCTCTTGCCTGAAGCCGCACTTCGGAGGAGGATGTGCGGCAAACTCCAGGAGGCCCGACATGACCCAGCTTGGCAAGTTCGAGAAGTACCTGATCGAGGAATTCTTTGACGATTACCGCTCCGGCGCCCTGTCGCAACGCACCTTCACGCGCCGCGTGGCGTTCATTACGGGCAGCATGGCGGCTGCGGCAGCGGCGATGCTCCTGGTCGGCTGCACGCCGGAGGAAGTTCCGCGCAGCACCGATCCGATGCCGACCCCCAGCACTCCCGCCTCATCCCCGGAGTCCGGCAGCGTTACCCCCGGGCCGGTACCGGGGGCCAAGAGCCCGTTGTCCGTTCCGGAGGGCGCGCCAGGACTGGCCACGGAGACGGTGCGCTTTCCCTCCGACGAAGCCGAGATCAGCGCCTATCTGGCCCGGCCGGAGGGAGGTGCAGCCGGACCTGCCGTGTTGGTCTGCCACGAGAACCGCGGGCTGACCCCCCACATCCAGGACGTGGCACGACGCTTCGCCAAGGCCGGATACGCGGCTCTGGCGCTGGACCTGCTCAGCAGGGAAGGTGGAACGGCGAGCTTTGACCGGGACGCCGTCCCCGGAGCCCTGACCCAGGCTGGCGCACAGCGCCATGTCTCCGACTTCACCGCCGCCTTCGACTATCTGAACTCACAGACCTACGTGGACCAGGGGCGGATCGCCATGACCGGCTACTGCTTCGGCGGCGGCATCACCTGGCAGGCTGCCACCGACCTGCCCGGACTAAAGGCCACCGCGGCGTTTTACGGTCCCTCCCCCGACCTGGCCAAGGTTCCGACGATCAAGCCGGCGGCGTTCGGCGTGTACGCCGAACTCGACCAGCGGATCACCGGCGCCATGCCCGCTCTCCGGGATGCCCTGGCGGCCACTGACGTCCGCCACCAGCTCACCGTCTATCCCGGCGTCGACCACGCGTTCCACAACGACACCGGGGATCGCTACGTGGAAGCGCAGGCTACCGCCGCGTGGAACGACACGCTCGCCTGGTTCACCAAATACGTCTGAACCATCAGGCCTGGTCGAGGGCCAGCGACGACGACAGACCGCGGGGGCGTCAACCTGGGCGAGCAGTTCGTTCGCCCGCTCCTTCTATCCCAACTGGAACAAGGCAGCCGATGACACCGTCGCGATCCTGCACACCACGGCCGGGCGCGACCCCTACGACCGCGCACTGACGGACCTGTCGGCGAATTGTCCACCCGCAGTGACGGCTTCCGCACCCGCTGGGCCGCGCCCAACGGGTGCCAGCATTTCACCGGCCGGAAGCACTTCCACCACCCGATTGTCGGAGAGCTCCATCTGCTCTTCGAGGCGATGGAACTTTCAGCGGACTCCGGCTTGTCCCTGTTCGTCTACAGCCCCGAACCCGGCACCCCTCCGACGATGCGATTCGGCTCCTCGCCGGCTGGGCCGCGACGAACGCGCTGTCCCGGCGGACAGAGCCCGGGCGGACAGAGTCCGGCCAGTCCACCGACCGGAGCATCCCGGGCCACACCCTCGCCTGAGCCGGCGGCAATCCAACAGCGCCCGCTGGCCTGGACCGCGACGACCTACCGCCGGTGCTGCTGCGGGACCTCGGGCTCTACCCCCGCAAGGAGCCACTGGACGTTGCGGAAGTTTGCCAAGGGTTTACCTGCCTGGTCTTGGAACCTGTAGCGGGAGCCGACCAGACTGGTTACTACTTGATGAACCGGTCACTTGTGATCGCTCAACCAGACCAGCGGGATACGGACGCAGCGGTGCGTTCCGGCATGCTTCGCGGCGACACTATGCAGGGCCCGAGGCCTTGAGCACGGTCTGAGCGGACCGTCCGGCCCTACTGTCAGGTCCGACGATGAGTCAGCCTGGCTAGCTGCCCGGCGTCACAACATCCTCCAGCATTGTCCTGTCGAAGAATCGAACCTCGCCCGTGGCCTGGAAGAACACCGGAACTACTGATGTACTTGGGTCCTTCGAGGTTTCATAAATCTCCGGGGCGCCCCCGTGTTTGCGCGCAATGGTTCCGACCAGATCTGTGCCGCGAACCCGGACAGTCCGATACTTGTAGCTCATGTGGTGACCCCTTCGTCAGTTGGTGCAAACCCTACACCAGCGTCTTTAACGGGAACCCGCCCAGATACAGGAGTGGTCGTAGTCGAAGCCGCCCGACGCATGCTGGGTGAGCGTGCCCTGGCCGCCGGCGGTCAGCCAATCGACGGAGAGTCGAACCTCGTCGAAGCTGTGGGCCCCTTGATCGAAGTTCCCATTCTTGTTGCACTGGTCTATGTGGCCCTGCGGGTCCGCAACGCTACTTCATCCCTGCCGCCCCTCTCTAATCCTCAAGGCCCTCGATCCTCAAGAGACCTGATGAGCACCGAAGCCATCCGAAGACCCTCCGTCCTCTTCGTCTGCGTCCACAGCGCCGGCGACGGGATCAAGTCCCGCATTGAGGGCTCATCGCTTTCCTCACCCCGCCGCCAAGTAGCCGGAACAGGAGCCTTACCGTGAGCGCCGCATCCCCTAAAACGGAAACGCCAACGCCTGCCGCCGTGAGCACCGAACAGCTGATCATCATCGGATCCGGCCCGGCCGGCTACACCGCGGCGATCTACGCCGCCCGCGCCGGGCTGAAGCCGCTGGTCCTGGCCGGATCGGTCACCGCCGGCGGTGCCCTGATGAACACCACCGACGTCGAGAACTTCCCCGGCTTCCCCGAAGGAATCCAGGGTCCCGAACTCATGGACGGGCTGCAGCAGCAGGCGGAACGGTTCGGCGCCCAGGTGGTGTTCGACGACGTCACCGCAGTCACGCTCGCCGGACACCTCAAGCGCGTGGTCACCGGCGCCGGCGAGACCCACGAGGCCCCGGCAGTCATCCTGGCCACCGGTTCCGCGTACAAGGAACTCGGACTGCCGGAGGAGAAGACATTCAGCGGCCACGGGGTCTCCTGGTGCGCCACCTGCGACGGTTTCTTCTTCCGCGACCAGGACATCATCGTGGTCGGCGGCGGCGACTCCGCGATGGAGGAAGCGACGTTCCTGACCCGGTTCGGGAAGTCCGTGACCGTCGTGGTCCGCAAGGGCGAACTCCGGGCCTCCCGGATCATGGCCCAGCGCGCCAAGGACAATCCCAAGATCCGATTCGCCTGGAACTCCGCCATCACGAAGATCCACGGCGACGGCAAGGTCACCGGCGTCACCCTGAAGGACACCGTCACCGGTCAAACCCGCGAGCAGTCCGCCACCGGCATTTTCGTCGCAATCGGGCACGTCCCGCGCACGGAGCTGGTGGCCGGGCAGGTGGACCTCGACGCCGAGGGCTACATCAAGGTCGATTCCCCCACCACGGTCACCAACCTCTCGGGCGTCTTCGCCTGCGGCGACGCCGTGGACCACCGCTACCGCCAGGCCATCACCGCCGCCGGGACCGGCTGCGCCGCAGCCCTCGACGCCGAACGCTACCTCGCCGCGTTGGATGACGCGGACAGCATCGCCACCGCCCTGGTGGAAGAACCCACCCACGCCTGAGCTCCGCCGGTCTGCTGGAGGACCGAGAGGAGGTGCGCCGCAGGCGACAACTGAAGGTACTTCCCCAACGGCGTCCGGCGTGGTTGAGTCACTGTACCGAACGAACAAGGGGGCTCCGTGTTCAGAAGAACCAAGCAGCGCGTGCCCCGGGCGGCCGGGGCCGCTGCCAGCGCGCTGCTGCTCGTAGCCTGCGGGGCCGGGCAGCCTACGGGCGCTGATGATCGGAAGCCGTGCGTGGTCGCCACGACCGGCGAAACTCCGGAACCGTTCCAAGGCCCTATCTACGACTACGATCCGCGCCGGTCGCCGGACGAGCTTGCCCAGCTGAGCCAACTGGTAGTTTCCGGGACCATTTCTGCGGTCCGGGAGGGACGGACGATGGTCTACCCGGCAAACGCCCCCGGGATTGAAGGCCCTACAACCATTGTTCTGGTCATCACCGATGTCACCGCCGTCAGCGGGCAACAGCAGGCGGGCAATGATGGGAGCGTCTATCTCGAGTTGCAGGGCGCCAAGCTTCCCGACCCTGTCAATTACAGCCGGGCACTTCCGGCCGGAGCACGCGTCGCCGCCTACCTGGTCCCCGCGGGCGAAGGCACGCCAGATGAGCGAACAGACGTCGCGATAGCAAACCCGGCGGCCGGAAGGCCGGCAGGACAGGCGCTTTATCTGCCGGCAGGTCCGCAAGGTCTTGCCATCCAAGCGCAGGGAAACGTGGTGTGGCCGCTCATCGGGGCACAGGCACCGGGGTGCATCGAAGATGCGCTGCCGGGTGGCCACCTGATCGGACAATGACCCCGCGCTCGGCCGCCGTCGGCCGTTGGAAAGCACGGCGGATCAGGCCCGAGGGAGGAGTAAGGCCGGGATGCGGCACATCGGCTGCCCCGGACGGTTCCCAACAGCGGGCAGAACGTGAAGTATGGGTCCATGACTTCAACTTACGATGCCTCCCCGCCCGGTCGAGTCCGACGCTCCCGAAGCAGTAAACGCTGCCGTCCGGGACGCCACCAGCGAACTCAGCGAAACGCTCCGGCGCAAGGGCCTCGACGTCGCCTTTGAGGACATTGCCCGGCTGGGGCACACCGAATCCTGGGACGACGAGGGCCAGCGCTGGGTCCAGGTAACCTGGACCAACGAAGAGCCCGGCGAGGCTGCGCCGGAAGCGTAGATGTACTGACCGGACACGTTGATCAATCGTGAGAAGGGCGGCTGGCTGCCGCATGCGGTGTGGGGTCGGTGATGGTTGTAGTGGTGCAGCCAGCCATGTAGCTCCCCACGACGCTCAGCCTCGGAGGTATAGCAGCGGGCGTAGGCCCAGCCGTCGGCCAGGGTGCGGTGGAAGCGCTCAATCTTGCCGTTCGTCTGTGGGCGATACGGGCGGGTGCGCTTGTGCTTGATTTCAAGTTCGGCGCATGTGTCCCGCCACAAGTGTGAGCGGTAGGCGCCCCCGTTGTCAGACCGAGTGGTGTGGCCGCGAGAATCGGTCTTGCATCGACTGGCCTACCCGGTATCTCTCGACCCATCTCTTGACCGTGGGCCACGAGACCTGGAATCGGGCGGCAACTTCGCTGATCGGCCAACCGTCATCGACGACGAGGCGGGCGACCTTCAGCCGGTGGCGTGGTGTGAGAGCAGCGTTTGGGTGTGCCATGAATTCCCTCGGAGACGGAAAGGGGCCAGCCGGATTCGGCTGACCCCTTCAGGTTGTACGTGCAGTTCAGTTGGTTCGAGAAGCCGCTGACTGAATGGCCTTGGCGAGGTCGCGTGGACGGCTCCACATAGGCCAATGCCCCGTCGGGAGGTCAATGACGTCGAGGTACTCGATGTTCGCGACTTCGGCAAACATGGCATGGCCTGCGCGGGCCAGCTCCAGCACCTGCGCACTCGGGATCGAGCAGCACACCAGGGTGGTCCGGACCTTGCGGCGGGCATCGTTCGTGAGCTCGACGGGCTGACGAAGCACGGGGCCGGGCTCAGGGACGGCCCGGGCCCGAAAACGCTCGAGGACCTCTGCGCTCAGGCCTTCGAGGCTCGCCTGCTGTGCGAGGACGTCGAGGGACGGCAGCGGAAGCTCCTCCAACTCCTCCGGGATGTCTGGGGCGAAGGCGCTTCCCGTCGCCACAGGGCCGGAGTCGACCCACACCACTCGAGGGACAAGCTCAGGGTGTCGGTCAAGGACGAGGCTGACGGGGGCGTTCGCCCCGCTGTGAGCGACGAGAGTTACGGGCTGATCCTCGGAGACCCCGAGTTGAGTGATGACGTCTAGGACCGCTGCGGCTTGATCGTCGAGAGTCTTCGCCGCACGCTCGGGATCGTCCCCGTCGAGACCGGGCAGTGTCATCGCGATTGCACGAGAGTGGTCGGTTGTCAGGTGTTCAAGCACTTCATCCCACGCCCAAGCGCCCAGCCAGTGGCCGGCGATGAGAATGATGATCGGACTGCTTGTAGTAGTTGTCATGTCACTACCCTCGCAGGCACTACGGACAAGGGTATGTCACTATTTGTGTCATGAATTTGTCGGGGTCTGAACTGTGAAGCGAGTCGAACGGCTCCATGCTCTATCCGAGATGTTGCGCCGCAGCGGCGCGCGGGGGGTTTCCGCCGAACGGTTGGCGAGAGAGTTTGAGGTGTCCGTGCGCACAATTAAGAGAGACTTCGATGCGTTAGAGAACAGCGGTGCGCCTATATGGTCTCGCCCAGGTCCGGGCGGTGGCTACGGATTGGCTATAGGCGCGTCCCTGCCGCCTGTCAGCCTGTCCCCAGCGCAGGCCGTGGCGCTCATGGCAGCCGTGTCCGCTGCGCCCGATGCCCCCTACGCCGATCTGGCAGCAGCAGGTATCCAGAAGATCCTGGACGTCCTCGATCCCAAAACCCGAGCACGAGCCGACGAGCTGGCCCACCGCGTCTGGGTCAACGCGCTTCCCTCCTCTTCGCGCGCAATCAAGTCGGCACTGGAGGAGGCGATGGCCGAGCAGCGAGTGATCCGCATTCGCTACACATCGAGAGACGAGACCACGACCACCCGCGACGTTGAGCCAGTGCTGTTCGCCTCCACGAACGGCCAGTGGTACCTAGTTGGGTGGTGCCGACTGCGCAACGCAATGCGATGGTTCACCGTGTCGCGCATCGAGCGAGCCAGCGTAACCAAGACGGCTTGCGGCGGCCATACCATCCACGAGGTCGGAGAACCCCCAGCGAACGCCAGACCGGTGCACGGTCGAGGCGAGTGAGTCACTCAATCAACCTCTCCGGTCAGTACACCTAGATATCCCGGCTCAGCGTCCCCGGTTCATGGCCGACCGGCCAGTGCCTGCAGGTGTCGATGGCGCAGACGACGACGCCACGGGTTCGTACCGCTCGAGGGCCGTGCCGCCGGCGACGATCTTCCGCAGTTCGGCAAGCCCTCCGGCCAGCTCACCGGCTGCCCGCGCCTGCACCAGGACATTGCCGAGTGCGGTGGCTTCCACCGGACCCGCAATGACCTGTTTGCCCGTGGCGTTGGCCGTCAGCTGGCAGAGAAGCCGGTTCTGCGAACCGCCACCGACGATGTGCACGACGTCGATGCTGCGGTCGGCGAGCCGTTCGGCGTCGCGGATCGTCCGGGCGTAGCCGGCAGCCAGGCTGTCCAGAATGCAGCGGACGATCGCCGTGGCCTGGTCCGCCAGGTTGGCGCCGGTATGCCGCACAGCGGCCCGGATCCGTTCGGGCATGTTCTCCGGCGCAGTGAAGGCCGGGTCATCGGCATTGATCCTGGGTCCGCCGGACGGCAGCGCCGCAGCACCGTCCAGCAGCTGGGACAGGGAGAGGGTCAGGCCCTGGGCGGCCCAGGTCCGCTGGCATTCGCTCAGCAGCCAGAGGCCGCCGACGTTCCGGAGGTAGCGGATGGTGCCGTCGACGCCGCGTTCATTGGTGAAATTGGCCAGCCGGCTTGCCTCGGTGAGGACCGGATGCTGGAGTTCGACCCCCACCAGCGACCATGTCCCGGACGAGATATAGGCGAAATCCCCTGTTTCCGCCGGCACGGCCGCGACGGCCGAGGCGGTGTCGTGCGAGCCGACCGCGACGACCGGGGTCTGTTCGGGCAACCCGGTCCGGGCCGCGATGGCCGGCAGCAGGTTACCGACCGCTTCCCCGGGCTGGACCAGCGGCGGGAACAGGTCCTGCGGCAGGTCCAGGGCGGTCAGGAACTCCGTGGCCCACTCCCCCGCGACGGCATCGAAGAGTCCGGTGGTGGAGGCATTGGTGGCCTCCGTTCGGCGGACACCGGTGAGCAGGAACGCGATCAGGTCCGGGATGAGCAGTGCCTGCAGGCCGTCCAGGTCCGGTTCGGCGGCGAGCTGGTAGATCGTGTTGAAGTCCAGGAACTGCAGCCCCGTTGTGCCGTACAGCCGGGCCGGATCCAGGCGCTCATGGACCTGGGCCACGGCGGCGCGGCTTCGCTCGTCCCGGTAACTGTAGGGCTGCGCGACGAGCTCGCCGGCGTCATTGACCAGGCCGTAGTCCACGGCCCAGGTGTCGATGCCGATGCTCGTGATCCGCGCACCGCGTGCCGCGGCCGCCCTTGCGGCCGCGGCGAGTCCGTTGAGCACTTCCGCGAACAGGGCCTCGAAGTCCCAGCGCAGGCCGCCGCCGGACTTCACCACACCATTTGGGAAGCGGCGCACCGTCTCCAGTGAGACACCAGGGTTCCCGGTGTCATCGGTAATCCTGCCCAGGATCACCCGGCCGGAGGAGGCCCCGATATCAACGGCCGCGAAGAGCCTGCCGGCGGACTCCGCCCCGGCGGTGACCGGGACGGCGCCGGCGGGGACGGCGTCGGGGGCTGGTCGTGGCCCGGTCATCGGAGGAAGGCGGTGGCGACGCCGGCGTCGACCGGGATGTGCAGGCCGGTGGTGTGGGACAGTTCGCTGCCGGTGAGCACGATGGCGGCGTTGGCGACGTTTTCGGGCAGGACTTCGCGCTTGAGCAGGGTGCGCTGGGCGTAGTACTCGCCCAGTTTTTCCTCGTCGACACCGTAGACCGCGGCGCGTTTGGCGCCCCATCCGCCGGCGAAGATCCCGGAGCCGCGCACGACGCCGTCGGGGTTGATGCCGTTGACCCGGATGCCGTGCTCGCCGAGTTCGGCCGCGAGGAGCCGGACCTGGTGGGCCTGGTCGGCCTTGGTCGCGGAGTAGGCGATGTTGTTGGGGCCGGCGAAGACGGAGTTCTTGGAGGAGATGTAGACGATGTCCCCGCCCATGCCCTGGTCGATCAGGACCTTCGCGGCGGCCTTGGAGACCAGGAAGGAGCCCTTGGCCATGACGTTGTGCTGGAGGTCCCAGTCCTTCTCGGTGGTCTCGAGCAGCGGCTTGGAAATGGACAGGCCCGCGTTGTTGACCACCAGGTCCAGGCCGCCGAAGGCCAGCACCGCGGCGTTCACCGCGGCCACGACCTGGGCCTCGTCGGTGACGTCGGCCTGGATCCCGACGGCGACGTCGGAGCCGCCGAGCTCTTCGGCGACGGCCCGGGCGCTGTCCAGGTTCAGGTCCGCGATCACGACGCACGCGCCTTCCGCGGCGAGCCGGGCGGCGATGGCCTTGCCGATGCCCGACGCCGCCCCCGTCACCAGGGCGATCCGGGTGGCATGCGACTTCGGCTTCGGCATCCTGGCCAGCTTTGCTTCCTCCAGCGCCCAGTATTCGATCCGGAATTTCTCGGCTTCCTCGATCGGGGCGTACGTGGAGATGGCCTCGGCGCCGCGCATGACGTTGATGGCGTTGCGGTAGTACTCCCCGGCAACCCGGGCGGTCTGCTTGTCCTTGCCGTAGGAGAACATGCCCACGCCGGGGATCAGCACGATCGCGGGGTCCGCGCCGCGCATGGCCGGGCTGGCTGGGCCCACGGCCGCACGGTTCCCTGGCCGAGCTTGCGAGGTCAGGGAGCGGCTGGGGACGGCGTGGCGGTCGTAGTAGGCCTGGTAGTCCTCCCGGTAGGCGGCATGGAGTTCCTGCAGCCGGGCCACGGAGTCCTCGATGGACGCGTCGGCAGGCAGGTCCAGGACCAGCGGCTTGACCTTGGTCCGCAGGAAATGGTCCGGGCAGGACGTGCCCAGGGCCCCGAGGCGGGGGTGCTCTTGCCCTTCCAGGAATTCCAGGACCGCGGCGTCGTCGCTGAAGTGCCCCACGACCGGCTTGTCCGTGGAGGCCAGCCCCCGGACCACGGGCGCCAGCGCGGCGGCCTTCGCGCGCCGTGCGGGCTCCGGCAGGGCGGCATAGCCGGGGAGTGCAGGTCCGAACGGCTCGGGGCGGCCGTGCTCGGCGATGTACTTTTCGGCCTGCTCGATGATCCACAGTGAGTTGGCTTCGGCTTCTTCGCTGGTGGCGCCCCAGGCGGTGGTGCCGTGCCCGCCGAGGATGGTGCCGATGGCCTGCGGGTTGGCGTCCTTGATCGCGGCGATGTCCAGGCCCAGCTGGAAGCCCGGACGGCGCCACGGCACCCAGGCGACCTTGTCGCCAAAGATCCTGGCGGTGAGGGCTTCGCCGTCGGCGGCCGTGGCGATCGCGATGCCCGAATCCGGGTGCAGGTGGTCCACATGGGCGGCATCCACGAGTCCGTGCATCGCGGTGTCGATCGAGGGGGCGGCGCCGCCCTTGCCATGCAGGCAGTAATCGAACGCCGCGACCATCTCATCTTCCCGCTCGACGCCGGGGTAGACGTTCTTCAGCGCCAGCAGCCGGTCCAGGCGGAGCACGGCGAGTCCGGGTTCGCTCAGCGTGCCCAGGTCGCCGCCGGAGCCCTTCACCCACAGCAGCCGGACGTCCTCACCGGTCACCGGGTCCTTTTCGGTGCCCTTGGCGGAGGTGTTGCCGCCGGCGTAGTTGGTGTTCCGCTTGTCCGCGCCGAGGCGGTTGGAGCGGGTGATCAGTTGTTCAACTGTTGGATTTGTCATGGTCTTAGGCTCCCCATCCGGCCTGGTGGCCGCCCTGGCGGTCGGCATTGATTTTTTCCTGGTATCCGCTGGCGGCGAAGGCGGCCATCGGGTCCGCGGGCAGTCCGCGGGATTCGCGCCACTGCGCAAGGTCGGGCCGGACGTCCGTGTAGAAGGCGTCCATGAGGACGGCGTTCGCTGCCAGCACATCGCCGGCATTCTGCGCTGCCGCCAGGGCGGCCGTGTCGACCAGCAGTGCCCGGGCGGTCATCTCCTGGACGTTGAGCACGGAACGGATCTGGCCCGGGATCTTCCCCTCGACGTTATGGCACTGGTCCAGCATGAACGCTACGCCGACGGCGGGATCCAGTCCGCCGCCACGGACCACCTCGTGCATGATGCGGAACAGCTGGAACGGATCCGCGGCGCCGACAATCAGGTCATCGTCGGCGTAGAAGCGGGAGTTGAAGTCAAAGGAACCGAGCTTGCCCAGGCGCAGCAGCTGCGCCACGATGAACTCGATGTTGGTGCCCGGAGCATGGTGCCCGGTGTCCAGGCAGACCATGGCCTTCTCACCGAGGGCCGCGCAGTGCACGTAGGAGGTTCCCCAGTCCGGAACGTCCGTGTGGTAGAAAGCCGGCTCGAAGAACTTGTACTCCAGCACCATCCGCTGGTCATCTCCGAGGCGGTCATAGACCTTGCGCAGCGAGTCGGCCAGCCAGTCCTGCCGGGCGCGCAGGTTGCCCTGGCCCGGGTAGTTCGTGCCGTCCGCCAGCCAGATTTTCAGGTCGCGCGACCCGGTCTGGTTCATCACTTCCAGGCACTCGTACATGTGGTCGATGGCCTTCGAACGCACCGCAGGATCGCTGTGGGTGAGGCTGCCGAACTTGTAGTCGTCGTCCTGGAACGTGTTGCTGTTAATCGTTCCCAGTTTCACCCCGAGGCCGGCGGCGTACCCGGCCAGGGCCGCGTAGTCGTCCGCCTTGTCCCAGGGAATGTGCAGAGCCACGGAGGGCGCCAGCCCGGTGAGCGCGTGGACCTGGGCGGCGTCGGCGATCTTTTCCTCGATGCTGCGCGGGGTCCCGGGGGTCGCGAAGACCTTGAAGCGGGTGCCGGAGTTCCCGAACGCCCAGGAAGGCAGTTCGATGCTTTGATGCTCGAGCGTGGTCAAAACGTCAGTGGGGATAGACACGTCAGTCTCCTTTGGATTTGGAGTGGGTGAGGCCTGGCGCAGAGGCGGCCAGCTGGTCCTCGAGGTTGAATACTTCAGTCAGTTGGAGGAAACCCTCATCGGGGGCTCCGTCCAGGTCTTCGAAGAAGCCGGACATTTCGGCCTGCCAGCGGGCGTTGATGTCGGTGGCGGCCATCCGGGCCTGCGCTTCGGGAAGGCTGTCGGTTTCGAAATACCCGATCAGCAGCCCGTCGGGTCGGAGGAAGAGCGAGTAGTTGTGCCAGCCGGAACTCTTCAGGGCCGCGAGCATCTCCGGCCAGACGGCGGCGTGCCGCCGGGTGTACTCCTCGATGAGTCCGGGCTTGACCTGGAGCTGGAAGCAGACACGCTGGCGGCTCATGACAGCACCACCTGCCGGTGTTCGATACCCAGGAGGGACGCTGCGGCCTTGATGTCGGCCGCGCGGTGCCCCACGCAGAGGGCCCAGTGATGGCCGATGCCTGTCTGGCTCCATTGGTCCACCCACAGTCCCGGGTCCCCGCCGAAATCGACGCGGGAGGTCGTGTTGCCGATTGCCAGCAGCGGGCCGGGCACCACCACACCCTCGGAGGTGACAAAGACAAAGCTGCCGTCCCGGTCCTGGCCGAGCCCGAAGGTGGTGACGGGTCCGTGCCGGACATCGAATTCAACCGAGACGCCCCAGCCGCGTTTGCCGTGGTACACGCCGAGCCCGCGGAGCAGCGGGTCTTGGGCGGACACCGCCAGATGCGCGGGGCCGTCGTGGCCCATCTCCACAACATTGTCGAAGAAGTTAAGGGCCTGGATTTCGGTGAAGGAGCCGCCGGCGCCGATCGCCTCGGCGGCGAGCATCGCGATGGAAGTCCGCAGCTCGAATTCGCCCGCCATCGGGATTCCCCGGGCGGTGACGATGGAGGAGCCGAGGATCATCCCGGCGCCCAGCCGCTCGTGCTGTTCGCCGGCGAGGCCGCGGTGGTAGTAGGCGACGGAGTCCAGATCGAAGTCCTCCACCAGCCGGTCGAGGCCCACCGAGACTTTCGCGCCCCAGGCGAAGTCGTCGTCATTCACGGAATCGTCGACGACAAAGAGGGCCCGGGCCACTTCGAGCCGTTCGGAAACCTGTGCCCCGGTGACCGCGTTCACCCGTTCACGCAGGTCATCGAATTCGAGCACCTCCACGTGGGAGCCGAAAGTGGTCGAGACGGTTGTCAGGTCGGTGGCGACATCCAGCATGCCCGGATACACGTGGCCCATGAGTCCGTGCCGGGCGCTGCGCAGCCGGGCACGGACGCCCGCGGCGTGCACCCATTGGGTGATCCGTTCCCAGGCGGACTCCTGCTTGAGGTGGCCGGAGACGGAGCGGAAATCGATTCCGGCCCGGCGGAAGACGTTGGCGACTTCGGGGACCGGGCATTGGCCGCAGTAAGCCAACCATTTGCCGGTGTCGAAGTTCGCGTGGTCCATCGCCTCCGTGGGTTGCAGGTCAATCACCAGCACGGGGGTCTTGGTCCGCTGGGCGATGGGCAGCACCATGGAGGACGTCAGGTACGTGGTCAGGAAGATGACGATCAAATCACAATCAGCGACGCGCAGTTTCTCACCGGCGGTCGCGGCTTCCTGCGCATCGGAAATGAAGCCGGTGTCCACAACGTCGGCGTCGAGGTCCTGGAAGCGTCCGGTGACGTACGCCACGGACTCCTGCAGCTGCGGGAGCAGGTCCGGAAACTGGGGCCAGTAGGCGCCGAGGCCGCCGGAGACCAATCCGATGCGGGTGGGGCGGCGCCGGTGCGGCTGCAGCAGCCGGGCGGCTGATTGTTTCTGGTTCATTGAAGGGGCCTTCCGGCATGAAAAGGGAACTCGCGGCTCGGTAACGCCAGGGTGAACGTGGGTGGCGCCGGGCGGGCTGTCGGTACGGCCCGCCCGGCTGCCGGATATGGGTCAGAAGTTGTACTTGTCGACGTTCTCGGCATTGAAGACCGTCGGCGGCCCCACGATCACGAGTCCGCCCTTTTCGACTTTGCGTTCGCCCAGCTCGCCGGCCGTGAAGGTATCGCCTTCGGCACCGGTGATTTTGCCGTCCTGGAGCGCTTTGCCGGCGAATGCGGCAACGTATCCGAGCTGCGCCGGGTCCCAAAGAGCGAACTCCTTGACGGTCCCGTCCTTGACGAACGGGCGCATTTCATTGGGCAGGCCCAGTCCGGTGAGCGCGACTTTCCCCTTGTACGCGGAGGTGGAGAGGTACCGTCCGGTCGCTGCGATGCCGACGGTGGTCGGGGAAATGATGCCCTTCAGGTTCGGGTGGGCCTGCATCAGGCCCTGGGCCTCCTGGAAGGACTTGGTGTCGTTGTCATCGCCGTAGACCTTCGCCACGAGCTTGATGTCCTTGTACGCCGGGTTGGAAGCCAGTTCCTCCTCCATGAACTTGATCCACTCGTTCTGGTTCGTGGCGTTCGCGGTGGCCGAGAGGATCGCGATCTCGCCGCTGCCGCCGATCTGTTCGGAGATCAGCTTGGTCTGGATCAGGGCCACCTCCTTGGCGACCACCTGGCTGATGAAGACGTCGCGGCAGTCCGGGTTGGCATCCGAGTCGAAGGCGACGATCTTCGCGCCGGCGGCTCGGGCCTCGCCGAGGGCTGTGCACACGGCGTCGGGGTCGTTGGCGGCAATCACAATGACATTCGTGCCGGCCTGGGTCTCGGCGTTGACGAAGGAAACCTGGCTGGACGCGGAAGCCTCCAGGGGGCCGACGATCTGCGAGGAGGCGAAGCCCGCCTCCTGGGCGCCCTTCTTGCCGCCGCCCAGGACAACGTCCGTATAGGGGTTGTTCAGCTGCTTCGGGATGAAGGTGATTTTAAGGTCCCCTCCCGCCGCAGGGCTGTTGCCGCCGGTTGATCCGGTGCCGCCATTACAGGCTGTCAGGGCCAGGGCGGCCGCGGCGGTGATCGCGATCAGGGACGCCAAGCGGCCGGTGGTGCCTGTGTTTTTGCGGTTCAACATCATTGTTCTTCCTTTTTTTGCGGCGGATACAACTGGTTCCGTGTGGACGGGGCTGGAGTGGAGGTGGGAGGGCAGCCGGTCAGCTTGCTTTCTGGCTGAAGCTGCGGCGGACGCGGCGGGTGTGTTGCCATTCTTTGACGGCGGACCCGATGCTCGGAGCAACCACGGAGAAGATGAGCAGCAGCCCCGTGACGGTGATGAGGACGACGTCGGAAACCCGGGCCAGCCGCAGGGCGTAGTTGAGTGTCCCGATCAGCAGGACCCCCGCAATGACGCCGGGGATGGACCCCTTGCCGCCGAAGATCGACACCCCGCCAAGGAGTACGGCGGCGATGACGGCCAGTTCCAGGCCGGAGGCGTTGTCGCTGCGGGCGCTGGTGTAGCGCAACGTCCAGTAAATGCCGGCCAGGGCCGAAACGGCGCCTGATCCCACGTAGAGCCAGAACTTGCTGCGCGCAACCTTGATCCCGACGAAGCTGGCGGCTTCCTTGCTGTAGCCCATCGCGAACAGTCCGCGTCCGAAGGGCGTGAAGTGCAGCAGCACCCCGAAGAAGACCATCACCAGGACGACGCCGATCATCACCGTTGGAATGCCGGTGGCGCCAAGTTTGGAGGTGAAGAAAGCGGTCAGGGGCTTCGGGAAGTTCGCCACCGCATTGTCGCCGATGATCACCAGGGCAAGGCCGCGGAAGAGTGCCAGGGTGCCGATGGTGACCGCCAGTGAAGGCAGACCGAGGACGGCGATCAGGAGGCCGTTGAACATCCCGGCCGCTACTCCGGCCAGCAGGCTGGTCGTCAGGACCAACCAGATATCCATCCCGCTGGCCCAGAGGACGCCCATCAAGGCGCTGGTCAGGCCGGCGGTGCTGGCGACGGAGAGGTCTATTTCACCGGTGATGATGATCAGGGTCATGGGCATCGCGATGAGCAGCACCGGGATGACGTCCAGCAGGAGGAAGCCGGTGGTGACCGGCGAGGCGAAGCGCGGGATGGCGATGGCGGCGTAGAGGAGGAAGGCCAGGAGGGCGTAAACCGTGATGGCGTCCCTGCTGGTCAGGATCCGTGCGGCGCCGGTCCTGCCTTTGGGTTCGCTGGCAAGCGGCTTGGTGCTGTCCGCCACGGGAGTTGGTGCAGTGCTGGTGGGCGACGTGGTTTCAGACATTCCGGGCCTCGCTTATCCGCAGTTTCTTGGCTGTGCGCAGGCTTGCCACGCGGTCGATGATGATGGCCGTGAGGATCAGCACCCCGACGATGGCCTGCTGCCAGAACTTGTCGACCCGCAGCGCGGTCAGTGAGCTGGTGATGGTCGTGAGCAGCAGCGCGCCGAGGGCTGCCCCGGCCACCGATCCGCTGCCGCCGAAGATCGCCACACCGCCGACGACGGCGGCGGCAACGACCGTCAGTTCCATGCCGGTTCCGGTGGTGGCGCCGACGGAGTTGAAGCGGCTGGCGTAGAGCACGCCGGCCAGGCCTGCCAGCGCCCCGTTGGCGAGGAAGGCCAGGAACACCCGTTTGGAGACCTTGATGCCGAAGGCGGTGGCCGCGTCCGGGTCCGAGCCAATGGCGTACAGGTCCCTGCCGGGCCGGGTTCCGGACATGTAGACGGCAACGCCGAGAACGACGACGATGGCCAGCAGGGTGATGATGGGGAACCCCAGCACGGTGTCCACCGAGAGGGCTCCGAAGGCGTCCGGCCGGTCACCGGCAAAGAACTGCTTGCCGCCTGCCCACGCGTTGTTCAAGCCGCGGAATACGTAGAGGGTCCCCAGGGTGATGACGAGGGCGGGAACTTTAGCCACGGTCACGAGGATGCCGTTGAAGGCACCGAGAACCGCTCCGAAGGCCATGCCGATAGCGAAGACAGCCACAATCGGGATGCCGGGCATGCTTGAGAAGATGGACCCGGTGCCGAAGGCCACCAGACCCAGCATGGACCCCACGGAGAGATCGATGTTCCGGGTGATGATCAGCAGGGTCTGCCCGGCCGCCAGGATGATGATGATGGTGGCATTGAGCAGCAGGTCTTTCACGCCCTGGGGGGTGAGGAACAGCGGGTTGATCAGGTACGTCACCAGGACGAGAACGGCGAGGGCGATCAGCACCGGCAACTCGCGCAGCCGCAGCACCGAGGCGAGCGCGCCCTGGCCGCGGCCGGCGCCGGGTACCGGCGTGGTCACTTTCTTGTGGTCCAGAGCGGAGCTCATGGGGTACCTCCTGCGGACGAAGTTGCGGCGTGCATGACAGTTTCGGGATTGGCATCGGCCCGGTCGAGTTCGGCGCTAATCCGGCCCTCCCGCATTACCAGAACCCGGTCCGCCATGCCGAGCACTTCGGGCAGCTCGGACGAGATCATCAGGATCGCGATGCCCCGGCCGGCGAGGTCCGAGATGAGCCGGTGGACCTCGCTCTTGGTGCCGACGTCGATGCCCCGTGTGGGTTCGTCGATGATGAGCAGCCGCGGGTCGGTGGCCAGCCATTTGGCGAGGACCACTTTTTGCTGGTTGCCGCCGGAGAGCGTTGACACGGCGTGCTCCTGCGACCCGGTTTTGACCTGCAGCCGCTTGCTCCACTCCTCCGCAGCACGGCGTTCGGCGGCGCCATTGATCAGCCCCGCCGTCGCCAGTTTGTTCCGCAGCGTGAGGGTGACGTTCCGGGCCACCGAAAGGTTCATGACCAGGCCCTGCTTGCGGCGGTCCTCGGGGACGAAACCCATCCCTGCGGTGATGGCAGCCTGAGGGTCCCCGGCCTTCAGCTTCCGGCCCTCGAAGCTGATTGCACCGGCGTCGTAGGGGTCGATCCCGAAGACGGCACGCGCCACCTCGGTTCGGCCGGCGCCCACCAGGCCGGCCAGTGCCACGATCTCGCCAGCGCGGACTTCGAAGCTGATGTCCCGGAAGACCCCGGCCCGGCTCAGGCCATCGACCTTCAGGACAACGTCGCCGGTTTCCGCCTCGGCCTTAGGGAACAGGGCTCCGATGTCCCGGCCGACCATCTCACGGACTATCTGCTCCACAGTCACGTCGACGGTCCGGTGCGTGGAGATGTACCGGCCGTCCCGCATCACTGTGATCCGATCGCACAAGCCGAAGACCTCGTCGAAGCGGTGCGAGATGAACAGGATGCCGGTTCCCTTGTCCCGGAGACTGCGGGCGACGGCGAACAGCCGGTCCACTTCCACGCCGCTGAGGGCGGCGGTGGGCTCGTCCATCACGAGCACTTTGGCGTCCAGCGAAATGGCTTTGGCGATTTCGATGATCTGCTGGTCAGCAATGGACAGTCCCTCGGCAATTCGCGTCGGATCGATGGGAACACCGAGCCGCTCGAAGAGCCTGCTTGCCTCCCGGACCATGGCGGCCTTGCTGATCAAACCAAACCGGCCCTTGGGCTGGCGGCCGACGAAGATGTTCTCGGCGACGGTCAGGTCCGGAAAGAGCGTGGGCTCCTGGTAAATGACGGAAATTCCGGCGGCCTTGCTGTCACCGACGTTGCGGAACTGTACGCTCTCGCCGCCGACTTGAAAGTCGCCCGAATCCGGATGATGCAGGCCTGCCAGGATCTTGACCAGCGTCGACTTGCCGGCACCGTTTTCTCCGACCAGGGCATGGATTTCGCCGGCCTGGATCTCGATGGTCCCGTCGGCCAGGGCGACTACCGGCCCGAAGGTCTTGGCCGCGTGGTGAAGGGAGAGTACCGGCCGTGGCCCGTCCCCGGAGGGGCCGGACCGGGGGCTGTCTGTCTGCTGCATGAATTACCGCACCTTTGGGGCTGTCTGAACTGCACAATGAATCGTTTCATGACTGCTTGTGATTTGAAGCATAAACGCCTTGGGAGGAGCCCGTCAAGAGGTGGCAGCGACGGCCGGTCGGTATTTTGATACGTTTCATTGAAAGGGTTCAAATCCGTTCCCGAGCAGGTATCCTAAGGGCACCACCTTGGTAACGCGTCGCAATGTTCGGCAGCGCAGCGACGCCCGCAATCAGGAGCTCAGCACATGGTTTCAGCCAGCGTCAAAGACGTCGCGGCGTTGGCCGGCGTCTCAGTCGGGACGGTTTCCAACGTCCTGAACCGGCCGGAGAAAGTTTCGGCGGACGTCATGTCCCGCGTGCAGGCCGCGATCGACAAGCTCGGCTTCGTCCGCAACGATGCGGCCCGGCAGCTCCGCGCCGGCATGAGCCACAGTATCGGCCTGGTGGTCCTCGATGCCGCCAACCCCTTCTTCACGGAGCTGGCCAGAGGCGCGGAGGACAAGGCCGCCGCCGCGCATTTCACTGTCCTGGTCGGCAACAGCAACGAGGACGCGAGGCGGGAAGCAGCTTACCTGGATCTCTTCGAACAGCAGCGCGTCCGTGGAGTGCTGTTGTCCCCCGTCGGTAACGTGATCCCGCGGCTGGAACAGCTGCGCGGAAGAGGCATCCCCACGGTTCTTGTCGACCGGCAGACGGACAACCTGAGCTTTTCGTCCGTGGCGGTCGACGACCTGGCAGGCGGCGAGATGGCTGCTGCCCATTTGCTCTCCCTTGGCCGCCGCCGAATCGCCTTTGTCGGCGGCCCGTCGAGCATCCGTCAGGTCGCAGATCGACTCTCCGGTGCACGGAAGGCGATTCAGAATGTAGCCGGCGCCACCCTGGAAGTCGTCGAGACTGAATCCCTGACAGTGCTGTCCGGCAGGGCGGCAGGCGAGGCCATCAGGCTCCGGCCCGCAGCGATGCGTCCCGACGCGATCTTCGCGGCCAACGATTTGCTGGCCATGGGAGTCCTCCAGGGGCTGATGCTGATGGGCGACGTGCAGGTTCCCCAGGAGATCGCGCTTATTGGCTACGACGATATTGAATTCGCGGCCGCAGCGGTGGTCCCGCTGTCCTCCATCCGGCAGCCAAGCGCGCTGATTGGTTCCACCGCCCTGGAATTGTTGCTCCGGGAGGCCGGCTCCGACGCCGGGTTCACGCCGACTCAGATAGTTTTTCCTCCTGAGCTGGTGATCCGGGCGTCCACGGCGGGCTGACTGTGCACCGGCGAAGGGACCAGCCGGTGGCGCGCGTCTTCATCACCGGCTCCGCTGACGGGCTTGGCCGCGCCGCAGCACGCACCCTCCTGGACGAGGGGCACGAGGTCCTCCTGCACGCCCGGACACCCGAGCGGGCGGACGCGCTCGCCGATCTGGCCACGCGGGCCGCAGGCATCGTCGTCGGCGATCTCAGCAGCGCGGCGGACGTCCGCCGGCTGGCCGGCCAGGTAAACGGCTTCGGCAGAATGGACGCAGTCATCCACAACGCCGGCGTGTATCTGGAGCCCGCACGGGCCGCGACGCCGGAGGGGCACGCCCGGACCCTGGCGGTGAACACGCTGGCGCCCTACCTGCTCACCGCACTGATCAACCGTCCGGACCGGCTGATCTACCTCAGCAGCGGAATGCACCGGGCCGGCGGCGGCTCCCTGCATGACATCGACTGGACCCAGCGGCGCTGGAACCCCGGCCAGGCGTACTCCGAGAGCAAGCTCCACGTCGCCACCCTCGCCCTGGCGATCGCGCGCCGCTGCCCGGAGGTACAAAGCCACGCCGTGGACCCGGGATGGGTCCCCACCAAAATGGGCGGCGCCGGCGCGCCGGACGATCTCGAGATGGGACACCTCACCCAAACGTGGCTGGCCACCAGCCACGATCCGGCGGCAACCGTCAGCGGCGGCTACTGGTACCACCGGAAACGCCAGGCGCCCGCTCGGGCGGCGCTCGATCCGGGCTTCCAGGACCTGCTCCTGGACCGGCTTGCCGAACTTACCGGCGTCACGCTCTTGTGATCCGGGTCTTCAGCGCTGCACCGAGCGAGGCGACCGGGACCGTGCCCGTCGTCTCCGCCCAATACGCTTCACCACCGGCTTCGCTGATCGGGCCTGCGCCGCAGCGTCAGGGATTCCAAAGCAGCCTTGGCTCCGTGGTTGTGAAGATCGTCCAGGGCCTGGGTGTAGGCGGTGACGAACCGCGCGTTCTCGGCCAGGTCGCCGAAGATCTCGCGGTTGGAGATGAAGGCCAGCGGTTCCTCGCGCTGTCCTGCTGCGGCCGTCATCAGTGATTCTTTCAGCCGGTCGACGACGTCGATGGGGTTTCCCTGCTCATCGACGCCTTCGTCATAGCGTGCCCAGCTGGCGACGATGGCCGCCGAGCGGTGGATTTCACCGCCCCGGTCGAGGTTGATGCGGATGACGGGCAGCAGCCATTTGGGGATCCGGTCCGAGCTTTCGGCACACAAGCGGGCCAGGGTGTCCCGGATGTGCCCATTCGAGAACCGTTCGACGAGGGTGTGCTTGTACTGGTCCAGGTCGATCCCGGGTACAGGCTGCAGGGTCGGGGTGGCTTCCTCGTCCATGTAGTCGAGCAGGAACCCGGCGAACAACGGGTCCTGGGCCACTTCGTGGGCGTAACGGTAGCCGGCGAGGTAGCCGAAATAGCACATGCCCTGGTGGCTGGCATTCAGCAGGCGCAGCTTCATCAGCTCGTAGGGCTCGACGTCGGCCACGAGCTGGACCCCGGCGTCTTCGAAGGGAGGGCGCCCGAGGCTGAAGTGATCTTCGAGCACCCATTGCTCGAAAGGCTCGCACACCACCGGCCAGGCGTCCTCGACCCCGAAGTCCTCGGCGACGGGGTCTCGATCCGCCCCGGTGGTGACCGGGGTGATCCGGTCCACCATGCTGTTGGGGAAGGGAACGTTCTCCGCGACCCAGGCGCCAAGCTCCGGGTCCTTGAGGTTTGCGAAGGCGGCGAACATCTTGCGGGCAACGTCGCCGTTGCCCTGGATGTTGTCGCAGGACATCACCGTGAAGGGCGCCAGCCCGCGTGCCCGTCGGCGGGAGAGGGCCTCGGTGACCAGACCGAAGGTGGTCCGCGGAGCGGCTCCCGGCTGGAGGTCATGGAGCACGTCAGGGTTTTCCGCGTTGAAGCCGCCGGTGACGTGGTGGAAGTTGTACCCGCCCTCCGTCACGGTGAGTGAGACGATGCGGATTTCCGCGGACGCCATTTTCTCGACGACGGCCTCCGGGTCGTCGGGGGCGAAGAGGTACTCAATGATGGAACCGATGACCCGTCCTTCCCGGGTTCCGTCAGGGTTCTTTACCACCAGGGTGTAGAGGCAGTCCTGTTGGTCCATCACTTCCTTCATGCGGGCATCCCCGGGCAGGACCCCGACCCCGCAGATGGCCCAATCGTGGGCCTGGTCGGCGTTCATCAGCCGGTCCAGGTACATGGCTTGATGGGCGCGGTGGAAGCCGCCCACGCCAAAGTGGACAATGCCGGCGGTCAGGCCGGAGCGGTCATAGCCGGGAACGGCCAAGGATAAGGCGGCCGTGGCGGCTGTGGTGCTGTTGAGGGGATGCAGCATGACTTCAGCGCTCCTGGGCCGGTGATGGGGTGGGCAGCGGACCGAGTTCGGCCGACAGCGGCGGATTGGCGCCCTGCCGGGTGCAGGTGATCGCCGCGGCGCGGTTGGCGTATGCGGCGAGTGCGTGCAGCTGATCCGGGGTCAGGGTCCGCAGCCGCTGTCTGCCGTTGGCCCCGAGCGCTTCGAGTTGGGCGAGTCCGGAGATGAGTCCGGCCATGAAGGAGTCGCCGGCGCCCACGGTATCGGCCACGGTGATGGGTTCCGCTGCCATTTCCACCCGCCCGTTGCGGGAGAGGATGACCGGCCCGGAGGCTCCTCGTGTCAGGGCCACGATCGCGGGTCCGAGTGCCAGCCAGGCTGCCAGGGTTTCGTCCGGGGTGCGCTCCGGGTAGAGCCAGGCCAGGTCTTCGTCGCTGGCCTTGACGACGTCGCTGGCCGCCACGAAGAGTTCAGCCTGCTGGCGTGCCGCGGCAGCATCGGGGCTGATCGCGGGCCGGCAGTTGGGGTCGTAACTGATGGTCGCGTGCTCACGGGCCGCCTCTACAAGGACCAGGGTGGCCTGGTCCCCCGGAGGGAGCACCGTGGCGATTGATCCGGTGTGGACGTGGGTGGAAGCTTCGACCGCGGCGAGGGCAGGCAGGGAAGCCCCGTTGATTTCCCAGGTGATGGAGAAATCGTATACAGCGGCGCCGTCGGCACTCAACGTGGCGAGGGCCGTCGATGTCGGCGTGGTTCCGCCGTTGATCACGGTGACGCCGTTTGACTGCAGGTGTTCTTCGATCAGGAGGCCGTACCGGTCTTCGGCGTAGTGGGTCACCAGGCTCGTCCGAAGGCCCAGGCGCGCGGCCCCTACGGCCACGTTCAGGGGGCTGCCGCCAGGGTGGACCTGGATTGCCGACGGCCGGTGAAAGTCACTGATGATATCAACGAGGGACTCGCCGACAACAGTCAGGATGGTGTTCCCGACAGTGGGGAGGCCTGCGGGGGTGGGGTCATTTGCTGGCATGGCTGCTTCCTTGCAGTATTAGTCCCGGTCAGGACCAGGGGATGATTCTGTCCGCCAGGTGGCGGGTGGCTTCGATCAGCCGGGCATTGGCCTCATCGCTTCCGTGAGCCCACGATTGGGCGGCGTCCCGGTCCTTGCCGAACAGCACGTGTCTGTCCACCAGGCGGGAGAGGCGCAGATCCTTGGGTGCGTCCAAAAACCAGACCTCATCGAGCTGGGCCCGGACCTGCCACCATTGTGGTTCGTCGGCCAGCAGATAGTTTCCCTCCGTGATGACCAGGGGTACGCCGGCGGGTATGGCGATCGACGCGGCCACCGGTTCCTCGATCGAACGCCGGAAATCGGGTGCGTAGACGACTGCCTCGTCCCGGCGCGCGAGGCGCTGGAGCAGCGAGACGTAACCGCCGACGTCGAACGTGTCGATGGCGCCTTTGCGCGCCTTCAGTGCTGTCCCGTCGATGACGGCGTTTCCCAGGTGGAATCCGTCCATGGGGACCACCACCGCAGAGCCGGGCCCGAAAAGCTCACTGAGGTACGCCGCGAGGGTGGACTTTCCTGAACCGGGTGCGCCGACGATGCCGAGCAGCGTTCTGTTTCCGTCGGCGAGGCGGAGTCGAAGGTCCGCCACCGCCTGCTGAAGTTCGGCCGAGAGCACGGCCTTCGCACCCGGCTGCCCGGCATCGCTGACGTTCATCAGCGGCCGGGGTAAACGACGGCTTTGAGTTGCCCGGCCTGTTTGCCCGCTTTCAGTGCTTCTTCGGATTCGGCCAGGGAGAACTTTCCGGTGACCAGGATGTCCAGGTCCACCTTGCCGTCCGCGAGCAGCTGAATGGCCAGCGGCCAGGTGTTGGTGTAGCGGAACACGCCGGAGAGCCAGATTTCCCGGTTCTGGATGTACGAGACGGGGAGTTCGACATCGTCGGCCCCGAGACCCACCAGGATGACCCTTCCGGCCGGTCCGACAGCCTTAATTCCGGAGCGCACGGCCTGCGCCGCGCCTGAGGCGTCGATGAAGGCATCGACGTCCAGGCCCTCCACACTGTCGGTCCTCGCGTTGAGCGCGTGGGTTGCGCCGTGCTCCAAGGCGAAGGCCAGTCGGTCCTCGGCGATGTCCGAGATGTAGATTTCGCTCGCACCGAAGGCGCGTGCGGCCTGGGCGGCGATGATGCCGATCGGGCCGGCTCCGGCGATCAGCACGCGGCTGCCGGGCTTGATACCGGCGCGTTCGCAGGCCCAGAGGCCGACGGAGAGCGGCTCGATGAGGGCGGCTGCCTCGTCGCTGACGCTGTCCGGAATGTCGTAGGCGAAATCGCTCTGGATCGTCACGTATTCGACGAAGGCGCCATCAATCGGCGGGGTGGCATAGAACTCCATGTCGGGGCACAGGTTGTAGCGACCGGCTTTGCACTGCCTGCACGTGCGGCAGGGCCGCTGCGGTTCGACGGCGACCCGCTTGCCGATGCGGGAAGGGTCAACGGAGCTTCCGACGGCGGCGATCCGCCCGGAGAGCTCGTGGCCGAGGATCAGCGGGTGGTCCACGACGTAGTCGCCGATCCGGCCGTGCTCGTAGTAGTGGACGTCGCTGCCGCAGACGCCGACGGCGGCGACCTGCACCAGCACCTGGTCGGCCTCCAGCTGCGGGACCGGCAGTGTTTCCATGGCCATGTCGCCCTGGCGTTTCAGGACGGCGGCGCGCATGGTGGCCGGCAGCTCCGGCTGGCCGAGGAACTGGGACTGTGCGGTTGATGTTGTCATGAGGTTGGTCCTTGAATTCGGGGTGGAGCGAGCCGGTTACTTGACGGCGCCGAGGGAGAGGCCCTGGACGAGTTTGTCCTGGGCAGCGAAGCCGGCGAAGAGTACCGGCAGGGAGATGACGACGGCCGCGGCGCAGACCTTGGCCAGGAAGAGCCCCTGGCTGGAGACGAAGCCGGTCAGGAAGACCGGGGCGGTGCCGGCCATCACGCCGGTGAGGACGCGGGCCAGGAGCAGTTCGTTCCAGCTGAAGATGAAGCAGATCAGGGCCGTGGCGGCGATGCCGGGCATCGCCACGGGAGCGACGACCTTCCGGAGCGTCAGCAGCAGGCCGGCCCCGTCAATCTGGGCAGCTTCCAGCATTTCCACCGGGACCTCGGCGAGGAAGGAGCGCATCATCCACACGGCGATGGGCAGGTTCATCGAGGTGTACATCAGGACCAGGAACCAGATGTTGTCCAAAGCACCGACGTTTTTGGCGAAGAGGTAGAGCGGCAGGATGGCGGCCACCACGGGCATCATCTTCGTGGAGAGGAAGAAGAACATCACGTCGGTCCACTTCTTCACCGGCCGGATGGACAGCGCATAGGCGGCCGGAATGGCCAGGACCAGGACCAGCACGGTGGACAGGATGGAGGCGGTGGCAGAGTTGATCAGCGGCGGCCACGGGCTCACTCCCGAGCTCGCCCCGAAGAACTCCTTGTAGGCATCCAGCGTGAGGTTCGCAGCGAGGGACGGCGGGTTGGTCGCGGCGTCGGTTTCGGAGTGGAACGACGTCAGGATCATCCAGAGGACGGGCGTCGCGAAGAGCAGGGCCATCAGCCAGGCCGCGATGCCGGCGGCCGTGTTGTTGCGGGTGGGGTCCATCCGGGACTTGCCGCGGCGCCGTGAACCGGTGTTGAGTGCGGTCGGTCCGGGGACAGAGGCCTTGGGTCCGGCCGGGGTGAGGGTGCTCATCGTGCTGCCTCCTTCTTGAAGAGCGAGAATACGGTGCGGAGTGCGAAGGTTGCCACGATGATGGTGCCGATGACCACCACGACGCCGGCGGCGGAGGCCAGACCGTATTCGTTGGCGAAGTAGAACGTCTGGTAAATGGCGTAGGGGAGGTTGGCTGTGCCCAGCCCGCCCGAGGTGAGGGTGAAGACGGCGTCGAAGTTCTGCACGATGTAGATCGCCCCGAGCAGACCGCCGAGCTCCAGGTATTGGCGCAGGTGCGGCAGGGTGAGGTGGCGGAAGATCGCCCACGGCGTGGCGCCGTCCATCTGGGCGGCTTCCACGGTGTCCATCGGCCGGGACTGCAGCCCGGCGAGCAGGATGAGCATCATGAACGGTGTCCACTGCCAGACCAGCGACACGATGACGGCCATCAGGGGTGCCTGGGACAGGAAGTCCGGCTGGGGCGGGGTGTCGCTGCCGAAGAGCGACCAGATCCAGGTCAGGGCGCCGTTGATCAGCCCGTACGTGGGGTTGAGCAGGGCGTGCTTCCAGATCAGGGCCGCTGCGACCGGGACCACGAGGAACGGTGCGATCAGCAGGGTCCGGGCCAGGCCCCGGCCGATGAATTTCTTATCCAGCAGCAGGGCCAGGCCGAGGCCGATGACCAGGCTGGCCAGGACCACGGAGACGGTCAGGATGATGGTGGTAAAGATCGCCTGGCGCAGATCGGGGTCGGTGAGGACTTCGACGTAGTTGCCGAAGCCGGCGAATCCGGTCTGGTCCGGGCGCAGGCTGTTCCAGTTCAGGAACGAAATGACCAGGGTCACCACGAACGGAAGCTGGGTGACGATGATGAGGAAGATCAGGGCCGGCAGCAGCGGCGCACGGCGTGCCCAGGCCAGAGCGCGCTCCCGCGATCGGGCGTTCTTGGAAGGTTGAGGTGCGCTGTGCCCAGGGCGGGAGATGCGCGCCGTTGCGTTAGTCATGATGGACTCCTGTGCTGCTGTGGCCCGCACTAAGCGGGCCACAGCACCGGGTGGTGGGGATGTTACTTCTTGTACTTGTCGCCGATTTTCTGGGCGGCTTCCTGGCCCTTGGCCAGTGCCTCGGCAACAGTGCCTTGACCGGCGATCGCGGAGCTCACGCCCTGGGAGACGGTGGTGCCCAGATCGGCGAACTCGGGAATGCCGACGAACTGGATGCCGACGACCGGGCGTTCCTGCACGCCGGGATTCTTCGGATCGGCGTTCTCAATGGCGGAGCGTTCCGCCTCGAAGAACGGCGCGGCCTTCTGGAACTCGCCATTCTCGTACGTGGAGATGCGCTTGCCCGAGGGAACCTTCGCCCAGCCCAGCTTGGACGCGACAAGTTCCTCATACTTCTTCGAACTGGCCCAGGCAATGAACTTCCCGGCAGCATCCTGCTTCTTCGACGCTGCCTGCACACCCCAGGACCAGGTCCACAGCCAACCGGAAGACGCAGTCTTCTTCACCGGAGCCTGGGCGTAACCGATCTTGCCCTTGACCGGGGACGCATCGGCTTCCAGGGCACCGGCCGCGGAGGTCGCGTCGTACCACATCGCGACCTTGCTCTGGCTCATGTTGTTCAGGCACTCGGTGAACCCGGCCTGGGCGGCACCTGCCTCACCGTGCTCGCGCACCAGCTTGGTGTAGAACTCGGTCGCCTCAGTGAATTCGGGTGCGTTGACCTGCGCGTTCCAGTCCTTGTCGAACCAGGTGCCGCCGAAGGTGTTGACGACGGTGGTCAGCGGGGCGAAGACCTGGCCCCAGCCCGGCTGGCCACGCAGGCAGATGCCCTTCATGCCCGGAGCCGCCCCGTCGGCCTGGGCGGCCAGTGCGGCGACCTCGTCCCAGGTGGGCTTCTCCGGCATGGTCAACCCTTTGGCTTCGAGGATGTCCTTGCGGTACATCAGGAAGGAGGACTCTCCGTAAAACGGTTCGCCGTAAAGCTTCCCGTCCTTGCCGGTGAGGGACGCCGTGTACGCCGGAAGGATGTCCGCCTGGTTGAACTCCGCGTCCTTCGCCACATTGTCCAGCGGTGCCAACCAGCCGTTGGCTGAATAGAACGGGATCTCGTAGTTGGACAGCGAGGCAACGTCGTACTGCCCGGCCTGGCTGGAGAACTCCTGGCTGATCTTGGCCCGGACATCGTTCTCCGGCAGCACCGTGTAGTTGACCTTGATGCCGGTGTCCTTGGTGAAGTTATCCGCGGTAAGCCGCTGCAGATCCTCCATCTGGGGGTTGTTGACCATCAGGACGTTGATGCTGTTCTGATCGCCTGCCGCCGAGCCGCCGCCGGCTCCGGAACAGGCCGAGGCGCTGAGGGCCACGCACAGGGCACCTGCGGCCAACGAGGCGACGCGTATTTTTGCGCGCATTAAGGACTCCTTTGTTCTTCGTGGGGGTGCAATGCTGCCCCACGACCCGACTGCTGTGTCGGAGTACGGGGCGGGAAGCGGGACGTGGGCCCGAAACCGGGGTGCCTCACTTATGTTCCTCAAGATTAGGCCTGTGGCATAGGGCACAACTAGCGCACTGCTTGCGCTTTTCTGATACTTATTTTCCTGCGTAGCGACCATGGCAGGCGCTAACCTAAGGGAAGGCACTATGGGGACTGTCCCCATTGCATAATCCCGAATGATGGGGAGAACCGAATGAGCACGGCGGACCAGAGCGAAGGCGCGGCGGCCAGGCTGGCCCAACGGCTCGTCGGCATGCGCGCCAACCGGGAGGTCATCCCTGCCGATCCGCAGCATTCCGTGCGGTGGACCGAACATGACTACCCCAGCCCGCTTGCCCGGTGGAACTATCATCCGGAATACGAGATCCACCTGATCCGGAAGGGAACCGGGAAATTCATCGTGGGAGACCACATCGGCACGTTCGAGGCCGGGCATGTCTCTCTCGTGGGATCCGGGCTTCCGCACGACTGGGTCAGTGACCTTGAACCCGGCGAGGTGCTGGAGCGGCGCGATGCCGTGGTGCAGTTCGACGGGAAGTGGATCCGGCAGGCAGCTGCAATGGTTCCCGAACTGTCCGAAGTCGAGCCGCTGCTGGAACAGTCGGCGCGCGGCATAGAGTTCCTGGGAAGGTCGGCCGAGTCGGCCGCGGCGGCCCTCGAGGCGATGGGCTCCTCTACCGGACTGGAACGGCTGCACCACATGTTTGAGCTCTTCACGGTTCTTGCCCGTGCCCCGGAGGGCGAGAGGCGCTACCTGGCGGAAGAATGGTTCAGGCCGCAGCTGGATGGCCAGGCTGCGGCCGTGGTCGACATCGTTCTGGAATACGTCTTCAGCAACCACGCCGGCACCGTCAAAATGTCCGAGGCGGCGGGCCTGGTTGGAATGTCAGAACCCACCTTTTCGAAGTACTTCAAGCGTGCGACCGGCCAAAACTTCAGCGATCTGGTGCGCAAACTTCGGCTCGCCCATGCCAGACGCCTGCTGGAAAGCAGCGACAAACCCATCTCCGACATCTGCTTCGAAGTGGGCTTTTCCAACCTGTCCAATTTCAACCGGCACTTCCGCAACGAGGCGGGCGAGACACCGCGGCACTACCGGCAGCGCCTGCAGGGCTGACAACCGACGAAACCGCCGGCGGCTGAACCCACGTTGACAGGCTCCTGTGATCCGTGCCATATTCGAAGAATGAACCTGTCAGACAGCCGGACAGCAGGACAGCCTGCCTCAGATGCCGGGGTATCCACCCCGCCACTGCTCCGCCTCAGCGCCGCCGAAGCCGTCTTTAACGCCCTCCGGACGGACATCGAGTCCGGCATGGTGGCGGTGGGCGCGAAACTCAGTTCCGAAACTACGCTCGCGCAGCGGTACGGGGTAAGCCGCTCGGTGGTCCGTGAGGCGCTGCGCTCCTGCACCGCACTCGGTCTGACCGTGACGAAAACAGGCAAAGGCACGTTCGTGGTCGCCAACCAGGTGGCCAAGGACCTTGTCCTGGGCGCCTACTCCGCCCGGGATCTCACGGAAGCGCGGCCCCACATCGAAGTGCCCGCCGCCGGGCTCGCCGCGCAGCGCCGCACTCTTGAGGAACTGGAGAGCCTCCGGGACATCGTGGCCGCCATGGCCGCCGAGGACGATCCCGAGGCTTGGGTCAGCCTCGACTCCAGCTTCCACGCTGCCATCGCCCGGGCCAGCGGCAACAAGGTCTTCGAAAGTGTCGTGGCTGATATCCGCGGCGCACTCGTCCATCAGTCCGAAACCCTCAACATGGTGGCCGACCGCCAATTGGCTTCGGACCGCGAGCACCAGCGCATCCTCCAGGCCATCGAATCCGGCGACTCCGCCGCAGCACGCACCGCCATGGGCGAACACCTTTCCGCCGTGGGCGCGGCGCTCGAATCCATTCTCAGCCAGTAGCCAGCCACCACTCCAAGGACTCCATGCCTTTCCCTGCCCTCACCGAAACCACCCCTGTCCCGGAGCGCGGCGCGCTGCCGCAGCACGTACCCCTTGCGGCCCAGACGCGTGACGGATTGGTGGAAAGCATCCACTACGGTTCCCTGATCGCCGTGTCCGGGGAAGCCACCGGCACCCGGACGCTGCTCGCTGCGGGCGATCCGCTGGCGCCCTTCTACCCCCGCTCCGCGCTCAAACCCCTGCAGGCCGTCGCCATGGTCCGCGCCGGCCTGGACCTGCCCGCTGACCTGCTGGCACTCGCCGCCGCCAGCCATTCCGGCGCCGCCGGGCACCGCGACGGCGCCGCCCGGATCCTGCAGCTCCACGGCCTTCCGGCAGGAGCGCTGGAAAACAGCACCGACCTCCCCTACGGCGTCCGCGAACGTGAAGAATGGCTCCGCGGCGGCGGGACGCCGGCCCAGCTGACGCAGAATTGCTCGGGCAAACACGCCGCTATGGCCGCCACGTGCACCATCAACGGCTGGCCGGTGCGGGGCTACCTGGACCCCTCCCACCCCCTGCAGAAGCTCGTTGCGGAAACCGTCCGTGAGCTCACCGGTGAGGAAACGTCCGGCACCAGCACGGACGGCTGCGGCACCCCGCTCTTCGCCCTCACACTCCGCGGGATCGCCCGTGCCTTCGGCCGCCTGGCCGCGGCGGAGCTGTGCTCCGGCGCCTCCGCCGCCGAAAACGCCGAGGCAGCGGTCGCCCACGCCATGCGCCGCCACCCGGAGATGGTGGGCGGCGAGGAGCGCGACGTCACCGAATTGATGCGCCGGATGCCCGGCCTGCTGGCCAAGGACGGCTTCGAAGGCGTACAGCTGGTCGGTCTGCCGGACGGTCGTGCCATTGCTTTGAAGATTTCCGACGGCGGCGACCGCGCACGCATGCCGATCACCGTCCGCGCCCTGGCGGCGCTCGACGTCGACACCGCGCCCGTCACCGGCCTCGCCACCGGCACGGTCCTGGGCGGGGGCCGGCCGGTTGGCCTGCTTCTGGCCACCGAGTTCCTCCCCGCCGCCTCCCCCGCCCCCGAAACCCTTTGAGGACAGCCATGACCGAACCCGACGCCCGCACGGCATTCCGCTCCGAACACGACCTGCTGGGGGACCGCGACGTCCCCGTCGACGCCTACTGGGGCATCCACACCCTCCGCGCCGTGGAGAACTTCCCCATCACCGGCCAGCCCCTGTCCTCCAACATGCATCTGCTCCGCGGGCTGGCCGCCGTGAAACTGGCAGCCGCCCGAACAAACCACGAGCTCGGGCTCCTGGATGGCGGGCGCGCCCAAGCCATCGAGGACGCCTGCACGGACGTGATGATCGGCAAGTTCAGCGAGCAGTTCGTGGTGGATGTCATCCAGGGTGGCGCCGGGACGTCGTCGAACATGAACGCGAACGAGGTCATTGCGAACCGGGCGCTGGAAATCCTGGGCCACCCGAAGGGTGACTACGCGCGGCTGCATCCCAACGACCACGTGAACCTCAGCCAGTCCACCAACGACGTCTATCCCACCGCCGTGAAACTCGGCACTATCTTCGCCGCCCGCGAACTGCTGGCAGCACTCGCGGAACTGGAGGAGGCCTTCGCCGCCAAGGCCCTGGAGTTCCGCACCGTCGTAAAGATGGGACGCACGCAGCTCCAGGACGCCGTCCCGATGACCCTGGGCCAGGAGTTCGGCAGCTACGCGGTGACCATCGGCGAGGACAGGCTGCGGCTGGCGGAGGCGGACCTCCTGATCCACGAGATCAACCTCGGCGCCACGGCCATCGGCACCGGACTGAACGCCCCCGCAGGCTACGCCGAGGCGGCGTGCCGGCACCTGGGCGAAATCACCGGCCTGCCGCTGGTCACCGCCGTGGACCTCATCGAGGCCACCCAGGACGTGGGCGCATTCGTGCACCTGTCCGGGGTCCTCAAGCGCGTCGCCGTCAAGCTCTCCAAGATCTGCAACGACCTCCGGCTGCTCTCGTCCGGACCGCGGGCAGGCTTCGGCGAAATCAACCTCCCGGCCGTACAGTCCGGGTCCTCCATCATGCCCGGCAAGATCAACCCGGTGATCCCGGAAGTGGTCAGCCAGGTGGCCTACGAAGTCATCGGCAACGACGTCACCATCACGATGGCCGCCGAAGCCGGACAACTCCAGCTCAACGCCTTCGAACCCATCATCGTCCACAGCCTCCACAAGAGCATCACCCACCTCGAAGCAGCCTGCCGCACCCTTACCGCCCGCTGCGTCCGGGGCATCACCGCCAACACCGAACACCTCCGCCTGACCGTGGAACAGTCCATCGGCCTCGTCACGGCGCTGAACCCCCACCTTGGCTACGCCACCGCAACCGCCATCGCCCAGGAAGCCCTCGCCACCGGCAAAGGTGTTGCCGAGCTGGTCCTGGAACACGGACTGCTCACGGCCGGGCAGCTCCAGGAACTGCTCAGCCCCGAGCGCCTCGCCAACCTGAGTAAATAGACAAAGGACTTTTATGATCCAGCCTCAACCGGCCAGCACCCAGAAACAGGCCATTACCGACCACACCATTCCGGCGCATGCCCACGCCTCCGAGACCGCCCTCCATGTCGAGGATGAGGGCTACCACAAGGGCCTCAAGCCCCGCCAGGTCCAGATGATCGCGATCGGCGGCGCCATCGGCACCGGGCTCTTCATGGGGGCGGGCGGCCGGCTGGCCACGGCCGGACCGGCCCTGGTCCTCAGCTACGCCGTATGCGGCTTCTTCGCGTTCATGATCCTGCGCGCGCTCGGCGAACTCGTGATGCACCGGCCGTCCTCAGGCTCGTTCGTGTCCTACGCACGCGAGTTCTTCGGTGAGAAGGCCGCCTTCGTCACCGGCTGGCTCTACTGGCTGAACTGGGCCATGACGGCGATCGTGGACATCACCGCCGTCGCGCTCTATATGAACTTCTTCAAGAAGTACTGGGCCCCCATCGCGGACGTGCCGCAGTGGACCTGGGCCCTCGCCGCCCTCATCCTCGTGCTGGGCCTGAACCTGGTCTCCGTCAAGGTGTTCGGCGAGCTGGAGTTCTGGTTCGCCCTGATCAAGGTGGTGGCCTTGGTGACCTTCCTGGTGGTGGGCATCTACTTCGTTCTCTTCGGCACCCCGGTGGCAGGGCAGGAGGTCGGCTTCAGCCTGATCCAGGACAACGGCGGACTGTTCCCGAACGGCCTGCTGCCGGCGGTCGTGGTGATGCAGGGCGTCGTGTTCGCCTACGCCTCGATCGAGCTGATTGGCACCGCGGCCGGCGAAACCGAAAACCCCGAGAAGATCATGCCGAAGGCCATCAACACGGTGATCGTCCGCATCGCCGTCTTCTACGTTGGCTCCCTGGTCCTGCTCTCCCTGCTCCTGCCGTACACCTCCTACACGGCCGGCGAAAGCCCTTTCGTCACCTTCTTCGGTTCCATCGGGGTGGAAGGCGTGGACGCGATCATGAACCTGGTGGTCCTCACCGCGGCACTGTCCTCGCTGAACGCCGGATTATACTCCACCGGGCGCATCATGCGGTCCATGTCGGTCACGGGCTCCGCCCCCAAGTTCGCCGCACGCATGAACAAGGCCGGCGTACCCTACGGCGGCATTGCGCTCACCGCGGCCGTGGCGGTCCTCGGCGTCGTGCTTAATGCGCTGGTACCGGCAGAAGCCTTCGAGATCGTCCTGAACGTCGCATCCCTGGGCATCATCAGCACGTGGGGCATGATCGTTCTGTGCCAGATGCAGCTGCAGCGGCTGGCCGGCCGCGGCGAACTGCTGCGGCCCAGCTTCCGGATGCCCGGCTCGCCCGTCACCGGCTGGCTCACGCTCGCGTTCCTGCTGGCCGTCCTGGTGCTGATGGCTTTCGACTCGCCGGTAGGCACCTGGACGATAGCCTCGCTGCTGGTCATCATCCCGCTGCTGATGCTCGGCTGGCGCCTCTGCCGCCACCGGATCCTGGAACTGGCAGCGGTGCGCGACGGCTTCACCGGACCGTACCCGTTGGTGGCCAACCGGCCGGCCCGAGGCGCCGGCGGGGACGACAGCTAGCACCGCACAGCGGTTTGAACCGTTGGACTTCCACGCGGCACTGCGACATCCGGATCATCGGAATGTCGCAGTGCCGCGGCATGGGTCAGTCAGGGCGCTTGGGGGCCCAGAGCAGGAGATCCCCCGGCCGGGGCGGTTGGAGCCGTCGCCTTGAGCCCTACGAAGAAAGAGTGGGTGGGAGTGTTTCCGATGTTTTCTCCGGAATGCTCCTGCGCCGGTATCCAGCGGGCCACACCGGCCGGTATCTCACCCTCCAGCTCTCGGCCTCCGGTGAAAAGGCGGCGGTGGACGTCGCTCAGGGGTGGCATACGATACGAACAGGTCCTGGAAGAATTGAGCCCACCGCGCGACTCACGACGCTTTCGTGACCGCCTGCCTGAAGGGAAACCGAACAAATGTCGCACACCACCGTTGATTCCGGTGCAGGCTCTGTCCGTCCTGTCCGATGGGGAATCCTAGGCACAGGCTTCATTGCCGACCTGCAGGCCTCGGACCTGATCGAGCACGGGTTCACCATCCAGGCTGTGGGCTCCCGAAACGTCGCATCGGCCGCCGAATTCGCCGCGAAGTTCCACATCACCTCGGCCCATGGGAGCTACGAGGACCTGGTGGCTGACGCCGAGGTGGATGTCGTGTACATCTCGACACCGCACCCCTTCCACTACGAAAACGCCTTGCTCGCCCTCAACGCGGGCAAACATGTGCTGATTGAGAAGCCCTTCGCCATGAACGCCTGGCAGGCCCGGGAAATCGTGGACCTCGCCGAGTCCACGGGACTGGTCGCCCTTGAAGCCATGTGGACCCGGTACCTTCCGCACATGGTCCGGATCCGCGAGCTGGTCAGGTCCGGCGCCCTGGGCGAAGTCCGGACGGTGATCGCGGACCACAACCAGAATCTGCCAAAGGATCCGCTCCACCGGCTCAACGACCCGGCGCTGGGCGGTGGCGCACTCCTGGACCTGGGCATCTACCCCGTTTCCTTCGCCTTCGACGTGTTCGGGGCACCCGTCAATATCCGGGCCATGGCCAGCATGACCGCCACCGGCGTGGACCGGCAGACCGCGATGATCTTCGAATACACGGAGGGGCAGCAGGCCCTGTTGCACTGCGCGCTGGACACGGCAGGGCCAAACCGCGCCTCGATCATCGGCACCGGAGGCAGCATCGCCATCGATTCGGTCTGGTACACGCCATCGCCCTTCACCCGATACGACGCTGGCGGAAACGTCGTGGAGAGATTCGATGAGCCGGTCACCGGCCGCGGGATGCAGTACCAGGCGTGGGAGCTTGAGCGGCTTATTGGCACCGGAGCCATTTCCAACGACATCCTGTCGCCGCGGGACAGTGCACTCGTCATGGCGACGATGGACGACGTGAGACGCCAGATCGGACTCACCTACGAGGGTGACCGAAGCTAGGCAGCCCGGTGCGCATAGACCGAGCACTTGGCGCCGGTGCCATTGGCTGGCAGTCGGAGGACCGGCTCTCGGACGGAGCGGGCTCGCCTCGCGGGAGTTGACACGTGTTGGAGCATAGGGTTGACTTTTGCATATGCTGAAATAACAGTTCCACGATACGGAAATTGTTTCCCGTATAGCCCGACACCCGTGGATGCCAGCATCGAGCTTTTAGGACCTGGCCCATGCTAGTTGACGAGTTTAACAAGGCTGACCGGCCGGACGTTGTTGCGTCCTTGCGACCCTGTCTGGACATTGAGCGCTGGATTGACGAAGTGGCCGACTCGCGGCCCTACTCCGACCTCGACTCACTTCTGGAGGCCGCTCGACGGGCGGCGGATCCGTTCACCGCGGACGAGCTGGAAACGGCCCTGGCCCACCATCCCCGCATTGGGGAGCGCGCGGCGGGCACGAGCATCGAGGCACGCCTCTCCACCTCTGAACAAGCCGGGCTCGGAGCGGAAAATCCGGCGATCGCTCAGGCCCTGGCGGACGGCAACCGTGTCTACGAGGAGAGATTCGGGCAGGTGTTCCTGATCCGTGCGGCGGGCCGCAGCCGGGAAGAGATCCTGGCGGCGTTGCACGCCAGGCTCGCCCACACACCGGAGCAGGAAGAACGAATCATAGGCGAGCAGCTGCGTGAAATCGCCGTGCTCCGACTCGAAGGACTGGTGAGCAAGTGAGCGTCTCGCACGTAACTACCCACGTACTGGATACCGGATCTGGCAGGCCTGCGGCCGGAATCTCCGTGACGCTGCACGTCCTCGATGGCGGGCGCTGGGTCCAGATTGCCACCGGTTCCACGGACGCCGATGGGCGGGTCAAGGACCTTGGCCCCGAGCGGCTAACCTCCGGGACGTACCGGCTGGGCTTCGATACCGGGTCCTACTTCGCTGCCACCGAAACGGAGACGTTCTTTCCCGAAGTGATCCTCACTTTCGGGGTGGACGGTGATCAGGCGCACTACCACGTGCCGCTGCTGCTGAGCCCCTTCGCCTACTCCACTTACCGGGGCAGCTAGGCCCACGTCCCCGCGGGCCAGTCCGTCCGATAGCTTGAAGCAAAGAAACTCAGGCCAGCATTCAAAGATGAAACGAGGCTGCCGTGGCTGCTGGAGAAGGGACCACCTTCCTGATGCACCTCGGCGGTAAGCTCGAGATCGTCCCAAAAGTAGCCCTGCGCAACCGCGACGATCTTTCCCGGGCCTATACCCCCGGCGTCGCCCGCGTTTGCCAGGCCATCGCGGAGAATCCCGACGCCGCCCGGAACCTCACCGTCAAGCGGAACACCATCGCCGTGGTCACCGATGGTTCCGCCGTTCTGGGCCTCGGCAACATCGGCGCTGCCGCGGCCCTCCCGGTAATGGAAGGCAAAGCCGCGCTGTTCAAGCAGTTCGCGAACGTCGATGCCTGGCCGGTCTGCCTCGATACCCAGGACACCGAGGAAAACATCAAGATCGTCAAGGCCATCGCCCCCGTCTACGGCGGCGTGAATCTTGAGGACATCGCCGCCCCTCGCTGTTTCGAGATCGAAAACCGGCTCCGCGCATCAATGGCCCAGGACGCGATCGCCAAACAGGTGGCTGACGACGAGCTCAATGCCAGCTACATTATCCCCAGTCTCTTCGACCCCCACGTGGCCGCTGACGTCGCCGCCGCGGCCGCAAAATGCAGCCGCAGCAGCACACACTGCAGCCCACGCCCACGCCTGATTATCCGTCTCGGAAGGACCACCCAATGGCTATCTCAGTCACAGATCCCCGCCCTATCGAGCGTGCGGAGGAGATCCTCAACCCCAAGGCCCTGGCGTTCGTGGAAGCTCTCCACACCCGCTTCGCAGGGACGCGCGCCGAACTTTTCGCAGCCCGTCGCGTCAAGCGCCAGCGTGTTGCCGAGACGGGCAAGCTGGACTTCCTGCCTGAAACCAAGGACGTGCGCGACCGAGACTGGACGGTTGCGCCGGCACCGGCTGCTCTGCAGGACCGCCGGGTGGAAATGACCGGCCCGGCCTCCCCCGCGAAGATGGCCATCAACGCGCTCAACTCCGGGGCCAAGGTGTGGCTGGCGGACCTCGAGGACGCCAGCACGCCCGCGTGGTCAAACGTGGTGGGTTCCATCCTCAACCTGCGCGACGCGGCTGACGGCACGCTGAGCTTCACCTCGGCGGAGGGCAAGGAGTACAGGCTCCGCACGGACGCGCCGCTGGCCGTCGTAGTGGCCCGGCCGCGCGGCTGGCACATGCCGGAAAAGCACGTACTGCTAGACGGCGAACCGGCCGTGGGTGCCCTGGTGGACTTCGGCCTGCACTTCTTCCACCTGGCCGAACGGCTGCTGAAGAACGGGCAGGGTCCGTATTACTACCTGCCGAAGATGGAGAGCCACCTCGAGGCCCGGCTGTGGAACGATGTGTTCATCTTCGCGCAGGACTACCTGGGCATCCCGCAGGGCACGGTCCGGGCCACGGTGCTGATCGAGACCATCCCGGCCGCGTTCGAGATGGACGAGATCCTCTATGAACTGCGTGATCACGCCTCCGGCCTCAACGCCGGGCGCTGGGACTACCTCTTCAGCATCATCAAGTATTTCCGCGATGCCGGCCCGGAGTTCGTCCTCCCGGACCGCGCCTCGGTGGCGATGACAGCGCCGTTCATGCGCGCCTACACCGAGCTCCTGGTCAAGACCTGCCACCACCGCGGTGCCTTCGCCATGGGCGGGATGGCAGCCGTGATCCCCAACCGCCGCCACCCCGAGGTCACCGCGGCGGCCTTCGAGAAAGTCCGTGCGGACAAGACCCGCGAGGCCAACGACGGCTTTGACGGTTCGTGGGTGGCCCACCCGGATCTGGTCCCCATCTGCCAGGAAGTGTTCGATGCTGTCCTCGGCGACCGCCCGAACCAGCTGGACAAGCAACGCCCGGAGGTCTCGGTGACCACCGAGCAGCTGCTGGACATCGCCTCCGCGAAGGGGCAGGTCACCGAAACCGGGCTGCGGCTGAACCTGTACGTCGCCGTCGCCTATACGGCCGTCTGGCTCTCCGGAAGCGGCGCAGTGGCCATCCACAACCTGATGGAAGATGCCGCTACAGCGGAAATCTCCCGGTCCCAGGTCTGGCAGCAGATCCGTAACAAGTCCGTCTTGGCGGACACGGGCAACACCGTGACCCGCGAGCTGGTGGAGCGGATCCTGGGCGAGGAGACCGGACGGCTGCGGGCCGAGTTCGGCGACGAAGCCTTCCGCCTGTACTACGGCCCGGCCAGCAACCTCATCGCGGATATCTGCCTCTCCGAGGAGTACACCGATTTCCTCACCCTTCCCGCCTACGAACTGGTGGGCTGACGGATGGCGGTATCCCCCACGCCCTCTCTTTCCAGGAAGGATCTGGCCAGCGTCGACGCGCAGCTCACCGCCACTGACACGCTCATGGACGAACCCCGCTGCCGCCCGGGCCCTCGCCGCCTTCGTCCTTCGGGGCGTCCAGTGCGGCGCTGCAGGTGCCGCTGACGTGCAGGCGCTCACAGGCGTCGAACTTTCCCAACTCATTGTGCTGGCCCACCCAAGGCTCGCCGCGCAGTCCTCACAACCGCAAGGAGCAAACTCATGAGCAACTACTTTTCCCCCGAAGGCGGCCTGCCCCCGCAGACACAGCTCCTCACCGACCGGGCCGTGGTCAAGGAGGCCTACACGGTCATTCCGAAGGGCGTCATGCGTGACATCGTCACGTCCAATCTGCCCGGCTGGACCAAGACCAGATCCTGGATCATAGCCCGGCCCATCGCCGGCTTCGCCACCACCTTCAGCCAGCTCATCGTCGAGGTGGCCCCCGGCGGCCGCAGCGACAAACCGGAGGTGGAGGCCGGCGTCGAGGGCGTCATCTTCCTGACCAAGGGCTCGCTCTCGCTGACGCTGGACGGCGACATCCACCGGATTGAAGAGGGGGGCTATGCGTACCTCGCAGCGGGTTCAGACTGGAAGGTCAGCAATGACGCGCCTGCCGGCGGTGAGGCGGCGTCGTTCCACTGGGTCCGCAAGGCCTACGAACCGCTCGAGGGGTACATCGCGAAGTCCTTCGTCACCCGCGACCAGGACGTGGAGCCGCGGCCCATGCCCGGGACGGACGGCGCCTGGGCCACCACGCGGTTCGTGGACCCGGACGACCTGGCGCACGACATGCACGTCAACATCGTCACCTTCAAGCCGGGCGCCTCCATCCCGTTCGCTGAAACCCATGTCATGGAGCACGGGCTGTTCGTCCTGGAAGGCAAGGCCGTCTACCGGCTCAACGACGACTGGGTGGAAGTGGAGGCCGGCGACTTCATGTGGCTCCGCGCCTTCTGCCCGCAGGCCTGCTACGCCGGCGGCCCGGGCAACTTCCGCTACCTGCTGTACAAGGACGTCAACCGCCAGATCCGGCTGACCTAGAATGCCAGGCACCCCGGCCACGGTCCGGGCGCCTGTGCCCAACCGGCCGCGCCTGAGGACTCGGGGTTGACGGGCAACCATTACCACCCTAACCTTTTCATAAAGCAAGATAAAGATTCCGTATTATGAAATACATCGTTTGCCGATAGAGCCAATAAGGACGGATCAATGACGTACTCCGTAAACTGCTCCATCCTGCTGACCGAACTGCCGCTCCTGCAGCGCCCCGCCGCAGCCAAGGCAGCAGGCTTTGACGCCGTCGAATTCTGGTGGCCCTTTGACACCTCGGTCCCGGGGGACGCCCACGTTACCGCTTTCGAGCGCGCCATCACCGACGCCGGCGTCCAACTCACCGGCCTGAACTTCAATGCCGGCAACATGCCGGGCGGTGACCGCGGCCTGGTGTCCTGGCCTTCGCGATCGGCCGAGTTCCTGGACAACATCGATGCCGTCGCCGGCATCGGCGCACACCTCGGCTGCAAGGCGTTCAATGCTCTCTACGGCAACCGCATCGACGGGGAATCTGCCGAAAAGCAGGACGCCGTCGGCGCCGAAAACCTCGCGGCCGCCGCCGCCGGTATCGCCCGGATCGGGGGGACCGTATTGCTGGAGCCGGTCAGCGGAGCACCGAGATATCCACTCCTGACCGCCGCCGACGTCCTGGACGTGATTGCCCGGGTCAAGGCCGAATCCGGTATGGAGAACGTCAAGCTCCTCGCGGACTTCTATCATCTGGCGGTCAACGGTGACGACGTCGCGGCGGTCATCGAGAACCATGCCAAGGACTTCGGCCATATCCAGATTGCCGACAGTCCCGGCCGCGGAGCCCCCGGAAGCGGTGATCTGCCGCTCGGCGAATGGATCGAACGCAGCCGCGAACTCGGCTACGCCGGCTATACCGGCCTGGAATACAAGGAACCCGCCGAAACAGCCTTCGGCTGGGTCCTCCGCTAACGGGCCTCGCATCAACGCCCAGCCGGTCAAACGAAATCAGCAAAGGAATCGTTATGAGCAACGTTGCAGTCATCGGTCTCGGAATCATGGGTCTTCCCATGGCCATCAATCTGGTCAAGGCCGGCCACAGCGTCACGGGCTTCAACCGGAGCCAGGACAAGATTGACGCGCTGATCGCACAAGGCGGCCGCGGCGCCGTGAGCATCGCTGATGCCGTGAACGACGCCGACATCGTGATCACCATGGTCCCGGACTCCCCCGACGTCGAAGATGTGGTCAGCGGGCCCGGGGGTCTGTTCGCCAACGCCAAGCAGGGCACCTTGTGGATCGATGCCAGCAGCATCCGCCCGGACGTTGCGAAGCGGCTTGCAGACGACGCCAAGGCCGCCGGCATCCGCGCCCTCGACGCCCCGGTCTCCGGCGGCGAACAGGGCGCCATTAGCGCCGCGCTCTCCATCATGGTGGGCGGCGAAGCCGCCGACTTCGATGCGGCGCGGGACGTCCTGAACGCTGTGGGCAAGACCATCGTCCATGTGGGTCCGTCCGGCTCCGGCCAGACCGTGAAGGCCGCCAACCAGCTGATCGTCGCCGTGAACATCGAGGTCCTCGGCGAGGCCATCGCCTTCCTTGAGGCCTACGGCGTGGACACCGACGCCGCCCTCAAGGTTCTCGGCGGGGGCCTTGCGGGCTCCAAGGTCCTGGAGCAGAAGGGCCAGAAGATGCTGGACCGCGACTTCGAGCCCGGCTTCCGCCTGGCCCTGCACCACAAGGACATGGGGATCGTCACCTCCGCGGCCCGCGAAGCCAACGTCGCCATCCCGCTCGGCGCCGTCGCAGCCCAGCTGGTCGCCGCCGCCGTCAACCAGGGTGACGGCGGCCTGGATCACTCCGGGCTCTTCAAGCAGACCCTGAAACTCAGCGGCCGCAAGTAACATCGCGGCAATACCGCAGCACCAGCAGCCACCCGGCATCCCTCGCTCGGCGCTTCAGCGCAGCACCAACCCGCCAAAGACTTTCAAGGAGAACACCATGACGAAGATGCGCACCGTAGACGCAGTCGTCGCCATCCTGGAAAAGGAGGGCGCCACCGAGGCGTTCGGCCTGCCAGGGGCGGCAATCAACCCGTTCTACTCTGCCATGCGGGAGCACGGCGGCATCCGTCACACCCTGGCCCGGCACGTTGAAGGCGCCTCCCACATGGCCGATGGCTACAGCCGCGCGAAGGACGGCAACATCGGCATCTGCGTCGGCACCTCAGGACCCGCCGGCACGGACATGATCACCGGCCTGTATGCGGCGTGGGCGGACTCCATCCCCATGCTCTGCATCACCGGCCAGGCCCCTGTGGCCAAGCTGCACAAGGAAGATTTTCAGGCCGTGGACATCGAGTCCATCGCCAAGCCCGTCACCAAGATGGCCATGACCGTGCTGGAACCGGGCCAGATTCCGGGTGCGTTCCAGAAGGCCTTCCAGCTGATGCGTTCCGGCCGGCCCGGCCCGGTGCTGCTGGATCTGCCCTTCGATGTGCAGATGGCCGAGATCGAGTTCGACATCGACACCTATGAGCCGCTGCCCGTGGAAAAGCCCAGGGCCAGCCGCAAGCAGCTGACCAAGGCGCTGGACATGCTCACCGCTGCCCGGCACCCGCTGATTGTGGCAGGCGGCGGCATCATCAACGCCGGCGCCTCCGCGCAGCTGGTGGAACTGGCCGAGCTGCTCAATGTTCCCGTGATCCCGACCCTGATGGGCTGGGGCGCCATCCCGGATGACCACCCGCTGATGGCCGGCATGGTGGGCCTGCAGACCTCGCACCGCTACGGCAACGAGACCATGCTGGCGTCGGACTTCGTGATCGGCATCGGCAACCGCTGGGCCAACCGCCACACCGGCGGCCTGGACACGTACACGGCCGGACGCACATTCGTGCACGTGGACATCGAGCCGACGCAGATCGGCCGCGTGTTCTCCCCGGACCTCGGCATCGCCTCCGACGCCGGTGCGGCGCTGGAGGGCCTGGTCGAGCTGGCCCGGGAACGCAAGGCCTCCAGGACCTTGCCGGATTACTCCGGCTGGGTAGCCGAATGCGCCGAGCGCAAGGGCTCGCTGCAGCGCAAGACGCACTTCGAGAACGTCCCGATCAAGCCGCAGCGCGTCTACGAGGAGATGAACAAGTCCTTCGGCCAGGACACCACCTACGTGACCACCATTGGCCTCTCCCAGATCGCCGGCGCCCAGATGCTGCACGTCTTCGGTCCACGGAAGTGGATCAACGCCGGCCAGGCCGGCCCGCTGGGCTGGACCGGTCCTGCCGCCCTGGGCGTTGTCCGCGGCAAGCCGGGCGAGACCGTGGTCGCGCTGTCCGGCGACTACGACTTCCAGTTCATGATCGAGGAACTGGCCGTGGGCGCGCAGTTTAATCTTCCCTATGTCCACGTGGTGGTGAACAACTCCTACCTGGGCCTGATCCGCCAGTCCCAGCGCGGCTTCAAGATGGAACAGAACGTGTCCCTGGCGTTCGATAACATCAACTCCCCGGAAACGAACGGTTACGGCGTGGACCACCTCAAGGTCGCTGAAGGACTCGGCTGCAAAGCCATCCGCGTGTCAGACCCCAGTGATCTGCCCGCGGCGTTCGAGAAAGCCAAGGCGCTGATGAGCGAGTTCAACGTCCCCGTAGTGGTCGAAGTAATCCTGGAAAAAATCACCAACATTTCCATGGGCACTGAAATCAACGCCGTCAACGAGTTCGAGGACCTGGCCGAACACGGCCAGGACGCCCCGACCGCAATCATCGCGCTGCTGGACTAAACGCGCTGCTGGACTAAACAGGCGGCCACGACAATCAGCGGACAGCTCCGCAGCAACCCACCCTCAGCCGGCCCGTCGGCAAACATAATCCCCAAGGAGCACCTCAATGTCTAAGGAAACCTTTGACCTCGTCATCCGGGGCCAGCGAATTCTTACCACCGCCGGGATCGCGGCGCGTGAAGTAGGCGTCCGGGGCGGCAAAATTGTCGCCATCGAGCCGCTCGGCAACGGCCTGTCCGGTGCTCAGCTGATCGAACTTGCCGACGACGAGACCGTCATCCCGGGCCTCGTGGACACCCACGTGCACGTCAACGAACCGGGGCGCACCGAGTGGGAGGGTTTCGCGTCCGCCACCCGTGCCGCGGCGGCCGGTGGCGTCACGACCATCATCGATATGCCGCTGAACAGCATTCCGCCCACCACCACGGTGGAAGCGCTCAAGCTCAAGCGCGAGGTCGCCCAGGAGCAGGCGTTCGTGGACGTCGGGTTCTGGGGCGGCGCCGTGCCCGGCAACAAGGCGGACCTGCGCGGGCTGCACGACGAGGGCGTGTTCGGTTTCAAGTGCTTCCTGCTGCATTCCGGGGTGGACGAGTTCCCGCACCTGGAAGCGGACGAGATGGAGCAGGACATGGCCGAGCTCAAATCCTTCGACTCCCTCATGATCGTCCACGCCGAGGACTCCCACGCGATCGACCACGCGCCCCATCCCGGCGGCGACCAGTACGCAACGTTCCTGGCCTCCCGCCCCCGCGGCGCCGAGAACAAGGCCATCGCCGAAGTCATTGAGCGCGCCCGCTGGACCGGCGCCCGCGCCCACATCCTGCACCTCTCGTCCTCCGACGCGCTGCCGATGATCGCCACCGCCAAGCGCGACGGCGTCCACCTCACCGTAGAGACGTGCCCGCACTACCTCACCCTCATGGCCGAGGAAATCCCCAACGGCGCCACCGCGTACAAATGCTGCCCCCCGATCCGCGAGGCCTCCAACCGCGAGCTGCTCTGGAAGGGCCTGCAGGACGGCACCATCGACTGCATCGTCTCGGACCACTCCCCCAGCACCCTGGACCTCAAGGACCTGGAAAACGGCGACTTCGCCGTGGCCTGGGGCGGCGTCTCCTCACTGCAGCTGGGCCTGTCCCTGATCTGGACCGAAGCCCGGCACCGCGGCATCCCGCTGGAGCAGGTGATCAGCTGGATGGCCGAGAAGCCCGCCGCGCTCGCGCGCCTCTCCAACAAGGGCAAGCTCGCCCTCGGCTACGACGCCGACTTCTCCGTCTTCGCCCCCGACGAGGCCTTCGTCGTGGACGTATCCAAGCTCAAGCACAAGAACCCCATCACCCCGTACGACGGCAAGGCCCTCTCCGGCGTGGTCCGGAAGACGTTCCTGCGCGGACACGAGGTCGACGGCCGGACACCAAGCGGCAAACTGATCCGCCGCGGCGGCGTGTAAAGAACCCCGCCCTGGCGGTACACACCCACTCCCCTGGCCGCCCTCCCGACCAGGGAATCCCTCGACGAGTTCCCTTGGTCCTGCTGGCCGGTGTGGTGGCCGGTGCCGACTCGAGCGATGACATGGCCTGGTTGCGCCACGGCGGGATAAACGTGTTTTCAACGCCTGCTACGCGCCATCCACCCTGGCCTCGTTCCTGCGGCCTTCACCAGCGGGCACGTGCCAAAAACGATGTGGCTCCAAGTATGTTCGCCATAGCATCAGCCGATACCCAGCATAGTTTTTTGGGGTCTATCGGGTTCAGTGGTTCCTGCGGATGCTTAATCTCACCAGTTACGAACCTTGCCGTACGTCGCCAGGCGATGATGAACCGGCAGACCCCGAGAGTAGGAACCCTATGTCATCGACGGAATTTTCAGTGAACGGCCGCAGCTATGCATTTTCGGATGCGCCTGTCGTCGTCATCTGCATTGACGGCAGTGAGCCCGCTTATCATGAGGAAGCGCTTGCCGCGGGGCGGATGCCGTGGCTAAGCGAACTTTTGGCTTCGCGGGGCACCTCCTGGGCCGCCCACTGCGCCGTCCCCACCCTGACAAACCCGAACAACATGTCCATCGCCACCGGCCGCCCCCCTGCTGTCCACGGAATTTGCGGCAACTACATCCTGGACCCCGAATCAGGAGAAGAAGTCCTGATGAACGACCCGAAGTTCCTGCGGGCTCCGACGATCTTCGCCGCCGCAGCCGCAGCAGGACTCTCGGTCGCGGTCGTCACGGCCAAGGACAAGCTCTCCCGGCTCCTCGCCGCCGGCCTCACCCAGCCGGGCCTGGACCCGGCCGGCTCCGGTGCCATGGTCGAACCCATCAACAAGGGCATTTGCTTCTCAGCGGAGAAAGCGCATCAGGCCACGAAGGAATCCAACGGCATCGACGCCGTGATGAAAATGGTCGACATGAATCTTCCGGAGGTATATTCGGCCGGACTCAGCGAGTTCGTGCTCGCTGCAGGAGTGCGAATCCTGCAGGACCGCACCCCTGACCTGATGTTCCTGACCTTGACTGACTACATTCAGCACAAGAACGCCCCCGGAACTGAGACGGCCAACGACTTCTACTCCATGATCGACCACTATGCCGCAGCTCTTGATGAACTCGGCGCCATTGTCGTCATCACCGCCGACCACGGTATGAGCCCCAAGCACAAGAGCGATGGCACCCCTCAGGTCATCTACTTGGAGGAAGAAGTTAACCGCGTTCTGGGTGTCGCCGGTGACGCCCCCGAAGGCGGCAGCCGTGTCATTCTTCCCATCACCGATCCCTACACTGTCCACCACGGCGCCCTGGGTTCCTTCGCGAACGTATACCTGCCCGACAATGCAAACCGCGACACAGTGTTGGCCGCGCTGGAGGGCCGGGAGGGCATCTCCGGCGTCTACCGATCCGAGGAAGCAGCCAAACTGTTCGACATGCCCTTGGACCGGATGGGTGACCTCACGGTGCTTTCGGACAAGAACACGGCGCTGGGACGCTATGCTGCCTGGCACGATCTGGGCAACCTGGAGGTCCCGTTGCGTTCGCACGGGGGCCTGGGCGAGCTGAACATCCCGTTCTTCGTCAACCGGATTTTGCCGACACCGACGGCGACAGCAAGTACGGCCCCTAACGGTGATACGGCCATCGCCCACAACTACGACGCGTTTTGGGTCGCTACAACCCACGCCTCCGTGGAGCTTGCGGAAATCAGCTGATTCATCTGTCGCAGGGCCGGCCGTAACGGCGGCCCAACAGGCGCTGCCCTGCGAGGGCACGCCGACTCACAGGTTTGCATGACGAGAGGACTAGCAATGTCCGATTCAAGCCCACCCCAGACCCCAGTACAAACCCATCCCTCAGAAGCTCTTTTAGGGGACCCGAAGACCTCCACGAAACGGCAGGAGCTGTTGAAATGGCAAATCAGGATCTTCGCGCTCTCCTGGCTCGCGTACGCGGCCTTTTACTTCCCCCGGTCAGCATTTTCCGCCGCTAAAGTCGGAATCCTCGAAGAAGGCTTCCTCACCCGCCAGACACTCGGACTCCTCGACTCCGCTTATCTGGCTGCCTACGCCATCGGCCAGTTTGTCTGGGGAGCGTGCGCAGAAAAATACGGTACCCGTGTCGTCGTCGCCGGAGGAATGGTCATGGCGGCCGTCGCTTCACTGCTGATGGGCGTTGTCCCGGCCGTGGCACTGTTCCTGCCCCTGATGATCGTCCAGGGCTTGGCTCAATCAACCGGCTGGTCCGCACTGAGCAAGAACATCGCTTCGTTTTTCACCATCAGCAAGCGTGGACGCGCCATGGGCTTTTTCTCCACCAGCTATGCTTTCGGGGGCCTCGCAGGCGCACCGGTGACCGGCTGGGTCGCCTACTCGCTTTTTGACAGTTGGCGGTGGGCCTTCGTCGCGGGCGCCAGTATCATCATGATCGCTTTCGTCCTATTCCTCATCTTCCAGCGGAACTCTCCGCAAGAGGTGGGACTGCCGGGAATCGACGAGGACCCCTCGCTGCTGGATACCGAGCATGAAAGGGGGTCAAAGTCTCCGCCAGGCAGCGGGACCAGGACGAAGTTCTCAGCAAGCGACCTGCTGGCCGCGGTCCGGTATGATCCCATGGTCCTCCGGCTCGGCATCGTGTACTTTCTGATTAAACCCGCGCGGTACGCGATCCTGCTCTGGGGTCCGGTGCTGGTCCTCGAAGCCATGCCTGACCTGAGCGCCATGACAGCCATCATGCTACCCGTTGCCTTCGGTGTGACCGGAATGATCGCACCTGTCCTGGCCGGCTGGATGTCTGACACCGTCTTCGGTGCCCGGCGCGTCCCGCCCAGCGTCCTCTGCCTGTTGCTGATGGTCGTGGCACTCGCACTCTGGCAGGTCGTCACGCAAACCGGCTCGCTACCCCTGATCGTGGCGCTTCTCGCCTTCATCGGACTGACCGCCTATGCCTCCGATGCGATGATCTCGGGCGTCGCCGCAGTTGACTTCGGCACCTCCAAGTACGCAGCCGGTGCCACTGGATTCGTCAACGGCTGTGGCTCCCTCGGGGCAATCCTCGGCGGGCTCCTTCCCGGTTTCTTTTCCGGCATCGTGATCTTCTACATGTTCGCAGGCGCAGCCCTGGTTGCCGTTCTAGTGCTCCTGCCCTCCTGGAACAAACGGCCTATCAGTGTCTGATGACCCTGCACCAGACAGTGCCTTCACGACCTGCGCGTCCAGAAACCAACAGAGGAAAAATGAATATATTAAATGATTCAGAACTGAACTTGAATTACATTGACGGCCAATGGCGGCCAGCTTCCGGGGGTTCCACGTTCGCCAACACGAATCCGGCTGACGCCCGGGACCTGATTGGGCACTTTCCCGACTCTTCCAGTCAGGATGCCCTTGACGCGATAGGCGCAGCAGACAAGGCCCGGCAGCACTGGGACTCCCTCGGCTCGATCAAAAGGGGCGACATCCTGTTCTCCGCCGCCGAGATCCTAGTGCGTCGAAAGGACGAACTGGCGCGTGCCGTCACCAGGGAACAGGGCAAATGCCTGCGTGAATCGCTGGGCGAGGCCCAGCGAGCCGTCGACATCCTGCGGTACATCGCCGGAGAAGGCCGCAGGCTCTCGGGTTCAACACTTCCCGCCGACGAACCGCGGAGCATGGCGCTGACATGGCGAAAGCCGATCGGCATCGTGGCGCTGATTACGCCCTGGAACTTTCCGCTGGCCATCCCGGTGTGGAAGATGGCCCCGGCCCTCCTCTCCGGCTGCACCGCAATCCTCAAGCCGTCCCCCCTGGCGCCGCACACCGCTGCCCTGCTCGTGGAGATTTTCGTCGAGGCCGGGGTGCCGCCCGGTGTACTGAATCTGGTCCAGGGCGACAGGGAACCTGGTGAAACACTGAGCAATCACCCGGACGTGAAGGGCATCTCCTTCACCGGCTCGCTGGGGGTCGGTCTGGAGATCCAGAAGGCAGCGGCGCCCAGGCTAGCCAGAACCCAACTCGAACTGGGCGGGAAAAACGCACTGATCGTGCTGGCTGACGCTGATCTGGACCTCGCCGCGGACGCCGTTCTCCACGGGGCTTTCGGCCAGGCAGGGCAGCGCTGCAGCGCCACGAGCCGGGTCGTCGTCGAACGCCAGGTCCGCGAACAGCTGGTCGGCAAGGTGCTGGGCAGGATTGCGGAACTGACCATCGGTGACCCGCTCGACAGCGCCACACGGCTTGGACCAGTGGTGAACGAGGACCGCCTGAGCGCCTGTGTGCGGGCAATTGAGCAAGCCCGCAGTGAAGGAGCCTCGGTACGCACGGGCGGCTCCGCAGTTGCGGCCGGGAACCTGGCCCACGGCTACTTCATGGAGCCCACACTCCTGACGGATGTGGCCCCATACTCCGAACTGGCCATGGAGGAAGTCTTCGGACCTGTCCTGGCAGTAATCGATGCGGAGAACTTCGACCATGCCATGGACATCTCCAATTCCGTCCGGTACGGGATGTCCGGGACGATCTTCACCAACAACCGCAGCCACATTTATGACGCGTTGCATCGCTTCGAAGCGGGCATGCTGCACGTCAACCGCCCGGGTGTTGGGGCATGGCCGCATATGCCGCACATGGGGGCGAAGCTTTCCCAGTACGGCGCACCGGAATGCTCGCCGGAAACCTGGGACTTTTACATGGAGTGGAGGTCCGCGTGCATCAGCTTCCCAGCGTGAGAACCACCGGCTAGGTTCATGATCATGAATCTGAGCATCCAGGGACTGCGGATCTTTCTGGCCGTTGTCGAGACAGGAAGTTTCTCGGCAGCAGCCCGCAGGCTCTTCATGAGCCAGCCGTCGGTATCGGCCCAAGTACGCAGCCTCGAGACCTCCCTGGCCGCGCATCTTTTGGACCGGGGCCCTGCCGGTGCCTCACTGACACCGGCAGGGCAGGTTCTCGCCGATCACGCACGGGCGATCTTTGAGGTCATGGACCAGGTCGATGCGGACGTCGCAGCCGCTCAAGGAATCCAAGACCGCAAACTCTCCGTGGCTGGCACCAGCACGCTCGGGTCCTACCTGCTCCCCCGGGCGCTAAGCCGCTTCTTGGCAGAGAACAACGGGCTTAGAACCGAGTTGCGGGTAGGAAACACCGAGAGAGTTGCCGACTGGCTGATCAATCGGGAGGTGAGCCTTGCCATCTGCGCCGGTGAAATCGACCACGAGCAGCTGGAAGGGACCGTGATCTTTGATGACGCGCTGGTGCTGGTTGCCGGCAGGGCCAACCCTCTGGCCGGACGCGACCTCACCCCCGCCGACCTTGAAGGCGAACGGTTCCTGTTACGGGAGATCGGCTCCTCAACCCGGTTTGATCAGGACCAATCCCTGGCCGAATGGAAGCTCACCCAGACCGAGCAGTGGACAATCTGGACCTCGGAGGCGGCAAGGGAATCGGTCCGTGCCGGACTTGGCCTGGCGCTGATATCCGAACACGTCGTAGCACCGGACCTGCGGTCCGGTGAACTCGTCAGACTCAATATCCATCCCGCACCGCGCCACCGCCCCGTATCACTCGTCCGGATGGCCGGGCAGTTGCTGACCCCGGTTGAGCAGTCATTCGTTGAGATGATCCAAAAGATGCACGGATGGCCCTGACCACGCACCGTTCAGGACCGACACTTCCCGCCGGCCGGCACAACCCCCTTGTCAGAAAGGCAGGACCCATGACCACCCCCGATCCCACAGACAACCTCAAAGACGAGCACACGGATCTCATCATTATCGGAGCAGGCATCGTCGGCCTGGCCCACGCCTTCCAGGCCCACCGCAAGGGCTATACCGTGCGGATCATCGAACGGGACGCCAAACCCAACGGTGCCTCCATTCGAAACTTCGGTCACTGCTGCATCACAGCCCAGGACGGCGAACACCTCGATACCGCCTACAGGTCCCGGGAAGGCTGGCTCGCGGCCGCCCAAGCCATCGGTTTCTGGGCGCCCGAGGCCGGAGCCGTCGTCGTTGCCCGAAGCCAGACAGAACTGGCCGTCCTCGAACAGCTCAGCGACAAACGAGGTACCGATAACGTGCAGCTGCTGACAGCCGAGCAGACGACGAGGCGGCTCACGTCAGCTGGCACCCCCGACCCCACCATCTGCGGCGGGGCGTTCCTCCCTGCAGACCTGCGTGTGGACCCGCGCACCGCCGCCCCCGATATCGCCGACTGGCTGCAGAACCAGGACGGGATCAAATTCCTTTGGGGGACAGCGGTCAAGGACATCCAGGAGGGCGGCAGCGTCATCACCAGCCGGGGCGACTTCCACGCCGGCAAAGTCCTCGTCTGTGTCGGTCATGACCTGGACTACCTGCTACCGGACGTCGCCGCCCGTTACCAGGTCCAGCGCTGCGCCCTGCAGATGGCGATGGCACCTGCACCGCCAGGCTACAAGCTGGACTCGGCCGTGCTGACGGGAACATCCATGACCCGGTATGACGGCTTCACCACCATGCCTGCGGCGGACGCGCTCCGCCAGGAAATTTACAGCCACAGCCCGGAACTGATCGACATGGGTGCGAACGTCATGTTCACCCGCCGCCCCGACGGGACAGTCCTCCTCGGCGACAGCCACGTGTACGGCCAGACCATAGGTCCATTCCAGGACGAGTGGATGACCTCACGGCTTGTACGCGAGGTCGAGAAGCTTCTCGGCTCGCCTCTGATCGTCACCCAGCGCTGGCAAGGAATATATGCCTCCAGCCCGCTGACCTCCCTGCTCGTCGAAGACATCGGTTCCACCACAACCGCCATCACCGTAACCTCCGGAATCGGCATGACCCTGTCTTTCGGCATCGCCGCCGAAACGATCGAGCGACTCTAACTGGGAAGTGACCGGGCCGGTCAGTGCTTCGGCGCGACGGCGATCTCTTCGCCGTCGACGGCGTGGAACGGTGCGTGGCGGTCCATGATCAGCAGGTACACGACGGCGGCCAGGATCGCGCCGACGAACCAGGAGAAGCCGGAGACGTAGGTGAACTCAGGGACGAGAGCCAGCACCAGGGCGACTATCGCAGCCGGTGTGCCCGCGATGACAGCCTTCCGGTTGACGCCACGCGTGTACGCGTACTCCCCGTCAGGCGACTCCGAGTACAGTTCCGGAACGTTGACCCGGCCCCTCCGGACCAGCCAGTAGTCGGCCATGATCACGCCGAACAGCGGCCCCAGGAGGGCGCCCAGCCCGCCGAGGAAGTAGACGATGACCACGGGCGAGTTGTACAGGTTCCACGGCAGGATCACCAGGCCGATCACCGCGGAGATGATGGCTGCCCGGCGGAAGTCCAGGGTCCGCGGGAAAAGGTGGGCCAGCGTGTAGATGGGCGCCACGAAGTTGGCCATGAGGTTCACGGCCACCGTCAGGATGATCAGGGCCAGGCAGGCCAGCACCAGCAGGAATGTGTTCGGGATGGCGTTTACGACGTCGGTGGGCGACTCGATGACCGTCCCGTCGATCTTGTACCGGGCGCCGCAGAGGACGATGACAATGGCGGCGAAGAAGATCATGTTGATGGGGATGCCGAAGAAGTTGCCGCGCACCACCGACCGTTCCGAGGGCGCGCCCCGGGTGAAGTCGCAGAAGTTCAGCACGAACGTCCCGTAGACGACCACCCAAAGCGCTGCGGACTGGAAAATCCGCACCCACATCTCGGTGCCGGTCAGCGAATCGGCGGTGGACCAGGCGATGGACCCGCCGGCCTCCACCAACATCCAGACGGCCAGCGCGAGCATGGTGACCAGGATGATGGGGCCGGCGAAGGCCTCGTACCTGCGGATCATCTCCATCCCAAAGCTCACGATTACGGTCTGCACCGCCCACAGCGCAACGAACGAGATCCAGCCCAGCGTCGAGAGTCCGAGGAACGAGTCCGCATCGAGCGGCGCCAGGGCCGGCGCGAGGGCCAAGATGAGCACCCGGAGCACCACCGAGGCCAGGTAGGTCTGGATGCCGAACCAGGCCACGGCCACGGCGCCGCGGATGATGGCGGGGATGTTGGAGCCACGGATGCCGAACGCGATCCTACTCATGACCGGGAACGGCACGCCCGTCCGCTCGCCCATGAACCCGGAGAGGTTCAGGAGCAGGAACAGCAGGACGGCGCCGAGCAGGAAGGCGAGCATGATCTGCCAGGCGCCCAGTCCCAGGGCGAACAGTCCCATGGCGAACACGTAGTTGCCCAGCGAGTGCACGTCATTCGCCCAGAGCGTGAAGATGCTGTAGGCGTGCCACGTGCGGCCCTTGCGCGTGGTGGGAGCCAGGTCCTCGTTGTAGAGTCGGGGGCTCACGCCCGCAGGCACCTGCTCCGGGACGGCTGGCTCTCCCCTTGAGATTTCCTCGACCGCGGGGTCACCGGTGCCCCACGGCTCCGGGTCAATCAGATGCGGATGCCCGTGCTCGTCGTGCGAGCCGGGACCGTGCTGGTGGGACATGGTGCAGACCTCCGTGTTGCGGTAAAGGGCGTTGCCCGGGTTGGGCTGGTGTTTGACCGGCAGAGCCCCCGCCCGGATGATCCGTGCGGGGGCCTCCCGGTTTAGTCGGGGCTTCGCCTACCGGCCGGCGAGAACGTCCCCGGCTGTCAGCGGCCAGCCGAGCACTTTCTTGGGGCGGGGCGGGGCGTAGGTGCGGACCTTGGAGGTGGAGAGTCCCAGCCGGACGAGGGATTCCGCGATGGTCACGGCGGCGGCCACGCCGTCGACCACCGGGACACCCGCGCGCTGGCGGATTTGCTCGTCCAGGCCGGCCATCCCCCCGCAGCCCAGGACGATGACTTCAGCCTTGTCCTGCCTGACAGCAAGCAAAGCCTGTTCGATGATGGCTTCCACGGCGCGCTCGGGTTCCTCCTCGAGCTCCAGGACGGCCATGCCGCTGGCACGTACGGAAGCGCAGCGGCTGTCGAGCCCGGCAAGCTTCAGCCGGTCCTCGATGAGCGGCACGGTCCGGTCCAGGGTGGTGACCACCGAGTACTTGTGCCCGAGGAACATCGCCGTGCTGGCGGCCGCTTCGGTGATGTCCACCACCGGAACGTTCAGCAGCTCCTGCAGGCCCTCGCGGCCGTGTTCGCCGTAGCCGGCCTGGATGACGGCGTCGTACGGTTCCGGGTAGGACAGCACCTTGTCCATCACGGCGATGGCGGCAAGGTAGCTTTCAAAGTTGCCTTCGCAGGATTCGGCTCCAAAGCGCGGTGTCAGGCCCACGATCTCCGTGCCGGGTGCCGCTGCCTGCCGGGCCTGTGCGGCAATGGAATCAGTCATGGACTCGGTGGTGTTTACGTTTGCAACAAGAATGCGCATGGTTTTCCTTAGTGGGTGCTGGCGACGGCGATGGCTTCACCGGAGATGTCGTCGTGGTGCTGCCTGCGGTCGGAGATCTGGTAGTAGACGACCGCTGCGATACCTGCTGCAACGAACCAGGCGAAGGGGGCCGCCGCCGCAAAGGCCGGAACGAAAGCGATCAGGAGAGCGACGGCTGCCGCGGGCACCATGGCGATGATTGCCTTGGGGTTGTAGCCCTTCGTGTAGAAGTAGGCACCAAGGGGCGATTCGGTGTAGAGGTCGGGGACGTTGATCTTGCCGCGGCGGATCAGCCAGTAGTCGGCCATGACGACGCCGAACAGGGGGCCGAGCAGCGCGCCCAATCCTCCGAGGAAGTAGACGATGACCAGCGGATTGTTGTAGAGGTTCCATGGCAGGATCACCAGGCCGATAGTGCCGCTGACCCAGGCAGCCTTGCGGAAGTTGAGCTTTTTCGGGAACAGGTTGGTCAGTGCGTACACCGGAGCGACGAAGTTGGCCATGAGGTTGACGGCGATCGTCAGGATCAGCAGGGCGAGGCAGGCCAGGACAAGGAACAACGTGTTCGGGATGGTCTGGACGATGTCCGACGGGCTCTGGATGATGGTGCCGTTGATCTTGAACTGGCCTCCGGCCATCACGACGACGATGGCACCGAAGACGAGCATGTTGATCGGGATGCCCCAAAAGTTTCCGCGAACGACGGCCTTCTTGGAAACGGCGGAGCGGGTGAAGTCGCAGAAGTTCAGGACAAAGGTGCCGTAGATGGATACCCATAGGGCGCCGCCGGCAAAGATCGTAAGCCACATGTCTCCGCCTTGGAGTGCGTTATCGGAGGACCATGCGATGGAGCCTCCGGCTTCGGCGAAGATCCAGACGGCGATGGCGGCCATCGTGACGAGAATGATCGGACCGGCGAAGGCTTCGTATTTGCGGATCATTTCCATGCCGTAGCTGACAATGACGAGCTGGACGACCCAGAGGACCGCGAAGGAGATCCAGCCCAGCGTTGACAACCCGAGGATTGAATCACCGTCCAGGGCCGCAAGGGAAGGCGCGACCGCGACAAGCATGACGCGGAAAACGACGGACGCCAGATAGGTCTGGATGCCGAACCATGCAATGGCAACGGCACCGCGCAGCAGGCTGGGGATCTGGGCTCCCCTGATGCCGAAGCTTATCCGGCTCATTACGGGGAACGGCACGCCGGTTTTAACGCCCATGAAGCCTGAGAAATTCAGCAGGGCAAAGAGCAGTGCCGCACCGATCCCGAGCGCCAAGAGGATTTGCCAGCCGCCCAGGCCAAGAGCGAACAGGCCGATGGCGAAAGCGTAGTTGCCAAGGCTGTGGACGTCGTTGGCCCACAGGGTGAAGATGCTGTAGGCAGTCCACCGGCGGCCGTCGGTTTTGGTGGGAGCAAGGTCGGTGTTGTACAGCGACGGGCTGACGGAGCCACCGGCGTCAACCGCGATATCAGGCCAAAGGGCGTCGGCGCCGGGAGCGGGATAGGTTTCAAATTCTGAGGATGCCGGTCGGTTGACCTGGTCGACACTGACCGGCGGAGTCTCTTGCATCATGCGACTTCCACTTCTGAGAGGCTGATCCCGAAGCATGTCCTCCGCCTCTTTGCGTAAGAATTTCCGCTTCGTGGAAAAGCAATTTTGGATAATGAAAGAAGTTTATGACCCAGATCACGCCCGGTCAATAGCCGCCCCTAGTCCGTCGGCCCTGCCGAGTCAATTTTGACCCGCCGGGGTGATCGGATATTCTCGTCAGGTAACAAAGTTTTTTCATATGATGAAAACTTAGCCCAGACATTCAAAGATGAAACGAGGCTGCCGTGGCTGCAGGAGAAGAGACCTCCCATATCCTCAGCGGGTTGACAAACCAGCTGCCTGATCGTGATCCGGAAGAGACCGCCGAATGGCTGGAGTCCCTGGATGACCTGATTCAGGATCAGGGCACCGAGCGTGCCCAGTACATCATGCGCGCGCTGCTCCAGCGGGCCGGTGCGCAGAGCGTCGGGGTTCCGATGGTCACCACCACGGACTACGTGAACACGATCCCGGTGGACCAGGAAGCGCCGTTCCCCGGCGATGAGGAAATCGAGCGGAAGTACCGGGCCTGGCTGCGCTGGAACGCCGCGGTGATGGTGCACCGGGCGCAGCGGGCCGATATCGGCGTCGGCGGGCACATCTCCACCTACGCCGGGGCCGCGACCCTGTACGAGGTCGGGTTCAACCACTTCTTCCGCGGCAAGGACCACCCCGGCGGCGGGGACCAGGTCTTCTTCCAGGGCCACGCGTCCCCCGGCATGTACGCCCGCGCGTTCATGGAAGGCCGGCTCTCCGAGGAGGACCTGGACGGCTTCCGGCAGGAGAAGTCCAAGGAAGGCCACGCCCTGTCCTCCTACCCGCACCCGCGCCTGATGCCGGAGTTTTGGGAATTCCCGACCGTCTCGATGGGCATCGGCCCGATGAACGCGATCTACCAGGCCCAGTCCAACCGGTACCTGCACAACCGCGGCATCAAGGACACTTCCGACCAGCAGGTCTGGGCGTTCCTGGGCGACGGCGAAATGGACGAGCCCGAGTCCCGCGGCCTGCTCCAGCTCGCCGCGAACGACAAGCTCGACAACCTCAACTTCGTGATCAACTGCAACCTCCAGCGCCTCGACGGGCCCGTGCGCGGCAACGGCAAGATCATGCAGGAACTCGAGGCGTTCTTCCGCGGCGCCGGCTGGAACGTCATCAAGGTCGTCTGGGGCCGGGAGTGGGATTCGCTGCTGGCCAAGGACGAGGACGGCTCGCTCGTGAAGATCATGAACGAGACCGTCGACGGGGACTACCAGACCTACAAGGCCGAATCCGGCGCGTTCGTCCGCGAGCACTTCTTCGGGAAGACCCCGCAGACCAAGGAACTGGTCCAGGACCTCTCCGACGACGAGATCTGGAACCTCAAACGCGGCGGGCACGACTACAACAAGGTCTACGCCGCGTACAAGGCCGCGACCGAGTTCAAGGGCAAACCCACCGTCATCCTGGCCCACACGGTCAAGGGCTACGGCCTGGGCACCCACTTCGAGGGCCGCAACGCGACCCACCAGATGAAGAAGCTCACCCTCGCGGACCTCAAGGCCTTCCGCGACCACCTCCGCATCCCGGTCACCGACGACCAGCTCGAAGCCGACCTCTACCGGCCCCCGTACTACCACCCCGGCATGGACTCCCCCGAGATCCAGTACCTGATGGGCCGCCGCAAGGAACTCGGCGGCTTCGTCCCCGAACGCCGCGCAGGCCATGCGACGGTGGAGCTGCCGGACCCCAAAACCTATGAGGTTGCCAAGCGCGGTTCCGGGAAACAGCAGGCCGCCACCACCATGACTTTCGTGCGCCTGCTCAAAGACCTGCTCCGGGATAAAAAGTTCGGACACCGCATTGTCCCGATCGTTCCGGATGAGTCCCGCACCTTCGGCATGGATGCGTTCTTCCCCTCGGCCAAGATCTACAATCCGGACGGCCAGGGCTACCTCTCCGTGGACCGGGATCTCGTCCTGGCCTACAAGGAATCGGCCCAGGGCCAGCTGATCCACCCGGGCATTAACGAGGCCGGTGCGGTGGCGGCCTTCACCGCCGCCGGAACGTCCTACGCCACGCACGGCGAACCGCTCGTCCCGGTCTACGTGTTCTACTCCATGTTCGGCTTCCAGCGCACCGGCGATTCCTTCTGGGCCGCCGCGGACCAGATGACCCGCGGGTTCATCATCGGCGCGACCGCCGGCCGCACCACGCTGACCGGCGAAGGCCTGCAGCACGCCGACGGGCACTCCCCCATCCTGGCCTCGACCAACCCGGCCGTGATCACCTACGACCCGGCGTTTGGGTACGAAATGGGCCACATCATCCGCGACGGCCTGGAACGGATGTACGGCCCCGCCGCGGGCAGCACCGGCGACCGGAACCTCATGTACTACCTCACGGTCTACAACGAGCCGATCTTCCAGCCGGCCGAACCTGAGAACCTCGACGTCAACGGCGTGCTGAAAGGCATCTACCGGGTGTCGGCGTCGGACGTCGAAGGGCCCAAGAGCCAGATCCTGGCCTCCGGAGTCTCGGTGCCGTGGGCCCTGGAGGCCCAGCGGATCCTCGCCGAGGACTGGGGCGTCTCCGCGGACGTCTGGTCCGTCACGTCCTGGAACGAACTGCGCCGCGACGGGCTCGCCGCCGAAGAAGAAGCCTTCCTCAACCCCGGCCAGCCCGCCCGCGTGCCGTTCGTCACCGAGCAGCTCGCCGGCGCCAGCGGACCGATCGTCGCCGTCACGGACTACATGAAGGCCGTCCCGGACCAGATCCGCCAGTTCCTCCCGCACCAGTTCGCTTCCCTCGGCGCCGACGGCTTCGGCTTCTCCGACACCCGCGCCGCAGCCCGCCGCTTCTTCAAGAACGACGTCCACTCGATTGTGGTGAAGACCCTGCAGCTGCTGGCCTCGCGCGGAGAGGTGGATGCCGGGGTACCCGCCTACGCCATGGACCGCTACAAGCTCCTGGACGTCAACGCCGGAACCACCGGCGGAGCGGGAGGCGACTCCTGACCGGCGCGTTAGGGTGGGACGATGAACGACAGCGGAGCTCTCCGCACGACGGCGGTGCTGCTCGCGGCCGGGGCCGGCAGGCGCTTGGGACTCGGGCCCAAGGCGCTGCTGCCGTTCCGTGGCCGCACGCTCGTTGAAGTGCTGGCGGACGAGCTGCTCGCAGGCGGCTGCCGGGAAGTAGTGACAGTCCTCGGCGCGGACTCGGCAACGGTCCGCGCCGGCACCGACCTCAGCCGGCACCGGGTCATCGAAAACCCGGACTGGGCCACCGGAATGGGCAGCTCGTTCCGGCTGGGAGTTGCCACGGCCGCGCCGGAGGATCACGTGCTCTTCGCGCTGGTGGACCAGCCCGGCCTGACCCGGGACACAGTCGCCCGTGTGCTGGCGGCCCACCGGCCAGGCCGAGTGACGGCCGCCGCCTACCGGGAGCCGAATGGTGAGCTCAGGCGGGGACACCCGTTGCTGCTGGATGTCACCTTGCGGTCCGAAGCCGCTGGAATGGCAACGGGTGACGCCGGCGCGCGGTTGTTTCTGCAGGCCAATCCGGAGCTGATCGACCCCGTGGACTGCAGCGACCTCTCCGGCGGCGAGGACCTCGACAGGCCCGAACAGCTGCACCTGCTCGATTAGTCGAGCCGCAACTGCCTCACCGGCACGGGCACAGGGCACGGGGCACGGCCGCGTGCTAGTGCACCAGTCCGGCCGACAAAAGTTCCTGCAGGCCCTCCTTGAACCCCGCCCGGCCGCCGTGGGCGGGATGCCTGATCTTCGGCACGGAAATGCCGTTTCGCTGCAGGCTGCGGCAGGCCACGTTCCCCACGGCTACCACCGTCGGGATCTCGAACAGGTCCAGCAGCTCCTGCCAAAAAGGGACTCCAATGGCTGTCTCCGTCAGGGTCGGCGTCCGGTTGGACAAGGGACGCCCGGGGACGTGGGTGTGAAAGGGGTACGCGCTCCACAGCAAGGGCAGGAAGTCCAGCTCGGCCAGGACCTGCCACATCACGGTGGCCGTCGGTTCCGACGCTATTCCCTCGGACTCGGCCGGCAGCACATAGCCTTTCCCCGGCCCGAACAGCCCGAAAGAGTTGGCGGGGGCTGCCAAAATGGAGCGGTTGGTGAAGGGAATCCCGGTGATCCTCATGCCCCGGAAACCGGGCGCCTCCCCCAGGAGCAGCACCGCCGGGCGCCGATCCAGCATTTCGTGCAGATAGGTCTCCAGGTTCCGCCGGCGCTGGGCATTCCCCGGAACGGCACGATCGAAGAAGTTGTGGCAGCCCGGCCCCGTCTCCACGGCAGCTAGCCGGTCAGTGAAGCCTTGGATCGCGGAAGTGGTCATCCACTGCGCTACCAGCGGGGGTGGATCGACGCGCGGAAGTGGCGGTCGTAGATCTCCCGAACGCCGACGTCGAACGTGGCGTCAATTCCGCTGGCCCCGGCCGCCTCCGCGTTGGACCGCACCTGGTCCACGTTACGGGCACCCGGGATGACGGTGCTGACGCCGTCCTGCGCGGTGATCCAGGCGATGGCCGCCTGCGCCGTGGTGACGCCGTCGGGCACCAGTTCCTCGAACTCCGCCACAGCCTTCAGTCCCTGTTCGTAGTCCACGCCGGAGAACGTCTCCCCGACGTCGAACGAGGAACCGGAGCGGTTGAAGTTCCGGTGGTCGTCCGCCGGGAAGGACGTTTCCCCGGAGTACTTTCCGGACAGCAGTCCCGAGGCCAGCGGCACCCGGGCGATGATGCCCACCCCGGCAGCCGCGGCGGCCGGCAGCACCTCATCCAGCGGCTTGAGCCGGAAGGCGTTAAGGATGATCTGCACGGTGGCCGTGCCCGGGTGCCGGATGGCCTCAAGGGCTTCATCGGTGCGCTCGACGCTGACGCCGTAGTTCCTGATCGCCCCTTCCGCCACCAGCGTGTCCAGGGCGTCGTAGACCTCGGCGCTGCTGTAGACCGCGGTCGGCGGGCAGTGCAGCTGGACCAGGTCCAGGCAGTCGGTCCCCAGATTGCGCCGTGAGCGGTCCGCCCACTCACGGAAGTTGGCGAGGTTGTAGTTGCCGGGGCGCTGCTCCAGCCGCCGGCCCATTTTGGTGGCCACGGTGATGTCCAGCCCGGGGTTGCCCGCGAGGAACGCGCCGATCGCCTGCTCGCTGCGGCCGTCCCCGTACACATCCGCGGTATCGAAGAACGTGACGCCTGATTCCACCGCGGCGGCCAGGACTGCCTGCGCCTGCGCGGGGTCCACGGAGCCCCAGTCGGCGCCCAGCTGCCAAGTGCCCAGACCCACGATGGAGACGTTCCGCCCGGTTTTGCCCAATCTGCGCTTTTCCATCGTTCGACTATAGAACGTCAGCCACCGCGTTGTTAACCGCGCGGCACAAGCCCCGCTTCCTTCATCCCCAGGTAGATCTTGTCCCGGGCGATGGGCAGCTCGGCGAAGCGGACTCCGGTTGCGTTCCGGATGGCATTGGCAAGCGCCGGCGCCACCGGGTTGAACGGGCTTTCACTCATGGATTTCGCCCCCAACGGTCCCAGTTTGTCGTTGGTGTCCGCGAAGTACACCTCACTTCGGGGCACGTCCGCAAAGGAAGGGATGTGGTACTGCCGGAGGATGTCCGTGGTGACCCGGCCGGCGTCGTCCACCACCACCTCCTCGTACAGCGTGGCGCCGAGCGCCTGTGCGATCCCGCCCTCGATCTGTCCGCGGCACTGCCGTGGATTGACCACTACGCCGGCGTCGGCAGCCTGGACGCTTTGCAGGATCCGCAGCTCCCCGGTGCCGCGGTTCACCGCTACCCGGAAGCCGTGCACGTTGAACGCCACGGACCGCGGCGTCCCTCCCCAGCGCCCTTCAGCGGCGAGTTCGACGCCGGCTTCCGCAGCGGCGTGCGCGAGGTCGGTCAGTGGCACCGGAGTTCCCTCGCACAGGACTGTTTCGCCGTCGAGGACGCAGCCGGAGGCCTGGATCTGCCGGATCCCGGCGGCGAACGCCCGGATCCGGACGGCCAGTTCCTCGGCGGCGGCCAGCGTCGCCTTTCCCGCCACCACCGTTCCCGCGGAGCCGAACGCCCCGGTGTCGTGCTCGATCAGGTCTGTGTCCGACTGCCGCACCGCGACGCGGGATGCCGCCGTGGACAGCGCCGTGGCGGCCAGCTGGGCGTGGACGGTGGTGGTCCCGTTGCCGAACTCGGCGGTCCCGACGTCGGCCTGGTACGTTCCGTCCGGCAGGAGCCGGAGCTTCGAATGGGCAAAGTGCCCCCGCGGCGGGACGGTGTCGATCATGGACAGCGCGGCACCTTCGCCGGTGACCCAGTCCGGGCCGAGCTGGTCCAGGCCGGCCGCGCGGTACCGTTCCTTGCCCCGGTCCAGGGCATCCCGCACCAGCCGGAGGCATTGATCCAGGCCGTAGCTGCCATAGTGGACGTCCTCTTCCGGCTCCGCGTGCGTGGACAGCATGCGGTCCCCCTCACGGACCATGTTGCGGCGGCGGAACTCCAGCGGATCCATCCCGATCCCCACGGCGAGCTCGTCCATGGCGGACTCGATGGCAAAGATCATCTGGCTCAGCCCGTAGCCGCGGAACGCGCCGGACGGGACGGTGTTGGTGTACACCGCCTGCGCGTCCACCTTCTTGTTGGCGCAGTTGTACACGCCCAGCGATTCGCCGCAGCCATGGAACATCACGCCCGGACCATGGTTCCCGTACGCCCCGGTGTTGGTCAGGACGTCCAGCTCCAACGCGGTCAGCCGGCCGTCGGCACTGGCGCCGGCCTTGAGCTTGATGGTGAAGGGGTGCCGGGTGGTGGTGGCGGTGAACTGTTCGGTGCGGGTGAGCTCCAGCTGCACGGGACGGCGCAGTTTCAGGGCCGCGAGCGCCACGATGTCCTCCGTGAGCACCTCCTGCTTGCCGCCGAAGCCCCCACCCACGCGGCCCGCCACCACGTGGACCCCGTCCTCGGGCAGCCCGAAAACCCGGCACAGGGTGCGGCGGACCAGGAACGGAACCTGGCTGGACGTGCGGACCTGCAGCCGCCCGCCGCTGTCCACGGAGGCGATGGCGGCGTGGGTCTCCAGCGCGACGTGCTGGACCCGCTGGGTCCGGTAGGTCTGTTCATGGATGAAGCTGGCGGCCGCGAACCCCTGCTCCACGCTTCCGAGCTCGGAGTGGAGTTCGGCCACGACGTTCTGTGCCGGCCGGGCAATCCTGGATGAGGAGCTGTCCTTCTCCGCATGGAGCGTCGGTGCCCCGGGACGGATGGCATCCTGCGGCGTGAACACGGCGTCGAGCACCTCGTACTCCACCGCCAGCGCGCGGACCCCGGCCTCCGCCGCAGCAACCGATTCTGCCACGACGGCCGCGACCCGTTGCCCGATGAACCTCACCACGTCATCCAGCACCCTCGTGTCGTCGGGGTCATCCGTATAGAGCTCGTGCTGCGCCGTCGAAAACAGCTGGGCGGGCGCATCGTGGTGGGTGAACACCGCCACCACCCCGGGAACCCTGAGAGCCGCCTCCGTGTTGATCGACAGTACCCGGGCGTGGGCGTGCGGCGAGCGCAGGAGCTTCAGGTGCAGCAGCCCCTGGAGCTGGTCCGCCGGAACATCCAGTGTGTAGCGCGCGGCGCCGGTGACCACGGCGAGGCTGGCCGGGGCCGGTACGTCGTCCCCGAGCTGCCCGGGCCGTGGTTGGGGCTGGCCTTCCCCGGCGATGCCGGAGCCCGGACCTGCCGGATCCTGGTGGCCGGCGTGCCCGCAAACGGCATCCGCGATCGCCCGGTAACCGGTGCAGCGGCAAAGGTTGCCCTTGAGATTGCGGGGCAGGTCGCCCTTCTGCTCTTCTGTGAAGGTGGCCGCGGTCATCAGCATGCCGGCCGTGCAGAAGCCGCACTGGAAGCCCTGGCGCTCAAGGAACTGTTGCTGGATGGGGTGCAGCGCCTGGCCCGTGGCGGAGGCTGTCCCGTCCGCGCCGGAGGCATCGCCGAGCCCTTCGATGGTGGTGACGGTGTGCCCCTGGGCCCTGACCGCGGGGTAGATGCAGCTGTGGACCGGGATGCCGTCCACGTGCACGGTGCACGCTCCGCAATCGCCGCCGTCGCAGCCCTTCTTGACGCCGAAGTTGCCCTGCTCGCGCAGGAAGGTCCGCAGGCACTGGCCGGGGCGGGGCGCAGCTTCCGCGGGAACGCCGTTGATCTCGATGGCCATCGTCAGGCCCCTTCCTGCCGGAATGTCTGCGGCGCGAAGGCCGGCCGCGGGCGCGCCGGGCCAGCGGTAGTGCCCTGCGGAACCGGTGGCGGCCAGAAGTCACCGGGAAACCTGCACCGGACGCCCGCCGCGGGGTGCCTGGCCTGCCGGCAACGACAGCTCCGCCCGGATCTCCTCGGCCAGCCGGTATGTCATGTCCCGGCGCCAGGCCGGCAGCCCGTGAATATCGTCGTGATACAGTCCGGCCGGCACGGCATCGTCCAGCGCAGCGGCCAGCTCGACAGCTTCCGGCACGTCCCGGAAGCGCAGCTGCACCGGCCGCTTGGTGGCAGCGGTGACGGTCAGGACAAGGGAGGCACCGCCGTCGAGCCTTCCGATCAGCAGCACCCCGGAGCGGCCCATGTTGCTCAGCGACAGGCGGCGGAACGCCACCCGGGAGGACAAGGACGACGCCGGGAGATGGACACTGCGCAGCAGCTCGCCCGGCGCCAGGGAGTTCCTCCCGTCACCGGTGACGAATTCGGCCACCGGCACCCGGCGCGTTGTGCCGCCGGGGCCGAGCAGGGTCGCCACGCCGTCGAGCCCCGCGCAGAGCGAGATGACGGGCCCGGCCGGCAAGGACGTGCAGAGGTTCCCGCCCACAGTGGACATGTTCCAGACCTTGAAGGACGCCACGAAGGAATCGCAGCAGGGACGCACCAGATCCAGGGCGGGCCACGCGGCACGGCCCGAGTCTCCCAGCGATTCCGGAAGCGCGTACAGCTCCGCAATTGTGCAGGTGGCGGCCAGCTCGATCCCGGCGGCAGGTTCCCCGGCGTCGGTCCCGGCGGCAGGTTCCGCGGCGTCGCTCCCGGCTGCAGGTTTCCCGTCCGCCACGGTCACGGGAGCCCAGCCCGCGGTGCCGAGGTCCAGCAGGCGCTTCAGCGGCTCGGCCCCGAACGCGCAGCTGCCGTAGGAAAACAGGACCGTGCCGCCGGCCAGCCAGGCGTCGCCGGCGCGCCACTCGGCCGGGTCCGTGGTGGGAACCACCGCCTCGATGCTGTTCATGTCCATGCGATCTCCTGGTGCGTGTCGAGTGAGGCTGCCAGCTCCGCGGCGGGCTGCGAGTGGATGGGGTTTCGGTGGATGGGTCCGGACGTGTCCCGGAGCGGCAGGCCGGAGCCGGTCCGGCTCCGGGCCGCGATGATCTCCGCGGTGACGGAGACGGCGACCTCGGCCGGGGTCACTGCGCCGATGTCCAGCCCGATGGGTGAGTGCAGTCGGGCGATCCGTTCAGGACGGACGCCGGCGTCCAGGAGGTCCTCGACCCGCTGGAGGTGGCTCCGCCGGGACCCCATGGCGCCCACGAAGGCAAGGTCCAGATCCAGCGCGGCTTCCAGCAGCGGGAGGTCGAACTTGGGATCGTGGGTGAGGACGCAGAGGACGGTGCGCCGGTCGAGGCGGCCCGCTGCGGCCTCTGCTGCGAGGTATCGGTGGGGCCAGCCGGTGACCACTTCATCGGCGGTGGCGGTTAAACGGGCCTGCGCAGCGAACGCGGGACGCGCATCGATCAAGGTCACGTGATAGCCCAGCAGTTTCGCGGCAGGCAGCAGCGCCGCACTGAAGTCGTTGGCGCCACAAACCAGCATGCGCGGCGCGGGCAGCCGGCTCTCAACGAGCAGGGTGACAGGCTCTGGGGATTCAGCTTCCCGGGACGCGGTGCCCCTGCGGCAGGAGCCCGGTCCGGCCAGCCGTATCAGGCCGGTTCCGATGCCGCGCAACACGGATTCGAGCTGTGCGGCAGCCGCGGCGTTGTCTTCGTCCGCCGGCCAGGTCAAGCCAAGAAGGTCGGCCATCTCTGCCGATCCGGCCGCCCGGAAGTTGACCGGATCCGGAACCACGACGGCGCCGCTGCCGCCTGCGTCCACGCGGCGCACCAGGGCCACCGGGTCCGCGGGCCCGTACGAGGCGATCTGGCCGAGGGCTGCCCGCAGCGGTCCGCCGCTGCTGCATTCCCCGCCGAAGGGCTCGATGTGGACCTCGAGCTCGCCGCCACAGGTGAGGCCGGCCGCGAAGGCGTCGGCGGTGCTGTAGCCGAAGGTCTCCAGGCGGGTGCCGCCGTCGTCCATGGTCTCCAGTGCCAGGGTCAGCACGGCACCTTCCACGCAACCGCCGGACAGGCTGCCGAGGACGGCGCCGGTCTCTGAGACCAGCATGGAGGTGCCCACGGGCCTCGGGACGGAGCCGCTGGCCGCCACGATGGTGGCAACGGCGAGTCGTTCACCGGCCAATGCCGGCGGCCAAGCGCTGAGCGAAGCTATCAGATCCAGCATGGCGGCACTCCTTCATCCGGCGCTGCGGTCATTTCCATATTGTCGTTCCTGCCGGGGGCCGGACAAAGCATCGGCCCGGGGTAGTTGCCGGATGCGCGGCGGTTCGGACAGCCGCGGCGCGGGTCCGCGGTGCGGAAGTCCGAAACCGCCGCGGCTGTCCGAAAGCAACGCGCGGCTCAGGCCCCGAGCAGCAGGTTGATGGGGCCGCGGGCGAAATACACCAGGAATCCGGCGCTGACCACCCACATCAGCGGATGGATCTTCTTCGCTTTCCCGGATGCTGCGCCGATGATGGCCCAGGACACAAAGCCCACTCCGATGCCGTTGGCGATGGAATAGCTCAGCGGCATGGTGACGATGGTGAGGAACGCCGGGAGCGCCACGGAGAATTTGCTGAACTTGATTTCGCGGATCTGCGCCATCATCATCGCGCCCACCACCACCAGGGCCGCCGCCGCCACTTCGAGCGGAACCACGCTGGTCAGCGGCGTGAGGAACATGGAGCCCAGGAACAGCACCCCGGTGACAACCGAGGCCAGGCCGGTGCGGGCACCCTCCCCGATCCCGGCCGCGGAGTCGATGTACACCGTGTTGGAGGAGCCCGAGGTGGCGCCCCCTGCCACGGCGCCGACGCCTTCGACGATGAAGGCCGACTTGAGCCGCGGGAAGGTCCCGTCCTTGTGTGACACTCCGGCGCTCTTCGCCAGGCCGGTCATGGTGCCCATGGCGTCGAAGAAGTTGGTAAAGACCAGCGTGAACACCAGCATGGTGGCCGCGAGCCCGCCGATCCGGCCGAAGGCGCCGAACAGGTCGAACTGGCCCACCAGGCCCAGGTCCGGAGCGGAGACAAGCTGGCCGGACAGCACAGGCGTGTTCAGGTGCCAGCCGCCCGGGTTGGTGGCGCTTGCCGGCCCGATCTTCAGCACTGCCTCCACGACGGCAGCCAGGGCCGTGGTGGCCACGATGCCGATCAGCAGCCCACCCTGGACCTTGCGCGCCACGAGGATTCCCATTGCGAGCAGTCCCACCACAAATACCAGGGTGGGGACGGAGGTGATGGAGCCGTCTGTGCCGAGCTGGACGGGCGGTCCGCCTTCCGTCGCCCGGACAAAGCCCGAGTCCACGAAGCCGATGAACGCGATGAACAGGCCGATCCCCACGGTGATGGCGGCCTTAAGCTCCTTGGGCACGGCCCGGAAGATGGCGGTGCGTGCCCCGGTGATGCCGAAGAGCACAATCAGCACGCCGTTGATGACCACCAGGCCCATGGCCTCGGCCCAGGTGACTTCCTGGATCACCGAGACGGCGAGGAAGGAATTGATGCCCAGCCCTGCCGCGAGGCCGAACGGGAGGTTGGCCACGAGTCCGAAGAGGATGGTCATGACGCCCGCCGTGAGTCCGGTGACCGCGCCGATCTGGGCCGCGGAGAGCCAGCCGCCGGCCACGTCCGTGGGCGCGTTGTCCGCCGTGAAACCGCCCAGGATCAGCGGGTTGAGGATCACGATGTACGCCATGGTGAAGAAGGTCACCAGTCCGCCCCGGAACTCGCGGGCGACCGTGGAGCCGCGTTCGGTGATCTGGAAGAAGCGGTCCAGGTAGGACTTCGGGGCCGGCGGCCTGTCCGGGCCCGCCCCTTTGGTGGCACCCGGGGCGGGTAATTGTCCTACACCTGCAGTGCGGGCGGCCTTGGGAGCGGAATGCTCCTCGTGGGAATCCAGGATAGTCATCTCAGCCACCGCGCCCTAGTAGTCGATCCTGGAATCGAGCTTGTTCCAGGTGTTGAACGGCTCCAGCGGCGCGGGGGCCTGGGGATCGCCCAGTTCCAGCTTGTCCACCGGCATCAGGGAATTCCTGTCCCGGTTTTCGAAGTATTCGTAGAAGACGGCGTCGTCGAAACCCACGGACGCGGCGTCGTGGCGGTCTGCGGCGAAGACAACGCGCTGGACGCGGGCCCAGAGTGCGGAGGCCAGGCACATCGGGCATGGCTCGCAGCTGGTGTAAAGGACGGCGCCGGTGAGATCGAAGGTGCCTAGTTCCCGGCAGGCCGTGCGGATCGCGGTGACCTCGGCGTGGGCGGTGGGATCATTGTCGGCGGTGACGCGGTTCACGCCCTCGAACGTCTGGCCGCCGGCCGTGACGATCAGGGCCCCGAAGGGGCCTCCGTTGTTCAGGACGTTGGCCGTTGCCAACTGGATGGATCTGGCCAGATACTGTTCGGCCGTGACGGTGGTACTCATGATGCGACTCCCTTTTCTTGGAAGCCGATACCCGTTGCGGGTCCAGTAAAACCAGGTGCGACGGTTACCAGGCTTCAGCATGTGCTGTGAAGGTTAAGTTGCGCCTGGTAGATAGCTTCCCGGAGTCCGGGTGCCCGCCTTTGGCAAGATTGAGATTAGCACCGGAATGTGACCTGCGCCATCGTTTTCCGGAAATTTAATTTCGCAATGTGAAATCAACGTTTCAGGGCGCTCTCCTCGCCGATCGCGCACGCCTCACGCCGCGGGATCTGGAGCTTGCCCCACCTCGGCGCCCTCCGGTACTCCCCCGGCTGCACCACGCCGGCATACCACCACCTTCCCGGACGGCCTGGGAAATGCCATCGACATTGAAAGGACTGCCCCAAGTGACTCCTCATGCCACTGCCGGCGTCATCCGTAGTGCCAGCATCCCGCCTTCGAGGAGCCGCGGTTCGACGATCCGCAGCGTGTGCCGGCTCCCGTCCTCCGGCAGCATCTTCTTGCCGCGCCCGAGCACGATGGGCGAGACCAGCAGAACGTACTCGTCGACGAGATTCTCCTCCATGAGCAACTTGACGAGCGTCGGGCTCCCCCACACGATCACGTTCTCCCGCTCCCGAAGGACGCGGATCCGGCCCGGTATGTCGTCGGCAATAATCGTGCTGTTGTTCCAGTCGGCGTGATCCATCGTCGTCGACACGACGTACTTGGGCATGGCGTTGAACTTGTCGGAGGTGAAGTCGCCCGATCGCGACGGCCAGGCAGCGGCGAAGCCGTCATAGGTGACTCTTCCGAGCAGCATCGAGTCCGCCACGGCCAGCACTTCGTCGTTGAACGCGCCGGTGGCGTCGCTGAAGAACGGGCCCGACCAGAGCTGGGGCTCCTCGGCGACGTTGTCCAGAGTGGTAAAAGCGGTGACGGTGAGCTTGCCCATAAAGATCTCCTTCAGGTTGGTGACGCTTGGATTGACGTGCCCCGACGTTCGGAACGGGATTCGATCCTTACAGCACATTGAACGCCAGTTCACGCTGGTCGTCACCCGCCAACTTCCGAATCCGGATGGCGCTGATCGATCGGACCTAGCTCCCTCCACCGGGTAATTATCACGAAAACACGTCCCGCTGGGGGACCGGCCGGTGGGCATTCCTTGGGTGGGGAGGCGAAAGGACTTAGCTCCGTTTACCTCCTGGAGGCTTCGCCCCGACCGGGGCCTCTGGCTCCGGTCGCGCTCAGGTCGCGGTGCATGCGAGGGCGACGGCCGGAAGTGAGTGTCAGGATCGCACGACGGCGATCAGCTCGGCACCGCCGCTCCCTGGTTTTGTTGACTCTTGTCCTGGGACAGCATCTCATCGGACTTAGCCCTTGGACTCACCCTCGTCGCAGGATGCGCAACCTGCCCTAGGACACGCAAAAGGCGTGGCGACACCCGAATCCGGGTGTCGCCACGCCTTTTGCGTGTCCTAAAGAAGTTTGCGTGTCCTAAAGAAAGTTACGCGTCGGCGCGCGTCCTACGGGCGCCGGCGGCCGAAGACCGGTAGCGCGTGGATCCAGCGTGAGAAGCGGCCTGGCACGTGGACCCGATCCTCAGGCAGGTAGAAGTCCGGGTCCGCTCCGCCTCCCCGGGGGAGGTAGAACTCCTGGGCTGAAGGTGCGGCAGCCTGTGCCGGTGCCACCGTCGTCGTATCCTGCGGGTACATCTTGTCCTCCTCTGCGTGAGTGATGATTTGAACTTCCGCTGTACGGAAGTTATTTTCTGCTATATGAAAGAGGATAGAGGCGGATCATCCGGGGCGTCAATGGCCGGTGGTGGAGCTCGGGACCGAAGGGGTCTAAAAATTGTTATGTACAGCACCTCTGTGTTGCGCTACTCTGGATCTCAATTCGTGGCGCAGGTCACGTAACCTGGGAGCAGCAGGCAGGGTTGTAATGAGCTGGCGTCAACTGACGTCGGCTCATTTTTTGTGGGGCCGACGCGGAAAGAAGCGCACGCGAAACGCGTGCGAAATTTCTATGTGGGCATTTGATTCCACATACCGGAAGTTGGGAAAACCACCATGAGCAACAAGTTCATCCTCGGCGAAAACCAGTACGGAAAGGCCGAAGTCCGCGTCGTCAAGATCACCCGCGACACCGACCGCCACGGGATCGAAGACCTGAACGTCACCTCGCAGCTGCGGGGCGACTTCGCCGCGGCCCACCTCGAAGGCGATAATGCCCACGTCGTGGCCACGGACACCCAGAAGAACACCATCTACGCCTTCGCCCGTGACGGTATCGGCTCCCCCGAAGCGTTCCTGCTGCGCCTCGGCGAGCACTTCACGTCCAGCTTCGACTGGGTCACCGGGGGGCGGTGGGAAGCCGAATCCTACAGCTGGGACCGGATCCAGGCCCACGGCAGCGCGCACGACCATTCCTTCGTGCGCAACGGCCAGGAAGTCCGCACCGCAGTGGTGGTCCGGAATGGCGCCGCCACCCACCTGATCTCCGGGCTCAAGGACCTGACCGTCCTGAAATCCACACAGTCAGGCTTCATGGGCTACCCGAAGGACAAATACACCACTCTCCCGGAAACCGCGGACCGTATCCTGGCCACCGATGTTTCCGCCCGCTGGCGATTCAGGACCGGGACCGACCTCGGCACGCTGGACTTCAACAAGAGCTACGACGACGTCAAGGGCCTCCTGCTCGAGGGGTTCACCGAAAAGTACTCGCACGCCCTGCAGCAGACCCTGTTCGACATGGGCACCAAGGTCCTGGAAGCCCACAGCGAGATCGACGAGATCAGGTTCTCCATGCCCAACAAGCACCACTTCCTCGTGGATCTCACCCCGTTTGGCCTGGACAACCCGAACGAGGTCTTCTTCGCGGCCGACCGCCCTTATGGCCTGATCGAGGCCACCGTCCAGCGTGACGACGCTACGCCCGCGGACATCGCCTGGTCCGGCATCGCCGGCTTCTGCTAGAACCGTCCGACAACCACTGCCCCGACGCGCGCAAGACCAGCCAATGACAGCCGGTCTCTGGTCTCCCGGGCTGCACCCATCACTGTGCAGCCCGGGAAGGGGCACCCCTGTACACCCCACTTTGTTAGCCAGACCTGTTAGCCAGACAACGATGTCTGCCATGAACCAAGAAAGTCTGCCACGAACATTATGAAGAAATTTACCGCAGGAAGCGGCACCGGCCGCAAGCCATCCACCCGGCCCGAGGACGAACGGCTCTCCATTGGAAGCAGTTTCGCTTACGGTTTCCAACACGTCCTGACCATGTACGGCGGCATCATCGCCGTCCCACTGATCGTCGGCCAGGCCGCCGGATTGTCCCCGTCCGACATCGGAGTCCTGATCGCCGCCGCGCTCTTCATGGGAGGGCTGGCCACCATCCTCCAGACGGTCGGCATCCCGTTCTTCGGCTCCCAGTTGCCGCTGGTCCAGGGAGTCTCCTTCGCCAGCGTGGCGACCATGGTCGCCATCGTCACCGGCCCGGGAGGAATCCAGTCTGTCTTCGGCGCCGTGATTGCCTCGGCGGCAGTCGGTTTGCTGATCGCCCCGGTATTCTCCAAAATCATCCGGTTCTTCCCACCGGTAGTCACCGGAACCGTCATCACCACCATCGGCCTGACCCTGATGCCGGTCGCGGCCAACTGGGCCATGGGCGGCAACAGGAAGGCAGAGAACTACGGAAGCATGGAGAACATCGGCCTCGCCGCTATCACCCTGGCCCTTGTTCTCCTGCTCAGCAAGCTCGGCAACGCGACCATTTCCCGGCTCTCGATTCTGCTGGCCATGGTCATCGGAACCGTGGTTGCCGTCGTAACAGGGATGGCCAACTTTTCAAAGGTCGGCGAAGGTCCCATCGTCGCCTTTCCCACGCCTTTCCACCTTGGCGCCCCGACCTTTGAAGTAGCCGCAATCATCTCCATGACGATCGTCGTCCTCGTCATCCTGACAGAAACCATGGCCGATATCCTGGCCGTCGGCGAGATCGTCGGAACCAAGGTGGACTCGAAACGAATTGCCGCCGGACTGCGTGCGGACATGGGCTCCAGCCTCCTCGCCCCGATCTTCGGTTCCTTTACCCAGAGCGCCTTCGCCCAGAACGTCGGCCTGGTTGCCGTCACAAAGATCAAAAGCCGCTACGTCGTGGCAGCCGGCGGTGTCATCCTAGTCCTGCTGGGACTGCTACCTATCCTGGGCCGTGTGGTGGCCGCCGTTCCCACCGCGGTCCTCGGCGGGGCAGGCATCGTCCTGTTCGGCACCGTCGCCGCCAGCGGCATCCGCACCCTGGCCAAAGTCGAATACCGCAACAACATGAACTTGATCATCGTTGCCACGTCCATCGGTTTCGGCATGATCCCCATCGCCGCCCCCGCCTTCTACGACAAATTCCCCGACTGGTTCGCCACCATCTTCCACTCGGGCATCAGCTCTGCAGCCGTCATGGCCATCCTGCTGAACCTGCTCTTCAACCACCTCAAGGCGGGCAATTCTGAAAACCAGTCGGTCTTCGTGGCCGGAACGGGACGCGTCATCCGCGAGGAGGACTTGAAGTGCCTGGCTGACGGCGACCGCTATGAAAACGGCAAACTGATCGACTGCGACGGCAAGGAAGTCCCCGTCGAGCCGGTGAACACGGCCTCCGGACACTAGGCACCCCGCTATCAATCCCGCTCCCGGGGCAGCAGTTGAGGCCCATGTCCTTTCGGATCATGGGCCTCAGCTGCCGCGCCGCGTTCCGGTCCGCGGATGCGGCGGCCCGGGCTCAGTTCTGGTTCAGTTCCCGCGAAATCGCAAGGGACGCCTCGCGGAGCAGCGGCACCGCACGGTCGGCGAAGGACTGGTCCACCCGGGACACCGGACCGGAGACGGAAATCGCTGCCGGTGTGGGCGCATTCGGGATGGCCATCGCGAAGCAGCGGACTCCGATCTCCTGCTCTTCCTCGTCGATGGAGTACCCGCGGTCGCGGATCAGCTTCAAATCCGCCAGCAGTGCATCGACGTCGCCGATGCTCTTGGGAGTAGGCGTGGGCATACCCTTTCGGGCGACGATTCCGCGGACTGCTTCGTCCTCCAGCTGGGCAAGGATCGCCTTGCCCATGCCGGTGGCGTGCATGTAGCCGCGCCGGCCCACCTCGGTGATCATGCGCATGGAGTGCAGGGAGGGGACCTGGGCCACATAGATGACCATGTCCGAGTCCAGCACCGCCATGTTGGCGGTTTCCCCGAGCCGTTCCACAAGGGATTGGAGCTGCGGCCGGGCAACGGCGCCGAGCTGCTTGTTCGCGGCTTCGCCAAGTCGGATCAGCCGCGGCCCCAGGGCGTAGCGGCGGTTGGGCAGCTGCCGGATGTAGCCCAGGCTCACCAGGGTCCTGAGGAGCCGGTGGATCGTGGGAAGCGGCAGATCGGTGGAGGCGGAGAGCTCGCTGAGCGTGACGTCCCCACCTGCATCCGTAATGAGTTCGAGAAGTTCGAAGACGCGCTCAACGGACTGCACGCCTCCAGGGGCCTTTTCAGCCATAACCGTGATCTCCTGAGTGTGGGTCGTTACGACAACTTTTATCCACATCGTGAAAAAAGTGCTTGGTAGACCTAAGATACAGCACCGCCCGGCAGCCGTCGATGCAGAGCACAGGACTTGTATTTCCACAAAGTAGATAATAATATCCATCATACGAAATAAATACGTATACGGCCCGGCCGGGCCCGACTAGGAGGAAATTCAATGGCGAATCCGAGCCCCGGAAATTCGATCACCCTGCGCGTGGAAGCCCCGTCCAGCTTCACGGCCACCAGCGAACTGGCCGCCGCCGTCGCCGCCGCCGGAGCCGCGATGACCGCTCTCGACGTTACCGAGTCCCACCACGAGACGCTGGTAGTCGACGTCACCTGCAACACCACGGATGACGACCATGCAGCGCGGGTCAAGGATGTTCTCAACGCGCTCGACGGCGTCACCGTCCGCAACGTCTCGGACCGCACCTTCCTGATGCACCTCGGCGGAAAGCTTGAGGTTGTCCCGAAGGTCGCCCTGCGCAATCGCGACGATCTCTCCCGCGCCTACACCCCCGGAGTGGCGCGCGTCTGCATGGCCATCGCGGAGAACCCCGAGGCCGCCCGGAACCTGACCATCAAACGCAACACGGTCGCCGTCGTGACCGATGGCTCGGCCGTCCTGGGCTTGGGCAACATCGGCCCCGCCGCCGCCTTGCCGGTCATGGAGGGCAAGGCCGCCCTCTTTAAGCAGTTCGCCAACGTGGATGCCTGGCCGGTCTGCCTGGACACGCAGGACACCGAGGAAATCATCCGGATCGTCAAAGCCATCGCCCCGGTCTACGGCGGCGTGAACCTCGAAGACATCGCCGCGCCCCGCTGCTTCGAGATCGAAAACCGGCTCCGCGAAGAGCTGGACATTCCGGTCTTCCATGACGACCAGCACGGAACCGCCATTGTCACCCTGGCCGCCCTGACCAACGCCCTGCGCGTGGTGCACAAGAAACTCCCCGAGGTCCGGATCGTGGTCTCCGGGGTCGGCGCGGCCGGCTCCGCCATCATCCAGCTGCTCAAGGCGCAGGGTGCGCGGAACATCATCGCCGCCGGCCGCTCCGGGGCGATTCACTTCGACGAACAGTACGACGACGAGCACCGCACCTGGATCGCCGAGAACACCAATGAACAGGGCTTCTCGGGCACCCTGCACGAGGCGCTCAGGGGGGCCGACGTCTTCATCGGCGTCAGCGCGCCGCACGTGATCGGCGAAGAGCAGGTGGCATCCATGGCCAAGGACGCGATTGTCTTCGCCATGGCCAACCCCACCCCGGAAATCGACCCCGTCATCGCGTCACGGCACGCCGCCGTCGTGGCAACGGGACGGAGCGATTATCCCAATCAGATCAACAATGTGCTGGCCTTCCCGGGGTTCTTCCGGGGACTGCTGGATGCAGGCGCCACCGACATCACCCCCGAGATGCTCGTGGCCGCCGCCACGGCGATTGCCGACAGGGTGGCCGACGACGAACTGAACGCCAGCTACATCATCCCGAGTGTTTTCGACCCCCATGTCGCCGCCGATGTCGCGGCCGCCGTATCCTCCGCCGCCCAGTCGTCGGCCACCGCCGCGGCCCCGGCCCACGCCTGATTCACCGCCTGATACACCAACCAGGAAGGACCACAATGGCTCTCACAGTTTCAGCCCCCAGCCCGATCGACCGTGCGGAGGAAATCCTGACCCCCGGGGCGCTCGCCTTCGTGGAGGAACTCCACCAGCGGTTCTCCGGCACCCGCTCGGACCTGCTCAAGGCCCGGGCCGTCAAGCGGGAGGACGTGGCCCGGACCGGCCGGCTCGAGTTCCTGCCGGAGACCCGGGATGTCCGCGAGGGCGACTGGACCGTGGCCCCCGCCCCCGCGGCCCTGCAGGACCGCCGGGTGGAAATGACCGGGCCGGCCGCACCGGCCAAGATGGCCATCAACGCCTTGAATTCCGGTGCGAAGGTATGGCTTGCGGACCTGGAGGACGCCAGCACCCCCACCTGGTCCAATGTGATCGAATCAATCCTCAACCTCCGTGATGCAGCGGCGGGAACGCTCGCCTACACCTCCCCGGAGGGCAAGGAATACGTTCTCCGGACCGACGCCCCGCTCGCCGTCGTCGTGGCACGTCCGCGCGGGTGGCACATGAGCGAACGCCATCTGCTGATCGGCGGAGAACACACCGTGGGCGCCTTGGTGGACTTCGGCCTGCACTTCTTCCACACCGCCAAAGCGTTGCTGGAGAACGGCCAGGGCCCGTACTACTACCTGCCCAAGATGGAAAGCCACCTCGAGGCCCGCCTCTGGAACGAGATCTTCGTCTTCGCCCAGGACTACCTCGGCATCCCGCAGGGCACCATCCGCGCCACCGTCCTGATCGAGACCATCCCCGCGGCCTTCGAAATGGACGAGATCCTCTACGAACTCCGGGACCATGCCGCCGGCCTGAACGCGGGACGCTGGGATTACCTGTTCAGCATCATCAAGTATTTCCGCGATGCGGGTCCCCGGTTCGTCCTGCCGGACCGCGCCACGGTGGCCATGACGGCACCGTTCATGCGCGCCTACACCGAGCTGCTCGTCAAGACATGCCACCGGCGTGGTGCGTTCGCCATGGGCGGCATGGCTGCAGTCATCCCCAACCGGCGCGAACCCGAAGTGACGGCCCAGGCGTTCGAGAAGGTGCGCGCGGACAAGACCCGCGAGGCCAACGACGGCTTTGATGGTTCCTGGGTGGCCCACCCGGACCTGGTTCCCATCTGCCGGGACGTCTTCGACGCCGTCCTCGGCGAGCGGCCCAACCAGCTGGACAAGCAGCGCCCGGAGGTCACGGTCACCGCGGAACAGTTGCTGGACATCGAGTCCGCCCACGGCACCGTCACCGAGGCCGGTTTACGCCTGAATCTCTACGTGGCCGTCGCCTACACCGCGGTGTGGATATCCGGCAACGGCGCGGTCGCCATCCACAACCTGATGGAGGACGCCGCCACGGCGGAAATCTCGCGCTCACAGGTGTGGCAGCAGATCCGCAACCAGGTGGTCCTCACCGACACCGGCAACACCGTCACCCGAGAGCTGGTTTCCAGGATCCTTGCCGAGGAAACCGAAAAACTGCGTGGCGAGGTGGGCGAGGACGCCTTCGTAAAGCACTATCGGCCCGCCGGCAAGCTGATCGGTGACATCTGCCTCTCCGAGGACTACACGGATTTCCTCACCACCCCGGCCTACGAACTGGTGGGCTGAGCCATGGCAGTACCCGCCGGTTCCTTCAACGCCGCTGATCTGGCCCAGATTGATACCCAGCTCGCCGCTACCGACCGCATGCTGGTGCAAAACTATCCGGGAGACGACGGCTCACGCCAGCCAGTGCATACCGTCTACGTGCCCGCGGACCGTTTCACCCCGTCATTCTCCGCCGACTGGGGTGCCCAGGCGCTAGCGTCGGCGGACGCCCACGGCGGGCTGGCCCGCTTGGGCAGCCTGCTGGGCCAGGATGCCGGACTCGCTGAGTCCCTGGCGTCACGGATTCAGGTGAAGCTGGAGACCGAACCCATCGAGGACCTCAGGCTCGACTTCGAGGACGGGTACGGGGACAGGGGCGACGACGCCGAGGACGCCGCTGCTGTTGCCGCGGCCGCCGCAGTGGCCGCCGCGGTTGGCGCCGGCAGCGCTCCCCCGTTCATCGGCATCCGCTTCAAGTGCTTCGAAGCCCCCACCCGGGCCCGAGGCCTGCGGACGCTGGACCTGTTCGTCTCCGGTCTGGCCGCAGCCGGCGAACTGCCCCAGGGCCTGGTCCTCACCCTGCCGAAGGTCACCACGGTGGCGCAGGTCCAGGCGATGGACTTTGCCGTGTCCCGGCTCGAGGAAGTCCATTCGCTACCCGCCGGCCGGTTAAGGTTCGAGGTGCAGGTGGAGACCCCGCAGCTCATCCTGGGTCCGGAGGGCACGTCGCCGGTGGCGCAGCTGGCCCATGCCGTCCCGGGGCGTATCAGCGGGCTGCATTACGGCACCTATGACTACTCCGCTTCGCTGCAGATCTCCGCGGAATACCAGTCGATGGAACACCCGGTGGCCGACTTCGCCAAGGAAGTCATGCAGCTGGCAGTCGCCGGGACCGGTATCAGGCTTTCGGACGGCTCTACGAACATCATCCCCGTGGGCGACAATGTGGAAAATGCCTGGCGCCTGCATGGCCGGCTCGTGCGGCGTTCCCTGGAACGCGGCTACTACCAGGGCTGGGACCTGCACCCGGCCCAGCTGCCGAGCAGGTTCGCGGCCACCTATGCCTTCTACCGGCAGGGACTCCCCGCCGCGGCGGCGCGGCTGCGCAACTACGTGCTGCACACCGAGGGCGGCGTTATGGACGAGCCCGCCACAGCCAGGGCCCTCGCAGCTTTCGTTCTCCGCGGTGTCCAGTGCGGCGCCGTGGACGCCGAAGACGTCGAGGCGCTTGCCGGCGTCGGAGTCCCGCAACTGACAGCGCTGGCCCATCCGCGGCTGGCGCAGCCCGCCGCACCCAACCACTGACCCGCTTCCCCCAGGAGACCATCCATGAGCAATTACTTCTCACCCGAAGGCGGCCTGCCGCCGCAGACCCAGCTCCTCACCGACCGCGCGGTCGTCAAAGAGGCCTACACGGTAATCCCCAAAGGCGTGCTGCGCGACATCGTCACGAGCAACCTCCCCGGCTGGACGAACACCCGCGCCTGGATCATCGCCCGTCCCATCGCAGGATTCGCCACGACCTTTTCGCAGCTGATTGTGGAGGTGGCGCCGGGCGGCGGCAGCGAGAAGCCTGAGGCCGAGGCCGGCGTCGAAGGCGTCATTTTTCTGACCAAGGGCGCGCTGACACTGACCCTGGACGGCGAGATCCACCACCTCGCGGCCGGTGGCTACGCCTTTCTCGCGGCGGGCTCGAACTGGAAAATCTCCAACGACTCCGCCCGGGGCGGGGACGGCGTCAGTGACAGCGCCGGTGAGGCTGCCAGCTTCCAGTGGATCCGCAAGGCCTACGAGCCGCTGGAGGGCTTCACGGCGAAGTCCTTCGTCACCCGCGACCAGGACGTCGAGCCGCGGCCCATGCCGGGCACCAACGGCGCCTGGGCGACCACGCGCTTCGTGGACCCCGACGATCTGGCACACGACATGCACGTCAATATCGTCACGTTCCAGCCCGGCGCCTCCATCCCGTTCGCCGAAACGCATGTGATGGAACATGGCCTCTTCGTCCTTGAGGGCAAGGCCGTCTACCGCCTCAATGACGACTGGGTGGAGGTCGAGGCCGGCGACTTCATGTGGCTGCGCGCCTTCTGCCCGCAGGCCTGCTACGCCGGCGGCCCGGGTAACTTCCGCTACCTGCTCTACAAGGACGTGAACCGGCAGATCCGTCTCACCTGAGTTCTTCTTCCTGGCTGTGCCCCGACCAATCCGGCCGGGGCACAGCCAGTTAAAGCCCCTGGATGGGCAGATTCCGTAGATCCCCCGGCTACTGCCGCCCAAACCCCCGTCGTGGGGTTGACTGGCCACCTCACGACACTCTAGACTTTTCACATAGCAAGATATACTTTCCACAATGCGAAATCGATGAAAGGAACCGGGCATGTTCCCGGTTCAGAGCCCTGAAGGAACCCACAATGACGTATTCCGTGAACTGCTCAATCCTGTTGACCGAGCTGCCCCTCCTCGAGCGGCCCGCCGCGGCGAAGGCCGCCGGCTTTGACGCCGTCGAATTCTGGTGGCCGTTCGAGGAGTCCGTTCCCGGCGACGCCGCCATCACCGGCTTCGAGCGGTCCATCACCGACGCGGGCGTCCAGCTGACAGGCCTTAATTTCAACGCCGGGAACATGCCCGCCGGAGACCGCGGCCTGGTGTCCTGGAAAGGCCGCTGCTCCGAGTTCAAGGACAACATCGACGTTGTAGCCGGCATCGGCGGACGCCTCGGCTGCAAGTCCTTCAACGCCCTCTACGGCAACCGCCAGGAAGAGCACACCCCGGAGACCCAGGACGAACTGGCGGTCGGGAATCTCGCCGCCGCGGCCGCAGGCGTGGCCGGCATCGGGGGCACCGTGCTGCTCGAGCCGGTCAGCGGCGCCCCGCGTTACCCGCTCCTTACGGCTGCTGACGCCCTCCGGACCATCGCCCGGGTGAAGCAGGAAACCGGCGCGGAGAACATCAAGCTCCTCGCCGACTTCTACCACCTGTCTGTAAACGGGGACGACGTCGCCGCCGTCATCGAAAATCATGCCAACGACTTCGGCCACATCCAGATCGCCGATAACCCCGGCCGTGGGGCTCCCGGAACCGGTGAGCTTCCCCTCGGCGAATGGATCGCCCGCAGCCGCGAACTCGGCTACGAGGGCTACATCGGACTCGAATACAAGCAAGCGGCGGAAACTGCCTTCGCCTGGGCAATCCGGCAGCGCGTCGCCAGCTAGTCCCCACCCGCACCCTCACCTCGCAAGCTCGGCCAGGGAACCCCGCGGGAGTGGGCCCGACCACCCGCACCCTCACCTCGCAAGCTCGGCCAGGAACCCCGCGGGCGTGGGCCCAACCACCCGCACCCTCAGATTTCAGAAAAGAGAACCATCATGAGCAACGTTGCAGTCATCGGACTCGGAATCATGGGCCTGCCCATGGCCATCAACCTGGTCAAGGCCGGCCACAGCGTCACCGGCTTCAACCGCAGCCAGGACAAGATCGACAAACTCGTCTCCGAAGGGGGCCAGGGCGCAGCCAGCATCGCCGAGGCCGCCCGGGACGCCGACGTCGTGATCACCATGGTCCCGGACTCCCCCGACGTCGAAGGAGTGGTCAGCGGACCCGACGGGGTCTTCGCCAACGCCACGCCGGGCGCCCTGTGGATCGACGCCAGCAGCATCCGCCCGGACGTTGCGAAGCGGCTTGCAGACGACGCCAAGGCCGCCGGCATCCGTGCCCTCGACGCCCCGGTCTCCGGCGGAGAGCAAGGTGCCATCGACGCCGCGCTGTCCATCATGGTCGGCGGCGAACCGGAAGACTTCGAGGCGGCCCAGGATGTCCTGAACGCTGTCGGCAAGACCATCGTCCACGTCGGTCCCGCCGGCTCGGGCCAGACCGTCAAGGCAGCCAACCAGCTGATCGTCGCGGTCAACATCGAGGTCCTCGGCGAGGCGATCGCGTTCCTTGAGGCCTACGGCGTGGACACCGATGCCGCCCTCAAGGTTCTCGGCGGGGGCCTTGCGGGCTCCAGGGTCCTGGAGCAGAAGGGCCGGAAGATGCTGGACCGCAACTTCGAGCCCGGCTTCCGCCTGGCCCTGCACCACAAGGACATGGGGATCGTCACCTCCGCGGCCCGCGAAGCCAACGTCGCCATCCCGCTCGGCGCCGTCGCAGCCCAGCTGGTCGCCGCCACCGTCAATCAGGGTGACGGCGGCCTGGATCACTCCGGTCTCTTCAAGCAGGTCCTTCAGCTCAGCGGCCGCCAGTAAGCTGCACGGCCGCCCCGCCAAGCGCCCCTTCCCGGGGCACTTCGACACGAACACGCCGGCCGCCGTCGTAATTTACGACGGCGACTCCCCCAAAATGCCCCGCGACGGTTCGCAGGGCGGCTTCAGCACACCCAAAAACAGACTTCCAAGGAGTACACCATGACCAAGATGCGCACCGTAGACGCTGCCATCGCCATCCTGGAAAAGGAGGGCGCCACCGAGGCGTTCGGCCTGCCAGGCGCCGCGATCAACCCGTTCTACTCGGCCATGCGGGCCCACGGCGGCATCCGCCACACCCTGGCCCGGCACGTCGAAGGCGCCAGCCACATGGCCGATGGCTACAGCCGCGCGAAGGACGGCAACATCGGCATCTGCGTCGGCACCTCGGGACCTGCCGGCACGGACATGATCACCGGCCTGTACGCCGCCTGGGCGGACTCCATCCCCATGCTCTGCATCACCGGCCAGGCCCCCGTAGCCAAACTGCACAAGGAAGACTTTCAGGCCGTGGACATCGAGTCCATCGCCAAGCCCGTCACCAAGATGGCCATGACCATTCGAGAACCCGGGCCAGATTCCGGGCGCCTTCCAGAAGGCCTTCCAGCTCATGCGCTCCGGCCGCCCCGGCCCCGTACTGCTGGATCTGCCCATCGACGTGCAGATGGCCGAAATCGAGTTCGACATCGACACCTACGAGCCGCTGCCCGTGGAAAAGCCCAGGGCCAGCCGCAAGCAGCTGACCAAGGCGCTGGACATGCTCACCGCCGCCCGGCACCCGCTGATCGTGGCAGGCGGCGGCATCATCAACGCCGGCGCCTCCGCGCAGCTGGTGGAACTGGCCGAGCTGCTCAATGTTCCCGTGATCCCGACCCTGATGGGCTGGGGCGCCATCTCCGACGACCACCCGCTGATGGCCGGCATGGTGGGCCTGCAGACCTCGCACCGCTACGGCAACGAGACCATGCTGGCCTCGGACTTCGTGATCGGCATCGGCAACCGCTGGGCCAACCGCCACACCGGCGGCCTGGACACTTACACTGCCGGACGCACGTTCGTGCACATCGACATCGAACCCACGCAGATCGGCCGCGTGTTCTCCCCGGACCTCGGCATCGCCTCCGACGCCGGTGCGGCGCTGGAGGGCCTGGTTGAGCTGGCCCGGGAACGCAAGGCCTCCGGGACCTTGCCGGACTACTCCGGCTGGGTGGCCGAGTGCGCCGATCGGAAGGCTACGCTGCACCGCAAGACGCACTTCGAGAACATCCCCATCAAGCCGCAGCGCGTCTACGAGGAGATGAACAAGTCCTTCGGCCAGGACACCACCTACGTTTCGACGATCGGCCTGTCCCAGATCGCCGGCGCCCAGATGCTGCACGTCTTCGGGCCGCGCAAGTGGATCAACGCCGGCCAGGCCGGTCCCTTGGGTTGGACCGCCCCGGCCGCCCTGGGCGTGGTCCGCGGCAAGCCGGACGAGACCGTGGTCGCGCTGTCCGGTGACTACGACTTCCAGTTCATGATCGAGGAACTGGCCGTGGGCGCGCAATTCCAGCTGCCGTACATCCACGTGGTGGTGAACAACTCCTACCTGGGCCTGATCCGCCAGTCCCAGCGCGGCTTCAAGATGGAACAGAACGTGTCCCTGGCGTTCGAGAACATCAACTCCACCGATCTCTCAGCGAACGCAAGCGGATACGGCGTGGACCACGTCAAGGTGGCCGAGGGCCTGGGCTGCAAGGCCATCCGGGTGGAGGACCCCAGGGATCTGGCCGCCGCTTTCGACAAGGCCAAGGCACTGATGGGCGAGTTCCAGGTTCCCGTAGTGGTTGAGGTGATTCTGGAAAAAATCACCAACATTTCCATGGGCACCGAAATCAACGCCGTCAACGAGTTCGAGGATCTCGCCGAGACGCGTGGGGACGCCCCGACCGCCATCCTGGCCCTGCAGGCGTAGCCAGATGCGCATTGTCATCGCCCCGGACAAGTTCAAGGGCTCGCTCTCGGCACCGGACGTTGCCCGGCACCTGGAGGCGGGGCTCCAGGCGGCGGCCCGCCATGACGGATGGATCAGTAACCTGGAGGTCCTTCGGATTCCGGTCGCCGACGGCGGCGAGGGCACCCTGGACGCCGCCGTCGAGTCCGGCTTCACCCGCCCCAGCGCCCTGGTCAGCGGACCCACCGGGGTGCCGCTGCGGGCGGACTTCGCGGTCCGCGGCCGCGAGGCGGTCATCGAGATGGCGGCGGCCTCGGGCCTCGCGGTCCTGCCGGGCGGCCGCCCGGATTCGGCCAGCGCCACCGGTGCCACAAGCCTGGGCACCGGTGAACTGATCCGGGCGGCCCTCGACGCCGGGTGCCGGAGGATCATCTTGGGTGTGGGCGGCAGTGCCAACACCGACGGCGGCGCCGGCGTCCTGCAGGGGCTCGGCGCCAGGTTCCTCGACGCCGAGGGCTGCGAGCTGGCGCCCGGCGGCGCCGAGCTGGCGCGGCTGGACCGGATCGACTTTGCCGGCTTCGACCCGCGGCTGGACGAGGCACGTTTTATCCTGGCCAGCGACGTCGACAACGCCCTCCTGGGCGCAGAAGGCGCCGCGGCGATCTTCGGACCGCAGAAAGGCGCATCTCCGGAGGACGTCGGGATGCTCGACGCTGCCCTGTCCCACTTTGTGGACGTCCTGGCGGCTGAGATCGGCCCCCGCGCCCACAACGCCGCGTTCGCCCCGGGCGCTGGCGCGGCCGGCGGGGTGGGCTACGCGGCCATTGCGGTCCTCGCCGCCACCCGCCGGCCGGGCATCGACGTCGTGCTCGAATTCACCGGGCTGGCCGACCGCCTCGCCGGTGCGGAGTTGGTGATTACCGGCGAAGGCAGCCTGGACGAGCAAAGCCTGCTGGGCAAAACGCCGCTCGGCGTTGCTCGAGCGGCGGGGCGCGCGGGCATTCCGGTCATCGCCGTCTGCGGACGGACCACGCTGGCGCCGGAACAGCTCCGGACCTCCGGATTTCGCGAGGTTCACGCTTTGACGGAGCTCGAAAGCAATATAGACACATGTATAGCGGAAGCGGGACCCCTCCTGGAACGCCTGGGACGGAACATCGGCGTCCAACTGACGGCCCTGGCAGCAGGGCAATCCGCGGTGAGCAAGGAGACCCTCAATGCCTGAAGTAGCCTACGACCTCGTAGTCCGGGGCCAGCGTGTCCTGACGACGGCCGGAATCGCCCCGCGTGAAGTGGGCGTCCGCGGAGGCGTGATCGTCGCCGTCGAGCCCCTCGGCAACGGCCTGTCCGGTGCCGAAATCATCGAACTCGGCGACGACGAAACCCTCATCCCGGGCCTCGTGGACACCCACGTGCACGTCAACGAACCGGGGCGCACCGAGTGGGAGGGTTTCGCCTCCGCCACCCGTGCCGCGGCGGCCGGTGGCGTCACGACCATCATCGACATGCCGCTGAACAGCATTCCGCCCACCACCACGGTGGAAGGACTCAAGCTCAAGCGCGAGGTCGCCCAGGAGCAGGCGTTCGTGGACGTCGGGTTCTGGGGCGGCGCCGTGCCCGGCAACAAGGCGGACCTGCGCGGGCTGCACGACGAGGGCGTGTTCGGTTTCAAGTGCTTCCTGCTGCATTCCGGGGTGGACGAGTTCCCGCACCTGGAAGCGGACGAGATGGAGCAGGACATGGCCGAGCTCAAATCCTTCGACTCCCTCATGATCGTCCACGCCGAGGACTCCCACGCGATCGACCACGCGCCCCATCCCGGCGGCGACCAGTACGCAACGTTCCTGGCCTCCCGCCCCCGCGGCGCCGAGAACAAGGCCATCGCCGAAGTCATTGAGCGCGCCCGCTGGACCGGCGCCCGCGCCCACATCCTGCACCTCTCGTCCTCCGACGCACTGCCGATGATCGCCACCGCCAAGCGCGACGGCGTCCACCTCACCGTAGAGACGTGCCCGCACTACCTCACCCTCATGGCCGAGGAAATCCCCAACGGCGCCACCGCGTACAAATGCTGCCCCCCGATCCGCGAGGCCTCCAACCGCGAGCTGCTCTGGAAGGGCCTGCAGGACGGCACCATCGACTGCATCGTCTCGGACCACTCCCCCAGCACCCTGGACCTCAAGGACCTGGAAAACGGCGACTTCGCCGTGGCCTGGGGCGGCGTCTCCTCACTGCAGCTGGGCCTGTCCCTGATCTGGACCGAAGCCCGGCACCGCGGCATCCCGCTGGAGCAGGTGATCAGCTGGATGGCCGAGAAGCCCGCCGCGCTCGCGCGCCTCTCCAACAAGGGCAAGCTCGCCCTCGGCTACGACGCCGACTTCTCCGTCTTCGCCCCCGACGAGGCCTTCGTCGTGGACGTATCCAAGCTCAAGCACAAGAACCCCATCACCCCGTACGACGGCAAGGCCCTCTCCGGCGTGGTCCGGAAGACCTTCCTGCGCGGACACGAGGTCGACGGCCGGACACCAAGCGGCAAACTGATCCGCCGCGGCGGTATTTGACGCCGGCCGCATTTGACGCCGGCCTCGGCTCTCCCGACGACTACATCAACCAACCGACCAGCACCGGATCATCCCGCGTGAACGAGTTTCCAAGGAGCATCATGACCCCGACCCCCACGAGCCCGGCCCGTCCCCTGAAACTACAGCCCGGCACCGCGGCGCCGGAGTTCACGCTCCCCGACGCGGACGGGCGGTTGGTCTCGCTGGCGGACTATAGAGGCTCTAACGTCATCGTCTACTTCTACCCCAAGGCTGCGACGCCGGGCTGCACCACGGAGGCCTGCGACTTCCGCGACAACCTCGCCTCACTGAAGGGCTCCGGCTACACAGTGCTCGGCATCTCCCCGGACACGCCCCAAGCGCTGTCGGACTTTTCCGGGGACTTCGCCCTTGGCTATCCGCTGCTCTCGGACGCAGACCATTCCGTGGCGGCCGCATATGGCGCCTGGGGTGAGAAGGTGGTCGACGGCCAGATCGCCGAGGGCGTTGTCCGCTCAACTGTCGTCCTCGACGCCGAGGGCCGGGTAACGTGGGTGAGGTATCACGTCGCCGCCGACGGCCATGTGGCCGCGCTGAGGAAAGAACTGGGGCTCCAGGTCAGCAGCCGGGCTCCGCTGGGAGTACGCTGACAGGGCTGCCGCAGGCGTCCCGGCAGGGACGATTCCGCAGCGTCCACCGTTGGACTGGTAGGCGGACGCTCATCGGCGCGCTGCTTCCCGCCGTGAAGCCAGGCGGCGGCCGCAATCGGGCCCGAACGCCCCATCTAAAGAAGGAGCACGCTTGCTGATTGTCTTGACCGGGATTGACGGCTCGGGAAAAACCACGGCCGCACGTTCTGCGGTTGCTGCTGCCCGCACCGCCGGCAAGGACGCGCTCCTTCTCAGCAACTACGCCGGACGGCGCAGGATGTCCCTGCTGACCGCCAGGTTCGGGATCCGCCTCCCTCCCCGGCTGGCGGATGCCGTGGAGACAGTGATCCGCACTGCCAATGTGCTGCTGTCCCATGCCATGGCCCACCGGCATCCGGGGTTGGTCATCATGGACCGCCACCTCTACTGCCAGCTCGCGTTACGCCAGGCGCGGCAACTTCCCCGCGGACGGGTTCTTCCGTTCATCCTCGCGAAGCTCCCTAAACCAGACCTGGTCGTCCACCTCGTCATCACCCCGGAACAAGCGCATCAAAGAGTGCTGGCACGCGGCACGGACGCGGAAACCCTCGAGGAGCTCGACTCATTCCGGGCCGCCTACCAGGCGATACCCGAATACGCCCAGTTCACTGAGCTGGCAGCCGACGGAACACCAGACGAGGTGCTCTCAGAGCTGACGCTCGCCATCGCCGGCGCGGGCGGAGACTCAGACACAAAAGCCTTGGCCGCCGACGGCAGGGCCATGGTCCCGAGCTGACCCGGCGAGCCACTGTGCGGCGCGCCAAGCCGGGATCCCATCTGAAGCGGGCGTGCCTGCGTCGTTGATGACGTCCCACACGGGGAGACTCAAGCGTCCGTTCCGGCCGAGGACGGAATGACGAGAACGGGCCGCTGTGGGTCACGACTCAGATCGGCAGACACGGAGCCTTCCAGATGCCGGTCCAACCAGGCGCGGACGCCGGGCCGCTGGCCCCCGACGACGACCAAGGATGCCCCGACGCTCTCGGCCAGCCGGGTGAGCGATACGGCAACATCGCCGTTCAGCATGCGGAAAGTCCACTCGGCCCCCGGCGGACCGAGAATCGCTTCAAGTCGCTGAAGAAGCGGCGCGGCCGGGTACGCAGCCTCCTCATTGGCCACCGGGTCCAGGGAAACGGCCGGCTGGGCGCCTGCGGGCGCCCATTCCGTCAGGTAGCTCGCGGGGTCAACGAACGCACACACGAGGTGCAGGTCCAGTCCGGCAGCGAGGCTGGCGGCCATCCGGACCGCGTGGTCCGAAAAGTCCCAGCCGACCCCCAGCACAATCGGTCCGGCGGGCCACTCCTCACGGGACACGGCGTCGACCCCTTCTGAAGCGTGTGTTCTCTGACCCTCTCGACGGCACGACCGGAACGCTTTCCATAGTCGTCAGGATAGCCGTCCGGGTTCCACAGCAGCGTCGTCCTCGATCGCCGGCGGGATCGTTTGTATATTCGATGGAAATATAGCTAGAGTGCTGAAGCACTGACGGCAGGCGGCCGTTTCGGCATCGCCATATTTCTGGGGGAGATATGAACAAGGCACAAAGACGAGCACACATGGAGCTGCCGTGTCCGGAGTGCGGTTCCAGAGTCGTTCCAACCTGGAAGGACGAGCGTGCCTTGGCTGCCCCCCAGCCAAACTGGCAGGTGAGCGCCCGGCAATGCAGCAGCCTGAGTTGCGGCCGCAACGACCCGCAGAACTGGTGAGTGGCCCGACGGTCGGCCGACGTGGGCCCACGGGCGCTGCTGACGTCCGGCTCGGCTTCGCGCATCACCTGCCACCACGCATGCTTCTTCGGGCGGGAATCACCGACAGCGCCAGGGCCATGATGGGACCCCGGGCGTCCTGCAGATCGAACAAAAGCCAGCACCTGAATCCATCCCTGCGCGTCAGTCCGAGCCTCGTGGGATCAAACGGAGGTCTGCTCAGCACTCGTGGGCAGCCGCCGTCCCGCCTTCGTGACCGACGCGTTGCCGGCAGCACCTCTGATAGGCGTACGCTATATAGGCTTCAGCGCATCGGCACCGGTCCCTTCAGGTCCGGTACCTGAGCGCGCGGAAGCCTTAAGGACCATACGTGAAGGAGATGGCGTGGACACGCGGAAGCTGAAGTATTTTCTTGCCGTGGTCGACCATGACGGATTCAACCGCGCGGCAGAACACCTGCTTATCGCCCAACCCTCCCTGTCCCAGACCATTGCCGGCCTGGAGAAGGATCTCGGCGTGCCACTCTTCCACCGGATCGGCCGCCGGGCGGTCCTCAGCGAAGCCGGCAAGGAACTTGTCGGGCCGGCACGCCTGGTGATGCGGGACCTCGATGCTGCACAGTCCGCTGTTCAGGCTCTTCGGGGTGTCCGCAGCGGGCGGCTGGACATCATCACGATGCCCTCCCCCGGGATCGAACCGTTGACATCCATGATCGCGGCCTTCAGCGAGGTACATCCCTCCGTGCGGCTCAACGTCGGGGCGGCGTTTACGCCCGAGGAAGTCATCGAATCCGTGCGCACGGGCAGCTCCGAGATCGGCCTGGCCGGATCCTCCACTCCGATCCGCGTGCCGGGCGTCCAGGTTCTCGACCTGGAGCGCCAACCGCTGATCCTCATCGTGAATCCCAAGGCCGATCCCTTCAGCCCCGGAGTGGCCATCCAGCGGGAGGATCTGGGCGGGCACCGGCTGATCGCTAGCCAGCGCGGATCCCTGATGCGCTGGCTGGTCGACGATGCGCTGGCCCACGGCGTCAACACCGAAATCGTCGTCGAGGTAGCGCACAGGACGTCGATTCTTCCGCTGGTACTGGCCGGGGTGGGCCACGCGGTGATGCCCTCCTCCTGGGCACCGACGGCGCACAAGGCCGGTCTGCGAACCCTGCTGATCGAGCCGGTTTCCTATCTGAATGTTGCGATCCTGAGTCGAAAGGATGGTCTGACTCCGGCCGCCACGGCGTTTCTGGATGTGGCAGAACTGTACGTGGCAAGCGGCAACGAAAGCGCTTCCCTGCCACGGGACCTATAGGCCAAACCTATTTGGCGCATCGAATCTTGGTCTTGGACGGCGGATGCTGCCGGGCCGTCTACTTGAAGAGGAAGGGCAGCGTGACGCTGCTAACACACTCAATAAGGAGGTAGGCAGATGAGCGCCACCCAGAAATTCAGCATCGCTTCAATCCCCGCAGACGGGGTCGGCAAGGAAGTTGTCTCGGCAGGCCGCCGCGTCCTGGATGCCCTGGCAGAAACCTCCGCCGGGAAGTTCGGCTTTGACTGGACGGAGTTCCCGTGGGGCTGCGGCTACTACGCAAAAACCGGCAAAATGATGGCCGACGACGGCCTGGAGACCCTGAAGGACTTTGACGCCATCTACTTCGGCGCCGTCGGCTGGGAAAACGTCCCGGACCACATCAGCCTCTGGGGCCTGCGCCTGAACATCACCCAGAACTTCGACCAGTGGGCCAACATCCGCCCGGTGAAGTTCCTCCCCGGCATTGAATCCCCGCTGCGCAAGGCCGACAACACCGAACTCGACTGGGTCGTTGTCCGCGAAAACAGTGAGGGCGAATACGCCGGCCTCGGCGGCCGCAACCTCAGCGGCCGCGGCCCGGGCAACGAGGTCGCATTGCAGACCGCACTGTTCACCGAAAAGGGCTGCGAGCGGATCATGCGCTTCGCCTTCGACCTGGCCCGGACCCGCACGGTCAAGAAGGTCTCCTCGGTCACCAAGTCCAACGCCCAGCAGTACGGCATGGTCCTCTGGGACGAAGTCTTCAAGCGCGTCGCCCTGGACTACCCGGATGTACAGACCGAAAGTGTCCTCGTCGACGCGATGAGCGCCAAGTTCATCCTCCGGCCCGAAGACCTTTCCGTCGTCGTGGCATCGAACCTGAACGCTGACATTCTCTCGGACCTCGGCTCAGCACTGGCCGGGAGCCTGGGCCTGGCAGCCAGTGCCAACCTGAACCCGGAGCGCCGCTTCCCCAGCATGTTCGAACCGGTCCACGGCTCCGCGCCGGACATTGCCGGCAAGGGCATCAGCAACCCGATCGGTGCAATCGCCAGTGCCGCCCTGATGCTGGACCACTTCGGCCTGCACGCGGAAGCCCGCCGGGTCGAAGCCGCCATCGAGCAGACCACCGGCGCCGGGTACCTGACCCGCGACGTCGGCGGGGAAGCCACCACCGAGGACGTCACCGAAGCCATCATCAAGGCCCTGACCCATACCCTGGCGGCCGTCAGCCAGAACACGTAACCGTCCGGTCAAATCCCGCGGTCAGGACAAAGCCCGGAGTGGACGGCGGTTCAACACGCCGCCGCCGTTCACTCCGCTCATGCTCCCATCATCAAGCACCCTCCAGCTACATTCCACAACGAGGTAGGAATCATGGATCACATCACCACCGCCGGCGCGGCAACGCCGGCCCCCAAGACACGCTGGTACAAGCAGCTGTACTTCTGGGTACTGACCGCCATTGTCGCCGGCATTCTCGTCGGCTGGCTCGCGCCGAGCGTCGGGATCGCCATGGAACCCATCGGCACGACTTTCGTGAATTCGATGAAGATGCTCATCGGCCCGATCGTGTTCCTGACCATCGTCGGCGGCATCGCCAGCGTCGCGGACCTGAAGAAGGTCGGCATGACCGGCCTGAAGGCCCTGACCTATTTCCAGGTCGGCACGATCCTCGCCATGATCTTCGGACTCGTGGCCATCAACCTCTTCCGCCTCGGTGAGGGCGTGAACGCCGATGCCAGCACGATCGAGACTTCCGATTCGGCCGCCAAGCTGATCGACGCCGGCCAGAACCAGGAATGGTGGCAGTTCCTCACCCACATCATCCCTACCAGCATCGTCGGCCCTTTCGTTGAAGGCGACATTCTCCAGGTCATCTTCATCGCCGTGATCTTCGGCATTGCGTTAAACGCTATGGGCAAGGTCGGCGCGCCCGTCCTGGACGGCGTGCAGCGACTGACCGGCGTCATGTTCAAGATCCTGAGCTTCATCATGAAGGCCGCCCCGATCGGCGCCTTCGGCGCGATGGCCTACGCAGTAGGCAAGTTCGGCGTCTCCTCCCTGACCAGCATGGGCGGACTCATCGCCCTCTTCTACATCACCTCTATCCTCTTCGTGGTGATCGTTCTCGGCTCCATCATGGCCTTCCTGAAGCTGAACATTTTCACGATGATCCGTCACCTCAAAGAGGAATACATGCTCATTCTGGGCACCTCCACCGCCGAACCGGCTCTGCCTGGCCTGATGCGCAAACTCGAACATGCCGGCGTGAAGAAGGAAACCGTAGGACTCGTTGTCCCGACCGGCTACAGCTTCAACCTCGACGGCGCCGCCATCTACCTGTCCCTGGCCGCCCTCTACATCGCCCAGGCCACCAACACGGAACTGACTCTCGGCCAGCAGTTGGGCCTGCTCGCGGTCATGCTGCTGACCTCCAAGGGCGCGGCAGGTGTCGCAGGCGGCGGCTTCATCGCCCTGACCGCCACCCTGACCACGATCGGCACCATCCCCGCGGCCGGTATCATGCTTATCTTCGGCATCGACAAGTTCATGTCCGAATGCCGGGCACTGGTGAACTTCACCGGCAACGCCGTCGCCACCTTGTTCATCGCCTGGTGGGACCGCACCCTGGACGCGGACCGCGCCCGCAGGGTCTTCAAAGGCGAGACCGTGGAGCCCATGCCGTCCGAGGACCCGATCCACCTCGACGAGGTAATCGATATCGACGATGACCTGACCGAATACGGCCACCACACGCCCAAGGAAACTGGCGCCAAGCACGCAGGACCCGCCGACGATGCCACGCCCTCCAAGGACGACCACCGCCCCGTCTACTCGGAAACCATCTGACATGAACAGCGCAACCGCCCCGAAAACCGTGCGGACCCTCATCGCGCCGGATAAGTTCAAAGGCAGCCTCACTGCCGGAGAAGTAGCGGATGCCCTGGCAGAAGGGCTCCGCTCCGGAAACGAAGCCGGGACCGGGACGGTCGATTGCGAACTACTACCGCTGGCGGACGGAGGTGACGGCAGCGTCGACGCCGCCGTCGCCTCCGGCTTCACCCGACGCGGCAATACCGTCGCCGGACCCACCGGCCAGCCCGTCCAGGCCAGCATCGCCTACAACGGCATTACCGCCGTCGTCGAAGTCGCAAACACCTGCGGCCTCGGGCTGCTCCCCGACGGTAAACTGGAACCGCTTGACACCTCCAGCCGCGGCTTCGGCGAAGCCCTCCTGTTCGCCCTCAGGCTGAAACCGGCAAGGATCGTCATGGCACTGGGCGGCAGTGCCAGCACTGACGGCGGAATGGGAATGCTCACCGCCCTGGGGTACAGCTTCCGCGACGCCGACGGCCGGCAGCTCTACGGCAGCGGCCGCGCACTCGCACCGATCCACTCCATCCATCGCACCGCCCTTCCGGAGCTGACCGACACTGAACTCGTCGTCGCCAGCGATGTACACAACCCGCTCCTCGGAGCCCAGGGCGCCCCTGCGGTCTTCGGACCACAAAAAGGCGCCTCACCGGAAGCCATTGCGGAACTCGACAATGGACTGAAGCACTTCATCACCAAAATGACCGAAGCTGGCTTCGCGGACGCTATCACGCTCGCCGAGCACGAAGGCGCCGGCAGCGCCGGAGGAATCGGCTATGCCTGCCTGCTGCTCGGCGCCAAACAGGTATCCGGAGCCGACTACTTCCTGGACCTGCTGGACTTCAACACCCGAAAGGACAGTTGTGACGTCGTCATCACCGGAGAGGGAAGCATCGACGAACAGACCCTCGCCGGCAAACTGCCAGCGGCAGTCGCACGCCGGTCAGGGCAACGCCCCATTATCGCCGTGGCCGGCCGCTCCCTCCTCCAGCAGGAACGGTGGTCCGAAATGCCCCTAACCCGGGTGTACACGCTGGCAGAGTACACGGACGAGGACTCATCGAAAGATCCTGAGCTCTCTGCACGGCTGCTCCGCAAGATCGGCCAGGACATCGGCACAAGCCTGCTGTATGGAATTAGCTCAGCAGAAGATGGTCGCCGCCCCGGACCAGATGACGCTGCCGGCGAGCCTTGACAAGCGGATGCCTTCGCCCGGGTCCGGACACCGCGACGCCCGCCACCAAGGCAACTAATCGGAGGGACCCGGCCTCCCGGAATGGCCCTCGCGCTACTATAATTTGGTTCACACGAGCGGGAGATGAGCGAAGATGCGCGGATTTGCCAGACGCCAAACGGGAGGGCGCGGAGTAGGCCTATTCGCGGCCGTGTATCTGGCCATCGGCGTGGTGGTCGCCGCCACGCACGGCTACTTGGTGGCCTGGAACGTTCCCGGCAACATTCTGGAAGGCCTGGCGGCGATTGTCCTGTGGCCGCTGGTGGCGCTCCTTGGAGTGGACCTGCACACCCTGATCGCCTAGACCCCGCAGATCCCCTTCGGCGGCGAGTCCCTCATCGGGACGATGCTTGTCCATCGCCACCAACCATTGACCGTTTCTGTCCCTACAATTTAGTTTCTGTCCCTACAATTTAATTGTCGGCCTCCATGGCATTCACGTCGCGGGGGCGGCCAAAGAAGGAGAACGACCATGGGCTTGGGTGACAAGATCCATAATGCCGCTGAGAAACTCCACGGCAAGGGCAAACAAGCTGCTGGCGAGGCCACCGGCAACGACCGGTTGAGGGCCGAGGGCAAAAGCCGGCAGGTCAAAGCCGACCTGAAGCAGGCTGGCGAAAAAATCAGAGACGCTTTCAAGAAACACTGATTCAAGCGCCAAAAGGCAGAGGCGTGATCCGTCCGGGCCGCGCCTCTGCCCTCCCTTGCCCTTCGCACCTGGCGTCCACGCCGGATCCCCCGCTTCAGGTAGCCGACGCTGGCATTTCCTCAGCGGACTCGGGCACAACCTCCCTGTGATCCGGGCTCAGGGTGCCGCGCTCATCGCCCGTCTCGGTTCGTAGCGGAGACCTCCAGGCCCGGGGGCGGGCAGCCGGACGGCGACAAACGCGCCACGCCAAACTCCGCACACGGGAGGATAATTACACCGAGATCCAACGGTCCACGCGGACACAGAAGGGGGGTCCGATGCTTACGCTGCCGCGCATCACGGTGGAGGTCCCCGTGATCGGCGTCGGATCAGCCCCTTCGGACTACGATGAGCTGGGCACGCACGTCGATGCGTTGCGGCGACGCCAGGGCCTGCACCTGACCCTGCTGCACATCGGGGTCCTGGACGACTTCTCCCAGGACGTCGCGGACTGGACCAACGGATTCACCAGCAGCGAGACAGCCACACGCACTGTGGTTGAGTGGTTGGAGGCCTTGCCGGTATTGGCAGCCTTCACGGGACGTGCCGACAAGCTGATTGTGCTGGGCGGTGGAAATGTGTGCGGACTCGAAGTGGACGTCCCCGAGCACGTGCATGATTTTCAGGTCCTGCTCGTGCGCGCGCTCCATGAACTGCTCGACGAGCTGCTCGTGGACAATGTTGATGACTTCATTCTCAGCTCACGTGCGTTGGGCTACAGGTATCCCCGTTGGACACCCCACGTTGCTGTCGGCCGCCCCAAGACCAGGGCCCGGGAGCCCCTGAGGATCGAATCCTTGGCCATCGACTTCGGAAGCTCACGCATCCGGAACCACCGCTTCCTTCCGGCCGCCGGCATCGGCTGACCGCGGCGATCAGGTGTCGGCCAAGCCACTCGGGGATCCGCTGCGGCCGAGCAAGTATTCGAGTTCGACCAGCCCGGCATCGTACGTCTTCGCACTCAGCAGACGCAGCAGGGCGGGATCCTGACCGCGGGGAAAGACGCCCCGCCCCGCGCCAATCGCGACGGGCAGAACGACGAGCCGCACGGCGTCAACCTCGCCGGCCCGGAAGAACGCCTCGCTCAGGGAGAGACTGCCCCAGAGCACGATCGTGCCGGCGGTCTCGCGCTTGATGCGGCGGATCGCTTCGACCGCGTCGCCGGATTCGATAGTCGCCGCCGGCATGCTCCCCCACGGTGCGCTTTCGAGCTGCCTGGAGAACACGTAGCGGCGGAGTCCGTTCAGGGCCGGCGCAATGATCTCACCATCGGATGCCGGGGTCGGCCAGAACCCGGCGAACATCCGATAGGTCGATGCTCCCAGCACCATGGCGTCGACGGTGTCGAGCCACTCCAGCTGGCTTCGGTCAAGTTCTTCGGTCCCCCCTTCGAGCATTTCGTATGCCGTGAATTCGTTATCCTCATTGGCGGCGAACCCGTCGGCGGTTACGAATTCCTGGACAACCAGTTGCCCCATGATCGGCTCCTCGCATCCGTTGTTCGACGGACTTTACGCCGCGCAGGGCTGGCCTTCAAGCCCGCGATGTGATCGATTCTTAGGCCCGATTTTAGGCCAATTGAACGAGCAATCCTGGACAACTCTTGGATTTGGCCGGGATCATTTCGTTCCCTCGGATTCTTAGGGTTGGACCATGAAAACAAATACAGTCCTCATCCTCACGGCAGCCAGCATTCTCCTCGCCGGTTCGACGGCCCTCGCGGTGAATTCCCAGACGGTGAACAGCCCACCCGCAGGGGGCTTCGTCCCCGCGGACACCGTCTTTCTGCCTCAAAGTTCGACGACCGCCGGGACGGCCTCCCCTGTCTCAACGCCCAGCCCAACATCCACCCCCGGCCGCTCCGCGACCGAAGACGCGAGCCCCGGCTCCTCCCCAAAGTCCATCGCCCCGGTCCCAGCCGGCCCTTCCCTCGCCGACGACGGAACCGCGGCACTTCTCCCCGCCCCGGCACCGGGACCGTCCCGTTCGATCGCGCCAAATGACGATCACGGCGGGCACGGGGAACTGGAGCCGGGCGACGATCACGGCGGCCACGGCGAACTGGAGCCGGGCGACGACAAACGCTCCGGAAGCGACGACTAGGGGGCTGCTTCGCTTCGATGTGCGTTGGCGGGCCGATGAGCAGGTTCCCCCGGAACGGGTAGGCAAAGCGGCAGGAGAACGCTGGTCCTCCTGCCGCTCCTGTAGTTCCCTGGCCGTGCCGCCTGCTCGCCCCGTCACTCACTGAATACTTTCGGCGACAACGACGGCGAAGTTGCCCCGCCGTACCGGCGGTAGCGACGTCCACGCAGGGAGAAAGCTGCCGGGCGTGACGGCTAAGGGGAAGATATTCAGCCTGCAAAGTCACGCCGAGAGGTCTATCCTTAGCCGTAACCACCGATTGCGCCGGTTGGTTATGCGCCCGTCTATCGCGGGAGGATGCCGGGGATCTAAGGCTCATCATGGGTGGTACACGCATCCGATCGCTGTCTTCCGGAGGAGACCCTGATGCAGGGCAACCACACAAACACTTGTTTAGGCCGTTCTGCAGTAGCCTCGGCGCGGGCCATGAACACTGACCCGCTCTGGGCGGTCGAGGAAGCCGCCGCCATGAACATGTCCGCAGGCATCGAAAAACACGAGCCTTCCGCGCCCGAGTGGCAGGCTCACGTGGCCGGTGCCGTCACGCACGGCACGTCCATCAAAGGTGTGGCCAGCCCGGCACACACGACCTCGCTGGAAATCCTCGATGCAGCGGACACCCTCACCTGCCCCGGCCGTATGCCGGGGTGAGCCCAGAAGGGGACCCTCAAAATGGCCACCGACTACGACGAAGTGCGATCCGATGTTGCTGAATCGCGCCAAGATTCACTCCGCGCACTCCAGTCCGCAAACGCCCCGGATGCGGGCAGCGTTGTCCGCGAACTGGACGAGGCCGACACAACGGACGGGGTGGAACTGCCTGGCGCCGACCTGTCCGCTGAGGAATTGACAATCGAGATCGTCCCGCAAAGGGAAGACGAGTTCACCTGTTTTTCCTGTTTCCTCGTCCGGCACAGGTCGCAGATCGCACGCGAGGAAGACGGCCACGCCTACTGCCGGGACTGTGAGGGTTGACCTAACATCCCATGTCGAGCGGTCCGGAGCTCAAAACTTAGCCGGGCTATCGAGGTCGCCGCGAGCATCGCCGTCGCAATCGCCAAGGCGGACGCCATGCCCGCCCGCAGCGCCAACGCGGCAGTGGCGCGGGATATGGGCGCCGCACGTTCCGTGGTGATTTTCCACCGCCGGCCGGGACCATCTGAGCGCGATGCAAAGCTCGATCGTCGTTCCCCTCCTCAAGACCTGACTCGAAAGGGCGCGGAGATAGCCGCGGACTCTCCGGTCACTTCCGCCCGATAGTCCGGCTCCTCTGGATACGCTGAGGAGATGATGGAGGGGAAATGACGGTTCGGAGCGCAGGTTTGCTGCTGTACCGGCGGAGTGCCACCTCGGGGTTGGAAGTCTGGATCGCGCATATGGGCGGGCCCTTCTGGGCCCACAAGGATGCCCAGGCCTGGTCCATTCCCAAGGGCGAATACCTTCAGGACGAGGACCCGCTGATGGCAGCGCTACGCGAGTTTGCCGAGGAGATAGGCACACCGGCCCCTGTTGCCGACTACCTCCAGCTGGGCGCTTTCCGGCAACCGTCGGGAAAGGTCATCACGGTGTTCACCGCCGAGTCGGACTTTGCACCGGAACGGATCGTGAGCAACACCTTCGCACTGGAATGGCCAAAGGGATCCGGCACCATCACCAGCTTCCCCGAAATCGACGACGCCGAATGGACGAGGGAGCCCGTAGCCCGCACCAAGCTGGTCAGGGGTCAGCTTCCGGTCCTTGACGCGCTCATCCGGCACCTCCGTGACGACGGTCCGTAATTGCCATTGCTGGCCCGGCAGGACACTGCCATTCTTGGGGAATCGGGACTACCCGCAGCGAATGAAAGGAAGGCCGATGCCGCTCTATCTTTCGAAGTTCAGCTACACTCCTGAGACCTGGGCCCGGTTGATCAGCAACCCGGAGGACCGCGGGAAGGCAGCCCAGGCATACATCGAATCGGTCGGAGGAAAACTCCATGGCTTCTGGTACGCATTCGGAACCCACGACGGCTACAACCTGTGGGAGGCTCCCAACAACGTGTCCATGGCCGCAGTTGCGCTGGCAATCAGCGGAGGCGGTGCGCTGAGCTCGTTGGAAACGACGGTGCTGTTGACCGTCGATGAAACGCTCGATGCCCTGCGGATGGCCGCGGAGGTCAAGTACCGGGCTCCCGGCACCCATTCGGGTACGCCCGTTTCCTCGGAGCCATAGCTCCCGGAACCTGACGGGGGCATTGCGGATCGGGGATGGAGAGTCCCGCCCGGTCCGGCAACTCAGCGCCGCAGACCCGGTCACCGGGGAACAGCTACCCGAGCAAAACGTCCGCTATCAGATGGTCACTTTCCTGGTCGCCGGACAGGAGGGCAGTCGAGGGCCAGGGGTCAGGATCACGTCCGTCGCAGGACGACGAGGCCGTTGGCGGGCAACCGCACGTCAATGCGCCCGTCCTGACTCGGCAGCATGGCACTGTAGTTGCCCAGATCCGTTCCGCCGTAGAACCTGGAATCGCTATTGAAGATCTCCTGCCACCCTCCCGGCGCCAGCCGGTCCGCCGTCGTTCGTACCGTGTACCCCGCCGCAAACGGATGGTTGTTAAGGGACGCGATGACGAGCTCACGGGTGGTGCCGTCGGAACGGACGAAGGCGATGACCCTGGCGTCGTTCGAGGCGTGGATGATGTCGATGGTGCGCGAACGGAGGGCCCGGCTGCCCCGGCGGAGCCGGATCAGGTCCTGGTAGTAGCGGAACAGGTTGGCCCCGAGGCCGGAACGTTCGCCCAGGATGTCTTCCCGTCCGCCTGGGATGTCGTCGTACTTGCAGGGCTTCCGAGCGCCGATCTCCTCACCCATGAAGAACATCGGTGTCCCGGCCGAGAGAATGCTGATCCCGGCGACGACGCGCGTCCTCGCCTCGGCGGTGTCCCGCGTGGGCCCATACAGGACGGCGTCGTTGACGGCTGCGCGGATGGTGCGCATGGTGCCCTTGGAGTTTCCGGCCTCATCGTGGGACTCGTGATAGACGACGTGCGCCTCTCCGGTCCTGGCGAATGACCCGCAGAACTGGGTCAAGGGCACCGGGTCGTCGGTCCCGAATCCGGCACGGTGAAGTATCTTCGCCTTGTCCTCGTGGTTGGCGGCGTCGCCGATGAGATCGTGGTACAGATCAGACAACCAGGTCGCATTGAAGCCCATCCCGCCGCTATCCGTGGGCTCGGTGATTTTGTCCCACCCCGAGTGATCTTCAGCAATGCGCAGAGCCGAGGGACGGATAAGGTTCAGCGTGCGGCTCCACTCCCGCAACAGTTTGTGCCCGAAAAGCTGCGCAGCGACCACTTCCGATCCATCGATCTCCTGCCAGTGGTCGCGGTGAATGGCCTCAGTGAGATCCACGCGGAAGCCATCGACGTGGAACTCCGCTGCGAACTCGGCCGCGCTGCTGGTGAAGAGCTGGCGTACGTTCTCTTCCCACAGGCGCGGGGTGCGTCCCGATGATCCGTTCTGGAGATACCCGTTGTCCGGATTCCCGTAGTCGGCGGACCGGCCCTCATACCAGTAGTAGATGTTCTGCTCGGGCTGGTCGGAGTCGTATTGCCACTCGGCGCGATCGGCGGTGTTGTCGAAGTGGTTGTACACCACGTCCTGGATGACGGCGATCCCGTTGCGGTGGCACTCCCGCACGAAGTGCTTGAACTTGTCCCGGCCGCCGGCGCTGGACTCTATGACGAAGTGATGGGTGTCCCCGTAGCCCCAGCTGAAGGTCCCACCGGTCTCGGACACCGGCATGAGCTCCACCGCATTGACCCCAAGGGACACTAAATGAGGGATGAAGTCCATGGCATCACTGAGCCTTCCGGCGTCCATCCGACCAAACCCCAGCGATCCGATGTGGAGCTCGTAGATCACCAGTTCCGTCAGCCGGGTCGGCACCGGCGCGGCAGGGGTGAATTCGGTGAGCCAGAACTCCTCGTCGGTGATCAGCTTCGGCGGGTCGGTGGTCGGCTCGAACTCTTCCCGCACCACGTCCTGGTCGATGACGACGCTGCAGCTCACGCCCCCGTCCAGGGTGCCCGGATCCCCGTCCCAGGGCTGGTGGTTCGGGTTCTCCGGATTGATAGCGCCGCGTCCGATCTGCCACCGGGAGTGGATGTCCGTGCGCATCCGGACGATTCCCTGAGCGGTTCGAATGCGATACATGTAGGGCACGCCCACGTAGGACGAGAAGTCCGCCTGAGGAACACTCGCCCAGATGCCACCGCCGACCCCGTGGAGCTGGATCAGCGGCCGGTTCGGGTCGATGCCGCGTCCGTCGTCGTAGATATAGCCGTTGTCCTTCTTTCCGAAGACGACGTCCACAGCCTGGGCGTTCGGTGCCCACGCTGCGAACCGAAGGTGCTCTTTGCCGTACTGGTACAACTTCTGGGCACCGTAAAGCCGACTGACGGTCAGGCAGTACCGTGCCGTGTCGTGCCCTCCAGCCGACGGCAGGACGAAAATGCGCTGCGTCCTGACGGCATGCGGATTCGGGTCCTCGGTGGCGATCGCCCACCGGTTCGCGCCGGAAGGACCGTCGAGGCGGACACCCCAGTGAACCTCCTGCCCCGCCATCCCGTCGTCGAAAACCACGGTCACCTCAAAGGCCGGACAGCCGTCCTCGCCGAGAATCTCCTGCATGGGTATGTCGGACCAGCCGTTCCACGTGCCTGCCAGCCGGGCATTGCGGAAGAGGCTCCCCTTGAGGCCGCTGAGATACTGGAATCGGACCGTAATCATGGGCTCCCCCGATCAATATGCCGAAAGACACCGAGCAAGGACCACCACGCGAGGACCACCTCGTTGTCCAGGCAGGGGCTCACCGCGACCGTTTAACTACCATCGCCGAACCGCCCCCGCGCCTCACGGGCTCGGCCGCGGCGACCATGCGTCCGTCGGATTCGAATTCGATGGCTGTCGCCGCGCCGATCTCCGCCGCGGACGTCGACGGCGCACCCGGCGTCACGAGGGCGTGACCGTACGGTGCCAACTCGCTTCCGTACGCGGCGATGAACTCCGACTCCGCCGTGACCGTGGCGGCGTTCCGCTGTGACGCACGCGGTGCCGCGAGCGCCTCCGCGATGCTCATGCCCAGATCCACCCGGTTCAGGATCATCTGCAGGACGGTGGTGATGATCGTCGATCCACCCGGCGAGCCGAGCGCGAGGAACGGCTTGCCGTCCTTGAGGATGATGGTCGGTGACATCGAGGAGCGCGGACGCTTCCCCGGCTCGATCCGGTTCGGGTCAGTCGGGTCGTACACGGTAGAGAAGTCGGTCAGCTCGTTGTTGAGCAGGAACCCGCGGCCGGGAACCACAATGCCGGACCCGCCCGTCTGCTCGATCGTGAGGGTGTACTCAACCACGTTTCCCCACTTGTCCGCGACCGTCAGGTTGGTCGTGGAAATGTTCTCGGTGTCCCTCTCATCGGCGGGCGCAGCAGCGGTGGCCGGGCACACGCCGTCGTACGAGGCCACATCCCCGGGTGGGACAGTTCTCGCAGCCGCATGCCGCGGGTCGATCTGGCATGAGCGCTCCTTGCCGAAGCGCGGATCGGTGAGTGCGTCGGTGGGGACGTCGACAAAAGCCGGGTCGCCCACGTATTTGCCGCGGTCCGCGAAGGCGAGCGCGCTTGCCTCCAGGTAATGGTGCAGGGCGCCGGCCGGGGCCATCTCGGAAAGGTTGAAGGTGTCCAGGATGTTCAGCGCCTCCCCGACGGTGGTGCCCCCGCTGCTCGACGGCGCCATGCCGTAGATTTCCAGGCCCCGGTAGTCCACGTGCGTGGGCGCCTGATCCAGGACGCGGTAGGCTGCCAGATCCGCCGTCGTGAGGTAGCCGGCGGGGACGGGCAGCGCCGTGCCGGGGGCCTTCGGCGGAACCCGGACTGTGGCTGCGATCTCCGCCGCCAGCGCGCCGCGGTAGAAGCCGCGCGTGCCCTTCTTCGCGAGGAGCCGGTACGTTTCGGCGAGGTCGGGGTTCTGGAAGACACTGCCGACGGCGGGCGCGTCGCCGCCGGGCAGGAACAGGCTGCTCGTCGAGGTGAACGCCGCAAAGCGGAGCTTGTTTTCGAGGGTCTGCAGGCGGAACGTTTCGTCGACCACGAAGCCGTCGGTCGCTACCTTGATGGCAGGCTCCAGGACATCGGCGAGGCTCAAAGTGCCCCAGCGGTCGAGGGCGCGCTCCCAGGTGGCCGGCGTGCCGGGGACGCCGACGGAGACGCCGCTGGTGACGAGCTCCGGCGTGAAGGGGTAGGGCTTGCCGGTCGCCGGGTCGATGAACGCGTTCTGGGGCATCGCGGCCGGAGCAGTTTCGCGGCCGTCGATGGTGCTGACCCTGCGGGTCGTCGCGCTATAGAACACGAAGTAGCCGCCCCCGCCGATCCCGGCGCTGTAGGGTTCGGTCACGCCCAGGGTGGCTGCTGCGGCGACGGCCGCGTCCGCCGCGTTGCCGCCCTTGCGCAGGACTTCAATCGCTGCTGCGGATGCGTCCGGGTCCACAGTGCTCACCGCGCCGCCGTAACCGGCCGCCGTCGCTGTCTTTTCCGTTTCGCGCGGATCGGCGGACGCGGGGCTGGTAACGGCGGCGCCGCTGGTAACGCTCAAGGCCAGAGCCGCCGTGATTGCAGCGAGTCGACGTCTCACAGTTGGCATTGTCGCTCCCGGGTGAGGGTGATGCGAGCAGACGGTGCAATCACGCTACTCCGCCGCGGTGCCACACTCAACAGCTCCCGGGCGATTGGCTCCAGCGGCACTAACCGCCCGCCTTACCCCGGGTTCGGGTAGCCAAGGTGGCGCTTGATATCGTCGAGCTCAGCGCTGAGTACTTCGACCTGCAGGCTGTACCTGGCGAACTCGGCTTTGCGGCGCTGTGCCTCCCGGTAGCTCACAATAAGTGCCAATATTCCCAAAGGCACGGCAACAACCAGGGCCCATCCGGCTGCTGCGAGGAACTCCAAAGCGACCGGAAGCGCTGCCCGAAAGTCGGTAAACTCATTGACGCCGTCCACTACTCCGCGCAGAAGTGTGTCGAGGGAGCCCAGGAACTGTCCAACAACAGGGGTATCCGCCAGCGAAGGAGCGCCGAGCCGGTCCTCTGCGCCGCCGCCCCAGCGGGAATCTCCGAGATGGGACAGAACGTAGATGCCCGCACCGATGTTGGCCACCGCAAAGACGAGGACTGAGCCAAGAGCAGCCACATGAGCTCGGCGAGGTCGCCAGAAACCCAGCAGCAGCCCGCTGGCGATCGCGGCGACCCAGGTCAGGGCTCTCAGCCATTCGCCGCTTACGCCGCTCAGAATGTCCACAACACTGCCCTTCCCTAGCCTCCCTTGGCAGGTTACCCCGCCCTGTCCCTTTCAACCGCACTGTCAGATCCGACACGGTGACTGCATCGTCGGAAAGATTCGTATGGTGACCATCTCCGATTCCCGGCTCCAGCCAGTCACTGTGTCCGTTGCACGCGCAGTCCAACCCGGCCGAACACGTCAGGCCAGCGACCGGGGCGCATGCAGGCCAGGAACTCGCCCGCGAGTGGCCCGGCTATCTCTGCTCCGGCAGGGTCCGCTCAGCCGCGGACTCCAACGGATGGCACATGCTGTGTCGGTTTGCCAACGCCGGCCTGCTTAAGGACTGGGAGCAGTCCGACGAACGGTGCCAATGGATCGACAGGGCGGCTGGATCGACAGGGCGGCAGACCTCGTGGAAGTCACGCGGATCGAGGGCCGCACGGGCATTGAAGACTGGTTCGCGCCGCCCGGCGATGTCCGCCTCACCCTCCCCGAGGGTGGTACCTCCCCGATGGAAACAGATGGTCAGTATCTTTCTGCCCTTTTTTCCCGCTCAGCCTGCTGGCCAATTTCCTGCTGCACCCGCTGACCAAGGAGTGGCCCCTTCCGATCCAGGTGCTCCTGGCCACCATGCGCCGCGCCAGCTTGCCTTCAACGAGCTCGTTCAGCGGCGCCAGGGAATGCCAACCGACGGGGAAGCGATGCGGAACATCTTCGCTGTGATTCACACCGGCAGCCTGCCGGTAGCTTAGATGCCCGCCGAGGAAACCGGCGGCCGCAACTGTCGCAAACCAGATAGCCGAGAACCTTCCCTTGTGCCTGCAGGCCGCGGATCCGTTGCACCAGCGACGCAAGGTAAAGTCCGGTCGCGGTGATGTTCCCCGCGACGTGCACGAGGCCGACGCACTGTTGCTGCTCGTGTAGGTCCGACCAATCGGTGAAGCCTGCTACGGCGGAAGGATCCGCGGTGATTGCCCCGACGCCGATCAGGATGCCGGCGACGCGCTCGCTTCCGGCACAGCATCCAGGACGGCGGCGGATGTCCAGGCCCCCGACGGTATCTGGACTCCAAGGGGATGAACCTGATGCCTTAACGGCACCGTGGAGCACATCGCGGAGCCACGGGAACCGGACAATCGAGTTCACGGTTCCTTTGACACCCGCGACCCACGGATCAAGCCAGAGACTCTCCTCCAGGCGGGAAACGAGATTCAGCGGCGGCACCTCTTTCATGTGCTTCCTCGATCATCGGACCCTTCAGCTGAGCCCAATTTCTCTGCACTCAGCACAGCCCGCGGGGAGGAACTGCGTCACTCGAAGTCAAGGGGACATCAACGGCCGACGCTGAAGTTCACCTCGTGGTCGTATGGAGGAACTTCGACAGCGTAGGGACCACCATTTCCCCCGATGGCCGAACATGCCCGGCCGGGGTCGTCGTTGAGCCCGCAAAGCGCGAGGTAGAACCCGTCTGGAAGCCTGATGGAGTACGACCCGTCAGCGCCGGTAGTGGTCCAGATCTGTTGACACCCGCGACAGCCTGGGACCTTAAATTCGACCCAGGCATTTCCTACCGGGGCGCCGTTGGCCGCCAGCGTTACATAACCATTGACCGACGCAATCGAGGGTGCCGGCGGTGGCGGTGGCGGTGGCGGCGGTGGCGGTGGCGGCGGTTTCGGCTTTGGGGTCAGTTGTGGCTGTCGGGTCGGGATTGTCTGCCCACTGCTGGACCGGGTGGGCAGCGGCGCCGTAGACGTAGGGGCGGCTTCCAAGGTGGTGGTGGGCTGTGTTTGGGTGCTGGGCTGTGTTTGTCCCGAATCTGTTGCGCAGGCAACCATGCCAAGACTCAAGGTCAGTGCCCCGACCAGCGCAAACGCACCTCGCGCCGGGCGCTTCACCGTGGGCCTGCGGGTACCACGGATCTTCCGAAGGCCGAATAAAGGGGCCGCGAGAATAGAGGCCATCCCCGAATCGTAGGCGCACGGAAGGGCTGTGGCGTTCCCGGCGGGTCGACCCAACGGGCTCTGCGGAATGCCCGATCGCGCAATTCACGATATTGCACCCGGGGCGTGCGGCAGACGAAGCATGGCAGGCCGTCCCTGCCCCCAATAGGCACACACCTGTTGATCATTTGCCGGGCATGGTAAAAAAGCAATGGTCACAGGGGCGCCGCCTGGAGCAACTCCCGAGCGGCCTTCAACCGCTATCGGTCCCTTCATGTCGCGGTGGACGAGATGCACGTGGAGGACAGGACCCACGGCGGAAGCAACGGCATACCGGCCACGAGGATGGTCCATGGCGAGGCCAACGGTCGTGCAAAAAGCTGCCGGCCGAGGTGACGAACCACGAAACCAGTCGGGCCTTGATCTGAACGTCTCGATCCGATGGGGCTGGATCTTCCAACGGCGCCAGATCCGCGCCACGGAAGATAAAGAAATCCCAATTGGTCAGCAAGCTGCACGGCGGCCTCAACGTCCGCACTGTAGATGGAGCTCGAGAGCCCGAAGGGCGAATCGTTGGCCAGATCAACGGCAGCTTTGGGTGAGTCCACCCGGTAGACGACGGGCGGCGGGGCCGAAGATCTCTTCCGAGTACGCTCGCATTTCCGGTGCCGCTGATGGTCCAAAGAATTCCAGTCTGCAGAAGCGACCGAAGTCCGCCCAGTCGCCCCGATGCTACTCGCCGGGGACCCGGCTGTCTCTATGTGGCGGGCGCTGCGCAACAACTGCGCGCTTCCCCCGCCTGAGGACGAGGACGACGGCGAGGCCCGCGCCCGCGAGGAGTGCCACGCCCCAAGCGGTGAGGACCGCGTCGGGGCGCACGATCGACTGCCCGGCCAGGGCCTGCACCGTGAGTAGCGTCAGGGCTCCCAGATAGGACGCGACCAGGATCCAAAGCAGGCCCAGGCGCGTCGCAGCCGCCTGCAGCAGCTTGATCCGGCGGGCGCAGAGTTCGAGCAGCAGGGCCGCGAGCGGAATGAGTTGGAGGGCGTGCATACCCACGAAATGGGGTACGCGCAGGTCACCTGCGACGGTGCTCCAGCCCAGTAGCGGAAGGCCGGGGCCGCCGTCGGGAAGGCCAACGGTGTGCGCCCCCGCGATGCCCCGGAAGTTGTTAAGCTGGTCCGCCGTGGGGCTCGTCATGAGGAAGGCCAGGGCCATCCCGATGAGCGCGATGACAAACCCGGCGCGGATCGCGAACGAACGCGCGGGGTCACCGAGCGGAGCCCCGAAGAGGAGCAGCGCCACGAGCAGTGCCGCGAGCCAGACGAGAACGATCGAGGCGCCCATCACGGACCAGAGACCGGCCGCAAGGGGTGTCGAGACGTTGAAGTGGCTCGTAGTTCCCGCCGCCGCTGCTCCCCCGATAATGATCATCTCCGCCGCGAGGAAGACGGCGGCTGCCGTGCCGGCCCACCAGGCCAGCCGCCGCCAGCGCGGCAGCTGGCCCAGCAGCCAGGACAGCGTCAGGGCATAGATCAGAATGGAGACGGAGAATTTGAACGGCTTGGCCCAGAGCGGTGCCCCGTCCAGCAGCCGGGGGTCGAAGATTAGTCCGGCCATAGTCGCGAGGGTCGAGGCGGCCATCGCGAGACTGAGCCAGAGCAGCGGGCGGTGCCAGCGGGTCGGGACGGCACGAAGCGAAGTGGTTGCGGTCGTGGACATTTTCACTCTCTTGTGGGTGAGTGGTGGAGCTCAGGCGGGGCGGGATGGCGCACGACCGAGACATGCTCCTGCGCGGCACGGCGAAGTCCGGAAAACAGGGCGTCGCCCAGGACAGTGCCGATGACGACCGTCTCGGCCATGGCCTCACGGCTGCCGCGGGCCTCCACCTGGTCCAGGTCGGCCTCGGCCACCAGCAGGGCCGCGGCGGCATAGCGGGAGAACCAATTCCGCTCGTCCCGCTGCCCCAGGGCTTGGAAGGTCTCCAGCACGCGGGCAGCGGCGAGCCGGCCCGGGTTGTCCCCGGAGACCCGCCAGCCGTCAACGAGCCGATCAATACCGGCCAGCGCCTGGGAATCGATGTCGCCCGGATCGATCTTGGCGGAAACCGCGCGCTGGGCCACCCCGAAGGAGTGGGCCAGTGGAAGCTCCGAATCGACGGCGTCGATGACGTCACGGGCCGTCGCGATGCTGAGTCCGCCGACCTCCAGAAGGCCACGGATGAGCCGCAGCCGGCGCAGGTGCTCCTCGCCGTAGCGCGCCTGGTTGGGCCCCATCCGTTCACCTGCTTGAAGCAGCCGCTCGCGCAGATAGAACTTGATGGTTGCGACCGGGATGCCGCTGGCCCTGCTCAGTTCAGCCATTCGCATATGGATAGTTTAACTATCGGATAGGCTTACTGTCTATACTCGGAACGAGTCAGTACGGTTTCCAGCGTCAGTTGCTCTGGTGCCGTCCACGGGGCGGCTCGCAGGACCGGCATGTTGCGGCCCAGGTCCAGCACCATGGCAAGCCAGCAGAGCCAGACAGGCCACTTGGAGATCCGATCAGATGACGTCATTGGCATTAGCATCGTGGCCAAATCGAACTCGGAGGAGCCAGCCGATAACCGCGCCACTAAGCCGGTCGATCGACAGTACTGGTGACAACCTCCGGGAAATTGCGGTTAGGCGGTGGGCCAGCCGGTGTAGGCCTCGGCGAGGTAGGCACGGCCGTGCCGGGAGGACACCACCGAGTTGAGCTCGCCGAGCTGGCGGGCGCGGGAGAAGTCATCGGCGTCCACGGGGGTGTGCAGCATGGAGGTCATCCAGTAGGAGAACTGTTGCGCCTTCCAGACGCGGTCCAGGGCGTGGTCGCTGTAGGAATCCAGGAGCGCGGAGGAACCGGTGTTGTAGAAGCTGTCGAGGCCCTCGAAGAGCACCTTGACGTCGTGGATGGCCAGGTTCAGGCCCTTGGCGCCGGTGGGCGGGACGGTGTGTGCGGCGTCCCCGGCCAGGAAGAGCTTGCCGTGCCGCATGGGCGTGTGCACGAAGCTGCGGAACTTCAGGACCATCTTGTCGATGACCGGACCCTCCTTGAGTTCGAAGCCGTTGCCGTTGACCCGGCTCCGGAAGGCGTCCCAGATCCGGTCTTCGCTCCAGTTGTTCACGTCCTCGTTGAGATCGCACTGGAAGTACATCCGTTGCACCGTTTCGGTGCGCTGGCTGATCAGTGCGAAGCCGTTCTCCGAGTTGGCGTAGATGAGCTCGTTGGAGCTGCGGGGAGCCTCGGCGAGGATGCCGAACCAGGCGAAGGGGTATTCGTGGAAGTACCACTTGCGGTGCGCATCGGGGATCTGGAAGCGGCAGTGGCTGCGGGAACCATCGGCGCCGGCGATGAAGTCAGCCTGCAGTTCGTACTCTGTGCCGTCCGCGTCCGTGAATGAGACCTTGGGCGTGCCCTCGATGTCGTGGACGGTGGTGCCTGTGACGCTGTAGCGGACGTCACCGCCGTCGGCCTCCCGGCGTACTGCGAGATCCATGAAGACATCGGTTTGAGGATAGAGCCAGACCGACTCCCCCACGAGGTCCTTGAAGTCGATCCGGTGGCTTTCGCCGTTGAACCGCAGTTCGATGCCGTCGTGCCGGTCCCCCTCGCGCAGCACGCGGTCCGAGACGCCGCTGTCCACCAGCATGTTGACCGTTCCGTGTTCCAGGATGCCTGCACGGACGGTTTCGGAGATCTCTTTGCGGCTGCGGATTTCGAGGACGGTGGATTCGATGCCCGCCTTCGCCAGCAGGTGCGAGAGCATGAGCCCTGCGGGCCCAGCGCCCAGGATGGCGACCTGGGTGGTGATGATTTTGCGTGGTGCCATGACGTTCCTCGCTTCGTCGCGGGGCCCCTGTGTGAAACCCAGGGGCCGGAAGTTTCTCTGGCTAACAGTGTGCGCCGGATACTATGTCCGGCGTTACAGCCATTCCGTTGAATGGTATGACGTTGTTGTATTGGCGTCGTTGAGCCGGCGCCCGATTCCCCGGGCGGCGGTCTGCAGTGCCGGCACCAAGGCCTGGAGGCGCACCTCCTGCAGGGGAACGACGACGCCGAGGGCCGCTACCGCGCGCTTCCTGCCGTCCAGCACGGGAACCGCGATTCCCCACGTGTCGGAGTCGATCACGCCCGCGAGCTGGGCGTATCCCAGATGGGCAGCCTCGCTGAGCAGAGAGCGGAGTTCGTCCGCGGTCACCTTTCCTGCCGGATCCGTGAACTGTTCGAGGTACTCAGTCTGGAAGGAGCGCGGCTGGTGGGACATCAGCGCCAGTCCGGCTGAGGACACGTGGACGGCGAGGCGCCCGGCGATCTGGGCACGGTTCGCCACCGACCCGCGGCGGGAGAGCCGCTCCACGAAGAGCGCCTCCCCGCTGTCCAGCACCGCGAGGTTCACGTTCTGGTTGAGCACGTGCTGGATGTCCTCCATGAACGGCAGGGCAGCCTGCCGCAGAGCCAGCGTGGCTGACTTGCGGTTGACCAGCTCCCACAGCCGCAGCCCCAGCCGCACCGAGCCTCCCGCGCCTGCTTCCAGAAGCCCGTGCTGCGCGAGTTGCCGGACCAGCCGATGTGCCGTGGTGAGCGGCAGCTCCGCACGCTCGGCGAGTTCCGTCAGCTGCAGGACGCTCGCCCCTTCGGGAAATGCGGCGATGATGCGCACCACCCGGTCCACCACCGAATCGCCGGAGACTGAGTTAGCCAAGGTGTTCCGCTTCCGTTCGCCAAAATGCTCTGCTTCCGTTCAATAGAACGGGCGTCCCAGATTACACCCCGTTCTCGGCCAACCCGCGTCAAGCTGCCTCGCCCTCCCTTCTGCGTCGCTCAAACGTCGAGGATGCGCAGTGCATCCAGTTCGGGGCCGAACGGCACAGCGTCCGCATGGCGGCACGGCTTGATGGCGAGGTCACGATCGCGTCCCACTCCCGGACACGACGGCGTCGCTTGAGCAGTGGAGCAAAACCACGCCGTTGCCGAACGTCCGCGTCCCCTCGAGCCTGAGGTCCACCCGAACACCAGGGGCCTCGAACAGCGGCCGGCCCTGCCCCAGGACCACGGGACGGACGAGAATTCGAAATTCGTCGATCAGGCCGTGCCGCATGAAGGTGGAGGCCACGTTGGCGCCGCTAAGGGCGATGTCACCCCCGGGCCGCGCCTTCAGTTCCGTGATTTGTTCAGGCACGACGTCGTGAATCACCTGGGTATTCCGGCCTGCCTGCATGACGGTCCGTGAAACGACGAATTTCAAGGAGACCGACATCATGAGCGTGATCGTGGCCGTCGTCGTACCTTTCAGTGAAGCACTCCCGGGGTCCGTCGGAACACGACGTTATCCGGCTGGCAGCCTGAGCAAGGTCCGGTTACGTCCCACTGGGTGGAGTTTCCCTCGACACCGTGCGGGTCAGTGCTTTGATTATGCTGCAGTGAGTTCGCGTCCTAATATCAGGCCGCAGACCCGTGTCCTGCCCGGTCTGGGCTTGACGATCTTCAGGGCCAGGGCCTCCCGCAGGGCCGTCCGGGCGTAGTCGCGGTGCCAACCGATCAGTTCGACCAGCTCGTCCAGGATCCCGGACTTCCCTGCACGATCGGCGCGCTCTTGTAGGCGAGGGCTTTCATCTTTGTCACAGCTTGCCGCTAATCCATCGTTAGCTCCATGAAAACGGGCATAGCCGCCATTCACTGCAACGGCCGGAAACCACGCCACTATGCAGAGGTTTCAACTGAGACAACGTATCCGGTTACGCGGAGGTTTCCTATGAGTCAACGCGTCTTATTGACAGCGACGATTGCGGCAAGTAAACCTGACGCATCACAAAAGCATCTTCGTTTTCTGGTCAGAGCGCTAGACATGGCGCCCTGAAGCTCAAGCACAACGGATCAGTCGATTTTCGAAGTCTTGCCTGTCCAAGCTGGAGCAGTGAACTTGCTTGGGGCCGTTCGGAGTTCGAAACGTGCGGAAGAGTCGTGATGAAGCGTGTTGCCTGCCGACATAGTTGAGATCAGAGTTCATGGGATCGGCAACAAGGAATTGCTGGATGCTCTGGGCCGGCCCCGGTTCGAACGGTTAAATCCGGCGTGCGAAGTGACGACAGCTCCCCCACTGCCGCCGCATGAGATCCGCATTATCAATTGGGCACGTTCCAATAAGGAGTTCACCAAGGGATTCTTCTGGTACGTCGCGCTTCCGTTCACCTTTGCCAACGTCATCGGCTACATGAGACCGGCCAAAGGTAGCGCGGCGTTTTTTGCCACGATCTCGTTCATTTATGGGTTGTTGTTGACGGCAACACAAGTCGCTTGGGCTGCCCTCATAGTGGAAACAGCCCTTTCCTTCGTTCCCATCGATGTCGCAGACAAAGCCGGCGGTGGAGCTGTTCCGCTGTTGGTTGCTTCCGCACTTGCCTTGGTGATGCTGTACCGGGCGTCAGAAATACAGCACGCGAACGATATTCGAGATCCGGGGCCCAAAGCCTCAGTCTTGGCAGCCAACATTCTTGCTGCTTTGGCGGCAGGTGGTTACCTGAGCAGCGGAGCCCTGCCTCTCTGGCTCGCAACATTGGGCCTTGATCCCGCATTCCTCAACCCGATGCTGGTCGTGATCATAGTTTCGACCGCGGTGGCGTACTTCCTTGCAGCCATCGTCCTCCTCCTCTACATGGGAATCGGGCGAAGGGAAAATGAAAACAGGGCGGGAGCAGCAGAAGCGCGAACTCGTGCCAGAATCCGGTTCAGCAGCAGGCGAAGGCAGTACGCTGCAGCGGCCCTCGTGATGATTGTGGCAATACTGATCATGCACGCCCTCGGAGCATTGCTAAGAATAGCCGTCTCCGACCTGATGTGGCTGTTACGTGCCCTCGCGTTTCCGAACCAGCCCGTGGAGCTCCACCCAGATGCGGTGACTCTCCTCGTTTCAGCTGACGACACCCGCACGTTCAAAGACAACCTGCTGGACATGGTGCCGGCATATGCGCTGGGGGTACTCGCATTCCTGGGAATCTGCTGGAGAACTGCGGCGAGAGTGAAGTTCCGCACTGAAGACCGCTGGCCCAGGCCGCGGAAGATTCGAGCGGAACTTCGCCGCGAAGCAGTCCAGCACCTGGGTCGGCTGTTGCCCAAAGTGGCAGCATGGTTCCTCGCTCTTTCGCTGGTGTTGCTGGTAGTCGCTGCTGCATTGACGACGGCAGCTAAGGAAGAGTCGAAAATTCTCGAGACTCTCATCGGGGCCTCCCATGCCCTTTCCTATGTGGTGATACTGGCGACCGTCGCCGGGCAATTCCCTGAAATAACCTCCAAGACCCGCCTTGTTGCCGACATCGTAGGCTTCTGGCCCATACGCAACCACCCCTTGGCCGGCGTCTCATATCGCAGGCGCGTCGTCGCCGGTATCCGCATTGAGATGAGCCGACATCCACACCGCACCGTGCTCCTAGTCGGTCACAGCCAAGGATCCGTGATCTGCGCCTGGCTGATCCGTGCGGGACTTCTGCCCATCAACGAACGGCAGGTACACCTGATAACGTGTGGATGCCCCCTCTTAACCCTCTACTCATCCATGTTCCCGGCCTTCTACACAGCAGAGGACTTTAGGGCAACGCGACAGAACGTCGCGTCATGGACCAACTTTTGGAGAACCACGGACGCCATCTCGTCCAAAGTCCCGTGTGCAGTTAACCGCATGGTTCCCGAGCCGGGCCCTGATGGCTTGATCGAACAACATGGGAACTACTGGACGTCCCCGCTCCTCCTTGAAGAGCTAGCACAGCTAGCACGCGTCGACGCCGCAGAGCGCAGTTTCAAGCCAGAGCCGGTACCTGAGCCGACCCCGAAGCAAACCTCCGACGTCACCATCTTGCGAAAGCTGTAGCAAAAAAGCCACGGCCAGCGGCCAGCCTGAACTTCTCCACTTTTTTCGTCGTCGTGATGATGACCTGTGACGCGCGGTACCGGGCGCATCGCCGATCAAGGCCTGGCCAAGAAGAGCCCCCTGACGGCCACTACACCACTTACTTCGCTGGGACCACTGTCGACAGGATGCCGGGGATTCCCTTGTCCATCCCTCGTGTCGTTACGCGGAGAGCCCCTTCCTTCCGGGGGTGAAATGGCGATACCAATGGTCTGTATTTCACCCGTCATGGGAAGGAAGGGGCTTGTTGTGACGTCTCCAGGAGAGTTCATGGGAATTTTAGCTGCTTACGATTCAACCCAGTCGTACCGGAACGCCGCGAAGGTCTGCGGCGGTTCACACAACAACATGCGCTCTGATGTGAAGGCCCGCCAGTAAGGGGCACAGGCGCCGGTTGCCCGCCAGCGCGGCCGGATGACCGAACCGTTCCTGCCGCAGATGATCTCCTGGGTCGAGCAATCCCAGGGGAAGATCCGCTGCGACATCGTGCATGAGAAACTCCTGGCGTTGGGTTTGTCAAGCCCCAGGTTTTGTGGAGACGTTTTAGCTGGAATTGAGAGCAGTTCCGGGGCCGGGTGGCCTGCCTCGGAGCTGCTCATATTCGACTGGCGGGACAACAGGTACTACTAGATTGCCAGTCTGTCTAGTCGGTGTTAGCTTCTAGTCATGAACGATTATCCGAAGTGGCCCAGCGACTGGACCCGGGCCGTCCTGGCTCCGTGCATCCTGCAGCTGGTCCAGGCCCGGAACGAGACCTACGGCTACCAGCTTGTTCAGGATCTGGGCGCGCGGGGCCTGCCAGGCATCGCCGGCGGCACCGTCTACCCGGCGCTCAACCGGCTCGAGACCGAGGGGCGTCTGCGCTCACAATGGCGTGAAGGCAACGGCGGCCCCGGCCGCAAGTTCTACACCATCACCCCCGAAGGGGAAACCTGGCTGCGCGAGACCGCCGGCGCGTGGCAGGACTTCACGGCGAGGGTAGCGGCAGTACTGACGTTAGAAGGAAACCCCGCATGACCACCTCGGAGTACTTCAAAACCCTGGCGCTGGTCCTCCGCCAGCGCAAGCTCAGCGAGGACCAAGTCGCCGATGTGCTCCGGGAACTCCAGAGCCACCTGCAGGAGACGGGCCAGCGTCCTGAAGGGGCCTTCGGCAGCCCCAAAGAGTACGCGGCCCGGTTCCCGAAGGGGAACATCGTCTCCCCCGGGACCAAGGTCGCCTACCTTGCTGCCTTCGCGCTGATGGCTATTATCACCGTGAAGGTCTTCACCAGCCAGGTCCTCGGAATATCCCTCGGCTTCCCAGGGACATTCATCTATCTTGGGGCGAGCGCCCTCGTGACATTCGCCCTGATCGCATGGAGCAACGTACTGCAGCGGAAGCTTCCCGAACACATAGCCGAGGAGCTCAGCCGGCAGAAGTAAGACCTCCAGGGTCCGGGCTTACGCATGATCCTTGGTATGACGAACAGCCCCCGGGTGCGGCAGCTTCCAAAAAATCCAGATGCGCTTTAGGAAAGAGTTGGCGTCGGAGTTGTATTCCCTGCCTTCGGCAGCCGCGCAATTCGCTCCGGGAGTCCTCCCTCCGGGGCGTCACAGGTCCGCAGGCATGCCGCTAGGCCATGATCGACCGCATCGTCCACTCAGATTGGGTTCGGCCAGGGCACCGGCAGCCGCGTCCACAACACACCGTCACTCTCGCTCTGGTCAGTGACATAGACCCAGCCGGCGTTACGGGACCTGGCCAGAGAGACCACGTGCGCCATGCTCGCGGCATCAGTGCGGTAGACCAAGTGCCCGAACCGACGTGCGGGGTGCTTGGCGACCCAGGGCGGCTGCCTCCATGTTTCGTAGGTGGCGGCAGAGCCTTCGAAGATGACCAGCACATCGGCTACCGGAGTGTCGACCTGCCAGGCAGTGTTGGCGGCGTTTCCGGGATTGCCCGCCACAATTCCGTCCTTTTCATTGTCAGTGTTTCTTGCATCAGCGTAGAGCTGCTTGAAGTAGGCCAGCGCTGTCAAGCCCCCGGCGGCGGGCGCAGCCGGGTCATTCGGCATTTCGTCGAAGAAGATTCCATCCAAGGCGGGATACCAGCCGCGATAGGAGGCAACGTCCGCCTTGACGGCGGCCAAGGGGCGGTCACCGTAACGGGTCGAGACGTAGCCGATAACCTTGTGATGCCCGGCATGGCATTCAGAGATGGCCCTGGCGTAGTCAGGATTTGCTGACGTTCCGGGTCCGCTGTCCGGGTTCATGATAGCTATGGACCCTTTTTTCATGGTGTTCACTTGGGCCCAGTAGTTCGGGGAACTGCTCCACGCGGGATAAAAGTAGCCGGGAACCAACTGCCGCTGGTTGACCGCGGCGGATTCCTCGGCTGAGGGGATGTTGCTGTTCTCGGCCAACGTGTCTGAGGGATGTTCCACAATCGGCTCCCGATTCCCTTTAGCGCCCTTGACCATCATCCCTCAACGGATCGAGCGTGTCACCGCAGCCCTGCTGCGCCGAAAGCCAGCCGGTAGAACTTCCCGCTTGAGAACAACCGTCTTAACGTTCAATTCACGGGCGGCCGTAAGGCCAATTATCGGCGGGTTCGTGCAATTGCCCCAGCATCGCGATCAAGGAAGAAATCAGGGGGCTCCGCCGTCCGCGCCAGCAATTTCGTCCAGCAAGGATCGGCCCGGCCAGGTGATTGCGCCAGCAGCGTCCCAACGGCGACAGCCCGGCCCCGACTTCGAGAAGCGGTGCCGGCGCGATGCTGTATGGAATGCTTAGGCCTGCCCCGGCTCCGTCACCAACTCGCACGCAACCAGAGCCCTTACGCCGGTGCAGGCGGCGGGCGGTGGACTCCATGGGTTTCTCCTATGGTCGCCACTGACGGGGTAGTGGTCAGAGGTCTGCATAGTTGATCCACCTGATGCCATGCGCAAGCTAGTACCTGACCCTTTGAATCAGTTCAGGCGCATCGGGTGCCAACGAACGCCCCGCTTCGCGGCATGGCAGCGTTGACTGCCACGCTCTAGAGGGACCCTCGGGCTGACTGTGCAGCAGGCCCCGACGACTTTCCAGCCGAGCACTGGATGCACCTGCGCACCACCAAACCGATCTCGAATCCACTTCGCTTTCGTCCGGCTCCGCACCCGAGACACCAAGGGCGGGTGCATGGACGGATTCAGACATGCAGGGTGGGCCGGTAGATGAGCTCTTGGGTGTTGCCGTCGAGCGTCCGGCTCTCGATCAGCTCGAGGTCGAAGTCGGGCGCACCCTGGAAGATCCGGTGCTCCCCGGTCTGACCGGTGATCACAGGGAAGAGCGTCACCTGGACGCGGTCGACCAGACCGGCGGCCATCAGCGCCCGGTTCAACGACAGGCTGCCGTGCGAGCGCAACGGCACCTTGGACTCCTCCTTGAGCCGGGCGACGACGTCGACGGCGTCGCCGCTCACGACGGTCGCCTCCGGCCAGTCGAGCGGTCCTTGCAGTGTGGTCGACAGCACGGTTGCCGGCAGGTTCCTCATCCGGGTGACCCATGGGTCACGGACCTCGGACTCCTCGGTGCTCGAGGCCAGCATCTGCGCGTGCGCGCGATATGTGTTGGCCCCGAAGACCATCCGCTGCTCCTGGTCGTACAAAGCGAGGCGGTGGTCGAGCAGCTCGGGGCCTTGCTTGCCCCAGTAGCCGCCCCAGCTGCCGCTGTGGGCACCGTAGCCGTCGAGGCTTGAAAAGACGTCGAAGGTGTAGATAACGGCCATTGATGCTCTCCTCGAATGCGGTTGGTCGGGTCCCAGTCGTGTGTGCCCAGATCATAGACCCCCGAAGTGTCGAGCGAGGCTTGGCAAGTGTCGAATGGAGCAAATCGAATTTCCAGGGCAGATATCCCGCCAGCTTCACTAAACTCCATGGTGAATCTCACGAACCTGGACTTTGGCCACTCCGGATTCGGAGGCAACACAGGCACCGGTCCCCCACGACTAGTCCCTGAGCTCCGCCACGGGCGAAACTGTGGGTCGACGTCCATGGCACTGGCGCTATGCAGCGCTGCCCAGTACTACGCGGTGAAACGATCCGCTTCGGACAAGCGAATTACTTCAACCGCTCTGCGAAGGAGCAACGCAATAGGAAGCGGCCATCCCCCAACATCGCGTTGGGTGCACCGGCTTCGATGCGTCGCTCTGGCCAATTGACGGTCGATAGTTCCGGAGAGTGTCACGGAAGTAGGTCCTCGACATTTGCCCGCGTATATCCCAAGTCGAACCTGGACTCTTCCTCCACTTCCTCGACCTCGGTGAAATGCAGGGTGTCCAGGTTTCCACCAGCCCGTCCCTCACGCCGTTGCTTGATCCCTCCGGCCCGTCAGCAGTATGCTGGCGCCATGCCGGAGGTGCTCATCACCGACGCCGGCCGTGATCAGCTGGCCTATCTCGACGACTACACCTCCGCGGCGCCGAATTGGCTCGGAGCCTCGGGTGCCGGGACCAGCGAGTTTCGGACCCCACGCGCGATCGCGCGGATCGCCGGAGGGTTTCTGATCGCCGACAGCGGCAACCACCGGGTGGTGTCGATCGACGACGCGTTCGGCAGCGGGTGGCGCACTTTCGGCGCCTACGGCTCCGGTGCTGGAGAGTTCAACCAGCCCACCGGCGTGGCGGTCGACAGCAACTCACGCATCTACATCGCTGACACCGGCAACAGGCGAGTAGTGCGCATTGACGGCATCGACGGCTCCGGATGGGTCTCTTTCGGTGTCGGAGGTACGCCCACGCCGACCGATCCTGCCGTCGGCAAGTTCCGCCAACCCTCCGGGCTGGCGGTGGACGACAATGACGAGTTGTGGATTGCCGACTGGCAGTGCTCGCGCGTCGTGCACATCGCCTCGATGGCCGGTGCGGGTTGGTCCACCGTCGCCATCGACGCACCTGTCGCACTCGCCTGCGACGGCGACAACTCCGCGATCATGATCGGCGCCATCGGTGCGAAGCGGATCAGCCGGCACGATGCCGCGACGGGAGCCCTCACCGCCGCGACGCCACCCAACGCGCTGACCGCGCCTGCGGCCGTGCAGATCCACGACGCGAGGATCGTCGGGCTCGACGCCGCCGCGCGCCGCCTGGTGACGATCAGCGACACCCTCAGCCAGGTCACGACTCAGGTTCACCTCGCCGACCTCGACGTCCGGCGACCCATGGGGATGGTGGTCTGGTGACGCGACGACTGCGGGTGCTCACGTACAACGTCCAGATGCGGTCCTGGGGTATGGAGGCTGGCGCGCAAGGCTCGCTGACCCCGATCACGAGCGTCGAGAAACGTGCGAACGCCATCGCCGATAGAATCCTCGTCGCAACCGAGCCGTGGGATGTGTTGTGTTTCAATGAGGTCTTCGATGAGGACGGCCGCGAGATCCTCGAACGCCGGCTCCGCGCGACCTACCCCAACTACGTCCTGAAAGCCGATGCCGACGACCGAGGGGTCGGCGCACTGTTGGTCGCCGCCGGGTCCGTGTTCGCAATCGGCGGAGCCCTGTGGGGAATCGCGCTCGGCCTTCTCGGCGGCGCCTCGCTGTTGTCATCGCAGTGGGAAGACAGCGGGCTGATGTTGTTCAGCAAATTCCCGTTCCAGCGCATCCGCATTCCTAACGCGTTAGCCAACCTCGCCGGAATACCCACCGGCACGACGATCCCCAATGTCGCCTTCCTCCCCTACGAGGACGCTGTCGGCAGCGACAAGAACGCGGCCAAAGGCGTTGTCTACGCGCAACTCGTGCTGCCCGACGAATCGCTGTTCAACGTTATGATCAGCCACACCCAGGCCGACCCGCTCGACGACATCGGCAAGAACAAGGCCACCCGCGAATCTCAATTCGCCGCCGCGATGGCACTTCTCGACAACCGCCTCCAGGGCAACACTTCGCGAAAGGAGATCCTGTTCTGCGGCGACTTAAATGTCCAGGGCATGCCCGACAACGACGGTCTGCGGCCCGAGTGGACGGCGCTGCTCGACACGCCGTCCACGATGCTGACCAAGGTCCTGCAGGACGCGTGGACATTCGAGCAGTGCCCAGGCCGCCTGCTGCTTGGTACCACGCCGTTGCCCGAGGACTGCGATCCCGGAATCACCACACACGCACAACGACTCGATTATGTCTTGCGTTCCAAGCCTTATCCCGGCCGGATGGTGGCACAACACATCCGCATCGCACACGACGTCGCCCAGATCTCGCCCACCAGCCCGACGAACTACGCCAGCGACCATCTACCGCTGTCGATCGACCTACACGAGGCGAGACGGTTCAACACCGCCAACACCGCTGAGAAGCTGACATTCACCATCGACGACCCGGAGAACACCTCCACGTCAATACTCCGCGACGGCGAAATGCACTGGTACCGCATCGATGACCCAGGCGGGTACGGGTTCGCGATGGTCGGCGGCGCCGACAAGGTGTTTCACACCATCTACACCAAGGCCGACCTGTCGCAGCCATATCAGCCCTTCGTTCGCGACACCACACCGCCCACGCCCGAAAGCCCGGCCGTCGCCCGCTACGCACTGGCCGAAGCGCCGTTCTTCGTCCGAGTGCGGTTGCGGCCCAATGTCACGAGCGCCAGCTACACGCTGTACTCGCGCCGCTTCATCGGCACCGGCCCGAAAGACGCGATCCCGCTGATGCGCAGTTGGCCGACCCCCGGCGAAGCGCGGGTGGGCGCACAGCACTCCGACGAGAATCCCGACACGGACGTCGAGGACGTCGACAGCGTCTGGTTCACCGCCCGGCTGGATAGCACCTATCCCGGCGTGACCACATACACGTCAACCGTGACGCTCAAAGACATCCAAGGCAAACTGTTCGGTATGGTCATCCTCCGTGATGACGGCGGCAACGGTTTCGAAGTCATCGAGGAACGCTCCCATGGCTCCGACCCCATCGTCGTCACCTTCGACCACGACCGCCACGGCAGGCTCTACGTGTTGGTGCGTCGCGAAGAGCCGGAACCGCGCCCGTTCGACGCCCGGTCGTTCACCGTGCTGCTTGAAACCAATGCCTGCTACCTGTATTCGAACGGCACCGAACGCGGCGGCCGTGCGCTCGGCGGGGATGCCCGACTCATATGCTTCGACGAAACCGACGGGTTCCTCGGGTCGGAGTCCGGCTCTGACGATCTCCAGATCAATGTCGGCGTCAACGGCGTGAATGTCGCCCACATCCCGCATTCTGACGACTTGGCCTTCGACGACGACACCCGACGCGACATCGTCATGCCGACCATCGCCTACAACTCGGAGGCGAAGTTCGAGCTGGTCGAGCTCGATGACTTCTCCCCCGCCGACCGGGCGTCCGTACAGATCCCGATGCTGCCGGCCGCCGCGACCGCAGCCAAACAAATCATCACCCGCGACGGACCCGCGGTCCGAGGTGTCTATCCCATCAAGTTCGAAAGCGATGACGGCCACTACGAACTTGAGATCACCATCTCCAGCGAGCCGCCCACCGACTGAACCGTCAGCCACCGGTGCACAGATAAATCGTTCCAGTGCTGGCTGCCAGGCCGATGTCGCAATCGAAGTAAGCAACGGCTCGAGATCTGTGAGGATTCCCAGGCCGCCGACATGAAGCGCCGCTGAGCCATTGACGGACCTATGGAACCGTCCGAAAAGTTCAAAGGTCATGTCCAAGACCTTCAATCGGTCTGTCACCTGCAGCATTACCAGCCCAATGGACCCCGTCCGGCTAACCTGTCCTACGCAGCAGGTGAGCGAGTTCTTCCGCCACAGGTCACTGGTGGCCTTGAGGCTCATGGGTGCCATTCCCTGCACGACGCAATCCCGCCGCGTCGCGATAAACTGGATCGATCATGATCGGTGTCCCGCTCCGTCTTCTGGCCTGGTTCGTCATCCTAGCGACCCTCCTCTCGGCCTGCGCGCCCGCGATCAGACTCGATGAGGCCGCCGCCGATCGACCGATCCAGACCTCCTCGGCCCCGCCAGCCGCACGCGATGACGTCCCCGCTCCTCACCGGACCGCATCCCCCACCCCGACATCGGTTCCCACGCCGACCCCGGTGCCCCAGGCGTTCGCCCTCAACCTCTACCAGGAGGGGGACTTCGTTCCGCAGTACACCTTTGAGTGGTGTGTGGCGGCGAGCATCCAGATCATGAACAACCTCATCGACGACACGGGGGCCGGCACGTGGGCCGATCGCGTTCAGCAGGGCGAGCTGTGGGAGATGGCTCGGGCACGGTCCTCCAACTCGTTCAACGGTGCCAACCCCTTGGGTTGGGCGAAGGTGCTGGCCGAGGTCGGGATGGGGACGTACGCCGTCGTCAGCATCGCCGACTACGAGGAAGCGCTGCAGACAGCGGCGCGCGCCATCGCCGACACGGACCGGCCGGTCGGGCTGGTCATGTGGCGCGGTCGCCACGTATGGGTGATGAGCGGCTTCGAGTCACTCGGCGATCCTGACCAGTTCCCGGAGTTCTCCGTCACCGGCATCCGCGTCCAAGATCCGCTCTACCCGTACGGCGACGACCAGTGGGGACCGTCCCCCGCGCCCAACGCCCTGCTCACCCCCGAGCAGTTGGCGACGCAGTTCGTCGTCCGCGAGCCGCGACGCTGGAGCGCCGATATGCCGACCGGCTACATGCTGGTCCTGCCACTCGACAACCACTGACCAGACCTTCACGCCAGTGCGGGTTCGTGCGCTTCCCATCCGTGCCCCCGCAACCACGACGCACGGACGGCCCACATCGCCCGTTCGGAAGCCATCATCGGCGTCCGAGGCAGCCGCCCGTCAGTACAACCAAGCTCGTTTTCCGAACCGACAACTGCTCCTGATGGAGTAGGAACGTTGGAGTCACGCTGTCGTTCGTCATAGTTGAAGGGTGTCCCGAAGCGCGAGTCGCCGGCAGAGATACCGGGCCGATCTGTCGAACGCCCCGAGCGGTACGGTTGAGTTGTGAACGCCAGTATCGATTACCTGGTCATCGCCGCCGATTCGCTGGAACAGGGCGCGGCCTGGTGCGCGGCAACGTTCGGTGTTCAGCCCTCCGGCGGTGGCAAGCACCCGTTGATGGGTACTCACAACCGGTTCCAAGGACGGAGCCAGCGCTCTTGAAATCTGAAGAGCGCTGGACGTAGATGGTCGCAGACAAAACACCCGAGGAGGTCACCATGACGGTCACTTTCAACCACACCATCGTCTATGCAACGGACAAGCGCCGTTCGGCGGAGTTCCTGACCAACGTGCTCGGACTGCCGAAACCCCAAGCCATGTGGTCTTTCATGACCGTGCCCCTCGACCATGGAGTGGCCCTCGATTTCGCCACGGCGGACCGGCCCATCTCCCCGCAGCACTACGCCTTCCTGGTCAGCGAGGAGGACTTCGACGGAATCTTCGCAAGGATCCAGGCCCAGGGCATCCCCTACTGGGCGGACCCGGGACGGTCCCGCCCGCAGCAGATCAACCACAACGACGGCGGACGCGGCGTCTATTTCGCGGATCCTGACGGGCATTTCCTCGAGGCGATCACGCGTCCGTACGGATCGGATGCTGCATGAAGTCCTAAGTGCGCCGACGGTCGCCATTGGCAGCTCGCCCTACGTTCTGGGAGCGGAGCGCCGTAGTTGCTGCCACATCTGCTTGACCGCCCTGCATGCCTCACTCCAAAGGAACCCAGAGGCCTGTCGGGGAGCTGGGCCTAGGCGCGCCGAAACCGGCGGCAGACCGGCCCTTCCGCCGGCCAATTTGCGAAGAAATAGAAATCGGTCGTCACCGGAAGCGGTGGAGGAGTTGTGTCTGGTCTGATGCGGCGACCGGCCACACCTGCCAGGTCTTGTGCGTAATCTCGTCTCTCTGCCAGGTGACGGTGACCGTATTTACCGTGGTTTATGCTCGGGTCGAGCCGTCAGCTGAGGCTGGATATTCAACTCGGTCATGAGGTCGTTGAAAGTCCCCAACCCGTACGTCGCTGTTGCCGCTTGGCCGAAACCTTCCAATTCCCTCTTCGATGTGCAGGAAGATGGACGTTTTATAGGCGCCAGGATTGCCGAAGTACTGCAACCCACCCAACAACTCCATGGACAGTCATGCAGGTCATGTCGCTTCGCTCCGGCGCCGCAATGATGGCCGATGTATGGGCCAGTCCGATGCCCAGGGTGTGGACGCTGTCAACACCCCTTTCCTGACCGGCAGGGTCAGGCTGCTCGGAAGCTACTGGTGTCCAGGGAGAGGGTCCCCCCTGCTCAATGCGGGATCAGGTGCGCTTCCGCTTTGTGACTAGGATCCATTATCGGCGTTTAAAGCCACCAGGAGTTGCAAACCGCGCCGGCCCGGACCAGCGCTGCGAAGATGGGGCTCGTTGACCGCGCGCCAGCGGGCTACTGGCGCCATGAAAAACTCATAGTCCAGCAGTGGGTTACCGTCGACAACGTCGCCGCGTAGGAGGACGGCGGGCCCAGCTTCGTGCCAGGGGAGCCTTTTTCCGAGACGGCGTCGTCGACGAAGTCCGGATGCTGGTTTGCCCGGCGTCACGCGGCAACGGAACGCGCATTTTCGAGGATTGGCAGGACCTGTTGCTGGTCGAGGCCAGCTCGTTCGAAAACGGCGTGGTACTTCTGCGCTACGAGATCAAGAAATAAGCGGAAAGTCCGCACTTTCGATTCTTCCTGGATCTGGCTGGCGAGTAGGCGTAGGCGAGTCCAGAAAGGTCGTCACAACATCCAGCACGAGGCCGGTCCTCGCCAGCCCGAAGAAATGTGTTGTACCGGGAAACACTGCGAGCTGTGACGCGGGAACGCCTTCAAAGTCGCCGTTCACATCTCCCCCGCGCAACTGGAGGAACCGCACCGCGTGCTCGAGCTTGACCATGTCGCAATCGCCGACGGTGATCAATGTCGGGGCGGCGATGCCGCTGATCTCGTCATCACTCCACCCACTGGCGCCCGAATCGTAGCGTCCGAGCTTGTCCAACAGCCCCTGTAGATGCTCGCGGTCCGGGTGGGGCGACACGGCCAGATAGCGCCGTTCCATTGGGGTACCGGCGATCATGTCGACGGTCATTGCAGCGACCGCTTCAGCGTTTCCGCCCCGGTCGCCGTCGGGTCGGAATGACACCGACGAGACGATGAGTTTGCGGACAAGTTCCGGGCGGTTGACCGCCAGGTGCAGTGCGACCGCGCCGCCGACGCTGAATCCGAATACATCGACCTCGCGCACGTCCAGATGCGCAAGGAGCCCGGTGACATCGGATGCCAGGTCGCGGGTCTTCAGTGGACGGTCGATGTCGTTGGTTCGACCGTGACCCTGGAAGTCCGTGGCGATGACCCTGCGACCGGCCGACAAGCTCGGGATTAGTGCGCCAAATTGCTGCTCGATATCGAACAGCCCGCCATGCAGGAGCAACAGCGGTGTGCCGCTGGCACCGTGCAGCTCGTAGTACATCTGCAGTCCGTTTACGGGGGCGTACCCGGTTTCGGGGGCTACCGTCATTCGCTGATGCATCTGCGCGTCCTCCGATTCGTTTTGGGCCATACTAGTCCGGAAACGGTCCGGGAGGCAGGCTGTCAGATGTGTGCGGCCGGCATCTGTGGCTGCAGCGTAGACGAAGGGTTCACGGCGCGCGGCCTCGCCGACTACCTCAGCAATGACCCGAACGCCACCAGCGTCCTCTTTACCCTCTACACCTTCACCCACTGGGAACCCACCAGGACAAATCACGCTAAGCAGCCCGGGCCGGTGCGGGAGAAAGGCAACCTCCGGACGGACATCCAGGAAGGAGACAAAATGGGCCCGAGCACACCAGCCGAGCACCAGGCCTCCCACCAGTCCGGGAGCCCAGGGAACCGGGCAACCGCCCGAGCCAGGCCATCGCGAGCTACATCCCACGCGGCGGCTTCCCGTTCCCGTCGGGCCCTGCGATCGATCACCGGCCCGGTCAGCGTCTCGACGGCGTCGGCAAGGCCGGCGGGCCATGGCCCGCGGCGTAGGATCTCTTCAACAACGGTAAGGTCCACCCGCAGCGCCATCCCGGCTCGCTTCGGCCGGCCTACGAGCCTCACGGCAGCGGAACGCTGCCCGGGAGTCGTCTCGTTCAACTGAACAACGCCCCTGAGCGGCTCTCCGCAGGAGCCGAGGATCCGCCCGCGAACCCTGTCGACAAGCCACGCCATCTCGGGGACGCCCAGGAGCCGGTCCAACGCGGCACGGTCTCGAATCCCCGCCCGTTATCCGCACGGCGGTCATCCGAACAATGCCGCCTCGTCGGACGGAACCGGGGAGCCGCCCCCGGCCTGGCCCATTCCATCCACTTCCCCGACCCGCTGTCGTCCCCGGCCATCCACCGCCAGCGGGTGACGCCCACGGCGTCGACCCCCTCCACGCGCGACAGTTGTGCGATCCCGAGTCCGGGCACGGGGGCGCGCAAGGCCAGCAGCCTGTCGACGGTAGTAATGCGCTTCAGCCGGTCCTGACGGCGCTACGAGTGACAAGGCGTGCCCGTCGAGGAGCAGGCACTGGTGGATGCCGAGGCATCGTGCCTGGCGGACGCTGAGGGGGCGCCTCCAACCGTCGAGCTCACGATGTCGAGCTCACGATGTCGAGCTCACGATGAGGAGCGACACCGCGTGGCTGACAGCCAGCTCACGGATCGGCTGGCCGGGGAATCAGCAGACTGAATGCTTCATCTCCCTCTCGGAACCGGTTGACGGACCGGCGAAGCGAACCTGAGCTGGTTGATCACGGGGAACGACTGACCGGATTCCCGGCCTGAGGGATCTGTTGTGTTAAAGCCGGCAGGGCCAGATTGAGCCGGCCCTGCCAGGTTTTCCCTCTGCAAAGGCATCTCACGGCGCCAAGCCCTCAAGCCCGCCCGGCGTCGCCGTGTCTGAGGTTGACCGCGTTGCTGGACCTGAAGGCGCTGCGCCATAGAGGTCCCCGATGATGGCCTTGGCGATGGTTGAGGCCGGGTCCCGTCCGTCCGGTGACGGGGCAAGGTTGGTCCACACCACCAAGGTCACTTTGTTTTGCGGATCCCTGCCCATGAAGGTGTTGTAGCCGGGGAGCTCGCCAGTGTGTCCGTAGAGCGGGCCGAACTGGGCCAGTGCCATGCCATACAGTGCCGCGCCTGGGTTGTCCGGGTCGATCGGCGCAAGGCTGTCCATCCGCTTCTTTTGAAGTTCCGGGTTGAGCAGCTTGCCATCGATGAGGCCCTCGGCCAAGGTCATGAGGTCGCCCGCCGTGGAGACGCCCTGCCCGGCGGCCCATGTCCAAGAAGGGTTGGCGTTTGTGTAGTCATTCGGTTTCAAGGAGCCGTCCTGCGCCTTGGCGATCAAGTCCGCCGGAAGCTTGGTCGTGGACAGGGTGAGGAGGTTGTCCATGTACATGTAGCCGCGGGAGAAAGGCTCCGGAAGGCCCGCAGAGTCCGACGCCGGAAAGGATGTTTGGTTCAGGCCGAGTGGTCCCAAGATCCGGTCGCGCACGATCTGGCCGAAGCCCTTGCCATCCAGCTTCTCGGCTATGAGCCCCAGCAGAACCGTGTTGGTGTTCGAATAGTGAAAGCCTTCGCCGGGGCCGAAATAAACGGGCAGCGGCAGGGCTATGGCCACGAGTTCCTCAGGCGTCCAGACCCGTTGCGGCGTGGTATCGAGGGCCTTGCTGAGCTCGTACGACTCCGAGTAGTTGTAGATTCCGCTACGCATGGTCAGGAGTTGCTCGATGGTGATGTTGTCGCCGTTCGGTACGTCAGAGCGGTACTTCGAAACGCGATCCTCAAGCTTGAGTTTGCCTTCCTGCACGAGCTGCAGGATGACGGTCCCAGTCCACGTCTTGGTGACGGAGCCGATGCGGATGTGGTCATCGAGTGAGACAGATGTTGTCCCTCCGGCGCTCGTCACGCCGTAGGTGAGGCTGATGTCGCCTTGAGTGGTGCGTAGCATCATGGCCGCTCCCGGTACGAGCAGCTCCTTGGCAAGGGCCTGGAAGGTGTCCTGGACCTTGGCTTTGTCCAGTCCGCCCAGCGGCGCCGATCCTGTCTTTCCTCCCGCCGTCGTGCCGGTAGTGGAAGCGGCCCCCGACGGCGGTGCAGTGGACGACGCCGGGGCCTGGCTGGGCGCGGACGTGCACCCGGAAATCGCCAATGCAGCTGCGGTTGCGATGCCGAGCGCGATGAGGAGGCGGGAGGGGACATGCCAATTGCTCTTGGGCCTGTTACTGGTCACGGTTGACTCCCCGCCGACGCTGATAATTGCGCTCAACCTACCGCAGCGGCGTCGCGAGATCTACCCCCGAAAGTCCTGGGCAACCTATTAGTCATGCAGTAGCCGACGGCGAACACCATGAACATGCATGAGACCAGAACGGGACAACACGCCGGACTGGACCAACTCCCCAGCTCCAAAAGGTCATGTCGCTACGACCTGACCCGGCAATGAAGGAGTGGCAAGGCCAAAATGTCGGCGACACAAGCAAGGGGGCGCCTGGCCACAACAACGGCCGGCGATAATTACGGCGTGACCGACACACTGTTATAAGAGTTCCGCGGACAAGGCCTCGACACTGTCCACAGTCAGAAGCCAGAACGCCCTTGCGCGGAACCAGTCACTGGGCGTGCGGTTGAAACCGATGACGGCGAAAGCCGTCGTAAAACCATGCGGTGGCGGCGACGAAGGCTGCCCTACAGTGCTAACTTCCACACCGAAATTGCTGCATTGTGGTGGGCGGGTCGCAGCCGCGAACGGCCTGGAAAACTCTGTCGTGATGTCCGATTCGCTGACCTCATCGTCCACCGTCTTGTTCTTCCGCGGTGTGTTCCTTCTTTATGTTTGTGGATCCGCGTTCTAGACAGGTGAAGGAATGCCCGGTGGACAAGGCCAAGAACCCGGACGTAGCGTCGATTTGTACGGGGCGGCCAAGCTGACAGGGTGAGTTGACGATGTGCGCCGCCGGACTGCAAAGGAGGTGGCCGTGCCCAAAGTTGCCCGCTTCCTGGTCCTGCCGCTTGTCCTGCTGGCAGCGTTCACTGCCGCGCAGCCGCAGCCGCCCTCCTCCCCTCCGCCTGCCTCCATGGCTGCCTTAGGCGACTCAATAACCCGGGCACTGGCAGTGTGTTGTTCGAACGGTGACAACTCGCTCCACTCATGGTCCACCGGGGAAGGTCCCGGCGACGGAGTCAGCAGCCACTATGAGCGGCTGACAAGGCTGGGCCCGGCTATCACAGGCCGCAACCACAACAACGCAATGAGCGGCTCCACGGCCGCGGACCTTCCAGACCAGGCCAGGATGGCCATCAGACAGAATGTGGAGTACGTGACCATCCTGATAGGGGCAAACGACCTTTGTGCCTCATCTGCCGCCACCATGACATCCGAGGCGGACTTCGCTTCGCACATCAATACCGCCTTGGCCACACTCAACCAGGGCCTGCCGAGGGCACGCATCTTCGTCGGCAGCATCCCGGACCTCTACCAGCTCTGGAAGGCCTTGGGAGGTATTGCCGAGGCACGCGAGGCATGGTCGGGAGGTACCTGCCGATCGATGCTTTCTGCCGGCAACGCCGAGCAGCGGCAGTTAGTGATTGAGCGGGAACTCGCGTTCAACCGGATCCTTGCCCAGGCGTGCTCCCACTACAAGAACTGCCGCTGGGACAACAACGCTGTGTATGACTTCAAGTTCTCCGCAGACGACGTCAGCATCCTCGACTACTTCCACCCAAGCCTCGAAGGCCAGGCCCGTCTGGCTGAGCTAACATGGCGGGCGTCATGGTGGGGCAACCAGCAGTAACGACCCTCGGCAGCCCGTCCACCAAACCGGACCTCTATAAATCCCTGCGCCCCTTTCTCTACAAGGGCTGCTGTCGACGCCGTCTTCAAGTAAGCCAACTTCGGGAATCCCGTCGGGGGCCAGTTCGCCGCCACCACCCGCGCCGAACCCGAACTCGCCCTCGGACAGCGGGCCACCCCATTTCACGATGTCATTCCCTTGCCGGACACTCCGGAGCTGGTGGTCGCCAACCGCGAAGCCTTGATCCGCAGCGCCGAACAGCCACCGCCGCCCGCGAAGAGGCATTGAAGGGTCCGAAGTTCGCGAAGCGCCAGCGTTTCAGCGACGACCGAGACCCGGACGTCAGCTACAGCGGCCAGCCGGCGTACAACGGCTTCGAATTTCCTGATGTCAGCAGACGGCAAGGAAAAGCTTGAGGATATGTGGGGCAACCCCAAGGGCGATACCAAGGGCTGCTACGACCCGGAAACGTTCAACTACGACGTGAAAAAGCTGGGCGGGTCCTCTCACAGCCGAAGCTGAAGGTCGAGGGGCCCCAGCATAGGACGTTCAGGGCGACACTCCCCGGCGGCTCCGACGCGCCATCGGTTTCTGGTGGATAACGGGAGGCACTTCTTTACGGGTGCCTGATCCGGACTGCCCGTGCCGGTGGACATGTTGTGTGCAGCGGTGGCCGAGCGTGTTTCCGGCTCCTCGTAGTGTCAGCACCCCACCCCTACGATGGTCACCCAGACGAAGGAACAGGTGGTCTCGGGTGAACGAACAAGGCAGCGGCAAGGCGGCCCCGGCCATGTCGCGGAAGTGTGGATCGCGGCATCCGCCTGGCCTTGGCGCTGCTCCGCACAGTGTTCGATGTGCTTGAAGTGATGGGACGGTGAACGGCTGCCAGCGGTGAGCGGTCGCGGTGGGTCAGAGATTCGCGGGCCGATGTCGACCAGTATTGCAACTGATGCAATAATCGTCGCCCGCGGCCCGTCTCCGGCACCACGATGGTTTGTCGATGCAGCCCGTTGGGCTGGCGCGTAGCCGGACGTCGCTACCTTTCCCGTGCGAGGGCGGCCTGACCTATCAGGAGTTTCAGGGTTGTAGGGCATGTCCTCGGTATTGGGGGCAATTCAGATTATGGCAGCAATTTCTTCGACTGCTTCTGACAATGCCGCCATGTATGCAGGGCTAGCGTGCAAAAAGGCATATGTCAGAGCCGTGACCCAAGCTTCCGGAAGCCACCCAACCTCTTTCGGCCCTGAGACTGCGCGCTTCCCCTGCAGCTTCGCGCAACTCCACCCGCGTCATGCTGCCCCGCTCCAGCAAGTAGCACTCCGGACCCTCCTACCCAGCGGTGATCCCTCTATCAGGACGGCACCCAAATCCAACGACCACAGTCAGGGTCATGAAAATACCATCTACGGCCACTACACGGGCCGCGCGACAGTCCTGGCTAGACCGTTCGCATGATCAATCGGATGAAATCCGAACATTTCAGTGGCTATCTCATGTAGCCATCCCGCGCAAGCGAATGAATGGGTATGAAGAAAACGACCACTCAACGGAGTACCCCTCCCGCAACCTGCCCGATCATGTCGTCCCGGCTAGCCGAGCCCATGAAGTAGCATCACGGCAGAAAGGCCGCGACGCTCAGGAAAGGAAGCAATCGGCCACAAGAACGGCCAGCGATAAATACGGCCTGATCTTCCAGGACAGGGCGCGGACACTGTCCACGCGGTCAGAAGCCAAATAGGCCCTGACCCGCGGAAACACTGTGCCCGAGGTGGGACTCGAACCGGACTCCAGCCCTCCGAAAACCGGCACTCCTCCGAAAACATCGCCAATACGGCCCAGTCTGACCGAGATACGACCCAACCCGAGGCCCAGCAAGGCGAACGGAGCGAAGCCCGCCACAGTCCGGCACCGGAACGGATTCCGAAGGTTTCGGCCACCGTATCCCGCATCGCGGCCAGCTGCCGGTGCGTATAGAGCACCCCTTTAGCGGGACCGGTTGACCGGACGTGAAGAGTAGCGCGGCTGGGGCAGTTGGGTCCAAAGTGCGAGACATCTATGCATCGGCGGCTTCTGCTTGCCCACCAACGCATCCGACAGCTCAGGGACGAGAACCGCCGTCTGCAGGATCGGCTGGCACGGGCGCATGGAACGCTGCGGGAGGCCCGACCTTGACGTCACACGGTTTCGGCCGTGCAACCGCGTCACACCGTCGCCGTCGTCTTTCCATATTGCATTCCTTCACCGAATGGTTGACAGGACGGGACCTACGCAACTTCATCTGACTGACGCTCTAGGATTTTGAACCGGGTTTAGAGACCGAGGTGCTTGTTGAGCTCATCCAGGGACTTCACGGTGGTGTAGTCATAGCCTGGAGTGATGGGGTCACAGCCACGGTCCAGCAAAACCAGGTTCCGGAAGCCCATTTCGTGCATCGGCATCAGGTCGTACCTGGTGTGGCAGGAGACGTGCAGGAAGTCCTCCGGCTTCGCGTTCAGGGTGTCGAGCATGTACTCAAACGCCTGGTAGCGCGGCTTGTAGGCCTGGGCCTGCTCGGCGGTGTAGACGGCATGGAAATCAGCGCCGAGCCTCGGAACGCTGATGTCCAGGAAGCTGTCGTCCGCGTTGGACAGAATCACCAGCTTGTAGTTATCGCCCATGAGCTTCAGCGGAGCCGGCACATCGTCGCGGGCACCCCAACTGCGTACAGCCTCAGCGAATTCTGCGCCAGCACCAGGGGTCGACCCAATGCCAAAAAACTTGCACACGCGGTCAAAGGAGTCCTGAAGGATCTGCTCGTAGGGCTTGTAGTCGCCGCTGACCTCGTCGAACCGGTACCCGCGGAACACCTTCTTGAACGCAGGCCACTGCTCTTCGGGCAACCGGCCCGCGAGCAGCCGGCGGGTAGTGGGATCAGTATCCCAGTTGATCAGCGTGCCGTAGCAATCAAAAGAGATGTACTTCGGCCGGAAGTTCGTGTCTGCCATATTTCGTCCGTTCATAGCCCTGCTGGCCCAGCTGGAGCAGGCCGAGGAAGTTTACCGGGACGACGATTTCGTCCCAACCGCTCAGTTCACGATCCCCGATGATGCCCCACGCAGTCCCACACATCCAGGTCTTCCCCGTCACCGTAGGGTATGAGGCGGAGACTGGCCTCCCGCTGCAGGTGATGCTGCAGATCTACGACGGCAAGCTGGAGCACCTCGCCATCGATACGGTCGCCGAAACCGAGGAAGCGGTAGAGGATCTGCTGGACCGCTGGCCGAACCCGGACGAGGTGCAGTACGTGGCCGCCGATTATCGCCGCAGTGGTTCTGTCTCAGAAACGTCCGTCGTAGCTGTCCCGCAGGCCCTGCGCGGTGAACCTCCAGCCTTCGACCAGTTCGCTCAGGTCGTTCTCCGGAGTTGCCCTGCCAAGCCCACGGACCAGCTCCATCTCAGCCTCCATGAACGCGGTCATCCTGTCCGCGTAGTCGATCAGGGCCCGGATCTTATCCGGCTCCAGCTCAGGCGGTTCAGGCGGCGGCATCTCGATCATGCCGGCCATTGAGATCCGGCTTGGAGCTGGCCGGATTGCCCGCTCCGTCGCTCAGACCACAGCCGGTCAGGGTAAGAAGGGCCACCCGTCCGATGGCCGCTGTCGACCGCCTGAGTACACGCAAAAGAAACCGCCTAGATGGATGCCCGAATCCGAAGGAATTGGGCATGGGAAAGACAAGGACGATTTAGGTTGGCCTTACCTCCCTACGTCGTAACAAAAGGCCGCCGGTCATCCGAGCTTTCCGCCGTCGAGCACTCCCGGCGCTCGAAGCCCCAGCCCCGCAATCAGGGAAGCAACGAGGCAGCTTCACGGCGCAACAACGGCTAGAACGTCTTGGCATCGATGACGAAGCGGTACCGCACATCACTGGCGAGGACGCGTTCATAAGCGTCGTTGATTTTGCTGGCCGGAATGACCTCCACCTCGGCCCCGAGCCCATGGGCAGCGCAGAAGTCGAGCATCTCCTGGGTCTGCCCGATGCCGCCCATCTTGGACCCGGCAAGGCTGCGCCGGAAACTGGCCAGTGACCAGGCGCGGTGCGTCAGCGGCTTCGAAGGCAGCCCCACGAGAACCATGGTGCCGTCCAGAGCAAGCAGCGAAAGGTATTCGTCAGTGTCGATATCAGCGGAGACCGTGTTGACGATCAGATCGAAATGACCATTCAGGACTTCGAAGGTGGAGGGGTCGGACGTGGCATAGTAGTGCTCCGCCCCCAGCCGGATTGCGTCCTCCTGCTTCTTGAGGGACTGGCTGAGTACTGTGACCTCCGCGCCCATGGCAGCCGCGATCTTGACACCCATATGGCCGAGCCCGCCCATGCCAATGATGGCCACGCGCTTCCCCGGTCCGGCATCCCAGGTCCGCAGCGGCGAGTACATGGTAATGCCCGCGCACAGCAGGGGCGCGGCGGCGTCCAGCGGAATGCCGTCAGGAATCCGCAGCACATACTTCTCGTCCACGACGATGCTGGTGCTGTAGCCACCCGCAGTCGGCAGGCCGTCCCGGCCCACAGAGTTGTAGGTGCTGGTGGATCCCACGAGACAGTGTTGTTCCTCGCCGGCACGGCAGTTGACGCATTCACGGCAGGAATCCACAAAGCAGCCCACGCCCACACGGTCCCCCACTGAATGGCGCGTCACCTTGGCTCCGACAGCCTCCACGACGCCGGCAATCTCATGCCCAACGACCACCGGGTAGTTCACGCTCGCCCAATCGCCCCGCGCGGTGTGGATATCAGAGTGACAGATCCCTGTGAACTTGATGGCGATCTGCACCTCGAACTCCCCGGGTTCGCGGCGTTCGACGGTTCCCGGCTGCAGGGGCGACGTGGCCGAGACTGCGACATAAGCTTTGGCAAGCGTGGGCATAGGGGCTCCTTTTCTATATCGATGCTGTCGTGAGAGGCAACCGGTCCGCGGTGCGGGCGTGAGGGTTTGCCAAGTGTTCGGGACGGAGGATCTCCTCGAGTTCATCGGCCGTGAGCAGTCCGTGTTCGAGGACAAGCGAGGTGACGCTGCGGCCGGTGGATAGTGCCTGGCGGGCGATGGAGGTTGCGGCGTCGTATCCGATGAGCGGGTTGAGGATGGTGACGACGCCGATGCTCGCTTCGACCTGGGAGCGCAGGTATTCCTTGTTGGCCGTGATCCCGTCGATGCAGTGGTCCGCCAGTGTGGTGCATGCCGCCGTGAGGTGGGACAGGCTGGCGAACAGGGAGCGCGCGATGATCGGTTCAAACGCGTTTAGCTGCAGCTGCCCGGCCTCGGCCGCCATGGTGATGGTCAGGTCATTGCCGACAACTTCAAAGGCGACCTGATTCACCACCTCCGGAATGACCGGGTTCACTTTCCCGGGCATGATGCTCGATCCAGCCTGGCGCGGGGGAAGGTTGATTTCGGCGAAGCCTGCCCTGGGTCCGGAGGAGAGCAGCCGCAAGTCGTTGCAGATCTTCGACAGCTTTACGGCCACACGTTTCAAGGTCCCGGAGAACAGCACGAAGGCACCGCAGTCCTGGGTCGCTTCCACGAGGTTGCCTGCCGTGATCAGCGGCAGCCCGGTGATGCGCTGCAAGTGCGTGCAGGCCTCGGCAGCATATCGTGGATGGGTGTTGATGCCGGTGCCGATGGCGGTCGCACCGAGGTTAATTTCGTGCAGGTGAACCATGGCTTCGCGAATGCGGCGTTCGTCCTCGTCAATCATCACCGCATAGGTGCTGAACTCCTGACCAAGGGTCATGGGCACCGCATCCTGCAGTTGCGTCCTGCCGACTTTCACCACGTCGTCGAACTCCACAGCCTTCCGCGCCAGCGCGCTGCGAAGATGTGCCATGGAGGCCAACAACACAAGGGCGCCCTGGATGGTGGCGATCTTGATCGCCGTGGGGTACACGTCGTTGGTTGACTGGCCCAGGTTCACGTCCCCATTCGGATGAATGGTGGAGTACTCACCCTTGTTCAGCCCCAGATGCTCCAGTGCACGGTTGGCGATGACCTCGTTGGCATTCATGTTCGTCGAAGTACCTGCCCCGCCCTGGATCACATCGACCACGAACTGCTCCAGCAGCCGGCCCTGCTCGATGTCCTGGCAGGCGCGCTCGATTGCGTCCTTTTTCACCTGATCAATCAGGCCGAGATCGAAGTTTGCGAGCAGCGCCGCATGCTTGACCTGGGCCACCGCTTTAACGAGCATCGGGTACGCGGAGATCGCCGTGCCGCTAATCGGGAAGTTCTCCACTGCACGCAGGGTCTGGATCCCCCAGTAAGCGGCGGCTGGGATCTCCCGGGCGCCCATGAAGTCGCTCTCCGTCCGGCTTCCTGTGGTTTCCAAAAGGGACGATTTCTCGGTCATGTCTCAATCCTTGTGCCGATTGCTCCGTAAGTGCCCTTGTGGGCGCCCCGAAACGGCTCATACGGAGCAATCGATGGGTTAGTTGGTTAGGGAGGGTTCAGGAAGCGGAGACGAAGCCAAGTTCCTTGTCCACGACGTTCTGCAGTGGCTCGCCTGTGCAGTACCGCATAAGGTTATCGAGAAACACCAGGCCGAGATCGTCAAGATAATCCTCGGTGTCCCCGCTCATGTGCGGAGTGATGATGACGTTCTCCATGCTCCACAGCGCGTGGCCGGCAGGGAGAGGTTCGGGGTGCACGACGTCCAGGGCGGCGCCGGCGATGGAGCCGGTGGCCAGTGCTTGGGTCAGGGCCCCGGTGTAGACGAGTTCACCGCGCCCGACGTTGATCAGATACGCGGAGGGCTTCATCGCGGCCAGCACCTCGGCGTTCAACAGTCCCCTGGTCTCGTTCGTCAGGGGCGCAGCGAGGACCAGGTAGTCGTAGTCCTGCACGATCCGGGCCAGGTCCCGGGAGGAATGGATCCGCCCGAAGTCAGCATCCCCGGCCCGGGCGGTGCGCCCGGCACCATCGACGTCCATGCCGACGGCGCCGAAGAGCCGGGCGGTTTCGCGCCCGATGGAGCCGGTCCCGACCACCAGCGCGCGCTGTCCCTGGATCTTGCGGGTGACCCGGTGCTGCCAGCGTTTTTGCTGCTGCAGCCGGAAGGAGCCCTGGGCGTCCTTGGCCAGATCCAGCACAAACCCCAGCGCGAACTCGGCGATGGACCGGCTAAGGACACCGCGGGAATTGGTGTAGGTGATGTCACTGCGGATGAGTTCATCAAAGAGCAGCTGGCTCACCCCCGCGGCCGAGACGTGGACCCATTTCAGGGACGCGGCCGCGCCCCAGTTCTCCTTCAGCGCCGGCGAGAAAGAGTGCCACTGGTACAGCACGTCCGCGCCGTCCAGCGCCTCGGCCAGACCATCAGCCTTGGTCAGCCGGACCTCCGCGAGCTCCTGGACCTCGGCCAGGCGGGGCGGCAGCGCCTCCCGGTACAGGGCCGCGACAACCGGCCGCCTGCGTTCCGCTGCAGCCGTCATGACGCCGGCACCGCCCCGGCGGTGGCCTGGTTCGTAGCGGCGAGGGTGTCGACGGCGGCCAGGACCGCGGCGGTGAACTCCATGGTTGAGGAGGTGCCGCCGACGTCGCGGGTGCCGTGACCGTGACGCAGGGCGGATTCGAACGCCGCCTGAAGGTGCGCGGCGGCTTCGGGGTGGCCGAGGTGCTCGAGCATCATGGCGCCGGACCAGATCTGCCCCACTGGGTTGGCCAGGCCCTTCCCGGCAATATCCGGCGCCGACCCGTGGACCGGTTCGAACAGGGACGGGAAATCGCCCTCCGGGTTCAGGTTCGCGCTGGGAGCGAGGCCGATGGACCCGGTCACGGCACCGCCAAGGTCCGAGAGGATGTCGCCGAACAGGTTGGAGGCGACAATAACGTCCAGGGTCCAGGGCTTCAGGACCAGGTGCGCGGCCAGTGCATCCACCAGTTCGCTGGTGAGGGTGACATCCGGGTACTCGCGGACCGTTTCGGCAACGACCTCGTCCCAGAACGGCATGGTGTGCACGATGCCGTTGCTCTTGGTGGCCGAGGTGAGCTGTCCGCGCCTGGACGCGGCCAGGGATGCGGCGAACCGTGCGGCCCGGGAAACCCCGAGGCGGGTGAAGACGGTGGTCTGCATGGCGCTTTCCTCGGGCACGCCCCGGTACATCCGGCCGCCGATCTCCGAATATTCCCCTTCGTTGTTTTCCCGGACGATGAGCATATCGATCGGATGCCCGGCTGCAAGAGGCGATGTGACGCCGTCGAGCGTTTTGACCGGGCGGAGGTTGATGTACTGCTGGAACTCCCGGCGGATGGGAATCAGCAGCCCCCACAGGGATTCCGTATCGGGGACCTCCGGGGACCCGACCGCGCCCAGGAAGATCGCGTCATGGTTGGCCAGCTGTTCCAGCCCGTCCTCGGCCATCATCCGGCCGTGCCGGGCATAGTAGTCGCATCCCCAGTCAAAATGCGTGAACTCCAGGTCCAGCGAATACAGGTCCGCGATCCGCTCCAGGCAGCTGATAGCCGCCGGAACAACCTCCTTGCCGATGCCGTCACCGGCGATAACTGCGATGCTGTGCGTGCTCATGAAGTCTCCGTCAGGCCGCCGAGGCTTTGCCAGCGCGGCTGCTCTCCAAGGTTGATGATGGTGCTCTTAGGTTCGGTCATTTCCCGGACGGCGTGCCGGACGCCTTCGCGGCCGACACCGGATTTTTTGAACCCGCCAAAGGGCATGGAGTCGATCCGGACGTCACTGGTTTCGTTGATGACGACGGCGCCGACGTGGAGCCTGTCGGCAACAGCCATGGCCACATCCACTGACTGGGTGAAGACACCTGCCTGCAGCCCGTAGGCGGTGTTGTTGGCCTCGTGAATAGCGTCAGAGACCTGGATGAACGGGATGAGGGAAACTACGGGGCCGAAGACTTCCTCGCGGATGACCCGGCAGTCTGAGGGGACATCGGTCAGGACCGTCGGTTCGTAGTACGCGTTGCGGCGCTGCCCTCCGGCGTGCACGGTGCCACCGGCGGCTTTGGCTTCCTCGACCCATTCCTCCACACGGCGGGCCTCTGCCTCGGAAATGAGCGGGCCGACGTCGGTGGTACGGTCGAACTTGGGTCCTGTTGTGAGGGACTTGGTGCCGCTGGTTACCTGTTCCAGGATGTTCTCGAACAGGGAGATGTGGATGTAGACGCGCTGCACGGACAGGCAGTTCTGCCCCGCCACACCGAAAGCTCCGGCAACAATGGCCTTGGCCGCAGCTTGCGCATCAGCGTCCGCGCAGACAATCGTGGCGTTGTTGCCGCCCAGTTCCGAGAGGATCTTCTTGGACCCGGCAGCGGCGGCGATGCGGTCGGCCGTCGCCGGGCCACCGGTGAAGGAAATCAAATCCACCTCGGTGTCCGTGATCAGCGCATTAGAGACACCGGGACCGGTCACTATCGCGGCGATGCGTCCCGTCGGGACGCCCGCTTCCAGCAGCAGCCGGACAAAGGCCAGCCCGGTCAGCGGAGTACGCGTCGAGGGCTTAAGCACGACGCCGTTGCCTCCGATGAGGGCCGGGCCCAGCTTGTGCGCCACCAGGTTCAGCGGATCATTGAACGGGGTGATCGCCGCGACAATGCCCACAGGCTTCCGGCTGTACCAGCCGATCTTGTTTCCGCCGGCCATGCTGTCCTCAAACCCCAGGGTCTCCCCCACCAACTCGCCGGAGGCGGCGGCCGAGAGCCTCAGGGTTTCGATGCAGCGGCGCACCTCGCGCTCCGCCTCGGTGATGGTCTTGCTGCTCTCGGCGGCAATGATCCCGGCGAACCGTGCAGACTGCTCAGCGAGCAGCACGGCAGCCTTTTCCAGCGCCTCCCGGCGGGAGCGCAGCGGCCACTCGTGAATCTGCAGGTGGCGGTGAACGTGCGCGACAGCACGCCGCACATCCTGGGGAGTTGACGTGCAGACCCGCCCCAACAACAGGGCGTCCTCCGGATCCCGGACCTCCACGGTCATGTCAGCGGTCTGCCACTGTCCTTCAAAGAAGGCACCCCCGGGGAGGTTGGCGATTGTTGCACGGCTGTAACCCGTTTCCGGGCGTGCGTCAGCGAGGATTGTCGATGGCGACATGTGATCCCTTGTCTCGGTGGTTCGGGTGGGTAGTCTGTCTCTGGGGGTTCGAAGTTGTCCGGCCGGTTCAGCCGACTAGCTGAACCGGCCGTCTACTTAATTCGGCTGTCTACTTGACTCGGTCGATCATCTTGGCTGCTGCGCCGATGAAGGGCAGGAACCAGGGCGGGCCGAAGTGGCCGGGCACGGGCGGGTTTTTCAGGTCTTCCCAGACATTTGCTGACTTGTCGCCGGCCATGTAGTGGGCCATCCGCTTGCCCATGTGGGCTGCCATCTGTACTCCGTGTCCGCTGTAGCAGAGGGAGTAGAAGAGCCCGTCGTGGACACCGGCGTGGACCATCTGGTCCATGGAGAGGTCCACCAGGCCGCCCCAGATGTAGTCCACCTTGGCGTTGGACAGATAGGGGAAGAGTTCGAGCATGGCCTTGCGCAGGATCTCCGCGCTCTTGACGTCCGAATCCGGGCTGGACAGCGCAAAGCGGGCCCGGCCGCCGAAAAGCAGACGGTTGTCCGGGGTGATCCGGAAATAGTAGGTCAGCATCTTGCTGTCCGAGGCCTGGCGGCGGTTCGGCAGGATGCGATTCACCACGTCCTCGGGAAGGGGCTCGGTGCAGATGATGAAGCTGCCCACCGGGATCACGCGGCGCTGTAGCCACGGGGTCACACCGCCTGTGTACCCGCTGGTGGCGACCAGGACCTGCTTGGCCCGGGTGATGCCGCGGAAGGTGTGCACATCGTGCACCGTGCCCGAGACCTTCTTCAGCTCCGTGACAGCGGCGTTCTCGCAGATAGCCGCCCCGGCGTCAGCGGCCACTTTCGCCAACCCATGCACGAACTTCCCCACGTGCAGGCCCGCACCGAGCGGGTCAAGCATGGCCCCCTGGTAGAAGTCCGTGCCGATTTCACTGTGGATCTCGGACTTGGGGATGACCGTAACGTGGTGGTCAACCAGCTTCGCCAACAGCTCCTGGGACTTCAGGAAGCCGTCGTAGTGGGACTCGTGGAACGCCAGCGACAGCTTGCCGAAGCGTTTGTAGTCGCAGTCGATGCCATTGTCGTGCACCAGCTTTTCGATGGTGTCGATGGCGTCGTTGTATTCGCGGAACATCTCCACGGCACGGGTTGCTCCGTACCGCTTGACTGCCGTGCTGAAGCTAATGGCCAGACCAGTGGTCGCCATTCCCCCGTTACGGCCCGATGCGCCCCACCCGACAGTGTGGCGTTCGAAAACAGCAACACTGGCGCCCCGCTGGGCAAATTCCAGGGCTGCGGAAAGTCCGGTAAAGCCGGCGCCGATGATGGCGACGTCGACGTTCTCGGGAACCGGCGTGCGCCGATAGTCCCCGGATGGTTCGGCTGTATCCAGCCAGTAAGGGATGAGTTTCACGGGTTGACCTTTCGCCTCAGGATCGGTTTAGAGACCCAGGTGCTTGTTGAGCTCGTCCAGGGACTTAACAGTGAAGAGGTCGTAGCCCGTGGTGATGGGGTCATAGCCACGGTCCAGCATCACGAGGTTCCTAAAGCCCATGTCGTGCATCGGATGCATGTCGTACCGGGTGTGCGAGGAGACGTGCAGGAAGTCCTCCGGCTTCGCGTTCAGGCTGTCCAGCATGTACTCGAACGCCTGGTAGCGCGGCTTGTAGGCCTGGGCCTGCTCAGCCGTAAGCACCGCGTGGAAGTCTGCACCCAGCTTGGGAATACTGATGTCCAGGAAGCTGGTGTCAGCGTTGGACAGAGCCACCAGCTGGTAGTTATCGCCCATCGTCTTCAGCGGAGCCGGCACGTCCTCGTGGGCAACCCAGCCGCGTACAGCCTCAGCGAACTCTGCGCCGGCACCCTCGGTCTGCCCGATACCCCACCGCTTGCACACCCGGTCAAAGGAATCCTGAAGGATCTGCTCGTAAGGCTTGTAGTCACCAAGGACCTCGTCGAACCGGTACCCACGGAACTGCTTCTTGAAGGTCGGCCATTGCTCTTCAGAGATGCGCCCATCAAGCAGACGACGCGTGGTGGGATCAATGTCGAAGTTGATAAGCGTGCCGTAGACATCAAAAGAGATGTACTTCGGCCGGAAATTTGTGGTCGCCATAGTTCGTCCGTTTCTTGAAGTTGTGTTGAGGGCGCGGGTGCCGAGCCTCATTTTCGTTCCAGGGCATGTACAGAACGAGTTGGAGCTTCGCCGTGGCAGGAGGCTCTGCTGTCCGATACATCGACTCTAGAACCGCAAATTGTAAATTGTCAACAACTTTCCGCTCCGCCCGCCGATTGGATAGCCTATCGATTTTTCTTTTCGTCAATTGTTGACAATCTGCAGTTCAAGGGGTTGCATTGGCTTAGATGCGGAACGAGATCGGGATCACAACCCCCGCATGAAGCACGACACGTCAGTACCACCCCAGCGCCTCGAAGTCAGGGATGCCGACCGGGCGGTCCCCTACATAAGCACTCGTTTTGGCGGATCAACTTCAGCCGAAACCATTCGAAGGGAAACACTATGAAGACCAGAAACAAAGTTCAGACCGCAGCTGCAGGCTTGGCTCTCCTGCTGGCGGTGAGCGCTTGCGGCGGCGCAGCCACTGGCACCACCGCCTCAGAAACGTCCAAGACCTCAAACACGACCGATATCTCCGAGGGCGTCCAGCCCAACGAGGCAGCTGTGAAGCTGCTCCCCCAGTCGTACAAGGACAAGGGTGAACTGACGGTCGCGATGGATCTTCATTACCCGCCCACCACCTTCCTGGCTGATGACAACGCCACCCCGATCGGCCTGAACCCGGATGTGGCGCGCCTGGTGGCGAAGAAGCTGGGGCTGAAGCTGAAGTTCGAGAACACTGCCTTCGACACGATCATTCCGGGTATCGACGGCGGCCGCTACGACTTCACGGTGACCACCATGTCCCCCACGGAAGAGCGGTTGAAGGTGCTGGACATGGTTACTTACCTCAACAGCGGTCTATCGGTGGCGGTAGCCCATGGCAACCCGCTGAACATCAGCAACGACGGCATGTGCGGTAAGAACATTGCGGTCACCAAGGGCTCGAACGCCCAGCTGAAGCACCTGCCGAACGTGTCGAAATGGACCTGCGAGGAAAAGGGCAAGCCGGCCATCAACGGAGTGACACTGCCAAATGTCCAGGAGGCGCTGACGCAGCTGGCGTCCAAGCGGGTTGACGGCGTCTTCTACGACACCCCGTCACTTGTCTGGGCAAACGAGCAGCAGCCGAACACCTTTACGGTCCTGACTCCGCAGGTGGATACCCGCACGGACCACATCAATGCCATGGGCCTGAAGAAGGGCTCTGCGCTGACGCCGGCGCTGCAGAAGGCCGCGCAGTCTGTCCTTGACAGCCCGGAGTACAAGGAGTCGCTCGACACCTGGGGTATGGGCGGCGCAGCCATCACCACGGCCAACCTTAAGTAGCAGGGGCGTCCCATGCAGCAAATGACTATCGAAAGAAGTGAACCCAACATGAGTGGGACGGACCCAGCGCTCAAGCCCCGGCTTCGGCGGCGAAGCACTTTCGAATACGTGGCGTGGGTTGTGTGCAGCCTGATCGGCATCGGCATCCTGATCTCGGTCTCGACGAACCCGAATTTCAAGTGGGGCGTTGTTGCCCAGTACTTCACGCACGAAACCATCCTCCGTGGGCTGATGCTCACGATCTTCCTGACCTTTGCCAGCATGGCCCTTGGAACGCTCTTGGGGCTGGGGCTGGCGATCATGAGGGCCTCGAGCATCAAACCGATCGCAGCCACCGCAGGTGCCTACATCACCTTGTTCCGTGGTACCCCGGTCCTGGTGCAGCTGATCTTCTGGTTCAACGTCTCCGCGCTGTACCCGAACCTGTCCATCGGCATTCCGTTCACGGACATCAGCACCGCGATCGACATGAACGCCCTGATGGCCCCCATCACCGCGGCATTGGTCGGCCTGACCCTCAATGAGGCCGCCTACATGTCAGAAATCATCCGCGGCGGCTTCTCCTCGGTCGGCAAGGGCCAGATCGAGGCCGCCGACTCGCTGGGCATGAGCGGTGCGATGAAGATGCGCAAGGTCATCATCCCCCAAGCGATGCCCTCGATCATCCCGGCCACAGGTAACCAGGTCATCGGCATGTTCAAGGGAACCTCCCTGGTCAGTGTGCTGGGCGTGGCCGAACTGCTCCAAAGCGCCCAGCTCATCTACGCCCGCACCTATGAGACCATCCCGCTGCTGATTGTCGCCAGCCTCTGGTACCTCGTGATGACGCTGCTGCTCAGCTACCCGCAGTCCAAGCTCGAGCAAAAATACTCCCGCGCAACTTCCAGGCTTCCCCGGAAGGCGAAGACGGTTGTGCTGACAGACCCGGAAGGTATTGCCCGATGAGCAACGACGGCACCATTCTTGCCCAGGGAATCCGAAAGTCCTTCGGCCCCAAAACCGTCCTGAAGGACATCAACCTGGACATCGCCAGCGGTGAAATCTGCTGCATCATCGGCCCCAGCGGCTCCGGAAAGTCCACTGTCCTGCGCTGCATCAACGGCCTGGAGACCGTCGACTCAGGGGTCCTGAAGGTCAACGGTGAAGACTTCGGCTACTACGAAACCGAGAACGCCTACCACGCCCTGCCGCCGAAGAAGCTGGCTGAGCAGCGTACTAGGGTTGGCATGGTGTTCCAGCAGTTCAACCTGTTTCCGAACATGACGGCCCAGGAAAACATCATGTCCGGACCCGTCCTGGTCAAAGGCGCCGACAAGAAGCAGGCAGCCAAGCGAGCGCACGAGCTGCTCGCCAGCGTCGGCCTGGCCGGGTTCGGGGACTACTACCCCGCCCAGCTCTCCGGCGGACAGCAACAGCGCGTCGCCATCGCCCGGTCCCTGGCGATGGACCCTGAGATCATGCTCTTCGACGAACCCACGTCCGCCCTGGACCCCGAAAAAGTCGGCGAAGTCCTGGCAGTCATGAAGGAGCTCGCCAAGAAGGGCATGACCATGGTGGTGGTCACCCACGAAATGGGATTCGCCCGCGAAGTGGCCGACTCCCTGGTCTTCATGGACGACGGCTACATCGTCGAACGCGGCGACGCCCGTGAGGTTCTTTCCAACCCCAAGGAGCGCCGCACGCAGGCCTTCCTGGAACAGGTGCTGTAACCGTGGACGGAAAGCTCGCCGTCATCGGCCTCGGAAGCATCGGAAGCATGACCCTGTGGCAGGCCTCCCGCCTGACCGACTCCGTCGTCGGATTCGAAGCAGCAGCCCCCGCCCACGGCCGCAGCGCCGTGGGCGGGGACACCCGCCTCTTCCGCATGCTCTACCGCGGAATCCCCGGCTACTACCCCATCCTGCAGCGCTCCCGCAGCCTCTGGGCCGAACTCGAAGCCGAAACCGGCCAGGACATCCTCACCCGCTGCGGCGGACTCTCGATCGGAACAGCCGATGGGCCCTACCTCCCCAAGCTCCTGGAAACCACCAGGACCAACGGCGCCGAACACGAAATCATCAGCCGCGAGGAAATGGCCGAACGCTACCCGCAGCACAAACTCCGCGAAGACGACATCGCCGTCTACGACCCCCACGCCGGGGCCCTGCGCACCGACCGTGCCGTCACCGCCGCGGTCGCAGCCGCCGAAGCCAACGGCGCCACCGTCCACACCAACACCCCGATCGACAGCATCACCGAAACCGGCGACGGCGTGGTCATCACCTCCGGCGACAAGTCCTGGACCTTCGAGAACGTCATTGTCTCCTCCGGCGGCTGGTCCCAAAAGCTCATGCCCGACTACCTCAAGGCCGCAACCCAGACCAAACGGATCTTCCTCACCTGGTTCGTAGCGAGGGACGCGGCCGAATTCTCCCCGGAGAGGTTCCCCATCTTCATCCGGATCTCCGGTGACCGCTCCATGTACGGGGCACCCACAGTCGATGGAGTGACGGTCAAAGCAACCCTCGATGGCCGCGGAGCACCCACACCGCAGGCTGATTCAGTCCCCCGGGAACTCACTCCCGCGGAAATCGCTGAAACCACCGAGACCGTCACCGAGTTCTTCCCCGGCCTGTTCCCCAACATCGTCCGCTCAGACGCCTTCCCGGACCTCTTCACCAAGGACGGCCACCCCCTCCTTGGCCCGTTCAGCGAAGGCAGCAGAATCTACTGCGCCACCGGCTTCTCCGGAGGAGGCTTCAAAAATGCCACCGGCTACGGCGAAATCGCCGCACACGAAGCCCTCGGCAAACAAACCTTCAACGGCCTCGGCTTCGTGCGGCCGCAGCGTTTCAGGACCCGTTAGTTCGCTCCTTCCACAAGGGATCTTTCGGCGAATTGTTGACAATCTACAGTTTCTAGGAAAGTATGAAGCCATGGCAACTCTTAGTCCTATCCTCAAGCAGGCCACGCCCGTAATCGTCGACCATGCCCTTGGCAGCTGGATCTATGCGACCGACGGCAAGAAATACCTGGATTTCACCACGGGAATCGGCGTCACCAGCACCGGTCACTGCCATCCTGACGTCGTGGCAGCTGCCCGCGAGCAGGTGGGCAAGATTGTCCATGCCCAGTACACCACCGTGATGCACAAGCCACTGCTTGAGCTCACGGAAAGACTGGGAGACTTCCTGCCCTCGGGGCTGGACAGCGTCTTTTACGCCACGTCCGGCTCCGAGGCTGTAGAGGCTTCCATCCGTCTGGCCCGTATGGCCACAGGACGGCCCAACATCATCTCCTTCCACGGAGGTTTCCATGGCCGCACCGTAGGTGCTGCGTCCCTTACCACTGCCGGCACAAAATTCCGCTCCGGATTCTCCCCGCTGATGGGCGGTGTTCACATTGCCCCATTCCCCCACGCCTACCGGTACGGATGGGACGAAGAAACCGCCGTTGCCTTCGCCCTGAAGGAACTGGACCAGCTCCTGGCTAGCATCAGCAGCCCGGCTGACACAGCCGGTTTCATCATCGAACCGGTCCTCGGAGACGGCGGCTACATCCCCACCCCCGTGGCTTTCCTGCAGGGCCTGCGGGAACGCGCCAACAAGCACGGCATCGTACTCATCATCGATGAAGTCCAGGCCGGCGTCGGACGCACCGGAAAGTTCTGGGGACACGACTGGGCAGGCATCACCCCCGATATCGTCATCACCGCCAAGGGCCTGGCCAGCGGATTCCCCATCTCCGCCATCGCAGCCTCAACCGAACTCATGAGCAAGGCCTGGCCCGGCTCCCAGGGCGGAACCTACGGCGGAAACGCCATCGCCGCCGCCGCCGGCGTTGCAACCCTCGGTGTCATCGAGCGCGAAAACCTGGTGACCAACGCCCTGGTCCGCGGCGACGAGCTGCGCGCAGGGCTGGAAAACCTCAAGGGCGACTTCGCGTCCATCGGAGACGTCCGGGGCCGCGGCCTGATGCAATCGGTCGAATTCACTGCAGCAGATGGAACGCCTGACGCTGCAACCGCACTCTCTGTCCAGCAAGAGGCAGTCAAGGAAGAGCTCCTTCTCCTCACCTGCGGACCGCACGGCAACGTCATCCGCATCATCCCGGCGCTCAACGTCACCAGCGACGAGATCCAGGCCGGCCTGGCCAGGTTCACCCAGGCGCTGAAGACAACAGCCATCTAATCCTTCCTTCGATCATTGAAAGCGTGACATGTCTTCCTCCTTTGACCCCACCAACATGCACACGGACCTGTTCATCGATGGCGCCTGGCAGAAGGCCGCCAATGGGGCGACGTTCCCGGTTGAGAACCCCGCCACCCATGAGATCATCGCGCACGTAGCCGACGGCGGCCCTGAAGAAGCCCGCGCAGCCATCGAAGCCGCAGGCCGCGCCCAGTCGAAGTGGGCGAAGTCCACGCCCCGCGAACGGGCCAACATCCTGCGACGCGCCTTCGAGCTGGTTATTGAAAACACTGACCGTCTCGCAGCGATCATGACCGCCGAGATGGGCAAGCCCCTGGCCGAGGCAAAGGGCGAAGTGGCCTACGGCGCGGACATGCTTCGTTGGTTCTCCGAAGAAGCCGTCCGCATCGGCGGAGACCACGCCACTTCCGTGGACGGCAACACCCGGATCATGATCACCAAGGAGCCGGTCGGCCCCTGCGTGCTGGTGACCCCGTGGAACTTCCCGCTGGCCATGGGTGCCCGCAAGATTGCCCCTGCCGTCGCCGCGGGCTGCACCATGGTCTTCAAGCCTGCCGAACTGACACCGCTGACGTCCCTTGCTTTGGTGCAGATCTTCAGGGAGGCAGGCCTTCCCGACGGCGTCCTCAACGTGGTCACGACCTCCAGCGCTTCCAGCGTGGTTGGGACCTGGACCAGCAGCGGCATCGCCCGCAAGATCAGCTTCACCGGTTCCACCGAGGTCGGCAAGATCCTGCTGCGCCAGGCGGCCGATAACGTCATGCGCTCCTCGATGGAACTGGGCGGAAACGCCCCATTCATCGTCCTCGCCGACGCCGATATCGAGAAGGCCGTTGAGGGCGCCATGAAGGCCAAGATGCGAAACATGGGCGAGGCCTGCACCGCCGCGAACCGCTTCTTCGTGCACCGGTCGGTGGTGGAGGAATTCAGCGAAAAGTTCGCCAAAAAGATCTCCGAACTACGGGTGGGTAACGGAGCCGTGGAAGGAACCGAGGTCGGCCCCCTGATCGAGCAGAAGGGCCTGGACAAGGTTGAGAGCCTGGTCCGCGATGCGGTGTCCAAGGGCGCGCGCATCCTGACCGGAGGAAGCCGCCCGGAGGGTCCGGGATACTTCTACACCCCCACCGTCCTGACCGACGTGCCCGTGAACGCGGAGCTGATGACCACTGAGATTTTCGGTCCGGTCGCGGCCATCACCCCCTTCGACAGCGAGGACGACGTGATTCGCCTCGCCAACGACACCGAGTGGGGTCTCGTTGGCTACGTCTTCACAGAGAACATGGACAAGGCCCTTCGCTTCTCCGCCGAACTGGAAGTAGGAATGGTCGGGCTGAACACTGGCCTTGTTTCCAATCCCGCAGCCCCGTTCGGAGGCGTCAAGCAATCCGGGCTGGGACGCGAAGGTGGCAAAATTGGCATCGAGGAATTCCTTGAGACCAAGTACACCGCAATAGCGGTCTAGAGAGCACAGTAAGCCGAAGAATGAAATGAGGGGGATCTCCATGGCCGCACCAGAAGGACTGTTTGTCCTGGAAGGAAGACCCACGGCGCAGCTGATCGCTGATCAGCTGCGGGAACAAATCGTCCAGGGGACCTTCCGCCCGGGACAGCAAATCAATGAATCTGCAGTGGCAGGCCAGTTGCGTACGTCCAGGGGCCCACTCCGGGAGGCACTGCAACGCCTGTGCCAAGAGGGTCTCCTGATCAGCCACCGTAACCGTGGAGTCTTCGTCCTGGAGCTTTCGACCGACGATATTAAGGAGATCTACGCCGTCCGCGAGGCGGTGGAACTCGCTGCGTCAAACACCTTGCTGGACGCCACACAGGAGCAGATCAACGATATCTGCCAGGTGCTGGAGAAAATCCTCAGGGACATGGCGAAGCAGGTTGCCGCATCGGACTGGCAAGCGATTGCAAGGCTGGATATGCAGTTCCACACCTCCTTCGTTGCCGGCACTGGAAACTCTCGCCTCATTCGGATTTACGAAACGCTGGCAGCCGAATCCAGAATGTGTATTCTCAACCTGGAAGTTTCCTATCCCCGCCTGGACGTACTGGTCCAGGAACACCAGAACCTGTTGGACCTGCTCCAGGCAGGCGACAGGAAGGGCCTGCAGCAGGCCGTCAAACGGCACCTGCACAAGGCTGTCGAGGATCTGACGGTTTCGAAGCAGGACGACGTGATTACCGCTTAGGGCTTTCCCCGGACAGCATGCGTAGTGAAAAGGTGGCCAGGTCTCATGGACCTGGCCACCTCTTGCTTTTCCGCCATTGTCGGATTCCCTCGAGGGCTACCTGAGACAGTGGGCGCTCCCGGGCGACCCGCCGAAAATACCCGGAAAACCTGTGTGAATTGTCGATGATCTGCGATTGGGCTGGGTGCATGATTAGTTAAGAACATTTAGGTGCCCCCGATCAGGACCCGGCTCCAGCACCACCCCGCAATGGGAGAGTAGTGATGAAAACCAGAAGCAAAGTCCAGAGCGCCGTTGCCGCATTGGCAGTTCTGTTTGCACTCGGCGCGTGCGGTCCCGGCGGCAGTGATCCGGCGCAAGAGGGCTCGAAGATCTCAAATACAGCTGACATCTCCGAGGGAGTCCAGCCCGACGAGGCCGCCGTCAAGCTATTGCCACAGTCCTACAAGGACAAGGGAGAACTGACGGTGGCGATGGACCTGCACTATCCCCCGACGACGTTCCTGGCTGATGACAACACAACCCCCATTGGTTTGAACCCGGACATGGCACGGCTGATTGCCAAGAAGCTTGGGCTCAGGCTGAAGTTCGAAAATACCGCTTTCGACACCATCATTCCCGGTCTTGACGGGGGCCGCTATGACTTCACCGCAACTACCATGTCCCCCTCCGCCGAACGGCTGAAGGTGCTGGACATGATCGACTACTTCAATGGAGGGGTTTCTGTTGCCGTGGCCCACGGCAACCCCCTGAACATCAGCAATGACAATATGTGCGGCAGGAACATCGCTGTCACCAAGGGCTCGAACGCCCAGCTGAAGCATCTGCCGAACGTCTCCGAATGGACATGCACGTCTAAGGGCAAGCCGGCCATCAATGGCGTTACACTTCCCAACGTCCAGGAAGCCCTCACGCAGTTGGCTTCCAAGAGGGTCGACGGCGTCTTCTACGACACCGTTTCGCTCGTGTGGGCAGACCAGCAGCAGCCAAACACCTTCACGATTCTGACTCCGCAGGTGGACACCCGCTCAGACCACGTAGTTGCCATCGCCCTGAAAAAGGGATCGCCGTTGACACCCGCTCTGCAGGCAGCGGTGCAGTCCGTCCTGGACAGCCCGGAATACAAGAAGTCACTTGCCACCTGGGGCCTTGAAGCAGGCGCCATCACCGAAGCCAAGCTCAACTAGCGGGTGCGTCCATGCGGCAAACCTTCTCCTTAAAGAAGTGAAACGACGATGCCTGGGATAGACCCTGTGCTCAAGCCACGGCTGCGGCGGCGAAGTGCCTTTGAATACGCCGCCTGGATTGCATGTTCCCTCTTGGCCGTGGGCATTCTCTACTCCGTATCGACCAATCCAAACTTCAAGTGGAACGTGGTCGCCAGATACTTCACCCACGAAACCATCCTCCGCGGCCTGATGCTGACCATCTTCCTGACGGTTGCCAGCATGGTCATCGGAACCCTGCTGGGTCTGATGCTGGCGATCATGAGGTCCTCCAGCATCAAACCCATTGCCGCCACAGCTGGCGTCTACATCACCTTGTTCCGCGGGACACCTGTCCTGGTACAGCTCATCTTCTGGTTCAACATCGCCGCCCTGTACCCGAATCTGACCATCGGAATTCCATTCACTGACATCAGCACTGCGGTGGACATCAACGCACTGATGGCGCCCATCACGGCAGCCCTGATCGGCCTGAGCCTCAATGAGGCCGCCTACATGGCCGAGATCATCCGCGGAGGGTTCTTATCCGTTGGCAAGGGCCAGATCGAGGCTGCCGACTCGCTGGGAATGAGCGGCGCAACAAAAATGCGCAAGGTCATCATCCCCCAGGCCATGCCCTCGATCATCCCGGCCACCGGCAACCAGTTCATCGGCATGTTCAAAGAGACCTCGCTCGTCAGTGTGCTGGGCGTCGCTGAACTGCTCCAAAGCGCCCAGCTCATCTACGCCCGGACCTACGAAACCATCCCACTGCTGATCGTCGCCAGCCTCTGGTACCTCGTGATGACCCTCGCACTGAGCTACCCGCAGTCGCTGCTGGAGAAAAAGTACTCCCGTTCAACCTCCAGGCTTCCCCGGAAGGCAGCAAAGGTTGTTCTGACCGACCCGGAAGGCATTGCCCGATGAGTACCGACGGCACCGTTCGAGCCCGCATAAACCAAGAGCGAAATGAGGGGATGTCCATGGCCGGAAAGGAAGGATTGTTTGTCCTGGAGGGAAGGCCCACGGCGCAGCTGATCGCCGATCGGCTGCGGGAATTAATCGTCCAGGGGGCCTTCCGTCAGGGACAGCAAATCAATGAATCTGCAGTGGCCAGCCAGCTGCGTACGTCCAGGGGCCCATTGCGGGAAGCACTGCAGCGCCTAAGCCAGGAAGGGATCCTGGTCAGCCACCGTAACCGCGGTGTATTCGTCCTGGAGCTTTCGAGCGATGACATCAAGGAGATCTACGCCGTCCGCGAGGCCGTGGAACTGGCCGCCGCAAACACGCTGATGGATGCCGGGCAGGAGAAGATCAACGAGACCTGCGACGTGCTGAAGGGAATCATCAAGGACATGGCGAAGCAGGTTGCCGTGTCCGACTGGCCGGCAATTGCACGACTGGACATGGAATTTCACACCTCCTTCGTTGCCGGCACAGGGAATTCCCGCCTCACCCGGATTTACCAGACACTGGCCGCCGAATCGAGAATGTGCATTCTCAACCTTGAGGTTTCCTACCCCCGGGTGGACGCTCTGGTACAGGAGCACCAGGTCCTCCTGGATCTGCTGGAAGCAGGCGATAGGAAAGGACTCCAGCACGCCATCAAACAGCACCTGCGGCAGGCCGTCGAGGATCTCACCGCCACAATGGCATCGGACGGACAGACGCCATCGAAACGATAACCGTCCGGCCGCGAAGAGCCCCCGGGCATCTGCTGCACAGGGGCTCTTGCACGCTGAACGTGGCGAACTAGGCGGGAAGATCCGCCACGACCCACATCTTGCGGAGCGTCTCGTGGATGGTCCAGGTGCCCTCCCAGCCGGCAGGGGTCACAAACAGAGAACCGGGACCGACATCGAAGCTGCTCCCATCCGGCTCAGTGATGGTGGCGGTCCCGCTCAGGATCTGGCAGATCTCGTCATAGCCGGGCCGTGTGCTCTTGAACTCTCCGGGAGTTACTTCCCAGATGCCCGTCTTCAGGCCGTCCCTGGCCCACAGGCGCAAGGACACCTCGGTCTGGCCGGGCGTGACTGACGTTTCCTTGGACTTGTGCTCCCCCGGGTTCTCGGTTGTTGCATCACTCATGACGGTCGCCTTGACCATAGTTACTCCTTCTTGGGCCATGCCGTGGATGTTCGTGCGGACGTGCCCACCTTCTTTGGTTGGGCACGATATATACCATACCAATTGTCAACAATTGACGATAGAATGGGAAGTGAAATTTCGCATTTGTGTATGAAACAGCTGACAGCCCGAGGACTCCAACAGAACCGGCCAGTGCGGAGGGGAAGGCCGACGGGGGTGGGGCATGGATGTCGGGCTGATCCTAGGGGCACACTTGCTAACGAAGACGGACCAGGAAGGCAGCAAAAATGCGACAAAGCCGTCGTGTATCAATGTGGACGTCCCTCGAGCGCGGAGACGTCGTCACTCTCAGCCTGAAGGGCGTTGAGTGCCACAAGGGCTCCGTTGACGATCGAACTGATGACGGTCGTACGATCTGGGTTATCGACAGAATTGGTGACCGGCGGCTGTTCCACATAGAGGACGACTACGAGTTGCTGATTTCCGGCGATGACTCCTCTTACTAAGACGGCTATGGGGGCGCCGGGCTACAAGAGCTATTTCGGGACGTCGAACGAGGATGCGCAATGCTCAGCCTGATCGTGCTCATCACAGCAGCGCTCGTGACCAGCTTTGGCGCAGCCTCGCTCTTACCCTGGTCAGCTACAGGAGCAAGTCCTAAGAAAAGGTTCAAAGATATGTCGCTGTTGCACATTGGCACCGGAGTACTTGCCCTGGGTTCGGTCCTCCTTGCTGTTCACATTCAACAAGGGGCGTTCCAGTGACTGCTCCGTCGCCAAAGGGGCCCGAGATGGTGTTCCATGACCCTCTCTCTAACGCAGCCCAGCAGCATACAGGCGGCTCCGACGTCCCCATCATGTATCGACGTGGCACACACGGACAAAGCCGATTCGAATCTAAACGCTCAAGGAGGAGAAGTTCTGCTACCAGAGCGGATGCGGTAAAAGCTGTTTCGCGGGACCTGGAACTCCTTGCTCGAAGCAAAGGAAACGCGCCGGGCTAGTGTACGCGCGACCGTGAGCGACGGAAGAGCACTGCATGAGGCATGGAAGACCCCTGTGCGGAGATAAGCTTCAGAGGAGCTTCGCTCCACCCCGGAGGGCTACCTCATGTCAGCGGGCATTAGTCTGATCGCGGGTCCGGGTCCAATAGCTGGGCAAGATGGAGCGTTGCCCTGGCGCCGTCGAGCTGCCTGACCTGCATCGCGCAGGAGAAGCCGTCCGCGAGAACGGGGGTGCCGCCGTCGGTACCCCGCATCGCGGGTGCCAGTGCGTTGTCGGCGACTTTCATGCCACCGAACACGGAATATTCATGGCAGTGGGTCTGGAGCACAACCTCGGACGGCACCGGGACCGCGGGGATGGCTTCCATCCTGTGGCCGCGAGTTCCCCCACATGGGCGGCAAAGCTGCGCACCCGTGCCGCCACCCGCCGGGCCTGCTCGGCGGGAACAAGTTCCGTAAGGTCCTTGCGCAGGGCCGCGGCGCAGCTGGGCTCGATGACGACAATCGGCCGGTCCGTTCCGTCGTCGAGTAGTTGAGCCGCACGTTGAAGCCCTTCTCTGGAAGGAGGTTCGCCAGATGGTAGCCCGAGACCTGCCGCTGGATACGGCCCAGCTCAGTGCGGAACTCGGCCAGATGCCCGTGCGCCAGGTCCCTGAGGGCGGCATTGAGTGATTCTGCCCGCACCGCCGACGGACGGTCTTCGGGATCGGTGGCGCACAGACCGGTGGAAGTGGCTGTGAGGCGGGCGCCGTCGGAGGTGACGACGTCCAGTTCCGCTACGTGGTCCGACATCCGGCCATAGCGCACTGAATGGTTGCCACAGGCGTCGTTGGCCACGGAACCGCCCACTGTGGCCCTGTTCTTCGATGAAGGGTCCGGGGCGAAGGTCAGACGCCGGCCGGTAGCCTGCTCCACTTTGCCGGACAGTACGGACAGGATGACGCCAGGCTCGACGTCGGCCACCCCCGATTGCTCATCGATTGCAAGGACGCGGGCCATGTGGCGGGAAAAGTCGATGACCAGGCCCGGGCCGATAGCGTTACCCGCCATCGACGTCCGCCGCCTCGCGGGACAACGGGCGTGCCGGTCTCGCGGCAGGCCTCCACGGCGGCGACGACGTCGGCGACGCTACGGGGGTACAGCACCGCCACCGGAGACACTCGGTAATTGGAGGCGAAGAAGGAATATTCGGCCAGCTGGCGAGGAGAAGTCTCTACGGGATGCCTGCTTCTTTAAGGCGTCGCACCAGGCCCGATGCATCTGCGGACGGCGGGGATGCTGCAGGCAGACGTGTTGGGAGGCCGGGTTTCCCGGCTGATTGCTACTCCACAGCCGAGGCGGTGCTTCCGGTCATGTCGAGGCTCCTGTCGCCGTTTGATGATCATCCTGGTGCTTCAGGCTGCCGAGGTGGCGGATCCAGCTACCGGGGGGCGAGCCGAGGCCTGCCCAGGTGGGTGCTCTTGCCCTGGCCATACCGGAGCAGGGTTGCCGCTGACTCAACGGAATCCCGGTCGCGAAGTCCTAAAAACGCCACTTGGAGCCTATGGTGAGGGATCAAATGTGCCTCTTCGCGCATGATTTGGACAAGGCGGGCGTCTGGAATCGAGGGGCGGGCAAGAGTAGCGTCGGAGGAACATCGCGGTGCCGGCACCAGCATGACGTTGGGGGGCCAGGCGCGCTGGACTTTGGTTTCTTGGAGGGACCGCGGTATGGCTGGTTGGAACGCTGACACTGCTGCCGGACCTGTCGGGGCCGGAACGATCACGTTGGTGGAAGGCACGTCCTTCTGCATTTCTCTGCCCAATGGGGACATCCATCCCGAATATCCGCATGGAGTCTTCTTCCAGGACACGCGCATCCTGTCCCGCTGGAGCCTGACGGTCAACGGCCAATCGCTGGAGCCGCTGGCCGCGGAAACGAAGGAACCGTACCGGGCTCTGTTTGCAGGGCGCGTTACCCGGTCGGACGGCTATGCCGACAGCCCCCTGATCGTGGAACGGCTGCGGGAAGTGGGCGCCGGCATACAGGAGCAGGTCACGGTCCGCAATTACTCTTTGGAACCGGTTGAATGCGTGATCTCGGTCCGGCCCGAAGCGGATTTCGCGGACCTCTTCGAGGTTAAGGAGGCACGGATCCAGCGGCGTTGGGAAGAAACGCGCGAAGTGGACGGTGATTCGCTGACCATCCAGGGCCTCTGGCAGGATGTCCGGAAGGGCATCATTGTTCAGGCGCCTGGAGCCGATGTCCTGCAGGACGCTCTCAGCTACAGGGTGTCTGTCGGGGCCCACAGCCAGTGGAGCACCATCCTGACCGCCGTGCCCAGCACCGAGGCGGCAAGTCCTCCTCCGCCGTCATTCCTCCGCTCAGAAGGGGAGGCCGTCTCTCCGCGTGACCGGCGGCGTCAGGAGTGGGTGGCGAAGATTCCCAAACTGCATATGGGCAACCACTCCATCGAACGGACCCTGCGCCGCAGCTACGACGATCTCGGCGCGCTGCGCATCGAAGATCCCAACCACCCGGAGCGGATCGTGGTGGCCGCAGGCGCCCCTTGGTTCATGACCCTGTTCGGCCGCGACTCACTGTGGGCCTCGGAAATGGCCGTCGCGGTTGACCCCTCCCTGGCCCTTGGAACGCTACAGACACTGGCTGACCGCCAGGGAAGCCTAGTGGACCCGGTCACGGAGGAGGAGCCGGGAAAAATCCTGCACGAAGTCAGGCTGGATGTTTCCAGCGGACTCGCGCTGGGCGGAAAGAACATCTACTACGGCAGCGTCGACGCCACTCCGCTTTTCGTGACGATACTGGGAACGGTGAGCCGCTGGGGTTTCGCGAAGGACACCATCGCCGCCCTGCTGCCCCACGCGGACAGGGCACTGGACTGGATCCGGAACCACGGCGACAAGGACAAGGACGGGTTCGTCGAGTACCAGCGCCTCAACCCCCGCGGGCTCCTTAACCAGGGTTGGAAAGACTCCTGGGACGGAATCAACTTCGCGGACGGCACGTTGGCCGAGGGACCCATCGCCTTGTGTGAAGTGCAAGCCTACGTCTACGACGCATACATGGCGAGGGCCTGGATAGCCTACGACGCCGGGGACCGGCCCCTTGCGTCCCAACTCGCCGACGAGGCCGCACAGCTAAAGAAACGGTTCAACGAACAGTTCTGGATCCCCGAACGCGGCTATTATGCCATTGCCCTGGACGGCAAGAAGCGGCAAGTCGACGCGTGCGCCTCCAACATGGGCCACTGCCTGTGGGTCGGCCTCGTAGATGACGACAAAGCGCCGATGGTTGCCGAACGGCTGATGTCCCCGGAAATGTTCAGCGGCTGGGGCGTCCGGACCCTCGCCAGCGACATGGGCGCCTACAACCCGGCAAGCTACCACAACGGCTCAGTCTGGCCGCACGACAACGCGGTCATAGTTGCCGGTCTGGTGCGCTACGGCTTCGTGGAACAGGCACAAAGGATCTCCACCGCCCTGCTTGAAGCAGCAGACTACTCAGACGGCCGACTGCCAGAACTGTTTTGCGGCTTCAGCCGGGAACAATTCACCGAGCCAGTACCCTACCCAACGGCATGCTCACCCCAGGCCTGGGCCGCAACCACACCCATCCAATTAGTGACGAGCCTGATGCGGTACGACACGCACGTTTCCCGCGGCGGATTCTGGATGGATCCGGTGCTCCCGGAATCCTACGGTGACCTGCACATCACCAATGCCCCCATAGCCGGTGGACGAATAACCATTGATATCGCCGGTTCTGTCCCGTTAGTGCAGGGGCTGCCCGACGGGATGGTGTTCCACCAAGGGCATAGGCCATACCTGGCCGAACTCATCGAGCAGGCCGGCCTGGGTCCAAAAGCCCACCGCGATGTCGGCACGACGCAGAACGAAAAGTGAAGGATTCGGAAACACCCGGATTCCCCCTGTCGCACCGAATCAGGGCTTTGATTACACCGACGGAAACGCATGGACAGTTCCTGGCCGTCGCTTCTCAGTGCTGCGATGATGGCAACGTCAAGGATGGCTTCCACCTCGTCTCGGGTCAGGCCTGTGGCAGGTACGCCCCGATGATCTCCGCTTCCGTGATCCCGGCCGCTGCGCGGTCGGTCTCCCCTGCTTCGGTGTAGATGCCGGCGGTGTCGCGACCGTGGCCGAGGTCGGGGTTCAGTTGCCGGCGATCTTCCTGATCGGCTTCATTCCGATGCTGCTGCTGGTGGCCCTGGGCTACCTGGAACTGAACAACGCCACGCCGGATTTCGGTACGTCCTTCACCTGGGCCACCCGTGCCTTCGGGCCGAGGGTCGGCTGGATGGGCGGCTGGGGGGCTGATAGCCGCCACGTTCATTGTGCTGTCCGACTTGGCCGCGGTCGCCGTGGACTTCTTCTACTTGATGCTTGCGCAGCTGACCGGCAACGAGGCCCTGGCCGAACTGACCACCAATCTGCCGCTGAACATCGCCACCACCTTCATCGCGCTGGCCTGCTGGATTTCCTACCGCGGGATGGAAACCACCAAGGCATTCCACTATGTGCTGGTCGGCTTCCAGCTGTTGGTCCTGACCTGGTTCGCCGTCGCCGCATTCGCTCATGTGGCCAACGGGACGGCCTTCCACGCCACTGCCGTCAAGGGTGAATGGTTCAACCCCTTCGCGGTGGAGTCCTTCTCCACCTTTGCCGCCGGCGTCTCGCTGTCCATCTTCATCTACTGGGGCTGGGACGTCACGCTGACCATGAATGAGGAGACCAAAGACCTGGAAAAGACCCCGGGGCGTGCCGCAACCGTCACCATCCTGGTGATAATGGTGCTGTACATGATGATGCCCCTGGCGGTGCTGGCCTCCGCCGGAGTCGGCGAGGGCGGAGAGGGTTAAAGGGGGCGCCCTGGGCAAATCCGGCCGAGATCCGTTCCCACCAGCGGGCCGCGAAGGTGCTTATTTTGTCCCGCTTCCATCGTCGTCGGCCGCGTCGGCGTCTTCTTCCGCTTCGGCCTCGGCCATGGCCGCCTCGCTGAAGGGGACGGCGGCCTGCAGCCCCGTCGCTCCCCGAACCGGGCCGAGCCGGCGCTGGCGCAGCGGGTCGCGGCGCAGGTCAGCGTACAGTGCCACACAGAGCCCGATGATTATCAGCACAAACGGGCTGGCGGCCAGGATGGTGAAAGTCTGCAGGGCAGCGAGCCCGCCGACGGCCAGCAGGACCGCGGCCACCGCGCCGGTGAGGACGGCCCAGAAGATCACCAGCGGCTTCCAGGGGTGCTTGCTGCCGCGTGTGGACAAGGTCCCCAGCACCAGGGCACCGGCGTCGGCGCCGCTGATGAAGAAGACGGCGGTCAGAACCATGACCACCAGCGCCGCCCCGATGAAGAATGGGTAGTTCTGCAGGGCCGCGAAGAACCCTGCCGCTTCGCTGCCGGTGCCGGCGATGTCCACGCCGTTCAGCTGCTGGTTCATGCCGGCTCCGCCGAAGATGACAAACCACACCATGCTGACGGCGGTGGGCACCAGCAGGACGCCCAGGACGAATTCCCGGATGGTGCGCCCGCGGGAAATCCTGGCGATGAAGGTGCCGACAAACGGGGTCCAGGAGATCCACCAGGCCCAGTAGAAGATGGTCCAGCTGGCCAGCCAGTCACTGCCGCCGAAGACGGCCGAATGGAAACTCATCGGGACCAGCTCGGTCAGGTAGGCACCGATGGCGGAGGGCAGCAGATCCAGGATGAAGAGCGTGGGGCCGGCCACAAAGACGAACAGCAGCAGGACTCCGGCCAGGACCATGTTGGTGTTGCTCAGCCATTTAATGCCCTTGGAGATGCCGCTGGCGGCGGAGAGCACCACGCCGACCGTCAGCACGCAGATCACGATGATCGGCACCGCGGCCGAGGGGTCTTCCTCGAATTTGCCGGTGCGCAGCAGCGCGAGGCCCGCAGCGATCTGCAGCGCCCCGAGACCGAGCGAGGTGGCCGTACCGAATTTGGTGCAGATGATGGCCAGGATGTCGATGGGCTTGCCCCAGCCCCTCTTTTCGATGCGTTCCTGGCCGAACAGGGACTGGAACGGGGCGCTCATCAGGTTGCCGCGACCCATCCGGTAGGTGGAATAGGCCAGCGCCAGCCCGACGACGGAATAAATCGCCCAGGGATGCAGACCCCAGTGGAACATCGTGTAGGCCATGGCGGTGCTGGCGGCCTCCGGGCTGCCGGGCGCGACGTCGACAAAGGGCGGCGGGGAAGCTAGATGGGTGACGGGTTCGTACACGCCGTAGAACATCAGCCCGATCCCCATGCCGGCGCTGAACATCATGGCGACCCAGGAGAGGGTGCTGAATTCTGTCGCTTCGCCTTCATAGGAGAGCGGGATCCGTCCGTAGCGGCCGAAGGCCAGGACCAGGGAAAAGACGACGAATCCGGAGGCCCCCAGGATGAACAGCCAGCCGAAGGTGCTGGTGATCCAGGACAGGGCCGCCGCGGCACCGTCCCCGACGGCACCCGTGAAGAACACGCCGAGCAGGATGAGCACCAGAATAATTCCGGCCGAGACGCCGAAGACCGTCTTGTCAACGCTCGCCCAGCCCTGGGCCCGCGGCAATGATGCGGGTTCCCCCAGCCGCTCCTCCAGGTCCTGGTTGTCGCTTGAATGATGCTTCATCGGACTCCTCACAAAATCGTGGGCTATGCCGGGTCATTGTACGGTCCACCGTCCGGGAGGATAGCTAGTTGTTCGCCGCGTGGCCTTCGTCAGTATAGTTGCCGGCATGAGTGACCGCGAAGAATCCCCAGCCCCGGAGCCCGCCGACTACACCCGGGACGGAGACGACGGACACACGGAATTCGGCGGCCACGGCCGCGTGGCCAAACGGGATGCACGGGTTGCCGCCTCTGCTGAGTGCGATGAAGCCAACGCGTCCATCAGCGTCGCCGTCGCTATCGGCGGTCTGCCAATCAACCTGACATCTATGCTGGCGAGCGTGCAGAACGACCTTTTCGATCTTACGGCGGACCTCTCCGTCCCGTTAAGCCGGCCGGAGCTGGCGCGGGCACGGATTGTCCAGGGACATATCGACCGGCTGGAACGTGCCGCGCAGCATTTCGCCGCGGATTCCGAGGACGTCAGCGGCACCGTGCTCCCCGGCGGCACTGCCGGGGCGGCGCTGCTGTATATGTCCCGGGCCGTGGTCCGGCGCGCCGAGCGGGCGGTCTGGATGGCCGTCGAGGAATATCCGGATACGGTCAATCCGGTGACCGCCCGCTATCTGAACCGCTTGTCGTCCCTGCTGTTCGTTCTGGCACGTGGGGCCAATGCCGAGCACGGGGACATCGTGTGGATGCCGGAGGCATCGGTGCAAGCCGGTCGGCACCGACACTGACACCGCCGCCACCCAGGGCCCCGGCGAGTAGGAACCGGCGGACCGGCGGCTCAACCCTCGATGCCGGTGGGCTCGTTCGGCGTGGGCGGCAGTTCGGTGCTGAGCCGGATTTGTTGGCCGTGATAGTCGAGCTCGAGCAGGCAGTGCAACCACTCCCCATCCCTTTGCCGCTCCAAGGCGTAGCATCTAGCTGACTGAGCACTGCCCGGTATGGCTGACGAAAGATCCCTATCAGTTCCGCACATGTTCGGCAAGCACCCGAAGCGTTGTGCTCACCGCCAACGGCGGTACTCTCGGCGCTACCCTGCGCGCGGACTCACTGGGTGAGATGGCGCCACTGGGCTTCACCCCAAGTGGTAGCCGGCCACGCGGCAAACGACGGAGCGACCACCGCCAGCTATGTTGTCGTCTACACCGATGAAACCGGAGAGGATGGAACGGAGCTGCACGCGTTACCAGACGACCCGATCAGCTATCTCGGAGCTCGTGTACACCGTTCCCCCGCCGAGTAGGGTCCGTGCCACCCGCACCTGATCAAAACTCAGGACCCGCGATCGGCCCCGTGAGAATCACCAGGTCCGCCAGCTTTCCAACCTGAAGGCCTGAAGGCTCCCGATCTCGTTCGCGATGCCCGAGGCTTCGGCAGACCCGAGCGTGTTAGCACGGATAGCGTCGTCGATACTCAGTCGTTCCTCCGGCTGCGCGGGTGTGCGCGATTCAGCGTTCAGGGCGTGCAGGTCCGCACCCAACCGGCACACGTTGCGGGATTCAGTCCCAACTCCCGTGCGGCCTGCGTCGTGCTCTTGAGCCGGTCAAACACGACGAAGAACTCAGCCTTCTGTGCAGGCGTGTATTTCCTCTGCCCAGCTTCCCGATTCCGTGGGACCCGCTCATGGAGCCGAGATTTATGGACCCATTGGTAGCACGTCATCTGATTTAAGCCGAGCTCCGCCGCGGCCGCGCTCACACTCCCACACCGGTTCAAAACCGAAAAGAACTGATCATTCTGCTCCGGCGTGTATTTCCTCCGGCTGGCAGTTTCTTTCGTTAAAGACGACACGGTCGTTGCAACTCCCAAAAATTCTGAGTGTTGCAACGACCGCTAGAACCCGCCGACTACCCCCGGCCTTTTGTGGCACTCCTACGGGCCACTCATAGCGCTTGGATGCGATTCTCGAAAAACCTATCTGCGGGGTGAAACTGATTTCTCTTAGTATCCGATGTCTTGGACTGTCGCCAGAAGGTGTTGCCGAGTACTGGCACTCCACGCTCAGAAAATGCGGGCGGCGATTTCCGCCGGTGCCGCCAGCAGTACCTCGATCTCCTCATCGAGCTGAACCAATGTCACGGATGCCCCCGCCATGTCCAGCGAAGTGCAGTACTCTCCGACATAGCTCCGTCCCACCGCGATTCCCTTGGCGGCAAGCTGCCCGTGAGCCCGCCCATAGAGCACGTATAGCTCGCTGACCGGGGTGCCTCCAAGCCCGTTGATCATCAGGGCCACCCGATCGCCGCCCGTGAAGGGCAGGTCCTCCACCACACTTTCCAGAAGCTCGTCGATGATGTCGTTCGCGGTAGTCATCGGAGCGCGGCGCCTGCCCGGTTCCCCATGGATTCCCACGCCCATCTCGATCTCGTCGGCACCAAGCTCGAACAGCGCGGATCCCTTGGCCGGCGGGGTGCAGGCGGTCAACGCCGCGCCCATTGTCCGGGTGCGGGCGTTGACCTTTTCTCCGATACGTACGAGTTCCTCGAGCTCCGCGCCGGCTTCAGCGGCCGCACCCACGGCTTTCATAACGAAGAAATTTCCGGCAACCCCGCGACGGCCCACAGTGAAGGTGGAATCTTCCACGGCGACGTCGTCGTTGATAAACAGGATCCGGATCTTGATCCCGTCGGCCTCGGCCATTTCCTGGGCCATTTCAAATGCCATCCGGTCGCCGGTGTAGTTGTTCACCAGTAGCAGGACCCCCTTCGGCGAGGCGAGCGTCTTGGCCGTCTCGTAAACGTAGTGGGCCGGCGGCGCGGCAAAAACATCACCCGGACAAGCGCCGTCGAGCATTCCCCTGCCCACTGTCATCACGTGCGCGGGCTCATGTCCGGACCCTGAGCCCTGGATGATGCTGACCTTGTCGTCGCGTGGTGCGTCTTTACGCATGATCAGGTTGTACTCGGGCACGTAGGCCAGTGTGTCGGGGTTGGCCAGCGCGATGCCCTGAAGCATCTCGGGCACAAAGTTCTTCGGATCGTTGACGAACTTCTTCATAACAAACTCCACTTCGTTGTGAGTATTAGGGGTGATTCGGGGTCAGCGGTCGAGCCACCGGACATTGGCCCGTTCAAGGATGATGGCGATCACCATGGCACCGGCATCCGGAGAGCCGATGCTGCGCTCCCCGCTGTAGCTGGCCCGGCCACGTCGTGCGGTCAGTGCACTCGTCGCCTCAGCCGCGGCACGTGCGGTCTTCGCTGCAATTTCGACGGCGGTGGCGGAGTCCGTGCCATCGGCAGTTGCTTGCTGCAACGCGTCAGCGACAGGGACCAGAACGTCCAACAGGGTCTTGTCGCCGACGTCTGCCCCGCCACGGGTCTTGATGCCGTCGATCCCTGCGCGCAGCATGGCGACGGCGTCGGCTCCGGTGAGCTCCTGTTTACCCTTTGCGACGGCGGCCGCGCGGAGGAACGCTGTGCCCCAGATCGGGCCCGACGTGCCGCCGATCCGTGCGGAGATCACCATCGCGACGCTCCGCAGAAAGGCCCCCGCGTCGCTGCGGTCGAAGGTGTCCCAGCCGCTCAGAACCATTTCAAAGCCGCGGGCCAGGGAGTAACCCATATCGCCGTCGCCCACCACGGCGTCCAGGTCGCAGAACTCCTGCTCTTTGTCGACCGCAGTCTCGGCGATGGTCCTAACAATGAATTCCGTGTCTATGAAGCTCTGCGCTGTCATGGTGCCTTGGCCTCCGGTGATTTCAGGATTGCGGTGAGTGTTGCCAGGGTGACTTCCCCGCGCGGGCAGAGGGTAAGCGGGTCGCTGAGAATATCGGCCGGCTCATCGATCTCCCCCAGGGAGGAAACCACGAGGGCGGCCCCTTCGAAGTTTTCTTCGGCGGTGTAGCTGCTAACGGTCACGAGGGTCTTCAGGCCGGCGGCGAGCGCTGCCCGCAGCCCGTTTTCGCTGTCCTCCACCACCACCGCGTCCTTCGCAGTAATGCCAAGGTCCGCGATAGCCAGTTCGTAGATATCGGGGGCCGGCTTCTTCCTCGCCACGACGTCGCCGGCATAGATCCTGAAGCCGGCCGCCCGTTCCTCGCCGACAACGTGTTCCAGCACCGCCCTGACGGATGATTCGGCCGAGGTTGAGGCAACCGCCAGCTGCCAGCCAGCGGAACGGGCTTCGTCAACAATTCGGACAATGCCGGGCCGCGCCGGCATCTGCCCGTCCTCAACCGCCGCCGCATAGTGCTGGGATTTTGACTTGTGCCAGGCCGCGAGAAGCTCCTTCTGGGCTTCGGGTGCGGCGGGCAATTTGTTGGCAACCACGAAGTCTGCAGTCAGAAGGCTGGCCATGCGTTCCTTGCCGCCGCCTATGCGGAGCAGGCCGGCATAGTCGGCCTCGCTCCAGTGCACCGGAAGTCCAAAGTCGGCGAACGTCCGGTTGAACGCCGGCAGATGTCCGTAGCGTTCCGTGTCCGCGAGGACACCGTCGCAGTCAAAAATCAGCGCGGGCATGGTCACCACCCCTTCCCTGCGCTGCCGAACTGCTTCGCCAGGGAGACGGTCAGGTCCTTAATGTCCCCTCCGACGTGTTGGAACAACGACGGCGGATCCCACTTGTCCGTTTGTTCGGCACGTTTGAGGAACTCAAGGTTGGACCGCATGTACTCGACCTTCAGTGCCGTGGAGATGTTGACTTTGGCACAGCCGTGGGCAATCAGGTCGGTGAACTGAGCGTCGGAAAGCCCGCTGCCGCCGTGCAGCGCGATCGGGATGTGCTGGGCGGCCACGATGTCGCTGACCCGCTGGAAATCCAGCACCGGTTCACGCGTGTACGTGCCGTGGGCGTTGCCGATCGCGGGGGCGAAGACGTCCACACCGGTTTGCCTGATGAAGTCCAGCGCCACCTCGAGCGGCTGGCGCACGGCCTCCTGAGCGGAGCCGATCCCGTCCTCGATGCCCGTGATGGCTTCGATCTCGCCCTCTACGTGGGCCCCGAACCTGCGGGCCTCGGCCACCACCTCCACAGTCTGCCGCAGGTTTTCCTCAACTGGCAGTTCAGACGCGTCGAAGAGCACCGAATTCCAGCCTCGCTCCAGGCATTCAGTGATCACCCCGCGGTCCGGGCAATGGTCAAGGTGGAGGGTGACCGGCACTTCGATCCCCGCCGTCATGCCCTCCCACATCCTGAACAAAACATCGGACCCGATTGACCGGACAGTCTTGACCGACGTCTGCACGATCACCGGGGAGTTCGCGTCAACCGCACCCGCGAGCACGGCCTCAAGGGTCAGGTCATTGAAAATGTTGATTGCAGGCACGCCGTAGCGTTCATCGAATGCGCGCTGCACGATGTCCTTCAAAGGCACAACAGCCATGGAAACTCCTTCGTTTGGGCTGTCAATAGTCGGCTCCCGGCCGGCGCCAACGGCAGATCCGGTCGAGCGGCCCACTAAGGGGGCAAATGCTTTAGGCCGGGCTTCAACGCCGGGCGGACTTGGCCGCCTCGGCCCGGTAGTCGGCAAAGGCTTTGGCCCGCTGTTCGGCGCCCTCCCGATCGCTGTCCAGATCCGGAAAAGCATCCAGGATCCCCTCGAAGTGGCTGCGGAGGCCGCCCTTCGTCTCCGGGTAGGGAAGGATGTAGAGCTCGTCGTCCTCGATAGCCTTTTTCACGTGCTCCGCCAGCACCACCGGGTCCATGCCGCTGCTGTACAGCTGGTGCTGCAGTGCGATGAATTCTTCGTCCGAACGGAAGCCGCTGTTGCTGGCCAGATGCTCGGGGCGGGTCTCCTGGGCGTGCGCGATGTTCGAGCGGATGCTCGCAGGGCACAGGACGGACACACCCACGCTGTGTTTGGGAAGCGCCATGGCGTAGCTCTCCATGAGATTGAAGACCGCCGCCTTCGTAGCCGAGTAGATGGCCGCCGTCGGGCTTCCCTCAAATCCGGCCATCGAGCCGGTCGTGACAATATGACCGTCACGGCCGCTTGCGATCATCCTGGGTACGAAGGTCTGCATGCCATTGATCACCCCGTGGAGGTTGACGCCCAGGATCCAATCAAAGTCTTCGTACGTGGCCTGCTCAAGCCGGCCGAAACTGTTGACGCCCGCGGTGTTGAACAGCAGCTGGGGCGGTCCGCCGTAGACGGCTTCCACTTCATCCGCGGCCGCCGCATAAGCGGCACGGTCCGAAATGTCGAGGCGCATGGAATGCACCTCAATGCCTTCGGCTCTCAACTTGGACGTTGCTTCATCCAGGGCATCCTGGCGGATATCAGCAATCACAATCCTGCAGCCGGCGCGGCCGAAGACCTGGGCCTGGCCAAATCCCGCGCCGGATGCGCCGCCTGTAATGAAGGCGACTTTGCCGTTGAACTCTTTCATTTGCCGGTCTCCCTACCGTCCCAATGGAATGATGCCGAGGTCATGAAGCAAGCTCGCCTTGTTCCACGAGGCCCACTCTTCGGCGATCTGCCCATTCTCAAACCGGCACATCACAATGCCCTGTGCCGTGATCGGCCTGCCGGTAGCACGGACGCCCATGTACTCCCCGCTGTGGGTACCGGTGGCTTCCCAGCGGTAGGCCGCACGATCGCCGTCGACGATGATGTCATGCTGCGTCCGCTTTAAATCCGGGAAGCCGGCGTAGAGCCTGCTCAAGCCGTCGGCCAGCCGTTCCTTGTCGTAATCGCCTTTGTCGCCGTGGCGGACGAAATCCGCGGCATAGTAATTCTGCAGGGACCCAATGGCTTCCTGCGGTCCGTCGTGGCCGAGCGCCAGCAACAAGTGCCGGCGGTTGTTCTCTTCGGTGGTCTTCTGGTCAATGCTCATCATTTTCTCCATTGCTGATTCGGTCGAGGACCGCGCTACCGGACCGGTTCCAGCCGTGCCCCGTCAAAGAATTGACCGGCCTGGTACACCAGGGGAGCCTTGTCCGCCGAGGCCGCCTCGACCACCTGGCCGACGAAGATCGTGTGTGAGTACGCCGGGATTTTGTATTTGACCTCCAGCTCGAAATGGCCGGCAACGCCAGCCAGGACAGGGACTCCCAGCTTGCTCAACTCCCACTCCAATTCGTTGAATTTGTCCCCGCCGGATTTCGCGAAAACGCCGGCCACGTCAACCTGGTCCGCGGCCAGGATATTGATTCCAATATGGGAACTTTCAAAGACTGCGGCGTAGGAGTGGGAGGATTCATTCACGCAAACCAACACCAGCGGCGGGTCCAGTGAAATGCTGGAAAAGGCATTCACCGCCAGGCCGCACGGCTTTCCGTCGACGGCGGCAGTGACGACGGTGACCCCTGTCGGGTACTGCCTGTGCACGCCGCGCACGCGGGTGCTGAGTGCGGCGGACTCCGCCTGGATGTCTGTGGTGGTGTTCGTCATTGTTCTCTCTCCTCCGGTGACGATGCGGTGACCGGCCTCAGTGCCGGGCCGCGAATTCAGATGTTCTGTACGGCGGGAAATCCACCCTGGATGAGCGCATGCCGGCTGGCCACCTGGGGCAGCCACTCCTCATGGGTGGCCGCGTAGAGCCGGTTCGCGCGGATGGCGTCCAGCACGATCTCTCCGACGTCTTCCACTTCCAGGAAACGGAAGCCCTTGCCGTTGCCCGAAATATCCACGTCGTAGAGCGAGCTGGACTCGGACGCGGGCTTGGTGCGCAGGCTGTTCACGATGTTGGTCCGCACGGGCCCAGGGATGAGGGCGGTGGCACCCACTACCGACCCGTCTTTCTCGAGTTCCATGGACAGCACTTCCGTCAGGCCCAGCACTCCGGCCTTCGCCGCCACGTAGGCTCCCAAGTTGGCGGGCGGGGAGAGCACCGACATTGAGGACGTGTTGATGATCTGGCCCCAGTCCTGGTTCCTTTTCAGAATGGGCAGGAACGAATGCACGCCGTGGATGACCCCGAAGAGGTTGACGTCCAGCATCCACCGCCAGTCCTGGAGAGTCAGTTTTGACATTGGGCCCATTGGCCCAACACCGGCGTTGTTGCAGATAACGTGGACCTCCCCGTATTCGGCAACCGCCCGGTCTGCCAGGGCCTGCACGCTCTCGGCATCAGTCACGTCGGTCCGCACGCCCAGGACTCCAAGCTCCTGCGCTGTAGCGGCCAGGGCCGCATCATCAATGTCGGCGATGATGACATTCGAGCCGTTCGCCAGGAAGGTCCTGGCGATGCCCTTTCCGATGCCCGAGGCACCGCCGGTGATGACCGCCGTCGCTCCGGAAAATTCCACGGTCCTGTTCATGTCCACTTCTCCTCTGTCCTGCATCAGTGCAGTTCGTAGCGCTTGAGCTTGCGGTATACCGTCGCCCGGGACATCCCGAGCCTTTCCGCCGCAACGTTCCGGTTGCCCTCGGCATCGCGGAGGGCGACCATCAGGGCCTGCCGTTCCACGCGTTCCATCTCCCCGAGGCAGCGGCCGGCCTGGCCGCTGCCGTAGCGGGCCGGGAGATCTGCCTGCTTGATCTCACGGCCCGCCGCACGAATCCGCGACGTGGCCAGTACCTGGCGCAGCTGGCGGACGTTGCCGGGCCAGTCGCTGGCCACGAGGGCAGCGACGGACTTCGCTGCAAGGGAACTGGCTCTGCCATCGGACCCTTCCAGCTCGCGGAGGATTTCCCGGCAAAGCTCGTTGAACTCGTGGGCTCGCTCCCTGAGCGGCGGAACCGGCACCACAACCGGAAAACTCTCGCGAACGAAAACCGACGGGCTGTCGTCGTCCACCTGTTCGGACGTTGTTCCGACCAGCGAGCACGTGGCCCTCGCGACAAGGTCGGACACGGTGGTCATCAGCCTCAGTGGGATTTCCTCAATGTGGCTGAGCAGGACGATGGATCCCGCGTCCTCCACTGACTGCTGCAGTGCTTTGAGCCACCGGTCCTCGTCCAGGTGTGCCACAGAACCGTCGATCTCTGCGACGTCGGAACGGGGCGACTTCCGTCGCAGGGCCTCCGATCCGATGAATCGTTTGCCGGTTCCCCGTTCGCCGGTAAGAAGTACTGCGTGGCCCGCTGCCAGGGCCTGGCCGAGCTGGCGCCGCGCGTCCGGGCGGTCCAGCTCTGCGAGGTCGCGGCCGCCCAGGTCAAAATGGACAGAGGGGTTGGCGGATTCGGGCTCGAACGTCAGCACTGCTGCGAAGTCCCCCCGCGCTTGTTCCACGGGTGCGATCTGGACCGACGCAACAATCCCTGAGCTCAGGCGCCGCCGCACCGTTCGGGGCTTGGACCGGGCGCATGCTTCTTCGGCCAGGCGGCGCAGGAGCTCCTCATCGGCCTCTCCGACGAGTTCCCGAGACTGGGTATTGGTGATGAACAAGGATTTCGTGATGCCGACGACGGCGCCACGGAAGCGCCGCTGCGTCCGCAGGAAGACGTCGAAGAAGACCCTCTCCCCGTCGGCCCGGCTAGCCAGCAGCTGGGCCTCGATGGACCTGCCGATTTCAGCCACCAACGGCAGAAGCGCTGTTGATCCGTACTCCCGGCGGCAGTGCACCCCCAGGGTTCCGACGAACCGCTTGGTGTAGGGGTCCCGGATGTTGACGCCTGTTGTGGTGATGATCCCCGTGTGCATCTGGAAGTGCTCGGTGCCGGAAATGATGAAGGACTGCTGTTGTTCCTGCGCGCAGCCGATGCCGTTGGTGCCGATCTGGTCCTCAGCGAAGCACAGCCCAGGCCGCAGGTCCACCTGCCGCATACGCTTTGCCTGAGGCGAATCGCCGACCACGGCGGTGAGGAGCCTGCACGCCCGGTCGGTGAGGAAGCCCCAGGAGCTGAGATCGGAGATCTGGTCCTCGAGACGGTTCATGATGGGCTGGGCGATCTGGGCGAGCCGGCTCTTCGGCGTGAAGTCCTCGTCGAACGGAATCACCGTGGACCAGGGGTCCACCCCGGCCAACAGCGACCGCTTCCAGGAGAGCAGGACGTCGCGGCGGACCTCCGGATAGTCATCCGGGTCCAGCAGCAGCGGATCCTTTTGGATCAATTCCAGTTTGATTTCGCCGATCCGATCCCACTGCTCCGGCTTTGAGGGAACGGGAAGTCCGGGAACGCGCGGCTGTTCAGTCATGGCTGCGCTGCCCTGCCCTGGAGTCCTGGCGTCCTGTGTCATTTCCCTGCCTCTCGTTCGTACGTGCCCACCATGGTGTTGTGGTGCCAGGTGCCGGCCGCCTTGCTGTGGCCGACACCTGGCACCTGCCTGGCCTAGGCTGCCACGCTGACCTTCTGGCCGTTCAGACTGCGGGCCTTCGGCATGACTTCGCGGGCAAACAGCTCAAGGCTGGCGCGGGCCTGGTCGTAGGGCATGCCGCCGAAGCACGGGGCGATGATGATTTCAAAGTCGCCGAGCGTGTCCCGGATCTCTTCGATCTGGCCCAGGATGTGCTCCGGGTTTCCCCAGAGTGCCGTTTCGGCGTACTTGTCGGCAGCGCCCTGCAGCCCGGCTTCCTGGATGCGCTTTGCGGTATCTGCGTAGCGCTCATAGCCCTTGGTGGTGGCGAAGTGGTCGCCGGCCATTTCATAGTGGTCCACGTTGGAGTGGAAGAACCGGGAGATGTATTCGAAGTGGCGCTCCTGGGCTACTTCGTTGTCCTCGTGGCAGTACATGTTCACGTTCAGGCAGATGGCGGGGGCCACCACGCCGTGCTTTTCCTCGTACATCTCGCGGTAGCTGGTGAAGTTGCCCATGAGGTCCGGGACCGGACGAACGATGAACGACATCAGCCGGGCACGCAGGTTCACGGCGGAGACGAGCGAGTCCGGGGAGCCGGCCACGCAGTAGCGGCGGTCCGCGAAGGAGCCGCGCGGTCCCGGCCGGAGTTCAGCGCGGGGCTGAGGGTAGAAGCGGCCGTCGCCTTCGATGATTCCGGATTCGACGGCGTCGAAGATCATGGCGGACGCCTCGTCGAAGCGTTCGCGGGTTTCCTCCAGCGGGATGCGGAACGGTACGTACTCCTTGCGGGACAGGCCCCGCCCCACACCCAGGAGCAGGCGGCCCTTGGAGAGCGTGTCCACCATCAGCGCCTTCTCGGCCACGCGCAGCGGGTCATTCCACGGCACGATGATGGCGCCGGTCCCGAGCTTGATTTCCTTGGTCTGTCCTGCGATGTTGGCCAGCAGGAGGAGGTTGTCCGGGCACATGGAGTAGTCGCTGAAGTGGTGCTCAACAGCCCACACGCTGTCGTAGCCCAGAGCCTCGGCGCGCACCGCGAGGTCGAGCTCGCCGTCGTACATTTCCTCGTCGGTGAGGCTTTCGTCCAGCTTTCCGAAGCCAAGGTTGATCCCGATGTTCAGCATCGAACAGGTCCTTTCAGTGGATGGCATTTTTTGTAATCCACATCACTAGGTGATGTATTTGATCTCACAGTATCGGCGGTGCAAGCTCATTGATGTCTCACTTTGAGACTGTGAAGAATCCCGGCCCGGAGAGCCGGGATTCCCCGAAAAGGAGGCCTCAGGCGGTCGGCCCGGCCCCGCCGTCGAACTTGTAGATAGTGTCGGCCCGCAGGAAGTCGTCCACGGCCTCAGGCCCGTTTTCGCGCCCGGAGCCACTCGCCTTGGTGCCTCCCCAGGGCGCAGCCATATCGGGCAGGTAGCCATTGATGCCGAAGGATCCTGCCTCGATCAGGCAGGCCAGAGCCAGCCCCCGTTCCACATCGCCGGTCCACACCGAACCGGCCAGACCGTAAGGGGAGTCATTGGCGATGCGGACTGCATCATCCTCGTCCTTCGCCCGGATGATGCAGACGACGGGGCCGAAGATCTCTTCCTGCGCGACGGCCCACGCGTTGTCCACGTCAGCGAAAACGGTGGGCCGCACATAAAAGCCCCGCTCAGGAACCTCGCCTGTGACACCGCCGCTCACCAGCCGCGCCCCGGCCGAAACGCCATGCTCGATGTACTCGTTGATCCGCTGCCTTTGTTTCCCTGAAACCACCGGCCCCATCGTGGTGCCCTCGTCAAGCGGGGAGCCGAGGACCTGGGACTTGGCATAGCGCCGGTACCCCTCCACGATTTCCTCATAAACGTTTGGAGTGGCGATGACGCGGGTCTGCGCGAAGCAAGTCTGCCCCGCGTTGAGGAAGGACAGCGGGGGCAACTGCGACAGCGTGTGGACCAGGTCTGCGTCGTCCAGGACCACCGCCGCGGACTTGCCGCCAAGCTCCAGGTTCACCGAGCCGAGCCGCCCGCCGACTTCCCGGGCAATGCTCCTGCCCACCGGAGTGGAACCGGTGAAGGCGACCTTCCCGACCTTGGGGTGCGCAACGAGCGCCCGCGCGAAGTCAGGTCCGCCCGCCACGACGTTCACCACGCCGGGCGGCACTCCCGCCTCAGCCATGATGTCGGCGACCAGATACCCGCTGAGGGCATTTTCCTCCGCCGGTTTGATAACCACGGTGCAGCCGGCAGCCAGCGCGGGGCCCAGCTTGGTGGCCATCAGCATCAACGGATAGTTCCACGGCACGACGGCCGCAACCACCCCCACCGGGCTCTTTCGCACGATCACCTCGCCCTTGAAGGCAAAGGGTGCACGCCGTTCCTCCAGTTGAACGTTTCTGGCGATCCCGGCGTAGTACCGCAACACGGCCACGGGTCCCGCAACGTTATTGAATGCCGAGTCCCTGAGCGGCATCCCCATTTCCTGGGTGACCAGAAGCGCGACTTCACTGCCCCGGCCCTCCCACGCGCGGGCTATGCGTTCCAGCAGGTCCGCCCGTGTTGCGCCGGAGGTCATCGACCAGGCCGGCAGTGCGCTGTGGGCTGCCTCAACGGCTGGCCCGGCGTCCTCGGCTGTGGCTATCACTGCCTGGCCGAAGACTTCCTCTGTGGCGGGATTCACCAAGTCACGCTGCGTGCCTTGCGCGGTTTCCTGCCACGCGCCACCGATGAACATCTTTGTTCGGTTCATGCCGTTTCTCCTCAAAAGGTCACAATTGCCTTGACGGTGTGTCCTGCCGCACTGTCCTCGACAGCCTGCTGGATCTTGTCGAACGGGTACAGTTCCACGAACCGTTCGAAGGGGAACCGCCCCGCCTGATGCAGGGCGATGAGTTCCGGAATGAACTTTTGGGGCACGGCGTCTCCCTCCACGATGCCCACGAGCCGGCGTCCGAAGCCCATCACGCTGTGGTCCAGAACGATTTCCGAGCCGGGACGGCCGAGCCCGATGAGTCCCGCCGTCCCCCCGACATCAAGCACGTCCACAGCGTTCCGAACAGCGGTCATGTTTCCGCTGGTCTCGACCGAGTAGTCGGCACCGCCCTCGGTGATGTCGATGATCTGTTGCCGGACATCCGCAGCACGCGCGTCGACCACATGGGTGGCACCAAGAGCCAGGGCCAGCTCAAGCCGGCTTTGGTTCACGTCACAGACGACTATGGTGGTGCAGCCGCTGACAACCGCGGCGAGGAGCGCACTTAGGCCCACACCGCCGGCACCGAAAATGGCGATGGAGCTCCCTGCCCGGGCATTCAGGCTGTTGAGGACGCCGCCAGCGCCGGTCTGGATGCCGCATCCGAGCGGACCAAGAAGCCGCAACAGCTCAATTGGCGTGTTGTCCGGAAGCTTCACTATGTTGCGTGGACTGGCCAGTGAGTATTCCGCGAAGGAGGACTGCCCGAAGAAGTTTCCACCGATCTCCTGCCCGTCCTCCCGCCGGATGCTGCGGCTTCCGTCGGCGCGGGTCCCGCACATATTGAGTGGGATAAAGCCGCGGCAATGAGCCGGACTGCCCGTAAAGCACTTGTCGCAGTCCCCGCAGGAGGCGAAGGACATGATCACCTTGTCGCCTGGAGCCAGGCCCCGGACGTCCTCACCGACAGCTTCGATGATGCCGGCGCCCTCGTGGCCAAGAACCTGGGGCGACTGGACTCCGTTTCGGACGCTCAGGTCCGTATGGCAGACTCCGGTCGCCACGAGTTTGACGAGGACCTCGTCCGCGCGCGGCTCGTCCAGCAGCACGTCCTCGAGTTCGAAATCTCCGCCGGCCTGGTTGACCACGGCGGCCTTCATATTAATCACGGGGTCCTTTCGGGTTGCGGCCGCGGCGCAGGGGCGCCCGGCGTCTGAATGAATGTTGCACGTGGTGCCCTACCGGAGGTAAGCGGTCAGCCGCCGTTTCGTCTGCGGGTTGCCAGGGAGCGGACCTTCCGGCCACCGCTGCGGAGCAAATGCGAAACACCTCGCGGTTCAAAGACCATGACGAGTACCAGGGCAAGACCGTAGACGAGCAGGCCGACTTGCCCAACCGGGATGCCAATGGCCCCTGACTGGCTGAAGTCTTCCTGCAGAAACGGAATGTACTCCGCATACTGTGTGGCCAGGACGGGGATCGAGCTGATAATGGCGGCTCCGACCACAGGCCCCCACGTGGAGCCCAGGCCCCCCACCACCGCGATGATCAGCAACTCAAGGCCCATGCTGATGCCGAACTGGTCCGCTTGGACAAAGCGCAGCTGGGCCAGGAGGAGTCCGCCGGCCAGGCCTCCAAAAGCACCGGCGATGATGAATGCCTTCATCTTGACGCTGCCCGCATTGATGCCGGCGATCTGGGCGGCCGTTTCCGCCTCGCGGACGGCTGTCATCGACCGGCCGAAACGGGTTCGGTGCATGTTTACCACTGCCACCATGCAGGCTGCCACGCAGAGCCACACCAGGATGAACAGGCCCTGTTCGTAGGTGTATTTCATCCCGCCGATCGTGAGTTTGCCGAAGTCAACGAAGCCCAGGGACATGCTGGGGGCCGCGGAAATTCCGGCGTTGCCGCCGGTGATGAAAGGCGTATTGACGAAGATGTAGTTGCCCACGAAGATCAGGCCCAGGCTGAGCACAATCTGGAACACTCCCTTGAGCCGCAGCGTCAGGGGTGCAACGATGGCTGCGGCGAGTCCTCCCCCGATAGCGGTTGCCGGGAGCCAGAGTACGAGCGGCAACTCCGCGATGCTGCCGAGCGCGACGCCGGTGAAGGCACCAACGCCGACGAACACACTTTGCGCCAGGGAAATCTGCCCGGCGTAGCCGGAGAGCACGTTGAGCCCGATTGCGGCGATGGCAGAGACGCCGATGGTGCCCCCGAGGGAAAGCAGGAAGGGGCTGCCGACGCTCAGCGGAATCATGAGAATAAGCAGGAATGCCACGCCCAGCATGATTCGCTGCCCGGTGGACCGGCAGAGGCGGGACTCGTCACGCCATCCACGAGTGGCAGTTTTGTGCGATGTCAGGGGCTTGACCAGGTCGGTTACGGCCACGGGGATCACGCCTTCCTAGTTTCGAGTTTCTTGGCGAAGCCGTCCGGCTTTACCAACAGCAGCAGAATGAGGCCCACCCAGGGCAGCGTGGTGGCGAATCCCTGTCCGAAGGTGTCCGGGGCATACCCTGCCGCGTACGTCTGCGCCAGCCCGAGTGTCAGGCCGCCGTAAACGCAGCCCGGCAGCGACGAGAGGCCGCCGAGAATGAGGGCTGGAAGCGCGGTGAACGCCACCTGGTCCAGGTTGGCCACCAGTCCCCCGCCGATCTCGGTGGAAAGCATCATTCCCGCCAAAGCTGAGGCGGCGCCGCACATGGCCCAGGCCGTTGCCGAAATTACATGGGGGTTGATGCCCTGCGCCCGTGCCGCTTCGGGATCATTGGCCGCAGCACGCATGCCCACGCCGATCCTGGTGTGCTGGATGATGTAGTAGAAAACGCCCAGCAGCATCAGACTCAACAGCACACACCAGATGTCCCGCACAGCGATCGCGATGCCTCCCAGCCGGACCACATCCAGGCCCCACGGGTCCTCGATGAGATAATTCAACGGGCCCCAGATACTCACCACCGCGGCCTGCGCAATGGAGATCAAACCGAGGCTGACGAGCAACACGGACATGTGCTCGATCGACTTGTGGCCCTTTCCGCTAAGCCGCGAAAAGAGGAACCGCTCTCCCAGCACGCCCAGTGCCGCGCAACCCACCGCCGCAAGCGCCACGGCCAGGACGAAATCCAGCTTCCACAGCACGTGGAACTGGTACGTCAGGTATGCGCCCAGAAGAACCAATGCTCCCGGCAGCATGTTGAAGTGGCCTGTGGCCTTGAGCAGGACGGCGAATCCGATGGCCACCAGGGCATACAGGATGCCCAGGGAGACGCCGGACGCCGTCAGCTGGATGAAACTATTCACTGGTGGCCCCTTCCAGGAGCAGCTTGGTTTGCACATCGGCCTCGTCAGTCGCGCCCAGATAGGCCGCGATCACCCGCTCGTTCTGCTGGATTTCCGCCGGCGTGCCCAGACCGATCACTTCGCCGAAATCAAGGGCCAGGATGCGATCGGCGATTCTCATCACCATGGCTACATCGTGTTCGATCAGCACTACTGTGAGGCCAAGACGATCCTTAAGCTCCAGCACATAATCGACGAACGTCGCGGTTTCTTCGTGGTTCATGCCGGCCACCGGTTCATCCAGCAGCAACAGCTCGGGACTGGAGGCCACCGCCTTGGCGATCTCCACGCGTTTCCGGATACCGTACGGCAGGGTGCCCACGACGGTGTCGCGGTGCGCCTGCAGTGCCATGAGTTCCATGAGCTCGTCGGCCCGTTGCCGGGCCTGTCGTTCTGAGCGGAAGACGCTTGGCCAACGGAGGGCAGCTGCGACGGCCCCGCCACGGACCTGCAGGTGACCGCCGACCAGGACGTTCTCGGCAACTGTCATTGACCCGAACAGCCCGAGGTTCTGGAATGTCCGCGCTACGCCCATACCGGCAATCTCATGTGGTTTCTTGCCGATGAGCTCCTGCCCGTTGATCTGGATCGACCCGGTGGGATTGACGAGTCCGCTCAGGCAGTTGAACAGCGACGTCTTGCCGGCACCGTTGGGACCCAGAATGGCAAAAAGCTCATCCCTTTTCACATCGAAGCTCACGTCCTTCAGCGCAACCACTCCGCCGAATTCGAGCCTCACCGCTTCCACGTTCAGCATCAGTGACGTGCTCCGTTCTCAATTTTTTGACTGGCTGCCGGGGCTGCGATTCCGAGGTACAGATCGCGCAGGGTGTCGTCTTCGAGCAACGCTGCCGCCGTGCCCTGGTGTTGGACCCGCCGGCTGTCCAGGACGTAGGCGTAGTCGGCGATGGACATCGCCGTCGCCACGTTCTGTTCAATGAGCAGGACGCTGCAGCCCTGTCCATTGATTTCGACGATGATGTCCCTGATCTGGTTGACGATCAGCGGCGCCAGCCCCAGGGACGGCTCGTCGAGCAGGAGCAGCCTGGGCCCTTGCATGAGGGCACGTCCCACTGCGAGCATCTGCTGCTCGCCGCCGGAGAGCAGCCCCGCGGCGAGGTCGTTCTTCCGCGCCAGGACAGGGAACAGGTCCACCACGTTCTCGTATGCCTTCGCGGCGGCTGCCTTGGACTGGATATAGCCGCCGGCCTTGAGGTTGTCACGCACACTGAGGTCCGTGAATACCCGCCTTCCCTCAAGGGAGATGGAAATTCCCTTGCGAACCCGGGCCCAGGCGCTTTGGCCCGAGACATCGCTGTCCCGATACCGAATCGCACCGCCCGCAATCGTGCCGCCATGGATTCCCAAGAGCCCTGATATGGCACGCAGCAAGGTTGTCTTCCCGGCCCCGTTGACGCCCAGGAGGGCAACTATCTCTCCTTCGAAGACGTCAAGGCTCACACCCTCAAGGGCGGATATCGCGCCGCCGCTGTAGGCGACGGAGAGGTCGTCCACCGACAGCACCTTGGCGGCGTGTGAGCGGTCGGGACTCTGCCGAGCGGTCCGTCTCTCGCTGTTCATGGTTTCTCCTTGTGGTGCCATATCAGGCTCATGGGATTACTTGCTGAGAACTGAGGCGTTGTATTTCTGCGCCACCTCGGACTGGAAGCCGTATTCCTTCAGCTTCAGGCCGGTCTTGGCGGACTCGTCGACAGTGAAGATCGAGACGGTGTTGCCGGACGTGCGCTCGTCCAGGTTCTGGCCGTAGTTGAAGGCGCCGCCGGCAAGGCCCATGTCGTCCACGGTGCCCAGCGACTTGGCGACGTCCAGCAGCTTCTCGCGTGAGAGGTCACCTGCTTTGACGGCCTTTTCGAGGACGGCGACCGTGGTGACTGCCGCCATGTACCCGGTCTGGTAACTGTTGGCCATGGGCTTCGCCTCGGGGTCGATGGCCGCGATGTCCGTTTCCATCATCTTTTGGCCCTCGGCGGAGGCGTCGCCCCACTCCGTGCCGGTGACCACGAAGCGGGCATTCTGCTTGATGTAGTCGGCGGCGGGTCCGGTGGCGAGGCTGGCGTTGTAGGCGGTGTTGCCGGCCAGCCAGCGGGCGTCAAAGTTCAGCTGCACGGCGCGTACGGCCGCGTTTTGGATGGTGGCGCCGGCTCCGCCGAGGTCAACAACCCCGCAGCCGGCCTCCTTCAGCTTGGAAATCTGCGGTGTGAAGTCCTGGAGTCCGCTCGGGTAACGCACGGCTGCGCCGGTTTTCAAGCCGAGTTCCTTGGCGGCAAAGTTGAAGCCGTTTTCAACCTGTGTTCCGAAGTCATCGTCCTGCAGCAGGGCGCAGTACGTCGCGTCCTTGAGGCCTTCTTTTTCCGCCAGGTACTGGAGCCCCGCAGCGTGATAGGTGGCATAGAACGGGCCGAAAGGAACAAGGTTCGGATTGGAGATCAGCTTTTCGTCCGAGGACGCCGGCACGGCGAGAATGTTGTCCGTCTTCATCTGCGGAAGCAACGCGGACGTAATGCTGCTTCCCAGCACGTTGGTGAACATCAGGACGTTGCTTTTAAGCGAGTTGTACAACGGAACTGCAACTGACGGGTTGTACTCGGTGTCCACGTTCTTGACCTTGATGGTGAAGCCTTCAAGGGGACCGCCCGGCTGGGTAGCCCTGTGGAAGTAGGCCTCCGCGCCGGTGATGTTCGTGGCTGCCGGAGCCCAGATCCCGGACGTCGGCACCATGGAGCCAATGGTGATTGTTTTCGTCGCGGCGTCGAAGCCGGGGACGCTGACCAGCGCCTTGGCACCCTGGCCTGCTGAACCGGCGTCATTGTTGGATACGGCAGTGCCAGCACAGCCGGTGAGCATGAGGGCGGCGGTGGCCGCCAAAGCGAGTGCGCGTCGTCGAGCAGTCATTTTACTTCTCCTTTGAAGGAATTACGGGTAGTAGAACATGGCTGGGGAAAACTGACGTGCAGAAGACCGATTGGGTTGCCGGCGACAAGTCGTCCTGTGTGACTTGCCCGGCCAGCTTGCCCGTGCCGGAATTGCGGTCAAAGCACGGGAAGTTCGAACTCGCGATGTCTATGCGGATTCGGTGGCCCTTCTTGAACACCTGGCTCGTCGCGACCAGGTCGATGGTGTATTCGTAAACTTCCCCTGGTTCCACGGTCGAGGGGGTATCCATGCCATTGCGGTAGCGCGCACGAACTATCCCGTCCGCCACTCCCATGGCTCGTCCGTCGGGGAAAACGTTGACCAGTTTCGCGGTGAAATCCGCGTCCTCAGCCGAAGTTGCCGCGAACAACGTGACGCTTAGCGGGCCGGTCACCTCCATGTCCTGGTCCAGGACAGAGCTGGAGAACCGGAGCACGTCGTCGCGGCTGTCCAGCACACGCTGGTCCCGGGACCCGGGCATATAGCCCGCTCCGCCGTCGGGCCCGCCGTTGATCAGGGTCCCGCCGCCGACGGTAGGCACGGGGTCATGGGGATCATGGACGTACCGCAGGGGGTCTGCGTTGCCTGCCGGCACCGTGGCACTGAGCAAGCCGTCCGGCTGCAGGTACCACTTCTGCCAGTCGGTTCGCGCCAGCGGCCATTCCTCCTCCGACCGCCAGCGGTCGGTCCCCATCACGAAGATCTGGACCGGCGGAATCGAACTCGGGGTGCCGTCGACACTTTCGCGAAGGAAGCGCATCTGCTGCTCTTCCAAGCGGATAACCTGTGCTGCGCCTGCCGCGAAGTGCAGCTCTCCGGCCGCCCCGGACTGGTCTGCGTGCGTCCAGGGCCCGATCACCAGATGCTGATTGATTCGGGCCTCCTCGGTCTCGGCTCCGTGGGCAATCGCGGTGTAGTTGTCCAGGGTGCCGGCAAGGAAAAGATCGAACCAGCCGCCGACGTGCAGGGCCGGTACGGCTGTTCGGGTCCGGTCCTTGGTGTAGTTGATCCCGTCCCAGTAACCGCTGTCCGTTTCCTTCTCAAGCCACGTCGTCCAGCTGGGCAGGACGTCGCTGATCGCTGTGAGATCAGTCAGCGGCAACGTGCGGAAGGTCGCTTCCATGTCGCGTGTCATGCCCAGGAACGCGCCCATCTGCGCCGCAATGTCTTGCCCGCGCTGTGCCCGCTCCCCCAGCGTCTGGGCCGTCTTCAGCATGTGCCACCCCAGGCCCTGCCCGAGCTGCATGGCTCCCTGCCTGTAGACCAGTCCGTCCCGGTAGTTGTTCGTCGCGACGATCGGGACGATGGCGGCCAGTCCTTCGGGGTTCTTCCCGCTGACAGCCAGCTGCGCCATCCCAAGGTATGAGGCTCCGAACATGCACACCTGACCGTTTGCCCAGGGCTGGTCGATGAGCCAGGCAATAGTGTCCAGGCCATCGTTCGACTCGTTTTCAAAGGCCTGGAGCACACCGTCGGACTCTGCAGTCCCACGGCAGTTCTGGACAACGACGGCGAAGCCGGCGGCCAGCGCCGGGGCCACGGGCAGCGTCCGCGCCATCGACTCCACATACGGTGTCCGGACAAGAAGCACTGGCTGGGGCTCTGCTGACAAGGAGCGATAGGCCGTAGCGACAAGGACGATTCCGTCCCGCATTGGAATCCGGACTTTTTCCATCACCCGGGATTCCATGGTTTCCATGGTCTGTGTCATAGCCTGACAAGCAACCTTTCGCTCTCGGAGCAGCGTTGCTCCGTTGGCCCACTGTGAGGCGTCTCACATACACTACGTGGCCGGTCCGGGATCATTTGTCTCAAATTGAGACTGTCAATTTGGCTGGTTTCGGGCAGGCCGAAAGAGCCCCATCGCAGCCGCCGACCTGGCACGGCATCGATCAGGAAGCCGGTTGGCCTTACTTCAGGCAAGGCCGACGACGGCGGCAGTGTAGCCGCCGCCGTCGTCGTTCAATGTCCGCCCTGGCGGTCAGGGGACTTCGATGGTCACCACTGCCGGACCGAAGACAGACGCCTCGGCCATCAGGCCGGTCTTTGAGGTGACGGCCCGGGAGACGCAGCAGGCCATTTTCTCGGTGGCGTTTTGCTGCCTGGCACTGTAGAAGACGTCACGGTGGTCGATGGCACCCTCGAGCCTGAGGATTCGGACCTCACAAAGCCCGCATTCGCCCTTGCGGCAGTCGAACATCATGTCGGCTCCGGCATCCTCGAGGGCTTCGAGCATGGACCGGCCCTGCACCACTGGAACCTCCAGTCCCAGGCCGGGAACCTTGACGATGAATTCCTCAGGGTCGTACCAACCGCTGTTGCCGAAAGTCTCGTAACGCAGGTTGGGGTAGCTGAGCTCGCGCTCGGTCCAGCTGCGACGGACGGCGTCCATGAGCCGGATGGGGCCGCACATGTACAGTTCGGTGCCGTCAGCGGCACTGGCCACCAGCCGGTTCACGTCCAGGGACGTTCCCTCATCGTCCACGTGAACCACGAGGTTCGTCCCGTGCAGCTCCTGCAGCTCCGCCAGGTAGGCCATGGCCGCACGGCTGCGGCCTGCATATACGAAGGTGTAGTCCATCCGCAGGTTTTTCAGTACGCGGGCCATGCTGATGATGGCCGTAATGCCGATGCCGCCGGCCAGCAAGATGTAGCGTTCCGCCCCCACCCGGAGCGGAAAGTTCTGCAGCGGCTGGGTCATCTCCAGCTGGTCCCCCGGCTGGAGGGTGTGCATGAAGACTGAGCCGCCGCGGGACAGCGGAGCTCTCAGCACGCTGATCACCAAGCGTGCGCCGTCCTCGCTTGACTCCACGACCGAGTAGGAGCGTTTATCGGTGTGGCCCTCAATTCTGGCCATCACATCGATATGTGAGCCTGGTTCCGCCGTCCGGGGCAGGGCCGGCTCGATCACGATGCGCTGGATATCGGTGGCGACGTTCCGGACTTCGACAACTGTTCCCAGCTGCCAGACTTCAATGTTTGTTGCTGCCATGACTATTTCAGACCTATCTCGTTGCTGTCCCGCGCTAGGCGACAGGGACCAGTCGTCCCTCGGTTTCGAGCTGGCGTTCGATGAGGCGCCGCACCCACATGCCGCCGGCGTCGATGTTGAGGTTGTAGAACTCGTAGTCCGGGTTTGCGTCGATGGCGGCCTGCTGCGCCGCGAGCATGGCCTCGTCCTCCCCGAAGACGCCGTGTACGCCTTCGCGCAGCTGGGTGGTGATGAGCTGGCTGTCCAGGCGGTAGTTGCGCATGAACGCCCAGAAGTAGTGGCATGACTTGTTGCTTTCGGGCGTGATCGCGTTCATCACGAAGCCGTTGACGCCTTGGCTGCGGTCGCCTTCGAAGGCGCCGGTGCCCGCCTTCGCCACTCCCACGTCGATGTTAATGACGGACGGCGAGCGGAAGGTGATGATCTGCCAGCGGTCTACTTTGCCCTCGAAGCCGGGAAACTTATCGCGCATATTCTTGCGCCAGAACGGCGGTGCGTCGATGTTGAACATCCAGCGTGCAACCGTGACGGTGCCGCCGTCGTGCGTGACCACGAAGTCGGATTCGCTAAGCTCCTCCTGGCCTATCGATGAGGAGTGGACGAATTCCTCGTGCGTGAGGTCCATCAGGTTGTCCAGCACCAGCTGGTAGTTGCAGGGGGCGTAGATGGTCTCGCCGTCGCCCGCCCATTCCTTGGAGTCCAGTTGATGCATGTCCGGTACGAGCTCCGGGTCAGCCTTGGTGGGATCGCCGAGCCACACCCAAACGTAACGATGGCGCTCCACCACGGGGAAGGACGGCACTGTGGCGCTGGGGTTGATGGTCTCCTGCGCAGGCATGGACACGCAGCGACCCGCCGAGTCGTAAATGATGCCGTGGTAGGGGCACTGAATTTGGTCCTTGCCCACGGTCTTGCCCATGGACAGCGGGGCAAGCCGGTGCCAGCAGGCGTCGGCAAGGGCCACCGCCCTGCCGTCCTCAGTGCGGTACAAGGCCAGCGGGCGGTCCGCGATCCGCCTGGACATCGGCTTGCGGGTCACTTCGTAATCCCAAGCGGCGACATACCAGACGTTCAGCGGATAGCCGAGGACCTTGTTCGTGGTGGAGCTCTGCGTCCGGATAGCTGTCACGGTTCTTCCTTCCTGTCGCCGGGCCGCATCGACATTAACGCCCCCGGATCGGATGTATGAAAAATTTGATACCTCGGTAACTATCGGGATAAATAACTATCTCCATAGATAGTGGGGCGGGTCACAGACTATCTATGGATATAGTTATTGGCAAGAGCCTAGGAAAAGAGTCTTTCTGTGAGTCTTCGCTACGCACTGCTGGCACTGCTGACGGTCGAACCCATGACGGGCTACGACCTGTCCAAGCGGTTCGAGTCCTCCGTTGCCTATGTGTGGCACGCTCCCGATTCGCAGATCTACCCCGAACTGCGTCGGATGGAAAAGGACGGGCTTTTAGTCGGGGAAGAGGTCCCTTGGGGACCACGCGGCAAAAAGACGCAGTACCGGATCACGGGGGAGGGTGCGGCGGCATTCCGGGAATGGATCAACACCGCGTTGGAGTACTCCCGGGAGCGCGATCCGGTTCACCTGAAGGCCGCCTACCTGGAATGGGCGGAACCTGCGTCGGCAAGGGCGCTCATGGAAGCCCACATTGCCCACCACACGCTGCGGCGCAAACAGTGGGAAGGCATGGTCCAGGAGCTGCGCGGCGGCACCAGCGTCATGTTGGGTCGCCGGCTTGCCGTAACTCCGGCGGCGGACCATGAGCGCACCACCGAATACAAGATCTTCACCTACGAGGGCCTGATTGCGCGTGCCGAGACAGAAATAGCGTGGGGCCGCCGTGGCCTGGAGCTCATCGATTCCCTCGAGGATGGTTCCTGACTTCGACGTACGCGCGGCGGGGGCCTAGCTCTCCCCGTACATCTGGCGCAGGTCGGCCTTGCGGATCTTGCCGCTGGCGGTCCGTGGCAGCTCGTCCACAATCACCACAGACTTGGGGATCTTGTACCGCGCCAGGCGGCCCTCCAGATGGGCACGGACTTCGGCCTCTGTCACGGCGTGTCCGTTCCGGACGGTGATTATGGCTTTCGGCACTTCACCCCATTTCTCGTCCGGCACGCCGATGAGGGCCACGCTTCCGATAGCCTCCAACTCGATCACGATCTGCTCCACCTCGGCCGGGTAGATGTTCTCGCCCCCTGAAATGATCATGTCCTTGAGCCGGTCGGAGATGTATATAAAGCCTTCGTCGTCGGCGTAGCCCATGTCCCCTGATCGGAACCACTCGTCGTCAGCAAAACTGTTCCCGGTGGCGTCCGGCCGATTCCAGTATTCGCGGATGACGTTGGGGCCCTTGACCTCGATTTCCCCCACCGTGTGGGGTCCCTGTACGCTGCCTAGCGGATCAACAATGCGCACATCCGTGAAGAAATGCGGCAGACCCACAGAGCCCATCTTGTCCCGGCTCCGGTCCGGCTGCAGGCTGGTGGCTCCCGGCGCGGTTTCGGTCATGCCGTAGCCGCCGGAGAAGGACAGCCCCCGGCTCTCGTAGGCTTCCATCACGCGGTGGGGCACGGCCGAACCGCCGCAGGTGAGCTTCTTGAGCGAACTGAGGTCGGTAGATTCCCAGGCTTCGTGCTCAGCGAGCATCTGGTAAGTGGTGGGAACGCCGCTGATCATCGTGGCCTTATACTGCTCGATCAGAGACAGTGCCCGGCCGGGATTGAAGCCAGGTTCCAGTAACAGGGTGCCGCCCTTAAGGAAGACCGGCACGACAGCCATGCCGAGCGATGCTACATGGAACATTGGCGAGATGACCAGGGCCACGTCACTGCTGACCACGTCGTAGTCCACCAGCACGTTGTAGGAGTTCCAGGTGATGTTGCCATGGGTCAGCACGGCTCCCTTGGGACGGCCGGTGGTGCCTGAGGTGTAAAGGATGATGGCCGTGTCGTCCAAGGTGACCCGGATATCGATGCGGTCAGCGGAGGCAGCCGTCCGTGCTTGGGCGTAGTCCTCGGCGCCATCGGAGGCGTGGGTGGAATGCGTATCACGGACCACAAGGCGGTGGCGGACGGCCGTGTCCTGGGATCCCCCGACAGCCAGGCCGTTCAGGGCTGCGGCGTTGATCAGCACTGTGGCGCCCGAGTCCTGAAGGGCGAACTGGATTTCCGGCGGGGCGAGGCGCGTGTTCAGCGGCACAAAGATGGCGCCAAGGGTGCCTGCCGCGAAGAACGTCTCAAGGAACGAGGGATCATTTTCGCCCAGGTAGGCCACGCGGTCCCCCTGCTGCACGCCGCGGTCACGTAGGGCATTGGCCAACCTGTCCACGCGGTCGGCCAGTTCTCCGTAGCTGGTGCGGGTGTCGAGGTAGATCAGCGCGGTCTTGGTGGCGGATTTCGCTCTGCGGCGTTGCAGCCACGAACCCACTCCTTCGTTGTACATGTGAGCAGAACCTTCCTGTAATAGGGAGCGGGCCACGGAAGCGGCTCGCGGGCAACATTGCCAACCGGGCCGCCGCCTTCGCCTGCTAGGCGTAGAAGCGGTAAAGGGAGTGCGCGACGACGGCGGGCTTGGTGCCGCCTTCAACCTCGATGGTCTGGTCCACGCCAATTTGCACGCCGCCAGCAATTTCGGTGACGATGGCGATCTTCGCAGACATCCGGATCTTGGAGCCCGCCTTGACCGGGGACGGGAAGCGGACCTTTTCCAGCCCGTAGTTGACCTTGGTCTTCACACCCGTCACGTCCAGCAGTTCGGTCCAGAACGGGATGGCCAGGGACAGGGTGAGGAAACCGTGCGCGATGGGCGCGCCGAAAGGGCCGTCCTTGGCCTTTTCCGGGTCCGTATGGATCCACTGGTGGTCGCCCGTGGCGTCGGCGAAGGTGTTGATCTGCTCTTGGGACACCTCGATGTAGTCGGTGTAGCCCAGGTCGTGGCCTTCCATGCCGGCCAACTCTTCGAACGTTACGGTGGTGATGCTCATGATGCTCCTTAGATGTTGTCGATGATGATCAGCGGAATGCGCTGAGGCCGGTGACGGCCCGGCCCACTATAAGTGAGTTGATTTCGTGGGTGCCCTCATAGGAGTAGACGGCCTCGGCGTCCGCGAAGAACCTGCCCACACTGTTGTCCAAAATGATGCCGTTACCGCCACAAATTTCGCGGGCCAGGGCCGTGGTTTCCCGCGCCTTGGCGGCGCACCACATCTTGGCCAGGGCCGAGTTTTCGTCCTTGTAGATGCCCTCTGCCTGCTGCTGGGTCAAGCGGACCACCATGCCAAGGGACGCGGTGACGTTGCCCAGCATGGCGGCGAGCTTTTCCTGGATGAGCTGGAACCCGCCCAGCGGCCGGCCGAATTGTTCACGTTCCTTGACGTAGCGGAGGGCAGCCTCATAGGCGCCGGCCTGGAGCCCGGTGGCGATCCAGGCGACGTCTGAGCGCATGTTCCGCAGCAGCCCGGCAATGTCACCGAAGCCGTTCACGTTCTGTAGCCGGTGGTCGTCCTGCACTACAACATTGGTGAGCGTGATGTCCGCGTTCTGCATGATGCGCAGGGACATCTTGCCTTCAATTTTGCGGAGCGCTACGCCTGGGTCGTCCGTGCGGACCAGGAAGGCCTTGACCTGGCGGTCGGCCTCGTCGCGGGCAAAAACAGCGATATAGTCGGCGGTAGAGGCGCCACCGATCCAACGTTTGACACCGTTGATCACCCAGGCGCCGCCGTCCCTGCGGGCACTGGTTTCCAGCCCGCCGGCAATGTCTGAGCCGTGGTCCGGTTCGGTAAGTGCAAAAACACCACTCATCTCAAAGCTGCGAATCAACGGATCCCACGCCGCTGCCTGTTCCGGGCTGCCGCCCAGGTTGACCGCTGTCCGGAACAGCCCGGACTGGGCGTTGTAGAACGTGGCCACGGAGGCGTCCGTGCGGGCGAGTTCAAAATTTCTAAACCCTCCGTACAAAGCTCCCGGGACTGCACCGTCCCGGGTAAGTTCCGGGGGTTCCATCAGGTTCAGGTCCACCAGCGGTTTGATGATCTGTTCCGGGAATTCGCCACGTTCCCAGTAGTCGGCCAGGAGTGGCTGGATGTCATCATCCAGGACTGTGCGTAGCCGGCCCAGCACTTGGCGTTCGTCTTCGCTGAGGAGGGTGAAGTAGCCGTACTGGTCAGAAGAGTAAAAAGCGGTCATGATGCTACCTGGGGGTTTAGTCCCAACAGCCGGACGGCGTTGTCCTTGATGATCTTCGGCCGCACTTCGTCCTTGATCGTGAGGTCGGCGAAGTCGCTCATCCAGCGGTCCGGGGAGATCAACGGGAAGTCCGAGCCGAACAACACCTTGTTCTGTAGGACCGAGTTGGCCTGCCGGACCAGGATCTCCGGGAAGTATTTGGGCGACCAGCCGGAGAGGTCGATCCACACGTTGGCCTTGTGCGTTGCCACCGCGATGGCTTCTTCCTGCCACGGCACCGACGGGTGCGCCATGATGATCTGCAGTTCGGGGAAATCTGCAGCTACGGAGTCGAGCAGGATCGGGTTGGAGAGCGCCAGCTTAAGCCCAAAGCCTCCCGGCAGTCCGGAGCCGATGCCCGTCTGCCCTGTGTGGAAGATGGCCGGAAGCCCAAAGGACTGCAGGAGCTCCCACAGCGGATAGAACTGCTGATCGGAGGGATCAAAGTTCTGCACCGTGGGGTGGAACTTGAAGCCGCGGACGCCGAAGTCGCCCGCCAGCAGCCGAGCCCTCTCAAGGGCTTCGGTATTCGTGGTTGGGTCCACGGAGCCGAAGGGAATCAACACGTCATTATTACGGGCCGCACCGATCGCGATTTCTTCGCTGCTGTTGGGCTTGTGTCCCAGCGCCCGGCGGGCGTCCACCGTGAAGACGACGGCGGCCATCTTGCGTTCACGGTAAATCTCCGCAATGTCGTCCAGGCCCGGGCGGGGGCCGTTCGTCTTGAAGTACTTGCTGGCCGCGTCCACCAGTTCCTGCGGCAGGGCGTTATGCCCGTGATCGTCCACCTCCACGTGGACGTGCATGTCGATCGCGGTAAGCGATTCAACATCCAATGCGGATACGTAGCTCATGACTGCTACTTGACCGGAACGGGTTCGGGACGCAACTCTGCGGGCAGTTCCGGGAATTCTTCGCCCACGCTTTGGAGCCTCTTGCCGAACAGACCGTCAAAGGAGGAGATGAGGTCCTCGTAGCCCCAGCCGCCCTCGCAGTATTCGGTGGCGGCGGCCTCGGGGTGGGTCCAGAGCTGCAGCCGGTCACCGCCGGCACCGATGACCTGGCCGGTGATCCCGGCCGCCGTGTCAGAGGCAAGGAAGGCAATCAGCCCGGCGACGTCGTCGGCCGTTCCGAAGCCCAGTTCGTGGCGGAAGAAGGACGGCATGGCCTCGCCGCGTTCGTCCGCTTCCACGGCCTTCTGGAAGTACGGGACTGTTTTGGTCATGGCAGTCGCAGCGACCGGGACGACGGTGTTGACCGTGACGCCGGCCTTCTTCATTTCCTGGGCCCAGGTGCGGACCATGCCCACGATCCCGGCCTTGGCCGCGGCGTAGTTGGTCTGGCCGAAGTTGCCGCGCTGCCCGGTGGGCGAGCCGATGGTGATGATCCGGCCGGCGATGCCGTTCTCCTTGAAGTAGCCGAAGGCTTCCCGGGCACACGTGAACGTGCCGCGGAGGTGGACGTTGATCACGGCGTCAAAGTCGTCGTCGGTCATCTTCAGCAGCGACTTGTCCCGCAGGATGCCGGCGTTGGTGACCAGGATGTCCAGCCGGCCAAACGCCTCAACTGCTTTCTGCACCAACGCCTTTGCGGCTTCGGTGCTGCCGACGGGGGCGACGACGGCGACCGCGCTGCCGCCTTCGGATTCAATGGTGCGCACCGCGTCCGCTGCGACGTCCGCGTCCACGTCGTTAACAACGACGGAGGCACCCTGGCGTGCGAGCTCCCTTGCGTAGGCGAGGCCGAGGCCCCGTCCGCTCCCGGTGACGATTGCTACTTTGCCTGACAGGCTCATGGCTCTCTCCTTTGGTTCTACTATGCGTATGCGCGGCGCTGCCGTTAGGAGTCCCGGCGCATGAGGGTTCGCCCCAATGACAACCCATTTAGTTCAGACTGTCAATCATTCTATTTATAACTATTCTATTCCCGTTGTTCTGCTGTATCGTTGAGAAAGACATTTTGATGATTCATTCAGATTGGACGCATGAGGGCCCATGCCAGGAGCAATTACGGACAGTGTCGAACGATCCCGTGCGCCAGTGGGACCCGCGTCGACAGACCCGTTGCTCGCCATTGATCTGGCCAAGGAAACGCTGTTCCTCGCGGCCCGCACGATCAGCATCGGAACGGCACGCGCCAACGCAATGTTGGCTCCATTAGGTCTGAAGGTTAGGTCCTACTCCGTGCTCGCCCTTGCCTGCACCGCCGACGCCCCATCCCAGCGCGAACTGGCGGATTTCCTGTGTCTCGCGCCCAGCCAAATCGTCGCCCTCGTGGACGGTTTGGAACGGCGCGACCTGGTGGAGCGCCTCAATGTTCCGGGGGACCGGCGATCCAACGTCATCCGTGCGACGTCTTCCGGCAAGATGCTTTACACGCGTGCCTCCGAAACCGTTCGAGAAGCGGAAGACATTTCTCTCCATGAACTGACGGCCGAGGAACGCAACCAACTCCGCAGCCTGCTTCAAAAGACTGCCTTCACTCCGGCCGTCTAGAAAGGCGTTCTGGGGTAATCGCTGACGACGTGAGCGCATCCTCGGGACGGGTCGGATCCCGCTCCGGGGACGCTGTCGGGCAGCCGCGCCGTCCTTGGTTGTGATGTTTTGGAACCCCATTTCGCCATCCAAGCATCTCAGCTGTCGCTTCGATAAGTCAGCCACCGCGAAATTGACGCTCTAAGAGCATGCTCCCCGATTGCAAGGCCCTCGGATTCGTATGAATTCGCTATTTCGGGAAGAGGGTTTGGACCCCAGGGAAGCGCGGTCAGAGTTCGAGCACCAACTTCTTGCCCTTGCAGCGCGAAACGCAGATCATCATGACCTCGGACTCCTCGCGCTCCTTGCCGTTCAGCACGGCGTCACGGTGGTCCGGCTCGCCCTCCAGCACGAAGGTCTCGCACGTGCCGCAGGTTCCGCCGCGGCACGAGGATGGCGCCGCAACTCCTTCCCCCGCGACGCGATCCAGGATCGACTCGCCGGGCATAATCGTTATCGTCTTGCCGAGCAGCGACAGCTCCACCTCGAACGGGTGGTCTGTTTCACTCGCCACGATGTTCTGGTTCGTGAATCGCTCCAGATTCAGATCGACGTCCGTACCGTCCACTTCCGCTTCCAGCGCGTCCAGGAGCCGCGCAGGACCGCAAGCGTAGAGCGCGGCGCCGGCGGCGTCCGCCACGATGGCGGGCAGCGCCATCCGCTCGCCTTCCGAGCTCAGGTACCGGCGCACGTGATCGCCGTAGCGTTCAAGGTCGGCGCCGAACGCCATCGTCGAAGGCTCGCGGCCGGCATAGTGCAGCTGCCAATCCGCGCCCGAGGCCTCGGCAGCGGCGATCATCGGCAGGATCGGCGTGATGCCGATGCCGCCGGCAACGAAGACCATGCGGTCGGCGACCGCGTAGCCGAAGAGGTCCCGCGGCGCAGATACACGCACGAGCTGCCCTTGGCGCACCTGGGAGTGGATGTGCCGGCTGCCACCCTCGCCCTCCTCCTCAAGAAGAACCGCGATGCGGTAAGCCGTACGGTCGGCAGGGTCGCCGCAGAGTGAGTACTGGCGCACGAGCGCCACCTCGCCAGGGCGGTCGATGTGCACGTCGATATGCGCCCCCGGAGTCCACTCCGGAAGGGGTCCGCCCTGCGGGTTCGTGAGGATGAGGCCGGCAATCCCGCTTGCCTCATCGATTCTCGAGGAGACCTGCAGGGTCAGCATCGTGTTCTCCTTTCGGGCGCGCTGCTGACTCATCGAGTGCGGACTGCGCGGTGCGGTAGTTGACGTTCTTAGCCTGCTGGATGAGTTCGTAGACCTCGGTACGGAGCGCCGCGAACTCGGGCAGCGAGCGGGTTGTGAGCTGGTCGCGGTCATGGGGCAAGTCGACCCGCACCTCTTTGAGCACGAACGTTGGCGCGTGCGAAAGCACGAGCACCCGCTGCGCGAGGTAGACCGATTCGTCGATATCGTGGGTGACGAACAGCACTGTCACCCCGAGTTGCCTCCAAAGGTGTCGCACGAGGTCCTCGAGTTCAGCGCGGGTCTGCGCATCGACGGCCGCAAACGGCTCGTCCATCACGAGGATGTGAGGCTCGTATGCGATGGCCCGCGCGATGGCGACACGCTGCTGCATGCCGCCTGACAGCTGCCATGGGTGCTTCTTACCCGCTCCGGCCAGCCCAACGGCCTCCAACGCCTGTGTGACGAGGCGGGTCCGCTCGGGCTTCGTAATGCCCTTGGCCTTCAACGGCAGCTCGACGTTGTCGTAGACGGTGAGCCATGGGTAGAGGCTGCGACCGTACTCCTGGAGGACGACGGCCATGCCCTCGGGCGGACCGTTGACCGGCTTGCCCTCGAGCAGCACCTGACCGGACGTCGGGGCGAGCAGCCCAGACACGCACCGCAGGAAGGTCGTCTTGCCGGCGCCCGAGGGGCCGACGATGCAGACGAGCTCGTTCTTGCCGATCGCGAAGTCGAGGTTTCCGATCGCTTCGACCGCCCCGTTGCCCGACCCGTAGACCTTGCGCAGTTTGTCGACATGCAGCATGACATTGTTTTCGTTCTGGGCCATAGCCCTCACCTCTCCTGAGTTTGCATGCCCACGTACCAACGCAGCACACGACGCTCGATGAATTTGAAGATGACGTTCGCGGCGACGCCGATGATGCCGAGCAGGATGATTCCGCTCCACATCTCCTTGAATTGGAAGAGCCGCTGGAACTGGATGATGTTGAAGCCGATGCCGTTGGTTGAGGCGAACATCTCGCTGATGACCATCATGATGATGCCGATCGATAGCGACTGGCGGGCACCGACGAAGATCTTGGGGGATGCAGCGGGCAACACCACGGTCGTAAGGCGCCGCCAGCCGCCGATCCGGTAGGACTTGGCGGTATCGATCTGCGTCAGATCGACGCCTCTCACCCCCTCCACGGTGTTGATCAGAATCGGCCAGATGCAGCCGAAGGCGATGACGGTGAGCTGCATGTTCGCGCCGATCCCCGTGACGAGCATGACGACCGGTACGAGCACCGGCGGCGGGATCGCGCGGAAGAGCTCGAACACCGGCTCGACGTAAAGACGCAGCCGACGGATCGACCCGACAACGACGCCGATGGTGATGCCAATGACGAGGGCGCAGATGTAGCCGACTAACAGGCGCATCAGGCTCGGGAACACATCGGCGCTGAGGCGGCCGTCGAGCCACGTCTTCGGGAACACCCCGACGATCGCGGTGGGAGAAGGCCAGTAGAGGCTGCGGGAGATACCGGCATACAGCGTCCACAGCGCGATCAGTACGACCGGTACCGCGAAGGTGACGAACATCCAGCGAGGTGCCTTCATGGTCACACCACCTCCGATCGAACCGAGGCGTGCCAGAACAGCGCGCGGCCCTCGATCAGTCGAGTGCCCGCGTTGATAACGACGCCGAGCAATGCAGCGACCAGCACGAGGGCGTACATGTTCGAGACGGCCGCCGAGGACTGCGCGTTCGCGATGAGCTTGCCCAGCCCTGGGGAACCGATCACCAGCTCGCCGGTGATCTCGAGAATGAGGGCGACGGAGGCGGAGAGCCGGATTCCGACGATGAGGTACGGCATCATGCTCGGCCAGATGACGCGAAGGATGGTGCGCGCGCGGCCGAGGCGGTAGCTCGTGGCTGTGTCGATGGCGACGCGGTCCACGTCGCGTACGCCGTAGATCACCTGCAGCAGTACGGGCCAGATGCTCGCGAAGATAACCAGCAGTAGGGTGGCCTGCATCGTGGTGCCGTACAGCAGCGCGGCGATCGGGACCAACGCCACCGAGGGAATCGGGCGCAGGAACTCGATGGTGGAGGCTAGCATCCGGTCGATGAGTGGAACACTCGCGATCACCACGCCAAGCACGGTCCCGGCGACGACGGCTACCAGCAGGCCGATTAGCCAGCCGGCGACGGTGGCACGGAGAGCATGCCAGAAGGTCAGCGATTGAAGTTGGGCGCCCAGTGCCTCTGCGATCTCGTGCAGCGGCGGGAAGTAGAGGGGATTGACGATCCCGGTCTGCGGCAGCACTTCGATCAACACGCCGAGGGTCAGGATCCCCGCGGCGCCATAGAGAAACGGCGCCAGGTTGACCGATCTGCGCTCGCGTTTAGCGGACGTCACGATCACTGATGCCGCGGTCATCGGGCCGTTCCGTTCGTCGATGTGCCTGATAGCGCCAACGCGCGCGCGAGAGCTTCGAACTGGAGGGCAACGGCGACGGCGCCTGGATCGGGGATGCCGATGGCCCTGTCTCCGACATAGCTGCTGCGGCCGAGGCTCGGCTTCAGCGTCGCGGTGGACGTTGCACCCGAGCGCGCGGCGTCGGCGGCATCAACCGTCCGCTGCTTCGCAGAGGCTCCGCCGGCCGCGGCAAGGGATTGGGCGGCCGGGTGCAGGGCGTCGATCATCGTGCTGTCGCCGGGAGCCGCGCCCCCCACGACTTGCACGCGCGCGGAGCCATCGCCGAGGGCCGCCGACCAGTCTGCGGGGCTCGGCGCTCCATCGATCCCGGCAAGACGCTCGGCCATCGCCAGCAGCAGCAGGCTGTAGAGAGGTCCGGACGTTCCTCCCACCTCACGACGCACGATATCGGAGACGGCGGTGAGGTAGCGGGCAGCATCCGGCTGGGTGTAGAGGCGCGCGGATGCCGCGCACACCGCCTTCGCGCCGCGTGCCAGATTTGTTCCGAGGTCGCCATCGCCGACCTGGCGATCAAGATCCGTGAGTTCGGACTCGGCATTTATAAGCGCGTCCGCGATCGCCTCGGTGAATTCGTGGATTTCAGCGACATCCGGCGAGGAGGCGCCCCCGTCGGTGTCTGCCTCGAAGAGTTCGGGGGCGGCGACCGTGACCGCACCCGAGGGGCCGAGTAGCGGCGTCGTCTGTGGGAAAGCGACCACGCGAGCGTCGTCGGCGAGCAGCTCAAGCAGTTCAGCATCGACGGTGGCCACGGTAAGAGAGGCACCGGGCATTTCGAGGGACGTGAGGAAAGGCCCGGCCCATGTCATATGTACCCGCAGATCACGTGCGGCGAGTGCCGCGAGCACGTCGCCCTGCAGAATGCGCAGGTCGAGGTCGGGTGTGCCGCCGAGAGAGTTGATGAGGGCGACGACGTCTGTGCCGGCGGAGAGTCCGCGATCGGCGACGATGGTGTCGACAAGACGCTCGGCGATGTCGGCCGACCGAGCAATCTCGCCCAGTTCGCTGCCGGCTTCGCCGTGGATGCCCAGGCCCCACTCGATCTCGGTGTCGCCAAGGGCGAAGTTCGGTGCAGTGGCGCCGGGGAGGTAGCAGGGGCCGAGGGCGACACCCATGGTCGCTGTCCCCGCCAGGAGCCGCTCGACCGCTGCGACGATCTGAGCGGGCGGCCAGCCGCGCTCCGCGGCCGCCCCCGCAATCTTGTGCACGAGCACGGTGGCGGTGAGGCCGCGGCGACCGGCCCCAGAGGAGTCCCCCAAGGCCGCGTCGTCCGCGACGATGATCATCTCGACCGGGATACCCTCGACGCGCGCCATCTCGGCTGCCAGACCGAAGTTCAGCCTGTCGCCGGTGTAGTTCTTGACGATGAGCAGGGCCCCTGTTTTCGTCGCCGTGGCGACGATGGCTGCGTACACGTTGTCGACGGACGGCGACGTAAAAACGGGACCGAGAACGGCGGCATCCAGCATTCCCGTCCCCACATATCCGGCATGCGCCGGTTCGTGTCCGGACCCGCCGCCGGAGATCAGGGCGACACGGTCGTCCTGCTTTTTTGACTCGGGTGAGCGCACGATGATGGGGAGGCCGGCAACTCGCGCCAGATGCGGGTTGGCCGCGACCAAGCCGGTGATGTAGTCCTCGATGACCGCCTCGGGGGCGTTGATGATCTTCTTCATATTATGGCTGTTCTCTCGAAGGAAGGTGGGTGATTATTCGCTGTCGATGAAGGCAGCAGCCCGCTTTGCAGCGCCCTCGGGGTCCTCCATCGACTTGGCGTCTGCTGCGAGGTTCGCGATCAGGTGCAGGTTGTCGTAGGTGAGGCCCCATTTGAAGTTCGTAAGGGTCATCGTCTCGATGAGGCCCGGGCTGATCTGCGTGAAGTTGCCCAGTTGCGCACGCACGGCATCAGGGTGCTCGGTGCTGTAAGCGAAGGACTTCTCGAGCGCACGGTTGAATTGCTCAATCATCGCTGGATCCTTCTCGGCTTTCTCCGCGGTCACGAAGTACAGCGCCGTTACGAAATCGGGATCGGCGTCGACATAAAGGCTCGTGACGAGGCGCGCGCCCTGGCCCTCCATCACTCCCAGAAACGGCTCGGAGACGGATGCCGCGTCGATCTGGCCATTCGCAAGTGCCGCGCCCATGTCAGGAAGAGGCATTTCGACGAATTTAACCTTTGCCGGGTCACCGCCAGCCTTGCGCACCGATGCCCACAGCGCCACCTCGTGGAGGCCGCGGAGGGCGTTCACCGCTATCGTCTTGCCCTCGAGGTCTGCAGCCGCCTTGATGGGGCTGCCCTCGAGCACGAGCAGTCCTCCGTGATCCTTGCCCTGCATCCCGGTCGTACGGCCGCCGGCTGCGATCGCAACGACGGGGAGCTCGGCGTCAACAGCCTGGAGCAGGTTGACGGAACCGCCGTACTGTACGTCATACTGCCCGTTCAGCAGCGCCGGAATCATCGCGGCGGTGCCTTGACCGAACTCGATATTCAGGTCGAGCCCTTCCTTGGCGAAGAAGCCCTGCTCTTCGCCGACATACAGTGCAGCCATGTCTACGACGGGAACGCCGACGACCTTCACGGTTTTCAGCTCACCGCTGCCGGCGGGTATGGTCGCTGTCGACCCCGGCGTACCGGGGCTGCAAGCCGTGAGGGCGAGGGCGAGGACCGCGCCCAGCCCGGTCAGCATCTTTGCTGGTCGCTTCATGTGGTAACTCCTCGTGTTTGTGATCGTGCGGTGTAGCGGCGGTTGCCGCTACCGGAGGGTGACTCGCATAGGGAGGTCTTCGAATCCCCGCAGCCAGTTCGAGAAGAACGGCACGGGGTCCCCCGCAAGTTCGATAGTCTCGACTCGTCGGGCGAGCGCGGAGAGCAGGCACGTGGCCTCCATCCGTGCCATCATCTGGCCGACGCATCCGTGGATGCCCGTACCGAATGCCATGTGTCCACTCGGGTCCCGGGAGAGGTCGAATGCGTCCGGATCATCCCAGCGGCGCGGATCGCGGTTCGCTGCGGCCAACGCCATGATGACCTTCTCGCCGGCACCGAGGCGGATACCGCCGAGCTCGGTTGCCTTCGACGTTGTCCGACCGATGTACGGGCTCGGCGGGCTCCAGCGCAGTGCTTCTTCGAAGACCTTTCGCGCGAGGCCAGGGTCATCGCGCAGAGCCGCCCATGCCTCGGGATGTTCGGCGAGAGCCTTGAGTGCGAACTGTATGGCGAAGATCGTGGTGTCGACACCCGCCGAGAGGAACGTGCGCACCAGCATCCCGGCATCCTCTTCGGTGATCTCTCCCTCATCAACGTACCCGTAGATGGTATGGCCGAGGCCGTCCGGCACGAGTGCCTCGCGGCGCATCTGCCAGTTCACGAAGGTCGATGCCTCGTCGGCGGCTGCCACGGCCGCGTCGTAGAACTCGTTTCGTGGTCCCATGGACTGGAAGTTGAGGTTGGAGTACGGGAGCAGGTGCTCACGCCCCTCCGGCTGGAACCCGACGGCGTCGGGGAGCACTGTCAGCGGGAACTTCTCGGCGAGCTCGGTCGCGGCGTTGAACTCGAGCTTGCCGACCACGGAGTCAACGAGTTCGTCCGCCTGTTTCTGGAAGCTATCGGTGAGGCGTCGGACGACTCGCTGACTGAGGACCGATGTCATGATCCGGCGGTACTTCGTGTGAGCGGGTGGATCGTTCTCGAGGATGACGCTGGGCTTGCGCCAGTTTTCGGTCTTCTTCGTGTTCGTGATGCCTGTTCCGGCCGAGGATTCGAAAGTCTCATAATCGCGGAAGACCTGGTCGACGACGTCGTATCGGCCCGTGAACCACACACTGTACTGCTCACTCCAGACCACGGGCGCTGATTCGCGGATCGCCGCGTCGATCGTGAGCGGACTGGTCAGTCCCTCTCGAGAGAAGGGGTCAACGTCGAGGACGACAACATCGCCGGCCATCATCGGGTCATGCATACAAACTCCATTGTTCGGCCGCGTGTGACTTAACTCACGTGGACTGAGGTTCCACAAGAGTACATATAATCTTGTTCACTTTCAATCATGATTAGAGTTAAACTAGAGTCAAAGAGTTGGATAGAGGGCGAGAGCCGCCCACCGAAGGGACGTTAGACTCATGGACGAGCGCAAGGGAGCGTCGGACGAAGTGGACGCGCGGGCCGTAGGGCAAGGTCTTGTCACCAAGAAGCTGCCGGGTACGATCGTGCGCGATGAATACACGCCGGCTCTGCTCGGGCTGCTCTCCAATGTGCTCGTCTGGGGCGGCTCCCGCGTCATCCATAAGGTCCATGGCGTAGGAACCAATGAGTGGCGCATCATCAGCGGGCTCGGCAATCACCCGGGCGCAACCTCTGGGGAGCTCTGCGAGATCCTCGGGATCAACAAGTCGATCGCATCCAAGAGCGTCAACGTGCTGCTTGGTCGAGACCTCGTCGCGCAGATCAACGGCCCCCGCGGATCACGCCACCTCTACCTCACCCCCGAGGGCGCACGCGTCCACGACGACCTCATGCCGATCGCGATCAAACGCCAGGAGATCCTCCACGAGAGCCTAACGCCCGAAGAAGTCGTGCAGCTGAACTCCTTGCTGGTTCGGATGCTGAGCTCGGCCGAGGCGATGCAGCGCTACGAGGCGGAGATGCTCGCCGCTGACGGAAGTGGTGAACCGGGCGAGGCGTCGGCGGGCCGGCGCCGGCGTCACCGCACGCTGAGTCTGATGCGCAGCGGGTCGAACGGCGTGTCGGGGATGTAGTTGAACATAAAGAGCGCGTCCGCCTCCGCGGCGAGGCGCGTCGCGTATACGAGCGTGCCCTCCTGCGCCCCCGCGACCTCGCCCAGTCGCACCAGCGCGAGCCGGCCAGGGTTCGTCGCCAACTCGACCCGGTCCTCCCCGGGGTCATCGATCGTCAGCGCATCGCCGGTCACCTGAACGCCGATCAGGGGCACGATCAGGGCGCCGGCGTGGGCACGCAAGACAACCGACCCGTCGAGGAACAGCACACCGTCAGCATCCACGCTGCCGTTCATATGCACGCCATCCGCAAGCGAGAACGTAGCCCCGCCCGTCGTTTCGATCTCGAACGCACGGTCACGCTCCATATACGACAGCAACGAGCCGCGGATGCCCCACTCGAGCACGGCATCACAGTTCGGCGGTAATCCACTCACCGGCCGATTCTAACCTAGGGTGCCCGGAGCGGTGCTTCATCCATCGCATCTCGGTAGTGGCGTCGTTAATTGCCTGCCGTCCGCCTTGACGCAAGCTCATGCCGGAGGAGCCCAGTCCCCTATGGGCGCATTCTCCGCGTCGTTGACGGCCTGGTCGTGTCTGCGCAAGCCCTCCGCCCCTCCGGGATCTGCGCCCACCGGAGATGATTCATCCCACCGGAGATTATTCATCTCCGGTGCTTCACCTGTTCCCATGAAGATTCGCCGATGCCTGGCCTCCGGATGAAGGGGCCTCCGTCGTCCACACGCCAGCGGGTCCACACTCACCGGAAATTTGTCCACATGCCGGATCTCAAGTGACTCTGATCTGCAACAACACTGCGTAGGTTCCTGGGTTTCAGTTCCACACACCTCGCTCTGAGCCACTGGCTCGCAGGCCGTTCCATCCGGTGCTACTGCCCTCGCCGGCGCCACGCGCCTGGGCAGCGGCTTGGTCATACAATGTCTGCTGGTATTGCCACGCTGTCATCAGTTGCTTGTAGGTCGCCATCTGCCACTTTTCTTTTTCCTCCTGGGTTCGCCTGCAGATCGCTTTGAAAGTGATCACCGCGGAGTGGATGTCGTAGCCCACAGCCCCGACCGGAATCGTTCCTGACGAACCTAAAGTGGTCAGCGCGTCCACCTCCGTTTGAGCACCCGGTGAGTAGTGCGTAAATTCCCCCTGGCTGATGGACATCGCCGTGCCCAAGGAGAAGTTGCCGCGTCGGCGTCTGCCAAGGTTTGCTCGCAGTGCGGCAAGAACGCCTCCCCCGCCGCCGTCAGTCGCACCGAGCGCGAAGTGCGTTCAAACAGCGGAACACCAACTTCCCGCTCGAGCTGGCGGATCTGTTGGCTTACGGCCGGCTGGCTGACGTGGGGCACAATCGCGGCGCGGCCATAGTTAAGTTCCGTTCCACCGGCAACGAAAGTCCTCATCCAGCGAAGTTCCATGGACCAAGGGCATGCGCGCCGCTGAGTCCCCGCCCGCACGGACCCGACAGTCCCGACTGCTCAACGGCGACCGGCTCACCGGATCTAGGCCCGCACCCTCTTAGCCGTCATCCTCGTCCAACCGGAGTGCACTGGAAGGGACTCCGCAGTCCTTGGTGTAGCAAAGCTGTTGTCGGACTCCGCATCGCCGAACGAGATGGCGACCTGCCGCCCGTCGTCGACCAGCAAGTCATGCAGTCCCATGTGCCCCCCGCCATGAATGAGTTGCAGCCACACCGCTGCCAAGACCGGGAGGGGAGCAACCGGCTACAGCAACGGCCACCAACAAAAACGGGCCCCCGAAAGGGCCCATATATGAACCTTTGTGCACACTCAGAGGCCCACAAGCCCTGGACAGGGAAAACACTGTGCCCGAGGTGGCAAGGCAGCTTCCCCAAAACCACTACCCGCGACGGCGGCCACCTCGGCACCGGCCCTATAAAAACCTTTCCGCCCAACGGCTACGGCCTCTATGAAATGGCCGGCAGAGTCAGAGGATGGCGTGCCGCCACCGTCGCGCTGCAATGAAACCGTGGTCAGTGATGCGTCAAGGGTTTCGACGTTGTTTTCAAGACGATATCTTCACTGTCTTTTCCAGTCGGGTCTGGCATGCGGCGGCGAGATATGGCGCTGTCCGGCTCTCCTTGGAACGCGCGACGACGGCTGGTGCCCCTGCGGCGAGGATCTCGCCGCCGCCGTCACCACCGGCGGGACCCGGGTCAATCACCCAGTCAGCCGCGGCCACCACATCCATCTCGTGTTCAACCACGATTACGGTGTTTCCAGCGTCGACGAGCCGGTGTAGCTGCGTCATCAGAAGCTGGACGTCCGCCGGGTGCAACCCTGTGGTGGGTTCGTCCGGCAGATAGAGAGTATGGCCGCTCTGTGGGCGCTGTAGTTCGGTGGCGAGCTTGATGCGCTGAGCTTCACCGCCGGAGAGCTCCGTGGCGGGCTGACCGAGCCGCAGGTAGCCCAGACCCACTTCGCGCAGGGTCTGCAGGCTGCGCAAGGCGGCGGAGACATCGGACAGGAGATCCAGCCTCTTCTCAGGCTGTGGTCTGCGAGTGTTCGGCAGGGCCGTCTGGCGGGATGGTGGTCTCCAAGGTGCCGGCGAAGCCAGTGGTGCGGGCCGCAGCGCTCCCGTACCTGAAGCTTCGGAACCGCGGACAAGCCTCTGAACCGTGCGTCCGGTGCCGCTACCGCCGGCGGGCTGGGCCCTGTCCCGCAAGGTTCCCTGGTGGTTGACGGAAGCTCCCAAGTAGGGAGGAACCGCCGTCGACATCGGCGCTGGCCCCGGCGTAGGCTGGGAGCATCGGCGCATGTGCCCGGTCACTCTGCGTCGATACCTCAATCGATGAAGGAGGACCAATGAGTGCCGTACGTGAATTCATGACTACGGATGCACAGTGTATTAAGGAGAACCAGTCCCTCGTAGATGCCGCACGGATGATGCTGGATCTGGACTGCGGATCGTTGCCGATCTGTGGTGACGACGGCAAGTTGAAGGGTATGATCACCGATCGGGACATCGTGCTCAAGTGCGTTGCAGTGGGCCGTGATCCACGCGAGATGATGGCTCGCGACCTCGCCGCGGGCAGGCCGCACTGGATTGACGCCGATGCGAACGTTGACGCCGCCATCGAAATGATGGAGAAGTACCAGGTCCGGCGGCTCCCGGTCATTGCTGACCATAAGTTGGTAGGCATCATCAGCCAGGGTGACATCGCGCGCAACTACTCAGAGGAGCGGGTGGGCGAACTGGTGGAGCACATTTCGGAACGCAAGCGAATGCAGTCGAGCAGTTCATAACGTCAAGCAATTCATCAGCAAACAAGCGCCACGGAGTACTCTCCGTGGCGCTATTTTGTGCCTGCTCATGGCCTTGTCCGAGGCTTACACGGTAAACGTATCCAGGTGATTTTGGCGGCTTCCTCGGCACCGAGTTTCTCCTTGTCTACCTCGGATCATGTTGCCTGACCCCTTCCGGAACCGGCACTAGGGCGTGTTGCTAAACGCTTTGAAGTTTGGTTTCCGTCAGGCTTGATTCATGGCAGCAAGGCAGCAAATTTCCGACAAGGCATGGGCAGTGATGGCACCGCATTTCCCGGTTTGGAAGGGGAACGGGCGTCCGATCATGGACATGCGGCGGACGCTGGAGGGCATCGTATGGCGGTTCCGCACCGGGGCGCCCTGGCGTGATGTGCCCGAGAGATTCGGGAACTGGAAATCGGTCTACGGGCGCTTCGCAGACTGGACCAAAGACGGTACCTGGGCCAGTGTTCTCGCCGCAGTTCAGGCAGCCGGCCAGCGTGCCGGCGATGTCGACTGGACCGTGTCGATGGACGCGACGATCACCCGCGTGCATCAGCACGGCGCCACCCTTCCCCGCACCATAGGGGGGCACCGCTGGGCACCGTGTGACCACAGCAGAAACGCGACGCCCCCGGACTTTCGCTCACCGTGGTGAGCCGGAGGCGCCGCGCTGACCTGCGGAAAACACTGTGCCCGAGGTGGGACTCGAACCGCATTCCAGCCCCTGCAAACACAGGGAACCCCAGAAAACATCGCCAATCCGAGCCAGTCCGACCGATATACGAGCCAGTCCGAAGCCCAAAGTGTGGACACTGTACACACTCTCCTTTTTGCCCTATTTTGAACGTTACCGGGCAGGCCCCTGCCTTCCGCTGCTACTTATGAGGCTTTCCCTCATCCCGCCGGGAAACCATAATTCCTGGGAACAAACCAAGGAGCAGCGCATTGGTTACACACACTACTTTTCCAGGCTAATCGCGGCGCCTGTTGTCCTGGCCAAGCCAAGAATCGGACCAGCCAGAAGCACTAGGACCTCTCGTTGTCATTCTGAAGGCCCCGATGATAGCTGAGCGGGGCCTCCGCGCAACCAGGGCGCTGCCGCGCCGGCCCCGGGAACTTCCCCACCGCGACGTGACTGCTCCTACGGCCTGACGAAGTTTCCGAACCCCGTTGCCGGTTCCCCAAGTTGCACTCCAGCCCCTCAACCAGCAGCTGGTCCCCTACCAGAACGACACCCCAGCCCAACGACCATAGTGAAATCACGATTAAAAAGTAACTACCCAAGCGCGTCCACAGACAATGCAACCGGCATCGAACAGCTACCAACTGGCAACTTGACGGAAGGTCCGTTATCGGCGCTTAAAGAACGAGAGTAGAAGCAGTTGCGAGAACTCCCGTTCGACGAAGAAAACACCACACCCTCAACCAGCATGACAGTGACTTCTTCGGCCAGTGCGGCCAGGATCCGGGCACGGACGGCCCCGGCTCCGCTGGTACAGACGCCGAAAGCAGGGACGCCATGGCAGGTAAAGAGTTTCCTTGTGACCCAGATAGCCGAGCCCCGCGGCCGCGAGCTGCTTGAGGGTGTTACTGACGCTGAACCGCTGCGGATGGGTCTGGTACAAGGTCTCGAAGATGTGCAGTTGCACTGCCGGGCCGATGAGCTGCAGTGGCGTCACGGGCAGGTCCAGCGGATCCAGGGCACGACTCTTCGTGCATCAGCATCCTAGCAATCGCCGTTTCCGCTGTTCGGGCTCATGAATTGAAGTTTCTGCCTCAGAAGTTCTGACTGTCGTTTTCTGGATTTGTCATGGCGTTTGAGCAGTTCGGCGAAGGCGCAAGTCGCTCCGCTCGACCACACTGGGATTCACTATGTTTTCACGCACGTCCCCCAGCAGTGCGGTGGGCCCTTTGCAATCACTGCTCAGTTGTTTACATCGATGACGACTCTGCCAGCGATTTCTCCGCTGAGGATCGCTTTGCCGAGTGAACCGATAGCACTCATCGGTTCCACCGTTGTGATGCTGTCCAAAACAGCGAAATCAAGCTCATCGGCAAGACACGCCCATGCTCGATCTCGCAGGGAGTGGGGTGCCCGGACAGAGTCTATTCCGAGAAGGCTGATCCCGCGGAGGATAAAGGGAAGGACCGTCGTGGGCAGATCACTTCCTCCCGCAAGTCCGCATGCAGCCACACGCCCGCCGTACCTTACTTGGGACAACACTGAGGCGAGGGTGCGGCCACCTACTGTATCGATTGCGCCTGCCCACCTCTCTTTTTGCAGTGGGCGCCCCTCCCTCGAGAGTTCATCCCGGGCAACAATCTCTGATGCACCAAGCAAGCGCAAACGCTCGGACTGTTCTGGCCTGCCCGTCGCGGCATGCACTTCGTACCCGCGGCCATTAAGGAGAGTGGTAGCCACGCTGCCCACACCCCCGGCTGCCCCAGTAACGAGGATAGGACCGTCCTCAGGTTCGTTCCCGCCCCTTCAAGCGGAAGGATGCACAGCATGGATGTTAGGCCAGCCGTTCCTATCGCCATGGCTCGTACAGAGTCGAGACGGGAAGGCATCCGTGTGAGCCACTGGGATTGGACCCGCTGACGCTGCGTGTATCCTCCGGGATGAGTCTCGGAGAGTCCCCATCCGGTTAGGAGAACTTCATCGCCTGGGCGGAAGCCAGGATCAGTGGAGTCAGAAACCACCCCAGCTAGGTCTGCACCGCAAACCATCGGAAAGGTCCGCGCGATTGGCGCGCTAGCTGTAACTGAGAGGCCGTCCTTGTAGTTCAGGGACAGTGCGTGACGTCAATTGTCACGTTGCCGGCCGGAAGGTCAGCATCTTCCCAGTCCTCAATTTCGGCCGGCCCGTCCCCGCGGACGACGACAGCTTTGAATGTGCCCATGAAATTACCCTTCATGTCCGTCTATATTGGTCAAGATCTATTCAGGAGCGCCCTGTTAGCCGTCTCCCGCCCTCTTGAGATGGCGATGATCCCCAGTATGACTACCCCGATTACCCAAAACGCCGGTGAGAGCGAGTTACCCGTCGTGGGGATTGTTGGACGAGTTTTCAGTACCAGCAATTGCGCGGCGGTCACGATGCCGATGCCCTTGGCCGCGAGCAGGGCCGGAGAGGTGGCCTTCACGAGGGCGCGGAGCTGGTCAGTCGCTTCGTCGATCTCTTCAGTTAGGCCGTGGTGGCGACGGGCGAGGTGGCGCAGGGCAATCATGGTGGCAGCCTCGGTCCCGGCGAGCACTTCACCCGAGCGGACGCGGCGCAGGGCCTCGAGCAGGGCTTTGCCGGTGTGCCGGGCGAGTTTCTCGCGCTGGGCTGCAGGGGCGGTGACCAGAACGGCCTTGATTTGGCGCAGCACGTTCGCCTGGCCTGCACAGCCGAGTCACGCACCAGGTGCAGGACACGGATCGATTCCACGGGACCGTTGGCGCGTTTGGGTGCCGGCAGGTCATCGTGGGCAAGAGCTTCCCGGGCGGCGGCCACCGCGTCCAGAGGGTCGGATTGCCGCCCAGGCGCCGCGCGGCCCTGTTGGGGCGGACGATTTCTGCGACCTCGAAACCGTTCTGCTGCAGGTGGCGGGCCAGGCCTGCTCCATAGGAGTTGGTGCCTTCAACCCCGAACCGTGCCGGTTCACAGTGCGCCAGGACGAACTCTGCCAAAGCCGCTTAGCCTACCTGGTCGGCCCGGAACTGCCGGTCTGCCAGCAATTCGCCGGTCCCTGCGTCCAGGACCGCTGCGTGATGGGTGTCCGCATGCGTGTCGACGCCGACGCCGACGACAACCGTGCGTTGATTTGTCATGATGGAAGTGCCTTTCGCTCGAGCGCGGGGGGACGGGAAGAAACCAACACAGCGGGCCAGCCGATCAGGCGAGGGTTTCTTTCACGGGCGTTCTCATCCGTCAAATCTTGAGGTTATAAGGAGACCCCGAGCGCCGCCAGCCGTATGTTCCGCCCCGGGCAAGTCGTCGTGATGTTCGAGGAGCGCGAGGATCGCAGGAACGAGTGGGAGCCGACGCAGGTCAGCCAAGGGCTGGCAAGCCACAGCTTCGCCGCCGCTGCCTTCAATGTGGCAAGGTCTCCACCGCTGCCGCGATGGGTTACCACATGAAGTCATCCGGCCACGTCGGTCTAGAGGACGTGACAGCGTAGGTCATCCCCTATTTTGAGGCCCCATCGGCGCACCGATGGGGCCTCTTGTATGCCGCGCTAAAAAAGGATGGTGCTGGGACGGACATCTGTACAAGGTTCCTGTTCCACTCGACAACTCGGTGTGGTACGAATGGGACGAGCGCAAGGAACCGTCTTGCAACTTAGTGTTGGTCCGAATATTTGGAAAGGTAAGGACTAAAGTGCTTTCACTCGGAGTTGTTCTACTAATCCTTGGTTATATTTTCAACATTGGAATCCTGATAACTATTGGGTGGATTCTGGCTGTTATCGGCCTCGTGCTTTTCGCGCTCGGTGCAACCGGACGCCCTCTTGCCGGAAGACGGTATTGGTACTAATCGCGCGCCCCGCGCCACTAGAGACCGCACATCAATTGGAAAAGTGCACCGGCGGCACTTCGGATCAGGCCTGCCGCCACCCGGATCGCAGCGGCCGAAAGACATCCGCCCATGCGTGCGAGCGAGGCATCCGCCCCCGTGTGCCGCGGCGAGTTGGACGAACTCCGCGCGTGACTCGACGTGGACACCACTGCTATCGCCGACGGTTGGCGCTAACCTGAGCGGCGTCGCACAGTTGTCCACCGAGACCGCTCGCCCACCTGCCCGAGTGGCTCGACGGTACAAAAGCTTTACGAGAAGCCTGAGGAGCTCAGGGAAATCGGCCGACGGAACCTTGAGGGGCTGCGCGAGTCACCTCGGGCTCCCATCGCCCAGCGGTGGCTTGACCGATGGGAGCAACTTCTTGGCCTTCCCGTCCGGGAGTTGGAGCAGGAGATGCTGCGGGACGATGAGGAGGCCGCTGACCTCCGACAGATAAGCCCATTTGCGGGAGCGCTCTCTGAGCTGGAGAGGTGGGCGGCGTTGGTCAGGGCCCGGTATCTTGCGGCGGGATAAGCTTGAACATGCGATCCGGGCGGCCACGGAAATCATCCAGCAAGATCGGGTGATCATCATCGGCAGCCAGTCGATCCTCGGCTCCTACACAGAAGACCAGCTTGGCGACAATGTCGCCGGAAGTGGACATCGCCCCCATGGACGATGATGATGCCAAATGAACAGTCGTTGATGCCATGGCAGACCCAAGGCATTCACGATCTGAGACGACGCCACCCAGCCACATGTCCTGTGTGAAACCGAGCACGAGATCAAGGTGTGGCGAGACCGGATGAACACAGCTGTGCCCTCTTGTGCCGCAGGCTGTGCCACAACAGAGTTACTTCTCCCTGTGGGCGGGCGACATATGGACCGATATCGGCCAGGGCCACGGGCGGCCTGTGGCTCGGCTGCTGGCGTTGCTGCGGACCCACATCGCGTGTCGCCAACACGCCGCCAGAGACCGATCTTTGCACGCAGCGACTCTCACACACCCACAGCGGCGCACTCCGGCGTCTCGAACAATCCTGTCCTCCCTGCGCTGAGATTGCACCTAAACAGCCCCAGTCATGCAGCACCCACCCGCCCACACCATGAAGGTGAGACAGAGGAACCCGGAATCCCGGCCAGGATCGCCCTCCAAAAAAGATCGAAAAATTCTGCTGACTCATGTAGTAGCCCACGAAAGCCACCATGAACAGGTATGCAAACAAGAATCCGCAACTAGCAGCCCGCGGCCCCGGACCCGATCGCGAATCAGGTCATGTCGCTCCGGCGAGTAGTGACCATGAAGAAGTGAAAGGCGAAACATTAGCCAGCCCAGGAGAAAGGAAGCATCGGCCACGCGAACGGCCAGCCACAACTGAACAGGGGTTCCCACTGAGGAGTCCAGATCATCTCAGCACAGGGTGTGTACAGATGTGTACACAGTACACAGGGTTAGAGGCCCTTAAAAGGCCTCCAGCCTAGGGGAAAACGCGTGCCCGAGGTGGGACTCGAACCGGACTCCTGCCCTTGAAAATCCGCGATGTCGCCGAAAACCTCCCCAATCCGTCGCAGTCCGACGCCGGTACAACCGAATCCGAAGCCCCAGGTGTGCACATTGTGCACACCCTCTTTTGTGAGCATTTCTGCTGCTTTGCCATGCGCAGCACCCCTTCGCCGAGTCAGAGTCCCGCTTCATCGCGGGCTGTCGCTCCGCGCTGTGGTCCGATTTTCCACCTTGAGCCGGAACGCGACGCACGACCTTGGCCGGGCATTGATGTGCGGAGCGAGCCGAGGACTGCGATTCAATGAACGTCATAGTGTTGCGACCTCCCTTGACCATCTCATGGGCGAGATGACAGAGGAGAACATCACCAGAACTTCGCTCTATCAAGCAACGGACAGCATCAAGGCCCCAGCGCGTTCCAGAACGACAATACGTCGATTATCGACTTTCTAGCACAGCTCGGGGGAAAGGTCTAGGAGGCTGCTGAAATAGGCGGGGCTGGGCGCGTCGGCCGGACTCGTGAGGCTGGTAGTTAAGACTGGTCTTATGCAGGGACGCGAGGACGCTCAACGCGGGTACTTGGATGTGGAGGCGCTGGCTGGAGAGTTGTTGGCTCCGGGCAGCGTCTTCGCTTTTCTGGCCAAAAATCGGGGGCGCCTGTTTCCGGATGCAATGATGGAGGACCTCTTCCCGTCGCGGCGGGGCCGACCTTCAGTTCCGGCGCCGGTCACCGGTTCGGTGCTTGTGCTGCAGGCATTGCAGGGGCTCTCTGACCGGGAAACAGCCGAGGCTCTGACGTATGATCTGCGGTGGAAGGCCGCGTGCGGGTACGGGCTGACCGATACGGCATTCCACCCGAGCACGCTGACGTATTGGCGCCGTCGTCTGGCCGCCTCCGATAACCCGCACCGGATCATGGAGGCCATCGCCGAAGTCGTGGCGGAGACCGGAATCCTGAAGGGCAAGCGCCGGCGGGCGGTGGATTCAACAGTCCTGGACGACGCGGTCGCGAGGCAGGACACCATCTAAGGCCTCAGCCGAGGAGCTATCAGGTCTGCGCCGGTGGGTCGCGTTCTACAAGCAAGAACGAAGCCTGCTGCTCACCGGAGACGTCGTCCGAATGGACGGCCCCGACTCCAAAATACTGGTCCACGGGGTTGTCAGCAGAGACCGTGCACGGGCGATCTTCGCGGTTGCCGCGCTCGACAGCCTGTACCCGGATCCGGCCGGACGCCTGAAGCTCCGCGGACTCGACCCGGACGGTCCTGGCACACGTCGGTCTGGCATCCCCCCAGAATCCACCCGGACCAGGTGGTTCTGTACCGCATCACCAGGACCGGCTAGGGCACCGGCAAACATACTTGTTTGCCCGGGAATACAATCTGATTCTGCTCAGTTATGAGTGTAGTCACTACCGCGAGCGATCAGTAAGTGGATTTACTGTTCGACGACGGCCGAACATCGGCTGGCGCGGTTGTGATGCTCTGACACTTCGAACGCAAAAGGATGAACTCCCATGACCTTGTCTTCTCTTTGGCAACCCTTCAGCCTTGGCCGCCTGGACCTTCCCCACCGGCTGGCGCTGGCACCAATGACCCGAAGCCGTTCCAACCCGATGGTACGCCGGGTGACCTGGCCGCTGAATACTACGGGCAGCGCGCTTCCCTGGGATTGATCATCACCGAGGGCACGCAACCGTCGGCGGACGGGCAGGGCTATCCGAACACGCCGGGGATCTACACCCCCGAGCAGATCGAGGGCTGGCGGAAAGTCACCGAAACGGTGCATGCCGGTGGTGGGGCGGTGTTCATCCAGCTCATGCATGTGGGCCGGATGGCTCACCCGGACAACACCCCCCACCACTGTCAGCCGGTGGCACCGTCAGCGATCTCCGGGGACCAGGAAATATTCACGCCAACAGGATTGCAGAAGACGCCGACGCCGCGGGAGCTGAGCCCGGAGGATATCCAGGCCACCGTGGCTGAGTTCCGTCACGCCGCAGCATCCGCCATCGCCGCCGGCGCCGACGGAGTCGAAATCCACGGCGCGAACGGCTATCTCTTGCACCAGTTCCTCTCCCCCAACGCCAACCACCGCACCGACTCCTACGGCGGATCCGTAGAAAACCGGTCCCGGTTCGTGATCGAGATCGCCCAGGCCCTGACGGAGGAAATCGGGGCGGACCGGGTTGGCATCCGCCTCTCCCCCGCCATGCCCCTGGGCGGAATCGACGAGGGCGACACCGAGAGTATGCGCACCCAGTACCGGCACCTGGTCGGCGAGCTCGCCACCCTGAACCTGGCATACCTGCACCTTCACCATGTGGGCGACGACGAACTGCTCCGCTCCCTCAGGGACGTATGGCCGACGGCGGTCCTGGTGGTCCGTTACGGACGTAACCGTGAACAGATCGCCGGCGACATCGAGGCGGGCCTTGCCGACATCGCCCCGCTGGGCCGCTTCGCGCTGGCCAACCCCGACATCGTCGAGCGGCTGCGTTCCGACGCCCCGCTGAATGAGATGGACCCCGCAACCCTCTACGGCGGCGGCGCCTCCGGGTACACCGACTACCCAGTCCTTGCCCACGCCTGATCCAGCGCCCCAAGCTGCCCGCCCTGGTTGATCCCCTTGCAGCCCTGGGCGGGCAGTCCCGAAAGACTCATCAGCACTATTCGCGCTGACCGGCGCGGATGCAGTCCCGTAACAAGAAAGACCAAGAAATGCCCTCACTAAATGGAGCAGTCGTCCTCGTCACCGGTGCAAACGGCGGCATCGGAACCCACTTCGTCCACGACGCCCTCGCCCGCGGTGCCAGCAAGGTCTACGCCACGGCCCGCACCCCCCGCACCTGGGAGGACGAGCGCATCGTCCCGCTCACCCTCGACGTCACAGACCCCGCTTCCATTCAGGCCGCAGTCGCAGCCGCCGGGGACGTCACGGTGTTGATCAACAATGCCGGAGCTTCAGTGACAAGCCCGGGCATCCTCACCCACACCGATGCGGAGATCCGGACCAACGTCGAGACCAACTTCCTCGGCCCACTCTTCCTCGCCCGGGCCTTCGCACCGATCCTGTCCGCGAAGGATGACCTGGTAATCATCGACATCCACTCCGCCATGAGCTGGTACGCCGTCGGCGGCATTTACAGCGCCACCAAGGCCGCCCTCTGGTCGGCCACCAACTCCCTGCGTCTGGAACTCGCCCCCAAGGGGGTCCACGTGGTGGGCGTCCACGTCGGGTACGTAGACACGGCGATGGCCGCGAACGCCACCGACCCCAAGATGGACCCGGCCGACCTAGTCCGCACCGTACTGGATGCCGTCGAAGCCGGCGAGTACGAGGTCCTAGCCGACGAGACTTCTGTGCAGCTCAAGGCCGGCCTCAGCGCCCCCATCGAGGCCCTCTACCCCCAGCTGGCCGCCAAGACCACCTAGAACACCTGTGGCGCCGTGGTCATGAAAAACCACCTCACATGACCACGGCGCTTCCCACACCCGGATCATCAAACCGGCATGCCCGACTGCGCGAGCAGGGGTGGACTATGGTGACCCCGCTTCGAACTCAGAACGAGCGGTCCGCGGCTCTCCCCTGCTCGCAACGATCAGGCTTCCCCCTTGGCGGAAATCTGAGCTCAGTCATAATTGATTATGATCATGTTAGTCCTTTCAAGTCCAGGGAGTGCCGGTACCGACCACCTGCCCGCGGCAGGGGCTCCCCAGACATATCGCTGCACCGAAGGCACCAACTACTAACCAACACCTCCAGAAGGAGCATCACAGCATGCGGGCATTCGTCGTCACCAAGTACAAGGAGCCGCTGCGCGAAGCGGAGGTTGCTGAGCCGACCGTCGGCGAGAGGGACGTGCTCGTGCAGGTTCAAGCGGCGGGCCTGAACCAGTTGGACGAGAAGATCCGGCTGGGCGAGTTCAAGCAAATCCTCCCTTACAAGCTCCAGCTGATCCTCGGCAAAGACGTGGCCGGCACCGTCCTGCAGGTCGGGGCTAAGGTGCGCGGGTTCAAGCCCGGTGATGAGGTTTACGGCCGCCCCGGCAAGGACCGCATCGGCACGTTCGCCGAGCGCATCGCGGTCGCCGAGGATGACCTTGCGTTGAAGCCTGCATCGGCCAGCATGGAGGAGGCCGGCTCGCTGCCGCTGGTGGCGCTGACCGCATGGCAGGCCCTCGTTGAGCGGGGCAACGTGCGTCCCGGACAGAAGGTTCTCATTCACGCGGGAGCCGGTGGGGTCGGCTCTATCGCCATCCAGCTCGCCAAGCACCTCGGCGCGACCGTTGCAACCACCGCGAGCGGCTCCAACGCCGGCTTCGTGCGCGACCTCGGAGCGGACATCGTGATCGACTACCGCACCCAGGACTTCGAGCAACTCCTCAGCGGCTACGACCTCGTGCTCGACAGCCTCGGCGGGGAGAACCTCGAGAAGTCACTGCGCATCCTCAAACCCGGTGGCAAGGCCATGGGTATCTCCGGACCGCCGGATCCGGCGTTCGCTCGCAAAGCCGGGCTGAATCCTGCGCTTCGCCTGGCAATCACTCTACTCAGCACCAAAATTCGCCGGAAGGCCAGGAAGCTCGGCGTCAGCTATGAGTTCCTCTTCATGCGCGCCAGCGGCGACCAACTGCGCCAGATCGCATCGCTGGTCGACGACGGCGTGCTGCGCCCCACCGTAGGGAAGGTCTTCAGCTTCGACCAGACCCGAGAGGCGCTGCAGTCCCTGGCCGAGGGCGGCATCCGCGGCAAAGCAGTGGTCGCCCTGACCCACTGAACCGCCACCTTTTCCACCTCACAAACCACGCAGGAGCACAACCGTCATGGACAACACCGGCACCCCGCACGACTCTGTCGTCACCTCGTACGCGATAGCACCTACCAAAGCCCTCACAGCCGAAGGTGTCACCTACGCCTACCGGGAGCTGGGGCCGAAGGGCGGCATCCCCGTCGTGTTCTTCGTGCACCTCGCCGCCACATTGGATAACTGGGATCCCCGGATCATCGACCCCATCGCGAAGAACCGCCACGTCATCACCTTCGACCAGCCCGGTGTCGGCGCTTCCACCGGGCAGGTTCCCCACAACATCGAGGCAATGGCCGACGACGCCTACATCTTCATCAAGGCCCTCGGGTTCGACAAAATCGATGTCTTCTCCTTTTCATTGGGCGGCATGATCGCCCAGGACCTGGCCCTCAAACATCCCGACGTTGTCCGCAAGCTCGTGCTGACCGGAACCGGCCCGCGCGGCGGCAAGGATATCGACAAAGTCGTCGGCACCACCTACTGGGACATACTCCGCGCAACCCTGACAAGGTCCGATCCCAAGGAGTTCCTGTTCTTCAACCGCAACACCACCGGCAAACCCGCAGCGAAAGCGTTCATCAAGCGCCTCCAGGAGCGCACTGCCGACCGTGACAAGCCGATCAGCACCCGTGCATTCCAAACGCAGCTGAAGGCAATCCAGGCCTTCGGCCGCTCCGCCCCGTCAGACCTGTCTACGCTCGCGCACCCCACCCTCATCGCCAACGGCGACAACGACCGCATGGTGCCATCCGTCCTCTCCGAAGACCTGCACCGGCGCATCCAAGGATCCGAGCTAATCATCTACCCCGACTCCGGCCACGGCGGCATCTTCCAGCACCACGCCACATTCGCTCCGGCCGCCGTCGACTTCCTGGCCACCTGACCAGAAATGCCGCTCGCGGAGGGCTATACTCATAACTGAGCCCAGTCAGTTTATCTCGAGGAGAGCCTGCATGCCTGTCGCATCCCAGCCGCTTGGACGGCGTGAGCGGAACAAGCAGCAGAAGCTGGACCGCATCACCGCCGCAGCCAGCGAGCTGTTCGCTAAGCACGGCGTGGAGGATGTCACTACCCAGCAGATCGCCGATAAGGCCGACATCGGCACCGGAACCCTGTTCCTCTACGCCAAGACCAAGGGAGAACTCCTCCTGCTCGTGCAGAACGCCCACTACGCCGAAGCGCTCGAGCGGGGCCGGGCCGATGCTGAAACCATCCCGAATGCACTGGATGCAGTGCTGTCCATCGTGCGGCCGATCGTGGAGTGCAACCGTATCCAGGTCGATAACGGGCGCACTTATCTGCGGGAAATGGTCTTCGGCGACCCGGCCGAGCCGCACCACAGCCAGGCTCTCTCCATCGTCGCGCAGACCGAGGAAGCCATCGGCGCCGTCCTGGGCCGCGATGAACTTCTCAATGCCGATGATGCCGCAACAACCGCACGCATCGTCTCGGCGATCATGTTCCTCAGCATGGCAGTGAATGCAAATCCCGCTCTTCGCACCGAGGACATTGTGCAGGACATCAGGACCCAGATCCGCCTGCTCCTGCCCCGCTAACGCACGAACCTTCACCTATCGCCGCCAGGCTTGCCGCATGTCAGCCGGAACTACACCCCAACCTGACAAGGGTTTCCTTCCCTGGAGTGCAAAAGCAGCGGGAATTGTTTGCTGCCACCGCCCACAGCCGGGGACAATTCTTAGAGGTTATCCACCGCTGCTACTGCCAGGGAGCTACCCAACGGCTCCCAATCCCAGCCGTGGATAACCTGAATTGACCCCAGCTATGGACGGCTCAGAGGGGGATCAGATCCGGCCGCGTGATCAGCAGGGGCGGGTTTGTCCGGCCGAGGCCGGTTGACGGAATCGCGGTTATCGGCGTTCCAAAACAAGCGGGGGAGTGCCCGGTGAGTATGTCAACATGACTCAGGACCACTGAGACGGCCTGATCCAGGACCACACTGGGCCTGACACAGCATCGTCTTTAGGCTTGCAATTTCGAGTGGAGCTCTGGCTCCCCGTTTGATGGACGGTATTCGGGCGGCCAAGGAGCCCGCCTTCGGGGTGGGCTGTTTTTGGATGCTCGTCCTCCCGGGCACCGCCTGGCAGCGCCCGGGCCGGGGGCCCGGTTTCACAGCTGGATGCCGGCCCTTACGGCGTCGAGCGGGAAGGGGCTGCTGCCCGGGTGCGTACGTGCGCGGGGTCCGAAGTGTTGCACTCGTCCCGGCTGGTCCAGACACGGTAACGATCCGTGCCCTCGCGGTGCGATCCGCGGGTCCTCGTCAGAACCCGCTTAGCCAGAGACGGTTCTAGCGTTTATCTTCGATGAGCGCGGCGAGCCCCGAGAGGCCGTTAGCGCCGGCGACGGCTCGACGGACGACGTTTGCGCGGGCACTGCCAAGCGCTTCTGTGGCCGTGGAGAACAGGTCCATGTCGATGAGTTCGAGTCCTGTGAGGTGCGCCGAGTTCTCAACGGTGATCGCCGGCCCAAACGCTTCAAGGGCGAAACTCGTGGCCGATCCTGAGCGGAAGACTTCAAGCAACGGGGTCAGGGGAAGCCCGAGTTCCTCCGCGAGGGCGAGGATTTCGATGAGGTTCTGGTGGTTCATCATCATGAGCGTGTTGTTGAAGAGTTTTCCGGACTGGCCGGAACCGATGGCTCCGATATGGATCACCCGTTTGGAGAACGTGTTGAAGACTGGCCGCAGCCGATCGACCACGGCTTCCTGCCCGCCGACGATCGTTGTGAGTTGACGCGCGAAGGCGACGGCGCGGCCCCCACTGACGGGGGCGTCGACCACTTCAATGCCGTAGGGGGCGGCAAGTTCAGCGAGCTGCTGCATTGCCCGTGGGGTGCCCGTGCCATGGTTGACGAGGACTGAGCCGCGCCGCATGTGTGCGAGCAGGCCTCCTGTTGTGGCCACTTCGAGGTTGTCCGAGTCCTCAGGCAGGCAGAGGGCGACGATGTCGCTGGCGGCGGCCAGTGCGGCAACGGTTGCATGTGCGGTGAAGGGGACGCCGGTGAGTGCTTTGAGCGAGGCCGGACGGCGCGCCCATACCTGCAGCGGATAACACGCGTCGGCGATGGCGGCGGCTATCGGCGCCCCCTGGTCTCCGAGCCCAACGAACCCAACGGTTGGATGGGCTGATCTTTGCGTTGTGGTCATGATGTTCCGTTCTGGAATAAAAGAGGGTCTGTATAGAGGGGCGGATCGCCCAACGTCGATGAGTAGCAGAAATGCCGGGGCGTGTGGGCTGCTGCTGGTCCAAGCACCCCACACGTGCGGCATCCGTGGTGAGGGCGCAGATGGGGCAGGTGCCCCGGGCGCCTAGGTGTATTACCCACGGAGGTTGGTGACACGGCTGGCGGGTGGTTGACCCTTGAGTGAGGTGTGGCCTCGGTTGTGATTGTAGTGGTGCAACCAGGCGGGGAAAGCGGCAACACGCTCGGCCTCTGATGCGTAGGGCTTCGCGTAGGCCCATTCGTCGAGCATGGTGCGGTTGAACCGCTCAACCTTTCCGTTGGTCTGGGGGCGATAGGGGCGCGTGCGTTTGTGCTTGATGTCCGCACCGAGAGCCTGGGCGAAGACGCGGGAGCGGTAGCAGGAGCCGTTATCTGTCAAGACCCGGCTCACCGTGATCCCGGCGGCGTTGAAGGCAGCGTTTGCCCGTTCCCAGAAGCCGGCGGCGGTTTCTTTCTTCTCGTCAGAGAGGATCTCGGTGTAGGCAAAGCGGGAGTGGTCATCGACTGCGTTATGCAGGTAAGCGTAGCCGGGCCTGCGGTTGGCGTTTGTGCCGGTCTTGTTCCGGTTCCCCGCGGCCCGGCCGGTCACGCGGTGTCCGCCGCCGTCAGGAATCCGGCCGAGTTTCTTGATGTCCACGTGGACCATGTCCCCGGGGTTCTGGTGCTCGTAGCGGCGGATCACCCTGCCCGTGGCCCGGTCCAGCCACGACAGCCTGGCAAGCCGGTACCGGGAGAGGACCTTGTGCACGGTGGACGGGTGGATACCGAGCAGGTAACCGATCCTCGCCGGCCCCCAGCGGCGGTTGACCCGCAGCGCGATGATTCGTCGTTCCCGCCGGGCAGGAGTGCGGCGCGGGGACCGGGACGGCCGGCTGGAGAGGTCCTCCATGCCGTCTTCGCCCAGCTCCCGGTAGCGGCTGGCCCAGCGCGCCGCGGTCGGGACGGAGACCTGAAAACGTTCTGCAGCCCGACGTAACGGCCAGCCGTCCTCGACAATGCACTTTGCCAGCTCGATCCGTCCCCTGCGGGCGAGAAAAGCATTAGGGTGGGACATTGAAGACCTCCGTTTGTGGAATTGGACTCTAGACAAGCCCCACTCCACTCGGAGGTCTTCTTCATGTCACCACACCACGCCGACCGTCACTAACGTCTGTGGTTAATACACCTAGGCCCGGGCCAGCTCGACCGGCGCGATTGCGTCGAGTTCGGCGACAGCGTCCGCCGGCAGCACCAGCTCGGCAGCGGCCATGTTCTCGCGCAGGTGGGCAACTGATGAAGTTCCCGGGATCACAACGGAGGTCGCGGAGCGCTGCAGGAGCCAGGCCAGGGCTGTCTGCTGCGGGGTAGCGCCGAGCCGGGTTGCGACGGCGGTGAGGACATCGGACTGTAGCGGCGAGAAGCCGCCGAGCGGGAAGAAGGACGCGAAGGCGATGTTCTCGCGGGCGGCACGGGCGACGAGTGCGTCGTCCTCACGGTTGACGAGGTTGTAAAGATTCTGTATGGCAACGACCGGGGCGATGGTCAGTGCCTCCGTCAACTGGGCGTCGGAGATGCCGCTGAGGCCCAGGTGCTTAATAACGCCCTCCTGCCGCAGTTCGGCCAGGGCTGTGAACTCGCGGGCGATGGAATCATCGGTCGTTCCATCGTGTGAGCCCAGCCGAAGGTAAACGACGTCCAGGACGTCCAGGCCAAGGTTCTCGAGGTTGGAGTAGACCTGTTCTTTCAGTGATTCCGGCCCCGTATTGGGGATCCATGAGCCGTCCTCGCCGCGAAGCGCGCCAACCTTGGTGAAGATGTGCAGGTCCTTGGCGTACGGGCTCAGGGCTTCCTTGATGATTCCGTTGGTCACGCCAGGTCCATAGAAATCGGCGGTGTCGATGTAGTTCACGCCGAGCTCTAGGGCAGTGCGGAGCACAGCAAGCGCCTGGTCACGGTCTTTGGGCTGGCCGAACACATTCGGGCCGGTCAGCTGCATGGAGCCGTAGCCGACCCGGTTGATGGTGAGGTCGTCGGCGAGAGTAAGGGTTCCACCGGGTGTGGTTGTCATGACTGTTTCCTTTCAAGGGGGTACCAGCCGAATAACTAACTAACTGGTTAGCTAAAGTATGATCCCTATCTAACCGGTTAGTCAAGTAGACTGGTGGGAACGAGAGGAAATGCCATGCAGAACGCAGAAGCCACTAAGGAGCGCATCCTGAAAGCAGCACTGGGCGAGTTTTCCGCGCACGGGGTAGCCGGAGCGCGGGTTGACCGCATCGCGAAGGCGGCCGGCTGCAACAAGAACCTGATCTACATCTACTTCGACAACAAGGAGACGTTGTTTACGACGGTCCTGGAGCGGAACCTGGCCCGCGTGTACGAGGACATGCCGTTCACGCCCGAGGACCCGGCAGCCTTCGCCGGGCGGGTGTTCGACTTCTCGATGGAAAACCCGGACCTCCTGAGGCTCCTGGCCTGGTCTACTCTCGAAAAATCGGTCAAACTCCCTGCCGGCCGCTCCGGCTCCCACAATGCGAAAGTCGCCGCGGTCGCCCAGGCGCAGGTAGACGGGAAAATCAGTGCCGCGTTTTCCGCCCCGTACGTCATGACGTCGATCATGGCACTGGCGACCTCGTGGTCCCCGGCTTTTCCCTTCGGGATGGCACCGGACGAGCACCAGCCCGCCCCGGCGGAGTTGCGACGCTACATTGTCCGCACGATCTCAGCCATCACGGAGGGCAGCGCAGCCGACGAAGGGTCGCCGAGGCAGGGCTAAACCGACACCAAACGGTTAATACGGCGCCGGGCTCCCGAGGTGCGGGACTGTAATTTAAACGGTGTAACTCCGGAGAATTAGGAGGTTGCCGTGACTGATGTGATTAGTGATGTGACTGCTGCGACGAGCATGGTTGCGCCGGCTCCGGCGGACGCGCTGGATGAGCAGTTGGTGCAGCAGCTGAGTGAGCGGGCGCGTGCGGAAGGCCTGCGGCTGACCGGTGAGGGCGGGCTGCTGTCCCGGCTGACGAAGATGGTCGTGGAATCGGCGCTGGAGGGCGAGATGGAGGACCATCTGGGCTACGCCCGGCACGATCCGGCTGGCAGGGACGGCGGGAACTCGCGGAACGGCACCCGGTCCAAGGAGCTGTTGACCGAGGCCGGTCCGGTGCAGATCGCGGTGCCGCGGGATCGGGACGGCTCGTTCACCCCGGAGCTGGTCAGGAAGCGGCAGCGCCGCCTGTCCGGGCTCGATGACCTGGTCATCTCGCTGTCCGCCAAGGGACTCACGTACGGGGAGATCTGCGCCCACCTGGCCGAGGTCTACGGCGCGGAGGTCTCCAAGCAGACGATCTCCACCATCACGGAGAAGGTCTTGGAGGGTTTGTCGGCCTGGCAGAGCCGACCGCTGGATCCGGTCTATCCGGTGATCTTCATCGACGCGGTGATCGTGAAGATCCGCGACGGGCAGGTCACGAACCGGCCGATCTACGTGGCGCTGGCGGTGACCTGCGAGGGCACCCGTGACATTCTTGGGCTCTGGGCGGGCGAGCACGGTGACGGGGAGGGGGCGAAGTACTGGCTGCGGGTCCTGTCCGAGATCAAGAACCGCGGCACCCAGGACTGCCTGATTGTGGTCTGTGACGGGCTCAAGGGCCTGCCCGAGGCCATCGCCACCGTCTGGCCGCAGACGATCACCCAGACCTGCATTGTTCACCTTTTGCGCAACTCGTTCCGCTACGCGTCGAAGAAGGACTGGTCCGCGATCGCGAAGGACCTCAAGCCCGTCTATACGGCGGCGTCGGAATCCGATGCCCTGGACCGGTTCGTGGAGTTCAGCGAGAAGTGGGAGAAGCGCTACCCGGCGATCATCCGGCTGTGGACCAACGCCTGGGCCGAGTTCGTGCCCTTCCTGCAGTTCGACCGCGAGATCCGCACGATCATCTGCACGACCAACGCCATAGAGAGCATCAACGCGCGCATCCGGCGAGCCGTGAATGCCCGCGGACACTTCCCCACGGAGCAGGCCGCGCTCAAATGCGTCTATCTGGCGGTCATGAGTCTGGACCCCACCGGGACGGGCCGACAACGCTGGTCCAACCGCTGGAAGGCTGCGCTCAATGCCTTCGAAGTCACCTTCGACGGACGCCTGTCCGCCGGCAAGAAATAAAATCAAAACCAGTTACACCGAAAACTTGACGCTGATACTGGAAGGGTCCGGGAATGCAGTGACCCGATACTTGACTGGCGGCCCCCTTCGGGGGACCTGTCCTTGACCTGATTTGTCCTGCGTTCCCGGGACCAGCCGTGGGCTCTGCCGGTTCATGACCTCATAGGAGCATGACCGATCCCATGACCAGTTGGCCCTGCCATGGTGCGCGTCCCTTCAGCGTCCTGTCTGCGGCCGACAGGGCCAACGGTGACAACCCGAACCGTTGCTTGGAAGGACACCATATGCCACACGCGAGAGCGGATGTCGACGCGGCCGGACGCGTCGCCGGGGTCGACACCCACACCGACACTCACACCCTTGCCATTCTCACCGAGAACGGCGCGGTGGTCTCCACCGCGACGTTCACGGCGGACAGCCGTGGCTATGCCGCGCTCATCGATGCCGTAGCCTCAGCCGGCCCCGTCCGGGGGATCGGTGTCGAGGGCACCAACTCCTACGGCGCCGGCCTGACCCGGGCCCTTCAGTCCGCCGGACACACCGTGCTGGAAGTCCTGCGCCCTACCCGGCAGGTGCGCCGGATGAATGGGAAATCAGATCCTGTCGACGCAGTCGAAGCTGCCCGTACGGTGCTTTCCGGCCGTGGCATCTCCATCCCGAAAGACACCAACACCGCCGCTGAATCCATCCGATTCCTGCTCGGCGCGCGGAAACGGTTCGTCTCCTCCATGACCTCGATCTCCAACGCCATTAAAGGGCTGCTGATCACCGCTCCAGAACCGGTCCGCGCCAGATACCGGGACCTGGACACGGACGCGCTGCTGCGCCGTCTGGCCAGTAGTCGTCCTGGATCCGATCTGGCCGGCCCTGAAGACGCCGCCGGGCTGGCCCTGAAGACGATGGCTTGCGCCCACCAGGAGCTCTCAGACCGCGTCGCCGGCATCGAGACGCAATTGCATGAACTCGTCCAGGCGCACCACCCAGCATTGCTGGATGTCTACGGCGTCGGGACCCTGGTCGCCGCGCAACTCGTCGTGACCGCGGGCGGCAACCCAGAGCGGATCCGCAACGAAGCGTCGTTCGCCGCGCTCTGCGGCGCCGCGCCAATCCCGGCGTCCTCCGGGCGCACCACCCGCCACCGGCTCAACCGTGGCGGCGACAGACAGGGTAACGCCGCCCTCCACCGCATCGCACTCGTCCGAATGCGCCACGACCCCAAAACCCGCGCCTACGTCGAGCGCCGCACACAGGATGGCAAGAGCAAGAAGGAAATCATCCGCTGCCTCAAAAGGGCCATCGTCCGAGAGATCTACCGCATCCTTACCAGCCCAGCAGTAAGGACGGTCCAAGCCGACCTCCGCGCCATTCGCACGAAAAAGAACATCACCCTCAGTCAAGTGGCCGTAGCCTTAAGCACGTGGCCCGCCCGGATCTCCGATATCGAGCGCAAAGCCCGGCCGCTGCCCGAACTCGCCGATCGCTACAGAAACTGGCTCGCCACCGCTTGACACACGATAGGAGCATCAGACCCCGAGGTGCGGCCGCCCGGAGTCGATTTCACCCATTCCTGTCCTGGACATTGTCCGGTCCGGATTGTCACCGCCAACACGGCGTTGAGCGCGGACTAACAACCAGCGGGTTTAAGTGTGATGTCCGTTAATGGTTCCCTGCAGGACGCTGGGCAGCCTCGTTGTCTTTGGATGGCTAAGCGTTTTGTTGGGAGATGGTGTGGGCGAGTCGGTAGGAGTCGGTGCCGGTTTCGATGATGGTGCCGTTGAAGGTGAGGCGGTCGCGTGTGCGGTGGCGTAACTGCCCCGTCGGGATGCCTCCTCAGTGACCACGCGGGGCGTTCGGGGAGAGGCTCCGGCTCGCTGCAGTGGCTTCGCAACGGCAACGTATTGCGTTGCCGGCCACATATATGTATTATTATGTGGTCGGCAACTAAAGTCATTACTTACCCCTTATGAAAGGCCCTAATCATGACGACCATCTGGGAACCCGTAAACCTTGGCGGCTTGTCCCTGCCGCACCGGCTTGCTCTCGCCCCAATGACCCGTAGCCGCGCGAACTATGACGGCACCCCGGGCCCGCTCGCTGCCGAGTACTACTCGCAGCGGGCCTCTTTGGGATTGCTGATCACGGAGGGCCTGCAACCCTCCGCTGACGGCCAGGGCTACCTCTCGACGCCTGGCATCTACACGCAGGCCCATATGGATGGATGGAGGGAGGTGACGGCCGCGGTACACAAGCAGGGTGCGTCGATCTTCTTCCAGCTCATGCACGCCGGACGCATGGCACATCCCGACAACACCCCCCATCACCGCCAGCCCGTCGCACCCTCGGCAATCGATCCCGGGATTGAAATGTTCACAACTTCGGGCATGCAGCCAGCACCTGTTCCCCGCGAAATGACTGCCGGGGATATCGCCGCCACGATCGCAGATTTTCGCCACGCTGCCGCGTCGGCAGTTGCGGCAGGCGCCGATGGCGTGGAAATCCATGGGGCCAATGGCTATCTTCTGCATCAGTTCCTTTCGCCGAACTCCAATCACCGGGAGGACCACTACGGGGGATCGGTTGAGAACCGCTCTCGCCTTGTCATCGAAATCGCTGCCGCCGTTGTCGATGAAATCGGTGCCGAGCGCGTGGGCATCCGCCTCTCGCCCGGTTTGGCGATTGGCGGCATCGACGAAGGGGAACATGCCGGCGAGCAATACCGCCACCTTGTCGGTGAACTGGCAGAACTCAACCTCGCATACCTCCACCTGTTCCAACTCGGTGATGAGGAGCTGCTCACCGACATCCGTGCCGCCTGGCCGAATGCCTTGCTGGTGCTCCGCGCCGGTCGCGCCGTCAATGAGCTTGACCGGGACGTGGAGGCGGGCCTCGCGGACATCATTCCCCTGGGCCGCTGGGCACTGGCCAATCCGGACGTTGTAGACCGTCTCCGCACGGGAGCGCCCCTGGCAGAGGCCGACCCGGGTACGTTTTACGGTGGAGGGGCAGCCGGATACACCGACTACCCCACATACACCCACGCCTGAACAGCGAATGACGAGGACCCCATGGGCAAGACAGAACCGACTCCTGAGCATGAACTGCACACAATGGGCGAATTCCCGGTGAGCTGGGCGGTGTTCGCCCTCGCCCGGACCCACCGCGCGAAGGCAGCAGCGCTGCTTGGCAGCCTGGGCCTGTTCCCGGGCCAGGAACTGATCCTGCTGCAGCTCTGGGAAAGCGACGGCCTTTCGCAAAAGACGCTTGGCGCCATGCAAAAGCTCGACCACTCGACGATCGCCAAATCCATCAAACGCCTGGAGGAAGCCGGGCTGGTACGCCGGGAACGCTCATCCGAGGACGCCCGGGTGTCACTCGTTCACCTCACCGACGCCGGTCGTAGTCTGGAGCCGGCGACCCGCGCCGCATGGGCGGAACTTGAGCGGTACTCTGTCCGCAACCTCACAGCCGATGAACGCCATAGATTTATCCGGCTCGTTGCGAAAATAACAGCCAACGAGCGCTAATACATTCCCTGAAGTGCTAGCGCCCGGTACCTCGCAGAGAACAACTATCCATATATGTGGTCGGCAACCAAATAGCTTTGACCATTCTCACGACAGTAAATGGAGCACCACATTGAAAGCACACATTCTTAACAGCTACGGAGCCGATACCCTCTTCCTCGGTGACATCGAGGAGCCCACAGCAGGGCCCGGCCAGGTCAAGGTCCGCGTCGAGGCCATCGGCATCAACCCGGTGGACTGGAAGATACGCAATGGATTCCTCGCGGACATGATCCCCCTTCGGCTGCCCGCCGTCATCGGCACCGACATCGCCGGAACAGTAGTCGATCTTGGTGCAGGGGTCGCCGGTTTCGCCATCGGCGACCGCGTCGTGGGATTCGCGGACAGCGGCGCATTTGCAGAGTTCGCCGTCACCAGAGCAGCCCGTCTAGCCCTAATACCTGAGGCCTTGGCCACTGAACGGGCCGTCACCTTGGCGACATCAGCCGAAACAGCGCTTCGGGGGTTGAACCTGCTGGCACCCGACCCCGAATCCACCCTCGTCGTCAACGGCGCGGCTGGCGCAGTGGGAAGTGCCGTGGTCCAGATACTCGTCGCGGACGGCCACACCGTCATTGGCACCGCCGGTACGGCAAACTTTGACTATGTACGCTCCCTCGGCGCCATACCCGTAACGTACGGCGCCACAATGCTCGACGAGATCATCGCAGCAGCACACCAGGGGGTTAACGCAGCATTCGACACTGCCGGGCGAGGGTTTATCGGCCGTATGGCAGGGCTCGTGCCAGCCACCCGAACGGTGACCATAACCGATTTTGCGGCAGCAGCGAGCGGCGCCATCGTTGCTGGCGGCGATCCCACGGCCCTCACCGCAGAGACGATCGCGCCGGTGCTCGATCTTGCCTCCCGCGGCTCGTTCCGCACGGAGATCGCCCGGCTCTTCCCGTTCGAGCAGCTGCCCCAAGCCCTAGCCCTCAGCCAGGCCGGACACCTGCGCGGAAAGATCATCGTCACAGGGCCGAACACGCACTAAGGCCACGACCATCCCGCAACCCAAACCCGCTATATCCGAACGAACATCTGAACCCGAGTAAAAGAGAGAAACAGTACATGCCAACCACGCCAGTGCGCCCACCATACGATGCCGAACTTGCCGCGCTCCTCGACAACAGCCCGCTCCCCACGACGGTTACCGCCGATATGATCGGCTTTCTCCGAGCGAACCCCTTCGGACCCACACTCGACGACCTCGTGGCCACCCGCCCAATTACACACGCAGAGTACAAAATTCCAGGCCCCGCCGGCGATCTTGTCGCCTCAGTCTTCACCCCGACTGACAGCGAAGAGTCAGCGCCGGCGATCTACCATCTGCACGGTGGCGGAATGATCCTCGGCAACCGTTTCACGGGCATCAGCCACGTTCTGGACTGGGCCGTCGAACACGGCGCCGTCGTCGTCTCCCTCGAGTACCGTCTCGCTCCCGAAACAACCGCCCCGGGCCCTGTCGAGGATGCCTACGCTGGGCTGGTCTGGCTCGCCGCGAACGCGTCCAGCCTCGGGGTTGACGCCGACCGCATCATGATCACAGGAACCTCCGCCGGTGCGGGGCTCGCCGCAGGTGTGACGCTGCTGAGCCGCGACCGCAGAGGGCCCGCCTTGATCGCGCAGATGCTTCTGAGCCCCATGATCGATGACCGCGGCACCACAGCGTCGAGCCGACAGTACACCCAGACCGGTTCATGGAGCCGTGAAAGCAACGACACAGGGTGGACGGCCCTGCTTGGCGACCGCCGCGGCACATCCGGAGTGGACATCTACAGCGCCCCCTCGCGAGCCATTGACCTGACCGGCCTCCCACCAGCATTCATTGATGTCGGGTCGGCCGAAGTCTTCCGCGACGAAGACGTGGCATACGCCACCGGTCTCTGGGCGCACGGTGTGCAGGCAGAGTTGCACGTATGGGCAGGAGGCTTCCACATCTTTGATGGAGCAGCACCCGAGGCCCGACTCTCCCTGGCAGCCGTGGCAGCACGGGACTCATGGATGATACGCACCCTCGGTCGCTGACCAACGAGAAAAACGGGCAAAGTAGGCGCCGGCTGTTGACGCGGTTGCCCCATGGTTGCTTCTAAGAAGACGGTGCATGCGAGTGGGGATGGTCAACTTCTCGCGATGGTCGCCACGCTTTTTGAGCCCTGATGGCCTGCTGAATGCGCGATGTGATGTCACGAAGCTGACGCAACTGAGCCGCCGACAATGGGTCGAGGACCAATCTCCTAACGGTGTCCGCATGCACCGGAGTTGCCTCACCGAGCATCGTTCCAGGACTACGTCGCCCTTCTCTCAGAGGAGGCTGGTGCGCCACCTTACCTAGCGCCGCAACTCGCGATCCTCGCGGAGGGCGCGCAGACGACGGCGGCCATCGCCGGCACCTCCGATGCTGCCGGGCAGGCGCGACATGCGGCCGGAGTCCTGATCGACGCAGCATTGGGCGGGGAAGCTCCAAGCGTCGCCTAGATGTATTACCCACGGAGGTTGGTGACACGGCTGGCGGGTGGTTGACCCTTGAGTGAGGTGTGGCCTCGGTTGTGATTGTAGTGGTGCAACCACGCCGGGAAAGCGGCAACACGCTCGGCCTCTGATGCGTAGGGCTTCGCGTAGGCCCATTCGTCGAGCATGGTGCGGTTGAACCGCTCAACCTTTCCGTTGGTCTGGGGGCGATAGGGGCGCGTGCGTTTGTGCTTGATGTCCGCACCGAGAGCCTGGGCGAAGACGCGGGAGCGGTAGCAGGAGCCGTTATCTGTCAAGACCCGGCTCACCGTGATCCCGGCGGCGTTGAAGGCAGCGTTTGCCCGTTCCCAGAAGCCGGCGGCGGTTTCTTTCTTCTCGTCAGAGAGGATCTCGGTGTAGGCAAAGCGGGAGTGGTCATCGACTGCGTTATGCAGGTAAGCGTAGCCGGGCCTGCGGTTGGCGTTTGTGCCGGTCTTGTTCCGGTTCCCCGCGGCCCGGCCGGTCACGCGGTGTCCGCCGCCGTCGGGAATCCGGCCGAGTTTCTTGATGTCCACGTGGACCATGTCCCCGGGGTTCTGGTGCTCGTAGCGGCGGATCACCCTGCCGGTGGCCCGGTCCAGCCACGACAGCCTGGCAAGCCGGTACCGGAGAGGACATTGTGCACGGTGGACGGGTGGATACCGAGCAGGTAACCGATCCTCGCCGGCCCCAGCGGCGGTTGACCCGCAGCGCGATGATTCGTCGTTCCCGCCGGGCAGGAGTGCGGCGCGGGGACCGGGACGGCCGGCTGGAGAGGTCCTCCATGCCGTCTTCGCCCAGCTCCCGGTAGCGGCTGGCCCAGCGCGCCGCGGTCGGGACGGAGACCTGAAAACGTTCTGCAGCCCGACGTAACGGCCAGCCGTCCTCGACAATGCACTTTGCCAGCTCGATCCGTCCCCTGCGGGCGAGAAAAGCATTAGGGTGGGACATTGAAGACCTCCGTTTGTGGAATTGGACTCTAGACAAGCCCCACTCCACTCGGAGGTCTTCTTCATGTCACCACACCACGCCGATCGTCACTAACGTCTGTGGTTAATACACCTAGACGCGGGCGCCAAGCCGATCAAGCCACCAACATGGATCGCTCTCTCGGGATGGTAGCGGCATTTTGCAATCTCGGGCCTGTGTCCAGCTACGTCTCTGGGTTGTCTTCCCTGTTAGCTGAAGCCGATTGACGCTGTGGCGGTCCCTGGAAGCCGGCGCTGTCACAGTAATGCCCCGCGAGGTAAAGGGACCTTTTCCCGGAGGCTGTCGTCCAAGATCAGATGCCTACGCCCACCACTCGCGCGTCGACTGTCTCCACGAGCTGCCGCGCATCCAATGAAACTTCATAGTTCCTTAGATATTCGTTGTGGGCTCCGGAACCCGCCCCGGGCAATGAGTCTGCGGTTGAGCTCGTGCCGTGTCGGTCACCGAGGCGCGGCACCCGAGAGCAGGCGGGCGACCGTCGCTGGAGAGAACGTCGACGGCGACCGCCACCATCGCCCGCGATGGCTCGGCGAACTACGCCTTCGACATCACCTGGGACGTGGAACCCCTGGATCCTGCACGTACTCCCCCGAGGGTCGTTCACACCGGTTCGATCGCTAGTTTCCTCTCACCAGGCGCCGGCAACGTTAAAGCAACACTCCAGGAACTCCGCAGCGAGTGCATCATCACCTACGATCCCAACATCAGGCCAGCCCTGCTCGGAACCCATGCCGAAGCACTGCACGCTTTCGAGGAACTGGTACACCTCAGCACCGTCGTCAAACTCAGCGATGAGGACGCATAATGGCTCTACCCGAAGAAGGCCCTGGAGGAAACCGCAACCCACATCCTTGGGCTGGGAGCGGACCTGGCTGTCATCACCAAGGGCTCATCAGGCTCACTGCTCGCCACACCCGCCGCCTCCCTCAGCATCCCGGCAGTGAAAACCCCTGTGGTTGACACCATCGGCGCTGGCGACTCCTACATGTCGGCCCTGATCCTGGGCCTCCTCACCCGCGGAACAGGCGGCCTCGCGCCATCCGTCCTTGACCAGCTCGGACGCACAGCGGCCACTGCAGCCGCGATCACCGTATCCCGGGCCGGCGCCCGGCCTCCCACTGAAGATGAACTCCGGGCGACGCTTCAGCTTCAGCCCCAGCTGCAATTGCACTCCTGACACGACCCTCCAGGCGACTGCGCTGAACGTCGGCAATGCGGCGACTTCACGCCCGGATAAGAAACCCTTGACAGCGATATAGTAACGCGCGTAACCTCGATCACATACCCGAGTAACGCGCGTTACCTAATGGCACCATCACCGACCACCACCGGAGCATTCAATGGCGAAGACCACCACCCCGAACCACTCCGGGGCTGCACGGCAGCGGGGTGTGACCATGAATGATGTTGCCAAGCACGCCGGCGTTTCCCGGACCGCGGTCTCGTTCGTGCTGAGCAACCGCGAAAATGCCAGCATCTCCGAGGAGACCCGCATTCGGATCAACGAAGCTGTCCAGGCCCTGGGCTACCGCCCGAACGCCGGAGCGCGTGCACTGGCATCCCAGCGCAGTGATTGGTACGGCATTGTCACCGAGATCGTGACGGCACCTTTCGCCGTCGACATCATCAAGGGTGCTCAAGACCAAGCCTGGCTCGACCGCAAGTTCCTGCTCATCGCACCCTCCGACCAGGCCGATGCCGTAGGACCCAACCAGGGCATGGAAGACGCCGCAACCGAAAAGCTGCTGGAGCAGCGCGTGGAAGGACTTCTCTACGCAGCCACGTTCCACCGTGGCGTGCACGTGCCGGAAAGCACCAAGGAAGTACCCACCGTCCTGATCAACTGCTTCGACGCCGACGGGAAGCTGCCCTCGATTGTCCCGGACGAACGTGCCGGGGGCCGCCTCGCCGTCGAACGTTTGCTCCGGGCCGGCCACCGCAGGATCGGAGTCATCAACCTGGACCCGGCTATTCCCGCAGCAATCGGGCGTTTGGAGGGTGCACGCGAAGCACTTGCCGAAGCCGGTTTCGAGCTGGACCCGGAGCTCGTGGTGCCCGGATTTGCCACGGCGGACGGCGGGTATGAGGCCGCGTGCCACATCCTGGACCGCTACCCACAGGAGGACAGGCCAACCGCGCTGTTCTGCCTCAACGACCGCATGGCGATGGGCGCTTACGACGCCATCAAGGAACGGGGACTGACCATCCCCGCAGACATCGCCGTGATCGGCTTCGACAACCAGGAACTCATTGCAGCCTACCTCAGGCCAAAGCTGACCACGGTTGCGTTGCCATTCGAAAAAATGGGCGCTCTGGGAGTCCAGACGCTCGCCGCTCTGACAGCAGGACAGCCGATCACTGCCGACCAGCAATTGGTCGACTGTCCGCTGCTAGAACGCTCTTCGGTCTGACCGCGAAATCAATTTCGAAGAGCTAACCCTTACCCACCCCTTCACCTTGCTGATGAAGATAGGAAAGAGATAACCATCATGACACAACCCCGATACCTGAGGTCTGCCCGCATCACCGCGGCCGGGCTGGCGGTAGGCGCACTGCTGCTGACCGGCTGTGCAGCCACCGTCAACAAGTCAGGCACAAGCTCCTCGACTTCGGACAACACGAACGCCATGCTCACCATCCCACGGGAAGACATGAGCACCTTCGACCGCAACTTCAATCCCTTTGCGCCCGCGGTGAATCCCATGGTCAACCAGGCGATCTACGAACCCCTGTTGGTCTTCAACCCGGCCAAGGGAGACACGACGCCGTGGCTCGCCACCGAATGGAAGACTGCTGCTGACGGCAAATCCATCACCTTCACCCTGCGCGACGGTGTGAAGTGGTCCGATGGCAAGCCACTCGTGGCCGACGACGTCGCCTACACGTTCGAGCTGCAGAAGAAGCTCAAGGGCGGCTACGAGTACCTCGTCGGCGCCACCGCCGAGGGAACCAACAAGGTGACCTTCACCTTCAACAAACCTTGGTCTCCGGCGCTCTACGAAGTGGGCCAGCTACCCATTCTGCCCAAGCACATCTGGTCTGCGATCGCCGACCCGGCGAAGGACGCCAACGCCACGCCCGTGGGAACAGGACCTTACACAGAGGTCGATTCCTTCCAGGCTCAGTCCTACGCACTCAAGAAAAACCCCAACTACTGGCAGCCGGAAAAACAGAAGATTGCTGGCATCAAGATGCTTGCAATGTCCGGCAACGACGCAGCCAATCTGGCCAGCGTCAACGGGGATGTCGACTGGTCCACCCAGTTCATCCCAAACATCGAGAAGACCTTCATCTCCAAAGATAAGGAGCACCGCCACTACTGGTTCCCGCCCACGGGTGCCATGATCAATTGGCAGCTCAACACCACCAAGGCTCCGTTTAACGACCCAAAGGTGCGCAAGGCGCTCAGCATGGCCGTGGACCGCGACCAAGTGACCAAGATCGGGATGAGCGGCTACGCCCAGCCCGCCGACTGCACCGGCCTTTCCGGCAACTACGAGAAGTGGAAGAACCCGGCCGTCAAGGACAACTGCAGCTGGACCAAGCTCAACGTGGACGAAGCCAACAAAGTCTTGAACGAAGCCGGCTACCCCAAGGGGGCCGACGGCAAGCGCACCTTGAAGGATGGAACGCCTTTCGAGTTCAAGATCTCCGTGGGCGCCAGCTCCTCCGACTGGCTGTCCGTAGCCAACGTGATCTCACAGAACCTCCAAGCAGTGGGAGTCACGGCCAAGGTGGACTCTCCGGACTGGGCCTCCGTGGTGGCCGGATACGAAAAGGGCACGTTTGACTCCGGCATTGTCTGGAGCGCCAACGATCCCAGCCCGTTCAAGTACTTCAACAATGCCATGGGCAGCACCACAGTGAAGCCGGTCGGCACCAAGACGTTCGACAACTACCACCGCTTTGGTGACCCCAAAGCCGATGCGCTCCTGCAGGATTTCGTTGCCGCCGGCGATGAAGCCAAGCAGAAGGACGTCGCGTACAAGCTCCAGGAAGAATACAACGACGCCGCCCCGCTGGTGCCGCTGTTCTCAGGACCTGAATGGGGCAACTACACCGACGTCCACTTCACGGGATGGCCGTCGCAGGACAACCCTTATGCCACACTTTCCGATCGTTCTCCTACCACGGTGCTGATTCTCACCACTTTGGAACCGCGCAAGTAACAGCTGGGCCGGGCCCCGCAGGCCCAGCAGCCCGGCATGCCCGGCGCCGCATCACCGCGCCGGGCATGCCGCCCCCTCCCCATTACCGCAATACCTGAATGGAGGAAACCGTGCGCTTTATCCTGCGCCGACTGGGTTTCTACCTGATCGCCTTCTGGGCGTCCATCACCTTGAACTTCCTGCTCCCGCGCTTCATGCCCGGTGACCCCGTCTCGCGCATGTTTGCCCGTACCCAGGGCAAGATGCAGCCTGAACAGATCGACGCACTCCGTAAGCTGCTCGGTGTGGACGACCGTCCCATCTGGGAGCAGTACATCGACTATCTGCACAACATTGTCACGGGCAACATGGGCATTTCGATTTCCCGCTTCCCCGCCCCCGTCACCGAGGTCATCGCCGCCCAGATCGGCTGGACCCTCCTGCTCGGCGGCACCGCACTGGTGATTGCCGCCGTCGTAGGTAACTTGCTGGGCATCCTGGCCGCCTGGCGGCGCGGCGGCGCTATCGACTCCGCGCTTCCGCCGCTGCTCGTGTTCATCGGCTCGTTCCCGTACTTCTGGCTCGCAATGGGTGCCCTGTACCTGTTCGGCGTCGTGCTTGGCTGGTTCCCCATCCGCCACGCGTTCACTGACGGTGTAGAACCCGGCTTCACCTGGGAGTTCCTTTCCGACGTCGGCGCCCACTTGGTGCTTCCGGCGCTGACAATCGTGCTGGTGTCGATCGGCGGGTGGATGCTTGGCATGCGCAACACGATGATCGCAACCAACTCCGAGGACTACATCACCATGGCCGAGGCCAAGGGACTACGTCCGGGACGCATCATGTTCCGCTACGCCGCACGCAACGCCATGCTCCCCTCGGTGACCAGTTTCGGCATGAGCCTAGGCTTCGTGGTGGGCGGTGCCATGCTGACCGAGGTGGTGTTCGCATATCCCGGCGTCGGCTACCAGCTCCTCAACGCCGTCCAAGGCCTCGACTACCCGCTTATGCAGGGCCTGTTCCTGACCATCACCGCCGCCGTGCTGCTGGCCAACTTCCTGGTGGACATCCTCTACGTCCGCCTCGACCCGCGCGTGCGCAGCAACTGAGGGACCCATCATGACAACCGCAATTCTGAAGCAGCCCAGTGAGCCCACAGAGCCCACAGCTGCCCGCAAGCCCAACCGCAGTTTCGTCCACGGACTTATCACCAACAAGAAGGCCCTAGGGGGCATGATCGTGATGCTCGTGTTCATCGCGCTTGCGTTGCTGGCCCCCGTGCTGTTCCCCGGCGACCCGTCCAGGATCACCGCGATGGCCTCGCTGGAACCGTCTCCCGAGCACTGGCTCGGCACCACGGCTAAAGGTCAGGACGTGCTTGCCCTGACTGTCCACGGCTCCCGCAGTTCCCTGTTCGTCGGGTTGACTGTGGGCTTCGCATCCACCTTCATCGGCATTTTGGTGGGCCTGGCCTCGGCGTACTTTGGCAAGTTCATTGACGAAGCACTGTCCCTGGTGACCAACGTCTTCCTGCTCCTGCCCGGACTGCCGCTCCTTGTCATCCTGGCCGCGTTCCTGCCGCCGGGTTTGGGAACCGTAATCCTGGTCCTCGTGGTCACCGGCTGGGCTGGGTCGGCACGTGTATTGCGCTCTCAGGCGTTGTCCATCCGCTCAAAGGACTTTGTGGCGGCGGCCGTGGTGTCCGGCGAACGGGCGGGCCGGATCATGTTCCGCGAGATCCTGCCGAACATGGCCTCGATCGTCATGGGTACCCTGCTGGCCTGCGTCATCTACGGCATCGGCGCCCAGGCCGGCCTGGAATTCCTTGGACTGGGCGACGTCAGCACCGTTTCCTGGGGCAACAACCTCTTCTGGGCCGGCAATGAGGGCGCCCTGCTCACCGGAAGCTGGTGGGTGTTCGTCCCCTCGGGTGTCTGCATCGCACTGGTCGCGTTCGCCCTGGCGCTCATCAACTACGCCGTGGACGAGGTTACTAACCCGCGGCTGCGGAAGATCAAAACCCCAAAAATTACCGAAAGGAGCGCCGCAAAGTGACTGTCTCCCAAGTCTCCTTCGGCTCCCACGAGCCCGTTCTCGACGTCAGGAACCTCACCGTAAAGTACGTCGGCGACACCCGCTCCACTACCGCCGTCGACAACGTTTCCTTCAGCATCGGCACCGGCGAGGTGTTCGGGCTGGCGGGCGAGTCCGGCTGCGGGAAGTCGACCATCGCCAACTCGATCATGCGGCTGCTCAAGGATCCCGCGAAGATCGCCGCCGGCAGCATCTCCTTTGGCGGCAAGGACGTCCTGGCCATGAGCCCGGAGGAATTGCGGCGTTTCCGCTGGCAGGACGTGGCCATGGTGTTCCAGTCGGCCATGAACTCGCTTAATCCGGTGCTGACTATCGGGGAGCAGATTGCGGACATCTTCACCACCCACGCCGGCTACTCGCGCCAGGAATCCCTTCGACGCGCAGGCCAGCTGCTGGAACTTGTGAGAATTGACCCCGCTCGCCTCAAGTCGTACCCGCACCAGCTTTCGGGCGGCATGCGCCAGCGTGCGGTGATCGCGATGGCCGTTGCGCTCAAGCCGTCGCTGCTGATCCTGGACGAACCCACCACGGCCCTGGACGTCGTAGTGCAGCAGGAAATCATGGCCCAAATCAAGGAACTCCAGCGCGAACTGGGCTTTTCCGTCCTCTTCATCACCCACGACATGTCCCTCATGGTGGAACTCTCGCATCGTATGGCCGTGATGTACGGAGGCCGGATCGTGGAGACCGCGAAAGCCCATGACGTCTACACCAACCCCCGCCACCCCTACACTCAGGCCCTGATGGGTGCATTCCCGCCGCTCACCGGTCCGAGGGTTCCGCTGACCGGACTGCCCGACGGCGTGAAGTTCCGGAACATCCCGGACCTCACCGAAGCAGCACCCGGCCATTTCGTGGCATCTGTCAGTGCCGACGCTGAAGCAGCCGTCCTGGAAGGAGCCGCACGATGAGCCACGCTGTACTGTCTTCCTCACGTCCAGACGTTTCCACCCAAACCCCTGCCCTCGAGGTCCGCGGACTAGGTAAGTCATTCCCCATTGGCGGTCTGTTCTCCCGTCAGTCGGTCCGGGCTCTGCACGGCGTCGACCTGACCATCGGCCGCGGCGAAATCGTGGCCCTCGTGGGAGAGTCTGGGTCGGGTAAGAGCACCCTGGCCCGCTGCGTTGCCCGGCTCGAGAAGCCGAGCTCCGGCGCGATCCTGCTCGACGGCGTCGACGTCCTCAAGCGCGACCGTGTCCAGGCATCGCGAGCCTTCCGCTCGCAACTGCAGATGGTCTTCCAGGATCCCTTCGGCTCGCTGAATCCTGCCCACAGAGTGGAGCACTTCCTGCGGAGGTCGCTGGCGATCCACCGGAAGGGCGGCAGCTCCGAGACAGCGACGCAGCAGCGACTCGAGGAGCTCATGACCACCGTGGGCCTGCAGGCCGACATGCTGAACTCCTACCCGCACGAGCTCTCCGGCGGGCAGCGCCAACGAGTCGCGGTTGCCCGGGCCCTTGCCGTGGAACCACGGGTCATCCTCGCCGACGAACCCACCTCCATGCTGGATGTTTCGGTCCGGATCGGCGTCCTGAACCTGATGCGAAAGCTCCGCGATGAGCAGGGAATCTCCATGCTCTACATCACCCACGACCTCGCCTCGGCCCGATACCTGGCGGACCGGACGGCGGTCATGTTCGCGGGAGAGCTCGTTGAAGAGGGCGAGTCCTTGGATCTCCTGGCCAACCCAGCCCACCCGTACACGCAGCTGCTGGTCTCGGCCGTCCCGGATCCGGCCCGGGCAGGCTCTTACGATCCCGTCCGCCGTGCCGAGCTGCGGCAGGCTGTGATGGCGTCGACCAGCTGCGCTTTCGACGGCGACCCAAACCAGACCTGCTCGGCCGAGGAACCCGTTCGCCACCGCGTGGGCGACCCCGAAAACCGCCACTGGGTGCGCTGCCACCTCTACCGCCCACGTGCTGGTGCCGGCGGCCATGCACTGGCGGCTGAACCCACGCTGGCAACTGAACCCACAGCCAAGCAAACCCCATGACAGAACAGACCCACCCGCTCGCTACCGCTTCTACTTGGTTTCCGCTGCCGGTTGGCTCCAAGGTCACTACGGCGTAAGCCAGTGGAACGGCGCCTATCACCTCTTGTACCAGTACAACCCGGAGGGCACCTTCGCCCACCGGAGCGAGTCGATCAGGAATGGGACGGCTACGTGTCCCAGCCCGAGAAGGTCGGCGTCGACATTGTCGAGGACTACCAGCGGCCCACGACAACGACAAAAAGTGCCCCCTAACTCTCCTCAGCGGTGAGTCGGCGTCTCAGCCATCCGCCCACCAGCTCCACTCATCCACCTGCCGGCATTCCTACGGGACCTGCAGAGACCACTCCTGCCCAAGAAATGAGACCTCACCTTCATGACTGCCGCGACCGACACGATAACTGAGACCTTCCGCCCGGCCCTGCACTACACCGCGAAGGACACCTGGCTCAACGACCCCAACGGCCTGATTTTTCATGAAGGCGTCTACCACCTCTACTACCAGAACAACCCGCTGGGAGACGTCTGGGGAAACATGTCCTGGGGCCATGCCACCTCCACCGATTTGCTGACTTGGACCGAACACCCCGTCGCCATCGCCTGCGACGGGAACGAGGAGATCTTCTCCGGCAGCATCGTCCATGACCGTCACAACACCAGCGGCTTCGGCAGCGGATCCGTTGCCCCCCTTGTGGCGATCTACACCAGCGCCTTCAAACCGGGCTCCGAGCATGAGGGCGTCCAGGCCCAGTCCCTGGCCTACAGCCTGGACGGGGGCTATAGCTGGACAAAACACGGAGGCAACCCTGTGCTTAACCGCGGGTCCGCCGACTTCCGCGACCCCAAAGTCATCCGGTACGACGACGGCGCGGGCAGCTACTGGGTGATGGTCGCTGTCGAAGCCAAAGACTTCCAGGTGGTCTTCTACAAATCCGACGACCTGAAGAACTGGGAACCGCTGAGTACCTTCGGCCCGGCGAACGCCACCGGCGGCATCTGGGAATGCCCGGACCTGTTCCCCCTTCCTGTGGACGGCGACCCGGAAAACCTCAAGTGGGTCCTAACCGTCAACCTCAACCCCGGCGGACCCAACAACGGCTCAGCCGGCCAATACTTCGTTGGCGACTTCGACGGGAAATCATTCATCTCGGCCAGCACTGTCAGCGAAGGCGTCCAGGATCCCGACCGGCTGGGCGAATACCAGTGGCTGGACTGGGGCCGGGACTACTACGCCGCCGTCTCCTTTTACGACGCCCCGGATAACCGCCGCCTCATGATTGCCTGGATGAATAACTGGGAATACGCCAACCACATCCCCACCACACCCTGGCGCAGCCCCATGAGCCTCGCCCGCGAAATCACACTCCAGACCGTTGACGGCAGCGTCTCCATGATCCAGCAGCCCGCGGGCGACTGGACCGCCCTGGCCGACCCGTCCAAATCCTTCACCCTTTCAGAAACTACCATTTCCGATACGACGCTGGTTTTGGACGGCGCGGCCGGAACGGTCCAGCGCATTGACGCTACTTTCGCGCCCGGAAGCGGGGAGGAATTCGGTCTTATCGTCCGGGGAGATGGCGTGCAGGGGACGCGGGTGGGCATCCGGCCCGGAGAAGACTCCTTAGTTGTGGACCGCCGGGAATCAGGGATTACAGATTTCCATGAAACCTTCCCCTCTTGCGACTCCGCTCCCATTCAACCGTTGGACGGGGGCTATCACCTCACAATCTTCGTGGACCACTGCTCTGTTGAAATATTCGCCCAAGGCGGTCAGGTCACCATGACCGAGCTAATCTTTCCGGCCGACACCAGTACCGAGGTGGCCGTCTACGCAACCGGCGGAACAGCAACCGTGAACCACCTGCAGATCACACAGGTTGCGTAGAGCGGGTACCCACGGGGCTGCCATCAGGTTGAACCACACCCCAACCTGACGTCAGGCAACAACCTCAAAGCCGTCGGAATAGAGTCCATCTTCCTTATTGCGGACGCAACCTTGCGCAGTCCTAGATTTCAACCTGACACTTCTGGCTCGTTCCTTGGCGGCCGGGTGACAGCGGGAGTCACATGTGGGTTTGCGTCAGCTGAGGGTGCGTCCGCGAATCACCATTCCGTCATGTAGTCATCCAACGGGCTGGCCATGAAGGAATATGAAAGACCAGCCAGGCAGCAGGCACGTCAACTCGGGACATCGCGCCAAAAATCCACACCCTCATGTAGTAGACGCCGAAAGCAACCATGAACAGGTATATCGACGGAAAAACCGTCGATCCAGGGAAGAACGGCGATGCGAGCTTCATGGGCTCCGAATACGGCGATGCTGGTTCCCCGTCGGGCAAGGTAACCCGCGCCAGAGCGCTTGCGGCCGTCCGGCGGCACCGGTTCCCACCGCTTGGGCACAAGTCATGCCGCCCTCCCCCGGACCCGCCATGAAGAAGCAGCAAAGCCACCATGAACCGAGAAAGAGAAGAACGGTGAGCAACCAACGACCTAGAAACGAAACCCAAGCTCGATTTTTTCACGTCATGTTGGCAGAGCCATGAACGTCCATGAACTGGTAACAAACAACAACCCGTCCATCCAGGAAGGCAAGGAGGCACCCGGCCATAGCACCAGCCACCAATGAAAAAGGCCCCGAAGGGGCCCGCACAACACAATTTGTCCACACTCAGAGGCTAAAAAGCCCTGAACAGGGAAAACACGTGCCCGAGGTGGGACTCGAACTGCATTCCAGGCCTTGCAAACAATGGGAACCCGCGAAAACATCCCCAATCCGAGCCAGTCCGGCCGATATACGACCGAGTCCGACTACCAAAGTATGCGCATTGTACACACGGCCTTTCTGACAGATTTTAAGCGACTCCAAGCGACTGCCGTGCCCTCCCTTCAGGGGGCGCGGCAGTTCTCTGTTGTGCCGAATGCGCTTTTCGATCAGGGCTGCCAGACGCTGCGGGTCCACAGTGCAGCGCAGCCGAGCACGATGTCTCAGCCTTGTGCCAAGTGGAGTTGCGGCTGGCGGAGAGTGTCTTTAGGATTCCTGCCTGGCCGGAGCAGATGCCGATGGTGTGCTGGCGGCGCACCGCCTCGGCGAATTCAATGAATATGCGGTGCTCGAGGCCTGGGTCGCCGGGTCGATTGGAACCTTCGTCGACTCGCCGATAAAGGTACTGCCTTCGGTAAACCCGTCCTTTAGACTGCGCGGATCGAAATGACCTCGTAGACCATGGCCGAGCTCATTGCCGGTCCGCGGCAGGTCAACCGGCACGGCGGGCCGCGGTGAGCATGCAGTTCGATGTCGATACGCGCCGGGTGAGGAGGGGATCCGGTGATGTGGATCCGCCAATGATCACCGTCGCGGGAGGTCTCGACCACCCTGTAGTCATTCCGGCCGGCCGGGCCGAAACGCCTGAGCGTGGCCGCGACGGCGGTCTGCTGTGCTGGGAAGAGATCCGTGTATCCGCGCAAATGCTCCGCGTGGATACGGCCCGCGAGGTGTTCTTCGATCGTGGCGACGGACGACCCCCCGTCCAGATTTCCGTAGTAGACACCGTCGGGTGCAACCACGACGTTGGCTGCGAACCTGTCACCTCCTACATGCGAACATTCCCACACCAGCTCCGGCCACCGCTCACTCAGCGCGCGTCCCACGGGCCGTCCCCACACGGCACAGCATTGGTCATGTTGACTGTGAGTGCAGACCAGGATGACGGGCGGATAGCCGAGCGTTCCGGGGAGGCTGAGGGCTCTCGCAATCTCCGCCAGATCCTCATCCTTGCCCCACGTTCCCCATTGCTGACGATAGGCGCCCGAATCCTCATGGTGCAGTACTGCCCAATGGCTCTGACCCTCACGGCGGCGGGGGCCGGGCCGTCTCACCAGCAGCACCCGCGCCCGCGCCGCCTTCGTGGCGGAGAGCACGAGTGCTTTGGTCTCAGGCTCGAGACCAAGCCCTTCGAAGCCATTGAGAGGCCACCCGCCCCGGTACTCGATGAGGACCCAGATGCCGCCGTGCGACGCTGTGCCTGCAATCGGGTCGCCGCGCAACCGGGCGCCTTCAGAGCAGAAGAAGCGCTCCGTGGCCGCCACTGTGGCGAAGTCACTGTCTAGATCACTGTTCAACGGGAACGAGGACCCCCGCGCGCAACAGTCTTTCAACGAGTTCGACGCCGAGATCACTCGCGGTGTGAATCTCCCCGTCGAGCAGGCGCGTTACAGAAGGCAGATCGGTCGCTGGGAAGTCGAGCCAACCCACGCGCGTGGTCAGGCGCAATCCCTCTAGCCGTGCTTCCAGTGCATCGCGAAGCCGGACCACAGACTCGGGGCTTAGGCCGCCGACAGCCGCGAGCTGGGCCAGCGGTCCCAGCGGTGCCGGGCGACCCTGTCCTCGCCGGGTGCGGTGGAACAAAGAACTGGTTTCAGCCTCAACGACAGCAGCGGCGAGCCGCTCACGCACGACGTCGATCTGCCCGTTTGGTCCGTCGACGCCCAATGGCAATGTACGGCGCATCTCAGGATCGTCGCACAACACTGCGAGCGCGGCCTGGGCGAGCTGTTCGGCCAATGCGTAGCGGGTCCAACTGTGGATTCCAAGCGTGAGGTGGATGGAGACTTCGCCCTGCGCCTGTGCGGCATGCAACCAGCCACGCGGCAGGTAAAGGACATCCCCTGGATCAAGCACCGTGTTGATATAGGCCTCGCCTTTCGCGGCCTCGGCCACGGTGGAGCGGCGATCCGTCCAGGGTTGATCACGCAACGGGTCTGTGTGAACCGGCTCATGGATGATCCAGCGTTTTGTCCCCTCGATCTGCAGGACGAAGACGTCGTGCACGTCGTAGTGATCGTCGAACCCACGGTTCTGAGGCGGCGTGATGTAGGCATTGGCCTGCACCGGATGTCCGAGCTCGGTGCTTAGCCTGCTGCTGAAGTCCGTGACAGGCTCCCATGTGCGGTGCAGTGCCTGCAGCACGAGCGTGGCACCGTCCGCGAATTTGCGCCAAAGCGCTGTGTCGTCGAGCTGGTCAGAGATGGTGGCGCCGACGCCGGCGGGAGAGGTGAATGACGAGTCGGGAAATGTAGAGCCGCCCTTGGCAACGCGGAGAAAAGGTGTGCGCAGTCCCCGGCGCGAGACCAGTTCGTCGACGGCCTCGGCAGAGAACAGATCGGAGAAGTCGCTTGCGCCACGAGTGAGCAGCGCCGTGCGCCCCCAGACGTCGTCGGCGAACCTCTCACGGCCAATCTTAATCAGGCGTGTCTCCAGGACCCCGCCGCTTTCCAAGGCGTCGGGGTCCTGACAGTCCTTGCGGGTGGTGCTCAAAATTTAGATGCCCCGTCCCGCGGCTCCCCCATCGGCTCCTCCGTCAGCTCCACCATCGGCACCGCTGTCAGCTCCACCATCGGCACCGCTGTCAGCTCCACCATCGGCACCGCTGTCAGCTCCACCATCGGCACCGCTGTCAGCCCCACCATCGGCACCGCCATCATGCATGCCGGGGACGCCGGCCGCGCCACCGTCCGCGGGCCCTTCCTGCTGGCTTGGATCCTGCTCTGGACTGGTCATGCTTCCTCCCGAGAATCGAATCGCTAGGATCAGCTCCGTTACTGGCACCTGATCACCCAACCGGGCGATCCTTCATCGGCACCGCCCGTGATCACCCTAGCGGCACGGGCCAGCTCTGGGAACAACCCTTTTCTACAACTCAGATAGAGTCAGAACTGGGACAGTCCTATTCGGCCCTCGGCGCGGAGTCCAACCGGTTATCGGCGTTTATTTTCATCCCTGGAAGGGGACGAATTCGAGGCTCTTGAGCGCCCTACGAACGAAAATGTAGACACGCTATCAGCCCCGGCGGTCCGAGCCCTGCCGGATGAGGACCGCCGGGAGTGTGAGTCAGCCCGCAAAATAGATGGTATCGCTGCGAGGCAATGTCAGCTCGCTTCGGCGCCGACGGCCGTGCGGGCGAGCCGGAGCCAGGTGTCCACTACGGTGTCGGGATTTAGGGAGACGGAATCAATGCCTTCCGACACCAGCCACTCAGCGAAGTCCGCGTGGTCGCTTGGGCCTTGGCCGCAGATGCCCACGTATTTTCCGCGTTCCTTGCATGCCTTGATGGCCATGCTCAGGAGCTTCTTGACGGCAGGATCACGTTCATCGAACCCGGCCGCGACAGTGGCCGAATCACGGTCCAGGCCCAGGGAGAGCTGCGTCATGTCGTTGGAGCCGATGGAGAATCCGTCGAAGTACTCCAGGAAGTCGCCTGCCAGCAGCGCGTTGGAGGGGATTTCGCACATCATGATTACCTCGAGGCCGTTCTCGCCACGGACAAGCCAGTTCTCTGCCAGCAACGCGATGACGCCGCGGGCTTCATCGAGGGTCCGCACGAACGGGATCATGAGCTTGACGTTGGTCAGGCCCATTTCATTGCGAACGAAAGACAGGGCCTCGCACTCAAGGTCGAAACAGTCCCGGAATGATGGGTCCAGATAGCGTGAGGCACCACGGAAGCCGAGCATCGGGTTTTCCTCGTGGGGCTCGTACGCGGGCCCGCCAATCAGGTTGGCGTATTCGTTGGACTTGAAGTCGGACATCCGCACAATGACCGGCTCCGGCGCGAACGCCGCCGCGATCGTGGACACCCCTTCGGCCAGCCGTTTGATGTAGTAGTCGCGCGGGCTGTCGTAGGCGGCAATCCGTTCCCGGATTTCCGCGGCGACGTCCTCCGGCTGGGTGTCCAGGTTCAGGAGGGCCTTGGGGTGGATGCCGATTTGGCGGTTGATAATGAATTCCAGCCGGGCTAAGCCCACCCCGTGGTTGGGCAGCTGCGCGAAGGTGAACGCCTGTTCGGGGGTGCCCACATTCATCATGACCTTGACCGGGGCCTCCGGCAGGTGGGTGACTTCAGTTTCCTCGACGCTGAAGTCCAGAAGGCCTTCGTAGATCACGCCGGTCTCCCCGTCGGCGCAAGAGACCGTCACTTCCCGGCCGTCGGCGAGGACGTGCGTAGCATCCCCGGTTCCGACGACGGCGGGAATCCCGAGTTCCCGGGCAATGATGGCTGCGTGACAGGTGCGTCCGCCGCGGTTGGTCACGATGGCGGACGCACGCTTCATGATCGGTTCCCAGTCCGGGTCGGTCATGTCCGCGACGAGGACATCGCCGGTCTGGAAGGTTGCCATCTGGTCGATCGCGTTGAGGATGCGGACCTTGCCGGCGCCGATGCGCTGGCCGATGGCGCGGCCCTCGGCCAGCACCTGGCTGGTCCCGTTGAGGCGGAAGCGGCTCAGGCTGCCGGAGGCCCGGCGGGACTGCACTGTTTCGGGGCGCGCCTGCAGGATATACAGGTTGCCGTCGACTCCGTCCTTGCCCCACTCGATGTCCATCGGGCGGCCGTAGTGGTTCTCGATGGCGAGGGCGTGCCGCGCGAGCTGTTCGACGTCGTCGTCGCTGATGCTGAAGCGGTTCCGCATTGAGGTGTTGACGGGTATCAGATCGATGGTGCGGCCGACCTCGGTGTTGGTCGTGTAGGTCATTTGAAGGGCCTTTTCGCCCAGCCCGCGCTTGAGGATCGCGGGCCGGCCAGCCTCCAGTGCAGGCTTGTAAACATAGAACTCGTCGGGGTTTACGGCGCCTTGGACGACGGCCTCGCCGAGGCCGTAGGAGGACGTGACGAACACGGCATCGCGGAACCCGGACTCTGTGTCCATGGTGAACATGACGCCGGAGGCCCCGACGTCGGAACGGACCATACGCTGGATCCCTGCCGAGAGCGCCACCTCGGCATGTTCGAACTTGTGGTGCACGCGGTAGGCAATGGCGCGGTCGTTGTAAAGGGACGCGAACACATCCTTGATGGCGAGCAGGATGTTCTCGATGCCGCGGACATTCAGGAAGGTCTCCTGCTGGCCGGCGAAGGAGGCGTCAGGAAGGTCTTCGGCGGTAGCGCTGGAACGGACGGCCCAGGAAAGGTCCTCGGAGCCGTCGTGCCTGTCCACCAGCTGCTGGTAAAAATCCCGGATCTGCGCTTCAAAGTCAGGCAGGAAAGGCGTCCGGCGCATGAGTTCGCGGATTTCCTGGCCCGCGGCGGCAAGGGCAGTGACGTCGTCAGTGTCCAGGCCCACCAGCCGGTCGACAATCTTTTGGTCCAAGCCGGAATCTGCCAGGAAGCTGCGGTAGGCATCCGCTGTTGTTGCGAAGCCGTCGGGGACAAGGACCCCGGCAGAGGTCAGGTTCTGGACCATCTCGCCCAAGGAGGCGTTCTTTCCGCCTACGCGGTCCAGGTCCTTCAGTCCAAGCTCGGAAAACCAAAGTACGTCTTTCGTCATTATTACTGCTCCTTTGCAGATGATGGCGTGCAAGTGTCCCCCACCCGTGCCCGGCAATCGCCGGTCAGGGGGCGTAGATTTTCTTTCACAGTGGCAGGTCTTCAGGGCTCTTTCCACATGACATGACGTGCGCCACATATTGCCCATTGAAATGTTTCGTCAGTGCTTAATATTCATCCGTTGCAGGATGGACGCTGCCATTTCCTCCACTGAGACGGTGGCCGAATTCAGGTACGGGATCCTATGAGATATGTACAACTGCTCGGCGCTGCGCAGCTCGAAGCCGCACTGCCGCAGCGAGGCGTACGGTGAGCCACTGCGGCGTTCGGTGCGAATCTGGCTCAGGCGCAGGGGGTTGGATGAGAGGCCGAAACACTTTGCAACGAACGGTCTGAGGGGCTTGGGGAGCCCTTCGCGTTCAAAGTCTTCGTCCACCAGCGGGAAGTTCGCCGCAAAGATGCCGTGTTGCAGTGCCAGGTACATGGTGGTGGGCGTTTTGCCGCAACGGGACGGAGCCACCAGAATGACCTCCGCTTTTTCGAGCGCACGCAGGCTCTGACCGTCGTCGTGCTCCATGGCGTACTCGACGGCCGCCATACGGGCTTGATAACGCGCCGCGTTTCCGAGCCCGTGTGCCCGCCCCGGTTCTCCGCTGGCTGGGGTGCCGAGTGCGTGCTCCAACTGCCCGACATGCATCCCAATGAGATCCACGACGGTCCCCTTGCATGTCGCCAGAATCTGCCTGATATCGCTGCTGACCGCGGTCGAAAAGACAATCGGCTGCGGGCCACTGGCGGCGACGCCGTCGATGGTCTTGACTACGGATCTGGCTTGTTCGGCTGTCGTGATGAAGGGGACCGTGATGCGGTCAAAATGGTTCGCGGGGAACTGCGTCAACAAGGTGTTGCCGAGCGTTTCCGCGGTGATGCCCGTACTGTCCGAAAGGAAGTAGACGGGTCGACGATCGTCCTTGGTCATAAACGAATTCTCCACCAATGCCGTCTGGCTGCATCAGCGACCCCGCGGCCGGCCCGCGCGACAGGCTGCCCGCGTGTCACGTCACCAACGCCGGTACCGGGTGGGGCGGTCGGTATGAGCTCTGCATAGTTTCAGCTGCGCTAACTCTGTAGTTGAGGCCGAGGTGGTCGCGGGTCACCCACACTTCGATGGACTCGCACCTTTCGTAGAGCCTCCTACGTCCAGTGTCTTCCTGAAGCCATACTATGGCTCCATCGGTCGTCACCCCGTCAATGATGCCGCGCGCCAGTGTTCGTCCTTCTTTGACGATTTCGGCTGTGGCACCCTCTACAGAGGCCCAGTCGTCAACTTGTCGGCTGCCGTTGTTTCTTGTGTGCATAATCTTCCTTTCGGCTCCGGGAAGGGCTTCGGTACGGGTGTGGGTGCACTGAGTTAGAGGCCTAGCCTCGCAGCCGCGAGGCTAGGCCCCTAAGGAATAAGTTCAGCCCCTGCCAGCTTCAACTTCTCTGACTCCGTTTCCGAAGCAGGTCCGGTCTGCCCCGGGTTACCCTGGCGAGCACGTTGGGTAGTTCTGCGTGCTCATCGTTCGATGTCTGCTGGTTCCACGGGGAATGATGGCGCTGAAGCGGCGGGGTCGGGAACTCGTGCCGCAGCAGTCCCGTATCAGGAAACGAACTCTTTCAGGACCTCGTCGTCACTCTTCTTGCGCTCCAGGACGTATCCGTAGATCAGCGCGAGCAGGAACGTTGCGAAGGGCAGCGCGACGAGGGCCCAGCCGGTGGCGTTCATTTCCCAGGCCGGACTGTCCGCCCCTGCTGTGCCGCTGAGCCCGAAGCGTGAGAGCAGAAGATATTCGGCGACGATGATGGAAGCTTGCCGTGCTATGCATCCCCCTGGTGCGCCAGCAGTTCGTGCCGGTGGTGAAGCAGGAACTCGTGCCGATAGTGAAGGCCAACCCAGGGTGAGGTGTCGAAGGCGTCAATACTAGGAATTTCCCGCGCGGCAGAATCCTCGCATGTCTGTGGCGGGGCGGATGGAAAGGATCGGACCGCATCTTGGCGAATGCGGTTGTGCGGAGCTCGATCTTGGGGCATGGTTTTGTCCTCATCTCCGTTGGGGGTTGGGTGATCGTACGTACGCCGGCAGTTGCGGGGGGATGAACTGCAGGAAGCCAAAGACGTGCTTTCTGTCAGAACGCTTTGAGGATGTCTTCGACGCGGGCTTTGGCGTCGCCGAAGAGCATTTGGGAGTTGTCGCGGAAGAACAGGGGGTTTTGAACGCCTGCGTAGCCGGCGGCCATGGAGCGTTTGAACACGATGACGTTCTCGGCTTCCCAGACGCGGAGGACGGGCATCCCGGCGATGGGGCTGCCGGGGTCTTCGGCGGCGGAGGGGTTGACGGTGTCGTTGGCGCCGATGACGAGGACTACGGAGGTGTCGCCGAGGTCGTCGTTGATTTCGTCCATTTCCAGGACGATGTCGTACGGGACCTTCGCTTCGGCCAGGAGGACGTTCATGTGCCCGGGCAGGCGTCCGGCGACAGGGTGGATGCCGAACCTGACATTCACACCCTTCTCGCGGAGCTGGTGGGCGAGTTCGGCGACGGGGTATTGGGCCTGGGCGACGGCCATGCCGTAGCCGGGGGTGATGACGACGCTGGAGGCGCCGGTGAGCAGGTCCGCGGTGGCCTGGGCGGTGATTTCGCGGTGCTCGCCGTGGTCCACGTCCCCGGCGGCGGGCGCGGCGATGCCGAAGCCGCCGGCGATCACGGAGATGAAGGACCGGTTCATGGCCTTGCACATGATGTAGGACAGGTAGGCGCCCGAGGAGCCGACCAGGGCGCCGGTGATGATGAGCAGGTCGTTGTTCAGCAGGAAACCTGCCGCGGCCGCGGCCCAGCCCGAGTAGCTGTTGAGCATGGACACGACCACGGGCATGTCGCCGCCGCCGATGGAGGCCACCAGGTGCCAGCCCAGCCCGAGGGCGAGGAGGGTGACGACGATGAGGAGCCAGAGCTGGGAGTCGTTGACGTACCAGACGGTCAGGGCGATGAAGGCGGCGAGGGCGCCGAGGTTGATCGCGTTCTTGCCCGGCAGCATCAGCGGCGAGGACTTCATCCGGGCGGAGAGTTTCAGGAACGCCACGATCGAGCCGGTGAAGGTCACTGCGCCGATGAACACGCCGATGAACACCTCCGCGTGGTGGATCGCTGTCAGGTCCGGGGACAGGTCCGGGGCTTCGAGGTGCCCGTTCCAGCCGACAAGGACCGCGGCGAGGCCCACGAAGCTGTGCAGCAGTGCGATCAGTTCGGGCATGCCGGTCATTTCGACCACGCGGGCGCGCCAGAGCCCGATGGCGCCGCCGACGATCACCGCGGCGACGAGCAGGACCAGGCCGGTGAGGCCGGCGCCGGTGCCCCAGGCGTCCTGGAGGGTCAGCCAGATCGTCGCGGCCAGGGCGATGATCATCCCGGTGATGCCGTAGATGACCCCGGCGCGAGCTTTCTCGTGCTTGCTCAGCCCGGCAAGGCTGAGGATGAACAGCAGGGCCGCGACGATGTAGGCCGCCCCCGCGATGGAGTCGGCGGTCAACGGACCGGAGACGGTGTCAGACACGGTAAGGCTCCTCGATAGAATTCCTGCTGCTTCGGTGGCGGCGCTCATGAACGTGCCTTCCCGGCCGAGAACATGGCGAGCATGCGCCGGGTGACGGCGAAGCCGCCGAAAATGTTAATGCTGGCCAGCAGGACCGCGACGGCGGCGAGCACCTGCATCTCGACGTTGTCGGAGGTGACCTGCAGCAGAGCCCCGACGACGATGATCCCCGAGATCGCGTTCGTGACGGACATCAGCGGGGTGTGCAGGGCGTGATGGACCTTCCCGATGACGTAGAAGCCGACCACGATGGAGAGCATCAGCACCGTGAAGTGCTGCGGCAGCGGCGCCGGGGCGACCGCGTTGATCCCGAACAGCACCGCGATGCCCGCGGCGAAGAGCCCGGCCTTACCGGCCGGGCTGAGGCCTTCCTTCTTCTTCGGCGCAGTGCTTTCGGCGGCCGGGACCTGGGTCGTAGCTGCGGGTGCGGCTGAGACCTGGACCGGGGGCGGGGGCCAGGTCTTCTCACCGTCTCGGACCACCGTCACGGAGCGCTGGACCACATCCTCGAAATCGATCCGCAGCTGCCCGTCTTTGTCCTTGGTCAGGAGCTTGAGCAGGTTCACCATGTTTGTCCCGTACAGCTGGGACGCCTGGGCCGGCAAACGGGCCGGAAGATCTGTGTACCCCAGAATCACCACACCGTTATCCGTAACTATCCGTTCTCCGGCGACCGAGCCTTCGACGTTCCCGCCCTGCCCGGCAGCCATGTCCACGATCACGCTGCCAGCCTTCATCCCGGCCACGTCCTCGGCCGTGAGCAGCTTCGGCGCCGGACGCCCCGGGATCAGGGCCGTGGTGATGATGATGTCCACATCGGCTGCCTGCTCCGAGTAAATCTCCGCAGCGCGGGCGTTATACGCCTCAGAGGTGGCCTTCGCGTACCCGTCCGAGGACTGCATCTCCTCCGCGACCTCCACCTTGAGGTAGGTCCCGCCGATCGACTTCACCTGGTCGGCGACCTCGGGCCGCGGATCCGTTGCCCGCACGATGGCCCCGAGGCTGCTGGCGGCACCGATCGCGGCCAAACCAGCCACACCGGCGCCGGCCACCAGGACCTTCGCCGGCGGGACCTTGCCCGCCGCGGTGACCTGGCCCGTGAAAAAGCGGCCGAACTCGTGGGCCGCCTCGATCACGGCCCGGTACCCGGCAATGTTCGCCATCGAACTAAGCACATCCATGGACTGAGCGCGCGAGATCCGCGGCACCGCGTCCAACGCCAGCGCTGTGATTGGACGGGCCGCCAGCGCTTCCACCAGTTCCGGCCGCAATCCGGGGCTCAACATCCCGATCAGCGTCGCACCGTCGGCCAGACGGCCGATCTCATCCTCGGTGGGCGGGTTGATCCGCAGCACCACCTCACTGCCCCACGCCTCGTCGGCGCCGACGATCAGTGCACCGGCTTCGGCGTACATGTCGTCTCTGAAGGACGAGGACTCCCCCGCACCCTTCTCGACCACAACGTCGTAGCCTAACTCCAACAACTGCTTCACGGTGACAGGCGTCGCTGCCACCCGTGACTCATTACCTAGCTCGGCCACGATGCCAATATGTGCCACTATATTCTCTCTCTAAGATGTGATGCCCGGTAAATGCTGTTGCCGGGAGGCAGTAGGAATCTGTCCGGCCTACGAAGAGCAGCGGCCACGGTGGTTCCGTCGCCGGGCTGGCCCCGTATTTCGCAGTGCCTGTTGCGGAGGGCATGTTCCTCGGGGAAACGGCCGCGGAGACGGACGACGTCGGAGGCTGAGTAGTCCCGGGTCCCTTCCCTTCGGGACGGGGCTCGTACTCGGCCCGGTTGTCGTCTCGCGCGTGGGCGCCGGTCGCCTCTAATTGATCGGGGCGGGCGGTCGTTCGTCGCTGAGCACTGCCAGGGCGTTGTCGGCGGCGAGCATCGCCATCGCGGTTCGGGTCTCGACGGTGGCGGAACCGAGGTGCGGCACGAGCACCACGTTTTCGAGTTCGAGCAATCCGGGGTGCACGCTGGGCTCTTTCTCAAAAACGTCGAGCCCGGCACCCGCGATTTGCCCCTCGCGCAGCGCGGCGGCGAGGGCTGCTTCGTCGACGATCGGTCCGCGCGCGGTATTGATGAGGTATGCCGATTCCTTCATGGCCGCGAGTTGCCCGGCACCGATCAGGTGGTGGGTGGCCGGTCCGTAGGGGCAGTGCAGGGAGACGATGTCGGATATGGCCAGCAACTCATCAAGCTCCACCCGCCGGGCGCCCAGCTCGGCGGCGACCCTTGGATCGATCTCGCGGCGTGACTGGTAGACGATTTCCACGCCGAAGGCCTTGGCCCGGCGTGCGGCCGCCTGGCCGATGCCGCCCATGCCGACGATGCCGAGGGTCTTGCCTTGCAGGCTGCTGCCGAGCAGGAAGAACATGCCCCATTTCCAGTCCTTGCCGGAGCGGATGAGCCGTTCCCCCTCGCCGAGCCGGCGGGTCGTCGAGAGGATGAGGCCGAGCGCGATGTCGGCGGTGGCCTCCGTGAGCACGCCCGGTGTGTTGGTGGCGACGACGCCCCGTTCGGTGCAGGCGGGCACGTCGATGTTGTCATAGCCGACGGCGACGTTCGCGACGACCTTGAGCTGCGGTCCGGCGGCGTCGAGCAGCTCGGCGTCGATGCGTTCGGTGAGCAGGCTCACCACTGCATCGGCCCCGGCTACCCGGCGCAGGAGCTCCTCGCGGCCGATCGACTCCGGACCCTCCCAGGCCTCGACTTCGTGCTCGGTGCGCAGCTTTTCGAGTGCGGTTTCGGGTACACGTCCCGTGACGACGACCCGGCTCATGTCGTCTCGATCCACTTGCGCAGGCGGCCGAGGCCGTCGCGGATGTCGGCTACGTCGATGCCCGAGTAGGCGAGGCGGATGTACTGGCGGTCTTCGCCGGGCTGGCGGCGGCCGAAGTGTTCACGTGTGCAGAAGGAGACGCCGGTTTCGTACAGGGCTGCGGAGGCGAAATCGCCGACTGCTGTGTAGCCCATGCGCTCCATGGCCTCGGTGACGTCGGGGAATAGGTAGAACGTCGACTGTGGGACGGCGACGTGCATGCCGGAGATGTCGTTCACGAGTTCGCATGCGGCGTCCCGGCGGCCGCGCAGGATGTCGAGCATCTGGTGTACGGGTTCCTGGGTGCCACGGAGCGCTTCGATGCCGGCCCATTGCACGTAGTGCGTCGTGCACGACTCATCGTTGGTGTTGAGTGTGCTGAGGATTTTGGCGATCTCGACCGGGGCGACGGCGCAGCCCAGGCGGGATCCGGTCATGGCGAACTTCTTGCTGAAGGTGTAGAGGATCACGCTGCGCTCCGCCATGCCGGGAAGCGACACGATGGAGTTCGAGACCCCCTCATAGCGCGTCTCGAAGTATGCCTCGTCGGAGAGTACCCAGAGGTCGTGCTCCTGTGCGAGCTGTGCGATTGCCTCCCGCTCGGCGGCCGTCGACTCGGCCGAGATGGGGTTCTGCAGGTCGTTGTAGATGATTGCGACAGTATTGGGGGTGATCGACGCGCGCACCTGGTCGAGGTCGATCGCGAAGCCCTGGCTCGTGGGCAGGTAGCGGTAAGGCACGGCCGTGCCACCGAGGTACTCGATCTGCGATTCGTAGATGGGGAAGCCGGGGTTCGGGTAGAGCACTTCCTGGCCGGGGTTCATGACCGCCTGCAGGAACTTGGTGATAACGGGTTTGCCGCCCGTCATCACCACGACGTTGTCTGGGGAGAACTCGATGCCCCGGCGGGCCCCGATATCTTCGGCTAGGGCTTCACGCAACTGCGGGATGCCAGGGCCGGGGCAATAGCCCGTGTAGCCGTCGGCGATGGCCCGGTTCATTGCTTCGACGATATGGGGGGCCGTCGGGATGTTGATGTCGCCGAGATGGAAGGGGTACACGGGGTTCCCCTTCGCCTTCCAAGCGGCCGCGGCTTGGGCGACGCTAAAGGCAGTTTCGGTGCCCAGACGTTCGAGCCGGTTCGCGAGTTGCTGCATGCTGTTCCACTCCTCATCGAGATTGTGATTGATCTTCTGCGGTAATAATTGCTGCTTTTACGTCGTGGCGGCGGTTAGGCAGGGTTGACCGGTGCCTTTCCGAGGCCCACGGCCAGGAACTTTTTGCGGACATAGTTCTTAGTCCGTTTCCGGGCCGATGCAGTAGGGGCAGTCCTGACTGCCCGGTTCACCGGAACAAGTTTCCTCCTGAACCTCAGGCTGTTCCCCGACGCTGGTGGTGGTCATCTTTCGCGGGCTTGTTGTCATGGTTCTCCTTGACGCTCGCGGCGAAGAGTCTTACCAGCCGCGCTCGGCGAGGCGGTGCGGCTGCGGGATCTCATCCACGTTGATGCCCACCATGGCCTCGCCCAGGCCGCGGGAGGCCTTGGTGATAACGTCAGGGTCATCGAAATAGGCAGTCGCCCGGACGACGGCTGCGGCGCGCTGGGCCGGGTTGCCGGACTTGAAGATGCCCGAGCCGACGAACACGCCGTCAGCACCGAGCTGCATCATCATGGCGGCGTCGGCTGGGGTGGCGATGCCGCCCGCGGTGAACAGCACCACGGGAAGCTTGCCGGCCGCGGCAACTTCCTTGACCAGTTCGTACGGGGTCTGCAGTTCCTTGGCCGCGACGTACAGCTCGTCCTCGGGCAGGGCGGCAAGCTTGGCGATCTCGGCGCGGATCTGGCGCATGTGCCCGGTGGCGTTGGAGACATCCCCGGTGCCGGCCTCGCCCTTGGACCGGATCATCGCCGCGCCCTCGTTGATGCGGCGCAGCGCCTCACCGAGGTTGGTGGCACCGCACACGAACGGAACCGTGAAGTTCCACTTGTCGATGTGGTTGACGTAGTCGGCCGGGGTCAGGACCTCGGACTCGTCAATGTAGTCCACGCCAAGGGACTGCAGGACCTGGGCCTCGACGAAGTGGCCGATCCGGGCCTTGGCCATGACCGGCACGGACACGGCGTCGATAATTTTGTCGATCGTGTCCGGATCGGACATCCGGGACACGCCGCCCTGGGCGCGGATATCGGCCGGAACGCGTTCCAGCGCCATCACAGCAACGGCACCGGCGTCTTCGGCGATGCGGGCCTGTTCGACGTTGACGACGTCCATGATGACTCCGCCCTTGAGCATCTCAGCCATGCCCCGCTTTACTCGGTTTGCTGCCGGCGACGGTGACGTGTTCGTGTGGGAGTGGTCTAAGGGTCACTTCTTTGCTCCAAAGGGGCGGGATGCATGGCGATGCCAGGCATTTTCTAATGGGACGAACCCCGAGGTGTTTGTTCACGCTTGGGGCTACCGGTACTACACGGGCTTCAGCACTCGATGACGTTCACGGCGAGGCCTCCGCGGGAGGTTTCCTTGTACTTGGTTTTCATGTCCGCTCCTGTTTCGCGCATCGTTTTGATGGCCTTGTCGAGGGATACCTTGTGCGAGCCGTCGCCGTGCAGGGCAAGGCGGGCGGCGTTGATGGCTTTCACGCTGGCGATGGCGTTGCGCTCGATGCAGGGGATCTGCACCAGCCCGCCCACCGGGTCGCAGGTCAGGCCAAGGTTGTGTTCAATGCCCACCTCGGCCGCGTTTTCCACCTGCGCAGGCGTGCCGCCCAGCACTTCGCAGAGCCCGGCAGCGGCCATGGAGCAGGCCGAGCCCACTTCACCCTGGCAGCCCACCTCGGCCCCCGAAATGGAGGCGTTGATCTTGAACAGGATTCCGACGGCGCGCCGCGGCCAGCAGGAAGCGGACCACGCCGTCGTCGTTGGCGCCCGGGACAAACTTCACGTAGTAGTGCAGCACTGCGGGAACGATGCCCGCCGCGCCGTTGGTGGGTGCCGTGACGATGCGCCCGCCGGCGGCGTTTTCCTCGTTCACTGCCAGCGCGAACAGGTTCACCCATTCCATGGCGCGGAGCGGGTCGGTGACGCCGGTGTCCGCCGTCAGGGTTTGGAAGAGCGACGGCGCGCGGCGGCGGACGTTGAGCCCACCCGGAAGGATTCCTTCCGCGGCGCAGCCGTTGTCCACGCATTCGCGCATCACCGCCCAGAGCGCCAGCAGCTTTTCCCTAAGTTCCGCTTCGGTCCGCCAGGTGAGCTCATTGGCGAGCATGACGTCCGAGATGGACATGCCTTCGCGCGCGCAGATCTCCAGGAGCTCATCCGCGCTGCTGAAGGGGAAGGGGAGGACGGTGGCGTCGGCCACCACGCGGTCGCCGGCGTCGGCGTCCCCGTCAACAACGAAGCCGCCCCCAATGGAATAGAAGCTTCGTTCGCTGAGGACGGCCCCGGCGTGGTCCAGGGCCCGGAAGGTCATGCCGTTGGGGTGGGTCGGGAGGGACTTGCGCCGGTGCAGCACCACGTCCTCGTCCCAGTTGAAGTCCACCCGGTGGTCGCCGCCAATCCACAGTTCGGCGTCGAGGGCAGCGGCAGCCACTTGGTCATCGGCAGTGGAGGTGTCCACGGTTTCCGGGTCCAGCCCTTTGAAGCCCAGGACCACTGCCTTGTCCGAGCCGTGGCCCCGTCCGGTGGCGCCCAGCGAGCCAAACAGTTCGGCCTGCACGCGCCGGGTGGCGCTCAGGTGTCCGTCGCCTTTGAGTCCGTCGGCGAACAGCTTTGCCGCCCGCATCGGGCCGACCGTGTGTGACGACGAGGGCCCGATGCCAACGGAGAACAGGTCCAGGACGCTGAGGGCCATTTAGGGGACCTCGGGGGAGGCGTATTCCCGCATGGCGTCGAGGAGCCAGCGGCCCAGGAAGTCCGCGAAGGAGGCGCGGGGGAAGAGCCGGAAGCTCTCCTCGCCGGTCTTCCAGAGGACCACGGGGATGTTACCGATCTCCGTGGACAGTGCCGTGCCGGCTTTCAGCACCCGCGGGTGCAGGTCCAGTGAGCAGCCCTTTTCCAGGACGGCGCGGCACCGGGGTCCGGTGAGTTCGAAGGTGGTGCGGTTGGCGGAGAGGTCCACCACCTGGCCTTCGCCGTCGGCCAGTGCTTCGCGGAGTGCCTGGATCAGGTCGCCGCCGAGGGACTCGTGGGCTTCGGTGGGTGCCACCACCAGGAACTCTTCGGGCCCGAGCCACAGCACCGAGGTGTCGCCGGAGCCGCTGACGGCGCCGCACGCCGCGGGCAGGCCGCCGGTGACGGTGGCTACGCGCTGTCCGGCGTTGCTGTCCCGGTTGACCCGAAGGCCCACCATGGTCAGGAAGGCCACTTCGGACAGTTCCACCACGCCCCCGGACGGAGCCGGTTTCAAATGCTGCGCGGAGCTGGGCGGCGGGGCTGACGCGGAGGGAGAGGTTCTTCTCGTAGGAGGTTGCGGGTGCTGCTGTTTCAGCCATCTTTGCGGGTCCCTTCGGGGTCAAAAAGTACGGTTTCGGCGACGACGACGTCCACGAGCTGGTCGCCGGCGGCGGCCACCAGGGTTTCGCCGATGCGGTTGCGGCCGTTCTTGATCAGGGCCAGGGCGAAGGACCTGCCCAGGGCGGCGCTGTGGTAGCTGGAGGTCACAAAGCCTTCCATGGGAACCGGTCCGTAGGCAGGGGTGGCCGGGATGCCCTTTTCCACGAGCTGGGTGCCTTCGGGCAGCCGCAGCGTTCCGTCCACGGGAAGGACGCTGACCAGGTGCTTGCGGTCCTCGCGCTGGGCATCAGCCCGTGAGTAGGAGCGCTTGCCGATAAACTCCTTGGCCTTGGAGACCACCCATTCCATGCCCGCGTCCTGCGGGGTGACGGTGCCGTCCGTGTCCTGTCCGACAATCGGGTAGCCCTTCTCGGCGCGGAGCACGTGCATGGTTTCCGTGCCGTAGGGGGTGATGTTGAATTCGGCGCCTGCGGCTGCCACGGCTTCCCAGGTGTTCAACCCGTACCAGGACGGCACGTTGATCTCGTAGGCCAGCTCGCCGGAGAAGGAGATCCGGCAGACCCGGGCGCGGACGCCGGAGGTGAGGGTGGTTTCGCGGAAGGTCATGAACGGGAAGGCTTCTGCTTCCAGCCCGCCATCCGCTGCCAGCTCCGGTGCCAGCTTGGCGATGACCGCCCGGGATTTGGGCCCGACGACGGCAATCGTGCTCCATTGTTCGGTCACCGAGGTGCAGTGCACGTCGAGTTCGGGCCATTCGGTCTGGAGCCATTCCTCCAGCCAGTCCAGGACCTTGGCGGCGCCGCCGGTGGTGGTGGTCATGAAGTAGCGCTCGTCATCGAGACGGAGGGTCACGCCGTCGTCGAAGATCATGCCGTCCGCCATGCACATGACGCCGTAGCGGGCAGAACCCGGAGCAAGCTTCTTGAAGGCGTTGGTGTAGATCCGGTTGAGGAATTCACCGGCGTCCTTGCCGCGGATTTCGATCTTGCCGAGGGTGGTGGCGTCCATGAAGCCGACGGAGTCGCGGACGGCGGCGCACTCGCGCAGCACGGCCGCGTCCATGTCCTCGCCGGCCTGCGGGTAGTACCAGGGGCGCTTCCACTGTCCCACGTCCTCGAACAGGGCACCCTTGGCCTCGTGCCACGGGTGGATGGAGGTCTTGCGGGCGGGGTCGAACAGTTCGCCGCGCTGGCGGCCGGCGAGGGCCGCGAAGGCCACGGGCGTGAACGGTGCACGGTACGTGGTGGTGCCGATGTCGCCGATGCCGCGGGACGCTTCGCCGGCTGTGCGGAGAGCGGCGGCGATGACGCCGATCGCGTTGACGCCGGAGGTTTTGCCCTGGTCGTTGGCGGTGCTGATGGAGGTGTAGCGCTTGATGTGTTCCACCGAGCGCAGGCCGGCGCCGGTGGAGCGCAGGACGTCGGCCACGGACTGGTCGCGCTGGAAGTCCACGAAGTGGTGGTGCCAGTCATCCGCGGTGCCGGACTGGCCGGGGACCAGCCACAGCTGGCGGGTGGGGGCGCTTGCCTTCGGCTCGCCGATGACGGACGGCTGCGTAGCGGACTCGAACCCGGCGGCGATGGCTGCCGATGCTCCGGCCGAGATGCCCTCGGCAAGGACGTCCGCGAGTTCGAAGCTGCCGCGGCCGGAGCCGATCGTCTGCTGGTTGGGTACCACGGTGCTGGGCACGAAAGCGGCCAGCTCCTCATCCCAGCGCAGCTTGCCCTGCCGCTGGGAGTGGAGGTGGACCAGCGGGCTCCAGCCGCCGGAGACAGCGAGCAGATCGCAGGCGATGTTTTCAACGCCGGAGGTGAGTTCGCCGTCGTCGTTAATGCTGCGGACGGTGACGGCGTTCAGGCGGCCGGTGCCGTTCGCAGCGGTGTTGGCCACCGCGCTGCCGATCAGCACCCGGGTGCCGGCTTCGACGGCGGCGGCCGCCACCTTCGTGAGGCTCGGGCGGGCGTCGACGACGGCCGCCACCTTGACGCCGGCGGCGCGCAGGTCCGCGGCGAGGGCGTAGGCGCTGTCGTTGGTGGTGCTGATGACCACGCGGCGCCCGGCGGCGACGGCGTAGCGGTTGAGGTAGCTGCGGACGGCGGAGGCCAGCATGATCCCGGGGCGGTCGTTGTTCTCGAAGACCAGGGGGCGTTCGTGGGCGCCGGGGGCCAGCACCACCTGATTGGCACGCACGTGCCAAATACGCTGGCGGGAGACGCCGGGTGCTGCGGGGCTGGACAAGTGGTCGGTGCGGTTCTGGACGGCGATGACGTAGTTGGCGTCGTAGGCACCGAAGGCGGTGGTGCGGTTCAGGACGGTGGACTCGGCACCGGAAACCAGTTCGGCTTCAACGTCCGCCACCCATTCCAGGGCCGGCTTGCCTTCAATGGTCTCGGCCAGGCCGGGAGCCGTGGACCCTGACAGGAGCGAGCCGCCCAACTCGGGCTGGTCGTCCATCAGGATCACCCGGGCGCCGGTGCGTAGGGCCTCGCGGGCGGCGGCCAGGCCGGCGGGACCGCCGCCGATGACCAGGACGTCGGTGTGGACGTACTTCTTGTCGTACTCGGCTCGGTCATCTTCCGGGTCCAGCTTGCCCAGTCCGTTGAGCAGCTCTGCCTTCAGGCCGTCCACCAGGGTGACGGTAGTGGCCGGGAGCATGGACTCGGCCACGTGGCCCGGGAACCGGGGTTCAATACGAACCAGCGCGTTGGATTCCTCCACGCCGGCGGACATGATGCCGCGGGCGCGGTCCTCGTAAAGTGAGTTGCCGGCGGCGATGCGGCCGTTGGCGAGCAGGGCCGAGGCGAGGGTGTCGCCGGGGTGGCCGGTGAATTCCTCGCCGTCCACGGTGAAACGCCAGGAGATGGTGCGGTCGATGCGTCCGCCGGCGTCGAGGCGGGCGTTCTGGGAAGTCACTTGGTTGCTCCTTCCGGGGCGGTGGTGCTGGCGGGGGCTGTGCTTGTGGCAATGCTGGTTGCAGCGATGCTGGGAGCCGCGGTCCCGGTGGTGGTGCTGTCCGGGGCGGTGCTGGCGGTGCCGGACTCAGGTGCCGGGGCGGCTTTGTCCGGACGGGCCGCGCCCATGCGGTAGATAGCCTGGATCTCGTAGGTGACCGTGTCGCGGAGCATGTTGAACCACTGGCGGCAGCCGGTGCTGTGGAGCCAGCGTTCGGCGAAGGCGCCCTTGGTGTTGTCGCGGTAGAACAGGAACTCGGCCCATTCGCGGTCGTTCAGTTCGTTAGGGTTCTCCGGATAGGCCACGTGGGCCTGGCCGCCGTAGTGGAACTCGGTCTCGTCGCGGGAGCCGCAGTTGGGGCATGAAATGAGGAGCATGTCCGGACTCTCTTCTAGTGGGCCACGGCGGCTGCGCCGTGTTCGTCGATCAGGGCGCCGGTTTCGAACCGCTCCAGCGCAAACGGCTTGTTCAGTTCGTGCGGGGTTCCCGTGGCGATGGTGTGCGCGAAGGTCAGGCCCGCGGCCGGGGTGCCCTTGAAGCCGCCGGTGCCCCAGCCACAGTTCACGAACATGTTCTCCACCGGGGAGGTGCCCACGATCGGGGAGGCGTCCAGGGTGGTGTCCACGATCCCGCCCCAGGTCCGGAGCACGTGCGCCCGGGCAAAGATCGGGAAAAGCTCGACGGCGGCCGCCATCTGGTGCTCGATCACATGGAACGAGCCGCGCTGGCCGTAGCCGTTGTAGGAGTCCACGCCGGCGCCCATCACCAGTTCACCCTTGTGGGCCTGGGAGACGTACACGTGCACGTGGTTGGACATGACCACGGTGGGGTGGACCGGTTCGTGCAGTTCGGAGACCAGTGCCTGGAGCGGGTGGGACTGGATGGGGAGCCGGAAGCCGGCCATTTCCGCCAGGACCGAGCTGTGGCCGGCAGCGCACAGGCCCACTTTTTCGGTGTTGATGGTGCCGCGGTTGGTCTTGACGCCGGTGACCCTGTTGCCGTCCTTGACGAAGCCGGTCACTTCGCAGTTCTGGATGATGTCCACGCCGAGTTCGTCGCACTTGCGGGCGAAGGCCCAGGCCACGTGGTCGTGCTTGGCGATGCCGGCGCGCGGCTGGTAGGTCGCGCCCATCACCGGGTAGCGGATGTTGTCATTGATGTTCAGGATGGGGCAGAGTTCCTTGACCTGCTGCGGGTCCAGCCACTCTGCGTCCACGCCGTTGAGCTTGTTCGCTCCAACGCGCCGGATGCTCTCGCGGACATCGCCCAGTGTGTGCGCCAGGTTCATGACGCCGCGCTGGCTGAACAGGAAGTCGTATTCGAGCTCCTCGGGCAGGATCTCCCAGAGCTTGAGCGCGTGCTCGTAGATGGCCGCGCTCTCGTCCCAGAGGTAGTTGGAGCGGATGATGGTGGTGTTCCGGGCCATGTTGCCGCCGGCGAGCCAGCCCTTTTCCAGGACCGCGATGTTGGTCATCCCGTGGTTCTTGGCCAGGAAGTAGGCGGTGGCCAGGCCGTGCCCGCCGCCGCCGACAATCACGGCGTCGTAGCTCTTCTTGGGGTCCGGGTTGTGCCAGAGGAATTCCGGGTGCTCCGGAAGCAGATCGGCCATCATGCCACCTCGGTCGCGTCAGAGGAGAGGTTGGGGTAGAGGGGGAACTTTCCGGCCAGGATTTCAACCCGCTGCCGGAGTTCCGCCACGGTCTCGTCGCTGAACTCGCGCTTGAGTGCTGCAGCGATAATGTCCGCGACCTCGGTGAATTCTGCCTTCCCGAAGCCACGCGTGGCCAGTGCCGGCGTGCCGATACGAAGACCGGAAGAGACCATCGGCGGACGCGGGTCGAAGGGCACGGCGTTGCGGTTGACCGTGATGCCGATCCGGTGCAGGCGGTCTTCGCCCTGCTGGCCGTCCAGTTCCGAATTGCGCAGATCCACCAGGACCAGGTGCACGTCAGTGCCACCGCTGACTACGGTCACGCCGGACTCTGCAACGTCGGCGGACAGCATGCGTTCTGCGATGATGCGGGCGCCTTCCAGGGTGCGTTCCTGGCGGTCGCGGAACGCCGGCTCAGCAGCGAGCTTGAACGCAACAGCCTTCGCGGCAATGACGTGCTCCAGCGGGCCACCCTGCTGTCCGGGGAACACCGCGGAGTTGACCTTCTTGGCGATGTCGGCGTCGTTGGTCAGGATCACACCACCGCGCGGGCCGCCAAGAGTCTTGTGGGTGGTGCTCGTGACGATGTGGGCGTGAGGCACGGGGTTGGGGTGAAGCCCTGCGGCCACCAGGCCTGCGAAATGCGCCATGTCCACCATCAGGTAGGCACCTACCAGGTCCGCGATACGGCGGAACTCGGCGAAGTCCAGCTGCCGGGAGTAAGCGGACCAGCCGGCGACGATCAGCTTCGGCTTGTTCTCAACCGCCAGGCGCTCGACTTCAGCCATGTCAATCAGCAGGGTGTCTTCGCCGACTCCGTACGGGACCACTTTGTAGAGCTTGCCGGAGAAGTTGATTCGCATCCCGTGTGTCAAGTGGCCACCGTGTGCGAGGTTCAGCCCCAGGATGGTGTCGCCGGGCTGGATTAGGGCGAACATCGCCGCTGCGTTGGCCTGGGCGCCTGAGTGGGGCTGCACATTGGCGAATTCGGAGCCGAACAATGACTTAAGACGGTCGATGGCCAGCTGCTCGACCACGTCAACGTGTTCGCAGCCGCCGTAGTAACGCTTGCCCGGGTAGCCTTCGGCGTACTTGTTGGTCAGGACGGATCCCTGCGCCTCCATGACCGCAGTCGGCGCAAAGTTTTCGGAGGCGATCATCTCCAGGGTGCCCTGCTGGCGCAGCAGTTCCTGCTGCACAGCGGCATGGATCAGAGGATCGGTCTCTGCGAGCGAGCGGGTCAGAACGTCGACCATCATTTCTCCTAAGTCTGCTATCTAATATCCTGTTGATATATTAGTTATGTGACTCAAGTATGCTATCGACTCCGGAGGGTGTCAACAGATTTCTGAGGGTTTAGCCAGGAGAGCCAAGAGCGGCCGCGAAGCAGACGAAGGCCTTGAACGCCTAGAGCGCAGCCCTTCCGGGCTGCGCTCCATTCCTGGCGTGGAGATCCGGGCTAGGCGGCGAAAAGAGCTTCGCGCACAGCGTGCTCGAAGCCAGTGACGTGGATCCGCGCGAGCTCCGCGGCCCGGGCTTCATCTCCGTCGATAACCGCACGGAGCAGGTCCACATGCTCATGCACGTGACGGGACAGGTCGGGAAGGCGATCCAGGACCAGGCACCAGATTCGTGTCGCGAGATTGTCGTAGCGAATCAGGACATCTTCGAGGTGGGGATTGGCGGCGGCCGCGTAAATGCCTTGGTGCACACGGGCATCGAGGCGCAGGGTTTCAACGACGGAGGCCGCACTTGTGTCGAAAGACTCGACAGCGCGCATAACAGCCCGCAATTGCTCTCTCATCGACTCCGTCGCCACCCGCGCAGCCCGGGAGGCGGCAAGAGGCTCAAGCTGGGTGCGGATTTCGGAAATGAACGCAAGATCAGTGACCTCCACCCGCGTCGCGAAAGTACCCCTCCGCGGATAGGAAACTACCAGGCGATCCAGCTCCAGCCGCTTCAGGGCTTCACGCACCGGAGTCCGACCGACGCCAAGGTCCTTGGCGAGGTCGTCGTCATTGATGAGGTCGCCAGGCTTGATGTCAAGCATCAGCAGCCGGTCCCGGATGCGCTCGTAGGCCACGTCAGCCAACGACCTCTTTGCCGAATCAGCAATTGCTAGAACTTCAAAAGCCATAGCGTGGACCCCTTTTCATTCAAGCCAAGAAGGCTATTGACCTCCACCACTGACCAGTATACGCTGAATGCCAGTCCTAATATATCAGTTCTAAAACTTGAAATATATCTAAAAGGAGGAGACATGACCCTAGTGGCGACAGACTCATCTACCAGCACGCTGCCTCAGTCGGAGGCCCGCGTGAAAGACCAGACGCAGAAGTTCGTGCTCACACTGTCGTGCGGCGAACGCGCGGGCATCGTCCAGGCGGTCACCACCTTTCTCTTCGAGCGTGGCTTTAACATCGACGAACACCAGCAGTTCGACGACGGCCTCCGCCAGACACTGCATCTGCGCACCGCCTTCTCCGGCTCGTCGGCCTACACCCCGGAGAGGCTCCAGGAAGAATTTCGTTCGATCGCTGACCGCTTCGACATGAAGTTCAGCTTCCATGACCAGACCAAGCAACGCGTCCTCGTGATGGTGTCCAAGTTCGGCCACTGCCTGAACGACCTGCTCTTCCGATGGCGTGGCGGAAGCCTCGGGGGCGACATCGCCCTTATAGTTTCCAACCATGAAACCCACCGGGCCATGGCCGAGGCCGCCGGCCTCCCCTTCATTTACCTCCCGGTAACCCCTGAGACAAAGTTGGATGCCGAACGGCGCCTGCTGGAACTGGTGGACGAGCATAACATTGACCTCGTCGTGCTCGCCCGGTACATGCAGGTATTGTCCGACGACCTCTGCCGCTCGCTGGAAGGCCGGGCTATCAACATCCACCACTCCTTCCTCCCGGGCTTCAAGGGTGCACGCCCTTACCACCAGGCCTACGACCGTGGAGTCAAGCTGGTGGGCGCAACGGCCCACTATGTAACCGCGGAACTGGATGAGGGGCCAATCATCGAACAGGAAGTCATCAGGGTCGACCACAGCTATGGACCGACCGCCCTCTCAACAGTCGGACAGGACGCCGAAGCACTGGCACTGTCACGCGCCGTGCGGTGGCACTGCGAACACCGTGTGCTGCTGGACCAAACCAGCACTGTCGTGTTCCGCTAAGCACGACCACCAAACCAGCAAAGACAAAACACGAAAATCAGCAGGAGAAACCACATGGCATCGACGCCAAGCATTGTCATTATCGGAGCTGGAATCGTCGGCACAAACCTGGCCGATGAACTGGTCGCCCGGGGTTGGAACAACATCACTGTCCTGGACCAGGGACCGCTGAACATGCCCGGGGGCTCCACGTCCCACGCCCCGGGTCTCGTCTTCCAAACGAACCCTTCAAAGACCATGGCTACCTTCGCCAGGTACACCGTTGAGAAGTTCTTGTCCCTGACCGAGGACGGCGTCAGTTGCTTCGACCAGGTCGGTGGCCTCGAAGTCGCCACCACCGAGACCCGCCTGGCGGATCTGAAGCGGAAGCTCGGATACGCCGCCGCGTGGGGAATCGAAGGCAAGATCCTTTCCCGCGCTGAGTGCAAGGAGCTCTACCCGCTCCTGAACGAGGAAGACATCCTGGGCGGGCTCCACGTCCCCAGTGACGGCCTGGCACGTGCCGCCCGGGCCGTCCAGCTGCTGATCCAGCGCACGGAATCCGCAGGCGTCAAGTACCTGGGCAACACCACGGTCACGGGCATTGAGCAGTCCGGCCGTCGCGTGACCGGTGTCGAGACCTCCGAAGGTGTCATCCCCGCCGACATCGTGGTCTCCTGCGCAGGCTTCTGGGGCGCCAAGATCGGCGAAATGATTGGCATGGTCGTCCCCCTTCTCCCCCTGGCCCACCAGTACGTCAAAACCACTCCGGTGCCAGCACAGAAGGGACGCAACGAACTTCCCAACGGGGCTTCGCTGCCGATTCTGCGGCACCAGGACCAGGACCTCTATTACCGCGAACACGGCGACCGCTACGGCATCGGCTCCTACGCGCACCGTCCCATGCCCGTGGACCTTGCGGACCTGGGCTCCTACGACGCCAACAGCATCAGCGAGCACAACATGCCCTCCCGCCTCGACTTCACCCTGGAGGACTTCCTCCCGGCATGGGAGGCCACCAAGCAGCTGCTTCCAGCGCTGCGGGAAAGCGACATCGAGGACGGCTTCAACGGCATCTTCTCCTTTACTCCCGACGGCGGGCCCCTGGTGGGCGAGTCCAAGGAGCTCGATGGCTTCTTCGTGGCCGAAGCCGTTTGGGTGACCCACTCGGCTGGCATCGCCCGGGCTGTTGCCGAACTCCTGACCACCGGAAAATCCCAGATCGACCTTGGTGAATGCGATATCCACCGTTTCGAAGAAGTCCAGCTGACCCCTGAGTATGTCAGCGAAACTTCCCAGCAGAACTTCGTAGAAATCTATGATGTCCTGCACCCCCTGCAGCCCAAGCTCTCCCCCCGCAACCTCCGCGTCAGCCCTTTTCACGCCCGTCACAAGGCACTGGGAGGGTTCTTCCTGGAGGGCGGCGGATGGGAGCGCCCCTACTGGTTTGAAGCCAACGCGGAACTGCTGAAGGAGATGCCGGCTGAGTGGCAGCCCCCGGCCCGTGATGCCTGGTCCGCGATGTTCAGCTCGCCCATTGCAGCCGCTGAAGCCTGGAAGACCCGTACCGCGGTGGCCATGTACGACATGACTCCGCTCAAGCGCCTCGAGATCTCCGGCCCGGGAGCACTGAAGCTGCTGCAGGAGCTCACCACAGCGGACCTGGCGAAGAAGCCCGGGGCAGTCACCTACACCCTCCTGCTGGACCACGCCGGCGGCATTCGAAGCGACATCACCGTGGCCCGGCTGAGCGAAGACACCTTCCAGCTCGGAGCCAACGGAAACATCGACACCGCATACTTTGAGCGGGCCGCCCGTCACCAGACCGAAAGCGGAACCGCCAGCGACTGGGTACAGGTGCGCGACACGACAGGCGGCACCTGCTGCATCGGTTTGTGGGGCCCCCTCGCCCGGGACCTGATCAGCACTGTCAGCAGCGACGACTTCTCCAACGACGGTCTTCGTTACTTCCGGGCCAAGCAGGTTGTCATCGGCGGCGTCACCGTGACCGCGATGCGCTTGTCCTACGTCGGCGAGCTGGGCTGGGAACTGTACACGAGCGCAGACAATGGCCAGCGCCTCTGGGATGCCCTGTGGAAGGCCGGGCAGCCCCACGGCGTCATCGCCGCGGGCCGGGCCGCCTTCAGCTCGCTGCGTCTGGAAAAGGGTTACCGCTCGTGGGGCACTGACATGACCACTGAGCACGACCCTCTGGAAGCCGGCCTCGGATTCGCCGTGAAGATGACCAAGGAAAACTTTGTCGGAAAGGCCGCCTTGGAAGGCCGCACCGAGGAGAACTCCGCCCGCCGCTTGCGCTGCCTGACGGTCGACGACGGCCGGAGCATCGTGCTGGGCAAGGAACCGGTCTTCTACAAGGACCAGGCAGTCGGCTATGTCACCAGTGCCGCCTACGGCTACACCGTCGCCAAGCCGATCGCCTACGCGTATCTTCCTGCCGCTGTCAGCGTTGGGGACTCGGTTGAGATCGAGTATTTCGGGCGGCGCATCCAGGCCACAGTCACCGCGGATCCGCTTTACGACCCGACGATGACCAGGCTCCGCGGCTAACCCACCCGCCAGACCATTCAAGGGCACGCGCCCCGGACTCGTCACCTCGCAACCAGAGTCCGGGCCGCTGCTCTTCCATGGCATCTCAACCCTGCCCAGTCGACTCAAGCTTCAGCCCAGGAAGACACATGATCAGTTCAGAAACAATCAACGCATACCTCGCAAGGCTTGCCTCGCGCGAACCAACCCCAGGCGGCGGCGCAGCCGCGGCGCTCCACGCCGCCCAGGGGGCAGCGCTCGTCGCCATGGTTGCCAGATACACCACCGGCTTGAAATACGAGCAGCACGACGAACTTGTACAAAGAATCATCAGCGCCGCCGACGGACTGGTAGTCGAGGCCCTGCGCCTGGCGGATGCTGACCAACATGCGTTCCAAGGCGTCATTGATTCGTACAAACTTCCGTCCGGGACGGAAGAGCTTAAAGCCGCACGGACGGCATCCATCCAGGAGGCGCTCATCCTGGCGGCGCAAACGCCCGCGCAGCTCATTAGGCTCGCCGGCGCCATCGTGGATCTTGCCACGGAACTTTTCGAGGTCGCGAATGCCAATGTGATCAGCGATGTCGCTGCTGCCGCCGACGCAGCCCGCGCAGCCGCAAGCACCGCCCGGGTGAACATCGACATTAACGTGGTGGCCATCAAAGACGCCGCGGCCCGTTCGCGGTTGGCTGACCAAACCGACGGCCTCGAGGAAAAGGTCATCCTGGCAGCAGACTCCCTCGTGGGGCGCGTGCGTGAAAGGATTCTCGGTTGAGTGCCGTACTCCTCTCCGGAAAACAACTGGCAGGGACCATTAAGCAGAAGGCCCAACATGAGGCCCGGGACCTCGAAGCCGACGGGCTACGCCCCACGCTCGCAGTGGTTGTGGCCACCGACGACGGCTCCACGCACTGGTACGTCCGGTCCATCGAACGTGCCGCCGAAAGTGCCGGCATCAGTTGCCGGATCGTGGACCTCGGCCCCGATGCCACCGGACAGGTCTTGGCCTCAGTCCTGAAGGACCTCAGCGAGGATCCATCCGTTCACGGCATCATCCTCCAGACGCCTCTGCCTCCCGGCGTCGGAACAGATGAGCTGGTCGGGCACATTGCCCCGGAGAAGGACGTCGATGGCGCGAACCCGTTGAGTCTTGGCCGCCTTGCTGTGGGCCAGCCCTCGTTCGCACCTGCCACCGCCCGCGCCGTAATCGAGATTCTTGACCACTTCGACATTCCGCTGGCAGGCCGGAATGTGGTCGTCATTGGCCGTTCCGCCGTGGTGGGAAAACCGCTGTCCCTGCTGCTGCTGGAGCGCGACGCCGCGGTTACCGTCTGCCACTCCAGGTCAGGGCCGTTGGAGAAATACACCAAGACCGCCGACGTCGTGGTCGTCGCAGCCGGGCGTACCGGTCTGTTGAACGGCGGCCATGTTTCGTCCGGGGCCATAGTCATAGACGTCGGCACCAACGTCCTTCCTGACGGATCCCTCGTCGGGGACGTCGACGAGGGTAGCGTGCGGGGCATCGCCGCGGCCCTGACTCCTGTCCCGGGCGGCGTCGGCTCCGTCACCACATCCCTGCTTCTTCTGCACACAACCGAGGCCGCGCGGGAACAGTTGCGTGCCTTGGTCCCGGGATCGGCCGGATGATCCACCCCGGGCACAACTGTTACCCCGTGGAACCCGTTCTCGTATCCACCGAAGGCGTGGAATCGCTTGAAGGGCGAGCCTTTGTGTCCGCGCTCGTGCAGGTGTTGAATTCCTTCTGCACGGCGCGGACTCAAACCGACCGGGATGTGCTGCACGCGCCCGGCGAATGCCCCGATGTTGTTTTCGTGACCTGCCGAGGCAACGCCGGGCACTGCATGCTCCGGATTATCCCCGGGCCGCAGGACTCCCCGTTCGGGGCGCCGGCGGAGATCACAGTCTTGGACCCTTCGCACCCCGGAGGCGCCGCTGCACGCTGCCGAGGCCCTGGCGCAGCTTCCCGCCCTCGCCGCAGTTCGCGGTTTCGGGCAACTGTCCGCTTCCCCGTCCCTCCACTGTGTTTCGCTTGCGGCCTATCCGGATCCGGAAGCGGCCTTCCACGAATTCTACGGACTCTCCAGCCACCGCGTCTGGCTGGACAGCTCGAACGCGATCACGGACGCCGTGGCGGGACGCAACCGCTACAGCATCATGGCTGACGATTCGGGCAGCCGCGGAATGAGGGCACAGCATGCGAACGGCGTGACTACCGTGGAGTCAAAGCTGGTGGTTGCCCGAATTCCAGGTCCCTTCTTCAGTTGGCTGGAAAGGAATTGGTCCAGCAACCAGGCACCGGATCCGGCTCTTCCCCCCGGGCTGGGGTTCGCCCTCGGCTGGCTGGGCTACCTGGGCTACGAGCTCAAGCGCGAGTGTGGCGGCAACGCGGTGGAATCACCACTGCCGGATGCCTCGTTGATCCGCTGCAGCCGGGCTGTGGTGTTTGACCATGAGGCGCGGTGCGTATACCTTCTGGCGGAAGCCAGCGCGGAAGGCCGACAATGGTGCCGGAACGCCGCGCGACGCATCCGGCGCCTGACTTCCGCGCCCCGGAGCCTCAGCAGCCGGTTGCCGGCCGTACAGTTCAGCGCAGCGGACACCGCCGAGTCCTACCTTCAAAAAATCGCTGCATCCCAAAACGAAATCGTGCAGGGAAACTCCTACGAGGTGTGCCTCACGACCCAAATTTTCAGTAATTTCCACGAGAGCCTGGATCCGTGGGACTTTTACGGCAGACTCCGCCGGGCCAGCCCCGCGCCGTTCGCAAGCTTCGTCCAGCTAGGAGCGGTGGCAATCGCGAGCTCCTCGCCGGAGCGGTTCCTCAGTATCACCGCCGGCGGTCACGTCCGCGCCGAACCTATCAAGGGAACCCGACGACGGGACACGTCACCACTGGCGGACAGGCAGCTGAAGCATGACCTCACGACCTCGACAAAGGACAGGGCGGAGAACATCATGATCGTGGATTTGATGCGAAACGACCTCTCCCGCCATGCCGAACCGGGAACAGTTTCCGTGACACGGCTCTGCGACGTTGAGACTTACACAACGGTGCACCAGCTGGTAAGCACCATCGAAGCCACAATTGCCGGGGACCGGTCAAGGACGGCAGTGGTCGCGGCTGCCTATCCTCCCGGGTCGATGACCGGGGCTCCCAAGATCAGCAGCATGGACATCCTCGACGAATTGGAATCTCAACCGCGCGGGCCCTATTCGGGTGTGGTTGGCTATTTTTCCCCCAACGGCGCCGCGGACCTGTCGGTCACCATTCGCAGCGCCGTCTTCCAGAATTCACCCGCGGACGGGCAGCGGCTGTCCGTGGGTATCGGCGGGGCCATCACAGCCGACTCCGACCCCGACGATGAGCTGGCAGAGATTCGCACCAAGGCCACTGCCATCCTTGGAGTCCTAGGCGCCGCTTTTCCCGTATGAGCTCATGCTGAGCGGGTCCTGGCCTGGTCTACAGCACAGCCCTGATGAGCTTCTCGAAATCGGTGACGTGCTGGGTGGTCAACCGCGCAGCAGCTTCGGAGTCCCCGGCCGCGATGCATTCGAGAAGCTCAATATGCTGGGCAATATGCTCGGACACCGGCGGAAGCTTTTCCAGCACCAGGCTCCAAATCCGTGTTGCCAGATTGTCGTAACGAATCAGGACATCTTGAAGGTGCCGGCTTCCTGTGGCGCGATAGATCGTCCGGTGTACCCGCATGTCCAGGCGCATGAGGTCCTGCTGCGACTGCATCCCTGGCAGCAGCTGCCCTACTTCCCGTGCAAAGTCCCTAAGCTCCTGCCGAAGCTGCGGCGACGCAATCCGCGCAGCCCGCGCGGCTGCCGCAGGCTCCAGAAGGTGGCGAATCTCGGAGATTTCAGCCAGATCTTTAATGTCCACGCCCGCGGCGAACGTTCCGCGGCGCGGATAGGCCACCACCAAATGGTCGCTCTCAAGCCGCTTCATAGCTTCGCGGATCGGCGTCCGGCCGACACCGAGACGCCTGGAGATTACTTCATCATTGAGGGGCTCACCCGGCTTGATGTCCAGAACGATCAATTCATCGCACAAGACCCTATAGGCGAAGTCGGCAAAGGACTCGTCGTCCTGCCTCAGCGGCACCAAGGGACCCCCCGCCTCCACCGGTAATCCGCCAGCGTTTGCCATTTTCAACTCTCCTCCCGATATGCGTCCGAGCCCCTGTTGCCTCATTGCAATACCTCCGGGAAAGGTGATTCGTTGCCTCATTTGAAATCCTCCGGTTGACCCCTTCGTTGCCTCATTGAAAAACCTCCGGATTTTCAGTTGTTCCAGGCCCTGTTGACGGGTTTGACCGCGCCCGGCTGTTTGGCTCGGGCCAGTGTTTCGAGCCGCGCTGTGAGTGCCAGGATCTGGCGTGAGAGTGCGCCGGGTTTGATCTGCCTGAAGGCGGCGTTCATCCGAATGACCGGGCGCTTGCGCATCTTTTCGTGCCGGATGGCGCGCTGGTGGGGCGTGGCAGGTGCGTCGTGTTTCTTGGTCACTTTCGCGCCGTGCCGGTGTTTCTCGAGGAGCTTTTGCTGGGGCAGCAGGTAGTTGGTGAAGATCCGGTCCAGTTCCCAGATCTCGTTGAGTTTCTCGAGTTCCGCGGCGGTGTCGTAGCGGAGGTAGCCGACGAGTTCCCGGACCCTGGCCCAGTTCTTCTGCTCCACGTGCGCGCCGTCGTTCTTGTTCCCGGGACGGGAGCGGGTGAACGTGATCTGGTGGGCGTGGCAGTAGGCGAGCAGGTGCTCGTTGATGAACTCCGAGCCGTTGTCCGAATCGATCCCGATGATGGGAAACGGGAACACAGCGGTGACGTGTTCGAGGGCCTCAAAGACCCATTTGGCCGCCTTGTTCCGCACGGACCGATTCACCGTCCAGCCGGTGGAAATGTCGGTCACTGTCAGGGTAAAGCAGAATTCCCCGAAGCTGTTGCCGCCCTCGTGGCCGACCAGATCGATCTCCACGAATCCCGGGACGGCGTCGTCCCACTCGGCCCAGGTCCGGATCGGGATCTGGGATTTCAGGAGGGTGCCGGGCTTGGTGTGTGACCGGCCCCGCGGGAAAAGTTTCGCCCGTTCACCGACGAGTTTCCGGTCGATGGTCGCCGCGCTCATGCGCATCAGCAAAAGCAGCCTGATCATCCGTGATCGCAAGCTCCTTGTCCCGCCGCAATAGCGGCACCAGAACCGGCAGCATCGGGGCCAGCAGCCTGCCGGCAGGAGCCCGCAGCACCGCCCAGCACCTGATCAGCGGCGGGAGCAGATCAGGGCCGTAGACCGGCGTCCTGCCCGGTCTGGGCTTGACGATTTTCAGGACCAGGGCCTCCCGCAAGGCGACCCTGGCATAGTCGCGGTGCCAACCGGTCAGTTCGACCAGCTCGTTCAGGATCCGGGATTTCCCTGCACGATCGGCGCTCTTATAGGCGAGGGCTTTCTTCTTTGTCACAGCTTGCCGCTGGTCCATCGTTAGCTCCATGAAAACGGGCATAACCCCCATCCGCCGCCCCGGCCGGAAACCACGCCGCTACGCGGAGGTTTTCAATTGAGGCAACGTATCCGGCTACGCGGAGGTTTTCTACGAGTCAACGCGGAGCCTTGACGCCCCAGCTCCCAGTACATAGTATTCCTATAACTGATATATCAATATGTAAGCATAAAAATGTCAAGGGCTCCAGTTTCTTCCGAAAGGGGTGAGGGCTCCGGACGGTACCGGATCTGCAACGCGTACGCCACGAATGGAGAGCAATGAGCAATAAAGCTGTTGCAAGGGTGCGGCTGGAAGTTGTTCCCTCAGCCGATCTGCTCACCCAGCTCCCCCTGGTGTTTGACACTCCGGGCTCCGTGAGCGTGACGTGCCTTCCGCACCACGGTCCTGAACGCACCGTAGAAACATCCACGCGCCTGGCGCGCCTGGGGTACCACGCGGTTCCCCATTTGGCCGCCCGCAGCATCACCAGCAAGGCCCACCTGCATGCCCTGCTGCTGGAGTTGCAGGGGGCGGGAGTCTCCGAGCTGTTTGTCGTTGCCGGTGACCGCCGCACCCCCGCGGGTCCCTACTCCTGGAGCGGACAGCTCTTGGAGGCTGTCAAAGCGTATTCACCTGCCTTTTCCGCAGGCATTGCCGGCTACCCTGAAGGCCACCCCCACCTGGGCCAGGACAAACTCGTGAGCAGCCTCGAGATCAAGGCGCCGATGGCGTCATCACTGATCACCCAGATGTGCTTTTCTGCCGAGGCGATCAGCAACTACCTCCGGACGATCCGCAGAAACGGCGTTGAGCTCCCGGTGTGGGTTGGGGTGCCCGGTCCGGTGTCAGTTAATAAGCTTGTGTCCATGGGAGCACGCCTCGGCGTCGGCCGTTCGCTCAAGCTGGCCCGCAGTTCAGGCATGGCAGGCGCCCTCTGGCGGCGAGGCGACTTCATGAACTACGACAGTGGCCGACTGATCCGCGAAGTTCACCAAGAGCTGGCAGGTGATCCGCTCTTTGCCGGTTTCCACGTCTACACCTTCAACGACCTAGGCCGCTTGCCCGGCCTCCTGGACAGCCTCCCGAGGCTGCGGGAGGCCACCGCATTGCCACCAAGCAACCCCGCCAGCTCCCTGTTTCCTGCCCAGATCTGAAGGAACGATCACATGGCTTCAAAAGCCCCCAAACAGAATATCGACGAGTCAAAGCTGACTGTCACCAAACCCAAGTCCAAGGCCGTCGGCATCCCCGCCGTCGTGAACTCGTTGAAGATCTCCCTACAGCAGATGGGTCCGCTGCGCAGTGTCCAAACGCTGCTGGCAGTCAACCAGGTCGACGGGTTCGACTGCATGGGCTGTGCGTGGCCCGAACACGAAAAGCGCAACGCAGCCGAGTTCTGCGAAAATGGCGCGAAGGCAGTGGCCGAGGAGGGCACCCGCCGCCGCGTCACCCCCGAGTTCTTCGCCAAACACTCCATCGAGGACCTGAAAACGCGGGACGACTACTGGCTGGGTCAGCAGGGCCGGCTGACCCACCCGATGCTTTTGGCCGAGGGAGCCACGCACTACACACCCATCGAATGGGACGCAGCCTATGAGCTGATTGCCCAGGAGATGAAAGAAATGGACCATCCCGGCCAGGCAGTTTTTTACACTTCCGGGCGGACCTCGAATGAAGCCGCTTTCCTCTACCAGCTCCTCGTGCGGGGACTGGGCACGAATAATCTCCCCGATTGCTCCAACATGTGCCACGAGTCCACGGGTTCAGCCCTCGTCGAAACCATCGGCATCGGCAAGGGCTCGGTCAGCCTCGTCGACCTGGAGACAGCCTCGCTGATCTTCGTTGCCGGGCAGAATCCAGGTACTAACCACCCGCGCATGCTCAGCGCCCTGGAAAAAGCGAAGAAGAACGGCGCCGTCATCATCTCCGTCAACCCACTTCCCGAGGCCGGGCTCCTCCGGTTCGAGAATCCACAGACGATCTCCGGAACGCTCGTGGGCACGCAACTGACCGATGACTTCCTGCAGATCCGGGCCGGCGGGGATCAGGCCCTCTTTCAGGGGCTTGGCAAATACCTCCTCGAGGCGGAGGCGCAGGGGAGGCAGACCCCGGGACTGACTACGGTCCTGGACCACGAATTCATCAATAACCACACCGTGGGCATCAACGAATACCTGCTGCACCTCGAAAAGGTCCAGTGGAGTGAAATAGTCGAAGCCACGGGCCTGAGCTTGGAGCAGATCAAGGCCACGGGCGAACGCCTGCTGGCCTCCAATGCCACCATCGTCTGCTGGGCCATGGGCCTAACCCAGCACAAACACTCAGTTCCCACGCTCCGGGACGTCGTCAACGTGCTGCTTCTCCAAGGCAACATCGGTAAGCCCGGAGCAGGAGTATGCCCCGTCCGCGGCCACTCGAACGTCCAGGGCGACCGCACCATGGGCATCTTCGAAAAGATGCCAGAGGCGTTCCACGACAGGCTGGACCAGGAGTTCAAGTTCCTTTCCCCTCGCAAGCACGGCTACGACACCGTTGCGGCGATTCGTGCCATGCGGGACGGCAAAGTCCGCGTCTTCATCGGAATGGGTGGAAACTTCGTCCGGGCGGCCCCGGATTCCGTGGTCACGGAGCGGGCATTGGCCAACACAGACCTGACGGTACAGATCTCCACGAAGCTGAACCATTCCCACGTGTCCACGGGCCGACGCGCGCTGATCCTCCCGACGCTGGGTCGGACCGAAAAGGACGCGCAGCGCACCGGGGACCAGAGGGTGACGGTGGAAGACTCGATGAGCGCCGTCCATGCGTCCCGCGGACGGATTAAGCCGGCCAGCGAGCACCTCCACTCAGAAGTGGCCATAGTGTGCAACCTCGCCCATAAGCTCTTCACCGACAGTGACAACCTCCCACTGCCCAACACGCCTAAAGCTGCCTGGCTCTCGATGAAAGACGACTACTCCCTGGTCCGGAAACACATCGAGGCGGTCATCGACGGCTTCGAAAATTTCGAGGAGCGGATCCGGCACCCTGGCGGCTTTGTCCTCCCCCACCCTCCGCGGGACGCCAGACAGTTCGAGACCGCGTCGGGCAAGGCCCACTTTACCGGCAATGAGCTGGAATTCATCAAAGTACCCGAGGGGCGGCTGGTCCTTCAGACCCTGCGCTCACATGACCAGTACAACACCACCATCTATGGCAAGGATGACCGATACCGCGGTATCCACGGTGGGCGTCGCGTGGTTCTTGTCAACGAGGCTGACATCGCTGAGCTGGGCTTTAGGGACGGTGACATGGTTCATTTGATTTCCGAGTTCCGCGGGACAGAGCGGCGGGCCGACAACTTCCGGATCGTTTCGTACTCGACGCCGAAGGGCTGTGCGGCAGCATACTACCCGGAGACCAACGTGCTCGTGCCGCTCGATTCGGTAGCTGACACCAGCGGTACACCGACATCCAAGTCCGTCATCGTGCGGCTGGAACGGGCCGAAGCGTGAGCGCCGACATGACGACGGCAACAGCGTCCAAGGGTGTGGACGGGCCGCGGGTTGAGCAGGCCGTCCGCGAATATCTACTTGCGATCGGAGAGGACCCGGACAGGCCAGGGCTCGTGGATACGCCCGCGCGGGTAGCCCGGGCGGCTGCGGAGATATTTGGCGGGCTTCATGAGGACCCCCTGGCCGTGCTGGATAAGACCTTTGACCTTGGGCACGGAGAAATGGTCATCGTCAAGGACATCCCCTTCTACTCCACCTGCGAGCACCACCTGGTGCCGTTCCACGGCGTAGCCCACGTTGGCTACATCCCATCGGCTGAGGGTATCGTCACGGGACTGAGCAAGCTGGCCCGGCTCGTCGATGTCTTTGCACGCAGGCCCCAGGTCCAGGAACGGTTGACAACCCAGGTCGTTGATGCGCTGGTCAGTTCGCTGCGGCCCCTGGGGGCCATTGTGGTAGTTGAGTGCGAGCACCTCTGCATGTCGATGCGCGGTGTCCGCAAGCCCGGGGCCAAGACCATCACTTCAGCCGTCCGCGGGGAGCTCCGTCTGCCGGCGGCCCGGGCTGAGGCGCTCAGCCTGATACAGGGACGCTAAGAAATCTCTGGACACACACCCGGTCCTGCAATAAGATGTAACTGATATATCTTTACTGGTGATTAAATATTTCACCTGCCTTGGACGCACCCCCGGCCAAACTGCCGGTACGCACCCACGAAGTGCAAATCGTCGACGGCAACATCATGATCATCGAATCGGACGCGGCCCCCGACCTTCCGCCCATCTGACTCCCGAGGGCCACATTTAACCGCAGGCCCATGCCTCACCGAGCAAAGGACCCGCTCATGGCTTTTAATAGTGACCTAAAATCCCACACACCCGAGGAGTTGCCTGCTGACAATGGGGTGGCAGAGGCTCCGCGTAACGAAGAACCTGGAAGTGGGGAGAAGAGTAATGCAGTCATTAGTGTCTCCGGCGAAGTAGACAGAACCCCCGCTGTCCTCGATCCGGAGGAAGGAGACGCACCGCCCTTGCCGGACGTCGAGTACGAGCAAATCCTCGAAGAGCTGCATCATGCCAAGACTGAGCAAGCAGTTGCGGATCGCCGGAACCATAAGCTCATTCTCGATAAGATCACGTTCGGGATCACAGGCGTCATCGCCATTGCCTTTGTTATCTGGGGCTTCGTGGGACGCGACAGTCTGTCCGACACTTCCACGGGTGCCCTGAACTGGGTCATGGAATACACCGGCTGGCTCTTCATGCTCCTGGCCTCGCTCTTCGTGGTCTTTGTCCTGTGGCTGGCCCTAGGCAAGTTCGGCAACATCCCGCTAGGCAAAGACGGGGAAAAACCCGAATTCCGTACCGTCTCCTGGGTCGCGATGATGTTCGCCGCCGGCATGGGCATCGGGCTGATGTTCTACGGCGTGGCCGAACCGCTCTACCACTACATCTCTCCCCCGCCCGGCACCGTGGATGGACGGACCCCCGAAGCCATCCAGACCGCCATGGCCACCTCGATCTTCCACTGGACCCTGCACCCCTGGGCCATGTACGCGGTGGTCGGCATCGCCATGGCCTACGGCACGTACCGCTTGGGTCGCAGGCAACTCATCTCCGTCGCCTTCACGTCGCTCTTCGGCATCAGGACGGTAGAAGGGCCGGTCGGGAAGTTCATCAACATCCTGGCTATTTTCGCCACCCTGTTTGGTACCGCCGCATCGTTGGGCCTGGGAGCCCTGCAGATTGGCAGCGGCATGACCTCCAACGGTTGGTTCGGCGAAATCGGCACCCCCGTGCTCGTGGTGATCGTCGCCGTCCTGACCTTATCCTTCGTCGCTTCGGCCGTCTCTGGCATCAGCCGCGGCATCCAGTGGCTCTCCAACATCAACATGGTCCTGGCCGTCGTCCTGGCACTAATCGTCTTCATCGCGGGCCCCACCCTGTTCATCCTCAACTTGATCCCTTCCGCGGTCGGCGCCTATGCCCGCGACCTGGCCGAGATGTCGTCCCGGACCGAAGCGGTCGGCGACGAGTCACTGCGAAGCTGGATGACCAGCTGGACAATCTTCTACTGGGCCTGGTGGATCTCCTGGACGCCGTTCGTGGGCCTCTTCATCGCCCGCATCAGCCGCGGTCGCACCATCCGCCAGTTCGTCACCGGCGTGCTACTGGTGCCCAGCGTCGTCAGCGTGATCTGGTTTGCCGTCTTCGGCGGAGCCGCCTTCCACGTCCAGCAGGAAGCCGACAAGGCCAACACCTCCGGCCTGGCCACCATGGTCAACGGGACACCGTCCGTCAACTTCGACGGAGCACTCTTTGACCTAGTCAAGAACATGAACATGCCTGGCTGGCTCACCGCAGCCGTTATCGTGCTGGCCATGATTCTAGTTGCGATCTTTTTTATCACTGGCGCCGACGCGGCCTCCATCGTGATGGGATCGCTCAGCTCCAACGGCGCCGAGGACCCTCGCCGCGGAGTTGTCATTTTCTGGGGCTGCCTCACTGGCGCCGTGGCGGCGGTCATGTTGCTGGCCGGCGGCGATGAACCATCGGAAGCCTTGGCCGGCCTGCAACGAATCACCATCGTGGCAGCGCTACCGTTCGTCATCGTCATGCTGTTGCTCTGCTTTGCCCTCACCAAGGACCTGCGTCGAGATCCCCTCTCCTTGCGACGGCGCCTGGCCACATCCGTAGTGGAGCGGGCCATACGCACTGGCGTGGAACAACACGGCGGCGTTCAATTCGACCTCGTAACAAAGCACGACCGCGCCGAAAAGTGCCCCGACTCGGACTGTCTGGGAGGGACTCCCACGGGGAGCATCCCAACCGTCGAGCCCAAGCATCCGGACCCGGACAGTAAATAGCTGCGCACCTTAAGTAGCAACCCCCCTCGGCGGCACGCGGCTTGTTCCGGCCCGTGCCGCCTGGGCACACCCACCTCCAACGCATAGCAAAGGTTATCTACATGTCCCAGCACCACGACCAAGAACAGACTCTCCGGGTTAGCAGCGAAGGGAAGGAGTTCGTGAATATCCAGTGAATATCCAGTTGGAGTCCTCAAGTCCAGTGACTGTTCGGCTGCAGCTGGATGGGGGCTGCAATTTGCCAACACGACAACGGAAACCGCCCCAGCTCGTATGTTGACAGTGACCTCGGTCCTCGCTGACTGCGGCGGCGTCCCGCGCCCTGAATAGGAATCCTTGGTGCCATGGCCATAGTTGCAACAGCCTCTGCCTCTTTTCCGTATTCCGGATGGTGTCCCTGATCGCCCGACTAACCGTTTGGCCACGGTGATGATCCCGAGGCCATGTCCATCGCTGTCACCACATCTACGGAGGGCGGGGCGTTTCGCCGTTGAGATACAGGTCCCCACTGCTACTGGGCCTTTGTCGGCAGGCTATTGAGCCATGCGACCAATTCTTCGTGGGCGATGAGTGGTTTCGAATTGACGTAGCGCCCACTAGTGTCCTGCGCCTGAAATTCGCTTCAGAAGTCGCCCGAGGGATTCGAGGATCTGTTCCGCGGTCTTTGTCCAGGTGAAGGGTATGGGGTTGGTGTTCCATTCGCTGACCCATTTGCGGATGTCCGCTTCGAGGGCCTGGACGCTGCGGTGGTCACTGCGGCGCAGCAGGTCCTCGGTGACGAATCCGAAGAACCGCTCGACCTGGTTGAGCCAGGAGGAGTAGGTCGGGGTGAAATGCATGTGGAAACGCGGGTGATTCTCAAGCCATGTCTTCACGGTCGGGGTCTTGTGGGTCTGGTAGTTGTCGCAGATGAGATGGACGTCCAGGCCCTCGGGGACCTGGGTGTCGATCTTGGCCAGGAACTTCCTGAACTCGGCGGCCCGGTGCCTGCGGTGCAGGCTGGAGATCACTGACCCGTCCGCGGTGTTCAGGGCGGCGAACAGGGTGGTGGTCCCGTGCCGGACATAGTCGTGGGTCCGCTTCTCCGGCATGCCGGGCATCATGGGGAACGCAGGCTGGGACCGGGCCAGCGCCTGGACCTGGGACTTCTCGTCCACACTGAGCACGACCGCCGATTCCGGGGGATTCAGATAGAGACCGACCACGTCGTAGACCTTCTCGACGAACAAGGGATCGTTGGAGAGCTTGAAGCCGTCGGCGCGGTGGGGCTTGAGTTCGAAGGTCCGCCAGATCCGTCCGATCGTGGACTTCGAGAGCCCGGAGCGTTCGGCCATCTTCGCCCTCGACCAGTGCGTGGCGTTCGCCGGCGTGGATTCGAGCGTCGCAACGACCACGTCCTCGACCTGGTCGGCGGTGATCGAGGCCGGCCGTCCGGGCCTGGGATCGTCGACCAGTCCGTCCAGCCGGTGCTCCAGGAACCGGCGCCGCCACTTCGCCACAGTATGCGGCTCGACACCGCACCGGGCTGCGACAGCCACGTTCGTCAGACCCTCGGCGCTGGCCAGCACGATCCTCGACCGTGTCGCCAACGCCTGGGATGAGTTCCGTCTCCGGGCCCACCGCTCCAGCGTCCCGCGTTCTTCAGCCGACAGATCCAGCAAGGCCTTCGGCCGCCCGACATTCGCCATATCCTGATTTTATAATTACGAAGCGAATTTCAGGCGCAGGACACTAGATAGCTGTTTGTGATTTGGCTACATAGCTGTTTGCGATTTGGCGCCGCAGGAGCGTAGTACTGCATCCGACTCGGGCAGCGGCCTCATCCAGACTGTAGGCAATCTTCCGCGTCGTATGACACGGGCAGCAGCTCACAGGCTGGTAGTCCTTCCATTCATTCATGGCGTTCATTCTGGCAAGACCCGCCGGCTCGTCAGGCGGGCACTAGCATCGGCAGAATGACTAATGAACCGATCGTGCCCGTCGTATGGGTCCGGCTACGCCAGGACAAGGCCGACGAGTGGTGGAACGAACCCGAGCGGGACCCCTTCGCCTAGCTTCCCGCACCTCGCCGCACCTCCACGGACCTGTCCGCACGTCGTTCTGATCACTAGCGGACCATCCTCGTGACATGCGGCCAGCCTGCGCACTGAGTTGCGGAAAGAAAGTCACAACTGGCGGGTGAGGGAGCGCTGCGCCGGCTGAAAGTAATCAGTCAGGAATCCAGCCAGCAGGCCCGCCAGGATCAACCCTGTGCCCGGCAACAGCGTGACCGGACCGACGAGCTCACGAATGTCGACCCCAAGAATCGCCAGGACGACATCGAGCGCTTGGTGGCATAGGCGACAGCCAAGGCTGGGCTGATTGCAGTAATGGTACTTCCCCCGCGTCCGGCTCTTCTGCTTGGGGAACTGCATCGCATACTCCTCGGCTGCGCCGAATTCGGCTTCCGCGGCTGTTCCTGTGGCAGCCTCGTGGGCCCGGACTTCGTCCAGGACTTCAGCTATTTCTGGCTCAGGCAGCCCACGCACTCGGAGATTGAAAGTCAGGCGTTCCTCGTAGCTCATGGTTGTTCCCGTCGCGTCGTCTGGATCTCGGTAAGAGTTTCGCTCATTCGCCGCCAGGCTCGAATTCCTGGCGGCCTAGCTCAGTGAGTGTGAACTGCTTTCGGCCCGACCGGTCTGGCCGTGTTGCCATGTGTGCTCGACGAGCCCCTGGTCTTCGAATCGCTTCAGGAGCGGGCAGCGTCCCGCCTTTGATGCGGGTGGAGCCGTGCAGCCGAAGGACCTCCGATCGCGTAGCCGTGACTTTCTCCGTGGCTGAGCACAGCGAGCGATGGATGCATGCGGAAGCGCGCGCCGGTCATTTCCTGGTCGAATTCGATGTCATTCACAGACAGATACTGTCTACCTAGATAGCCAGGCAACCAAGGTCCAACAAGGGGCCAACGGTGGCCACAAAAGCGGCCAGCATTGGCCCTCATCAAGACACCGGGAGTGGTTTGGGAGTGGTTCCAGCCCGCAAACGGCCCTTTCGTGGGCCGGTTGTGGGCGCATTCTGGCTCATCCTGGGGCCGCGGCCCGTCTGGTGCGGCGCAGAAGGCCGGCTGCGCGGACGTGTCGCCACCTTCTGGACCTGCTGGCCCGTCGGCAACGACTCGCGGCCATGGGCTTTCAGAGGTCGTCTTCGGGTCGGGCGGTGAGGATCCGATGGGCGTTAACCTGCAGGATGCGGAGCGACTCCTGGATCAGGGGTGAGGCGATGCTGCCCCTGCGCACCGCGGCGACGATGCGGCGCGTGGGTTTTGCCTTACCGGTGATACGTAGCCGAACCACGTTCTCGGCACTATGCAGGGGCGCCAGCCGTGGCAGCAGGCCGACGCCCAGACCCGCACCCACGAACGCGATATGGGTTTCCCATTCAACGGCCTCATGGGCAATGCGCGGTGTCACCCCGACTGCCGTGAACGCCGCGGTAAAGAGGGAATGGTAGGTGGAACCAGCGGCCTCCGTGATCCACGGTTCCGATGCCAGCTCTTCAAGCGTCGCTGTTTCCCGTGCTGCCAGCGGATGGTCACCGGGAATGATCACGTCCAGTGGATCGTCGAGCAGAACTGTCTGCTCGAAGCGCGGATCGTCCTCAACATAAGTGTCGGACTGCATGGCGACAATAACCGCAAGGTCGATTCGTTCCGCGATCAACAAGTCGAAGCAACGGGCCGGGTTGGCCTCGAGTACCTGTACCTCCAGCAGGGGGCGTGTTGTGCGCAGGGTGGCGGCCAGCGGCGCGAGCAGCTGGGCGGCTGCAGTGGAGAATCCGCCGAGGCCAAAACGGGCCTGCACCTGGTCGCCGGCCTCCATGGCTGCGGCGCGCAGGCTCTCCCATTGTGCAATGAGGGGATCCGAGCCCGCCACGATAAAGCGGCCCGTGGCGGTAAGCCGCACGCCCCGGCCGTCTTTCGTCAGCAGCTGCATTCCAAGCACGCGCTGGAGCTCCCGCAATTGCGCGGAGACGGCAGAGGGAGAATAACCCGTGAGCTCCGCGGTCGCCCCTATGGTGCCGCACCGGGCGAACACGCGAAGTGTGATGAGCCTCGCATCGATCATGCACCTATTGTGCATGGTAATCTTCGCAATCTTGCGCTTTTATTGCAGAAGGTTTGTGACTAATCTCATGGCTACATCGTTTGCGACAACGCCGGTTGCACCTACCAACTCCGTGGTCTCCCCGAATCGCACACTTCCCCAGCCCTCCCGGGAGGAAACCCATGACTGCTTCAGTGAACGTGCCCCTCAACTCACGCGGAAAACTCGCTGCCTCATTGCCTGCCGAGCAGCTGGCAGAAATCACCGAGTTGTTTGAGTTCCGGCGCGCCGGCTTCTCCCTCGATGCCCCCTTCTACACCGACCCGACGATTTTCAACATCGACATGGAGGCCATTTTCGGCCAGCACTGGATCTTTGCCGCCAGCACCGCCGAACTGCCGGAACCGGGCGACTACGTCACCGTCGACTACGGGCCCTACTCCCTGATTGTGCTGCGCAACGACGACGGCGACGTGAACGTCCTGCACAACGTATGCCGCCACCGCGGCGCCCGCGTTCTGACCGAAGCTGCCGGGTCAACCGGAAACCTGGTCTGCGGCTACCACTCCTGGACCTACTCCCCAGAGGGCAATTTGATCCATGCCTCCGCGCCGGGGGAAACGAAGTTCGACAAGAGCTGCTTCGGCCTCAAGCGCGCCCACGGCCGCGAGGTCGCCGGACTCATCTTCGTCTGCATTGCGGATGAACCGCCAACGGACTTCGACGAAACCGCGAAGATCTTTGAGCCCTACCTCGCGCCCCATGATCTCTCGAAGACAAAAATCGCCTACCAGCAGAACATCATCGAAGAGGGCAACTGGAAGCTCGTCATGGAGAACAACCGTGAGTGCTACCACTGCGACGGCCACCCCGAGCTCGCCTGCTCCCTATTCCCCACTTGGGGCCTGACGGAGGGCCTGATCCCGACCCATCTTGAGGAAGTGTGGGACCGGAACAAGGAGGCCCAGTCCTCCCTCGAGGAGCGTTGCCGCCGCTATGGCCTTCCCTACGAGGTGGTCGAGCAGCTTGACACGCGCATCGCGGGAATCCGCATCTCACGGGAATCACTCGATGGAGAGGGTGAATCGTTCTCCGCCGACGGGCGCAGGCTTTCCAAGAAGCTGCTCGGCGACTTGCGCGACTTCCGCCTTGGCCGCTGCTCAATGCACCTGCAGCCCAACAGCTGGTTCCACTTCCTCGGCGACCACGTCATCACGTTCGGTGTTTTCCCCATAAACGAACACCAGAGCCTCGTACGCACCACTTGGCTGGTGGCTGACGACGCCGTGGAAGGCGTCGACTACGACCTGGAGAAGCTCACCTACACCTGGAAGCAGACGAACCTGCAGGACAAGGCGTTCGTGGAGCTGTGCCAGCAGGGTGCCGGCAGTCCCGCCTACGAGCCCGGCCCCTACATGAAGAGCGAATACCAGGTCGAGGCATTCATCAACTGGTACGTGCAGCGCGTGCAGGAGCACTTGGCATGATTGAACTCCTCACTGAAACGGCAATCCACGAACCACAGCGTATTCGCGGTCTTGAGATGCCGTGGAACAGGGTGATGGGAAGCACAGAGACACCTGCCCGGGCAGCCCGTGCATTGGGCCCGTGGCATCCGCAGGAGTTCATGGCCGAATGCGTCGAGACCGTTCCCGAGGCCGGCGCCATGATGACCTTTGTGTTCCGCCGTTGCGACGGTGCGCCCCTGGCGTTCCGTGCGGGCCAGTACGTGAACGTCGCATTCCCCGTGAATGGTGAGGACCAGGAACCGGTGGACCGCAGCTACTCGCTGTCCAGTTCGCCCACCGAGCCGTGGACCTTCAGCATCACCGTCAAGTGTGACCCCACGGGACTGGTCTCGCCATGGGTGCACGAGAAGGTCAAACCCGGCACCGTCCTAGAGATGCTGGGACCGGTGGGAGCATTCCACCTGCCCGACGCCGACCGGCGGGCACGGTACCTCTTGCTGGCCGCCGGCGCAGGCATCACCCCCATCATGTCCATGGTGCGGACCATCCACTCCCTGCCCGGACACGCCGATGTTGTGGTGCTCTACCACGGCTCAGATACTGGAGGCTTTGCCTTCCACCGGGAATTGGCCTATATCGCCTCCGTGGACTCACGCGTCAAGGTTTACTACTCCCTGGGCGACCGCAGTGTACCGGAAGGGTGGGAAGGACTCAGCGGAAGGCTGACGGCGGCGATGCTTGAGGAGGTGGCCCCGGACGCCAACGGCCGCCAGGTGTACGCATGTGGTCCTGAGGGGTACCTGAACACCGCCACCGAGCTCCTAAAGAAGGTTGGTGTCGATGACACTTCCATCTACATGGAGTTCTTCTCGGGAGACCGCCAGACGCTCCTTGAATACCAGGCGGAGCTGGCACTTGCAGCCGACTTCGCGGAGGAGATCGCCGAGGAGATCGCCGAATCCGCCGAGGACTACTTCGAAAGCCAACCCGCCGCGTTCGGCCTCTACGAGCCCGACTACGACGCCGACGGAACCCTGAAGGCCACGGGGCTGCCGCTGGAAACCGTCGACCCGGACGCGCCCTGTCCCGAAGCCCCCGACGGCAGTCCGGACGGGGAGCCGGAAGCCGGGTCCCCCGATGCCTCGAGCTTCGACACGGTCGGAACAGGCAGCCTCACCCTGTCCTTCATGCGCACCGGCATCAATGTGCGCATCGACCCCGCCGAACACATCCTCGAGGCGGCCCAGCGTGCGGGCGTCCGGATCGGCGCGAACTGCAAGGAAGGCATGTGCGGCTCCTGCAAGGTCGTCAAGCTTTCCGGGGAGGTCGAGATGAACCACCAGGGCGGGATCCGGGCACGGGAAATCTCTGCCGGCAAGTTCCTGCCCTGCTGCTCCACCGCGCGGACGGACCTGGTGATCGATGCCTAGCCGCTTCCAGCTGCTCTAGGCCGGACAGCATCAGGGATTGTTTTCACGGCAAGAATACAAGAGCGAGAATGCCACGCGTGGCGTTTCGCCTGCCCCTGTGGATCCGCGGTCTCCCCCGACCCCGTCGTGCCTTCCCGGGATATAAACGCACCACCGGCTCGAGGGCATGTGCGACAAGATGCCGGCCACCAAACCACCCACCCATCACCAAACGCCTTCGTTGCCCCGTAGCGATATGCGCTGCACGTATTAATTGACCCAACTCGCTTCACGAAAACTCACAACAACTACCTCACAGACAGTCTGACCAGCATCACCGTGAAGCTCATGATTCGCCGAGCAAAGGATTCGCTCATGGCTACAAGCAATGACTTAAAACCCTCAACGCCCGAGGAGTTGCCTGCCGAGAAAAGCTTGGCAGCAGCTTTCCCCGCTGCAGAACCCGGAAGTACGCAGAACACTAAAGCAGTCTTCAGTGTCTCCGCGGAAAAAACCATGAACCCCGCAGTCCTCGATCCAGAAGACGGAGGCGCAGAGAGCCTGCCGGATTCAGAAGAATACGAACAGATCCTTGAAGAGCTGCGCCATGCCAAGACCGAGCAGGCCGTTTCGGCACGCCGGAACATCAGACTGAACCTCGACAAAGTCACGTTCGGGATCACAGGCGCCATCGCCGTCGCCTTCGTGATCTGGGGATTCGTTGGCCGGGACAGTCTGTCCACGTCCTCCCAGGGTGCCCTGAGCTGGGTCATGGAGTACACCGGATGGCTCTTCATGCTCCTGGCATCGCTCTTCGTGATCTTCGTCCTGTGGCTGGCCCTGGGCAAGTTCGGCAACATCCCGCTAGGCAAAGACGGCGAAAAGCCCGAATTCCGCACCGTTTCCTGGGTTGCGATGATGTTCGCCGCCGGCATGGGCATCGGGCTGATGTTCTACGGCGTGGCCGAACCGCTCTACCACTACATCTCACCTCCGCCCGGCACAGTGGACGGCCGCACACCTGCAGCCATCCAGACCGCCATGGCCACCTCGATCTTCCACTGGACCCTGCACCCCTGGGCCATGTATGCAGTTGTCGGCATTGCAATGGCCTACGGGACCTACCGCTTGGGTCGCAGGCAACTGATCTCTGTCGCCTTCACGTCGCTTTTCGGCGTCAGGATGGTTGAAGGGCCGGTCGGGAAGTTCATTAACATCCTGGCCATCTTCGCCACTCTTTTCGGAACCGCCGCCTCCCTGGGCTTGGGCGCCCTGCAGATTGGCAGCGGCATGACCTCCAACGGCTGGTTCGGTGAAATCGGCACCCCCGTGCTCGTGGTGATCGTCGCGGTCCTGACCGCCTGTTTCGTGGCTTCGGCCGTCTCTGGCATCAGCCGCGGAATTCAGTGGCTGTCCAACATCAACATGGTCCTGGCCGTCGTCCTTGCACTGATCATCTTCATCGCCGGCCCCACCCTTTTCATCCTGAATCTGATCCCTTCCGCGGTCGGCGACTACGCCCGCGACCTGGCCGAGATGTCATCCCGGACTGAAGCGGTCGGCGACGAGTCACTGCGTAGCTGGATGACCAGCTGGACCATCTTTTACTGGGCCTGGTGGATCTCCTGGACGCCGTTCGTTGGCATGTTCATCGCCCGCATCAGCCGCGGCCGCACCATCCGCCAGTTCGTCACCGGCGTGCTGCTGGTGCCCAGCATCGTTAGCGTGATCTGGTTCGGCATCTTCGGTGGAGCTGCTTTCCATGTCCAGCAGGAGGCCGACAAGGCAAATACACCCGGCCTGGTAACCATGGTCAATGGGTCCCCGTCCGTCAACTTCGATGGTGCACTCTTCGACCTGGTTAAGAACCTTGGCATGCCCGGCTGGCTCACCGCTGCCGTCATCGTGCTGGCCATGGTCCTGGTCGCTATCTTCTTTATCACTGGTGCCGACGCTGCTTCCATCGTGATGGGGTCGCTCAGCTCCAATGGCGCCGAGCACCCCCGCCGCGGTGTGGTCATCTTCTGGGGCTGCCTCACCGGTGCCGTGGCGGCGGTCATGTTGCTGGCTGGTGGCGACGAACCATCGGAAGCCTTGGCGGGCCTGCAACGAATCACCATTGTGGCCGCGCTGCCGTTCGTAGTTGTCATGCTGCTGCTCTGCTTTGCCCTCACCAAGGACCTCCGCCGGGATCCCCTTTCCTTGCGGCGCCGACTGGCCACCTCCGTTGTAGAGCGGGCCATACGCACTGGCGTGGAACAACACGGCGGCGTGCAGTTCGACCTCGTAACAAGGCACGACTGCGCCGACAAATGCTCCGACTCGGACTGTATAGGAGGGACTCCCACGGGGATCATTCCAACCGTTGAGGCCCGCCGTCCGATCGCTGACAAGCAATAGCTGCTCACCTGATGCACCAACCCGCATTGGTGGCACGCGGCTTCGCGGCCCGTGCCACCAAGGTACACCCCCAACTCCTTAAAAAGGTTTCTACATGGCCCCGCTCAACGACCAAAAACATACTCTTCGAGTTAGCAGCAACGGGAAGGAATCGGTGGATATCCAACTGGAGTCATCCAGTCCAGTGACCGTTCGGCTGCAGCTGGATGGTGGCTGCAATTGCCAGCACGACAACGGAAACCGCCCCGGTTCGTACATTGACAGTGATCTTGGCATCCGCTGACGGCGGCTGCAACCAGCGCCCTGAATCAGCCTGAACCATGACCGTTCAGCTAGGTATCCCAGCATTGCGCCCCGTCCTCACCAACTATCAGGGGACCGCTCCGGATCCGCGCCCGCCCGACCTTCCCTCGACACTACTGGACCGCTTTGGCCGCCAAGCAACGGACATGCGGCTGTCGGTCACGGACAAATGTAACCTTCGCTGCACATACTGCATGCCGGCAGAGGGCTTGCAATGGCTGCCGAAACAAGCCGTCATGACGGCAACCGAGATTGAGAGAATCGTCAGCCTCGGCGTCGAGCGTCTGGGTGTCAGGGAACTCCGAATCACCGGCGGAGAACCCCTGGTCCGGCCGGACCTCGTGGATATTATCGCCGCACTGCGGCAGCGCCACCCCCGCCTCCCCATCTCTATGACTACCAACGGCGTCGGGCTGGAGAAGAAGGCGAAGTCGCTCAAAGCGGCGGGGCTAACCAGGGTCAATGTCTCCCTCGACTCCCTGCATGAGGAAATCTTTACGCAGTTGACCCGGCGCCCGTTCCTCGGCCAAGTTCTCGCCGGCGTCGAAGCCGCCCGCGCCGTGGGCCTCGGCCCAGTCAAGATCAATGCAGTGCTGATGCGGGGTATCAATGACCACGGAGCCCCGGGGCTCTTGGCATGGGCATTGGAGCGAAACTTTGAACTGCGCTTCATCGAACAAATGCCGTTGGATGCCCAACGCGGATGGACCGAACGGGAGATGATTACCGCCCTCGAAATCCGCACCCTGCTGTCAGCAGACTTTGTCCTGGATCGGGATCGCCGTCAGCGGGACGGCGCACCAGCCGAACGGTTTGAAGTGCGACAGCGGAACGGTGCTACCGGTGAAGCATCCGGACCTGTTTTGGGAACCGTGGGGATTATCGCGTCCGTCAGCGAACCTTTCTGTGCCGATTGCCGACGAACCCGCATCACCGCTGAGGGAAAGGTCATGAGCTGCCTCTTCTCCCGGGACGAATTCGACCTCTTGGGGCCTTTGCGAACCGGTGCGCATGACGATGAACTGGTGCGGCGCTGGCAGGATGCCATGTGGATGAAACCCCGCGCCCACGGCATGAACCAGACTGGCCTCGGAACAAAAGAGTTTGTGCAGCCAGACCGCAGTATGAGCGCCATCGGAGGCTAAAGAACCATGCTCGTACGATACTTCGCCGCCGCCTGCGCAGCGACCGGCGTTAACGAAGAACACTTCGATCTTCCCGAAGGCACCACCTTGGACGGTCTCCTCGCCGCCATGTTGGCCGTGGAACGCAGCGTCGAGCGGTCAACAGGCACCCATTCCCTGGCCGGGGTCATCCCCCGGTGCAGCTTCCTGCGAAACCAGACCGCGCTACGAGACCGCTCTGCAGCCCTCAAACCGGGAGACGTCATCGACGTACTGCCGCCTTTCGCCGGGGGCTAACTCCTGGGCGACGTGCTCACCTTTGGGGGAAGGCAACTCGGATCACCGCTTGGGTGTGATCCGATACTGGTACACGTGCATATTCGATTTCGAACTATTCGTGCCTGCTGATGACGCTGCAGGACCAGGGCTGCTAAATGTTTCGCGTACACGGCCTCCGGCCTCCTGGGTAGCCGGACTCGTTACCTCCGGAGAACCGGGCTCACGGGCGGGGGTTCGTCCAGCTAGGTGTATTACCCACGGAGGTTGGTGACACGGCTGGCGGGTGGTTGACCCTTGAGTGAGGTGTGGCCTCGGTTGTGATTGTAGTGGTGCAACCAGGCGGGGAAAGCGGCAACACGCTCGGCCTCTGATGCGTAGGGCTTCGCGTAGGCCCATTCGTCGAGCATGGTGCGGTTGAACCGCTCAACCTTTCCGTTGGTCTGGGGGCGATAGGGGCGCGTGCGTTTGTGCTTGATGTCCGCACCGAGAGCCTGGGCGAAGACGCGGGAGCGGTAGCAGGAGCCGTTATCTGTCAAGACCCGGCTCACCGTGATCCCGGCGGCGTTGAAGGCAGCGTTTGCCCGTTCCCAGAAGCCGGCGGCGGTTTCTTTCTTCTCGTCAGAGAGGATCTCGGTGTAGGCAAAGCGGGAGTGGTCATCGACTGCGTTATGCAGGTAAGCGTAGCCGGGCCTGCGGTTGGCGTTTGTGCCGGTCTTGTTCCGGTTCCCCGCGGCCCGGCCGGTCACGCGGTGTCCGCCGCCGTCAGGAATCCGGCCGAGTTTCTTGATGTCCACGTGGACCATGTCCCCGGGGTTCTGGTGCTCGTAGCGGCGGATCACCCTGCCGGTGGCCCGGTCCAGCCACGACAGCCTGGCAAGCCGGTACCGGAGAGGACATTGTGCACGGTGGACGGGTGGATACCGAGCAGGTAACCGATCCTCGCCGGCCCCCAGCGGCGGTTGACCCGCAGCGCGATGATTCGTCGTTCCCGCCGGGCAGGAGTGCGGCGCGGGGACCGGGACGGCCGGCTGGAGAGGTCCTCCATGCCGTCTTCGCCCAGCTCCCGGTAGCGGCTGGCCCAGCGCGCCGCGGTCGGGACGGAGACCTGAAAACGTTCTGCAGCCCGACGTAACGGCCAGCCGTCCTCGACAATGCACTTTGCCAGCTCGATCCGTCCCCTGCGGGCGAGAAAAGCATTAGGGTGGGACATTGAAGACCTCCGTTTGTGGAATTGGACTCTAGACAAGCCCCACTCCACTCGGAGGTCTTCTTCATGTCACCACACCACGCCGATCGTCACTAACGTCTGTGATTAATACAGCTAGGGCACACCCAACCTGACAGCGGAATGTTCGGGGTCTTGACTTCCTTGTAGGACGGCCCTAACTCAACCTCACAGGCGAAGGTTTGGAGGCAGCAGTGGCCGGACAAGTGAATTGGATTGTGTCCGCGAGAAGGATTGGTATCGCCCTTGCCAAGCAGCGATTCTCATGCAGAGGACGGAAAAGGACCCTCGCACCGGAACGGTGTTACCAAGGCCGTCCTCGCCCAATGACTACGGGATCAGCCGCGAGACCGTTTACCAGTACCTGCGCCACGCTTCACCGGTGAGGAAGCCTGCCCTTGTCACGGGGGAGATAAGCTGTGAGGTTTCCTACGTCCCTGGGAGTTGCAATGGAACTATCTTTCCGCCAGATCAAGAAAACCTCTCGGACCATCCAGAGTGACGCCTTTCCTCTTACCGAACATGGGCGTAGCGTCTATCCAGAAAGTTCGTGATGCCCGGGGATGTCCCGCATCGCGGCCGTTGCCTTGAACCGTAAGAGGAGCGGGGATGGCTGGATGGAACATGGACACCGCTGCCGGCCCTTTGGGGACAGACACGGTTACGTTGGTCGAGGGCTCTTCATTTTGTATCTCCTCGGCGAACGGAGACATCTTTCCTGAACATCCGCACGGCGTCTTCCACGAAGACACCCGGATCCTCTCCCGCTGGAACCTGGCAGTGAACAATCTGCCCTTGGAGCCGTTGACCGCTTCCACCAAGGAGCCATACCGAGCCCTGTTTATAGGGCGCGTTCCCCGCTCGGATGGCTACGCGGACAGCCCCTTGATAGTGGAACGGCTGCGGGAAGTCGGAGCCGGGATCCTCAAGGAAGAAATAACCCTCCGGAACTACTCCTCCAGCGACGCTGAATGCCAGATCACAATCGACGTCGAAGCAGACTTTGCTGACCTCTTCGAAGTAAAAGAGGCCCGGGTTCAGCGGAGCTGGGAACAAAGGCACCACATAGACGGCAACTCCCTCACCATTAATGCTGACTGGCATGACGTCCAGAAGGCCGTGACCGTAACAGCCCCCGGCTTCGACGTTTCATCGAAGGCTTTGGGCTGCAAGGCCACGATCCCGCCGCACGGAACCTGGACAGGCCAACTGACCTTGGAGTCCACCAGCTTCAGTGCAGGGCGGAGTGTTCCGCCCACTGGACCCGCCCGCAAGGAACCGTCCCCCAGCGACCGCCGCCGGCAGCAATGGGTTGAGAAGATTCCCAAACTTCACATGGGCAACCGATCGATGGAGCGCACCCTGCGGCGCAGCTACGACGATTTGGGCGCGCTGAGGATCGAAGACCCAGCACACCCCGAACGGATTGTCGTCGCTGCGGGGGCGCCATGGTTCATGACACTCTTCGGCCGCGACTCGCTCTGGGCTTCGGAGATGGCGTTGCCCGTGGACCCCTCCCTGGCGCTGGGTACCCTGCAGACCCTGGCTGACCGCCAGGGCAGCGTCGTCGATCCTATGAGCGAAGAAGAGCCGGGGAAAATTCTGCATGAGGTCAGACTCGGCGTGTCCAGCGGCCTCTCCCTGGGCGGTAAATCCGTGTATTACGGCAGCATCGATGCCACCCCGCAGTTCGTTATGACCCTTGCCTCGGTGAGCCGGTGGGGCTTTGCCAAGGACACCATCTCGGCATTGCTTCCCCATGCTGACCGGGCTCTGGAATGGATCCGGAAATATGGGGACAAAGATGGAGACGGTTTCATCGAGTACCAGCGACTCAACCCGGAAGGCCTGATCAACCAAGGCTGGAAAGACTCCTGGGACGGCATAAACTTCGCAGACGGACGTTTGGCAGAGCCGCCCATCGCCTTGTGCGAAGTTCAGGCGCTTGCCTACTCGGCTTTTCTATCCCGCGCCTGGATGGCCTATGACGCCGGTGATCGGGGCATGGCCTCCGCGCTTACGACTGAAGCGGCAAAGTTGAAGAGACAATTCAATGAACAGTTTTGGATGCCGGAGAGGGGCTATTTCGCCGTCGCTTTGGACGCGAACAAACGGCAGGTCGACGCCTGCGCCTCTAACATGGGGCAATGCCTGTGGCACGGCATCATCGATGATGACAAGGTTCCGCGGGTAGTGGACCGGCTAATGTCGCCGGATATGTTCAGCGGCTGGGGAGTCCGAACCCTCTCGACCGAGATGGGCGCGTACAACCCCGCCAGTTACCACAACGGATCGGTCTGGCCGCACGACAACGCCATCATCGCCGCCGGTCTAATCCGCTACGGCTATACGGAGGAGGCGCAGAGGATTTCAACCGCACTTTTCGAGGCCGCTGAATACAGTGAAGGCCGATTGCCGGAACTGTTCTGTGGCTTCAGCCGGGACCAGGTCCCGGAACCGGTACCCTATCCAACCGCGTGTTCCCCGCAGGCCTGGGCAGCGACTACTCCGATCATGCTGGTTACCAGCCTGATGCGGTATGACGCGCACATTTCCCGTGGAGGATTTTGGCTGGACCCCGCGCTTCCTGACTCATATGGAGACCTTCACATCACTAACGCCCCCATGGCCGGAAGCCGGATAACGATCGATGTCATCGGCTCCGAACCTTCCGTCCACGGGCTGCCTGACGGCATAACATTCCACCGTGAACACCGGCCGTGGCTGACCGAACTCGTCGAGCAGGCACAAATGGAAAGCAGCGACTAGTGTCCTGCGCCTGAAATTCGCTTCAGAAGTCGCCCGAGGGATTCGAGGATCTGTTCCGCGGTCTTTGTCCAGGTGAAGGGTATGGGGTTGGTGTTCCATTCGCTGACCCATTTGCGGATGTCCGCTTCGAGGGCCTGGACGCTGCGGTGGTCACTGCGGCGCAGCAGGTCCTCGGTGACGAATCCGAAGAACCGCTCGACCTGGTTGAGCCAGGAGGAGTAGGTCGGGGTGAAATGCATGTGGAAACGCGGGTGATTCTCAAGCCATGTCTTCACGGTCGGGGTCTTGTGGGTCTGGTAGTTGTCGCAGATGAGATGGACGTCCAGGCCCTCGGGGACCTGGGTGTCGATCTTGGCCAGGAACTTCCTGAACTCGGCGGCCCGGTGCCTGCGGTGCAGGCTGGAGATCACTGACCCGTCCGCGGTGTTCAGGGCGGCGAACAGGGTGGTGGTCCCGTGCCGGACATAGTCGTGGGTCCGCTTCTCCGGCATGCCGGGCATCATGGGGAACGCAGGCTGGGACCGGGCCAGCGCCTGGACCTGGGACTTCTCGTCCACACTGAGCACGACCGCCGATTCCGGGGGATTCAGATAGAGACCGACCACGTCGTAGACCTTCTCGACGAACAAGGGATCGTTGGAGAGCTTGAAGCCGTCGGCGCGGTGGGGCTTGAGTTCGAAGGTCCGCCAGATCCGTCCGATCGTGGACTTCGAGAGCCCGGAGCGTTCGGCCATCTTCGCCCTCGACCAGTGCGTGGCGTTCGCCGGCGTGGATTCGAGCGTCGCAACGACCACGTCCTCGACCTGGTCGGCGGTGATCGAGGCCGGCCGTCCGGGCCTGGGATCGTCGACCAGTCCGTCCAGCCGGTGCTCCAGGAACCGGCGCCGCCACTTCGCCACAGTATGCGGCTCGACACCGCACCGGGCTGCGACAGCCACGTTCGTCAGACCCTCGGCGCTGGCCAGCACGATCCTCGACCGTGTCGCCAACGCCTGGGATGAGTTCCGTCTCCGGGCCCACCGCTCCAGCGTCCCGCGTTCTTCAGCCGACAGATCCAGCAAGGCCTTCGGCCGCCCGACATTCGCCATATCCTGATTTTATAATTACGAAGCGAATTTCAGGCGCAGGACACTAGGAAGGCACTTCGTCGGCGCCGTCCGGGCCCGCGCCGGGTTTCGTGGACTAACCGCGAAGGCCATCATCGGGAGCATTGAGGCAGGCACTCTCCGACAATAAAGACGCAGTAATACAAAAGCGACTGCCTGCCCCACATGGGCTACACCCCAACCTGACGTCAGGCAAGTTGCAAGGGGTGGTCAGAATAGAGTTCCATTCTTCTTTTCTAACAACGGCTTGCGAATCCTCTTAGATCGAAAACTGACAGTTCTGACTCGGCCCAACCGCTGAGGCAAGAGAAAGGCTCTATCGGGCACGATCGCTCGTTGGTACACATCGATCCATAAGTAGTTCTGGCTCCTGCCACTAATCGTGCCGCTCCCCTACCCTGATCGCGAAAAGGCATCTGGGCTATCTTTCGTGCTGCCTAAGCGGCTCAAGTCGCCCTGCGCAAACCTGGTCCTACATGCAGCTCTTAACCCAGGATTCCCTTCGGCGCTTGCCACCACAGGCACTCCTATAAAAGCAGACGTAAGTGTGGACAGTGTCCACACCCCCTTTGGCAGGACAAACACAGACCCGGCTCCATCTGACCACCAGAGGAAACTTTCCAAACAAGTTCCGCACCAAAGACGCCGCCGTCATGTTGTACCCCTAACTCCGAACCATGATCGGGTGTTGGTCACTCCCGACCAACCAGGCAGAACCGGAACGAGGAACCGCATAACCCCAGCCACAGCAGGCGGAGGGCCCACCAGCCAGGACCATGAACCCGCCACCCACACACCTCCATAGGCAACCGCGGCGGCCAGGCCACAGCCCGCACCTGCGTCAGAGGGACGCGACCACAAGCTTTGTACACACGTTAAAGCAAAAACCCCCTCTGACGAGGGGATATGCCGTGCCCGAGGTGGGACTCGAACTGTATTGCAGGCCTTGAAAACACAGGGAACTCCAGAAAACATAAGCAATAGGGACCAGTCCGCCCGATGTACGGCCCAGTCCGAAGCTCAAAGTGTGGACATTGTCCACACCCCCTTTTCTGGTACACCGCGTGCCACTCCGAACGACTGCCGCGCTCCCCAAACAGGGGACGCGGCCAGTCCGGTGCCTGCAGCGGGCATCCCGGGACATGCGGGGCGGCGTGGCCCCGGATGTGTATACACCGTCATTCTGCGCCGGCGACGCCCGGCTTGTCCGAAATTCGGATCACGGCCGCCCTCCGAAGAAGAGACTGGAAGGAGCCTCGGGCTCCCCGGATATCCCGGCGGTACTGTAGTTTGTTTCTCCACCCCACAACGGAAGAACAGTGATGATACGGGGAATTGGCAGGCGCAGAATGGGCGGGCGTACGGTTAGGCTGGTCGGAGTGGCGTATCTGGTCATCGGGGTAGTGGTCGCCGCAACTCACGGGTATCTTGTGGCGTGGAACGTTCCCGGCAACGTTATGGAAGGTCTGGCGGCGATCGTGCTTTGGCCGCTTGTGGCCTTCTTCGGAGTGAACCTGCATACGTTGATCGCATAGACGTTTGAGTCCCGCTTTGGCGGGATAGGCGATCAGTGAGCGTCGCGGGTTGATCCGCCTGTCGGGTTGATCCGCCTGTCGGGTTGATCCGCTTGTTGGATCAGATGCCCGCGGCGGGCCAGCTAGAGGCGGGCACCCGGGCCCGGCACGCTAACTGTGTGCAAGCACGGCAGGGTGTGCGCCGGACCGCTCCAGTTCGTGTCCTCCGAGACGTGCGAAGCTGCCCACGTCACACCGCCGTCGTCAGCAGCACACGACCAGATCATTACTACAACGGAAAGATGAAGGACACTTCATGACACAGAATCCCGTCCCCGCCTCAGAAACCACCGATACAGCTGCCGGTGAAGAAGAAACCATTGGCAAGTCTGTAAATCCCGGCGCTGACACACCTGGAGCGTCCGAATCACGAACAATGAATAAGGGAGCGGCACCGGAAAGTGGGGCTGCGGACAAGGACGCTGAGGGGAACGAACCTGGCGCCGTAGTGGAGGACATGGATCTTTCACCGCTGGGACTCAAGGATGCCCCGGCGCAGGACGAGAACGAACAGAGCCTCGTCGATCCCGGAAACAGCTGATCTGACCGCTCACATCAGTGCCGGCACCCGGGACTGATGTGTCGTAAGGCACCGCTCCGGCATGCAAGCGTCCGCTGAATTCGGTCGTTTCCCGACCGCTGGTCGGTGCCGGCACTGCGGCGTCGCCGTGATTTCATATGCTGCGAGGGCCGGCGCGCGGTTTCCTGGCCGAACAGGCTCCCGTGGATGCTGTCTTCGCTGGCTCCGACTAGCCCTGTCCGTGGGTGTACTCCCGTGACAAAATAGGCGTTACGCATCACAGTCTCTGCGTTTGTGCTGGCGCTAAGGATCGGAAATGAAGCGAGAGCTGAAGGACGCCGCGAACGCGGTCGAGGATGCATCGAACTCGAGGGCTCTCGTGATTGCCGCCAGGGCAGGTTTTGCCGTCAGCGGCCTGTTGCACCTTCTGGTCGGGTTCGTCGCCATCCAGTTGGCACTAGGCAAGGCGGGACAGGCGGGACCGGCGGATCAGGCCGGTGCAGTCGCCCAACTCGCCGCTCAGCCGCAGGGTCTGCTGCTGCTGTGGGCCGGATTCGCCGCCTGCGTTGCTCTGGCTCTCTGGCAAACAAGCAACGCCGTGTTCGATTACGGTCAGCTGGAGCCCAGGAAGAAAGTGGGAAAGAAGCTTTCCGCAGCCGGCAAAGCGGTGGTATTCGCTGTCATCGCCCTGACGTTTGCTGCCTCCGCCAGCGGAAACAGCCAGACCAGTGGACAGTCCACCAGCGATTTCACGGTCTCCATCATCAAGGCGCCCGGGGGCGCGTTCCTGTTGATCGCCATCGGGGCCGCGATCGCCATCGCCGGCCTTGTCTTCGTTGTCCTCGGAGTCAAAGGATCGTTCAAGAAGGAACTGCGGTTGCCACCCCCGGGCACCGCACGGTCCGTCGTGACGGGGCTGGGAGTGGTCGGCTATGTAGCCGAGGGCGTCGCACTGTTTCTGGTGGGATTGCTGTTCATCATTTCCACCGTTAACGCCAACCCCCGGGAGTCCACGGGTCTGGATGGCGGGCTGAAGGCGCTGCGCGAGCAGCCGTACGGGGTTTACATGTTGACCGCCGTCGGCGCCGGTCTGATCTGTTACGGGCTCTACCTGATGGTGAAGGCCAAATTCGCGCGGATGTAAGCTCCCCTCCGACGACGCGGCCAGCTGGCCAGCTCCTGCTCCAATGGCTAATGGAGCGCCCGCCTCTACCGCGACGACAGCCTCCAAGAGCGCGCTGTACTGGCCTGAGCCGTGCCGATTCTTTCGGAAAGCCTCTATTCACACCCGGATCCAGATCAATGCGCCAGCAGACGATTCCAGGACAAATCGGCCTTCCTGGACCCATTCCTGCAAACCCTCACAAATAGTCAGGGCGTCCTCCTGACGTTCGCGGGCCTCCCTGCGGAGCCGGTCGGCATCCACTTCGGCCTGCTGTGCGTCCGCTTCCGCCCGCGCCGCCTTCGCTTCACCCTCCCGTGCGTCGAGTTCATCTGTCTCCGCCTCCTGGCCCATCTCGATCGGCGGTGCCGCTCCGCCTTCAGCCTGCGCTTGCGCTTGCGCTTGCGGCCGAGGAAAACCGCCAAGCCGCTCAGAGTCGTCTCCTCCTGGCGCTCAGCTGCCGATTTGGTGCACCCCTTTGCTCAAGGTGGTCTGAATCAGACCCTCATGGTGATCCCGAATGAGATTGACATGGACACCACCGCCGGCCTCTTCGCCGTCTACACCTCCACCCTGGGACGCTGGCCAGCCGAACCGCGGGGGGCGATCATCGCCGCACTGACCGGCGTGCTGGCCGAACGCGGCATCACCATCAGCGACGGGCTGCTCGTCGGGAACGAGACACTCGCACAATACGACGGCTCCCAGAACAGCGCGGCGATCCCCCTGACCGCTACCCAGACCAGCGCAATCAACGCCGAATTCATCTACCGCGGCAGCAGTATCGAAGAAACCTACCGGGCACGCGGCCCGCCCCGACAAAAGAAGCAACCAAAGGTGCCGCCGTCGAGAACCAAATGGAGACGATCCGAACTATGTCCGCCGACAAGGCGATCGACCAGGCCCGAAAGCTCTGGGCAGGCATGCTGGACGCCATAACCTACAGATCATCAGCCTCATCGCCAACTTCCAATTCGCAGGCATCCACGACCAAACTCGTGGCAGAAATACCTGGTAGGCGAGAAGTCATACCGGCGTGCAACGCGAAATAGGTTGGGGTGTCACGCCACGCAGTCCGGGCCGCTGCGGGAAAAGGCGGCTCACGAACGGACATCCAAGAAGGTGACAAATGGGCCGAGCATCAGCCTGGAGCGGCCTCACGGCTGTGTTGACGATGTCAACACTCTATGAAGCTCCTCCGCCCCGGGCCAAATAAGTCGGCGCGTTGACTCAAAGATGCCCGCGCAGCGGTATTCGAAGAATCATTTGATAATGCCCGCGTAGCGGCGTGTCCGCCGGGGCGGTGTCTGCCGTTTCGGCATTGTGAGCCATGGAGCTTTCGATGAGTGAACGCAGGGCTGTCACGAAGGTCATCGCCACGCGGTACGCCCGGTCGGACCGGGCGGTGAAGAAGCAGATTCTGGATGAGCTGTGTGCAACGACCGGATGGCACCGCGACCATGCCCGCAAGGCGCTGCGGACTGCGCTGGTGCTGCGGCCTGCCCAGGCCAGGGCCCCCCGGCTGCCGCTCTACGGGGAGCCGGGGCCGAGGCGTTGCGGTTCTGCTGGGCGGTCCAGGGGACCCCGTGCGGCCGGCTCCTCGCGGCCGCGCTGCCGGACCTGGTGCCACGTCTGCGACGGTTCAAAGAGCTGCGCCTTGATGCCGGGACGGCCGCGCAGCTGCTGAAGATCGCGCCGGCGACCATTGACCGCTGGCTCAAGGCCGACCGGGCGAAGCTGGAGCCCCGGGGCCGGTCCCACACCAAGCCCGGAACTCTGCTGAAGGACTCGATTCCGATCCGGACCTGGGCCGAGTGGGACGATGCGGTGCCCGGGTTCGTCGAGATCGACTTGGTCGGCCACGAGGGCGGCAACAACCAGGGTGAGTTCTGCTGCACCCTTGATATCACTGACATCGCAACCGGTTGGACGGAAACCCGCTCGGTGATCAACAAGGCGCAGAAATGGGTCTTCGCGGCCATCAAGGACGCCACCGCCGCGTTCCCGTTCCCCGTCCTGGGCATCGACTCGGACAACGGCTCGGAGTTCATCAACTGGGAGCTCTTCCGCTGGTGCGAACAGGAAAAACTCACCTTCAACCGCTCCCGGTCCGGGAACAAGAACGACGGCGCCCACGTCGAACAGAAGAACTGGCACATCGTCCGCCAGGGCGTTGGCTATCACCGCTACGACACCGCCGGCGAGCTGGAACTGCTGAACCGGATCTGGGCACTCCAGCGGCTGCTAACCAACCACTTCGGACCCCAGCAAAAACTCCTCGCGAAAGTCCGGACTGGCGCGAAGGTCAGCCTGACATACGATGCACCCGCCACCCCGTTCCTGCGCGTCCTGACCGACACCGGCACCGTCAGCAAGGAGACCAAAGCCCGCCTAAAACGCGAAAACAGGCCCCTGAACCCGGCCGCCATCCAGCGTCAGATCCAGGCTATCTGCACAGAGCTCCTGACCCTCACCACCGCTAAACAAAGTCCTAAAAAGCAGCATGCAAACAGCCCGGAAACTCTCCTGATCACCCGCGAGGAGCCGCGCGCGAAGATCCGAAGCCAAAGTCTTAGAGGTCATGTAGTACCCATAACTCCAGACCATGAACTGGTGTTGGACACGCACGCCCAACCCGACAGCACCGGAAAGAGGAACCCGTATACCCCAGTACAGAGCAGGCGGAGGGCCCACGAGCCAGGGCACGGAGCCCGCCACCCACACACCTGAATAGGCCACCGCGGCGGCCAGGCCAAAGCCCGCGAACCAGCCGTCAGAGCGACGCGACCACGTGCTTTGTCAAAACGTCAAAGCAAAATCGTCTCTGACGAGGGAAAACACTGTGCCCGAGGTGGGACTCGAACTGGGTTCCAGCCCTTGCTAACACCGGTAGCCCGCGAAAACATACGGAATCCGGCCCGAACCGACCCCAGTACGACCCAGTCCGAAGCCAAAGATGTGGACATTGTCCACACCACACCCCCTAAGCCTCGATCCACCGGTCGGGTTGAGGTTGGAGCGGCGGTTTAAACGGAGAATGCCTGTCGGATCGGCAAAAATGGGGTTTGTCTAGAACTCCGTTTGGCCAATCCGAGAGGCATCTCGTAGGTGCAACTTTTCCATAGATCCACGCGCGTGTCAGCCGCGTTCGATGATTCCAATCTCGTGTCGGCCGCAGGGCTGGTCCCGGCGATGGCGCTGGCGATGAAAACCTGCCTGGGCGAACTCGCTGATCAGTGGCTGACGCTGCCCGGATACTTCGGCGCAAATGCGGGGTTGAAGGTCACTGCGATGGTCGCGGGCATGGTCGCCGGGGCCGATTCCATCGATGACATGGCCTTGCTGCGGCACGGCGGGATGAAGAAACTCTTCGCCGGCGCATATGCCCCGTCGACTCTGGGATCGTTCCTGAGGGCGTTCACTTTCGGCCATGTCCGCCAGCTCGACGCCCTCGCGGCCCGGTGGCTGGTGAACGTCGCCGCCGTGGCCCCGATCGCCTCCGGTATCGATGATTACGCTTTGGTCGATATCGACGACACCATCAAGGAAGTCCACGGCTACCGGAAACAGGGTTCCGGATACGGTTACTCAGGGGTCCGGGGATTGAACGCGCTGATCGGGATCCTCTCGACCGCGACCGCGGCGCCGGTCATCATCGGCGCGAGGCTGCGCAAGGGAAGCTCCGGGTCCCCGCGCGGGGCGGGGAAGTTCATCGGTGACATCCTTGCCACCGTGAAACGGCTGCGTGGCAAGGACGCCACCGGGCTGGTGCTGCTGCGTGCCGACAGCGCGTTCTACGGCCACTCAGTTGTCGCCGCTGCCCACCGCGCAGGCGCAAAAGTGTCCATTACCGCCAGGATGGACCCGGCCGTCAAACGCTCCATCGCCACCATCAACGAGCAGGCCTGGACCACAATCCAATACACCGACGCAGTCCGCGATGAAACCACCGGAGCCTGGATTTCCTCGGCGGAAGTCGCCGAAACCGCCTTCACTGCCTTCGTGGGCCGAAAGAAAGCCGAACGCATCCACGGGCGCCTGGTCGTGCGCCGGATCCCGGAACTGAACGCCAAAGCCAGCGCGGGGCAACAGACCCTGTTCGACACCCACCGCTTCCACGCCTTCTTCACCACCAGCGCCCTAGACACCGTCACCGCAGACAAAACCCACCGCCAACACGCCATAATCGAGCAGGTCAACGCAGACCTCAAAGACAGTGCCCTGGCGCACCTGCCCTCGGGAAAATTCACCGCCAACGCAGCCTGGCTGGTCCTGGCGGCCATCGCCTTCAACCTCTCACGCGCCATCGGCACCCTCGCCAGCACCGACCTGGGCAAGGCACGCAGCGGAACCATCCGCCGAAAAATCATCACCGTCCCCGCCAGGATCGCGACCTCGGCACGGAGAATCATCCTGCACCTGCCCGCCAACTGGCCCTGGGAAACCAGCTGGTCAAATCTCTTCGAAGCGGCCTGCGGGCCACCACGGACCGCCACCATCTGACCACCCAGCCGACTCGGCGCAACCAGGACCAAGGAACACCACCGGCAGCAAGGCCGGCAACCCCGTCATGCCCATCGACCGAACCCGGACCCAGATCAGAACGACCCTGCCCCATCAAACACAACCGGTGGATCGAGGCTAAGCGGTCCTCCTGCGCACGCCAAGAAAAAGAATCACTTTCCCCAGTGCGGGAATGCGGTTCTTCATTGCGCTGGCGAAAGTGGAACTGCGGACGGGTTCCCCGCACACGATTTCATTGGTGGCGCCGCCCGAACGGTACAGAATTTGCAATGGCGGGAGGCCCGCCCAGCAAAGGAGCACGTTATGGCGGCGACATCAATTTCTCGAACGCCTGGGAAGGAGGAGGTCAGTGCCCTTGGAAGGCTTCGGCGAGCCACCAGGATCCGCCGTCAGAGGCGATCTTGGCGTCGATCACCAAGGGCCGATTCTGGGATCCCGCCTTGAACGATGCCACCCACTCTTGCACAGGCTGGAGATCCTCCGCGACACGCACCGTAACGCCTTCGGCACCAAAGCCCCGGGCAATCGCGGCAATGTCAGTGTCCGGGAATGTCACAGTGCGCAGGTCAACTTTCTTGCCGCCCTCGGCGAAGTGGTGCACTTCGGCCCCGTAGGCGGCATCGTTGTATACGATGCACACGAGTGGGATCTCCAAGCGGACCGCTGTTTCCAGCTCGCTGATGCCCATGAGGAACCCGCCGTCGCCGGCGCCCAAAACAGGCAGTCGATCCGGCCGGGCCAGCGCCGCCCCGATGGCTGTGTAAAGTCCCAGACCGATGGCTTGGAACGCCTGCGTAAAACAGAAACCAAATTCGTCCGGCACGGACAAGTACTGGCTTGGATAGCCCATGAAGTTGCCGGAGTCTACAGAGACAATTCGGTTGGCAGGGAGGATGGAGTCGAGTTCGCGGCTCAAGATACGGGGATCGATTGTCGTAGCCGTCGACAGGTCGGGTGTTTCCACATCCCGCCACCGCGAAGCTTGCTTGATAAGAAGAGCATTCGACTCCGTGCGGTACTTTTCCTCTGCCTTCGGCTGGACGGTCTTCAAGACTGCCAGAGCGTCGTTGGCCGTGAGGGCGGAGTCGCCCAGAACGCCCAGCGCGATTGGCCTGTTGGCTCCGAGCGAGGAATCTTCGACGTCGACCTGGACGACTTTGGCATCCGGCGATATCAGCCGGCCGTGCCTCATGGTCCACATATTCAGCGTGCAGCCCCACCCGATGATCAGGTCCGCCCCGGCTATGAGTTCAGCAGTCAGCGGGGACGAGAAGCCTCCGGAGATGCCCAGGTTGAAGGTCTCACCATTGAATAGACCGTTGGCTACCGCTGAGGTGGCAACGAGTGCACCGCTGTAGTCGGCAAGCGCAAGGATCGAGTCCCGGGCTCCCCGGCCGCCGCGTCCGGCGACGAAAACGGGGCGTTTTGCTTCCCTGAGGAGCTGGACTAGTTGGTCGACGGTTGCGGCGTCGGGACGCAGACGTGCGGGGGGCTGCAGGGCTACCTCGTCAAGAGAGCCTGTCGCCGGCGCATGCTGGACATCCAGCGGGAGGCTAAGGACAACCGTCCGCCGCTCATTGACCGCTGTACGGAAAGCGCGCACAGTGTCTGCCACGGCGGTTTCAGCGGAGTGGATCCTTTCGGCGACCGCTCCGATGCTGCGAGCAAGCCCATCCTGGTCGATCTTGAAATTCGATCGCACCGCCGCGGCCTGCGTGTCGGCTGTCAGCACGATCAGGGGCGTGCGGCTCTTTGCCGCCTCGCCGATCCCCGTGATGGCGTTGCTCAGGCCGCAGCCCTGATGCGTGCTCACGACGCCGACTTTGGCGGACATCCGGGCGTAAGCGTCCGCCATTGTTGCAGCACCGCCTTCATGCCGTGCCGCTGTGAAGGGGACCCCTTCACGGATCAGAGCGTTGGTGACGTCGAAGTTTCCGCTCCCAACAACGCCGAACACGTGGCCGACGCCCAGTTTCGCCAGCGTCTGCCCAACAAGATCAGATACCTGCACCGACTGGCTCATGACTTGTCCATCAGGGCATAAACGCGGGCGGGACTGCCGGTCCCCCCGACAATCGGCAGAGGGGAAACAATCAGGGTGGCACCCAGCACGGGAAGCTTGTCGACCTGGCGAAGGGACGTCACGCCGTACTTGTCCGCACCAAGTAGGAAGGAATGGACCGGGAACATGGGGTCGAAGCCGCCAGCTTGCCCCGCATCAATGCCGACAGTCTCCACCCCAAAGCCGCTGATGCTGTCATTCTTGGCTATCCATTCGGCCCCTGCAGCCGAGACACCCGGCGTATGAGGTCCGGCCTCGTCCGAGTTGACGAAGTCCGCGGCGTTCCCGCCCCGGGCAGACCAACCGGTTCGGAAAATGATCCAGCAGTTCTCCGGAAGCGCGCCGTGTTCCTCTTGAAACTGCTCGAAGTGCTCAGGTTCCAGGAGAAAGTCCGGATTCTGTGCCACCGCCGCCGATTTGTCGATGACCACGAGGGGACCGACGAGGCGGGACGGCTCGATTTGATCCACGGATTTGCCGTCCCGGCCCGAGATCCAATGGATGGGAGCATCCAGATGGGTACCCGCGTGCTCCCCAACACTGACGTCATTCCATGCCCATGCCGGTCCGGCATCGTCGAAGTTGCTCACCGGCGCAAGGCTGAGGCCAACCGTGTTCGCGAAAGGCTCCGGCAGATTCAGTATCGGCGTGTCCCTGCTCAGAGGAGTTGTGAGGTCCACGATTTCGACCGAACCATCTCGGAGGGCTGTGACTAGCCCAGCTATTACAGACATTGTTCTCCTATTCAGTGGGATGATTCTAACCACACGATTGACGTTTTGTATCGCTTTTTTTGCGATCGACAGTAAATGAGTACAAAGGTAGGCGGCAGCGCGCGTGCTCAGGCGCGTTCAGCCACGCATCCGACAGCCTGGAGCCGCCAGCGCAATGCGCTGGGACCAGGACCCAGCAGGGCAGGCAAGGACGCGTCAGGATCACATCAATTCACGGCGTTTACCGCATAGAACGGCGTCTTCCCACCGAGGACCCGGGCTACATCCCGGAAGGCCTTCAGTCGCGTCTCTGCGTACGATTCTGCCGAGTAATGTGCGGCGTGGGGCGAGAGAATGACGTTTTCAAGGTCTCGAAGTGGGTTGTTAGGTGCCAGTGGTTCGACGGCAAATGTATCCAGGCCGGCACCCGCAAGATGTCCACCGGCAACCGCCGCTGCCAGGGCGACTTCGTCAACTAGTCCGCCCCGGGAAACGTTAATAAGATTTGCGCCTGCCTTGAATTTGGCAAGTTCAGCGGCGCCGATGAGATTTCGTGTTGTTTCGATAAGTGGCACGTGGATTGAGACGACGTCGGCGCCGGCGATCAGATCGCTGAACGACGCAGGTCTTACCCCATGGGAGGAGATCGCGTCATCCGACATGAACGGATCGTGAGCCCAGACCTCGAATCCGATGGCCTTTGCACTGGCAGCTACCCGCTGACCGATCTTGCCGAAGCCGATTAGGCCGAACACCTGGGTGGAGACTCGCCGTACGCCGGCACCTGGGCCTTCGAAATCCCACTGACCTGACCGGATGCTGCGGTCATAGCGGTGCAATCGCCGAGTAAGCGCCAAGGCCAAGGCGACGGCGTGCGTGGCAACTTCAGTGATGTTGGAGTCGGGGACGTTGGTGACCACTATGCCCCGGTTTGTTGCGGCTTGGACGTCAATGGAGTCCAGACCCACGCCGAAGCGCCCGATGACGCGAAGCTGCGGCAGAGCATCAAGGACTCGCGCAGTGATTGGTTCGCGGAGAACCAGTAGCGCGCTGGCTCCTTCGCAGTTGGATATGAGTTCGGCCTCAGTCAGGCTGGTGATTTCGTCGAAGGTGATATCGAGTCCGGCGAACTCGGCGCGATCGGCGTCGTATGTCTCGAGGACTCCGTCGGTTTTGACAATGCGCATGCTCAATTGACTCCCTTGGATGTTACGAGTGCCGCGGCGGCGATTGCTCCGCGCGCGGATTTCAGGGTCTGTCCCGCTGCCTCAGCGAGGAAAACTACGTCAGCACCGATAAGGTATAGCCGGACGCCTTCGGCAGAATACTTCTCCACCTGGGCTGGGGAGGAGCAAAATATTCCGGTAGGAACGCCGCACTGGGCAGCAGCGTTCAGAATCCGGGTGACAGCGGCAGCGTGCTGGGCGGACCCGGGACTTGTCCCCAATGAAACGGCCAGGTCACCGGGTCCGACAAAAATGACATCGATGCCCTCGACGGCAGCAATCTCCTCGACGTTGGCCACACCGGCAGCTGTCTCAATTTGCAGGACGAGAAGGACGTCATCATTGGCTGTGGCCACATACTGCCCCATATTGGCGCCGTACCGTGTCGCGCGTCCGGGCCCGGCTCCCCGGCCTCCCTCGGAGGGGTATCTCACCCGGGACACGGCTTCCCTGGCCTGGTCCACTGTTTCAATCCGGGGCACGACCACTCCCGCGGCGCCCCAATCCAGGACGCGGCCGATATCCTGGCCAAGTTCGGGAACGCGGACCAAGGCCGGCGTGCCAGTCACATCGGCCGCGCGAATGAGCCCTTGTAGGTCGGCGACACCGAAAGCCGAGTGTTCGGCGTCCAGGCACAGCACCTCGTAGCCGCTCCAGCCAAGGATCTCCACAGCTGTAGGACTGGAGATGCCTACGAAAGTGCCGATAAGGGGCCCTGCGGCCAGGCGGCCCGTCAGGTTGAGGGTTGTAGTGGTCATCAAATGTTCCGTATCTCTGTCAGTGGCTATGCGAGGATGGATGAAGGGGAATTGTCCACAGTCGCCACTACCGCGAACTGATGAGGTTCCTTTGAAGGACTCCCGGGTGGGCAAAGTTGAGGAGATCATGACAACCACGCACGGCTTCGCGCCTATTCGTCCGGGACTTCTTGTGACGCAGATTCACCAAAAACTCAGGGAAGCTATCTTGGACGGGACCCTGCGCCCCGGTGACGCGCTCCGCGATTCTGTTATCGCCGAGCAAATGAAGGTCAGCCGGTCCCCGGTCCGCGAAGCGCTGCGCCTGCTCGAGGCCGCGGGACTCACCACCAAGGATCCGAACCGGTCGTATGTGGTCCTTGAATTTGGTGAAGATGATCTGAGGGAACTTGCCGGCATGCGGCTGGCCTACGAGACCCTGGCAGTGCGACTCATAGTCCACTCGGACAAAGCTGTGGGTGATTTCTCCCTTCAGCTCAAGGCCCTCCGCGCCGCACTTACGTCCGGGTCGCAGGCCGCTATCGCCGCTGCCGACAGGGTCTTTCATAGCTCCTTGGTTGCGCTTTCCGGGAACAGCAGGCTGATCGAGGGCTACGGGCGGATTCAGGATCAAGTGGAACTCACTCTCATCAGTACCGACGCCCCCAACCGGGGATCAGACGGGATGGTGGAACGGCACGAACTTCTGGTGCAATTGCTGACTGAGGCCGCGTCGAGGGGGCAGTCGGGAGACGTTGTGGCTGAGCTCGAATCTCACATCCTCCAAGGGATGGGCTGTCCTTCGCTCCTGCCTCCATTGCACTGACGAACTGAGCGTGCGATGCCGCGCTCGATGCCGGCGCGGCACCGCGTACCGTCTTTTAGGCTGACGCTTTTAGGCTGACGTCTGTGCGGAAACTACCGCGGGGAGACTCTCATCTGTCTGCTGGCTCTCAGTCTTCGGCGATGCCATGCGTGCGGTAATGAACGTCAGGAGGCCGCCCAGGAGGATGGGAATTCCAAGGAGGGCAAGCCCAAGCTCAAACCCTCCAGTAAGGTCGCGCATCCATCCGTTCAGATACGGCCCAACGAAGCCACCCAGGTTGCCGAAGGAGTTGGCGAGGGCGGTCGCGGTCGCAGCCACAGCGCCGCTGACGTATGTCCGGGGAAGGGACCAAAATGCACTGGGGGCAGCGTAAACAGCCGTTGCAGCCACGCTCAGGAGCGCAAGGGCCAGGACCGGTTCCTTGGTATAGGCGCCGACGGCGAAGGCGAGACAGGCCGCGATGCACGGAATTACGGTGTGCCAGATCCGTTCCCCGGTTTTGGAGGAGTGCCGGCCCCACAGGACCATGCCGACGGCAGCCGCCGCAAACGGAATGGCCGTTAGCCAGCCAGTGAGGCCAACGTCAGCGCCCAAGGACTTGATTACCTGCGGCAGCCACAGGACCAGGGCATAGCTGCTGGTCATGATCAGGAAATACTGGAGGCACATCAGCATGGTTTGCGGATCGCGAAGAGCTTTCACCCATGAAACGTGCTCGGTGGGCTTTGCAACTGCGGAACGAAGAGCAACTTTCTCCTCTGCCGTCAGCCATTTCGCATCCTCGATGCTGTCCGGAAGTATCCGCAGGACTACAAAGGCCAGAATGATTGCGGGAATACCTTCAACCACGAAGACCCACTGCCAACCCCAGGCAGACATGATGGCCGTGGCCAGGGGTGCGCCGACGGCGTTGGCCAGTGGGCCGAAAGCGAAGAAAGTGGCCAGGACCTTGGCAATATTTTTCTGGTCAAACCACTGGTAGAGGAAGAACACCACTCCAGGGAAGAAGCCTGCCTCGGCGGCCCCTAAAAGGAAACGGAAGATATAGAACGTCGTCTCGTTGCTGATGAAGTACATGGCCATCGAGATGACACCCCAGGTGATCATGATCCGTGCGATCCAGCGGCGGGCACCATACTTTGCCAGTGCCAGGTTGCTGGGAACTTCGAACAAAAAGTACCCGATGAAGAAGATGCCTGCGCCGAAGCCGTACGCCGCAGCCGACATGCCGATATCTGCATTCATGGTCAGTGAAGCGACACTTACGTTGGTGCGGTCAATGATGCTGATGAAGAAACAGATACCCAGGAGCGGAATTAGCCTTTTGATGGCCTTCCGGGTGGCAATGGCTTGCATGTTAGTCCTGCCCTTAATAGTGGGGGTCCGGTGGTTGGAAAAGGAACGGCTCGAGCTCGGCGCACATCGGGGACCGTGTGGTTAGGGCCGCCTGTGCTGAACAGAGGGTGAGCCGAAGGGGAGCTCCCGCGCTGCGTTGCCGTCCCCACCAGTGTGCAGGGTAAATTCGTAATTGTCGACAGTCGCCACCTAGAATTTTACAAGGCTGAAATTTGTTACATTTGCGGGTCTCTGGAACACGTGGGCCCGATGGAGGCTGCCCTGCGGCCGGCTACTCCACGTCGGGAACGGCTACTATCTCGACATGTCAGATTTGGAAGCCGTCCTTGAGCACGCCAACGTCACGGTTATTGAAGGTGACCCCTAGGCGCCCAGGGCGCGGGTCACTTGCGCGTTGTCCACGCCTGCTTAATGGAGGAAGAGCGCGCTCCGGACGCTTATGCCAGAATCGGCGATGCCCTCCGACTCACGGCCACGGCCCACAACCCAGTGCCCGCTTAGAAGGGACGGAGCCCCGCGGCGCGGAGTTGTTTCACGCGCCCAGAACGGAACGTGCGTACCGCTGTGCCTTTGGGCCCAACAAGGAGTGCACTTTGGCAAAAAGCGCCTCGGCGGCCAGTCCCGACCAGCCCTCGGGAAGATATTCCTCCGGCAGTCCCGGGTCCAAATACGGAAGCCGGCGCCATTGGGTCACGGTGGGCACGTAGTCGCTGAACGCCTGCCTCAGCTGCTCAGGGGTTTCTGGTTCCTCGGCCCGGCCACCGGCCCATCGCACCAGGACATCCTGGTGGCGGACCAGAAAGTCCGAGTAGAGGGCGTCGAGAGCGGGCAAGTCCCACCACTGGCCCACCTTTGCCCGGATGTTCCCCTCGCCCATGCGGGCTGCCCTGAAGAGATCCACGTATTCCATCAGCCCGGCACGATCCAACTGTTGGGCGATCTCGCTGCCAAGACTGCCGGGCGCTATCCACAAGCCCGGGGATACCTGTCCGCAGCCCATCCGCGTCAAAATGGTGCGCAGTTTGTGGCGCAGGTGCCGCTGTGACTCCGGCACCGAGAATGAGGTCAGAATCCAGTCGTCACCTTTGATGGCCCGCCGAGGAGAAAAAATGCGCTCGTCCCCGGCTTTGAATACTTCTTCGAGTCCGGGGGCGAGACTGTACGCGGCAGAGCCTCCCTGCTTCAGGCTGACCAGGACGCCGCGTTTCTTGAGCCTGGAGACCGAGGACCGTACGCCGGCTGACTCGACACCCAGATCGCTGAGCAGGCGGATCAGGTCCGAGACGGCGAGGACGCCGCCGTGTTCCCTGGCGTAGAGCCCATAGACGGTCACGATCAGGTGCTGGTGCCGCGGCATCGGGGCCAAATCGGGAACGGTATCTGTGGAAGCCATTCAGCACCTCGGGTCGGTCGGAGTTGGGCGGCCGGCGCCTCCCAATTCCAGACGCTGCGGGCTTTCGTTTCAGCTGATGACACGGCTGTGGCACCATGGAAACGGTCGTCACACACTTTACATAATAACCGGAGGGTCCACACCTCCACAGGTCTGGGAGCGCCATGACAGCACGAACTCCATCGGTGGCAAACGCCAGCATCGACCGCACGGTTGAGTGGGTAGACACTGATGCCTCGGGGCATCAGCATAATTCTGCGGTTATGCGGTGGGTTGAGGCGGCCGAGGCTGAGCTCATGCGGAATCTCGGCCTGCCTGACTACTTTCCCAGCGCGCCCCGAGTCCACCAGGAGATCTCCTACAGGTCAAAACTCTGGTTCGGTCAGCTGATCACGGCGTCCATTGAAGTACAAAAGCTCGGCCGGACATCCCTGACGTATGCCTTCGAAGTCCGGGGCCACACCCACCCGAAGTCGAACGCGGGCATCGCCGCCTTCGGTACAGTCACGGTGGCCCATGTGCCGCCTGGATTCGAAAAATCGCAGCCGTGGCCGCACGACCTCGTTGAAGCCGTCAATGCTCTGATGGCAGCCGCCGCCCCCGCGTCCTAGAGGCAGGAAAGCCCGGCGCCGGAGCCCGACGCCGGCACGCCCGGCTCCTGTATACCGGAAGGGATCAGCGTTCCGCTATTACCGCGATGCCCTGGATTTCGATCAGTGCTTCCTTCTGCCAGAGCCTGGTAACTCCGATGCCAGCCATGGCGGGGTACTCAGACCCGGCCATTTCCCGCCAGATCCGGCCTATCTCGCGGCCGTTGGCCATGTAGTCCTCGACGTCGGTGAGGTAGATCGTGACGCTGACTAGGTCCTGTGACTGCCCTCCCGCCGCGGCCAGCGTGGTCAGCACATTGGAAAACGCCTGCCGGAACTGCTCCACAATGCCGCCCTCAACAATCTTCATGTCCTTGTCGAGCGCTGTCTGCCCGCCGAGGAAAACCGTGTTTCCGGACAGGATGCCGTGGGCATATCCGGACGGCTTGGGCAGCGAATCGGGGTTGATGGTCCTGTTCACAGTGTTCTCCTGAATCGGCTTGTTACTGGCGTCAAAAAAGCACTATTCAGATCTTCTCTGCCGTGCTACCTTGAGCATATGTGACGATCGTAATAAAGTCGATATATAGATTAGAGGAACTGGCAGATGAAACTGGCCACACTGAGAACCAGTGAAAACGGCACGACGGCGGCCCTTGCCGTGGGCGTAGAGTCCTACTTGCCCCTGCCGTATCCGAACGTTGGAACGCTCCTCGAGGACCCCGACTGGCGGAATACCGTGAAGGCAACGGCAGATGCAGGGCCGGACGACGCGGGCTTCATTGAGGCCTCCGCGGCTTCACTTGCTCCGCTTCTGCCTACGGCCAGGAAGGTCATCTGCTGCGGGCTGAACTACGGCGACCACATCCGGGAAATGGGGCGTGACCTCCCCGAATACCCGACGCTATTCGCCAAATACGCGGACACGCTGACGGGCGCATCCGACACCATCACCGTCCACGGCAGCGACCGCGTCGACTGGGAAGCCGAGCTGGCCGTAGTCGTCGGCGCCCAGCTCTTTCGCGCGGACGAGACGGAGGCCCGGGCCGCGATCGCGGGCTATACCGTTGCCAACGATGTCTCCATGCGGGACTGGCAAAACCGGACCCTCCAGTGGTTCCAAGGCAAGGCCTTCGACGCCACAACCCCCGTGGGCCCGGTAATGATTACCCCAGACGAGGCCGGCACTTCGTTTGACGTAAAGGGCTACGTCAACGGCGAACTGGTCCAGAGCGGCAATACCTCAACACTGGTCTTCGGGCCCGCGCAGCTGCTCTCCTACATTTCCCGGTTCACTTTGCTCCGGCCCGGGGACCTGGTCCTCACCGGGACGCCAGGCGGGGTGGGAATGGGCATGAAGCCCCCACGATTCCTGCGCGACGGTGATGTCCTCACCACGGAGATCGCCGGCATCGGAACCTTGCAGAACACCGTCCGCATCCATCAGCCCACCGGCACCGAAGCCCGCATGCCGGTCGCAGCCACCAGCACCAAGGAATGAAGATCATGACCGATACCATCACCGAATACCTGACCGATGGCGACAACTCGATCTACGCCGGCGCCGATGGGCGCGTTGTCCCCGTGGTCACGAAGGCCGGACAGGAAGACACCAATACAGCCCAATCCGGGGACTGCGTCCGCATTTCAGGGGTCTCCATCCAGCACACTCCGGCTACGAAGATCTGGTTCGGCCAGGTGTCCAATGTTCCCGGCTACCGTTCCCTGCCCCACCACCATGGGGAGGCAGAGACCGGCGGTTACGTCCTGCGCGGCCACGGCCGAATCTATTACGGTGAAAACTACTCCGAATACCAGGACATGAAAGCCGGTGACTGGGTTTTCGTGCCCCCCTTCATGCCGCACGTTGAGGCGAACATGTCCGTGACCGAGGAATTGGTGTGGCTCACCGCCCGCACTCCGGAGAACATTGTCGTCAACCTGGTCGACGTCGCCGACGACTCCCTCGTCGATTACCGCAGGGCATAAACGACGATGATTCCTGCATCCCCGGCAGTCAAAGCACCGACCTCCGAGAACTTCCTGCGGGCCATCGAACTCACGCCTGTCCCGGCACAGCATGCGGACGAGGCCTACGAGGCAGTGACGCAATACGTGCCATGGCCCAAGTCATACGGCGGCGACATGGTGGCCCAGTCCACCGCTGCCATGATGCGCTCCGTCCAGTCGGACCGCAGCCTGCATTCGATGCACAGCTACTTCATGAGGCCCGTGGACATTGAGTCGAGCGTCAGGTACGAGGTGGAGCGCCTGCGGGACGGCCGCGGGTATTCCACCCGCAGCGTCCGCGGCTACCAGAACGGAAAAATTGTCTTCGCGGCGATGGGCTCTTTCCACGTGCGGGAAGATGGCCCGGACTTCCAAACCGCCTCCCCAGCCGTTGTTGAACCCGGGTCCCTCCGTTCAGCCGCCGATGCCCTCGAGGATACAGCCGGTGCAGCCGCTGACTACTGGTCTGCCGGCCGGAGCTTCGACATGCGCCACGTTCCGGGTCCCCTCTACGTGCAGGTCGAAGGCGAAAGCCAGCCACACCAGGCCGTCTGGGTGAAAGCTTTTGACCGCTTGCCCGACGGCGACGACGCCTACGCAACAGCTAACCTGCACCGCACCGCCCTGGCGTACGTTTGCGATTACACCATCCTGGAACCGCTGCTGCGGGTCAATGACCTGCACTGGTCCTCTCCGGGACTGAGCACGGCCAGCTTGGACCATTCCATGTGGTTCCACCGTGATGGCCGCGCGGACGAATGGATCCTCTACGTGCAAGAAGCCGTTTCGGTCCAAAACAACCGCGGGTTGGCGCTGGGCCGTTTTTTCTCCAAGGACGGCAGCCTGCTCGCCACGGTGGCCCAAGAAGGCATGATTCGTCAGGCTTCCTGACACCAACCCAACTCATCAGACGCACTGAAAGGAGTGGCCATGACACCAGCATCCTCAGCCCACGTGGACACCTTTACCCGTGACCACCTGCCGCCCACCGAATTGTGGCCGACCCTCGAGTTCACGTTGCCGGAACTCCAGTACCCCGAGGTGCTCAACGCCGGGGCTGTGCTAATCGATGACGCAGTAACAGAACACGGGCCGGACCGTCCCGCGCTCCACACCCCCTACGGAACAACCTGGACCTACGGCGAGCTCCAAAAGCGGGCTAACCAGGCAGCCCAGGTCCTCACTGAAGACTTCGGAGTGGTGCCCGGAAACCGGGTCCTTCTCCGCGGACCCAACAACCCGTGGATCGTAGCGGCCTGGCTGGGCGTGCTGAAAACCGGCGCCGTGGTTGTCACCACCATGCCCATACTCCGGTCCTCCGAGGTAGCCACCCTGATTGGGCTCACCAGGCCTGTCCTGGCGATTTCTGACCATCGTTTTATGGATGAACTGGTACTGGCAGCAGTCGACGGCGTGACTGTTGTACCGTACGGCGGGCCCGGTGAAGATGACTTCATCGCCCGCTGCGCGGCCAAGAGCGGAAAGTTCACCAATGTGGAAACAGCGGCCGACGACGTCGCGCTCCTGGGCCCCACGTCAGGGACCACGGGCGCGCCGAAGGTCACCATGCACTTCCACCGTGACATCCTCGCCAATGCTGATACATTTGCCCGCCACATTCTCCAGCCCACCGCCGAGGATGTCTTTGCGGGTTCACCTCCCATCTCGTTCACTTTCGGGCTCGGGGGACTTGTAGTTTTCCCGTTGCGGTTCGGAGCCTCCTCACTCCTTACCGAACGCGCCGCCCCCGTGGAGCTCGCTGAACACGCGGCCGCAGCTGGTGTCACCATCCTCTTCACTGCACCCACCGCCTACCGCGCGATTCTCAAAGCCGGCCGGGGGGAGCTCCTTTCCCGCCTCAGGGTTGCGGTCTCCGCCGGCGAACATCTGCCGAAGGAAACATGGGAGGCCGTATACAATGCCACCGGCGTCCGTCTGGTCAATGGCATCGGGTCCACTGAGCTGCTCCATGTCTTCATTTCCGCAGCGGGAGATGACATCCGGCCAGGTACCACGGGTGTGCCCATCCCCGGCTACCGTGCCACGATCCTGGACGATGACGGCAACGAGGCTGGCCCCAACGAGGCCGGCAGGCTGGCGGTTGTTGGCCCCACCGGGTGCCGTTACCTTGCCGACGAACGGCAGTCCAAATATGTGGTCAATGGCTGGAACGTCACCGGTGACACTTTCACCCAGGATGAAGAAGGCTACTTCACGTATCAGGCCCGGTCCGACAACATGATCATCTCCTCCGGGTACAACATCGGCGCCCCCGAGGTTGAAGCCGCGATCGACCAGCACCCTGACGTCGTCGAAAGCGCCGTGGTTGCCCGGCCGGACCAGGAACGCGGCAGCGTGGTTTGCGCCTTCATCGTGCTGCGCGAGGGCGTGGATGCAGATGATGCCAAACGCAAGGAAATCCAGGACTTCGTCAAAGCGACCATAGCTCCCTACAAATACCCGCGGGATGTCCGGTTCACGTCTGAACTTCCCCGCAACCCCAGCGGCAAGCTGCAGCACTTCAAGCTGCGTGACTGCCTCGAACTCGAAAACGACCAGCTGGCCGGCGTCGCCGCCAACCGGCCCTAGTAAGGAGCAGACCGTGAAGATCGCAATCGTCGGAGGCGGCCCCGGAGGCCTGTACTTCGCAGCACTGATGAAACAGCTGGACCGCTCCCACGACATCACTCTCTGGGAGCGCAACGCTGCCTCGGACACCTTTGGATTCGGCGTCGTCTTTTCCGACGAAACCCTCGGCGGCATCGGCAATGCAGACCCGGTGGTTGCCGAGTACATGAGCCGAAGGTTTGCCCGGTGGTCCGACATCGACATCCACTTCCGCGATGAAATCCTGACTGTCGGCGGCCAGGGGTTCGCCGCGATGAGCCGCAAGGAGCTGCTGGAACTGCTGCAGCGCCGGTGCGCCGAACTGGGCGTGGACGTCCGCTTCAGCACGCCTGCACCGCCCATCGCCGACCTCGAGGCTGGCTATGACCTGGTGCTCGCCTCAGACGGCATCAACTCGCAGATCCGGGCAACCTATGCGGAGTCGTTCGGCCCCAGCCTGGACCCCCGGCCCAACAAATTCATGTGGCTCGGCACCGACCAGGTGTTCGAAGCGTTCAAGTTCTTCGTCAAGGACACCGAATACGGCACCATGCAGATCCACGGCTATCCCTACTCCGACGAAGGCTCAACCTTCATCGTGGAAATGTCGCCTGACGTTTGGGAGGCCGCCGGCTTCGACGAGACCGCGGCGGACGTGTTCGCCCCCGGGGTGTCGGACGAGAAGGCCATCAGCAAAATCCGCGCCATTTTCGCTGACGAACTCGCAGGCCACGAAGTACTGGCCAACAACTCCAAGTGGCTGAACTTCACAACGGTCAAGAACCGCAGCTGGCGTCACGGGAATATCGTGCTGCTGGGCGATGCCGCGCACACAGCCCACTTCTCCATCGGATCCGGCACAAAGCTCGCCATGGAAGATTCCCTTGCCTTGGCCGCCTGCCTCCACGAGCACCAGGACCTCGAAGCCGCCCTTGCGGCCTACGAGACCGAGCGACGTCCCGTCGTCGAATCCACCCAACGTGCCGCCCAGGCGTCGCTGGAGTGGTTCGAACGGATCGGACAGTACAAAGGCCAGGAGCCCACGCAGTTTGCGTTCAACCTGCTCACCCGCTCGCGCCGGATCACCCAGGAAAACTTGCGCCTGCGCGACCCGGAATTCGCAGAAACGGTGGACCGCAAATTCGCCGAAGCCCAGGGGTTGCCGGACATCGCCCCGGCGATGTTCCAGCCTCTCCGCATTGGCGGGCTGGAGCTCAAGAACCGTGTGGTTGTCTCCCCCATGGACATGTACTCCGCCGTCGACGGCATGCCCGGGGACTTCCACATGGTCCACCTCGGCTCCAAGGCACTCGGCGGCGCCGGCCTGGTGATGACCGAAATGGTCTGCGTGTCAGCCGAAGGGCGCATCACCCCCGGCTGCTCGGGCATCTACACCGACGAACAGCGCGACAACTGGAAATCCATCGTTGAGTTTGTCCACGTCCGCTCAACGGCGAAAATCGGCGTGCAGCTCGGCCACTCCGGCCGTAAAGGCTCCACCCGGCTCATGTGGGAAGGTATCGACCAACCCCTGGAGAGCGGCAACTGGGAGACCGTCGGTCCGTCGGCACTGCCCTACGGCCCGGGTAACCACGTCCCCCGTGAAATCAGCCAGGCCGAAATGGAGAGCGTCAAGGCTGACTTCGTCGCTTCCGCGCAACGGGCAGACGAGGCCGGCTTCGACCTGCTTGAGGTCCATGCGGCCCACGGATACCTGCTCTCGTCCTTCCTCTCCCCCATCTCCAACCAGCGCACCGACGAGTACGGCGGCAGCCTCGAGAACAGGCTGCGCTTTCCCCTCGAAGTCTTCGACGCCGTGCGCGCAGCATGGCCCGCGCACAAGCCGCTGACAGTGCGCATCTCGGCAACAGACTGGATCGAGGGCGGAAACTCCTCGGACGACGCAATCGTGATTGCCCAGGCATTCGTCGATCACGGCGCCGCGGCCATCGATGTCTCCACGGGGCAGGTGGCCAAAGAGGAAAAGCCCGCCTTCGGCAGGAGCTATCAGACCCCGTTCGCCGACCGGATCCGGCAGGAGGTGGCCGCCCCCGCCGGAGTTGCCGTCATTGCCGTCGGAGCCATCTCCACCTACGACGACGTCAACTCAGTCCTGCTCGCAGGCAGGGCCGATCTCGTGGCACTGGGCCGCACACACCTGTACGACCCGCATTGGACCCTTCACGCCGCGGCAGAGCAGGAATATCAGGGCTCAGGCTCGCAGTGGATCCCCCAGTTCGGGGCGGGCCGCCGCAAGCCACCGAGCGCCCGGACCGATGCCGTGCGCCCGCGGCTGTCCCTGCTCAGGGAACCAGAGTCCATCGCACCGGACGGCCACCTGCGCTGGACGCGGGGCATCACCGCTACTGAGCCGGTACTTGCCCAATAGAGCGCCGAGCCAGCTGCTGCGCGGCGAGCCCTTGTTTCAGCATGATTACCGCTGCGGAAACTCTGCAATTCGTCGTCGCGAGGCCTATTGCATTTCTGTGACGCCCGTTATGTTCAATACATAGCGGACGTCACCTCCAAGGGTTTGCAAGGTTTCAGACCTACGTCCACTCCCCGGCGCTTCAGTCACCATTCACAACCACCGAAGGACTTTCATGGCTGCGTTGAACCACACCCAATGGCCCGTTCCACCGAAAACCACCAACCGCGTTTTGCTCGCCTGCTGGCTAGCCATCCTTGCGGAGGGCTACGACGTCGGCGTCCTGGGCGCCATCATTCCTGCCCTCGCCGAGTACAAGGAATGGGACCTCAGCCCGCTCGAGCTCGGCGGACTGGGTTCCTACGCCCTGGTTGGGATGCTGATCGGTGCCATGACAATCGGCACCCTCTCAGACCGCGTCGGCCGTAAAAACATGCTGCTGCTGTCCGTGCTGATCTTCACCTCCACACAGCTGGGCGCGGCTTTGGCGACCACCCCGGAAATCTTCGGCTTGTTCCGCTTCGTGGGCGGCCTGGGCATGGGTGGCATCATTCCTGTTGCCGCCGCACTCACCATCGAATATTCAGCCCCCAAACGCCGGTCCTTCAACTACGGCATCATGTACTCCGGCTACTCGTTCGGAATTCTCGCTGCCGCACTGGTCGCCCTCGCACTGCTGCCGACGCTCGGCTGGCGCTGGGTAATCGGCGTGGGGTTCATTCCCATCCTGCTCATCCCGGTCCTGGCCTGGATACTTCCGGAGTCCCTTGAGTTCCTGATGAGCAAGGGCCGCCGCGCTGAGGCGCAGCGCCTTGCGGGCAAGCTGGGCGTCACACCGTTCGTCGACAACGACTGGGCACCGGTACCGGTTGCCGGCGCAGCTCTAAAGCCCGTGGGTTGGAAGCAGTCCCTGATGGCTCTCTTTTCCCGCGACTACATCCGGCCCACCGTCTTCTTCTGGGTTTCCCTGTTTTGCGGCATGGTCCTCGTCTACGGTCTCAACACATGGCTGCCGACCATCATGCGGAAGGCCGGCTACGACCTTGGCTCATCCCTGACGTTCCTTGCAGTCTTCAGCCTCGCCTCGGCCATCGGTGGCATGGTCCTGGGCAAAGCCGCCGATGTCTACGGCAAGAAGCTCATCCTCGTCCTCTTCTACGCCATTGGCGGCGTGGGCATCCTGCTGCTGATGTTCCCGAACAACATCTTCATCAACTACGTTTTCGTCGCACTCGCTGGCGTGGGCTCGATCTCGACGTCCCTCGTCCTCACAGGCTGGGTAGCCGATTACTATCCCTCCTACGCCCGGGCAACGGCCACCGGCTGGGCCCTGTCCTTCGCGCGCATCGGAGCGATTTCCGGACCCCTGATCGGCGGCTGGATCGGATCAGCACAACTTCCGTTCCAGTGGAACTTCATCGTCTTCGCATTCGTGGCGCTCCTGGCCGCCGGCGCCGTCGCGATAATCCCTCGAACACCCGGTTCAACGCCCGGCATCATCACACACGCGGCAGACGAGCTCGAACCCACCAGCGCAAAACAATGACGGACGCAGCCTGAAAAGCTGCCTGCAACAGGATCGGACGGTGCGCCCAGGCGCTCCGTCCGATCCTGCTTTAACTGCCCAGTTCTGACGACCCGGCGCGGCCAATACAGCCTCTTCGGCCAACGGCCGGAGCCGACGATATTGCATCAGATGCAATAATCATAAGCTAGCCTTACATAAGGTCCGTTATCGGCACTTAAAATTCCGGGGGTGGTTGCATCTGAAGCGACTTGTCCGTTCTCATTCCAAATGTCAGTTTTCGCATCCAACGTGTCAGTTGACGGATTCGGGGTGATGAAGAACCTGGCCCAGAGCCACGGAATAAGCATTAAAGCTGCGTCACTGCAGTTCTCACTGGCGCACCCCGCAATCGCCGCGGTCATCCCCGGCGCGACCAAACCGAGCCGCATTGCCGAAGACGTTGCCGCGCTGGGTGAACAAGTTCCTGCGGGCCTTCTGGTCAGCTCTTCGTGAAGAACAGCTGATCTCGCCCTCGGCCACCGTGCCGGCCGCCATCACCCAGGCACCATTCCCAGAAACGGGCTATTACTCGACGCTGCAAGTCCACGAACTGCCGGTAGAGAGACTGCACGAGTGGAATGGTCCGGCACCTTCACCCCGGTAAATGTCAGCGACTCCGTGGCCGTGGCCCTGTTCCACGGCATATACTCAGATGGACTGAAAGCGCTCCAGGAGACCGCTCGCGGCCTGAGATTCCCGTGACCTGATCCGCGCCGATGCCCGACCGTGGGCGCCCTGGATTGTGACTCTCCAGAGGATCGAGAACGAAGCCAGCCCTTTCAAGCGAGCACCTCTCGATGCGGCGGCTGCAGAGACCACCACCCACTCCGCCCCAGCTATCCCCTTTCCGGAATCATCAGAAACAGGAACGAAATTCGGCCCCAGAATCCAGCTAATGCGGATGCAGAATCGCAGACGGGGTCCGCGATGAGCCAGGCGACCGCTTGCAGCCACACCATAGGTTGGTATGAAAATTCACTAGCGCGGAAAACGATTGGTCCCTACAGTTGTCATGCAATCGTCCACCGGAGGTCCGGCAATCAGGGAACGCTCGTTCTCAGCAGATTCGAGAGGAATCCACAGCATGGCATTTATTACCGTTGGAACCGAAAACAGCACAAACATCGAGCTTTACTATGAGGACCATGGCACTGGTCAGCCGGTTGTCCTGATCCACGGCTACCCGTTGGACGGTCATTCATGGGAAAAGCAGAGCGCCGCCCTGCTCAAGGCAGGTTATCGAGTCATTACCTACGACCGGCGCGGCTTCGGCCGCTCAAGCCAACCCACCACGGGCTATGACTACGACACCTTCGCCGCTGACCTGAACGTGGTTCTCGAGACTCTTGATCTCCGCGACGCTGTCCTCGTCGGTTTCTCCATGGGAACCGGCGAAGTTGGGCGCTATCTGGGCACCTACGGATCCGGCCGCATCTCCAAGGCCGCGTTCCTGGCATCCCTTGAACCGTTCCTGCTCAAGACCGATGACAACCCGGACGGAGTACCGCAGGAGGTATTCGACGGTATCCTCGCCGCTGTCACCACGGACCGCTACGCCTATTTCAGCGACTTCTACAAGAATTTCTACAACACCGATCAGACCTTGGGCACAAGGCTGTCGGAGGAGGCTCTGCGCAACAGCTGGAACGTGGCCGCCGGCGCTTCCTGGTACGCCTCCAGCGCCGCGGTGCCAACCTGGACTACCGATTTCCGGGGAGACATTCCCAAGATCGATGTCCCGTCGCTCATCCTGCACGGAACCGCGGACAACATCCTCCCGATCGATGCAACAGGGCGGCCCTTCTACAAGGCTCTTCCGTCGGCTGAGTATGTTGAAATCGACGGCGCCCCCCACGGGCTGCTGTGGACTCACGCGGAGGAAGTTAACCGGGCGCTGCTGGGCTTCCTCGCCGGTTAGGTGACCCGCTGTTAGCATCCCACGGCCACCGCCGCGCGCGATGCCAACCCATGAGGCTGTTCGAGACGTGGCGTGCCGTCCGCACTCGTGGGCGAAGCGTGGGTTCCAGGAGCGCTCTGGAGGAGGTTCCCGGAGCCAGCGTTACCTCCTGACGTGATTTCCGGGCCTTGGGGAGGGTTGTGAATTCGTTTGGATACTCGACGAATTCACAACCTCCCACTACGCCGGGCAATGACCCCTTAGTGCTATTTTCCGTCTCGTGGCCATCTCCGTTGGATGTCCGCTCCGCGGCGCGTTGGTGCGCCGCGGGGCGGTTCCGGTGACGACTACGTGGTCTTTTGCCGCGTCATTCGCCGCGTCATTCGCCGGCCGGTGCCTGAGATTTGCCCGGAGAAGTCTTGAAGCCGTCGTGATACAACGCTGCCGATTCTGGCTTCTGGCGTCTGCTTGGCGCCCCGTCTTCTGACAGGTCCTCTTTCTGCCAAGGCCATTTTCCGGTGATTTCGAGTTCGAGCGAGAAACTCAGAAAGGTACGGATGAGGACAATGATGGCCAGCACGCCGACGCCTTCAAATGTTGGGGCAACCGCGACGGTCCGGATGATGTCGGCCGCCACGAGTAGTTCCAGCCCCAACAGAATGGAACGTCCCAGCAATTGACGGTAGGAGCGGTAGACGGATTTGGTGTCAGTCCCGGGCTTGGGACGCCTCGGGTGGTAACCGCGCATGGCCATCGGAATTGAGATGACCGCGCCCACAACCATTACGGCCACGCCAGCGAAATCCATGAACCGGCCCACTGCCTCGATGATCTGCTGGAATTCCATTCTGCCTTTCCTGTTCTGATGTCGTGCCCGGATCGGATACTGGCCACTAATAACCCATCGATGTTCACTTTTGAATTGTGCTGCATCGGACTACGGTCATTTCTGCGGCCGCGCCTTGTGCAGGTCTGGGCCGGGCCACCATCATGCTTAGGGCCCTGATGAGTTTGACCTCCGCAGCGAGGTATCTGGCTGCTTTGCCGGTCTCGAAGAGCACCACGCTGGACGAGGTGTCCTTACGGCGTGTAGATGCGGTCGACGGCGGCCAGATGCTCCGGCCGGATCGGTGCGGCGTACCTCTGGTAGTCGGGATGCCGGCGTATGTAGCTCTTGATGTAGGGGCAGACGGGGATGATGGTCAGCCCGGCGGCGATGGTGTCGTCCAGGGCGTGCTTGGCCAGGACGGCGGCGAGGCCCTTCCCGGCGTGGGCGTCGCTGACTTCGGTGTGGTAGAAAATCCGTTCCTGGTCGGCCGGGCTGCTGGCGGGCACATATTCGGTCTTGCCGATAGCGGTTTGCCCGTCGAGGAGCTCATAGCAGTGGCTGTCGGGGACATGCCGGACGGTGATGGTTTTCTCCGGTTCCATTGGGTCTCCTTGTGATCGTTCCGGCCGGTGACCGGATGTTAGCCTCGCTTGCTGACGGTCACGGCTCGTTCGTGGAGCTGTCGGCCGGTGTCTTCGTTTCTGAGCCGCCCTGGCACTGGTGTTGCCTCCGCCTCGGGAACGTTGTAGCGGGCGGAACAACTCGATCTGGGCGACGGTGTCCCGCCCTTGCTGGGGGCGTTCATCGATCCGTGCGGTGAGGACCTGCCGCCGCACGGCCAGCTCTTCCCGCCAGGTCTCGGGCAGTATGTGCTGGTTGCTGCCCGTGGCAGCGAATTTGGCGAGAGGAGCAGGTTCCATTATCCGTCCGGCGATTCCTCAGCAGGCTAGCGAGGCAGTGAGGTGCGCAGCTTTTCCGTGAGCCTGAGCAGCTCGCGCTGTTCCGCGGCCGTCAGCGCCGGAGCGACCAGCTGGGCGATTTCCCGGACGTGTTCGCGGCCGATCTGCTTTTGCAGCTGTGCCCCTTCATCCGTGAGTTTCACCAGGACACCGCGGCGGTCGTCGGGTGCCGGCATCCGTTCCACCAGGCCACGCTTTTCCAGCCGTTCAACCAGCCTGCTGAGGCTCGACTGGCTCAGCAGCACGTTGTCGTTGAGCTCGTTCAGCCGCGCCCACCCTGAGGGGCAGCGGGACAGCGTGAACAGGACGTCGTACTCATTGAGGGCCAGGTCCCGGAACGCCGGCCCCCACTGTAGCCGGCGCATTACGGCAACCTGTGCACGGAACAGTGACTCCCAAGTCTCGGCAGCCAGCCGCACCGGTGAAGCGGCGGGGGCCGTTCCGGCGGACATCACGCCTCCCGTGCGGCGGGGGCGGCAGGAGCGGCGGATGCGTCAGGCTTGCCGGCTGCAGTCTCAGCCGCCGCGTTCTCCGCGGCGGTCCTAGCAGCTACGCGCCCGGCGTGGGTGGGCGGGTCCGGAACATGGGCCGGCTTGAGGGCGGCGTACTCCTTGCGCAGCACCGGAAGCACCTCTTCGCCGAACAGGTCAAGCTGTTCCAGGACGGTTTTGAGCGGCAGTCCGGCGTGGTCGATCAGGAACAGCTGGCGCTGGTAGTCGCCGAAGTACTCACGGAAGGTGAGCGTCTTCTCGATGACCTCCTGCGGGCTGCCCACAGTCAGCGGGGTCTGCGACCTGAAGTCCTCCAGGGAGGGGCCGTGACCGTAGACCGGGGCGTTGTCGAAGTACGGCCGGAATTCCTTGACGGCGTCCTGCGAGTTCTTCCGCATGAAGAACTGGCCGCCGAGGCCCACGATCGCCTGGTCTGCCGTGCCGTGGCCGTAGTGCTCGTAGCGTTCGCGGTAGAGGCTGATCAGCTGCTGGTAGTGCTCCTTGGGCCAGAAGATGTTGTTCGCGAAGAAGCCGTCACCGTAGTACGCCGCCACCTCCGCGATCTGCGGCGTGCGGATCGAGCCGTGCCACACGAAGGGGGCTACGCCGTCGAGCGGGCGCGGCGTCGAGGTGAAGTTCTGCAGCGGCGTCCGGAACTTGCCGGACCAGTTGACGGTGTCCTCGTCCCAGAGCCGGCGCAGCAGGTTGTAGTTCTCGATCGCGAGCTCGATTCCGTCCTCCATGTTCTTGCCGAACCAGGGGTAGACCGGCGCGGTGTTGCCCCGTCCGAGCACCAGGTCCACCCGCCCGTCGGCGAGGTGCTGGAGCATCGCGAAGTCCTCGGCGATTTTCACGGGATCGTTCGTGGTGATCAGCGTGGTGGCCGTGGAGAGCGTGATGCGTTCCGTCTGGGCGGCGATGTACGCAAGCGTGGTGGTGGGAGAGGAGGAGAAGAAGGGCCGGTTGTGGTGCTCGCCGATGGCGTAGACGTCCATGCCGATTTCTTCGACCTTCCTGGCGATGGCCACCGAGGCCTTGATCCGCTCATTCTCGGTGGGAATCCGGCCCGTGGTGGGGTTCTGGGTGATGTCGCTGACGCTGAATACGCCGATCTGCATGATGTGCCTTCCGTTGTCCGAGCTGTTTCCGGGCTTGCTTTAACTGTACCCGATTTACATGCGTTTGCATCTATCAGTGGATGTAACGTTCAGCGCGGCAGGTTATTCCCGGTTGGGCGAGGGGCGGCGTCGACGTGCGACGGTGCGGGCCGCTCGGGGCGCCGTGCGCGGCGCGCGATCCGGGTCAGGGGCCACTTTTCCCACGGAGCATACGGCCCTGAAGTGCCTCTACCTGGCCACTTGAGCACTGGCCCCCGCGAACGAAGGCAGGGCACCATATTCCTCACCGCGAAGCCAGCCCTGATCTCCTTCGCCTTCACCTTCCAGGGAAGAGTCAACTAACGCAAAATCAAGGATTGACCGATATGCGGAATTCGCGATCTCGGTTCGGAATCTCCTTCACATTCCTGGAGCTCGCCTCACCGCATCAACGATCCACCTTTTCCCAGCCATCTAGCTAGCCGTTCATCGGGCCTTCGGCATGCAGCTTGCCGGCTCCTGGACCTTCAACATGCAATGTGGCGCGGATCACCAGGCTGTCCGGTGCGGTGTCCAGCTCAATCAGGGTTTCGTGGGCGTTCAGGATGGTGAAGACCTCGGAACCGGCCTCGACCGTCAGTCCCTTGGCTTCCGCCGTCTGCCGTGCATTGTCCAAGGCCTCGCGCTGAAGCTTCTCAACATACTTGCTGTCATCTTCTCGGGCGGCATCGCCGAATGCCCAGCCGAACAAAGTCCCTGTGTTGTCCATGACAGCGATATTACGCGCAACGGCTCCGGAAGCATTAGTAAGTGTACTTACCGTAGGCTGACCATGACCTTGATGGGAAACGGCCAGTGACACATGCTCACCAACGGTGATGTCGATACCGCCACCGGAGCTGACTACTTCGCCAGGCGCCGACCAGCCAAAACACCGCGGCCCCGTGCAGCCCAGAAATCGAGGCATTCGGCTGCATCGTCACCCTGCAACCCCACACCCAAACAGGCTGGCAGCCGAGTAGCCTATCGTTTCCTGGCGCATTCCCGGAAGACGTACACTTTGGACTACCGGTGCGCGCCCGCACGGTTTGACCCGGTTCTCCACTGCGGGGCTGCCCGAGGCGCGGCGGATCGCACTGTGGGAGGAGCACAATGCCCGCGCCCTGGTCGGGCTTCAGGCCCGAACGTTGACAGGCGGCCCGCTGGAAGCTGCCGAGCTGAACCTGAACCTGCCCCAGCTGCAGTTGGCCCAGGTCTGGGGCAATCCGCACGTAGTGGAACGCTCACTCCGGGAGATCGCAGCGCACCCGGCCGAGGCCGTGGTCGCCTACTTCACGCTGGAGGGCGAGGGCTTCTTCTACCACCGGGACGGCTGCGAAATCCTCAGGCCCGGCGAGGCAATCCTCTATGACGCGGACCAGCCATTCATGCGCGGATTCTCGCACGGGCTGAAGGAACTGGCCCTGAAGATCCCCCGCGATACCCTGAGCGAATTCACCGGCCAGTCCGGGCTGATTCGCCCGAAGATCTTCGGCTTCCGTGGCCCTCAGGCCGGCGCTGTGCACGCCGGAGCCCTGGCTTCGTCCCTGGGTGCGGCGTTGTCCGGACGGGCCACAGATTGGGACGAGCTGGAGAAAACGGCGCTGGAACTGCTCGCGGGTATCCTCGGCGCCGCGGGACCGGCTGGACACTTGGCCGCTGCGCAGGCCTTCATCGCAGCTCACTCAGCAGATCCGCGGCTGTCGGCCGGGCGAATTGCCGCCGCCGTCGGCATTTCCGAGCGTCAGCTCTCGCGTATCTTGGCCGAGGCAGGCACCAGCGTACCGGGCGCCGTCCTGGATGCGAGGCTGGCGGCGGTCCGACAGCAGTTACTCTCCCCCGAAGCCGCACGGATGTCGCTGGGCAGCCTGGCGCTGCAGCAGGGCTTTGCCTCTCAAGCGCACTTCTCCCGCAGTTACAAGGAGAAATTCGGCATCTCCCCGCTGCAGGATCGCCGTTCCGCCGGCGCCTGATGGCCCTTGCCTTTGCGCCCCGGTCGCTCCGTCGGTGATGAAGCCAGCCGTTTATCGCCGTGTATAGCGCCGCAGGTCCTGACGGGGATGCGTGACGTGGAGTTTTTATCCGGATCCGCCGAGTTTTTTCCTGTTTCCGCCGTGATCGCCGCCACTCCACTCAGAAGCGGTGTGAACCGGGACACTCAGTAGCAGTCGTCCGGAACTAGACCGGCTGTTGAAGTGGAGTACATGCAATGGTGATTTTCAATGACGGGGTCTCCGAGACCGAGACCCCGGATTCTGCCGTCGTCGAGACGGATGTCCTCGTCGTTGGCTCCGGCCCGGCCGGGTCCTCGGCCGCGCTGTTCCTGTCCTCGCTGGGCGTGCCGAACATCATGATCACCAAGTACCGCTGGACCGCGAACACTCCGCGGGCCCACATCACAAACCAGCGGACGATGGAGATCTTTCGGGACCTGGGCATCGAGGATCAGGTGCTGGCTGACGCGACCCCGCACCATATGATCGGGGACACAGTTTTCTGTACCTCGATCGCCGGCGAGGAAATCGGCCGCGTCCTCACTTGGGGCAACCATCCGGCCCGCCATGCGGACTATGAGCTGGCCTCGCCTTCGCTGAACTGCGATATCCCGCAGACCTACTTGGAGCCGATCCTGGTCAGGAACGCCACCATGCGCGGCACGCAGACGCAGTTCTCCACGGAGTACCTCTCGCACAGCCAGGACGACGACGGCGTGAGCGTGCGGGTGCTGAACCGGCTCACCGGCCATGAGTACACCATCCGTGCCAAGTACCTGATCGGTGCCGACGGGGCCCGCTCCAAGGTCGCAGCCGACATCGAACTGCCCTACGAGGGGCGGATGGATATCGCCGGCTCGATGAACATCACCTTCAAGGCGGACATCGCCGAGCTCGTGGGGCACCGCCCGTCGGTGCTGTACTGGGTGGTTCAGCCCGGCTCCAATATCGGCGGCATCGGCGCCGGCCTGGTGCGCATGGTCCGGCCGTGGAACGAATGGCTGATCGTCTGGGGCTTTGATATCAACGAAGGCACCCCCGCGGTCTCCGAGGACGACGCCCGGCAGATCGTGCGCAACCTGATCGGCGTACCTGACCTGGGCGTGGAGATCACCGGCATCTCGCTCTGGGGCAACAACGAGCAGTACGCCACACGGTTGCAGGCCGACCGGGTGTTCTGCGCCGGCGATGCCGTGCATAAGCATCCGCCGAGCAACGGGCTGGGCTCCAACACTTCCATCCAGGACTCCTATAACCTGGCCTGGAAACTCGCCGCCGTCCTCAAGGGTCAGGCCGGCCAGGAACTGCTGGAGGCCTACTCGGCCGAACGTGCCCCGGTCGCCGAGCAGATCGTCACCCGGGCCAATAGGTCCGCCAGGGAGTTCGGCAAGCTGTTCGAGGCCCTGGGCATCGACACGGCCGAAACCGCGGAGGAAATGCTCGCGCTGATCGAGTCCCGCAAGGACGCGACACCGGAGGGCGCCGCCAAGCGCGCTGCAGTGCAGGAGGCCATGGACCTGAAAAACTACGAATTCAACGCCCACGGAGTGGAGCTCGGTCAGCATTATGTCTCCACCGCCGTTGTTGGGGATGGCACGGCGAAGCCGGAACCGGGGCGGGACCCGGAGCTGTACTACCAGCCGACCACCCAGCCCGGCGGCCGGCTGCCGCATGCCTGGGTCGGCGACAACACGCACAAGTACTCCCCGCACGACCTGGCCCCGTACGGCCAGTTCACCCTTTTCACCGGAGTTACCGGCGAGGACTGGACGGGGGCGGCACAGAAGGTCGGTGACCAGCTCGGCATCACCATCAGCACGGTGGTCATCGGCCCCGGCAGGGAAGTCACCGATCTGTACTTCGACTGGGCAAGGCTGCGCGAGGTGGCCGAAGACGGCGCCCTCCTGGTCCGCCCGGACAAGCACATCGCCTGGCGCTGCCACACGCTGCCGGCCGACCCCGAAGCCGAGCTGCGCACCGCGGCGGCCGCCATCCTGAACAGGAGCAAGTGAAGATGTCTTTGGTTTTTGAACATGTCGCACTGGGGCAGCGGGTGCTGTTCGGGACCGGGAAGGCCGCCGAAAACCTGGCCGCGGAGGTGGAGCGGCTCGGGGCACGGAAGGTGATGGTGATCGCCTCCGAGTTCGAGGCGACGATTGCGGATGTGGTCTGTGCCGGGATTTCCCCGGTGCTGCGCTGGGACGAGGTCGTCATGCACGTCCCGGTCGAGGTCGCGGAGAAAGCCCGGGCCGCGGCGGCCGAGCACGAAATCGACCTGCTGGTGTGTGTGGGCGGGGGCTCGACCACGGGTCTGGCCAAGGCCGTGGCCCTGACCTCGGGGATACCAATCGTGGCGGTGCCGACCACCTACGCGGGCTCCGAGGCGACCAACGTGTGGGGCCTGACCGAGGCCGCCCGGAAGACCACCGGGGTGGACGACCGCGTCCTGCCGGTGAGCGTGGTCTACGATGCGGGCCTGACCCTGTCCCTGCCGGTGGACATGTCCGTGGCCTCAGGGCTGAACGGGATGGCCCATTGCATCGACTCGCTCTGGGCCCCGCGGGCAGACCCGATCAACGCCGCGCTGGCCGCCGAGGGCATCCGCGCCCTGAACCAGTGCTTGCCGCTGATCAAGGCCGACCCGCAGGACCTTCAGGGCCGGGAGCAGGCCCTGTATGGGGCCTACCTGTCGGCGGTAGCGTTCGCCAGCGCCGGATCCGGGATGCACCACAAGATCTGCCACGTGCTCGGCGGGACCTTCAACCTCCCCCACGCCCAGACCCACGCCACCGTGCTGCCCTACGTGCTGGCCTTCAACGCCCCCGCCGCGCCCGAGGCGGCCGCGCGGGCCGCCGCCGCGTTCAGCGCCGAAGACGCAGTGACCGGCCTGAACCGGCTCCGCGACATCCTCGACGCACCGAAGGCTCTGGCCGATTACGGCTTCAGGGAGGGAGACATCTCTGAAGCGGTCCAGGTTGCCCTGCCCGCCATCCCGGCCTCCAACCCGCGGAAGGTCACCGCAGAGAACCTGACCAGGCTGCTGGTCGCCGCCACAGCAGGCGATGACCCCAAGATCCTCACCGACCTCTAAGGACACCCTCATGACTGACACTACCGGCACCCCGGTGACTGCCGGCGCCGGCGCCGAACAGATCGCCGTTGAAGAGACCCTAATCCAGAATGTTCTGCATTCCTTTGAGAACTGCACCGATCCGCGGCTGCAGCTCCTGATGCAGGCCCTGGTAAGGCATTTGCACGCGTTCATCCGCGAGGTGCGCCTGACCGGGGACGAATGGAACGCCGCGATCGCGTTCCTGACCGAGGCCGGGCACATCACCGACGAGAAGCGCCAGGAGTTCATCCTGCTCTCCGACGTGCTGGGCGCCTCCATGCAGACGATCAACGTCAACAACCAGGCGTACAAGAACGCCACCGACGCCACGGTCTTCGGCCCTTTCTTCGCAGAGGACGCCCCGGAAATACCCAACGGCGGGGACATCGCCGGCGGCGCGCCCGGTCAGCCCTGCTGGCTCGAGGGCACCGTCGCCGACACCGAGGGCGCCCCGGTGCCCGGGGCCCGCATCGAGGTCTGGGAGGCCGACGAGGACGGCTTCTACGACGTCCAGTACGGCGACAACCGGGTCGCCGGCCGGGCGCATCTGTTCGCCGACGATCAGGGACACTACAGCTTCTGGGGCCTGGCCCCGACGCCGTACCCGATCCCGCACGACGGGCCTGTCGGCAAACTGCTGGAGGCAACCGGGCGCTCCCCGATGCGCGCGTCGCACCTGCACTTCATGGTCACCGCGCCGGGTAAGCGGGTCCTGGTCACGCACATCTTCGTCGCCGGGGACGAACTACTCAAGTCCGACACCGTTTTCGGTGTCAAGGACTCCCTCATCAAGAACTTCGAGCAGCAGGCCCCCGGCACCCCCACCCCCGACGGCCGCGATCTGGACGGGAAAACCTGGGCCCGCAGCCGCTTCGACATCGTCCTCGCCCCCACCGAAGCAGGCGGCGGCAACTGAGACACCGCAGGGGCCAAGCAACAGGCAGCCCCTGAACAGCTCCACCGAACATGCCCGCCAGATCGGGCTACATCCAGACGCGCCCGAGTGTGCCCGTGAATAGCGCCCAAGTGTGCCCACAAATACCCAAGTGCGCCCATAAATAAAGGTTTGGGATGGTCATGACAGTTAACAGAACAGAGGCTGTGGAACGAGCCGAAACGAGACAGATTTCTGCAACGACTACTTCCGAGGAGAAGACGATGACACTGACTAAGCAAAGCATGACCGATGAACAGCGTAAGTCTGTCGCGCTGGAGTATCTGAAAGCCTTTGACCATGGCGGGGTGACTTCCGACGGCGGAAGCATCCTGGACCTCTTCAGCATCGACGCTCAGGTCTACTTCCCTAAATGGGGCATCGCGAACGGCAGGGAAGAAATTGGAAAGCTCTTTGGTGACGTGGGCGCCACCATCAGGAGCATCACGCACGACTACTCCACGTTTAATTGGATTTTCTCGGGTTCGGACACAATTGTGGCCGAGGGCACAAGCTTCGGAGTGCATCGGGATGGACCCTGGCGTGCCGGTGTTCCAGACTCTGGTGCGGGCCGCTGGTGCGACGTCTTTGAGATCCTGGACTGGCAGATCACGCGCGTATTCATCTACATGGATCCGGACTATGCCGGTAAAGATACCCGGCGCTATCCCTGGCTTCAGCCAGAGGGGACTGGTGAATGAGGGCAAGGATTGCGGCACCGATCAAACCTTCCAGGACTACCGAGATATGCCGACACACCGTCTTGTCGAGTGCGCCGATTCTCTCCGGTTTCCGCCCGCTTCGATGCCTTGGAGCCGTTCCCAACCAAGATGCCCCACCGTAGAATGACTTCGACTATCAGGACGCCATGGACATCAAGAACTACGAGTTCAACGCCCACGGCGTGGAGATCGGCCAGCATTACATCTCCTCTGCCGTGAGCTGGACCGGCCCGGTCAAACCGGGCTCCGGCCACGGACGCCGAGCTGTACTGCGAGCCTTCCACCTACCCTGTGCTCCGCCTGCCCCCACGCCTGGGCGGGAAACAGCGCCGGGAAATATTCAACGCATGACCTCGGGCGAACCTCCGGGGCGTTGAGGAAGACGGCGCCGTTCTTGTCTGGCCCTATAAGCACATCGGCTGCGGGTCGGAGCCAGCTGCCTGCAGATCCTGAGCGTCCCTGATGACCGCACCCACCGCCACACTGAGCAGGAGCAACTGATGGGACTGACCTTTCAGCACACAACGCTGGGCCAGAGGGTGCTCTTCGGCTCCGGGAAGGCAGCGGAGCACCTTGCCGGCGAGGTCGGCCGCCTGAGCGCTCGGAACGTCATGGTGATCGCCTCCGGCCGGGAACGGCCCGAAGCCGAAAGGGTCACCGCAGGCATCAGCACGGCCTTGCTGTACGACGACGTTGCCCCGCACGTGCCCATCGATAAAGCGGAGAAAGCCCGGAAGGCAGCCACCGACAACGGCATCGACCTGCTGGTCTGCGTGGGCGGCGGATCAACCACCGGCATGGCCAAGGCCATTGCCATGACAACCGGGCTGCCCATTATCGCGGTGCCCACTACGTACGCAGGGTCTGAGGCGACCAACGTCTGGGGCCTAACGGAAGCATCCCGGAAGACCACGGGCGTCGATGACCAGGTGTTGCCCGTGACCGTGGTCTACGACGCTGAGCTGACGCTGTCCCTGCCGGCAGAACTGAGCATAGCTTCGGGACTGAATGCCTTGGCGCACTGCATAGATTCCATGTGGGCGCCGCGAGCGGATCCCATCAACCAGGCACTGGCCGGCGAAGGCATCCGAGCGCTCAACGGCGGCCTTCCGGCGATCCGCACCAACTCCAAGGATCTGCGGGGCCGGGAACTGGCGCTGTACGGGGCCTACCTCTCCGCGGTCGCGTTCGCCTCTGCAGGATCCGGCATGCACCATAAGATCTGCCATGTCCTCGGCGGCCGGTGGAACATGCCCCACGCTCAAACCCACGCCACCGTACTCCCCTATGTCCTTGCCTTCAACGCTCCAGCCGCGGACGCCGCCGCCCAGAGGATCGCGGCGGCCTTCGGGGCGGATACGTCCACCGCAGGATTGAACACGCTGCGGGAGACACTGGATGCGCCCCAGGCCCTTAGAGACTACGGATTTGTTGAGGGCAACATCACGGAGGCCGTCCAGCTCATCCTGCCCGTCATCCCGGAATCCAACCCCCGCCCCGTCACGGAAGATAACCTCACCGCGCTGCTCACGGCCGCCTACGCCGGAACCGCCCCCGATGCCGAGTGGGCGGAGTCACAGCCATGACAAGCGCCCAGCACCAGGAGGCACCCATGACTGCAGGCCCAACCGCCGGCATCCCCCCGCAGCAGCAGGCACTCGAGGAAGACATCGTCAGAACAGTCCTCGCCTCGTTCGAAAACACCTCTGACCACCGCCTCAGGATTCTGGTACATTCACTCACTCCGCAGCTGCACGCCTTCATCCGCGAAATCGGCGGTGACATCGCCGCTGGTGCCCCCGGGTCGCACTGCTGGATAGAAGGCCAGGTCACGGGAACCGACGGACGGCCGGTTCCGGGGGCCTGCATCGAGGGCTGGGAAGCCGATGAGGACGGCTTCTACGACGTCCGGTACGCGGACCGGAGAGTCTCATGCCGTGCCCGCCTGAACCCGGACGGGGAGGGAGGGCACGCGTTCTGGGGACTGGCCCCTTCCCCCTACCCGGTTCCCCATGACGGGGCGGTGGGCAGGATGTTCGATGCCATGGGACGGTCCCCGATGCGTCCGTCGCATCGGCACCGGTGCGTCCGGCAGGCGCGCAAGGGCGCGGGCACCCAATATCGGGTGCCCGCGCCCTTGGTTGTCGTTGCCCGGGGGTGGCAACGGTGCGGTGCTGGGGTCAGCTGGCTGAGAGCACGAATGCCGAATCGATGGTGATGGTGACCTTGTCGCCGACGAGGACTCCGCCGGCCTCAAGGGCGGCGTTCCAGGTGATGCCGAAGGCCTTGCGGGAGATCTGGGCGGTGGCGGAGAACCCGGCGCGGGTGGCGCCGAAGGGGTCAACGGCCACGCCGCCGAACTCCACGTCGAAGGTCACCGGCTTGGAGGTTTCCTTGATGGTCAGGTCGCCGCTGAGCCGGAAACTCTCCGGGGTGCCTTGGACTTCGGTTGCCTTGAAGGTCATATGCGGGTACTGCTCAACGTTGAAGAAGTCCGGGCCCTTGACGTGGGCATCGCGGTTGTTGTCGTTGGAATCGAACGATGCGGTCTGGACCGTTGCCTCGACGGATGAGGTGTCCGGTGTCGCACCGACGACGAGCGTCGCGTACGCCTCGGTGAAGGCACCGCGTACCTTGCTGATGCCGGCGTGGCGGACGGAGAAACCTACCTCGGTGTGTGCCTGGTCGAGTGTCCAAGTGCCGGGCGTGAGCTCAATCGTGGTCATATCCATCTCCTGTGTCCGGTGTCTGCAAGCTTTCAACTTGCATGCGTATGCATGTAACCATGCCTGCTTTGGGAGGTGGGTGTCAACTAAGAAGATTCTTTACGCACGATAATCTCCTTGGAAATATCTTTCTAAGAAGGTATGTTTCATGTCAGTCCTCCAAGGGCTCCAAACCACAGGGCCGGGGCAGGAGGAAACGGACCAAAAGGGCCCAACGAGCGTCATCCCTAAATTGGAATGGAGGTGGGCCGACATGCCCACAATGCCTGTAGGCGGGATCGTTCCCCGCAATGATGCGGGACAGACCGCAGACACCATCGTTCGAAATGCCAAAGTCTTCACCGGTGACCCTGCCCGGCCGCACGCCTCGGCCGTGGCCATCAAAGACGGCAAGGTACTGGTCGTCGGCGACGATGCCGACATCGCCAAGGTCACCGGATCGGCCACGAAGATCGTCGATGCCCAGAACCGCCGGGTAATCCCGGGACTCAACGACTCGCACCTGCATGTCATCCGGGGCGGGCTGAACTACGTGATGGAACTGCGCTGGGACGGAGTGCCGACGCTCAAGCTCGCCATGCAGATGCTCCGCGAGCAGGCCGACCGTACTCCCAAGGGCCAGTGGGTCCGCGTCGTGGGCGGTTTCACCAAGGAACAGTTTGCCGAAAAGCGGCTGCCCACCCTGGCGGAACTCAACGAAGCCGCCCCCGATACGCCGGTCTTCATCCTCAATCTGTATCAGTCGGCGCTGATGAACCGCGCCGCCGTCAGGGCCGCCGGCTACACCAAGGACACCCCCGACTTCAAAGGCGGTCAGATCGTCCACGGCCGTAACGGGGAACCAACCGGTCTGCTCCTGGCCGCACCCAGTGCCCTGGTCCTGTACTCAACCCTGGCCAAGGCCCCGCTGCTGCCCGAAGACGAACGGAAGAACTCCACGCGCCAGTATCTGCGTGAACTGAACAGGTTCGGCCTCACCTCGGCCATTGATGCCGCCGGCGGCTTCCAAAACTTCCCGGACAACTACCGGACCGTTATGGATCTTGCCAACGAGGGCAATCTGTCCCTCCGGATTGCCTACCACCTGTTCCCCCAGGTTGCCGGCCAGGAACTCGATGACCTCAAGCGCTGGGTGGAGACCGTCAAACCCGGAGATGGGGACGAATACCTGCGGCTCAACGGCGCCGGAGAAAACCTCACCTGGGCCGCCGGGGACTTCGAGAACTTCACGGAACCGCGCCCGGAACTGTCCGCAGACTACGAAGTCGAGTTCGAAAAGGCCGTCCGCCTGCTGATGGAAAACGGCTGGGGCTTCCGGCTCCACGCAACCTACAACGAAACCATCGAACGCGACCTGGCCGTGTTCGAAAAACTCGCCGCCGACGGTCTGTTCCCGGGCGGGAACCGGTGGATCTTCGACCACGCCGAAACCATCAGCAGCTCCAGCATGGACCGGGTCGCAGCACTGGGCGGGTCACTGTCGGTCCAGAACCGCATGTCCTTCCAGGGCGAAGCCTTCGTCCAGCGCTACGGCGCCGGCGCTGCCGCCCAGGCCCCGCCGATCCGCAAGATGCTCGACCGCGGCCTGGTGGTCGGCGCAGGAACGGACGCGACCCGCGTCTCCTCCTACAACCCCTGGGTCGCACTACACTGGCTGGTCTCCGGGCGCACCATCGGCAACACCCTCATCTACCCGCCGGAGAACCGGGTCAGCCGGGAACAGGCGCTGCAGATGTACACGGTCGCCGGAGCGAAACTCACCGGCGAAGAGAACATCAAAGGCGTCCTGCGTGAAGGTTTCTACGGTGACCTGAGCATCCTCTCCGATGACTTCTTCGCCGTCGAGGAGCAGGACATTCCGCACATCGAGGCACTGGCCACCATCGTTGGAGGGCGCATCGTCTACGCCGCCGGCGACTACGAAGGCCAGGACGAGGAAATCCCGGCCATCAGCCCGCTCTGGAGCCCAGTGGCCCACTACGGCGGCTACCAGGCCACCGCAAAGCCCTCGAGCACCGGCGGACGCCAGGCCGAACTGCTCGCCCAGGCCGCCGCCGAAGCCGAACAGCAGCGGCAGTGGCGTTCAGCGCGCCACGGGGCACCTGCAGTCATCGCCGACACCGCCTTCGAAACCCACGCCCACTAGCCAGCAATAGAACCCGATGAAAAAGAGACGTCTGTACGACATCATCCGTACAGCACTAAGAAGAACCCCCAACAACAGAGAAGGAAGCAAAACCATGACAACCGTAAACTTCGACAACGTCCAGGCAGTCCCCAGCGAGAACCTCATCACCCCCGAGAACAGCGTCTTCCTCTTCGTGGACCACCAGCCCCAGATGTTCTTCGGCGTCGGCAGCACCGGCGACCGCGGCGCCATCATCAACGCCGCCGTCGGACTGGGCAAGACTGCCAAGGCCTTCAACGTCCCCACCGTATTGACAACCGTCGCCGCGAAGACCTTCTCCGGCAACCTCCTGCCTTCCCTTGCCGAGGTGTTCCCGGGCGCCGACATCATCGACCGCACCACGATGAACGCGTGGGAGGACCCGGCTGTGGTCGACGCGATCAAGGCCACGGGCCGGACCAAGATCGTCCTGTCCGGCCTCTGGACCGAAGTCTGCCTGGTCCTGCCCGCCCTCTCAGCACTCGCCCAGGGCTATGAAATCTACGTCGTGGCCGACGCCTCCGGCGGCGTCAGCGCCGAGGCCCACGACCTCGCCATCCAGCGCATGGCCGCCGCAGGAGCAGTCCCGGTCACCTGGGTCCAGGTCCTGCTCGAGCTCCAGCGCGACTGGGCACGGGGCGAGACCTACGTACCAGTGTCCGAGATCGTCAAGGCCCACGGCGGCGCCTATGGCCTGGGTATGTACTACGCAGGGGACTTCCTCGGCGGAAACGCCGGCTGAGCCCCCGAATGTCCTGACGTTATGGATTGAGTGAAGGGACCGGACCGTGAATGACGATGTGGGAATCCTGCTGCTGCGGGTGGTCATCGGGCTGCTGATCGCCGGCCACGGCGTGCAGAAAGTCTCCTTCCGCCTCGGCGGGAAGGGACTGCAGGGCGGCACCGACGAATTCAAGGCCGACGGCTTCCGCGGCGGCGCCTTCACGGCGCTGGCCGCCGGTCTCGGTCAGATCGGATCCGGTCTCTTCCTCGCCCTCGGCGCCCTGACCCCGCTCGCGGCGATGGTCGCCATCGGGGTCATGACGGTCGCCGTGACCGTCAAAACCGGCAACGGGCTCTGGGTCCAGCACGATGGGTACGAATTCCCACTGGTCCTGATTACCATCGCCACAGCCCTGGGCTTCACCGGCCCCGGCGCCTACTCCGTCGACGCACTCCTGGGCATTGACAACCCCCCGCTGTGGGCCGGAACCGCGGCACTGGCAGTCGGCGTCCTCGCCGGACTCCTCATGCGGGTGGCGCTCCACCGCGGCACCCCATCTGCCCCTGACACACGTCAGGGGCAGGCCTGATCGGCCACGGAATCCTCCCGGCTCCGTGGACGGCCCGAGGCGCCTCGCCGAATAGCGCGCCGCATCCGGCCTTGCAGTACTACCCCATCCAGTCCACTCACATCCAAGGAGCTCTCATGAGTTCTCCCCCTCGAGGGGTCTTCCTCTCGCTCAGTGCGCTCACCATCGCCACCGGCCTCGTGGACGCAGCAAGCGTTCTGGGCATGGGCGTCTTTGCAGCCAACATGACCGGCAACATCGTCTTCCTTGGTTTCTCCCTGGGCGGCGCCCCCGGGTACTCCGTCATTGCCGCTCTGTTTGCTCTGGCCGGATTCTTGGTCGGCGCATTCGTCGCCGGACTGGTCGTCGTAGGCAAGTTCGAGTCCCGAAGAGCGGGACAAGCTCTGGGTGTTGAGTCCGCTGTTCTTGTCGCCGCGGCATTGGCTGCTTGGCTCACTGGTGCCGATGGATTGGACGGATGGCCAGACTGGGTCGTGCTCGCGGTGCTGGGCGCAGCCATGGGGCTGCAGAACGCGATCTCGTTGAAGTCGGGTGTCACTGATATGAGGACCACGGTGCTCACCCTCACCCTGACCGCGTTGGCGTCCGACCTGGCCCGCGGAAAGAACGATCAGGCCGGCATTCGAATCTACTCCGTGGTCCTGCTGCTCGTGGGCGCTCTTGGCGGGACACTGCTGCTCTTCTGGGCCGGGCTGACCTGGACTATTGCCGCTGCGGCCCTGTTCGTGGGGATTGCCGCAATCCTTATAGCACGTACTCGCTCTGCCGCGCTGGGCGCGACCGCTGGCGGAGGCGGCTAAAGGGAGCGCCAGCCCGCTTACGCCAAATAGAACCCACCGGCGCTCCGGCAGAACCGGGTGCCGGGACCGACCCCGGCGCCCGGCGCCGATAAGCGGGCAGACCACAGGGAAGGGCCATGGAATTCCAATTCCAACCCATCATGGACAGCGTCGGCAGGGCCATGGATGCCGCCCGGCGTCGCGGCAATAGTCATAGGAGCCGTCGCCGCGACACTCTCAGCAGCCGGCCCTGCTGCGGCGGCAGCCGGGCAGCACCTACGAGACATACCGCGCCGGCTGGGCAGGTCCATCCTCTTGGGCCGGGAGCTGCTGGTGGCCGCCGATATCATCCGTTCAGTTGCCATCGACCCCGCCTTCGACCCCGTAGGCGTCCACGGGTGTCCTACGGAAATGCCAACTCGACAGCGACCGGATGCTCTCCCCGAGGGCCGAGGCGTGCGGACGGACCGACAGGAACTAGTCGAGACCAGTCATCGCTAACAGGGAGCAGTGGTATTTTCAGCATATCGCTGTAACTAGCAAGAGCAGAGGGGAAATGGGTGGAACGCGACGACACTCACCCGGCGCCTGAGGGCCATGGGGATGCACCGCTACTGCCCAACGCTGGGGATTCCTTTCACGCCTTGCCTGACCGGCCGCAGGCTTTCTTCAGTTCTCTACTTACCGAGCACTTCGTGCTGGAATCCGCCAGGGGAATAACGGTGGCCGAGTCCAGCAGCAGGGCGTCGCTTTACCTCATGACACTATCGAGCTCCCTAGTTGCGTATGGATTCCTCGCCCAGACTCCAATAGCCCTAAATTTCCTAGCAGTAGTGATTCCTGTGGTCGTTGTCCTGGGACTGTTCACGTACGAACGGCTCGTCCAGACATCACTGGAAGACGTCGCCGCATTGGACTCGATGCAGCGAATTCGCCGGTATTACGCTCGCCTTCTCCCGGGGGCTGAAGAATTCTTTTCAATGCCGCACGGGCAACACGCGCTGAATGAACTGCTCGATATCGGAGGACGGGGATCGTGGCGCGGTGTCTTCTTCACCATGTCCACGGCTATCGCCGTCGTGAATTCCATCGTTGCGGGTGCGGGCGTGGCGCTTCTCAGTTACCCCACTCTCGGCAGTGACACTGCCGCCATCCTCCTAGGGGCAGCGCTAGGTGTTCTCTTCCTTGCGGTGCAGACCGGATATCAAGTGCGTCGCTACCAGAAAGTGATCAGGATTATTCTGGCCAGGCACCGCCCACGCCAGTAGTCCCGGGGGTCACCGGCACGACAAGCCGTTGCGCAAAGTTCGACGGCACTGACCGCTGCTGGATTTGGTAGCCGGTGCCGTGATCGTCCATGCCGCGCCATCGGAGTTGCAGCCCTTCGCAGAGACCGGATTCCTTCCTGTCCCGCTGAAGTTCGCGCGAAAAGTGGAGTAAGCCCCGCGTCTATGCCCGACGGATAGCGGCTTCTTCCTCTTCGAGCGAGGGGTAGTCAATATAGCCTTGTCCGTGCCGCCGTAGAAGTGGTCACGGTGGGTTCGGAGCTGCCGGAGATGGCTGCGGTGGTCTGTGCCCCCTCGGCCACGATCGCCAGCTGACACGCCAGGGAGACGGTGCCCCGATGTCCTTTGCGTCAGCGCGCCAAGGAACCCTAACCTCGGTCTTTCATGAGGGCGTGGCTGGAACGCGTGGTTAAAGCCTGAAAGGTGCCCTGACGGGAAAATGTAGTTACCACACAACATTTTTCATGACACATCAGGAGCACCCTGCAGGTGAGTTACTTTACCGGCTTTACCCGTCTGTCCGTGTTGATTCTTCCGGGGACGGAGTGGTGTCGCAGGCTGGCGGTGTGATCCTGACGTCGATGGTGAAGGGGGCTGGTCTTGGCGCTGGTTTGTCGGAGGCTTTGGAGCCGTGGCGCAAGCCCTTTGCCACGCACGACCCGGGCAAAATCCTCACCGACCTGGCCCTGTCGTTGGCCACGGGCGGCGACAGTGTGTCTGACATTGACCGGCTTCGCAACCAGCCTGAGGTGTACGGGCTCGTGGCCTCGGATCCGACGATCAGCCGGCTGTTCAAGATCCTGGCAACGGTAAAGCCTGCCAAGGCGCTGGCGGCCATCAACGGCGCCCGCGCGAAGGCTCGGGCCCATGTGTGGGCGCAGGCCGGGAAGGACTCACCCCTGCACGGGGTGAGCGCCGAGAATCCGCTGGTCATCGACCTCGACGCGTCCCTCCTGAATTCCCATTCAGAGAAGGAAGACGCCCGTCCAACGTGGAAGAAGGGCTTCGGATTCCACCCGCTGTGTTCCTTCCTTGACCACGGGATTCTGGGCACCGGTGAGCCGCTGGTGACCCTGCTGCGGCCCGGCAATGCCGGCTCCAACACGGTCAGTGATCACATCCAGGTCGTGAAGGACTCTGTCAAACAACTCCCCAAGGGGTACCGGTCGGGGAGGAAGATCATGATCCGCACCGATTCCGCCGGCGGCACGCACGGGTTCCTGGACTGGCTGACTGCCAAGGGTCGCAACTTCTCCTACTCCGTGGGGTTCCCGATCCACGGTGCGGTGGCCGCTGTCCTGCCCCTGGTCCCCAAAGACGGGTGGACCAAGGCGCACGACAGCGACGGGGTTGAGCGTGACGGCGCCTGGGTCGCCGACATCACCGGCATGCTGGACCTGTCCTCATGGCCCGCCGGGATGCGGGTCATCGTCCGCAAGGAAATCCCGCACGTCGGCGCCCAGCTGCGGATCACCGACATCGACGGGCACCGGTACACGGCCATCGCGACGAACCAGGAAAAGGGCCAGCTGGCCACGTTGGAGGTCCGCCACCGGCTCCGGGCACGCTGCGAGGACAGGATCCGCAACGCCAAAGACACCGGCCTGGCCAACCTGCCCTTCCACGCCTTTACCGGCAATGAACTCTGGTGCCACGTGGTCATGCTCGCCGCTGAGATCATGGCCTGGACCCAAATGATTGCCTTCACCGGCACAAAGGCCAGACGCTGGGAGCCCAAGAAACTCCGTGCCAGGCTGTTCGAAATCGGCGGCAAAATCGCCAGCCACGCCCGCCAAACCACCCTGCACCTGGCCGCGACAGCACCGGACGTGACGCTGCTGCTCAAGGGAATGAAACGCCTCGCAGTACTGAGCCCACCATAGCCGGGACCGCCAACCGCCCGCCGCTCATCCAGAAAGCACCAGCATCACCGTGACCGGTGTGGAACCCGTCACCGACAACCGCCATCAGGCCAGCGGTCAAAATGTCACACCCAAATGCCACCATAGAAACCGTCAGGCAGCCGGTAAGCCCAGACCCACTGGAAACCACGCCTCATGAAAGATCGAGGCTAAGATCGGCTTCGCCTGGCACGCGGCCGTCACCGCCCACGGCGACGGCTCAGGTCACCCGCGTTCGGCATCAAATACCGGAGTGCCTGACTCCCGGCATCTCTGTACGACGCACAGGTAGAGGCGCCGTCCCTGGGCGTAGGAGGGTTAGTCCTGGTATGCGCGGGTGACGAAGTCCTCAACGCGGCGATCCGGAACCAGCCAGATCAGCGCCACCGCGGTGTAGACCGCGACCCCCAGCAGCGGCTGCACGAGGCTCAGCGCAAGGCCGGTGAGGTAAATCAGCGGCGACGCCTTGCCTTTCCAGTCCCGGCCGACTGCTTGGGCCAGGGCACCATCCCGGCCCTGCTGGCGGATCAGGGCCTGTTGCAAGATGAAGTAGGCGATGGACGCGCAGAACAGGTTGATCCCGTAGACCACCACAGGGATCTGTACGAAGCCGGACTCGTCCATCCAGTGGGTGCTGAATGGGAAGAGCGAGAGCCAGAACAACAGGTGCAGATTCGCCCAGAGGATCCGGCCGTTGACGCGGTCGGCCAAGTGGATCATGTGGTGGTGGTTGTTCCAGTAGATTCCGACATAAACGAAGCTCAGCAGGTAGCTGAGGAAAGTAGGGAGGACATCGAGCAAACCTTGCCAAGTCGGCTCGTGCGGCACGCGCAGTTCGAGCACCATGATGGTGATGACTATAGCCAGCACGCCATCGCTGAAAGTCTCCAGGCGGTTCTTGTTCATCGGGTTTCTCCATCAGCGCATCTTCGTAATCCAAGCCTTCGCACCAAGGCCGCGGGGTGACATTTTCAAGGGCGTGGCGCAGTCCTCGGCAGTCCGGATTGCGCCGGTCCGCTGCGCCGGCACCTGCCAGCGCGCCGCCATCAGCCTAGCCGTTCCGCAGGATAGATGGGCCCTGGCTCGCCGCTTTGCGGAAGCAGGGCTGCAAGATGAGCCCACCTCGGCGACTTCGCTGGTTGGACGGTGGGGAGGCCTCGGGCAGGGTCGGTTCGAGCAGCTCGATGGGATTGGCCGAACGATCGTCGAGCAGGACCTGACGGCCGACGACGCCAGGAACTTTTCCGTTCACCGAGTTCCTCATGAGGGACCTCCCCTCTACAGCTATGACTACGATGCTGATTTTCCCCCCGCAGGGCGGGGCGTTGCAGGATGCCATCGAAGCCTGCAACGGCATCCTTTTTGCCTCTCCCGAGTACAACCAGGTCCATTCCCGGGGTGCTGAAGAACGCCATCGACTGGGGATCCCGGCCGTGAGGCACCAATTCTTTCGCCCGGAGACCTACCGGCATCATCGGCGCTCCCCCGGCCAGCATGGCACGGCCCTTGATGTAAGTCATCCATCCGCACCGAGCTGAGCTTCCTCGATGCGCCGCAACTGAGCACTCCTGAAGCCTCCATGAAGTTCAGTGCCGGCGCGTTCGAGGACGACGGTGCGGTAAAGGACGAATCCGCAGCAACCTTCCTGCGCCACTACAGGGACGAATACGGCGCCCTCGTCCAGCGCGTCGCCGCCCACGCCCTCGGCCACATCGGCGATCTGGAGCCGGACACCCAAACCAGCTCTCCCGCTGACAAGCAGCCGCCAGGCTCCACGGGCGACGGCGGCTCAGGCGGCATCGAGTGCCGCCTGAGCCGCCGTTTCCTGGGGGCAGGTTCCTGCCCGGTCGCGGTGTCCGGCTGCTACGCCGCGTTGGCTTCGCGCAGTTCTGCCATCGCTTCAGCTACCATGACCGCCTTGTCCGGGCCGAGAACGTCGATATAGGTTTTCTGGACGATGTCTGCGACGAGGCAACGAAGCTCCTTGGCCTGCTCGGCGCCTGCATCGGTCAGCTCCAGGTAGATCACCCTGCGGTCGTCGGCGCAAGGATTGCGTACCGCGAGGTTTCGTTTTGCCAGCCGGTCCGCGATTTTGGTGACGCCGCCCGTGCTGAAGGCCGCCTCGCGGGCCAGCGCCGCCATTGGCATCCGGTGGCCCGGGGTTCGCATCAGCCGCAGCAGCGTCTCGGCTTCGGCAGGGTCCAAGGTGAATGCGGCCGCCACCGCCTTGTGCAGCTTCTTGTTCGTGTTTTGGAAACCCTCGATAACAAGTCCCCACTGCGATACGGCATCGAGGTCGAGGCTGGCTTCTGCAGATGCTTGCTGGGGCATGAGGTAGTCCTTTCCAAGCCCTATGGTACACGCGTCGGCATCTACTTACTAGCAAATTGTTTGCCAGTAAGGTAATCTCTGGGGTTTTGCGGGAAGGGCGGTCCTGTCGACGTAATTAGTTTCCTAGGAAATAATATTCTGGAAAGATGCGTTTGCATGAACATCACCGGCCGGGGGCTTCCTGACCGCGTCAGTCCACAACCATGGAGGGTCAGCATGACCGCGAATACTTCAGGTCTGCACCACGTCACAGCCATTGCCGGCGAGCCGCAGGCCAACATCGATTTCTACGTAAAGGGCTTGGGCCTGCGCCTGGTGAAGAAGACCGTCAACTTCGATGACCCTTCCACGTACCACCTGTACTACGGCGACGAGGCCGGCCAGCCGGGCTCGCTAATGACGTTCTTCCCCTGGCGCGGGGTGGCCCGTGGCCGCATCGGTGCAGGGCAGTCCACCTCCACCGCCTTCTCCGTCCCGGAGGGAACCCTGGGCTGGTGGCAGAACCACTTCCAGGCCCTGGGCGTCGAATCCAGCATCACCCGGGCCTCCGCCGAGGAAGAGCGCCTCTCCCTGCGCGACCCGGACGGGCTGCAGCTGGACCTGGTCGCCTCCTCCACGATCGATCCCCGGAACCCCTGGGATTCGGCCTCTGTGCCTGCCGAGTACGCCGTGCGCGGCCAGCACTCCTCGGTGCTCACCGTCGCCAATCCGGACAAGACCGTGGCCGTGCTGACCGAGGACCTCGGCCTGCACCTGGTCGGTACCTCCGGTAACCGCACACGCCTTGCCGCCGGCAACGGCGGCCCGGGAAACATCGTCGACGTCATTGCCGACCCCAAGGCCCGGCCCGGCCTCACCGCCGGCGGCACCGTCCACCACATCGCCTTCCGCGTCCCTGACGTCGCCACCCAGGAGATATGGCGCCAAGACCTGGCCGCCCGCGGTTTCCACGTCACGGAGATCCTGGACCGCCAGTACTTCACCTCCATCTACTTCCGCGAACCAGGCGGCGTGCTGTTCGAAATCGCCACCGACACCCCCGGTTTCGACGTGGACGAACCGCTGCTGGAACTCGGCCGCTCCCTGAAACTGCCGCCATGGCTCGAGCCCTCCCGCGAGGCGATCGAACACTCCGTGGCCCGCATCCAGCTGCCGGCCGAAAACAACCCCGCCCTGGCAGGACGGTAGGCTCTGATGAGTACCGCAACCACCCCCGTCACGAGCTGGCCGCACGTCTTCAGCCCCGGTGAGGCAGGCTCCCCGGTGCTGCTGATGCTTCACGCCACCGGCGGCAACGAACACGAGATCGCCGCCCTCGCCACCGAACTCCACCCGGGCGCTGGCGTCCTCGCACCCCGGGGTCAGGTGCAGGAACATGGAATGCTCCGCTGGTTCCGTCGCCACGGCGAAGGCAATTTCGACGTGGACGACGTGATCGCCCGCGCCGGGGACCTGGTCGCCTTCCTGGACGCGGCGCGGGACCACTACAACCTCGGCAACAGGCCCGTAATAGCAGTCGGGTTTTCCAACGGCGCCAACATTGCCCTGGCCACAGCCATCCTCCATCCCGAGACCCTGGACCGGGTCATCGCCTTCTCCGGCATGTACCCCTTCGGCGACCGGGAAGGCGCCGCTGACCTGGTCGGCAGCAGGCTGCTGATCCTGAACGGCGAGGCCGACCCCATGGCCCCGCTCACCAGCGTCAACACGCTCATGGCCGCCCTGCACCAAAACGGTGCCGATGCGGAGCAGGTCCTTCGCCCCGGAGGGCACGGCATCGCGCACACGGACCTGCACGCCGCAAAACAGTGGCTGGTAACGGTCCTCGTACAGTAAGAGGAAAGCTGGCGCGACCGGAGACGTGAAAGGACATTGCGTGGAATCACCCTGGGCGCCGCTTCGGCGGCGCACGTTCTTCATTCTGTGGATGGCACAACTTGGTTCCAACGTCGGTTCCTGGATGCAAACGGTCGGCGCGCAGTGGTATCTGGTGGAGTCCGGCGCCAGTCCCACGGTCATCGCACTGGTCCAGACGGCGAACTTGGCACCTGCCCTGCTGCTGTCGCTCATGGCTGGTGTGCTGGCCGATGCCTTCGACCGTCGGAGGCTGATTATTGGCACGAACATCTTCGCGGCTCTGGCGGCGGCGGCCCTGACACTCAGCGCTGCGTCCGGGCTCCTGGAGCCCGCCTCGCTCCTGGTTTATACCTTCCTCATCGGGGCCGGCGTCGCGCTGAGCTCCCCCGCATGGCAGGCCATCCAACCCGATCTGGTACCGCGGTCGGAAATTCAGGCAGCCTCTGCATTGGGCGGAGTCACGGTGAACGCGGCGCGGGCCGTGGGCCCTGCCGCAGCCGGTGTCCTCGTCGCAGTGGCCGGCCCGGCCTTTGTTTTCGGGCTCAATGCCCTCTCCTTCCTGGGAGCCGCGGCAGCGGTCTACAGCTGGCGAACCCCGCGGAGGGACCTCGCTGATCGGGAGCATGTCCACGAAGCAATGGCCGCGGGGATACGCTACATCCGCTCCGCGCCCCGGATCCGGCGTATCCTGCTCCGCACGGCGTTGTTTACAACACCGGCCAGCGCCCTGTGGGCGTTGCTTCCCATCGCCGCAAACGGGCACCTCGATATCGGCTCGGCAGGCTATGGGCTGTTGCTCGGAGCGCTCGGCGCGGGGGCACTTCTTGGCGTTGTCGTCCTCCCCCGGGTCCGGACCCGGATCACCAACGACACTATCCTGGCGGGCTCCGCCCTGCTGTTCGGCGCGGGAACCGCCGCCGCGGCGTTCCTGCCGCCGCTGCCTGTGGCAGCACTCATGGTCGTGGCCGGAGCAGCATGGATAGGCAATCTCTCAACCTTCGGCGCCGTCACGCAGTTGACCCTGCCAGCCTGGGTACGGGCCCGCGGAATGTCCACATATCTGCTGGTAATGGCAGGCACGCAGGCTCTCGGGGCGCTGGCCTGGGGCTCCATCGCAACCATCTTCGGCTATGAACTGGCTCTGGCCGTCAGCGCAATCCTGCTCATGGCCACCGCAGCCAGCATTTTCATCTGGCCTCTGCTCCCCGGAACCGGTCAACTCGACCGTACGGTCTCCGGCCCCGGCGAACATGCACCAATCCAGACGGGCGCCATTGACCCTGGCACCGGCCCGGTCACCGTGATCATTACTTACCGTCCTGACCCAGACCTCCTGGTGCAGTTCACCGCAGCCATGGAGCAAGTGGAACTAACCCGCCGGAGGACCGGGGCAACAGACTGGAAACTTGCCCGCCAACTCGGGCAACCAGGATCATTCGCCGAAATCTACACCCTGCCTACCTGGCGTGAATACCAACGCCAGGAAGAAGAAAGGATCACGGGGGAAGACCGCCGCTATTTCGACCGTGCACGCGAAACCTGCCTGGAGGAACCCACCCAAAACTGGTACCTGCCGGCCTAGATGACCCAGAGAGGTCCGTTCCGACGCAGACGCCGGCATATGCCCCTCCCCGAGCACTGAACACCGGACCAAACCCCATCACAGACAGCTAGCCCGCGAAGAGTTCGCCGGCGGTTCATCCGGTGCAAACGGAAACAAACGTAAAGGCTCACGCCCGCCCTCCGTCCCTCGTCTCTACCGATAGCGGTGACAGGACGAATCTCAATAAACAGGGGCCTTTGAAATATCCCACGAGTCAGCTGCATTTGCGGCGGACTAACTCCGGAACTAGAGGTAACCACTGATGACCAAACCCGAACAATCGGCCGAGTTATGGGCCGATACGCACGGATTGCATCGCCAACTCAGCGGACGCCAACTGAGCATGATGGGCTTGGGCGGGGCGATCGGAACCGGTTTGTTTCTTGGTTCCGGACTGGCCATCTCCCTGGCAGGTCCTGCCACCATCATTGCCTACATCGTCAGCGGGCTTGTGACCCTCGTAGTTGCCTGGGCCCTTGCCGAAATGACGGTGGTGCATCCCACGGCCGGCGCCTTTGGTGTGCTTGCCCATGCCTATATTGGACGCTGGGCGGGCTTCGTAGTCCGCTGGACCTATTGGGCCGTGCTCTCCATCGCCGTTGGCGGCGAAGTTGTCGCCGCAGGTATTTATGTCCGCTTTTGGTGGCCCGAGATTCCGCTGTGGCTGACTACCATAGTCTTCTCAGCGGCCATCCTCGCCGTGAACGCCGGAGCCGTCAAGACCTTCGGCAAGGTTGAGTACTGGTTCTCGATGATCAAGGTCAGCGCAATTGTTGCCTTCATCCTCTTGGGGCTTGCTCTCATCTTCTTCGGACTGCCGAGCCAGCCCCCGGTAGGGATGCATAACCTGGTTTCCAACGGCGGATTCATGCCCCACGGCATTCAGGGTCTCCTGCTGGCCATGGTGTTCGTGATCTTCAGCTTCCTCGGCACCGAAGTAGTCTCCGTAACTGCTGCAGAGTCGGAGGACCCTGTTCGCGACGTAGTTCGTGCAACCAAGTCCATGGCCTTCCGGCTCTGCCTCTTCTACATCCTCTCCATCACCATTGTTCTGGCTGTTGTCCCGTGGACGCAGACTGCCCAAGTCGGCAGCGACATCACGGCCAGCCCTTTCGTCATGGTCTTCTCAGCAGCCGGGGTCCCTGCAGCTGCGGGCATCATGAATTTCGTGGTGCTGACGGCGGCGCTTTCGGCAGCCAATGCCAACCTGTACGTGACATCGCGCATGCTGCACTCACTGGCTGCGCACAATTACGCACCCAAGTGGACGGGAAAGCTGACAGAGGGGAGCGCGCCCCTCCGTGCGCTGCTGATCAGTTCCATCGGGCTGTTGATTGCAGCGATCATCTCGCTGGTCGCGGCTGACACCGCATATCTGGCACTGTTCGGTGTGGCCGTCTTTGGCGCACTGGTGGTGTGGATTCTGATCCTCGTTACGCACATGCGCTTCCGGTTTCTCCGGACCCGACACAATCTTCCAGCGTCTCCGGCCCGGCTCAGGGGGGCTCCGATCACCACGGCTCTGGCCATGCTGTTTGTGGGAGCTGTCCTGGTTTCGACCCTCTTCATCGACAGCCTGAGGTGGGCCTGGGTGGCTGGTCTGCCATTCTTTGCCCTGGTGCTAGGTGCCTACTTCTACGTCGACAGGCGCACAAAGGGTTCCGGCGAACGCTATGACCCGTTGGCCGAGGAAATCAAGAGCGCCGATGCGTTGCTTGAGGAGGATGTTGCGGCGCCCACTAGGTAGATGTCACATGCAGTAGGCGGCGCGCCTTGCGAGCCTCACGGTCGGCAGGGCGCGCGGGGCGTAAGCGCGGCGGTGTGCACCGGCCGGAACGGTCTCCGATTTCCGCCCCCAGTTTTGGCGACACTGCAGGCTGGTCATTGGAACCGTCGGAACCGCCCGCTTCACCGCCGGTTATGTCATTGCCGTCTCCTGGGCGGCAAAAGTGCTGAGCTCTCTCCGCCTTCCACCAGACGTCAGGACCGTTGCGCCGGAAGAGCGTCAGGGGCCGGCCAATGAGGGTTCTCAGCAGCGGCTGAGCACGGGGCAAGCCCCGCCGGCAGCACGGCGCCAGAACCAGACTTAGCCCTCTTCATCCAGGTTTTCCAACGCCTCGACGAAATCCACCGCGTCCAGCAACTCCGCCGTGCTGTTCCGGTGGCCTTGGCCAGCTCATCGAGTGAGACGAATCCCCGCCGGCTGCTGCGTCCTCGGCGCGCGGAGGTCCCTGGGTGGCGGCCGGCCGCGCATGGCTACCGGGTCTTCCTCCCAGGGCTTCCCATTACGTGAACAGGCATACAAGCCGGTCACGCCGGTCCCTTCGGATGCCTGGGCAAGTTCGGCCCATGCTTCCTGCAGAGGACTCCGAAAGTGATATGTCAAAAGGTATGGGCGTGCCAGCGGCTAGTACTACAGTCGCGTTTAATTCTGGCTGCATCGGCGGTTTAGTCGTACTTTCCGCTCGTGACCTGTTAATCGTTGGTGGTGAGTGATGATATTTGTGTGGCGGACGTAGAAGAGTGGGCCGAAGGTCTGGAGGAAATCGGCGATCTTATCGGGCCGCGGTTTGCCCGGTCCGAACCTCGCCGAAACGCTGTGGGGTATGTGCGCGGGCTGCTTTCGGATGAGGAACGAAAAAACTCCTGGACCCTGTCTGAACGGGCCGGGCACGGCACCCCGGACGGCATGCAGCGTCTGCTCTCGACCACCGATTGGGACCCCGATGCGGTGCGGGATGACCTGTTCACCTACGTCAACCGCCACCTGGGCGATCCCGACGGAATCCTGATCATCGATGAGACCGGATTCCTCAAGAAGGGCGGTGCCTCGGCCGGAGTCGCACGCCAGTATTCGGGCACCGCGGGCCGGGTGGAGAACTGCCAGATCGGGGTTGTCCTGACGTACTCCGCCCCTGCCGGGCGCACCCTGCTGGACCGGGAACTTTATCTGCCCAAAACCTGGGCCGATGACCGGGAACGATGCACCCGGGCCGGGGTCCCCAAGACCAGGGAATTCGCCACGAAACCGGTGCTCGCCGCGGACATGATCGACCGTGTCCTGGATGCCGGGGTCCCTGCCCGCTGGGCCACTGGGGACGCTGTCTACGGGCAGCATTCGGGGCTGCGCCGCCGGCTCGAAGCCAGAGGTTTGCACTACGTGCTGGCCGTTCCCATGAACCAAAACGTCATCGCCCCCACAGCCTGGCCGGGCGAGCAATGGCGCGCGGATAAGCTCATCGCTTCGCTGCGCGGCACTGCCTGGCGGACCCGTACCGCCGGGGCCGGGACCAAGGGCGACCGTCGCTACTCCTGGGCACGGACCCGCATCAACGGTCCCGCAGAAACCGGCGAACACTGGCTGCTGGCCCGCCGCTCCCTGAAGGACCCGACCGACCTGGCCTACTACATCTGCCATGGCCCCAACCGGGTCTCGCTGGCCGAACTGGTCAGGATCGCCGGCGCCCGCTGGGCGATCGAAGAAACCTTCCAAACCTCCAAAGGCGAAACCGGCCTGGACCACTACCAGGTGCGCCAATACACCGGCTGGTACCGCCACATCACCCTCTCCATGTTCGCCCAGGCCTTCCTGACCGTGATCCGCTCCAAAAAAGGGGCCCTGCCACCGGCAACGGGGAACTGATCCGGCTCTCACTGCCCGAAATCAGGCGGCTCCTCGTCCGGCTCGTATGGCACCGAACCACCAGCCCGGACCACGTCCTGGAACACTCAACCTGGCGGCGAAAACACCAACACCGCGCCCGATATTGTCATTACAAGGCTCGCGGGCATGCCCCATAAACGCGACTGTAGTACTAGGGCGTGTCTCCCAAATGGGTTGATCTCTGACTGGAAAACTTGGGGGCGTGTCTCGTTTTCAAGTCTTTACCGATGATCAGTGGGCTCGCGTTGAGCCGTTGCTGCCCAGCTCCGACGGCCAACGCGGGCGTCCGTTCCGGAACCACCGCCAGGTCGTGGAGGGCATCGCGTACCGGTATCGGTGCGGGATTGCCTGGCGGGACCTGCCGGAGCAGTTCGGCCCATGGCAGACGGTGTGGAAGCGCCACCACCGTTTCGCAGCGGACGGGATCTGGGACCGGATCCACGCCCTACTGCTGTCCGAAGCCGACGCCGCCGGGGAGATCGACTGGACGGTATCGGTGGACTCAACGATCAACCGCGCCCACCAGCACGGCACGAACCTACCCCGCAACACAGGGGGACCCGCTGAATTACAAGAAACTCTGGGCCGAGCCTGAGGACCACGCCGTCGGACGTTCCCGGGGCGGGTTGGGCACGAAGATCCACCACGCCTGCGACGGGAAAGGCCGGCCCCTGGCCTTCTCCTCGGACCGGGCCAGGGCTCAGACTCGCGGATGTTCCCGCACGTCATTGACGCCATCAGCGTCCCGCGCCCCGGTAAGGGGCGGGCCCGGACCCGCCCCGACGCCGTGATGGGCGACAAGGCCTACTCCTCCAGGGCCAACCGCTCGCTCCTGCGGGCCCGGAAAATCAAGGCGGTCATTCCTGAGCCCCGGGACCAGATCGCCAACCGCAAACGCAAAGGCGCCCGCGGTGGCCGACCGGTGGACTTCGACAGCGAGGCCTACAAAGGCCGGTCCGTCGTCGAGCAGTCCTTCAACATCTTCAAGCAATGGCGCAGCATCGCCACCCGGTACGACAAGCTCGCCATCACCTATCGGTCCGGGGTCGCTCTCTACTCGGTCCTGATCTGGCTACGCCAATAAGGAGACACGCCCTAGTAGTACTTTGTTAGGTCTTCGGTGAGGGGCTTTTAATCGCTGGCCTGAGCTGTTAATTTCGTTTCGTGGGCATGGAAGAGGCAGGACTGCGGGTCGAGCTGGAGGATTACGTCGGGCAGGTGTTCGCGTCGTTGGGCCGGAAGGACCAGCGGGCGAAGGGCCGGCTGTATCTGCAGGGGTTGATGCTGGAGGGGCGGCGCAAGTCGATGCAGCCGATGGCGGAGCGCCTGGATGTGGACCACCAGCAGCTGCAGCAGTTCGTTACGTCCTCGCCGTGGGAGGTGGAGCCGGTCCGCCGCCGCCTGGCAGCCCTGGCCGATGAGGCTATCGTGCCGGAGGCGTGGGTGATTGACGATACCGGGTTCAAGAAGGACGGGGCCGCCTCGGCGTGCGTGGCGCGCCAGTACTCGGGCACGCTGGGCAAGATCGGCAACTGCCAGGTTGCCTCCACCGTGCACATGGTCACCGACCATGCCTCGGCCCCGGTGAACTGGCGCCTGTTCGTGCCCGAGGCCTGGGATGACGCCTGTGCGGACACCAACGAGCACGCCGAAGCCGTCGCCGCCCGCCGGATCAAGGCGAAGATCCCCGAATACGTACGGCACCGGCCCAAGTGGGAACTCGCGCTGGAGATGATCGATGAACTCGCCCATTGGGGGCGCAGGTGCCCGGTCGCGGTTGCCGACGCCGGGTACGGGGACAACGCGCTGTTCCGGCTTGAGCTGACCCGGCGGTCCATTCCGTGGGTGATGGCGGTCAAGGCATCCACCAGCGCCTACCCGGCCAATGCCGTTCCCGAACTCGCCGAACGCTCCGGCCCCAGGGGCAGGCCCAGTGTGCCCCGCTACCGACAGGACCCGGCCAGCCTGGCCGAACTCGCGGTGGCCGCCGGAAGGGGACAACTACGCAGGATCACCTGGCGGCACGGCACCAAGAACACCGGCACCAACAGGACCGCGGCCATGAAATCCCGCTTCCTGGCCCTGCGCGTCAGACCTCCCAGCCGGCACATCGCCCCCGGCGAAGACGGATCGTTGCCCGAGGCCTGGCTGATCGCCGAATGGCCACCCGGCGCCAAGGAGCCCACCGACTACTGGCTCTCCGACCTGCCCGCCGACACACCAACCAGGACCTTGGTCAGGCTGGCGAAAATCCGGTGGCGCATTGAACACGACTACCGCGAACTGAAAACCGGCCTCGGCCTTTCCCACTTCGAAGGACGATCCTTCCCGGGCTTCCACCACCACGTCACCCTCGTGTCCGCAGCACACCTGTTCATCACCAAAAAACGCCTTGCCACCCCAAAAGCAGCAGGGGCAGCCTGAGCCTGTACGGGGTCCTCAAGGAACTCCAACGGATCCTCATCCGACAGCTCAGACGCTGCCCCTACTGCCAACACGCCCCACCAACCTAACAAAGTACTACTAGGCCGTCTTACTTCTAAAGTAGAATCTACTCAGCGGGCATCCCCACTGGTGCTGCTGTGATGATCCTGACGCAGCGGGCAGTCACACGTGAGGACGCTGGATGCAGGCCAGATACAGAATCATCAGGCAACTCGCTTGATGCCAGAAGCGCAGCTTTCGTCAGTTTACCCGCTAGGAAGTGGGACCAGACGAAGCGAATCAAGTTGGACGTAAGAGCGCGGCGTTTGAAATCGTTACGGCCTTGGCCCTGGCCGGAATCATCTGACTCTTGGGTTTTGGTTCGCTGGATAAGGGCCGTCATGACTACCCCAGCCACAACGCCTGGCACGTAGATGGGCCAGGTCTCGCTTCCGGCGGCAAAGTCCCGGGTGAGCGAGAGGACAAAGTAAAGCGTGAGGGCCAAGGAGACCACGGTCATTGCCGCCTTGTATGATCGCGAGATGGTGCGGCGGTTCATGATTTCAGCCCTGACTTACCGGTTCCGCAAAGTGAAATGCCGTGATGGCAATGCCTGACAGAGCAGCCCTCCCAAAGCTACTAATGCTAGAACCTTACGGGACGAGCACTTTTCGACGTATGACTTCTACGCGGGCCGAGTCGCGCGAGCCGCTGGGGCTCAACTACTGCCGGCGCGGCCAGGTGAGGCCCGATTAGGCGCCTTTCATAAGGCTGGGTCTTTGCCGGGCGATTTATCAGCCGACCTTTGGCATTGATCCCACGTTCGGCCAGCCAGGGTCCTGCCATATTGCTTTGCAGTTCGTCCGCCCCACTGTTTGAAGAAGAACGGTACATGTACACGGCACACTGATCGCGTATGTCTTCGACCCATGCGGATTCCCTTGGACGATAGTTCGGGCCTGACTCACCTCCCGCGATTACCCAATCGATCCCGGCTAAGTTCAAATTTGCGAGAGATCCAAGCAGCGGCTCACATGACAGGAAACGGGCGGCTGCCGGCGTTACCCGCAGATGATCGATTCTGTCCATCACATCCGCATCTTCAACTGGCACGCCCATCCATAGGCTTGACGGCCACGACAACTGATCTGCGATCCTGGCCATCCGGTGGAATCGCTTGGCCAAGGCCGGATAGGTGTGTTTGCGGGGTTTCCTTGATGACATCAAAGATGTCCCGCGCGAATGTGAATGGCCCCTTCGCATGGAATATGTCACTCATTGAGTTAACGAACACGAGGCGCGGTTTTTCCAACGCCTTGGCTGATTCAAGAGCCAATGGGTGGATGCTAACGCCAAAGCCGGGACCAGAGGTCACAGGGTTCCCATCACGCTGGTACTTCTCTCGCCTTCAGCCGCTTGGAGAGCGCAAGGGCATAGCAGTTGTCGCAGCCAGCAGCGACCTTGTCACAACCCGTAACGGGGTTCCAGGTTGCCTCTGTCCACTCAGTTGGAGAGCTTGAACTCATGGTTTCCTCTTCACGCTCTACTCCGACACAACAAGCGCCAGCTATCCTCCAAGGTATCGGCCTAACGCAGGCGGCGTGACCACGGGGCCTGCATACGCTGACTGCATATGCGGCCCAATGATCGAACCAGTCGAAGGCAATAATGGCTACGTCGGATGGCTCATCACACACCACTCACTCGACGGTAGAGAACGAGACGAGTAGCCATGGACCGACGAAGGAAGCAGGATCATGCTCGCACTCTGGATAGTCCTGGCCCACCTCGTAGGCGACTACGTCATCCAGTCACACTGGATGGCCACAGAGAAGACCAAGCACTGGCTGCCTGCCATCGTCCACGGCGTGACCTATACGCTGCCGTACGCACTGATCACCCAGTCACCCCTGGCGCTCGTCGTCATAGGCGGGACTCACATCATCATCGACAGGTTCCGCCTCGCACGCCACGTCGCGTGGCTGAAGAACCAACTCGGACCCAAGCGCTCACGCCCACGCTGGGCTGACGCCAAGGCCACCGGATACCCGTCAGAGACACCAGCTTGGCTATCCGTCTGGCTCATGATCATCACCGACAACACCATCCACTTGCTGATCAACACAGCAGCCATCCTCTGGATGTAGCCATGCCAAGAGCCAAGCGCATCTGCGCCAGGTCAGGCTGCCCAACACTGAAACAGGTGCCCCGACGACGCCGAGGAACTTGCCAAAATTATCCCGCTGAAAATTTACGATGCCAGAGAAGAGGCAGAGAAATGGTGGTAGCCCCGGAACTTCCGACGTTCAGCCGCGCGCGCCGACGACCACCCTGGAGGGTTGGCGCAGCTTCGTGGACAGCGAGCCCTTAGACATGACCCCGCTCCCGACCAGCGATTTGGAAACCCTCACCCCGGCGCGGCATGAACTCTATGACGAGCAAGGGATCGGCTATCGCTCCGAACTGGTCATCGTCCAAACCTCCACGGCCCGCAGCATCATCCATCAGGGACGACTGCTGACCATGCTGAACCAGCGCGAAGTCAGCGCCCGCCGCGGCCTGGTCGCCTCGGGCCCGTGGGCCTCGGGAAAAACCACCCGCATCAAAAAGCTCGGAAAGACCCACGAGCTGCGGATCAGGCGCCGCTACCCGGGCCAGAATCGTATCCCCGTCGTCTACATCACCCCGTCCAAAGGCACCCCGCGGAAGCGGGCCAGCGAGTTCGCGAACTTCCTCGATCCCCCAGCGACCCAGGCACAACGTCACCGACATTGCCGACGCCGTCTGCCAGGTCCTGACCGACGCGCGGACCGATCTGGTCATCGTCGACGAAATCCACAACCTGAATCTTGCCACCAGCGCCGGCGAGGACATGGCCGACCACCTGAAGTACTTCGCCGAACACCTACCGCCACCTTCGTTTATGCCGGCATCAACGTCGAGAACTCAGGCCTGTTCACCGGCCTGCGCGGACGCCAGATCTCGGCCCGGTCCGTCCTCAAAACCACCGCCCCGTTTCCCTACGGCGATGAATTCAGATCCCTGATCGCCACCCTCGAAGAGGCGCTCCGGCTCCACGACCACGCTCCCGGAACACTCACCCGGGAACGCCCGGTATCTGCACCGGCGCACCGGCGGAGGAATCAGCAGCCTCTCGCACCTCATCCGTCAGGCCGCCATCAGCGCCATCCTGCTCCAGACCGAACGCATCGACCGTCAGCTACTGGACGAAACCGTCGTCGACCATATCGCCGAAATGGATGGACCCAGCCCGGCAGCACGGACCTCACCGTGAGCATCTCCGGCGCCGTCCGGCCGCTCCCCCGCTCGATACGCCCCCATTCGGATGAAACGACGGCTTCCTTCCTGCAGCGACTTGAAAACTCGAATGCTCTGATACCGGGGCAACTGCGCCGCACTCTGCGCGGCCGGGGAGAGCCGTGGCTGAACACGCTCTCGGCCTGGAGCGGACATGACCCCGACGTCCTCTCACTGGCCGTGCCGCAACTGCTCGGCGACGGAGACCACCACATCCCTGACCCCATCCTCGCGGGCCGGCCCAACCGCACCATACTCGGTATCGCCTGCCGACGGTACGCCCAGGCCCGCAGCATCGGGGCGAACATCGAGATCTACACCACCCATGACAAAGTCATTTGTCCCCGTCACGGACTCTGGATCGGCGAGGGAACAAACTCCTGCGCCGCACAAATCATGCCCTTACCGGCCTGGCCCTGCTCGTGGCTGCAGTGCTGGTCGGCGGCGCCAGCGGGCTCTGGCGGGCCCGGGTGGAAATGACCGGCATGCCCGAGCTCATCGCCCTGCTGCACAGCTTCGTCGGGCTCGCCGCAGTACTCGCTGGCGGGAACGGGCACCTCGAAGCCCCCGACCCGCCGGCAAATTTGACGGCTATCCATCATGCCGAGGTATTCATCGCGTCTTCATCGGCGCGGTGACCTTCACCGGTTCCACCGTGGCGTTCCTGAAACTCCCAGCCCGATGGACGAAATCAACGAAGACCTCGACGACACCTCCGTCGTCTTCGTCATCGGGGCCAACGACACCGTCACCCCCCGCGGCCGAAGACCCGTCCAGCCCCATCGCCAGCATGCCCGTCCTAAGGGTCTGGGAAGCCGAAAACGTAATCGTGTTCGAACGATCCATGGCCGCAGGCCACGCCGGATCCAAAACGGCCTGTTCCACCGCGGCCACTCTAAATGCTCTTCGGCGACGCCAAACAACGCGTCAAAGTCATCCTCCGCGCCTTCTAGTTGGCAAGGGCACAGCGCTGACCCGATGACCATGGAGCCTTGTTAGGCAGTGTCTGGCGCTGGCAATATTCTTCCCGCCACCTGTTGCAAAACGTATCCGGCCAGCGAAGTGGGCAAGGGTCCTGGAACTGGTCTGCTAACTCCGCTAGACATCACCTCGAGGAAGCTGTGTCTGCGAGGTGTTCGTCTGCTGTCCTTCGAGGATCAGCGATTTTGCCGCACGGCCCGGCGTCCCGCCGGTAATGTCCAGGCCGTTCAGACTTGGCTGTTGACTATGACCTATATCACCAGGAACTTTGCACCCAGTCGGGATCTCTTCGCCTGCCTCGATTCGTACGACCCAAACACTTGCAACAGCCAAGATGCCACCTACCCTATGACGCGGAAGGTCACAGGAAGTCCTAAGCGGTCACCGAATGGCCCGTCGGAGGACAGTTCCCTGATTGAGTCGTTCTGTTCGCTGCCGATCGCACCATACGGGTACCGGTCCCCTGTGAACCCGGCGGGCAAGATCAGGCGAAGCCGGAGACTTGGAGGTTCCGGAATTCCGAGGCATGGAAAATGAGTGGGTCGCGGCTGGTGTCCGGAGTGGAGTAACCGTGGACCCTGAGCAGTACGACGGAGTGGTCCCCGGCCGGTATCTCGGTCTCCACGGAGCAGTCCAGCCAGAGTGCAGCATCGTCGAGCAGAACGGCACCGGATGACATGGTGGTCCGTCCGACCCCGGCAAAGCGGTCGCCGGACTTGGCTGCTACCTGGCGGCAGATGTCCGCCTGGTCCGCGGCCAGGACGGAAACACCGATTCGTCCGCTGTTCCGGATGAGTGGCCAGGTCCGCGAGGAGTTCTGCGCAGCAAACATCACCAGCGGAGGGTCCAGCGAGACGCCAACGGTGAAGGTCGAGGCCACGATTCCCTCCAGTCTCCCGTCCACGGTCGTGCAGAGGGCGGCCACACCCGACGGAAAGTGTCCGAAAGTTTCCCTCAAGGCGCCCGGGCTCAGATCATCGTTCAGAGACAAGGAGTGCCCCTCTCTGCGGAGCAAGGTGTCGGACGGGCTGGACCGGGCGGCCGGCGAAACGAATGTATCCCGGGTCGGGGCAGCCCGTGGTGTTCGCGCAGCGTCCGGCCGGTGGATTCACCCCGGAAAAGTCCGCGGTCCCGCAGGATCGGGATGACGTGGTCAACGAACGCGTCGTGCTCATCAGAAACGCGTTCAGGTGCAGGCGCCGAGCGCCGAGCGCCGGTCGTCGCTGCGCCTCTGAAAGGATGGCGGCGGGGACAACAACGACCGTCTCGGAATAGGTCGAGGAATCGCCTTGGAGCGCCTGGCTCGGTTTCCCGTCCACGCCCACGGGGATGTCGCCGGCGACGATCACGCGGTTGAGCTTGCGCGGCTGGTTGTCATAGTTGTCGGGGGCGTAATGCTGGGCGAAGAGCACCAGCTGGTCCGGTTCCCAATCCACCCGGACCACGTTCTCCGGGCGCGTGATGTAGGCCTGCAACAGTCGAATGATGTCCCGGGACTCGGTGTTGGACAGCCCTACGATCCGCAGACGCTGCGCGGAGCCTTCCATGAACAGGCCACGCTCGCCGGTCAGGGGGGTGGACCCGCACCACCGGGTGGGCGGTTTCGAACTTCAGACGGGTGAATTCCTTCCTCGTTCCTCGGCGTTGGCGTGTTCGAGGTTCTCCGGCACGGAGTAGTCGTAGTCGTTGGTGTGGATGGCCCAGCGCGTGTCGGGGGCAGGACGTTCTCCTCACCCTGTATCGGGGCCACGGTGGGGAGTGCCTTGGTGAGCGGGCTCGTTAGCGGAGTCAGCGACGCCGAGCTGCTCCAGGAGAGCGAGCTCGTCGGCAAAGAACCACGCCTCGGCTATCTTGCCGTTAACAAGCCTCCAGATTCCTACCTCGAGTACCTCGAGCCAGCGTCCCGTGGCAGGGAATCCACAGAGGTCACCGGCGTGCATTCCGCGAAGCATCCAGACCGCCCAGACCCTGTCGCCCTTGGCGATCATGTCCAACATCTGATCCTCGCGGTCCGCGATCGATCCATGCCCATAGCCGGAACTTCCAGCCGTCTCCGCACGCCGGGTCAGGGTCGCCATACCTCGACGGTGCACCGTGTATCCCGGGGCCTGGAACGCACTCCTCTCCTCGAACCTCGCACGGCGCACTTCCCGAATGACGTCGAGATTGCGCGACTCTTCCTCAGTATGTTCAGTCAAGCGCAAGCCCGGCGACACCAAGGCCGCCACGAGCGAGGCAACAATCGGCGAATCAGTCATGTGACGCTTCCCCTGCGAAAAGGTTTCAGTGGACGAGGGTCGGGGCGGCGGCCGCGTCCCGTATGAACTGGGCAATTTGGCTGCGAACATCAACGAATGACTTGGTTGACTTCGTCGCGATTTGGTCCCGCTGTTCAGGCAGCTCGATCGCAACTTCAGCGAGAATTCCGCCAGGCGACCGTCGGAGCACTATGACCCTGTTGGACAGATAGACGGACTCATCGATGTCATGTGTAACGAAGACAATCGTCATCTGAAACTCTTGGTGCACCGCTCGCGTGAGGTCTTCGAGTTCCGACCGCGTTTGCGCGTCGACGGAGGCGAAGGGCTCGTCCATGAGAAGCACCCTCGGGCGGTACGCCAGCGCGCGCGCGATCGCGACTCGCTGCTGCATGCCGCCAGACAACTCCCAGGGATACTTGTCGAGCTTGTCGCCAAGATTCACCGCTTCAAGCGACTCACGCACCCGCGACGAGATTTCAGCTTTGTCCAGGCCGAGCGCCGTGAGCGGGAACTCCACGTTGTCGGCAACCTTCATCCAGGGAAACAGCGATCGGCTGTAGTCCTGGAAGACCACCGCGAGGTCATCGGGAACGCCCGTCACAGGCTTGCCCATTATCTCGACCGAGCCCGTCGAGGGCCGAATGAGTCCGGCAATCGACTTGAGGAGCGTGGTCTTGCCGCAGCCCGACGGGCCGACGATCGAGACAAACTCACCGTCTTCGATGCTGAGGGTTATGTCACTGAGCGCCGTGCTGGCCGAGGCGCCCGACCCGTAAGTCTTGCTGAGATCACGTACTTCGAGAATCGACATGGAATGCCCTTTCTATTCAGGATTGAAGGGTGAGGCCGCGGTGCCAGCGCAGGAGGCGCTTCTCGCAGGCAAGGAACAGAACGTTGATTAGGAAACCGATGAGGCCAAGCAGCATGATGGCGGCCCAAAGGTCCACAATCTTGAAGCGACGCTGTGATTCGAGGAGGAAGAATCCGAGGCCGTTCGAGGCCAGCATCCACTCCGATAGCACCATGAGGATCAGCGCGAGCGACAGCGACACTCGCATTCCCGCAACGATTTTCGGCGATGCCGCAGGAAGGATGACCTGCAGGAATGTCCGCCAGAGGGGGATGTGGAATGCCTTGGCAGTCTCTCGGTAAGTCCTATCCACCGAACGAACGCCCTGCATCGTGTTCAGAAGCACAGGCCAGATGCAGCCGAAGACGATGAACGCCAGGCGCATCCAGTCGGTTCCACCCAGGATGATCAGGAAGATTGGAACCAACGCAGGCTTCGGCAATGACCGCATGAAGTTGACTGGTGGGTCGATGAACGCCGCAGCGCGGCTCCACTGGCCAGCGACTGACCCGACTGCGATTCCAATGACGACCGCAAGAAGCCACCCTGCGAGAGCGCGCGACATGCTGGGGATGACATCCGACCAGACAAGGTCGGTCGCGAACAGTGACGTCATCGGACCACTGAACCAGAGCTCGTAGAGACGTACGATGATGCGCGACGGAGAGGGAAAGAAGGGCGAAGCGGCGAGCGTGGTGAGGAGCTGCCAGAGCAGGATGAGTACGATCGCAGGGCCAAACCCCAAAAGCACATTTCTCGTGCGCCTCCCGACGCCACGCGGTGCGCCCCCTCGCCGAGCAGGAGGATTAGTTGCCCTACCACGCTTCGTTTGGATGATTTCGACGTGAGTCGTCATGATGCTGCTCCTCCTCGTGTGTCCCACGCGATGAATCGATCGGACAGCCTGGTCGTGAGCCAGTTCAGTCCGAAGCCCAGCACGCCCGCGAGGATGACCGCTGCAAACACCGTGTCGTGATTCAGGCCGGAGTAGCTGGCGAGAAGTATGTAGTACCCGACTCCGTCATTGGTACCCACCGTAATCTCAGCGGCAATGGCAACGGTCAACCCTGTCGAGAGGGCGAGCCGCAAGCCGGTGAGAATAAGAGGTAGCGCGCTCGGAAGGACAACGCGGAACCAGGTCTTCACCGTCCCCATCCGAAAGCTGCGGGCAGTTTCCAGCGCGACCCTGTCAACGCCTCGGACGCCGTACACCGTGTTGAAGAGCATCGGCCAGACGGCTACGTACAGCACAATGGCGACTTTCATGCTCAGCCCTTGGCCTAAGGTCAGGACGAGTAGAGGGATGATGGCAATTCCCGGCACGGACCTCAGGAAATCGATTATGGGCGTTGCCCCCAGTGAAACGGCCGAGTACGAGCCGATGAGCAAGCCGGCAGGCACGGCGATCACAAAACCAATTCCGACGCCGAGGAGGGTGGCCGTCAACGTCGCGCCAACCTCCGTCAGGAATGCGGGCTCGACCAGAAGCTCCACTGCTCGTGGCAATACGACGGATGCCGGCGGGAACAACTTCGGATTCACCAGTTCCATCCTGGCGATGATTTCGAAGGTCAGCGCTATAGCCGCGAAGCCAGCCATCCCGCTCAGCAGCAACTGGGCACGCCGCTTTAGGTGCGATTGTCGAGGCCAAACCCTCGATATCGGTGTTGTTTGTATTGAGGTTGTCATAGATTCGTATGTCTCCTTTGACATATTTTCTGTGCACGTCAGGCTTTTCTACGCCTGGTTGAGGCAACAACGATTCCACCGGCTGCACCAGCGAGAATCATGATGGCACCCCAAGCGATACTGGTATCGACGCCTACGAGGTGCGTGAAATATTTAGCTACGTCAACTCTGAACAGTGGGTCGAGCGCGTAAGCCCCGGGTCCCGTTAGTGCAATGCCCGCGACTGCGGCGAGCAGCACCAGTTCGTACTCGAATCCGTTCTTCTTGCGGTCCAGCCCGTTGCGCGCGTGGAGGATGACGACGTTCACCAAGGTGGATACGAGGAGTACCGCAGCTATCGAAACAAACAGTCCCGCGCCGAACAATGCGCCGCCGATGGTCTCGATGCAGCCGGCGATGGCGGCCATGACTTTTGGCGGACGAAAGCCCTGACGGTCGAAGAATGCGGCTGTCCCATTTAGACCCTCGCCGCCCCACCAACCGAGCAACTTTTGCGTGCCATGGAACATCATGACTCCCCCGACGACAACGCGGAGTATCAATAGCCCGGCATCAATCCCCGATTCCATTAGATCGGTCGTAACGAAGTCGACTCGAGCGTGCTGTACTCCGGGCGGAAAGCGGGAAGCACATCGTCGAGGAACAGGCGAAGTGAACGATCGGCTACCTCCGGGGTCATGAACCCGTAATTGAAGAGCAGCGCCATGTGCCGGATGCCCACATTTTCGTACTCGCGAAGCTGTGCCGTGACGGTCTCAGGGTCGCCGATGATGAGTGCCCGCTGAATGAACTCGTCAGGATTACTGGGCGATACCCCGACGACGCTCTTTAGGTGTTCCGAATCCTTGATGTGGCTGACCAGGCTAAAACTTCTTTTCTGGTTTTCGGCCATCAGCTCAAGACGTTCGCGTATGTCGCTTTCAGCCTGCTCGTTCGTTTCTGCCACGTAAATCTGCTTCTGAACCATGCTCCAATCAAGCAACTCCTGCACAGAAGCCTCTGGCACCCCTGAGCCGCGAAGTGCTTGCTCATACACCCTCCACCGGGTACCGAGCACGTCGGGGACATCCCGGGCAGAGAATAGATACCAACCTTTGTCCCCTGTCCAGGCCGCACCATCATCACTCTGGGCACCGCGCGCAAATTTCGGCATTCCTCCCCGGTACGAGCCTGGCATGATGCGCGTATGGAGGGTACCCCGCTCGAATTCAGTCTCCCACTCCATCGCAGGGTCCTCGATCCCCTTTGCCAAGGCCGCTTCCATAATCTCAAGGTTGTGGAACATCTGATCATGTCGGGTGGACGGGTTACGCCCCATTCCCGCATACTCGACCGGTGAACCACCAGGCGCGAAGCCAATGATGACTTCGCCTTTGGTCAGCACGTCGAGAAGATTAGCCTTCTGCGCCAACCGAAGCGGATTGTGCAGTGGGGGAACTGCTACTGCAAGGCTGAACCTGGTACCCGGGCGCACCTGAGGCGCGAGATGGGCTGCAAGCATAAAGTTATCGCCGTAAGTGTTGTAACCGGAGAAATGATGCTCGGTAAGAGCAATGCCATCGAAGCCAGCATCAGTAGCTTCACGGGCTTGCCGTATAAGGGTCTCGATGATCTCGACATCTTCTAGCGGGCCCCTGGTCTGCGCATTCAGGTAGATGGAAAATCGCACGGTTCTTGTCCTCCATTGGATGGGATGTGCATGTTGTTTTCCAAAGTCTCGCGTCGGCGGAACCTGGGTCAAAGCGCCTGTGGGGTATTGCACAATAACAGTGTGGAATTCTTCACACCTGTTGAGGACGGACTCAGACCTGTGAGTAAGAATGCCAATCTAACCCGCGTCCACTTTGGGTGAAGTGCAGCCTGATCCGGCCCCACTTCGTCGTCCCCTTGCCCTTCTCACATCGGAGACCCTCGTGAAGGTCTCGACCGTAAAGCTGGCCATTCAGAAGATGCCGCTTACCCCAATCAGCTGTCGGTGACGGTCGAAAAGTGAGCCATTGTCACGGCTTAGCCTCTGGTGGTCGTTGCCACACCTGAGCTCTTTTAGGAGCTGCAATTGGCAGAATCGAAAAGACCAAGTATGTCGCGGGGCTCCCCTCCCCCACGAACGCTGCACAAGCTCACTATGATCAGCTGACGAAACAGGGAATGGGCAATTCTGAGGCCTGCCGCATCGTCGGAATCAGCCGTAGTTCTGGCACGTACGGGTCCAGAGGACCGTGCCCTCTCCGGGTGCCATGGTTGTGCCGGGCGGCAAGAAGCGGGGCCTGCAACACGCAGACCCCGCTCCTTGCCGGTCCCGGCTATACGCGGAACTAATACTGTCCGGCCACGAAGAGCTCCTGGGCAGGGAACTTCGTGAGGACCTCGATACCGTAGTCGGTAACCACGACCTCCTCCTCAATTCGTGCTGCCGAAATGCCGTCGGAGCCTGGGCAATAGGTCTCCATGGCAAAGACCATGCCGGGCCGGATCTCCACCGGGTCCTTCATTGAATTCAGGCGGGAGATGATTGGCCGTTCGTGCAATCCCAGGCCCAGGCCGTGCGCGAACTGGAGACCGAAGGCAGCCAGCTCGTTGTCGAAACCGAAGTCCTGGGCCTTAGGCAGCACGGCCGCGACCTCGTCCGACCCCACACCCGGGCGGATGGCGTCGAGGGCGCGGTCCATCCATTCGCGAGCGGTGACATACGCATCGCGTTGCGCAGAGGTGGCCCACCCGACCCCGAACGTGCGGTAGTAACAGGTCCGGTAACCGTTGAAGGAGTGGATGATGTCGAAGAAGGCCTGGTCTCCGGGGCGGATGATACGGTCCGTGAAGTTATGCGGATGGGGGTTGCACCGCTCCCCGGAGATCGCATTGATGGCCTCGACCTGATCCGATCCATACTCGTACAGGCGCTTATTCGCGAGGGCGACGATCTCGTTCTCCCTGACGCCGGGGCGCAACGCCTCGGTAATGTCTTGGTAGACACCGTCGACCATCGCAGCCGCCTGGTTCAGAAGCATGATCTCGTCCCGGTTCTTGATCACACGGGCGTCCAGCATGGACTGCTGGGCGTCACTGACGGTAAGGCCTTGCCGTTGCATCTCGAACAGGAACGGTGGTTCGACGACGTCCAACCCGACAGGCATCTGCGCCAGCCCGTTCTCCTTGAGCAACGACACAATCTCCTTAACGGCTGTGACCATCAGGTCTGCACCCCCCTCAGGAGCAACAGCACCGCGGAATCCGAGGAAGCCGGGCCGGTGGTTCTCCGTCGGCATCCAGTCAGAGTAGAGCTGGTGGTGCCGCACAGCAGAACCAAAGTCCCACAGGATCGGATCTTTACCCCGCATCAGCAGCGCGTACCGGATCATCTTGTCCCCGAGCGCCCCGCCGATCCAGGTCTGCGTGGTGTACCGGATGTTATAGAAGTCGAAGAGCAGAAACGCGCCGCATTCACTTGCCTCGAGAGCCTCCTGAGCCCGGCCAAGCCGATACTTACGCAACCGGTCGAAGTCGACGCGGTGTTCGTAGTCGACCCCCATCTGGCCTGGTGCCCCGAGCGGCCTGACCTCGGGGGGACGCTGCGACGGACGCTCGAACCGGGCGGCGCCGACCGAGCCGTGGTTATGGTGCGTCACCGCTGAGGCTCGAGTCCGCTGGAGACGGACGCGTCCTCCGGGATCAGCTTCAGGCCGGCGCCGGCGGCAACAGTACAGATCAGGGTGGCGAAATCGTCCTCAGTGTTCCCATTGCCGACCTCCTGCGCAACGATGTTGCGGGTCATCGAAGCCACCGGCATCGGGACACCGAGCTCGTGACTGGCGGCCAGCCCGAGGTCGAAGTCCTTCTGCAGCAGAACCTGCGTGAAGGTCGGCGTGAAATCGAGGTTGACTAGCGCCGGGGTCTTGTAGCGGGTGAAGACAGAGCCCATCACGGAGTCGTTGAGGAAATCGAGGAGATCTTGTCGACGCACCCCGCCCTTCTCGGCCAGCACGGTAATCTCGGCCATGGACTGGGTGACGACTCCCAGGAAGATGTTGTGGGCAATCTTCACCAGGCGGGCCAATTCGCCCTCACCGACGTAGGTGACCTTTTGACCGAAGTGCTCGAGGACCGGCAGGGCTTCCTCATAGGCGGCCTGTGGTCCGGAGACCGCCACGGATAGTTTGCCGGCGGCGATGACCGCCGGGTTGCCGCTCACCGGGGTGGCCAACAGTGCCGTGCCGCGCTCAGCGGCGGCGGCGCGCAGCTTCTCAGAGGCGTCAATGGACACCGTGGAGGAGTCCGCTATCAGGTGGGGGGCACGGTCCGGATTGGTCAGCAGACCACCCTCCCCGGTCATCACCTGTTCCAGGTCCCGGGGCGCAGAAACCATGCTGAAGACGATGTCCCGGTCGGCCAGGTCCACGGGCCGCTCCACTTGGCGTGCGCCGGCGTCGACCAGGGGCTGCGCTTTGGAGGCAGTGCGGTTGTAGACCGTGACGTCAAATCCTGCCTTGAGCAAGCGCAGCACCAGCTGCGAGCCCATGCGTCCGGTGCCGATCCAGCCGATAGTGGGTTTCGTGTTCATTGGGATAGTCCTTTTCGTGTGTGTTTTTCTGGTGGTGGTGGTTCTGTTGCGGCCGGGGAGGCCGGCCGGGATCTGGGTGTCAGGCACCGGTGCTGCTCCCTTGGATGACGCCGCCGAAATACAGTGCGACCATCTCCGGGTTCTGGCTGATTTCTTCGGCCGGCCCCTCAAGCAGGACCCGACCGGATTCCATGACGATTCCTCTGCTGGCCATGCGCATCCCGAAGCGGACGTTCTGCTCGACCATGAGGATGGCCGTGCCACGTTGACGCATCATGGCCACGGACTCGTCGATTACGCCAAGGGACTTTGGGTCCAGACCCAGGGAAGGCTCGTCGAGGAGTACGAGCTTGGGGTCGAGCATTAGCGAGCGGGCAAATTCGACCATGCGGCGCTGGCCGCCCGAGAGCAGTCCGCACCGGGTCGAGAGGCGACCTTTGACCAGGGGGAATGCGTCCAGCACCTCAGCCAGCCGGTTCTTCACAAGCTGCCGATCGTGACGGATTACATAGGCGCCGAGGAGGATGTTCTCCTTGACCGTCATGTTGGGAAAGAGGCCGTTGGTCTGCGGGACTTGGGCCACGCCCTTGGTCAGGATCTGCTGTGGTGTCAGGTGGGAAATGTCCTCTCCATCTAGGAAGATTCGTCCCTCACTAGGATGAATGAGGCCGCTGACCGCCCGCAGGACGGTGGACTTACCTGCCCCGTTCGGACCGACGATGCAGCCGAGCTCGCCGCGGCCGATTTCGAAATCGACACCTTGGAGGACGTTTCCGCCACCATAGCCGGCGACTACGCCTTCAAGCCTGATCATGATGCACTCCCTTTGACGGCCATTCGCTTTGTGGCCGAGTTGTCGCTGTCGAGCAGGTAGTCGTCGCCCAGATAGGCGTCGATGACAGCATCGTCCTTCTGGATCTCGTCGGGGGACCCTGTGGCGATCACGTGGCCTTGGGCAAGGACACGGACCGGGTTGCAGAGACCCAGGACGAACGGCATGTTGTGTTCGACCAGCAGGAAGGTTTTGCCCTGGGCGTTGAGGTCACGGATGAGGTCCCCCATACGCTCGATGAGCGTCGGGTTGATGCCGCCGGCGGGCTCGTCCAGGAGGATGAGCTTCGGGTCCAGGACCAGAACCTGGGCCAGCTCGACGAGCTTCTGCTGACCGTAGGACAATGAGCCCGCCTTGGCCTGCTCGTAGCGGGACAGGCCTACGAAGTCCAGCAGTTCCCGGGCATGTTCTGCCTCCTTGCCGCTGACGGCGTCCAGACCCATCTGCGGGATTGAGAATGATCCGAGCGGCGCCGCGATATTCTCCAGCACCGACATTTCCTTGAAGAGCCTGGTGCTCTGGAAGGTTCGGCCGAGCCCGCGATGCGCGCGGCCCCAGGAGGGCATCCGGCTGATATCGGTCCCCCCAATCCGCACGGTGCCGGCGTCCGGCAGCAGGGTCCCGGAAATGAGGTTGAAAACCGTGGTCTTGCCGGAACCGTTCGGACCGATGAGTCCGGTGATGGACCCTTCGGGAACGGTGAATGTGCAGTCGTTGACGGCCTGGTTTCCACCAAAGGACTTGGATAGTCCTTCCACCTCGAGGATGGGAGGCGCCGCCTTCAGCCGTGCCTCCACTTCGGACGGGTTTGGCGCCTTGGGACGGTCACGGACCGACAGTTCGTCCGCGGCGCCGAGACGGGTTCCGGACAGGCCGGCGGTGCCGCGAGTCCGGATCCGTTCCAACTGATGTGACAGGGAGGGAAGAATGCCCTTGGGCAGCAGCACCACGAGGAAAATGAGCAGGAGCCCGAACATCACCAGTCGCGTGTTGCCTCCTCCACCGGTGTTGTTGGCAAAGATGTCCAGCGGAACCACGATGAACGCGCCCAGAACCGGACCGAAGAGTGTCCCGCGGCCGCCGAGGATTACGGCGAGCACCAACTGCACGCTGAGCAGGATCGAGAACATGTTCACAGGGTCAACGAATCCCATGAAGTATCCGTACACACCGCCGGCCATGCCGACGAACAGGGCGCTGGCACCAAAGGCGAGCAGCTTGTAGACCGGAGAGTTCACGCCCACCGTGCCGGCCTTACCCTCGTCCTCACGGATGGCGATAAGACCCAGACCGAACTTCGTGCGACGAATCCACCACGAAAGGGCCAGAGACAGGCCAAGCAGGACCACCAGGGAGAGGTGGATGGGCCAGTTGCCCCACTCGCGCGGCCAGGAGTACATCGGCATGGTGATACCCGACGTGCCGTTGGTGACGGCTTTCCATTCGGTCGCGACGAATCGCATGAGAAACAGCATCGCGATCGAGATGATCACGAACGACGGCCCACGGGAACGGTAGGTCACCAGGCCCAGGAGAACGGCCAACAGGGCAGTGACCAGTCCCGCCACGGGAACCCAGACCAATGGCGGCACCCCGGGAACGACCTTGGCCAAAATCGCCACGAAGTATGCCCCGAAGCCGATGAAGGCGAAGTGGCCAATGGACAGATACCCGGTGTAGCCGGTGATGATGTTCAGTCCGACAGCGCCGATGGCCACCACCAGTGCGATGATAACTGTCGATTGTGCGGAGCGGTTCGGAATGACGGGGAACAGCGCGATGACAACCGCTGCGATCCCCAGCAGGACGGTGACTATACGCCGGAGAGTCTCCGTCCTGGCCCACACCGGGACGTTAGCGGCCTCTGGCACCGTGACGGACTTTGGCGTGCTCGGCTTTGCATTCGTTTTGGTCGTGTTCATACCGTCGCGTCCTCCCTGAGTTTCTGCCCGAGAATGCCCTGAGGGCGCACTATCAGGATGATGAATATGATGAGGAAGGGCACGATCTCAACCCATGAGGCGCCGACGTACTGGGTGGCGAGTTGTTCCGCCACACCAATCAACAACGCTCCGATGACTGCGCCCATGAGGCTACCGAGGCCGCCCAGGACCACGATCGCCAGCAGTCGGGCGATCCACTGGTAGTGGGTTCCGGGGATGAAGGGGTACATCACGGCGATAATGGCGCCGCCTGCGCCAAGTGTGGCGATGCCAAGCGCGAAGGCGCTGGCAGAGATGGATTTGACGCTGACGCCGACAAGCAGTGCCCCGCTCTCGTTGACAGCAGATGCCCGGACTGCCCGGCCCATCCAGGTCTGGTTGAGGATAAGGAACAAGGCGCCCAGCAGGACCACCGCGATTGCCGCGGCGAGCAGCGTTGCTGTGGGCAGGAAAAACGGTCCGATCTGGACCGAGGTGTCCGTGTAGGCGGTGCGCACGGTTCTGGACTGGTTGCCCCAGACGAATCCGGCGATGCCCTCAATGGTGAGGGCGATGCCGAAGGTCACTAGGACAGTCATGGAGATGTGACTTCCACGCACGTGCCGCACCACGAGGTTGTAGCTGAGCCAGCCGACACCAAACATCACCGCGACGATGATGGGGACTGATAGCAGCGGGTCCAGGCCGGTCAAGGACCAGAGTGTGTAGGTGAGGTAGGCCGCGAGCACCGCGAAGGCACCGTGGGCCAGGTTGACGACACGCATCACGCCGAAAATCAGGGTGAGCCCCGATGACATGAGCGCATACACCGCGCCGACCAGGAGGCCGGTTATCAGGAGTTGGAGGAGGGTTATCATCTCTAGTGTCTCTCGGTCTTAGGATTCCCCGCCGCGCCAGCGGGTAATCCGGTCTGTAGTGGCGGCCTCAGCGGGAAGCACGACCTCGCTGACCTTGTTTTGCCACTGCCCGAGGAGGAACTCGCCCCGGGGGCTCCCGTCTTTGTTCCATTCCAGCGTTCCGAGGATGGTCTCCACCTGGTTGCCCCGCAGCCAGTCGGCCAAGGCCTTCTGGTCCTCGGTGCTGCCGACACTCTCAACGACCGAGGCCAGCACTTGGCCGGCCGCGTACCCGTCGGCTGCGTCTTCCGGCGGGAGTTCGCCGTGCATCTCGCGGTACTTGGCCACGAACTCCTTATTGCCGTTGGTATCAGCGTCGACGTGGTAGCTGGAGGAGAAGAGCACACCCTCGGTGTTTTCCACGCCAACGCCGTCCACGTATTGCTGGCCATAGGTCGGCGAAGAGCTCTGGTAGAGGATCTCCGGCTGGAAGTTCGCCCGGTTCAGAGCGCGGACAAAGTTCACACCGTCCTCAAACTGCGCCCCCTGGACGACCGCCTCGGCACCCGAGTCCCGAATGGCCGTCACAATCGCGTCGAAGTTCTTGGTTGCCGCGGGGTAGGTGTCAGCGTAGGCCGTTTCAATTCCAGCAGCCTCAAGCTTCTTCCTGACGCCCTCCACGGCCGGGGTGGCGAAGGGATCGTCCAATGAGGGATAAGCCACCTTCTGCGGGCGCTCCCCCTCGGGGAGGCCAATGATCCAGTCAGCGAAGGCGGCCCCCTGCTCGGAGGCCAGGGCCTGCTGCGAGAAGAAGCTGTACTCGAACCCGCGGTTGAACATCTCCGGTGAAGCGCACGAGGCACAGATGTAGAGCATCCCGGCACGTTCGGCGACTGTCGAGGCCGGAATATTCAGCAGCGAAGACTGGGTGCCCAGCAGCAGGTCCACGTTCTCATTGGAAAGCAGCTGGTTGTAGTTGGACACGACCGTGTTCTGATTGGTCGCGTCGTCCTTGTAAATCATCTCAACCTTGCGGCCAAGGATTCCGCCGCGCTCATTCTGTAGAGCTGCCCAGACCTCGTAGCCGCGCTGCGTATCCGCGCCGCCCTGGCTGAACTCACCCGTCAGGGGCAGCGAGGCACCGATTCGAATCGGGACCTCTGGCCCTGCGGCTGGGGCCTGGCATCCGGCCAGGGTCACCAGGAGTGCTGCCGCACTGGCCGCCGTAAAAAGCTTTTTTATGCTCACGATTTCCAACTTCCTTGTCAGACGGGGTCACGATTCAACGGACAGTAAACGCCGTTGTTGTGCAATCGATTTCCACTTGACTGTAGCGGGTGATGTGGATCATAGTCAACAGCAGGATCGGCAGGCTTTGACGTCACCCGGTGGACGTGAGGCGGGGCGGGGAGGCTGCTGATCCTCGAAGGCACGCAAGGCGGAAATTGGCATGGCTGCACCACCCGTTTCGGCGTCCAATACTCAGGCAAAACGTCCACTTTGAAATCGGTCCGCCATCTTTCGCGGCCCGGTTTTTCTGCGAGAGGATCACAAGAATGCGCGGAAACAGTACGTCAGCTAAGAAGCCGGCAGAGATGCCGGGTTCATGCCCGGAATGCGGACATCAGCAATGCCGCGACGGACAGTGGCACTGGTTAGGCGGAATGGTCGGAATTTCGCCGCAACCGGGACGGTGTTCTGATACGAGCCCTTCCGGAGGTCCTTGCACATGCACCTCGGGCAACCACCTGAATTTTTGAAGGCACTTTTTCTGACAAGACCCGGCTTACTGCTTACCGGCCCTTATCTATGACTTGTTTCCGGGCGACGGCGCTGCAGTGTGGCTGTCCGTAAAGCAATCCAAGGGGTCTGCTGTCGGTCGCAGGTTCGAAAACATCAGGCCAAATGTAACGATCCGGCGCCCCCCATGCCTCATCACACGCGGCACGAAAGAGCTCTCTGATCCGCGGCGGACATGCCGTCCTCCGCCGATCTGCCGGCCTCATCATCAGCCAGGGAATCTGACCGGAAGCATGCCTCCTCGGACCTCACCAGCTCGCGTTGTCGGTGGTGGCGAGGGTCATGCCGCACCAAAGTTGTGCCTGCGCTTTAGCTGTCCAGGAAGACGTCGGGATGGCTTGCCAGTCCAAGCCGGCTGCGGCGGATATGGCCCGCGAGCACCCACTCGGCCTCTTCGACGTCGCGCCGTCGAATCGCTCCGACGAGTAGTTGGTGGTCGAAGTGCAGGCTCCGGTCGCCGGTGCTGTAGAAGAGCCGGGTAGCGGCCCTCCGGTAATGCTGCGTCCGGTTCCACAGGCTGCGCACAGTGTCGCCCAGGACGGTCGTCTGCGCGGCTTCGAGGCAGCTGAGGTGGAATTCACGGTCCAGCTGCAAAAAGCGCTCGACGTCGGTCGTGGCCTCCATGGCGTCTGCCTGGCGCGCGAGGTGATCGATCTGCTCGTCAGCGAGGAGCGGGATGTTTATACCGAGCAACAGTGGCTCGAGCCGTTCTCTCATCCGGTACATCTCCTGGCATTCCGACAGGCTGATGCGGGTGACCCAGGCGCCGGCATTGGCCACAAGGGTGACCAGTCCTTCGGCCTCGAGGATCCTCAACGCGTCGCGCACCGGTAGGCGGCTCGCTCCATGCTGTTCTGCCAGTTCGTCCTGTCTGATCCGCTCGCCCGGACTGTAGTCACCGGCAAGGATGGCGTCGCGGAGCGTGGCCGCGATCCGTGCACCGGTCGCCCCATGGGCGGCCAGCTGGGGTGTAGTCATGGTTGTCCTCACTCCGCAGGATGGGCCGGGTGCCACAGCCGAGGCCCGTGGCTCTTCTCATATTCTTTACCATCGGGGAAGCTGACGAGTTCGAACTGCATGCCCCAAGGACTGCGGAAGTACACCCAGCGCTGCCCGGCAGCCGCCTGTTTGCTCGCTGTCGGTTCCCCCATGACCTCAACCCCTCGCTCGCGCAGATAGGTGACGGCGACGTCAAGGTCGTCAACGTAAAAGGCGATGTGATGGCCTCCGAGATCGCTGTTGCGGGGCTGGCCGTTTTGGCCGTCCGCCGATTCGTACAGGAAAACCTCGAAATTGGATCCGTGCCCAAGACGGTAGAACCTTATTTCGCGGATGACGGTGCGCGGGTGAACCCCCAGGTGAGTGCTCATCCAGTCCTCGTCGGACTGCTTTGACCCGAGCGTGTAAACCTCGTCGCAGCCCAGCACATCGACCAGGAAGCTGTGAGCCTCCTGGAGGTCCGGGACTGTGAAGCCAATGTGATCGGTTCCGCGCATCCCAGGGATCCCCGGTCGCTTTGCTGTTTCCATCGTTGTCTCCTTCATCTGACTAGGACACCTATTATATCCAATTGTCCGCGCTAGGGACGAAAAAGGCGCAGAAATCTCGGCATGTGGCTTGTATTGTATAAAATCTTAGGCTAGCCTCCTTGTCAGGACTTCAGCGGAACTTTCCGCCGGGCTAGGACAAAGGTGGCGATGATGCCAAATAGGAAACAACTGCAGACGGGGGCCGACTGGGTCGAGCTCACGACGACGGACGCCGATTGGGATGCCGCGGATCCGGTGTTGCTGGGCACGATGCTCAGTGAACTCCACCTGATCCGGGCTTTTGAGGAATCGGTTCTGGAGCTGGCAGGGGAAGGCCTCGTGCACGGCCCCGCCCACTCGAGCATCGGCCAGGAGGGTGGCGCGGTCGGCTCGATCGTCGGGCTGCGTTCCAGTGACGGTGTAAACGGCTCCCACCGGGGCCACCATCAATTCCTCGCGAAAGCGCTCACGCACGTTGGAGGGGGCAAGCTTGATCCCACGGACCCGGTGACGCCCGCGATACAGGCGGTCCTTCAGCGTACGCTTGCCGAGATTCTCGGACTTGCCCAGGGCTACTGCCGTGGCCGTGGAGGATCGATGCACCTGCAGTGGTTCGAAGCGGGGGCATTGGGCACCAACGCAATCGTCGGCGGCGGGGCCCCCATGGCAACAGGGAACGCCTGGTCCCAGAAGAACAGCGGGACCACGGACCTGACGATCAACTACTTCGGTGACGGTGCCGCTCAGATCGGCTCCGTGCTCGAATCGATGAACCTCGCGGCAGCATGGAAGCTCCCGGTGTGCTTCTTCATTGAAAACAACCTGTACGCCGTCTCGACCAGAGCCAATGAGATCACAGCCGACCCCCGATTCTCCGTTCGCGGGCAGGGCTTCGGCATCCCGTCATGGCGCGTCGACGGCATGGACCCGCTCGCGGTGTACCTGGCCATGGAAGAGGCGGCTGAGCGCATGCGCTCCGGCGAAGGCCCCACCGTGGTCGAGGTTGAGGTCTACCGCTTCTTTCATCAAAACGGCGCTTACCCCGGAAGCGCTTTCGGCTACCGAACGAAGGAAGAAGAGGCTGCCTGGCTGGCCCGTGACCCCCTGGACATGGTGGCGCGGAAGATGATCGATCGCGGGCAGCTGGACGAAGAGGGCGTCGCTGCCCTTCGCAGCCGAGCCCAAGAGGCCATGAAGCAGGCAGTCGACCAGCTTCTGGAAAGCGACCCGGAACGCCCCGGCAAGCGGCGCATCCGTCCTGAACTCTGGCCGGATGTCGGGTTCGTGAACGTCGGGATCCGTGGCGACGCGAGCGAGCTTGAGCAGTTGCGCGTAATGGACCCAGCCACGACGGAAGGTCCCCTCCGTGACGTCAAATTCGTTGATGCCGTGGCCGAGGTAATGAACCAGCGCATGGAGCAGGATTCCCGGATCGTAGTCATGGGCGAGGACGTCCATCATCTGAACGGTGGCACCAACGGTGCCACGAAGGGATTGGCCAAGAAGTTTGGCGACAGCCGGATCCTCGGTACCCCGATCAGCGAGAACGCCTTCGTCGGACTGGCCGGCGGCATGGCCCTCGATGGCCGATTCCGGCCTGTCGTTGAGTTTATGTACCCGGACTTCATGTGGGTCGCCGCCGACCAGGTATTCAACCAGATTGGCAAGGCCCGCCACATGTTCGGCGGCGATAACCCCGTACCGCTGGTACTGCGCACCAAGGTCGCCATGGGCTCCGGCTACGGATCGCAGCACCTGATGGATCCAGCGGGAATTTTTGCCACCAGCCCCGGCTGGCGCATCATCGCCCCCTCCACGGCGGCAGACTACATCGGGCTGATGAACGCCGCCCTTACCCTGCAGGATCCCGTCCTCGTGATCGAACATGTCGACCTCTACGGGGTCAAGGACCACGTGCCGGCGGAGGACCTGGACTACATCATCCCGCCGGGGTGCGCCGCAATCAGGCGCAGCGGATCGGAGGTCACAGTGATCAGTTACCTTTCGATGGTCAGGCACAGTCTCGAAGCCATCGAACAGACAGGCGTCGACGCCGAGCTCATCGATCTTCGGTGGCTCGATCGTGCGTCCATCGACTGGGAGACGATCGGCGCGAGCATCAAGAAGACCAACGCGGTGCTCATCGTCGAGGAAGGCGCCCAGGGAACGTCGTACGGCGGGTGGCTGGCCGATGAGATCCAGCGGCGCTACTTCGACTGGCTGGACCAGCCGGTGGCACGAGTCACCGGCGAAGAAGCATCGCCCAGCATCTCGCGCGTTCTCGAGCGGGCTGCCATCGCCCGGACCGAAGAAATCGTCGCCGGACTTGAGGCTGTGCGCGAGGGATTTGGGGCGCGGTAATGGCTGAGATTCTGCGTATGCCGGAAGTGCTCGCGGGCGCTTCCGAAGCTTCCATCCAAACCTGGCTTGTCTCGCAAGGCTCCGTGCTCGTCGTTGACCAGCCGATCGCGGAGATTGAGACCGAGAAGGCGACCGTGGAGCTGACAGCCGAGTTCGCCGGAGCTGTCGGCAGGATCCTCGTACTGGAGGGCGACAACGTCGCAGTCGGTGACCCCATTGCCGTGCTCCTGGGCGAGGGCGAGGCCGAGGACACTATCGAGGCGGCACTGGCGGGGGCAGGCTTGTCTGCTGCCGTGACACCGGAATCCGCGCCGCGGATATCCGAACCGACCGGGCAGCCGGCGTCCGGAGCTGAGGGGCTCTCGCCCAACGGGCGCGTCGCACATGCGCTCCCTGGCGCCGGCGACTCCGGGCGACGCTTCATGAGCCCTCTCGTGCGTCGCCTCGCTCGACAGCACGGGGTCGACGTAACTTCGGTAACTGGAACGGGTCCCGGCGGGCGCATCGTCCGCCGCGACCTCGATCGCCATCTCGCAGAACCAGACGAGAAGACGCAGCCCAGTGCCGCCGTCGAGCCCCCTGATTCCAGGCCGAAGGCTCCGCCTACCGCCCCGGGGCCGGTGTCGGCCGAATTCGAGGATGTTCCACTGGACCGGATGCGCAGGGCCATCGCGCGACGGCTCACTGAGAGCAAATCGACTGTTCCGCACTTCTACCTCACGGCTCATTGCAGGGCTGATGCCCTCTTAGCTCTGCGCCGTCAGGTCAACGAGACGGGAACGAGGAAGGTCTCCATCAACGACTTCGTCATTAAGGCGGTCGCCGGGGCGCTTGTTGACGTCCCCGAGGCGAATGCGATCTGGACAGGGGAGGCAATCCGCCGGTATTCGTCCGTCGATATCTCGGTTGCAGTGGCGACCGACGGGGGCCTCACCACTCCAGTGCTGCGGAGCGTTGAGCGTATGCCTTTGTCGGAGGTCAGCGCCGCAGTCGCCGACCTGGCCGAGCGAGGCCGTTCCGGCCGTCTTCGGCAGCACGAGCTCGAGGGAGGCAGCTTTTCGGTGTCGAACCTCGGCATGTACGGAACCACGGAGTTCACCGCTATCCTCAATCCGCCTCAGTCCGGGATCCTGGCCGTAGGCGCGGCGCGCCCGGCCGCTGTCGTTGGCCCGGACGGCGAGCTGGCCGTAGGGACGATCATGAGCGTAACGCTCTCGGCCGACCACCGCGTTCTCGATGGTGCCGTTGGCGCCCAGTGGCTTGCGGCCTTCCAGCGCCGCATCGAGAACCCCCTCTCAATCCTGATCTGACGCGCCGCGTCGCACCCCTAATGACTCAGAAAGGACCCCTTATGGGAACCATCCGAAGTATCGACCCGGCCAGCGGCGCCGAACTCGCGGCTTTCGAAGAGGACACCGCCGCCGTCGTGGAGCACAAGCTCGCGATGGCTGCTGCTGCCGTGCCACTGTTGTCCGCCGCCGGCTGGACCGCACGGGCTGCATGGATGCGCACCGCCGCGGACCTCTTGGAATCCGACATCGAAACGGTCTCGATGCTCATCACGAAAGAGATGGGCAAGCCCATCGCCCAGTCCCGGGCGGAGGTGGCGAAGTCGGCGCACGCGATGCGCTTCTACGCCGATAACGCCGAGCAGTTTCTTACCGGCAGGACGTTGGAAAACCCCGGTGCCGTGAATGCCTCCGCAGCGGGCACACGGTTCGACCCCCTCGGCGTCATACTTGCCGTGATGCCCTGGAACTACCCAATATGGCAGGTCGTCCGATTCGCAGCACCTGCCCTGATGGCCGGCAACGCCGGCGTCCTGAAGCATGCGTCCAACGTCCCGCAGTCAGCCGTCTACATCGGTGGGCTCTTCACCCGGGCAGGGTTCCCTGAAGGCTCGTTCTCGAGCCTTCTCATCAGCTCCCGCCGAGTCGCGGATATCGTTCGGGACCCACGCGTCACTGCGGTAACGCTGACGGGATCCGAGGGAGCCGGACGCTCCGTCGCAGCCACGGCAGGGGACGCGCTAAAGAAGGCCGTGCTGGAGCTGGGCGGCTCCGACCCGTTCATCGTCATGCCTTCTGCGGACATCGATGCCGCTGTCGAGACGGCCGTCAAGGCCCGGATGACCAACAACGGGCAGGCGTGCATCAACGCAAAACGCTTCATCGTGCAAGCGGACATCTACGACGAGTTCACCCGCAAATTCACCGAACGGATGTCCTCGCTCGTAATCGGCGACCCCAGCGATCCAGCCACCGACATCGGGCCCCTCGCGACGGAATCCGGCCGCCAGGAAATCATCGAGCTCGTCGAGGACGCTCGCGCCAAGGGGGCAAACATCATTGCCTCCGGGTCCGACAACGAGCAAGCGGGCGGCTGGTACTTCACACCGACGGCTGTGACAGGTCTGACCCCCGGGATGCGACTTTGGTCGGAGGAAGCATTTGGACCGGTCGCCTCCCTCTACGAGGCAGCAGACCTCACTGAGGCCCTAAAGATCGCCAACGGCCTCGAATTCGGTCTGGGCTCGGCGTTCTGGAGCACAGACACCGACGAGATTGACCGTGCGGTCCGTGAACTCCAAGCAGGAGCCGTGTTCGTCAACGGAATGACAATCTCCTACCCGGAATTGCCTTTCGGCGGCATCAAGCGATCCGGTTACGGACGGGAGTTGTCCATGGAAGGCATCCGGGAATTCTGCAACCTGAAAACCGTCTGGGTGGCCTGACCCAGAGCAGGGTGCGGCACCGGCCGGCTCACCGCCCAGGCGCCGATGCTCAGCTTCACCGGAAGGCATCGACTGCGCGTGGTTCGGTTGGCTGCATTTATTGGAGTGAGCTGCCGCCGCGACGGTTGACTCCCGTTTAAGGGGCGAGGGACGACAGATCCCGGGACCTGCGCATGGACTGTGAGCCAGGCCGTCGTAGGAGAACGGTCGTAAATGCCACGAGGTACAGGACATTGGGCAAGGTTTTCACGATGACCACCGGATGCCGCCGACCACTAGCGGCCATGAACTGCTAACCCCCTCAAGCTGCGTGTTGCCCCTGTTTGAGCACAGCGATGGTGCTGATGCCGTGTTTGCCGGCGCCAGCACCTCCACACCCGGTGGCCTGCTCCTGCGGATCAGTACCAACTCGTCCTGGATACCTGGCACCGGCAAACCACGGCATTGAACTGAATGAGAGAGGTAAGCACAACATGACCTGTATCGGGATCGTGGCCGAGTTAGGCAATGAAAAACGGGTGGCGGCGACGCCTGCCACCGTACGCCAGTTGTTGGGTTTGGGCTACGAGGTTGTGGTCGAGAAAGGCGCGGGTGAGGCCGCGTCCTTCCGTGACGAGGCCTACGCCGAAGCGGGTGCCCTGATTGTGGGGGCCGACGAAGCATGGGGCAGTGAGGTGGTGCTGCGGATTAACCCGCCCACCGAGGATGAGATCAGCCGTCTGGCCGACGGTGCGACGCTGATCGGGTCCCTAAGTCCAGGGCTGCGACCGGAACTGGTGGAAGCACTGGCCGCCCGACCGATCACCGCCTTGGCTTTGGACGCGGTGCCGCGGATCTCCCGGGCCCAGTCCATGGATGTGCTCAGTTCGATGGCGAACATCGCCGGTTACCGTGCCGTGATTGAAGCAGCCCATGAATTCGGCAGATTTTTCACAGGACAGGTGACCGCGGCGGGCAAGGTTCCGCCGGCGAAGGTTTTAGTTGCCGGCGCCGGTGTGGCCGGGTTGGCGGCGATCGGGGCTGCGAGCAGCCTCGGCGCGATTGTGCGGGCGACGGATCCCCGGCCCGAGGTGGCCGACCAGGTGAAGTCCATCGGCGGGACCTACCTCAAGGTTGAAGTCGCCGACGAGATGAAGTCCACAGACGGGTACGCCAAAGCCACATCCGAGGCCTACAACGCCCGCGCTGCCGAGATCTACTCAGAGCAGGCACGGGACGTGGACATCATCATCACCACCGCCCTGATCCCGGGGCGTCCGGCGCCGAAGCTGCTCACGGCCGAGGACGTGGCCGGGATGAAGGCTGGCAGCGTGATCGTTGACATGGCTGCCGGGCAGGGCGGGAACGTGGAAGGCTCGGTCGCCGGAGAACGCATCGTCACTGATAACGGTGTGGTGATTCTGGGGTACACAGATCTTCCGGCCCGTTTGCCGGCCCAGGCTTCCCAGCTGTACGGGACAAACATGGTGAACCTGCTCAAACTCCTGACCAAGGACAAAGACGGGCAGCTGAAGATCGACTTTGATGACGTGGTCCAACGCTCCGTGACGGTGGTCCGCGACGGTGAGAAGACCTGGCCCCCGCCCCCGGTCCAGGTCTCCGCCGCACCCGCAGCCACCACCCAGGCCCCCACCGAAAGCACTGCCCCGAAGAAGAAGGAAGGCCTCAGCCCGGCCGGCAAGGCCGGGCTCTTCGCCGCGGGCATCGCGGTGCTGTTCGGGATCAACGCGGTCGCCCCGGCGCCGCTGCCGCAGCACTTCACGGTGCTGATGCTCTCCATCGTGGTCGGCTTCTACGTCATCGGGAAGGTCCATCACGCCCTGCACACCCCGCTGATGTCCGTCACGAACGCGATCTCGGGGATCATCGTCGTCGGGGCTCTGCTGCAGGTCACCTCCGACAACGTCGAGATGCAGGTGCTCGCCGCCGTCGCGGTCCTGCTGGCCAGCATTAACATTTTCGGCGGCTTCGCCGTCACCCGGCGCATGCTCGCCATGTTCTCGGCCGGGAAGGCACGTTCATGAGCGCCGCCACCGAAGCAGCAGGAATTCTATCGAGGAGCCTTACCGTGTCTGACACCGTCTCCGGTCCGTTGACCGCCGACTCCATCGCGGGGGCGGCCTACATCGTCGCGGCCCTGCTGTTCATCCTCAGCCTTGCCGGGCTGAGCAAGCACGAGAAAGCCCGCGCCGGGGTCATCTACGGCATCACCGGGATGATCATCGCCCTGGCCGCGACGATCTGGCTGACCCTCCAGGACGCCTGGGGCACCGGCGCCGGCCTCACCGGCCTGGTCCTGCTCGTCGCCGCGGTGATCGTCGGCGGCGCCATCGGGCTCTGGCGCGCCCGCGTGGTCGAAATGACCGGCATGCCCGAACTGATCGCACTGCTGCACAGCTTCGTGGGCCTCGCCGCGGTCCTTGTCGGCTGGAACGGGCACCTCGAAGCCCCGGACCTGTCCCCGGACCTGACAGCGATCCACCACGCGGAGGTGTTCATCGGCGTGTTCATCGGCGCAGTGACCTTCACCGGATCGATCGTGGCGTTCCTGAAACTCTCCGCCCGGATGAAATCCTCACCCCTGATGCTGCCGGGCAAGAACGCCATCAACCTCGGAGCCCTCGCCGCCTTCATCGCCCTGACCGTCTGGTACGTCAACGACTCCCAGCTCTGGCTCCTCATCGTCGTCACCCTCCTCGCCCTCGGGCTGGGCTGGCACCTGGTGGCCTCCATCGGCGGCGGCGACATGCCCGTGGTCGTGTCCATGCTCAACAGCTACTCCGGCTGGGCCGCCGCCGCCGCGGGCTTCCTGCTCAACAACGATCTGCTCATCATCACCGGCGCCCTGGTCGGCTCCTCGGGCGCGTACCTGTCCTACATCATGTGCAGGGCCATGAACCGGTCCTTCATCTCCGTCATCGCCGGCGGCTTCGGCATCGCCGCACCGGCCGCGGCGGACGCAGAGTACGGCGAGCACCGCGAAATCACGGCCCAGGCCACCGCGGAAATGCTGACCAACGCCTCGTCCGTGGTCATCACCCCCGGCTACGGCATGGCCGTCGCCCAGGCCCAGTACCCCGTCGCCGAACTCGCCCACCAGCTCCGCGAGAAGGGCGTGAACGTCCGGTTCGGTATCCACCCGGTCGCCGGACGCCTGCCCGGGCACATGAACGTCCTCCTCGCCGAAGCCAAAGTCCCCTACGACATCGTCCTGGAAATGGACGAGATCAACGAAGACCTGGGCGACACCTCAGTAGTCCTGGTCATCGGCGCCAACGACACCGTCAACCCCTCAGCCGCCGAAGACCCGGGAAGCCCCATTGCCGGCATGCCTGTCCTAAGGGTCTGGGAAGCCGAGAACGTCGTTGTGTTCAAACGCTCCATGGCCGCCGGCTACGCCGGCGTCCAAAACCCCCTGTTCTTCCGCGATAACTCACAAATGCTCTTCGGCGACGCCAAACAACGCGTCGAAGACATCCTCCGAGCCTTTTAGCAGAGGGCGCCCCTTTTCGTAACCATCAGGGTCCGCAATCAGGCATGTTTTACCCAAGAAGACGAAAGAAGAGAGAAGAGACCATGCCCAAACGCCGAGTTCCTCCCATTGACTGTGTTCAAAAGGCCTTCCGATTTTGCATGCTGGAGCGGACTCCTTGCGCAGAAGAGGCACGAGCAACCCGCCAGGCTTTCAACATCGATGAACTTAACGCCTCGCCGTGGATTGGTCTCCACTACAGGCATGAGCTCTTGCTTCACTACAGGCACGAGCTGTTGGAGCAACATCCCATGGAATGACGTCACGGTTGGAGTTTGGAAGGCCACCTCAAAATTCAAGAATCCTGATTTCTGGATGGGCCTGACCCGGCCCGGCTACTCGGCTCAACACGGATATCGACCACAACCAAGGTCGACAAGACATGCCGCAGCTATCAGTCGTGGGCAGCATTTGCTCACAGCTTTCCTCCTGACCGCATCCCTGAAACACCATTTGGGATTGTTAGTTCTCCTGCAGGGTGCCCGAGCCGAAGAGGATCCGTACGCCGCGGTCCGTTAAGACCCTGGTTATCGGGCTCTATGGATCGTTCGACAAAGGCCTCATCGCTCTCAAAGCCTCGGCCTGTCCGGGACATCGTCGCAGGCCGTCAGATTTACTACGACATCGCCGGGGACGACTACTAAATCGACCCTACGACAAAACTCCCTGCAGCAGAGATGCGGGGTTTTCCTTTGATGAGGCCACCACCGCCCCCGGTATGTGAGATTATCCACACTCCCTTGGCGCGCGTGCTCATCCTTGGTCAGACTCGTGTGCAATCGATTGATTGTGTGCGGAACAAGCAGTGCACATTATCGGATGATGTCGGCAACGAGGCCGACACCCTTGAGCTGAGGAGTCCTAAATGTTTGGTTTGCTCGCTGGTGGACGGCGCATGGCAGCGCTGGCAATAGGCGCGACAGGGCTAATGATGCTGGGGGCGGGTTGCGCATGGCAGCCGACCCCCACTTCAGAGCTCGGTGCCGAGTTGACGAAAATAAAAGTGACGAACCCTTCGAACATGTCCAATGTTCCGCTGTACATCGGCATCAAGGAGGGATTCTTCGCCGAAGAAGGCCTCGAGATTGAGGCCGGAATCGACTTGGGCGCAGGCAGCACTGTGGAGGCTGTCATCGGCGGCCAGGTCGACATGGCCTGGGTCAACACCGGGGGGGCCCTAACTCCGTTTGGAGAGGGAATCGACATCAATCTGGTCGTCCTCACCGATCGTGGGACTCCCGGTAATCTTCAGGTAGTCGTGAAAGAGGATTCGCCGCTGAAAGAACTCGCTGATCTTCAAGGCAAAAAACTTGCAGTTCTATCCCCGTCTACGACATGTGTATGGCTCGTCAAGTCAGCCCTCGCCGCGCAGGGGCTTGATCCGGAGAGCGTCACCATGTCTGTCGTCTCGCCCCCGGAACACGCAATAGTGCTCGACACGGGTCAGGTTGATGCCACGTGTACGACAGACCCAACCAGGACCGCAATGGTCCAGGAATTGGGTGTGCGCTCGATCTTCGATCCGGCTAAGGAAGGAGTCGAAGCGCAACGAAGCTATCCCGTCGGTGGGTATGTCGTTTCCGGAAAGTACGCTGCCGAACACAAAGACGAGCTTCATGCCTTCCAGCGCGCACTCGCCAAATCGGCATCGTGGGCCAATGCGCACCCTGACGAGGTTCGCGCAACGCTCACCACCCTCGCCAGTGTCGATTCTGAGGTAGCGGCGGCTGTGACGCTCCCTGATTTTGTGGAGGAGGTTGGCGTTGCCGGGCTCGAATCGGAGATCCAAATGGTGGTCGACGCGACGTACGAGACCGGGATCTCGGAAACCAAAATCGATCAAAAGGGTTTCCTCTTTAACTAGCCCGGGTTCGCAGTTATGTCCCCAGCAACATCTCCTCCGGCCGCCGACAACGCTGGCGCGGGCGCAGTCAGTTAGAAGCCCTGGCCTCTGTCAGAAGGAGCGGGCAGGGACGAGTATGGGGGCTGGAACCTTCTCTTCAAGATGTCGTGGGTTGTCCCCAGACTTGATCCATTGGGGCGAGCCACATTTGAGGTTTGGAGGTTCCAGCCGTCCACGCTTTGATTCCGAGGCCCTGCAACTGACCTATGACCTCGCCGTCGAAACCGTCGCGGAAACCCTCGACCGGCGGAACGGCTCTCCAGCACCGGACCGCTTCCCCATGCCCTCTTGAGAGCATTCCGCTACATATCAGACAGGTATAGGGTCCGGGTAAGTAAAGCCGCGAGGCCGGCAGCAACAACCCTCGTGAGCAGCGCAGACCGAAGCAGCTTCACCATTTCTCCCAATGATTTGTTCCCTACGCACCCCACCCGACGACCTTTGCGGGGGGCTTGGCCGAGGCTACAGCTGTTTTGGGGCTTGTCTATAGGAACGCCTCCACCTTCGGTGAGGGGGAGGGAGGCGGAGACCGGCTATGATCTCTGGCATGCATGACACCGTGAAGTCGGCATTACCCATGCTCCTCTCCGCAGACCTATTGAAAGGTTTGCCGGAGTCGGTTGCCCGCGACTTCCTGAGTGTGCTCAACGTCGTGCGATTGCCCGCGCGTGGTGTCGTGTTCCGTGCGGGAGACCTTGGCGATCGAGTGTTCATTGTCATCAGCGGTAAGGTGAAGGTCACGCGTCCGAGTGATGATGGAAAAGACAACGTATTCACGATCGCCGGCCCCGGTGACCTGCTCGGGGAATTGTCGATTTTCGATGGAGCAGCCCGCCTCGCCACGGCTACTGCCATGCGTCCGACCCACGTCGGGTGGGTTGCCAACGCCGCAACGCGTGAGTGGCTTGAACGCCATCCCGAAGCTTCTCGCCGTTTCATGAGGATCCTGATAGACCGGATACGTCGGCAGAACGACGCGCTCGAAGACGTGTACGGGCTGGATGTGGGGACTCGTGTTGCCCGGGCGATTGTGCGACTGAGCGGGAGGTTCGGCCGCATTACGCAAGATGGCATACGCGTTGACCTCGGGATGAGCCAGGAGGAACTCGCCTTGCACGTACGTGCCTCAAGAGAGAGTGTCAACCAAGTGTTTTCCGTCTTCTCTCGCAATCAGTGGATCCGAAGGGACGGGAGCGAGCTCACGATCCTCGATGCACCTGCGCTTGCGAAGCGCACTCGCTATTCGGGCTCGGTTCTGCCCATCGGCGACGCGGGAGAGTCCTCATCGGAAGTGTGAAGTACTCGCATTTGAAATCCGTGGGAGGGCGTCCGCCGCCATCCGCCACCTGGCCGTTCGACATCGCACCTAAGAGGAGCGCATGTAACCCGTGGCGATGTCACCTCGCCGTCCTCTCCAGAGGCCGTATCAACGTCCTCTGGGCCATGCTCCACGAGCACATTATTTACCAGGAACCAATGCCAAGAATCAGCGCTCAAAGCTGCTTGACAGCAACATTGAGATTCCCAAGGCCCTGGCGCCAATCTGCCGAGCACTTCCGCAAGCCTCTCACGGATCATGACCGTGTCCGGGAAGCGCCTGGTCCGGTGCTCCTTCCGGCGGCGCGGCCGGTGACCTGTCCGTCCGCTGTGCAGGGCGACGGCCAAGTCCAGTCGTCCGCGCCCGTAGAGAGCCTGATAAACGGTTTCCGGGACGACCCGCATTTCGGGTTGTCCCGGGAAATCAGTGCGTAGACGGTTGCTGATCTGGCGGGGGGTCCAGCGCACCTGTTCGCGCACGAACTCCCGCAGCTGCGGGTTGCCGGCGATCTTCCCCCGTCCGCTGCCGGTTCCGTCTACGCTCCTCGCTGTGACGCCCATGAACGGCAGCTAGCAGAGGGTTCATGGATGTTCCGGTGGTTTTCCCTGCCCACGATCGACGGACTACGCCCGAGTTCCATGCGGCGCGGATGCTGCGCAAGGGCGGGCAAGAGGTCGGCCATCGTATCCGTTCCGACTGGGAGAGAAACCGGGCGGAGATAACGGCCGGCGTCTGATGCCAAATGGGAGCGTACATCTTGGCGTCGCCGGACTTCAGAACAACAGTGGCCGTGCCGCCATCGACAGTAGAAGAATGGCGCGGAAGTCCAGGTCAGTTGCGTCGCCGCCCCGGCACGGTCCGCAACAAACATCCGCCAACCAGGAATCAACCCCGCGGGGGTGCGGTGGATCCCCGGATCATGAGCGTTACGGGGAAGGTCAACTCCATCGCCCCGCGCCCCTCACCGTGTAACTGTCGGAGAAGTTGCCGGGCACTTTCAATGCCGAGTTGGCGCAGGGGCACCTGGACCGTAGTCAGCGGCGGGGAGAACTCGTCGGCGAACGGCATGTCATTGAACCCGACGATTGACATATCGCCCGGGCAAAGCAGACCGCGGGCACGCAAGGAACGCAGGGCCCCGAGAGCCATGAGGTCGTTGCCCGTTACCACGGCTGTCGGCCGCGACCGCGCCTCCGTGGAGGCGTCGAGAAGTGCGTCCATGATTTCTTGCCCTCCCTCCGGCGTTAGTGGCCCGCAATAGCTTGCGGTGACGGTCACCTCCGGATGTTGCCGGCACCACTCCTCGAATGCCGCGCGGCGCCCTGCCGTCGTAGATAGCCACTCAGGACCGTGAAGGTGGGCGATGCGGACGTGCCCGAGGGCTGCCAGGTGGTCGAGGGCTGCCCTCATTCCGCCGGTGTCGTCACCGTGTACTACCGGGAACGGACTCGACGCGGCCGCGCGGTTGACGAGCACGGCTCGAATTCCTTGCTCATGCAGACGATGGAACGACTCCCCCTCGTCCAATTGCGCCGTGGCTAGGATCAGCCCATCGACCCGCCGCTGCCGCAGAGACGCTAGGGCGGCCTCATAAGCGTCCTGACCCCCTTGGATGTCCGTCACCAGCGCCGTGTAGCCCGCCGGACGGAGGATCGAGTCTATTCCGCTGATGATCGGGGGGAAGATCGGGTTGAGGATGTCCGGGATTACCACGCCCACGGACATGGATTCATTGGTCCGCAGGCCTCGGGCCACGGCGTTGGGCACGTATCCAAGCTCGCGGGCAGCCCGCTGAACCCGACGGGTGGTTTCAGGGCTCAGCTTGACCTGCGTCCGTGGGTTTAAGGCACGGGAAACCGTTGATCTATGGACGCCGGCTACGCGGGCGACGTCGTCGATAGTGGCCGTCAAACGGCTCACCCCTCTCCCGCATGGTGCGGATCGACCTTCCGACTTCCCGATTCGCGACGCCGTCTAACAGCATAATAGGCCACGTTAGGCACCAGAGTGTTCAGCGCCAACTAGGAGCGCGCTGAACTAAGGGTTTTTGAGGGGCCTGCCCGGGCGTGCGGCGTCCGGACGGGCCCCTTCGTCGTGGCCGGCATCGCCCGGGAGCGATGTTTTCCGGTCGAGGGGCCGTTTCTGGGGGTAGTGGACGGCGGCCGGGTGGCCGTGAAGGGCGTGTGGAGGGGCACCCGTGGGCCCCGGGGGCCTATGCGGTGGCCCAGGCGCCGTCCCGGACGGTCAGCCCGAGGCTGAGAAGGCGTTTGAGGTTCACCGCGCCGGCCCGGAGCCGGAACCAGGCATCGTTTTTCGCCACGCCGAGGTAGCGCAGGCGCCGGTTGTTTCCGGCGGTGAGCCAGGCGATGGAGCGTTCGACCATGGGCCGGTGCTGTTTGTAGTCGGACTGGAAGTCCTCGTTCCGGGCTGCGGCGCGGTGGGTGCGCATCAGTTCGTGGTCGGGATGCAGTTCGATCTTGCGGCCGCTAGCCGCGGTCGTGCACCTGCCTTGCAGCGGGCACCCGCGGCAGGCGGCGCCGAAGGTGACGCGGCCCTTGGCCGTGATCCTGCGGCTGAGCCCGTTCGGGCAGGTCAGCGTCCCGGCGGCCTTGTCGTAGGCGAAGTCATCGATGGTGAATCCGCCCTCGATGGCCGCGGCCAGCGGTTTGGGTTTGACCAGGGCCCGGTGGCCGGCCGCGGCGAGGGCCTTGAGCATGTCCCCGGTGCCGTAGGCCGAATCACCGAGGGCGTCCACCTGCTGGCCGTTCTCCACGGTCGGGTCCGCGGCCAGCAGCCCGGCCCCGGCCTCGGCATCCGAGGAACCGGCACCGGCGGCCTTCGTCACCGCGGCGGCAGTCACGATCCCTGTCCCGGGCTCGTTGACGATGTGTGCCTTGTATCCGTCCCGCAGCGCCCTGCGGGTCTTGTGCGCGTGCCGCGCATCGGGGTCCACGATGGAGATCACCCGGTCCTTGACGGTTTTCCGGGCGATCTTCCACCGACCGTCCGTGCCGTCGGAGCCCTCGGCCGGTTCCACGTCCTGTCCGGCGACCAGCGCCAGCAGCGCATACGCTTCGGCGGCCTTCGGATCACCCTTGGCCTCCGGATCGTCCGGGTCCGCCGCGAACTGCTGCGGGTCCACCGCCGCCAGCAGCGCCAGCGCGTCGTTGACCAGGACGGAGACCAGTTCGTCCCGGGCCTGCGCGTCGTCCCAGGCGATGTCCGGTTTCCCGGCCCGGGTGTAGTCGTACCCGGTGGCGTGGGCCGCGATCAGGTCCTTGCCGCCGGGCACATCGCGGCCGAAGCGGCGCACGGCGGCGATCAGCTGCGTGACGGTGTCCTGCCGTGCGACCGCGTCATCCAGGACCGTCGAGTCAAGTGCCCTGCGGTTGCGGCCCTTGAGCACCCCGGTGGCGGTGACGACTTCGGTGACCGCGTCCATGATCCGGTGCGGGTCCGCACTTGCTGCCAAGCGCTTGCGCCAGTACACCAGCCTGGTCGGGTGGAACGCGGTATCCGTCAGCCCATACCCGCAGGCCGCCTTCCACCGCAGGTCATACGTCAACGCGTCCGCGGTCTCCCGGTCCGAAAGCCCGTGCAGGGCCTGCAGCACCAGCACCGAGCCGATCACCGACGCCGGCACCGAGGGCCGGCCCCGCTTCGACCCGAACAGGTCCTCCATCATCGAATCCGGGAACAGCCTGCCCCGGTGTTCGGCCAGGAACGCGAAAACGCTGCCCGGGGCCAACAGCTCCCCGGCCAGCGCTTCCACGTCCAACAGCGTCCGCTGTTCCCGCTCACGTCCTTGCATACCACCAGTCTTAATAACCAGCCCTGCAAGTCCAGCAGGCACGCCCTAAACTCTTCAGATTACGAACGAAGATTATTCAGCGCGCTCCTAGGCATTTTGTCTCGGCAAGTCGGAGGTACACAGCGCCAGTGAGTTGCTCCCCGCAAGATTAGGTCAGTCTGGACTACACCCCAACCTGACGTAAGGAGGCTAGGAGGAACGTGTGAGAGTAGAGCCTGTTCCCTACTTTGCTGACAGTGGCGCAAGAAGCTCATAGACCCAAACCGGACGCCGTGGGCTGTTATCTGTGATTCGTCAACTTGTCGCGACCGCTCTGGCGCCCCATAGTCGTCGGCACCGCGGACTGGAACAGACGGGAACCGTGCTGCCATCATTAGCAGTCAGGATTTCGGCTATGCGCAAGAAGCGTGCGATCCGAGGGCCAAAGCAGTACTCACGCATCAGCCGTACTCCCTCTGCGACGACACGAAAACATTCAGACCAACAGGCAACGAATGCCCTGCCGCACGACGCAAGGTAGAGCAGCGCACCACCATGCTCCGCCCGATCGACCACAGCTAATCTGCCCACCAACAGCCTCACACCTCTGGCATCCAAGGTCATCAGCGTGAGGACAGCACACGGATGGTCATGTCGGAACCGGGCCGCGGACTTATGAACCATCGTGACCCTCAAGAATTGCGAAGAGTGCGCGGCAGCCTTCGAGCCGTCCCGTAAGAGTCAGCGGTTTTGTTCAATCCGCTGCGGCAACAGGAAACGGGATCGTATACGTCGAGCTGCCCGCCGTCCTGCCATGGCGGTAGAGGCTGACGCCGGAGCCGTAGTTCCCAAGGACGAGCTGAAGGCACTGCAGCGAAGGCTTGCAACTAGGACAAGGATCTGCCAGCGCCGCGTCGAGATGCTCCAGTCCAAACTGCGCTCACAGTCCTGCGAGGTCGATCGACTCGAGGCAGAAAACGCCGAACAGCGTCGGAGCAACAATCTCCTGCAGTCGGAAATAGCTCGGCTAAAGCGTGCTCAGCGAACCAACGTGCAGGACCTCGCCCACATCGCTGCCTGGCTGGTCTCGCTGGCCAACGCCAAGGGCGTCGCTCTCGACTCCACGACGCTGAACATTCTCGACCGCCGCGGATGGCATCCATCCAAGCGCCAAGCAAGAGCGGCGCAGCCATGACGATGTCCATCGCACGACTCTCGGCACAATCCGGACTTCGCTACCTGTTCAAGACCACGATGATGGACGACCTCACCACTACTCCCCCGGACGCCTCCACCTACTACATGAAAGCCGGTACACCTGAGGGCCGATGGATCGGCAGCGGACTACAAGGGATCAACAGACGTGCCGGGGACGTCGTCACCGAAGCGGACGCGAAAGCCGTCTTCGATGCAGCTGTACATCCGGACACCAACGCCCCGCTGGGCCGACCTCACAGCCAACCCGCCGCTGTCGAAAAGAAAACCGGCCCGCACACCGTGAGGCACGCCGTCGTAGGTTTCGACCTGACCTTCAGCGTGCCGAAGTCAGTGTCAGTCCTCTGGGCACTCAGCCCTCGCAACGTGCAGGACAACATCCTCCGCACCCACCACGAGGCGGTGGAGGCAACCCTTGCCTGGTTGGAGGAGCAGGTCATCCACACTCGCGCAGGCCGAAACGGCGTCGCCCACGTGGGCACAAGGGGCGCCATCGCCGCCGCCTTCGACCACTGGGAATCCCGCACCGGCGACCCCCAGCTTCACACCCATCTCGTCATCGCCAACCGGATCCAGCGCATCACCGACGGCGCGTGGGTGACCCTCGACTCCCGCACGCTATACAAGGCTGCCGTGGCTGCCAGCGAACACTACAACGGTCTCTTATTCGACGCCCTTCACTGCCACCTCGGCAGCGACTCGGACATCCGCGTCCCCGTCGTCAATACGGGCAACCCCAGCCAGCAGCTCACCGGAATCGACGAGGACCTCATCCGCGAGTTCTCGAACCGGTCCCGGCTGATCAATCTGGAAACAGACCGCCTCGTCGCGGAGTGGACAAAGGAACACGGGCACCGGCCAAGCTCAGCAACGGTCATCAAGCTGCGCCAGCAAGCAACCCTGGCCACACGCGTCCCCAAGTCCGAGATTCCCACGCCCCTGCACGAGCTATCCAGGGCATGGAAGGCACGTGCGACCGCCAGAGGGTTCCCGCCGGACGACGTCATCGCGGCAACGATCAATCGCTCCAGAATTGCCCCTTTCGGCTTCACTGACTTCACCGCTGACTGGATCTCCGCCGTGGCAACCCTGACACGACAGCGGGTCGCTCACAAACGCTCAACCTGGAACCGCTGGAATCTCCTTGCGGAAGCCGAACGCGTCTGCGCCCACGTGCGTTGCAGCACCGCGGCGGCCAGGAGCGCACTCTTGGACGCCGTCGCCACCGCGGCCGAGCAGCAGTCCGTGCCTTTGAATGATTACCGGTACACCGTCCCTTCCCCCGCCGAGACAGACGTCCGGCACGGAACACGAAGCGTCTTCGACTTCCACGGATCGCGCCTCTACACCGATACGTCGACGCTCGCCTCCGAGGACGCGATTATGGCAGCAAGGAACGACGACGGCGGCCCAGCAATCCGCGCCGACGTCATCATGGATCTCCTTGACTATGTCCAACAACCCGAGAAGCGCATGCTTCACTCCGACCAGCGTGCCGCCGTTGCCGACGTGGTCCTGAGCGGCAACCGGCTCGACGCCATCGTGGGGCCAGCGGGCACGGGAAAGACGACAACCCTGAGTGCAGTGAAGGCAGTATGGGAAGCGGAGTACGGCGCCGGAAGCGTAGTCGGCCTCGCCCCGGCAGCTGCCAGCGCCGAAGTGCTGGGACGCGAGCTCGCTATGGCGGCGGAGAACGTCACGAAGTGGCTGCACGAATCGGCTGGCCAAGGGGCTAGTTCAAGGGCCGGACGCTTCTTCGACGTGCAGGCGCAATTGACCACGGCTCCTGTTGGCGAGCGCTGGAGCATCAAGTTAGCGCAGGAGGCTGCGCGGCTCGCTGCCATCCAGCAACGCTGGTGCTTCCATTCGAATCAGCTTGTCATCATCGATGAGGCTTCCATGGTCTCTACATTCCAACTTGCTGCGCTCGTGCAGCAGGCCCAGGAAGCGGGCGCGAAGATCCTCCTGGTGGGGGACCCCGGGCAGTTGGACGCCATCGACGCCGGCGGCGTGCTTGGTTGGCTGGACCGGAAGGGGAAGGCAACACGGCTGAGCACGATCTGGAGATTCCATGAGGAGTGGGAGCGCACAGCGTCGCTAAAGCTGCGGAAAGGTGACTATTCAGCCATCGCCGACTACGCGCACCATGGACGGATCCGGCACGGCACCTACCTCAATATGGCTGACCAGGCCTACCTCGCCTGGCAGGCAGATACTCGGGCAGGCAAGTCGTCCATCCTTATTGCCGCCGACAATGAAACGGTCGGCCTCCTCAACGAGCGCGCCCAGGCAGACCGCGTGGCGCAGGGTGAGGTGGATCCCGAGCAGACGGTGTTGCTCAGCGATGGCTTACGTGCCGGTTGCGGTGACGCCATCATCGCCCGGGGAAATGACCGGAAGCTAGTCGACAGCGGCGGTGCTTTCGTGCGGAATGGAACGCTGTTCGACGTCGAAGGCATCAGTCGGCGTCACGGCTCCCTGATCGCGCGGCGGCGGGACACAGGCGCGAGCGTCATACTCCCCCGGGCGTATCTAGGGACATCCGCCGAGCTGGGCTATGCAACAACGGCACACCGTTCCCAGGGCATTACGGTGGACACCGGCCACACGGTAGTCACTCAGGGCAGGCTCACCCGCGAGCTGCTGTATGTCAGTATGACCCGTGGCCGCTCTGGCAACTTCGCCTATGTCAGCGAAGGTGACGACGCCGACCATGCTGCCGTCGATCCATCCCTGCAACTCTCATGGCAGGGCATCCTTGGCGAGGTGCTGGCGGCTGAAGGTTCCGAGCGGACCGCCCACGAGGTGCGCGACGCGGAGCGCAGGAAGTCGGATAGCCTCGAGCGGCTCTACGCGGAGTATGACTATCTCGCGCAGATCGCTGCAGGGCTGGATCTTAGGCAGCATTTGGACGAACATGCCCGTGACGCCTCGCAGGAATTCGAACGGTCTCCGTCGTGGGGCGCAGCTGTCGCGGCATGGCGGAAAGCCACAGCCATCAGCCGGCAGGGTACCGAGCGCATGCTTATCCAGTTCTGCCAGGAAACTAGCAGTGCCAATGATCGCTGCGCTGTCCTGAGCATGCGCTTACGCCGGTTCGTGAAAGGACGGACGACGGCGGTTGAGGAACCTCTGGTTGAAAGGCTCACCATTCCGCGCCCTGATTTAGCGGCGATGATTCAGCAGGTCAGGGGACGCATCTCACAAAGGACGGAGACCGTGAGCATGGCAGCGCTGACAGAAGATCCTGAGTGGAAACGTGCTTTGCTCGAAGCCGTCGGAGATAGCACCAGCGGCGAAACGTGGCAGTTGGTCCGCGATGTGGCCATCTTTCGCGACAGGTGGGCCCTGCCGGATTCTCCCCTGCCCCTGGGCCCGGATCCGGCGGATTACGAATGGGAACAACGGGGCCAGCGTGAACGAATCAATGCAGCAATCAACAATGCTCATCGCCGTTGCACCGCTCAACTAGATGAATCAACCGTGGATTCAGCCCTCTCTCAGCAAGTCGTCCTTACAAGTGCCGGCTGGCAGCTCTAATCTGTTAAAGAGGTAATGCGAATGGTCGTCAATCCGGCGGTAAGACCCAAGGTAGCGACAACCGGACTAGTGATAGCCAGCGCGGTTGTCTTCATCGTCTTTGCCCTCTCATTCATAGCCTTGACTGCAACGGAACTTCTTCTCGTCGTGAAGATCATCGTTGGCAGCGTGTTGCTATCGACTGTTCTAGTGCTGGCGCTGTTATGGGGGAAAAGGTCCGCTCGACGGCGTACCTGGCTGGCTAACGCAGCACAAAGATGGCGATCCTTCAACAACGCCAAGCTGGCCAGCGGGACCACGGCAGAAGTGACCCTCCTCAGCGTGGACGCGGTGCAACCCACCGGCGCGTGGGTCACCATCATGTGGAACCGCTTCAACCACGTTCAGCAAGCCTGGATAGAAGCACTACCTGAACCAGTATGGCGGCTCTGACGTGCGAAAACACTGTGCCCGAGGTGGGACTCGAACCCACACACCTTTCGATACCGCATTTTGAGTGCGGCGCGTCTGCCAATTCCGCCACTCGGGCGCGGAGTACACCTTGTAACAATCAGCCTGCCCCAGTGCTGTGAGCAACGCGATCGCTTCCAGTGCGCGAAATTACTCTACATGCAGATAGGCTGAATTCCAGAATCGCGCCAGTGACGCCGCATCGAACCCAACCCGGTCCCAGTGCACCACGGGTCTAAACCTATGATGGTCTAGTTCCCGCCGTACCTTTCCAAGGAGTTCCCGTGTCAGAACAGACGGAGTCAACCCCCACTTCCAAGCCGGCGCGCCGCGTAGTCGTCGCCGAGGATGAGACCCTCATCCGCCTGGACATCATCGAGATCCTGCGGGGCGAGGGCTACGACGTCGTCGGCGAGGCGGACAACGGCGAGAAGGCCGTGCAGCTTGCCGAGGAACTGAAGCCGGACCTCGTCCTGATGGACGTCAAGATGCCCGTCATGGACGGCATCTCCGCCGCCGAGAAGATCGTCAAGGCCCGGATCGCCCCGGTGGTCCTGCTCACCGCCTTCAGCCAGAAGGAACTCGTCGAGCGCGCCCGCGACGCCGGCGCCATGGCCTACGTCGTCAAGCCCTTCACCCCGGCGGACCTCATTCCCGCCCTCGAGATCGCCCTGTCCCGGCACGAGGAGATCAAGGCCCTCGAGAGCGAGGTGACGGACCTGCAGGAGCAGTTCGCCACCCGCAAGCTTGTGGAGCGCGCCAAGAGCCTGCTGACCACCAAGATGGGCCTGACGGAGCCGGAAGCGTTCCGCTGGATCCAGAAGACCTCGATGGACCGCCGCCTCAGCATGCGCGAGGTTGCCGAGACCATCATCAACCAGGTCAACTGACCCGGTCGGTAAGAAACAAAGCAAAAGGGAGGGCCCCCACCGCGTGAACCGCGGCGGGGACCCTCCCTTCCTGCATGAACCTAAAGAACTAGCCCTGGTTGTTCTTCTTCTTCTTTTCCGGCCACGGGCCGAGCTTGTCCCTGGTAACCGCGGCTTCCCCGGTGCTGCCGAAGTCGGCGAGGTCGCCGACCTTGTGCACCTTCAGCATGTTCGTGGAACCGGCTTTTCCGGGAGGCGAACCGGCGGCAATGACCACCAGATCGCCGTCCTCCACTACGTCGAGTTCGAGCAGGCTGCGGTCCACCTGGGCGGTCATCTCGTCGGTGTGGCCTGCCATCGGGACCAGCACCGGCTGGATGCCCCACGTCAGGGCGAGCTGGTTCCAGACGTGCTCCACCGGGGTGAACGCAAAGACCGGACGGATCGGGCGCAGCCGGGAAAGGCGGCGGGCGGAGTCACCGGACTGGGTGAAGGTACAGATGTACTTCGCATCCAGCTGGTCGGCGATCTCGACGGCGGCCCGGGTGATGGCCCCGCCCCGGGTCTTGGGCTTGGTGCCCAGCGGGGGGACGCGTTCCAGGCCGTGGACCTCAGTGGATTCGATGATCCGGGCCATGGTCTTCACGGTCTCGATCGGGAACTTGCCCACGCTGGTCTCGCCGGAGAGCATGACGGCGTCCGCGCCGTCGAGCACGGCGTTGGCGCAGTCGGAAGCCTCGGCGCGGGTCGGGCGCGGGTTGTCGATCATCGACTCAAGCACCTGGGTGGCCACGATGACCGGCTTGGCCCAGCGGCGCGCCAGTTCGATGGCGCGCTTCTGCACGATCGGCACTTCCTCGAGGGGAAGTTCCACACCGAGGTCGCCACGGGCCACCATGATGGCGTCGAACGCGTCGATGATCTCATGAAGCTGCTCTACGGCCTGCGGCTTCTCGATCTTGGCGATCACCGGCACACGGCGGCCTTCTTCGTCCATGATCTCGTGGACCCGCTTGATGTCCGAGGCGTCGCGGACGAAGGAGAGGGCAACCATGTCCACGCCGCGGCGCATGGCCCAGCGCAGATCGCCCTCGTCTTTTTCGCTCAGCGCCGGGACGTTGACCGCAACGCCGGGCAGGTTGATGCCCTTGTTGTTCGAAACGTACCCGCCGACGATCACCTGGGCGACCACCTTGACGTCGTCGACGTCGATCGCGCGGAGCGCCACCTTGCCGTCGTCGATCAGCAGCGCGTCGCCGGGGTTGACGTCGTCGGTGAGGCTCTTCAGCGTCGTGGAGGCGATCTCCTTGGTGCCCGGAACATCCTCGGTGGTGATGGTGAACGTGTCACCGACCGCCAGCAGGTGCGGCCCGTCGACGAAGCGGCCGAGGCGGATCTTCGGCCCCTGCAGGTCCGCCATGATCGCGACGGGCTTCCCGAGCTGGCCTGCGGCCTTGCGGACGTTCTCGTACGTGGTGTCGTGCACGGCGTAGTCGCCGTGGCTCATGTTCATGCGGGCCACGTCGACGCCGGCTTCCAGCACGGCGAGCGTGTTCTCGAAGCTTGCGATTGCCGGTCCGAAGGTGGCCACTATTTTAGCGCGTCTCATATACCTACCCTAGTAGTCGATTTGCATGGATGAAGTTGTTGCCGGAGGGATCAGTCGGGGACGTCCGGACCCGGCGTTCGGACCGAGTGCCGGGCTAGAGGACGGCCATGGCCCGGTCGGTCGGGGCCACGGGGGCCGGAAGGATGGTGCTGCCCATCAGGAACTTGTCCACCGCGGCCGCGCAGGCGCGTCCCTCGGCGATGGCCCAGACGATCAGCGACTGTCCGCGGCCGGCGTCTCCGGCGACGAAGACGCCTTCCGTGTTGGTCATGTAGTAGCCGTCCCGGGCCACGTTGCCGCGGCCGTCGAACTCGGCCCTGACCTGCTCGGTGATCCCGGCGGGCTCTGCGCCGGTGAAACCGAGGGACAAAAAGACCAGGTCTGCGGGGATGATCCGCTCGGTGCCGGCCTTCGGGAGGCGCTTGCCGTCGACGAACTCGGTCTCGGCCACCTTCACGCCGGTCAGCTTGCCGTTCTCCCCCACGAACTCGACGGTGGAGACGAGGTAGGTGCGTTCGCCGCCTTCCTCGTGCGCGCTGGCAACCTCGAACAGCGTCGGGAACGTCGGCCAGGGCTGGTGGCCGGCGCGCTCCGCGGGGGGCTGCTTGCCGATCGCCAGGGTGGTCACCGAAGCGGCCTGGTGGCGGTGCGCGGTGCCGAGGCAGTCCGCGCCGGTGTCGCCGCCGCCGAGGATGACGACGTGCTTGCCGGCGGCGTTGATTTGGTTCTCGACCGTCTCCCCCGCCACAACACGGTTGGCCGGGACGAGGTAGTCCATGGCGAAGTGGACGCCTTCAAGATCACGGCCAGGGATCGGCAGGTTCCGCGGAACGGTGGCGCCGGTGGCAACCACGACGGCGTCGTACCGGCGTCGCAGCTGCTCCCAGGTCACGTCGGTGCCGACGGCGACGCCGGTCCGGAAGCGGGTGCCCTCGGCCTTCATCTGCTCGAGGCGGCGGTCGACCTGCTCTTTTTCCATCTTGAAGTCGGGGATTCCGTAACGCAGGAGCCCGCCGATCTTGTCGTCTCGTTCATAGACGGCAACCGTGTGGCCCACCCGGGTCAGCTGCTGCGCGACGGCCAGTCCGGCGGGGCCGGAGCCGACGACGGCGACCGTCTTGCCGGTGAGGCGGTGCGGCGGCAGCGGGTTGACCCAGCCGTTTTCGAAGGCCTGGTCGATAATCGACACCTCGACCTGCTTGATGGTCACGGCCGGCTGGTTGATGCCCAGCACGCAGGACGCCTCGCAGGGGGCGGGGCACAGCCGGCCGGTGAACTCGGGGAAGTTGTTGGTGGCGTGCAGCCGCTCGATCGCTTCCTCCCCCTTGTCCCGCCAGACCAGATCGTTCCACTCGGGAATGAGGTTCCCGAGCGGGCAGCCCTGATGGCAGAACGGAATGCCGCAATCCATGCAGCGGCCTGCCTGGGCCTTCAGGACACCCTTTTCCTGGGCTTCGTAAACCTCTTTCCAGTCCATGATGCGGACCGGAACGGGACGGCGTGGCTGGGTTTCACGCTGGCGTACTTTCAGAAATCCGCGTGGATCAGCCACCGGTCACCTCCAGGATTCGAGACCAAACTTCTTCGCCGTCGGGGTCAAGGCCCTCTTCGATGGCGTCAAGACGGGTTTGCAGTACGGCCGCGTAATCGCGCGGCAGCACCTTGGTTATGCGGGCTGCGGTGTCATCAAAGTTCTCCAGCAGACGGGCCGCGAGCAGCGACTCCGTTTCCTCGAGGTGCTTGACGAGCAGCCCGTGGACGATGTCGCGGTCCTCGGCGTCCAGTTCGCGCAGCTGCAGTTCCCCGGACTCCAGGGCCTGCTTGTTGACGCGGGTGGTCAGCAGATCCAGTACGAAGGCGGTGCCGCCGGACATGCCGGCGCCGAAGTTGCGTCCGGTGCGCCCGATGATGAGCGCCTGGCCGCCGGTCATGTATTCGCAGCCGTGGTCGCCGATTCCTTCGACCACCGCGGTGGCGCCGGAGTTGCGGACCATGAAGCGTTCGCCCACCTGGCCGCGCAGGAACAGCTCTCCGCTGGTGGCGCCGTAGCCGATCACATTGCCGGCGATGACATTGCGTTCCGCCGGGAAGACGTTGGTGCGGTCCGGGCGGACAATGATCCGTCCGCCGGAGAGTCCCTTGCCGACGTAGTCGTTGGAGTCGCCGTACATGCGCAGCGTGATGCCAGCCGGCAGGAACGCCCCGAGCGACTGGCCGGCGGTGCCGGTCAGCGTGATGTCGATGGTGTCGGGCGCCAGCACATCGGTGCTGAAGGTCTTCGTGACCACGTGGCCCAGCATGGTGCCCACGGAACGGTCCGTGTTGATCACATCGACGGCGATCTTCACCGGGGTGCGGTCGCTGAGCGCCTCGGCGGCCATCGCGATCAGGCGCTGGTCGAAGTGCTTGTCCAGCTCGTGGTTCTGGCCGGTCAGGTTGCGCAGCGGCGCGTCGTCGTCGAACTCCAGGCCGTGCAGGATCGGATCCAGGTCCAGCCCTTCGGCCTTCCAGTGGTTGATCGCCTCACGGGTGTCGAGCATTTCGGCGTGGCCGATCGCTTCCTCGATGCTGCGGAAGCCCAGCTCCGCCAGGATCTCGCGGACTTCCTCGGCGAGGAATTCGAAGAAGTTGACCACGAATTCGGGCTTGCCGTTGAAGCGGGACCGGAGCTCCGGGTTCTGCGTCGCGACGCCCACCGGGCAGGTGTCCAGGTGGCAGACGCGCATCATGATGCAGCCGGAGACCACCAGCGGAGCGGTGGCGAAGCCGAACTCCTCGCCGCCCAGCAGCGCGGCGATGACGACGTCGCGGCCGGTCTTGAGCTGGCCGTCGACCTGCACCACGACGCGGTCGCGCAGGCCGTTGAGCATCAGGGTCTGCTGCGTCTCGGCGAGACCCAGCTCCCACGGGACACCGGCGTGCTTGAGCGAGTTCAGCGGCGAGGCGCCGGTACCGCCGTCGTGGCCGGAAACCAGCACGACGTCGGCCTTCGCCTTCGTGACGCCGGCGGCAACCGTGCCGATTCCCACCTCGGAGACGAGCTTGACGTGCACCCGGGCCGAAGGATTCGCGCGCTTGGCATCATAGATCAGCTGCGCAAGGTCCTCGATCGAGTAGATGTCGTGGTGCGGGGGCGGGGAGATCAGCCCGACGCCGGGCGTCGAGTGCCGCGTCCGGGCCACCCAGGGGTAGACCTTCTGCGCCATCAACTGGCCGCCTTCGCCGGGCTTGGCACCCTGCGCCATCTTGATCTGGATGTCGTCCGCGTTGGTCAGGTACAGGCTCGTGACGCCGAAGCGGCCGGAGGCGATCTGCTTGACCGCGGAGCGGCGCTTGGGATCCAGCAGCCGGTCCACGTCCTCGCCGCCTTCACCGGTGTTGGACTTGCCGCCGAGCTGGTTCATCGCAATCGCGAGGGTTTCGTGCGCCTCCTGGGAGATGGAGCCATAGCTCATGGCGCCGGTGGAGAAGCGCTTGACGATGCTGGCGACGGACTCCACTTCTTCAAGCGGAACCGCGGGACGAAGCCCGGCCTTGAACTTCAGCAGCCCGCGCAGGGTCATCAGGTTCTGCGACTGGTCATCGACGCCGCGGGTGTAGGCCTTGAAGATGTCGTAGCGCCGCTCACGGGTAGCGTGCTGCAGCCGGAAGACGGTCTCCGGGTTGAACAGGTGCGGCTCGCCGTCGCGGCGCCACTGGTACTCGCCGCCGCCGAGCAGCGGCTGGTGCGGCTTCTCGATCCCGTTTTCGGGGTACGCCATCTGGTGGCGGGCAGCGACTTCGGCGGCGATGACGCCGAGTCCGACGCCGCCGAGCTGGGAGTGCGTGCCGGCGAAGTACTCGTCCACCAGGTCCTGGCCCAGGCCGAGAGCCTCGAAGGTCTGCGCGCCGGTGTAGGAGGCGACGGTGGAGATGCCCATCTTGGACATGATCTTCAGGACGCCCTTGCCGAGGCCCTTGATCAGGTTGTACACGCCGTCCTGCGGGGTGACCCCGACGACGTCGCCGGAGGTGATCAGCTGTTCCACCGATTCCATGGCCAGGTAGGGGTTCACGGCCGAGGCGCCGTAACCGATCAGGACGGCCACGTGGTGGGTTTCGCGGACGTCGCCTGCCTCGACCACGAGCGCGGTCTTGGTGCGGTTGGCGCTGCGCAGCAGGTGGTGGTGCACGGCGCTGACCAGCAGCAGGGACGGGATCGGAGCCCACTGGGCGTTTGAGTCACGGTCCGAGAGCACGACGTACTGGACGCCGCGGTTGATGGCGCCGGAAACCTGCTCGCAGATTTCCGTCAGCCGGGCGCGGAGCGCGTTCTCGCCGCCTTCGGGGCGGTAGAGGCCGCGGACCTTCATGGCGACCTTGTCGCCGTCGGCGTTCTCGATGTTCGCGATCTTGGCGAGCTGGTCGTTGTTGATCACGGGGAACGGCAGCGAGACCTGCGGCTGGCGGACCTGCTTGGTGTCCAGCAGGTTGCCGTTGGGACCGATAGCGCAGGTCAGCGAGGTCACCAGCTCTTCGCGGATGGCATCCAGCGGCGGGTTGGTGACCTGGGCGAAGGACTGCACGAAGTAGTCGAACAGCAGCCGCGGGCGCTTGGACAGCACGGCCACGGGCGTGTCCGATCCCATGGCGCCCAGCGGCTCGGCTCCGGTGCGGGCCATCGGGCCCAGCAGGATCTTCAGTTCCTCGGTGGTGTAGCCGAAGGTCCGCTGGCGGATGTTGACCGAGGCCGCGGTGTGCACGACGTGCTCGCGTTCCGGCAGGTCCTCGAGGTCGATCAGGTTGTCCTTGAGCCATTCGGTCCACGGGTTGGCCGCGGCCACCTCTGCCTTGACCTCGGCGTCGTCGATGATCCGGCCGGCCTCGGTGTCCACCAGGAACATTTTGCCCGGCGAGACGCGGCCCTTCTTGACGACCTTGGAGGGTTCGACGTCGATCACACCGACCTCGGAGGCGAAGACGACCAGGCCGTCTTCGGTGATCCAGTACCGGCCCGGGCGCAGCCCGTTGCGGTCAAGGGTGGCGCCGACGAGGTTGCCGTCGGTGAAGGAAACGGCTGCGGGGCCGTCCCACGGTTCCATCAGCAGGGAGTGGTACTCGTAGAAGGCCCGGCGGGCCGGGTCCATCGTGGCGTGGTTTTCCCACGCCTCGGGGATCATCATCATGATCGAGTGCGTGATGGGGCGTCCGGAGAGCCACAGCAGTTCCGCGACCTCGTCGAAGGATGCAGAGTCCGAGGCACCCGGGGTGCAGATCGGGTACAGCTCCTCGGGCGATTCCCCCAGCAGCGGATTGGCCAGCTGGGACTGCCGGGCGCGCATCCAGTTGCGGTTGCCCTTGACCGTGTTGATCTCACCGTTGTGCGCGATGGTGCGGAACGGCTGGGCCAGTGGCCAGGACGGGAACGTGTTGGTGGAGAAGCGCGAGTGGACGATGGCGAGCTTGGTCTTGAAGCGCTTGTCCGACAGGTCCGGGTAGAACGGCTCCAGCTGGGCGGTGGTCAGCATGCCCTTGTAGACGATCGTCCGCGAGGAGAGCGACGGGAAGTACACGCCGAACTTGTTCTGTGCGCGCTTGCGGATCCGCCAGGCGCGGGAGTCCAGTTCGTTGCGCTCCAGGACTTCCCCGGTGCTGGAGGCAAAGAACGGCTGCGAGAAGTAGGGCATGCAGGCCCGGGCCATGGCGCCGACGAGGTCGGCGACGATCGGGACTTCGCGCCAGCCGAGGACGGTCAGGCCCTCGTCGGCCGCGAGGCCTTCGATCCCGGCCTTGGCGGCATCGGCTTCGCGCTGCTCGGCGGGAAGGAAGGCGGTGCCCACCACGTACTGTCCGGGGGCGGGGAGTTCGAATTCGGTGACCGCTCGGAGGAACTCATCGGGCACCTGCATGAGCAGGCCGGCGCCGTCGCCGGTACCTTCATCGGCGCCGACGGCGCCGCGGTGCTCGAGGTTGCGCAGGGCGGTGAGGGCGGCATCGACGATGTCGTAGCCAGGTTCCCCGCGGAGGGTCGCGATGATGGCCAGTCCGCAGGCGTCCTTCTCCTGCTCCGGGTTGTACAGTCCGGCGGCTTCCGGCAGTGCCGCGAACCGCTTGAACGGAGACATGGCGGCGGCCGACTGATCGGACTCGGACCAACTGGGGCTGTGCAGGGTTTGGGTCATGGGAGACGTCCTTCCTCCTGATCGTGCGTATGGGAGGGACAACATTGGCCCGAATCGGTGCGCCGGCGTGACGGGCACAACAAAGAGTTTCTTACTGGAATTGTAGGTCAGCCGGGCGTCCTGTACGAACAAAATTACGCGGGCTGCTGACCCGGGATTGCGCGGACGGCTACAGTCCGCAGCATTCCCTGCTGCCACGACGCTGTGGATACGGGCCCGGCGAGCGGTGGCTCTGCGGCCCGGTTTGCCGTTGCTGGGCTACTTGCTACCGCCAGCTTCCGGCGCGGATCCGGCGGCGTGGTGGCCGGGTGCTCCGGCCGCCGGTGCTCCACTGGCGGGCGCGGTGCCGCCGGTGGGTTCCTTTGATGCTTCAGCTGGGGCAGAGGCATCTCCTGGACCGCTTTGGTTATCAGGGAGATTACCACGCGATTCACTATCTGAGACAGCGGCGTCCGAATGGCGGATACCTCCGGCGGGCGCCGGAACGGTCGCCGGTTCCTTGGTGCCGGCCCCGTCGGCCGCGGGCTCGCGTCCCGGCAGGTAGGGGGTGTCGGCGTCTGCGGGCTTACGCAGTCCCAGCACGATGAAGGCGGCCAGCGCCACCAGCAGGACGAAGATGCTGGTCCACACGTTGAGCCTGGCGGTGATCCCGAAGAGGTTGATCTGCTCGGCGTCGTCGATCCGCATCGCCTCGATCCACACCCGGCCGAGGGTGTAGTAGATCGCGTAGAGCCAGAACAGGCGCCCACGGCGGAAGTTGAAGCGCCGATCCAGCACCAGCAGGATGGCCACGCCGGCCAGGTTCCAGAGCGACTCGTACAGGAACGTCGGGTGGAAAAGCGTTTCGGCCGGCATGCCGGGCGGGAAGTTCGGGTTGTCGGCGTCGATCTGCAGTCCCCACGGCATTGTCGTGGGGCCGCCGAAGAGCTCCTGGTTGAAATAGTTGCCCCAGCGGCCGATGGCCTGGGCCAGCAGCAGCCCCGGCGCCGCGGCGTCGAGGAACGCCGTCAATTTGACGCCGGCCCGGCGGCAGCCGATCCAGGCGCCCACCGCCCCGAGCAGCACCGCGCCCCAGATACCCAGGCCGCCGCGCTGGATCTGCGGGATCAACGAGAGGTCACCGGTGCCGTCAAAGCCCGGGCCGAAGTACGCGTCCGGGGAGGACACCACATGGTAGAGCCGGCCGCCGATGATGCCGAAGGGAATCGCCCAGATGGCAATGTCCCAGACGCTGCCCTCCGGGGCTCCCCGCCTCGCCCAGCGGACCGAGGTCAGCCAGAGCCCGACGATGATGCCGGCCAGGATGCACAGCGCGTAAGCGTGGATGCGCAGCGACCCCCACGGCAGCGGGATGTCGAATCCGGACCAGTCCGGACTCGGAATGCTCGCGGGAACCATCGCCGCCATGTGGAGGACTGACTGCATTGCTTACGCTTCTTCCCTGGTAAGGCCGGTGCTGAGGTCTTTCGTCAAGGACGCTACCGCATCCACGCCGCCGTCGCGGATCGCGGCGACGAGGGCGGTCCCCACGATCACGCCGTCCGCGTACGCGGCAATCTCGCGGACCTGGTCCGCGTTCGACACGCCCAGGCCAACGCAGACCCGTGCGGCGCCGGCCGCGTGCGCCGCAGCCACGACGTCCTTGGCGGCCGAGCTGACCGAGGAGCGGGCGCCGGTGACGCCCATGATGGACACGGCGTAGACAAAGCCGCGGCTCGCATCCACGGTCCGCCTCATCCGTTCCGGGGAGGACGAGGGCGCCACCAGGAACACCCGGTCCAGGCCGTACTTGTCCGAGGCCGCCATCCATTCGGATGCTTCGTCGGGGATCAGGTCCGGGGTGATGAGCCCGGCTCCGCCGGCTTCGGCCAGGCGGCGGGAGAATTCGTCGACGCCCATCCGCAAGACCGGATTCCAGTAGGTCATGACAAGGACGGCGGCATCGGTCCTGCTCGTGATGCCGCGGACGACGTCGAAGACCTCGCGGACGCGGAAGCCCTTCGCGAGGGCTTCGGTGGTGGCGGCCTGGATGACCTGCCCGTCCATGACGGGGTCCGAATACGGGATGCCGATCTCGATCAGGTCGGCGCCGTTCTCGACAAGGGCGATGCCGGCAGCGATCGTGTCCTCAACGCTCGGGTACCCGGCCGGCAGGTAGCCGATCAGGGCCGCGCGGCCCTGCGCCTTGGCACGGTCAATCGCCGCCGCCGACTTGCTCGTGCCCGTCGTGTCCGGGCTGCCGGTCGATTCAACGCTGCTCACAGCTGCTCCCCCTCTTTGGCGATCTCCGACTCCGGTGAATCCTTGTCCAGCAGGTCAAACCATTCCGCGGCCGTGGCCACGTCCTTGTCGCCGCGGCCGGAGAGGTTCACGATCACGATCTTTTCTGACGCTTTGCCGTGGTCCTCGGCGGCGAGGCGCTGGCCTACCTTGATCGCGCCGGCGAGGGCGTGGGCGGACTCGATGGCCGGGATGATGCCTTCGGTGCGGCAGAGCAGCCGGAACGCGTCCATGGCCTCGCTGTCCGTGATGGGCTCGTAGCTGACCCGCCCGATGTCCGCAAGGTAGGAGTGCTCCGGGCCGACGCCCGGGTAGTCCAGGCCCGCCGAGATGGAGTGCGACTCGATGGTCTGGCCGTCGTCGTCCTGCATCAGGTAGGAGCGGGCGCCGTGCAGCACGCCGGGCTTGCCAAGCGTGATGGTGGCCGCGTGGCGTCCGGTTTCCACGCCGTCGCCGCCGGCTTCGAAGCCGTAGATCTTCACGGAGGGGTCGTCCAGGAAGCCGTGGAAGATCCCGATGGCGTTGGAGCCGCCGCCGATGCAGGCGCACACGGCGTCGGGCAGGCGGCCGGTCTGCGCCAGGATCTGGCCGCGGGCCTCCTCGCCGATGACCTCGTGGAAGTAGCGGACCATGGCCGGGAAGGGGTGCGCGCCGGCGGCCGTGCCCAGGAGGTAGTGCGTGTTGTCCACATTGGCGACCCAGTCGCGGAGCGCCTCGTTGATGGCGTCCTTGAGGGTCTGTGAACCGTTCGTCACCGGAATGACCGTTGCCCCGAGGAGTTCCATCCGGGCGACGTTCAGGGCCTGCCGGCGGCAGTCCTCGGCGCCCATGTAGACCACGCATTCCAGGCCCATCAGGGCGGCGGCCGTGGCGCTGGCGACACCGTGCTGGCCTGCGCCGGTTTCGGCGATGACGCGGGTCTTACCCATCCGCTTGGCGAGCAGCGCCTGACCCAGGACGTTGTTGATCTTGTGCGAGCCGGTGTGGTTGAGGTCCTCGCGCTTGAGGAACACGCGGACTCCCCCGGCGTGCTCGGCGAAGCGCTTCGCCTCGGTCAGCAGCGAAGGCCGGCCCGAGTAGTTCCGGTTCAGCTCGGCGATCTGCGCGGTGAACTCAGGATCGGCTTTGGCCTTCTCGAAGGTGTCCTCGAGCTCGTCCAGGGCCGCGATGAGCGACTCCGGCATCCATCGGCCGCCGTAGGAGCCGAAGTACGGTCCGGGGGCGTGCCGCAGGGATTCCCCACCCTGCAGGAACGCGTCCACGGCGCTTTCGTCTGAGCTGGCTGCTGGCGCATCGGCCATCAGTCTCACCATCCTGTTCCACTGCTCGCTAGTAAAGCTCTAAAAGTTCCTGCGGGTGCCCTGCGCCCGGTGCCGCTCGGGCCGTCAGGCTGGGACGTCCGGCGAATGCCTCAGGCGCGGGCGGCAATCTCTTCCGCTCCGGCTGCCATGAACTCCGCAATCCGCTCGCGCGGGGTTGCGTTCCTGACCAGGGCTTCGCCGACCAGGACCGCGTTGGCCCCGTTGGCCGCGTAGTGCCGGACGTCGTCGACGCCGCGCACACCGGACTCCGCGATCACGATCGCGGAGGACGGGATACTCCCGGCGAGTTCCGCGAAGACGGAGCGGTCGACGTCGAGCGTCTTGAGGTTGCGCACGTTGACGCCGATGATCCGGGCCTCGGCGGCGACTGCCCGCTCGATTTCCTCTGCCGTATGCGTCTCCACAAGCACGTTCATGCCGAGATCGCGGCTGAGGGCGCTGAACTCACGCAGTTGCGCGTCACTCAGGGACGCCACAATCAGCAGGATCAGATCGGCCCCGTGGGCGCGGGCTTCCCAGATCTGGTACTCGTCGATCATGAAATCCTTGCGCAGCAGCGGGAGATCCACGGCTGCCCGGACGGCGTCGAAATCGGCGAGCGAGCCGTTGAAGCGGCGCTGTTCGGTCAGCACGCTGATCGCTGCCGCACCGCCGCCGGCGTACTGCACGGCCAGCGAGGCGGGATCGGCGATGCTGGCGAGATCGCCTTTGGAGGGGCTGCGCCGCTTGATTTCAGCGATCACCTTCAGCTGGTTCCGCTCGGCCAGGTCGCCGCCCAGGGCGGCCCAGGCGTCGCGGGCTGGCGCCGCCCCGGCGGCACGTTCCTTCAGTTCCGCGAGCGGAACGAGGCGCTGGCGGGCCTCCATATCCTCCCTGACACCGGTGTTGATGTCATCGAGAACAGTCACGCTTAGTGGCCGGAGTTCTTCAGCTTGCTGCCACCGACGCCGTAGCCGGCCTTGCGCATGGCGAAGCCGACCAGCAGGCCGACCACCATGACCGCGCCGCCCGCGATGAAGATGGGGGTGTTGGCGATGACGAACGCGATGGACATGATGAGGGCGCCGAGGAGCATCACAAACACGGTGGTCCAGGCGGCGGGGCTGTTGCCGTGGCCGGTGGGTTCGCTGTGGCCGGCGCTGTCGTACGTGAAGGCGGCGGTTCCGGCAGCGGGCTTGGGGGGCGAAACGGTCTCTTTGCTCATTGAAATCTCCTCAGGACGAATACTGCTTACATTCTGCCATTTATTGGCGGCACTGTTTTTCCGCGTTGCTGGCCGCGCCCGCGCCGGCTCAGGTGGGATCGTCACCGCGCGACAGCCGGTCCCAGCTGTCAATCTCGTCCGCGGGCCCGGCCGGCGCTGCCGCCGGCCCGGCGCCGGCCCCGGTGGCCGCGGTCTCGTATTTGGTGCGGGCTTTCCAGTAACGTCCCGCGGGCACGATCGCCAGCGCGGTGAGGCCCAGCAGGGATCCGGCTACGACGGCGAGGGCCGGCAAGGCGGTGACGCCCACCTGGACGCTGCTCCCGCTGATCCCGGTGGCGGCGGCGATGGAGCCCTGGGCGGCGGCCAGCGGGTCGGCCTGGACGACAGCGGCGGCGCCGACGATGCCGGCGGCCGCGAGCAGGATGATGGCGGTGATGATCCACCGCGCGATCCGTCCGGCTATCGAGGCGGCAAGTCCACCGGCGAGGGCAACGAGCGCCAGTGCCGTCACCGTGGTGGCGGCCTTGCTGCCCTGCACCTGCAGCCCGTCCTGGCTGTTGACGGCCTGGCCCAGCTGCGTGGGGTCAAGGTGCACCGTGAGCCACGTCTGCGTGGTGGTGCCGAAGACGGCCAGGGCCAGGGCGGCGATGACCAGGACCAAGGTGGATTTCCGGGCCCAGCGCGGAACGGCGGGGCTGGTGCTCTGCACGGTGGTGTTGCGAGTCATTGCTGCTCTTTCCCGGCGTCCGCACTGCTCCCGGCGTCGTAGCTGATTTCGGCAGCCGGCTGGGAGGCGTCGGCGATCGCGTCGGCGGTGATGTTGCGCAGCGATCCGGCGGTGTGCACGGCGCGCATCGGGGCAGCTGCCTTGTTGACGGTCTCCAGGGCTTCGCTTTCGTTCACGGAGTCAGCGACGATCCCGCCGCCGGCCTGCACATAGGCCCGGCCTTCGCGCAGCAGGGCAGAGCGGATGGCGATTGCCATGTCCATGTCCCCCGCGAAGTCCAGGTAGCCCACCACGCCGCCGTAGATGCCGCGGCGGTGCGGTTCGAGTTCGTCCAGCAGGCGCAGGGCGCGCGGCTTCGGGGCGCCCGAGAGCGTGCCGGCCGGGAACGTTGCCCGCAGCACGTCATAGGCCTTGGCGGCCGGCGCGAGCTTGCCGACCACGGTGGAGACGAGGTGCATGATGTGGCTGAAGCGCTCCACCTCCATGAACTGCGTGACGTCGACGGAACCGGCGACGCAGACCTTGGACAGGTCGTTGCGGGAAAGGTCCACGAGCATCAGGTGTTCGGCGCGTTCCTTCTGGTCACCGAGCAGTTCCTCGGCCAGGGCCTTGTCCGCCTCGATCGTCTTGCCGCGCGGCCGGGAACCCGCGATCGGGTGGGTGATGACTTCCTCACCGGTCACGGTTACGAGCGCTTCCGGGGACGACCCGACAATCGAGTACTGCCGGCCGGCAGCGTCCTCGAGGCTGAAAATGTACATGTAGGGGCTCGGGTTGGTGTTCCGCAGCACCCGGTAGACGTCCAGCGGGTCAGCGCCGCATTCCATCTCGAAGCGGCGGGAGATGACCACCTGGAAAACTTCGCCGTCGACGATCGCCTCTTTGCCGCGGTCCAGTGCGGCCAGGTAGTCGGCCTCTTTCCAGCGTTCCTGCACGCTGGAGGCGAAGTCCAGGGCCGCGGTCTCCAGCACCGATACCGGCTGCTCGACCGGCGTGCTGACCTTGGCCAGCAGCGCTTTCACCCGGGCGACGGCGTCATGCCAGGCCTCGTCGACGCGCTCGGAACTGTTGTCGAAGTTGATGGCGTTGGCGATCAACAGCACGGTGCCGTCCATGTTGTCATGCACCGCCATATCCGTGACCAGGTTCAGGGCCATCTCCGGCAGTTCCAGATCGTCTTCCGGCGGGCTGGCGAGCTTCTCCCAGTGCCGGACCGTTTCCCAGCCCAGGAATCCGACCAGGCCCGAGGTGAACGGCGGCAGCCCTTCGAACCGTTCCGTGCGCAGCGCCTCGATGGTGTCCCGGATGGCGTCGACCGGGCTACCGTCCAGCGGCACCCCGACGGGCGGCCGGCCGAGCCAGTGTGCCTGCCCGTCCTTCGTGGTCAGGGTCGCCCGGGACCGGGCGCCGATGAACGAGTACCGTGACCAGGCGCCGCCGACCGCGGCGGATTCCATCAGGAACGTGCCCGGCTGGCCCTGCGCCAGCTTCCGGTACAGCCCGATCGGGGTTTCGGCGTCCGCCAGCACCTTGAGCCGGACGGGAATGACGCGGCTGTGGCCTGCGAGTTCACGGAACTCCGCCAGGCCCGGGCTGATGATTCCAAGGTCCTGCATGGCTGTGGTTTCCGCCTGTTCTGTCAGTTGTCCTGAGGGTCTATTGTGTGCCGGTGATTCCGCGGTCCGGAGCTGCAGCCCGTGGCCCTATGGGTGTGCGGGCGGCCGGTTCAGTCCGCGTGGCCGGCCACGGCGTCGAGCTCGCGGCCGTCGAAGCAGGTGCGGGTCCCGGTGTGGCAGGCGGCACCGACCTGGTCGACGCGGACCAGCAGGGCGTCCCCGTCGCAGTCCATGGCCAGGGACTTGACCCACTGCACATGGCCGGACGTGTCGCCCTTGCGCCAGTATTCCTGGCGGGAGCGCGAATAGAACGTCACGCGACCGCTGGTCAGGGTGCGGTGCAGCGCCTCGTCATCCATCCAGCCCAGCATGAGCACTTCATTGGTGTCGAACTGTTGGACGATCGCGGCGACCAGGCCGGCGCTGTCCCGCTTGAGGGCCTCGGCCAGTCCGGCGGGGAGGGGGCTGCCCGCCGGAGTCGCTCCCGGTCCCGGAGCCATTAGACCTGGGGCCGCCGAACTCGGGGCCGCCGAACGCGGGGCCGGCAAACTCGGGAGGGGGGCGGGGGCGGGCTGCTCAGACATCAGTTCAAGTCTAGTGCCTGCGCAGGATCAAAGCCTTGTCCCCCGGTGCCGCGCTTAACATCGGAGTCAACAAGGGGCGAAAAGCTCCGTGGCTGCCAAATCGGCGCCGGTCCAGTGCACACGCTCCGCCGTCTCGTGCTAGTTTCACAAGTGATGCATTTCGTCGACCCGTCCCGAGAAGTCCTGGCCGAAACCCTGCTGGCGGCCGGTCCCGACTCCCCCACGCTCTGCAGGGGCTGGCTCACGCGCGATCTTGCCGCCCACCTGTACCTGCGCGAGCGTAAGGCCGCCGTCGGTCTGGGGCTGCTGATCAAGCGGCTGGCCAAGGCCTCCGACAAGGCCACGGCCCAGCTGGCGGCCAAGCTCAAGACGCCGGACGACTACAACAAGCTGGTCCATGCCTTCCGTGCCGGCCCTCCCGCACTCTCCCCGATGAAGATCAAGGCCCTGGATGAGAGTTCCAACCTGATCGAGTATTTCGTGCACACAGAAGATGTGCGCCGGGCGGTTGACCGCTGGGCTCCGCGCGCCCTGGACGAGGAGTACTCGGACGCGCTCTGGGACGAGCTAATCAAACGCGCCGCGATCCTGTACCGCGGCGTGGACCTGGGCATCGTGCTGGTGCGGCCGTCCGGGCCCCGCCACGTTGCCAAGCGCGCTCCCGTGTCGGTGGCCATCGTGGGCGAGCCGGGCGAACTTCTGATGCACGCCCATGGCCGGACCCGCCATGCCCTCGTGACCTTCGAAGGCCAGCCGGACGCCGTCGCGCTGCTGCAGTCCGCCGAAGTCGGCCTGTAACTCCGCACCCGCTCCCTAACCTCGCAAGTCCGCACCGGCTCCCCGCCAGGGAACCCCGCGGGCGTGGGCCCGGGCTCAACCAACACTTGTTATCGGACCACTGTCAGCGGACTTCGAAGCCCGCCTCGCGGATGGCCGTCTTGACCTGGGCGATCATGTCCAGCGGCCCGAAGTGGAAGACCGACGCCGCGAGGACAGCGTCAGCGCCCGCCGCGACGGCCGGCGGGAAGTGCTCCGGCCTGCCGGCGCCGCCGGAGGCAATCAGCGGCACTTTGACCCCCGCCCGCGCGAGCCGGATCAGTTCCAGGTCGAAGCCGTCCTTGGTGCCGTCGGCGTCGATCGAGTTCAGCAGGATTTCGCCGACGCCCCGGTCCGCCGCTTCACGTGCCCAGGCGATGGCGTCGATTCCGGTCCCCTGGCGTCCGCCATGGGTGGTGACTTCGAAGCCGGAGGCGGTGGGCTGGGATCCCGGCCGGGTACGGCGCGCGTCGAGGGACAGCACCAGGACCTGCGAGCCGAAGTGCCTCGTGATCTCATCGATCACGTCCGGCCGGGCCACGGCCGCGGTGTTGATGGCTGCCTTGTCCGCGCCGAAGCGCAGGAGCTTGTCCACCTCGGCGACGCCGCGGACACCGCCGCCGACCGTCAGCGGGATGAAGACTTCCTCGGCGGTACGGCGGACGACGTCGAAGGTCGTCTCGCGGTTGCCGGAGGACGCTGTGACGTCGAGGAACGTCAGTTCGTCGGCGCCGCCGTTGTCATAGCGGTGCGCCAGCTCCACCGGGTCGCCGGCGTCGCGCAGGCCTTCGAAGTTGATGCCCTTGACCACGCGGCCGGCGTCGACGTCGAGGCACGGGATAACGCGCACGGCTACAGTCATGGCTTCTCCTGGTATTCGCTCACGGAAGATTCACTCACGGACGGTTGACGCCCGGACCGTTCATTCACGGACGCGCCGGTCAGATGCGGCAGGCGTGGATGCTGCTGACAAGGATGGCGCGGGCGCCGAGGTCGTACAGCTCATCCATGATCCGGTTGGTTTCCCGCTTCGGCACCATGGAACGGACGGCAACCCAGTCGGAATCGCGCAACGGGGAGACCGTCGGTGACTCAAGGCCCGGGGTGAGCGCCGCGGCGTCCTCGACGAGTTCCTTTCGGATGTCGTAGTCCATCAGCACGTACTGCCGGGCCACGAGGACACCCTGGAGGCGGCGGATCAGTACCTCGGTCGCGGGGTTCTGCTCGCCCTTGCGGCCGATCAGCACGGACTCGGAATTCAGGATGGGCTCGCCGAAGATCTCCATCCCGGCGGCCTTGAGGGTGGTGCCGGTTTCGACGACGTCGGCGATCGCGTCGGCGACGCCGAGCCGGACGGAGGATTCGACGGCGCCGTCGAGGCGGACGACCTTCGCCTTGATGCCGCGCTCCGCGAGGTAGCCGCGGAGCAGGCCGTCGTAGCTCGTGGCCAGGCGCTTGCCTTCGAGCTGGTCGACGGTGCTGAAGTCACCCACCGGACCGGCGAAGCGGAACGTGGAGGCCGCGAAACCCAGCGGCAGCAGCTCTTCTGCCTCAACCTCGGCGTCCAGCAGCAGGTCGCGGCCGGTGATGCCGACGTCGAGCGTGCCCTGGCCGACGTACACGGCGATGTCGCGCGGGCGGAGGAAGAAGAACTCAATATCATTGTCCGGGTCCACCATGACCAGCTCGCGGGTGTCGCGGCGCTGGCGGTAGCCGGCCTCGGCGAGCATGGCGGAGGCGGCTTCGGACAGGGATCCCTTGTTCGGGACGGCAACTCTCAGCATTGGAGGTCTTTCTTGGTCGGGACGGCGTCCGCTCGGGAACGGTCCAAGGAAAAGTCGGTTCAGGCACAGCGGGCCACGCAATACACCGGTTCCGCCTGAAAGCTCAGGCGGCTCCGGCGCGGACGTGGCTAGAGATGCTTGTAGACGTCTTCCAGGCTGAGTCCTTTGGCGAGCATCAGAACCTGCAGGTGATAGAGCAGCTGGGAAATTTCTTCCGCTGCGGCTTCATCGGATTCGTACTCGGCAGCCATCCAGACCTCGGCCGCTTCTTCCACGACTTTCTTACCGATGCCGTGGACTCCGGAATCCAGTTCGGCGACGGTGCGGGAGCCCTCCGGGCGGGCGGCTGCCTTCTCGCTCAGTTCTGCGAACAGCGACTCGAAATTCTTCACACCCCCCAGCCTACTTGCTCGGCCCCGGGCAACGCCTGCCGCGCCGTTGCATGACGGCCGGGATGTGAGCGATCCCACAGGCCTGCCGGAGCCGCACGGGGGACGGCCGGCCGGGGCCGCGTAGGCGGCACGGCCTCCGGCCCCGACCTGCGGGACTTAGCGGTACTGCTGCAGGGTCACTGCGGTGACGAGGGCCGCGGTGACGGCCTCGTGGCCCTTGTCCTCTTTGGATCCCGGCAGCCCGGCCCGGTCGATGCCCTGCTGTTCGGTGTCGCAGGTCAGCACGCCGAAGCCGACAGGCACGCCCGTCCGCACCGAGACTTCGGTCAGGCCCACGGTGGCTGCCTCGCAGACGTACTCGAAGTGCGGGGTGCCGCCGCGGATCACGACGCCGAGCGCCACGACGGCGTCGAAGTGCGGCGCCAGCCGGGCTGCGGCGACGGGCAACTCGAACGTGCCGGGTACACGAAGCACGGTCGGCTCGCTGATGCCGGCGTCCTTTGCGGCGCGGAGAGCGCCGTCCAGCAGGCCGTCCATGATCTGGGTGTGCCAGCTGGCTGCCACGATGGCCAGTCTCAGTTGGGAGGTTTCCTCGGACTTGATGGTGCCGAGGTCAATCTGGGGTGCGCCGTGTCCGGCCATCTGGGAATCCTTGTTCTGCTAAGTCTTTAGGGATTGCGAAGTCTTGAGGGGTTGCCCGGTCAGTCTTGTTCGTGCTCGAAGCCCCGCGGTCCGGCAACCGGCACCGCCGGCTGCATGTCCAGCACCAGCCGGTGGTCCATCCGGTCCTTCTTGGTCTGCAGGTATCGAATGTTCTGCTCCCGGGAGGGGACCTCGGTGGGAACCATTTCCACGACCCGGACCCCTGCCTGGGCGAGCCTGTCCTGCTTGTCAGGATTGTTGCTCAGCAGCCGGATCTCGTGCAGTCCCATCTCGGCAAGGATCTGCGCCGCCGCCTTGTAGCAGCGCGCGTCCACCGGCAGGCCCAGCTGCTCGTTCGCTTCCACGGTGTCGAACCCGGCTTCCTGCAGGGCATAGGCCTTCATCTTGTTGGCCAGGCCGATCCCTCGGCCTTCCTGCCCGCGCAGGTACAGCAGGGTCCCGCCGAACTCGTTGATCAGTTCCAGGGCGTAAGCCAGCTGCTCGCCGCAGTCGCAGCGGTAGGAACCGAACACGTCCCCGGTGAGGCACTCCGAGTGCAGGCGTACCAGCGACGCCCTCCCGTCAACGGGCGGCAGCGGCGAACTGACTGCGAGGTGCTCGGCCCCGGTGGCCAGATCGGTCCACGCCTGCGCCACAAAATGGCCGAAGGTCGTGGGCAGCTGGACGACCGGTCCGCCGCTGACCGGGTGCGGCTGGCGCCCCGTGCTCATTTCTTGTACATCCGACGTCGTCATCGTCTCTCCTTCATCAAGCGTCTTTCAGACGGTGTCCGCTGCCCGGGCCGGCAGGCTGGCCGGCGTCAGGTATTCCACCAGATCCGCAATCGAGATCAGGGGGCAGCCGTGCTCCAGCGCGAAAGCGCGCAGTCCGTCCAGCCGCATCATCTCTCCGTCGTCGTACACCAGCTCTGCTATGACACCCACGGGTTCGAGGCCCGCAAGCCGGCACAAGTCCACTGCCGCTTCGGTGTGGCCGGGACGTTCCCGCACACCACCCTTAACGGCACGAAGCGGGAAAACATGCCCGGGGCGTGTCAGGGCGGACGGCGTGCTGCCGGGATCGGCCAGGACCCGGGCGGTCAGGGCCCGGTCCGTCGCGGAGATTCCGGTGCTGACGCCGATCGCCGCGTCGCACGACACCGTATAGGCGGTGCCCTTGGAATCCTCGTTGACCTCCACCATCGGCGGCAGCGCCAGCGCATCGGCGCGGTCGGCGTCGAGCGGCACGCAAATCACTCCGGAGCTGTAACGCACCGTCCAGCCCATCAGGGCCGGTGTGGCGTGCTGGGCCGCGAAAATGATGTCGCCCTCGTTTTCACGGTCCTCGTTGTCGACTACGATGACCGGAAGTCCCGCCGCCATGGCGCGGATTGCGTCCTCGATCGGGTCGAGGCCCGGCCGCGGTGTGGTGTCCGTTGCGGCGGACAAATCCTTGAGGTGATTCACTGCGCCGCCACCTCCCCGCGTGCTGCTCCCCCGGCTGCTGCGCTGGAAAATGCGAGCAGGCGCTCAGTGTACTTCGCCAGCACGTCCACTTCGAGGTTTACCCGGCCGCCGGGATTCTTCGAGCCCAGCCCGGTCTCGGCCAGCGTGGTGGGGATCAACCCCACTTCAAACCACGGCGCCGGCTCGGGTGCCGGGCTTACGGCGGTCACGGTGAGGGACACGCCGTCGACGGCGATGGATCCCTTTTCGGCGACGTACCGCGCCAGGCCGGCAGGCACGGCGAAGCGGAGACGGTCCCAGTTGTCGAGGCCCTCACGCTCCAGAAGTTCCCCGACGCCGTCCACGTGGCCCTGGACGATGTGGCCGTCGAGGCGGCCACCGGCCGGAACGCAGCGCTCCAGGTTGACCGGGTCCCCGGCGGCGAGCTCGCCGATGGTGCTGCGGATCAGTGTCTCGCCCATGACGTCGACGCTGAAGTCCTTGCCGTCAATCTCGGTGGCCGTGAGGCAGACACCGTTGACGGCGATCGAGCCGCCCAGGGCGAGTCCCTCGGTAGTGCCGGGCGCGTGGAGCCGGACGGTGGCGCTGATGTCGCCGTTGCGTTCCACGGACAACACCTTCCCCTGCTCAGCGATAATTCCGGTGAACATCAATTGCCTCCTGAGGCGGTGTCCGCGCCGGTGCTGCGCGGAATGGAATCGGATGAAGTGGTGGCGGGGCTCAGGGCTGTGCCCGTTGTTGGTGCTCCCGCTGGGGCCGTGCTGTACGGCCTGGGGCGCAGGTGCAGCCGGAGGTCGCGGCCAAGCATCTGGACTGCCCCTCCGGCGGCGGCGTCCCATTCCCAGTGCTGGGCGTCGGCCAGGGTTGTGATGCCGAGGTCCGCCAGGGCCGGAGTGCCGGACCCGAGAAGCGTCGGGGCGAGGTAGACGATGAGTTCATCGACGAGCCCGGCGGCGAGGAAGGCGCTCAGGACCCGCGAGCCGCCTTCGACCATGAGGTGACGCACGCCCGCCGCGAACAGCTCGTCGAGCGCCTCACGGGGATCGCGCGTCGGCAGGTGCAGCACCTTGCCGTCGTCGCCGTTGATCGCCGCGTCCGCGGGAATGCCGCGGTAACCCATGACGGCGCGCAGCGGCTGCTTGCCAGCCGGCCCGCCGTCGGAGTTGCGGGCGGTGAGGCGCGGATTGTCGACCAGGACCGTCTGGGTCCCGACCAGGATGGCGTCGATCCTGCCGCGCAGGGCATGGTTGTCGGCGAGGGATTCCGGGCTGGAGATCCACTGGCTGGTGCCGTCCCCGGCGGCGATCCGGCTGTCGAGGGTCTGCGCGATGTGCAGGGTGACGAAGGGCCGTTTGGCGGCGACGGCGTCGAACCAGCGCCGGTTAAGGTCCAGCGCGGCGACTGCCCCGAGCCCGGAACGGACCCGGACTCCCGCGGCGCGCAAGGTTGCCGCGCCGCCGGCGGCAGGGTCATGCGGGTCGTCGACGGCGTAGACGACGTCGGTGATGCCGGCGTCGATGATCGCCTGGGCGCAGGGGCCGGTCCGTCCGCAGTGGTTGCAGGGTTCCAGGGTGACCAGCATAGTGGTGCCGCTGAGGTCATGGCCGGCGGCGGCTGCCTGGGCGATCGCGTCCGCTTCCGCGTGGGCCGTGCCGGCGCCGCGGTGGTAGCCGGTGACCAGCCGGGTCCCGTCGGCGGCCATGACGACGGCGCCTACCAGCGGGTTGGCACCCCGAGGCCCCTGCAGGGCTGCTTCGAGGGCCGCCTCCATGGCGGCGACCTCGGTACCGCTGAATCCGGCCCCGGACAGGTCCGCGCCTGCTTTCTGTTCGGTTGACTGTTGGACGCTCATTTACCTGGCACCGGGCCTCCAGAGGCCGCAGCGTCGGTAAAGAGCCATCGCAGAGAGTCCATGCCTGTCGTTCCTTCCCTCAAGAACCGCGATGGCTCCGGGGGTATACGACAGCCCTATTCTGCGGCGCCAAAAGGGAGCCGCAGTAACAGCTGTACGTGCTTCTCTCATCCAGACTTTAACTGTCGGTACCGGAGTTCCACCGGTTCAACCGTCCGCCGGCCCCCTCCCGAAGGAAAGGCCCGGCTCGCGGGTCGCGGACTATAACCGCCGGTTCGGACTTACACCGACCCCGGAGCACGTATGTGTGTTGTTATTCTGACACAACTACCGGATAGCTCCCGCTATTCCCCCGCCGCCGATGTTACGCCCGGCGTCATCTTTACGGTCTGCCGGCCGCGCGGCGCCTTTAGCGTCGGCCGCGCGGCGCCTCAGCGCTTACCGGCCGCGCGGAGACGGTCGATGGCTTCCGCCGGATCGGCGGCACCGTAAACGGCGGACCCTGCCACGAAGACATTGGCCCCTGCCTCCGCGGCGCGCAGGATCGTCTCCTCGGTGATGCCGCCGTCGACCTGCAACGCCACGCGCGCGCCTGAACCGTCAATCGCGGCGCGGGCGCGGCGAATCTTCGGCAGCGTCAGGTCCAGGAAGGACTGTCCGCCGAAGCCTGGCTCCACTGTCATGATCAGCAGGAGGTCGAGTTCCGTGAGCATGTCCAGATATGGCTCCACCGCGGTTCCGGGCCGGAGCGCCATCCCGGCCTTCGCTCCGCGGGCCCGCAGCTCCCGGGCAAGCTTGACCGGCGCAATCGAGGCTTCCGCGTGGAAGGTCACCGAGGCCACCCCGGCGTCGGCCGAAGCCCGGCGCCCAACGGTCGGCGTCGGCGATCATCAGGTGCGCATCCAGCGGCACCGGACTGACTTCCTGGATCCGCTTCACAACGGGCAGTCCGATCGTCAGGTTCGGCACGAAATGGTTGTCCATGACATCCACGTGCACCGCGTCGGCGTTGCTGATTCTGTGCAGTTCCGCCTCGAGGTTGACGAAGTCGGCGGAAAGGATGCTCGGGTTGATGCAGCACTGGGCCATGGGGTTCCTTTGCGGTCTGCTGAACGGTTCGGGTGTGTCTTCGCGGGCCTTCGGTGACCCGGTACCGCCTGGGTTTCAGGCCTTTTTGCGGATGAGCGCGAGGAACATGGCATCGGTCCGGTGGACATGCGGCCAGAGCTGGGCGGTGCGTTCGTGCCCGGCCTCGAGGTGGCCGGTGAGGCTGACGCTGTCCAGCACCGCACCGGCGTCGAGCAGTTCAAGGTCCTCGCGTTTCCGCAGTACGTCGCTGACGACGGCGGTGGTCTCTGCCGGGTGCGGCGAGCACGTCACATAGGCCACGACGCCGCCGGGCCGAACGGCTGCCAGGGCGGACTTGAGCAGTTCGCGCTGCAGCGGGCCGAGGTCGGTGAGGTCCTTGGGCGTGCGCCGCCAGCGGGACTCGGGACGCCGGCGCAGCGCGCCGAGCCCGGTGCAGGGCGCATCGACGAGGACGCGGTCGAAGCTTTCCGCCATTTCGGTGCCCACCTCGCGGCCGTCGCCGGTCCGCACGTGCCAGACCTCATGCGGGACCGCGGCAAGGGCCTGCCGGACCAGCTTCGCGCGGTGCGGGGCAGGTTCGTTGGCCAGCAGGGTCGCGCCCTGCTGCCCGGCGAGGGCGCCGAGCAGCGCTGCCTTGCCGCCGGGACCGGCGCACAGATCGAGCCAGCGTTCGCCGGCTCCGCCGCCGTTGTCGGCGCCACCAATTGTGTCCGTGCTTTCGGTGCCGCTGCTTGAGTCGCCGCCGCCGGTCAGGTCGACGGCGGCCATGGCCCGCGCCACGAGCTGCGAGCCGACATCCTGGACCCGGGTGCTGCCTTCGCGCACAGAGGCGAGACGGCCCAGATCGCCGCCGCTGGAGAGTGCCGAGCCTTCGACGAGTTCCCCGGGCGTGGCCCCACCTTCGAGCGCCTCGTCCAGGGTGCCGAGCCCGGGCAGCGCCACCAGGTTGACCACCGGCGCGGCATTGTCCGCCTCGAGCAGCTCGTCGATTTCGCTGACCGGTCGGCCGTGGGCCACGAGGGACTGCCGCAGCGCACGGACGATCCATTCCGGGTGTGCGTAGCGGATCGAGGCGACCTTCGTTTCGTCTGTCTCAGCGCTGAGCAGCAGGTCCAGCCACTCCTCAAGCGTGTGCGCTGAGACCTTGCGCAGCACGGCGTTAATCAGGGCCGAGGGCCCGGCCCCGATCACGGCGCGGGCGAGGCCCACGGTCTGATCCAGGGCGGCGTGGGCGGGGACGCGCATGGCCAGCAGCTGGTGGACGCCGATCCGGAGCGCATCGAGGATGGCCGGATCCAGCTGGTCCAGCGGCCGGTCCACACAGCGGGTCAGGATCGCGTCGTAGGTGCCCTGGCCGCGCAGCGCGCCGTAGCTGAGCTCGGTGGCGAAGCCGGCGTCGCGCTTTTCCAGTCTGTGGTGCCGGATCCGGGCAGGCAGCACGAGGTTGGCATAGGCGTCCTCGGAGGCAACGGCACGGAGCACTTCGAAGGCTACCAGCCGGGCCGGATCCGCCCGGCGGGTGCGCTGGGACGGCGCGTTTTCGGTGAAGCCGCGCTGCGGTCCGCGGTTGCGTTCCCGCCCTTGCGCGTTGCGCTGGCTGCCGTCGCGGCCGGTGCCCCGCTGACCGCCGCTGCCGCGCTCACCGCCGGCTCCCGCTCCGCCGCGCTGGGGTCCCCTGCCGCGGCCGCTGCCGCTAGTCCCGGAGTCGCTCATTGGAATACCACGCTTTCAAGTTTTGCCTGTCCGCGCGCCCAATCAGCGGCGGTCATCATTTTCTTGCCCGAAGGCTGGATCCGGGTAAGTTCCACCGGATGCGATCCGGTCCCGACCAGCACACTCTTGCCATCCAGGGCCAGCCGGCCCGGTAGCAATGCCGCGGCCTGGGGCCGGAGCAGCACGGGTTCCAGTTTGACCCGCTGCCCGTCCAGGGTGGTCCAGGCGCCAGGCTCGGGCGTGACGCCGCGCGCCCGCCGCCCGAGCGCCAGGGCCGGTTGCCGCCAGTCGAGCCGTCCGTCCTCGAGCGTCAGTTTGGGTGCCAGGCTGATGTCGCCCTGCTGCGGCACCGCGGCGGCCTTGCCGGCGTCGACGGCGGACAGCGTCTGGGTGAGCAGCACGGCGCCGCTGTGGGACAGCCGTTCCAGCAGCGCCCCTGCGGTGTCGTCCGGCCGGACGCCCTCGGTGAGGGTGCCGAAAACGGGACCGGTGTCCAGTCCCTCTTCAAGAAGGAAGGTGACGGCACCCGTGACGTCGTCTCCGGCGATGAGCGCCCGCTGCACGGGTGCCGCTCCGCGCCAGGCCGGCAGCAGGGAGAAGTGCAGGTTGATCCAGCCGTGGCGGGGCAGATCCAGGGCGGGACGCGGAATCAGGCCGCCATAGGCGACGATCGCGGCGACGTCAGGGGCGGCTGCAGCGATCCGGGCGGTGACGTCGGCGTCAATCCTGGCCGCGTGAATGATCTCGATGCCAAGTTCGGCGGCGCGGGCTGCGACCGGCGACGGCGTCAGGACCCGCTTGCGTCCCACCGGCGCGTCCGGTCGGGTGAGGACAGCGACGACGTCGAACCCTGCCTCGACGAGAGCGTCCAGGGAGGGGACAGCAACGGCGGGCGTCCCGGCGAAGAGAACCCTCACTGCGTTTTACCGAAGGATCCGGTCGCACCGGAACCGACAATGCCGGTAGCGGCGCCGGCACCGAAGGAGCCCCCGCTGGCACTGCTGGCGCCGAAGGAACCGCCGCCGAAGCTGGACCCGACCGTCTTGGCGCGCTTCGCCGTCGTCTGCTCCGTGATCGAGTCGTAGTTGGCGTTGCGGATGGCGCGCAGCGCGGCCTTGCGGTCCTCGCCTTCGAGCCGGTCGGTGAACAGGATGCCGTCGAGGTGGTCGGTCTCGTGCTGGAAGCAGCGGGCCAGCATTCCCTCACCCTCGACCGCGACCGGGTTGCCGTGCAGGTCAACCCCGGCGACGCGGGTGTGCAGGCGGCGGCGGACCGGGAAGCCCAGCCCGGGGATGGAAAGGCAGCCCTCGACCTCGTCCGGCTGGAAGTCCTCGCTGTTTTCCAGCACCGGGTTGATGATGTGTCCCTCGACGCCGCCGATGCGGTAGGTGAAAACGCGCTGGCTTACGCCGATCTGGGGAGCGGCCAGGCCTGCGCCCTCGACATCCTCCATGGTCTCGGTCATGTCCGCCACCAGCTTCGCCAGTTCAGGCCCGAATTCCGTCACGGGATCGGCTACTGTGCGCAGCACAGGATCACCGATGATGCGGATATTCAAAATGGCCATGTGCGGTCTGTCCTTACGGTGGCGGCTACGGATTCCTCCCAGTTTAGTGGCCCCGGCCCGCCTCTCGGACGCCGACGACCGATCCGGAAGCCGACCCTGATCGCGCTGCTTCGATTGTTCGGGCTGGCGCGGCTGCTCCGGCTTCCTGCGGCTGATCCGCCCGCGAGGGCCCATCGGGGTTTCGGATGCTGTCTGACGTCGGGGATGCCGTCGGGAACCGTGGCGCCATTTAGTGCACGTCGCTAAAAAGTCAGACTCCCATGAGAGCGTCTAACCATGGAAGGCGTCAGGGATTTCCTCCCGTTCCAGGACACGGACCAGGCCAGAAGCCAGTCCGCGGATCCCGGTGTGGACGCCGCCCTCGCGGTGCTCCAGGAAGTGAGCTCGACGGCGGTAGCGGACGCGGCGTTCTGGGGATTCCAGACCGCGTCCGACTTCGCCGGCCGGGTGGAGGAACTGTCCCGGACGGTGGAGTATCTGCAGCTCGTCGCAGCCGCCGCCGTGGACCGCACCCGGAAGCAGGCCACAGCCACGGCCGGCAGGGGCGCCGCGACCCCGGGCTGGACCACTGGCTGGCGGGACACTTCCAGCGGCGGCGAAGCCGGGAGTGTGGGCGGAAGCGTGGGCGCTTCGGCAGTTGCCGCCGGGACGATGGAGGCGAACGGGACGTCCGCTACAAACGGGGCAGGGGTGAAAACCAGGTCCGCGGACGACGGGTACCGGAACACCACCGAGTTTCTGCGGGCCCGGTTGCTGATCAGCGCCGCGGAGGCACGGCGCCGGCTCGTCCTCGCCGAGGAATTGCTCCCCCGCACCGGTCTCGGCGGCCGGCAGCAGCCTCCCGCACGTGAGGAACTCGGCGCCGCGGTAGCCTCCGCGGAGGTCGCATCCCGGGCCGCGAGCATCATCACAGCCGTGCTGGACCGGGTCCGGCACCTCTGCGACGATGAGACCGCGGTCCGGATGGAGCATGCCCTGACCCGGACCCGCTGCCGAGAACGATCCGGACTTCCTCGTCCGCGTCGCCCGGAGCTGGACCGACGCGATCGACCAGGACGGCGCCGAGCCCTCCGAGGAACTGCTGCGCCAGCTCCAGGGCGCGTTCATCCGCCGGCCCCGCCACGGCCTGCACCACCTGGAGATCTTCGCGACCGCCGAGCAGTTCGAACACCTCCTCACCGTCATGAACACCGCCACCAACCCCCGAACCACCCCGGACGCCTCCGCCGTCAACGGCAACGCGCCCGCCGCTGGCGCGTCCGCCACTGGCGCTACAACCGCGGTCAACCCGGCCGCCGGTGGCTTCGCCGCCGTCCCTGTGGCTGCCGCCGTCCCGGCCACTGCCGCCGTTTCGGATTCCACGGGCGTGTCGGCAGCAGATGCTGCGGCGTCGGGTGTGTCGGCTGCTGTGGGTGTTGCGGCTCCGGTGGGCGTTTGGGCTGCGCCCGGTACGCCCGCTGCCCGCTTCCCCGAGACGGATCCGCCCGCGGTCCTGGATCTCCGCTCGCGGCCGCAGAAACTGCTCGACGGCCTGGTCGGGGCCTGCAAGGCCGCCCTCGCCGCGGGATCCCTGCCCGCCACCGGCGGACTCCGTCCGCAGGTCATGGTCACCATCGACTACCGCGACCTCCTCGCCCGGCTCCAAGAGACCCGGGACGAGGCGGCAGGACAGCTCCCAAGCTCCGGGCGCTGGGAAGAACGCACCGGGACGCTGCTGTTCACCGGCCCCGTCACCCCCTCCACAGCCCGGAAGATCGCCTGCGACGCGGACATCATCCCGGTCCTGCTCGGCGGCGAGGGCAGGATCCTGGACATCGGCCGGACCTCCAGGATCTTCCCGCCCCACATCCGCAAAGCCCTCACCGTCCGCGACCAGGGCTGCACCTTCCCCGGCTGCACCATCCCCGCGTCCTGGTGCGAGGCGCACCACATCACCTACTGGTCCCGCGGCGGCACCACCGGCACGGACAACGGAACCCTGCTCTGCTCCCACCACCACCACCTGATCCACAAAGAACATTGGACCATCCAGCTGCTCACCGGGATCCCCTGGTTCATCCCGCCACCACACCTCGACCCCCGCCAACGACCCCGCCGCAACAACTACTTCCACCCCGCCGGCCACCCCCTGACCGCCTGATACACCACCGGACGGTGAAGGCTGCCTGAATCACCGCGCGAGAGCCGGAACCCAGCGGGTGGCCGTGCCATGACGGACGCCGGAGCGACGGCGTGACAGCGGGACGCACCACCCCGGGCACCGTGACGGCACGCCCCGCTTGTAAGCGCCGGGACGCAGCGTGCCGTATGGATTGCGCGTCGCCGCGTGGCTGAGAGTGAGGGCGACGCTGTCGGACGCTGTCGCGGGAAGTGGCGCGGTGTGATTGCGTCGATTCCACAAGCCAGCGGGTGAAATGCGTCACCCCAACAATGCGCCGCTGCAAGTGCACGGCATCTCCTCGACGGGTATCTGGTTTGGCTTTTCCAACGCAATCCCTGCCGCACGAAACCCCGCACCCGCTGCACGACCAGACGCCTCAGCGCATAACCGGCCGTTTCAGGGAAAAGACCGCGAGCCAAAGACCTCCAAGCACTGGAGTCCGCGGTCCGGCATCCTACGCTGAAGCCTTGGCTCGATCACCGTTACCGGATACGGCAGGGCTCACGGGCCCCTAAGGTCTCAGCGCTGTGGGGGCGGGGCCAGCGGGAGCAGTGCCGTCCCGGCTGCGGTGGTGTCAGCGGACATCTCCCAGACCCGCCGGAGGGCGCAGAACTTCCACCAGTGGTGCTTCAAGACGTCCGGGTTGGCGCGCTGCGGACGCACCTCGGTCTGGCCGACGGCAACCGCCAGCAGGATCGGGGAGTCGCCGTGCTTCCAGGACTCCCACTCCCCTGCCACCGGATCCACGAGACTTTCCTCGGCCTTCATCCCGGCCACGAGTTGCATGACCACCTTGTCGTCGAGGGGTTTGACCGTACCGTCCCGGCTGGTGCCCTTGGTCTTGTAGTCGATAAGGCAGATGCGGCCATTTATTTTGGCGACAAGGTCCAGGGTGCCGGCATAGCCGACGGATTTGTTCCAGACCGTGATCTCCGGCGCGATCGGTTCCACCTGGAAGAGCTCCCACCACTCGTCGAAGCGTGCCGCAAAGGCTTCCTCGCCGTTGGCGGCCAACGCCTCCCGGGTTTCCACCATCTGATGCGGCCGGCCGAGGGCACGCAGGGCGACCTGTTCGCAGTAATTGTGGACCCGGTCCCCGCGTTTGGCGGCGTCGTCCCGGTAGGATTCTGCTGCCTTGGCGGCGCGGCTCACTGCCTGGCGCACCTTCGCAGGGCTGCCCAAAATGCCGGGCAGGGTGGGGTCCTGGGCGAGGCTGTTCGCTCCCATGTACCCGAACCAGCCGTCAAGCCCGTGAGGCTGCTGACCGATCACGGTGGTGATGGACGGCACGGAGAACTGCTCGGACGTGGATCGTGCATACATCCGGCCATAGTCAGTGGCATGGGCAAGAAGTGGAGCGGTCATGGAAAAGACTCTTTCACGGGGGTCGGACATTGAAAGCAAAATCTACGAGCCACCCGCGGCCACCTAGACGCACGCGGCCAGGAACCAAGCAGGCGACCCCGCAGGACCGGAGCAGCCGCCCGCAGCGAGGACTGAAAACAAAATGGCCCGCCCCGCTCAGGGAGCGGAACGGACCATATATTCGGTGGGCGATACTGGGTTCGAACCAGTGACCTCTTCGGTGTGAACGAAGCGCGCTACCACTGCGCCAATCGCCCCGATGCCATTGAATGCTAGCCCACCCCGGCGGATATCTGAAATCGAACCCTCCCTGGCGCGAATGTCTCCACGGGACGGCCGACTGGGTGACCCGGCGGGACCGCCGTCGCCGCCTCCCTCGACTCAGGTAGCCGCCGCCGCATCCCCGCCCTGCTTCACTGACGCCGCCCCTCGCGGCCACTAATTACAGCCCTGTAATTAGCAAAAACCCCTAGAATCCAAGGATGCACGGGTGCCGTGGCCGCCTTGGACAACACGATTTGTAGATTGCCTGAACCTCCTATAGAGTTCTTACTCGTTGGAACGCGAGGAAATGCCGATTGCGGCGCGGAATTGCTGACAATAATGCGGACGTAGCTCAGCTGGTAGAGCACCACCTTGCCAAGGTGGATGTCGCGAGTTCGAATCTCGTCGTCCGCTCGCAGGACACTGTCACGGCAACGGTTCTTCGGAATCCTGTCTACACGGTGGGTTGGCCGAGAGGCGAGGCAGCGGCCTGCAAAGCCGTATACACGGGTTCGAATCCCGTACCCACCTCGGTGAAAACCCTGGTTTCCGGTTCCGGCCGGATGCAAGGGGCGATTGGCGCAGCGGTAGCGCGCTTCCCTGACACGGAAGAGGTCACTGGTTCGATCCCAGTATCGCCCACCAAAGCGAGGAAACTTGCTTGACCCAGTACCACCGGCCCGGCCGGCATGGACTGAAATGCGGACGTAGCTCAGCTGGTAGAGCACCACCTTGCCAAGGTGGATGTCGCGAGTTCGAATCTCGTCGTCCGCTCTCTGTTTGACCAGAATTTACAACTCCACTCCGGACCCTTCCGGTTGCGGGCGATTGGCGCAGCGGTAGCGCGCTTCCCTGACACGGAAGAGGTCACTGGTTCGATCCCAGTATCGCCCACCACAAAAGCAGCTCCCCCGGGGCTGCTTTTTTTGTACCCCGTTCTGCTTATTCCCCTGAGGGCGGACACCCTTGGCACCCCCACCAGCGCCGACTAGGGTGGAAATCGCAAGGAGCGATCTGGCTCCGCGACCGAAGGGAGGTGCCCGTGGGTTTACTTGACGATCTAAAGGGCAAGGCTCAGCAAGTTATTGGTGGCAATCATCACGCCATCAAGAACGGCATCGAAAAGGCCGGCGATTTCGTCGACTCCAAGACCGGCGGAAAGCACGCCGACAAGATCGATTCCGTTCAGCGGGGCGCTTCCGACTTTGTGGACAAGCAGAACGGCACGCCAGGCACTACGCCGGCGGCCGGGCAGCCTCCAGTGGACGGACAGCCTCCCGTCAACGTTGAGCCCCCTGTTACCGGCGTTGAGCCCCCTGTTACCGGCGAACCCCGGCAGCAGGGTCTTTAGCCAGGAACGTCAGCGAGGTGCCGGTCCCGCCGAGAGGCGGCGCCGACGCCTTCGGCGTTTAACAGGGCCATAACAAAGGCCAACGAACAGCGCGGAGTTCCAAGGGGCCCAGTCCGAGCAAGGAATGGGCCCCGTGGAACTCCGCGTCGTTGTTTAGGAGTCGTTGTTTAGGAACCAGCGTCGCCGTTTAGCAACCAGGTCGCCATTTAGGAACTAGGAGGGTTCGTGGTTCTGGCCCTCGCGCGCCAGGGCGGTAAGCCGGGACACGGCGCGGAAATACTTCTTCATGTATCCCCCGGTCATCATCTCCTCGGTGAACAGCTGGTCGAAGGGAACACCGCTGGCCAGGATCGGAACATCCTTGTCATAGAGCCGGTCGGCCAGCACCACAAAGCGCAGCGCAACGGCCTGTTCCGTGATGGTGTGCACGTTCTTCCACACCACGCCTTCGATGCCGTCCAGCAGCTGGCGGTAACGGCTCGGGTGGACACCGGCCAGGTGGTTGATCAGGGTGCTGAACTCGTCGCTGGCCACCGTCTTGCCGTCGAATTCGGCCTTCATGTGATATGTGAGCTCATCATTGCGCAGCGGAGACGGTGCGGCGGGCAGTCCGCGGTGCCGGAAGTCTTCGCCGTCGATCCTCACGACATCGAACTGGTCCGCCAGGACTTGGATTTCGCGGGCGAAGTCGACGGCGGCAAAGCGGCCGTCGCCGAGGGAACCGGGCAGGGTGTTGGAGGTCGCCGCGAGCTTGACGCCGGCGTCGGCCAGCTCGCGCATCAGCCGGGACATCAGCACGGTGTCACCCGGATCGTCAAGCTCGAATTCATCAATGCAGACGAGCCTGTAGTGGCTCAGCGCCTCCACCGTTTTGCGGAATGACAGCGCGCCGACCAGGTTGGTGTATTCGACAAAGGTCCCGAAGGCCTTCGGCCCGGGAGCGGTGTGCCAGAGCGAGGAGAGCAGGTGCGTCTTGCCGACGCCGAAGCCGCCGTCGAGATAGATCCCGGCACGTGAGGTGTCCTTCTTGCCGAACAGGCGCTTGAAGAGTCCGTCGCCGTCCCGCGCGCCGACTCCGGCCGCGAATCCTTCGAGGGCCCGGACCGCGGCGGACTGGCTGGGCTGGGACGGATCCGGCCGGTAGCTGGAAAACGACACCTCACCGAAACGCGGCGAGGGATAAAAACCCTTGAGGAGTTCATCCACTGAAACTGCCGGGGTGCGGGCGGCGAGCTGTTCGATCTGTACCAAGGTGGTCCGTTCTGCTGGTCTCTTGTCCCCAGAAAGAATACCGGCAATGCGGGCACTGCCCTGCGTTCCGGACCTGCGAGCGGACCCGAAAGCTGACCGAAACCGTGACCAAGGCCATGTTTCCGAGTGTGAACGAGGCGGGACATTCCCGGGGTGGCGTGGTTAGGGTTGGAGAAGACCCGGCGCCGCGATCGATCCTTCCGCGTCCCGGCCCTGACCGTTTCAGTGAAAGGCCACCACCATGCCCTATCCCGTTGAGCAGAACGAAAAATTCGCCGCCTACGCCCACCCTGAGCGCCTGGTCTCCACGGAGTGGCTCGCAACGGCGATCGAGGACGGGGCACTGGAGGGCGGCAGGCTCGTGGTGCTCGAGTCCGACGAGGACGTGCTGCTCTATGAGACCGGCCACATCCCCGGTGCGGTCAAGATCGACTGGCACACCGAGCTGAACGACGAGGTCACCCGCGACTTCGTGCAGGGCGAGGCCTTCGCCGCCATGGTCGCGGCCAAGGGCATTTCCCTTGACAGCACCGTGGTCATCTACGGCGACAAGTCCAACTGGTGGGCCGCCTACGCCCTGTGGGTCTTTGAGCTCTTCGGCCACGAAGACGTCCGGCTGCTCGACGGCGGCAGGGACAAGTGGATCGCCGAGCACCGCGCGCTCACCACCGAGACCACCGTGCCGGTTCCCGGCGAGTACCCCGTCGTGGAGCGCGACGACGCCCCGATCCGCGCCTTCAAGGACGATGTCCTGGCGCACCTCGGCAAGCCGCTGATCGACGTCCGCTCCCCCGAGGAATACACCGGCCAGCGCACGCACATGCCCGCGTACCCCGAGGAAGGTGCCCTGCGCGGCGGCCACATCCCCACGGCGGCCTCCATCCCGTGGGCCCGAGCGGCTGCCGGCGACGGCACCTACCGCAGCCGCCCGGAACTGGAGGCGCTCTACCTGGGTGAAGCCGGGCTTAAGGAAGGCGACGACGTCGTGGCGTACTGCCGCATCGGCGAGCGTTCCAGCCACACCTGGTTCGCCCTGAAGTACCTCCTCGGCTTCGACACCGTCCGCAACTACGACGGCTCCTGGACCGAGTGGGGCAACGCCGTGCGGGTTCCGATCGCCAAGGGCGCCGAACGGGGCACCCTTCCGGCTGCCCGTTGAGGCTCCGGCCGACCGGGACACAATCGCCCACCATGCGTAAGCTGGGAGTGATGAATACTTCTGCCCTCCCCGCCGCACTGGCGGAAATTGTTGACGACTTCCAGGCCCTGACCGAACCTGAACGGCTGCAGCTGCTACTTGAGTTCTCGCAGGGGCTGCCGGAGCTCCCGGACCGGCTCAAGGACCACCCGGAACTGTTGGAGCAGGTGGTGGAGTGCCAGACTCCGCTGTTCCTGAGCATTGAAACCGAATCGCACGACGGCGCCACGCCCGACAGTGTCCGGCTCTACTTCAAGGCACCGCGGGAAGCCCCGACCACCCGGGGCTTTGCCGGCGTGCTGCATGAAGGACTCGACGGTCTCAGCCCCGCCGAGATCCTGGCTGTCCCGGACGACATGCCGGAACTGCTGGGCCTCACCCGCGCCATCACGCCCCTGCGGATGCGCGGCATGACGGCAATGCTCGGCCGGATCAAGCGCAAGGTCTCCGCACTCCCGCAGCACTCCTGACGGCGGGAACGCTCAGATGGCCCGCAAGCAGGCGTCCCAAGGAACTCCGGCCACCGCAGCACTCGCGGCGGCCGGGGTTTCCTTTGTCTCGCACCCCTACAGCCAAGACCCGGCGGCGGCCAGCTACGGACTGGAAGCGGCGCAGCTGCTCGGTATCGATCCCGCCCGGGTCTTCAAGACCCTGATGGTCGACGTCGACGGGCGGCTGGCAGTCGGCGTCGTTCCGGTCAGCGGAAACCTTGACCTCAAGGCGATGGCCGCCGCCCTGGGCGCGAAGAAGGCCGCCATGGCCGACCCCGCCGCCGCGGAACGCCGCACCGGCTATGTACTCGGGGGTATCTCACCGCTCGGGCAGCGCCAGCCCTCCCCCACCGTTGTGGATGACAGCGCCCTGGGCCTGGACACGATCCTGGTCTCGGGCGGCCGGCGTGGCCTGGACATCGAGCTGAGCCCGGCCGAACTGATCCGGATCACCGGCGCCCGCACGGCCCGGATCGGCACCGGCCGGAGTTAGCCACGGCCCAGACACCGCCGGGATGACACTTGACCCCAATGTTTCCGGGGGAGCTTTGGGATCTGCTTTTTGTCCGTGCGAGGCTCGAGCTAATCCCGGGCGGCCTGGCCCGGGTTAGACCTCGGTGCGAGCTGCCGCCTTAGCCATGCCGTCACCAGCCGGTCCCAGCGTTCCGGGTCCACGTTCCATTCCTTCGTGTGCAGGGCACGGTCGAAGGCCTCGAAGGTGACCATCTCCGGGTTTTTTTCGGCCAGGGCGGCGGAGGGCCCGTAGGGGACATACTCGTCGTCGACGCTGTGGATGATGAGAGTCGGCGTCCGCAACTCCACCGCGCGCGAAACCCAGTCCATCGTCTTCAGGTCCACCGGCGCGGCGAGTCCGGTCAGCCGGCGCCCCAGCTTGTGGCTCATCATCAGCTGCCCATACCGGCCGACGGCGGAGGGGATCCGGTTCAGTTCCGCGTGGTGCGCCAGCACGTTCACCCAGTCGATCACCGGGGCGTCGAGGACCATGGCCCGGATCAGGTGGTGGTGCCGGGAAAGGTCCGCGGTCTGGAGGCAGATTGCCCCGCCCATCGACCAGCCGAACAGCACGACCTCGCGGGCGCCCTGCTCGAGGGCGTAGCCGATGGCCGCTTCGACGTCGCGCCACTCCGTCGAGCCGAGACCGTAACGTCCGTCCAGGGCCGAGGGCGCGAGGCCGTCATTGCGGTAGGAGATCAGCAGGCTGGTCAGGCCCAGGTCGTGGGCGGTGCGTGCCGCCCGGACGCCTTCCTGCCGGCTGGCGCCCCGGCCATGCACCATGATCGCCCAGACCTCCGCTTCGGGTGCCGGGACCAGCCACGCGGGCGCGGTCCCGCCGTCGACCTCGATCTGCACTTCTTCCGCGGCAAGGCCCATGCTCGCCGGGTCCGGATGCGCAGCGCCGCTCCACCAGCCGCGCCGGGCCGTGCTGAGGTCGCCGCTGTAGACGGTTTCGACTTCCCGCATCACGGTGCGCTCCGCCGGCGAGTAGGACACGATCCGGCCGATCCGCGCATGCCCCCGGCCGCCGTCAAAAAGGAAGCCGTAGACACCCTCAACGGTGTTATCGGGCGTGGCGGCCAGGATGACCTGTTGCCCCTGTCCGTCACGGATCACCGCAAGAATTTCCTGGTCCTCCTCGCGGACGCGGGCCGGAGTGATCACCCGGCGCGCGAAATACAGGGCGAGTGCGGAGGACCCGGCGGCGAGCAATCCGGCCGCGGCGCTCCCGCCGATGATGCCGCCCACCACCCACTTCGCACCGCCGGGCAGCGCATCCCCGGTGCCGGGGGCAAGGGCCCCGGGAGCCGCAGTGGCGGTGACCGCACTGCCGCGGAGAGTCCCCTGCCGGAACGGGTTGCGGCGGAAAGTCCTGCTGCGGAAAGTGGAGACCGATTTCGGGTCGGGCAGGAGGCGCTGGAAGGAAGCCATGCCACCATTCTTACCGAACTCCCCGCCCCAGGCCGCATCCGGCCGCTTCGGGCGCTTCGGACGCTCTGGATGCCTCAATCCGTGCGGGGCCGGCGGCGCCGGACTAGGCTGGGGGCATGAGTGATCCAATCGTCATTTTGACAGAAGAGCCCCTCGGCCGCGACGACCGCGTCAACATCGAAACCCTCGTTGCCGGCGGTGACGCGCCATTGGTGGTACTGGTCCCGGCTAATACCGAGCGGCATCTGCTGGTGGATTTCCTGGAGAACCTGTCCCTGCTGGAAGTCTCCAAGGCCTTCCGTGACCTGACGGCACACTCCGACCCTGCCGAGGAAAGGGCTGAGGCCGCCGAAACGCTGGCATCCTCAGTGGCAGCCCTGCGCGGCATCGGCGGCGGCGTCTCGGGAGAAATCGTCGAGGGCAAGCCGGTGGACGGCCTGGTCGCCAAGGTCAAGGAACTCGGCGCGGGGCAGGCAGTGGTGATCACCCGTCCGCACGCCATCGCAGACACCTTCCACACCGACTGGGCCAACAAGGCCCAGGACAAGCTGGGCCTGCCCGTCCTGCATCTGTATGCGGGATCGGGATTTATCGGGGACTCCTGAGCGTTATTGAGGCTATGAGCATTTTTAACAACAGGCCAAAAGTCCTGTCAACAGATTCCTCCGCTACCGGCCCTGCACCTGCCGCCGAATCCGGCAAACCGGCGGTTGAAAAGCCGGAGGAGCAGTGGCGCCAGGAGCTGACGCCCGAAGAGTACCGGGTACTCCGCCAGGCCGGGACCGAGCGCCCGTACACCGGTGAGTACTGGGATACCCACACCGCGGGCGTCTACCAGTGCCGGGCGTGCGGCAGCGAGCTCTTCACGAGCAACGAGAAGTTCGATTCGCACTGCGGCTGGCCCTCCTTCTGGGCCCCGCTGGCGGAGGGCACCGTCCGCTACATCCATGACCGCACGCTGGGCATGGAACGCGTGGAAGTCCGCTGCGCCGCCTGCGACTCCCATCTGGGCCATGTGTTCAAAGGCGAAGGCTACGGAACCCCCACCGACCAGCGCTACTGCATCAACTCGGTCTCCCTGAAGCTCGTCCCGGCGGACGACGCCGGGAAGTAACTGCCCGGACGACGGCGGAGCGGTGCGGCCTCGCCTCCACCGGAATAGGGCAGCCACGCCCCCCACTGGAGCTGGGCGGGTTTTCCGGGTCTCATGCCCCAGACTTTCTTATGCTCAGTCCTATTTTGCATTAGGACTCCTGTTTGCTTGCTACGCTCGCCGTAGATACCAAATAAGAGACGCAGCCGCACCCGCGATGCCTCGCAGCAAACAGAAAGGGCCTGCGACGATGACCACCACCGCACTCACTGCCACCGCCCCCATCACCGCCGGCACGCCCGGGTGGCTACGGCTTAAGGCTGCCGCCACCGCATTGCAGGCACTCCAGACGCAGGACGGCTCCGTTCCCGAGGCCGCCGACCATCCGGCCGCGGCCGGTCACGTTGAAGCCATCACCTCAGCCATCCAAACCCTCGCCCCGGCCTTCCCGCACGACGCGGATTACCTTGAGCTCCTCGTCGTCGACTTCGGACGCTGGGCCGCGGCCGGCTTCGGCGTCCCCGACTTCCTGGACTCACTGCAGGCCTTCCAGCCGCAGCAGCACCGGATCAACGGACTGCAGCACCTCGTGGTCTTCCCGATGTACACCCAGAACGGCAGCAACAACCGGCTGGTCGAAGCCGTGCTGATCCAGGTCATCTGGCCCGAGTTCATCGCCGGACTGGAGGCGGGCGAATACTCCAACAAACTCTTCGTCCCGATCCGCTTCCTCGACTTCACCCCCGGGTACAACACCAACTCGGCGGTCCTCTTCCCGGAAAGCGTTGCCGTCCGCGAAACCCCCACGTTCACCTGGGGCGCCATTTTCGCGGACCGCGAGGCGGCCCGTTTCCGCCGTGTGCTCCAGGCCGCGGCGGACATCACCTCGCTGCAGCTGCCCGAGGATGCCGCGGCCCTGCTTGAGGACCAGGATCTGACCCAGGAAACCTTCGTCATGTGGGACCTCATCCACGACCGCACCCACATGCGCGGAGACCTGCCCTTCGATCCGTTCATGATCAAGCAGCGCATGCCGTTCTTCCTCTACTCCCTCGAGGAACTGCGCTGTGACCTGACCGCCTTCCGCGAATCCGTGAAGATCGAAAAGGACGACGACGCGGACCCCGAAGCCCGCCGGCACGCCAAACTCGTCCAGTACGCCGTCATCTTCGACCGCATCTTCCGCTTCGCCATCACTGGCAGCCGGGTCCGCAACTACGACGGCCTCGGCGGGCAGCTGCTGTTCGCCTGGATGCACCAGCACCACGTGCTGCACTGGACGGACAGCAAGCTCAGCATCGACTGGGACGAGGCGGCCCACGTCGTCGTGGAACTCGGTGCCCGGATCGAGGAACTCTACTGGCGCTCGATTGACCGGCCGAAGATGGCCCACTGGCTCGCGGCCTACGAGCTGATCTCCGGGACCGTCACGCCCCACCCGGCCTCCGTCTGGGCCAAGGGGCCGGGCGCGCTGCCGCTGGAGGGACCGCCGCGCGGCCTCACCGACCAGGTCCTTGACGACGAGTTCCCGCTGTCCATGTTCTACGAGGCCCTGGAGAAGAAAATGCGGCCCGTGATCGAATCCACCGCCGGCATCACGGGATCGTCAGACTCCAGCACCGGCACCAGCAAAGACACAGCCGCCGGCGCCACTACGGCACTGAACGCAGGATGAGCGCAGCACGGATCCTGACCGTGGTGGTCACGGGCGGCAGCGGCCCCTCCGGGATCGCCACCGCCCGCGCCCTGCACCACGCCGGGCACACGGTCTTCACGGTCGGCTCCGACGGGCCGCGGATCGAGGCGGCCGCCGCGGAAGCGGGCAGCGGGGTCACCCCGCTGGTCTGCGACCTCGCCAGCCCGGCGGAGGTCCGGTCGCTGCACGCCACGATCACCGCCGGAACGGGAACAGTCGACGGCGTCATCCACCTCGTCGGCGGTTGGCGCGGCGCGAAGGGCATCGCGGACCAGAGTGACGAGGACTGGGACTTCCTGGAACGGAGCGCCATCACCACGGTCCGCAACGTCACCCGGGTCTTCTACGACGACCTCGCAGCCTCGGCCACGGGCCGCTTCGCCATGGTGTCCTCCACCGCGGTCAGCAGCCCGACGGCGGCGGCTGCCAGCTATGTGGCCGCCAAGGCCGCGGCCGAGGCCTGGACCCTCGCGGTGGCGGACGGATTCCGCCGCGACCAGACCGCGGCCGCCGGCAGCACCGGCAGCACCGGCAGCACCGGCGGGCCCGGCAGCACCGGCGGGCCGGCGGAGCTGCGCAGTGCTGCCTCCATACTGGTGGTCAAGGCACTCGTGGACGCCGGGATGCGGGCGAAGTCCCCCGAGCGCAGCTTCCCCGGTTTCACGGATGTCGAGGAGCTGGCCGCTGCCGCCGTCGGGCTCTTCACCACCCCGGCGGCCGAGCTGAACGGGCAGCGGCTGCTCTTGAGCCGTTGAACCCATGCCCTGGCTTTAGCCCTTGGCCCCGGACCTCCTTAGACTGAAAGTGTGAGCAAACCCATGACAAGCACCGTTGAAACCGCCCGCGCCAGCAACGCGGGACGGCTCCATGACCCGTCCGTCCGCGGCTTTGCCTCGGATAACTACTCGGGCGTCCATCCCGAGGTGCTGGCTGCGCTGGCCGCCGCCAACGAGGGCCACCAGGTCTCCTACGGAGAGGACGACTACACCGCCCGGCTCCAGCAGCTGATGGAAGAGCTCTTCGGCGAGGGAATCGAGTGCTTCCCGGTCTTCAATGGCACCGGCGCCAATGTGCTGGCGCTGCAGTCCCTGCTGCCCCGGTGGGGAGCTGTCATTTGCGCGTCCACCGCGCACATCAACATGGACGAGAACGGAGCCCCGGAGCGGATCGGCGGCATCAAGCTGCTGCAGGTCCACACCACCGACGGCAAACTCACCCCCGAGCTGATCGACAACGAGGCCTGGGGCTGGGGCGACGAACACCGCGCCCAGCCGCTGGCCGTGTCCATCACGCAGACCACGGAACTGGGCACCTGCTACACCCCGGAGGAGGTCCGGGCCATCGCTGAGCATGTCCATTCCAAGGGCATGAAACTGCACATGGACGGCGCCCGGCTGGCCAATGCCGCCGCCCACCTGAATGTGCCGCTGCGGGCCTTCACCAGGGACGCCGGCGTGGACATCCTCTCCTTCGGCGGCACCAAGAACGGGTTGCTCTTCGGCGAGGTCGTCGTGGCGCTGAACCCGGAAGCGGCCCACGGCCTGGTCTACCTGCGCAAGATGAACATGCAGCTGGCCTCCAAGATGCGCTTCATGTCCGCACAGTTCATCGCGCTGCTCGAGGGTGACCTGTGGCTGCGCTCGGCCTCCCACGCCAATGCGATGGCGGCCCGGCTGCGTGCCGGCGTCGAATCGATTCCGGGAGTCCAGTTGAGCCAGAAGACCGAATCCAACGGCGTCTTCGCGGTCCTGCCGGCCGGTGTCGCGGACCGGCTGCGCACCTCCTTCCGCTTCTACGACTGGAATGAGGCGGCCCGCGAGGTCCGCTGGATGTGTTCCTTCGACACCACAGAGGAAGACGTTGATGCCTTCATCGCGGCCATCAAGCGCGAGCTCGCGGCCCTCTGACACCGGCCGCCGCCCGCCCCGCTTCCGCCGGGCCCGCCGCTGCCCTGCCGGCACGTGCCCGGCCGGGCAGCGGCTTGCCCGCCCGGCCGGGCGGCGAGCCTGCCGGGCTTCCCACCCCGCGTTGCATAATCTTCCATTGTGAACGCACTCGACCAGGTTCCGGCAGATTTCCTCTTTGCCCTGGGAACCCTTCGACAAGCACGGTGCCGCAGTGAACTGCGCCTGGAGGAGATTCCGGCGCCCTCGAGGCTGGCACCCTTCGCCGTGGCCCTCGGGGCCGAAGTCCTCGTCCCGGGAGCCCCGGGAGCCGGAGCCGTCCATGGTCCGGCGGCAGCCGCCCTCGCGCCCGCTTCGGGGAGGGACGACGTCGAACTGGCCACCGGCCGCTTCATCCTGCTGCATGATCCCGACGGTTCCGCGGTCTGGGACGGGGAATTCAGGATCGTCACGTACATCCGCGCCCAGCTGGAGCCCGAGATGGGCAATGACGAAATGCTCGGTTCGGTCGCGTGGACCTGGCTCGTGGAAGCCCTGGACACCCATGCCGCGCCCTACCGTTCGGCCGGCGGCACTGCGACGAGGGTGTTGTCCGAAAGCTTCGGCACGCTCTCCGACCGGCCCAATTCGATCGACATCGAACTGCGCGCCTCCTGGACCCCTGCCAGCGCGGACATCACCTTGCATCTGGAGGCGTGGTCAGCAATGGTCTGCACTTTCGCGGGTCTTCCGCCGCTGCCTGAGGGCGTCTCCCCGCTTCCCCGCCGCCGGCGCGATCAGCCTTGAGCGGGCGCCGCTTCGGCCCTGATTTAGCCGGGGCGAAGTCCCCCGCGCCGGGTTGTCGGTAAACTGGAGTCATCATGACCCCTCAAATACCGGAAATCACCACGGCCGGCGCTCCGGCCGCTGAAACCCCAGCCCATATCACCGTGGAGGGCTTCGACAGCCTGGTCCCCGAGGTAATCGACCTCGATGCACCGCGCGACGGCGTGCCGCTGGTGATCGAAACCCAGTCCGGCCTGGAACGTTGCGCCGCGGCTCTTGCCGCAGGCCACGGCCCCGCCGGAGTGGACGCCGAACGGGCCTCCGGCTTCCGTTACGGCCAGCGCGCCTTCCTGGTCCAGATCCGTCGTGAAGGTTCCGGCACCTGGCTGATCGACCCCGAAGCCTTCGGCGACCTGCGGATCGTCAACGAAGCCCTGAGCGGCGTGGAATGGATCCTCCACGCAGCCAGCCAGGACCTGCCCTGCCTGTCCGAGCTCGGCATGTGGCCGGACAAGCTCTTCGACACCGAGCTCGCAGCCCGACTCGCCGGCCTGCCACGGGTGGGCCTCGCTGCCGTCATCGAACAGCTCCTGGGCTTCGGCCTGGCGAAGGAACACTCTGCCGCCGACTGGTCCACGCGCCCGCTCCCGGAACCCTGGCTGCGCTACGCGGCCCTCGACGTCGAGGTCCTCACCGAGCTGCGTGAGGAACTCATTGAGCTCCTCGTGGCGGACGGCAAGCTCGACTTCGCCGAACAGGAGTTCGCCGCGATCCTCGGGGCCGGTCAGGCCCCGCCCCGCGTCGACCCCTGGCGCAAGACCTCCGGACTCCACCAGATCCGCGACCGCCGCCAGCTGGCCGCTGTCCGTGAACTTTGGCTGGAACGCGACTCACTGGCGCAGAAGCGCGACGTTGCGCCCGGCCGGCTCATTCCGGACTCGGCCCTCGTGTCCGCGGCCAAGGCCATGCCCAGCACGGTCCCGCAACTGCTGGGCACCAAGGGATTCCACGGCCGCGCCGCCCAGCGGGAGGCGCCGCGCTGGCTGCGCTGCATCAGCACAGCCCGGACCCTCGAGGAGCTCCCGCCGCTTCACCTGCCCACCAACGCTCCCCCGCCGCCGCGCGTCTGGGCGGACCGCGATCCGGAGGCCGCCGCACGGCTTGCCACCGCCCGGCCCAAGTTGCAGGCCAAGGCGGAGGAACTGAACCTGCCGGTGGAGAACCTGCTGACCCCCGACTACCTGCGCCGGGTAGCCTGGCGTCCGCCGGCGGAACTCAGCGAGGATGGTGTGGCAGAGGAACTGCAGAACCTTGGCGCGAGGCAGTGGCAGATAGAACTCACCGCCCCGCTGATCGCTGAGGCCTTCCTCAACCCGGGCCCGCTGCCGGAAAGGGCCGCTAAGGCTGCAGCGCCTGAGGCCACAGCCGAGCCCGCCGAGTAGCGCCGGCTCCTCCGGGCCGTCGGTCGTTCCGGTCCAGGGTTTCTCCACCCTCCCCTGCCTCGCGTCGACTGTGTCCTAGCTGTCGGGTCCCCAGCCACGCCGGCCACGGCCGCCGCGGAGAACAGCTCGCCGTCCTCGGACTTGACGCGGGGTTGCTGCGCCTGGCCGCAGGGTCGGCAGCCCTGGTCCGCACCCGCACTCCGCGCAGGAGCTGTCCCTAGCTACCTACAAGGTTTCCCTAGGCGGCTGCGATCAGGATGAGCGAAATCCGCGAAGGAATCGGGGCCTCATGCATTCTCGTACCAGCCAGTTCACAGATCGGGGCTTGAGCCGCCGCCAGTTCGGATTGGTGCTGGGCGGCGGCGCTTTCCTGCTGCTGGCGGGAGGCACCTACGGCGTTGTCGCGCGAAGTCCGCAGCACACGACCCCCGGCGTCGCCACAGCATTCGGATCCCTGACCGTGGTCCGTGCCGGGCGACTTGCGCGCCTGGATGCCCAGGGCCGAACCGCCTTCAAGAGTCTGGCGGCAGCAGCTTCGCACATCACGGAAGGCACCGGTCCCGGGAGCGGCACCCAGTTCCGGCGGGTCAGCACCAGGGAAGACCTGGGCGGCGCCGGCCACGGCCACGACGCCGAAACCTTCGAGGATCCGGCGGGGCCGGAACCGGTGAACCTTACGTGGGCGGACGTCGTGTTGCTGGAAGTACAGCTTCAGAACGCCGGGCCCCAGCCGGTCCTGTTCAGCCCGGGGCAGCTTCGTTTGAAGCTGAGATCGCCAGCTACAACAATTACCCCACAGGACTCCGACCGCGCCCCGGGCCCCCTCGCTCCGCATGGCACCGAGCACATTCTGATCAGCTACCTGGCGCCGCGGGATTCCCTGGACCTGGAGCTGGAGTACTCGGACGAGCATCAGGACCGGACCCTGCCGCTTTCGCTGCCCGCCCTGACGGCGAACGGGGCGCGGCCATGAACACCTTGGACATCCACATCAACGAAGGTTACGTGCCGATGGTGGACGGCTCTCTGGTGTATCACCGGGGCTTCGGCGAGCGCCGCACCACGGTGTCGGACGCGCTGCCATCGCTGGTTCTGAGTCCCCGGGTCTTCACGGCCGCCGGGCAGGCTGTGGCCAGCAGGACCTATCCGCTGGCCGCCGCCTTGCCGCCGCACGGCAGGCCCGCACCGCTGCTGCCGGACCCGGCGCATCCCGGAGAGTACCTGGCGAGGAGGGGACACTGGGCCAGCTATTTTCCGGACCGGACCCTCATAGCCGAGACCGGCAGCACCATCCGGGTGATCGTGCGCAACCATCTTTCGCAGCCGCACGAACTCCGGTTCCATAGCGCCGGCCCAACCGGCGGGGATGTCGGGACGGGCCCGGTAGCTCCGGGAGCTTCACGCCTCCTTGAGTTCACGGCACCGCCGCCTGGAACCTACCTGTTCTCGGACCCGGGCAACGATCCCGTGGAACGGACCCTGGGCCTCTACGGCGGACTCGTGGTCATAGACCCCCGCAATGCCTGGCAGCTCTCCCCCGGCGGGACGGAGTTTGAGCGCCAGTGGCTATGGTTGTGCCACGACGTGGATCCTGGCTGGGCCCGCATCGCTTCCCGCGGCCAAACCGTGAATCCGGCCTCAACACCGGCCGTGCCACGGTACTTCACCGTCAACGGGTACGCGGGTTTCCAGTCGCTGGGAGCCACCACAGATGACGTATTGAACGAACGACGGAAGCAGGACACCCTGCCCTCGGGCCATCCGCGCGACACTGACGTGCGGAATTTCAGCGCCTCGCCCGGCCCCGGCGCCGTCCGCACCGGCCAGCTGATGAGAATGGTCAACGCGGGGATCGTGGACCATCAGCTGCACTTCCACGGCAACCACGTCTGGACCGTGCGCGCCAACGGCGTTGACTTTCCCCGTTCCGGTGGACGGGTCAGCGCGACGGGGGACGTCCTGCTCCAGCAGTGGGAGGACACCGTTCAACTGGCTCCGCTGGACCGAAAGGAGTCAGTGCTTCCGGTCCGGCGGCCGCCCGAGGTGGTGGACGAAGTATGGAAGGCCAGGACTGGCGACTGGACTTATCCGATGCACTGCCATGCGGAGCCCTCACAGACAGCTGCCGGCGGCCTCTACCCCGGCGGTCTCGTCGCCGACTGGGTACTGGCCGCGGACTCGAGCCCTGAATCGGGTCTTCCCGGCACCGCGGCGGACGGCCACCACAAGTACCGGAGCCAGGTGGAATTCGCCTCCGAACAACCCCATGAGGGAAGCCCCGAAACCCAGTTTGCCCTGCGTCCCGACGTCACCATGGAATTCGACTTCTTCAGCAGGAAATTGAAGTTCCCGAACGGCTCCGAACACGAAATCTGGAGCTTCGAGAATGGCAAGTCGGGGCGCGGACTCCCCGGCCCCTTGTTGCGGCTCACGGAGGGCCAGTTGTTCCATGGAACCGTCAAACCCAGCAAAAAGGTCCACACCATCCATTGGCACGGCATCGAACCCGACCCGCGGAACGACGGCGTCGGCCACACCTCGTTCGAAGTCACCGGGCACTACACGTACCAGTGGAGGCCGGAGGTCGGCGAGTCCGGGAACCCCAACCGCGGCTCCTCCGGAACCTACTTCTACCACTGCCACGTCAACACCCCGCTGCACGTCCAAATGGGAATGTTCGGGCCGATCATCGTCGATCCCCCAGTCAGCAAAACCTCCCCGCCGCCACCGGGGACCCGCCGCCATTCGGTGGACGGGCCACTCTACGACATCGCGACAGAGACTCTGATCGCGCCGTTCTCGATCGACGCGCGCTGGCACGAGCTGAACCATGCGGCCGGTTTGTCCGGAGACGACGCGGGCCTCAACCGCTTCGAGCCCAAACACTTTGTTCTCCTCGGCGGCACGGTCGCCAACCGCCCCAGAGGCGACAGGGTATGGGCGGTCTCCGCGATGCGAGCCAACGTTGCCGGCGGCCGCAACGCCCCGACCCTGGTGCGCATGGTGAACGTCGACTACTTCCCGACCCGCACACGGTTCCTGGACGCGGCCGGCAAACCGGCGAACATTGCCGAACTCATCGCCCACGACGGCCGCCCTTTCTGGAATACTCCCAATCCGACCGGCCCCGCCGTACAGCCCTCGCTGGCCGGCCAGCCGCTGCTCACGAGCATCATCAGGTCCGGTGCGGCAGAGAAGTTTGATTTCCTGCTGCGCCCGCCGGCTGCAGGGCGCTACACCGTCGCCATCGACTACGTGCACTGGATCACGGGAAGGATCCTGGCCACCCGGACCGTCGCCGTCACCGCGGCCTAGGAGCCCGCACTGCCGGCACGGCCCGGTCTCGCTGGCCCCGTGCAACGGCCTGCGGCTGGACACCTTGCCAGCTATATTACTCATGAGTAACATAGTGACTGATACCGCCTGGACGATGGCGCCGTTGGCTCCCGCTGCCACCGGCCCCGGTCCGGCACCCATGTCTCAATGAGGAGTACCACGTGAGCCAAGCCCGCAGCAGCGGAAAACCCAGTAGCGGAAAACCCAGCAGCGCGAATCCCCGCACCGCAGGTCCCCGCGCCGTCCGCGATATCGTCTTCGTCGACGGCGTCCGCACCCCCTTCGGCCGCGCGGGCGAGAAAGGCATCTACGCCGGAACCCGCGCCGACGACCTCGTGGTCAAATGCATCCGGGAACTGATGCGCCGCAACCCGTCCCTGCCCGCAGACCGCATCGACGAGGTCGCCATCGCCGCCACCACCCAGACCGGCGACCAGGGCCTGACCATCGGACGCAGCGCCGCCCTGCTGGCCGGCCTCCCCCGCACCGTCCCGGGTTTCGCGATCGACCGGATGTGCGCCGGCGCGATGACCGCCGTGACCACGACGGCGAGCGGCATCGGCTTCGGCGCCTACGACGTCGTGATCGCCGGCGGTGTCGAGCACATGGGCAACCACCCGATGGGCGCCGGCGCGGACCCCAACCCGCGCTTTCTGTCCGAACGGATCGTGGACCCGGCCGCCCTGAACATGGGCAACACGGCCGAGAACCTGCACGACCGCTTCCCGGCCATCACCAAGGACCGCACCGACGCCTACGCCGTCGCGTCCCAGGACAAGCTGGCGACCGCCTACGCCAACGGCCAGATCCAGCCGGACCTGGTCCCGGTCGCCACCATGAAGCCCGGCCAGGGCTGGACGGTCAACACCGTGGACGAGCCGCCGCGGCCGGGAACGTCGCTGGATGACCTCGCCGCGTTGAAGACCCCGTTCCGGGCCCATGGCCGGGTCACCGCCGGCAATGCCGCCGGCCTCAACGATGGCGCCACGGCGGCCCTGCTCGCTTCCGCTGAGGCCGCCGAGGAGCTGGGCCTGCCGGTTCGCATGCGGCTGGTCAGCTACGCCTATGCCGGGGTCGAACCCGAAGTCATGGGCATCGGACCGGTCCCGGCCACCGAAAAGGCGCTCAGGAACGCCGGCCTCGGCATCGCGGACATCGGCCTCTTCGAAATCAACGAGGCCTTCGCCGTCCAGGTGCTCAGCTTCCTGGACCACTTCGGCATCGCCGACGACGACCCGCAGGTCAACCGCTACGGCGGAGCGATTGCCGTCGGGCACCCGCTGGCGTCCTCCGGGGTGCGGCTGATGAACCAGCTGGCCCGCCAGTTCGAGGAGGATCCCTCCGTGCGCTTCGGCATGACCACAATGTGCATCGGACTGGGCATGGGAGCCACCGTCATCTGGGAGAACCCGCACCACGCCGAGTACGGCGAAGCCGTCGGTACTGCAGACGCCGAAGCCGCCGAGACCACCACCACCGAGACTGGAGCCGCAGCATGAGCGCCGCCGATTTCCGCCAGCTGGCCGATCTCTTCCCGAACGAGACGGTCACCCACTCCTACGTCCAGGACATAGAGCTGCCCCCCGTCGACGGCACGAGCCCCGGCACCTTCGCCCTGGTCACCCTGGACAACGGGCTGGACCACTCCAAGCCGACCACGCTGGGCCCGAACACCCTGATCGAACTGGGCACCATCCTGGAAGGACTGAAGGAGCGCGCCGCCCGCGGCGAGATCGTCGGCGTCGGCGTCACCGGCAAGCCGTACTTCCTGGCGGCCGGGGCGGACCTGTCCACGGTGAAGTCCCTCAACGGCCGCGACGACGGGCTGCGGATGGCCCGGCTGGGCCACGACGTCTATGCCACCCTGGCCAACCTCGGAGTCCCCAGCTTCGCCTTCATCAACGGTCTCGCCCTCGGCGGCGGCCTGGAAATCGCACTGCAGTCGACCTACCGCACGGTGTCCACCGGCGCCGGCGCGCTGGCCCTGCCCGAGGCCTTCATCGGCCTCATCCCGGGCTGGGGCGGCGTGTACATCCTGCCGCGGCTGATCGGTCCCGAGAACGCCCTCAAGGTGATGATCGAGAACCCGCTGAGCAACAACCGCACCCTCACCGGGCCGCAGGCCTACGAGCTCGGCATGGCCGACGCAATCTTCGAGCCCGCCGACTTCGTGGAGCAGTCCCTCGGGTGGGCCGCGCAGGTCATCGCCGGCACCGCGGCGCCGGAACGTGCCAACGCCGTCGACCCTTCCAGCCCGGGGGTTGCCGAACGCTGGGCGCGGGCCGTCGCCGCCGGCCGCGCCTTCGTGGAGGCCAAGACCTCGAACGCCTCACCGGCGCCGGCCAAGGTCCTGGACGTGATGGAAGCCAACCGCACCATGACGCAGGCCCAGTCCGCCGCACTCGAATGCGAGACCCTGGCGGACCTCATGCAGACCGACGAGTTCCGCTCCACCGTCTACGCCTTCCTGGACCTCGTGCAGCGGCGCTCCAAGCGCCCGGCCGGCGCCCCGGACCGCAAGCTCGCGCGCCCGGTGACCAAGATCGGCGTCGTGGGCGCGGGCCTGATGGCCAGCCAGCTCGCACTGCTTTTCGCCCGCCAGCTCAAGGTGCCCGTGGTGCTGACGGACATTGACCAGGCCCGGGTGGACAAGGGCGTGGGCTATGTCCACGCCGAGGTGGACAAGCTGCTGGCCAAGAAGCGGATCAGTCCCGACGCCGCCAACCGGACGCGTGCCCTCGTGACCGGTTCGGTGTCCAAGGACGCCTTCGCCGACGCCGATTTTGTGATCGAGGCGGTGTTCGAGGAACTCACCGTCAAGAAGCAGGTCTTCAAGGAACTCGAGGCGATCGTCTCACCCGAGTGCATCCTCGCCACCAACACCTCCTCGCTTTCCGTCACCGCGATGGCCGGGGAGCTGCGGCACCCCGAGCGGCTGGTGGGGTTCCACTTCTTCAACCCGGTGGCCGTGATGCCGCTGCTGGAGATCGTCCGCGCGCCTGCGACCGACGACGCCGCGCTGGCCACCGCCTTCGAGCTCGCCAAGGGACTCAACAAGACCGCCGTGCTCGTCAAGGACGCCCCGGCCTTCGTGGTCAACCGCATCCTGCTGCGCCTGATGGGCGAAGTGACTGCGGCGTTCGACGAGGGCACTCCCGCCGGGGTGGCGGACAATGCCCTGCGCCCGATGGGCCTGCCAATGACGCCGTTCACGCTCGGCGCCATGGTAGGGCTGCCGGTGGCGCAGCACGTCCAGGAATCCCTGCACGCTGCCTTCGGGGGCCGCTTCCCGGTCTCGCAGAACCTGCAGAAGCTCATCGACAACGGTGTGAAGTCCATCTGGGCACCCGGGAACGGCCCGGACGGCAAGCCGTTCATTCCGGCCGAGACCCTGGCCCTGATGTCCTTCGGCAACACGCCGTCCACCGGCGAGGATGTGCTGCGCCGGACGCAGGATGCGCTGGCGGAGGAAATCGGGATGATGCTCGATGAGGGCGTCGTGGCGGGCCCCGAGGACATCGATCTGTGTATGATCCTCGGCGCGGGCTGGCCGATGTTCCTCGGCGGCATCACTCCCTATCTGGACCGGGTCGGCGCCTCCGAGCGGGTCACCGGCAGGAAGTTCCAGACGCCGGGGGTGGCGTCCGGGCCAGCCGCGTAAAGCCCGCCGCTGCCGGCGACAGCCGCCGTTCGGTCCCACGACTGTGGCGCTCCGGGTGGCGGCCGTTGCCGTGTGCGGCAGCACGGGAACACAGCTCCCGGCCATCACTCTCCGGGCGCCAGCGCCGCCTCGAGAAGGACCCGCTGCAGCCAGGCGATGTAGCGCTCCTCCGTCCACCCGGCCTGCACCACCAGGTGTTCATACTGATAGGGGGACGTGAGAAGCCAGAGCGTCAGCGCCACCTCTTCCACCGGAACATCCGTCCGCAGCCCCGCGCGCTGCTTCAGCAAGCGGGCGATGGTCACGAAGTCCGCACGGATCCGCTCCTGCAGGCCGGCATGCGCGGAAGCGATGTCCGGGTCGCCCTGTGCGGCAGCCGCCGTCGCCTGCCACAACTGGCCTATCCTGCCATTGAGTTCCGCGGCGAAGGAGGCCAGGCCCAACAGTCCATCCCTCACATTCTCCTGGGCGAGCACTGCCTGCGCCTCGGCACCTCGAGGATGGCAGTGCGGAACGGTAGCGCCGCGGACTGGTAGTTTCCCTTGCCATATTGACTACTGCCCACAGCAATGAAAACTGGGACAACACAACCACCCAGCAAGGAGACACCATGGCATCGGTACTCGTCTGCTCCAGCCCCTTGGTCGGCCACGTCACGCCGATGCTCGCGGTTGCCGCCGGCCTGGTCGAACACGGGCACGGTGTCCGATTCCTGGCCGGTCGGCGCTTCGAGGACCAGGTCGCCCGGACCGGTGCCTCCTTCATCCCGCTGCCACCGGAGGCGGATTTTGATGACAGCCGCCTGGATGATGCCTTTCCCGGGCGCATCGGCCTGAAGGGGCCAAAAGGGATCCGCTTCGATATCCAGGAGATTTTCATGCGTCCGGGCAGGGCTCAGTATGAAGCCATCCTCGCCGCGTCCGCGGTGCGCCCGGTCGACGCTGTCCTGGCCGAATCACTCTTCATGGGCGCGGCGTTGCTGCTGGCCGGACCACGGTCCGGCCGGCCCGCGGTCATCAACTGCGGCATCGTCCCGCTGAGCCTGGCCAGCCGGGACACCGCCCCGTACGGGCTGGGCATTCCCCCGATGCCGGGATTGCTGGGGCGGGTTCGGAACCGCGCCTTGCAGACCCTGACCGAAAGGGTGGTCTTCGGTCCGGTGCAGAAGTACGCCGACCACGTCGCCCGGGACGTCACCGGCTCGCCATTCCCGACCTTCTTCATGGACTGGCCCCGCGCCGCCGACCGTATCGCCCAGTTCACCGTTCCGGATTTCGAATACCCGCGCTCCGACCTTCCCGGAACGGTCCACTTCGTCGGTCCGGTGTCTTCCGGCGGCAAGGGGTCCACCGGCGCTTCCGGCGCGGCCACGCTGCCGCCATGGTGGGATGATCTCGACGCCGGCCGCCCGGTTGTCCACGTCACCCAGGGAACCGTCGCGAACAGGGACTTCGACGACCTGGTCCGTCCCACCGTCGAGGGCCTGGCGCAGGACGACGTCCTCGTCGTGGTCAGCACCGGCGGCCGTCCGGTGGACACGCTCTCCGGCCCGCTGCCGGACAACGTCCGGGTCGCCTCCTACCTGCCCTACGACGAACTGCTGCCCAGGACCGACGTCCTGGTCACCAACGGAGGCTACGGCGGAGTGCAGTTCGCGCTCCGGCACGGCGTGCCGCTGGTCGTGGCAGGCCAGACCGAGGAAAAGCCCGAAGTGTGCGCCCGCGTGGCCTGGTCGGGCACCGGAATCAACCTGCGGACCAACCGGGCCAGGCCCCAAGCCGTCGCCAGAGCAGTCCGCGCCGTCCTGTCCGACAGCTCCTACCGGGAAGCGAGCAGCCGGATCGGCAGCGCGATCCGTGCCTCGCGCGGCGTGGACGGGCTGGCCGACCTGGTGGCGGACGTCTGCAGCGGCAGTCCGGTGGAACGCGAGTAAAGGGATACCGGCCGCCCTGGCATCGCCGCCGGAAATCAAGCGTCCGTCAGCCTGCCGTCCCTGAGCTCCAGCACCCGGCGTGCTGTCCTGTGCGCATAGCCGAGGTCGTGCGTGACCAGCACGATGGCGGCGCCCCGCGCGGCCGCGGCTTCGGCGGCGGCCTGCAGGGCCTCGAGCCCGTGCCGGTCCAGCCCGACGGTGGGTTCGTCCAGCGCCAGCACGGCAGGGTCCCGGGCCAGCACGGTGGCCAGGGCGAGCAGCCGCTGCTGCGAGGAGGCCAGCTCCGCGGGGTGCGCGTCGGCGGCGCCGGCCAGCCCGACGGCGGCCAGCGCTTCCGCTGCCCTCGCCACGGCACGCTCGCGGCCCAACAGCTTACGGAGCCCGAAGCTCACTTCCCGCAGCACGGTCCGTTCAAAGAGCTGGTCACGCGGGTGCTGGAACAGCAGGCCGATCTCCGCGGCCAGCGTCCCGGCGGGGACGCCGGCGATGCTGCCCCCGCGGATCCGTATTTCCCCGGCAGTCGGCCTGAGCAGGCCGTTGAGGGAACGCAACAGGGTCGATTTGCCCGCACCGTTCGGGCCGGTGATGGCCACGGTCTCCCCCGCCCGTACCACCAGGTCAAGGCCTGCGAGGAGTTGCCGCCGGTACGGGGCGTCGGGAGCGGGATATCCGAAGGACAGGCCCCTGACGTCCAGCTGCGGGACGCGGTCGCCGGCCCCCGCCGGCGGCAGGGCGGCCCGGGTTGGCTGTGCGCTCCCCGGGGGCGCCACCACGACGACCCCCGTCGCGGCGAGCTGCGGCGAGGCTGCCACGACGCCGGGGCGCCCGGCGGCCGTTACCGTCCCGGCGTCGAGCACAACCCAGTGATCGGCGGACCGGGCCAGTTCGTCCGCGCTTTGGCTGAGCTGCACGACGGCGGTCCCCGCGGCGGTCAGCCCGCGGACCAGCGTCCGGAGCTGCGCCGCGCCGTCGGCATCCAGCGACGCCACGGGCTCGTCCAGGATCAGCACGTCGGGACGGGTTATGAGGGCGCACCCCAGCGCCAGCCGGCGCAGTTCGCCGCCGGACAGCGTGGCCGGGTCGCGGTCCAACAGCGCGGTGAGGCCAAGGACTTCGGCGTTTCGCCCTACCTCCTGGAGCATCTCCGGCCGGGGTGTGCCGCGGTTTTCCAGGCCGAAGGCCAGTTCTTCGGCGACGGTGGCGCTTACCGTGGAAAGCATGGACGCCGGGTCCTGCGGGACGTAGGCCACCCGCCCGGACCAGGCGGCGGCGTCGATCCGCGGATCACCGGACCCGCCCCGGAACTCCAGCGTGCTGCCGGCGAGTGTCAGGCGGCCGCGCAGGTCGCCGGCGTCCCCGGGCCGGAGCCAGCCGCCGAGGAGCCTGCCCAGGGTGGATTTGCCGCTTCCGGACCCGCCCAGGACCGCTGTCAGGGTCCCGCCGGCCACGCTGATTCCAAGCCGATGCAGCGTCGGGACATCGTCGCCGTGGAAGGTGAAGCCGGTGATATCGGCACTCAGCAGCGGATTGTTCATGGTTTTCCCAATCCCGGCCAGGAGGTGGCCACGCGGAGCAGGACCGCCGCTGCCGCGAGCAGCAGGGCTGCGGCACGGAGCCGGCGCTGCGCCGGCGGGTCCGTCAGGGTCCGGTAGCTTGTCCGTGGTCCCGGCCGGGCAAAGCCGCGCGCGTCCAGCGCCTGGGAGCGGCTGCCGGCATCTTCGATCAGCCCCAGCACCAGCGGCACCATCTGCAGCCGGACGGCCGCGAGCCGGGACAGGAGTCCGCCGCGTAGCACCAGGCCGCGGGCTTGCTGCGCTTGTTGGATACGGTCGAGCCTGCGTGCAACGGCGGGCAACAGGGTCAGGGTGGATGCCAGGATATAGCTGAGCTGCCGGGGCACCCGGCGTGCGGTGAGGGCGGCGACGAGATCCGGGACGCTGACGGTGAAGGAGAACAGGAGCAGCACGAGTACCCAGGCTGCGGTGCGCGTTCCTGCTTCCAGGGCGAAGCCCAGCCCTTCCGCGGTGACCCTCGCCGGTCCCCAGGCGGCGAGGACGGTACGGCCCTCCGGGAAGAAGAGGCCGTGCAGCATCAGCAGCGAGAGCCCGAAAGGAACCAGGATGACCGCGGCGGCGGCCAGCACCCGGCGCGCCACCCCGGCCAGCCCGGCCAGCAGTCCCGCACTCAGCGTCACCGCCAGCGACAGCGGCCAGCTGGCCGCCGCCGTCGTAATGATGGCTGCGCTGACGGCCACGGTCAGTGCAGTAAACGGGTGGAGGCCGGAGCGAGTGCTTCCAGGGGGCACGGCTCAGGCTTCGGGCGTTCCCGGTGCCTTGCCGGCAAGCACCCGGAAGCGCCGGACGAAGGGGAACCGGTAGGTCGTGCGGCGCGGCAGGGCGTAGACGAGCAGCGCGGCGATGGTGAAGACGATCGCCTTGTCCATGGGGTCTGAGATCAGAGCCTGCTTGGTGATGGCGGCGAGCAGGGTGTCGCCCATGGCGCGGAAGGCGCTGACGATCGCCCCGGTGCCCACGCCTGCCGTGCCGCCGAAGACGAAGGCCGCGATCGGGGCGGAGACGACGCCGGCGAGGACACCGGTGAGGAAACCGGCGACCGGCGCGAGGTAGAAGCGGCGGAACAGTCCACCGCGGGCGGCGACGCCGGCCAGGAAGCCGATCAGCGCCGCGCCGGCCGCGAACGGCAGGACCGTCGGGTTGAAGAAGGACCACACGATGCTGCTCAGCGCACCCGTGGCGGCACCTGCCGCCGGGCCGGCGAGGACGGCGATCAGGACGGTGCCGATCGCGTCAAAGTAGAACGGCAGTCCGGTGGCGCCCATGAGCTGGCCCAGGACCACGTTCAGCACCAGCGCCACCGGCATCAGGACCAGGGTGGAGGTGGGGAGCACCGGCAGCACGGCGGCGATCAGCAGCATGGCGCCGAGCAGGAATCCGCCCAGCGCCACCAGGGCCGAGAAGCTGGCCGGGCCGTTGGCGATGTCCGCGGGCTGGGTGAGCACCAGGAAGACGTAGGTGGCCGCGATGGCGGCGGCGCCGGCAAGTTCCAGCAGGCGGCGGCGTCGGCCGGCCGCCGTTCCAGACGCGGGGCCGGAGGCAGGGTGGGTCAGGGACGGCTGTGACATGGAAAAGGGTCCTTCGGCTGGGGTAGCTGCAACATCCGCCTATGTCACCTCGGCGCAGCTACCATCCTAGCGAGCGGGAGGTCGTGCTCCCACCACGGACCGCGGACAGGCCAGCTAGCCCCGCCCGATCTCCCGGGCCAAGGCGCCCACGGAGGTGATCAGTTCGTCAAAACACTGGTCCGGATCGTTGGCGGCGACGATCCGGGCGTTGGGCGGCAAGCCCCACAGCCCCCGGTAGTCCGCCACCGTGGTGCCCCTGAGCATCGCGGAGGACGTTTCGACGTCGACCGTGGCCAGCCGGGTGAGCACCGGGGTACGTCCGACGGCGGCGCAGGCCGCGAAGGCATCGTGCATGTGCGCCACGTAGCCCTGGTCGTATTGCCGGTGGAATTCCAGATAAAACCGGATCGCGTCCGACAGGCAGGCCACGAGCGGGTTCGGCGAGGTGCTGCGCTGGCCGGCCGGCTGCTCCGGCAGGACCGGTTCCGGCGGCGCGCCGGCCGCCTCGGCCAGGCGTTGCAGGTGTTCCGGCCGCAGTTCGATCAGCTCCGTGGTTTCCAGTGCGCACACCAGCGGCAGCCGGTCCTCGGGCGCTCCACGGTAGGCCGTGAAGACCTCCTTCGCGGCGTGCGGGTCGACCGAGACGTTCCATTCCGCCGTGGGAGTGGTGTTGCCCTGGTAGTTGAAGCAGCCGCCCATGATGACCAGGTCCTTGAGCAACCGCGGCAGTTCCGGTTCCCGGCGCAGGGCCAGCGCAAAGTTTGTCAGCGGCCCGGTAATGATGCCGGTCAGCTCCCCCGGATGCGCGCGGGCCTCCTGCACCCAGACGTCGACGGCGTGCCGGGCCGAGATCGCTTGGCGGGGAGCCGGAAGCTCGGCGTAGCCGATCCCCTGCGGGCCGTGTGTTTCTTCGGTGGTGACCAGCGGAATTTCCAGCGGCACCTCGGCGCCGATGGCCACTTCGATCCCGGGCCGGCCGCACAGCTCCAGCAGCGCCAGGTTGTTCAGGGCCACCTGCCGGGCGCCTACGTTGCCGGCCGTGCAGGTGATCGCCTGGATGTGCACTTCCGGGCGCGACAGCAGGTAGACGAGGGCCAGGGCGTCGTCGATTCCGGTATCGACGTCCAGCAGAACGGAGTGGGTGGGCACAGCGTTCCCCTAGAACAGCGCCACTTTGGGCGTCCGCGGGAACAGGTCGTCGAGTTCGGCCAGGTCCGCGGCGCTGGGAATCCAGGCCACCGCCGCGGCGTTCTGCAGGACCTGCTCGGGCCGGGTGGCGCCGGCGATGACGCTGCTCACGGACGGCCGGGCGGCGAGCCAGGAGAACGCGACCTGGATCTCGTTGAGGCCGCGGGCGGCGGCGAAGGCGCCGAACGCCTCCAGCTGCTCCCAGTCGGCGTCGTGCACCAGGTTGGTGCGGGTGTGGCTGAGCCGGGAACCCGCCGGGGCGGCCCCCTGGGAGTACTTGCCGGTCAGCAGCCCGTTGGCGAGCGGGAAGTAGGGCAGGACACCGAGTCCGTAGGCTTCGGCGGCGGGGGTCACCTCCAGCTCCGCGCGGCGGTCCAGCAGGTTGTAGTGGTTCTGACTGGAGATGAAGCGGGAGCCGCCCCGTGCCCGTGCCACGAATTCGGCTTCGGCGATCTGCCAGCCGGCGCGGTTGGAGTGGCCGAGGTAGCGGACCTTGCCGCTCGTCACGAGCTCCTCCAGGGCCGCGAGCGTCTCGTCGATGGGCGTCAGCGGGTCCGGAGTGTGGAACTGGTAGAGGTCGATCCAGTCCGTCCCCAGCCGGCGCAGCGAGGCCTCGGCGGCCTTGATGATATAGCGGCGGGAACCGCGGGCCCCGAAATCGTTGCCGTTGGCGCCCCGGACGTCCATGCCGAACTTGGTGCCGATGACGGCGTCGTCCCGGCGGCCGGCGAGGGCCTTGCCCAGCATCGTTTCGCTGAGGCCCGGTTCCCGGCCGTAGTTGTCCGCGACGTCGAAGAAGGTGATGCCGGCATCCAGGGCCGCATGCACGACAGCGTCGGTCCCCTCCTGCGACTCGGTCGCCGTATGGGACCGGCCAAGGTTGTTACAGCCCAGGCCTACGACGGAGACGGTCAGCCCGGAATTTCCCACACGGCGGTATTCAGTCATGGGGTTCAGCCTATAACGGCCGCGGACAGGCCCCCGTGTCAGCCGGCCGGAAGATCCAGCCCGTGGTCGTCCAGGGCGTCCTGGAGCTGTGCCATGGTGCGCGGGCAGACCCCCGGCATGCCGGCGAGTCTCCGTTCGCCCAGTTGCACCAGCTGTTCCAGGGTTTCCACCCCGGCATGCGCCAGGGACCTCCGGGCCGGCGCCGCAATCCCCCGCGGAAGCGGAGTGCGGCCTGGTTCACGGGATTTCGGCGTCATGGCGTTGTGCCTTCCAATCGATTGCCCCCAAAGCTGATGTGAACTAGCAGTACGGACTACGGAGGGAACTACAAACTGAAGCTGTTGGCCGGCTTGGGTGAGTGCTTGAGCCTGAACGCGGTGTCACCGAAGGGTGCCGCGCCGATGCTGAGTTTGGTGAAGTCGAGATCCTCGCCGCGGATGCAGACCTTGATGGCGTTCACGGTCTTGTTGACGTCCGGGGTGAGGCAGAAGATGTTGAGTTTTGAGTCGCCGAATTCGGAGCGGTCCACGACGCCCAGGCCGCGCCAGGCCAGGTGGCTGATGAGCGCGTCCTTGGCTTTTTCCTCCAGGTAGCGGTCCCGGTCGGTGCCGTCCTTGGTCTTCAGGGCGTACTGGGCCACGACCCAGAACTGGTCCTCCTCGGGGATCTCCGCGTAGCCGTCCTCGGCGCACTGCACAGCGAAGGCATCCATCAGTCCCTCGGCGGCGGCGGCATCCGCGACGTCGGTCTCCTCGGTTTTGCTTTGGTGCCCTACAACGCCGTGGTTCATCACGAACTGGCTGTAGTCCTCGTCAAACCAGGCTTCCCTGAACTCGAGGACCCCTTCTTCATTCCGTTTGTAGACCCGGATAATTCCGCTCATGTGCCAGTTCCTTCCTGGACCGTGCTGCGATGGCACCAGGGCTGGTGCCATGCGACGGTATTGCTTCTTGGATTCGCTGTTCAGACGTGCTGGCTACAGCAGCGGCAGGCTGCCGGTGCTGGGGTGCTCCTGCCCGGGCAGGGGCCGGGCGAACGGCACCTTGGTCCCGAGGACCTGGGCGACGACGTCGTGCGTGATCTTCCTGGCGGTCAGCCCGACGCGCTCGAGGACCTGGCTGCGGCTGCCATGGTCGAGGAATTCGACCGGGAGGCCCACCTCGTTCAAGGCCGTGTCCACGCCGGCGGCCCGCATTTCCTGCCGGATCCGCGAGCCCACACCGCCGGCCCGCACGCCGTCTTCGATGCAGACGACAAGGCGGTGGTGCGAGGCGAGGGCGATGATGGACTTCCGGACGGGCAGCAGCCAGCGGGGGTCCACGACGGTGGAGCTGATGCCCTGGGCTCCGAGCCGGTTCGAGACGTCCAGCGCGAGTTCGGACATCGCGCCGACGCTGACGATCAGGACGTCGTTTTCGGTCGAGCCGTCGGGGCGCCGCGCGAGCACGTCCACCCCGTCGCTGAGCCGCTCGATGGCGTCCACTTCCGCGCCGACGCTGCCCTTGGAGTAGCGGATGACGCTCGGCGCGTCCCCGATGGTTACGGCCTCACGCAGTTCCTCGCGGAGCCGGCTGGCGTCGCGCGGGGCGGCCAGGTGCAGCCCCGGAACGATCTGGACCATGGCCATGTCCCACATCCCGTGGTGGCTGGCGCCGTCGGGGCCGGTGACACCGGCGCGGTCCAGGACCACGGTGACCCCGGCTTTGTGCAGGGCGACGTCCATCAGCAGCTGGTCGAAGGCGCGGTTCAGGAAGGTCGCGTAGACGGCTACCACCGGATGCAGCCCGCCGAAGGCCATGCCGGCCGCGGAGGTGAGCGCGTGCTGTTCGGCGATGCCGACGTCGAACACCCGTTCCGGGTGCCGGGCGGCGAATTTGTGCAGCCCGACGGGAATCAGCATGGCACCGGTGATGCCGACGATGTCCTTGCGCTCGTCGGCGAGGTCCGCGATCTCATCGGCGAAAACGGACGTCCAGGATTTCGCGCCGCCGGTCTCGGTGGGTTCGCCGGTTTCCGGATCGATGATGCCGACCGCGTGGAACTGGTCCGCGTCGTGCGCGCGGGCGGGCGCGTAGCCGTGGCCCTTCTCGGTCATGGCGTGGACGATCACGGGTCCGGCGTAGTTCCGGGCGGTGGAGAGGGCGTGTTCCATGGCCTGGAGGTTGTGGCCGTCCACCGGGCCGATGTACTTCATCCCAAGGTCCTCGAACATGCCTTGGGGCGCCCACCAGTCCTTGATGCCTTTTTTCATGGCGTGCAGGCTGCGGTAGGTGAACTGCCCGACCGTGCCGCCGTTCTGCAGCTTCCGGCGCCACCAGTCCAGCATGCCTTCGTACGCGGGTGTGGCGCGGAAGGAATCGATGGTGGGCCGCAACGAGGCCAGGTAATCGGCGAAGCCGCCGACGGTCGGGGCGTAGGAGCGGCCGTTGTCGTTGACGACGATGACCACGCGGCGCTTCTTGTCCGCGGCAATGTTGTTCAGGGCCTCCCAGGCCATGCCTCCGGTCAGGGCGCCGTCGCCCACGACGGCGATGACGTAGCGTTCCCCGTCGCCGGTGAGCCGGCGTGCCCGTGAGATCCCGTCCGCCCAGGACAGCGAGGAGGAGGCATGCGAGCTTTCCACGATGTCGTGCGGCGACTCGGCGCGGTCCGGGTAGCCGGAGAGTCCGCCCTGCTGGCGGAGGGTGCTGAAGTCCTGGCGGCCGGTGAGGAGTTTGTGGACGTAGGACTGGTGGCCGGTGTCGAAAACGATGCTGTCGCGGGGCGAATCGAAGATCCGGTGCACCGCGATGGTGAGTTCTACGACGCCGAGGTTCGGGCCGAGGTGGCCTCCGGTCTGGGAGACATTGCCGATCAGGAATTCCCTGACCTCGGCTGCCAGCTGATCCAGCTGCGCCTCGGACAACTTGCTCAGGTCCTGCGGATTCCGGACGGTCTCCAAGATTCCCAACGGCCCCTCCTTCGAGTGGTAGACATGCCTTTTAACTCTAACGCCTCCGGAACAGCCCGGGCGCCGGAACGCGAAGGCCCCGGCCGGTCAATGACCGGCCGGGGCCTTCCTGCTGCAGTTCCTCCCGTCCGGGAGGAGCCTCCGCTAGCTGGCGGAGATCGATCTCCGCGCACCCCGGGTAAAGCCGGCGATAAAGCGTCTGCCGGGTTTACCCCGGGGCCCTACGCGGAGATCTGGCGCAGCACGTACTGCAGGATGCCGCCGTTGCGGTAGTAGTCCGCCTCGCCCGGGGTATCGATGCGCAGGACCGCATCGAAGGACGTGGCGGAACCGTCTTCGGCCGTTGCCGTGACCTTGAGGGTCTTCGGCGTGGTGCCTTCGTTGAGGGCGGTGACTCCCTCGACGGCGAAGGTCTCCGTGCCGGTCAGGCCCAGGCTGGCAGCGGTTTCCCCGGCGGGGTACTGCAGGGGAAGGACGCCCATGCCGATCAGGTTGGAGCGGTGGATGCGCTCGTAGCTCTCGGCCACGACAGCCTTGACGCCCAGAAGCGCGGTGCCCTTGGCAGCCCAGTCACGGGACGAGCCGGAGCCGTACTCCTTGCCGGCCAGGACCACCAGCGGCGTGCCGGCGGCCTGGTAGTCCTGCGCTGCGTCGTAGACGTAGGCCTGCGGACCCTCCGGCTGCATGAAGTTCCGGGTGAAGCCACCCTCGACGCCGTCGAGCAGCTGGTTCTTGATCCGGATGTTCGCGAAGGTGCCGCGGATCATGACCTCGTGGTTGCCACGGCGTGAGCCGTAGGAATTGAAATCCTTGCGCTCCACACCGTTGGCCAGCAGGTACTGTCCGGCCGGGGTATCCGACTTGAACGAACCGGCCGGGGAGATGTGGTCAGTGGTGACCGAATCGCCGAGCTTCAGCAGCACGCGGGCACCGGTGATGTCGGTGACCGGCTCCGGCTTCGCCTTCATGCCCTCGAAGTACGGGGGCTTCCGCACGTAGGTGGAGTTCGGGTCCCAAGCGAAGGTGTCGCCGGCCGGCGTATCGAGTGACTTCCAGCGCTCATCGCCGTCGAAGACGCCCGCATAGCCGCGCGCGAACATTTCCTTGTCGATAGAGGAATCAATGACCTGCTGGACCTCCACCGGGTTCGGCCAGATGTCCCTGAGGAAGACGTCGTTGCCGGCGTCGTCCTTGCCCAGGGCGTCCGACTCGAAGTCGAAGTCCATGGTTCCGGCCAGGGCGTAGGCGATGACCAGCGGCGGGGAGGCCAGGTAGTTCATCTTCACGTCCGGGTTGATCCGGCCTTCGAAGTTGCGGTTACCGGACAGCACTGCGGTGACCGACAGGTCGTTGGCCTGGACGGCCTCGGAGATCTCGGCATCCAGCGGGCCGGAGTTGCCGATACAGGTGGCGCAACCGTAGCCGACAATGTAGAAGCCAAGCTTCTCCAGGTACGGCGTCAGGCCCGACTTCTCGTAGTAGTCGGTGACCACCTTGGAACCCGGGGCCACGGACGTCTTGACCCACGGCTTGGACGTCAGGCCCTTGTCCACGGCGTTGCGGGCCAGCAGTGCGGCGGCCAGCATCACGGAGGGATTGGACGTGTTGGTGCAGGACGTGATCGAGGCGATCGCCACGGCCCCGTGGTCCAGTTCGAACTCCCGGCCGTCTTCGGTGGTCACCTTGACCGCGTTGGAAATGCGGCCGGCCGCACCGTGTGCTGCCGAATAGACCGGCGGCTCGCGGTCCGTATCGGTGACATGGGTATCGGACCGGGTAAACGAGGGCGGGTCCGAGGCCGGGAAGGTCTCCTCCAGGGACTCGTCCAGGGTGCCGGCGTCGGCGTCGTGCTTGACGTAGTTGAGCAGGTCGTGGCGGAACTCGTCCTTGGCCTCGGTGAGCACGATGCGGTCCTGGGGACGCTTCGGGCCGGAGATCGAGGGAACCACGGTGGACAGGTCCAGCTCAAGGTATTCGGAGAACTTGATCTCGTGGGACGGATCGTGCCAGAGGCCCTGTTCCTTGGCGTAGGCCTCCACAAGGGCGACGTTCTCCTCGGAGCGGCCGGTGAGGCGCAGGTACTCGATGGTGACGTCGTCGATCGGGAACATCGCGGCAGTGGAGCCGAACTCCGGGCTCATGTTGCCGATCGTGGCGCGGTTGGCCAGCGGCACAGCCGCGACGCCTTCGCCGTAGAACTCGACGAACTTGCCCACGACACCATGCTTGCGCAGCTGTTCGGTGATGGTCAGGACGACGTCGGTGGCGGTGGCGCCGGCCGGGATGGAACCGGTCAGCTTGAAGCCCACCACGCGCGGGATCAGCATGGAGACGGGCTGGCCGAGCATGGCAGCCTCGGCTTCGATGCCGCCAACGCCCCAGCCCAGCACGCCCAGGCCGTTGACCATCGTGGTGTGCGAGTCGGTGCCGACGCAGGTGTCCGGGTAGGCCCGGACCACGCCGTCAACTTCACGGGTCATGACCGTGCGGGCCAGGTACTCAATGTTGACCTGGTGCACGATGCCGGTTCCGGGCGGGACGACCTTGAAGTCGTCAAACGCGGTCTGGCCCCAACGCAGGAACTGGTACCGCTCGCCGTTGCGCTGGTACTCGATCTCCATATTGCGCTCCAGTGCGCCGGAGTTGCCGAAGGCGTCGATCTGCACGGAGTGGTCGATCACCATTTCCGCGGGCGCCAGCGGGTTGACCCGCTTGGGGTCGCCGCCGAGTTCCTTGACGGCCTCACGCATGGTGGCAAGGTCCACAACGCAGGGAACGCCGGTGAAGTCCTGCATGATCACGCGCGCCGGCGTGAACTGGATTTCAGTATCGGGCTGGGCGCTGGGGTCCCAGCCGGCCAGTGCTCGGACGTGGTCGGCCGTGATATTGGCGCCGTCCTCGGTCCTCAGCAGGTTTTCAAGCAATACCTTGAGGCTGAACGGAAGGTTTTCTGCACCTTCAACGGAGTTCAACCGGAAAATTTCGTATTCGGTACCGGCTACATTAAGTTTGCCTTTTGAACCGAAGCTGTCCACAATGCTCATCGCAGGGCTCCTCTCGCAACAGTTTCATCTTTGTCGCGCCGCAGACCCCTTGCTAGTTAGGCCTGCCTAACTAGCACCGTGCCCCGTCAGGACGAGGTTGGGCGGGTATTGCATGAGGTCAGCCGTGATGACGGAACGCGACGTCGGACTACTACGCCCATCGTAGTGGCATCAGCGCCGCGGAGTCAGCAGCGCCACAGTCTCCATGTGGTGGGTGTGCGGATACAGGTCGAAGGCCCGCAGCCCCGAGAGTTCCCAGCCGCCCTGCCGGAAGTAGCCCAGATCGCGGGCAAATGACGCCGGATCGCAGGAGACATAGGCAACAGCGCGCGGCCCCGTGCCGATCAGTTGGTCCACGACGGCTTTGCCCGCACCGGCCCGGGGCGGGTCCAGGAGGATGGCGTCGAAGTTCCGCGGCTTCTGGCGCAGCACCCGCTCCACCCTGCCCTGGACGATTTCCACCTGCGGCGCCCCGTGCAGGTTCTTGCGCGCATCCCGGCTGGTGCCGGGCGAACCTTCCACGGACAGCACGGTTCCGGTCACTCCCACGGCGTCCGCGAGGGGCGCCGTGAAGAGACCGGCGCCGGCGTACAGGTCCGCCACCACCGCGCCCGATTCCAGGAATCCGCCGTCGTGCAGGAAACCGGTCAGGGCCCCCACGAGGGTGCCGGGCGCGTCGCGGTGGATCTGCCAGAACCCGTCGCCCGTGACCCGGTACTCATGGCCGGCCGCGGACTCCTGGACGTAGGTCCGCCCGCGCAGCTGCAGGGTCTCCCCCCTGGCCGGGTCAAGGCTGGCAACCGAGACGTTCTCCGGAAGCTGCGAGAGGATGGCGCTCAGCCGCTTGGCCCGGGTGCCGGGGGCCGGCACCAGGAGCACGAGCGGCCGGGAACCGTTGGCCGGGGCCGCGACCTCCACACGCTCGATGCCCTGCAGGTCGATCTCCCAAAGCCGGAGCGCGTTGATGCCGCCCACCGCGAGCGGCATCTCCCGGACCGGCAGGACCGTATCGGAGCGGTGGGCGTGCATGCCGAGCTTGCCGCCGGGGGTCACGGCGAAGCCGGTACGGGTCCGCCAGGCCAGGCCATCCTGTGCTGCCTGCTCCCCCACAGCCTCCACCTCCGTCACGCGGTCGACGCCGGCGAGTCGCCGCAGCTGCTCGGCCAGGACCTCGGACTTGAGGCCGCGCTGGCGTGCCAGCGAGATGTGGCCGAGTTCCGCGCCGCCGAGCGGCGGGTGGCGGTGGGACCAGGACCGTGCGGAATCGGCAAGATCCCAGAAGTGGTCCACCCGGTCCGGGGATGCGTCCAGGACCTCCACGACGTCGCCGCGCCAGAACTTCGCGTCCGGGCCGGCGTCGGTCAGGCGGACCCTGACCTTTTCGCCAGGGATGCCGTGCCGGACGAACACCACGCGTCCCTCGTGCCGGGCGACGCAGTGGCCGCCGTGGGCCACCGGTCCGACGTCGAGGACGAGATCGGCAGGGGCTTGCGTCGCGGTGTCGGGGCTCATTGGATATCCTGCAGTTTCTTGGCTTCTTCGGACGATTTCAGCTGCCACGGGACGCTGGCAACCATGACTCCCGGCTCGAAGTGCAGCCGGGTCTTGATCCGCAGCGCGGTCTGGTTGTGGACCAGCTGCTCCCACCATTTGCCCACCACGTACTCGGGGATGTAGACCACGATCAGGTCGCGGGGGGAATCCCGCCGCATGTTCTTGACGTACTCCATGATGGGCGTCACGGTCTCACGGAACGGGCTGGCGAGCACCGTTAACGGTACCGGGATTTCCAGCTTCTCCCAGTCGGCCACGGTCTGCTCGGTCTCTTCGGAGCTGATGTCCACCGTGATGGCGTCCAGCCGGGAGGGGCGGGAGGCGCGGGCGTAGGCCAGGGCGCGCAGCACCGGCTTGCGGACGTGCGAGACCAGCAGCACGGCGTGCACCCGGGTGGGCAGGGCCCGCGGCGAGGAGTCCTCATCCACGGCGAGTTCCTTGGCCACGTTGTCGTAATGCGCCCGGATGCTCCACATGATGAGGAACAGGACGAACATGGCGAGCAGCGCGATCCAGGCGCCCTGCTGGAACTTGGTGATCAGCACGATCAGGAGGACCAGCGCCGTCATGCCGAAGCCGACCATGTTGATGGTCCGGGACTTGAGCATCCGCCGCTTCACAGCCGGGTCTTTGGCGACCTTCAGTGCCCGGCCCCAGTGCCGGACCATGCCGAGCTGGCTGATCGTGAACGAAATGAAGACGCCCACGATGTACAGCTGGATGAGCTTCGTGACGTCGGCGTTGAAGGCGATGATCAGCACGAGGGCGCCGGCGGCCAGCGCCAGGACGCCGTTGCTGAAGGCCAGCCGGTCCCCCCGGGTGCGCAGCTGCCGCGGCAGGTAGCCGTCCTGGGCCAGGATCGAGCCAAGGACCGGGAAGCCGTTGAACGCGGTGTTGGAAGCGAACACCAGGATCACCCCGGTCGCGGCGACCACGATGTAGAAGAAGAGGGACCCGCTCCCGAAGATGGTCTGGGCGATCTGGCTGATGGCCGGGCTCTGGATGTAGCCCTCGGGCAGCGGATTGCCGTCCAGCAGGAATTCCGTCGCCGGGTCCAGCACGATGTGCACCTTGGTGGCGTTGGCCAGGTAGATGATGCCGGCCAGCATGGCGGACGCGATCACGCCGAGCAGCAGCAGCGTGGTGGCCGCGTTCTTGCTCTTGGGCTTCCGGAAGTTCGGCACGCCGTTGCTGATGGCCTCGATGCCGGTCAGCGCCGCGGCGCCCGAGGAGAAGGCCCGCAGCAGCAGGAAGGCCCCCGCGAGCCCGACGAGGCCTTCGTCGAAGCCTTCCGCCGGCACGATCGTGAACGCCGCGGAGGGCGCCTCGCCGAGCCGGCCGGTGGCCGCCTGGAAGATGCCCACGGCGGTCATGCCCAGGATGGACGCCATGAAGATGTAGGTCGGCACGGCGAAGACGCTGCCGGCTTCCTTGATGCCGCGCAGGTTCACGAGCGCCAGTATGATCACGCCGACGGTCGCGATGGCGGCCTGCTGGCCGTGCAGGGCGGGCACCGCGGTGGTCAGGTAGGTGGCGGCCGAGGACATCGACACCGCGACGGTCAGCACGTAGTCTACGAGCAGCGCGGAGGCGACGGTGACCCCGGCATACCTGCCGAGGTTCTCGTTGGCAATCTCGTAGTCGCCACCGCCGGAGGGGTAGGCGTGGACGTTCTGGCGGTAGGAGGCAACAACGGTCAGCAGCACCACCATGACGGCCAGCCCCACCCACGGCGAGAACGCCACGGCGCTGACTCCGGCGAGGGCCAGGGTCAGCAGGATTTCATCCGGCGCGTACGCCACCGAGGACAGCGCATCCGAGGCGAAAATGGGGAGGGCAATCCGCTTCGGCAGCAGGGTGTGGGCCAGCCGGTCGTTACGGAACGGCCGGCCTACCATCACCCGCTTCACGGCATTGAAAATTGTCAGCACCACACAAAGCTAGTCTCATTCGCAGGCGATGTCATGACGGCTCCACGTGCGTGCTGCTGGCGGCAAACCTCCGCTGGCTGCGGCCTGCCGCGTGGCCGGTAGAGTTTTACGCAGCAGCAGACAGCGAAGCATTTAGGAGGCACGTGTGGCGCACTTCGTCATCATGGGTTGTGGCCGGGTGGGGGCAACCCTGGCGCACACGCTCGAGGACGCCGGTCATTCGGTGGCCATTATCGACCAGGACGACCGTGCCTTCCGGCGCCTCCGCACTGGCTTCACCGGCCGGAAAGTCACCGGCGTCGGCTTTGACCGGGAAACCATGAAGCAGGCCGGCGTCGAGGATGCCTATGCGTTCGCGGCCGTCTCCAGCGGCGACAATTCCAACATCCTGGCCACTCGCGTGGCCCGGGAGACCTTCCACGTCCCGCACGTCGTGGCCAGGATTTACGATCCGGGCCGTGCGGAGATCTACCAGCGGCTCGGCATCCCCACGGTGGCGGCCGTGCGCTGGAGCGCCGACCAGGTGCTCCGCCGGATCCTCCCGGAGCAGCACCTCGCCGGTGACTTCCGGGACCCCTCCGGCCGGCTGGTGCTCGCCGAAATTGACCTCGACGCCGGCTGGATCGGGCATCCCGTCGCCGCGATAGAGCAAGCCGCAGGCATCCGGGTGGCCTACCTGACCCGGTTCGGCGAGGGCATCCTGCCCGGAGCCGGCACCTCCTACCAGGACGGCGATACGGTCCACGCCATGGTCGATGTGGACCGCACCACCGAAGTTGCCCATATTCTTGCCAAGTCCCCCGCCAAGGAGTTCTAAGTGAAAGTCGTCATCGTCGGCGCGGGAAGTGTCGGCTCGTCGATCGCCCGCGAACTGCTGTCCCACAAACATGAAATCCTGCTGATCGACCTCAAGCCGGAGGTGATCGGCCGCAGCGGCCTCCGGGGCGCCCACTGGCTCGTCGGCGACGCCTGCGAGCTCAGCACGCTCAAGGACGCGAAGCTCGAGGACGCCGACGTCGTGGTGTCCGCCACCGGAGACGACAAGGTCAACCTTGTGGTCTCGCTGCTGGCAAAGACGGAATTCGGGGTGGGCCGGACGGTCGGCCGGGTCAACAACCCCAAGAACGACTGGATGTTCGACGATTCCTGGGGCGTCGACGTCGCGGTCAACACCCCGCAGCTCATGACCGCCCTCGTCGAAGAGGCGGTGGAGATCGGCGACCTGGTCCGGCTCCTGACCCTGCAGACGGGTGTGTCCTCGCTGGTCGAGTTCACGGTCCCCCACGACTCGCACGTCATTGGCCTGACCGTCGGAGCCATCGACTGGCCTGAGGACTCGACCCTGGTGGCGATCCTGCGGGACCAGGCGCCGATCACCCCGAGCCGTGATGACGTGCTGGACGGCGGGGATGAACTGTTCTTCGTGACCACGATTGCCGCAGAGGACCAGCTGCGTGCCCTTCTTGCTCCGGAGACGCCGCCCGAGGACCGCTCTGCGGCCACCGCGGACCGGCAAGGCGCCGAAAACCACCAGCCGTCCGAGGACGACGGCTTCGCCGGCTGATTCGCGGCAGTCTGCGCGCCCCACTGCACCCTCAGCATGTCCGTCCGGTCACCCGATTTCCTTGACCGCTCACCTGAGCGGTCACATCCTTAGGGGTAGCGGGGAGACACCTCGCACATGCCAGGGGAGTCCCTCATGCGAAAGTTGATGCTCTTACTTCTTGTCCTACCGCTCCTGGTGCTTGGAGCGCCGCCCGCACAGGCCGCGACGTGCACCATCGACGCCCCGACCGTGCCGGCCACGACCGGCCAGGTCGGGACCGAGCTCACGTACTTCATCACGGTGACCGATTGTGCGTCGTCGAACAAGAGCCCGACGTTCAAGGTCGTCGACGGCCGCCTTCCCGCGGGCACGAAGCTGTTTGAGTTCGCCGGCAGCTCCGGGCTGATCAACGGAGTCCCCACGACCGCCGGTACCTTCACGTTCACGGTCGAGGTCAAGGACGAGACCCGTGCGACCGACACGGAGACCTTCACGATCGAGATCCTCCCGCCCGAGGCGCCGACCATCGCCACCGAGGCGCTCTCCAGCGGAACGGTCGGCGAGTTCTACTGCTGCGGCAACCTGTTCGCCAGCGGAGGCGTCCAGCCCTACACCTGGTCGGTGGTCGCCGGGGCGCTCCCTCCAGGCCTGGAGCTGCCGAAGCGGGAGAACACCATCTCCGGAACGCCCACCACGGCCGGCACGTTCACCTTCACAGTCCGCGTGACCGACGATCTGGACGCCTTCACAGAGAAAGAGTTCTCCATCACGATCAGTTGAGCGTCAGCCGGCCGCGTCCACGATGCTGTCGACGCGGCCGGCAATCTCAACCTCAGCGATCACCGGGCGCGCAATGCCGTGCTTGACACGACCCAATAGCCGGCTAGTCGTGTCCGGCTAGTCGTGTCCGGTTCCGTCGTCGGCGGGTGCCGGAGCCGGCGCGGGAACGGGGCGGGTCAGGAGCCAGGCCACCCAGACGCCGAGGATGTAGAGCGGCGCCCCCATCAGGAGGCGCGTCGTGGCCAGGGCGGCCAGGCCCGGCTCCCCCATGAAGTACAGCGGGACCTGGACGACCAGCCGCAGGACGAGCACCGAAACGATGACCCAGGTGCCGATCTGGTAGGCCTTCATCCGGGCAGGGTGCTTGCGCCACTCCAGGCCTTCGTTCCGGATGAACCCGAAGATCAGGCCGGCGAAAGGCCAGCGGAAGACAGTCGAGAGGGTCATCGCCAGAATGTAGGCCGTGTTGGTGAAGAAGCCCAGGACGTAGAAGTCCTCTGCCTTCCCGGTGGTGTTGGCGATCCACGCCGACAGTCCGACGCCGACGACCCCGGCCAGCGCCTGGGTCAGCGGACGGCGCTGGATGAGCCGGGCGATCGTGAACGCCGCGGCCGTTGCGAGCGAGCCGATCAGGGCTGGCGGCAGTTCCCGGGTGACGGTAAAGACAAGCAGGAACACCAGGCCGGGCAGGATGCTCTCGGCAATGCCCTGCACACCGCCCGCACTTTTCAGCACGTCGATGTTGCCGTTGCTGGAACGGTGCAGGCCGGCCTGGCCGGCGTACCCTTCGGCGAGCTGAGCCATGGTGGGCTGCTCGGCCGGGCCTCGTTCGGCTCCGGACTCGGACTTCTCGGGCAAGTTCATTGCTCCTCCTGGCGGGAGAGTATCTCGTAGCGGGGATTGAACATGGTGGGCAGCCCGTTCCGCACGGTGACCATGCCGTCGAGCCGCAGCTCCGTGCCGGCGGCGATGCCGGGGATGCGCCGCCGCCCGAGCCAGATGACCCGTAAGCGGGCTGGGGGGCCACTTCCCGTTGGTTTTGCCCTTACCGGCATACTCTCGTGGTCGACCACGGTGGCGGTAAAGGCGGCCACCTGGCTTGCCGGCGCGTACGTTACCGCCTCGATGAAGCCGCGGCACAGCACACGGCCGCGCTTCGGCAGTTCCCTGATGGAGAGCGGGACGGCGGATCCCTTGCTGGCGGCATCAGCCAATCTGCGTGATCTCCGGTCCACGTTCGGGTTTTTCGAGGTCCGGAGTAGCCTTGGGGGCCGGAGCCGCGGCGTCCTTCGGGAGGCGTAGCTGCAACAGGTCCCGCGGCGGCATGGGGTTCTCTCCCCGGACGACGACGATCTGGCGGAACAGCCCTTCCAGCCCGGCGGCGGCGTCACGGTCGACGGCGGCCTCACCGCCGAGGACGCCCCGCAGGAACCAGCGCGGGCCGTCAACGCCGATGAAACGGGCCACCCGGTAACCGTGGCTGCCGTCCAAGCCGCCGGCGGGAAGCTTGGCGAGGAGTTCGGTGCCGAACTCGCCCTGGATCTCCTCGACCTGGCCGCCCTGGCTTCCGACCGACTGTCCGATCTGTTCGCGGATCTCGTCCCAGAGCCCTTCGGAACGGGGCGCAGCGAACGCCTGCAGCTGGAGGCTCGAGCCGTCCAGGTCCATGGTGACGGCGACGACGCGTTGCGTTGCCTCCTCCACCTCAAGCCTGAGCTGCAGACCTTCCCGGGGCGCGATCAGCAGCGCACCGAGGTCCACGTACCCGTCCTGGTTCTCGATCTCCGACAGGTCGAAGGGACCGGTGGAGCCACGGCCGGTACCGTCGGCGGCATCCGCAGCGGAGCCCTCAGCAGTTGCCTCCGGGGTTTCCCCGGGATCGGTCAGCTGTTCCTGCTTGGCTTTCCTGCCACGCCCAAAAACCATCGGGTGTCTCCTTAGTTGTGTTATGCCGCCGCGGCGCTGTACATCCGCGTGCCGCCTGCCCGTCCGGTGGGCAACCGCCGGCTTAAAGTCCCTGCTCAAACCCTGACTACGCGCGGCTGAATTCCTGCCGCTTTCGAGGCGACTGCTCGCTGCCCCGATCGAACGGCCACCGCATGGTACGGCCACCGCATGGTATTGCGGCGGTCCAGCTCCGGCTCAGGCCGTGGTGGGGCCGAAGCCGCCGGTGGACCCGAAGCCGCCGCCGCCGCGGACCGAGTCGCTGAGTTCCTCGACGGCGAGGAACCTTGCGTGCTCGACACGCTGGATAACCATTTGTGCAATTCTATCGCCGCGCTTGAGTTCGATCGCCTCGTGCCGGTCCGTATTCAGCAGAGTCACGGCGATCTCTCCGCGGTAGCCCGCGTCAACGGTTCCGGGGGCGTTGACGACCGTCAGGCCGTGCTTGGTGGCCAGGCCGGAGCGCGGATGGATCAAGGCGACGAAGCCGTCCGGCAGGGCAATGGACACCCCGGTCGGCACCAGCCGGCGCTGCCCGGGCTCCAGCACGACGTCCTCGCGGGCGCGCAGGTCCGCGCCGGCGTCGCCCGGGTGCGCGTACGACGGCGGTTCCAGCCCGCCGTCGAGCATCTTCAGCTGCACGGTGAGGGTAGGGGTTCCGTACTCCCCGGTGCCCGATTCGGGCGGCTCGTCCGGGAGGGTGGTCACGCCGGTGTTTTCTTCAGTCACAGTCCCTCACTCTATCGCCAGCCCCGGGTTCGGCCTAGCCACCGTGGTCGGACCGGGGGCCGGCAGGCAGGTGGGGACGGCGCCAGGAGGCCAAGATGAAATAGCCCGGGAAAAGTGAAAAGCTGGACTCATGCCCGAATCCAGTGCAGCTGTGCCTGCCTCCAACACCCCCAGTGACACCGCCGTGGTCTATAGCGAGAAGCTCTGGCCTAATGTCTGGATCTGGCTGGTGGCGGCGGGACTGTCCGGCGCCGGGATCCTCGTCTTCGCGCCCATCAGCCTCACCGCCGGCATTACGGCCGCCGTCGTGCTCTTCCTCATCATCGCGGTGCTGCTGGTCCTGTCGACCCCCGCGATTACCGTGACCCGGTCCACGTTGCGCGTCGGCCGGGCAACGATCGAACGCCGCTTCCTCGGTTCCGTGGAGGCCTTCCGCGGTAAGGAAGCGACGGCGGAGCGCGGCCCCCGGCTCAACGGCCTTGCGTTCATGTGCTTCCGGGGCTGGGTGGATCCGGTGGTCCGCATCGAGATCACCGACCCCTCGGACAGGACCCCGTACTGGTTGACGTCCACCCGCCACCCCGATCAGCTGCGCGCCGCCCTGCAGGCCCGGAACTGATGCCCCGCGGCCGTTCCCTTTAGCCCTCGCAGTCCTTGCAGAACTTGAGCCCATCCTTTTCCCGGGCGATCTGTGAACGGTGGCGGACGAGGAAGCAGGAGGCACAGGTGAATTCATCGGCCTGGGCCGGCATGACCTGCACCAGGAGCTCTTCCCCGGACAGGTCTGCCCCGGGGAGTTCGTAGCCTTCAGCCAGTTCGGTTTCATCTTCATCCACGACTGCGGAAGGCTTCTCCGTACGCCGCGTTTTCAGCTCTTCGATGGAGTCCTCGTTGAGGTCCTCTTCGGACTTGCGTGGCGCATCATAGTCTGTCGCCATTAGTTGTTGCTCACACTCCGCTGGTTCGATTGATTCGCCGTGCCCCGACTGGTCCGCCGGGCCGGTGGCCGGGACCCCCGGGTCCGGTTCTCCGTTGTCAACGCCGGACACGCGGTTTTTGTGCCCGACGTCGGGTCATTTTTGCTTAAGCGTCTGGTGAAAGCCATAGGCGGCCGGTCTGCGGCCCGGCCTCCACCCCCTGAAGGGCAGAAATGCGCCGGAAATTCGCCGAAATTCGCGGCGCGCCCTCCGTCCTCACCCGAAATTGGTGCCGCGGGTGGCAGAGTTTCGATTGTTAGTAATGCCAGGGTGGAGGATTTGTATGCAGGGTCTACGGCTTGTAGGCGTCCACGACGACGGGGAGCATCTCCTGTTGAGCGGCGCCGGCGGCGAGATGTTCCAGCTGCCAATCGATGAAGCACTTCGGGTGGCAGCCAGCCGGACGTCGGCCAAAGCCGCCGGCGCGGCAGCCGCGCCGATTGCAATGTCCCCGCGCGATATCCAGACACGGATCCGCAACGGCTCGACTGCGGCGGAGGTTGCGGAGCTTTCGGGCATTCCACTCGTCAAAGTCCAGCGGTACGAAGGTCCCGTGCTGGCCGAGCGCGAGTACATCGCCCAACAGGCGCGCAAGGTGGAGGTCGCCTCCCCGGCCCCGGGCCAGGACGTGTACCGCTCGGTGTTCGGCGACAACCCGGCGTCCCTAAGCGACATGGTGGCGCACCGCCTGTCGGCGCACGGGATTGATCCCTCGACGGTTGAATGGGACTCCTGGCGCCGCCCGGACGGCAGCTGGAACGTGGCGGCCCGCTTCGAACAGAAGCCCGGCCACCCCGGCATCGGCGAAGAGCCTCCGGCGATGTGGACCTTCAATCCGGCCCGGAAATCGCTGCAGAACGCCAACCGCTGGGCGCAGCAGCTCAGCGAACTGGAGCCACTCGACGGGCCCGTCCCGGCGCGTCGGCTCTCGGCCGTTTCGGACCGCCCCTTCGACTTTGAGACCGACGCCGACGCCGCGGCCCGGACGGCGACGGCCCAGCACAACGTCATCCAGCACCTCCAGCTGCAGCAGAACCAGGAAGCGGACGGACTGCTCGACATGCTGCGCTCCCGCCGGGGCCAGCGCCTCGGCCTGGACGAAGACGCCGACGACGCCCTCGCCCTGCTCCTGACCAATGGGGTCCCGGCGGCCCACCCCCGGCCGTCCGAGGTCCCCTCCGAAGCCGAGGCCCGGTCCGAGGTCGAGGCCGCGGCCGAGGTTCCCGCTGATTCCGCTGCCGAGCCGGAACCGGATTCGGCCGGGGAAGCCGCCACGGCCCCGGAAGCGGACCGTCCGGAGGCGCCCGCGGAAGCGGAGGAGCAGCCCGGTGCGGACAGCTGGGGACGCCGCCGCGATGGCCGGCCCTCCATCATGTCCCGGCTCACCCTGGCGCCTGCGCATGAGGACACGGAGGACCACGCCCTCAAACTGCACGACGGCGTGAGCACGGAAACCCGGGAGATCACCCTTGCGGCATCCCAGCTCCGTCCGACCGGCCAGCAGGGTCCCACCCCGAGCAAAGGCCTCGACGAACTCCTCGGAGGCGGAGGCCCGCGCCGCCAGCAGCGTGACGCCGCTGCGGGGGCCCGCCCGGACCGTGAAACTGAGCAGCCGGAGCGCCAACCCGCGAAACCCAAGCGCTCCAGCATCCCCAGCTGGGACGACATAGTCTTCGGTACCCGCGGGGACTAGCCGCGGCCCCTGGCCGCTGGGAGTGGCCGCTGGGAGTGGCCGCGGCCAGGAGCCGCGGCGCTGAGTCAGCGCACGTGAGTCAGCACGCGTGGGTCAGCGGCGAGGAGCCCTGGACCCGTCGGCCTGGAAGCAGAGCAGCGGAACCTCGCGTTCGGCCTTGGTCAGGGAGCCGTGCTGGCCCACAACCTCCATGGCCGTCGCCGGCACCCGCCGGGTGTCATACAGTGCCAGCGCGTCCCGGGCGGCGATCAGAACGTCGCCGATCCGCGGCGCGACGTCCGCCCGGACCTCGCCAAAGAGCCCGGCGTCGACTGCTTCCTCGCGGGTGAACGCCCAGATCCGGTCACCGAAGCGGGCCCGCCAGGCTGCCAGCAACCGGGCGCGGCCGGCGTCGCCTGCCCCGTCCTCCAGGTAGAGATGGACCATGCGGGGCTCCCCCGCCGTGTGCCGGACGCCGGCGGTGAGGGCAGGATCCGCGGAATAGTCGATCCGCTGGGATTCCGGCACGTCAAGCATGCCGTGGTCCGCGGTGAGCAGCACAGTTGTGCCTGCTGGAAGCGTGGCGCCCAGCCTCCGCACCGTGGCGTCAAGTTCCTCGAGCTGGTGCTCCCACTGGGGCGACTGGCAGCCGTGCCGGTGCCCGGCCTTGTCCAGCTCGTTGACGTAGAAATACATCAGCGAGCCCCCGGCGCCGGCCATGGCTTCTGCGGCTGCGGCGGTCCTGGCGTGCGAGGTAGTCGCCGTGACGTGCCGACCACCCCGAAGTGCTGCCTGCGTCATGGGAGAGTTGCTGAACTGCGGCAGGCTCACGGTGGTGACATCCACGTGCTCCGCGGCACGCTCGAAGACGGTCGGAAAGGGTTGCCATAGCTGGGGATCCACGCCGGCGTCCCAGTTGCCGAGCATGTTCACTATCCGGTCCTGGTCCGGGTCGAGCACGTCGTAGCCCACCATCCCGTGCTGCCCCGCGGCCAGTCCGGTGCCGAAGCTGGCCAGCGAGGCCGCGGTGGTGGAAGGAAATGCGGAATCCAGCGACACCGGCACCTGCCCCTGGCCTGCCTGCATGACGGAGCGCAGGAACGGGGTGTGGGCGGACTTCTGCTTCAGCAGGTTCCGGCCCAGCCCGTCGGCCAGCACGACGCAGATCCGTTTGCCGGCGGGCAGGTCCAGCTGGTTTTCGAATCCCGGGACACCGATGCTGGCCGCGGCGCTGCTCAGCACTTCGGCGACGGAGCGGTGGCCGAACGCCGGCGCGGCGGGCGTCAGCGCGGGCAAGGTGCCGCGGTCGGATCGTGCCGAAGGGGCCGGAAACGGCTCGGGAGCGCGGACCGTCGCCATCTCAGCGCTGGTGGCCGCGGCTGAGGCGGTTTCCGAAGACCCCCATGCGGGCGCGCGGCGGCAGGCCGGGGCCGGTGTGTGGAGTGGGAGCCGAGGATCCGGTATTGACCGCCCGCAGGGCGCGGGCGAAAAGCTTGGCGTCCTGGACAGCCTGCAGCCCGTCGGCTTCGGCACTGATCCGGAGCACGATGTCTTCCTGGGCGATGGTTCCGCTGTAGCCGTGGTCCGCTTCGCATTGCGGATCGCCGCAGCTGGCCGGACCCATGTCGAGGCGTTGCCCGCCGGACCAGGCGATCGAGAGGGTCAGCTCGCGGACCGGGTCCGAGGACTTGTAGTCCTGCGGCTGGGCATAGACGTAGCTGAGCACCACAGAACGGATCTGTGTCACCGGGACGGACTCCGTGGAGACCTGGGCAACGGTCTGTTCGCCTGCCTCGTCGAGTTGCTGGTCGTCCACGTGGGTGATGACGAGCATGTCCTCGGTCAGCACCAGCACGCTGATGTGGCGCCGGACTTCGGTCCGGTCGAAGTGTGTTTCGAGATGGACGAGGTGCGCCACGCATTCGCGGCCGTCCAGGGCGTCGGCGACCACGTCGGCCACGAGCCGGGGGTAGAAACCGGCCTGCTGGAGGGCTCCCTCCAGGCTTTGACCCTGCGCGCTGTGGTCATGCAGGCCGTAGTGCTGCGGGCCCTGACGTCCGGAGACGGGCGCCGGGGAATGGGGTGTCGGAGGCTGGGAGCTCATGGTCTCCATTTTCACAGATCGGCTGGGGACATGCTAACCGCACCCTTCCAGGCCGGTGTGGGGCGGCGGACCGGCTGGGAGCGGTCAGCTGCGCATCGCCCGGCGCGCACTGTCGGTGCGCCGGGCAGCATTGGCGATCCGCACGTCGGCGGAGAGGATCGAGGCGCCGTCGGGCCCGGCCAGGACCGGGTTGAACTCCACGAGGGCGATTTCCGGATGGTTGTCCTTGAGACGGGTGAGCCGTGCGGCCAGATCCTCGAGCGCGGCAACGTCCACGGGCGGCAGCCCCTGGTAGCCGAAGAGTTTCCGCGAGGCACGCGGAGCCCGGATGAAGTCGTGGACGTCGGAGCCTGACAGCGGCGGGACGCGGTGTGCCCAATCGTCGAGCAGGTTCACGGCATCCCCGGCCAGGCCGAAGGAAACCACCGGGCCGAGCAGCGGGTCTTCGATGGCGCGGAAGGTGCAGGCCTGTCCGACCGGCACCATGGTTTGCACTTCCAGCGCGGGAGAGCCGTAGCGTTCCAGCGACCTGCGCATCTGCTGCACGTTCAGCCGCAGCGATGCGGCGTCCTGGATGTCCAGACGCACCCCGCCGAGGTCCAGCCGGTGCCGGAGGGCCGGGTCCGTGGTCTTCACGGCCACGGGCCAGCCGAGTCTGTCCGCGGCGGCGACAGCCTCCTCCGGTGTCTCGAAACATTCGGAGGGCACCACGTGGATACCGTAGTGCCCCAAAAGCCTGGCGGCTGTCGCCTGGTCCAGCGAGCGCAACTGCTCACCGCCCACGCCGCGGAGCAGCTCCTCCAGCTCCGCGCGGGTCCCCTCCGGCTCGCAGCCGTCGGGCTCCGTGAAGAGTCCCTGGTCCCGGTCCAGCCACTGGGCGTAGCGGACGACGGCGCCAAGGGCTGCGACGGCGGCGCCGGGGTTGGAGTAACACGGCACGCCGGCCCCGGCGCCCGGCTCCCGGTGGTCGGCGCCGACCATACCCTCCACATAAATGGACGGATCCAGGATGCCGCTGAAGGCGGCGACCACCGGTTTCCCGGCGGCCACCGAACATTCGGCCAGGACCCCGGCGATCTTCTCCACGGTCAGGCCACGCGCCGGCAGCAGCGCCACGACGACGGCGTGGACAGAGTCGACCGTGAGCGTTTCCTGCAGGCTCCGGCGCAGCGCCGGCAGCGCCAGCGACATGCCGGCGTCGAGGTCGACGTCGACGACGATGCGCTCCACGCCGAGCCCCTGCACAGCCGCGCTGTCCGCGACTACTTTGCCGAGGGCCCGGGAGTTGCTGAAGACCGCCAGGCCGGGGCCCTTGGGCAGCGGCTGGCTCGACACGATCTGCGCGACATCCAGAAGCTGCTCGATGGTCTCGACGCGGATCACCCCGGCCTGGCGCATCATCGCATCGACCGCCTCGGGAGGCGCCTGGGTGGTGCGCACCGCATGGCCGGGAGGAAGATCCAGTCCCATCGCGGCGGACTTGGCCACGATCACCGGCTTGGTCCGCGCCAGCCGCCGGGCCAGCCGGGAAAACTTGCGCGGGTTGCCGATCGATTCGAGGTAGAGGCCCACCGCCGTGGTGTCGGCGTCGTCCTCCCAGAACTGCATTAAGTCGTTACCGGAGACGTCGGCCCGATTGCCGGCCGAGAGAAAGGTGGAGATGCCCACCCGACGGCGGCTGGAGGCGGCGTACAGCGCGACGCCGATGGCCGCCGACTGGCTGAACAGCCCCAGGCCGCCGCGGCGGGCCAGCGAGGGCGCCATCGACGCGTTGAGCGACACGGCCGGGTTGGCGTTGACGATGCCCAGCGAGGCCGGGCCGATCACGCGCATGCCGTTGGCGCGGGCCTGCCGGACCAGTTCGCGCTGCCGGGCCAGGCCGCGTTCGCCGTCGTCCGCATAGCCGGCGGTGGCCACCACGATCCCCTTCACCCCGGCTGCGCCGCATTCCTCGACCACCTTGGGCACCTCGTCGTAAGGGACGGCGACGATGGCGAGCTTGACGGGGCCAGGAACCTCGGAAAGCCTGGCGAAGGAAAGCATCCCCGCGAGTTCCAGGGCCTCCGGGTTGATGGCGTAGACCGGGCCGGAGTAACCGCCCTCGATGATGTGTTCGAGCAGTTGGTAGCCGACGCTGCCCCACTTGCGACTGGCCCCGATCACCGCCACGGAGGACGGGGCGAGCAGTTCCTGGATGCTGCGCGCCTCGGCGCGATGCTCACGGGATTCCATCACGGCGCGGGACTTGTCGGTCGGATCAATGTTGAACTCGAGGCTGACCACGCCGTCGTCGAAATGGCGCTTGACGTCATAGCCGGCGTCCGAGAACACCATCAGCATTTTGCGGTTCTCCGGGAGCACCTCGGCACTGAACCTGCGGATACCGTTTTCGCGGGCGGCGGCTGCGAGGTGTTCCAGCAGGATGGACCCGATGCCGCGCCCCTGGTGGGCGTCGGCGATGTTGAAGGCTACTTCGGCCTCCGCCGGGTCTTCCAGCCGGTCGTAGCGGCCGATGCCCATGATCTCGCCGCCGATCGTGATCACGAGCGCCACCCGGTCCCGGTAATCCACTTCGGTGAACCGCTTGAGTTCCTTGCTGGAAAGCTTCGACTTGAACGCGAAGAAACGCAGGTAGATGGACTTCTGCGACTGGCCCACGTGGAAGGCCTGCACCGCCTCGGCATCGGCGGCGTGGATCGGCCGGAGATGGGCGGTTCCGCCGTCGCGCAGGACAACGTCGGCTTCCCAATATTCCGGATATACGCCGCCCGCGGGCTGATCCACCATAGGCTTAGCCTAGTCATTAACTTACGCAGCACACGCTCAGTACCCCTCAGAAGGACCCACCAGCCTCATGGCACGCCGCCAAACAACGCCCCCGGCAGGGGAAGCCAGCCCCGATTCCGCAGGAATATTCGTAGAGAACATCGTCGATATCGACGTCACTTCCGAGATGGAAGGGTCGTTCCTGGAGTACGCCTATTCCGTCATCTATTCGAGGGCGCTGCCTGATGCCCGCGATGGCCTGAAGCCGGTCCAGCGGCGCATCCTCTACATGATGAGCGACATGGGCCTGCGTCCGGACCGCGGCCACGTCAAGAGTGCCCGCGTCGTCGGGGAGGTCATGGGCAAACTGCATCCGCACGGCGACACCGCGATCTACGACGCCCTGGTGCGCATGGCGCAGGACTTCTCGCTGCGGCTGCCACTGATCGACGGACACGGCAACTTCGGCTCGCTCGACGACGGCCCGGCCGCGCCGCGCTACACCGAGGCCCGGTTAGCGGCCGCGGCGCTGACGCTCACGGACCACCTCGATGAAGACGTCGTGGACTTCGTCCCGAACTACGACAACCAGCTGACCCAGCCTGATGTCTTGCCGGCCGCGTTCCCGAACCTGCTGGTGAACGGCGCCACCGGCATCGCCGTCGGCATGGCCACCAACATGGCCCCGCACAACCTGGTGGAAGTCATTGCCGCCGCCCGGCACCTGATCGACAATCCGGACGCCACGCTCGAGGACATCATGAAGTTCGTCCCGGGACCCGACCTGCCCACGGGCGGCCGGATCGTGGGCCTGGACGGCATCCGCGACGCCTACGCCACCGGCCGCGGCTCGTTCAAGACCCGGGCCAAGGTGGAGGTCGAGCAGCTCTCGGCCCGCCGCACCGGCCTCGTTGTCACGGAGCTGCCGTACATGGTGGGTCCGGAGAAGGTCATTGAAAAGATCAAGGACGCCGTCAACGGCAAGAAGCTCACCGGCATCAGCGACATCGTGGACCTCACGGACCGCAAGCACGGACTGCGGCTGGTGATCGAGCTGAAAAACGGCTTCAACCCGAATGCCGTGCTGCAGCAGCTGTACCGCTACACGCCGATGGAGGATTCCTTCGGCATCAACAACGTCACGCTCGTCGACGGCCAGCCGCAGACCCTGGGCCTGCTGCAGCTGCTCTCGGTCTACGTGGACCACCGCATCAATGTGGTGCGGCGCAGGACGGCCTTCCGCCTTGGCAAGAAGAAGGACCGCCTGCACCTCGTGGAAGGCCTCCTCATCGCGATCGTGGACATCGACGAGGTCATCCAGATCATCCGGTCCTCGGACGAGGCGGCCGCAGCGAGGACCCGGCTGATGTCCATCTACGACCTCACTGAGATCCAGGCCAACTACATCCTGGAGCTGCGGCTTCGCCAGCTGACCAAATACTCCCGGATCGAGCTGGAAAAAGAGCAGGACGAGCTGCGCCGGGAAATCGCCGAGCTGGAGGCCATCCTGGGTTCCAGTGAGCTGCTCCGCGCCCTGGTGTCGTCCGAGCTGGCCGAAATTGCCCTGAAGTACGGCACCCCACGCCGCACCGTGCTGCTCGAGTCCGAGGCCGTCTCCCCCACCGTCGCCGCGGCGTTGGCCCCCGCTCCCGGTGCAAAAGGCAAGGCCGCCCCGCTGGCGCTCGAGATCGCGGACGATCCCTGCTGGGCGATCCTCACCGCCTCCGGCCAGATCGCCCGCACCGCCAACCAGGACAGCCTGGCCGAGGCCGGTCCGCGGACGCGGCACGATGTGTTCACCTCGGTGGTCAAGACCTCAGCGCGCGGCGAAATCGCGGCTGTCACCTCCCGGGGCCGCATGCTGCGGCTCCAGGTGATGGACATGCCCGCGCTGCCGCCGACCTCGGGCACGCCCAACCTGGCCGGCGGCGTTCCGGCCACGGACTTCATCACCCTGCTCAAGGGCGAATCGCTCGTGGCCTTTGCGCCGCTGGACGAAGTGCTGGCGATCGGTACCGCGCAGGGTGTGGTCAAGCGGGTCCAGCCCGACTACCCCCTGAACCGCGAGGACTGGGAAGTCATTGCCCTCAAGGACAAGGACACCGTGGTGGGCGTTGCGCCCGCCGGGTCCGACGACGTCGACCTCGTCTTCCTGACGCAGCAGGCGCAGCTGCTGCGCTTCGGCGCCGGTGCGGTCCGCCCGCAGGGAAGGACAGCCGGCGGCATGGCCGGGATCAAGCTGGCCGACGGCGACAAGGTGCTGTTCTTCGGCGCTGCCGCACCGGAAGACAGCGCGGCCGTCGTCGTGACCATCGCCGGAGCCACCGGCGCCCTGCCGGGCACCGCCCCGGGTGCCGCCAAGGTCACCGCGCTGGCCGAGTATCCGGCCAAGGGCCGCGCGACGGCCGGGGTCCGGGCGCACCGCTTCCTGAAGGGGGAGGACATCCTGCTGCTCGCGTGGACCGGGCACGGCCCGGCGAAGGCATCCTCGCTGGCCGGCGTGGCGCGTTCCCTGCCCGGCGAGCACGGCCGCCGCGACGGTTCCGGCATTCCGCTCTCGCAGGCCGTCGACGCGATCGGCCCGAGCATGGCCTGGGCCGAGGAAGACGTCGTCGTCCAGGCTGCGGACTAAGCACGCCCGGTCCGGAGAGGCCGCCGGGACGCGCTGGCTGTTCGGGCCGGGCCCGGCTGACCCGGATCCGCTGGGCCATGCCTCCGCGGACGCCGGGCTCGTAGGTCCCGGCGATCTCCGGGCTGGCGCCCTAGGCCATGTGGTTAAGGCTCAAAATGTTGCCCTCGGTGTCCAGGAACCACGCAGCCGAGCTCCCGTCCGGCGTGGTGGCAATGCCGTCTTCGGTTTTCAGGCCCGGAAAATCGTACTCCTCGAAGGTGATTCCCTTGGCCCGGAGCTCCGCAACGGCAGCGGGCAGGTCATCTACCATCCAGCCGATTTGGGTATTCTTGGCTGTCCCGGCGTTGGGCGTCTGGTACACGAAGAAGCTCGTGCCAGAGCCGCATTTGTAGCGCAGGTTGTCGTCGGCTTCCGGGTTTTCAGGTTCGAGCCCCAATTTGTCACGGTAGAAATCACGCGCACAGGTGATGTCCGCGGCCGGCAATATGGCGCCGACCTGCTGATCCTTGAGCATGGCTGTCCTCTTTCCAGGCCCGCCCCCCGGTAGGAATCCTACTCCTCCGGGACCCGCCTGTACCCGACAAACCCGGTCCCGCTGTCCGGTGCGGTTCGTTCAGTGGTGTGACTTCCTTCAGCGGCCGGGCAGAAATCCGCATAGACTGCGGGAATGCCTATCATCCCCGACACCAAGGACTGGACCTGGGTGCTGCAACGCCCTTGTCCGGAGTGCGGATTCGATGCCTCCACGACTACCCCTGCGACGGTCCCCGGGGTCGTGACCAGCATGCTCCCGCGCTGGCGGGCCGTCCTGCGGCGTCCGGACGTCGCGGTACGTCCCGATGAGACCACCTGGTCCACGCTGGAGTACGCCTGCCACGTCCGCGACGTCTTTGCCCTGTTCGACCAGCGGCTGTCCCTCATGCTGACCGACGATGACGCGCGCTTCGACGATTGGGACCAGGACCAGACGGCCGTCGAGAAGGACTACGCCAGCGCCGATCCGGCCGTGGTGGGCGCCGAACTGACCACAGCGGGCGAGCGGATAGCGGCGTCCTTCGCCGGCGTTCCGGAGGTGCGCTGGGGCCGCAAAGGCACCCGCAGCAACGGGTCGGAGTTCACCGTGCTGACCTTCGCGCAGTACTTCCTGCATGACGTCGTCCATCACCTCCACGATGTGGAGGGATAGCGCGTGGAGGGAAAGCGTGTGGACGGCCAGCGTGTGGACGGCCAGCCCGTGGACGGCCAGCCCGTCTGCTAGCTACACTGCCTTGTCCCAGGCCATGCTGCGGTTGACCGCAACGTAACCCAGCTTGGTGTACAAGGCCAGGGCTCCGGTCGGGTTCTCCGTATCGACGTCGAGCGAGGCTTTGTCCAGACCGGCCGCGGCGAAACGGCGCATCGCGTCGGCCAGGAGCGCCTGCGCAATCCCCCGGCCGCGGAATTCCCGGCGCACGCCCAGCAGGTCCGTGTGGCCCTCGTTGAAACCGCGGGACACTGCGCTTTCGGCGTCGTGGCTGGCCAGCTGGTAGCCGGCGACCCGGCCGCTGGACCGCTCCAGGACGACAGCGCTCAGGTCCGGCCGGGCAAGGGGATCGTGCACCACGAAGCCCCAGCCTTCCTCGTCCCGCGGCTCGCTGCCCCAGTGGTCCCGGAACGCATCGTTATGCGCCAGCCGGACCGGCTCGTGCAGTTGCGGGCCGAACGCCACGAGCTCCAGCTCGTCGTCCAGCTCGACCTCGGGGAAGCCGATGTCCAGGGGCCGGTGCATTTCGTTGTAGTAGCGGACAACCTGGTAGCCGCTACCCGCGAACAGCGTGGCCTGGTGCTCATGTTGCTGTTCCATCCGGAGCCGCAGTCTGGGTGTCCGGTCCGTGCTGGCCGAGCCTGCCTGGGCATCCTCGGCGAAGCGTTCGCGGGTCCGCTGTTCCATCCAACCCAGCAGTCCGGTCCCGATCCCCCGGCGCTGCCACGCAGGCTCGACGCATCCGAAGCCCACCGCTTTGTCCCCGTCCGGGTTCTTGGTGATCCGCCCGTAGGCGCGCGGAACGCCCTGCCTGTCCCGGCCCAGGATGCTGTTCGTGGCCGCCGGGTTCACCTTCGAGGCCAGGATCTGCGCCAGCTCGTCGTGGCGTTCGAACCAGACGGGCTGTTCGACGGCGGCCGTCCGGGCGATCAGGGCGGCCCAGCCGTCCAGGTCCCCGGCACCGGCGGGCCGCCATGTCAGCTGACGGTCCGGGCTGGCATGCGGGTCGGGCTCGGCTTGTCCGTTCATGGCAACAGGCTATCGTCCGGCCCGATTGACGCGCCAGAACCTGGCCGCAGTGCAGGTCATGCCCCGAATCGGGTCGGGACCGGGCGACGGGTCCGGGGACCTTGACAATGTCTCCGAAGCATAAGCAGATAATAAGTGTCCTTATTAGTAGTTTTGCTGCAGGCCCTGCAATACGAAAGGAACCGGCCATGACCGAAGAAAAGGGAAACCAGGCGCCGAACACCCCGGACGTCAGCGAAACAGAACTGCGCGAAATGAAAGCCGATGAACTTCGGCAGGAGGCCCGGGACGAAAATATCAGCGGGGCCTCAAGCCTGCGTAAGGAAGAGCTGGTGAAGGAAGTTGCCAAGGCCAAATCCGGGAACGAGACTTCGGACGGCAACGGCACCGATGCGGGCCCGAGCAGTGGTGATCTTGGAGCCGGACCGGAGGGCGGGAAGCTGCGTCACGGGGACAGCTCCTCGAAGTCTTTGAAGTACTCCCAGGAAGTAACATCCACGGACGATGAACCGGAACGTGAAGGCCGCAGCCTGGCCACCACGCACCATGAGGTGATCCGGCAGTGGGCTGAGGAACGGGACGGGGTTCCGGCGACGGTGGAGGGCACGGAACACGGTGACCATCTGGGCGTACTGAGGATCGATTTCGGCGGCGACGACGCCAAGCTGCGCCATGTCAGCTGGGAAGAATGGTTTGACACTTTTGACAGCCGCGGCCTGAATTTCATTTACCAGGAACAGCGCAGCGATGGGCAGCAGTCGAACTTTTTCCGCCTGGAGAATCCGGATCGTGAAGAAGGCTAGGGACCTTGCGGACTGTGCCGTGCCGGAGCACCGGCAGGAAAAGGGATCCCCATCCGGCACGGCGCACCTTAGGGGATCCCAGCTTGCCGTGGCGTGTGCAGGCCTTTTGTCATTGCTGACGCTGGCAGCTTGTACTCCTGACAGAACAGCAGCAGCGGCGGCGGCGGCCCAGGATTTCCACCGGGCCTTTATTGCCGGACACGTTTCCGAGGCTTGTTCCCTGCTGCAGGCCGAGACCCGGGAGAAGACAGCCGGCACCGGAGGCGCCGGCTCTTGTGAAAACCACCTGCGGGGCCAACAGTTGCCGGATGCGGGAAATATCCTGCACACCGATATATACGGACGCCACGCCCTTGTGGAATTTGAAAAGGACACTGTATTTCTTACTGCCTCAAAAGACGGCTGGAAAATAACCGCAGCGGGATGCACGCCAAACGGCGAAGCACCCTACCTGTGCGACGTGGGAGGCACATAACATGCGTTGGAGCTTCGCCCTGTACCTGATCGTGATCTTCGGCGGGCTTGCCTTCATGGCCCTGGTCGGCCTGGTACACGGTTAGGGGTGCCGGGTTGAAAAAAGCAGTGAGAAACAACGGTCTGAGCCTTTTCTTCGGAGTGATCTTCCTTCTGGCCCTACTCGGGCAGGGACTCACCGGTCACGCCCTGTTCAACCAGGAGCAGGTTTCCGCCGGACTCGACGAAATCACTGCGGCCCAGTACCTGACCTCATCCAGCTTCGCCGTCGACGTCTCCGAAAACTGGCAGTCCGAGTACCTGCAGTTCCTCCTGTACGTCTTCGCGACCATCTGGCTGGTCCAAAAAGGATCACCGGAATCAAAGGAGGTGGACCAGGGGGGCCTGGAATCTGACGAGAAACAGCTCGTCGGCGAGCACAGCAACCCAAAATCCCCGGCCTGGGCCAAGGCATCCGGCTGGCGCCGAACGGTCTACTCGAACTCCCTTGGACTGACGATGGGGTTGATCTTCATCCTGTCGTGGCTCGTTCAATCTATTGCCGGGAACAGCGCCTACAACGAGGAACAGCTCAGGAGCTTCCAGCAACCTGTCGGCTGGACCGAGTACCTCGTTTCCCCCGAGTTCTGGAACCGCACTCTTCAGAACTGGCAGTCGGAATTCCTCGCCGTCGGGTCCATGGTCGTTTTGTCCATCTACCTTCGCCAGCGGGGCTCACCGGAATCCAAGCCCGTTGGCTCCGCGCACGATGACACCGGCATGACCGGCTGAAAACGCATAAGGCCACGCCCGTAACCACCCACTGCACCGGCCCGCCCGGCACCATCACCTCTGCTGCCCGCCTGTCCCCGAGGTCCTCCTAAGAGGCGCTCACCAGAACGGGACGCAAGCTCGTGGCCGCGACGTTGTCGAGGTCCACGCGGCCGTCTCCGGCGTCGATGTCGTCCGGGTTGTGCGTCACGAGGACCACGGTGCGGTCCGTCAGGCCGTGCCGGAGTTCGGCCAGCAGGCTCCGGCCGGACTCCGCGTCCAGATGCGCCGTGGGCTCATCGAGCAGGATCACATCCGCCCCGGTCAGAAGGGTACGCGCGACCGCCAGCCGCTGGCGCTCCCCGCCGCTGAGGTAGGCGCCGCCTGGACCGATCCGGGTGTCCAGGCCGCGGCAGGCCCCGCTGCCGGCGTGGGTGTCCAGCCGGGCGAGGAGTGGGCCGAGGCCCACCGCGGCAAGGGCATGCTCCATCTGCTGCTCCGGCGGCGGCTGCGGCGCGTTCCGCCGGTCATCCCCTGCAGGGGCCGGAAATCCGAGCATCAGATTGCCGCGGATCGTGGAATCGAACAGGTGAGCCTCCTGCGGGCACCAGGCAACACGGCCGCTGACGGACAGCTCTCCGCTCCGTGCCGGCAGGAAGCCCAGGAGCGTGGCCAGCAGCGTGGACTTGCCGGAGCCCGAGGCCCCGGTCACCGCGAGCCAACGTCCCGGTTCCGCCGTCGCGGTGAGCCCGGTGAAGACTTCCGGGCCGCCCGGCCAGCCCGCAGACAGTGCCCGCAGCTGGATCCCCGGCTGGCCGCCCGGCCGGGACGGCACCGGCACGAGTCCGCCGGTCCTTTCGCCGGCCGGATCCTGGTCGAGCGGGTCCAGGACGCCGGCCGCGCTGATGCGCCGCAACACGGTCCGGAGTGCAGGGTACTGGCGGACCGCCGTCGTGATCCCGGCATACGGCTCCACGAGCGCGAGCTGCAACAGCACCACGACCGCAACAATTGCGGGCTCCACCGCTCCGCTGAGGGCCAGCGGCGCGGCCAGCACGGCGCTGGCCAGGGCAGCGGCTCCGCAGGCGAGCACCGTGAGCCCCTGGCCGAGGCCTTCGGCCCACGCGGACCGTTGGGAGGCTGCTGTCGCGGAGCGGTCCGCGCTGGTGATCGCCGCGAGGACCGGGGCGCAGACGCCGTTGGCGTGGAGTTCGGCGCGGGCGTCAAGGGCGGCCGCGACGCTGCGGAGCACACCGGAACGGAGCTGCTGCTCGGTGCGGGCGGACATCCGGTCCGCCGCGAGGGCCAGCGCCGGGGCTGCGACGAGGCTAAGCAGCGCGGCAACGGTCATGGCGGGCAGGGCCGCCGGCAGCAGCAGGCCGATCCCGGTCAATGCCGCCGCCGCGACGGCGACGGCGGTAAGCGGCGGCAGGACCACCCGCGGCAGCAGTTCCCGGACCGTGTCCACGTCGTCCACCACGGCGGCCAGGACGTTGCCGCCCTGCAGGAGTCGGCGCAACGACAGGGCACGGCGGCTCAGCGACTCCCAGAGCCGGCCGCGGAGCCGGGTCAGGGCGGCGAAGACGGCGTCGTGCAGCAGCAGCCGCTCCGCGTAGCGCAGCGTTGCCCGGCCGACGCCGAAGAAGCGCACTCCCACGATTGCGGTGAGCAGATAGAGGATGGGAGGCTGTTCGCTCGCCCGGATAATCAGCCAGCCGGACAGTCCGGCGAGGGCAACGGCAAAAAGTGCCGCCAGCGTGCCGACGGCTCCGGCGGCGGCGAACCTGGCCGTCACGGGCGCCAGCAGCCGGCGGAGCTGGGCTGCTGCCGAAGCCGTGGGACCGGTGCCGGCGGGGACCTCGCCTTCGGGGACACCTCTCACGGTGTCCCCGAAGCGCCGCGCGGCGGAATCCGAGCCTGTTGCGGCCGCCGCCAGCGGGGCCGTCGACACCTCGGGCTGCTGTTCCGGCAAGGGTGCCGGGACGCGGTGGGATGGTTCCGGCGCTGGCTGCCGCAGCGTCGCGGGCAGCGACGCCCGCAGCGTTGCAGGCGGCGTCGCCCGCGTCGACGCCGAGCGGACCGGCCCGACGGTTGCCCGGACAGGTGACGCAGTCCCGGTCGCGGGGGTCACCGGCACGAGGTCATCCGCCAGCCCGCGCGTCTCCGGGTCGTGCGCCACGAGCAGTACCGTCACCTGTCCGCGCAGCGCGGAGATCGCGCGGCTGATCACGTTGGCGGATTCCCGGTCCAGGTGGGCGGTAGGTTCGTCGAGCAGCAGCACGGTGGCTCCGGCCTCGATCCGGGCCAGGCCGCGGGCCAGCGCCACCCGGCGCAGCTCCCCCGGGCTGAGCTCGGCGGGGTGCTTCGCGGCGAGATGCCCCGCGGCGCAGGCGGCCAGGCAGCGGCGGGCAGCATCGTCCGTCTCCGCGGTGCACTGGCCCGCGGTCTGGCCCGCGGACCGGCCCAGGTACAGCCGCAGTTCGTCCAGCACGGTCGCGGCGACCATCACCGGGTGTTGTGGAACCCAGGCGAGGTCCGCCGTCGTGAATCCCTCAAGTCGACCGGTGACAGTGGTCCCGCCGCCCGCCCCGATGGTCCCGGCAAGCACGCCGAGGACTGTGCTTTTCCCGGCGCCGCTGGCACCGGTAAGCGCGGTGATCTTCCCGGGGGCAGCGGTGAAGCTGAGCGGCCCGACGGCGGGCCGGGTCCGCCCGCCGTAGCGGACGGCCAGCCCGGTCACGCAGACCGCCGGCGGTCCCGCGGGATGCATCGCTCCACTGGAAACCGCGGCCCCTGGGCCAGCGGCGCAAGCATCATCCCCCGGCCGCAGCGGTTCGGCTTCCGGTGCACCGAGCACGGCGGTGGTTTCGGCGAGCGCGGCGCGGCCCTCGTCGCTGGCATGGTGGGCGGTGCCCAGTTCCCGGAGCGGGAGGTAGCAGTCCGGGGCCAGGATCAGCGCCAGCAGCCCCGCTTCGAGGCCCATGTCCCCGTTGACCAGCCGGACGCCGATGAACACGGCCACCACGGCCACGGAGATGGTCGCTATGAGTTCCAGCGCGAGCGCCGAAAGGAACGCGGTGCGCAGGGTTCCCATGGTGCGCGAACGGTATTCCTCGGAGATGTCCTCGAGGGCCTTTCGCTGGGCGGCTGCCCGGCCGAGTCCGACGAGCACGGGGAGGCCCTTGGCGAGCTCGAGCATGTGGCCGGAAAGCCGGGCAAGCGCCGACTGGGCCTCCCGCACCCGGTCCTCGGTGTAACGTCCGATCAGGACCATGAACAGCGGCACGAGGGGCACGGTCAGCACGATCACGACGGCGCTGATCCAGTCTGCGAACAGGATCCGGGCCCCGAGCAGGAGCGGGATCGCCGCGCAGTTCACAAGGGCGGGCAGGAACTGGGTGTAGTAGCTGTCCAGGGCGTCCAGGCCACGCGTGGCCAGGATGGCGAGTCCGCCGGCGGACGGGCCCGCTGTCCGGGCTCCGTTGCGGAGCGCCCGTTCCAGCAGTTCTGAGCGCAGTTCCTCCTTCACGCCCAGCGCAGCCCGGCGCGCGGCGACCGCTTGGGCCCAGACCGTCAGGGAGCGCAGGATTACCCCGGCGAGTCCCCAGACCAGCTGCTCGCTCCAGGACGGGTTGTGGGCCAGCAGGCCCGCGAGCATGGAGGCAACCGCCTGACCCATCAGCACGAGGGACAGCGCCTTGAGGGTGGCGAGCAGACCCAGCACGTAGAGCGCGGAGCGGGTCGCGGGGCCGGACGGGAAGTGCGGGCGCATCGGGAGTCAGTCCTTGGGTGCCAGCGCTTTGGCGGCGATCGCGGGAAGGAAGCTGTGGGCTTCGGGGATGTGGGCGGCGCTCACGCGGCGCCGGAACACCCAGTAGGTCCAGGCCTGGTAGGCCAGCACGAGCGGTAGCCCGACGCAGGCCACAATGCTCATCAACCCCAGCGTGTAGTCCGAGGAGGAGGCGTTGAAGATCGTCAGGTCGAATTCCGGGTTGAGCGAGGAGGGAAGCACCACGGGGAATGCGGCGCCGAAGATCGAGGCGGTGCCGAGCAGCAGGAAGGCGCCGAGGGACAGGAACGCCATGCCCTCCGCCCCGTGCCGGGCGAAGTACCAGGCGAGGACCGCAGCGGCCACCGCAGCGGCCACCGCTATCACCGTCCAGGCTTCGCCGCTGAGCAGCTGCAGGCTCACCGCCCACCCGGCGAGCGGCAGCAGCAGCCCCGGCAGCAGCCGGACGAACCACCGGCGGGCGCGGTGCCGGACGTCGCCGTCGGTCTTCAGGGCCAGGAAGGCGAGGCCGTGCAGGAGCGAAAACCCGACGACGGCGAGCCCGCCGAGGACGGCGTAGGCGTTGAACCAGGCGAACGGGCCGCCCTCCCGGTCGCCGTTGGCGTTCAGCGGAAGCCCCGTGGTGGTGAGCGCCAACAGGGCGCCGACGCCGAAGGCTGCGGTGAGCGAGCCGGCCGAGATGGCCCAGTCCCAGCGGGCACGCCACTGCGGGGTGTCCACCTTGCCGCGGTATTCGAACGCGACGGCGCGGAAGATCAGCGCGACGAGGACCACCAGCAGCGGCAGGTAGAGCGCGGAGAACAGGGAGGCGTACCAGAGCGGGAAGGCGGCAAAGGTGGCGCCGGCCGCGGTCAGCAGCCAGACCTCGTTTCCATCCCAGACGGGTCCGATCGTGTTGAGCAGGACGCGGCGTTCGGTGTTGTTCCGGGCGAAGACCTTCATCAGCATGCCGACACCGAGGTCGAAGCCCTCCAGGAAGAGATAGCCCGTCCACAGCACCGCGATGGCAATGAACCAGATGGTGGGAAGCAGTTCCATGCTGAGTATCCTCTGCGTTTCTTTGGTGAACGGATGCTTAGTAGGCGAAGGCCAGGACGTCGTCGTCGGGTTTGCTGGAGCCGCGCGGGCCCTCCCCCGGGGTCTGGTCCTCGTTCTCATCGTCCGGGGAGTGCGCGAGTTCCGGCATGGCCGAGACCACGCCGCCGCGGATGTACTTGACCAGGAGCTTGACCTCCACCACGAGCAGCAGTGCATAGACGGCGGTCAGCACCACCAGGGAGGCCAGCAGCTCCCCGGCGGAGACGCCCGGCGAGACGGCAGCGGCGGTGAACATGAAGACCTGGTCGATCCCGCTGGGATCCGGGTTCGGCGCGACGACGAAGGGCTGGCGGCCCATTTCGGTGAAGATCCAGCCGGCGGCGTTGGCCCCGAAGGGAGCCAGGATGCCGACCACTGCCACGCGCATGAGGCCGCGGGAGGCCGGCACGGTTCCCTTGCGGGTGGCCCACAGCGCCACGAGCGCCGCGAAGGCTGCCAGCCCGCCGAAGCCGATCATCATCCGGAAACCCCAGTAGGTGACTTCCATGACCGGCACGTACTGGATCTCCTGGCCCGCCCGGTCCCCATAGATGGGGTTGTCCGGCAGGTGCGTGCCGTAGTCGGCCTTGTACTGGTCCAGGAGGCTGTTCACACCTTTGACCTCGGTGGTGAAATCGCCCTTGGCCAGGAAGGACAGGATGCCGGGGACCTCGATCACCGCCACGATGTCGTCGCAGTTTTTGGTGTCAAGGTTGCCGACGCTGAGCACGGAGAAGCCCGTGCCGTCGTGGCAGGCCGCCTCGGCGGCGGCCATCTTCATGGGCTGCTGTTCAAACATCAGCTTGCCCTGCAGGTCGCCGGTCAGGGCGGTGCCGGCAAAGGAGATCATGGCGACGACGGCGCCGATCCGGAGCGAGCGGATCCAGACGGCGTGGTCGGCCCGGTCCCGTCCCGGAACGCTTGATTCGCCCGGGATGACCCTGCCGTCCGCCCCGACCGTGTCGATCCCGTCGTGGCGGCGGCGCCACAGATGGTACCAGGCGATGCCGAGCAGGAAGGCGCCGGCCACGGCGAGGCAACCGAAGAGGGTGTGCGGGAAGGCGACGAGAGCGGTGTTGTTGGTGAAGACCGCCCAGGCGTCCGTCATGACCGGCCGGCCGTCGATCATCTCGACGCCGACGGGGTGCTGCATCCAGCTGTTGGCCACGATGATGAAGTAGGCGGAGAAGACCGAACCGATGACGGCGATCCAGAGGCAGGCGAGATGCACGGCCGGCCTGAGCTGCTTCCAGCCGAAGATCCACAGGCCCAGGAAGGTGGATTCCACGAAAAAGGCCAGGAGTGCCTCCATCGCAAGCGGCGCCCCGAACACGTCTCCGACGAAGCGGCTGTACTCGCTCCAGGCCATGCCGAACTGGAACTCCTGCACGATGCCGGTGGCGACGCCCATGATGAAGTTGATCAGGAAGAGCTTGCCCCAGAACTTGGTCATCCGGAGGTACTCCGGCCGGCCGGTACGGTACCAGAGCGTCTGGATGACGGCGACAACCAGACCCAGGCCGACCGTGAGCGGCACCATCATGAAGTGGTACACGGTGGTGATTCCGAATTGCCAGCGTGCGATTTCCAAGGCGTCCAAGGCAGTCCCTACTTTTCGCTAGGTCCGAAACTTCTACACGGCGTAGAACAGATTCTTCTACAGAGTGTAGAACAAATCGGCACCCTCTCGCATCCCGCAGCCGACGGCACGGCGCGCCACGACCCGGACCGGACCACGCCCCCTTCGATGGCGGCGCGCCGAACGGGTTGTTCTACCTGATGTAGAAAGAATGTGCAAAACGCGCTAAGTTTGAGGTTGAAGTGTTCACACGCCACCCGGCAGGCAGTCCAGCCACTCCGGGCGGCCGTCAAGAAGGACGTACCAATGGCAAGTCTCGGTGAACTGGAACGGGCAGTGATGGATCTGCTCTGGGCAGGCCAGGAGGCTGCGACGGCCAATACGCTGCGGGATCTGCTGGCGCAGAGCACCCGCGCGGAGGGCGGCACCGCGGGGCACGAGGGCAAGGATCTGGCCGTCACCACGGTACTGACGGTCCTGTCCCGCCTTGAGCGCAAGGGCCTGGTGGAGCGCGAGCGCGGCACACGGCCGCACCGCTACCAGGCGGTGTCCAGCCGGGCTGACCACACGGCCGAGCTGATGCATGAGGTCTTGGTGTCCGCGCCGGACCGCGAAGCCGTGCTGGCGCGTTTTATTGGTTCGGTCTCCGATTCGGAAGCGGAAACGTTGCGCAAACTGCTGGGCCGCAGCTAGCGCACGATGTTCTGGACCTCATGGTTTCTGGCGGTCCTGGCGATAGTCCTGGCGTGGCCGGTGCCTATCATGCTCTCCCGTGCCCAGTGGCCGGCCCGGTCCCCGTTTACGGCCATGCTCCTGTGGCAGGCGATTGCCCTTGCCGGCGGTCTCTCGATGATCGGCGCCATGCTTGTCTACGGGCTGGAGCCCGCCGGGGACAACCTGCTGGCGGGGCTGACGTCCCTGGCGGGGATGGTCTTTCAGAACGCGCCCACCACGGTGCTGGGCTTCTGGCACATCTTTGCGCTCTCTGCGGCGGCCCTGCTGACGGCACACCTCGTGTTCACCCTGCTGCTGACCTATTACAAGATCCAGCGGCAGAGGCGCCGGCACCGTGAACTGCTCGCCCTGCTGGCCTCGCCGTCCGCGGACGGTCCGAAGACCATGGTGCTCAACCTCGACTCCCCGGTGGCGTACTGCCTGCCGGGGGGCGCACGCTCCGTCACGGTCCTCTCCGACGGGCTGATGGCGGCGCTGGAACCCGCCGAGCTCCGGGCGGTCCTGATCCACGAGAATGCCCACCTCAGCCAGCGCCACCACCTCCTGCTCTGGGCCTTCGCCGCCTGGCGCCAGGCGCTGCCGTGGCTGCCCACCACGCGGCTCGCGCAGGAAGCGGTCAACTCGCTGATCGAGATGCTCGCCGATGATGTGGCGCTGAAGACGGAGAGCAAGGCAACGCTGATCCGGGCCATCGCGATCGTGGCCAGTGGCTCCGCCGGAGCACCGGAGACTCCGCTGGACTTCGGCGAACCGGGGCTGGTGGACGTCGAACCCGACCAGCCCGGCGCCATCGGCGGGACCGGTTCGGCGCGCACCACCGCCTCCCGGGTCAGCCGGCTGCTTTCCCCCCAGCCGCCGCTGCCGGAGCCGCTGCGCGCCGCCGTGCTGGCAGCCTGCCTGCTGCTGCTGGCCGTGCCGACTGCGCTGCTGATCGTCCCGGGCCTCCTCGGCTAAGTAGGCGCGGGCTACCTCAGCCTGCTGGGTCCCTTGAATTGGAGGTCCGCGAAGCCTTTGCCCGTGGCCGTGCCGTTTATCGCCGATTTGGTCTGGGCGAAGGTCAGCGTCGCGTGCGCGATCGCGTCGGCCATCTGATCGAGCACCGTGGTGTTGACGTTGGCGAGGGTATCGCAAGCCGCGTGGTAGCAGGGGTCGTGCGGCGCGCCCGCCGTCCCGCCGAAAATGGCCGCCTCTTCCGGAGTCTTCAGGTCCTCCGCGCCGGTAAACAGGCCCCCGGCCGGGATACCGTTCTCGATGAAACCGAAGTAGTCCGAGCGCCCGTCCAAGGCCGTCGGCGCGGCCGGCAGGTTTTGGGACGCGAAGTAGTCCAGAAAGACCCTTTCAACGACCCCGGAGCCATCAGGACCCGCTTCGCCGTACGATGAACCGTCGCCGTCGTAGACGTACCTGACATAGTTCGGCGAACCGACCATATCGAAATTCAGGTTGACGGCGTGATCCTTGAGCTGGCGGTCCGAAAGCCGGGAAACGTAGTAGTCCGAGCCGATCAGCCCGTCCTCCTCGCCGCCCCAGAAGGCGAACCGAACCCGGTTCCTCGCTTTTTCGCCGGTCTCCTTCAACTGGATCGCCGTCTCCAGGATGGCACCGACTCCCGTGCCGTTGTCGTTGATTCCGGGTCCCTCGCCGACGGAGTCCAGGTGCGCGCCGACGACCACCTTCCGGTCGGCACGTCCGCCCGTATCGGCCAGGATGTTGAAGGACCTTATCCGGGTGACCGTGGCATCAACGGCCAAGCGCAGTGTTGCAGCGCCGAACGCGGCAAGTTCGGCGCCGTTGTCAAAGGTCGTGCTAAGGACCGGGACCTTGACCTGGGGAGCCTCCAGGGTTCCACCGAACAGGCCCATACGGTCATCTCCCGGTACCACATCGCCCTGATTGAAGACGATCACGCCGGCCGCCCCGGCGGCGACGGCGTTGTCCACTTTGTCCCGGAAACCGCAGGTGCCGCGCTGGATGAGGGCGATGTGGCCGGACGGGAAGCCCGAGAAATCAGCTCTCTCACAGCCGCTCGTCGAGCCGCGGTCGCCGGCAAGGTTGATGTCGACGTCGCTGACCCGGGCAGTCACCTCACCGGCACCGGAATAGTGCATATCCAGGAACCCGTCCGTGGCACCGTAACCGTAAATCCTTGGCATCGGGGAGATGCGCTCCAGGGCCGCTGCCACGAAGTCGTACCGGTGGTACGTGAACCGCTGGCGGACCGGTTTGTAGCCGGCGTCCTTGAGTTCGTCCTCGATATAGCGGGCCGATTTCTCGTATCCCCGTGTTCCGGCAGCCCGGTTCCCGCCGTTGGCCTTCGCGGCTGCCTGCAGCGCCTTGAGGTGGGACATGATGTTTTTCGCGGACACGGCAGCCCGCAGGTCACCGGAGTCCGCTCCTGTGTCGGCGGCGGCGGGCGGTGCGAATCCGACTGCCAGCCCCATCGTGGCCGCGATGGCCGCAGCGCGCATTCTCCGGTGCCTCATGCGAACTCCTGGATTTTGCGGAATCCGGTTCCGGGCGTCCGTGTCCGGATCGGTGACAAAACAGTATCCGAAGGAGGAACGCAGGGTAAGGGGGCCGAGGCCCGGGCGGCGCGGCGGTGACCTGAGGGTTCAGGTGAGCCGCCTGGGCGCGCCGGCGTCAGGCGTCGATCCGCTCCCGGTCCAGGCCGGCCGCGCCGGCAATGATGAAGTCCTTGCGCGGCGCGACGTCGGAGCCCATCAGCAGGTCGAAGGTTTCCTCGGCCTGCTTCGCGTTTTCGATTCCGACCTTGCGCAGTGTCCGGTGCCGCGGGTCCATCGTGGTCTCGGCCAGCTGCTCCGCGTCCATCTCCCCGAGGCCCTTGTAGCGCTGGATCGGTTCCTTGTACCGCTTGCCTTCCTTGGCGAGACCGGCCAGGAGCACGTGCAGCTCCGCCTCGGAGTAGGTGTAGATCATCTCGTTGGCCTTCTGGCCGGCGTTGATGACCTCCACCCGGTGCAGCGGCGGGACGGCGGCGAAAACCCGGCCTGCATCGATCATCGGGCGCATATAGCGGAAGAACAGGGTCAGCAGGAGGGTCCGGATGTGGGCGCCGTCGACGTCGGCGTCCGTCATCAGGATGACCTTGCCGTAGCGGGCGGCACCGATGTCGAAGCTCCGGCCGGAACCGGCGCCGACCACCTGGATGAGCGCGGCGCATTCGGCGTTGGAGAGCATGTCCCCGACCGAGGCCTTCTGTACGTTGAGGATCTTGCCGCGGATGGGCAGGAGCGCCTGGAAGTCGGAGGAACGCGCCAGTTTCGCCGTTCCCAGGGCGGAGTCCCCCTCCACGATAAACAGTTCGGAGCGCGCGACCTCGTCCGTGCGGCAATCCGCCAGTTTCGTGGGCATGGAGGAGGTCTCCAGTGCGTTCTTGCGGCGCTGGGTTTCCTTGTGCACGCGGGCCGAGACGCGGGACTTCATCTCGCTGACGACCTTTTCCAGCAGCAGCGCGGACTGAGCCTTGTCGTTGCGGTTGGCGGAGTTCAGCTTGGCGTTGATCTCCTGCTCCACGACCTTCGCAACGATGGCGCGGACTGCGGAGGTGCCCAGGATCTCCTTGGTCTGACCCTCAAACTGCGGTTCCGCCAGGCGCACGGTCAGGACCGCGGTCAGACCCGCGAAGATGTCGTCCTTTTCGATCTTGTCGTTGCCCGCCTTGAGCTTGCGGGCGTTGCTTTCCACGGCCTTGCGGAAGGTCTTGAGCAGGGCCTGCTCGAAGCCGGACTGATGGGTGCCGCCCTTGGGCGTGGAGATGATGTTCACGAAGCTGCGCACGCTGCTGTCGTAGCCGATGCCCCAGCGCAGGGCGACGTCCACTTCGCAGTCCCGTTCCACTTCGGCCAGCTGGCTGTGGCCTTTATCGTCCAGGACAGGGACGGTTTCCTTGAACTTGCCGGTCCCGTGCAACCGCCAGATGTCCGTCACCGCGGGGTCCGCTGCGAGGAACTCCACGAACTCGGAGATGCCGCCGTCGTGGTGGAAGACTTCCTCGTGCGGGCCGGCCTCCCCAGGGGTCCCGGCGACCCTGCGCTCGTCCCGCACCGTCAGCTTCAGGCCGGGGACCAGGAACGAGGTCTGGCGCGCGCGGGCGGCGAGTTCGTCGTAGGAGAACCTGGCGTCCGGGGTGAAGATCTGGCGGTCCGCCCAGTACCGGATCCTCGTGCCGGTGACGCCGCGTTTGGCCTTTCCGACAATGTCCAGCACGGAGCCATCGATGAACGGTTCAAAGACGGTCGACGGGTCCGGCTTGGTGCCCGGGTCCTTGAACCGGCCGGGTTCGCCCCGGCGGAAGGACATCTTGTAGGTCTTACCGCCGCGGTCCACTTCCACGTCCAGGCGGGAGGACAGCGCGTTCACGACGGATGCGCCCACGCCATGCAGGCCGCCCGAGGCGGTGTAGGAGCCGCCGCCGAACTTGCCGCCTGCGTGCAGTTTGGTGAAGACCACCTCGACGCCGGAGAGCCCGGTTTTCGGTTCGATGTCCACCGGAACGCCGCGTCCGTCGTCGTGGATCTCAACCGAGTTGTCCGCGTGCAGGATGATCTTGATGTCATGGCCGAAACCGGCGAGGGCCTCATCCACGGAGTTGTCGATGATCTCCCAGAGACAGTGCATGAGTCCGCGGGAATCCGTGGAGCCGATGTACATGCCCGGGCGCTTGCGGACGGCCTCGAGGCCTTCCAGCACGGAGAGATGCCGGGCGGTGTAATCAGAACTTGGTGCCACAGGGCGGAAACTCCTTCAGGGACGGACAGTCAGAGCATATTTGACGCTCCTACTAGGGTAGTCGGAGTGCCGCCGTGCGACGGGTCGCCACTCCCTACAGCGGCCGGTGCCACTTCCCCGTTATCGAGACGTGATACGCGCAGAGCGAAAGTGGACCATCCTTGCCATGCTTTGGCTCCGAATGCTGGTTATATAGGTATACCGAACTACCAAGGAGGCCGAACATGACAACAGCAGTTGCGGACCGCACACTCACCACCGTTGACCGGTGCGATCGTTGCGGTGCACAGGCGTATGTCCGGGTTGTTCTCGGTGCCTCCGGCGGTGAGCTTCTCTTCTGCGGCCACCACGCACGCGCCGTAGAACCCACACTCAGGCCACTCAGCTCTGACTGGCACGACGAGACCGGACGCCTGCACGAGAAGGCGCCGCTCCCGGTCGACTAGACCACATCCAGTCACTCAACGCCTGGCCGGCCCAGATGCCGAAGCGCCGGTCCAAGACCTGGGAAGCAGCAGACGAGGGCCCCTCCGTTCGGAGGGGCCCTTTTTGTCGGCCTGAACAAACCGTGCCGGCCAGGGACCCCGAAGGCCCCAGGGACGGCGAAGGCCCCCGCCGGATGCTGATCCCGCGGGGACCTTTGCGGAGCTGGAGCCGGAGCCTAGTCCAGGTAGTCCCGCAGGACCTGGGACCGCGAGGGGTGGCGCAGCTTGGACATCGTCTTGGATTCGATCTGGCGGATCCGCTCCCGCGTGACCCCGTAGACCTTGCCGATTTCGTCTAAAGTCTTCGGCTGTCCGTCGGTCAAACCGAAACGCATCGCCACGACGCCGGCCTCACGCTCGGAGAGCGTGTCCAGCACGGAGTGCAGCTGTTCCTGCAGCAGGGTGAAGCTCACGGCATCGGCCGGGACAACGGCTTCGGAGTCCTCGATCAGGTCACCGAATTCGGAGTCGCCGTCCTCGCCGAGCGGGGTGTGCAGTGAGATCGGTTCACGGCCGTACTTCTGGACTTCGACGACCTTTTCCGGAGTCATGTCCAGCTCGAGGGCCAGTTCCTCCGGCGTGGGTTCGCGGCCGAGGTCCTGCAGCATCTGGCGCTGCACGCGCGCCAGCTTGTTGATGACTTCGACCATGTGCACCGGGATACGGATGGTGCGGGCCTGGTCGGCCATGGCGCGGGTGATCGCCTGGCGGATCCACCAGGTGGCGTAGGTGGAGAACTTGAAGCCCTTGGTGTAGTCGAACTTCTCGACGGCACGGATCAGCCCGAGGTTGCCCTCCTGGATCAGGTCAAGGAACAGCATGCCGCGGCCGGTGTACCGCTTGGCCAGCGACACCACGAGGCGGAGGTTGGCCTCCAGCAGGTGGTTCTTCGCGCGTTTGCCGTCGTGGATGACGAATTCGAGCTCGCGCTTCAGCTTCGGGTCCATGGACCCGTCGTCGGCGTTGATCTTTTCCTCGGCAAACAGCCCTGCCTCGATGCGCAGGGCCAGGTCCACTTCCTGCTCTGCGTTAAGCAGGGCGACCTTGCCGATCTGCTTCAGGTAGTCCTTGACGGGGTCGGCCGTGGCGCCGGCCGACATGACCTGCTGCACGGGGGCGTCGTCATCGTCGGCATCGGAGTAGACAAATCCGGAACCGGTCGTGGCGGCAGCAGCCTTGCCCGGAATTTCTTCGCCGTCGTCACCGATCTCTACGACATCAGCCGGGACATCATCGAGCTCTACCTCAATCTCGGCGTCTTCGTCGTCGTCGCCGCGGCCGGCCTTGCCGGCGGCCTCAGCCGCGGCCTTAGCGCCGGGCTTCGGCCCGCGCTTCTTGGGTTCAGGCTTGGCGAGCGCCGATGCGGTGTCGTCGCCTTCGGGCAAGGCTGTGTCTTTGACGGCCTTGTTGGCAGCGCGCGTCGCGGCGCGCTTGGCGTTCGTCGCCGCCTTCTTGTCCTCGGGGGACAATACGTCGGCGGGTTCCTTCTTCGCGGAAGACGGGGTCACAGAAAACCTTTCTAGCGGCGGTCTGTGGAATCACCATACGGGCAACACCACTATGACCCTGTCAAGTCCGTGTTTTTCATCAAGAGCCACCACGACCAACAGAGCCACTAAGTAGAACTGCTGGGGCGGCCGTAATGTTCCCCGTTTTCCGGGTTCGCTACGAGCACCTGATACACGGACCCAACCGGGTCTCGGCAACCATTGTCTCATGATTTTCAGAATGGGTTCCGTTCCGGGGCGGGGTTACGTGATTTGGCGGGGAACTGCGTTCCGGTCACCGTCACGCCGCACCCGGCTCGAACTTCTGCCACGCGGCGTTCCTCCTTGCCGCCCACCCGCACAAGGTGCCACGGCCCACGAGCTCCGCCAGGAGGGCGGCCAGCCGGTAGCCCGGATGTTCCGCTTCGGCCCGACTGAACAACGCATCAGCGAAGGAGCCCTTGCCCCGGCACCATTCAATCCAGCCGCGTCCTGTAAGCGCGGCAGCCGCGGCGTCCCCGCCGGCCTCGCCCAGCTGCACGAGGACCCGCTCCAGGCTTGCCATCCGCGGCCAGTCCGGCACGGACGGTGCCAGCCCAAGCAGCACGTCGCCATAGCCCGGAACCTCCGGAGAGCCGTCCCATGCGCCACTGGCACTCCCGCCGCGCGGCAGGAGCGGCCCGAAACCATCCAGCGGCGGCAGCGGAACCGGAGCCGGCGGTGGAGGCGCCTGCCGGCCGGCAGCGGACCGGGCCTCCGGCACTGACCGCAGGGCCGCCAGCGCGCCCGGCACTGTCCCGGGATGCACCGCCGGCGCTCCAGCGGCCGGCCCGGAGCGCGGCCCGGAAGGGTCGAACATCCCGAAGTCCGCCGCGCCCTGTTCGGCCGCCTCCGGGCCGGCGGCCGCCATCACCAGTACGGCATCGCGCCAGGCCGGCACGCGGAGAGCTGCCCGCAGGTAGCCCGCGAGCCCCACGGGCAGCGGGGGTCCGGCGGGTGAGCGCAAGACCACGTCCCAGACGTCCAGTACCTGGGCAAACTGCAACCGGTCGCGGGTGTGTCCGGAGAACAGCCGGAACCAGTTCCGTTCCGATTCGAGCACCGCCGGGTCCTCGGGAAGCGCGAACGGGCCGGGCGCCTCGGCGCCGGGCGCGGGCCCGACGGTGCTGCCCCGGAAGACCATCTCCGCATTGAGCTTGCTGTTCCTGATCTCGTCGACGGGCCGGCCGGGCGGGGCGCAACAGGAAGGATCGGTGCAATACGCGTTGCGCCAGTGCTCGGCGCCGATCAGCCAGGCGTCCCGCACCGGCATGCCGCATTCCGCCAGCGCACGCTCCAGCTCTTCGAGCAGTTCGGCCCAAGGCGCACCGGCCCCGCCGGTGACCGTGGCGTCGCTGCCGGTGAAGAAGGCGAGCAGGACCCCGTCCGCCTCGTCGTCTGCCTCCAGATAACCGGCCACGGTGCTGGCGAATCCGGCGAAACCGCCGGGACTCCCGTCCGCCGGGAGGTCGACCCGGAGGGTTGCCCCGAGCCGCTTGCCCTGCATGGTCATGGCCACGAGGCTGCGCGACGGCCAGTAGCCGAGGGAATGCGGGATGAACCCGAGGACGTCTTCGGGGCCGGTGATTTTCAGGTGATCTGGAGCTGTCATAGCGCCAGCATGGTCGTCCCGTGCCCCGGCGTCAGCCCTGCGACCGTCGTATGTGGACAACCACACCCCCGGGACCGTTCCCCCGGATCAGGGCCGCTGGCGGCGTTCCGTACTGAGCCGGCGGCGCCGGGCGAGTGCTGCGCGCAGCGGAGGTACGACGACGCCTTGGGCGGCCATCTGCCGGCGCACCTTGCGCCGGGTGATAAGGATGGCCCCGGCCCCCAGAGCGAGCAGGAGGAACTGGACGCTCAAGGCGATCCGGAACGGGTCGAGCCCGTAGAGCTCCCCCTGGGAAAAGCCCGTGGTGTGCAACACGTCGAGCACCAGGCCGATCAAATAGATGGCCACGAGCGCGGCAATGAACCCGCCGACGTTGACAATGCCCGTGGCGGTTCCGATCCGGTGCGCAGGGTTGAAAGTCCGGGCGAAGTCGAAGCCGATCATGGAGCCGGGACCGCCGATGGCCAGCACCACCACGAGTCCGGCCAGCAGCCACAGCGGGGACCGGCCCGGGAAGAGCAGCACCGCCGCCCAGGCCGCGGCCGTGGCGGCAGAAATCAGCAGGACCATGGTGGAACGGCGCAGCGGGTGCCGGGAAACGAAGGTGCCCATGAGGGGCCCGGCGGCAATGGCGGCCGCCACGTACAGGGTCATGAGGGCGGAAACGGTGACGGTATCCAGGCCTTGGGCGGAGATCAGGAACGGATAGCCCCAGGTCATCGCGAACACCGTGCCGCTGAACTGTATTGTGAAGTGGCTCCACAACCCGAGCCTGGTGCCGGGCTGCCGCCAGGCATGGGACAGCGAGACTCCGGTGGCGCGCAGCCCCTGGGAGGGTGCGGGAGCGGGGTGTCCCGGCGGCAGGTCCTGCAGCAGGACCAGCACGAGCACGACGGCGAGGGCGGACATGGCGGCCAGCGTCAGGAACGCGGGGGTCCAGCCGGCCGTGTGCAGGATCATGGCGAACGGCACGACGCTGAAGAGCTGGCCGAGCTGGCCGGACATGCCGGTCAGCTGCGTGAGCAGCGGAACCCGGCCGGGAGCGAACCAGAGCGGGATCAGCCGGATGACGGCGATGAAGGTCATGGCGTCCCCGGCGCCGACGAGCACACGGCCAAGGACTCCGCCGGGGATGCTGTCCGCGAAGGCCAGTTCCAGCTGTCCGAGCCCCATCAGCAGTGCGCCCGCGGCGATCATGGTGCGGGAACCGAGACGGTCCACGAGCACGCCGACCGGGATCTGGAGGCCCGCGTAGACGAGGAGCTGCAGCACGGTGAAGAAGGAGATCTCGGCCGCGCTGGCATGGAAGCGCTCGGTGGCCTCCAGCCCGACGACACCGAACGACGTGCGCTGGCTGACCGCCACCAGATATGCGAAGATCCCGACGATCCAGATCAGCCAGGCTCGGGGTGCGGTCACCCCTCCATTATGCCCGCTCCCGGAAGAAATAGTATTTATTCCCCGGGTTCTTTGCGGGCGAGGTAGGCCTCCACGGCCGCGCCCAGCGCGTCCGCATTCGGAAGCTGGTCGTTCTCGTCGGCCAGCAGGGACCGCCGGACGGTCCCCTCAGCATTCTCGTCGTAGCGCGTCTCGAGCCGGGACACGACCTGCTGGACTTCCTCCGAGGCGGCGATCTGCTCGGCGATCTGCCGGCCCACTTCGCGGCCGGCTTCGCGCAGGCGGTCTGCGGGGAGCATGAGCGAGGTGGCCGCGCCCAGGTATTCCAGCCCGGCCACTGCAGCCGTGGGGTATTCGGCCTCCGCAAGGTAGTGCGGGACGTGGATCACGTAGCCCGCGACGTTGCGTCCTGCCGCGACGAGCCGCAACTCGAGGACATGCCCCACGGCGGCCGGCACCTCGACCGTCGGCTTCCACGCCGAGATCCCCTCGATGAGGTCCGGGCGGTTGCCGTGGACCGTCACGCCCACCGGCCGCGAGTGCGGGACCGGCATGGGGATGGAATGGATCCAGGTGACCAGGTTGACGTCGAGGTTCTCGACGATGCCGACGACCGCTCGGGCGAACCGCTCCCACTGCAGGTCCGGCTCGAACCCGGCGAGCAGGAGGAAAGGGTTCCCCAGACCGTCAACGAGCCGGTACAGCGCAAGGCTCGGGGCCTGGTAGTCCTGGAGGTGGTCCTCGACGAAGCTCACCTGCGGGCGCCGGGTCCGGTAGTCGATCAGCTGGTCGGCGTCGAACTCGGCGATCATCTCTCCGTCCAGCGTGTCCAGCATTTCGGCGGTGATCTGGCTGACGACGTGACCGGCGTCGGCGAAGCCGGTGAAACCCATGACGAGGTTCAGTCCGCGCAGCTCCGGGCTGTGGAACAGCGCGTCATCACGCAGGTAAAGCGATTCGGGGTCCAGCAAGGAGCCGGAAATCCGTTCAATCACGGCATGTTCCTTTCGCAATAGCAGCGGTGGGAGGAGCGGGACCAGGCCCCGCGTTTGGCGGAGATTTCCGGACGCTACGGCCCGACTGGCAGTGGTTGGGATACTTCGTACAACGCCCGGGGCTGCGCTGGAATTCCTGCCACAGGTGTGCTCCAGCTCTCATTCAATTGAACAGTCGCCCGGCGGAGAGACTACGATCGGAACTGCCTCGTTGACGGCCTTGAAGACACCGAAGTCCCGTCTCAAGCCGACTGTGGCACAGGTTTCCATGGCAGGGCACCGAACATGCAGTTCCTGCCGAAAATCAGAGAGAATTGAGGACAGTCCTCGTGGTCAAGAATACTGAAGTGAACCTTAGTGCAATCGCCGGGGACCTGAAGAAGTCCCCCAGCGACGCCCTCGTCATCGGCGTGGGACAGGGTCCGGACGGTCCTGTCCTGCTCCGCAACCCCTTGCCGGCGAAGGCCGCCGAGGCGTTGGCGGAGTCACTGAGCATTCTTGGCGTCACCGGGGCGGTCGACCAGGCCCACCGGCTGCCGGGCCTGCCGGAAGCCGGAGCGGCGGTGCTGGTGCTCGCCGGCGTCGGCAAGCTTGCCGCGAACCAGCCCCTGACCGAGGAAGCGCTGCGCCGTGCCGCCGGCTCCGCCGTCCGCCAGCTGGCCGGCGTGGACACCGTCGCCTTGGCCCTCCCGACGGCGTCCCTGGCCGACGTCGCAGCCGTTGCCGAAGGTGCCGCGATGGGCGCTTACTCGTTCACCGAATACCGCACCTCCAGGGACGGCCTGAAGGACCCGGTCAGGAACGTCGCCATTGTCACCGACCTCGCCGCCGACCGGGGCCTGCAGCCGACACTGAACCGGGCGGCCCTGATCGGCAAGGCAGTGAACGCGACCCGCTCGCTGGTCAACCAGCCGCCCAGCCACCTCTACCCCGAGTCCTTTGCCGGCGCCGCCAGGGAACTCTCCAAGGGCCTGCCCGTCAAGGTCACGGTCTGGGACGAGAAACGCCTGGACAAAGACGGTTTCGGCGGCATCCTGGGCGTCGGAAAGGGCTCCACCCGGCAGCCCCGCCTGGTCAAGGTCGAATACGCGCCGGCCAAGGCGACCGCGAAGATCGCCCTCGTCGGCAAGGGCATCACCTTCGACACCGGCGGCATCTCCATCAAACCGGCCTTGGGCATGGGCGACATGAAGAGCGACATGGCCGGCGCCGCCGTCGTGCTTAACACGGTGCTGGCCATCGCCGGCCTGGGCCTGCCCGTCAAGGCGACCGCCTGGCTCTGCATTGCCGAGAACATGCCCTCCGGTGCCGCCCAGCGCCCGGCCGACGTCCTGACCATGTTCGGCGGCAAGACGGTGGAGGTCCTGAATACCGACGCCGAAGGCCGCCTGGTCATGGCGGACGGGATCGTCGCGGCAAGCCAGGAATACCCGGACGCCATCATTGACGTCGCCACCCTGACGGGCGCACAGCTGATCGCCCTCGGTGACCGCACCGCCGGTCTCATGGGCTCGGACGCCGTCATCGGACCGATCAAGGCCGCCGCGGACCGCGCCGGCGAGCTGGTCTGGCCGATGCCGCTGCCGGAGGAACTGCGGGCCAGCCTCGACTCGCAGGTCGCGGACATCGCCAACATCGGCGAACGCCACGGCGGGATGATGACAGCGGCCGTGTTCCTGCGGGAATTCGTCGGCAAAGGCAAGGACGGCGAGCAGATCCCGTGGGCCCACATCGACATCGCCGGCCCTTCCTTCAACAACGGCAGCCCGTATGGCTACAACCACAAGCAGGGCACCGGCTGCACGGTGCGGACCCTGGTGGCCTACGCCGAGGACATCCTGGCCAACCGCGTGTGAGCGGATGAGGGGCTTGGTGGCCGGGAAAATGACACCCCGGCCACCAAGCCGCGTGACACTGGACACAAGCGCTCCACAAACGCCACGGCAAGGTGGAGCATGTATTAGTGGTTCGCTAAGGTGAACCTCGGTAGTTCCAAATGAAAGGGAACCGGCCGGCCGGCATAATCTCGGCAGACCGTTCCAATGACCAGATGATGCGTACTCTCGCGTCATCATTCACGCGAGGGAGCGTTTTAGTGGCCGATCAGGCAACTGCGCAAGAATTCGACATCCTGGTACTCGGCGGCGGCAGCGGCGGCTACGCAACTGCCCTGCGTGCTGTTCAGCTTGGACTCACCGTCGGCCTGATCGAAAAGGCCAAGCTCGGCGGCACCTGCCTGCACAACGGCTGTATCCCCACCAAGGCCCTGCTGCACTCCGCAGAGCTCGCCGACCACGCCCGTGACTCGGCCAAATACGGCGTCAACGTCACCCTCGACAGCATCGACATCACCGCTGTCAACGCCTACAAGGACGGCATCGTTGCCGGCAAGTTCAAGGGCCTGCAGGGCCTGATCAAGGGCAAAAAGGGCATCACGGTCATCGAAGGCGAAGGCAAGCTCCAGGGCACCGACGCCATCGTCGTGAACGGCACCGCATACAAGGGCAAGAACATCGTCCTCGCGACCGGCTCATACTCCCGGACGCTGCCGGGCCTGGAAATCGGCGGCAAGGTCATCACCTCCGACGAAGCCCTCACCATGGACTCGATCCCCAAGAGCGCGATCATCCTGGGCGGCGGCGTGATCGGCGTCGAGTTCGCTTCGGTCTGGAAGTCCTTCGGCGTCGACGTCACCATCGTCGAAGGCCTCCCCTCGCTGGTGCCGAACGAGGACGCGACGATCGTCAAGGCCTTTGAGCGCGCCTTCAAGAAGCGCGGCATCAAGTTCTCCACCGGTGTCTTCTTCCAGGGCGTCGAACAGAACCACGACGGCGTCAAGGTCACCCTCGTGGACGGCAAAACCTTCGAAGCCGACCTCCTGCTCGTGGCCGTCGGCCGCGGCCCGGTCACGGCCAACCTCGGCTACGAAGACGCAGGCATCACCATCGACCGCGGCTTCGTTCTCACCAACGAGCGACTGCACACCGGCGTCGGCAACATCTTCGCGATCGGCGACATCGTCCCCGGCGTGCAGCTGGCGCACCGCGGCTACCAGCAGGGCATCTTCGTCGCCGAAGAGATCGCCGGCCTCAAGCCCGTCATCGTCGAAGACGTCAACATCCCCAAGGTCACCTACTCCGAGCCCGAAGTCGCCACGGTCGGCTACACGGAAAAGGCCGCCAAGGAGAAGTTCGGCGAGGACCAGATCCAGACCCAGGAATACAACCTCGCCGGCAACGGCAAGAGCTCCATCCTAGGCACCAGCGGCCTGGTCAAGCTGGTCCGCCAGAAGGACGGCCCCGTGGTCGGCGTGCACATGATCGGCGCCCGCATGGGTGAGCAGATCGGTGAAGCCCAGCTGATCGTGAACTGGGAAGCCTACCCGGAAGACGTGGCCGCGCTGGTCCACGCCCACCCGACGCAGAACGAGTCCCTGGGCGAGGCCCATCTGGCACTGGCGGGCAAGCCCCTCCACGGCTAGCAGTTCCGCCCGCACCACAGCAAGAACATCAGGCTTAGTGCACCCGGCCTAAAATGCCGGGTGCACTAAGCTCGACCAAGGCAGAAATCATCCGCACTAAAGATCAATAAGGAGAACGGGGACGACATGTCTGAATCCGTTAACTTGCCCGCCCTCGGTGAGAGTGTCACCGAAGGAACCGTCACCCGCTGGCTCAAGCAGGTAGGTGACCGGGTGGAGGTGGACGAGCCGCTGCTCGAGGTTTCCACCGACAAAGTAGACACCGAGATCCCCTCTCCGATCGCCGGCGTGATCGAGGAAATCCTCGTCGCCGAAGACGAGACCGCTGAAGTCGGAGCCCCGTTGGTCCGCATCGGCGACGGCTCCGGGTCCGCGGGCGAAGCCGCCCCGTCTGCGGGCGCGGCCGAATCAGCACCGGCCGAGTCGCCGGCGGCTGCCGAAGCACCGGCGCCTGTTGCCGAAGCTCCGGCGCCTGCTGCTGAAGCCCCCGCTGCGGCTCCCGCCGGCGAGGGCCACGAGGTGACGCTCCCCGCCCTGGGTGAGAGCGTCACCGAGGGTACCGTCACCCGCTGGCTGAAGAGCATCGGCGACACCGTCGAGGTGGACGAGCCCCTGCTCGAGGTCTCCACGGACAAGGTCGACACCGAAATCCCGTCCCCGGTCGCCGGCACGCTGCAGGAAATCCGCGTCAATGAGGACGAGACGGCCGAGGTCGGCTCCGTCCTCGCCGTGATCGGCTCCGGCGCCGCTGCTCCCGCTGCTCCCGCTGCGGCCCCCGCTCCCGAAGCCCCAGCTGCCCCGGCAAAGGAAGCTGTACCGGCCGCCCCCGCCGAGGCACCCCAGGAAGCTCCCAGGCAGGAGGCCCCCGCCGCCCCGGCCGAAGCCCCCAGGCAGGAAGCCCCGAAGCAGGAGGCCCCAGCCGCTGCTGCTCCCGTGTCGGCCGCTCCCGCCGAGTCCGGCTATGTCACTCCCCTGGTCCGCAAGCTCGCCAACCAGCAGGGCGTTGACATCTCCTCGCTGACCGGAACCGGCGTCGGCGGCCGCATCCGCAAGCAGGACGTGCTTGCAGCCGCAGAAACCAAGGCCGCTCCGGCCCCCGCAGCAGCCGCGCCGGCAGCGTCCGCTGCCCCCTCCCGGGCCGCAGCTCCATCGGCGGCCGACGTGTCCTCGCTGCGCGGCAGCGTGCAGAAGGCGCCCCGGATCCGCCAGGTAATTGCCCGCCGCATGCGTGAGTCCCTGGACATCTCCACCCAGCTCACCCAGGTGCACGAAGTGGACATGACCAAGGTCGCCAAGCTGCGTGCCAAGGCCAAGAACTCCTTCCAGGCCCAGAACGGCTCCAAGCTGACCTTCCTGCCCTTCATCGCCAAGGCTGTCGCCGAAGCCCTGAAGCAGCACCCGAAGGTCAACGCCTCCTATGACGAGGACAAGCAGGAGATCACGTACCACAACGCCGAGCACCTGGCGATTGCCGTGGACACCGACAAGGGCCTGCTGGTTCCCGTCATCTCGGACGCCGGCAACCTGAACCTGGCCGGCCTTGCCGGCAAGATCGCCGACGTCGCGGACCGTACCCGCAACGGCAAGATCGGCCCGGACGAGCTTTCCGGCGGAACCTTCAGCATCACCAACATCGGTTCCGTGGGCGCCCTGTTCGACACGCCGATCATCAACCAGCCGCAGGTCGCCATCCTGGGCACCGGCGCGATCGTCAAGCGCGCCGTGGTGGTTCCCGACGAGAACGGCGATGACTCGCTGGCCATCCGTTCGATGATGTACCTCTCCCTCACGTACGATCACCGCCTGGTGGATGGCGCCGACGCGGGACGCTTCCTGCAGACGCTGAAGGCGCGCCTCGAAGAAGGCGCCTTCGAAGCCGACCTCGGCCTCTAGGTTCTCAGAACACCGACGGCGACGGCGGTGCGGGCGCCGGTGGGAATCCACCGGACGGCCCGTACCGCCGTCGCCGTTTCCTGTGTCCGTCCCTTTCCCTTTGGAAGCAGTTCCTGGACCGCCAGCGGGTCCTACTACATTGTGTAGAACGCTCTCGTTACACTGATGCCATGAACATCGTCTATAACATCATGGTCTTCCTGCACATCGTCGGCGCCGCCATGATCGTCGGCATCTGGATCGGCCAGATGAAGAAGCCCACCGTCCACCCCCGCCAGTTCGACGGCGCGGCCCTGCAGCTCATTACCGGCATCGTGATGATGGGGCTCATCCCGGCGCTGGACATGGATGCCAACTACTTCAAGCTCGGCATCAAGTTCGCCATCGCCCTGGCAGTCGTTGTCCTGGCGTTCATGGGCCGCCGCAAGTTCAAGAAGGACGAGCCGATCAGCAAGGGTCTGGCGCACAGCGTCGGCGGCCTGGCCCTACTGAACGTGGCCATCGCCACCCTCTGGCAGTAGTCCACGCCCGCCGAAATGACGACGGCGACGCACTCCGAGCGGGTGCGTCGCCGTTGTAGCCCGGCCCGTCAGTGGCCGGCGATGCAGAATTCACGCCACTGCAGTCCGGAATCACCGCCGGCGGCACCGCGCCTCTGAAGGCAAGGCATACGAGGCTTTAGGGCCGTCGCTTTAGGGCCGTCCTACCTTCGCCTCAAAAGACCCATCAGGGTTGCCTCGAACGTAATCACCGAAGTTGATGCGATAGACGGGGTTGTGTGCCCCAGTCCCAGCGTAGACGGGTACGCCGAAAGCCCGCGCAAGACCGACAATCAACGGACGATTCTGCCCGGCGTCGCAGTGTTGAATGTGCACGGATCCGCCCGGCGAGAATAGCGGCCGCAGCGACGATAGAAGTGGCGTGAACGACGCGACGTTTGCGCTGGTGATAAAGTCCCTCCCGATCTCAATACCGGCGCTGTTGCCATGGTCCAAGATGTTGAGCCTATGCATGGTTTGTCTCGGCGAAATTGCTTTGCGAACGTTTGCGACCATCGTCCGTGTGTCCACCATGTATACCTCGCCGGTTCGCGTGAAACTTGCCATCCAGCCGACCATATCGCTGTCGTCGATGACTGAAACTTCGATCGTTGCGGGCGGAGCGTGGCGGCGATCTGCTGACTCAACCAAGGCGTCATCGCCGGGCAGCGGACCAGGATCCCACCGCTGAAGCAGGAGCGACGTAGCGCGGTTGCCGACCTGTCGCTGAAGAGCTACCACGCTCGCGTACTTTCCAGCGACGATCGGGGTGTGGCGCGACGACTCCCTTGAGGCGTCGTTGCGGTCCCTATGGGAGAGCCGGCGTGCTTCCACGTATTTGACGGTAGCGCCTCACCCCGCAGAATGTCCTGCCCAGAGGGGCAGACCTCGGTACTGGGACGGCCATGGCGATCACTTCCAAAGCTAGTTGGGTGGACGGCGCTGGTTTGTTCGCTGTGAAAGCCGGGTTAGGGCGTCGGACAGTCGTTGCCCTCGGCAATCCTGCTGTACGTGGTCACAATCCTCTGAGAGCGGACACCCCGTGCACGGCCGGCGCCAAATCCCTAGGATTGGACACGGCACGGTCCGGCGCTTCGCCGGGCCGCGGATTCACAACGACGAGGAGTGGACATGGCAGCAACACGCACAGCACACACTGTATGGAATGGCGACCTGATGACGGGCGCAGGCAACACAACGCTGGACAGCTCCGGACTGGGTAACTTCGATGTCACCTGGAAGGCGCGCGCCGAGGCCTCCGAGGGCAAGACCAGCCCCGAAGAGCTCATCGCCGCGGCGCACTCGGCCTGTTTCTCGATGGCCTTCAGCCTCGCCGTCGCGCAGGCCGGCCACACGCCCGAGGAAGTCAACACCAAGGCGGATGTCACCTTCGTGCCCGGCACAGGTATCACGGACAGCCACCTGACGGTCAGCGCTCGGATCCCGGGGATCACCGACGACGAATTCCAGCGCATCGCTGAGGAAGCCAAGGTGGGCTGCCCTGTCTCGGCTGCCCTGACCGGCATCAAGATCACCCTGGACGCTTCGCTGGCGTCCTAGTACGCCAGAGCCACACGCAGAAGGCCCCCGCTCCTGAATCTTTCAGGGGACGGGGGCCTTCCGCGTAAAGCCGCGGTGTCGGGTTTCCGGGCTGGTTATTTGCCGGGCTGGCGCGCCGGCAGCGGTGCGGGCCGCACCTGCCGGTAGCCTTCCCGCAGCGGGGGCCGGTCGGTCGGCAGTTCCTGGATCATTTCCTTCAGCGCGCCGATCCCGTATTCCAGCTGCGGATCGGTCCTTGCGGCGTACGCGTGGGGCGGGAAGTCCACTTCGATGTCGGGAGTAACACCGAAGTTTTCGACGCCCCAGCCCACTCCGCCGGAGAACCAGGTGGCGTAGCGCGGCTGCGTGACGCCGGTACCGTCCGCGAGGGCGAACCGGTTGTCAATGCCGACGACGCCGCCCCAGGTCCGCGTACCGATCACGGGACCGATCCCCCGCAGTTTGGAGACCTGGGCGATGATATCGCCGTCGGAGCCGGCGAACTCGTCGGTGAGGATGACAACGGGGCCGCGCGGTGCGTGGTGCGGGTACGTCCGGGGCTTCTCCCCCCGGGGCATGCTCCAGCCGGTGACCTTGCGTCCGATGAGTTCCGCCACCAGCTGGGAGGTGTGCCCGCCACGGTTGCGGCGGACGTCCACGATCAGCCCGTCGAGCGCCGTCTCGGTGTCGAGGTCGCGGTGGAGCTGGGCCCAGCCGTTGGCCAACATGTCCGGGATGTGAAGGTAGCCGAAGGTGCCCTGGGACGCTTCGCGGACGGTCCGGCGGTTGGCGGCCACCCATTCCTGGTAGCGCAGCCGTTCCTCGTCCTTGACCGGGACCACGGCCACCCGGCGATGCTTCCCGGCCCGGTTCCCGTGTCCGGGGCCATTGCGCAGGGTCAGTTCCACGGCGCGGCCGGCGGCGCCGACCAACTGCATGGCGGGCGTCCTGCAATCGGAGAGTTCCACCCCGTCGATGGCCAGCAGCACGTCGCCGGGTTTGGCGTCCGCGCCCGGCCGGGTCAGCGGTGAGGTGGCCAGCGGGTCGGAGGATTCGCCGGCCAGGATCCGGGTGATCTCCCAGCCCTCACCGGTGAAGGCGAGGTCCGCGCCGAGGCGGCCCTGGCCGTTGCTGCCGTTCTCGGTAACGGCGGCGGGACGGACGTAGGCGTGGGAGGTGCCCAGCTCGCCGTGGAGTTCCCAGAGCAGGTCCACGAGGTCGTCGTGGGAGCCGAGCCGGTCCACGATCGGCCGGTACCGGGCGTGCACGGAGTCCCAGTCCTGGCCCGCCATGTCCTCAGTCCAGAAGAAGTCCCGCTGGAGGCGCCAGGTCTCGTCAAAGGCCTGGCCCCAGACGCTCAGCGGGTCCAGCTGCACGCGGATACGGGTGAGGTCCACCTTGACCAGCTGGCCGGATTCCTCGTCGGCCTTGGCACCGGCCGGGGTGACGCGGATCTGCTTGTCCTGCACGAAAACCACCTTGTCCCCGTCGCCGGAGACGCGGTAGCCGTCCAGCGCCTCGACAATCGTGGTGGTGCGGCGCATGGCCAGGTCGAAGCGGACGAGGGACGGCGCGGCATTCTTGTCGTCCAGACTCGCACGGCCGTCACCGGTCACGCCGGAGAGTTCGCTGTCGAGCCAGAGCAGGGCGCCGGGCGTGGCCGTGAGCGCCGAGTAGTTGCCCTGCGGTACTGGAACGGAAATCACGCGGTGGGCCAGGCCTTCGGCGTCGACCCGGACGGCCGGAACCCCGTCCTTCGCGCCCTCTTCGGCGGCGTCGGCAGCCCGTCCGGCGTCGACGTCGTCCTGCAGATCGACGGTCGGGCCGAACGGCGAGGGGGTGTCCGCCGCGAGGGCCACCAGGTACGGCTTGATCGGGCTCGGGAAGGACAGGTCGAAGGAGTGTCCGTCATAGACCGGGTCGAAACTGCGGTTTGAGAGGAAGGCCAGGTACTTGCCGTCCGGCGTGAACGACGGCGATTCGTCGCAGAAGCGTCCGTCGGTGACGTCGACGAGGACGCGCTTCCCGTCGCCCGCCTCCGGGGCGGCATTAACCTGGGTGATCCGCAGCCGGCTGCGGGAGCCGAAGGAGGTGACCGGCTCGGACCAGCCCAGCCAGGCCGAATCCGGAGACCAGCTGAAACCGTCGATGCTGCCTTCTCCGATACTGCTGACGAGCGACAGGGTTCCGCTGCGGGTGTCCGCCAGGTAGATGTCTCCAAAGGCGGTGCCCACGGCGAGCCAATTGCCGTCCGGGCTGGCCTCGATGGCGCTGGCACGGCCCGGCTTGGGGAAATCGATCCTCGTTGGCCGACCGGACGCCGCGGCGGCCTGCAGGGCCGGGACGGCGGCGTCTGCGGCGTCTGCGGCGGGATCGGCGCCGGCCGTATCGGCAGCGTCGACAGCGACAGCGGCAGCGGAAGCGTGCGGGGCGGGGGCATGCGGGGCGGGGGCCACCGGGGCCACGGCGTGCGGCCGGGTCAGCGAGGCTGCCGAGACCGGCTGCGGCAGCGGCGTGCCGGCGTCGGAATCCTCCCGCGCCGTGGCGGGACTGGAGGCGGCCGCCGGCGGGGTGGGCCCGACGCGTTCCTGCCCCCCAGCCGGCGGCGCGGCGATGGCTTTGAGGTACAGCGCCTCCACGCCGTCGTGGTCGGCAACGTAGGCGATCCGGCCGTCGCCGAAGGGCCGCGGCAGTCGTGCCCGGACGCCCGGCGTGGCTTCCAGGACGCGGGACGGGCCGTCCTTGTGCCGCAGCCAGTGGAGGGTGCCATGGGCTTCCACGGCGCTGGATCCCCCGGTACGGTCCGGAACAACATCGCCGAGGTGTCGGGAGGGATTCAGCGGGACGCGGCGCCGTGCCTGCGAGGCCGAGCCGAGCGAGATCCCGAGTTTGACGGCGTCCGTGCCGAGGTCCGGCAGGAGCCAGAGTTCGCCGGCCGATTCAAAGACGACCCGCTTGCCGTCGGTGGCGGCGTGCCGGACGTAGAAATCCTCGTGGTCCGTGTGCCGGCGGAGATCGGTGCCGTTCGGCAGCACGGAGTAGAGGTTGCCGTAGCCCTCGTGGTCGGACAGGAACGCGATTCGTCCGTCCACCCACATCGGGTCGGTGAGGTTGCCGTCCAGCTCGGGCGCGAGCCGTTCAAATTCGCCGTTTCCGTCCCCGTCAATCCAGAGTTTGCCGGCGGTCCCGCCACGGTACCGCTTCCACCAGGCCGGTTCCCGGGAGAGCACGCTGGCGAGGACCACGGGGCGCTCGTCGCCCACGACCGGGCCGAATGCGACGGACTCGACCGGGCCGAACGGGAGTTCCGCGGCCCAGCCGCCGGTCTCGGGCAGGCTGTAGGCGTGGGTGTGGCGGCTGTCGGCCTGGCGGAAGGCGCTGGTGACGACGACGTCCCCGGCGGGAGTGAAGCCTTTGACCCGGGTGGAGCTGTGGCCGAAGTAGCTCAGCTGCCGGTAGCCGCCGCCGTCGACCTCCGCCGTGACGACTTCCGGGGCCGTTCCCTGCACGACGGTCCACACGAGGCGCTTGCCGTCCGGCGTGAAGCGGGGGTTGCGGGCGGGCAACTGCAGTGAGGAGACCCGCCAGGCGCGGCCTCCTCCGAGGGGCGCAATCCAGACGTCGTCCTCGGCCACAAAGGTGACCAGATCGCCGTGCAGATGCGGGAAGCGGAAGTAACTCGAAGAGGTCATCGTCCGATCATAGTCAAGAGCACCCTGCTCTCCGGGAGGTTTCCCGGCCGTGCGGGCATGGTGAGATGGATCATGCGAATCATTGTGGCCGGAGCCTCGGGGCTGATCGGAACCGCCCTTTCCCGTGCCCTGCGCGGCGCCGGGCACGACGTCGGCGCCCTGGTCCGGCGGCCGCCCGCCTCCCCGGCCGAGTTCCGTTGGAATCCGGCCGAGGGCCGCATCGATGAAACCGCACTTCGGGGAGCAGATGCGGTGGTCAACCTCTCGGGCGCCGGAATCGGCGACCGGCCCTGGACCCGGGCCCGCATCAACGAACTCCGCAGCTCCCGGCTCGGTCCGACGCGGACCCTTACAGCGGCCATGGCCCGGCAGGAGAAGCCGCCCGCCGTGTTCCTCAGCCAGTCCGGCTCCGGTTACTACGGCGACGCCGGCCCGGTGGTGCTGCGGGAGAACGCGCCTGCCGGCGAGGGCATCCTGGCCAGGCTCTGTGTGGACTGGGAGGCCGCGGCGCACGAGGCCCCCGCCGGCGTCCGTGTGGTCACGCCCCGCACCGGCGTAGTCCTGAGCCGCTCCGGCGGGGCCCTGGGCCGACTGTTGCCGCTGTTTCGCCTCGGCGTCGGCGGGCCTCTCGGCAACGGCCGGCAGTACTGGCCCTGGGTCACGCTGCCCGACGTGGCCGGCGCGTTCGGGTTCCTGCTGACGACACCGCTGTCCGGTCCGGTGAATGTGTGCGCCCCGGAAAGCGCGGACGTGAACTCACTGACAGCGCAACTTGCCGGGGCGCTGCACCGGCCGGCGCTGCTGCGGGTACCGGCGCCAGTGCTGCGGCTGGTGATGGGCAAGCTCGCGGACGAACTATTGCTGGCGAGCCAGCGGCTGGAGCCGGCGATGCTCAGCGAAACCGGCTTTGAGTGGCAGCACCCGTCCCTAGCCCAGGCAGCCGCGTGGGTGGCGGGCAGCGGCCCGGAGGCCTGACGTGCCGGCCCACTGCCCGCCCGATCTGCCTGCCTGACCTGCCCGCCTGACCTGCCCGGCTGAGCCGACTGCCTGAGCCGGCTGCCTGGCCGCCTGGCGCAGACCGCTCGCCCCCCGACGTCGGCCGCTAACCCCGTAGCGGGCTTCCGGGGAGGATCTCCTGGATCCGCCACCGGCCGTCGACCGGCACGAGTACCAGCCGGAGCCGCTCCTCGGCGCCGGCGCCGGCCTCGGCCACCAGCGCACCCCGAGCGTCCCGCTCCTGGTGGGCGGACGGCGCCACGCTGACAGCCAGAACCGTCCGCCACGGGCCGCTGTCCGTTGCGCGTTCCACTGCGCTCAGCACGGTGGAGAAGCCCGTCAGCACATGGCCGGACTCCCTCAGCCGGGCGCCGATCCTGCCGTCCGCGGCCGCAGCCGGGGACTCCGGGGCATTGACCTCCTCCAGCAGGCGCAGGTCCCCGGAGTTGAAGGCCAGCGAGCGGAGCCGGGACAGTCCACGGACGGCCTCTGCAGGGTCTTCCGAACCGAGCAAGGCCTGGATGTCCTGCGGGACCGTGGCGGGCGCGGCCGGCTGCGAAGCCGCAGGATCGGGCGGCGAACCGGAGGAACGCCCGTCGGCCGGCTCTCCCGGACCGGGAGCGGGGGCCGCGGGGAATGGCGACGGCAGCCGGGCGCCGGCCAGCAGCCAGGCACCGGCGAGGACCAGCGTCAGCGCGAGCACCGCGGACACCATTCGGAGAACGCCGGTGCCGGCACGGGGGCGGCCCCCGCACCGGGGCTCCCCGCCCCGGCGCTCCCCGCCCCGGCGCGGACGTCAAGACCCCGGCCGGCCGCGTGCCTTGCCGCTGGGCGGGCCGGCGCGGCCTCCCGCGCCGGGACCGCGGCCGGGTTCCGCCCGATCCCGCGGGTGAATGGGCGGGACCAGCCGCGGAGCCTTTCCGCCCCGAGCTCCCCCGGCGTGCGGGGCAGCGCACGCCGGGTGAGCAACTCCGGGATCACCGTCGGGTGGACCGAGCCGGACAGGTCCACGGGCTCCGCCATAGCGCTGCGATAGACCGCGGCGGACAGCTCGGAGGCCGTTGGCCGGAGCCGCCGGTCCTCTTGAAGGCCTGCCTCCAGCGCCGCGGCCAGGGCGGCCGGAACCCCCGGCACCAGCAGCGGCAACGGCGGACGCTGATTCCCCGGTTCGGGGGCGCGTCCGGACAGGCAGTACCAGCCCAGGGCGGCAAGGGCATAGATGTCGCGTTCCGGCTGCAGCCCGGCCCGCACGGCGTCCACGCGCGCCGGGTCGCGGAAGCCATCCGTGCCGTGCTCCGCTGCCGTGGTCGCGTCCGCCACCATCCTCGCGACCCCCAGATCCGCCAGCAGTGGCTTGCCGTGCGCCGTGAACAGCACATTGCCGGGGGCGACGTCGCCGTGCGTGAAGCCGTGCGTGTGCAGGTAGGCCAGCGCCTGGGCGATCGGAGTCAGGACCGTCACTGTCTCCCCGGCACCCAGCCGTCCGCGGCCCGCCACGAGCGCTGCCAGCGAGCCGCCGGGAGCATAGTCGAGCACCAGGCCAAGCCCACCACCACCGTCGACGGCGGCCTCCTGGGACCGGTCCAGCCGCACCACCGCGTGCGCCCTGACCAGGTGGTCGTTGTCCAGGGCGGACAGGATCCTGACTTCGCGCCGCATCCCCGTTTCCGGGTCCGTCCCCTCCCCCGCAGCTCCGCCGCCGGGCGCGAAGCATTTGAGCGCAAAGTCGCGGCCCGTCGACTGCTCAGTGGCAAGCCAGACCGTGGCGCTGCCGCCCCGGCCCAGGCAGCGGCCGACGGTGTAGCCGGGAACGGCGGGCGGCTCAGCGCCGGGCCGGGCGAAATCCTCCATACCCTAGGAATAGCCGAATCCGGGGATTCCCGCAGAAGTTATCCACAGGCGTGAGAGCTTAAGCACACAACCGGGCACGGTTCCGGGCGAGGGCTAAGCTGGATGCCATGACTCTTCAGTTCCTCCAGCTGGGTCTCGCCCCGGAATTCGTTGACTACTCGCACGGCTGGGACCTCCAGCGCGAACTCCACGAAAAGGTCGCCGCCGGGACCGCGCCCAGCACCGTACTGCTGCTCGAACATTCCGCCGTTTATACGGCCGGTAAACGCACCGAGGACCACGAACGCCCCTTTGACGGAACTCCGGTGGTTCCCGTGGACCGCGGCGGCAAACTCACGTGGCACGGACCCGGACAGCTCGTGGGCTACCCCATCATCAAGCTCAGGAACAAGGCAGGAATCCGCGACTACGTGGAGCGCCTGGAGGCCGTCATCATCGCCGTGCTCGCCGACTACGGCATCGACGCCGTACGGATGAAGGGCCGCGCCGGTGTGTGGATCGATCAGGATGAGAAAGGCCCCGCCCGCAAGATCGCGGCCATCGGCATCCGGGTCCACGACGGCGTGACCATGCACGGTTTCGCCATCAACTGCAACAACGATCTTGCGCCCTATGGCCAGATCATTGCCTGCGGAATCACCGACGCCGGTGTCACGACGATCGGGCAGGAGACCGGCAGGGACGTCACCCCGGCCGACCTCGTGTCGCGGATCATCGAAGAACTGCGCAACAATGAAGAAGCCCTAGTTGCAACCCATGAAGGAGCTTTACCGTGACACTGGTACCAGAAGGCCGGAAGCTGCTGCGCATCGAGCAGCGAAATGCGGCCACACCGGTGGAGCGTAAGCCGGAGTGGATCAAGGCCAAGGTCCAGATGGGCCCCGAGTTCGTGCAGCTCAAGAACCTGGTCAAAAAGGAAGGCCTCCACACCGTCTGTGAAGAGGCCGGCTGCCCCAACATCTTCGAATGCTGGGAGGACAAGGAAGCGACCTTCCTGATCGGCGGCTCCGAATGCACGCGGCGCTGCGATTTCTGCCAGATCGACACCGGCAAGCCGTCCCCGGTGGACATGTTCGAGCCCACCAAGGTGGCCCGCTCCGTCCAGGCGATGCAGCTGCGCTACGCCACCGTGACCGGTGTGGCCCGGGACGACCTCGCCGACGAGGGCGTCTGGCTCTACGCCGAAACGGTCCGCAAGATACACGAGCTCAACCCGGGCACCGGCGTCGAGCTTTTGATCCCGGACTTCTCCGGCAAGCCGGAACACATCGAGGCGATCTGCGATTCCAAACCCGAGGTCTTCGCCCACAACGTCGAAACCGTGCCGCGGATCTTCAAGCGGATCCGGCCCGCGTTCCGCTACGACCGCTCCCTGGACGTGATCACGCAGGGCCGCAAGCTCGGCATGGTGACCAAGTCCAACCTGATCCTGGGCATGGGCGAAACCCGCGAGGAGATTTCCGAGGCGCTGCGGGACCTGCACGAGGCCGGCTGCGACCTGGTCACGATCACCCAGTACCTGCGCCCGAGTGAGCGGCACCTTCCGGTGGACCGCTGGGTCAAGCCGCAGGAGTTCGTCGACCTGCAGCAGGAAGCGGACGAGATCGGCTTCCTCGGCGTCATGTCCGGGCCGCTGGTCCGCTCCTCCTACCGGGCAGGGCGGCTCTGGGCCACCGCGATGCGCAAGAAGGGCTGGGAAATCCCAGCCGAGCTCGCCCACATCGAAAGCTCCGGCAGCACCCGCCAGGAAGCCAGCTCACTGCTCGCCGCACACTCCTGACCCCGGCCGTCACGGCTGCGGCAAAGGGCCGGCACCGGAGCACTCCGGCGTCCGGCTCTTGGCCATCAATCGCGTAGAATTAAGGCACTATGGCGAATTCCTCTGATTCCAGCACGTCCACTCCGGCAGCCGATGCTCCGAAGCGTGGCCTTTTCTCCCGCAAGCCCAAGGTAGCGAAGGTCAAGAAGCCGAGCCGGCTGAAGCAGATCCGCGAGGTCTTCCAGATGACCCGGCGCCACGATCCGATGGTGCCGTGGCTCATGCTGCTGGCCTTCCTGGGTGTGGTGGCCGTCAGCCTTCTGGTCGGCTTCCTGCTGGAAAACTGGATCACCGGCCTGATCATCGGCATCGCCCTCGGTGTCCTCGCGGCCACCCTGATCCTGTCCCGCAGGGCGGAGCGCGCCGCCTTCGCGCAGATTGAAAACCAGCCCGGCGCCTCGGGCGCCGCACTTGGCACGCTCAAGCGGGGTTGGATCGTCGAAGAACAGCCGGTCGCCGTGAACCCGCGCACCCAGGACGCCGTCTTCCGCGCCATCGGCCGGCCCGGCGTCGTGCTGGTCAGCGAAGGCCCCGCCACCCGGGTGAAGCCGCTGGTCGACGCCGAACGCAAGCGCCTCGCCCGCATCCTGCCCAATGTCACCATCCACGTGGTAGAAACCGGCCGCGGCGAAGGCCAGGTGCCCATCAGCCAAGTCGCCAAGAAGATGAACAAGCTGAACAAGGAACTGACCAAAATTGAGGTCAACGCCGTGTCCAAGCGCATTTCATCGCTCGGAAGCCGCCTGCCGATCCCGAAGGGCATCGATCCCTACAAGGCCCGCCCGGACCGCAAGGCCGCCCGCGGACGCTAGCCGCCTAGCGCCAGCCACCAGAACTTCAGGAGTCGCCCCGGTTACCGCCTTCAGGCCGCAGCCGGGGCGATTCCTCTATCAAGACCTTTCCGGCGCGCAGCAAGACGCCGACCGACCCTTGCCCGTCCCGCAGGACAGAATCCGGAGACTCCCCATGAAACTGCCATCCACGCCGGCCGCGATCCGCGTCTTCCGCCTCCTGGCCATCGCCGAGGCCTTCAGCTGGGCCGCCCTGTTGACCGGCATGTTCTTCAAATGGGTCGCCCGGACCACGGAGCTGGGCGTGGAAATTGCCGGTCCGGTCCACGGCGCGTTCTTCATCGCCTACGGCATCACCGCCCTGGTCCTCTGGCGGCTGCAGCGCTGGCCGTTCCGGGTGGCGCTGTTCGCCGGGCTCTCGGCCGTCTGCCCTTTTGCCACGGTGTGGTTCGAACGCTGGGCCGGGCGGCACGGATTCCTCACGCCGGCCGCGGCGGCCCCGGAACCGCTCCCGGAGACAACGCGCGTCTAGCCGCTGCCGGCAGTTACATCCGGACCAGCACGGTATTCACGGCCTTGTCGTGCAGCCCGCGCTGGTCCGGGTCGAAAATGACGGCGGGGATCACGAGGCACAGCAGCAGGGTGCGGACCAGGGCCGGGAGCGGACCTGCGGGGCCGCCACCCAGCCGGACCACGTGGATCCCCATGATCCGGTGCCCGATGCTGTAGCCGAGCGTGCCGATCAGCAGCGCCTGCCCGGCAGCGAAGACGGCCAGTGTGGCCCAGGGGTTCCCGGCAAAGGCATAGTTGCTGATGAGCAGGGCAATCCCCCAGTCGATGCAGATGGCCAGGATGCGGCGGCCGGCACGGGCAATCGAGCCCGGGCCGGACTCGGGCAGGCCCAGCCGCTCTCCGGGGTACTTCGAGATGCCGGATGTGTCCGGCCCGCTGAGCCATGAACCTATGTCTTTGCGATCAACCACCCTTCAAGACTATCGGGAAAGCCGGGCAGCCCTCGCTGTTCATAACATGGGCCCGGAGGGCCACACTGTGGAACCGGGTTGGCCACACTGTGGACGCCGACTAGCGTTTACCTGTCCGGGCATTCTGTAACGTGCCCGAAACAATGCGGACACCGGAGGGAAATCCCGTGTCCTTAGGGTGGTAACAGTTGCTGGCGGCATAGGAGCGGGGCGAACTTTACGTTTTCCCCGCTGTCAGACTGCGCTGGACCATATGGCCTGACGGCCAGATCTTTCATATGCGTAAGGAGCATAGATGTTCAAGACTGCGGACGAAGTCCTCAAGTTCATCAAAGACGAAGACGTGCGATTCGTCGATATCCGCTTCACCGACCTCCCCGGCGTTCAGCAGCACTTCAACGTGCCCGCCAAGAGTGTTGACGCGGACTTCTTCGTCAACGGCCAGCTTTTCGACGGATCCTCCATCCGCGGCTTCCAGGGCATCGCCGAGTCGGACATGCAGCTCATCCCGGACGTCACCACGGCGTTCCTCGACACGTTCCGCCTGGAGAAGACCCTCGCGCTGAACTTCTCGATCGTGAACCCGCGGACCGGCGACCCGTACCACCGCGACCCCCGCGGCGTGGCCGAGAAGGCAGAGGCCTACCTCGCGTCCACCGGCATCGCTGACACGGCTTTCTTCGCGCCGGAGGCCGAGTTCTTCGTCTTCGACAACGTGCAGTACCAGTCCTCCCCGCAGGGCAGCTTCTACAAGATCGATTCCGAGGAAGCCCACTGGAACACCGGCCGCGAAGAAGAAGGCGGAAACCTCGGCTACAAAACCCCCATCAAGGGCGGTTACTTCCCGGTCTCCCCCACCGACAAGCAGGCTGACCTCCGCGACGCCATGTGCATCGCCCTGGACGAGGCCGGCCTTGAGGTCGAACGCAGCCACCACGAGGTGGGCTCCGCCGGCCAGGCCGAGATCAACTACAAGTTCACCACCCTGACCCACGCGGCAGATGACCTGCAGAAATTCAAGTACGTCATCAAGAACACCGCCGACGCCTGGGGCAAGTCCGTCACCTTCATGCCGAAGCCGGTCTTCGGTGACAACGGCTCGGGCATGCACTGCCACCAGTCGCTGTGGAATGGCGGCGAGCCGCTGTTCTACGACGAGAAGGGTTACGCCGGCCTCTCCGACATGGCCCGCTGGTACATCGGCGGCCTGCTGAAGCACTCCTCGGCCGTGCTTGCCTTCACCAACCCGACGGTGAACTCCTACCGCCGCCTGGTCAAGGGCTTCGAAGCCCCGGTCAACATGGTCTACTCGCAGGGCAACCGCTCGGCCGGTATCCGCATCCCGATCACGGGTTCCAACCCGAAGGCCAAGCGCATCGAATTCCGCGCTCCGGACCCCTCGTCGAACCCGTACCTCGCCTTCGCCGCCCAGCTCATGGCCGGCATCGACGGCGTCCGCAACCGCATCGAGCCGCCGGCCCCGATCGACAAGGACCTCTACGAGCTCCCCGCCGAGGAAGCCAAGGACATCCCGAAGGCCCCCGGCACGCTCGAGGAAGCCCTGGATGCCCTGGCCGAGGACAATGAGTTCCTGCAGGCCGGCGGTGTCTTCACCCAGGACCTGATCGACACCTGGATCGAGTACAAGTACGAGAACGAGATCCGTCCGCTCTCGCTGCGGCCGAACCCGTACGAGTTCGAGCTGTACTACGGCGTCTAGCCGGAACACGCGGCCAAACGGCGCTTAACCGGCAGCTAGTCCGCAGACGGTCCGCAAAATTTCAGATACAGCAAAAAGCGGGTCTCAGGATTGGCTTGGCGGGTTCTAGCGGTCGTTGCAACACCCAAGATTCTTGGGAGTTGCAACGACCGTGTCGTTTTTAAGCGAGGAAACTGCCGGGCGGAGGAAGTACACGCCGGCGCAGAAGGAGCAGTTCTTTTCGGTGCTGGGCCGGCTTGGAAGTGTGAGCGCGGCCGCGAGGGAACTCGGCTTCAATCAGATGACGTGCTACCAACGGGTCCATAGATCTCGGCTCCCCAAGCGGTCCCATCAGTACTTTCGGCAGCGGAAGACCGGCTTGAGCCGGCGGAAGGCGGCAGCAGCGGTCCGAGTCATTGCGGGAGCGGGTCGCACGGCTATTCACCGGCAAGCGTGTGACGGTGGGATTTATCCCAAGGCTGATCCCACTCCAATTCACGGAGCAGCCAGTCCAGCACGTTGGCAGTGAAACCCCAGACACACCCATTGGCCAGTGGAAAACCTGGACCAGCCCATTCCTCGCCCTGCAACACGGTAGTACGGCGCGCAGGACCGGCAAGGTAGCTGCGAGTCACCCAAGGGCTTGACTGGATCTCATCCTCCTGCCAGTCCTGTGGCAACTGATCTTGATGGGCTTCTTCGAGCCAGGCCAGCACGGGGGTCACAACGTTCCCGCTCGCCAGCATGGCCAGTGCCGGTAGCGTACCGGGTATGTGCTTCTGGGTCAGGGGTATTCCGGATTCCTCGTAGCATTCCCGCATGGCAGCAGCCCCGGGGCTTTCCTCCGGCTCGATCCCGCCGCCAGGGAAAGCGAACTCGCCGGGTGATACCGCGAAGTGCAGGAGCGCCGTACTAGCAGGAACGCTACGTCCTCACCATCCACTGGGTTCGCCAGTATAAGCACAGCACTCGCGCGCAATGTTTGGTGATGTTCCTCGGTGCCGAGCGGCAACCCGGGCCAGCCCCACTGCTGCCTATGGGGCCGGTTCATAAGGTTGGCCAGTTGCTGCCCCGGGTTGATTATCCGCTGATCCTTGCCACCGCAGCGCTCCTTTCAGCTTAACAAGGTAATTCATTTGGGCAGCGGGCATGTCACTGATCCTTAACTTCAGGCCGGGGAGACCAGGGACTCGCAAGGGCGACTTCTGCTTCGTCTTCATGGACGAAGGCACCCTCTACGCCGCCCGCGACACCTACGGGATCCGCCCGCTGGTCCTGGGCCGGCTGGAACGCGGCTGGGTGGTAGCCTCCGAGCAATCCGCCCTCGCCACCGTCGGCGCCAGCTTCCTCCGCGAGATCGAACCCGGTGAATTCATCGCCATCGACGAGGACGGCGTCCGGTCCCAGCGCTTTGCGGAAGCGACGCCGGCGGGCTGCGTTTTCGAGTACGTCTACCTTGCCAGTCCGGACGCCGCCATCGCGGGCCGCTCGGTGTACGAGTCCCGCGTGGAGATGGGCCGCCAACTGGCCCGGGAGAACACCCAGGAAGCGGACATCGTCATCCCGGTCCCGGAATCCGGCACGCCCGCGGCCGTGGGTTACGCCGAGGAATCCGGCATCCCGTTCGCGCACGGCTTCGTCAAGAACTCCTATGTGGGCCGCACGTTCATCCAGCCCTCGCAGACCCTGCGCCAGCTCGGCATCGGGCTCAAACTCAACGCCCTCGAATCCGTGATCCGCGGCAAGCGCGTCGTTGTGGTGGACGATTCGATCGTCCGCGGCAACACCCAGCGCGCCATCGTGCGGATGCTCCGGGAAGCCGGCGCCGCGAGCGTCCACATCAAGATTTCCTCCCCGCCCGTCAAGTGGCCCTGCTTCTACGGCATCGACTTCGCCTCCCGCGCGGAACTGATCGCCAACGGCGCCACCATCGACGAGATCACCCAGGCCATCGGCGCCGATTCGCTCGCCTACATCTCCGAAGACGGCATGATCCACGCCACCCGCCAGCCACGCGAACGGCTCTGCACCGCCTGCTTCACCGGCAAGTACCCCATCGAGCTGCCGGGTGGCGACAAGCTGGGCAAGAACCTGCTGGAACGCACCGACCTCCCCGTCCGGGCAAGCACCGTCGCTGCCCCTCTGGGCACGCCGGTTGCCGTCGATGCCGCCATCCGCCTGGATGAGGACCCGGCCGAGAAAGCCGGCGCCACCGGAAGAGATCCGGGCATCCCTGTTATGTCCGCGACGTTTTGATGCTGCCACGCGTAGCTCGGGGATGGGCGGCGCCCTGCCTAGTTAGATCCTTTTTTGAGGTCTTCAGTGTCGCCGAATCGCCGGCGGTATGAACTCGGTGTCGTTGCGTATTCGGCGACGAAGCGTTGTCGGAAGGTCACGGCACTGTCGAATCCGCATTCTTCAGCGATTTTTGCCACGCCCAGGTCTGTAGCCTCCAGGAGCGAACGTGCATGATCGAGCCGCAGCGCCCGTATCCACTTGGCAGGACTGCTCCCGGTGGCATCATGAAAGACCCTATTGAAGTGGCGTTTGCTCATGCACGCCCGGGCGGCTAAATCATCGACGGACAACGGTTCGCGGAGGTTCCCGGCTGCCCACTGAAGAATTTTTGAAATCGGGTCCTGGCCATCTTGGGGCGGAATCGGGCGCCGGACATACTGGGCCTGGCCGCCTTCACGGTGTGGGGCGAGCACGAGATGCCGGGCGAGTTCGGTCGCTGCAGTGGATCCCAATCGCGTACGGACGATGTGCAGGCAGGCGTCCAGGGCGGAGGCCGTGCCTGCGGAGGTAAGCATGTCACCGTGGTCGATGTAAAGCGCCGAGGGATCGACGGTGACGAAGGGATTCTGCTCCCCGAATTCCCGGCTCTTTGCCCAGTGGGTCACTGCTTTGCGCCCGTTAAGGACTCCGCTGCTGGCCAGGGGGAAGGCCCCCAGGCACAGGCCGACGAGCAAGGTGCCGGCAGACTGGGCGGAGGTTAGGGTCTGCTTCAAGCTGTCGCTGACCCGCGGAAGTTCAGCCGGCCAGGAAGGGATCACGACCATATCGGCGTCTTTGACTTCATCGGGACCCACGACGCCATCGATCAGCATCCCTTCGGCCGTGGTTACCGGTTGTCCGCTTTCGGTCCACACCATCGTGTTCCAGTCAGGGGCCAGACCAAGCCGTTTCACTTCTCCGAAGACGAGGAGCGGAACGGAGAGATGAAACATGGTGATGCCACTAAAGGCGTAGATCGCGATCTTCATATGTCCTATTGTCATCGAAAGGTGGCTTTTGTGCCACTCACGGCTGCGGGGTAAACGCTGGGATTCTGGAATTAGTGGTTGCGATTATGCGCAGCCTCCAACTTCTACGAAAGGAACGGGTCGTGAACGCACCCCGTCGCGCTTTGATCATCATCGATGTCCAGCAGGAGTACTTCGAAGGACTCCTCCCCATCCAGTACCCGGATCGTGATACCTCGATTGCGAACATCGTGAAGGCCGTCGACACCGCCGGACAGGCCGGTCTGCCGATCGCCGTCATCCAGCATGAGTTGCCTGAGGGTGCCCCTGTCTTTGCCAAAGGGACGCCCGGGTGGAATCTGCACCCGGAGGTGGCAGCTCGTTTCTCAACGTCCTGGAAGCACGGCACGAAGGCTGTAGCCAGCGTCTTTGAAGATGCCGGCCTGGTTCAGTGGCTGCGGGACAACGACGTCGACACCGTGACTCTCGTCGGCTACATGACCAACAATTGCGTCATCGGCTCGGCGGCCGGGGCCGAGCCGCTGGGATTCGCCGTTGAGGTCCTCTCGGACGCCACGGGAGCAGTACACCTCCTTAATGAAGCCGGAAGCGTCCCGGCGCAGCAGGTGCACGAAACCCTCATGGTGGTTCTTCACTCAAACTTTGCTGCCGTGGCAAGCACCACCGCTTGGGAAAACGCCATTGGCCAGAACGCCGGCCTGCCGAAGAGCGATCTGGGCTCCTCCATCCTCGCAGGCCAGGCAGCTTTCACCGCAGTCAGCGCACCCTAGCCCGGGGCCGGTGGTGGGCCGAATCAATGGGCCCCCCACCGCCGCAAGGCAGGCGCCCAGAACAAGTGGCCGATCGGGCAGGCAGTACCGTCTCTTGCTTTGCAGTCAATCGTCCGGGCGGGCGGAATCCTGGCCGCCGGTAGTTGTCGCGTGTTGCGTTTTTCTCCTTCAGATGCTGCGGCGTGTCCTTGGCCCGCCGGGCTCCAGCTGCTGGCAACCGGCCCAGGCGACGTGGGCCGAAGCACCGGCACGGACTCATTGCGCTGATATTGTGCGCTGGGAAAAGGTACGCGTCCCGGGAGGTGCGCTCCCGACGAAGCGGACGGGAGGGATTGGCTGTAGCCGATGTGGATGCAGGCACTGATGTAGACCACGGTCGCCGGCGGTGCCTCATCCTGGGCTCCGGCATCGCGTATACCGGCAGAAACAGCCGCGGACGAAATCCCGCTCTCCCCCAGGGACACTCCCTGCAGGCACAGGAACGTTCCATCGAACTCATCGCCGACGCCTTCGAAATGCCCGGCCAGGGCTAAGCTGCATCGTCTTGACCCGCCCCACACCAGAGAAATTGACACAAATCGTTGGATAAAACACGTGCAGCAGAGGCCAAGCCTGTAGCTTCACCAGAAGCATCAGATGAAAACCGGGCAGTCCAACGACGGATCGTGGGAATCCTGGTGGCGGGGCAGATCCTTGGAGGCCTCGGGATGGGGGCCTCGCTGTCCCTCGGGTCGCTGCTGGCTGTGCAGGTATCGGGCTCGACCTTGTGGTCCGGGATGGGAGCGACGATGAGCACTTTGGGCGCGGCCGCGTTCGCGATCCCGCTGGCCCGTCTCGCGATGAGGCGCGGACGCCGCTTCTCACTCGCCCTGGGCGCCCTGATCTCCGGTACGGGAGCCGCCGTCGCCATCGCTTCTGCAGCAGCGTCCACGTTCGCCGGGTTGCTCGTGGGACTTGCCCTGCTCGGGGCCGGAACAGCCGTGAGCTTCCAGGCACGCTTTGCCGCGACAGATCATGCTACAGCCCGGACCCGCGGGCGTGACCTTTCGATTGTTGTGTGGTCAACCACCATCGGGGCTGTGGCCCGGACCCAACCTTTTTGAACCGGGGGAAGCCTTCGGCCGGCTGCTTCAGCTGCCCTCCCTGACGGGTGCCTTCGCGTTCACCGTGATCGCGCAGCTCCTGGCGGCGCTCGTCTACATCATCGGGCTCCGGTCCGCCCCGCTGGCCGCGCTCTCCAGGGCCGGGGCAGGCGCCGGGCGGCCTGCCTCGGGATTCGCCATCCTGGGAGGCAACGCCAAGGCACGTTTCGCAGTCACTGCGGTCGCGCTCAGCCACGGCATCATGGTCGCGCTCATGTCGATGACCCCGGTGCACCTTCACGACCACGGCGCCAGCCTGGCTGTTGTGGGCATCACCATCAGCCTGCACGTCGCCGGCATGTTCGCGCTCTCCCCCGTGTTCGGCTGGCTCTCGGACCGGACCGGCCGCGTCCCGGTCCTCCTTGCCGGGCAGGGGATGCTGCTGGCCTCCCTCGTGCTCGCCTGGCTCGCCCCGCACGCCATGGTCACGCCAAGTCTCATTCTCTTGGGCTTGGGATGGTCCGCCTCGATAGTCTCCGGGTCAGCCCTTCTCACCGACACACTCACTGCAGGCGAGCGTCCCGCCGTGCAGGGAGTCTCGGACCTGATCATGAACCTGACCGGGGCAGCGTGCGGGGCCCTGGCCGGGCCGGTCCTGGCCGTCATCGGCTTCCCGGGACTGGCAACCGCAGTCATTCCCCTCGTAGCGGTCATCGTCGTCTGGACGGCATTACGCGCACTCCCGGCCCGCAGCGCATAAGCCATGAGCCCGACGACAACTGCGGGGCAAGGTGCTGCTGCCGGGAACATACACGGGTCTTGTCTTCCCGGCAGCGGCCCAGGACAGGGATTTCCGCTCCATCCTCATCCCCGACTCCGCCCAGCTCAGCGGCGGCCGTCCTTGTGGCACCTGGACCAGCTCCCGGCCGAGGGCATCATTGTGACCTACTGCCAAAGCGGGGTCCGGAACTCGGTCGCGGCCAGCGCCCTGCGCCGCGCCGGCTACGACGTCGTCGAACTCGACGGCTGCTACGCCGCCTGGGCCGCACACCAGAACTCCGTGGCCTCCGCCGGCTAAGCCGCGCAGCACCAAAAACAGTTCCACCCATGATCGGCGGCGGACCGGGAAACCGGACCGCCGCCGACGGCCTTCCCTCCAGCGACGAAGCGCAATGACATCCGGCAACACTCCACAGCGACGCCTCATGCCGCGCCCTTCCGGCCCGCCTCGCTGGGGTCGGCGCTGTTTCGCTGCCGAAGCTGCCGCTGCTGGCCTGCCCGCCCTTTCGGGCCTGCTCCTCCGTGTCTTCCCGTTTCCGAACTGTCCGGGATTGTTTTGGTCTGCCGTAACTCTCACCTTTCATTCGACATTTTCGTGAGTTTGTAATAATGCAGAGGTCGGTGTCCGCTGATGCCAGCCTGCCCTGAATCAGATGGGCATCGGGTACGTGCTGGTTGGATGAAGTGCTCTGCCGTGAGCAGCCCTGACAACACTGCCTTTTAACGAGTCTCCGGTTGTATGCCCGGCGCGCTTCCCCATTACCGTAAGCGGCACCCCGTAGCCCTCGGCCCGCATGGTGGCGGCGGCACTGAGACCAGAAGCCCCTGCCAGACGATGATGACTTTCTGCTGTTCCATTCCTTCTCCCCTACCCGCAGCGGCGGTTGACAGCGATACCCCCTCGGGGTATAGGGTACTACAGATATACCCCTATGGGGTATCGAACGGAAAGGAAGCGACCATGATGACCACTGAATTCCAGGTGACCGGGATGACCTGCATGCACTGCGAGCTGTCCATACGCGAGGAGGTCGGAGAGATTCCTGGCGTTGAATCCGTTGAGGTAAGCCATCAGACCGGCAAGCTTGTGGTGACTGGCGGTGAGACCGTCGAAGAGGGTGCGGTCATCGCGGCCGTCGAACAGGCAGGTTACCAGGCGGTGCGGTCAGCATGAACGCTGCTGGGCGCCTGGGAGCATATGCGGCCGGGTTGGCAGTAGCATTCACCGGTGCGTTTGCCGCTGCAGGGGCCGTCGTTCCTGAAGGTACGGTCTCGGCCTGGATGCAGAGCGTGGATGGCCCAACGGACCAGCACGCCTCTGATCAGCACAGCGGTGGACAGGAGGACTCACCCGCGCCGGCTTCGTCCTCCGGAACTGCCCGGACGGGTTCCCCGGTTCGGGGTGTGGCTATGGAGCAGGGCGGCTACCTGCTCCAGGGCATCTCCGCTCCGGAGGCCGTCGGGCAAGCTGGGGAACTGTCGTTCACCATTACAGGCCGGGACGGGAAACCGGTAACCGCCTTTGACACTGAGCATGAGAAGGACCTGCACCTGATTGTGGTGCGTTCGGACGGGGCGCATTACCGTCATGTGCACCCGGTGATGGACGAGGCCGGGCGCTGGGCCCTGCCCTGGTCGTGGGATGCCGCCGGCACTTACCGGATCTACGCCGACGTCGTGCCGTCCGGCACGGGCGGGAACTTGACTCTGACCCGGACGGTTGCGGTGGCCGGCGACTTCGCGCCGGCAGCTTCTGAGGTGGCCGCCACGGATGGGGTCGACGGGTTCCAGCTCTCCCTGAACGGTGAACTGTCGGCCGGATCCGCGTCGACGCTGACGGTCAACGTCAGTCGAAACGGGCAGCCGGTGACTGACCTGCAGCCTTACCTGGGAGCTTACGGGCACTTGGTGGCGCTTCGCTCCGGGGACCTGGCCTATCTGCATGTGCACCCTGAAGGTGCTGAACCGGTCGGAAACGAAGTTTCCGGGCCGGCGGTTGAATTCGCCACCACGGCGCCCACCCCGGGCCGCTACTACCTCTACTTCGATTTCCAGGTTGACGGGACGGTCCACAGCGCCGGATTCGCCCTCGACACGCACGGATCCTCCGCCACGAGCACCGGCGACAGCGCAGCTGACGACGGTCACAGCGATCACTGATCCATCCCTACCATCCCCGGCGGACCGCCAGGACAGGCGGACCCCGCACCGGGAGAAAGAAGTTTCCCATGTCTGAAAACTCCACCCTGTTCCAAGTGCCGGGTCTCGACATCGAACTCGAGATCGGCGGGGCTGAAGCACCGGCTGATCGGCAGCGCCGTGCTCGGAATACCGGCCATAGCGATGGCGATGCTTCCGGTACTGCAATTCACCTACTGGCAGTGGCTGTCCCTGGCGATGGCCGCACCCGTAATCATTTGGGCCGGCTGGCCGTTCCACAAGGCCGCCTTCACCAATTTGCGCCACGGCACCGCAACCATGGACACCTTGATCTCGATGGGCACCACCGCGGCGTTCCTGTGGTCGCTTTACGCGTTGTTCTTCGGTACCGCCGGCACCCCGGGCATGACGCACCCCTTCGAACTGACAGTTGCTCCCACCGACGGGGCGGGCAACATCTATTTGGAGGTCGGTGCCGGGGTGATCATGTTCATCCTGGCCGGACGCTACTTTGAGAAGCGTTCCAAACGCCGGGCAGGGGCAGCCTTGCGCGCCCTGCTGGAGCTTGGTGCCAAGGAGGTGGCCGTACTGCGCGACGGAGTTGAGACCCGCATCCCCACCGAGCAGTTGTCCGTGGACGACGAGTTCGTGGTCCGTCCCGGCGAGAAAATCGCCACCGACGGCGTTGTGGTCAGCGGCCGCAGCGCGGTCGATGAGTCGATGCTCACCGGTGAATCCGTGCCGGTAGAAGTGGGCGAGGGAGATCCCGTCACCGGGGCAACCGTCAATTCCGGCGGCCGGCTCGTGGTTCGTGCCACCCGGATCGGAACTGACACCCAACTGGCGCAGATGGCCAAGCTGGTAGAGAACGCCCAGTCGGGCAAGGCCGAAGCCCAGCGGCTGGCCGACCGGATTTCCGGAGTGTTCGTGCCGATCGTCATCGCCATCGCGGTGGCAACCATGGCTGCCTGGCTCGGTGCCGGATTCCCTGTAACGGCAGCGTTCACTGCCGCTGTGGCGGTGCTCATCATCGCCTGCCCCTGCGCCCTCGGCCTGGCCACGCCCACGGCGCTGTTGGTCGGAACCGGGCGCGGAGCTCAGCTGGGCATCCTCATCAAGGGCCCTGAAGTGCTGGAATCCACGCGCAAGGTCGACACCATTGTGCTGGATAAGACCGGCACCGTCACCACGGGCAAGATGACGCTGCAGGACGTGCACACCGCACCCGGCACGAGCACGGAGGAACTGCTCCGCATCGCCGGCGCCGTTGAGGATGCTTCCGAGCATCCCATCGCCCAGGCCATCGCCAAAGGTGCCACCGAGCGGGTCGGGGCGCTGCCGGCCCCGGAGTCCTTCGCCAACCTCGAAGGCCGCGGCGTGCAGGGCGTAGTCGATGGGCACCTGGTGGTCGTGGGCCGCGAGTCGATGCTCGAGGACTGGTCACTGTCCATGCCGGCGGACCTGGCTAAGGCCAAATCCCAGGCGGAGGCCGCCGGGCAGACCGCCGTGGTCGTGGCGTGGGACGGTGAAGTCCGGGGTGTGCTCACGGTTGCCGACGCCATCAAGGACACCAGCGCCCAAGCCATCCAACAGTTCCGGGCCCTGGGGCTGACGCCGGTGCTGCTCACGGGCGACAACCGGGTAGTGGCCGAGCAGGTCGCCGCTGAAGTGGGCATCGGGCAGGTGATCGCCGAGGTCCTTCCCCAGGACAAGGTCCGTGTAATCACGGATCTGCAAGCACAGGGCAAGGTCGTGGCCATGGTGGGCGACGGCGTCAACGACGCCGCAGCCCTGGCACAGGCCGACCTTGGTCTGGCTATGGGCACCGGAACCGACGTAGCGATCGAGGCCGCCGATCTTACCCTGGTCCGAGGGGACCTCCGCGGCGCCGCCGACGCTATCAGGCTGGCACGGAAGACACTGGGCACGATCAAGACCAACCTGTTCTGGGCCTTTGCCTACAACGTGGCCGCCATCCCGCTGGCCGCCCTGGGCCTGCTCAACCCGATGCTCGCCGGAGCGGCGATGGCCTTCTCCAGCGTCTTCGTCGTCGGCAACAGCCTCCGCCTTAGCTCCTTCACCAGCACGGCGGTAACCCCGTCACCGGCCGCAAGCGCTCAAGCGCGCGGCAGCCGATCGACGCCTAAACCCAACAACCACGAACGAAAAGGACATCTTACAAATGGAAAAGAGCACCGGAAGCTGCTGCGGCGGCCACGCCACCACGGACACCCGCAGCCAGGACCTGAACCTGACCGCCCGCCCCGAGCAGAGCGCTGATGCAATAGCCCAGTGCCCGGTCATGGCCGGCACTCCCGTGGTCAAGTCCGATGCCGAGGCCAAGGGCCTCTACCGTGACTATGAGGGCCAGCGGTACTGGTTCTGCTGCGCCGGCTGCGGACCCGCCTTCGACGCCGACCCCGCCAAATACGCCTACGTCCGGTAACCGGCCGGCACAGGAGTGATCTGGGGTGCGGTGGCCACTGGTCACCGCACGCCTTGCCCTGCCCGGAACAAGGAGCCCGTCATGGACGCTATCGCCTCCAAGGAGAACTCCACCACCGGGTACCCTGCCGGGACGGCCTCCACCGATCGGCACACGGACCACGGCCACATCAGCAACAAGGCCTGCGCCTCCGGCGCCGGTGCTACCGCACAGGCGCCAAACGGCACATCCGATGAACAGCAATAACCTGGCGCGGGGCGTAATCGGAAAACATCGATACCGGCTGAACCCGCCGCTGACCGGGCATCTCACCCCGGTGCGGGCCGCGGGGGTGAGTGCGATCGCTCCCGCCCCGGGCTTCTGCCGTCCAAAGGTTAATACAAGGCACTCCGGTAAGACTGGGAGCGTTCCTCACCTTGGCAGTGAAGGTGCCCTTCTGGCCAGGTTAGGGAACCGCCGGGTCCGGGAACGAATTCTATTCGCCCCGAACCCGGCCACCACGAGGAGCTCCCTCCCGATGCTGGTACTCCACTCGGTGTGGTGATCGTGTGCGGGCAGCCCGGGCCTATGCTCGGAAGCAGGGCCGACGTCACGCCGGTTGAATCTCAACCAGCGGTTCCTGCGTTGAATCGAGAGTTTGCACTGTGACGGCCTTGGCCAGACTTAACGCGAGTACGTAGGTCAGCGCGAACGTGTATAGGCGGAGGTCGAAGACCTCCCCGGCGAGCAGCGACAGCACGGTCCGTTCCTGTCCACCGTTCCGCCGACGAGGCCGTTGACGGCTACCAGGAGCATGACTGGGCCAGGTTCTGCCGCAGACCCAGCGTGACGCCGTCTTTTTAGGGGACTGAAAATAGGCGTGTGAGCCGCTGGGCAGATTTCTGGACCATGTGAGCGAGAGCCTCGACATCGAGTTCGGGCAGTCGGAGCCTTGATACGGTCGCGGTGATGGAGCCAGCAATGGCGCCGTCGACGAAGTAGGGGGCACTGACGCCAAAGGCGTTGGTGCGTTCGGTGAGGGGTTCCAGTGCGAGCTTGTCGAGTTCGCTCGGCGGGCGCCGGCGCCGCGCTGCTGGTGGTTGGGCGGCGCGGCCACGGAGGCTTCCTGGGCATGCATCTTGGGTCCGTAAGCTCAGCCTGCGTTTCACACGCTGACTGCCCGGTGCTCGTGGTGCATTCGGACGGTGAGGTGCACGCTGAGGCCAGCCACCGCACACACCGTTTCTGGAAGGGCTCCAAGACCAAGGGCCAGGACCCGTCCAAGCCATAGATCCCGGGCCGTCGTTCCTCTAACGGAAACGCACCCGCAATTCCTTGCCGGTGGCGGTCACCCATGGACGTCGGGCCGGCGCCCGTCGATTACTCCGAGTCGGGCTTCTGTTGCCGATCTCGGATATTCTTCGCGATCTCGTCAATCTTCTCCTTTACGATCTTCCCGGCTTCCGACAGGCTCTTTTCCGCGCTGGTCAGCGGATCCGGCTGCAAGTAGACGTCCTGACCGATGGGCAGATCATACTCATCCTTCAGGTGGGTGCCTCCAGCGACCCCGAGGAGAGCTAAATAGACCCGCCCCTCGGTCTTGGCAATGCCAGCGATAGTGCCGTAAACAACGGTGAATTCATTGGACTGAAAGCTGATCGTCTGGCCCACATGACGCCGATCAAGCTCACCAGCCGGTACGGCCTTCTCAGACTGACTTCCGATGTAGTTCATTGACTGCTCCTAATCGTCGAGGACACGCGTATCGCAGCAGTCTACAAGCCGCAGGATCATCGGCCATAAGGAACGGCCAGGCCTGTCCCTTGCCGTCAAGCTCGCGGGTCAGAAGGCCCGGTACATGGTCCGCTGCGGGCCGGCCTCGCCGCCGAGATACTGGCCCCGGTCCTCGAAACCGGCCTTGCGGTAGGCGGCCTGGCCGGCCGGATTGACTTCATTGACGGAAAGTACGACGCCGGCCTGGTCCCCGCCGAGCGCAGCCGTCAGTTTGGCGGCGGCCCGGACGGCAGCATCGGCGGCGCGGGTTCCGAAGCCCTTGCCCTGGTGCCGCCGGTCAATCAGGAAGCCGCGGAGCAGCCAGACGGACTCATCGTCCGGCCACCCGGCGAGGGTAGCGGCACCGGCCTGCAGCGTCAGCACGCCCACTGCCGCTCCGTTGGAGTCAACCGCAAAGGGGTAGCGGGATTCCTCTTCGAGCGCCACCAGCGTCATCCGCAGCGGATCCCCGACGAACCGGCGCTGGTCCTCCCCCACCTCCAGCTCCGCGATCTCCCCCAGCTTGACGGCGCGGGCGTCGTCGTCGAGGTTCTTCAGCGGGAGCAGCCACACGTTTTCAGCCATGACAGAAGCGTACCCAGTCTGCCGTCGCGGGACCGGGCCGGTGGACTACAGCGCGGCGTCCTTCGGCGGTCCGGCCGGGTCCATCCAGAAGACCTCCCAGAGATGACCATCGGGGTCCTGGAAACTGTGGGTATACATGAACCCGTAGTCCTGGGCTTCCTCGGAGGGCGTGCCGCCCGACGTCAGGGCCGTCCGCACCATCTCGTCGACGGCTTCGCGGCTTTCCACGGAGAACGCCATAATGGCCTCCGCTGTGCTGCTGGCGTCGGCGACCGGCTTGGACGTGAACGTCTGGAAGTACCCCTCCACCAGCAGCATCACAAAGGCGTCGTCGTTGACGATCATGCAGGTGGCATTCTCATCGGTGAAGTCAGGGTTGAAGGAAAACCCGAGCGCGGTGAAAAACTCGACCGTCTTGTCGAGGTTCTGGACAGGAAGATTCAGGAACATTTGCTTGGCCATGGGGCCAAAGTAGCACCGAGGCGGTGGCGTGTCAGCCCTTGCGGCCCGCCGGCAGGTCCCTGCTACTCGGGGGGGCGCCGTCACTGACCGTAAAAAACCCGTTCGAACACACTCCGGGCGCGCCGGCCGAGCCGCAGGTAGTCCTCTTCGAGCGCAGCAGCGTTTCCCTGTCCGTAGCCGCACCACCGCGCCACCGCCTCCAGGTCGCGGCGCGAGGACGGCAGCAGATCCGAGGCCCGGCCGGTCCAGATCACGTTGGCCGACCGGATCCGGCTCGCCAGCCGCCAGGACCGGAGCAGGACTTCGACGTCCGCTTCCGCCAGCAGGCCCAGGCGGGCCGCCGCCTCCAGCGCTTCCGCCGTGGAGGTGGTCCGCAGTTCCGGATGCTTGCCCGCGTGCTGCAGCTGGATCAGCTGGGCCAGCCATTCGACGTCGCTCAGGCCGCCGCGGCCGAGCTTCAGGTGGCGTGCCGGATCCGCTCCGCGGGGCAGGCGTTCGGCCTCGACCCGGGCCTTGACGCGCCGGACCTCCCGCACATCATGCCCGGACAGCTCCTGCGGGTAACGGATCGGATCGATGAGGGCCGTGAAATCGCGGGCCAGCTCGTCGTCGCCTGCCATCGGGCGGGCACGCAACAGCGCCTGGGCTTCCCAGATGAGCGACCACCGCCGGTAGTACTCGGCGTAGGACTCCAGGGAGCGCACCATGGGGCCGCTCTTGCCCTCGGGCCGCAGGTCGGCGTCGACCATCAGCACGCGCTCGGCCAGGATGGCGGGTTTCAGCGGCTGGGTCAGGAGGTTGGAGAGCCGGCCGACAATCCGGGCGGCCTGGTTCTGGGCCTCCTCTTCGGGTACCCCGGGCAGGCCCCGGTGGACGTACACCACGTCGGCGTCCGAACCGTAGCCGATCTCCCGCCCGCCTTGCCGGCCCATGGCGACAACAAGCACGTGCGTCTTGAGCGGCTCCCCGCCCGTGACCATGGTTTCCGCCACACGCAGGGCACCCAGCACGGCAGCGCGGTCGGTGTCGGCGAGGGCGGCGCCGACCTGGTCCTGGTCCAGCAGTCCGGCGCTGTCGGCGATGGCAATCCGCAGGATCTCCCGGCGGCGGATGAGCCGGATCAGGCGCATCGCGCTTTCCGGCTCCGCGTGCCGGGACATCTTCGAAGCGATCTCCTGCCACTGCGCCTCGAAGCTCAGGGGCACGAGTTCCTTGTCTGAGCCGAGCCAGGCCACCGATTCCGGCGACACCTCGAGGAGGTCGGCAATCAGCCGGGAGTTGGCGAGGACGTGGCAGAGCCGCTCGGCGGCCGCGGTCGAATCCCGGAGCAGGCCCAGGTACCAGTGCGTCGTGCCGAGCGCTTCGCTGACGCGGCGGAAGGCGAGCAGGCCGCCGTCGGGATCAACGCCCTCGGCGAGCCAGCCCAGCAGGATCGGCAGCAGTTGCCGCTGGAGTGCGGCGCGGCGGCTGACGCCGGCCGTGAGGGCTTCGATGTGCCGCATGGCGCCCTGCGGGTCGAGATAACCGAGCGCGGCGAGCCGCCCCTGGGCGGCTTCCGGGGTCAGCCGGGCTTCCTCGCTGCTGAGCGTCGCGGCCGTATTCAGCAGCGGGCGGTAGAAGATGCGTTCGTGCAGCTCCCGGACCGAGCGCTTGGTCTTGCGCCAGGAGGCCATCAGGGCATCGGGCTTGGGCCGCTCGCTGGAGAAGGGGCCCAGCACGGCTTTCGCCAGGGCGCGCAGCGCGGCCTCGTGGACCGGCATCAGGTGGGTGCGGCGCAGCTGGAAGAGCTGGATCCGGTGCTCGAGCAGCCGAAGGTAACGGTAGGCCCGGTCGAACTCGGCGGCGTCCGAACGGCCGATGTACCCGCCGGCGGACAGCGCGGCGATGGCGGAGGTGGTGTCCCGGCGGCGCAGCGATTCGTCGGATTTTCCGTGCACCAGCTGCAGCAGCTGGACGGTGAACTCGACGTCGCGCAGTCCGCCGCGGCCCAGCTTGATCTGGCGCTGCTCCTCCTCGGCGGGAATGTGCTCGGTGACCCGGCGGCGCATGGAGCGGACCGATTCCACGAATCCTTCGCGGCCGGCCGAGGACCAGATCAGCGGCGCGACGGCGGCCTCGTACCGGGCCCCGAGCGCGGTGTCCCCGGCAATGGTCCGCGCCTTCAGCAGGGCTTGGAACTCCCAGCTCTCGGCCCATCGGGCGTAGTAGCTCTCATGCGAGGCCAGGGTCCTGACCAGCGGCCCGGACTTCCCCTCCGGCCGCAGGTTGGCATCGACCTCCCAGAGCCCCGGCTCACGGCCCGTCGACATGATCGCCCGCGAGATGCCGGCGGCGAGGGTGGTACCGATGGTGTTGGCACGCGAATCCTCCAGCTCGCCGGATTCGATCACGTAGATGACATCGACGTCGGAAATGTAGTTCAGCTCGCGGGCGCCGCACTTGCCCATGCCGATCACGGCCAGCCCGACGTCGGCCACTTCGGCGGCGCTGAAATGGTCGGCGGCCTCGGCCCGGGACACGGCGAGGGCGGCCTCGATTGCGGCGCCGGCGAGGTCGGCCAGCTCGGCTCCCGCGGCGGGGAGGAAGTCCAGCGGGTCGGCGGCGCAGAGGTCCTTCACCGCGAGCTCGACCAGGCCGCGCCGGTAGGCCGTGCGCAGGGCTTCGTAACCCTCCTGCCCGGACAGTCCGGCGACCGGCCGGGCGGATTTCGGATCGGCGCGCACGGACTGCAGCAGACGGGCGCGGAGCACCGCGGCGTCCGCTGCCAGGGGCTCCGGGCTGGCCGTCACCTCGAAGGCGTCAAGGTGCTCGGGGTGGCGGATCAGGAACTCGCCCAGCGCCTCGGAGGCGCCCAGCACGCGGTACAGCGGTTCACTGGTCTCCAGCTCCGCCGCCGCCAGCTTCCGGAGGGCCGGGTGCTTCTCGATCAGCCGGACCAGCGACTGCAGGGCGGTATCCGGGTTCGCGGCGAGCTGCAGCCCGGCAAACAGGACGTCCTGGTCGAGCCCCGCCAGCTCCGGGGCGGCCAGGAACCGTTCGCCTTTCTCCAGATCACTGAAGCCGGCGGCGATGAGGCGTCGTGCCAGGCTCACCGGGGTCGCCTAAAGGATGCCGAGGTTGCGCTGCAGTTCGTAGGGCGTCACCTGCAGACGGTAGTCCTGCCATTCGGCCCGCTTGTTGCGCAGGAAGTGCTCGAACACCTGCTCGCCGAGGATCTGCGGCATCAGTTCGGATTCCTCCATGGACCGGATGGCGTCGTGCAGGCTGGCCGGAAGCGGGTCGTGGCCCATGGCCCGGCGCTCGGCCGAGCTCAGCGACCAGATGTCGTCCTCGGCCGCGGCGGGCAGCTGGTAGCCCTCCTCGATGCCCTTGAGCCCGGCGCCGAGCAGCACGGCGTAGGCGAGGTACGGGTTGGCCGCGGAGTCGATACCGCGGTACTCGATCCGCGCCGACTGGCCCTTGCCCGGCTTGTACAGCGGCACCCGGACCAGGGCGGAGCGGTTGTTGTGGCCCCAGCTCAGGTAGCTCGGAGCCTCTCCCCCGCCCCACAGGCGCTTGTAGGAGTTCACGAACTGGTTGGTCACCGCGGTGAACTCGGGGGCGTGCTTAAGGATGCCGGCGATGAACTGCCGGGCGGTCTCGGAGAGCTGGAACTCGGCCCCGGCCTCGTAGAAAGCGTTCGTGTCGCCCTCGAAGAGCGAGAAATGGGTGTGCATGCCGGAGCCCGGGTGGGCCGTGAACGGTTTCGGCATGAAGGTGGCGTAGGTCCCCTGCTGCAGCGCGACTTCCTTGATCACGGTCCGGAACGTCATGATGTTGTCCGCCGTCTGCAGGGCATCCGCGTAGCGCAGGTCGATCTCGTTCTGCCCGGGCCCGGCCTCGTGGTGGCTGAACTCCACCGAGATGCCGACCGATTCGAGCATGGTCACGGCGGTGCGGCGGAAGTCCTGGGCCACGCCGCCCGGGACGTGGTCGAAGTAACCGCCCTCGTCGACCGGTACCGGCGCACCGTCGGGCCCCGGCTGCTGGGACTTCAGCAGGTAGAACTCGATCTCGGGGTGCGTGTAGCAGGTGAACCCCATATCCGCGGCCTTGGCCAGGTTGCGCTTGAGCACGTTGCGCGGATCCGCCGCGGAGGGTTCGCCGTCCGGCGTCAGGATGTCGCAGAACATCCTGGACGTTGCCTCCGTCTCGCCGCGCCAGGGCAGGATCTGGAAGGTGGCCGGGTCCGGCTGGGCCAGCATGTCGGATTCGAAGACGCGGGCCAGTCCTTCGATCGAGGAGCCGTCAAAGCCGAGGCCTTCCTCGAACGCGCCTTCCACTTCCGCCGGCGCCAGCGCCACCGACTTCAGCGATCCCACGACGTCGGTGAACCACAGACGCACGAACCGCACGTCGCGCTCTTCGATCGTCCGCAGGACAAACTCTTGCTGGCGGTCCATTGTGGCCTCTTTCCGGTCATTCGTCCGTGCCCCAGGCCCTTCGTGCATGGGTCCCGCAGCTGCTCTCCGTTCACTTTACTAATCATTGGCACCGATTGCTGGCGCGGCCGCCGCGCGTAACACAGCGTTAACATAGGGGCCCCGGACCGGGCGCCCTGCCTCCTGCCCGCGGCCGCACCGCCGCCGCCGGTGTGACGCGATTCACCGGATCCGGGCATGGACCCCGGTAGCTAGCACGCGCGGTATCGCACTACGCTCGTGCCATGGCCACAAGCATCAGCCCCGATCCCAGCACGCCCGCCGAAGTTGCGGCCCCCTACGGCAACGGACCGGCGGCCGGCTCGCCCGCGACGGCTGGCCGCGGGGGCACGTCGCCGTCGGACGCCGGGCGGAAAGCGGTGGCCAGGATCCGCACCCACCACCTCCACCAGGCCAAGCTCAACGGCGAACGCTTCGCCATGCTGACCGCCTACGACCAGTACACGGCGGAAATTTTCGACCAGGCCGGCATTGAAGTCCTCCTGGTCGGCGACTCGGCCTCCAACAACGTCTTCGGCAACGAGACCAGCCTCCCGGTCACCGTGGATGAGCTGATCCCGCTGTGCCGGGCCGTGACGCGCTCGGCCCGGCGCGCTCTTGTCGTGGCGGACCTGCCGTTCGGCAGTTACGAGGTGTCCGCCCAGCAGGCGGTGGCGACCGGCGTGCGCTTCCTCAAGGAGGGACTCGCCCACGCGGTCAAGATTGAAGGCGGCAAGTTCTACGCCGAGACCGTCCGGGCCATGGTCCAGGCCGGGATTCCCGTCATGGCGCACATCGGCTTCACCCCGCAGAGCGAACACGCCCTCGGCGGCTACCGCGTCCAGGGCCGCGCCGACGACGCTCAGCGGCTGATCGACGACGCCGTCGCGCTGGCCGACGCGGGCGCGTTCAGCGTACTGATGGAAATGGTTCCGGCCGAGACGGCCGCCGCGATTGACGCCGCGGTGGCGGTCCCCACCATCGGAATCGGCGCGGGCAACGCGACCACCGGCCAGGTGCTGGTGTGGCAGGACATGGCGGGCCTGCGCGGCGGCAGGATGGCCAAGTTCGTCAAGCAGTATGCGGACCTGCGGACCTCGCTGGGCGACGCCGCCAGGGCCTACGCTGAAGACGTCCGCTCCGGGCAGTTCCCCGGCCCCGAACACTCGTTCTAGGGTTCCCGGCCCGGCGCCGCCCGGCCCAGCGCCGGCAGCGGTCCCTGCCGCTCCGGGCCACGGCCCCTGCTGCCCCGACCTAGTCGTCGTCGTCTTTTTCCCAGGCCTCGTTGCGCGCCCTGACCTTTTCCAGGGCGTGCTCGGCTTCTTCCCGCGTCTTGTAGGGGCCGATCAGCTGGCTCCAGTCGGACAGGGCGTCCTCTTCAACCTCGTGCGTGTTGACGTTGTACCAGTACTCGGGCATCGCTGCTCCTCTTGTTCCGCCGTACTTTCCGGAGTTGTTTTCCGGCGTTGTTTTCCGCAGTTGTTTTCCGGCCGTGTTTAACGGCCGGAGGCCGCTCCTTATATGATCAATCTATGCCTTCACTTGCCTCGACTGCACCCATCGGCACCCTGGTCCCGGGAACAGTCAGCCCACAGCTTTCCGTACCGGCGTCCATCCCCCGGCCCGAATACGTGGGAAAGCCGGCACCGGCCAAGTTCACCGGGTCAGAGGTCAAGACGGCGGAGACCATCGAGAAGATCCGGATCGCGTCACGGATCGCGGCCCAGGCGATCGTGGAGGTCGGAAAGCACATCCAGCCCGGTGTCAGCACGGACCAGCTGGACCGGGTGGGCCACGAGTTCCTGCTGGACCACAAGGCCTACCCGTCCACGCTCGGCTACCGCGGCTTCCCCAAATCGCTGTGCTCCTCGCTGAATGAGGTGATCTGCCACGGCATCCCGGACAGCACCGTCGTCCAGGACGGCGACATCCTCAACATTGACATCACCGCCTTCATCGGCGGCGTGCACGGCGACACCAACTACACCTTCCTGGCCGGCAACGTCGACGAGGAATCCCGTCTGCTCGTCGAGCGCACCCAGGAATCGCTGAACCGCGCCATCCGTGCGGTGGCGCCCGGCCGCGAAATCAACGTGATCGGCCGGACCATCGAGTCCTACGCCCGGCGCTTCGGCTACGGAGTGGTCCGCGACTTCACCGGGCACGGCGTCGGCGAGGCCTTCCACACGGGCCTGATCATTCCGCACTACGACGCCGCCCCCGCCTACAACACCGTGATGGAGGCAGGTATGGTCTTTACGATTGAACCCATGCTCACCCTCGGCACCGTCGACTGGGATATGTGGGCCGACGATTGGACGGTGGTGACCCGGGACCGCATGCGCACCGCCCAGTTCGAACACACGCTGCTGGTGACCGAGTCCGGCGCCGAGGTCCTCACCCTCCCCTGAGCCCTTCCCCCTGAGTCCTGCCCCATCCCAGCGGACCCCGGTCTTCCGCCGGCCCTGGGCCGCACCTTTCCTAGCCCGCCCCCTGCCACGAACGGAATCACATTGCCCAAGAAGGACGAGAAGTCGAAGAAGAACTCCCTGCTGATCGGCATTGACATCGGCGGCACCGGGATCAAGGGCGGGATCGTCGATCTGAAGAAGGGCAAGCTGGTGGGCGACCGGCTCCGCGTGCCCACCCCGCAGCCATCCACTCCTGAAGCTGTTGCCGAAGTCGTGGCGCAGGTCGTCACCGAGCTGTCCAAGCGTTCCGACGCCCCGGACGCGGACGCCCCGGTCGGCGTGACCTTCCCGGGCATCATCCAGCACGGTGTCGTCCACTCGACGGCGAACGTTGACCACGCCTGGCTGGGCCTCGACATCGATGCCCTGCTCACGGCCCGGCTGGGCCGCCCCGTCCAGGTCATCAACGACGCCGACGCGGCCGGCCTGGCCGAGGCGCGCTACGGCGCCGGCGAAGGCGTGGCAGGCACCGTGCTGGTCATCACCCTCGGCACCGGGATCGGTTCGGCCTTCATCTTCGACGGCAAGCTCGTTCCCAACGCCGAGCTGGGCCACCTGGAAATTGACGGATTCGACGCCGAGAGCAAAGCCTCGGCCGTGGCCCGTGAGCGTGACGGACTGAGCTGGGAAGAGTACGCCGTGCTGCTGCAGCGGTACTTCTCCCATGTCGAGTTCCTCTTCTCCCCCGAACTGTTCATCGTCGGCGGCGGCATCTCCAAGCGCGCGGACGAGTACCTGCCGCGGATGAAGCTCCGCACGCCGATTGTCCCGGCGGAGCTGAAGAACGACGCCGGCATCGTCGGTGCCGCCATCGAGGTCGCGCTGACGCACAAACTGGCCAAATAGCACCAAGGCTGCCCCGGCGTCGGCGACCCGACGCCGGGGCAGCCTTGTTCGACGCCGCCGGGGCGCTGGGTCCACTGGTGGCCGTCGTCAACAATGCGGCGCCGTGCTGCCGGGGTCCGGCGGCAGATAGCGTCTTGGTTGGTGCCGGTGGTGGCCGCGGCTTCCCCTCCGCTGCCACCACCGGAGTCTTTTGGTCCGGCTCCCGGGAACGGGGGCTAGAGCGGACTCTTCTCGGAGCTCTTGCCCTCCAGGCCCTTCGAGCCGGCCTCGTGGCGGAGCAGCGAGATGGCGGCTTCAAAGTCCTCGAGGGATTCGAAGGCCTGGTACACACTGGCAAAGCGCAGGTAGGCCACCTCGTCCAGCTTCTGCAGCGGGTTGAGGATGGCGAGACCGACCTCGTGGGCCTCGATCTCCGCCGCGCCGGAGGCACGGATGGCCTCTTCGACCTCCTGGGCAAGCATGGCGAGGTCATCTTCGGTCACGGGACGGCCCTGGCAGGCTTTCCGGACTCCATTGATGACTTTGCTGCGGCTGAACGGCTCGCCGACACCGGAGCGCTTGATCACGGTCAGGCTGGTGGTCTCCACGGTCGTGAACCGCCGGCCGCATTCGGGACACTGCCGGCGGCGCCGGATGGCTGATCCGTCGTCCGCGATCCGGCTGTCCACCACGCGGGAATCAGGGTTACGGCAGAACGGGCAATACACGTGTTTCCCTCCCCTGTCGCACGCAAGCCTGGACTGAACGCTGGACTCGCTGGATTCACTGGCCTTGCTGCTGCCGGAACGGTCGCCGGCAGCTAGCTCTCACCATCAGTTTACGACTAGATGTAGCTGAATAACAAGCCTGTAATTACTATATGTAGTGGTCAGGCGCCGTTTCCGAACCTTGCCGTGACGGCCTCGCCATGCGCTGGCAAATCTTCCGCCCCGGAGAGGCTCACGATGTGGGCGCTGACCTGTTCCAGTGCCGCACGGCTGTAATTGACGACCTGGATGGCGCGCAGGAAAGTCGTGACGTTCAGTCCGGAGGAGAAGGCGGCCGTGCCGCTGGTGGGCAGCACATGGTTGGACCCCGCACAGTAGTCCCCCAGGCTGACCGGGCTGTAATCGCCGACGAAGATGGCCCCGGCATTCCGGATCCGTGCGGCCACGCGGGCGGCGTCCGCGGTCATGATTTCCAGGTGCTCCGCGGCGTAGGCGTCACAGACGGCGATCCCCTGCTCCAGGTCGTCCACCAGGACAACACCGGACTGCGGGCCGGAGAGGGCCTCACGGACCCGCACGCTGTGCTTGGTCCCGGCTGCCCGGCGTTCCAGCTCCTCGCGGACGGCTGCCGCGAGCTCCGCGGAATCCGTGATGAGTACGGAGGCAGCCTGGGGGTCGTGCTCGGCCTGGCTGATCAGGTCAGCGGCGACGAGGTCCGGCCGGGCGGTGGCATCGGCCAGGATCGCGATTTCGGTGGTGCCGGCTTCGGAATCGATCCCCACGACGCCCTTCACGAGGCGTTTGGCCGTGGCGACGAAGATGTTGCCCGGACCCGTGACCACATCCACGGGGTCCAGTCCGGCATCGGGCCCGGACTCAGTCCCGGAGGCCGGGACGCCGTAGGCGAAAGCGGCAATGGCCTGGGCACCGCCAATCGCGTAGACCTCCTCGATGCCGAGCAGGCAGGCGGCCGCGAGGATGGTGGGGTGCGGCAGACCGCCGAAGTCCTTTTGCGGCGGTGACGCCAGGGCAATGGATTCGACGCCGGCTGCCAGGGCCGGGACAACGTTCATGACCACCGAGGACGGATACACCGCAAGGCCGCCGGGGACGTAGAGACCCACCCTGCCCACCGGGACCCAGTTCTGGCTGACGACGGCACCGTCGCCCAGTTCGACGTCGGTGTCCGCCGGGCGCTGGGCGTCGGCGAAACGGCGCGCCCGCCGGATGGACTCTTCCAGTGCTGCCCGCACGGCGGGATCGAGGCCGGCAAGCGCTGCCTGCAGGGCCTCTGCCGGGACCCGCGGATGCTCCTGCTCGACGCCGTCGAACCTCAGCGCCAGCTCACGGAGGGCTTCGAGGCCGCGGCTGCGGACCGCCGCGATGATGCTGAAGACCTTTTCTTCCGCGTCGGCCATGGTGCCGGTCTGCGCCCGCGGCACGGCGGCGCGGAGGCCGGCCAGGGACAGCCGCTGGCCACGCAGGTCGACCGTGCGGAAAGTCAGGTCGGCGGCGGCCGGGGGCACAGGGCTCTCAGGTGTAAGGGTCACCCGTCCATTTTACGTGCCGGTCCGCGGTCTCCGGACGCTGTTACGCCAAAGGATCCCCGGAGGCCGGCTTCTTCGGGGCCACGGAGAACCTGCCAAGGAAGATGGACAGCGCGACGGCGGCCGGCCAGATCACCAGGACGGCGTAGGAGCGCAGCGAAAACGCAATGCTGGCGTTGCTCGAGGTGTCCTCCGGCGCGCCCCACCAGAGGCCGCACAGCACGCCGGTTCCCCAGGCAAGGAGCGCTCCGAACGCCCCGGCGGCAACCGCCAGGACGACGTCCTTGGACGACGGCTCCTGATGCTTGGTGCCGGCCGCCAGTGCCCCGGCGATGCAGCCGGCAAGCAGGAACAGCCCGGCCAGCATCAGGTCCCGCGGGAGCCGCGCGTCCGGATTGCTGCCGTTGCGAAGCGCCGGGTCGCCCGAAAGGATGTTCAGCCCCGAGGGCGCCAGCACCCACCAGAGCAGTCCCACCGGCACTCCGGCAGCGGCGATGGCTGCTGCCCTGCGCAGGCCCGTGCTGCTGGCCCCACGGCCTTGGACCTGGCGCCCGCGACGGTGTTCGCCGTGGCCCGGGCGCTGGACCGGGACGTGTACTGCAGGCTCTGTCATGCAACAAACCTTAACAAGCTTTTGGGCCGGCCGGCCGCATGGCAGCGTGCGTTCCCGGATGACGGTCCATGACGGCGGCAGGTAAACAAGTACCGCGGCCTGTCCGGGAGCAATACGCTGGCAGGGTAGAAACATTCCGCACGGGCAGCAGGGAGTTGGATCGCAGTGGCCTCAGACGACGGAGCCTTCGAAGGAACGTTCAAGGAAATGTTCCGCCGGCATGCGGCAGGTGTGGCGATCATCACCGCCAACTACAATGGCGTGCCGTTCGGTTTCACCGCGACCTCGGTGGCCTCGCTTTCGGCCAAGCCCCCTCGGTTCACCTTCAACATGGCGCGCACCTCCAGTTCCTGGCCGGCGGTGGCCAATACCACCTACATCGGGGTGCACATGCTCGGGCTGGAGAACCAGGAGCTGGCCGACCGTTTCGCCAGGACCCGCGACCGCTTCGAAGGCGACCACTGGGAGATGGGACCCCACGAGGTTCCTGTCCTGAAGGACGTCGCGGGCTGGCTGATCGGCAAGGTCCAGATGCGGCTCTCCTTCGAGAACAACGCGGTGGTGGTTGTCGAGGTGGTGGAAGGCGAGGTCGGCGACGACGGCGCTCCCCTGCTCTACCACTCCGGCGCCTACAGCCAGCCGGTCCCGCTGGACTACGAGATCTGAACCCCGGGCAAGGCGGCCGCTACCGGCCCGGCGCTAGCCATCCAGGCAGGTCGAGCCGAGGAGCACCTTGAGGTCGCCGAACAGCGACGGACTCGGGTTGACCCGCAGGTGCACGGGCAGTCCCATGACTTCCACCCGGGAGTCGCCCTGGAGGTGCAGGCGGACCTCCGACTTGCCGCGGTGAGTCCTGAGCACATCGCCGAGTTCGGTCACCACGGCTTCGGTGGCCTTGTGCGTCTGCATGGTGATCACCAGGGGCCCGTTCAGGCCCTCGCTGAGGTCCGGGACGGAGAGTTCCATGCAGTTCAACGCCACGGCGCCGTCGTCGCGGCGCTGCAGCCGGCCCTTGACCACCACGATCAGGTCTTCGGCCAGCACCGAGGCGATGGGCCCATAGACCTGGCCGAAGAACATGACCTCGACGGAACCGCCGAGGTCCTCGATCTCCGCGCGGGCATAGGCGTTGCCGCTGGCTTTGGCGATCCGGCGGCTCAGGGAGGTGATCATGCCCGCGATGGTGACGATGGCGCCGTCGTGCGGGCCGTCCTCGGCGATCAGCGAGGTGATGGACTGGTCGGCGTGCTGGCTCAGGAGCCCTTCGAGCCCTTGCAGCGGGTGGTCCGAGACGTAGAGGCCGAGCATGTCCCGTTCGAACGAGAGCTTGTCCTTCTTCTCCCATTCGGGAAGGTCGGGGATCTCGATGCTCAGGGACGCCTCGGATTCGGCTTCGTCGAAACCGGCGAAGAGGTCGAACTGCCCGATCGCCTCGTTGCGCTTGAGCGTGATCACGGAGTCGATCGCTTCTTCATGGACCATGGCCAGGGCGCGCCGGTGATGGTTCAGCGAGTCGAAGGCACCGGCCTTGATCAGGGATTCAATCGTGCGCTTGTTGCACACCACGGCGGGGACCTTCATGAGGTAGTCCTTGAAGGACGTGTACGCGCCTTCTTTCTCGCGCGCCGCGACCATGGCCTCGACGACGTTGACCCCGACGTTGCGGATGGCGCCCATGCCGAAGCGGATGTCGGTGCCGACCGGGGTGAAGTTGAGCGCTGACTCGTTGACGTCCGGCGGCAGCACCGTGATGCCCATGCGACGGCATTCGTTGAGGTAGATCGCCGACTTGTCCTTGTCGTCGCCGACGCTGGTCAGCAGGGCGGCCATGTACTCCGGCGCGTAGTGCGCCTTCAGGTAGGCGGTCCAGTAGGAGATCACGCCGTAGGCGGCCGAGTGCGCCTTGTTGAAGGCGTAGTCGGAGAACGGGAGCAGGATGTCCCAGAGGGTTTTGACGGCGGCCATGGAGTAGCCGTTGTCCTGCATGCCCTGGGAGAAGCCGGCGAACTGCTTGTCCAGCTCGGATTTCTTCTTCTTGCCCATGGCGCGGCGCAGGATGTCGGCCTGGCCGAGGGTATAGCCGGCGAGCTTCTGCGCCACGGCCATGACCTGTTCCTGGTACACGATCAGGCCGTAGGTCCCGCCGAGGATTTCGGCGAGCGGTTCCTCCAGCTCCGGATGGATCGGGATGACGTCCTGGATCTTGTTCTTGCGCAGGGCGTAGTCGGTGTGCGCGTTGGCGCCCATGGGGCCCGGCCGGTAGAGGGCCAGCACGGCGGAGATGTCTTCGAAGTTGTCAGGCTTCATGAGCTTGAGCAGGGCGCGCATGGGACCGCCGTCGAGCTGGAACACGCCAAGGGTGTCGCCCCGGGCCAGCAGCTCGTAGGACGGGGCGTCGTCGAGGGCCAGGGATTCGAGGTCCAGGTCCACGCCGCGGTTCATCTTGATGTTTTCGAGGGCGTCGGAAATGATCGTGAGGTTTCGCAGCCCGAGGAAGTCCATCTTGATCAGGCCGAGGCCCTCACATGTGGGGTAGTCGAACTGCGTGATGACCTGGCCGTCCTGGATGCGGCGCATGATGGGGATGACGTCGATGATGGGGTCCGAAGACATGATGACGCCGGCCGCGTGGACACCCCACTGCCGTTTCAGGCCCTCGATGCCCAGGGCGGTCTCGAAGACCTTGGCGGCTTCGGGGTCGGTGGCGACGAGCTGCCGGAAGTCCCCGGCCTCGCCGTAGCGCTTGGAGTCCTTGTTCTGGATGTCCGCGAGCGGGATGTCCTTGGCCATCACGGCCGGCGGGAGGGCCTTGGTGAGCTGTTCGCCCATGCTGAACGGGTACCCCAGCACGCGCGAGGAGTCCTTGAGCGCCTGCTTGGTCTTGATGGTGCCGTATGTGACGATCATCGCGACGCGTTCGTCACCGTATTTGCGCGTCACGTAGTCGATCACTTCGGAGCGGCGGCGGTCATCGAAGTCGACGTCGAAGTCAGGCATGGAGACGCGGTCCGGGTTCAGGAACCGTTCGAAGATGAGGCCGTGCGCCAGGGGATCAAGGTCGGTAATGCGCATGGCGTACGCCACCATGGAGCCTGCACCCGAGCCGCGGCCGGGACCTACCCGGATGCCGTTCTTCTTGGCCCAGTTGATGAAGTCGGCCACCACGAGGAAGTAGCCCGGGAATCCCATGGAGGTGATGACGCCGAGTTCGTAGTCCGCCTGGGTCCGTACCTTGTCCGGCACCCCGGCCGGATAGCGGTAGGCCAGTCCCGTGGCCACTTCCTTGACCAGCCAGGAAGTCTCGTCCTCACCCGGCGGGCAGGGGAAGCGGGGCATGTAGTTGGCGCCGGTGTTGAACGAGACCTCGCAGCGCTCGGCGATCAGCAGCGTGTTGTCGCACGCCTCGGGATGGTCGCGGAACAGTTCCCGCATTTCCTGCGGCGACTTCAGGTAGTAGCCGCTGCCGGAGAAGGCGAACCGGGACCCGCCGTTGTCGTAGCTGGGTTCCAGCAGGGTCGAGCCGGACTGGATGGCCAGCAGGGCCTCGTGCGCCTTGGCGTCGTGCTCGTGCGTGTAATGCAGGTCATTGGTGGCCACCAGCGGCAGGTTCAGGTCCTTCGCGAGGCGCAGCAGGTCGCCGGTGACGCGCCGCTCGATGTCCAGGCCGTGGTCCATGAGTTCGCAGAAGTAGTTGTCGGCCCCGAAGATGTCGCGGAACTCGGCGGCCGCCTCCAGTGCCTCCCGGTACTGGCCGAGCCGGAGCCGGGTCTGGACCTCGCCCGAGGGGCAGCCGGTCGTGGCGATCAGGCCCTCGGAATACGTGTTCAGCAGTTCGCGGTCCAGCCGCGGCCATTTGCCGAACACGGCGTCCAGCGAGGCGATGGACGAAGCCCGGAAGAGGTTCCGCATGCCCTTGTTGTTGTAGCTAAGCAGGGTCATGTGCGTGTAGGAGCCACCGCCGGAAATGTCGTCCTTGCGCTGGTTTTCCTCGCCCCAGCGGACCCGGCTCTTGTCGGTGCGCGCGGTTCCCGGCGTCACATACGCCTCGACGCCGATAATCGGCTTGATGCCCTTGTCGGTGGCCCGCTTCCAGAAGTCGAAGGCCCCGAAGAGGTAGCCGTGGTCCGTCGTGGCCAGTGCGGGCATGCCCAGCCGCTCGGTTTCATCGAACAGCTCGCCGAGCCGGGCGGCGCCGTCCAGCATGGAGTACTCGGTGTGGTTATGGAGATGGACAAACGAGTCGTTGCTGGAAGTCACCGGACTATTCTAGTGCCGGCATCGATCCGGCTTTGCCAGGCACGCGCGGCGGACAAAACCGGCACCCCGGCAAGCGCCGGCCAAAACACCCGGGACACGCGGGTCAGGGGCGGATCAAACACCGGCTAAATGCCGGGTCAGGGACGGATCAAACGCCGGGTCAGGCCTGTCCGGATTCGAGGACTTCGAGGGCATAGCTCAGGTCCTGGGGGTACTCGCTGGTGACTGTGACCCGCTCCCCCGTCCGTGGGTGGTCGAAGGACAGCTGGCGGGCGTGCAGCCACTGCCGTGTCAGTCCCAGGGTCGCGGCGAGCCGCGGATCGGCACCGTAGGTCAGGTCACCGGCGCAGGGGTGACGGAGGGCGGCAAAGTGCACCCGGATCTGGTGGGTACGCCCCGTTTCCAGGTGCACCTCCACGAGCGAGGCCTTGCCGAAAGCTTCGAGGACTTCGTAGTGGGTGATGGAGTCGCGGCCGTCCTCGATCACGGCGAACCGCCAGTCGTGGCCCGGGTGCCGGCCGATCGGCGCATCGATGGTGCCCGCCAGCGGGTCCGGGAGGCCCTGGACGACGGCGTGGTACACCTTGTCCACAGTACGTTCCTTGAACGCGCGCTTCAAAGCGGTGTAGGCGTTTTCGGTCTTGGCGACGACCATGACGCCGGAGGTTCCGACGTCGAGCCGGTGCACGATGCCGGCCCGCTCCGGCGACCCGGAGGTCGAGATCCGGTAGCCCGCGCCGGCGAGTCCGCCGACGACGGTCGGGCCCACCCACCCCGGCGAGGGGTGTGCTGCCACGCCCACCGGTTTGTCGAGAACGACGAACTCGTCATCGTCCAGCAGGATTTTCAGGCCTTCCACTACTTCCTCCACGACTTCCAGGGGGTCCCGCCGTTCCGGGACGACGACGTCGAGGACGGCGCCGGGGCTGAGCTTGAGGGACTTGCCGACGGGCTTGCCGTTGCAGCTCACGTTGCCTTCGGCAATGAGCGTGGCGGCCTGCGAACGGGAAATATCCATCAGCTTCGCCAGCCCGGCGTCCACCCGGCTGCCGGCAAGGTCGTCCGGCACCACAAAGTGCCGGGGCGCCGCGGAGTCGATCACCATGTCATCAGTCATTCTGCTGTACCGGTTCCTTCTGGTGGTGCGAGCCGTCGAGGGAAATGCCCCTCAGGGTGAGCAGGCAGATGATCACAACGGAGGATACGACGGCCGAATCGGCAATGTTGAAGATCGCGAAGTTGGGCAGCTGGATGAAGTCCACCACATGGCCCATGGCGAAGGAGGGCTCCCGGAACAGCCGGTCGGTGAGGTTTCCCAGGGCGCCGCCCAGCAGCAGGCCCAGCGCCAGCGCCCACCAGACCGAGCCCAGCTTCCGCAGCTGGAGCAGGATCGCCACCGAGACGGCGGCCATGATGATGGTGAAGACCCAGGTGATGTTTTCTCCGATGGAGAAGGCTGCCCCGGAATTGCGGATGTAGTACCAGTGCAGCAACGGGGGCAGCACCGGGATCCGCTCGCCCTCGACCATGGTGCTGGTCACCCACAGCTTGGTCAGCTGGTCGAACACGTAGGCGAACACCGCAAGTCCGGAGAAAACCGAGAGCAGCAGGGCACGGCGGGGCCCGGCGTGCGCAACCGGCGCAGGCGAGGTGGCGTCAGGGGTTGGGGCGTCAGTCATAGGGCTTTCGTTCGGGAGCCAGTGCTGGGACTGGGGGCCTACTGCCGGGGCGGTCAGGCCACGGACTGTGGCGGTTAATGCCAAAAGCCGGCGGCCGAGGAGTCCTCAGCCACCGACTTTCAGAATACTTGGCTTTTTGCCTAGGTGTTGGCTTCGACCTCAGGGGCCGCCACCGAACCACGGGCATCCAGATCGCGCAACTGGCCTTCGATGTATGCCTTCAGGCGTGAGCGGTAATCGCGCTCGAAGCCGCGGAGCTGCTCGACCTTGCGTTCCAGCACGGAGCGCTGCTGCTCGAGGGCACCCAGGATCTTGCGGGACTTTTCCTGGGCATCGTTGACAAGGCCGCTGGCCTCAATCTGGGCCTCGGCGATGATTTTGTCGCGCTGCTGCTCGCCGTCTGCGATGTGCTTGTCGTGCATCTGCTGCGCCATTGCGAGCAGGCCGGCCGCGGACTCCGACGCCGGGGTAGCGGCGGCCGCGGGTGCCGGGGCGGCTGCCGGGGCAGGAGCACGCTCGGCCTCTTTCTTCTTGGCAGCTTCGGCAGCCTTGGCCTCGGCTTCTGCCTTGGCGCGGTCTTCTTTTTCCTTGTCGGCCTTGACGGGAGCCGGCACCTTTTCGACCACGGGAGCCGCGGCGGTGGAGCTGGCAGGCGTGCCAGCGCTGAGCTCGGCGAGCTTCCTGCGCAGCTCGTCGTTCTCCTGGTTCAGGCGTCGCAGTTCGACGACGATCTCGTCCAGGAAGTCATCTACTTCGTCCTGGTCGTAGCCTTCGCGGAACTTGGTCGGCTGAAAGCGCTTGTTGACAACGTCTTCTGGCGTCAAAGCCATCTGGTCACCTCGTTGGTCTAGTTAGTCAGTAGGCCTTTCGGCCGTCAAACTACGGTACCTAAATATGGTCTGGTTACTCTAATTCAACACCGCAGTGTCAAACCGGAGTTTTCTATCAGTTTGGCGGCGGAAGGGGTCCGCTGCCCCGCTAGGCTGCGATCGGCTGGGCGTAGACGAGGCCCCTGGCGAAGGCCATGGCCACCGACACGGCAATGAACAGCAACAGGAAGCCGAGGTCCAGGGAGATCCCGCCCAGCCGCAACGGCGGGATCAGGCGCCGGAGCAGTTTGAGCGGCCTGTCCGTGATGGAATACACGGCGTGCGCGGCCACAAGCGCCACTCCGCGCGGCCGCCAGCTCCGCGCGAACATCTGGACCCAGTCAAAGACAAGCCTGACAATCAGGGCCACGAAGAAGAACAGCAGTGCGAGATAGACAAGTCCGAAAACGATTCCCATGAGTTAGCTCATATCTCCATGTTCATTCCGGATACCGCAGTGTCCTTGGGATGGTTACGCCTCTATTTCAACACGGATACTTCAGCACGGATGCCAGACAGGTGTCCCTGCCTGGCATCCGGAGAGAAATCCTGTATTAGCTCTGGTTGAAGAAGCTGGCCTGGGTCTCGCTGATCTTCTTGTCATCGCCGATGACTTCAACGTACGACGGCGACAGCAGGAATACCTTGTTCGTGACGCGTTCGATGCTGCCCCGCAAGCCGAAAACCAGTCCTGCGGAGAAGTCGACGAGCCGCTTGGCGTCCGCTTCTCCCATGTCTGTGACGTTCATGATGACGGGGATGCCGTCACGGAAGCTTTCACCGATGAGCTTGGCATCGTTGTAGGAGCGCGGGTGGATCGTGGTGATCTGCCGGAGTGCGGTGGGTTCTTCGCGGCTCAAGGCCGCTCGCTTGATGGGTGTCACAGGTGCGCGATATTCCTCTTCAGCGGCGTGGGGCTCCTCCCGGGGGACCTCGCGGACAGGCGCCGGCGCACGGCGCTCCTCGCGGTCGTGCTCCATGGAATCGTCCTCGTCCTTGTGCGGTTTCGGGTGCTCAGACTCGTAGTGTTCCTCGCCATCGGCGAGCCCAAGATAGATCATTGTCTTGCGCAGAGCGCCAGCCATGGTCGACTCCTAATCGTGTCCGTAAGCGGGCCGCTCAAAATGACCTGACAGCCTTGGAATTCCCGCCATTACCTTCCAATACGTTGAACCTACCGCAACGCCGGACGCGGACCGAGAATATCGGAGCCAATCCGAAGGTGTGTCGCACCGAACCGGATCGCCGCTTCGAGGTCCTGGCTCATGCCGGCGGAAACGCCGGTGGCGTCCGGGTACGTGGCCGTCAGCCGGGCCGAGATTCCTGCGAGCTGCTCGAACGCGCGGACCGGGTCCTTGCCGAGCGGGGCCACCGCCATGATGCCTGCCAGCCGAAGTCCCTCGGAGCCTGCCAGCCGCTCCGCCAGCTCGGGGACGTCCGCGGGGAGCGACCCGCCCCGGTGCCCGTCGGCGTCGTCGTCGAGGCTGACCTGGATGTAGCAGTCCAGCGGCCCGCGCCCGGTGCGCCCGTGTTCGGCGGCCATGGCCTTCGCCAGGGCTTCGGCGAGCTGGGGCCGGTCCACGGAGTGCACGGCGTGCGCGTACTTCACGACGGACTTGGCCTTGTTGCTCTGAAGCTGTCCGATGAAGTGCCAGCGGAGGTCAAGGTCGCCGAGTCCGGCCGCCTTGTCCGCGGCTTCCTGGTCCCGGCTTTCTCCCACGTTGGTGATGCCCAGCGAGGCAAGCCGCCGGACGTCCTCGGCGGGGTGGAACTTGGTGACCACTATCAGCTGCGGCGGCGCGTCCTGCCTCCCGGCGGCAGCGACGGCGCGGTCGATCCGTTGCCGGACGGCGGCGAGGCGCTCCCGGAGCTGCGCCAACCGGGTATCGTGCTGCTCAGCCATCGATGTCCGCCCCCGTCCCGGCCCCGGGACCAGTCCAGACCAGGCCGGCGAACCGTCCGGTGTGGCGGTCGCGGCGGTAGGAGAACAGTTCGTCGTCTTCAAGCGTGCAGCCGCCGGAGTATTCGACGGCCACGCCGGCGGATTCCAGCTGGTGGCGGACGCCGGCCGGCAGGTCCAGCCCGGGCGTCCCCCGGGAGGTATCGCACCAGGTTCCGGGGACGATCATCCCGACCTCAGCCCGCATTCCGGCCGGCACTTCATAGCACCGGCCGCAGACGGACGGCCCGATCCATGCGCTGATTTCCCCGGCTCGGAGCTCCCGCATCCGGGCCACCGCGGCGGGGACCACGCCGGCGGCGACGCCGGGCCGTCCCGCGTGCACCACGCCGAGCACCGGCCCTCCCCCGGTTTCACTGCCCACCAGGACCACGGGGACGCAGTCCGCGACCATCACGGCAAGGGCAGCGCCGCGGGATACCATGGCGTCCGCGGTCGGGGCCGGGACGGCTGGACCGGCGGCGATCGTGGCGACTTCGCTGCCGTGGACCTGGTTCATGTACTGGAAGCCGCGGCCGCCCAGGCCCGCGGACCGTTCAAGTTCGCGGCGGCGGCCCCGGACGTCCGCCGGATCGTCGCCGACGTGGAGCGCCAGGTTGCCGGCAGCGGCGTTGGTGAAACCCACCCAGACGCCCGGCCGGACTTCCGCCCGCCACGAAAACACTCGAAACCCCCGAACCACCGCCAACAACACTGCCTACCTTTTAGACCGAGCTTCGATCCTACGAGAAAGCACCATGGCACTGCCAACCGGCAGTGCCATCGTGCGTCGGGATCTACTTCAGGAAGTCGGGGACATCCAGGTCATCGGAGTGGCGGCCGGACAGGTCCGGTTCCACAACCGACGGCAGGTCGACGTCGAAACCCGAGTCCGCCGGTACGGCGGACGCGCGCTGCTGGCCCCAGCCGCCGAGGCCGGAAGCTCCGACCGTTGCGTGCAGCGGCTGGACGTGCGCCGAGGCGGGTGCCTGCGCGGGAGCCGGGGCGGGGGCCGCCGGGCGCTGCGGCGCGGTCTGCGGCAGCGACTGGTCCATGGACGGCGAGGTGGCCTTGACGTCGTCGAACCCGGCGGCGATGACCGTGACGCGGGCTTCGTCGCCGAGGGCGTCGTCGATGACGGCACCGAAGATGATGTTGGCTTCCGGGTGGGCAACCTCCTGGACCAGGCGGGCTGCTTCGTTGATCTCGAACAGGCCGAGGTCCGAGCCGCCCTGGATGGACAGCAGGACGCCGTGGGCGCCGTCGATGGAGGCCTCGAGCAGCGGCGAGGCGATGGCGAGCTCCGCGGCCTTCACGGCACGGTCTTCGCCGCGTGCCGAGCCGATGCCCATGAGCGCCGAACCGGCGCCCTGCATGACCGACTTGACGTCGGCGAAGTCGAGGTTGATCAGGCCCGGGGTGGTGATCAGGTCGGTGATGCCCTGGACACCGGACAGCAGGACCTGGTCGGCGGAACGGAACGCGTCCAGGACGGACACGTTGCGGTCGCTGATGGAGAGCAGACGGTCATTGGGGATGACGATCAGGGTGTCGACTTCGTCGCGGAGCGCGTCGATGCCGGCCTCCGCGGAGCCGGCGCGGCGGCGGCCCTCGAAGGTGAAGGGCCGGGTGACGACGCCGATGGTCAGCGCGCCGAGCGAGCGGGCGATGCGGGCCACGACGGGTGCGCCGCCGGTTCCGGTGCCGCCGCCCTCGCCGGCGGTCACGAAGACCATGTCTGCGCCGCGGATGACCTCTTCGATCTCGTCGGCGTGGTCCTCGGCAGCCTGCTTGCCGACCTCAGGGTTCGCCCCGGCTCCCAGCCCGCGGGTCAGCTCGCGACCGACGTCGAGCTTGACGTCCGCGTCGCTCATCAGCAATGCCTGGGCATCGGTGTTGATGGCGATGAATTCGACGCCGCGGAGACCGACTTCGATCATGCGGTTGACTGCGTTCACGCCACCGCCGCCGATGCCGACGACCTTGATGACGGCCAGGTAATTCTGCGGAGCTGCCACGTTACGTGTCCCTTGTTCGTGTTCTATTGCGAAAACTGATTGGAGTCGGACTTGAAGCTTTGAACATTAACCTTCGGGTTGAAGGTTATAGTTATGTCAAGTAACTCATGTCTGGAACGGTATTTCCTATGTAGGGGACATTCAATAACCGGCGCCGCGTGTCGCGCGAATACCGGCCAAATACCCCAAAAATGTCGTGCGCACGGAAACTAGCGGGTGACCGGGTGCCGGGGCACGCTGACATCGTAGATCCGCACGGGGTTTTTCGGGTCGGCGGGAACCTTGAGCAGGGCGGCCAGGACCCGTGCCTTGAGTTCCTTCTCCCCCGCGTTCCCCCAGATGATCGTCTGCCCGTCCACAAGTTTGAGTTCGACGGCGTCCGCGGACTTCGCCGACGCGTCGGAGAGCCTGGCGAGCACGTCCGCCGGAAGAGCGCCCAGCACCCCGGTAATGGCGTGGAACAGCTCCGCAGCCAGAACGCCCTCCCCGGCGTCAATGACGGGCAGCGCCACCGGGGCGTCCCCGGTGGTGGCACTGAGCGCGATCCCCTCGACATCCACCAGCTGCAAGCCGTCACGCTGCTTGAGCTTGGCCACCGGGACGCGCTCGGTGATACGGACCGCCAGCGTGGCGGGCGGGCGCGCCTGGATGGTCACGGCCTTGATCTGGACGAGCGGCTGGAGCAGGGCCGTGACGTCCTCGTCGCCGATCTGCGGCAGGGGCTTCCCCTGCAGCGGTGCCAGGGCGGCCTGCACCTGCTCCGCGCTCAGCAGCTTCGTGCCCTCCACGGTGACGGTCCGCAACGCCAGCAGCGGAGTGTAGACGGCCGCCAGGACGATCGCCGCGACGAGCGCCGCGATGACCCCGATGGTGCTCAGGACGATCCTTTTCCGTCGCTTGGCCTTGGGCTCCGGGAAGGACAGGATATTGTCCTGCTGCGTTTCCGCAGCGCCGGGTGCAACGGAGGGCGTGCCCGGCCCGGGTTCGGCCCTGGACGCCGAGATGACGTCCGTCGGTGTCCCGTCCGGACGGTCCGGGAGGTCCGGACGTGAGCGGCGGGCCCCGGTCTTGTACGTGGGGCGGCGGGTGCTAACCACCGGCTGCTCCGGACTCCGGCGCCCCGGGCTTCAGCGTTCCGGACGCCGGCGACCCGGACTCCGGCGCTCCGGACTCCGGCGCTCCGGCTGTCAGGGCGTCGACTATGAGCGGGCCGTAAGCGGTGACATCGCCGGCTCCGGCTGTCAGCACGATGTCGCCGGGGTCTGCCGCCGCCACCAGGGCCTGCACGGCGTCCCCGCCCGGGCCCACGAGCCGGCCCCCCGGGCCCAGGTGTTCGGCGATCAGCCGGCTGCTGACGCCGGGGATGGGGTCCTCGCGGGCGGGATAGATGTCCAGCACCAGGGCCGTGTCCGCGGCGTTGAGCGCTTCGGCGAATTCGCGGGCAAATTCGCGGGTCCGGGAAAACAGGTGCGGCTGGAAGAGCACATGCACCTTGTGCCCGCCGGCCACAGAGCGGGCGGCCGACAGCGCCGCCCGGACCTCGGTGGGGTGATGCGCGTAGTCGTCGTAGACCCGCACCCCGCGGCCCGCACCCTTGAACTCGAAGCGCCGCGACGCCCCGGAAAAATGCGCGAGGGCTCCGGCCGCGGCCTCGGGAGCGACACCGAGTTCGAGCGCGACGGCGAACGCCGCGGCCGCATTGAGCGCGTTGTGCCTCCCGGGAACCTGCAGCTCGACGCCTAACCGGCCTTCGGGGGTCTCGATCCGGACGTCGCCGGTGCCGCCGTCGTGCAGCTTGACCTCGGCGTCGTCCGTCGTGCCGTACAGGACCACCCGGGTGTTGCCGCGCTCGAGCGTGCGCCGGGCCAGCGCCCGGGCTCCGTCGTCGTCCGCGCACGCGACCAGGACGCCGTCCGCGGGGAGCAGTTCGGTGAAGCGGTCGAAGGAGGCGTAGACAGCTTCGGCGGTGCCGTAGTGGTCCAGGTGGTCAGGTTCAACGTTGGTGACTACGGCGATCTGCGGGCGGTAGTTCAGGAACGAGCCGTCGGACTCGTCTGCCTCGGCGACGAAGATGCGGGAGCTGCCGGAGGCCGCGTTGACGCCCAGCGCCGGCACGTTCGCGCCGATTGCGAAGGAGGGGTCGAGCCCGGCGCCCTGCAGCAGGACCGTGATCATCGACGTCGTGGTGGATTTCCCGTGCGTGCCGGCCACGGTCACGATGGTGTCGTCCGCCATCGTCGATGCCAGCGCTTCGGAGCGGTGCAGCACGGGCAGGCCGGCGGCCCGTGCCGCGGCCAGTTCGGGATTGTCCGGACGGATCGCTGAGCCGGCCACCACGGTTTGCGCGTCGCCGAGGTTGGCGGCGGCGTAGCCGGCGTGGATCCGGGCACCGGCTGCGGCGAGCTCGGCCATGACCGGGAGGTCCTTGGCATCGGAGCCGCTGACCGGCAGGCCGCGGGCCACCATGATGCGGGCGACGGCGGACATGCCCACCCCGCCGATGCCGATGAAGTGGACCCTGCCGAGGGACTCCTGCGGGCGCACGGCCTGCGGCTCCGGCTGGTCTTGGTGCTGGGTCATGGCGTTACCGCTTCCTGCTGTGCTGTTTCGAAGATACTGCCCTCGACGACACTGCCGCTTCAAGGACGAGATCGGCCATCCGCCGGTCTGCGTCGCGGATGCCGAGCTGCCCGGCGCTATGTGCCATCTTGGAAAGCCGACCGCGGTCCAGGAGCAGCGGGATGATGTTCCGGCGGACCCACTCCGGGGTGAACGCGTTGTCCGCCACCATCAGGGCGCCGCCGGCGTCCACCAGGCCGGCAGCGTTGAGGGCCTGCTCGCCGTTGCCGACGGGGAGGGGCACGAACACCGCGGGCACGCCGACGGCGGCCACCTCACAGACAGTCGCCGCCCCGGCGCGGGCCAGCAGCAGATCGGCCGCAGCGTACACCGATTCCATCCCGTCCACGTATTCCACCTGCCGGTACCCGGGGGCCGCGAGCGGTTCGCCGTCGGCATCAAGGACTGACTTGTCCCGCCCGGTGAGGTGCAGGGTCTGGATCCCGGCTTCGGCGAGGGCACCGACGGAGGCCGCGATGGTCCGGTTGATGCTTTGCGCGCCCGAGGATCCGCCGGTGACGATGAGCGTGGGCTGTCGGGGATCAAGGCCAAGCGCCGTCCGGGCAGCCGCCCCGGCGGCCGGACGGTCGAGGCCGGAGACCTCCCGGCGCATGGGCATGCCGATGTGCACGGCTCCCGGGAGCCTGGTGCCGGCGAACGCCACGGCCACTTTTGCACCCAGCCGGGCCCCCACGCGGTTCGCGAGTCCCGGCCGGGTGTTCGCTTCGTGGAGAACGATCGGGATCTTCCGTCGTCGGGCGGCGAGGTACATGGGCGTGCATACATACCCGCCGACGCCGACGAGGACGTCTGCGCCGGCCTCATCGAGGATGACACCGGCCTGCTTCACCGCGCCCGCGAGCCGACCGGGAAACCGGAGCAGGTCCAGTGAGGGTTTGCGCGGAAAGGGCACCCGGCTGATGGTGGCGAGGTCCAGCCCCGCGGCCGGGACCAGCCGGGCCTCCATCCCGTTGGGGGTGCCGACGGCAAGGAGCCGCGCATCGGGCCGGGCTTCCCGGATCGCATGTGCGATGGCGAGGAGCGGGCTGATGTGCCCGGCTGTTCCACCGCCGGCGAGGACGATGGACAAGGGCGACTCGGTACTCATGAAGGCTTATTTCCGCTTTCGTGCTGGGTTCTTGGGTGCCGGGTTCCGGGCGGGGTTCCTGGCTGCAGGATTGGTCGGTGCCGCGTTCTTCGGTGCCGCGTTCTTCGGCGCCCCGTTGCTCGGTGCCGCGTTCTTCGGCGCCCCGTGCTGCGGGGCGGGACTGGATGGTGCGGTGTCCGCGTTCCGGGCGGCGGCCCGGGCGGCGGCACTTTTTCGAAGGGATCCGGCGAGGCCGGCCGGGCCGAACCGGAACATGCCCTTGGGCTGCATCCCGGGCGCCATCTGGGCCCGGGCCAGAGACAAGACTACGCCGATGGCGCACAACGACATCAGGAGGGCTGAGCCGCCATAGGAAATGAACGGCAACGGGATGCCCACCACGGGAGCCAGGCCGGTGACGACCGCCATGTTGACGGTGGCCTGGCCGAGCAGCCAGACCATGATGGTCCCCGCAAGAACCCGGTGGAACATGTCCTTCTGCGCCACGACGACGCGGTAAATGGCGGTGCCCAGGATGCCGAACAGGACCAGGACCACAAGGGTGCCGATCAGGCCGAGCTCCTCGCCGATGATGGCGAAGATGAAGTCATTGTGGGCCTCGGGAATCCAGCTGTACTTCTGCCGGCTCTGCCCCAGCCCCACCCCGAACCAGCCGCCGGAGGCAAGCCCGTAGAGGCCGTTGGTCGACTGGTAGTTCAGGTCCGAGCCGTCGGCGCAGGTCTGGCCGGTCCAGGACAGGATGCGGCAGACGCGGTTGGGGTTCGTGATGGCCAGGACTGCTATGAAGGCGCCGCCCAGGATCGCGCCGATGCCGAAGACGTAGAGCCGGACCCCCGCGAAGAAGAGCGCCGCGGCGGTGATGATCATGACGATCATGGCCGTGCCGAGGTCGTTGCCGGCCAGGATCAGGCCGATCACGAGTGCCGCGACCGGTGCCACCGGGATCAGGGCGTGTTTCGACTGGCTGAGGAGCTTGGTTTTGGCACCGAGCACCGTCGCCATCCACAGGGCGAGGGCCAGCTTGGCTGCCTCGGAGGGCTGGAAGGTGAACGGCCCGACGTCGATCCAGTTCTTGTTGCCAAGGGCGCTGCGCCCCATCAGGAGCACCAGCACGAGCAGGATCAGCGCGAGGAAAATGGCAAGCCACGCGAAACGTTTGAGCCACACGACGTTGACGCGGGAGAGCAGGAACATGCAGAAGACGCCGATGGCGGCGAACACGCCCTGCTTGAGGGCGGCTGAGTAGGGCGACTCCCCCGCGGCGATGGCCTCGACACTGGAAGCGGAAAGCACCATCAGAATGCCGATCGCGGTCAGCGCCAGCGTGGTTCCGAGGATCAGGTAGTACGTCGAGCCGTTGCGGGACTTCCCGGTGCCTTCCAGTGCGGACCAGAAGCCCCGGGACCAGCCGCGGACCCTGCCGAGGGGCGAGAGCCGCCTGGCGGGGACCGGCGCGGCTTTCCGGCCCGGTGCGCCGGGCGCCTTCCCTGATGGTGCCTGACCGGATGGTGCCTTCACGGCGCCGGTTCTTGGCGCGCCGGGCTTGGCCGGGGTGCGTGTGGGCGTGCTGACCATTGTTACTCCTCGCTGGTCTGAGCCTGCCCTTCCACGAGCTCGCGGACAGCTTCGATGAAGGCGTCGCCACGGTGAGCGTAGGAAGAGAACTGATCCATGGATGCAGCCGCCGGGGCCAGCAGCACAATGTCCCCCGAGGCGGCCAGCTGCGCCGCCGAGGCGACGGCCAGGGCCATCACAGCCTCACCGGAAATCGGCGATGGGCCTGCGTCGGCATGGGCCGGTCCGGCAGTCTGCACGTCTTCAGTGTCGCCCTTCGCCGGCGCGATCACGGGGACATCGGGTGCGTGTCGCTGCAGCGCGGACAGAAGGTCGCCGGCGTCGGTACCGATCAGCACCACTGCCTTGAGCCGCTTGGCCTGCTCCCGGACCAGCGCGTCGTAGTTGACGCCCTTGGAAAGTCCGCCGGCGATCCAGACGACGTTGTCGAACGTGGACAGCGAGGCGGCCGCGGCATGGGGATTGGTGGCCTTGGAGTCGTTGATCCAGAGCACGCCGTCGTGGCGGGCAACGACCTGGATGCGGTGGTCGCCCGGGAGGTGGTTCAGCAGGCCCTGGCGGACCGCGGAGGGCTCCACCCCGTAGGCGCGGACCAGGGCGGCGGCAGCGAGGGCGTTGGCCACCATGTGCCGCGGTGCCACCGGGCCCAGGTCGGCGACGGGGGCCAGCTCGACGGCGCTGTCCTTGCGTTCGGCGATGAAGGCGCGGTCCACCAGGAGGCCTTCGACGACGCCGACCATGCTGATGGCGGGGGTGAGGGTGGTGAAGCCCACGGCGCGGCACCCCTCCACGACGTCGGCTTCCTCCACCATGCGTTCGGTTTCGATCTGCTCCGCGTTGTAGATGCACGCTTTTTGGGTGTTCTCGTAGACCTTCGCCTTGTCGGCCAGGTAGGAGGTGTAGGACCCGTGCCAGTCGATATGGTCTTCGGCGACATTGAGGCACACACTGGCGACCGGCGACACGGAGTGGCTCCAGTGAAGCTGGAAGCTCGAGAGTTCGACGGCGAGGACGTCGTATTCCACCGGGTCCCGGAGGGCGTCCAGGATCGGCGTGCCGACGTTGCCGACGGCGATTGCCTGGAGCCCGGCGGCCTGCAGCATGGACTCTGTCAGGCCGACCGTCGTCGTTTTGCCGTTGGTGCCCGTGATGGTCAGCCAGTCCGCGGTCTTGCGGCCCGCGCGTTCGCGGACCCGCCAGGCGAGTTCGACGTCGCCCCAGACGGGGATGTGCGCCCTGGCGGCGGCAGCCAGCAACGACTGGTCCGGCCGCCAGCCCGGTGAGGTGACGATCAGGTCCGGTTTCGCGCCGTCGACCTTGGGCACCGTGAGTACGGCCTCCTCGCCCAGCAGCACGTCCACGGCGCCGACGATCCGAAGCGTGTCCGCCTGCGCGTGCGCTTTCGGGCTGGTCGCGGCGTCCACCACCACCACCCGGGCGCCAAGCTCGATCAGGGTGTCTGCGGCGGCGAAGCCGGAGACGCCGATGCCGGTCACGACCACCCGCAGGCCGGTCCAGTCGGAATCCCAGCTGACCAGGTCCTGCAGCCGGGCTGACGTGGTGAGCGCTGCGGGGATGGGGCCGGTCACAGGAGCACCACCCATTCGGCGTAGAAGATTCCGAGCCCGGCGGCGACAAACAGCCCGCAGAGGATCCAGAAGCGGACAACGACGGTGACTTCCGCCCAGCCCTTGAGTTCGAAGTGGTGCTGGAGCGGGGCCATTTTGAAGAACCGCTTTCCCTTGGTGATCTTGAAGTAGCCGACCTGGATGATGACGGACAGGGTGATCAGGACGAACAGGCCACCGATGAAGGCCAGCAGCAGTTCGGTCCGGGAGAGGATCGCGAAGCCTGCGACGGCGCCGCCGATGGCCAGTGATCCGGTGTCGCCCATGAAGATTCTTGCCGGTGAGGTGTTCCACCAGAGGAAGCCGACCAAGGCGGCGCTGAGGATGGCCGCGAGCAGCGCGAGATCCAGCGGATCGCGCACGGAGTAGCAGCCGCCGCCGGCCTGCCGCGGGGAGCCGCAGGCCTGGTTGCTCTGCCAGATGCCTATCAGGGTGTAGGCGCCGAACACCATCACGGAGGCGCCGGCGGCGAGCCCGTCGAGGCCGTCGGTGAGGTTCACGCCGTTGGTTGCGGCGGTGACGATCAGGTTCGACCACAGCACGAAGAGGATGGCGCCGAGCACGGTTCCACCGAAGGCGAGGTTCAGCCACGGGATGTCGCGGACCAGGGAGATCTGAGTGGACGCGGGGGTCAGCCCGTCCTCGTCGGGGAACTGCAGCACCAGGACGGCGAACGCGACCCCGACAGCGCCCTGCAGGATCAGTTTGGCCTTGACGTCCAGGCCGAGGCTGCGCTGCTTGGAAATCTTGATGAAGTCGTCGAGGAATCCGACGAACCCCATTCCGACCATGAGGAACAGCAGGAGCAGGGCCGAGGCGGAGGGTCCCGGTGAGGCCGGGTTGATCATCCACATGATCAGGTGGGTCAGCCCGTAGCTGGCGAGGACGGCCAGGACCACGATGGTGCCGCCCATGGTGGGCGTTCCGCGCTTGGTGTGGTGCGTGGTGGGACCGTCATCGCGGATGAATTGCCCGTAGCTCTTGTGGACCAGGAGCCGGATGAACAGCGGGGTGCCCACGAGGGCAAAGAGCAGCGCCAGGCCGGAGCCCATCAGCAGTGCAATCACAGCAGCGCACTCCCTTCAGTGGCGGTTCCGGCCGGTTTTCCAGCCGCGGATTCCGCGGCATTGGCAGCAGCGCCGGCGGCGGGGGCGCCGGGGGCTTGTGGAGGCAATGCTATCCGATCGCCCAGATGGCGCAGCCCGATGCTGTTCGAGGACTTGAACAGCACCAGGTCCCCCGGCTGGAGTTCAGCCTGCAGGAGCTCATAGGCCTCGTCGGCGGTCTCGGTGAAGACGCATTCCTCGCCCCAGGATCCTTCGTTGACCGCGGAAACGTAGAGCGAACGCGCTTCCCTGCCCACGACGACCAGCCGGGAGATGTTGAGCCGGACCACCTGGGTGCCGACGGCTATGTGCTCGCGGATGGAGTCAGGGCCCAGTTCGAGCATGGCGCCGAGCACCGCCCAGGTCCGACGGCCCCGGCCGAGGTCAGCCAGGGTCCGCAGGGCCGCCCGCATGGAGTCCGGGTTCGCGTTGTAGGCATCGTTGATGATGGTGACGCCGTCGGCCCGTTCGGTGCGCTCCATCCGCCACCGGCTAGCAGCGGTCTGCGCGCTCAGCGAGGCAGCGATCGTTGCCGGGGCGATGCCCGCGGCGTGGGCAGCCGCGGCCGCAGCCAGCAGGTTGCCGACGTGGTGGGCCCCGATCAGCCGTGAGCCGACGTGGCGGCTGGCGGTGTCCCCCGGCAGGAAGAGCTCGAATTCGGGGTTTCCCGAGGCGTTCAGTTCAACGCCTTCCGCGCGGACACGCTCTGCACCGACTCTGTCGGAACGGTCGCTGCGGGCGGCCTGGGCGGAGTAGCCGAGCACGGCGGCGCCGGTGCGGTCAGCCATGGCGGCGACGCGGGCATCGTCCAGGTTGAGGACGGCGGTGCCGGCGGCCGGGAGGGCTTCGACGAGTTCGCCCTTGGCGACGGCGATGTTCTCCACTCCGCCGAATTCGCCGGAGTGCGCTGTGCCGACCCCAAGGACCACTCCGATGTCGGGGCGGACCATGTCCGCGAGGTAGCGGATGTGGCCGACACCGGTGGCGCCCATTTCGATGACGAGGTAGCGGGTGTCAAAGCCCGCTTTGAAGACGGTCAGCGGGACGCCGACCTCGCCGTTGTAGGAGCCAAGCGGGGCGACCGTCCTGGCTCCGGCGCCGTTGTCGCCGCCGGCGGCGGCGAGGATGCCGGCCAGCAGGTCCTTGGTGGTGGTCTTGCCCGCGGATCCGGTGATGCCGATGACGGTCAGCGGTGCGCCTTCGGCGTTCCGGCGGGCCCGGATCCGGCGGACTGTCTCGGCAGCCAGGGCCCCCATGGCCAGGACGGAGTCCTCAACGACGACGGCGGGGTAGTTCCGCCCGTCGGCGTCGGCGACCTCATGCTCCACGAGGGCCAGCACCGCGCCCCGTTCGAAGGCGGCGCCCACGAAGTCGTGGCCGTCGGCCGCCTCCCCCGGTTTTGCCACGTAGAGGGAACCCGCTGCGGCTTCACGGGAGTCGGTCACCACGGAACCGGGGGTGATGTCCGGTTCCGCGGCCAGCCGGCCGTTGGTCAGGTCGGCGATTTCCGCCGCGGTAAGTGCAATCATCTCGGTTTAGGACTCTATCCGCTGGTCTTGGAGAACGGTGAATCCCCGTGCTGTCAAGGCGGAGCGGAGCTCCACCCTGTCGTCGAGGGCGAGGTTGACGCCCTTGACTTCCTGCCATACTTCGTGGCCCCGCCCTGCGACCAGGATCGTGTCCTCCGCCCGGGCGAGCTCAACGGCCCTCCGGATGGCGGCGTCGCGCGGGAAGACCTCGACAACCGTGCATCCCAGGCCCTCGCGGTCCTTGGCCTCGAGGGCTCCGGCCAGAACGTGGGCGCGGATGGCCCCGGCATCCTCGTCGTGCGGGTCGTCGTCGCTGACAATCACGGTGTCCGCGAGCCGGGCGGCGATGGCTCCCATCGCCGGGCGCTTGCTCTGGTCGCGCTGACCGGTGGCGCCGAAGACGATGATCACCTTGGAGCCCGGTTCAGGCGAGCGGACAGCTTCGAGGGCCCGGGCCAGGGCGTCGGGGTTGTGGGCGAAGTCGACCACCGCGGCGGGAGCTGCGGAGATGAGCTGCATGCGACCCGGGACGGCGACGGTGAAGGGATCCCGGGCGTCGAGGGCGGCCTGCACCGTGGCGGCGTCGTGCCCGCCGGCGAGCACCATGGCAGTGGCGAGTGCGGCGTTGGCAACATTGAAGCCGCCCGGAAGGCCGGTGTGCACGCGCAGGGCCGGACCGTTCCGGTGCTGCAGGGTGAAGTCGGTCCCGAGTCCCCGCGGGGACTGGCCGGTGACCGTCCAATCCGCTGCCGGTGCTCCGTCCCCGCGTGCCGCCGGCGCCGTGGCGAGGGTTGTGACCGGAATGCCGGCCGACGCCGCGAGCCGCCTGCCCCACTCGTCGTCGACGGTGATCACCGCGGCGCGGGCGCGCTCGGCCGTGAAGAGCCGGGCCTTGGTCTGGAAGTACTCCTCCATGCTGCCGTGCAGGTCCAGGTGGTCCTGGGTCAGGTTGCTGAAGCCGACGACGTCGAACACGACGCCGTCCACGCGGTGGAAGGAGACGGCGTGCGAGGAGACCTCCATCGAGGCGGCATCGAGGCCGCGTTCGCGCATGAGGGCCAGCAGGGCATGGACGTCGGTGGATTCCGGCGTCGTGAGCAGGCTCGGGATCGGCTCCCCGCCCGCGAGGATCTCGATGGTCCCGATCAGGCCGGTCTTCTGGCCGAGGGCTCCCAGCAGGGCGTTGATGAAATAGGTGGTGGTCGTCTTGCCATTGGTACCGGTGACGCCGTAGAGGGCAGGCGAGGCCGCGTCCTCCGGCTGGCCCCGGTAGATCAGGGCGGACAGCCGGCCGACCAGGCTGCGGGGTTCCGCCGCCAGCAGTACCGGGACGGAGACGTTGGAGAGCGCCAGCAGCCGCGCCCCGGCGTCGTCCGTGAGCACCGCCGCGGCCCCGGCCGCTACGGCTTCGGAGACGAAGTCCGCTCCGTGCCGGGTGGCGCCCGGCAGGGCGACGTACAGATCACCCGGCTGGATGCTCCGGGAGTTCAGGGAAATTCCGGTGACCTGTACCGAGCCGGATGCCCCGGGAACCACGACGCCGATTGTCTCCCCGACGGATGCCAGCGGCACTGCGGCGACCCCGGCGGGCCGGAATGCCGCGGTGGAGGCCTGACCGGACGGCGCGGCGGAATTCTCGGGGGCGTTGAGCTCTGACAAGGGAATCTCCGTTTGTGGTGCGAGTGGATCTGGCGCTGCGCACGGAGGATTCTCCGGCCCGCAGGCTTGCTGGATGGTTCGGGCTAGCTGCTGGTTCGGAACGCGGGCGGTGCCGGTACTACTTGGCGTACTGCGGCAACCGGACGGGCTCCCCGGTGGACGGCTGGACGTTGTAGATCCGGAGCACCTGGCTCATGACCGAACGGAACACCGGTCCGTTGGTGATGCCGTAGATGCTGCCCTTGGGCCGCTGCAGGACCACCTCAACAATAAACCGCGGATCGTCCATCGGCGCCATCCCGACCATGGAGGCGGTGTAGCCGCAGAAGCCCGACTTGCCGTCGTCGCAGGGCGATTCCGAGGTGCCCGTCTTGGCGCCCACCCGGTAGCCGTCGATCCCCGCATCCTTGATCTGGCCCTCCGTCACGGCACTCTCGAGGATGTCGCGGACCTGCTTGGCGGTGTCCCGGGAAACGATCTGACGAGGCAGCCGGGCGGGCACCTTCTCCTCGGTACCGTCGGGGTTGATGTAGCTGTCGATCAGGCGGGGCTGGAGCATGACGCCGTCGTTGGCGATGCTCTGGTAGGCGCGCACGGTCTGCAGCGTGGATTGGGAGACGCCCTGGCCGAACAGCACCGTGTACTCCTGCCGGCCGTCCCATTCCTCGGCCGGTGTCAGGATGCCGGTGGCTTCAGCCGGAAGGCCGATCTGCGGGGCTTCCCCGATGCCGAACTTCTGCAGCCAGTCGTGGCGCTGCTCCCTGCTGAGCCGCTGCCCGGCCATGACCGTACCGGTGTTCATCGACCAGCCCAGGATGCCGGCCAGGGTCCGCTCCTCGGTGCCGTGCGCGAAGGCGTCGTTGAAGGTCTGACCGTCCACGGTATACGACGTCGGGATGGTGAATGTCTCCAGCGGGCTGGATTTGCCTTCCTCGATCAGTGCGGCAGCGGTGATCATCTTCTCCACCGACCCGGGTTCGTAGGCGGCGGTCACGGCGCGGACACCACGGTCCTCCGCTGCGGTCATGCCCGGGTCGTTGGGGTCCGGGGAGTCGGTGTCCGCCATGGCGATGATGTCGCCGGTCTTGACGTCGGAGACGATGATGACGCCCCACTCCGCTCCGAGCTTGTCCCGCTGGCTCTGGATGGCCTGCTGGGCGAAGTACTGGAGGTCCGAGTTCAGGGTGAGTCTGATGTCCTTGCCGTTCACGGCGGGGGTCAGCTGGTCCACCCCCACCGGGATGCGCAGCCCGTCCGCGCCGATCTCGAAGAGCCGCTTTCCGGGCGTCCCCTTGAGGATTTCGTCCTGGGTCTGTTCGAGGCCGGACTGGCCGGTGGTGCCGTCCATCAGGAAGCCGATGATGCCGCCGGCAACGGCCCCGTTCGGGTAGACACGCTTGCTGGTGCCTTCGCTCACGAGCCCGGGGATCTGCAGTTTGGAGACCCGGTCCTCGACGTCGGGCAACAGGTCCTTGGCCACGATGTAGTACCGCTTGGTGCCGGTGAGGGCGTCCCGGACGTCGCTCCGGTCCATGCCCAGCAGCCCGGCGAGCTCGGTGATGCCCTGGTCCCGGGAGACCTTCACGATCTCGTCCTTGCCCTCGTCGAGCCTTGGGAACGACTCGGTCTTGGTGTTGACGGTCTGGTCCACCACGATGTTGTAGCGGATCACGCTGCTGGCCAGCACGGTGCCGGCGGAGTCCAGGATGCTGCCGCGCTCAGCCGGGAGTTCTATCGGCGTGAGGCGGTTGTTCAGTGCCGCCTCGGCCATGCCACCGACATCGAGTCCCTGGACGAGGAACAGCTTGCCGCCGACGACGAGCAGGAGCGTGAGCATGAGGCCGAGGCCGAGGCGCAGCCTCCGTGTGGCGCTCGGCACTTTAGCCTTGCGTGCCGTGCGGGTTTTCTGCGCCACGATGTTTCCTTGCTGCTTGCCTGGCTGGTGTTCGACCTGGGTTACTGTCCCGGAACCTTCTGAGCGGGGGGCGGGACGGACCCGCCGTGGAGTTCGACGGCCGGTTCGGGTGCGGCCGCCGGCGCGGCCGGTTCCGCCGCTGCGGCGGGGGCAGCAGCGGCCACCGGGACGTCGGCGGTGGGCTTGCGGTTCACGAGCGGCTCAATGCTGGTGGCGGGCGGGACGACGGTGAGCTGACCTGCGACGGCGGGCGCGGCGATGACGGCGCCCCGCGCGTCGCCCTTCACCGCGGCCTTCGCCTTGCCGGTGACGCTGAGGGTGGACAAATCGATCTGGCCCTTGCCCGTGGAAGCGACCATGCCGAGCTCGGTCGCTTTGGCGGCCAGGTTCTGGGGGGCGTCGAAGTTCTGCACCTGCTGGGTGAGGTCCTGGTTCTGCTTCGTCAGGGTCAGCTGGTCGCTCCGGAGCTGGACCAGCTGGTACTGAGCGCTGGATACCGAGATGTTGAGGACCAGCACCGCCATCAACGCCACGGCGAGGATGCCGAAGCACAGCACCACAAACGGGGCGCGGCGCTTGCGCGGGGCGGAACGGACCAGCGAAAGCGGCGTGCGGGACTTGCGGGCCGGGCCCGGGTTCAGCCCGGGCAGGGCGCGGGCGGTAGCGCCAGTGGACACGGGGTATCGGTTCAGGGCAGCGGTGCTCATGCGTCTCTCCTGGCTCTGATGCGTTCCACGGCGCGGAGCCTGGCGGAAGCTGCGCGCGGGTTTTCGGCGATTTCGGCGGCGGTGGGCACCTCGGTGCCCTTCGTGAGGGTCTTCAGTTCGGCCTTGTGTTCCTCGAGCTCCACCGGGAATCCGAGCGGGGCCGAGGATCTGGAGCCGGCCTGGAAGAAGCCCTTGACGATCTTGTCCTCCAGCGAGTGGTAGGACATCACGACGACGCGGCCACCGACGGCGATGGCTTTGATGGCCGCGGGGATCGCACGCTCCAGCACATCGAGCTCTTCGTTTACCTCGATCCGGAGCGCCTGGAACGTGCGCTTGGCAGGGTGCCCCCCGGACTTCGCGGCACCCGCCGGGACAACCGCGCGAATCTGCTCGACGAGCTCACCGGTGGTGGTGAAGTGCTTCTCGGCCCGGGCGCTGACGATGCGGTTGGCGATCCGGCCGGCGAACTTCTCTTCCCCCCACTTCCGGATGATCCGGACGAGGTCCTCTTCGCTGTAGTTGTTGACGACGTCGGCGGCGGTCTGGCCCCGGCTGGTGTCCATCCGCATGTCGAGCGGGGCGTCAAAGGAGTATGCGAAGCCGCGTTCCCGCTCGTCGAGCTGGAGCGAGGAAACACCCAGGTCCATCAGGACGCCATGGACCTGGCTGAAGCCAAGGTCCTCGACGACCCCCGGGATTTCGTCGTAGACGGCGTGGACCAGGTCGATCCGGCCGGCGAAGGGCTTGAGCCGCTCCCCCGCCAGAGCAAGGGCCTCCTCGTCGCGGTCGATGCCGATCAGGTGCAGGTCCGGAAAGCGCTGGAGCATGGCTTCGGAGTGCCCGCCCATGCCGAGGGTGGCATCGATGACCACCGGGGTTTCGTCTCGGCCCCGGGCGGCCTCGAAACCGGGTGCCAACAAATTAATGCACCGGTCCTTGAGGACCGGTACATGCCGTTCGGACGTGGGCTTGTGCTGTGGGTCAGTCATGCCTGCGTCCTTTCATTTTCCGGGTGTTCGGGTGTTCGCTGCGCTGCCGCGCGGTCCGTTTCTTAATCCAGATCCCCATCCGCGCCTACCCTGCGCCCGCCTGGCTCCGGGGAAGTGAGCCAGGTGAACACCGGATGGGCGGCTGGAGATCTCGGTCAAGAAGCGTGCCGTGCTGGTAATCGCCGGGGTCTAGAGGATCCCGGGTATTGCGTCGTCGGTCTCCGAGAAGGCTGTTTCCTTGTCGGCCAGGTACTCATTCCAGGCGTGGGCGTCCCAGATCTCCGCCCGGGTTCCGGCGCCGATAACGGCCAGTTCCCTGCCGAGTCCTGCGTATTCCCGGAGCGCCTGCGGAATTGTCACGCGCCCCTGCTTGTCAGGTACCTCGTCAGAGGCTCCAGAGAGAAAAACCCGGATGTAGTCACGCGCCTGCTTGTTGGAGATTGGCGCCTCCCGCATCTGCTCGTGAACCCGGCCGAATTCCGCCTCACTGAAGACGTAGATGCAACGCTCCTGGCCCCTTGTGAGAACCAGCCCGCCGGCCAGTTCCTCGCGGAACTTTGCGGGAAGGATGATTCGGCCCTTTTCGTCCAGACGCGGCGAATGCGTGCCGAGAAACACGGCCCACCGCCCGTCTGTTCGTAGGAAGCCCAACGTCCCCTTGTGCTGCCACTACCCTCTTACGTCCTCCACATTACTCCACATCCCTCCACAGTCAACGACACACTGCAGATATTTGGGTCTTTTCGGGGCACTGGCGCCCTGCCGTTCCCAGTAAGGGCAAGGAATGACGGCCGGTGGTGCGAAGTGGAGGAATTTCGGGCTCCGGCGCCCCGGGTTCCCGCTTTCGTCCGGAGGCGGGGCCGGCCGCAGGGTCCTGGACCTCCATGGACGTCCAAAAATGCCCCGCTTAACGTCAAAAGACCCGCCGAAGCGGGTCTTTTAGTACCTCCGGGCTGCCTGTGGTGGGGAATGGAGGAGCGCCCGACGTCGGAGGGCCCCTAGGACTCCCCCCGGTGCCGTTCGTCCCAGCGTTCCTCCAGGTTGCTCATGAATGAGCTTCTGGACTTTCCGGGCTTCCCCGCGCCTCCACCGGACTTGGCCTTGCCGGGAGCGGAGCTGCGCATGGTCGCAAAGTAGACGCCCGCTCCCATCACGACAAATCCCAGTACCCCGACCAGTATGTTCTGGACGGTCACGCCGACCAGCAGGAGCAGCACGCCCGCGAGCGCGGCCAGCACCCCAATCACCAGATGGCGGGTGGACCATGAGCGTCCCGGGTCCGAGCCCATCGAACTGGCGAACTTGGGATCGTCCTCATGTAGCTGCTTCTCAAGTTGCTCAAGCAACTTCTGTTCGTGCTCCGAGAGCGGCATCACGACCTCCTTAAAGTCGGCCAACGTCCAGACTTGACGTGGCCAGTGTCCCTGAACCCATAACGACCGGGATTCCTGAGTGGTTCCCGTTCGCCGTCGTTGGTCGAATCGGGGTGCCCACATGGGGTTTGCCTCGGTCCCTGTTGGGTGTTCTGCTGGTCACGCATCAGCCCGAACGCTCGTTCCAGTCGTTCCAAACTTTGTATATATAAGGATAGTTTGTCGCGGGCAGTTCTGAAAGACGCTGGGCCAGTTGGCACGCCGAAACGACCACCCGACGGCGGGCTGTCAGCCGGCGCCGCTGCCCGGATCAAGAAGTCGGGCCGGCAGCACCGACTTTGTCCCAAATTTTCGCGTTACGGCGTCCAAGGCCTGCTCGGCGGCGCGCCAGTTGTCATCCCGGCGGTCCAGGCTCAATTGCAGTGGGGCCTGAGCCGCTTCCTCCAGCTGCTCGGCCCGGATGCCCACGAGCCGGACCGTCATCGGCCGGTCCCCGACGGATTCCAGGAGCTGCACGGCCACAGCATAGAGCAGCTGGGCGCTGTCGATCGGTGTGCTGACCGTCCGGCTGCGGGTAATTGTGGAGAAATCCGCATACCGAAGCTTGAGTGCAACGGTTCGGGCGTGCATGCCGGCGCTGCGGAGCCGCTCGGCGGTGCGGTGCGAGAGGCGCAGCAGTTCCCGGTGCAGCAGCGCATCGTCGGCCGTGTCCACCGCGAAAGTCTCTTCCGCCCCGATGCTTTTCTCCAGCCGCACCGGGGTTACCGGGCGGGGGTCGATCCCCCAGGAGAGGCGGTACACGTGTTCGCCGGAGGCGCCAAGCACCTTCCGAAGCGACGGCAGCGGCGAGGCTGCGACGTCGGCCACAGTGCGGATTCCCAGCCGGGACAGAACCTCGACGGTCTTGGCGCCGACGCCCCAGAGCGCACTCACCGGCAGGCTGTGGAGATAAGGCAATGTCTCCTCAGGCCCGATCAGCAGTAAACCGTCCGGCTTGCACCGGGTGGAGGCAATCTTGGCCACGAACTTGCTGGCCGCGATCCCCACGGACGCCGTGATGCCCAATTCCCGTTGGACCCGGGCCCTGATGAGCTCGCCGATCTCCCGGGGCGGACCCAGCCTGCGGATTGCGCCGCCGACGTCGAGGAAGGCCTCATCCACGCTCAGCGGTTCGACCAGATCGGTGATCGAGCCGAAGATGGCCATGATCTGTCCGGACACCTCGTAGTACAGCTTGTGGCGCGGCTCGATGATGACGGCCGACGGGCACATGCGGGCCGCGACCACCATCGGCATCGCCGAACGCACCCCGAAGGCGCGGGCCTCGTAGGAGGCGGAAAGCACGACGGACCGCTCCGCGGGGTAACCGACGATCACGGGCTTACCCTTGAGGTTTGGCCGGCCGCGCAGCTCCACCGAGACGAAGAATGCATCCATGTCCACGTGCAGGATACTGCTGCGCCGGAGTTCGCGAAGCCTCGCTTCAAGCTGCTGTTTATCTCTGTCCGGCCCCACGGCATCAATCCTATGTCCCGGGACTGACTAAACTGGAGGCTGAATCCGGCGTCAACACCAGGAGGAAAGTCCCTGTGAAGGTTTTTGGAGAGCGCAAACGTGCTGCGGTTGCCGTTTTTGCTGCGGGCACCCTAATGGCCCTGGCCGCCTGCACGCCCGCCGCGGGGACCGCTTCCTCGACCACCCTGTCAGGACCGGCCGCAGCCTCGACCGCGCCCGCTACCACCACCGCCCCTCCCAAACCTTCCGCTGAGCCCGGCACCTCGGCCACGGTAGGAGCCCTGGTCCCGGCATTTCCGCAGCAGCTCCTGCCGCTGATGCCCGGCGCAAAGGTGGTCTCCAGCAGTTTCGACAAGACGACCGCGCCGGCCACGGTGGCACTGGTCGGCAGCAGCACGGCCCCGGCTGCCGACGTCCTGGCCTTTTACACGGCTCAACTGGAGGCCCAGGGCTTCAAGGCCGTCCCGGGCGAGACGGTGGGCTCGGTCCCGTCGAAGGATTTCCTGCGCGGTGACAACGAGACCGTCAACATTTCCGTGGTGGAGACCGCTGGCATCTCGACCTTCACGATCGGCGCGAACGTCGCTGCCGAGTCGGTCAAGTGACTCTCGCGGAGCAGCTGCGCCTTGAACAGACTGGCTACGTAGCCGCCGTCGCGGGCAAGCTCACCGATTTCCTGTCCACCCGCCACGCCGTCATGTCCTCCATTTCACAGGACATCGACCCACTGATGGGCTCCATTTCCAACCTGGTCACCGGGGGCAAGAGGCTGCGGGCACTCATGTGCTACTGGGGCTGGCGCGGGGCAGGCGGGGAGGCCGGTGCCGGCGAAGTGGTCACAGCCGGGTCTGCCCTGGAGCTGTTCCAGGCCGCCGCCCTCATTCACGACGACATCATTGACCGCTCGGACACGCGCCGCGGCGGGCCCAGTGTACACCGGCGCTTCAGTGACCTCCACGAGACCCAGGGCTGGGCGCTCGACCGGGAACGGTTCGGCCATGCCGCGGCCATCCTGACCGGAGACCTGTGCCTGTCCTTCAGCGAGGAGTCCTTCACGGAAATCGGGGACCGGGCCGCTTCGGGCAGCCGGGCACGGCTGATCTTCAACCTGATGCGCGCCGAGGTCATGGCCGGGCAGTACCTGGACATCCTGGAAGAGGTTGCCGGACCGCGGCGCGACCGGGCAGGCGCCGTCAGCCGGGCCCAGTCGATCATCCGCTTCAAGTCCGCCAAATACTCCACCGAGCACCCTCTGGCCCTGGGCGGGGCGCTGGCCGGCGCGTCGGACGAACTACTTCGAGGCTATTCGGCCTTTGCCCTCCCGCTGGGCGAGGCCTTCCAGCTTCGGGACGACGTGCTGGGGGTATTCGGCGACCCGGTGACGACCGGCAAGCCTGCCGGGGACGATCTGCGCGAAGGGAAGCGGACTGTCCTCGTGGCGTTCGCTCTGGACCAGGCCACGCCGGCCGAATCGGCGTTCATCGATGCACGGCTGGGAAACCCCGGGCTGGATGAGGCGGACATCGACGAGATCCGCCGCATCATCGTTGACTGCGGCGCGCTGCACGCCACCGAAGTCTTGATTGAGGAGTTCGGACGCGCAGCCTTCGCGGCCCTCGAGCTGTTGCCGCTGGAGGAGCTGCCCAAGACCGCGCTTCGGAAGCTGGCCGAGGCCACGGTGAGCCGAACCGCCTGACAGGCCTCCAGGGGACCGGCCTGCCTCCCGGTGCGTCCGCGGACGGACTCACCGGGGAAAACCCGTGCTACCAGGCGAGGGACTGTGCCCGGCGGCGGATCTCCGTCTTGCGCCCTTCGCGGAGGGCGTCGATCGGGCGCCCACGGAGCGAATCGTCCGGGGTAAAGAGCCAGGCGATGAGTTCCTCGTCGGAGTAACCCGCGTCGGACAGCACCACGACCGTGCCTTTAAGGCTCTCGACCGGGTGGCCGTCCTGGATGAATGCCGCGGGCACCGAACGAATCCGCCGGTCGCCGACCCGCAGTGCCGCCAGTGCACGTTCATCGAGGAGCGCATGGACCTTCGTAATGGAAACATTCAGAAGCTGGGCAACATCGGGCAGGGGCAGCCATTCGCCCACAAGGCTTTCTACAGTACTCACGGATCAAGACTGCCATGGCGGACGCTTCTGCGCCTAGTCGTGGCCGGGCTCTTACCGGCGCTTAATGCCCCGCCCGGCCTTGGACTGCCACCGCGAACACGACCCTATTAATCAGCGCATTCTGCCCGACACACCCGGAGTGTTTGTTTGCATAATGTCCGGGCGTTCTTGTGCTAACTACCAAATCATGAGACATTCACATAGACCACATTTGTAACAGCATTAACAAAGGTCACACTGGTAACGCCAGTAACACCGGCCTAACCCGCAGCGTTCGCCGCTGAGAAGAGGATCTTTCCATGACGACGTTCCGTTCGCCGAAGCCCCCAGCGCGGCCCAGCCTGCCGTTGATTGCGGCGACGACGGCCGCCCTTCCCGCGGTAGTCCTTTCCTCCTTGGCGGTTGCCCAACCGGCGTCAGCCGAGTCCCGCAGCCGCTCCATCCCGGCCACCCTGGCGGCCGCCATGCGTGCGCAGGCACAGGGGGTGACTCCGCTGGTGTCCGCCATGATTCCGGCCGCCTCGGTCTCGGCGGCCATCCCCACATCCCTGCGTCCGACCCAGGCCACGGCCCCGGCCGAGTACACCATCGAGCGCGGGGACACGATCAGCGGAATCGCCGGTAAGTTCGGCCTGGACACATACGCCGTACTGGCGCTGAACAACCTGCAGGCCAACACGATCATTTACCCGGGGCAGAAGATCCAGCTCGGCGGGAATGCACCGGCACCGGCTCCCGCGGCACAGCCGAGCGCACCGGAGTCCACCGGAACTTCCTACACGGTCGAGCCGGGCGACACCCTGGGTGCGATCGCAGCACGCCACGGCGTCCAGCTCGCGGAGGTCCTGGGCTGGAACGGGCTGAACTTGGGCTCCATCATCTATCCCGGCCAGAAGATCACGATCGGCGCCGGCACGACGGCTCCGTCGCCGTCCGCTCCGGCAGCCCCGGCTCCGGCGGCAACCCCCGCCGCCCCCGCCTCCGGCTCGTACACCATCAAGGCCGGCGACACCCTCTCGGGAATTGCGGCCCGGAATGGCGTCAAGCTCACGGACATCCTCTCCGCCAACCGGCTGACCATGAGCACCATCATCTACCCCGGCCAGAAGCTGGTGCTTGCGGGCGGGTCATCGATCGCACCGGCGTCCAGCCAGACTCCGGCCACCGTGACCCCGTTGGTGCCCAGCACCTTCCTTGGGTTCACCTACCCGGCAGCCGTGGTCAGCTCGGCCAACCAGAACAAGGCCTTGCTCAACGCCGCCCCGGTCCCGAGCCGCGAGCAGATGAAATCCATCGTGGCCGATACGGCCCGCCGGATGGGCGTGGACGCCTCCCTGGCGCTGGCCTTCGCCCTTCAGGAATCCGGTTTCGACCAGCGCGCGGTCTCCCCCGCCAACGCGATCGGAACCATGCAAGTGATCCCGTCCTCGGGCGAGTGGGCGTCTGATCTCGTGGGCCGCCAGCTGAACCTGCTGGACCCCTATGACAACGCCGTCGCCGGTGTCGCCATCATCCGCCAGCTGGTCCGCACCAGCAGCGACCTGGACAACGCGATTGCAGGCTACTACCAGGGCCAGTACTCGGTCAGCACGTACGGCATGTACGAAGACACCAAACAGTATGTGGCCGCCATCAAGGCCCACCAGAAGAACGTCGGCTAGGTCCCGGGGGACAGAGCCACCGGCCTGAACGCGTTCCGCCAGGCTCCCCCGAAGGATAACGATACGGGTCCGGATCTGATGTTGATCCGGGCCCGTTTCCGTGCAACGTTTAGGATCATAAGGTGCAGGAATACACGTCGGACCCTCTCGTTGGCACTTTGGTGGATGGCCGGTACCTGATTCAGTCCAGGCTGGCCAGCGGAGGCATGTCCACGGTCTACCTGGCTACGGACGGCCGGCTCGAGCGCGACGTGGCCCTCAAGGTGCTGCACCCGCATCTGGCCGGAGACCCCCAGTTCCTGGACCGCCTCGGACGCGAGGCCAAGGCGGCGGCCCGGCTGTCCCATCCGCACGTCGTCGGTGTCCTCGACCAGGGCGAAGACGGCCGGATCGCGTACCTCGTCATGGAGTACATCAAGGGCCACACCCTCCGTGACGTTCTCAAGCAAAGAGGTGCGCTCCCGCCGCGTCTCGCCCTGGCCCTGGTCGCCCCCGTGGTGGAAGGGCTCGGAGCCGCCCACGCGGCCGGCCTCATCCACCGGGACATCAAACCCGAAAACGTGCTCATTGCCGACGATGGCCGGATCAAGGTCGGTGACTTCGGACTTGCCCGGGCGATCTCCACCTCGACCAGCACCGGAGCCCTGATCGGAACGGTGGCCTACCTCTCCCCCGAACTGGTTCTCGGCAAACAGGCCGACGCCCGCAGCGACATCTACTCTGTCGGCATCATGCTGTACGAGATGATCACCGGCCGGCAGCCGTTCGACGGCGACGTACCCATCCAGGTGGCATACCAGCACGTCAACTCGACCGTGGGTGCCCCCTCGGCGTTGGTCCCGGGCCTGGCCGAAGAAATCGATGAACTGGTGCAGTGGTGCACGGCTAACGATCCGGACAAACGGCCTGTGGACGGAAACACGCTGCTGTCCGAACTCCGGCACATCAGGACCAACCTGAGCGACGCCGAACTCGATATCCAGCCTCCGGCGGCGCACGCATCTGTTCCCCCCGTGCCTCCCCCGACGGGTCCGCCAACCCTCGGACGCCCCGCCGGGCGCCCCGACGGGAAGGCCGCCCCGGACGGCCCCGCGGACGAAGGGGACCCGCACTCCCGGACCGAGGTGATCGGCGGGATCCAACGGCCCACCGAAATCATCTCCCGCGGCAGTAACCCCACCACGGTGATGTCCGCGGCTCCCCGGCGCCCGGCCTACGGCCCGCTCTCCGCCCCGGACGAGGCTCCGGACCCCTACGGCGAGGGCTCGTACGACGACGACGGCCGGGGCACAGTGGCGGGGCCCGCCAGCAAGCGCACGCAGCGCAAGCTGGACCGCGATGAGGAGAAGGCCCGCCAGCGCGCTGCGGCCACCCCGGTCCGGTCCCTGCGTGCAGGCAATCCCCGCCGCCGGGGTCTGCTGTGGATCCTGCTGCTGGTCATTGCCGCGCTGCTCGCCGCCGGCGCCGGCTGGTTCTTCGGCATGGGTCCCGGCTCCCCCGGGACAATTCCGCAACTGGCCAACAAGACGGTGGCGGAGGCGCAGCAGCTGCTGCGGACCGCCGGCTTTCAGTCCACCATTGAGGACGTCTACGACGACAATGTCCCGCCGGGGCTTGTCGTCGGGTCGGAACCCGACGCCGGACAGGTCATCCGGAAGTTCCACACGGTGTCACTGGCCGTCTCCAAGGGTCCCGAGCTGTTCCCGCTGCCGGAGCTGACCGGAAAGACCCTGGACGAGGCCAAGACGACACTTAACGGCGCCGGGATGGCCCTGGGACAGATCACCGAAACGTTCGACGAATCGGCAGCCGCCGGCACCGTCCTGTCCCAGGCCCCGCGCAGCGGCAATCCGGTGAAGCACGGCACTCCCGTGGCGCTGACCGTCTCCAAGGGCCCGCAGCCCATCCCGGTTCCGGATGTCCGCGGCCAGGAGCAGGACGACGCGGTGAAGGCCTTGGAGGCCGCCGGACTCAAGGCCGTGATCGCCCCGGGGACGGTCAACGACCGCCGGGTCCCCAAGGGCGCCGTGCTGGCCCAGGACCCCGCCTCCGGGAACCTCACCAAAGGCGGCGCCGTGACCTTGACCATTTCCGAGGGACCGCGGTTCGTCGAAGTCCCCAGCTTCATCGGCAAGCAGGCCAAGGAAGCCGAGCAAGCCCTGAGGCAGCTGGGCTTCGAGGTCCGCATTAACAACATCCTCGGCGGCTTCTTCGGCACCGTCCGGGACCAGGACCCGGTGGAAAAGACGGTGCCGGAGGGCTCCGTCGTCACGCTGACCGTGGTCTAGCAGCCCGGAAAGCCAAACAGCTCCGCCCGGCTGGATCAGCCGGGCGGAGCTGTCAGGTACTTCCGGTCACCAGCTCAGCGCTTCGACAGGGCTCCCGCCACCAGGAAGGCCATCTCGAGGGACTGCATGTGGTTCAGGCGCGGGTCGCAGACGGATTCGTAGCGGTCCAGGAACGCTTCCTGGTCGATCGGGTCGGCGCCGCCGAGGCACTCGGCCACGTCGTCGCCGGTCATTTCCACGTGCAGTCCGCCCGGGACGGTGCCGAGGGCGTGGTGGACCTCGAAGAAGCCGCGCACCTCGTCGATGACGTCGTCGAAGTTGCGGGTCTTGTAGCCGTTGGGCGAGGTGACGGTGTTGCCGTGCATCGGGTCGGTGACCCACAGGACCTGGGCGCCGGAGGCGGTGACACGCTCCACCACACGCGGCAGCTTCTCGCGGATATTGGCCGCTCCCATCCGGGTGATGAAGGTCAGGCGGCCGGGCTCGCGGTCCGGATCCAGTTTGTCGATCAGCCGCAGGGCGTCGTCGCCGCTCGTGGACGGGCCGAGCTTCACACCGATCGGGTTGCGCACCCGGGAGAGGAAGTCGACGTGCGCGTTATCCAGCTCGCGGGTCCGCTCGCCGATCCACAGGAAATGCGCGGAGGTGTCGTAGGGGAAACCGGTCCGCGAATCGATCCGGGTGAGGGCGCGCTCGTAATCCAGCAGCAACGCCTCGTGGCTGGCGTAGAACTCCACGCGCTTCAGCGCTTCGAAATCCGCCCCGCAGGAGGCCATGAACTGGATGGCACGGTCAATGTCCCGCGCCAGCGACTCGTAGCGGGCGTGCGCCGGGTTCTCCGTGAAGCCCTTGTTCCACTGGTGCACCAGGCGCAGGTCAGCGAAACCGCCCTGGGTGAAGGCCCGGATCAGGTTCAGCGTGGAGGCGGAGGTGTGGTACGCCTTGAGCATCCGGCTGGCATCGTGTGCCCGGGACCCGGGGGTGAAGTCGTAGCCGTTGACGATGTCGCCGCGGTAGGCCGGCAGCGTCACGCCGTCGCGGGTCTCGTCGTTGGAGGAGCGCGGCTTGGCGAACTGGCCTGCCATGCGTCCCATCTTGATGACCGGCATGGCCGCACCGTACGTCAGGACCACCGCCATCTGGAGGATGGTGCGGACCCGGGCGCTGATCTTATCCGCCGTGGCGGCCTCGAACGTTTCCGCGCAGTCACCGCCCTGGAGCAGGAATGCCTTGCCCTGCGCCGCAGCCGCGAGCCGCTCCCGCAGGATGTCCACTTCGCCCGCGAAGACAAGCGGCGGCAGGACGGAGAGCTCCTTGACCGAGGCTTCAAAGACTGCCTGGTCCGACCAGCTCGGCTGCTGGGAGGCCGGCAGGTCCCGCCAGTGATCCAGGCCGGGATAGTTGGCTGCACCGCTCCGGGCAGTGCTGGTCAGGGAAAAGGCCGAAGGCGCAGATAGCTCAGTCACCCTCTAAGGATAGTTGCTTCGCGGGTTCCCCGGAGCCGTCCGTCATTGACCGTCCCGGGCCCGTCACACACTTCCCGGTGTTGCCCCGTCGCCCGCGGCTCCGTCCGCAGACTTCCCGGTTGCTTTTCCGGCGAGCCGGAGCTTGACGGCGGCGGCGTACTCGTCGACGTATTCCTGGCCGGAGAGGCGCATCAGCGCATACATGATCTCGTCCGTGACGGAACGCTGGATCAGCCGGTCATCCTCCATGCCGTAGTAACGGCTGAAGTCGAGCGGCTCCCCGAAGATCAACCCGATGCGCCGGATATTGGGCACCCGCTTGCCGATCGGCTGGACCTTGTCCGTTCCGATCATGGCCACCGGGATAACCGGAACCCGTGCCTGCAGTGCCAGCCGTGCCACGCCTACCTTGCCGCGGTACAGCCGCGCGTCCGGGCTGCGCGTGCCCTCGGGATAGATCCCAAGGAGCGAGCCGTTCTTCAGCACGTCCATGCCCGCGTCCAGCGACTGGGCCGAGGCCGCTCCCCCGGACCGGTCCATCGGCAGTTGGTTGGTCAGCCGGAAGAAGGCGGCGGTCAGTTTGCCCTTGATTCCCGTGCCCGTGAAGTATTCGGATTTTGCCAGGAACACCACGGGGCGGGGCACCATGAGGGGCATGAAAATGGAATCCGAGAAGGAGAGGTGGTTCGAGGCCAGGATGGCCGCGCCCTCGGCGGGAACATTGTCCAGGCCCTTGACCCAGGGCCGGAACAGCGTCTTCAGCACCGGCCCGAGAACGAACGTCTTCATGAACCAATAAAACACGGGCGTACCTCTCCGGAAGGCGTCCGGCCGGTCCTTCGTCGGGCCGGCCGGGACTTCAATGACAGCCTACTCTAGTGAGTTTTGCGCCGAACAGTGACACGATGGGCACATGACCGGAAGCAGCACTCCCCTGGCGCCCGCAGCGTTCAGTTACCCCGGCCACGGCGCCAACGCGGGCATCGGGGTGGCGATCTGCCACGGCTTCACCGGCAGCCCGCTCAGTGTCCTTCCCTGGGCCCGGCACCTGGCTGACCAGGGCTTCGCCGTGTCGGTCCCGCTGCTGCCCGGCCACGGCACCGACTGGCGCGACCTCGCCCGCCACCGCTGGCAGGACTGGTACACGGCCTTCGAGGTCGCGTACCAGGAACTAGCCGCGGGAACCCGGGACTGTTTCGTTGCCGGGCTCTCCATGGGCGGGACGATCGCGCTGCACACCGCGGCCCGGCATCAGGTCGCCGGAGTCGCCGTCGTTAACCCCGGGCTGAGCTTCTACGACCGCAGGGTGCGGTACATCGGGCTGCTGAAGTACCTCCAGCGGACCACGGTCCCGCTCCAGGAACAGAACCCGACGGCGGCATTCACCGAGGACGGCGACTACTCGCTGACCCCGCTGGCGGCCGTCCACCAGCTGAGCCGGCTGTTCAGGGCCACCGCAAGGGAGCTCCCCCGCGTCGAGGCCCCGGCCCTTGTCTTCAAGTCGGACACCGACGCCGTGGTCCCGCCGTCGTCCCTGAAGCTGCTGCGGCGCCGTCTCGGCTCCCGCGACGTGGAGGTCGTCCCGCTGCGGAACAGCGGCCACGTGGCCACGCTCGACGTCGAAGCGCCGCTGATCTTTGAACAATCCACCCGTTTCTTCCTGCAGCACGCAGCCGCAGCGTCCGCGTCGGCTTCGCAGCCGTCGGCCACAACAGCACCGGAGAGCCCATGAGCACGAGCCCCGACCACACGCCGTTCAGCGCCCCGTTCACCGGCACCGGCCCCCGGACCGGGGTCGTGCTGTCCCACGGCTTCACCGGCAGCCCGCACGGCGTCCGGGACTGGGCACGGTCCCTGGCCGACGCCGGTTACGCCGTACGGATGCCGTTGCTGCCCGGCCACGGCACGAGCTGGCAGGAGCTGGCCAGGACGCGCTGGCAGGACTGGCACGGCGGCCTGGACGCTGCATACCTGGAACTGGCGGACGAGTGCGAGCACATCGTCGCAGCCGGCTTGTCCATGGGCGGTGCACTCGCGCTCCGGATCGCTGCCACCCGTCCTGTGGCCGGCGTCGTGGTGGTGAATCCCGGTCTCGTGATCGACGACCCCCGCGCCCCGCTGGCCGGCATCCTCAAGCTCGTGCTCAAGAGCACCCCGGCCATCGCCAACGACATCCTCAAGGCAGGGATCACTGAGGGCGCCTATCCCCGGACCCCGGTGGCCGCCGCGCATGAGCTCAACAAGATGTTCAAGGACACGGTGCGGCTGCTGCCGCGGATCACAGCCCCGGTCCGGGTCTACCGCTCCGCCGTGGACCATGTGGTCTCCGATTCGAGCATGCTGGCGCTGCGCCGCGGGCTGACCCACGCCCCGTTGGAGGTCATCCGGCTCGAAAACAGCTACCACGTGGCGACCATGGACAACGATGCGCCTGAGATCTTCCGCGGCTCGGCGGAGTTTATCCGCACGGTGATTGCCGCCGGCACGCCGGGCACGGCCCACGCTAGCCAGAAGGACACGGCAGATGACTAGACCGGACCCCAACTCTCCTGACCCCGATTCATCGGATTCCCGCGCCAACCAGGACGACGCCGTCTGGCTGGACCTTGTGGCCAGGCTTGAGGGCAGCCCAGGCCCGGAAGACCCGAAGAACAACCCGACCAGCGGCCCTGCCGGGGAATCCGCTCCGGCCAGGCCGTTCAGCGACTTCGACCCCTTGGGACTCGCCGGTGGCCCGCCCATCGAACTTTCCGCCAAGGAACGGCTTGCCCGGACGCCGGAGGCAACAGGCGCGCCGGGTGCCGTGGACTCCTCCGGCCGGGATGCTGCCATGGACGGTCCGGAGGCTCTGGCCGGGCCCCGTGACTACGAGGCCGACGACGACGATGGAGCCTTTGTGCCGGAGGAGCCGCCCAGCCTTGCCGGCGCGGACCCGATGACGGTGCTGGCCTGGCTGGGCGCCGTCGGCGGCCCGATCGCCCTCCTGATGTCCGCCATGTTCTGGCGCTCCGCCCCGCTGATGGCCGTCCTGGCCATCGTCGCGGCCTTTACAGCGTCGGTGGTCTTCCTGATCATGAAGCTTCCGGGCGAGAAGGACGAGCACGACGACGGCGCCCGCGTCTAGGACGGTTACTCCCCTGGGATTGTTCCCAGCTGATATGAGTTGAGTTGTTCCTTCACAAACACCTCCGGAGATGCCAGAAGGGAAGTATCAGATTCCTTTGAGGATCTGGCGCTGGGCCGTGGGATCCTCCTGTCACTTTCCGGAGGTGGAGATGATGTCTCTTGATGTTGCTGTGGTGCGGGCGCCAACGGTTGTTGTTGTTGCTGTCGATGTGGGAAAGTCGACGGTCGCGTTGTCGGTCACGGGCGCAGATCGCCGGCGTTTGCTGGGTCAAGTGGATTTTAAGATGACAGCGCCGGGGCTTGAGGCAGTTCTGGCACGTGTCCGCCGCGTGCTGCCCGTTGCCGGGGCCCTGGTCAAGGTGGGGATAGAGGCTGCAGGCCACTACCATCGTCCTTTGCTGGCACCGTCTGCATGGCCTGCCGGGTGGGAGGTACTGGAGCTGAATCCGGCACACGTCGCCGAGCAACGGCGTGTCCAGGGCAGGCGCAGAATCAAGACCGATGCGATCGATCTTGAGGCGATCACCGAGCTGGTACTCGCCGGCCGCGGGGTTCCGGTGCGGTCCCGGGAGCTGGTCATCGGTGAACTGGCTGCCTGGTCCGCGCATCGGAGGCGACGGGTCCAGACCCGGACTGCCACGAAGAACCAACTGCTGGGCCAGCTGGACCGCTGTTTCCCAGGGCTTGGCCTGGTTCTGCCCGATGTGTTGGGCACCAAGGTCGGCAGGTTCGTCGCGGAACACTTTGCCGATCCGCACAGGCTGGCGGCCCTGGGCGCCGGCCGGTTCATCCGTTTCGCGGCCGTCCGGGGACTGCAGGTGCGACGGCCGGTGGCGGAAGGGCTGGTCACGGCCGCACGGGATGCGTTGCCAATGCCTGACGCTGCCGTCGCCAGGGAGGTTTTGGCCGCGGATCTGGTGTTGTTGTCGGACCTGGACGCCCAGGTAACGGCGGCCGAGGCGGCGATGGCCGCGTTGCTGCCCCGTAGTCCTTTTGCCACGCTGATCACGGTCCCCGGTTGGGGAACGGTCCGGGCCGGGAATTACGGTGCCGCCGTGGGCGACCCGCACCGCTGGCCCGGACCGTCTCAGGTCTATCGGGCCTCAGGGCTGTCTCCGATGCAGTACGAGTCCGCCGGCAGGCGCCGGGACGGTTCCATCAGCCGCGAAGGCAGCGTGACCCTGCGCCGGGCGCTGATCGACCTGGGCATTGGCCTATGGCTCTGCGACGGGCCCAGCCGCGCCCACGCGGCCGCGTTGAAGGAGCGTGGGAAGAACGGTGGCGTCGTCGCCTGTGCGATGGCGCACCGTGCCAACCGGATCGCCTACGCCTTGGTGCGTGACCAGACAGCCTACGACCCCGCGCACTGGGCCTGAGCAAACCCCCAGGCTTTCCCGGATAGCTGCCGGCCGCACCGCGGCGTACGGAGCGGTCAACGTGGAGCGCCCGCAGCGCAGCGAGGACGAACGACGTTGACAGCGACAAGCCGCGGCGCACGATCATGGCGGCCCGGAAAGCCAGCGCCCGGTCCGGATCGATCAAGGAGGTGCCCGGAAGCCCTTCACAACCCGGCTCAGCGGTGAGACGCTGGAACCGACGAAGGGCCGGATCAGACGCCGTTTCCGCTATGGCGGACGCTTCACGCGTTACGCCGAGGCTAGCTTGGCGCCCGGCCCTTCGCCCATGGCAGCAGCCCGAACGACGCCAGATGACCCTGTACACACAGAGGCCGCATAAGTCAGCGTGGGCGCTGCCCCATCCCTCGACGTCGGGCCCCAGCCGCAAACCGCAAGCCACAGCACAAAAGCCGCCGCCGCGTCACCGAGGAGGCACTGCCGCATGCCCGACGATGCTATTGACAAGACCTATAGCCAGCTAGCCGTGCATGCGGCTGCTGACCCGGGACAGGTCCGCGGCCCCGATCAGGCCGGCGTTCGGACCGAGTGCAGCGAGTTCGATCCGCGCCGCCGGACGGAACCCTCGTCCGGTCAGGTTCCTGGCGAAGGCCTTCCGGGCCGGTGCCACGAGCAGTTCGCCGGCGTCGCAGAGTCCGCCGCCAATGACGAATGTTCCCGGATCCAGCGCGGCGGCCAGGTTGGCCAGGCCCAGCCCGAGCCACTCGCCGACGTCTTCAAGGAGCTCGCGCGAGGTGGGATCCCCGGCCTCGGCCAGATCCGTGACGATCACCCCCGTGATGCTGTCCACCCGGCCGTCCACGACCTTAAGCAGCTCCTGGGCCACCGGCGAGTTGGCGGCCGCCAGCTCGCGTGCCTCCCGGCCGAGCGCATTGCCGGAGGCGTACTGTTCCCAGCAGCCGCGGTTGCCGCATTCGCACCGGTGGCCGCCCGGCAGAATGACCTGGTGGCCGAATTCCCCCGCCACGCCGAAGCGGCCGCGCTCCAGCCGACCGTCCATCACCATCGCGCCCCCGATGCCGGTGCCGAGCGTGATGCAGACCAGCCGGTTCTCTCCCCGCCCGGCCCCGAAGCGCCACTCGGCCCAGCCGGCTGCATCGGCGTCGTTGGTCAGCAGCACGGGGCGGCGCAGCAGCCGCTGCAGATTGTCCCGCAACGGCTCATTGCGCCAGGCCAGGTGCGGGCTGAACAGCACCGTCCCGCCGTCGAGGTCCATCCAGCCAGCGGCGCCGATCCCGACCGAGCGGATCCGGTGCCCCCGGCCCAGTTCCTCGACGAGTTCCACGATGACCTGTTCCACTGCCCGGGGGTCATTGCCCGGGGTGGAGCGCTTGGCCTGGCTCAGGATCCGGCCCTCGGCGTCCACGACCCCCGCGGCCACCTTGGTGCCGCCGATGTCCACGCCGATGGCGAGACCCTTCCGCCCCAGCCTCAGGTGCTCACGCAGCCCCTGCCCCGCGGCCGTTCCACCGGTCCCGCCGCCCGCACGGTCAAGGGTCCGTCGCCGCCAGGCGGCAGGCCTGCGGTAGGGGGCGGGGTGCGGGCCGGGCATCGGTGTGTGCATGGTTCCACATTCTATTCGCCGGACGGCCGGTGTCCGGGGATCGCCGGGCTTGGCGCCGGAACGGGCCTTAGCCATAAAGTTACCCACGAGTAGTGGCGCGGAACACATTCGGCGCAGCCACATACTAGGCTTAGCAGTACCCCGCTGCGGGTCTATGGATATCTAAGGAGCTATCGTGCGAGAAATCAGTGTCCCGCCCCTGGTGGACGTCCCCCCGGAATGGAACGTCACGGACCTGGTGCTGCGCCAGGCCGCCAAGGCGTCAAATCCCGCCCTGTTCTCGCGCCTTGATGCTGCGGGCCAGTGGCAGGACGTCCGGGCCACTGATTTCCTGGCCGACGCCTCCCTGCTCGCGAAGGGCCTGATGGCCAGCGGCGTTGCCGCCGGCGACAGGGTCGGCATCATGTCCCGCACCCGGTACGAATGGGCCCTCATCGACTTCGCCATCTGGTTTGCCGGCGCCGTGTCCGTTCCCATCTATGAGACCTCCTCCCCGTCCCAGGTCGCCTGGAACCTGGGCGACTCGGGCGCCGTTGCCGCCTTCGGCGAATCCGCCCATCACGAGGACATCATCCGCCAGGCTGCGACATCCGAAGGCCTGACCGCGCTGGCGCACGTCTGGCAACTCGAGGGCACGGGCCTGGATGAGGTCCGCGCGGCAGGCACGGAGATCAGCGACGAGGAGCTGGAGTCCCGGCGCAGCACGGCAGGCCTGACAGACATCGCCACGATCATCTACACCTCCGGGACCACGGGCCGCCCCAAGGGCTGCGAACTGACGCACGGCAACTTCGTGGAGCTCTCCGAAAACGTGCTGGCCACCTCGCTCGGCGCCGTCGTGAACGAAAATGCCAGGACCATCATGTTCCTGCCGCTGGCGCACGTCTTCGCGCGCTTCATCTCCGTGCTGGCGGTGGCAGCCGGCGTCACCGTCGCGCACACCCCCGACATCAAGCACCTGCTGCCGGACCTGCAGAGCTACCAGCCCACCTTCATCCTCGCGGTACCGCGGGTCTTCGAGAAGGTCTACAACTCCGCCCTGACCAAGGCCGAAGACGGCGGCAAGGGCGCCATTTTCCACCGTGCCGCGGACACCGCCATCGCGTACTCGCGGGCCCGGCAGACCGGGAAAGTGGGCCTCGGGCTCAAGCTCCAGCACGCGGTGTTCGACAAGCTCGTCTACAGCAAGCTCCGCGCCGCGATGGGCGGACAGGTGGCGCACGCCGTTTCCGGCGGCGGCCCGCTGGGCGAACGCCTCGGGCACTTCTTCCAGGGCATCGGCATGCAGATCCTGGAAGGGTACGGCCTGACCGAGACGACGGCCCCGGTCACCGTGAACACCCCGGAGCTGATCAGGATCGGCACCGTCGGCGCCCCGATTCCCGGCAACGCCGTCCGCATTGCCGACGACGGCGAAATCCTCGTCAAGGGCGTGTGCGTCATGCACGGCTACTACCAGCGCGAGGACCTCTCCGGGGACGCCTTCGAGGACGGCTGGCTGCGCACCGGCGACATCGGACAGCTCGACGAGCAGGGGTTCCTGACCATTACGGGGCGCAAGAAGGAAATCATCGTCACGGCCAGCGGCAAGAACGTCGTTCCTGCCCTGCTCGAGGACCAGATCCGCGCCGACGCGCTCGTCTCGCAGGTGCTCGTGGTCGGTGACAACCGCCCGTTCATCGGCGCCCTCGTCACGCTCGACGAGGAGGCCCTGCCCGGCTGGCTGCACCGCCACGGCCTGCCGGCGTCGACGACCCTCGCCGAGGCGACCGACAACGCGGTCATCAAGGCCGCGGTGCAGGAGCTCATCAATTCCGCCAACCAGTCGGTGTCGCAGGCCGAGGCCATCAAGTCGTTCCGGATTGTGCCGGCCGACTTCACCGAGTCGTCCGGACACCTGACCCCGTCCATGAAGGTCAAGCGGGCCCAGGTCTTGAAGGACTTCGAGGACGTGATCGAGGAGATGTACAGCTCCCCGCGTCCCGCCCACGCATAGCAGGCGCATGATCACAAAGAAGGGTCCTTCCGGCTTCCGCCGGAAGGACCCTTCTTTGTTGCCGCCGATCCGGAAGCGTTACTCGACGACCAGGAGCAGGTCCCCGCCCTGGACCTGTTCCACGGCGCTGATCGCAAGCCGCGACACGGTGCCGGCCACCGGCGTCGTGATTGAGGCTTCCATCTTCATGGCCTCGATCGTGGCTACGGTATCGCCTGCCTTGACCGTGTCCCCGGTCTTGACGGTCAGGGTGACGGCACCCGCGAACGGGGCGGCCACCTGGCCCGGCTGGGCGGTGTCGGCGCGTTCGGCCGCCTTGACGTTGCTGACCACGGAACGGTCGCGGACCATCACCGGCCGGGACTGGCCGTTGAGGGTGCACATCACGGTGCGCATGCCCTTCTCGTCCGGTTCGGAAACGGCTTCGAGCGAGGCGATCAGGCGGACGCCCTTCTCCAGCTCGATTTCGTGCTCCGCGCCGCGCTGCAGCCCGAAGAGGTAGTCGCGGGTGTCCAGCACCGAGAGGTTGCCGTACGTTTCCACGCTCTTCAGGTAGTCCTTGGTCGGTCCGGCGAAGAGCAGCCGGTTGAGGGTGTGCTGCCGCGTCCTGGAATCGGAGTTGAGGGCGGCGCTGTCCTCGGCACTGAGCTCGACGTCGCGGACCTTGACGGTGCGGCCCTGCAGGGCTTTGGTGCGGAAGGGTTCCGGCCAGCCTCCGGGCGGGTCGCCCAGTTCACCGGAGAGGAACCCGATCACGGAGTCCGGGATGTCGTACTTCTGCGGGTTCTCGTTGAAGTCCGCGGGGTCGGCATTGAGGCCGACGAGGTGCAGGGCGAGGTCGCCCACCACCTTGGAGGACGGCGTCACCTTCACGAGCCGGCCAAGGATCCGGTCCGCTGCGGTATACATGTCCTCGATGGCTTCGAACTGCTCTCCGAGGCCGAGCGCCATTGCCTGCTGGCGCAGGTTGGAGAGCTGGCCGCCGGGGATCTCGTGCTGGTAGACGCGTCCGGTGGGGCCCGGCAGGCCGGACTCGAAGGGTGCATACACCCGCCGCACGGCTTCCCAGTAGGGTTCCAGCGCGCACACGTTCGCGAGGCTGAGTCCGGTGTCGCGCGGGGTGTGGGCCAGCGCGGCCACGAGCGCCGAGGCCGAGGGCTGGCTGGTGGTGCCGGCCAGCGACGCCGATGCCACGTCCACCGCGTCCACGCCGGCGTCAACGGCAGCCAGCAGCGTGGCCAGCTGGCCGCCTGCGGTGTCGTGGGTGTGCAGGTGGACGGGAAGGTCGAACCGTTCGCGCAGCGCACCGACAAGGCGCGCGGCGGACGCCGGGCGCAGCAGCCCGGCCATGTCCTTGATGGCCAGGATGTGCGCGCCGGCGTCGACGATCTTCTGGGCCAGCTCGAGATAGTAGTCCAGGGTGTAGAGCTTTTCCTCCGGATCCAGCATGTCCGCGGTGTAGCACAGGGCGACCTCCGCGACGGCGGTGCCCGTATCGCGGACGGCCCGGATGGCCGGGGCCATCTGGTTGACGTCATTGAGGGCGTCGAAAATGCGGAAGATGTCGATGCCGGTGGCCGCCGCCTCGTTGACGAACGCGACCGTGACCTCTTCCGGGTACGGCGTGTAGCCCACGGTGTTGCGTCCGCGCAGGAGCATCTGCAGGCAGACGTTCGGCAGCGCCTTGCGCAGCGCGGCCAGGCGGTCCCAGGGGTCTTCGCCCAGGAATCGGAGGGCGACGTCGTAAGTGGCGCCGCCCCAGGCCTCGACGGAGAGCAGTTCCGGGAGCAGTTTCGAGACGGCCGGGCCGGCCGCCACCAGGTCCCGGGTCCGGACCCGGGTGGCGAGCAGGGACTGGTGCGCGTCCCGGAAGGTGGTGTCCGTGACGGCCACGGCATCCTGGGCACGCAGGGCCTGGGCGAAGGCTTCCGGTCCCAGTTCCTGGAGCCGCTGGCGGGACCCTGACGGGGCCGCGGAGTCGTCCGTGACGGGGAGCTTGTCGGCGGGGTCACTGTGGACCGTGAGTTCGCCGTTGGGCTTGTTGACGGTGACCTCGGCGAGCCAGGTCAGCAGCTTGGTACCGCGGTCCGCGGAAACACGGGCCTTCAGCAGCTGGGGGCGTTCGTCAATGAACGAGGTGGCCACGTTGCCGGCCACAAAGTCGGCATCGTCCAGCACGGCCTGCAGGAAGGAGATGTTGGTGGACACCCCGCGGATGCGGAACTCCGCCAAGGCGCGGCGGGCCCGGGCCACGGCGGCCGGGTAGTCGCGGCCGCGGCAGGTGAGCTTGACCAGCATCGAGTCGAAGTGCGGGCTGATCTCGGCACCCGAGTAGACGGTGCCGCCGTCGAGCCGGACACCGGCGCCACCGGCGGAACGGTAACCGGTGATCTTGCCGACGTCGGGCCGGAAACCGTTGGCGGGGTCCTCGGTGGTGATGCGGCACTGCAGGGCTGCGCCCTTGAGCTGGACGGTCTCCTGCGAGAGGCCCAGGTCCGCGAGGGTCTCGCCGGCGGCGATCCGCAGCTGGGCCTGGACGAGGTCGACGTCGGTCACTTCCTCGGTGACGGTGTGCTCGACCTGGATGCGCGGGTTCATTTCGATGAACACGTGCTGGCCGGCGCGCTCCCCGACGGTGTCGACCAGGAACTCCACGGTTCCGGCGTTGACGTAGTTCAGCGCCTTGGCGAACTTCACGGCGTCGCGGTAGAGCGCCTGCCGGATGCCTTCGTCCAGGTTCGGTGCCGGGGCGATCTCGATGACCTTCTGGTGGCGGCGCTGGATGGAACAGTCACGCTCGAAGAGGTGCATGACGTTGCCCTCGGCATCGGCCAGGATCTGGACTTCGATGTGGCGGGGGCGCAGCACGGCCTGTTCGAGGAACATCGTGGGGTCACCGAAGGCGGCGTCCGCTTCCCGCATCGCGGCCTGCAGGGCTTCGGGCAGTGCCTCCCGGGTGTCCACGCGCCGCATCCCGCGGCCTCCGCCGCCGGCAACGGCCTTGGCGAAGATCGGGAAGCCGATTTCGTCGGCGGCGGTGATGAGTTCGTCGAGGTCCTTGGACGGCTGGCTGGACTTGAGGACGGGGACGCCGGCCTTGCGGGCTGCCTCAAGGGCGGCAACCTTGTTGCCGGCCAGTTCCAGCACCTCAGCGGGCGGACCCACGAAGGTGATGCCGGCTTCGGCGGCGGCCCGTGCCAGGCGCGGGTTCTCGGAGAGGAAACCATAGCCGGGGTAGATGGCATCCGCTCCGGCTTCCTTGGCCACACGTACGACCTCGTCGACGTCGAGGTAGGCCCGGACCGGATGGCCCTCTTCGCCGATCAGATATGCCTCGTCGGCTTTCTGGCGGTGGATCGAATTACGGTCCTCGTTGGGGAACACGGCTACAGTCTTGGCGCCGAGCTCGTAGCCGGCGCGGAAGGCACGGATCGCGATTTCGCCGCGGTTGGCCACCAGAATCTTGGAAAACATACTTCTCCTGCATCATCGCGGGCGTATCGGTAAGTGCTCACAGTGTCTAAGACCGGCCTAGGCAAACACAAATCATTGTGGCCACCGTCACAGCATTATGCGTCACGTATGCCCCGGCGCGCACGGCAGCCGGCTGGGCGGGCAAAGCTTCCCGAGGATCTGCCGCCCCTCCACCCGATGAAACCGGAATCGACGGACCGTCAACATATGATGAAGGAGTGGGTGGCGCATGCTCGCCCCGGCTCCTTGGAACGCAGGAGCCGGCAGGACCCGTCCCGGCAACCGGCGTTAGGTATTGGTTTTTCTCGTGCAAGTAGTCAGCATCAGCAGCCTCAAAGGCGGTGTCGGCAAGACATCGGTGACCACCGGATTGGCGTCCGCAGCGATGGCCGCCGGCATCCCTACCCTCGTCGTCGACCTTGACCCGCACGCGGATGCGAGCACGGCCCTCGGAGTCCGGCCGGCGGAGCAGCTGGATATCGGCCGGATGCTCAAGGCACCCCGCCGCGCACGCCTGGCCGAGAACGTTGTTCCCAGCGGCTGGGTGGAACGGGCCGGAAGTAACGGCTCCTCCCCCGCCGGCTCTGCTGCGTCCGTCCTTGATGTGGCTGTCGGGTCCGCCTACACCGGCATCTACGACCGGCCGGATCTTGGCCGCCGCGACCTGCGCCGGCTCGCCGCGGTGCTGGCCGGAGCCAACGGCTACGAGCTGGTTCTCGTCGACTGCCCGCCGTCCCTCAACGGGCTCACCAGGATGGCATGGTCCGCGAGCGACAAGGTGACCCTGGTGGCAGAACCGGGGCTTTTCTCCGTTGCCGGCACAGAGCGCACGATGCGGGCGATCCAGCTGTTCCGGAAGGAATTCGCCCCGAACCTGTCCCCCGCGGGCATTGTTGCCAACCGGGTGCGCAGCGGTTCCGCCGAGCACGCCTTCAGGCTGTCCGAGATGCAGTCCATGTTCGGTGACCTGCTTCTCGCCCCGCACATTCCGGAACAGGCCAACTGGCAGCAGATCCAGGGTGCGGCCCACTCCATTCACCACTGGCCCGGCGACTCGGCCAAGAACACTGCCGCGCTCTTCGACGCACTGCTGGCGAACCTGCTGAAGACCACCGGCAGCGTCCGCAACCGCAGCCAGCGCTAGGCCAGCGTCCGGCGTCTCCGTCCGGGACAGACGGCAAAGGCCGCCTTCCGGGGGAAGGCGGCCTTTGCCGTGTGTCCGGGTTGTCCGGGGGGTCAGCCCGTCTTGCGGGTGGCCCGGCGCTTGCTGAGTTCGTCGTCGGGGAAGGACTGGACCGCGGCGTGTTCGCTGGGAAGCGCCGCGAGGCTGCCCTCCACTTCACGCCAGACCCGGCCCACGGCGATGCCGAAGACTCCCTGCCCGCCCTGGACAAGGTCGATGACCTCGTCAGCCGAAGTGCACTCGTAGACGCTGGCGCCGTCGCTCATAAGCGTGATCTGGGCCAGGTCCTCGACGCCACGCTCGCGCAGGTGTTCCACGGCCGTGCGGATCTGCTGGAGTGAGACGCCCGTGTCCAGGAGCCGCTTGACGACCTTGAGGACCAGGATGTCCCGGAAACCGTAGAGCCGCTGGGAGCCCGATCCGGCGGCACCGCGCACAGCGGGTTCCACGAGCCCGGTCCGGGCCCAGTAGTCCAGTTGGCGGTAGGTGATGCCGGCGGCCTTGCAAGCGGTGGGCCCGCGATAGCCTGCGTCTTCGTCCAGGACGGGAAGATCCTCGGTGAACAGCAGACCCTGGGCACCGCTGGCGGGTACGGCCACGCCGGCCGCCGGGGTCTGCTTAAGCTCGCCCGCTTCGCCTTTCGGACTCACGTGGATCCTCCTTGTCATGGCTCCCCGAGGGAAGTTGCAGCATCACCGGTCAGCTGACCGGCTGAGTTACCAACACACGGCGCAAAATTCATCCGTGTAATTAGGCCGGGCTGCACATTCCAGTGTGACTTGCGCGGCTGTTGTATGCAATGGGAACTTGTACCTCCGACGTTAGGCCCGCCGGAGCCCAAGGTCAAAGACGTTGGGCCTATTCGGGAGGCGTGTCGAAAGTTTCATCCTCGACTTTAACCTTAACGGAACCTTTTACCGGCTCAGCCGGCGAAGTCCTCGGGCTCGACGTCGTCGAGGAACTCCCGGAAGCGCCGCAGCTCGCCTTCTTCATCGACCGCCGGGCCGGGGTGCGTGTCCTCGCCCTCGTCGTGTTCGGTGATCCGGACACCGGCCTCGTCCATGACGGCGTCGGCGCACCAGATCCGGCATTTGGCGCGGAGCGCGAGGGCCAGCGCATCGGATGCCCGGGAGCTGACGGTGGTGCCGTTCTCGAACTGGAGCTGGCCGTAGAAGATGTTGTCCTCCACCGCCACGATGTTGACGCTGACGATGCTGTGCCCCAGGGACTCCACGACGTCCACCAGCAGGTCGTGGGTCATGGGCCGCGGCGGGACCACACCCTGCTGCGCCAAGGCGATGGCGCTGGCTTCCGGCGTGCCGATCCAGATCGGCACGTGGCGTTCCCCGTGGATCTCCTTGAGCAGGACCAGCGGCTGGTTGGACGGCAACTCGATCCGCACACCTACAATCTCCACCTCGATCATCAGATGTCCATTCTCGAAATGCGGTCCTGGACCAGGGCCCGGTGCAGCGAGAGGCACAGCTCGCTGAGTTCCCGCGCAGCCTCGGCGGCGCGGGCCTGGGAGGCGGCGTCCTTCCGTGAGGTCAGAGTGGCCACCGCACGCTCCACGAGCCCGAATTCGCGGTCTGCAGCTGCCTGGAAGGGCCGCAGGTGACGTGGTTCCAGGCCGTGGGTCTCCAACTGGACGCAGGCGCGCGCCACCTGGAGGGCATTTTCGTCGAACTTTCCGTTGACGTGCCCGATCAGGCCGTAGCTCAACAGGGACTCGAGCAGCGGAACACTGGCGCCGGACTCGGCGCGGAGCTGTTCCTCGCTCAGCCGCCGCACCCGGTTCTGCAGCTCGGCGGCCAGCTCCGCGGACACAATCCGCGGTGACACCGTGACGCCCTGGGGCAGGTTGTCCGGTCGTTCGCCGCGGTCGATCGCGTCAAGGTAGTCCTTGATGACCTTCAGCGGGAGGTACTGGTCGCGCTGGAGGGACAGCACGAAGCGCAGGCGCTCAACGTCGCTTTCCGCGTACTGCCGGTACCCGGCAGGTGTCCGCCGCGGATTGATGAGGCCCTTTTCCTCAAGGAACCTGATTTTGGACGCGGTCATGGTGGGGAAATCGTCACTCAGTTGAGCCAGGACTTCCCCGATGTTCAGGACCTGGGGTCCGCGCCGTTCCGCTTGTGCCATTGCCACAGGCAGCTACCCCGGAATCAGTCGTTGCCTGCTGCGCGGGCAGGGCTCAGGTAGAAGGTGAGGCGGAACTTCCCGATCTGCACTTCGTCGCCTGACTTCAGCTCCACACTGTCGACGCGGTCATGATTCACGTAAGTGCCGTTCAGGCTTCCGGTATCCACAACTTCGAAGCTGCGTGCCGTGCGGCGGAACTCGACATGGCGGCGTGAAACCGTGACGTCGTCGAGGAAAATGTCGGCGTCCGGGTGGCGGCCCGCCGTCGTGATATCCGAATCCAGCAGGAAGCGAGCGCCGCTGTTCGGCCCGGAGTGCGCGATCAGCAGGGCGGAGCCGAACGGCAGCGACTCGACGGCCGTCCGCTCGTCGGCGGAGACTTTCGGAGGGATGGTGGGTTCGTCGCGCACTGGGGTGAGGTTGATCGACGTGGTCTCCGAAGCTTTCACTCCACCCGCGCCGCGACGGTCACCTGTGGCCTTCCGTTCGTGCCCAAACATTGAATCCTCCTCATTCGTTGCAGGTGTCCCCCCTGCAAACAACGCATACCGTCCGGAAATGCCTGGCAGATCCGGTGCGGCCCCGGGCGGGCCGTCGAACGTATCGCAAACGGCCCGGCCCGTAGACCGTTTCCTTTAGCCTACCTGCTGTTCGTACTCCGACGCACTGAGCAGCGACTCGACGGCGTCGGGCTCGGCCAGCTTGATTTCAATCAGCCAGCCCTCGCCGTACGGATCCGAGTTGATCAGGGCCGAATCGGTATCCAGCGCCTCGTTCCGGGACACCACTTCGCCGGAGACGGGGGCGTAGATGTCGCTGACGCTCTTGGTGGATTCGACTTCGCCGACGACGTCGTTCGCCTTGATCGCGCTGCCCACCTCGGGCATCTGGGCGTAGACGACGTCCCCGAGGGCGTCCTGGGCAAAATCGGTGATGCCCACGCGCACGACTCCGTCGGCGTTCGGGGCCGAAACCCACTCGTGTTCTGCTGTGTAGGACAACTCTTCGGGAATGATGCTCATGACGGGCCTTTCATCGGGTCAATCACCAATGTCAACGGCGGCCATTCGAACTGCCCGCCGCTGAAAGTATAGGCAGATGCGGCCGGCGCCCGGGAGGACTCTGCCATGATGGTGCCATGACAGAACTTGCACAGGCAGCCGTTCTGACAAGAGACGCAGGCGGCCTCGACAGCAAAGCCGATAAGGGCTAGGCGATGCCCGAGCTTCCGGAAGTGGCGGCCCTGACGGACTTTCTCGACGAGCACCTGCGAGGAGCTGTGCTGACGAAGATCCAGATCGTCTCGTTCGCGGTACTCAAGACCGCGGATCCCCGCTTCGCCGAACTCGAGGGCAGGGCGGTCACCGGGGTCCGCCGCTTTGGCAAGTTCATCAGCCTGGAGGCGGATGGATTGCATTTTGTCTTCCATCTGGCGAGGGCCGGCTGGGTCCGCTTCACCGACACCCCCACGGACATCCAGCTGAAAATGGGTAAGGGACACATAGCGGCACGGCTGTCGTTCTCCAGCGCCACCGGTCAGCTCGGCCTGGATCTGACGGAGGCCGGCACGAAGAAAAGCCTCGCGGTCTATGTGGTCAGGGACCCCTACGACGTTCCCGGCATCGGGGCGCTTGGACCGGACCCGTTCAGCGCCGGGTTCGATGTCGACGCCCTGGCGGGGATCCTGGGTTCCAGCTCCCAGCAGGTGAAGGGCCTGCTGAGGAGCCAAAGCGTGATCGCCGGCATCGGGAACGCTTACAGCGACGAGATCCTGCACGCAGCCCGGACGTCACCTTTCGCCATCGCAAAGTCCCTGGACCGGGACGCGGTCCAGGGACTTTACGACGCGATCCACAACATCCTGGGGACGGCCCTGAAGGAAGCGCACGGCAAAGCGCCATCGGAACTCAAAGACGCCAAGCGCAGCCACATGAGGGTTCACGCCCGGACCGGCGAAGCCTGCCCGGTGTGCGGTGATACCGTCCGGGAGGTTTCATTTGCGGACACTGCCCTGCAGTACTGTCCGACCTGCCAGACCAAGGGAAAGATCCTGGCCGACCGCCGGACGTCGCGCTTCCTGAAATAACCGGCGCGCGAAGTCGCGGGTGCGCCTCCGCGACTCCGTGGGGAAACAGAAAACCCCGCCATTCCCTCTTCGGGAATGGCGGGGTTTTTGTGCTGGTCGGGCTGACAGGATTTGAACCTGCGACCCCTTGACCCCCAGTCAAGTGCGCTACCAAGCTGCGCTACAGCCCGTCAGTTCCGCCGTTCTCCGCGTCGATGCCATCCTCTTGTTATCCAAAGGATTTCATCTCTGCAGTCCGGCCGAACCACCTCCAAAAGCTTACACGATCCCGGAGGGTGCCTGTGACATTTTCAAAGCGTTACCGCCCCTGGTGTGTCGGAATTAACGCTTCTTGCCGCGCTTTTCGCGGACCCGCATGTTGACCTCGATCGGGGTGCCCTCGAAACCGAAGGTCTCACGGAGCCGGCGTGTGATGAAGCGGCGGTAGCCCGGGTCCAGGAAACCGGTGGTGAACAGGACGAACTTCGGCGGACGGCTGGAGGCCTGAGTGCCGAAGAGGATGCGGGGCTGCTTGCCGCCGCGGACCGGGTGCGGGTGCGCCGCGACCAGTTCGCCCAGGAAGGCGTTGAGGCGGCCGGTGGGGATGCGCTTGTCCCAGCTTTCCAGCGCGGTGTCCAGGGCCGGGACGAGCTTGTCCTTGTGCCAGCCGGTCAGCGCCGAAATGTTGACCCGCGGCGCCCACGCCACGTGGGCCAGGTCCTGCTCGATCTCACGCTCCAGGTAGGTGCGGCGTTCGTCGTCGAGCAGGTCCCACTTATTGAACGCGAGGACCAGTGCGCGGCCCGATTCGATGGCCAGCTGCAGGATGCGGACGTCCTGCTCGCTGAGCACCTCGTCCACGGCGAGCAGCACGACGGCGACCTCGGCCTTTTCGAGCGCACTCTGGGTACGCAGCGAGGCGTAGAAGTCTGCGCCCTGTGCCATGTGCTGGCGGCGGCGGATGCCGGCGGTGTCGACAAAGCGCCAGGTGCGGCCGCCGAGTTCAATGAACTCATCAACCGGGTCACGCGTGGTGCCGGCGGTGTTGTCCACCACCACACGCTCGGAGCCGGCCAGCTTGTTCAGCAGCGAGGACTTGCCGACGTTGGGCCGGCCGATCAGCGCGATGCGGCGCGGGCCGCCGGACCGCTCCAGGCCCTCAATCGTGGAGAACTCGGGCAGGGTGTCCATGACGTGGTCCAGCAGGTCGGCAACGCCGCGGCCGTGGAGCGCCGACACGGGGTACGGTTCGCCGAAGCCGAGGCCCCAGAGCGTGGCCGAGTCGGCTTCCTGCGCGAAGTCGTCCACCTTGTTGGCCACTATGATGACGGGCTTCTTGGACTTGCGCAGCATCTTCACGACGGCTTCGTCCGTGGCCGTGGCGCCGACCGCGGAGTCGACGACGAACAGCACGGCGTCGGCGAGTTCCACGGCCATCTCGGCCTGCTCGGCCACACGGGCGTGGATGCCGCGGGCATCGTGCTCCCACCCGCCGGTGTCGACGACCGTGAAGTTCCGGCCGTTCCAGGTGGCCGAGTACATGACCCGGTCGCGCGTAACGCCGGGGGTGTCTTCCACCACGGCTTCGCGGCGGCCGAGGATGCGGTTGACCAGGGTGGACTTGCCCACGTTGGGACGGCCGATGATGGCGAGGACGGGATCCAGCTTGACCGGACCCTCGAAGTCCTCGTCGTCGTAGCGGCCGCTCAGGAGGGCGGCGTCTTCCTCGTCGAGTTCGTAGTCGTCCAGGCCGGCCCGGAGGGAAGCCGCGCGGACCTCCGCTTCCTCATCGTCCAGCGCGGCAAGATGCTCAGCCACCTGGTCCGTGCCGGTGGGCGTGTATTCGTCTTCGCCGGCGCCAAAGTTGCCGGAGGTTTGAGTCGTATCGCTCATTGCACGTTCCTTAGGTGGTGATCTGCCGGCGTCCCGGCTACTGCTTCATGACGTTCTTGCGGGGAATCCGCGTCGGGCAAGGGCTGCCCGCTGCCGGTGATGGAATCCTGGACATGGCGTGCCAATGCGGCGCGGATCTCGGTTCCCGCCCTGTCCATTGAAACACGGCCGGTCTCGCCCGGTCGGCGGCTGACATTCAGGGCCCCGCCGAAGCTGACATGCAACTGCCGGCGCGGGCGGGGAACCGCATCCAGGTCCTCGCCGCTGATCCGGGTGCCGAGAATGGCCACGGGGACCACGGTGGCTCCGGCGCTCAGCGCGAGCCAGGCGACTCCGTTGTTGATGGCGGAGGCTTCGCCGCTCCCCCGGGTTCCTTCGGGGAGGATGCCGACGCAGCGACCGGCCTCGAGCACGCGCCGGGCTTTGTGCAGGGCGGCACGGTCACCCGCGCGGTCAACCGACAGCTGGCCCGAGGCGGTGAGCACCCGGCCCAGGAAGCCGGTGAACAGTTCCTTCTTGACCAGGATGTGCATCGGCCGGGGTGCGGCGCCGAACATGACCGGACCGTCCAGGAAACTGATGTGGTTCCCGGCGAAGATCACCGGTCCCGAGGCCGGGACGTTGGCCCGCCCCGTTACCGAGGTCCGGTAGACGACGTGGTCCAGGAGCCAGCCCACGGGCCGGCTCCAGCTTGTCGTCCACGCTCCCGGCAATGCCGGCTGCGGCTCAGTCACGGTTTGCTGACTTTGTGGTTGATAACCCGGTCCACGATGCCGAGGGCGGCGTCGACGGTCTGGGCGAAGTCCAGGTCCGAGGAGTCCAGGGTGACGACGCCGTCGGCGGCCTGCATGAAATTCACCACGGTGGAGTCCCTGGCGTCGCGCTGGGTCACCTGGGCGGCGAGCTGCTCGGCGTTCTGGCTGCCGCCCAGCTGGATTCCCCGGCGGCGGAGGCGCGCCTCCTCGCTCGCGGTGAGCAGCATCCGTACTTCGGCATGCGGCGCGACGACGGTGGTGATGTCCCGCCCCTCGACCACCATGCGGCGGTGGTGCAGTTCGATCAGTTCGCGCTGGCGGCGGATCAGTTCGGTGCGGGCACCGAGGGTGGTGGCCACGGCACTCACGGCCGCGGAGATCGCCGGCTCCCGGATGGCGAGCGTGACGTCGATGCCGCCGACGCGGACGTACTCGTCCTGCGGGCTCGTGCTGACCTCCAACGGAAGGTTCTCCGCCGCGGCCTCGACCGCGGCCCCGTCCGCCAGGTCCGTGCCGGAATCCAGGCAGAACCAGGTCAGGGCACGGTACATGGCGCCGGTGTCGAGATAGGCAAGCCTGAGCCGCCGCGCGACTTCCTTGCTGACGCTGGATTTGCCCGATCCGGACGGTCCGTCGATCGCCACGACAAGGCTTTTTCCGGGCCGGACAACGTCCACCGTTTCTATGATTTCCTGTGTCATTACTGAAGTACCCGCCATCCGCGGTCGTTGAGGGCTTCGATGAGGAGGTCATGCTTGTTGGGCAGGACGGAGATTTCCACCATGCCCACGTTCTGTCCCGAGGAGTGATCGAGGCGGAGATCTTCGAGGTTGACGCCAATCTCGCCGATCTCCGTGAGGAGCCGGGCGATCTGGCCCGGGGTGTCATCCACCAGGACCGTCAGCCAGGAGTACGCCTGCGGCGGTCCGCCGTGCTTGCCCGGAATCCGGGACTGCCCGGCGTTGCCTTCGCTGATCAGCTGGGCAAGGTCGAGCCGGGCACCGGGGGCGGTCGGGTTCTCCAGCGTGCCGATCAGGCGGTTGAGGTCTTCCCGGACCCCGTGCAGGATCCCGACGAGTTTGTCCGCGTTCGCGCCGAGGATCTGGACCCAGAGCGTGGGATCGCTCGCGGCGATGCGGGTCACGTCCCGCAGGCCGTTCCCCGCGAGGGACAGCGCGTGCAGGGGCGTGCCCTGCAGCCGGCTGGCCACGAGCGAGGACATGATCTGGGGCAGGTGGGAGACGAGCGCCACGGCCTCGTCGTGTTCTTCGGCGGAAAAGTCCGCCACGACGGCACCAAGATCCGTCGCGAGGGCCCGCGCAGCCTGCAGCGCCCCGGGCGAGGTTTCCGCAGAGGGGCAGAGGACCCAAGGCATGGAGGTGAACAGCTCGCCGCGGGCGGCTACCGGGCCGGACTTCTCCCGGCCTGCCATGGGATGGGTCCCGACAAAACGGGCGAGATCCGCCCCACGCCCGCGGAGCTCGGCCTGGATGTCCGCCTTGACGCTGGCGATGTCGACGACGGTCGCGTCCGGGTAGTCCTGAAGGGCCCGGGCCACGACATCCGCGGTGACATCCGGCGGGGCGGCAACCACTACGAGTTCAGGCTGTTCTGCGTCCAGGCGCGCCAACGGCAGGCCGGCGCCGATGTCGACGGCGACGGCCTGGTTCGTGGGCGAGGGATCGGAGAGGAACACGGACACGCCGCGGCCCCGGAGCCCCAGCCCGATGCTGGTGCCCAGCAGCCCGGTCCCAATGACCACTACCGGGCCATTCAGGTGGCCGCGGCCGTGGGTGCGGAAAGCGGACATGCCCTACAGCCCTACGGATGCCAGCAGGTGACCGACTTCCTGCTTGCCGAGGTTGCGGATGCTGCCCTGGCGCTGGTCGCCCAGGCCGATGGGCCCGACCTTGACGCGGACCAGGCGCAGGACCGGGAAGCCGACGGCGTCGAAGAGCCGCCGGACGATCCGGTTCTTGCCCGAGTGCAGGACGACCTCGATCAGCACATGGCCCGGAGTCGAGTCGACGAGCTTGAAGGAGTCCACCGAGGCGATGCCGTCCTCGAGTTCAACACCGGCCTTGAGCTCGGCGCCGATGCCCTGCGGGAACGGCCCCCGGACCTGCACGAGGTAGGTCTTCGGCACTTCGTAGGAGGGGTGCGTCAGGCGGTTGGCGAGTTCGCCGTCGTTCGTCAGCAGCAGCAGGCCCTCGGTGGCGACGTCGAGCCGGCCCACGTGGAAGAGCCGTTCACCGTGGCTGTTCCGGACGAAGTCGCTGATGCAGGGGCGGCCGTCCGGGTCTTCCATGGTGGAGACGACACCCTTGGGCTTGTTGAAGACCATGTAGACCATGTTCTCGTCCAGCTGGATGCGGAGACCGTCGACGTGGATCACGGCGGTCTTCGGATCGACGCGCACGCCGAGCTCGGTGACGACCTGGCCGTCGACCTCGACGCGGCCTTCGGCGATCATTTCCTCGCAGACGCGCCGCGACGCGACGCCGGCCGAAGCCATGACTTTCTGCAGGCGGGTGCCGTCCTGGTCGTGCAGTTCAGACTGGGGCACCTCGGCGCGGGGTCCGCGCTTGCGGGCTGGCCGGCGCACGGGGCCGAGGTTCTGGCCAAAGCGTTCGCTGCCGAAGGCACGGGCGCCGGCGGTCTTGGGTGCGCCGGTGCGCGGCTTGGGCTTGAGCGCCCCGGGGGTGCCGGGGTCCTTGCCGAAGCCGGGCTTGCGGGCGCCCGGCTTGCGGGCGGCTGCCTTGCCGGTAAAACCGCCGGGCTTCCGGTCGCCGGACTTCCAGTCGCCGGACGCGGGGCGGTCGGCGGGTGCGCCCCCGGGACCCTGCAGGTCCGGATCGATGAAGGCCTCTTCGCGCGGCTTCGGGTGCTTGAATGGGCGGTCTCCGCCGGCCTTGAAACCGGCTCCCCCGCTGCGGCTTGCGCCGCCCTGGGAATTACGGCCTGCGCCGCCTTGTGCAGGGCGTCCGGCGCCCTGTGCGCCGCGGCCGAAGCCTGGCGCATTTTGTCCGGCACTGTTTTTTCCAGCACTGTTGCGTCCCGAACCGCTACGTGGTGAACCCTGGCGTCCCGCCTGTGTCATGACCCGTCCTTCGTTGTGTTGACCGGCGCGGCTTGCCTCCCGACAATGCCCGCCAGTTCGGGCAAAATGCTTCTGCCCTCGTGGATACTCGTGCGCAGGCAGTGTTCCTGCCTACATTCTTCCTGCATCGTAAAACTCTTCGATGCCTTCGAGCCCCGGAAGATGAGGTGAAAGCTGCGGTAATTCCGCTACCGAGCCGATTCCCATGCGTTCCAGGAAATACGACGTCGTGCGGTACAGGATGGCTCCGGACTCGGGATCTGTTCCCGAATCCTCAATCAGCGCCCGCTGCGTCAGCGTCCGCACGACAGAGTCGACATTGACTCCTCGAATTGCAGACACCCGCGCCCTTGATACGGGTTGGCGGTAAGCGATGACGGCGAGCGTTTCGAGCGCCGCCTGCGTCAGCCTGGCTGTCTGTCCCTCCAGCACGAAACCGCCGACAATATCGGCGAATTCAGCCCGGGAATAGATCCGCCAGCCTCCGGCGATACTCCGCAATTCAAAACCCCGGGCGGTGGAGCTGAAACCGTTGCTGCTGGCTTCGTCCACATCCGGGGCATTAACAGTATAGCCGTCATACTCCCGCTGCAGATCCGCCAGCAGTCCTTCGACGACGTCGACCGTCAGATTCAGCCCCGCCGCCAGGCCGGTGGCGGTGGCCGGTTCATCGATCACCATCAGCACCGCCTCCAGCGCGGCGCGGGCGCCGCCCGGCAGGCTGTCGAGGTCCGGACCGTCGTCCTCGACTCCGGACCGTGGCGGCTCGTCACGGTCCGGCTCGAAAGGCGTGTTACTCAAGGCTGTTCCTCATATTCTTCACTCAGGTTCGCGCTGCTCCACGCCTGTGACCCGGCCGTCCAGTGGACGGTCAGGTCCCCCAGCGGCAGCAGCTGGTCGAAGGAAACCGCGCGGTCCCGGAACATCTCGAGCAGCGCCAGGAACCGCGCCACCACGACGAGGGAGGACTCGGCGTCGGCGATGAGCGCCCGGAACGTCAGCGGGTTGCCCAGCCGCAGGCGGCGGCCAAGCAGCTCGGCCTGCTCCTTGACGCTGACGGGGCTGCCGTGGAGGTGGGCCAGCCCCACCTCCGTCGGGGCGGCTTCCTTGGGCTTGAGTGCCGTCTCGGCCAGGGCGGCGAACTGTTGCGGGGTATGCCGCCAGACGAGTTCCGGCAGCAGCGCGGAGAAGTGTTCCTCGAGCGCAACCTGACGCGGAAACCGGCGGCCCTCGAGCTCGAGGGTGGAACCCATCAGGCCGGCGACCTGCTTAAAGGCCTTGTACTGCAGCAGCCGGGCGAAGAGCAGGTCGCGGGCTTCCAGCAGCGCGATGTCCTCCTCGTCCTCGACCTCGCCGGCGGGAAGCAACCGGGCCGCCTTGAGGTCCAGCAGGGTCGCGGCGATGACCAGGAATTCGCTGGCCTCGTCCAGGGCCCATTCCTCCCCCAGTGCCTGCAGGCCCTTGATGTACTTGATGAATTCATCGGTGACCGTGGACAGGGCCACTTCGGTGATGTCCAGCTGGTGCTTGGAAATCAGGCCCAGCAGGAGGTCGAAGGGGCCGGTGAAGTTGGCCAGCCGGACCTCAAACCCCGGCCTCTTGACCGCCGGGGCGCCGGCAGGGACCGGCGGCCCGGCCGGCACCTGCTGCCCGGCCGGAAGTTCCAGCTCCGCCGGCATCTCCAGCTCCGCCGTGGGAGCGCCCGACTCTGCCATGGACCTGACTAGGGCGCGCCGCCGCGCGAAATAAGCTCTTTGGCGAGGTTACGGTAGGCCTCGGCGCCGATGTGGTTGCCCGCGTAGCTGGTGATGGGCTCGGCGGCCACCGTGGCGTCGGCAAACTTGATGGAGCGTTTGATGACGGTCTCGAAAACCTTGTCGTCGAAAGCTTCCACGAGGCGGGAGATGACCTCGCGGCTGTGCAGGGTGCGGGCGTCGTACATCGTGGCGAGCACGCCGTCGACCTGCAGCCGCGGGTTCAGGCGGTCCTGGACCTTGTCGATGGTCTCGACGAGCAGCGCCACCGCGCGCAGGGCGAAGAATTCGCAGATCAGCGGAATGATGACGCCGTGGGCGGCCGTCAGCGCGTTGACGGTGAGCAGGCCGAGTGAGGGCTGGCAGTCGATCAGGACGACGTCGTAGTCGTCCTCGACTTTCTTCAGCGCCCGGTCCAGCACCTGTTCGCGGGCCACCTCATTGACCAGCTGGACCTCCGCGGCGGAGAGGTCGATGTTGGCCGGCAGCAGGTCCACGTTTTCGACGCCGGTCTTGTGGATGGCGTCGCGGATGTCGACCTTGCGGTCCATCAGGACGTTGTAGACCGTGAGATCGAGTTCATGGGGGTTGATGCCCAGGCCGGCGGACAATGCGCCCTGCGGGTCGAAGTCGACGAGCAGCACCCGGCGGCCGTATTCTGCCAGCGCGGCGGCGAGGTTGATGGTGGAAGTGGTCTTCCCCACCCCGCCCTTCTGGTTGACCATGGCGATAACCCGCGCAGGGCCGTGGGATGACAGCGGCGCTGGCTCCGGAAAGTCGCGGTGCGGGCGCCCGGTCGGGCCCATCACGGCGTCTTCCAGATCGAGTTCGGTGCCTTCCAGAGTTGCTGAACCCTGTTCGCTGCTCACGTATCTATCCACACTTTCGATGACGGTGATTGTCGTGCTTGATATTGCTGCCTGCTTTTATTCCTGCCCTGGGCTTCCAGCGCCGATCTTATTCCTCCCAAGGTTACAGCGCCCGACACGGTATTCAACGGACCTTGACAGCCGCCGTCATTTGAGCCTTGACCTTCTGGTTGAGGTCGAGGGTTGCCTCCGAGCTGTGACAAAACCGCCCGCACAGGGTGTCCTGTGCGGGCGGTTGTCCTGGGCGCCTGGGCGCTTGCCTTATGAGGGACTAAGCGTTGACCGAAACAGGCTGGGCCGGCTGGGCCGGGGTTTCGTTGACCTCGTGGTGGCCAGCGATCATGGTCTGCTCGTCGAACGGCTCTTCGCCGGACAGGACGCGGTCAACCTGCCCGCGGTCGACCTCCTTGACCCAGGTTCCGATCAGGAGGGTGGCCACAGCGTTGCCGGTGAAGTTGGTCAATGCGCGTGCTTCGGACATAAAGCGGTCGATCCCGACGATCATGCCTACTCCGCCGAGGAGCTCGGGCTTGTGTGCCTGAAGGCCGGCGGCCAGCGTGGCGAGGCCTGCACCGGTGACACCGGCTGCGCCCTTCGAGGCGATGATCATGAAGATCAGCAGGGATACCTGGGCGCCAAGATCCAGCGGGGTTCCCATGGCATTGGCCACGAACAGCGATGCCATGGTCAGGTAGATGGCGGTGCCGTCCAGGTTGAAGGAGTAACCGGTGGGTACGGTTACGCCGACGACCGGCTTGGACACGCCCAGGTGCTCCATCTTGGCGATCAGGCGGGGCAGTGCTGCCTCGGAAGAGGAGGTGGAGAAGATCAGGAGGTATTCACGGGCCAGGTACTTCATCAGCTTGAAGATGTTCACGCCGGTCACCACCTGCAGGAGGCCGCCGAGGATCACGACAATGAAGAGCGCGCACGTGATGTAGAAGGCGACCATGAGGGTGAACATGCTCACGATTGCCGCGACACCAGTGGCGCCGACAACAGCGGCGATGGCACCGAAGGCGCCCACCGGAGCAAGCCACATGATCATGATGAGGATCCTGAACACCACTGCCTGGCCGTGGCCGATGGCCTTGAGGACAGGAGCGCCCTGCGCACCCATCTTCTGGAGGGCGAAACCTACGAGGATTGCGGCGAGGAGCGTGGGCAGAACGGGAATGTCACCCGGAATGATGCCCAGGAGGAAGGCGACGGTGCTGTCTACTTCGGCCTTCTTGTTGGGGTCGTACGCCGCCAGCTTCAAACCTTCACCGGGGTGGATGAGGTTGCCTACGACCAGGCCGATGCCCAGGGCGAAGGTGGACATAAGCACAAAGTAGCCCAGGGCCATGCCTCCCACCTTGCCCACGGTGGCCGCCTTGGCGATGGAGCCAATGCCGAGGACGATGGTGCAGAAGATAATCGGCGCGATCATCATCTTGATGAGCTTGATGAAGCCGTCGCCGAGCGGTTTCATCGATTTGCCGACCTCGGGGAACAGCAGACCGACAAGGGCGCCCAGGATCACGGCGGCAATGACGGCAATGTAGAGGTAGTGGGATTTGTCCAGCCCCTTGCGGGCGGCCTTCACAGGCGCTGCTGACTCTCCTCGTTGAGAAGCCATGATGTGTCTCCTTAGGGATAATCTGGTAGGCGCTCCGGCTCAGTCTCTGGGCTCTTCGCGTCGGTCCGGTGTGATATCCATCATTAGGTACACCGTGACTTAGCTCACTGTTGCGTTCATATTGGTCATGGGAGGTACGGATGATCCGCCGCTGGAGTATCGCCCGCAGGCTGTTCGTGGCCAATCTGCTGATCGTGCTCGCCTTCACCGCCGTCGTGGGAACCGCCACGTTCACGGATGCCCGGGACCGCGCCTACGAGGAAGCGGGGCGGCGCATGGCGGGAGTGGCCGCCGCCGTCGCTGCGAATCCCCTGGTGCTCCAAGCGGCTGACGAGCCGGACCCGTCAGCGGTGCTGCAGCCGTATGCGCTTCAGGTTATGGCGGGAGCCGGTGCGGACTTCGTCACCATCATGGCGCCGGACAGGACCCGGTGGACGCACCCCCGGGATGAGGAACTCGGAAGACCGTACATCGGTGCAATCGACGCGGCGCTTCACGGCGAGGTGTTTACCGAAGTCACGGCTGGAACCCTGGGGCCGTCGGTGCGCACCATCGTGCCGGTCAAGGATGCGGGCGGCAATGTCAGGGCGCTGGTGGCCGCCGGTGTCACCGTGCGGACAGTTGATGTGGCCTTTTCCAGCCGGCTGCCGGCACTGCTTGCCATCGGGCTCGCGTTGCTGGTGGGCGGGTCCGTGGCGTCATGGCTGCTGGGCCGCTACCTCCGCAGGGTCACCAGGGGCTGGGGGCCGGAGCAGCTGGCGCAGCTCTTTGCCTACTACGAATCAGTCCTTCACTCCGTCCGCGAGGGGCTCATCCTGATCGACACAAAAGGGCGGGTGGTCATGTACAACGACCAGGCTGCTGAGTTGCTGGGGCTCGAGCCCCGGGGATCCGGTGATGATCCGTCCCAGCCGCCATCCCTGGCCGACCTCCCGCTGGCAGAGAGCCTGAAGGAGCTCTTTGAATCGGGGCGAACGGCCCACGACGAGATCCATCTGACAGGACCCCGGATCGTGGTGGTGAACCAGGGCCCGGCCCTCGGTCCGGACTCGCCCGGCGGCCGCCGTCCGGCACTGTTCGGTACGGTGGCCACCCTCCGTGACCGGACGGAGATTGAGTCCCTGGGCAGTGAACTTCAGACCATGAAGACGCTCTCGGATGCCCTCCGCGCGCAGACGCATGAGCATGCCAACCGGCTGCACACCATGGTGTCGCTGCTGGAGCTGGGCCGGACGCGCGAGGCCCTGGACTTCGCCACCAAGGATCTTGAGCTCAGCCAGAAGCTCACCGACGAGCTGATCAGCTCGGTTGACGAGCCGGTCCTCAGCGCCCTCATCATGGGCAAGGCTTCGGAAGCCAATGAACGGGGGGTGAAACTGACGCTGCGCACGGCGGGGTCCGCTTCCGTGGCAGGACTGGCAGTGCAGGACCTCGTCACCATCCTGGGTAACCTCCTGGACAACGCGATTGACGCCGCTGCCGACGGCCGGGCACCCAAGGAAGTGGAGCTGACGGTGGAGTCCGACGCCGAGGGCCTGGACATCACCGTCCGGGATTCCGGCTCGGGAGTTGACCCGGCAGCCGTGGAACATATCTTCAAACATGGATTCAGCACCAAAAAGTCCGGGGCTTTCGGACGCGGGGTAGGCCTGGCCCTCGTGCGGCAGGCTGTACAGCGCCTGGACGGTACCATGACCATCACCGGCACAGACGGGGCACAGTTCCATGTCTTCCTGCCGGCAATGGCGCCCGGAACCGACAAAGAGGAGCAGTACCAGTGAGCGACATCCGCGTCCTCGTCGTGGAGGACGAGCCAGTGGCGTCGGCGGCCCATGCTGCCTATGTGGGCCGGCTTGAGGGATTCGTGCTTGCGGGCACGGCGCCGGACGGCCAGTCGGCTCTGCGGCTGCTCACCGAGTTCGCGGCTTCCGGCGACCCGGTGGAACTTGTCCTTCTCGATATGAACCTCCCCGATCTCCACGGGCTGGACATCGCACGCCGGATGCGGGCGGCGGGACTCTTCGCGGACATCATCGCCATCACCGCCGTGCGGGAGCTGAACATCGTCCGCAGCGCGGTGGCAACGGGAGTGGTCCAGTACCTGATCAAGCCGTTCACCTACGCAACCTTCGCGGACAAACTCGCCAGTTACCGGCAGTTCCGGCAGCAACTGGCCTCGTCCGGTACCGGGGTCTCCGGGGCCGGTGCTTCCCAAAGCGACGTGGACCAGGCTTTTGCCAGCCTGCGGGCGCCGTCCGAGCTGCCGCTGCCCAAGGGCCTTGCCGTGTCCACGCTGGAATCCGTGCAGGACTTTCTGAAACTGCAGACCGGGGCGGTGTCCGCCAGCGAGGTGATGGAGGCGCTTGGCATGTCCCGCGTGACCGCCCGTCGCTACCTCGAGTACCTCGCCGACGCCGGAACGGTCTCGCGCACGGCGCGCTACGGCGCGCCCGGCCGGCCGGAGAACGAATACCGCTGGAACCGGCCGCCGTCGTAAGCCTCCTGCTCCCCCTACCACTTCTCCTGCTACCATCAGGCCGCCACCTCCCAGGGTTAGTCTCCGCGTGCGGCGGGGCGCAGGGTTCCGAGCAGCTGGTCAATCACCCCGGCGTCCTCGATGGTGGACGGCACCACGTAGTCGTCGCCGTCGGCTATCTGGCGCATGGTTTTGCGCAGGATCTTGCCCGAACGCGTTTTCGGGAGGGCCTCCACCACGGTGACGTGCTTGAAGTCCGCGACCGCCCCGATGTCCCGCCGGACCAGGGCGATGAGGTCCTTGACCAGGACGTCCTCGGGGACGTCCACCCCGGATTTGAGCACCACGTAGCCGCTGGGGCGCTGGCCCTTGAGCGGATCCGCGAGACCGATCACGGCGCATTCGGCCACCGCGGGATGCTGCCCGATGACCTGTTCCATCGCGCCGGTGGACAGCCGGTGTCCGGCCACGTTGATGATGTCGTCGGTGCGGCCCATGACAAAAACGTAGCCGTCCTCGTCCCGGTAGCCGGAGTCGCCCGTGGCGTAGTAGCCCTCGAATGCCTGCAGATAGGACGACACGTAGCGTTCGTCGTTGCGCCAGAGCGTCGTCAGCGTGCCCGGCGGCAGCGGCAGGCCCAGGACGATGTTGCCTTCCGTGCCGGCCTCGACGTCCCCACCCGCAGCGTCGACGATCGCGAGCCTGAAGCCGGGCATCGGCACGCTGGGCGAGCCGGCCTTGATCGGCAGCCCGCCAAAGCCGCGGGGGTTGGCGCAGATGGCCCAGCCGGTCTCGGTCTGCCACCAGTGGTCCACCACCGGAACATCGAGGACCCGGGCGGCCCAGTGGAAGGTGTCCGTGTCCAGACGCTCGCCGGCCGCGAACAGGGTCCGCAGGCTGGAGATGTCGTACTTTCCGAGCAGCTGCGCCTCCGGGTCGGCTTTCCGGATGGCCCGCAGCGCGGTGGGAGCGGTGAACAGCACGTTGACCTTGTGGTCCTGGATCACCCGCCAGAACGCCCCGGCGTCGGGGGTCCCCACCGGCTTTCCCTCGTACAGGACGGTGGTGGCCCCGGCCAGCAGCGGCCCGTAGACGATGTAGGAGTGGCCCACCACCCAGCCGACGTCGGAGGCCGTCCACATCACGTCCCCGGGCCGGATGCCGTACAGATTCTCCATTGTCCAGCTCAGCGCCACGGCATGGCCGCCGTTGTCCCGCACGACGCCCTTGGGGGCGCCGGTGGTTCCCGAGGTATAGAGGATGTAGAGCGGATCCGTCGCCTGGACCTCGACCGGGGCGGCGGACCGGGCTTCGGCCATCTCGGTGTCCCAGTCCAGCCAGCCGGTGTGCTCGGCCGCCGAGGAGGCAAACCCTTCCCGTGCCTTGACCAGTACCGGGGTCTTGGGCGTTCCGGCGAGGTCCAGGGCCTCGGCAACGGCGGGCAGGTACTCGATCCGCCGCGACGGCTCGAGGCCTCCGGATGCCGTCACGATTGCGGCGGGGGCTGCGTCCCAGATGCGGGCCGCCAGCTCCTTGGGCGCGAAGCCGCCGAAGACCACGGAGTGCACGGCGCCGAGCCGGGCGGTCGCCAGCATCGCGATTGCCGCCTCGGGGATCATCGGCATGTAGATTACGACGCGGTCGCCCTTGCCCACGCCGTGGCTGCGCAGGACGCCGGCAAAGCGGGCCACCAGGTCTGTGAGTTCGGCGTAGCTGAAGCGCTGCTGCTTGCCCAGCATGGCGGAGTCGTAGATCAGGGCGTCCTGGCCGCCGCGGCCCTCCTCGACATGGCGGTCCAGGGCGTTATAGGACGTGTTCAGCGTGCCGTCCGGAAACCAGCCGTAGAGGGGTGCCCGGCTGGAGTCGAGGGCCTGCCGCGGCGGCCTGGACCATGAAATCCTGCGCGCGGCTTCCAGCCAGAACTCGGAGGGCTGTTCCAGGCTGCGTTCGTAACTGTCCCGGTAGCTCTTGGTGACCATGAAATAAATCCCGTCCACGACGTTGTGATGCAGCTCATGGTAGCCCGGAGCCCTCGGGGAACACAAGGATTTGTGTATACATTGACAGTCGATGGAGGAGGATCTGGACGGCCTTTAGGCCACATTGCTGGGCAAAAGGACGAGCCGTGTATACACTGTTGGTGTTTCATCCCGCAGTCCACCCAACGAAGGAGCCAGGATGCGCGCCAGCGACAAGGCCTACGCGGCCCTTCGCGACGACATCATTGAATGGCGTCTCCTGCCCGGAACGGTGCTCGCCGAAGTGGAGCAGGCCGAGCGGCTCGGCGTCTCGCGCACCCCGTTGCGGGAGGCACTGAGCCGGCTCACCGCGGAGGGCCTGACGACGGCGGCGGGCGGCCGCGGCGTCGTCGTGACCGACATTTCGCTGGAGGACATCGATGAGCTGTTCGAACTTCGCGAGACTCTTGAGGGCAAGGCGGCGGCCCTGGCCGCCGAGCGTGGCGACCCCGCGACCTTCGAGCAGCTGCAGGCTGAACTGCTCCAGGCCCCGGGCCTGATCAGCGGCGAGGACCCGGCCCGGCACGATTACTACGGGCTCGTCGGGCGGCTGGACGCCGCCATCGACGCCGCGATCTCCAACTCCTACCTGGCCCAGGCGATGCGCAGCCTGCGCGTCCATCTGGTCCGGGTCCGCAGGCTGGCCGCCGACGACGCCGCCCGGCTCACCGCCGCCGCCGCCGAGCACGCCGCCATCGCGGAGGCGATTGCCGCCGGCAACCCCCGGCTGGCCGAGGCCGCCACCACGCTCCACCTGCACCGCAGTCTTTCCCACGTTAAAGCCACGCACGTACCTCACTAGAAGGAGCACCATGGTTAAGGAACACCACGTCCGCGTTTACAAGAGCGAGGAAAACCTGGGCCGCGAGGACCAGCTCGCCCACAAGATCGCCAGGGTGGCCGCCGATCCCGTGGCCGTGACCGACGAAGTCACCGACATGGTGATCAACCGGGTCATCGACAACGCCTCTGTGGCGATCGCTTCGCTGAACCGCGCGCCCATCGTCGCGGCGCGCGCCCAGGCACTGACCCACGGCCCCAGCACCGGCGGCGAAGGTTCCAAGGTCTTCGGCATCGACGAACGTGTCTCCCCCGAATGGGCCGCCTGGGCGAACGGCGTCGCGGTCCGTGAACTCGACTACCACGACACCTTCCTCGCCGCGGACTACTCCCACCCGGGCGACAACATCCCGCCGATCCTGGCCGTGGGCCAGCACCTCGGTTCCAGCGGCCAGGACCTGATCCGCGGCATCGCCACCGGCTACGAGATCCAGGTCAACCTGGTCAAGGCCATCTGCCTGCACAAGCACAAGATCGACCACGTCGCGCACCTCGGCCCCTCGGCCGCCGCCGGCATCGGCACCCTCCTCGGTCTCGACGTCGAGACCATTTTCCAGTCCGTCGGCCAGGCCCTGCACACAACCACGGCCACCCGGCAGTCCCGCAAGGGCGAGATCTCCACCTGGAAGGCCCACGCCCCTGCCTTCGCGGGCAAGATGGCCATCGAGTCCGCGGACCGGGCCATGCGCGGCCAGACCTCCCCGGTGCCGATCTACGAGGGCGAAGACGGCGTGATCGCGTGGATGTTGGACGGCCCGGACGCCTCTTACGTCGTGCCGCTGCCGGAAGCCGGCGAGGCCAAGCGCGCCATCCTGGACACGTATACCAAGGAGCACTCGGCCGAGTACCAGGCCCAGGCCTGGATCGACCTGGCCCGCAAGCTGCACGGCGAGCACCCGGAGGTCACCGACCCCGCCAACGTGAAGTCGGTCCTCATCAAGACGAGCCACCACACGCACTACGTGATCGGCTCCGGCGCCAACGATCCGCAGAAGTACAGCCCCACGGCCAGCCGCGAAACGCTGGATCACTCCATCCCGTACATCTTCACGGTCGCCCTGCAGGACGGCGCCTGGCACCACATCGATTCCTACGCCCCGAAGCGCGCGGCGCGCCCGGACACGGTGGAACTGTGGCACAAGGTCACCACGGTCGAGGATCCGGAATGGACCCGGCGCTACCACTCCCTGGACATCGACGAGAAGGCCTTCGGCGGTTCCGTGGAGATCACGCTGGCGGACGGCACGGTCATCACCGACCAGATCGCCGTCGCGGATGCCCACCCGCTGGGCGCCCGGCCGTTCGCGCGCGCGCAGTACGTCCACAAGTTCCGCACCCTGGCCGCGGGCCTCGTGGCGGAAGAAGAGATTGAGCGTTTCCTCGCGGCCGCGGCGCGCCTGCCCGAGCTGGCGGCCGGCGAACTGGACCAGCTCAACATCAAGGCGGCCGACGGCGTGATCGACCCCGCCGCCGCACCGAAGGGACTCTTCTGATGCTGTATTCAAAGACCACGCCGGAGCAGAAGCGGATCCGGTTCCGGGAGCTCCTGGCTTCCGGGACCATCCAGCAGTTTCCGGGCGCGTTCAACCCGCTCTCGGCGCGGCTGATCGAGGAGAAGGGCTTCGCCGGGGTGTACATCTCCGGCGCCGTCCTGGCCAACGACCTCGGCCTGCCGGACATCGGACTCACGACGCTGACCGAGGTCGCCACCCGGGCCGGACAGATCGCCCGGATGACCGATCTGCCCTGCATCGTCGACGCCGACACCGGCTTCGGCGAGCCGATGAATGTGGCCCGCAGCGTGCAGGAACTGGAGAACGCGGGCCTGGCCGGCTGCCACATTGAAGACCAGTTCAACCCGAAGCGCTGCGGCCACCTGGACGGCAAGAACGTCGTGGACCTGGACACCGCCACCAAGCGGATCCGTGCTGCGGCCGACGCCCGCCGGGACCCCAACTTCCTGATCATGGCACGCACCGACATCCGCGCCACCGACGGTCTGCAGGCCACCCAGGACCGGGCACGCGCCCTGGTGGAAGCGGGCGCGGACGCGATCTTCCCCGAGGCCATGAAGGACCTCAGCGAGTTCCGGGCGATCCGCGACGCCGTCGACGTGCCGATCCTGGCCAACATGACCGAATTCGGCCAGAGTGCCCTGTTTACGGTGGATGAGCTGGCCGGCGTCGGGGTCAACATGGTCATTTATCCGGTCACGCTGCTCCGTAGTGCCATGGGCGCTGCGGAGCGTACTCTGGAATCGATTAGGGCCGACGGAACGCAGGAAGCACAGGTTGGAAGCATGCTGACCCGTGCGCGTTTGTATGACCTCGTTGACTACGAGGCCTACAACCGCTTCGACACCGGGGTCTTCAATTTCCAGATCCCCGGCAAGTAAGCTCCACATGGAATTCCGGCCCCGGCCGGCACAACAGGCGACAGGAACGAAGGAGTTTCAGCATGGCTGAACAAGACATCAAAAAGGGCCTCGCCGGCGTCGTGGTGGACTACACCGCGGTTTCCAAGGTAAACCCGGACACCAACTCGCTGCTGTACCGGGGCTACCCGGTGCAGGAGCTGGCCGCCAGGTGCAGCTTCGAGGAAGTTGCCTACTTGCTGTGGAACGGCGAACTTCCCACCCCGGAGCAGCTGGCCGAGTTCACCGCACGGGAACGCGCCGGACGTGCCCTGGACCCGGTGGTCAAACAGGTCATCGACGCGCTGCCGACCACCTCGCACCCGATGGATGTCTGCCGGACGGCCGCTTCCGTGATGGGGGCCCGGCACCCGCTGGCCGAGGATTCCTCGCGGGAAGCCAACCTGGCCAAGGCCATTGATCTGTTCGCTGCGATGCCCGCGGTGGTGGCCTACGACCAGCGCCGCCGTCACGGCCAGGAGCTGGTGGAGCCCCGCGAGGACCTGGGTTACGACGCCAACTTCCTCTGGATGACGTTCGGTGAGGAACAGGTACCGGAAGTAGTCGACGCCTTCAATGTCTCGATGATTTTGTACGCTGAGCACTCCTTCAACGCCTCCACGTTCACGGCCCGGGTGATCACGTCCACGCTCTCGGACCTGCACTCGGCCGTGACCGGCGCCATCGGCGCACTGAAGGGTGCGCTGCACGGCGGAGCCAACGAGGCCGTCATGCATACCTTCGACGAGATCGGCATCCGCCCGGAGGAGTCACTGGACGAGGCAGCGACGCGGGCCAAGGCCTGGATGGAAGACGCCCTGGCCCAAAAGAAGAAGGTCATGGGCTTCGGCCACCGCGTCTACAAACACGGCGACTCCCGGGTGCCCACCATGAAAGCGGCCCTGGACAAGATGATTGCGCACTACGGCCGCCCTGAACTGCTGGGCCTGTACACCGGCCTGGAGTCGGCGATGGACGAGGCCAAGGCGATCAAGCCGAACCTGGATTATCCGACCGGTCCCACCTACCACCTGATGGGGTTCGACACCGCGACCTTCACTCCCCTGTTTGTCGCCAGCCGCATCACCGGCTGGACGGCGCACATCATGGAACAGCTCGATGCCAACTCGCTGATCCGTCCGCTGAGCGAATACAACGGCGTCGAGGAGCGGCACCTGCCCTAGTCCTTTTTTGATGCAGCGCACGACGGCGGGCCGGTCACCTTTCGCGAGGTGGCCGGCCCGCCTTTTCTGCCCTAACCTGCGCTGCCTTAGCCGGCTTTGATTTTCAGCGAGGTGATCATGCGCTTCGCGTTCAAGTACTCGGGGGTCTGCATGTAGGCCCTCGCCTCGTCCAGCGAGCGGAACGTTTTGGCGCCCATACGGTTACCGATCTCGCCGGCACCGCCGGCGTTGACCTGGACGGTGTCGGCAAAGGAGTACAGCGGCGACTCTGCCGGACCACTGACCACGTTGTAGAACATGCATGACTTTCCATCCTTGCCAGCCACGCTGCCCGTAATTCCATAGGAGGCGGTGACGCGGTCCGGTTCCTGGAGGGCACGGAAGGCAAACCTGGGTGTGATGGTATCGGCTGCCCCGGTGTTGTAGGGCAACGCCAGCTCCATTGAATCCAGAACGCTGTACGGAACCTCGCCTTCGCAGCGGCCTCCGAGCCCTGCGCCGGTCGGTCCGTAGTGCAGGGAGGCCAGCACTATTCCGGCCGCATCAGACACGTCGACATCGAGGGCCGTGGACCCGGCAGCGCCTGGCGGCGCCGCAACGCTCCACTCGGCAGGATAGTCGAAGCTGACTTTTCCATCGGCACTGGTGAAGGTCCGCCATTCTCCGGCAGGGGCTGCGGTCGTCGCCGAAGGGGCAGCAACCGCCGGCACGGAAACCGACGGCGCGGTGCTCGGCATCGGTGTGACCGTCAGCGACGCCGCAGCGGTTGGAGGCGTCACACGCCCGGCGCCGTCGGCCGGCGCGGGCACTGAGCCCAGGTTGCCGGCCGCCACGATACCGCCGGTCACCACGGCCGCAGCAACTGCCGCCAATGCGGCCACCCGCGGCCATCGACGGCGGGTGGCCGTCTCCGCGGAGGAGTCTTGCGTCATTCCGTCGTCACTGAAGACTCTTCCCGTGGCGTTGTCCTTGGTCGAAGCCATGCCCGTCCCCCAGTTCTGTGTGTGCGCTACCAGTCGTTCTTTCAATCCCGCCCGTGGTGTCCTGAGCTGCAGGATACCTGTGTGTTTCCGGCCGGCGGGGAACGGTTACATCCGCCCTGAAAGTCCTTCAATCGACGCCACGGTCTCGTTGTCATCGTTGAGGACAACGACGACGTCGTGGGCCTCGCCCGCCAGGGCGGCCGGCAGCCAGTGGGCTGCGTCCTGCCACATGCGGTGCAGGGGCAGGGCCGCGGTGTCGAACCATTGCGGGGTTATTTCGAGGCTTTCGGACGGCTCGCCCTGCCAGCGCCGGGTGGTGTAGAGACGGCAGTACATGTTCCATTCCGGCCGGGCCGGGAAGACGAACTCCACCACCCCCGCGTGGGCCAGGTCCTCCTGGCGTACGACGATGCCGGCTTCCTCCCAGACCTCCCGGCAGACGGCCTCCGCATCGGTCTCCCCCGCCTCGACGTGCCCGCCGATGCCGACGATCTTGCCCGTGCCAAAGCCCGTCCGCTTGAGTCCCAGCAGCACCTCGGTGGAGCCGGCGGCCTCCTCGCGGAGCAGGAAACAGAGGGTGACCGGTGTGGACTTCATGTGCTCCACCCTATTCCCCCGAACATCGGATGACTTGTTCCCGATGGCCAAGTGTCCCGTGAAGGGCCATTCCTTACACCGGCGAGCAAGATTATTCCCACGAGCGAGGATCCTCGCACGATGAGCGGCGGGACTGTAATTTAAACGGTGTAACTCCAGAGAATTAGGAGGTTGCCGTGACTGATGTGATTAGTGATGTGACTGCTGCGACGAGCATGGTTGCGCCGGCTCCGGCGGACGCGCTGGATGAGCAGTTGGTGCAGCAGCTGAGTGAGCGGGCGCGTGCGGAAGGCCTGCGGCTGACCGGTGAGGGCGGGCTGCTGTCCCGGCTGACGAAGATGGTCGTGGAATCGGCGCTGGAGGGCGAGATGGAGGACCATCTGGGCTACGCCCGGCACGATCCGGCTGGCAGGGACGGCGGGAACTCGCGGAACGGCACCCGGTCCAAGGAGCTGTTGACCGAGGCCGGTCCGGTGCAGATCGCGGTGCCGCGGGATCGGGACGGCTCGTTCACCCCGGAGCTGGTCAGGAAGCGGCAGCGCCGCCTGTCCGGGCTCGATGACCTGGTCATCTCGCTGTCCGCCAAGGGACTCACGCACGGGGAGATCTGCGCCCACCTGGCCGAGGTCTACGGCGCGGAGGTCTCCAAGCAGACGATCTCCACCATCACGGAGAAGGTCTTGGAGGGTTTGTCGGCCTGGCAGAGCCGGCCGCTGGATCCGGTCTATCCGGTGATCTTCATCGACGCGGTGAACGTGAAGATCCGCGACGGGCAGGTCACGAACCGGCCGATCTACGTGGCGCTGGCGGTGACCTGCGAGGGCACCCGTGACATCCTTGGGCTCTGGGCCGGCGAGCACGGTGACAGGGAGGGGGCGAAGTACTGGCTGCGGGTCCTGTCCGAGATCAAGAACCGCGGCACCCAGGACTGCCTGATTGTGGTCTGTGACGGGCTCAAGGGCCTGCCCGAGGCCATCGCCACCGTCTGGCCTCAGACGATCACCCAGACCTGCATTGTTCACCTTTTGCGCAACTCGTTCCGCTACGCGTCGAAGAAGGACTGGTCCGCGATCGCGAAGGACCTCAAGCCCGTCTACACGGCGGCGTCGGAATCCGATGCCCTGGACCGGTTCGTGGAGTTCAGCGAGAAGTGGGAAAAGCGCTACCCGGCGATCATCCGGCTCTGGACCAACGCCTGGGCCGAATTCGTGCCCTTCCTGCAGTTCGACCGCGAGATCCGCACGATCATCTGCACGACCAACGCCATAGAGAGCATCAACGCGCGCATCCGGCGAGCCGTGAATGCCCGCGGACACTTCCCCACGGAGCAGGCCGCGCTCAAATGCGTCTATCTGGCGGTCATGAGTCTGGACCCCACCGGGACGGGCCGACAACGCTGGTCCAACCGCTGGAAGGCTGCGCTCAATGCCTTCGAAGTCACCTTCGACGGACGCCTGTCCGCCGGCAAGAAATAAAATCAAAACCAGTTACACCGAAAACTTGACGCTGATACTGGAAGGGTCCGGGAATGCAGTGACCCGATACTTGACTGGCGGCCCCCTTCGGGGGACCTGTCCTTGACCTGATTTGTCCTGCGTTCCCGGGACCAGCCGTGGGCTCTGCCGGTTCATGACCTCATAGGAGCATGACCGATCCCATGACCAGTTGGCCCTGCCATGGTGCGCGTCCCTTCAGCGTCCTGTCTGCGGCCGACAGGGCCAACGGTGACAACCCGAACCGTTGCTTGGAAGGACACCATATGCCACACGCGAGAGCGGATGTCGACGCGGCCGGACGCGTCGCCGGGGTCGACACCCACACCGACACTCACACCCTTGCCATTCTCACCGAGAACGGCGCGGTGGTCTCCACCGCGACGTTCACGGCGGACAGCCGTGGCTATGCCGCGCTCATCGATGCCGTAGCCTCAGCCGGCCCCGTCCGGGGGATCGGTGTCGAGGGCACCAACTCCTACGGCGCCGGCCTGACCCGGGCCCTTCAGTCCGCCGGACACACCGTGCTGGAAGTCCTGCGCCCTACCCGGCAGGTGCGCCGGATGAATGGGAAATCAGATCCTGTCGACGCAGTCGAAGCTGCCCGTACGGTGCTTTCCGGCCGTGGCATCTCCATCCCGAAAGACACCAACACCGCCGCTGAATCCATCCGATTCCTGCTCGGCGCGCGGAAACGGTTCGTCTCCTCCATGACCTCGATCTCCAACGCCATTAAAGGGCTGCTGATCACCGCTCCAGAACCGGTCCGCGCCAGATACCGGGACCTGGACACGGACGCGCTGCTGCGCCGTCTGGCCAGTAGTCGTCCTGGATCCGATCTGGCCGGCCCTGAAGACGCCGCCGGGCTGGCCCTGAAGACGATGGCTTGCGCCCACCAGGAGCTCTCAGACCGCGTCGCCGGCATCGAGACGCAATTGCATGAACTCGTCCAGGCGCACCACCCAGCATTGCTGGATGTCTACGGCGTCGGGACCCTGGTCGCCGCGCAACTCGTCGTGACCGCGGGCGGCAACCCAGAGCGGATCCGCAACGAAGCGTCGTTCGCCGCGCTCTGCGGCGCCGCGCCAATCCCGGCGTCCTCCGGGCGCACCACCCGCCACCGGCTCAACCGTGGCGGCGACAGACAGGGTAACGCCGCCCTCCACCGCATCGCACTCGTCCGAATGCGCCACGACCCCAAAACCCGCGCCTACGTCGAGCGCCGCACACAGGATGGCAAGAGCAAGAAGGAAATCATCCGCTGCCTCAAAAGGGCCATCGTCCGAGAGATCTACCGCATCCTTACCAGCCCAGCAGTAAGGACGGTCCAAGCCGACCTCCGCGCCATTCGCACGAAAAAGAACATCACCCTCAGTCAAGTGGCCGTAGCCTTAAGCACGTGGCCCGCCCGGATCTCCGATATCGAGCGCAAAGCCCGGCCGCTGCCCGAACTCGCCGATCGCTACAGAAACTGGCTCGCCACCGCTTGACACACGATAGGAGCATCAGACCCTGAGCGGCCCCTTCGTCCAGCCGCGGGCGTGCCACCCACGTGGCGGGATTGGGGCTTGGGGATTGCCTTGCCGAAAAGGGTTGCTGTTGGTCGATCAGGCGCACTGGAGCAGGAAGCTCTTCGGCAAGGGTCACCGAGGGGCGCCGGCCAGACTGCATCGTCCGTATTTATTGCGGTGCCCGGCCGTGAATTGGTGCCGGGCTGTGAATTTGTGCCAGTCCGGGAAGGGGTCCCGGGGCAGTTCCGGTTCAGGATCGCGGCCGGGGTCCTGGCCGGGGTCCCGGCCGGGGTGCCCGGTGAGCGCCGGGTTCGGCTGATGGCCTGGATCCGGGCCGGGGTCCTGGCCGGGGTGCCCGGTGGGCGCCGGGTCCGGATGATGGCCTGGATCTGCGGGCAGGCCGTGGTCCGGGCCTGGGCCTGGGCCTGGGTCGGTGTCTGTGTCTGGGTCGGTGATCGGGATGTGGTGGGGCCAGTGGGGTGGTTCCCAGTCCTGGTGTTCGCTGGGGTAGTGCCGCCGTGACGGGGAGGTCCACCCGGGTGGGTTGTCTTTGCTGGCCCCGGTTGGTTTCCAGGCGGAGCCGTGTTTGAGGCGGTGGTGCCGGGGGCAAGGTTGGCCGAGGTTGGAGATGCCGGTGGTGCCTCCGTCGGCCCAGGCCAGGAGGTGGTCTGCTTCGTTGTCCAGGGAGTGGTTGTTGCAGCCGGGGAAGGGGCACCTGCCGTCGCGGAGGCGGAGCCATTGGCGCTGGGTCTTGTTGAGGCGGTAGCTGGTCCGTCCGATTTCCAGCGGGGCGCCGTCGCGGGGGTCGGTCAGGACGCGGTAGAAGGAGTCGGCGCCGTCGGTGATCAGGCGGCGGGCCATGGACGGCGGGATCGGCCCGTACCCGTCCAGGGTGGCTGGTTCCTCGGTGACGCCCAGGAGGGACAGGACCGGGACGGTGATCAGGACCTGCGCCCGCGGGGACGGCACACCCCCGCCCCCGGCAATACCGCCCCCGGCAATACCGCCCCCGGCCATGCCGCCGGCGCCGGTGCCGGTGCCGGTGCTGTGGCTGGTGAGGAGCCAGGTGGCGGTGATGTCGGCGCGGAGCTGGGAGAGGGGCCGGGCCTCGTGGGGGCCTTGGAGGGCGCGGGCGGCGGCGGTGGTCCGTTCCCAGATCCCGGCGGGCGTGTCGGCCGGGAGGTAGGCGGAGAGCCAGGCCATGCCGTCCCGGTCCGGGAGGAAGTCGACCCGCCGGTCCCCGGCGCTTGTGCTGTGGCGTTTTTCGATGCTGACCGGGTGGTGGCGTTCGCGCCAGGCGCGGGCCTTGGCGCGGAACCGGGCCGGCACGAGGTCACCGGCCGGGGCCCCGCGGGCGGGGTTTGAGGCGTCGGGGTCCAGGAAGTGCGCTTCCAGCGCGGCCGCTCCGTCCGGGTCCAGACCGGTGGTCTCCTCGACGATGATCCGGGCGTGCTGCCAGGAGATCGCTCCGGCCTGCAGGGCCGTCAGGGTCAGCGGCAGCGCCGTCATCAGTGCCTGGCATTCGGACAGGAGGGCACCGGCGGTCCGTTCACTGACGGTCAGGACACAGGCGACCTCAGCGACCAGGGCCATCTCCCGGACGGTGCATTCCCGCGGGGACGCCGCCGGTGACGCCAGGGCCCGGGTTGCCTGCACATATTCCGCAGCCAGCCGCACCTTCAGCGCCGCGGTCCGGGCTTCCAGCCGGGCCACCTCGGCGAGAGCGTCCAGGCAATCATCCGCCAGATCCCGCAGCGGATCGGCGTCGTGCAGGGAAACGACCCCAGGCGGATCCGGGCGGTCCGCGCCGGCACCGGTGCCGGCAGCAAGCACAGCAGCGGACGCGGCGACGGCCTCCAGGGCCTCCCTGCTTTCGACACTCCAGGCTGTTCCGCTGTCCACACTGCCAGCCTAAGAGGAGGCACCGACAATATTGATGGACACGGATTTGTTGCGGCGCTACCGGGCCCAGTGCGGCTTTTAGCGCAGCCCCTTGCTGGCGCAGCCCCTTTCTAGCCCAGCCCCTTTCTAGCCCAGCGCCCGGGGATGCGCGGCGGCGTAGATTTCCCGCAACGTGTCTGCCGTTACGAGGGTGTACACCTGCGTAGTTGTGACGGAGGCGTGGCCCAGCAGTTCCTGGACGACGCGGACGTCGGCGCCGCCTTCCAGCAGGTGGGTCGCAAACGAGTGCCGAAGGGTGTGCGGCGAGACGACCTTCGTGATGTTGGCCTTCTCGGCGGACGTCTTGAGGATGGTCCAGGCGCTTTGCCGGCTGATCCTGCCGCCGCGGGCGTTCAGGAACAACGCGGGAGTGCCCTTCCCTTTGGCCGCGAGCAACGGCCGGCCGCGGACCAGGTAGGCGTCCAGTGCCCTGGCCCCGAAGGACCCCAACGGGACCAGCCGCTCCTTGGAGCCCTTGCCGAACAGCCGGACGATTGCCGGCCCGGAGTCGGCGACGGCCTCCTCGCCCTGCAACGAGATATCGTCGACGTCGAGGCCGACGGCCTCGCTGATACGGGCGCCGGTGGAGTACAGGAACTCCAGCAGCGCCCGGTCACGCAGTCCCGTTGGGGTGTCCGTGCCGGCCGCCTCGAGGATCCTCGTGACTTCATCGACGCTGATGGCCTTGGGCAGGCGCTTGCCGGGCATGGGCGGGTGGACATCGCTGGCGGGATCCGTGCCGGTGACGCCTTCCAGCGCCCAGAACTTGTGCAGGCCGCGGACGGCGACGACGGTCCGCGCCGCGGATCGGATGCCGAGGGCGGATCCGCCGTCGGAACCGTCGGACAGCGCCTGCACGAAGGCCGTCACGTCGTGCCGGGTGATCTCGGCGGGATGCTTCCGGCCCGCCTGCGCGAGGTGTCTGGCGTAGCGCGCCAGGTCCCGCCGGTAGGCCGAGAGGGTGTTGGCAGCAAGGCCGCGCTCCACGCCCATATGTTGCAGGTAGTCCGTCATGGCACGGTCAACCGCGGTCAGGGGCCGGCCCGGGGCGTTGGCTGGCTTTTGCGGGGCGGCTGCTTCTGGCGGTGCGGCCTGTTCGTGCGGGGTGCTGTCCAGCGCGGCGGGCGGCTCCGTCGCCACCAGGTCCACCATCAGCGCTGGCTGGGGTGCGCGGTCCACGGCGCGTCGGCCGGGCGGAGTCCCTTGAAGTTGTCAGCGCGCGCCGCCGCGGCGGCGAGGATCCCGACGACGGCGGAGGGGTTGTGCAGGCGTCCCTCCAGCACCGAGGCGACGGCGTCATCGAGCGGCGTCCAATGCAGCTCGATCTCGGCTTCCTCGTCCGTGCGGACGTGCAGTTCGTGGCCGGGCACGTCACTCAGTCCGCGGGCCAGATAAATCCGGATGGCCTCGCTGGATGACCCGGGCGAATTGAAGAAGTCCACGAGGACATTCCACTCCGCCGCGACCAGGTCCGCTTCCTCCGCCAGTTCGCGCGCGGCTCCGGCGACAAAGTCCTCGCCCTCGACGTCGAGCAGTCCCGCCGGGATCTCCCAGAGGTCCATCCCGACGGGGTGGCGGTACTGCTTGAGCAGCAGCACTTCGCCGGCGTCGTTCATCGGCAGCACCGCCACCGCGCCGGGGTGCTCGATGTAATCGCGGACGAGCGCGTCGCCGTCGTCGTTGAGCTGGAAGGTGTCACGGACAACATCCCAGATCCGGCCTTCATAGACCGTCCGGGATGACAAAAGAGGGCGCGGGCTCGGCTGATCCGAAACCTGCCGTGCAGCTTGGGGGGTCTCGGACCTACCGGGCATCGCGCCGTCCTTCAAGTCAGTCGGGAGTTACTTGGACGCTACTGCCGATGTCGGCTTCGCAGCGGCAGGGGCATCCTTGGCGGAAGCTGCCGTTGCCGGGGCATCCTTGGCTGCAGCCCCCTGCGGGCCGTCGGCGCGCTTCTGGTGCACCAGGGCAGCCTTGACCAGCCCGGCGAACAGCGGGTGCGGCCGGGTCGGGCGGGAGCTGAGCTCCGGGTGCGCCTGGGTGGCAACGTAGTACGGGTGGACCTCGCGGGGAAGTTCCACGTACTCCACGAGCTTGCCGTCGGGTGATGTTCCGGAGAACACCAGGCCCTCCGCGGCGATCTGCTCGCGGTATTTGTTGTTGACCTCGTAGCGGTGGCGGTGGCGTTCGCTGACCACGGTGGCGCCGTAGGTCTCTGCCACAACCGAGCCCTCGTCAAGCTTGGCCTCGTACAGGCCCAGGCGCATGGTGCCCCCCAGGTCGCCCTTGCCCTCGACGATGTCCAGCTGCTCCTCCATGGTGGCAATCACCGGGTACTTGGAGTCCGGCTCGAACTCACTGGAGGAGGCGCCTTCGAGACCGACGACGTTGCGGGCGTACTCGATCACCATGCACTGCAGGCCAAGGCACAGGCCCAGGACCGGGAGCTTGGTTTCGCGGGCGTACTTGAGGGCTCCGAGCTTGCCTTCGAGGCCGCGGATACCGAAGCCGCCGGGAACACAGATCGCGTCCACGCCGTGCAGGGAGTTGACCGCGCCTTCACGGGTTTGGCATTCGTCCGAGGGGACCCAGCGGATCTTCACCTTGGTCTCGTTCGCGAACCCACCGGCGCGCAGCGCCTCGGTCACGGACAGGTAGGCGTCCGGCAGGTCGATGTACTTCCCGACCAGGGCCACCTCGACCTCGTGCTTGGGGTTGTGGACCGCTTCCAGGAGCTTGTCCCAGCTGGTCCAGTCAACGTCCTTGAAGGGAAGATCCAGGGCGCGGACGATGTAAGAGTCCAGGCCCTGGGAGTGCAGGGTCTTCGGGATGTCGTAGATGCTCGGGGCGTCGGGGCAGCCGATGACGGCGTCGATGTCGACGTCGCACATGCGGCCGATCTTATCGCGCATGGGCTGCGGGACGTCGCGGTCCGAACGGATCACGATCGCCTCGGGCTGGATGCCGATGGAGCGCAGCGCGGCTACGGAGTGCTGCGTCGGCTTGGTCTTCAGCTCCTGCGACGGGCCGATGTACGGCACGAGTGAAACGTGGAGGAAGAAGACGTTGCCGCGGCCGATGTCCTGGCGGACCTGGCGGGCGGACTCGAGGAACGGCTGCGACTCGATGTCGCCTACGGTGCCGCCGATCTCGGTGATGATGACGTCGGGCGCGTTCTTGCCCTCGGAGGGCAGCCGCATGCGGCGCTTGATTTCATCGGTGATGTGCGGGATGACCTGGACGGTGTCGCCGAGGTATTCGCCGCGGCGCTCCTTGGCGATGACCGTGGAGTACACCTGGCCGGTGGTGACGTTGGCCGAGCCTTCGAGGTTCTCGTCGAGGAAGCGCTCGTAGTGGCCGACGTCGAGGTCCGTCTCGGCGCCGTCGTCGGTCACGAAGACTTCGCCGTGCTGGAAGGGGTTCATCGTGCCCGGATCCACGTTCAGATAGGGATCGAGCTTTTGCATTGTTACAGACAAACCGCGTGCCCGCAGCAGGTGACCGAGGCTCGAAGCCGTCAGTCCTTTGCCGAGCGAGGACGCCACACCGCCGGTGACGAAGATGTGTTTGGTCGTCTTGGACGAACCCGGGAACCGGGAATTTACACGGGAATTTGATCGCTGCACCACGGAGTTTGAGCTTATCATCAATTCTGCCTTCCAGGGGGTCTGTTCGCGGGCAGCGGCTGTGATTGTCATCCCGGTTCCAGCCCGTCTTTGTAGAGTGTCAGGCCTGCTGCGGCAGGAGCCTGGCGTCGTCGAGGAGTTCCTGGGCGTGGGCCTGGGCTGATTCCGAATCCTCCTGGCCGGCAAGCATCCGCGCCAGCTCGCGGACGCGCTCGTCCGCATCCAGCAGCTGGACGTCGCTCGAGGTGAAGCCGGTCGCGGTGGCCCCGTCCGCGCCCCGCACAGAGGTCTTGGTGACGCGGATGTGCTGGTCCGCGAAGGCCGCGACCTGGGGCAGGTGCGTGACCACAAGGACCTGGACGTGCCGGGCCAGCATCGCCAGGCGCCGGCCGATCTCGACGGCGGCCCGGCCGCCGACGCCGGCGTCGACCTCGTCAAAGACGAAGGTCGGGACCGGATCCACCGCGGCAAGCACCACTTCGATGGCCAGCATCACCCGTGAAAGCTCACCGCCGGAGGCACCCTTGCCCAGCGGGCGGGCGGGGGCGCCGGCGTGCGGCTGGAGCAGGAAAGAGATGTCGTCGGCACCGAACGGGCCCAGCTGCTCGCCCGGGTCGACGTTGATGACGAGCGTCGCATCGGCCATCGCCAGCGCTTTCAGTTCCGCGCTGACCCGGCCGGACAGGTCCTTGGCGGCCTTCCTGCGGCTCTTGCTGATGGCGGCCGCCTGCTTGCGGAGCTCGGCTTCAGTGCGGGTGACGTCGGCGTCCAGCGCTTCGATCCGGGTCGAGTCGTCCTGCAGTTCCTCGTACCGGCCCCGCGCCTCCCCGGCCCAGACCAGCACCTCGTCGATGCTAGGTGCGTACTTGCGCACGAGTTTCGCCAGGGCGGCACGCCGGTCCTCGATTTCGGCGAGCCGTTCCGGGCCCTCCGTGTCGAGGGATGCCTGGTAGCTGGCCAGTTCGGTGGCGATGTCGTTGAGCAGGAAGCCGACCTCGGCCAGCCGCGCCGCCGCGGATCCCAGCTCCTCGTCGTGTTCTGCCACGTGCTCCAGGGTGCGCTTGGCGGCGTCGACGAGGGCGGTGGCGTCGCTGCCCTCGCCGAAGTCCTCCGCGATGAGGGCCTGGTGCGCTGTCGTGGCGGCGATCCGGAGTTCCTCGACGTTGGCGAGCTTGACGGCCTCGGCCTTGAGCAACTCGTCCTCCCCCGGCTGCGGGTCGACGGCGTCGATCTCCGCGAGGGCACCTTCCAGCGACTCCGCCTCGCGCAGGCGTTCCCGGGCCGCGCTGCGGAGCGAATCCAGTTCGGCCTGGATCGCTTTCCAGTGCCCGTGCAGTTTTTGGTACGCGGCAAGGGTCCGGGCGAGGCTCTCCCCCGCGAATTTGTCCAGGGCCCCGCGCTGCGCCACCGGGCTCTTGAGCCTGATCTGCTCGGACTGGCCGTGGACCACCACGAGGGTTTCGCCGACCTCGGCGAGGACCCCCACGGGTGCCACCCGGCCGCCCAGGTAGGCGCGGCTGCGGCCGTCCGCACCGACGCTGCGGGCGAGCAGCAGCTCGGCGCCGCCGTCGAACTCCTCGACGTCCGCGCCGGCTTCCCGGGCGCGCGCCACGGCGGCGTGCCCGGAGTCGAGTTTCACAATTGCCTCGGCAGAGGCGCTCTTGGCGCCGCTGCGCACCGCACCGGCGTCGGACCGGGCGCCGAGCAGCAGCCCGACGGCGGTCACCACCATGGTCTTACCGGCACCTGTTTCACCCGTTACGACACTCAGTCCCGGCCCGAGGGGCAGCGTCGCGTCGGTGATGACGCCGAGGTCGCGGATTCTCAGTTCTTCAAGCATGGGTCACTTCGCAGTCGAGGGATCAGTTGTGTCGCCGGGCCCGGCGTGCGGTGGCCCAGCCTGCGGCGGAGTGGGCAGCGGAGGCATGGGCCGCGGGGTGCGGATTATCGGCACCGGACCGGTGTGGATGGCCGCGGCCTGCGGCATGGGGCCGCGCCAGCCCTGGATGGGGAGCTCGAATTTGCGGACCAGCCGGCCGGAGAACGGCGTCGGGTGGGTGCGGGCCAGCCGGACCGGGGTGGCCGAGCGGGTGACTTCCACGCGGGCGCCGGGCGGCAGGTCCACGGAGCGCCGGCCGTCGCACCAGAGCACCCCCTGGGCATCGGTCCGGTTCAGGATCTCGACAGCTAGCCGGGACCGCGGAGAGACGACCAGTGGCTTCGCGAAGAGCGCGTGCGCGCTGATCGGCACGATCAGCAGGGCCTCGACCTCGGGCCACACCACCGGCCCGCCGGCCGAGAAGGCATAGGCGGTGGAGCCGGTGGGGGTGGCCAGGACCACGCCGTCGCAGCCAAAGGACGTCAGGGGGCGCTCGTCGACTTCGGTGACCACCTCGAGCATCCGTTCCCGGTTGCCTTTCTCGATCGCGGCCTCGTTGAGGGCCCAGGTGTGCCAGATCTTCTGCCCGCGGACCCAGACCTGCACGTCGATCGTCATCCGCTCTTCCACGGTGTATTCGCGGCTAACGACCCATTCGACGGTCTGCGTCAGGTCGGCCCGCTCGCTTTCCGCCAGGAACCCGACGTGGCCGAGGTTGACGCCCAGCAGCGGCACATCCACTTCCCGCACGAGTTCGGCGGCACGCAGGATCGTGCCGTCGCCGCCGAGGACCATGACAAGTTCGACTTCGGGCAGCTGCACGTGGTCGTGGAGAACCTCGACGGGGTGGTCCAGGCGGCCGAAGAACCGGACCATGTCGCCGAGCTCGGATTCCTGCATGACCGGGACAATGCCGGAGGCGTGGAGCTGGGCGCACGCTTCCCACGCAGCCTTGAGGGATTCCTCGCGGCCGGTGTGGGCAAGGATGAGAACACGCCTGCTCATCGGGTTCCGCCTTCTAGTGCTGCTGGTGCTTTGGCCAGATCGTTGCGATTAACGCAGCAACGGCTGCGTCCCGCTCCTCGATCTTAGGCAGGTCTGTCCCGATCCCGCGTTTTATCCACAGGAAGTACTCGACGTTTCCGTCCTGGCCGGGCAGTGGACTGCCCGCCAGGCCTTGCAGTTCCAGGCCGGCATCGACGGCGGCGGCTGCAACTTTGCTGACCGCCAGGCGGCGTTCCCGTTCGGAGGTGACCACGCCGCTGCGGCCCAGCCGGTCCTTGCCGATCTCAAACTGTGGTTTGACCATCAGGACGAGGTCTCCGCCGGGCTCGGTGCAGGCCGCAAGGGGTGCGACGACCAGGGTCAGGGAGATGAAGGACAGATCCGCCACGGTCAGGGCGACAGGCCCGCCGATCTCCGCCGGCGTCATGTACCTCACGTTGAGGCCTTCGTGGACGGCGACCCGCGGGTCGTTCCGGATCTGCGGCACCAGCTGGTCATGGCCAACGTCGACAGCCACGACGTGGGCCGCGCCGCGGCGGAGGAGCACCTCTGTGAACCCGCCGGTCGAGGCGCCGGCGTCGAGGCAGCGTTTGCCTGCCACCTCGACGGCGGGGAAGGCGTCCAGCGCGCCGGCAAGCTTGTGCCCGGCACGGCTGACGTAGTTGTCCTCGCCGGTGGCCGCAACGTCCAGTTCCGTCTCGTCCTGCACCTGAAGCGAGGCTTTGGCAAGCACTTCGCCGCCGGAGGTGACTTTGCCTTCGGCAATAAGCCGTGCCGCGTGGGTGCGGGACCGTGCCAGCCCGCGGCCGACGAGGGCCTGGTCAAGCCTGCTCATGATGCGGGGTCCCCGGCTTCGTTCAACGCTTCCAGAAGACCGTGGTGCAGTCCCGCATATACCTCACCGTGGTCGGAAACGGGCAGCGCGGGCAATGTCCCGAGCCGTTCCAGCAGACTTTCCACGTCCGGGTCCCGGCCGGCTGCCCCGGCCGGAAGAACCGGCCAGTCCACGCGGGCAGCCGCCGTCCCGCGGTTCGCCCCGGCGGGAATTCCGCCGGCCGTTCCGGCCGCCGTCCCGGTGGCAGTCCCAAGGGGCTGGCCGGCAGCTTCAGTCTCCGGTACAGAGTTCAGCTCGGTCATGCTTCCACTCTAGTGATCCAGCCATTCAAGAACCGGCGCCAGCGCGCTGAGGGTCTCGGGGTTGGCGGCCCACCAGGCCGCGCAGGCGGCCCGCCAGGCATCCAGATCGGCGGGATCTCCACTCACGCGGACCGTCTGCCCGTCCACGACGGCGGAGGCGGCGCCGCAGCGGTACCGACCGGCGTCGTGCTCCACCGCCGGGTAGGGGCGGTAGAGATCTGTGAGGTCGTTGATCAGGAACCCGGGCCGTTCGAGGGTCCGGGCAGCAAGGATGGATTCGCGGGTGTCGACGCCGGTCAGCACTGCCACCGTCGCGAATCCGGCGTTGTTCCCGCCGAGGATGTCGGTATCGAGCCGGTCCCCGACGACGAGGGGCCGGTCGGCGGCCAGCCGCTTGGCGGCCGCGTGGAACAGCGGCGCCTCGGGCTTGCCGGCGACGAGCGGGCGTTGTCCGGTTGCCGCGGCGACGGCCGCGACGAGTGACCCGTTTCCCGGGGCGATGCCCCGCGCCTGGGGGATGGACATGTCCGTATTGGTGGCCACCCACAGAGCGCCGCCGGCAACAACATAGGAGGCCTCTGCGAGGTCTTTCCAGCCGACGTCCGGGTGGAATCCCTGCACGACGGCGACGGGATCCTCCGCCCCACTGCGGACCGGTACCAGTCCCACCAGTTCAATTTCGCGTGCCAGCGCGTCTCCCCCGGTGATCAGGACGCGGGCGCCGGCAGGCAGCAGCGAACCCAGCAGCTCTCCTGCAGCCTGCGAGGAGCTGACCACCTGATGGTCCTCCGCCGGGGCGCCCAGATCGCGAAGGTGCTGGGCCACCTGCGCGGGCGTCCGGGACGCGTTGTTGGTGACGTAGCCCAGGCCGACGCCGACTCCGGCGAGCTTGCGCAGGGACTCCACAGCTCCCGGGATGGCGTCGGGTCCTGCATAGACCACGCCATCCAGGTCGGCGAGCAGCGCGTCGAACGTTGAGATCAGTTCCTTGCCGTCCATTCGCCGCTAGTCCTCGGTGCGGTCCGGTTGCCCGGAGTCCGCTGCGTGGTCGGCGTCAAATTCCGCGGCGTCGTACGCGTCAGGGGCGTCATCTGCTGCATCCCCGGACTCATCCCCAGCCAGCAGCTCCGTGCGGTCCAGGGCGTCCCGTTCCACGGAATCTTCATCCGACTCGGCGTCGTCGGATTCGAAGAAGTCGGGCTCGACGTCGTCGGCACCTTCCTCGAGCGCAGCTATTCCGGCGTCCGCTGCGGGTGTTTCCGGAATGCCAGCCACCGCCGCGGCCGTGGCCGCGCGGGGGGCGGTTCCTTCGGCGGCGGCAGCCGACTGTTCGGCGGCCTGTTGGGCGGCCAGCCGGCGCTGCTGTTCTTCCTCGCGGGCTTCCTCTTCCTCGTCCCAGCCGAGGTCGACGATGTCCGGTTCCTCCTCGCCGGCCACGCCGAGGGCGTTCTCGGCGACGATTGCCTGGCGATTCCACTTCTCGGCCTCCGGGGCGCGGCCGGCCGCCGTCAAGGCGTCAGCGTAGGCACGGAAGAGGCGGGGGCTGTAGGAGAAGGCCCGGTTGATGTCCAGCTGTGCGATCTCCAGTTCGGAGACCGCGGCATCGAGCTGTCCCAGATCGGATCGTGCACCGGCGGCCACGATGGCCAGTTCCGCCTTGCCGGGCGCGTCAAGATCCTTGGCCTCGTCCGAGCGCGCCATGTCGAGGGCGCGGTCCGGGCGTCCGAGGCCACGTTCGCAATCCGCCATGACGGGCAGGTGCATGTTGGAGCCGCTAATACGGCGGTAGGTGCGGAATTCGCGGAGGGCCTCGCCATAGTGTCCGGCGGCGTACGCCGTCAGGCCGACTGCTTCGCGAACAGCCGCGAGGCGCCCACCGCGCCGGCTGGCGGCCAGGGCGTGCTGGAAGGCAAGCTCGGGTTCATCGTCGATGAGGCGTCCGGCCATGACGAGGTGGCGTGCCACCCACTCGGCGCTGTTGTCTTCCAGGGTCTTGATCTGGTGCTGGGTAGCGCGGTCCAGCTCTTTGCCCGTGACGTCGTCGTCGATCTGCGGTGAGCGCTCACGGTCCGGGCGGTTGGCGCTCCGGAGATCCCGGGCGTTGGGGACGCGGACCGGACGGTCCTCGGCGCGGTCGCGGCCGAACTGGCGCGGGCCCGAGTCGCCGCCGCGGTCAAAGCCGCGGGCCGGGCGCTCGTCCCGGTCGAAGCTGCGGGCCGGACGGTCGTCCCGGTCGAAGCTGCGGGCCGGACGGTCGTCCCGGCTACCGAACGGCTTCCGGTTGTCGCCGCCGCTGAAAGGCTTGCGGTCGCGGTCTCCGCCACCGAAGCTGCGACGCTCGCCGCCACCTTCACGCGGGGCACGATCACCATACGGCTTACGATCGCGGTCACCGCCGCCGGCGAAGGGCTTACGGTCGCCGCCGCCGCTGAACGGCTTACGGTCACCGGCACCGAAGCTGCGACGCTCGCCGCCACCTTCACGCGGGGCACGATCACCATATGGCTTACGATCACGATCGCCGCCGCCGGCGAAGGGCTTACGGTCGCGGTCGCCGCCGCCGCTGAACGGCTTACGGTCACCGGCACCAAAGCTGCGACGCTCGCCGCCACCTTCACGCGGGCCCCGATCACCATACGGCTTACGATCGCGGTCACCGCCGCCGGCGAAGGGCTTACGGTCGCGGTCACCGCCGCCGCTGAACGGCTTACGGTCACCGGCACCAAAGCTGCGACGCTCGCCGCCACCTTCACGCGGGGCACGATCACCATACGGCTTACGATCACGATCGCCGCCGCTGAAGGGCTTGCGGTCGCGGTCGCCGCCGCTGAACGGCTTCCGGTCGCCGTCACGCGCCGGACGGTCTCCCGAGGGCTTGCGGTCTCGATCGTTGAAGGAGGGGCGGGAACCTTCGGAGCCGCGATCCTCCCGGGCCCGGAAGCCTCGGGGGTCGCCGCCGGAGTTGCTGGTTCCGCGGAAACCACCACCGCCAGTGTTTCGTCCGCCCCCGAAGTTGCCGCGGTCTTTGCCGCCGCGGTCGTTGTGTTCAGCCATGCTGGATTCCTCCTGTTATGAGCTGACCACTGGCGCAACCGCAGCCGCTCTGTTCCGTGTTTCGTTTCCCTACGCAACCCGAAATCAAGCGCTTCGAAGTCCGTACATCTCCTCCAATTCTAGGCGAGTACCCAGTGATCGGCTAACGGCACTGGCCCTTTGAGCCCTCCCCGTGGCAAGGGTCACAGAATCCAGACCAACGCCCCTGGGACGGCGACGGGAGGTATCGGTGGGCCAGCTCAAACGTAGGGGACGTGAGGTGAACCGTCCCGGGAATCATGCGGCCATTCTGAACTGACAGTCACCTGATGCCCCTGCGCCAGCCGGGGTGGGCCGGTTTGGCGTCCGTCCGACGCCAGAGCCGGTACGGCGGGCCATGAACCTAGTCGGCGAGGATAAGGTACAGCGCCCGCCGGGTTTCATCGATTTTCTCCATGGCGGCCCGGCGTTGTTCATCGGTTGCCGAGAAACGGAACTGGTGGATGACCCCCATCAGCTTTCCCACGCTCTGGTGGAACGCCGGCCCGGATCCCTGAGGATCGGTGTCCCACGCGTTATCCAGCTCCTCGGCATGGCCGGCTACATACGCCCGTCCGGCCTCGGTGAGCGTGAATTCGGTGCGCCGGCCATCCCCTACCGGTGCGATGAGGTCTTCATCAACGAGCTGCTGCAGCGTCGGGTAAACAGAGCCCGGGCTCGGCCGCCATGCCCCGGAGGTTTTCTCGGCGATCGTCTTGATCAGCCCGTACCCGTTGGACGGTGCTTCGGCCAGGAGGGAGAGGATCGCCGAGCGGACATCGCCCCTGTTGGCCCGGCGTGAACCGCCGGGGCCAAAGCCGGGCCCAAAACCTGGGCCGAACCCGCGGCCGGGCCCGAACCCGCCGTGTCCGTGGGGCCCGCGGTGGCTCCTGCCGCGTTCGAACCGCCCCCTGTCCGGTCCGGGCCCGGGGAATTTGTTGTCCTGATTGCCTTTCATAGCGGCATCGTCCTTCCACTCCAGTTGAGTTTTCTGATGACCGCCGACCATGCGGCGATAGTTAAAGATATATCGCTAGCTATCGCCGGTCAAGAGCGGGTTTGATGCGGGCGCGCCTTACAGCGCCACCCACTATGCATGCTGCATTCAGCTAAGGGACTGGAGGAGAACCGGAAAGCCCGGTTGGATGTCGGCCGGGGATCCAAGGGCCCGCTGGCGGAAAGCTGTCGGTCGTTTCTCCTGTCGTCTTCGTGAATCGGGAAGGTCTGGACACAGGTAGAGGACCGGCTTAGCGTTCAGGGGTGGCGGTTGCCTGTTCCGGCAGGACGGCGCCGCCTCCGGTCCGCTGTTGCGGGCCGTCCCTCACTGACAGGAGGAAGCAGATGGAAACCGTTGAAGAGAGCATTGAGGTGGCCGTTCCGGTTCGCACGGCGTACGACCAGTGGACCCAGTTCGAGTCCCTTCCGGAGTTCATGTCCGGCGTTGAATCCGTCACCCAGCTGACCGACACCACCAATCACTGGGTCACCAAAATCGGTGGCGTGGAGCGGGAATTCGATACCGAGATCATCGAACAGCAGCAGCCCGATGAGCGCATCGCCTGGCGCAGCGTCGACGGGAAATCCCATGCCGGCGTCGTGTCGTTCACCCCGCTGGATCCGGGCACGACCCGAGTCTCGGTCCGCTTCCAATGGGCACCGGAAACCTTCACGGAAAAAGCCGGGGCCGCCCTGAACCTCGATGACAGGCAGGTCAAAAGCGACCTGCGCAAATTCAAGGACTTCATCGAATCCCGGGGCGCCGAAACCGGTGCCTGGCGCGGTGAAGTCGAGGACAGCGGCCCGACCGGGCAGCTCTAGACGCCCCTACCAGCTGAATTAAGGACAAATGCCATGACTACAGCACGTGAGATTATGACCGGCGGCGTTGAATGCATCGGTGAAAACGAAACGCTGGAAGCCGCCGCCCGGAAGATGAAAGACCTCAACGTCGGCGCCCTGCCAATTTGCGGAGAGGACAACCGGCTCAAGGGCATGATCACGGACCGCGACATTGTCATCAAATGCTTCGCGGAAGGTGGGGACCCGCGAACGGCAAAGGCCGGGGATTTTGGCCAGGGCAAGCCGGTGACCATCGGTGCGGACGATTCCATCGAAGAAGCGATCAGGACCATGGAGGAGCACCAGGTCCGCCGGCTGCCAGTCATCGACGGCCATGACCTGGTCGGCATCCTGACACAGGCAGACATCGCCCGGAACTACCCGGAGGACCGGGTCGGGGAGCTCGTTGAACTCATCTCCTTCTACTGAACCGGTCACCTGGCGGCAGGACGCGGCTGGAATGAGGCCGTCCTCCTCCGCCAAGGAAAATAGGGGGCCGGGGCCTGCAGCACCGGCCTCCCTTGTCCTTCAACCCGACGCTGCGCGCTCCACCCTGGCACCCACAGGACAAAGTCAAAGACGACGGTTGCCGGCCCGGCGGGACCTTCAAAGGCGGATGCCCCACGAACCCCGGGATCCGCGAATTTTCTCCTGGTCAATAGTCACGCGGTCAGGGTCTTTGACCCGCGGGGAGTCCACCGTACGGATCAACTCCAGCCACGGGAGTGGAGCAGAGCTGCCGGGGGCGCTTTACCGTCAGGCCGGGCGGGTGTTCCCGGCCTGGGCCTCCGGGCCGCGACGCGGTTCTGTTCCTGCCGGCACCTCCGGGTCCGGCATTTTTTCAGGTCCGGTCCACGGCCCCTGCCTGGCCGGCGTGACGGGCACAGTGGGCGCAGCAGTACATCCCGTCCGCGCTCTCCGTCCCGTGTCCGATGATCCGGCAGCCACAATGCGCGCAGGCCGGGGCCATGGCCTGGATGGCGCACTCAAAACTGTCGAAGGTCCCGGATGCATCGCCTCTGGTGATGGTGAAAGCCTTGTCGTAATCGTTGCCGCAGGTATCGCAGATCGCCATGATGATTTCCTTTCGAACCGGGTGCTGAGGTGGGAGCAGGTGCAGCAGCGCAAACCGGGCCGCAGCCGCCGGGCATCCCCTTCTTATCCGCCCGGCGGCGCGGCGTTGCCCTTAAGGCGAGACCGTGGGTGAGGGGGAGGACGTCTGGATGTCTGCCGGCCCCGTGACCGTCGGTGAGGCTGAATCCTCCGGTGAGGCGGTGCCGGTGGACGTCGGGCTGGAGGTTCCGCTGCCGCCGCCGGCCTTCCGGAGCACCCCATTGATCAGATCTTCGAGCTCCTGCCGGTCCGGGTCCCCCAGGTTGGCGCCGCCCTTGGTGGCGACGACCAGCAGCCTGCCCTGGGCAGCGGAGACTTGCATCAGCATCTCCTGGTTTCCCTCACCGCGGGTGCTAACCGTCGCGAAGGTCTCCTGGGCATCCGTGTCCGCCTGCAGCTCCTGGCTGGAGACCTGGTACGTCTGGCCGAGGGCCGCCACGGAGAAGCTGGCGCATTGGTCCATCTTGCCGCTGACCTCCTGCAGCACCGCCACGGCGTCCGGACCCTCGCTGCCCGACTGCGCGGACAGCGTCCGCGGCCGGTCAGCTTCGGAAATGGCGACGGCGACCTGGCCGTTCTCCACGGTGTCCAGCAACCCGGCCGTGGCAATGCCCTTGCAGTCCTCGGGGTCCACGGTGGCGGTACTCATGAGCAGGTTGGCGAGGTTCCCGCCCTGGTCCACCTGCTCCTTGGAATAAAGCTTCAGTTCGTTGCCGTCCGCATCGGTCCTGCCGGAGATCAGGTCCCGGAGCTCAGCCTCGCTGTAGACCCTGGCTGCTGCCGTTTCGGTGGCGGTGGCCGTAGCTGTTGCCGTCGTGACGGACGGGCTGGCAGTCCCGCCGCCGCCCCCGGTGCAGCCGGCCAGGGCAACCATCGCTACCGTCATCAATCCAAGCGCAGGAACTTTTCGCATCAGATACAACCCCTTCGAAACAGGAACCATAGTTAGTGTGGTGCAGCCGGCAACCCCGCCGGCTGCGGCAGGAGCCGCGTCCCCGTTGCGCACGGGTGCGGTGGCTTCCTGCAGCGTCTCCGGCGGCATGTCAGCCGGGAAAGCAAGCCGCGGCGTGGACGAGGCGTGACGCCTCCACACCTTGAGGTGATTCCTGCGGGCCCGGCCGACCCCGTCCGGAACGTCCCCGTGCACCCCCGGGCGGGTCTTCATGCGGCCGGCCTTCCGCTCCCGCCTCCGAGCCCTGCGCCCCGCCCGGTTCAACCTCGCCAGCATCAGGACGGTAAAGACGGCCCACAGGAGCGCCGTCGACAACACCAACGCGATCGATACCAGAGGGTGCATGCAGTCAGTGTAGTAGGCACCCGGCCAAATAGTAAGCAGCCTTATGAACAGTGCGGCCGCCAGGGCCCGCCCGGCCATCCGGCGCAGCCCAGGGAACCCAGGCGCGGAACGCCCAGGACCCAGGACCACGCGGCCCCGGAACCTGCCGGGACCACCGTCACAGGTTTCCGGCCCCACGACACATCAACAGGACAATTCCGGTCCCACGAGGATGAGGCGCACACCGGACAGGAGGACAAAGCCGGGCGGCAGCGGACGCCCGAGGCACGCCGGTATGGGCGTCAATTGCAGAGAGGGCGGCAACAACCGGCGCGCAAGCCGGTCCCCATACGGACGCTTCGTCGTCGCTCACGTTGCAGGTGGTGATCGCCGTATTCGAGTTGAGAATCAGACCGACTGACGATAGGGCAGGAAGCGCAGGTTTCTGGTACGGCGCGCGTGAACTCGGAGCGAGCAGCTGCCGCGCGTGATACTTCTCAAGCAGCGCCATTGCTTTCTCGAGGTCGGAGTTCCAATCAAGTTCCCACCGCTGGTGGCGGAGCCGTGAGTACGGACCAGGCGCGATCTCAACCACGAGCCATTGCGCACCAATCATGGACAGTTGGCTGACTCTAAACGTGGGAAGCCGATAGCTATCGGGAGCGATCAGTTTTTCCTCGACCGCATTGCCGAAAAGTTGCCGTGCTCCGGTGACCAAGCTGTCAAAAGCTACATGGTGAGTGTCAGGTATCGGAGGCGCACGACTATTCTTGCCGACCTCGACATGAGTGTGTTCCGGTCTCAGGATGCGCTTTGTTATGAAGCCCGTTCCCAGAGGGCAACGTGTGCACAGTTGAACCATCGGATTGAAGCTACCGCCCGTTCCTTCATCTTCCCGTAAGCCGAACGCTGAGCGGGCGGCTTTACCGCCGGATCCAAGGCGCCAAGACGCGTCAAATCTCTGGAATTGTTGCTGGCGTTTTCAGAAGTTCCGAGCATTTACAGTCAGAATTCGCATGCACCGGCTTTAGGCGCTGGGCTTCACTGGAAAATTGGTCGCGTCGGCGGAACCCATAGGCCTCGGAAGTTCGAATCAATGGAACGAACGTCTTTTGTCCGTCACCGCCATGCAGTGCTTGTTATTTAGGCCCACGCTTCGTGATCGAGAGGGAAGCGCACTACCTTCACATCGCGGCGTCGGTGATTCCGGGTGGGTCATCCGCGTCCCGTGGCTCCGCGAGCTGCTGGTCAGTAACTGGCTGGTTGCGACCCGGAAATCTTGACACCGCGACAGGAACGTCGACAACAACAAAGAGGGCGGAGCTTTCAGATCATCCAGGAACCGGTGACGCGTGAGTCCGGCAGGTAGACGCAGTAGGTCCCTGTCCGGATGGCCCGCTCGAGGTGCTCCCCCAGCGGCGGATCGTACTGACGAATCCGGCCCATGGCATGGCGGACCGCCCGGGTCACGCTGACGCGGGCGCGTTCCGACGCGGAACCGGCGCGCCGGCCATACCCGCTGAGCCCGACAGCACGCGAGAGCTCGCGGATGAGGAAGTCGCGTTCCGCCTCCGCCTGGACAACGCGTCCGCTGTCCCTCATGAGTCCCGCTTCCTCGAGGTCCTCATCGATCTCTGCAAGCCGCCGACGGTAGGCGTTCTTGGCCTGGGCATCGAGCAGCGCACCGGCGTCCCCCCATCCGGAAGTCGTCAGCTCCGGATCAGGCGTACCGGGATGGGCTGCGGCTGGATCCACCCCGCTCGCCACGAGGTCAAGCACGTGGAACTCCCGACCGGGATGCGCCAGAAGCCGCGCGAGATAGTGCAAGCCCTTAAGATCACGCAGCGCAATAGTATGTTCCTCGAACGAGATGGACCAGTAATCACCCTCCTGGCGAAAGGCGTTGGGGCCCCGCTTGCGGTCGCCGACCTGCCGCGTCCCCACCGACGGCGGCGCCGCCCCTGAAGGGCTGCCGGTCAGAAGCTCCCGGCCACCAGCCTCCGCGGTGTGCGCCGTGCGGTCCGGCTGAGACTCTACTGCCAGGTTTTCGAAGGCGGCGCTGGCTGCCGTCAGTTCGAGGCGGGCACCGACTTCATCCCCCGCGGCGCGACGTGCGTGTGCAAGCCCGGTGCGCGCCAACGCGACCTCGTGGGGAACCGCCATGAGGCTCCACAGCTGGACGGCAGTCTGGAACGCATGCCGGGCACCAGCCACCTCGCCGGCTGCCAGCCGCACCCGTCCGTCTGCCATTGCCGCACTGGCCGCCAGTGCCCTGCTCTCGAACGATGCGGCCACCCGCGCAAGTTCGTCGGCCGCGCCGCGGGCAGCTACGAGGTCTCCGGCCGCCACTTCGATCTCAACCCGCGCGGCCAGTAGCGGAGCCCGGCGCAGGTCCGTGTTCGGCGGCAGCTCCTTGGAAGGAACGGTCAGGGGATGTTCGAGCGCGTCTCGGATGGACGCTGCCGCCAAAGCCACGTCGCCCTGTGCCAGTCGCACCAACGCCAGTCCCGGCTCCGGATCCCACCCGGCCTCGCGAGCTGCGAGGAACGCCTCCTGCGCACCACGGAGATCGCCCATCTGGAACCGCACGCGGCCCAATTCGGTGAGCGGCCACCCGAACTCACGCCGGAGGTAGGGCCGGAGCTCCGCACAGGCCGCCAATGCCACTCGCTCCGCCTCAGCGGACTCCCCACGCAGCCGCAGGATCTCGGCGCGGTGGACGCTGCAGCGCCCGTGAACGCTTCCGATACCGTTTCCGCGGCTCCACCGCTCCATGGCCTCCGTCCACTCCTCAGCGAGGTCGTGCTGAGCGAGCCCCTGGAGCATGCACACCAGCTCGCAATAGACCATTCCCGTCGATAGGGCATCGAGTTCACCGGAGATAGTGGCCACCGCTGCTTCGTCGACGAGTTCGAGGCCCCGCCGGACGTCACCCTCCAGGATTACGGCGTGTGCCTCTGCCACCCTGCCGATGGCGGCCGCGGCAGGGTTGCTGGCCGATCCCATCGCGACGGCCTTGCTGGCCCATTCGCCGGCGGCACGGACGTCGCCCATCATCAGGCGCTCGTAGCTCCTGATGACCGCCAGCCATGCGTGGATCGGCGTCTCCTCGTGCCCCATCAGGAGCGTCTCTGCCCGCCTGACCCACCCGCGGATCGGCGCCAACAGCGCAGTGTCTATCAGCAGGTGCAGGGCGACGCGAGCCGCGGCGCCGGCCGCCGCGACGGGATCCCCGAGGCGCACAGCCTCGGCATGCGCACGTTCCCACGCCTCGATTGTCACGTCCAGATGTCCGGCGCCGTAGGCGACCTCGGCCAGCAGCCCCAGGTCCTCCACCGAAAGCCGGACGCGCGCGTCCGCGCCGACGAGCAGATCATACGCCTGGGACCAGCCACCGCTTGAGGCTGCCTCGCGCGCCTGCTCCACCAGCGCCGCTTCGGCTACGTCGTACATCGCTCACCGATCCAAAGGCATGCCCGCTCCGACCAGACCCCGGGTGTAACACCGGGGGTTACCCAGGTAACAGTCTTCCTCACGCATAGAGGTTTACCAAGCCCGATCCCTGGCAACGGGACACGCACCGAGCCGCGAGACGGGCCCATCACAAGGAGGATCAAAATGAACACGAACGCGACGAAGCTGCCACTATCAGGCACGGTGCAGACGAACGGGCAGGTGCTGTATTACGAGGTTCATGGTGAAGGACCTGCGCTCGTTCTGGTGATGGGGATCGGGTACGACTCGTCGCTCTGGATGCTGGCACAGGTCCCGGCCCTTTCCACGCAGTTCCGGGTGGTCCTGGTCGACAACCGCGACGCCGGCCGCAGCTCGAAAGCCAGCCACCCGTACAGCATTGCAGACATGGCAGATGACCTCGCCGGACTGCTCGATGCGCTGGGGATTCAGCGGAGCCACGTGCTGGGGCTGTCCATGGGCGGGATGATTGCCCAGGAGTTCGCCCTGCGGCACGCGGACCGGCTGGATCGGCTGGTGCTCGCCGGGACGGGAGCAGCGCCGGCACGAAGCGCGGTCGATCCGATCCAGATCTGGAGCTGGGTTAAGGCGAACGACGCGAACGGGAAGGTGTTTGGCGGCCAGCAGTTCGCGGCGCTGTTCTCCACGGCCTTCCTTCGGAACCACGAGGCGGTGCAGGACACCACCGCGCTGCTGGCCAGCAATCCCTACCCGATGAGTCCCGAGGCGTACGGGCGACAGGCAGACGCCTACCTGCAGTTCGATGCCCTGGGTCGGCTGGGCGCAATCACGGCCCCGACCCTTGTCGTCGTGGGTGAGCAGGACCTGCTGATACCACCTTGGATAGCGCGCGAGGTTGCAGACGCGATCCCCGGCGCACGGTTCGAGGTCATCCGGGGAGACGGGTCCTCGCACGTGGTGCCGATCGAGCGCCCCGAGGACTTCAACCGCCTCGTGTCGGAATTCCTTATGGAGTGACCCGATAGTCGCACGCCTCGATCAACGGCTCACGTACTTCACCATTCGCAATCAAGCCGGGTAGTCGAGCCCAAGGGCTCGACTACAGCTGTGTCTGGCGCCCGGCGAGGGATTTCTGGGCGCGGGTATCCAATCCACCTGCGGGACAGGGCGGGTGAAGCTACGGGACGAGGTTCACGTTCTCGCCCCGGATGTTAGCACGGAAGCCGTCGCCCAGGACGGCGACGTCTTGGACATCGAGGCCCTCGGGCAGGCCCTCGATGTCGTGTTCGATGGTCACGAGCCTGCGCGCGACGGCGGCGGTGGCATCTGAGAGGACGTCCGGCCCACCAAGGTCGATCGAGTGTGGCTCGACAACGAGCCTTCCGGCTTCGACTTCGACCGTGCCGGTGGCGATGACGCGCAGTTCGCGTGGCACATGGCCTGCGTCCCCACCCGGATCACCATGACCGCGATCTCCCCCACGGCGTCACCGATGCTTTTCAGCACAGCTGTGCCAACTTCCGCGAGGTGGCTCTGCGTGAGGTGCCTGCCGGCCAGGGCCAGCAGCGTGTGCCCGGGCCGGTAGCTCCCCGTCCTCCTGCACGAAGCCGTGCTCGCGGAGCTCACGGAAGTAGCGGTAGGAGGTACTGACGGGGATCCCCAGCTTCAGGGCCACGCTCTCCACGGTAGTGTCACCGCCGTCGGCGATTTCGGACAGGATCATGAGACCCCGTTCAAAGGATGTGGTTCCTGCCATGGGCCTGCCCCCCTCTCTGAAGTGCGCTTTTCTGGACTGTTCGTCCCTGCCGGTCCCGCACGGGTCGCCGCCACGGAATGATGGTGCGGGGCGCCAAGCCATTGCGACAAACTCTATTCTCACAAGGTGATAATGACGTTTATCGGCAACCCTTTGTGACCGGTACGTTGAGACCACGAGTCCGCTGAGCGGCAGTCCACCATCAACGCGAACGAGGCCCCAGATGTCAGTGACCTTCCGCCCGCAGACCATCCCGGTGATGACGGACGATCCCTACTCCGACGAGAATCTGCGCAGCCCGTACGCCTTGTTCGAGCGCATGCGCGACGTCGGCCCGGCTGCGTGGCTCGAGAAATACCAGGTGCTGGCCTTCGCCGGTTTCCAGGAATGCAAGGAGATCCTGGACGACCACCGGACTTTCATTTCCAGGTTAAATGCGGGAGAGCCTCCAACCTGGTGGTTGGAGGCTCTCGACCGTTTCTAATGAGTGTCCGGCGGTGACCTACTCTCCCACACCCTCCCGGGTGCAGTACCATCGGCGCTGTGGGTCTTAGCTTCCGGGTTCGGGATGGGACCGGGCGTTTCCCCCACGCTATGACCGCCGTAACCCTTGCTCCCGCCCCGCCTGGCTGTGCCCGGGGGTGGGAAAACTTTGGTGTTACAACATGTGCTCTGCCCTTGTTGGGGGCAGTTGTGGTGTTGTTATTTTGTTGTGGTTTCGTTCCCGTGGCAACAAAGCCCGGGGACCGGGTTTGTTGGTTGGGAACCACATAGTGGACGCAAGCAGTCTTGTTTCTTTGTACTCTCTTCATGGTGTGAACGTCTTTTGAATCCGTTCACGGAGAGGGTGTGTGGTGTAAGTTATCGGCCTATTAGTACCGGTCAGCTTCACGAGTCGTTAGTCCTCGCTTCCACATCCGGCCTATCAACCCAGTGGTCTGGCTGGGGGCCTCTCACACACAAGGTGTATGGAAATCTCATCTCGAAGCGAGCTTCCCGCTTAGATGCTTTCAGCGGTTATCCCATCCGAACGTAGCTAATCAGCGGTGCACTTGGCAGTACAACTGACACACCAGAGGTTCGTCCGTCCCGGTCCTCTCGTACTAAGGACAGCCCTTCTCAAATTTCCTGCGCGCGCAGCGGATAGGGACCGAACTGTCTCACGACGTTCTAAACCCAGCTCGCGTACCGCTTTAATGGGCGAACAGCCCAACCCTTGGGACCTACTCCAGCCCCAGGATGCGACGAGCCGACATCGAGGTGCCAAACCATGCCGTCGATATGGACTCTTGGGCAAGATCAGCCTGTTATCCCCGAGGTACCTTTTATCCGTTGAGCGACGGCCATTCCACAATGTACCGCCGGATCACTAGTCCCGACTTTCGTCCCTGCTCGAGATGTCTCTCTCACAGTCAAGCTCCCTTGTGCACTTACACTCGACACCTGATTGCCAACCAGGCTGAGGGAACCTTTGGGCGCCTCCGTTACTTTTTAGGAGGCAACCGCCCCAGTTAAACTACCCATCAGGCACTGTCCCTGACCCGGATTACGGGCCGAAGTTAGATGTCCAAAGTGACCAGAGTGGTATTTCAACGATGACTCCACCCGAACTGGCGTCCGGGCTTCAACGTCTCCCACCTATCCTACACAAGCCACTCCGAACACCAATACCAAACTATAGTAAAGGTCTCGGGGTCTTTCCGTCCTGCTGCGCGTAACGAGCATCTTTACTCGTACTGCAATTTCGCCGAGTTTATGGTTGAGACAGCGGGGAAGTCGTTACTCCATTCGTGCAGGTCGGAACTTACCCGACAAGGAATTTCGCTACCTTAGGATGGTTATAGTTACCACCGCCGTTTACTGGGGCTTGAATTCTCAGCTTCGCCTTGCGGCTAACCGGTCCTCTTAACCTTCCAGCACCGGGCAGGAGTCAGTCCGTATACATCGTCTTGCGACTTCGCACGGACCTGTGTTTTTAGTAAACAGTCGCTTCCCCCTGGTCTCTGCGGCCCCTGCACGCTCCGGACAGCAAGTGTCCATCACGATGGGGGCCCCCCTTCTCCCGAAGTTACGGGGGCATTTTGCCGAGTTCCTTAACCATAATTCTCTCGATCGCCTTAGTATTCTCTACCTGATCACCTGTGTCGGTTTGGGGTACGGGCGGCTAAAACCTCGCGTCGATGCTTTTCTCGGCAGCATAGGATCACCGAATCCCCCCATACGGGGGTCCCATCGGGTCTCAGGCATCATGAACGGCGGATTTGCCTACCGTTCGCCCTACATCCTTAGACCGGGACAACCATCGCCCGGCTCGGCTACCTTCCTGCGTCACACCTGTTAATACGCTTGCCTCCCGGGATCAGGTCCCGCGCTCCACCAAAACCCTTCCACCACAAGGGCGGTCGGGCAGGTTTCGGGCGGTTAGTATCCCCCGTTCAGCATGGGCGGTTTTTCGCCGGTACGGGAATATCAACCCGTTGTCCATCGACTACGCCTGTCGGCCTCGCCTTAGGTCCCGACTTACCCAGGGCAGATTAGCTTGACCCTGGAACCCTTGATCATTCGGCGGACGGGTTTCTCACCCGTCTTTCGCTACTCATGCCTGCATTCTCACTCGTGTAGGCTCCACCGCTGGTTTACACCGCGACTTCACTGCCCACACGACGCTCCCCTACCACTCCAGACGCCTGAACCAACCCCACAACGGGGGCGGCTTGGCTATCATCTGAAATCCACAACTTCGGCGGTGTACTTGAGCCCCGCTACATTGTCGGCGCGGAATCACTTGACCAGTGAGCTATTACGCACTCTTTTAAGGATGGCTGCTTCTAAGCCAACCTCCTGGTTGTCTTCGCAACTCCACATCCTTTCCCACTTAGCACACGCTTAGGGGCCTTAGTTGGTGGTCTGGGCTGTTTCCCTCTCGACTATGAAGCTTATCCCCCACAGTCTCACTGCTGCGCTCTCACTTACCGGCATTCGGAGTTTGGCTGACGTCAGTAACCTTGTAGGGCCCATTAGCCATCCAGTAGCTCTACCTCCGGTAAGAAACACGCAACGCTGCACCTAAATGCATTTCGGGGAGAACCAGCTATCACGAAGTTTGATTGGCCTTTCACCCCTACCCACAGCTCATCCCCTCCATTTTCAACTGAAGTGGGTTCGGTCCTCCACGACGTCTTACCGTCGCTTCAACCTGGCCATGGGTAGATCACTTCGCTTCGGGTCTAGATCACGCCACTGCAACGCCCTATTCAGACTCGCTTTCGCTACGGCTTCCCCACACGGGTTAACCTCGCGACGTAACACTAACTCGCAGGCTCATTCTTCAAAAGGCACGCCGTCACCCCAACACAGCAAGCTGCGGAGGCTCCGACGGATTGTAAGCACACGGTTTCAGGTACTGTTTCACTCCCCTCCCGGGGTACTTTTCACCTTTCCCTCACGGTACTGGTCCGCTATCGGTCATTAGGGAGTATTTAGGCTTATCAGGTGGTCCTGACAGATTCACACGGGATTTCTCGGGCCCCGTGCTACTTGGGATACTTCACCAGGCGGTACACAACATTTCGGTTACGGGGCTCACACCCTCTCTGGCCGGCCTTTCAAGACCGTTCACCTATGCCTGTACTACTCACCTTCTCAGTCCGGCAGAACTGAAGCGGGAAGTCCCACAACCCCGACCATGCAACGCCCGCCGGCTATCACACATGGAACGGTTTAGCCTGATCCGCGTTCGCTCGCCACTACTGACGGAATCACTATTGTTTTCTCTTCCTGCGGGTACTGAGATGTTTCACTTCCCCGCGTTCCCTCCACGCACCCTATGTGTTCAGATGCGGGTCACCAGGCAGCTCGCGCCCCTGGCGGGGTTTCCCCATTCGGACACCCTGGGATCACAGTCCGGTTATCGACTCCCCCAGGCTTATCGCAGATTCCTACGTCCTTCTTCGGCTCCTAATGCCAAGGCATCCACCGTGTGCTCTTAAAAACTTGACCACAAAAGATCAAAAAACTAATTCACGAGAGAACCATGAAAACCATCACCCCGTCCCCGAAGGCACGGAACAACAGATCCAGGTTCATATTCTTGGAAATTGCTTCTTATAAAAGATGCTCGCGTCCACTATGTAGTTCTCAAACAACAACCCCGTACCACACCCCCACACACCAGCCCTCCCAAACGGAAGAGCCCCACGTGCATGCCCGGTGCAGCCAGGAAACCAGAAACACAAGTCCCACACCACCACCACATCCCCGCAAGGGAACCCGGCCGTGCCATGGTCCTGTTGTCTCAGGACCCAACAGTGTGCCAAACACTAAACCGTCTCCCTCTCCTCCCGGGACCGTTCCAGGACCTGCTCCGAAGAGCTGGTCCGTACTGGGTCAGGAAGAGACGATGACGGCCGCTATTCGTTGATATTCCACCCGTGAGCACCCGCCGCAGAACAAACGTCTGCGCAACGGGCGTACTCCTGACAAACCCTCCACACTCACATACATGAGGCAAGGTGATTGTAGGTGCTCCTTAGAAAGGAGGTGATCCAGCCGCACCTTCCGGTACGGCTACCTTGTTACGACTTAGTCCCAATCGCCAGTCCCACCTTCGACAGCTCCCTCCCACAAGGGGTTAGGCCACCGGCTTCGGGTGTTACCAACTTTCGTGACTTGACGGGCGGTGTGTACAAGGCCCGGGAACGTATTCACCGCAGCGTTGCTGATCTGCGATTACTAGCGACTCCGACTTCATGGGGTCGAGTTGCAGACCCCAATCCGAACTGAGACCGGCTTTTTGGGATTAGCTCCACCTCACAGTATCGCAACCCTTTGTACCGGCCATTGTAGCATGCGTGAAGCCCAAGACATAAGGGGCATGATGATTTGACGTCGTCCCCACCTTCCTCCGAGTTGACCCCGGCAGTCTCCTATGAGTCCCCGCCATCACGCGCTGGCAACATAGAACGAGGGTTGCGCTCGTTGCGGGACTTAACCCAACATCTCACGACACGAGCTGACGACAACCATGCACCACCTGTAAACCGACCGCAAGCGGGGCGCCTGTTTCCAGGCGTTTCCGGTTCATGTCAAGCCTTGGTAAGGTTCTTCGCGTTGCATCGAATTAATCCGCATGCTCCGCCGCTTGTGCGGGCCCCCGTCAATTCCTTTGAGTTTTAGCCTTGCGGCCGTACTCCCCAGGCGGGGCACTTAATGCGTTAGCTACGGTACGGAAAACGTGGAATGTCCCCCACACCTAGTGCCCAACGTTTACGGCATGGACTACCAGGGTATCTAATCCTGTTCGCTCCCCATGCTTTCGCTCCTCAGCGTCAGTTAATGCCCAGAGACCTGCCTTCGCCATCGGTGTTCCTCCTGATATCTGCGCATTTCACCGCTACACCAGGAATTCCAGTCTCCCCTACATCACTCTAGTCTGCCCGTACCCACCGCAGATCCGGAGTTGAGCCCCGGACTTTCACGGCAGACGCGACAAACCGCCTACGAGCTCTTTACGCCCAATAATTCCGGATAACGCTTGCGCCCTACGTATTACCGCGGCTGCTGGCACGTAGTTAGCCGGCGCTTCTTCTGCAGGTACCGTCACTTTCGCTTCTTCCCTACTGAAAGAGGTTTACAACCCGAAGGCCGTCATCCCTCACGCGGCGTCGCTGCATCAGGCTTGCGCCCATTGTGCAATATTCCCCACTGCTGCCTCCCGTAGGAGTCTGGGCCGTGTCTCAGTCCCAGTGTGGCCGGTCACCCTCTCAGGCCGGCTACCCGTCGTCGCCTTGGTGAGCCATTACCTCACCAACAAGCTGATAGGCCGCGAGTCCATCCAAAACCACAATAAAGCTTTCCACCCCCCACCATGCGATGAGGAGTCATATCCGGTATTAGACCCAGTTTCCCAGGCTTATCCCAGAGTTAAGGGCAGGTTACTCACGTGTTACTCACCCGTTCGCCACTAATCACCGGTGCAAGCACCGGGTCATCGTTCGACTTGCATGTGTTAAGCACGCCGCCAGCGTTCATCCTGAGCCAGGATCAAACTCTCCGTTGAAGTAAAACAAAAACAGACACAACCAACACCCCCGGGAAAACGGGAGAAACCGGCTGCACAAAATTTGAAACCAGCTGTAAAAACCAGACCACACCACGGGGTGGCGGGCCCGGCAAAACAACCAATCCATATAAATAAATTGGTATCAACAAACTTGGCACACTATTGAGTTCTCAAACAACAGACACATTCGGATACTTGCCGAAACAATCCATCTAAATTCAATGAATTCTTTTGTTTCGCTTTCTTCGCTGCGATATCTAAAGCTTATTTCATTCATATCCACTTTGCAAATCCGGGATATTCACCCGAAATTCGCATTGGCGACTGAATCCGCCCAGCAAAATAAGAAGCAAAGTTCCTTTTCTGCGTCTCGTACTGGACGAGTCGAAGAGCAAGATTATCGCTTCTGTCGTTTTCTTGGGGGTTTGTCACCACTCAGCGGCGGCGACTCAGAAGACATTACACGCTCCTCCCCTGCTGTGCAAATCAGCCGGGAAGGAGCGTGCAGATGATGTTCTTGACCGGGCTAAGACCCGGAGACTTCCACAGTGGCCAGGTTCTTCTTTCCCCGGCGCAGCAGCAAGTACCGTCCGTGCAGCAGCCGGCCAGGCTCAATAACAGCGTCGGGATCAGTCACCTTGGTGTTGTTCACATAGGCTCCGCCTTCGCCGACCGTCCGGCGCGCCGCGGACTTGCTCTCTGAGAGCCCCGAAGCGACCAACAGGTCTACGATCCCCAGGGACCCGGCGTCGACGGTGGCGGATGGCAATTCCGAGGTGGCCGCCTTGAGGGTGGCCTCGTCCAGGACGGTGAGGTCCCCGTTCCCGAACAGCGCAGCCGAGGCGGCGATAACCTTTTCCGTGGCGTCCACGTCGTGGACAAGGGAGGTCACTTCGAACGCAAGCTTCCGCTGGCCCTCACGGGCGAACGGCCGTTCCGCAACGGCCGCTTCCAGGGCTTCGATCTCGGTCCGGTTCAGGAACGTGAAGATCTTGAGGCGTGCGACGACGTCGTTGTCCGCCGTGTTGAGCCAGAACTGGTAGAACGCGTAGGGGCTGCACATCTCCGCATCCAGCCAGATCGCGTTGCCTTCGCTCTTGCCGAACTTCGTGCCGTCGGAGTTGGTGATAAGCGGCGTCCCCAGCGCGTGGACATGCTTTCCCTCAACCTTGCGGATGAGGTCCGTTCCGCTGGTCAGATTGCCCCACTGGTCCGAGCCGCCGGTCTGCAGCACGCAGCCGTAGTCGCGGAAGAGCTGGAGGTAGTCCATGCCCTGCAGGATCTGGTAGCTGAACTCGGTGTAGCTGATCCCTTCATCGGAATTCAGCCGGTTGGCGACAATGTCCTTTTTGATCATCGTCCCGACGCGGAAGTGCTTGCCGATGCCGCGAAGGAAGTCGATAGCGCTCAGGGGGGCGGTCCAGTCCAGGTTGTTGACCATCCTGGCCGCGTTGTCCCCTTCGAAGCTGAGGAAGCGCTGGACCTGTACCTGCAGCTTGCCCACCCATTCCGCAACGGTCTCGGGCGTGTTCAGCACCCGCTCGGCGGTCTGCCGGGGGTCCCCGATCAGGCCGGTCGATCCGCCCACGAGGCCGAGGGGCTTGTGGCCAGCGAGCTGGATGCGCCGCATGAGGAGCAACTGGACCAGGTTGCCCAGGTGCAGGCTCGGCGCGGTGGGGTCAAAGCCGCAGTAGTAGGTGGCGGGGTCCCCGGCGAGGAGCTTTTCCAGCTCCGCCTCGTCCGTGGAGACGTGGACGAGGCCGCGCCATTTCAGCTCCTGCCAGATATTGGCGAAGCTCGGGTCATTCTGCTGGGAACGGAGATCATTTAGCTGGGACACGCAATCTAAGTTAGCAGGATCACGACCCGCCCAGCACGTGCGACCGCCGGGAGCACAGCATCACCGAGGCCACCGCCGCCCCACGGCCCCCGCCACCGCCGTGCGCCCCACGGCCCCCGCCACCGCCGTGCGCGCCACCGGGCAACCGCCCCGCCGCCCGCGCCACCGGGCAACCGCCCCGCCGCCCGCGCCGACGGCGGCGGCTCCTCAGTCTTCGATGCCCGCCGGGATGCCGGCCGCAGCGATGAGCCGCAGCCGCTGGGTGGGCCTCGTCATGGCCACGTAGAGGTCGCCGACGCGTCCGTGTTCGTGGTTGAGCATGGCCGACGGCTCCAGCACCACGACGCCGTCGAACTCCAGGCCCTTGGCCTCGCGGGGGCTGATCACCACAATGTCCTGCACATAGCTGCCGGCATCGGTGCCGACACGGCGGCCATAGACGGCGCGCAGCGCGGCGGTCGCCTCCGGGAGGAGGTCGCCGTCGGCAATAACGGCCAGCAGGCCGCCGTCGAGGGCGGCCACCTCCTGCGGCAGCACTTCCACGAGCCTGCGGACGATCTGGCCCGGCTCGACCCGGTCGATGATCGGGGACCAGCGTCCCTCCCGGACCGCCTTGGGCGCCGAAACAACCAGTCCCGCTGCGTTAGCCATCCGGGCGGCCGCTTCGGCGATCTGGGAGGGTGTCCGGTAGTTGACGGTGAGTTCCTCGAGCTGCCAGCGGTCCCCGAACATCGGGGCGAGGGCGCTCTGCCAGGAATTGGCTCCCGCAACGGAACTCGTCTGGGCAATGTCGCCCACGATCGTGAAGGACTTCAGCGGGCAACGGCGGACCAGCAGGCGCCACTGCATCGGCGAAAGCTCCTGCGCCTCGTCCACCACGATGTGCCCGAAAGCCCAGTTGCGGTCGGTCGTGGCGCGCTCCGCGGCCGTCAGCCGGGACTCGCGCTCCTGGTTCTGGTCCACGAGCTCCTCGGCGGAGACCAGGACATCCACGCCGGCGGTTTCCATGTTGACCAGGGTCTGCTTGGCGTTGGCGAGATCGCGGGCGCGGTCGTGTTCCTGCTGGGCCAGTCCCCTGCCGGCCGCCGCATCAGGCTCGCCGAGCAGCTCGGCGGCTTCGTCCAGCAGCGGCACGTCGGCTTCGGTCCACGGCGCATCGGCGGGCCGGAGCAGCAGGGCGCGCTCGGCGGCGCTGAGGTTCGGAGTGCAGGCCTCCAGCAGGGCCGGTTTGCTCAGCAGCTCCCCCACGAGCTTCGCCGGCGTCATCGGCATCCAGCAGAGGTTCAGCGCGATGCGGACGTCCCGCGCGGCGCGGACGTCCTCGGCGAGGTAGGAGCGGTCTGCGTTGTTGCCGATGCTGCCGGCCTCCACCAGCTCGGTCATCTGTTCGGTCAGCTCGCGCAACAGGATCTTGACGAACAAGACCCTGGCTTCGTTGTGCGGCTTCCCCGTGGCGCGCGCCCTGTCGCGGGCACGGCGGACCTGGCGCGGAGTCAGCAGCAGCTTCCGCCCGTCGACTTCGAGGACCCGGTTCCCGGCCGGGAGGCGCTGCCGGTTGGCCACGGCGTTCGCCACCACCTGGGCCATGTCCAGCCGCCCCTTGATGGCTGCCACGGCTGGTTCCGGCTCGGCGACGGCATGGATGCCGGGCATCAGGCGGCCGACACTTGCCATCACGACGCCGGTCTCGCCCAGTGAGGGCAGCACCCGTTCGATGTACTTCATGAACGACGACGACGGGCCCACCAGGAGCACCCCGGCGGTCTTGAGGCGTTCGCGGTGGGTGTAGAGCAGGTAGGCGGCGCGGTGCAGCGCGACGGCGGTCTTGCCGGTGCCCGGGCCGCCCTGGACGACGAGGGCGCCGGAGATGGAGGAACGGATGATCCGGTCCTGCTCGGACTGGATGGTCCCCACGATGTCCGACATCCGGCCGGTCCGCTTGGAATTGAGTGCAGCCAGCAGCGCGCCTTCACCCTGGAGCGAATCGTCGTCGGAGAGCATGTCCGCGTCGAGCACGTCATCCTCGATCGCCTTGACTTCACGGCCCTGCAGGATCAGGTGCCGGCGCCGGCGGACACCCTGCCGGTCGAAGGCGGTCGCCTGATAGAAGTGGCCGGCCTCCGGGGCGCGCCAGTCCACCATGAGACGCTGCAGGTCCTCGGTGGTCAGGCCGATGCGGCCGATGTACTGCGCTTCCCCCGAATCGAGGTCGAGCCGGCCGAACACCAGCCGGTCGTCGACGGCGTCGAGCTGGGCCAGCCGGTCCTCGTACAACGCGGCAAACGCGTCACGCTCGGAGACGTTCTGCATGGTGCCCACCGCACCGGCGCGGCGGACCTGGGCCAGCTGGGCGCGCTTCTCTGCCCGCAACTCATCCAGCCGGGCATAAAGTCCCGCCACGTAGTCGCGTTCATGGGCCAAATCAGCGTGGTGCATCGAACGTTCCCCTATCGAAAAAGACAGACCAACCATTCTACAACCATTTCGGCAAACACTGGCATGTGTCCGTTTTTGCAGGCATTCTACCGAGACGTCACCAATGGTTTGGGGTACTCAGGGATGTGGCGCAGAGGCTGCTGATCAGCTCATCCACCGGCGATGCGTTCTTCGTCCGGTTCAGGTCCTGCTGGCGTTGATTCACGGGTGAACCCTACTGGCTGGGATCAGACGGCCCTGGTCCGCACTTTCCCCGCCTTGTAGCGGGAAACGGTGGGGTCGCCGCTGAGCCAGAAGCGCCAGGGATAATCGTGCGTTCCGCCGGCGCCGGATACTCCGACCCGAGGCCCCGAGCTGATGTCCCCGGCCGGGGTCTGCGGCAGCTGCAGGTGGAACGGGGTGCAGAGCGCATCCCGGCCGCTGTCCGCCGTCGTCAGTCCGAGCGCGGTGGCCAGCCGGGCCGGTCCGCTGGCCAGGTCCTTGGGGGATTTCGACGTCGGGCGCCGGGCGAGTGCCAGCTCCTCCCCCGCAACGACCTCACCGGCGCGCAGCAGTAACGCCGAGGCCATGCCTTCCGGACCGCAGACGATGTTGGCGCAATGGTGCAGGCCATAGGTGAAATAGACATAGAGGTGACCGGCCGGGCCGAACATCGGCGCATTGCGCGCCGTCGCGCCGCGGAAGGTGTGCGAACCCGGATCGGGGTGCAGGGAGTCGCGCGGACCCAGATACGCCTCCACCTCCGTGATCCGCACCGATACCGTGCCGTCCCGCCCCTCATGCGTCAGCACCGCGCCCAGCAGCAGCGGCGCCACGTGCCGGGCATCGGCGGAAAGCAGTTCGCGCACGCTGGAGGTCATGGTCCGACTTTAACAAATGCCGCGCCGGGCCCTCCACGCCCGTGTCCGATTTCCGCTAGCAGCGGCATCGCGATGCTGGCAGGATGAACTCATGGACTTCTGGCAGCGCTACCGGGCAATCGACGCCCGGGACACCCGTTTCGACGGGCAGTTCTACACGGCTGTCCGGACCACCGGCATCTACTGCCGGCCCTCCTGTCCCGCGCGGACCCCCAAAGCGGGGAATGTCACGTTCTACGAGACGTCCGCGGCCGCCCACGACGCGGGCTACCGGGCCTGCAAGCGCTGCCTGCCGGAGGCCGTCCCCGGCACGCCGGCGTGGAACCTCCGCTCGGACATCGCGGGCCGGGCCATGCGGCTGATCAACGACGGCGTGATTAACCGCGACGGCGTCGAAGGGCTCGCTGCCCGGCTGGGCTACTCGTCGCGGCAGCTGAACCGGATCCTGAGTTCTGAACTCGGCGCAGGTCCGCTCTCGCTGGCCCGGGCCAGCCGGGCCCAGACCGCCCGGACCCTGCTCGTTTCCACGTCCATGAAGGCCGCCGACATCGCATTCGCCGCCGGGTTCAGCAGCGTGCGCCAGTTCAACGAGACAATCGGCGAGGTCTTCGCGATGACGCCGTCGGCGCTCCGGGCCACCGCCCGGCACCACCGGGGCCCGGCCTCGACCGCGGTGTCGTCGACGGCCCTGACCTTGAACCTTCCCTACCGGGAACCGTTCGACCCGGGCGTCTTCGACTTCCTCGCCGTCCGCGCCATCCCCGGCATCGAGGAAGGCACTCCGCATTCCTACGCCCGCACGCTGCGGCTGGCCCACGGGGACGCCCGGTTCCGGGTGGACTACGACGCCGGGGCCCCGGGACGGCCGCTCGTTCTCACGATCGGGGCGGTCGACCTGCGGGACCTGGCTCCGCTGCTCAGCCGGGTCCGCCGGCTGCTGGATCTCGACGCCGATCCGGTCGCGATCGACGCGGCCCTGGCCGCGGATCCTCGGCTGGCTGCCAGCGCCGCCGCAGCCCCCGGGATACGGATGCCGGGGGCGGTGGACCCGCAGGAGCTCCTGGTCCGGGCCATGATCGGGCAGCAGGTCACCGTAGCCGCTGCCAGGACCGCCCTCGTCCAGCTGTCCCGGGCGGGCAGCGACAGTGCGGTGCCCGCGGACGGCCTGCACCGTATCTTCCCGACCGCGGCGCAGATCGCGGAGTCGGGTTTCGAACTGCTCCGGGGCCCCCGGCGCCGCCTCGACTCGGTCCGCGGGGCGGCCGCGGCAATGGCCTCAGGAGACCTGGACTTCGGTTACGGCGATGACGTGCCAGGGCTCGAGGCCAAGCTGCTTCCGCTTGCCGGGGTCGGGCCCTGGACGGTGGGTTATGTCGCGATGCGGGTGATCGGGGCCCCGGACGTTTTCCTCGCTAATGACGCCGCCGTGCGGAACGGCATCCGGGCCCTGGAACCGCAACCTGCCGGCCCGGCTCCGGACCCCGACTTCCGTGGGCTGAGTCCCTGGCGTTCCTACGCCACCATGCACCTCTGGCGCGCGGCCGCACACGCGCCCTCGCGCGCTGCACCGCGGCCGGCCGCGCCCGCAAAGACCACCACCCTGAACACGAAAGCGACGCAATGAAAGCCCAGCTGTTGACCATGTCCACCCCCGACGGCCCCTTCACCATCATTGCCCGGGACGGCACGGTGCTGGCCTCGGGCTGGACGGCGGTTCCGGGGGAACTGACCGGCCAGATCCATCCGGAGCTGCTCCCCGGCGACTACGGGACTGTTCCGGAGCTTGGCGGGATCTCGGCCGCCGTGGAGGAGTTCTACGCCGGCAATCCCGCCCCCGCTATGGAAGTTCCGGTGCTGCAGAAGTCCGGCCCGTTCCGCAGCCATGCCTGGGAGATGCTGCGGACGGTGGCGCCGGGGCACCCGGTGACGTATACGGAGTACGCGGAACTGTCCGGCAATGGAAAGGCCGTGCGGGCCGCGGCCAGTGCCTGCGCGTTCAACGCGGCGGCACTGTTCGTGCCCTGCCACCGGGTGGTCCGGACCGACGGCAGCCTGGGCGGCTTCCGCTGGGGACTGGCCATTAAGGAAAGCCTGCTGGACCGGGAACGTCAGGCAGTCCTGGCCCTTATGTGAGCCGCCCGGCGAGCCTGCCGGCGCCTATTTGTTGACGCTGGTGACGGGCGTTCCGGCCGGCCAGGGCAGCAGCTCCGGAAGGTCGACGCCGTCGGCCGCTGCCGTGGCGCGCAGGCTCCCGAGGGTGGGGGTGCGGCCGGCGAGCCAGGCCGCGATGTCCGTCAGCATGCCGCTGATCACCGTCGAGCTGCCCCCGCCGCCGATGGTCACCGGCGGCAGTCCGAGCGGCTGGAGCACGTACTTTTGGCCGTCGGGAACCCGGGCGGCCAGGAAGTCGAAGAGGTGCTCACAGAACGGGCGGCCCCAGGTTTCCGGACCGCGGCCCGTGCCGAGGTCGGTGGCGTGGATGACGAGCTCGCGCCAGAGCGCCAGCCCGCCGTCGAACACCACACCCCCGCGATAGCTGATGGGCCGTTTCCAGCCCGCGGTGTCCAGTGTCCCGAAGGCCCGCAGCGCGCGTTCCAGCGCAGCGTCCACGTCGGCCCGGTGCTCCGCCAAGCTGTGCCCGGCGGCCATCTCGATGGCCCTGGTGCGGCCCTCGAAGCCGCCGTCGTACAGCTCGATGGCTTCGCCGCGGGCAGCGTATTCAAGCTGGCGGGCCATCGCGTTGGCGATGCCCGTAACGTGTGCCAGAACATGGCCGCGGGTCCAGCCCGGCAATTCCGAGGGCGCCTCGACGTCCTGTTCGGTCAGTTTCGCGACGATTCCGGTCAGCACGTCGGCGGCGCGGCGGAGTTCGTCCAGCAGTTGTTCCGGGGTAATTGCGGTCATGGCGCCATCCTAGCCGAGCTCCCGGGCTAACCGGGATTAACTCAGCACAGCCGGGCCATAACGGTGCCGGACAGCATTCGATCTCCAACGCGAGAAGGCACTTCAGGGCAGTGTTCTCGAAAAACGTTGCCGTGAAGTGCCTTCTGGTGTGCAGTTACGCCGCGTACTCGCGGACGCCGTCGAGCTCCGTTTCAAGCGCCAGCAGCTGGCGCTCGACGGCGGCCGGCGCGGTGCCGCCCTGGGAGTTCCGGCTGTTCAGCGAGCCTTCCGTGCTCAGGACGCTGCGGACCTCCGGCGTCAGATGCGCCGAAATGGCGGCGTATTCCTCATCCGTCAGGTCCCAGAGCTCGACGCCGCGGCTTTCGGCGTGCTTCACCGCGGCACCGGAGAGCTCATGCGCCTCACGGAACGGGACGCCCTGGCGGACCAGCCACTCGGCGATGTCCGTGGCCAGCGCGAAGCCCTGGGGTGCCAGCGATTCCATCCGTCCGGTGTTGAACGTCAGCGTCGCGATCATGCCGGACACTGCCGGGAGCAGGACCTCCAGCGTGTCCGCGGCATCGAAGACCGGCTCTTTGTCCTCCTGCAGGTCCCGGTTGTACGCGAGCGGCAGCCCCTTCAGCGTGGCCAGCAGCCCGGTCAGGTTGCCGATCAGCCGACCGGCCTTGCCGCGGGCGAGTTCGGCCACATCCGGGTTCTTCTTCTGCGGCATGATCGAGGAGCCGGTGGAGTAGGAATCGTGCAGGGTGACGAAGGAGAACTCCTTGGTGGCCCACAGGATCACCTCCTCCGAGACCCGGGACAGGTCCACGCCGATCATGGCGGTGATCCAGGCGAACTCGGCGAAGACATCACGCGAGGCGGTGCCGTCGATCGAGTTGTGCGTCGCCGAGAAGAAACCCAGGTCTGCTGCGACGGCCTCCGGATCCAGGCCCAGCGAGGAGCCCGCGAGGGCGCCCGAACCGTAGGGCGAGACGCCGGCGCGCTTGTCCCAGTCCTGGAACCGCTGCACATCGCGCAGCAGCGCCCAGGCGTGGGCCAGCAGGTGGTGGCTGAGCAGCACCGGCTGGGCGTGCTGGAGGTGGGTGCGGCCGGGCATGGCCACCCCCTGGTGCGCCTTGGCCTGCTCCACCAGCGCGTCCACCGTGGCGAGCACGCCGCGGGCGATGATCCGGGCGTGGTCGCGCAGGAACATCCGCCCCAGCGTGGCCACCTGGTCGTTGCGGGACCGGCCGGCCCGGAGCTTGCCGCCAAGCTGGGTGCCGGCGCGCTCGATCAGTCCGCGTTCCAGCGAACCGTGCACGTCCTCGTCGGACTCTGCGGGCAGGTAGGCGCCGGAGGCGACGTCGTCGTCCAGCCGGCTCAGGGCGTCGAGCATGCCTTCGAGCTCGGTGTCGTCCAGCAGCCCGGCCTTGTGCAGCACGCGGGCATGCGCCTTGGATCCGGCGATGTCGTAGCGGGCCAGCCGCCAGTCAAAGTGCGTGGACTTGCTCAGGGCCGCGAGGGCGTCCGCGGGGCCGCCGGCAAACCGGCCGCCCCACAGCGCACCTTCATTCGTCCCCGAGCGCACCCCAGCCTCGCTTCGCTTGGCCGGGGACCCCTGCGCGCGTGGGCCCCGCTCCTCCATCACTGTCCTGCGACGCGGATGTCGCGGCCGGAGGCAACCTTGGCGGACATGCCCCACAGCTCGATGAAGCCACGGGCCATGGACTGGTCGAACGTGTCGCCGGTGTCGTAGGTGGCGAGGTCGAAGTCGTAGAGCGAGGTCCCGGAGCGGCGTCCGTTGACGATGGCCTGGCCGCCGTGCAGCACCATGCGGATATCGCCGGTGACGTAGCGCTGGGTGTCTTCGATGAAGGCGTCGAGCGAGCGCTTGAGCGGGGAGAACCACTGTCCGTCATAGACCAGCTCGGCCCAGCGCTGGCCGACGGTCGCCTTGAACCGGGCCTGCTCGCGTTCGATCGTGATGTCTTCGAGGTGCTTGTGCGCGGTGATCAGCGCCATCGCGCCCGGTGCCTCGTAAATCTCGCGGGACTTGATGCCGACCAGACGGTCCTCGACGACGTCGATCCGGCCGACGCCCTGGGCGCCTGCGCGGCGGTTCAGTTCCTTGATGGCCTGCAGCGGGGTGACCTTGACGCCGTCGATCGCGACCGGCACGCCGGCTTCGAAGGAAATGATGACCTCATCCGGGGCCGGCGGGAATTCCGGGGCGGCGGTGTAGTCGTAGATGTCCTTGGTGGGCGCGTTCCAGATGTCTTCGAGGTAGCCGGTTTCGACGGCGCGGCCCCAGACGTTCTGGTCGATCGAGTACGGGTTCTTCTTGGTGGTTTCGATCGGCAGTCCCTTTTCCTCGGCGAAGGCGATGGCCTTGTCGCGGGTCAGGGCGAGGTCGCGGACCGGTGCGATGCACTTCAGGTCCGGGCCGAGGGTCTGGATGCCGACTTCGAAGCGGACCTGGTCGTTGCCCTTGCCGGTGCAGCCGTGGGCCACGGTGGTGGCGCCGAATTCGCGGGCCGCCTTGACCAGGTGCTTGACGATCACCGGGCGTGAGATGGCGGAGACCAGCGGATAGTGGCCCTGGTAGAGGGCGTTGGCCTTCAGCGTGGGAACGCAGTATTCATTGGCGAACTCGTCGCTCGCGTCGGCCACATAGGCTTCGACGGCGCCGCAGCCCAGGGCGCGCTGGCGGATCGTCTCGAGCGACTCGCCGCCCTGTCCGACGTCGACCGCCACGGCGATGACCTCGGCACCGGTGGCTTCACCGATCCAGCCGATGGCTACGGAAGTATCCAGGCCACCGGAGTAGGCCAGCACAATACGCTCAGTCACGGAAATGCTCCTTAGTTGTTTGGTGATTCGTGTTGTCGGGAAATCTGTCTGCTGAAAGCCTGTCACATCGCTGCGGCCGGCCAAATCGGGAAAGCTGCAGGCTGCCGGCCCCTCTTCAATTGCTCACTGGCCGGCTTCTTCGGCGAGCTGCAGGAAACGCGCCGCGAGGGCCGCGCCGCCGAGCGGTTCCCGGGTGACCAGCAGCACGGTGTCGTCCCCGGCGATGGTGCCCAGGATCGAGGGCATCACGGAGTGGTCGATCGCGAGGGCCAGGAAGTTGGCCGCCCCCGGCGGGGTCCGGAGCACCACGATGTTCGCGGATGCTTCGGCCGTGACGAGGAGCTCCCCGCAGAGCCGGGCGAGCCGGGAGTCGAGGATTTCCTGGGTTACGCCGCTCTTGGCCGCGCGCTCCCCGCCCTCCCCCGGAACGGCGTAGACGAGCACACCGTCCTTGCCGCGGACCCGGACCGCGCCGAGTTCGACGAGGTCCCGGGACAAGGTGGCCTGGGTGACCTGGACGCCGTCGTCCGCCAGCAGGGCCGCCAGGTCGGCCTGTGAGCGGACCGACTCACCGGTGAGGATCGCGGTGATCCGCGCCTGCCGGGCGGTCTTGGTGGCGGGGCTGGCCCCCGGCGTCGCCGGTTGGGCGGACATCAGACCGGCCCATGGACCGGCGGCAGCCCGTCCACCACGGCGAGGCCCGAGCGGTGCATCAGCCAGGCCATCAGCGCCTTCTGGGCATGCAGCCGGTTTTCGGCCTCGTCCCACACGACGGACTGCGGGCCGTCGATGACGCCGGCCGCGATCTCGTACCCCCGGTACGCCGGCAGGCAGTGCAGCACGACGGCGTCCGGCGCCGCGAGCTGCATCGCCGCCTCGTCCACGGCGTAGTCGCGGAACAGCTTGAGCCGGGCTTCCTTCTCGTCCTCCTGGCCCATCGACACCCAGGTGTCCGTCGCGACGACGTCGGCACCGAGCAGGGCCTCGGCGGCGTCGACGGTGACGAGCACCGATCCGCCGGTTTCCGCGGCGCGCTCCTCGGCTGCGGCGATGATCTCCGCGGACGGCAGGTAGCCGTCGGGGCCGGCGATGCGCACGTGCATGCCTGCCGTGACGCCGGCCAGCAGGTAGGAGTTGGCCATGTTGTTGGCGGAGTCGCCGAGGTAGCTCATGGTGAGGCCCTTGAGCGATCCCTTGTGTTCCTTGATGGTCAGCAGGTCGGCGAGCAGCTGGCAGGGGTGGTAGTCATCGCAGAGGGCGTTGATCACCGGAACCTTCGAGTTCTCCGCCATCGCGACGAGGCCGGAATGCGCCCCGGTCCGCCACACGATGGTGGACACCATCCGCTCCAGCACCTTGGCGGTGTCCTCGACCGACTCCTTGTGGCCGATCTGCGCCTCGCCCGGGTTGATGATGAGCGCGTTGCCGCCCATGTCCGCCACCCCGGCGGCAAAGGAGACCCGGGTCCGGGTGGAGGTCTTGTCGAAGATGACGGCAACGGTCTTGCGGCCGCTCGCGTCGGCGGCGAAGGGCTGAACGCTGTACGGCGCGGCCTTCATCCGGACGGCGAGTTCGAGGACTTCGGCCTGCTCGGCCGGGCTGAGATCCGTGTCCTTGAGGAAGTGGCGGGCCCGGCCCTTCGAAAGATCAGTCGCGTTCACTGGGCGTCCTTTGCGGTCTGGAGGAGGGCGGGCAGCGCCGCGAGGAAGCGGTCCGCCTGGCCGGTGGTGAGGATCAGCGGCGGCGCGAGGCGGATGGTGCGCGGGCCGGGGCTGTTGACGATGTAGCCCGCCTCGAGTCCGGCGGTGACCACGCCGGGGGCGACGTCGGCATCGAGGTCGAAACCGATCAGCAGCCCTTCGCCGCGGACCTCGGTCACGCCGTCGACCTTGGCGAGGCCGGTGCGCAGGTGCTCCCCCAGCTCGCGGACGTGGGCCAGGACGTGCTGGTTTTCGAGGACGTGCAGGGTGGCAAGCGCCGCGGCGGTGGCCACCGGGTTGCCCCCGAAAGTCGAGCCGTGCTGGCCCGCGGACAGCAGCGCGGACACGTCCGGGCCGAAGGTGAGGAGGGCGCCGATCGGGAAGCCGCCGCCCAGGCCCTTGGCGAGGGTCACGGCGTCGGGCACGATTCCGGCGTCCTCGCTGGCGAGCCACTTGCCGGTGCGGCCGATCCCGGTCTGGACTTCATCGAGGATCAGCAGGGCGCCGGCCTGGCTCGTGGCCTCGCGGGCGGCCTGCAGGTAACCGGCGGGCAGCGGCCGGACACCGGCCTCGCCCTGGATCGGTTCGAGGAACACCGCGGCCGTGGTGTCATCCACCGCGGCGCGCAGCGCATCAACGTCGCCGAACGGGATGTGCACGACGCCGGCGGGCAGCGGCGCGAACGGTGCCCGGTAGGCCTCCTTCGCGGTGAGTGCGAGGGCGCCCATGGTGCGGCCGTGGAAGGCCCCTTCGAGCGCCACGATCTTGGTGCGGGGCTGTCCGGTACCGTCCGGGCTTGCGTTGCCCGGGCCGGCGCCGGTGTTCCGGCGGGCCAGCTTGAAGGCGGCCTCGACGGCTTCGGTGCCGGAGTTGGCGAAGAACACTTTGGATCCGGCCGGGGCCTTGCTCAGCTCCAGCAGCTTCTCGGCGAGGGCGATCTGGGTGGGGCTCGTGAAGAAGTTGGAGACGTGGCCGAGGGTGGCGAGCTGGCTGGAGATCACCGAGGTGACGAACGGGTGCGCATGGCCGAGGGCGTTGACGGCGATCCCGCCGAGCAGGTCCAGGTACTCTTTCCCGTCCGCGTCCCAGACGAGGCAGCCGGAGCCGCGGACCAGGACCCGTTGCGGGGTGCCGAAGACGCCCAGCAGCGAGGAGGAGTAGCGGGACAGCCATTGCGCTCCGGTGGCGTGGCCCTTGCTTTCGACCATCCCCAGCAGCTCAAGATCCGCAGAGGGCCCAAGATCCGCCGTCGTTTCCGTCTTTTCAACCTGGCTCATGCGTTCATTTCCTCGTCCGGGACGACCTGCGTGCCGATGCCCGCGGTCGTAAAGGTTTCCAGCAGCATCGAGTGGGCGAGGCGGCCGTCGACGATATGCGCGCGTTCCACTCCGCCCTCGACGGCCCTGAGGCAGGCCTCCATCTTCGGGATCATGCCGGACTCCAGGCTCGGCAGCAGTTCGCGCAGCTCGGAGGCCGTCAGCGAGGAGATCAGCGAGGAGCGGTCCGGCCAGTTCGCGAAAAGGCCCTCGACATCGGTGAGGATCACGAGCTTGGAAGCGCCCAGCGCTTCGGCGAGGGCCGCGGCCGCGGTGTCCGCGTTGACGTTCAGGACCTGGCCCGTGGTCTGGGCTTGTTTTGCTCCCATGTCGCGGCTGCCATCATCGAAGATCTCCGGGGCCACCGTCGAAATCACCGGAATCCGACCGGCCGCGATGATGTCCAGGATGCCCTCGGGGTTCACGCCGACGACTTCGCCGACGAGGCCCAGGTCTATCTGTTCGCCGTCCACGACCGTCCCCGTGCGGACGGCCCGGAGCAGGCCGCCGTCCTCTCCGGACATCCCGACGGCGTAGGGGCCGTGGGAGTTGATCAGGCCCACGAGCTCACGGCCGACCTGGCCGGTGAGGACCATGCGGACCACGTCCATGGCCTCCGGGGTGGTGACCCGGAGGCCGCCCTTGAACTCGGATTCGATCCCGAGCCGGCTGAGCATGGCGTTGATCTGGGGACCCCCGCCGTGCACCACAACGGGGTGGATGCCGACGTGGTGCAGGAAGACGACGTCCTCGGCGAACGCGCGGCGGAGTTCATCGTTGACCATGGCGTTCCCGCCGTACTTGATCACCATGGTGGTGCCGGCGAAGCGCTGGATCCAGGGCAGTGCCTCGATCAGCGTGCCGGCCTTGTCCTGGGCGTCGGCCATGGACGTGTTCTCGCGTGTCTGGGTGTTCATACTGTTCGTCCTTCTGTTCGTCCTTCCAGGAGGATTAGCTGGAGTAGGCGCTGTTTTCATGGACGTAGTCGTGCGTGAGGTCGTTGGTCAGGATCGTGGCTTCGGCGTCGCCGGCCTGCAGATCGATCTCGACGATGACCTCGCGCGGTTCAAGGTCCACGAGGCCGCGGTCATCGCCGATGCTGCCGTTGCGGCAGATCTGCACGCCGTTCATGGTCACGTTCAGCTGGTCGGGATCAAAGACCGCGTCCGTGGTGCCGACGGCCGAGAGCACCCGGCCCCAGTTGGGGTCCTTGCCGAAGATGGCGGTCTTGAAGAGGTTGGAGCGGGCCACGGCGCGGCTGACGATTTCCGCGTCCCGCTCACTGGCCGCGTTGAAGGTCCGAATCGCGATGTCATGGCTCGCGCCCTCGGCGTCGCCGATCAGCTTGCGGGCCAGCTCCGCGCAGACCCGGGTGAGGCCTGTGCCGAACTCGGCGGCGGACGGCACGGCTCCGGACGCTGCCGAGGCCAGCAGCACCACGGTGTCGTTCGTGGACATGCAGCCGTCCGAGTCCGCCCGGTCGAAGGTCACCCGGGTGGCGTCGCGGAGGACGCCGTCGAGCATGTCCGGCTGCACGTCGGCATCCGTCGTGAGGACCACCAGCATGGTGGCAAGGCCGGGGGCAAGCATGCCGGCGCCCTTGGCCATGCCGCCGATGGTGAAGGCGTTTCCGGCAGCGTCCGTGCCGGTGTAGACCGCCTCTTTGGACACGGAGTCTGTCGTCATGATCGCCGTTGCGGCGGCGGCTCCGCCATCCGGGGCCAGTGCCGCCGAGGCGGCACCGATGCCGGCAAGGATCTTGTCCATCGGGAGCTGTTCACCAATGAGTCCGGTGGAGCAGACGACGACGTCGGTGGCGGAGACGCCGAGTGCTTCGGCGGTCTTTTCCGCCGTGGTGTGGGTGTTCTGGAAGCCCTGCGGGCCGGTGCAGGCGTTCGCGCCGCCGGAGTTCAGGATGACGGCGTCGACGCGGCCGTCCTTGACGACCTCGCGGGACCAGTGCACCGGGGCTGCGGCCACCCGGTTGGAGGTGAACACGGCCGCGGCGGCCTTGGAGGGTCCGTCGTTGACGACGAGGGCCAGGTCAGGGTTGCCGGAGGCCTTCAGCCCGGCGGTGACGCCGGCGGCGCGGAATCCCTGGGGGGCGGTGATGCTCACGGTGCAACTCCCTGCAGTTCGAGGCCGGCCGTTTCCGGCAGGCCGAGGGCAATGTTCATGGACTGCACGGCGCCGCCGGCGGTCCCCTTCGTCAGGTTGTCGATCGCGCAGGTGACGATGACGCGGCCGGTATGTTCATCGAGTGCCAGTTGCATCACGGCGTGGTTGGACCCCTGCACCGACTTGGTCGCGGGCCACTGGCCCTCGGGGAGCAGGTGGACGAACGGTTCGTCGTCGTAGGCGTCGCTCCAGGCGCTGCGCAGCTCCCCGGCCGTGACACTGCGTCCTGGCTGGCGCCGGATCCTGGCGGTGGCGGTCGTGAGGATGCCGCGGCTCATGGGCACCAGCGTGGGCGTGAAGGAGACGGTGACCGGCCCGCGCGCGGCCTTGGACAGGCCTTGCTCGATCTCCGGCGTATGCCGGTGCCCGCCGCCGACTCCGTACGGGCTCATGGAACCCATGACCTCGGAACCGATCAGGTTGACCTTGGCTGCCTTGCCGGCCCCGGACATGCCGGAGGCGGAGACGATCACGACGTCGTCTGCCTCCAGCAGGTCGTTGCTGAAGCCGGGAGCGAGGGCCAGCAGGGCCGACGTCGGATAGCAGCCGGGGACGGCGATCCGGGTGGCGCCTCGGAGCGCTTCGCGCTGGCCGGGCAGTTCGGGCAGCCCATAGGGCCAGGATCCGGCGTGCGATGATCCGTAGAACTTTTCCCAGGCGGCCGGATCCTCCAGGCGGTGGTCGGCTCCGGCATCGATCACGAGGGTGCCGGGCGGGAGCTGGGCCGCGATCTCGGCCGAGGCACCGTGCGGCAGGGCAAGGAACACGACGTCGTGGCCGGACAGGTTCTCCACCGTGGTGTCTTCAAGGATGCGGCTGGCCAGACCATGGAGATGCGGCTGCGATTCCCCTAGTCTGGAACCGGCGTTGCTGTGCGCCGTGACGGCGCCGATCGTAACGTCGGGGTGACCGGCCAGGAGCCGCAACAATTCGCCGCCGGCATAACCGCTTGCGCCGGACACGGCAACAGAAATAGTCATGACTCCGACTATACAGCAAGAATATGCATAGGTGCCGATATTTATGCATTCATCTCGGCGTGTCCGGACGCCACCCGGAAGTGACGGCCTCAGCGAGTCCGGGCCTCGGCGGGCCTGCAGCGTAAATCTACTGCGTATGCTGAGTAGAGGGTGATCCAGACCGTGCAGTCCGAGTGTCGGCTGCAGCGTTGCCCGTAACAGTTATGAGGCACGCGTTACATGACCCTCACCACCGCTTCGCCTGAGCGCCCCCAAACGCGCGTCCGGCAACCCAACGCCGTAGTCCTGAGCTACTCAGAGCTCCTTAAGAGCGTGAAGGGTGCCGGCCTGCTCGAACGCCGCGTCGGTTTCTACATCACGGTGTTTTCCGTGCTGGTGCTCCTGATGACTGCCACCTGGTTCGGTTTCGCCCTCATCGGTGACAGCTGGTTCCAGCTCCTGATCGCAGCCGCCGTGGGCGTCCTCTGCACTCAGCTGAGTTTCCTCGCCCACGAGGCCGGTCACCGCCAGATCTTCTCGTCCCGCCGCGCCAACGACTGGGCCGCCCGGCTGCTCGCCACGTCGGTGGCCGGGATCAGCTACTCCTGGTGGGAGCAGAAGCACGGCGCCCACCACAACCACCCCAATGTCATCTCCAAGGACCCGGACATCGCCACCGGCGCGATCGCGTTCCACTCCGAGGGCGCCGCCACCCGGCAGGGACGTTTCTCCTTCCTGACCCGTAAACAGGGCTGGTTCTTCTTCCCGTTGCTGTTCCTCGTGGGCCTGGGCCTTCAGCTCGATTCGATCAAGTTCATCTTCCGCCGCGCCAAGGTCACCCACCGCTGGGTTGAAATCCCCATCCTCGCCGCACGGCTGAGCCTGCTGCCGGTGCTGGCCTTCACCTTCCTGCCGCTGGGCATGGCCTTCGCCTTCATCGGCGTCCAGCTCGCCGTTTTCGGCTTCTACATGGGCGCTTCCTTCGCCCCGAACCACAAGGGCATGCCGGTGCTGCCGGCGGACAGCCGGGTGGACTTCTTCAGCCGCCAGGTCCTGACCTCCCGGAACATTTCCGGCGGCCGTTTCATGGACATCCTGCTCGGTGGCCTCAACAGGCAGGCCGAGCACCACCTCTTCCCGGACATGGCCCGTCCGCAGCTGGACAAGGCCGCCGTGATCGTCCGCGCGTACTGCGCCAAGCACCAGGTTCCCTACGCCGAAACCACGCTGCTGCAGTCCTACGGCATCATCGTCCGCTACCTCAACGACGTCGGTCTTGCCGCGGGCCGGCACTTCGAATGCCCGATGGCTACCGTGACCCGCCGCTACTAACCGGCCACTCCAGCGGCCTGCAGGCCGCTCCTTAGTGTTTGACCCGAAGTGACGGCCGGATTCCGGCCGTCACTTCGCCGTTGGTGCGCAGGTCCCTAGGATGGACCGAGGATCCGGCCAGGAAATCCCCGGCCGAAGAAGGAGACGCAAATGATGCATGCAACCGTCGCCCGCCAGGCGGGAGGACCCGGGGTCCTGGAGCTGGCCGAGGTGGAGCGTCCGGAACCCGGTCCCGGCCAGTTGCTCGTGAAGGTCGCCGCCGTCGGCGTGAACTTCATCGACACCTACAAGCGCAGCGGAGCGTACAAGGTGGCCTATCCCTTCACTCCCGGTTCCGAGGCGGCCGGCACCGTGGAGGAAGTCGGCGAGGGCGTGTCCGTGTTCTCCCCCGGCGACCGGGTTGCCACCGCGGAGGGCGTGAACTGCTACGCCGGGTACATCCTGGTCGACGAGGACAAGGCGCTGCCGGTTCCCCGCGGTGTTGACGATTTCACCGCGGCCGCCCTCCCGCTGCAGGGGATCACGGCGCATTACCTGATCAACTCCTCGTTCCGGGTCGAGCCGGGCCAGACCGTGTTGCTCCATGCTGGCGCCGGCGGGGTCGGCCTGCTGCTGATCCAGCTGCTCAAGGCCAAGGGCGCCCGCGTTATCACCACGGTCTCGAGCGACGAGAAGGAGCATCTCGCCCGCGAAGCCGGCGCCAACCACGTGCTGCGCTACGAGGGCTTCTCCGCCCGGGTGCGGGAACTGACCGACGGGACCGGCGCTGATGTGGTGTACGACGGCGTCGGCAAGGACACCTTCGATGATTCCCTCGCCGCGCTGCGTGTCCGCGGCACGCTCGTGCTTTTTGGTGCCGCCTCCGGCCCTGTCCCGCCGCTCGACCCGCAGCGGCTCAATTCCGGCGGCTCCCTGTACCTGACCCGGCCGACGATCGCGCACTTCCTGCGCAACGCGCAGGAACGGCGCTGGCGCTCCGATGAGATCTTCGCCGCGGCCGCCAACGGCAGCCTCAAGGTACGGATCGGCGCCCGCTACGACCTCGCCGACGCGGCCCGCGCCCACGAGGACCTCGAGCAGCGCCGCACCACCGGCAAGGTCATTCTGGTCCCGTAGTTTTGTCCGGACCGGGAGACAAAAGACTCCCCGCGGCCGGCAGGCTGCAGGGAGTCTTTTGTCTCGCGGAGTCAGGTCAGCGCTGGACCGCTCCGAAGCGCTCATGGGCAACCGCCACGGCGCTTTCGCGGGCGGCAGACGCTTCGTCCGCCGTCAGCGTACGGTCCTCGGCACGGAACCGCAGGCTGAACGCCAGCGACTTCTTGCCCTCCTCGATGCCCTTGCCCGCATACACATCAAACAGCGCGACGTCTTCGAGCAGTTCGCCGGCGCCTTCGCGCAGGGCAGCGAGCACCTCTTCTGCCGGGACCTCGCCCGGCACCACGAGGGCGACGTCCTGCGTCGCCACGGGGTAGGTCGAGATGTGCCTGGCAACGATCACGTCCGCGGCGGCCTCGAAGAGGGCGTCCGCGTTGAACTCGACGGCCACCGACCGAGCCGGCATATCGTGCGCGGCCAGCAGCTTCGGGTGCAGTTCGCCGGCGTAGCCCAGGACTTCGCCGGTGCGCAGCGCCAGTTGCGCGGCGCGTCCCGGGTGGAACGCCTGGTGCTGACCCTGGCTGATGACAATATCGACGCCGAGCACCTCGCCGGCGAGCCGGGCGATGTCCAGGGCGTCCGCCCAGTCCCAGGCACGCGGCGCGTGGCCGGGGGCCGCGGGGGAATCGTGGCCGGTCAGCACGGCCGCGAGGAACAGCGGCTGCTCCGGGACGCCGTCGTACAGGGCATCGAGCACCTCATCGCCGGGCTTGGCCCCCAGCGGCGGGATCGAGGCGGTGCCGAGCGTGTCCCCCGGCAGGAAGACGAGCCCGGCCTCGAACAGTGCCAGGTCGCGGAAACCGCGGGAGTGGTTCCGCTTGGCCGTATCGATCAGGCCCGGCAGGATCGAGGTCCGCAGGTAGCCCTGCTCCTCGCTGATCGGATTGGCGAGCTTGAGCGCCTTGCGCGCCACGCCCGCCTCGGGGCCGCCGAAGGTGTCGTTGGCGGCCTTGGAGACGAACGGGTAGGCCAGGACCTCGGTCAGGCCGGCGGCGGCCAGGGCCTGGACCAGGCGCCGGCGCTGCTGCTGGACGCGGGTCAGGCCGCGGCCCGGCGGCGCCACCGGCAAGGACGCCGGGATGTTGTCGTAGCCGACCAGCCGGGCGATTTCCTCGGAGAGGTCTTCCTTGGTTTCCAGGTCGTTGCGCCAGCTCGGGGCGGTGACCGTCCAGCCGTCGCCCGTTTTCAGCACGACGGCGCCCAGGTCCTCCAGCGAGGTGACAATCTGCTCTTCGCTGAAGTCGATGCCGATCCGTGCTGTGGCGAACGCCGCCGGCAGTTCGATGGTCACGGCGTCCGGTGCGGTGCCGACGTCGGTGCCTGCTTCATCGGCGGAACCGCCGGCCAGCTCGACCAGGAGGTCAACCACCCGCTGCGCGGCAATGCCCGCGACCTGCCAGTCAACCCCGCGTTCGAAACGCTTGGAGGCTTCGGAGGGCAGCTTGTGCCGGCGGCGCGAGCGTCCGATGGACACCTCGTCGAAGTGCGCCGCCTCGACGAGGACGTTCGACGTCGAATCGCTGACCTCGGTGGCGGCGCCGCCCATGACGCCGGCAATGCCGATCGCACCGGAACCGTCGGTGATCAGCAAGTCCTCGACGTCGAGCGTGCGCTCCTTGTCGTCCAGGGTGGTGATCTTCTCCCCCGCCACGGCGCGACGGACCACGATGTCGCCGGACAGCTTGTCCAGGTCGTAGCAGTGCGTGGGCTGGCCGAGTTCGAGCATGACGTAGTTCGAGATGTCCACCGGCAGCGAGATGGAGCGGATGCCGGCAAGCCGGAGGCGTGAAACCATCCACAGCGGGGTGGGCCGGGTCGCGTCCACGCCGCGCACGGTGCGGGCCACGAAGCGGTCGCAGCCGGGCTTGCCGTAGATCGGGGCGTCGTCGTTGAGCTTAACGCCGTGGCCGCCGGACAGTTCAGCCGGTGCCTGCACCTTCGCGGCCGGATCCGTGAACGACGTTCCGGTGGCGTGGGCGTATTCGCGGGCCACGCCGCGGATGGAGAACGCGTAGCCGCGGTCCGGGGTGACGTTGATTTCCGCGGCCTGGTCGTAGAGGCCGAGGAGCTCCATCGCGTCCGTGCCGATCTCCGGATCCAGCCCGATCCGCGAGAGCACCAGGATGCCGTCGTGGTCCTCGCCGATGCCGAGTTCGCGGACGGAGGCGATCATGCCGGCGGACAGGTGCCCGTAGGTCTTCCGTGCGGAAATGTGGAAGTCGCCCGGCAGCACGGCACCCGGAAGGGTCACCACCACCTTGTCGCCTTCAACGAAGTTGTGGGCGCCGCAGATGATGCCCTGCACGCCGGAGGGGTCGATGCCGTCGCCGGTGAGCGTCTGCTGCTGGCCTTCGGGGACTACCCGGACCTGGCACCAGTTGATGGTCTTGCCGTTGGTCTGGGGTTCCTTGACGATGCTCAGCACCTGGCCCACCACGATCGGGCCCTTCAGGCCGTCCGTGGGGCGGTGGACCGCTTCTTCCTCAAAACCGACCTTGACCAGCTCGGCCATGACGTCTTCGGCCGTTGCGCCGGCCGATACCTGTGCGAATTCTCGCAACCAGGAAAGTGGGATACGCACGGTTAGATCTCCATCCCGAAGTGCTCGCTGAAACGTACGTCGCCCTCGATCATGTCGCGCATGTCGCCGACCTCGTTGCGGAACATGAGGGTCCGCTCGATGCCCATGCCGAAGGCAAAACCTGAATAGATGTCCGGATCGATGCCGGCGGCGCGGAGCACATTGGGGTTGACCATGCCGCAGCCGCCCCATTCGATCCAGCGGGGGCCGCCCTTGGCGCCCGGGTGCCAGATATCCAGCTCCGCGGAGGGTTCGGTGAACGGGAAGTAGTTGGGGCGCAGCCGGATCTGGGCCTGGTCGCCGAACATCTGGCGGGCGAAGTGCTCCAGGGTGCCGCGGAGGTCCGCCATGCTGAGCTTCTTGTCGATGGCCAGGCCCTCGAACTGGTGGAAGACCGGGGTGTGGGTCGCGTCCAGCTCATCGGTGCGGAAAACCTTGCCCGGGCACAGCACGTAGATCGGCAGCTCGCGTTCCAGCATGGAGCGGACCTGCACCGGGGAGGTGTGCGTGCGCATCAGCAGATGGGCTTCGGGCGGCTCCACGAAGAAGGTGTCCTGCATTTCGCGGGCCGGGTGGTCCGGCTTGAAGTTCAGCGCGTCGAAGTTGAACCATTCCGATTCGACCTCCGGGCCTTCGGCGACCTCCCAGCCCATGCCGACGAAGATGTCAGCAACGCGTTCCTGCAGGGTGGACAGCGGATGGCGCGCACCGGCACGACGGCGGCGCGGAGCCGCGGTCACATCGACGGTCTCCTCGACCAGGATCCGCGCGTCGTTCTCGGCCTCGAGTTCGGCGGCGCGGTCCGCGAGCGCCTTGTTGACGCGGCCGCGGGAGCCGCCCATGAGCTTTCCGGCGGCGGCCTTCTGGTCCTTCGGCAACCCGCCGATCCCGCGGTTGGCGAGGCTCAGGGCGGACTTCTCGCCGGTGTGTGCGAGACGCACGGCTTTGAGTTCATCGAGCGTGGAAGCGCCCGCAATGGCGTCAACGGCCCGGTCTACGGCGGCAGTGATGGCGGCTTCATCCAGAGGATTCGGGATGGCGGCGCCCGGCAAAGTTTCAGTCATCTACTGTTCTTAGCTACGAGTCGGTTCATGCCAACGGCACGGCGCCATCAAAAGTGTTCTGGCGCTGGCCTTTGACAAAGGGCAGGGCTCCCCGGAATCCGTCCGGCGGGCGCTCCCCTCCAGTCTAGTTGAAGGCACCGCGGCGCCCGAACGGAACGGGGCTTCCGCGGACTTCCCACGGGCCGGGTTTCCCCGGCTAGCATGGCCCCATGACGTCCGGACAACGGCTGCGGCAGATCGCGAACGTGCTGAACGGGTCGACCCCGCTGGGTTTGCTCCTCGCCGCCTCTGCGCGCACCCCGGTCCGCCGCGGTCCCCGGGGCCTGCTGATCGCCACGGGCTACCGCTGGCGCCTGCCGTTCGCCGGGGCCTTCACTCTCGGCAATGTGGTGCTCTTCCGGGTCGGACCGGAGCGGGCGCTGGCTGACCCGGTCCTGCTCCGGCACGAGGAGCGCCACAGCACCCAGTACGCCTGGTGCCTCGGCGTGCCCTTCCTGCCGCTGTATTTCCTCGCGGCCGGTTGGTCCGTCTTGCGGACGGGCAACCCCGGCTCGGCCAACGTCTTCGAGCGGCACGCCGGACTGCAGGCAGGCGGTTATCCGGATCCGAAGTCTGCACCAACAACCACGGCACGGCGCGGCGGGCACTGCGTCCCACGAGCGGAACGAGGCATGACATGACAGAGAGCCCGAGGAGTATTTCGGTCAGCGGCGCTGGCAGCGCCGACGCCGCACCGGACCTGCTCACCCTCCTGGTCGGCGTCGAATGCCGCCGCGAGAACGTCGGCGACGCGTACGGGGACGCCGGACGCGTCTCCGCCGCGATCACGGCGGCGCTCCGGGGCCGGGGTGTGGACAGCAGGGACATCAGCACGTCCGGACTCAATGTCCGCGCCGAAGTCAACTGGCAGGAGGGCCGGGGACAGACAGTGTCAGGCTATCTGGCCTCCAGCATGCTCAGTGTCCGGATCCGTGCGCTGGCCGCGTCCTCCACGATCATCGCCGAGGCCGTGGCGGCCGGCGGCAACGATGTCCGGCTCAACGGCCTCGAACTCGGCTTCGCGGACCCCGCCGCCGTCACGGCCCGCGCCCGCGAGGCGGCGTGGGCCGATGCCCTCGCTGCGGCGGTGCACCTCGCATCCCTTGCCGGAGCCCGCCTGGGCAGAGTGCTCTCAATCGCCCAGCACCCGGGCTATCCGCCGCCCATCCCGGTTGCCAGGATGCAGCGCGCCGTCGCGACGGATTCGCTCACCATCGAGGCCGGTGAGTCCAGCGTCAGCGCAACGGTGGACGTCGTCTGGGAACTGCTCGACTACGTCCGCGTCCCTTAACGCGCTAGTGCGTCGCCGGCCTGCCCGGCGCAAAGCACGACGTCGGGCCGGCAGCGTTCCAGCGCCGCCCCGGCACCGCGTGGGAGCCGCCAAAGGCAAACAGCAACCGAATCACCCTCAGCGATGCTTGACTTAAATTAGAACATAGATTCGAATGAAGGCATGAGATGGGACGCACAGGCACTCACCCCGGCCGGCACGAAAACGGGCCGCCAGGTCGGGAACGGCCCCACAGCGGGCGGAGGCGCTAATGGAGGCGACGGATCCCCGGCCGCCCCGGCCACCGATGCACTCCTGCCGCTGCTGGGGCTGGTGCGTTCCGTGTCCACCCCTGAGTTTGCCGGGGTCACCTTCCATGAGGTCACCGCCAAATCGGTGCTCAACAAGGTGGTCGCCGGTTCCCGGATGCCGTTCGAATGGACCATCAACCCGTACCGTGGCTGCAGCCACGCCTGCGTCTACTGCTTTGCCCGCAAGAGCCACACCTATCTGGACTTCGACGCCGGCCTGGACTTTGACAGCCAGGTGGTGGTCAAGATCAACGCTGCGGAAGTCCTGCGCCGCGAACTCGCGAAACCTTCCTGGCGTCACCAGCACGTAGCCCTCGGCACCAATACCGATCCCTATCAGCGGGCCGAGGGCCGCTACCAGCTGATGCCGGGCATCATCGGCGCCCTCGCTGATTCCGGCACTCCCCTCTCTATCCTGACCAAGGGAACCCTGCTCTCCCGGGACATCCCGCTCCTGAAGCATGCCGCCGCCCAGGTTCCCGTGGGGGTGGGCATCTCGCTCGCAATGACCGATGAGCATCTCTCCGAAGCCGTGGAACCCGGCACGCCCGGGCCCCGGGCGCGGCTGAAGCTCATCTCCCGGCTGCGCGACGCGGGGCTGCCGTGCGGGGTCATGGCCATGCCCATCCTGCCGTGGCTCTCGGACAGCGACGAGGCGCTGGATTCCCTGTTCGGCTCCCTCGCGGCGGCCGGCGCCACCGGCGTCACGGCCGGCGCCCTGTACCTCAAGCCAGGAACGCGCGAATGGTTCATGCAATGGATCGCGCGGGAGCACCCGCAGCTCGCCGGCAAATACCGTCGCCTCTACGGCGGCGGCTCCTATGCCTCGAAGGAGTACCGGGCCTGGCTCGCCGGCCGGATCCGCTTTTTCAAGGCCCGGCACGGCATTTCCGGCTCGCACGGCTTCAGCCACCGCGACCTCAACGGCAATCCCACTCACGATGATCCGCGGGACGAGGAAGCCCAGTACCCGGCGGGGAGCATCCCCGAGACGGCGGGCTTCTCCGGGCAGCACGAAGGCGTAGCAGCCCAGGCCGCCCAGCCGACGCTGTTCTGACCCGACCTCCGTTCTGACCAGAGCCTGTTCTGCAGGCCGCCTGCTACAGGGCCTTCACCGCACCCAGGACCTTGGTCAGCGAGTCTTTCGCATCCCCGAAGAGGAGCGTGGTCTTTGGGTCATACAGCAGCTCGTTCTCGATCCCCGCGAATCCCGGACGCATCGAGCGCTTCAGGAACACCACCTGGCCGGCCTGGGCGACCTCGAGGATCGGCATGCCGTAGATGGGAGCCCCCGGAGTGGACTTGGCCGCGGGGTTGACCACGTCGTTGGCACCCACCACCAGGGCGATGTCGGTGTTCGGGAATTCCGGATTGACTTCCTCCAGCTCCCGGAGCGCCTCGTAGCTCACGTTCGCTTCGGCCAGGAGCACGTTCATGTGCCCCGGCATGCGCCCGGCCACGGGATGGATCGCGAAGACCACCTCGATACCGCGGGCCTCCAGTGCGGTCGCGAGCTCGGCAACGGTGTGCTGGCCCTGCGCCACGGCTAACCCGTAGCCGGGGACGATCACGACGCGCTGGGCGTAGCCGAGCTGCACGGCCACGTCCTGCGGCGAGGAGGAGCGCACCGGGCGGTCGCTCTGAAGGGTCGAGCCCGCCGTCGAACCGCCGCGGAAGGCCCCGAACATGATGCCCCCCACACCCCGGCCCATGGCGGAGGCCATCGCCTTGGTCAGGATGGTGCCGCTGGCACCCACGAGCGTCCCGGCGACGAGCAGGAGCACATTGCCCAGCACGATCCCGGAGGCCGCCACCGCCAACCCGGTGAAGGCGTTGAGCAGCGAGATCACGATCGGCACGTCGGCGCCACCGACGGGCAGGACCAGGAGCAGCCCGGCGGCAAGGCCCAGCACCAGCACTGCCATGGCCCAGCCAGCAGAACCGGTAAGGATCACCAGGACGCCGGACGCGATGGCACCGGTCAGGGCAGCGGCCATCACCACAGGCATGCCGGGGAAGAGCAGCGGGCGGGTGCTGATCAATTCCTGCAGCTTGCCCACGGTCACCGCGGAGCCGGCGAAGGACACCGCCCCGACCAGCATGGTGAAGACCACCGCCAGGCGCACCCAGGGGCTGTCGCTGTGGCCGAGTTCCAGCACCGCAACAAGGGCGGCGGACCCGCCGCCGACACCGTTGAACAGCGCGACGAGCTGCGGCATCTGGGTCATCTGCACGCGCCGGGCCACCGGGACGGCAACGGCAGAACCGGCGGCGATGGCGGCCAGGATGAGCGGGACGTTCTCCAGCTTCGCGGAGACGAAGACGGTGGCCACGGCCACGAGGGCGCCCGCGGCGCCGACGGCATTTCCGCGGCGGGCGGTCCGCGGCGAGCTGAGGCCCTTGAGCGCGAGGATGAAACAGACGGCCGCGGCCAGATAGAAAAGCCCCGTCCATTCGGGGGCGAGGAGGCTCATCTGCCGTCCTCCCCCGCGGTGCCCCCGGAGCGGGGCCTGACGCGTGGTTTGGGCGCCTTGCGTCCGCCAAACATCTCCAGCATCCGGTCGGTAACCACGAATCCGCCCACCAGGTTGGCCGTCGCCAGAATCACCGCGATGAGGGCGATCGTCAGCAGCCACGGATCGCTGGCCTGGCCCGCGACGAGGATGGCTCCGACCAGGATGATGCCGTGGATGGCGTTGGCACCGGACATCAGCGGCGTGTGCAGCTTGCTGGTCACCTTGGAGACAACTTCGAAGCCGACAAAGACAGAGAGCACCACGACAGTCAGCAGTGTGATTGGATCCATCATTTCAGTGCCTCCATGGCGCTCGCGGTCGCGGCGTGCCGGACCATGCCGGCATGGGTCAGGCACGCCCCGGCGACGACTTCGTCGTCGAAGTCCGGCGTGACCTGTCCGGCGGCGGTCATCAGGGCCAGCAGGTTAGCCACGTTCTTGGCGAAAAGCCGGGAGGCGTCCGAAGGCATCGCGGAGGCGGCGTCCCGCAGTCCCACCAGGGTCACGGATCCGCCGGCAACCGGGATCTGGAGGTCCTGCCCGGCTTGAACACCTTCGACGTTTCCGCCGGATTCCGCGGCAAGGTCCACGACGACGGAACCGGCCCGCATACCGGCCACCATGTCCCGGGTCACGAGCAAGGGAGCCGCGCGGCCGGGAATGGCTGCCGTGGTGATGAGGACATCCGCGGCCGCGACGTGCGGGGCGAGCAGCGCGCGCTGGCGCTTGGCCCGGTCCTCTCCGAGCTCCCGCGCATAGCCCCCGCTGCCTTCTGCGGCGGCGTCGAGGTCCAGATGGATGAACGTCCCGCCCATCGAGGCGACTTCGTCAGCCGACGCCGTGCGGATGTCGTTCGCCGAGACCCGGGCGCCGAGGCGTTTTGCGGTACCGATTGCCTGCAACCCCGCGACCCCGGCTCCGAGGACCAGGACCCGGGCCGGCGGAATCGTGCCGGCGGCGGTCATGTACAGCGGGAAGAACCGGGGATAGCGCAGGGCTGCCTCCAGCACAGCGCGGTAACCGGAGACGAGCGATTGGGAACTCAGCGCATCCATGCCTTGGGCCCGGGAGATCCGCGGGACGAGTTCCAGCGCGAAGGAGGTGACGCCGGCGTCGGCAAGTGCCCGGACCGCCGGCAGCTCGGAGGCGGGCGAGCCGAAGCCGACGGTGATGGAACCCGGCCGCAGCCGCGCGGCGGTCTCCGGCGCCAGCGGCCGGACGTGCAGGAGCACATCCAGCGTCTCGGGCGGCAATTCCGGAACAACCGTGGCCCCGGCCGTCGCGAACGCGTCATCCGAGTAACCGGCTGCAGTCCCTGCACCGCTCTCCACGGCAATCTGGAGCCCGAGACCGGTCAGCTGCTGCACCGTCTCCGGTGTGGCAGCGACCCGGCGTTCGCCCGCACACCGCTCCCGTCTGACACCGACCTGCACGGCCCACTCCTCTCAATTCGCTTCAGCGTAGTTCCAAGCTTCACGCTTTGGCGAGGGGCAGGCCTTGAGGTTGACCTGCGGCCGGGCGGCAGCCCGCTGTCCAGGCCGAGCGGCAGTGGGGTCAGCGCGCCGGCAGGGCGGGACGCCCAGCGTCATTCAGCACGGCCAGGAGCGCTTCCACTATGGGCAGGTCGGCCGGGATCCACGGCAGCGCCAAAACCTCGGGGCGGTTCCCGAGGTCGATCCAGCGGAGCTCGTCGTGGTCCTGCAGGGGACGCGGTTCGCCGTCAACCAGCTCCGCGAACCAGACCCGCATTGCGGCGCGGTCGTTCAGCGGCCACCCGGAGGCGGAGCCGGCTTCGAGTTCGACGCCGAGCCGGACGTTGACGCCGAGCTCCTCCAGCAGTTCGCGGTGCAGGGCCTGCTCGGCCGATTCCCCGGACTCCACCTTGCCACCAGGGAACTCCCACATGCCGGCAAATTGCGGGGGCGCGGTCCGTCGCGCCACGAGCAGCCGGCCGGGGTTTTCCAGCGAATCCAGCACGGCACCACCAACGACACTAATAAGTCCAGTCACGACCCCAAGTCTAGGGCGATGGCCGGTTAAGCGGGAACGGCCGGTTAAGGGAGAATGGAGACGCCCGCCCTTCTCCGACCCGGAATACCGGGCGCGCCCCTGACGTTGTATAAATCAGATTTAAGATGCCGCGTTCCCTGGCCCACCGGGCGGGAACTTCCTCGAAAAGCAGGCGAATGACTACCATCAAACAGGCCCCGGCGACGCCGAAGACGGGCACCCGCCACCTTGCCCTAGCGATCGTCTCCCTGGCGATGGGCGGTTTCGGCATCGGCACCACGGAATTCGCAATGATGGGCCTGCTCAAGGAAGTGGAGCAAGGCCTCGATATCGGCACTCCGGAGGCCGGGCACCTGATCTCGGCCTACGCGCTCGGCGTCGTTATCGGTGCCCCGTTGCTGGCCGCTGCCGGGGCCAAGTTGCCGCGGAAATACCTGGCCCTGGGACTCATGCTGCTCTTCAGCATCGCCAACCTCTCGTCGTTTCTCGCACCGGACTACGGCACCATGCTGTTCTCCCGCTTCGCTTCGGGGCTGCCGCACGGCGCCTTCTTCGGCGTCGCGGCGGTCATTGCCGCATCGCTGGTGGCCCCGACCCGGCGCGGCTGGGCGATTTCCATGGTGATGGCCGGCCTGACCATCGCGAATGTCATCGGCGTGCCTTTCGCCACCTGGCTGGGCCAGGCCTTCGGCTGGCGGCTGCTCTTCCTGGTGGTGGGCGTGATCGGCATCATCACTCTCGGCATGCTGTGGAAGTTCGTACCGTTCCAGAAGCCCCACGCCGATGCCAGCATCCGCCGCGAGCTGGGCGCGCTCAAACGCCTTCAGGTCTGGCTGGCGCTCCTCATCGGCGTGGTCGGATTTGGCGGCTTCTTCGCCACGTACACATACATTGCGTACACCATGACCTCCGTGGCCGGCATCCCGTCGGGGTGGCTGCCGCTCGTCGTAGCGCTCTACGGTCTGGGCATGGTGGCGGGCAACATTGTCGGTGGCCGGATCGCCGACAAGTCCGTCATGGGGACCATCTACTGGGTGCTGCCCGGCATCGCGGTGGCACTCGTGGTCTACGCCGTGGCGGTGCACTGGCCGTGGTCCGCCCTTGTCATGGTCTTTGTGGTGGGCGGGACAGGTTCGCTGCTGGTCCCTGCCCTGCAGACCCGTTTGCTGGACGCCTCCCCGGACGCCCCCTCGTTGGCCTCCTCGCTCAACCATGCCGCGCTCAACGTCGCCAACGCCCTCGGAGCCTTCCTCGGCGGCCTTGTGATCGCGTGGGGCTGGGGCTATGTGGCCCCCGCCCTCGCGGGCGCGGTCCTGGCCCTCCTCGGCTTCGGCGTCGCCGTTCTCAGCGGCCTGGTGGAACGCAAGAGGCCGCTGGCACCGTAACCGCAACGCGGCTCCGGCCCGGCGGCCTCTGTCAAGGACTCCCGAGGTCAGCGGGGCAAGCGGTCAGGGTGTGGTGACGCGCTGGACATCCGGCTCAAGGTAGATGACCCGGGCAATCGGCACTGCCTCACGGATCCTGGTCTCGGCGTCGTCAATCACCTTGGCGATGTCCTGGCCGGTGTCCGCCCTGCCGATCCCGATCTTGGCCGCGACCAGCAGTTCCTCCGGGCCCAGGTGCAGGGTCTTGAGGTGGATGATCGAGGTATCGTCGGATTCGATGGCCTCCTGGATCCTGACGACGTCATCCTTGGTCGCGGATTCGCCGAGCAGCAGGGACTTCGTTTCCACCGCCAGTACGGCGGCGATGACCACGAGCAGGAGGCCGATCATCGCCGTTCCCACGGCGTCCCAGATGCCGTCACCGGTGATGAGCGTGAGCCCCACACCGAAGAGGGCGAAGACCAGGCCGACGAGGGCGCCGCGGTCCGGAAGGAGAACGACTCGGCGATGATGGCGCCCACCAGCACGGCCAGCGGCACCCACCAGGAGTCGCCCTCGATGGCGCGCGGGTGCTGGATCTTGCCCCACGCCTCATACAGCGCGAAGAGACCACCGACGCTGAACAGCACGATCGAGACGATTAAGGCGTAGATGTAGCGCTCACGTCCATAGCCGAAGGGATGCTCCGGGCATCGCCTTGGTACCGCCATTTGCAGCCAACTGGACTTCTCCTTCGGGGTTCTGCCGGGGTGCTCGCGGGCACCGGAACAGCCTGTGCCCGGAAGGAATACCGTACTCCGCTGGACCGGGCCGGCGCACCGCCGCTGACGCCGCAACCCGGTGACATCACCGCCAGATCACTGCAGGTAACAATTGGATGTGACCCTGCTGACATTTAATGTCGCAGGTGTTAGCTTGAAGCCATAATCGGGATTCACAATTTGAATGCCGACGAATATGTAGGAGGAGACATGGGCTTTTTAGGCTGGATCATTCTCGGACTCATAGTAGGTGCAATCGTTAAGGCAGTCATGCCCGGCAGGGTCGGCGGCGGCTGGGTCACCAGCCTCGCGCTCGGCGTCGTCGGTGCCATAGTCGGTGGCTGGATCGGCGACCTGCTCTTCGGCGGCGGCAGGATGGAATTCTGGAATCTCGGTTCCTGGCTCCTGGCCATTGTCGGCGGCCTGGTGGTAGCCGGCATCTACGGCGCCGTCACCGGACGCAACAAGACCACCTGATCACGCCGGATTAATTGCCAAGGCGAATTTCCCGGTCTCGACAATTTCTCCGATAAGACAACTGCACAGTTCAGACATTGCACGGATACGACGGCGGGAGCCCACTCCTTGGTGGACCCCCGCCTTCATTATGTCCGGGCTAACGTGCCGGGGCTCCGGCCAGCTGGGAGCGGGCGCTGGCGTAGAGGCAAACGGTCGCGGCGGTGCCCAGATTAAGGCTCTCGGCTGCCCCGTACACTGGCACCGCCACGCGGTGGTCCGCCAGCGCGAGTTCTTCTTCGGACAGGCCCTGGGCCTCGTTCCCAAACAGCCAGGCCGTCGGGTTTTCCAGGGCGTAGTCCGAGCCGGCGGCGGAGGCGCCGAGTCGTCGGGCCGCGTTCTCGTCCTGGAGCCGGTCCAGGTTGAGCTGGCCAGAGCCGTCGGCAGCCAGTACACCGATCCCACGTTCCTTGCACCGGGCCACGAGCTCCTCCACTTCGGCACCGAGAACCACGGGCAGATGGAAGAGGGACCCCGCCGTCGAGCGCACAGCTTTGGGATTGTAGATGTCCACGCTGGAGGCGGTCAGCACCACCGCGTCCGCGCCGGCGGCGTCCGCAGCGCGCAGCACGGTGCCCGCGTTGCCGGGATCGCGGACCTGGCAAAGGACGGCGATCAGCCTGGGGCCGGAGTCGAGCACGTGTTCGAGGCTGACGTCCAGGAACGCGCAGACCGCTATGACGCCCTGCGGGTTCACGGTGTCGGCCATGGCGGCCAGCACTTCGTCGGTGGCCAGGTGGGCGTTGGTCCCCTCGGCCAGCTTCTCGAGCTCAGGGTGCCGGTCGAGGCAGGCCTCGCTGGCGTACACCTCCCGGACGACGCCCGGCTCCCCCGCCGCGACCCTCTTCTGGTGCAGGGCCAGGGCTTCCCGGACGGCCTGGGGACCTTCGGCCAGGAACTCCCGGCGCCTTAAACGGGCCGGGCGCCCGGCAAGCTTAGCCACGTCCCTCACCCGATCAGCTCGGGGATTGGACAGTGGAAAGTCTTGCGGGCGCCCGGTTTCGTTCATATAAGAACCTTAGTTGCTCTCGCAGCCAGTTCTTGAACCACGCAGTTTTTGAGCGACTACGGGGACTACTTAGCAGCCTCGTCAGCAGCGACCTTCTTGGCGACAGGCTTCTTGGCGGCGTTGGCTGTCGGTGCCGCAGCGGCCTCAGCCGGAGCGGAGGTGTCGGCGGGCAGGGAGTCCTTGGCGATCTTCACCAGCGCGGCGAAGGCATTGGCGTCGGAAACGGCCAGCTCGGCGAGCATACGGCGGTCAACCTCGACCTCAGCGGCCTTCAGGCCCTGGATCAGACGGTTGTAGGTCAGGCCGTTGGCGCGGGATGCAGCGTTGATGCGCTGGATCCACAGGCGGCGGAAGTCGCCCTTCTTCTTCTTGCGGTCGCCGTAGCTGTACACAAACGAGTGCAGCAGCTGCTCTTTCGCCTTGCGGTACAGGCGTGAACGCTGTCCACGGTAGCCCTTTGCGCGTTCAAGGATAACCCGGCGCTTCTTGTGGGCGTTGACCGCCCTCTTCACACGTGCCACGTGCGTACTCCTTTAGAATTCTGATCCCAAGCATCTACTGCCGGAACAACCGGCTGGCCTGAGAAGCCTTTTTGGTAGTTGACTGCTGCCGGGTGGCAGGCAGTCAGAGAACTTGGAACTTAGATGCCGAGCATCTTCCGGATGACCTTGGCGTCGCCCTTGAAGACGATCTTGTCGCCGGCGAGGCGGCGGGTCAGCCTGGAGGACTTGTGCTCGAGGTAGTGGCGGCGGTTGGCCTGCTGGCGGCGCAGCTTGCCGCTGCCGGTCAGCTTGAAGCGCTTCTTAGCACCACTGTGGGTCTTCATCTTCGGCATGGGAACCGATCTCCTTACGTATCCGCAGACAAGGCCTGCAGTTCTTTCGTGCAGCCACCCCTGCGGGCGGCATGCTGGTTGCTTGCCGCCGGACATTACTGTCCGGCAGCCGTGAACTAGTTGGTCTTCTTGGTGCCCGGCTTGGCGGCGGACCGCGGAGCCGCGGGCCGTGCCGCAGGCTTGGGAGCCGCGGGGCGCGGCACCGGCTTCGGGGCAGCTACCGGCTTCGGTGCTGCTGCCGGAGCGGCGTTCGCGGCCTCAGGAGCCTTCGGAGCCTCGGGAGCCTTGGCGGCTGCAGCCTTCGGCGCTGGGGGCGCCTTGGCGACTGCCGGCTTCTCCGCGGCCTTCGGAGCTTCACGCTTTGGAGCGGCCTGCTTGGCGACCTTGGGTGCCTCCTGCTGGGGCGCTTCGTGCTGGGGCGCTTCCTGGACGGGAGCCTTCTCGGCCGCAGCTTCCTCGACCTTAGCCTCGGCGGCCGGGGCCTCCTGGGCTTCGGCTTCCGGGGCTGCGGTCTCTTCGGCCGGGGCCTCGACAACGGCCGGGGCCGCTTCGGTAACCGGAGCCTCCGTTGCCTCGGTCCTTACCTGGAATCCTTCCGGCAGGAGATCGGCCAGGGACTGCGTCAGCGGCGCGTTGTCGTCGCCGGAAACGTCCACGCGGCCCGAAGCCTTGGCCTCGTTCTCCGCCTTGGCTTCCGCACGCTGCGTTGCGCGGCGCGCCTCAGCCTTGGCTTCGGCCTTGTTCTTCAGGGGACCCACCACCATGACCATGTTGCGGCCGTCGATCCGCGGGCTGGACTCCACGACGCCGACTTCGGCGACGTCGTCGGCAAAGCGCTGCAGCAGGCGGATGCCCATCTCGGGGCGCTGCTGCTCACGGCCGCGGAACTGGATCATTGCCTTGACCTTGTCACCGGCACCCAGGAAGCGGAGCGCGTGGCCGCGCTTGGTCTCGTAGTCGTGGGTGTCAATCTTCAGGCGGAAGCGGATTTCCTTCAGGACCGTGTTGGTCTGGTTCTTCCGAGCCTCGCGTGCCTTTACCGCAGCTTCGTACTTGTACTTGCCGAAGTCCATCAGCTTGCACACCGGAGGCTTGGCCTGCGGTGCAACTTCAACGAGATCAAGATCGGACTCGGCAGCCAAACGCAGGGCATCCTCAATGCGGACAACTCCTACTTGTTCGCCTGCAGGGCCGACCAGCCGCACCTCGGGGACGCGGATACGCTCATTGATTCTTGGCTCGCTAATGTTAAGGCTCCTGTGTTCGTGAGGGGTATTCCACCGGCAAATAGAGAAGGCCCCCAATTGCCGGAGCAATCGAAGGCCTCGAAGATCGGAACTGCCTGCCTCCTAAGAGGCGGCATGCCTTCCCCGCCAAGCTGATGCCCAGGGGAAATGCCCGACCAGGTACCCGGCAACCTTGCTTCTTGCGAAGCTTCCCGAAGGAGAGCGGCTGACGCGGGTGGGAGAGAACTCCGCTTGCAAACTGAAAAACGATTCTATCCAAAGAATCCCTCCGGCGCACATACCCGACTCAGCAGGCATGGATCGGAGGGCTTCCAACGGCAGTTCCTCTCACTCCGGCGGTGTATCAGCCACAGTGAAAACAACGGGTGAAATAACGTCATCCAGTCGGTCTGTGACAAGCTTACCAGCATGAGCACTTCAGACAGCAATTCACACGTTTATGAGCCCGCCGGCGCCCAGGCGGACGTCTCGCAGCAGATCCGCGATATCTCCGAGGTCCCCGCGATCGAAGTCATCACCACCGCAGCAGTGCACCTGATGAGCGCCTCAGCGGTAAAGCTCGGCCTCGCCGCCGAGGAAAACGCAGAAGAGCTCAAGGACCTGGATGAGGCCCGCAAGCTGATTACCGCCCTTGCCGGCCTGGTCACCGCGGCGGCACCCGAGATCGGTTCCCAGCACGCCGGACCGTTGCGCGACGGCCTGCGGTCCCTGCAGTTGGCCTTCCGCGAGGAATCCACCATCCAGGATGCTCCGGGCAAGGGCCCGGGCGAGAAGTACACCGGCCCCGTCAACTAGGAAGCCGACCAGCCAGTCAGGCTGCACCCTTAGCCACGACGCTGCGGCGGGCGGACCCCTCGGTCCGCCCGCCGCCGCCGTTAAAGGGCGCCGTCGTCAGCGGGCGCCGTCGTTAGCGGCCGTCGTCAGCGGGCGCCGGGGTCAACCGTCCCCTGCCGGCCTGCGGCGGCGAGCCGCTGCCGGCGTCGGCGCTGCAGGCCCAGCCCCAGCAGGCACAACAGGACGCCGCCCACTCCCACGGCGACGAATCCCGCGGAGGGCCCGACACCGTCGATGAAGACCCCGGCGAGCGGCGCCCCGAGTGCGACACCACCGGTGAGCGCGGATCCGTACCAGCCCATCGCCTCGCCACGGCGTCGCTCGTCGACGAGTTCGGCGACCTTCTCGGAGGCAGCCGACAGCACCGGCGCGCACAGCAGGCCCGGCAGGAGCGCGAGCAGGCTCAGGGTCCAGGTGTCTTGCGCAAAGGCCATCGGAACGGTGAGGGCGGACATGCCAAGCAGCAGGAGGATCGGCGAAATCGGCCGGTGCATGGCGCCGTAGATCAGGCCGCCCAGGACAGATGCCCCGCACCAGAAGAGGAACACGAGCCCGATTTCGGCCTGGTGTCCGCCGGTTTCGAGGGCGGCGACTATGCCTACGTCGGTGCCGCTGAGCACCATTCCGGCCCCGGCCGCGGCGGCGAAGACGGCTGCCACCGCGGCGCTGAACCAGGCAAAGTTGTGTTTGACCTTGTGCCGGAGGCCGGATCGGGCCTGCCGCCGCCGTTCTGCGGCGGCGAGCGGGGCGAACTCGGCGGCAGCTTCCTGCAGGTGCGCCGGGGCGGCCGCGACCACGGCGGCCTCCGCGGCTTCCTGCTGGCCTGCCTCGAAGGCCGCGTCGGACGCTGCATCCGACGGAAGGCCAGATTCTGCGCTGCGGGTCGGCGGGTTGAACCACATCAGGAACAGCCCGGAGACGGAGGTGGCGATGCCGATGATGGTCAGGCCCAGGACCGAGAATCCGGCGGTGGCGACGAGGGCGCCGACGGCAGGACCGATCATGAAGACCAGCTCGGTGGAGATTGCGTCCAGGGCGAACGCGGTGCGCCGCTGCTCCCCCGTGGCCAGGACGCCGAGGGACTGGCGTACCACGCTGAAGATCGGGAGGGTCAGCAGCCCGCCCACGAATACCAGCGGCAGCAGCGCCTCGTAGGACAGGTGCGGCACGATCGACCAGATGACGGCCTCCGCGATGACGGACGGGATGAGCGCCCGGCGCAGGCCCACGGTGTCGACGCGCCGGCCGCGCCATGGTGCGCCGACGGCGATGCCGATCGTCATCACGGCAGCCGCGGCCCCGGCAGCCGCATAGCCCTGGCCAAGGGTGAGGACGATGTGCAGGGTCAACAGCACGCCGGCTGCCGAGTGCGGTATGCGGGCAATCATGCCGACCAGCAGGAGCCGCCTGATCGGCCGGACTGACAGCAGCTCCCGGTAAAGGGCGAAATTCACGGACCACATCCTTCTGGTACTGCCCCCGGCAGCACCAGGGTCTCCCCCGCTGGCCGTCAGCTACTGTGCTGCGCGCTGCAACTTGACCTCGATCGAGTCAACCCGGTCAGCAAACATTTCATTCCGTGCCCAGGCACTTTTGAGGCCGGCCACGAGGGACTGGACGCCGGCGGCGTCGAGTCCGTCTTCCAGGTACAGCAGGACCCGGAGCTCGGGCCCGGAGCCGCCGCCGGGAAGCTGCCTGCCATCTGCACTCAGCGAGGCAACTCCACTGCCTGGATGAATTTCAACACGGCGGACGGCAGGAAAGCCAACCGCGGCCTCGCCGAGGTTCCGGGCCAGCTCCGGATCGGCGTACGACGGCGTCCAGGTCCGCTGCTGCGCAAGGGCCCAGACGGCGGGCCGTCTGACCACGAAGGTGAAGTCGGAACCCGGGTCCAGGACCAGCAACTCGGCACCCTCCGCGACGGCGGACAGCGCAGCGCGGGCCGCGTAGACGGCCACCGGCCTGGCGTCGGGGTGCCATGCCTGGAGCGTGGCGGCCGCTGTGAACACCGGCATCGCGGTCCGCCCGTCAGGCGCTTTGAGGGTCACCAGGGCCATGTCCGCCTGCTTGTCCCCGTGCAGCGTGCCGCCATCCGCGCCCACGGCGCCTTCGCCTTCTTCGGCGAGCCGGGCGAGGATCGGCACGAAGACCCGCGCGGTGGCGAGGGACGCCACGATGCCGGCCTCGCCGCCGCCGCCGGACAGCAGCTCCGCCCGGGCCGCGAGGTAGCCGGCGTCGGCCGTGCCGTCGTCGTCCTCGAAGCTGTGGATCCTGGCGTCGTCCCCGGACAGGCTCCGCCCGGCCCACGGCCGGCCTGCCGAGTCGGTGGCCCCTCCCGCGCCGGCCAGGGCCGCCGCGATGTGCCCGGGAAGGTGGCGCGGAGGCTCGGCGCTGCCGCCGGCCTTGGTGCCGGGCACCGGGCCGGTACCGGGCAGCTGGGATTCCATCGTTGCGGTCCGGCTAGCGTCGGCCGGCGACGTCGAGAGCCTCAGGCAGCGTGAAGTTGCCGTTGTAGAGGGCCTTGCCGACGATCGCGCCCTCGACGCCGAGGGGGACGAGGGAGCGCAGCACCTTGAGGTCGTCGAGGCTGGAGATGCCGCCGGAGGCCACGACGGGCTTGCCGGTCTTTTCCACCATCTGGCGCAGCAGTTCGACGTTGGGACCCTGCAGCGTTCCGTCCTTGGTCACGTCGGTCACGACGTAGCGGGAACAGCCGGCCTCTCTTCCAGCCGGCCCAGGACCTCCCAGAGGTCGCCGCCTTCCTTGGTCCAGCCGCGGCCGGCCAGGGTGGTGCCGCGGACGTCCAGTCCGACGGCGATCTTGTCGCCGAAGCGTTCGATCACGCGGGACGTCCACTCCGGGTTCTCCAGGGCCGCGGTGCCGAGATTGACCCTGGCGACGCCCAGGTCGAGGGCCCTCCAAAGCGATTCATCGTCGCGCAGGCCGCCGGAGAGCTCGACCTTGATGTCGAGTCGTCCCACGACGTCGCGGAGCAGCTCGGCGTTGGAGCCCCGGCCGAAAGCAGCATCGAGGTCCACGAGGTGGACCCATTCGGCCCCCTGCTGCTGCCAGTTGAGGGCCGCCTCCAGCGGGGTGCCGTAGCTCGTTTCGCTGCCTGCTTCGCCTTGCACGAGGCGCACGGCCTGACCGTTGACGACGTCGACGGCGGGCAGCAGCTCAAGCACGGGCAGCGGGGTTTCGGTGGTCATCGGGGATCCTCAGCTTCTTTCGGTGGCGCGGATGAACGGGGTGAGCTGCGGGGCCGCTACGCGGCGGGCAGCGTCAAAAGATAGGCGGCCAGCAGCGACATCCCGGCCAGGACGTAGAACACGATCTGGATCCAGCGCGGACTTTTTTGCTGCCGGAAGGACAGCGCCCCGCCGACCAGCAGGCCGGCAAGGCCCATCAGGACCAGGGACCACATCTAGGCGGTCTGTTCCGGTCCGGTACCGGGCGCGCCGGCCGGGGCGGCCGCGTCCGGAGACCCCTTGCGCAGGGCCCCGACCCAGTTGCGCAGCAGGCGTGCGCCCGCGTCGCCTGACTTCTCCGGGTGGAACTGGGTGGCGCAGAGCGGACCGTTTTCGACGGCCGCAATGAAGGGCGCGCCGTGTTCGGACCAGGTGACAAGCGGAGCGGCCATCCGCGGCTGGATGACATCGAAGTCCCACTCCTGCACGCCGTAGGAGTGCACGAAGTAAAAGCGCTCGTTCTCAACGCCGGCAAAGAGCCTGGAGCCGTCGGGAACGGACACCGTGTTCCAGCCCATGTGCGGAACCACTTCGGCAGGCAGGAGCTCCACCTTGCCGGGCCATTCCCCCATGCCGGGCGCCTCGGTGCCGTGTTCCACGCCCGCTTCGAAGAGGACCTGCAGGCCAACGCAGATAGCGAGCACGGGACGGCCGCCGGCGACGCGGCGTCCGATCATCCGAATTCCGTCCACCGCCTTGAGCTCGTTCATGACGGTCTCGAAGGCGCCCACGCCGGGAACCACCAGGCCGTCGGCGTTCAGTACGTCTTCCGGCTTGGCGCTGAGGATGACCTCGGCGCCGGCGCGCTCCAGCGCACGGACCGCAGACCGGATGTTGCCGGAGCCGTAGTCCAGCACCGTCACGGTGGGCTTGCCCTCCGGGGAGGCGGGCTTCCGGCCGGCATCGGGGTTGACGACGGCGCCGTCCTGCACCACCGGGCCGGTCACAGTGCACCCTTGGTGGACGGGATGCCTTCAACGCGGGGATCCGGTTCGACGGCGGAACGCAGCGCACGGGCGAAGGCCTTGAACTGGGCTTCGACGATGTGGTGGGGGTCCCGGCCGGCCGTGACGTTCATGTGCAGGCAGATCCCGGCGTGCAAGGTGATGGCCTCGAAGACGTGCCGGGTCAGGGACCCGGTGAAGTGTCCGCCGATCAGGTGGTACTCCTGGCCTGCCGGTTCGCCGGCGTGGACGAGGTAGGGCCGGCCGGAGACGTCGACGACGGCGTGCGCCAGGGCTTCGTCCAGGGGGACCGTCGCCTCACCGAAGCGGCGGATGCCGGCCTTGTTGCCCAGTGCCGTGCGCAGCACCTCGCCGAAGGTAATGGCGACGTCCTCGACGGTGTGGTGCACATCGATGTGCGTATCGCCCGTCGCCTTGACCGTCATGTCGATCAGGGAGTGCTTGCTCAACGCCGTCAGCATATGGTCATAGAAGGGAACCGACGTGCTGATCTCCGAGACGCCGGTACCGTCCAGGTTGATCTCGACCAGCACGGATGACTCGCTGGTGGTCCGTTCCATGCGTGCGGTCCGGCCCTCGGCAGCAGTTGATCCGGTGTTGCTCATGTGGGGGTGTCCTTTGGTGATGAAGGCGGTGCTGGGCGTTCTGGCGACGTTCTTGTCCCGAAGTTAAGTCTAGGCCCGCTGGTTCGTCGGGCCGCTCAGGATCCGTTCGAGGGCCTCAAGGAAGGCTGTGGTTTCCGTCTCAGTGCCGGCCGTGACACGCAGGTGGCCGGGAATACCGACGTCGCGGATGAGTACCCCGGCGTCCAGCAGCCCCTGCCAGACAGAGTGCGGGTTCGCGAGACCGCCGAAGAAGACGAAGTTCGAATCCGAGGCGGCGGGCTTGAGCCCCATCCGCTGCAGTTCGGAGACGATCCTGTCCCGCTGGCGCTTGATGTCCTCAACGTCGGCCATGAGCGCAACGCGGTGGTGCAGCGCGGCGAGGGCGGTTGCCTGCGTGATGGCGGAGAGGTGGTACGGAAGCCGGACCAGCCGAAGGGCGTCCGTTACTTCCGGGGCTGCCGCCATATAGCCCAGGCGGGCGCCGGCGAGGGCGAAGGCCTTGCTCATGGTGCGCGAGACGATCAGACGTTCCCGGCCCGGCAGCAACGTCAGTGCGCTCGGCGTTCCGTCGTGGGCGAACTCGTGGTAGGCCTCGTCGACGATCACGATGGTCTGGCTGGCCTCCCCCGCCTCGTACACTGCCTCCACGACGTCGAGGCCGAGGTCCGTGCCGGTGGGATTGTTCGGGGAGCACAGGAAGACGATGTTCGGCTGAAGTTCTCGGACCTGGCGGGCAGCCGATTCTGCACTCAGGCCGTAGCCGTCCGCCCGCAGCCCCGCGATGTACTCCGTGTCCGTCCCCGCGGCGAGCAGGGGGTACATGGAGTATGTGGGCGGAAAGCCCAGGGCGGCGCGTCCCGGCCCGCCGAACGCCTGGAGAATCTGCTGGAGTACCTCGTTGGAGCCGTTGGCTGCCCAGATGCTGTCCGCGCCAAGTCCGTGGCCGAGGTACTCCGCCAGGGCTTTGCGCAGTTCGGTGAACTCGCGGTCCGGGTACCGGTTCAGGCCGGCCGCAGCCTCCGTCACGGCCCCGGAGATGGCTGCGCGGACGTCTGCGGGGACGCCGTGCGTGTTCTCGTTGACGTTGAGCAGGATGGGGACGTCCAGCTGGGGCGCCCCATAGGGGATCATGCCCCGCAGATTGGTCCGGAGGGGAAGTCGGTTCAGGCGCTCTAACTGGTCAGTCACTGGCCTAGTTTAAGTGAGGCTGCGGCGGGGCCTGAAACTGTGACGCCCGGCGCCCGGGCTTCCGCCCCTCGAACCGGCGGGCAGCGCCTGGGCCGGAGCGCTACTTGGCCGGGACGAACAGCGTCTGCCCGGGCAGCACGCGGGCGGCCTCAAGGTTGTTGAGCTGGACGATGTCGGCGACCACGTCGCGGGGGTCGCGTTCAGGTGCGACGGATCCGGCGATGGCCCACAGCGAATCTCCGGGTTGCACCGTAACGGAGACGGTCGGAGTCAGTGACAGCTCCGCAGCCGATTCTGAGGCTTTGGCGGGAGCGTTCAAGAAGCCGCTGAACGACAGGACAAATGCGGCCAACAGGATCAGCGGCAGGCCGAAGAAGACGAACCGTCCCCGACGGGTCAACCGCAGCGGCGCCGGCCGGGCACCGCCCGCGCGGCCGGCCGAAGCGGTGCCGCCGGCCGAAGCCGTGCGGCCGTCCGAAGCGGCGGGAACGGGGCGGCCGTATTCGCCGGATGCGTTCCGGCCAAAAGTGTCGTGAAACGCGCTTGAAGCTGACATGAACTGAGCCCTCCTGGACCATACTGTGCCGCCCGGCGTACTCCACGTACCTGCCGCCAACCGGCTTAACCTTCGAACGTAGACCCGAACGCCCTGCTGGGATCGAAACCGGAGCTTTCATCCGGACCAGCGACATTCGAACACATATTCGAACTTCTCCTGTCCAGTTTTAGCACCTAATAACGAACATTGTCGAGACTCGCTAGAACAAATGTTTGAAAAAGCTGCATGGCTGGCCTACGTTTGAGGAACAGGACAACACTTCTGCAGCCGATCATCAGTAGTTGATCAGCAGGGTCTGACATTCAGGCCGGAGGGTCCCGGTAGCTGCAGCCACGGCAGCCGGGCGGAATGAAAGGCAATGGCACATATGGCAGCACAAGCCACCGGCGGCAGGGCATCGCAGCGGAGCCCGCAGTCAGCCAGGCCGCCCAAGAGCCTCACCGTCCGGCAGAAGAAAATCCTGGAAACCATCCAGCGTTCGGTGGCGGACAACGGCTACCCGCCTTCAATGCGCGAGATTGGCGACATTGTCGGTCTGGCGAGCCTGTCCAGCGTGACCCATCAGCTTTCCCAGCTGGAGAAGCTCGGCTACCTGCGCCGCGATCCCAAGCGGCCGCGCGCCATGGAGGTCCTCATGCCGCTGACCCTGGATGAGGGCAGCATAAAGGTGTCCGGAGTGGAGAAGTCCAGCGGTCTGCGTGCCGTCGGCGGGCTCTCCGTCTCGGAGCTTGCCAGCGCCACGGATACCGCGATGGTGCCGCTCGTGGGCCGCATCGCGGCCGGCGGTCCGATCCTCGCGGACCAGGTCGTGGAGGACGTGATGCCGTTGCCGCGCCAACTGGTGGGCCACGGAGAGCTCTTCATGCTGAGGGTGGCGGGCGACTCGATGATCGATGCCGCCATCTGCGACGGCGACTGGGTGGTCGTGCGCAGGCAGGGCGACGCCGTCAACGGTGACATTGTTGCCGCGCTGCTCGACGACGAAGCGACCGTAAAGACCTTCCGCCAGCGCGACGGCCACACCTGGTTGTTGCCGCAGAACACGCAATACGAGCCGATCCTCGGCGACCACGCCGTCATCATGGGCAAGGTCGTCTCGGTCCTGCGCTCCCTCTGACAGCTGCGGTCAGGAACACCTGGGATCGCCAATGCCTGAAGCAATGGTCCGCGCCGGCATCCGGACGCGGACCTTTGCGTACCAGGCCCCCGCCCTACTCCCCTGCCCTACCTGACGGCCTGGGCCGACGCCTGGGAGAGCCGTGCCAGTGCCGCGACGGCGACTGCCGGATCGGTGGTCGGCCAGAACGGCGGCAGGGCTGCCCGGAGGAATCCGCCGTAACGTTCCGTGGACAGCCGTGAGTCCAGCACCGCCACCACGCCCTTGTCCGTCGTCGTGCGGATCAGCCGGCCGGCCCCCTGGGCCAGCCGGATCGCGGCGTGGGTGGCCGAAACACTCATGAAGCCGTTGCCGCCGGACTGGGCCACGGCCCGGGAGCGCGCCGTCATGAGCGGGTCATCCGGCCTGGGAAACGGGATCCTGTCGATGACCACGAGCCGGCAGGAGTCCCCGGGGACGTCGACGCCCTGCCACAGGGACATGGTGCCGAAGAGGCAGGTGTCCGGTTCATCGGCGAACTGGCGCACGAGCGCCGTCATGGTCGAATCCCCCTGGCACAGGATGCTCATGTCCAGCCGGCGTCGCATCGCTTCGGCGGCCTCCTCGGCAGCGCGCCGGGATGAGAAGAGGCACAGGGCCCCGCCGCCGGAAGCGCGGATCAGTTTTTCAAGCTCGTCGAGTGCTTCCGGGGAAGTGCCTCGACCGGGTTTGGGCAGGTGCTTGGCGACGTAGAGGATGCCCTGCTTGGGGTACTCGAAAGGCGAGCCGACGTCGACTCCGGTCCAGCTGGGCGCGCCGGGGCCGACCAGGCCGAGGCCGCCGGCGGCCGGTTCGAAAGCCGAGCCGATCGCCAGGGTGGCCGAGGTCAGGATGACCGTGTGCTCCGCGAAGAGTCCCTCGCGGAGCCGTCCGGCGACGCTCAGCGGGGCCACGTTGATCAGGGCAGGTGCCGTCTCGTCCGGCTGGGAATACCCCTGGGCGGGGTCGAAGGTGCTGTTCCGGGAGAACCAGACCACCTCGCGGTTTTCCCGGGCGGCAAGGAGCCGCTCGCAGAGTTCCAGGATGACCATGAGGCGGGAGCGCGCGAGCTGACGCCCGCCGTCGGCGGTGTTGGCGCTGTCGCCCTTGGAATCGGAGAGCGCGGCCCGGCAGGCGTCACGCAGCTGGTCCACGCAGTCCAGCTGCTCGCTGTTGAGGCCGTTGGGCATCAACCCGCTGGGGACGCCTTCAATGGCCAGTTCAAGGTTGGAAGCGGCGTTGTTGAGGGCGTCCACGGTGATGGCGGTGTGCTTCCGGGCGCCGGACGCGGCGACATGCACCATCGCCACTGAGAGCTGGCCGGACACCGCGCCGGTGACGCGGTCCTGAAGTTCGTGCGCCTCGTCCACCACCACGACGTCGTACTCGGGCAGCACGGCGAGGCCTTCGAAGGCGCTGACGGCCAGCATGGCGTGGTTGGTGACGACGACGTCGGCGTCGGCGGCGTTCTGCCGGGCCAGTTCACTGAAGCATTCGGCCGCGAGGGGGCATTTCTGCGAGCCGAGGCATTCCATGGAAGTGACGGAGACCTGGCGCCAGGCACGGTCCGTCACGCCGGGCATAAGCTCGTCGCGGTCCCCGGTGGTGGTCTCCTCGGCCCATTCCCGAAGCCGGACGACTTCCTTGCCAAGCTGGGAGGACGGGCCGCCCATCGCCGCGGCGAAGTGCGGCACGGACGTGTCCTCCCCGAGGGAGAACAGCTGGCCCTCGGAGGGTTCTTCGGAGGGGAAGCCGCCCTCGAGCTTGTGGCGGCAGACGTAATTGGCGCGGCCTTTGACGAGGGCCACCTTGACCGGGCGCTCCAGGGCAGGGGTGATGGTCTTGAGCAGCCGGGGCAGGTCGCGGCCCACGATCTGGGTCTGCAGGGCCAGGGTCGCGGTGGAAACGAGGGTGGGTTTGTCACTGACCAGGGAATGCGCGATCAGCGGGATCAGGTAGGCCAGGGACTTGCCGGTGCCGGTGCCGGCCTGGACCAGGAGATGGTCGCCGGTGTCGATGGCGTGGGCCACCTGGCGGGCCATTTCGTGCTGGCCGGTGCGGCTCTGGCCGCCCATGCCGGACACCGCCCGGTCGAGCAGTTCGATCACGAACTCCTCGCCGGCCGGGCCGCCTTTTCCGGCCGGGTCCTTGCCTGCCGGACCCTCAGCCGCGGGGTCCGCTCCGCCGGAGGGATCCCTTTCGGGGACCTCCTCCGGCGGACCCTGCTCAGCCGCGCGGCCCTTGGCCGCAGCGTCCGCAGCCGGACGGTGCTCGCCGGTGTCCCCCTCGGTTGCCGCTGGTTCAGTCATTGCTGATGAACGAGTCCAGTTCGGCGGCCAAACCCTCGCGCACCATCACGACGGCGCGCGTGCCGGTCTCCTCGTGGTCGAGGCTGAGGATCTCCGCGTCAGTCTCGTGGAGTTTGCTGAGCAGGTCCCCGCGGTTGTAGGGGATCATCAGTTCCAGCTTCACACTGGGCCGCGGGATGCCTTCGCTGATGGCCTTGAGCAGTTCCGGAATGCCCTCTCCGGTCCGGGCCGATACCACAACGTGGCGCGGTTCGCGCTGCTTGAGCCGTTCAATCACGAACGGGTCCGCAGCATCGGCCTTGTTCAGGACGATGATTTCCGGCACCTTGCGTGCATCGACCTCGCTGAACACCGAGCGGACGGCCGCAATCTGGCCCTCCGGGTCCGGGTGGGAGACGTCGACGACGTGCAGGATCAGGTCCGAGTCCGCGACCTCCTCCAGGGTGGAGCGGAAGGCCTCCACGAGCTGCGTGGGCAGCGAGCGGACAAATCCCACCGTGTCGGCGAGTGTGTAGCCCAGCCCATCCGCGGTTTCTGCCTTGCGGACCGTCGGGTCCAGGGTTGCGAACAGGGCGTTCTCCACCAGCACACCGGCGTCGGTCAGCCGGTTCAGCAGTGAGGACTTGCCGGCGTTCGTGTATCCGGCGATCGCCACCGACGGCACGGCATTACGACGGCGGTTGGCGCGCTTGGTTTCCCGGGCCGGCTTCATCGCGGCAATTTCGCGCCGCAGCTTGGCCATCCGGGTACGGATCCGGCGGCGGTCCAGTTCGATCTTGGTTTCACCGGGACCACGCGAGCCCATGCCGGCACCGGCACCGCCCACCTGTCCACCGGCCTGTCGGGACATTGATTCACCCCAGCCGCGCAGGCGCGGGAGGAGGTATTCGAGCTGGGCCAGTTCGACCTGGGCCTTGCCCTCGCGGCTCTTGGCGTGCTGGGCGAAGATGTCCAGGATCAGGGCCGTACGGTCAATCACCTTGACCTTGACGATGTCTTCCAGGGCACGCCGCTGTGAAGGTGCCAGTTCGGCGTCGACCACGACGGTGTCCGCGCCCGTGGACATCACGATGTCCTTCAGTTCCTGGGCCTTGCCGGACCCGAGGAAGGTGCCGGGGTCGGGCTTGGCCCGGCGCTGGACGATCCCGTCAAGGACTTCCGAGCCGGCGGTTTCGGCCAGGGCTGCGAGCTCGCGGAGGGAGTTTTCCGCATCGGCCAGCGTGCCTTCGCTCCAGAGGCCGGCCAGCACAACACGCTCCAGGCGGAGCTGCCGGTATTCGACTTCGGTGACGTCTTCGAGTTCGGTGGACAGGCCGGCGGTGCGGCGCAAAGCGTGCCGTTCCGCGAGATCCTGCTGATCGCCGTCGTGATTGCGGTAGTCCTCGTCCAGCCCGGAGATGGCCTGGGCCTTGCCGAGCACCGACTGGGGCTCGTCGGCAGCAGGGGCAGCGCTCCGGGCAGGGGTGTCCTTGGAGAGGATCCGGTCGATGACAGCCTGGATTTCCGCAGGACTCATGTCCTGGGCGGCTGGATCGGATCCGGTGTTGGGCTGACTGGTCATGGTCTCCTTTGAAGGTTCGGCAATTTCAGAATAGTGCGGATTCGAAGTCTGCGGGGCGGTATTCGCGCTGGGCTGACGACTATTGGTCATTCGGGTCTCCTGGATGCCGGCGGCAGCGATGGTGCCGGCAAAGGTGGGCTCCGCTCGGGAGCGGTGAACAGCGAAGTTGGAAAATGAAGGAAGAAACAGGGCGGACGTCGCCGGACTGTGGAATGGACAGTCTCGGGGCTGTCCGCTGAGCTGGACTCAGATGAGCACTGCTGGACTCCAAGGGATCGGGCGCCAATGGGGACTCCTGCAAGGAGCACCAGTGGGGTGGCGCGCTGAGCGGAAGGTAGGTACCTGCGTCGCTGCGGGGACGGGACTTAACCCGTGCCGGCTACTTGAAGTTCAAGAACATGTGTTTAAGACTAGCAGACGGGAATTCTCCCTTGGACCGGCCGGACGGCACCGGACGGGAGAGCTTGCCCACCGGTTTCCCATCGGTTTCCCATCGGTTTCCCATACAAGCCGAGAGCCAACTAATCTGGCCAGTTATGGAGTCTGCACACTATTTCAGCGCCCAGCCGGCCGGGCCCTTCACCCGCAAGCCATTGACCGTGGAGCTGGCGGGCGAGACACGCCACCTGCAGACGTCCTCGGGCATCTTCAGCCCGGACGGCATTGACAAGGGAACGGCCGTCCTGCTGGCCGAAGCGCCCGCCCCGGCGGCACAGGGAAACCTTCTGGACATCGGCTGCGGCTGGGGCCCGATCGCGCTGACCCTTGCGCTGCGCGCACCGGACACGCGCGTCTACGCCGTCGACGTCAACGAGCGCTGCGTGACCCTGACGAACGAGAACGCGCACCTCCTGGGGCTGGGAAATGTCACCGCCAGCACGCCCGACGCCGTTGATCCGGAGTTGCGCTTCGACACCATCTGGTCCAACCCGCCCATCCGGATCGGCAAGGATGAGCTACACGCCCTGCTGCTCCGGTGGCTGCCGCGGCTCGCCCCGGGCGGGTCAGCGTGGCTCGTGGTCCAGAAGAACCTGGGGTCCGATTCGCTCCAGCGCTGGCTGGCGGCCGAGCTGGACGACAGCTTCACCGTGACGCGGGAAAGCACCTCGAAGTCCTTCCGCATCCTGCGGGTCAGGAAAGCGTCCCACTAGCCACGATCACGGCCGGACCGCTGAGCTCGACGTGCTCGTGGCCTTCCGTGCCGAGGAAGAACTTTACTCCGACCACGCCGCCGGGCACCTGGACGTTCCAAATGTCGGGGGCGCCCTGGCCGGCCCAGTACCGGATGGCGACGGCGGCGGCGCAGGCGCCGGTGCCACACGACTGCGTCTCCCCCACGCCACGCTCGTGGACGCGCATAGTGATCGTTCCGACGCCGTCGTGGACCAGCGGCTCCGACGGCACGACGAACTCGACATTCGTCCCGTGGGGCGGGATCGGGTCCACACGCGGGGCAGTGAACAGCTGCGTGGCCGCCAGTTCGGCCAGCTCGGCCAGTGCCACGACGGTGTGCGGGTTCCCCATGCTCACCGAGAGAGCGGGCCGGGCGACCTCCAGGCCCTCCGCATGAACGAGCGAGTCCATGGCGCGGGCGGTGGCTTCCCCCGGAAAGATGAACTCCCACGGGCCCATGTCGACAGCGTAGCCGGCGGCGGTGCGGACGATCGTCTTTGCACCTCCCCGGGTGCCGATGGTCAGGGATTCCCCGGCGGGCAGCTCCACCAGGCCCTCGGTGATCAGGAAGTGCACAAAGACGCGGACCCCGTTGCCGCACATTTCCGACAGCGAGCCGTCACCGTTGCGATAGTCCATGAACCACTCGGCGTCCGGGTGTTCCCGAAGCAGTTCCTGGCCTTCGGGGAGCAGGCGGGACGGAACAGCGCGGATCAGGCCATCGCCTCCGATGCCGCGGTGCCGGTCGCACAGCGTGGCCACCTGCTCCGGGGTGACGGAGAGCGTGCCGTTCGGGTCCGCGAGAAGCACGAAGTCGTTGCCCGTGCCGTGGCCTTTGGAAAACTTGAGACCGCTGAGCGCTGCCGGGTTGGTTTCCGTGTTCCGGTCAGCGGCCACGGCAAGGGTTTCGTCCATCCTCCAAGGTTACCGTTCCGGTTGCTGCGCCGGGTCCGGCCCGCCCGACGCTCCGGGGGTGCAGGCCGCGGCGGCCTTGGCCACGAGTTCCGGATCCTGCCAGTCCAGCCACTGGATGCGGGGGTCCGCGCGGAACCAGGTCAGCTGCCGGCGGGCGAACTGCCGGGTCGCGATGATGGTCTCCTCGGCTGCCTGCCCGACGTCGGCCTCGCCGTCGAGGACTTTGAGGAACTGGGCGTAGCCGAGGGCGTGCGGGGCTGTCCTGCCGAGACGCAGTCCGGCGGCGTCAAGGTGCCGGACTTCATCGAGCAATCCGTGCTCCACCATGGTGTGCACGCGGCGGGCGAGCCGCTCCCGGAGCTGTTCGCGGTCCACCGCGAGGCCGATCTGAACGGCAGGCTGGAAGTACTGGCGGGTGGGCATGAAGGAGCTGAAGGGCCGCCCGGTCAGCTCATGGACCTCGAGGGCGCGGATGATCCGGCGTGCGTCGCCCAGCCGGCCGGCGGACACCGGATCCACGGCCTCCAGCCTGGCCCGGAGCGGGGCGAGTCCGGCGGTTTCCAGTTCCGCCTCCAGCCGGCTGCGGACGGCAGGGTCGGTGCCCGGGAATTCCAGCACGTCCAGCGCGGCGCGGACGTAGAGCCCGGAGCCGCCGGCCAGGATGGCGCGTTTGCCGCGGGCATGGATGTCGGCGATGAGGGCGCGTGCCTGCTGCTGGAAGTCCGAGACGCTGGCTTCCTCGGTCACCTCCAGGGTGTCCAGGAGATGGTGCGGCACTCCCCTGCGTTCGGCCTCGGTGATCTTGGCGGTGCCGATGTCCATGCCGCGGTAGAACTGCATCGAATCGGCGTTGATGATTTCGCCGTCGAGTTCCAGCGCGAGCGAGACGGCGAGGTCTGACTTGCCGGATCCCGTGGGCCCGACGACGGCGACCACCGGCGGGGCGGCCGGTGCGGCCGGTGCGCCCGGCGTAGTGTCCGGTGCTCCCGGCGGAGCGCCCTGACCTTGGCCGCCGGGGCTGTCCTGCGGACCTGCCACCGGTTTAGCGGCCGCGGACCGGAAGGGCCGGCATACCCAGGGATACGCCGGTCTTGCCGGCGGCGGCGTCCGGCACGGGAGCGCCGCAGGAATCCGCCTGGAACCTGTCCCAGGCATCCCCGGCGCGGGAACGGCGGAGGCTGTAGTCGTCCGCCGAGGCCGGATCGGCGACGAGGTGGAAGGCCGCGGCCTCGGTAATGGTGACGGTCACGAGATCGCCGGGGCGGGGCACCCCGGCGCCGGCGGGAACAGAGAAATGCACCAGCCGCTGGTCCTGGGCACGGCCGGAGAGCCGGTGGGTTTCCTCGGCTTTGCGGCCGGAATGGGCGGTGACCATGACCTCGACGCGGCGGCCGAGCTGGCGGGCGTTTTCCTCGGCGGCGATCCGGTCCTGCAGTGCGGTGAGGCGTTCGAAGCGTTCCTGGACTACCGCTTTCGGGAGCTGGTCCGGGAGGTCCGCTGCCGGGGTGCCGGGACGCTTGGAGTACTGGAAGGTGAAGGCGGTGGCGAAGCGTGACTGCTCCACGACGTCGAGCGTGGCCTGGAAGTCCTCCTCGGTCTCACCGGGGAAGCCGACGATGATGTCGGTGGAGATGGCGGCGTGCGGGATCTTTTCGCGGACCTTGTCCAGAATGCCCAGGAACTTCGTCGAGCGGTACGAGCGCCGCATGTCCTTGAGTACCTTGTCCGAGCCGGACTGCAGCGGCATATGCAGCTGCGGCATGACGTTGGGGGTCTCTGCCATGGCGTCGATCACGTCATCGGTGAAGGCGGCCGGGTGCGGACTGGTGAACCGGACGCGTTCCAGCCCGGGAATGTCCCCGCAGGCGCGCAGAAGCTTGGAGAAGGCCTGCCGGTCGCCGAATTCGACGCCGTAGGAGTTCACGTTCTGGCCCAGCAGGGTGACTTCGATGGCGCCGTCGTCGACGAGGGCCTGGATCTCGGCCAGGATGTCCCCGGGACGGCGGTCCCTCTCTTTGCCGCGCAGGGCCGGGACGATGCAGAAGGTGCAGGTGTTGTTGCAGCCCACGGAGATCGACACCCAGCCGGCATAGACCGAGTCGCGTTTGGTGGGCAGGGTGGAGGGGAAGACGTCGAGCGATTCGAGGATTTCCAGCTGCGCCTCGTTGTTGTGGCGCGCCCGGTCCAGCAGGGCCGGCAGGGCGCCGACGTTGTGCGTGCCGAAGACGGCGTCCACCCACGGCGCCTTCTTCAGGATGGTTTCGCGGTCCTTCTGCGCCAGGCATCCGCCGACCGCGATCTGCATGCCGGGGTTGGCGGCCTTGATCGGCGCGAGGATGCCGAGGTTGCCGTAGAGCTTGTTGTCGGCGTTTTCCCGGACCGCGCAGGTGTTGAAGACCACGACGTCGGCCAGTTCCCCGCCGGCCGGGACGTAGCCGGCGGCTTCGAGCATCCCGGACATCCGCTCGGAATCGTGGACATTCATCTGGCAGCCGAAGGTGCGTACCTGGTAGGTGCGGGCCTGTGCGGCGTCCTGGGCCGGCGCGGCGTCCTGCACCGGCATGGATGCCGGCGCGGTGTCCATGGAAGGGATGGTGCCGGATGCTGGGGAAGGAATGGTCAAACTCACCTGTTAAGGGTAACGGGTCCGCGCCCTGCCCGTGGGCTCCGGTAGGCGCCGATCCCTGGCCGTTGATCCCTGCGGCCTCCCGTTGCGGACTCAGGGGCCGGCTAGGCTTGGGCTTCCTCGCGCGCCGCGGCGGCGTCGAGGACTTCGCCCACGATTCGGAAGGCCTGCGAGGGCTGGTAGCCCTTGCGCGCAAGCATGGAGGCCAGTCGGCGCGTGGCCTTGTCCCGGAGCTCGCGGTCCCCGAGCCCGGTAGCGCCGCGCAGTTTGCGCTCGACGAGCTCCCTGGCCGCGGCCTCCTCGTCCTCGTCGCTGAGCTGTTCCAAAGCCACGGCGGCCACCTCGGGGTCGATGCCTTTGTCCGCGAGCTCCCGACGCAGTGCGCCCTTGGCAAGCTTCCGGCTTTGGGACCTGCCGCGGACCCACATGTCGGCAAACTCCGCGTCGTCGACCAGCCTGACTTCTTCGAAGCGGTCCAGCACGGCCTCGGCGACGTCTTCGGGAACGTTGCGCTCGGCCAGTTTGCGGGCGAGCTGAAGCCTGCTCTTGGGCGAAGAAGTCAGCTGACGCAGCACGATGGCACGGGCAACCGCCGCCGGATCGGCGTCGGGGTCCTGTTCGGGCGAGGGGCCCGAGCGCCGGCGCCGGCCGTCAGCGCCGGGGCGTGCGGGTGCGGGTGCACCATCCTCGTCGAAGCCGGGGGCAGGATCCGGCGATGGGAATCCTGCCCCTTGGCGCCGTTGGCGGTTAGAAGCCGTCAACGGCCTTCAGCTTCGGTGATGCTTCGGTCTCGGCCGGAGCCTTCACGCCGACGCCGAGCTTTTCCTTGATGAGACGCTCGAGCTCGGAGGCAAGCTCAGGGTTGTCGCGCAGGAAGCGGCGCGAGTTCTCCATACCCTGGCCCAGCTGGTCGCCGTCGTAGGTGAACCAGGAGCCCGACTTCTTGATCAGGCCGTGCTCGACACCCATGTCGATGATGCCGCCCTCGCGGGAGATGCCCTGGCCGTAGATGATGTCGAATTCGGCGATCTTGAAGGGCGGGGCCATCTTGTTCTTGACGATCTTGGCCTTGGTGCGGTTACCGACCGAGTCCGCGCCCTCCTTGAGGGTCTGGATCCGGCGGACGTCGATGCGGATGGAGGCGTAGAACTTCAGGGCCTTACCACCGGTGGTGGTTTCCGGGGAGCCGAAGAACACGCCGATCTTTTCGCGCAACTGGTTGATGAAGATGGCCGTGGTCTTGGTCTGGCTAAGGCGCCCGGTGATCTTACGCAGGGCCTGGCTCATCAGGCGGGCCTGGAGTCCGACGTGGCTGTCGCCCATGTCGCCTTCGATTTCCGCGCGGGGAACCAGCGCGGCGACGGAGTCAATGACGATGACGTCCAGCGAGCCGGAGCCGATCAGCATGTCCATGATTTCCAGGGCCTGCTCGCCGGTGTCCGGCTGCGAAACCAGGAGGGCGTCGGTGTCGACGCCGAGCTTGGCGGCGTATTCCGGGTCCAGGGCGTGCTCGGCGTCGATGAAGGCAGCGATGCCGCCGAGACGCTGGGCGTTGGCCACCGCGTGCAGGGCGACCGTGGTCTTACCGGAGGATTCCGGACCATAGATCTCGACGACACGGCCGCGGGGCAGCCCGCCAATTCCCAGCGCCACGTCCAGTGCGATGGAGCCGGTCGGGATGACCTCGATGGGAGCTCGGACTTCGTCACCCAGGCGCATGACCGAGCCCTTGCCGAACTGCTTGTCAATCTGGGCAAGCGCTGCGTCGAGCGCTTTCTGGCGATCCGGGGCTGCGGCCATGGTTCACACCTCTAATGCTTTCTCGCTGTGGAGTGGCCGGTTCGGCCCTTCGTCTGTCATCCGTCTGTCATCGCTGACCTGTCATCACTGACGCTACTTCTACCCACCGACAGAATTGCCGGCCGGCGTCGCGTATGTGGAAAACACTCTAGAAAAAGCATAGTCCCATCCGAACAGGTATTCGAACAAATGGGGCGGCGTGTCAGCGGCGGACCTGGTCTTCGAGCCGCTCTTCGCCCGCCGGTCAGCGCGGTTTGATATCGCGGCCCAGGCGGCGCTCGGGCGGTACATCCTGGACGTCGCACAGTGCCAGCCACACCTGCCGTGGCGGTATCCCGGCGCTGAGTGCCTGGTCCGCGGTCCGGCCGCCGACACCGGCGAGGACCAGGCTGCTGCTAAGAACCCGGGAGTAGCCTGCTCCGAATTCATCGTCCATGAGCCGCCAAAAGTCACTGATCCGCACCCATAAAGTCTCTCACGGTGCGGGACTCTAGAATGGTTGCCATGAGCAACCCGGCCGAGGCACCAGGAAATTCAGCTGAGTTTCCGGGCAGCGCCGGGGATCCCGCAGACGCGGCCCTGACCGCTGTTGAGCATCAGTTGAGCCTGCTCTTGCGCAGCGCCCGTTCCTCTCCCAGCAGCTCTCGCGTCAGGTCCATCCGGAGATGGAACCGGCCGCCTACGGCCTGCTGAGCGTGGTCCGCCGGAAGGGTCCCATCCGCTTGACCGATCTGGCCTCCTGCATCGGCGTGGGCAAGCCTTCCGTGAGCCGGAAGATCGCCTTCCTGGAGAACCTCGGCCTGGAGTTCCAGGGGGCTGATCCCCTCGATGGCCGGGCGCAGTCGATCCGGCTGAGGCCAAAGGCGAGGACAAGATGCATCAGGTCCAGGACGCCCGCCGCGAGGTCTTCCGGGAGCGGCTCTCCGAGTGGCCGCCGGAGGACCTTCAGGCACTCGCCGCGTACATGGGCATGCTCAACGCCACCTATGAACGCGACGGCTTCCCGCGGAACGAGTCCGCGTACGTGCCTCCGGGCCCGCCGCCACGCGAGACCGCACTTCACGGCAGCGCCGCCGCGAAACACGGGTGCGAACTGTTACGGACGCCGCGAAACACGGCTGCAAACTGTTACAGCCGCCGCGAACGGGCACGCAAAAGGTCCCCGGCACACCGCCGGGGACCTTCGGATCGAATTGTGGGTCGGGGGCTAACGTGCCCCGGAGAGAAGGCCCTTGGTCAACTCGTCGGTCAGGTCCGAGTTGAGCTCACGGTCCAGGTCACGGCCGTAGCGCTGGGCGAACTCCTGCGGAACGGTGTCCGGAACTGCCACACCCTCGGCGACGGCGACGCGGTCGCTGACTTCGCGGAGCATGCTGGAGAGCGGAACATCGAGGGCCGAGCAGATCGAGGAAAGGAGCTCCGAGGAGGCTTCCTTTTGGCCGCGTTCCACTTCACTCAGGTAGCCCAGGGAAACACGGGCACTGTGCGAGACTTCGCGGAGGGTACGGCCTTGGCGTTGGCGGACATCGCGCAAAACATCGCCGATTTCGTGACGAAGTACAACCATTTTGCGCTCCTTCTGTTCGCTCTTAGCCTGATCGGCGAGGCCCACATCCTTCCAGCGGACAACGCCGTTTACGGATACGGGCTGCTTTACCATCTGTATCGCCTTGCTCCCTCGTTTGTTGAATTCGCCGCTTGAGGCGAACTGTTGATTCCTTCATCCTAGGCGCCTCCCATATTCGGAGGCGACACAATCTAACAACTATTAGGAATCAACTTTTGTTCCCGGCAACTTTACGCAGGGTAACGTCCCGGCGCCAGTACTTCCAGCAGGCGCTCCAGCGCCGCCGCACACGCCAGGGCGCGGATTTCCAGCCGGTTTCCGTCGAACCTGTACGAATACGCGGTCGATCCGTCCGCCGTCGCAATGCCGACATAGACGGCGCCGACGTCCTTGCCGCCGTGCGGCTCGGGTCCGGCGACCCCGGTGGTGGACACGCCAATGTCGGCAGCGCAGATCCGGCGGGCGCCGTCGGCCATCGCCGCGGCAACCTGCCCGTCGACGGCGCCGACGGCGTCGAGGAGGTCCCGGGGCACGCCGAGCACATCGGCCTTGACCGAATTCTGGTAGGACACCACCCCGCCCTGCAGCATCCCGGAGGCCCCCGGGATATCGGCCAGGACAGCGGCGACCATACCGGCTGTGAGCGATTCGGCGGTCGCGACGGTCAGCCCCCGTTCGATTGCCCCGGCCACGGCCTCGCCGGCGATGCGGTGGAGATTCGGATGCGGAGTGGTCATTTCTTGCCCTCCCGGACCTGCTGCCGTGCCCGGAGGCCGCTGGCACGCAGCTTGAGGGCCTCGATCACGTATTCCCCGCCCGTCCAGACCGTGATGGCCAGGGCCACCATCATGACGGCGAAGGCCACAGCACCCAGCCACGGCGCGAGGGAGGCGAGCGGGATGACGTACAGGAAAATGGCGACCGTCTGGACGACGGTCTTGAGCTTGCCGCCCCGGGAGGCCGGGATCACGCCGTAGCGGATGACGAAGAAGCGCAGGGCGGTGACCCCCCATTCGCGGACCAGGATCAGGATGGTGACCCACCACGGGAGTTCCTGGAGCAGGGAGAGCATGACCAGTGCGGAACCGATCAACAGCTTGTCAGCGATCGGGTCGGCGATCTTGCCGAAGTCGGTGATGAGTCCGCGGCTGCGGGCGATGTCGCCGTCGAGCTTGTCCGTGTAGATGGCGACGGCGAACGTCGCGGCCGCCACCCAGCGCCAGACACCGTTCTGGCTGTCCAGCCCGGGGGCGTCTGCGATGAGGAACCAGATGAAGAATGGCACCAGCACAATCCGCAGCATCGTCAGGATGTTGGGCAGGTTCCAGATCCGCGAGGCGGAGCCGGGACTCTTTGCTTCGGCGCTAGTCACCTTCCTAGGCTACCGTCCGGTGAGCGACCAGGCGTCCTCGGAGCCGTCGTCGTCCTCCCCGGAGGAGGCCCCGGAGCCATCCGCGCCGTCTGCACCGTCGAAGTAGCGCACGCTCTGGGTCCGGTTGTCCAGATCCGCGGCCACGAGGTCCTCCGCGTAGCCGCCCTGGGCAATGTTGGCGTTGGCGTTGTCGCTGAGCGCCGCGGTCTGGGAATCCGCGATTGCCGGGCCGTCCTGGCCCTTCATCGCGGCCAGGACGGCGGCGAGGTCGTCCGGTTTCACCAGGACGTCGCGGGCCTTGGAACCCTCGGAGGGCCCCACCACTCCCCGGGACTCGAGCAGGTCCATCAGGCGCCCGGCCTTGGCGAAGCCGACGCGGAGCTTGCGCTGCAGCATCGACGTCGAACCGAACTGGGTGGTGACCACCAGTTCGGTGGCCTGCAGCAGCACCTCGAGATCGTCTCCGATGTCGTCGTCGATCTGCTTCTTCTGCGCCTCCGGAGCTACGTCGTCACGGTAGACCGCCTTGAGCTGGCCCTTGACGTGTTCGACCACCTTGTGGATTTCTGATTCGGTGACCCAGGCGCCCTGGACGCGCATCGCCTTGGAGGCCCCCATCGGCAGGAACAGCGCATCGCCCTGGCCGATGAGTTTCTCCGCGCCCGGCTGGTCCAGGACCACGCGGGAGTCGGTGACGGAGGAGGTCGCGAACGCCATTCGGGAGGGCACGTTGGCCTTGATCAGGCCGGTGACGACATCCACGGACGGCCGCTGGGTGGCCAGCACCAGGTGGATTCCGGCCGCGCGGGCCAGCTGGGTGATGCGGACGATGGAGTCTTCGACGTCGCGCGGGGCCACCATCATGAGGTCGGCGAGTTCGTCCACAATCACCAGCAGGTACGGGTACGGCCGGATGACGCGCTTGGAGCCCTCCGGCGGCTGGACCTTGCCGGCACGGACGGCCTTGTTGAAGTCATCGATGTGCTTGAAGCCGTAATTGGCGAGGTCGTCGTAGCGGGCGTCCATCTCCCGGACCACCCACTGCAGCGCTTCGGCGGCCTTCTTAGGGTTGGTGATGATCGGCGTGATGAGGTGCGGGACGCCTTCGTAGGCGGTGAGCTCCACGCGTTTGGGGTCCACCATCACCATGCGGACCTCGTCCGGCGTGGCCCGCATCAGGATGGAGGTGATCATCGAGTTCACGAACGAGGACTTGCCGGCGCCGGTGGCGCCCGCCACCAGGAGGTGCGGCATCTTGGCGAGGTTCGCGACGACGTAGCCGCCTTCGACATCCTTGCCGACGCCCATGACCATGGGGTGGTCCGTCCGGCGGGCATTCTGGCTGCGCAGCACATCCCCCAGCGAGACCGTCTCGCGGTCCGTGTTGGGGATCTCAATGCCGATCGCGGACTTGCCCGGAATGGGGCTCAGGATGCGCACGTCGGAGCTGGCAACGGCATAGGAGATGTTCTTGGACAGCGCCGTGACGCGCTCCACCTTGGTCCCCGGGGACAATTCGATCTCGTAGCGGGTCACGGTGGGTCCACGGCTGAAGCCGGTGACCTGGGCGTCCACATTGAACTGGTTGAGGGTTTCGGTCAGCGAGGCGACAATCGCGTCGTTGGCCTCGGTGCGTTCCTTCGGGATGGAGCCGGGCGTCAGCACGTCCGACGGCGGCAGCGTGTAGGTGACGTCCCCGGCCAGTGAGAGCTGCTCGGTGCGCTGCGGAATCGGGGTCGGCAACGGCGCCGGTGCCACCGGGTTGGAGGGGACCTTGGCCGCGGCCGCGGCCGCGGCAGTTCCGGCGGCGGTGCCGGCGCCTTCGGACGGGTTAAGGGACCCCGTCGCCACCATGCCGGGGGTGACCAACGGAATGGCCTCGGTGGCGTTCTCGCCCACGGCACCGGCAGCTGTTCCTGACGCGCCCAGGCCCTGGGCTGCCTTGATCTTCTCGACGGCGATCTCGGCCTGGGTGGGCCGGCGCACGCCGGGCGCCACGGACCTGGAGCCTGTTTTGGAGCCACTGGCGGATTTGGCGGCCTCGGCTTCCTCGTCTGCGATGAGCGCCCGCTCGAAGGCCTCGTCGCCGACGTACCCTTCCAGGCCCTCGTCGGCGTCGCGGTCCTTGCCGAAGAGGCGCCGGCGCTTTTTCCTGGCCGGTGCCGGGGTGTCGTTTTCGTAGAGGTAGCTGCGGTCGTGGCCGTCGCCGCTGGCTTCGTAGTCCGCCAGGTCGGTGCCCATGAGGTGTTCGTAGGCGTCCCGCAGCCGGCTGGGGATGGCTCCGAACGGGGTCGCCGTCACGATCAGCAGCGAGGTGAAGGCGACCAAGCTGTAGACCGCAATCGGTACGGCGCTGTGGATGGCCGCCAGCGGTGCGGCGGCCAGGTAACCGAGCATTCCGCCGGCCCGGCGCAGGCCGTCGAACCCGTCCGCGACGGTGGGCTGGCCGCCGATGATGTGCGCCAGGCCGGTGCCGGCGAAGGTCATGACCAGGAAGCCGATGCCGATCCTGTTGTTACCGCGGCCGTCGACGGGCTGCCGGAACAGCCGGAACGCGCAGACGAAGAGCATGAGCGGCAGCAGCAGGGACATCCAGCCGAAAGTTCCGTTGACGATTCCGTAGACCGCGTCGGGGAACCAGCCCCGGAAGCCCCACCAGGCGAAGGTCGCGACGAAGACGCCAAGCGCGAGGTTGAACAGAGCGGCGCCGTCGCGGCGGTCCTCGGGGGCAAGGTCGCTGACGTCCGAGCCGATCCGGCGGACGCCCGCGCCCACGACATGGGCGACGCCCAGCCAGGTGCCGGCCACGACCCGCACCGGCCAGGGCTGCCTGGGTTCGACGGCGGCCAGCTGCCGGGTGCGCGCGGTGCCCGCCGCTCCCGAGGACCTGCCGGATTTGGACGCAGCGGGGCCGGAGCCCCGGCCCGTCGAGCTGCCTGATTTACCGCTTGAGTTTCCTCTTGGCGCGGAGGAAGTACGTATCGCCATACCCGCCACGGTACCGGACATAGGGCCGGAAACCGCGGATTTCCGGGGCCGGCCGGTAACCATGTTGCGCTTTCGAGGCTCGTTCAGCCGGCGCCCGGCAGTGTTCCGGCTCGCGTGTGGCAGGGGCCGGGATAACGCAAGACGGCCTTCCCGATCAGCCCAGCCACGGGGCTGCGGGCGGGCCGGGAAGGCCGCCTTGGTGGGGCGCGCGAAGATCTCCGCGCCGAGCGTGCTTATGCCTCCAGGACCACCGGGATGATCAAGGGCTTGCGGCGGAGCTTGCGGTTGACCCAGGTGCCGACGACACGGCGGACAACCTGCTGGAGCTGGTGGGTGGTGTGGTCCGAGCGGTTGAGCACGGCTTCCTCCAGCGCAGCGTTGATCTTGGGGATGATTTCGTCGAAGACCGAGTCATCCTCGGCGACGCCGCGGGCGTGGATCTCCGGGCCGGAGACGACCTTGCCGGTGGCGCGGTGGATGACCGTGATGATGGAGATGAAGCCTTCATCGCCGAGGGTCTGGCGGTCCTTCAGGTCGGCGTCGGTGATTTCGCCGACGCTGGATCCGTCCACGTAGACGAAGCCGACTTCAACCTGGCCCACGATGTCGGCCTGGTGGTCCCGGAGGTCAATCACGGTGCCGTTGTCCGCCAGCAGGATGCTCTCCTCGGGAACGCCGGAATTCAGGGCGATCTTGCCGTTGGCGATCAGGTGGCGGGTCTCGCCGTGGACCGGCATCGCATTGAGCGGCTCAAGGATGTTGTAGCAGTACAGCAGCTCCCCGGCGGCGGCGTGGCCGGAAACGTGGACCTTGGCGTTGCCCTTGTGGATGACATCCGCGCCGAGCTTGAGCAGGCCGTTGATGATCCGGAAGACGGCGTTCTCGTTGCCCGGGATCAGGCTGGAGGCGAGGACGACGGTGTCGCCCTCGCCGACGATCACGGGGTGGTCGCCGTTGGCCATGCGGGAGAGTGCCGCCATCGGCTCACCCTGGGAACCGGTGGACATCAGGACCACGCGGTTGTCCGGCAGGTTGGCGATGTTCTTGACGTCGACCAGGATTCCCGGCGGCACATCCAGGTAGCCGAGCTTGGCTGCGATGGCCATGTTCCGGACCATCGAGCGGCCCACAAAGGCGACCTTGCGGTTATGGTTGGCGGCGGAATCGAGGACCTGCTGGACGCGGTGTACGTGGGACGAGAACGAGGCCACGATGATGCGCTTGGACGCCTGCCCGAAGACCAGGTCCAGGGTCGGCCCGATTTCCTTCTCGGCCGTGGTGAAGCCCGGTACATCGGCGTTCGTCGAGTCGGACATGAACAGATCCACGCCTTCTTCGCCGAGTTTGGCGAAGTGGCGGAGGTCCGTGATCCGGCCGTCAAGCGGCAGCTGGTCCATCTTGAAGTCGCCGGTGTGCAGCACGGTGCCGCCCGCGGTGCGGAGGAACACGGCGAGGGCATCGGGGATGGAGTGGTTCACCGCGACGAACTCGCACTCGAACGGGCCGAACTTTTCGACCTGTCCCTCGGTGACGGTGAGGGTCAGCGGCCGGATCCGGTGTTCCTGCAGCTTCGCCTCGATGAGGGCAAGGGTCAACTGTGAGCCCACCAGGGGGATGTCCGCGCGCAGTTTCAGCAGGTAGGGGACGGCGCCGATGTGGTCCTCGTGGCCGTGGGTCAGCACAACCGCCACGATGTCCTGAAGCCGGTTCTTGATGTAGGAGAAATCGGGCAGGATCAGGTCAACGCCGGGCTGGGTTTCCTCAGGGAAGAGAACGCCGCAGTCGACGATGAGCAGCTTGCCGTCGACCTCGAAGACCGTCATGTTGCGGCCGATCTCGCCCAGGCCTCCGAGCGGAACAATCCGCAGGGTGTCTTTGGCGAGTCGGGGCGGCGTGACAAGGCCGGGAAGGGCGGTTTGGGTCATAGTGCACTACTTTCCAGGCGGTCGCCTGACAGGTCGTTGCCGATCGGGAAAAATGCCCGATCAGGAATAGACCAGTCCGGCTTCCGCCAAGTCCTCGCGGATGGTTTCGATCTCGGTTTCGCCCGGCTCCACGAGGGGCAATCGGACAACCGAGTTGGGCAGGACTCCCTGCCACTTAAGAACTTGCTTCGCAGCAACAGCACCCTGAATGTGGGTCATCACTGCACGGACCACGGGGTCCAGTTCGAAATGTATGGTGCGGGCGGCCGCAAAATCGCCTGCAAGTGCGGCGTCGATCATCGCACGGTACTGCTTCGTGGCCACGTGGGCCGAGACGCTGACGAGCCCGACGGCGCCTGCTGCCATCCAGGGCAGCGTGAGTCCGTCGTCGCCCGAGTAGACATCCAGATCGGTGTTGGCCAGGACGCGGGTCACCGCGGCGAAGTCCGCCTTCGCATCCTTGAGGGCAACCACCCGGGGGTGGTCCGCGATCCGGATCATGGTCTCGGGAAGGATCGGGACGCCGGCGCGGCCGGGGATGTCGTAGACCATGACGGGAAGTTCAGCGGCGTCGGCGACGGCCTCGATGTGGGCCTGGATGCCGGCCTGGCTCGGCTTGTTGTAGTACGGCGTGACGATCAGCTGGCCGTGGGCTCCGGCTTTCGCCGCGCGCTTGGCCATCTCGATCGAGTGCGAGGTGTGGTTGGTGCCGGTTCCGGCAATCACCTTGGCGCGGTCCCCCACGGCTTCGACGATGACGCGGAACAGCTTTTCCTTTTCGTCATCTTCCAAGGTGGACGTCTCGCCGGTGGTGCCGGAGATCACGAGGGCGTCGTTGCCGTCTTCGACGAGCTTGTTGGCCAGCTCTGCCGACTGACGATAGTCAACCTCACCGTCGGTGGTGAAAGGCGTGACCATCGCGGTCACAAGGGTACCGAACGTGTAAGAGCGAATGTCAGAGTCAGCCATGGTAAAAACGTTACCCTGTCCCCTGCGTGTTAGGACAATGGTGGCGGCGTGATGAAGATCAAATCCGGGCGGCCGGGTGCAGCAGGATCGCGGTGAGCACCTCGGTGCCCGTCCCTGCGGCCCGCCGGATGACGAATCCGTCCGGGCCCCAGAAGCCGCTCTTCCCCGCGGAGGGCCCGAGCGGCGTGCTGCCGCCAAGGTTCGCGAGGACGCTGTACATCCGGTGGTCCATGGCCCGGGCGCCGAGATGAAGGTCCAGGCGCCGTCCCTCCGCAGCGGTGTACAGGCCAGAGACGGCGTAGACGTCCGCGCCTTCATCCGCAGCTGCGCCGGCGTGTGTCGGGTGGGCCGCGTCGTAACAGATGGCGAGGGCGACCCGCCAGCCATCGAGCTCCAGGACCGCTGCCCGCTCTCCCGCGGTAAACCATTCGGCCTCGGCACCGTGGAGCCACACCTTGAAGCTGCAGTCGACGCCGCCGGAGGGGCGCACCGCGAGGGAGGCCAGCCGCGGCGTGCCGTCCGGCTCTATGTAGGGCGCGCCGACGACCGCTGTGATTCCGGTCCGGCGGCAGATTTCGCGGATGCCGTCCAGCCGGCTGTCGGCAGGCGTGAGCCAGTGATCCGGGTCCGCCAGCCGCTCCAGTGCGTAGCCGGTCAGGGACAGCTCGGGGAAAATCACGAGCCTTGCGCCGTGGGCGTCCGCGTCCTCGATGAGGCGGACGTGTTCAGGGAGATTGGCCACGATGCCGCCGTCGATGGCCTGGTACTGGACGGCGGAGAGGGTCAGAGGCGTGGTCACCCTGCCATCCTAGGTGCGTCTCACGCCGCGCGCCGGGCCCCGAAGGACGACGCGGCCCCCGGCCGGCGCAACGTCCGACGACGCGGCCCCGGCCGGCGCAACGTCCGACCGCGCGGCGCCGGTCGGGGCAACGTCTGAACGCGCGGCAGCGTCCGACCGCGAAGCGTCCGACCGCGCGGACCCGGACTGGGCTGCACCGGGCGGGGTGGCACAGTACCGTCCGACGGCCGTTACGCGCAGGCCCTCGGCCCAGGCGGCGAGCCGTTGCGCGGCGCGCACGTAGTTGAAGAGTTCGGTGGGGGTAAGTGCATCGAGGTCGGTTTCAGCCAGCCGGCGGGCGAGCTCGGCCCCGGGCGCCTGGGCGGGGAGGGCAGTCCCCTCCTGCTGCCAGCGGCGGTCCTCCGCCGGCTCTCCGGCGACCAGCTGGCGGAAGAGGAAGTCCACCACCCCGGGGCTCATCGCCTTGAGCACTCCGGATGCCTCGTCCGGACGGAAATCGGGTTCTCGTGCTGTACTCATGGCCCCATAGTATTCGAACATATATTCGAACACAAGGCCTGTGCAGAGCCTGTGACTTCCTCGCGCCGGGCCCTGGGGCGGGTGCAGTCCCAGCCGGTCATGAGACGATCGGACCATGACCGCGCGCGGAACCACCCCTCCCTCCCGGACCGCAAAAGGCGGAGCGTCAGGGGTGCGGCTGGCAGGTATCGATGCCGCCCGCGGTCTGGCGCTCCTGGGAATGATGGCCACGCACGTGCTGCTCACCTTCGAGCGCGATGCGCAGCTCACGCCGACCTGGGTGGGACTCGTTTTTTCCGGACGGGCCTCGGCGCTTTTTGCCGTGCTCGCGGGAGTCGGGCTGGCTCTTTCCACCGGAAAGGAACGGCCGCTGCAGGGGCCCGAGCTATCGGCGGCGCGCCGGGGCATCGCGCTACGCGCCCTGGTGGTGGCCGCTGTCGGTCTCACCGTCGGCGGGCTCGAGCTGAACATCGCCATCATCCTGGTCCACTACGCCGTGCTGTTCCTTTGCGTGCTGCCGTTTCTCGGGCTGGACATCAAGCGCCTGCTGGTTCTCGCCGCGGGCTGGGTACTGGTCAGCCCGGTCATAGCCTTCCTGCTGCGCCCCTGGCTCCTCGCGGCCCAGCCTCCCCTTCAGCTGGGCCACAACCCGCAATGGGAGGATCTCTCCACGCCCGGCGTACTGCTTGGCGATCTCTTCCTGACCGGCTACTACCCCGTTTTCCAGTGGATCGCCTATCTGTTGATCGGTCTCGCCATCGGTCGGATGGCCCTCTCGACGGCGGCCGTGCCGGCACTGCTGCTGGCCGGAGGAACCGTCGTGGCGGTCCTGGCCAAGTGGTTCAGCGTCGTGATGATGGAGGACTGGGGCGGCCGGGCGGCCTTGCAGGCGTCCCTGCGCAACCCGTCCTATCCGCTCGAGAGCCTCCTGCAGGTCAACCTGTCCGGCGTGGAACAAACCGGCTCCGGCTGGTGGCTCGCCACCAGCGCCCCCCATTCCGGCACCACGCTGGACCTGGTGCACACCTCCGGGGTGGCCGCCGCCGTCGTGGGCTTCTTCCTGCTGCTGGGCCGGCTCGCCGAGTGGATCGAGCTGGATCTGCTGCTCCCGCTGCGGGGCGCCGGCGCCCTTACTTTGAGCCTTTACACGGCCCATTTGTGGGTCATGGCGACCCTCTACGAAAAGCCGCTCTGGGCCGGCTGGACGGTAGAAGGTGTCTACTGGGCGCAGGCGGCCGCCGTGTTGATTATCGGGTCGGTCTTCGCCGCGCTCTCGTGGCGCGGGCCCCTTGAATGGGTGGCGCATGCCGCCAACCAGCTCGGCCGGCAGCAGCCCGCCCGGGTCCGCTAACCATCCCCGGGCGCCTGGGCGCCAGGCGTGCCGGTCAGGCTGCGGGGGTTACGGCCCGGAACAGCTTGACGGCGTCGCGCATCGAGGCACGGGCCCGTTTGCGGTCACCCGAGGCGTCGTAGGCGCAGCTGAGCCGGAACCACGAGCGCCAGTCCTCCGGGGCCGCCTCCGCCTCGGCGCGGTATTTTTCAAATTCGAGGTCCGCGGCCTCCCGGATGATCCGGCCGGCGGGGGTCCGCGGCAGGGTGTCCTCCGGCAAGCCACCTTCGGCTTCGAGGATTTTCGCCATCTGCTCCGTGCGGGCGCCGAACAGCAACTCCCGGACCAGGGCCCAGGCCCCGACGAGCGGGAGGACAAGGTACGCCACGCCGATGGCCTTGGCCACCAGATTCGGGTCGGACATCAGCAGCACGGAACGCTGGAAGGACACCACCAGGTAGAACACCAGCAGCAGGGTGACGGCGCCGACCCAGATCTTGGTGCGGTTGGCTTTCAGGGCAGTCAGCACATTGGCCACGGTGTTCAGAGTCCCAGATCCAGGTAGCCGTCCAGGCCCACGGTGAGGCCCGGTCGCGCGGCAATGGTGCGTACACCCAGCAGCACGCCCGGCATGAAAGAGGCCCGGTCGAAGGAATCGTGCCGGAAGGTCAGCTGCTCCCCCGGCCCGCCGAGCAGGACTTCCTGATGGGCCACCAGGCCGCGGAGCCGGACGCTGTGGACGCGCACGCCGTCGACCTCGCAGCCGCGGGCGCCGGGAAGTCCGCTGGCAGTGGCATCCGGGCTGGCGGGGACACTGGCGGCAGCCCGCTCCGCTGCGATCAGCTGGGCCGTGCGCACCGCCGTTCCCGACGGCGCGTCCACCTTGTCGGGGTGGTGCAGTTCGATGATTTCCACCGAATCGAAGTACCTTGAGGCTTTGGCGGCGAAGGCGGACGCCAGAACCGAGCCGAGGGCGAAGTTGGGGGCAATCAGGACCCCGACGCCCTGCTGGCCGGCGAGGAGTTCCTCGAGCCGGGCCAGGCGGTCCGCGTCCCAGCCGGTGGTACCGACGACGGCGTGCATGCCGTGTTCGACGGCGAAGCGGACGTTGGCTTCGGTGCTTTCAGGGACTGTCAGGTCCACCACGATCCGGGCTCCGGCAGCCACGAGCGCGTCGAGGGAATCGTTCCGGCCGAGGGCCGCCACCAGTTTCAGGTCCGCGGCGGCTTCGACAGCCTTCACCGCTTCGGCGCCCATGCGCCCGTTAGCGCCCAGGACGGCGACTGCGAGTTGTTCGGTCATGCCATCAACCCTACCGCCGGGGCTCGCAGCCCCATGAACCGGGGTTCCCGCGTTACACGCTGCAGCTCCTACCCGCCGGCACCGACCCATTCCACCGTGCCGTCGGTAAAGAACTGTTCCTTCCAGATGGGAACCTGTGCCTTGATCCGGTCCACGAGCTCGGAGCAGACCTCAAAGGCCTGGCCCCGGTGCGCGGCCGAGACGGCGCAGACCAGCGCCGGGTCGCCGATCTCCAGCAGGCCGATCCGGTGCGCCGCCCAGATCCGTACCGGCTGGCGCGGCGCGCCGCCGGCATCACCGGCGGGGCTCCCGGCGGCCGCCTGCTCCGCGGCGAGGGCCGCGACGACGTCGGCCATCACCTGGTGCGCGGTGGGGTGCGCGCTGTAACTGAGCCGCTGCACCGGTTTGCCGCCGTCGTGGTTCCGCACCACGCCGCTGAAGCTGACCACCGCGCCGGCGGTGTCTGATTCGACCGCGGCGATGGCCTGGTCCACGGAGATCGGAGCGGCGCTCAGCACCGCGTGGACGACTTCAAATCCTGTGTCAGTGCCCATGGCTTCCTTCGAGCTGGTCGCAGAGGTGTCCGAGGACGGGATCCAGCACGCTCAGGCCTTCCATGACGCCCTTTGGGGATCCGGGGAGGTTGACGATGAACGTCTGGCCGGCCGCCCCCGCGTGGCCGCGGCTCAGCATGGCCATCGGGGTCTTGGCGGTTCCCGCGCTCCTGATTCCTTCCATGATGCCCGGGATCTCGCGGTCCAGCAGGGGCAAGGTCTCTTCCGGGGTGGCGTCGGTGGGGCTGAGGCCGGTCCCGCCGCTCGTGATGATGACGGCGGGCTGTTGGGTCAGGAGGGCGCGGAGGGCGGCGCCCACCGGTGCCCCGTCCGGGACCACGAGCGCCGGGAACGGCTCGAAGCCGTGTTCGGTGAGCCAGTCGATGATGACGGGGCCGGTGAGGTCCTCGTAGGCGCCGGAAGCGGCCCGGGTCGAAGCGATCACGACGCCGGCCTTCCGCCCGGTCGCTTCGCCGTGGCGGTGTGGTTCGGGCATGCTCATATGGTCCAGTCCCCGCTCTTGCCGCCGCTTTTGGCCAGCACTTTGATGTCCGTCAGGACCGCGTGCTTGTCCACGGCCTTGATCATGTCATACACGCTGAGCGCCGCCACCGAGGCGGCGGTGAGTGCTTCCATCTCGACGCCGGTGAGGCCGCGGGTCTTGACCGTGGCGAAGACGGTGACGGAGGCGGTGTCCAGTTCGAAGTCGACCGTGACCTTGGCGATCGGGAGCGGGTGGCACAGAGGGATGAGTTCGGGGGTCTTTTTGGCCGCCATGATGCCGGCGATCCGGGCGACGGCGAGCGCATCGCCCTTGGGCAGGTCGCCGGCGCCCAGGAGGGCCAGGACCTCGGCCGTGCTGTTGACCGTGGCGGTGGCGGTGGCTTCCCGCGTTGATTCGGCCTTGTTGGAGACGTCGACCATCTGGGCGGTGCCGTCCTGGCGGAGGTGGGTCAGGGCCGGCTTTCCGGTGGCCGCGTGTCCGGCGTCGGCATTTCCGGCCTCAATGTCATCGGCTGCCGGGTTTCCCGTTGCGGGGATTTCTGCATCGTTCACAACATCCATACTTCCACCTCTGCGCCTTCGGCGAGCGCGGCAATTCCTTCCGGCACATGGATCAGGGCATTGGAGTGCGCCAGGGCGGAGACCAGGTGCGAGCCCGCGCCGCCTTCCAGCCGGACCGTACCGTTCGGCTCCAGCGTGCCGCGCCGGACCTGGTGCTTGCCGCGGGGGGACGTCAGTGCTTCGGCCAGCCGGGCCCGGACGGCTGGACGCGGTGCGGGCGAGCCGAACAGCTCGCCCAGCACGGGGCCGAAGGAACATCTCGAAGGAGATGAGGCAGCTCACCGGGTTCCCCGGAAACCCGAGGACGGGGACGCCGTCGAACGTGCCGATCCCCTGCGGGCCGCCGGGCTGCATGGCGACGCCGAGGAATTCGACGTCCTGGCTTTCCATTGCCTGCCGGACCACTTCGTAGGCGCCCTTGCTGACGCCCCCGGTGGTGACGATGAGGTCCGCGTCCGGGGCATGCCGGCGCAGCAACCCGGCCAGTTCCTCGGGCCGGTCAGTGGAGATGCCGGTGCGGGTCACGTCGAGCCCGGCCTGGCGCATGGACGACTCGAGCAGGGTGGCATTGGAATCGTAGATCTTGCCGGGACCGAGGGGACTGCCTGGTTCCACGACTTCGTCCCCGGTGGTGACGAGCAGGATCCTCAGGGCGCGGTACACGGCGACCTCGGTGAGCCCGAGCGCGGCCAGCAGTCCCAGCTGTCCCGGCCCCAGGAACGTTCCGACGGCAAGCGCGGGTTCCCCGGCGCGGATGTCGCTGCCGGCGGCCCGGACGAAGTTCCCGGTGGGGGCGGACGGCAGGGTCACCGTGGCCAGCTCCCCCGGATAGGGGAAAGAATCGGGAACGGCCTGCTCAATGGGTACGACGGCGTCCGCTCCCGGCGGCATCATGGCCCCGGTCATGATGGGGGCAGCGGTGCCGGGGGCGAGGTTGTCCGGAGCGGCACCGGCGGGAATGGGCGCCACGACGCGCAGTTCCGTTCCGCCGCCGGCCACGTCCACGCTGCGGATGGCGAAGCCGTCCATCTGGGAGTTGGCGAACGGCGGGAGATCCACCGGAGCGACGACGTCGGCCGCGAGTCCCTGGCCGAGTGCCGCGAGCAGCGGGAGCCGTTCAATCCGGTCCGGAGTGCGGAGCGGGGCCAGCAGCCGGCGGACCGACTCCCGGTGCGCTTCCACGCTGACGCTGCGTGTCTGGGTGCGGTGCATAGGTTTCCTGACCCCTCGTTGTGAGCCTATTCCGGCTGTTGGTCCCGGCCCTTGGTCCTGACGCGAGTCCGGCTCGCTAGGACTTCACGTCCACTGTAACCGTGTGATAGCCGGTGGCTCCGCTGGGCGCTACCGGGGCGCGGTCCTCCACCTGCGGGGCGCCGTCGAGGTCGATGGCCCGGACCTGCACCTCGTACTGTCCCGGGGTGAGCTGCAGGGCCAGCTTCCACTGATACCACGTGTCTTTGGAGATGCCGGGCGCCAGGTCGGCCTGCTGCCAGTCGCCGCGGTTGACCCGCAGCTCCACCTTGCCGATGCCGGTGTGCTGGGCCCAGGCGACGCCGCCGAATGCCACCTCGCCGGCGGAGACGGAGCGTCCGCCGCGGGGAACGTCGATGCGGGAGGAGGTCTTGATCGGGCCGCGCTCGCTCCAGCCCCGCGGCGTCCAATAGGCAACGTCATCCGCGAAGCGGGTCACCTTCAGCTCGGTGACCCATTTCGTCGCCGAGACGTAGCCGTAGAGGCCGGGAACGATGAGGCGCGCGGGGAAGCCGTGTTCCAGCGGCAGCGGCTCACCGTTCATGCCGACGGCCAGGAGCGCATCCCGGTTGTCCGTCAGCACCTCCAGCGGGGTGCCAGCGGTCCAGCCGTCCGTGCTGCGGGAGAGCACCATGTCCGCGCCGGCTTGGGGTCCCGCCAGCGCCAGCAGGTCACGGACCGGCCAGCCCAGCCAGCGGGCATTGCCGATCAGGTCTCCGCCCACTTCGTTGGAGACGCAGGCGATGGTCACGTGCCGTTCAACCATGGGCTTGGCCAGCAGTGCGGCGAAGTCAAGTTCGATTTCGCGCTCCACGAGGCCGGTGACCTTCAGCTGCCATTCGCCGGGGTCCACCACCGGGACCCGCAGCGCGGTGTCGATCCGGTAGAAGTCCTTGTTGGGGGTCACGAGCGGGCCGATGCCGTCCAGCCGCAGTTCGGCTCCTGCCGGGACCGGCGGGGCGGGAGAAGCGGGCGCCGGGAGCACGAGCTTGCTCCGCAGCTCGCTGACGACGGCGGCGGCACCCCTCACAGTGGCGGCGAGCACCGCGCCGAGGGCGGCGACGGCGGCCGTTCCGCCGAGCATCCGGAGGAAGCGCCGGCGCGCGGGGTCGCCGGCCTGGGCCTGCCATTCCCCCAGCCGCCCGATCAGCCAGCGCAGCAGGGCGATGCCCAGCGCCGCGACCAGCAGCGGGATGGGGATCGCGGTCGCGGTCGCCTCGGCCCGCCCCAGCACCGCCACGAGACCCACGGCTCCGAAGACCGCAATGACGGCGACCCCGGCGAAGCGGCGACGCAGCTCAAGGATCCCGGACAGGGCCGCCAGCCCGGCAATCGCAAGGGCCATGCCGGCCAGCAGCGCCACCTTGTCGGCGGTGCCGAACAGCGCGATCGCCCAGTCCTTGACCGCCGGCGGCACGGCGTCGATCACCGCGCCCCCGACGGCGGTCACCGGCGAGACGGAAGGGCTCAGGAGGCCGGCGGCGACCTCGCCCAGCACCACGCCGGTACCGACCGCCACGACGCCTGCCGCCGCGGCCCACCAGCGGAGCTGCCGGTTTCCGCTGGGCGCGGCGGGCGGCGCTGTCTGGAGCGTGTTCATGTCTCCAGCATAGGTTCGGCGGCGCGCCGCGGCACGGCATCGACAGGCCCTCGTACGGACTCGCATCTTCTCGCTCGCCCAGCGGAGCGTCAGGTCTTCCTGTCGTCCGGTTTCCTGCCGACGTCGGATCCTGCAATAACGGAGAGGGCGCCGAGCAAGACGGCGGCATTAGTCCAGAAGATGCCCAGGACTCCGAAGGGCGCGGCCAGAGTTCCCACGGCGAGGGGCATTGAAATCTGGGCCAAGCGGTTTGCCGCCAAGCGAAGCCCAAGGACTGCCCCGTGGCGGGAGGGGTCCGTCAGCGCTATCACCCAAGCCATGGTCAAAGGTTGCGGTATCCCCAAGCCAAGTCCCAGGCCGATCATGACAGCTATTGCACCGTACGGCCCCACGAGCGGAAGCGCTATCAATGCCAGGACCGCGGTGGTGATTGAGATGATGAGGACGGCCTTGCGGCCAAACCTGCCGATAAGCCTGGCCAGACCCAGCCTGCTCAACACCGAGACAGCGGCCCGCAACGCCAGCAACAGACCAACCACGGGTGCCCCGATGTTCTTTTCCGTGGCCCACACCGGTACGAAGGCGTACATCAGGTCCACGGTGACCAACACCGCCGCACTGACCGCGAGTGACCGCCACAGACCTGGTGAGGCGATAAGCCGGCCTGTGGCCGAAGCCGTGGAAGCATGCCGCCGTCTTTGGGACCGCAGCCTTGCGTCAGCGCCACGGAGGAAGAAGTAGGGCGGGGCCCCCAGCAGGGTGAATGCCAGACAAACCAGCAGCCCCAAGCCCGTGTCGGGAAGGGCCCCGCTGCTGCCTGCGCCGAAAGATGCCACAACCGTGACGGCCGGTGGTCCGATGAGCTGGCCTATGGACGCCGCGGCAGTGAGAGCTCCGAAGGCGCTGTCCCTGGAATCCGCTGTGCTGGCATGGGCGACGAAGGTCTGCTGTCCCACCATCACCAGAAGGTGGCCCAGGCCGACGAGGGCGCTTGCGGCCAATAGTGCGGGCAGGCCAGGGACCATGAGCATGGCCGCGGTGCCTGCCGCCGCCGTGAGCAGGCCTGCAACCGCCATGCCGGTTCCGCCGAACCGGTCGGCGATGCGTCCTGCCGGCAGTGCCGCCAGCAGGGCAGGTAAGGCGAAGCTCGAGGCGAGCGCGCCCAGGAAAGCCGGATCTGCACCGCTCGCCAGCGCCCGGTAGCCGATGATGAGCCGGATGCCAGTCCAGGCGGCCTGCGCCAGAACAGCCTGGGTGCTGAGGATCAGCCGCCAGGGATTCCTGCTCAATGGGTGGGCGGAATGTTTTTGGTCCCGCCGGGGTGCCGGGCACTGTCACTCATACTTTTCCTTCACCGCCTGGTTCCGCTTTGTTAGGCCGCATCCCGCTGAGGGGCGCCGACCGCTCGGGATCACCGGGACGAGCGTCAAGGGTGAGCGTACCCTCGCGCAAAGAAGGGAGCGAGTGGGCTGTTTCGGATCGGCACTTCGTTCCGGTCAGGTTAATGCGGTGGCATTGGCGGGCGAGCCGGTGCCTCCGGTGATATTCAGTGGTTTGATGCTGATGAAGGCGTCCCAGCAGCCGGTGGTTTTCATGTGCCGGCTGAGGGGGCCGAGTTTCCAGAGTTCGCCGAGGGGCATGCCGAGTTTGGCGAGGAGTTGCTGGTGCATCATGCCGTGATCGTTCGGGGCCGAGAGCTGGAAGGGGCTTTCGGGCACGACGGGCAGGCATTCGAGGGCAAAGTTGTCGGCGGCGATCACTGCGAGCTGGTTGTCCCAGGCCCAGGCGACGAAATCCTGCGACTGGGTGATGCCGCTGGCCCGTCGGCTGTCCCGAGTCCGTTGTTTTTCCTCCGGAGTCAGGGCCAGGAACCATTCGCACCAACCCGTGTGGAGCATGAGGATGTCACCCGGGCGGATGCTGAGGGACTGGGCCGCTATGGCTGTCTGGACCAGGTTCAGGGTGAGCGGTTCTCCGCCTGCATGGTCTATCGGCTCGCCCAGAACGTTACGGTACCCGTCGAGGTCGACCAGGATTCCCCTGCCGGCGATAGGGTTTTCTGCCCATTCCTGGATGCCGAGTTCCGGGGTGCCTTCCCGGACCTGGTCGTCCGGGGTGCCGTTATAGAAGCCGATGTCGTCTGCCCGGCGGTGCCGGAGCCCGTCGATTTGTGTGGATCCCTGAAGGTAGTACCCGTCCAGGTAGTCGTCGCGGTGGGCCGGGTGCGAGGAGTAGATGGTGTGCCGCGGGGCTGTGCGTTTGAGTGACATTCCGGGATCGAAGGCATCGGCCGGGTAGTCCAGGCCGAAGACCTTTCCGGTCCTGATGCAGTTCCTGGCCTCCAGGATGGCGTCCTGGCTGATGAAGGAAGGCGTTCCGCGGTGCGGTGCGGGGAACAGCCCCCAGGAGGTCCCGGCGAGCCTGCCCTCCCGTTCCAGGAGCCCCGCGAACGTCGGGTAGGTTCCGGCCTCGGTGGTGCTTGTCATCGCGTTGTTGCTTCCTGGGGGGTCTGTCCCTGTATCTGGCGGGGTTTGTAGCTCAGGAGGAAGCCTGCGATCGCGCAGACGGACGCCGCGATGCACATCGGGGGCTTGACGGATTCGTTGAAAAACGCCAACCAGCCACCCTGTCCGGCGATCAGGGCGAGGGCCTGCCCTGTCACAAACAGCACCCCGCCCAGCAGGAGGGCTGCCAGGGTATGGACGAAGATGACTTCGACGGTTCTTCTGGTCTTGTACATGTCTTGGTTCCTTAGATCGGCAGGATGCCGAGGATGATCAGCACGCCGATGCCGAGCAGTGGCAGGGCGTAGTGGGTGAGCAGGCGGGCGAAGGTTTTGATCGGGTCCACGTCGGCGATGCCGCAGGCGACATACAACGGGGCGCCTCCCGGGGGAACCGCGGCTTCGCAGGAGGAGAAGACCAGCACTGCGACGGCTGCGGTGGTGGCCGGAACGCCGGCGGCAACGAGTGTGGCGACGCCAACGGTTCCGACAGCGGCCATGGTGGCCGTCGCGGACAGCGGTGCGGCCACGGCGATGACGATCAGCCCGATCAGGATGGCGAGCAGCCACAGGGGCAGGTTCATCTGGTTGAGCAGGGCGGTCATCTGCTTGGGGAGGCCGGTGGCGGCGAGGGCGTTGGCCCCGGCGAAGGCGAAGACGACCGTGACGCCGACGACGCCGAACCTGGGTGCGGAGTGTTGCAGGAGCGCCCACCAGGCACGGCCGTTGCCCGGCAGCCGTTTCCTGCCCAGGAGGGCCCCGGTGATGATCAGGACGACCGGGATCCAGACGATGACGCTGACGGTCTTGGTGATGTCCCCTCCGGTCCAGTCGGAAAGTGCCGTCGCGGCGGCGCCGGAGGTGATGATCAGCGGGATGGCCACCACGACGAACAGCAGGGTCGTGGCCCAGCCGCGTCCGAAGGCTGTCCGGACGGGCAGCCGGTGTGCTGGGTCCAGTGGGGTCATCCCGCTTTTGCGGACCAGCAGCCAGGTGACGATCAGCCGGTGCAGGAAGCACCACAACCCGCCGATGAGCAGGGGAAGGACGAGTTCATTGACGTCCAGCAGGGGCCCGACAGTGGCGGATCCGACGAGGACGAACATGGAGGCACTGAACGGGAACGTGATGCCCATTCCCGCATTTCCGGCGACGAGCGTCGCCGCCGACGGCTTGTCGAGGCGGGATTTTTCCATCCAGGGGATGGTCACGGAACCCACTGTCGCGGCGATCGCTGCCTGGTTGTGGACGACCCCGCCCAGGCCGGCGGACGCCACGGTCGAGACCCAGGCGGGTCCGCCCTTGACGCCGCCGATCAGGGAGTTCAGCAGGTCGATGAGCCGGTCCAGCACACCGGTTTTGTCCAACAGGTATCCCATGAAGACGAACGCCATGGTGGCATAGACGATTTCGTCGGTCACGGCCGAGTAGAGCGCGGCACCTCCGGTCTGTGCCGCGGCGGGCCCGGTGAACGGGAGCACGACCAGGAAGCCGAGGATCATGGCCTCTCCGACGCTGCGTTTGATCACCGTCGTCCATAGCAGAATGACCGTCAGGTAGGCTCCGAGTGCCCAGATGCCGATCATGCTGCTGCTCCTGACGGGGATTTCTTTGCTGGTGGAAGGTTCACCGTTGATTCCTGTCCCTGATTCTGCCTGATGCCGGGATCAGCGCAAGGCCGGTGCCGTCGGTGCGGTTTCCGCGGCGATGCGCGTGAGTGCCGCCGCAGAGGCGGTGGTCATCTCCGCAGGAACGCCGAGGTCGGAGGACAGGTAGCTGGCAGTGTCCTGCATTTCCCGGGAGCGCCTCAGGGCGTGCTTGGCTGTGCCGGTAAGCCACCGGTCGATGACTGCCTGGCCGTCACCGGCCAGCTGCCGGGCAATCTGGGCGCGGATCCAGTCCTCCAGGCCGGCGGCCCGTCCGGCGGTGACGGCTTCGACAACCACGGAAGCCATGCCTTTCATCAGGACGCTGCGGAGGAGTTTGTGGGCCATCGCTGCCCCGGGTTCCCCGTCGGCTATCTCGATGTCCGCGCCCAGCGGGGCCAGCAGGTCAGCGACTGCCCGGGATCCCGGGCCGCTGACCATCAGAGGTGTCTTCACACCCTGCGTGGGCACAGGGCCGAGGATGGCCACATCGACGAACAAGGCCTGGCTGGGCAGCTGACCGAGTTCCCGCATGACGTGCGGTGAGGAGGAGGTGAAGTCTGCGTAGCAGCTGCCAGCCGGCAGTACCGGCAGACATTCCTGTGCGACGCTGCGGGCGGCGGCGGCTCCGGTGAGGACCAGAACGACGTCGGCGCCGATGCAGGCTTCGGCTGCGGTTGCCGCACGGGTTACGCCGGCCGGGGTGGAGGGAGCGACGGGATCAAATCCCGTTACGCTGTGGCCTGCGGCGGTGAGGGCGGCCGCATAGGTGGCTCCGGCCTCACCGAGGCCGATGACGGTGCACGCTGTCATGATTTTTCTGTCTTTCTTACTTTAGTGGCGGGCGGCGACGATGGAGCGCCGGCGGTTGGTTTCGTCGGCGAAGACGGCTTCGGCGGCGTCTGCCACGTTGGCTGCCTGCTCCCTCGGGATGACGACGATGCCGTCGGAGTCTCCGATGATGATGTCGCCGGGCAGGACCGGAACTCCGCCGAAGGCGATGGGCGTGCCCAGGCGCGAGGGGCCATTCTTGTAGGGTCCTGCAGGGGTGATGGCGCGGGCGAATACCGGCATGCCGATTTCGCCGAGGGCTTCGGCGTCGCGGGCCGCCCCGTCCAGAGCGAATCCGGCGATGCCGAGGTTGATCGCCCGTTCTCCGATGAGTTCCCCGAGCAGGGCCCTGGATTCATCCCCGCCGCCGGCGACGACGACGACGTCTCCCGGGCGGGCGGATTCCAGCGCGCGGTGGATGCCCTGGTTGTCTCCGGGGCGGGTCCAGACGGTGAAGGCTGGCCCGGAGAAGCGGGCGCCGGGCCAGATGGCCTGGATGGCTGAGTCGGCGACTCCCAGGCGGTCCATGGCGTCGCCGATGTTGGCGGCGGGCAGTTTGGCGAGTCGGTCGATCACGTCCTGCTCAGGGCGGGGGAAATCGGGGTCGAAGGCTTCAAGGACGGGAGTTGTCATGGTGGATTCTTCCGTGAGTGGCGTTTGGCGGGAGGATTAGTCTTTTTTCTGGACCAGCGGGAGGACCTTCTTGAAGTCCTCTTCCTGTCCGGCCCAGAACTGCTCGTAGTCAGCGCCGTTGAGGTAGCTGGTCTGCAGGCCGAGGTCGTTCATCTTCTGCACCACGGTCGGGTCCTCGATGGCCTTCTGAAGGGCAGCTTCGAGCTTCTTGGCTACGGCATCGGGCAGTCCGGCCGGTGCGGAGTAGCCGCGGGCGGTTCCCGCTTCAACCTCGTAGCCGGATTCCTTGAACGTAGGGACGTCCGGCAGCGAGGGTGAGCGTTCGGCGGTCATGATGCCCAGGACGCGGGCCTTGCCCTGTTTGGTCAGGTCGTTCACGTCGCTGACGTTCGCGACGAGGATGTCCACGTGCTTGCCCAGGAACGCGGTTGTGGCCTGCGAGGCGCCTTCGGAGAAGTGCACCGGGGCGAACTCGGCGCCGGTGGTTTCCTGGATCTGGGCCAGGGCGAAGTGTTCACCGGTCTGCAGGCCGGTGGTGCTGGCGGTCATCGACTTCGGGCTGGCCTTGGCGGCGTCCAGGAGGTCCTTCAGCGTCTTGTAGGGGCTGTCGGACTGCACGGCGATGACGGCGGGGTCGATGACCTGCCGGCCGAGGGGCTGGAAGCTGCTGCGGGTGTATTTGGCGCCGCGGGAGGGATCCAGCGGTGAGACAACCACGGACGGGGAGCCTGTCGCGCCGATGGTGTAGCCGTCGGGCTTGGCGCTGGTGAGCTGGGTGTAGCGCGATCTGTCCGCCGGCGCCGGGCTTGTTGATGACCTCGACGTTGGTGCCGAGTTCTTTTTCCAGGATCGGCTGGACGAGGCGGGCTGCGGTGTCGACTGCTCCGCCGGAGGAGAAGGCCACGACAAGATCAATGGACTTGCCCTTTTTCGGGAAGTCGTCCCCGGCGGCGGCGGGGGTGGCGCCGGGGGTGGCGCCGCAGCCGGTGACGGCGATGAGGGTTGCTGCTGCGAAGGCGGCGGCGATGCGGGTGCGGGTGATCATGGTTCTTCTCCTTTGAAGGGGGGCGTGTCTGGGTGTGCTTGTGGAATGCCGGTGGGCGGGAGGGGTGGTTTAGGTTTCGGGGTCTTCGTTCAATGCCTTGGGCTTACGGAGCTTGAGCAGCGGGCTGAAGACGATCAGCATTCCGAGGCCGATCAGGACTGTGGAGATGGGGCGGTTGACGAAGATGCCGAAGTCGCCCTGGGAGATTTCGAGGGATTCGCGCAGTGATCGTTCCATCAGCGGTCCGAGCACCAGGGTCAGCACCATCGGGGCGAGAGGAATGTCCAGGTGCCGCAAGGCGAGCCCGAGGAGTCCGAAGCCGATCATGACGAACACATCGAAGACGCTGAAGTTGATGGTGTAGGCGCCGATGACCATGAAGAGCAGGATCAGTGCGGTCAGGATCGACGACGGTACGCGGAGGATGGAGGTCCAGAGGCCCACTAGCGGGACGTTCAGCAGCAGCAGGATCAGGTTGCCGATAAAGAGGCTGGCGATGATCGCCCAGGCGATGTCCGAGTTTTCCGTGAACAGGGTCGGGCCTGGGGTGAGGCCCTGCTGGAGGAAGGCTCCCATCAGGACGGCGATCGTTGGGGAAGCCGGGATGCCGAGCGTGAACAGGGGGATCAGTGCGGCGTTCGCGTGGGAGTTGTTGGCCGTCTCAGGGCCTGCAACGCCCTCGATAGCGCCCTTACCGAGTTCATTGCGGTGGCGGGAGAACTTCTTCTCGGCGCCGTACGCCAGCAAAGAGGATACCGAACCGGTCATGCCGGGGATAAGGCCAAGACCGAAGCCGATGCCGGTACCGCGGGCCATGGCCGGAGCGCTCCGGCGCCATTCCTTGCCCGTGGGCAGCAGCGAACGAAGGCCAGGAGCGTGAATCTTGGGAGTCTCAGTCCCTTTTCGGTACGAAAGCAGCTCCGAGAGTCCGAAGACACCAACGATCACAGCGACGAAGCTGACACCATCCAGGAGCCGGTCCATCCCGAAAGTAAAGCGCGGGGCGCCAGCAACGGGGTCGATGCCGACCATGGAAATCAGCAGGCCCAGGGCGCCGGAGATAACGGCCTTGACCATCGATTTGCCCGCCAGGGCGACCAGCAGGGAGATGCCCACCACCATCAGGGCGAAGAATTCAGGTGGTCCGACGAGCAGACCCAGCTCACCGAGCGGTTTGGCGGCTGCAACCAGACCGATTGTCGCTACCGTCCCCCCGACAAAGGACCCGACGGCGGCAATGGTCAATGCCGCCCCCGCTTTGCCCATCTTCGTCATGGCGTAGCCGTCGATGGTGGTGATCGCCGATGCCGCTTCACCGGGGGTGTTCAGCAGGACGCTGGTGATCGTTCCCCCGTAGGCGGTGCCGTAGAAGATGGCGCACAGCATGATGATCGCGCCGGTCGCGTCCAGATTCAGCGTCAGGGGAATCAGAAGGGCCACACCGGCGACAGGGCCGATGCCGGGAAGGACGCCAATGATCGTGCCCAAGAGGCAGCCAACAAAGGCGAACAGGAGGTTCTGCCAGGTCATGGCGGCGGCGAAACCGCCGAGCAGGTCATTGAAAATATCCACGTCTAGAATCCGATCGTGTTCAGCAAGGGGAAGGCAGACACCGGCAGCGAAACGTTCAGGCCGTAGTTGAAGGCATAGAACGCGCCGACGCTTCCGGCCAGGGCGATGATCAGCGAGGAGATCCAGGTTCTCCCGCCGCGCAGCTTCAGGTGGTACATGAGGAACAGGAACATGCTCAGCTGAAAGCCGAGCAGGTCCATAACGGCCGCAAGGACGGCCAAACTCACTACGACGGCGATCACGAGGCCGCGGTCAGCGCCCTCGGCTGCCTCGCTGGGCCGCCGCAGCTCCTGAATGAGCCAGATGATGGACATCGAGACCAGGACTCCGCCCATGGCGAACGGGAACAGCCCGGGCCCGGGGCCCAGCGACGTCCACAGTCCCAGCTCGATCGAACTGATCAGCACGTATGTGCCCACGGCCACGAACGCACCGATACCCACAAGTACCGACGGAGCGACACGGGCCGTGCGGTCGGGGCTTGTCATTACTGACTCCGTTGTCATTGTTTCCTTCTTAAGTTCTGTAGGCCTTCATTTCATAGAATGAAAGATTATTGCGTCTGAAGAAATAGTGACAGGAGACACAAACTCTGTCAAGCGCAATGAAGTTACATAGAATGAAAATATGACGGTGACATCGACGCACTCAGCCAGCTCTGCCGAGAGCGGCCCGAAGGCCGGCAACATGCGCTCCCTGTCCAGGGCGATGGAGGTCTTTGCCGAACTCCAGCGCGCGGAGCGGCCCCAGCGGCTCAGCGACCTGGCCAGGACCTGCGGCATGAGCCTGCCGACCACGCTGCGGATCCTGCGGGTCCTGCAGGACTTCGGCATGGTCAGCCAGACCGACAAGTCCTACCGGATCGGGCCCGCGGTCCTGCCGGCGGCACGAAGCTATCTGGAGAACGACCCCCTCGTTGTTGCCGCCCGGCCGATACTTCAACAGGTCGCAGCCCAGACAGGGCTGACGGCATCGCTTTATACGAGACTCGGCTTCGAAAGAATCCTGGTCGCACGCGTCGACGGCGACTCGCCCCTACGGTATGACCTGCCACTGGGCAAGCGGCTCCCCCTTACAGTCGGGGCGGCAGGCAAAATCCTGCTGGCGTCAGCCTCCTCAGCCCCCGGGGAAGAACTGCAGCAGGTTGTAGCTGCCGCCATTGCTGCGGGCCACGAAGAGCCCACGTTTACGGTCGAGGAACTCCGCGCACGCCTGCCCGAACCCGGGGTCGACTATGCCTACTCGGCGGACGAGCGCGCCACAGGCGTGCTCTCGGTCGCCGTTGCTGTCCCCAACAAGGCGGGTCGGCCCAGCGAATCCATCGCTCTGACCAGCCCCGTGGAGACCGCCACCGAAGCCGGGCTCAAGGCCGGCATTCCGGAACTCCGGCGTGCCGCCGGCCGGCTCTCGGAGCTCCTGACGGGCACTGTCTACTAGTCCGGGTTCGCCGCACCGAGCAGTGCGACTGACCGACGCGCCGTGCGTCAGGGTCCCGGCAAGCGGCCGCAACAGAGGTTACGAGGCCGGGATGCCGATGATCGACATGTTTGACAGACACTCGGAGGCGTGCGAGCACGCGGAAGATCGCCCCCGCGGTTGCCGCCGGCTGCACCATGGTCCTCAAACCCGCCAAGCTCATCCCGCTCACATCGCAACTTTTCGCCGCCGTCATGCAGGAAGCGGGCCTCCCCGCCGGGGTCCTGAATGTTATCGCTTCCACATCAGCCGGTGCTACCACGGGACCGCTGATCAAGGATTCCCGGCTTCGAAAGCTTTCCTTCACCGGGTCCACCGAGGTAGGCCGGCGGCTGCTGGCGGACGCGTCGGAGACGGTGCTGCGGACCTCGATGGAGCTCGGCGGGAACGCCCCGTTCGAGGGTGTTCGAGGATGCCGACGTTGACGCCGCGGTCGCGGGGCGATGCTGGCAAAGCCGTGGAACATGGACGAGGCCTGCACCGCGGCGAACAGGTTCATTGTGCACGAGTCCGTCGCGGACGAGTTCGCGGCAAAGTTCGCGACGAAGTTGGCGGATATGATCACCGCCCGCGGCAGCGAACCGGAGTCCAAGGTGGGTCCGCTGATCGACGCCAAAAGCCGGGACAAGGTGCACGAACTTGTCAGTGATGCCGTGGCATCCGGGGCTGTGGCCGTGGCCGGCGGCGGGCCGGTGGATGGGCCGGGGTACATCTACCAGCCCACCATCCTCATAGGCGTCACCGAGGGCACCCGGATCCTGTCCGAGGAAATCTTCGGGCCCGTCGCGCCGATCATCACCGTCACCAGCGAGGACGATGCCGTGCGGCTGGCCAACAACACCGAATACGGCCTGGTCGCCTACGTCTTCACGAAGGACCTGAACCGCGGCATCCGGATGGGCGAACGCCTCGAAACCGGCATGCTCGGCCTGAACGCCGGAGTCATCTCCAACGCCGCGGCCCCCTTCGGCGGCGTCAAGCAGTCCGGCCTCGGCCGCGAAGGCGGCCTCGAAGGCATCGAGGAATACCTCTACACCCACTACATCGGCATCGCCGACCCCTACGCCGTACATCTAACCTGCGCCGCGAAGCCACATACACAAGGCAGCGGCAGGGCGTGACTAAGTCAAGCATGCGGTGCGGATTTCGAACGCCGGCTATAGAGAGCATGGCCACTATTGGGTACGCCGCGGTCAAAGGTGTCTGACGGGGCCTCGAAGAGGCCTGCCAGACAGTGCAACTGACGGGGCTTCTATTCCGATTGCCTTTGGGTCGCGGGACCACGTGGCACTTCGGCGGTAGTCGACGCGAACCCTGCGAACCGCCGCGCCGGTCCCCTCAATGATTGGGAAGAAAGATTCAAGCTCCGCTGAGGGCCTGTGCAATGGAGTAACGGGAGTGATGCTTGCCGCAAGGTGGCGTAGCCTGATTTTATGAGTGTTCAGCTTGGCATGCCCCAGCCCCGTGGAGGAACCGGCTCCACCGGTGACGGTTCCGGCGCGGGCTCGACCGGAACTCCGCCGCTGCCCGGCCGCCCGGCCGGGATGCCCGCCGGACTCGTGGACCGGTACGGCCGCCGCGCCACCGACATGCGCCTGTCGCTGACCGACAAGTGCAATCTGCGCTGCACCTACTGCATGCCCGCCGAGGGCCTGGAGTGGCTGGCGAAGCAGGCCGTCATGTCCGCGGCGGAAATTATCCGGATCGTGCACATTGGGGTCGATCAGCTGGGGGTGCGTGAACTCCGGCTGACCGGTGGCGAACCGCTGGTCCGGGCCGATCTGCTGGACATCATTTCCGCGCTCCGCCAGGCCCACCCGGAACTCCCGATCTCCATGACCACCAACGCCGTCGGCCTGGACAAGAAGGCAGCCGGGCTCAAGGCCGCCGGGCTATCGCGGATCAACGTTTCGCTTGATTCCCTGCATGAGGAAACCTTCGCCAAGCTCACGCGCCGCCCCTTCCTGGACAAGGTCCTCGCCGGCGTGGACGCTGCGTGGTCCGCCGGGCTGGGTCCCGTCAAGCTCAACGCGGTGCTGATGCGCGGCATCAACGATGCCGAGTCCCCCGCACTGCTGGCCTGGGCCCTGGGCCGCGGCTACGAGCTGCGCTTCATTGAACAGATGCCGCTCGACGCCGACCACGGCTGGACGCGCCGGAACATGATCACCGCCGCGGAAATCCGCGAGCTGCTCTCCGTCGACTACGTGCTCAGCGCCGATCCGCGGGACCGCGACGGCGCCCCGGCGGAGCGCTTCGAGGTCCGGGCACGGGTGCCCGGCACCGCCGGCGCCACCGGGCCGGTACTGGGAACCGTGGGAATCATCGCCTCCGTCACGGAGCCGTTCTGTTCAGACTGCCGCCGGACCCGGATCACGGCCGAAGGCAAGATCATGAGCTGCCTGTTCTCCCGCGAAGAGGTGGATCTGCTGGGACTGTTGCGCGAAGGCGCCAGCGACGAACAGCTGGCCGAACGCTGGCAGGACGCCATGTGGATCAAGCCCAAGGCCCACGGCATGGACCATGTGGGGCTGGACGCCCCGGACTTTGTCCAGCCGGACCGCAGCATGAGCGCCATCGGAGGCTGAGTAACCCCATGAATGTACGTTACTTCGCTGCCGCGCGCGCTGCCGCCGGCGTGGAAGAGGAACGCTTTGAGCTGTCCGACGGCGACACCCTTGCGTCGCTGCTCGAGGCGATCCTCGCCGTCGAGCGTCCGGATCCGCCCGCGGGGACGCCGCCGCTGGCGCGCATCCTGTCCCGCTCCAGCTTCCTGCTCAACGAGGTTGCCGTGCGGGACCGTAGTGCGGCGCTGAAGTCGGCCGACGTCGTGGACGTGCTGCCGCCCTTCGCCGGCGGCTAGCCTCCTCCGGCACCCACCTTTTCGGGGCTAGCGTGCGGGCCCCTGCCCGGCCTAGCGTGGTTAAATCCCGGCAGCGACGGGACAACAGCCAAGAGGAGTGAGTGCGGTGTACACCTTGCAGATCGAGCACGGCATCAAGGATTTTGACATGTGGAAGGCGGCCTTCGACCGCGATCCGGCGAACCGCGCGGCCTCCGGGGTTACGGCGCACCGGATCAGCCGGCCGGTAGACGACCCGCGCTCAGTGCTGGTCGAACTCGACTTCGGGCAGCCCGGGCAGGCCGAGGCCTTCCTGGCCAAGCTGCAAGCGACGGTCTGGAACTCCCCCGAGGCCGCGCCCGCCCTTCTGGGGGCTCCGAAAACCCGGATCCTGGAGTCCGCAATGTGATGGCGCGCGCGCGTCCCGCGGCGGCCGCTTCGGCCGCTTCCAGGACAAGGCGTAGCGCCGCGGTGACGAGGGGACGAGAATGGGCACGTGCTACCACTTCGCCCGGACGGCGACGCGATGAACGCCGCCTCCCGCAAGATTCAGCGCATCTATCTCACGTTGACGCTGGGCAACACCCTCGCGGCCTCGTTCATCTGGGGAATCAACACCCTCTTCCTGCTGGATGCCGGACTCAGCAACCTCGAGGCCTTTGCCGCCAACGCCTTCTTCACGGCCGGCATGGTCCTCTTCGAGGTGCCCACCGGAGTGATTGCCGACGGGTGGGGGCGCCGCGTTTCGTTCCTGCTGGGCACCGTGACCCTGGCGGCGTCGACCTACCTCTACTACCTGCTCTGGCAGCTGTCCGCCCCGTTCTGGTCCTGGGCAGTGGTGTCGGTCCTGCTCGGTCTGGGTTTCACCTTTTTTTCGGGTGCGGTCGAGGCCTGGCTCGTCGACGCGTTGCGCTTCTCGGGATACGAAGGCGGGCTCGAGCCGGTGCTCGGGCGCGGACTGATGGTTTCTGGCGTCGCGATGCTGGGCGGTTCGGTGGCCGGCGGCGTGATCGCACAGGCCACCGACCTCGGGGTGCCGTTCCTGCTGCGCGTGGGCGTGCTGCTGGCCATGTTCGTCGTGGCCTTTTGGCTCATGCGCGACGTTGGCTTCACCCCCGAACGCTCACCCCATCCCCTCCGGGCGACCCGGGCCGTACTCTCCGCCTCGGTCGAGAACGGCCTGAAGAACCCGCCGGTGCGTTTCGTGATGCTGGCCGCCCCGTTCAGCGCCGGCGTCGGGATCTACGTGTTCTACGCCCTGCAGCCGTACCTCCTTGAGCTCTTCGGCGACCCTCACGCGTATTCCGTGGCGGGCCTGGCTGCGGCAATCGTCGCCGGGGCGGAGGTGCTCGGCGGCTGGATCGCGCCCCGCATCCGGCGCCTTGTCCGCAAGCGCACGACGGTGTTGATCCTGAGCAGTCTCGGCGGGTCCCTGATTCTGGTGGTGCTCGGGTTCACCCGGGTGTTCTGGGTTGCCCTGGTGCTGTTGGCGCTCTGGGCCGTGGTGTCCTCGGCGGGCACCCCGGTGCGGCAGGCCTATCTGAACGACATGATCGCCTCGAAGCAGCGGGCAACCGTGCTCAGCTTCGACTCACTCATGGGATCAAGCGGTGGCGTGGTGGTGCAGCCGGCGCTCGGGCGGGCGGCCGATGTGTACGGCTACCCGGCGTCGCTGGCGATCAGCGGCGTGATCGAGTTGATCGCGGTGCCGTTCCTGCTGGCGAGCCGGAGGCAGCATGCCCCGGCCGACCAGGCGAACGCCCCGGCCAGCGCGCCGAACGCGGGATCCCAGCCGTTATAGGGATGGGTATCGTCTGCAGCGGGCACCTCCTGGCGCCGCTCAGGCCGGAGCCGGAGCGGTCTCGGGGACGCGCCTGCAGACCGAGGTCAGGAACGGGGTGAATTCGCTCGCGGTGCCCAGCCGGAGCCCGGCACTGTGGGTCAGGACGCCGTCGTCCACCCGGAAGGTGTGCCGGGCGATGCCCCTCTCACTGCGTCGCTCGACGGTGAGGGTTCCCTCGCGCCAGCTGGCCCGCGCCGGCGGCTCTGGCGGAAGGCCCAGGCTGTTGACGTGGTACCAGAGGGTGTCGGGCCGGTCCTTGTCGACAGTGAACACCCCATGGCCTTCGGTACGGCTTCCGTCCGCCTCGGTATGGCGGTAGCTGGCAGTAACCGCCAGGCCGGCCGCCGCGCGGGCAAAGGAAATCGCGACCTCGGCAGTGCGCGCGGGTCCCCAGGGCGTGGCCTCCCACTGCGTGATGCCGGCCCAGTGCCCCAGGAAAGCTTCGAGCGCCGCATGCGCGCTGCCCGGCAGCGGACGGTCCATGTTTTCCTTCCAGGCAGGTCCCCCCGAGTGGCCCGCCCCCATCATTCCGCGGCGCCGCGCCGGTGTCTAGCCCGGCTCAGAGACCGAAGGTCTCGGTCTCCTCGAAGGGCCCCACGACGGTGATGGTCCGGGGGGCAGCCGCCAGCTCGCGGGCAAGCTCCTGGACCTCGGCGGCGGTCACGGCTTTGATCTGGCGCAGGGTCTCGTCGATGTCCTGGTATTCGCCGGACACCAGCTCGGCGCGGCCCAGCCGGGACATCCGGGAACCGGTGTCCTCCAGCGCCAGCACAATGCCGCCGCACAGCTGCCCCTCGGCCTTGCGGAGTTCCTCGTCGGAAATGCCGCCTTCGGCGAGCTTGTCCAGTTCGGCGCCGAGAAGCTCCAGCACCTGCCGGACTTTGGACGGTGTGCAGCCGGCATACATGCCGAAGTATCCGGCGTCGGCGTAGGAGGACGCGAAGGAGTAGGTCGAGTAGACCAGGCCGCGCTTCTCCCGTACTTCCTGGAACAGCCGGGAGGACATGCCTCCACCCAGCACCGCATTGAGCACGCTCATCACGAAGCGGCGGTCATCGGTGGCGACGATCGTGGGGCAGCCCATGATGATGTTGGCCTGCTCGACGGGCCGCTTGACCACGTGCAGCCCGGCGGTGCCGGTGATGTCGGCGCGTTCGGTGGAGCGACGCTGGACCGGCGCGGCATCAGGTGCCAGACTCCAGCCGGCGGAGTGCAGGGCGTCCACCACGAGCCCGCAGACGACGTCGTGGTCCAGTCCCCCGGCGGCGGTGATGACCAGCTCACCGGGACGGTAGTAGCGGCGGTAGTGGTCCCAGACAGAGTCGCGGGCGACGGCGCGGATGGCATCGGGGGTGCCGCCGATCGGGCGTCCCAGCGGGTGTGTGCCGAGGACGGCGGCGACGAAGTGTTCGTGCGCGACGTCGGTTGGGTCGTCGCTGTCCATCGCGATTTCCTCGAGGATGACGTCCCGTTCCTGTTCCATCTCCTGGGGATCGAGGACGGCACCGGTGATCATGTCCGCGATCACGTCGATCGCCATGGGCAGGTCGGTGTCCAGCACACGGGCGAAGTAGCAGGTGCTCTCCTTCGCGGTGGCGGCGTTGGATTCCCCACCGACCTCGTCAAAGGCCGAGGCGATCTCCATGGCGGTGCGGCGCCTGGTGCCCTTGAACAGCAGGTGCTCCAGGAAGTGTGTGGAACCGTGCTGGCCCGGGGCCTCATCGCGGGAGCCGACGCCGACCCAGAAACCGATGGTGGCCGAACGCTGGCCGGGCATCGCTTCGGTCAGCACGCGGACGCCGCCCGGCAAGACCGAGCGGCGCACCTCGGAACCACCGTCGGCTCCATGGATCAGGGTGTCAGCGTGCTGGTTCTGCTCAAGCGGCAGGGGGACGACAGTCATCAAGGCCTTTCAGTAAACAGTGCCAAATCTGCCTGCTATCGTACCAGCGGACCACTCCCCCGAAGGCCGTGGCAGGCATGGGGACGAGCGCCGGACGGCGGCAGCTTAACGGCGGCGGTTTAACGGCGGCAGCTTAACGGCGGCGGGGCCGGTGGAATCATCCACCGGCCCCGCCACTTCGTTCAGGAGAGACTACTCTGCGGACTCCACGGAGACCTCAGCGTTGTTGTCTGCGTCCTCGGAGCCTGCCTCGTCGGCCACGACGGGCGACAGGGAGAGCTTTCCGCGGTCATCGATCTTGGTGATTTCCACCTGGATCTTCTGGCCCACGGAGACGACGTCCTCGACGTTGTCCACGCGCTTGCCGCCGGCGATCTTGCGCAGCTCGGAGATGTGCAGCAGGCCGTCCTTGCCCGGGGTCAGCGAAACGAAAGCGCCGAAGGTCGTGGTCTTGACGACCGTGCCCAGGTAGCGCTCACCGATTTCGGGGACCTGCGGGTTGGCGATGGCGTTGATGGCGGACCGTGCTGCGTCGGCAGACGGGCCGTTCGTGGCGCCGATGTAGACAGTTCCGTCGTCCTCGATCGAGATGTCGGCTCCGGTGTCTTCCTGGATCTGGTTGATCATCTTGCCCTTCGGGCCGATGACCTCGCCGATCTTGTCAACCGGGATCTTGACCGCGATGACGCGCGGCGCGAACTCGGAGAGCTCGTCCGGGGTGTCGATCGCGGAGTTCAGAACGTCCAGGATGTGCAGGCGGGCTTCGCGGGCCTGCTTCAGGGCTGCTGCCAGGACGGAGGCCGGGATGCCGTCGAGCTTGGTGTCCAGCTGGATGGCTGTGACGAACTCGGCGGTACCGGCGACCTTGAAGTCCATGTCACCGAAGGCATCTTCGGCGCCGAGGATATCGGTCAGGGCGGCGTAGCGGGTCTGGCCGTCAACCTGGTCGGAGACCAGGCCCATGGCGATACCGGCAACCGCGGCCTTCAGCGGCACACCTGCGTTGAGCAGGGACAGCGTGGAGGCGCAAACGGAACCCATCGACGTCGAACCGTTGGAGCTGAGAGCCTCAGACACCTGGCGGATCGCGTAGGGGAATTCCTCGCGGGATGGCAGCACCGGCATGATGGCCCGCTCCGCCAGGGCACCGTGGCCGATTTCGCGGCGCTTCGGGGAACCGACGCGGCCGGTCTCACCGGTGGAGTACGGCGGGAAGTTGTAGTTGTGCATGTAGCGCTTGCGCGTCACGGGAGACAGCGAGTCGATCTGCTGTTCCATCTTGAGCATGTTCAGCGTGGTGACACCCATGATCTGGGTCTCGCCGCGTTCGAAGATGGCCGAACCGTGCACGCGGGGCAGAACCTCGACCTCGGCGGTGAGCTGGCGAATGTCCGTCAGGCCGCGGCCGTCGATGCGGATCTGGTCCTTGAGGATGCGCTGGCGCACAACCTGCTTGGTGACGGAGCGGAAGGCAGCGGACAGTTCCTTGTCGCGGCCCTCGAACTGGCCGGCCAGGGAAGAAGTGACTTCGTCCTTGAGTGCGTCCGAAGCGTCGTTGCGCTCCGTCTTGTCCGCAATCTGGAAAATAGCAGCCAGCTTGTCGGCGGCAGCGGATTCCACGGCGGCGTAGACGTCGTCCTCGTAGTCCAGGAAGACCGGGAACTCGACGGTCGGCTTGGCGGCGCGGGCTGCCAGGTCGGACTGCGCTTCGCACAGGGCCTTGATGAACGGCTTGGCGGCCTCGAGGCCCTCGGAAACAACCTCTTCGGTGGGGGCGGTGGCGCCCTGTTCCTTGATGAGGTTCCAGGAGTTGTCGGTGGCTTCGGCTTCAACCATCATGATGGCGACGTCGTCTCCTGCAACCCGGCCGGCAACGACCATGTTGAAGACGGCGTTCTCGAGCTGGGAGTGCTTCGGGAAGGCAACCCACTGCGAGCCGTTCTCGTCGGCGATCAGGGCAACGCGGACGCCGCCGATCGGGCCGGAGAAGGGCAGGCCGGAGAGCTGGGTGGACATCGAGGAAGCGTTGATGGCGACCACGTCGTAGAGCTCGTCCGGGTCGATGGAGAGCACGGTGACCACGATCTGGACCTCGTTGCGCAGGCCCTTGACGAAGGCGGGGCGCAGCGGGCGGTCCATCAGGCGGCAGGCCAGGATGGCTTCCGTGGAGGGGCGGCCTTCGCGGCGGAAGAACGAACCCGGGATGCGGCCGGCGGCGTACATACGCTCTTCGACGTCGACGGTCAGCGGGAAGAAGTCGAAGCCTTCGCGCGGGTGCTTGCCGGCGGTGGTGGCGGACAGCAGCGCGGTCTCTTCGTCGATGTAGACCATCGCTGCGCCGGCTGCCTGCTTGGCAAGACGGCCGGTTTCAAAGCGGATTACACGCTTGCCGAAGCGGCCATTATCAATGACTGCTTCTGAGAACTGGATTTCGGGACCCTCCAAGAGAGTCACCTCCGTTTCATGGTTCACGGAGTCCAGCCGCATCAACCCAGGCCAGCATCTGTCTACTGGCCTGCACTGCACCCGGTCATCGATCGAGACCCACGGGCCGGGCTTCAATCCTTGAAGCCGTTCCCGGGGATCACTACCGAGGACCGCGAATGCGTGATGCGGTTGATCCTCCTGTTGAGTTTTTTGAAGAAGGCGGCCCCTTTCCGTTACGGAAGGGGCCGCCCCTTAAAGCTGACTAGCGGCGCAGGCCGAGACGCTCGATGAGCGCGCGGTAGCGGGTGATGTCAGTGTTCTTGAGGTAGGTCAGCATGCGCTTGCGACGACCAACCATGGCCAGCAGACCGCGCTGGGTGTGGTAATCGTGCTTGTGCACCTTCATGTGCTCAGTGAGATCCTTGATCCGCTGAGTCAGGACTGCAACCTGGACCTCCGGCGAACCGGTGTCGCCCTCAGACGTTGCGAAATCCTGAATGATGGACTGCTTTACAGCGGCTTCAAGTGCCACAATAACTCCTAGAGATGTGCCGTGAGGCCCGAATCAGTAACTCACTGCCGGGGTGCCGCGCCGGGGGTCGTCCCGGGAAGAGGACGATCGCCGTTCACAACAAGAGCCAGCCGCCACGGACTGCAGCCGGATCCAACGTTTAGTTTACCGGCACGGCCGTGATCTTGTCGAAACCAGGGCCCTGCAGCCGGTCCCGGATCGCGGCGACGCCGCGGTACAGCTCAGCAAAGGACGTGCTGAGGGGTGAGAGCCCGATCCGGATGCCGTGAGGCGCCCGGAAATCGGGAATGACATCCTGCTCCCACAGGGCGGCGGTCATTTCCCGGAACGCCGGGTGGTCCACTGTGATGTGGCCGCCGCGCTCCTCGGGGTCCCGCGGCGTTGCGAGGGTCACGCCCGCGGGCGCCAGCCACGCGTCGTGGAGTTCGACGGCGAACGCGGTCAGCAGCCGGGACTTCTCCCGGACGGCTGCCATCCCCACTTCCTCCAGCAGGTCCAGCGTCCCGCGCATGGCCAGCATCCCGAAGATGGCCGGGGTTCCGCTGAGGAACCCGCGGATGCCGCTGGCGGCCTCGTAGCCGGGGCCCATTTCGAAGGCGTCCTTGCGCCCCATCCAGCCCCAGATCGGCTGCTGCAGACCGGGCAGGTGCCGGGCGTTGACGTAGGCGAAGGCCGGCGAGCCCGGTCCCCCGTTCAGGTACTTGTAGGTGCAGCCGGCCGCGAAGTCGACGTCGGCGTCGTCCAGGCCGATCTCGACCGAACCGGCGGAGTGGCACAGGTCCCACACGATCAGCGCGCCGGCGTCGTGCACGGCAGCGGTGATTCCCGGCAGATCCGCGAGGTACCCCGAGCGGTAGGCGATCTGGCTGAGGACCACGACGGCGGTGGCCGGGCCGGCCGCCGCGCGCACCTGATCGACGGACACGCCGGAAGCGGGATCGGCGTCGATCCAGCGCAGCGTGAGCCCCTCCTCGCGCGCGATGCCTTCGACGAGGTAGCGGTCGGTGGGGAAATTGTCGGTATCCAGCACGATTTCCGTGCGGGCCGGATCGGTGACGGCGGCCACCGCGGCGCGGATCAGTTTGTAGAGCACGACCGTGGTGGAGTCGGCGATGATGGTCTGCCCGGGTGCGGCGCCGAGGAGCGGACCGTCCGAGCTGGTCACCGATGGCCTGCGGGAGTTCCAGCCATTCCTCGTCCCAGCCGCGGATCAGCCGGCCACCCCAGCTCTCCTCGATGAAACGGCCGATGTCCGCCGTGGTGCGTTGGAGCGGGCGGCCCAGCGAATTGCCGTCGAGGTAGGACAAGTCCGTGTCGGTGCCGATGAAGAGCGGGCGGTACGCGGCCAGCGGATCGGCGGCGTCGAGTTCGAGGGCGCGCGGCCACAGCGGGTCGGTGCCAGCGGTGGCCCGGGTACTTCCGGTGCCGGCGGTGGTTCGGGTACGTCCGGGGGCGGGGACCTCCGTCGCTTCGGGGTTCGTGCTCACTGACCGATCTCCGTCCGTACCGCGAAGAGCTCGGGGAAGAAGGTCAGCTCGAGGGCCTTCTGCAGGAAGGCGGCACCGCTGGAACCGCCCGTGCCGGACTTCATCCCGATGGTCCGCTGCACCGTGCGCAGGTGACGGAAACGCCACAGCTGGAAGTTGTCCTCGAGGTCCACGAGCTCTTCGCACGCCTCGTAGGCACCCCAGTTGTCGGCCGCGTTTTCGTAGATGTACTTGAAGACCGGGACCAGCTCCGGGCAGAACTCGTGTGCCTTCGTGACGTCGCGCTCCAGCAGGGATGCCGGGACGTCGAAGCCCTGGCGTTTGAGGTAGGCCAGGAAGTCGTCGTAGATGCTCGGGGCCTCGAGGAGTTCCAGCAGCATCGCGTGGGCCTCGGGGTCGGATTCGAACACCGGCAGCATCTTGGGGTTCTTGTTGCCGAGCAGGAACTCAACCGCGCGGTACTGGCTGGACTGGAAGCCGGAGGAATTGCCCAGGAAGCCGCGGAACTGCGAATACTCGGTGGGGGTGAGGGTGGCCAGCACGGACCACTGCTCGGTCAGCGTCTTCTGGATGTGCTTGACCCGGGCGATCGCCTTCAGCGCCGAGCCGAGATCGTCGGCGCGGAGCCAGGCGGCGGCGCTGCGGAGCTCGTGCAGGACCAGCTTCAGCCACAGCTCGGTGGTCTGGTGCTGGATGATGAACAGCATCTCGTCGTGGTGCTCCGGCGCACTGACCGGCTGCTGGGCGCTGAGCAGCGTCGGCAGCTGCAGATAGGACGCATAGCTCATCCGGGAGCTGAAGTCGCGGACAATGCCCTTGTCCAGCTCCCTGGTGTTCTTCTCGATGGTCACAGTCTTGCCTTTCTTGCCGACTGGCCGTGCATGCGACCGGACGGTCAGCGCGTGCGGCCGGCGCGGAACAGGATCTGGTGCGCCTGGACCACGTCCAGGCGCATCTGGTCCACCAACGCTTCAGGGCCACGGTACGCCACCATGCCGCGCAGTCGGGCGACAAATTCCACTACTACTGTCTGGCCGTACAGATCGAAGTCCTCCACGGCCTCTTCCGGGCGGTCGATGACGTGGGCCTCCACCTGGCGGCTGACGCCGTCGAACGTGGGGTTGGAACCGACCGAGATCGCGGCCGGCCAGCGGGTGCCCGCCTCGTCCACGAGCCAACCAGCGTAGATGCCGTCCGCGGGGATGTAGCCGGTCGAGCTGGAGGCGAGGTTGGCGGTGGGAAAGCCGAGGTCCCGGCCACGGGCGGCGCCGTGCACCACTTCGCCACGCATCCGGTGCGGCCGGCCGAGCACGGCGGCGGCGGTGGCGACGTCGCCCTCCCGCAGCGCCTCCCGGACCCAGGTGGAGGAGCAACGGCGGTCCTCGCCGGCGTCGTCGTGGATGGGGAACCCTTCGGAACCGAACTCGCTGATGACCAGCACCTCAAAGCCAAGCTTTTTCCCGAGTTCCTGCATCGTGTGCAGGTCCCCGGCGTTGCCGCGGCCGAAGCGGGCGTCGTGGCCGATTACGACGTGGCTGGCGCGGAGGCTGCCGACCAGGACGGTGGCGACGAATTCCTCCGGAGTCAGGCTGGCCAGTTCGAGCGAGTACTTCATCACCAGCACGGCGTCGAGGCCCAGCTCGCCGAGGGCGGCCAGCTTGTCCTCCAGCCCCATGATCAGTTCCGGGGCCGCCTCGGGCCGATGCACCTGCGCGGGGTGCGGGTCGAAGGTGATGGCGACCGCGCGGGCATGGTTCAAGCGGGCGATGCGGATGAGCTTGGAGAGCACCTGTTGGTGGCCGCGGTGCACGCCGTCGAAGTTGCCGAACGTGACAACGGAAGGACCAAAGTCCGCCGGGACTTCGGACGGATCGTTCCAGATGTGGACCATCAACCTCGCCTTTGCTGCCTGCCATGAACTCTTCCGGAGAAACGGTGCCGGCTCCGGAACTCTCTAAGATTACCTGCAATCAACGCGGGCCCCGGACGCCCCGGCCTGGCCTGCAGGCGCCGTCTTCCACGGTCCTTTGGCCCGGACTACGATGCTAGGGCAACACCTTCGCGGCGTCCGCGCAGTCGCCGATTCACCTCGTCCCCGCGCGCTGGCGCGGCTGAAGGAGTAGACCATGACTGAGCTCAACGACATCCTCGGGCAGATCCCGGTAGACCAGATTGCCGGCATGCTCGGAACGGACCGGCAAACGGCCCAGGCAGCAGTGGAGGCCGCCGTCCCCACGCTGCTGGCAGGAATGCAGAACAATGCCCAGGCCCCCGACGGCGCCGCCTCGCTCGAGTCGGCGCTCAGCCAGCATCAGGACGGGCTGATTGAAGGGGGTGTTGACCTGGCGCAGGTGGATACCGCGGACGGTGAAAAGATTGTCAGCCACGTCTTCGGCGGGCAGCAGGACCAGGTGGCGAGCCGGCTGGCCGGCTCCGCGCAGTTGGGCGGGGCGGGCGGGGACCTCGTCAAGAAGCTCCTGCCGATCCTGGCGCCCATCGTGATGTCCTACCTTGCCAACAAGGTCCTCGGTGGACGCGGGCCGTCGTCCGGGGCGGGCGGTGCTGATGGATCCGGCCAGGGCGGCATCGACCTCGGCGGAATTCTGGGCGGGATCCTGGGCGGTACGGGCGGTGCTGCCGCCGGCGGCGGACAGGGCGGTTTGGGTGACTTGCTGGGCGGGTTGCTCGGCGGCGGCCAGGCGCCGGACCGGCAATTGGCTCCCGACGCCGGGCTGGACAGCAGGCTGGACCCGCAGACTGTGCCGCAGTCCGTGCCCCAGTCCATGCCACAGGACCAGCCCGTCGGCGGCGCGCCGCGGCCGGGTGAGCTGATCGAGGTAGACCGTCCCGAGAGCCAGCCGGAAGAGCGGAAGAACGACGAGGGCGGCCTCGGCGGCGTGCTGGGCGGACTTTTCGGGAAGAAGTAGCAGGCCAAGGGAGCACTCGGCCAGGGAAGGTCCTGTCCCGGGCCTCCGGCCTTCAGCAGTTTTTGTTGTGCCGGGCGTTCGGCAGAAGCGCGGGCTGGTTCACAAACCGGCCTGGTGTGGTCCGTGCTTGAGGGAGATCCCGGTGGTGAACTTGGCCGGGGCATCCAGGCCGGCGCCGTCGTCGACGCCTACTCCCAGCCTGCCGACGAGCTCCCCGCCAAGCCAGCCTGCACCGGCGGCGATGACAAAGGCCAGCAGTTCCAGCACAAAGGCCAGGATGGACGGCACGTTGTCCTGGGCGCCCCCGCGCATGAACCAACTGATTGCGAACAACACGATCATCACGACGTTTCCTGCACCGTGGAGCCGTCCGATGCGTTTGGCGCGGGTCCCGTCTGGGACGGCAATAAAATCGATGAGTCCGAATATGGCCGCGAGCAGACCCATCAGGACGCCTGCGGCGATCATCAAGTAGGCCGCGGAGGTGAAATGTCCGTTGTTGGCCAGCAGTCCGATCACATCGAACACGACCGCTGTGCTGAGAAGCCCCAGCGGAAAAACAACCAGTTGCTGGTGGATGGCGTGCCCTGCGGCTTTTGCTCTGCTCTCCATGTCCGCCTCCATGACGAATATTCCGGGGAGGCGAAGACAGGAATGCCTCCAACTGCAACACTAACCCCGGTTGGCATTAGACGCCAGGGTCCGGCGTTCGTCCCTGGACCTGCCCAAATCCCAGCGCTTCACCAGGGATCAGCCTGGCGCAGCAGAAACCTGCCCGCTGCTCCGGCGCTGCAACATACGGCCCTGACACGCCGCTGGTAATTCCTTGAAGGAGGGCCAGATTCATGGCACAGACTGTGTCACGGTCTTGGTCCGCGAGCTCGTGGAAGGGGCAGTTGAGCAGGTCGATGCACCGTCCAGGCGCCGGACGTGGCTCATACCCCAGAACGGATAGCAACTGCTCCAAGTCCTGATTCGGTGTCTGTTCGGCCAAGCTGCGGCCGCAGCGCTGCGCCTCCGCCAGGATCCGTTCCCGGCTGCCTCCCGCACGCCCTGCAACGGAATGCAGGAGAATCATGGCACCAATGTCATGCCGGCGGGGCGGCACCGTGATGTCAAAACCGTCGGGGCTGGCCACGTACCACTTGGGGGGTCTTCCCGACCCCGGTCCGCCTTTCCGGCCGGCAGGTTTGGCGTAATGCGCGCTGAGCAAGCCTTCGTCCACGAGCTTGTCGAGGTGGAAAGCCGCGAGCCGGACACCGATCCCAAGCGCCGCTGCCACGTCCGCCCTGGACACCGGCCGGCGCGCCTCCCTGACTGCTTCGTAAGCCCGCCGTCTGGTCGGTTCGCCAAGGGCACTTAACAACCACGTTAGGGCTCCTGGGCCCCGATGGACCCTGTTCATCCCGCCGCTCCAACACTGCTTCGGCTGCATCTGCAACCAGTATGGATCTTTGTATCGTCAGTGTCTATCGTTGAAACCCAGAGGGAAAGCACAACCGGAGACCCTGAATGGGCCCCAGAAGGGGGGCGGGCAAAATGTCTGAAACAGCCTCCGAGTTCCAGCCAAAGGACCTCGATACAAGGGAGCGGCTGGCCACGGCCGGACGCGCCGTGGCACAAGGCATCAGGTATAAGGCCAGAGGTGAACACGAGACCCAGAGGGGCGCGGACCTGGTGGTGGACGAGGCAGATGTTGCCGCGCTCATCGAAGAGTGGCCGGAAGCGCAGAAGAAAGTGGCCGAGCAGATGCTGGCCAAGTACGGCCCGCCCAATGAAGCCACACCAACACGCTTGACATGGCACCGGAACGGGCCGTGGAAGCGGACCGAGATCACCAGCGACGCCGTCGTGCACAACTGGCCAACGGTACACACGGACTTTCTGACCCAGACGATCGACTACCGCGTCCCGCCACCCATGATCGGTGCCGTCGCCGAGTTTGACGGCTCCATCACTGTCGACCGGACAAGGGGCGAAGTATCTGCCCGTTGCGATTCCGAGGCAGCCAACGTCCTGGGCTTGAACATGGTCCACGAGCTGGTTACCGGCAAACGCGATGTAGCAGGGGCCCGCCACACCTCCGAGCAGAACACCGTGGGCTATAGCCTCGGGCGGGAAGCACCCTACGCAGAGCGGCTCCTGTTCGAGATTCCGCAGGGCGGTACCGAAGACCTGGACGAAAGCTCCATCGGTGAGGCCGCGACACAGCAGCTCGCCGGCAAAGGTCAAAGACACCGTGGGACACCCGGAAGAGCCCACCGAGCGGCTGAGTGGGAGCTGACGACCAAGCAGTTTTTTGGCGCGCCGCCGACCATCACCCCGCTGTCCGCGGCTGAATGGTGGCGTTTGCAGCGGTCTTGAAGCTGCCGTAACAAGGGGCACCCGTGGCAAGCTGTAACGATGGACAGAACAGCTGCCCCGAACCCAAGAAATTCCGGAGCGCCGCACCACGGTGCGACCCTCCCCGAGGAACTGCGACGCCCCCGCGGGCCGCGCGATCCGGGCGACGCCTGGGTCGAGGGTGACCGCGGACGGTTCTGGGGCCGCTTCGGCTCGGCCGGGCTGCTCGTCCATGACCCCGCCAAGGGCGTCCTGCTGCAGCACCGGGCGTTGTGGAGTGACCAGGGCGGAACGTGGGGCCTCCCCGGCGGTGCCCTGCACCAGGGCGAAGAAGCTGTGCACGGGGCACTGCGGGAAGCGCAGGAAGAAGCCGCCGTCCCGCCGGAGAGCGTCCGGGTCCTGTTCACTTCGGTGTTCGACGTCGGCTACTGGACCTACACGACAGTCGCCGTCGAGGTGGTTGAGCAGTTTGACCCGGCGATCAGTGACCCGGAAAGCCTTGAGCTGCAGTGGGTTCGGCTGAACCTGGTCGGCGACAAGGACCTGCACCCCGGATTCGGCGCGTCCTGGCCGGAGCTGCACCGCCGGTTGCTGAAGGGTTCCGCGACGTCCTGACAGGTTCTAAAGTGCGAGCATGACTACAGAAAATGGAACCCCGCCCCCGGTCCGCCAGCTGAGGCTGGTCGTCGAGACCGAGGACTACGAAGCTGCAGTGGCGTTCTACCGGGATGTTCTCGGGCTGGTGCAGCGTGAAGCAGTCCAGGGTGAAGGGGATGCCCGCATCACCATCCTGGAAGCCGGCCGGGCCACTCTTGAGCTCTCGAATCCGGCACAGGTCCGGCTGATCGACCAGGTGGAGGCCGACGGCCGGCCCAGCGCGAAGCTTCGCGTCGCCTTCGAGGTCGACGACTCGGAAACTGCCACCCAGAACCTCGTGGCGGCCGGTGGAACACTCATTGCGGAACCACGGGAAACGCCCTGGCGGTCCCTGAACTCCCGGCTCACCGGCCCCGACGGGCTCCAGATCACGTTGTTCCAGGAGCTGGACGCGCCCGCCGAACCCGGAGACTAGGGTCCGCGCTGAGGTTTAACTGGCCGGCTTCAAGATTGGACGACGGCGGTAAAGCCAGAGTAGCCCCAGGATGGGGAGCAGGAGCGGGATGAAAGCGTAGCCGCGGCCGAACAAGGACCAGACGGTCTCGTGCGGGAAGTTCACCGAGTCGAACAGACTGAGCGCCCCGACCACCAGTACACCGATCAGCTCCACCAGCACAGCGACGACGGAAACCTTGAACCAGGTGCGGCCGGCCTTCGCGAGGGACACCGTAGCCACGACATAGACGACGGCGGCGAAGGCGGACAGCGAGTAGGCCAGCGGCGCTTCGGAGAACTTCGTGAGGATCTGGTAGCCGGCCCGGGCGGTCGCCGAAATGGCAAAGACCGCGTAAACGGCAATCAGGAGCCGGCCCGGACCGGTGTTCCGGGTGTCCGTCACCGGTGCTGCATTGTGTGCCAAAGTCGCGCCTGAAGCGGTCCCGGCGCCCTCGGGGGAAGGTGTTGGCGTCACGTCTCTTGCCTCTTCCAAGTCAGTACCAGATCTGGTTCATTCGAGCGGCCATTACCAGTGCCGTGACGCCGACGGCGGCCAGGACGAAGTTGCTCCAACGCGTGCGTTCCAGGACGGACCAGTACACCGCGCCGACGGGCAGCAGGAGGGCGGTCAGCAGGTAACCCCAGAATTCCCAGGTCTCTCCCGCGATGCGCTCTCCGGCCGCGACCCGGACGATCGAACCGACCAGGTACACCAGCAGCGCCAGTTCGACGGCGGCGACGGACAGGATTGTCACGTCGTTCGGGGCCTTTTTCAGGATGCCGGCGGTGAGGCAGATGACCGTGGAGATCAGCCCGACCGCCAGGATGATGTAGAAGTACGCGTCCAAGGCTACTCGGCCCGCTGTTCCTGCTGGGCCGCGCGCTTTTCGTTGTCCGGGGCGAAGACGAGCACGGGCTTGGCGTAGCTCCCTGCATCGGCCAGCAGTGCCACGAGCGTGCCGTCCGGGGCGAACGCCGCGGCCGGCCTGTCTGCCGTCGCCGCCTCCGGGGTGCCGGCGGCCTGTCCCGCGGCGATCCGGCGGCCGAAGGAAATCTCGATGGTCTCCTCGTTGCTGAGTTCACGGTTCGGCATCAGGGCGCGCGCGGCCTGGGACATTTCCAGTACGTCCAGTTCTTCGGCCAGCTGCTCCAGGGTGTGTGCCTGGTCGAGGGTGTACGGGCCCACCTGGGTCCGGCGCAGCGCCGTCAGGTGACCGCCGACGCCGAGGGCGTTCCCCAGATCACGTGCAAGGGCGCGGATATAAGTGCCGGAGGAGCATTCAACGGTGACGTCGACGTCCAGCGCTTCGCCCTCGCGCACCGGGCGCAGCCCGTGGACCTCGAAGCGGTGGATGGTGACCGGCCGGGCCGCCAGCTTCACGGCCTCACCGGAGCGGACCCGGGCGTAGGCCCGTTCACCGTTGACCTTGATGGCGCTGACGCTGCTGGGAATCTGTGCGATCTCGCCGGTCAGGGCGGCGACGCCGGCCCGGACGGCCTCCTCGGTGACCGCGGCGGCGCTGCGGGTGGCAGTGACTTCGCCCTCGGCGTCGTCCGTCACGGTTGATTCGCCCAGGCGGATGGTGGCCGTGTAGGTCTTGGACGTGCCCACGATGTAGGTCAGCAGCCGGGTGGCCTTGTTGATCCCGACCACCAGCACGCCGGTAGCCATCGGATCAAGGGTGCCGGCATGGCCCACCTTTCGGGTACCGGCGAGCCGCCGCATCCGTCCAACCACATCGTGGCTCGTCCAGCCTTGCGGCTTGTCCACTATCACCAGTCCAGAAAGCACGCTCCCCAGTATATCTGCGCCGCCCTGCCCGGATGTGCGGCCCGTTAGGATGGCAGACATGCCTGAGCTTGCCGCCCACATCCGCGACGTACCCGTCAACCAGATCCGGGAGATCACCGAAGCCGCCTGGCGTACCCCCGGCGCCATCGTCCTGAGCATCGGCGAACCCGGCTTCCCCCTGCCGCGCCACATCCTCGAGGCCGGCATGGCGTGCCTGGACCGCGACGAGACCAACTACACGCCCAACGCCGGCATCCCTGCCCTGCGGGAGGCCTTTGCCGCCAGGTTCCGGGAACACAACGCGGCGCCGGTCGGTGCGGACCGCGTCTATGTGGTGGACGGCGCCCAGCAGGGACTGCACTTGGCGATGAGCCTGTTGCTCTCCCCCGGCGACGAGATCCTTATCCCCAACCCGGGCTACCCCACGTTTGCCATGACAAGCAGTCTTCTCCATGCCGTTCCGGTCCGGTACCCGCTGTACCCGGAGTACGACTTCCAGCCGCGGCTCGAGGACATCGAAGCGCTCATCACGGCGCGGACCAAGGTGCTGATCCTGAATTCACCGTCCAATCCTTTGGGGGCGGTGCTCGGCGCGGAGCTCACGCGCGGCCTCGTGGAACTGGCCCGGCGCCACGACCTGTGGATCATTTCCGACGAATGCTACGAGGCGTTCACCTACGACGTCCCGCATGTGAGTCCTGCCCGCTTCGACAGCGACGTCCCCGGTGAGGCCCGCGTGTTCACCTCGCTGACGCTTTCCAAGACCTACGGGTTGACGGGGCTGCGGATCGGTGCGCTGATCTGCCCGCCCGGCCTGGAGCAGACGATGAACAAAGTGATGGAGTCGATTGTCTCCTGCGTCGCTTCACCCTCGCAGTACGCGGCGCTGGCCGCGCTGACCGGACCGCAGGACTACGTCAGCCATGCCCATGCCCACTACCGGTCCAACCGGGACGCGGCCTCGGCGGTTCTGGCGTCCAAGGGGATCCCTTTCCTCACCGCGCAGGGAGCCTTCTACCTCTGGGCCGACGTCTCGCATGTCAGCGGCGGCGACGTCCGGGCCTGGGTCCGGCGCTTCCTGGCCGACTCCAGGGTGTCGTTCGCCCCGGGCACGGCGTTCGGCTCGATCGGCGAGGGCTGGATCCGGATTGCCCTCTGCAGCGTCCAGGAGGAACTCGTTGAAGGCCTCAGCCGGCTCCCCGCCCGGCAGGCCTGAGTCCGCCGCGTGCGGCACGCCGGGCCCGGCGTCCGCGGGCAAGCCTTCCGTGGCCTCCGGCGCAGAACACGGGCCGGTGAAGGGGTCCATAGCCCCTACCGCTCGGGCGGGGCTGCTCCTACTCTGAGCCCACGGCGCGTTGCGCCGGAGTTTCCGGGCATCGGGGAGGTAAGGCATGTGGTGGCAGGACTTGCTCTGGGGCATCTGGAACGGGCTGACGGCCTGGATTGTGCTGATCGTCCATGTCTTCGGGCAATGGGCAGAGTTCCCCTTCTACAACACCGCCCGCGCCGGAAACTGGTATGACTTCGGCTTCCTGCTGGGGATGGGTTCGCCCTTGTTGGGCGGCCTGGGTGCCCGGCGGTCGGGGTTCAGGCGCCGCTGAGAGCCTCGACGTATGCCGCCGTCAATTCTCAAGGGACGGACGGAAATGGCCGGCCCCGTGAACGGGACCGGCCATTTCGCTGCACAACTGCAGGACTTGAGGACTACTTGCTGCTGTCCTCGTCGACTTCGCCGCCGTCGACCAGGTCGATGTCCTCTTCGTCGAAATCGTCCGCGTCCAGCTCGACGTCCTGCGGGACGTCGCTCTTGTACGGGTCGGCGTCGCCGGCGTGCTGGGCGCTCGCGGCGAGGGCCGCAACTTCGGCGTCCCGCTTCTTCGCGGCCCGGAGGAGTTCCTCCAGGTTGGAGGCGGTGACCGGAATCTGGTCGGCCACAAACTCCAGGGTCGGGGTCAGCCGGACCGTGATGTTCCGCCCGACTTCCTGCCGGAGCACACCCTTGGCCTTCTCCAGCCCCTTGGCGGCCTCGGCCTGGACGAGCTGGTCACCAAACACCGTGTAGTAGACCGTGGCATGCTGCAGATCATTCGTGACACGCGCGTCGGTGACCGTGATGCCCTCAAGCCGCGGGTCCTTGACCTTACGGCCCAAAGCCTCAGCAACAACAACCTTAATCCGCTGCGCCAACTTGGCAGCCCGTGCGGGATCAGCCATTTCCACTCCTAAAAATTTGGGTTGTACGACGGCGGCCTGGTGGGCAACGCCGCTCGTTTCAGTTTTCTGCCACGCACTACGGCGAGTCAACGACGGACCCCCGTTGGAATTTTTCCGGCGGCCTGGGAGTGGCATCCAAGGCGGCAGCCGAGGGCCCCGATGCGAGGTTGCGAGCATTGGGAAGGCTGACGCCGCTGCCGAAGCTGGGTGGCCTACGTCGTAAGACGTAGGCCACCCAGCGAAGGGGCGGGGCCGCCGGAAAAATTCCAACGGCCCCGCATGCCTTTACTGCATTAGGACACCTTAGACGCGCGGCTTTTCGCGCATCTCGAAGGTCTCGATGATGTCACCTTCGGTGATGTCATTGAACGAGCCAAGACCGATACCACACTCGAAGTCCGTGCGGACCTCGGTGGCGTCGTCCTTGAAGCGCTTGAGCGTCTCAACGGCGAGGTTGTCACCGATGATCTTGCCGTCGCGGCTGATCCGGGCCTTGGCGTTGCGTCGGATGACACCCGAGCGCACGATCGAGCCTGCAATGTTGCCGAACTTGGAGGAACGGAACACTTCGCGGACCTCGGCGGTGCCAAGCTGGACCTCTTCGTACTCCGGCTTGAGCATGCCCTTGAGGGCCATCTCGATGTCATCAATTGCTGCGTAGATGACGGAGTAGAAGCGCATGTCCACGCCTTCGCGGTCTGCCAGTTCGGCAACACGCTCGGCGGGCTTGACGTTGAAGCCGATGATGACGGCGCTGTCGACCGTTGCCAGGTTGACGTCGTTCTGCGTGATCGCACCGACACCGCGGTGGATGATGCGGAGCTGGACGCCTTCGCCGACATCGATCTTGAGCAGCGCGTCTTCGAGGGCTTCCACGGCACCGGACACGTCACCCTTGAGGATGAGGTTGAGGGTGTCGATCTTGCCTTCGGCGACGGCCTGGTCGAAGTCTTCCAGGCTGATGCGCTTACGACGCTTGGCCAGTGCGGCGTTGCGGTCGGCAGTTTCACGCTTCTCGGCGATCTGGCGGGCGGTACGCTCGTCAGCGGTCACGAAGAAGGTGTCACCGGCGCGCGGGACGTTGGACAGACCCAGGACCTGCACGGGGCGGGACGGGCCTGCCTCGGTCAGGGCACTGCCGTCGTCGTCGAACATCGCACGGACACGGCCGTGGGCCGTGCCTGCCACGATGGTGTCGCCGACACGCAGGGTACCGGACTGAACCAGGACGGTAGCAACGGATCCGCGGCCCTTATCCAGGTTGGCTTCAATCGCGATACCGCGGGCATCCTTGTTCGGGTTGGCGCGCATGTCCAGGGCAGCGTCCGCGGTAAGCAGGACCGCCTCGAGCAGCTCGTCGATGTTGAGGTTCTGGCGGGCAGAGACCTCCACGAACATGGTGTCGCCACCGTATTCCTCGGGAACCAGTCCGTACTCGGTCAGCTGACCGCGGACCTTCTCCGGGTTGGCGCCTTCCTTGTCGATCTTGTTCACAGCCACGACGATCGGCACGTTGGCCGCCTGTGCGTGGTTGAGGGCCTCAACAGTCTGCGGCATAACGCCGTCGTCCGCTGCGACCACCAGGATGGCGATGTCGGTGACCTTCGCACCACGGGCACGCATGGCGGTGAACGCCTCGTGGCCCGGAGTATCGATGAAGGTGATCTTGCGGTCGAAGCCTTCGTGCGGGTGGGTGACCTGGTAGGCACCGATGTGCTGCGTGATGCCGCCGTGCTCGCCCGCCATGACGTCGGACTTGCGGATGGCATCGAGCAGTCGGGTCTTACCGTGGTCAACGTGACCCATGACTGTGACAACAGGAGGACGCGCCTCGAGGTCTTCGTCGCCTTCGGCTTCCAGCTCGGCTTCGAAGTCGATGTCGAAGCCGGAGAGCAGCTCGCGCTCCTCATCCTCCGGAGACACAACCTGGAGCTTGTAGCCAAGCTCCTCGCCCAGCAGGGCGAAGGTTTCCTCATCCAGGGACTGCGTGGCCGTGGCCATTTCGCCGAGGTGGAAGAGGACGGTCACGAGAGCGGCGGGGTTTGCCTCGATCTTGTCGGCGAAGTCCGTGATGGACGAGCCACGGCGAAGCCGGACAACGGTGTTGCCGTCGCCGCGGGGAACGCTTACGCCACCCAGCGACGGAGCACTCATCTGCTCGAGTTCCTGACGCTTGGCACGCTTCGACTTGCGCTGCTTGCCACGGCCTGCGCCGCCCTTACCGAAAGCACCCTGGGTGCCACCGCGACCGCGGCCACCCTTGCCGAAGCCACCGCCGGCCGGAGCGCCGCCGCCACCGGTACCGGGAGCACCGGTTCCTGGAGCGCCACCCGGACGGCCCGGACCACGGGCACCGCCACCGGGACGGCCTGCACCAGCGGGTGCGGGACGTTCGGTGCGGTTGGGCATCATGCCGGGAGTCGGACGGTTTCCGCCGGCGCCGGGACGTGCGCCGGGAGCGCCGGCCGGACGCGGAGCGCCCGGGCGTGCACCCGGAGCGCCGCCGGTGCGGGGGGCACCCGGACGGGGACCGCCTGCGCCTGCTGCGGGACGGGGACCGCCGGGGCGTTCGCCCTCGGTACGGCTTCCGCCCGGACGGGGCATGCCCTGGGAGGGTGCGAACGGGTTGTTACCCGGACGCGGGGGACGTTCGTTGTCTCCGCCGCGGCCCCGGGGCATGCCCTGGGACGTGGCGAAGGGGTTGTTGCCGGGACGGGGGCCGCCCGGGCGAGGCGCCGAGCCGCCCTGGCGTGCCGGAGCAGCCGGAGTTTCAGCCTTCGGGGCAGGCCGTGCGCCGGGCTTGATGCCCGAGGACGGAGCCGTCGAAGGAGCAGCCGGAGCCTGAGCGGCCGGAGCCTGGGCAGCCGGAGCCTGCGCGGCAGGGGCTGCGGGCGCGGCTGCGGCTGGTGCCGGTGCAGCTGCTGCCGGAGCCGGAGCTTCGGTCTTGGGTGCTGCTGCCTGCGCCGGGGCACCGGGCGCAGCCGGAGCCGGCGCGGGCGCCGGACGGGTTGCTGCCGGGCTGGCGGGTGCCTTGGGGGCCGCCGCGGGGGCTTCGGACTTCGAAGCTGCCGGGGCGTCGGGGAATGCGTTGCGGAGTTTCCTCACAACGGGGGCCTCAATGGTTGAAGAGGCAGAGCGAACGAATTCGCCCAGTTCCTGCAGTTTGGTTACTGCATCTTTGGAAGTAATACCGAGCTCTTTAGCAAGCTCATGTACGCGGACCTTGGCCACATTTCTCCTGTCTCGGTCCGCACCGAGCCAGGCACGAACCGTCTACTTCTTACTGCGGGCCTCCGCCGCGATTGCAGCTGAAAGGCCCATTGCAGAGCGCAACAAAGTTGTCATCGTTGCGCACTCATCACTGGGAACTCATCGGGTTTCCATCAGTTTTCTGACCCGCTTTCAGGTTGGACGGTTGTTGCTGCGGCCACCGGAGTGTCCACGGCTTTCGTGCCTGCCGTGATCCGGCGTTCGACGTCGGCAGTACCGGTTGCGCCGTTGAGGGCGCGTCCGAACGCTCGACGTTTGACCGCCAGTGCCAGGCACTTTTCGCTGGGGTGCAGCCATGCACCCCGGCCAGCCATCCGGCGTCGTTCATCCACTACGACGGCGGATGAACCGCTGCCGCCGGAGACGAGCCGGAGTAACTCAGACCGCGGGCCTTTCTGTCGGCATCCGATGCAGGTGCGCTGCGGTTGATTCTCGAGGTGTTGCACTTGTGCCACGTCCGAGTATCTTCCTGCCAGTACCTGCCTGCCTGCCCGGGGCTTCCGGGGCCTCGCCAGCCAAAGCGTCCGGTAACTACGACTCTGCCAAGCTAAAGCCCGGATGCGCTGAGGGCACGCGGACACCGGCCCTTAGGCGCGGTCATGTCTATTCTAGCCCCTCCAGCGGCCGGACCCCGAACCTGAGGGGACACGGACGCCCCGGGGCCGGCCGGAAGTGCGGCCTATTTGCCGCGGGCCACCGCGGCGTCGGAGACGATGTCGATCCGCCAGCCGGTGAGCTTGGCGGCGAGCCGAGCGTTCTGGCCTTCCTTGCCGATGGCCAGGGAGAGCTGGTAGTCGGGGACGACGACTCGGGCGGAGCGGGTCGCGTCATCCGTGATGGTGACCGAATTCACCCGCGACGGGGACAGCGCGCTGGCGATGAAGGTGGCCGGATCGTCGCTGTAGTCGACGATGTCGATCTTCTCATCGTTCAGCTCGGTCATGACAGCCCGGACACGGGAGCCCATTTCACCGATGCAGGCCCCCTTGGCATTGACGCCCGAGGTGTTGGCCTTGACCGCAATCTTAGTGCGGTGCCCGGCCTCACGGGCCAGCGCCACGATCTCGACGGAGCGGTCGGCGATTTCCGGGACTTCCAGTTCAAAGAGCTTCCGGACCAGGCCCGGGTGCGAGCGGGACAGCGTGATGGAAGGGCCCTTGGTGCCGCGGTGCACATCGATCACGAAGGCGCGGAGCCGGTTGCCGTGGATGTACTTCTCGCCCGGAACCTGCTCGGGTGGCGGGAGCAGTGCCTCGACCGTGCCGAGGTTGACCTGGATCATGTGCGGGTTGTTGCCCTGCTGGATGGTCCCGGCCACCAGCTCGCCCTCGCGGCCCTTGAACTGGCCGAGGACATTGTCGTCCTCGGCGTCGCGCAGGCGCTGGAGGATGATCTGGCGGGCGGTGCTGGCGGCAATGCGGCCGAAGCCCGCCGGAGTGTCCTCGAACTCGCCGATCGGCGCGCCGTCGTCGTCGATCTCGGTAGCCCAGATGGTCACGTGCCCGCTCTTGCGGTCCAGCTCCGCGCGGGCCTTCTCGAAGGCTCCCGGAGTCTTGTGGTAGGCCACCAGGAGGGCCTGCTCGATGGTCGGAATCAGGAGATCCAGCGGGATTTCACGCTCACGCTCCAGGAGTCTCAGTGCGCTCATGTCAATATCCATCAGGCCTCCTCAGAAGGTCCATTGTTTGCGTTTTCCAGCCCGGCCTCGTCGAGGTGGCTGAACTCTATCTCGACTTTTCCACTGCGGATCCTGTCGAAAGGAATCTTGACCGGTTCGCCCTGCTTGGGCTTCATGCCCTTCTTGACAGCGATTTCCGGAACGAGCGTGACGCCGCCGTCGTCGACGGCCTGGATCCTGCCGGTGACGTTTTCACCCTGCAGGACGTTGACCTTGACCAGCCGCCCGCGGGCACGGTGCCAGTGCCGTTCCGCGGTGAGGGGACGCCCTACGCCGGGCGATGAAACCTCGAGCTCGTAGGGGCGGGCATCCGTGCTGGGATCGTTGTCCAGGATGTCGGAGAGGGTCTTGGAGATCTCGGCGATGACGTCGAGGGTGACGCCGCCGGTCTCTTCCTGCGGCAGGTCCACCACCACGTGGACCACCCGGTTGGCGCCGGCGACGTGGATGGAAACGTCCTCGAGGTACAGGCGGTTTGCCAGGACTGCGGGTTCAAGGAGGGCGTGCAGACGCTCGGCCTCCAGGTTCTGGGCGGGTGCGGCTTCAGCCTTTCCCGTCCTGGTCCGGTCTGTTGAAGTCGTGGCTTCTGCATTGGTCATGATGCCGGCCGCCTCCCGTTAGATGATGTTGTGTGTACTAGCCTAGCGATTTTCCCGGCGCCGTGGTGCACCGAGATCCCGGCCGGCATGACAACATGGTTTGTTGTGAAAGACGACACCGGGGAAAAGCGATGGCGCGGGCTCGCTCCCCGGTTTCTGCCCCGCCTCGCCCTCCTGGCGTGCATCGCCCTGGTGGTGGTCAGCCTCGGTGTGGCCTTGACGCCCGGGAGCCCGAAACAGCCCGTGGAACCGGCGTTTTCCGAGCAGGCGCGGGCCGCTGCACTCTCCGAAACCCTGCGTCTCCGGGCTGCCGGTGAGCAGCTGGGCGGTTCCGCCTCGGGCGCCGGACAGGCCGCCCTCGGGCAGACTGTGACGTTGCTGACAAGCCAGGCCCGGGCCCTGCTCTCCCCTGGCGAGGTCGCCCCGGTTTTTCCGTCCACCGAGGCCGCGCAGGCCAGCCCCGCCACGCAGGCCGGGCAGACCTCGCCCGGAACTGCTTCGTCCCCGCCGGCTCCGCTGCCGGATTCGCCGGCCGGGCTGGCCGCCGCCCTCGCCGCGAGCGGCTCCCAGCGCATCGCCGACGCCGCAGGGGCCGACGGCGGGATGGCCAGGCTCCTGGCCGCCGTCGGGACCGCGCAGCTGCTTCAGGCGTCCTCCCTCGCGGCGGCCACCGGTGCGCCCGTTCCCCCGCAGGCCGATAGGCTCCCGCCCCGGCTGTCCGGGGCCTGCCCGGGTCCGCTGGCGTCGGTGTCGCCGGCGGGAGGAGGGGCAGGCAGCGGCGTGACGGTTGCGCAAGCGCTCCAGGCGGCCGTGCGGACCGAGCTTCAAAGCGTCTACGGCTACCAGCTGGCCCTGACCAGGCTCGGCGGCGACGCCGCGAAGGCCGCCGCTGGTCAGCTGGCCCGGCACGAAGCACTCCTCAGCGAAGCCGAGTCCCTGAGCCTGCGCCACTGTGTCTCCCCGTCCCCGCGGGAGGCCGGCCATAGCGTGGCACCGTCCTTTCTGGCTGCGCCGGGCGCCGGACTGGCCGGGCTGGAAACCGGCGCGCTGCCGGTCTATGGTGACCTGGTGGCGCTGGGCGAGGGAGAAACCCGGGAGTGGGCCATCTCCGCACTGCTGCATACCGCCCGAGCGGCCGCCGGGTGGGGCGCCCAGCCGGGCCCCCTGCCCGGACTGGCGGCAGACCTGGAGTCCTTCCCGCCCTTGCCGGCCCCCCAGCCTCCCACCCCCACCCACGGCGGCGGCGACGTCGGGCGCTGATGATGCCCATCCGGGGTCACATTGACGTCGGAAGTCCACGATTCCGCGCTAACTGACGGCGTGTCCGTGTCAAAGTTGCCCCGCCGCCGCCGGCGGAGCGAGCTTGGGCTTACTTTGCTTAGCCTCGCAATACTGGCCAGCCGGCGGCACCGATGCTTTGCTGTAACCATGGACAGCACCAACGCCCCTACGCTTCATGAGAACGAGCCGCATCACAACGACCTTGCACACCGGCTCAATTGGCTGCGTGCCGGCGTGCTGGGCGCCAACGACGGTATCGTCTCGGTCGCCGCGATCGTTGTCGGCGTCGCCGGTGTCACCACGGACTCCGGCCCCATCCTGATCGCGGGTGCCGCGGGCCTCGTGGGTGGTGCGATCTCCATGGCTTTGGGCGAATACGTCTCGGTCAGCAGCCAGAAGGACAGCCAGCGGGCCCTGATCGACAAGGAACGGCTGGAATTGCTGGAACAGCCCGAGGAAGAGCTCGAGGAGCTCGCCGCCATCTACCAGGGCAAGGGCCTCAGCCGGGACACCGCCCGCACCGTCGCCAGGGAACTCACCGCGCACGATGCCCTCGGCGCCCACCTTTCCGCTGAACTTAACATCGACGAGACCGATATCGTCAGTCCCTGGCATGCCGCGTTTGCGTCTGCCATCGCATTCCTGGCCGGCGCGATCCTGCCGATGCTGGCCATCCTGCTGCCACCGGAAAACATCCGTGTGCCGCTGACGTTCGTGGCCGTCCTCGTGGCTCTGGCGGCGACCGGCGCACTGGGTGCCTGGATCGGCGGCGGGTCGCAGCTGAAGGCCGCGGCGCGCGTGGTGATCGGCGGCGCTCTGGCACTGAGTGCGACCTTCCTGATCGGCAACCTGCTCGGCGCGAGCGGCGTCGTCATCGGCTGACGCCCGGTCCGCGGCGGCCCTGCCTTGCGGTGTCCCAACGGGATGACCCCACCCAGCAACTACGCTGGATCCGATGAGCCAACCCGCAGATGTCCCTATCCCGCCCGATCTCAACCGCCGTTACAGCGCCACGGCCTCCGGCCGCGACTGGCTGGCGTCGCTCCCCCGGCTGGTCCATCGCTGCCTGGACCAGTGGAACCTGGCGCTGGACTCCGCGCCGGGTCGCCTGCCCTGGCACGGACACGGGGCCATTGTCGTGCCGGTCCGGCGCCTCGACGCCGACGGCGGGACGCCGGAATCAGCCGTGTTGAAAATCGCCTATCCGCACGACGAGGCGATGGTGGAACGGCACGCGCTCACGTTGTGGGCCGGCGACGGTGCCGTGCGGTTGTTGGCTGCCGACGCCGATGCCGTCGCCCTGCTGCTGGAGCGTCTGGACGCCGCCCGCTCGCTGCAGGACATGCCGGTGGATGCCGCTGTCCCCGTCTGGGGAGAACTGGTGCGCCGGCTCAGCCTGGTGCCCGACGGCCGGCCGGAGTGGCGGGAATTCGGCCACGTGGCCGCCCGTGCCGAACAGTGGAGCGATGAGCTGCCGGAGAGCTGGGAACACCTGGGCCGTCCCTTCCCGCGCTGGCTGCTGGAAGCGGCACTGGAAGTCTGCCAGACGCGCGGCGCCGTCGGCCGGCGCGCGGGGAAGGATGTGCTGGTCCATGCCGACCTGCACTTTTTGAACGTCCTGGCCCGTCCGGCCCCGTCCGCCGGACTGGCCGGACTGGCCGGACTGGCCGGACTGGGCGGACTGGGCGGTGCAGACGCTACGAAAGGTGCGGCCGCGGCCAGCTACGCCGCCATCGACCCGCAGCCCATGATCGGCGAGGCAGAATTTTCGGTGGCTCCGCTGCTGTGGAACCGGATTCCCGAGCTGTCCCGGGCGGATCCGGAACGGGGCCTGCTGGAGCGCTGCCGGGACTTCGGTGCCGCCGCCGGCCTCGACGCCGAAGCCGCCCGTCAGTGGAGCCTGGCCCGGGAAGTGGACAACGCCCTCTGGTACGCGTCGAAACCCCGCCACGAAGGGGACCTGGCGCGCTCGCTCTGGGTGGCCAGCACGCTGGCCGGACGCACCCTGCCGGGGCTGCCCGCAGCGCATGATCTGCCGACTCCAGGGACGGCGGCAGCTTAACTGACGCCGGCAGCCTAACTGGTGTGCCCGCGGACTGCCGCCACGGCGTCCCGGACGGCACCGACGGCGGTCGCCACATCGGCGTCGTCCGTGCTCCAGTTGCTGACCGAGATCCGCAGGATGTCCCGCTCCTGCCACCGGGAACCCGACATCCAGACCCGGCCGTCAGCCATTATCCGTGCCGTCACCGCCCGGGTCGTGGCGTCGTCGCCGAAGGCCAGCGAAACCTGGGTGTAGTCGACGTCGTTCAGCACCTCGACGCCGTCAACGGCAGACAATTGTTCGGCCAGCTGCGAGGCATGCCGCACGAGCCCACGGACCTGCGCGGCAACGCCGTCCCGGCCCAGCTCTTTCAGCGCCGCCCACACCGGCACCCCGCGGGCCCGGCGGGACAACTCGGGAACCTTCTCAAACGGGTCCCCGGGACCATCCGGGTCCTGGATCAGGTAGCTGGTGTGCACTCCCATCGCCGAACGCAGTGCCCGGACATCCCGGACGATCGCGATCCCGCAGTCGTACGGGGCATTGAGGGTCTTGTGCGCGTCGGTCCCCCACGAATCGGCGAGCTGCAGCCCTGCCGTCAACCCGGAGAGCTCCGGAACGGCGGCTGCCCAAAGCCCGAACGCCCCGTCCACGTGGACCCAGGCGCCGTGTGCCTTCGCGGCGGCAATTGTCTCGGTGAAGGGGTCGAAGGCGCCGGAGTGCAGGTTCCCGGCCTGCAGGCAGACCAGCAGCGGGGCCGGGCCTGAGCCGCTGGCGCCGCTCAGCGCCGCGCGGTCCAGGGCGCAGTCCAGTTCCGCCGCGTCGATCCGACCCTGCCGGTCGGCAGGCACAACGGTGGGCCGTCCCAGCCCCAGGTAGCGCAGGGCAAGATCAATGGTGTCGTGCCGTTCCTGCCCCACAAGGCAGTGGATCCGGGGCGCGCCCGACAGGCCGTCGCGGTCCAGGTCCCAGCCTGCCTCGGTCAGCAGCCGCCAGCGGGCCGCAGCCAGGCCGGTGAAGTTTGCCATGGTGGCGCCGGTGGTAAAGCCGACGTCGGACTCTTCCGGGAGCCCCAGGAGCTCAAGCAACCAACTGCCGGCAGCTTCCTCGATGGCCGCCGTCGCGGGAGTGGCATAGCGGAGCCCGGTGTTCTGGTCCCAGGCGCTGACCAGCCAGTCTGCGGCCAGGGCCGCCGGGAGGGTGCCGCCGATAACCCAGCCGAAGAATCGTCCGGAAGGCATCGCCATCAGGCCCGGCTCGGCCTTCGTGGCCAGGTAATCCACGACCTCCTTGGCCGGCATGCCGGCTCTGGGCAGTGGACCGCCGAACTCGGCCGCCAGTGCCGCCGCGGCAGTGCGTGGGCTGACCTGGCGGGTTTCCTGGCTCTCCAGCCACCGGTGTGCGTGCCGGGCTGCAGCCTCCAATGCGTCGCTGTAGCGGTCTTCTGGTGCTGACATAGCTGCATGCTACGCCCGCTGCTGCCGTCCCGGGAGTGGCTCGGGAGGAGCGCTCGAGGGGGCCGGCCCGGCGGAAGCGCCTCAGGGATAAGAATCCTGCCAGATGTCGTAGCCGAGCTTGAGGATCAGCGCCGCCACGACCACGAGGAACACGATCCGGATGAACCTGCTCCCTTGCTTGACCGCCGTCCGGGCGCCAAGGTAACCACCGGCCATGTTCGCCAGACCCAGTACCAGCCCGAGTCCCCACAGCAGTGAACCATGCGGAAGGAAGAACAGCAGGGCGCCGGCGTTGGTGGCCATGTTCACGATCTTGGCCTTGGCACTGGCCTCCAGGAACGCATAGCCCATCGCCGAAACAAGCGCGATGATGAGGAATGAGCCTGTTCCCGGGCCGATCAGTCCGTCGTAGAAGCCGATCACGCCTCCGATCAGGCAGGCCACCACATAGTGCCGGTGGCCTTCATGGCGCAGTCTGGTCAGCTCCCCCACGCTCGGGCGGAGCGCCGTGAACAATGCGACGGCGACGAGCGCGGCCACGATGATCGGTTTGAAGACGCTTGCCGGGAGCGTGGCCGCGAGGACTGCCCCGCCGAAGCTCCCGGCCAGCGCGATCGCCGCCATGGGCAGGGCCGTGCGCAGGTCCGGCCGGACCCGCCGGTAGAACGTCACGGCACTCGTTGTGGTGCCGAAGATCGATCCCATTTTGTTGGTGGCCAGTGCCTGCACCGGGCTGATGCCCGGTACCAGCAGCATGGCCGGGAGCTGGATCAGTCCGCCGCCGCCCACGACGGCATCGACCCAGCCCGCGGCGAAGCCGGCCACCACGATCAGGATGAGGGTGCTGAGCTCGATCGACTCGAGTCCCGAGATCACGCCTGCCTGGGAGGGCGGGTCAGCTGTTGCGGACGGCGTTGACCACGTAGTCAACCGCCTTCTCAACGGCAATGTTTTCGGCATCACCGCTGCGGCGGTCCTTGATCTCCACGACGCCGTCCACCAGCCCGCGCCCGACGGCGAGGATGGTCGGCACGCCGACGAGCTCGGCGTCGCCGAACTTCACGCCCGGGGACACCTTGGGACGGTCGTCGTAGATGACGTCGAGGCCGGCGGCTTCGAGCTCGAGGGAGAGCTTTTCGGCAGCGGCGAAAATCTCCTCGCCGCGGCCGACGGCCACCACGTGGACATCTGCCGGGGCGACGGCCCGCGGCCAGACCAGGCCCCTGTCATCGTGGTTGGATTCTGCCAGGGCGGCAACGGCGCGGGTGACACCGACGCCGTAGGAGCCCATGGTCACCACGACCTGCTTGCCGTTCTGGTCCAGGACCTTGAGGTCGAGGGCTGCGGCGTATTTGCGGCCGAGCTGGAAGATATGGCCCATCTCGATGCCGCGTGCGGTTTCCAGCGGACCGGATCCGTCCGGGGCCTCGTCGCCGGCGCGCACCTCGGTGGCTTCGATGACGCCGTCCCAGCCGAAGTCGCGTCCGGCGACCAGGCCGAAGACGTGCTTGCCGGCCTCGTTGGCGCCCGTGACCCAGGCGGAGCCGCTCACGACGCGGGGATCCACGAGGTACAGCAGCTTGGCGGCGCCTTCGGTGCCCAGCAGGGGCGCGTCGATGGACAGGCCCGGGCCGAGGTAGCCCCTGACGATGAGCGGCTGCTTCTTGAGGTCTTCCTCGTTGGCGGCCTCGAGCGTGATTTCGCCGGCAATCGGCAGGAAGGACCCGATGTTCGCCTCCACGCGCTTGAGGTCGACGCCGCGGTCGCCGGGCACGCCGATGACGAGGATCTGGCGTTCCCCGGTCGGCAGAGTCACGGCGAGCACGACGTTCTTGAGCGTGTCCGCGGCAGTCCACGCGCCGCCGTCGGCCTCGGTGCGGGGCACCAGCGCGTTGGCGGCGTCCACGAGCGTCTCGATCGTGGGGGTGTCCGGGGTGTCCCGGACTTCGGCTGCGGGGGCGTTGCTGAAGTCGATGTCCGCGGGGACCACCGTGGTGACGGCTTCGACGTTGGCGGCGTAGCCTCCGGCGGAACGGACGAAGGTGTCCTCGCCGATCTCGGTGGGGTGCAGGAATTCCTCGCTCTTTGAGCCGCCCATGGCGCCGGCGGTGGCGGACACCGGCACGACCTCGAGGCCCAGGCGCGCGAAGATGTTCAGGTAGGCGCCGCGGTGCGCCTCGTAGCTGGCGTCCAGGCCGGCGTCGTCGACGTCGAAGGAGTAGGAGTCCTTCATGATGAACTCGCGGCCGCGCAGCAGGCCCGCCCGGGGACGTGCCTCGTCGCGGTACTTGTTCTGGATCTGGTAGAGGCTCAGCGGCAGGTCCTTGTAGGACGAGTACAGGTCCTTGACCAGCAGGGTGAACATTTCCTCGTGGGTCGGCGCCAGCAGGTAGTCGTTGCCCTTGCGGTCCTTGAGCCGGAAGATACCCTCGCCGTACTCGGTCCAGCGGTTGGTGGCCTCGTAGGGCTCCTTGGGCAGCAGCGCCGGGAAGTGGACTTCCTGGGCGCCGATGGCGGACATTTCCTCGCGGATGACCTGCTCCACCTTGCGCAGCACGCTCAGTCCCAGCGGCAGCCAGGTGTAGATGCCCGGGGCGGCCCGGCGGATGTACCCGGCGCGGACCAGGAGCCGGTGGCTGGCCACTTCGGCGTCGGCGGGATCTTCACGCAGGGTGCGCAGGAACAGCTTGGAAAGTCGAAGGACCACTGGAGGGATTTCCGTTTCTGGGAGGTGCCGGGAAACTCAGTAAAACCGAGCAGAACTGGGGGGAAAAGCATCTACGTACTAATCTACCGTCAGCCCGGACGCAGCAGAGCCACGCCCCGACCGGTGGCCGATGCAGGGCCGAATTAGAAGAGGACAGTCGCGAATGTTCCCACCTGGCGGAAACCCACCCGCTCGTAGGAGGCACGGGCCCGGGCATTAAAGTCGTTGACGTAGAGGCTGGTGACCGGGGCGAGGATCCGGGCAAGGTCCACGACGGCGGCCATATAGCCGGCACTCTGACCCCGTCCACGGTAGGCCGGATTCATCCAGACCCCCTGGACCTGTGTCACTTCCCGGGTGACCGCGCCCAGCTCGGCCTTGAAGACGACCTCGCCGTCGGGGTTCAGGTGGACCAGCGAATGTCCCTGGCGGATCAGGCCCTTCACCCGGCGGCTGTAATACTCCCGTCCGCCAAGATAGGGCGAGTAGCCCACTTCCTCCTCGAACATCGCCGCGCAGGCGGGCAGGATCCTGTCAAAATCCGCGAGCTGCCCGAAGCCCAGCGCCGGGTTCGCCGGGATGGCAGGCGGACCGGAGATGGACATCAGCGGCTGATCATCCCGGAGTTCGTGGGCCTGGTGGCCCAGCTGCGCCAGGCCGGCATTGAGGGCCAGGACCGTCTCGGCCGGACCGAAGATGGACGCATAGCGACGCCCGGAGGTGTGCGCGGACATCGCCACGAGGCCGGCGAATTCCGGGTCGAGCTGCACCGGCACCAGGTTTGCACCGGCCCAACAGGCCCCCAAAAGGATCGTTCCGTCAAACACGCCGAGGATGCTGGCTCCGCCGGCCGTGGGAGCAGCCGAGCCGGCGCCCTCCAGGTGGGAGAGGATGAAGACGTTGGCGACAGGGTCCTGCTCGGCCAGGTCCAGCAGTTGTTGGGTGTCCGAACCGGTCAGGGTCCGGACGGCGACGCCGGAAGCGGCGCCGTCCCTACGAGACGCTAACCACGGGGCTACCCTTGACAGCATCTTCGCCATCGGCCTCCCCCATCTCTTCAGCGATACGCATGGCTTCTTCGATCAGTGTCTCAACAATCTGGTCCTCGGGGACAGTCTTGATGACCTCGCCCCTGACGAAGATCTGGCCCTTGCCGTTACCGGAGGCCACACCGAGATCGGCCTCCCGGGCTTCGCCGGGGCCGTTTACGACGCAGCCCATGACGGCTACGCGCAGCGGGATCTCCATGCCCTCGAGCCCCGCCGTGACCTGCTCGGCGAGGGTGTACACATCCACTTGGGCCCGGCCGCAGGAAGGGCAGGACACGATCTCGAGCTTGCGGGGCCGCAGGTTGAGCGACTGCAGGATCTGGTTGCCGACCTTGATTTCCTCGACCGGCGGTGCGGACAGGGAGACCCGGATGGTGTCTCCGATGCCGCGCGAGAGCAGGGCACCGAAGGCGGTGGCTGACTTGATCGTGCCCTGGAACGCCGGACCCGCCTCGGTGACGCCGAGGTGCAGCGGCCAGTCGCCCTTCTCGGCAAGCATTTCGTAGGCTGCAACCATGATCACCGGATCATTGTGCTTCACCGAGATCTTGAAGTCGTGGAAGCCGTGTTCCTCGAACAGCGAGGCTTCCCAGACAGCGGATTCCACGAGGGCTTCGGGGGTTGCCTTGCCGTACTTCTTGAGGATGCCGGGCTCAAGGGAACCGGCGTTGACGCCGATCCGGATCGAGGTGCCGTGGTCCCTGGCGGCCCGGGCGATTTCCTTGACCTGGTCATCGAACTTCCGGATGTTGCCCGGGTTCACGCGGACCGCGGCGCACCCGGCTTCGATCGCGGCGAAGACGTACTTCGGCTGGAAATGGATGTCCGCGATCACCGGGATCTGGGACTTCCGGGCAATGATGGGCAACGCCTCGGCGTCGTCCGCGGACGGGCAGGCAACACGCACGATATCGCAGCCGGAGGCGGTGAGCTCGGCGATCTGCTGCAGCGTGGCGTTGATGTCCGTGGTCGGCGTGGTCGTCATCGACTGCACGCTGATCGGGGAATCGGAGCCGACACCTACCGAGCCCACCTTGATCTGGCGGGTCTTCCGGCGAGGAGCGAGGACGGGGGGCGGTGCCGACGGCATTCCCAGGCTGACCGAGGTCACATGGACTCCTTAGAGAGCGAAAAATCGATGGTGTCTGTGGCGGAACCGGTCAGGCAGCGTGGCCGGCCAGGAGGCCGGTCAGGGGCGCCCAAACAGTCGTGCGCGTGCCGGAGATGGCGCCGGCGGCGGCGAACGGATCCTGCTTGAGGATCTCGTTCAGGGCCGCCTCATCGGCCGCCTTGAAGATAAGGAGCGCGCCCGCGCCGTCGCCGTAGGGGCCGCTGGCGAGCAGCGTGCCCTCCTGCGCCAGTCCCGCGGTCCATTCGCGGTGCGCAGGGCGGCTGGCGTTGCGGGCTTCGGTGGATTCGGCGTCGTACACATACTCAACAGCAAAAACAGTCATACGGATACACTATCGCCCCGGCGGCCAGGTACCCATCCGGCAGCCGGCCAGGCGGCACAGGCTGTAGCTGCAGAGACCGCGGCCGAACCCGGGCACACCCGCGATCAGCCCAGGAAGAACACCTTGGCCAGCGCGGCGATCCCCGCCGCCCACAGCATGGAGGTCAGAGTTCCGATAATGAATCTCTCGGCTGCCACCGGCGTCTCCTTAAGCTCGGCGAAACGCCCCAGACCCTTGATGGCGACGACATACGCGATCGCGACGGGCTGGCCGGCCAGGATGGCCAGGCAGACAGCCAGCCGTTCCAGGATGCCGATAATCGCCCCTCCACGCAGGATCCGGGCGGTGCTGACTATGTCTGTGCCGGCCGCTGCTTTCCCCGCGGAGCCTGTGCCGGCGGCCGCAGCGGAGCCGGCGGCGCCGGCAGCGGCACTTTTGTCGGCGTCGGCGTCCTGACGGTCCGGCTGTGCGCTGACGGCGTCGGTTGTAGAGTCGGCCGCGGGATCCTCGGCGCCGGCGTCCTCGGCTGACGGCTGGCCGACGGCGTCACCGGCGCCGGCGTCGGCCCGTTCGTCGATGGTCCGGGCCAGGCGGAAGACCAGGGCCGTGACGGGCCAGCCGACGAATCCGGCCGCGAGCAGGGCCAGGGTGATCCAGAGGGCGTTCACCGGTCTCCTTCTGCGTTGCTGTCTGCACCGGGGCGGTCCGTTCCGGCGATCAATCCGTGTGCGAGGGACAGCAGCATCTCGGCGGCCGGCCTCGCCGCCCATTCTTCCTGCCAGCCGGAGCGCAGGAGTGCGCGGCTCACCGATTGTTCGGTGATTCCGAGTTTTCGGGCCGCGATTTTCTGGGTGCCATGGGTGCTCGACTGGCCGTGTTGGACAGAGCGCAGCATGTCCGCAACTTTCCACTGCGCGTCGGTCCGGTCCTGGACGAGGCGGCCGATCAGTCGCAGCACAGCTTCGGCGTTGGCGCAGGCCCTGGCGCCGTCTCCCCCGGTTCCGGCTCCAGCTCCGGCGTCGGCTCCGGCTCCGGTTCCGGTGCCTCCGGCGCCGTCTCCTCCGGTGGATGCTTCGGAAGACGGCGGAGTCTGTCCCCGGCGGGCGCCGCCGGGGACGACCGCGAGCGGCACGCGGGCCGCCGAGGCCTTGGCGCGGTCCACCGCGAGCCGGGCCGCGACGAAGGCCGGTCCGGATCCTTCGCGCGGGCTGGCCGGCAGCGGCAGGTCCACGGCTCCCACTCCGATCCCGACATACCAGCGGTCGCCCCGCAGGGCATGCAGGGCGATTTCCACGACGTCCGCAGGGCGTTCAAGAACGCCCTGCACCTCGTCGCCGACCGAGCGTTCGAACCGCCCGGCACTGGAGAGAGCAGACAGTTCGGCGAGCAGCCCCGGAACACGGTCGACGTCGGAAGTGCTCCCGCGCTGGTCGATGGTCATTACGTACATGGGCTTAGCCTAAACGGCTGATTCTCTATGATCAATCGATTTCAACTGATTAGCCAAAATTAGCCACTTTGGGCTGATAATCGGATATCAGCCGTCTTCCGGTTCGACACCGGCGTCCGGAACCGGAAGGGGCCGGATCCTCCCGCGCTGGGCGGGCCAACCTAGCCGAAGAGGTTGACCGGCTTGACGATGTCCGCGTAGATCAGCAGCGCGCCCATGCCCATCAGCAGCACCGCGACCACGTAGGTCACCGGCAGCAGCTTGGCGATGTCGAAGGCGCCGGGGTCCGGGCGGCCGAAGAGCCTGGCGATCCTGCGCCGGGCGCCCTCGTACAGCGCGCCGGCGACGTGGCCGCCGTCGAGCGGCAACAGCGGAATCAGGTTGAACACGGCCAGGGCGAAGTTGAGTCCGGCCAGCAGGCCGACCAGGGCGGCCAGCCGGGACTGCAGCGGGACCTGTTCCATCGCGGCGACCTCACCGGCCACCCGGCCCACCCCCACCACGCTGATGGGTCCGTTCGGGTCGCGGGGTACTTCGCTGAAGGCGGCCTGCGCCACGCCGGCCACCCGCGCCGGGAGGTTCACCACGACGCCGGCGACCTGCCTGATGTTCTCGCCCGCCATCGGAAGCACCGCCGTCGCCGGCTGCTGCACGAGCGTGGTCTGCGCGCCGATGCCCAGGAAACCGACGTCCTGGTAGAGCAGTGTCCCGTCGGCGTCCTTGGCCTGCCGGCCGTCGTCGCCGATCACCGGACGGGCCGAGAGGACAGGGGTGACGCTGGTGCTGACGGGGGCGCCGTCGCGCTGCACCGTGATGCTGACCTGCCTGTCCGCCGACGCGCGGATCCAGCCGGTCAGCTCATCCCAGCTGCTCACCGTCTTGCCGTCGAAAGCCGTGATGACGTCGTTGGGTTTGAGCCCGGCGGCCGCGGCGGGCGTGAGCTTGCAGTCGGCGGAGTCCGGGTCCACAGTCTCGCCGGCCTTGACCTGGCACTTGGAGACATCGGCGATGGTGGTGGTCTGCGTTGCGATGCCGAAGCCCATCAGCAGCACGGCGGTGAGGACCACGCCGATCAGGAGGTTCATGACCGGGCCGCCGAGCATGACGATGACCTTCTTCCAGACCGGGAGCCGGTAGAAGACACGGTTCTCGTCCCCGGGGCCGACTTCCTCGTGCGCCATGGAGCGGGCGTCGCTGGCGAGCGACTCGAACATGCCGGTGCTGGAGGGGCGGACGGTTCCGTCCTCCTTGTTCGGCGGATACATGCCGATCATGGAGACGAAGCCGCCCAGGGGGATGGCCTTGAAGCCGTATTCGGTCTCGCCCTTCTTCCTGGACCAGAGCGTGGTGCCGAAGCCGATCATGTACTTGGTGACGCGGACCTTGAACAGCTTGGCCGGCAGCAGGTGGCCCACCTCGTGCAGGGCGATGGACACGGCGATGCCGATCGCCACAAAGACGACACCGAGGATAAAGAGGAGGACGGGGCTCATGCTTGAATCTGCTGCTTCCTAGACGCTTCTGACGGCTAAACGTTCGTGGGTGCGGGCGCGTGCCCATCCTTCAGCATCCAGCACGGAGTCCACCGTCAGCCCGGAGGAACCTGTGTGTTCGCTGAGTACGGCTCCGATGGTATCGACAATGTCGGTGAAGCGGATCCTGCCCGCATGGAACGCCATCACGGCCTCCTCGTTGGAGGCGTTGAACACTGCGGGGTAGGTGCCCCCCCGCCTGGCGGCGTCCTTGGCCAGCCCGACGGCGGGGAAGGCCGCCGTGTCCAGCGGTTCGAAGGTCCAGCTGGTGGCCCGGCTCCAGTCGCAGGCCCGGGTGGCTCCGGCGACGCGGTCCGGCCAGCCCAGGCCCAGCGCGATGGGCAGGCGCATGTCCGGCGGGGAGGCCTGGGCGATGGTGGAGCCGTCGATGAACTGGACCATGGAGTGCACCACGGACTGCGGGTGGACCACGACGTCGATCCGGTCCAGCGGGATGTCGAAGAGCAGGTGCGCCTCGATCACTTCGAGGCCCTTGTTGACCAGGCTGGCGGAGTTGGTCGTGACCATCAGGCCCATGTCCCAGGTGGGGTGGGCGAGGGCGTCCTGCGGGGAGACATCGTGGAGCTCCTCGCGGGTCTTGCCGCGGAAGGGTCCGCCGGAGGCCGTGAGGATCAGCCGGTCCACTTCGGCGGCGGTGCCCGAGCGCAGGCACTGGGCGATCGCCGAATGTTCGGAATCCACCGGGACAATCTGCCCTTCGCGGGCGGCGGCCTTGACGAGGGAGCCGCCGACGATCAGCGATTCCTTGTTGGCCAGCGCCAGGGTTGCGCCGGATTTGAGCGCGGCAAGGGTAGGGGCCAAGCCGATCGAGCCGGTGATGCCGTTCAGCACGACGTCGGCATCGGTCTCCGCGATCCGGGTCGAGGCGTCGGGGCCGGTGATGATCTCCGGACGGTAGCCGTGCACTCCGGCCGCGCGCGCGGCGTCGTCAATCAGTTCCTGGAGCGCGGCCGCATCGCCGCTGGCGACGCCGACCGCCTGGGCGCGGGTGTGCACCGCCTGCCGGGCGAGGAGCTCGGGGTTGCCGCCGCCGGCGCTGAGGGCCACGACGTCGAACAGGTGCGGGGCGCCGTCGACGACGTCAATCGCCTGTGTGCCGATGGAACCGGTGGACCCGAGGAGGACGATCTTGCGCGGCTGCATGGCTTAAGTATCCCGCACCCGGTGTTTTTGCGACGCCTGGCACTCCCCCGGCCTGCGTCGACCCATGCCCGGCCGCGGCCATTTGGAAGCCTGGGACCGCGGCCATTTGCCACATCTGGCCGCTACCGGCCCGTCCGTTCCGGCCAATTGTGGCGAATCGCTGGCCACGGAGTGCCCCGGTGTGCCCCGGTGTGCCCCGGTGTGCCCCGGGGGCCCGGAGTAGTCCTGGGCCCCGGGAAGGCCTAGCTAGGCCGATACCGCCGAGGACGGCACCGCAGAGGACGACGGCGTCCCGCCGTCGTCCTCCTTGCGTTGCGTCCGGGCCGGCCGTGCTGTCCGGGCCGGCGCGCGGAACGGTCAGTAGGCTTTTACGCGCTGTTCCACGATGAGGTGGATCAGGGCAAACACCCCGTCCTGGTCGATGGTCTGGAACGCGGCGTCGAGGGCCGCCGGCACGTCCTGGTCGCGGGTGACCGTGATGCCGAAACCGCCGAAGGCCTGGGCCATGAGGCCGAAGTCGGGGTTTTTCAGCTGCGTGCCCGAAACCCGGGACGGGTAGTGCCGTTCCTGGTGGGTCCGGATGGTGCCGTATTCCTGGTTGTCCATCACGATGATGAGCGGCGTGGCCCCGTACTGTGCGGCGGTGGCCAGCTCCTGGCCGTTCATGAGGAACTCCCCATCACCGGCGATGGTGACCACCCGCCGCTGCGGACTGGCCAGTGAGGCGGCGATGGCCGACGGAACCGAGTAGCCCATTGAGCCGTTCCTGGCACTGATCATGGAGGCGTAGCGCCGGGTGGGGAAGTACCGGTGCGCCCAGTTGGTGTGCTCGCCCGCCCCGAATGTCACCATGGCGTCCTCGGGCAGCCGCGGGACCAGGTTCGCCATGAGGGTGTCCATCTTTGCCGGCCCGTCGCCGGGTGTGGCCGGAGGCAGGCTTGCGAAGGACGTCTGCTCGGCGCGCATCCTGGCCGTCCACGCTTTCCACTCCTCTTTCACGGGCAGGTCGACTTCAAGCAGGTCCCGGACGAAGGCGTCCGGTTTTGCCACAATCTGCCGTGAGACCGGGCCGGAGCGGCCGCGCAAAGAGGGATCTATGGTGACCAGGAAGTTCGTCTTGTTCCAGTCCTGCCTGCAGACAAAACCGTCCGTGATCACATCGCCCGGGACCGTCCCGACGAAAACGAGCAGGTCGGTTTCCTCGAACAGGTCGTACGTGGGGCGGGGGCGGCCGTAGCCGATCGGGCCCACATAGGACGGGGAGTCGAAGGGTACTGTTCCCTGCGTGCGCCATTCCGCGGCGGCCGGGATATGGTGCTTTTCGAGCCATCCGGTGAGCTGATCGGCCGCGTCCTGGGTCCAGTCGTTGCCGCCCGTGACAAAAAGGGGCTTCGAGGACTTTGCAAGGGCGGCGGCCAGTGCTGCGGCATCGGTGGTGCTCATGCCGCCCGTGGCCACCGGGACGGTGGGGTGCAGGGCAGGATCCACCAGTTGGCGGATGATGTCTTCCGGCAAGCCCACCACAACCGGGCCGGGCCGACCGCTCATTGCCGCGAACATGGCTTCGGCAACGATCTCGGACGCCCGCTCGGCGTGATCGAGGACCATGACGCGCTTGGCTCCTGTGTCGAACCAAGCCTTGATATCAAATTCCTGGAACGCTTCCCGGTCCCGGTGCGCAAACGGGATCAGCCCGACGAAGAGCAGCATCGGGGTGGAGTCCTGCCAGGCCGTGTGCAGGCCAACGTGGGCGTTTGCCGCGCCAGGCCCGCGGGTGACCATGGCCACGCCCGGACGCTGGTTCATCTTGCCGTCCGCTTCGGCCATGTAGGCGGCGCCGCCCTCATGGCGGCAGACCACGGTCTCGATGTCGGAACCGTGCAGCCCGTCGAGGACGTCCAGGAAGCTCTCGCCGGGAACAACGAAGGTGCGTTCGACGCCGTGGGCCACGAGGGAGTCAACAATTACGTGCCCGGCGGATTTCAGGGTACCGCCGCCATTCAGGTTCGCCGGGATAGTCGATGGGACGGGCTGTACGGGGCCTTGGTTGATAGTGTCGCCTTCGAACGGCTGCGTGTCGGTTGCGGTCATGATTGCTGCGGACTCCGTTGTCATCACTTCTTGTCTTCTCGGATTGGGTTGGGTTTGGTTGCGTTGAGTGAGGGTGCAGGGCAGTTCCGCTGGAACCAGCGGAACGATTGGTGGTGCCTAGTCTGTTTCCGGTCCGGTGCAGAAGAAGCAGCCGTCCTCGCAACTGTCTGTCGCCTGGCTTTCCGTAGGCGAAGTGTTGGGACTCAGCGGATTTAGTAGCTTCATGGGGGCTTTCAGTCCTTTGGTGAGGGGATTGGGCAGCCGAACCGGGGGGCGGTGGCAGGGTAATCGCTTAGCGGATTGGAGTCCGGTTGGCCACCACGGGGGCGGCGCCCGTATAGCCCTTCCGGGTCTCGGCGATCTCGTGGACCCGCTTCCGGCAGGCATACCAGCCGGCCACCATCAGGGCAGAGGCCACGAGGGTCACCAGCAGCGTGAGCGGCGAATCGATGAAGACCATGATCAGCACGCCGAGCAGGAACAGAAGCGACAGATAGCCGGTGTAGGGCGCACCGAACATCCGGAAGGAGGGGCGTTCCACCCAGCCCCTGTCCGCCCAGCGCTTGAGCTGGATCTGGCACACCACGATGGTGGCCCACGTGACGACGATTCCCACCGAGGCCACGTTCAGCACGATCTCGAAGGCCTGCGCGGGCACCAGATAGTTCAGCGGCACACCCAGCAGCGAGACCACTGCCGTGAGGGCGATGCCGCCGTAAGGGACGCCTGCCCTGTTCATGCGCTGGGCGAACTTCGGCGCCGAGCCGGCCATGGACATGGAGCGGAGGATGCGGCCCGTGGAGTAGAGGCCCGCGTTGAGCGAAGACAGGGCGGCGGTGAGGACCACCAGGTTCATGATGACGTCCACGCCCTGGATCCCCAGCGAGCCGAAGAACGTCACGAAGGGACTCACACCCTTCTCGTAGGACGTGTACGGCAGCAGCAGCGCCAGCAGGATGACGGAGCCCACGTAGAACACGGCGATGCGGAACACCACCGAGTTGATGGCCTTGGGCATGATCTTTTCCGGGTTCTCGGTCTCACCCGCGGCCGTGCCCACCAGCTCAATCGAAGCGTAGGCGAACAGCACACCCTGCATCAGGATGATCATCGGAAGCAGGCCGTTGGGGAAGATGCCGCCGTTGTCGGAGAGCAGGCTCAGCCCGACATCCTGGCCGTCCACCGGCGTGCCGAAGATGACAAAGTACGTGCCGATGATGAGGAACGCCCCCAGCGCCGCCACCTTGATCAGGGCGAACCAGAACTCGAGTTCGCCGAAGACCTTGACCGAGACGAGGTTGAGGCAAAGAACCACCACCAGCGCGATCAGTGCCCAGGCCCACTGCGGCACCGCCCCCATCCAGGGGACGTACTTGCCGAAGAAGTTCATGTACAGCGCGGCGGCGGTGATGTCCACGATGGTGGTGGTGGCCCAGTTGATCCAGTAGAACCAGCCCGAGATGAAGGCTGCCTTCTCACCGAAGAACTCACGGGCGTAGGACACGAACGAGCCCGACGACGGGCGGTGCAGCACCAGTTCGCCCAGCGCACGCAGGATCAGGAAGGCGAAGAATCCGCAGACCGCGTAGGCGATGACCAGCGACGGGCCGGCGGCGTTGAGCCGTCCGCCCGCGCCGAGGAACAGGCCGGTGCCGATCGCGCCGCCGATGGCGATCATCTGGATCTGGCGCGCCTTGAGGCCCTTGTGGTAGCCGGCGTCTTCGGCATGGATCAGGGCATCCGGGGCATGGGCGTGGCCGCCGTCGGCCTCGTACAAACCAACCGCGTCATTGGGGTTGCTGGGCATGGGTGTTCCTTTCGACCTGTCAAAGATCTAAATGGGGGTACTAGCGGGAAATTGTGGGGACAGCTGGGGTCAGGTCAGAAGACTGACCACCCGGTGCGGTCGGACAGATCAGCGAGGGCCGCTGTCCCGGCCAGGGAATTGCCTTTGGAATCCAGCCGGGGGCTCCAGACACAGATGGCGCACTCGCCGGGGACGATGGCCAGGATGCCGCCGCCCACGCCGCTCTTCCCGGGAAGCCCCACGCGGTAGGCGAACTCGCCGGCCGCGTCATACATGCCGCAGGTCAGCATGATGGAGCCGATGCGTTTGGCCTCGCTCCGGGAGACCACGGTTCCCCGCGCTCCCCGCCCGTCCTGCGCGAGGAAGAGCCCGGCCTGGGCCATTTCCACGCAGCTCATCATGATGGAGCACTGCCTGACGTAGTTTTCAACCACTGCCTGGGCGGGCCGCCGCAGGTTGCCGAAGTCCTTCAGGAAGTGGGCGAGGGCCAGGTTGCGGCTGCTGTTGGCGAGCTCACTCTTTGCGGCCACCTCGTCGATGAACGGACTCTGTCTTCCATTCTGGTGACCCACCTGACCGGCGAGGAAGCGCAGGACCTGGCCGGCGGCGTCGGGAAATCTTTCCATCAGATGGTCCGTGACCACCAGGGCGCCCGAGTTGATGAACGGGTTCCGCGGGATGCCGTGCTCCACTTCAAGCTGCACCAGGGAGTTGAAGGACGTTCCTGACGGTTCGCGGAGCACCCGGGACCAGAGCGCATCGGGGTCATCGGCGCTGAGCGCCATGGCCAGGGTGAAGACCTTCGAGATGCTCTGGATGGAGAAGGGAAGATCGGCGTCACCGGAGCTGAACACGTCCCCGGACGTGGTGGCCACCGCAATTCCGAAACGGTCGAACGGCGGCGATGACAGGTGGGGGATGCTGGCGGGAACCGACCCTGCTTCACTCCGGGGCCGGTGGCTGCGGACAATTTCATCCAGGACCAGGCCAAGGGGCGGCGAATCGAGTGCTGTCATCATTTCTTGCCCAGATGCTCCTTATGCGTGCCGGCCCACTCCTGAATGTGAAGGAGGGCGACCAATGAATGGCGGGGATCGCTGAAATTCAGACCGGTAACCCGGCTGACCTTGCTGATCCTGTAGTAGACGGTGTTCTTGTGCAGCTTCATCCGCTGGGCGCATTCGGCCACATCCAGCGACACCTCGAAATAAGCCCGAAGCGTTTCGGCCAGCTCGCCATCGTCGCGGAGGAGAGCCCAGAGGCTGCGATGGCGGAAGTCCGAGGCCGTGAAGTTCTCAACTGCTTCGTGGAAAAGGATGTCCGTTTCGAAATCGTCCACAGTGGCCACGGAAGCGGTCCCCGAGCGCCGCATGCAGCCGAGCAGTGCCTCCGTTTTGGCGGTCACCGAATGAATCGACAGCAGATCCGGTGCGATTGGTCCCACCGCTGCGAACGGAGTGATGCCAAGGTGCTTCCCGGCGTCCCTGACGACGGCCTCGGCAAGGCTCCGAAGCCCGGCTTCGGCATTGGAGGACTGGAGTGCCGGGATGATCACGGCGGTGTCGCCGTTGAACTGTCCTACGATGGCTGACGATTTGTAGGCTGCCGCATGGATGGATGCGAGGTTGGCGAGTTCCCCATGTTTGAGGGCTGCATCGTCTTCCTGCGCTTCAGCGGCCGACATTCCTATCAGGATAAGGGCTGTTGGGCGGTCCGCGGGGATTTTCTCGCTGTGGGCGCTCGCCGCGGCTTCTGCCGCGCCGGAGAGGATCCGGACAATCCGGTCCTCGCGCATGTGCACCGACTGCTGGTTGCGGTAGCGGATCAACTCGGCCGACGCCCGAGCGGCTGATCCGTTCAGCACATAGTCAACGTCGGCGCCGAAGCCGTCCCCGGTTTCCTGCAGCCAGATGTACCCCATGATCCGGTCGCCTGCGAACAGGGTGATGGCGACGCGCTCCCGCAGCCCGTCCTGGGGCCGGGCCGGAACCCGGACAGGCAGGCGGGTCCGGTGCAGTTCACGGTAGGCACCCAGGTCCTTGAGGAGGAGTTCGTATTTGCGCGGACCGCGCCGGGCCAGAATCGACGCCTTCCGCAGTTCGTCGATGTCATTCGTCACCGTGGAGTACGCCAATACCTTGTTGGCGGCGTCCTCGATGACCACGTGGCTCGACGTCAGGCGGGCGGTCGTCTGCGCAATGGCGAACAGGTCCTCTTCCAGCAGCGTGAGCACTTCGCTCTGGTAGCTGCGTGGCTGGATGCGGTCCTTGGCAATTGAGAGGAGCCGGTCCCAGTCCGCGGCCGGGTCCACCAGAAGGAGGCCCGTTCCGGCGGCCCGGAGCAGCTCTTCGGCTTCCCCGAGTTCCCCGGGACTGCCTTTGACGGCCAGCACCAGGGGAGGATTCTTCAGAAGGCGCCGCAGCGCCGGCAAGGCGGAGCGTCCGCGAACGCCGATCAGCAGGACGAACGCCGCCCCGCCGTCGGAAGTCTCGTCGTCGGCGTCAACGATCAGAAATCGTTCGATCGGAGAATCAGCGCGGGACGGCCGGAGCATGAGGCTGGCGAAACCCAGAGGGAGATCCGACAGGATGTCGTCCACTGTAGCTGCGGCCATGAGCTTCCTTCTGACATCGACACCAGACCGGACGGCTCTGTCCGGTCACCCAATGCTATCCAGTGCAAATCCCGGAAAATATGGAAGCCGACCTAAAATCAGTGGCGTCTTTTAGGTCGCGGGACCAATGCACGCAGTAAAGCGGACGACGGCGGGAGGTCCCGCCGTCGTCCGCCTACTTGGTGGCCAGCGCCGTCCGACTAGCTAGCCGAACGCCAACTCCAGCACGCCCTTGGCCATGGTGGAAACGGCACCGGCGTAGGCAACGCCGACAACAATTCCCCGGACGACCCCGGGGCGGATCCGTCCGGACAGGACATCACCGGCCGCGATGCCGACCACCATGGCCGTCAGGATGCCCAGCCATTGCCAGGTCTCCAGGGCCGGAAGGTGGCCGCCGGAAAAGAGGTATTTACTGAGCAGCGAGGACAGGCCGGTGGTGACGAAGTAGGGCTGCAGGGTCGCACCGAAACTCTTCTGCTCCCAACGGGTGGCGACGGCATACGCGGTGATCGCCGGGCCGCCGACACCGGCCGCCGCATTCATGAGTCCGCTGGAAAATCCCAGGGCAACCATGGGGACCGGGCCGGTGGCGCGCCATGAGCTGCGCTTCAGCCGCTGCGATGCCAGCAGGGCAATGACGAGCAGCACCCCGATGCAGATTTCCAGCGGCGCCTCCGGGACGTTGCTGGCCAGCCACGCACCGGGAACCACCCCCAGCAGCGCAGCGAGGGCAAGGCCTGCGTAGCGCCGCCAATCAACGTGCCGCCACACCCTGGACAGGATCAGCAGCGACGACGCCGCACCACAGAGGTTGATGATCATGACGCCGTCAAAGGGGCCCAGCAGCACCACGAGGACCGGGGATACGAGGAGGCCGAAGCCGAGGCCGGCCAGCCGCTGAGCCAGTGCCCCGGCCACCACGGCGATGAGTACCAGGGCAAACATGATTCGATCCTAGCGCCGTGGCTGCTGGCCCGGCTTGACCAGGCGGACCGACGCAGGCGGACCGACTCCGGATAGTCCGCCCGCGGATTGACGGCCTGCGCGGCAGGCGTAACGTGTGACTCGTGGAGTGGACCGCATGGTTCGACGCGCCGGACTACGAGTTCGCCCGGCAGGTACTGCAGCGCGGCATCGCGACCATCTACTTCGTGGCCTTCCTCTCCTCGCTCAACCAGTTTCCTGCCCTCCTCGGCGAGCGCGGCCTGTTGCCGGTGCCGGAGTATCTGGAGGGGTTCCGCCGCCTGGGCAGGCCCAGCCTGTTCCGCTGGCGCTACTCGGACCGGCTGCTGCGGGCGGTCTGCTGGAGCGGCATGGCCATCGCGGCCACCCTGGTCCTCGGCCTGCCGCAGCTCGGCCCGCCGTGGGTTCCGCTGCTGGCGTTCCTGGCCCTGTGGCTGTTGTACATGTCGGTGGTCAATGTCGGCCAGACGTTTTACGGCTTCGGCTGGGAGATGCTGCTGCTCGAGGCAGGGTTCACGGCGGCCTTCCTGGGCTCTGACCAGACTCCCCCGCCATGGCCGATCCTGATCCTGCTGGTGTGGCTGGTGTTCCGCCTGGAATTCGGCGCCGGCCTGATCAAAATCCGGGGCGGGTCCGAGTGGCGGGATCTGACGGCCCTGTACTACCACCACGAGACCCAGCCGATGCCGGGGCCGTTGAGCCGGCAGGCGCATCTGCTGCCCAAGGCGTGGCACCGGCTGGAGGTCCTGGGCAACCATTTCGCCCAGCTGGTGGTGCCATTCTTCCTTTTCGCCCCGCAGCCGCTGGCGAGCGCCGCGGCCGGGATCATCATCTTCACCCAGCTCTGGCTCGTGGCCAGCGGGAACTTTGCCTGGCTCAACTGGATGGCAATCCTGCTCGCCTTCGCCGCAATCAGCGACCCGGTGGCGCACGCCGTGGTGCCGGCGATCCCGCTCGACTGGCACGCCGCGTCCGCAGGAGTGGCCGGTGCACCGGCCGGCAGCCAGGCGCCCGTGCCGTGGCTCGTGGTAGTCCTGTTCGCCACCGTGCTGCACGTGGTGTTGAGCTACCGGCCGATCGAGAACCTCTTCTCGCACTATCAGCTGATGAATGCCAGTTTCAACCGCTGGCAGCTGGTCAACACCTACGGCGCGTTCGGCACGGTCACTAAGCGGCGGATCGAGATCGTGGTGGAGGGAACCCTCGACGCGGACCCGGGGGACGACGCCGACTGGCGGGAATACGAATTCAAGGGAAAGCCCGGGCACGTCCGCCGCCTTCCGCGGCAGTACGCGCCCTACCACCTCCGGCTTGACTGGCTGATGTGGTTCCTGCCGCTGCGTACGGTGCACGAGGAGTGGTTCTACGCGTTCCTGGCCAAGCTGCTGGAGGCCGACCGGCCGATGTTGCGGCTGCTGCGCCACGACCCGTTCGACGGCGGACGCCCCCGCTGGGTGCGGGTCCGCAGTTACCTCTACCGCTTCTCCACGCGGGCCGAGTTCCGCGCTACCGGCCAGCGCTGGATCCGGACCCCGCTGTATGTGGCCATCCCGCCGGTGTCCCTGCCCGCGAAAGATTGATACCGGCCGGCCGTCTGACGCAAATGGCCGGAATGGATTCACCATTCCGGCCATTTGCGGCAGATACTGCGGGTCCGGGCCGACGCGACCCGGGCACCAACTTCCCGGCTAGACGCCTAGACTGACACGTCGTCCTTCACGGGCAGGGCCTCAAGCGCGGCCTGGCGGCGGCGAAGCCACCAGGAACCGGCGAAGATCAGGGCCATGCAGAGGTACACAACCACCGCGAAGGGTGAGGAGAACAGCGTCATGGGGTCGTTCTGCGAGAGCTGCAACGAGCGGCGCAGCTGCACTTCGAACATCGGCCCCAGGATCATGGCCACGACCATCGGCGCCACTGGATAGCCGTAGCGGCGCATGAAGTAGCCCAGGATGCCCACCACCAGCAGGATGCCCACGTCGGTCGCGGCGAAGTTCACCGAGAAGGCGCCCAGCGCGGCAAAGACCAGGATGCCCGCATACAGGTAGGGCCGCGGGATCTGAAGAATCTTCACCCACAGGCCCACCAGCGGCAGGTTCAGCACCAGGAGCATCAGGTTGCCCACGTACAGCGAGGCGATCAGGGTCCAGACGAGGGCACCCTGGTTCTCGAAGAGCAGGGGTCCGGGCTGGATCTGGTAGCGCTGGAACGCGGTCAGCATCATGGCTGCCGTCGCCGTCGTCGGAATGCCGAGGGTCAGCAGCGGCACCAGGACACCCGCGGCCGCGGCGTTGTTGGCCGCTTCCGGACCCGCCACGCCTTCGATCGCGCCCTTGCCGAACTGCGCCTTGTTGGCGCCCTTGGCCAGCTTCCGCTCCGCGGCGTAGGACAGGAAGGTGGAAACGTCCGCCCCGCCCGCAGGCACCGTCCCGATCGGGAAGCCGATGAAGGTACCGCGCAGCCAGGGCTTCCAGGACCGCCTCCAGTCCTCCTTGGACAGCCAGGCGTTCTTGCCTTTGCTGACCGGGATGACCTCGATCGGCCCGTGCCGCAGCTTGGACGCGACGTAGAGGGCTTCGCCGAGGGCAAAGAGCCCCACAGCCACAAGGACCATGTCCACGCCGTCCACCAGGGTGGGGTTGTCGAAGGTGAAGCGCTGCTGCGCCGTGCTGTCGTCGATGCCGATCATCCCGATGAAGAGCCCGAGCCCCAGGGAGGCCAGGCCCCGCAGTACGGACGCCCCAAGCAGTGCGCCGACGGTGAGGAAGGCCACCACCATGAGCGCCACGTAATCCACCGGCCCGAGGCCGACTGCAAGCTCCGCGATGACGGGAGCCAGGAAGGACAGCAGCACAGTGGCGATGGTGCCGGCGATGAACGAACCGATGGCCGCCGTCGCCAGAGCCGCGGCGCCGCGCCCTGCCTTGGCCATCTTGTTGCCCTCCAGCGCCGTGACAATCGAGGAGGACTCCCCCGGCGTGTTCAGCAGGATGGACGTCGTGGAGCCGCCGTACATGCCGCCGTAATAGATACCGGCGAACACGATCAGCGCGGCCGCCGGATCCAGGGCGTACGTGATCGGCATGAGCAGGGCCACCGTCATCGCCGGACCGATGCCCGGCAGGACACCGACGGCGGTGCCGACGAAGACGCCGCCCAGGGCGTAGAGCAGGTAGACCGGCTGCAACGCCGTCGTAAAGCCCTCAAGGAGCAGCATGAAACTATCCATGGAAGAACGGCACCCCCTCAAGCAACGGTCCCGGCGGCAGGGAAATGCCCAGCAGCCCGCCGAAGACGTACTGCAGCACGAGTGCCAGGACAACGGAAATGATGATCGCCTTCCAGAGCGGCTTCGCCTCGAGGGACCAGGCGGCCCCGCTGAACAGCACCGCGGCGGCCACGGGCCAGCCTGCCGGCTCGATCAGGAAGATGTGCAGGACGACGAAGCCGACGAGCTTTGCCAGCGCCACCCAGTCGGTCTTGGCGGTCACGTCCAGGTCCTCGCCCTCTTCGGCCTGCCCGACCTTGCCGCGGAGGACCTGTACGACAATGCCGGTCCCCACGATCACGAGCAGCCCGCACACGATGTAGGGGAACGCCCGCGGGCCGATCCCCGTCTCCGACGGCGGGATCGGGATGGAGCCCGCCGTCAGGAGACCGGCTGCGCCCACGCTGACGAACAACAGGGCGAACAAAATCTCCCCGATCGGCCGTTTGGCGGGCATTGCTGCATGAGCGGACATTGTTACTTGACCAGGCCGATCTCGGTCAACGTGGTCTTGACCTTGGCGATGTCCTCGGTCAGGAAGGTCTTGAAATCGTCACCCGTGAGGAAGGCATCGTCCCAGTTGTTCTTGGCCAGGGTGGACTTCCAGGCCTCCGACTCGTGCAGCTTCGTGACCACATCGGTCAGCTTGGCCTTCTGGGCCTCGTCAATGGAGCCCGGTGCCACGACTCCGCGCCAGTTCGTCAGCACGACGTCGACGCCCTGGTCCTTGAGCGGCTTGACGCCCGGCAGCGCCGGCGCCTCGGCCGGGCCCGAGACGGCGAGAGCGCGGACCTTGCCGGCCTTCACCTGTTCGGCGTACTCCCCCACACCGGAAATGCCGGCCTGGACCTTGTTGCCGAGCAGCGCCGCGATCGATTCGCCGCCGCCGGAGTAGCCGATGTAGTTCAGCTTGTCCGCCTCGACGCCCTGGGACTTGAGGATCTGACCGGCCAGGATGTGGTCCGCGCCGCCGGCCGAGCCGCCGGTGATGGCGACGCCCTTGCCGTTGGCTTTGATGTCTTCCACGAGGTCGGTGACCGACTGGTACTTCGACGATGCCGGCACCACCAGCACCAGCGGCTCTTCGGTGAGCCGCGCGATCGGCGTGGTGTCTTCCAGCCGGGTCTTTGCGGCGTTGGTCTCGACGGCACCCACCATGACGTAGCCCATGACCATGAGGGTGTTGACGTCCTTCTCGGTCGCGAGCTTGGCGAGCCCGTTGGTCCCGCCGCCGCCGCCGATGTTCGTGACCTGGGCAGAGGTGACGAGCTTGTTCGACTGCAGGTCCTGCTGCATCGCGCGTCCCGTCTGGTCCCAGCCGCCGCCCGGGTTGGCGGGGACAATGATACTGAGTTTCTTGAGCGGCTCAGCGGCTGCGGACTGGGTGGAAGCGGCGCCGCTTCCACCGCCGGCACAAGCGGACATTGCCAGGACGACGCCGGCAGCTCCCGCGGCGAGGGCGGCCCGGCGGGTGAAGTTGAACTGGGAAGTCATTTCTCTCCTTGAATGAATGTGATGCACGTCATCGTCAATCACTTCCCCGACCTTAAACGCGGACTTCGGCCGTGGCCAGAATTTGGCCGTAGAGATAATAGTGGTCATATTGGTCACAGCAGGAGCACGCTTTTTGGCGGATAGCAACAATTTTAGATGGGAAACTTGTGACATGCTTCACACGATTCCGCTCCGTTTCCAGCTGATCGCGCTGCAGTTGGGCATCGTCCTGGCTGTTCTCACCGCGGTCGGGGCCGTGACCATCCGGATGCAGGAGCAACAGCTCAGGGATGCCTACAAGGGCCGGCTGATCGGCGTGGCCGAAAGCGTGGCCCGGCTGCCGTCCGTGGTCGACGCCTTCGGCACGCCGGTCCCGGCGGAGACCATCCAGCCCATCGCCGAAGTCATCCGGCAAGCCTCCAACGTCACCTACGTCGTCGTGACCGACCGCAACGGGGTCCGGCAGTCGCACCCCAACCCGGCCGAAATCGGAAAGCCCGTCTCCACGGACCCCTCGGTCCCGCTGTCCGGGGAAATCTACGTCGGCACCCAGACCGGGACGCTGGGCGAATCCTGGCGGGTGAAGGTGCCGATCTTTAATGGCACCGGCACTGTGATCGGCTCGGCCTCGGTAGGGGTGCTGGAGAGCACCCTCGCCCAGGACCTCCACGAGGACCTGCCGCAGTTGTTCGGCTGGCTGCTGGTGGCAGCCGTGCTGAGTTCGCTGGGGGCTATGTACATCTCGAAAATGGTGTGGCGGCGGATCTACAAGCTGGAGCCCGAGGACATTGCGGCCCTGCTGGAAACCCGGGACGCCATGCTGCACGGCCTCGGCGAAGGACTCGTGGCGGTCGACGCCGACGGAAAGGTCGCGCTGGTCAATGATGAGGCACGGCGGCTGCTTGGCGTCGGCGAGGAGATCACCGGTTCGCCGGCCGCCGCCTACCTGGAACCGGGCATCCAGCGCCTGCTGGCCGCGGGGTCCGCGACGGATGAGCTCGTCCTCTCCGGCGAGAGGATCCTGCTGGGCAAGGTCAACGCCGCCACCGTGGACGGCCGCGAGGTCGGCAAGGTCCTGATTCTCCGCGACCGCACGGAGTTGCACGCCATGCTGCGGGACCGGGACGGTGCCCTTGACGTGACCCAGGCGCTGCGGGCCCAGGCCCACGAATTCGCCAACAAGCTGCACGTTATTTCCGGGCTCCTGGAGCTGGGCGAGCGAGACAAGGCGGTCGAGTACCTGGGCCGCAGCCACAGCGACGCGGCCTTCGCCAACCGTCCGCTGGCCGCGGGCATCACGGATCACGGTGTGCAGGCGCTCCTGATCGCCAAGTCCACGGTCTGCGCCGAACGCGGCATCGAGATCGTGGTCAGCCCGGGTTCGGTCTGCTCGCCCGATGGCAGCGGAGACGTCATCACCGTCCTCGGCAACCTGATCGACAACGCCGTGGACGCCGCCGGCTATGACAGCACCATCGCCGTCCGGCTGGCCGAGACGTCGGACGGCACCCGCACCATCATGGTGGAGGACGAAGGACCCGGAGTCCCCGAGGCCGAGCGCGCCCGCGTCTTCGAGGCCGGCGTCACCACCAAGGAGGCGGAGGGGATCAACAGCCGCGGCTTCGGCCTGGCCCTGGTCCAGCGAGTTGCCCGTCGCAGGGGCGGCCTGGCGGAGGTATCCTCCTCGGCGTTGGGCGGCGCGTGCTTTACGGTAGTGCTCAGGACAAAAGAGGCGGAACTCCAGAGACAATGAACGCAATACGCACCCTCATCATTGACGATGACGTGGCAGTGGCCGGGATCCATCACGGCTTCCTGCTGGCCCGCGGCGGCTTCGAGGTAGTGGGCATGGCCCACACCGGCCAGCAGGGCCTGGACCTGGCGGCGGAGCTGTTGCCGGAGCTGGTCCTGCTGGATATCCACCTGCCCGATATGTCCGGCCTGGACGTTCTGCAGGTGTTGCGGAACCAGCCCAGCCAGCCCCTGGACGTGCTGATCATCACGGCGTCCCGGGAACTGGACACAGTGCGAGCCGCCATGGCCGGCGGCGTGCTGCACTATCTGGTCAAGCCCTTCACTTCCCAGGCCCTGAACGACCGGCTGGACGAGTACCTGGCTCTTCGCCGCGAGCTGGCCGCGGGAACGTCCGCGGGGCCGTTGGACCAGGAGAGCATCGACCGCTTGGTCGCTCCGTCCCGCCGCCCGGCGTCCTTGGCGGCTACCGCGGCCACGGTGGATGTTGCGGCTGAGCCGGCGGTGCGGCTGCCGAAGGGGCTTTCCCGGCCGACTCTCGACGCCGTGGTCGAGGCCCTCCAATCCGGCCGGGAGGATGTCTCCGCGGCCGGCCTGGCGCTGCAGCTCGGATTGTCACGGGTCAGCGCCCGGCGCTACCTGGAGTACCTCGTGGTACAGGGTTTTGCCCGGCTGACCCCGCGCTACGGAGCGGCCGGCCGGCCCGAGAACCGGTACCTGTGGAAGCACGGGGCCGGCACCCTGCAGCAGCAGCCCGACCGGCAGCCCTAGACCGGCGAGTGCCCGGCGCGGCGGAGCGTGGACTCGGCGTGCTTGAGGATGGGCCCGTCGATCATCTTGCCCTTGTGCTGGAACACCCCCGCGCCCGCCCCGGCGGCGGCGTCGAGCAGCTCCGCGGCGGCGGTGACGTCGGCCTCAGAGGGAGCATAAGCCCCGCGGACCACCGCCACCTGGTTCGGGTGGATGCAGGCTTTGGAACCGAAGCCTGAGGCGACGGCGTCGCGGGCTTCGACGGCCAGGCCGTGAAGGTCCGGGATGTTGACATACACGGAGTCGACGGCTTCCTTGCCGGCGGCCCGGGCGGCCAGCAGCACCGTGGAGCGGGCGTGCACCGCCACGGCACGGTAGCCGCCGTCGTCGGTCCGGCTGGAGGTGCCGCCGAGGGAGGCGAGCAGGTCCTCGGCGCCCCACATCAGGCCCACGACGTTCGGCTCGGCGGCGATGGCGGCGGCGTTCAGGATCCCGGCGGCCGTCTCGCAGAGCGCAAGCACGCTGTAGCCCTCCAGCGCCCTGAGCTGGGCCGCGCTCTCCGCCTTGGCCAGCATGACGTGCCGGTACGGGGTGTGCTTGAGGCAGTGGAGGTCCTTCTCGAACTCCTCTGTCCCCGCCGGGTTGACCCGGATGATGGTCCGGCTCGGATCCAGTTCCGGGACATCGCCGGCGGAGCCCAGCTGGGCGAGAATGGCGCCGCGGGCGCGCTGCTTGTCTGCCGGCGCGACGGCGTCCTCCAGATCCACGATGACGGCGTCAGCACGCTCGGCAGCCTTCTGGTAGCGCTCGGGACGGTCGGCCGGGCAGAACAGCAGGGCGGGGCCCATCAGGAAAGTCATGTGTCTATTCTCCCCTCTTGAGCGCGTTCTTTCAGGGCAGTTTCTTTCCGGGCAGTTTCTTTCCGGGCAGGTCTTTTTGCTGCGCGGCGGCGTGGGCCGCGCGCGTCCACATCAGGCAGCTGCGCGTGGCGAGGGCCACGACGTCGCCGTGCTGGTTGCGGCCGGTGTGCTTCATGGTCACGACGCCCTGGCCGGGGCGCGATGAGGACAGCCGCCTGCCGGTCACAAGGGTCTCGGTGTACAGCGTGTCGCCGTGGTACAGCGGGTGCGGGAAGGACACATCCGTCATGCCCAGCTGGGCGATGATGGTGCCCTGCGTCAGTTGCGGGACGGACTGCCCGACCACGGTGGCCAGGGTGAACATCGAATTCATCAGGCGCTGGCCGAACGGCTGCCCGGCGCTCCAGGCGGCATCGAGGTGCAGGGCCTGGGTGTTCATGGTCATGGTGGTGAACAGGACGTTGTCCGTCTCTGTCACGGTCCGGCCGGGCCGGTGCGCGTACACCACGTCCTCCTCGAGCTCGTCGAAGTAGAGGCCGCGCTGTTCGATGACCCGCGGTCCGGCACCCTCCGATGCGTCCGTTGTCATACGGTCAGTTCCTGGTCTTCCTCGAAGAGTTCGGCGCCGGTGGCCGCGGCCACGTCCTCGGGGGTCACGTTGGGGGCCAGTTCACGGAGCACCAGGCGGGACTGCCCGCCCTCGGCCACGACGTCGATGACGGCGAGGTCGGTGATGATCCGGTCCACGCAGCCCTTGCCGGTCAGCGGCAGCGAGCAGCGCTCCACGATCTTGGGCCTGCCGTTCCGGTCCACGTGCTCCATCATCACGATCACCTTCTTGGCGCCGAAGACGAGGTCCATCGCCCCGCCCATGCCCTTGACCATCTTGCCCGGGATCATCCAGTTGGCCAGGTCGCCGTTGGCGGCGACCTCCATCGCGCCGAGCACGGCCACATCCACGTGGCCGCCCCGGATCATGCCGAACGAGGCCGCGGAATCGAAGAACGCCGCGCCCTTGTTGACCGTGACGGTTTCCTTGCCCGCGTTGATCAGGTCCGGATCCACCTCGTCCTCGCGCGGGTACGGTCCGACGCCGAGAAGGCCGTTCTCCGAGTGCAACACCACCTCCACGCCGGGCGGAATGTAGTTGGGAATCAGCGTGGGCATGCCGATGCCGAGGTTCACGTACTGGCCGTTGCGCAGTTCCTGCGCCACCCGGGCGGCCAATTCGTTGCGGGTCCAGCCCTTGACTTCGGGATGTTCGACGGCGGAGCGCCGGTATTCGTGCCGGACGGCTTCCGGGCGGGGAGGTTCGCCCTGCGGGCTGAGGGTTTCCATGGCTAGGCTCCTGCCTGCTCGGTTGCTGAGGCAGCGTCGCCGACGCCGCCGGCGGCAGTGCCAGCCCCGGCCGCCGCGATCGTCCGCTTTTCGATGCGCTTCTCGGTCTGCGGCGCGAGCACGACGCGCTGGACGAAGATCCCGGGTACGTGGATATGCTCCGGGTCCAGTTCCCCGGGTTCCACGAGCTCCTCGACCTCGGCGATCGTGACCTGTCCTGCCATCGCACACAGCGGGTTGAAGTTCATCGCGGTGGCATGGAACATCAGGTTGCCGTGCCGGTCGCCCTTCCAGGCGTGCACGAGGCCGAAGTCGGGGTTCAGTGATTCCTCCAGGACGTAGTCGGCGCCGTGGAAGCTGCGGACCTCCTTGGGGGCCGACGCGATCGCGACGTTGCCCCCGGCGTCGTACTTCTGCGGCAGGCCGCCCTCGGACACCTGGGTACCGACGCCCGCCGGCGTGTAGAACGCCGGGATGCCCGCGCCGCCGGCACGCAGCTTCTCGGCGAGCGTGCCCTGCGGGGTGAGGACCACCTCGAGTTCGCCGGAGAGGTACTGCCGGGCGAACTCCTTGTTCTCCCCCACGTAGGAGCTGACGGTGCGGCGGATCCGGCCGTCCTTGAGCAGGATCCCGAGGCCCCAGTCGTCGACGCCGCAGTTGTTGCTCACGGTTTCCAGGTCCTTCGTGCCGTGCTCGTGCAGGGCATCGATCAGGGCCACCGGGATGCCGCAGAGCCCGAACCCGCCGACGGCGAGCGAGGCACCGTCGGGGATGTCCGCCACGGCCTCGGCGGCGCTGGCAACAACTTTGTCAATCATCGTTGGTCCTTCTCTCGACGGGTCCGGCCAGCGGGCGGGTTAGAGCCCCAGTTCGCGGGCGATCAGCATCAGCTGCACCTCCGTGGTGCCCTCGCCGACCTCAAGGATCTTGGAGTCGCGGTAATGGCGCGCCACGGTGAATTCGTTGATGAAGCCATAGCCGCCGAACACCTGGGTGGCGTCCCGCGCGTTGTCCATGGCTGCCTCGCCTGCGACCATCTTAGCGATGGCCGCCTGCGTCTTGAACGGCTTGCCGGCGAGCATCCGGGCGGCCGCGTCGTAGTAGGCCAGGCGGGCCGTGTGGGCGCGGGCTTCCATCCGGGCGATCTTGAATGCGATGGCCTGGTACTTGCCGATGTTCTGCCCGAAGGCGCTGCGTTCCTTGGCGTATTTCACCGACTGGTCCACGCAGCCCTGTGCCGCACCGACGGCGAGGGCCGCGATCGCGATCCGGCCCTCGTCGAGGATGGAGAGGAAGTTGGCGTAGCCCCGGCCCTGGGTGCCGAGCAGGTTGGCTTCCGGGACGCGCACGTCGTTGAGCGTCAGCGGGTGGGTGTCCGACGCGTTCCAGCCGACCTTGTTGTAGGCCTTCTCCGCCGTGAACCCCGGGGTGTTGGTGGGCACCAGGATGGTGGAGATCTCCTTTTTAAGGCTGCCGTCCGGGCGTTCCTCCTGGCTGGTCACGGCGGTGACGGTGACGAGCCTGGTGATGTCGGTGCCGGAGTTGGTGATGAACTCCTTGTTGCCGTTGAGAACCCATTCCCCACCCTCCAGGCGGGCCGTGGTCTTGGTGCCGCCGGCGTCGGAGCCGGCTTCCGGCTCGGTCAGGCCGAAACCGGCGAGCGCCTTGCCGGAGGCCAGCAGCGGCAGCCATTCCTCTTTTTGGGCCTCGTTGCCGAAACGGTGGATCGGCATGGCGCCGAGTGAGACGCCGGCCTCGAGGGTGATCGCGACGGACTGGTCCACCCTGCCGAGCTGTTCGAGCGCGAGGGACAGGGCGAAGTAGTCCCCGCCCATGCCGCCGAACTCCTCCGGGAAGGGCAGGCCGAAGAGGCCCATGTCCGCCATCTGGGAGACGATCTCGTAGGGGAAGCTGTGTTCCTCGTCGTGCTTGGCGGAGACCGGGGCCACGACTTCGTCGGCGAACTCGCGGACGGTGTCGCTGAGCTCCTGGTATTCCTCGCTGAGTTCAAAATCTGCCATTGGGGGTAACTCCTCTGTCTGTCCTGCTGGTCTACTGCGTGTCTGTGGCCTGTACTGCGGAGCTGTGGTCTGTGGAGCTGTGGTCTGTACTGCTCCCGGTCGTCCGGCGTCGGCTTGGGCGCTTGCTACTCGGCGGCGCCCAGGGCGACGGCGGCTTCCTCGATCGCGTCTTCCGCCGTGGAAGGCACGCGGGGATGGTCCCCGGCGTGAATGGTGGCAAGCACCTGGTCCGCCTTGACGAGGTCACCGGACGCGACGCTGATGTGGACGGTTCCGTCCAGGGGGGCCACCAGCTGGTGTTCCATCTTCATCGCCTCCACCGAGACCAGCACCTGGCCGGCTTCCACGGCGTCGCCGTTGCGGACGGACACAGAGACCACGGTGCCGGGCATCGGCGAGCGCACCGCCGGGTCGGCGGCGCCCTCAACGCGTTCAATGGCTGCCAGCACCCGGGCCAGCTTCGCTTCGCGGCTGAGCACCTCAAGCCGGCAGGACCAGCCCTCATTGCCGACGTAGACAGCCTGTGGCCTGCCCGCCGGCGGGTGATCCGCCCAGGCGGACGCCCGCGCGAACCGTCGTTCCCCGCCGTCGACCTCCAGGAGCACGTCGGAGCCGGACAGTCCGAGGACCTTCACCGGATGCTCAGGCCCGCCGTCGACCCTGACGCGGGCGTGCCCCAGATCCAGGTTGCTTTGCCAGGTGACGGCGACGGTGGCGAGTCCCCCGCCGGGAACACCGAAGCTGATCGTCCACGGCGCCGGTGCGCCCAGGCGCCAGCCGGTGGTGCTGGCCCAGGGGGACCCCGCCGTTGCCAGGCCCAGGGTGTGGCCCCGGGCCTGAGCCTGAACCCAGAAGGGCATCGCCGCGGCAATAAGCTCGGCATCCCCGACGCGCCGGAAGCTGAAGTCCGGCATCCTGCGTTCGATCAGGCCGGTGTCCAGCCGGCCGGCCCGGACGTCGGCGTCGTTGATCAGCAGGCGCAGGTACTCGACGTTCGTCTCGACGCCGAGCACGGTATACCGGGCGAGGGCCGCGTCGAGCTTGTCCAGCGCGGCCGCGCGGTCCGCTCCCCAGGCAATGACCTTGGAGAGCATGGGGTCGTAATCACTGGAGATTACGAGCCCTTCCCGCAGTGAGGAATCGATCCGGAGGGCCGGATCCGCTGACGCCGGGCTGAGGGCCGCACGGTCTTCCTTCGCGGTGAAGACCGTGCCCCGCTCATCCAGGAGCGCCACCTCGCCGCCCGAGGGCAGGAAATTCCGTTCCGGAATCTCCGCATAGACGCGCGCCTCGACGGAATGACCGTTGAGTACGACGTCGTCCTGCGTCACCGTGAGCGCCTCGCCGGCGGCGATCCGGACCTGCCATTCGACGAGGTCGACGCCCGTCACCATCTCGGTCACCGGGTGCTCGACCTGCAGGCGGGTGTTCATCTCCATGAAGAAGAACTCGTCCGGCGCGTTGTCCGAGACCAGGAACTCCACGGTACCGGCGCCGCTGTAATGAACGCTGCGTGCCGCGTTGCAGGCGGCTTCGCCGATCCGGGCGCGGGTGGCGCCACCGTCGTCCAGTGCCTCCAGCAGCGGCGATGGTGCTTCCTCGATGACCTTCTGGTGGCGGCGCTGCAGCGAGCACTCGCGCTCCCCCAGATGGATGACGTTGCCGTGGTTGTCCGCCAGGACCTGGACCTCGATGTGGCGCGGCGTGAGGACCAGCCGCTCCAAGAAGAGGGTGTCGTCGCCGAAGGCGCTCGCCGCGACCCGGCGGGCGGTGGCCAGGGTGGCCTCCAGCTCGTCGGGCCGCTCCACGATGTGCATCCCCTTGCCGCCGCCGCCGGCGGAGGGCTTGATCAGCAGCGGGAAGCCGACGCCGGCCGCGGCCCCGATCAGCTGCGCGTCGGTCATCCCGGGTTCGGCGGCGCCCGGGACGACCGGAACGCCGTAGCCCGCGACGTGGTTCTTGGCGCGGATCTTGTCGCCCATGACGTTGAGGGATTCGACGCCGGGGCCGATGAAGGTGATGCCGGCGTCCGCCAGGGCCCGGGCGAAGTCGACGTTTTCGCTCAGGAAGCCGTAGCCCGGGTGCACCGCTTCGGCGCCGGTGCCGCGGCAGGCCTGGATGATGGCCTCGATCTTGAGGTAGCTCTCGGCGGCGGCCGCCGGGCCGATCCGGACGGCGACGTCGGCCTCGTGCACGTGGCGGGCGCCGGCGTCGGCGTCACTGTAGACGGCGACCGATCGGATGCCGAGGGCACGCAGGGTCCGGATCACGCGGCAGGCGATCTCGCCGCGGTTGGCCACCAGGACGGTGCCGAACAGGGGCTTCGGGGGTGTTGGGGTACGGCTCGGTGCTGGGGAAGTCACTGCTGGCTCACATCCGGAAAAGGCCGAAGGAGGTCTCCGGCAGCGGGGTGCGGGAGACGACGTCGAGCGCCAGTCCCAGGACGGTGCGGGTGTCCGCGGGGTCGATCACGCCGTCGTCCCAGAGGCGGGCGGTGGAGTAGTACGGGCTGCCCTGGTCCTCGTACTGCTGTTTGATCGGGGCCTTGAAGGCTTCCTCGTCCGCGGCGGACCATTCCTCGCCGCGGGCCTCGTACTGGTCGCGCTTCACGGTGGCGAGCACGCTGGAGGCCTGGTTGCCGCCCATCACGGAGATCCGGGAGGCCGGCCACATCCAGAGGAACCGGGGCGAGTAGGCCCGCCCGCACATGGAGTAGTTGCCGGCGCCGAAGGACCCGCCGATCACGACGGTCAGCTTGGGGACCCGGGCGGTGGCGACGGCGCTGACCATCTTGGCGCCGTTCTTGGCGATGCCACCCTGCTCGTAGTCCTTTCCCACCATGAAGCCGGAGAGATTCTGCAGGAAGATCAGCGGGATCCCGCGCTGGTCGCAAAGCTCGATGAAGTGGGCGCCCTTGAGCGAGGACTCGCTGAAGAGCACACCGTTGTTGGCCACGATGCCCACGGGGTGGCCGTGCACTTTCGCGAAGCCGGTGGCGAGCGTGGTGCCGTAGTTCTTCTTGAATTCGTGGAAGCGGCTGCCGTCCACGAGCCGGGCGATCACCTCGCGCACGTCGTACTGGGCGTTGACGTCGGTGGGGACGGCGCCGTAGAGCTCGTCCGGATCCGCCACGGGTTCGACGGCGGTGTCCACGTCCCAGGCGGGGGCTGTCGGCCTGGGCAGGGTGGAGACAATGTCCCGCACGATCTGCAGGGCGTGCTCATCGTTCTCGGCCAGGTGGTCGGTGACGCCGGAGATCTTCGAGTGCACCTCGCCGCCGCCGAGCTCCTCGGCGGTCACGATTTCGCCGATGGCCGCCTTCACCAGCGGTGGCCCACCGAGGAAGATGGTGCCCTGGTTCCGGACAATGACGGTTTCATCGCTCATGGCCGGGACGTACGCGCCGCCAGCGGTGCAGGAGCCCATCACCGAGGCGATTTGCGGGATTTTGGCCGCGGACATCTTGGCCTGGTTGAAGAAGATCCGCCCGAAGTGTTCCTTGTCCGGGAAGACCTCGTCCTGCTTTGGCAGGAAGGCGCCGCCGGAGTCCACCAGATAGATGCAGGGCAGGCGGTTCTCCAGCGCGATTTCCTGCGCCCTCAGATGCTTCTTCACGGTCATCGGGTAATAGGTGCCGCCCTTGACGGTCGCATCGTTGGAGATGACGAGGACCTGCCGGCCGTGGACCAGTCCGATGCCGGCAATGACCCCGGCGCCCGGGGAGTCATCGCCGTACATGCCGTTCGCAGCCAGCGGTGCGATTTCCAGGAACGGGCTGCCGTCGTCGAGCAGCTGGTCGATGCGTTCCCGCGGCAGCAACTTGCCGCGGGCCACATGGCGTTCGCGGGACTTCTCCGGCCCGCCCTGCGCAGCCCTGGCGAGCCGTTCCTTCAGCTCGCGGGCCAGCCCCAGCTGGGCTGCCCGGTTCGCGGCGTAGGCGGCGCTCGTGGCGTCCACCTGGCTGGCGATTGTCTCCATTGACTGCTTCCGTTCCCGGGCTCCGTGCCGGAGGCCCACCTTGCGGCCTTGCAGCCGCTTCGGTTAGTGACGCATAACTGAAATTTAGGTTAGTCTATATTAACTGTGATGTCCAACACGGGGCCACGTGAACAGCTGGATTTTGAGATGAGGGATGTGCCGGTGACCGAGCCCAGCCAGACTGCCCGGGTTGCGCAGCGGCCCACAACCCCGGCCGCGCCGGCCCAGGCCGCGGCAGCCCCGCCGGTGCAGGCCCAGGCCGCGCTGGCAACCGCGTCCGCGCCGACCCCGTCCGCGCCGGCCCAGGCCCCGCCAACCCAGGCCCCGCCAACCCAGCGCGGCCAGGCCAAGGAGAACAGACGGCAGGCGCTGCTCTCCGCTGCCGCCGCCCTATTCGCCGCGGATGGTTTCAACCGGGTGTCCCTGGAGGATCTCGGTTCGGCAGCGGGGGTCAGCGGCCCGGCCGTTTACCGGCACTTCGCCGGCAAGCAGGCCGTCCTCGGTGCCCTGCTGTTGAGCGTCAGCCAGGAGCTGCTCGACGGCGGCCGGCGGGTGGTAGCGGATTCCGACGGCGCCGCAGCGGCGTTGAGCGGCCTCGTCGAGTTCCATGTCGACTTTGCCTTGAGCAACCCGGACGTCATCCGGGTCCAGGACCAGGACTTCAGCAACCTCGCCCCGGACGACCAGGCCGAGGTGCGCACGCTCCAGCGCAACTACGTGGAACTCTGGGTCGAGGTGCTGGCAGGGCTGCACGTCGACACCGAGGCCGCCGAACTGCGGATGCGGGCGCAGGCCTCCTTCGGCCTGATCAACTCCACGCCCCACTCGGTCCGCAGCCACGGTCGCCGGATCGCCACCAAGCGAGCCCGCCCGCTGCTGGAGAGCATGGCCCTGGCCGCCCTGATGGCCCCCGCCGTCCCCGCTCCGCTCAACTGACCCGCCCCTTTCGCTGAGCCTCGCACACACGCTTCGAGCTGCGCCTCCGGGGGCACTTTGGCGCGGACACGCCGGGAATCAGCGGGCCGCCGTCGAACATTGCACTCAAAGTGCCCCCGGACGGATGCAACCCCGCACAGAACAAACTGCCAGCCGCCCCACCGGCTCAGCCACCCACGGCCCAGCCACTCCACGGACCTGCCGGGCGCGCTCCCGGGGGCACTTTGGCGCGGACACGCCGGGAATCAGCGGGCCGCCGTCGAACATTGCACTCAAAGCCCGGACGGATGCACACCCGCACAAGCAACCCCGAACAGAAAAAAGCTGCCGGCCGCCCCTCCTTCTCGGGAGGAACGGCCGGCAGCTTGCGAGCTGGGAATGCTAGGCCATGGCCAGGGCCATGCCCGGGTCGGCCAGGATGGTGCCGAGATCCTGCAGGAACCGTGAGCCCTGCTCGCCGTCGACCAGCCGGTGGTCGAAGGAGAGGCTGAGGGTCATGACCTGGCGCAGGGCCACGTCGTCCTGGTACTCCCAAGGCATCTTCCGGACGGCACCGAGGGCAAGGATGGCGGCCTCGCCCGGGTTGAGGATCGGCGTGCCGGCGTCGATGCCGAAGACACCGATGTTCGTGATCGAGATGGTTCCGCCGGAGAGCTCGGCGGGCGCAGTCCTGCCGTCGCGCGCCGTGTCAGTGAGTTCGGTCAGAGCCGTGGACAGTTCCTTCAGGGACAGCCGGTCCGCGTCCTTGATGTTCGGCACTGTCAGTCCCCGCGGAGTCGCCGCGGCAATGCCCAGGTTGACGTAGTTGAACTGGACGATCTCCTGGTTCGCCTCGTCCCACCGGGTATTGAGCGTGGGGTGGTTCCGCAGCGCGATCAGCACGGCCTTGGACACCAGCGTCAGCGGGGTGAGCTTGTAGCCGGCGAAAGCGCGGCTGGCCTTGAGCCGGGCCAGCAGTTCCATGGTCGCGGTGACATCGACGGTCAGGAACTCGGTGACGTGCGGGGCCGTGAAGGCACTGGAGACCATGGCGGCGGCGGTGAACTTGCGGACGCCCTTGATCGGTGTGCGCGTTTCCCGCGAAGCCTGCGCCTGTCCCAGGGCCGGGGCCGCCGCGCCGGCCAGGTCATGCGGTGCTACCGGCAGGTCCCCGCCGCCGACGAAATTCCGGACATCGTCCCGGGTGATCAGCCCGTGTTCGCCGGTGCCGGAAACGTCCTCCAGGTTGACCCCAAGGTCCTTCGCGAGCTTGCGGACCGGCGGCGTCGAACGCGGGCGCTCAGCCGGGCGGCCCGTTTCCGGGGCGGCGGGACGTTGTCCGGCCGGCCCGGCCACGGGGGTCGGCTGTACCGCCGGAGCCGGCTGTACCACGGGGGCCGGCCGTACCACCGGAGCCGGCCGTACCACCGGAGCCGGCTGTACCACCGGGCCGGGCACGGCCGCCGCCTCGGGCAACGGTACGGACGCAACGGCCGGCAACGGTTCGGACGCAACGGCCGGGGACGGTTCGGACACAACGGCCGGGGACGCGAAGTTGCGGACGCGGCGGGACGGACGGCCGGAGGCCTCGAGGACGGCGCCGTACCCGACCAGGTTCGGCTCGCGCTTGGCCGCCTGGCTGTCAGCCGAGTCAGCTGAGGCGGCTGAGGCGGCGGCGCCGTCGTCGCCCTCGACTTCGATGGACACGATCGGTTTCCCCACTTCGACCACGGTGCCCGGCTGCTCGTGCAGAGCAGTGATCACGCCAGCAAACGGGGAGGGCAGCTCGACGACTGCCTTGGCTGTCTCCACCTCGGCGATGATCTGGTTGAGCGAGACGGTATCCCCCACCCCGACCCTCCAGGCAACGATTTCCGATTCGGTGAGACCTTCGCCGAGGTCCGGCAGCCTGAATTCCTTAATCATGGCGGCGGTCATCCTTCCAGCCCGCTGAGGGAGTTGGGCCGGCCAAGGGCACGGTCGACGCCGTCCAGGATCCGGTCCAGGCCCGGCAGATGGTGCATTTCGAGCTTGGAGTATGGGTACGGGACATCGAAGCCGGTCACCCGGACCGGGGCGGCTTCGAGGTGGTAGAAGCAACGTTCGGTGATGCTGGCAGCCACTTCGGCGCCGAGCCCGCCGGACTGGCCCGCCTCGTGCGTGATGACGAGCCGCCCGGTTTTGCGGACCGAAGCTTCCAGCGTGACGAAGTCCAGCGGGGCCAGCGAACGCAGGTCGATGACTTCAACGGAAACGCCTTCATCCGCAGCGGCGAGGGCTGCGTCCTTGGCGGTCTTGACGAGGGGACCGTACGCCACCAGGGTCACGTCCTTGCCCTCGGTCACCACGCGGGCCTTCTCCATGGACAGCGCGGCACTGAGATCCAGGGACTCATCCACGTCGCCCTTGTCGTGGTAGCGGCGCTTCGGCTCGAAGTAAAGCACCGGATCGTCGCACGCAATGGCCTGCTGGATCATCGTGTGGGCATCCTGCGGGTTGGAGACGCTGACCACGCGAAGGCCGGAGGTGTGCGTGAAGTACGCCTCCGGGGATTCGGAGTGGTGTTCCGGCGAGCCAATGCCGCCGCCGAACGGAACGCGGATGGTGATCGGCATCTTGACGGCACCCTGGGTGCGGTAGTGCATCTTGGCGACCTGGCTGACGATCTGGTCGAACGCCGGGTAGATGAAGCCGTCGAACTGGATCTCCACCACCGGGCGGTACCCGCGGTACGCCAGGCCCACGGCGGTGCCCATGATGCCGGACTCGGCGAGCGGGGTGTCGACCACGCGGTGCCTGCCGAAGTCTTTCTGCAGGCCGTCAGTGACCCGGAAGACGCCACCGAGCGCGCCGATGTCCTCCCCCATCAGAATGACCTTGGGATCGTTTTCAAGGGACTTGCGCAGGCCCGAATTGATGGCTCGGGCAAAGGTCATCTGCGTCATCAGCGTGCACCTTCTTCAGAAGCGGCCTCTGCGGGATCGCCGAAGGAAGCCAGGTAGCGGGAATAGTGGTCCTGCTGGCGGTCGAGCCAGGAATTGGAGGTGCTGTAAACGTGCCTGAAGATATCCAGCGGCTGCGGCTCGGGCATGTTGATCGTGCCGGCCCGCAGCGCCTTGGCCACGGCGTCCGCCTTTGCGCTGACGGCGGCTTCGAACTCCGCGGTGAGCAGGCCCTTGCGTTCCAGCAGGGACTTCAGCCGGGAAATCGGATCCTTGGCGGCCCAGTCCTCGAGCTCGTTGGCGTCCCGGTAGCGGGTGGGATCATCCGCCGTCGTGTGCGGGCCCATCCGGTAAGTGACTGCCTCGATGAAAGTGGGACCTCCCCCGTGGCGTGCCCGGTCGAGGGCGACGCGCATCGCGGCCATCACCGCCAGGACGTCGTTGCCGTCCACGCGCATGCTGGGGATGCCGAAGCCGGCGGCCCGGTCCGCGATCTGGATGTGCGACTGCAGCCTGACCGGCTCGGAGATGGCCCAGTGGTTGTTCTGGCAGAAGAAGACCACGGGCGCCTGGAAGCTCGCCGCGAAGACCAGGGCTTCGTTGACGTCGCCCTCACTCGTGGCGCCGTCGCCGAAGTAGGCCACGGCCACCGAGTCGGCGCCGTCGTTCTGGATGCCCATGGCGTAGCCCGTGGCGTGCAGGGTCTGGGAGCCAATGATGATCTGCTGCGTTGCAACGTTCACGGTGAACGGGTCCCAGCCGGAAAGGGCGTTGCCCCGCCAGGCCCGGACGATGTCCTCCACGTTCACCCCGCGGCAGTAGGCGACGCCGTTGTCGCGGTAGCTGGGGAAGACGAAGTCGTCGTCCCGGAGGGCCCGGGCCGAGCCGATCTGCGATGCTTCCTGGCCCAGCAGCGGAGGCCAGAGGGCCAGTTGACCCTGGCGCTGAAGGGCGGTCGCCTCGGCGTCGATCCGGCGGATCACCACCATGTCTTCGTAGAGTGCGCCGAGCTGCTCGTCGCTGACATCCTGGACCCAGGAATCGAACTCGGGATGGCTGACCCGCTCACCCCCGGGGGTGATCAGCTGGACGAGGTCCCCACCGGTCCGCCTGTTTGATTCTGCGCTGTTCCCGGGGCCGCCGGCGGCGATGCCGCCCTTGCCCGCGTCGTCGGTAAACATGTTGTCCGCAACCTTCTGACGTCGTCTGACCAGTGCTCCGGAAGACTTGTGATCCCCGTGCAAGCCGGCCGCCCGGGCGCCGTTGCCCCGGATAATTGTGACCCTACTCACAATGCACAGGGGGTACAACCACCTACGAAAAAACTGAGCATTATGCCCTGCCCGGGCGGTCATGACCGTGCTAATCTTGCGCATTATGCAAACCTTGGATGGCACCGACACCCGGCTGCTTTCGGCCATGGCCCGTGATCCGCGGCGCACCGTGGTTGCCTTGGCCCAGAAGCTTGGATTGTCGCGCAATACCGTGCAGGCCCGGATGGCCCAGCTGGAGAGGAAGCACGTCTTCCTGTCTTTCGAACGGCGCATTAATCCGGCCTCGCTGGGCTACCCGCTGATGGCCTTCATTTCGGTGCACGTCCAGCAGCAGAAACTGGGCACCCTGGCGGTGGAGCTTGCGGGCATCCCGGAAATCCTGGAAGGCTATGGCCTCACCGGCTCTGCGGATCTGCTGCTGCGCGTCGTGGCCCTGGACGCCGAGGACCTGTTCCGGATCAACGGAAAGATCCTTGCCTGCGACGGCGTGGACCGGACGGATACGGCACTGGCCATGAGCGAGCTGATTCCGTTCCGGATCCAGCCGCTGCTCGAGCGGGGCTCTGCGGAAGGCTGAGCGCCCGACGGCGTGGCAACGCGCGTCTGCGGGACCCGAGGGCACGGACGAGCTCAAGATGGGCAATGTCCGCCTCAGGCTTCCGGCCTGAGCAGGGCGTACCCACGACAGGAGCTCCCGTGCGTTGCACGGGAGCTCCTGTTGTTCTGGCCGGCCGATGCCGCCGGCGTTGACGGATCTAGTGCTCGGTGGCCTTTTCGGCGCCCACACCCGTGAGGGAGCGCACTTCCATCTCGGCCTGCTTGGTGGTGTCTTCCAGCTTCTTGTCCAGCACCGTACCGAGCCAGCCCAGGAAGAAGGCGAGCGGAATGGAGACAATGCCGGGGTTGCTCAGCGGGAAGATCGCGAAGTTGGCGCCCGGGATCATTGAGGTCGTGGTCCCCGAAACCACCGGGGAGAGCGCGATCAGGATCATCGCCGAGCCAAGGCCGCCATACATGCTCCAGATGGCACCCTGCGTGGTGAAACGGCGCCAGAACAGCGAGTAGACGATCGTCGGAAGGTTGGCCGAGGCGGCCACGGCGAACGCGAGCGCCACGAGGAATGCGATGTTCTGGCCGTTCGCGAAGATGCCGCCGACGATGGCCAGGACTCCGATGACCACGACGGTCCGGCGGGCAACCTTCACCTCGGTATCGGCGTCGGCCTTGCCCTTGGCGATGACGTTGGCGTAGATGTCATGGGCAAAGGATGCCGCCGCGGTAATGGTCAGGCCGGCGACAACAGCAAGGATGGTGGCAAAAGCCACGGCCGAGATGAAGCCGAGCAGCAGCGGGCCGCCAAGGTAGAAGGCGAGCAGCGGTGCGGCCGAGTTGACCCCGCCGGGGGCCGACTTGATCGTTTCAGCACCGACCAGCGCCGCAGCGCCGTATCCGAGGACCAGCGTGAACAGGTAGAACAGGCCGATCAGCCAGATGGACCACACCACGGATTTGCGGGCTTCCTTCGCGGTCGGAACCGTGTAGAAGCGCATCAGCACGTGCGGCAGGGCGGCGGTGCCGAGGACCAGGGCGAGCCCGAGGGACATGAAGTCGAGCTTGGAGGCTTCGGACTTTCCGTACTGCAGTCCCGGGTTGAGGATCGCCGGGTTGTTTGCGGTCTCCACGGCGCCGCCGAGCAGCGCCGACAGGTTGAAGCCGTAGATCGCCAGGACCCAGAAGGTCATGACCGCGGCACCGGCGATGAGGAGGATCGCCTTGATGATCTGCACCCAGGTGGTGCCCTTCATGCCGCCGATCAGTACGTACATGATCATGAGGGCGCCGACGACGATGATGACCAGGGCCTGTCCGCCCCAATCGCTGATGCCCAGCAGCAGGGAGATCAGGCTGCCCGCACCGGCCATCTGGGCCAGGAGGTAGAAGAAGCAGACCGCAAGGGTCGAGATGGCGGCAGCGATGCGCACCGGGCGCTGCTTGAGCCGGAAGGAGAGCACATCGGCCATCGTGAACTTGCCGGTGTTGCGCAGCAGTTCGGCGACCAGCAGCAGGGCGACGAGCCAGGCGACAAGGAAGCCGATGGAGTACATGAAGCCGTCATAGCCGTTGATCGCAATCGCGCCGGTGATGCCGAGGAAGGAGGCGGCGGAGAGGTAATCGCCGGCGATGGCCGTTCCGTTCTGCGAACCGCTGAAGGAACGCCCGGCGGCGTAGTAGTCGGCCGCCGTCTTGTTGTTGCGGCTCGCGCGGAAGACGATCACCATGGTGACCGCCACGAACAGGCCGAAGATGGCCATGTTCAGCAAGGTGGTGTCTTTGAGGGCGGCGACGTCGACCGCCGCGGGAACCATTACTGTCATGTCGCTGATCCGCTCACTTGGTTGCCGTGCTGGTCAAATTCATGGCCTTCGATTTCGTGGCGGATTTCCGCGGCAATCGGGTCAAGCTTCCGGTTCGAGTAGCTGACGTACCAGCTCGTGATGGCGAACGTGGAGACGAACTGCAGCAGGCCCAGGATCAGGCCGATATTGATGTTGCCCCACACCTTGGTGGACATGAAGTCGACCGCGTAGTCGGCCAGCAGAACGTAGGCGAAGTACCAGAGCAAGAACGCTATGGCCATCGGAAAGACGAAGCTGCGGTGACGTTTGCGTAGTTCCTGGAACCGCTCCGTCGATTGGACTTCCTTGAAGTCCACGGCCGCCGCTGCGTCCGTTTCTTGGGCGTCATGACCCATCGTTCCTCCTCCTTGAGACTGGTGAGTCCACACCGGCTGCCATGGCTGCATTGGAACAGTCCTCCGCCAATGTGACTCCTATCACTGTGCACCGTGACCTGCCCAACATGCCATCTCTGCCGGACCCTGCGTCGCTCAGTGGTCCTGATGCTGCGCCCAACGGCGGTGCCGGAGCCGCACGCCACCGGTGCCCGCGCTACGCTGGCAGCATGCCGGACTCTCCGCTGTACACCGCTGCCGCCATCGCCGTGATCGCGATGGCGATCGCCGTCGTCGTGGCGGTCGGACTCAAGGTTCTCCGCTCCTTCCGGGAGCTGGGCACCGACGCGGAGCAGGCCACGTACAAGACCCTGCATGCCGCCTCCCGGGCCGGACAGCACCTGCGGACCGGCCTCAACCCCACCGGCGCGGCCAAGGCCAGCCGGCAGCTGCGCAGCCTGCTGGGCTGCGATGCGCTGGCGATCACCGACACGACGGGAGTACTCGCCTGGGACGGGGCCGGAGAGGAACTGAAGCCGGCGCTGATGGGGCTCGCGGCCCGCGTGCTCGACGGCGGCCACACCGCCGTGATCCCGGCCGGTGAGCTGCAGCTGCTGGCCGACGGCGACGCCCCCGGGAGGCTGCCGCCCGAGGCGGAGCGCGCCGTCGTGATCGCCCCGATCAAGGCCGGCGCGCGGGTGGTGGGCGTCGTGGCCGCCTTTGCCCCCTCCGCGGGCGCCGGGCTGGTGCGCGCCACGGGTGAGGTAGCCGACTGGGTAGCCACCCAGGTGGAACTGGCCGAACTCGACGCCTCGCGAACGCTCCTGATGGAGGCCGAGGTCCGGGCACTCCGGGCCCAGATCAGCCCGCACTTCATCTACAACTCGCTGAACGCGATTGCCTCCTTCATCAACACGGACCCCGTTCGGGCCCGCGAGCTCGTGGTGGAATTCGCGGACTTCACCCGCTATTCGTTCCGCCGGCACGGCGATTTCACCACCCTGGCCGAGGAACTGCGCTGCATCGACCGCTATCTACTGCTGGAACGTGCCCGGTTCGGCGACCGGGTCCAGGTGAGCCTGCGGATCGCGCCCGAAGTGCTCAGCACCGTGATCCCCTTCCTGAGCCTGCAGCCGCTCGTCGAGAACGCCGTCCGGCACGGGCTCGAAGCCAAGGAGGGTCCGGGGCACATCTCCATCACGGCCAATGACTCCGGGGCCTTTGCCGAGGTCACCATCGAGGACGACGGCGTGGGCATCGACCCGGACCAGCTCCGCTCCGTTTTGGCCGGGCACAGCGACGGCGACCACGTCGGGCTCCGCAACGTCGACGCCCGGCTGCGCCAGGTCTACGGGGAGGAGAACGGGCTCGTGATCGAAACGGCTCCCGGGGAGGGGACCCTGATCACCATGCGGGTGCCGAAATCTCAGCCCCGTCACGACGCCTGATCCTGTGCCTGATGCAGGCCAAAATGCCCTCGGCAGTAGTCTTGAACCATGATTAACGTCCTCGTGGCAGACGACGAGCTGCCCGCCGTCGAGGAACTGGCATTCCTGCTTCGAAAAGATGACCGGATCGGCAGGATCCACCGCGCCTCCTCCGGCGCTGAGGCCCTCCGGGCGCTCGCAGTCGAAGAGGTCGACGCCGTCTTCCTCGACATCCATATGCCGGCGCTGTCCGGACTCGACATCGCCCGCGCCATTTCCCGCAGCGCCCACCCGCCGGCCGTTGTGTTCGTCACGGCCGACGAGGACCGCGCGCTGGAAGCGTTCGAGCTGGCCGCGGTGGACTACCTGCTGAAGCCCGTCCGGGCGGAGCGGCTGGCAAAGTCCATCGGCCGGATCAGCGAACTGATCAAGGACGGCGCGCCGGCGCCGGAGATGATCACCGTGGACCTAGGCGGCAACACCAAGATGATCCGCCGCGAGGACGTCACCTACGTCCAGGCGCAGGGCGACTATGCCAGGCTCCACACCGCGGATGCGAGTTATCTGATCCGGGTTCCGCTGGCCGATCTCGAGCAGCAATGGTCCGACGCCGGCTTCATCCGCACGCACCGCTCCTACCTGATCGCGCTGAACCACGTCAGCCATTTGAAGCTCGCGGCGGCCCGCCCCAGCGTCACCGTGGCCGGCGCCGAGCTGCCCATCAGCCGCCGGCACCTGCCGTCGGTGCGGGAGAAGCTTGAGTCGACGCGGATCCGGCCGCAGGTATGACGCGCGTCCGCGTGACCGCACCGCGCGGTATCCCGCTGAACGGCACGGCACTGCACGGCACGGCGGTGCACGGCACGGCACTGCACGGCACGGCGGTGCCTGCCGCCCGTTCATCCGCCGATGCCCGCGACGCTGCGGAGGAATCCGACGCCGGGCAGGTCTTCGTCCGCTCGCTGATCCGCTCCCAGCTGCGGCTGGGTCTCGTTGTGGCTGGCGGGTTCCTGCTGATCCTGCTCGCCTTTCCGCTCATGCTCGGGCTGGTTCCCGGGCTGGCGCAGTCGACGATCGCGGGCCTGCCGTTCGACTGGGTCCTCCTGGGGGCCGGGATCTACCCCGTGATCGGCCTCAGCGCTTGGCTCTACGTGCGGACCGCGGCCCGGAACGAGGCCCGCTACCGGGACCTGGCCGGGGACAAGTGAGGCGCCGGTGAACCCGGTCGTCGGCATCGCGGCGTTCGCCGGCGTCTCGCTGGCGACGGCGGTAATCGGTTTCTATGGCCTCCGGATCTCACGCACCACCGGGGATTTCTACGTGGCTTCGCGCACAGTCCGGCCCTGGTGGAACGCCTCGGCGATCGGCGGGGAGTACCTCTCCGCCGCCAGCTTCCTCGGCGTCGCCGGGCTGATCCTGCTCTCCGGCACGGATGCCCTGTGGTATCCGGTGGGCTACACCGCCGGCTATTTGATGTTGCTGCTCTTCGTGGCGGCCCCCTTGAGGCGTTCGGGCGCCTACACGATTCCCGATTTCACCGAGGCCCGGCTCGATTCACGGGCGGTCCGACGCGTCACCAGCGTGGTGGTGGTGCTGGTCGGCTGGCTGTACATCGTCCCGCAGTTGCACGGGGCCGCGCTGGCCATCCGGATCACCACCGGCCTGCCGGCCTGGGTGGGCCCGGTGGCTGTCGTTGCCGTCGTCTGTGTGACCGTGGTGGCCGGCGGGATGCGCTCCATCACCTTTGTCCAGGCCTTCCAGTACTGGCTCAAGCTGACCGCGCTGGCCGTGCCGATCCTCTTCATCCTGTTCGTGCTGGCCGGCAACGGCGCGCCCGCCGTGGCCGAGGCCGGGGCGAATCCCACCGCGGCCGTCCCGGCGGATCCCTACCAGAACATCTCCCTGCTGGTGGCGTTGCTGTTCGGGACCCTGGGGCTGCCCCATGTTTTGGTGCGGTTCTACACCAATCCGGACGGCCAGTCCGCCCGGCGGACCACCTTGATTGTGCTGGGTCTGCTCTCGGTCTTCTACCTGTTCCCCACCGCCTACGGGCTGATCGGACGCCTCTTTGCCCCCGGACTGGCACAGAACGGCCAGGCCGACGCGCTGGTGCTGCTGTTGCCGGGCCGGATGATCGGCGGCCCCGCCGGGGACCTGTTGTCCGCCCTCGTCGTGGCCGGCGCCTTCGCGGCCTTCCTTTCCACCACGTCCGGTCTGGTGGTCTCGCTCGCGGGCGTGATCAGCCAGGACGTGCTCGGCGGCAGCGTCCGGGGCTTCCGGCTCGCGGCGGTCATCTCCGCCGTCGTGCCGTTGGGGATCGCGTCCATGACGGGCTCCCTGGCCCTGGCCGGAAGCGTGGGACTGGTGTTTGCCTTCACGGCCTCGACCATCTGCCCGGTGCTGCTGCTGGGGATCTGGTGGCGGGGACTGACGGATGCTGGGGCAATCGCCGGGATGGTGACCGGCGGTCTGCTGTGCGGCGGGGCGATGGTGGCCAGCTCCGTGCTGGGCGGCGCCGGAACGCCGTCCTGGCTCGCGCAGCCCGCCGCCTGGACGGTCCCGGCGGCCTTCGCCGTCATGGTTCTGGTGTCCCTGGCCACGAGGCAGCGGGTGCCGCGGGCCATCACCCGGCTGATGACCCGGCTGCACACCCCCGAAAGGCCGCTCGCGACCGAGCGGTAAAACGGGAGCCCGTCAGTCGATGGCGGCCATCAGCTGGACGACGCGGTCCAGGAAGGCGTCCACCTGGCTTTCCTCGTAGCCGTCGCGGCCCACCGCCGGCCGGAACACGGCCCGCCGGACGTTGTCCACGCTCAGCGGCCGGTCCTCTTCCAGGTACCCGATGAGCTCATGGCACAGGTCATCGACGTCGCTGGCGTTGTAGCTGCGCACTTTGGCTTTGCCGGGACGGCGGAAGCGCTGGCCGTCGGGCCGGTGGAGCCGTCCGCGCAGCAGGCCGGCCAGCCGGCCGATCTCCCGGAGCCACGCTTCCTCGCCGCGTTCCCCGATCAGTTCATCGCGTTCCCGCAAGGCAAGCGCGTCCTCGAGCCGGTCCAGGGCGGCGTCAACGCCGGACGCGGTGTAGCCGCCCTTCACGGGGTCGAACGTGACCGCGCGGACGTCGGCACTCTTCACCGGGCGGCCCCCGGAGCTCGGGGATTCGAACGACACCCGCGCGCGCTGCAGGAACTGATCAACCTGCTTGGCGTTGTACCCGTACTGGTTCCGCTGCACGCGGTCAAAGGAAGCAGGAATCTGCCGTTGAATGTCCACTGTAACTATGTTTCCTTCAATGCCGTTCGGCTGGTTGGCTGGCACGATTCTACGGGCCGGGAGTTGGAACGAAGTTGGAACCGGGGCTGCGCTAGGTGCCGGCGACGGCGGAAAAGAGGATGAACGCCACCGGCGAGGCGAAGACGATCGAGTCCAGCCGGTCCATCACTCCCCCGTGGCCGGGCAGGATGCTGCTCATGTCCTTGATGCCCAGTTCCCGCTTCACCATGGATTCGGCCAGGTCCCCTGCCGTGGCGGCGGCGACCATGCCGACCGCGAGCACCGCCCCCACCCACCAGGGCTTGTCCAGCACGAAGAGGCTGGCCAGCACGCCAATCGCCATCGCGCCGGCGATGGAGCCACCGAAGCCCTCCCAGGTTTTCTTGGGACTGATTTTCGGGGCCATCGGGTGCTTGCCAAGCGAGGCTCCGACGAGATAGCCGAAGGTGTCATTGGAGACCACCAGCAGCAGCAGGGTGGCGATCTGCCAGGCACCTGGCGGAATGACGCCGTCGGGCCAGAGCCCCACCGGCGTCTGGCCGCCGCTGGCATGCAGGGGCAGCACGGCGAAGCTGATCAGGAACGGAACCCAGGCCAAGGTGAAGACGCCGGCGAAGATGCTCCGCGCCGAACCGGCGGCACCCTCCAGGGAGCGCCACAGCAGAATGGCCACGCTGCTGAGCAGCATGGCGAAGAGCAGGCTTTCCGGGCCGCCGAAATAGGCGGCGAGCGGCATGGCAACCGTTCCGACCAGCACCGGAATGATGGGCAGCCGGGTTCCGGCGGCTTCCAGCGCCCGGAAGATCTCCCAGACGCCGAAGACCGCGAAGGTAGTGGTGACGAGCACGAAGCCCAGCGGCAGGAACAGCAGTCCGGCAAGGACGAGGAAGAGCATGCCAAGGCCCACCGCAGTGGCGGCAGGAAGGTTCCTGCCGGCTTTGGGCGTCAGGTTGCTGCGTTGCTTCCCCGGCCCCCGGACGTTTGGTCCGGGGGCCTGCTGTGCCTGACCCATCAGACCTCGAGAAGCTCGGCTTCCTTGCGCTTGAGCAGCTCGTCGATGCCGTCGACGTGCGCTTTGGTCATGGCGTCGAGTTCCTTTTCGCCGCGGCTGCCCTCGTCCTCGCCGGCTTCGCCGTCCTTGACAAGTTTGTCCAGGGTTTCCTTGGCCTTGCGGCGGATGTTGCGGATGGAGACCTTGGCGTCCTCGCCCTTGGTCTTGACGATCTTGACGTATTCCTTGCGGCGTTCCTGCGTGAGGTCCGGGATGGTGATCCGGATGACGTTGCCGTCGTTGGAGGGGTTGGCTCCCACCTCGGAGTCGCTGAGGGCGCGCTCGATGTCCCGAAGGGCGGTCTTGTCGAACGGCGTGATGAGGATGGTGCGGGCGTCCGGGATGGCAAAAGAGGCCAGCTGCTGCAACGGCGTAGGTGAACCGTAGTAGTCCACCAGGACCTTGTTGTACAGGCCCGGGTTGGCGCGGCCGGTACGGATCGAGGCGAAGTCTTCCTTGGCTACCTCAACCGCCTTGTCCATCTTGTCCCCGGCTTCGAGCAAGGTTTCTTCGATCACGGTCTCTCCTCAGAAATTGGTGTGCATCCCGGCGGGCGGGAGTGCTGCACGGTCGTGCTTCCGTCTGTGTTTCCGCCTGCTGGTCCCCTGGTCCGGGGAACGGAACTCTCCTCAAAACATCCTAGCCGTTGCTAGGGGGTGACCACGGTGCCCAGGTCCTCGCCAAGGATGGCCCGGGTGACATTGCCTTCACCTTCCATGCCGAAGACCACCATGGTGAGGTTGTTGTCCTTGCACATGGTCATGGCGGTCTGGTCCATCACGCGGATGTCGCGCCGGAGGGCGTCGTCGTAGCTGAGGCGGGAGAGCTTCTCGGCCGTCGGGTCCTTCTTCGGGTCCGCGGTGTAGACGCCGTCGACCCCGCTCTTGGCCATCAGGACGACGTCGGCGTGGACCTCCATGGCCCGCTGCGCCGCCACCGTGTCGGTGGAGAAATACGGGAGTCCGGCCCCGGCACCGAAGATGACGACGCGGCCCTTCTCCATGTGGCGGATGGCGCGGCGCGGAATATACGCCTCGGCGACCTGGCCCATCGTGATGGCGCTCTGCACGCGGGTCTCAACGCCGGCCTGCTCGAGGAAGTCCTGGAGCGCCAGGCAGTTCATCACGGTGCCGAGCATTCCCATGTAGTCGGCGCGGGAGCGGTCCATCCCGCTCTGCGACAGCTCTGCGCCGCGGAAGAAGTTGCCGCCGCCGACGACGATTGCGACCTCGACGTCGGGCACCGCCGCGGCGATCTGCTTGGCCACGCCGCGGACGGTATCCGGGTCAACACCGAGTTTCCCGCCGCCGAAGACCTCGCCGGAAAGCTTCAACAGGACTCTGCGCCGGCTCTTCTTTGGCTGGGCTGAAGTGGTGACGGTTTCCATGGTGCCTTCCCGTTGGTGAACTCTGAGCTAGATTATCGTGCCGGGGGCCAAAGGCGGTCATTCCGCCCTGGCCGGTGCCCCGGATGGGTACTGCCGGCGCATGCCCGGCTGCTGCCTTCGGCGGGGGTTACATGCAAAGAGGTTGCATGCAAAAGGGAGTGGCCACCGCAGTGACCACCCCCTTTAGCGTGTCTGACTAGTGTCTGACGGTTATCGAGCTAGGAACCGACGCGGAAACGCGCGAAGCCGGTGCCCTTGACGCCGGCCTCTTCGAGGACCTGAGCGACAGACTTCTTGGCATCCTTGGCGAACGCCTGGTCGAGGAGGACCTCGCCCTTGTAGAAGCCCGTGACGCGGCCTTCCACGATCTTGGTCATTGCAGCTTCCGGCTTGCCTTCAGCCTTGGCCGTTTCCTCGGCGATCCGGCGCTCGGACTCGACGAGCTCGGCCGGAACATCCTCGCGGGAGAGGTAGTTCGGGGACATCGCGGCGATGTGGACGGCGACGTCGTGGGCTGCGGTAGCAGCTGCTTCGCCTTCGCCGTCAACGGCGAACAGGACGCCGACCTGGGCCGGGAGATCCTTCGAGGTCTTGTGCAGGTAAGCGTCGACCGTTGCGCCCTCGATGCGGGAGATGCGGCGGACAACAACCTTCTCGCCCAGAACGGCACCCTCTTCGACGACGACCTCGGACAGCGGCTTGCCGTCGACCTCGGTGGCCAGCAGGGTCTCGAGGTCCGCAGCGCCGGACTCGACCGCAACGGCGAGGACCTTGTCGGCAAGCTGGATGAACTTGTCAGCCTTGGCGACGAAGTCGGTCTCGCAGTTAACTTCGATCATCACGCCGACGCCGCCGTCGACCTTGGCAGTAACCAGGCCTTCTGCGGTGGAGCGGCCTTCACGCTTGGTAGCGCCTTTCAGGCCCTTGATGCGGATGATTTCGATGGCCTTCTCGGCGTCACCGTTGGCCTCGTCAAGAGCCTTCTTGACATCCATCATGCCGGCGCCAGTGCGCTCGCGCAGAGCCTTGATATCAGCGGCAGTGTAGTTCGCCATGTGAACCCCTCTGTCTAGAAATGTGTGTGGTGTACGGACCGACAGGACAGCTGCTCACCCCGTGAGCGGCCATCCTGTCGGTACCCCTACGCTGCGGACAGCGTGCGGGGAGGTCCAGATTTACTTGTCAGTGAGCCAAGCAGAGTTACTGACGGACTACTTCGCTTCGCCAGCGGCGTCGTCAGCAGCCGGGGTGGCCTCGGCAGCTGCCGGGGCTTCCTCTGCAGCGGGTGCTTCTTCTGCAGCGGGTGCTTCTTCGGCGGCGGCGGCCGGAGCAGCCTCGGCTTCCGGAGCGGCTGCGGCTTCGGCCTTGCTGCCTTCGAGGAGCTCGCGCTCCCACTCAGCCAGCGGCTCTTCCGGAGCTTCGGTGGTGCCGGTTGCGCGCTGGTTGCGGGCGATCAGGCCCTCAGCAACGGCGTCGGCCACAACGCGGGTCAGGAGGTTGACGGAGCGGATGGCGTCGTCGTTGCCCGGGATCGGGAAGTCGACTTCGTCCGGATCGCAGTTGGTGTCCAGGATGGCAACAACCGGGATGTTCAGCTTCTTGGCCTCGTCAACGGCGAGGTGTTCCTTCTTGGTGTCCACGATCCAGAGCACAGAAGGTGCCTTGGTCAGGTTGCGGATACCGCCGAGGTTGGTTTCGAGCTTCGTGAGCTCGCGGCGAAGGAGCAGCAGTTCCTTCTTGGTGTACGCGGAGCCGGCGACGTCGTCGAAGTCGATCTCTTCGAGTTCCTTCATACGCTGGATGCGCTTGGAGACCGTCTGGAAGTTGGTCAGCATACCGCCGAGCCAACGCTGGTTGACGTACGGCTGGCCGACGCGGGTGGCCTGCTCGGCGATGGATTCCTGCGCCTGCTTCTTGGTGCCGACGAAGAGAACGGTGCCGCCGTGTGCAACGGTGGCCTTCACGAACTCGTAGGCGCGGTCGATGTAGGACAGCGACTGCTGCAGGTCAATGATGTAGATGCCGTTGCGCTCCGTGAAGATGAATCGCTTCATCTTCGGGTTCCAACGACGGGTCTGGTGTCCAAAGTGGACGCCGCTGTCAAGCAGCTGGCGCATAGTTACGACGGGCATGCCGGCGCTCCTTCCGGCAGGTCATTCATGAGAGAGCCCATGAGCTCTCTTACCCTGCCAATTGTTGACGGTTGATAGCAACACCCAGGCGGGCGCCGCTCCTGGCATCCACTGCGCTTCTTATCCGGACCTGGGGTCCGGACCGCAAGAGGCACAGTCCTCCGCACGCTGAAGAATTTCGGCTTCGAATGACGAGGGCTGGATACGCGTAGTCAGCCACTGCTCCCCCGCACCCCTGAATGAGGCGTGCCGGCTTAACAAGCATGAGGGCACAGCAAACTGCTCCACCAAGTGTACTACAGGAGCATTGCCGGATTGGACGGGTTTCGGCGGCCGGAGGGGCCTCGAGCTGGGGTGATCCGGGGGGCGATACAAGGGACGATCCGCGGGCGGTGGAAGGAAAGGTCCTTGGGCGGTGGAAGGGACGATCCGCGGGCGGTATCTGGGCGATATAAGGGACGATCCTTGGCTGATTCTTGAGCCCGCCCGGGCGCTTCGGTAGGTGCTGGCTAGCCTCGCCATCCGGACCTGCGCGGGAGCTTTGTCCACATAGCCGGGTCGGCCGCTTTCGGGCGGCCCGGAAGCGGGGCAAGGGTGGGTTCATGAAAACTCCGGCCCTGCTTGCAGCCCTTGTCCTGGCCCTCTCCGCCGTCGCGTCCGGTGCGGGCGCTCTCTCACCGGCGGGGTCGGTATCGGCGGTGCCCGCACCCGCAGGGTCCACAGCTGCAGGATCCAAGCCTGCAGGGTCCGCAGGCTGGAGCTGGCCGCTGAATCCGAAGCCCACGGTGCTGCGGGCATTCGACCCTCCGGCCAAGCCTTGGCTGGGTGGTCACCGCGGCGTGGACCTTGAGGCGGCATCCTTCGGCGCCCTGGTCACCGCTCCCGCATCAGGAACAGTGAGCTTCGTTGGGGTCGTCGTGGACCGGCCGGTGATCACGATCGACCATGGCGACGGCCTGAGGAGCAGTTTCGAACCGGTCGCGAGCGAGCTCGTCAAAGGCGCCTATGTGGCAGAGGGCGGGATGCTGGGCAAAATACTTCCGGCCCACTGCGGCCCAACTCCCTGTGTCCACTGGGGCGTCCGGCGCGGGGAGAACTACGTCAACCCGCTGGCCTTCGTGATGGACCTGCGTCCCTCCATCCTGCTGCCGCCCCTGGATCCGGCGCCGGGATATGGGTCCGAGGGACGTGCAGGGACGAAGGCTGCAGGCGACGGGCTGTGGTTAGCGGGCTGAGTTCAGGCGCGGTGGCCCGGATCCAGGAATCTGCCGGCGCGCCCGGCCGCAGTGGACGGGCGGGACCTAGACGATCGCCGAAATCCCGGTGATGGCCCGGCCGGTGACGAGGGTGTTGATCTCATGGGTGCCTTCGTAGGAGTAGATGGCTTCCGCGTCGGCGAACACTTTGGCCATCTCGTAGTCGGTCACAATCCCGTTGCCCCCGAGGAGGCTGCGGCCGATGGCCACGCTCTCGCGCATGCGGGCCGTGGTGAAGGCCTTGGCCAGCGCCGACTGCTCGTCCTTGGCTTCACCGGCGTCCTCAAGCTGCGAGAGCCGCGCCATCATGCCCATCGAGCTCACGGCGTTGCCGAGGATCTGCACGAGCTGGTGCTGGACCAGCTGGAAGGAGGCAATCGGGCGGCCGAACTGGTGGCGCTCGACGGCGTAGCGGCGGGCAACGTCGAAGGCGGCCAGCTGCTGGCCGACGGCCTGCCACGCGACGGCCAGGCGGGTGACCTTAAGAACTTTGTTCGTGTCCCGGAAGCTGTTGGCGTTGGCCAGCTTGAAGAAGTCCGGCACCACGACGTTCTCGAGGGTGATGTCGGCATTCTGCACGGTGCGCAGCGAGATTTTGTTCTCGATCTTGGTGGCGCTGTAGCCCTCCGTCTTGGTGTCCACGAGGAAGCCCTTGACCTGGTTATCGGCAAGGTCACGGGCGTAGACGACGACCCAGTCGGAGAAGGTGGCGTTGCCGATCCAGCGCTTGGCGCCGTTGAGGATCCAGCTGTCACCTTCACGGCGGGCCGTGGTGCGGGTGCCGCCGGCGACGTCGGAACCGCTGAGCGGCTCGGTGAGGCCGAAGGCGCCGATTTTCTTGAGCGAGTAAATGTCCGGAAGCCAGGCGTCCTGCTGTTCCTGCGAGGCGAGGGCCTCGATGGAGCCGGTAAAGAGGCCGTCATGCACGCCCATGAAGGTGGCAATGGACGAGTCGGCGCGCGTGGCTTCGGCGTGCAGGATCCCGGCGAACAGGTTGGAGTGACCCTGCCGCCTGACGGGGCTGACGAGGTCGATCTCCGCGAGCTTCGGAATCAGCTCCATCGGGAACTCGCCCCGGTTCCAGCAGTCCACCGCAATCGGCTTGACCTCACGCGCCAGGAACTCGCGAACCTCCGCCAGCCGGTCCTGCTCTTTGCCGCTGAGCAGCTGCTCGAAAGCGAAGAAGTCCCCGTCGGCGTATGGGAGGTTGTTGATGTCGACTGCAGCTTTGGACATGGTGTTCCTTCACTTGAGATCAGCGGTGACCACAAGACGCGCGCAGCTTCCTGAGGTATGTTACTGACCAGTAACATACCTCAGGGAGCGTGGGTCCGCAAAGCGCCCGGCCGGGTGCTGGGCTTGGAATGAGGGTTCGGCCCCCTTGAGAAGCTCGCGGCCGGAAAGCGCGGGGCCGGGATGAGGCGGCCGAGCCAGCCGGAGTGAGGATGGCCGGAGCGGAGCCGGCCGTAGGCGGCTGCAGCCGGGCAGTAGGGCGGCCGCAGCCAGGCCGTAGGGCGGCCGCAGTGAAGATGACCGGAGGCTCCGGAAGGTGCCCAGGCAGACGAAAGAAGCCGTGGCCGACGTCGTAACATCGGCCACGGCTCCGCGGGCCCGGAAACGGAGTCCCGGGGAAATGTAGGGCTACTCGGACTTGAACCGAGGACCTTAGGATTATGAGTCCCGCGCTCTAACCAGCTGAGCTATAGCCCCCTGCGCCCGGAAAGACGCCGGCCCACGAGGAACCGGACCGCAACCGGGCAAAAACACTCTAACAACATTAATCGCTGTTGCCCGCCAGGGGCCATCCTGATCAGACGACCAGGTCGTCGTAGCTGGCTCCGCGGTAAAGGTCTTCGAACGCTTGCAGCGTCCGCTCGAGGCTGTGGTTCTCCACCATCTCCCGGCTCGTCTTGCCCATGGCCGCAAGCTCATCTTCGGGAAGCGTGAACAGCCGGACCAGCTTTGCGGAAAGATCGTCGCTGTCATTGGGCGTGAACAAGTAACCGTTCTCGCCGTCGTGCACCAGGTGCGGCAGCGCCATCGCATCGGCGAGCAGGACCGGCGTGGACGCCGACATCGCTTCGAGGGTGACCAGGGACTGGAGCTCGGCGGTTCCGGGCATGCAGAAAACATCCGCCGCAAGGTAGGCCTTCCGAAGCTCAGTGTCGGTCGCGAGGCCGAGAAACTTAACCCGGTCCTGCAGCCCGAACCGGGCCACCTGGGCCTCGAGGCCCTGCCGGACTTCCCCGCCGCCGACAATTTCGAGGTGGATGTCCAGCTCCGCGGGCGTCTTGGCGATGGCCTCGATCAGCACGTCGACGTGTTTTTCTTCGGCGAGCCTGCCGACGAAGAGCACCGTGGGGCTGGTGTGGCGTTCGAGGGTCTCGCCGGCTTGGAGCTCATAGGCGGCGGCGTCGATTCCGTTCGAAAGCGGGAGGACCGTGCGGAGGAAGGCATGCTGGTGCATCGCCTTGGCAGCCAGCGGCGTGGGGGTTGTCACGACATCGGCCTGGCCCATGACCTTGCCCATGTCTTTCCACGAGATGCGGCCGATGATGTTCTTGAACCATTGCGGGAAGGGAAGGAACGGGTTCAGGTTCTCGGGCATGAAGTGGTTGGTCGCAACAATCCGGATGCCGCGTTTCACCGCCTCATAGAGCACATGCTCGCCGATCATGTAGTGGCTCTGGATGTGCACGACGTCGGGCTGGACGTGGTCGAACAGAAGGCTGATTTCCTTCTTGATCTCCCACGGGAAGGTGACGCGGAAGTACTCATGGGTGGGCACCGAATGGGAGCGCAGCCGGTGGACCGTTGCCTCGTCACTGAATTCGCTGAAGCTCTTGCCCTTGCCAGGACGGCAGGCGAGGACATGCACATCGTGCCCCCGGGCTGTCATCCCTTTGGACAGGCGGTAACCGAACTGAGCGGCACCATTGACATGCGGCGGGTAGGTGTCCGCGGCGATCAGGATGGTCAGCGGGCGCTGGGTGTCAGGCATGGTCACGTGGGGAGCTCCTGGTGGTCACGGTGCGGGCAGCTGGGAATGTGGTGGCCGGTTGGCCGTCGGCGCAGCCGCCGGCCTACTGCGAAGTCTGTTGCGGATGCCCTAGGACAACCGGCCCGCGGCCTTCCGCGCGTCCTTCTTGCGCTTGGTCACCTCGGGGTGGTGTCTGGACAGGGCTATAACTCCCACGATAGCAAGGGAAGCGGCCGTCCCCATCGCAATTGCCATTACGGCGTGGACATCCGGCCGGAGTTCGCCCAGGATCGCAATGCCGATCGCGATGCCCACAATCGGGTCAATCACGGTCAGCCCTGCGATCACAAGATCGGGCGGACCACCCGAGTAGGCGCTCTGCACAAACCATGAGCCGAGACCGCCGGCTGCCACTATCGCAACGAAGGAATACCATGGCACGTTCAGCAGGCCCAAACCGTTCGGATCCAGCAGGTGCTTGCCGATGATGCGGGTCAGCACGGCCACGAAGCCGAACAGCACACCCGCGCCGAGGATGTAAATGAAAGCGCTCATCCGGTGCTTGAACATCAGCGTAAGCGTGCCGAACAGGCCGACCGCCAGGGCCAGCAGCAGCACGATCGTCAGCTCGTCCGAGGCACTGACGTGATGGTTCTCCTGAGTAACATTGACGGCCAGGACGACGAACAGCGCAGAACCCGTGACACACGCCGAAATGGCGACCACCGTGGCCCGGTTGATGCTCAGTCCCTGGTCTTTGGCGTTCACGATCGTGGTGATAACGAGGGCTATCGCCCCGATCGGCTGGACAACGGTGAGGGGCGCCGAAACCAGGGCGATGGCATTCATCACCATGCCTATGCAGAGCAGCAGCAGGCCGAACACCCAACGGGGACTGCGGATCAACCGGAACAGGCCGTGGCTGCTGAGCGCCAGGCCCCCGGTGTCCGCCTTGACCGCGCTACCTTGGCGCTGCGCACCGAACGCGAGGAAGAAGGCGCCGAGGACCGCGAGAAGTACCGCAATCCAGACCATCAGCGGACGCCGCCGTCGTCGGAGGTATCTGCGCTGCCGGCGCTGCCGGCTTTAAGGCGCTTGCCTTTGCGGACGATGGCCCGGAAATAGTTGTAGCCGGCGACCCAATGTCCCACGAGGCCGGGGGCCAGGAAGATCCAGGCGACGACGGCGTAGATTTCGGTGGCGGGGACAGGCAGTTTGGAGAGCACAAGCAGCGGCGTTCCGACCAGCAGGAGGGCGGTGCGGATCTTGCCAACCCGGCTCACGGGCAGGTCCGGGTGACCGCGGAAGTAGTACAACGACACCGCGAGCAGGATGGCGTCGGGGACGAGAAGGGCCGCCAGATACCACCACTCCACGACGCCGGCGATCACCAGGGTCACGGCGACGGCGATCAGCGCCAGCCGGTCCGCGATGGGGTCCATGATCCGGCCGAGGTGGGACATCTGGTTGAAGCGGCGGGCGATGTAGCCGTCCACCCAGTCGGTGCCGGCCATGATCGCCAGGACGAGGGCCCCGTAGCCGTATTCCCGCGGTCCGAGTACGAGCCAGATGAAGAGCGGGACCCCAAGGAACCGGACCACGGTCAGCACATTGGGAATGGTGAAGACCGCGTCGTGGTGGATCTGGGGCTGCCCTGGCCGGGCGCCAGCACCGATGAACTTCATCCATTCCCCCTTTCCGTGGCCGGCAAAGTTTGGGCGTCGCAGTTCAGCGGGCTGCCTAGCCCTTGAGCAGTTCTCGCAGGAGGAACAGGAGAGCGGCACTGGAGGCGGCAAGGGCAGCAAGGGGCTTCCAGCGCTGGCCCAGTTGATCCGCCGCGCCACGGGCGTTCATCACGGCGGGATTCTTCGCCGAGCGACCGGCAGAGGACTTGAAGCCGGCGACTTTGGCGCTCAGTTGCTCCTTGCCGTCCTGCAACCGGGCCTGGGTCACGGCCAGCAGAGCCTGCGCCTGCGTCTTGACGTCCAACTCCTCGGCGAGTTCGTCGCGGACTCCGGTGAGGTGCGTGCGGCGCTGGACCACCCGGCGTCGAAGTTCCGCTTCGGTGGGCTGCGGTCCGAAGTCCGGCTCGGCGGCCTTCTTGGCTTCCTTCTCGGCCTTCGCCTTGGCGTCGGCTTCAGCCTTCGCGGCCTTGGCGGCTTTGTACTGCTTGGAGTCGGGGTCCAGGACCGCCGCATCGAAGGCGGAGCCCTCCTTCGCGATGCCGAGGTCGTATTTGAGGCCGCGGACAGTCTCTTCCGGCATCAGGGGCATCGCTTTCTTGAACTTCCGGAATCCCACCAGACCAACGATCAGGGCAATCAGCAGGAAGACTCCGCAGACCAGCAGGGCGGCGAGCCAGGCGGGCATGATCGTGGCCAGACCCATGATGGCGGCCACGACCAGGCCGATCAGCAGGAACGCCACAAACACGAGCGCGACGGCGAGGAAGGCGGCAGCGACGCCGAGCTGGATGCCCTTGCGCTTGATTTCAATCTTCGCGAGGGCAATCTCGTCATTGAGCTGCCGGGGCGCCAGCTTGAAGATCAATTTCACGGTCCTGGACAGCGCGGAAATCCGCAGCCCGCCGCTTGTCCCGCCGCTGTGACGTCCGCTCATCGGTCCCGCCTAACTGGTTACACCTGTGATTCCGCTTGCGCGGGCTTGCCGGTCTGCGCCGCTTGACGCACACTCCGGTGTCAAAACTACCATTCTGGCTCCCGGCCGGGCCCTGCGGGCAAGGTGTGGCGCGACTGGGCTGCCGCGGCCGGCCAGTGTCCCGGGCCTAGGATGGAGCACTGTGACTACAGCCTCCAATCCCGGCGATTCCCTGAGCCGCCGCCGTAAGCTCCTCTACATCCTGATGCTCGGCGCACTGACCGCCTTGGGGCCTTTCACGGTGGACCTCTACCTGCCGGCTTTCCCGGCGCTGGAGGCCGACCTCGGTGTCTCCGAGGCGGCCGTGCAGTTGACGCTGACCGGCACGACGCTGGGCTTTGCCCTGGGCCAGCTCGTGGTGGGGCCGTTGAGCGACAAGTTCGGCCGGCGGATGCCGTTGATCCTGGCGACGGCGTTGCATATTGCCGCCTCCTTGGGGGCTGCCCTGTCCACAGACATCGCCACACTGGGGCTCTTCCGCGTCCTGATGGGCATCGGAGCGGCCGGCGGAGGCGTGGTTGCAATGGCGATGGTCCGGGACCTCTTCAGCGGCTACGCCATGGTCCGGATGTTCTCGAGAATGGCCCTCGTCAACGGCCTCGCACCAATTCTGGCCCCCGTGATCGGCTCGCAGCTGCTGCTACTGACACCGTGGCCGGGCATTTTCATCTTCCTGGCGGGCTACGGGACCTGCGTGATCATCGCGGCGGTCTTTGTGGTCCGGGAAACCCTCCCCCGGGAGCTGCGCGGGAAGACCGGGATGACAGCGCGGCAGCGCTACGGTGTCCTGTTCCAGGACCGGGTGTTCGTGGGCCTGCTGATGGTGGGCGGCATGAACTTCGCCGGCCTGTTCACCTACCTCTCTGCGTCGCCGTTCCTCTTTCAGGACGTCTACGGCTTCAGCCCCCAGGAGTACGGCCTGCTCTTCGGCGTCAACTCACTGGGCATCGTCGCCGGCGTCCAGACCAGCTCGCGGCTTATCCGCCGCGTCCCGCCGCAGTGGATCCTGGCCTGTTCCACGGCGTGGATGTTCCTCACGGCCGTGCTGATCGTCGTCTTCGACCAGCTGGGCTTCGGTCTTTGGGGCGTCATGGTGCCGCTCTGGTTCTACATCCTCGGCGCGGGCTTCACGTTCCCCTGCGTCCAGGTCCTGGCGCTGGCTAAGCACGGCGCGCAGGCAGGAACCGCCGCTTCCCTGCTTGGCGCGGCGACGTTCATGATGGCCGGCCTGATCTCCCCGGTGGTCGGCTGGCTCGGCCTTGGTTCCTCCACACCGATGGGAGCGGTACAGGCCGCCTGCATCTTCCTGGCCGCGGCCGCCCTCTGGCTCGTTGTCCGGCCCCGGACCGTGCCCTCGATCCAGTAAGGACCACCGGGTCCTCCGCAGCCCCGGGAGGACATGCCCACCCCCGGGACCAGGACTGGACATACCGGGCCTATGTCCACCCGCCACCCCCAGCGCCGAGCATGTCCACCGGCAGCACGGAGCACCCAGGGCAGCTCCCCCGGGAGGACATGCCCACCCCCCGGGACCAGGACTGGACATACCGGGCCTATGTCCACCCGCCACCCCCAGCGCCGAGCATGTCCACCGGCAGCACGGAGCACCCAGGGCAGCTCCCCCGGGAGGACATGCCCACTCCCCGCGACCAAGACTGGACATACCGGGCCTATGTCCACCCGCCACCCCCAGCGCGGAGCATGTCCAGTCCTGGGGTGCGCCCGCGCCGGAGACCCCGTCGTGGCGGCCCTGTTCCGGGTTCGCTGCGGGCGATAAAGTTGGTACGTGCCCCACCGGCAGGACCCTCAGCCCCTCCCGACCACGTGGCAGCGGTGTGACGCCGGAATCCTGCCCCTGTGGTGGGATCGCCTGTGCAGCCAGACGAGCAGCCAATCGGCGGCCCTCTTCGCCGGAGGGCTGTTCACGGAGGACCGGCGGCGCCCGATCGCGCAGTGGTACAACCCGGCCCACGACTCGGCGCTCCTGGTTGCCCCGGAGACCTCGCCGGAATGGCCGGTACAGCGGTTCGGCATCTTCTACGCCCCGCCCGGCGGCGGCTTCACCCAGGTCCATTCCGCCCCGCACGAGTGGCATCCGCGCGAACCCCGGAAGTCCCCCACCGAGCTCGAGGCGTTCCAGGCCGCCGTCGCCGAAGCGGAACGGTTTCTTCAGGTGGAGATGTACTTCGTTTGAGGAACGGTACCCGCGCAACGGTGCCAATGCACCGCGACGCTCGCGGCCGCGACGCATGCCCGCCGGCTGCGTCCATGCCCCCCGGTTGCGGCCAGGCCCATCATGGCAAGAAGCCCACCCCAATCCTCAGGGCATAAAAAAGGTCCCGCGGCCGGTTCTTCACCGGCCGCGGGACCTGTCCGCTCCTCCTGCTGGACTTGAACCAGCAACCCTTCGATTAACAGTCGAATGCTCTGCCAATTGAGCTAAGGAGGAATGAAGCAGGTATGACATTAGCAAAGGTTTTGCCGCTAAGGAAATCGGCCGCCGGCCCTGCCTGGGGAACGCCGGAAATACCCCCTCCTGGTATGAAAAAGTCCCCGCCCCGGGAACCCGGGACGGGGACTGCGCGCTCCTCCTGCTGGACTTGAACCAGCAACCCTTCGATTAACAGTCGAATGCTCTGCCAATTGAGCTAAGGAGGAATGAAGCGGGTATAAGCCTAGCAAACACTCTGCCGGGAAGTGAAATTGCCCCCGCGGGACGACCGAGCGGGACAAATTAGGCGTCCGAACGCAGCGACCGCCGCTGCACCTCGAGCTGCATGAGCTCCCGGTTCAGCCGCTGGAACTCTTCGGGATCCGCCGAGGCGTCCAGGCGCTGCAGCTGGCCCATCTTGTCCGCCTTGACCCGGGTGATCTGGAGCTCGAACAGCCGCGCCAGGATGTCCTTGCAGTACCGCTGCACGCCCTCGGCCGTGCTGGCCGGCAGGGGCACCACGGCGAGCTCGGACACGAGCGGACGGAGCGGCTCGGGAACTTCCTGCAGCAACTGCTCCACCCAGCGCACCGGGTCCCCCGTGAAGCCCAGACCGGTCGCGCGGATGGCCTGATGGACGGCCAGGTACGCCGGCGTGGAGAAGCGGGACTCGGAGAACCGCTGCCACGTTTCGCCTTCCAGCATTCCGGGCTCGTGAAGGGCCACCTCGAGCGCCTGGCGCTCCATCGTGGCCACCGGGTCGCGCGGATCCGGCCGGTTGAAGGACGGCAGAACGGCCGACGCCGGCGCGGCACCCGGCGCTGGTCCGGCGCCGGGTCCTGCACCATAACCGTCCCCCTGTCCGCGGCCCTGCGCCTGCACGGCACCGGAGCCTCCGGCGGGACCGATCGCGGCACGCTTGGCGGCCGCTCCGACGGCCCTGCTGACTTCCTCGACCGGCATGCCCAGCCAGCCGGCGAGCTCGCGGGCGTAGGCAGGGCGGATTCCGGCGTCGCGGATCTGGGCAACCACGGGCGCAGACTCGCGCAAAGCGGCGATCCGGCCCTCGACGGTGTCCAGGTTATGCCGCTTCAAAGCGGCACGGATGGCGAATTCAAAGAGCGGTCGGCGGGTGCCGATCAGGTCGCGGACGGCGGAGTCGCCCTTGGCCTGGCGCAGCTCGCAGGGGTCGGCCCCGCCGGGTTCCACGGCCACGTAGGTCTGGGCCACGAAGCGCTGGTCCTCTTCGAACGCCCGCAGCGCCGCCTTCTGCCCTGCGGCGTCACCGTCGAAGGTGAAGATGACCTCGCCGCCGCTGCCGTCGTCGGACAGCAGCCGCCGGGCGATCTTGATGTGCTCGGTTCCGAACGCGGTACCGCAGGTTGCCACCGCCGTCGGGATTCCGGCGAGGTGGCAGGCCATCACGTCGGTGTAACCCTCCACCACGACGAGCTGGCGGTCCTTGGCGATGTTCCGTTTGGCGAGGTCAATCCCGTACAGGACCTGGGACTTCTTGTAGAGCGCAGTCTCAGGAGTATTGAGGTACTTCGGACCCTGGTCGTCCTCGTAGAGCTTGCGGGCCCCGAAGCCGATCGTGTCCCCGGCGATGTCCCGGATGGGCCAGATCAGCCGGCCGCGGAAGCGGTCGTAGATTCCCCGCCCGCCCTCGGAGAACATACCCGTAAGTTTGAGCTCGGCATCGGTGTACCCACGTCCGCGGAGGTGCTTGAGCAGCGAGTCCCAGCCCTGCGGGGCGTAGCCGACGCCGAACTGTTCGGCGGCGGCGCGGTCAAAGCCGCGGCCATGCAGGAAGTTGCGGCCCTCGGTGGCGCCAGGGGTCAGCAGCTGGGCGCGGAAGAACTCGTCGGCGACCTTGTGGGCGTCCAGCAGACGCTGGCGCCGGCCGATGTCCTCCCGGTTCGGGCCGGAACCGCCGTCCTCGTAGCGGAGCTCGAAGCCGATCCGGGCCGCCAGCTTTTCGACGGCCTCGTGGAAGGAGGTGTGGTCCAGTTTCTGCACGAAGGAGATGACGTCGCCGTCCTCGCCGCAGCCGAAGCAGTGGTACCTGCCGACCTGGGGGCGGACCGTGAACGAGGGCGAACGCTCGTCGTGGAAGGGGCACAGACCTTTGTAGGAGCCCAGTCCCGCGACCTTGAGGGTCACATAGCCGTCAACGACTTCCTTGATGTCGGTGCGCTGGCGTACCTCATCGATATCTTCGCGTTTGATCAGGCCGGCCACAGTGCCATCCTAATGCCGGGTCCAACGCCGAGGCTCCGGTTATGGTGCCGGCCGCCGTATCCGGTCACCACAGGGAGGGCAGGCTGCCGACGAGCCGCTCGTACATGGCCAGCGCCGAACCGTCGGTCAGCGAGGCGACCTGGTCGATCACGACGCGCAGCCGCGCGCCGTCGTTCTCCGCGTCGCGCCAGTCGGCGGCGAACATGGGTTCCAGATGGCGGTCGCCGGTGGCGCTCAGCGCCGTGACGAGGGCGTGCAGGATCTCGCGCTGCCGCTCGTAGATCGGCTGCCGGTGCTCCGTGGTCATCACGAAAGTGGTGGCCAGGCCCTTCATCACCGCGATTTCCATCACCGTTTCATCAGGGACGATCAGTTCGGCGTTGTAGCGGGTCAGGTCCTCCGGCCCGTAGAGGGCGCGGGTGGTCTCCAGTGCCCTCTGGCAGAAGCGGCCGATGAGCTGGCTGGTCATGTCCTTGAGGGCGGCCATCGACTTGCGGCTGCCGTCGGCCTCGCGCACCCAGACGCTCGTGGCCTCCAACCGGGCCAAGGCGGCGTCGATCGCGGCGGGATCGTTGTGCGGGAGGTACCACTGCTTGGCGTAGCCGACCACCCTGGCGCGGTGGTCCGGGTTGTCCATCCAGCGCAGCTGGAAGTGGCCGGCGACGATCGCGTCCTCGACGTCGTGCACCGAGTACGAGATGTCGTCCGCGAGGTCCATGACCTGGGCTTCGAGGCAGGAGCGCCGGTCGGGGGCTTCCTCGCGGATCCAGTCGAAGATCGGCAGGTCGTCCTCGTAGGCTCCGAACTTGCTGGTTCGCTGGCCATGGATGACGGGAGCGTTGGCGGCGGACCACGGGTACTTGGCGGCGGCGTCGAGGCTGGCCCGGGTGAGGTTCAGTCCGGCCGGGCGTCCGTCCGCGGCCAGCACCTTGGGCTCCAGCCGGGTCAGCAGGCGGAGGGTCTGGGCGTTGCCTTCGAAGCCGCCGATCGCGTGCGACACCTCGTTCAGGGCAGATTCACCGTTGTGCCCGAAAGGCGGGTGGCCGAGGTCATGACTGAGGCAGGCGGTGTCCACGACGTCGGGATCGCAGCCGAGCGCGCGGCCGAGTTCCCGGCCGACCTGCGCGACTTCCAGGCTGTGCGTGAGGCGGGTGCGGACGAAGTCGTCGGTGTCCGGTGCCACGACCTGGGTCTTGGCGCCGAGCCGGCGCAGTGCCGAGGAGTGCAGGACCCGGGCGCGGTCGCGTTCGAAGTCGGAGCGGTACGTGCTCTTGGCCGGCTCCTCCACCCAGCGGGCCCAGTCGCGTCCGGTGTAGCCCGCCAGGACGGGGGCAGTGGTTCGTGTCTCAGCCACCGGACACGTCCAGTTCGGCGTGGCAGATCTCGCGCGACTGATCGGCGTCCATGTTGCGGTCCAGCAGCCAGTCCTTGGGCAGGGCGGGCTTCTTGGGCGAGCCTGCGCGGCCGCGGGGGCCTTCGGCGTCAACACCGGGGTACGGCGACTCAAGGTCCAGCTGGTCCAGCGTTCCGCGGAGCACTTCGAGGCTGGTCACCATCGCCAGTTTGGTCCGCAGTTCACTGCCGACCACATAGCCCTTGAAATACCAGGCCATGTGCTTGCGGATCTCGCGGAGCGCCTTGCCTTCATCGTTGCCGAAGGTTTCGACCATGAGCTCAGCGTGGCGGTACACACCTTCCGCCACCTGGCGCAGGTCCGGCTTATGGCGCTCGTCGCTGCCTTCGAAGGCGGCCATGAGGTCGCCGAACAGCCACGGGCGGCCCTGGCAGCCGCGTCCGATGACGACGCCATCGACGCCGGTCTCGCGGACCATGCGGACCGCGTCCTCGGCGGACCAGATGTCGCCGTTGCCGAGCACCGGGATATCCGGCAGCGCCTCGCGCAGCCGGGCGATCGCGGACCAGTCGGCCTGGCCGGAGTAGAACTGGGCCGCCGTGCGGCCGTGGAGCGCGACGGCGGCGACCCCGGAATCGCGGGCGATCCGGCCGGCGTCAAGGTAGGTGAGGTGGTCCTCATCGATGCCTTTGCGCATCTTGATGGTCAGCGGGACGTTGCCCCTGGAGGCTTCCTTCACGGCGGTCCGGACGATCGAGGTGAACAGGTCGATCTTCCAGGGCAGGGCCGAACCGCCACCGCGCCGGGTCACCTTGGGCACCGGGCAGCCGAAGTTGAGGTCGATATGGTCTGCCCGGTCCTCCTCGACGAGCATCCGTACGGCCTGGCCGACGGTCACCGGATCCACGCCGTACAGCTGGACGGACCGGACTTTCTCGTCGTCGTCGTGCGAAATGATGCGCAGTGATTCGGGCGTGCGCTCCACGAGGGCGCGCGAGGTGACCATCTCCGCGACGTACAGGCCGCCGCCGTATTCACGGCACAGCCTGCGGAAGGCGGAGTTGGTGATACCCGCCATCGGGGCCAGGATCACGGGGGTGTCCACCGTGAGGTGGCCCAGCTTCAGGGGCGGGAGTTCCAGCTTGGGGGCGGGAGGCGTTGCTACAACAGTCACCAGAACATTGTCTCAAAGCCGGGCAAATCGGGCGGATCCCGGCCGGCTATGTGGACAAGCCGCCGTCAGCCCCGTGCCGCCGCCCGCCGTCCGCGGCGGGTTTCCGGGGGCGTGGGCCCGCTGTCGGCAGTGAAGCCGTCGGGCCCTACACCGTCGGGAGTGACGGCGTCGGAAGCGCCCGTGGCGGGACCGTCCCCGTCCGCGGAGCCCGTGTCGGCAACCGTGGCGGGCGCGACGGCCGCGGGCGCGACGGCCGCGCCCGGCGCGGGAGCGGGGGTGCTGCCACGCGCCATCGTCGTCGCGCTCCTGAGAGCAGGTCCTTTTACCCCGGTTGCCTTGACAACCAGCACCGCGATCAGCGTGGTGACCGGGATGGCCAGCACCAGTCCGACCGAACCGACCAGGGTGCGGATCACTTCCTCGGAGAGCTCTGCGCTCGTCAGGGCGTCGCCGAGCGGCCGCTCGTAGAGCATCACCAGGATCAGGACCGGCAGGGCCGCGCCGGCGTAGGCGAAAGCGATGGTGTAGACCGTCGAGGCGATGTGGTCCCGGCCGATCCGCATCGCCGAGGAGAACAGCTGCCGGGCGGAAGTTTCCGGGGCGAGTTCCCACAGCTCCCAGACGGCGGAGGACTGCGTGATGGTGACATCGTTGAGGACCCCGAGGCCGGAAATGATGAGACCGCAGAGGATGATGCCGGAGATCGAAATGTTGTCCGAAATATTGGTCAGTGCGGCGGCATCGTGGCTGCCGACCCCGGCGAGGTTGGCGGCGTCGGTGGCCCACGCCGCCAGCAGGGCGGTGATGCCGAGCCCGAACATGGTGCCGAGCAGCGCCGTCGAGGTCCGGGCGGAGAAGCCGTGGGCGAAGTAGAGCACCCCGATCATGATCACGGTGGATCCCACCATTGCCAGCAGGAGCGGCGGTTTGCCTTCCACCAGCCCGGGCAGCATGAAGGTCACCAGCACGGCGTAGGCACCGACCAGCCCGATCAGTGCCCGCAGCCCGCGCCAGCGTGCCACGGCAATGACGACGACGGCGTACAGCACCGCCAGGAAAATGATCGGCAGGGTCCGGACGAAGTCGACGAAGACGTACGCCGGGGTGCCCTGGGCCTCGGACGCACCCTGGGCCTTGGATAGATTCAGGTAGCGGATGTTGTCCCCGACCTTGACGCCGTGGGATTTGGCGATGTCGGGGTTGATGACCACCTTGACCGGGTTGCCGCCCGTGTCCGGCTCGGTGAACGCGAAGGTGCACACGGAGCCCTGCTGGGCGCCCTCCCCGGCGGCCGGGACCTGGCCCGAAGCGCCAGCCTGCCCGCCGGGCTGGGCGACGTCCATGCAGTTGCCGGTAACGACGCGCTGGATCTTGCCGGTGTCGAAGGTGACCCCGGGCGCGGCGGCGTAGGGGCTGGCCAGCGTAATGCCCTCCTTGCTGCCGGAGGGCCAGAGCATGACCATCGCCGCAAGCGTCAGCAGGGTCAGCGGGATCAGGACGGCGGCCAGGATCCAGTTCGCCTTCTTCCGGGCCGCGAGCGCCTGGGGCGTCGGCGCCGCGTGTTCCGTGGGAGCGTGTGAATGTCCGGCACCCATCAGCAGTTCAACCTCATGCCGAAAACTTTACGGGGTCCACGGCGCCTGTCCTGCCCCGATGAAGCGGATGACGCCGATGACGTGGAAGAGGTTCCGCGGATCGTATTTGGCCTTGATCCCGGTCCCGGCGCCAATCCCTCGGAGCCCCGGCTCCGGATGTCCCGTGGGAATGGTCGAAGGAACCACCGGTCGGGAACGCCGTCGGGCAGCCTATCGTTGGGGATTGACGGATGATGATGTGGAGGACGCCGGCGTGGCGATACGCAAGGAAGACGACCGTGAAGCCCAAGAAGCAGGTTCCGGAGCCGCAGCGAAGGCCGTGCTGAGCGTTGCCCCGGCCCGCGGCGAAACCCGGGGTGTCGCTCTGGTCCTGCACGGGGGCACGGCCAACAGCTATGAATTCGTCCGGGGCCGGCATCTCAGCCCGGCCCGGATGGTTCCGTTCGCCCAGACCCTCCGGGCCAGGGGCGGGCTGCACGGTCTGTCCGTGTGGACCCTCCGGAACCGGTACCGCGGCTGGAACGGGGCGGACATGTCCCCCGTCCAGGATGCCCGCTGGGCCCTTTCCCACATCCGCCGGGAACATCCGGACCTGCCCGTCTACCTGCTGGGCCACTCGATGGGCGGATTGACTGCGCTGTGCGTTGCCGATGATCCGCAGGTGCGGGCCGTGGTTGCCCTTGCCCCCTGGCTGAACCGCGACACCCCGGTGCAGCGCGTCGCCGGGCGCCGGGTGCTGATCGTCCACGGCACCGAGGACCGCTGGACCAGTCCTTCTAACTCGCTGGCCTACGCCCGGCGCCCCAAGGGCGTCGCGGAGTCAGTGGACTACGTGTCACTGACAGGGGCGGGGCACTTCATGGTCCGCCGGCTGGGCCTCTGGAACTCACTCGCCAGCGGCTACATCCTGGACGCGTTCGCTGACGACAGCGGCGCCGAGGTGCAGCGCAGCAGGGAGGCCTTCCGCACCCTCCTGCCGGCCGCCCGCGCCAGCCTCCCGGTGGTCCTGTGATGCCGGTCTTCCCGCTCGAGGCTTTCCTGTCCAGCCTTCCCTGGGTAGCGGCCGTGTCGCGCTGCTCGCCCTAACACGGCTGACCCGCAGTGGTTGCCGATGCCAGCAGGCAAACGGCAGCCACTGCGGGCCAGTTGCTGTCAGGGTTTAGGCCGGGTCGGAGACGACCAGGGTCTCGGCACCCTGGACCCGGGCCTTGCCGCTGTGCAGCAGCGGCTCGACGACGCCGAGCAGCGCCGTCATGGAATCGTCCAGTTCCAGCAACACCGGGTGCTGGAAGGCAATCAGTGCCAGCAGGTCCCGCACCGCGGCCCGGGCCTCCTCCAGCGAGAGCTGCGGCTCGTGGCCCAGGAAGACATCGGTCGGCTGGCCGGACGAAGCCTGCGCCGTGTCCTCCCCCGCGGCGGGGGCAAGCTCGGCGTAGCTGATCGCAAACGCCTCAATCCGGCCCTTCTTGCTGGCCGGGACTCCGTCGCCGAAGGCGCTGGACATCGGAGCCCGCAGCACGATCGCGCCGTGGGCGCCGCTGAGTTCATCCAGGAACAACCGCTGGACGGTGGCGATGCCCAGGTCCCCGGGGCTGTCCCAGGCGTGCGCGACCGTGTAATACCGGCCCACGACGTCGCTCAGCTCCACCGAGCCGGTGGCGAGGTCCTCGACCTGCTCGGCGGCGGCAGCCTCGGAACCGTCGCCAAAGACCGGCAGCTTCAGGGCTCCAGGCTCCACCACGATGAGGCGGGAGCGCTGGATCGATTCCAGGCCCGCCGCCGCGGCGAAGGCAGCGCCGGGCGTGCCCGGTTCCACCTTGCACCGGAGCCGGGAAACGCCCGACGGCGACTGCTCTGCTTCGCGCCGGAGCATGGTCAGCAGCGTGGAGCCGACGCCGGCGCGGCGGTGCTGCCGGTCGACTTCGATGTAGGCCCAGAGCCGTTCCGGGTGCAGCGAGGCCTCGTGGATCACGCCGGCGGCGACCGGAATCGCCACGCCGTCGACGACGTCCTCGGCCACGATGCAGCGGCGCCACGGCGAGTTGCCCGAGGGCGCCAGGGTGGCGCGGAACTGTCCGGCCTGGACTGTTTCCGGGTCGCCCCAGATTTCCAGCAGGGCAAGGTCATCGCCCTCGCGCCACTCACGGTATTCGATGGCCATGATCAGGCGCCGATCAACCGTGCGGCCAGGTAGCCTTCAACCTTGTCCAGCGAGACGCGGTCCTGGCTCATGGTGTCGCGTTCGCGGATGGTCACGGCCTGGTCGTCGAGCGTTTCAAAGTCCACCGTGATGCAGAACGGGGTTCCTATCTCGTCCTGGCGGCGGTAGCGGCGGCCGATGGCGCCGGCGTCGTCGAACTCGATGTTCCAGTTCCTGCGCAGCTGGGCGGCGAGGTCCTTGGCCTTCGGCGACAGGTCCTCGTTGCGGCTCAGCGGCAGCACCGCTGCCTTGACCGGCGCGAGCCGCGGATCGAGCTTGAGCACGGTGCGGATGTCGACGCCACCCTTGGCGTTGGGTGCCTCGTCCTCGGTATACGCGTCGATCATGAACGCCATGAAGGAGCGGGTGAGGCCGGCCGCCGGTTCGATCACGTACGGTGTGTAGCGCTCGTTGGTGGCCTGGTTGAAGTAACTCAGGTCCGTGCCGGAGGCCTTGGCGTGCGTGGAGAGATCGAAGTCGGTGCGGTTGGCGATGCCTTCGAGCTCGCCCCACTCCGAGCCCTGGAAGCCGAAGCGGTACTCGATGTCCGTGGTGCCCTTGGAGTAGTGGCTGAGCTTGTCCAGCGGGTGCTCGAAGAACCGCAGGTTTTCCTCGCGGATGCCGAGGGAGGTGTACCAGGACATGCGCTCCTTCATCCAGTACTCGTGCCACTGCTCATCCGTGCCGGGCTCGACGAAGAATTCCATTTCCATCTGCTCGAACTCGCGGGTGCGGAAGATGAAGTTGCCCGGCGTGATCTCGTTGCGGAACGACTTGCCGATCTGGCCGATGCCGAACGGCGGCTTCTTCCGGGACGTGGTGAGCACGTTGCTGAAGTTCACGAAGATGCCCTGGGCGGTCTCGGGGCGCAGGTAGTGCAGGCCCTCGTCGCTGGCGACGGGGCCCAGGTAGGTCTTGAGCAGGCCGGAGAATTCCTGCGGCTCGGTCCATTCCCCGCGGGTGCCGCAGTTGGCGCAGGCGATGTCCTTGAGGCCGTTCTCGGCGGGGCGGCCCTTCTTTTCCTCGAATTCCTCCAGGAGGTGGTCCGCGCGGTAGCGCTTGTGGCAGGAGAGGCACTCGACCAGCGGGTCGGAGAAGACGTCGACGTGTCCGGAGGCTTCCCAGACCTGGCGGGGCAGGATGACCGAGGAGTCCAGGCCCACGACGTCTTCGCGGCCGCGGACGACCGACTGCCACCACTGGCGCTTGATGTTTTCCTTGAGCTCGGCGCCGAGGGGCCCGTAATCCCAGGCAGAACGTGAGCCACCATAGATTTCACCGGCCTGGAATACGAAACCCCTGCGCTTGGCGAGGGAAATGATCTGGTCGAGGACGGATTTTGCTGCCATGGGAACTCCACTTTCTACAGGGCCGCTGGGTGCGGTCCGCGGTCTCAGCCCCGGAACCCCGGCTGGTTGCCGGACGGGGCACTAAAACGCAAACAGTTCGCAAACGAATAAGCACAGGATGATTGCGTGCAGGAAGCTGCGCCTAACAGCCTACCGGGCCGCCGGAGTCACCGCTTCAGGGCGCCCTTTGGCCAGGGCAGCGTGGCCAGGATGATGGCGGCGAGGGTCAGCATGGTTCCCAGCACGGTTGGCAGCGCCACCACGGTGCCCGGCGCGGGGAAGGCCAGGTCCAGCCCGAGCGAGCCCAGCAGCTGGCCGGAAATCATGCCGAGTCCCGTCACGAGCACGCCGAGGCTGCGCACCAGCAGGGCGCCCACGGCGATGAAGACGCAGCCCATCGGCCCGCCGAGGTAGTACCACCACTGCCCCGGCAGCGGATTGCCGGCGCCGGCGACTGCGAGCTTGACCAGCCAGGCAAGCCACAGCACGGTCGTGCCGGAGACGAAGTTCACCAGGGTGGCGGTGATCGGGGTGCCGTAGTGGACCGTCGCCGTGCCGTTCATGGCCTGCTGGAAGCTCATCAGGAAGCCGGCGAGTACCGGCAGAAGCACCGGAGCGAGCAGCTGCACGAGCTCCGAACCCGCTCCGCCGAGCCGCGGGGACACGGCCCAGGCGACGGCGGCGACGGTCAGGATGCTGCCCAGCACCCTGATGCCGGTGATCGGCTTCTTGCCGGCGGGACCGATCCCCATCCGGTCGACCAGCAGCCCGCTCAACGTCTGGCCGGTCACCGCCGCCACGGTGAACAGTGCGACACCGAGCAGGCCCACGGTGAAGGACTGGGTGAACACGAAGAACGCCCCGATGCAGCCGGCGAGGACGTAGTACGGCGGGAACTCCCGGTTCCGGACGGCCGGCAGGATCCGCGCCAGGCCGGCCCGGCCCTTCGGCAGCAGCAACGAGACCGCGGTGATCACCACCAGCCCCGTGCTGAAGCTGACCACGGCCGCGGCGATGCCGTCCGCGAGCGCCACGCCCAGCGCGCCGTTGATCCTGCCCTGGACGGGGATGAGGAGACCGGCCGCGACGGCCAGTGGCAGGCCGGCGAGGAGCGGCAGTCGGGGTGTGTGGGTCATCGGTGTCACCTTACGTCGGGCATTATTGCTTGTATGAGCAACCCGGAAATTGAAGAAATCCCCATCCGCGACGACATGATCCGGCTGGGTCAGCTGCTGAAGCTGGCCAACCTCGTCGAGGACGGCGTGCAGGCGGCGGAGCTGATCAAGGGCGGGCTCGTCAAGGTCAACGGTGATATCGATGACCGCCGTGGCCGCCAGCTCCACCACGGTGACACAGTGACCGTGAGCGGCCGTACCGTGCGGATCAGCACCCCCGCCGGCGCCTAGGTTTCCGGCGCCCGGGTTCCCGGCGCCTAGATTCCGGCGCCTAGGTTTCCGGCGCCGGGCGCCGGACGCCCGGCTGCCCGGCGCCTAGATTCCGGGCGCCGGGCGCCCGGCCGCCCTGCGCCCGCGCCCTATTTGTTCAGCACTTCGTGGGTGAGGAACTCGGAGACATGGCCCACTTCCTGCTGGTTGATGCCATGCCACATTCCGGTGTAGAGCACCTTGGTCAGCTTTACGTGCTTTCGCACCCAGCCCATGGTGAAGTCGATCTTGTCCGGCGTGATCACCGGGTCCTGCTGGTCGCGGCCCCAGAACATCGGCACGGTTCCGTCGAGTTCGGCGTCGCGGAAGCTCGGGTCCGAATCGGCGTCAACGGCAAATCCGGACAGCCCGACGACGGCGGCGAAGTCCGCGGGACGCTGTCGCAGCATCGTAGTGGCCATGGCCATGCCCATCGAGAAGCCCAGCAGCGTCACCGAGGGATGGTTGGCCTTGACGGAGTCGATCCAGTCCAGCGCATACCCTGAAGCGGCTTTGACGGCGTCGAGCGAATAATCGATGGAAGCCGTCAGCGGGAACCAGGTGAAGCCGGCGCCGGAGACGAGGGGGGCGCGCACGGACGCCACCGCGAATTCCCGGGGAAGCATGTCCGCCACGCTGAGCAGGTCCTGTTCGTTGGCCCCGTAGCCGTGCAGCAGGACGAGGAGCGGCTTGCCGGCGCGCTCCTCCTCGGGCTGGGACCACAGGACAATGGGCGGCGCGGGAAAGGCAACGGCGTGAGTCATGGGTCCATTCTTGCAGTTACCCGGCAGTAACAAGCTACGGTGGCGTAGCTTTGCGGGAAGAGGAAGGGATACGAAGGTGAGCGAATCCGAAGGAATGGACAATTCATCAGTAGGCGCCGTCAGGCACCCGTGGAGCCGGTACGTGGCCATGGGTGACTCCTTCACTGAAGGCATCGGCGATCCCGAACCGGCGAGTCCGGGCGGTTACCGGGGCTGGGCGGACCGCGTGGCCGAGGAACTGAGCCGCGGCCACGAAGACTTTGCCTATGCCAACCTGGCCGTCCGCGGCCGGCTCCTGCAGCAAATCGTCGACCAGCAGTTGGCGCCCTGCCTGTCCCTCAGGCCGGACCTCGTGACCCTTTCCGCCGGCGGGAACGACCTGCTCCGGCCCGGCGGCGATCCGGACGTGCTGGCGGAGAAGCTGGACTCGGTGGTGCAGATCCTGAGCCTGGCCGGCGCCACGGTGGTCCTGTTCAACGGCCCGGACACGGGCTCTTCCGTACTGGGGCGGATCCGCAGCAAGGTGGCCATCTATAACGAGAACCTCCGCACCGTCGCCGCCCGGCACGACGCCGTGATCGCGGACATGTGGTCCTTGCGGCAGCTGAACGATCCCCGGATGTGGGAACCGGACCGGCTGCATTTCTCGCCGCTGGGACACCACACGATCGCGGCCATGGTGCTCGACTCGCTGAATGTCCAGCACACCCTGGAGCCGCTGTCCCCCAAGCCGCTTCCGCCCCGCAGCTGGCGCGAAGCCCGTACCGGGGACCTGGTCTGGGCGCGTGAACACTTAGTGCCGTGGGTGATCCGCCGCCTGCGGCACCGGTCATCCGGCGACGGCATGACGGCCAAGCGCCCCCTGCCGGGTCCGGTCTTCGGCCCCGGGGTGCCCCTGGGCTCGGGCGAAGGCCCGCCGGGCGCCTCGGAAGCGGTGCGGTCCTGACCGCCTGAGGCTGCGGTTAGCAACGATGGACGCCGACGACGTCGTTCGGCTGCGGCTCCGCCGGCAGCAGCTGCGCGAGCCGTTCGCCGCGACGGCCGAGGACGCGCTGCAGAATCTCCTCGCGGTGCAGTCCCAGGAGTTCCCGTACGCGCGCTGGTCGCTGGCGCAGCGCACCGTGGGCGGCTCGGCCGCCGGGATCGAACAGGCGGTGTCCGAGGGCACCGTCCTGCGCACCCACATCCTGCGGCCCACCTGGCACTTCGTGCACCGGGACGATCTGCGCTGGCTCCTGGCGCTCTCGGCCCCCCGCCTGCATCAGGGCAACGCCGGGATGTACCGCCGCACCGGGATCGACGCCGCCAACGCGACCAGGAGCAGCGACGTCCTGGCCGGCGCCGTGGCGGGCGGCGCGCACAAAACGCGGGAGCAGCTCGCGGCTGAACTCCGCAGGGCCGGGTTCGGCGCCGAAGGCCTGGAGCTCGCCTACCGGATCATGTTCGCCGAGGCCGGCGGCGTCCTGGTCAGCGGTTCCCCCGTGCGCAGCGCCGGCGGAGCGCTCAAGCAAACGTATGCCCTCTTTGACGAGCGGGTCCCCTCCGCACCGGCCGGCCTGATGGACCGGACGCGGGCGCTGGCTGAGCTGGCCCGCCGGTACTTCACCAGCCGAGGCCCCGCGACGGAAAAGGACTGCGCCGACTGGTCCGGACTGACACGCTCGGACGTCCGGACAGGGCTGCATCTCGCCCGGGAGACAGCCCCCGGAGCACTCGAAACTGCAACGGTCGACGGCGTCGCCTGCTACTTCAGCCCCGCCCCGGACGCCGGGGGCGGCGCCAGCGGGCCGGGTCGCCTTGACCTGATCCAGTGCTACGACGAATACGTGATGGGGTATTGGAAGACGCGGCATTTCCTCGGCGGGCCGGCACCGTTCGTGCCCGTTGCCGGCGAGCCTCTGCATCTGGTCCTGCGGAACGGCCGGCTCGCCGGGGCCTGGCGGCACAACCTGGTCCGCGGACGGTGCGAGCTCGACATCCGGCTGGACTCCGACCACCACCCCGATGATGAGCACGAGATCAGCCGGGCGGTGGCGGCCTACGGCAGGTTCCTGGGGATGCCGGCTGTCCGGCTGTAACGCCCTGCGCGGAACGTGGGTGGTCCGGGACCGGTCCGGGCTTAAGCTGGAAGGACACTTTCTGAAAGGCGCCGTACCGTGAACAATTTGTTCTTCTGGCTCATCGTTCTGTCCTTCCTGGTCCCTATGGCGTTGCGCCTGTACCGGAAATCCGTGCGCGGCAGGAACCAGAACCAGGGCAAGCCCGGCGGGTTCCTGGGGAAGTTCGGTCAATTTCCCGGAGACAGTTCCGGAAGCTATCCCGGCCAGCAGAACAACCAGCCCAGGGACGGCTTCACCCAGCGGGACTACTTCGGCGGCTTCGGCCAACTGGGCGCCCCTCAGCAGCCCATCCCGCCGGCGAACCAGCCGTACCCCGGCGAGCAGTTCCCGGGCCAGCCGTACCCCGGCCAGCCCGGCCAGCCGTACCCCGGCCAGCCCGGCTACCCGCCGCAGGGTTATCAGTCCCCCGTCCCCTACGAGGACAGCCCGGAGTACCCAGGCAACCGGCCCCAGCCCAGCCAGCAGCCAGACCGGCAACAGCCCGCCCAGCCCCAGTCCGGCCCGCGGCCGTCCGGCCCGTCGGTGCCCCCGCCGCCGTCGGCCCCGCAGGGCTTCCGGGCGCGGAAGCTGGCGGAACTCGACCAGCGGTACAGCGACGGTGAACTGACCATGGAGGACTACATGGCCCAGCGCGCGGAGATCATGAAGGGCTAAGCACCGCAGGCATGCCAGAGAGGGGCCCCGCAGCACAGCTGCGGGGCCCCTCTCTGTGGTGTGTTGTTCGGGTCAGTCGACCTGCGGGAAGCCGAGGTCGATCACCGAAGTGGACGGGTCCGGCCAGCGGGTCGTGACGACCTTGCCGCGGGTGTAGAAGCGGATGCTCTCCGGCCCGTACATGTGGGTGTCACCGAAGAGCGAGTTCTTCCAGCCGCCGAAGGAGAACGTTCCCACCGGCACCGGGATCGGCACGTTCACGCCCACCATGCCGGCCTCGACGTCGAACTCGAACTGCCGGGCCGCGCCGCCGTCGCGGGTGAAGATCGCCACGCCGTTGCCGAACTCATTGTCGTTGACGAGCCGGACCGCGCCGGCGTAAGTATCGGCGCGGACCACCGACAGCACCGGGCCGAAAATCTCGTCGTCGTAGACCTTCATGCCCGGCTTGACGTGGTCGATCAGGCTGACGCCGATGAAGAAGCCGTTGGAGTCGAACTCCTGCGTCCGGCCGTCCACCACCACGGTGGCGCCTTCGTCGGCCGCTCCGGCGACGTAGGACGCGACCCTGTCGCGGTGCTCAGCCGTGATGAGCGGGCCCATCTGCGAGGCGGGATCCGTGCCGGGTCCGATCTTCAGCGTCGCCATCCGGGTGGTGATGGCGTCCACGAGTTCGTCGGCGATGTTGCCGACGGCGACGAGCACGCTGACCGCCATGCAGCGCTCCCCCGCTGAGCCATAAGCGGCGGAGACGGCGGCGTCGGCGGCCATGTTCAGGTCCGCGTCGGGCAGGACCACCATGTGGTTCTTGGCACCGCCGAGGGCCTGCACGCGCTTGCCGTGATCAGCGGCGCGTTTGTAGATGGACTGGGCGATCGGCGTCGAGCCGACGAAGCTGATGGCCTTGACGTCCGGGTGCTCCAGGAGCACGTCCACAGCTTCCTTGTCCCCGTGCACCACGTTGAGCACACCGGCGGGCAGGCCCGCCTCGGCAAAGATCTCGGCGATGAAGACGGCGGAGGACGGGTCCTTCTCGCTGGGCTTGAGCAGCACGGTGTTGCCGCACGCCAGGGCGCTGCCGATCATCCAGAGCGGCACCATGGCCGGGAAGTTGAACGGGGTGATGCAGGCGACCACGCCGACCGGCTGGCGGACCGAGTGGACGTCGACGCCGCCGGCGACCTGCTCGGAGCGCTCGCCCTTGAGCATGTGGGACAGGCCGGTGGCGAATTCAATGTTCTCCAGCCCGCGGGTGATCTCGCCTTCGGCGTCGGAGAGGACCTTGCCGTGTTCGCTGGTCAGCAGGGCGGCCAGTTCGGGGCGGCGCTGCAGCAGCAGTTCACGGACCTTGAAGAAGATGTTGGTGCGCTTGGCCAGGCTCGTGGCGCGCCACGCCGGCAGCGCGGCCCGGGCGGCCCGGACGGCCTCCTCGACGCGCGCGGCCGAGGCCAGGGCGACCTCTTTTTCCTGCTCGCCGGTGGCCGGGTTGAAGACCGGGCCGAAGCGATCGGCGTCGGAAATCAGGGCGCCGTTGATGAAGTGCGGAATACGTTCCATGGGGTTGGTCTCTTTCGTGTGCTGCAGGTAGTGAGGGTGCCGGGAGGCTACTTGGCGGACTCGAGGGAGCCGTCGATGAGTTTGATGATCATCGAGCAGTCCTTGCCGGACTCGCCGGAGTCGATGAGGCGCTGGAACAGCTGCTGGACGTGCTCGCCGATTTCCAGCGGAGTGCCGGTGTCACGTGCGGCGCTGATGGCCAGTCCGATGTCCTTGTTTGCCAGCTCCGTGGTGAAGGTCGGGGTGAAGTCGTTGTTGGAGGCGGCGGTCGGCACGACGCCGGCCACCGGATACCAGGTGCGCAGGGCCCAGCTGTCGCCGGAGGAGACGGAGGCGATGTCCCAGAAGACCTGCTTGTCCAGTCCGAGGCGGTCCGCCAGGACGGCACCCTCCGCGGTCGAGGCCAGGTTGATGAAGAGCATGAGGTTATTGCAGATCTTCGCGGCCTGGCCGGTGGTCGCGCCGCCGGTCGGGATGATGTTCGCCGCCATCGGACGGATGTATTCGGTGGCCTCGGCGACGGCGCCTGCCTCGCCGCCGATCATGAAGGTCAGGGTTGCCGCCTTCGCGCCGCTCATGCCGCCGGAGACCGGGGCATCGACGAAGCGGAAGCCGGCGGCAGCCGCGGCGTCGTGCAGCGCCTGCGCGGAGGCGATATCGATCGTGGAGGAGTCCACCAGGAGCGTCCGGGTGTCCGCGTGGGCCAGGACGCCGTCCTCGCCCAGGTACACGGCGCGGGCGTGCTCACCCTTGGGCAGCATCGTGAACACGACGTCGGCGCCCTCGACAGCCCCGGCGATGCTGCCGGCCGGCTTCACGCCACCTGCTTCGGCGGCCGCGACGGCCTCCGCGTTGAGGTCGAAGCCCCTGACCTCGTGCCCGGCCTTCGCCAGATTCACCGACATGGACCCGCCCATGTTCCCCAGTCCGATCCAAGCGATTACTGCCATGGCATAAGCTCCTTTGCTTTGTCTGCTGCTGCGCGATCCTCGTGCGCCGAATTCGTGTTCCGTGTCCAGCATCACATCCTGTTACAGTGCAATCAAGGCAAAAAACTACAGATGGCATGTGCATGGATGCACATGATGTACCGGAGGAGAATTCTTGTGGACTTGAGGCGGCTTCCGAGCCCCGATGACCTGCTGATCCTGCTGACCGTCGCCCGGCTGGGTCGGTTCAATGCGGTCGCGGAGACACTGGGCACCACCCACACGACCATCTCCCGCCGGATCCTCGCCCTGGACAAGCAGCTTGGCGGGCGCACCCTGGAGCGGAGCCCGCACGGCTGGGAGCTGACCGAGCTCGGCAGCCAGGCGGTCGCCGCGGCGGAAGCCATCGAGGGCACGCTGGGAGCGCTGTCCAGCACCATCGCCCGGACCGGAGATCTGCTGGCGGGCATGGTCCGGATCGCGACGCCGGACGGTTTCGGTGCCGCTTTCGTCGCTCCGGCGCTCGTGCGCCTGCAGCAGGAACATCCCCTGCTCAACGTGGAGATTCTCAGCGCCACCCGTAAGGTCAGCCAGAACCGCTCCGGAGTGGACCTTGAAGTGGTGGTAGGGAACCTGGACGTGACCAATGCGCAGACCATTTTCCTGAGCAACTACTTTCTGCGGCTCTACGCCAGCCCGCAGTACGCCCGGGAGCGCGGACTGCCGCTCACGCTCGACGACGTCCGGCAGCACGGTTTTGTCTCCTACGTGGAGTCCGCGCTCCAGGTTGCGGAACTCGGCCACCGCTCAACCCAGCTCCCGGTGCCGCGCAACAGTTTCCAGGCCACCAGCATCTTCGCCCAGCTCGAGGCCGTCCGACGCGGCGCGGGTATCGGGCTGCTGCCCAATTTCATGGTGGTGGGGAACCCGGACTTCCTGCCGGTCCTGCCCGACGACTTCCAGCGCCAGCTTCCCATCTGGGCGGTGGCACGCTCGGAATCGCTGCGCTCCGCCCCCGTGCAGGCCGTGATCGAGGCGGTCCGGATCGAGATTTCCGAACGCCAGGCAGTGCTCGCCGGCTGAGGCCGTGCGACGAGGAAACCGCAACCCGACAACAACAGCCCTCGTCCCCGCGGAACGGGGACAAGGGCTGTTGTCGTCTGTTGGAAGTTACCGGCTGCTGGTTACTTCCTGGCTGCTACTTCCTGACTGCTGTTTTTGCCGTTCATTTCTTGCCGATTATTTCTTGCCGGTGGCAAGCAGGTCCGCGGTGCCCTGGGCATCGGCGGCGTCGACGTCGTGGAGCGAGATCCCGCGGGTTTCCTTGAGCATGAACACCGCGAAGACGGTCACCATGCAGGCGCCGAGGAGGTAGAGCGCCACCGGTACGGAGGACTTGAACTGGCTCAGCAGCGCGGTGGCGATGATCGGAGCCAGCGAACCGGCCACGATCGAGGTGACCTGGTAGCCGAGCGAGACGCCGGAGTAGCGCATCCGGGTCGGGAACATCTCCGCCATGATGGCCGGCTGCCCGGCGTACATGAGGGCATGGAACAGCAGGCCGATGGTGATGGCGGCCAGGATGATGAGGTCGTTCTTGGTGTCCATCATCGGGAAGGCGAAGAAGCCCCAGGTGCCGCCGAGGATGGCGCCGGCCATGTAGACCGGCTTGCGGCCGTAGGCGTCCGAGAGCTTGCCGACCATCGGCACCGCGCAGAAGTGGATGAAGTGCGCGATCAGCAGGAGCAGCAGGATCCGGGACGTGTCGGTCTGGACGATGATCTTCAGGTAGGTGATGGAGAAGGTGACCACGAGGTAGTAGAGGATGTTCTCCGCGAAGCGCAGGCCCATGGCGGTGAAGACGCCGCGCGGGTAGCGGCGGAAGACCTCGGCGACGCCATAGCCCTTGTGCTCAACGACAACTTCCTTGCGGGCCTCCAGGAAGATGGGGGCGTCCTGGACCTTGGTGCGGATGTAGTAGCCGACGATCACGATCACGGCGGAGAGCCAGAACGCCACGCGCCAGCCCCAGCTGAGGAATTCGGCGGGAGAGAGCAGCGAGGACAGCGCGAAAAGCACACCGGTGGCGAGCAGGTTGCCCATCGGAACTGCGGACTGCGGCCAGGAGGACCAGAAGCCGCGGGACTTGCTGGGGCTGTGCTCGGCCACGAGGAGGACCGCGCCGCCCCATTCGCCGCCGACGGCGAAGCCCTGGACGAAGCGGAGGAAGACGAGCAGGGCCGGCGCCCAGTAGCCGATCTGCTGGAACGTCGGGAGGCAGCCCATGGCGAAGGTAGCGACGCCGACCAGGATGATGCTGAGCTGGAGGAGCTGCTTGCGGCCGAACTTGTCGCCGAAGTGGCCGAAGACGATGCCGCCGATGGGGCGGGCCACGAAGCCGACGGCGTACGTCACGAAGGCGGCAATGATGCCGTCCAGCTCGGTGCCGGAATTCGGGAAGAACAGCTTGCCGAAGACGAGGGTAGCGGCCGAGGCATAGAGGAAGAACTCGTACCATTCAACAACGGTGCCGGCCATGGAGGCCGTCACCACCTTCCTCAGGCCGGACGACTTGACGTCGGGCTCTTCGGGGCGCCTGGCGGCGTTTTGCGTGCTCATTTCGACTCCTTCGGTGTCTCCGTCGACACACTATGGACCAGCGGGAGGACGACGCCTGTGATTTGGACCACCCGGCGTCATTCTCAACGAGTATGGTCCCTCCCGGCCTCAGCCTCAACGGCCATTAGTGCAGAGCGCGTCTGCAAAAATGCACAAGTTCGCCCGTTTTGCTTGAAGCGGTGGCGGTTTTAGGGCAGGGCCTAGCCGAAGAAGTTCTCCCGGAGCTGCCCGTTGAGCTGGCCGATCTCGGTCAGGAAACCGTCGTGGCCGATCGGTGCCTGGATCACCTGCACCTCCACGGTCCCGGGCAGGGCCTCCGCGAGGGCGCGGGACTGGGCCGGGAAATACAGCCGGTCCGAGTCCACGGCTGCCACCAGGAACTCCGCCGTGGACGGCGCCAGGGCCTCCTCGAGTGCCCCGCGGCCGCGGCTGACGTCGTGGCTCATGAGGGCCTCGGTGATGGCGATATAGCTGTTCGCGTCGAATCGCCGGACGAGTTTGTTGCCCTGGTGGTCGAGGTAGCTTTCCACCTGGTAACGGCCCCGGCCGGACAGCGACCCGGCCTGCAACGGGGCCTCTGATTCCTGGGCATTCCGGCCGAAGCGTCCGTCCAGCTCGGCCGCGGAGCGGTAGGTGATGTGCGCGATGCGCCGTGCCAGGGCAAGGCCCGCCTCGGGTCCCGGGCCGCCGTAGTAGTCCCCGCCGTTGAAGCCGGGATCCTGGCGGATGGCGAGCGTCTGGGCCTGGGCGAAAGCGATCTGTTCGGCGGTGCTGCTGGCTCCGATGGAAATCACGGCGCAGCGCCGGACCCGCTCCGGGAAGGTCACGGCCCACTCCAGGGCGCGGGCCCCGCCGAGGGATCCGCCCAGGACCGCGTACCAGCTCCGGATGCCGAGGGCGTCCGCCAGCCGGGCTTCGGCTGCCGTGGTGTCGCGCAGGGTCACCAGCGGGAACCGGGAGCCCCAGGGTTTTCCGTCCGGAGCGGTCGTGGAGGGCCCGGTGGAGCCGTAGCAGCCGCCCAGGATGTTGATGGAGACCACGAAGTACCGGTCGGTGTCCACTGGGGCTCCGGGGCCGGCGAGCTGTTCCCACCAGCCGGGCTCCTCGCTGGCACCGCGGGTGACGTGGGTGTCGCCGGTGAGCGCATGCTCGATCAGCACCGCGTTGGAGCGGTCCGCGTTGAGGGTTCCCCAGGTTTCATAGGCGAGGGTGACATCGGGCAGCCGGGAGCCGGACTCGAGCTCAAGGTCACCGATCCGGAGATATTGCACCGTCCCGTCAGGAACGGTGCCAGGACCTGCCACCGCTGCTGGGCGGCTGGCCGGCGTGTCGGCGGTGATGCTTATGGGTGCACCCGTGCGGGTGGCGGCAATCGTCATGTGGGACCTCACTTCGCGCTTGCCCGCCGTCGGCAGACCGGCAGGCCAGGTCTTCACCCGGGGCACCCCGCCGCAAAAGGAGGGTTGCCGGCCAGCAAGCCGGGGCTGTCACTGGCACTCATGACCTGCCTCGAGTTTACGAAACGTTGCGCCGTTGTGGCGAAGATTGTGACGGCTATGTGACTCCCGGCCTGGTTCCGGTGCCCCAGCGCGCGGCCGCGGCACCGGAAACCGGCGAATCAGCCGGCCTTGGCCGCGCGGAAGCCGGCGTCGAGGTCGGCGAGGATGTCGTCAATGTGCTCCAGTCCCACGGAAAGCCGGACCAGGCCCGGATGGACGCCTGCGATGGTCTGCTGTTCGGGCGAGAGCTGGCTGTGGGTGGTGGAGGCCGGGTGGATGACCAGCGAACGCACGTCGCCGATGTTCGCCACGTGGGAGTGCAGCTCAAGGGCATCGACGAAGCGCTGGCCGGCCTCCGCTCCCCCGGCGAGAATGAACGAGACCACGGCTCCGGTGCCTTTAGGCCCATACTTGCGGCCGCGCTCATACCAGGGGCTGGATGGCAGCCCGGCGTAGGCAACCGATTCGACGTCGGCCCGGGCTTCGAGCCATTCGGCGACCCTGGTGGCGTTGGCAACGTGGCGCTCGACGCGCAGGCTCAGGGTCTCGATGCCCTGGGCGATGAGGAAGGCGTTGAACGGCGAGACGGCGGAGCCCAGGTCGCGCAGCAGCTGGACGCGCGCCTTGAGGATGTAGGAGAGGTTTGCGCCGAGCGCGCCGTCCTTGCCGAGGTCCCGCGCGTAGACGATGCCGTTGTAGGTCGGGTCGGGGGTGTTGAAGCCCGGGAACCGCTCCGGCTCGGCGCCGAAGTCGAAGTTGCCGGAGTCGACAATGACGCCAGCGATCGCGGCGCCGTGGCCGCCGAGGTACTTGGTGGCGGAGTGCACCACGATGTCCGCACCCCACTCGATCGGGCGGATCAGGTAGGGCGTGGAGAGGGTGTTGTCCACGATCAGCGGCACGCCGGCGTCGTGGGCCACGGCGGAAATTCCCTCAATGTCGAGGACGTCCTGGCGCGGGTTGGAGACCACCTCGCCGAAGAACAGTTTCGTGTTGGGCCGGACCGCACCGCGCCACTGCTCCAGATTGTCCGGATCCTCCACGAACGTCACGGAGATCCCGAATTTCTTCAGCGTATGGGCCAGCAGGTTGTAAGTTCCGCCGTACAGGCTGGGGCTGGCGACGACATGGTCACCGGCTTCCGCGATGTTGAGGATCGCGAAGGTCTCGGCGGCCTGGCCGGAGCTGAGCAGCAGCGCCCCGAGTCCGCCCTCCAGGCTCGCCACCCGCTGCTCCACGGCATCCTGGGTGGGATTGCCGATCCGGGTGTAGATCGGCGCAAGTTCGGCGAGCGCGAAGCGATTGGCTGCGCTTTCGGCGCTGGGAAACACGAACGACGTCGTCTGGTAGATGGGCAGGGAACGGGCGCCGGTGGCACTGTCCGGCTGCTGGCCGGCGTGGATCTGGCGGGTTTCAAAGGACCAGGCGTTGGACATCGGGATACTCCTCAGGACCGGGCACAGGCCGCCCCGGAGACCGTCGGCCCGGGTCGGTGCAGGCGCCGCGCTTGCCGGCCGGCGGGTGCCGGACGGCCAGGTCTTCACCCGGGGCACCCCACCGCGAAACGAGGGTTGCCGGCCAGCGAGCCGGGGCTGTCCGCTGGCACTCATGACCTGGCTTCAGTGTAGGAACGGCTTGCGGGCCCTGGATAGCTTTGTGACGAAGATGAAGTCTGCGCTCCGGTCCTGGTCCGGTCTTCGTCCGGCCGCCATGATTGGCCGCACGCAGCCAGGCAGTCCGACACCGTCAAAACGGCATCCCACCTCACTTAGGGTCACCTAAGCTGAGAGCCCCATCACAAAGTGCCAAGATGAGGGCATGCGCATGGATCACGTCTCTTACGCCTGTGAACGAGATGGCTTGGCAGCCACCACCGAACGTATTGCAACTGCCCTCGGCGTCGACGCCGTGAAGGGCGGAGTACACCCCCGCTTCGGGACCCGCAACATGATCATCCCCCTCGCGGGACACAAATACCTCGAAGTCGTCGAGGTCCTGAACCACCCCGCCTCGGACAAGGCTCCGTTCGGCCAGGCCGTACGCGCCCGCTCCGAATCTGGCGGCGGCTGGATGGGCTGGTGCGTCGAGGTTGACGACCTGGCACCGTTCGAGGACCGGCTCGGCCGCGCCGCCGTCAACGGCAACCGGAAGTTCCCCGACGGCCGCGAGCTTGTCTGGAAGCAGATCGGCATCCTGGGGCTCATCGCCGATCCCCAGGTTCCCTACATGCTCAAGTGGGAGGGCGATCCGGAACTGCACCCGTCCAACGCCTACCCGAGCGACGTCAAGATGACTGCGCTGACCATCGCCGGCTCGGCGGACCGCGTCACGGAGTGGCTGGGCGAACCGGTGGAGAAGCCGCTGGAAGATGTCGCCGTCAACTGGCTGGCCCCGCACGGCACGCCCGGCATCCTGTCCGTCACCTTCGAGACGTCTGCCGGAGCCGTCACCATCTGAGGCCCTTCACGGCCCTGACACTTCGGCCGCCATCAGCGGGTGCCAATGACGTCACCCACCGATGGCGGCCGAATTCTTTTAAGGCTCAGCCCAGGCCGATGGCCTTGCCGAAGAGGCTGAAGCCGACGAACGCCACGATGTCCAGCAGCGCATGGGCAATGACGAGCGGCATCACCCGGCGGGTCCGGGTGTAGACCAGGGCGAAAACCACGCCCATCACCGCGTTGCCGATGAACGGGCCGAAGCCTTGGTAGAGGTGGTAGCTGCCGCGGAGCATGGCGCTCGCGAAGATGGCCAGGGGCATGCTCCAGCCGAACTTGCCCAGCCGGTCCAGCAGGTAGCCCACCACGATGACTTCCTCCACAATCCCGTGCCGCACCGCGGAAAGGATCAGCACCGGCACCGTCCACCAATAGGCGTCCAATGCGCTCGGGATGATCGTCGTCGTGATCCCCAGCGCCCGGCCCGCAGCGTAAAGGCCCAGCGAGGGGATTCCGATCAGCGCCGCCAGGCCCAGTCCCTGCAGCAGGTCCTTTCCGGGCCTGGCAAAGTCGAAGCCCAGCTTACGGAAGGCTGTGCCGCCGGACCCGCTGTTTCCGGACAGGCCGCCGCTTCCGGGCAGGCGGTGCTCGGTGAGGAAGTAGATCACGAGGACCACCGGCACCAGCGCAAAGACGATGTCCAGCAGCTGGTAGGTCAGGTCGAAGTACTCGCGGCTGCTTTGCGGGCGGTTCAGCGTGGAGGTCCCCTCCGCCAGCGGCGCCCTGGTCATCTTGTCCAGCAGCTGCACCACGGAGTACACGGCCGACTGCCCCAGCGACAGACCCAGGACAATCCAGACTTCGATCCGAAGCCGGCGGCGTGAAGGAACCAACATGTTCCTATCTTGCCTGCAGTTGCTGGCAGTTGCTTGCTTCCGGGCTCTTCCCCGGCCGGCGCCCCAGGCGGACTTATGCTTGGGAGCTATGAGTGCGCCCGGCAAAATCATTATGATCCGGCACGGCCAGTCCGCCGCCAACGCCGACACCTCGATCTACAACCGGGTGCCGGATTACCGGATTCCGCTGACCGAGCTGGGCCTCGGGCAGGCCCGGGCTGCCGGCGAACAGGTCCGGCGCCTGCTGGACGGCCGGCGGGTCTGCGTCTACGTGTCCCCCTACCTTCGGGCCTACCAGACCCTGGAGGCACTCGACCTCGGGCCGCTGACCGAACGGGTGATCGAGGAACCGCGGCTGCGGGAGCAGGACTGGGCGAACTTCCAGATCGCCGGCGACATCGAAGACCAGAAGGAGCTCCGGAACGCCTACGGGCACTTTTTCTACCGCTTCCGGGAGGGCGAGTCCGGCTCCGATGTGTACGACAGGATCTCCTCGTTCATGGAAACGCTGCACCGGCACTGGTCCAAGCCCAACTACGCTCCGAACGCCCTGTTCGTCACGCACGGGCTGACGATGCGGCTGTTCTGCATGCGCTGGTTCCATTGGTCCGTGGAGTACTTCGAGTCCCTCAACAACCCGGACAACGCCGAGGTCCGCACCCTGCTGCGGACCGGCGGCGGCAAATATGAGCTGGACAAGCCCTTCAGCCAATGGGTGGACCGACGCGTGGACGAAACCGTCCTGGATGCTCCGCCGATGTTCTTCTAGGCTCGCTGCGCCGCTAGTCACGGGCGGCGCGGCGGATCAGCGGGCCCGGACGCCTGCCCGCCAGACCGCGTGGGTGAGCGGGATGCCGGGCCGGTAGGCCAGATGGGTGGCGGAAGGCGCGTTGAGCAGGTGCAGGTCCGCGCGGTGCCCGACGGCGATCGACCCCACCGCGCGTTCGCCGTCGGCGTCGTTCCCGGTGTCCCGGCCAAGCGCCAGCGCCCCGCCGAAGGTCGCGGCGCGCACGGCCTCGTGCACGCTGAGGCGCATCTGCAGCACGGCGGTGGTGACGCAGAACGCCATCGAGCTCGTGTAGGAGGTCCCGGGGTTGCAATTGGAGGCCAGCGCCAGCTGCACCCCGGCGTCCAGCAGTTCCCGGCCCGGAGCCAGCGGCTGCCGGGTGGAGAGGTCGCAGGCCGGCAGGCACGTCGCCACCGTTCCGCGCCTGGCGCCGGCACCGGCGTCCCAGCCGGCCCAGCTCCCGGCGAGGGCCCCGACGTCGTCGCCGGAAAGGTAGTTCACGTGGTCCACGCTAGCTGCGCCGAATTCCACGGCAAGCTGCACGCCCGGGCCCTCGCCCAGCTGGTTGCCGTGGACGCGCAACCCCAGTCCGGCATCCCGGCACGCCCGGAGCACCCGCCGGGACTGGTCTTCGGTAAACGCGCCCCGCTCGCAGAAGACATCGGCCCAGCGGACGTAGGGGCGGACCGCGGACAGCATCGGGCCGCACACCAGCTCCGTGTACTCCTCGGGATCCATCCCGGCAGGGACCAGGTGCGCCCCGAGGTACGTCACTTCGTCCGCCACTGAGGACGCGATGCGGGCGCTCCGGGCCTCGTTTTCCACGTCCAGGCCGTACCCGGTCTTGGTCTCCAGATAGGTGGTGCCCTGCGAGACGGCCTCGGCCACGCGGCCCAGCGCCAGCCGCGTGAGGTCGAAGTCGCTGGTGCTCCGGGTGGCGCCGGTGGTGACGGCGATGCCGCCGGCGCTGTAGCTCTCGCCCGCCATCCGGGCCTCGAACTCCGCAGTGCGATCCCCGGCGAAAATCAGGTGGGTGTGCGAATCGACCCAGCCCGGCAGGACGGCGCGGCCGCCGGCGTCCACGGCCTCGTCGGCGGCGGGTGCGTCGGCGGCGGCGCCGAGCCAGGCGATGCGCTCCCCCTCGATCACCACGGCCGCGTTTTTCAGGACGCGGTGCTCCACGTCCTGGGTCATCAGTTCCGCGATGTTGGTGACGAGGGTGCTCATGCGTCCATTCTTCAATGCCGGATGGACCAGCGCGTCGCTGCCAGCGCCTCCGCTGTCCGGGATGCCGGACCCGCGGCGGTTTCGGTTCCGGCCGCGGCCCCGCCGGCGCCCTGGCCGGCCAGAATCAGTCCGGCGGCCAGTTCCGCGATGCCCGAGGAGGTCTGGAACCCGTACCCGCCCTGGCCCGCGAGCCAGAAGAATCCGGGGGCCTCGGCGTCGAACCCCACCACCGGGACGCCATCGGCCGCTTCCGTCCGCAACCCGGTCCAGGCCTTGCGCACGCCGCGGATACCCAGGGTGGTGATGCCGTTGAGCCGGGCAATCAGGGCCTCGACGTCGCCCGGGAGCGGCTGGGCGTCCTCGGGCGGGCTCGGCACCGACTCCGAGGGCGAGATGAGGACCTGCTCGCCGTCGCGGCGGAAGTAGAAGCTCTCATCGGCGGCCGCCACCATGGGACAGTCCGCCGGGAGCGGGCGGTCGACGTCGACGACCGCCGCCGTCCGCCGGTACGGCTGCAGGCCGAGCTTCTCGACCCCGCTGAGGACGGCGAGCTCGTCCGCCCAGGCCCCGGCCGCATTCACGACGACGGCGGCCTGGAAGCCCTCCTGCCCGGCCCCGAGTTCCCAGCCTGAGCCGAGGCGCTGGGCGGAATGGACCTTGGCTCCGGTTATGATGTCCACGCCGCCGGCCTCGGCGCGCTGGCGGTGGTCCTCGAGCAGCATGGGGGCATTGCAGGCGAAGGAGCCAGTGTCCAGGCCCGCGGCGCTGAAGGACTCCGGCACCAGGACCGGGCAGAGCTCCAGCGCCTCGGCATGGGTGATCCGGTGCATGTGGCCGCTGGCTTCCGCCCGGACCGTGGCTTCGTCCCCGATCAGCATGAAACCGCGCGGGCTGAGCACCGGTTCGGTCCGGCCGGCGTCCCGGGCGGCGATGAGTTCCAGGGTGCGGACGGTGAGCTCCTGGACCACGGCCGGGCCGTAACTGGGGATCAGCTGCCGCGCCGAGCGCGCCGAGGTGTGGTAGGCCAGCGTCTGCTCGGCTTCGACCAGGGCAACGCTGCATTTTCCTGCTAGGGCGGAAGCAAGGGACAGGCCGGCGATCCCGCCGCCGACAATTACGACATCGTAATGAGCTGACATGGTTCCATCCTTGCAGACGGGCCGGTTGTGGCGCCGCAGCCGGCCCGGGCGCGACGGCGCCGCTATGCGGTGGCCCGGGCTAGGCCGCGACCGCGGCCCTGCTGCGGACAAACGCCTGCACGCAGGCCTCGACGTCTTCGGCGCTGTGCGCGGCGGAGAGCTGCACCCGGATCCGGGCGGCGCCCTTGGGCACCACGGGGTAACTGAATGCCGTCACGAAGACTCCGTGATGCAGCATCTCATCCGCGACGTTGGCGGCCATCACCGCGTCGCCGAACATGACCGGGACAATCGCATGTTCACCCGGAAGCAGCTCGAAGCCTTCCGCCGCCATCCGGTTCCGGAACAGCCCGGCGTTGGCAAAGAGCTTGCTGCGCAGTTCCCCGGATTTTTCGACCAGGTCCAGGGCTTGCAGGGTAGCCGCGACGATGGCCGGGGCCAGTGAGTTGGAGAACAGGTACGGGCGGGCCTTCTGGCGGAGCATCGCCACAACCTCGCGGCGGCCGGAGACATAGCCGCCGGACGCGCCGCCGAGGGCCTTGCCGAATGTTCCGGTGTAGATGTCCACGCGCTCCGAGACGCCGGCGTGTTCGGGCGTTCCGGCCCCGGTGGCGCCCATGAAGCCCACGGCGTGGGAGTCGTCCACCATCACCATGGCGTCGTACTTTTCGGCGAGGTCGCAGATCGCTTCGAGCGGGGCGAGGAAGCCGTCCATGGAGAAGACGCCGTCCGTGACGATGATCGCGCGGCGGGCGGGGTTCTCCTGCGTCGTGGCCTGGATCAGCTTGGCTTCCAGGTCCGCCATGTCCTGGTTCGCGTAGCGGAAACGCTGGGCCTTGCAGAGCCGGATGCCGTCGATGATGGAGGCGTGGTTCAGCGCGTCGGAGATCACGGCGTCTTCCGGGCCGAAGAGGGACTCGAACACGCCGCCGTTGGCGTCGAAGCAACTGGAGAACAGGATGGTGTCCTCCGTGCCGAGGAACCTCGAGACACGCTCCTCCAGGGCCAGGTGCAGGTCCTGGGTGCCGCAGATGAAGCGCACGCTGGCCATCCCGAAGCCGCGGTCGTCCATCGCGGCCTTGGCGGCGGCAATGATCTCCGGGTGGTCCGCGAGGCCCAGGTAATTGTTGGCGCAGAAGTTCAGGACCTCCGCGCTGGAACCGCCGATCTGCCCGGCCTTGATGCGGTTGGCCTGCGGGGAATCAATGTGCCGCTCGGTCTTGAACAGGCCGGCGCTGCGGATCTCGTCCAGTTCGTGCTGCAGCTGGTCCTTGATGGCTGAATACATGGGTTGTGCTCCTCAGCTGGGGTGAATTCCTGGTTCGGGGGCGGAAAGTCGTGGGAACGCGGCTCGAAAAAAGGGGAGAGCCTAGAAACCGGTCCAGTCCAGGACGACCTTGCCGGCCACGCCGGCGCGGGCGATCTCGAAGCCCTTCTCCCAGTCCGCGGCGGGCAGGGTGTCCGTGACGACGGCGGAAATGTTGGCGTGCAGTATCGGGTTGGAGGACAGCATGGCGCTCATGGCGTACCAGGTTTCGAACATTTCGCGGCCGTAGATGCCCTTCATGGTCAGCATGTGCGTGACCACTTTTCCCCAGTCGATGTCGATCGACTGGGTGGGCAGTCCCAGCATCGCGATCCGGCCGCCGTGGTTCATGTTGTCGATCATCTCAGGCAGCGCGGTAGGGTGTCCGGACATTTCCATGCCGATGTCGAAACCTTCGCGCATGCCGAGTTCACGCTGGGCGTCCTTGACGCGCATCCTGGAGACGTCGATCGCGAGGTCGACGCCGAGCCTGCGGGCCAGTTCCAGCCGCGGGGCGGAGACATCGGTGATGGCGATCTTGCGGGCGCCGGCATGGCGGGCGACGGCGATCGCCATCAGCCCGATGGGCCCGGCGCCGGTGATCAGCACGTCCTCGCCGACGAGCGGGAAGCTGAGCGCGGTGTGGACGGCGTTGCCGAACGGATCGAAGATGGCGCCCAGTTCCGGCGTCACGGACGGGTCCTGATGGACCCAGACGTTGGTTTCCGGGAGAACGATGTACTCGGCGAACGCGCCGTCGCGCTGGATGCCGACGCTGACGGTGTGGATGCACATCTGCTTGCGGCCGGCGCGGCAGTTGCGGCAGATGCCGCAGACGATGTGGCCTTCTCCGGAGACGCGGTCGCCGACCTTGACGTCGAGGACGTCCTCGCCGATCTCCACGACCTCGCCGTAGAATTCGTGGCCGGCGATCAGCGGCGTGTTGATGATGCCCTGGGCCCAGGCGTCCCAGGACTGGATGTGCAGGTCCGTGCCGCAGATGCCCGTGGTCATCACCCGGATCTTGACATCGCCCGGGCCGGTTTCCGGCTCCGGCCGGTCCACCAGCTCGAACCCTGCGTGGGCGCCGGATTTGTAGAGAGCCTTCATGGCCTTCCTAACTGTGCTTGTTACTCGCTGTCCGGCGACCGGTGGTCGAGGACAGGCGTGGGGGACAACTCACCCTATTAGAGCCCCTTGCAAAGCATTAGCACAACCGAATTTTTCTCAATCGACGATTTAGCATTACCTTGCGAATAGAATGGGCGGCATGGAAATCCACCAGCTGGAGATGCTCCGCGAACTCGGGGCTTTGGGCAGCGTCAAGGCCGTCGCCGAAACCCTGCTCGTGACGCCGTCGGCCGTGTCCCAGCAGCTGGCCGCCCTGCAGAAGTCCGTGGAGGTTCCCCTGACCCGCAAGGAAGGCCGCAACCTGGTCCTGACCGAGGCGGGCCAGGTGCTCGCGGATGCCGGGGCCGCCGTCGTCAGCGCGATGGCCGACGCCCGGACGGCAATCGGCGCGTACCACGGCTCCCCCGTGGCTCCGGTGACCCTCAGCGGTTTCCACAGTGCCGGGCAGGCGCTGTTCGCGCCGCTGGCCCGGCTGCTGGCCGCCCCGGACCAGCCGCGGATCCTGCTCTCCGACGAGGATGTGGCCCAGCAGGACTTCCCGGCGCTGACGGCCCGCTACGACCTGGTCCTGGCGCACCGGATGGACCACAGCCCGCGCTGGCCCGAGGAGCGCGTCGCAGTGATCCCGCTGGCGCATGAGCCGCTGGATGTGGCACTGCCTGCCGGACACCGGCTGGCCAGCCAGCGGGCGGTCACCGCGGACGACGTCGTCGGCGAACCCTGGGTGACCAGCCACGCGGGCTACTCCCCCGCGGACGTGCTCTCCGCCGTCGCCGCCGTCTCCAGCCGGGAACTGAACATCGTCCACCGGATCAACGACTACTCCACGGTGGCCATGCTGGTGGCGACGGGGAATGTGATCGGCCTGCTGCCGCGGCATACCGCGCGGCCGGTGCTGAACCCGGAGATCGTGCTGCGCCCGCTCGAGGGCATCAGCACCCGGCGGCGGATCGACATCCTGGCCCGGCCGGAGAACCTTAAACGCAGATCGGTCATGATGGTCTGCGAAGCACTGCAGACCATCATGACCGATTTGGTGAGCTAACCCAGCGGGCTACGCGGGTTCGTCAGCCTTCCACTCCCAGTTTCGCCAGGATCAGCTCGCGGACCCGGCCGGCGTCGGCCTGGCCGCGGGTGGCCTTCATGACCCCGCCCACGATCGCGCCGATCGCCTGGACCTTGCCGCCGCGGATCTTGTCCGCGACGCCGGGCTGCGCGGCGAGGGCCGCATCGATGGCCTCCAGCAGGGGGCCGTCGTCGGAGACCACGGCGAGGCCGCGCTGCGCCACGATCTCCGCCGGGGTGCCTTCGCCGGCGAGCACGCCGTCGAGGACCTCGGTGGCCATCTTGTTGTTGATCTTGCCGTCCTCGACCATCCGGTTCAATTCCACTATGGTGGCCGGTGCGACACCGAGCTGGCCGGGATCGACGTCGGCGTTCTTGGCCCGTCCGACGATCTCGCCCATCCACCATTTGCGGGCCACCGTGGGCGTGGCGCCGGCGGCGATGGTTTCCTCGATCTCGTCCATCACGCCGGCGTTGACGACGTCGCGGAACTCGAGGTCCGAGTAGCCCCAGTCGGCCTGCAGGCGCTTGCGGCGGGCGGCCGGCGGCTCGGGCAGGGTGGCGCGCAGTTCCTCGACCCACTCGCGGGACGCGGTGATCGGCACCAGGTCCGGTTCCGGGAAGTAGCGGTAGTCGTCGGCGTCGGACTTGGCCCGGCCGGACGTCGTGGTGCGCGTGTCCTCGTGCCAGTGCCGGGTTTCCTGGATGACCGGCTCGCCGGAGTCCAGCACCGCGGCGTGCCGCTGGATCTCGTAGCGGACGGCGTGTTCGACGGCGCGCAGCGAGTTGACGTTCTTCGTCTCGGAGCGGATGCCGAAGCGTTCGCGGCCGTACGGGCGGAGCGAGACGTTGGCGTCGCAGCGGACGTTGCCGCGTTCCATCCTGGCGTCCGAGACGCCGAGGTTCTTGACGATTTCGCGGACCGCGGCGACGTAGGCCTTGGCCAGTTCGGGGGCACGGCTGCCGGCGCCCTGGATGGGCTTGGTGACGATTTCGACCAGCGGCACGCCGGAGCGGTTGTAGTCCACGAGGGAGTAGTCCGCGCCCTGGATGCGGCCGGTGGCGCCGCCCATGTGGGTCAGCTTGCCGGCGTCCTCCTCCATGTGGGCGCGTTCGATCTCGACGCGGAAGACCGTGCCGTCGGAGAGCTCGACGTCCAGGTGGCCGTCGTACGCGATGGGTTCGTCGTACTGGGAGGTCTGGAAGTTCTTCGGGGTGTCCGGGTAGAAGTAGTTCTTCCGGGCGAAGCGGCAGTACTCGGCGATCGTGCAGTTGAGCGCCAGGCCGATCTTGATCGAGGACTCGATCGCGGTCTTGTTCACCACCGGCAGCACGCCGGGCATGCCGAGGTCCACCTCATTGACGTTGGTGTTGGGCTCATCGCCGAAGACGTTGGGCGCGGAGGAGAACATCTTGGTCCTGGTGTTGAGCTCCACGTGGACCTCGAAGCCCAGGACCGGATCGTACTTCTCCATCGCCTCTTCAAAGCTCAGGGTTGCGTCAGTCATTAGTGGGAACCTCCGTGGCTTGCCGGGGCGCCAGCAGCGACCGCCGGTGCAGAATCGTCCAGTGTTGGGGCCGTCAGTGAAGGCGCCTTGTCCAGCAGCGGCCCGCCCCACTGTGCCTCGAGCAGGGACTCCAGCACGGCACCGACGCGGTAGAGCCGGGCGTCCTGGCGGGCCGGGGCCAGCAGCTGGATGCCGACCGGCAGTCCGTCCTCGTCGGCCAGGCCGCCGGGCAGGGACAGACCGGGGACCCCTGCCATGTTGGCGGGGATGGTGGCGACGTCGTTGAGGTACATGGCCAGCGGGTCGTTGAGCTTCTCGCCGAGCTTGAAGGCCGTGGTGGGGGCCGTCGGGGAGATCAGGACGTCCGCCTTGGCGAAGGCGGCGTCGAAGTCGCGCTGGATCAGCGTGCGCACCTTCTGGGCCGAGCCGTAGTAGGCGTCGTAGTAGCCGGCGCTCAGGGCGTAGGTGCCCAGGATGATCCGGCGCTTGACCTCGTCGCCGAAGCCGGCGGCGCGGGTGGCCCCCATGACGCGCTCGATCGTCATCGGACCGTCTTCGGGCAGGACCCGCAGGCCGTACCGGACGCCGTCGAACTTGGCAAGGTTGGAGGACGCCTCGGAGGGCATGACCAGGTAGTAGGCGCCCAGCGCGTACTTGAAGTTGGGGCAGGAGACCTCGACGATTTCGGCGCCCGCGGCCTTGAGCAGCTCAAGGGATTCGTTGAAGCGGTTCTCGACGCCGGCCTGGTAGCCCTCGCCGTGGAGCTCCTTGATGATGCCGATCTTCATGCCGTCCACGTTGCCGGTCCGGGCGGCCGCGACGAGGTCCTCCAACGGGTCCGGCAGTGAGGTGGAATCGTGCGGATCGTGCCCGCCGATGACCTGGTGCAGCAGGGCGGAGTCGAGCACCGTGCGGGACACCGGGCCGATCTGGTCCAGCGAGGAGGCCATGGCGATCGCGCCGTAGCGGGAGACGCCGCCGTAGGTGGGCTTGACGCCGACGGTGCCGGTGACGGCGCCCGGCTGGCGGATGGACCCGCCGGTGTCGGTGCCGAGGGCCAGCGGCGCTTCGAAGGCGGCCACGGCGGCTGCGGAGCCACCGCCCGAGCCGCCGGGGATGCGGTCCAGGTCCCAGGGGTTGCGCGTGGGGCCGTAGGCGGAGTGCTCGGTGGAGGAGCCCATCGCGAATTCGTCCAGGTTGGTCTTGCCCAGGATCGGCATCTTCGCGGCGCGCAGGCGCTTGACCACGGTGGCGTCGTAGGGGCTGTGCCAGCCCTCGAGGATTTTCGAGCCGGCGGTGGTGGGCTGGCCGACCGTGACGATGAGGTCCTTGACCGCAATCGGCACGCCGGCGAGGGAGTGCAGCTCGGCGGCGGCGGCACCGCCGGCGGCGCGGATGGCGTCCACCTCGGCGGCGACGGCGAGCGCCTCATCGGTGTTGACGTGCAGGAAGGCGTGGACCTTCCCGTCGACGGCGGCGATGCGGTCCAGGTGCGCCTGGGTGACCTCGACGGCGGAGACCTCGCGGGCGGCGAGCTTCCCGGCCAGCTGCGCGGCGGAGGAGCGGATCAGTTCGGAGTTGGTTTCAGTCATGTTCTTAGTCCTCGTCCAGGATTGCCGGGACCTTGAAACGGCCTTCGTACGCGTCGGGGGCGCCGGACAGTGCCTGCTCGGCCGTGAAGGTGTGGCCCACGACGTCTTCGCGGAACACATTGGTCAGCGGAATCGGGTGGGATGTGGCCGGGACGTCATCACCGGCGGCTTCACTGACGGACTTCACTGAATCAACGATGACGGCGAGTTCGCCGGCCATCCTGTCCAGCTCTTCAGCACTCATCTCGATGTGCGCGAGACGCGCGAGATGCGCGACGTCGTCGCGGTTGATCGCAGCCATGGATCTCCCCTGCAAGTTCGGATTATTTTCCGTCCCAGTCTACGTGTCTGAATGCCCTGCCGCCGTCCGTCGCGAGGCCGGACGATCCTTTGGCTGCTCGCTCGTTCCTCGCTTAGACGCAGCTTGCAGGATGTCCGTCCCGTCGCCGTCGAGCCTCCCTCACCAAACGAGACTGTCGGGTCCGGAAAATCTCCGGATCCGACAGTCTCGTTGTATTTTCTGGTGGTGCGCCGGGGGTTTGGTTAGCCGATGCCGATGGCTCCGGTGAGGACTCCGGTGGCCAGCATGACCAGAGAGATGACGGCGGTGCGCCAGAGGACCTTCTTGTGGTGGTCGCCGAGGTCCACCTTGGCGAGGGAGACCAGGAGCAGGATGGCGGGGACCAGCGGGCTCTGCAGGTGGAAGGGCTGGCCGGTGATGGAGGCCCGGGCCATGTCCGCGGCGCTGACGCCGTAGTGTGCCGCGGTCTCGCTGAGGACCGGCAGGACGCCGAAGTAGAAGGCGTCGTTGCTCATGAAGAACGTCATCGGGATGCTCAGCACGCCGGTGATGATGGCCATGAACGGGCCCATGTCAGCCGGAATGATCTGGACCAGCCACTCCGACATGGCCTTGACCATGCCCGTGCCGTTCAGGACACCGGTGAGGACGGCGGCGGCCATAACCATGCTGACGACGGCGACGATCGACGGTGCGTGGGCGATCAGCTGGGCACCCTGGTCCTTGACCTTCGGGAAGTTGACCAGCAGGGCGATGGCGGAACCCACCATGAAGACGAACGGGAGCGGGACGACGTTGGCGACGAGCGTCACCATGACTGCAACCGTCAGGCCGAGGTTGAACCAGAACAGCTTGGGACGCAGTGTCTTTCGGTTGGGGTCCAGTGCGGTGTCCGCCATTGCGGAATCGCGCTCGTCCACGAGCTCCTCGGTGCGTTCCAGGACAGCGACCGAGCCGCCACCTGCGGGGAGCCCGGCGGTGGGGGTGCCGCCGGCAGGGGTGGAACCCTGGCGTCCGAAACCGAAGCGGCCGGTGCCGTTGCCGGTGCGGGAAGAGCCGCCGTCGAACTCAACGCCCCCGCCCCAGATCTCCGGAGCGGTGGCGCGGAGCCGGTTGCGCTCCTGCAAGCCCAGCAGCCAGGCGAAGACGAATACGACCACGAGGCCGGTGATCAGCGAGGGGATCATCGGAACGAAGACATCGTTGACGTCGAGCTTCAGCGCGGTTGCTGCACGGGCGGTGGGGCCGCCCCACGGCAGGATGTTCATGGTGCCGTTGGCCAGGCCCGCCACGCAGGTCAGGACCACGGGGCTCATCTTGAGGCGCAGGTAGACCGGCAGCATGGCCGCGGTGGTGAGGATAAAGGTTGTGGAGCCGTCGCCGTCGAGAGACACTGCCGCTGCGAGGATGGCGGTGCCGAGGACCACCTTGGCGGGGTCGTTGCCGAGCTTGCGCAGGATGAACCGGACCAGGGGGTCAAAGAGCCCGACGTCGATCATCAAGCCGAAGTAGATGATGGCGAACATCAGCAGGGCTGCGGTGGACGTCATCGACTTCATGGAGTCCATGACCATGGGGCCGATGCCGAGACCGGCGCCGGCGAAAAGTCCGAAGACGGTGGGGACGATGATGAGCGCCAGCACCGGCGTCAGCTTCTTCGTCATGATCAGCACCATGAATACCGCGATCATGGCGAATCCTAGTAATACCAGCACGGCCGGCTCCTTCTATGTGTTCGGCACCACCCCGGTGTGATGCGTACTACAGACGTTAGAGTGGCCCCTGTCACGGCGGTGCCTTTGGCTCAATTGATTGGCATACTGCTTATTGGAAGCATTTTGCTCATTTTGCTCACCGGTTTCGAAGACCCGGAGAAGGAGGACCGCCGTGACGCGCCCGACTGGCCGGACTCCCCTGCGTTTCTCCACCCAGACCCTCCTGCTGCAGCTGGGCGTTGTGGCGCTCGTCGTCCTCCTCAGCGCGGCCGTCCATGCCTGGCTGACCTACGAGCGGCTGGGCCGTGAGGCCGAGAACCAGGCCCTGACGCTGGCCCGGACCGTGGCCTCGGACCCCGAGGTGCGGGCGGAGGTGCAGCAGATCAGCGCGCTGCCCGGCGCTCCCCCGGCGCCCGAGCTTCTGGCCGGTCCCCTGATGGCCACTGCCGAGGGGGCGCGCACCCGAACCGGGGCGTTGTTCGTTGTCATCACCGATGAGACCGGGCTGCGGCTGGCCCACCCCGACGCCGGGCGGCTGGGCGAACGGGTCAGCACGGACCCCTCCGAGGCACTGGCCGGCAGGGAGGTCACGACCCGGAACACCGGGACCCTGGGACCTTCCGCCGGCGCCAAGGTCCCGGTGTTCGCCCCGGGCTCGGAGGCGGTGATCGGCGAGGTCAGCGTGGGCTACTCCACGGAAACCATAGGCCAGAGCCTCGCTCGGGACATCATCCCCATAGCCCTGACCGCCGCCGGGGCCCTGCTCGCCGGGGTGCTCGCCTCCTTCCTGCTGCGCCGCCGCCTGCAGCGGCTCACACTGGGCCTGGAACCGGAGGAGATCAGCACGCTGGTCCATGACCAGGTGGCCGTCCTCCAGGGCGTGGACGACGGCGTCATCGGCGTCTCCGCGGATGGGCGGATCAGCGTCTTCAACACCGCGGCCCAGCGCCTCCTGGGCAGGCCGGATCTGGCCGGAACAGCGTGGGCCGCCGCCCCGGTCCCGGCCCGGCTCAAGGCCCTGACCCGCGCCGATGCCGCGGAGGGCGATGCTGTGGAGTTCGTGGCCGGCGCCCGGGTCCTGGTGGCGAGCGCGCGCAAGGCGCTGCACGGCCGGGAGGACCTCGGCTGGGTGGTCATGCTCCGGGACCGCACCGAACTCCAGCAGCTCACGCGCCAGCTCGACGCCGTCGGCACCATGTCCACCGCGCTTCGGGCCCAGCGCCACGAATTCGCCAACCAGCTGCACACGATCGCCGGATTCATGAGCATCGGGCAACACCAGCAGGCGCGCGAGTACGTGGCCCGGCTGGCGGCCACTGGACCGCTGAAGTTTCCGGTGGACCAGGCCGAGCTGCTCCAAGACCCCTACCTGCAGGCGTTCCTCGGGGCCAAGGGCGTGGAGGCCGACGAGCGCGGCGTAAACCTGCGGCTGGGCCCGGAAACCCTGGTCCGGGGCCAGGTCACCGAGCCGCAGGAGGTCACCACCGTCCTCGGAAACCTGATCGACAACGCGGTGAACGCCGCTGTCGCCGGCTCGGCCGCCGAGCGCTGGGTGGAGGTGGAGGTGCTGGACGGACCCGGTGAAGGCGGTACGACCGCCGGACCGGGGACCTTGCACATCGTCGTCGGGGACTCCGGCGACGGGCTGCCGGCAGCGGCGTCCGGAGGGGCGGGCCGGGACGACGTGTTCACCGAAGGCTTCACGACGTCGGAACGGCCGGTCCGGGCGGGCGCCGGGCAGGGACTGGGGCTGGCCCTCGCCCGCCAGCTGGCACGCCGCCGCGGCGGGGATGTGCGGGTGCTGGAGCGCGGCTCCCCCGGCGGCCCCGGGGCGGTGTTCATGGCGACCCTGCCGGGAACGACGTCGACCGGGGCCTCGGCCCGCCGGAACGGCAGCCCCGGACCCGCTGAAAACTTCCGAAAGGACCCGGATGAAAAAGGACCCCGATGAAAAGGGACAATGATGTCTGACGACTTCCGCGTGCTGATTGTGGATGATGATTTCCACGTCGCCAAGCTGCACGCGGCCTATGTTGATTCGGTGGCGGGGTTCCTGGCGCTGCCCCCGGCCGGTTCTGCTTCCCTGGCGCTGCAGGCCATCCACAGCCTGCGCCCGGATTTGATCCTACTGGACGTGTACCTGCCGGACGCGTCGGGCCTGGACCTGCTGCGCCAGCTGGATGTGGACACCATGATCCTCAGCGCGGCCTCGGACACGGCGTCCCTCCGGCTCGCCTTCCGGCGCGGGGCGCTCGGCTACCTGCTCAAGCCGTTCACGGCCGAATCCCTCTCGCAGCTGCTCCGCTCCTACGCCCGCTACCGGCGGATCCTGGCCCAGCCCGGGTCGGTCAGCCAGGAGACGGTGGAACGGGCCAAGCGCGCCCTGATCCCGGGGGACGTCATCGCCTCGGCCAAGCCCCGGTCCGCCACCGAGGCGGCCGTGCTGGAATCGCTGGAACCGGGGGAACAGTATTCGGCGGCCGAGGTCGCCACCCGGGTGGGCGTGTCCCGGGCGACGGCCCAGCGCTACCTGTCGTCACTGGCGGACGACGGCGCCGTCGACATCCAGTTGCGTTACGGCACCACCGGACGGCCCGAGCACCGCTATGGACTGCCGGCCCGCACGGGCGGCTAGCTGGCGCCCTTCTGGGCAACCAGTTCGATCTCGACCAGCATCTTGGCGTCGAGGAACGGCAGCACATGGACCAGGGCCAGCGTGGGGCGGATGTCACCGAACACCTCGCCATGGGCGCGTCCGGCTTCCTCCCACTGGCTGATGTCCGTCAGGTACAGCTTCGACTGCACGACGTCGGCGTAGCCGAAGCCTGCATCGGCCAGCACGGCCCCGAGCTTGTCCAGGATGTACCGGGTCTGGGTGTAGAAGTCATCCCCGACGACGCCGTCCTCGCCGCTGGCGGCCGTAGCGGAGATGTAGAGCGTGTTGTCCACCTGGACCGCACGGGAGTAGCCGAGCTTTTGTTCCCAGACGGAGCCGGTGCCGAATGTCTTGCGCATTGTCTTGCCTTTCGCGGTGGACGGGGGAGCCGGCACCACTCTAGGTCGCAAGGCGGTACCGCCGCCAAAACCGGTGGCTTTGTGTCAGGGCGGGGTCCGTGCGGGACCGGTACGGTCAGGGGTGGGTCAGGTGGTGATGTCCCCGTGCCGGCGGAAGGCGTTCCGGCGGGCGTGTTCGTGGACGCGTCCCAAAGCTTCAACCTGGCCCCGGGCATCGTCGCCGAGTTTCCGGAAGGTGGCCCGGTCCAGCCCGAGGTCCGGCGCCAGCTCTTCGAGGGTCTCCCAGCCGCCAAGTTTTCCCAGGACCGCGGCGCGCATCAGCTCCGCCTCCAGGACCATGGTCATCGGAGAACGCCGGACAATCCGACCGTTGAGCTTGAGCCGCCCGGCATGTTCCGCCAGCCATGCCGCAGCTTGCCGGTGCGGCCGCTGCCGCACCCCCAGGTCCCGGATCAGGCCCTGCAGCAGGTCCCGCTCATGTTCGATTTGGGCGCTGACGCGTGCGATGTCCGCCGATACCGGAGTGTCGGCGTATGCCTCGGTCATCCGCTGGATCCGGGAGACTCCGGCGGTTGCGCCGGTCAGGTGGTCGGACAGGTAAAGGCCGAGGAGCTTTGCGTCGATCGAGCCGGGGATGTGCGGGGCCATGGAACCTCCAGGGTGTGTCTGTTGCCTGAGCGGGTCGGTTGAGCAAAACCCTACCGCACGTCGACTGGCCTTCCGGGGTGTTCATCTCTCCGGGCCGCAGGTCTACGGTGCCGGTCGATCGGCAGTCCAGCGGCAGCTCTCTTACAGCTCCTGGCGGTAAACGAGCAGTTTGATCTCGGTGTCGGGCACCAGCCAGTCCCGTTCGGGCACCCGCACGAATCCGGTTTTCGCATAGAGCCCGTGCGCGCTTTCCCAGGTCATCCCCGTGGTGAGGGCGACGGCACGGATTCCGGGCAGGGACCTGCCGTGCTCGAGGATGGCGCGGACCATGGCCAGCCCGGCGCCGCTGCGCTGGACGGCCGGGTCCACCACGAGCATGCGGAACTCCAGTTCGTCGCTCCGGGCAATGTCGGCGTAGGGCTCTCCCGCGACGGCGAGCGTTACGGAACCCACGATCACGCCGTTCCGCTCCGCGACCCAGATCGTCGCTTGCGCGGCCCGTCGGGCGACGTCCTGGATCTGCCGCATGTACGGGTGCTCGGCGCTCTCGAAGTAGCCCGCGGCCAGGTAGGCGTCCCGGGTGATGCACGCTATGGCGTCGAAATCGGCCGGAACGGCGGGGCGGATGCGGATCTGCGAAGGCACCTGTCCATGGTACGGGCGGACGCTGCAGGGAGCCCTTGGAATGGTGGTTTCCGTGACTGAACTATCAGTACCGCCCGGCCGCGAGGCAGTTGCGTCCAGCCGCGAGGGCGCTCAGAGCGGGAACTTGCCGGAGAATTCCAGGCTTCCGGCGCAGGTCCAGGCCGCCAGGCGTTCGTCGTCCGAGGGACCGCCGGCCAACGGGCTGGTCAGCCGGGGCCGGCGGACCCAGCAGCCTGCCTCCTCGGCGATCAGGGCGCCGGCGGCGAAGTCGTGTTCATTGAGGCCGCGTTCGCCGAAGGCATCGAGGGTGCCCTCCGCCACGAGGCAGAGGTCCAGGGCCGCGGAGCCGAGTCGGCGCACGTCGGCGAAGCCCTCCATCAGGCTGCCCAGGCCGCCTGCCTGTTCGGCGCGGACCTCGGGGTCGTAGTTGAAACCCGTGGCCAGGATCTGCCCGCTGCGCCCGGGGACCGGTCCGAACAGCTGTGTCTGCCGGCCGTCATGGTCAAGCCAGGCCCCCCGGCCGCGGGACGCGTAGTAGCTCCGCCCCAGTGCCGGGGCGTTGACGACGCCGGCCAGCCAGACGCCGTCGGGATCCGCCACGGCCACCGAGGTGCCGTAGTAGACGATGTTGCGGATGAAGTTGGTGGTGCCGTCCAGCGGATCGACGGACCAGCGGTAGCCGCTGGCGTCGTCGGGCAGGACGGTGCCGCCCTCTTCTCCGGTGATGATGTCCCGCGGCCGGGCAGCGCTAAGCACCGCGAGGACGGCTTTCTCCGCGGCGAGGTCGAACGCTGTCACCCAGTCCCCCGCGTCGCCCTTGTTGCTGACCGCGAGTTCGGCCGCGCTCCGGCCCGCCAGAACCGCGGCCCCGGCCGCCGCGGCCGCCTGAGCCAATTCGAGCAGTGCGCCCAGCTCCGGACCGGAATCGGCCCCACCCGGGACGGCACTCATACGGACACCGCTTCCTGGTGGTCCTCCCCGTTGTCCTCGCGGGCGCCGTCGCCGGCGTCTTCCGGCTCCGCGGCGCCTGCTGACCCGCCCGGAACGCCGGTACTGCCGGCCGGGCCGCTGGCCGGACCACCGGCCAGCAGGGCGCGGAAGCCGTCCTCGTCCAGGACGGGCACGCCGAGCTGTTCGGCCTTGTCCAGTTTGGTCCCTGCGTTCTCGCCGGCCACCACGTAGTCCGTCTTCTTCGAGACCGAACCGGACGCTTTGCCGCCGCGGATCAGGATGGCTTCCTTCGCCTCGTCCCGGCTGAAGCCCTCGAGGCTTCCGGTGACCACGATGGTGAGACCTTCCAGGGTCCGGGGCATGGACGCGTCCCGTTCGTCTTCCATCCGGACGCCGTCGGCGGCCCAGCTGTCGACGATCTCGCGGTGCCAGTCCTCGGTGAACCATTCGGTGAGGGCCTGCGCGATGACCGGACCGACGCCGTCGACGTGGGCCAGCTCCTCCTCGGACGCCTGCCGGATGGCGTCCATGGTCCCGAACGCGGTTGCGAGCGCGCGGGAGGCCCGCGGCCCGACGTGCCGGATGGACAGCGCCACCAGGACGCGCCAGAGCGGCTGCGTCTTGGCCTTTTCCAGTTCCCGGAAGAGTTTTTCGGTGGTCGCCGTCGGTTTGGACGGAGTCTTCGCGGTGCCCTTGCTGTAGAAGTACGGCACCAGCTCGAACTCGCCGGTGGGCACACCCTTGCTGCGCTTTTCGCGCCGGATGCGCACGGCAGCGAGGTCTTCGGGCTTCAGCCGGAACAGCGTCGCCTCCGTGGTCAGCGGCGGGGTCTCCGGCTCCGCCGGCTGGGTGAGGGCGATGGCGGCTTCCCAGCCGAGGGCCTCGATGTCGAAGGCGCCGCGGCCGGCTAGGTGGAACACGCGTTCGCGCAGCTGCGCCGGGCAGGAGCGGGAGTTGGGGCAGCGGATATCCACATCCCCCTCTTTCGCCGGCGCCAGGGGCGTGCCGCAGGCGGGGCATTCGGTGGGCATCACGAAGTCCCGGACCGGCGGATGCTGCTGGTCCCGGAGGGCCAGCACCGGACCGACGATCTCGGGGATGACGTCCCCGGCCTTGCGCAGCACCACGATGTCACCGATCTTGACGCCTTTGGCCTTGACGACTTCCTGGTTGTGCAGGGTGGCCATTTCCACCGTGGAGCCGGCGACCTTGACCGGCTCCATGACGCCAAAGGGCGTGACGCGGCCGGTGCGGCCGACGTTGACGGCGATGTCCAGCAGCTTGGTGTGGACTTCCTCCGGCGGATATTTATAGGCCACGGCCCAGCGCGGCACGCGGGTGGTGTAGCCGAGCGCCCGCTGCGTGGCGAAGTCGTCCACCTTGACCACGATGCCGTCAATCTCATGGGTAAGGCTGTGCCGCTTGTCCCCGTAGCGCTGGATGAACTCCAGCACGTCCTTCAGCCCCGGCAGGACCTCGACGTACGGGCTGGTAGGCAGTCCCCACTCGGCGAGCTGGCGGTAGGTATCGGACTGGCTGACGGTTGCCAGGCCTTCGCGGGCGCCGATGCCGTGCACGTACATCCGCAGCGGTCGTTTAGCGGTTTCCGCGGGGTCCTTCTGGCGCAGCGATCCGGCGGCGGCGTTGCGTGGGTTCGCCAGCGGCGCCTTGCCGGCCTCGATCAGGGCTTCGTTGAATTCCGCGAACGCCTCGGAGGGGATAAAGACCTCGCCGCGGACCTCCATCTCCGCCGGAAAGCCCTCACCGCTGAGTTGCTGCGGGATTTCCTTGATGGTCAGGACGTTGTGCGTGATGTCCTCACCCGTCGTGCCGTCGCCGCGGGTGGCGGCGCGGACCAGTTCGCCGTCGCGGTACAGCAGGTTGACTGCCAGCCCGTCGATCTTGAGCTCGGTCAGCCAGGACGGCGTCCCGTTCCCGAGCTTGGCGATGCCGGCCTCGGCCTTGGTGATCCAGGCCTCCAGTTCTTCGAGCGAAAAGACGTCCTCGAGGCTGTACATGCGCTGCAGGTGTTGGACGGCGGCAAACGCCGCCGACACCTCACCGCCCACCTCCTGCGTGGGCGAATCGTTGGCGACGAGTTCGGGGTGCAGTGCCTCGAGCGTTTCCAGGCGCCGGAAGAGCTCGTCGAATTCGGCGTCGGAAATGGTCGGCGCGTCCTCCTGGTAGTACGCGAACCGGTGCCGGCGGACCTGTTCCACGAGGTCCTCGTACTCCTCGCGCACGGCCCCGGAGGGGACCTGCTCCCCGGCGGGGCTTTGGGCGTCGGTTTCAGTGTTCCCTGTGCTCACAGACCTATCCTGCCCTACATCCGGGGTGCTGTGTGGACACCGTCGTCGGCAGCCGGAACGTTGGTGGCGTCCACCACTATGCAGGTGACGTTGTCCCGTCCGCCGCAGCGCAGGGCCGCCTGGATGAGTTCGTCGACAGCCGCCTGCGGGTCGGCTTCGGCGGCGAGGATGCCGGCGATCTGCTCGTCGTCGAGCTCGCCGTTGAGTCCGTCGGAGCAGACCAGCATCCGGTCCCCGTCCTCGACGGGCAGGAGCCAGAAATCCGCCTCGGTCTCATATCCGGTGCCCAGGGCTCGCGTGACCACGTGGCGGCGCGGATGCACAGCCGCCTCGGCCCTGCTGATCTGGCCCGCGTCCACCAGTTCCTGCACTTCGGAATGGTCCACGCTGATTTGGCTGAGACTGCCCTGGCTGAACCGGTAGGTCCGGGAGTCCCCGATGTTCAACACCAGCCAGTACGGCATGCCCAGCTGCTCCACCACCACCACGCCGGCCAGGGTGGTTCCGGCCCGGGATCCGGTTGCCTCCCGGATACTTTGGTCGGCGCTCAGCAGGTACTCCTGCACGACGCCGGCCGTGGCGTCGCGGCCGCCGCTCGCCAGCTGGGGCATCGCGGCGAGGGTGCGGACGCAGATGTCGCTGGCAATCTCGCCGGCCTCGTGCCCGCCCATGCCGTCGGCGACGGCGAAGACCGGGTCGGCGGCGATGAAGGAATCCTCGTTCATCTCCCGGCGCAGTCCGCGGTCGGTGCCGTAGCCGGCAATGAGCCGCAGGGCGGAGGGAACGGCGGCCGGTTGTGGTTTCATGCCTGTCCTAGGTAGAAGGCTGCGTTACGGGGATACTACCCGGGATCGGGACGGTGTCCACCGTACTGCGCCCCTGGCCATGGGCGGGACGCTGCCCGGCCCTGGCGTGCACTGCCGGCAGGGGTTAATCCAGGACCAGGCCCCGGCCGCTGCCGCGCTGCAGTTTTACCGGGTGGATCTCGCCGAAGCCACGGACGTCTTCTGCGGGGCGCGGGAGGAGGACGAAGCGTTCATCCCGTCCCAGGGCGGCGGCGGTCATCGAGTCCACGAGGACCGTTCCCGGATCCGCCAGCGCCGTGAGCCGTGCCGCCAGGTTGACGGTCGGGCCGTAGATGTCCCCCAGCCGGGACAGGATGCGGCCCCACACCATGGCGACCCGGGCCTGCGGCAGGATCTCGTCTTCGGTGAAGGCCTGGCACAGGGCGAGCGAAATCTCGGCGCCGGCCGCGGGTGTTTCGGCAATGTAGAGGACTTCGTCGCCCACGGTCTTGACGAGGCGGCCGCCGCCGACGGAGATGATTTCGGCGCACTTGTTTTCGAAGCGTTGCACCAGCTGGGCGAGCGTTTTTTCGTTCATGCGGCGGGACAGGCTCGTGTAGGAAACCAGGTCGGCGAAACCCACGGCGCGGGCAAGCGGCAACGGGGCGTCGTCCTCGTCCCCTTCGCGGCCTTCCTCGCTGGACTGGAGCCCGGCCTCGGCCCGCACGGCCAGGCGCTGGACGCCGGCGTTGAGCTGGCGGCGCCAGGAGTAGACCAGCATCTCTTCCAGGGCATCCACCAGGGAGGGCAACTCGCTGACCAGGCGCTTGCGGGCCACGGAGTCGGGAACGCCCTGCTGGTGGACCAGGTCCTCCACCAGCGCCTCGACCTGCCACACCACCATGCGGTCGGTCATCTGGCCGATGGCCCGGGTGACGGAGATGGCGGCTTCCTCGGTCAGCTTGCCGGACCGGACCAGGTCCACGACGGTGTTCAGTGCGGCCTGGTCGCGTTCGGTGAAGGCGACATCCTCGTCGCCCAGGTTGGGAAAGCCCAGGGCGCGCCACAGTTTCCGGGCGGAGAGCAGTGAAAGCCCGGCCCCGGCCGCGACCTCGCGGCGGCGGAGTTTGCGTTCCCCGCCCAGCAGCCGGTGCTCCAGGGCCTTCAGGGCGAGGCGTTCGGCGGAAATCGCACCGGTGGGCGGTGCGGCCGCGGCCGCGGCGGCAGCGATGTCGACGTCGTCGGCGTCGTCGGCTTCGGAATCCGCGTCGGCGTCGTCGGCGTCGTCGTCGGCCGCAGCGTCGGCGTCGTCGGCATCCGCGTCGGCGTCGGCCGTGCCGGGTTCTTCAGCCTGCCTACCGCCAACCCCACCGGTGAAGCCGGTGGGGGTGTCGTTGCCCTGCTCGCGGCTCGCGGCAACGGAATCGAGGACGGCTTCTTCGAGTGAGGCGGACTCAATGACGGCGTCTTCAACGTGCGACGGCTCCTCGGCCAGGAGTCCCGTGTCCTGGTCGACGTTCTCAGCGCTCATCTCTTCCACCTTCTCTCGTCTCCCACGGCTCGGCGCCGTTCCGGCTGCCCTCAGGGTGATGCATCGTCCCCTCGGCCCTGAATCCACCCTGCGGGAGTTCATTGATGGCCTCGAGTATGAAGTTTCGGAACGTTGCGACCTCCGGAACGTCGGGCACCACCGTGCTGGAGGGGTACCCGGTATCCAAGGATATATTCCCCGAACGCAATACGCGTTGGAGCAACGACTGCCGGATCTCGACATTTCGAACGGCTGCCAGATAAACCTGCTGATCGCGCCGCCGTAGCATGCCGTAACGGGCAACTAAGCGCTGGCTCGTCAGCGTGTACCGGGTGGCGTGCCAGGTCAGCGCCCGCGGCAGGCAGTAGCCAAGCAGCACCCAGGCCGCCAGCACCACGCAACCGCCAATAAGCCATGCCGTCCACTCGGGCCTGACCAGCGGGACCAGCTTGGCCGGCCCGCCTTTCACGATCCACGCGCACGCATAGGCAGTGAGGGCGGGAACAGCAATGAACAACAGCGCCGGGACGATCAGCATCCTGGGCTGGGGCCGGGTCGCGGCAATCACTTGCTCGCCCGGGAGAAGCTCCTTACGCATAGCCGCTTTCGGCGCCGGCGGGTCGGCCCTCGAGGCCCGCGGGCTCGTCGCCGGGCGGCGTCCAGGGCCGCAGATGCACCACGTCCCCTGCCGTGATGACATGCTCGTGGCCTCCGGAGTCCACCACCATCAGGGAACCGTAGTCATCCAGGCGCGAGGCATGGCCAATGATTTCATGGTCGCCGGGGAGGTGGGCGCGCACCTGCTTGCCGAGCGTGGTCAGCACGGCCTCGACCCGCTTGTGCAGCGAGTGGCCGCCCGCCATCCCGGCGGCGGGGTCGCCGTCGGCGTTGCAGAAGCTGCGGTACAGCGTGGCGAAACGCGACAGGTAGCTCTTCAACAGCACGGTCCGGTCCACCGTGGCCGGGTGTTCCAGCAGCACGGAGGTGGCGGTGGGAACGGGCAGTTCGGCCGCAGTGAGGGAGACATTGAGTCCGACGCCGAGCACCACGGGCGGGACGGCACCGCCCTCCAGCGGTCCAAGTTGGGCCAGGATGCCGGCGATTTTCCGGCCGCGCACCAGGACGTCATTGGGCCATTTAAGTTCTGCGGGGATGCCTGCCGTGTCCAGCAGTGCTTCGCGCAGAGCCAGCGCCGCGAGCAGCGAGAGCCAGGAATAGCTCTGGGTCGGAAGCGGGCGGCCCTCGGCATTGACGGGCCGGAGAACGAGGGAGACGGACACGGAGCCGCGGGCGGGGGCTTCCCAGCGGCGGTCCAGCCGTCCGCGGGCAGCGGTCTGGTATTCGGCGGTGAGTACGGTCAGGTCCGGGTAGGCCGCCGGATCCTCGCTGGCGCCGCGGAGCAGGTCCGCGTTTGTGGAACCGGTGGACTCCACCACGGTGAGTTGCGGGATGCCGTTGGCGGCCAGGAACGATTCAGCACTGAGGGCGTTGACGTCGAGGGGCGGACGGTCCGGTGTTTCCTGGGCGGCTTCCATGTTTGAATCCTACCGAGGAACGGCCACCGCGGCTCCGGTGCCGCCCGGCCGGAAGCCGCAATCCGCACAACACTCAGAAGAATCAGAGGAAGATGTCAGGGGCCAGCCGGTTCTCCGGGGCGCCGAGGCTGTACGGCGTGAAGTCGGTGACCCCGGCGGCGGCGAGGACCTGTTCATCGGTGTAGAAGTTCCCGCTCCGGCTGCCGGAGTCCGGCTTCGCGTGGCCGCCGGTGAGCACCGCGTGGGCCGCATCCGCCATGATCTGTGGGCCCCGGGCTCCCCGGACGATCTTCTCGCCGCCGGGCATGTTCCTGATCGCGGCGGTGTCGATCAGGGTGCACGGCCACAGCGAGTTCACGCTGATCCCGTCCCCCTTGAGTTCTTCGGCCAGGCCCAGGGTCGTCAGGCTCATGCCGTACTTGGCCATGGTGTAGGCCAGGTGCAGGCCCGCCCATTTGGGGTCCAGGTTGAGTGGCGGAGACAGCGTGAGGATGTGCCCGGCCTCCGATTCGCGCAGCGCGGGCAGCGCTAGCTTCGACAGCAGGAAGGTGCCGCGCACGTTGATGTCCTGCATGAGGTCGTAGCGCTTCATGTCCACAGCGTCGGTCTTTGCGAGGTCGATCGCGGAGGCGTTGTTGATAACGACGTCGATCCCGCCGAAGCGCTCGACGGCGGCGGCAACCGCGCCGGCGACGTCGTCGTCATGGCGCACGTCGCCGACGAGCGGGAGCGCTTTCCCGCCTGCTGCCTCGATCTGTTCCGCGGCGGAGTAGACGGTACCTTCCAGCCTGGCGTGCGGCTGGCCGGTCTTGGCCATCAGGACAATGTTGGCGCCGTCCCGCGCGGCCCGGATGGCGATCGCCAGGCCGATGCCACGGCTGCCTCCGGAGATCAGGATGGTGCGGCCGTGGAGGGAACCGGTGGCCTTGTAGGGCCCTGCGGCGGCGCCCGAAGCATCATTGCTTGAAGTCATGAGCACACTCTAGCCGAATCATGTTACCGGTGAGTAACATTGGCGCACCGGGGACAGGAGCGAGGGAAAATTGTAGGTTTTCTACAGCGGAATCGACCGATACCGTCACTAGACTTGCCACCAGGGCCCTGCCTTTGTGTGGAATCTACTTAAGTCCCCGCGCTGTATTGGGCCAGCGACTATCAGCAACAGAGCCGGAGAAACTTGATGAGCCACGATCTGACCACGACCGCGGGAAAGATTGCCGACTTCCGCGACCGCCAGGCCCGTGCCGAGCAGCCCTCCGGCCCGGAAGCGATCGAGAAGCAGCATGCGCGCGGCAAGAACACCGCCCGCGAGCGCATCGACCTGCTGCTGGACGCCGGTTCCTTCGTCGAGTTCGACGCACTGGCCGTGCACCGCTCCACCGCCTTCGGCATGGAGAAGAAGAAGCCGCTCGGCGACGGCCTCGTCTCCGGCTACGGCACCGTGGACGGCCGGCCCGTAGCGGTCTACAGCCAGGACTTCTCCGTGTACGGCGGCTCGCTGAGCCAGGTGAACGGCGAGAAGATCGTCAAGGTCCAGGAATTCGCGCTGCGCAACGGCTGCCCGGTCGTGGGCATCCTCGACGGCGGCGGCGCCCGGATCCAGGAAGGCGTCGCGTCGCTGGCGATGTTCGCGGACATTTTCCGCAACAACGTCCACGCTTCCGGCGTGGTGCCGCAGATCTCCCTCATCATGGGCCCCTCCGCCGGCGGCGCCGCCTACTCCCCTGCCCTGACCGACTACGTGGTCATGGTGGACAAGACCTCGCACATGTTCATCACCGGCCCGGACGTGATCAAGACCGTCACCGGCGAGGACGTGGACATGGAAACCCTCGGCGGCGCCCGCCAGCACAACGCGAACACGGGCACCTCCACCTACCTCGCCTCCGACGAGACGGACGCCATCGAGTTCGTCCGAGAGCTCCTGGACTTCCTGCCCTCCAACAACCTCGCCGAGGCCCCCGTGCTGGAGCACACCCAGGAGCTGGAGCTCGACGACGACGACCTCGCCCTCGACGCGCTCATCCCGGACTCGGCCAACCAGCCCTACGACATGCGCAAGGTCGTCGAACAGATTGTCGACGACGCGCACTTCCTGGAGATGCAGTCCCTCTACGCCCCGAACGTGATGATCGGCTACGGCCGGGTGGAGGGCCACACGGTGGGCATCGTGGCCAACCAGCCCATGCAGTTTGCCGGGACCCTGGATATCGCCGCCTCGGAAAAGGCCGCCCGCTTCGTCCGGCACTGCGATGCCTTCAACATCCCCATCATCACGCTCGTTGATGTGCCCGGCTTCCTGCCCGGCAAGGACCAGGAGTTCCAGGGCATCATCCGCCGCGGAGCCAAACTGCTTTATGCCTACGCCGAGGCCACCGTGCCCAAGCTGACCGTCATCACCCGGAAGGCCTACGGCGGAGCGTACATCGTGATGGGCTCGAAGAAGCTCGGGGCGGACCTGAACCTGGCCTGGCCCACCGCCCAGATCGGCGTCATGGGCGCCCAGGGTGCGGTCAACATCCTCTACCGCCGCGAACTGGCGGCCGTCTCAGCGGATGGCGGCGACGTCGAGGCCAAGCGCGCCGAGGTCATCCGGCAGTACGAGGAAGAGCTGCTCAACCCCTACCAGGCCGCCCAGCTCGGCTACGTGGACGCCGTCGTCGCCCCGTCCGAGACGCGGGTGCAGATCATCAAGGGCCTGCGCGCCCTGCGGGACAAACGCGCCAGCCTGCCCGCCAAGAAGCACGGGAACATCCCGCTGTGAGGGAGTCCAGCGAGAGCCCGGCCGAGTCCGTCGCGGACGCCGCGAAGGGCGGCGAGGCCCCCGGCGAACCGCGGCTCTCCGTCGTCAAGGGCGAGCCGACGGCAGAGGAACTGGCGGCGCTCACCGCCGTCGTCCTGTCCCTGGGCAACGGCGATTCCGCGGCGCCGGCGAAGCCCAGTGTCCGGCACTGGCTCCGGCGGCAGCAACTGCAGCTGGCGCCGAAACCCGGCCCCGGGGCGTGGAAGCGCAGCCGCGGCTGAGCCCGCCCCGAACGGCTGAACATAGTTCAGCATCCCTTTCAGAACCGCCGGGCCCCGGCTAGTCTCTTCGGGTGACTGAAACTACTGAACGTGCCGCCACCGTGCGCCCGCAGACCGCCATCGACGCCGTCGCCGACGCCTACACGGACACCCTGATCCGGCTTAACCCGAGTTTTGCCACGGAGCTCGGCCTGCCCGGCCACGAGACCGAATACCAGGATTTCTCCCGTACGGGCCAGGAGGCATCCGCCGCCGCCGCCCGCGAGGCCCTGGCCGCGCTGGACGGGCTGGATCCGGCCGACGACGTGGACGCCGTCACCCTTGACGCGATGCGCGAACGCCTCGGCCTGCAGCTGGAAATCCACGAATCCGGCTGGTATGCCGCCGAGCTGAACAACATCGCCTCCCCCGCGCAGGATATCCGGGCGATCTTCGACCTCATGCCGACGGACACCCCGGAGCAGTGGGACCATATCGCGGGCCGCGCGCGCAACGTCCAGGCCGCGATCGACGGCTACATCGAGTCGCTGCGCTCGGCCATGGAGGACGGCAAGGTTGCCGCCGCGCGCCAGGTGTCGATCGTGATCGAGCAGATCACCAGGTACGCCGCGGAGGACGGCTTCTTCGCCAAGCTCGCCGCCCACGCCCGGACGGCAGAGGGCCCGCTGCCCGCAGACCTGCAGTCCACGCTCGACGCCGGAGCCGCTGCCGCGCGGGTGGGCTACTCCCGGCTGGCCGGCTTCCTGGAAGCCGAGCTGCTACCGGTCGCCCCCGCCGCGGACGCCGTCGGCCGGGAGCGTTACGCGCTGGCCTCGCGGTCCTTCCTCGGCGCCACGGTGGACCTCGAAGAGACGTATGCCTGGGGCGTGCAGGAACTCGACCGCCTGATCGCCGAGCAGGAGCGGGTGGCTGGGGAAATCCGTCCCGGCGCCTCCATCGAGGAAGCCAAAGAGCTCCTGAACAGCGACCCCGCCCGTCAGCTGAAAGGCACGGACGCCCTCCAGGCCTGGATGCAGGGGCTTTCCGACAAGGCCGTGGCCGACCTCGCCGGAGTGCACTTCGACATTCCGGACGTGATGAAGACGCTGGAGTGCAGGATCGCACCGACCGACGAAGGCGGCATCTACTACACCGGACCCTCGGACGACTTCAGCCGGCCGGGCCGCATGTGGTGGTCCGTGCCTGCCGGCGAGGACACATTTACCACCTGGGCCGAGACCACCACCGTCTACCACGAGGGCGTGCCGGGCCACCACCTGCAGGTCGCGACCGCCACCTACCGCCGCGAGCTGCTCAACAAGTGGCGGCGCAACGTCTGCTGGACCTCCGGGCATGGCGAAGGCTGGGCGCTCTACGCCGAGACCCTCATGCAGGAACTGGGGTACCTCAAGGACCCTGGCGACCACATGGGCATGCTGGACATGCAGCGCATGCGGGCGGCCCGCGTGGTGTTCGACATCGGCGTGCATCTGGAGCTGGAGGTTCCCGGGCGCTGGGGTTCCGGCGCCTGGACACCGGACAAGGGCTACGGTTTCCTCAAGGCCAACCTGCCGATCAGCGAGGGGCAGCTGAAGTTCGAGTTCACGCGCTACCTCGGCTGGCCCGGCCAGGCCCCGTCGTACAAGGTGGGCCAGCGGCTCTGGGAGCAGATCCGTGCCGAACTCGAATCCCGGCCCGGGTTCGACCTCAAAGAGTTCCACACCAAAGCGCTGAACATCGGCTCGGTAGGCCTCGACACCCTCAGGAGCGCCCTGCTCGGCTAAGACTGTGGGCGTCTCGATGGACCTCGGTGTGATCTTGGACTAGTCCCAGCGGGAACATTTGTTGGGTTTTCGAAAGCCCGTGTCGGAGGCTGGGGCCACGACGCAAATGCCGGGCATTCCTGGGCTCTTCGGCGGGACCGCCTGTAGTGCAGGCGCCTCCTGGCGCCATCCAGCACCTCGGTCTCAGGTGTGCACCGTTGAAAATGAACCTGGCCCGAAACGATCAGCACATCACGTGCTTACCGAACCCTGCCGGGCAAATGCACAGAAAATCCGATATTGGAGCCTTCCATGCGGAAATTTGCCTCAGACGCGAGACCCCCGACCCTTCGCGCACCCCGGGCGCGGACCCCCGGCCGGACGCGGACCGCTGCTTCCCTAGTAGCGACCGCGCTCCTCGCCGCTGTAGCGACGATCGGCGCCCCGTCCCCCCTGACTGCGGCAACAGCGCCAGCCTCAACATCGGCTGCATCTCTGGCCACGACCGCAGCCTGCAATCCCCTACCGATCAACCTGCCTGCCCCCGCGAACCGGCACACCTCGGCGAAGAAGGTCTGGGCCTTCTACTTCCCGCCGTTCCCGCTCGCCGTGGACAGCCCCGATCCGAGCCGGGACGTCTACCCGCGCTGGCTGAACACCTATAACTCCACCGGCGGCGCCTATGACCTGCGGGACCGTCCGCAGCTCCCCCAGCGGACCACCCAGACGAATTGGCGGCAGACCGATTTCGAACAGGAGGTCCGGCAGGCTGTCGGGGCGGGCCTGGACGGCTTCATCTGGGAATACCACACCTCGAGCGACCAGCGCTGGAACCAGCTACCGGCCATGCTGGCCGCCGCCAAGAAGGTGGACCCGGGCTTTAAGATCATGCTGAGCCCGGACTTCAATACGGCGGCGGGCTCCACGTCGGACAGTGTCTACAACGACGTCATGAAGGTGAAGGACGACCCCTCGATTTACCGGAACAGTGCCGGCATCGTCCTGGCGCCATTCTTCCCTGAGCGCAAGACTCCCTCCTGGTGGGACGGGCTCAGGAACCGCCTCGCCTCCTCCGGCGTGAAATCGAACCTCGTTCCGATCTTCATTTCCTGGGGCGGAGGAACCCAAAAGATGGACTGGAACAACTCCGTGTCCGGGTATTCGCACTGGGGAACGCGCACCGCCAGCGGCGTTCCGAACCTCGCAAAGGAAAGCGCCGAGGCCCACCGCCGCGGTAAGACGTGGATGCAGCCGGTAGCGTTCGAGGATTCGCGGTCCTACGACGGCCGCTACTGGGAGTCATCCAACAGCTCCACCCTGCGGGATTCCCTGATGTCCGCAATCACCAGCAACGCAGACTCGATTGCCTTCATCACCTGGAGCGACTACACCGAATCCTGGGTGGCGCCCTCCAAACAGCGCGGTTTTGCGGTGATGGACATGGCCGCCTACTACATCTCCTGGTTCAAGAGCGGGGTCAAGCCCACGATTACCCAGGACGCGCTCTACTGGAACCACCGCTCGCACCCCACGAACGCGCCGTATTCGAAGCTGCCCGTCGGCCGCAACGGCAAACCAACGGCCATGTACGTACCCAACGGTGACGCGGCCAGGAACGAGGTGGAACTGGTAGCCGTGCTGAAGTCCCCCGGACGCCTCACCATTACGCAGGGCGGCAACGTCAAGACCATGGACGCCCCGGCGGGACTCACATCCTTCAAGGTCCCGCTGGTGGCCGGCACCACTCCGGCCTTCAAGCTCGCCCGCAGCGAGGCGACGGTGCACACCGTCACCAGCAACACCCCGGTGCGGTCCTCGGTGGTGTACCAGGACATGATCTACCACGCAGGCGGCGGCGTCGCGGCCACCTGCCCGCGCTAGCTCGTTCCCGCCCGCCAGAGGACAGTTCGAGACAATCCCCACATCCGCCGCAGGAATAACTTCATAAAGTTCCGGCCTGGCGCCGGATTTCCGAGAACTCCGCCCCGCAGCGCCGAATGTTACGTCGTAACATTTCTCAACATCCGTTCGCCGTGATAACCGGACCGGTCCTAGCGTGTTCGAGTGAGCACTCAGACAAGCACCCCCGCACCCGCTGGAAAGACCGGCTTCCAGCTGCCCAAATGGGCCGGCTCGTTCGGCTTCCAGATCATCGCCGCCCTGATCGTTGGACTGGGACTCGGCCTGCTGGCCAAGTACACCGGCAGCACCAAGGCCACCCCCAACGCCCTCGGCACCACCCTGCAGACCATCGGTTCGAGCTACGTCTCGCTGCTGCAGACCGCCGTCGTCCCCCTCATCTTCACCGCCGTCGTCAGCTCCATCTCCAACCTGCGCGCCGTTTCAAACGCCGCCAAGCTGGCCTGGAACACGCTGCTGTGGTTCGCGATCACCTCGCTGATCGCCGTGCTGATCGGCATCGGCCTGGGTGTGCTGCTGCAGCCCGGCGCCAGCACCGGCATCACCCAGGAGGCCAAGTACGCCGGCAAGTCCGGTGACTGGTGGGCCTTCCTGACCGGCCTGTTCCCGAAGAATTTCCTCGGCCTGGGCGCGAACACCACCGTCACCGAGGGCGTCGCCACCACCGCCGTGAGCTTCAACGTCCTCCAGATCCTGGTGATCGCAATCGCCGTCGGCATCGCGGCGCTCAAGGTGGGCAAGGCCGCCGAGCCGTTCCTGAACCTCAATGCCTCCGCCCTGGCCGTGATCCAGAAGGTCCTCTGGTGGATCATCCGGATTGCCCCGATCGGCACCGTCGGCCTGATCGGCAACGCTGTGGCTGTCTACGGCTGGGACACGATCGGCTCGCTCGGCAAGTTCACCTTCGCCATCTACGTGGGCCTGGCCCTGGTGCTGTTCGTGGTCTACCCGGTCCTGATCCGCGCCCACGGCCTGTCCATCAGGCAGTACTTCTCCGGCGTGTGGCCGGCCGTGCAGCTGGCCTTCGTCTCCCGCTCCTCGGTGGGCACCCTGCCGTTGACCCAGCGGGTGACCGAACGCAGCCTGGGTGTCCCCCGCGCCTACGCCTCCTTCGCCGTGCCGCTGGGCGCCACCACCAAGATGGACGGCTGCGCCGCCATCTACCCGGCAATCTCGGCGATCTTCGTGGCCCAGTTCTTCGGCATACAGCTCGACTTCACCCAGTACCTGCTGATCGCCCTCGTCTCGGTGCTGGGCTCGGCCGCGACCGCCGGTACCACCGGCGCCGTCGTCATGCTGACCCTGACGCTTTCCACCCTGGGACTCCCACTGGCCGGCGTCGGCCTGCTGCTGGCGATCGACCCGATTCTGGACATGGGCCGCACGGCCGTCAACGTGGCCGGCCAGGCGCTGGTCCCGACCATCGTCGCCAAGCGACAGGGCATCCTGAACGACTCGCTCTACAACGCACCGCGCAACGGTGACCCGTTCACCGACGAAGTCGACGACGCCGGCAACTCCGCCGTCGACCCTTCGGCTGCCGCCGCTCCCGCCGTTGAACGGGACGAGCGCGAGCTGGCAGACGCGAAGGCGTAACCGCCGGAACGAGCCGCAACAGGAGAAGTCCCCGGGAATTCCCGGGGACTTCTCCTGTTAAGCGGGCGTCCGGCTTGAGCGGCGTCCGGCTTCAGCGGCGTCCGTTGGAATCCGCGGCGCCTAGTGCCCGCCTCCCCCGATGACGCCTTTCTCCACGGCCTTGCTGACGGCGTCCGCCTCGGCCTGGGTCAGGGTTCCATCGGTGACGGCCTGGTCCAGCTTGGTCTTCAGCGCCGCGGCACGGTCCGCCTGTGCTGCGGTCCGGAGCTCCTCGAGGGCCGCGGTGACCCTGGACTCCTCGATGCCGAGCGACGACGCCAGGGCCTTGGCCAGGGCCGCGTCCCGGGCGGCACGGTCCGGTTTGGCGCCGTCGGCCGGCGGGGTGGTGGGCTTGTAGGCGTCGCGGAAGGCCTTCAGCGCTTCAGTCACCTTGGCCTCGTCGACGCCAAGCTTGGCGGCCAGCTCGGAGGCCCGGGCGCCGCCGCGGTCCCCGCCACGACCATGGCCGCCGCGCATGCCCTGACCGTCGGTGGTGCCGGGCGTCGCCTCCGCCGAGGCACTGGTGCTGGGAGCGGGAGTCGGAGTGGTGGCTGCCGATGCCATTTCGGTGACTCCCAGACCGGCGCCGAGGGCCAGCGAAGCGGCCGAAATGACCAGGGTGATTCTCTTCGTGCTTGACATGTGCTGTCTCCTGGATCTGCCGTGCGGTGACGGCTCCTTGTGCTGTGGTCTCTTTTCCAAGACGTAGTTCCAGTCTGCTGCGGCCGCTTCAGCCGGAGCTGTCGGGAAGCTTTCATCTTGCTGTGAATGTTTCCGGTCCTGAGGCTCGGGAATGGGTAGGCTCAGGGCATGTCGATCGTTACGTCGAACGAGATCCCGGAAACAGCAGCCGGACCTGCGATGACCGGACACTCCTCGCCGATTTCCCTCCTCGGCCCGGCCCCTCACGAAAGTTGCGCACTGTGCAAACATGCACGTAGTGTAAGGGCGTGACCCCACCTTCCACTCCCGATGCCGCCAGTCCCGACAGCGCCGGGCCCTCGCGCCGCGAGCTCAATAAGGCGGCGACCCGCCAGGCCATCACGGAAGCGGCGCTGGGCCAGCTGCGCGCCAAGGGCCCGGGCAACTTCACGGCCGAGGACATCGCGGACGCTGCCGGTATCTCCCGCCGGACCTTCTTCAACTACTTCAACAGCACCGAGGCGGCGATCGCGGCCGTGACTTTCGGCTTCCTGGACAAGGCGCTCCAGCAGTTCCGGCTGCGCCCGGCCGGGGAACCCTTCCTGGAATCGGCCCGTGCAGCACTCGTGGCCCTCGCGGACCCGATGACCGTGGCCCCGATGGCCGAGCTGTACAGCCTGGGCAAGTCGAATCCGCAACTCAGCCGCTCGGAGCTGGAAGCCTGGGACCACTGCACCGCCGAAATCACTGCCGCCGCCCGCGAGCGCGTCAACGAGGGGGCGGGCGCCGAACTCGACGAACTGTACCTCCGTGCCCTGGCCGGGTCCGTCATCTCCTGCGGCAGGGCGGCCATGGACGTCTGGCTGGCCAGATGCGGCGGGTCGCTCACCCCGGAATCCCTTTCCACCCTGCGCCAGCTCCTGATCGATTCCATGGGCCTGCTGGGCTCTGGATTCGCCCGCCCCGCAGCTGCCCAGGGTGCCCTTCAGGCCGGCAACCCGGCCGTCCCGTCCACCGCCACCCCTTCCCCAGATCGGCTCTGACATGGCACTACTCCTCTACCGCCTCGGCAAGTTCTCCTACCGGCACCGATGGTTGGTGATTTCACTGTGGCTGGCCGTGATGGTGGCCATCGGTGGTGCCGCCGCCGCCTTCCACGGCACCCTGTCCAACAACTTCCAGATTCCGGGCACGGAAACCCAGCAGATGGCGGACAAGCTCAAGAAAGAGCTCCCTGCTTCCTCGGGTGGCTCTGCGGGAATCGTCTTCGAAGCCAATGGCACCGAGTTCAGCCAGGCCGGCAAGGATGCGGTGTCCGCCGCGCTGACCAAGCTGACGACCCTTCCGGACGTCCAGGGGACGTTGGAACCGTTCGCCACCCAGGCGCAGCTGGACGGCGCCGCCGCTGAACTTATTACCGCCCAGCAACAGTCAGCCGCAGGCCAGGCCCAGCTGGCCCAGGCCGCGGGAGAACTCGCCGGCGGCAGGAGCCAACTTGAGGCCGCCGAGCAGCAGATGGCCGCCGCCGGACTCCCCGCCGCCGCCATCGAGGCACGGCTCGGCCAGCAGAAGGCCGCCCTCGCCGCCGGGCAGGAGAAGCTCGACGCCGCCACCAGGGAGCTTGCGGCCGGCAACAAGAAACTCGCCCTCGGTCAACGCCAGTTGGACGCCTCCCGAGGGATGCGCTTCGTCTCGGAGGACGGCAACGCCGCGATTGCCCAGGTCCAGTTCAAGACCTCCATCAATGGCCTGGAGCCCCAGGTCCGCCAGGAAGTCCAGGACATCGTCAAGGAAGTCTCCTCCGCCGGCGTCACGGCCCTGCCGAGCAAGGAAATCACCGAAGACGTCTCCGAGCTGTTCGGGATCTCGGAGATCCTCGGAATTGCCATCGCCGCCCTGGTCCTGATCATCATGCTGGGCACCTTGATCGCCGCCGGACTTCCTCTGCTCATGGCCGTCGTGGGCGTGGCAGTGGGCGTGGGCGGCACGTTCGCCCTCAGCGGCGCCCTGGACATGAGCTCCATCTCCCCGATGCTGGCCTTGATGCTCGGCCTCGCCGTGGGCATTGACTATTCCCTGTTCATCGTCAGCCGCCACCGCGGCCAACTGCTGTCAGGCATGGATCCGGAGGAATCCGTGGCCCTCGCCACCGGCACGTCGGGAAACGCGGTGCTCTTCGCCGGCCTCACCGTCATCATTGCCCTCGCAGCGCTCGTCATTCCGGGGTTGCCCTTCCTGGCCGTGATGGGGCTGTCCGCCGCCGGCACCGTGGGCGTCGCCGTCGTCGTCGCCCTGACTCTGACCCCGGCCGTCCTCTCCCTGCTGGGCCGGAAGCTGATCTCCAAGCGGGCCTGGGCCAAGGCGGAGGAGCACAACACCGAGCCGGGCCACGAGATGGAAGACCGCGCCAGGGACGAACACCGCGGCAGCCACGGCTGGGGCGGCCTCGTCACCAAGCACCCGGTGATGGCTCTGCTGGCCGGCGTCCTGCTGCTCGGCATCGTGGCGCTGCCAGCCGGCCAGTTGAGGCTCGCCCTGCCCGACGGCGGGTCAGAACCCGTCGATTCGCTGGCCTTCAAGGCCTACGACGTCACGGGACGCAGCTTTGGAGCAGGCATGACAGGACCTATCGTGGTCGTCGGTGACCTCCCGGCCGGTCTCAGCGAAACCGAGGCGCAGGCCAGGCAACTCGACGTCGCGGACATCCTGCGCAGCACCGAGAACGTCACCGCCGCCGTCCCCGTGGCACTGAGCGACGACCGCCGCACCGCAGTATTCCAGGTCATCCCGAACGAGGGACCGGCCAGCGCCAGTACGGTCCGGGTGGTCTCCGAACTGCGCGCCGAAAAGGGCGCGATCAAGGACTCCACCGGGGTAAGCATCGGCCTCACCGGACAGACCGCCGGAAACGTCGACGTTTCCACCAAGCTCGGCGATGCCCTGCCGCCGTACCTGGCGATCGTGGTGGGCCTGTCCCTGATTCTGCTGCTGCTGGTGTTCCGTTCCATCGTGGTGCCGCTCCTGGCCACCGGCGGCTTCCTGCTCTCGCTGGCTGCCGCCTTCGGCGCCGTCGTCGCGGTCTACCAGTGGGGTTGGCTCGGGGCCATCTTCGGCGTCGAGAATCCGGGCGCCGTGCTGAGCTTCCTGCCGATCATCCTGATCGGTGTGCTGTTCGGCCTGGCCATGGACTACCAGGTGTTCATAACATCCGGCATGCGCGAGTCCTACATGCACGGCGAATCGGCCAAGCACGCGGTCCGGTCCGGCTTCAGCCAGGCCGCCGCGGTGGTCACGGCGGCAGCGATCATCATGGTCAGCGTGTTCGCGGGCTTCATCTTCTCGCACCTGAACATGGTCCGGCCGCTGGGCTTCGCCATGGCCTTCGGTGTGCTGATCGACGCCTTCGTGGTCCGCATGACGATCGTCCCCGCCGTGATGTACCTGCTCGGCGCGAAGGCCTGGTGGCTGCCCCGCTGGCTGGACCGAATCCTGCCTGACGTGGACGTTGAAGGCGCGAAGCTGCGGAAGCCGGACACCATTCAGGCTGCCGGTGCCGCGGAGGAACCCGCGGAGGCCACCGCCCACTGACCTTCGCCACCGCCCACGAGGTGTCAAGCCGCCCGCCGATCACGTTGATCGGCGGGCGGCCTTGTTGTGTGCAGGGTGGAGTCGCCTCGCGGGGCCGCCGGGCAATCAGGCTGGAGCGATCCGGCCGGATGGATCAGGCCGGGCGGATCAGGCGGCGTCGATCAGGCCGGGTGGAGCAGGCGGCGGCATCAGGCGGGGTGGATCAGGCGGCCGCTACCGGGCGGGGTGGATCAGGCGGCCGCTACCGGGCGGCCCGCGCCGGCTAGCTTGAGCGTCTTGGCATTGTGTCGCAGTTCCCGTCTGAAATGTCTGTCAGTTGAAGCTGGCGGCACGGCGAGGGTACTTCCAGCCTCTGTGCGCCGTAGCGGAACGCCGGGCAGCGGTGGTGCGGTGGAGTGGTAGCTGTGGCCGGTGGGGGTGGTGAGTTCAAGGTTGTGCCTGTGTTCCTTCGTGTCCGCGGGTCCGGGCCCGGGGCGTGGCCGGCTGGTCCAGCCGGGAGTTTCCTTGGTGTAGTTGCAGGCTTCGCAGCACCCGGCGCCGTTGGTCGAGTTGGTCGGTCCGCCGTGCTGCCATGGAATGATGTGGTCCAGATGGCGGATCGGGGCGTCGCAGTAGGGGGTGCGGCAGGTGTCGTCGCGGGCCTGGAGGAAGCGTCGGAGCCCGGCGGGGAAGAGCCGGGCCCGGGAGTCCATCGCGACCAGGTCCCCGGCGCCGGGAGCGGTATAGAGCCGCCGCAGCCAGGTCTGCAGCTGGCGGTTGCCGTCGTCGCCATTACCGGCGGCGCCGCGGGTTTCCGCACCGCCCGGGCCCGCTCCGGTGCCCGGCGCTGAGCCGGCGTTTTTGATCAGTTCGCGGGCCCAGCCGGCGGGGACGATGCCGTAGCCGGGGAGCCGGGCGGGTTCGCTGTCGCCCTGGAACAGGGTCCGGTCAGTCAGAACGAGCTGGATCTCGATGCCGGTGATACCGCCGGGGGTGCCGGTGAGGCGTTCGACGAGCCCGTCGGCCATCAGCTGCCCGCGGCCCCGGGGGTCCCCGCCGGTGCGGAGCGACTCGGCCTGCCTGGACAGGGCGGCGTAGGCGGCGACGCCGGCGGAGACCGGGAGCAGCGCGGTCAGGTACGTCATGGTGTCCGGGGCGGGGCGGAGGCTGACGTGCCGGTCACCGGCGGCGTGGCTGGCCCGCTCCGTGACCGAGCGGGGGTCCTTCCGGTAGGCGCAGGCCCGGGCCGCGGCAACCATGGCCCGGTCGCCCGCGCCGGTGAAGGATCCGGTGTCGGCGGCGAGTTCCTCGTCGACGGCGCAGCGGTCCGCGGCGGACAGGCACGCGGTTTCCCTGGCCAGGAGGGTGGCGCGCCATTCGTTGAGCTGCCCGCTCTCCAGCGCCGCGAGGGTGTGCGGCATTTCGGTCACGAGGGCTTTGGCCAGGCCCAGGAGCCGGCCGCCGCGGGCCGGGGACTCGCGCCGGGCGAGGGCGATCTGCGCCGCGACCCCGGCCCCGAGCTCGGCCGCGGGCATGCCGGCCGCGCGCTGGGCGCGGCGTTGGACGGCATCGAAGGCGACCGCGATCCGGGCCTGCAGCGCGGCCGCCGCGGACTTCAGATCCTCGAGCTCCCGGAGTTGGTCAATCAGCCCGGGCCCGGGCCCGCCGCTGCCGCGGCCGCCGCCGAGGTGGCAGGGGCGGACGGTGGCGAGCAGGCGGGCGACATCCGGAACCGTCGCGCCGCGTCCAGCGCCGCCCCGAACCACTTCTGGCTCCCGATTGCCGTCCATGAACCAACTCAATCAGAGACCTCCGACAATAAAGGCCCGGGGGAATTAGGCTGGAGCGGTGACCCGCCTCATTCTTGCCTCCCAGTCCCCCGCCCGCACCAAGCTGCTCAGCTACGCCGGCATCCGGCACGAAGTCCTCGTCTCCGATGTGGACGAGGACGCCGTCCAGGCCCGCTATGGCGTGACCGATCCGCACGACACCGCCCTCCTGCTCGCCCGGGCCAAGGCCGAGGCCGTGGCATCGCTGCCGGAGGCGGAAGGCGCCCTGGTACTCGGCTGCGATTCGGTTTTCGAGTTCGACGGCGAGGCCCACGGCAAGCCGTACACGGCCGAGGTCGCCCGGGAACGGATGCTCCGGATGAGCGGCAGCATGGGTGTACTGCACACGGGCCATTGGCTGGTGGACTGCCGGGACACCGACGGCCCAGCCGACGGCCGCGACGATGAACGCCTAGAAGGCGCCGACAGCTCCGAGAACAGCTCAGAGCGCCCCGGCACCGGCGCGACCCTGGGCCATGTCACGTCCGCCGAGGTGCACTTCATGGAGATGAGCGCCGAGGAAATCGATGCTTACATCGCCACCGGGGAGCCGCTGCAGTGCGCCGGATCCTTCACGATCGACGGCTACGGCGGGGCCTTCATCCGCAAGGTGGACGGCGACCCGCACACCGTCGTCGGGCTTTCTATTTCAACCCTCCGCGGCCTGTTGGGCCAGGCGAAGGTGGGCATCACCGAACTCTGGACCGGAGGGGCGGTGGACCCGGCCGAGGTACGGGCTGAGTGAGCCATTTCGCAGTCCCTTTGTAGCAACCCTACAAAGGAGGGGCCGTTTGCGGGCGGATTCCGCAAGTAATATCGGCGGACCCCACAAAACCGCGCTAGGCTCCCTGAAGGAAAGAAGGAGACGCCTTGTCAGCAAATTCGGAGCAGTCCGCAAATCCCGTGCCGTCGTCAGCCGCAGTAACGTCAGCCGCAGTTACCCATCGGCTGAGCAAGGTGCTGATCGCCAACCGCGGTGAAATTGCCGTGCGCATCATCCGCGCCGCCCGCGACGAAGGCATCGCCTCCGTGGCGGTCTATGCGGACCCGGACCGGGACGCCCTGCACGTCAAACTGGCCGACGAGGCCTACGCCCTGGGCGGTAACACCGCCGCCGAGTCCTACCTGGTGATGGACAAGCTGATCGAGGTGGCCCACCGCTCCGGCGCCGACGCCATCCACCCCGGCTACGGCTTCCTGGCCGAAAACGCCGAGTTCGCCGCCAGGGTGATCGCCGCCGGCATCACCTGGATCGGTCCCTCCCCCGAGGCCATCTCCGCCCTCGGCGACAAGGTCCAGGCCCGCCACATCGCCGAAAAGGTCGGCGCCCCGCAGGTCCCAGGAACGGCAGACCCGGTGGAGTCCGCCGAGGAAATCCTCGAGTTCGTGGACAAGTTCGGACTGCCGGTGGCCATCAAGGCTGCCTTCGGCGGCGGCGGCCGCGGCATCAAGGTGGCCCGCACCCGGGAGGAAATCCCCGAACTGTTCGATTCCGCCGTCCGCGAGGCCGTCGCCGCCTTCGGCCGCGGCGAGTGCTTCATCGAGCGCTTCCTGGACGCCCCGCGGCACGTCGAGACCCAGTGCCTGGCGGACGCCCACGGCAACGTCGTGGTGGTCTCCACCCGTGACTGCTCGCTCCAGCGCCGCAACCAGAAGCTGGTCGAAGAAGCCCCCGCCCCCTTCCTCACCGAAGAACAGAACCGGCGGCTCTACGAATCCTCCAAGGCCATCCTCAAGGAAGCCGGCTACCTCGGCGCCGGCACCTGCGAGTTCCTCGTGGGCCAGGACGGCACCATCTCCTTCCTCGAGGTCAACACGCGCCTCCAGGTGGAGCACTGCGTTTCCGAGGAAGTCACCGGGATCGACCTCGTCCGCGAGCAGTTCCGGCTGGCCCGCGGCGAAGAACTCGGCTACGGCGACCCCGAGGTCCGCGGCCATTCCATCGAATTCCGCATCACCGGCGAGGACCCGGGCCGGAACTTCATGCCCGCCCCCGGCACCATCACGCGGCTCTTGAACCCGACCGGCCCCGGCGTCCGGATCGACTCCGGCGTGGAGCAGGGCGACATCATCAGCGGCAACTTCGACTCGATGCTCTCCAAGCTGATCGTCACCGGCGCCACCCGCCCGCAGGCCCTGCAGCGCGCCCGCCGCGCCCTCGAGGAGATGGTGGTCGAAGGCATCCCCACCGTCATCCCGTTCGACCTCGCCGTCGTCAGCAACCCGGACTTCGCTCCCGCCGAAGGACCGTTCAAGGTCCACACGCGCTGGATCGAGACGGCCTTCGTCAACGACATCCCCGCCTGGATTCCCACCGGCACCGATGTGGAAGCGACCGACGCCGGCGAACGCCAGCGCGTCGTCGTCGAGGTCGGCGGCAAGCGCCTCGAAGTCGTCCTCCCGGCATCGCTGGGTTCCGTTACCTCCGGTAGCGGGGGCGCCGGCAAACCGGCGAAGGCCAAGAAGCGCTCCCGCAGCGGCGGCGCGGCAGCCGCGGCCAGCGGTAACGCGCTGACTTCCCCCATGCAGGGCACCATCGTCAAAGTGGCCGTCGCCGACGGTGAGACGGTTGCCGAAGGCGATCTCGTCGTCGTGCTGGAAGCCATGAAGATGGAGCAGCCGCTCACCGCACACCGGGCCGGGATCGTGATGGGGCTGTCCGCAGCTGCCGGCGAGACCGTCTCCGCCGGCGCCGTCATCGCCATGATCGAAGACACCGCGGCCGGGTAGCGGAGGAGTTGACGGGAACGGCAGACTTAGTTCCGTGAAGCCATTCCTCCTCCTCGCCTCCCGCGCCGAAGACGCCGCAGCCGAAGACGAATACAGGGCCTACCTCCGCTATACCGGCCTGGACGCGGCGCAGCTGCACCGGATCCGGATGGAGGCCGTCCCGCTGCCGGACCTGGAACTCTCGGAGTACTCGGGCGTGATCGTCGGCGGCAGCCCGTTCACCTCCAGTGATCCCGCGGAGCAGAAATCGGTCACCCAGCACCGGGTGGAGCGGGAGCTGGCCGCGCTGTTGGACCGGATCGTGGCCGAGGACTTCCCGTTTCTGGGCGCCTGCTACGGGGTCGGGACGCTGGGCCGGCATCAGGGTGCCGTGATCGACCGGACCTACGGTGAGGGACTGGGCGGCGTCATCATCAGCCTGACCCAGGAGGGGTTGAACGATCCGCTGCTCAAGGGCCTGCCGGAGGAGTTCACGGCGTTCACCGGCCACAAGGAGGCATGCACCGTCCTGCCGCCGGACGCGGTACTGCTGGCGAGCTCCGCCGCCTGCCCGGTGCACATGTTCCGGATCAAGACCAACCTCTACGCGACGCAGTTCCACCCGGAGCTCGACGCCGAAGGGCTGGTCACCAGGATCGACATCTACCGCCATGCCGGGTACTTCCCGCCGGAATCGGCCGAAATGCTGATGGAGGACGCCCGGCAGTTCGTCGCCACGGAACCGATGAAGATCCTCCGGAACTTCGTGGAGCGGTACGCCACCTGACGGTTCCGGGCTGAGCCCGGCCTGAAACCCGGCGCCGAAGAGCCCGGACGGGAGCAAGGCGCAAAGAAGCCCGGTGTGTTCAGCACACCGGGCTTCTTCTCTCAGGAACCAGTTCCAGTAACCAGTTTCAGGAACCAGTTTCAGTAATGAGTCTCAGTAACGAGGGGCGAGCGTCAGGCTACGTTGTTTTCGTAGTCCAGGTCGCGGGTTTCCTTGCTCAGGAACAGGGCGATCAGCGTCAGGACCGACATGGCGGTGAGGTAGACGCCCACCAGCACGGGGCTGCCCTTCGCCATTTCCCAGAGCCAGACGGCGATGAACGGGGCCACGGCCGCGCCCAGGATGCTGGAGACGTTGTAGCTGACGGCCGAGCCGGTGTACCGGACATTGGTCGGGAACAGCTCCGGCAGCAGTGCACCCATGGGACCGAAGGTCAGGCCCATGAGGGAGAAGCCGATGATGAGCAGGGCCATGGTGCCCACAAAGCCGCCGCTGAAGAGCGGGACGAACAGCAGGCCGAAGCCGAAGATGCCGGCGGTGACTGCCATCAGCATCTTGCGGCGGCCGTACTTCTCGGCCAGCGGGCCGGAGACCAGGGTGAAGATTCCGAAGAACACGACGCCGGCGATCAGCATCCAGAGGAAGTCGTTGCGGGAGAAGCCCAGGCCGGGGACGAAGGCGGCTGCGGCGGCCTCGGTCATCGGCTTGCCGGCCTTCTCCGCGGCGGCCTTGGCGGCGTCCAGGCTGGAGGCGCGGGTGCCGTAGGTCAGCGTGAACGTGGTCATCAGGTAGAAGAGCACATAGGTGGCGAGCATGATGAACGTGCCCAGGATCAGCGGACGCCAGCTGGTCTTGAAGACGCGGGCGAGCGGCAGCTTGGCGACCTCGTTGGATTCGAGCACCTTGGTGAAGGCCGGGGTTTCGATCAGCTTGAGCCGGACGTAGAGGCCGATGATGACCATGACCGCGCTGAGCAGGAACGGCACCCGCCAGCCCCAGGCCATGAAGTCCTCCGCCGACAGCGCGTAGCTGAAGACCAGGAAGATGACGTTGGCGATGATGAAGCCGATCGGGGCGCCCAGCTGCGGGAAGGTGCCGTAGATGGCCCGCTTGTTCGCCGGGGCGTTTTCGGTGGCCAGCAGGGCCGCACCGCTCCATTCGCCGCCGAGGGCCAGGCCCTGGGCGAAGCGCATGACCACCAGCAGCGCCGGGGCCCAGAATTCCCAGCCCGGGACGAGGGCGGTGGGCAGGCAGCCGATGAGGAAGGTGGCAATACCCATGGTCAGCAGCGATGCCACCAGGGTGCCCTTGCGGCCGAACTTGTCACCGAAGTGGCCGAAAACGATGGAGAGCCAAGCGGGCGCGCGATGAAAGCGACGCCGAAGACCGCGAAGGAGCTCAGCAGCTGGGTGGTTTCGTTCTGGCCGGGGAAGAAGAGCCGGGGGAAAACCAGTACGGCGGCCGTGGCGTAGACGTAGAAGTCGTAGAACTCAACGGTGGTACCGATCAGGCTGGCGACGATGACGCGGCCGCGCGAGTTCACCTGTTTGGCGGACCCATGCCCCGTGGAGGTTGCAGTGGATGACATGTAGTGGCGCTTTCATGAGGACCGGACCGTTCTTGCTCAGCGTCCGGATGAGGAGAGGATACGTAGGCCTACATATTAGTTCCCGTGGTCCAATCAATGGACAAATGTCCCACTATTTGGACAACCGGGATCGTCTCACGTGATGGCCCTCACACGATACCGTTCACGTTCCTCACGCCGTACTGGACGCGCCGATAGGCAAACGTCACAGCATGTTAACAAACGGCGACGGTCCCGGAAACGCGGCTTCCCTACCTTGGAAGGACAACACCCCCAAGGAGGTCTCCGTGACTGCTGAACGCACCGCAAACGCCGAACCCGGCGTTGCCACACACCTTGAAGCCGGTACAACCGTCGGGGGCCCCGCCCTTGAATACCGTCCCGGCCGTTGGATCGCCAACTGGGATGCCGAGAACAAGGACCAGTGGGAGTCCCTGGGCCGCCCCATCGCGCGCCGCAACCTGAACTGGTCCATCTTCGCCGAGTTCCTGGGCTTCGTGGTCTGGCAGCTCTGGTCCATTGTGGTGGTCCAGCTGCCCGCCGCCGGATTCACCTTCAGCACCTCGGAAATCTTCTGGCTGATCTCCATGCCCAGCCTGGTCGGCGCCACGCTGCGGATCCCCTACACCTTCATGGTCCCCCGCTTCGGCGGCCGCAACTGGACCATCGTCTCGGCCTTGCTGCTGCTGATCCCCTCAGTCGGACTGGCCATGTGCGTCTCCAACCCGGACACCCCGTTCGGCACCATGCTGTTGGTCGCGGCCCTCGCCGGCTTCGGCGGCGGCAACTTCGCCAGCTCGATGGCCAACATCACCTTCTTCTACCCGGCCCGGGAAAAGGGCTGGGCGCTGGGACTGAACGCCGCCGGCGGCAACCTGGGTGCCGCCGTCGCACAGCTTGCCGTTCCGATCGCGATCACCCTCCTGGCCGCGGGCGCCGTGAACCTGCCCATGGCAGGGCTCATGTGGGTCCCGCTGATCCTGCTCGCCGCGTTCGGCGCCTGGAAGTACATGGACAACCTCACCAGCGCCAAGGGCGACGTCGCCGGCTCGCTCGCCGCGCTGAAGGAACCGCACCTGTGGATCATGGCGCTGCTGTACATCGGCACCTTCGGCTCCTTCATCGGCTTCGCCGGTGTCTTCCCCAAACTCATCAAGGACTACTTCCCGGCGTTCTCCTCCATCGGCGTCGGCACCGTGGCACTCTCGCTGGCGTTCCTCGGCCCGCTGGTCGGCTCCCTGGCCCGCCCCTACGGCGGCCGGATGGCTGACCGCATGGGCGGCGCCCGGATGACCGTGGCCGCGTTCGCCGCGATGGCCGTGATCACGCTGACCATGATCTGGACCCTCCCCCTGAAGAACTTCTGGCTCTTCCTGGCCCTGTTCCTGTTCCTCTTCACCGCCAGCGGCTTCGGCAACGGAGCCACCTACCGGATGATCCCGGTCATCTTCGCCACCTCCAGCCGGGCAGCAAAGTCCGGGGCCAGCACGGTGGCCACCCAGCGCCTGGCCTCCTCGGCGCTGGGCCTGATCTCGGCCATCGGCGCCTACGGCGGGTTCGTCATCCCGCAGGTCCTGAATGCTTCCAACAGCGCCAGCGGCTCGTACACCCCGGCGTTCTACGGCTTCGTCGGTGCGTACGTCCTGATGCTCGTGGTCTGCTGGGCCTGCTACCTCCGCACTGCCAGCCGAAATGCGATGGGACACGTCTAACATGACCAAAAGCGCCGACACGCACTGCCCTTACTGCGCGCTGCAGTGCGCCATGACGCTTACGTCCCCAGCGGCTCTGACCCCGGCTCCCCGGCCGGGGTCAGACCCCGTGGCGGCGCAGCCCGCCGCCGTCACCCCCGTCCTCGAGGCGCCCCTCGACGTCAGTGGACGCGACTTCCCGACCAACCGCGGCGGCCTCTGCCGCAAGGGCTGGACCTCCGCCACGCTGCTGAACCACACCGGCCGGGTCACCGAACCGCTGCTTAAGGGCGCCGACGGCGTCCACCGCGCCATCGGCTGGGACCAGGCCCTGGAGCTCATCACCGCAGCGGTCAAGACCACCCGCGCCCGGTACGGCGCGGACGCCGTCGGCGTCTTCGGCGGCGGCGGGCTCACCAATGAGAAGGCCTACCAGCTCGGCAAGTTCGCCCGGCTGGCCCTCGGCACCTCACGGATCGACTACAACGGCCGGTTCTGCATGTCCTCGGCCGCAGCGGCCGGAATGCGCGCGTTCGGGCTGGACCGCGGCCTCCCGTTCCCGCTGGCGGACCTCGACGCCGCCAGCACCATCCTGATGCTCGGCTCCAACGTCGCCGAGACCATGCCGCCGTTCGTGCAGCACCTGCAGGGCGCCCGCGACGTCGGCGGCCTGATCGTGGTGGACCCCCGCCGCTCGGCCACCGCGGCGTTTACCTCCGACGGCGGCGGCCTGCACCTGGCACCGCTGCCCGGCACCGACCTCGCCCTGCTCCTCGGCATCTCCCACGTCGTGATCCACGAAGGCCTCGCCGACGCAGGCTTCATCGCGGCCCGCACCGCGGGCTACGAGGCCCTGGTCCGCAGCGTCGCGGGCTTCTGGCCCGAGCGCGTGCAGTCCCTCACCGGCGTCCCCGCCGGGCTGATCCGGGACACCGCCCGCAGGCTGGCCGACGGCGCCCGTAAGGGCGGCAGCTACATCCTCACCGGCCGCGGCGTGGAACAGCACGTCGACGGCACGGACACCGCCACTGCCGCCATCAACCTCGCGCTGCTGCTGGGGCTGCCCGGCTCCGCCCGCAGCGGCTACGGCACCCTGACCGGCCAGGGCAACGGCCAGGGCGGCCGCGAGCACGGCCAGAAGGCGGACCAGCTCCCGGGCTACCGCAAGATCACCGACCCCGCCGCCCGCGCCCACATGGCCGCGGTGTGGGGCGTCCCGGAGTCGCTGATCCCCGGACCCGGCGTCCCCGCCGTCGAACTGCTGAAGTCTTTGGGACAGCCCGACGGCGTCCGTTGCCTCTTCGTGCACGGCGCCAACGTGGCGGTGTCCGCGCCGGACGCCAACGCCGTCATCAAGGGCCTGCGCAGCCTGGACTTCCTGGTGGTCTGCGACTTCTTCGTCTCCGAGACCGCCGCCGAGGCGGACCTCATCCTGCCGGTCACGCAGTGGGCCGAGGAGGAAGGCACCCTCACCAACCTCGAGGGCCGGGTGCTCCGCCGCCGCCGGGCCCTCGCTCCCCCGCCCGGCGTCCGCACCGAACTGTGGATCATGAACCGGCTGGCCGAGGCCCTGGATGCCCCGTCGGCGTTCAGCGAAGACCCGGAGACCGTGTTCGAGGAGCTCCGGCTCGCGTCCGCGGGCGGGCTGGCCGACTACTCCGGGATCGACTACGCCATGCTGGACCGCGGCGAGGCCGCCTACTGGCCCTACCCCGCGGGCAGCACCGGCACCCCGCGGCTGTTCCTGGACTCCTTCGCCCACCCGCACGGCCGGGCCGTGTTCACGGCGGTGACGCCCCGCCGTCGTACGCCTTCTGCCGCGCCGGCCGCGGATGCGGCTGACCGCGCCGGCGCTGGTCATTTCGGCACGGCGATGACCCTGATCACGGGCCGGCTGATGGAGCACTACCAGTCCGGCGCGCAGACCCGCCGGGTGGCCGCCCTTGCCGCTGCCCAGCCCGAGGCCCGGCTGCAGATCCATCCCGCGGCCGCCGCGGCGCAGGGCATCGCCGAGGGCGACTATGTCTCCATTTCGAACGGGCGCGGCGAGGTCAGCTGCCGCGCCGAACTCAGCACGGACATCCGGCCCGAGACGGTGTTCCTGCCGTTCCACTTTCCGGAGCTGGAGAGCGCCAACCGGCTCACAGAGGCCGCGACGGATCCGATTTCCGGGATGCCGGAGTTCAAGACCAGCAAAGTGTGGGTCCGGCCGGGCGCAGATGTGCTGCTGGCTGCTGATTTCCAGAAAGAAGGTGCCTCATGACTGAGCGGATTGTTGTGGTGGGCTTCGGGCCGGTGGCCGCGCGGCTGGTCGACGAGCTGTTGCCGGCAGTGCGCGGCGGGCTGGCGCAGCTGACGGTGATCGGCGAGGAGGCGGAGGCCGCGTACAACCGCGTGCTGGTGGCCGATCTGGGCGTGGGGCGGACCACGGCGTCCGCTTTGGCGCTGTCCGATGCGGCCGCGCTGATTGCCGATGGCGTCGACGTCCGGCTCGGCGTGCGGGTCCGCCGGGTGGACCGCGCCCGGCAGCAGCTGATTCTCAGCGACGGCACCTCCCCCGGCTACGACCGGCTGGTCTTCGCCACCGGCTCCCGTCCGGTCATTCCCAACCTCACCGGGCTCAACCCGGATCCGGCCGCGCCCGTGCTGCCTCCGGGCGTGACCGCGCTGCGGGACCTGCGCGACGCCTCGGTCCTGCAGGCGGCGGTGGCGGGCGGCAAACGCGTGGTGGTCCTGGGCGGCGGCGTGCTCGGCCTGGAGACGGCCCTGGCCGCGGCCGAAGAGGGCGCCACCGTCACCGTGGTCCACAACGGGCCGCACCCGCTGGGCCGCAACATCGACCGCGGCGGCGGCGCCGTCCTGGCCGCGAGCCTGCGGAACTGCGGGGTGCGGGTGGCCGGCAACGCGCGCTCCGTCGGGGTGGAACACAACGCGCCCGACGGCGGGTTCTCGGCGCTGCTGCTGGAGGACGGCTCCGCGATCGACGGCGACCTGCTGGTGCTCTCATGCGGCGTCCGGCCCCGGACGGAGCTGGCGGAAGGCTGCGGACTGTCGACGGCGGCCGGCATCCTGGTGGACCACAAGCTCCGGGCGCATCACGAACCCCACATCTTCGCGATCGGCGACTGCGCCGAGGTCCGCTGCCCGGAGCCGGAGTGCGTCGAGTGCCGCACCGCGCGGGGCCCGTCCGGGCTGGTGGGTCCGGGCTGGCGGCAGGCGGAATGGCTGGCTGACTACCTGACGCTGCTGGCTTCCGGGGCTGACTCCGAGGCGGAAGCGTTGCCTCCGCTTCCGGCGGAGAAGCCTGGCGTCATTGTGCTCAAGGCACGCGGCCTGAACATGGCCGTGGCCGGGGACAATGGCGCGGAACCCTGGGATGAGGACGTGCTGAGTGCCGGTGCGGTGAACGGCCGTGCCCGGCTGCAGATCGCCCAGTGGGCCGATCCAGAGCACGGCCGCTACGTGAAGATGACCACCCGCGCCGGTGTCCTAGAGGGCCTGGTAGCCGTGGGAATGCCCCGCACCGCGGCTGAGCTGGTGCAGCTGTTCGAACGCGGCGCCGAACTTCCCGCGGATAGGTCGCTGCTGCTGCGCCTCGATGGGCCGGACCAGGCGGCTGCCGCGGGTGCGGCCGATCCTGAGCGGACGGTATGCCGTTGCGCTGGGGTGAGCGGAGCCAAGATCGCTGCTGCAGTTACTGACGGTTGCGGGACTGTGGCCGAAGTGTCCGGTGCCACCCGCGCCGGCACCGGCTGCGGCGGCTGCCACGAGGACATCAAGGGGATCATCGAGAAGCACTTCCAGGGGGCGGCGGCGTAGGGGCGGAGCGGAGCGCTGCGCACAACTTGGGCAGGCCGGACTGAGTTCACACACAGTCAACGCTCCTGGGTTGCAAACTATCAAGATGTTCGACCAGTGCGCCCATGTGGTGAGGCAGATACTGCCTAAGCGATCACCCCCTTCAACGAGCCCTCAGAAGCTGATCTTGAAGATCAGCTGCCCTGTTCCGTGGTGGCCGGCAGGCATGCCGTAACCTGGCCCAACTAACGGGCTGGCCTTAAGCGCGGTGGGGTGGGACCCTGCTTCCGTGTCAGTCTGAAAGGCGGGATCGCTACTGATGATGGCCTCCCCACCGAGCCCTAGGCCGACACGACCGACGTTGATCATGATTCTAGAGTTGACGCCCGCCTCAGCGCCCGCAAGAGTGTGTTCACGGCCGTCGTTATAGCGAACGAAGCCTCGCGCGAGGGCGCCCACTGGGGAGAATTCAATCCATATATCGCCTGCTGAAGTGCGGACTTTTGCGGTTCGAACCACGAACCGCGCTCCAACGGTGGACTCGGTACGGCGCGTACCAGTAAGTGCCGTAGCGTCCAGCTCCAGCCGGCCGGTGTAGGACAGTCCGGCGAAGCTCCCTTGGGTCAGCTGTTCAATCGTGTGGCCCCAGGTGATTCCGCCCTCGATCAGGGGCTTGGTGCCGGACGGCCACGGGAACAGAGGGCTGTTGCTTACTTTCTCGTGAATGAACTTTTGGACAAGGCTCCCCCACTCCGGGCTGTCGACCCCGACGCTCGTGACTAAGTCAACTGTCGTCCCGCCCGAGCGGAGCACGGTCACGCCGATGTCGACGGTGAGCACGCCCGAGTAGGGACCCTTTGGCGTCCGGTAGGTGGTCTCTGGGCCGAAGGATGCTCCCGGTGGAAGCGTTGGGCGGGGCGTCGTCATACCAATCAACGTTAGGCCGATTCTGCTCAAACCAACCCCGTGCTTGTTGAAGATTGCATCACCGCGAAAGCCGGCGGTTTTGCCTTGATCGGTACCCGCCCCCTGATTAGGGATGTTTCCGTTGCCGTCATTGTCGTAGTTGATCCACACGTCCACCTTGCTCTCGGAGGCCGCCCGCTCCTCCAACGTCTCGGGCCTCAGCATCCGGTCCAGCCAGTCCGGTTTGTGGGGAGCCTGCGTAAGGGCACGCAGGGTCTGCTCAGTGGATAATGGTCCAAAGGTCAGCCGCGTGGGTCGCGCTTCATCCTTCGACTCCAGCCGGGGCAGCAGCTGTAACAGTGGCGCCGGTGGCGGGGGCACCGGATGAAGTCCAGCGATGAGCGCCCACAGCTCACCTCTGCTTGACTGTTCAAGCGAGAGATGAAGCTCGTCAAGTGGGTTCCGCATCCGCAGCGTCGTAGGGGTCGAACCGGACTCGCCAGTATCCCTCTGGATGCGCGATACGCCGGAAGAGCCAGAAGCGGGGTCGAGGATGCGCTGAACAGCGCGATTCCCGATGGCATGCTGTAGCAGGAGACCCGCCTCGAAACGTTGTCGTGTCTGGACCCGGGGGGACAAAAGGGCAGCCATTTCCGCCTTGAGGGGCGACTCACGCGGTCGATCGACGGAGTGGGCACAGCGATCATTTGACGGTCGGCTCCGCTCACGGCCACCAACGGCGCCGTTCGCCCCTGTGTCAAAGTCTGCCCTCAATCGGTTCCCTAGCCTTGCCTACCGAATCGCTATTTGCGCAGCGACATACGATCCCACGCTACGCACTGTGCAGGGTTTCATACATACTCTTTACGCGGTTCCTGAGGCAGGGTCATCTGCCCGATAGCGCAGTAGCGACCTTGCTCCGCGTTGACCATCACACGGAGCAACAGCGCAAGCTCAGACGTGAGTGGGGGCGAGCGCGCCGAAGGGTGCGTAAAGAGAAGGTAGCCCGGAGTTCAGGACAACCAAGTCCTACGCCAGCTGGCGGTCTCCCAGTCCGCACCCGGCCGACACCTCAGCCGGCCATGGCACTACCGAGGACGACGTCCGTGCTGAGTTCCCTGCCGCCTCGCTGGTAGGTGACGTTGACGGCGGTCCCGGCTGCGTGTTCGTGTGCGGCGGCGGTGAGCTCCGAGGCGTCGGTGATGCTCCGCCCGGCCAGACCGGTGACGACGTCGCCGGTCTTCAGGCCCGCGTCGGCCGCCCCGGATCCTAGTGTCACGGCGGAGATCTCGGCCCCTTCCGTGAACCCTGATGACGTTCCCGAGGCCATGTCCTGAACGGAGAGTCCGAGCTGCCCGTGCGTCGCGGACCCCGTGGTGATGATTTCCTGCGCCACCCGGAAGGCCTCGTTGATTGGTATCGAGAAGCCGACGCCGATATTTCCGGACGAAGAGGACGTGGAGTCCGCCGTCGCAATAGCCACGTTGACGCCAATAACCTCGCCCTTCGAGTTCACGAGGGCGCCGCCGGAATTCCCGGGGTTAATGGCCGCATCCGTCTGGATGGCATTCATGCTGATCGAGGGCTGGACGGCCGTGGAATAGCGGCCCTGGCCCTGTGTGCTGGGCGCCGCGGCCGAGGAAGCAGTTTCGATGGTGCGGTTGGCGGCCGAGACGATGCCGTCAGTGACCGTGCCGCTTAGCCCCAAGGGAGCGCCGATGGCAAGGACGGTGTCGCCGACGTTGACTTTGCCGGAGTCACCGAGCACAGCAGGGACGAGTCTCTCGGCTGCAATCTTCACGACTGCCAGGTCCGCAAGCGGGTCGGTGCCAACCACCTTCCCGGAGTAGACGTTGCCATCGCTGGTGCGGACCTCGATGATGGCATCCGCGGCTTCGCCGTCCAAGGTGACCACGTGCATATTGGTCAGGATGTTGCCGTCCGCATCCAAAATGATGCCGGAGCCGGTTCCTCCCGACTCCGCAGCGGTCGCGCTGATCGTCACCACACTGGGTGTCGCCTTTGCGCCGCTGCGGTAACGGCATTCACGCTCTCTGCATTGTTGACGATCACGGGGGTAAATTCAGCCGCCTGCGCGGTACTTGCCGCCGGGGATGAGGCCTTCAAAAGGGTCGTGGCACCGGCGACAGTACCCCCGCCAAAGAGTCCGGCGGCCAACATGCAGGCAATGAGTCCTCCGGCACCGACCCGCCTCCTGACCTTCGGGCCCGCCGCACCCTTCGTGCGTGCCAGTTCGTCGACGCCCGACACCTGCGGCGCGGGCCCAAACGGGAGTTGTGTGGATTCCTTCATGATCGAGCTCCTTGGAGGGTGGTGCTCCGAGTCTTTCGAAGCTGTACCCCCATCGTGGAACTCCGGGCTTTCCGCCGTCTGTCGTCCCGCTGTGAAGGGACTGTGAGGCATTCGGGCGCTTGCATCAACTCCTAGTTCGGGAGCCCGTACCGCAATATCGCGTTTCCCTTGCTCGTGCGGCGCGCGTCTTGGAGGGTGAGCCGGATGACGGGATCAGCGGGCTCGAAGAGATGGCGCCCCTTCGCTGCCACGACCGGGTGGACCATCAAAGTCAGTGAGTCCAGCAAACCGGCGAAGAGCAGTTGACGCACAACGGAGATGCCGCCGCAAACACTGATCTCACCGCCATCTGTCTCCTTGAGTTCCGCCACAAACTCCTCCAGGCCCTTATCCATCAGCTTGGCATTCTGCCACTCCAGCTCACCGGACAGCGTTCGCGAGGCGACGTACTTGGCCACCGCATTGATGAACTGGCCGAATGGGTCGTTTTCGTCGGCATCGGGCCAGTAGCCTGCCCATTCCTGGTAGCCGACCCTGCCCAGCAGCACCGTGTCGGTCCGTTCGATCCAGTTTGACATTTCGGCACCCAATTCCTCGTCAAAGCTGTCGTACTGCCAGAGGTTTGGAGCTTCAACCACGCCGTCGACGGAGTGAAAGAGTCCGGCGGTCACGTTACGCATATAGGTGTTCTCCTAATTTTCAGTCAGACGGAAGGCAGGCAGGCATCGTTCAGACTGGCACTCTGCAGAGCTCGTGGCAAGAGAAACGAGCGGATTAATTTACGCGCGAGTAGCGAGCCATCGCGTCACACGAATCGGTGGGCGAACGCGCGGCAGGTAGCATCGGGGGCATGAGCGCCGACGACGACGACATCACCGAAGAACTGCTGGCTGACGCCGACAGGCTCACCGGGCTGGGCCTTGAGTTGCTGGGGCTCGACCCGCATCCCGATGACATGACCGCCGAGCAGCGGCTCCAGTTCGATCCCGAGGACCTTGAGGAGATGGCCGCCGTCGACCCGGCGGAGCGCCAGAAGGCCCTTCGCCAGACGCGCCTGCTGGCCGGCCTGCTGTGGAACTCCTCGAGCATCCTCATGGACCAGCTCTTCCGTGACCTGGGCACGCTCAGCGGGCTGGAGGCCGTGACTCCGACCGACGTCGCCGGGACGTCGGTGCTCTCCTGCCTGCCGCCGCAGTTCGCCGCCGGCTACGACGCGAAGTTCACCCAGAAGCTCATCGTCGTCGCATCCGACGTCACCGCGTCCCTGGTCCGCGGCTGGACCGCCCCGGGCTCCCTCGCTGCCGAGCTCGCCGTCCGGTGCCTGCTCGATCAGGCCGAGATCACCGAGGACATTTACGAACTGGACCTTCCCGAGGACTGGCGGGCGAACGTTCAGGAAGTCCTGCTCGAGGACGCGGACAGCGAGGCGCTGTACAGCGACGGCCCCGACGACGACGGCACGGTCGCCAGTGCGGCCGGGCAACTGGACTTCAAGCACTGGTTCCGTCCGTTCACACCCGGCGACACCGTTCCGCCGTACGCCTGTTCCTGACCCAACTGGAAATGCCACGAGGCCGCGGCGCCGCGGTCACTGCCCGCCGGGATGTTGCATGGACCGGCTACTGGTTGGATTCTGCTGCTTCTGAGGCCGTGGTGGCTGCCCAGCTGGTGAGGAGTTTGATGCGCTCTTCGTGGGTGGTTCCGGGTTCGGCGGTGTAGACGCTGAGGTCGGCCACCACACCCGGGGAGGTGGGCAGCGTGAGGGACTGGTAGATCAGCTCCAGGTCGCCGACCACGGGGTGTCGCAGCCGTTTGGTTCCCTCGTGGCGGAAGAGGATGTCATGCGAGGCCCACAGCGTGCGGAACTCCGGGCTCAGTGTGGATAGTTCGCGCACGAGTCCGCGCAGAGAGCGGTCGTTGGGCTCACGGCCCGCTTCGGCTCGTAGCAGAGCCGCGGTGGCCGCGGCGCCTGCGTCCCAGTCGATAAAGAACTCCCGTGAGGCCGGGTCGAGGAAGTGAAAGCGCGCGAAGTTGGCACGGCCGTGGGCAGTCGCAGTGTCGCTGGCGAACATCGGCGCGTGCAGTGCACGGGCCAGCGCATTGCTGGCCACAACGTCGAGGCGGCCATTGCGGACGAACGCGGCCGACATAGTGATGGAGTCAAGCAGCCAGTGGACAGGGGCAGCCAACTCAGCGTCCTTGCGGCGGGAAGGCGTGCGGCGCACGGGCCGGGCTGCCCGGGCCAGCTCGAAAAGATACCGGCATTCCTCGTCGTTCAGGTGCAGTGCGCGGGCGACGGCCTTGAGGACGTCTTCAGACACGCCGCTGATGTTGCCCTTCTCCAGCCGCGCATACCATTCGGTGCTCACTCCGGCGAGAAATGCGACCTCCTCGCGGCGTAGTCCGGGGACACGTCGGCGGCTTCCCGCCGGCAGGCCGACCTGCTCCGGGCGGAGTTTGGCGCGACGGCTGGCCAGGAAGTCCCGGATGTCGGCGCGGTTGTCGGGCTGGTTGTCCATGAATCCACGATAGCCCTGCTTCACCCCGGATAAGGGGGAAGAATTTGTCCCCCCTATAAACGCAGGCTTCTTCGCGAGTTGGAAACGGGGTGACATTGATGGAGACGCTATCGATGGCAACGAGGAGTTTTATGCAAGGGGAAGCCCCAGGCACCCAATCCGAGGTTCAACCCGAACTGGACAGACGCCAATCAACCCGGCTTCCGCTGGTGATCTACGTGCTGGCCGTGGGAACGTTCCTGATGCTCACGACCGAGTTCGTGGTGGCCGGCATTCTTCCGCAGATCGCGGGTGACTTCCAGGTCAGTGTCGCCCAGGCGGGCCTGCTGATCACGGTGTTTGCGGTCGGCATGGTTGTGGGCGCACCGCTGATGTCAATGCTGACTCTGCGGCTGCCGCGGCGGCTGACGCTGATCATCGCTCTTGTCGTGTTCGCGATCGGGCATGTCATCGTGGCACTCGGCTCCAACTTTGAAGTGCTGCTGCTAGCGCGGTTCCTGACAGCGCTGGCCACCGGCGCGTTCTGGGCGGTGGCCGCCGTCGTCGCTACCCAATCCGCGGACCCGGCGATGGGCGCCCGGGCCATGGGTCTGGTGAATGCCGGCGGCATGCTCGCCACCGTCATCGGCGTGCCGCTCGGCGCTTTCACTGGCCAGCTCATCGGCTGGCGCGGAACGTTCTGGGCTCTAGCGGCCCTGGCCTTAATCGTCATAGCGCCCATCGCGCGCCATGTCCCGCACGAAGCGCAGCACTATCGGGGGGTGTCTGTCCGCTCTGAAGTGTCCGCCTTGCGCTCCGGCCGGCTGTGGCTTGCCCTGGCGGCCTGCGCCACGACGACCGGCGGAGTCCTCGCCGCCTATTCCTACATTTCGCCGCTGCTGACCGACCAGGCCGGCATCCCCGCCGGACTCGTTCCACTGGCCCTGACCGGTTTCGGCATTGGGTCCCTGGCCGGCTCGATCCTAGGCGGACGTTTTGGTGATGCCCACCCACACCTGACCACCATGGTGGCGCCCGCCGCCAGTACTGTCATCCTTCTCCTTATCTGGCTGCTCTCAGGACAGCCGGTGCTGACGGCAGCGCTGGTCGTGCTGCTGGGACTGTTCGGGCTGGCGGCCAATCCCGTGCTGGTTTCCCTGGCCGTGCGCTTCGCCGGCCAGGCGCCAACGCTCGGATCATCCCTCAGCGTCTCAGCCTTCAACATTGGAACAGCCGTGGGATCCTGGCTTGCAGGTTTGGCCCTAGTCACCCCGCTCGGAGCCACCGGACCCGCCATGGTCGGCACGGTCATCGCCGCGCTGGCCTTTATCCCCGCAGCAGCGCTTGCCGTAGCCGCACACCGGGCAACACCGACCGTTAGGGACCCCGGGGCCCGCTCTGCCGCTACGACAGCGGCCGACGCTGGTCCTCGCACCAACGTTCACGTCGGGAACTAAGGCCACCCCGAGGTCGAAACCCAGCAAGGCCACGCCCAAAACAGGAGAAAACATGTTTACCGTCAATGCTTACGCAGCACCGTCCGCCACCGGGGACCTGGTCCCTACGACCATCGAACGCCGGGACCTTGGCGCCCACGATGTCCTGATCGAGGTCAGGTACGCGGGCATCTGCCATTCCGACATCCACACCGTCCGCGGCGACTGGGGACCCCAGACCTACCCGCTGGTTCCCGGCCACGAGATCGCCGGCATCGTCACCGAAACCGGCTCCGCCGTCACCAAGCACCAGGTCGGCGACCGGGTCGGCATCGGCTGCATGGTCAACTCCTGCCGCGAGTGCGCCAACTGCCTGAAAGGCGAAGAGCAGTACTGCCTCAACGGAATGACCGGCACCTACGGGGCCGTCGACCGCGACGGCACCATCACCCAGGGCGGCTACTCCACCCACGCCGTCGTGACCGAAGACTTCGTCGTCAGCATCCCCGAGGGCCTCGGGCTCGACGTCGCCGCACCCCTGCTGTGCGCGGGGATCACCACGTACTCCCCGCTGCGGCACTGGGGTGCCGGCCCGGGCAAGAAAGTCGCCATCGTCGGGCTCGGCGGCCTGGGGCACATGGCCGTCAAGCTCGCCCACGCCATGGGCGCCGAGGTCACCGTCCTGTCCCAGTCGCTGAAAAAGCAGGAAGACGGGCTGCGCCTGGGCGCGGACCACTACTACGCCACGAGCGACGAGGGGACCTTCGAGACGCTCGCGGGGACCTTCGACCTGATCATCAACACCGTCAGCGCCACAATCGACATCAGCGCCTACCTGCAGCTGCTGACCCTCGACGGCGCCCTGGTCAACGTCGGAGCCCCCGCCGAACCGCTCCCGGTCAACGCGTTCGCCCTCATCATGGGACGCCGGTCCTTCGCAGGCTCCATGATCGGCGGAATTCGGCAAACCCAGGAAATGCTCGACTTCTGCGCCGAGCACCAGCTCGGAGCCGAGATCGAAGTCATCCCGGCCGGCAAGATCAACGACGCCTACGAACGAGTCCTGGCCTCGGACGTGCGCTACCGGTTTGTCATCGACGCATCCACCTTGAGCTAGAACGCCGCCCGCCTTAACGACAAAGGGTCCAATGGCTTTGCGCCGTTGGACCCTTTGTCGTGCGGGGAGAACTACATGTGCACGTGCAGGCGCCGGGCCGCTTCGGAGATGGAGCCGCTCAGCGAGGGGTACACCGTAAAGGTGCTGGCGACGTCGTCGACGTGCAGTTTCTGCTTCACCGCAATCGAGATCGCGAAGATCAGCTCGGAGGCGTTCGGACCCACCACGACGCCGCCGATCACGGTGCCGGAGCCCTTGCGGGCGAAGATCTTGACGAACCCGTCCTTGTGGTTGCGCATCTTGGCGCGGGCGTTGCTCTTCAGCGACAACTTGACGACGTCGCCCTGGTATTTGCCGGAGTCGATCTCGGCCTCGGACACGCCGACGGATGCGATTTCCGGTGAGGTGAAGATGTTGGACGCCACCTGGTGCAGCTTGATCGGCGTGACGCTGTCGCCCAGGAAGTGCGCGACGGCGATCCGGCCCTGCATCGCGGCCACGGACGCCAGGGCGAGCACGCCGGTGCAGTCACCGGCCGCGTAGATGTTCGGTGCGCTGGTGCGGGAGACGCCGTCGACCTTGATGTGGCCGCTCTCGGTGAGCGCAACGCCGGCCTCCTCGAGGCCGATCCCGGCGGTGTTCGGAATGGACCCGACGGCGACGAGGCAGTGGCTGCCGGTGACCTTCGAGCCGTCTCCGAGCGTGACCACGACGCCGTCCTCGGTGCGCTCCACCGTCTCGGCGCGGGCGCGCGAGAGCACCTTGACGCCGCGGCGTTCAAAGACAGCCTCAAGGACCTCGGCGGCATCCGTGTCGGAACCCGGCAGCACGCGGTCGCGGCTGGAAATCAGGGTCACTTTGGAGCCCAGGCCGTTGTACGCGGAGGCAAATTCGGCGCCGGTCACGCCGGACCCCACCACGATCAGTTCCTCGGGGAGTTCGTCCATGCTGTAGATCTGCGCCCAGTTCAGGATCCGCACGCCGTCCGGCCGCGCGCTGGGCAGTTCGCGCGGGTGGGCGCCGACTGTGAGCAGAATCGCATCCGCTTCAACCGTCTCGGTGCCGTCGACGGTGAGGACCTCGATGGTGTGGTTGTCCAACAACGTTCCGGAGCCGATCAGGATCCGGACGCCCTGGTGCTCCAGGCCGGCCCGGATGTCCTCGGACTGCTGGCGCGCCAGGCCCAGCAGGCGGTCGTTGATGTGTTTGAGGTCGGCCCGCATCACCGGCGCGAAGTCGCCGCCGTCGACGTCGAACTTGACGCCCAGCTCGCCGGCCTCCCCCACGCGGGTCATCAGGTCCGCCGTCGCAATTAGCGTTTTGGACGGCACGACGTCGGTCAGCACGGCGGAGCCGCCGAGGCCCGCGCGTTCAATGATAGTGACCGTCGCGCCCAGGGAGGCGGCGACCATCGCGGCTTCGTAGCCACCGGGCCCTCCGCCCAGGATTGTGATGCGGGGTGAGCTGAAATCGGGATGCGTAGTCACAAACAGCCATTGTCCACCATCCGGACCGGCGCACCAAGAAACCGGCCCGCATTCTGCCGTCCCCGCTGCTGGGCAGCATGACACCGGCGCGGTAGCTTGTACCAGTGAGTAATACAGAATTCCTGAACACGGATCCCTTCGACGCCGCCCGCGCCGCCGCCGACTACATCGCCGACGAGACGGGCGTCGATTCCCACGACGTGGCCCTCGTGCTCGGTTCGGGCTGGGCCGACGCCGCCGACCTGATCGGCGAGACCACCGCGACGCTGTCCGCGGCCGAGGTCCCGGGCTTCTCCGCGCCCTCGGTGACGGGCCATGTGGGCACCATCCGATCGGTGCTGACCAGGGAGGGGGGCAAGCGCGCCCTGGTCCTGGGCGCGCGGACCCACTACTACGAGGGCAAGGGCGTCCGCGCCGTGGTCCACGGCGTGCGCACCGCCGCGGCCGCCGGCTGCAAGACCCTCGTCCTGACCAACGGCTGCGGCGGGCTGAACGAGGACTGGACGCCGGGCACCCCGGTGCTGATCAGTGATCACATCAACCTCACCGCCACGTCCCCGCTCGAGGGCGCCACCTTCGTGGACCTGACAGACCTGTACTCCGCCCGCATCCGGGACCTCGCCCGTGAGGTCGACTCCTCCCTGGACCAGGGCGTCTACGCGCAGTTCACCGGACCGCATTACGAGACCCCCGCCGAGGTGCAGTACGCCAAGCGGATCGGAGCCGACCTGGTGGGCATGTCCACCGCGCTCGAAGCCATCGCCGGACGCCACGCCGGCTTGGAGGTCTTCGGCATTTCGCTCGTGACCAACCTCGCCGCCGGCATCAGCCCGGTGCCGCTAAGCCACGAGGAAGTCCTGGCAGCCGGCCACGCCGCGGGTCCCCGCATCTCCAAACTGCTTGCGGAGATCATCGCCAAGCTCTAGCCGGCATCGGCCGCTAGCCTGCACCTGTGACTAGCCTGCATCTGTGGCGAAAAAGTCCAGCGCCCGCTGCCTGTCGTCCGGGAAACGCCGTTCCATCGAATCGGCGATCCCGGCGATGGTCTGGCGCGCCAGGGCCTGCCGCCACACCAGCTCGGCCTGGCGCATGGTCTGTGAAATGAGACAGCTCCGGACGAAATTCGCTTCCGGATCTGCCTCCGGGCTGTTACCCAGGATCCCCTCGCAGCGGAACGCCGGCTCGGGTCCCTCCAGCGCCAGGACAACGTCCAGCACGGTGATGTGTTCCGGCCGGCGGGCCAGGTGGAAACCTCCCCGAGGACCGGAAACGGAAGTCATCACCCCGGCGCGGACCAGGGCCTGCAGCTGCTTGTTCAGGTAGGCGGCGGGGAGTTTGTAGTACTCGGCCAGCCGGGCGCTGTTGACCGCCTCTCCCGCCGGGGTCCAGGCCATGTTGACGCAACTGTGCACGGCCCACTCCACCCCACGGCCCATCTTCATATTCAAGACGTTACGTGTCCGGAAAAATGGGTGTCAAGGCTGGGCGGGCCGCGAGTGGACAGTTCGCTGCCGTGTGTTGGGCGTGAACATTGCCGTGTGGTGTGAATCCTTATCTGTCCTCAAGCGGGGTTCACAGCGATGTAGGTTCTGAACTAGGGCCGTCTCGGGACTCACGGAATCACTTGTGAATCATGTAAACCCAGTGAATGAAGGGAAACCCGCGAACCCCAAAGCTACTGGAGACGGCGAACTCCTTAACCTTCTTGGCGCGTCAGTGCCCTAGTCAACGAGGAGGCGCTGACGCTATCTGACGTCGGTGGTTAGAGATGAGCAATCTGGAAGCCACGGCAGTCTCAAATGCAGCCTCCTTGTCAGATCCAATAGGTCGGGTAGGCGGCTCCGCGAAGCTGAGACCCGAGTATTCCAAAACTGACGAGGATGCATGCGGCGATAGCGGAGCACACTACAAAGGAAACCTGTCCCGTCGTAGCCATGGTACCGATAACTGCGGTCGCGGCCGCCGGTGAATGAGGCATTCTCAACCATAACGTCGCCCCGAGGGCCAGGCCGCCCGCGATGGCAGCGGCCCAGATCGAGTGGCTGATCAGCCCCGTGCCGACACCGATCAAGGCCGAAACAACCTGGCCGCCGATAACGCTTCGGGGCTGGGAGAGGGGCAATTGGGGGGCCGCGGCCACGAGTGCCATGGACGCGGCCATCGGAGGGATGAGCAGGAGCTGGCCCGACAGCTTACCCAGCAGCACGAGGCAGACCAGAGCGCCCACGCTGGTAAGCGTCGTCCCAATGAGTTTTGCTGCCGGTAAACGGCTCGGAGCCTGGGAGGACCAGCGTGAAAGGGGTTTGGGAGTATCAACGGTTGATCGGGCAGGAGTGGTAACTGTCATAGCTTTTCCTGACGTTGCACAGAAGACTTAGAAGGTTGGTGGAAGTTCATGGGGCGTGGCTTAAAGTCATTAGCCGTTGGAACGCCGAGAACATCAGGTGGGTATGAATATGTGTGCGATTACGTCGTGGAGCGAGTTTTTAGTCCGCGACGAAGTACAGTCGCTTGTTTACGAATTCACTCATGCCCAGCGGACCCATCTCACGACCGAAGCCGGAGCGCTTCACACCGCCAAAGGGAAGTTCTGCTGCCTCGGCAGCGATGATGTTGACGTGCGCCATGCCGACGTCCAGGCGGGATGCTATTTTCGCTGCACGTGCCTTATCAGTCGAGAAGACTGAGCCGCCGAGGCCGAAGTCGGAATCATTCGCAAGCTCGAGCGCTTCTTCATCACTGGATGCCTTGAACACGATGGCGACAGGGCCGAAGATCTCTTCACGGAAGGAAGCCGACTCGCGGCTAATTCCTGTCAGGACCGCGGGCGAGAAATAGGCACCCTTTCCTTCGGAAAGCACACCGCCAACCTCGAGAGTGGCACCGTCGGCGACAGCGCGCTGCACTTGGGCGTTGACTTGCTCCGCAGCGGCCCGGCTTGAGAGCGGGCCATAGCCATGCTCCGGCATGTTTAGTGGATCACCCGGTACGAGACCGTCAGCGAGCTTCTTGAGCTGAGCGACGAACTCGTCATAGATGTCTTCCATGACGATCATCCGCTTGTTGGCGTTGCACGCTTGGCCACTGTTGTAGACGCGGAAGTTCCAGCCGTCGGCAGCGATTGATGCGAGGTCGTCGGAGTCGAGTACTATCATCGCGTCGGTTCCGCCGAGTTCGAGTACCGCTTTCTTCAGATGCCGCCCGGCCTGCTCGCCGATGATGGCGCCAGCGCGCTCCGAGCCGGTGAGGGACACGCCCTGCACACGTGGATCAGCGATCATTGTGGCGACCTGATCGTGGGTGGCGAAGACGTTTGTGTAACCACCGACGGGTACACCCGCTTCTTCCATGATCTGCTGGATCGCCAACGCCGAACGGGGGCAGATATCCGCATGTTTGAGCAGTATCGTGTTCCCGAGAATGAGGTTTGGTGCGGCGAAGCGAGCGACCTGGTAGTACGGGAAGTTCCAGGGCATAACCCCAAGCAGGGCGCCCACGGGGCGGTTCTCGATGATCGCTTTTCCCGAGATCGTGCTGGGGACCTCCTGGTCAACAGCAAGGCTGGGGCCATGCACGCCGTAGTAGTTAACGATGGAAGCGGCGAACTCGACCTCCTCGATGCCCTCGGACAGGGGTTTACCCATCTCCTGCGCGATAATCTTGGCCAGCTCTTCCTTGCGCTCTTCGAACAGTTCAGCGATGCGTCGGACAACGGCTGCGCGGTCCTGAATGCTCTGTTCGCGCCACTGGTGGTAGGCGGCGTCAGCACTGGCCAGAACCTGCTCTATCTGTTCGCCCGTGGCAGCTTCAAAGGTCTCAATGACCTCACCCGTTGCAGGATTTTGAATACGGTACCGTGACATGTGGCTCCTTGTTGTGTGTTTGCCATTGCCGATGCTTCGCGTTCCAGCGGCCAGCTCAAATGTTTGCGTACAACGTTTCGTGATCGTGGGATCCAGTGGGACTCCCAGAGTCCGACATGCCTATCTGGATAATGACGGGACGGCGGGTGATCAATGCCAGGGCATACAGGACGCGTTTCAGGCATGCGATACCCCATCAGGCAAGGTCAGTAACCTGGCTCGTTGTTCGGGGGATTTCTTTGGATTGCAATGCGCGTCAAGAGACACTTTGGGGAAAGGGCGGGCGCTCACCACGAAAGCCCACACTGCGGGTCGTCACGACCTGCACACCAATGAAGCAGGAGGGTGCCCTCCTTAGCGCTCATGCAGTAGCTGGCCGTTGGTGGAGACCGAGACTTCCGTGTGAAGTTGCACCTCGGGCCACTCAGCATCGCGTGTTTCGTGCGGTGCCGCCCATAGTTTTTCTTTCGTGCGCTTAGCGGCCACCGGGTTGTATTCCTTCCGGGGCCCAGGGGTAGCCCGTTGCTAGTGGTGCCCCGTCGTCGTGACGTGAGAGCCATTCAACGGCAGCATCGTGGTAGCGGTGGAAACCTTTGTAATCGACGAGCTCGGAGTCCAGAGAGGCGAGAGCTCGATGGATTCGTTTTGCCCAATCGGGGGCGTACTGCACCAGCTCAGCGAGGCTGACGAGGTAGGTGCGGACGGGGAACACGATGGCGTTCGATCGGGGAAGTCGGTGCAGGGGCTGCAGTTCGATGCGCAGGTACACCATGTCTCCTGCGTTATCTCTGTTGACCTTCACCCGATCCGGTGCCCATTCCGGGAGGGTTTCTACTGAGGTCTCGAGACGCGGGTGGACGGTGAGAGACCAGTTGACCCGCCTGACGGGGTGGCCGGGCTTCATGCGGAGCAGGAATTTGAGAGCTCTATCCAGGATGCCCATTTCGTGCAGCTTTGGGACTGGCCCGTGGAATTCGAAGAAGCTCATGCCGAGGTTGAATTGCAGCGAGTAGTCGGCTCGCTGGGTAGTCATGCCTGCACCAATGACGAGCGTGTTGTCTTTTTCCTCGAGAACTACGAATTCGCCCTGCGCTTGTCGCGTCGCGTACTCCATCGGGTCCATTGGCAAGGTTGCCGGGTCACCGAAGGTGAAAGAATCATCGATTCCGAGGAGCCTGTTCTGCCACCGCCACTCGTTTCCGTTCTTAGTGAGGGTGAAGTGTTCCGGAAAATCCCTGGCATATGACTCAAAGATGAGCTCCAGCAGATCCCATTGCGCTTCCAGCATGTGCGGCAACGCAAGATAGTGGACGCCCGGCATTTCCCTGAGCATCTGATCTCGGTGCCCGCATTCGGATACGTAGTGTTCATCAACATCGAATGCTGCTCTCAGAGCACCGTCGCCGGCTGGAACGTGTGGTTCCAGATTCATGGAGTACATGTAATCGTCGTCCGGAAACGGGAATGGCAGACGGCGGACTCCTTCGGGTGAGTTCCGGAATTGGTACTCGCCTTCTGGTGTATATGTCTCATCCGTTTTGAATGCGGCTGACTCAGGTATCGCTGTCATGTGAGTTGTCCTTAAGCGTTGATGACGAGTTTTGTACAGGTGGCCCGCGAGACGCAGGGCATGATGAGCTTGTTTGTGCACCGGTCCGACTCGGATAGCCAGTCGTCACGGTGATCGATGGTGCCCTCAAGTTCCAGAACTTCGGTCTCGCAATCACCGCATGCGCCTCCCCTGCAGAGGTACGGCAGCTTGTGCCCTGCCTCCTCAACTGCTTCCAGCAGCGACTGCTCGGGAGACACCTCAATCACTGCTCCGGAACGCGCCAAGGTGACGGAGAACGGGTCGCCAGTGGAACCTAGGTCATCGAACCTTTCGAAGTGGATGTTTGAATCTGACCATCCAAGGTCATGGGCCGCGCCGATGATGTCATCGACCATTCGTCTTGGTCCGCAGACGTAGGCGTGTGTACCAAGTGGCCGTCCTGTCAGGATGTCTGACGCGTTCAGCCGGGACCGGCCGTCATGGCCGTAAAGCGTGACCCGATCTCCATAGCGCTCCTTGAGTTCACGACCAAGGGCGGCGTGCCCTGGGCCCCGAACGGCCAGGTGTAGTTCGAACGGACTTCCCTTGAGACTTAGTTCATCAAGTTGCGCGTAGACGGGGGTGACCCCTACGCCGCCTGCGAGGAAGAGATGGTGCCGGGCATGTTTTGAGACTGGAAAAAGATTCGCCGGGATACCCGCGAGGAGAACATCTCCCTCGCGGACGTTGTCGTGCATAGCCAGCGAGCCGCGTTTTCCGTTATTGACCCTGCGGACAGCTATCTGGTATTCGCTTGTGTCGTAGGGCGAACTCATGAGCGAGTACGCGTTGCGCTTGGTATCCCCATCGGACGGGATCAGGACGGTGATGTGGCTGCCACCGGAAAATGGAGGGAGCCAAGACCCGTCAGCGGCGCAGAAGGTGTATCGGTTGATTTCTGGCGTCACCGGTTCGATGCGTTTGACCCTGAGCTGCAGGGCTCCGTGCTGGGCCTCGGTCATGTATCCAACTCCTCATTTTCCGGAAGTTCACCGGGCACTTCGCTGTCTGCTTTCACTCCTTGGAACGCGGCAAGCCGGCCGGAGTAGTGATCGCGAACGATCAAATTAAGTTCACAGCCGGGGCACGCGAACACCCTGCGGGTGACATTCTCGGAATAGTGGCTGCAGTGCGCACACCACACACGCCTTGAAAAGGAACCCGCGTGCTCACGCAGCACCTCGTCCCGGTTCATGCCGTAAGAGGTTGCAACTTGCATTGAGGTGCCGATAAACCCCTCAGAACCGGATATGTACAGTCGCGTGCCCATCTTTGCCGTCGCGAGGAATGCATCGAGTCCGCGGACTGCATCGGCGTTGGCCGGAAACACGATGAGACCGCACACTTTGAATTTTTGGATGTCAGCCAGATAGTTCTGGCCCGTGAATGACTCGGTTGAGTACAGAACCGTCGTCGCGGCCAACTGGTCCGGGTTCATCTCTCCGAGAAGGCGCACCAGGGGCTTTCCGCCGCTGCCTTGCGCAGCAGTGACGTGGCCGAGGCCGCTCGTCATCGGTGTGAGCTCGTCGTACACGGGACGGCTCTTAATGCCAGTGATTAGCATGAGCTTTGTTACCTCTCATTCTTCGACGCCGCGATGAGGGCATCCGAGCGGTCGCGGGCAGGGGCGGTTGGAATGGCGTCGGCTGCCGGAGCGTCACCCTTGAGGTGCGGCTTCTTCCAGGCCATGTAGACCAGGCCGACCACGACGACAGTGACGGCGGAAATCAGGACGACATAGTTGGCGAACCAGCCATCTTCCGGTGTCCGGGGCCAGGCCATGTTGACCATGCCCAGCACGCCCCAAGTCAGGGCTGCGATGTTGACGGGGATGCCCCAGACGCCAAGCTGGAACGCGCCGTTCGGCTTCCATCCCAGAATGCGCGCCCGAAGCGAGGCCAGGACCACCATCTGGAAGCCCATATACATGCCCATGGCTGCGAAGGAAATGATCACTGTCAGGGCGTCGCTGGAAATTTTCGATCCGATGACGATAAGGGCCGGCACCACACCTGCAAGGAGCAGGGCGTACGGGGGTACGTGCCGCGATTCGCTGAAGGTGCTCAGGAGCTTGCTAGCCGGAAGTATGCCGTCGCGGGCCATCGAGTAGGCAAGGCGGGAGGTGGCTGCCTGGAGGCTCAACACGCATGAGAGGAAGGAGACCATGACGACCGCGAGGACTGCCTTGAAGCCGATAGGGCCGAAGGCCGAGAGGAGGATGTTCCCGACGGGGTCCGTGTCCGTGCCTGATATGACGGCAGCGAAGTCGGGAACAGCGAGGATCAGGGACAGGCATACGAACATTGCTGCGAAGCCACCAATGTAAATGGTCATCCTCATGGCTTTGGGGATGGTCCGGCCAGGGTTGGGGACTTCCTCAGCCACGTCGCCGCAGGCTTCGAATCCGTAGTACTGGAAGATTCCGATCAATCCGGCAGCGGCGAACGCTACGAAGTAGTTGCTGCCTTCGCCTGCACCGAATGCCTGGAACAGGACGCTGAGGTCATGGTGCCGGGCGGTTACAAGCAGCCAGCTTCCCACTGCCAGTGCGCCACCGAGTTCCGCCAAAAGACCGATCATCGCCACGGCGTTCAGCACCTTGGTACCACCAAGGTTAAGAACCGTGGCCAGGGCTATGACCGCAAGCCCCGCAATGATGATGGAGTCAACGCTGCTTTCCATACCGATGAGGGTGCTCAAAAATGGGCCTGCCCCGTATGCGACGCTGGCGATAGTGGTCAGAAGCGCGACGAGGTAAACCCAACCGTTCATCCAGCCCCATTTGCGGCCCCAAAGCCTGCGTGACCATGGATAGACTCCGCCGGCCACTGGATACGCCGCTACCACCTCACCGAAAACCGTCGCGACGAGGAGTTGTCCGATCCCCACGATGACCAGAGACCAAAACATTGGGGGCCCGGCAACGCTCAGGGATGCTGCGAACAAGGAATAGACAGCTACTACCGGCGATAGGTAGGTGAACCCCAGCGAGACGTTCCCCCAGAACGTCATCTCCCGCTTGAATTGGCTCTCGTACGAGTAGCCAAGACTCGCGAGATGCTGAGCGTCTTCGTCGCCGGCGAACTCCTTCGCGGGCTCCGTGATTTCTTCACGCATTGAACTCCTTCTGGTCGGCCCTGACTTCAGTGTGAGGGGGGCCACGTCAGGAAAACCCTACTTTCAAATGTTTAAATGCGCAACAGCACGAGAAAAACTCCGAAGATCCTTGAAAAGCAGGCATTCAGAGCCGGTCGGATGGAGTAATACCTTTATTTACAGTGGATTTTCTTGCTGTTGCCGCTAGTCTTGACGCAAAGCAGGTCAAGAAGGAACGTTTTCTGGGTACGGACCGTGACACCAGGTCTTGCTAGGGTGAACCTTCGGCCCCGGATTAGAATCAGTTCTGTTCCCTACATCGCACGGAGTCGTTTTTTGGCATCTACCACCGCATTTCAAGCCCAGGTCTACCGGTCGTTGCCTGAAACCGAACGCTCCGAGGCAATCGTCGACCGGATTTCCAAAGCGATCGCCCTTGGCCTGCTAAAGGTAGGCGAGAGGCTTCCTGCGGAGACGGCCCTCTCGGAAATGTTTGGCGTTGCGCCGTCTACTCTCCGAGAGGCACTGTCTGATCTCCGGGATCAAGGGATTGTGGCTACGCGGAGGGGACGCAGTGGCGGAACGTTCATAGTCAAACAGCCGTTTACTTCCGCTGACGTCATAAGAAAATGGTTTCAGGACACATCCATTGCCGAGATTCGGGACGTCGGGGACGAGCATGCTGCTATCGCCGCCGCAACTGTACGACTGGCATGCGAACGGGCCGAACCCCACGAGATCAGCAGACTTCTGGAGCTTGGACGAGCTGTCGTTATGACAGACAAACCGGAACTGCGCGCACGCGCAGATAGCAGATTCCATATCGAACTGGCGGTCCTGGCGCAGTCCCCGAGACTTACGAATGCGGAAATAAGGCTGCAAGCCGAGACAGTTCAAGCGCTTTGGGCGCCCGAGTCACTGACCCGCGACCCGGAATTGGTGGCGGCCGAGCACCTTGCCTTGGCTCGCGCCATCGCAAACGACGCACCAGAGGCCGCTCAACAGTTAGTGCTGGAGCACATCCGACATGACATTCACCATCTGGTGGATGCGAAATTGTCCTTCGGATACCCGACGTATCAGCAGGAGCGCTCATGACAACCAATACCCCCGCCATCAAGGCCGCAACGGAAATAGCTGCGTGGACCAACGCACTCGGCCTTGACGTCTACGAATTTGCAGCCCGAACCGGTGCACTGTGGACTAATCGCCCAAGCCCTCTCAAGGTCGCCCCTAGGGACATCGCAGCGCTTGAAAACATGTCCAAGGAGTTCCTGGGCACGCATAGTTTCGTTGTTGGAGCGGGAGTCATCTTCTCCGCAGACGCTATCGAGAACCGAGGCGGCGTCCTTGAATGGTGGACCACGCGTACGCAAGGCATTGAAAAGTTGGAATTTGATCTCACCCCTGGCGGGGAACGGTTTTACGACTACCAGAACATGCCCTTCTTCACGTCAGCCAGCCGCACAGGTGAACAATCGATGTGGGGTCCTTACCTGGACTACCTGGGCTTAGACGAATACATCCTCACTCACACCGCACCGATACAGCTGGGCGGGAGATTCGTAGGAGTAGCTGGTTGTGACATAAGGATTCGCAAACTAGAAGAGATATTCATGCCTGCGCTACGGGCCATCCCGGGAGACGCCGCCCTCCTCAATGAAGGCCGCCGCGTCGTCGTAGGAAACTCCGGCGCCTACCTGGTCGGCGAGAGGATACGCTCCATCCCAAGCGACAAACAATTGCTCCCGATCGAAGCGCCGCATCTCGGACTCTCACTGCTGAGCTGCCGCTAACTGCCGCTATTCCTACGATCGGGACCATCTTCGGCAAATCCCACCAGGAGAAGTGGCGTTGCGCTGGCAACATCACCGACTGGACCACTAGGTCGACGCGTGCAGCAGGGGCGTCCTGGGTGGATATTGGCCGTGCCGTGGCATTAGCCGACAGTCTGCCCACAAACGCTGGGCCGATGTCGCCACCGCGGTGCGGACCGCGGGCGTAGCCTTCATGCACCGCTGGATCAAAGGCGCCTATGAGGAGCACGGGGAACCGGTCTCCGAACAAATTGCCTCTGAACTGGATGAATTTGCCGTCGCGATGATTGAGGGGATATACCTCACCATCAAAGGTGGCTCGCCGGTTACACCGGCCGTGATGCTTGATCACGGCCGGTGTAACCGGCGAGCCACGGCCCTTGTCGGCCTGGCCGAGGACGCCCTAGGAGGCATTAGTTGTCAAAACGCCTGAGTGCGAACGTCGGGAACGACTCACTGAAGCCCGGCAAATGGAAAGGACCGGTCAAGAGAAGTTTCAGCATGGGAAGAAGGCACGAGGCGTGCCTTCGTTGCACGGAAGATAGCGTCAGGAGAGGACTCCTTGTCGGACGACTACAACGGCCGAGGGGCCCTTCCACATCCTTGGATCTGAACAGCGATCATCCACATACAGAGGAACACCGCCGGCAAGAACACCGACGCGGTCAAACTCAGCAAGGACATTGTGAGCGGGCAGGAAGCCGAAATCCAGGAAATGCAGAAACTGCCTGGATCTGGCGTTCGTGCCAGGCAGCCAGGATGGCGTCCACATCGGGGAAGTATTTGTACCGGGTGGCCCTCCCGATCCCGGCCGACTGCGCGATCTGCGACATCGTCACCAACGTCGCCGCAACAGCTCCGTACGTGCCGAACATGACTCTCGACAGCATCCGCCTCTGACCAGCCCAAACGATCTCAGAGGGCAGACAATCCGCCCAGCCGTATGTGGTCCGGTTCAGTGAACCTCGTGGCGGCGGTTATCCTCCAGGTTTGGTTCAGTCCACGGCTTGGGCGGCTGTAGCTTCCTGCGCCTGCTGGTGGAACCACTCGATGTGCTCGCGCAGAAGGCGGGCCGCAAGCTCGCCGTCGTGCGCTTGGACGGCATTGAAGATGCCGTGGTGCTGAGTCCGCAGCACGGATATGACGTCCGGCCACGCGTCCATCACGTCCATCGCGCCCTTGACGTAGCCGACGACGGAGCCGCTGAGGGATTCCATCATGGTGGTGACCACAGCGTTCCTTGCGAGTGAGCTCAGCGCTACGTGGAACCGCACGTCCAGTTCGTGGAAGGCTGCACGGTCCATTTGCGGGTCGTCCATGGCGTCGAGCAACTGGGCCGCCTGCTCCAGCTCCTCCTTCACGTCGGTGCGGGTTGCTGCTGTCTGGGCGGACCAGGTCTCAAGCAGGATGCGGGTCTGGACGATGTCCTCCACAGGCAGCCGGCTGCTGGCGACGTGCAGCCGCAGTGCGGACGACAGGCCCGCGGAGGGGTCGGAAATGACGATTGCCCCCGAGGTGGGTCCGGATCCGACGGAGCTGCGCAGCACGCCCATGGCGTCCAGGATGCGGATGGCTTCCCGCACGGAAGCCCGGGAAATTCCGTAGCTTTCGGCCAGTGTGCGTTCGCCCGGAAGCCGGTCCCCGAGCTTGATCTTGCCCGAGCGCAGGTCCGCCTCGATGTCCTGCAGGAGCGCGTCATAGGTGCGACGGCGGGACGGTGCTCCTGCTTCTGCGCTTGTCACGGGTATTTCCTTCCAGGAGGGGGCGAGTGCGGGCCGTAGGCAGAGCCGCGCTCCATCCGACCACCTTACGCAAAAGCATGGACTCCTGACGGTCGAGGTTGACTGCGGTCACCGCGATCGCCAGGTCCCCTCGCCCCGCGGCCCTACTTGAAAGTGGTGCCGGTCACGTGTTGTAGTATGGTCAGACCACATCCGAGGCCCCGCGAAAGGCTGTCATGAGAATTGCTTTGTTCGCCACCTGCATCGTGGACGCGATGTATCCGAACACCGCCCGGGCCACAGTGAAGATCCTGGAGCGGCTGGGACACGAGGTCGTGTTCCCGTCCGGGCAGGCGTGCTGCGGCCAGATGCACGTCAACAGCGGCTACCTCAACGAGGCGGTTCCCGTGGTTGCCAACCACGTCGCGGCCTTCGACATCGACGACTACGACGTCGCCGTCGCGCCCTCCGGCTCTTGCGTGGCCTCCGTCAAACACCAGCATCCGATGGTCGCCCGCTCCTGCGGAGACGCAGCGCTGGAAGCCCGGGCCACCGCTGTCGGCGCTAAAACATACGAACTCTCCGAACTGCTGGTGGACGTCCTGGGCGTCACCGACGCCGGCTCCCAGCTCGGCTCCTACTTCCCGCACCGCGTCACGTACCACCCCAGCTGCCACGGCATGCGCCTGCTCCGGCTGGGGGACCGGCAGGCCCGGCTATTGCGCAGCGTGCAGGGGATCGATTTGGCCGAACTGCCGGAGGCGGACCAGTGCTGCGGCTTCGGCGGCACGTTCTCGATGAAAAACGCCGACGTCTCCTCGGCCATGCTCGAGGACAAGACGGCCAACATCGCGGCAACCGGTGCCCGCCTGTGCGCAGGCGGGGATGCCTCCTGCCTGATGCACATTGGCGGCGGCCTCTCCCGCCAAGGAAGCGCGGTCACCACCTTGCACCTGGCCGAAATCCTGGCCAGCACCGCAGCAGCCCCGGCGTCCGTCACCGGCGAAGTCCTCGTCTCAACCGGAAAGGCAGCACGATGAGCACCTTCCTGGGCATGCCCTCCCTGCCCGTCTACGGCGCGGGCAACCTGCACGCCTCCGAGTCCTTCCCGAAGGCCGCGCACCGCGAACTCGGCAACGCCCAGCTGCGCACCAACCTCGGCCACGCCACCCACACCATCCGCGACAAGCGGCTGAAGATGGTCTCCGAACTGCCGGACTGGGAGCAGCTGCGCGACGCGGGCAGCGCCATCAAGGAATCCGTAATGGCCCGGCTCCCGGAACTCCTCGAACAGTTCGAGGAGAACTTCACGGCCCGCGGCGGCGTCATCCACTGGGCCCGCGATGCCGACGAAGCAAACGCCATCGTCGCCGGCCTGATCCGGGAGACCGGCGAAACCGAAGCGGTCAAGGTCAAATCCATGGCGACCCAGGAAATCGGCCTCAACGAGTACCTCGAAGAGGAAGGGATAACGGCGTTCGAGACCGACCTCGCCGAGCTCATCGTCCAGCTGGACCACGACAAGCCCAGCCACATCCTCGTCCCGGCGATCCACAAGAACCGCACGCAAATCCGCGACATCTTCCTGCGCGAAATGCCCGGCGCCGATCCCTCGCTGACTGACGACCCGGCGGTGCTGGCCATGGCCGCCCGCGCCCACCTCCGACGCAAGTTCCTCACCGCCAAGGTCGCCGTCTCCGGCGCCAACTTCGCTCTCGCCGATTCCGGCACCCTCGCCGTCGTCGAATCCGAGGGCAACGGCCGCATGTGCCTGACACTGCCCGAGACGCTGATCACGGTGATGGGCGTCGAGAAACTGCTGCCGACCTGGCAGGACCTGGAAGTCTTCATGCAGCTGCTGCCGCGCTCCTCCACCGGGGAACGAATGAACCCCTACACCTCCCTCTGGACCGGCGTCACCGAAGGCGACGGGCCGCAGAACATGCACCTGGTGCTGCTCGACAACGGCCGCAGCGCCGCCCTGGCAGACGAGATGGGACGCTCCGCGCTGCACTGCATCCGCTGCAGCGCCTGCATGAACGTCTGCCCCGTGTACGAGCGCACCGGCGGCCACGCCTACGGCTCCACCTATCCCGGGCCGATCGGCGCGATCCTCTCGCCGTTGATGACCGGCATACAGGCAGAGGAGAACGACTCGCTGCCGTACGCGTCATCGCTCTGCGGAGCCTGCTATGACGCCTGCCCGGTGAAGATCAACATCCCGGACATCCTGGTGCACCTGCGCAGCGTGGACGTGGACAGCAAGCGCGGGAAGAGGAAGCTGCCCAGCCAGATGGACGTCGGCATGAAGGCGGCCTCCTGGGCACTGTCCTCCGGCAAACGGCTCGGGCTGATCGAAAAAGGGCTGCCGCTGGGACGCCTGGCTGCCGGCCCCGACAAGAAGATCACCAAACTGCCGGGCATCGCCGCCGGCTGGACCCAAAGCCGGGACATCCCCGCGCCCCCGCCGCAGTCCTTCCGCAGCTGGTGGGCCAAGGAACACCGGACACCGGACACTGACGGCGCCCCCGCGCCGTCACATGACAAGGAAGGCCAGCCATGAGCGCACGCGAAGACATCCTCGCCCGGATCCGCGCCGCCCTGCAGGACAGCCCCGAGGTACCGCGGATTCCCCGCGAATACCGGGCAACCTCGGGGCTGGACGAGGCGGCACTGATCGAGCTGTTGGTGGACCGCCTGATCGACTACAAAGCGCAGGTATCCGTGGTGGACGCCGCCGAGGTGCCCGCACGGGTTGCAGCCCTCCTCGCCGGCGCGCACAGCTACGTCGTGCCCGCCGGGCTCGACGCCGGCTGGCTCGCCGCTCTCGGCAGCCAGCATGAGGACGAGGGCCGCCGCCACGTGGATTCCGCCGCCGCGCCGCTGACCGTTGCGGAGCTCGACGGGATTGACGCCGTCGTGACCGGCAGCGCCGTCGCCGTGGCAGAAACCGGAACCATCATCCTGGACGGCAGCCCCAACCAAGGCCGCCGCGCCATCAGCCTCGTCCCGGACCACCACATCTGTGTCGTGAAGGCCACCGACATTACCGGCATCCTGCCCGAGGCGCTGCGCCGGATCGACGGCACCCGGCCGCTCACCATGATCAGCGGCCCGAGCGCGACCAGCGACATCGAACTCGAACGCGTGGAGGGAGTCCACGGCCCCCGTAGGCTCGACGTCATCATCGCCCGATAGATGGAACGCTTCGACGGCGATTGCGGATAGTTTGGTACCTATGACGTCTCCTGATGCCGAACTCATCCGACTGCTGGGCGAAGCCCGGGACTGGGCCGCCCAGGACCCGGACCCGGCCACCGTCGCGGGCCTCTCCGAGCTAATCCAGCTGACGGCCGGCGGCGCCGCTGCCGCCCGCCAGGAGCTGACGGACAGCTTCAGCGGCACCCTGCAGTTCGGCACCGCAGGCCTCCGGGCGGCCCTCGGCCCCGGCCCGAACCGGATGAACCGCATGGTGGTGCGCCGCGCCGCGGCCGGCTTCACCGCGTTCCTGGCCAACGCCGTCGAGCAGGCCTCCCCCGGCACCCGGCCGCGCGCCGTCGTCGGCTACGACGCCCGCTACAACTCCGAAATTTTCGCCGAGGAGACGGCGGCAGTCCTCACGGCCGCCGGAATTGAAACCTTCCTGATGCCTGCGGCCCTGCCGACGCCGCTGCTCGCCTACGCGGTCCGGGCGCTGGAGTGCGACGGCGGCGTGATGGTGACCGCCAGCCACAACCCGCCGCAGGACAACGGCTACAAGGTCTACCTCGGCCGGCACGCCGTCGAGGAAAGCGGCCGCGGGGCGCAGATCGTCGCACCCTACGACACCCTGATCGCGGCCAGGATCGACGCCGTCGGCGCGCTGGAGTCCATCGTCCTGGCCAAGGAAGGCTGGACGGTGCTTGACCCCTCCATCGCGGCCGACTACGCGGCCGCCGTCGCGGCCCTCGCCGTTCCCGAGCACTTCCCTGCCCGGGACCTCAAGATCGTCCTGACCCCGATGCATGGCGTGGGCGGAGGGACGGCCGTGGCCGTCCTCAACGCGGCAGGCTTTGCCGACGTCACCTTGGTCGCCGAGCAGGCGGAACCGGACCCCGACTTCCCCACGGTGAACTTCCCGAACCCGGAAGAGCCCGGTGCCCTGGACCTGGCCCTCGAGACCGCGTCCCGCGTGGACGCCGATATCGTTCTCGCCAACGACCCCGACGCCGACCGCGCCGCGGTTGCCGCGAAGGACCCGGACACGGGCGCCTGGCGCATGCTGCGCGGCGACGAGGTCGGAGCCCTGCTGGGCGCTCATGCCGTGGCCCGTCTGGCGGCTGCCGGCGGTGAGGCCGCGGGGGGCGTTTTCGCCAACTCGATCGTGTCCTCGCGGTTGCTCGCGCGGATCGCGGCTGCCGCGGGCTATGCACATGAGGAAACCCTGACGGGCTTCAAGTGGATTGCGCGTGTGCCGGGCCTGCTCTACGGCTACGAGGAGGCGCTGGGCTACTGCGTCGCGCCGTCACTGGTCCGGGACAAGGACGGGATCTCCGCCGCCGTGCTGATCGCGGAATTCGCGGCCGCGGCCAAGGCCGAGGGCAAGACCATCTTTGACACGCTGGATGAGCTGTACCTCGTGCACGGCCTCCACGCGAGCGACCAGTTCAGCATCCGGGTGGCGGACCTGGGACTGCTGGACGCAATGATGAACCGGCTGCGCGTCAGCCCGCCGGAGTCCTTTGGCGGCTCCGCGGTGGAGACGGTCGTGGACCTGGCGGCGGGCAGCGAAAAGCTGCCGCCAACCGATGGTGTGCTGTACCTGACCAAGGACCTCAGCCGCGTCATCATCCGCCCCAGCGGGACGGAGCCCAAGCTCAAGTGCTATCTCGAAGTCATCCGCAGCGTCGAATCTGCCGCGGAACTGCCGCAGGCGCGGCAGGAAGCGCGCGGCGCCCTGGACAGCGTCCTCACCGACGTCCGCGAGGCCCTGGGGCTGTAAAGCCCCACGTCCCGAGGGTCCTAGAGCTCCACCTCGATGTATCCGGCCACGATCCGGGTGCTGAAGGTCTCAAGCCAGAGACCCGGTGTGCCAAGGCACTCCCCGGTCTTCAGGTCATAGACTTCCTTGTGCAGCGGCGAGGCCAGCGTGGGGCGGGCCCCGCGGGAACCTGTGATGCCGCGTGCCATGACATGCGCCCCGGTCGCCGGGTCCTCCTGCGCCACGGCGAAAACCTCACCGGCAGCGGTGCGGAACAAGGCGACCTGGCGCCCCGCAATCAGGGCTGCCTCGCCCCAGGCGGGCTCCAGCTCCTCCACGGCGCACACACGGTGCCAGCCGGTTCCAAAGCCGGGGTGTGCGCCAAAATTCCGTGCTGCGCTCTCAAGTACGGCAGTCATTTCGGTCCCTCTCTGTACATCCCTAACGTGCTCAACCGCTCCTGCGGCCACGTCTCCAAGCTAGGCCCGAGGTGTTTCAACCGGATGCGCCAAATGTGTCAGGCGGGTAAAAGAGACCTCACCCGCCCCGAAACACATTCGTGATGCAGAAGTTAAGATCACGAAACATAAGGGAAACTGAAGCGAAACTGCGGTTGCCTAGGCTGGGTACACAAGCTGCAGAGCACCGTCTGCGGCCCATGCGAAAGGCCCACCGTGACCGGACAGACTTCCAGCCCCCAGAACCAGGGCGCAGAGCGCACCACAACACCGCGCCGCATCGTGGTTGCCGGCGGCGGCCCTGCAGCCCACCGCTTCGCGGATGCCATGCACTCCCGGGGCCTCGACGGCTGGCACGTCACGGTCCTCACCGAGGAAGCGCACCTCCCGTACGACCGCGTCGCCCTGAGCAAGGCCCTCACCGACGCCGACGTCGACCTCACCCTCGGCACCGCCTCCATGTGGGATCACGATGCCCTCAGCCTCAAGACCGGCGAGCGCGTTACCGGCCTCGACACCGCCGGCAAGACCGTCACGACGGCGGCCGGCACCGTGTACCCGTACGACGAGCTCGTCGTCGCCACCGGCTCCGACGCGGCCCGCCTGCCCATCGCCGGATCCGACCTCACCCACGTGTACCGCACGATCGAGGACGTCCGGGCCATCAACAAGGAGATCGCGGAGCTGACGGCCAAGTTCGGCCGCAAGGTCAACGCCGTCACCATCGGTGGCGGCCTCCTGGGCCTCGAATCTGCGGCCGGCACCGAGCAACTCGGCGCCACCCCGATCGTCATCAACGGCTCCCCCTGGCTCATGAACACCCAGCTGGACGAGGGCGCCGGGCAGGCCCTCGGCCGCCTGATCGAGGCCAAGGGCTTCACCGTCCACGGCGGCGTGTTCCCCTCCGAGGTCCTCTCCGACGACGACGGCCAGGTCACCGGCGTGCTCATGGCCGACGGCCGGATCATCGACGCCGACATCGTCATCGTCGCGATCGGCGTGAAGCCCCGCGACGAACTGTTCCGCCTGGCCAACGGCCCGGAAACCGAAGGCACCGCGGCTCAGTTCCAGCTCGGCCCGCGCGGCGGCGTCGTCATCGATGATTCCTGCGCCACCGAGGTCCCCGGCATCTGGGCGATCGGCGAGGTCGCCAACTTCGGCGGCATGTGCCTGGGCCTCGTGGCACCGGCCAACACCATGGCGGAGATCGTCGCGGACCGGCTGCACGGCGGCCAAGCGACCTTCCCGGGCTTCGACACCGCCACCAAGCTCAAGCTCTCCGGCGTCGACGTCGCCAGCTTCGGTGACGCCTTCGCCCGGACCGAGCACGCCCTCGAGATTGTCTACGCCGACCCCGCCCGCGGTGTCTACCAGAAGATCGTCACCACGGACGACGCCAAGACCCTGCTCGGCGGCATCTTCGTCGGCGACGCCTCCCCCTACACGAGCCTCCGCCCCATGCTGGGCCGCGAACTGGCCGCCGAACCCGGCGCGTACCTCACCGCGGCCGGCGGCGGCGACGCCCCGGACACCGAACTGCCGGACGACGCCATCCTGTGCTCCTGCAACAACGTCTCCGCCGGAACCATCCGCGACACCGTCAACGGCTGCGGGGCCTGCGACGGCAACGCTCCCGTCCAGGAGCTCGGCGAGCTGAAGGGCTGCACCCGCGCCGGGACCAGCTGCGGTTCCTGCGTGCCGATGCTCAAGAAGCTGCTGGAAACCGAACTGACCAAGTCCGGCGTCGCCGTCTCCAAGGCACTCTGCGAACACATCGAGCTGTCCCGCCAGGAACTCTTCGAGACCATCCGGGTCCTGGAACTCACCTCCTTCGAGGAGGTCATGGCCAAGTACGGCACCGGCGCAGGCTGCGACATCTGCAAGCCGACCATTGCCAACATCCTGGCCAGCCAGAACAGCGCCTACGTCCTCGACGCCGGCCGCGGCACCCTGCAGGACACCAACGACCGCGCCCTGGCCAACATGCAGAAGGACGGCACCTACTCGGTGGTCCCCCGCATCGCCGGCGGCGAGATCACCCCGAAGAAGCTCGGCGTCATCGCCGCCGTGGCCGAGAAGTACAACCTGTACACCAAGATCACCGGCGGCCAGCGGATCGACATGTTCGGTGCCCGGCTGGAGGAGCTCCCGGAAATCTGGAAGGAACTCGTGGACGCCGGCTTCGAGTCCGGCCAGGCCTACGGCAAGAGCCTGCGCACGGTGAAGTCCTGCGTCGGTTCCACCTGGTGCCGGTTCGGTGTCCAGGATTCGGTGGCCATGGCCATCCAGCTCGAGCTGCGCTACCGCGGCCTCCGCAGCCCGCACAAGCTCAAAATGGGCGTCTCCGGCTGTGCCCGCGAATGCGCCGAGGCCCGCGGCAAGGACGTCGGCGTCATCGCCACCGCGGACGGCTGGAACCTGTACGTCGGCGGCAACGGCGGTGCCACCCCGGCGCACGCCCAGCTGCTGGCCAAGGATCTCGACGACGAAACGCTGCTCAAGTACATCGACCGCTACTTCATGTACTACATCCGCACCGCCGACCGGCTGCAGCGCACCGCCCGGTGGCAGGAGGAGCTCGACGGCGGCATCAAACACGTCGAGGACGTGGTGGTGCACGACACCCTGGGCATCGCCGAGGACCTCGAAGCCGCCATGGCCAAGCACGTGGACACCTACGTGGACGAATGGGCCGACACCCTGAAGGATCCCGAGCGCCTGCGCCGGTTCCGTTCCTTCGTCAACGCCCCCGACCAGAAGGACGACTCCATCACCTTCGTCCCGGACGAGCGCGGCCAGATGCGCCCGGCCACCGCAGAGGAGAAGGCCCTGGCCGCTCAGCAACCAGTGATGGTCGGGGCTTCCATCCCCATGCGCCCCCGCGATGAGAACGAGGTATAGCCATGCAGCTCAGCATTGATCTCACCGGCCGCGAAGTCCTGGTCACCGGCTCCGACACCGCCGCCCGCCAGGCCGTCCGGCGCTACCAGGCCGCTGGCGCCGTCGTCCTCCCGGCTCAGCACCCCGGCCGGGGCGCCGCACGACGGTCCCCTGCCGGAACGGCCCTTCCTGGTGGCCGCGGTCGACGACGGCCAGCCGGGCTGGGAGGCACTGCTGGAGCGCTGCCGCGCGACCGGCATCCCCGTCGCCGCCGAGCCCGCCGCGGGTCCCACCGGCCGGGTCACCCTGGTGGGCGGCGGTCCCGGCACCACCGAGCTGCTGACCGTGGCGGCCGTCAAGGCGCTGCGGGACGCCGACGTCGTGTTCTACGACCGGCTCGCCCCCTACCAGGAGCTTCCCTCGCTGAGCACGGCCGTACTCGTGGACGTGGGCAAGCGTCCCGGCCACCACCCGGTCAGCCAGTCCGGGATCGAGGAGCTCATGGTCAACGCGGCCCTCGCGGGCAGGAACGTGGTGCGGCTCAAGGGCGGCGATCCGTACGTGTTCGGCCGTGGCGGCGAGGAAGTCGCGGCCTGCGTCAAAGCCGGCGTGCCCGTCCGGGTCATTTCCGGCGTCACCAGCGCCATCTCCGTCCCCGCGGCGGCCGGGATCCCGGTCACGCACCGCGAGGTCAGCCACATGTTCACCGTGGTCTCCGGCCACGCCCCGCTGACCGAAAAAGAGCACACCCACCTGGCCGGCCTCGGCGGAACAATCGTGGTCCTGATGGGCATCGGCACCCTGCACCAGCTCGCCGCCGGGCTGCGCCGCGCCGGAATGCGGGCGGACATGCCGATGGCCGTCGTCGAGCGCGGTTACCGCCCCGGGCAGCGCACCACCATCGCCGACCTGGGCACCATCACCACCGCGGCCGCGGACTGCACGAACCCGGCCGTGCTGGTGATCGGCGACGTCGTCCGGGTGGCCGAAGCCAACCGGGGCTCCGCTGAAGCAGCGGCCGACCTGGACCGCCTCGCCGCGTCCCTGATGGGCGCGTGAGAACCGTGAGTGCGCTCAATACCATCGCCCCCGAAGTCCTGCCCGGCGTTCGCGGCGTTTCCGGCGCCCCGGAGGCAATTGCCGAGGACGTCCTGGAGAAAGAGCTACCCCTCGAAGGGTTCCGGATCGGCGTCACCTCGCACCGGCGCTCCCAGGACCTGATCGAGGCCCTGGAACGGCGGGGCGCCGAGGTGCTGCACGCGCCGGCGCTGAAGATCGCACCGGTGCAGGAGGACCTGCGCCTGATCGAGGACACCCGCGCCATCATCGACGCCCGGCCCGACCTGTGCATCGCCACCACCGCGTACGGGATGCGCCGCTGGTGCGAGGCCGCGGATACCTTCGGGATCGGCGAACAGCTGCTCGAGACCCTGGGCGCCACCCGGATGTTCGTCCGCGGCCCCAAGGCCCGCGGTGCCGTCCGCGCCGCCGGGCTGGCCGACGTCGGGATCAGCAGCGACGAAACCACCGCGACCCTGGTGGACATGCTCCTGGCCGAAGGCGTGCGCGGCAAGACCGTCGCGGTCCAGCTGCACGGCTACACCGACGTACGCCAGCTGGAGCGGCTGCGGATGTCCGGTGCCACCGTCCTGACCGTCACCCCGTACCGCTGGGTCAAGCCCGACGGCGCCGACCGGCTGCCGCGGCTGATCGAGGCGGCGTGCAGCGGCAACCTGGACGTGCTGACCTTCACCAGCGCCCCGGCCGTGGACGCGATGTGGAGCACGGCACACGAGATGGGCCTGTACAAGCAGCTTGTGGAGAGCCTCAAGACGAACGTCGCGACCGCCGTCGTGGGTCCCGTCACGGCCCAGCCGCTGCTCGACGCGGGACTGCAGCCGCTGGTCCCGGAACGGTTCCGGATGGGCGCCCTGATCCGGCTGGTCTGCGAGCACCTGGCCCTGAACCACGTCCGCCGGCTGGACACCGCCTCGGGCAGCGTGGAGCTCCGCGGCCGCTCGCTCCGGGTCGACGGCGAGGCCGTGGAGATGGCGCCGGCCCCGCTGCTGCTGTTGCGGGCGCTGCTGGGTGCCGGCGGGGCCGTGCTTTCCCGCGAGGCCTTGTCCGAACTGCTGGAGCTGAGGGGTTCCGTCCACGCCCTGGACATGACCGTGAGCCGGCTGCGCTCCTCCCTCCCGGACGGCCGGCTGGTGGAAACCGTGGTCAAGCGCGGCTACCGGCTGCGGGTGTGACGCAGGGCATTACCGGCCGGTAAATACTGGCGAACGGGCTGCGAAAAAACAGCAACACCGGGGAAACACGCCGGAAAAACCCGACGCCTACGCTGGGTGCACCAAGCACGACGGCCACACCACCGGCCACCAGCGAAAGGGCCCACCATGTCCAACGTCTCCAGCACAACACCTGATTCCCAGACCCGGCCCCGGATCGTCATCGCAGGGGCCGGTCCGGCCGCCCAGGCCCTCGTCCGGCAGCTGGCCCGGACGCCGTTCGCCGGCGGAATCACGATGCTGAGCAACCGCGACGACGCTCCCGCCGGGCTGCTCGAGCTCGCCGCCCTGCCGCAGGTTTCGCTGCGCTTCGGCCAGCCGGTCAGCTACATCGACCCGGACGGCCGGCGGGTCACCACGGCCGACGGCCTGGAGTTCACCTACGACCAGCTGGTCATCGCCACGGGTTCCTCCCCGGCGGGAGCACCCCTGGCGGGCGCCGGCCGCTGCCTCAGCTATTCCACGATCGACGACGCCAACGGCCTCGGCGAAGCCGTCAAGGACGTCACCCGGGTCCTCGGCAGGCGTCCGCTGGGCATCCTGGTCGGCACCGGAACGGCCGCCGGTCAGGCTGAAGCGGTGCTGCGCGCCAGGGGTGTCCGTCCCGTCCGCACCACACTCCGGCCCGCGGCCGTGCTTCCCAACCTCGCGGGTTCGATGCTCCCCGCCGCCGGTGTCGTCTTCGAAGACGGTTCCAGCATGAACGGGGATCTGGTGGTTCTGGCGGAGGAACGGATTGCCCGCGACGCCCTCTCGGTGAGCGCCGGGCTGAAGACCGCCCCGCGCGGCGGCATCGTGATCGGCGAGGACTTCCGCACTTCGGTGCCCGGGATCTGGGCCATCGGGGATGCCGCCGTATTCGACGGCGTCCGGCTGGGACTGCTCGTGGCCGCCGGGTCGGCTGCCTCGGTTTGCGCGGCGCAGCTGCTGCGGGCCACGCTGGCCGAACCGCTCGCGGACGCAGCCTAGCCGCTCGCCTGGGGCGGGCGTGGGGGCCGACCGGCGGGCCTCCGGGGCTTGTTTCTGTTGTGGCAAGATGGACACAGCTAGGAAAGGGACCACCATGAGCAACGAAGCCACTACCGCCGCCGGCAGCACCACCCCCGCTACGCCGGAGGCAACGGCCGGCGCCGGTAACCTCGCCTCCTTCATTGACCACACCCTGCTCAAGCCGGAGGCCAGCGAGGCCGAAATCCTCAGGGTCTGCGCCGAGGCTGCCGAGTACCGGTTCAAGTCGGTCTGCGTCAACCCCGTCTGGGTCAAGACGGTCAAGACCGCGCTCAAGGGCTCCGGCGTGCTGACCTGTTCCGTGGTCGGCTTCCCGCTGGGCGCCACCCCGAGCGACGTCAAGGCCTTCGAGGCCCGCGGTGCCGTGCTGGACGGCGCAGAAGAGGTGGACATGGTGATCAACATCGCCGCCGCCCGCGCGAACGACAAGGGCGCGCTGGTCGATGACATCACCGCCGTCGCCGAGGCCGTCCACGAAGGCGGGGCCATCCTGAAGGTGATCATCGAAACCGGCCTGCTGGACGATGCCCAGAAGGTCCTGGCCTGCGAGGCCGCGGTGGAAGCCGGCGCTGATTTCGTGAAGACCTCCACCGGCTTCAACGGCGGCGGAGCCACCGCGGAAGACGTCGCCCTGATGCGCCGCACGGTCGGCCCGGACCTCGGCGTCAAGGCCTCCGGCGGGGTGCGTTCCCTCGCGGACGCACAAGCTATGATTGCTGCAGGTGCAACACGTATTGGCGCCAGCTCCGGGATCGCGATTGTCAAGGGTGAACAGGGTTCATCCGGGTACTGACCCGTTCCGGCAGCCGCCACAGTTTTGAGCCCCACGGGGCCGAGGAGGAATGAATGTCCAGCAAGACCGAGCAGACGCAGAAGACCGAGCAGACCCCGCAGACCGAGAACAGCCTCGGCTCCACCATCGTCATCTTTGCCGTGATGATGGTCCTGTTCCTCGCGTCCGTGTACTCTCTGTCGTACCTGACGCTGGGCAACGCGTGGCCGATGGCCGTCTGCCTGACGCTGTTCGCCGCTTCGTTCTGGATCCCGCAGACGATCCTCGGCCGCTCGGACTCGGCCGGCGAGAGCTAGGCTGCCACCTCCACGCTTAAATGGCTGAAGCTCCGGATCTCCGGAGCTTCAGCCATTTAAGCGCCCGTCACATCGGCCGCACGGGGCCGGCGGCCGGTCGGACCCCGCTAGCTTCCGGTCAGCCGGCCGACCAGGCTGCTGACGAACCCGGTCCCCAGCGCGACGGCGGCCGGAAAGTGCGCCTCCGCCAGGGCCAGCGCCGCCCCGAACATGCCGATCATGGCGTAGGCGCTGACCGGGATCAGCACAAACCATTCCCGCCGCGACCCCGCCCGGCCCAGCAGCGGGACCGAGAACGCCCCGTTGGCCTTCCAGACGTCCTTCACGAGCGGCAGCTTCCGCAGCAGCTTCGGCGGCTTGATCACCAGCGGCCAGAGCAGCGGCACTCCCCCGGTGGTGATCATGTCCCCCACGATGTGGACCAGCACGCCGGTCAGCATCGAGACCGGGAGCCAGGTCCACTGGTGCGGCGCGAACCACGTCACGAGCCCGGCCATGGCCAGGGCGAAGACCCAGTTGCTGATCCAGCCGTACTTCGGGAAAAGCTTCAGGGCCTTGGCCGCGATGCTGATCAGGAACATGCACAGCAGGCCGGCGCCGAGGGACAGGAGCCCCCAGTCGGTCTGCAGCTGGACCTGCCCGGCCATGGCCGCGAGCAGCACGAAGCAGGCCGCACCGAGCAGCGAGTGGGTGCCCTGCCGGTGCCCGCCGCTGGCGTTCTCGATGCCGACCGCGATCACATTGGACAGCGGCGGCAGCGAGTGCGCCACCGTGCTGGAGCGGTGGTCCCAGTCGCAGACCAGGGCCGTCCCCGCCGTCGCCATCCCGCCGATCACGATCCCGGTGGCGTCCAGCGGATACCAGCCCAGCGCGTAGGGCCCGGTCGAGGCAACAGCCACCCACGCCGCGGCGCCCGACGCGGCGTGGTGTCCTCCCATCATGCGCTAACTCCCCGTCGATGAGACAGATACGGCGGCGTCGGAGAAGATGTTCCGGATGACGCCGTTGGCCCACTCGAGGATCTCGGCGTCCTGCAGGTCCCGGCCGCCGATCCGCGCCGTCTTGGGCTTGGGGATGAGCACCGCATCCAGCGCAGGCTTGGCCTGCGCCCCCGGGTACATCCGGGTCAGGCGCATGAGCTTGGACTCCGGCAGCTGCGCCGGGGAGAACTTGATGAAGTTGCCTTGCAGGGCGACGTCACTCAGCCCGGCCTCGCGGGCACCCACCCGGAAGCGCGCGACGTCAATCAGGTTCGTTGCGGGCAGCGGCAGTTCGCCGTAACGGTCCACCAGCTCGGCGAGGACCTCATCGATCGCCTCGTAGGTGATGGCGCTTGCCAGCTTCCGGTAGGCCTCCAGCCGCAGCCGTTCACCGGGCACATAGTCGTGCGGCAGGTGCGCGTTGACGGGCAGCTCGATCTTCATCTCGGCGGCCTTCTCCTCCGCCTCGCCGCGGTACTCGGCCACGGCTTCGCCGACCAGCCGGATGTAGAGGTCGAAGCCGACGCCCTGGATGTGGCCGGACTGCTCGCCGCCGAGCAGGTTGCCGGCGCCGCGGATTTCAAGGTCCTTCATGGCCAGCTGCATGCCGGCGCCGAGCTCGTTGTGCGTGGCGACAGCCTTGAGCCGTTCCAGCGCCACCTCGCCCAGCGGCTTTTCCGAGGGGTAGAGGAAGTAGGCGTAAGCGCGTTCCCGGCCGCGGCCCACCCGTCCGCGCAGCTGGTGCAGCTGGGAGAGTCCGTACTTTTCCGCCCCGTCCACGATCAGGGTGTTGGCGTTGGAGATGTCCAGGCCGGTCTCGATGATGGTGGTGCAGACGAGGACGTCGAAGCGCTTTTCCCAGAAGTCCACGATGATCTGTTCCAGCCGGCTCTCGGACATCTGCCCGTGCGCCACCTCCACCCGGGCCTCCGGGACCAGCTCGCGGATCCTGGCCGCCGTGCGGTCGATCGTGGACACCCGGTTGTGGACGAAGAACACCTGGCCTTCACGCATCAGCTCGCGGCGGATCGCGGCGGACGTCTGCTTGTCCGTGTACGGGCCCACATAGGTCAGCACGGGGTGGCGTTCCTCCGGCGGGGTGGCCAGGGTGGACGTCTCGCGGATCCCGGTCAGGGACATTTCCAGGGTCCGCGGAATCGGGGTGGCGCTCATGGCCAGGACGTCCACGTTGGTGCGCATCTTCTTGAGCGCCTCCTTGTGCTCGACGCCGAAGCGCTGCTCCTCGTCCACGATCACGAGGCCGAGGTCCTTGAAGCCGAAGTCCTTGGACAGCAGCCGGTGGGTGCCGATCACGACGTCCACGGAGCCGCTCTTGACGCCGTCGGCGGTTTCCTTGGCCTCCTTGCCGCTCTGGAAGCGGGACAGCGGCTTGACGACGAGCGGAAAGCCGGAGAACCGTTCGGTGAAGGTCTCGTAGTGCTGCTGCGCGAGCAGCGTGGTGGGCACCAGCACGGCGACCTGCTTGCCGTCCTGGACCGCCTTGAACGCGGCCCGCACCGCGATCTCGGTCTTGCCGTAGCCGACGTCGCCGGAAATGAGCCGGTCCATCGGGATCTCGCGCTCCATGTCGGCCTTGACCTCGTTGATGGTGGTCAGCTGGTCCGGGGTCTCCACATACGGGAAGGCTTCCTCCAGCTCCCGCTGCCACGGCGTGTCCGCACCGAAGGCGTACCCGCGCGAGGCCATCCGGGCCGAGTACAGCCGGATCAGCTCCCCGGCGATTTCCTTGACCGCCTTGCGGGCCTTGGACTTCGTGCTGGCCCAGTCCGCGCCGCCCATCTTGCTCAACGCCGGGGTGTCCCCGCCGACGTAGCGGGTGACCTGGTCCAGCTGGTCGGTGGGCACAAACAACCGGTCGCCCGGGGCCCCGCGCTTGGAGGGGGCGTATTCCAGCACCAGGTACTCGCGCACGCCGTCGCCGCCGCCCGCCACCCGGCGCTGGATCAGCTCCACGAAGCGGCCGATGCCGTGCTGTTCATGCACCACGGAGTCGCCGGCCACGAGCTGGAGCGGGTCGACGGCGTTCCGCCGCTTGGACGGCATCCGGCGCATGTCCTTGGTGGAACCGGCGGAGGTCCGCCCCAGCAGGTCCGCCTCCGTCAGCAGCGCCAGCTTGAGCGGGTCCAGGACAAAACCGCGGCCGACGGCGGCGGTGGTCACCTCGATCAGCCCGGCCTGCGGATCCTGGTCGAGGGTGTCCACCCGCGCGCAGGGGATGTCGCTGTCGTGGAAGAGTTCCGCGAGGCGCTGCGCCGGGCCGGGGCCCTCGGTGACCACCACAATCCGCCACTGGTCCCGGACCCGGGAGCCGATGAACTCCATCATTTCCGCGACGTCGCCCTGGTAGCCGCGGGGTTCCCGGGCGTGCAGGTTGAGCACGTCGACGTCGGGCAGCAGCTCTTCGTCGCTGGCCAGCGAGGTGATGGACCACCAGGAGACGCCGTGCGCGAGGGCGGCAGTGCGGGTCTCGGTGAGCGAACGGAAGCTGGCCGAGTGCAGGGCTTCGGACGCCGCGGAGGTCAGACCTGTGTCCAGCACCAGGGGGGCTGTGCCGCCGTCGGACGCCGTCGACCAGGCGGCCTCGAGGAATTCCTCGTTCGTGGCGGCGAGGTCGTGGGCGCGGGTGCGCACCTTTTCCGGCTCGATCACGACGGCGATGGAACCCGCCGGGAGCTGGTCCAGGAAGGGGACCATGGAGTCCACCAGCACCGGGGCCAAGGATTCCATGCCCTCGACGGCGATGCCGCCGGCGATCTTCTCCAGCATGTCGGCGGCGGCCGGGAGCTGGGACTTCAGGGTCGCGGCCCGGGACATGACGGAGGGGGTGATCAGGATCTCGCGGCAGGGCGGGGCGTGGAGTTCGGTGGGGTGGTGCAGGCCGGGCGCGGTCAGCGAGCGCTGGTCGGCGACGGCAAACCAGCGCATCTGGTCCACTTCGTCGCCGAAGAACTCGACCCGGATCGGGTGGTCCTCGGTGGGCGGGAAGACGTCGAGCATGCCGCCGCGGACCGCAAACTCACCGCGCCGGGTGACCATGTCCACCCGGGCGTACGCGGCGTCGGCGAGTCGCTTCACGACGCTGCTGAACGGGGCTTCCTGGCCCACCGTCAGGGTGACCGGCACCAGTTCGCCGAGGCCCGCGACGATCGGCTGGACGACGGCGCGCACCGGGGCGACGACGACGCGCAGGGCGCCGCCCGTGGACGTTTCCGGGTGGGCGAGCCGGCGCAGCACCGACAGGCGCCGGCCGACTGTGTCCGAGCGGGGTGAGAGCCGCTCGTGCGGGAGCGTTTCCCAGCTGGGGAACTCGGCGACGGCGTCCGCCGGCAGGAAGGCGCGCAGGGCCTCGGTCAGGTCCTCGGCTTCGCGGCCGGTCGCGGTGACGGCGAGAACCACGGGCGCCTCACCGGCCGTCTCCTTGGCTGTTTCGCCGGCAGTCCCGTCCGCAGTGTCGTCGGCTAGCGCCCTGAGGCCGTCGGCCATTTCCGCGAGCAGGACCGATCTCATCCCGGCCGGAGCGCTGATCTGATAGTCCTCGCTCCGGACGGGGAACCCACGGGCCGCCTCAGCCTGGACCCGGGCATAGTTCCGGTCTTCGGCGAGGACGCGGCGCAAACCGGTGAGAGAGGGGCCGTTGGGGCTCATAGCTGTTGCTCCTGATGGGATCACGGGGGTGCAGGCAACACGAATACCCGAAATTCGTGAGAATCCCGGGGTAACCCAAGCCTACCGCGCAGCCCCGACGCAGGTCCGCAACGGGATGGGCTCCGGCCGGCGATCACCAGCACGTGCCGGGCGGATTGGGTGCGGCCGGCTGCTCCGGATGCGTGCCGAGCGCCCGGCCGGGCCTGGCTAGACCTCTCGGTGGCACTCGAATCGAAATCGGCCGGGCACACCCCGTAGGATACTGGGAGCCCGAATCGTCCGGAACAACAGTATTTGGAGACCCCATGCCCTTGAATGCATCCACCACCCTGCCCCACAGTGTTGACCGCGTTACCGCTGTTTTCGTCAACGAGGAATTCCTGCGCCACACGAGTGAATACGTCGGCGGCACGCTGGAATCCTTTGCCGTGGACGGTGACACTGCCGGCGCGTTTGTCACCACAACCGTCCGGACCGTCCCCACCACCCGGATGCCGGAGATCGCCCGCAAGTTCGTTGGTGAGAGCCTGAAGGTGACCCAGGTCGAAACCTGGGCTGCCCCCGCCTCGGACGGTTCGCGGCAGAGCAGCATCTCGATGAAGGTCGCCGGCGCACCGCTGGACGTCAGCGCAGTCCAGCGCCTGGTGTCCGAGGCCGGCAGCACGCGGATCGAGCTCGAAGGCACAGTCACGTCCTCGGTGCCGTTCCTGGGCGGCAAGATTGCCGAAGCCGCCGAGCCGATGGTCGGCAAGGCCCTGAACATCCAGTCGAAGCAGGCCCAGGCCTGGCTCGAAAGCCACTAGCAGCGTGGAGCTTCCGGCAATCCTGGCAATCGTCCTGATCGTGGCCGGTGTCTGGTCCCTCGTCGTCTGGCCGCAGTTCCTGCGCCGGGTGATGAAGGACCCCCGGGCCCGCGACGCCGGCGGCAAGGCTACCCGGTTCCTTACCGTCCACGTCGTCCTCGTCAGCATCTCGATGGTGCTCGGAGCCGCGACGGCGGGAATCGGGATCGCAGGCCTGCTCGCCTAGTCGAAACAGCCGCGGCACACCCTTTCGCCACGGCGTCACGCCGTCCTGGGCGCTACACCCAGGGAAACGACCGTGAACTACCGGAAGGCGCTGCCGATTGCGACCCCGCCGCCGCGTAGCCACGTGGGAGTTCTTCGCCTACGCGATGATCCTGGGCGCCATAGCAATGTGGCCCACTCCTGTGGACCGCGCCGGGGCGGGGCTGCTGGCTGAGGCGCTGAAGGAACTGCACCAACGAGGGATGCCCGGCTGGATCGACTATGCGTTTGTTGAGTCGGCGTCTAACGTTCTCTTGTTCGTCCCGCTGGGTATCCTGGTTGTCTGGATCCTCGGCAGGCGCAACTGGTGGGCCGGCGGGGCCGCCGGCCTGGTGCTGTCCGCCCTGATCGAGCTCGCCCAGTTCGTCTTCCTGCCGGCCCGTTACCCCACGCTGCTTGATGTCGCCGCGAACACCGCCGGGGCAACCCTCGGCGGCCTGCTCACGCTGCTGGTACTGACTCTCCGCAGGCCCGTGCCAAACCCGCCTCCACGACGTACTCTGTGATCACACCCCTTAGCGGGAGGACCACGGAATGCGGATATCGGTTATCGGCTGCGGGTATCTTGGCGCTGTCCACGCGGCGTGCCTGGCGAAACTTGGTCACGATGTGGTCGGCATCGACCTTGACGCGGGCAAGGTGGCGCAACTGTCCGCGGGGCAGGCGCCCTTCTACGAACCTGTACTGGATGAGCTGCTGTCCGCGCTCGAGGAATCGGGGCGTTTAAGGTTTACCACGGAAATGTCGGCCGCCCACGGATCCGAGGTCCATTTCATCTGTGTGGGCACTCCACAAAAGCGCGGCGAAAACGCCGCGGACCTGCGCTTCGTCGATGCCGCAGTGGAGGCCCTGGCCGCCCAGGTGTCCCCCGGCGACATCATCGCCGGCAAATCCACCGTACCGGTCGGAACCGCGGCCCGGCTGGCCGAGGTCATCGCCGGGACCGAACCCGGCGCCACGCTGGTGTGGAATCCCGAATTTCTCCGCGAAGGCCATGCGGTAACCGACACCCTGAACCCGGACCGGCTGGTGTACGGCGTTCCGGACGGCAGCGAGGACCACCCCGCCGTGGCCATCCTGGACCAGATCTACAAGGCGTCCCTCGCTAACGGGACGACCCGGCTGGTCACCGACTACGCTACGGCCGAGCTGGTGAAGACCGCCGCCAACTCGTTCCTCGCCACCAAGATTTCCTTCATCAACGCGATGGCCGAGGTCTGCGAAGCCACCGGCGCGGATGTCACCCTGCTGGCCGACGCGATCGGCCTCGACGAACGGATCGGCCGGAAGTTCCTCAATGCCGGCATCGGGTTCGGCGGCGGCTGCCTGCCCAAGGACATCCGGGCCTTCATGGCCCGCGCCGGCGAGCTGGGCGCGGATCAGGCCCTCACCTTCCTGCGCGAAGTGGACGCAATCAACATGCGGCGCCGGACCCGCGTCGTCGAGCTGACCCGCCAACTCTGCGGCGGTTCGCTGATGGGCCAGCGTATCGCCGTGCTGGGCGCCGCCTTCAAACCGGAGAGCGACGACGTCCGAGACTCGCCGGCGCTGAGCGCCGCGGCCCAGCTCCAGCTGCAGGGCGCCGTGGTCACCGTCACCGACCCGCAGGCTCTCACCAACGCGGCCAAGCGTTTCCCGGAGCTCCCGCTGGAACCGGACCTGGAAACCACCCTGCGCAGGGCCGATGCAGTGCTGCTGCTGACCGAGTGGAAGCTGTACCGCGAGCTGGACCCGCACGGCACCCGGGCCCTAGTTTCGGCTCCGCGCATCCTTGACGGCCGGAACGTCCTCGATCCGGCCAAGTGGCGCGCCGCGGGCTGGACCTACAAGGGCCTCGGCCGGCCCTGAGCCGGGCCGGGAAGGCCGCGTTCCCGGCCGGACGGCAGGGGTGGGGTTTTAGTGGGAGACGGCCTGTCCGAGCGCGTCTTCCGCGGCGACCCAGGACAGCATGGCGCACTTGACGCGGGCGGCGTAGCGTGCCACGCCCTCAAATGCCGCAGCGTCGCCGAGGATTTCCGGATCTGCGGCCACCTTGCCGCGGGAGCGCAGCACCTCACGGAAACTGCCGATCACGGAACGGAACTCCTCGGCGGACAGGCCCTCGGCAAGGTCCGTCAGCACCGAAGCGGACGCCATTGAGATCGAGCAGCCATCGCCGTCCCAGCGCAGCTCCCTGACCGTGCCGTCCGCGACGGCGACCCGGACGGTGATTTCGTCGCCGCATACCGGATTGAGCTGATGGGACTGGCCGCTGCTCGCGCCGTCGGGGACCGCGGCTCCGGCCAGCCCGCTGCCGTGCCGGGCCTTGGAGTGTTCCAGGATGATTTGCTGGTAAAGCTGGTCGAGACTCATGTACTGCCGTCCTCAGGCTTGGAAGTAACCGCGGACATCGGCGACGGCGTTGAGAAACGCGTCCACATCGTCCGTGGTGTTGTAAAGGTAGGTGCTGGCACGGGTGCTCGCCGTGAGGCCCAGCCGACGATGCAGGGGCTGGGCGCAGTGGTGCCCCACGCGGACGGCAATCCCCCGGCTGTCCAGGAACTGCCCGACGTCGTGCGCGTGGACTCCCGCCACGTCGAACGCGGCCAGGCCGATCCGTTCCTGGCCGGCAGCCGGGCCCAGCACGCGGATTCCGGGGACGGACTCCAGACCCGCCACAAGGCGCTGCCCGAGCTCGAACTCCCAGGCGTGGATCCGGTCCACCCCGGTTTCGCTCAGGTAGTTTGCGGCGGCAGCAAGCGCCACGGCTTGTGAGATCTTCTGCGTTCCGGCCTCGAAGCGTTGCGGGCTGGGCAGGAATCCTGCGCGCTCCATGGTGACGGTCGTGATCATGGAACCGCCGGTCAGGAACGGCGGCATCGCGTTGAGCAGCTCGGACCTGCCGTAGAGCCCGCCGATTCCGGTGGGAGCCAGCATCTTGTGCCCCGAGAAGACGGCGAAGTCCACGTCGAGTGCCTTGACGTCCAGGGGCAGGTGCGGCGCGGACTGGCACGCGTCCAGCACCACGAGCGCCCCCGTCGGCCGGGCGAGGGCAACCAGCGCCGCCACCGGGTTGATGGTTCCGAGGACATTGGAGGCATGGGTGAAGGCAAGGATGCGCGTCCGCTCGCCGATGATGCGGGCCGCGGTGTCGAGGTCCAGGGCGCCGGCGTCGTCGACCGGAATGTGGCGCAGCGTGGCTCCGGTGCGTTCCGCCAACTGCTGCCACGGGATCAGGTTGGCATGGTGTTCCATCTCGGTGACCACGATCTCGTCGCCCGCGGACAGGGCGAAGCGCGCCGCTTCGGGGGCGGCACCGGGCAGCGAGGCGTTCAGGAAGGAGTAGCTGAGCAGGTTCAGGCCCTCGGTGGCGTTCGAGGTCCAGATGAGTTCGTCCGGTTCGGCCCCGATGAAGGCCGCGACAGATTCCCTGGCGTCCTCGAAGGCTTCGGTGGCCTCCACCGCCAGGTGGTGGGCGCCGCGGTGGACCGCCGAGTTCCGCTGTTCATAGAATTCCTGCTCGGCTTCCAGCACGCTGAGCGGGTTCTGCGAGGTGGCACCCGAATCCAAGTACACCAGGGGCTTGCCGTTGACGGTCTGGCTCAGGATCGGGAAGTCATTGCGAATCCTCAGGACCTCTTCGTTTCCCAGCGCTGTGGCTGAGCGGAGGAGGTGGGCTGGTGTGGCAACCATGGGGATAACTCCTGGATCGGCGTTCGGCTGCGGCGCACGGAGCCCGCCGGCCGGAAGGCAGGCAGGTCTATTACGTCACGCAGATTCATCCTAATTATCCCATGCGTCGGAGCTTGTCCCGGGCCGCCCGGGCGGCAGCCCTCCAGGGCTCCCGGTTGAGAGCATCCGGTTCGGTGCCTGCGGGGGCGGAACCGGGGGCCGGGCGGAACCGGGGGCCGGGCGGAACCGGGGGCCGGACGGAACCGGGGGCCGGGCGGAACCGGAGGCCGGGCGCGTCGCCGACGGACAGCACCTAACCCGGATTTTGCATCGGTCGTCGGTCGGGGGTGTTGATGGCGGCTGAGCGGCTGGCGTGTTGTCTGGGCGGATTCCGGGCACCCTCGACCGTCCCATGCGCCGGGGTTGGCGCGGGTTTCCACGTACCCGTGATGGCTGTCTGTCTGCTCGCAGTGATGGGGCTGGTTCCGGGCGTCAGGTCTGCATGATGGCGGTGGGGTTCTTGAGGCTCGCCGCGATGCTTGCGGTGGCTTCGAGTAATCTGTGGATCAGTTGGTGTTCGGGTGCCGTTCCGGGCAGGAGGAGATAGCTCTTTCTGGCGCGGGTGATGATCTTGCCTGCAGTGGCGAAGAGCCGGTAGCGCCAGCGTTTGATGTCCCATCCCTTGGCGTGGTCGCCGGCGGGGAGCGCGGTGAGCTGGAGCCAGGAGACGAGGTTGGAGGCCAGGGCTGCGATCCACGCCCAGGCCTGGTTCGCGGCGAAGTCGAAGAACGGCAGCTTGCCCAGACCGGTGTTTTTCAGGGTCTTGATCCGGTTTTCGCACCGGGCCCGGGCGCGGTGTCTGGCGTCAAGGAACGGGCCGTGCCAGCGCGGTGAGTTGGTCAGGAACGCGGTGATCCGGTGCCCGTCGATGTCCAGCAGCGTCGGTTGCGCGCCGGGGTGCAGGGGCTCGGCGCGCAGGAACAGGTTCGTTCCCGGCGGGTAGTCGGTGAGCGGGATGATGTCGGTGGCGTTGATGACCCAGGCATCGGTCCGGTCGTTGCCGGCCTGGTCCAGGGCCGGCTGCCAGTTCTTCTTGTCGTTGATCCAATCGACCATGTGGGCTTTGGCCGCGGGGACGGGGTAGGAGACGGAGAACTGGGCGTTCCGGCTGTGCAGGTACCAGAGGAACTTCCTTGAGGCTCCGGCGCTGTCGGTGCGGACCAGGACGTTCTCTCCGGCCAGCGCCCCGGTCTCGTCGAAGAATCCTTCGGGCAGGCCGGACACGGCGGTCTCGAAGACGCGGATGTGGTCATCGGCGCTGTTCGCGCCGGCGTTGCCGGGCCGCAGCAGGCAGGCGAGGATTTCCCCGGTGCCGTTACCGGCACCGTAGTCACAGGACGCGATGAAGGGGGCGAAGCCGTAGCCGCCCTTGTAGGTGCCGGCGACGTTTTCCTTCTCCGAGTGTGAGGCCACGAGGGTGGCGTCCAGGTCCAGGATGAGCGGATCCGCCGCTGTCGCCGACAACGCCGGGTTCCGGTTCCCGGCCGCTTCCCAGGCCGTGGAGCGCAGTTGCCGGGTGAGGGTTTCGATGCCATAGCCGAACAGCTCGGGGTTCGTCACGGTCCGTTCGAAAAACCGGGACACCGTCGCGTTCGAGGGCAGCTGGCCGAAGACCCCCGGTGAGACCCGCAGGATGTCCAGATCGGACACGTGTTCACCTCCGGCGGCCAGCATCGCCGCCAGAGAACCGACCAGCCGGCCGGGCCGGTGCGTCGCGCCTGCGGGAACGAACTGGCCCAGCCGGTCCTCGCCCAGTGCCCCGAAACCCAGGGCATCCATGAAACCGGTCAGGACCTTCACCCCGGCGTGGGAGACCAGCGACTGGCCGGTGAAAGTGACCGGAACGGACGGAAAAACACAGGTAGACTTTTGCATCGAAAGGGTGCTCCTTCACTCGGCAAATAACGGTCTAGACAACCACTATTTTCCCAGCTCAGAGCACCCTTTCCCTGCTTAAACACACACCCTCAGCCACCCGCCATGAAATCCCCGGGCTAAGTGACTGCGCCTAAATCAGCCGGATCCGGACAGCTGGAAGCCCCAGCGTGTATCCCGCTGGGGCAGACCGTTTAAGGGAGCCGGCGGCGGCTGGGGGGAGAGCCTCGGTCTCAGAAGGCTCTGACGCCGCCGGCTCCGACCTTGGGGCACAATTGCCGGCTAGGGCACTATGCCGTTCCAATGAAGGAGTACGGAGAAGGAAAGTATTGGCGCGACCACCATTAATGGTGGCAGTAGCAGCAACAGCAATCAAGAGCCGGTTTGGAACGACGCTCCCTTGCTGGTGTAACCCTCGGCCGATGCCCGCCTTGAAGTTTCTCATTTGAGACCTTTGTGGTTTTCAAGAACTGACTTAATTGAACCCCCTTGGCCAAATCACTGCACGAGTAGCCTTTACCCGACTTCTGATTCCATTCGCCCCGTCCCACTACTTGGTGATACTCCCGCGGGGCCTGCAGCCCACTTATGAAGTACGCAGACGGACCGAAGCTCAGGCGTGGATGGACCTGTCACCCCCGCTCAGGGGCATCCTCCGGAACAACCAACGGATGATGGCCTTCCCGCTTCACATCAAGGAGTTCCGCCCGCCGGCTGACTCCGAGCTTGGCGAAGATCCGGCTCAGATGTCCCTCTACCGTCCGCGGCGACAAGGACAGGGCAGCGGCGATCTCGGCGTTCGTGGACCCGGCGGCCACGAGCTCCAGGATCTCCGCTTCGCGGGCCGTCAGCACCGGCCCCTGTTCGCTGCGGACAACGCCCACCTGCCCGGATATGCCGGCCTCGCCCATGAGGCGGTGGAGTCTGCGCTGGACCGCGGTGAGCCTCCAGCGGTCCGGGCTGTGTTCCAGGCACGCGGCCGCCTGTTGGGCAGCCTCGAATGCCAGAAGCCCGTGGCCGGCGGCCGCTGCTTCGTCGCTGATCGCAATCAGCCCGGCGGCGTCGGCGGCGGACACTGCGCGGGCATGAGCTTCCAGCAGCCGCGCTTCGAGCCCCTCCACGGCGCTGCTGCTGGAAGCCAAAGCCGGGGCAGTGCCGGTGTCCCCGTTTCTGAGGACCAGCCTTCGGATATCGGTTTCGACGCCTCGGAGGCCTTGGCGCTGCGCCTGGTCGGCCAATGCTCCGAGATCCCCCTGGCCGCCGCCGGTGCCGGTGCCGCCGCCGGTGCCGGTGAAGCGTTCAACCGTAATGCAATACGCCTCGGAGAGCAGTTGAAGGCTCTGCGGCCCGCGGTAGGCGGCGGCGCGGAAACCTTTCGCCTGCTCCTGGGCTTCCCCCGGGTGGCCGGCCAGGACGGCGGCGTAGCCGGCCACGGCGTGTGCGAACGGCAGCATTTCCAGCGGATCAGCGATGGTGAGTTCTTCCACGCCCAGGATCAGCTCGGCAAGGCTTTCAAGGATTCGTCCCTGACGCAGCAGGGCGTACCCGCGCATCGCGTGGAGCGTTCCCCCGCTGTACAGCAGTCGGGTCGGATGTTCAACGACGTAGCCGTCCAGGACGCTGGCGAGCTCCCCCCATTCCCCGGCGCGGATAAGGCTGAGGCAGTGACGTGCCAGGAGCTCTTCCTGGGCCAGCGGCATCGTCAGTCCTCCACCGGCCACACCCGCCCATGCCTCGCGGTCCAGCCGTAGTCCTGCCAGTAGCCGGCCCTGGGCTGCCCGAAGCTCAGCAAGGAGGGAGACTGCCGGAAGGCGGATCTCCGGAATGGCGGCAGCCGCGTCGATCAGATCCTGCAGGTCCGCCTCAACGTCCGACGACGGTCCTTCCCACCGGCGGTGCAGGATGCCGGCCGCCACCCCCGTGGCGGGCGACTGCGACCACGAGGACTCATTCGAGATCAGCTCGGGGTTTCCGGGAGCCGTCTCCGCCTCCCCTCCCTGCAACTCAACGAAAATCCCGGCCGGGAGCAGGGCTGCCAGGCGCGCCGCGAGGTAGAACGGCCGGCCGTGGCGCCACGGCCGCGCGGCCCCCAGGTAGCCGGCGGCTTCCCCGGGCAGCCCGAGGAGGTAATGTGCGTACGCGAGGTGGATTCTGGCCTCCGGGAGGAACCGGGCGTCCCGGATAGCCTGGGCAGCCTGGATCGCGGCCGCCGGTTCGAGATCCGCGTTGGCCGCCGCGGCTGCCTGGAGCAGCTGTTCAGGCGGCACCTGGGCGCCGCAGTCCAAGGACCAGCGGAGCTGGTTCAGGAACGCCTCGGGCCGGACCGCCCCTGCCGAGGGCAGTGCAAAAAGGCTGGCCCGCAAGGTTGCACTCTGGCCTGCCGGGGCACGGCGTCGGATGATTTCGCCCAGCAGCGGGCTGGCCGGCCGCACGGTACGGTCATGTCCAGATGAAACGGTGATGATTCCCGCTGCCTCCAGTGCGTCGACAGCTTTGGGGCTGCTGAACCGCAGGATCTGCCCCAGTGAGAGCGGCCCGGCGAGGGCCACGATGGCGGCTAGCGTTCTCTCCTCCGGGGTCATTGAACGCAGCTGCTGGTCGACGACGTCCGCGGCCGTCACCCCTGCCAGGTCCGGGTTGGTGCGCAGGAACCATACCCCGTGGCGAAGCACGAGGGCACCGCTCGTCCTCGCGTGCTCGATCAGTGACATAAGCATAAGCGGGTTGCCCTCCGCCACTTCGGAGAACACCGCACTCACCCAGGGCGAGACCTCCGCCCGCAGCACCTGTACACAGAGCTCATGGACCGCGGGGCGGGTAAGGGGTGACAGCTCGAACTTGGAAAGGAGCCCGTCATCCCACAGAGTCAGGAACTGCTCCGGGATCGACGGGCCCGGTCGGCTGGTGGCCAGGATGTCAGCGGCACCAACCGCAACGGCGCGCGCAAGCAGTTCCGTGGTCCCGCGGTCCAGGCACTGGGCGTCGTCGACCACGAAGAGCGGCCGGACTGCCTCAGCCCTGAGGCGGTCCGACATGGCTTGGAGAACGGCAGCGTAGGAGTCCAGCTCGGAATCCGGCAGCTCGGCCAGATAAGGCGCCAGGGCTCCGAACGGCACCGCTGCCAGGGCCCGGGTGGCAATCAGGCGGATCACTGCCCCGCGTGGCCGCAATTCGCGGAGCACCGCCTTGGACACCGCCGTCTTGCCGGTTCCCGCAGCCCCGACGATCAGGGCACCTGACCTTGAGCCGTCGAGCAGGGACCGTGCCACGTCCACGACCAGGCCGGACCGCCCAATCAAGGGGGCGGTCTCAGCGAGGCCCTCCATCCCGGACACCTCCCCCGGTCCCCGGCCCAACCCTGGCAATTCGGTGGTGTGACTCGGGCTCAGCCGAGCCGGGCGCTTTCCGCCGGCGGGGAGATGACATCTTTGAGTTCCGCTCTGCTGGCCACATGGAGCTTGGAGTATACCTGGTAAAGGTGCCCCTCAACCGTCCGGACCGAAACATGCATCTGTTCGGCGATCTTGCGGTTGGAGGTTCCGGCAGCGGCCCTGACCGCGACTTCGCATTCCCTGGCTGTCAGGGTCGACGTCGTGAGCGAGTGCAGACCATTCTTCGGGCTGCCGAACCTGTCGTCGAGGGACTGCTGCGTTCGCTGCCCGATCCGCAATGCGATCCGATTGCCGGCTTCGTTGGCGGAACTGACTGACTTGCGTGCCGCGTCCCTCGCGAAAATCGCGTTGCAGGCGGAGTCGGAGTCCTTCGATAGGGCCAGAAGCTGCTCGCTGTCCGATGCCTTCACGCCCTCGGAGAGCCGTGCGCAGAGGCCGGCGAAAGATCCGGTGACGCGGACGGCAAGGCTCCCGAGCTTCAAGGCCACCTGGCGGTCACCCAGCCGGGCCGCGGCGGAGAGGAACAACAGCCCCGGGGCCAGAGCCGAGGATCCGGTGTCGCCGTCTGCCTCGGCCACGAGCCCGCGGATAGCCGTCGCCCGTTGCCCGAGCTCAGCCAAGGCACATAGTTCGAAGTACCGGGTCATCCGGCCTACCAGCCAGGATGCGCGCGGCTGCAGTTGGGCCAACTCTGCCAACTGAAGGCTGGCTTTCTCCTCGTCCCCTTGCAGGGCCGCGGCATAGGCGAAGGCTGCCATGGCCAGGCCGGCTACGGAGTCGGGGTCCTGGGTCAGAAGTTGCTCCGTACCGGCCTGGAGCCGCGGCAGCGCATCGTCGAGGAGCCCGGCATGGAGGTCGAGTACTCCCTGCCCGATCTCGAACATTCCGCCCAGCCGTTCCTGCGGGTCGGCGGTACCGGAGGAACCCGCCAGGAACGTGGCGGCCTCCCGGAACTTGGCCGAGAGCAGCATCAGGAGCAGAAACCGGCCCCTGATCTCCCGCATGGCCCGGTCCGCAAGCGGGACCGACCCGGCTGCGGAAATGATCTGCTTACCGAGGCCCAGGGCTGCGATGACGTTTCCGGTGACGGCCATGGCTTCGCAGCGCAGGCTCGCGGTCAGAATCCCGGCTTCCGTGTCCAGAAGGCCGCCGCCAGGGTTGGCGGTCATGGACAGGACATCCTGGTAGCGGCCTTCAAAGACGGCGAGTTCCGCTTCGGCCAGCCGCAGTCGCTGCCAGGCCGTATCCAGGACAGCCGGGTCCTCGTCGGGCACCGCCGAGAGCCTCCGTCCGATTTCCTGCAGCCTGGCGTGGGCGTCAGCCGCCGTCGAGTTGCTCCGTTTGTCGAGCTCGGCCCGGAGAAGCTGCAGCGAGGTCCAGTCGGCCAGCGGAATGTCCTCGCTGGCAGAGGAATCCAGGCTGAAGAGTACCCGGTGCGCGGAGTCAGGATTGTTTGCCGTTAGGTGGGCATGGGCTGACTCGACGGCGACCCGGGAAGCGGCCCCCTGGCCCTGGATTTCGTGCAGGAATCTCAGCGCCGCGGCAGGATCGGATGAATTGTTCGCCCTCCTCGCCGCAGCCAGCGCCAGTTCCGGGCTTATCTGCTCGCCACAGTCCAGCGCCCATGCGACGCCGGCGGATCCGCCGGCATCCGCCTGTTCCGAATCCTGGAGCACTGCCGTCAGCCGACGTCGGAGCTCCGCGCTGCGTCCGGGGGGCACCACGCTGGCAACGATGCCGGCCGACAGCCGGTTGGCGACGCTGATCATCGGCGGGTGTTCATGGCTGACGCGGATCATGGCCCGCTCCTGCAGTGCGTCCAGATCCTGCGGATCCGCGATGTTCATGAGCGCCTGTAGCGGAACCGCCCCGGCCAGCGCCAGCAGTTCAAAAACGTCGCGCTGGCCCGGGCTCAGCCGGTTCAGGCGGGCTTTCACCACATCGCGGATCTCTCCGGTCAGGGCGATGGGGCCGTTGCCCAGGACCCAGGCACCGTCCTGGCGGATGATCGTCCCCAGTTTAATCTGTTCCCTCGCGAGGGAGTGAAGAAAGAGTGCGTTTCCGCCGCTTGCGCTCCACAGCGCCCGGGCGGCGGTGTGCGAGAACTGTCCGCCGTATTCGTGGCCGAGCGAAGCAGCAGCCTCGTTGAAGTCAAACGGTGAGAGATCCATCCGCTTTAGCAGGTCATCCTTCCACAGCCCCATGATGTCCCCGCCAACATGAGGGAGGTCCACGCAGACCGCCAGCAGGGTGACGTGCGCCCCGGCGCTCAGCTGGGCCACCATCATGCTGGACAGCTCGTCCAGGTCGTGGGCGTTGTCGACGAAGAGGATGATGCTCCGCCCCTGGGCTTTGTTATGGAGCACCTGGGTGAGGCCACGCAGAACCATCAGGGGGTGCTCCAGGTGGGAAGCATCCAGATCGTTGAGCAGAACGCTCAGGGCGCCGTAGGGAAGTTTCGAGGAGATGGAGCTGCCGCGGATCTGGACCACTGTGTAGTCCGGGCCGAGCTGTTCGAGGGCGCGCTGGGCGATGAATGACTTTCCTGCCCCGTGTTCCCCCACTAGGACGACGCCGCAGCCGGAGCCTGCCGTCAGCGTCTCGACAACTTCCCCAACAATTTGGTTGCGGATAAAGGGTTTTTCGTAGCGCCCCGGGACGAAGCGCTGTGCTGATGAAATCGCATTTGTTTTACCGCTGCCCGCAGGCAGGCCGACGTCGTGCTGAAACATGAATGAGACCTTCGCAATCAATGGTTGACCAGTGATAAGTCAAAGCTATGGACGACGCGACTTTTCGGTATGCGTAAGTAGTACTCGAATACGCAGCGGGTACTTGGCCAGGTCAATGCGGGTGTACTCAGTTCGGGCGGGCACCCAGGGGCCGGAACCAAGTAGTCGGTGGCCCGCCCCGAGTGGCCCTTCGCCAGCGTTGGCGTTCCCGACGTCGGCGGGCCGCGTAGGCAGGGGCTCGAACCCCGCGTACTGGCTACCTCGGGGACCCGATACCGGCTTCCAGGATTCGTTTCGGGGAGTATTGGTTTCCCGGAGTACTGGTTTCCGGCGCTACTGGTTTCGGGCGTCATCGGTCCGGGCAATCAGTCGCCGGCCATGCCGGGGAGCTGGTCGCGGCCCTTGATGTTCAGCTTGGCGTAACTCCGATACAAGTGGCCTTCAACCGTGCGGATGGATACATGGAGTTCAGCGGCGATCCTCCGGTCGCTGAGCCCACGGACGGCCAGGGCCACGATGTCCCGTTCCCGCCGTGTCAGCAGTCCCAGTGCGTCTTCGGCGCCCTCCGGCTCCTGGCCCGGCGCGTTGTCGGCCCGGTCGAGGCACCGCTTGCGTTGGGACATGGCCATACGTTCCCGGAGGGCGTCTCCGGCGGCCCGGAACGCGTTTGCGGCGGCGTCATAGGCAAGAGCAGCGAAGCTCCAAAGTTCGGCGTCTTCACAACTCTTGGCCGCCGCCAGGTGGTCCGCCGCGAGATCCGTACTGATCGCGGCGGCGTAGTCGCAGATGGCAGCCGGTCGGGGGCCCTCCAACAGGGGCTTCAGCTCGAGCAGCCGGGGGGCAGCGTTCGGGTCTCCCAAGGCAAGACAGAATGCAAGCGCGTCGAACTCCAGCCCCGCAGTGTTCTGTCCGTCATCCGGCCGGCCGAGCAGCCGAAGCTCGGCGATGGCCTGGGGATGGTTTCCAAGACGGGCCTTGCCGTACACCACCGCCATCGCGGCGAGCCCCCGCAGGTAACGTGAGCCAGCCGGCGGTACCGCCTCATAGTCCGCAAGGAACGATTCGGCTTTCTCCCGGGCACCGACTTCCGCGGCGGCGGCAAATGCCATCGCAGCCGTCAGGCCGAACAGCTGCTGGGGATCCGCCAGCCGCAACGACTCCAGGGCAGCGCTTAGTGCGTTTAAGGCCTGGGCGGCCTTCCCCTGGTACAGCAGGATGACGCCGCGCGCCGCGTGTACACCTCCGCCGAAGGAGATCAGGCTGGGCCCGCTTCCCGCGGCAAAGCGGGCCAGTAATGTCTCCGCCGCCCGCCAATTGCCGGCATGGATCACTGCTGCAGAAGACCGGACAACCAGGAAGTCCGTGAGGAAGTGGAGTTCATCGTGCCCGGCGCCGGCAGCGGTCAGGGCCTCGGCGGCGACGGCAAACGCACTGACTGATTTACCCTCGACGAGGAGCCGGTCGGACTCCAGCGAGAGCCTGAACGCCTGGTCCAGGTGGTTGGCTGGCGGCCCTGGAGGCGCTGCCCCGGGATCGGGGCGCCGGTCCCCACTGCCTTCTCCGGCCATGGCCAGCACCATGCTCCGGATGGTCGCATACCGGTCTTTCGTGGCGGCGAGGATACGCCGGGCCTCGGCCGGCTTCTCCCGCGCCAGCCGCTCGCCGGCGGTGAGGAGCACCTCCGCCCGCTGCATAATGTCCTCCGGCGTGTGGCCCTGCGCGGACAGCACGGCGGCCCACAGCAGGGTTCCGGTCAAAAGGCTTGCAACACTGTGCCCCTTGCCGAAGTCCGCCTCCAGGATGTCCCGCGCCACGGCGTAGTCGGAGGCGTTGTAATGGGTCCGCGCCACAACCGAACGCGCCGCTAGCTGTAGCTCGGGGTCCTTGACCAGGGATGCAGCCTTGCGGGCCAGATCGTCCTGGTACAGCCGGCTCGCCAGCATCGCGGCCCGGAGCAGCTGCCGGTCCGCCAGCTCCGCGCCGCATTCCATGGACCAGCTGACCTGCCGCAGCAGCCCTTCGGCGGAGGCGGGCTCTTTGTCCATAAGCCGCAGCAGGCTCTGCCGGAGCTGGAGACTGCGTGCGGGGGAAATCAGGTTGCGCAGCGTGTCACCGTACACGCTATGCCGCAGCCGCAGTTCGGGAACGGAGGCCGTCGTGACCCGAATCAGCTCGTGGTCGATCAAGGCCCGCACGGCCTGTACGCCGACCACGGCCTCAATCAGTTCCTTGGACACCGGCTCGGCGAGCGCCACCAGGTTCAGGGCCTGGCGTTCCTCCGGCGAGCGCCGAAGCAGCTGCCGGCGGACGACGTCCGTGAGCCGGTCCCCATGACTGTTCAGGGGCCGGGTCAGCAGCCAGACTCCGTTGCGCTGGAGCAGCGTACCGTCGTGCTTCGCGTCGTCGATCAGGGAATTGAGCAACAAGGGGTTGCCTTCGGAAGCTTGCCAGAGAAGTTCGGCGACGTTCGGGAGGACCTGGGTGCCCAGCGTCAGTTCCAGCATTTCGGTTGTCTGCTGCTGCGTCAGGGGACGCAGATCGTGCCGCTCGGCGATGCCCTCAAACCACAGCTGCAGCAGCGGTTCGGGCAGCCCCGGCCGTGCGGCGGCCCCGATCAGCAGCTTCGCCCAGCCCGCGGCGGCCAGCTCCACCAGGATTCCCGCCGTCGCTTCGTCGAGGTCGTGCGCGTCGTCCACGATCAGCAGCAGGGGCTTCCCGGTGGCGCGCCGCTCCTCCTCCAGTCGGCTCCACAAGGTCCTGAGGACTGCCAGCTGCGAAGTCGCTTCCTGCACCGGAAGGCCAACGATGAAGGGCCCGAGCACGCCGTACGGGACATGCGTCAGCGAGGGGCTGCCGTGGATACGGATCGGTGTCACCTCCGGCTCGAGTTCGGCGACAACCGCCTCCATGAGGGTGGATTTCCCGATCCCGCTGTCCCCGAGCAGCATGACCGAGACGTGCGTGCCGCCCCGGAGTGCCGCCACCGCTGCCCCCAGGTCTTCCGTCCGCCCCGTCAGGGCCGCGGCTGTCCCTGCTCCGGGGACAGTGGCACGCGGCCTAGATGAGTCCAAGCAGATCACTCCGCGAGGACACCCCAAGCTTCGTGAACACCTGGTAGAGGTGGCCCTCCACCGTCCTCACGGAAATGCCGATGTCCAGGGCGATGTCTTTGTTGGAGACACCGTTACCGGCCAGGGTGGCTATCTGGCGCTCCCGTTCCGTCAACAGCGGCCCCCTGTTCCGGGGCGTTATCGGCAACGCCGGCACAGACTCCGAGAGTTTGTCCAGCATGGTGTGCGCCGTGCTGGCGGTCCCGCTCCGCCCCTCCGCCTGGGCGAAATCGAAGGCCAGAACCGCGCATCGGGCCTGCACGGCATCGAGTTCCAGGCTGGCGGAAAGCTCGGCGGCCTGCAACATGATGGCGGCGTCTTTCGTCCGGCTCCCCACGGCGACGATCCGGGACAGCTCCGCCAACGGGCCCTGCCGCCGTGCGGCGATTTCCTCCATAAAGTGGAAGTCCTTTGCGGTGCCGTTGACGGTGGCACCGAACATGCAGATGCCGGCCAGAGTGTAGCGGCCGGCCCGGTAGTGGGCCTCGGCCGAGTGCACCAGCCGGTCCCTCGCTTCGGGATCGCCCAGCCAGCGCGAGGCCATGTCCATGCAGAACTCGGCGGAGGTGCGGATGGCAAAGCGGGCCGGGCCGTCCGCGGAACGCGCCCGGTCAAGGTAGATGCTCGCCTGGATGGAATTGCCCGTCTGCGCGTACGCGAAGGCAGTGGCGGCGTACGCCTGCCGCAGCGACTGCAGGCTTGAGCGCACCTCGAGCTGGGCTATGGCCGCCAGCAGGGGATCCAGCGCCAGGTACCCGCGTCCGGCATAGACATACGCGAGACCGACGGCCAGATCCGTCGCGGCACTTCCGGAGTGCAGGCCGTGCCCTGCCCGTCCGCTGGCATCCTTGAGCATGCCGATGCTCTGCCGCCAGTACCCGGACAAGAGCAGCACGTTGAACGATCGCCAGGCGAAGTTCTCCCGGATCCGGGGAATGTTCGACCATTCCCCCAGCTGGCCGCCGATTTCGCGCATGAGCGTTCGGGCCTCAAGCTCCTTGCCGGTCATGCAGAGGGCTTCCATCAGGATGATCGCGCACCTGATTTGGTGCACCGGATCGACGCCCGGACCGTCGGCTGCGGCCGCCTTGAGCCTGTCCATCATGGGTTCGAAATCACCGATGAAGGAGAGGAAGTTGAACTCGCAGAGGTCCAGGCACAATGCCGCCCGGTTGAGGTCTTCCTCGGATTCGGTCGGCGCATCGACACTCAGCTCCTGGAGCCGCAGCCGGGCCTGCCGGATCATTTCCGGAACCCTGCCGGACCGGTCCTCCAGCCAGGACATGCAGTCGGCCTTGGCAGTAATGAGTTCGGCGAACACCACCGCCCCCAAGGCCCGGATTTGTTCCTCCGAAATATCGTCAAGGGCGGATATTGCCTGCAATGGCAGCCCCAGCTGCAGGTAGGCTGCCGACTTCTGCAGTTGCCCCTCGGCCCATTCCCGGTCTCCCGGGACCAGGCTACCCGCACAGTCGAGCGCGAACTTCGGGTCGAAAAGTTTGACCGCGGCCTGTGCCGCCGCAAGGGCATGGGCGGGGGCAAGCGGGGCCTGGCAGTCGTGGGTCCAGGCCGCATAGGCGAGCAGATCCTCGACGGTCAACTCGCCGAGCTCATCCGGCTGATGGCCCGGGACCTTGTCCCGCAACTCCAGACGGCGCTCCACGCTGAGCCAGTTGCGGACGATGTCGCCGAGATAACGGTCTCCGAGGGTGACGAAGTGGCGGTCGGTACGGTCGACGACGATCTGGCCCGCCTCCTCCATGTCCGCGATGACCCCGGGCTCGTACATCCTCGCAAGCCGGGACAGCGCCATGGTCCGGGCGCAGGACAAGACTTCGATCACTTCCTTGGCCACCGGTGTTTCGCGGGCATAGCGGGCCCGGACAATGTCCTCCAGCCCAGTGCGACCGTCGAGAACAACTTCGTCCAGCAGCGTCCAGACCGAGCCGGACAGGACAAGGTTTCCACGCTCGATCTGCTCCGAAACCACGGCCTGCAGCAAGGTCGGGCTGCCGCCGACGAGCTGGTGCATCTGGCTGGCGAGGGCGCTCGATACGCGGTGACCCAGCGCCGCCTGCAGGACGTCCAGGGTTTCCAGCTCCGTGAGGTTGGCGAGCCGGACTTCCGCCAGCTGCCCCGAAGTGATGAGCCAGTAGAAGTCAGGGGGCAGGTCGGTGGTGCGTTGCGCCGTCGCTATCAGCCGGGCCGTCCCGGTCTGCAGCAGGTTGAGCAGGACACCGGTACTCAGTTCGTCCAGGGCACCGGCGTTGTCCAGCAGAATGACGCACGGCCGTCCCGCCGCGTCGTCGCGGATCAGGGAAGTGATTCCGTGCAGGATGGCAGTCGGGGATCCGAGGGAGCTCTGCGGCAGGCGCGCCAGCGTGAACGCGAGGCAGCCGTACGGCGTGGCCGAACCTGGTCCCGAACTGCGCAGCTGCAGGGTGTAGACGTCCGGACCAAACCCGGCCAGTGCGGTGCGCCCTACCAGCGACTTGCCGACGCCCCGGTCACCGGTGATGACGACACCCGTCCGGCCGTCGGCCAGCAGTGCTTTCCGGACACGCTCCGCGTCGGCGGTGCGCGCCAGACCAGACCACCTGTGCCCGTTGACCGCACCGGCAGCGTGCTCTTCGGCGGGTGCCAATGTAGTGGAAACATTTCCCCAGCCCAGTGATTCCCTCGACATCTAGTTTCCTTCGTACCTCTTGCGGACATCCCCAGATTGTCCGCTTAGAAGTAGCGTATCTCTATCCCCCGACATGAGAGTAGAGCGATCATAGCGGGAAATGCGGATCGTTGAAAAGGAAAGTCCAGCGGCGCGGGTCCTGCCTACGGGGCCTTGGCCGGATGGAACTGCTGTTGGGCGGCGAGCAGGCCGTCCCGGATGAGGAGTTCCACGGCGTCGGCCGCGGAATCTAGCAGGAACGGCAGTTCCTTTTTTTCGGTGGAGGAAAAGTCCCGGAGCACGTAGTCGGCGGTGTCCATCCGTCCGGGTGGCCGTCCGACGCCCACCCGGACCCGCAAAAAGTCCTTGGTGGCGAGGGCCTTGGAGATATCGCGCAGCCCGTTGTGGCCGCCCTCGCCGCCGCCGATCTTGATTTTGACAGTGTTGAAGGGGATGTCGATTTCGTCGTGCACGGCGATGACGTGGCCGGGATCGATGTCGAAGAACTTCGCCAGTGCCGAAACCGGGCCACCGGAGACATTCATGTAGCTCAGCGGCTTGGCCAGCACCACACGGGGCCCACCGATGCCGAGCCGCCCTTCGAGGACCTGCGCACGGGACCTGGAGGACTTAAAGCCGCCGCCGACGCGCGCGGCGAGTTCATCGAGGACCATCTGCCCGACGTTGTGCCGGTTGTGGGCATACTCGGCTCCCGGGTTGCCAAGGCCTACGATCAGCCAGGTGTCAGTCATCGATCAGTCCTTCTGGGTGGGCAGTCCGGTTCCGGGGAAGCGGGACAGGACGCGGGCGGGAGCGGCTCCGGCGGCGGAGACGACGGCGGCCGGGCCCCAGAGGGACCCGGCCACCGGAGAAGTCGCCGGAATTACTCGGCTGCAGCCCCGGATGCCTCTTCGGCGGGCTCTTCAGTGGCCTCGGAGATGTGCACGACGAGGGACTCGGGGTCGGCCAGCAGGATGGCGCCCTGCGGCAGGACCAGGTCGGAAGCGTGGATGTGCTCGCCGGCGGTGCGGCCCTCGATGCTGACCTCGACGGCGGTCGGCAGGTGGGTTGCCTCGGCCTCAAGGGAAACGACGGTCATTTCCTGGTTGTAGGCGTTGCCCGGGGCAAGTTCGCCGGTCAGGTGCACGGGAACGTCCACGGTGACCTTCTCGCCGGTGCGGACGGTCAGGAGGTCCAGGTGCTCGATGATCTGCTTGATCGGGTTGCGCTGGATGTCCTTGACCAGGGCGAGGTGCTGCTCGCCGTTGATGTCCAGGGTCAGGAGGGCGTTGGCAACGCGGACGGCCAGCGTGGTCGCCTTGGCCGGCAGGGTGATGTGGATCGGCTCTGCGCCGTGGCCGTAGATGACGGCCGGGATCAGGCCGTCCATGCGGGCGCGGCGGGCGAAGCCCTTGCCGAATTCGGTGCGTACTTCTGCTGCGAGCTTCTGCTCAGCCATGGGTATCTCCTAGGTGGACTAGCGGTGTTCAGCAAGGGCGGAGGTCTGTTTGCGACCTTCAACGCCGGGTGGCCGCGAGGCCGCCCTTCCGAAGGGAGATTCAGACCCAGTCGATAACGGAGACCAGCAGTCCGGTTTCCGATCAATTTCCATTAACTACGGAAAAATACGGAATACCGGCGCTCTCCCTCGCCAAGGTTTCGGTATAAGGCTACCAGCGCCGGGCCCTGTTTCGAAAACCGGGCCCGGCATCGGGCGATGGCGTTAGGCGTTGCCGTCAAAGAGGCTGGTCACGGAGCCGTCGTCGAACACTTCGCGGATGGCGCGGGCGATCAGCGGTGCGATGGACAGCACGGTGAGCTGCGGGAACCGCTTGTCCGCGCCGATCGGCAGGGTGTCCGTGACCACGACTTCGCGGGCACCGGACTCCGCCAGGCGCCGGGCAGCCGGATCCGAGAAGACGGCGTGGGTCGCGGCGATGATGACGTCCTTGGCCCCGGCGTTCTTGAGCACCTGGACGGCACCGGAAATCGTTCCGCCGGTGTCGATCATGTCGTCGATCAGGACGCACGTGCGGCCCTCGATCTGCCCGACGACGGTCTTGGAGACGGCCTGGTTGGGCATGGTGAGGTCGCGGCTCTTGTGCACGAAGGCCAGCGGGGCCCCGCCGAGACGCTCCGCCCACTGCTCGGCGACGCGGACGCGGCCGGTGTCCGGGGACACGACCGTGATGTTCTCGGTGGCGACGCGGGTCCGGATGTAGTCGGCGAGCAGCGGGATGGCCATCAGGTGGTCCACCGGCCCGTCGAAAAAGCCCTGGATCTGTGAGGTGTGCAGGTCCACGCTCATGATGCGGTCGGCGCCGGCCGTCTTGTACAGATCCGCGACGAGGCGGGCGGAGATCGGCTCGCGGCCGCGGCCCTTCTTGTCCTGGCGGGCATAGGGGTAGAACGGCGAGACCACGGTGATGCGCTTGGCGGAGGCACGCTTCAGGGAATCAATCATGATCAGCTGTTCCATGAGCCAGTTGTTCAGCGGGGCCGGGTGCGCCTGGATGACGAAGGCATCGGTGCCGCGGACGCTTTTCGCCGGCCCGGACATAGATCTCGCCGTTGGCAAAGTCGTAGGCGTCCAGGGGCAGCAGTTCGGTTCCCAGCTCCTTAGCGATCTCCTTCGCCAGCTCGGGGTGTGCACGCCCCGCGGCAAGCACCAGCTTCTTCTCGCCGCGTGCCGTAATTTCGCTCATGATTGCTAGCCCTCTTCTGTTGGTGCCGGAGTACTGGAGGATGGTGAGGTGGCGCCGGCGGCCTCGGCCAGCGCGGCGGAGATCGAGTCCGGACGGTTCGCGAGGACCCAGCCTTCATCGTTGCGCTGCTTGGCCAGGGACACGACCAGGGCGCCGGCCGGCACGTCGCTGCGGATCACGGCCCCGGCGCCGCTGTAGGCACCGTCGCCCACCTGCACCGGGGCCACGAATACCGTGTTGGAGCCGGTGCGGACGCCGGAACCGATGACGGTCCGGTGCTTCTTCTCGCCGTCGTAGTTGGCGGTAATGTTGCCGCAGCCGATGTTGGTGTCCTCGCCGATCACGGCGTCCCCGGCGTAACCGAGGTGGGAGAGCTTGGAGCCGCGGCCGATCGTGACGTTTTTTGTCTCGTAGAAGGCGCCGATCTTGCCGCTCTCGCCCAGCATGGTGCCGGGCCGCAGGTACGTGAAGGGTCCGACGCTTGCCCTGGCACCGATCGTGGCGCCGGAACCGTGGGTGCGGATCACGGTCGCACCTTCGCCCACCTGGACGTCGGTCAGGGTGGTGTCGGGACCCACGACGGCGTCCCGCGCTACCGTCGTTGCGCCATGGAGCTGGGTATTGGGCAGCAGGCGGACGTCCTCGTCGAGGGTGACAGTGGCGTCGATCCACGTGGTGGCCGGGTCCACGACGGTGACCCCGGCGCGCATCCACGCTTCGACCGTGCGCCGGTTGTGCTCGGCGCCAAGGGTCGAGAGCTGCACTCGGTCATTGGCGCCTTCGACCTGCCAGCGGTCTTCGGTGACGACGGCGGCCACCCGGCCGCCGGCCGCACGGGCCAGGGCCAGTACGTCGGTGAGGTACTTCTCGCCCTGGGCGTTGTCCGTGGTGACGTGGGCGAGCGAGCCGCGCAGCACGGCGGCGTCGAAGGCGTAGATGCCGGAGTTGACTTCGCGGATGCCGCGTTCGGCGTCGGTGGCGTCCTTGTGTTCGCGGATGCCCGTAACGGTTCCGTCCGCGGCCCGGAGGATGCGTCCGTAGCCGGTGGCGTCCTCCAGCACGGCGGTGAGGACCGTGACGGCATTGTGGCCCGCTTCGTGGGCGGCAACCAGTTCGGCCAGCAACTGCCCGGTGAGAAGGGGTACGTCGCCGTAGGTGACGACGACAGTGCCGCTGAGCGGCGCGCCGGCGTCGAGCGCATCGAGGGCGGCTTCCACGGCACGGCCGGTGCCCGGCACCTCGTCCTGGTCGACGATGAGGGCATCCGGGTCGAGGGCGGCGACATGGGCGGCGACGAGGTCACGCTCGTGCCGGACAACGAGAGCCAGTTCGCGCGGGTGGATGGCGCGGGCCGCGGCGAGCGCGTGCCCGACGAGTGAGCGTCCGCCGATTTCGTGGAGGATTTTGGGGGTACGGGACTTCATCCGGGTACCGGCACCTGCAGCTAGGACGATTACGGCGGCTGGGCCGGAATTCTCGGGGCTCACGTACGGGCTCTCCTTGCTCAGTGGCTTAGCTTCTGCCGCTGTTCGGTGGATTTGCTTGCCCCGCGGCCGAGGCCCGGTGGTGCACCTCGGTTGCCGGATCCGCGCGGCTGGTCCGGACCGGAATCCGGTCACGGCGTCAGGTTCATCCTACTGGACCAACGCCTGACCCCGCCCGTCGGGGGCTGTTCCAGGCCCCGCTGACGCGCGGCAGTTCCGCCCATAGGATTCGAACCTATACTCCACGGCTCCAAAGGCCGGGGTGCTGCCATTACACCAGGGCGGACCATGCCGGGGGCGCGAAGCCCCGCTGGCACGAGAACCAATTCTGCCATGAAGGTTGAGCCTCGTGCGACTCAGCCGCCGCGGCGCCTCGGGAGCCCTACTCCCCCAGGACTTCGAGTGCCGCGAGCCACTCGAGTTCGAGGGTCTCGCGTTCGCCGGCGAGGTCCTTGAGTTTCTTGTTCAGTTCACCGAGCTGGCCGACGGCTTTGGGGTCGGCGGCCGCAGTGGTCATCTGGGCGTGGACCTTGTCCTCCTGCTGCTTGAGCTTGCCCAGCTGGCGGTCAATACGGTTCTTGGCCTTGCGGGCATCGCGCTTTTCGGCCTCCGACGGCCCGCTCACCGCCGGCGCGGCCGCCGGGCCGGAGGACGTGACGGGGTTTCCGCCGCCGGTGATGGTCGACCCGGCCATGGCGGCTTCGCGCAGTTCGAGGTACTGGTCGACGCCGCGCGGCAGGGCGCGGATCTTGCCGTCGCCGAGGAGCGCCATCTGGTGGTCCGTGACGCGCTCCAGCAGGTAGCGGTCGTGGCTGACGACGACGAGCGTCCCGGGCCAGCCGTCGAGCACATCTTCCACGGCGGCGAGGGTGTCGGTATCCAGGTCGTTGGTCGGTTCGTCAAGCATCAGCACGTTCGGCTCCCCCACGAGCAGGCGCAGGAGCTGCAGCCGCCGGCGTTCGCCACCGGAGAGGTCCTTAACCGGGGTCCACTGCTTCTCGTTGGTGAAGCCGAGCTGCTCCACCAGTTGTCCGGCGGTGAATTCCTTGCCGCCGACGTTGAAGGAACGCTTTTCGCGCTCGATCACTTCGATCACGCGCAGGTCCGCGACGTCGTCGAGCTCTTTAACCTCCTGGGTGAGGACCGCGGTGACGACCGTCTTGCCCCGCTTGACCTTCCCGGAGCTGGGCTGGATCTCGCCGTTGAGGAGCTTCAGCAGGGTGGTCTTGCCGGCGCCGTTGACGCCCACGAGGCCCAGCCGCTCACCCGGTGCAAGCCGCAGCGTGATGTTGTCGAAGAGCTTCTGCCCGGGGTCCCCGCCGAGGAAGTCCAGCGAAACGTTCTCGAGGTCCAGCACGTCCTTGCCGAGCCGTGCCGTCGCCATCTTGCTCAGCGCGGTCGAGTCACGCGGCTCGGGGACGTCGGCGATCAGGGCGTTGGCTGCCTCGATGCGGAACTTGGGTTTGGCGGTGCGGGCCGGGGCACCGCGGCGCAGCCAGGCGAGTTCCTTCTTCACGAGCTGCTGGCGCTTGCTTTCCACCACGGACGCGGAACGGTCACGTTCGGCGCGGGCCAGCACATAGGCGGCATAGCCGCCGTCGAACGGGTCCATGATGCCGTCGTGGATTTCCCAGGTCTTGGTGCAGACTTCGTCCAGGAACCAGCGGTCGTGGGTGACCACGAGGAAGGCGCCCTGGTTGGCCCGCCAGCGGGTTTTCAGGTGCCGGGACAGCCACGCGACACCTTCGACGTCGAGGTGGTTGGTGGGCTCGTCGAGCATGATGACGTCGTGGTCCTCGATCAGCAGCTTGGCGAGGGCCACACGCCGCTTCTGCCCGCCGGAGAGCGCGTGCACGTTGGCGTGCCAGTCGACGTCGGACACGAGTCCGCCCATGACCTCGCGGATCTGGGGATTGCGGGCCCATTCATAGTCGGCCTGGTCGCCGACGATCGCCGCACCGACGGTGAGGTCGCCGTCGAGCACGTCGCTCTGGTCCAGGTAGCCGATGTTGACCTCGCTGCGCTTGGTCACCCGGCCGGAGTCCGGCGTGGAGCGCGTTGCCAGCAGCCGCATGAGGGTCGACTTGCCGTCACCGTTGCGGCCCACCATGCCGATCCGGTCGCCCTCTTCAAGGCCGAGGGTAATGCCATCGAGGACGGTACGGGTTGCATACGAAACCGTGAGGTTCTCGCCGCCGAGGAGGTGTGCCACTGGGAACTGCTTTCCTAGATGAATGGTCGAGCTGAAGAGCGCCGTCGAAAGGGCCGAAGCTTCTAAAGGAGCGTATCGGAGATGATGCGTGCCCCGTGCACCGGCCCGTGCACGGGGATGGCTTCGAGGCCGTGGTGGCGCAGGTCTTCGGCCAGTCCGGCGGCGGCCCCCGGGCTGTGTGCCAGGAAGGCCACGGTGGGCCCGGACCCCGAAACGATTCCCGCGATGGCGCCACACGATTCGCCGAGCCCCAGGGTGTCGCGGAGCTGCGGCGCCAGTTCGATCGAGGCCCGCTGGAGGTCATTGACCAGGACCCGGCTCAGTGCGTCCGTGTCTCCCCCGCGCAGCGCCTTGAGGATCCCGGGGTCCACGGAGCTGGGTTCCTCGACAAAGATTCCTTCCGCCGTCCGCAGCCGGTCCAGGGTCCGGTAGACCTCCGGTGTGGGCAGGCCGAAGTCGGCGGTGACGAGCACCCAGTCCGTCTGGGCCTTGACGAGCGCCGGGGAGAGGTCATCACCCAGGCCGAGTCCGACGGCGGTGCCACCGAGCAGGGAAAACGGCACGTCGGCGCCGAGTTCCGCGGCCAGGTGCGCCAGCTCCTCGCGGGAGAGCCCGCTGTTCCACAGCGCGTCGCAGGCAAGCAGGGTGGCGGCGGCATCGGCTGAGCCCCCGCCCATGCCGCCCGCCACGGGGACCCGCTTTGTGATTTCGAGGTGGACCCCGGTGGAGTGCTCCGAAACGTCGGTCATGATGGCGGCGGCTTTGAAGGCCAGATTGCGCTTGTCCAGGGGGATGTCGACGACGTCGAGGTCCACCGTGCTCGCCGGGCTGAGACTCACCGTAATTTCGCCGGTGTCCGTGGTGGTGGCGGCGACCTCCTCGTAGAGGGAGACCGCGAGATAGACGCTGGCGACGGAGTGATAGCCGTCAGCCCGGAGGGGGCCGACGTCGAGTGAGACGTTTACTTTGCCGGGAGCCTTGACCCGGACGGTCCTCGCGGCAAAGCGCCCTCTCACTGCGTTCATGGCTCCACGCTATGGCATGGCAGTGCCATGCTCAAAGCCTTGCCCGCGGACGGCGCCCGGGCAATGATGCTGCCGCGTGTCAGGTACGGTGTTCAGGCCTCGGGCCGGGCGTGCGCTTCGGCTATCCGCGAAAACGCCGCAATGTCGATCACTTCGCCGCGGGCGGTGGGGTCCACGCCGGCGGCCCGCAGGCACCGCTCGGCTTCGGCGGCACTCCCGGCCCAGCCTGCCAGCGCCGCGCGCAGGGTCTTGCGGCGTTGGGCGAAGGCTGCGTCGATCACGGCGAAGACCTGTTCCCGGGTCGCGGTGGTGACCGGTGGCTCCCGGCGGGTGAAGGCGACGAGGCCGGAGTGGATTTTGGGCGCCGGCCAGAAGACGTTCATCCCGATCACGCCGGCCTTGCGCATGCTGCTGTACCAGGCGGCCTTGACCGACGGGACACCGTAAGTCTTGGACCCGGGGCCGGCCGCGAGCCGGTCGGCAACCTCGTCCTGGACCATGACCAGTCCGTGCCGGAGGCTGGGGAAGTGCTGCAGCAGGTGCAGCACCACAGGAACGGCAACGTTGTAGGGAAGGTTGGCCACGAGCGCGGTCGGTTGCGCGGGTAGTTGCGTGACCTTCATGGCGTCGGCGAGGACAAGGTGGAAGCTGTCCGCGGCTTGCGGGCGCCACTGGGCTACGGTGGCGGGAAGCTTAGCCGCGAGGACCGGGTCGATTTCGACGGCGACGACGGACTGCGCGGCGTCGAGCAGGCCGAGGGTCAGTGATCCCAGCCCGGGACCCACTTCCAGCACGGTCTCGTCGGGGTGGATGTCGGCGGCGGCGACGATCCGGCGGATGGTGTTGCCGTCGATGACAAAGTTCTGGCCCAGCGTCTTGGTCGGCCGGACCCCGATTTCCTCGGCCAGCCGGCGGATGTCGGAGGCGCCCATCAGGGGTGCGGGCGCGGTTCCGGGCGCCTTGGCGGGCTCGGTTCCGGGCGCCTTGGCGGCGGCGGTTCCGGGCGCGTTGGCGGACGCGAGGGGGGTCGGTTCAGTCACCTAGGTATCCTATCCCGTCGGCTCGGACCGGCTGCGCCCGGCAAGGACCCGCTGCGCCGGACGGGAGGCACCCCCGAGCCGGACCGGATCCTCCGGGCACGATCCTCCGGGCACGACAGAGGCCGGGTCCGGAGTCGGACCCGGCCTCTGCGGGGGCTGCGGCCGTGGTCAGCCGCCGCGCCCGCCGTCGTTCACCAACAACGGAGGGAAGTTCGTCCCGCTTAGCGGGCGGCCCAGCCGCAGCCCCAGGGCTGCAGGCCGCGCTGCGCGTAGACACGGTTGGCAATATCGATCTGCTGGGCCTTGGTGGCAAGGCTGGCGTTGGGCGCGTACGCGCCGCCGCCGGCGCCGAGCCAGGTCCGGATATCGAACTGCAGGCCGCCGTAGTAGCCGTTGCCGTTGTTGATCGACCAGTTGCCGGTTGACTCGCACTGGGCGATCTTGTTCCACATGGCTTCGTTCATCATGGCCGGAGCGCCGGCGCCGGTGTTTCCGGCCTGGGACTTCGGCTTTTCCTTGGTGCCGACCGTGACCTTCTCGGTGACCGGCTGGACGCTGACCGCCTCGGAAACGAGGGTTCGCGACGCTTCGCGGCCGTCCACCAGGACCAGCTTGAAGCTCTTGTTCAGGGTGCCCGCCACGCCGGCCTGGGTCACGTCCTTCTCACCCTTGAACAGCTCCGCGCTCTGGGTGCTGACCGTCTGGAACGGCACGGGCTCGGTGGTCTCGGCCGTCTTGCTGACGTCGATGCGGGAAACCTTGATGACCATGTCATTGACGACGGGGGCGTTGCCGGGCTGGGAGGTCCGGTCGCTGGCTCCGAGCGTGACGCCCGTGTCAGCAAGGAGCTGGGAGACGGTGGCTGCGGTCGTGGTGGTCTGGGCGGCCTTGCCGTCGGCGACGATGCTCACTGTCTTCGGCGTCGAGATGGTCAGGAAGGAACCGGAAACGGACAGCTGGGCGTCCTTCGGGACGGACACTTCCGAGGCGCTGGCGACGCCGAGTTCCGTCACAAGGCCCTCAACGGTGGGCGAGGTGGTGTTGATGGTCCGCTCCGCGCCGTCGAGGCTGACCTTTACAGCCTTGGCGAGGTTGACGTTGATGACCGATCCGTCCTGCACACGGGAATCCGCCGAGGGCGAAACCCTGTCGGATGGCTGCAGTTCAACTTTTGCGCCCTTGACGACCTGGCCGACGGTGCCGCCGAAGGTCTGCACGGAGCTTACTTTTCCGTCGACGTTAAGCGTCACTGTCTTGTTGTTGCCGACGAAGGCCACGAGGCCGAGCACGAGTGCCACGAGCACGACTAATTGCGTGCCGACCTTGACGAAGCTGAACTTGCCGTCCGAAGTGAAGAACTTGACCACGATTGCCCGTATCTCTTGGACCATCCGGGCACGGGGAAAGCGCACAGGTTCAGCCGCCGCGAGCGCCCCAGGGGCAGCTCCGGAACGGGTCCGGCTGTTCGCAGGTAGCTGTGTGCACTGGCACCCTCACAAACGAGAGCGCGCATGTGGATGATTGGCCACAATGCACGCCCCGCAGGAGTGAAGTTATCCGAAGGCCTTCCCCGACCCCGGCTAATAGTTGACCACTGTAACCGTAGCGTTATAAAGCAGCCAAGAAATCGTGCATACCGGGTATTCTGCGGGAGAGCTCGGCGAGGGGTCCTGTCAGTCCCAGGATCCGTACGCCCCCACCGTATTTTCGGTGATCTGGGCACACAACTCCGAGAGCTCGCTTCCAGTCAATTCCGCCATGGCCCGCACGGTGTACGGCACCATGTAACTGGCATTCGGTCGCCCGCGGTGCGGGTGCGGCGTCAGGAACGGCGCGTCGGTTTCGACGAGGACACGGGATGGTTCCGCGATCGCCAGGGCCTCGCGCAGGTCCACCGCGTTCTTAAATGTCACGGTGCCGGCGAAGGACATGTACCAGCCCTCGTCATTGCAGACCCGGGCAAGCGGTTCGCCGCCGGAAAAGCAGTGGAAGACCACCCGCTCGGGGGCGCCTTCCTCGCGCAGTACCTGCACCACGTCGTCGTGGGCGTCCCGGTCATGGATCTGCAGTGTCAGCCCGAGGCGCTTGGCGATGTCGATATGCCGGCGGAAGGAATAGCGCTGATGGGCCAGCCCGTCGCCCTCCGTGCGGAAGAAGTCGAGGCCGGTCTCCCCGATCGCGCGGATCCGGGGATGCGAGGCGAGCGCCTCGATCTCGGCCAGGGCCTCCTCCAACTCGCCCCGCGCGGCGTAGAGCGGGGCGTCATTGGGATGGAGCGCGACGGCGCCCAGCAGCCGTGCATCCAGCTCGACGGCCCGGACCGTGAACCGGGAGGACTCCAGGTCGCACCCCACCTGCACCGCACCCTGGACGCCGACCGCCTCGGCCGCGTCCAGGGCGTCCTGAACGCTGACCGTTAAATCGGCGTTGGGAAAGTCCAAATGGGTGTGGTTGTCCAGGACCGGGACCGGAAGGGGGTCCGGCGCGGGCGGGTATCCTTGCCGGTCAGCACCATCGCTGCCGGCGGCGCGGAAGGGGACCGGAGTCAGGGGATTGCGCATCAGTCCAGCTTAACCGGGACCCCCGGACCGGCCGAACCTCCGTTTAGCGGGCGGTGGGCTAAATCGCCCCGCGGCCGGTGTCTGGAGATTTACCCGGAACTCTCTGTCAGCCCCGGTGGTTCTGTTAGTACTCTGTTATGAATAAGGTGAACACCGATGACGAGCCCGGCAACCCGTGCCGATCCGTCCAGGCTGCGCACCAGGGCTGAAAGGCTGCCGATGGACTACCACCGCACCTCCATACACGAAGTGCTCCCTGAGGATCGGGGCTTCCAGGGCGGCTCCGCTGAGGAGGGGAACGGGGTTGCCCGGCGCCCGGCACGGTTGCCCGCGGCCCTGGATGCGGAACAGTTCCACGCTGCCAGCGAGCGCATCCTGAAGGCCATCAACACCGTGATCGACGGCAAGGCGGAAGCGGCGAAGCTCGCGTTGACCGTGCTCCTGGCGCAGGGGCACCTGCTGCTGGAGGACGTACCCGGAGTCGGCAAGACCCTGTTGGCCAAAACGCTGGCCCGCACCATCGACTGTTCGGTGAGCCGGATCCAGTTCACCCCGGACCTGCTGCCCTCCGATGTCACCGGCGTCTCCATCTACAACCAGGCGTCCCGGTCCTTCGAGTTCCGGCCGGGGGCTGTGTTCGCCAACATCGTCATCGGTGACGAAATCAACCGCGCCTCCGCCAAGACCCAGTCGGCGCTGCTGGAGTGCATGGAAGAGCACCAGGTCACGGTGGACGGCAAGTCCTACACCCTCGATGAGCCCTTTATGGTGGTGGCCACCCAGAATCCCATCGAGATGGAAGGGACCTACCCGCTTCCGGAGGCTCAGCGGGACCGTTTCATGGCGCGGATTTCCATGGGCTATCCGGACAAGGACGCCGAAATGGAGATGCTGGAGACCCACCAGGCGACGTCACCGTTGACCCGCGTGACGGCGGTGGTGACTGCTGCTGACGTGGCGGCCATGATTGCCACGGTGCAGCAGGTCTACGTCTCGCAATCGATCAAGGAATATACGGTGTCGCTCGGACGGGCCACCCGGGAAAGCAGCATGCTCCGGCTTGGCGCCAGTCCCCGGTCCATGCTCCAGCTGCTCCGGGCGGCAAAGGCGACGGCGGCCCTGGCGGGACGGGACTTTGTGCTGCCGGACGACGTCGTGAACGTTGCGGAAGCGGTCCTGGCGCACCGGATCATCCTGGACCGCAAGGCGGCCAGCACCGGGGAGACGCCGCAGAGCGTCATCCGGGCCGTGCTCGCAAAGATCCCGGTCACGCCCGAGGTCGGCGGGGCCCCGGTTTCCAGCAACGGCCGGAGCCCCGTTCCTGCCCGGGCGGCGGCACAGTCCCCCCTCCCGCCGCATCTCAGCTAGGGTGGTTCCGCCGTGGGGTTGATGGACCGCTTTCCCAGAAACATCTTCAGTACGCGCGGCTGGGGCCTGCTGGGCGCGGGCGCCACCTTCCTGCTCGCGGCCCAGGTGATGGGACGCCGCGACCTGCTGGCGCTGGCCATCTTCCTGGTTGTCCTGCCGCTGCTCGCGCTGGCCGGAACCCGGGTCCTCAAGCCAAGGTTCCAGGTCTACCGGGAGTTCCACCCCTCCACCGTCGAAACCGCTGCCACCACGACTGTCCTGCTGGCCGTGGCCCGGACCGGGGCCGGCTCCGGTCAGGCCCTGATGGAAGAAAAACTGCCGGCAAGATTCGGCGAATCGCCCGCGTTCCGCTTCCCGGCGCGTTCGGCGGCCGGAGGCACCAGCCGCTACGAGTACCATCTGCGGTCCGGGAAACGTGGCCAGTTCCGGATCGGACCGGTCACAGCCGAATTCAGCGACCCGTTCGGGCTGTCGCTGCACCGACACGCGATCGACGACGGCGACATCCTCACCGTGACACCGGCCGCCGTCGAACTGCCGGTAACGGGCCTGGCAGGAGCCCGCGGGCACGACGGCGTCACTGCCACCAGGATCCGCGGCAACCCGAGCGATGACGACGTGATGACCCGCGAATACCGCCACGGCGATCCGATGCGGCGCGTGCACTGGGCCGCCACGGCACGGCATGGTGAACTCATGGTCCGGCAGGAGGAATCCGTGACCACCCCGGAGGCCACCATCATCCTGGACCAGCGGCTTGCGTCCTTTCCCCGCCCCGCCCACTCCCACACCGATGTCTCCGGCGTAGCGGACGCGGACGGCCACGAAATCAGCACCAGTGAGGCCTTCGAATGGGCCGTGACGGCCACCATGTCGATCTGCGCCCACCTCTCCGAGCGCAATTACGCGCTGCGCCTCCTGGACACCGACGGCGAGCCCGCGTTCCTCCATTCCCCCTCGGCCCCCGAGCCCGAAGCCGAGGAATACATCGGGTCCGCCGGACTGCAATCCGTCGCCGAGAGCCTGGCCGCCATCCATCTCAGCGGGCCCCTGCACGCGCGCCGCGACACGAAAGCCGCTTCCCGGCGCGGCACTCCGGCCGGGGCGGACTCCGCGCCGCGGCCCTTCGACGACCGGCTCATGGACAAACTGGCCGCGCACCGGCTGCGGGGACCCGTCCTCGCCATCCTCGGCACTGTTACGCCGCGTGAAGCCCGGGACCTCGCCCCGGCGGCCGGCTTCGGGATAAATGCCTTTGCCCTCGTCATCACGGAGCAGGCGCAGGAGACCGGCGAAGTCCTCGAAACGTTGCGGCTCGGAGGCTGGCGGGCTACTGCGGTTTCCGCCTCGACGGCATATCCGGCCGCCTGGTCAGCCTTTGACCAGGACGACGCGGTCACTCCTCCTCCCCGTAGCGCCGACGCGCCGCCCGGTGTGGGGGTCAGGCCATGACACTCACCCCGCAACGCCACCCCAGGGCGGACGCCGGCTCGGCCAGGGCCGAACACGCAGCTGCCCTCCTTGCCCCCGCCGACGCCCCCCGGCGGCAACGCATGGGCGCCCACCCGTGGGTGATGGCCCTGGCAGTCGCCACTGCCGTCGCGGGGGCGGCCCTTGGATTCAACGGCGTCCTGCGGGGCTGGGCCTGGTACTCCCCCGTGGTGACGACCGTCTTCACAGTCTCCCTGACCATGGCAGGCCTCCGGGTACTGCGGTGGCGCACCGTATTCGTTGGTCTGGGCGGCCTGGCCTCGCTCGTTATGATTCTGACGTTCACCTTTTTCCGTCCGCACAGCATCATCGGTTTCATCCCCTCCGGGGCCACCATGACCCAGCTGGGCCGGTTCCTGCGCCGCGCCAGCGAAACAGTCCTCGCCGAGAGCGCCCCGGTGGCCCCCAACGCCGGGATCGTGCTGCTGATCTGCGCCGTCCTCGGGCTGCTGGTGATGCTCCTCGATGCCCTGGCGTTTCCGTTGGCACTGCCCGCTACCAGCGGGCTCTGCATCCTGGCAATCCTCGTTGTCCCGGCCATGGTCAAGCCTCAAAGCGTGGGCGTGCTCGGCTTCGCGGGCGCCGCCGTCGGTTACCTGCTGATCCTGGCCAGCAGCCAGTGGTTCGCACCGGACCCCCGGACCCGGGCAGACACGGCCCGCAATCCCGGGCAGCTCCGGCGGGCCTCACTCACCGGCGCACTGGCGCTGACCGTCACGCTCCTGCTGCAGCTCGTGATCCCCGGCTTTGACCAAGGCACCTTCCCCCAGGGTTCGCGGCTCAACCCGTTCGGCGCGGCCACCGGACTCAACCCGATGATCAGTTTGGGCAACAGCCTGCGGAGTCCGACCGGCGACGGCCGCATCACCTACGCCACCAACGCACCCACCATCCCGTATCTCCGCTCCGTGACCGTGGACAGCTTCAACGGCGACTCCTGGTCCCCGGACGACCGGGAGGATACCCGCCGGGTGGGCACCGGGCGGATGGATACGGGGCTGGAGTCAGCCGCGACCGAACTCCGGGTGGTCACGGCCGTCAACACGGGCCTGTTCACGAGCCCGTACCTTCCCGTGCCGTACGCGCCGGAGGCGGTTAACGGCCTGACCGGGCGCTGGAGCTGGGACCCCGCCACGCTCAGCATCAAGGGACTCGACACCAATTCAAGGGACCAGCGGTACGTCGTGCTTTCCGCGGCCCCCCAGCTGACGCCGGACCTGCTGGAGCAGGCCCCGGCCCCGGCCCAGGGAGTCCCGGAGCTGTTCCTCCTGTCGCCGGCCAACGTTCCCGAGATCGTGCGCACGACGGCCGACACGGTGACGGCCGGCAGCGGGACCGCGTACGCCAAGGCGGTAGCAATCCAGAAGTACCTGCGCTCCCCGGAGTTCACCTACTCCCTGCAGTCCCCGGTGCAGGGCGGCTACGACGGCAACGGGCTCTCCGTGCTGGGCGACTTCCTCAGCCAGAAAAGCGGCTACTGCATCCACTTCGCCTCGGCCATGGCTGTCATGGCCCGGCTGGAGGGGATCCCCAGCCGCATTGCCGTCGGCTACGCCCCGGGCCGCCCCACCGGCGGAACGGTGTCCATTGCGGGCCAGGGCGCGCTTCCGGAATTCGAGGTGGACGCCCGGGACGCCCATGCGTGGCCGGAACTCTACTTCCAGGGCGTGGGCTGGGTAGCGTTCGAACCGACTCCCTCCCGCGGGGTTGTCCCGTCCTACTCGAGGGAGAACGCTCCACCCAGCGGCGCCAGCACCAACGAAAACAACGAAGGCCTGCTCCCCACCGAAGAGGCAAACCCCACCCCGCTGCCGCAGGTAGCCCCGGGCCCGCTCCCCGGCGCGCAAGACCCGGCGGATGCCGGTACCCAGTGGCTGCCCGCACTCTACAGCGCCGGTGCCCTGCTGTTGCTGGGCATGCTGGTGGTGTCCCCGCGACTGGCGCGACGGGGCGTCCGTCGCCGGCGCCTGAAGGCTGGCGGCGGAGCAAGTGGCGGGATTGCCCTGCCGGCTTTCGCTGAACTGCGTGATCTCGCCACGGACTACGGAGTTGCACCCGGGACCGCTGAGACGCCGAGGCACTTCTCCGAGCGGCTGCGGGCCTCCGTCGCCTTGGGCGGGCCGGATGGTCCCGGCGCTGCCGCCCACACGGCGGTGGCTTCCCTCACCGACGATTTCGAGCGGCACCAGTACGGGCGCCCGGGCGGCGGGGCGGGCGACAACCGGCCGAGCGGCGCCGGGAACGCGGCTGCCGCCAGGATCGCCGCCGTCCGGGCCACGTTGCGGGCCAACGCGCGGCCGCTCGTCCGCGCCCGCGCGGCCTGGCTGCCGCCCTCGGTCATGGGCAGCTGGCGCCGGTCGGTATTGGCGCCTGTCAGTGCCCTGTCGCAGGTAGCAAAGCGCACCCGGCGCCGCGCTGCGGGTTCCTGGTTGAGGACCCGCAACGTGTTCCGCCGGGTGCGCCGGGCGCGCCGGGGCTGGCCTGCCCCCTAGCCTGCGTAGGGGTCGGCGATTCCGATGTACTGGGTGTAGAGGTATTCCTCGATGCCCTCCAGGCCGCCCTCGCGTCCGAGGCCGGACTGCTTGACCCCGCCGAACGGCGCCGCGGCGTTGGAAATCACGCCGGCATTCAGGCCCAGCATGCCGGTTTCCAGACGCTCGCCCATCCGGAGTCCGCGGTTCAGGTCGTTCGTGAAGACGTAGGCCACCAGCCCGTACTCGGTGTTGTTGGCCAGCCGCACCGCCTCGTCCTCGGAGGAGAACGTGATGATCGGCGCGACGGGTCCGAAGATCTCCTCGGACAGGATCCGGGTGCCCTCCGCGACGCCCTTCAGAATGGTCGGCTGGTAGAAGTATCCCGGTCCGTCCACCGGTCCGCCGCCGACGATCGCCACGGCACCGGAGGAGACAGCATCGCTGACCAGTTCGTGGACCTTGTCCCGGCTCTTCGCATCAATCAGCGGGCCGACCTTGGAGTCCGCTTCCGTTCCCCGGGCGGTGGTCATCTCGCCCATTTTCGCAGCGAACTTCCCGGCAAACTCATCGGCGACGGACTCGTGCACGATGAAGCGGTTCGCGGCGGTGCAGGCCTCACCCATGTTCCGCAGCTTGGCGAGCATCGCCCCGGCGACGGCGGCATCGACGTCGGCGTCCTCGAACACGACGAACGGGGCGTTTCCGCCGAGTTCCATCGAGGTCCGCAGGACCGTTTCGGAGGCGTCGGCCAGCAGCCGGCGCCCGACTTCGGTGGAACCGGTGAAGGAGAGCTTACGCAGCCGGGCATCCTTGATCAGTGGACCCGTGGTGGCGCCGGCGGTGGACGTGGGGATCACGTTCAGGACGCCGGCCGGCAGCCCGGCTTCCATCATCACGGCGGCAAACAGCTGCGAGGTCAGCGGGGTGAGGTTCGCGGATTTGAGCACCATGGTGCAGCCGGCGGCCACGGCCGGCGCGATCTTGCGGGTGGCCATCGCCAGCGGGAAGTTCCACGGGGTGATCAGCAGGCAGGGGCCTACCGGCTTCTTCGTCACCAGCAGCCGGGACTTCCCGTCCGGGGAGACGGAGTAGCGGCCAAAGGCGCGCACGGCCTCCTCGGAGAACCAGCGCAGGAACTCGGCACCGTAGGTGACTTCGCCCCGGGCCTCCGCCAGCGGCTTGCCCATCTCCAGGGTCATCAGCAGTGCGAAGTCCTCGGCACGCTCGGTCACCAGTTCGAAGGCGCGGCGCAGGATCTCACCGCGCTGCCGCGGCGGCACCTTTGCCCAGGACTCCTGGGCGGCGGCGGCTGCGTCCAGCGCGGCGGCCCCATCCTCGGGCCCCGCGTCGGCGATGCTCAGCAGCACCCCGCCGGTCGAAGGGTCCTCCACATCAAAGGTCTTTCCCGAGGCGGCCGGGCGCCACTGCCCGTCAATCAGCAGGCCCGTCGGTACGGAGGCCAGCAGCGCACTCTCGCGCTCAGCGGTAATAATGGGCTGGGCAGTTACGGTCACGATTGACTCCCTCGTCGGCAATTCGGGTGAACTTGGGTCGGCTTCAGCGCTGGGGGCCAGCGCTGGATTTACCATCACGGTACTGCCGCATTCTCCGCGATGTCTACGCATACCCGCACTACCGCAACCGGGATCCGCTGTGCAGCTGCACAGCCACGAGTCGATCGCCCGATGCCGGCCTACCGGCCGGGTCAGCGCGCTGCGAGCACCGCGGAGTAGAGCTCCCGCTTGCTGACCCGGGTGTCTTCGGCCACCGCCGCGACGGCCTCCTTGAGCCGGATCCCCTGGGCAATCAGCGCATTGACGGCGGCCACGTGGTCCTCCGGCTTGCCTGGCTCCCGTTCCGGGGCGCCTCCGACGACGACGGCAATTTCACCGCGCACCTCGTTGCTCTCGGCCCATTCCAGCAGTTCGCGCAGGCTGCCGCGGATGACTTCCTCATACGTCTTGGTCAGTTCCCGGCAGACGGCGGCACGGCGGTCCGCGCCGAAACGTTCGCGCAGGGCGCGGAGCATCGGCTCCAGCCGGTGCGGTGCTTCAAAGAACACCATGGTGCGCCGCTCGGCATCGAGGTCCGCCAGCCGTGAGGAGCGTTCACCGGCTTTCCGCGGCAGGAACCCCTCAAAGCAGAAACGGTCCGTCGGCAGCCCGGACAATGCCAGCGCCGTAAGTACGGCCGAGGGCCCGGGGACGGCGGTGACCGTGAGGCCGGCCGCAACGGCCCCTTCGACCAGGCGGAAACCCGGGTCCGAGACCGACGGCATGCCGGCATCGGTGACCATCACGAGGGTCTTCCCGGACCGGACCTGGTCCAGGAGCTCCCCGGTCTTGGCCGCCTCGTTGTGCTCGTGGTAGCTGATCACGCGGCCGCCCACGGTGACGCCCAGGCCCTGGACCAGCCGGTGCAGCCGCCGGGTGTCCTCCGCAGCGACGATGTCCGCCGTCGTCAGCAGTTCGATCAGCCGGGACGAGGCGTCACCGACGTTGCCGATCGGGGTCGCCGCCAGCACGATCCGGCCCGGGCCTGCCGGCGACGCAGCCGCCGGAACGCCGTCCGGAACTGTTTCCGGTTCGCGGGGCTGCCCGCTGGCCGCGCCTCCCTCGGCGGGCTGTTCTCCGGCGTCGCCGTCCTGATTCGGGGAGGTGTTCATGTCATGGTCCACACGACCAGCCTACTGCGGGCGCGAGGGCGGCCGGCGCCGGGCTGCAAAGGTAGCATGGGCAAGGTGACGCAGACCCCCACGCGGCCCGCCGAGGCCGGTTCAGCCGGACCGGCGCCCTCGACCGCCCCGACCGGACGCAATCTGGAGGGGCACCGCTGGATCAGCCGCCCCGCGGAGGCCTACACTCCCGAGGCCCTCAAGGATCGCCTGATCGGCGGTGTCCGGAGCTGGCGGGACTATCCGCCGTCACTGCGCCTGTGGTTCTGGCTGATCCCGGCCCTCACCGCCGCCCTCGGCGGGATCCTGCGCTTTGTCCGGCTGGACACGCCCCGCAATCTGGTCTTCGACGAAACCTACTACGTCAAGGACGGCTATTCCTTCCTGATCAGCGGCTACGAACGGGCGTGGCCGGAGAAGGCCAACGATTCCTTTATTGCCGGCAACCCCGGGGTTCTGCTCGACACGCCCGAGTACGTGGTCCACCCGCCGGTCGGCAAATGGATGATCGCTGCGGGAATGTGGCTCTTCGGCCCGGACAACCCCTTCGGCTGGCGGTTCGGAGCGGCCTTGGCCGGCACGCTGTCGATCTTCCTGCTGGCCCTGATCGCGCAGAAACTGTTTGGCTCACTGACCCTCGGGGCTGTCGCCGGCGTGCTGCTGGCAATCGACGGGCACCATCTGGTGATGTCCCGCACCTCGCTGCTGGATATCTTCCTGATGTTCTGGGTCCTGGCCGCGTTTGGCGCCCTGCTGCTGGACCGCCACGACGGCCGGCGCCGGCTCGCGGAACGGCTCGGCCGGCGGGCCGCCGCATCCCCCGGCGGCAGGCCATCAGCCCTCCAGCTCGCCTCCGGTCCGTGGCTGGGCATCCGCTGGTGGCGCATTGCGGCCGGAGTGTGCCTGGGACTCGCGGTCGGAACCAAATGGTCCGCCCTGTTCTTCGTTGCCGGGTTCGGACTGATGACCGTTTTCTGGGACCTGAGCGCCCGGCGGATCGCCGGAATCCACGGCTGGATCAGCGGCGGCATCCTCAAGGACGGCATTCCGGCGTTCCTGAGCATTGTCCCGGTCGCTGCCCTCACCTACGCCGCGAGCTGGACCGGCTGGTTCCGGTCCAAGGACGCCTATTTCCGGCACTGGGCGGACACCAACGCGTCGGCGGAATGGGGCTGGCTGCCCAACGCGGTGAGGTCCCTCGCCCACTATCACCTGGAGGCGTACAAGTTCCATCAGGGGCTCAGCGCGGACCATCCCTACGAGGCGAGCGCGTGGACCTGGCTGGTGCTCGGCCGGCCCACCTCGTTCTTCTACGAATCCCCCTCACCGGACAGCCCCGGCTGCGGGACGGGCAACTGCGCCACAGCCATCCTCTCGGTGGGTAATCCGCTGATCTGGTGGAGCGCGGCGATCTGCCTGGGCGTCCTGCTCTTCTGGTGGGCCGGCCGGCGGGACTGGCGCGCGGGGGCCGTCCTCGCGGGAATCGCAGCAGGCTACCTGCCCTGGTTTCTGTATCCGGACCGGACCATGTTCTACTTCTACGCCGTGTCCTTCGAGCCGTTCCTGATCCTCGCCCTCGTGTATTGCCTCGGCCTCGTGCTGGGCAAGCGGACGGACCCCCTCTGGCGCCGTCGCTCCGGCTTGTACGTCGTGACGCTCTTCGTTGTCACCGCCGTCGTGGTGTCCGCGTTCTTCTACCCTGTCTGGGCTGCCGAGACCATTCCCTACCAGGACTGGCGGTTCCGGATGTGGATGCCGTCCTGGATCTAGGGCAGGACTGCAGGGTAAGCCCGCCGCCGCCAGGCAGGACCGAAGCCCCCGGGTGCCATCACACCCGCCGCGGGGCAAAGCCGAAATCAAGCGGCCATCAGCGCCTTACGCCCCGACGCCCGGCGTGCTCGTGGCGGGGGTCTGCGGTGCAGGAAGGACCATCCACAACGAGCCAAGGTGCCGCGTTTTCATTCACAGCAGCGATGCCTTCTCGGCGTCCTGGACGAGCGAGGAATATTAGGCCCGTCGATGGCCCATCAGATGCTCAAGCCCATATAATTAATCTGGTAGTATATCCCATTCCTTGAGGCTAGTTTCATTGTACGCGGGGTTTAGCCCGCGTGACGCGATCCATATGGGTTGCATACCGATCTGTATCTCGTAACTTTCTGAGGTGTTCCTCAGTGATGTCGTCGCCACCCGCCTCTTAGCCGCAGTCCGCTTCCATCTCAACGGACCGCGAGCTCCAAGGATGCTAATTAACGGGCAGTTCTGTTCCGGGCTCTTCCATGCAAGGTGACGCCCCGGCATCTAGGAGATCCGGGCTCCGAAAGTCCGTCAGGGAGGACCTGATCGGATGAATCACCACGTCAACAATTCCGTCACGATAGCCGGCGTTGCGGGCCGTTGATGACTTGAGGACCTGGCCATCAGCCGCTCCCGCTACGGCCACGTCAGACCCCGTAAGCGTCATGACAAGGGGTAATTGCGGACGCCATCCCTGCACGCGGGAGGTTGCTAGCCGTCACCTCACCCGGAGCAGATTCTTTGATCCACACTCGTTGCGTGCATTATCTTGAACTATCTATGGAGGTTCCGATGTCTGAGACACGAACCAACTCTTCAACCCCACCAGGTGCTTCTGACGGCGACTTGCGGCAAGCAATCAGCCGACGCCAAACCCTGAAGGCTGGCGCTGGCATCCTCGCTGTGGCTGCCCTGCCGATTTTCAAGCAACAGGTGCCCTTGGCGGACCGTGCGGCTTCCGTTCCCCTCACGGCCCCGGTGCGATCCGGACGCCTGGAGGCTTTCGGCCGCGGCAGCGACAAAGCCCTCCACCACAACTGGCAGCTGCCTCCGGGTAACGTCTGGAGCGGCTGGTCATCATTAGGCGGCGGCGTCGACCAACCGGCTATCGGACGCAACGGCGATGGGCGCCTCGAGGCCTTCGTTGTTGGAAACGACCACGCGCTCTGGCATAACTGGCAGCTAAGCCGGGACGGGGCGTGGAGCGGCTGGGCTTCCCTTGGCGGCTGGGTTAACCAACCCACCATCGGGGAGAACCAGGACGGGCGCCTGGAAGCCTTCGTCGTCGGCAGCGACCACGCGCTCCACCACAACGTGCAAAGCGGTCGCGTATGGAGCGGCTGGGCTTCCCTTGGCGGCTGGGTCGCCGAACCCACCATTGGGCACAACGCGGACGGCCGCCTTGAAGTCTTCGTTGTCGGCAGCGACAAAGCGCTCCACCACAACTGGCAGGCGAGCCCGGGTGGGGCATGGAGTGGCTGGGCTTCCCTTGGCGGCTCGGTTAGCCAACCCACTGTCGGGCAAAACGGGGACGGACGCCTGGAAGTCTTCGTCGTTGGCAACGACCGCGCGCTCTGGCACATCTGGCGAGACGGTGCCGGCTGGAGCGGCTGGAATTCCTTGGGCGGCTGGGTCGACCAACCCAAAGTCCACCGCAACGCAGACGATCGGCTTGAAGTCTTTGTTGTCGGCAGCGACAAAGCGCTCTGGCACAACTGGCAGGTAGCCCCGAGCGGGGCATGGAGCGGCTGGGCGTCCCTGGGTGGCCAGTGCGACAAACCTGCGGTCGCCCGGAACCCGGATGGACGACTCGAAGCCCTCGTCATCGGAAGCGATCACGCCCTCTGGCACAGATGGCAGCTAACCCCCGCAGGTGCTGCCTGGAGCGACTGGACCTCGCTCGGCGGCTGGATCGATCAACTGGCCGTGGACGTCAACGCGTAGCCCGGCGTACCTACGGCGCATCCGCAACGCCACGGTAGCTGATGCGGTTGTTGACTGAGGTGCTGGGGTTCTCGGAGGAAGCTGGACTGGACGGTGCCGTCCGGCCATCCGCTGGCGCAGCGTCCGCCAAGGCCCGGAGGCTCCGTATGCATAGCTGGCAGCAGCTGCCTCCGTGTCCGGGTCGGTGGACCGGTCGGCATCTTCGCCCGGAGCCGTGGGTCCTCGTGCCCCGCGACGTCGCCGGCGTCCACCCAGAACTGGCCCGGGAACAATCGGATCAGGTGTCCTGCAAGGAGAAGGTCCACGTTCCGTTGGCGAAGAAGACCCGGTGGAACTCGGTGAAGAACTGCTCCCAGCCGAGTACGGCTAGCACTCCCACACCGGTGATGATGACGAGGTTGACGATGGAGCCGGCGAAGAGTCCGCGGCGGACCCCCCGCCGCCCGGCATTCCGGCGGTCGTGCCGCCGGGACTGGCGCGCCGGGGCCATCCTCGCGGGAATCGAGGCAGGCTACCTGCCCTGGTTTCTGTATCCGGACCGCACCTGGGCCAAATCCCGGCGCTGGCCAAAGGCCCCCGGTGCCCGGCGCGTCTTCGCCGCAAGCGAGGCGCCTCGCCCGGGACGTCCTGGCACCTGACGCCGTCCCTCAAACTCAAGACGCCGTCGTACGGGAATTCCAGATAGATATCGCCCGGCTCTACGGCAGAAGCCGCCATACCGTCTTTGACCCGGCGATGGGTTATCGCTCCGCGGCCGGTGCTTGAATCAGACAGTGCTGGAGTGGCCCCGGGAAGGCTTGCCGTCCGCTTCTGCCTGATCCGTGCCCGCGTCTGCCCCGGTACCGGAATCGGTGGCTGCAGGGCCGCCAGGTCCTTCCGCGGCACCCTCGGCTGCTCTCGTCTTCCGGGCTTTGGCGCGCTTGAAGCGCGACCGTATTCCGGCAGGCTCTTCGGCCGCGTCCCCCGTTGCCGGGCCGTCCGCTGCCGCATCCTCCGCGGGAGTGCCGTCCGTTGACTGGAGGTTCCCAGCTGTGCCACCCGCTGCCGGGCCTCTCTTGGGCAGTCCGCGGCGCTTCCGCGTGGGCCAGGTGAGGATCAGCGTGGCCAGGGAGACGAGCAGCACCATGGCCCCGATGACGATGCCGGCATCCACCCAGAACTGGCCGGGGAACAAGCGGATCAGCGTGTCCTGCAGGGAGAAGGTCCAGGTGCCGCTGGCAAAGAACAGGCGGTGGAACTCGGTAAAGAACTGCTCCCAGCCGAGGACGGCGAGCACGGCCAGGCCGATGATGAGAACGAGAGTGACCATGGAGCCGGCGAAGAGGCCACGGCGGACTCCCCCGGTGCTGCGGCGCCGCAGGTAGGTGATGGCGATGAGGCTGAGCAGGATCAGCAGGACGCCGGCGCCGAAGGCGGACAGGATGACCAGCTTGACGTCGGCCATGTGGCTGACTTCGCCTTCCTTGAAAAGCTGGTCGCCGCTGCGGTCGACGAGCTCCCCAAGGTAACGCGGGCCGGACCAGTTGCTGAGGTAGTCCACGGCGTAGGAGCCGTAGGTCATCCGGTCGTCCGTGCTGAAGCCGTAGCCGTCGCCCGGGAAGCCGGGCCGGTTGTACTCGACCCACAGGAACAAGGGGCTGGTGACGGCCCGGACGGCGATCACCAGCAGGATGATCGGGAAGCAGATGGCCAGCAGGACCTGCATCACCCGCGGGAGGACGGGCTTGGTGTTCGCGGCGTGCTCGCGTTCGGCATTCCGGCGTTCAACCTCTTCCTGGGGTGGGCGGATCTGCAGGGCGGAAGTGTGCGGCGGCTCCTCCCGTGGTCCGGGCGAGGCGGCCGCGGCTTCCGCGGCCTTGCGGTCGGCCCGGCGGCCCGGCACTGCGCTCGCCCCGGCAGCCGCGCCGATTTCCGGCACCGGGCCCGCTGCCGGCTCCGGGCCGGTTGCCGGCTCCGCGTCGGATCCCGCTCCGGCGGATCCCGCTCCGGCGGGTCCTGCGTCGTTGTCCGGTTCCTCCCTGCCCGCGGAGGCCGGCTTCATCCAGTCGAAGGCGGGCTCGTCGCTGTCATCGGCGGGATCCAGGTGCGGATCCTGTCGATTCGGAGGGGTGGGACCTGTGTCAGTCACTGCAGCTTCGCTTCCGTAGGCTTTCGTGCCGCCCGGCCTGCGCCTGGCAACGCAATATCTCTGATTCCGAGACTACCGCCAGACCCTCCCGGCGGGCGAGGTGCCACCCCGGGAGGCCGCCGGGATTACGGCGGCTATTTTCGCCGGACCGAAGGTTGCCGCTGGGCGGACCGGCCGTCAGCGTTTCGCGTACTGTGCCCAAGGGATGTTCCAGTCGCCGAAGCCCTCCAGCGGCTCCACCGGCGGGGCGCCGGTGTTGAGCGTCTGGACCACGTCACCGCTCGTCATATTGTTGAAGAACCACGCCGCGTCCGCCGGGAGCAGGCCGACGCAGCCGTGCGAGACGTTGGACCGGCCGACTGCACGCCAGGCAGACTCGAGGGCCTGGTGGACGTACACACCCGAGCTTGTCAGCCGGTTGGCGTATTCCACGGTCAGCGGCGGGTAGTAACCCTTGTCTCCCGGTTTCAGGCCGATGCTTCCGGCGTTGAACTTGGAGCGCCGTTCCTGCTCCATGATGACGGCATAGCCGGTAGGTGAGAGCCAGTCGGCATCCCCCAGTGTCACCGGCGCGGTCCGGACCAACTGCCCGTCGAAGTACACCTTCATCGTCTTGGTGACGTCATCCACCACGGCGAGAGCGCTGCGGCCCCACCTTGAAGGACACCAGGACGTCGGAGTTGCCGATCATCTTGTTACCGAAATCCACGCCGAAGAGCTTCAGGTCGACCGTGACCTGGGTGTTGGCGGCCCAGAACGCCTCGGGACGGATCCGGACCCGCCGGTCCGAATACCAGCGCCACGCGACGGCCTGGCCCGAAGAAGCGGTGACGGTGACCGCCTTCTCCATCGCTTCCTTGTTCAGGACCGGCTCACTGAAGACAATCTCGATGGGCTGTCCCGCACCGACGGTCGTGCCGTTGAGGGGGTTCACGGCGGCATCGGCCTCGTTGGCCTTGGCCACCGTGCTGAAGCTCTGGGATTTCTTCGTCTCCCGGCCCGCTTCGTCGACAATCGTGAAGGAATACTGGTATCGGGTGTCGAATTCCAGCGGATCCTCCGCGGTCCAGGTGGAGCCGTCGGGGCTGGTCGTGCCCGGGACCCGGCCGCCGCCGCTGGCGGGTTCCAGCACGACGTCCTTCACGAGTCCGTTGACGGCTTTGACGGAGGGTGTCGCGGCAGGGTTGACGCCCTTGGCACCATCGGTCGGGGTCACGCCGAGCTCAACGGGCTTAACCACGGGGGCGGCGAGGCCGGGCACGTTCCGCAAGGGCGATGAGGATTCCGAGGGCATGCCGGCATGGGCCCACTGCGGTGCGGTGGCCACCCCGATGCCGCCGGCGCCGACGGCAGCGCAGATCGCGGCGACGACAAGGATCTTGCCGGTACTGCGCTTACGGCGCCCGGACTCCGGGCGGAGGTCCCCACTGTCTTCGGTTCTGACCACGTCCTGTGTCCCCCACTGCATTTTTTCCTGGACCATTCGGGCTGGCCCTATTCCGTCCGGACCGCCTCGACCAGGCCCCGGTCACGGCTCACTGTGTCTTTCTGCCAGCATAGGCGAATTTCCTGACAGTTCCGCCGCGGTTTCCGCTACGAACAGGTCACAACCGGGCTCCGGACCTCGGTCCGGAGCCCGGTTGGAACGGGAAGCGCGCAGTTCCTAGTAGCGGTAGTGCGCCGGCTTGTACGGACCGGCCACATCAAGGTCCAAATACTCGGCCTGCTCCTTGGACAGCTCGGTCAGTTCGACGCCGAGGGCGTCCAGGTGCAGCCGGGCGACCTTCTCGTCGAGGATCTTCGGCAGCACGTAGACCTGCTTCTCGTACTCGCGCCCGCCCTCGGGCTGGTCCCGCTTGGTGAACAGTTCAATCTGCGCGATCGTCTGGTTGGCGAAGGAGTTGCTCATCACGAACGACGGGTGCCCGGTGGCGTTGCCGAGGTTCAACAACCGGCCCTCGGAGAGGACGATGATGGACCGCTCTTCCGCGGTGCCTTCGTCGAAGACCCACTCGTGCACCTGCGGCTTGATCTCGACCCTCCTGATGCCGGGGGTCCGGGCGAGTCCGGCCATGTCGATCTCGTTGTCGAAATGGCCGATGTTGCCCACGATGGCCTTGTCGCGCATGCCGGCCATGTGCTCGGCCATGATGACGTCCTTGTTGCCGGTGGTGGTGATGAAAATGTGGCCCTCGCTGAGCACGGATTCCAGCTTCGCGACCTGATACCCGTCCATGGCGGCCTGGAGCGCGCAGATGGGGTCGATCTCGGTCACGATCACGCGGGATCCCTGGCCGCGGAAGGCCTCCGCAGCGCCCTTGCCGACGTCGCCGTAACCGCAGACGACGGCGACCTTGCCGCCCATGAGGACATCGGTGGCGCGGTTGATGCCGTCGGGCAGCGAGTGCCGGATGCCGTACTTGTTGTCGAACTTGCTCTTGGTGACGGAGTCGTTGACATTGATCGCCGGGAACAGCAGCTTTCCCTGCTCGGCCAGCTGGTACAGGCGGTGCACGCCGGTGGTGGTTTCCTCGGTAACGCCGAGCAGGCGGGAGCCGATGCGGGTCCACTTCAGCGGGTCCTCGTGCAGCGAGCCGCGCAGCACGTCCAGGAAGATGCGGCCTTCTTCGGATTCGTCGGCACCGGCGTCCGGCACGGCGCCGAGCGCTTCGAACTCGACGCCCTTGTGCACCAGCATGGTGGCGTCGCCGCCGTCGTCCAGGATCATGTTCGCGCCGAGGTCCGGGTCGCTGTCCGCACCCGGCCAGGTGAGGATCTGCTGGGCGGTCCACCAGTATTCCTCGAGGGTTTCGCCCTTCCAGGCGAAGACCGGGACGCCCTGCGGGTCCTCTACGGTTCCGTTGCCGACCACGACGGCGGCCGCTGCTTCATCCTGGGTGGAGAAGATGTTGCAGGAAGCCCAGCGGACCTCGGCGCCAAGGGCGGTGAGGGTCTCGATCAGCACCGCGGTCTGCACGGTCATGTGCAGGGAGCCGGCGATCCGGGCGCCCTTCAGCGGCTGGCTGGCGCCGAATTCCGCCCGCAGGGACATCAGGCCGGGCATTTCGTGCTCGGCGAGGCGGATCTGGTGGCGGCCCGCCTCGGCCAGGGAGATGTCCGCGATCTTGTAGTCGAAAGTCATGTGAATCCTTTGTGTTGCCGGCTGGTCGCCGGTGGCCGGGTGGCTGTGGCCTTGCGTGTCGGTGACTGGAAGTAGTTCGGCCGCCTGTTTCCGGGATTGGCGCGGAGGGACAGGTCCGGGCGGGGCCGCCGCCGCAAGGGCATTTCCGCTGCCTTATCCCGTCCTTGGCCTAACCGGCGGCGCGGGGCCCGGCGTCGTGCTGGTCGGAGGGCGCCGCGGTGGCCGCCGGGAGCAGCTCCGGCGGCAGCAGCAGCGGAATGCCGTCTTCGATGCGGTAGCGCGGCTTCGCGCCGGAATCGTCTGCCGCCGTCGCGACGAGCTCCTCGCCTTCCTGGACCAGGGCGGATCCAGTGACGGGGCAGCGCAGGACGGACAAGAGCTCAGGACTGAGATTCGGCATGATGAACGCTCCCTGGTGGGCGCCGCAGCTGGCGCCGGTGGCTTACGGATTTTGCAGTTCCCAGCCTACCGCCAGTTGCAGCTCACGATGGTTCACGCAGAATGCGCAGGTGCCCCCTGCGGGTGCCTTCCGCCGCAGACGGCGCCTCCAAGGCGGGGTGCGCGTTCCGCTGGCCCGGGATCGTGTCCGACGCACGGGGCCGCGACGCCGCCTCACGGACTGCGTTCGCCAGCGCCAGCAGGTCGTCGGGACCGGGCCCCGCCGGTGTCGCCGGCATTGCCAGCCGCAGGACTTCCCAGCCGCGCGGGACGGTCAGGGACCCGGCGTGCTGTTCGCACAGGTCATAGCAATGCGGCTCGGCGTAGGTGGCCAGCGGCCCCAGCACGGCGGTGGAGTCGGCATAGACGTACGTCAAAGTGGCCACCGCCGAAATGCGGCAGGCTGACCTTGAACAAAGACGAATTGCACCCACGACATCACAGACTACTCCCCTTCCGCGCCGGATTCCCGCACCCGCGGACCTCCCGCGGCGGGTCGCGGGGGCCATATCGCGTAAATCATCCGCCGGGTTTAGAGTCAACATATGCAGTCATCGCACCAAGATCCGGGTTTTACGGTCCGCTTGGCTGACCCCGCCGCCGCAGCCGGCGACGCCGTTTCCGCGCCGGCCGGTTCCGGCCACAACGCCGCACCGCGAGGCTTCCGGCAGCGCCGCAGGAACAGGCACGGGCGCGGCCTCCGGGGCGAACTCATGCTGCCCACCCTGCCGGGATACCGGACCCGCTCCGACCGTTTTGACGATTTCGTCCTCGACTCGGCCCAGCGGCTCCATGACATCTGGGGCAAACCGCTGGACGGCGTCCGCTTTGCCGTTGACGAGATCCCACCGGGGCTGGAACAGCTCCTTGCGGATGGAGGCCCCGCCCCAATGGGCGCCTACACCCCGGCAACGGACGAGGAAGGTCCGGTCATTACGCTGTTCCGGCTCGTCGTCGAACAGGCCTGCGGCAGCCGGGAGGAGCTCCAGGACCTCGTGCACGACGTCGTCGTGGAGCGCACCGCCGAGATGCTTGGCGTGCCGCCGGAATCCCTGGACCCGGGTGTACCGCCGCCGGTACTGACGCGGCAGGTCCGGCGCACCGGGACCGCAACCAGTCCCTCCGCCGACTGCAGTCAGTACCTGCCAACCGCAGTCAGTATCCCAGCGTGACCGGGACCTGTTCCTGGCCGGCGGCGCCGGGAGCCACCGCGACGGCTGAAATGTCCTGCGTGCCGTCCTGCTGCAGCAGCACGGCACCATAGGACGCCTCGCCGGCGGCGGACAGCAGATAGCCCACGACCGGCGAACCGTCCACATCGGCGGGCACATTGATGGAGGCCGTGGTTCCGCCGGCCATGTCCGCGGCGGCGGCCGACCGGATCTTTCCGTCAGCCGTAATCGGCGTGTAGGAGATTGTGGCCCGCCCGTCCGGCGCCCCGAACACCAGATAGCGGTCCCCCGCGGCGGGTAGGGGCACAACATGCTGGCTTCCGAGTCTGGCCGAGGCCGGGGACCAGGCCAGATCCGAGGCATCTTCGGAAGCGAGTCCCTTGGTGACACGCGCGGCAGCGGCGAAGGAGACGTCCGAGCTGGCCTCGACCGTGTAATAGCCCGCCGGCACACCGGCCAGTGAGACTTCGGTGACCGTGCCTGCCGTGGCCTTTACGACCCCGCCACCGGGCAGAACCTTCTGCCCGTCAGGTCCGTAGAGCTTGATGGCCACGACGGCGTCGGCGGAACCGGGCACCGCGATCTGGAGGGATGGCCCGGCGTCGGCGGAACCCGGTTTCGCGGTGAGGGCCGCCAGCGCGGCGGGATCCTGGATATCGACGCCGGAGATCACCTGACGGACGGCGGGAGCGGTTCCCGGCACGATGAAGTCGACTCCGCCCGGGGTGAGTCCGCGGAGCACGCTCTGCTGGATTACGGCAGCCACTGGGCCGCCGGCGCTGCGCACCCGGACGCCGAGCCGTTCCTGCCCGGGGGCCAGGCCGGCCAGGATGACCGAGCGGGTGCTGCCCGGGGCCACGAGGAGTCCCCGGCTTCCGGGGGCCTGGATCAGGCCCTTCGCCCCGTACAAGTCGAGGCTGACCGTGGCCGGGGTGGTTGAGGCGTTGCTGAGGTTCAGGACGGCAGTCCGGCCGAGCGCGGTGTTCGCGCCGATCAGCCACAGATCGTTCGCCGGCTGCTGGCAGGCCGCCGCGGCTGAACCGCGAAGGTCGCCGTCTCTGGCCGTGTAACTCAGAATGGCGCCGGCGGAGGCCTGGCGGTTCGCCTGCGCATCCGCGCTCAGGACGCTGACCCCGTCGACGGCGTGCTGCGGTACCACCCCTGCCCGCAGCACGGGCGACCCGGCGGCGGGCCTCGCGGCGGGCGTCTCCGGTGCGGACGGGCCGGCGGCCTTGGCGAGCTCAACCAGGGTCTTGCCCTGCAGCGAAGCGAGCCGGCTGCCGGGGAGGGTTCCCGCGGTGGAGCTGAGCACCACCGCATTCACGACGCTGTTTGCGGTGTCAGATTCCGGACTGAACTGCGGATCGGTGCCCACCGGCGTACCTTCCAGCAGCCGGGCGGGTCCGGGACAGACGCCGACGCTGCTGCCGGCGGGCACGGCGGCCAGGGGCGCCTCGAGCAGCCTGCTGCTGCCGGGTCCCTGCGGCGACAGCGAGGCCGCCGACACGAGCCCGCCACCCGCGGCGACGAGCACCAGGGCGGAGAGGACGCCGGCCACCGTGCCGCCGCGCGGAAGGCGTTTCAGCCTCGCCGGCGCCGGGTCGGCCCCCCTCCGGCTGGTCGGCTTTGGTGCTGGCTGCTGCGCGGATTGCAGCGGCTCCGGAACCTGCTCGCCAGAGAGCAACTGGTCCGGGCCCCGCTGTTCCGGGGCCCGCCCTCCTGGCGCCTGCTGCCTGGCGGCTTCGTGGCCGGCATTCGCGACGTCGCCGGATTCGTTATGCATGCTGATGTTCCTTACGCAGGGAGCCTTCGTCCCGTGAGAGCCCGGTGTTCGGCCGGCGCGCCGGCACGGGAATGGCGAGCAGGACAGTCAGGCCGATCACGACGGTCTGGGCTATGGCCGTCCAGAGGGCCCACGGCGCCTCGTAGCGGATGCTCAGCCGGCCGGCCTCTGTGGGCAGGGTGAAGGCCTGGGCCCAGCCCGAGGTCGTGGCGGTCAAGCGCTGACCGTCGAGCCAGGCGGTCCAGCCCGGGTCGGCGCGTTCGGCCAGTACGACGAGGCGGCCTTCCGGCCCGGCTGGCACCGGAGCGCCGGCGGACACCGCTTCCGAAGGCAACAGCCCGATGGCCGCACCGGCGCCGTCGACGATCCGTACGCGGTGCGCGACGTCGGCAGCTTCGATGACGGGCTGGTTCAGCGGGCTGATCCGCCACAGCCAGCCGGCGTCCGTGTTGCCGACGGCGACCAGCCCGGGGACGGCGTCCATCCGGCTGGAAGTGAGTTGGGCCGCGGTGTCCGAGGCCCGCAGCACCACGAAGCCGACTCCGAGCCGTTCCAGGTCTTCGCGGGGATCCACTCCCTGTCCGACCACTATCGTCGCCACCACGCTGCGCAGGGACCCGGCGACGGCGTCGTCGTCGCGGACCGTTTCCTGCCCCGGTTCCCCCTGGATGGACCGGGCGGCGGCGACCGCGGACAGCGCATCCAGGGTGGTACCGGCACCGCGCATCAGCGTGGCGTCGTAGCCGCCGTTTCCGGTGATGGAGATGATCAGGGTCCGGGCCTGTTCCGGGCCCTCACCGCGGTCGGTCGCCGTGGCCGGGAGGGTGCGGGGCGTGGCCGGCTGGACCAGCCGCGGGGTGCCGAGGCTTCCCGCGCCGGCCGGAGAGCCGGCGTCCGCCGCGGCAGCGGCAGTCCCGGTCGAATCGGCAGCTGCCCGCGCGTCGGCAGACGCCGCGGCCGGAGTCCCAGGCTGCAGGAGGTTCTGCGCGGCCCACGCCGTGAGTCCGGCCAGCGGTCCGGCGAGCAGCAGGACCGTGGCCGTCGCGGCAGTGGTGCGGATCAGGATCCTGCGTCCGGCCGTCGCTGCGGCGGCCCGGCCGGCGGCGTCCAGCAACCCTTCGGCTCCGAGCAGGGCGGCGCCGAGGATTCCGAACGCGGCAGCGGACACGGTAGGTCCGGTGAAGGGGGCGACCAGGACGCCGGCGCCGGCCCCGGTGGCGATGTGCCCGGCGAGCCAGCCGCCGGCCAACATGAGCACAGACGCCGCCCAGAGCCACCGGGCAACGTATGCCCGGCGTCCCGGCAGGAAGAGCGCGGCGGTCGCGAGCAGCAGGACGGGCAGCCCGACCAGCAGGGCGAGCATCAGCGCCCACGGCACAAGCGGGCCGCCGGCGGTGCCGCCGAAGAACGGGAGGCCGGTCAGGCCGCCGTCCGCGGCGAAACCGAGCGGCTGGCCCAGCGCCTGCTGCCAGAGCGGCGCCGCGTCGAAGCCCAGGGGAAGGCCGGGATCGGCCAGCAGGGCCCGCGGCCGGTCGATGACCGAGAAGGCGAACGGCACAAAGAGCGCCGCGCTGGGCAGCAGCGCCCACCACACCGTGCGGCCCCGGCGGCCGAGGAGCACGCCGCACAGGATCACCACCACGATGGAGGGCACCAGCAGGGCGGGGGCCGCCGCGGTGACCACGGCCAGCGCAAGCCCGGCTGCGGCTGCCGCGGTCCAGGAGGGGGTTCCGTTGATGCCGGGCCTAGCGGGGAGCTTCTCCGTAAAGCGCCTCTCCCCCGGGGCCGGAACAGCATAACGCCCGCGTCCGACGGCGGTGCCGGTGGCCCGCAGCAGCGCGAGGACCAGCAGGGGCATCAGCACGTGCGCCAGCAACGCGCCGAGGCGGCCCTGGTTGAGTGCCACCTGAAGGGCCGGTGCACAGGCCCAGAAGGAGGCGGCGACCAGACGGAGCCGGCGTCGCTGCGTCAGAGCGCCGGCCGCGAACCAGGCACCGAGTGCGGACAACGGCATGGCCAGGATGAGCAGCCAGACCACCGCCGCGTTGGCATCTCCGGCGCCAAGCACGCCCAGCAGCCAGAGCACGTAATCGAAGGGGTCGCCGCGGCCGGGCAGGCCGGCACCGAGGCTGATCCACCAGCCGGAGGCGTGGGTCCAGATCTCGGCCAGCCGGGGCGAGACCGGAATCAGAGCACCGCCCGAGGCCGCGTCGGCCCGGAATAGGTTGAGCAGGCCGATCAGGGATGCGGCCGTGGTGACGAGCACGGCGAGCAGCGCACCGTTGCCCACCCAGCCACGTTCGGAGGTGGCGAGGGCAGCGAAGTCATGCGCTGAGTCCCCGCTGGGTTGGTCGGCCAACCCGTCGCCGGTGACTCTTTCCCCGGCGTCGTCTGCGCCCAGGGCTTCCATCAGGGAGCGCCGGTGGGCCCAGACCTCGCGTCGGGGTGTCTGGAGTCCCTTGATCACGGAACGGCGGATGCGGCGGGACTTGGCGGCGTTGCGGCGGCCGCGGATCACCGCCGCAGGGCGTCCTAGCGCGACGAACGTTGCGAGCAATTGGGAGAAGCCGTGGCCCGGGTCCTTGACGGCGATGCTCAGGACAAGTTTGAAAACGCTTCCCAGGAGAGCGCCTGCCGCGTGCAACGGGACCTGCCAGCCGGCCGAGTGCTTGAGCCGCAGATGGACCTGGGCCTTACGGGCCGCCCTCGCATTGCCCAGCGCCTGGGGGCGATGCGAAACATGGAACATTCTGGCGGTCGGAACCACCACCACCCGGTGTCCGGCCAGCCGGTTGCGCCAGCAGAAGTCGACGTCGTCGCCGCTGCCGGGGAGTGCGGGGTCAAAACCCCCGAGATCCTCCCAGACGTCCCGGCGGACAAGCATGCCGGCGGAATTAACGGCGAACGTGTCGCTGCGGCCGTCGTACTGACCTTGATCCAGTTCGTCGGCGTCGATCAGGGTCAGGCGTTCGGCCCAGCGGCTGGTGGACAGGCCGACGTCGATCAGGCGGCGTTCGGCATGCCAGTCGAGCTGTTTGCAGCCCGCTACGGTGACCGACGGGGCCCGTTCCACGGCGTGCAGCAGTTCGGCGAGGGCCTCGGGGGCCGGTGCGGCGTCGTCATGCAGCAGCCAGATCCAGTCCGCGCCGGGCCGTTTGGCGGCTCCACCGTCCCGTGCGGTCCCGGCTTCCGCGTGCCACGGCGCATGGGCGCTGAGCCCGGCCGCCACGGCGGCGCCCATGCCGCTCCGGGCTTGCTCGAAGTGCGTGACGTTGGCCTTGCCGAACGCCTGTTCCAAGAGGGCTGCGGAGTGGTCGCGGGAACCGGTGTCGACGCCGATAACAGCATCCGCCGGCCGGGTCTGGCCTGCCAGCGCCGCCAGGGTCCTGGGGAGGAAGTCGCCGCCGTCGTGGGAGACCACAACGGCGGTGACTCGTACTTCCTGAAGAATTAGACTGCTCGCTTCCTAAGCCGGCGGCGCTCCCGCTCGGAGAGGCCGCCCCAGATCCCGAAACGCTCGTCATTGGACAGGGCGTATTCGAGGCACTGCGAACGTACATTGCATGCGCCACAAACCTTCTTGGCGTCGCGGGTGGAGCCGCCCTTCTCGGGGAAGAACGCCTCCGGGTCTGTCTGCGCACAGAGCGCATCCGTCTGCCAGCCGAGCTCACCTTCATCGTCGAAGTCCTGCCGGGAAGGCAATCCGACCCAGACCGGCTGCACGGTGGTTCCGCCGTGTTGGGTCTGCAGTTCCATCGGAGGGTCGTGCAGATCGTTGTCCTGGTCCGGGCTGCCGGCCAGAAGTTCGTCGTGCGCCGCAAGGAAGGCCGTGGCCTGGTCCTGGAGCGAGTCTCTGGCGTGTTCGTTGTAGCGGTCTGCTGCGTCCGGGTCGGCCGGATCTACGTACCAGTCGCTCGGCACGCCGCGCGACCGGTATTTCGCCGTAGCCTGGCCGGCAACGGCCTCATCTTCATGGATACGCTCTGCTAGCCCCATGGCGTTCCCTCCTGATTTTGCAGCCTTTGCCCGCCCCTAGGACACCCGGATGTGTTCCGGTTTCTGCGCATTGGCCTTCGATACCTAATTACACGCGTGTAAGTATCCGGGAGTCAAGCCACGGCGGAGATAATAATCAACTTGAGACACGAACCGGGGGCACGCCACGCCCGGGAGTTTTTTCTTCCTACTGCGCGTGCCGTAACCGTTGATGTCCGCGCGCGGATTGCCTGCCGCGGTTTGTACCGGAATTCCGGGCCGTTCCGGCCGGATACGCGGGAGCCGAAACTGAACCTCCGGCCGAGCTATGACAGAGATCACATGTGCCGGCGCCGTGGCACGGCTGCCGTGACAAGATGAAGCATGAGCATCCCGGCATTCGATCTGATGACAGCCCTGCGTTCCGGCCAGTCCACCTCGCCGCGGCTCACCTGGTACGGACCGCAGGGCGAGCGCGTTGAGCTCTCCGGCCGGGTCCTGGACAACTGGGTGGCGAAAACCAGCAACCTCCTGCAGGACGAGCTCGACGCCGAGCCCGGGACGCGGCTCCGGCTGGACCTGCCGGCGCACTGGAAGTCCGTGATCCTCGCCCTCGCGGCCTGGCAGCTGGGGATGGAACTGGTGCTTGATGCGGGCGAAGCGGATCTGGTGGCCACAGCCGATCCCGGCCCTGCCGCCGCACAAGGGGCATTCGACGCGGTCCTGGCGGTGGCGCTGCCCGCCCTCGCCATGCGCTGGCCGGGCGAGCTGCCGAGCGGCGCCGTCGACTACGCCGCGGAAGTCCGGTCCCACGGAGACGTCTTTCTGCCGCACGTGGAGCCGGAAGCATCCCGCCCGGCGCTGCTGACCACCGCCGGGACGGCCCACACACACGCCGGTCTGCTGGACGGGTTCGCGGTACTGCAGGACGAAGCGCAGCGGCTGTTGGTGCCCGCCGGTGACGGCCTCGAGGCGGCCCTGGCCCGCTCGCTGGGCGCCTGGAAGAATGACGGTTCGGTGGTGCTGGTGCACCCCGACGTCGAGGTAACGGACAAGCTGCTCAGCGCAGAACGGGTCGACGTTCCCTAGGAGTCGGCCCCGGAGAATCGACGCCGGGGAGCCGGCGCCGCCTAGGATCCGTGTCCGGGCAGCTCCGGGTCCTTGACCGGCGGCTCCGATACGCGGACGCCGTTCGCGGTGTGCGGGTGCGGGTGGCGCTCGATGATTTCGTGGTCGTGGGAAAACTCCGGCTCTTCGTCGAGTTCCTTGTTGAACACCAGGAAGCGGTAAGCGAAGAACCGCACCACGGTTGCCACCAGGATGCCCGCGATGCCGGCGGCGAAGAGCATGTTCTTGTCCGTGACGCCGAACGCATACTTGGCGAGCGCGGTGAATCCGGTGGAGATACCGATGCCGATGCCGTTGATGAGGATGAACATCAGGAACTCGCGCACCACGTTGTCCTGGCGGCGGTGGCGGAACGTCCAGAAGCGGTTGGCAATCCAGGAGAAGATGGTGGCGACGCTGGCGCCGACAAAGCGGGCCTTGGCCTCGCTGTCGGTCATCGGCCCGTGCATCAGGTAGTACGTAAGTCCGTTGTCTATGACGAACGCAACACCGCCCACGGCACCGAACTTGGCCACTTCGCGCCAGAACAGCGAGGCCAGCCCGCGCATGCGCTCAGTAAGTGTAGTATTCATGACCCTCCGTGGCCTGCTCAGAACTGTCGGCCTTTGGGCCAACGGCCCATTTTAGCGCCGATTGCCGGGCTCCCGGCCCCCGCTGCGCTTCCTGGGGCCCTGGGAGTGGCGCCCGGAACTCCTCGGTGCCCGCCCAAGCAGGGGTGGAAATGCGGCAGCATTCCCCGCCCCGCCTGCCCCCGCCGCCGCAGAGTCGGGGTTAGGGTGAGGTTTTCGGTAGGCTGGGAGATGTGACTTTTCCTGTAATCGGTGTTGTTGGCGGCGGCCAACTGGCCCGCATGATGGCCCCGGCAGCCACTGCCCTGGGCTTCGAGCTCCACGTCCTTGCCGAAGGTGAGGACGTCTCGGCGGTCTCCGCCGTGGCCAACGCGCCGGTCGGTGACTACACCGACCTCGACCATCTCCTCGAGTTCTCCCGGGGCGTGGACGTGCTGACGTTCGACCATGAGCATGTCCCCACCGAGCATCTGCGCGCCCTGATCCGGGCCGGCGTGAACGTCCATCCCGGCCCGGATGCCCTGGTCAACGCCCAGGACAAACTGGTGATGCGCGCCGCCATCGACCGGCTGGAATTGCCCAACCCGCACTGGGCCGCCGTCGCCGACGTGGCGGAGCTCATAGCGTTCGGCGAGGACACCGGCTGGCCCGTGGTCCTGAAGACTCCGCGGGGCGGCTATGACGGCAAAGGCGTGCGGATCATCGATTCCGCCGAGGACGCCGCCGGCGCTTCCTCATGGTTCGACGCGATGTCTCCGCTGCTGGCCGAGGCCAAGGTGGAGTTCAGCCGCGAACTCTCGGCCCTTGTTGCCCGGACCCCGGATGGCGAGTCACGTGCCTGGCCAGTGGTGCACACGATCCAGGTCGACGGGGTGTGCGACGAAGTCATTGCCCCGGCCCTGGACATCCCGCTCGACGTGGCCGCGGCGGCGGAGGATGCCGCCCTCCGGATCGCCAACGAACTGGGCGTCACGGGTGTCATGGCCGTGGAACTGTTCGAAACTCCGGGCGTCGGCGCAGGATTCCTGATCAATGAACTCGCCATGCGCCCGCACAACACGGGCCACTGGACGCAGGATGGCTCGGTCACCAGCCAGTTCGAACAGCACCTCCGCGCCATTCTCAACTTGCCGCTGGGCGCCACGGACGTTCTCGGCCCCGTCGTCGTCATGAAAAATTTCCTCGGCGGCGACAACCAGGACCTCTTTTCCGCCTACCCGGCAGCCCTCGCCAGCGAGCCCGCCGCCAAGGTCCACTGTTACGGTAAGGCCGTGCGGCCGGGCCGGAAGATCGGCCATGTCAACCTTGTCGGCACGTCCACGGCGGAGGTTGATTCGGTCCGGGCACGGGCCACCAACGTCGCCAACATCATCCGGACCGGACGGACCCAGGCCGGCACCCCAACAGGACTTTCCGAGGAGACCGCATGAGCGCCAGCATCGAGACGCAGACTGCCAGCCCCGCAACGCCAGATGCAGGCAACGGCGGCCCCCTCGTGGGCCTCGTCATGGGCTCCGACTCGGACTGGCCCGTCATGGAGGCAGCCGCCGAAGCCCTTGCTGAATTCGGTATCCCCTTTGAGGCCGACGTCGTCTCCGCCCACCGCATGCCCGTCGAAATGATCCGCTACGGGCAGACCGCGCATGAGCGCGGACTGCGCGTCATCATTGCCGGAGCGGGCGGCGCAGCGCACCTGCCCGGCATGCTCGCCTCCGTCACGCCGCTCCCCGTAATCGGCGTGCCCGTACCGCTCAAGACGCTCGACGGCATGGATTCCCTGCTCTCCATCGTGCAGATGCCCGCCGGCGTTCCCGTCGCCACGGTGTCCATCGCCGGCGCGCGGAACGCCGGACTGCTGGCCGTGCGGATGTTGGCGTCGGGCACGGACAGCCTTGCCGTCCAGCTCAGGGCAGACCTCGTTGAGTTCGCCCAGGAACTCAACGACGTCGCCACGCGCAAAGGCGCTAACCTGCGGCAAAAAGTGAGCGAAGTGTTCGCCGACGGAAACGTCGTTCCGCGGGGCAGCCGTTAAGGATTACCTGATGACCAACAGCTACGCCCCCGCTCCGCGGAACAGTCAGCGGCCGGAACGGCAGAACCAGCAGCCGTCCCTGACGGACCCCGTCCGGTATCCCTCCGGCGCCGCGGCACCGGTCCTGACCAAGCGCGCGTTCCTGCTGGTCCTGATGACGCTGCTGGTTCCCGGCAGCGCCCAGATCGCGGCGGGCAACCGGCGGCTGGGACGGGCCGCCCTGCGCATCACGCTGGTGGTGTGGGCCCTGGCCCTCTCGGCGGTTGTCCTGCTCCTGACAACGCGTTCGACGCTGATCAACCTGATCACGAACCCCATCGCTTCGCTCCTGCTGGTCGTTGGCCTCGCGGCCCTCGCTCTCGGCTGGGCCGCCCTGTTCTACAACACTTTGCGCCTGATCCGCCCCGTCCTGCTCAAGCCGCAGCTGCGTCCAGCCGTCGTCGTGGCCCTGGTGCTGGCGATGGTCCTCGGCAGCGGTTCCCTCGGCTACGCGGCCTACCTGCTCAACGTGGGACGCGACGCGATCGGGAGCATCTTTTCCAACGGGCCCACTATCGAACCGTCCGAGGGCCGCTACAACTTCCTCATGATGGGTGGCGACGCCGGAGCGGACCGCACGGGGCGCCGTCCGGACAGTCTCTCCGTCATCAGCGTTGACGCCAAGTCCGGCAAGACCGCCATCATTTCGGTGCCGCGCAACCTCCAGAATGCGCAGTTCAGCGAAGATTCCCCCATGCGCAGCATCTACCCCGACGGCTACGACTGCGGCGACGAGTGCCTCATCAACGCCATCAACACGGAAGTCACCAACAAGCACCAGGACCTCTACCCCGGGGTGCAGGACCCGGGGGCCCAGGCGACGCTGGAGGCGGTTTCCGGCACGCTCGGCATCAAGGTCCAGGCCTACGTGCTGGTGGACATGGAGGGCTTCTCCAAGCTCATCGACGCGATGGGCGGCATCAAGATCAAGGCCGGCGGCTGGGTCCCCATGAGCGGTGACATGGTGGATGAGGCCAACGGCATCCACGGCATGCCGCTGGGGTGGATCCCGGCCGGAGACCAGACCCTGGACGGCTACCACGCCCTCTGGTACGGCCGTTCCCGGGAATTCGTGGACGACTACGCCCGGATCCAGCGGCAGCAGTGCGTCCAGCAGGCCATGCTCAAGCAGCTCGATCCGGCCACCCTGCTGTCCAAGTTCGAAGACATTGCCAAGGCCGGCACCAAGGTGGTGGACTCCAACATTTCCGCGAGCCAGCTCGGAAGCTTCGTGGACCTGGCCATGAAGGCCAAGGGCCAGGACGTGAGCCGGCTGACCATCGGCCCGCCGGACTTCGATGTGTCCTTCTCCACGGTGCCGGACTTTGACGTCATCCATGAGCGGGTTGACCAGCTCCTTGCCGCGAAGGCCTCGGCTTCGGCCGAGGACAGCGTGCTGCCCCAGGCGGCGGCGCCCGGACCGCTCTCGGCCGCCGGTGCGGCCGCCGGCACGCAGCCCGCGCCGTCGCCGTCGGACTTCACCCCGGTGACCACGACGCCGGACGGCGAGCCGATCACCGAAGAGATGCTCAACGATTTCAAGCGCCAGGGCGACGAGCAGTCGATCCGCGACCTCGTCGCCACCAACGGCCTGTGCGCGCCCCTTTAGCACTTTCGCCGGCCGCCGGACAGCCGGCCGCCGGACAGCAGGACACCGGCGGGACCTGATCCGGTGCTGCACCGAAACCTTAACGACCGAACGTTTTTGACCAGATAGGGACCAGGCAGTGTACGAACTCGAGAACGTCCTCCGGCCCTACGCCTGGGGTTCCACGACGGCGATTGCCAAACTGCTCGGCAGGCCCGCCTCCGGCGGCCCCGAGGCCGAGCTGTGGATCGGCGCGCACCCGGACTCCCCGTCCGTGGCGCTCTCGTACGCGGCGTCCGGCTCCGGCGGGGCGCACGCCGCGGGCTCCGACGACGACGGTCGCCGGACCCTGGACGCCCTGATCGCTGAGGACCCAGCACACCATTTGGGCGGCGAGAGCCTCGCCGAATTCGGGCCCCGGCTCCCGTTCCTGCTCAAGGTCCTCGCCGCCGAGCATCCGCTCTCCCTGCAGGTCCACCCGACGCTGCAACAGGCGCGGGAAGGTTTTGCGCGCGAGGAGGCAGCCGGCGTCGACCCTGCCGCCGTCGAACGCAACTACAAGGACGACAACCACAAACCTGAAATGATCTTCGCACTGACGGACTTCGAGGCGCTGTGCGGCTTCCGTCCGGCCGCGGAGTCGCGGGCCGTATTCCTGCATCTGGCCGCCTGCTTTGACCTGGCCGGGCTGGAGCTTCCGCCGCTGCTGCCCCGGTTGCTGGACGATCTGGCGCGGCCCGACGAACCGGCGGCCCTCCGTGCCGCCTTCGAGCGGCTGATCGCCGGCGGCGAGGACGTCTCGCACGCGACCGCGATGATCACCGCGGCGCTCATCTCCGGAGCGCCGATGGCATCGCACGTGGCGGAGCTGACCACCGTCGTCAACCTCAACGGCGACTACCCCGGAGACCCGGGGGTGCTGATCTCGTTGCTCTTGAACCGGATCTCGCTAGCCCCGGGAGAGGCTGTGTACCTGCCGGCCGGCAACGTGCACGCCTACCTGCGCGGCCTGGGCATCGAGGTCATGGCCTCCTCCGACAACGTGCTCCGCGGCGGCCTGACGCCCAAGTTCGTGGATGTGCCGGAGCTGCTCAAGACCGTGGCCTTCGAGGCCGTGGGCGTGCCGATGCTCGACGCCGAGACCACGATGCTGGGCCAGGAGCTCTTCCGTCCCCCGTTCCGGGAGTTCCAGCTGCAGCGGGTGGAACTTCAGCCCGGCGGGGGGCCGGTCCCGCTGGCGCAGTCCGGCGCCGCCGTGATCATCGTCGTCGCGGGCGCCGTCCTGCTCGACTCCCCCAAGGGCGAGCTTCGCCTGGACCACGGCGCGAGCGCGTTCCTGCCCGCCGCCGAGGCCCCGGTCAACGTCCACGCCGTCTCCGGCGCCACCCAGACTGCCCTGGCCTTTGCCGTGACCACCGGGCTGAAGGCCTGACGACGTGGACTATTTCCTGCAGGGCCCCCCGTGGGCAGACTTCCAGCGCGCGCTTGGCCGGACTGTCCATGAAGAGTCCGGACCCGGCTGGAGCTTCCTCGCGGTCGAGGAGTCGAACCCGGCCGGGAAGCTGCTGTACGCGCCCTACGGTCCGGTGGCCGCATCGCTGGAAGCGTTCGACGCCGCGCTGGCGGCGCTGACGGAACTGGCACGTCGCCGCCGCGCGGTGTTCGTCCGGATCGAGCCGGTAAGCGCCGGCCTGGCAGTCCCCGACGCCGCCGCCCTGCTGCGCGGCCGCGGCCTGCAGCCCGCGCCGGCGAACCAGCAGCCCGAGCTCAGCTGGATCGTGGACCTGGACCGCGACTTCAAGGAAGTCCTGGCGGACATGAAACCGGTGAACCGCAACCTGTACCGGAACATCCATAAGAAGGGCGTGACATTCCGCTCCAGCCGGGATCCGGCCGAGATCTCGGTGTTGCTGGAGTTCCTGCACATGACGGCCGCCCGCAACGGTTTCAAGCCCCAGAGCGATGAATACCTGAGCCAGGTGGCCCGTTCCCTGATGCCGGCCGGGGCCGCGACGCTGTTCATCGCCGAACTGGAGGGCACGCCCATCGCCGCCGCCCTCGCATACGATTCGGCGGACACCCGCACCTACGCGCACGCCGCCCTGGACGATACCCACCGCAAGCTCAGTGCCGGGATTCCGCTGCTGGTGACCCTGATCGCCGATGCCCAGGAAAAGGGCCTGAAGCACGTGGACCTCTGGGGTGTGGCCCCCGAAGACCAGCCGGACCACAAGTGGGCCGGTTTCACGGCGTTCAAGAAATCGTTCGGCGGACGCGGGGTCGAGTACCCGGGCACCTGGGATCTGCCGGTGCGGAAGCTGCGCTATGCCGGGTACCAGCTCGCCCGCCGGGCTGCGCAGGCCGCGAAGACGATCCCCGCGAAGCTCCGACCGTTGAGGGACAAGGTCACAGCTATCCGGCGCTGACTTGCCGCTGGCCAGCCGCCCGCCGACCACTGGACATGCCCCCCGCTAAGGCCGGCGGGTGGACAGAATGCCACTCTGCGCATTCCCGGGCGCGACCACTGGACATGTCCCCCGCTGCGGCTGGCGCGTAGGCCTGCCCCGCCCGCCGACCAGTGGACATGCCCTCCGCTAAGGCCTGCCCCGCCCGGCGACCGCTGGACATGCTCCCCGCTAAGGCCCGCGAGCGGACAGAATGCCACTCTGCTCATTCCCCGGCGCGGCCACTGGACATGTCCCCCGCTGCGACTGGTGCCCCGGCCTGCCCCGCCCGCCGACCACTGGACATGCCCCCCGCTAAGGCCGGCAAGCGGACAGAATGCCACTCTGCTCATTCCCCGGCGCGGCCACTGGACATGTCCCCCGCTGCGACTGGCGCGCAGCCCGCCCCACCCGCCGACCACTGGACATGCCCACCGCTAAGCCCCGCGAGCGGACAGAATGCCACTCTGCTCATTCCCCGGCGCGGCCACTGGACATGTCCCCCGCTGCGACTGGCGCGCAGCCCGCCCCACCCGCCGACCACTGGACATGCCCACCGCTAAGGCCGGCGAGCGGACAGAATGCCACTCTGCTCATTCCCGGGCGCGGCCACTGGACATGTCCCCCCGCGGGCGGCCGGCGCGCAGCCCGCCCCACCCGCGACCACTGGACATGTCCCCCGCTGCGGCGGCGCCGGCGCCGGACGCAGCAGATCCCGGGGCGCGGAGCGCGTCCCGGGATCCGGTGGTGGTGCTGATGTGCTGCGGACGCTGGTCCGCGGCGGCCTAGCCCTTGCGGGCGTAGCCTTCCCACTTGCTGGCCTGGTGCTCGCCGTCCACGAACCTGATGGTGCCGGACTTGGACCGCATCACGATGGACTGGGTGAGGACCTTGTCCCTGGAGTAGCGCACACCCTTCAGCAGGTCGCCGTCGGTGATGCCGGTGGCCGCGAAGTAGCAGTTGTCGCTGGAGACGAGGTCGTTGGTGGACAGCACGCGCTCCAGATCGTGGCCGGCGTCGATGGCCTTCTGCTTTTCGTCATCGCTCGTGGGCCACAGGCGGCCCTGGATCACGCCGCCGAGGGACTTGATGGCGCAGGCCGCAACGATACCTTCCGGTGTGCCGCCGATGCCCATCAGCGCGTCAACACCCGTGCCGGAACGCGCCGCGGCGATGGCGCCGGCGACGTCGCCGTCCATGATGAACTTGGTGCGTGCCCCGGCTTCACGGATTTCCTCCACGAGCGGGCGGTGCCGGTCGCGGTCCAGGATCATCACGTTGAGCTGGTTGACCTTGACGCCCTTGGCCTTGGCAATCAGGTGCAGGTTCTGCTTGACCGGCAGGCGCAGGTCCACCATGTCGGCGGCTTCCGGCCCGGTTACGAGCTTCTCCATGTAGAACACGGCGGAGGGGTCGAACATTGAGCCACGTTCGGCCACGGCCAGCACGGCCAGGGCGTTGTTGATGCCCAGCGCGGTCAGCCGGGTTCCGTCAATCGGGTCGACGGCGACATCACACTCGGGGCCGGTGCCGTCACCGACGCGTTCGCCGTTGAACAGCATCGGCGCCTCGTCCTTTTCGCCTTCACCGATGACCACAACGCCGTTGAAGTGGACCGTCTGCAGGAAAGAGCGCATGGCGTCGACGGCAGCACCGTCCGCCTTGTTCTTGTCCCCGAAGCCAACCCAGTGGCCGCCGGCGATAGCCGCGGCTTCGGTGACGCGGACCAGTTCCAGTGCAAGGTTGCGGTCAGGCTCGTCGATCCCGACGGCGAGAGACGGGGAAAGCGTGGAATACTTCTGGGTCATTGGCGCTGGTGTCACGTGAACCTCTTCTTCGAGTGGCGATCATTGAACCCGGACGGCCAAGGTCGATCCGCCGCGGTGATTCGTCTGATACTGATCATAGTCGCGCCGGTAAAGCTGCGTCGCAGCATGACCAACCCGCGAAACACCTCACCGGACTCCCGGCCGGCCGTCCCGAATGTGAGAACGGCACCGTCATGGGCGACTATAGAGGGGTGAGTGAAATGCAGGATAGGTCCGCAACAGCCCCAGCAGCCCCTGCCGGCGGAGCCGCTCAGGGCGCCGCCGGCGCAGTCAAGCCCGTGATCGCGCCGGGGGCGGCGAAGCGGGCGAACGCCTCGGTGATCGGGATGATCATCGCGCTGGCTCTGAGCATCGGGACCTTCCTTCCGATCGTGCTGCTGAACCCATCGCCGAAGAGCGACGGCTACCGGCCGGACGTCAACGTCAGCGCCATTGCGCAGAATGCCGCGGGTGTGGCGGGATTCACACCGCTGGCACCTTCCCCGGGCGACACATTCCGTCCGAATTACGCCCGTTGGGAGTCCGGCACTGGCAGCGGGGTCGCCACCTGGGAAGTCGGCTACATCACGCCGAAGGAGTCCTTCATCGGCCTGGTGCAGACCCGGCAGTCCAATCCCACGTGGCTGCTGCAGCAGGTCAGGAACGCTCCCGTGACCGGGACCAGGAACGCCGGCGGGCGGGACTGGGAGCTCCGGGACAGTGGCAAGGGCGACAAGAGCATGGTGCTGGTCCACCGCGGCACCACCGTCATCCTGAGCGGCCCGGCCCAGCTTGACGAGTTCAGCGTCCTGGCCGCTGCCGTCGCGAAGGCATTGGACAGTAACCCCGAAGCAACAGTTTCACCTTCCGCCACGCCGTCCCCGTAAAGTAGGGCCGTGGCCACTTACCTGACTCCTGCACTTGCCTGGCGCCGTCTCCGTGAAGGCAACGAACGCTTCGTTTCCGGCGCTTCCTCCCACCCGAACCAGGATGCTTCGCGCCGGTCCTCCCTCGTGGAGGACCAGCACCCGTTCGCCGTGATCTTCGGTTGCTCCGATTCCCGGCTGGCTGCCGAAATCATCTTCGACCTGGGTCTGGGCGACGCCTTCGTGGTCCGCACCGCGGGCCAGGTGATCGACGACGCCGTGCTCGGCTCGCTGGAATACAGCGTCAGCGTGCTGGGCGTGCCGCTGATCGTGGTCCTGGGCCACGACCGCTGCGGGGCCGTCACCGCGACCAAAAAGTCCGTCGAAACAGGCCAGATGCCGGTCGGGTTCATGCGGAGCCTGGTGGAGCGGATCACCCCGGCGGTGCTGACCTCGCTGCGGAACAACCAGGACGACGTCAACGACATGGTGGTCGAGAACGTCAAGCAGGCGTCGCAGCACCTCGTAGACAGCTCCCGGGTGATCTCTGCCGCAGTCGAAGGTGGGCGGGCCGCGGTGATCGGGCTGGCCTACAGCCTGGCCGATGGCAGGGCCGACCTCGTTTCCTCCATCGGCGAACTCTAGGGTCTGCGGCGGCCGGGCCTGCAACCGGTTCACGGTTTTCGGTGCAGCGCCCCGCCCAATAAGCTAGCTCCATGACTTCCACTGAAGAGTTGAACACCGAAGAGTTCCGCATTGAACACGACACGATGGGCGAAGTCCGCGTCCCCGTGAATGCTCTGTACCGCGCCCAGACGCAGCGTGCGGTCGAGAACTTCCCCATCTCCGGCAAGACGCTGGAACGCACCCACATCGAGGCGCTCGCACGGGTCAAGAAGGCTGCCGCCCAAGCCAACGCAGAACTGGGAGTGCTCGACGGCGAGCTGGCCCAGGCGATCGCCGACGCTGCCGATGAGGTTGCTGCCGGGAAGTACGACGGCGACTTCCCCATCGACGTCTTCCAGACCGGCTCCGGCACGTCCTCCAACATGAACACCAACGAGGTCCTCGCCGAGCTTGCCTCCCGTGCCCTCAAGGCCGCCGGCAGCGACAAGGTCGTCCACCCGAACGACCACGTCAACGCCTCGCAGTCCTCCAACGATGTCTTCCCGACGTCGGTCCACGTGGCTGCGACCTCCGCGCTGATCAATGACCTGATCCCGGCGCTGGACTACCTGGCGAAATCGCTGGAACGCAAGGGCGTCGAATTCAAGGACGTCGTGAAGTCCGGCCGCACACACCTCATGGATGCCACCCCGGTCACCTTGGGCCAGGAGTTCGGCGGCTACGCTGCGCAGGTCCGTTATGGCATCGAGCGCATCAACGCCTCCCTCCCCCGCGTGGCCGAAGTTCCCCTCGGCGGCACGGCCGTCGGCACCGGCATCAACACCCCGGCCGGTTTCCCGGAGCGCGTGATCGAACTCCTCGCCGCCGACACTGGACTGCCGCTGACCGAGGCCCGCGACCACTTCGAAGCGCAGGCCAACCGCGACGGCCTGATCGAGGCCTCGAGCCAGCTGCGCAATATCGCGATTTCCTTCATGAAGATCAACAACGACCTGCGCTGGATGGGCTCCGGACCCAACACCGGCCTCGGTGAAATCGCGATCCCGGATCTGCAGCCGGGCTCCTCGATCATGCCCGGAAAGGTCAACCCGGTCATCTGCGAAGCCTCCATCATGGTCTGCGCGCAGGTCATCGGCAACGACACCGCCATCGCTTGGTCCGGCACCAACGGCGCCTTCGAACTGAACGTTGGCATCCCGGTCATGGCCGCCAACCTGCTCGAATCCGTGCGCCTGCTCGCCAACACCAGCCGCGTCATGGCGGACAAGATGATCGACGGCATCACCGCGAATGTGGAGCGCGCACGCTTCCTGGCCGAGGCCTCCCCGTCCATCGTCACCCCGCTGAATAAGTTCATCGGCTACGAAAACGCCGCCAAAATCGCCAAGAAGGCTGTGGCCGAGGGCCTGACCATCCGCGAAACGGTGGTGGCCATGGGCTTCCTCGAACGAGGCGAACTGACCGAGGAACAGCTGGACACCGCCCTGGACGTCATGTCCATGACGCGTCCGCCGCACAAGGCCTAGCCACCACAAGGCCTAGTGACCACAAGACCGAGCCACCACAAGGCCGAGTCACAGCGATGCCGCAGCCGCCCCGGGCGATGCCCGCGGTCACTGATCGTCCGCCGTCGGCCGGCACCCTTCAGCCAAGGGTGCCGGGCGACGTCGTTCGCGGCGCTTTGGGCCCGACACCGCGCTGCCCGTGGCTACGTCCGGGGCGGCTTTCCCCCGGCAGCCCGCCGCTCCTGAACCGTGTAGGCCGCTGCCGCGGCAGCGTCCGCCATGCTGGCGCCGCCGATCCGGGCCTCCCGCAGCCGGCGGGTCTTGGCCGACTGGACCGAGAAGGCCGCGTCCACGTTCCCCGCGGCATACGTCAAGGCGTCCTCGGCCCGGATGCCCAGGCCGCTGGCTGTCAGCACGGCGTCCTGGTTAGCGCCCAGATAGGTGAACTGCCACCCCCACTGGCTCTGCTGCTGCTCGACCAGTGCCTTGACCATGGCCCCGGTAGCCTCCCGGGAGGAGTTCTCGTGGCCATCGGTCAGGACGGCAACAAGGACCGTGCCCGGGCGCTGATCCTCCGGCAGGGACGCCAGCTCGGCGCCCGCCTCCCCGATCAGCCGCACCAGGGCATCATGGAGGGCCGTGCTGCCGCGGGGCTGCAGGTCAAGGGCAGGCACATCCCCGATGTCCACGGCGGCGTAGACCCGCTCATAGCTGTCGTCGAACTGGGCGAGGGAGAGCCGGCAGCGGCCGGCGACCGCCTGCTGTTCGCGGACGAAGGCAGCGAAACCGCCCACCGTGTCGTCCGCAATAGCACTCATGGATCCCGATCGGTCCAGGAGGACGTAAACGTGGGTCAGGGCAGAGTCTGTCATGCTTCCCCATTTCCGGCCCGGACACCCGGGCCAACTGGTTCCAGCGGATGGCTGGACAGAAGCAGGCTACGGCCGGGCACCGACAATTAACCCCAACCTCCGATTCCCAGCGGTCAGCGCTGGAAGTGCGCGGCCCCGTCAGCCTGCGCGGCCCGCTCAATGCCCTCCCCGTGCCCGGGCATGAGCTCCGGAAAGTCCTCCGGCCGGAACCAGCCGACGGCGAGGGACTCGTCGTCGTTCACTCTCGCCTTCCCCGAAACATACCGGCAGCGGAAAACCAGAGTCAGGTAACGGCAGACGTCCCCGTTCGGATACGTCACGTGGCCGGTGGCATCCACGGCCACGAGACGTTCGGCGGCCGCGACGACCCCGGTCTCCTCCATGATCTCCCGCAACAGTCCCGGTGCCGGCTCCTCACCGGGTTCCAGGATTCCGGCGATCAGGCCCCAACGCCCGTTGTCCGCGCGCTGGCCGAGCAGCACCCGTCCGGCGTCGTCGAACACGACGCCCCGGACTGCCGGAATCCAAAGCGTGTCGTGGCCGATTGTTTCGCGCAGCTTGAGGATGAAGTCGGGGGTAGCCATGTTGCCAGCCTAACCGGCGGATTCCCCGATCGGCGGCGAACCCAGGGACCGCGTCACGCGGGCACCATCATGGCCACGGCCGTTCCCGCGAGCATGAACGGCCCGAACGGGATGCTCGATTTCAGGGTGCCGCGCCGCGAGACCAGCAGGCCGAGGCTCCACAGCCCGCCGAAGAGGAACGCGGCGAAAGTCCCGGCCAGGACATGCGGCCAGCCGAGGAACCCCAGGTACATGCCGAGGACGCCTGCGAGCTTGACGTCGCCGAAGCCCATTCCCGGCGGGTAGAGGGCCCTGAGCAGGAAGTAGAAGAGCCACAGCGCCGCGCCCCCGGCGACGACGCGCAGGCCGGGCACGCCGAAGAGACCGGCATCGCCGTCGGGCACGGAGGCCACGGCAGCGGCCCCCGCGAGGGCATGGGTCGCCACCGCGCCGAGCAACAGCGCCCCTGCCACTGCATAGGAAGGGAAAACGATCCGGTCCGGCAGGCGGTGGTGCCGGACGTCGACCACGGTGAGCCGTACGGCCACCACCGCAAAGTAGGCGCAGGCCAGCAGCACCAGCCAGAAGGCCAGCGGCGTCACCTCGCCCAGTTCGCGCAGTCGTTGGATCACTCTCGGATGCTACTGGATATTCCCCAAAACGTGGCCGGGCCCGCGCGTACACTGTGGATATGGCCGCATGGGACAGCAGGAACCGCCCCGGGCCACGCACGCCCGGCGGTCCGGCGGAGCAGGCGGCCACCTTCCGCAACCTGTGCCGTTCCTCGCCCTGGAAGTGGCAGTCGCTGCGCTTCGAGTACCTCGACCGGCCCGTCACCAACGCGGGCATGGACCCGGCCGGCGACGCTGCTGCCGGCGCTCCGGATCTGGTGCGTGCCTGGCTCCGCCGGCCCGGCGCCCTGCGGCTCGAGACCGCCGAGCGGCTCGTCCTCCACAGCACCACGGGCATCAATGATTCCCGCGACGGCTTTTATGTGAGTTCCACGCGGAAGTCGTGGCTGCTGCCGCCGCAGCTGGTCACACCGGTCTACGACGACGGCGGCCTGGTCCGGCGCCGCCCCGAGGCCGCCTACGGGGAGCCCTGCTTCGGCAACGGCAGATTCGGCGCCGCGCTGGATCCCGTGGAACTGGCCGGCAATGCCCCCGTTCCGCTGGAATTCCCCAACTCCAACGCGGTGGAGGTCGGCGCCATCGCGGAGGTCGACCATGAGGGCCGCCCCGCGCTGGAAGCCACCGTCTCGCCCAATGCGGGCTACCGCCCGGCGTACGCGGACGCGCCGCTGTGCCGGCCCGGCCGCACCCTCGTCCGCATCGACGCCGGTACCGGCGTCTGTGTCGCCAGCTGCTGGCTTGAGGGCGACACGGACAGCTATGGCCACTGGTTACGGATCCTGGCCGTGGACGAGTACATGCTCGATGACCTGTTCCTGGCCGAATCCATGAATCTCACCGACGTCCGCCGGCACATCAGCTGGGATGTGTCACCGGGCGTGTGACTGGCCGTCGTCAGTCCCGGCCGCTAGGCTTCCGGGATGACTGAGCTCGCCTCCTACTGGCCACCCTTCGCCCTCACCCTGGCCACACCCCGTCTCACCCTGCGTGCTATCCGCGACGAGGAGATCCCCGCTGCGGTGGAGGCGGCCCTGAGCGGCATCCACGAGCCCGGCCGCAGCCCCTTCAGTAAGCCGTGGGCAGAAATGCCCGCCGACGAGCTCGGGCCCAACATGGCACAGTGGTACTGGCGGTGCCGGGGAAACATGTCGCCGCAGGAATGGACCCTGCTGCTGGGGATCTGGCACAAGGGAGATTTCATCGGCTGCCAGGACATCGCGGCCAAGGACTTCACGGCCCTGAAGACCGTCGGCACCGGCTCCTGGCTCCGCCGGAGCATGCAGGGCCAGGGCTTCGGCAAGGAGATGCGCGCCGCCGTCGCCCTCTACGCCTTCGACTGGCTCGGCGCCGACGCCGCCGAATCCGAAGCCGCGGCCTGGAACCAGCAATCGCTCGGCGTCTCCCGCTCCCTCGGCTACGAACTCAACGGCGTCACGCGCGCGTCCTGGGGCGGGAAGGCACAGGACGTCCAGAAGGTACGCCTCACCCCCGAACGCCTCAAGCGCCCGGACTGGACGCTGGCAGTGGCGGGCCACGAACCGACGGCCAGGTACCTGGGGATCAGCGGCTAGGCGGACCGGTGCGGGGCCGGTCTGCCTCGCCCGGGTTTTTCCCGGCCACGGTGAGTCGGTTTTTCCCAAGCCTGGGCCGCTTGAATGGCCGAATGTCAATCAGCGCGATCGAGGTCAGTCCCCGCCAGTCCGCCGGACGGCGCAGGGCCCTGCTGATCCCCCTCATTCTGCTGTGCGCCCTCGGGCTGGGACTGGCATATTTGTTCCTGACGGCGAAACCGGAGTCGAGCGTTCCCCTGGGGGCTTCAGCCGTCGTCCCTGGCGGGATGGCCAGTATCAGCGAAATCGTGCCGCTGGAAGTGGACGGCTGAGAGCCTGGCGAGGGCGGCGCTGCCTGGCCAGGTAACCCGCGCGAGGGCAGCCACCGCGTGCGGCTCGTGGTCCGGCTCACCGCGCTGGAACCCGGCGGTGTGCAGCTGGATGCCGACGATTTCATCGTCACCGGCCTGGGTTCACTCAAGACGCAGCCATTGCGGAGCTCGGCGCAGGATATCGCACTGCGTCAGGGAGAATCGCTCGGTACAACGCTCGTCTTCGAGGTCCCGGACAAAGCCGTCGCCCTCGTTCTGGAGGGTCCCGGGGATGCCCGGCTGTCAATGGGGCTTGCACACCACACCGGCTAGCCCGGCCATAGGTTTTTTCCAAGCTCCTTGGCACACGCTGTCCGGAAGATTCCACTGGAAGGCTGACGATTATGTCTGTTACGCGGCGGCAAGCCCTCATTTTCGGCGGGCTCGGGATCGTCGGGGCAGGCATCGTGACCGTCCCGATTTCGGGGGTCAGCGCCAAGTCCGCCAGTAAGCTCAGCGACAGGGACATGCCCCGCCCGTACCGGACCCCCCTCACCTTTCCTCCGCCGCCGGCCTTCAAGACGACGGTTGACGCTGAAGGGGTCACAACCCGGCACTACACACTGACGCAACGGCTGGGTACCGCGCAGATCCTCCCCCGGCTCAGCACGCCGATCCTGGGCTACAACGGAATCTTCCCCGGGCCTACCTTCCGGATTGATAAGGGCACCCCCGCGGTGGTCCATATGAGGAACCAGCTGCCAGCCAAACACCCCGCTCTCGGTTACGCCCTGCCGACGTCCACGCATCTTCACGGTTCCGCGTCGCTTCCCCAGTTCGACGGCTACGCGAACGACCTCACCCTGCCCGGCTTCTACAAGGACTACCAGTATCCGAACCACCAGCCGGCGCGGACTCTCTGGTATCACGACCACGCCGCTCATTTCACGGCACAGAACGTCTACTCCGGACTCGCCGGCCAGTACCTGATCAGCGACCCGGTGGAAAAGGGGCTGCTCCCCCAGGGCAACCTCGATATTCCGTTGACCATCAGTGATGCGATGTTTGCGGCTAGCGGCGCGCTGGGCTATGACGACCGGGAACACTCCGGTCTCTGGGGCGACGTCATCCTGGTGAACGGAAAGCCTTGGCCGGTGATGAAGGTCCAGCGGCGCGTCTACCGTTTCCGGATCCTGAATGCCTCGGTCTCCCGTTCCTACCGGTTTACGCTGAGCACCGGCGATCCCGTCACCGTGGTGGCCACCGACGCCGGACTGATACCCGAGGCCCAGACCATCGGCTCCTGGCGCCACAGCAGTGCGGAGCGGTACGAGGTGCTGATCGACTTCCGGAAATACGCCCCGGGGCGGCGGGTCGAGCTTTGCAACCTTTCCAAATGACAACAACCGCGACTTCGACAACACGGGCAAAGATCATGGCGTTCGACGTCGTGGGGGACGCCGTCGACACGTCAGACCCCACGTGGGACCGGATTCCCACCACCCTGGCCACCAGCCACCCGATGGACCTCAAGGCAGCTGCCGCCACGAAGACACGGCGCTTCCGGATCAAGCACGACGACGACACAAACATCTGGACCATCGATGACATGACCTGGGAAGAAGTCATCGCCAGCGGCTTTAAGAAGGTGATGGCCGATCCTGCCCTGGACGCCGTGGAAATCTGGGAGCTTCAGAACACCTCGGGAGGCTGGCATCACCCCATGCACATGCATCTGGTGGACTTCCAGATCCTCAGCCGCAACGGCAAGCCCCCCTTCGCCTACGAGAAGGGGCCCAAGGACGTCGTGTACGTGGGCGAGCGGGAAACAGTCCGGCTGCTGGTCCACTTCGGACCGCACCGGGGGCGCTACATGCTTCATTGCCACAACCTGACCCACGAGGACCATTCCATGATGCTCCAGTTCCGGGTGGGTCTCCGGGCAGACCAGGCCGACCCGAACGATCCGATCACGGCGGCCCCGGCGGTCTTTGACCCGGTCCAGGGCTGAGCGCCATGCACCGCCGGACCGTGGCAGCGGCGGCCGTCTGCCTGGGCGGCTTGCTGTGCCTCAGGTTAGGGGTCCTCGAACCGATCTGGGTCAGCTCCGGCAGCATGGAACCCACTATTGCGGCCGGCAGCCTGGTCTGGCTCGACAGGACAGCCCCGCGCTTGACCGACCTCCATTCCGGGCAGCCTGTCGTCTTCCCGGAACCGGAGGTCGGCGAGCGCAGCGACGGCAGCATCCTGCTCAAACGTGTCGTGGCGGCGGGAGGCCAGACGGTCATGATGAAGGACGGTGTGTTGTACGTCGACGGCGTTGCGGTCACAGAACCGTACGTGGACCAGAAGTCCATCGACGGCGTCTACTTCGGCTCGGTGACGGTACCGGCCGGGGAGCTGTTCGTGCTGGGAGACAACCGGGAAACCTCGATCGACTCCCGCAATTTTGGCCCGATCCCCGCCTCCGAAGTCCTCGGCACGGTCCTGGGGCATTGACCGACCGTGACCGGACCTGCGAAGGCGACCGGGGCACACGCCGGGTCGCGGTCCTTCGCAAATCGCAAGGTCAAACGCACATGCCGGGTGGGCAGTCTTTCGCAAAAGGCGACTGACTCGTCCGCCGGACCGCGGTCCTTCGCAAAGGAGCGCATCGCGGTGCATCGGACCCCGCAGGTCGCCTAGCGACCGAAGCGGGTCCCAAGCGTCGAAGCGGCGTCCCGAGGGCCCCGAGGGCCCCGAGGCGAGCTTGCGAGCCTTGGGAAGGGACCGCCGCGCTAAGCGACGGCGAAGGGCCGTGGCCCGGCAAACCCGACCACGGCCCCCTCGCCAAGGCGACCGCGAAACTACAGCGACCGCGAAACAGCAGCCTAGGCGTCCTTAGATCTCCGCCCCCTCCAGCAGCTCCGTGACGAGCGCCGCAATCGGCGAGCGCTCCGAGCGGGTCAGCGTGATGTGGCCGAAGAGCGGATGTCCTTTGAGGGTTTCGACGACGGCCGCCACGCCGTCGTGCCGTCCGACGCGCAGGTTGTCGCGCTGGGCGACGTCGTGGGTCAGCACGATCTTGGAGTTCTGGCCGATCCGGCTCATCACGGTCAGCAGGACGTTCTTCTCCAGCGACTGGGCCTCGTCCACAATCACAAACGCGTCGTGCAGCGAACGCCCGCGGATGTGGGTCAGCGGCATCACCTCGAGCATGCCGCGGTCCATCACCTCCTCCACGACTTCCTGGCTGACCAGCGCACCCAGGGTGTCGAAGACCGCCTGAGCCCACGGGTTCATCTTCTCCGCCTCGGACCCGGGCAGGTAGCCCAACTCCTGGCCGCCGACCGCGTACAGCGGCCGGAAGACGATGACCTTGCGGTGTTCCCGGCGCTCCAGGACGGCTTCCAGGCCGGCGCACAGGGCGAGCGCGGACTTGCCGGTGCCGGCACGGCCGCCGAGGGAGACAATCCCGACGGACGGGTCCATCAGCAGGTCAATCGCGAGCCGCTGTTCGGCGGAACGGCCGTGCAGGCCGAAGATGTCGCGGTCCCCCCTCACCAGACGCACCTGTTTGTCGGCTCCCACCCGCCCGAGTGCGGACCCCCGGCCGGAGAGCAACACCAGTCCGGTGTTCACCGGCATCTCTGCGGCTGCCGGGATGAAAACCGGTTCGTGACCGTAGAGGGACGCCACGTCCTCCTCGCTCGCATCGAGCTCGGCCACCCCGGTCCAGCCGGAGTCCTTGACGAGCTCGTTCCGGTACTCATCGGCCTGCAGCCCCATGGCCGAGGCCTTGACGCGCATCGGCAGGTCCTTGGACACCACCGTCACATCCCGGCCCTCGTTGGAGAGGCTCTTGGCGACGGCAAGGATCCGGCTGTCGTTGTCGACGCCGCGGAAACCGGCGGGGAGCACCTCGGCGGAGATGTGGTTCAGCTCCACCATCAGCGTGCCGCCCTCGTGGCCGATCGGGATGGGACGGTCCAGGCCTCCGTGCTCGACCCTCAGCTCGTCGAGGAGCCGGAGCGCCTTGCGGGCGAAGTAGCCGAGCTCGGGATCGTGCCGCTTGCCTTCCAGTTCGGTGATCACGACGATCGGCAGAATGACCTCGTGCTCTGCGAAGCGCAGCAGGGCACGCGGGTCCGACAACAGTACCGAGGTGTCGATCACGAAGCTCCGGGCCGGTTCCATGTTTGCTGTCCCTTCCCCGGAAACAGCAAGACCGGTCGCGGCGGAATCCGCTGCACCGGTCTTTGAGGTGGCTCGCTTGGCGCGAGAGGTAGCTTTCTGTCCCATGTCGGTCACGGCGTCGGGCAGTTGTTCAGAAATAGCCACATCGACTCCAGCCCCGGGGCGCATGCCCGGATTTGTTGGTGGTGAGGCGGCTCGGCCCGAAGGCCGCACGCGGCCTCCCATGCACCCGGTGCGAAGATCCGCTCCATGTACTGGCCTCCCCGATCAGCCGGCGGTTTGCCTGCTAATGGGAATAACGTAAATCGCGGCCGTCTTGTTTCCGCGCCTATTCTTCGGCGATTCCTGTTGCCATCGTGTGAACACGTTGTGAACGCATCAGGAACCGAAGCGGCGCTGCCTGCCGGCGTAGTCGCGCAGGGCGCGGAGGAAGTCCACTTTCCGGAAAGCCGGCCACAGCGCTTCGCAGAAATAGAACTCGCTGTACGCGCTCTGCCACATCAGGAACCCGGAAAGCCGCTGCTCTCCCGACGTCCGGATCACGAGGTCCGGGTCGGGCTGGCCGCGGGTGTAAAGGAACCGCGAGATGTCGTCGACGCTGAGTTCATCGGCGAGCGTGCCGATGTCGGCGCCGCGGCCGACGGCGTCGTGCAGCAGTTCGCGGACGGCGTCGACAATCTCCCGGCGCCCGCCGTAGCCGACGGCGACATTGACGTGGAGCTTCTCGCGCGCGGGCGTGCGGGCGGTGAGTTTGTTGAGCCGTTCGGCAAGGTAGTCCGGCAGGAGCTCCGGGGCGCCCATGGCATGCACGGAGATCTCGGCGTCCTCGTCCAGCCGGTCCAGGGTGTTGGCGATGATGCCCATCAGCAGGTCGAGTTCTTCGCCGGAACGGTTCATGTTGTCCGTGGAGAGCATGTAGAGCGTGACGACTTTGACTCCGAGTTCCTGGCACCAGCCGAGGAACTCGTGGATCTTGTCGGCACCGGCCTGGTGGCCCTGGCTGGTCGGAGCGTTGAACTGGCGGGCCCACCGCCGGTTGCCGTCCACCATGACACCGATGTGTTTGGGGATCCGCTCCGGGTCAAGGGACCGTTGGAGCCTGCGCTCGTAGAAGCCATAAAGGAACCCGGGCAGTTCCATCCGGCGATTCACCTGGCTTCCTTGAAGTACGACTGCAGTGCACATCCTAGGCTACCTGCCGGACGGCGGCGGCGAGTGCAGGGCGGCCCGATCGCTGCGTCCCAGCGTTTGTTACTAATCAGTAACTTACTAGGCCGTAGGTTATTATGGCGGCATGGAAAGCAACAGTCCGGAGCCCTTGCCGGAGCGCCCGGCGGACCGCAGAACCGCAATGAACGACGCCGCGGTCAGGCTGGCCGAGCTGCTGATGATCAAGCCGAAGTGGCGTGGCTGGATCCACACCGGAACGGCCCCGCTGGCGCTCGCGGCCGGCCTGGTGCTGGTCATCCTGGCCCCCACCCCGGACCTCAAGATTGCTTCCGCCATCTACGCCCTCACCGGGGTACTGCTCTTCGGCATCAGCGCCATCTACCACCGGGGGAACTGGTCGCCGGGCGTCAAGATGGTGCTGAAGCGGCTGGACCACACAAACATCATGCTGGTCATCGCCGGCAGCTACACACCGCTCGCCTGGTCCCTCCTGGACCGGCCAAAGGCCGAACTGCTGCTCTGGGTGATCTGGTCCGGCGCCATCCTGGGCGTGCTGTTCCGCCTGCTGTGGACCAATGCCCCACGCTGGCTCTACGTACCCATCTACATCGCCCTGGGCTGCGGCTCCCTGTTCTACCTGCCGGAATTCTTCGCCGCCAATGCGGCCTCCGCCATCCTGATCTGTGTGGGCGGACTCTTCTACATCACCGGTGCCGTTTTCTACGCCCTGAAGAAGCCGAACTTCAGCTACAAACACTTCGGCTTCCACGAGCTGTTCCACGCCCTTACGGTGTTTGCCTTTGCCGCGCACTACATCGCGATTGCCATCGCCGTCCTCAGCTGATCCCCGGAGCCGACAGCCTCCGCTGCACCCGAAGCAACATCCCAGCGCCGCGGTCAGAGTTCCAGGCCCGCAGCGCCGCGGCGGTCAGCTCCGGCCAGACATCCCTGATGAAGGGCGCCCCGCCATCGCCGCCAGGCGTTCCCGCACCGCACCGGCGGACCCGACGGGACGTTCGCAGACCATCCCCCGGCAGAGGAACACCTGCGGCGAGCCGTCCGGGGCGGGTTCCCGGTCCCGCAGCAGCGGCACGGAGGGCTCGGCGTCGGCGGTATCCTGGACGGCGATCACGAGTCCGGGGCTCGGTGCGAGCAGCAGTTCCCGGTGCAGCGCCGCCCGCTCCGGTGTGTCCGGGCCGGCCACGGCGGCCTCCACCGGACCGGCGAGCGCGGCCTGCGCCGTCGCGAGCAGCCAGCCGGCCACGCGGGGCGCCCGGGCCGCCAGCGGCGGCAGGAGTTCAAGGATATTGCCGGCCAAGGCCCGGTGCCGGCTGGAGCCGGACAGCGCCGAGTAGGACAGCAGCACCCCGGCGAACGCGGCGGCGCCACTGGGGGCGGCGTTGTCGAACGGATCCAGCGCCGCCCGCCCGCCCTGGGCGTTCAGCACCTGGCCCGACTCCCCGGCAGTGTCGTGCAGGGCCCCGTCCGCAACGAACCGGGAGCAGGCAGCGGCAATCAGGTCCTCGGCCAGGCGGTACCAGTGCGCCTGCCCCGTGACGGAGTGAAGGGCGAGCAGTCCTTCAGCGCAGAAGGCGTAGTCCTCCAGCAGGCCGCCGATGCCGCGCGCCGCCCCGTCGTGGGAGACCCGCACCAGGCTGCCCGGCATGTCCCCCTCGCCCGCGCTCCAGTGCACCCGTTCGAGGTACGCCGCGATCCGCTCGGCGGCCGCCGCCAGATCGGGACGGTCGAGCACTGCGCCGGTTTCGGCAAGGGCCGCCACGGCCAGGCCATTCCAGCCGGCCACCACCTTGTCGTCCCGGGCGGGCTGCGGCCGGCGCGAGCGGTCCGCCAGGAGCACCGGCCGCACCCGCTGCCACAGCTCCGCGTCCGCCGGACCCATTTTCCGCCCGGGATGCAGCGGGGAGCCCTCGGCGGTCACCGTGCCCCGGTCGCGTACGTTCATCAGGCGGGCGACGGCGGCGCCGTCCTCCGCCCCGAGCAGCCCGGCAAGTTCCGTGCCGGTCCACAGATAGGTGGCCCCCTCGGCGTGCCGGCCGGCCACCACGGTGTCGGCGTCGAGGGAGGAGGCCAGGGCTTCCGGGAGCCTTTCGGGGCCGGTACCTTCCGTCCCGGACCCGCCCCGGGCGGCCAGGCCCAGCGCTGCCAGGAGCCAGTCGGCGGTGCGGCCGGCGACGTCGGCGGCTTCGGCCACCGGATACTCCGCTGTGCCGCCGAGCCGGATCCAGTGGACGTAGAGGCGCAGCAGCTGGGCGTTGTCGTAGAGCATTTTCTCGAAGTGCGGAACGGACCAGTCCCGGGTCACCGAGTACCGCGCAAAACCGCCGTCGAGCTGGTCGAACAAGGCCGAACGGGACATCGCCGCCAGGGTGCGGCCCGCAATGCCCCGAGCCGCCTCCGCGGTGCCGGAAAGGGACGCGCCTTTTAAGGACGCGCCGCCGGATGCTGAGCCGGAACCTGCGGCGGCGTGCCGGATCAGGAATTCGAGCACCGGCGAGGGCGGGAACTTCGGCGCGGTGCCGAAGCCGCCGTCGTCCGGGTCTTCGGAGGCGGCGAGGGCTTCCACCGCCTCGGACAGCAGCTCTGCGCCGATCGGCTCGGGCGGGCGGTCCAGCCGCACCGCAGCGCCGAATTGCGTGGCGGCGAGGCCGCGGGCCAGGGTGTCGGCGTTCTGTTCCACGGCGCTGCGGCGTTCCGCCCAGGCCTCGACCACAGCCTCCAGGACCTGGCGGAACGAGGGCCGGCCCGGCAGGGGGCGGGGCGGGAAATAGGTGCCGGCGTGGAAGGCGCGCCCGTCCGGCAGGAGGAAGACGGACATCGGCCAGCCGCCTTCGCCCGTGGTGGCCTGGGTCGCAGCCATGTAGACGGCGTCGACGTCGGGCCGTTCCTCCCGGTCCACCTTGACCGGGACGAAGTGGGCGTTCAGGAAGTCCGCGGTGGCCTGGTCCTCGAAGGATTCGTGCGCCATGACATGGCACCAGTGGCAGGCTGCGTACCCGATGGAGAGGAACACCGGGACGTCCCGGGCCGCGGCGAAGGCAAAGGCTTCGTCCCCGAACGGGCGCCAGTGGACGGGGTTGCCGGCGTGCTGCCGGAGATAGGCAGAGGGTTCTGCCCCCAAGGCATTGGCAGCCTCGGGGAAAGTCCGTTGAGTTCCGCGGTCAGCGGTTTCCCGGTCCCGCATCGCCGTTGACTTCCGGGCGGGTTCCGGCCCCGCGGCCCGGGCCGAGGTCCGGGTTCGGGCCGAGGTTCCGGTCTGCTGCTTCCGGGGAGGCCGGAGCACCGCCGTTCAGGGCCGCCTCTTCGGCTGCCGCGCGTTCTTCCTCCACCTGAGCCCGGTAGCGTACCCGGCGGATGCGCCGCACCATGTCCACGATCAGCAGCGCCGTCAGCACCACGATGAACGCGGTCAGCAGGAAGCCCAGCAGGCCGGGCGTCACCTGGTCCGCGGAAAGTCCCGGGCGCAACGACGGCGAAGGGGCAGGTGCCGGTGACGTTGCCAGGGCGATGAGCATTGAATGCACGGATAAGACCTTCTGTGGGTACTGAGCGGCCCCGACGTCGGGCCGGTTCTTGAGGAGTTACTGCTGAAGGGCTGCTTCTGGGCAACTTCCAAACGTTCTATCAACCTTACAGTTCTACACGACATAGAACTTGCCTGCTGGGTCTATCTTAGCCCCGCAAAGAAGTCCTTTTCAGGGAGTTCGGTCGGGATCCTGGACTGGATCAGCGAGTAGTCCTCCCACGGCCAGACACGGCGTTGCAGCTCCGTCGACACGGCGAAGAAGAAGCCCTCCGGGTCCACCTGGGTGCGGTGGGCGCGCAAGGCCTCGTCCCGGGCCTCGAAGAAGTCCCCGCACTCGATCTGGGTGGTCGTGGCGTGGGTCGGCGCGGGCGGTGTGTGGCCTTCCGCGTCGGCCTCAAGCCATGCCGCGATCCGCTCCGCGTAAGGCGACTGCAGTCCGGATTCTGCCAGCGCATAGTGCAGGGCGCGGAACCGTTCGGGGCTGAACGCGCGGTCGTAGTAAAGCTTGCTTGGTGCCCAGGCCTCGCCGGAACCCGGGTAGCGGGCCGGATCGCCGGCAGCTTCGAAGGCCTCGACAGCCACGCGGTGCGCCATGATGTGATCCGGATGCGGATAGCCGCCGTTCTCGTCGTAGCTGAGAATGACCTGCGGCTTAAAATCGCGGACCAGGCGCACCAGCGGCGCGGCGGCCCGCTCCAGGGGCTGGGTGGCGAAGGATCCGGTTGGCAGCGGCGGCAGCGGATCGCCTTCCGGCAGTCCTGAGTCCACGAAACCGAGCCAGCGCTGCCGGACGCCGAGGATCCCGGCTGCCCGCTCCATCTCAAGCCGGCGGGCTCCGGCCATGTCGCGCTTGGGGTGCGGCTCGCCTTCCATGGCGGGATTCTGGATGTCGCCGCGGGAGCCGTCCGTGCAGGTCGCCACGACGACCTCGACGCCAGCCGCCGCGTACATCGCCATCGTGGCGGCGCCCTTGCTCGATTCGTCGTCGGGATGAGCATGGACAGCCAGCAGTCGAAGCGGCGCTGACGGGCTGGGGGACGCTGTCATCGTGGGACGGCTCCTCTTTCTTCTACAGGTGTTCGGTACTGGTCATCGTGCATTGGACTCTCGTCCGGTATCGGCCCGATTCCCTGGCGCGGAAATTCCGTGTCCCGATCCACACTAAACTGGACTGGTGACTTCCGAGGATCAGCCCGCCGCACCCGCGCCGGCATCTACCAGCCTAGCCAATCGATACGGCGGTCAAAAGCGCACCCTGACGGGCAAAGCCAAACGCAGCCTCCTGGTTGCCGCCCTCGCGGCGGGCATCGGTTTCATGGCCTGGATCTCGACGTCGAACGCGACCGGCAGCATCACCTTCAAAGACATCGGCTTCAGCACGCCCGATGCCACCCTCGCCAACGTCGACTTCCAGGTCACCAAGGACCCCGCCACGGACGCCAGGTGCGCCATTAAAGCGCTCGATGCCAAGTTCGCCGTGGTCGGCTGGAAGGTGGTCGATGTCGGGCCCAACGCCGCGGACGAAGGCACCGACGGGGGCCGCACCACGGCGCACCGCGTGGTCGTCCGCACCGAGTCCCAGGCTGTTTCCGGCGTGGTCGACAGTTGCTGGATTCCGGACGCCGCCAAATAGTCCCGGGCAGGCGGCCGCCCGGGCCGCCCGTCACACGGTGTGATCCACACCGCGGTGTTCTTTGGTTTATCCACAGCATTGACTACAATGGATCAATACCTTTCCCCCGCTGAGCTGGTTGCTGAGTTCCATAAGTGGCCACCGTGGCGGGGTCTTTGCTTGTTTGACCACAAAAAGGAGAAGTCCCGTGTCTACCCCCAACAGCGCAACTGCAGCTTGGCTCACCCAGGAAGCTTTTGACCGCCTGAAGGCAGAGCTGGACCACCTCTCCGGCCCCGGCCGGGCGGAAATCGTTCAGAAGATCGAAGCTGCCCGGCAGGAAGGCGATCTCAAGGAGAACGGCGGCTACCATGCGGCCAAGGAGGAGCAGGGCAAGATCGAAGCCCGCATCCGGCAGCTCACCGCACTGCTCCGGGACGCCCACGTCGGCGAATCACCGGCCGACGACGGCATCGTGGAACCCGGAATGATCGTCGTTGCCAGGATCGCGGGCGATGAGGAGACCTTCCTGCTCGGCTCCCGCGAGATCGCCGGCGACTCCGACCTCAACGTCTTCAGCGAGAAGTCCCCGCTGGGTGCCGCCATCGTCGGCCACAAGGAGGGCGAGCAGCTCAGCTACACCGCCCCGAACGGCAAGGACATCCCGGTCGAGATCATCTCCGCCAAGCCGTACGTCGGCTGACACCCAGCCCACCGTTCCCGGACGCAACGACGACGCCGGTCTCCCCTTTCGCGGGGAGGCCGGCGTTTTGTTCGCGGCGGGCAGTTGGCCGGGCGCTTACCGTCCGGGGCGCAGGGTCCTGGCGCCGCGGGTGCTCAGCAGCAGCGCTGCCACGACGCCGCCGATCGCCCCGCCCAGGTGCGCCTGCCACGAGACAAAGCTCGCCACGGTGGGGAGGATGCCGAACAGGATGCCGCCGTAGGCCATGAACAGGACCACGGACAGGACGATCTGCCACCAGTTGCGGTTGACGAAGCCCCGGACCAGCAGGAACGCGAAGAGGCCGAAGACCAGCCCGGACGCGCCCACGGTCACGTTGAAACCGCCGATCAGCCAGACCACCACGCCGGAGCCCAGCCAGCTGGACGCCAGCGCGGTGACGAAGACCCGCAGGCCGGCCAGGAACACCAGGAACCCGAAGATGATCAGCGGGAGGGTGTTGGACATCAGGTGCGCCAGGTTGGCGTGCAGCAGCGGGAACGTCAGGATGTCCAGGAGTCCGTCGAGGCTGCGCGGCCGCAGACCGAAGGTGCGGTTCAGGGAGTGCAGCAGCACCGTGTTGATGATCTCGATCAGGTACAGCAGGAGAACGAAGGAACCCACCACCACCAGCCCCCGCCGGGCCCGTGACGCGGGGGTCTCAACGGCGTTGGGCCGTTCGTCCGGAAAAGAGTCGAGGGTCATGGTGCCTAGTGAACCACAATCGGCTGGAAGCCCTCGGCCCTGAGGGCGGCGAGGACCTGTTCGCAGTGTTCGTGGCCCTTGGTTTCCAGGTTCACCGTGATGGAGACGTCGCCCATGCTGATCGAGCCGCCCACCCGGGTGTGGTCCAGGCCGGTCACGTTCGCGTCATTCTCGGCGATGATGCGGGCGATCGTGGCGAGCGAGCCGGGACGGTCGTCCAGCATCATGCGGACCGTCATGTACCGGCCCGCGGCCGAGAGACCGCGCTGGATGACCTTGAGCATCAGCATGGGATCGATGTTGCCGCCGGAGAGGACCACCGCAACGGTCCCGGGGTTCTCGATCTTGCCCTCCATCAGGGCCGCGACGCCGACAGCACCGGCAGGTTCCACGACCATCTTGGCGCGTTCCAGCAGGAAGATCAGGCCGCGGGCCAGGGCGTCCTCGCTGACGGTGACGACGTCGTCCACGAGTTCGCGGATGATGCTGAACGGCAGCTGCCCGGGCCGTCCCACGGCGATGCCGTCGGCCATGGTCGAGACCCGCTTGAGCGGCACCAGGGCGTCCGCGGCGAGGGAGGGCGGATAGGCGGCGGCGTTTTCTGCCTGCACCCCGATGATGCGGATCTCCCGGCCGAGTTCCTTCGCCCGGGCCTTGACGGCCACGGCGACACCGGCGAGCAGCCCGCCACCGCCGACCCCCATCAGGATAGTGTCAACGTTCGGGACCTGTTCCAGGATCTCGAGCCCGACGGTGCCCTGGCCGGCGACGACGTCCACGTCGTCGAACGGGTGGACAAAGACGGCGCCGGACTCGTCCGCGTAGCGCTTCGCCTCGGCGAGCGCCTCGTCAACGTTGTGGCCGTGCAGCACCACCTCGGCGCCATGGCTGCGGGTGGCGGCCAGCTTGGGCAGGGCGACCCCGAGCGGCATATAGATGCGGGCCCTGATGCCGAGGCTCTTCGCCGCCACCGCCACGCCCTGGGCATGGTTGCCGGCCGAAGCGGCCACGACGCCGCGCTTCTTCTCGTCCGGCGACAGTTTAGCCATCCGCACGTAGGCTCCGCGCACCTTGAATGAGCCGGCGCGCTGCAGGTTTTCACACTTGAGGAACACGTCGCCGCCGACCAGGCTGCCGAGGGCCCGCGACGACTCCACCGGGGTCCGCGTAATGATCCCGTCGAGCAACTTCTGCGCCTCCAGGACATTGTCCAGCGTGACGGGCAGGCTCTCAAGGGTAAGCAAAACGAGTCTCCTTCTTCGGGTCAGGCTCCGGTGCCCCGGCCGGCATCGCTGCCCGGGTCACCATGGTGGTGTGCGGCGCCCTCCCGGCCGCCGGGAGTTTCACCCGGCAGGTGGACGTCTCTAAAGGTGTTGTCGACGCCGGGCACGGCAGGGGCAAGGACGCCCTGCTGGCCCGCGGCCGCAAGCACCCCATCATGTTCCCACGTTCTGCCGGCAATGTAGCGAATCGACGAGTTTGCTACGGCGAGGACCGGTACTGAGAACAGGGCTCCCGGGATCCCGGCAAGGTACGAACCGGCCGCGACGGCGAGGATCACGGCAACCGGATGCAGGGCAACGGCTTTGCCCATCACGAGCGGCTGCAGGATGTGGCTCTCCAGCTGCTGGACCAGCAGCACGATCCCGAGCATGATCAGGGCATTGACCCAGCCGTTGGCGACGAGGGCCAGGAGCACGGCGACGGCGCCGGTCACCAGGGCACCGACGATCGGGATGAAGGAGCCGAGGAACACCAGCACGCCCAGCGGCAGGGCCAGCGGCACGCCGATGATGGCGGCGCCCACCCCGATGCCGACTGCGTCCACGAAGGCGACGAACATCTGGATGCGGGCGTAGCTGACCATCGAGGCCCAGCCCTTGCGGCCGGCACCGTACGTGGCGGCGCGGGCCTTCCGGGGCAGCAGCCGGACCAGGAAGGCCCAGATGCGGTCGCCTTCCAGCAGGAAGAAGATCAGGATAAACAGCGCCAGGATCAGTCCCGCGGCGAAGTGCCCGGCGGTGCTCCCGAAGGACAGGGCGCCGCTGAGGATGCTGCTGCTGTTGTCCTGCAGCGCAGCGGTGCCTTCTTTGATGTACTGGTCGATCTGGGCGGCAGACAGGTGCAGGGGTCCCTCCGCCAGCCAGCCCTGGATCTTTTGAATCCCGGCCAGCGCCTCGCTCCACAATTCGGAAAAGCCGGATACGAGCTGCCGGCCCACCAGGGCCAGTGCGCCCCCGATCGCCCCGATGAAGCCGAGGACGGTGATGGCGACGGCGGCCCCGTTGGGCAGCTGCCGGGTCCTGAGCCAGCCCGTCACCGGATTCAACAGCCCGGCCAGCAGCGCGGCAACCATGATGGGGATCAACAGGAAACTGATGCGGCTGAGCAGCCAGATCAGCGTGCCGCTGAGCAGCAGGATCAGCCCCAGCCGCCAGGACCACGCTGCCGCGATCCGCACTCCATAGGGAATGTCCCGGTCCAGCTGGCGGTCCGTCAGAACCGGCAGGGGTACGGCCGGCGTGGCCGGGTCGGATCCTGGGTGCGGTGCGGCGGCGTCAGCTGGGGTCATAGCTTCATGATTCACCAGTCGCGCCCGGATGGGAAACCCCGCTTTCCAGCGCCGCGCTGATGCCCCAGCTCATCCCGAATTCCTCCCCCGGCGCCAGCCAGCGCAGGCCGTCTCCGCTGTTGAAGGCGTTGGCCGGCCCGGTCATGGGTTCAATCGCCACGGCCTTGGTCCGCTCCGGGAACTCGGTGCTGACGAAGACGTGGACGTAGCGGCAGTTTTCGTCCTGCCAGAGACTCACGCTGGGCCCGTCCGGAGCGCGCAGCGTGTGCCGGGCGAGGCCGCCGTCGAACTCCAGGTCGGTGTAGGCGGAGTCGATATCCAGCCCGGCGATCTGCCGGCCGCCGCGCAGGTCGAAGTCGCCGTTGACCGGTTCGCTGCTGCGCGGAATGAGCCGGGCATCGGTTACGAGCCTCCTGCCGGCGCCGATCGTCAGGGTGAGCTCCTCGCTGGGCACCTCGCCCAGCCGCAAGTAGGGGTGGGCGCCAAGGACGCAGGGAGCGGGTGTCGGGGAGTCGTTGACCAGGGTCTGCCGGACCACCAGCCCCAGATCCTCTGCCAGTTCGTAGCGGACCCGGTGGCGCAGCAGGAAGGGATAGCCGTGCTGCGGGAAAATCACTGCTTCCAGCGTGACTGAGAACTGCGACTCATCCACCAGCCCGTAGGAGGCGTTGCGCAGCAGTCCGTGGCTGGCGTTGTTGCGGGACACCTCGGTGATGTCGAGCTGCTGCTTCTTGCCGTTCAGGTGCCAGACGCCGTCCTCCACCCGGTTGGCCCAGGGGGCCAGGGTGATCCCGGTGGCCCCTGGCGGGATCTGCGCATCGCCGTAGCTTTCGGTCAGCTGGGTGCCGCCGCGGCTGTAGAGCCGGAGGCCGGCGGCCAGTTCCGTCACGACGGCGAGCGCGTCACCGCGCCGGAGCTCGTACTGCCGGCCCGAGGCATAGCGCCGCGTGGAGCTCCCGGTACCGTGGGTGCCCGCCGCGGAAGCGTTCGCGGCATGGGGGCTCGTCTCAACCATGGCACCACGGTACAGACCCTTGCGCCAGGGCGTATACCGCGCACGGACTACAATCCGGGTCCGCCACGTCGCGCCGGACATCTTCAGCATCCGCCCGCGGCCTGGGCCATGCGCGGTGCCTGACCGAAGCGTAGGCTGGGCGCATGTCAGAAGCAGTCATCGTTTCCACGGCCAGAAGCCCCATCGGACGCTCCTTCAAGGGTTCGCTGAAAGACGAGCGGCCCGACGACCTCGCCGCCGCAATGGTGACCGCCGCGCTGGCCGCCCTACCCGCCTTCGATGCCGCGGACCCGGACCGGGGCCTCGACGACCTCTATCTGGGCTGCGCCGAACCGAGCGGCGAGGCAGGCTCCAACATGGCCCGCGTGGTTTCCATCCTGGCCGGCCTGGACAACGTCCCCGCCGCCACAGTCAACCGCTTCTGCGCCTCCAGCCTGCAGACCCTCCGGATGGCGTTCCATGCCATCAAGGCCGGCGAAGGCCACGCGTTTATCTCTGCCGGGGTGGAGGCGGTGTCCCGGTACCGGGATTGGGCCGGCGCCGGCCAAACGGACGCCGGCACCCACAACCCGCTCTTCGACGCTGCCCGGCAGCGCACGGCGGCACGTGCGGCCTCCAATACACCGTGGACGGACCCCCGGCTGGGAGGCCGGATGCCGGACATATACATCGCCATGGGCCAGACCGCTGAGAACGTCGCCACCAGCTACGGCATCAGCCGGGCGGACCAGGACGCCTGGGCCGTGCTCAGCCAGAACCGCGCCGAAGCAGCCATCGCCGCCGGCTTCTACAGTCGGGAGATCACGCCCTACACCCGGAAAGACGGCACCGTCGTGGACCGGGACGATTCGCCCCGGGCGGGCGTGACCACTGAAGCCGTCAGTGCCCTGCAGCCCGTCTTCCGCAGCGGCGGCACCGTCACCGCCGGCAACGCCTGCCCGCTGAATGACGGCGCCGCCGCCGTCGTGGTCATGAGCGACGCGCGGGCCCGCGAACTCGGGCTGCAGCCACTGGCACGGATCGTCTCCACCGGCGTCAGCGCCCTGTCACCCGAGCTGATGGGGATGGGCCCGGTGGAGGCGAGCCGCCGTGCGCTGAAGCTCGCCGGGCTGGGCATCGGGGACATCGACCTCGTGGAACTTAACGAGGCGTTCGCCGTCCAGGTCGTGGCCAGTGCCAAGGAGCTCGGGATCGACCACGACAAGCTCAACGTCAACGGCGGGGCGATCGCGCTGGGGCACCCGTTCGGCATGACCGGCGCCCGGATGACCACCACCCTGCTGAACGGGCTCCGGGAACGGGACGGGCAGCTCGGGCTGGCCACACTGTGCGTCGGCGGCGGGCAGGGCATGGCCGTGGTCCTGGAACGGCTGGCCTGAGCCGCAAGAACGCAGACAGCACCGAGATAAAAGGAAGGCCCCGCCAATGGCGGGGCCTTCCTCGCTGGGGACTGCTAGCTCTCGTCGCCGCGCAGGATCGACAGCAGGCGGATGATCTCCACGTACAGCCACACGAGGGTCACGGTGAGGCCGAAGGCGGCGGTCCAGGAGAAGCGCTGCGGGGCACCGCTGCGGACGCCGGCTTCAATGCTGGTGAAGTCCATGATCAGGGAGAACGCGGCCAGGCCGATCGCCAGCAGGCCGATGAAGACGCCCAGCGGGATGCCGAAGATCTCCATGCTCGTGCGCAGGCCGAACGGGGAGTCCACCGCGCCGGTCCACATCATCACCATGTTGACCAGCGAGAAGACGGCGTAGCCGATGATGGCGATCATGAAGAAGCGCATGGCCTTCGGCGTGGCCCGGACCTTACCGCTCTTGAAGAGCACGAGGGTGACAGCGAAGACGGAGAGCGTGCCGATGACGGCCTGCAGGCCCACGCCGGGGTACAGCCCGTCGAGGATCCGCGTCAGGCCGCCGAGGAAGAGGCCTTCCAGTCCCGCGTAGGCCAGGATCAGCGCCGGTGACGGCTGCTTCTTGAAGGTGTTGACGAGCGCGAGGACGAAGCCGCCCAGCGCCCCGACGATCATCAGCATGGACGCCAGGCCCAGAGCGACGACCAGGGTCACGGCCGCGCCGGCGATCACCATGCCGAGGCAGGCCGCCGTCTTCATGATGACGTCGTCAAAGGTCATGCGTCCCGTGTCGGCAGGGCCGGCGGCGGGCCGGTTGTACATGTCCTGGAGCTGGTCCTGGGTCATACCCTGCTGGGCTGCATTCCAGCCGCCCTGCGCGTACTGGCCCTGGCCATACGGGTTCTGACCGAAGTTGCCCTGGCCGTACGCCTGCGGGGCAGGCGGTGCCTGGGTGGCTCCACGGAAGTTCTTTCCGTTGAAGATCGGGTTTCCGCCAAGTGCCATTGCGGGTGTCCTCCAATAAAAGGGGGTGAGTGATGAGCCATGCGGGGCTGCTGATGCTTGCTGTTGATGCCTGTTACAACCCACGCTACCAATTTCCACGGCCGACCGGGAGGGATAGTTCCCGAGGGGCCCTGGCGCAACCCAACTGTGATCTGCGGAGCCCCGTTTCCGGCCGGACGGAGGCGCCGGAGTCCGAATGTTTAGGAATACTCTGGATCAACAAAAGTTTTCTTTAGCGCACGTGAATTACTGCATGGGCACTGCTTCACGGTTGTTACCCGATCGCGACGTTCTCCCTGCTCGCGGCGGCATTTTTTGCCCCTAACGCGCTGTAGCATAGGCCAAGCAGGTGACGGACATCACAAGCTACTCCGCAGTTTCCTGCATCGCATCAAGCACCACCCGTCACCTGAACGTTCGCAGCGGTTGCAAAGGCGCAACCCAGACCACCCCCATGTGGAGGTTTTCAATTTGAGAAGCACACCGAGAGGCCTGTCGCATAGACGGCGCGGCAGACTGCTGAAAGCTGTGGGGGCCGTATTTGCCGCCGTGGCCGCACTACTGCTCATCGTCGCACCGGCATCACAGGCCACGACTCCCTCGCCGACACCATCCCCGACGGCTACCACGTTCCAAAACAGCATCAGCGGCTTCCTCCGCGGCGACGACCGCGCGCCGATAGCCGACGTGACCATCACTGCCAAGAGCGGTGACTTCACGGGAACCACGAAGTCGGGAGCCAACGGCTCATGGACCATCGGTGTCCCCACACAGGGGACGTACGAGATTGAGCTGGATGAATCCACCCTTCCGGAGGGCATCAAGCTGGCCGAGGGACAGGAAAACCCCCGCAGGGTCACTTTCAGCCAGACCTCCAACCTCTCCGTGATTTTCACCTTCGGTGAGGGCATTGTCATCCAGCAGCAGGACTTCGGCCAGAACCTGCTGAACCGTCTCGTGGCCGGCCTCAGCTTCGGTCTCCTGCTCGCCCTCGCGTCCGTGGGCCTGTCATTGATCTTCGGCACCACCGGCCTGACCAACTTTGCGCACGGCGAAATGGTGACGCTCGGCGCCGTCCTCGTCTTTGCCTTCAACGCGATGGGCCTGCCGTTCTGGCTCGCGATCATCCTGGCCCTGCTGGGCGGCGGACTGTTCGGCTATGCCCAGGATGCAGGTCTTTGGAAGCCGCTGCGGCGCCGCGGTACCGGCCTGGTTCCCATGATGATCGTGAGCATCGGCCTCGCGCTGGCCGTCCGCTACGTGATCCAGTTCTACTTCGGCGGCGCCACGCAGCAGCTGCCGTTCGCGCAGAGTTCTGAAATCCAGATCGGGCCCGTCTCCATTTCCCCTAACAACCTCTGGTCCCTCGTCATCAGCGCTGTCGTCATCGCCATCCTCGGTGTCATCCTGCTGAAGACCCGGCTCGGTAAGGCCACCCGGGCGGTCGCCGACAACCCGGCACTGGCCGCCGCCTCCGGCATCGACGTCGACTCCGTCATCAGGATCGTCTGGATTACCGGCGGCATGCTCGCCTCGCTGGGCGGCATCCTCTGGGCGTACTACCGTCCCGGCGTCACCTTCGACATGGGTTCGCAGATCCTGCTGCTCATCTTCGCCGGCGTCACCCTCGGTGGCCTCGGCACGGTCTGGGGTGCCCTGATCGGTTCCATCATTGTCGGCATCTTCGTGGAGCTGACCACCGTGTTCGGCCTCGCTGCCGACCTCAAATACGTGGGAGCACTGTTCATCATGATTGTTGTCCTCTTGTTCCGGCCTCAGGGCATCTTGGGCCGTCGCGAGCGCGTAGGTTAGGAGACAGCCATGGACTTCGGATTCATACTTTCCAGCGCTGCCGCTGAGCTGTTCAGCCCGACGACGGCGGCCTACGCCCTTGCCGCCCTCGGCCTTGCGGTCCACTTCGGCTACTCGGGCCTGCTGAACTTCGGCCAGGCCGGCTTCATGGCGGTGGGAGCCTACGGCTTCGCCATCTCCACCCTCTCCTTCGGCGTGCCCTTCTTCGTCGGCCTCCTGATCGCCATAATCTGCGCGACCATCTTCGCCTTGCTGTTGGGCATCCCCACTCTGCGCCTGCGCGCGGACTACCTGGCCATCGTCACGATCGCGGCTGCCGAAATAGTCCGCTATATCGTGACCACGAACCAGCTGACCGCGGTAACCGGCTCCGCCAACGGTCTTGCCGCCTTCGAAGGCGGGTTCTATGCCATGAACCCGTTCCCCGAGGGCTCCTATCTCGGCATGAACAACCGGGACTTCTTCATCCGGGTCGTCGGCTGGGGACTCGTTATCGTCAGCTGCACCCTGGTGTGGCTGCTGATGCGCAGCCCCTGGGGCCGCGTCCTCAAGGGCATCCGCGAAGACGAAAACGCCGTCCGCTCCCTCGGCAAGAACGTCTACGCTTACAAGATGCAGGCCCTTGTCATCGGCGGCGTGCTCGGCGCCCTGGCGGGCATGATCTTCACCCTCCCCCGCGGCGCGGTCCAGCCGGCGAACTACGGCACCGAACTGACGTTCTTCCTGTACACCTGCCTGCTGCTCGGCGGCCTCGGCACGGTGCTGGGACCGGTCATCGGCGCCATGATTTTCTGGGTCGTGCTGTCCCTGACGCAGGGCATCCTGTACGGCCTGATCGAATCAGGTGCCGTCACCTGGCTGAACACGGTCCAGGCCGGTCAGCTGCGTTACATCCTGGTGGGTGTCGCCCTGATGCTGCTGATGATCTTCAGGCCCCAGGGCGTCTTCGGCAACAAGAAGGAGCTGGCTTTCGCATGAGCACCCAAAGCGGAGAATCCGCAAACACCGGAAGCACCGGACAGTCAGAAGAAATCAACTACATGACGGACGCGCGTCCGATTGCCGCCGACGCGGCGGCACCGGGTTGCAAGAAGCGCGATCCGATCGTGGTGGCGGAAAACGTCACCCGCAGCTTCGGCGGCATCAACGCCGTCGACGTCGACTACCTTGAGATCCCGAGGCACAAGATCACGGCTCTGATCGGCCCGAACGGTGCCGGCAAGACGACCCTGTTCAACCTGCTCACGGGCTTCGATACGCCCAACTCGGGCAAGTGGCAGTTCGAAGGCCAGAGCATTGCCGGAGTCTCGCCGTACAAGGTGGCCCGGATGGGCATGGTCCGTACTTTCCAGTTGACCAAGGTCATGGGCAAGCTCACCGTGATGGAAAACATGCGCCTGGGTGGCTCCAACCAGCCCGGAGAGCGGCTGTCAAAGGCACTCTTCAAGGGCATCTGGGGCGGCCGGGAGAAGGAAATCACTGCCCAGGCAAATATCCTGCTGGAGAAATTCAAGCTGGATGCGAAGAAGGACGACTACGCGGCGTCGCTTTCCGGCGGCCAGCGCAAGCTGCTCGAAATGGCCCGGTCCCTGATGGTCCGGCCCAAACTGGTCATGCTTGACGAGCCGATGGCCGGGGTTAATCCGGCGCTGACGCAGTCGCTGCTGGACCACATCAAGAACCTCAAGGCCGAGGGAATGACCGTGCTCTTCGTTGAGCACGACATGAACATGGTCCGTCATATCGCCGACTGGGTCGTCGTGATGGCCGAGGGCAAGATCGTGGCCGAGGGCCCGCCCGCCGAGGTCATGAAGAACCCTGCAGTGATTGACGCCTACCTGGGCGCCCACCACGACGTGGACCTGGGTGACTCGGAAGGCATCAAGGAGCTCGCAGCCGAACTCGTCGCTGATGAGGAATCGATTGTCGGCACCGAAAACGCCGGCATCATCTCCCTCGACGTGGTTGCCCACGATGCGGAGGAGCCGACCAGGCCGGCCAGCAACGGTTCGGCCCACGGCAGGCGTAGCGCCGATGAGCCGAACCGGACAGACAAGGAAACAGAATGAGCGCCACCAGCGCGGCACCCGCCGCACAGCCCGTGCACGATGAGGATTCTGTCGTCAAGGTCACCAACCTGGTGGCCGGCTACCTCCCCGGCGTCAACATCCTCAACGGCTGCAGCATCGAAGCCCGCAAGGGCGAGCTGATCGGCATCATCGGGCCGAACGGAGCCGGCAAGTCGACGCTGCTCAAGGCGATGTTCGGCCTCGTCAAAGTCCACTCCGGGTCGGTTGTGGTCCGCGGCCAGGACATCACCGGGCTCAAGGCAAACAAGCTCGTCAGCAAGGGCGTCGGCTTCGTGCCGCAGAACAACAACGTCTTCGCCTCCCTGACCATCGAGGAAAACCTGCAGATGGGCATGTTCCAGCGGCCCAAGGACTTCGCCGAACGGTTCGACTTTGTCTCGGGCCTGTTCCCTGAGCTCGCTAAACGGCGCGCCCAGCGGGCCGGCTCGCTCTCCGGCGGTGAGCGCCAGATGGTCGCCATGGGGCGTGCCCTGATGATGGACCCGGCCGTGCTGCTGCTCGATGAGCCCTCCGCAGGCCTCTCCCCCGTCAAACAGGATGAGACCTTCCTCCGGGTCCACGAGATCAACCGGGCCGGCGTCTCCGTGATCATGGTGGAACAGAATGCGCGCCGCTGCCTGCAGATCTGCGACCGCGGCTACGTCCTTGACCAGGGCAAGGACGCCTACACCGGCACCGGTCGGGAACTCATGAAGGACCCCAAGGTCATCCAGCTGTACCTGGGCACGCTGGCCGACGAGGTCTAGTCCGCACTGCCTTCGCAGACGGGTCGTCACCAGCCGGTGGCGGCCCTTCTGCATGCCCGGGGCCGTTCCCGGGCTCCGCTCCAAGGGCCTCCGCAGCCACTTGCTCGGCGCCCTGGGCTGTTGCCTCAGCTGCCATAACCACCACGGCGTCACGCAGCCCGGAGTTTCGGGACGCAAGAGACCCCCGTCCGGACTGGACGGGGGTCTCGTGGTGTCGGGAGGAAGCGGCTTACAGCTGGCCGAATTCTTCCTTGGCCGGCGTGTAGGTGTTGTCATCCTGGTACTCATAGATCCCGATGTAGGCTTCGGTCGGGTCACCGGCGTCGGAGAACGTTATGGGGCCGGACTGGCCGTCATAGTCGACATCCTGGCCGTTGCGGAGGAGAGTGACGCAGGACGGGAAGGTGTTGCACTTCTCGCCACCCTCGGAAACGCCCTTGAGCTGTGCCGCGATGTCGGTGCCCTTGGTGCTCTTGGCGGCCTCGGCGGCCAGGGCGATCAGGTTCACGGCATCGTAGGATTCGCCTGCGTAGCTGTAGTCCTTCAGGGCGGGGTCGATCGTCAGGAGCTTCTTCTTGAAGTCATCCTTGGCGAAGGTGCCCGGGATGGTGCCCTGGGCGCCCTTCAGCGTGCCGGGCTGGAAGTCCTTGCTGTAGTCGGACGTGTTGCCGTCCACGAGGAACATCTGGGTGGGCTTGACGCCCTTGCCCGTCATCAGCGGAACAATGCTCTTGGCCTGGTCAAAGGTGATCAGTGCGATTGCGTCCGGCTTGGCAGCGATGATCTTGTCCACCTGGCTGCTGAACTGGGAATCGCCTTCGTTGAAGAGTTCCTCGGCGACAACCTGGCCGCCTGCTGCCTCGAACGCTGCCTTCACGTTCTTCGCCAGACCGGTGCCGTAAGCGTCGTTCAAGACGATCATGCCAACGGTCTGGGCTCCACAGGTAGCCATGTAGTTGCCGAGGACCTTGCCCTGGAGCACGTCCGAGGGGGCGGTGCGCCAGTAGAGGCCCTTGTCGTCCCAGGCGGTGAAGTCCGGCGAGGTGTTGGCCGGGGAGAACTGGATAACGCCGGCACCGGTGATCTGGTTGATGACCGTCTTGGACACACCGGAGGAAGCCGCACCAACGATTGCGCTGACGCCTGAGCCAAGCAACGCGTTGGTGGACTGCGTGGCAATGTCCGTCTTGGTGTCGCCGGAGTCTCGGTGAATGACCTCGACCGGTTTGCCCAGCACGCCGCCGGCATCGTTGATTTCCTTGATGCCGAGGTTGACACCCGCGATTTCGGGCGGGCCGAGGAAGGCCAGCGACCCGGTGGTCGGCAGGAGCGAGCCGATCTTGAGCGGCGTCGGGGTGGTCGTTGTGGAAGCAGGCACGGAACCGCCGGCAGCGGCGGCAGTGGTGGCGCTGCCGGTTGCACTGGGGGCCGGGCAAGCGATGCCTGCGGCCGCGGCGGTGGGGGATCCAGTCGACGTCGGGGTGGACGGGCCACCACAAGCCGTAGCCAGAAGAGCGACGCCGATGCTAAGCGATGTGAGCTTAGCGATGCGGGGCGCCACCTGGGGGAGTGAAGTCATGTAAAAAATCTCCTCGATCTAAAGGTGCGAACGGCCTTTGATGCGAAAGATCAGGTGTTCCTGATTTAACTTCAAGCTAGTGCAATTTTGGCCCGAACATAAGTGACTACGGTCACATCCTTATAACACTCGTTGCATAGAGGAAATCAGGTCAGTGCGGGGCCCCGGGGCTGGAGACGTCGTTTCGACGCGTCAGGGGTCACTGTCGCGGGTTTTCTCCGCACGGACGGGCTCGTCCCCCGCCGTCGGACCCTGCGACCGCGGCGTGGCGGCGCCGTGCCGCCACGCCGTCAGGATCGCCGTGGAACCGGGGAACTACCCGGTCTTCATCCAGCCGCCGCAACTTTCGGACTCAAACCGTCGCCCGGGCGTCGGTGGAGGCCACAGGTTGTTTTGGCGGCTCCGAGCAGGGAATTCCTTCCGTCATGTTCGCTGGTCTCGAAGCCCCTCACTTGCCGCCGGAGCTCTGAGTCGCAACTTCGGCCTTGGGAGTCGTGGGCGTAGTCGGGGTTTACCTGGTATGCGTGCTGGTCGAGCGTCAGTGCCTGCTGGTTGATTTCCTGCAGCTGGGCGTCTGAGAGCTTTTCCGCCTTGACGAGGTCCAAGGTCTCCTGATTCTCGCCGCCCTCGGCTGTCACTTTCACCAGACCCGTGCCTGCTGAATAGTACTTCCGCTGGTGACCCACTTGCGGTTCCAGCGGGTTGTGTTCATCAATGACCAGCACATCGTCGTAGCATCCGGTGGGAACACATACTGGCTCGTGCTCCTTGAAGACCGCCCCGCAGTCCAGGAAGCCCACCGCCGGCGCGTGAGCCTGCACGTAGCTCACCGTGCCGGTCCGGGGCTCGGTCTGCATCGCGATGCCTGCCTGGGCTCCGGAGATGCCGCTGAGAAAGGTGTTCGGCGCGCCGATGAATGTGCCGCCTTCGAACTCTTCCGGGTACTCCCCGAAGAGCCAGACGTCGCCACTTTCCGTCTGGGCAAAAAAGGCCAGTTCGGATTCCACCAGCTCCCCATCGGCGTAGTCCCGGTCCCACAACACCTGGGTCTTTACGCCGTCTATCACTTTGGTCAGTCCGGTCACGGAGTGGACCACCGTGCGCTCGGTATCGCCTTCCGCACTCGTGACCGTGCCCGTTGTTGTGTACTGCATGCCGGGCGTCAGCGGAAACCACTTATTGTCTATCCTCGGCGACGCCGGGAAGGCGGTGCGGTCGAAGTGCAGGGCGGACTCTGGTCCGCAGAGCCCTACAGCCACCGACGTCACCGTCGGCGACACCGGAGGTGACGAAGACGCCGACACCGCCGGCGACGCCTGAGGCGATGCTGAATCCGATGCGGCTGGGGAATTGACCGGAGCCGGGGCAGCACTTTGTGCAGTACACGACGCCACTGTGGACATCGTCACAAACAGCATGAGAACGGAACCCAACTCTTTTAGTCGTTCGTGGGGCTGGAACATTTCGGTGACCTTTCGCTGTTGGAATGTTGTGGCTTCCAGCAGCTGTCTTCGGCCCCCTTGCCTTCAGGGCAGCGCTGGCGAAACCGCGCTACGCCGAGCGGGAGGAAGTTGCCCGAACGGGACGCGGATCGGGGTGTCTCGGGCGAGTCGCCGAGGAGGAGAGGGACGTGCGTTCAGCCTCCTCTCCTCAACCTGAGACCACTGCCAATTCCGGATAGGTGTAGCAGAATGATGGCCCTATTTCGGCCATTTGAGTAGAGGACGGCAGCACTCATTTGACCAGAGCGTGAATCTATCGGCCGACAAAGTCAGTATCGGACCGCCGCCGCCTCATTAGCCATAAGTACCGCCGGTGGGACTCGAACCCACAACACGCGGATTTTTAAGTCCGGCGGCTGGCCTTGCATGGGGTGCGGGGTGGTGCAATTTCCGTGTTATTACTGGGTTCGCTGGTGCGGCTAGGTGCCGGGTCATTTTAGAAATTGGTCACCAAAATGGTCACCAAGCCTTCGAATGGCCGACGTTCCCGGACATGACAAAAGACCCCCGATTTCCCTAGTTCTAGGGAAATCGGAGGTCCTTGCGTTGTACCCCAGGTGGGACTCGAACCCACAACACGCGGATTTTAAGTCCGCTGCCTCTGCCAATTGGGCTACTGGGGCGCCCGGTCCATGGTATCCCGTCGGGCCGTCCTCCGCCCCTGCCAAGGTCAGCCGAACGGGCCGGCGTAGCGGAAGGTCCCGCTGACGCCACCCGGCCAAAGGGCCAGCGGAAGCAGCTGGAAGTGCACGCCCCAGGCGGGGTCCGGGGCCTCGACGCCGAGGGAGGTGGACGGCACGAAGCCGAACCTCGAGTAATACTCCGGGCTGCCGAGCAGGGCGATACCGCACTCCCCCGCCACATTTGCGCGGGCTATGGTTTCCGTCATCAGCGCGGAACCGATGCCATGGCGCTGCAGCCGCGGCACCACGCCGATGGGACCAAGGCCCAGCAGTTTCAGCTCCCCCGCCCAGCCGCGGGTACTGATCACATGGCCCACAATCTCGCCGTCGAGCTCCGCAACGACGCTGAACTCCGGCAAGTATTCCTCGCACTCGAATAGCCTGGCGAGCAGTTCGACCTCCTCCGGTTCCCCGTCGAACCGGAGCCCGGTGACGGGCGAGACGGCGAAGGCCGCGGCAGCCAAGGCCAGGAGGGCAGGGCGGTCGGCGGGCTGTTCGCTGCGCAGCACGAGCTCGGGCGCGGGCTTCCGCTCCCCGCTGTCGGCGACCAGCTCGTGCAGTACCTCGAGGGCACGGTCGGCGTCGGCCACGGGGACCAGAATATGGTCGTGGTGGAATCCTGCCAGGACATTGCAGCTGATCTTCGCCTCGGTCAACGCGGCCCTGACGGCTGCCGTCAGGCCGACCGCCTCGAGCGCGGAGTGCACCTGCAGCGTGATCCAGGCCCCGACAAAGTCATAGGACAGCTCCAGCCGGTCCGCCTCGGCCCGTGGCAGCACCACGGTCAGGCCTTCCGCCTCCCGGACGGCTGCCGCGATCGCGCCTGCCAGGGGTTTACCATGCGGCCACAGGGCATAGACGAACTCGCCGTCGCGGCGTTCGGGGCGCATGGTGGCCAGGAGGGTGTGCAGATCCTTTTCAGCTGTCATGGGGCCAGTCTAGGTGCGGGGGCCGCCCCGCTTCCCGCCAACGGAAAACGGCGGCCGCTCCCCGGGAAGGGAACGGCCGCCGTCGAAAGGCTCGCGCTGGCTACTTGGAGTCGGCCGGCACCGATACCTTGGAGGCGTCTGCTGCCGGCGTGCCGGCGGCCGGGGCGGGAGCCGCCGGCTTCGGCGCCGGGCTTGCGGCGGCAACGAAGGCGCCCCGGGGGTTGTCCAGGTCGATCAGCTGCGTGGTGTCGCGGCCCATGAAGAAGGCCAGGACCCAGCCGAAGATGACGCGGAACTTGCGTTCGAAGGTCGGCATGGCCAGGCCGTGGTAGCCACGGTGTGCCAGCCAGGCCAGCGGGCCCTTGAGCCCGATGCGGCCCAGGATGTTGATGTTGGCAACGCCCTTCCACTCGCCGAACCCGGCAACGGCGCCCAGGTTCTTGTGCTTGTAGTCCTTGAGCGGCTTGTCCCAGCGGGAAGCCCACAAGTTCTTGGCGAGGCGCTTGGCCTGGCGCAGGGCGTGCTGGGCGTTGGGGACGCAGGTACCGTCCGGCAGGCCGCTGCCCGAGAGGTCCGGCACGGCCGCAACGTCGCCGGCGGCCCAGGCATTCTCGATGATTCCTTCGTCCCCGGCGATGCGCAGGTCCGGGAGGACGCGGACGCGTCCGCGTGGCTCGAGCGGGAAGTCGGTGGAGCGGACCATCGGGTTGGCCTGCACACCGGCAGTCCAGACCAGGGTGTCCGACTCGAATTCCTGTGCCGGGGTCTTGTCCGGAAGGTTGATGAGCTTCAGGGAGCCCTCGGCGTTGTCCAGTGAGGTGTTCAGCAGGACCTCGATACCGCGGCTGCGGAGGTGCTCTACGACCCATTCGGCCTGTTTGGCCGTGACCTCGGGCATGATGCGGCCCATGGCCTCAACCAGGACGAAGCGGACTTCCTCCTGCTTGACGCGGGGGTTGTTTTTGACCGCGGCGCGGGCGAGGTCTTCCATTTCGGTGATGCACTCGATGCCGGCAAAGCCGCCGCCGACGACGACGAAGGTCAGGGCGCGGGCGCGCTCAACCGGATCCGTCATGAGCGAGCCGGCTTCGATGCGATCGAGGACGCCGTTGCGCAGGGCCACGGCTTCCTCGATGGTCTTGAGACCGATGCCCTTGTCCGCGAGGCCCTTGATCGGGAAGGTGCGGGTTATCGCGCCGGCAGCCACGACGACGTCGAAGTAGGGAATCTCGAAGTTCTCGCCACCATCGGCGGGGGCAACCACGGCGGTGCGGTTGGCGTGGTCGATCGAGAGGACGCGGCCCTGGACGAGTTCCGTCTGCTTGAGGTGCTGGCGGTGCGAGACTACGGCGTGGCGTGCCTCGATGTTGCCGCCTGCCACCTCGGGGAGGAAGGGCTGGTAGGTCATGTAGGGCAGCGGATCAACGACGGTGACGATGCCACCGGCATTCGCGATCTTGTTCTGCAGTTTGAGGGCTACGTACAGGCCGACGTACCCGCCGCCGACGACGAGTACCCTGGGACGGTCCTGGAGCTGAGGGGTGGATGCCATTCCTCAAGAATACCGTAGTTTGTGAAAACCTTCACTAACTACGTTTTACCCCCGGAATCCCCCGGATCCAGCACCCGGGTCCCCGGTCCTCCGGACGCGTCCCGACCTCCGGACCCGTCCGGACCTCCTGTCGCGGCCGGACCTCCTGTCGCGGCCGGGCGTCCGGCCCGGCGGAGCTGGGAAACCGCAGCCACGATGATGGCCACGAACAGCGCCCCGAAGCCGAGGACGACCATGGCCGGGACGGCGCTGTCGAGCTGCGAGGGCCGCTCCGCCACCGGCACTGTGGCCTCCGGCAGCGTCGGCACCGCACTGGATGGAGCGGGCGCCTCTGTGGCCGGCGTCGTCACCAGGTTTCCGCGGCGGTGAACGCGGATCCAGTCCGAGATGGAGCCCAGCGGATTCGTTTTGGTTTCCGGCACGTCGGCTTTGAGAGCCGCCTCGGCGTTGAGCAGCCCGAAGCCGTAAATCGGGTCCTTCCCGGCCGCCCCGGTGTCCTTCGCGGTGCTGACGATCCTGTTGATGACCTGGCTGGCCGTCATGTCCGGCCACTCGGAACGGATCAGGGCCGCGACGCCGGCGACGATGGGGGTGGCGCCGGAGGTGCCCGCCCACTCGGCGTAGCCGCCGGACGGCAGGCCGCCGATCAGGTTCTCGGCAGGGGCCGCTACGCCGATGCTGATGCCCTGGGAAGAGGAATCGACGCTGGCCCTCCCCTTGCGGTCCAGCCCGGCCACGGTCAACACTCCGGGAATGGTGGCCGGGGCGCCGACCTGGATGTTTCCGCCCAGCCGGTTGCCGGCTGCGGCCACGATCACAACGTCCTTCTGCTCGGCGTAGAGGAAAGCCGCGTCCCAGCTCTGCGGCCACTCCGGGGAGGTACTGCCGAGCGAGATGTTGATGACCCGGGCGCCGTTGTCGACGGCCCAGCGGACAGCCTCGGGGATCTGGTCCTGGTCACTCTTGCCGCCGGGGTTGGCCGAACCGAGCCAGGTGGAGACCGACAGCAGTTGGGCCTCGGGCGCAACCCCGACAATCCCGTCCGGTCCGACCGTGGGACCCGGGCGTGCGCTGGGGCTGGCGCTGGCGGTGGACCCCGCGGGCTGGTGTCCGCGGCCCGCGAGCATGGTGGCCACCAGGGTGCCGTGTTCCGGCTTGGCGCCGATGCTCTCCCGCCCGTCCGGGCTGCCGGCGCCGGACACATCCGCTCCCCCGGACAGCACTCCGGCCAGATCCGGGTGGGTGCCGTCCACGCCGCTATCGATCACGGCGATCTTGACGTTTGCGCCCTTGGAGACCTCCCAGGCCTTGGTGATTCCCGACTCGGCGAGCCAGTACTGCTTGTCGCGCCAGGAATCCGCGTGCGCGGCGGGAGCCGCCGCCAGCGTTGCCGAAAGGGTTCCGCCCGCCAGGGCCAAGGCCATCAACGCGGAGGCGGTCCGGCGGGGCCGGGCTGTTGCTCTGGTCATTAGGGTCCTATCGGCGGTACAGCGGTGGCGCCGCAGTTCGGGTCGGGCTGCGGCAGGAGGAGCGGGGTGCATCCGGCGGAGCTGCCTCCGGCGGATGCCGGGTTTAGCTGATGCTGAGGGCAATGCCGTCAAGAATATCGTGTTCGCTGCTGACGGCCGTGGGGATGCGCCCCTCGGTGGCTTCCGCCAGGCGCTCCAGGACGCGGCGCCAGACGAGTCCGCCGGCGCCGATCACGTCCACCCGGCCGGGGTGCATGTACGGCAGGGCGGCCCGCTCCGCCCGCGTCATTTCCAGCAGGCCGGTACAGGCACGGCGGACGGCCGCCAGGCTGAGCTCGGTTCCGTGGATCGCCGCCGGGGAGTACTCCGGAAGGTCCAGCGCGTGGGCGGTGATGGTGGTGACGGAACCCGCCACCCCGACGACGACGGTGCTGCGGTCCAGCGGTACGGTCCGTGCGGCCTCGCTGATGGCGGCGTCGATGTCGGCTTCCGCCGCGGCAATCTGTTCCGCCGTCGGCGGGTCGTTGCGGAGGTGGCGTTCGGTCATCCGGACGCAGCCGATGTCGACGGACTTCGCCGCGATGACGCCGTCGGCGTTCCCCAGCACGAACTCGGTGCTGCCGCCGCCGAGATCCACGACGAGCACAGGGTCCGGGCCACGCGAAGGCAGGACGCTGCTGGCACCGGCGAAGGACAGGGCGGCTTCTTCGTCGCCGGAGATCACTTCGGGTTCGACGCCGAGGAGTTCGCGGATCCCGTCGATGAAGACCTCCCGGTTCCGCGCGTCGCGGGTGGCCGAGGTCGCGACGAAACGGACCTTTGTAGCACCGTGGCGGCGGATCAGTCCGGCGTATTCCCGGGTGGCGGCGAAGGTGCGGTCGAGGGCTTCCCGGGCGAATTCGCCGGTGGCGTCGACGCCCTGGCCGAGGCGGACGACGCGCATTTCGCGCACGACGTCGGTGAGCCGGGGGGGTCCGCCCCCGGCGCCGGCCGCGGCTGCGTCAACACCGGCGGCGTCGTCGTCCGCGATGTCAACGTCCGCATAGTCGACATCCGCGATGAGGAGGCGGATGGAGTTGGTTCCGCAGTCGACGGCGGCGACGCGCGTCACTGGCCGGTCTCCGGCGAGCCGGCGGTGCCTGAGCCTGCACTGATTCCGGGGTTTTCGGCGGTTATCGAGTTTTCGGTGGGGGCCGTGGGTGCCGGGCGGCGGACCGGGGCCGGCCGGCCCACGATCTCCGGAAGGCCCTGCGGTCCGTGCCGGCTGAGGTCCTGCGAGGGGACCTCGCCGCCGGTGTCCCACGCTCCGTCGCAGTAGCAGCGGTCTCTGGTCCACCATTCTGCGATCCCGGCGATCGCCTCGTCGCCGAGCGGATTCACCCCGGGCCCCGCGGCGAGGGAGTGTCCCACCAGGACGTGCAGGCATTTGACCCGGGTGGGCATCCCTCCGGCGGAAATACCGTTGATCTCGGGCACGGCTCCGATGCCGGACCGGACGCCGATTTCGGCCCGGGAGGCCAGGTAGGCCTCGTGGGCGGCGCGGTAGCCGTCGGCCAGGGCCGCATCCGCAGCCAGCCGCTCGTTCATCTCGTTCATCAGCCCGGCAGCCTCCAGCCGCGAAACGGCGGAGGTGATGACCGGGTGCGTCAGGTAGAAGGTGGTGGGGAACGGCGTGCCGTTGCTGAGCCGCGGCGACGTGGCCGCGACGAGCGGGTTGCCGCAGACGCAGCGGGCCGGGATCTCCACGACGTCCCGGACCGGACGGCCGAGCTGCCGGCTCAGGGTCTCAAGGTCGCGCCCTGAGGGCTGGCGGGACTCTGGCGGCGCTGCCGTGCTGGCGGCGTCGGCCGTCGCTGCTGCCGGATTCCCTGCCATGGGGGTCTCGTCCACTCGGTTCTCGTCCACTGGCGCGGCACCTTTCCTGCCCTGTACGGCCTGTCCGTCGGAGCGGCCGGCGGCGGGCGCCGCTTTAGTCAGTTGCCGAACGCCGGATGGAGTCCCAGAGGGTGTCCACCCATGGCAGCTTGGCAGGGTCTTGGAATGTTGCTGCTCCGGCCGCGCTACCGGACTCGCCGGCAGGAAGATCACTGCCAAAGACCCAGTAGCCCGTTTCTCCGGGCATAACCATGTTAATCCGGTCGCGGGCCTGCTGCTTAACGTAGTTGGGATCCTGCCAGCGGGAGACCTGGCGCCTGAGGTCGTTCCGTTCGGACTGCTTCGCGGAGATATCGGCCTGCAGGGCGGCGATTTCGGCGCGTTTCTCGAAGAAGATCTTGACGGTTGGCGCCAGCATGATGGTGATCGCAATCATGACCACAGACAATGCCAGCATGCGTCCGGAGAACGCTTTGGCCGGGATCGGGGCCTCGTCCGGTTCGGCGGGGGGCTTCCCGGCGCCGCTGGCCTTGGTCCCGTTTGTCTTGGTCCCGGTGGCCTTGGTCCCGGTGGCCTTTGTCCCGGTGGCCTTTGTGTCACTGCTTGTGGCGGTGCTGGTCCGGGCCGAGGAAAGCTGCCGGTCCGCTGCGGCTTTGCCGGGAGCGGCCCTGCCGGCGTCCTGCTGCGGGCTGTCGTGGCGGGAGCCGGACGCAGGGGCGGCTGCGTAGCCCGGCGCCGTCCGGCCGCCAAAGTCCGCCTGGATGACGTCGCCGCCGTCGCCCTTGTCCTGGGACTTCGGGGCCGCGGGCGTGGCCCGGGGAACCTTGGGGCGGCGGGTGGCCATGTCACTCCTGTAATGCCCGGTCCCTGCTGGGCTGGCTTGCTGCTTTGTACTGACATCCGTGGCCGGGACCGGCGGCGCCAATCCGGCGCCAACGCGGATGCCAACCCGGCATCAACGCGGGTGCCAAAAACAGAACCGGCGGCCATGGTCATTCAACCATAGCCACCGGTTACTCGTTTTCGTTGCTACTAGCCCTTGAAACGCGGGAAGGCGCTGCGGCCGGCGTAGCGTGCGGCGTCGTCCAGTTCTTCTTCGATGCGCAGCAGCTGGTTGTACTTGGCAACGCGCTCGGAGCGGGCCGGGGCACCGGTCTTGATCTGGCCCGCGTTGGTGGCAACGGAGATGTCAGCAATGGTGGTGTCCTCGGTTTCGCCGGAGCGGTGCGAGGTGATGGTCGTGTAACCCGCGCGCTGGGCGAGGGACACGGCGTCGAGAGTCTCGGTCAGTGAACCGATCTGGTTGACCTTGACCAGCAGCGAGTTGGCGGTGCGCGAGTCGATGCCGGTCTGCAGGCGCTCGGGGTTGGTCACGAAGAGGTCGTCACCGACGATCTGGACCTTGTCGCCGACGGCGTCGGTGAGGGCCTTCCAGCCGTCCCAGTCGTTCTCATCCAGCGGGTCTTCAATCGAGACCAGCGGGTAGTCGGCGACGAGTTCCGCGTAGTAGGCGCTCATCTCTGCAGAGCTGAGGGCCTTGCCCTCGAACTGGTAAGCACCGTCGGTGAAGAACTCCGAGGAGGCTACGTCGAGGGCCAGGGCGATGTCCTTGCCCGGGGTGTAGCCGGCGTTCTTGATGGCTTCCTGGATCAGGTCCAGGGCAGCACGGTTGGACGGCAGGTTCGGCGCGAAGCCACCCTCGTCGCCGAGGCCGGTGGAGAGGCCCTTTTCCTGCAGCACGGCCTTGAGGGCGTGGTAGACCTCGACGCCCCAGCGAAGGCCTTCGGAAAAGGTCTCGGCGCCGAGCGGGACAACCATGAATTCCTGGATGTCGACGTCGGAATCGGCGTGCGAGCCGCCGTTGAGGATGTTCATCAACGGAACCGGCAGGACGTGGGCGTTCGGGCCGCCCAGGTACTTGTAGAGAGGCAGGTCCGCGGACGCGGCCGCGGCGTTGGCGACGGCCAGGGAGACGCCCAGGATGGCGTTGGCGCCGAGCTTGCTCTTGTTGGCGGTGCCGTCCAGGTCAATCATGGACTGGTCGATGCTGCGCTGGTCGGTGGCGTCGAAGCCGATCAGGGCCGGGGCGATCTGGTCGATAACGGCGTCGACAGCCTTCTGGACGCCCTTGCCGAGGTAACGGCCCTTGTCACCGTCGCGGAGCTCAACGGCCTCGTGCTCGCCGGTGGAGGCTCCGGAGGGGACTGCTGCGCGGCCGATCTGGCCGTCGGACAGCAGAACTTCAACTTCTACGGTCGGGTTGCCACGGGAATCGAGGATCTCGCGGGCGTGGATGGCATCGATAAGCGCCATGAATATGCTCCTTTGGTGAAGCGATCTGCTGGGGAATGACTGCTGGGACTCGAGCTGGAATCAAACGGAAAGCCGACGTCCTCGTCCCTCCTAGCCTAGTCGAGAGTGGTGCAGGTTACGCCAACCCATCCAGTCCCCGGACGTCATCATCATGGCGACGGCGGGAGAGCGTGGCTGTCCTGGAAACGGCGGGCGGCGCCGCGGAGGGCGCGTTCGGCGTCGAGCCCATTGGCCCGGGCGGCCGCGGCGATGCCGAAAAGCAGCTCCCCGAGTTCCTCTTCGGTGTTGGGGACATCGACGGCGCTTGGGCTGACGGCGCTTTCGGTTCCGGCCGGCGTGAGGCCGGCCCGCTCGGCGCGGTCCAGGAGCTTCTGGGCCCGGGCCAGGGCCGGGAGCGCCGCGGGTACGCCGTCAAGGGCGTTCCCGGGATGGGATTTCTCCGTGTGCAGCAGCTTTTCGGAACGCTTGACGGCGTCCCACTCTCGGACGATTTCCTCCACCGTCGCCGGGAAGGTGTCCTGCAGGGTGCCGTCGGGATGGAACACGTGCGGGTTGCGCCGGATCATCTTTGCGGTGAGGCCACGGGCGACGTCGTCGAGATCGAAGGCGCCGCGCTCCTGCGCGAGCCGGGCGTGCAGGACAACCTGAAGCAGGACGTCACCCAGCTCGGCCTGCAATTCGGTATCCCCGCCGCCGGCCTCGATGGTCTCGGCGACCTCGTGGGCCTCCTCAAGGAGGTACTCCACGAGGGATTCATGCGTGAGGGCGCCCATCCAGGGGCAATGCTCGCGCAGCGCCGCTATCGTCCCCACCAGCTCCCCAAGCTCGCCAGCTCGCCTGGGGACCCCTGCTGATGTGGGCCCAGCCAGCTCCCCAAGCTCGCCAGCTCGCCTGGGGACCCCTGCTGATGTGGGCCCAGCCAGCTCCCCAAGCTCGCCAGCTCGCCTGGGGACCCCTGCTGATGTGGGCCCAGCCAGCTCCCGGACGGGTGAGGCGTCCTCGCTAGCCAAGGTCCCCGTAGGCCTCGTTGATGTACTCGACGAGGGCTTCCTTCTCCTCCAGCGGAAGGAAGGCCGCCTCGGCTGCGTTGAGGGTCAGCTCCAACAGGTCATCGAGGTCGTAGTCGAAGGTCTCCACGAGCAGTTCGAACTCGTCGGTCAGGGTCACGCCGCTCATCAGCCGGTTGTCCGTGTTGATGGTGACGTTGAAGCCGAGCTGGTAGAGCATGTCCAGCGGGTGGCTTTCGATTCCCTCGCCGAAGCCGGCAATGGCGCCGGTCTGCAGATTGGAGGACGGGCAGATCTCCAGGGCGATGCCGCGGTCGCGGACCCAACTGGCGAGCTCGCCGAGGGTCACGAGGCCGATGTTGTCGCTTTCGTCCTCGTCGGCGTCGTCGTCTTCCTCGAACTCGACGGTGACGTCCTCGGCGATCCGGATGCCGTGGCCCAGGCGCAGCGCCCGGCCGTCCACGAGCGCGGACTGGATGCTTTCCAGTCCGGCGGCCTCGCCGGCGTGCACGGTGGCCGGGAAGTTGTGCTCTGCCAGATAGGTGAAGGCGTCCTTGAACCGGGAGGCCGGGAAACCGTCTTCGGCGCCGGCGATGTCAAAGCCGACGGCGCCATTGTTGCGGTGGCGGACGGCGAGTTCGGCAATCTCCTGGCCGCGGTCCGCGTGGCGCATGGCGGTGATGAGCTGGCCGACCTGGATATCGCGGCCGGTCTCCGCGACGGCGTCCACACCCGCATCGAAGCCGGCCTGCACGGCCTCCACCACTTCGTCCAGGCTCAGGCCCTTCTGCAGGTGCTGCTCGGGTGCCCAGCGGACTTCGCCGTAGACGACGCCGTCGTCCGCCAGGTCCTCGACGAACTCCTTGGCGACCCGGAAGAGGCCGTCCTTGGTCTGCATGACGGCGATGGTGTGGTCGAACGTTTCAAGGTAGCGGACCAGGGAGCCTGAGTCGGCGGATTCGCGGAACCACTCCCCCAGCGCGACTGCGTCGGTCGAGGGCAGCGCGTGCCCGACGGCCTCGGCCAGTTCGATGATGGTGGCCGGACGCAGCCCGCCATCCAGGTGGTCGTGAAGGGAAACCTTGGGAAGGCCCTTCAGGTCGAAGTCGAGGTCAGGGGCAGCGTCAGGAATAGTCTCAGTCACGTTCCCACCTTAGGGTCGGAGGACCCCGGATGCTACTTTCTGCCGACCCCGGCATCCCCGGACGCGATCATCGGTGCAGGGACGGCAGCGGCGGCCGGCTCGTGCGTGGGGCCGCCGTCGAGCCACTCGTCCACGACCTCGGCGTCGTGGCGCCCGAGTCGCTTGTGCCACCAGCGGAGGACATGATCGATCAGCACACCCAGCACGATCGCGAATACCACCGCAATGCCGGCGCCCAGCAGTGGGCTGCTGTGCAGCCACTCGAAGGAGCTGGCCAGGATGCCGATGCCGATGGAGTAGGCCACCCACGTAAGGCAGGCGAACGCGTCGAGGAGGAAGAATCTCCGGTGCGGGAAGCCCGTGGTGCCGGCAACATAATTCACCGCGACACGTCCCCACGGGATGTAACGGGCGGTGAAGATCAGGACGGCGCCGCGCTTCTCCAGCTCATAGCGCGCCCAGCCGAACGCCTTCTGGACCTTCGGTCTGCGCATCCAGCGGAACCGATCCAGGCCGATCTTCCGGCCCAGGAGGTAGGCCATGTTGTCGCCCGCGATGGCACCGACAAGGGCGGTCAGGCCCAGGATCCAGAGGTTGGGCTCGCCGCTGTTGCGGGAGAACGCCGCGAGGGCAACAATCAGGGTCTCACTCGGGACCACCATCGCGAAGCCGTCCACAAAGAAGAAGACCAGGAGGAGGGGGTATATCCACCACTGGCCAGCTGCATGGAGCACGGCCTCATTAATGAACTCCACGCGGGCATGGCTCCTAGACGAAAATGTGGCACATGTTCTGCCAGCGGAAAGTGACGTAAATCGCCCCTAAGTGTCCCACGGCGATGGCACCATTCGCTACGGTTTCACGGAGGTTCACTGCCGGCCTATCCCCTCCGCGGGAGGCAGCGTCGGGTCGGCGTCAGCCGGGACCTTTCCGTGGATCCTGCTGATGCCGAAATCCACAACGATGCCGAGCACGATCGCGCAGACGATTGCGACGGTCGCACCGAGCAGGTGGTTGTCTTCGAACCACTGCCCGAAGAACAGTCCGATCGCGACGGAATACCCGGCCCATAGCAGCGCGGAAAGCACTGTCAACGCCAGGAACCGGCGCCTTGGATAGCGCGAGACGCCGGCGGCCAGGTTCACGGCCACCCGGCCGATGGGGACGAAACGCGCCACCAGAATCAGTGACGCCGGGCGCTTGCGCAGTTCCTTACCGGCCCAGGAAAAGGCTTTCTGCATGCGGGGACCCCGCATCCACGCCCAGCGGTGCGTGCCCGTGCGGCGGCCGATGAGGTAGGCGGTGTTGTCGCCCAGGAAGGCGCCGGCCGCGGCGACGGCGGCCAGGGACAGCGGATTGGGTACGTCTGCCGTGGCGGCGACGGCGGCTAGCCCGACCACCACAGATTCACTCGGAATCGGCGGGAAAAAGCCGTCAATCACGCAGCACGCGAACACGAGGAAGAGGACCCAGGGTTGACCTGCGGCTGCCAGAATGAATTCGTTGATTGCCTGCACGGTTTCCTATCACACGGCCGGGCTGGGGAGTGCTGCCGTGGAGCCAGTGTACTGCCGGCGGCAACGCGGGGCGGGTCCGGCGGCAACGGGGCGTGTCCGGGCAACGGGGCGCTGCTCAGGCGATGCGGTCGATGATCAGCTGCTGGGCCGGGCGGGAGCCCTCCGGGGCGATCACCACGGCGTGCTCCAGCGCTTCTCTGGCCCGCTCGAACTTCTCCGGCGTGTCGGTCAGCAGGGTCATCAGCGGCTCCCCGGCCTTGACCAAGGCGCCGGGCTTGGCATGCAGGCGCACGCCCGCCCCGGCCTGGACCTGGTCTTCCTTCCGCACGCGGCCTGCGCCCAGGCGCCAGGCGGCGACCCCGACGGCCAGGGCGTCGAGTTCCACCAGCACGCCGTCCGCGGGCGCGTAGATGACCTCGGCCTCCTTCGCGACCGGCAGCTTCGCGCGCGGGTCCCCGCCCTGCGCCTCGATCATGCGGTTCCAGATATCCATGGCCCGGCCATCCTTGAGGGCCGCGCGCGGATCGGCGTCGCGGACTCCGGCGCACGCCAGCATCTCCTCCGCCAGCCGGACGGTCAGCTCGACGACGTCTTCCGGGCCCCCGCCGGCGAGAACCTCCACGGATTCCTCCACCTCGATCGCGTTGCCCGCTGTCAGGCCCAGCGGCGTGTCCATGTTCGTCAGCAGGGCCACGGTGTTGACGCCGGCGTCCTTGCCGAGGGCCACCATGGTCTCGGCCAGTTCGCGGGCGCGGGCCTCGTCCTTCATGAAGGCGCCGCTGCCCACCTTGACGTCGAGCACGAGGGAGCCGGTGCCTTCGGCGATCTTCTTGCTCATGATGGAGGACGCGATCAGCGGGATGGCTTCGACCGTTCCGGTGACGTCCCGCAGGGCGTAGAGCTTCTTGTCGGCCGGAGCCAGGCCCGCGCCCGCGGCACAGATCACGGCCCCCACGTCCTGGAGCTGGGCCAGCATCTCCTCGTTGCTCAGCGCCGCGCGCCAGCCCGGGATCGCTTCGAGCTTGTCCAGGGTCCCGCCGGTGTGGCCCAGGCCGCGGCCGGACAGCTGCGGCACGGCCACGCCGAAGACCGCGACGAGGGGTGCCAGCGGCAGGGTGGTCTTGTCCCCCACGCCGCCGGTGGAGTGCTTGTCGGACGTGGGCTTCACGCCGCCGTCGGACCGGCGCAGGCTGGAGAAGTCCATCCGCTCGCCGGAGGCGATCATCGCCGCGGTCCAGCGGGAGATCTCGGCCCGGTCCATGCCGTTGAGCAGGATGGCCATGTTGAGGGCCGCCATCTGCTCGTCGGCGATCGCGCCGCGGGTGTAGGCGTCGATGGTCCAGTCGATCTGCGCGGGGCTGAGCACGCCCTTGTCCCGCTTGATACGGATGATGTCGACGGCGTCGAACGCTTCGGAGCTGCTGTTGGTCTGGGTCACTTGTGTCACCGGGGTTCCTCCAGGTGTTGGGGGCCAAAGGCATCGGGAAGGACCTGGTCCATGGTCCTGATTCCCTGCGTGGTCATGAGCTCCATGTCCGGAGCCCGGAATTCGTAGAGCAGCTGCCGGCAGCGTCCGCACGGCATCAGGACGTTCCCCTCGCCGTCGACACAGTAGAAGGCGCGCAGCAGCCCGCCGCCGGTCATGTGCAGATTGCCGACGAGCGCGCACTCGGCGCACAGGGTCAGTCCGTAGCTGGCGTTCTCGACATTGCAGCCGCTGACGATCCGGCCGTCCGCGGTGAGGGCTGCTGCCCCCACCGCGAACTTCGAATAGGGCGCATACGCATTGCTCATCGCGGCGACCGCGGCGGCCTCGAGGGCGGCCCAGTCGACGTCGTTGCTTCCCACGCCCGTCAGCCCTTGACGTACGGTATGCCGCTGGCGGCGGGAGGACGGGACCGGCCCACGAGCCCGGCCACGGCCAGCACCGTCACGAGGTACGGCAGCATGGCCATGAACTGGCTCGGGACCGGGGTACCGATGATGGTCACGATGCTCTGCAGGTTGTCCGCGAAACCGAACAGCAGGGCGGCGAAGAACGCCCCGATCGGGTTCCAGCGGCCGAAGATCAGGGCGGCGAGGGCAATGAAGCCGCGGCCGCCGGAGATCTCCTTGGTGAAGCTGTCGATTGCCACGAGGGTGAAGAACGATCCGCCGATGCCGGCGATGGCGCCGCCGAGGGTGACGTTCCAGAACCGGGTCGCGTTGACCTTGATGCCCATGGTGTCCGCCGCCTGCGGGTGTTCGCCCACGGCCCGGACCCGCAGGCCCCACTTGGTCTTGAACAACCCGACCCACACCAGGAAAACGGCGGCGTACATAAGGTAGCCGACGACCGACTGCTTGAACAGGATGGGGCCGAGCACGGGGATGCTGGAGAGCACGGGGATCTCGATGATCGGCAGCTGGCCGGGGGCATTGAACATCTCCTTGTCCGCCTGCATGACGGTGCTGAACAGGAAGCCGGTGAGGCCGGACACCAGGACGTTGAGCACCACGCCGACGATGATCTGGTTGACCACATACCTGATACTGAACAACGCCAGCACCATGGACACGACGGCTCCCGCAACGGCCGCGGCGAGCAGGCCCACGAAGGGGTTGTGGGTCAGGGTTGCCACGATCGCGGCCGTGAAGGCACCGCCCAGGAGCTGTCCTTCGATGGCGATGTTGACGACGCCGACGCGTTCGCAGAGCACGCCGGACAGCGATCCAAAGACCAGCGGCACGGCGAGGGTGACCGATCCGGCGATCAGGCCGGCCAGCGAGATGCTGGGGGTCCGGGCGCCGCCGACCACCCAGATCAGGAAGGCGGCCACGAAGAGGACAATGAACGCGATCGGCAGCCAGCGCGGCGGCCGCTGGTTCCTGGCCTTGAGGAAAAGGGCGTAGCCCGCCAGGCCCAGCATGATCACGGAGAGGACTATCCCGCCGAGGAAGGCAGGCACTTCGATCGCCGGCAGCTGGAAGAAGTCGCCGCTGGAGGAAATGCCGAACCTGGCGGTCTGGTTGGGACCGAGCAGGCCGAAGAAGATGAACGCGACGACGCCCAGCACCAGCAGCGTCACCGGCAGCTTCCAGGTCACGGGTTTGAAGGTCACCGCGGGTTTGGCGTCAGTGGCCGGCTGGGTCTGTCCCGATCCGGGTTTGTCCGGCTGCGCTTTTCCCGGTTGAGGCGACGTCGCTGTTGTGCTCATGCTGCACCTCCGGTGGTTGCTGCCGGCCGGGACCTGCCGGCAGGTGCGGCCTTCTTCTTGCGCGGGTTGAGTCCGAAGATCGCCCGGATCAGGGGCGGGGCCGCGATGAACAGCACGATCAGGGACTGGACCACCAGCACGATGTCGATCGGGGTTCCGGTCTGGATCTGCATCTGGACCGCTCCGGCGCGGAAGGCGCCGAACAGCACGCCGGCGGCGAAGGTGCCCCACGGCGTCGAACGTCCCAGCAGCGCCACCGTGATGGCGTCAAAGCCGTACGTGGCCGCGACGCCGTCGGTGAGGACCTTTTCGGTGCCCGCCACCTGGGCGACGCCGGAGAGTCCGGCCAGGCCGCCGGCGATTGCCATCCCCAGGATCGTGGCGCGCGGCACGTTGATGCCGGCGCTCAGCGCCGCCTTGGGGTTGGCGCCGACGGCACGGAACTCGAAGCCGATCGTGGAGCGGTTCAGCAGCCACCAGACGAACACGGTGGCCGCGATGGCCAGCAGGAAGCCCAGGTGCAGCCGGTACTGGCTGCCGAGGATCTGCGGATACACGGCGGTCGGGTCCAGGACCGGGGAGATCGGGGTGGTCTCCCCCGGCCGCTGGAACGCCGGAGTGTCCAGCAGGTAGCGCACGAGGTAGAGCGCGATGTAGTTGAACATGATCGTCACGATCACCTCGTGGGCGCCGGTCCTGGCCTTGAGCAGCCCGACGAGGCCGCCCCAGACGGCACCGCCGACGACGCCGGCCAGCAGGACCAGCAGCAGGTGCAGCCCCAGCGGAAGGTGCAGCGCGAAGCCGACCCAGGACGCGAGGATGCCGGCCATGATGATCTGGCCTTGGGCGCCGATGTTGAACAGGCCGGCGCGGAAGGCCAGGGCGACGCCCAGGCCGGCCGTGATCAGCGGGGTCGCGATCGTGAGGGTTTCCAGCAGCGGGGCGAACTGGCCGCCGACGCCGGAACCCCGGGGGTTGTACACCGAGCCCTGGAACAGGGCCACGTAGGAGCGGGTGGCGGCGGACCACACGGCGGAGAAGAAGTCGCTGGGGCGGGCAAAGAGGTAGCCCGCCGTGGCGCCGACCTGTCTGTCGGTGCTGGCGATGAGCAGGCCGCCCAGGGTCAGCGCGAGCAGCACGGCGAGGACGGAGACCATGCCGCTGCCGGTGGAGATCCTGCGCAGCACAGAGTCCGGGCGGCCCGGGACGGAGCCGCTCTGGGCCGAGACGGGCACGGCCGAGGGCCGCATCGCGCCGCCGGCGGTGTCCAGAGCGGTGACCGAGGCGGCGTCCGGTGCCTGGATCTCGTCCTCGGGCGCCGTGCCCGGCGCCGTGCCCGCGCCCGGCGCCGTGTCCGGACCCGGTTCAGCCGCGTGGCGTGGCTGGTGTTTTTCAGTCATGGTGTTCTCCTACGGCGCCGGAATGGGGCTCCTGCACGGGCTGCGCGGCATGCGCCGGGTTAATGGCCCGGGTGCCGGCGTGGTGCCTGGTGGCGGTGTCTGCCTGGGCGTCGGCCGGGGAGAGCCCGGCCATCATCAGTCCGAGGACGTCGCGTCCGGTGCCCGCGGGGACAATCCCCACGAGCTTGCCCTTGTAGAGCACCGCGATCCGGTCGGCCAGCTCGATCACCTCGTCCAGTTCGGTGGAGACGATCATCACCGGGGTGCCCTGGTCCCGCTCGGCCACGATGCGTTTGTGCAGGAACTCGATGGATCCCACGTCGACGCCTCGGGTGGGCTGTGAGGCGATGAAGAGGCGCAGCGGACGGGACAGCTCGCGCGCCATGACGACCTTCTGCTGGTTGCCGCCGGACAGGGTGCCTGCGGCGAGCAAACCGGACGGGGTGCGCACGTCGAACTCGTCGATCCGGGTTTTCGCGTTCTCCAGGATCTTGGCCGGGCTCATGCTGATGCCCTTGGCGAACGGTGCCTGGTCGTAGCGGTCCAGGATCAGGTTTTCGGCAATCGAGAAGGTACCGATCAACCCGTCGACGGAGCGGTCTTCGGGCACGAAGCCGACGCCGGAGTTCAGGATGTCCTTGACGTTGCGGCCCACAAGCTCTTCGCCGTCGAGCAGGATGGAGCCCTGGACCCGGTCCTGCAGGCCCAGGATGGCCTCGGTGAGTTCGGTCTGGCCGTTGCCCTGGACTCCGGCGATGGCGAGGATCTCGCCGCGGGCGATGTCGAAGCTGATGCCGTCCACGACGTGCTGGCCGCTCGGCGCAATGACCGTGAGGTCCCGGACTTGGAAGGTCTTTTCCTGCGGCTTGGCCGGGGCCTTGTCCAGGGTCAGGCTGACGGCCCGGCCCACCATCATGGAGGCGAGCTCCGTCGTCGAGGCGCCGGGATCGGCGCTGCCGACCACCTTGCCGCGCCGGATCACCGTGATGGTGTCCGAGACGGCCTTGACCTCACGGAGCTTGTGCGAAATGAAGACGATCGAGGTGCCGTGGCTCTTCAGCTGGCGCATGATGTCCAGCAGCTCATCGGTGTCCTGCGGGGTCAGCACGGCGGTCGGCTCGTCGAGGATCAGCACCTTGGCGTCCCGGACGAGCGCCTTGATGATTTCGACGCGCTGCTGCACGCCCACCGGGAGGTCTTCGATCAGGGCATCGGGATCGACGTCAAAGCCGTACCGGTCGGAGATCTCCTTGATCTTCCGGCGCGTGTCGTCGAGGTTCAGGAAGCCGCCGGCCTTGGTGACTTCCGCTCCCAGGGCGACGTTTTCGGCAACCGTGAAGACGGGGACCAGCATGAAGTGCTGGTGCACCATGCCGATGCCGGCGGCCATGGCGTCTCCGGGGCCGCGGAAGGTGACGGGTTTTCCGTCGATGAGGATTTCGCCCTCGGTGGGCTCGTACAGCCCGTACAACACATTCATCAGCGTGGACTTGCCGGCGCCGTTCTCGCCGAGCAGACAGTGGATCTGCCCGGGTTCAACGACCACGTCGATGTGATCGTTGGCGACCAGGGAGCCGAAGCGTTTGGTGATCCCCTTGAGTTCAAGTTTCAAAACTCTGACCAATCTCGAAGTGTCCGGCAGGCTTCGCCCGGACAGATGATGGGGCTGCAGCACCAGCCTAGTGCCTGTGGCCTGCAGCGAAGCGTAGCCCGCTCAACGAAAAGCGCCACAGCCCGTGCGGTGGATGACCGTACGGGCCGCGGCGCTTAGCGGAGGAAGTCAGGCCTTCGGGCTGGCTGCGGATTCGACCTTCAGCTTGCCGTCGGTGATGTCCTTCTTGATCTGGTCCAGCTCGGTCTTCAGCTCGGCCGGAACAGCGGAATCGAGGTCGTGGAACGGAGCCAGCTGCACGCCGTCGTTCGCGAGGGTGCCGACGTACGGCGTGTTCGTGAATTTGCCGTCCTTGTCTTCCTTCACCACGTTCTCCACTGCCTCGCCCATGAGCTTCATGACGGAGGTAAGCATCAGGTCCTTGTACTCCGGTGCGGTGCGGAAGCCGTCGGAGTCGACCCAGATGAGCTTGACGTCCTTGCCTGCTGCCTTGGCTTCCTTCAGGGCCGCGCCGGCACCCTTGCCAACCGGACCGGCGACGGGCATCACAATGTCTGCGCCCTGGTCCAGGAAGTTCTGGGTCAGCTGCTTACCTGTGTCCTGCTTCACGAAGTCGCCGGTGAAGCTGCCGTCCTGGGCTGCCTTGTCCCAGCCGAGGACCTTGACGTTCTTGCCCTTCTGTTCGTTGTAGTACTTGACGCCGTCGGCGTAGCCGTCCATGAAGATGGTGACCGTGGGGATCTTGATGCCGCCGAAGGTGGCAACCGTTCCGGTCTTGGTGGTGCCTGCCGCGAGGTAACCGGCCAGGAAGGCCGCCTGCGCCGTGTCGTAGATGATCGGCTTCACGTTGGCGATCGGGGTGTCGTAGCCGAAGTCGATGATGGCGAAGTGGCTGTTCGGGTTTGCCGTGGCCTGGGCCTTCGTGGCGTCGCCGAGCAGGAAGCCGACCGTGACGGTCAGGTCGCAGCCGGCCGTGACCATGGCGCGCAGGTTGGGCTCGAAGTCGTTGTTGGTCTGGGACTCAATCTGGTTGACCTTGATGCCCAGGTCCTTCTCGGCCTTCTTCAGTCCCTCGTATGAGGACTGGTTGAACGACTGGTCGTCGAATCCACCCGAGTCGGAGACGATGCAGCCGGTGTAATCGCTGGCCGTCTGGGTGGCGCTGCTGCCGGCGTCGGGGGCCGCCCCGCAACCGGTCAACAGGAGTGCAGCCGCGCCCGCGGTGGCAACACCGGCCATGGAACCGCGCTTGAGGGTGACACGCAGAGAGTTCTTCAATGTTCCTCCAGGAAGAAAGAGTAAGCGCCACGACGGAGCTCAATGAGTGTCTGTTGGCGGTGTTGCCGCTGCAACGCTGTTTTCACTGATGGAATTCGCAGCACTGCGCCGAGGCGCACTGATGCAAGCTACTTTAGTGTCCTGCGCCACGTGCAGATAGCACACCATTGCGCAATTCCCCGGATTGTTGAGAACTTGTTACCAGGCGGTAGCCCCGTGCCGGCCGCGGGCCAGCGGCGCTAGACCCGGACGAGCATCTTGCCGGTGTTGGCGCCGTCGAGCAGGTCAATGAATGCCTGCGGCGCATTCTCCAGCCCGTCCACCACGGTCTCGTCGTACCGGACCGTGCCGTCCGCCAGCCAGGCCGCCATCTGCTGGGCGAATTCAGCGGAATGCTGCCGCTGTCCGCTCACGAGGAAGCCGCGGAGGGTCAGCTGCTTGCCGATGGCGACGGCCAGGTTGCGGGGGGCAGCCGGGGCGACGGTGGCGTTGTACTGCGAAATGGCGCCGCACATGGCCACCCGTCCGCCCACGTTCAGGACCGAGAGCGCCGCCTCGAGGTGATCCCCGCCGACGTTGTCGAAGTAGACGTCGATCCCGTTCTTCCCGGCTGCCTCCTGCAGCAGCTCACGGACCGGGCCGTCGTGGTAGTTGAATGCGGCGTCGAAGCCGAGCTCCAGCAGCCGCGCCACCTTCTCGGCACTGCCGGCGCTGCCGATCACCCGCGCGGCTCCCCTGGCCTTGGCGATCTGGCCCACCAGGGAACCCACGGCCCCGGCTGCTCCGGAGACGAAGACCGCGTCGCCCGGCGTGAACTCGGCGACCTTCAACAACCCGGCGTATGCGGTGAGACCGGTCATGCCGAGGGCTCCGAGGAACGCGGAAGCCGGGGCAAGGTCCGTGCGGGCCGGCGTGGTGGCGGCGGCGTCCACGACGGCGTACTCCCGCCAGCCGAGCTGGTGCACGACAGTGTCCCCCACCGCCCGGACCTCGGCCCGGGAGGCGATAATCTCGCCGACGGCGCCGCCGCTGAGCGCCGCGTCCAGGGCGAACGGCGCGGAATAGGACTTGACGTCGTTCATCCGGCCCCGCATGTACGGGTCGACCGAGATGTAGCGGTTGCGGACCAGCACCTGGCCGTCCTGCAGGGCCGGCAGCGGGGTCTCCGCGAGCCGGAAGTTCTCCGGCACCGGGCGGCCGTGCGGCCGGGACGCCAGCTGGATCTCGCGCGTGGTCGTGGGGAGCTGCGTAGTGGCGAGCTGCGTGGTGGGTACGCCCTGGGTGCTCATGCTGTGACCTCCAGAATGCTGATGTCGACGGTCATGTTTCCGCGGGTGGCGTTGGAGTCCGGGCAGATCCGGTGCGCCCTCGCCACGAGGGCCTCGGCATTGAGTTTGCCGTCCTGGCTGCGGGCGCTGCCGTCACGGTTCTCACCGGAGGCGAGTGCCTCTGCTGTGTAGAGCGTCTTCAAGGGGTTCCGTTCTGTTGGAGGCGAGTGCTAAGCGGGTTCGCCGGAAACCTGCCGAGGCGCCGTAAACTTCCGGCGAATGGGCGCGCTTCCCGCGCTTTCGACGTCGGACACGTCGGCGGGAAGGGGTCAGCGGGAGGCGTGCAGCGCGGCGGTAAGCCGGCCGAGCGTGTCCCGGAGCTGGTCAAGTTCTGCGGGCGAGAGCCCGGCGGCGTCCGCGAGCTGTTGCGGTATGCCGGTGGCCCTGGCGCTCAGGGCCGCGCCGGGGTCGGTCAGGAAGACCTCCACCCGGCGCTCGTCCTCCGCGGACCGGCGCCGTTCCACGAGGCCCAGGGCCTCGAGCCGCTTGAGCAGGGGCGAGAGGGTGCCCGAGTCGAGGCCCAGCTCCGCCCCCAGCTCCCGGACGCTGCGCGGCTGCTCTTCCCAGAGCACCAGCATCACGAGGTACTGCGGGTAGGTCAGCCCGAGCTCCTCGAGCAGGGGCCGGTACACCGCGGTGGCTGCCCGCGACGCAGAGTACATCGCAAAGCAGACCTGCCGGTTGAGGCGGAGGTCGTCGGGTCTCGGGGCGGGGAGGCTCGGCTCGATGGTCACAGCCCAACCGTAGTTCACAATTGAATTGTGCACAACCGAACAGTCACCGACCGAAGAATGCATGACCGAACACTGCATGACCGAACTGGCGGCGCAGCGAACTCCAAATAGCGGAGGAATCGTTCCTAGAGGTCGCGGATGGTTCGCAGCGCCGCGGCGGTGAGGACCTGGATGCCGAGGCCGAGGGCGCGCTCGTCCAGGATGTAGTCGCCGCGGTGGAGGTCGTATTCCTCGCCTCCGGGGGTTTTGGTGCCCAGCCGCATCATGGCGCCGGGGGTTTCTGCGAGGAACCAGGCGAAGTCCTCGCCGCCCATCGACTGCGGCGTCAGGACGACGGCGCCCTCGCCGATCTCGGCGCGGGCCGCGGCCTCGATGAGGGCGGTCTCGTGTTCGGAGTTCACCACCGGGGGCACCCCCCGGGTGTGTTCGAGGTGGACGTCCACGCCGTAGGGCGCCGCGATCTCCTGCACCACCTCGTCGAGGATCTGTCCGGCGCTATGCCAGGCGTCGCGGTCCAGGCAGCGCATGGTGCCCGCCATGTAGCCGCTGGCCGGGATCGCGTTTGGAGCGGAGCCGGCCGAAATATGGCCCCAGACCACGGATACGCCGCTGCGGACATCCACCCGGCGGGACAGCACCGCGGGGACGTTGACCGCGATCTGGGCCAGGGCAAAGACGAGGTCCTCGGTCAGATGCGGGCGGGAGGTGTGGCCGCCGCGCCCGGTCAGTTCGATCTTGATCGTGTCCGAGGCCGAGGTGATGGCGCCGATGCGGGTGCCGATCTTGCCGACGTTGATCCGGGGGTCGCAGTGCAGGGCCAGGATGCGGGGAACGCCCTCCAGCACGCCCTGCTCGATGCAGGCGTGCGCACCGCCGGGCATGGTCTCTTCGGCGGGTTGGAAGATGATCCGGACGGTGCCCCCCAGCGGGGACTCCTCATGCATGCGCTGCAGGATTAGGGCGATGCCGAGCATGGTGGTGGTGTGCACGTCGTGCCCGCAGGCGTGCGTCACGCCGTGGTTCTTGGATGCGAACTCGAGCCCGGTCTCCTCGATGATCGGGAGGGCGTCGATGTCGCCGCGGAGGGCGGTGGCGATGGGCCCCTCGCCGACGTCCACGGTCAGGCCGGTACCCTCCAGGCGACGGGGCTTGAGCCCGGCGGCCTCGAGTCGCTTGGCGAGCTTGTCAGTGGTGCGGAACTCCTTGAAGGACAGTTCCGGGTGCGCATGCAGGTCACGTCGGAAGGCGATCAGCTCCGGCAGGAGGGGCTCCAGCCACGGCTCCACGAGCGTGGTGGGTTCAGCTTCAGTAGTGTAATTGCGCACCCGATAACTCTATCGAGCGGGTAACAATTAGCGGCATTGGGTACGGCGCGTTACGGGTTCCCGAACAATCGTGGCCCCCAGTCCTGGCCCCGCCGCCAGTCCTGGCCGGCCTGCAGCGACTGGCCCGGCGGGCAGCGACTGGCCGGCCGGAAGCTACAGGACGTCGGTGTCGCCGCTGGCTTTGAGGGCGTCGACGGCCTGCTTGACCCGCTGGGAGTGCTCCTTGGTGGTGACCAGCAGGGCATCCGGGGTGTCCACGATCACGACATCCTTGATGCCGATCAGGGCGATCACGCGTTTGGTGTCGGAGACGACGACGCCGCTGGCGTTTTCGGTGAAGACGCGGGCGCCCTCGCCGATCACGGTGACGTCCTTGACTTCCTTGGCGCTGTTGAGCCGCCCCACCGAGGCGAAGTCCCCGACGTCGTCCCAGCGGAAGGCACCGGGCACGACGGCGACGTCACCGGCGGCGGCGGCCGGTTCGGCGACGGCGTAGTCGATGGCGATCTTGGGCAGGGTGGGCCAGACGCGGGCCGTGACCTCGTCCCGCTGCGGGGTGTCCCAGGACTTGGCGATTTCCTGGAGCCCGACGAAGAGTTCGGGCTGGTTGGCCTCGAGGTGCTTGAGCATCAGGGACACGGGGGCCACGAACATGCCGGCGTTCCACACGTACTCGCCGCTGTCCACGTACTCCTGGGCCACCTCTTCGCTGGGCTTCTCGACGAACTCGACGACGGCCTGGGCGGTGGGGGCAGCCGGCACGCCGAGGGCTTCGCCGGCACGGATGTATCCGAACCCGGTGGAGGGATGCGTGGGCTTGATGCCGATCGTGACGATCTTGCCGGCCGCCGCGGTGTGGATGGCCTCTCGGACGGCCGCCTGGAACAGGTTGTCCGGGCTGATCACGTGGTCCGCGGCGAAGGAACCCATGATGGTGTCTGGGTCCCGCTCGTGCAGAATGGCCGCGGCAAGGCCGATCGCAGCGCCTGAATCCTTCGGCTCGCTCTCCAGCACCAGGTCGGCGTCCTGCACCTCCGGCAGCTGGCGGCAGACCGCGGCGCGGTGGGCGGTCCCGGTGACGACGAGCACGCGCTTGCCCGCCAGGGGCTGGAGCCGGTCGTAGGTGGCGCGCAGCAAGGTGCTGCCCGAACCCGTGAGGTCGTGCAGGAATTTCGGGGCTGCCGCCCGCGACAAGGGCCAGAGGCGGGTCCCCACTCCGCCGGCCGGGATCACCGCAATGAAACGGCGCAGTACGGCATCCTGCACTGGGTCCTGGGACGGGTCCTGGCTTGTCACTTTGTCTGTAGTCATCAGGGCTACTTTAGCCGAATACGGTCCCGCCGCCCCGGAGCAGGGCACAGGACACGGCTTGGGGCACGCGCAGGACTCCGCCTTCCGGCCACACCGCCCGCTCCAGCGGCCGGCCGGCAACCGCCCGGCGCCCGGCGGCAAATGTGGCGTTTGTCTCAAAAGGGCCCGAAAACCGCGCCGGGGCCCGTCACCTGCCGGGTGCTGAATTGAATAAGCTGTGAGCGAAGCCTAGATTTAGGCTTGAGCTTACGAGTGCTCTCGCAGCAGGCGTTCCCCCCGCGTGGATCCCATGCCAGCGCCGCTGTGTTGCAGGGAGGTTTATTCAGTGCCGACAAAACCAGCTGGCACCTTGTACCGCGGCCGTGAAGGCATGTGGTCCTGGGTTGGACATCGCATTACCGGTGTAGTGATCTTTTTCTTCTTGTTGGTCCACGTGCTGGACACCTCATTGGTGCGTGTGTCCCCCGAGGCCTACACCGCCGTGATCGGTGCCTACAAGAACCCCCTGATGGCCCTGGGTGAAACGGGCCTTGTCGCAGCGATCGTGTTCCACGCCTTCAACGGCCTGCGGATCATCGCCGTCGACTTCTGGAAGAAGGGCGCCAAGTACCAGCGCCAGATGCTGTGGGCGGTGCTCATTCTCTGGGCCGTCGTCATGGTGGGCTTCTCCATCCGCCACCTTTCCCTCGCCCTTGGAGGTCACTAGCCATGGATGCAACTGAGATTCAAAGCCCACGAGCGGCCAAGATCGGCGCCGGCCGCGTTGCCCCGCAATACAATCGCAGCGGCCCTTCCAAGGGTAACTTCGAGATGTTCGCCTGGCCTCTTCATGCGGCTGTCCGGCGTCGTCCTCGTGGTCCTGATCTTCGGCCACCTGACCGTCAACCTGCTGGTGGGCGAGGGCATCCACGCCATCGACTTCGGCTTCGTGGCCGGCAAGTGGGCCGACCCGTTCTGGCAGACCTGGGACCTGGCCATGCTGTGGCTGGCCATGCTGCACGGCACCAACGGTGTCCGCACCATCATCAACGACTACGCCGAAAAGGACGCCACGCGTTTCTGGCTCAAGCTCGTCCTGTACGCGGCCACCACCGTCATCATCGTCCTGGGCACCCTGGTCATCTTCACCTTTGACCCGTGCCCCGTGGTCAACGGCGTCCAGCTGCCGGGCGGCTTCTGCCCCGCACCGTAGCGGAGGCGCTGCCGTTCCGTGCCGTGCCCTGCGGGCACAGGCTACGGTCCGTCAAGGCAACCCATCCTTGCCTGCCGGGTGCAGGTACGGGATTTCACGAGACTTCACCGGGCAGGCTCCGCCGGCCGGTGGTTGATAGCGAATTTTGAGAGAAAGAGCGTCTGGTATGCAGGTCCATAAGTACGACGTCGTCATCGTCGGTGCCGGTGGCGCCGGGATGCGCGCGGCGATTGAATCAGGTCAGCGCGCCCGAACGGCAGTATTGACCAAGCTGTACCCCACCCGCTCCCACACCGGTGCGGCGCAGGGGGGCATGTGTGCGGCCCTGGCCAACGTCGAGGAAGACAACTGGGAGTGGCACACCTTTGACACCATCAAGGGCGGCGACTACCTCGTTGACCAGGATGCAGCCGAGGTCATGGCGAAGGAAGCGATCGACGCCGTCCTGGACCTCGAAAAGATGGGCCTGCCGTTCAACCGCACGCCCGAGGGCCGCATTGACCAGCGCCGTTTCGGTGGCCACACCCGCGATCACGGCAAGGCTCCGGTCCGCCGCGCCTGCTACGCCGCCGACCGCACCGGCCACATGATCCTGCAGACCCTGTACCAGAACTGCGTCAAGCACAACGTCGAGTTCTACAACGAGTACTACGTGCTGGACCTGCTGACCGTCGAGGAAGACGCGGTCCGCGAGGACGGCACCCCGTACAAGCAGAAGCGCGTTGCCGGCGTCGTCTCCTACGACCTCGCCTCCGGCGAGCTGCACGTCTTCCAGGCCAAGTCCGTGGTGTTCGCCTCCGGCGGCGCCGGCAAGGTCTTCAAGACCACCTCCAACGCCCACACGCTCACCGGTGACGGCATGGGCATCGCGTTCCGCCGCGGCATCCCCCTGGAGGACATGGAGTTCTTCCAGTTCCACCCGACAGGCCTCGCCGGCCTGGGCATCCTGCTGTCCGAGGCCGCCCGCGGCGAAGGCGCGATCCTGCGCAACTCCGAGGGTGAGCGCTTCATGGAGCGTTACGCCCCGACCATCAAGGACCTCGCACCCCGCGACATCGTGGCCCGCTCCATGGCCAACGAGGTGCGTGAGGGACGCGGCTGCGGCCCGAACAAGGACTACGTCCTCCTCGACCTGACCCACCTGGAGCCGGCGCACATCGACGCCAAGCTCCCGGACATCACCGAGTTCGCCCGCACCTACCTCGGCGTGGAACCGTACACGGAGCCGGTTCCGGTCTTCCCGACGGCGCATTACGCCATGGGCGGCATCCCCACCAACATCAGCGCCGAGGTGCTCCAGGACAACGACACCGTGGTCCCGGGCCTCTACGCCGCCGGTGAGGTCGCCTGCGTCTCCGTGCACGGCTCCAACCGCCTCGGCACCAACTCGCTGCTGGACATCAACGTCTTCGGCAAGCGCGCCGGCATTGCCGCCGCGGAATACGCCAGGACCGCGGACTTCGTGGAACTGCCGGCAGATCCCGAGGCCTACACGCTGGACCTGCTGAACCACGTCCGCACGGCTGACGGCACCGAGAAGGTCGCCGCGATCCGCAAGGAACTGCAGGACACCATGGACGCCAACATGCAGGTGTTCCGCACCGCGGAGACGCTGGACCAGGTCCTGCGGGACATCGCGTCCTTCGAGGAGCGCTACCAGCGCATCAGCGTCCAGGACAAGGGCAAGCGCTTCAACCTGGACCTGCTCGAGGCCGTGGAACTGGGCTTCCTGCTGGAGCTCGCCAAGGTCATGACCGTAGCGGCCCTGCACCGCGAGGAATCCCGCGGCGGACACTTCCGCGAGGACTTCCCCGAGCGCGACGACGAAAAATTCATGAAGCACTCGATGGCGTACAAGGATATCCAAGCACCGGCGGACGGGGCTGCGGGGACCGCAAAAACAACAGCCGGCATCCGGCTTGCCACCAAACCGGTGGTCTTTACGCGTTACGAGCCGATGGTGAGGAAGTACTAAGATGACCGCTGAACTTGCTGAGCCAGCCTCCAGGATCGAACTGCCCGCGCACGTCGGCGGCGGCGGGGACATCCCGTCCTTCGACGTCACCCTGCGGGTGCGCCGCTACAATCCCGAGGTCTCCGAGGACGCCACCTGGGATGACTTCAAGGTCACCATGTACGGCACCGACCGCGTCCTTGATGCCCTGCACAAGATCAAGTGGGAAATCGACGGCAGCGTCTCCTTCCGCCGGTCCTGCGCCCACGGCGTCTGCGGTTCCGATGCCATGCGCATCAACGGCCGCAACCGCCTCGCCTGCAAGACCCTGCTGAAGGACCTGGACACGTCCAAGCCCATCACGGTCGAGCCGATCAAGGGCCTGCCGGTGGAGAAGGACCTGATCGTGGACATGGAGCCGTTCTTCCAGTCCTTCCGCGAAGTCATGCCCTTCCTGATCAACCGCGGCCACGAGCCCACCAAGGAACGCCTGCAGTCCGCCGAGGACCGCGAGCGATTCGATGACACCACCAAGTGCATCCTCTGCGCCGCGTGCACCTCGTCCTGCCCGGTGTTCTGGACCGACGGCCAGTACTTCGGCCCGGCCGCGATCGTCAACGCGCACCGCTTCATCTTCGATTCCCGCGATGACGCCGGCGACATGCGCCTGGAGATCCTCAACGACAAGGAAGGCGTGTGGCGCTGCCGCACCACCTTCAACTGCACCGAAGCCTGCCCCCGCGGCATCCAGGTCACGCAGGCAATCGCCGAGGTCAAGCAGGCCATCCTGTCCCGTAAGATCTAGCAACCGCTTTAGCTGCCGACGACGGCGCCGTTTCCCAACAGGGCCCACCGACACAGGGTCCCCTGCCCGAGCTTGCGAGGGTAGGGAAGGTTGGGGGATGGCGCCGTCGTCGTCTATCCACTCAACGAAAGGGTCGCCATGTCCCGCTCTGAAAAAGTCTCGTTCCGGGGTTCCACCGGCGAGCTGCTCTCCGGCATCGTGGACGTCCCGGAGGGGCCGGTGAAGGGCTGGGGCGTGTTCTCGCACGGCTTCACGCTGGGCAAGGACAGTCCCTCCGCGTCGCGGATGTGCAAGGCGCTGGCGGACAACGGCGTGGGCATGCTCCGCTTCGACAACCTGGGGCTCGGCGAATCCGCCGGGCTGTGGTCCGAGGGCTCCTTCAGCCACAAGGTGGCCGACACCGTGAAGGCCGCCGAATTCATGCGGGAAGCAGGCCGGGCCGCCTCCCTGCTCGTGGGCCACTCCTTCGGCGGAGCGGCCGTGCTGGCTGCGGCGGGAGAGATTCCGGAGCTCGACGCCGTCGCAACCGTGGGCGCACCGTTCTCGCCCAAGCACGTGGCCCACGTCTTTGACGCCGCTTTGGACCGGATCCTCAGCGAAGGCAGCGCCGAAGTGGACCTGGGCGGCAAGCGGGTCGAGATCCGCCGGCATTTCGTGGAAGACCTGGAACACGCCGACCTGACGGACTGCATCCGCCGTCTGCACCGTCCGCTGATGGTGCTGCACTCCCCTACGGACAACACCGTCGGGATTGAGAACGCCAGCGCCATCTTCCAGACCGCGCGGCACCCGCGCAGCTTCGTCTCGCTCGAAGGCAGCGACCATCTCCTGACGGGCAAGGGCCAGGCGGCGCGTGCCGCGAAGATTATTTCGGCGTGGGCCGATCAATACCTCGACGCCTGAACCCGACCACAGGCATCCGCCGGTGCGGGGACGGCTCCACCGGAGTCTTCCCCGGCTGCACCTGGCGGGGACCCCAGCCGGTGGTCCTGTTGCCAGGCAAGGCCTTGAGGTCCTCCTCCCGGAGCGCCGCCCAGGCGGCGGCGATCAGGTACACCTGGCTGACCAGGTTGAACCAGATGAGCAGGCCGATGATGATGGCGAAGGGCGCCAGGATGGGGTTCCGCCCCGCACCGGCGAGCAGTTCCGCGCTGAAGATCTGCAGCATGCCGGTGCCCAGCGCGGCCAGGATGGTCCCCTCCAGCAGCGAACGCCGGGCCAGCTTCGCTCCCGCTGCCAGCCGGAACATGATCAGCGCCGTCGCCCAGGCCAGCAGCAGCGGCACGGCGATCTTGACGGAGGTGGTCAGGGGCCCTGCCACCAAGGGATCGAGGCTCAGCTGCTCGGCCACCCAGCCCGCGGCGATACCGAAGACCAGCGACGCGCCGGCGCTGATCACGAGCGCGACGCCCAGCAACAGCAGGGTCCCGACGTCGTGGACTTTGAGCAGGATCGGGTTGATCTTCCGTGGGCCGAGCCCCATGACGCCGCGTATGCCGTCGCGCACGCCACCAATCCAGCCCAGCGAGGTCACCACGGTCACCACGGCCGCAATCGAGGCGGCCCAGCCCAGCCCGTCGGGGTTCAGGAGGTCCTGGGGATCCACCAGCCCCTCGCCGCCGTCGACCTTCAGCAGGCCGGGCGCGCTCGTGGCCACGCTGCTGACCACGCGCTCGAGCAGGGCCGGCTGTCCGCGTAGTGCGAGCCCGGCCAGGGCGAAGCCGGTGGCCAGCAGACCGGTGATGGAGAAGAACATCCGGAAGCCGATGCCGGCACTCATCAACGGGCCGTGCTGGCGCCCGTAGTGCTGGAAGGTGCGGATGGGGCGGAAGGTGCTGAGCCGGGCAAGCAACCACTGCACCATCGGCAGCAGCGATGCCGGTCCCCCGCTGCCGGAGCGGCGCGCCTTGCCCCAGTCGACTTTCTTCCGGAGGACTTCCAACTTCAGCCGGGCCAGATCGGTGGGAGGGGGCGGCTCAGCGGGCGTGTGCTGCGCCGTCCGGGCCTCTGCCGCCGTTCCGTCCGGTCCCAAAGTCAAGCTCTTCCCGTAGCTGCCAAATGCCATTGTCGTCGTGCTCGTAAAGTCCCATGCTAGCCACCGGGAACGTGGCCCGGTAATCCTTGAGCACCGTTTCGGCCTCATCGAGGCTCTCCGGGGCAACGTCGTGGGCGACCGTGACGTGCGGGTGGTAGGCAAACGCCAGTTCGCGTTCCAGGGGGCCGGTCTGGAGCTGCTCGTGCAGGCTGACACACTGGCCGAAGCCGTCGTCGACCTTGAGGAAGACCACCGGAGACACCGGCCGGAAGGATCCGGTGCCGGCGATCGTCACCGTGAACGGCTCCTGCCTGCTCGCGACCTCCCGCACATGGCTGCGCGTCGCCTCCCAGTCCTGGGTCATGGTGGTGGTCACGAGCGTGATGTGGGCCGGGATCACGCCGGCCATGGGGTCACCGAATGAGGCCCGCCAGCGCTGGAGTTCCTCGGCGACCTCCAGCGGGAACCCTAGGATCACTCCGACGCTGATGCCTTCGCTGCTGGACTGTCCGTTGCCGGAGGGGGACCTGCCGGCTTGCGGGGCGTCTGCCGCCGTGACTTTGCTGACGGAGGACATCGGCCTAGCGGACTCCGTTGGTTCCGGCGTAGGGCAGGAAGCCCACCTTGGCGTAAACGTCCCGGAGCGTGACGGCGGCGATCTCACGGGCCTTGTCGGCGCCATGGGCCAGCAGGCGGTCAAGCTCCGCAGGGTCGTTCAGGAGTTCGCTGGCCCGGTCCCGGATCGGGGTGAGGCGCTCTGCGACCACCTCGGCGAGGTCCACCTTGAGGTGGCCGTACATCTTGCCCTGGTATGCGCCGACGAGGGAATCGACGCTCTGCCCGGTGATGCCCGAGTAGATGGTCAGCAGGTTGGAGACCCCGGGCTTGGCCTCGCGGTCGAAGCGGATCTCGGTTTCCGCGTCCGTCACGGCGGACTTGATCCGCTTGGCGATGACCTTGGGGTCGTCCAGCAGGTTGATCAGGCCGGCCGGCGACTCCGCCGACTTGGACATTTTGGCGGTGGGGTTCTGCAGGTCGTAGATCTTGGCCGACTCCCTCTGGATGAAGGGCGCGGGAACGTTGAAGGTCTGGCCGAAGCGGGAGTTGAAGCGCTGGGCCAGGTCGCGGCTGAGTTCCACGTGCTGGCGCTGGTCCTCGCCCACCGGCACGCCGTGCGGCTGGTACAGGAGGATATCCGCGGCCTGCAGGACCGGGTAGGTGAAGAGGCCCACGCTGGCCTGGTCGGAGCCCTGCTTGAGGGCCTTGTCCTTGAACTGGGTCATCCGGGAGGCCTCGCCGAAGCCCGTGATGCAGTTCAGGACCCAGGCCAGCTGCGCGTGCTCCGGGACCTGGGACTGGACGAAGAGCGTGCACTTGTCCACGTCCACGCCGCCGGCGATGTACTGGGCGGCCGTGACACGGGTGCGGTGGGCCAGCTCCGCCGGGTCCTGCGGGACCGTGATGGCGTGCAGGTCCGGGATGAAGAAGATCGCGTCATACTCCTCCTGCATCCGGACCCAGTTCACCAGGGCCCCGAGGTAGTTGCCCAAGTGCAGGGAGTCGGCCGAAGGCTGCATTCCGGAGAGGATCCGGTGCCGGGCACCGGTGGCCGTGGCGGCCGGAGCGGCGGGCACGACGGCGGCGTCGGTGGGAGTTTCGGCGTCGCGCTCGGCGCCGGCAGTCGCGGTGGAAGGAGAGGTCATGTCGGAGAAGCCTTAAGACTAGAGCCGGTAGTCCACTACCAGCGGGGCGTGGTCGGAGAAGCGGGTGTCCCAGGACGGCGCCCGGTCAACAACGGCTGACACTGCGGCAGCAGCGAGATCGGGCGTGGCCATGTGGTAATCAATGCGCCAGCCGGTGTCGTTGTCGAAGGCCTGTCCCCGTTGCGACCACCAAGTGTAGGGGCCGTCGACGTTACCCGCCAGGCCCCTGTGAACATCCTTCCAGCCGATATCCTCGCCGAAGAAGCGGTCGAAGTACGCCCGTTCCTCCGGAAGGAAGCCGGCACGTTTGACGTTGCCCTTCCAGTTTCGGATATCAAGTTCCGTGTGCCCCACGTTGAGGTCCCCGACGACGAGGGCGTGGTCGCTGTGCTTGGCCAGCTCGGGCAACCGGCCGGTCATGACGTCCAGGAACCGGAACTTGTCGTCCTGTTTGGGGGTGCCGGCCTCACCGGAGTGCACGTAGGCGCTGGCCACGGTCAGCCGGGACGCTTCCCCTGCGGCGTTCCGTACCGTGTAGTCGGCCTCGACCCAGCGGCCTGCAGTGGCGAAGTAGTCCTCCCCGATCCCGACCCTGGTGGCGAGGGGCTCGGCGCGGGAGGCGATGGCGACGCCGGCCCGGCCCTTGGCCTCGGCCTCGGCGTGCAGGATGTACCAGCCTTCGCCGAGCAGTTCGTGGACGATCGCGTCAGGGGCGCGGACTTCCTGGAGGCAGAGGATGTCCACTGCGCGGGGCTCAAGCCATTCCGCCATGCCCTTCTTGTAGGCGGCGCGAAGGCCGTTGACGTTGACTGATGCGATGCGAAGGTGGTCCTTCTCCAATGCCGAGCTCACCCGCTCCACTCTAGTCGATGATGGTTCCGCGGACGGGCTCGTCGCTTCCGCCGGAGGACTTGATCATGTCGCGCGCGTTGGTGGCGGTGATCTCGATGGTTTCCAGGGCCCGGCGGATCGTGTCCTGGTCCGACGCGGCGCCCTTGGCGCGCTCCTGCTCCACGACGCGGACCTGCACCTGGACGATCTTGAAGGAGTGGTCCAGTTTCAGGTCGCGCACCTCATCGGCCTGGCGTCGTTCGCCCACGAGGCGGGTGCCGCCGTGGTCAACGCTGCCCGACGACGGCGCCCGGCCGGTCGCTGCGTTGAAGGCGTTCTGCGCTTCGTTGAGTTTCGCGGTGGCCTTCTTCGCGGCTTTCTGGATACTGAAGACGACAAACGATGCCAGGGCAAGCCAGAAGGCGGCGATGATCGCCACGACCCAGCCCACGACGTCGTTCTGGTTCGCCGCAAAGATCACCGCGACGAGGAACGCGATGATGAACACGGTCATGCCCAGACCGCCGATCCGGAACATCGAAAACTTGCCCGTGGCGGCGTTGTACGCGGACGGCTTGGAAGACGCGGAGTTGCCCAGAGATCGCATTCCCCCATTATCGCAAACCCGGGACGCGCCCCGGGCCGCTTCCACCCCGGGCGAACGACCCCCGGCGGGGGCCCATCCCAACTAGCTCGCAGCAGGGGCCGTTTTGGGCGCACTAAGCGGCCCCTGCTGCCAGTCAGTTGGGCGCGGACCGGCTACTTGAGGAACAGCGAGCGCAGCCGTCCGGTGGTGAGCAACACGCCGAGGACGATCATCCCGACGTAGTAGCCGATGTGCAGGACGGTGGCCGGGCTGAACACGCCCACGCTGATTTGGCGGAGCAGTTCCACCCCGTGCCACAGCGGCATGGCCTGGATCAGCCACTGGATGTATTCCGGGTACACGCTGAGCGGGTAGAAGGTGGCGCTGAACAGGAACATCGGCAGCATGACGAAGCTGATCCAGTCCATCTGCTGGAAGGTTTTCAGAAAGCTGGTGATACCCATGCCGAAGCTCGCGAAGCCGAACGCGATCAGCACCGACGCGGGGATCATCAGGATGGCCCACGGGGTGGTGATGAGCCCCATGACACCCATCACGGCGGTGAAGCCGGTGGCATAGAGCAGCCCGCGCAGCAGGGCCAGGAAGATCTCTCCCATGGCGACGTCGAGTGGGCCGAGCGAGGTATAGAGCATGCCCTGGTAGAGCCTGGCGAAGTTCATCTTGAAGAACACGTTCCAGGTGGAGTCGTAGACGGCGCCGTTCATGGCGGACACGGCCAGCAATGCCGGGGCGATGTAGGCGGCGTAGGAGATGTCCTGGCCGCCCGGTCCCTGCACAGAGCCCACGATCGCGCCCAGCCCTACGCCCATCGAGGTCAGGTACAGCACGGGTTCGAAGAACCCCGAGAGCATCACCATCCAGTTGGTGCTCTTGGTCGCCATCAATCCGCGCGCGACGACGGCGCGGACGTTACGGGAGTAAAGCGGCCCGAAGTGCCGGCGGCGGGCGGCTTCGGCGACGCTGTGACCTCCCGGGCTTCCGGGGCCGCCTGGGCCGCCGCCGCCTCCGGTCCCGCCGCGACCGCCGGAGGCCAGGATGCTCATGCGCCCATCCTTCGGACGAACTGCCGCTTGCAAAGGATCCAGCCAAGCACGGCGAGGCCCAGCAGGAAAAGGACGTGGGCGAGGGTGAGCAGGGGGATCTCCTGGTAGCCGTAGCTGAACACCCGGCCCAGCTCGGTGCCGTGCCAGATCGGCGAGATCCAGCCGATCCAGCGCACGGCCAGGGGCAGGGTGTCCAGCGGGAAGAACGTGCCGGAGAACAGGAACAGCGGCATGACGATGAGCCGCATCACCATGGCGAACTGGCCCTTGTCCTCGGTGATCGAGGCCGCGTAGGCCATCAGCGGCAGGCCGAAGGACAGCCCGGCAAGGGTCGCGACAACGATCGAGACCCACCCCCAGCCGCTTGGGGCGGCACCGAACAGCGCCACCACCCCGAAGTAGATGGCGGATTGCAGCACCAGGCGCAGGGTGACCGCGATGATCTGGCCGCCCGCGATCTGCCCCGGCGTCAGCGGTGAGGCGTGCGGGCCGTAATAGACCCGGCGCCATTTGAAGCCGTCCATCACGGGGAAGCTGAACTCGCTCGCCGCCGTCATCACCGCCGCCGAAATCAGCAGCGCCGGGGCGATGAACGCCAGGTAGCTGACGCCGCCAAAGGCCGCCGTGCTGTTCGTGTCCACGAGCGTGGCGAGGCCCACGCCCATCGCGAAGAGGTACGCGACCGGCTGCCCGACGCCGTACAGGACGATGCTCCAGCCGTAGCCCTTCATGACCCGCAGGACCTGCTCGGCGTAGTAGAAGGCGCCCCACTTCCGCGCCCGGGCCGCCGAAACCGCCGGGGAGTGGGCGCGCGCAGGCGTGGCCTCGGTGCCTGCCGGACTGGCTGCTGCCCCGGCAGGGGCCGCCGCAGGCAACGCTTCTTTTTCAGTCAACGAGGCTCCTGCCGGTCAGACGCAGGAAGACGTCCTCCAGCGAGGAGCGGCGCACCAGCGACGTGACGGGCCGCAGTCCCCGCGCCGATACCTGCTCGAGGGCAGCCTCGCCGTCGGCGGCATAGATAAGGACCCGGTCCGGCAGGGTCTCGACCCGCTCCCCGATGCCCGCGAGTTCGGCGCCGATGGTTGAGTTGCGCTCCGAGCCGAAGCGGAGCTCAAGGACCTCGCGCGTGGAGTATTCGCGGATCAGGCTGGCGGGCGAGCCCTCGGCCATGATCTTGCCCTTGTCTACCACTATCAAGCGGTCGCAGAGCTGCTCGGCCTCGTCCATGTAGTGAGTGGTCAGGATGAGGGTGACGCCCTGCTCCTTGAGCCGGAACAACCGGTCCCACAGGATATGACGGGCCTGCGGGTCCAGTCCGGTGGTGGGCTCGTCCAGCAGCAGGATCCTGGGCTCGTTGATGAGCGAACGCGCGATCGTGAGCCGGCGCTTCATCCCGCCGGAGAGCGCGTCCACCTTGGACTTGGCCTTGTCCGTGAGCTGGGCGAACTCCAGCAGCTCGTCGGCCTTGGGCTTCAGGTAGCTCATCGGCAGCCCGAAGTAGCGCCCGTAGACCAGCAGGTTGTCCCTGACCTTGAGCTCTTCGTCGAGGTTGTCCTGCTGCGGGACGACGCCCAGGTGCGCCCGGACCTCCGGGCCGTGCAAGTCGGGGTCCAGGCCCATAATGCTGAGGCTGCCGGAGGTGCGCTGGGACACCGCGCCAATCATCTTCATGGTGGTGGACTTGCCGGCGCCGTTGGGGCCGAGCAGCCCGAACGACTCCCCGGCGGGTACCCGGAAGGAAATTCCGTCGACGGCGGTCACCTCGCCGTAGCGTTTGCTCAGGTTTTCGGCGGTGATCACATAGTGCGGCGCGCCGGTTTTGGAGGCGCTGCCCAAGTCAGCTTCCTTCCGGGCGGAATCTTTCGAGACGAGTTCAGCCACTCGCACCACGCTAGTGGCTGCGTTCCACCCTGAGAAGAGCCGGACCGCAAATTCCGGCCGCCGCCGTTCCGTTGAAGGGCAGAAAAACGGCAGGGCGCCGGCTCCCGAAGGAGACGGCGCCCTGCCTGAGGCTAGGCGCTGGCTTCCGCCAGCTTGCGCTCGGCGGTCTCCACCACGTTGGCGAGCAGCATGGCCCGGGTCATCGGCCCCACTCCGCCGGGGTTCGGCGAGAGCCAGGCGGCGACGTCGGCCGCTGCGGGATCCACGTCTCCGGTGACCACGGCTTTGCCGGAACCGTCGTCGACGCGGCTGACGCCGACGTCGAGCACGATGGCGCCGGGCTTGAGGTCCTCCGCCTTGATCAGGTGCGGCTGGCCGGCCGCGGCGATCACGACGTCGGCCTGCCGGAGTTCGGCGGGCAGGTCCACCGTTCCGGTGTGGGCCAGGATGACGGTGGCGTTGACGTCCTTGCGGGTGAGCAGAAGCCCCACCGGCCGGCCGATGGTGACTCCGCGGCCCACCACCAGCACGCGCTTGCCCTTGAGCTCGATCCCGTGCCGGGTGAGCAGTTCAACGCAGCCCTTCGGGGTGCAGGGCAGCGGCGACTTCATCGGTCCGCTGACGTTGGCGACCAGCCGGCCGAGGTTCGTCGGGTGCAGGCCGTCGGCGTCCTTGTCCGGATCCATCGCCTCGAGGATGACGTCCTGGTCGATGTGCTTGGGCAGCGGCAGCTGGACGATGTAGCCGGTGCATTCCGGGTCCTCGTTGAGCTCCCGGACCACGGCCAGCAGCTCCTCCTGTGTGGTGTCAGCCGGCAGGTCGCGGCGGATCGAGGTGATGCCCACCTCGGCGCAGTCCTTGTGCTTGCCGCCCACGTACCAGGTGCTGCCCGGGTCGGAGCCCACCAGGATGGTGCCGAGCCCCGGGACGATCCCCTTGGCCTTGAGCGCGGCCACGCGCTCGGTCAGTTCGGCCTTGATGGTGGCGGCGGTGGCCTTGCCGTCCAGGATCCGGGCTGTCGTTGCCGCTGTTGGCGCAGTCTCTGCAGAGGTCATAGAGTCACCACTGCTCGTGCTGCGGGTACAGCGGGAAGTCGGCGGCCAGCTTGTCCACGCGGCGCTGCAGGGCCTCCACGTCCGTGGCACTGCCGGACTTGAGCGCGGTGGCGATGATGTCCGCCACTTCGGTGAACTCCTCGGCGCCGAAGCCGCGCGTGGCCAGCGCCGGGGTGCCGATGCGCAGGCCGGAGGTGACCATCGGCGGGCGGGGATCGAACGGCACCGCGTTGCGGTTGACCGTGATGCCCACGGAGTGGAGCACGTCTTCGGCCTGCTGGCCGTCGAGCTGGGAGTTGCGCAGGTCCACCAGGACCAGGTGCACGTCCGTGCCGCCGGTGAGTACCGACACGCCGGCGTCGGACACGTCCGCCTGGCTGAGGCGGTCCGCGATGATCCGGGCGCCTTCCAGGACGCGCTCCTGGCGCTCCTTGAATTCCTCGGTGCCGGCAATCTTGAACGCCACGGCCTTGGCGGCGATCACGTGCATGAGCGGGCCGCCCTGCTGGCCCGGGAAGACGTTGGAGTTGATCTTCTTGGCCCACTCCTGCTTGGCCAGGATCACGCCGGAGCGCGGGCCCGCGAGGGTCTTGTGCACGGTGGAGGTGACGACGTCGGAGTACGGCACCGGGCTCGGGTGCAGGCCGGCGGCGACGAGGCCGGCGAAGTGCGCCATGTCGGTCCAGAGCAGCGCGCCGACCTCATCCGCGATCGAGCGGAACGCCGCGAAGTCGAGGTGGCGGGGGTAGGCGGACCAGCCGGCGATGATGACCTGCGGCTTCTCGGCGATGGCCTGTTCGCGCAGCTTGTCCATGTCGATCCGGAAGTTGTCTTCCTCGACCTGGTAGGCGGCAACGTCGTAGAGCTTGCCGGAGAAGTTCAGCTTCATGCCGTGGGTCAGGTGGCCGCCGTGCGCCAGGGACAGGCCCAGGATCTTTTCGCCCGGCTTGATCATGGCGGAGAGCGCCGCGGCGTTCGCCTGGGCGCCGGAGTGCGGCTGGACGTTGGCGTACTCGGCGCCGAAGAGGTCCTTGACCCGGTCGATCGCGAGCTGCTCGGCTATGTCGACGTATTCGCAGCCGCCGTAGTAGCGGCGTCCCGGGTAGCCCTCGGCGTACTTGTTGGTCAGGACCGAGCCCTGGGCTTCCATCACGGCGCGCGGGGCGAAGTTCTCGGAGGCGATCATCTCCAGGGTGCCGCGCTGGCGGCCGAGTTCCTGGGCGAGGACGGCGGCAATTTCGGGATCGAGGTCGGCCAGCGGCTGGTTGCTCACGGCGGTCGAGGAAAGGTTAACGGAAGTAGTCACGAGGAACTCCTGGCTAGGCAACGGGCTTAAGGTCAGGTTACCGGCTGGCCCGTCGCGGCGCCCCTAGATTACGGCCCGGCAAACCGGGCACGCAGCAAGGACTGGCATCCGGTCAGGGATGCCGACGGCGGGGGCGGCAGCGGGAGCTGCCGACCGGCACAACATGACCCTCGGCCCAGGCGTACGATCCGTGGTCTTCGTGAGTGCCGCTCCCTGGTGGTTAACCACCCAACGCCAGTTGCGACCGTTCAAGCCTACCGCAGCCGGCGCCCCGCACGCAGGTAGGCTGTACGTCGTGACTGACGAGCTGACTGATTCCTACATCCTGACCCTCTCCTGCCCGGACCGGCCCGGCATCGTGCACGCCGTCGCCGGCGCCCTCCTCGTGGCGGGCTGCAATATTACCGACTCGCAGCAGTACGGCAGCCAGGGCACCGGAACGTTCTTCATGCGGGTCGAGGCCACGACGGTGTCCGCCCAGGCCGAGCTGCAGGCCGCGCTGGAGCCGGTGGCGCAGGCCTTCGGCATGCAGTGGAGCCTGAACCCGGCAGGCCGGAAGGTCCGCACCCTGCTGATGGCCAGCACCTCGGCCCACTGCCTTAACGACCTGCTCTTCCTGCAGCGCTCCGGGACCCTGCCGATCGAGATCCCGGCCATCGTCTCCAACCACAAGGACCTGGCGGGCCTGGCCGAGTTCTACGGCATCCCGTTCCACTTCATCCCGGTTACGCGGGACACGAAGGCCCGGGCCGAGGACGAGCTGCGCGCCCTGATGGCGGAGCACGACATCGAACTCACCGTCCTGGCCCGCTACATGCAGATCCTCTCCGATGAGCTCTGCACCGAGCTCACCGGCAAGGCCATCAACATCCACCACTCCTTCCTGCCGTCCTTCAAGGGCGCCAAGCCGTACCACCAGGCCCACGCCCGCGGCGTGAAGCTCATCGGCGCCACCGCGCACTACGTCACGGCGGCCCTGGACGAGGGACCGATCATCGAGCAGGAAGTCATCCGGGTGGACCACCGCCGCACCGCCGAGCAGTTCGTCCAGATGGGCCGGGACGTGGAGGGCCGGACGCTGGCCCAGGCGGTGCAGTGGCACGCCGAACACCGCGTCCTGCTGGACGGCCACCGCACGGTTGTCTTTAACTGACGTCGGTCATTTACTGGAAGCGTGGCAGCTTCGAGGCAGGATCTGCTTTCTGACTTCGTCGCGCTGCTCAAGGCTGAAGGCCGGCGCGGCGTGCTCGGCCTCAACTGCGCCTCCGGTTCGGACGGGCTGCTCTTCGTCCAGTCCGGCATCCATTTCACCGGGGTGGACCCTTCCGAGGAAAACGTCCGCTCCGCACGCGCCCGGGGGCTGGACGTTGCCGTCGCCGCGCCCGCGTCCCTGCCCTTCGCCGCCTCGGCGTTCCCCTCCGTGTGGGCCGCGGACGCCCTGGCGGGCCTGCCGCCGGAGCAGTGGGCCGGCGTCGTCCGCGAACTGGAGCGGGTGACCGCGGCGGGCGCGCCGATCGCCGTCGTGCTCCCCGATCCCGGCCAGGGCTTCACGATCCTCCGCTCCCCCGCCTGATAGCTCAACGGGCCGGCCGGGTGTCCTAGGCTGGGGGCATGGCTCCCCTCTACGCATTCGCCGGCGACACCCCGGCCGTCCACGACTCCGCCTTCATCGCGCCGACGGCCTCGGTGATCGGCAAGGCCACGCTGGCGGAAAACTCCAGCGCCTTCTACGGGGTCTCCGTGCGGGCGGACACCGCCGCCATCACCGTGGGCGCCGGCACCAACCTGCAGGACAACGTGGTGCTGCACGCCGATCCAGGCTTCCCCTGCACCGTCGGAGCGCGGGTCAGCGTCGGCCACAGCGCCGTGGTGCATGGCTGCACGGTGGAGGACGACTGCCTGATCGGGATGAGCGCGACGATCCTCAACGGCGCGGTGATCGGCGCGGGGTCCCTGGTTGCCGCCGGAGCGGTGGTGCTGGAGGGCACCGTCGTGCCGCCCCGCTCGCTCGTCGCCGGGGTGCCGGCCAAGGTCCGCCGCGAACTCACCGAGGAGGAGTTCGCCGGCGTGCAGCACAACGCGGCGCATTACCAGGACCTGGCCCGGGCCCACCGGGAGCTGCACGGCTCCTGACGGCCCGGGTCCCGCGAGGGCCGGTCCCGCGAGGGCCTAGTCCAACGCGATCGGGCCGAACTCTTCCAGCAGCTCCCCCGGCCCGGGATTGCCCGGGGCGGTGCGGCCGCCCAGATGGTTGACGACGCCCCACACCGCGTTCAGCCCGGTGGTGACGGCACCTTCGGCCCAGCCGGCCGTGAAGGAGACGTCGTCGCCGGCCAGGAAGATCCCGCGTTGGTGCTCCGCCAGCTTGTCCTGCTTGAAGTGGGTGAAGAGCCGCTGCTGGTAGCGGTAATGCCCCGGCAGATTCGCCTTGAAGGCGCCCATGAAGTTGGGGTCCGCTTCCCAGGAGACCGTGATGGGCTGGCCCACAATGTGGCTCGCGATATCCACGGTCGGATAGATCTGTTCCAGCGAGTGCAGCATCAGCTCGACCCGCTCGTCGGCATCGAGCGCGAGCCATTTCAGCGCGTCGTCATTCCAGGTGTAGGACAGCAGGATCACCGCCGGCTGGTCCGGGCCGTTGTCCAGCAGGTAGGTGGCCCGGTTCAAGCGGTCCGTCAGCGTCATGGACATCGCTTCGCGTCCGGTGGCGGGGTCGATGTCCTTCCAGAACGGCCGGTCCACCATCACGAAGGTCTTGGACGACTGCATGTAGTGCGAGCGCTCGATCGCGGTCCACAGCTCGGCCGGGAACAGCGCTTCCTCCGTGTGGATGCGGGTGGAGAGCAGCCAGGACTGGCAGGTGGTCACCACGGCCGGGTAGGTGGCCTCGCGACCCCAGCGCTCCCGGATCCGGAGGTCGCCGTCGGGATCGCGGCTGATCTTGCCCACCGCGCCCCGGGGTGAGCCGGAGTGCAGGGAGGCCAGCGACGTTCCGTCCGGCCAGTGGGCCATGCCCGACGGCGCGTGCTGCCAGAGTGCCTCGGGCAGCCGTTGGGCTCCCCCGCTGATGAGCCGGTGCCGATCATCCGCATCGGTGTACACCACCCGGAGGATTTCCAGGATGGAGTTGGGGAAATCCGTGTCCCAGCCGCCGGTGCCGAAGCCCACCTGGCCGAAGGCCTCACGGTGGGCGAAGCCGGCGTCCTTGAACGATTCGCTCCCGGCGATGAACCCATAGAAGGTCTGTTCGTCCATGAGGGGCAGCAGATCGTTCCACAGTTCCTTGATCCGGGCGGTGTCCCGGGCGCGGATGGCTTCCTGCATCTCAAGGAACTTCGCGCCATCGTTTACGGCCGCCTTCCACGCCTCCGCCACTTCGCGGAAGAACGGCGGCAGGTCCTGGGCGGTTTCGGCGTAGTGCTTCTGGCCCGCTAGTTCGATCACAGTGCTGGACGTGACGGGTGCGAGCGGGTTGGGGAAGTCCTGCGTGTCCAGGCCGAGGAGGTCCACGTAGTGGTAAAACGCCTTGCCGGACACGGGAAAGCGCATGCCGCCCAGGTCCGCCACCACGCCCGGAGCCGCGGGGAAGCTCGCGGTACGGAGGCGGCCGCCGATCTGGTCCGCTTCGTAAACCACCGGGCGCAGGCCGAGCTTCATCAGTTCGTAGGCCGTGACCAGCCCGGAGAGACCGGCGCCGACCACTGCCACTTCGGTCCCGTACAGCTCGGCGGGGATCGCCCCCAGGCCGTCGGGGTGCGCCAGGTAGTGGTCGTAGCTGAACGGGAAGTCCGGGTTCAGCATGGTGATCGGCGCCTCGGCGGCGGCGCCGCGTGCCCGCGCGTCCGGGCCGGGGGCGGGCAGTTCGGTGGCGGTCGTCATGAGTGGCTGGCTTTCGTCGGTTCGGGGCTGGACCCAGCTGCGGCGGCGGCTTCTGCGCCGGATAGTTCACCGTATTCCTCCGAGCTCAGGGCCGCCACCCTCGAGTTCCGGCGACCGTAGCCGAAGTAGGCGGCAACACCCACGAGCATCCAGATGCCGAACGTCACCCACGTGTCCGCACCGAGGTTGGCCATCAGGTAGGCACACATGAGGGCTCCCAGGATGGGCGTGAGCGGAAACAGCGGAACGCGGAAGGTGCGCTTGAGTTCCGGCCGTTTGCGGCGCAGATAGATCACGGCGACGTTGACCAGGGCGAAGGCGAAGAGGGTGCCGATGCTGGTGGCGTCCGCCAGGGCGCCGAGCGGAACCAGCCCGGCGGCGACGGCCACCAGGATGCCCACGATCAGGGTGCCGGCGACCGGGGTGCCGGTCCGCGGCGAGACCCGGCCGAAGATTTTGGGGATCATTCCGTCCCGGGCCATGGACAGCAGGATCCGGGTCTGGCCGTAGAGGACGGTCAGCACGATGCTGGCGATGGCCAGGACGGCACCGATGGCGAAGACCAGGGCAATCCAGGGCTGGCCGGTGGTCTCTTCCAGGATTTTCACGAGGGCGGCTTCGGTGCCGTCGAACCAGCCCCACGGCCGGGCCCCGATCGCCGCGACGGCGACGAGCACGTAGATGGTGGTGACGATCAGCATCGAGAGCATAATGGCCCTCGGCAGGTCCCGCTTGGGGTTGCGGGCCTCCTCGCCGGCCGTGGAAGCCGCGTCGAACCCGATGTAGGAGAAGAAAACACTGGAAGCGGCGGCGGAAACACCGGCTGCACCCATGGGCAGGAGCGGCTCGAAGTTGCCGGCGTTGAAGGCCGTGAACGCCACGGCGCAGAAGAAGACCAGAATCCCGACCTTGATCACCACGATGGCGGTGTTGATCCAGGCGCTTTCCTTGGCCCCGCGGACCAGCAGGATCATGGCCAGGAGCACAATGACCATCGCGGGGATATTCATCACACCGCCGTCGCCCGGCGGCTGCGAGATGGCGTCCGGAAGCGCCAAGCCGAAGACGCCCAGGGCCTCGTTGACGTACTGCCCTGCCCCGACGGCGACGGCGGCCACGGAGACGGCGTATTCCAGCACCAGGCACCAGCCGCAGATCCAGGCCATGCCTTCGCCCATGGTCGCGTACGTGTAGGAGTAGCTCGAACCGGCTGCAGGGACCAGCCCGGCCATCTCCGCGTAGGAGACGGCGGAGAGCAGCGCGGCGAATCCGGCGATGGCAAAGGAGATCCAGATCGCCGGGCCGGCCAGCGGCACCGATTCGCCCAGGATCACCAGGATGCCGGTGCCGAGGGTGGCGCCGACGCTGATCATGGTCAGCTGCAGCACGCCGAAGCTGCGGACCAGCCGGGTGCCGCCGTGGCCGGTTTCGGCTTCGCTGACCAGCTGTCCGATCGGTTTCCGGCGAAGCAGTTGCGCCGTCAGGCCGGGACGGCTGGCAGCGGCCGGGGGCCGTTCCCCGGTAAGAGTAGGCACAGTCATCGTTGACGTCCGTTCGTGAGTAGTGGTTGTTGTGTCCCCGGTTCAGCCTAGGGCTGTGAGCCAGCTCTCAGGGCTGTGCAAAATGACCTATAGTGTTCTGGCATGAGATGTATTGCACCACAGCCCCCCGCCCCTTCCCGCTCCGACGGGCCCTCCTCCCGGCCCTCCGCCCCGCGGTCCGCCGGATGGGGCGTGCCGGCCGGAGACCGCCGTGGCTGCTGACGCCGGGGAACGGCTCGGCTTCGTCACCCTGGGGCAGTTCCTCCGGCAGCTGCCGGCTGAACTCACCGTCCTGCACGACGGCGGCAACGGGGCCGGCCGGCTGCGATGGGTGGAGCCGAGCGAACTCGAGGACCCGACGCCTTACCTGCTCGACGGGGAATTCCTGCTGACCGCAGGCCTGCCGTTCCTGGGCGAAGGCGGCGGCCCGGAACGGGTTGAGGCCTACGTGGAGCGCCTGGTCGGGGCCGGGGTCGGCGCGTTGGGGTTCGGCCTGGAACCCTACTTCGACGCCGTGCCCGACGCCGTCGTCGAGGCCTGCCGGCGGCGCAACCTCACGCTCGTCGCCATCCCCCGGACGGTCCCGTTCGCCGCGATCGGGCTCGAATTCTCGCAGCTGCTGGAATCCGAGAACGCCACCACCTTCCGGCAGTTGGCCGACGCTAACCGGCAGCTCATGCGCGCCGTGCTGTCGGCCCGGCCCGAACACGAGCTGCTGGCGGCGCTGGTGCAACGGGTTCCGGTGTGGGCCATCCTCGTCGGGGCGGACGGGCGGATCCGGGCCCGCGGTTCCGCCGGTGCGCACGGCTCCGGCGGTGCGCATGGCTCCGGGCCCGCCCCCGGCCGGGAGCCGGCCGCGCTGCAACCGCTGCTGGCAAAGCTGCTGAGCGGCAGCGGCCCCCGCGTGGAGCTGGACTCTTTCGACGACGCCGGTTCGGCCCTCGTGTTCGGCCACCCCCTGCGCAGCTCCCGCGACGCCAACCTGGGCGCGCTCGTCCTGGGTACGGATGCACCGCTGACGCCGGCGCAAAACAGTGTGGTCTCGGCCGCCGTCGGGCTGCTGGAGCTCCTGGTCCGCCAGCGCACGAGCGGCTCGCTGGCCCCCAGCCAGCTGGCCACGGCCCTGCTCCTGCACCCGGAAAGCCTCAGCACGGGCGGGAGCCAGCACGTCAACGGCCTCAAGGACCTCGTCGCGCAAAGTGTTTCCTCCGCCCGCTCGGGGCAGCTGCGCGTTGTCCAGGGCATCAATCTGACGGCCGCCGTACGCCGCGCCGGCGAGAGCCCGGTCCGCGAGCTGCTGGAGTGGCGCAGGATGTTCGACACCAAGCTGGTGGAGATTACCGACTACGGTTTCGCGGCCATCACCAGGTTGAAGGTCGACGACGCCCGGCTGGCCGAGGTTGAGCGGCTGGGCTGGCGCCTGGTGGTGGGGAGCGCGACCGAATTCACCGGCCTCGCGGAGGCCTACCGGCGGAGCTCCTCGCTCCGCGGCCGGGTGCGGACCAGCGGGCGCAGCGTCCGGGTGGACGACGTGACCTGGTCGCTTACGGGGTTGCTGGGCAGCGAGGCCGGGGCCATGCTGGCCGGGCGGCTGCTCGCTCCCGTCCTCAGCCTGGAGTCCGAGCGACGGGACACCCTGCTCGGGATCCTCCGCGCCTGGCTAAGTGAGAACGGCAGCTGGGATGCCACGGCGAAGGCCACCGGGCTGCACCGCAACAGCGTGCGCCGCCACATCGGGACGCTCGCGGAGGTGCTGGATCTGGATCTCAACCAGGCCCAGGTGCGCGCCGAACTATGGATTGCCCTGCAGTACACGGACGCGCTTCCGGGCAGGCCGGCAGGGACCCCGGCCGCTCCGGACTCCGCCGCCGCTCAGACGTTCCAGGAGCGGTAGATTTCCGGACGGCGGTCCGCCAGATACGCCACGTCGGCTTCCGCGGCTTCCCCGCCTTCCGCGGCTTCCGTGCCTTCGTCGGCTTCCGCGCCTTCGTCGGCAGGCTCCGGCAGCTCGGCGAACAGCAGTTCCGGGCCGGCCCCGGCTGCCGCCAGCAACGACCCGTCCGGAGCTGCGATCACGCTGCCGCCCAGGAAATCGCAGCCGTCCTCCGTGCCCGAGTGGTTGGCGTAGGCCACCGTGACCTGGTTCTCCAGTGCCCTCGCCCGGACCAGCAGCTGGGGAACGGCCTCAAACCCCTCGGACAGGGCGGTCGGGACCAGCACCAGCCGGGCCCCCCGGACGGCGGCGGCGCGGACCGTCTCGGGGAATTCGACGTCGTAGCAGATCACCAGGGAGGTCGGAACTCCACCGAAGTCAACCACCGTAGGAGCGGCGTCGGCCGGAGAGAATGCCTGCCGCTCCTCTGCCCCGAACAACTGGACTTTTGCATAGCTGAGCAATTCGGTGCCCCGCGCGTCCACGAGGGTGGCGGTGATCTGCCAGTCCCCGTCCTCGGTCAGTGCCGGAAGGCTGTAGACCAGGGCGATGCCGTGGCGCGGGCGGCGATCCCGGCAAGGGCCCGGCGGATGGCCGGAAGCGCGGCGGGGTCCAGCTCCGCGCGGATCCTTCGGGGCGCGTAGCCCACGGGAAACAGTTCCGGGGTCAGCAGCACGTGGGCGCCGGCTGCGGCCGCCTTCCGGGCGGCCTCCTCCAACGCGGCGCAGTTCGCCTCCACGTCCAGCACGGCGGCGTTCGCCTGCATCAGGGCCAGCAGCACCATTCCACCTCAGCATCTCCAGTCGTCCGCACCGGGCGGCGGACGATCGTCCCCTTCAGCCTAGCCACGCGGCACCCCCGCGCTACCGGTGCATTTCCACCCGGCGCGGGCCGTTGCGGGGCGGAATGTCCTGCCGATCGGCGGCAGCCCCGACCCGGCCTTGCGTTAACTTCTTGACTACAAGCCCCGGATGCGTCACGCTACATTGCATGCCCTCACCAACGAGCTCAACGAGGAGCCGAACCAAAAACCCCGGGTCGCAATCCGCGCTTCGGCATCTGAACCAGCAGCGGATTATCGAATGCCTCCTGGCGGGGCCTTCCACCCAGGCCGAACTGGCACGGCAGACCGGTCTGTCCACCGCGACGGTGTCCAACATCGTTCGCATCATGCAGGACGCCGGCCTCGCCTCGACCGAGCCGATCACCAGCTCCGGGCGGCGTGCCCTGAACGTCCGGCTCAACAGCAACGGGGCCGTTGCTGTCGGCATCGACTTCGGCCGCCGGCACTTGCGGGTGGTCCTTGCGTCGCTCAGCTACCACGTGATCGCGGAGGAGTCCGTGCTGCTGCCGCTGGGCCACCACGCCGAGGAAGGCATCTCCGCGGCCGTCGCGCTGCTGGACCGGTTGCTGGTGGACGGTGGCGTGGAACGCACCGCCGTCGTCGGGGCCGGCGTCGGCATCCCGGGTCCCATCGACCGCCGCACCGGCACCGTGGCGCAGGGCGCCATCCTCCCGGAATGGGTGGGCATCAATATCCTGCAGCGGCTCGAAGACGCGCTGGACCTGCCGGTATTCGTGGACAATGACGCCAACCTGGGCGCCCTGTCCGAGGTGACCTGGGGGCCGCACGGCGGGATCAGCAACCTGATGTTCCTCAAGATCGGATCGGGCATCGGCGCCGGGCTGATCCTCAACGGCATGCCCTACTACGGCAACGTCGGGATCACCGGCGAAATCGGCCACGCCACGATCCACGAACACGGTCTGGTCTGCCGCTGCGGAAACCGCGGCTGCCTCGAGACCATCGCTTCCACCACCACCATGATCGAGCTCCTGGGCCGCGGCGAGGACAGGCCGCTGGCTCCCGATGACATCGTCCGCAAGGCCCTCGCCCGGGACTCCGCGACCCTGCGCGTGGTAGACGACGCCGGACTCGCCGTCGGCCGTGCCCTGGGCAATGTGGCGAACCTGATCAACCCCGAAGTGATCGTGGTGGGCGGTCCGCTGGCGGGCCTCGGACAGCTTCTGCTGGACCCGATCCGGAGAGGCCTGGTCCGCCATGCGGTGCCCGTGATCGGCGAGACCACCACCCTCACCATGTCCTCGCTGGGCAACCGCGCCGAGGCTCTCGGGGCCACCTCACTGGTCTTCCAACACGCCGGAATCCGGCGGCATTGAGCTTTTCGTTACCGGCCCGTTGCGTTAAAGACTTGACGACAATGCCGGTGATCCAGTTTACTTTTGCATCAGACGGCCCTGCGGTTTGCAGGGGCGGACAACGAAGTCACGCATTGGAGGCGTAAGGGCAGATGACGTCCCTCAACACGCACAGCGATCCGATAATTCTCGAGATGCGCTCCATCACCAAGGAATTCCCTGGCGTTAAAGCATTGTCCGAGGTGACCCTCCGGGTGAAAGCCGGCGAGATCCACGCCATCTGCGGTGAAAACGGCGCCGGCAAGTCCACCCTCATGAAGGTTCTCTCCGGGGTCTACCCCTTCGGCAGCTACACCGGCGACATCGTGTACCAGAACGAGGTCCAGCAGTTCAAGGACATCCGGGCCAGCGAGCACGCCGGCATCGTGATCATCCACCAGGAACTCGCGCTGATCCCCGAACTGTCCATCATGGAGAACATCTTCCTCGGCAACGAGCCCACCAGGCGCGGCGTGATCGACTGGGCCGAGGCCCGGACCCGCTCCACCGAACTGCTGGCCAGGGTGGGCCTGCGCGAGGACCCGGACACCCCCATCAAGGAAATCGGCGTCGGCAAGCAGCAGCTCGTTGAAATCGCGAAGGCGCTGAACAAGTCCGTGAAGCTCCTGATCCTGGACGAGCCCACCGCCGCCCTGAACGAGTCCGATTCCCAGCACCTGCTGGACCTCATGCTCGGCCTGAAGGGCCGCGGCATCACGTCCATCATCATTTCCCACAAGCTCAACGAGATCGAGCAGATCGCGGATTCCATCACCATCATCCGCGACGGCAAGTCGATCGAGACGCTCGACGTCAAGGCCGACGGCGTCGACGAGGACCGCATCATCAAGGGCATGGTGGGCCGGGCCCTGGAGTCCCGCTTCCCGGACCACGAGCCCAAGATCGGCGAGGTCTTCTTCGAGGTCAAGAACTGGAACGTGGGGCACCCGCAGATCCAGGACCGCCTGGTCTGCAAGAGCTCGAACTTCTTCGTCCGCCGCGGCGAGATCGTCGGCTTCGCCGGCCTGATGGGTGCCGGGCGCACCGAGCTCGCCCGCTCCGTCTTCGGCCGTTCCTACGGCCGCTTTATCTCCGGGCAGGTCTACAAGGAGGGCAGGGAGATCCAGCTCAAGAACGTCCGCCAGGCCATCGACTCCGGCCTGGGCTACGTCACCGAGGACCGCAAGTCCCTCGGGCTGAACCTGCTCGATGACATCAAGGCGACCACGGTCTCCGCCAACCTGCGCAAGATCAGCAAGCACAGCGTCGTGGACGCCAACCAGGAATTCACCGTCGCTGAGCAGTACCGCAAGTCGCTGCGCACCAAGGCGCCGTCCGTGGAGGAGGGAGTAGCCAAGCTCTCCGGCGGAAACCAGCAGAAGGTGGTGCTGGCGAAGTGGATGTTCACCGACCCGGACCTGCTGATCCTGGACGAACCCACCCGCGGGATCGACGTCGGCGCCAAGTACGAGATCTACGGCATCATCCAGCAGCTCGCCAACCAGGGGAAGGGCGTCATCGTCATCTCCTCCGAATTGCCCGAGCTGCTTGGCCTCTCGGACCGGATCTACACGATCTTCGAGGGCGCCATCACCGGCGTGCTCGACAAAGACGAAGCCAGCCAGGAAAGCCTCATGAAACTCATGACCTCCGCCCGCAAGACCGCCTGACCCTCTGCGACCATCCAGAACATTCCGGAAAACAAGGACTGAAAAAATGAACGCGCTCAAGAAGCTCTTTGGCGGAAACACCCGCCAATTCGGCATGATCTTCGCCCTGGTTGCGCTGATCGTCTTCTTCCAGATTTTCACAGAGGGCCGCACGCTCACCCCCGGCAACGTCATCAACCTCTTCAACGGCAACTCCTACATCCTGATCCTCGCGATCGGCATGGTCCTGGTGATCATCGCCGGCCACATCGATCTGTCGGTGGGTTCGGTCGCCGCCTTCGTGGGCGTCACCGTGGCGCTCATCATGCGCGACTGGGACACCCCCTGGTACCTGGCCGTCCTGCTGGGGCTGCTGCTCGGAGCCGTGATCGGGGCCTGGCAGGGGTTCTGGACCGCCTACGTCGGCATCCCGGCGTTCATCGTGACACTGGCCGGCATGCTCCTCTTCCGCGGCTTCAACCAGTTCGTCGGCAAGTCCAACACCATCCCGGTCCCCGCGGACTTCCAGTACCTCGGTTCCGGTTACCTGCCGGAGGTCGGCCCCAACACCGGCTTCAACAACCTCACCCTGCTGCTGGGCCTGCTCGCCGTCGCCTTCGTGGTCTTCAGCGAGATCCGCTCCCGCCGCACCGCCAAGGCCCTCGGCGCCGAGGTGCCCGAAGCCTGGGTCTCCATCACCAAGCTGGTCCTGATCTGCGGCGCCATCCTGTACGCGACGTACCTGTTCGCCACCGGCCGGCCGGGCACGTCGTTCCCCATCCCGGGACTCATCCTCGCGGTCCTGGTGATCGTCTACGGCTTCGTCTCCTCGAAGACCATCATCGGCCGTCACGTCTACGCGGTCGGCGGTAACCGGCACGCTGCGGAGCTCTCCGGCGTCCAGTCCAAGAAGGTCAACTTCCTGGTCATGATGAACATGTCGATCCTGGCCGGCCTCGCCGGCATGATCTTCGTGGGCCGCTCCACCGCCTCCGGCCCGTTCGACGGCGTCGGCTGGGAACTGGACGCCATCGCGGCTGTGTTCATCGGCGGCGCCGCCGTGACCGGCGGCGTGGGCACCGTGATCGGCTCGATCGTCGGCGGCCTGGTGATGGCCGTGCTGAACAACGGCCTGCAGCTCCTCGGCGTCGGCGCCGACCTGACCCAGATCATCAAGGGCCTCGTGCTACTGATCGCCGTCGCGTTCGACGTCTACAACAAGAGCCAGGGCAAGAAGTCGATCATCGGCATGATGATGAAGAACTTCAACCGCAGCAGCACCGAGCTCCAGCCCGACGAAACCACCTCCACCAAAGAGGTCATCTCGAAGGGTGCCTGAGCGGCTCCTGGTCCGAGATCCCCTGATTCTCCGCACACCATCTATAGAAAGCGAACCAAGCAATGCAACTGATTGGTAAAGCAGGAAAGGCAGCAGCAATCGCTGCTATTGCGGCACTGGCGCTGACAGCCTGCGGCCGTTCCGAAACAGCGACCGGCGGTTCCACCGCCGGCGGCGAGGCGTTCCCGAAAGACTCCTCGATCGGCGTCGCGCTCCCCCAGAAGACCTCGGAAAACTGGGTCCTGGCGGAGAAGCTGTTCAACGACGGCCTCAACGGTGCCGGTTTCAAGGCAGACGTGCAGTTCGCCAATGGCGGCGTTTCGGAGCAGCAGAACCAGATCAGCGCCATGGTCACCAAGGGTGCCAAGGTCATCATCGTCGGTGCTATCGACGGTGCGCAGCTGGGCACCCAGCTCAAGCAGGCCAAGGACTCCGGCGCCACGATCATCGCGTATGACCGCCTGCTCCTGAACACCGAGAACGTGGACTACTACGTGGCGTACGACAACTTCAAGGTCGGCGTCCTCCAGGGCGAGGCCCTGCTCGAGGGCATGCAGGCGAAGAAGGCGGCCGGTCCGTACAACATCGAGCTGTTCGCCGGTTCCCCGGATGACGCCAACGCGAAGGTCTTCTTCGACGGCGCCATGAGCGTCCTGAAGCCGAAGATCGACGACGGCACCCTCAAGGTGCTGTCCGGCCAGAACTCGTTCGAGCAGGCTGTCACCCAGGGCTGGAAGGCTGAGAACGCCCAGCGTCGGGCCGACACGCTCCTGAGCGGCACCTACGGCAGCGCCTCGCTGGACGGCGTGCTGTCCCCGAACGACACGCTGGCCCGCGCGGTACTGACCTCGGTCAAGGCCGCCGGCAAGCCGCTTCCGGTCATCACGGGCCAGGACTCCGAGGTTGAGTCCGTCAAGTCCATCCTCGCCGGCGAGCAGTACTCCACCATCAACAAGGACACCCGCAAGCTCGTTGAGCACGCGATCACCATGGTCAAGGACATCCAGGCAGGCAAGACGCCCGAGATCAACGATGACAGGTCCTACAACAACACGGTCAAGGTTGTTCCGGCATACCTGCTGGAGCCGGTCATCGTAACGAGCGAAAACGTCAAGACGGCCTACGCCGACGATCCGGTACTCGGCCCGCTGACGAAGTAGTTCCGGCTTTAGGCGCCCCTGCTCGTAGGGCGCTGAGCCTCAGGCAACACCAGGGCCCCGGCTCCCCCGCAAGGGAGGGCCGGGGCTTTTTGCGTGCCCCAGCCGGACCCTGCGGGCGTCTTCCGGACGCCTTCACAGCCCATCCATAGCTTGGCTGTGATCTCCGCACAGCAGCCCGTACCACTGTGGGAGCAGCCGCCGGCGATCCGAGCCGGCCTGATCCTAGGAGTCCCGTGAGCGTCCTTGCCCGGAGTGTAGGCAACGCCTTCAGAAACAAGGTTCGGACCGCGGCGGTGGTGGCCGTGCTGGCCGTAGCCATCGGCCTCGCCCTTGCCATGCTCGTCGCCAACCAGGCCGTCGCGGCGAAGGTCGCCGAGCTCAATGCCTCGGTCGGCACGGTGCTCACCGTCAACCCGGCCGGCGGCCAGGGCTTCGAGGGCGGCGGCGAGCCGCTCACCGCGGAGCAGGCCGCGACGGCGGCCGCGGTACCGAACGTTAGCGCCGTCATTGGCACCAAGGCGCTCCGCCTGCGGAACGCCGACGCCGCCGCCCAGAGTGCCCAGACGGGCCAGGGCGGTCCCGGTGGCGGCGGTCCTGGCGGGCAGTCGGCCACCACCGTGACCACGAGCCTCACGGCCGCCGTCGACGCCGGCACGCTCGGCTCCCGCAATGAGGCATCCAGCGGGAGCACCGGCACCGCGACGACGCAGGCAGCGCCCGCGTTCTCGCTGCCCGTCACGGCCACTGGCATCGGCGCCGCAGTCGATGCGACCGGCAAGGCCCTGCAGCTGAGCGGCGGCACCGGCCTCGGCGACTACAACGCAGCTTCCACCGGGGCTTTGCTGGGAACCACGCTGGCCGAGAAAAACGGCTTGGCGGTGGGCTCCACCTTCACCATCAAGGACCAGACCTTCACCGTGGCCGGCCTGTTCGACGCGGGCACCGCCTTCGGCAACAACTCCCTCTATCTCACGCTCCCGACGGCCCAGAGCCTAGCGGAACTGCCCGGGGAACTGTCCACGATGATCGTCACCGTGAACAGCATGGAAAACGTCGACGCCGCGAAGACCGCCCTGGAGGACGCGCTGGGCACCGACGCCGCCGACGTCAGCCAGGGCCAGCGCAACCTGGAGACCGCCGTGAGCTCGCTCGGCAGCGTCAAGAACATCTCGTTCACCGCCTTCGTCGCGGCCCTGGCGACCGCCGGGCTGATCATCCTGCTGATCATGGTCATGCTGGTCCGCGAACGCCGGCGGGAAATCGGCGTGCTGAAGGCCATCGGCGCCCCCAACCGCACGATCGGGCTGCAATTCGTGCTGGAGGCGCTGGTCCTCGTGGCGCTGGGCAGCGTGCTCGGTGCCGCCGTCGCGTCCCTGGCCAGCGGCGGCATCGCCTCGGCGCTGATCAGTTCCAACAGCACCACCGCGGCAACCGGCGCGGCCGGCCAACGCGGACTCCCCGGCCTCCCCGGCGGCATTGCCGGCAGTGCGGGCCTTCCCGGCGGCGGACCGTTCGGCGGCGGAGCGTCGCAGCTGCTGACGTCGGTGACGGCGAGCGCCTCCCCCGGCGTGATCGGCGCCGGCCTCGCCGCGGTGTTCGGCGTCGCCATCATCGGCGCCCTGGTTCCCGCCCTGCTGACCGCCCGCATCCGTCCCATCGAAGTCCTCCGAGGAGAGTAGCCATGCTCGAAGTCAAGAACCTGGTCCGCACATTCAAGTCCGGCGACCGCACCATCAAACCCGTCAACGATGTCAGTCTCCGGCTCGAGCAGGGCACGCTCGCCTCCATCGTGGGCAAGAGCGGCAGCGGCAAAAGCACGCTGCTGGCCCTGCTGGGCGCCCTGGACAAACCCACCAGCGGCGACGTGCTGGTCAACGGCGTGAGCCTGGCCGGCATGCCGGACGGGAAGCTGACCGAGTACCGCAGGCGGGACATCGGTTTCGTGTTCCAGCAGTTCAACCTGATCCCCAACCTCTCCGCCGTGGACAACGTGATGCTGCCGATGGAGTTCGCCGGGATCCGGAAAGCCGCCCGGCGGGAGCGCGCCCGGGAGCTGCTCGAGCAGGTGCAGCTGGATCCGGAGAAACACGTCCGCTGCGTCAACCGGCTCTCCGGCGGCGAGCAGCAGCGGGTGGCGATCGCCCGGGCCCTCGCCAACAAGCCCAAGCTGATCCTGGCCGACGAGCCCACCGGCAACCTGGACGAACAAACCGGCGAACACATCATCGAGCTGCTCAGCTCGCTGAGCCGGGACCGCAACACCACCATCCTCGTGGTGACCCATGACCGGTCGCTGGCCAACAAGACGGACCGGCGCTTCCGGCTCCAGCAGGGCCGGCTCACCGAGGAAGCCGCGCGCAGCCGGGCCACGGCCGACGTGGCGGGGTAGGCGGGTCTCCCCCACCAGGGTGAGAGGATGGCACCATGACTGCCCTCATCGCGAAGCCCTGGCTGTCCGGCCAGCCGGACCAGGACCCCCGAACAGCCACTGGCGCCAGATTGCGCTGGGGCGTCATCGCCACCGGCGGCATCGCCGCGGCGGTCACCCGGGACCTGGAGCTCCTGCCGGACGCAGGGCTCTACGCCGTGAGTTCACGCACCCAGGCGGCAGCGGATGCGTTCGCCGCCGATTACGGCTTTGCCCGGGCCTACGGGGACGACGGCGGGCAGACCGGCTACGAGCGGCTGCTCGCCGATGATGCTGTTGATATCGTCTACGTGGCGACGCCGCACGCCCATCACCACGAGATCGCCCTGGCGGCCCTGAACGCCGGCAAGCACGTGCTATGCGAGAAGGCCCTGACCGTGAACGCACGCGAGGCGGGTGAGCTGGTGGCCCTGGCCCGGGCCAAGGGGCTGTTCCTGATGGAGGCCATGTGGAGCCGCTTCCTGCCCAGCATGCAGCGGGCCTTCGAGATCGCCGCCTCGGGCGAAATCGGCGAGATCAAATGGGTGGGGGCCGATCTCGGCTTCCCCGCGCCGTATTCACCCACCTCCCGGCTGTGGGCTCCCCGGGACGGCGGCGGTGCCCTGCTGGACATCACGGTCTATCCGCTGCTGTGGGCGCTCGGCACGCTGGGGTTCCCGCAGACCGTCAGTGCCACCGGCTGGGTCAACGACGACGGTGTGGACGCCCAGAATGCCCTCACGCTCGGCTACCACCATGGCGCGCAGGCGCAGCTGACCTCCTCATTGCTGGCGCACGGACCCCGCACCGCCACCGTGGCCGGCAGCGCCGGATTCCTGCAGGCGATCGGCTCGATCAACAACCCCAAGGAGCTCCATGTCCGGGTCGGCTTCGACGACGTGCGCAGCGAACGGTTCGACGTCGTCGGGAGGGGCTACAGCTATGAGCTCCGCGAAGTGACCCGCTGCATCCAACACGGTCTGACGGAGAGCCCGGTCATGCCGCTGGAGGACTCGCTGAACACGATGCGGCTCTTCGACGGGGTGCGCGCGCAGCTCGGCGTCAGCTACGCGAACGACGCCCGCTGACAGCGCCATTCGCTGGCGTGAATCCGGCGTTTTACGTCGGGAATCCGGGGCTGTTTTCCACGCACTCTGGACTGACCCGGGCGGCCGGACTTACCCTGTAGGCAATCGTCGGGCTCTCGGGGAAATGGGGTGTGTGCAGTGGACCCAGCATCGGCCCTGTTGCGCGCACGCCGCCCAATCCGGCGGGTGATTCTGGCCGGCGTCGCCGGAGTCGCCTGGCTGGCGCTTTCTGCGACAGCTGCCAACGCCGACGACGCCGCCACTTCAGTCGGGATGACCGGCACCGGGACGTCGGTCTCGATGGCTCTTGCGGTCCCGTCCGACATCCTCGGGATGTTGGAGGCAGGGTACCTTGCGGCCGACACGCCAGGGACCCCGGCTCCGCTTCCAGCGCCGGCCCTGCAGCCCGTTCAGGTGCCGGCGGTACCTGCGGATGCCGCGGCCGTTTCAGTTCCGGGCCCCGCAGCATCTGTTCCGGATGTCGGGCATGCAGTGACCCCGGTGCACCCCGCGCCGAGCGCAGCCCTGGTGCCCCCTGCGTCGGTCCCTCCCCCGCCCGACCCGGGACCGTCAGACCAGCCGTCGGCAATCCCGGCGCCGGCTCCGTCACGGTCCGCAGCCGCCCCCAAGGCCTCGGTAGCGCCGGCCGTTCCGGACCCGGGCGTACCGGCCAAGCGTCCCGAATCTCCGGCTCCGGCCCCGACTGCGTCTACCGTGCCGGTTGCCGATCCGGCCGAGGACCCGGCCAAGCCTACGCCCGCTGACCCGGTCTCTGATCCGGCCAAGCCCGCGCCCGGTGATCCGGCGAAGCCCGCGCCCGTTGCGGACCCGGCCAAGCCTGTTCCTGGGCCGGCCAAGCCTGCGCCCGAACCTGACCCGGCCAAGCCTGACCGGGATTCGGATTCTGACCCCGCCAAGCCAGCGCCCGAACCTGACTCATCAAAGCCTGCTCCTGGGCCGGCCCCGGACTCTGACCCGACCAAGCCAGCGCCTGACCGGGATTCGGATACTGACCCCGCCAAGCCCGCGCCCGAACCTACCGAACCTGCGGCTGACCCGGACGCTGACTCGGATTCTGAACCGGCCCGCGACTCCGACTGGGCCAAGCCCGCGCCTGACCGGGATTCGGATACTGATCCGGCCAAGCCCGCGCCCGACCGGGATTCGGATACTGATCCGGCCAAGCCCGCGCCCGACCGGGATTCGGATACTGATCCGGCCAAGCCAGCGCCTGGTCCTACCAAGCCTGCGACTGACCCGGATTCTGAGCCGGTCCCGGACTCTGACCCGACCAAGCCCGCGCCTGCGCCACGGCCTGGCTCGGACTCCGACTCGGACGCGGTCCCTGACTCCGACACTGACCCGATCAAGCCCGCGCCCGATCCAGCCAAGCCCACCCCCGATCCGAGCCACCCGGCCACACCAGCCCCGGGGGGTAAGCCGCCAGTTGCGGACCCAACGGATCCAGGCCCGGCCAACCCCGTTCCCGGCGCCCCTGTGGCGGACCCCGCACTGCCGGATTCCGTGGTCCCCGGACCTTCGGAGCCACTGACGCCCGTTGCGGACGCCGTCGCCGTGGCCGAGCCTGCACCTGCGTTGCCTGCCGCAGACGACACCCGGGCCAATTGCGATGCCCAGGCACAAGCCGGGCCCCCTCCGCCGGAAGTGATGACGGCCAGCGCCGAGCCCGCCCGTGCCATCCGGATCGCCTCCGTCCCGCCGCGAGTCTCCGATACTGCCCCTGCTCCTCAGCCTCCTTCCGGTGCACCGGCAGCACCCGCTACGGCTCCTCCCGCCGCCCCCGCTGACCCGGGCCCCTCCGGCGAGCGCGGACCCAGCCCGTGGCCCGGCGGCCCTGGACTACCCGCACCTGACGCCCTTCCTGCTGGCCCCGGTTCCGGCTCGGGCAACGCCCACACGTCCAACGGTCCTGCCGGCGCTGCTGCCTGGTTGCCGAACCTGTACTTGTTCATCCCCACGGCCAATGCCGACCCAATTCGAGGTCCGCTGCAAAACGAGCACTCAGCAGTCGCAGCTGACCCCGGTTCATCTCCTGACTAGTTAGCCGTCTCTGCCCTCCACAGAGCACGGCCAATCGGGCTGCCATGAGGCGCCCGCCACCAGTCATTCAGGAGATTCCCAATGGACGCCCTCGTCCCCGCCCGGACTTCCGGCACCCCTTTTTCCACCGTCCCACGTTTTGGCGCCCCTCGTTCGGCCAGAGCCCCCGTCTCGCGGCGACCGGCGTCAGTTCCGCAGCGGCTCAGGCCGGCGGCCGTCCAGAAGCCCCGATGGTCCTGCACCGCCCGTCAGCTGGCGCGCCGAAAACCGTCCCGCCGGCAGGGCGAACATCCGCCCTAGTAAGCCAACCATCCCGTTGTGGTCCCGTGACCGCCGGAGCGAGGGTCGTTGGGTCCGCTGGGGGACTCAACGGCATTCAAAGACTCCGGCGGAGTACCCGCCCCGCACCGTGGCCGCATCACACGGCCACGGTGTGAGTGCGGCGCAAACCAGTCCCCGTACTATTCTTTAGGGGCGCCACCGGGGCGCATAGGGAAAGGACGGGATCGTGGACAGTTCGCCCAACAGCGTCGCCGTTGATCTCGTGAGCGGCCGCTACCGGCTGGGCGAAGTCATCGGCCGGGGCGGCATGGCCTCCGTCCATACCGCCAAGGACCTGAACCTGGGCCGGGATGTGGCGCTCAAGCTCTTTGCCCCACAGTCGGCCGACCCTGACGAACTCAGGCGGCAGGAGGCCGAGATCGAACTCTTGGCGACCCTGAACCACCCGAACCTGGTAACGCTCTTCGACGCCGGGATCGACGGGCGGATTCCCGACGAGCCCCGGCCCTTCCTGACCATGGAGTTGGTGGACGGCCAGGACCTCCGGACCCGGATCCTGCGGAGTCCCCTCTCCCTGAACGAACTGGCCGTCGTCGGTGCCGGTGTGGCAGACGCGCTGGCTTATGTCCACGCGCTTGGCATCATCCACCGGGACATCAAGCCGGCCAACATCCTGCTGGTGCCGGGACGTCCCGGTGAACCGCTGCGGCCAAAGCTTACGGACTTCGGGATCGCCCGGATAATAGACGGCACCCGGCTCACGGCGACAGGCACCATGGTGGGCACCGCCGCCTATCTGAGCCCGGAACAGGCCCGGGGCGCGGATCTCGGACCCGCGAGCGACATCTACTCGCTCGGCCTCGTGATGCTCGAATGCCTCAAAGGCGAGGTCGAATTCCCGGGCAGCGCGGTTGAATCGGCCGTCGCACGACTACACCGGGCCCCGTCCGTCCCGGACACTGTCCCTGCTGACTGGGCACAACTGTTCCGGGCCATGACCGCCCTGGATCCGAGGGACCGTCCGGCAGCCGCCGATCTGGAAAGCGCTCTACGCCAGGCCCTCATCTCGCCCCAGTCGCTGCCCGGCCTGCTGGCCGAGGAACGTACCCGGGTACTGCCGGCTCCGCCCGCCCGACCTCCGCGGCTGCCGCTGCCGCCTGAGTACAAGGCCGGAACGCGCCCCCTTCCCCGACTGGACCCGGATGCCCCGTCGCAACCCACCGGCACAGTTAATTCCGCAACGGAAACAGCCTCCCTCGCAATCCGGACGGTAGCCCGCTTCCGGCACTCGGGCAGGCGCACTCGGATCGCGCTACTCATGGCGGTGCTTGCATTGCTGGCGGTGGCCGCGTCCGCGGTTCCCGCGCTCACGGCGCCGGAGGCACCCGCCGTCGTCCCCTATCCGTCCGTGACCGGCAGCCTGGGCGAACACCTGGTGGAGCTGCAGAAAAGTGTGCAGCCATGATCCGGCGCGGGCCCGTGCAGGGTGCCGGGATCCTCAGCGCCGGTCGGCTGCCGGCGGGTGGCTTGCTGGCAGCTGCCGTCCTGGCGGCAGCGCTGGCCGGCTGCTCCGCCCCGCCGGCGGACCTTGGACCCGATGCGGCCAAGCAGCTTCAGTCCCAGGTCCTGGCCGTCACCGAGGCGGCCGCGGCCAATGACCTTGCAGGCTCCCAGAAGCTCCTGGATGAACTCGTGGTCCGGCTGGACGACGCCGCGACCCGGGGTGAGGTGTCGTTCAAGCGCCACCAGAGCATCAGGACGTCCATCGAAGCTGTCCGTGCCGACGTCACTGCGCAGCAGGCCGCCGCAGCCGCGGCGGCCGAACAGGAAGCGGCTGCGCAGGCAGCCGCGAAGGCAGCAGCCGAGGCCGCGGCTGCAGCGGCTGCCACCCCGCCGGTCGTGACCGCGCCCGTCCAGGAGAATGCCGGAAAGGGCGGTAAGGCCAAGGGAAAGGACGAGGACGACTGAGGTCCTGGTCCTTCCAACAGGAATGACAGCCAAGGGAGGAGCCAACCGGCTCCTCCCTTCGGGCATGCGTCGGCTCCTCGGGGTTGGCAGCCTTGGCCCGGCCAGACGGTAGCTACGGGCGAACCCCGCCGACCGACACCAAGCTTGCCTAGCACCAGGTCTGGGAGTGCCGCCGCTCACAACTTTTCTCCTCGGGGCACGTCGTCGCTCGCCGGCAGCTTTCATCAGCAAGCTTACTGTTGGGCACAAACCGCGCTAGCGTTGACACGTGGCGTGAACCGCCACGGCAATCAGAAACGCGGACTGCGGTCCGTCAACTGAAGGAGTGATAACGGGTGGCAACTGTCAGGCAATCCATTGAGGTAAACGTCCCGCCCAGCCAGGCGTACAACCAGTGGACACAGTTCGAGGACTTTCCCCGGTTCATGAGCGGGGTCGACGCCGTCCGACAGCTCGACGACAGCACGGTCCACTTCGAAACGAGCATCCGCGGGGTCAAGCGCGAATACGACGCGCGGATTACCGGCCAGGAACCGGATCAGCGTGTTTCCTGGGAAAGCCTGGATGAGCCCCGCAACGCCGGCACGGTACGATTCGAGCCCCTTGAAGCCAACCGGACGAAGGTCAGCGTGGAGCTCACCTGGGAGCCCGAATCGGCCGCCGAGAAGGCCGGGGCTGCCGTTGGCCTGGACTCCCGGCAGGTCGCCTCCGACCTCAAGCGCTTCAAGAAGTTCATCGAAGAGCGCGACGTCGAGTCGGGCGCCTGGCGCGGTCGCGTCGACGACGCCACCACCGGAGGCGCTCCCGCCGGAGCGGTAGGCGCTCCTGCCGGGGCGGCGGGCGCTCCTGCCGGGGCGGGCTCGGTGGAGTCGGACGGCACGACGGCGGTACCGCTTCAGGAAGAGGCGGGCTCCGGGGACCTTCCTACCACGCAGCATGTGAATGCTGATCCAGACCTCGCACCCGACCCGCCGTTCGGCAACGACCGCGAAAGCTAAGTGAGTGGCAGCGAAAGCGCCCCGCGTCCCAATCGGGAGGCGGGGCGCTTCGCGTTACTGCCGTGGCTACTACCCCAGCATGGACAGCACTTCGCTGAACTTCGCCGAGGGGCGCATGACGGCGGAGACCTTGGTCTCGTCCGGGCGGTAGTAGCCGCCGATGTCGGCCGGGGAGCCCTGGACGGCGAGGAGCTCGCCGGTGATGGTCTCCTCGTTGGACGTCAGCGCACCCGAGACGGCGGCGAACGCGTCTGCCAGCTCGGCGTCGTCGCTCTGGCGTGAAAGCTCTTCCGCCCAGAACTTGGCCAGGTAGAAGTGGCTTCCGCGGTTATCCAGCTCGCCGGCCTTGCGCTTCGGGGACTTGTCCTCAAGCAGGAACGTGCCGGTGGCGCGGTCCAGCGTGTCGGCCAGGATCTGGGCGCGGGCATTGTTGGTGGTGGTGGCGAGGTGTTCGAAGCTCACGGCCAGGGCCAGGAACTCGCCCAGGCTGTCCCAGCGCAGGTGGTTTTCCTTCAGCAGCTGCTGGACGTGCTTCGGGGCGGAACCGCCGGCACCGGTCTCGAAGAGGCCGCCGCCGTTGATCAGCGGAACGATGGAAAGCATCTTGGCGCTGGTGCCGAGTTCCAGGATCGGGAACAGGTCCGTGAGGTAGTCGCGGAGCACGTTGCCGGTGACGGAGATGGTGTCCTCGCCCTTGCGGATGCGCTCCAGGGTGAAGGCCGTGGCTTCTGCCGGGGACATGATCTCGAGCTGCAGGCCCTCGGTGTCGTGGTCCTTGAGGTATTCCTCGACCTTGGCGATCATGTTCGCGTCGTGCGCGCGGCCCTTGTCCAGCCAGAAGACGGCCGGCATGGCGGAGGCACGGGCGCGGCTGACGGCGAGCTTGACCCAGTCGCGGATCGGCACATCCTTGGTCTGGCAGGCGCGCCAGATGTCCCCGGGGGCGACCTGGTGCTCGATCAGCACGGTGCCCGCGTCGTCGACGATCTGGACGGTGCCGGCGGACTGGATCTCGAAGGTCTTGTCATGGCTGCCGTATTCCTCGGCTGCCTGGGCCATCAGGCCCACATTCGGGACGGTGCCCATGGTGGTCGGGTCGAAGGCGCCGTGGGCGCGGCAGTCATCGATGACCACCTGGTAGATACCGGCGTAGCTGCTGTCCGGGAGGACTGCGAGGGTGTCGGCTTCCTGGCCGTCCCGGCCCCACATGTGGCCGGAGCTGCGGATCATGGCCGGCATGGAGGCGTCGACGATCACGTCGGACGGCACGTGCAGGTTGGTGATGCCCTTGTCGGAATCGACCATGGCCAGCTCCGGACCGTCGTTCAGGCCCTTCTGGATGGCCGCTTCGACGTCGCCGCGGATCTCCTCGGGCAGGTCCTCGAGGCCGTTGAGGATGGAGGCGAGGCCGTTGTTCGGGCTCAGGCCCGCGGCGGCAATCTGGGCGCCGTAGGTGTCGAACACCTCGGCGAAGTAGGCCTTGACGATGTGGCCGAAGATGATCGGGTCGGAGACCTTCATCATGGTGGCCTTCAGGTGCGCGGAGAAGAGCACGCCTTCATTCTTGGCCCGGGCCACCTGGGCGGTGAGGAATTCGTCCAGGGCGGCGGCACGCATCACGGTGCCGTCGATGACCTCGCCGGCGAGCACGGGGAAGGCCCGCCTGAGGACCTTGACCGTGCCGTCTTCCTTGACCAGCTGGATCTTGATGTTCGTGTCCGAGCCGATGACGACGGACTTTTCATTGTAGCGGAAGTCATCGGCGTCCATGTGCGCGACGTTGGTCTTCGACTCGGGGCTCCAGGCGCCCATGCTGTGCGGGTTCTGGCGTGCGTAATTCTTGACCGAGAGCGGGGCGCGGCGGTCGGAGTTGCCTTCGCGCAGCACCGGGTTGACGGCAGAGCCCTTGAGCTTGTCGAAACGGGACCGGATGTCGGTCTCCTCATCGGAGCTGGGGTTGTCCGGGTAGTCGGGCAGCGCGTAGCCCTGGCCCTGGAGCTCGGCGATCGCGGCCTTCAGCTGCGGCACGGAGGCGCTGATGTTGGGCAGCTTGATGATGTTGGCTTCGGGCGTCTTGGCGAGGGCACCGAGTTCGGCAAGGGCATCGCTGACCCGCTGCTCCTCGGTGAGGTAGTCGCCGAACGCGGCGATGATGCGGCCGGCCAGCGAAATGTCGCGGGTCTCCACTTCCACACCGGCCGTGGAAGCAAAGGCCTCAACAATCGGCAAGAACGAATAGGTGGCCAGCATCGGCGCTTCGTCGGTGTGGGTATAGATAATCTTTGCCATTGCTCGGGCGTCTCCCTGAAGGTCTGCGGATATCCGGAATCGGGTCTTATCTCGACAGTCCTAACTTACCCGAGGTGGCCGGATTGCCCTCTACCGGCGCCTGTGGACGGGTTTCCATGGCTCCCCGGGCGCCCGCCGCTGCTGCACCCCGCCAGCCCGCTGGACCTTCCTCGCCACCGCTGGACATGTCCCCCGCCCGGGGCCGCGCCTGGACATGCCCTCCGCTCCACCCCCTCGCCAATGGACATGCCCTCCGCTCCGGGCCAGGACTGGACATATTCCCAATATGCCCACTCCTTGGCGCGAAGAATGAGCAAGTCCCGCCGGGGCCGGGCCGGGTGCGCGCCCGCTCCCACGGTCGCCACAAATGGACATGTCCTCCGCTCCGGGCCGGGACTGGACATATTCCCAATGTGCCCACTCCTGGGCCCGAAGAATGAGCATGTCCCCCGGCCGGGTGTGCGCCCGCCCCCGAGCCACCAGTGGACATGTCCTCCGCTGGATGCGGGGCTTGGACATAAGCCCGATATGCCCGGTCGTGGGCACGAAAAATGGACATGCCCTCCGCGACGGGAGGGCATGTCCATTCCTGGGTGAAGCGCGAAGCCCCTAGTGGAAGAAGTGGCGGGCTCCGGTGAAGTACATCGTGATGCCGGCGGCGTTGGCTGCGGCAATGACTTCCTCGTCCCGGACGGACCCGCCGGGCTGGACCACGGCGCGGACGCCGGCGTCGATCAGGATCTGCAGTCCGTCGGCGAACGGGAAGAACGCGTCCGACGCCGCGACGGCACCGCGGGCGCGCTCGGGGGCCCCGTTCGCGTCGGCGCCGGAAGCGCCGCCGGCGGCATCGACGTCGGACGTCACCGTGACGCCCAGGGAGTTGGCGCGCTCCACGGCCAGCTTGCAGGAGTCGAGCCGGTTGACCTGGCCCATGCCGATGCCGACCGCGGCCCCGTCGGCGGCGAGCAGGATGGCGTTGGACTTGGCCGCGCGGCAGGCGGTCCAGGCGAAGGCCAGGTCGGCCAGGGTGGCGGGATCGGCGGCCTCACCGGCGGCGAGGGTCCAGTTGGCCGGGTTGTCACCCTCGGCGTCGACCTTGTCTGCCACCTGCACCAGCACGCCGCCGGAGACCTGGCGGATCTCGGACGGGTAGCGGCCGTAGCCCTCGGGCAGCGCGAGCAGTCGGATGTTCTTCTTCTTGGACAGGATCTCCACGGCCTCGTCCTCGAAGCCGGGGGCGATGACGACCTCGGTGAAGATGTCCGTCACGGTCCTGGCCATCCCGGCGGTGACGGTGCGGTTGGCAGCGATCACGCCGCCGAACGCGGAGACCGGGTCGCAGGCGTGCGCCTTCGCATGGGCGTCGGCGATCGGGTCGGCTGCCGAAGCGGAGCCCACAGCCACGCCGCAGGGGTTGGCGTGCTTGATGATGGCCACGGCCGGTTCGGCGAAGTCGAAGGCGGCGCGCAGGGCCGCGTCGGCGTCGACGAAGTTGTTGTAGCTCATGGCCTTGCCGTGCAGCTGGTCCGCCTGGGCGATGCCGGCCGGGGCCGCCCTATCCACGTAGAGCGCCGCCTGCTGGTGCGGGTTTTCGCCGTAGCGCAGCACCTCGGAGCGCTCCAGCGAGAGGCCGGCGTAGGCGGGCCAGTCGATCACGCCGTCGCCGTCCTCATCGAGGAACTGGCTCGCGGTCCAGGTCGCCACGGCGTTGTCGTAGGCAGCGGTGTGCGCGAAGGCCTTCGCGGCGAGCCGGCGTCGGGTCTTCAGGTCAAAACCGCCGGACGCGGCGGCAGCAACGACGTCGTGGTAGGACGACGGATCCACCACGACCGCGACGGCGGCGTGGTTCTTCGCGGCCGAGCGCACCATCGCGGGGCCGCCGATGTCGATCTGCTCGACGACGTCGTCCTGCGCGGCGCCGGACTTCACCGTGTCGACGAAGGGGTAGAGGTTCACGACGACGAGGTCGAACGGCTCGATGTCCATGGACTGCAGGGTTTCCATGTGCGCCGGGACGCGGCGGTCCGCGAGGATGCCGCCGTGCACGCGCGGGTGCAGCGTCTTGACGCGGCCGTCCAGCATTTCCGGCGAGCCGGTGACTTCCTCGACCTCCTGCACCGGGATCCCCGCGGCGGCGATCTTCTTGGCGGTGGAGCCGGTGGAAACGATCTTGACGCCGGCGGCGTGCAGGCCCTGGGCGAGCTCCTCCAGACCGGTCTTGTCGTAGACCGAGATGAGGGCCCGGCGGATGGGAACACGGTCGATGGATTCACGGTCAAGCTGCGTAAAGCTCACAAAAGTCTCCGTCTTAGATCGCGGCGCGGCCGCGGGTGGTGGGGATGCGGCCAGTTTATCGCGTCCCGGCTCCGGGGCTTCCCGCGGCCCGGAGTGTGAAGCGCACACCGCGGATCCGCGACGCAACGTAGAGTTTTCACAGGAGGCTGAGATGAACACATACACCACGGTGCCGAGCGGCGAACAGGTGGTCCAGGAACTGCCCTGGCGCTGGAAGGTGCAGGGACGGATCTTCCTGATCGGCGGCCTCGGCTTCATGTTCGACGCCTGGGACGTGACGCTCAACGGCATCCTCATCCCGCTGCTGTCTACACACTGGCAGCTCAGCCCGGGCGAGGCCGCCTGGATCGGCGCGTCCAACCTGATCGGGATGGCCATGGGCGCCTTCATCTGGGGCACCATCGCGGACACCATCGGGCGCAAGAAGGCGTTCACCGCGACCTTGCTGATCTTCTCGCTCTTCACCGTCCTCGGCGCCTTCTCCCCCGACTTCCTCTGGTTCTGCATGTTCCGGTTTCTGGCCGGCTTCGGCCTCGGCGGCTGCATCCCGGTCGATTACGCGCTGGTGGGCGAGTTCACGCCCCGCAGGCAGCGCGGCCGGGTCCTCACGGCGATGGACGGCTGGTGGCCGATCGGCGCCGCCCTGTGCGGCTTCGTCTCCGCCGGCCTCATCGCGGCCTTCGCGGACTGGCGGCTGACCATGATCGTGATGGTGCTGCCTGCCCTGCTCGTGTTCTGGGTCCGGCGCAGCGTCCCGGAGTCGCCGCTGTTCCTGATCCGGAAGGGCCGCCGCGAGGAGGCCGCCAAGGTGATCGACGACCTGGTCGACGCCACCGGCGCCGAGCCGCGCGCCTACAGCCTGCCGGAGGCCCAGGACGCCCCGCGGCTGTCCGCAGGCAGTGCGTGGACGCAGCTGAGCCTGCTGTGGAAGTTCAACTGGAAAATCACGACGGCGGCCTGGGCCCTGTTCTTCAGCATCCTGCTGGTCTACTACCTGTCCCTGACCTGGATGCCGCGGATCCTGATCGGCGCCGGCTTCGAGGAGTACAGGGCCTTCCTCACCACCGCCTCGATGGCCGCCGTCGGGCTCCTCGGCGTCGTGGTGGCCGCACTGCTGGTGGAGCGGGTGGGCCGGAAGTGGATCCTGGCGATCACCGGCCCGCTGTCCGCGCTGACCCTGGTGATCGTGGCGATCGTGGTGGACATCCCGACGGCGGCCGTGTTCTGGCTGCTGGTGTTCGGCTTCGTGGTGCAGGTGGCCATCCCCGTGCTCTACGCCTACGTGTCCGAGCTGTACCCGACGGAGCTGCGCGGTTCGGGCTTCGGCTGGGCCTCGACCTTCTCCCGGCTCGGCGCCGGCTTCGGGCCGCTGGTCTTCGCGGCGTTCCTGTGGCCGGAGCTGGGACTGGCGACGTCGTTCGCCCTGGCCGGCGGGCTGGTGCTGGTCTCGGTGCTGTGGATGGCCTTCTTCTCCCCCGAGACCAAGCAGCGCCGGCTCGAGTAACGCCGGCGGCCTGCCCCGGCGGAACGTACGACGGCGCCCCTCAGGTTCGTTGCTGAGGGGCGCCGTCGCCATGATGCAGGTCACGAAGACCGTCAGCGGAGACGGCGTCCTGGTCTGAATGACGGCCCAGCCGACGGGCTGCCCCGCGGTGTTGAGAACCGGCTGACTGGAGGCCGCCTGGTTGCCCCCGGTGGGGCTGTAGTTGAAGCCGCCGCCCATTGCCAGGCGTCCGCTCGGGCAGCTGGCCGTCACCAAAGAGGTGCTGCCACCATTCGACACAACCGAGACACTCGTCGAAGCGGCCGCACCGGTCGCCCCGGTGGCGCCGGTATCCCCTGTTGCACCAGTTGCACCGGTGTCGCCGGCATCCCCCTTGTCACCCTTTTCGCCCTGAGCGCCTTGGGCCCCCACAGCACCGGTGTCGCCGGTATCCCCCTTGTCGCCCTTTTCGCCCTGAGCGCCTTGGGCCCCCACAGCACCGGTCTCGCCGGTATCGCCCTTCTCGCCCTGGATGCCCTGCGGACCCATGGCACCAATCGCCCCGTCTGCTCCCGCCGGACCCATGGCACCAATCGCCCCGTCTGCTCCCGCCGGACCCATGGCACCAATCGCACCGTCTGCTCCCGCCGGACCTATGGCACCAATCGCCCCGGTCTCACCTGTGAGCCCCGGGATGCCTTGCGCTCCGTCAGCGCCGGCAGGCCCCGTCGCGCCCGTCGGACCTATGGCGCCGGCCGCGCCGGTGTCGCCTGTTACGCCCGGCAGGCCCTGAATGCCCTGGCTGTTCCAGGAGATCGGAGTCTCCTTCTTCAAGTCGCAGGAAGCCCCCGCAGCAAGCACCCTGAGCTCACCGCCGTTGTTGTTGTTGTAGCATCCTTTGATCTCGCTGCCGGCAGTCGGAGTCGTCCCCGCCGCGTAGACAGCCGAAACTGCCCCGGTCCCGAGGACTAGAGCAGCGGTAAGACACAGGACTTTTGGACTGATTTTGGCAAGGCTGAATTTGAGACACGGAAATCTCCCGGGGATTGCAAACGGTAAAGGCGACGGCGTCAGAATATGTCCCAAATCACATCGCAACCATCGGTTTTCCGCCGATCCCACTACCTGTCCTTGCGCAGGATGTACTCGTCTTTTACGGCGCAGTACCTGCTTCGGGGCAAGCGCCTGCTCCAGCAAATGTCCTTCCCCCTCGATGCGCTATCACTCGTGGGCGTTCTGCCCGCTGAGCGCCACCACACGTGATAGCGCGTCGAGGAGATCAGGCGGGCGCGGACTCCTTCTGCGCGGCGGCGAGCGAGGCCAGGACGGAGACGAGCAGCCGGCGCTCCACCACCTTGATGCGCTCGTGCAGTGACTCCTCGGTCTCGCCGTCGCTGACCGTCACGGCCTCCTGCGCGATGATGGGGCCGGTGTCCACACCGGCGTCGGCCCAGTGCACGGTGCAGCCGGTGACTTTCACGCCGTAGGCGAGGGCATCGCGCACCCCGTGGGCGCCGGGGAAGGACGGCAGCAATGCCGGGTGGGTGTTGAGGTATTTGCCGCCGAAGGCATCGATGAAGTCCGCGCTGACAATCCGCATGAAGCCCGAGGAAACGACGACGTCCGGCTGGTACGCGGCCACGGCGTCGGTGAGCGCGGCGTTCCAGGCCGCCCGGTCCGGGTAGGCCTTGAAGTCCACCACGAAGGTCGGAATGCCGGCCGCGGCCGAGCGCTCCACCCCGTAGGTCCCCGGCCGGTCCGCACCCACTGCGGCGATCTCGACGTCGAGCCTGCCCTCTTTCACGGCGTCAATGACGGACTGGAGGTTGGAGCCGGTGCCGGAAACGAGGACTACGATGCGCATTGTCCTAGCTTATGGGGCTGCTCGCGTAGGCTGGAAAACATGAATCCCCAGAACGACCCCGCCGGCAGCCAGGGCAGTCAGCGGAGCCAGCACCCGCCTAGCGACGCGGCGAAATCCTCGCTGCTGAAGACGCACAATCTGTTCCGCACCTTCATCGTGGTGGTCCTCGGATCGTTCTTCGTGTACCAGCTGGACATCGACTACCTCTGGCTGAGCGCGGCCCTGACCGCGGCCGCCATCGGGCTCGGCATCATGGTGCTGGTCCGGGCCGTGAAACTCAAGGAGTCCCGGCTCGTGCTGATCGGCGCGATCTGCGGTCTGGTGGTCGCGGCTGTACAGGTGCTGCTGGTCGTGTCCTCGGCGCTGTTCTTCAGCCAGGTCCGGGACTACCAGCAGTGCGCCCGCCAGGCCCTCACCCAGCAGGCCGCCTCCCAGTGCCGGATACAGCTGGAAAACTCGATGCCGGTTCAGCTGCGTTAAGCGCCCCGGCGCCGCCCATCCACCCTCAGTTCGCGGCGGCTTCCAGATCCGCTTCGCGCAGTTTCTGCTGGCGTTCCAGCCAGGGTCCCGCCGCATAACCGATAACGACGCCGATCCCCACCTCCGCGGCCACGAACAGCGCCAACCGCACCGGGTCCGGGCCGATCTCGGTCAGCCGCCCAATGCCGGCGGAGCCCCGGGCCAGCCAGGCCAGTCCCGCGGCGAGCAGTCCGGCAACGCTGCCGATGATGGCGCCCAGGACGAGGGTCGAGACCGTGGCGGTGAACCAGCGGACGTGGATCTTGATCGACAACCATTCGTCGAAGTGGTTTTCGCCCTCGCGCAGGAACCACCAGCCGGCCAGGGTCCCGGCGAGCACCGGCACCACGAGCGCAGCGAAGCCGTAGTCCAACGAACCGGCGGGCAGGGCCGCGAACACCGGAATGGAGGGCAGCGGACCGATGGCGGTGCCGAGCGCGCCCGCCTGCGAACCCACCCCCAGCGCGAACCCGGCGCCGGAGATCCACGCCAGCGCGAACACCACGAGGTTGGGCAGGAAGCCGAGCTGCGCGATGGTGAGAACTCCTCCTCCCATGGCGCCGGCGTCGAGCCCTTCATAGACCGCGACGATCAGGTTCCAATGGATGAACAGGTCGACGGCGAGCAGCACCGCGGACATCGCCAGGCCCGCCATCAGTGCCACGTAGCCGGCTTTGATCGCGGAGCCGAGGTAGGACCCGGCCCAGCGTGAGTGCTGGCTGGTCCGGGAGAGCCAGGCCACCGCGTCGACGCCGATCAGCCGGGTCCAGGAACCGGCCTCCCGGCGGGCGCCGACCACCATGCCGAGCGCGAACGGGACCAGCGGGGCCAGGGCAGCGGACCAGAGGCTGATGCCGACGTCGGAGGTGCGGCAAACGAAGCCCGTGGTCAGGCCGAAGCCGGCGTAGACGAGCCAGGAACCCAGCAGCGCCTGCCAGAGCTGATCCGTGTACGAAGCCCGGGCCAGACGGCGGCCCGCACGCCAGGCCAGCAGGAACGGGATGAGCGTCAACCCCAGCGGGATCAGCGCGAGGACGCCGGATTCCGGATGCGCCGCGGCACCGGATCCCACGGTGTCCAACAGCAGCGGAACGCCGTGGATCAGCAGCCAGGCCTGGCCGGCAAGCCGGGCGAGGACGTCTGCGCCGCCGTTCTGGAAACCGGCGGTGGCCCACACCGCGATAATCGGAGCGACCACCACGAGGGCCGAGATGACCGCCGCCTGGGCGGACTCGAGGGCTCCCTGAAGCCACAAGGGCATCGGAAGTCCACGTTCTCCGGTCTGATCAGCGCGCAGTTTCATCGTGTTCCATGGTGCCACGGGAGGGCGTCCGGGACCGTTGCGACAGGCTCAAGCGGCGGAACGCCCCGCGACGTGGGACCTTAGCGGTGCTTTTTCCGGAGGGCCGCCGTAAAATTGTAATGTCCGCAATCAGTGGTTGGAGGCAGAAATGACAACCGCATCTCCACATGCACACGGCGTTCACTTCGGACGGACAGATGTTCAGAATGTCGGCATGGGTGTGGGTATTGTCCTGATAGTCGTGGGCATCCTGGGGTTCATCCCCGGCATCACCACGCAGTACAGCGCATTGAGGTTCTTCGGGCCTGAATCCCAGGCCATGTTCCTGAACCTGTTCCAGGTGTCGATGTTGCTGAACATCGTTCAGCTGGCAATCGGCGCCACCGGCGTGGCCATGTCCCGGAACGCCATGGGCGCCAGGAATTTCCTCATGGGCTTCGGCCTGCTGTACATCGTCCTTAGCATTTACGGGCTTATCGTCGGTGTGGGGTCGGCGGCCAACTTCCTGTCGCTGAACACCATGGACAACTGGGCCCTGATGGTGCTGGGCGTAGTAATGGTTGGCGCCGGTTGGCTGATGTCGAGGCATTTGGCTGACGACGCAAGGACCCGGTAATGCAAACAACCGGGATAAAGGGAGCCGCGAATGAGTAACGTTTCATAGCAATCTGAAAATTCGTACTACCTGCTGGTGTAGGCGTCACGCGGAAACGCAGCGGCTGCACCAGCTTCCTTGCGCCCGGGATTCCAGGTTGACGCTGCGGGTTCACGACGGCAGGTACGACGGCGGTTGGCGGCTTGGCGCGCTACGGCCAGCCGGTCCACGCAACGACGGCGGGGCAGCGGCCATTTGCCGATAACGGTCGCTCCGCGCCTCGCATAGCGGCCATTTGTGGCAAATCAACCACCTGCGCCGCGGCTGGCTCCGCACGGACCGTCCCGGTGGACGTCCCAGGAATCCGGGAGCCATGGCGTACCGCTGGCGCACGTGGCTGCGCGACAGGAGCCCACGGGTGTCAGGCGAGCGAAAGGATGAACGACAGCACAAACCCGGCCGCGGTGCTCAGGGCCACCGCGGGCCCGCCGTGCTCGAAGGCCTCCGGCATCAGCGTGTCGGCAAGGGAGGCGATAACGGCCCCGGCGGCAAACGCCAGCGGAAGGGAGATGGTTTCCGGGTCGCTTCCGGACAGTGGGCCGGCGCCCACGACGACGGCGATCACCAGCAGTGCGGCACAGGCGGTCCACAGGCCCAGGATGGCTCCCCCGGATTTGCCCTGGCTGCGCATCGACGAGGCTCCCACCAGCGCTTCCGGCAGGTTCGACACGAAAATCGCGGCAAGCAGGGCCAGTCCGCCGGTCCCCTCGCCCAGGGAGACTCCCAGTGCGATGTTCTCCGGGACGCCGTCGAGAGTCACGGCCGCCAGCAGTGCAAACCCGGCCGCGCCGCGGGTGGAAGCGGTAGTCGGCGGCCGGTCGGAAGCTGCGGCGTCGGTGTCCAGCTTGGCGCTGCCCTGGACCTTGTCGGCCGGGACTGTCTGCGAACGGGGTTGCGCCCAGCGGTCCAGGAATGCGCTGAGCACGGTGAACACGATGGCGCCAACCATGAAAGCGATCGCGGCCCGCACGATCCCGCCGCGCTCGTAGGCGTCCTCGAACAGCTCAAAGGTTAGGGCGGTGATCAGGGCACCGGCGGCAAAGGACAGCAGCATCGCCAGCACGCGTTTCGGCAGCTCGAATTTCGCACCGATGAGCGCCCCCAGTACCAGGGCGCTGGAGGCCACTGCACCGAAAACCCATGCTGTCCCCACGCGGTCAGTATAGGAAGCAGCCCTGTCCGCGGGAAGAGGTCAACGTAAGGTGGTCAGCCGGAAGAGGCCCCGGCAATGCGGGTCAGAAACGCAGGAGCGAATACGGCAGGCTGGGGAGGTTTCCCGCCATCCAGGGCCGTTCCGATTTTTCCGCTGGAATCTGGCCACGGCCGTCGCGGATGACAACCACCACTGTGCCAATGACGGCGAGCAGAGCGACCGCTGCCATGATGATCAGAAGGACTGCAATGGATCCAGTCATGTCCAACACCTCTAAATTGATTTTACTGCCGTTCACTCCTGCGAGAATGGCCAGATGAGCGCCATCATCCTCGGGTGGAACCCGGAAGACTGGGACCGCTGGAACTACCCGGCAGCGGTAGCCCAGGTCCGGGCGTCCGGCCTGGTCGTGGAGCGCTGGGGCGTGGGCCGGCACCAGAACATTCCAGCCGGAGCCGACGCCTGGCTGGTCCTCCAGGGTGGCCACGCCGGCGGGCTGATCGGACACGGCGTCGTCGTCTCGGAACACCCCGAACCCGCGCAACGAACCGAGCCCGCATCGGAGCAGCCGGCACCAAAGCCCGTACCGGAACAGCCGGAACACGGGCCCTCATCAGAGCGGGCTGACCTCGCCGGACGGCCGGGGCAGCAGGGGCAGCCGGAGCCGGCGGGGCAGCCGCGGCACGGAACCCGGGAGCTGACCGTGCTGGTTGCCTTCGACGCACTCCTCCCCCTCGGCGAGCAGGTTCCCGTTCACCTTCTCCATGACGCCGCCCCCGGGATTCCCTGGGACGGCCTTCCGGGCTCCGGGCTGCACGTCAAGCCGTCAGAGGAAACAAGCATCCGCGGCCTCTGGGGCGAGTCCGGACCCCAACCCGGCCCGGACCCCACCCGGCCCGTCCCGGGCACTTACCCGCAGGACGCCGTCGCCCGGGTCCTCGTGAACCGCTACGAGGAGGACGAGGAAGCACGGCGGGCCTGCCTTGCGCGCCATGGCACCAGTTGCGCGGCTTGCGGGTTCTCGTTCGAGCTGAAGTACGGCGACGCCGGCATCGACTTCAGCCAGGTCCACCACATCGTGCCGGTGGCCCAGCTCGGCAGCGGTTACCAGCTGGATCCGATCACGGACCTCGTGCCGCTCTGCGCCAACTGCCACGCCATGGCGCACCTGGGCGTCGGCACCCCCCGGACGGTGGCGGAGCTGCGCCGGATCATCGAGGAGGCCGGCTACCTGCGCGGCAGCACTGTCTCCCCCGAGGAACTCGAAGCCCAGCGCGAGGCCCGGCGGATCCTGGGGACATAGCGGGCGCCGGCAATGGCAGTAAGTCCCGGAGCAAGTCCCCGCGCCGGAAATGGCGCCGGCACGGCAGCAAATCCCGGAGCAAGTCCCGCAGCACGCCCGCGAGAACCCTGCGAGAACCCGCAGCCAACCCGCAGCACGCCGGCGGCAACCCCGGCACGCCCCCCCGCCGCCGCAGACCAGAGATTCCCTCGCCCCGCTATGGACTTCCCGACAAATACGCACCCAGACTGTCTACAACAGCTGACTTGGCGGCCCCGCATTCCGCATTCAAGTCCGGCCCGGTTCCATCGTGGCATCGTTGGGGGCTTTGTCGCAGACCTTTTCCAGCATCGTGAAAGGACCTGGTTATGCCGGATGTGTCAGCATTTCTGCCGCTTATCACCACGCTCATCGGAGCGATCCTCGTTATCGCCGCTATCTGGATTGCCACAAAGCTGATGTGGAAAGTGGCCGAACCCAATGAGGCGCTCATCATTTCGGGGCTGACGCGGGGCACGCTGGACACCCGGGCGGGCATGGATTTCAAGATCGTCACTGGCAAGGGCGCGCTCGTCCTGCCAGGGCTGCAGACAGTCCGAACCTTGTCTCTGACCCTCAATGAAACCGAACTCAAAGTTTCCTGCGTAACGTCCCAGGGTATCCAGGTGATCGTCGAGGGCGTGGTCATTTACAAGATCGGAGATGCCCCGCCCTTCATTGCCAACGCCGCACGCCGGTTCCTCGGCCAGCAGCCCAAAATGGAAAGCCAGGTCTACAACGTCTTCGAGGGGCACCTGCGCTCGATCATCGGCAGCATGACCGTGGAGGAGATCATCCGCGAGCGCGACAAGCTCGCCTCGCAGGTCCGCAGTGCCAGCGGAGTCGAAATGGAAAAGCTCGGCCTCGTGGTGGATTCCCTGCAGATCAAGGACCTGCAGGATCCCACCGGCTACATCCAGAACATCGCCAAGCCGCATATTGCCCAGGTCAAGATGGAAGCCCGCATCGCCGAGGCCACCAGGAACCGGGAAGCGGCGGAAAAGGAAGCCGAGGCAGAGGCGATGATCGCCGACGCCAGGAGCATCTCGGCAATCCGTCAATCCGTGGCGCAGGCCAACGCCGAGCGGGCCAAGGCCAACGCCGCGCAGGCCGGCCCCCTCGCCGACGCAACAGCCCGTCAGCAGGTGGTGGTCCAGGAGACGGAAGTGGCCAAGCTTGAGGCGGACCGGGAGGAACAGAAACTGCAGACCAGCATCCGCAAGCCCGCCGATGCGAAGGCCTATGCCAAGCGGACCGACGCCGAAGGCCAGAAGTCGGCCGACATCAGCGCCGCCGAAGCGCTGGCCCGGCGCACGGAACTCGAAGCGCAGGTCAACGCGCGGCGGACCGAACTGCAGGCCCAGGCCAACGCGACGGCGGCTGCCGCGGCAGCCGGAGCCACGAAGGTTACCGGCGAAGCGGAGGCTGCGGCCACGAAGGCGCGCGGCGATGCTGCCGCCTCCGCCATCAAAGCCAAGGCCCTGGCCGAGGCGGACGGTATCAAGGCCCGCGCCGAAGCCCTGGGAACCAATCAGGACGCGGTGATTTCCCAGCAGCTGGCCGAAAACATGCCGTCCATCATCGCGGCAGCAGCGGAGCCCTTCGCCCATGTCGGGCAGCTCACCGTCCTCAACGGCGGCGAGGGGATCAACCGCATGATCGGCGGCATCCTGACCCAAGTGGGCGACTACCTCCCGGCCCTCAGATCAGCTCTCCGGAACGGCAGGGAGGATTCCAGGCGACCGCAGAAAGCTCCTGATGCATAGGGACGCTGACCGGAGCCTCACCGGCAAGATCGCACGGGTTACCGGGCGCATCGGACCGGGCACCATCGGCGAAGTCATGTTGCCGTTCCGGGGGGGCACCAGCGCGTTCCACGCCCATCCCTTCGACAGGACCAGTGTCTACACCGTGGGCGAGGAGGTACTGGTCATCTACTACGAGCCACCGCAAACCGTCTACGTCGATGAACTCCCGGACGTCCTCAAGAAGGACTGGAAGGACTAGGACTAGCCGTCGCTGACCTGCGCCGTTGCTCTTCTCGTCCCGCAGCGCCGTCGCCTGGCGCCATTGCACAGCGCCGTTGCATGGCGTCGTTGCACAGCACGGTCGCAGGTGGCCCCTATGATTTCATCTGGGGAGGAACGTCAATGGAATATCGGTCTCAAATACACGCTCAGGTTCTCGCGTGACCTCGGCACAGCGCCAGACGGCGCACGATGCCACGGCGTTCGCGCGCGACGCCGGAGGTGCCAGTCCGGCGACCGGGCCCGCGCCGTCCTCCCAGGCCGTGCTCGAGTCCTGCCCGGACGCGCTCGTGGTGGTCGCCGAAGACGGCACCATCAGCATGGTCAACGCCGCCACGGAGCGCATGTTCGGCTACACGCGCGAGGAACTCGTCGGCCAGGACCACCGCATGCTGCTGGCGGAAGGCTTCCGCAGCGGTTTCCAGCGGTTGTACTTCGCCCTCCGCCAGGACGCCGACGGCGCCGCCCTCCCGCCGGTCGAAGCCTACGGTCTGCGTCGGGACGGCTCAGAGTTCCAGGGTGAAATCACCTGCTCGCTCGTGTCCCCCGCCGCACGCCCCGGCCCCGAGGCCGGCCCCAAGACGGGCCCCGACAGCGCCGCCCATGACGGCGCCCACGGCCGCACGAACGCATACCCCGGCACCGCCCCGAAACCACCCGCCCAGCCCGATGCCGGCGCCTGCATGGCCGTTCTGATCCGGGGTACCTCGCACCGGCTGGAAGCGGACACGGAGTTGCGCGCCGCGATGTCGCTGCTGACGGCCACGCTCGAATCCACCGCGGACGGCATCCTGGTGGTCGGCGGCGAAGGGCAGATCGCGGGCGTCAACAACCAGTTCACCTCCATGTGGGGTATTCCCCGGGAGCTGCTGGCCAGCCGGGACGACGAAGCCGTGATGGCCTTCGTCCAGGATCAGCTGGCGGATCCCGCCCAGTTCGTCGAAAAGATCACGGCGCTCTACGCCGACCCCGCGCAGGAAAGCCGAGACGTCCTGGTCTTCCGTGACGGCAGGACCTTTGAACGCTACTCCCGCCCGCAACTCGTCGCCGACGAGGTGGTGGGGCGGGTCTGGAGTTTCCGGGACGTCACCCCGGCCAAGACCGCCCAGGACCAGATCAACCAGGCCATGGCGGACCTCGCCGAGCAGGCAGCGCAGCTCAAGGACCTCGCCTTCAAGGACCCGCTGACCAGGCTCTCCAACCGGCAGCTTTTCAACGACCGCCTCGCCGACGCGCTGCAGGGGCCGTACGGCACCGCCGTCGACGTCCTATTGCTGGACCTGGACGATTTCAAGGAAGTCAACGACATCCATGGCCACCACGCCGGTGACCAGATGTTGATCGAGCTGGGCCGGCGGCTGTGCGCCTGCGTCCGCCCGAACGACGTCGTAGCACGGCTGGGCGGCGACGAATTCGTCGTCCTGCTGGTCGGCTCACTCGATCCCGAGGCCACCGCCGAGCGGATCGTCGAATCCCTGAGAGTGCCACTGTGGATCGACGGGACCATGCTGCGGCCCTGCCTCAGCCTGGGACTGGCCTCCATAGGCGAGGACGCCGTGGACGCCTCCGAGCTGCTGCGCCGGGCCGACGTCGCCATGTACGCGGCGAAGACCGCCGGAAAGAACCGGTACCTGCGGTTCCGGCCGGAGATGATGGCGGCCCTCGTGGAGCGCACCGAGCTGGAGGCCGGGCTGCGGCTGGCCGTCGATAGCGGCCAGATCGCCGTGCACTACCAGCCGATCGTCTCCGCCCGGCACGGCGCCGTCGTCACGGTCGAGGCGCTGGCCCGCTGGGAACGGGACGGCGAACCCGTGCCGCCGCAGCAGTTCATCCCCGTGGCGGAGCGCAGCGGCCTGATCATGGAGATCGGCACCGAGGTATTGTTCACAGGCTGCACGGAAATGAAGTCCTGGCTCGCGGAGGATGCCTCCCGGTCGCTGGCCGTCAACGTATCCGGGGTGCAGTTGCAGCACGGCGACTTCGCCGAGCTGGTGCTGGCCGTCACGGAGTCAAGCGGCGTGGACCCCCGTCAGCTGGTCCTGGAGGTCACCGAAAGTGTGTTCTTCGGCGACGACTGCCACGTGATCCAGCAACTGGCAGCCCTGCGGAAGGCCGGCGCGCGGGTAGCCCTGGACGACTTCGGCACCGGCTATTCCTCGCTGGGCCGGCTCCAGGAGCTCCCGGTGGACACCCTGAAGATCGACCGGTCCTTTGTCTCAATGATCCGCACCGGTGCAGAGAAGCTACCGATCCTCACGTCGATGATCAGCATGGCCCACGGTCTGGGCCTGACGGTCACGGCGGAAGGCGTGGAGACCGAGCATCAGGCCGAATATCTTCTGCGGCTGGAGTGCGATTCACTGCAGGGGTTGCTCTTTTCCTCCCCCGAACCGAGGCCCCTGCTGGAGCCCGCCATCAGCCGGTCGGTCGAGGCCTTCGCCTCCCTGCGCGGGGACCGGGTGTCCGGAAACCGGTAACCAACACGTGCTCCGCCTGAGCCCAGTCCAGCTGCCGCGAAAAAGCCGGGCCAAAGGTGCTGGACACAGGGCTGGGGAACCCTATGATCAGGAATACGCATTGCCCACGGTGTCGCCGCTGGGATCCGTTCTTCCTGGACACAGGGCTGGGGAACCCTATGATCAGGAATACGCATTGCCCACGGTGTCGCCGCTGGGATCCGTTCTAACAACCGTCGCTATGGGGGCCGGAATCGCCGTGGGAACCGGGTTCGAAGAGACCCTGCTTGAGCAGGGTCCGGATGCCTTCTTGCTGCTCGCCGCAGACGGCACCATAGCCTATGTCAACGCTGCCGCGGAGCGGCTCTTCGGCTACCCCCGCGAGCAACTGCTGGGGTACCAACACACCATCCTGCTCTCGGAGGACGAGCGTGGCGGATTCCTGCGCGTCTTTGGCCGCTTGGGCCGCGGAAGCCTGGCCGGCCAGCGTCCCTTCGCGGCCGCGGGCCGCCGCCGGGACGGCACCGAAATCGCCTTGGAAATCGCCTGCTCGCTCGTGACGTTCGACGCCGGCACGGCCATGGCGGTCGCCGTCCGGGATGCCAGCTACCGAATCGACGCCGATTCCGGGCGGCGCCTGGCCGTCTCGCTCCTGGATGCCACGCTGGAAACCACCGCCGACGCGATCGTGGTGGTCTCCTGCGAAGGGCAGATCACCGGAATCAATGACCAGTACCTGAAGATGTGGGGCATGCCGGCGGAGCTGGTGGCGGCCGAGGACCCGATGGCCCTGATCAGGTTCATCGCCGCGCAGCTGGTCCACCCGGAGTACTTCCTGGACAAGGTCACGACACTGTACGCGGACCGGTCGCTGCAGAGCCATGACGTGCTGGAATTCAAGGACGGCCGCACCGTGGAGCTCTACTCGCGCCCGCAGAAGGTCGCAGACACAATCATCGGCCGGATCTGGAACTTCCGGGACATCACTTCCCGGCAGCGCGCCCAGGACCAGGCCCGCCACGCCATGGAAGAACTCGCCGAGCAGGCGGACAAGCTCAAGGAACTCGCCTTCCAGGATCCGCTGACCGGCCTTGCCAATCGGATGCTGTTCAACGAGCGGGCCGCCGCCGCGCTGCTCACGCCCGAGCCGGTGCACGTACTACTGCTGGACCTGGACGACTTCAAAGAAATCAATGATGTGCTGGGCCACCATGCCGGTGACGAGATGCTGGTGGAGATCTCCCGTCGCTTGCAGAGCTGCGTGGGCCCGCACGGCACCGTCGCGCGGCTCGGCGGCGACGAGTTCGTGGTCCTGCTGGTTGGCTGCCGGGACTCCGACGCCGTCGCGCAGCGCGTTGTGACCGCCCTGAACGCCCCGGTTTCGATCGAGGGCACGCTGATCCGGCCGGGCCTGAGCCTGGGCGTGGCTTCCCGGAACGACGGCTCAACGACGTCCTCGGAACTGCTCCGGCAGGCGGACCTGGCGATGTACGCCGCCAAGGAGGCCGGGAAGAACCGCTACGTGCACTTCCAGCCCGCGATGCTCGCGGCGCTGCTGGAACGCACCCAGCTCACGGCCGGGCTGCGGCGCGCCGTGGAGCTGGGCCAGATCACCGTGCACTACCAGCCCGTGATCTCCGCGGACCGGCTCGACGTCGTCCAGTTCGAAGCCCTGGCCCGCTGGGACTGGCGCGGAGAGCTGATGTCCCCGGATGACTTCATTCAGACCGCAGAGCGCAGCGGCCTGATCCGGGACATCGGCGCCGAGGTGCTGCGACGCAGCTGCTCCGAGCTGCAGCCATGGCTGGCGGCGGATTCTTTCCGGAGCCTCGCCGTGAACGTCTCCGGCGTGCAGTTGCAGCACCGCGACTTCGCCGAGCGCGTCCTGGACATCGCGGCCTGGAGCCGCGTCGATCCGCACCAACTGGTGCTGGAAGTGACAGAGAGCGTGTTTTTCGACGCCGACACGCACGTTATCTCCCAGCTCTCCAGCCTGCGCGCGGCCGGGATCCGGGTGGCGCTGGACGACTTCGGGACGGGGTACTCGTCGCTGGGCCGGCTGCAGGATCTGCCGGTGGACGTCGTCAAGATCGACAAGTCCTTTGTGTCCATGCTGCAGACCGGTGTGGAGAAGCTCCCGATCCTGACCTCGATGATCCACATGGCCCGCAGCCTGGGGCTGAAGGTCACGGCCGAAGGCATCGAGACAGCGGCCCAGGCGCGGTACCTGATGGAGCATGGATGCGATGCGCTGCAGGGCTACCTGTTCTCCCGCCCGGTGCCCGAATCCGAGCGGCAAAATGCGGTGCGGAAGTCGGCTGCAGCCATCGCCGCGCTGGAGGGCGTCCCGCTCCCGGGATAGCAGTTCGGGCCAGGGTCCCGGACGGCGGTTCGGCGCCTGCTGCAGGGGCTGCTGTGGCGACACATTCGCCCTCCACCTGGGCCGGAGCATGCCGTAGTGTCCCACACCACATATGATGCAGGAAACGCAGCCCACGGTGTTCGTCACGTGGTCCCTGCAACTCGTATCCGACGCTTGGGGGCAGGCAAACATCTTGGACTCTGGATTCGCACAAATTCTGCTGGAACACACCCCGGATGCGCTGCTGCTGCTCGCCCCGGACGGATCCATTTCCTTCCTGAACGCGGCCGCGGAGGACCTCTTCGGCTACACCCGCGCCCAGCTGCTCGGCGCCGATTCCAGCCTGCTGCTGGCTGAGGCCTCGCGGGAAGACTTCCATGGTGTGCTCGCCGGCCTTGGCGGCACCGCAGCCCGCTCCCGCCAGCCCTTCGCCGGCTCCGGCCGCCGCTCCGACGGTACCGAGGTCCCCGTCGAGATCACCTGCTCGGTGCTCCCCACCGGGCCCAACGCCGCCGACGCCGCCGATGCCGCTCCGGCCGCCGCACACGGGGCCGGAGTGCAGTCCGCCGCCCACGCCGACGCACACTCCGCCCACGTCGGCGCACACTCCGCACCCCAGTCGGGGCCGTCCGTCGCACTCTCGGTCCGCGGCGCCGGGCACCGGCAGGCTGCCTCGTCCGGCAATCCACAAAGCCCCGCCGCCGCGTCGGCGGACACCGCAACGCACCGCCGTCGCACTCCTGCCGGGGCAGCTGCCGCTCCGGCGGCTCCCGCGGCTCCCGCGGCCTACGCCGACCGCGATGACCAGCTGCGGGCCGGGGTGCTGCGGGACCAGCTGACCGCGCTACCCAACGGGACCCTGTTCAACGAGCGCCTGGCCGCCGCACTGCGCCGCCCGGACCCGGTGGATGTGCTGCTGCTGAACGTCGATGACCTCAAGAGCCTGAACGACATGCTGGGCCGTTCGTCCGCCGACGAGCTGCTCGTGGAGGTGGCCAGACGGCTGCGCAACTGCATCCGGCCGCACGACACCGTGGCCCGGCTGGGCGGCGACGAGTTCGTGGTGCTGCTGACCGAATGCCTCAACGCGGACGCGGTGGCCCGGCGGATCGCGGAGTCGCTGCTCGAGCCGATGCGCGTCGCCGGGACCCTGGTCCGGCCCGGACTGAGCATGGGACTGGCCTCCAAGACTCCGCAGACCATGGACGGGGCGGAACTGCTGCGGCAGGCGGACGCGGCCCTGACCGCGGCGAAGGCCGAGGGGCCGCACAACTGGCTGCGGTTCAGGCCGGAAATGCTGAACGCGGCGGCCCACCGGACCGGCGGCGAAACCGGGCTGCGGCGGGCGGTGGAGCTGGGCCAGATCTCGGTCCACTACCAGCCCGTGGTGTCCCCCGGACTTGGCGCCGTGGTGCAGTTCGAGGCACTCGCGCGCTGGGAACGCCATGGGACGGTGGTTCCGCCCAACGAGTTCCTGCCGGTGGCAGAGCAGAGCGGGCTGATCCGGGAGATCGGCGACGAGGTCCTGCGCCGTGCCTGCGCCGAGATCCGTCCCTGGCTCGCCGGGGACGCCAGCTACAGCGTCGCCGTGAACGTCTCCGGCCTGCAGTTCCAGAACCGCGATTTCGCCACGGATGTGCTTGCCATTGTGGCGTCCACCGGCGTGGACGCGCGCCAGCTCACGCTCGAACTGACCGAAAGTGCATTCTTCGACGCCGATTCGGACGTGCTGCGGCAGCTCCGCCAACTGCGCGAGGCCGGCGTCCGGATAGCGATGGACGACTTCGGCACCGGCTATGCCTCGCTGGGCCGGCTCAAGGAGCTGCCGCTGGACACGGTCAAGATCGACCGGTCCTTCGTCGCGATGATCAAGACCGGCCGGGAGCAGCTGCCGTTCTTCAACACCATGGTCAGCGCCGCACATACCCTGGGCCTGAGGGTCACGGCCGAGGGCATCGAGACCCCGGCGCAGGCCAAGTACCTGATGGACCGCGGCTGCGACTCCCTGCAGGGCTACCTGTTCGCCAAGCCGGCCCCGGCCAGCGACCTGGCCGGGACCATGGAAAGCGCGCTAACGGCTATCGACAAGGTCGACGCCGCCCGCTGAGTATCAGCGTTTTTCGCAGGCGATTCCGTCGTTGTCACGGTCCAGGTCGTACTCCCTGTTGTGACGTTTAGCGCCCCCGTCGTTGTAGCTATACACAGTGCTATTCACCCGGAAGGTCGTGACCCGCTTTCCGGACGTTTTATCCCGTGCACCGCTCTTGCCGACTCCGTGCGGATAAACCTTATTGAGTTCGGTGCAATTCTTGTACGACCTCGGCGACGGTGCAGCATTTGCCGGCATCACCGAAACGGTCAAGAGCAGCGCCGTCGCCGCCACAGTCGCGACGAAAACCTTCTTTACCAGCATATAAATAGAACTCCCCCATAAAGAAAGCCAAGGCCGCTCGTCGGCAAAGGCTAAAGGAATGCTATCCCAGCATTCGAGTCCTGCGGCGTTTGCTTGCCCCGCGAGCGGAGCTTATCGAGATCCTGCGCCACCATCGCCTCGCTGCGCTCCCACAGCTCCCGGGCCAGCCCGGCGTCGTACGCCTGCTTGTTGGCCTTCGCGAGGGCACGCTTGGCGTAGTAGGCGCCGGAGATCCAGTCCTGCCCAGGGGTCGCAGTAGCGAGCCACACGAGTGTGTCCGCGCCCTGTTCGGGGCTCAGCAGGAAGCGGTTGAGGAAGGTCTTGTACGCGTGCCGCATCGGGCTCGTGGACTCCGCCGCGAAGTTGGTGGCGACCACGCCGGGGTGGAAGGCCGCCGTCGTGATTCCCTCGGCGCCGTAGCGGTGGTTCAGTTCGGTGGTGAACAGGATGTTCGCGAGTTTGCCGGTGCCGTACGCGCGGTTGGTGGAGTAGTTCTGCGCGGAGTCCAGGTCGTTGAGGTCCAGCTTGCCGAAGCCGTTGGCGGCGCTGGAGGTGTTGATGACGGTGGCGTTGCTGGCGGTGAGCACATCCATCAGCTCGGTGGTGAGCAGGAACGGCGCCAGGTGGTTGATCTGGAAGGTCTTCTCGTGGCCGTCCACGCTGAGCTGCCGGGGGCCCATGATCCCGCCGGCGTTGTTGGCCAGGACGTCGATCCGCGGGTACTTCTCTTTCAGCTGCAGAGCGAGCTCGCGCACCTGCGCCAGCTCCGCGAAATCGGCGACGAAGTAGTCGGCACCGATTTCCTTCGCCATCCGTTCGGTCTTCCCGGCGGACCGCCCGACGACGACCACCCGCTCCCCCTGCTGGCTCAAGATCCGGGCGGCGGACGCGCCGATGCCGTCGCTGGCTCCGGTGATGACGATGGTCCGTGCGGTCATGAGGCGTCCCTGCGATTGGAAGCGGCTGGCGCTTCTACAACGAGGCCGGCGCGACTTATGTTCCGCGGCTTCAGCCCGGATTATTCAAGATCGTCGGGGTGCCGGGGTTTCTCAGGCCAGGAGTCGGACCTGTTGTCGGAGGCTGTTCTTCAGCTCGGCATGGCGGCCACGAGTTGCGAACGATCGTTGCCGAGCGCCCTTAAAACGGCCATGAGCTACATCGACGTAGGCCGACGCTACCGGGGGTAGTTACCCCATCCGCCCCGGTTCATCGTCCGTGGTCACAATCAGTAAGTTCGCCTAGTCGTTGAGATAACCTTCGGTCTCGTGTAACTTGGCTCACATATTCCTTATGGCGATAGGGAATATCCATGATACGGAAACTATTGGTCGGTGCGTTCAATGATGAGCGACCGGCTGCTGGCTCATAAGGAGCGGACTGTGGAAGAAAAAATTGCGGAGGCGGGGAGCACGAAGACGTCCCTCGCACAACAAATTGAAGGCGCCTACCAGCGCATTGGCGTCACCGGGGCCCACCGGCAGATTGTCCTGATGATCTTGCTTGGGGTCTTCTTCGACGCTCTCGAACAGAACGCAGTCGGCATCACCGGGCCGGTCCTGCGGGAATCCTGGGGTCTGGGCGCGACCGACATCGGGCTCCTGAACACGATGACCTTCACCGCCACCGCCCTGGGGCGGCTGGCGACCGGGCTGATCATCGACAAATACGGCCGACGGAACATGCTGGTAATCAACCTGATCATCTTCGCCGGCGGCTCGCTGCTGTGCGCCATAGCGCCCAACTACCCGGTCCTGGCCGCCGGACGCTTTGTCGTCGGATTCGGCCTGGGTGGGGAAATCGCCGTCGCGGTCATCATGATGGCCGAGTTCTTCGCAGCCAAGCACCGGGGCACCGCCGTCGGCCTGATCAACGTCACCGCCGCCGGGCTTGGCAACATGCTCGCACCGGCCTTCGGAATCCTCGTCTTCACCCTCTTCGACGGCCCGGACAAGTGGCGCTGGGTCTTCGGCCTGCTGTTCATTCCGGCACTGCTGGTCATGTTCTTCCGCCGATACGTGCCGGAAACACCCCGCTTCCTGGCCTCGAAGGGACGGCTCGATGAAGCCAACATGGTCATCACCCGGCTCGCCAGGGGAAAGCTCTCTGGCCGAATCGATGACCCCGAGGTCTACATCACCGCCGTGCCCGGTCCAGCCACCACGGAATCCAAGGGGCACTGGAAGGACGCGCTGCGTGGCCGGCTCCTGAAGCGGACCGTCCTGCTCTGCGTCGCCGTGTGCATGTCCTACGCTGCCCAGATCTCAATGCTGACCCTGATGCCGACAATCCTGGTCTCCCGCGGCTACGCGGTAAACACCAGCCTCTGGTTCACCCTCATCATGCAGTCAGGATCGCTCATCGGCGCCGCAACCGCCGCGTTCCTGGCCAGCAGGCTGCCCCGCAAGAAGGTCCTCACGGGCGCCGCGATCCTGGGCTGCGCCGCCGGGCTATCGATGGCCTTCCTCGCGAACGACATAGTCCTCGTCGTGCTCTTCGGGGTGCTCTTCAACTTTTCCGTCATCATCCTCAACACCACCATCTGGCTTTTCGCCCCCGAACTGTACCCCACCCGCACCCGCGGCTTCGGCACATCCATCATCCTCGCGGCCGGATCCCTGGCAGGTGGCCTGTTCCCGCTCATCTCCGGCGTCATCTTCGACGCCGCCGGGCTCATGGGCATGTTCACGACCCTGGCCGGGCTCTTCATCGTCCTTGGCATCGTCGTGCAATTCCCCCCGGAAACATTCGGACAGCCCCTCGAAGAAGACGCCAGCGAGGACGAAGGAGCCATCTATGGTCACTGAGCCCAATACAAGTGAGCAGGCAACGGTCCTCCTGGTCAACCCGAACAGCAACCAGCGGACCACCGAGCTAATGACGGCCATTGCCGCCGACATCCTGGGCCCCGAAGGCCTGGAAGTGATAGGCCTGACCGCCGCCAAAGGCCCCACCATGATCATCGACCCGGACTCCCTGGCAGAATCTGCCCGTTACGTGCAGGACGCTGTGAACGGCTACATGCGGGGTCCGGACGGAAGCAGCGTCGAGGCGGTTATTATTGCAGCCATCGGTGATCCAGGTCGGGCCTCCCTTGCAGAAAGCCTTGAAGTACCAGTCATTGGTATCGGCCAGGCTTCCATCCGATCAGCCTGTGGGGAGGGCCGCAAGTTCGGCATGGCAACGAGCACTCCCCTGCTCGCAGATTCCCTGACCGCCCTGGTCGAAGAGCACGGTCGACGCGAATGGTTCACAGGAGTCAGGCTCACGCCGTCTGAACCGCTCGTCCTGGCCGCCAACCCCGACCGCCAGTTTCAGGAACTTGCAGAGGCGGTCAAGGAAGCAAGTGAGAAGGATGGAGCGGAAGCGGTCATCATTGCCGGCGGGCCCTTAAGCGAAACCGCCCGGCGGCTGGCCTTGACCAGCACCGCCGACATCATCCAACCCGTGCCGAGCGCCTGCTCGATGGTCCTCGAAAGGCTTTCTCATCAGCGGATAGCGGATCGCACGCCGCTGGCCAACATAAAGTAAGCATCCTCATGATGCTTGGAGGCATGACCGAACGGCCGCTAACCAAAGGAGGAAACACCATGGGAAGCACGCGCCCAGCCCGGCGACCCGCGTCCATCAGCCACGCCCAAAATCCGATTCAGCCCGCGGGGACGGCAAAACCCCGGTCCCGGCCGCCTCTACGCCCTCATCTGCGATAAGCCGGTTAAATGCGGGAGAGCCTCCAACCTGGTGGTTGGAGGCTCTCGACCGTTTCTAATGGTTGTCCGGCGGTGACCTACTCTCCCACACCCTCCCGGGTGCAGTACCATCGGCGCTGTGGGTCTTAGCTTCCGGGTTCGGGATGGGACCGGGCGTTTCCCCCACGCTATGACCGCCGTAACCCTTGCTCCCGCCCCGCCTGGCTGTGCCCGGGGGTGGGAAAACTTTGGTGTTACAACATGTGCTCTGCCCTGTTGGGGGCAGTTGTGGTGTTGTTATTCAGTTGTGGTTTCGTTCCCGTGGCAACAAAGCCCGGGGACCGGGTTTGTTGGTTGGGAACCACATAGTGGACGCAAGCAGTCTTGTTTCTTTGTACCCTCTTCATGGTGTGAACGTCTTTTGAATCCGTTCACGGAGAGGGTGTGTGGTGTAAGTTATCGGCCTATTAGTACCGGTCAGCTTCACGAGTCGTTAGTCCTCGCTTCCACATCCGGCCTATCAACCCAGTGGTCTGGCTGGGGGCCTCTCACACACAAGGTGTATGGAAATCTCATCTCGAAGCGAGCTTCCCGCTTAGATGCTTTCAGCGGTTATCCCATCCGAACGTAGCTAATCAGCGGTGCACTTGGCAGTACAACTGACACACCAGAGGTTCGTCCGTCCCGGTCCTCTCGTACTAAGGACAGCCCTTCTCAAATTTCCTGCGCGCGCAGCGGATAGGGACCGAACTGTCTCACGACGTTCTAAACCCAGCTCGCGTACCGCTTTAATGGGCGAACAGCCCAACCCTTGGGACCTACTCCAGCCCCAGGATGCGACGAGCCGACATCGAGGTGCCAAACCATGCCGTCGATATGGACTCTTGGGCAAGATCAGCCTGTTATCCCCGAGGTACCTTTTATCCGTTGAGCGACGGCCATTCCACAATGTACCGCCGGATCACTAGTCCCGACTTTCGTCCCTGCTCGAGATGTCTCTCTCACAGTCAAGCTCCCTTGTGCACTTACACTCGACACCTGATTGCCAACCAGGCTGAGGGAACCTTTGGGCGCCTCCGTTACTTTTTAGGAGGCAACCGCCCCAGTTAAACTACCCATCAGGCACTGTCCCTGACCCGGATTACGGGCCGAAGTTAGATGTCCAAAGTGACCAGAGTGGTATTTCAACGATGACTCCACCCGAACTGGCGTCCGGGCTTCAACGTCTCCCACCTATCCTACACAAGCCACTCCGAACACCAATACCAAACTATAGTAAAGGTCTCGGGGTCTTTCCGTCCTGCTGCGCGTAACGAGCATCTTTACTCGTACTGCAATTTCGCCGAGTTTATGGTTGAGACAGCGGGGAAGTCGTTACTCCATTCGTGCAGGTCGGAACTTACCCGACAAGGAATTTCGCTACCTTAGGATGGTTATAGTTACCACCGCCGTTTACTGGGGCTTGAATTCTCAGCTTCGCCTTGCGGCTAACCGGTCCTCTTAACCTTCCAGCACCGGGCAGGAGTCAGTCCGTATACATCGTCTTGCGACTTCGCACGGACCTGTGTTTTTAGTAAACAGTCGCTTCCCCCTGGTCTCTGCGGCCCCTGCACGCTCCGGACAGCAAGTGTCCATCACGATGGGGGCCCCCCTTCTCCCGAAGTTACGGGGGCATTTTGCCGAGTTCCTTAACCATAATTCTCTCGATCGCCTTAGTATTCTCTACCTGATCACCTGTGTCGGTTTGGGGTACGGGCGGCTAAAACCTCGCGTCGATGCTTTTCTCGGCAGCATAGGATCACCGAATCCCCCCATACGGGGGTCCCATCGGGTCTCAGGCATCATGAACGGCGGATTTGCCTACCGTTCGCCCTACATCCTTAGACCGGGACAACCATCGCCCGGCTCGGCTACCTTCCTGCGTCACACCTGTTAATACGCTTGCCTCCCGGGATCAGGTCCCGCGCTCCACCAAAACCCTTCCACCACAAGGGCGGTCGGGCAGGTTTCGGGCGGTTAGTATCCCCCGTTCAGCATGGGCGGTTTTTCGCCGGTACGGGAATATCAACCCGTTGTCCATCGACTACGCCTGTCGGCCTCGCCTTAGGTCCCGACTTACCCAGGGCAGATTAGCTTGACCCTGGAACCCTTGATCATTCGGCGGACGGGTTTCTCACCCGTCTTTCGCTACTCATGCCTGCATTCTCACTCGTGTAGGCTCCACCGCTGGTTTACACCGCGACTTCACTGCCCACACGACGCTCCCCTACCACTCCAGACGCCTGAACCAACCCCACAACGGGGGCGGCTTGGCTATCATCTGAAATCCACAACTTCGGCGGTGTACTTGAGCCCCGCTACATTGTCGGCGCGGAATCACTTGACCAGTGAGCTATTACGCACTCTTTTAAGGATGGCTGCTTCTAAGCCAACCTCCTGGTTGTCTTCGCAACTCCACATCCTTTCCCACTTAGCACACGCTTAGGGGCCTTAGTTGGTGGTCTGGGCTGTTTCCCTCTCGACTATGAAGCTTATCCCCCACAGTCTCACTGCTGCGCTCTCACTTACCGGCATTCGGAGTTTGGCTGACGTCAGTAACCTTGTAGGGCCCATTAGCCATCCAGTAGCTCTACCTCCGGTAAGAAACACGCAACGCTGCACCTAAATGCATTTCGGGGAGAACCAGCTATCACGAAGTTTGATTGGCCTTTCACCCCTACCCACAGCTCATCCCCTCCATTTTCAACTGAAGTGGGTTCGGTCCTCCACGACGTCTTACCGTCGCTTCAACCTGGCCATGGGTAGATCACTTCGCTTCGGGTCTAGATCACGCCACTGCAACGCCCTATTCAGACTCGCTTTCGCTACGGCTTCCCCACACGGGTTAACCTCGCGACGTAACACTAACTCGCAGGCTCATTCTTCAAAAGGCACGCCGTCACCCCAACACAGCAAGCTGCGGAGGCTCCGACGGATTGTAAGCACACGGTTTCAGGTACTGTTTCACTCCCCTCCCGGGGTACTTTTCACCTTTCCCTCACGGTACTGGTCCGCTATCGGTCATTAGGGAGTATTTAGGCTTATCAGGTGGTCCTGACAGATTCACACGGGATTTCTCGGGCCCCGTGCTACTTGGGATACTTCACCAGGCGGTACACAACATTTCGGTTACGGGGCTCACACCCTCTCTGGCCGGCCTTTCAAGACCGTTCACCTATGCCTGTACTACTCACCTTCTCAGTCCGGCAGAACTGAAGCGGGAAGTCCCACAACCCCGACCATGCAACGCCCGCCGGCTATCACACATGGAACGGTTTAGCCTGATCCGCGTTCGCTCGCCACTACTGACGGAATCACTATTGTTTTCTCTTCCTGCGGGTACTGAGATGTTTCACTTCCCCGCGTTCCCTCCACGCACCCTATGTGTTCAGATGCGGGTCACCAGGCAGCTCGCGCCCCTGGCGGGGTTTCCCCATTCGGACACCCTGGGATCACAGTCCGGTTATCGACTCCCCCAGGCTTATCGCAGATTCCTACGTCCTTCTTCGGCTCCTAATGCCAAGGCATCCACCGTGTGCTCTTAAAAACTTGACCACAAAAGATCAAAAAACTAATTCACGAGAGAACCATGAAAACCATCACCCCGTCCCCGAAGGCACGGAACAACAGATCCAGGTTCATATTCTTGGAAATTGCTTCTTATAAAAGATGCTCGCGTCCACTATGTAGTTCTCAAACAACAACCCCGTACCACACCCCCACACACCAGCCCTCCCAAACGGAAGAGCCCCACGTGCATGCCCGGTGCAGCCAGGAAACCAGAAACACAAGTCCCACACCACCACCACATCCCCGCAAGGGAACCCGGCCGTGCCATGGTCCTGTTGTCTCAGGACCCAACAGTGTGCCAAACACTAAACCGTCTCCCTCTCCTCCCGGGACCGTTCCAGGACCTGCTCCGAAGAGCTGGTCCGTACTGGGTCAGGAAGAGACGATGACGGCCGCTATTCGTTGATATTCCACCCGTGAGCACCCGCCGCAGAACTTGCGTCTGCGCAACGGGCGTACTCCTGACAAACCCTCCACACTCACATACATGAGGCAAGGTGATTGTAGGTGCTCCTTAGAAAGGAGGTGATCCAGCCGCACCTTCCGGTACGGCTACCTTGTTACGACTTAGTCCCAATCGCCAGTCCCACCTTCGACAGCTCCCTCCCACAAGGGGTTAGGCCACCGGCTTCGGGTGTTACCAACTTTCGTGACTTGACGGGCGGTGTGTACAAGGCCCGGGAACGTATTCACCGCAGCGTTGCTGATCTGCGATTACTAGCGACTCCGACTTCATGGGGTCGAGTTGCAGACCCCAATCCGAACTGAGACCGGCTTTTTGGGATTAGCTCCACCTCACAGTATCGCAACCCTTTGTACCGGCCATTGTAGCATGCGTGAAGCCCAAGACATAAGGGGCATGATGATTTGACGTCGTCCCCACCTTCCTCCGAGTTGACCCCGGCAGTCTCCTATGAGTCCCCGCCATCACGCGCTGGCAACATAGAACGAGGGTTGCGCTCGTTGCGGGACTTAACCCAACATCTCACGACACGAGCTGACGACAACCATGCACCACCTGTAAACCGACCGCAAGCGGGGCGCCTGTTTCCAGGCGTTTCCGGTTCATGTCAAGCCTTGGTAAGGTTCTTCGCGTTGCATCGAATTAATCCGCATGCTCCGCCGCTTGTGCGGGCCCCCGTCAATTCCTTTGAGTTTTAGCCTTGCGGCCGTACTCCCCAGGCGGGGCACTTAATGCGTTAGCTACGGTACGGAAAACGTGGAATGTCCCCCACACCTAGTGCCCAACGTTTACGGCATGGACTACCAGGGTATCTAATCCTGTTCGCTCCCCATGCTTTCGCTCCTCAGCGTCAGTTAATGCCCAGAGACCTGCCTTCGCCATCGGTGTTCCTCCTGATATCTGCGCATTTCACCGCTACACCAGGAATTCCAGTCTCCCCTACATCACTCTAGTCTGCCCGTACCCACCGCAGATCCGGAGTTGAGCCCCGGACTTTCACGGCAGACGCGACAAACCGCCTACGAGCTCTTTACGCCCAATAATTCCGGATAACGCTTGCGCCCTACGTATTACCGCGGCTGCTGGCACGTAGTTAGCCGGCGCTTCTTCTGCAGGTACCGTCACTTTCGCTTCTTCCCTACTGAAAGAGGTTTACAACCCGAAGGCCGTCATCCCTCACGCGGCGTCGCTGCATCAGGCTTGCGCCCATTGTGCAATATTCCCCACTGCTGCCTCCCGTAGGAGTCTGGGCCGTGTCTCAGTCCCAGTGTGGCCGGTCACCCTCTCAGGCCGGCTACCCGTCGTCGCCTTGGTGAGCCATTACCTCACCAACAAGCTGATAGGCCGCGAGTCCATCCAAAACCACAATAAAGCTTTCCACCCCCCACCATGCGATGAGGAGTCATATCCGGTATTAGACCCAGTTTCCCAGGCTTATCCCAGAGTTAAGGGCAGGTTACTCACGTGTTACTCACCCGTTCGCCACTAATCACCGGTGCAAGCACCGGGTCATCGTTCGACTTGCATGTGTTAAGCACGCCGCCAGCGTTCATCCTGAGCCAGGATCAAACTCTCCGTTGAAGTAAAACAAAAACAGACACAACCAACACCCCCGGGAAAACGGGAGAAACCGGCTGCACAAAATTTGAAACCAGCTGTAAAAACCAGACCACACCACGGGGTGGCGGGCCCGGCAAAACAACCAATCCATATAAATAAATTGGTATCAACAAACTTGGCACACTATTGAGTTCTCAAACAACAGACACATTCGGATACTTGCCGAAACAATCCATCTAAATTCAATGAATTCTTTTGTTTCGCTTTCTTCGCTGCGATATCTAAAGCTTATTTCATTCATATCCACTTTGCAAATCCGGGATATTCACCCGAAATTCGCATTGGCGACTGAATCCGCCCAGCAAAATAAGAAGCAAAGTTCCTTTTCTGCGTCTCGTACAGGACGAGTCGAAGAGCAAGATTATCGCTTCTATCGTTTTCTTGGGGGTTTGTCACCACTCAGCGGCGGCGACTCGAATTACTTTACACGGCACTGGGACCCGGCACAAATCCACGCAAATGAGGGTCCCCAAGCGGTTGAACCCCCGGATGGCGCGGATTTCTGCCAGGTATTGGAACCTTGCACGCCACATCGGCTAAATCGCGTTCCTGTGGACTGACTCACACCCCGCTGTTTGAGCCTGTCGAACTTCACGGCCCCTCGAGCAGGCCCTGCACCTGCAACAGGAACTTCCGCCCGGCGCTGGTCAGGGCCGGAACATCACTGAACGTGCGCTCTGGAACGGCCAGCTGCAGGCAGTCCAAAGTCCACTTCACTTCGAGGTAGAGCTGCTGGGCAAGGTCCAACGGGAGCGGGGAACCATCCTTCATCCGGTAGCCTGCCGCCCCGAGGGTGTCCGCAATCATCCGTTCCCGGCGGTCCCAGGACGGCGTGGAGCCGTCGAGCAGCCATTGGACCACGGTGCCGGTCACAGTGGCCGTCGACTTCTCCGGCGCGAAGGCCACGGCGTCGGCAAGAAAGTCCCACAGCGGACGGCCGCCGTCGTGCATCTTGCGTCCAGACGGTGACAGGACCAGATGCCCCTTGCTCTTCCGCAGCAGTTTCCAGGCCTGCAACTGGTGCCTGAGCTGAAGTACGGGACGGGTCTGGCTTTCGCGGTTCGCCGCTCCGGGCCAGCGGTATTCCCAGCCGAGTTCCCGGACGGCCTGGCTCACCACGGCAGGCTTGAGGTAGCCGTCCGCGGTCAGCTGCAGTCCGTCGGGGCCCGCCTGGCCCAACAGCCACTGCACAGGACGGACGACGGCGTCGATCTCCCCGTCTGTTGGCGGTTCCGGCCAGGGGCGTTTCGCCAGCTCGTCCAAGCGGGCGTTAAGCGCCTCCGCCTCGAACGCGTATGGCTCAAAGGTGCCGGCGTCCTGTCCCGTGACGAACTTGTACCAGCCGGACAGCTCTTTGTGTTCCTCATCTGCCGGATCGGCAAGGGCTTCGATGAGGCGAGCGTAGCCATACGGTCCGCCGGCGTCCTCCACCGGACCCCGGTTGGCCCCGTCGATGCAGCGCACGCCACCCGCGGCCAGCTCGGCCGGCCCCATCACCTCAAAGAGGTGCGTCCACGCGTCGCCGAAGTCATATTCGTATTCCAGCGTGGCCGGGCCGGTCTGCTGGGCGTCTACGAGTTCAGAGAGTACGACGCCGGAGGCCGGCTCGTCGCCCATCTCTTTCGCGGCGTCGTCTGGGCCGATGATCACCCTGGGCTGGCCGGTCCTATCCACGCACCGGATCCCAAAGAGGTGCCGGTTCTCCCATCCGAAGGCGGTCTGGAGGACCCCGTGGAGTTCCGGGACGGTGATGGTCTCCGGCACCAGCAGCCGCCGCCAGATCTCGGGCTCGGTGTTCTGGATGGAGACGCGGAGGTCGTAGGCGGGGACTGCCTGTGCGGGGACACGGCCAGATTCTTCCATGCTGGTTATCTTGCCAGAACCCCGCTGGACCGGGCGGTCGTACTGCCACGTTTCTACCAGTCAGCAGGCGTACGTTGCGCCACTACGGCCGCACTCGCTAGGCTGGATGGTAAGCATGCTTAGCATGCCGTCCGTAGGCAGACCAACCATCGGAGGAGCACCATGACTGACCAGTACACGTTCAAGAACCCGGTAACAGCGTACGAACACATCGAACCTCCCAAGCAGCACCAGCCGGAGCCCGGTTTGGACGCGAAGTTGACGCCCAAGGCGGACCTCGGCGAAGACACGTACCGCGGTACCGGCCGGCTTGAGGGCCGCAAGGCCATCGTCACCGGCGCGGACTCCGGCATCGGCGCCGCTACGGCGATCGCCTTCGCCCGGGAGGGGGCCGACGTCGTGCTCTCCTACCTGCCGGAGGAGGAAGAGGACGCCGCCCGGATCGCGAACCTGATCGAAAAGGCCGGCCGCAAGGCGGTCAAGGCCCCGGGCGACCTCAAGGACTCGGCGGTGTGCCGGGAGCTGGTGGACATTGCCCTGCGCGAGCTCGGCGGTCTGGATCTTCTGGTGAACAACGCCGGCAAGCAGGTGGCCCAGGAGGACATCGCGGATATCAGCGATGAGCAGTTCGACCACACGCTGAAGACCAACGTCTATGCCATGTTCTGGCTGACCAAAGCTGCCGTTCCGCATCTGCCGGCGGGTTCCACCATCATCAACACCACCTCCATCCAGGCCTACAACCCGTCGGAGACGCTGGTGGACTACGCCACCACCAAGGCGGCCATCAACAACTTCACCAAGGGCCTGGCCCAGCAGCTCGCGCCCAAGGGCATCCGGGTCAACGCCGTCGCGCCGGGGCCGATCTGGACGCCACTGCAGGTCAGCAGCGGCCAGCCCAAGGAAGCGCTGCCCGAATTCGGCAAGAGCACTCCCCTGGGCCGGGCCGGCCAGCCGGCCGAGCTGGCCCCGGCCTATGTGTTCCTTGCCTCGGCGGAGTCCAGCTTCGTGGTGGGCGAAACCCTCAACGTCAACGGCGGCAACCCCACGCCCTAACCCGGCTCCGCAGGCCGGCTTCGGCGGATTTAACTCAAGCGGGCTCTTCCCCGTGCGGCCTTGTGTTGCCGGGGTAGAGCCCGCTTTGCTGTGCTGTTCTCTTGCCGGGAGCACACTGCTACCGTGACTGAATGGAACGATCAATGGTTCGACCCAGAAACGGCAAGGTCATCGCGGGCGTCTGCGCAGCCCTCGCTGACCGCTTCGGCGTTTCCAGGACGCTGGTCCGCATCGGTTTCGTGTTCTTCGGCCTGTTCGGCGTCGGGGAGCTCGTCTACATCGCGCTGTGGATCATCATCCCCAAGTCGCAGTAGCCCACTAACCCCAAAGCACAGGCCACGTAGCCCCACTGGCGGGACCTCAGCGGGCGGGCACCTCGTCCACGAACGCCACCTGGGCCACATACTGCTGATACAGCTTCAGTGCCTCGTCGGTGTCGATGCGGCCAAAACTCAGCGTGTCCCGCAGGCCTTCCAGCTGGGCGTTGGCTGTTTCCGCCGCGCTGACCCTGTCCGCGATCGAATGTGAATTGGCGAAATTCGTGGCGAGCGCCGCGGCGACGGACAGCATGACGGCCAGCAGGCACAGGACGCGCCAGACAATCGAGTCGTCCCCGAGGGAGAAGACCCCCTGGAGGGCCTGGGTGAACCCGGTGCCTCCGAACGCCGGGCCGGCGGTGAGCGCGGCGGCCAGGGCACTGCCCACGACGCTGATGTTGGAGAGCTTGTTCCGTTTGGGGCGCTCCCGTCCCAGATAGGAGCGGACGGCCTGTTGTTTCTGTTCGATCCGGTTGGAAAGCAATTGCCGCGTATCCGATGTTTCATCCATGACCTGCTACCAGCCTCCCTCGCCGATGGCGCATGGGTCCACATTCCCACCGCCCCTCGTCAGTGTCCAGACTCCGCGTTGACTCTAGAAGATGCCCGCGTTGAGGGTTTCTGCGGCTGCCGGTTTTCCGGCGGGGGTAGAGCTGCTGTTATGGAGCTGACGATGAGCGAACGCAAGGCTGTCACGAAGTCTGGCCACGGAATACCGTCGGGCTTCCAAAGCCAGGAAGGGCGAGATCCTGGATCAGATCTGCGCGGTGACGCGCTGGAACCGCAATCATGCCCGCAAGGCGCTGGGTTGGGTCCTGACCATCAGGACTGTCCGTCCCCGCCCGCCGAAGCCATTGATTTATGACGACACCGTCATCGACGCGCTGCGGTTCTGCTGGGCGGTGCAGGGGACGCCCTGTGGGCGGCTGCTGGCGGCGGCGCTGCCTGATCTGGTACCCCGCCTGCGCCGCTTCGAGGAGCTTCAGATCGATGACGGGACGGCCGCGCTGCTGCTGAAAATCGCACCGGCCACGATCGACCGCAGGCTCAAGGCGGACCGGGCCAAACTGGATCCGCGGGGCCCGTCCCATACCAAGCCGGGGACCTTGCTGAAGGACTCCTTTCCGCTGCGGACCTGTGCCGAGTGGGATGACGCCCGGCCCGGGTTCGTGGAGATCGATCTGGTCTGTCATGAGGGCGGAAATTCCCAGGGCGAGTTCTGTTTCACCCTTGATATCACTGACATCGCGAGCGGCTGGACGGAGACCGTGTCGGTTCGGAACAAGGCGCAGAAATGAGTGTTCGCCGCAATCAGGGAGGCGACCGCGAAGTTGGCAGGAAGAACGGGGTCCCTTCGCCTTCGGTTGCCTGCCCGTCTGTAAACTGGCGGAGGCTACGCGAAACGTTCGCGCAAACGATTCACCGAGGGCGGCAACGATGACGACAATGGTAAAAGTGGCACAGCTTGCCGGCGTTTCAATCTCCACTGTTTCCCATGTCCTGAACGGAACCAGGCATGTAGGTGATGAGACGCGGCAGCGGGTCCTGAAGGCCATCGAGGAAACCTCCTACCGGCAGGACGCACTGGCCCGCGCCATGCGGCGCTCAAGGACAGACAGCATCGGTCTTATTGTTTCCGACGGCGGGGAGCCGGCCTTCGCCGAAATGATCCGCGGCGTGGAAGAGACCGCTGCCAGCCAGGGCATCACCCTGCTACTGGCCAATTCCGCTGAAGACCCGAAACGTGAGGCGCGCGCAGTCCAAGCCCTCCTTGAACGCAGGGTCGACGGCCTCATCCTGGCACGTGCGGCGGGCTCCGGCCCTGAGGCCCTCTCCGAATTCGCCAACCACGATACGCCCCTGGTGCTGATGGACAGGCTTTCCGCTGACCCGTACGACCAGGTGGGAGTTGAAAACCGCGAGCCCATTATGGAGCTTGTGGAGCACCTGGTGGCGCAGGGCCACGAACGGATTTTGCTGATTGCGGGGGACACCAGGGTTGCCACCCTGCAGGAACGGCACGATGCGTTCGCCGAAGCCATGGCCGCTGCCGGGATCGCGCCATCGGACCAGCTAACAGTCATAGCTTTCGAACCTGCAGAAACTGACGCCGGCATCGAGGCAGCGCTGTCCGCAGCCAAGCCCCCTACCGCTGTGATCGCGTGCAGCACCGTCTTGGCTGCAGCCGCACTGCGGCGCATCCAGCAGCGCGGGCTACGGATGCCGGAGGACATTGCCTTCGCTACCTTCGACGGCTTTGCCTACGCCGACCTGTTCGAGCCCCAGCTCACCACCGTCCGTCAGCCTGCATTCCAGGTAGGCGCCACAGCGGCCGAACTGCTAACCAAGAGGATCGCCGACAAATCAGGCAATCCCTCGGTAGTCCGTCTGGCGCCCACGATCGAATACCGGGCCTCCACCGGCCCGCGGCCGGCCTCCTAGGACCTCAGCACCCCGGTCCTTTCCGACTGCCACACGCCCCGCGGCCAGGAAGATCGGAACAAACCAACATTTCTTCTGTGACCTGTTGCACATCGAAACGTTTGTCCCTACTATCGAAACGTTCGCGCAAACGTTTCGCTATAAGGAGTGGCAGTGGCAACCATCGTCGACGTCGCATCCCTTGCCGGCGTTTCCACGTCCACTGTGTCGCACGTCCTCAACGACACCAGGCATGTTGAGCCGGAGACCAGGGAGCGCGTCATCAGTGCTGTGCGGGCCACCGGATACCGGCGGGACGCGCTAGCCCGTTCCATGCGGCGCGCCAGGACTGACTCCATTGGCCTTGTTGTTTCGGATGCCGGAGAGCCGGCTTTCGCGGACATGGTGCACGGCGTGGAAGAAGCCGCGGCCCAAAACGGCCTGTCCCTGCTGCTGGCCAACTCGGCGGAAGATCCTGCCAGGGAGCGCGCTGCAGTCGAGGCACTCCTGGACCGCCGCGTGGATGGCCTGATCATTGCACGGGCGGCCGGTTCCAGCGGCGGGCTGCTGACGAGAATCCGTGAGGAAAAGAAGCCGCTGGTCCTGTTGGACCGCCTCGCGGACGTGGACGTGGATCAGGTGGGGGTCAATAACCAGTCCGCCATGGCAGCACTGGTTGGACATCTCGCCGTCCGCGGCCACCAGCGGATCCTGCTGATCTCCGGGGATTTGCGGGTTTCATCGCTCCGTGAGCGCTACGACGGTTTCCACGCCGCCATGTTGGATCGGGGCCTGGAGGTGCCGGCCGGCCTGCTGTGTGAGGGGACGGCAACTGCGGCATCGACATTCGACCGTGTCCGTACACTTCTCACCACTTCCAAGGATCGTCCCACGGCGATCCTGGCTTGCAGCACACTGCTGGCCGCCGGCGCCTTGCGGGCCGTGCAGCATGAAGGCCTGCAGGTGCCGGGCACTATGGCGTTTGCCACGTTTGACGGGTTCACCTACTCGGACCTTTTCGAACCCCAGATCACCACCGTCCGCCAACCTGCGTTCCGGCTGGGTGAGAGCGCCGTGGGTTTGCTCCTGCGGCGTATCGAAAACCCCAATGCTCCCACGGAGGTCCTCCGGCTCGAATCAGAAATCGAATTCCGCCGCTCCACCGAATAATAGCCCGACCAACTGCCCCGCAAACAGCTACACACAACCCCATCGCAACCCATCAGGCCCCCTCCAGGCGCCGCATGCAAAGGAGCATTACATGAGAAAAGCAGTCCGCACCTCCATCGCCACGGCGGCAGCCGCGGCCCTGCTGGCGCTCACCGCCTGCGGGAGTGCCACCGAGTCCGCCGGGCCCGCAGTGGACGGGCCGTACGCGGCCCCCGCCAAGGACATCACCGCCACCATCTCCGTCTCGAACTGGGGCGATCCGGGGGACAAAGCCGTGTACGACGGCGTGGCCGAGCGCTTCAAGGAGAAGCACCCGAACGTGACGGTGAACAACAACTTCACCCCCATCACCACGTGGACGGAATACGTCAACAAGCTGGTGACGCAGGCCGCAGCCGGTCAGGCTCCGGACGTCATCAACATCGCCACCGAAGGCGTGGAGCTGGGCCTGGCCAACGAGCTGTTTTCGCCCCTGGACGGCTTCCTCAAGAACGACCCCGAAGCCAAGGCCCTGCGCGAGGACATCGATCCCAAGCTGCTCGCGGGATTCGGCAAGGACGGCTCCACGTACCTGATGCCCAACACCTTCAACACCATGGTGATCTACTACAACACCAAGATGTTCGAGGCCGCCGGCATCGAACGGCCTAGCGATGACTGGACCTGGGACGATTTCCTGGAGATCTCCAAGAAACTGACCACCGGTTCCGGCGCTGACAAGGTCTACGGGTTCGCCATGCCGTACTACTCCTTCGGCATCACCCCGTGGCTCTACTCCAACGGCACCTCCATGATGAGTGAGGACCTCAAGACGGCCCAGCTGACCGATCCGAAAGTCCAGGAGACCGTGGAATGGGTGCGGGACCTGGCCACCAAGTACGGTGTGGCGCCGCAGCCTAAGGGCTCCGACCCGTACCAGCTGTTCCCCGCCGGCAAGGCAGCCATGACCGGGGCCGGGCACTTCGTCACCGGCGGATTCGCCAAGGCCGGCTTCTCCGATTACGACATCCTCCCCTGGCCGAAGGGAACCACCAAGTCCACCGTTTTCGGCGCCGGAGCGTTCGCCATCTCCAAGACGTCCAAGAATCAGGAGCTGTCCTGGGAGTTCATCAAGATGCTCACCGACCAGCAGACCCAGAAGAAATGGGCGGACGCTGGCTCCGCCGTTCCGTCCACCAAGACTGCCGCTTCATCCCCGGAGTTCCTGTCCTCCCCCAAACATGCCGAAGAGTTCTACAACTCCCTGTCCTACGCCAAGCCGGTAGCGGCCCCCGGCGCCTACAACGTGCTGGATCCCGCGTTCATGCGGGCCATGGACGAGATCATGTCCGGCCAGGACATCGGATCCTCCCTGGAAAAGGCCCAAAAGGATGTTGAGGAGGCGTTGCAGAAGTGACCCTGACAGCCCCCCAAACCCAGCTGCCCCCCGCGCCCCCGTCGGGGCGCGGGGGCCACCCCGGGCGGCTCACCGCCACCCGTCGGCGGGAAGCCCTCACCGGGTACCTCTTCACCGCCCCCACCATCATCGGCTTCCTGGTTTTCGTCCTCGGCCCGCTGGTCGCCGCGATCTACTTGAGCCTCACCAAGTACAACATCCTCACAGCCCCCAAATTCGTAGGCTTTGAGAACTACGCCCGCATGTTCCGGGACGAACGGCTGGCCACCACCTACGGCAACACCGTCCTGTACGTTGGGGCGGCCGTCGTCCTCATCAACGGCTTTGCGCTCCTGTTCGCCGTGCTGATTAACCAGCGGCTCCCCAGGGTTTTGACCTATGTGTTCCGCTCCGCGTACTTCTTCCCGTACCTGGTGGCCCTGGTGTATGTGTCCATCATCTGGCAGGCGCTCTTTCAGAAGGACACGGGCATCCTGAATTACTACATCGCCGCCCTGGGCGGGGAACGGATTGACTGGCTCAACAGCTCCGAGTTCTCCAAAGTGTCAGTGATCATCGTCGACACCTGGCGGAATGTGGGGTTCGCCATGCTGATCTTCGTTGCAGCCTTGCAGGAAGTACCCAAGGACATGGTGGAGGCCGCCCGCATGGACGGTGCCAACGAATGGCAGGTCTTCCGCCGCATCGTCCTTCCGATGATCAGTCAGGCAACATTCTTCAACATCACCATCACCATCATCGGCGCGTTCCAGATCTACGAGTCCATCATTGTGCTCACCAGGGGCGGCCCGGGCGATGCCAGCCGCAGCGTGGTGATGTACATCGCCGAAGTGGCCTTCAACAAGTTCGATATGGGCTACGCCTCAGCCATCGCGGTAACACTGTTCCTCATCATCATGCTGGTGACGCTGGTGCAGTTCCGCCTCAGGAAGTCGTGGGTGAACAATGAGTAACACCAACGCTGTCATCAGCACCCCGCAGCAGAGCAGCGCCGCGCGCCGCAGCAGGCCCCGCCCCGGTGTCGGGAAGAGCATTTCGGTGGCGCTGCTGTTCTTGGGGGCCATCGGCATGGTGGCCCCGTTCCTTTGGATGTTCACTACCTCGCTTCGGGACGCCAGCCAGGCGTACGACCTGCCGCCGCAGTGGCTGCCCACGGAGTGGGACTGGACCAACTATGCCGCGGCCGTGAACGGGCCGGTGCCCATCCTGCGGAACATGTTCAACAGCGCGGTCATCGCCATCGCGGTCAGCATCGGCATGATCATCACAGCCCCGGTGGCGGGCTATGCCTTCGCGAAGCTGGAATTCCCCGGCCGCAACTCGATCTTTGTGGGCCTGTTGTCCTCGCTGATGGTGCCGGCACAGGTGACCATCATTCCGCTGTTCCTGCTGATGCGGACCTTCGGCCTGCTGGACAACCCCCTCAGCCTGATCCTGCCCGGCATCACAGGAGCACTGGGCGTTTTCCTCCTGCGGCAGTTCTTCCTCGGATTGCCGCAGGAAATCATCGACGCGGCCCGTATGGACGGGGCAACGGCCTGGCAGACGTACCGTCTGATCGCGCTGCCGCTGGCAAAGAACGCCGTCAGCACCTTGGGCGTGATTACATTCCTGGGCAGCTGGAATGCCTACTTCGCCCCCTCGATCTTCCTCAACAGCACGGACACCGCCACCCTCCCGCTGGGCCTGGTCCTGATGCTCGGACCCTACGGGGCCGGCAACGTGGCCCAGGTGATGGCGGCAACCACCATCGCCATCGCTCCGGCTCTCATCGTCTTCCTTGTGGCCCAGCGGTGGATTATCGCCAGCCTCACCCAGTCCGCTGTCAAGGGCTAAACACTATTTTCCGAAAGGTACTCCTCCATGGCTTCTTCAACCCGCTCCGGCCTGCTCTCCAGCCTCACCAAACTCTCCACCGCCCGCACCGCCCGCGCCTCCAGCTGGGACCAGACCGGCCGCAACCGCGACAACTGGATCATCATGCCCGGCGAGGAACGGGTCCTGGCCGATATTGAAGGCCCCGGCTCCATCACGCACATCTGGATGACCCAGTCCTGCCGCATCCAGCCGGGCCCCGGCCAGATCTCCCCCGAACTGGTTGGCGTCCCGATGCTCGAAATCCACAACGCCCTCGGAGTCAGCTGGGAAGTGGTGGACCCGGATTACTACCGCAAGATCGTCCTCAAAATGTACTGGGACGATCAAGAGACCCCCAGCGTCATTGCGCCCCTGGGCGATTTCTTCGGCCTGATGAACTCCCTGTCCGGCTCCTATGATTCGCTGCCGCTCTCCGTCTCCGCCAAGGAGGGGGAACTGAACACCTTCGGCGGCAGTGCCGCCTTCAACAGCTACTTCGAAATGCCCTTCAACTCCCGTGCCAGGATCGTCGTCGAAAACCAGAACGACATCCCCTACCTGCAGTACTTCTACATTGACTACGAGCTCTACACTGAGCCTCTTCCGGAGGACACCGCCTACTTCCACGCTCACTGGCGTCGCCAGAAGCCGAACGCGGGCTGGGGCCCGGACCTTCAGACCAACAGCATTGAGGTGGCCATCCCCAACCTGACGGGCGAGGACAACTACGTGGTCCTGGAAACGGAAGGCCAGGGCCACTATGTGGGCTGCAACCTCGCCGTCCGCCACTTCCAAGGGTCATGGTGGGGCGAAGGCGACGACATGATTTTCATTGACGACGACACCTGGCCGCCCAGCCTCCACGGCACCGGCATGGAGGACTACTTCGGCCACGCCTGGGGCATGCAGCACAACGCCTTCCTCATGAACGGCACCATGGTCCACGAAGAAAACGTGCCCGGCTTCCACCACAGCTACCGCTTCCACATGACCGATCCCATCAGGTTCCAGAAGCGCATCAAGGTCACCTTTGAACACGGCCACGCCAACCACCTCTCCGACGACTGGTCCTCCACTGCCTACTGGTACCAGACCCTCCCCTCCCCCGTTCTGGACATTGACGCTGTGGAAGAGCGCCTGCCGCTGCGGCCCCGCGACCAGGTGGAAGAACTTCCATTGCCGGAACTGACGCCAGCCCAGCAGGCTGCGCGGGATGCCTCCGCCGAACGGATGCAGCGGTTCACCGAAGCCCGCGACGCCGTCCGGCATGAACGCAGGGCAGAAATTGACCATTGGGAGAGGGCCAACGCCCGAGCAGGCACGGGAAATCCGGCGGCGGTTCCTGGCCGTAAACAGCGTCCCGGTCCAGTAATCCCACCAGCAGACAGCACAGAAGGATCAGTATGAACGCGCAGGAACCCCGCCCCGCCTTCCACTTCACAGCCGCTGAGGGTTGGATCAACGATCCCCTCGGCGTTACTTGGAAGGACGGCCAGTACCACATCTTCTACCAGTACGTTCCGGGCCGCGGCACGTGGGCCTCCAACTGCCACTGGGGACACGCCACCTCCCCCGACATGATTGCCTGGACGGAACAGGGCGTCGCCGTCGCACCCGGCGACGGGGACGACGGCGTATGGTCAGGTTCCATAGTCACCGGCCCGGACGGTGCCGCGACGATGTTCTACACCTCGGTCACCGAACCCGACATCGGCATTGGGACAGTCAGGACCGCCACGCCCGACGACGCGTCCTGGAACTCGTGGACTAAAGGCGCGAAACTGATGACCGCTCCCGATGCCGGCGTACTGGCCTACCGGGACCCGTTCGTCTTTCGCGACGGCGGACAGTGGCGCATGTTCGTCGGCGCCGGGCTGGAGGGCGGCACCGCAGCCGCGGTTTCCTACAGCTCCCCGGACCTTTCGCAGTGGACCCTGGATGGCATCGCCGCGCAACGCTCCGGCACGGCGACGGATCCGGTCTGGACCGGCACCATGTGGGAATGCCCCCAGCTCTTTGAGATTGACGGTTCCCACGTCCTGGTCACGTCCATCTGGGAAGACGACATTCTGCACTACGTGGCCTACGGCGTAGGAAGCTACTCCGATGGTCAGTTCACCGCCCGCTCCTGGGGCCAGCTCACCTACGGCAAGAGCTATTACGCCCCTTCCTTCTTCCGGCACAGGGACGGCTCGCCGTCGCTGATTTTCTGGGTCCGCGGCGTCATCAGCCCGGAAGGGCAGTGGGCCAGCGCGCTGAGCATCCCGCACACGCTGACGCTCGACGGCGATACTCTGACGGCCGCCCCCCACGCCGACCTCGCGACGTACTCCCGGCCGGGCTCCCTGGAGCAGGTCAGCGCTGCGGTTTTTGAGACAGTGCTCGACGACGGTGCGGACCTCCGGTGCGCCGTCACCGCCGGGACGGTCATCAGCCTCTCCACCCTGGACGGGCCACTGGCCACCGTCCGGCACGACGGGGACGGCATCCGGGTCACGGTGGCCGGTAACGCCGACTTCGCCGACGCGTTCCTACCGGCCGACGAGGGCTCCGAGCTGCGGGCCATAATTGACGCCGGGGTGTTGGAACTCTCCGGCGATCAGGGCATCATGGCAGTCCCACTGCCCATCGTGGACTCGCCCGTGACGCTGACGGTGGCCAACGCCGTCTCCACGCCCCTGCTCAACGTGGTTTCGAAGCTGATAGTGAATGGCGTGGGAACTACACGTCAGGCCGCACTGTCAGGACAGCCGTGACCACCACTGCTGGCTCCCAGCGGCCCAACCCCCGGATGTCGTCGTCGGGGAATCCTTGATCGACATCATCACGACGTCAGCCGGACCTGTGGAATTCGCCGGCGGGTCAGGCCTCAACGTGGCCTACGGCCTTGGGCGGCTCGGGGCGGACACAGGCCTGCTGACAGTGCTGGGCGCGGACCAGAGGGCCGAAGCCATCCGGCAACACCGGATTCAGCTGCAGTGCAGCCTCTGCCCCGTGCCACCCGCCTGAGCCGCACCTCCGATGCCACACCCGCATTGGCAGAGAACACAAGCGGCCGATGTTGCCCGGAGACAACTTCTGGGTCCCACTCTCAGGAAACCTTTACGGGATTCCTTGCCTGGAATCACATCTCAGCCACGAGGTCAGCTTAGTTCACGAGCATCAAGCGCGCGGATAGCGTCAGAGAGTAAACGCGCAGGGTTCTCAGGGATCTTCTTCAAGGAGCGCTGGCTCGGCCATGTTGTGAACCCGTCATCTTCCCATCGAGGAACAACATGGAAGTGAAGATGGGGGACGGATTGCTCCGATCCTGGACCACTCGCGCTGAGTAGATTGACACCTGGGGCGCCCAAGGTGTCGCACATAGCCAAGCTGACTTTCTGAATAAGCGCCATTGTGGCGGTTAGCGAGGAAGAACCCGCTTCGTGGACTCCCGATGCATGCGCCGTTGGGATCACAAGAGTGTGTCCAGGTGCCAAAGAGCTCGTCGACAGGGGTAGGAACGCAGCGGCATGCTCCTCTTTCGCAACCCAATCAGCAGACGAGGCCTGCAGCAGCAAGGAACAAAGTACGCAGCTCATACAATCATCCTTACCTCAGTAAATTCCATCTTGCCGGCTTCGATGCCGGTGACAGTAACGGTCCAGTCGGGGCGCTTGAATCCGAGCACTACGCTGACTTTCTGCTGCTCTGTCAGCTCGCCCGGTCGCGTCACTACGCGTTTGACGCTGCAGTATCCAGGCTGCGAGACACTCTCCGTGGGGAGTGGTTCCAGACTGCCGAGGATTCGGCTATCTCTGCTCCGCGATATTCAAAGGCAAAGAACAGGGCTGCCGGTCACGTGGTTGATGCTGCTTGGATGGCGGCACCGACGATGCCCGCTTCGTTCCTGAGCTTTGCCGGTGTTATTGGGGTTCGCAGCCTTAGGAGGGGCAGGTATTCGTCGGTTCGTTCGGAGATGCCGCCGCCAACGATGATCAGTTCGGGCGAGAAGATGAACTCGAGTTCGGAGAAGTAGCGCTGTAGTCGAACGCTGTATTCCTCCCAGGTCAGTCTGTCGCATTCTCGTGCGACGGCGGATGCTCTGATTTCGGCGTCGAAGCCGTCGATGGAAAGGTGGCCGAGTTCGGCATTGGGCACCAGGTTCCCGTCAAATATGAGGGCTGACCCGATCCCCGTTCCCAGGGTGATGACAAGGACGGTTCCGTTTGTTCCTTTGCCGGCGCCGCATCGCGCTTCTGCCAGTCCTGCGGCATCGGCATCGTTGATGACAGCCACTCGTCGGCGAAGGCGTTCCGTGAAGAAGCTGTTTATGTCGAAGTTGAGAAAGGCTTTGTCAACGTTCGCGGCTGATCGCGAAATTCCGTGCTGGACGATGCCGGGAAAGGTCACGCCTACTGTCGAGGTGCGGTCCAGGTCTTCGTTTCCTGTGACGAGCTCATCAACGATCTGGGAGACAACGTCGCCGACGGAGTCCGGGTTGGCCGGCTGGGGTGTGGCGAAACGAAGGCAGCTTCCCCTTACCTCGCCTTCTTCGACGTTGACGATGCCGCCCTTGACGCCGGTGCCACCGATGTCAATGCCGATAATGGGGCCCGTTTTTGCGGTGTTGCTGGCCATACTGGTCCCTTCTTTCATTAGGTTAGTGGGGTCAACAGCCCGCTGTCGCGGCTTGGATTCCCGGCGTATGGCAGAGGCGGCTGGGACGCATTTGTGGTCGTTCCGGGCCCCAGAACGACCACAAATGCGGTCTACTTTTTGGGAGTTAGCGCACCGTCATCAGGTGGTGTGGGCGGGTTAGCGGCTCAGCGCACCCATACGGTGCTGTTGACCGGGAGTTTGCCATTTTCCAGCGGGGCGCTGCTGACCAAGACAGTGCCGGCGGGAAGGTCGACGGGGGTGTCCCCGAAGTTGGTCACCGACTGCCAGCCACCGGGGCGGCGGAAGTGCAGGACCTCCGGGTTGCCGGTCTCGACCCATTCCAGCTCTTCGTCGGACTGGAGTTCACGGCGCAGCCGCAGGGCGGTGCGGTAGAGCTCCAGGGTGGAGCCTTCAACGCCGTCCTGCGCCTCGACGGCGTATGTGCTGAACCAGTCCGGTTGGGGCAGGTGGGCGCCGCCGTCGCCGAATCCGAAGGAGGTGCCTTCAGACTTCCACGGCAGGGGCACGCGGCAGCCGTCGCGGCCGATCTCCACGCCCTTGTTGCGGAAGAAGGCGGGGTCCTGGCGCTCGGAGCCGGGAATCTCCGCGACTTCCTGCAGGCCGAGTTCCTCGCCCTGGTACAGGTAGGCCGAACCGGGCAGGGCGAACATCAGCAAGGATGCGGCGCGGGCGCGGCGCAGGCCCAGCTCGACGTCGAGTTCCTCGGCCGGCCCGCCTGCCAGCAGCCAGGCCTTGCCGTCCTGGCCCTTGGGCTCGGTCGCCGTGACGTCCTGGGCGGCGTTGGTTCCCTGGGCTGCTGCGGCATTGCCCTTGGGCAGGCCGTAGCGGGTGGCGTGGCGGACTACGTCGTGGTTGGAGAACACCCAGGTGGAGGATGCCCCCGTTTCCTTGGCCGCGATGAGGTTCTCCGTGATGATCTTCTGGAACTTCGGCGCCTCAAAGTCGGCCTGCAGGAGGTCGAAGTTGAAGGCCTGGCCCAGGCCTTCGGGGCTGGCGTAACGGGCACGGCGCGTCTCATGGACCCAGGCCTCCGCAACAGCTGTGCGCGGCGGATCGTACTCGTTGAAGAGCTTGCGCCACTCGGCGTACACCTCGTGGACTTCGTCGCGGTCCCAGAACGGATGTGAACCGTCGATAAACCCGTCGGCGCCGGCTTTGGCTTCCAGCTCCGCCTTCAACGGCAGCGGCTCGGAGAGGTCCTTTGCCATACCGTGGGCGACGTCGATGCGGAATCCGTCCACGCCTCGGTCCGACCAGAAACGCAGGGTCTTCAGGAAGTCCTCGCGGACCTCGGGGTTGTCCCAGTTAAAGTCCGGCTGCTCTTTGGCGAAGATGTGCATGTACCACTGGCCGGGGGTGCCGTCCGGTTCGGTGATGCGTTCCCAGACCGGTCCGCCGAACACAGAATCCCAGTCCGACGGCGGCAGCTCGCCGTTTTCGCCCTTGCCGTCCCGGAAGATGTAGCGCTCTCGTGCAGCGGAGCCCTTCGGTGACGCGAGGGCTTCTTTGAACCACTCGTGGCGATCCGAGGAGTGGTTGGGTACGATGTCTGCCACCAGCTTGATGCCGGCGCCGTGCAGGGCCTTTGCCATCCCGTCGAAGTCCTCGAGCGTTCCCAGTTTCGGGTCTACGTTGCGGTAATCATCGACGTCGTAGCCGCCGTCCGCCAGTGCTGACGGGTAGAACGGGCTCAGCCACACGGCGTCGATCCCCAGGGATTTCAGGTACGGGACTTTGGCGGTGATGCCTTTGATGTCGCCGATGCCGTCGCCGTTGGAGTCGGAGAAGCTGCGCGGGTAGATCTGGTACACAGCGGCCTGGCGCCACCAGTTCGGATCGGCCATGCGTTCGGATTCGGAGGAGTTTGCCAGGGTGGCGGTGGTGGACAAAGGGTGATCCTTTTCTTGTTGTTTGGCGTCTATTGCTCGTGGGTTTGGGCTGGCTATTTCACTGCCCCGCGCATGACTCCGGACAGGACCCAGCGCTGGGCGAGGATGTAAACCACGAGAGTGGGTGCCAAGGCCATCAGGTAGGACGCGAATGCGAGGCTGTAGTTGGTGTTGAATTCGCCCTGGAAGAGCATCTGGACCACGGGGAGGGTCTGCAGGGCCGGGTCCGCGATCATCATCTGCGGCAGCAGGAAGTCATTCCACGAGCCGAGGAAGGCGAAGATGCCCACCGTGGCGTTCATGGGTGCGAGAAGCGGGAAGATGATCTGGCGGAACACCTGCCATGTGGTGGCGCCGTCCATCCGTGCCGATTCCTCCAGCTCAACGGGAATGGAGCGGACGAAGGCGATGTACAGCAGCGCGTTGAACGAGATGCCGCCCAGCACGTGCAGGAACACGACCCCGGCCGGGTTGTCCAGGCCAAGGAGTGCCGTCTGCTTGATCAGGGGCAGGATGATCACCGGAAACGGGATGAACATGGCCGAGAGCAGGTACACAAAGGAGCCGCGGAAAAACTTGTGGTGCCAGTTGCGGGCAATGGCGTAGGCCACCAGCGAACTGCAGGCTAGTGCGCCCAGAACGCTGAAGACGGTGACGAAAGCCGTGGACATAAAAGCGCGCGGGAAGTTGGTGGCCACGTAGGCGGCGGCGAAGTTCTCCCAGTTCATCGGGTTGGGCCAGGCGAGGCCGGTCCCGGTTCCGATCTGGTCCGGAGTCTTCAGGGCCATGGCCACGGTGAAGTACAGCGGCAGCAGCACGGTCAGGGAGGCCACCAGCATGAGAGCGGTCAGCCACCAGTTGACCTTAAAGCCTTCACGGCTGGAACGGCGAATCTTTCCTACGGGAGCGTCAACTGCGGGAAGCGTGGAGCCTGTGAACGTGGATGCGGTCATTAGAGTGAAACCCCCCGGCGCTGGATGAGGCGCAGCTGGATGATGGAGATCAGCAAGGTGATCAGGAAGTAGATGACGGCGTTGGCCATCTGGTAGGAGTAGTCCCCGCCGGTGAAGCCGGAGAAGATCCGCATGGCCACTGATTGGGTTGCCATGCCTGGGCCGCCGCCGGTGAGGCCGACGATGATCTCGTAGGTTCCGAGGAAGCCTTTGAAGCCGAGGATGACGTTGATGACCAGGTAGCCGAGGATCAGGGGCAGGGTGAGGCTGATGAACTGGCGGATGCTGCCGGCGCCGTCCAGGTCTGCGGCTTCGTAGACCTCGGAGGGCACACTTTGCAGCCCGGCGAGGTAGATGATGGTGGCACCAGGTGCTGCCTGCCACACGGTGACCAGCACGATGGCGAGCCAGGCGAGGTTCTCATTGGCCAGGATGCTGGTGGCCAGCGGGGTGACGCCGAACCGCTCAGCCAGGACGGGCAGGGTGTTCGAGAAAAGGTAGTTGAACACGAAGGACACGATCAGGGCCGAGAGCACCATGGGGATGAAGAAGATGGTGCGCATGCCGGTGCGCCATTTTATCTTTGCGTTCAGGCCCAGGGCGATGGCGAGGGCCACGACGTTGACCACCACGGTGGTGGTCAGGGCAAAGACGAAGGTGAAGATGTAGGACTGCAGGATTGCCGGGTCTTTGAAGATGTTGACGTAGTTGGATAGTCCGATGAACTTCCAGTCGCCGTAGCCGGCGTAGTTGGTGAGGCTGAAAAACACCCCCACCAGGGCCGGCAGGGTAATGAAGAAGGCGAACAGTGCCAGTACCGGCACCACCATCCAGTAGTACGTCGGATCGACCCTGCTCTTACGGCGGATTGCCTTGCTTGTAGTGCTGGGGGCGGGAAGGTCTTTATGGGCCACCCGGGAAGTGGTAGTCATTGGGGCTCCTGGCATCGGGTGGGCTTAGACGGCGGTGCGCTCGGCAACGCGGCGCCATTCGTCGTCGAGGGCGGAAAGGAACTGGTCGCCGTTCTTGCTGTACACAAACGACTGGATGTAATTGTTGACCGGCACCGACGGCGGGAAGTACGTGACGGCGCCTTGGTAATAGCGCGCTTCCTTAACCGAATCGCTGAGGCCGCTGATCTGCGGGTTGGTCACCGCCGGGGCGTCCTTGAGGGGCGAGAAGGCTGCGTTCTTTTCGTTGTAGGTGTTCACCACTGCCGGTTGCAGCAGATAGCCAACGAACCGCTCGGCCGCCGCCTTGTTGGGGGTGTTGCGGGTGATGGAGAGCGCCATGTCCACATTGACGCGGGCCTTGGTCTCTTCCGGGTTGTTGGTGACAGGCAACGGGAAGGTTCCGACCCGGATGGCGGGGTTGGCGGCAACGAGTTGGGACAGTGCCCAGGGGCCCTGCAGGTACATGGCTGCCTCGCCTTTGGCGAATGCTGCGTTGCCGTCTGCGTAGTTCCTGCTGGCGGCGCCGTCCTGCGAGTAGGCGGCCAGTTGCAGCATCTTAGGTAGGGCGGGCCCAAAGTTGTTGGTGAATGATTCCGGGGCAGTTGCGCTGATGTCCGCGCCCTTGGCCATGATTTTGGTGAAGAATCCGGCGACGTCGAGCGTGCCTCCGATCGCGTAGTCGAACATGCCCTGTGCAAGGGTCCAGGTGTCCTTATACGTCCCGTAGATCGGGGCGATCCCTGCAGCCTTGAAGGTTTCGCAGGCTGCGAGGAACTCGTCCCAGGTGGCGGGAACGGCCACATCGTGGAGATCGAAGATGTCCCTGTTGTAGAGAACGCCTGCCGCGGCGACGGAGAACGGCAGGGCGTTGGTCTCGTTGCCGTTGTACTGTCCCCAGGAGCTGATCAGGTCCTGCATCTCAGGGTTGATCGTGGCGGCTGCTGGCAGGTCGGTGAGGTCGGCGAAGATGCCCTTTTTCACGAAGTCGGCAGTGGCCTGCGCGAAGCCGCGGGTCACGACGTCGGGCGGGTCGTTCCGCACCAGGCCTGGGACGAAGTTGCCCTCGTTGAAGTCCTGGATCACCCGAATGTCGGGGTTCAGCGCTTCGAAGTCCTTGATCACCCGGTCAAAGTAGTCAATGACCTCGGGCTTGTTCTGCATAAAACGCAGGGTGGTGACGCCGTTCTGCTGGCCGGGTGTGGCGCCGCAGCCGGTGAGGGGAATCATTGCTGCGGCCCCTGCCAGGCCGGCAGCCCGGAGCAGTGTCCGTCTGCTGATCATCGCTCCGGGAATGGCGGCGTTCACAGGGCAGGGGCTGACGTGCGGAAGTTGCTTGGCCGGGGCCGTGGCGAGGGGCGGGCCGAGCTTCGGGATGCAGTTCACAGTTGCTCCTTTGCAAAAAGCTGACTGAAGGGGGAAAAGTAGAGCGAGTGATCGGCGGCTGTCCGATCCCCCAGGCTCCAAGTCTTTTATTTGGAATCTAAATTTAGTTCCTAAAGTATTATGTGGGGTAAACGACAGAGAGGTCAACACCATGTCCGAAATATCGACAGCAACGCCCCAGTTGCTGCGCCGTGTGAGCGCCGGAGCTGTCCTGGACTTCATGCGCACGTCGGATGCGGTAACGATCACCGAGATCATGGAGGCGACCGGGCTGACGCGAGCCACCGCAATTGCGGTGTGTGAGGACCTCACGCAGCGGGGGTGGATTCGGGAGCTTGAGAACCAGCGGGCATTCGGTGGCTACCAGAAGGGCAGGCCGGCACGGCGGTTCGAGCTCGACGAACACGCCGGCTACGTGCTGGGCATGGACGTCGGCATCTCCAAGGCCACCGTGGTGGTGTCCGACCTTCGGGGGGAAACCACTGGGCAGGGCCAGCCAGCCGTTTGCCGGCGCCGAAATTTCGGCTGAGGAACGCCTGGCCGTCATTGACCGGACAGCCATGATGGCGCTGCACAGCATTGGCGCCTCGCCCGATTCCGTCCTTGCGGTCTGCGCCGGCATTGCCGCCCCCGTGGACCGCAACGGGGACGTGCTGGCGACTCAGCACTTCTGGGGACTGTTCGACGTCGGCCTGAAGTCAGCGCTGCGGGACCGGCGCGGTTGGACGGTGCTGCTGGAAAACGATGCCAACCTCGCAGCCCTGGGCGACCGCTGGCGCGGCGCAGCGGCGGGCCTGGACGACGTAGTGGTGATCCTCGCCAGTGAGCGCTTTGGTTCAGGAGTGATCGACGGCGGGCGGCTGTTGCACGGCAGCCGAGGCGGCGCCGGCGAACTGGCGATTCTGGAACACGTCCAGGGTGTGGGGGACACATTCGGCATCGCGAGCCTGGCCAGGGCCTGGGCGGCCGAGGCACTGGCCGGCAAGGCCAGGACGTCCCTCCGCGCCCATGCGGACGGCATCGAAGCCGAACACGTGTTTGCTGCCGCAGCGAACGGAGATGCGGTGGCGCTCAAGATTTTGGACCGCCTGGCGGACAGGATGGCCCGTGTCATTGGTACGGTGGCAACGATGTTCAACCCGGAACTCGTCGTCATTGGCGGCGCCGTCGCCAACTCCGCTGGCGTGCTGCTTGAACCGATCGCCAAGCGGCTGAAGGACTTCACAGTAACCCCCCCGCGCGTAGCCGTCTCCCCGCTGGGCGACTCAATCGTGACAATAGGGGCTGTACGCGGGGCGCTGGACTACGTGGAAGAGAACTCCCTGGACTTGGAACTAAGGGCGGATTGACCGGGCTCATACCGTGGCGGAGGTCGCTCTCGCCACGGGCTCCCCGCGGGCTTCCGAGTATGTGGACCGGCTGGCGGCGCTGGCAAGCCGCAGCGGCATGCGCGAGTTCGTGGTCCGGGCACAGTCGCACCGGGCGGTCCTCGGTGACGAGGCCGCCGCCCAGGCTGTGCCCTGGCTGGCGAAAGAGATCGACAACCCTGCGCTGACCGCGTTCCTGAACCGGCGCCACGGCGTCTCCCCGTGATTGGAGCGTGTCCGGGGGCGGTTCCCGGAACCCCTGTCCCGCCGTCGTCCGCGGGACTACCATGCAGCTGTAGCGATGGGATTACCACCGCGCTGTCCCTGCGTGGAAGGAAATCTGTCATGGAATGCATTACGTGGTTCGCGCCTATCCTGCCCGGGAAAATGGACGAGTGGAGGGCGTTGGTCGAGGAGATCAAGGGCCCGCGCTGGGAGGAGCAGGTAGGGTCGTGGCAGCGCATGGGCGTCACCCGGGAGGTGGCCAGCCTGATGCAGACGCCGGAAGGGGATTTCGTCTGCCTGTTCCATGAGGCCGAAGATCTCGCGAAGGCGTACCAGTCGCTCGCGACGTCCGAGGACCCCTTCGATGTCTGGTTCCGGGGGCAGCTGGCGAGCGTGCACGGGGTGACGGCCGAGATGCTGCAGGGCCCTCTGCCGGCCAAGGTGTTCTTCGACTACCGCGACGCCGGTTGAAGGTGACGGCGTCGTACTCGTTCCGCGGCGAGCTGTGGCACTACCCGGAGGAAGCCGGGTGGCACTTCATCACGTTGCCTCAGGATCTGGCTGCGGAGTTCCGGGACGACCCCGCTCCCGTCCGCAAGGCCTTCGGTTCCGTGAAGGTGAGCGCCTCAATCGCCGGGCAGCGCTGGTCCACGTCGGTCTTCTGGGACAGCAAGAGCGACTCGTATCTGCTGCCGGTCAAGAAGAGCGTTCGGGCCGCGGCGGGCATCCGCGCCGGTGACGAGGTCGACGTCGAACTCGAGCTTGGTGGTTGAGCCTCCCGAGACCGCACACCCGGGTTAAACAAAAGCAGGGCCCGTCAAAGACGGACCCTGCTCGAAACCTGTAAGGTTCCGGACTCAAAAGAGTTAGCTGAAAGCTAAGTCTTAGAGAGCCTGGATGTTTACGGCCTGGGGACCCTTGGGGCCCTGCTCGGTTTCGAAGGAGACCTTCTGGTTCTCTTCGAGGGAGCGGAAGCCGGAAGAGGCGATCGCGGAGTAGTGTGCGAAGACGTCCTGTGAGGAGTCATCGGGGGAAATGAAGCCGAAGCCCTTTTCAGCGTTAAACCATTTGACGGTACCAGTAGCCATTATTTTTTGTCCTTCGTGAAGGTGGAGGAAAAGTCCCGACTTTCGGGTCCTCCGGTGTGGGGTGCTCAAAACCGCTGCTTCAGAAGAACAAGGTCTTGCAACCTTGCGTACTGCCTGAACTACGAACTGCATAAACACAACAACAGGATCAACCCTACAGGAGATTTCCGGGGCGGATTACCACTAGCCCGGGAACGCCGCGGCCTACCCGCAAAAAACGGCGAAACCATCGACGTCACGAACAACGGCGAACTAGCCGCCACACTGATCCCGCCGTCCTCCTCCCCCTTCGAGCGGCTGCTGCTGGCAGGGCAGGTCCGGCCGGCAGCGGACGGCGCCGTCGACTTTCGGACGCTGCCGCGCGTCCACGCGGGCTCCGGCACGGCGGAAATCCTGGCGACCTCCGCGGGGACCATTGATCATCTACGTGGACACGTCGGCTGTCCTCAAACTGGTGGTGGAGGAGAAGGAATCGACCTCCGCCGCCGAGTTTCTCTCAACAGCGGCGGCCCGCGGCGACAAGCTGGTCGCGTCCATGCTGCTCTACACGGAACTTCATTGCGCAGCACACCGCCGCGGTTTTCCGGCCGGGCTGGTCAATGCCGTGCTCGGCGGAATCAATCTGCTGGATCTGGCGCGCTCGGATCTCATGTACGCGGCCGCACTGCCCGGCGGTTCGCGCAGCGCAGGTGCCATCCATCTCGCGGCGGCCATCCGGCTGCAGGCCGACGTCCTGGTTGCCTACCACGCCGAACTGCTGGCCGCCGCGGTGGACGCCGGCCTCAACGTCCTGTCCCCGGGCAGCCGGGCTCCTTCCGCCGGCGATCGGGACTGAGCGGACAGTAATCCGAAGGAATCTCAATGATGTTGTCAACGGATGGCGTGTCGCTTGGGTTGTCCCGGCCGGTTATGGCCGGGACAACCCAAGAGCTTTTAGCTGATCCAGCCGGGGTAGGGCTTAGGGTCCTGCTCCGGCAGTTCAGCGGCGGTGGCGGGGAGGTTGTCCGGCCATCGGACTGGCCTGACGCCCAGTGGAAGAACACCTCGTCGGTGATCGCTTCGAAGCAGGCGTCCTGGAACCGGAACCAGTAGGTGGAGGTGTCGCCCTCGACGCAGGTTCCGTAGCCGAACAGTTCCCCGCCGTTGTCGCGGGTGCGGGCGATGGCGAAGATGATGTAGGGCCAGGATCCGGTGTCCATCCCTCGCTTCCCCAGTTCGGCAGGACGGACCAGGCGGTGCCTTCGAGGGCGTCCATCCAGTCGTACCCGTCCCCGGTCCGGTCGCGGCCGGAAGAACCGGCGCGGTAACCGGTTCCGTGGCCGTTGCCGGAACAGGGATCACCGGAGAACCGGAAGATCCACATTTCCCCGCGGCTGACCACCGCGGGGAAACAGCCAAAGGCCCGGCGCGCAGCGCTTTTGTGCGCCGGCTTTGCTTCGCGCCTGGCGCACCGGACCTGGCCCCGTGCCGTCACAGATCGCGGCGGATAGGGAGCCACCGGGACGCGGGGCCATCCGGGTCCCGCGTGAGGCACGCTTCCGCTCAGCGCCGGGTCCGGGCCGCCGCCAAATCCCGCTCCAGCCGCCGGTTCACCGCCTCAAGACGAAGGACCACGCGGATGCCGGCCAGATTCAGACCGTCCTCGAGCAGTGCGCTGATCCGGCGCAGGGTCTCCAGGTCCTGTTCACTGTACCGGCGGGTTCCCCGGACCGTCCGGCCAGGTTCCAGCAAGCCTTTGCGCTCATACAGGCGAAGGTTCTGCTGTCCCATCCCCACCAGTTCCGCGGCCACGGAAATGGCATACACCCCGGCGGTAATCCCGGTTTTCCGCTCCATCGGATCCTCCTCAAAACCCGAATAAACCCCTTGCCCCAGTTTCACACCAGTGCTATAAAAAATCTATACCAGCCACAACAGGTAGAGCGGGCTGGGACGGAATGATCGCACCGATCTGGAAGGAGTGAGGAGACCATGCTGATGCGTACCGACCCGTTCCGCGAGCTCGACAGGCTCGCCCAGCAGGTCCTTGGCACCACAGCCCGGCCGGCCGCCATGCCCATGGACGCGTGGCAGGACGGGGAAGAATTCGTCGTCGCGTTCGATCTGCCCGGGGTCGCGGTGGATTCGGTGGACATCGACGTCGAACGCAACGTCCTGACTGTGAAGGCAGAGCGCAAGGACCCGGCCGGTGAAAATACCGAGCTGATTGCCGCCGAACGTCCCCGCGGTGTCTTCAGCCGCCAGCTCATCCTCGGCGATGCCCTGGATACCGACGCGGTGAAGGCCAGCTACGACGCCGGGGTGCTGACGCTGCGGATCCCGGTGGCCGAAAAAGCGAAACCGCGCCGGATCGAGATCGCATCGGACAAGACCCCGCGTCAGGAAATCAACGCCTAGAAACGCGTCCGGGTCAGGCCCGCAGGACCGGGAGCATTGGACCGGCCGCCAGCAAGTCAAGGGCGATGCAGAGCAGCCACGCCACCGCGCCAGTTGCGCACCGAAAAAGCGGCCCCCGACGATGCCTCCCCACCGATGGTCCCCGGCCTCACAGGCCGGGGACCATCCCCGCCCCTCACCGCACTCCAGGGCCTTGGGGGGCGGACAGGACGAGGAAACAGCAGACAGAAAACCGGACCATGAAAGAGCACAGCCCGGATCCCTACGAGGTTCTCCATCTCAGGCCCGCCGCGACGGCCCGTGATGTTACCCGCGCCTACCGGTCGCTGGTGCGCACCCATCATCCCGACACCCGCGCCCCTGAAACAGTGGACGCCGGTCCGGAATCCAGCGCACAGGAGCTCCACGACATCATGGACGCCTACGCCGTTCTCGGCGACCCGGTCAGGCGGGCTGCCTACGACCGGCAGCGGCGCGGATCCCCGCCGCCGGAACCAGCACCGTCGCCGCCGCCACACGAGCCATCCAGGGCTGGACCACCCAGCCGGTCCGGGCCTGCCCTGATCATCGGCCCGGTGCGGTTGGAAAACCCCGGGCAACAGGCTACCGGACAGCCGGACAGCGGACGGCAGATTACCGGCCGATGGGATCTGTTCGGCCGGCTGCCGCACCGTGGAGCGCAGGGTGAAGAACCGGCCCCTGGCGAGTACCGGATCCTGTGGTGGGTCCGCCGGTGAAACAGCCACACCCTGCCCCGCTGGCCGTCACACCGCACGCCCCTGAAAGGAACCTGCCATGAGCGCCTGGCGCCCGTACGATCAACTTCTGCTGCCGGCGTTTCACGAACGGTTTGAACAGCGCTGGGGCAAAGGAACGGCCCCGTTCCTTGACCCCACGGTCCAGGTCCACCTTCAACCCCTGCCCCGGGCCCAATGGATCAACGCCGACACCGGCGCGGCCATCGCCGTGGTCCCCATCTGGGCCGAGGACACCCGTCACCGCTCCTTCGGCATCTTCTACCTGCCCCCTCCGGGGACATCTGGGTATTGCACCCCGGACACACGGCCCACATCGAGCCAGGCAAAACAAACACCGACGAACAGATCACCCTCCGCAACGACGTCTTCAGAAAAGCCGTAGACCACGCCCAGGAATTCATCTACGGCACCCAGCTCTAAACAAGCGCACAACCCCGCCCATGGCCCGGGCTTGTCCCCGCTGCCGCTTCAGAAAGGCCGGCAAGCGGACCTGCCTTCTCCGGCTGTGCAACGGAACATCTTGGAAAGGAGATTCAGCATGTCCATCCTGTACATGGAGGAGGGCTTCGGGCCGCACGCGGACCGGGGCTTCGACTCCGGCTCAACCCGGCTGGAACGCAGCGGCCTGCGCCCGGATCCGGGAGGCAACACAGACCGGCACTCGCGCGAACTGGTCCGGCACATCCTCAGCCTGGAAGCGGAGCGGGTCCCCGCCGTCACCGCAGAACTCTTCGCCGAAGCCATCGCCGTCGCAAATGCCGTGCGCCAAGCCCAGGGCCGGGGACCCGTCACCTCATACCGGGCCCGGGACTTCTGGGAAATCCTCAAGGAACTCATCGACAGCGTCCTCGACCAATAAGTCCTCAGACCAATAACGGAAGCCCCCACCCTGCCTTCGCAGGTGCAGGCGCCGGGGAAGATCCGCCCTCCTCCACCACGCCTCCTGGAACCCGTCCGTGGAGCGGCATAGTTTCTAGCCGGCGTCTTCGCGGGCGTCAGGGTAATCCTCCTCGTCGTCGGCGGACAGTCCCAAAGCCGCCTCGATCAGGTCTGCTTCGTCGGCCTCCGCTTCCGCCGTGGCGATCCCGTCGTAGCCGGCACTGCCGGGCTGCACGGCCCTGCCCTGGTCGATGAAGTCCGCCTGCGGGACGCCGTCGGGCAACAGCTCCATTTCCGGCAACTCCTCGGGGCTTTCTGGCAGCACGGGCGTCCGCTGCTCTAAGGCGTCGGCTTCCGGCACCTCGGAGCCGGTTTCCTCTGGCTCGACATTCATCGTCCACCTCCCTGTAACCGGTGTAATTCACTGCGGCGCCGGGTTGCTTGGGTGTCTCCCCCATTGCGCGTCCACCCGAAACCAACTTCGCAATGCCAAATTCGGCCGCAATCCTCTTGCACCAATCTTTGCACCAGTGCTATAAAAAATCTATAGCAATGGATACATATCGGCTGCCGCCTTGAGGGAATCAGCGAACCCTGAGAGTGGAGGCGGGAACCATGTTGATGCGCACTGACCCTTTCCGTGAACTGGACCGGATCGCCCAGCAGGTTTTCGGCACGGCGGCGATGCCAATGGACGCCTGGCGGGAAGGCCAGGAATTCGTGGCCGCGTTCGACCTGCCCGGCGTGGATATCGAATCGGTGAATCTGGACGTGGAGCAACATACGCTGACCGTCCGCGCCCGCGCCCCGACGGCGCATCGGCAGCAAGTACCCGGAGTCCGAATTGAAACGGTGCTCCCCGCCGGGGATGGGCGGGGAGCACCGCACCGGAGAGCGGGACGCCGGGAGGAAGAAACAAGCCGGAAGCATGCCGGTGACATGGGTTTACCGCGCAGCAGAGGGCATGGCTGAGCTGTCCCGCGGTCTACCTCGGAGCAGCGTGCGGCAACACCCGTCTCAAACTGACTTCGCAGTTCCGCCGCACCGAGCAAGGCGATCAGCAGCGCCGGTCCCCCCGTGGTCAGGTCAGTTGCCCAGACCACTTCATCCCCGCCGGCGAGTTTCAGGACGTTGGCGATGGGCTCGAGCAGGGCCGGTTCGTCGTTGAGTATTTTCTGCGAGAGCAGCCGGTTTCCGGCGGCGATCACGATGCAGTGTTGTTGGGCTTTGCCGGCATCGATACCAGCCCACAATTTCACCAAAACAGCCTCCAGTCTGTCGGATACTCAAACCCAGCGAAGACGGCGCCGTCGTGCCCTTATCCGGCGATCGTGTCGCGCCTCCCGATCAGCGGTCGGGTCATCGCGGTGGCGGGCGGCCATTCCTTCGAAGCCGTCACGCTGTGAATCGTCCGGCACAGCAGCCAAAGCCATACCCGCCTCCCCTGGGTAGCCACGGAACCACAACGGCCACGAAACCACCGGTCAACACCGTAAGGACAGCAGCCAAAAAACGGTAATACTGGAAAAGGTCTTGAGCCGGCGTGACTCAGCAAAAAACTGACGTGCCTGGCGGCACTGCCTTTCCGACGATCTGTCCGCCGGCTCAAGGTCCGTCAAAGGGGTGTAGAGCCAGGCGGACATGACTTCATAGGAGCCTGATTCGACCAGTCCCATTACCGTTTTGTCTGCCCATCTGGCCCGCGCCCCACTCATCAGCCATTAATCCGACTGGGGGCAACGTCCATCTTGGCAACCGAAACAACCAAAATCATCGCCGGTATCGACACCCACGCCGATACCCACCACGTGGCCATCATCAACGAACACGGCAAACCCCTCGCGGACAAAGAATTCCTGGCCGTGGGATCCGGCTACCGGAAGATCGTGGACTTCATCACCAGCCACGGCACAGTCGCCGCCGTAGGGGTCGAAGGAACAGGCTCCTACGGAGCCGAAATCGCCCGGATCCTACGCAGCGCAGGAATGAACGTGCTGGAGGTCAACCGCCCGAACCGGGCCGCGCGCCGGCTGAAGGGCAAATCCGACCCGCTGGACGCCTATCAGGCCGCCCGATCCGTACTCGACGGTCGAACCACGTCGATCCCGAAAGCCAAAGACGGTCCCGTTGAATGCCTGCGAATTCTGCGCGCCGGGCGGACCTCGGCAGTAAAAGCTCGTACCGCAGCCAATCAGATCAAGGGTCTTCTCGTGACGGCCCCGGACAAACTCGGGGCAAAATACAGAGGCCTCGGAACCTCAGCAATGATCACTGCCCTGCAGCGAATCAGACCTGCCGGCCATGTAGCTGACCCCGAGTACGTGTGCCTGCTGACGTTGAAAGCCCTGGCCACCCGCTGCCAGTCCCTCGGAGCGGAATTAACTGCTGCGGATGCCGCGCTCCAGGAAATCCTCGACACCTACGCGCCCATGCTCTGTGACCTTCCAGGGGTGGGGACGGAAGTAGCAAGCCAGCTCTTGGTCACCGTCGGCGACAACCCGGACCGCCTTAGAAATGAGGCCCAGTTCGCTGCCCTCGTCGGGGTCGCCCCCATTCCCGCATCCTCGGGGAAAACCACCCGGCACCGGCTCAGCAGAGGTGGTGACCGCAACGCCAACCACGCCCTTTACCAGGTCGTCCTGGTCCGCATGGCATCGTGCCAACGGACCAAGGACTACGTCGCCAAACGCACCGCAGAGGGCAAAAGCAAACGGGAAATCATGCGCTGCCTCAAACGCTACGCAGCCCGGGAAATCTACCGCCAGATCACCAACCCCCAGGCAGCCCCAGACAACACCCGATCTGCGCCAAAAGCGCACCACACTCGGTTGCACAATCGCGACCGCCGCCCACGAGCTCGGGCAATGGCCCTCCAAAATTTCCCTCCTGGAACGAGGCCTCCTACGCAACGATGCCCTCGCCGCGAACTACCGCCAATGGCTGACCGACCAACTGCGGGAATCCCAATCCTTGATGAGCAGATCGGGAGTGTCTGAATAACGGTGGATCCGGGGTTGGCCTGACACGCCGGGCGGTGCCTGGCGGGGAGGACCGATCATGAGCGGAACCATGGATCCCATGGCGAGTGAAGTGGATCAGCAAGAGTTAGCGCAGCAGCTCCTGGCCCAGGCCAGGGAGCAGGGCATCGACCTCGTCGGTCCGGACGGGTTGTTGAACCGGCTGACGAAAAACGTCCTGGAGACCGCCCTGGAGGCGGAGATGGACGAACACCTCGGCTACGGAAAGCACGACGTGTCCGGGCGCGGCAGCGGCAACTCCCGCAACGGCACCCGCACCAAGACGGTGCTGACCGAGATCGGGCCGGTGGACATCGACGTGCCGCGGGACACCGGGTCGACGTTCGATCCGCAGATCGTGAAGAAGCGCCAGCGCCGGCTGACGGGTGTGGATGAGATCGTGTTGTCGCTGAGCGCGAAGGGCCTCACGACCGGGGAAATCGCGGCCCACTTCGCCGAGGTTTTCGGCGCCACAGTCTCGAAAGACACCATCTCGAGGATCACCGAGAAGGTCATCGGCGAGATGACCGAGTGGCAGAACCGACCCCTGGACCGGGGTCTTTCCGGTGGTGTTCATTGACGCGATCCATGTAAAGGTCCGCGACGGCCAGGTCACGAACCGGCCGGTCTACGTCGCGATCGGCGTCAGCGTCAACGGCGAACGCGACATCCTCGGGCTCTGGGCCGGAGACGGCGGAGAAGGGGCGAAGTTCTGGCTCTCGGTGCTGACCGAAATCAAGAACCGGGGCGTGGAGGACGTCTGCATCACCGTCTGCGACGGGCTCAAGGGCCTGCCCGAGGCCATCACCACCGTCTGGGAGCTGGCCGTAGTCCAGACCTGCATCGTGCACCTGATCCGCAACACCTTCCGGTATGCGGCCCGGCAGTACTGGGACGCCATGTCCCGGGATCTGCGCCCGGTCTACACGGCACCGTCAGAGGCCGCGGCGAAGGAACGCTTCGTTGAATTCTCGGGCAAGTGGGGCCGGCAATACCCGGCTATCACGCGGTTGTGGGAGAACGCGTGGAGCGAGTTCGTGCCGTTCCTGGACTACGACGTCGAAATCCGGCGGGTCATCTGCAGCACCAACGCCATCGAATCCCTCAATGCCCGCTACCGGCGCGCAGTGAGGGCAAGGGGCCATTTCCCCACTGAGCAGGCGGCCCTGAAGTGCCTGTACCTGGCCACCCGGGCACTGGACCCTACCGGCAAGGGCAGGGCACGATGGGCCACACGATGGAAGCCGGCACTGAACGCCTTCGCCATCAGCTTCGACGGAAGAATCAACTAAATGCCAACCGTGGATCCACCGTTAAACGGACACTCCCCAGATCTGCCTGATTGAGGACCGTCGAGACCGGGCATATTGGCTGTGAAGCCTTTTGGCCGAAATGGGGTAGCCAATAGAACGAACGAGTGTAACGATGCAGGCATGAATACGACCTCGCAGCTGCCTTTTCGTCGTCTGCAGTCGCGAACGGTAGCGATAATCCTCGCCGGCGTACTGATACTGACGCTTGGCGCTTGCACTTCCGCTGAGGAGCCCGGCGCCGCGAACGTCTGGTCGCTCACGGATGCCGGGGCCTCTGTCGGCGGCGTGGCCCTTTCCGCCCAGGACGGGGCCCAATGGACAGACGAGGGCTTGCGGGTCAACGGTGCGGGCTATGCCAGCACCTCGGACCCTGGCCCCATCACCACCGATGCGAGCTTCACCGTGAGCGCATGGGCGCGTCCGGCGGCTCAGCCAGCGGAGTACGCCGTGGTCCTCAGCCAAGCGGGGGACGTCGCCGGCGCATTTTTCCTGGGCGTCGCCGAAGGGTTCTGGTCATTCTCAGTCAAACCTAAAGATGGCAATGGGGACGGCTTTGTCACCAACCGTGACCGAGCGACGGGAGTCGACGTGAAACCGGGCACCTGGGTACACCTCACCGGCGTCTACGATTCCGCCGGTGGACGGGCCCGCTTCTTCCTCAACGGCTATCCCGTCAGTGAACAAGGTGTCGCCACAGACCCCTTGTTCTCGGCGAAAGGTCCGCTGCTGTTCGGCCGCGCGCAGTCGCACCGCGAACCGTCTGACTTCTTCGACGGAACCCTTACCGACGTGCGAACCTGGCCGCGCGCGCTCAACACAGAGGAAATAAGCGCAGCTGCGCAGATCGCGGCACCAAAAGGTGCCATGCTCGACCGACCAGAGCAATCAGCGGCGCCGACCTGCCCGGATCCCCATGGCGGTGTCTGCCTTGGTGACCTCGCTGCGGGCACCTACACGACCAAGTCCTTCGAACCGAAACTGACGTACACCGTCCCGGAAGGCTGGCTGAACGGTGAGGATCTGCCAGGCAATGTACTGCTGCGCCGGACCGACGATCCACAGGAGGGCGACTGGGGCGGGAGCTACATCGGTGTTTACCAGAATGTCCGCGCGCCGGCGCTGTGCGGTGAAGAAGCACAGAATGGGGTCGGTACGAGCGCCCGAGAACTCGCCTCCTGGTACCGCACGGTGCCGGGCCTTGAAATCGTGAGAGAAGCTCCGGCCTCGGTAGGCGGCTTGTCCGGTACCGCGATCGACTTCCGGGTAAGTGCTCAATGGAGGAGCACGTGCCCCCTCGAGGGCGTCATCCACGCGGTCCCCGTCATCATCGGCGGCGGAGTTTCTCAGCTGCACCACATGATGGGCGCCCCGCTCGAAATGCGCCTCATCCTACTCGACTGGGCCGAAGGCAACATTGCTATTGAGGTCACCGCTGCACTCGAGCAACACAGCCTCATGGACTACCTCGAAGGAGCCGGAGCTGGCGCGGTCATCGATTCCTTCAGGTTCGGGTCCTAATGGCCGCTCCCACCGCATTGTTATCCAATCGGTTCAGAGCTGGAATGGATGAAACCTTTGGGGCTTACAAGTGATGACATCTGCTGGATCAGGCAAAGCTGAACTTTTTTGGACGAACACGGGATTCTTCAGCTGAAGTGGCCGCGCCGCGCCATCATCGGATCAAGTGATGCTGAGGCAGCCATGCACATTGTCAACGAGCTATGCGGACAAACTGAACGCCCACTGCTGGTGGACATGGCCACAACGTCCAAGGTCACCCGCATGGCCCGCACTGTCTTCGCCCGGACCTGCCAAGCATCACAAGTCGCGCTCCTGGGCGCTTCACCACTAGACAAAGTCATCGCCAACTTTGTTTTGGCAAAGAACAAGACACCCCGCCCCAAACGCTTCTTCACCTCACGGACAGAAGCCATGGCATGGCTAATGACAAGCACCACTGCATGACCTGACGCCACCCCCTGGACATGTAGGAGGACCCCTGCCTAACGCACTGCCGGCTGTTGCCCAGCAGCCAAAACGGCGAGGTCGTGGATGAGCTGCCGCACTTCGCGTTCGCGGCCACTGGAAAACACAACATGGGACAAAGGAATAGTCTTCGTTGACGGAGCGGGAACGGCTGAAGGCTTGTCCGGCGGTGCCACCGGAGCGGGCTCCTCAGCTGCAAACGGATCAATAAAGCACACTGGTTCCATCACACGTTCCCCTCAACCATCACCATCCTGATCTGCCCATTATGGATGGAACCGCCCGCCGAACCAGCAGCGCCGCTCTCCGGAACTCTCTTTGCCGTGATTTGACGCCTATAGGAGCATCGAAAAGGCTTTTACAGCCCGAGCGCAGCGAGGCCGGGGACGCGACCCTGATAAGGCGCCTCGAACCGGGGACGGGCTGTCGGACGAGGACTCGCGCTACATCGCCTCACCGCCTTGGATGCAGTAGTCTCTTGGCTCCAAGCGGCACACGGCAACGGCGAGCCGCCATCGACCCTGCGCTACTCGTAGTCGGGCGCTGGCCTTCTGGCATCATGACTTCCGCTGCGGAACGCGGACGAGTCCGACGCGGTGCCGTTCTTGGTGGACCCTGGTTGTTGCCTGAACAGCAAGCCGCAGGCGTATGTCGGAGGTGCAGAGAGGCATGGACAGAGCAGGATTCTCACAGCGACCGACCGCAAGGGTTGGCCCAACGTAACACGGCAGGAATCTGGGGAAACGTGGCCGAAATAGTGGAGGGATACAGTCTTCGCATGCTGCCCAGCCCGGACCGCATAAGAAGCCCGAGCCCCCTGGAGCCTTTCCCTATGTCCTATGTGAAGCCCAGTGATTTGATCACGACGATGATCGACGCTGGTGAGTCAAAGGTATTCATGTCCACCCGTGACACGGTGGTGCGTGCAGCGATGGCCGGTGCGCTCCTCTCTCTGGCGGCCGCGTTCGCCGTCACGGTGAGCGTGACCACCGGCATCCCGCTGGCGGGGGCGATCCTCTTCCCGGTCGGGTTCATCCTGCTGTACCTGCTCGGCTACGACCTGCTGACCGGCGTGTTCGTCCTGACACCCCTCGCGCTGCTGGACAAGCGACCCGGCGTGACCGTCCGCGGCGTGTTCCGCAACTGGGGGCTGGTGTTCGTCGGAAACTTTATCGGAGCGTTCACGGTGGCCCTGCTGATGGCGGTCGTCGTGACCTACGGTTTCGCCATCCCCCCGAACGAGGTCGGTGTCGCCATCGGCCACATCGGCGAGGGGCGCACGCACGGCTATGCCGAGCACGGCGCGTCCGGGATGCTGACGCTGTTCGTCCGCGGAATGTTGTGCAACTGGATGGTGTCAATCGGCGTGGCCGGCGCCATGATCGCGAAGGACGTCCCGGGAAAAGTGATCGTGATGTGGATGCCGATCATGCTGTTCTTCTTCATGGGCTTCGAGCACTCGATCGTAAACATGTTCCTGTTCCCGTCGGGTCTGCTGCTCGGCGGCCAGTTCACCATCCTCGACTACCTGGTCTGGAACGAAATCCCGACGGTGCTCGGCAACCTCGTCGGCGGCCTGCTGTTCACAGCGCTGCCCCTCTACGTCACCCACGCGCGAACCAAAGCGCCGTCCAACGCCGTGGGGAACCTCAAGCTGCCGGCTGGGGAAGACGCTGCCCGCACCGAAACCGGAATCCGCCACTAGCCATACCCGACCACTAAGTGGGTGACAAGCTGCTTATGGGGATTTCCGCTCTCGGGCTCGGCGTCTTCCTGGCCCCTCCCGGCGTCACCACCACAGCCGTTCAGGGGGCACTGGGCGCCGGGTACCGGCACATCAACACAGCCGCCGCTTACGGCAACGAGACCGATCGACGCCGAGCTTCGGTGCGCTTGGTCAGCGCTAGGCTAAGCCGGTCCAGGATTGATGACTGGCCTGACCGCTATTCCCCCTGCACGAGCACTCTGACGTCCCAAGGGCCGAGGTCAAGTTCGTCGCCGTAGCCGAAGGTCTCTCCTGAGATCACGTCTTGGACCGCAGCGGGCAGCTTGAAGCTGCTTGGAGTCCAGGACCAGTTGCGGATGAACCGCAGGTGCTCGCCGTTCCGGGCTGTGGCGCCGGTTACGGTCTGCGAAACCGAGGTTGGGCGCCATGCGCTGCCCTGCCGAGCAGCCCACGCGGCGATGTCACGGGCCAGTGCCTCATTGGGCACGGTACCCACGTAGGTGATCCGTCCCTTGCCGTGAACCGAGGTGGTTACCGCTGGCCATCGGCCAAAGTGCACATGCTCGTAGGACGCCAGTACCTCGGCACCGTGAAGCGCGTCTCAACAGCGAGGTTCCCGTGGGCGTAACAATCGAAAGGTGGGGGTCTGAGCTGCGATAAGCGAGGGACAGAGACGTTTCTTCGGCGGCCGACAACGGACTCCTGCGGGTCGCTTAGGCCTGACTCGTGCCACTAGGACCGCAAATTTGGGGCAATAGGCCCCTGACCTGCTGTTTCTCGCTGCCGGTAGGGCATTTTTGGTTACTAAGAACCTCTGGGAAGTAGCCTCGGAGGATGGTTTCACAGTTCGTGCGCAAGATTAGGACGGCCTCGGGCGCCGTCGCGGTCCAGGTCGTGGCGAAGGATCGTGGCCAGGTCGTTGAGATCGACCATGTGGGCTCGGCCCACACCGACGCCGAGTTGGAACTGCTGCTGGAGTTAGCGCGAGAGAGGCTACATCCTGGCCAGGGGATGTTGGATCTGGGCCCGCTGCCCCGGATCCAGGCCAGTACCGAGGATGTCGCCGACTGGACCACGGCCGGGCCCATGCCGGTCTCCAGCCCTGGTGGCCGCCGACGGCTCGTGGCCGGAGGCGGGCGCGTGGTCGCGACCGCTTCGCTGCTGCTCTGGAACGTCCTGACCGAGGCGTACTCCCGTCTGGGATTCGACACAGTCGGAGACGACGTGTTCAGATCTCTGGTACTCGCCCGGATCGTCGAGCCTACCTCCAAGGCCGATACCATCCGGGTCCTGGAAGAGATCGGCGCGGTTGCCCCCTCCCTGCGTACAGTCTTCCGGTGCCTGCAGCGCTGCAACAAGCAGGACTACCGCGGCACTCTGGCCAAGGCGTGCCTGGCCCACTCGGTCCGAACAACCGGGACCTCGGCCATGGTGCTCTACGACGTCACCACGCTCCACTTCGAGAACGAGGACGAGGACGCTCTGCGCAAGGTCGGGATGAGCAAGGAGCACCGCGTCGACCCGCAGGTCCAGGTCGGGCTTCTCGTGGACCCGGCCGGGTTCCCGCTGGAGATGCACCTGTTCGAGGGCAACAAGGCCGAGACGACCACTCTCGTCCCCGTTCTGGAAGCCTTCCAAGAACGCCACGGCGTGACGGACATGGTCGTGGTGGCCGATGCGGGCATGCTCTCGGCGGGGAACCTGAACGCGCTCGAGGATGCCGGGTTCTCCTTCATCGTCGGCTCCCGCCTGACCAAAGCCCCCTACGACCTCGCCGAGCACTTCGAACGCCGCGGGGACTACTTCGAAAACGGGCAGATCCTCGAATCCAGGCGCGTGATGGGCACCGGCAAGAACGGGCGGGAGCGCCGGATCGTCTACCAGTACTCCTTCAAGCGCGCCAAACGGGACAACCGCAATATCAACCTCATGATCGACAAAGCCGAACGCATCGCCGACGGGAAGGCCCCGCTGAAGAAGGCCAGATTCCTCAAGGTCACCGGCGCCCAGAAGGCTCTCGACCAGCCCACCATCGACCGCGCCCGCCAGCTCGCCGGCCTCAAGGGCTACGTCACCAACCTCCCCGAGACCAAGATGCCCGGCACCGCGGTGATCAGCGCCTACCACGACCTCTGGCAGGTCGAGGCCTCCTTCCGCATGACCAAATCCGACCTACGCGCCCGGCCCGTGTTCCACCGTCAGCGGGAGGCCATCGAAGCCCACCTCACCGTCGTGTTCGCAGCCCTCGCCATCGCACGCCATCTGCAGGAGGCCACCGGGGCATCCATCAAGCGCATCGTCCAGACCCTACGCGCAGTCCGATCAGCGACCATCGAACTCAACGGACAACGCCTGACCCTCGACCCCGACATACCGTTGGAAGCCCAAAACCTCCTCGCAGAACTCGGCCGCGAAGGTCACTAAGCCAGTTGGCACGAGTCAGGCGGGTCGCTTAGGGGACGGCCCCCTCTCTGTCGGCGTTCCCGAGTAGGGCTCACGAGACTTCTTATCGCTCTGATTGTGCTCCTTCCAAGTGGGTAGGGCGGCTTACGTGACCGGCCAGCTTCTTTCTCCCGTTACTGTTTTTGAGCCCCGGTACTGGTGCAGGATTGGGGTGTCTGGCCTGTTGGTCCCGGCACGGTTTCCTCTTCCTGTCGTTGATGATCTACGGGGTGAAGCTACCGGGACCGGCAGGCGCCGAAGAGACCGCTTATAGGGGCAGGGCAGAATGAATCGCCGTGCGTAACGTGAAATGCCGGGCTTCGACACCATCCACAGGCCGCGCGAAGAACTGCTGCGACCGGAGGTGCTGGATGATCGGGAACCACGAAACCATTGATGTTTTTGCGGTCTGGATGCGGTAAGCGTGACCATCACGCCGTCGCCCTGGACAGAACCGGCAAGAAACTGCTGGACCGGGGTCTGCCGAATGATGAGGGCAGGCTGCGTCTGATCCTGCAGGTCCTTAAATCCCACGGGCGGATCCTGCTATGTCGTAGACCAGCCCGCCACCACCGGCGCCTGCCGGTTGCGGTGGCGCCGGCCGCCGGCGTCACGGTCGGCTATCTTCACAGCTCCATCCGCGGCGACCACGCCTCCCGCAGAGGGAACAAGGCACTCAAACGCGTCCTGTTCCTCTCCGCCTTCGCCTCGCTCAAGGACCCCGTCTGCCGGTCCTACTACGACCGGAAACGCGCCGAATGAAAACGACACAACCAGGCCCTGGTGGCATTGGCCCGAAGACGCTGCGACACTCTCTACGCCATGCTCAGGGACGGAACCCTGTATGCCCCCAAGGCCGACGTGGTTTGACGGAAAACAGCGAATTCAGGCTGGCTCCGATCTCACGAGTGCGCCTGCGTCGGCAAGGTGAGGATTTCGGCTCCGTCGTTGGTGATAGCGATCGTATGCTCACTGTGTGCTGTCCTGCTGCCTGTCGCACTTCGGAGCGTCCACCCGTCGACGTCCGTAATAAGTTCAGCGGTGTCGGCCATGACCCATGGCTCCAGTGCCAGCAGCAGTCCGGGGCGGAGTTTGTATCCTCGTCCTGGCCGCCCAATGTTTGGAACGTGCGGGTCCTGGTGCATCGTCGATCCGATGCCATGCCCCCCGAACTCGGTGTTGATCGGGTACCCCGCCTCGCTGAGGACTGAGCCGATGGTATGGGAGACGTCGCCGATGCGAGCCCCCGGTCCGGCAGCGGCTATCCCTGCGCTCAATGCGCGTTCGGTCGCGCTGATCATCGCGACGCTCTCCGGGGGCTTAGAGTCGCCCACGATGAAGCTGATCGCAGAGTCTGCAGCAACTCCGCGCTTTGAGACGGCGAGGTCGAGTGTCAGCAGGTCGCCGTCGGCAAGCGTGTAGTCGTATGGCTGTCCGTGGAGCACGGCATCGTTGACGGCCGTGCAGATGTAGTGTCCGAACGGCCCGCGTCCGAAGGATGGCTCGTAGTCCACGTAACAGGACAGCGCTCCGGCCTCGATGATCATGATTTTGGCCCACCGGTCGACGTCAAGGAGGTTTGTGCCGACGGTGCTGCGGCTCTTCAGCGTCTGCAAAATGTCTGCAACCAGGCCGCCTGTCTCTTTTGCTCGAGCCAGTTCGATGGGGTTCAGGATCTCAATCATCCAATAACTATACCGGCCATATTATCCCGGTATAATCGGAGCCATGGTCAGATTGCCGCTCACATTCGAAGAGGTCGAGCGCGGACAGCGCCTCGGTGCCCTGCTGCGTCGCGCCAGGGGCGACCGCTCGATGCTCGACATCGCGCTCGATGCGCGTGTCTCGCCGGAGACCCTCCGGAAGATCGAGAGGGGCCGCGTAGCGACCCCTGCCTTCCCGACCATCGCTGCGATTGCAAACGTCCTCGGACTCTCCCTCGATGTGGTGTGGGCCGAGATCAACCAGCCCGAGCGTGGTGTTGAACCGACCAGCCCTGATGACAAGGCAAGTGAGCGGTTAGCCTCGTAAGCCTCAATCCCGCAGCTGAGCCGGAGGCTTCGAGCAGAGAGAAAGCATGGGCGCGGGCTCTCACCCGATGTCCCCGCTTGGCACAACTAGCACCGCCGCTCCGCACCAAGTTGAAACAATCAAACAGCCCTGGGGTTGACGAAAAACATAGGGGCACCCCGACGCTTCTATGTCTGTCAAGCGGTTGGAAACGGGTGCGGGCGCGGACCAAGTTGTTTTGCCGGTGGCGGGGCGGCTCGTCGTGACCGGCCAGCGTCCCCTCTCCCCCATTGTTTTGGCTGCTGGCGAAGCTTGCGGAGCTGTGGCCGACGGAGGCCTGTCTACCCGCAGGGCAAAGGGCTGGAAATTCCCGGAGGAAATCAGCGACGAAGGAGCGCCGCAGGGAAATTCCTGAACCGCAGGCCCCGACGAAGGAGGGGCTAGACGGGCCGGAGCGGACACGTACAATCCGACAGGACAGCAGCCAAAACAAAAACGCTTCTACAGCCCGAGCGAAGCGAGGCCCTTGTCAGGGTTTAAAAGGGCTGAGGCCGGCCCCGTGGGGCCGGCCTCAGTTTTCCCTCAGCAAAAGGAAACCCAGTGGTGCAGCGTCATCGCGGCAGAAACTTACAGGTCCAGCGGGGATTTCTCCCAGGAGATATCAACGATGCGGGCGCCCGGCTGCGGCATGGTCAACATCGAGAGCTCGAGGATGTCCTGGGCCTGGGTGGCATCGGCAGGTGCTGCGTCATCGTCCGTCAGGATGTACTCGTGGCTCATGTGCTGCCCCCAGGCTCTTAGTGGATCGTGTTCCTTTTCCACTGTAGCCCGGCGGCAGGCCGTTGCCCGCTGGTGGTGCTGCGCCCGCGGCAGCGTGATCGGCGGCCGGAGGAGCGCATGCGGGGGAGGCCGCCACCGCACCCAAGGGGCCGGACCGTTTTCCCCGGTCCGGCCCCGTTGCTTTTAGCAGTGCCGCTTATAGGCGGTTACCTGGTTCTTCGCGACCGGGGCGATGGTTCCCCGGCTCACCAGCTGGTCCATCAGTTCCGCGAGCCTGTAGCCCGGCGTATCAGCCAGAGCAAGCCTGAAGTGGTCCGCAGCTACTGACGACTGACCTTTCAGGTACGCCAGCCATCCAATCAAGGTCAGCAGGGGCGCCCGGTAGCCTTCCGGCGCGGCGTCGATGAGATCCCGGGCGGTTTCCTGCGCCCGGTCCACCCGGTTCCAGTCCGGGGCGATACCCTCCCCCATGAGCAGATTCCCGCTTCCCTCGGCGTCCGGCAGCTCCGGATCGATGACATTGCAGAGCAACGTGTCCCGCAGGTCCGGACGCTGGAAGCACGCCAGCAACTCCACCGCTGTCTGCGGATCCGTCCAGCCGTCCCGGGTCAGGGCCTCTGCCCACAGTTCCCGGCCCGGACCCAGCTCCGCGCCGAGCACTCCCGGGAGCGCGTGACGGATCTGCTCCTCCCTGTCTGCCGGGCCTGCGAACGGCGTGTAGCTGGTGCCGGGCGCCTTTTGGTAGCTGCTGCCACGGAACACCAGTTCCGCGTTCAGCTGCCCGTCCGTGATGGATTCCAGCGATTCGGGCGCGCAGCACCCGGCGTCGCTGTCACACAGCAGGTTTTGCCAGTGGGACGGGGTGACCAGCCACGCGTCCTGCAGCGGGGTACCTGCACTGTCCAGCGCCTCAATGACGGCCTCGACATAGTCGTGGAAGGGGCGGGGCTGTCCGAGGGCGAGGGTGCTGGCCGTGTAGATGGCCAGCAGCACCGCCGTGGCCTGAGTGTCCAGCGCGAGGTAGTCCACCATGGTCCGGGCGAAACCGGCGGGTTCCGTGGACACGGGGACGTCGACGCGGAGCGTCGCGCCCAGCGTCTTGCCCCGCATGGTCAGGAACACGAAGGATTCCCGCGGTACGAACCCGAGGGTGTGCGGGATGAAGCCGAGGATGTCGGCCGGGCTGGAGATGCGGATTGCGTCGTTCATGTTGAAAGTCCTTTGCTGAGGATGATGGTGAGCGGGGCGGCTCGTGGTGACCGGCCAGCGTCCCCTCTCCCCCCGTTGTTTTGGCTGCTGGCGAAGCTTGCGGAGCTGTGGCCGACGGAGGCCTGTCTACCCGCAGGGCAAGGGGCGGGAAATTCCCGGAGGAAATCAGCGACGAAGGAGCGCCGCAGGGAAATTCCTGAACCGCAGGCCCCGACGAAGGAGGGGCTAGACGGGCCGGAGCGGACACGTACAATCCGTCAGGACAGCAGCCAAAACGTCGTAGAGAGAACAGGGCCAGGGGCGGCGGAGCCCTGCGGAGCCGGCACTGGACCCACAGCCGGCCGCGCCAGCGGACGCCCTTTTCCTGGTGAGCCCTGCGAACCCTCCATCAGCACCCCGAGTCTCCATTCGGCGTCCCTGGCTTCGGCGGCCGCGCGCCCCCGGTCGCCGGCACTGAGTATGCGAATGGCGGTCCGCCGCAGCCGACCCACCGCGCAAGTCGGCCACGACGGCGGACCGCCAGCGGTGACCGCCCCGGCAACGGGACGGCCACCTGAAGGGACTAGCCTGCGAGCAGTTCGGCCAGTTCGACCGCATCGGACACCAGCACCGCCGCGCCTTCTTTCAGGAGCCGGTGGCATCCTGCCGAGTTGGCGCTGTGTACGCTTCCGGGGACGGCCGCGACGTGCCGGGCAATAGTCTCCGCGTGGTGGGCGGTGTTCAGCGCCCCTGAGCGCCAGCGGGCTTCCACGACGCAGGTAACGCCTGCGAGGGCGGCGATGATGCGGTTTCTCTGCAGGAACCTGTGCCGGGTCGGGGCGGAACCGGGCGGGAGCTCTGAGAGGGTCAGGCCGTTGCTGCGGATCGCGGCTGCGAGGTCCGCGTTCCCTGACGGGTAGTCCCGGTCAAGGCCGCCGGCCAGTACCGCGAGGGTTGCCGGTCCTTCTCCCTGGCTTCCGGCCAGCGCGGCCCGGTGCGCGTGCGCATCGATGCCGTAGGCCAGCCCTGAGATCACGCAGATTCCACGTTGGGCCAACCCGTATGCCATGTCTCCTGTAACGGAGGCGCCGTAGCTGGTCGAGTCCCGGGAACCGGTCAGGGCCACACACTTCGAAGGTGCCGGGATGCCGTTGTCGATGTTGCCCCGATACCAAAGCCCGTACGGGGCGTCGGGCAGATCGTCCAAGCCTTCCGGCCATTGTTCATCCCCCGGAATGAGGAACCCGCCGCCCAGGCGTTCGATGGTTGCCAGGTCCTTCTCCGGGTCGACCTCCGGAACCCGCGGAGCCCACCGTCTCAACGCTTCTGACAATTCTTCGACCGTTGCCTCCGGAATGGCGTGTACGGGCTGGGCGCCGGTGGCAAGCCTCAACGCGGCATACGCGCCGAGCCTGCCTACGAGGGCCCGGCCGACACGGTCGCCGGGTTCGAAGAGTCGGGTCAGGGCTGCGCGTGCAATGCGATCGTTCATGTTTCTCTCGTCCTTTGCTGAGGATCCGGTGAGTGGGGCGGCTTTGGTGACCGGCCAGCTTTCCCTATCCCCCGGTTGTTTTTGCCTGCTGGCGGAGCAGCGCGTAGCTGTGCCCGACGGAGCCGGGGCAACCCGCAGGGCAAGCAGTGGATGGGTTGTGGGAGGAAATAAGCGAAGCGCCGACACGAGGCATCGGCTGCGCAGCCGTCCGCAGGACGGTTGAGCCGGTGGAGCGGGCACGTACGATCCGGAGGACAGCAGCAAAAACAGAAAAACGCTTCGACAGCCCGAGCGAAGCGAGGTCCGTGCAGTAGACCTGGGCGCTAGCTGGGCAATGTCCGGAAACCGGAGTCCTCAGGCAGGGCGTGGTTTCCGGTCTACGTTGTGGTGCTCTCGCGTGCAGCGCAGGCTTGCTGGTGGCGGTAGAGCATTGCGCGGCTCCAGCCAACGAGACGCACGGCGTCCTCGGCGGTGCGCCCTTGAGACGCGGGTGTCCTGGGAATGGCGGTCTTTTTACAGCCTAAGTCGCACTCTTAACAGGGAGCGCCACATCGGTCTTCACATGATGCGCCTTTGGAGCTCGCGGTACACCGTCGTCCGGGATACCCGGAACAGTTCGGCCAGTTCGGCCTGCGTATGCTCACCGGCGTCGTGCAGTGTCAGAAGATGCTTCCGCTGCGTCTTGGACAATTTTGGCTGCTTGCCTTTCAGTCGGCCCTTCGCTTTTGCGACCGCCATGCCCTCGCGGGTGCGCGCCCGGATCAGATCTGCCTCAAACTCGGCCACCATTCCCAGGACGTTGAACAGCAGCCGGCCTACGGGGTCAGTCGGATCGTGGGTGCTGCCGCCGAGACTGAGGACTACCCCTTTGGCCGTCAGCTCGTCGGCTATATCCCGGGCATCGGAAAGGGAACGCGCCAAACGGTCCAGCTTGGTCACCACCAGCGTATCGCCGGCTCGGCATGCCGCCATCGCTTCACGGAGTCCAGGGCGCACCCGGGTAGATCCCGTCAGTCCGTGATCGACGAAGATCTGCTTCTCTTCAACACCAAGGGCAAGGAGAGCGTTTCGTTGGGCGGTTAGGTCTTGGTTGTTTGTCGAGACCCTGGCATAACCGATCTTCATTCCAGTCATGAGGAACAGGGTTGCAGTAATCCCCCCGTCACCGTGCATTTGATCGTGCGGGTCTTACGTACGTGGCCCAGGCCAGTAACTGCACGGGACGTGTGGCACGTTTCCGGGGCACGGCGATCGACCGGCTTACGGGAACGAGGGAAGAGCAGGCACAACGCCGAGAGATTCCGTTTTGGCGTAGGCACTCTCGGTATTGACGGTGGTGCAAGGATGATGAGATGTCCTTCTTTGATGATCTTCCGGCCCGGCCCGAGAGGCCACGCCAGCCGAAGCCCGTGCCACCCGTCTGGGCAGGTCCGCCATCGGATGAACTGCCCGCCGTTGTCTCATTGGGGCAGTTCTTTCACCGGTCCGCACAGATGGTCATGGCCGCAAAAAGTGTCGAAGTTTTCTCCACAGGTTGCTTGATTGAGGTCGTATGGTCTGTCCGTCGGGCGGATGAGTCAGACAGTGACTGGAGCAGAGTCATTGACCAGTGCTTCAATCGTGGCCCCTACAGATTGGATTCGGACAACGGCCGTGGTGGCGCCCTTCGCTTCGGTGTTGCCTTTCCCGACGGACGGAAGACGACGACCGCTCAGTTGCACCCAGGGATGTTTGAAGGAGAGGAACCAGTAACGGGGCCGGTATTGATGTCGGCGGGCGGTGGAGGCGGATCAAGCAATGACGACGAACTGTTCTGTTCAAACAAGTTCTGGCTTTGGCCGTTGCCCCTCGGCGGGGACACACGAGTCGTGGCGCAATGGGAGGACCTTGGCCTGAAAGAGGAATCCGTTCTCATCACCGGCGAACAACTGGGAACGGCGGCCGCAAACGTGCAGAAATACTGGGTTACCCCGCTTCCTGAACCGGGAGGATGAGCATGTCGGCTCTGGTGTTTGGTGTAGTCGTCATGCTCGGGGGCCTATTTGTCTTGGCAATCTCCAACCCGCTAGCCAAGCTGGTGACTAACTGGAATCTCTTCATCCATCAGGACCCAGGCGTTCTGGAGGCCTATAGAAGTAGAAAACGTCGCGGCATACGACTGGTTGCGAAAGTTTTCCTGGTGTGGGAGGCGGCTTTATTATCGGGGGCCTTATTGGGTGGAATCTAGAGCCCCATAGCCCGCCGGCGACCTCCAGCCTGGAGATATTCCGATGAATCAGGCCCTGCGTCAAACTCGTCGCCGTCCTTCGGCTCCCTGATTTCGGGAACCACCCTGGCGTCCGGACTTCGACGTGTCCCGTGCTCGGCCTGTAGAGCATTCGCTGGCACTGGCCAGCGTCCTCGGTGGCCTTGGACCGTGGCTGGAGTCGTAGAAGGGACTGCTGAAAGGTTCGGTTACGTGGACGAGGGGATCTCAACGAGATACCGGCGGGCGACGGTCAGCGGATCGCTGCGGTTACCCTGGGTCAGAGTGGCCCGCCCCCGGAATGGTCTGTTTTGGGATGTGACCATGTGGTTTACGCTCTGGTCATGACAAGCAGCACGGAAGCACGGTGAGTTCCGGGGAGAAGGGACGGAAGCCACCATTCGAGGTGCTCTTCGCTGTTTGGGTGATGATGGCGGCCATAGCAGCGTTTGGCGTCCTTGGCGTTCTGGCCATCGTAGAAGTGGCCAAGGAACCGAAACCGGCATGGGTTCCTTGGCTCTTCGGATTCATCTTGATCCTACTTTCCGTGATCGCCGCCAGCTTCGTGCAAACCCTCAAAGACGGCGATCGGACCATGCGGTAATACTTGAGCCTCGCCGTCCCGCTGTGGGTGTTCGGCTTCTCCTGGCCGCCGTCTTGGAGTTGGCTGCCCTTCCTGGTCCCGATTGCTATTGTTGGCCCACTTTGGCTGCCGCGGGCTCGTCGTTTCTTCGACGAAGCCTCGGATGCGTCCTCTATCGATACTGCGGGCCCGCGTGCGCCCGGGCCTACTCCATGAATACGACGGGAAGTATTTCTCGAACCGCCGGCATCGTTCCCACTGGGCTCCTCCACTGCTGCATCGGTTCCGCCGGGAAAAGCGCCCGGTGAAGGATCCATATACGGACATGTCAGCTACTGGTTCACTCAGCGGTTACGTTGGTAGCCAGCGTTACGAGGTCGGTTCGTCGTCTTCGTACCGATACTCGTGACGGAGGGCTTTGACCAGCTTGTGTCCGGTGAACAACGAGAGGCCTGCACCGATGAAGAGCGCTACTGCGCCAAGAATGTTCAGGCCCGTCGGATCGCGTAATAGTACAAGTCCGAGGACCACCAAGAGGACAGCAAGGTAGGACCACTGGCTCCGAAGCCACCAAGTGCCGCGGCGCACAGCGGGGTGATTTCGTGCGTCCATCACTGTATCCCCGTCATGAATGAGACGCTATCAGGGCTTCCCCCCTGTATGTACGTCTGCACACTTGGGGATCCTTTACCGGACACCACCTGAACCGTAAATCAAACTGAAGCCCGGCATGCTCAACCGGTGCCCTTATTCCGCAAGGGTCTGCCCCGGCAACGTGGGGGCTGGGGCCGGTGCCTCGGTGGCGTAAAGGGAGTTGAGTTGGCGGTAGAGGATTCGGGCGATGTAGCGCTTGAGGGATCTGCGGATTTCGCGGTAGCTGCGGCCTTCTTGGGTGCGTTTGGCGACGTAGTCCCGTGTTCCGGGGTCGTGGGCCATCCTGGTCATGGTGATGGTGTGCAAGGCTCGGTTGAGGCGCCTATCACCGCCCCGGTTGAGCCTGTGCCGGACAGTGTTACCGCTTGAGGCTGGCAAGGGATTTACCCCTGCCAGTGAGGCGAAGGCAGCTTCGCTTCGAACCCTTCCTGGATGCGACCAAGCTGTCAGGACGGTAGCGACTGTGACAGCCCCGGCGCCCACCATCTCCAACAGCGGTGCCGCGGGGCTTTGCTGGATCAGCTCTGTCATGCGCTTCTGGTTCGCAGTCAGCTGGGTGGTCACTTCGAGAACGCGGCGCGCCAACCGGACTGCTTCCTCGCGCGCGATCGATAGTTCGATCTGTTCCTGTCGTTCCCGCCATCTGGTGATCGTGGCGATCTGGGCGGGAACCAGCGGTTTACGAGCGTCGATTCCCAGATCGTGTGCCCGGAGTAAGGCGATGAGTGCATTGACATTCATTGTTCGTTCCCGGGTCAACTGATCCCGGGCTGCGCTCAAGATCCTGAGTCCGGCACGGGTTCCTTCATCCCGGCGGGGGACTCGAAGCTGGGACTCCTCTAAGGCCAGGACTGCGGTTCCGATGGCTGCGGCGTCTAGCGGGTCGGATTTGCCGATCGCCCGGCGCCCTCGGGCGTTCATCCGTGGAGCTTCGGCGACGTCATAGCCAGCGTCGGTTACTGCCCTGGCCAGACGTGCCCCGTAAGAGCCGATGCCCTCAACGGCCCATAGACAGGCGACATCGCCGTCTGTCCGTCGGCCGACCCACGCAAGTGCCCGGGAAATCCCTGTCGAGGTGGTCGGAAACTGCTCGCACGCGACCTGTTGCTTGGTACTGGCCTCGATGATGGCGTAAGTGTGGGTGCGGGCGTGGCAGTCCACGCCGATTACAAATGGGCGGGTCTGCGCAACGATGGTCAACGCGGCCACCCTCCTTCCTTTCGAACGGGCAAGACTGGTCGCATCGCGACCGGCACTGGACCTGGGAAGAGTCACTTCGAGGCAATACTGTGATGAGCCACAACCGCAGAGGCTGGGCAAGCTTCTAATCAAGCCACCGTCGTGGGACAGGTCAACGCCGGTCACTCCACCCAGCGCGGACAAGTCGGGGGAAATGCACCCTCAAGGGGCAATTGTTTTTTCGAGTCACCCGCCAGATAGAACGACCGGCATCAACACTGCCAGCTAGTCCCAGACCAGCCACTGCAAGACTCACAGTTGTTTTTTGCCTGCTGGCGGAGCTTCGCGTAGCTGTGTCCGACGGAGCCGGGGCAACCCGAAGGGCAAGCGGCGGATGGATTGTGGGAGGAAATAAGCGAAGCGCCGACACAAGGCATCCGGTGCGCTGCCGTCCGCAGGACGGTTGAGTCGGTGGAGCGGGCACGTACGATCCGAAGGAATCTCAATGATGTTGTCACTGGATTCCTGCGGGTCGGTTAGGCGGCGGCCCCCTCTCGGTCGGCGTTCCCGGCCCCCGCCTTGCTGGTTTGGAACACTGTATTGTCTGCGGAGCGGCCCCTGAGGCATGCGTACTGTGCTGTAGCCTCGGGGACACGACAGCCTGAGGGGGCAGCGCCATGAATCGTCCATCACTTTCCGTCATTGCAGCCATTGGTGCAACCAATCGAACGGAGTAAACGGTGATCCTTGCTGTAATCATTGCCTGCGAGATCGGCTTCTGGATTGTTGTCCTGGGCGGACTGGCTGCCCGGTACCTGATGGGTTCCCGACGCGTCGGCACAGCCCTCTTGGTGTGCGCTCCACTCATCGACGTTGTGCTCCTGGGTGCGGTCGCCGCTCACTTGGCAACGGGGGCCACGGCCTCCTGGCACCACGGGCTGGCTGCGCTCTACATCGGGTTCTCCGTGACCCACGGTCACCGCATGATTGCGTGGGCAGACACCCGCTTCGCCCACCGTTTCGCCCACGGTTCCTTACCGGTCAAGCCAACCGGGTCACAGTACACAAAGCAGTGCTGGGCCGACGTTATCCGGACCATGGCCGCCGCCATCGTCGCCGCGGGAATCATCGCAGCAATCACATGGTGGGTAGGTAATTCCGCCCGCACGCAAGCGCTCACCGGATGGTATGGCGTTCTGGGCATCATTGTCGCGATCGAGTTCATTTGGGCAGCCAGCTATAGCATTTGGCCGCGGAAATCAGTGAAGTCGCTGGAGCGAGGCAATAGTTCCGGCCAATCGGCCGAAGCCCCCATAAACCGCCCTTCCTAGTAGCAACGCACGCGGAAATGCAGACCAGATGACCCCCAGGGGCCTTCGCATTAGTCCCTGCGCACCACGCACTGGGAAATCACGCCTCGTGAAGCAATACAGCAAATTTCCGACCAGGCATCAGAGCTTCCTGGGACGGATAGCGCCCCGGCTACTCATCAGCCCGTCAGCTCGGCGGCGGCGAAGGAGACGGCGAAACGCGCGCACCAGATGCTTACCGAGCTGTAGTCGGCCAGGTTCGCTCCGGCCGGGATCTCGTAGTTCTGATCGCCCTTGTTGGCTTTGAGCGCACCCAGATCGAGGTAGGCTCCGTCGTCGAAGAGATACCAGCCGGCCGCTCCCTCGATCACCGGGGCGTCGCTGAGCCACACCCGAAGGTCCGGGCCATCGGAGGTATCGAGACCTTCGAACCTCAGAATCCGGCTTCCGTCGGCGAGTTCGAGGATTTTCACCGTTCCGGAGCTGGCATGTTCATGGCTGATAAGTTTGCCCGTCACGAGTTCATGCGGAGCGACCGCGGCGGGCATATCCGAGGGCCCCGCAGACTGGCTGGGCGGCGGCGCAACGGCCGGAATTTCCTCGGTCACAGTGGAACTGGTGAAGATCCGCCAGGGCTGGAACAGATACAGCCCGACGGCGACCGCGATGGCGGCCAGCAAGGCCACAGCCGGAATGGCAACGCGCCTGTTCATGCCCTTCCAACGACCGGACGGACAACGAAGTTCCGGGCCTGCCACGGGCTTGCCCCTCATATTTCAGCGCACCCGATCTCGTCATCGCCGGCCTCAGCGACCTGGCCGCCGCCCTGGGACCCGTTCAGGCCGGGGTTTGAGCGGGCGCCGACTCCGGAGCAGGCAATAACATTGGGAGAGCTCCCCAGGAATGTCTGTGGTCGCCTGTACCTTAGGCCTTAACCGTCAGCACGTACCCCGTATCAAGGACACGATGGACTACTACGCAATCAGTTCGCTGCGTGAAAACCATGCAGGATGGTCGCTGCTGCGCGCGCAGAACGCCCCGCTGGCGGTCTCCTTCTTCATGAAGGCCTTCACCGGCCCCAACCAGCGGGACATCGGGCGCCAGGACCTCATCGACCACCTCGACGACGTCCTGTTCGGCCTGCGGGATGTGTTGGGCGAGGACAAATTCCCGCGCCCGGCGTCGGAGTACCTGGACGACTGGGCCGCCCCGGAGCGGGCCTGGCTGCGCAAATACTACGTTCCCGGCCAGGACGAGCCCCGCTACGATCTCACCGCCGCGGCCGAGGACGTGGTGCGCTGGGTGGAAAGCCTGCGCGGCAGGGACTTCGTGGCCACCCAGTCGCGGCTGACCAGTATCTTTGCCGTCCTCAAGGCCCTGGTCCAGCAGTCGGAGACGGACCCGGAGGTGCGGCTGGCCGAACTCCAGCGGCAGCGCGACGGGATCGACGCGGAGATGCAGCGGATCAGGGACGGCAACATCAGGGTCATGACAGGCCCGGAAGCGCTGGACCACTTCCAGCAGCTGACGTCCCTGGCCCAGGACCTGCTCTCCGACTTCCGGGAGGTTGAGCAGAACTTCCGGAAACTGGACCGCCAGGTCCGCGAACAGATCGCCACCTGGGACGGCAGCCAGGGCGATCTGCTCGCGTCGATCTTCGCGAACCAGCAGGACATCAGCAGCTCCCTCCAGGGCAGGACTTTCCAGGGCTTCTGGGACTACCTCATGTCCCCGCAGCTGCGCACCGAGCTGCGGGACCTGCTGCAGCGGGCCACCCAGATCGAGGCGCTCTCCGGCGCCGATAACCTCCATGCCGTGACCAACCTCCACCAGGACTGGCTGCCCGCCGTCGAGCAGACCCAGGCGACGGTCCGCCAGCTGTCCCAGCAGATGCGCCGCCTGCTCGACGACAAGGTCTTCCTGGAAAACAAACGCATCATGCAGCTGATCCGCAGTATCGAATCCGGCGCGCTGAGCACCCGGGAGGCGCCGCCGTCGGGCTTCTTCCTGGACGTCGCCGCGCCGTCCGTGGACGTCGCGCTGCCCTTCGAACGGCCCCTCTATGAGCCCAGCCGGAAGGTGATGGTGGACGACGACGTCGTGGCCGCCGACGACACGGACGTGGACGCCGGTGCCCTATTCAGTCAGTTCCACGTCGATCCGGCGCGGCTCCAATCCAGCATCGACGCCGTCCTAGCCGACGCGGAGCAGGCGACTCTCGCGGAAATCACCGACGCCCACCCCCTGAAGCAGGGCCTGGCCGAGATCGTCGCCTACTACCAGCTCGCCACCGAGTCGGACTGGGCCAGCATCAACGCCGAAGCCACGCAGCAATTGTCCTGGCAACTGCCGGATGGAAGTATCCGCGAGGCGACCATCGACCAGATCATCTTTGGAAGGCCAGCATGAACCCCGAAGCACCGGAAGCCAGGACCTCGGAGACCCGGACGCCGGAGGAGCTTCCCGGCGTCGTCACGCGTCTCTTCAAAGGCGTGGTCTACGCCGAAGCGGACGAGAAAATCTGGCAGTCGCTCATTGCCCTGACCTCCCAGGTCCGCGACTACGTTGCCGTGCTGGGGCTGGACCTGATCCTGGACGAGTCCGAGGGGTACGCGTTCCTGAAGTCCCGGGAGGACCCGGATGGAACCCTCCCCCGGCTGATCCCGCGGCGCCAGCTGACGTTCAATGTGAGCCTGCTGCTGGCCCTGCTGCGCGGCCGGATGCTGGAGTTTGACACCAACAGCAGCGAGCTCCGCCTCATCATGACAGAGCAGGAAATTGCGGACATGGTCTCGGTTTTCCTGCCCGAATCCAGCAACGAGGCCCGCATCCTGGATCAGCTCGGCGCCAACATCAAGAAGGTGGTGGAGCTGGGTTTCCTCCGGAAACTGCGCGGACAGGCGGGAACCTACGAGGTGGCCCGGATCCTCAAGGCCTACGTGGACGCGCAGTGGCTGGAGGAGTTCGACGCGCGGCTGGCGGACTACCGCTCGTCGCTCACCGGCACCGGCACCGGCGCCGGCGCCGGCGCCGGGGTAACGGAGGTGGAAAGCAAATGACCGCTGAACTGACCAACACCGAACTGCAGGACAGCCTGTTCAGCCTGGATGAACCCTCCCAGGACGTTACGGACGACGCCGGTACTCCCCCGGGTTTCCGGCTGCACCGGCTGGAGCTGCTCAACTGGGGCACCTTCCATCAGGGGATCCGAACGTTCCGGCTGGACGGCGCCAACAGCCTCCTCACGGGTGACATCGGGTCGGGTAAGTCCACCGTGGTGGACGCGATCACCACTCTCCTGCTTCCCGCGCACCGGATCGAGTACAACAAGGCCGCGGGTGCGCAGAAGAAGGAACGCACCCTGATGTCCTACGTCCGGGGCTTCCACAAGAGCGCCCGCAGCGCCGGGGGTGAATACTCCAAGCCGGTGGCACTGCGCGGGACGGGAACGCTCACCGTGGTGCTCGGCGTCTTCCACAACGCGGTGCTGGGCAAGTCGGTCACCCTGGCCGTGACGCTCTGGGCCATGCAGGAGGCCGGCCAGCCCAACCGCTTCTACTCGGTGGCCGAGACGGACCAGTCCATCGCGGCGGACTTTGCGAACTTCGGCCAGGATCCGGCGAAGCTGAAAAAGAAGCTCCGCGCCGCGGGCGTGGCCGTCCATGATTCCTTCGACCCCTACGCCGCGGCGTTCAAGCGGCAGTTCGGCATCGGCGGGAACCAGGCCATGGAGCTGTTCCACCGCACCGTCTCCATGAAGCAGGTGGAGAACATCACGTCCTTCGTGCGCACCAACATGCTCGAGGAAGACGACGTCGCGGCGCGGATCGGCAACTTGATCCACCACTTCGACGACCTGAAAAAGGCCCACGACGCCGTGCTGCGGGCCAAGGACCAGATCGGCCTGCTGACGCCCATCAGGGAGGGCTCCGCCCAGCACACCAGGCTGAGCCGCGAGGACGAGCTCGCCAGGACGCAGCGGGACCAGCTGCACCCCTGGTTCACCGACCAGAAGCTGAAGCTGAGCCTGGAACACCAGGCGGAGCTGGCGGGTACCGGAGTCCGGCTGCGGGAGGACAGCAGCAAGCTGTCCACCTCGATCAGCCAACTGCGCCACGATCTCTCCGCCGTCAAGGAGGACATCCGCAGCAACGGCGGCGGCCGGCTAGCCGCCATTGATGCAGAGGTCACGCGCCTTACCGAGGAATCCCGCACCCAGCGGCAGCGCTTCGAAAACTACACCGCCGCCGCCGCCGGCCTGGGCCTGCCGGCCGCCGAGGACCGGGTGCTGTTCGACGCCAACCGCGCCCGCCTCACTGGGGTGGAAGCGGAGCTCGGCGAGAACTCCCGCGGGCTGCAGGAAAGCCGCACCGCGCTGACCATCGAGCGGACAACGCTCACCGAGCGCGCCGCCGAGATCGGCGCCGAACTTACTAGCCTGCAGTCCCGCCCCAACCTGCTGCCGCGCCCCCAGCTGGAGCTCCGCCGTCGGCTGTGTGACGGCACCGGCATACCGGAATACGCGCTGCCCTACGCCGGCGAGCTGCTGCGGGTCCGCGACGGGGAAGCCGAGTGGGAGGGAGCCGCGGAACGCACCCTGCACGGCTTCGCACTCTCCCTGCTGGTACCCACCGAGCACTACCAGGCGGTGAGCAAGTGGGTGGATACCAACAACCTCCGGGGCCGGCTGGTGTACCTGAAGATCGGGGAGTCGTATTCACCCAGGGCAGCCGAGCCGGGAACGCTGGCGGCCAAGATCGCCATCAAGCAGGGCACCCCGTTCCGCAGTTTCCTCCTCGACGAACTCAGCAGCCGGTTCGACTACTTCTGCTGCGAGAACCTGGAGGATTTCCGCCGCTATCCGAAGGCGCTGACCCTCAACGGCCAGCTCAAGGGCGGCCGCGGGCGGCATGAGAAGGACGACCGCCGGGACCTGACGGACCGGCGCAACTACGTGCTCGGCTGGGACAACCAGGACAAGGTCACCCGCTTCCTCGCCGAGCAGGACGAGGTCCGGAGCCAGCTCCAGGGCAACACCGCCCGGCTCGGCAAGGTGGACCACTACCTCGGTGCGCTCGGGCGGCAGAACCAGCAGCTCGGCACGGTCCGGTCCGTGACGGATTTCGCCGAGATCAGCTGGCAGCTCACCGCCCGCCGCATCGAGGACCTCAAGAAGGAGAAGAGCGAGCTCGAGTCCGCCAGCGATGTCCTGCAGCAGCTGGCCGCCAAAGAGACGGAGATGGCCGGGCGGCTGGGGCGCCTGGAGGACCAGGCGGACAAACTCCAGCGCCGGATCGGCGCCAATGAGGAAGCGGCCAAGGAGATCGCCGCCGCGATCGAGGAGTGCGCTGCCGTCTTGGGTGAGCAGCCCTTGGCGGACGACGCCGGGGTGCTGGCCGCCGTCGGGAAACTCGCCACCGGTGCGCTCGGGGACAAACCGCTGACGTACAAAAACACCGCGGCGGTGGAAAGCACCGTACGTGCCGGGCTGACGGACATCATCGATGCACTCGTCAAACGGATCGCCCGCACGGCGGAAACCACGGTGCGGCTGATGGCCGACTTCCGCAACAAATACCCGAACGAGACCACCGAAATCGACGCCGCGCTCGAGGCCGCCGGGGACTACAACCGGCTCCTGGAGCAGCTGGTCAGCAACGACCTGCCCCGGTTCGAGGCGCACTTCAAGGAATCGCTCAACCAGAACACGATCCACGAGGTGGTGGCCTTCAACGCCTTCCTGGACAGCCGCCGGCAGGACATCGTGAACCGGATCGGCGAAATAAACCTCTCCCTGGCCGGGATTGAGTACAACACCGGCCGCCACATCCAGCTGGAGCACCAGAACACCACGGACCTGGATGTCCGCCAGTTCGGCATGGACCTGCGGGCCTGTTCGGAGGGCACCATCGGCGACGAGGAACAATACTCGGAACAGAAATACCTGCAGGTGGCGCGGCTGATCGAGCGTTTCCGCGGCCGGGACGGCTACACCACCCTCGACGAGCGGTGGACCGCCAAGGTGACGGATGTGCGGAACTGGTTCACGTTCTCCGCTTCGGAAAAGTGGACCGAAACCGGGGATGAGTTCGAGCATTTCACCGACTCGGGCGGAAAATCCGGCGGCCAGAAGGAAAAGCTCGCCTACACCATCCTCGCCGCCGCGCTGGCCTTCCAGTTCGGCCTGGCCGCGGGGCAGGGGCCCGGAAAACCTGCCGGCAAGAATTCCGGCGCCGGCCGCAGCTTCCGGTTCGTCGTCATCGACGAGGCGTTCGGCCGCGGGTCCGATGAGTCCGCGCGGTACGGCCTGGAGCTCTTCCAGCGGATGAAGCTCCAGCTGCTGATCGTCACACCCCTGCAGAAAATCCATGTGATCGAACCCTTCGTGGCCCACGTGGGCTTCGTGGCGAACACCAACGGCGACGACTCCCAGCTGCGCAACATGACTATCCAGGAATACCGGGACGAGCGGGACCGGCGTGCCTAAGCGGCGTCCCGAGGGCCCCGAACCGAGCTTGCGAGGTTTGGGAAGGGACCTCCGCGCTGAGCCTCTGCCCGGACGTTCGCACGGCTGGACCACGCTGGCGATGCTCCGCGCCCAGTCGCAGAAGACCTGGGACAGCGGCGTGCTGCTGCGCGAGCTGCTGGAACCCAGCGGCGTCTATCCGCGCCGCCGTCCGCTGAAACGCCCGACGGCGGCCACCCTCCGCAGTGACTATGCTGCGGCACGAGCCTGGGCGGCGGAGTTGTTCGCCGCCACCGGGCATTTCACGCTGGAGACCGCGGAGGTGGGCCGCACCACCATCGGATCCAACCTGCTGCCTGCCGCGGCCGTGTTTCCGGCGGCGGACGATGAGATTGCCTTTGTGGGCAGATCGAAGGATGCGTCCCGGTTCCGGGAGCTCGCCGAGGGGTTGTCCGAGCTGGACCCCGGTCTCCGCAGCTGGGTGCTGAAACGTCCACTGCAACTGCTGGAACTGGGCGGTGACGCGTTGACCGCCGCCCGGGTGGCCCTCTGGCTGCGGGACAACCCGGACCCCGGCATCTATGTGCGGCAACTCGGCATCACCGGTGTGCACACCAAGTTCATCGAGCACCACCGGAAGGTGATTGATGAGATGGCCGCGGAGCTGCGTGCGGACCCGCCGCTCCCCGTGGACGCAGCCGACGGCGATGACCTTCCGGAAGCGGCCGCGGAGCCGGGGTCACTGCTGGGCCAGGCCCCTGCCCGGACACCGGCGGCACGCTTCGCCGCGCGGCACGGGTTCCTGCACCCGCCCGAGCTCGTCAGGTTCCGGGCGCTGGACCCCCTGCTGCCGCTGCTGGGCGCAGCACGGGACCTGACCGTCACGGCCGAGGCGTTCAGTACGCTTCAGTTGCCGGTCAGGAAAGTGATTGTCACCGAGAACCTGGTGAATTTCCTGGCCCTGCCGGAGGTGCCCGGCACGCTGGCCGTTTACGGCGGCGGGTACGGATTCTCGTCGCTGCGGGACGCGGAGTGGCTGCGGGAGTGCGCGGTCTGGTACTGGGGTGACCTGGACACCCACGGCTTCCGGATCCTGGACCAGCTCCGGGCGGTCCACCCCCACGTGGTCAGCGTGCTGATGGACGAGGGCACGCTACTGGCGCACCGGGACGCTTGGGGCAGCGAGCCGTCCCCTTCCCGGGCGGCGCTGAGCAGGCTGACGCCCGAGGAGTCCGCACTCTTCGAGGCGTTGGTCAGCGATTCCTTCGGAAAGTCCGTCAGGCTGGAGCAGGAGCTGATCCGTTGGGACTGGGCGCTGGAACGGCTGCTGACCGGCTGAGAGCCCCGTCAGCTTGCTTCGGACGCTGCTTGCCTCTACCGACTGCCGTACAAATTCCGTACAGTCTTTAGTGGAGACGCCGACAATCCTGGCTTAGTCGAGTGGTACGCGCGACACGGATTTACGTCCACCGGCGGCGATAACCTGAGGCTTTACATGAAGGTAGCCACGGCCAAGAAGTACCTTGAAGCCGACGGGTGATGGCTGCCGGTCCACACCGATGAAGAAATCCGGCAGTCGCTAATTGCCCTGGCCTAGGCGCATGCGGTTCCAGCTTTCCGCTCCGGTACGTAACCCCGCAGGATGAAGCCAAGCATGATCCATCCAGCGCCGAACAACGCGAAAACTCCGGCACCGATTGCGGGAGGCAGCACTTCCAGCGCGTACAGGAGCGGCCGCAACGGCAGGACAAACATCCCGACTGCGCCGATCGTCATCAAGCCGGATCCCAACCGTCTCGGATGTCGTTCTCCATGGCGGCCGCCCCTGGTGACGGCGAGTCCGACGAGGAAGGAGGCCAGTCCCGGTCGGAGGAGACGCAGCTGGCCAAAATGGAAGAGCAGCTGGGTGACATCGGGCGCCGGAACCAGCAGCTGAGCGCCGTCCGTTCTGTTGCCGGTTTCGGCGAGACCAGCTGGGCGTTCACTGCCCGCCGGATTCAGGAGTTCAAGGAAGAGCGCCGAGGTCCTGGAAAGCAAACCGGGCTGGACTGCAGGCGCCAGAAGCGGGCCGTGGAGAGGCCCAGCGTGTTGCCGCTTTCCCGGCGCGGCTGCACCACTTCAATCACAACCGAGGCCCCAACTCACTCAAAGGTCAGGCACCAGCAAGCCGCGTAACTAACCTCCGTGGTAAAAACACCTAGATAGTGTCTGCCGGCATTCCGCAGCGTAGGCGACCGGCTGCAGCCCGGAACCCCGGGTAGCCGCGCCTGCCGAAACTCCGGAGTGATTTCCAGAATATTTTGCCAGTCACCCATCCGACATGCCGCAACGCCCGAATAACTGACATCACCTCTTGGGTTGGCAGGCAAGGCGAACCCAGTCGATCTATAAACTCAAACCGCATTCAGGAGATCATCATGACGACACACACCAGCTCCGGCAGGGCTACCCGCACCAACATCCAGAAGGCATCGATGGTTGTGGGTGCCGTGTTCCTGCTGGTCGGTGTCCTGGGCTTCGTGCCGGGAATCACCGCCAACTACGACCAGCTACACTTCGCGGGACACCACTCCGAGGCCCTGCTGCTGGGCCTTTTCCAGGTCTCGGCCCTGCACAACATCGTCCACCTGCTTTTCGGCGCCGCAGGCCTCGCCCTTGCGAAGACCGCTTCCGGTGCGCGCTCCTTCCTCCTCTACGGCGGCATCATCTACCTGGTCCTGTTCGTCTATGGATTGGTCATCCCCCAGGATTCGGCCGGGAACTTCGTGCCGCTGAACGGCTTTGACAACGTCCTGCACCTGCTGCTCGGCGTCGGCATGGTGGCCCTGGCCTTGATCCTCACCAAGGGCCACGCCAAGGCCCGGGCCTAAGCCAAAGCCGGGCGGCCAGCACGAAGGTACGTGCGGGCGTACTAGTGGGCACGGCGGGGCGCAGCAACCTGCGCCCCGCTTCGGTTCCCGCCCTACAGCGATGCTCCGGCAGCCGCAACGGCAATCGTGGCGGGAAGCGCCAGTACGAATATCCATCTGGCCCATGAAGCAAGGATCCCCCGACGCCAGGAAGCCACGCCCAGCAGCAGCACCCCTGAGAGGACTGTCAGGAGCCCGATCAGGAAGGCAATCCAGGCCCCCATGCGGGCGTTGCCTTCCTGATCGGGCTGGTCGCTGAAGAACCTGAATTCGGCCACATTCCCAGCCATCATGGCGGCGAACCCGATAATGATGGAAGCGGTCGCGATGACTGCCAGCACGGACGCCCGCCTCCGGTACCGCAGGAACAGTCCGAGAACCTATGCGGGTGAGTGCACAGCCACGGATGCGCGTTCAATGGTGGGGCACGTGATCTTCACGGCGGAGTCGTTGGGTGCTTCGTCCAGGCCCAGGAGCATGCGTACTCCTGCCGCTCCGAGTTCGTAGTGGGGCAGGGACACTGTGGACAGCGGCGGACGAAGGTGGGCGGCGATGACTTCCTGGTTGTCGAAACCGACTACGGCCATGTCATCTGGAATGGAGAGCCCGTTTTCCCGGAGGCCGTCGTAGAGGCCCATGGCCATGCGGTCGTTGTAGCAGTACACGGCGGTGACGTTGCGTTTGAGCAGTTCTTCGGTTGCGCCGTATCCGCCTTCCTGGTCCGGATAGGCTTCCATGACCAGGTGGGGGTCGAACGGAATTCCGGCACCCTCGAGTGCTTCCTTGTACCCTTGGAGCCGTCCGTCCTTGGCTGGGGCGGGAATCGTGGCGTTTATGAAGGCGATGCGCGAGTGGCCGCCGCGGAGCAGGATTTCCGTTGCCGACTGTCCACCCTGTGCTTCGTCGGGTACGACAGAGCGGGCCGCCCCGGCCTCTGGAGAGAAACAGTTGACGAGGACGAAGTCCGCCTCGCGCAGTGTTTCCGGGATGTCGGTGGCCCGGTGGAACCATGTGGAGTAGAGGATTCCGCGTACCTTGTATTCGAGCATCATGGCGATGGCGTCCTGTTCCAGGTCGCGGTTGCCTTCGGTGTTCGCGATGAGAAGGGCGTACCCGTGTTTCCATGCTTCGTCCTGGGCGCCGTGGATGATCTGGCCGGCGAAGGGGGTGGTGGCAATGGCGTCGGCGACGAGACCGATGAACCGTGAGGTGCCGCTGACCAGGGTCTTGGCCATCGCGTTGGGGCGGTAACCGAGTTGCCGGATCGCGTCCTTGACCCGTTGACGCGTCTCATCCGCAATGCGGGCATTCTTCTTCTTGTTGATGACCAGCGAGACCGTGGCGGTGGACACGCCGGCTGCTTCAGCAACCTCGCGGAGGGTAACCGGATGGGCGCGGCCGGTTCTGACAGGAACGTCGGGGGTGGCCGCGCTGCCTGAATCTTTCTCCTGCGAAATCATGTGCCCTCCATCAGGAGTATATCCGTCTGCCGTGGCCGTCATCCCTTCGTCGCCCCGCTTTCCAGGCCTTGGATCATTGCTTTGTTCAGCACGAGAAATACCAGCAGCAGGGGCGTGATGGTGACGCAGACGGCGGCAAAGGTGGCCGTCCAGTCGGTCTTTCCCATGGCGCCAATGTAGTTCTGCAGGCCGAGCGGAATGGTCTTCAGTTCTTCGGAGAGGACGAAGGTGTTGGCGAAGATGAAATCGTTCCAGATGAAGATGCTGTTGACCAGGACGACTGTCACGACAGTATTTACCGACAGGGGCAGGGTGATGAGTCCGAAGATGCGGTACGGACCTGCTCCGTCAAGAGAGGCTGCCTCGTACGTTTCCCGGGGGATGTATTCAAAGAACGAGGAGAACAGGTAGATGGACATCGGAAGGGCGAAGCCGGCCAAGGGAATGATCATCGACGCGTAGGTGTCAAGCAGGTTGATGGTTGAGTAGTCGATGAAGAGCGGCACGAGGGCGATCTGGACGGGCACGATGATGCCGATCAGGAAAAGGCTGCGGACGAACTTGCTGAACCGGAACCCGAGGACCTGCAACGCATAAGCAGCCATCATTCCCAGGAGCACAATCAGGACATTGGCTCCCATGGTGACGATGAAACTGTTGAGGATGTTCAACCAGAGGTTGCCCGTCTCGAACGCGCGGGCGTAGTTCTCCCACGTCAGGGACTTTGGCAGCGCGAAGGGGTCACCCGTCGCGAAGTCGTGCTCAGTGCGGAGACTGGTGATGAAAAGCCAGGCGAGAGGGTAGACCTGCACAATGACGATAAGGGCGATAAGCACTCTTGACAGGGTGCTGTGAAGGCTGGGCGGCCGACGCCGCCGCAGCGGCGGCGGGCTGTCTGATGGGACTGCCCTGGGCCTTGTAATCGGAGCTGCCGGCGCCGTCATGCGTCCGCCTTTCGTTTGAGCATGAAGAGGATGAGCCCTACGGCGACCAGACACTCGACGACGATGAATACGGCGATGGTACTGGCATATCCGAAGTCGGTGCTCGAGAAGGCCGTCTTGTACATATAGGTGGTCAGCAGCTCGGAGGACTGTCCGGGACCGCCATTCGTCATGAGGTAGGGGATGTCGAATCCGCGCAAGCCGTAGGTTGTTGCCATGATCGTGGTGGTGATCCAGACAGGCATGATGTGCGGGAAGCGGATCTTGGTGAACAGTTGCCACCGCGACGCGCCGTCGAGGCGGGCTGCCTCTTCAAGTTCCTGCGGAACGGACAGCAAAGCGGCGTAGATGATGAGCATGTACAGGCCGGTGAACCGCCACCCTTCGGGAGCCGATACTGCGGCGAGGACGGTGTTGATGTCCGAGAGCCAGGGGCGTTCAAGGGCGCCGAGGCCGATCCAGTGCAGCAGCTGGTTGAGCAGTCCGACCGGGTCGATGGAGTAGATGCGAACGAAGAGGAACGCGATCGCCACGGTGGAGATCACCGCCGGCAGCAGGTACAGGGTTTTGATGAGCTCGCGGCCGCGTCGCATCGAGGTGAGGAGGCTGGCGACGAGCAGGGCGCCGCCGAGCTGCAGCACCAGGCAGATGGCGAGATACCCGAGGGCGTTGAAGAAGGAGCGCCAGAAGATGTCGTCCGCGGTGAGCATCCGCACGTAGTTGGCGAGCCCTACGAACTCCATGTCGCTGATGCCGTTCCAGGAGAAGAAGCTGAGGAACAGCGACTGCACGATGGGGAACAGCACGGCGACGCCGTAAAGCAGCAAGGGTGGGAGCAGGAACACCAGGACAGAAAGTCGTGACCTGTTGGGGAGCATGGCTAGGCCTTTCGGGTGGGGGCCGCAGCCCCCACCGCTGTGATTACTTGAAGAACTTCGGGGCGTTCTGCGCGACGGTGCTGTCCATAGTGCTGGTGAACTGTTCCGGTGTGATGTTGCCCTGGACGAGGAGCACGAGTTCCTGCTGCAGCCGGCCGTTGGTTGTCGGGTCCAGCTGGGTGTCCCACGGCATGGCCTGTTTGTCCCCGAGGTCGTTGGCCTTCTCCAGGGCCTTTTTGTACAAGGGTGTGGCGTTGGCCGGTACGGCGGTCTCTACGTTTGTAGTCGGCGAGAGTGCACCGGTGGCCGCGTATTCGGACGGGTACTTCTTCAGGGCGAACTTCAGGAAGTCGCTGACGAGCGGGTCGTAGGTCTTGGAGTTGACGGCCATGCCGATCCCGGACGGGGAGACGAACTCGTTGGCAGCGGTGACTGATCCTGCAGTCGTCGGCAGGGTGAAGAAGTCGATGTCATCGCGCACATCAGGGTTCAGTTTGTCCGTGGCCAGACTGGGCAGCTCCCAGGTGCCGATGTTGTACATCGCCGCCTTGCCGGAGGTGAACTGGTTCTGTGCGTCGGAGTAGCCCTGCGATGAGAAGCCATCCTGGAAGCACTTCGCCCTGCCGAGCGACGCCAGCCATTCGACGGTTTTCTGGCCTGCAGGGTCAGAGAACTTCGCTTCGCCCTTCTTGAGCTTCTGGATGAAATCCGGCCCGGCTTCACGGAACGGCTGGTAGGCGACGTACCGCTCGAGGGGCCATTGGTCCTGGCCGTCGATGGCGATGGGGGTGATGCCGGCATCGCGCAGGGCGGTGCACATGGCGGGGAGGTCATCGAGGGACTTCGGGACGGACACCCCGGCTTGCTGCAGCAGTGCCTTGTTGTACCAGATGAATTCCAGCTCGAACTGGAACGGAATCATGTACAGGGAGCCATCGTCGAAGCGCTGGTAGTCCAACGCACCGGGCCGGTAGTCATCGTAGACGTCCAGGGACTTCAAGAGCTTGTCGGCGTCTACCATTTTGCCTTGTTTTGCCAGCTGCTGGGCGAAGGGTGTGGCGTCGGTGTCGAAAAGCTCAGGGAGCTTGTTTGCCGCAGCCAGTGTCTCCAGCTTTTGAATGTAGGAGGGGCGGTCCGGGGTGGTAATGAAGTTCAGCGCGAAGCCCGGGTGGTCCTTCGCATAATCGTCAGCGAGCTTCTTCATGATGTTGATGACTGCCCCATCAGCGGGCCGGGAAAGCAGCCACGAAATTTCACGGGGTTTGATTTCCCCGGTCGGGCTGACGTTGGCCGGGTCGCTGGAGCCTCCTCCGCCGCCGCAGGCTGTCAAAGCCAGGGCAGCGACGGCTGCGACGGCGGCAGCACGGAATAGTTTTTTCATTGCGGCAATCTCCCTTGATTGGAACACAGGTTGGGGTGGGGGTATTCAGTTGTCGGTGTGCTTGCGTATCTCAAGTTGGGTGACGGTGACGGATCCTTCGCCGGTGAACAGGCCGATCCGTCCCGCCGGCAGGTCGTAGACCCGGGTGCTGAGAGCTACCTGCCGGTCGACGACGGCGACGCACAGGTCGCCGTCGACGATCACCTCCAGGGTGTGCTCGCCCGGAGCAAGGTCGCAGGGCCGCTCCAGCTCGATGTCGAACGGAACGTCCCCGGACACCTGCCATTGGGCGTCTCCTGTGATGGCCCGTGGCCAGCGGTCGAAGACAAGCCGGCCACGTTTCGGTTCCAAGCGCAGAATGTAGGATTTGTCTCCGTCCTGGCTGGAGCGCAGCAACAGCCCGCATTCGGTGGCGTTGGGGGCGATGTCCAGCACTGCCTTGGCATAGAACCGGCTGGGCAGTTCTTCGTCGGATATGACAGCGGTGTACCCGTCCGGCACGTCCAGCCGTGTGGGCAGGTCGTTGGTCAGGGATACCGGGATGTCTTCCCAGAAGCTGTCCACGAGTTCATCGGCGAAAGAAAATCCCAGGGTTCCGTCCGGGTTTTGGCGGGCTTCCAGAACGGCCATCGTGCCGGCCCACTGCCAAGGTCCCTGATCGGTATCGCCTTCCTTGCTGGCGATCCACCCGAAGAAGAAGCGGCGCCCCTCGCGCTCTGCTGTCTTGGATGCGTAAAACGCGCGGCCGTCGATGCTGTCCAGGTTCGGCACGGTCCAGGGCCCGTCGGGGCTCTTGGCCATGCGGTACCGGGTAGTGAACGATTCCGAGAACTCGGAGTACACCATGTACCACCAGTCGCCCCAAGCGAAGACGTCCGGGCATTCATGCGTAATGTAGCGGCGCGGATCCCAGAAGGGTTCAGTGTGCTGCCAGGTCATCAGGTCACTGGACACGCACTGGGCGATAACACCCCGACGCCGTTCCGGCCCGTCGGAATGCCGTGCCGCCAACAGCATCCGCCACTGGTCCTTGCTTTCATCCCGGAACACGAATGGATCCCGCCAGTCCCCGGACTCATATCCGTCCGGAGCACCAAACGTGAGTTCCGGGTGCTTCACCCAGGTCTGCATGCCATCAGTGCTCGAGGCGTGCATGACCAGCTGCAGGGGCGTACCGTCAGGGCCGAGATTCCGGGGGTTCTGGCCTGTGTAGAACAGATGGTGAATGCCGGTATCGTCGACGACGATACTGCCCGTGTAGGCGTTGAAGTCCAGATCGGTTTCGCTGCCGTGACGCAAAGAAACGCCGTGGTCCTCAAACTGCGTGAGGTCCTTGGTGGTGACGAGGTTCCATGAGGTACCGGGTTTGGGATCCGAGCGGTCTTCGTGAAGGTAGAAGAGCCAGAACTCTCCATCCTTTTCGAAGGGGATAAGGTCCCCAACCCATCCATCGTTGGGCTGGAAGAAGACTGAGCGTTTCATCTGCGCTGATGTCCATTCTGCTAAAGCGTTTGATCACTGTAAGTTAGCGTGAATCGTCTCCTTGATCAAGCGTTTTAGCAATATTTTCTTTTTGCCTCCCGTCACCTCAGCTCAGGAAGACTCTAGGTGAACCGCGCCGTTCCGGGATAGTGACAAGCTGTTTGATTAAACGCTTGACCATCGCCTGCGAATCCGATTATCGTCCTGCGTAACCGGTGAGCCCATGCATCTCGACGCTGAGCGGCATTTCATTGTCACGATCACCGGTGGATGTTTCTCCAGCCCGAAGAGCGCGCAGCGTTGCTGCCCGGGACCTCGCCATGTCCCACCCCCGATGCGCCTCCGCTACCACCACGTTCAGCTGGCTAAGGCGCCCGCCGAATCTTGAGAGGAAACCAATTTATGAGGCACGACATCTCACGACGCACTGTCCTGCAAGGTGCAGGCGTTGGTGCTCTTACCCTTTTTGCCAGCAGCGCCGTACCCGTTGCAGCGCACGCCCAGTCATCCCTGCGGGCGGTCTATCATATGACTCCGCCCTCGGGCTGGCTGTGCGACCCGCAGCGACCCGTATCTACCAACGGCGCTTACCAGCTCTACTACCTGCACTCCGGGCAGAATAATGGCCCGGGCGGATGGGACCACGCGACGACCAGTGATGGCGTGTCTTTCACCCACCACGGCGTGGTGATGCCCTTGCAGCCCGATTTCCCGGTGTGGTCGGGATCGGCCGTCGTCGACGCCGCCAACACCGCCGGCTTCGGCGCCGGGGCGGTGATCGCACTCGCGACGCAGCCGACCGACGGGATCCGCAAGTATCAGGAGCAGTACCTCTACTGGTCGACCGACGGCGGCTACACCTTCACCGCCCTCCCCGACCCGGTTATCGTCAACACCGACGGCCGCACGGCCACGACACCAGCGGAGATCGAAAACGCAGAGTGGTTCCGGGACCCCAAGATCCATTGGGACGAGGTACGCAGCGAATGGGTGTGCGTGATCGGACGGGCACGCTACGCGGCCTTTTACACCTCGCCGAACCTGCGGAATTGGCAGTGGAAATCCAACTTCGACTACCCGAACCCTGCGCTCGGCGGGATTGAGTGCCCCGATCTGTTCGAGATGACCGCTGGCGACGGCACACGGCATTGGGTGCTCGGCGCGAGCATGGATGCCTACAGTATCGACCTACCGATGACCTATGCGTATTGGACGGGCGCCTGGAACGGCACGGCGTTTAGCGCCGGCAGCCTCACACCGCAGTGGCTCGACTGGGGCTGGGACTGGTACGCCGCTGTCACATGGCCGTCGGTCGAGGCACCGGAGACAAAACGCCTTGCAATCGCCTGGATGAACAACTGGAAGTACGCGGACCGCGACGTACCCACCGATGCATCCGACGGGTACAACGGGCAGAACTCGATCGTGCGGGAACTGCGGCTCGAGCACCAATCGGGCGGCCGGTACAGCTTGCTCAGTACCCCCGTTGAGGCGCTTTCGGGCCACGTCACCGCGACCACCACGCTCCCCGATCGCACGGTCAACGGCAGCTCCGTGCTGCCGTGGAGTGGGCGCGCCTACGAGCTCGAGCTCGACATCTCATGGGACGCGGCTACGAACGTTGGGATCTCGGTCGGCCGCTCCTCAGACGGATTGCGTCATACGAACGTTGGCAAGTACGGCGACGAGCTGTACGTCGACCGTGCGCCCTCAGACCAGAGCGGCTACCCGCTCGTGCCTTACTCGCGTGCTGCCGCGCCTATCGACGCCAACGCGCGATCGGTGCACCTGCGCATCTTCGTCGATACACAGAGCGTCGAAGTGTTCGTGAACGCCGGGCACACGGTGCTTTCGCAGCAAGTGCATTTCACCGACGGCGACACCGGTATCTCGTTTTACGCCGACGGCGGCCCGGCGGACTTCACCGGAATTAGAATCCGCGAGTTCGGCAGCCCCATCTAGCTGCGCCGGGTCACCGACAGCCAGATTCGAAGCGCCGTTCGCCTGGTCGAAGGCGGCGAGCCCGCTGCGCAGCAGCGCCATCCCTGAAGGCACCTTGTCCAACAACGCGTCACACCGTGGAGTAGGCTGGATTTTCCGAACACCACTAAGCGAGGAATAACGTGCACGAGGACGCCGCCAGGTTCCTGTCCCAGCCGGTGGAGGCCCAGTCCGGCTCGCCGCTCCGGGTTGCCGTGTACTCCCGGATCGCCGAGGCCATCCGCAACAACCTGCTGACGCCCGGTTCGATGCTCCCCACGGAAACGGAGCTCGGCGCGGACATGAAGGTCAGCCGCACCGTGGTCCGCGAGGCGCTGATGCTGCTCGAGGAGGACGGTCTCATCCGGGCCCGCCGCGGCGTCGGCCGGTTTGTCGCCGACACCCTCCCCCGCATCGGAATCGAGCGGATCCGCCCCTTCGAGGAAGTCCTCGGCGGCCCCGGGCAACACCTCGAGATCAAACGAATCCAACGGGAGCGGCAGCCCGCCTCGGAGTTCGTCGCCCCCGGCGTGGGCGTGGAGCCCGGCACCGATTGCTGGCTCTGGGAGTCCGTCCTGATCCGCGACGGCGAAGCCATCGCCCACCTCCAGGAAAACATCTCGGCCCTGCCCGTGAGCCTGGGCGGCAGTTCCGCTGCCGCCGCGCCGTTGGAAATCGACGACGACGGCGGCAGCACCCTGCTTGCCAGCCTGAACAAACGCTTCGGCCGGGTCCTCGGACCCGGCGAGTGCCAGATCAGCCTGAGCCAGGTGGGGCCCAGCCGGGCCAAGCTGCTGGACCTGAGGGCCCCGGATCCGGTCCTCGTGCTGACGCAGTACGTCAGGCACGCGAACCGGCCCTTCTACCTGGCCAAGTGCCTGATCGCAGCACGCGCCGGGCACCTGTCCGTGATGCAGTCCCTCCAGTCCTGACCGGAGGGACTGCAACCGCGTTTACACTTAGGGCTCTACACAGCCGACTGCTTTGCATGCGTTCACGCGGCCGTGGGCCCAGTAGGTGCCCGTGCCAGGCATAATCCTGTCGGCAGTCGATTCGATCTTTTTGCGGACTGATGTGTTGTCGGTGTCGGTGTCAGCAGGCGTGCTCCAGACAAGCGCGGCAGTGGCAGCGACGATAGGTGAAGCCATTGAGGTGCCGCTGGCGATGTCATAACCCTGAGAGCGGCCGTTCTGCGTACCCAGGACGAAGGGGTGGTTCGGGAAGGTCGAATAGACATTGACACCGGGCGCTGCAACATCCACCCACTTGCCGTAGGTTGAGAAGGATGCCTTGGCGTCGGTGTTGTCGGTTGCGGCGACGGCAATAACGTTAGGGTATGCGCCTGGGTAGATCTTGGCCTGAGTACCGGCGTTGCCTGCTGCGGCAACTACCACCGCACCTGCATTCCATGCGTTATTGACTGCAGTTTCGAGGGTGCGTGAAGAGACACGCTGTCCTAGGCTCATGTTGAGCACCTTCGCACCATGGCTCACCGCCCAATCGATGCCGTTGGCAATGGCCGAGCTGGAGCCGGACCCGTTGTCGTTGAGCACTTTGACATCCAGGATGCTGCAGTCCGGGCACACACCGGCGACGCCGATCGAGTTGTCGGCGATGGCGGCGACGATGCCAGCGACGTGCGTGCCGTGGCCGTACCTATCGTAATCATCAGGTACAACGATTTTCTTATCACTGAAGTTGGCCCGTTCATCAACCTGCGGCGAGATGTCGTCGTTGTCGGCGGCCACACCTGAGTCGATGATGGCAACTTTAATGCCATTACCAATGCCATTACCGGTGGTGACGGTCCACGCTTCGACGGCGTCCACATCAGCATCAGCGTCCTCGGCGCGCCCGGTTACAGTTAGCGTGCCGGCAGTGTTAGTAAATGATTGGCCATTGTTTTGCAGAGCGTACTGGCTAGGGAAATACTCGTCAGCCGTAGCGGCAGTAACCAGCTCGTCCGGCTCGGCGTACTCAACTCCCGGGTTCCTGCTTAAGGCTTCGATGAGTTGAAGTTCTTTACCGGCCGGCACTTTGATGAGGTGCGCGCCAGTGCTGCCGATGCCGGGTCCATCGCTGAGGCCATGCTGCCGAAGCACACCGGCTGCCGCGCCATTATCGCGGAATTTAACCATGATTTGACCGCTGATGTGTGGTGACTGGGTCGCTGGATTGCTCGGGGCCGCGTTGCCTGGAAGCGCGAAGGTGATGGCGCCAAACGCCATCATGAGCGCTGCGAAACTAGCTATAACAATTTTTTTCATGTGGTTATCTTGCACTATCTGGATAGTGGCAGTCAGCAAAGACCCGCAGCAGCGTCGGTATCTGCCCACGCCGGGGAACCCTTCCGCGGACTGGAAGACGGCCGGCCCCAAAGCAGCGTCTCTACCAAGTGCGGTGCAAAGTCGCCGTCGAGCTCCAGCACCACCCGGCAGCGGGCGCCGGGCTGATCCGGGTAATCCAGGTACCGTCCGCGGAGGTCGCAGATGGTCTGGCCACGGCCGGGACCGTCGGTGGTGTCGACGTCGACCGTCACCACCGGGGCTACCGCCGCGCTGACGCCGCCCACCGCGAGGGCCGCGGCGAGGGGGTCGTGCATCGCCGAGCAGGCCCGGCCGAACTGGCTCTCGTAGAAGCGGAAGTAATAGCCGAGCATGTCGCCCAGGGCCTGCGGCACCGGATGGCCCGCGGCGAGCAGTTCCTGCCGGTGGCTTTCCTCGAGCACGCTGGACATGGTGACGTCCAGCGGCACCAGGGTCACATCCCAGTCGGCGGCGAGCACGTCCGCCGCGGCTTCGGGGTCGTTGGCGATGTTGGCTTCGGCCACGGGGGTGATGTTCCCGGGGGCAAACGCGGCGCCGCCCATGATGGTGATGCCCTGCACCAGCCGGGGCAGCTCGGGGTCCAAACGCAGCGCCTCGGCGATGTTGGTGAGCGGTCCGATGGCCAGGACCCGCAGCTGGCCGGGATGTTCGTGGGCGAGCCGGACCAGCATCTCGGCGGCGGTTCCGGGCACCAGCTCGGCGTCGGCGGTCTCCAGGTCCACCCCGCCGATCCCGTTGGATCCGTGGACATGCGGGGCGCCGCCGCGGAAGGTGCCCGCCTGCGGGTGGTGGGCGCCGAGCGCGACGGGGATGTGGGCCTGCCCGGCGAGCCGGAGCAGGTCCAGGGTGTTCCGGGCGCCGACGGCGGCACTGACGTTGCCGCTGACCGTGCCGATCCCCCGCACGTCCGCCTGCGGCGAGGCGAGCAGGTAGGCCAGGGCGAGGGCGTCGTCGATCCCGGTGTCGCAGTCGAGGTAGAACGGGTGGCTGGTGGGCATGGTCATTGCTGGGTTTCTCGTTTCGTTGGTGCTGGACGTTGGTGCTGGACGTGGTGCACGTCGGTGTCGGATCAGAGCTTTTCGCCCTTGGGTGCCGCGACGAAGAGGCTGACGAGGAAGGCGGCCGCGGTGATGGCGACCGAAATCCAGAGGGCGGTGGTGTAGCCGGCGGACGTGGCCTGGGCGGCGAAGGGTGCCACGAGCACGACGCCGAGGCTCGCACCGATGCCGAAGGAGGCGCCGTTGATGCCGGGCAGGGCGGCGGGTGCTTCCTTGGGTGAGAGCAGGACCGAGAGTCCGTTGATGGCGGTGAGGAAGAAGCCGTTGTAGAAGATGCCGAGGGCTGCGATGGCGATCAGGACGGCGATCTGGTTGTCGGAGAAGGTGGCCGCGGCTATGGCGCAGGCCAGGCTCAGCCCCGTTCCGGCCCGGAGGGTTTTGATCCAGCCGCGCCGGTCGGCGAGCCAGCCGGCGAGGGGTGCGGCGAAGACGCCGATCAGCGCTGCGGGGGTCAGGAACAGCAGTGCCGACAGCGAGGCACTGAGTCCGAAGCCCTGGTGGATGTCCTGGCTGAGCAGCACCACGGTGAAGTTGATGATGGCGAAGATGCCGGCGAGGGTCAGGACGGTGGTGGCGATGACGGGCCAGACCTGGCGGGAGCGCAGGTGGTGCACGGCGATCAGCGGGTGGCTGCGCTTCTTCTCGATCATCCAGAAGGCGGTGAAGGAGGCGACGGTGCCGGCCAGCAGGGCCAGGGTGCTGGGCGCAGTCCAGCCGGCGGCTGAACCGTCGGAGACAAAGTAGGTGATGAAGACGAGGAACACGGAAAGTGATCCTGCGCCCCACCAGTCCATGGCGCCGCGTACTCCCTGCGGACGTCCGCTGGGGACGGTTTTGATGATGCACGCGGCGGCGATGGCCGTCAGGACCAGGACGACGACGAAGATGGACCGGAAGCCGAGGGTTTCGGCCATCAGGCCGCCGACGTAGCCGTCCACGCCGCCGACGCCGCCGTTGATGGCGGCGATGATGCCCACGGAGGTGCCGAAGACGCGGGCCTGCAGGTTTTCGCTGAGGACAATGTAGGCGAGCGCGAAGACCGCGCTGGAGACGCCCTGGAGGAACCTGCCTGCGATGAGGAGCGGCAGGGTGGGGGCGGCGATGCAGAGGATGGTCCCCGCGCCCATGATCCCGAGGACCAGGAGCAGGGCGGCGCGGCGGCCGATGAAGTCGCTCCAGCGTCCGATGACGGGCCCGGCGATGGCGCCGGCGAGGAAGAACATGGACTGGACCGGGGCTGCGCTCTCCGGGCCCAGGCCGAAGGAGGCCGCGATCTGCGGCAGCGCCGGGGTGACCATGCTGGCGTTGAGCTGGAAGGACAGCACGCCGAGCAGCAGGGTCGAGATCAGCAGGGCGGCACGGCGGCCGGCAAACTTCGGCTCCGCCCCGGCGAGGCCTGGCGGCGAAGTGGTGACTGTTGCTGGGGTGTTCACATCAAACTCCTTTGTTCTGCAGGGCGTCCTGCCCTTGCGATGCGTGTTGTTATACAACCATGTATGACGGACAAGTACAACCATGAAGTACACTATTTCCTAATCCAGCCCCTTGGCCCCGATAGGACTTCCCATGAGCAATCGACTTCCTGCCGTCACCGTCGTCGGCAGCATCAACCTCGACATCATCGCCACCACGGACAGGCTGCCGGGTGCCGGGGAGACCATCGGCGGCGGCAGTCTGCACCAGCAGCCGGGCGGCAAGGGAGCCAACCAGGCGGCAGCTGCTGCCCGCCTGGGCGCCAGCGCGCGGATCGTCGGGGCGGTGGGCGATGACGCGTCCGGCCGGCTGATGCTGGAGTCTCTTTCCGGAGCGGGCGTGGACACTTCTGATGTGGCAGTGCTCGAGCTCGACGGCGCCGCGACGGGCACGGCGCTGATCGTGGTGGACCGGGATGGTGAAAACCAGATCGTGGTGTGCCCCGGGGCCAACTCCGGGTTCTCGGTGGGGGGCCTGCAGTTCGGGCCGGACGAGACGGTGCTGTGCCAGCTCGAAGTGGGTCTGCCCGTGGTGCTGGAAGCCGCCCGGCGCTCCGCCGGTTTCTTCGTCCTGAACGCGGCCCCGGCCATGGACCTGCCGGCGGAGCTGCTCGAGCGCTGCGACCTGGTCATCGTCAACGAGACCGAGTACCAGCTGATTCCGGCGCTGGCGGAGGCAAAGCTTGTCGCGGTGACGTACGGGAAGGACGGGTCGGCGATGTTCGAGCACGGGCGGCGGGTGGCAGAGGCTCCCGCTTCGGCCGTGAGGGTGGCGAACACCATCGGTGCGGGAGACGCATTTTGCGCGGCTCTGGTTCTGGCACTGAGGGCGGGGCTCGACTACGCCACGGCGCTGGCCGTGGCCAATGCCGTCGGAGCGGATGCGGTGGGCGATCCCTCGTCCCAGCCGGCGCTGGCCCGGTTGGAGGAGTACGTTGCCCGGGTAGCCGGAGCCGGGGCTGCCGGGCAGTGAATCTTGATTTCAGGCCGGCAAGGCCGGCCGACTATTCAGCGGTCCGGACAATCACCCGGGAGGCGTACCTCCACGCCGGGCATTTCACGGCCGACCACCCGTATCTGGGGGTGCTGGACAACGTGGAACACCGGGCGGAGCATGCCGAGGTGTGGGTGGCCGAAGCCTCCGGCGCAGTGGTCGCGGCAGTGACGCTGACCTTCGCGGGGCAGCCGTACAGCGAGATCGCGGTGGAAGATGAGCTGGAGTTCCGGATGCTCGCGGTTGATCCCGCTGTGCAAGGCGGCGGGGTTGGGCGCGCCGTTGTTCGTCGAGTCATCGAACATGCCCAGTCGCTGCCAGAGATCAGGGCGATCAGCATTACGAGTGCGACGTTCATGGAACGGGCACATGGTCTGTACGAATCCCTGGGCTTCGAGCGGGTTCCGGCGAGGGACTGGTACGTGCCGGGCGAGGACGTGCTGCTTTGGGTTTTCCGGCTGGAGCTGCAGCCTGCCGGTGTTCCTTGCTGAACGAGACGGCGACCAGGCTCCTCCCCCGCGGCGGGCTTGCGTGCCTTGTGGGCCGGGAACTGGGCCTAGGCGACGGTGAGTTCGCCCATCCGGCCCCAGCTGTCCGCACCGATTTTTTCGCTGATGATCTGCGGGGTTTCCGCCAGGGCCTGTGGCATGTCGTTCATGGCCTGGGTGAAGTGTTCGCTGTTGACGTGGTCGCCGGCGGCGTCGTCCCGGAACGCCTCGACCAGTACGAATTCGTTCGGGTTGTCCACGCTGCGGGACCAGTCAAACCACAGGTTGCCAGGTTCCTGACGCGTCGCTTCGGTGAAGTCGCGGGTCAGATCCAGCCAACGGTCGGTCCAATCCGGCTTGACGTTGAATTTGACGACGATGAAGATCATCGGGTTCCTGCCTTCCAGCGCTGATGTGGGTACCAGAGAAGTCTGCCCCGAATGAGCCCTCCGCCCAAGCCGGCCATCGCGGGGTGAGGACGCGGGCCACCGGGAGCGAGTCGCAACTGCGGCCCGGGTCGCACCGCCCTGAACCGTCGTGTCGGAACCGTCGGAGGCCCTGTTCGACGGGGGCACCATCGACATGCTCGACATTGACTGCATCCCGGCTGATCTCACGTGGGGTGAACTTTCGGCCGCGGCCGGGCATGGTTCGTACCTCTTCATTGAGAAGGCGGTTGCCCTGGCCATGGATCGCCAGGTCGATGCGATCTGCACGGGGCCGCTGAACAAGGCGGCCTTGCACGCAGCCCGGCCACATCGGCCTTATCGATGCGATCGCCAAGATCAACGGTGACCTGGTCTACCGGACCACCAAACGCGGGCACGAACTGCTGCTCGCCTCCGGCATTGAGAACCCGCGGATCGCCGTGTGCGCCATCACCCGCACGCAGGCGAGGGCGGACTGTTCGGCTATGGCGAAGAGGCGGAAAAGATCCAGCCGGGCATCGAAAAGGCACAGGCCGACGGTATTGACGCCATCGGCCCGCTCCCGGCCGCCACGCTGTTCTTCCTTGCCGGCCGCGGCGACTTCGACCTGGTCGGCGCCACCCGAGCAGGCTGCACTCAAACGCCTCATGGTGAACAACTCCCACCGCATCTATGTCGTTGCGGACTCGACGAAGCTCGGCTTGGAATCCTCGCACTGGTGGACGCCGCTGGAGCGGCCCTGGCACCTAATTACCGACGACGGAGCAACGGACGCGCAGCTCAAGCCCTTCCGCGACCTGGGAAACGTGGTGATCCACCTGGCAGCGGCGGCCGACGGCGGGCAACCTACCTGACGCCGTCGCTTGCGTTCGCGCGAACGTATGCCCAGCAGGTGCCAGCCGGTTATCTTTTCGGCCTTTGATGTAACTTTTTGCGCGGACCACGCCTGCCACGTCGCGTAGCGTTGACCCATGAGCGAGTCGGCCGATCACAACAAGCGCGTAGTTTCCCTGCTGATCGAAGCTATCAGCCGTGGGGACCTGACGGTGTTTGACGAGTTGTATACCCCGCGGGCAGCGCCAAAAGCACTGGAGTGGGTGGAACCATTCCTCCAGTCTTTTCCGGACGTCGCCATGGACATTGTCCAGATGGTCAGCGAAGGCGATACCGTCGTGGCCCGGTTACGGTGCTCGGGTACCCATCTCGGGGTCTGGCGCGGGCACTCCCCCAGCGGCCAGCGATTCAACCGGGTGGACGAGGTGTACTTTTTTACCTTCCGGAACGGGCTGATAGACGGCAGTTGGGGAATCGAGGATAACCTGACGCGGTTCCGCCAGCTCGGCTTCATCCGCTGACAGTCCGGCTACTCCTGCGCGCTGTGGACAAGTGGTTGTTTGCCCCCGCAATTTCCGGATGGGTCGAATTCCGGGCCGCGGGCATGAAGGTGAAGAAGTCTACTGTGGCGCCTGTTGCGGACGAGGCCGAAGCTTCGTAGCGTGACCGCCTGTACCGTACGCAGCCGCGGGCATATCCTGCAGGAAGACCCGTCCTGCCCAGCCGTTTTCCGGAGGTACCCCAGTGGAAATGCCGAAAGCGTCCGACTCCGACAAGGAGCACTTCCGCTCCGTTCTGCCCGACCATCCCGAGGTGGCCGTCAAGCCGATGTTCGGGAACCTCGGGGCGTTCGTGAACGGCAACATGTTCGCAGGCCTGTTCGGCGCCACCATCGGCGTGAAGCTGGCCGACGCGGACAAGGAGACGCTTGAAAGTACCGAGCGGACCGTTCCGTTCGGACCGCCCGAGCGGCCCATGGGCGGCTATACCGGATTACCCGAGATCTGGAACGGCGAGGGCGACGGGGATGAGGCCCGGGCGAAGGCCTGGGTGCAAAAGGCGTTCGAGCACGTGAGCACGCTGCCGCCGAAAGCTCCGAAATCCCCGGCGGCCCCGAAGGCCAAGGCCGCGAAGAAGTAGCGGGCCCTCCCCCGCCGAAGGACGGGACAACGAGGTCGACACCCTGATGATCGGGGCGGGGCAGGCAGGCCTGGCACGGCGGCTTCGCCGCGCAAGACGAGCCAAGGGCGCTGGCTGGCACGGAACGTCGTCCTGGCCAACGGTGCCTATCAGCGGCCGCGGATTCCGGCGTCGGCCGCCAAACTCCCCAAGCACATCCGCCAGCTGCACGGCCAGAACTACCGCAACCGGGGCGCGTCTGCCCGACGGCGCGGTGCTGGTGATGGGGACCCGGGCAGTCGGGCGGGCAGATCACCGAGGACCCGCTCGCCGCCGGCCGGGAGGTGCACCTGTCGGTGTCCGGTCTCCCCCGAGGCACCGCGGCGCTACCGCGGCCAGGATCTCTTCTACTGGCTCCTGCAGGTCAACCTGCACGGGCCGGCCCACGGCATCAACGGCCTGCAGGCGGAGCAGCTCCCCTCCCCCGCCGCACGGTTCCTGTGCAATCCGCTGATCTCCGGCAACGACGGCGGGCACAGCATCCGCCTGCGGGACTTGGGCCGCCGGGGCGTCCGGCTGCACGGACACTTCGAGGGAACGGACGACGGCGTACTCGCCTTCAGCGACGACCTCCCGGCCCGTCTGGCGCTGGCGGAGGCGGCTTCGGGCAGCGGATGAAGGTGATGCTTGACGCGTACATCGCCGCGGCCGGCATCGACGCGCACGCGGCGGAGGCTGCGCCCGCCGACGACTGGCTTCCGGCGGAATCAGGGGCCCGCCTCGACCTCGACGCCGAGGGCAGCACCTCCGTCATCTCGAGTACCGACTACGGGCTGGACTTCGGCGTCCTGGACATCCCGGTGCTCGACGAGTGGAACTACCCCCGCCACTCCCGCGGCGCCACCGAGGGCGACGGCCTTTACACGGTCGGGCTCTCCTGGCTCACCAGGCACGCATCGTCAACAGTGGCACTTGGTCGGGGTGGACGCGGAGTACGTCGCGGGGCACGTTGCAGGGCGGTGAACAGTGCACACCAACCGCGACAGGCGCCGAGCAGGTCAGGTCAGGTCAGGTCAGGAACAGGCATACCATTTCCGTGTCTCGGAGGGAGGGAAGACGCACCTGATGTCCGGGTACGCCCGGCGAGCGCAACTCTTCCTCAACAGGCACCAACCAGCGAAACCTCGGCCGGCAGCTGCTCATTGACAACCTCGACGACGTCCTGTTCGGCCTCCGCGATACCCACGGTGAGGACAAGTTCCCCCGTCAGGCGGCCGAGTACCTGGACGACTGGGCCGCACTGGAGGGCGTGGTTGCGTGAGTAACCTCCCGGGCCACGACGAGCCCCGCTAAAATCCGCGGCGGCTGAGGAAGTGCTCCCTGGTGGAGAGCCTGCGGGGCCGCGACTTCGTAGCCACCCAGTCGCGACTCACAGCATCTTCGCCGTCCTCGAGCGGCTGGTCCAACAGTCGAGACGGACCCCGAAGTACGGCTCACTGTCGGCCTACCGGGCCGTGCGACGAGTGAAGACCAGATGGAGAACTCCGAATGGAGAAGGGGTAGCTTCGATTTCAAAACGTTGTTCGAGTCCTTCGAGTCCATCCCAGAGCCGCTCGCCCCGGCCCAGGACGATCGGCACGAGGACGATGTGCATGTGATCGATCAGATCCGCCTCGAGGAACTGTCGAACCGTGCTGACGCCGCCACCGATCCGGACGTCAAGGTCGCCGGCCAGGGCGCGAGCCTGCTTGAGCGCGGAGACGGGGTCGGCGTCAACGAAATAGAAGGTTGTTCCGCCTTCCATCTCGAGTACCGGCCGAGGATGGTGCGTCAAAACAACGACAGGGGTGTGGAAGACAGGGTTATCGCCCCACCATCCCTTCCATTCCTCGTCCTCCCAGGGACCGCGTTGAGGGCCAAACTTGTTGCGCCCCATGATCTCCACGCCGATCCCCGGTCCCCACTGGCTGGCAAACGCCTCGTCGACGCCGAAAAACCCCTCCGACTCCCCGTGGAAGCCCATCTCCCGGAAGGTGCGCGTCTCGAAAGCCCACTCCATCAGCCGTGAGCCTGCGTGACCGAACGGAGCGTCGAGTTGCTGGCCCTCGCCGGTGCCGAAGCCGTCGAGGGAGACCGAGAAGTTATGCACGCGGACGAGGGACATGTCATCTCCTGAAGTGCTTGCCGTTCGCGATCACTCTATGGTGATTGAACCCAGCGACTCAAGACCGACGATGAGGTCGCGTCATGCTCCTTGGTGCTCTTGACGGTCCTGCAGCCCGCGGAACCCCTCTTAAAGGCCGATTGACAGTTAAGTACGTACAACAGACCAGCTCGCGGAGCCTTCCTTATCAGTGACCCTCGCGACTATCGCCGTCGCGCAAGTCGGTATGGTAGCGGCATGACCATCGAGCTGCGCACCATGGCTGCCGACGACTGGCGAGCCTGGCGGTCGGTGAGGCTCGCGGCGTTGACCGACGCGCCGGGTGCTTTCGGCTCACGCCTGCAAGACTGGTCAGACGCGCCGGAGGACCGCTGGCGTGAGCGCCTGTCTATTCCGGGAGCGATCGATCTGCTGGCCTTCGATGCCGACGGGAACGCTCCGGTCGGCATGGCCACTGGCGTCCCGGACGAGGACAACGACAGCCGTGCCGAACTCATCTCGATGTGGGTCGACCCTGCCGTTCGCGGTCGTGGTGTCGCCACTTTACTCATCACAGCGATCGCACGCTGGGCGGCGAGCGCTGGTGCGCCGACGCTCACCCTGTCCGTGATGCCGGACAATGTCGCAGCCCGACGCACCTATGAAAGGAACGGCTTTACCGTGTCCCATGAACCCGGCGATCTGCTACAGGGTGGCCGGCGCGAGCTAGTCATGCTCCGCGACCTCTGCCCCGAGCGCACCGCCAGCGACTAGCAGCGGTCCCAGGACGGCACCGCATCAGATAAGAGGCACCAGAGTTCAGATCAGATTCTCCATGCCGTCGGCGGAAATCTGCGCGCGTAGCTCGCACTCGGCCTACGGCCACCAAACGCTGTTGGTAACACGCCAATTACCGTCGCGACTCGCACCTCTACGCAATTACAACCAATCAAGAAGAGCCGGTGGCTAACGATCCGGGTCGCCATGGCGTTGCGTTCGATTGGGCCCCCAACACAGCAGCATCCCCTCAGGGGCAGCTAGTGGCGGCTCTACGTGGAATTCATCTATGACCCGCAAGAACGAACCATCGAAGCCATCCGGGCTGGATCGTTCGGCAAAGAACACCGGAACGCCGGTGGCCTCGGTCAGTGCCTCGTGGCTGGCCATTTCCACCCCTTGGTCCCATGTCAAGGTGCGTTTCAGGGACGTTGGCAGCACGGCGAACGCGCTGGTGATGGCGGCGTTGACGCTTGCGGCGGTATGGTCCTGGGGCAGGTTGACGATGATTCCGTACTGGGTTTTTCGTTCCCTCAGGGTCACCATTGCCGAGACGGACCCGACCCCGACGATCAGATCCCCTTCCCAATGGACTGCTTCCAAGCGGGTTTCAACCTCGGCCGGCCGCTGGTCGATCATTCTCATGTTGCGGATCCGCGAGCCGCGCCCCGTGCGGGTGCGCCAACGGGTCTTACGGATCCTCCTGCCGGTGCGCAGCTTGGCGGCGTAACGCTTGTGCAGGCCCTGGCCTTCACGCAACAGCAGCGACCGGTAGATCGTTTCGGGGCAGATCCGCAGTTCCCGGTCCTCGGGGTAGGTCTTCTTCATCCATCCACTGATTTCATCCGGGGACCAGCATCGGTTGAGCTTGCGTTGCACGAGCCCGCGCAGCCGGGGATCGGCGACGAGTTTGTGGACCTTCGGACGGGCCCGTTGCAGGCGGGCATCGTGATCGGCGGTCCGGGGCAGGTAGCGGCCTTCGGCGTCTCGGTGGCGGTCCAGCTCCCGCTTGATGGTGGAGGGCTGGCGGCCCAGTTCACGGGCCACCCGGCGCATGGAATGCCCCAGGTCCAGGAGGTCGGCGATCCGCAGCCGTTCCCGGGCATCGAGATAGCGGCCCGCCGCTGCCGGCGGGGGCTTCAGGGAGGGGATCTGGTAGTTGTTGGCACGCCGGAGCAATGCGCCTGTTCGCCTATGCATACCCAGAACTCTGCATGCCTCGGCGTTGCTTTTGCCCTCGCGCATCAGTTGCCAGTATTTCGTGTCCCGTTCGGCGCGGCGCTGTTGCGCCTCGGAAACCGTTGAGGCCAGCACCTGGTCCGCGTAGCGGTTCGAGGACAGGACGGCGGCGTGTTGGACCGCGGCGGCAGCGTTCCTTTCCTTCGCCAGCCGGGCGAGCCGTTCGCGTTCGAGACCGCGGCAACGCCGGTCGGTCAACCGCAAAAGCACCTGGCATCGTTTCAGGGTGGTCTTCGAGCCCCGGAGCCGGTCGAACCGGACGCGGATCCACCGATACGCTGTCGAACGATTCACCCCGGCGGCCGCGGCCGCCTGATCCACCCTGGCTCCGCGGCCAAAAGCCGTCCAGAATTTGGTCTCGTCTTCGACGTTCGTCTGAAGATGGTGGCGGCCCGTGGCCACACCAACCGCAGCTTCCCAGGCCGGGAGCCGTGACGTCGTGAACCCCAGCGCTTCCGTCGCTCCGGCCGGACTCAATCCCTCACCACGGAATCCCAGATAACTTTCACGCAACCAGCGGTATCCGACTTCCTTATCGATTCCGGCCGCGCGGGTGGAAGGCTTGAGACCATTTCCTTGCTTGATGGAGGCCAGAAACCGGATCCCTGTTGGCGAAGAAGAACTCAAATACATAATCGAATCACCTTGAAATAGGTGTTGCTTCGATCGACAGAATCTCGCGTGCCCCAAACGTTCCACTCCAGATCGTCTCGCAACCCTACGGATGCGTTGCAAGACAACTCAAAGCCCGGTTGAGCGACACCAAGCGATCACAGAACGCCGCCACGAAGCGCTAACTCCACCCCGCCAACGGCAGCGAAGTCCGCCGGCTCCACTCCTTGAATGCTGCCCGGCCGGGCGTATGGTTCTGTGCATGGGACCGATTCTGGACACCCTGGTGATCGGCGCCGGGCAGGCTGGCTTGGCCACGAACTCCTGGCTAAGCCGGGCCGGCGTCGAGCATCAGTTGCTGGAACGGCGCGAAACGCTTGGCGGGGCGTGGCAGGACCGGTGGGATGCGTTTTGCCTGAACAGCCGAACTTCTCGCTCGCGCTGCCCGGCATGCCGTATGACGGCCACGCCCCGGAAGCCTTCATGCTGCGCGCTGACCTCATCGGCCATTTCCGGCACTATACGGAGAGCATCGACGCTCCCGTCCGAACGGGTGCGGAGATCACGCGCATCGCGCCCGCGGAGGGCGGCGGCTTCACCGTGGCCACAACCCCGGGCAGCTGGCGGGCCCGGAACGTGGTGCTCGCTACCGGCGGTTACCAGAAGCCGAAAATCCCCGCGCTGTCGGCGCAGCTGCCCAGCCACCTCCTGCAACTTCACACGGACAGCTGCCGCAACCCAGGCCAGCTGCCCGACGGTGCCGTGCTCATCGTGGCACCGGCCAGTCCGGCGGCCAGATCGCCGAGGAACTGCTCGCCGTCGGCCGCGACATCCACCTGGCGGTGTCCGCGTGCCCGGAAGCACCGCGCCGGTACCGCGGCCAGGATCTCCTCTATTGGATGATGCGGCCTGCACAATTCGGCCCCGGCTACGGACTGAACGGCCTCACCGTGGGGCAGTTGCCCTCCCCCGCGGCGAGGTTCGCCTGCAACCCGCTGGTGTCCGGCGCCGACGGCGGCCACGACATCCACCTGCGGGACCTCGGCCGGCGCGGCGTCCGGCTGCACGGCCATTTGGAAGCAGCCGACGACGGCGACCTCGTCTTCAGTGATGACCTTCCGGAACGCCTCGGCCGGGTGGAGGCGGCGTTCCACAGCGGATGAAGCCGATGTTCGACAGCTATATTGCCGCCACCGGCATGTCGGCACCGGAGCCGGAGCCGCCGCGCAAGGACGACTGGCATCCTTCGGAACCGGCTCGGCTGAACCTAGAAAGCTCCAACGTCACGTCGGTCCTCTGGGCCGCGGGCTACCGGCTGGACTTCAGCATCTTGGAGATGCCGGTGCTGGACGAATGGAACTACCCCCGGCACCACCGCGGCGTCACCGAGCACCCGGGTTTGTACGCCGTCGGGTTGCCGTGGCTGACCGGGGGCACGGCTCGTCCATCGTGGCGGGCGTGGGCCGCGATGCCGAGTAAATTGCGCAGCACATCGCCGGGAACATCGCCGCCCGGTGAAGGCGACGTTCCAGAGGGGTGGCTACCCGGTCAAGGACCCGTCGAAATCCACCGGGGCGGCGAGGCCGGCCGAACTGAACCATGCCCTCGCCCATGCCTGGACCGAGGGCACGGCGAGCTGCTGAGCAACAAGCTCCGGCGGCCCGTCGAACACGGACTTCCCCTCCTGCAGGAGGTCCCCGGTGCCGCTGCCGGCGAGGAGCTTGAAGAGGGCAGGCTGGTCGAGGAAGGGAAGCTTCCCGCCGTCGCCGTCGGTCAGCACGCCCCAGCGCGACGTGAACAGCGAAAACTCCTCCGGACGTTCCCCGTGGTCCACTGCGAGCGGGCACGCTTCGCCGTCGAGCTGGATCCGCCGATAGTTGGGCTCCGTGTCGTCGAGGGCCATCAGCTGGACATCGTCCAGCCACGAAAGCCAGACCTCTGTGCGCTCTCCCATCAGCGGATACGGGGCGGCGGCGATGTAGCCGGCCTTGCTCACGTGGGCGGAGTGGCCAACGGCGATGTTGTGGAGCTGCCCCCGGACCAGCGGCAGGACCGCGCTGACGGGCTGGTGGTAGCTGGCGAATTTCCACCGCATCACGTCGGCGCTTGAATTCGCGCCGATGGAGACCACCAGGGAACGGGCTTCCAGCGGTGCCGCGCCGGCTTGCGCGAGGGCTTCATCCAGGCCGGCCGAAAGCTCAAGGGGACGGAATTCATTGCCGTCCATGACACCAGAGGCGACGGGCGCGTCCCACGGATACAGCAGCGGGTCGAGATGGCCGGCGCCGCCGGCGCCACTCAGTCCCATGGAGTCAGCCGGGTGAAGCCGTCGGGGTCCTGCTCGAGAGTAGTCAAGGTGGCCCGCTTTCGTGGCTCGGGACTTCCATTGTCCCGCACTTTGGGGGAACCGGACCTTCGGCGCTTAAGGTGCCGGCCAACCCCGCCGCTTCGGTGCGAGGCCCTTCCTGCAATCCTCGACGCAGCCGCCCGGCATCAGGCTCCGTAGAGAGTCAACACTGGCAACGACCCAGAGAAGTCACAATTAGGCCTCACAGCCCTGCCCCGCCGCCGCGATGACGCACGCCGCACCTCGATCGGAGCGGCGGCAATCTCGGAGGCACATGCCCACCATCAAGGGACGAAGCCGACCGCTCGAGCGCGTCTGATGGCACGTTCAAAGGCTGAACAGCATCTTCTGTCTAGCTCTATCACCGAAAAACCGGGCCAATCCGCCAGTTGGAGTCTAAGGTGAACAAAAGATCCGCAGGCGAACACCCATCTGCGTCGCAGCGCTCCAAGCCGTCTGTAGGAGCCCGTAGATCTGAAGCAGCTCGGGGGATGGAGTCGTCTTTTGCGCGTCTTGCTGAAGAGCTTTCACCGAGAGTGCTGCTCCGAGAACAAGCCAAACCTCACGGTCAGCCTGAGGATCCGTGACTACGGAACGGACTTGACTCCAAATCTCGTCTACGTTGCTTCCGCGTCCGACCCGCAGCCGTTCTGCCGTTCCGGTCACACCATTGGCTGACCAGGGTTTGGTCCAGTTACCTGAAGGGGGCACGACCTGAGACGTGGGTTGGATGTGCGGTAGATTCTTAATAGCCTGACCTACCACTTCCTGCAATATACTCGCCGATTTCTTATTACGTTTCCCCGCTTTGGCATGGATGAAGGCGACGCGATCGGGTTGTAGCGCAATGAAGTCCGCCACCTCAGTACCTAGATCCGTGCAGATTAGTAGTTCGATTTTGGGAAAAAACTCATTCATGGCCTGCGCTCCAGCCGGACCGCCCGAATTTGCGAGTAGGTCGATTAATCCAAATACGCTGTTGGGCTGCCACTGATTATCGCTGATCGCGGAACCTTTCTCTGACGCTGCAGATTCTAAGGCAGCGACACCAGTCATGATCCGCAACAGAGAAAATCTGTCAAGTTCTTGGTCGGGTCGAATGGGCTCAAAGAATTGTCCGTGCGCGTAGATATATCGACTGTCGGCCGTTACTACTCGAAACGCTTGATCAGCACTAATAGATCGCGTGAGCTCGCGTTCCTCGCCGCCCCTTTCGACGAACATTTCTGACGCCAATGTATTGGATGAAAAGCCGAACCGCTCCCTCGAGGCATCCCATACCAGCCGCGCGTCATGAACTAAGCCATTAACTTCAATCGTGAAAGACCCATCATTGCCGACTTTGCTTGCCGCTTCGCCGACTATAAGCGCAACATCACCAGCTTCCTCCCGTCGCACAAAGTTCTCAGTTCGAATATCCAAAAGAACATGGAGGGGTGACGGGTCTTCAGGGACGTCTATCGGCTCGGCGTAACGAGAAAAAGCGTCAGCTGGCCTGGCACTGCTATCTTGCATCTCAGCGCATAGGGTCTCGATCCACTGACGATATTCTTCGAAAGTCTGCTCAGTTCGGCGGTAGTCACGGACCCTAGAGCGACTTAGTCCTAGATATCTGCGAAAAGTCTCTTGATCGTTCCGCGCATAACCTTCCGCCCGGGAACATAAGTATGTGTAGTCGGCTAGATCAGGCGCCAGATCCTCAATGGAAGCCGCACGGATGGAGCGGGCGTGGGCAGAACGTCGGCCAATGGAGGTGTTCAACAAAGAGACTTCCGTAACCGTACTGGTTTCCGGCAGCAATCGAGTCAGCTCTTTCGATCCGACTGGCACGAAATTCTTCTCAACGATAGACGGTATCCTGCCTCGTGCATCGAAATAGAAGAGATGTCGACCTACAATGCGGATTAGGGTGTATCCGAACTTCGGTTCGAAAAAGGCCATTCTTCGAAGGAATGGAGAGTTCTCAGCCGAGACGTACGGCAGAATGAACGTGCTCGTATCGGGCGATTGGCGTCGAAAAACGCTTCGATCGATCTCGGCCCATTCCTGATTGACGTCGTTAAATAGTTCATTCAGGCTCAAAGGTTGCGAGAGGGCACGGAATACGCGAGTCGTGAGTGGATAAGCAAAGCTCTTCCACGCTAAATCGCTGTCAAAATCCAATGATGTTTTGAAACTGCCACCATGATAGAAACTCTTAGGCTGTGATGCCAGGAGATTTTCAACAAGATCCGGCATCGTAGCTACTGCCCCATGCATGCTGTCTTGGTCGAACTGGAGATAGTTCGACCACAAGGTCTGAAGATCGCTTTCACCGCGGCTCAGAACCCAGGCGGGGCCACCCGCCAGTGCTCCCCTCGGATTGCGTAGGACACGCCCAATTTGCTGAATGGCAGCTCGGTCGTTACGAAACGCATCGTAGAAAGCCACTATCCGAAATCGTGGGTCATCGATGCCTTCTACCAACTTGTTCTGATGCACCCAGAACTCCACATTAGTAGTCCTGGGGTCGGGGACCCACTTCATTAGACCGCCCCTGCTTTCAAATGTGTCGTGTACACCGAGTGCGCTGCGGTCGAGCCGATGAAGTTCTTTGACGCATCGACGAATCGATTCGGCGTCTCCGCACCGAACGATTACACGATGGCTTCCAGTGGATGTCAGGCTTGAAATAAAATCAACGAGGTCGTTCACGAACAACTCTGGCGTTTGGCCCGTTAGGGACGAAAAGATTGGTTTGCGAAGAAACCCGTTCTGCACAGCCTCGTGGTGGGTGTAGCGGAATCGATGATCATCGGCAATCTGGAAGTACTTCTCGTCATTTCTATAGGGAGTTGCAGTCAAGAGAATGGTCGGCAGTTTTAGGGACCGGATTGCTGCAGACCATTTCGGCGCTGGCTCATAATGGCCTTCGTCTACAAAAACCGCACTGAAATCACTGAAGTATGTTCGAATATCGACGCCCGACTCGTGACAATGCCGCTGAATTGCGAAAATCGCGGCGATCGTATCCACGACTACTGTGGGTTTTTTTAATTTCAGCAAATCACCGACTCTAGCCGCCGAAGGAAGGCTGCGAGACTGAGGAAAGTCCGGCGGGGCTTCAATTTCCAACCTCTCCCAAAGCCGCCCCTGTAGGTCGTTCTTGAGCTGTCTGACCAGGGCTGTCCATGGGGTAAGGACCAGAACGTTGCGTCCGTGGTCTCTGACAGCCTCGGCCGCCGCAGCCGCAATCACAGCTGTCTTTCCTGTGCCCGTCGGCATTGAGATTAGAGCAGCACCTTCCAGCCGCCCTGTGCTCAAGTAGGTCGAAACAGTACTCACTGCGGTCTTTTGGTGATCCCACAGCGTTTCGCGCAACTCGCCAACTATTTCGGTCATGGTTTTATCCAACCGCATGAAACTCCTAAATCTGAGTATGACGCGAATGGGTTGTGGTGCCGTCGTTCCATGCTTCGCCCATGCGAGCCGAGGCGCGGCGGACATCGCCGCGCCCCCGGACTCCCCGCTCGAGAGTGCGGCATGACCGGCAATCTTTCGATACTCGCACCTTGAGTACGTTATGCCCCCGCTCGGGGTTAACCAGCGAGCTCGCTCTAGGGTCCACAGTTCCGAGGTCGGGGCCGGCGCAATGGCTTCCAACGCCTGAGTCAAGATGTCCAAGGCTATTGCAGTAAAGACACTGGGCGCCGGCGCCTGAGGATTCGAGGCAATCCAGTATCCTGGTCCTTGGCCATCAGTCCTATTCAGGGAGAGCTCACATGCCGTACCACCCTCCGACCTCCATCGTTTCTGTACTGCGGAAGATTCACGATGGGGATATTGTTCTGCCGGCCATCCAGCGCGAGTTCGTCTGGTCGGCTAAGCAGATCGAGACGCTTTTCGACTCGCTGATGCGCGGTTACCCGATAGGCGGGTTGCTTTCATGGGCGGTCACCCCGGAGACGGCGTCAAAGTTCCAGTTTTACGGATTTATCAAGAACTACTCTCAGTACGACGGCAAGCACTGTCCCAAGCTCGACCTTCCGCCGACGCGCCCATTGACCGCTATTCTCGACGGCCAACAGCGCCTTTCAGCACTGAACATCGGCTTGCGTGGAACCTTCGCCGACCGTACTCAAGGCGGTTGGCGGACGAACCCGGCCTCGTACCCCGAGAGGAAGCTGTATCTCAATGTTTTGGGTATGGCCGCCGAGAACGAAGCCGGAATGAAGTATGACTTCCGGTTGCTGAGCGACCGAGACCTTGCACGGTTCCCAAACGATGAAAATCACCTGTGGTTTCCCGTCCGGTCCATCTACGAGGCGTCTACGATGTCGGAAATCTGGTCGATGGCTGCGAGCATTGGAGTCGCCAATCACCCGGGCGCTTCCTCGATGATCAGCCGTCTTTGGGAGGCCGTGCACATGAGTCCCTCACTGCACGTATACGAGGAGCAGGACCAAGACATCGAGAGGGTCTTGGACATTTTCATCCGAGTTAATTCCGGTGGGACCGTGCTCTCTTATAGCGATCTGCTGCTGTCGGTTGCCACAGCACAGTGGCTTGGTCGGGACGCACGAGAGGCGATCCACGGTCTGGTCGACGAACTTAACCGCACCGGGGAAGGGTTCGACTTCTCACAGGACGTGGTACTGAAATCCGGGCTCGTCCTAGCGGGCATCAGGGACATAGGTTTCAGAGTGAAGAACTTCACAATGGAGAACATGAGAATTTTGGACCGAGAGTGGGACAGAATCAGTTCCTCACTCGGTGTCGCAGTTAGGGTATTGAGCGATTTCGGGCTGTCGGCAGCGTCGCTTCCGGCCGACAGCGTGCTGATCCCAATTGCCTACTACATCCACCACCGTGGTCTCACCGACTCATACCGCTCCTCAGTGTCCGAAGCACCGGACCGGGAAAAGCTGCGAACCTGGGTATTGAAATCGCTAGTTAAGCCAGGCGTCTGGGGTTCCGGTCTGGATACTCTGCTCCGAGACCTTCGGGCTGTCATCGATGAGCACGGTGAGCGCGGGTTCCCTGTGGACGAGGCCGAAAGGAAGATGGCAGCTCGGGGCAAGTCCCTTATTTTCGACGACGCGCAGATCGAGGACATTTTGGACTTGTCTTACGGGCGCAAGCGCACCTTCGCGGTGTTGGCAATCGTGTTTCCAAACGTCGATACCCGTAATACACATCATATCGACCACGTCTTCCCTCGCAGCCTGCTGACAAAGAACGCTACAAAGATGGTCGGTTTGGAGGAGGACGCGGCTGCCCGAGCGGAAGGAATGCGGGACGGGTTGGCAAACCTACAATTGTTGGAAGGGCCGGTAAACATATCGAAATCGGCACGGGCGCCACAGTCTTGGGCGAAGGAGACTTTCACGCCAGAACGGTTGGAGGCCTACTCGGATCGAAATGCAATCCCATGGCTCCCTGATTCGGTAGACGAGTTCGAGCAGTTCTACACGGACCGCCGCAAACGGCTAGAAGAAGTGCTCCGGCGCCGTCTGGCCCTTGGTACAACGAATTAGGCGAACCGGAGACGCGGGCGTCGCCTGTTGCCGAACGCGATGCCTTCTGGGCTGCCCTGCTGATCCGGGCAGCAAAGCCGCCCACCCACCGGTTGATGAATCGCAGTTTCAGTTGAGCCCAACTCACGGTTGATTCCATCAGAGGTTTTTCCCAACGGTGGAAGGCAGTGATGAAGTCGAGAGTGGGGCTATTCGCGAAAATCCCAGGGTCAGGGGCTTGTCGATTCGCTGCATTGCGCGCGAGCACCGGGTTTTCTCGGAGAACCGTCCGGCAAGCACTGGCCGCTGCGGAACCGCCCTCGCGAAGGGCTCCAGTCCAGGAGGCGCCGAAGTTGGGGTCCGCTCAAAAGCGTCATTGATGGGATCCTCCTAGCTGATCTGGGTGTTTCTCGAAAGCAGGGCCATACCGCCCATCGAGTTTTTTGATCGTCAGGTTGATGAGCATCATGCTGTGATCTTGTGCTCCACCGTCCGGCAGTACGTGAAGGCCCGCAGAAGCGATATCGCTGTTGGTTCAGGGCACAGCCCGGTGGAGGTCTTCCTGCCGCAGGCACACGTGCCCGGATCGGAGACTGAGGTAGATTTCGGTGACGTGTGGACCTGCTGTGCATCGACGAACCTGACGGAATGTTGCCATCTCCGATGTCGAATTTGGGTCCGATGAGACTGCAATTTATGTCCATCGCGGGTTCAAATCAGATTGACATTCTAGACGGTCTTACGTCCGTCCCCAGGGCCGACCTGGCGCATTAGCGCTCTTTTTAATCTGGCTGCTGCGCCCATACAGCGCAGCTGAGTCGTACAGGGCACTGGTCGCAAACGTCAGGGTCATCAACCCCGGGAGGCAGATATTCACTTGGAGCCGGAACGATTATGTCGAGAGCCGGCCTCTCCCCTCTCACCGCAGTTTGGTAAGCGAGATCGAGCGGATTGTCGGAGGGGCGGGATTTGCCGGCCAGAGTAAGAATCCAAAGCCCGTGAGCCGAGCGCCCAGTCACGTTTATGACGCGCTTTGCCAGACTGCTGGAGCGCTGGCCTGGGGTGAAATGTCGCCAGAGATCGTTGGCGGTCCTCGAGGCCTTCATCGCGCTCAGGTGCTTGAGTCTGGCGAGCGCACCGACAATGTTCCCGTACAGCATGGAGTGGTGATGCTCGGACTGGTAGGCAGCCGACTGCCCGAGGATCCATTGAAGGGCGAGGCGCCGTGCGCAGACCACTGCCGACGCGGCTGCGCGGGCATCCACCCTGTCCACAGCCCGGCTCAGTTCTGTTGCCGGAACCGATTGCGCAGCCAGTGGCGTGGGCTCAGCCAGACCACCGACATCCCCTGCGGGCGAGACAACCCCAACCCTCAGACCAGCAGCTCTCGTTCGTATTGCGTCAGTCGCTCGTATTGGACGGGTCAGGAGGGAGAGGATCGCCGAGGGGTTGTGCCGCTCACCTCCTATTTCCGATATCCAGCTCAGCGTGACCTTGTTGCCAGTCGTTACGCCATCAAGTGCAAGCCATAGCAAGTAGAGATCGCTCAAAGCTGCGTTCTCAGCTCGGGCCGACAGGATCTCGACTGTAATCGAATCGACTGAGGCCGTAGCGCCGACCATGTCATCCATGCGGAAGGGCCACGACATCGTCTGAACGAATGAAGGGAAGGCTCCCTCTGCCATGTTCGTCAGATGTACGTCACCTTCTTGCTTACGCAGTCCGAGCGCATCCAAACCACGCAGCTCACTTATCGCGCCAGCACTCGGTTCTAAATCACCAAGTGCGTCGAACTCTGCGGTTCGGCCCAGCAACATGCCCACGACATCGACGAGCCCGTCAACATCAATCTCGTCATCGAGACCAACAGAGAAGCCCTCCACTTTGGCAGCAATTTCTCGCCGTTCGTCCTCAGCAAGGTCGCGCATGCCCTGCGCAAGTTTGCTTCTGAGGAATCTAATGTGGTCTTTGAGCGCGACTCGCTCCCGCGATGCCATCTCTTCCACCAACGCCACAGTGGAGGAGATCACCGCCGTAATTCCCGCCGCTTCGTCCCGACTCAGATCACCCCATGGAATGAGACGCAATGGGTTTCCTGCCGCCAGCCGGATACGTTCGACATCGGACGATTCGTGATCCCTCTCGCCCAGCGGCTCAACCTCCGCAATTATCAAGCGGTTGAGTTGTATCGCCCTCTCTCGCCACTGCTCGCCCGTCGTACAGCCTCTAAAAAATGGTAGACCGCGACGCAGAGCGCTGACATAGTCCACGGTCTGGCCTCTCAGCCCATGGGTCTCTAGATAACCGCTCGCGGCAATGTCAAGAAGCGTTTCATCACTAAGCACCACCTCCGCACCGCCGCCGGCCAGCGGCTTGATGCAGTCGTGGATAGCGAGAAGGAACGTCCCAATCGGCAACTGTGCCAAATCTGTCGGGCCAGACCCCGCGTCCCCGGCCAATCTCCTGACGAACCTCTCCACGGATTTCGCATCAGCGCCCAAACCAGCGAGGAGGATTTCCCCTTCCGGCTACGGTTTCACGCCGCCACTGCCGTACGAGTTCCGCTGGACTGCGGCATTCCAAAACGGTGACGCTCTCAGCGAGCCCGTCCAGCGCGACAGGTTCACCGCTGAGCGCCTTGAGAAGCGCTTCCCCCCCAGGGGCAATATCCGCAGCTCCACTCGAGCCGCCTTGAGGGGTGGTTACAGGCCCGGGTACTGGCATGTCCCACTTATCGACGAAGAATCGACGCCATGTTTCGAAGGCGGGATTGGCTCCATCGTCATGCACTACGAAAATCTGGTCGACATTGGGAATGCACCGAAGTAGTTGGAACAAGGCCCACTGTGGCGGCGTGAAAAAGTAGAAACCGTGGTGGACGATCGCTCTCGTACCGCGGGCGATCCCAAACGCGGCCTCCAGAGCACGGTCAATCCGGTCACGCAAGTTGCGTGCATGACTGGTCGATTGCGTCTTAAACTCTTGAAAATCGATCCAAAGATCCGTTCGAGGCGCTGCCAGCGACGGGATCTCGTTCTCTAGCCAAGCCCACGCATCCACGGCCGCTCGGCCTAGGTCATCGCTCACGGACAGTTCTCGAGGATGAACACCCGCAGCAGTCAGCGTATGAACGGTGCGGGAGAACTCCCGCCGAGATCTTACTAGGAGTCGTCCCATCGCAGGATCTGGAGCCATAACTCTGGCGAACCGCCTCAGTGCGTCATCAAACTGAATACCCAGCCGAAACCGGCGGCCAGTGGCTAGCTGCTGCCATTCAGAGATTTCTCGCTCATAGCTTTTGTTGCCTTCCCTCCCCAGAACGTCCGGACCGGGGAATCTTTCGAGAGGCAGCGCCATATCCGGCATCCCTGGCAGCAAGACGAGGTCCGTCAATGTCGCGATAGGCAAACCGACGACACCCGAAGCTCGCACGCTCCTCGCAAGCGAGCCCGTTGCTGTCACATGGGAAGCGGCTTCCCAGCTGGTCCCATGCTCATTCAACATTGCACGCAGAAACTGCTCATCAACCCGTCCGCTGGCTACAGCCTTCCATCCACCCATTCACTACCTCCGCTAGATTAGAAGATCTGCCCAGGACTTGGGCTGCCCGTTTCGCGTACTCCGACGATACGGAACGTAGACCCGAAGCTGGTCTTTGGCACGCGTCAGGGCCACGTAAAGGAGCCGGGCCTCCTCACGAGCCGTTTCTAGGTCGTCTTGAGCCCAGAGGGACTGATCCTCCTCGGAGACGTTCGAGAACCTCGCCGGTCCACTTCCGCCGTTCCATTGCCAGACCACTCGAGGGAGCTCGCTGTCCCTACGTAATACGGCGACTCGCGTCGCAACGTTTTTGGGTGTCTCGAACTTCGTCCAGCTATGAGGCACTATGACGCGGTCAAACTCAAGCCCCTTGGCCTTATGGACGGTGAGAGCTGTCGTCCTGCCCTCGAGGTCGCCCCATTCAACCGGCTCGTCCTCGGCACGGTTGGTGGCTATATTCAGCTGAAGCCAGGAAAGCACTCTCTGCAAGCTGACTGGTCCGTCCTTGAAGTTTGAATCCAGAAGCGTTACCAGATGATCGAAACAGCGAACGTATCGTCTCCGCTCGGAATCATCGGTGGTCGAAGTCAACTGGGATGCCTCGGGCGCGAAGGCTCTGGCACACTCCACAATCCAAGCCATGACCGGCATGCGGCTGAGTAGCGCACCGATGGACTGGATTCGGACCCGTAGTTGCTCGAGATCCGACCTGTCGTAGGTGTCTGAGGTCGATAGGGAGCCAAGCCTGTCGTGCCACGTCTTGACCGGTGGAACGTTGACTCGCCATGAAGGATCGAATACGCCTATTGGCGGCTGCCCACGGAGAAGGCCTGCTGCCCACCTCGTCTCGCACAGCTGCAGCAGAGCTGCATCGTCCGACGGTTGCGCGACGGCCTGGAGGAGTACGTGGAGTTCTCTCACAGCTGGCGATGTAAAGAAGCTACCCCCGACAAGTAATTCGCAGGGCAACCCTGCGGCTTGAACCTCAGATCGCACCGCAGCCGCTTGCCAGTTTCGTCGGCAGAGAATAGCGATCGACGCCTTCGGAGCCTCGCGCCTCCAGACCGCCACGTCGACAGCCGCACGCTCCGCGAACTTGGTCACCGTAATCTGCTGGAAGGAAATCTCCTTGCTCTTGTCCGTATCTCGAATTTGAGCCCGAAGTTTCTCCGCTTCCGTATAGACCAGAAGGCCCGCCGATCCCCATCGCTCGAAGTGTGCGTGGAGCGAGTTGAGAAGGCTCGCTCCGGAGCGGAAATTGCGCGACAGAGGGTACTCGCCGAAATCATCAAGGTTTCGGGCTCTGACGCGAGAACGAAGTTCCTGGAAGGCGTTGCCTTCCGCGCCCCGAAACCTGTAGACACCCTGCTTCGCATCACCGACCGCGAACAGCCTGGCGCCAAGCAGTACTTTGATGTCCAAGATGAGCTCCATTTGAAGCGCATCAGTATCCTGGAACTCGTCGACGAAGAGGTACCGCGGCTTCATGACGCGGGGATCTTTCTGACTCCTTATAGCCGCGAGCGCGAAGGGGACGAGGTCCGAGGTGCGGATCGATTGATTCTCCAAGCAAAGTTCACGGAACCGGACAGCTATCTCGTTCACGACGAGTTGGGTTGCTCGTTGTACCTCTCCCTGCAAGCCGTCCGATCCCTCCCCACCCCAGTCAACCCCAGGTACTTCCCCGGACTGGCCAGTGATGGGCATCAAGTCCACGCCATTATTTTCGAGGGCCGCCCAGATAGCCTCGAAATGATCCTCCCAGAGGTAGGAAGCCGGGACGCCTTGAGGGTACCTCTCAAGCAGCTTCGTGAGGTAGGGGGATAAAGCATCGTGCAGTATAGATCGAAAGGCGACGGTCTGGCGGCTAACTTTTAGCGCGGGCGACAGCCCGAGTGCGCCACCGCCCGACTGCACAATATGCTTTGCAAAGGTATGGATCGTTGTGATCTCAGCACTGCTTAGTTGCATCATCCAAGCAAGGGCAGGGAATACGCCTCGACGGCAAAGCCGCTGCCTGAGCATCAGTGCGCGGCCAATCCTCTCCCGCATCTGTCGGGCCGCGTCGCGCGTAAAGGTCATAAGGACGATATCGTCGGCCCGAAGATCGAAAGGCATCGGGGTATCAGACTCTTGAGTATCCTCGGTGCCGCTGCACGTAGCCAGAAGGTAGATCACTCGCTCCGACATAGTTTCTGTCTTGCCTGTTCCAGCGCCTGCTGTAATTAACAAGTCGGCGTTCGCAGGAGCGTGGACGATGTTGTACTGGCCGACGTTGATCCCGCCCACTTCGTCGGCGACATCAAGGGCCCGCTTCAGGGCATTGGGAACTGGGGAGGGAAGGGCACCATCGACCACCCATGTCCCGTGTGCGTCGTCAAGGGCACTTCCGACCACGGCCCACTCAAGCAGGCGGCTGTCCTTGAACGCTTGGTACTCAATCGAGTCGAGGGATGTCTCAACTTCCGTTTGAGTAATCAAGAAGACCCGAATGCCATAGTGGAGGAGTCCGAGAAGATCATCAATCTCTACGTCATCAAGGCCTACCCGAAGGACGCTATATCGGGGAATTATCGGGATCCCAAGAGACCGGCACAAGACATCCAGGGCCACGGCGGGATCGCCCTCGAGAACTACTGTCCCCGAGTCCGGCACAGCAAACGGCACCGACTGTTTGCCCGGCTTTCGCTTCCTGAGTTCACGCTCGATTGGTTCAAGTCGCTTGGGCTGAAGCGCATGCTGGTCGCCTTCAATTGGAAGGAGATCAACTGATGCCCCGGTGAGGTCAACATTAGGTCCTGAAACAATCTTCATCACAGCGGCCGGCCAGACCCAAGCGTCGACTTCGTTGCCTCCCCTGCCGAAACGCACTCCGTTTCGCCCATGTTCTAGCAGCTCATGGACCTCTGCGCACAACCAGCGGCCAGAAGACGTGGATGTGGGTCCTTCAAACAGGATAAGCCAAACCTTGCACCGGGTTTCATCAGCGACCGCCAGGTAATCCTTAAACGCCGCGTACGTTGTCCAATGCACTCGTTCACCCGTCAGCGGATCAAAGTCTGTCCGCGCCCGGAATTTGATTTCCCAGTACTCGCTGCTTCCGGCCTTCGTCGTCTGCAGGTCTGGCGCTCTCCTGCGTTTGCCACCAAAGGAGATCAGGGGTGCCCTCGTACCTGATGAGTTGCCAACAGCCTCGCTCAGGTAGATGACGGCATATCGCTCAGCCAGAAGCCAGTCAGCCCACGCTATTTCGCACCGGCGCCAAGCTTGATTCTCGTCTTCGAGGGCTGATGTCATTGGTTGTCTCCAATAAGAGGCGCCACCTTAACGGCGGGCGGCGGTGGGATGATACCGTGCGCTTTCATGGCGCCTCGAAGGGCGTCCCTTTCACGGGCGATCCGTACGCGATCCTTTGCGATGGCCTCAACGGGCTTTGTCTCATTGTCTGCACTTGTCAGTCTCTTGGTCCATTCCTGAAATACAAGGTCCTGAATTTCCTGTGGCAGCGCTGGTGTCATTCCCCATCGGGCAAGTAACTCGGCTTCCACGGTGAAGGTCGCACGAAGGGATTCAAAGGCCCGTAGTAGCGATTCATGCTCCTCCGCGGAGACGTGGGGCGTCGGGAGGGTCGCGGCAATCGACGGCTCCTGACAGGAAACTGCTGAAACTGGCGGGACCGCGTTGGGCTTCCCAGACGATTCGCTTCGAGCTGATCTCCCAGCAGACTGGGGCGGGATCGTACCCTCTAGTCGAGACTTGAGCCGCTGGGCACGAGGATTCTTACGATGTTGAAGTTCTGCCACCAGACGCCGATGAACCTCCGAGTCGCCACTAGCGGACTTCGCCAGTTCCTCCAGTTGTTCGATCTTCATCGGGGCGTATGGCCTTACATTCATGCAACTCCCCGCAGGCGGCGAAGGTCCACCTCAGATATTCGGACCACGCAGCGCCGCAATGTCCCCCCTAATAAGATACCCACCACCCTAGCAACTACGCCCTGATAATCCTGCGGATTTGCACGGGCGTCGGCTCCATGCGTGTCGTGCTGCTCCGCCCACTACGGGAGAGAATCAGAGCCCGGGCGGACAAGCACATCACTGACCTTCGGATATCGGTGGCCGTCGCTTCTGTGCCGTTAGCCCCGCCCGGAATGAAGTCTGGGCCATCGTCCAAGACCGGTGTGCTGCAATCGAAGTGAGCTAATCGCGAAGGCGTCTTTGGTTTCAGCGCGGCTGTTCACCGAGGTGTTTTCTCGGAGAGCCCCCGCTTCGGGGGACCGAGAAAACTCATTAGACTTGCATCCAAGGGCGAATTTGGCGGTAGCTCGCACTCCCAAACTACGAGGACACTCCACCCCAGGGACTCCAATTCCCGCAGCTGTCGGGCGTCGCGCTCCTGATTCTTCTCGCGCTTCAGCGCCCAAAAATCTGTGTTCGTCTTTGGTAGCCGCGAGCCAACTGAGCAGTCGTGTCCGTGCCAGAAACACCCGTTGACGAAGATGACCTTTCGACGGGCCGTGAAGACTAGGTCGGGCCGACCCGGAAGTGATCGCTCGTGAAGCCTAAACCTGTATCCGGCGCGATGCAGAAGACTGCGTAGTCGGACCTCCGGCTTCGTATTCTTGGAGCGGATCTTGGCCATATGAGCGCTCCGTTGCTCCGTGTTCATGAAATCCGCCACATGATCAATCCTAGAACCCAATCGCCTTCGCCGACTGATCAAAGTCTTTTCAGACACATAGAGCGTCGTCGACAGATCCCACGTCCACGGTGTGGTCTTGCTGGTCCGGCACGAGACAGGGTTCCCTATCAAGTTAACCTATATAGTTTGTGACCGAGATAGTCAGTGCTGAGCATTATCCGGGGAAAGGGATACGAAATGAGAGAATTATCGGATCTTGAGCGTCTCAATGTCGAATTATTAGTGAGATTGGATGTACCATTCGGACTGCTAGAGCAGACAGAAACGACTCTTGAAAAGGCTTATTCGGATGCTACGCAAGAGTTTCGTGAGTTCTTAGTTTCCACGGGCATTCACGACTACGCCAAGCGAGGCCAAGGTCAAGAAGCAAAGATCATTCGCATGGCAACGATTATGGAGAATGGCGCGTTTCTGAGGTCAGAAGTTGCCATGTACAGGCCCTGCACCAAAAAAGGTGACCCACGGTTTCGGATTTCACATATTAAGAAAATCTGCATGTCTGGTGATATAGCTGCAGTGCTATATCTAGATGACGAACTCTTTGTGCTTCGACTCGGTGAATCGGATATTGAAGCTGAATTGGAACGTCCAGGGGCGCTCCAAGACGTTCTGGGCGGGATAGCGAGAAATAGACTCTCGGCGTCGCAGGAGTTGCTTCAGATGATTCTTGATCTGGCGGAGCGCGGTTTCATCAAGACCCACAGGGCCGGCGACACGGCAGTAGGGCATCTTCTAGAGACAGAATTGGGTATTTCGGCCAACTCCAGCAAAGCACCCGACTACAAGGGAATCGAGATTAAGTCCACGAGGGCAAGAGTGCAGAATCGGCACACGATGTTCGCCAAAGTGCCTGACTGGCATCGGAGCACGCTGTCGAGTACGGCGGAATTCCTCGAGCTTTTTGGCTACGACCGACGGGGATTTCCTGAACTGAACTGCGAAGTCGGCGCCAAACGAGCCAATTCTCAAGGTTTGAGACTGCGAGTCTCCGCGGACGAAACGGTACTCGAAGAATTCTGCGAAAGGCAGCACTCAGCGTTCCGATTGCGCTGGACTCTGGAGTCGCTGCGGACTGCACTAAAACGAAAACACGCCGAAACATTCTGGGTAAAAGCAACGTCCGAGCTGAGGCATGACGGAGAGTACGTGCGCTTCGACTCGATCGTCCATACGAGCAAACCTGTGCTCAATCAAGTCGTACCGCTTCTAGCATCAGGAGCCATCACTGTCGATCACCTCATCTCAAAGAAACCGGGAAAAGGTGTCAAAGAACAAGGCCCACTGTTCAAGATTGCGGATCGTGAATTCGACGCACTCTTTCCACTCATTGAGGTCTATCAGCTAAGTCAAGGATTCGTTGGGCGATCTCGACGTTAGAGATAGATAAGTCCGGCGCCGAGCATGTCTGTTCGGCGCCGGACTTCGCCTGACCGCTCTCATTCAAAGCTTGAACCAGACTTCCGGCACAGCTCAACACTACGAACCGTTTAACACCTTAGAGACCATCTTCCCGACAGCGAGGGATAGCCAAGGGGATACTGCGTTGCCCACTTGCGAGTATTGGGGCACTTCCACCCGCCGTCTGTGTGCCCCCGTCGTCTCTTTGCCCAGGAATTCGAATGCTGCCGGGAAACCTTGGAAGCGTGCCATCTCCCTTACTGTGAAAATACGCGGCTCCAGTGGATGGACATAGTCGTCCGGCAATGTCACTACTGTTCTCGCAGGACTCTTCCAACCCAGGACTTTCTGGGAATGCTTTTTTGTGGCGAGACTGATAACCAATTGGCAAAGCTCATCCAGCGTGGATGCCAGAACATTGCCGTCTGGAGATGTAGCTGGCATCTCGGCGTCCAACAGTTGCGTCTTCACGTAGAGCATCGCATCCGACTCTGGCAAGGACGCAGCACGACTCACCACTCGTTGATCAAGCCCGGCACCCGCTAAGTACTGATAGAGGCGAAACCGTTCGACCGTCCGCGCCGCATGTTTACGAGGCACGTGATTCTGTTCGTCTCGTCTTGCCTTCAGCCGAAGCTTCCAGCCCACGTCACGCATTTCCTTGACATACTCGCGGTTTCGCGGCCGGCTTACTTTGCTGGCGTGGGGTGAGAGGTCGGATATGGCATCCTCGACCGTACGAACACTTGAGCGCTCTACGGTTGGTACCGGTGCCAGATCGGGCAAAGGAAGGGTCATGACATCAGCGAAGTCCGACTTCCACAACACGCCGGTAGACCGAAGGCCCCGCCCCTTGGCTACGTCTGCTCGGACACCGATGATCATTAGACGTGGCCGGTGTTGAGGCGCACCGTAATGCATGGCATTCACTAACACCCCCTGAACAACGTACCCCGGTTCAGTCTCTGCCAGAGCTTGCTGCAATTGGACGAACGAGGACTCTTCATCGGGCGTGAAGCGCTGGTTCATCCCGACGACATTCTCGATGACAACTGCCTTGGGCTTGGTCCGGGCAACGAACTCCAGATACTCCCAGGGTAGCTTGTTCCGGACATCGTCCCGGTTGCGGCGGCCAGCAAGCGAAAATCCTTGGCAAGGGGGTCCTCCAACGACTAGGTCGATTCCTTCTGCCGCCAAACCGGACATTATGTCGTCCTCCGCCAGCAGCGAGTTCAGCTCGCGTACCAGCACGCCTCTCTTGACCTGATCAGCCACCGGGCTGGCGACGTACTGCAGCCACTCCTGCATGTCCGATGCGTCATCGACCAGATTGTGGAAGAACGTCCTCGCCGCCATGTCGGATTTTTCAACGGCGACTACCAGTTCCCCTCCCGCTCTCTCAATGCCCAGAGAGAGTCCACCGCACCCGGCGAAGAGATCAACGTATTTCATCACTGCCCTATTCTGTCTGATTCTCGGATGATTTTCCAGGACCAATTTTCCCGCGGAGATCCCATACCGGAACCATATTGCCGAGCACTGACAGAACTTCATCTGCTGGTGTGGCCGTCTACCCCTGGGCGGCGTCGGTCATGCTCTCCCGGCCGCGGCCAGTCGGCAGTTCATTGTTTCACAGACCCCGACCGCCACGCGCGCGACGAGCTCGACCGAGTGGCGAAGTATCCCGTCCGACGTAGAGGTTAGTTCTAGAACGAGCGGCTCAAGGGCTACATTTGCCGCACAGCACACTGATGTGTGGCCGGGCCACCGGAGTTCACACAGGTGCGTCGTCAAGCTTCATTTCCTCAGCGGGACGATCAGATCAAGCCGTTCTCAGTGGCAATCGTTGATCCAGCCCAATCGACCCTCGGTCTTCCAGACAGCAGCAATTCCCAGCTCCTCCAGCAGGCCGACGAAACCATCCCCGACTGGTTCGTTGAACAGGGCCATTAGACGGGGACGATTTTGCTTCTCGTACAGGAAGTGCGAGTACTCCGAGAGTTGGCCAATTGCGGCCCGCACAGCTTGGGTCGCGTTTCCCTCATACACGACTTTTGCTTCGACTAGCCAATCATCCTTGCCTACCCTGAGCGTGAGGTCACGCGGATGGACACTTGTGTTCGATGGCCTATGCCCACGAGGGGTCACATGCGACGCATATTCGGTCAGGAGAAGCTCATGCCGGTCTCCTCTTCGACGCGAAGTCCTTGCGGCAACTTGGACGATGTACTCTTGGCGGTCCTTTGGTTTGAAGTGAACCGGGACATCCTCATACTCCGTTCGCCTCCCCGGCTGTGCCGGCTGCCCAGTTTCAATCCCGTTGTTCGGTGCTGGGATGATCCGTGTGATCCAGGGCAGACGTCCGAAATCCTCTTGCGATGCATTCAGTAGACACAAATGATCGTCGTTCCAGAGGCACACAAGCACTTCACCGGCCGACACATAGTTTCTCACTCGGGGAAACCATATTCTGGGGTCTCCTCTGGACTCAGCACGATAAAGCGACGCGTCTGGGAGCTCCACGACGCCGGAACGCAGGATGAACTGAACGGGCAAGCGCCGCTTACCGCCGTCACCATATTTCTGAGTATCGTAGTCGTGGACGAGCTGCCGCAAAAGGAATTTTCTGAATCCCTCTACAGCGTCGATGATGCTGTTATCCAAACCATTCTGAGTTGGATAAAGCAGCGCGTAGTCGATTTTACACCTGGCGAGATACTCAATGTTCTGTTCTTCACGTAAATCCATTTAGACGGCCCCAGCCTCGTTCGCCATATGACTTCGAACCGAAAGGATACCGCGAAATCCAAAGCACCAGACGCTGGATTCGATAGTGTCGCCAACGCGGCTTGGCAGCCGAACGCAGGGCGGTACTGGCCCCAATTCGTTCTCCAAGATATTGATGGCCCGTCGGTGCCCCACTGGTCTTGGATCCTCGCGGTGATGAGTCATTCCACCGGCGAGAAAACTGTCGATGAGGCCAACTTGGTGGAAGTAGCCAGTCGGGCCTGGCGCTGATCTTCGCCTACTGCCTGGCGCCGTTCTACTGGATGCTGGTCTCCAGCCTTCGCCGCACCGCCGACATCTTCGACATCTTCGACAACACCCTGCTGCCGGCGCCGTTCTCGCTGGAACTACGCCAAGGTGTTCGACGGCTCCACGATGTTCGGCCAGGCCCTGCTGAACTCCCTGATCGTCGCCGGCACCACCACCACGTTTCGCCGGCCAGCAGCCACTGCGTGGAGTCAATCTGCCAGCATCCGTTGGGTTCCGGATAGACGAATTTGTTAGGCGCTGCGGTGTTTTTTCCTCGGTTCCGGGACCACGACTCCGGCCCGGGTAAAGATCCGGGCCAAGGTGGCACGTGATGGAGGCGGGACCCCCCTGGCGTCGCAGTTTGGCCGCGACGCTCAGGGGTCCGTGGTCATAGCCGAGGCTCCTTAGCGACTCCCGGGTCGCGAGAGCCAGCTGCGCCAATGAGGCATCGATCTGTGCCGGGCTGGCCGCTGGCCTGATAGAGGCCGTTTCCATGGCTTTGACCGGCCCCACGGCGGCTGCTGCGGCCCGAAGCTTGTAAAACCAGGCCCGGGACACCTTATGACGCCGGCAGTGCTGTTTAACCGCACCCCTCTCGGCGTCGTCAGGCCATGTCGCCACCAAGTGCCGGATCTTGATATCGGGGTGCATTTTTGCTCATGAACCGAGCAAAACCGGTCCGAGTGTCCACGATGTCTTGAGACAGAAACGTCCATTAAGTCATGAGACTCCACAGCTACCAAAACCAGCTCAGAAGGACCAAAGGTGATAGCGCAACGGGACCACGTCGCCGCGACTTGAAACACATGCATTTTGTCAGGCCAGCAACTTGAGGGGAGGACGTCGCTCTGCGGAGAGCCCGGATCGTTCGGGCTCAGGCCAATGGGGGAAGTCGTCAGGTTCTCCCCCGAAGGCGAGGACGGTCTGAGCGGCAAGGTCGCAGCATGCCTGAATAAAGCCCTCAGCCCCCATGAGGCGCATCGAGTGCTTCCCGCTGACAAGAGGCCAAAGCGCGCCAGAGTCGTTCGACACCAACTGCGGGTCTCCGCCGTGGCTCAGGATGTTGCGGAGATTCTTCATGTCAGCGAGGTACACCTGCAGCTCCTGCGTCCCGCTATAGACCCTCCATCTGGACCGATTCCCAGCCGCGCCGGGAGTTCTCGTGCGAACGCCCCAATCCTTTGTGAAAAGCCGGACGCCTGCCTGCTGCCCCGCTTGCCGGAGTCTGTCTGGATTCAACGGCAAGTGCCTCGTCTGCGAAGGGTCAAACGAGAGCGAGTCATTGAAGAAAGCTTCGATGGCCGCATACGTCATCGTGAAAATTCCGAAACGAAGCGCGTACTGCTTCGATGAGCGTCCGAGCGGTTCCCCGTCCTTCCCCTTCAGCTTTTCGATGTCGCGGTGAAGGCTCACGAGCAGAGAAGGGTTGACGAGACCTTCCGCGAGAGAGTTCGCGGCTTGGATGACGGCCGGTAGGTGAGAATGTGCAGGCATGTGTCGGATCGTATGCATGTTTTGCCTGCAGGTGCACGATGTAAGCCGCGGCCCGCGATAGGCGTGTCTTCCGCATGAGACTGACAATGAGAGCAGGAACAGCTGTAAGCAAGCACGAAATTGCCGCCATGCCGCCCCAGGAAGTCGCGGCCAAATTAGGGGAAATTGTTGACGCAGACGTGCTGCCGCAAACGAAGGTGTACCGCGCATCTCTACCCCTCCGGGTAGCGGCGGCTGTCAGGATGCGCCCCTCAGATGGCTCGACGGAGCAACCGAACCGGGTCCTCAAGTATCTGTCCATCGACGTCGCGCTCATCGACGGTGGGGCCGCTGCGATCCCACCCCGTAAACCTGATGATCTTCGTTCGGGCTCCTTCGGCACGGGGCGCCAGCTTTCGTTCGAGTAACCCTGAAAGCCGCCGCTCATGTGTAGACACTATGAGCTGTCGGCGCACTCTGAGGTGCCGACACAGGTCAGCAAACCCGAGCACATTCACGTCATCCATCGACTGCACTGGGTCATCCAGCAGTAGGAATGGCAGTCCTGTGCCCTCCATCGACAGGCTCATCGCGATGAAGTACGACAGGGCGACAATGTTTGCTTGCGAGGTCGAAAAGATCAAGAGAGGGTCGGCCGAGATGCCCGCCACGTGATCAACGACCAGGGGACTCGTAGTCCCCCTGCGATAGTAAGTGTCCAGTTCGAACTCAACAGTCTTGAATGCAGGATGGGGGTCGAGACGGTGGAATATGTCCGCGACCAACGGTTGGATCGAACGCAGCCGTCTTTCAGTGACTTCCACTCGGGCCTCAAGCGTCTTTGCGGCGAGTACTCGGAGCCTCTTGGCACGAGCAGTTTCCGTGGCCAGCTGCGCCTCTGCAGTGGAAACCGCCGCCTCCAAACTCATGCGTTCTGCATCGGCACGCTCTCTTGCGCTTTGGTCGCTCTGACGATCGAAGGCCTCCAAGAAGTCAAGCAGGATCCGACGTGCGCCACGCAAATACTCCGCTACTGAAACAGCGACTGAACCAAAAGATTCCGCGGTGAATTGATCAAGCCTCACGAGAGAAATGTCCGAAGCGAGAGCGGCGACGGCGTTGGCAGCTGCCCTATCTGCGGCTCTGTATATCCGCCAGCGCTCCGCTTGCTGCTCCGTTTCGGTCAGCGCTTCCGAAGCCTCGGAGGCTGCAGTTGCTGCCTCCGAGAAGTCGTTGGCCCGCTCGACGAATTCGTTTTCCAACTCGAGCAGGGTTCCGCCTGAACGCGCCCGCAGAATCAGTTCACGTTCCACATGCTCACGGTCGATGCCCTGGCGACAGACTGGGCAGTTATCCGACAGCATCGGTACGGCAAGCGCTGCCAACTTAGCCACATCAGCAGCCGTCAGCCTCGCAGCGTTCAGCTGTGATTGCGCCGCCGCTCGTGAGGCTTCGGCCGCGGCTTTGGTCGCCTTCGCCTGTTCGACATCAGCACGGAGAGCATCGATCTCGTCAGTGCCAGGAGCCTCCCCCAAGCCTTCGCGCAGCTCAGACGCACGGCGAACGAGAGCGTAAGCAGCATCCACAAGTTCAACCGCACGGCCGAACGCCCTCGCTGTGACACTAACATCATTCGGCAGTTCTAGATTCAGGTCAGCCTCACTGAAGAGCACACCTTCGGGCGTTGCACGTAGCTTCTCAAGAACTTCGTTGCGCACGGCTTCTATTTGGGGGCGACTGGCCAACCGCGCTTGAGCTGTCTCGAGTCGGTCCTGAGATTGGTTCAGGGCAACGGAGAGCCGGGAGAGCTCACTCCGGACGAGCTCCACACGGTCGGAAGCTTGCGTCACGACATTCTTCGTCGCGTCCTCAAAGACCTCCAGGGCGCCAAGACCGAGCACTGTACTGAGCTGCCGGTACCGCTCAGTCGGCTTGGCTTCCAGCACGCTCCGCAGCACGTCTTGCTGCATCAGACCGGAAGTGGTTAGCGCCGAATGTAATGATAGTTCGTTACGGGGCAATAGGATTCGCCGCAGCTCCACCTCGGCTTCTTCGCCAAATAGCGAGGCTTCGCCCAGTCGGCTAAGTTCGAGGGTGCTTCCGCCTTGATCGCCCGTACGTCGCACGGTCGCGTGCCCTGTCGGCAGACTAAGGTCAATCTCGACCGAAGCCTTTCGCCCTATGCGATATTGATTGACGACATGCTCCACGTTGCGCCGCGAGCGAAGTGCTTCAAGTCGTTCGATTCTGCCGAGCAAAACCCACTGCAATGCGTCGAAGAAGCTAGTCTTGCCAGTGCCGTTCGGGCCGGTGACGACAACTGCTGATGCTGAGAGATCGAACTCTCGGGCATCACGAAAACCGCGAAACGCTTCAATTCGCAATCGGTCAATGCTGGGATTAAAGGACGTCATCAAGAGGTGCTCCCTGTCTGAAAGCGGTAACAGCACGCCCCGCAAGCTCCTCGGCAACACCGTTTGCGATGAGTGCGTGTAGAAGCAAATCGAGTGCGTCCACATGTGCGACCGGGGTTGTAGGGGTCATCGGCACAATGAAAGGCGCTAAAGCATGTCTCACCGCTTGTGGCGTCGGGTCGACCCCGGTGTGCGCTATGCGACGCACACGTGACGTGTCGTGATTTATGGCGTAGAGGTCACGAGTGACGGCGTCATCCTCAGCGGACTTCTCCTGCGTGAGCAAGACGAGGTACGTATCCCATTTTTTCGCCCCAAGTGAGACAGACTCGATGCGTTGTGAGAGAGCCTCGAGGACAACGGGCTCAGCCAGTACCAGGTTGCTTATGGTGTTCATTGCGACCACCGCAACAATTGAGTAGCGGTTCTCCGCAAGGATGAACTCAATATTTTCTGCCATAGTCTCAACCTGAAACCCCTGCTCGGACAACACAGTTTTGGTGAGACTGAGCAGTTCGTCGTCGGACCGCCAAGTCAATGGTGTGGTCTTCACGCCGCGATCACGTCATCGGCATGTGTAATGTCTGGCACCAACGCAAATGGCCCAGCTACGATGTCCAGCTCATCCGACTCACCCATGATGTTGTTGGGTAGGGAACGGAACTTCGAGATTGGCCCCACACCGCCAGCCACGACGAAACGCGGATGAGGTTCACCCCTATATGCATGGGCGTGCAATCGATATTCCGCGGTCTCGAGGAGATGCCGCGGCGACGCCGTCTGCGTCGCAACAAGTACCTCAATAGGGCCATCATCGGTTTCGAATACGAGATTCTGGCCGAGCCGCGCCGAGTTCCCCGCCAAACGCCCCAAAGCGATAAGAACCTTCGCGAGCTCGGGACTCTTGAGGACGGCTTCACCTGCCCGAGGATTTATGTCGACCTCACGCGCCCATTTGAGCACCGTCAACGAGTCAGACATATACAGCCCTTCCGTTGCCTTATCCAGGTCCGCCGTTAGCCCTTCGTCGGATGATAGGGCCGCAATATGCTCACTAAGTCGCCCCGTGATGTATGCCGAAGCCACCTGCTCCATAAACACATCGGCCGTCACCGGGATCTTATGATCATCTAGAAGATTCGGTGCGACGGACTTCCACTGGGAGTTCTCCCAGCCGGACTCGATGTCTGGCGTAACAACGCGAATATTTTCGACCGTGCCGACTTCGTAAACCGCTTCCTCGATGCGCTGCTTCACGTAGCCTGCGACGTCCCCGATGCCAACAAACACCACAACTGCGCTACCGAGCCGGGCGTGCGTCTGCTCGCGCACCCAAGGAGGAGGGTTTTTCAAATGATCGCTCGTCACGAGCAACGAATTCGGCTGTGAGGCGCAGCCGTGAATCTTTAGAACCGAGGGTGGAACGACATCACTAAGGTCACGCCTGCTGATGACGGTTTGCAGACGTTCCTCCCCAGCTCCCCGCTCGATGCAGTTATCCCAATTTGTCGTTAAGACATCAATCGCTCCTTCGAGCATCAGATGTGCCATGACGCGATGAGCGTATCCGGGTTTAGCAGACTTGAAGTTTGCAGCATTGGCAGATGTTTGACGCAAGGCGTTTTCGCCGTCGGGAAGAGCCGCTATCGCATCTGCAACGGCAACAAGGTCACCCGGGAGTACGCCGTCAAGAACTGGGAACGCAAGCTTGAGCTGTGTGTGGATTTTTTTTGCGAGAGCCGGTCCCGTCGGGAGATTGGTTGGCTGGGACAGGCTGATCCCTGCCCCGGCGTAAATGACGATCTTGCCACCTGACAAGGCTTTCGCGGCGAGCGCAACTGCATACGGCGGTAAAGTGGCTGAAACCGAAGACGGGGAATGTGGCATGCCCGCAAGTCTAATGGCAACGCCTAGCAGCAAACCGGGAGGTGCGCGCGCCTGCTCGCGTCTCTGCACTTACATGTCCAACTGACGCCTAGGATACGAACGAAACTATATGGCGAACGGACTGCCCATCTTCTGTTGACTCTCGCCAAAACGAGGCAGGGGCACCCGCCCAAGGTTTACGGCTACTTCTTGCCTTGGCCGGCAGACGTTATTCGTGACGGAACTCCACGCCGTTCCGCAGTTGACTAACCTCCGGGGTTACTTCTCGACCACTTCCTCGCTGCCGGTCCCAGACCCGCCCGCCGTCTGTTCGCCGCGCTTTTTCCGTTTGAACAGCCCTGCGACGCTCCCTCCGACCGAGCCCGCCGTACCGGCAATGGCGCCACCGACGCCCTTGACCGCGGTGAGGGCCTGGGGCTCATCCGGGATCCCGTCCCCGTCGATGTCCACGCTCCGGAACGCACGCGATACCGTGTCGGCTGCGGTTGCTACCCCGGCGCCCACTGCCACAGCGCTCGTTGCGACGCCGCCTCCGAGTGTGCCGGCAGTACCCGCGATCCAGTTTCCCGTCACCTTTGCTGCGTCCTCCATGGCAGCGAGAGCTCGGTTCTGGTCGACGTCGCGGTCTTCTGCGTCAGCCTCGACAGGAACGGCAAGATGTTCGGGGAACATGTCTGGGGCATCGGCGAACGCTGCCCGGGCTGCGATGACGACGTCGCGACCGAACACGAAGCGCGTGACTCCTCCCGCCAAGGCTCCAACTCCGTATTCAATCGTTGCCTGCTGCTTTCCACTCAAATTTTCGCGCACGGCGTCCAGCTGACCCGTCTCCATGGTCCGAACCAAACTCTGCGCGGCGCCTCCAGGGAGAGTGTCCGCGAGCGTGTTCGCCCAGTGCGACCAGTCTGTGCGACCAGCAGCGATCCTATTGCCAACACCGACGACGCCGTCAGCGCACGCACTCGATAGGTCCGTCGCCATCGTTGCGATTTGCTTCTGGCTCACGCGTTCGTTCGAGAGTCCGTAGACAAGGGCGAGAGCCTGGTCATTGTCGAGTTCCATTCCGTGAATATCGGCAACAGCGAGCGCGAAAACGGCGGTGATCTCGAACTGCAGCTGCTCATCGCCTGCGGGAAGGAGAGCAGCGGCTCGCTGTGCACCGTTTTTCGCAGTACCCAGCGCCATGTTCTTTGCGGCCTGTTTCGCAGCGCTCTTTGCGGCAAGTTTGACGGCTTCCTTGCCAGTCTTCTTGGCGGCCTGTTGTCCCGCACTCTTCATGCCGGCTGCTGCCGCCCCGACTCCAGGAATCATCGCGACACCAATATCAGCCGCGATCGCGCCGGCGCTGATGAGGGCACCAGCGGTGGTGATCGAGGTTCCGTAGTGACGCTCCAACATCTGGATCACCTCAGCGGGCGTTGCGCCCGGATGCCGCCGGCGGAGCCTCATGACGTACTTGCGGGCGATCAAGTGACGAGCGCTGACCGCCTTCGCAATGTCACGCGTAGCGTCCTCGCCGACGAGCTCCGCCTCCAGCGTGATGCTCTCGATATTGGTCATCGCTTACTCCTCTGTGGTTGCACCCCTCCGGGAGGTGTGAACGCGACTGATAGGTGAGAATCCGCCAGTGCCGCCCTGGATCTATGGCGATTGTATTCATGGATCCAGACCTGATGGGTCGCGGCGCGTTCAAACTCCTCGACTAAGTGACTCCCGCCTCCCAAACGAAGACCGGCCCTGACCCTAACAAAGTAGGCGGCCCGTCGTCTTGCGGCTGAGGTCTTCACCAATCCGCGCGGCACGTGGCCCTCAGTCCCGACAGGATCGATGCCGGCGCCAGGGGAACCTTCGTGGCCTACTGCGTGCTGCCCGGCTGGCGCGAAAAAGGAGGCCGACGACGACACCCAGTGTCGCCGTCGGCCTCCTTTTATGCCCCCGCGGTGGTGCTATCCCCGCAGGGCGCCGGACCCTAGGCCGCCGTCGGAAGCGTTACGTAGTTGCCCTCGATGGCGCCGGCGGCAACAACGGGGGTGCCGTCTACTGTGACATAGCTGCCACGGGTGACGGGGGTCAGATTTCGTGCGCCAGCGACGGTGACATAGCTGCCCTCGAGGCCGACGCGGACGAGGCCGGCGGGGAGAGTCACGTAGCTGCCGCCGCGCACTGCGGTGTCAGCGACACTGGTCCTGGTACCGGCCTTGAAGGTGGCTTCGGTGGTGGATGAGGAGGTTGCGGGGCGTTCGGTCAGCAAAGTCATGGGTTCTCCGTGGGGTTTCGGGATGAGGGACGTACAGGTCCTTGTGCCGCTCAAGCAGGAGGGCGGTTGCGCGTTGTGTCGCTTGCCCCGCTGGCCCGGGTGTCTTCACCGGTGCGGTACTCAAGGGCTACGTCGGCCTGCACCTAACTTTACCGGCTTATCGTGAGTTACTCATAATAAGGTGGGAAGGCTCACGTTTTACGCAAGGCATCTACGGACTACTCCGAATGGCGCCGGCGCCATAGAAACGCACAGGTCCGTCACCTAACATGGCCCAAATGAAGGCAGCCCGAGACGCCCGCTCTGCCGCCGTTGTGATCAACGCCGGATCACGCCGAGGGGCGGCACACGAACTTGCGGTGGACACGATGCGAAAGGCAGGCGTGCCGATCTCCTCCGTGCACCCCGTGCTGTCCGGGGGCGAGCTGGCCGGGACGCTTGATCGGGTGCTTGCGGACGGGCACGACCTGGTGGTTGTCGGCGGCGGCGACGGGACGGTGTCTTATGCTGCCGGCCGGGTTGCCGGCACCAACGTTGTGCTCGGTGTTCTTCCGCTGGGCACCGCCAACGACTTCGCCCGCACGCTGGAGATTCCGAACAATCTTCTGGACGCCTGCGCCGCCGTCGCGGAGGGGAAGGTGGTGGACATCGACCTCGGCCGGGCCAACGCTGAGCCATTCCTCAACGTCGCGTCCGTGGGCCTTTCCGTGGCTGTGACTGAGGCCCTCAGCCCCCGCCTGAAGCGGTACATCGGGCCATTGGCGTACAGCATCGCCACGCTTCTGGCTTATACCCGGCACAAGCCGTTCGGGGCCCGCCTCGAGTTCCCGGAGGGGGACCACGAGCCGCTGGAGCTCGAGGACCTGCTTCAGGTGGCGGTCGGCAACGGCCGCCACTACGGCGGCGGCAATACGGTCTCCCCCACCGCCGGGATCGATGACCACATCCTTGACATCTACGCCATCCTGGCCGGCCCGCTCCGGGAGCACGTGAGCATCGCACGGTTGCTCAAGGACGGAAGCTTCATCGAACACGACCGGGTGTACCACCTGACCAGCCGGCATGTGCGGCTGGTCACCGAGCCACCGCTGCCGGTGAACCTCGATGGCGAGATCGCGACCACCATGCCCACCGACTTCACCGTCCAGCGCAACGCCGTCCACGTGGTGGTGCCCCAGAGCAGCACCAGCGCATTGTTCGACGGACCGGGCGCCGCGACCTGGCCGTCCTGAGCGCGTTGTTTCCTAAACAGTCACGCCTCCGGCACGACTCCCCTTAGTGTTGGTGCAGCAGCTCACGAAACCGATTACGTAAACCGCTTGCGTAACACGGCCCGGCAGACACCCTCAGGGAGGAGGAACAGTGGTCACCATCCGCGATGTCGCCAAGCACGCCGGCGTCTCACCCGCCACCGTCTCCCGGGTTGTCAACGGGCTCGTGGGCTACTCCGACGAAACCCGCGAACGTGTCGAAACCGCGGTGAAAAGCCTCAGCTACGAGACGGACTACCTCGCCCGCGGCCTCAAGACCCGGCAAACGTCCGTGATCGGGCTCCTCGCCCCGATGGTCTCAGATGCCCTCGCCTCGCAGGTCATGCAGGGTGTGGAGGAGGAGGCCCAGGAACGTGGCTACGCTGTGATGCTCGGCCGCACCGGCGCCAAGTCCACCTACATCGCCGGCTACCTGCGGACCCTGCGCACTTACCGGGCCGCCGGCGTCATTCTCATCTCCTCGGTGATCACGCCCGAGACGCGGCAACTGCTGGGGCCCAACGTCCCGATCATCTCCGTCGCCATCAGCGACAAGTCCGGCTCCCCCAGCGTGGCCATCGACGACGAGCAGGCAGCCTACGACGCGACCCGTCACCTGCTGCGGCTCGGGCACCGGCGCATCGGTCTCCTGGCCGGTGATCCGGCGTCGATCTACGTCGCCCAGCCCCGGAAACGCGGCTACCTCCGCGCCATAAGCGAAGCCAACTGCACTCCCGTGACAGCGACCGGCAGCTTCTTCTACGAAAGCGGCGCCGCCGGCGTTGACGAACTGCTGCAGAAGGAACCCGGCCTCACCGCGATCTTCGCGATGAGCGATGAGATGGGCGCCGCCGTCGTCAATGAACTGCAGCGCCGCGGCCTCCGGGTGCCGGAAGACGTCTCCGTCCTGGGCTTCGACAACACTTCCACCTCGCTGCACGTGAACCCGCCGCTGAGCACCATGGCGCAGCCGCTCGAGGAAATGGGGCGGATGGCCGTTAAAAAACTGCTCCGCTCCCGCGACCTGGGGCCGAAGATCATGCCGCACCGGCTGATCGAGCGCGGCTCCACCGCGCCGCCCAGTTCAGCAGTGCCCAGTGCGGCGCCGGCGAACGCAGCCCAACCCGGAGATCCAGTCCTGGTCAGCTAGCCCCACAAACCACCCATTACCGGCGGCAGCCGGCACTCTCCCTGTGCCACAAACCGGCCAGCCGCCGAAGTTCCGCATGCACCAAACCACCCGCACCCCCCAAACACAAGGAGCAACACATGAGGCAGCGCCGCCGCACCTGGCAGACTCTACTCGCCACCACCGCATCCCTGACCGTCGCCGCCGTCGCCCTCACCGGCTGCGGCGGGACCGCCACGGAAGCGAAGAGCACTCCGAAGGCCGCCGCCGCGTCCTTCGAGGGCAAGGGCCCCATCAACTACGTCTCCAACCGCGACGCCTCAGGTGCCGCGAACAAGAGCATCGAGGAATGGAACGCCGCCCACCCGGAGGAGAAGGTCACGTTCATCGAACTGCCGGACTCCGCGGACCAGCAGCGCCAGCAGCTCATCCAGAACGCGCAGATCAAGTCGGACACCTTCAGCGTGCTGAACCTGGACGTCGTCTGGACCTCCGAGTTCGCCGCCAACAAGTGGATCCTGCCGCTGCCCGAGGACGCCGTCCCCACCGACAAGATGATTCCCGCTACGGTCAACGCCGCGACGTACCGGGACTCCCTGGTCGGCGCCCCGTACTACACCGACGGCGCCCTGTTCTACTTCCGCTCCGACCTGCTCAAGGCCGCCGGCATCGCCGCCCCACCGAAGACCTGGGACGAGATGAAGACCGCCTGCAAGGCCATCCTGGCCCTCCCGGAAGCGGCCGGCATGTCCTGCTACACCGGCCAGTTCGACAAGAACGAGGCCCTTACGGTCAACTTCTCCGAGGCCGTCGCCTCCGCCGGCGGCACCGTGGTGGACGCCGACGGCAAGCCCACCGTCGACACCGCCGAAGCGAAGAAGGGCCTGAACCTGCTGGTGGACGGCTTCAAGGAAGGCCTCTTCCCCTCCGACGCCATCACCTACCTCGAAGAGCAGGGCCGCCGCGCGTTCCAGGACGGCAAGCTGGTCTTCATGCGCAACTGGCCCTTCCTGCACGCCTCCCTGAGCGCCACGGACGGCTCCAGCAAGGTGGCCGGCAAGTTCGACATCACCTCCATCCCCGGCACCGACGGCCCCGGCGTCTCCACCCTCGGCGGCCGCAGCCTCGCCATCTCGCCGTTCACCCCGAACAAGGCCACGGCACTGGAGTTCGTCAAGTTCTTCACCAGCGAGGAGCAGGCCCAGAAGCGCCTCGCGCTCAGCTCCCGCGCCCCGGTGTACGCCACCCTGTTCGCAGACCCCGCCGTCGTCGCCAAGCGCCCGTTCTTCCCCACCCTGCTGACCTCGCTGAACAACGCCCAGCCGCGGCCCAAGGTGGTCCAGTACGGCGCCACCACCAAGGCCATCCAGGAAGAGGCCTACGCGGCCATCACCGGAACCAAGGACACGGACACGGCCCTGAACGACATGCAGGCCAAGCTCACCGAGCTGACCAAATAGTCCGGCAGTAATTCAGCAGTTCAGACCACACGCCTGGCCGGCCGGTCCACCCCGGCCGGCCAGGCACGCTGCAACTCCAGTTAGGTACCCAGCATGACGACGACCACCGCCCCGCCCGCCGGCGCGCAGACCGGCACGCCCCAACCGGGCAGCCCGCGCAGACGCGGCAAACGCTCCCCCGGCGAAGGCCGCATGGCCGCGATGCTGCTCTCCCCCACCATCCTGGTGCTGGCCCTGGTGATTGTGTACCCGCTGCTGTCCGCGGTGCACCAGTCCCTGTTCCGCGCCGAATCCGGCGTGGACGCGGACGGCTTCGTCTCCGACGTGGAATCCTTCGTGGGCCTGGCCAACTATGCCGACCTCTTCGTCGGCGAATCCGGCCGGCGCTTCCTCAACGCCTTCGCCAACACCACCTTCTTCACCGTCACCACGGTGTTCCTCGAGACCGTCCTGGGCCTCTGCCTGGCCCTCGCCATGAACCGCGCCTTCCGCGGCCGGTCCTTCCTGCGCGCCAGCATCCTGGTCCCGTGGGCCGTCCCCACCGCCGTCTCCGGCCTGCTGTGGCGCTGGATCTTCCAGTCCGACGGCATCGCCAACACCCTGCTCGGCAGCGAGATCCTCTGGACCGCCGAGGGCAACGCCTCCAAGGTCGCCGTCATCATCGCCGAAGTCTGGAAGACCGCGCCGTTCATCGGCCTGCTGGTCCTCGCCGGCATGCAGATCATCCCCGGCGAAGTCTACGAGGCCGCCAAAATCGACGGCGCCGGCTGGTGGCGCCAGCTCGGCTCCATCACCCTCCCGCTGGTCAAGCCCACCCTGCTGGTCGCCGTGCTGTTCCGCATGCTCGACGCGCTGCGCATGTTCGACCTGCCCTTCGTGCTGGTCGGCCCCGGCAAGGAATCCGTGGAGACCCTCTCCATGCTGGCCTGGGACGAATCCAACCAGCTCCGCTACGGCTCCGCCTCCGCGTTCGCCGTCATGCTCTTCCTGTACGTCGCCGTCGTCGCGATCGTGTTCGTGAAGGTCCTCGGCGCCGACGTCACCGGCGCCAAAGAACTGAAGCTGCTCTCAAAGAAGTCCCGCACCAAGGCAACCCGCACCCAGAAGGCCGAGGCCACCCGATGACCATCTCCGACCTCCGCAAGGCCGCCGCCGATTCCGGCGCAACCGAGGCGACGGCCGCCGTCGTCGACAGCTCCTCGAAAGCAGGCCGGCCCAAAGCCAAGCGCACCTGGCGGTCCTACGCGGTCTACGCCGGCCTGGCGCTGATCTTCGGCTACTGCCTGGCCCCGTTCTACTGGATGCTGGTCTCCAGCCTCCGCCGCACCGCCGACATCTTCGACAACACCCTGCTGCCGGCGCCGTTCTCGCTGGAGAACTACGCCAAGGTGTTCGACGGCTCCACCATGTTCGGCCAGGCGCTGCTGAACTCCCTGATCGTCGCCGGCACCACCACGGTGTTCGCCCTGGTCCTCGGTGTCTTCGCCGCCTACGCGATCTCCCGGCTGAACTTCCGCTTCAAGTCGGTGATCCTCGGCGTCATCATCGCGACGTCGATGTTCCCCGGCATCTCCGTCGTCGTGCCGCTGCTGCGCCTCTTCACGGACATCGGCTGGATCAACACCTACCAGGCCATGATCGTGCCGAACCTGTCCTTCGCGATCCCGCTCGCGGTCTGGAACCTCACCACCTTCATGAAGGCCCTGCCGTTCGACCTCGAAGAAGCCGCCATGATCGACGGCTGCACCAAATGGCAGGCGTTCCGGCGGGTCCTGCTTCCGCTCGCGGCGCCGGGAGTCTTCACCACCGCGATCCTGACCTTCATCCACAGCTGGAACGAATTCATCATCGCGCTGTCCATGATCAACGATCCGAAGATCCAGACCGCCACGGTCGCGATCTCCAAGTTCACCGGCGCCACCGAATTCCAGGCGCCCTTCGGCGAACAGATGGCCGCCGGCGTGCTCGTCACCGTACCGTTGGTCATTATGGTGCTGATCTTCCAGCGGCGGATCGTCGAAGGCCTCACCGCGGGCGCCAGCAAATGAGCGGGCACCCGCCCGTCAGCCTGGTCGAGGAAACCACCCTCACCCCCGCGGCGAACTGGTGGCAGTCCGCCGTCATCTACGAGGTCTACCCGCGCTCCTTCGCCGACGGCGACGGCGACGGCGTGGGCGACCTCGCCGGGCTGATCGCCCGGCTGCCGTACATCGCCGCCCTCGGCGTCGACGGCATCTGGATGACCCCATTCCAGCCCTCCCCGCAGCTGGACCAGGGCTACGACGTCACCGACTACTGCGGCGTCGACCCGCTGTTCGGCACCATCGAACAGTTCGATACTTTGCTGGAGCTGGCCCACTCCCTGGGCCTGCGGATCCTGCTCGACGTCGTCCCCAACCACTGCTCCTCCGAGCACCCCCTGTTCCAGGCGGCCCTCGCGGCCGGGCCGGGCTCGCCGGAGCGGGACATGTTCCACTTCGCTCCGGGCCGGGTTCCGGCGTCCGACGACGGCGGCTTGGTTGCCGCTGCTGCCGGCGGCGTTCCACCGAACAACTGGCAGAGCGTCTTCGGCGGCCGCGCCTGGAGCCGCGCCCACCCGGAGTCCGAGAAGGACTCGGACTGGTACCTGCACCTCTTCTCCGCCGGGCAGCCGGACTGGAACTGGCGCAATCCCGCCGTCGGCGACTACTTCGACGGCGTGCTGCGCTTCTGGTTCGACAAGGGCGTGGACGGGCTCCGGATCGACGTCGCGCATGCCCTGTTCAAGGCCGAGGGCCTGCCGGACTCGCCGTCCATGGGCGGGGTGGTGGACGGGCTGCGGTCCAACCCGCAGGTCTCGGACCAGGAGGAAGTCCATGAGGTCTACCGCCGCTGGCGCACCCTGGCCGAGAAGTACCAGCCGCACCGCCTGCTGGTGGGCGAGGTCAACCTGGAACCGGCCCGCGCCGCCCGGTACACCCGCGCCGATGAGATGCAGCAGGCCTTCGCGTTCGCCTTCGTGAAGCTCGGATGGGACCCCGCAGCCTGGGCCGCCGTCGGCAACGACCTCGAAACCGCCCGGCAGCTGCACGGCGCCACCCCCACCTGGGCGCTGGAAAACCACGACATCGTCCGCTCCGTCACCCGCTTCGGCGGCGGCTCGATTGGGAGCGCCCGCTCGCGGGCGGCACTCGTGGCGTTGCTGGGCCTGCCGGGACCGGCTTATATCTACCAGGGCCAGGAGCTCGGGCTGCCCGAGGTCGACGTCCCGCTCGAGGCCCGGGTGGATCCCATGTGGGCCCGCGGCGGTGTCTGCCGCGACGGCGCCCGGGTTCCGCTGCCCTGGACCGCGGACGACGCGCTGAACCACGGCTTCTCGCTGTCCGAGCCGGCTGCCGAACCATGGCTCCCGCAGCCCGCGGGCTGGGGCACGCACGCAATCGAGCTGCAGCAGCAGGACCCGGAGTCCACGCTGGCGTTGGCCACGTCGGCGCTGGAGTTGCGCCGGCTGCTCTGGAAGAACGAAGTCTTCGGCCCGAACGACGGCGGCACCTGGCGCGTCGAACCGGGCAATCTGCTGATTTGCGAACGGAGCGAGGACTTCTTCGTCGCCGTCGCGATGGGAACCGAGCCGGTGCAGCTGCCAGCCGGGACGGTGCTGCTCAGCGCCGCGTCCTTGACTCAGGACCGCAGGCTCCAACCGAACAACGCCGCGTGGGTGCTGCGCGACTGAGGCTCCCACCGCAGTGCCGTCCGCATCTCCTCGTGGACTCGATCTCCGACCGTAATCCAGCGGCTATCAAGGGCGTGACGCAGAGGCTTCCAGGAATGCCCGGACTGTAAACGTCGCGGCGACAGGCCATTCCGATCTGGCCCACATTTCAAGAGGGAATTAGTTTGAAACTCACCACAACTTTGGCCAGCGGCGCGCTACTGGGCTTGGCCCTTTCGAGCTGCGCGGGGTCACCGCAGGCAGTTCCCACCGTCACGCATACCGTGGCTGAGACGGCCACGGCAACAGTGACCGTGACGGCAACCGCTCGACGATGAGCTATCGGTTCTGGGCTTCAGAATGTCGTTTACAACTCTGACACTGGCAAGACCGTGTTATTGCTCAGCAACTGGACAGTCACAGGTATTGATAACGCCGGTGTGGAACAAGCCGTCGATAAGGCAGTCGTGGTTCACGTAACGAAGTAGGTTCTGCAGCGCGAAAGGCGCGCCCGGCCAGACCGGACGCGCCCTCAGTTCGCACGGACCCCACGAAAGGGTTCATGGCGATTGAGTCAGTCGATGAGCACCGGGAGCTTGGCGCGATCCGATGCGTCAACACGAACCGCAACCTTGCCGGAACGGTGGTGAAGCCAGTTCGCCACCGCCAAAAGCGCCACGAGTGCGAAGGTGCTCAGCAGCTGGGGGCGCGAATCCTCGCCGATGAAGCCCACCGTGAAGATCGCCGCGAGGATGAGCAGGCCAAAGCCCGTGAGCCACGGGAACCCGGCCATCCGCAGGGGAAGCTCCGTTCCCTCACGGTCGGCGCGGAGGCGCAGCGCGAGCTGGGCGAGGAGCGCGGACGTCCACACCAGCAGGCAGGTCGAGCCGACGATGTTGAGCAGGACGGGAAGGACCTTCTCGGGGAAGGCCAACTCCAGCACCACCGTGACAATGCCGAAGGCAACGCTGGCGAGGACTGCGACCACCGGGACCCGGGCCTTGGACACGGAAGCGAGCAGGCGCGGTGCTTCACCGCGCTCGGCGAGGGAGTAGGCCATCCGGGAGGCGCCATAGAGGTTGGCGTTGAGGGCGGAGAGCAGCGCTGCAACGGCCACCAGGGTGATGGCGGTGGCCGCGCCGGGCATGCCGGCGGCCTCCAACACCGCGGCGAACGGGCTCTTCAGCCCCGCCGAACCCACGGGAACCACCGCAGCGATAACGAAGATCGCACCGATGTAGAAGACCAGGATGCGCCACAGCACCGTCCGGACTGCTGTCCGCACACTGCGGGCCGGCTCCGCGGTCTCAGCTGCCGCCACGGACACGATCTCGGTGCCGCCGAACGCGAACGCCACCACGAACAGTGCCGTGGCGATCCCGGCGAAGCCGTCGGGCGCGAATCCGGCGCCGGTGAAGTTGGACAGGCCCGGCGACTGGACGCCCGGCAGCCAGCCGAAGAGCAGGGCAGCGCCCACAAGGAGGAACCCGACGATTGCTGCCACCTTGAGCAGGGCGAACCAGAACTCGAACTCGCCGAAGTTCTTCACACTGGTGAGGTTGACGGCGGTGAGCACCACGATGAACACGAAGGCCATCAGCCACACCGGCAGGGCCGGGAAGATGGTGGACAGCAGGCCTGCCGCACCGAGCGCTTCCGCGGCGATGACAACCACGAGCTGCAGCCACCACAGCCAGCCCACGGTGGCACCGGCCACCGGCCCGTAGGCCTTGGCGGTATAGACGGAGAAGGCGCCGCTGTCCGGGTTGGCGGCGGCCATCTCACCGAGGGCCCACATCACCAGGATGATGAGCGTGCCGGCCACGAGGTAGGAGATAAGCACGGCCGGGCCGGCAGCCTGGATGCCGGCGCCGGAGCCGATGAACAGGCCCGCGCCGATGGCGCTTCCGAGCCCCATCATCGTGAGCTGGCGGGGTTTGAGTGCCGCGCCCAGTGCGCGGCCAGACGTCTTTGTCTGTTGTTCCATGGGGAGTCCTCTGGTTGTTGGTGGAACGGATGGGGGTTTCAGGTCAGTCGATTGTCGAGGCCGCGTGGGCTTCCAAAATCCGGAGCACGCGATCGTTGGAGGCAGGGGCAGCAACGGTGATCCGCACTCCGTCCCCCTGGTACGCCCGGACCAGGATGCCTGCACGGTCAAACGCGTCCACCAGCCTCGCCTGGAGGCTGTCATCCGCACGGATCCACAGGAAATTGCCCTGGCTCGGCTGCAGTTTCCAGCCCTGGGCTTCCAGCTGCGCATCCATCCGAGCGCCCTCCTGTTTGACGGCGGCCACCCGCGCTTCCATCTCCTCCCCGGCGTCCAGCGACGCGATGGCCGCCGTTCTGGGCCAGCGCGCTCACGGAGAAGGGAAGGGCGGTCCGGCGCAGTCCCTCAGCGATGGCCGGCGCCGCCACGGCGTAGCCCACGCGCAGGCCGGCGAGTCCGTAGGCCTTCGAGAAGGTGCGCAGGATGCAGACATTCGGGTATTGGCGGTAGAGCGCCAGGGAATCGGGGCCGTTGCCCGCTTCGGCGTATTCCACGTAGGCCTCGTCGATCACCACCAGGATGTCGGAGCGGACGGACTGCAGGAAGGCCTCGATCCGTTCGTGGCTGATCGGCACGCCGGTGGGATTGTTGGGGGTGCAGAGCAGGATGACCTTCGTGCGGTCAGTGACGGCCGCGGCCATGGCATCGAGGTCGTGGCCCTCAGCGGCATCCAGCGGAATGCGGACCGGCCGGGCGCCTGCCAACTCAACCAGGATGGGGTAGGCCTCGAAGGATCGCCACGCGAAGATCACGTCATCCCCGGCGTTGCACAGGCCGGTGATGATCTGCTGGAGGACGCCGACGCTGCCGGGTCCCACCGCGACCTCTCCGGCCGTGACGCCGAGGTGGCGGGCAAGCCGTTCGCGGAGTTCGACGGCGGCACTGTCCGGGTAGCGGTTCATCGTACCGGCCGCCGCGGCCACAGCGGCGGCGGCAGCGGGCAGTGGCTCGTAGTGGCTTTCGTTGCTGGCGAGGGCCGCGATGTTCAGGCCGGCGCTGCGCCGGCCCGGGACGTAGGGCGGAAGTCCGGCCACCGCGCTACGAAGGGTGGGAAGCGCGGTGTCCGGTGCGGTCAGGATCTGATCACTGGTCATGAGGAACGATCATGATTGTGACCCGGCCCACAATGCAAGATACCCTCAACCCACTGGGACTTCTGCTCAACTTCTACTGTCTGTGGTGAAAATATGACCATCCCGAACCCCCGCACCCTCGATTCGCTCGACGGCAGGATCATCCTTGCCCTCGACAAGGATCCCGAAGCCAGCGCCCTGGCACTCTCGCGCACGCTCGGCGTCGCGCGGGCGAGGGGTACCTTGGCGTCGCCGGCGGCTTCGGCACGGACACCGCGGCCGGGCTCATGGGTGAGGCCGATGTGGTCCTCGTGGCCGGGGCCAGCCTGAGCCCCTTCACCATGCGGTTCGGGCACCTGCTCGGCCCGGACAGCACCGTCATCCAGATCGATGCCGCCCTGCAGCCAACGCACCCCCGGGTGGATACGTTCCTCAGCGCGGACGTGAAGTCTGCTGCGGGACAGATCCTCCGGATGCTGGATGGCGGAACTTCAGGGGAAGCCTGGCGCGCGGAAGCCCGCAAACGCCTGGCCGAAGGGCCCGCCCACCACGCAGGCTCCGTGGAGACCCCGGACGGCCGGCTGGACCCGCGCTCCCTTGCCACGGCACTGGATGCCATGCTGCCGGAGCGCCGCACGGTGGTCCAGGACGGAGGGCACTTCATGGGCTGGGCACCGATGTATTGGCGCATCCCGCGGCCCCAGGACCTGGTCATGGTGGGGACCGCGTACCAAACCATCGGGCTCGGCCTTGCCAGCGCCGTCGGGGCAGCCCGCGCAGTGGAGGACAGCCGCACCCTGGTGCTGGCCTCCGGGGACGGCGGCTTCCTGATGGGCCTGTCCGACCTCGAATCGCTCATCGCTGCGGCGAGCAGCGCCGTCGTCGTCATCTACAACGACGCCGCCTACGGAGCCGAAATCCATCAGTACGGTTCCCGGGGACTGACCGAAAAGCCGATGTTGATCCCCGAGGTGGACTTCAGCGGCGTCGCCCGGGCGCTCGGTGCCGAATCTGCGATTATCCGCTCGCTGGCGGACCTTGACGCGCTCACGGACTGGATCGACGCCGGCGCCAACGGAACCTTCGTGGCCGACTGCCGGATCACGTCGAGCGTCCGGGCCCCGTGGATGAGCGAGTGGATGCAGGCCTCGCAGGCCGCGAAGGCGGCGGTGGCAGGCTAATTACTCCGCCGGCGCGTTCGATCTGATCCTGCATCGCTGCGCCGATCGAATTTAAGCTGTCCGGCTTCTTCATCGTCGCTCCGGACGTGGGGAAGCCCCGGCATGTTCATCATGCCGGGGCTTCCATACCGCTTCCTGCCGGAACTACACGTGGGCCGTGATCCTATTGCTATCCGGCGACCTGGAAGGTCAGGGTCTGCGTGAAGGGGCGGCCGTAAACATCGGTGGAGGTGACCGTGGCGGTGTGCTCGCCGGCGGCCAGGTCGGCGGGCAGCTGCAGCCGCCACAGGTGCATCATGCGGTCGGCCAGGCTTCCGCCGTTGACCAACTGCTCCTGAACCGCCACCGGATCGGAGTATTCGGCGCCGACCAACTGGCCTTCGCCCTGCATCTGCTGGGTGCGGACAGCCTCAACTGCCTGGCCGCCGTCGATCTGCACCTTCACCGTGGACCCGGTGCTGCCCATCCAGAAGTTGGTGGTCAGCCAGGTGGTGTTGGCCAGGTCATCCCGGGAGACTGTCAGCGGGTCGGCAAATTCGGGGGCGCTGCCCTTGGTACCGAGGTTCTGGGCGTACCACTCGCGGTAGCGCGGCGTGTTCACTCCCAGGGACATCTGCAGTGAGTCTTCTTCGCCGCGGACGGTGAATCGCTCCTGGAACTCCGTGTTCTTGATGTCCAGGGTCAGCACGCCCGGCAGGCCGCCGTCGCGCTGGTAAGCGAGCGGGTAGCCTTCGGAGGTCTGGCGTCCGGAGTACCAGTCGCCGGAGATCGCGCCGGCGGTGATGTGGGTGAAGGGGAGGGCATCGATACCGAACAGCTCGGACCAGCCCTCCAGGGAGTCGCCTTCGCGGAGGTTCTCGATGCTGTGGGTGTGTCCGCCCAGAGCGACGACCTCGCGGCCTTCAAGGATCTTGTAGATCTCCTTGACCTGCTCCACCTGGTGCTTGCTGCTGCCTTGGTCGGCGTAGTCGAGCAGCGGGATGTGTGCTGCCAGGACGATCAGCTGGTTCTTCGGGACCTGGGCGATGTCATTGCGCAGCCATTCGAGCTGCTGCTCGTCCAGCGAACCGGTGTAGTCGCCCTTGGCGGCCGGAAGCTTGGTGGGGAATTCCACGGTGTTCAGGGCTACGACGTGCGCCTTGCCGGCATCGTAGGAGTAGTACTCCGGGCCAAGGTTGGCCTTGAAAGTGTCGAATGTGTGCTCGCTGCTGGTTGCATCGAAGTCAAGGTCGTGGTTGCCGGGGAGGAAGCGGGCCGGGCCGTTCAGCATGCCAGCCAGTTCCCGGGTCTGCGGGTACAGCGAGAGGTCATCTCCGACGACATCGCCGATGAACAAGGCGCCGCAGCCTGCATAATCCGTGCGTGCGGCCAAGTCAGCGAAGGCGCCGGTGCGGGCGTATTCCACTTCATCCTGGTCGTACGTCTGGACGTCTCCGCCGATAACGCAGTGCTGTTCAGGCGACTCGGTCAGGCTGCTCTTGGCCAGCGGGAAGTTCACCTGATCCGGCAGTGCGCCGGTCGGGTCGATGCCTCCGAACTTCAGTTCCGGGGAACCCTGGGGCAGGTGGTGGTAGAAGAACTGGGCCACGTTGTCCTCGTCCACCGGGACCTGGTAGCCGCGGGGCTGGGTCACGGACACGGTCATGTTGTCGAACGCCGGCAGCTCGTAGCGGCCCTGGCCGTCAGTCTTCGTAACGTCACGCCCGTTGGATACGGCCACCCCGGCCAGACCGCGCTCGTTTCCGTCCTGCACGGAGTCCTGGTCCTCGTCCACAAAGGCGATTCCGTCGATCAGCTGCTGGTCTTCGTCAGGTCCTTCGATCACGTTAACGCTTCCGCGGTAGGCCGAGGCAGCCCAGTCTGTGGACTCGGCGGCGTTGCCGGCAGAAGGGTTCAGAAGGGACGCGGCGGCAATGACGGCCAGGGTGCTGGCTGTCAAGGTCAAAGGCCGGGCGGGGTACAACTTGGACGGTTTGGCAATCAGATACACGAAGATCCTCCGGTCGAGTGAATGCTGCCGGCCATTTCAGCCGGTGCGTCCACCCTCACAGGAGCGGGTGAACGGTTACCCACGGGTAAACCACGGGAAGTGGACGTGCACGTAACCACTCGTCGGCACCCTGGCCGGCTCCTCCTGGGTCCTCGCGCTGCTGCCGGCCGAACTGCTGATGGAGCACCGGTTTGTCCTCGAGGAAGAAGCCGCTCTCGCGCGGCTGTTTCCGCAGGCCTGCCCGGACTACGCGGAACTGCACCGCGGCCTAGAGGAATTCACAGGTCCACCACCTAACATGTCCACATGAAGGCTGCCCGGGACGCCCGCTCTGCCGCCGTTGTGATCAACGCCGGATCACGCCGAGGGGCGGCACACGAACTTGCGGTTGACACGATGCAAAAGGCAGGCGTGCCGATCTCCGCCGTGCACCACGTGCTGTCGGGGGCAGACCTGGCCGCATCGCTTGACCGAGTGGTTGCGGACGGGCACGACCTGGTGGTTGTCGGCGGCGGTGACGGGACAGTGACCTACGCCGCCGGCCGGATTGCCGGCACCCACGTTATGCTCGGCGTTCTTCCACTGGGCACCGCCAACGACTTCGCCCGCACCCTGGAGATACCGAATAATCTTGCCGAGGCGTGTGCCACCGTCGCGGAAGGGAAGGTGGTGGACATCGACCTCGGCAGGGCCAACGGTCAGCCGTTCCTCAACGTCGCGTCCCTGGGCCTGTCAGTGGCTGTTACCGAAGCTCTCAACCCCCGCCTGAAGCGGCTTCTCGGGCCGCTGGCATACGGCATTGCCACCCTGCGCGCTTACGCCGGGCACAAGGCGTTCGGGGCCCGGCTCGAGTTCCCCGAGGGGGACCACGAGCCGATGGAGTTCGACAACCTGCTTCAGGTGGCCGTCGGCAATGGCCGGCATTACGGCGGCGGCAACACGGTCTCCCCGACCGCAGGGATCGACGATCACACTCTCGACATCTACGCCATCCTGGCGGGGCCGCTCCGGGAGCACGTGAGTATCGCCCGGCTGCTCAAGGACGGAAGCTTCATCGAACACGACCGGGTGTACCACCTAACCAGCCGACGCGTCCGGCTGGTCACCGATCACCCGCTGCCGGTGAACCTCGACGGCGAGATCGCGACCACCACGCCGGCCGACTTCACCGTCCAGCGCAACGCCGTCCATGTCGTAGTACCTCAGAGCAGCAACAGCGCATTGTTCGACGGACCGGGCGCCGCGAACTGGCCGCCGTCGTAATTCCCGACGGCGGAAGCTTGTGTCTATTGGGGAACAAGCCGCCACAGGGACGTGACCTCGGCCGCGCGCGCCTCGAACAAAGGATCGTCGCGGTCCGATGCCTTCGGATGCGTTGGCTTGGTGTCGAGCCGTTCCATCACCTTCAGCCCAGCCGCCTTGATGGCGGTCAGCAGATCCTCACGCGACCGCAGGCCAAGGTGCTCGGCCAGGTCGGAGAGGACAAGCCAGCCCTCACCGCCCGGCTCCAGATGGTCGGAGAGTTCGTTCAGGAAGCGGAACAGCATCCTGCTCCCGGGGTCGTAGACCGCGCTGTCCAGGGTGGAATGCGGCGTGGCCGGAATCCAGGGCGGGTTGCACACGACGAGCGGTGCCCGTCCGGGCGGGAACATGTCGGTCAGGACGGCCTCAGCACGGTCCTGGACACCGAGGTTCCGGAAATTCTCACCGGCGCAGGCGGCTTGCCCGTCAACGCCATCACAGACACGCTGAAGCGCAGCGGGACGGATCTTGCGGCCCTCACTTCAGCGTCCGACGTCGTGGTTGTCTGCTACACGCTCGTCCGGCTCGACTCCGATGCCTACGCCGCCCGACCACCAGCGGCATTTGCAGTGCGAACGGCAGAAGGTTCCGGGACCCGGGAGGACATGGACAAAAACCGCTTGGTGCCCTCGCAGTATCAGCACGCACCTTCGGGTCGTTCTGAATGTCCTTAGCTTGGGCGCCCAGTCAGCCCTACAGCCGGCGCTGCCGGAACATCGGGAACGCCTCCCGCACCCGAGCCACCGTCTCGAGTGAGACATCCACCGACCGCACGCCGGGTTCAAGACCAAGATCAGCTTCAATGACCCCCATGGGATCTACCAGGATGCTGCGGCCCACCGAGACCGGCGGCGCCTGGCACACCCCTGCTACATACACGCTGTTCTCGATGGCGCGCGCCGTATTGAGCGCCAGCCACTGCTCGGTCTTGTGGGTGCCCGGCACCCACGACGAGCAGACCAGCAGGACCTGTGCGCCGGCGTCGGCCAGTTGCCTGGCCAGCTCCGGGAACCGCAGGTCGTAGCAGGTCATCAGGCCGAAGCGCGCTCCCCCGGACTCGAACATCACCGGGCTGGTGGACGGACCCGGTTTGATGAACGTCGATTCCCCGAAGCCCTGGGCGTCGAAGAGGTGGATCTTCCGGTAGAAGGCCAGCCGGTTTCCGTCTGGCCCGAAAGCCACCAGGGTGTTGTAGGCCTTCCCCGGTTCCTCCGAGGTTTCCACTACGCCCGCCACCAGCGCGATTCGGTGGCGGCGGGCGGTGCGGGCGAGTTCCCGGCAGATGGGACCGTCCAGCGGCTCGGCCACCTCGGGGAACGAGGCGTCCACGGTCTTTTTCTCGTAGGTGGCGTATTCCGGGAAGGCGACCAGTGTGGCGCCGTCGAGCGCGGCCTCGGCGGCGAACCGGTCGATTGCGGCAAGGTTGGCCTGGATGTCGGTGCCTGACTCCAGCTGCCCGAGCGCTATCCTCACGGTTGTTCCTTCCTTGGGTCAGGCGGCGGTCCGGGTCAGGCGGCGTCCGGGTCAGGCGGCCGCTTCGACCGTCGCCTTCTCCGTGGCCGTCATTTCCGGCGGTGCCGCTTTGAAGCCGCGGGTGATCAGGGCCAGGACCACCACGCCCAGCACCAGCCAGGACACTCCCAGCGTAATGGCGTTGCCGTCCAGCTGGGAGAGCAGGTAGGCGCAGACGACGGCACCGACCACCGGCGCCACCACGTAGGACACGGGGTTCAGCAGGTTCCCGCTACGGCGCTGGCGCAGGTAGTGGAACACCACGGAGGCGTTGACCAGGGTGAAGGCGGTGAAGGCACCGAAGTTGATGAACGAGGTGGACGTGGCAACGTCGAGGAAGATCGCGATCAGGCCAACGATGCCCGTGATGACCAGGTTCACCACCGGGGTGTGGAACTTCGCGCTGAGCCCGCCGAAGACCGCCTTGGGCAGAACGGAGTCGCGGCCCATCGCGTACAGCAGGCGTGAGGCGCTGGCCTGTGCCGCGAGGCCGGACGCGAACTGCGCCACCACCAGGCCGGCCAGGAACACCGCGCCGAACAGCTGGCCGCCGATCTGCAGGGCGATGGAGCTGGCCGCGGAGGCCGAGTCCTCGAACACCCCGCCGGGGTGGACCAGCTGGGTCACGTAGGACACCGTCACGAAGATGCCGCCGCCGATCAGGGCGATGAGCATGATGGCGCGGGGCATGTTCTTGCGCGGTTCAATGGTCTCCTCGGTGAGCGTGGTGACGGCGTCGAACCCCAGGAACGAGTACGCGGCGATGGCGGCGCCGGCGGAGATGGTGGCGAAGCTGGAGGTGTCGTTGAAGAACGGCTGGGTGCTGGCCAGGCCGCCGGCGCCCGAGGTGGACACCACGTTGCCGATGGAGAGCGCCACGAAGAACACGATGACCAGCAGCTGGAACGCCATCAGCACGAAGTTGGCCTTGTCCGCCACCTTGATGCCCAGGATGTTCAGCAGCGTGGTGATGACGATGAAGCCCACGATCCAGAGCCCGATGGGGATAGCGGGGAACTGCGCGCTGAGGTAGGAGCCGCCGATGAGCCAGATGACCATGGGCAGGAAGAGGTAATCCAGCAGGATGGCCCAGCCCACCAGGAAGCCCACCCGGGAATCGATGGAGCGGCGCACGTACGTGTAGGCGGAACCGGCCACGGGGTAGGCGATGGCCATCCGGCCGTAGCTGTGCGCCGTGAACAGCATGGCGATCAGGGCCACCAGGTAGGCGGCCGGCGATGCCCCGCCGGTGGCTTCGGCGATGATGCCGAAGATCCCCAGGACGATCAGCGGTGTCAGGTACGCGAGGCCGAACAGGACCAGGGAGGGCAGCTTCAGCGTGCGGGTAAGGGTGGGTGTTGTCACGAGTGTTTCCTTAGGCGTTGAAGGACTGGGGAGCCCATGTGGCCGGGGTGATCCGGCCCTGGTAAACGGGCAGTTCGACGGCGTCTTCGCCGTCGCGGAACTGGGACCAGGGGCGGTTGAGGTTTTCGGTGCCGTGGGTGCGGACGTGCCCGACGGCGGCAAGGTCCAGTTCCGCGGTGAGCAGCACCGGGGCGTCGTCGGGGGCCTCGGCGAGGGTGTTGCCCTCCGGGTCCACGATGATGCTCTGGCCTTTGCCGGTGGGACCGGCGCAGTTGACGCTGACCACGAAGACCTGGTTCACGATCGCGTTGGCCTTGGCGAGCACCAGTTCCTGCCGGCGGTCCGGTGTCGTGGTTTTGACGACGTTGAGGATCACCTCGGCGCCCATCCAGGCGAGCTGGCGGGAGACCTCGGGGAACCACGCGTCGTAGCAGATGTTCAGGCCCACCCTGCCGACGCCGGCCAGGTCCACGGTGGTGAATCGGTCGCCGGGGTCGTAGGGCTCGAACGGGCGCCAGGGGAAGACCTTCCGGTAATAGCCGGCAAGCTCTCCCTCCGGGGACAGGACCAGCTGGGTGTTGAACAGCTGCCCTTCCGGACCGCGCTCGCAGACGCTGCCCGGGACCAGCCAGATGCCCAGGTCCGCGGCGAGCTGCCGGAGTTCCTTGACCCGGGGACCGTCCAGCGGTTCGGCGGAGGCCTGCAGCACTTCCGTGCGCTGCCGGTCGGGGTTGGAATCCCCGAACAGGTGCAGCTCCGGAAAGACCACCAGCCTGCTGTGGGGCTGGACGGCGAGGGCGGCCGTGACCTCGTCCGCGAAGCCGGAAACGGGTTCGCCGATGAGCCGGGGCCGGGCCTGGGCCGCGATAAGGGGAAGGGTGCGTTGCATCGTGTTCTCCACGTTGGGGATGTGATCTGCACTATATTAGATCAGAATGATCCAATTATGGGAAGGGGCGGGGTTGGGCCGTAAAGTAGCGGTTATGACCCGTCAGTTGGAGGACAGCGCCGACCCCTCGCCCATCGGCGCCGGCAGGCTGGCCGGAATCGACCGCCGAAGCGCGATCGACGCCGTCCGCCTGCGGATCGGGATGGCGATATCGCTGGGCCTGCTGAAACCCGGTGAACGTCTGCCCGACCAGGAGGACGTGGCCCTGGGCCTGTCGGTCAGCCCGATCACCGCCCGCCGCGCGCTGGCGAGCCTGGCGGACCAGGGCGTGGTGGTCCGCCGCCGCGGCCGGGGCGGCGGAACGTTCGTGGCCGACGAGCCCCCGCGGAGCGTGCTGGCCGAACTCTCGGCGTCGCCGGCCGAGTCCCGGGCCGTAAACCGGCTGGTGGACCGGAGGCTGCTCTTCGAATGCGCCGTGACGCACTACGCGGTGCTCAACGCCACGGCTGAACAGCTGGATGAGCTCGACCGGCTGACCCGGGACATGGCCGAATCCACGGACTGGTCCGACTACCATCAGGCGGACGAGCAGTTCCATCAGCTGGTGGGCACCGCGTCGGGGCTGGGTACTGCGGTGGCGGCGTACCACGAGGCGCTGGCCGAGCTCTATGCCTACTTCATCCCCTACCCGATCGAGCTGCTGCACAAATCCAACTGCGACCACGTCGCTCTGGTGGCAGCCCTGCGTGCCGGCGAGGGCAACGAAGCAGTGGAGATCTCCCGCAAGCACGTGGACGTCCTGCACCGGACGATGTTCATGGGCCTGGCGGACGGCGGAGCCGGTTCCTCGCCTGCTTAAAACACATCGGAAGATCCTGCGCCAGACTCGGTGCCCAAGCCAAGCGGCAGGCTCTACCCCCGCACCTTGCCGCACCCTCCAGGACCGGCCGCGCCGCCCACCACCGGTGCCCCAGGCTCAGACCCGCCACCGGGAACGGGGACACGCGATGTCTACACTCGCACACGGCCGGGAAGCCTACGCCGAACGGCGCTGGCCGGACACCGTAGGGCAGTACACCGCTGCCGACCACGACGCCGAACTGCCGGCCAGCGATCTGGAACCTGTCGTCCAAGACGTCCAGGGGGACGATGTGAACGTTTTGTTTGGCCCTCTGGGTGGAAGGCGCGGTGTGATGCCGGGCTCCGCGGATGGAGAGCGAGTCGGTCGCCGATAGGCACCGGGCCCAGTCTTCCGAACTGTCGGAAATGGGCACCGGAACGACGTCGACTCGAACGGTCTGCGGCCCTACGCTTGGAGCGTCACGTCAGTCGCCGTGGCATTCGTTCCGGTCCATGCACCGATCCAATTGGCAAGGAGATCATGATGCACGGAGAGCAAATCGGGGAACTCAAGGGACAAACCATCAGCACACGGGTTCTGGAAGACATTGGTCTCGGTCCGCGCACCGAAGTGACCGACCATCAGGTCGGCACGCTCTGTGGTGTCCAAGTTGACGTCACGGTCACCTACGTCGGCACGATTCGTCCCAGCGGCACGGTCGCCGGCCCCGGAAACGGTTTTGTAGTCACCGCAAGCGGGCAGACCGCGACCTTCACCGGCAAAGGCGTCGGTAGATTCACCGGTCCGGGCCAACTTGCCTGGCGGGGTGCGTTGTTCTACGAAACCACCTCGGACGAGTTGAGTAGCCTCAACGGGATCGCGGTCTTGTTCGAGTACCAGGTGGCCGACGGCAAGTCCGAAGGCCGCCTGTTCGAGTGGAAGTAGCGCTGCAAACTCGGAAATCGACGCAGATGAGGCCCGGATTCCAGCGGCGGAGCAGCTGGCCCGCCTGGGGACAGCGCCTCGGCGTTCCGACGGCGAAGAGCGGCTACTGCAGGGGAACAAGCCGCCACAGGGACGTGACCTCGGCCGCGCGCGCCTCGAACAAAGGATCGCCGCGGTCCGATGCCTTCGGATGCGTTGGCTTGGTGTCGAGCCGTTCCACCACCTTCAGCCCAGCCGCCTTGATGGCGGTCAGCAGATCCTCACGCGACCGCAGGCCAAGGTGCTCGGCCAGGTCGGAGAGGACAAGCCAGCCCTCACCGCCCGGCTCCAGATGGTCGGAGAGTTCGTTCAGGAAGCGGAACAGCATCCTGCTCCCGGGGTCGTAGACCGCGCTGTCCAGGGTGGAATGCGGCGTGGCCGGAATCCAGGGCGGGTTGCACACGACGAGCGGTGCCCGTCCGGGCGGGAACATGTCGGTCAGGACGGCCTCAGCACGGTCCTGGACACCGAGGTTCCGGAAATTCTCACCGGCGCAGGCGATTGCACGCGGTTCAATGTCCGTCGCTACCACGCGGTGGACGCCACGGCGCGCGAGGACCGCAGCGAGCACCCCGGTGCCGGTTCCGACGTCGAACGCCAGCGAGTCAGAGGGCAGTGCAGCGGCGGCCACGAGATCCACATACTCACTCCGGGTGGGGAAGAACGTGCCATAGTGCGGGTGGATGCGGCCCTGCAGGGCATCGACGTAGACGCCATTCCGTCGCCACTCATGGGCACCAATTGCCCCGACAAGCTCATGCAAGGACACAACGGAAGATTCGCCGATATCACCGTACGCCTCAGCGGCGGCCTCCCGGATATCCGGTGCGCGGCGCAGCGGCACCACCGGACCCGGATCAAGAGGAATCAGCAGCAGGCCGAGAATGCGTGCACGATGCGAGCGGGACTGGCGATGCCGATAGAACTCATCGGCCGGAGTTCCTGCAATCTTTTTCTTTCCGGCGCCTACCCGCCGGTCCAAGGCGTTGAGGATCTGCCGCGCGTTGTGGAAGTCACCGTGCCAGAGCATCGCGATCCCCTGTGACGCCATCCGGTTCGCATCATCGGCCGTGAGAGAGTCGGAGACCACTTCGACGCGCGTCGGCGCCGGCCTGCCGTTCGCCGACCGCCATCGCGCGGTCATGCTGCCGCCAGCCTCGACCCAGGTCACGACGGCGCGCTCATCCACCGAAGCTGTGCGCGAAGGCTTGGGGACCGATGTCGGGATTCCCACGTGAGCTGGCGTGTCGGTACTGATAAAGAGATCCATTCCAAGAGTCCGGGGGCCGATCAGAGACTGCCGATTGCGGCGGCGATTCACGACGTCCAAGGCTACGGCCCAAGATTCCGGACCGTCATCCGGCCGCGAACCGAGCTTGGTCAATGACCGCTGGAGCCATTCAACCCACATAGTCAGGATACAGGGGTGCCGTAGCCGCCACCCGCCGATATGGGCTTGCAAAACCTCCAGACCATCGCTGACCTGCCACGCCAAAAAACAGCATCGGCCCACCGGACCGGGCCGAAAGCGCAAGCCACCCCTTCCTGGTGGTCGCCCCTACCTCCGTGTTGCCCAACCGGGCCGCGGAAATCGGACCCTTCGCCCTCGGCTTGCCCGTCAACGCCATCACAGACACGCTGAGCAGCTCTACGGCGGCTGGCACATGATCCTTTCCGGGCTGAAGACTCGGCTGGAGACCGGCGAACTCCTCACCACGCCCGGCTCACTGATGTACACCTGACGCAACCAACGCACCCAACCCGGGCGCGCCGCCGTCGTACTCTCCTATGCCCGGCAACGGATGCGTTGTGTTCCGCCCCGCTTCGCCTGCTCCTCAGGATGCGGGGGGACGTTGCCCGTCGAATGGATCATCGGTGAAAGGGCATCGGCGTCAACCTGTCCCGTGATGTCCATCGCGGCTTCGAAACAGTGCCGCCCATAAGATGAGGCATGGACTTCGAGGGTATGCTCTGGACGGTTTTGGGTGCCGGGCTGGTTCTGCTGATGCTCGTTGACGTCTTTCGTACGCTCCTTTACCCGCACGGTTCTGGTCCTGTAGGCCGGGCGATCATGCGCGGATTCTGGCTGGTGTCGAGAAGACTGCGGGGCCGGGGCACCTTCATCGCAGCACCTTTGGCCATGGCTGCTGTCATTGGCACCTGGGCAGGCCTGGCGGCCATCGGCTGGGCCCTGCTCTATCTGCCCCATCTGCCGGCCGGTTTTGTTCACGGAGCCGGGGTTCCACAGCGAGGCGACTTTGCCGAAGCGCTCTACATCTCCCTTGTCACTCTTTCCACTGTGGGTTTCGGCGAAATCGTGCCGGCGCATCCGCTGCTCAGGCTGGTGGTGGCCCTCCAGGCCGTCACCGGTTTCGGGTTGCTGACGGCAACGGTCACTTGGATCCTGCAGACGTACCCGGCCCTGAACCGCCGCCGCGCCCTTGCCCACCAGCTGAACCTGTTCAGGGAAGCTGCAGGTCCGGCGGGCGTATTATCGCTGGACGCCAGGCATGCTGCCGGACTGTTGGAATCAATGGCCGGAAACGTGGCTTCGGTGAGCATAGATCTGCTTGCGTTCCACGAAACCTACTACTTCCGTGAAGTCGAGCAGCGCGGCTCCTTGCCGGCCACGGTGGCCTACGCCCAGGAGCTGGCATCCCAGGCCCAGCGCAGCGAGAGCCCTGAACTCCAGTTCGCCGGACGGATGCTCCACGCGGCGCTGGACGCACTCGCGGAGGTTCTTCGCGGCAAATTCGGCCACTCAGGGACCACTTCTTCCGATGTGTTCGACAGCTACGAGCTGCACCACCGACACCTGCGGCGGGGGGAACCGGACACGAACTAGCGTCACGGCGCATGCTCCCTGAGAAGCCCCTAGACATGTGACCAATTAGTCACCTATCCTAGAACCGTGGACGCCGTATTCAAGGCTCTGGCCGACCCCACCCGCCGCGATCTCCTGGATGAGCTCTTCCGGGAGGACGGGCAGACCCTGCACGCGCTCGAGGCCCGTTTCGACATGACCCGTTACGGCGTGATGAAGCACCTCAAGCAGCTGGAGGAAGCCGGCCTGGTGGTCACCCGCCGTCGGGGCCGCGAGAAGCTCCATTTCCTGAATCCGGTGCCCATCCGCCTGGTCCACGACCGCTGGGTGAGCAAATATGCCGAACCATGGGCCGCTGGCCTCAGCGACCTCAAAACCAGATTGGAAAGTTCCATGGAAAAGATCTTCGAAATCTATATCAAGACCACTCCTGAGCAGCTCTGGGAGGCCATCACAAACGGCGAAATCCGCAGCAAGTACCAGTTCGGGTCCATGGTCACCTCGGACTGGACGCCGGGGTCCCGGTTCGAGATGGCGCCCAAGGGCGGGGAACCCCTGGGCGAGGGCGAGAACCTGGAGGTGGACCCCCCCCGCCGGCTCGTCCAGAGCATGCGCGCGCTCTGGGGCGAGGACGTCAAGGCCGAAGGCACGTCCCGGGTTACCTGGGAGATCGAACCGGTGGGCGATTCCTGCCGCCTGACCGTCACCCACGACCAGCTCCGCGAAGGCGCCAACGAACAGCTCTACGGCGGCTGGCCGATGATCCTCTCCGGCCTGAAGACCTGGCTGGAAACCGGCGAGCTCCTCACTACGCCCGGCTCCTTCATGTACACCTAAGGCGGCCGGCAAGCGCAAGCCGGGCGCCGCCGTCGCACTCCCCCGCCCAGCCTGCTTCCTCCGGTCCACTACCTCTGGCGCCCACCGGGTGCCCGTCCAGGTGCCGGAGCAGGGCTTCGCATGGCGGCCTCCGCCATCTGGACCACTGTGCGACGATGTCGGAATGGAACCGACCTCGGAAGTACTGCGTTATGCCGCCTTTACCACCACCCCCGACGGGGGAAATCCGGCGGGGGTTGTCCTGGACGCAACCCGGCTCGACGACACCCGGATGCAGGCCATCGCGGCCGACGTCGGATATGCGGAAACGGTCTTTGTCACCGAGGCGGCGGTTGACCGGGACTCCCGCCGAAACCGTGTGCGGTACTTCTCCCCGATCGCCGAGGTGCCGTTTTGCGGCCATGCCACGATTGCTTTGGCCGTCGCGCTGTCAGGGCGTGATGGTACGGGGACTTTTATCTTCGACACGGCGGTAGGACCTGTCGTGATCGAGACCGCAGGACAGGGCGCAGCGGTGACGGCACGCTTCACGAGCGTGGAGCCGCGAGTGGCCGAGTTCCCCGACGGTGTTCTGAGCACCCTGCTCGGGTTGCTCGGCGTGGGCCGGGGCGAACTGCACCCTGCGTACCCTCCGATGATCGCTTTTGCCGGAAACTGGCACCCCATTCTTGTCTTCGCAGAACGGAGGACCTTTGACTCGTTCGTTTTCGACCCGGATCCCATGCGCAGCCTGATGGATGCCCAGAACTGGGCCGGCACCGTCACGACGCTCTGCGAGATTGGACCGGGCGAGTTCGACTCGCGCAACCTCTTCCCGGTGGGCACCATCACTGAAGATCCGGCGACAGGCTCGGCAGCCGCTGCCTTCGGCGGATACCTCCGCTTGCTTTCACTCGTGGAGCCGCCAAGCCGCGTGGTGGTGCACCAAGGCAGCCATGTCGGCCGCGCGAGCGTGCTCACTGTCGACATTCCTGCGTCCGGCGGGATTATCGTGAGCGGTGAAGCCGTCGAGATTACTTGAATCGTACGAGCCTTTTTTGCGTGCGGTGAGCCGACACTGCGAACTCTCTGCCAGGGTGCGGGAAGGGGCGAGCGACGCTAGGATTCCCGCATCGCGTTCATCTTCCTCGGCGCGGGCCTGATAAACAGCTTTGCCTGGGTGTTCTACATCTTCGGATTGATCCTGCTGATCACCGCCGGCCACCTGCTCACACCGGATTCCCACGATCACCGCCACGGCTTTCTCGCTCATGGGCCTGCGGCAGCTGTTCTTCGGCATCGACGGGCTGCTGGACCGTCTCGTCTACCTCTCCCGCGGCCTCGCCGCCAACCTTGGCTTCATCGACGTCAAGCTCTTCCTGCACGCCCTCCGCGAGAACACCTGCCGTTCATCAACGACGGCGAACACGTCAACGTCGTTGAGGTCAGCACCGCTCTCTCAGTTGGCGTGATCCTCGGCGTCCTGGCCGTCACCGTGCTGCGAACGAATCTTCGACAAAATGATCAGCGAAGAGGAGTAGCTGAGGAAGCTCCCGGAGAAATACAGCGGCTCATCCGCAAGGCACACGCCGAGCACTACGAAGACCTCCACCGTGAGGAGCAGCGCTAAGGGCCCCTGGGCACTGCTGACTGGGCACCCACCACGCCAAAATAGGTTATCCAAGGCCGTGTAGACCGCGCACAATGTCGTGAAGTACTGGATCGAGTCCCGCTCCGCACGTCGCAGCGCGGCAGACCAACCGTCACCAACCTGAGGGAGATCTTCATGGGCAAGCTCACCGTCACCGCTTTTACCACTCTGGACAACGTCGCCGAGGAGCCCCATCTCTGGTCGGGCGAGTTCTTCAGCGACGCCACCGGCGCGTTCAACGACGAAGTGCTGGCCGAGGCGGACTCGATGCTGCTCGGTCGGGTCACGTACGAGGGCTTCGCCGCTGCCTGGCCGTCGCGATCGGGCGACTTCACCTCCGACAAGTTCAACGCCATGCCCAAGTATGTTGTGTCAACGACCCTGGAACGCGCCGACTGGAACAACAGCACGATTATTGCCGACGACGTACCCGGCCGGGTCCGTGCCCTTCGCGAGCGGGAGAACGTGATTGTTTGGGGGAGCCCGACGCTCGTCAAAACGCTCATGGAGGAGAACCTCGTCGACGAGTACGTTCTGTTGGTCTCGCCCATCGTGCTCGGGCACGGCAAGAAGATGCTCCCGGAGGACCGAACCCAGCACACGCTGCGGATCGTCGAACCGCGGCTCCTCGAAGGCGGGATGCTGGCACTACGGATGACACCGGCGGTGGCCTGAGGAGCGCCTCTAATAGCCGTCGGCAGCGTCAGCAGTGGCCGACTCAGCGGTGGACGCGGTAGCGGATGTGTGTGGCCTCCGGGGTATCGATCACGCGAACAATCTCCAGCTCAACGCGACGGCTACAGCTCGAACAGCCGGCGGCCACCACTGAACAGCACCGGGATCTGGCGAATCTGTAGCCCGTCCAACACACCGGCCTCGAGCGCCCGCTGCGACGTGTACGCGGCAGGCACCAGCATGTTCCGGCACCCGGCACCCGGCGGCCTTCACCTGAACCATCGCGCTGTCGATCCCGACTTTCACCTACGTCACCAACGGATAGTTCGCCACCGAGGGATCCGGCGGACGGTGGCTGAGCATGAAAATCGGGACACCGCAGAGATCACCTTTCCAGTGATCGGCCTGCTCCGCGGTACGCCGACCCGCCAGCACCGCACCGGGCGCGAGCATCTCGTCGAACAACTCCCCTGGCCGACCCGGACGGCCGGAACTACTCCTCCGTCGTCCCACCGTACTCTCCCGCCAGGCTATGACTAAAAGCAAAGCTGCTGACGCTCGCGACGTGACAGACGGCTGCCAGCCCAATCCGCTTCCGTCAGCGTCCGCAGGATGACAGAGTTGAACGATGAACGAGGAAACTAACGGGCTGGTCCTAAACCTCGACTGCACGCTCGATGCTCCCCCGGAAGAAGTCTTCAGGATGCTGACGGAATCGACCGAACTGGTGAAGTGGTGGGGTCCGCACGGCTTCACCATCCCTGCAGCCGAACTGAACCTCACGGAAGGCGGCCGCTACGGATTCCGCATGACGCCACCGGACGGCGAACCGTTCCACCTCTCAGGGGAGTTCCTGGAGATCGATCCTCCATGGCGCCTGGTCTACACATTCCGCTGGGAGGAACCGACACCAGACGACCGGGAAACCGTCGTAGACCTCTCACTCGGGAGTACCGGCGAAGCCACGCGCCTGGTGCTCTCACAGGGACCGTTCCTGACGGAAGAGCGGCTGGCCCTGCACCGCAACGGGTGGACCGAGTCGTTAGAAAAATTGCAGACGGTATTAGATAGTCGCACCTGAAATCGCGCGGCCCGCGCGCCGATATCGTGTTGCGGGACATGTTCCACTTCGTGCCTGGCCGGGTTCTGGAGTCCGGACGACGGCGGACCTGCTGCGCTTCTGGTTCGACAAGGGCGTGGACGGCCTGCGGATCGACGTCGCGCATGCGCTGTTCAAGGCCGAGGGCCTGCCGGACGCGCCCTCGATGGGCGGGGTGGTGGACGGGCTGCGGTCCAACCCGCAGGTCTCGGACCAGGAGGAAGTCCACGAGGTCTACCGCCGCTGGCGCACCCTCGCCGAGAAGTACCAGCCGCACCGCCTGCTGGTGGGCGAGGTCAACCTGGAACCGGCCCGCGCCGCACGGTACACCAGGGTCGATGAGATGCAGCAGGCATTCGCGTTCGCTTTCGTGAAGCTTGGCTGGGACCCCGCGGGCTGGGCAGCGATCGGGAACGACCTCGAAACCGCGCGCATGCTCCACGGCGCCACCCCCACCTGGCACTGGAAAACCACGACATCGTCCGCTCCGTCACCCGCATCGGCGGCGGCGAACTCGGCAGCGCCCGGGCCCGGGCCGCGCTCGTGGTGTTGCTGGGCCTGCCCGGCCCGGCGTACATCTATCAGGGCCAGGAACTTGGACTGCCCGAGGTCGACGTCCCGCTCGAAGCCCGGGTGGATCCCATGTGGGCCCGCGGCGGCGTTTGCCGCGACGGCGCCCGCGTACCGCTGCCCTGGACCGAGGATCTGGCGATGAACTATGGCTTCTCGCTTGCTGAGCCGTCGGCCTCGCCGTGGCTGCCGCAGCCCGAGGACTGGGGCACGCACGCGATCGAGTTGCAGCAGCAGGACCCGGAGTCCACGCTGCGGCTGGTTACCGCGGCACTGGAGATGCGCCGTCTGCTTGGAAAAACGAGGTCTTCGGCCCCAACGACGGCGGCACCTGGCGGGTCGAGCCTGGCAACCTGCTGATCTGTGAGCGGGGCGCGGACTTCTTCGTCGCCGTTGCGATGGGAACGGAGCCGATGCAACTTCCGGTCGGATCGGTGCAGCTCAGCGCCCCACCGCTGGCCGAGGACGGCTGGCTGCAGCCGAACAACGCGGTGTGGGTGCTTCGGGACTAACGCCTATCCGTTTAGGGCCGCCCGCGTTCCAGACGAACCCCGTTGCGCTATCAGTTGTAGCTGCTCTCAGGTCCTGAGAACGACCAAAGGTGATAGCGCAACGGGAACGTGGACGCCCATTTTTGCGTTTCCGCCGTAGCTTCTTGCCGGGCGGCAACTGTGGCTCCAAGCGCTAGGGCAACCTACAGTCTCTCGGTGACGCAGGCAGAACACGACACCACAGGGGACATTCTGGAGAACTGCCCCGACACGGCCGTGCCGGCCAACCAGCCCGAGCCGCTGCCGGATCCGATTCCTGAGCCGGAGCCCACGCCACCGCCCGCACCCGTGGTGCCTGCGTCGGCCCCCGCTCCGGCTCCGCCCGCTCCGGGTTAGGCAAACTGCACCGCAATCCACCGCGACGGCGGCACCCGGCTAAACGGAGGATCGCTTGCGTGTACCGGTGACTAAGCGATCAGCCACGGCAGTTCCCTCTAAATGTCTCTGACGCCCTACAGCGGAGCGTCAGAGAAGAACAGGTCAACCGGGGCCGCGTTCCCTGCCCTGCAGACGATCACCGTCTGCCCACTGTCGTCAACTTCTCGCGCCAACCGAATCATGTCCGTCATCGGACGATTGCAGAACTCAGAGGCAATTTTCGCCGCAGATCCTATGGATTCGAGTGGGGCGTTCTTACCAAAACCGACATAGATGCGGCCGGGATCGCCACTGGGTGCCGCACTGGCCGGTGAGGCACTCACGGCGGGCAGCAACAGCGACGCTCCTAGTGCCGCCACCGCGCCGGTCTTCTTCCAGGTTTTCACATTCTCATTCCTTTCCGATGTGGGTGAATTGATGTACGGGAAATCTAGACCCACGTGCGCGGGTTATCAATGGTTGTTTTTCTCGCCCTCACAGTGCTCAGATTCCGTGTCTTCCGATGTGTTCCACAGCTACGAGCTGCACCACCGACATCTTCGGCGTCGGGAACCGGACACGGAATAGGATTCCTGCGCATGCGTGAAATGAAATCGCAAGACAGGCGACCAATCAGTCACCTATTCTGGGCCTGGGCCGCGCGATTGGCCGCACGCTGCAGAGCATCGACAACGCCGTGCTGAACCTTGCCCACCACCACGCGGTCGACGGCTGGCAGCTCGAATATCTCAACGGCGAACCCTTGACCGCGGCCACCGTCGGCTGACCGCGCACCGCCTAACCGGCCGCCAGCCTCCGACGTCACACGCGCGTTGCCCGCAACAAATCCGACTCAAAGTTGGTCCGAAAAGTCAGTCAAAAAACATCCATGTGAACAGCATATTAAAGCCCGTTTCGGGCCCGTAAAAGTCTCCTAACCAGCGGAAAATCAAGGGTTTTTCGCTCCAGTGGCCCCCTAGCTTGGTACCTGGTCCTACCAATGGACCAATCAGCCAAGAGCCTTCAGGAGCATCCCTTGAACGTTTCCACCGCAGCAAAACCGGCGAGCGCCGAGTCCCTGCCGCCCGGCATCGAACTGTCCGGCACCACCTCGTCCAGCACCGAAACGCCCGCCCTCCCGCCGGCGTCCCGCCGCCGCTTCCTCCCCGTCAGCGGAAAGCGCCCCGGGCCCGTCGCCGTCACCCTGCTGTTCTCCCTCGGCTGGGTCTTCATGTACGCGGACCGCAACATCCTCTCCCCGGTCATGAGCGTCATCCAGGAGCAGTGGGGCCTCAACAGGGGCCAGCTCGGACTGATGTCCACGGTCTTCTTCATCACCTACGCGCTCATGCAGATCCCCACCGGCTACCTCGCGGACAGGATCGGCCGGGTCAAGGTGGTGGTTGCCGGATACGTCGTGTTCGGCATCGGCACCATCCTCAGCGGCTTCGCCCCCGGCTTTATGATCTTCCTCCTGATGCGCGCCTTCACCGGAATCGGCGAGGGAACCTTCTACAGCCCGGTCTACGGCATTTCCTCCAGCTACATCTCCGACAAATGGCGCGGCGTCTCCGCGGCCCTGATCAACAGCGGCATGGCCGTCGGCATTTCCCTCGGCTTCATCGGCTCGAGCTACTTCACCTTCACGCTGGGCCTGGAATGGCACGTCACCTTCCTGATCTTCGGCGCCGCCACCCTGGTGGTGGCCTTCCTGATCAACTACTTCCTCGCCCCCATCGACGCCGAACACAAGGCCAAGGCGGCGGCCGACGCTGAAGCCCGGCTCGGGAGCGACGCCCCGGCGGTCAAGGAATCCAGCAAGGCGCTCTTCACGCGCAACCACATCCTGACCTACGTCCTGATCTTCTGCTCCCTCTACGGCTTCTTCTCGATGCTGACCTGGCTGCCCACCTACCTGCAGCAGGCCCGCGACGTTGCACCGTCCCAGACCGGCATCATCGCCTCGCTCGTCCCCTGGGCCTCCATCCCCGGCGCCATCCTGCTGAGCATGCTGGCCCGCCGGCTGCGCAACACCCGCCCGCTGATCGTCCTGCTCGCCGTGCTCGGCGGACTCTGCCAGGTCCTCGTCCCGCTGACCGGCGACTACTCCCTCATGATCGTGGGCCTGGTGGTCTACGGACTGGTCGGCAAGCTCGCCCTCGACCCCATCCTGATCGCCTTCCTGGCCGAGAACACGCCGCGCTCCATGTACTCCCGGGCCTACGGCTACTTCAACTTCGCCGGCATGCTCTCCTCCATCTTCGCCCCGTACATCACCGGGGCCCTGGCGGACGCCACCGGAGCCCTCGAAGCAGGCTTCTACCTCTCCGCGGTGCTGCTCCTGATCGGCGCCATCGCGTTCTGCTTCACGAAGCCGGCCGCCGTCGCCGCACCGGAACCGGCCCTCCGGCCCGTCGGCTAGCGTCCAGCAAGCACACCCTAGTTCCACCGCAGAAAGGCCCTCCAGTGACCCCGCATGCAGACCCGCGTTCCGCCCTCCGCTCCGCTGCGCCGATGAGCGCGGAGGTCGCCGCTTACATCGAGCGTGAAATCGCCTCCCGCGGCCTCCAGCCCGGCGACAAGCTCCCCACCGAGCGGGAGCTCGCCGCGCAACTGTCTGTATCGCGGGGCACTGTACGGGCCGCCCTGCAGGACCTCGCCGCCAAGCACCTGCTGGAACGGACCCCGGGCCGCGGCACCGTCGTGGCCGAGCCGCCGGCCGGGGTGAGCGAACTTTACGCCCGCCTCGCCGGCGTCGGCCAGGCCCAGCAGGACGTGGCCGAGCTCCGCGGCTCCATGGAACCGCTGGTGGCCGAGCTCGCCGCCCTGCGGTCCAGCGCCGCGGACCTCATCCAGCTCCAGGACGTGCTCAACGGCTCCAACGAGCACCTCTCCCCCGAGGAAGCGCTGCGCCTGGACATCCAGTTCCACACGCTCCTGGCCCAGGCCGCGCGGAACCAGCTCATGGCCACGGTGCTGACCATGACCAGCTCCTGGACCTCCGAGGTCCGGCTGCGCTCCCACGCCACCATCGAAGGGCGCCGGACGTCGATCGAGGGCCACCGCCACATCCTCGAAGCCATCCAGACCAGGGACGCCACCGGCGCCGGTATCGCCATGCGCGACCACCTCGCGGACGTCGCCCTCCTCATCAGCGGCCACCACTAACCGCAAAAACAGCCGAACCAAAGACGCCACACCGATCCCCCCGACCGGAGAACCACCGTGACCACCTCACTCATTTCGCCCCCGACGGCAGCCCACCCCGGCACAGCCACAGCCACAGCCACAGCCACCAAACAGGCCGCCGCCGCCCTGCAGCCGTGGCAGGGGGTCCAGGACGGAAAGCACTACCTGCCGTCGTCCGTCGAGAACGTCCTGTGGGGCGCACTCCCCTGCGCCGGCGACCGCCCCGTCCTCAGCATCGACTCCGGCACCGACGTCACCATCGACACCATCAGCCACGAAGGCATTTTGGAAGACCAGGGCCGGGACCCGCTCGCCTTCTTTGCCTCACACGGCGTCGAGGACCGGCAGGTCCTCGACGACGCCATCGCCCTTGCGGCGTCGGACGTCCAGCGTCTCCCCGGCGGCCTCGGCCCCCACGTGGTCACCGGCCCCATCGCGGTCCGGGGCGCCCGGCCCGGCGACCTCCTCAAGATCACCGTCCTGGAAACCACCCCGCGCGTGCCCTACGGCGTGATCTCTAGCCGGCACGGCCGGGGCGCGCTCAACGGGGAATTCCCGCTCGGCCCTGACACCTACAGCGCCTTCGCCACCGTCAAGGACACGGCGGACGGCAGGGCGTCGGGCTGGCTGCCGCTGCGACCCGGCGCGGAACCGTCCGTGCACTTCCCGCTCAACCCGTTCCTGGGCATCATGGGCGTCGCCGTGGACGGTGCACAGCGTCCGCATTCGGTCCCGCCTGGACGCCACGGCGGGAACATCGACATCAACCTCCTCACCGCCGGCAGCTCCCTGTACCTGCCCGTCCAGGTCGCGGACGCCCTCGCTTATGTGGGCGATCCGCACTTTGCGCAGGGCGACGGCGAAGTCTCCCTGACCGCGATGGAGGCCTCCCTCCGGGTGAAGCTGCGCTTCGACGTCGTGCCGCAGGACGAGGCGGTACGAAACTTCGGCGTCCTGGCCGGCCCGCTGGCCCAGACCCCGGAGTTCCTGGTTCCCACGGGGATGGACGAAGACCTCGACACGGCCGTGCAGAACTGCGTGCGCGCCGCCGTCGGCCTGTTGCAGGCCCGGTACGGGATGGATCCCAGCCTCGCCTACGCCTATCTCAGCGCCGCCACAGACTTCAACATCTCACAGGTGGTGGACCTCGTGAAGGGCGTGCACGCCCGCATCCGGGTCGAGGACTTCCTCCGGTGACGGCACCAGCAACCGCCCCCTCTCCCAGCATCCCGTCCGACGGGCGGGTCTGGCGCACCGCAGGCGACCCCCTGCTTCCTCCCGCCGGAACCGGACCGCTGATTGGCTTGTCCGTCGCGGTGAAGGACCTCTTCGCGGTGGAAGGGTTCGCGATCGGGGCCGGAAACCCGGAATGGCTCGCCGAGCGCTCCCCGGAAACGGCGACGGCGCCCGCCGTCGCCGCGCTGCTTGCGGCGGGTGCCTCGGTCGCCGGGATCGCCCGCACCGACGAATTCGCCTACAGCCTGGCCGGCACGAATGCGCACTACGGCACCCCGCCCAACCCCACGGCGCCCGGCCGGATCAGCGGCGGCTCCTCGTCCGGCTCGGCGAGCGCCGTCTCCCTGGGCCAGGCGTCAATTGGCCTGGGCACGGACACGGGCGGGTCCATCCGGGTGCCGTCGGCCTATCAGGGCCTCTACGGGATCCGCACCACCCACGGCGCAGTGGCCACTAAGGGACTCCTGCCCCTGGCGCCCTCGTTCGACACCGTCGGCTGGATGGCCCGCGACGCCGCAACACTGGCCGCCGTCGGACACGTCCTGGTGCCGCCGGCCGCCCCGGAGTGGCCGCCGGACGAAGCGGTGGTTTCGCCCGAGCTGATCGCGCTGGCCGAACCCGACGTAGGCCACGCCGTCCAGCAGTTCCTCGCAGACTGGGCCGGAACTCCGGAACTGCCGGCCCTGGAGTCCGCCGGCCTCAGGACGGCCGAGCTGCCCGGCTGGCTCGCGGCGTTCCAGACCGTGCAGGGCTACGAGGCCTGGCAGCAGCACGGCGGCTGGATCAGCCGGCACTGGGAATCCCTCGGCGCGGACGTCGCCGCCCGATTCCGCACGGCCTCGACCATAGAGCCGGGCCAGGCCGAGGGCGCCCGGGACGTGCTCCGGGCCGCCCGGCAGCACATTCGCTCCGTGGTTGGCGGCGGGATGCTGATCCTGCCGTCGGCGTCGTCCGTGGCGCCGCTCCTCCGCGAAGCAGCCCTCGGAGGGGACGCGATCGAACGCGTCCGCCGCGCCACCATGCAGCTGACCTGTGTGGCGGGGATCGCCGGGCTGCCGGCAGTCAACGTACCCCTCTCCACCGCCGACGGACTGCCCTGCGGCGTAAGCGTGATCGGCCCGGCGCACCGCGACGCCGACCTCCTCGCCTTCGCCGTGCGCCTCGGAACCTCCCTCCTGCACCGAAAGAACACACCATGCCCAACCGCCTGACCTCCGCCGATCCCGCCCGCCTGCACCTGATCCTGATGCTGGTCCTGACGTTTTCCACCGGGGTCATCGACGCGGTGGGTTACCTGGGGCTGGACCGCGTGTTCACCGGCAACATGACCGGCAACGTCGTCATCCTCGGGATGGCCCTCGTGGGCGCCGACCAACTGCCGGTCCTGGGACCGTCCATTGCCCTGGCCGGGTTCATCGTCGGCGCCGTTATCGCCGGCCGCGTCCTCAAGCCGGAAACGGCGGGCTGGAGCAAGCGGACCACGGCCCTGCTCAACGCCGTCGGGGTGGCGATGGCCGCCGTGGCAGCCGTGCTGTTCGTGCATGCCCCGCAGGCCGAAGACCCGGTCACGCTGGGCGTGACCGGCGCGATGGCGACGGCGATGGGCGTCCAGGCCGCCACTGCCCGGCACCTCAGCATCAAGGACGTCACCACGGTGGTGGTGACGTCGACCCTCACCGGACTCGCCGCCGACTCACGCCTCGGCGGCGGAACCGGCGTGCACTGGGGAAGGCGGCTCGGCGCCGTCCTCCTGATCCTGGCCGGCGCCGCCGCAGGCGCCGCACTCCTCCACGTTCACGCCGGCCTCGGCGTCCTGCTGACGGCCGTGCTCACCGTCGCGGTTGCGGTCACGGGCGGGGTGGCCCGGGCCCGAAGGCAGCGCAGGACCAACGCCGCCGCCGAGCCTGCGGCACCCGTGGATTCCCCGGCGTCGTTGGCCCGACGCTAGATGGTCACGGCATGGGTGCAAGCGGCCGGGAGGTCGGCCGCCTACTGTCATCATCCGCACCGCAGGTCAGGAAATCCGCAATTCCCGCTTGACGAACTTCACCAATAGCTCACGGGCCATATCCACGGGGATGACGGATCCGCGGGAGTAACACTGCACCGCCAGCCCGTCCACCATGGCGGCGGTTTCAATGGCAAAACCGCGGGGATCAGCGCAGTGAAACGACCCTTCGCTAACTCCGCGCTCGGTCACGTCCTGAAGGGCGTCACGCCAAGCCGTGTAGTGCGCGTTCATCCATTCGCCATACTGTTCGTCCCGGGCTGCCGCTGACCAGAAGTCGAGCCAAATCAGCCAGTGCCGACGGGAGTTGGCGTCAGACCCGAACATTCCTTCCAGGAAATACAGGAGCTCCTTCCCGGGGTCGCCGGAGCCCTTGGCGCTTTGCTGCAATGGAACGTAGAAATCGGCTGTTTCCGCCTTCACCACTTCCATGAGCACTTCGTCCAACCCCTTGAAGTGATAGGAAATTGTGCCGGGGGAAACGCCGCAGGCCTTGGAGATATCCCGGATCAGCACATTGAACAATCCCTTGTCCGCTATGAGGTCGCGGGCGGCGTCCACCACCAGTTGCCGGCGGACCTCGGTGGGGTGACGCTGACGCTCCCCCGCTGTCTTGGCGCGCGGACGATCGAGGTGATCCTGTGCGGCGGCCATCTCGTTGTGCTCGCTCTCCCCTAATTTACGCAGACGTCCGGTCAATGTGTTTCTCAAAGGTTCTTTCAAAGAATAGGTCCTCGCCCTTAAAGGTACGCACCGTATTGCGCAGCACATAGTGCTCCGACGAGGCCGTGACGGTCGCATGGGTTTCTATCCGAACAGCCCAGTCATCCTTGTGCAAGCTGATTTTCCATTGCGATTCAGCTTTGGCGCTCAACGGGTCGTTGCCCGAAATAAAATAGGATTCCAGGGCGTCTTCACCGAAATGCAGTCCATCCGGATAGATCCGGTTCCCGCCGTAATTCGGATCCACCGTGAGGGTCCAGCTTTCCGACTGCGGCTCGTATCGGACTTCACGTTCGGGCCGGGCCGGCAGCGGCGGCCCGGCATCGATCCGCAGCGCGGGCGCTTGTTCCGCCTCCTCAAAGCGGATGTCAGCCGCTCCGATTGCCGACGGATCAAGTTCATCCAGGGTCAATTCGCTGGCAGCAGCATCTATGGTCACAGCGCCCTGATCCCCGTGCGGCCAGATCCAGGGCCAGTAGGTGGTGGACAGCGCGAGCCGCAGCTTGTGCCCCGCCGGTACCTGCCATGACATGGCGACAAGCTGGATCTCCGCATCCACGAACTCGCCGGGCACCAGCGCGTCCGCCCGGTCCATCCCGTGGCGGCGGGCGAGGTTGATGGCTCCGCGGGTAATCAGGGTAGAGGACCCGTCCGGAGCGACATCGCAGAGCCGCGCGATGACGTTTCCCCGCGCTGTGGTGCTGGCAACACGCAATCGCAGGCGCGCGAAGCCGAGCAGGTTGATGTCCTTGCCCAGGACGCCCGTCTCGAAGACCACCGATCGTCCGTCTTCCGAGCGCTGGTCCGGCGGGAGATCGGAAGCATTGCCGAACGGGAACCACCGGGCGGCGTCCACGCCGTTGTGCTGGGGGGTGTCCACCACCGCGTGCTGATGGTGGTCCATTGCAAGGCTGCGCATGTCGGTGGCCAGGTTAAAGGTGGAGCGTCCGACGGCGGCCGAGGGCCAGCCTTCGAGGCCCACCCAGGAGCCGGGGCGTTCCGGGTAGTTTGTGGCCGGCCGGACTGACTCCTGGTGATAGGCACGCAGGGCAGGTTCATCCATGATCTTGGTGTCGATGCCCTTGAGCCAGTAATCCCACCAGCGCAGCGTTTCCTGCAGGAAGCCGATGGTGGGCCCGGGCGTGCGGGCGATGTCGGGATACTGGTGCGACCATGGCCCAATCAGTCCCTGCACGGGCGATCCGAGGTTTTCCAGGAGCCGGAACACCGTGTTCCGGTAGGGATCCGCCCAGCCTCCTACGGCCATCACCGCCGCGGTGATTTTGGAGTAGTCCTCGTTGACAGAGCCGTGACGCCAGTAATCGTCCCGTTCCTGATGGTCCATCCAGATTTCGGAGAACGGTTGGAGGGCTTCCAGCCTCTCCTTCCACATGACCTCCCAGTTCTCCCCGACCCGCCACGGCGCGGGCGGCCGGCACTGGAAGGCCAGCATCGTGCCCGCCCACGAGGTCATGTCGATGCCGAGCATGGCACCGCCGAAGTAGTGGACGTCGTCCGCGTACCGGTCGTCGCTGGAACAGACAGTGACAATCGCCTTCAGCGCTTCAGGCTGCTCGGCAGCCAGCTGGAGTGAATTGAAGCCGCCCCAGGAGATGCCGAACATTCCGACCTTCCCGGTGCACCACGGCTGGGCAGCCAGCCACTCGATGACCTCGACGCCGTCGGCCTGTTCCTGTTCGTGGTATTCATCGAGCATCACTCCTTCCGAGTCGCCGCATCCGCGCATGTCGACGCGCACCGACGCGTAACCGTGGCCGGCGTACCAAGGGTGCCGCTGGGCGTCGCGGGGCGCCGTCCAGTCGCCTCTGCGGTACGGAAGGTATTCCAGCAGCGCCGGCACCGGCTCCGCCGCGGCGTTGTCCGGCAACCAGATGGTCGCGGCCAGTCTGGTGCCGTCTTTCATGGGGATGACAACGTTCTCCATCACGCTGACGGTGTGGGGAAAGTCGGTGCGAATCAGCATGTCCGGTGTCCTTCCAGTGTTGGTGCAGCTGCGCCAGCGAGTTCGGCCACGTCGGCGTGGCATTGGATATTGTGGCTGGCACTGACGGCGATGGTGGGCGGGGCGACGGTGTGGCAAACGTCCCGGACCAGGGGGCAGCGGCTGGCGAAGGGACAGCCGTGCTCGGGCGGGGCGGCGGGAATCTCGTCTTTCACGGCCTTCGTCTTGGCCTCGTGGTCATCCCCGAGCTCAATGACGGAGTCCAGCAGCAGCCTGGTGTAGGGATGGGAAACGGCCGCGAAAATCTCCTCCACCGTCCCTTCCTCCACAACCCGGCCCAGGTAGAGCACCACGACCCGATCGGCGATTGCGCGCACGACAGCCAGGTCGTGGGTGATGAACAGAAAGCCGAGGGACTTCTCCCGGCTTAAGTCATCCATCAGCCGCAGGATCGAGGACTGCACCGAGACGTCAAGCGCGGAGACCACCTCATCCGCCAGCACCAGCGCAGGCGCTGCCGCCACGGCCCGGGCTATGCCCACCCGCTGGCGCTGTCCGCCAGAGAGCTGGCCGGGAAGGCGCTGCGCAAAACTGTCCGGCAGCTCCACGTCCGCCAGGGATTGCTGAACGCTGGCGTTCTTCACGCCGAACAGATTGATGGGCCGCTGGATAGCGGTCCGGACAGTCTGGCGCGGGTTCAGGGACGTATCGGCGTTCTGGAAAATCAGCTGGATTGCCTGCCTGAGGTCCTTGGGCCGGCCGGACACCGTCTTGGCCAGATCGCCGCCACTTGCACCACCACCTGCAAGAGTGATCCGGCCTCCGGCGGTTTTCTGCAGCCCGGCGATCGCATTGGCGATGGATGATTTGCCCGAGCCGGATTCGCCCACCAAGGCGACCACTTCGCCGGCATTGACAGTGAAACTGACGTCTTTCACGGTGGCCCCGGTGCCGGGCACGTGCTTGCGGCGGTAGTCGATGCTCAATGACTCCACTGTCAGCACGGGCTGCGCCGTCTGGGGCGCGGTCCGCCGGTACACCTCCTGGCCCTGTACCGGGTCCAGGCCGGCGTCGATCGCGTCCTGGTCCATGCTCGGCGGGATGCCAGGGACGTCTATCCGCGGCACGCTTGCCAGGAGCCCGCGGGTGTAGGGGTGCCGGGGATTTGCCAGCACCTCCCGGGTGGCACCGGCTTCCACGATTTCGCCGCGCCGCAAGACGGCAACGTCGGTGCACATTTTGTCGATGACACCCAGGTCGTGACTGACCAGCACCATGGACATGCCCAGTGAAACCTGCAACTCCGCGAGCAGGTCCAGGATGGCCGCCTGCGTCACGACGTCCAAGCCGGTGGTGGGCTCGTCCAGCACCAGGAGGGTGGGGTCGGCTGCCAGCGCGACGGCGATCCCGATGCGCTGCTGCTGTCCGCCGGAAAACTGGTGGGGGTAGCGGCCAAGGGCCTGGGCGGGATCGGGCAGGCGTACCAGGCGCAGTAGTTCTTCGGCCCGGTGGCGCTGGGCGGCCTTGTTCCCTTTAAGCGAATGCAGCGACTCCGCGATTTGCTCCTGGATTTTCATGGTCGGCGTCAGCGCGCTGCCCGCGTTTTGCGGGACCAGCGCCACTTCGCTGATCCGGAACCGGCGCAGTTCCTTCGGCCGGAGGGCGAAAACGTCCTGACCGGAAACGCTGGCGGTTCCGGTGGCAACGAAAGAGCCGACGCGCAGGGATCCCAGCAGGGCGCCGGCGAGCGTGGACTTTCCGGAGCCGGATTCACCCACCAGGCCCAGGACACGTCCCCGGCCCAGCGCGAGGTTAATGTCCTTGAGGACGGAAACCTCGCGGTTGCCGGTCCGGTAGGAAATGCCGAGGTTTTGGATCTGCACCACGTGGTTCGCATCGACGCTTTGGGCGGATCCGCTCCGGGTCTCGGAGGTTATGGTCTCTGGTGTCATCAGCCCAGCACTTCTTTCATACGGTCAACACCGAGGCTCTTGGCGAGCCCGTCGGCTGCGAGGTTGAGGCCGACGATCAAGGTGGCCAGCGCCACGATCGGGGACAGGGTGGCGAGCGGCACGACGGACATCAGGTTTCGGTTTTCCGCCACCATCAGGCCCCAGTCAGGCGTGGGCGGACTGGCTCCGAAGCCCAAAAAGGACAGCGAGCTGATCAGCAGCACCACCCAGGAAGCGCGCATGGCGAACTCCACCAGAATGATGTCCAGTACATTCGGGAAAACCTCGCGGGCAAGGACGGAGAACATCCCCTCGCCGCGGGCTTTGGCGGCGGTGATGTAATCCTTCGGGAGCACATCCATGACCGCTGCCCGGACTATGCGTGTCACGCCGCCGGTGTAGACGACCACCACCGCCAGGATGATCACCCATGGACCGGTCCCGAAGATGGTCACCACCACGAGCATGGACAAGATGGCCGGGACGGCCAGCACGGAGTCCAGCACCCGGGTGATGACGTCGTCCACGATGCCGCCGCGGTAGGCGGCGATGCCCGCGATGACGGATCCCAGCAGCACCGTCAGGGCGGTGGCCGAGAAACTGATGGCCAGCGCGTACTGGCCACCGAACAGCGTCCGTGTGAGCGTGTCCCTGCCGAGTGCATCCGTGCCAAGCAGGTGCGCGCCCGAACTCTCCTGAAGCGCGCCCATCGCGTCCGTGGCTATGGGGTCGTATGACGTCAGCAGCGGTGCGAACAGCGCAAGCAGGATGTTCAGGATCACCAGCGCGAAGCCGAAGGTTGCAGAGCGTGACTTCAGGATGGACCGGACCACCCGGGAAAGGTTTCCGGGCGCCGTAAAGGCGGGGGCCGCCGTCGTCGTGGCACTCATCTGGCGCTCCTCGGGTAACGCAGTCGTGGATTGAGCAGGAACGCCGCAAGGTCCGCCAGCAGATTGCACACCACATAGGTCAGTGCGCTCATTACCGTGATCAACAGGATGGCGGGGAGATCGCGCGTCTGGACGGAGCGGATCATCAAGGTGCCGATGCCCGGGTAATTAAAGATGCTCTCCACCACCACGACGCCGCCCACCAACCAGGCGACGTTCATTGCGATGACGTTCAGCGTGGGGAGCATCGCACTGGGAAGGATGTGCCGGAACACAATCCGCGGCGTGGAGTTCCCCTTCAGGATGGCGGCGCGGACGAACTCGCTGTCCATCACATCAATCACGGAGGTCCGCATCATGCGGATGATGTAGGCCGCCAGGACGCAGATCAGCGCGGCCGCGGGCAGCCACACGGACGGCAGGATCTCGGCAAGCGAGGCATTCTGACCGGCTATCACGACAGCTGGAAAGATCGGGATGTAGATGGAGAACAGCAAAACGAGCACCGTCGCCACCACAAACTCCGGGACGCTCATCCCGACGAGCGCCAACGTGGAAATCGAGATGTCGGGCCAGCGGTCGCGGGTCAGTCCGGCCACCAGTCCCAAGACCAGGGAAAGCAGGATGCCGATCACGATGGTGATGCCGGCCAGTACCGATGTGTTCACAAGCGCGGAGCCTACTTCTGCCCCCACACTGCCGCCACTTACCAGGGACGTCCCGAAGTTGCCCTGCAGTGCGTTGCCCAGCCAGCTGAGGAACCGTGAAACGGGAGGCTCGTCGAGCCCCAGCTGCTGGCGCATCGTGGCAACTGCCGCGGGTGTGGCGTTCTGCCCCAGCAGCTGGCTGGCCGCGTCTCCCGGCAAAGACTGGATGGCGCTGAAGACCAGCACCGTCGCCAGTAGCACCGTGAAGACGGACCAGCCGATCCGCTTTGCGAAAAACGTCAGCATTAGGCCTGCAGCCCGATGTTGATGTAGTCGAACTCGAAGCCGTGCTCGCTGTAGTTGACTACCTTTTTGCTCAGCCCGGTGATCCGGTCGGAGAAGAACGGAGTCAGCGACCCGCCGTCGTCGATCAGGATCTTCTGGGCATCCTGGTAGAGCGTCTTGCGCTTGCCGGCGTCAACCGTAGCGCGGGCTGCGTCCAGGGTCTGGTCGAACAGTGCGTTGGAGTACGCCGTCTCGTTGTAGGAGGAGCCGGTGCGGAAGATCTGGTTCAGCAGCTGGTCGATCGGACGGCCCGTGTACCAGTAGGTGGTCATCAGCGGCTTCTTCATCCAGACATCCGTGAAGTAGGAATCCGCGGGTGAGTTGGTCACCGTCAGGTTGATATTGGCGGACTTCATGGAACTCTGCAGGGCCAGCGCGAGCGGGGACAGGACCGGATCGTAGCTGGACGTGTAGACGGGAACCTCAAAGGTGTCGAACCCTTTGGCCTTGAGCAGGGACTTCGACCTGTCCGGGTCATAGCCCAGGCCGTAGTCGAGGTAGTACGCCTCGCTGGGCGGCACGGGGTTGTTGTGCGCGATGGTTCCGTTGCCCTGCACCGCCAGCTTGAAGACCTCTTCAGGGTTGTAGGCGTGGGCGAAGGCACGACGGATGTCCGCGTCCTTGAATTGCTCGCTGGTGTTCAGCATGGGAACCGGGTACCACTGGGCGTTTTTGACGCTGGACACCGTGGCCACGGACGAGGCGGAAACCGTCTTGGCGGTGGCGAAGTCCAGGTTCGTCTGGGCGATGAGGTCCACCTGTCCGGCCAGCAGGGCGTTCACCCGCGCCTGCGTATCAGCAATGCTGGAGAACTCGATGGCGTCCAGCTTGGGCTTGTCGCCGAAGTAGTTCTCGTTTCGCACAACCGAACCGGGTCCTGCCGCCGTGAAGCTCTTCAGCTTGAACGGCCCGGTGCCGATGCCGCTGGCGCCGATGCTGGCGGCGGAGCCGGCGGGGATGATGTAGCAGTTGTAGCCGGTCAGGAGGCTGGCGAATTCCGCGTTCGGGGACTTCAGCGCAAAGACCACCGTGTTGGCGTCCGGGGCGGTGATGGAATTGCCGTCAACGAAGGGCGACAGCACTCCTGCCTGGGGCGACTTGGTGGCCGGATCCAGAATGTGCTGGATGGAGTAGATGACGTCCTGGGCAGTGAACGGCTTACCGTCATGCCAGGTCACACCCTTCCGCAGCACGAACGTCCAGCTCAGCGCATCCGCCGAAAGGCTCCACGAATCCGCCAGATCCTTGACGATCTCGCCGGTGGGCGACAGTTTGACCAGGCGGCTGTAGAGGGCGCCCAGGTATTCGTAGGCGGACAGGGAGCTGGCCGGGTCCAGCGTTTCGGCCTTCGACGCCGGCGGCCGGGCAACGCGCAGCGTCCCGCCCTGGCGGGCCGTTCCGGTCGCTGCACCGGCGGCCGACGGCGACGGGCTGACCCCGCAGGCGGCGAGCACTGCGGGGGCCAACAGAAGGGCCGAACCGGCGAGAAGGGTGCGCCGGGAAAGCTGCCCCGAGGATGCTTTGATCCTTGAATCCATTGTGCTGAATCCTTTACATTTTTGCTTTCGTGAACGAGCTAATTCATGTACTGTACGAATAAATCGTCATGGAGAGCAATAGTTCGGCGATAAATTAACAGCCCAGAAACAAAGGGCGATTCCGACCGAAAGGCCCTGCATTGACGGGTTGGTACCGAAGACCAGATGTGCTGATGGTCGTTACGTCCGCGCCCACCTATGTGGCGACGCGGGAAGCTCTCAAGGTACTTTCTCCCCAGGACCTGACTCCGGTCCGATTCCTGGTGTCCGCCGGCATAGTGGGCGCGTTCCTGCTGATGCGGGGGCAGCGGTTGGCACTGACGCGCGCCGACGTGCCCCGCATGCTGCTCACCGGGATCCTTGGCTATGCCGGCTACGGCTTCCTGCTCAATCTGGGCCAGGCCACCGTGCCTGCCGGCACCACGAGTTTGCTCTTGAACATATCTCCGGTTTTCGCATTTCTGCTCAGCTACCTGGTGCTTAGGGAACGGACCACACGGCTTGGCTACGTTGGCATCGTGATAGCTGTGCTGGGCGTTGCCATGATTACCCTCGGGGACAGCAACGCTGTCGGATTCAACCCTGACGCGATGTACATTGTGGCCGCCGCTTTGGTGCTGTCCGTCTTCCTCATAGTCCAGCAACCGCTGTTCAAACGCATACCCCCAGTGGAGGTGGTGTTCTGGGGCAGCGTCATCGGCGGTGCGGCGACCTTGCCTACCGCAACATTCACGGCTGATCCGGAGGCTTTCACCCCGATGTTCTGGACCGCTCTCGTCGTCCTGGCCGGAATAAGCACGGCCGTGGCCTACGCCTTCTGGAACGTCGCATTGGCCCGCACCAGCGTCGCGGAAGGAGGCGCACTGCTATACGTCGTGCCTGTGCTTTCCTTGCTTCTGGGCTGGGGCTTGCTCGCGGAAGTGCCCACTGCCGCCTCGCTCGTGGGTGGGGCCGCGGCACTCACGGGCGTAGTGCTGCTCTCCCGGGCGACTCCCCCAGCATCCCAAATGAAAGAACTGAGGTCGGTCCCATGACGCCGGAACAGAAGAAGCCTGCGTCCGGAGAGCGCACTCACCACACCGCTTTAGAACCTGTTTCCGAGAGCATCATCGAGTTCACCGTTCCCCGGCAGGCGGCCCTGGCCATGGAGTCCGTGGCCAACACGGCACTACGCCTGGTTGGTGGGCGGCTCGTCACCGTCTCGATGTGGCGCCCAGCCAGGCAAGATCTCGTACGCGTTTACTCCAACATGCCCCGGATCTACCGGCCGGGCGGCGTTTCAACAGTGTTGGGGGCAGAGTGGACACGACGGTGCGTAGGACAACTGGAATCCTTCCTTGCGGAAGATGAGCATGCCATCAATTCCGACGCCTTCGAACACCAGGACACCTTAGGCGCGCTTCAGTTGGGGGCCGCAGTAAATGCCGTCGTAGCCAAAGATGGCGCTTTCCTCGGGTGCCTGAACCTGCTGGGGAGCCGCGGCTCGTACACCGAGCAGAGCGTTCGCGACGCCGACACCCTGACCGTCCAGTTGGCCGAGGTACTGGCGCAGCTCGGAAGTTCCACGACTGGCTAGGACGTCCGGCCGTACGGTATCCATTCTGTAACCGGCTCCCGCTGTAAAGGCGGGGGCCGGTTCCCTTCGGCTTCGTTGCCGGCGGAAGCGATGCTTTGCGTCGCTGATCGGTGCCGGCATCCGGCCTACGCGCGCTGGGAGATGTTGAGAATGTTGCCCTCGCTGTCCAGGAACCAGGCAGCCTTCCCCCAATCATTGGTGGCAACGCCATTCTCAGTCTTCAGGCCGGGAAAATCGTACTCTTCAAAGACGACGCCGCGGCCTCGCAGTTCCTCCATCTCGCGTTCGAGGTTGTCAGTTTCCCAGCCCATCTGGGTATTCTTCGCTGTCCCTGCGTTCTCTGTCTGGTAAACGAGAAAGCCCGTTCCGTTGCCGCAGCGGTACAGCAGGCTGTCTTCCTCCAGCGAATCAGAGGATTCGATTCCCAGCTTGTCCCGGTAGTAATCCTTCGCCCTATTGATGTCCTTTGCCGGGAGGACAGCCAGAATGTTTAGATCCTTGAGCATTTTGGGTTCCTTCTGCGCGTTGATGTGTCACAGCGACGCACGGTGCTCCCCCCTGTTTCGGTTCCCGGATATGTCCTCGTCCGGGGCCGTGACCGCCCGTTGCGCCGAGTGCCGGGCAGCCACCTGGAACACTTCAACGCCGTGCCAGCCATCGCCGGCGTGAGGGTCCCCGAAGCTTATGTGGCCATTATGGCCCTTTTCGCACTAAGGTCCAGCGACTCCGCCCAGCACCACGTTCATGGGTTCCTGCCCGGACTGCAGCAACCGGATTTGCTTCCGGATGAGCCGCGCCATCCGCGGCAGCATGGCCGAGCTCGCCCCGCCTACGTGCGGCGTGATCAGGACGCCCGGCACGGTCCACAGGGGGTGGTCGCGCGGCAGCGGCTCCGGGTCCGTCACGTCCAGAGCGGCCCGGAGCCTGCCGGTTGAGGTCTCGCGCAGCAGCGCCTCGGTATCGGCCACGGGCCCGCGGGCCACGTTCACCAGCAACGCCCCGTCCGGCATCGCCGCGAGGAACCGGTCATCCACGAGCTGCCGGGTCTGCTCGCTCAGGGGAACACTGACCACAACAATGTCATGCAGGGGCAGCTGGTCGAACAGGGAATCAATGCCGTAAATCCTGCCCTGCCCGTCTTCGCGGGCGCGGCTGGCCAGCCGCGTTACCTCAGTCTCGAACGGCAGCAGCCTGGCCTCAACCGCCTTCCCCACTCCCCCGTACCCCACCAGGAGCACGCGCCGGTCGGCCAGGCTGGGACGCTGCTTGCTATCCCAGGCCCCGGTCGCCTGGTTCCGCACAAAATCCGGGATCCCCCGCTGGCTGGCGATCATCATGCCCACCGCAAGTTCCGCCGTCGACGTTTCATGGACGCCGGCCGCGTTGGCAAACAGGCAACTCGGGGGCAGTACCGCCGCCACGCCGTCGTACCCGATCGATTGGCTCTGAACCAGCCCGACGTCCACAGAATGCAGCGCCGTCAGCGCCGCCGGCGTGCCCATGTAGGGCGGCACCACAAGATCAAACTGCCCGGCCGGCGCCGGACCCGTAAAGTCCCAGAGGAGAACCTCGACGCCGTCGGACGGCTCAAGTGCCTCCATCAGCCTCTGGTCAGGCAGGCTGACTCGTAGTTTTCGTGACGGGGCTGAACCGGGCATGCGCGCATCCTTCTCTCGATTCCACTGTCGCACCACCAGTCTGGCCTATCTGCCTCTGACGGCCTCAATATGATTGCGGAGACTCGGAAAAGGGACCGTCGGCTCTCTACTTCTGCAGCGCCGGGCTCGGCGACATCTCGGCGGCTTGGCGCAGTGCTTCGATCATGCTGCGCACGTCCACGATGCCCTTGCCCGCGATGTCGAAGGCCGTGCCGTGGTCCACGGAGGTGCGGATCACGGGCAGGCCCACGGTGATGTTGACGCCGGCTTCGATGCCCAGGACCTTGACCGGGCCGTGGCCCTGGTCGTGGTACATCGCCACGATCAGGTCGTAGTCGCCGCGGCCGGCCAGGAAGAAGGCGGTGTCGGCCGGGAGCGGGCCGATGGCGTTGATCCCGTCGGCCTGCAGCTTCTCGATGGCCGGGGTGATCTTTTCCGCTTCCTCGCCGTAGCCGAACAGGCCGTTCTCCCCCGCATGAGGGTTGATCGCGCAAACGCCGATCTTGGGGTTGGCGATGCCGGCACGCTGCATCGCGCTGTGGCCGCGGCGGACGGTGCGCTCCACCAGGCCGGGCTCGATCTTGTTGACCGCGTCGATCAGCCCGATATGCGTGGTGACATGGATGACCTTGACCTTGGGCGTGGACAGCATCATCGACACTTCCTCGATCCCCATGAAGTGCGCCAGCAGCTCGGTGTGGCCCGGGTAGATGTGCCCGGCCTTGTGCAGCGCGGCCTTGTTCAGCGGGGCCGTGCAGATCCCCTGCACCTGGCCGCTCATGCCGAGCTCGCAGGCGATGCGGATGTAGTGGTATGCGGCGTTGCCCGCCACCGCGGACTCCACACCCCAGGGCAGGTCATGCGGCAGCAGCTTCGGATCAATGACATTGATCCGAACCGGTTCGAAGACGGCCTCGGCAACGTCCTGGATCTCCACAATCTCGGCCTTCACGCCGAGAGCCTTCGCACCCAGTTCCAGCCGATACAGGTCCCCGATGACCACCGGGCGGCAGTCCCGGTAGGCGTTCTCGGCCAGCAGCGCGCCCACAGTCACTTCGGGGCCGACGCCGGCGCCGTCGCCCATGGTGACCGCGATGAAGGGTCGGGTGTCCTGTTGGGTCGCGTTCAACGCTGAATTCATAGCTTCTCCAGATGGATCGGAAGGGTCGAGTGGTTTTTGTTTGGTCAGGCCGGCCGGATCGGTCGTCCGGCGGCCCTGGATGGAGGAATAGAGCTGCAGCAGGGCCTGGTCATCGCCGAAGCTGCCGGGCTTGGTGCCGACCAGCCTGCCGTCGTCGGCGAGGCTGGTCACGGCCCCGTGCTGGACGGCTTCCAGCGGCTCCAGGGTCCGGATGCCGAGGGTGTCCAGGACCTCGCGGGCGGTCTCGCCGCCCGTCAGGATGAGGTCGGGAAGAATCGGTGTGCCGGACGTCGCGGGTTCCAGCGCCTCAGAGACGAAGCGCGCCAGGTTCCGGACGATCTCGCCGGCTTGGCGGGGATCCACTTGCTCGGCGGTGACCGTCAGGGCCACCGGATCGCCGGCGGCCAACGCCTCCCGCACGGCGTGGAGTTTCGAGTCCGCCGTGTGCCGACGCAGCTCATCCGGGGTGAGCCCGACCAGCCGGAAGCCTCCGGCCTGGAGCTCCCGCAGTTGCCTTCGGGCAGCCGCAGAGGCGGAGCCGACGACGGCGAGCGCCGGCCGCGCGCCCCCGCTTCCACTGAAGCTTGAGGTGCTCGGGTCCGGCACGGGGGCCTGCGTGTTGTGCGCAGGCTCGACGGTTTCGGTATCCCCCGCGGACCCTACTCCAGACCGCACCGACCGGGCGAGGACATCGGCGATGCCGCCCGTCCCCACCAGGACAATCCGCCGGCCGCCGGCGGCAAAGACCAACCGGGCGAGGGCTTCGACAACGGCTTCCAGGTCCGCCTCGGTTTCGCCGTCCGCTATCACCGTGGTGGGGACGCCACGGGAGAACAGTTGGCTGAGCCTGGCGGCCAGGTCGTCGGATCGTACCGCGGCCAGATCCAGCGTTTGCAACCCGGCTGGGGCGGCATCGCCGACAGCACCGCCGGCAGCCAACTCGCCGCCCGAGAGGCCCAGCGCCGACAGGTGCGACGGCGGCGTATCCGCCTCCGCTTTCCAGAGCGCAGTTTCGGCCAGAGGAACCCCATCCGCATAGGGCCGTCCGTCCACTACGGTGCGGCGCAACTGGGGCAGTGCGCCCGCAACCAGGACGTGGTAGCCGAGGCCTGCCAGGGCACCGACTTCGGCGCCGACGTTGCCCCGCCAGAGCGAGTCGATCTTCTTGAACAGCACCTGCGAGCCGGCCACTGCCTGACCAGCAAACGCCCGCGCCACCGCGGTAGCGGCGTCCTCCGGGGCAGATGAGCGCGAGTGGGTATCAACGACAACTACGTCGGAGACGGGGGAAATCCCAGCTTCCACGAAAGAAGGTTCCAGCAGGATCCGCGTGCTGAGCCCGTGCTGGGCGAAGCACTGCGCCACTTCGGCGGCACCGGAAAAATCGTCGGCCTGTATGAGGACTGCTGCCATGTCTGCCTCCTCCCTGGTTGTGTCGCTAGATGAGCTGATAAGTGAGCTGGTAACGCCAGCCGCCAACGAGCCGATATCCGGGCCGATGGTGTTCCCATGATGACACAACTGCGCGGATCGCGCTAGAGCTATTGCGCAAAACGCGCAATCATGGCAAAGTGATCCAGGTAACACGGCGCAAGGCCATCCGGCCGCCAGCCGTCCCTTTCTACCCGAGAGGTCAACGATGACCGTTCTTCCTCAAGGAAGTGAGATTTCCCGCCGCCGCCTCCTGCAGTTCGGCGCACTGGGCGGGTTTCTCCTGGGCACAGGCAGTGTCGCCGGATGTGCCGGCCCCACCGGCCTGCCGGGCCCCAGCACCCTGACCCTGGCACTGAACAGGTCCCTGGTCAGCCTGGACAACAAACTCAACCAGTTCGACGCCGCCGTTACCGTGCAGCGCGCCGTCCGGCAGGGCCTTACCGCGATCGGCCCTGAAACGAAGCCCATCCTGGTCCTGGCCGAGAGCTTCGAGATGACCTCGCCCACGCAGTGGACGGTGCGGCTCCGCGAAGGCGTCAAGTACTCCGACGGCACGCCGCTCCAGATCGAGGACGTCGCCACGGCCCTCAAGATGTACCAGCAGGTCCAGGGCTCCTTCGTGGCCGGTTTCTTCCCCGAGTTCCCGACCGTGGTGCCCGTTGATGACCGCACGTTCCGGATGGAATCCAAGAACCCCATCCCCATCCTGGACTCGCTCATGAGCATGATCCTGATCAGCCCGGCCGCCAAGAACAAGCCGGAAGAGCTGCAGGAAGGCGTGGGCACCGGCCCGTACGTCGTCACCAGGTTCAACCGCGGCGCCGGCACGTACAGCCTGCAGCGCAACGAGAACTACTGGGGCGAGGCTCCCAAGGTGGACCAGGTCGAGGTTCGGTTCCTCCCCGAAGAGTCCAGCCGCGTCATCGCACTGCGCAGCGGCGAGGTGGACGTCATTGACTCCATCACGCCCGACTCGCGCGAACAGCTCGCCGGACTGCCCGGCGTCGTACTAAAAGAGGCGTCCAGCCTCCGGCTGAACCAGATCTTCTACAACTTCCGCAAGCCGGCCGGCCATCCGCTGGCCGACCCCCGGGTCCGTGAAGCCCTCAGCTGGGCCGTCAACGGCGAGGCCCTGGTCCGGGACGTACTGGTGGACTCGGTCAGTGAGGCCGAGGGCGTGGTGCCCTCCAGCCTGACCGGTTTCGCCAAGACCGGCGCCTACAACTACGACCCGGAGAAGGCCAAGGCAACCCTGCAGAGCCTCGGCGCCACCAACCTGAACCTGAAGATCATCTGGGAAACCGGCGAATTCGCGTCCGACACCTCCGTCATGGAGGCCCTCGCGGAGATGTTCGGCAACATCGGCGTCAAGACCCAGCTCCAGCAGTTCGAACCCGGCGGCAACATCCTCGCCTGGCGCCAGGGCAAGGAAGGCGACTGGGACCTGCTGGGCAACGGCTTCAGCAGCCCCACCGGCCTGGCCATCACCATGATGCAGGGCATGTACGCCGGCACCGCGGAGAAGGAAAAGACCCGCGACACCTACCAGGGCTACGTGGTCCCCGACGTGCAGGCGAAGGTCCAGGCGGCCTCCTCCGAAGTGGATCCGGTGCGCCGGCAGGAACTCCTCGCCGTCGCGCAGAAGGCCATCTGGGACACCTGGCCCTGTGCCTGGGCCTTCGTCCCCAAGTCCGTGCTGGCGCACCGGGACCGGGTCGGCAGCCTGGACCTGGCACCCACGAACTCCTACCCGCTTGTTGACGTCCGGCTGGAGGCCTGAGTCATGACCAACTACATTCTCAAACGGCTGGGCCAAGGCCTGCTAACGGTGTTCCTCACCGTTTCCACCGTCTTCATCCTGATCCGGCTGGCCCCGGGCGACCCGGCCGTGTCCTTCGCCGGGCCGCTGGCCACCACCGAACAGCTCGCCAGGGTCCGGGAGCAGTTCGGCCTGGACCGCCCGGTGCTGGAGCAGTACTGGATCTTCCTGCAGCAGCTCTTCACCGGAAACCTCGGCAGCTCGTACTCCTTCCAGGCCCCGGCGCTGCAGGTGGTGGCGGAACGCATGCCGTACACCCTCACCCTGGCCGCCGCCTCGATCCTGCTCACCGCCGTGGTGGCCATCCCGCTCGGCGTCTGGATGTCACGGCGCGCGGACACCCGGCGGGAATTCGGCGTCAACGTCCTGACCATCGCCGGGCAGTCCATGCCGGACTTCTGGACCGGCATCATGCTGCTCACCGCGTTCGCCGTGCTGGTGCCGATCTTCCCCGCCTCCGGCTTTGCAACCTGGGGCGGCCTGGTCCTGCCCACGCTCACCATCGCCATCCTCCAGATCGCCCTGATCTCGCGGATGGTGCGGCGGGAAATGACCACCAACTTCGCGGCGCCCTACCTGACCGTGGCCCGGTCCCGGGGCGTCCGGAACTCCGTCCTTACCTGGCGCTACGCCATGGGCAACTCCGCGATCCCGGTCTTCACCGCCCTCGGAACCCGCTTCGCCGCCATGCTCAACGGCGTAGTGGTGGTGGAAGTGGTGTTCGCCTGGCCCGGCGTCGGCTCGCTGATCGTCCGTGCCCTCGAAACCCGCGACTACCCCCTGATCCAGGCCACGGTCCTCCTCACCGCACTGCTCGCCGTCGGGGTCCAGCTGCTGATCGACCTCGCCTACCCGCTTCTTGATCCCCGAGTTCGTCTTGGAAAGGCGGCAACATCATGAGCCTCGACACCGCAACCCCCGCCGCCGATCTGCCCGAGGGCGGGGCGTCCGAGCGGAAGCCCTCGCCCAGTGCCGTCACCCGGGAACTGATCGCCAAAGCCGGCGCCACCCGCCGCCGTAATTCAGCCAAATGGAAAATGCGCATCGGCGCGGTCTGCACCCTGCTGGTCATCATCCCCATCCTGCTCGCGCAGCTGCTGCCGCTGCCGGACGCCAACACCCAGGACCTCTCCGCCCGCCGGCTTCCGCCGCTGACGGACGGGCACCTGTTCGGCACCGACCAGCTGGGCCGCGACCTGCTCTCCCGGGTGCTGCACGGCGGCCAGGTTTCGCTGACCATCGGCATCCTGGCCGTGGTGGTCTCCGGCGCGATCGGGATTATCCTCGGCGCCGCCGCCGGCTACTTCGGCGGCTGGGTGGACACGGTGGTCTCCCGGGTCCTGGAAGCCCAGATGTCCCTCCCGCTGCTGATGATGCTGCTGCTGGTGGTGGCCCTGTTCGGCCCCTCGATCCCCGTCATCACCTTCGTGATCGCCATCGCCCAATGGCCCGAAGTGGCCAGGCTCACCCGGTCCATGGTGCTGGTGGAACGCGAGAAGCCCTACGTCGCGGCGGCCCGGATCCTGGGCCTGCACCGCGTCCAGATCCTGATCCAGCACATCATCCCCAACGTCATCAAGCAGGCCACGCTGGTAGTGCTGCTCCTCCTGGCCCAGGCTGTGCTGCTGGAAAGCGCGCTCAGCTTCCTCGGCGCCGGCCCGCAGCGGCCGTTCGCTACCTGGGGCCGCATCATCTCCGACGGCCAGGACTACATCACCACCTCCTGGTGGATGGTGACCCTGCCCGGCCTGGTGATCGTCCTCATGGTGGTAGGCGTCAACCTGCTGGGCGACGGCCTCCGCGACCGTCCCCGCCGCAAGAAGAAGGGTGCCTGACATGAAGGCAGCACATGCAGAACAGCCGCTCCTGGACGTCCGCGACTTCCAGGTGGAGCTGATCACCGACGGCGGCATCATCCGCGCCGTGGATTCGGTCAGCTTCAGCATCTACCGGGGCGAGACCGTCACCATCATCGGTGAGTCCGGTTCCGGCAAATCAACGACGGCGATGGGCCTGCTGCGCCTGCTGCCGGACGACCTCGCCGTGATCTCCGGTACGGTCCTGATCGACGGCATGGACGTCACCGAGGACGCCAAGGCGATCGAGAAGGTCCGCGGCAAGACGCTCGCCCTGATCCCGCAGGATCCGATGACCGCCCTCAGCCCGGTCCACTCGATTGGCAGCCAGCTGTTCGAGGCCATCCGGATTGCCGGGGCCGCCTCCAGCAAGGACACGGACGCCGTCCGCAAACGCGCCATCCGGCTGCTGGAACAGGTCCACATCCCCACTCCGGACGCACAGCTCAAGAAGTACCCGCACCAGCTCTCCGGCGGCATGCTCCAGCGCGTCCTGATCGCCATCGCCCTCGCCAGCGAACCGCAGCTGCTGGTTGCGGACGAGCCCACCTCGGCCCTGGACGTCACCGTGCAGGCCGGCATCCTGGACCTGCTGCTCGAGCTGCAGGAACAACGCGGCATCGGCATCCTGATGATCACGCACGACCTCGGCGTGGCCCGGCTGATCTCGGACCGGATCCACGTCATGAAGGACGGCGCGTTCGTCGAATCCGGCGCCGTCCAGCAGATCGTGGAACACCCCGCCACCGAGTACACCCGCAGCCTGCTGGCCGCCGTGCCGGTCCTGGGCCCGTGGGACGAAACCCCGGCGGCAGACACCGCCCTGACCAGCACCGGAGCCAACCATGACTAAGCCGTTCCTGTCCGTCGAGAACCTCGTGGTGGACTACCACGTCCCCGGCGGGACCTTCCGGGCCGTGGACGATGTGTCCTTCTCGGTCGAGAAGGGCAAGACCGTCGCCGTCGTCGGCGAATCCGGCTGCGGCAAGTCCACCATCGCCAAGGCGCTGATGCGGCTGGTCAAGCCGGCCAGCGGCCGGATCGAACTGGACGGAACCGACCTGGCGCCGCTCAGCGAAGCCAAGCTGCGGCCCTTGCGCTCCAAGTTCCAGATGGTCTTCCAGGACCCCTACGGTTCACTCGACCCGCACCTCACGGCCCAGGAAATCGTGGCGGAGCCGCTGAAGCTCCAAGGCGTCCGGTCACGGGCCGAGCGGGAGAAGGCCGCGGCGAAGCTGATCGATCAGGTGGGCCTGCCGCTAAATTCCCTGGACAAGCACCCGGCGGAATTCTCCGGCGGCCAGCGGCAGCGGATCGGGATCGCCCGGGCGCTGGCGTCCAAGCCGGAACTGCTGGTCTGCGACGAGGCCACCAGCGCCCTCGACGTCTCGGTGCAGGCCCAGGTGCTCCGCCTGCTGAAGTCCATCCAGGACGAAACCGGCATCACCTACGTCTTTATCTCGCACAACCTTGGCGTGGTGCAGGAGATCAGCGATACCGTCATGGTGATGCGCAGCGGCAAGCTCGTGGAGGCCGGAACCACGGCCTCGGTCCTGACCACGCCGAAGGAGGACTACACCCGCAAGCTCCGCCGGGCAGCCCTGGATCCGGCCTCGATGCGCGGGCTCAAGCCGCGGCACCTGGTCTCGTCGCTGGCGCTGAAGTCCTGAGCCCGCTCCCCGCACTTTCGCTATTATCCGCAACCTAACCTCGAGGAATCAACGCATGAGCAAGCAGCCCGAAGGCACACCAGTGGACGGCCTGAAGCTTCCGATCTCCCGACTCGTCCTGGGCACCATGACGTTCGGCGACACCGCCGATGAAGCCACCGCCGGACGCATGGTGGACGAGGCGCTGGCCGCCGGCATCACCACCATCGACACCGCCAACGCCTACGTCGGCGGCGCGACCGAGGAGATGCTGTCCCGCGTCCTCAAGGACCGCCGGGCCGACGTCGTCCTCGCCTCCAAGGCCGGCATGCCGCATGCAGACCACGGCCAGCATGCACCGCTGTCCCGGGAAGGCCTGCGCAACAGTGTGGAGGGCAGCCTCCGCCGGCTGGGCGTGGACAGCATCGACCTGTTCTACCTGCACCAGCCGGACCGGGTCACACCCTTGGAGGAGACCCTGAGCACGGTGGCCGAGCTCGCGGCCGAGGGGAAGATCGGCGCCCTCGGCGTGTCCAACTTCGCGGCCTGGCAGATCGCCGACGTGATCCACGTGGCCCGCGAGGTCGGCGCCCCGCGGCCGGTGGTGGCGCAGCAGCTCTACAACCTGGTGGCCCGCCGGGTGGAGGAGGAATACCTCGAATTCGCCGCCACGCACCAGGTCCACACCATGGTCTACAACCCGCTCGGCGGCGGGCTGCTGACCGGCAAGCACAGCTTCGAGGACAAGCCTTCCGAGGGCCGTTTCGGCGATTCCAAACTCGCCGCCATGTACACCCAGCGGTACTGGGACAAGCAGCTCTTCGAGGCCGTGACCGACCTCGCCGAGATCGCCGCCGAGGCCGGGATCACCCTCGCGGAGCTCTCCCTGCGCTGGCTGGCCTACCGCGACGGCGTCGGCTCCATGCTCCTCGGCGGGTCCAAGGTGGAGCAGCTGCAGGCCAACATCGCGGCCGTGGCCAAGGGCCCGCTGCCGGCCGACGTCACTGCGGCCTGCGACGCCGTCGGCGCCGGGCTCCGCGGCCCGATGCCCGCCTACAACCGCTGACCACGACACCCCTCCCGAACTGAAGGCAGAGAAACAACATGACATCGGAACTCGCTACCGAATTCGCCCGCAAAGTCCGCGCCCGTGAACAGGCCGTCGGCTACTGGGCCGTCCTGGACGCGCCCGTCGCCACCGAACGCATCAGCCGGCTCGGTTACGACTACGTGGCACTGGACGCGCAGCACGGACTGCTCGGCTACTCCGGCGTGCTGAACGGGCTGATGGCCATCGACGCCGGGCACACCGCCGTCGGCATGGTGCGGGTGGAGGACAACAACCTCACCGCCATCGGCAAAGCGCTCGACGCCGGCGCCGTCGGCGTGATTGTGCCGCTGGTCAACACCGCCGAGGACGCCGCCAAAGCCGTCGCGGCGGCCAAGTACCCGCCGATGGGCGGCCGGTCCTACGGACCGATGCGCTCGGCCCTGCGGATCGGCCCCATTCCGGCCGACGCCAACGCCGCCACCCTGGTGTTCGCCATGATCGAAACCCCGGACGGGCTCGCCAACGTGAAGGAAATCTGTGCGACGCCGGGACTGGACGGCATTTACGTCGGGCCGTCCGACCTGGCTCTGGCCGTCGGCGCCGCCTTCCCCGGCGATCCCGCGATCGAAGCGGAGTTCAACGCCGCGCTGGAATCCGTCGCGGAAGCGGCCGCGTCCGCAGGCATCGCCGCCGGCATCCACACGGCCGCCGGCGACATCGCCGCCCTCCGGCTGCGGCAGGGCTACACCTTCACCACCATCGCGTCCGACCTGACCCACCTGGAGCTGGCCGCCAAGGCCCACCTGGCCGCCGCAACCAAAAAGGACTGAACCGTGCCCGGAACCCACAACACTGACTCCCTCAGCAGCGCCGCCGGCTCGAGCGCGGACTACAGCACCATCACGCCCGACGGCGAGGTCAAGGAAGCAGGCGGCAGCCTCTACGCGTACCTGCCCGCCCCCACCGTGCAGAGCCACGCCGCGAACCTCCTGACCCTCCCGGACGGCCGGCTCGGCTGCGTCTGGTTCGGCGGCACGCAGGAAGGCGTGCCGGACATCTCGATCTGGTTCTCCACCCTGGAACCTGGCAGTCACCGTTGGTCGCCCGCGGAACAGCTCACCGACGACTCCACCCGCTCGGAACAGAACCCCATCCTCTTCACCACCCCGGGCAACGAACTCTGGCTGCTGTACACCGCCCAGAAAGCGGGCAACCAGGACACCGCCGAGGTCCGCCGCCGCATCTCCCGGGACAGCGGAAAAACCTGGGGCCCGGTGGAGACCCTGTTCCCCGCCAACGACACCGGCGGCGTGTTCGTCCGGCAACTGCCCGTCGTGCTGCGGTCCGGCCGCTGGATCATCCCGATCTTCCGCTGCATCACCACGCCCGGCGAGAAGTGGGTCGGCAACAGCGACGACAGCGCCGTGATGATCTCGGACGACGGCGGCGCCAGCTGGACGGAGCATGTCCTCCCGGGCAGCCTGGGCTGCGTGCACATGAACATCCAGCCGGTGGCCGACGGCTCCCTGCTGGCCCTGTTCCGGAGCCGCTGGGCCGACTCGATCTACGAATCCCGCTCCACCGACGACGGCAGCACCTGGAGCGAACCCGTTCCGACCGAACTGCCGAACAACAACTCCTCGATCCAGTTCACCGCGCTCGCGGACGGCCGGCTGGCCCTGGTCTACAACCACAGCCGCGCCGAGGCGTCGACCGAGCGGCGGCTCTCGCTCTACGACGAGATCGACGACGACGGCCTCGCCGCCGAACAGGGACAGCTTCCGGAGCCGGCGGCTGAGCCGGCGTCTGGCGGGTCTGGCGGGTCTGGCGAAAGCCGGGGTGCCTTCTGGGGCACGCCGCGGTCCCCCATGACGCTGGCGATCTCCGAGGACTCGGGCCGCAGCTGGCCGATCCGGCGGAACCTCGACGTGGGCGACGGCTACTGCCTGTCCAACAACTCCCGCGACGGCTTGAACCGCGAATACTCCTACCCGTCCATCCACCAGGGCCCGGACGGTGCGCTGAACATCGCGTACACCTACTTCCGCCAGGCCATCAAGTACGTCCGCGTGGATCCCCAATGGGCCTACGAAGGCAGCAGCACGCCGGGTGAAGCCCAGGCCGGAACCGACAGAGCCGGCAGTGACCGCTGAACCGCATGCCCTCGTCACCGGCTGCAGCTCGGGAATCGGGAAGTCCATTACGGCCCGGCTGCTGGCCGACGGCTGGCAGGTGACCGGCCTCAGCCGTACTGAGCCCTCCTTCGGGGCGGGCTTCCGGTGGCGGCACGCGGACCTCTCGGACCCGGAGTCCCTGGCGTCCAGCGTCGAGGACCTGGACCCGGTGAACGCGTTCGTCCACGCTGCCGGGTTCCAGCGGACCGCCATGCTGGGCGAGATGGAGGCTGACGCCCTGGCCGGCATGTTCACCGTTCACGTGGCGGCCGCCAGTAACCTGGCGAACGCGTTGGTTCCCCGGATGCCCGACGGCGGCCGCGTGCTCCTAGTCGGCAGCCGCACGTCCACCGGCTCCCCCGGCAAGAGCCAGTACGCGGCGACCAAGGCGGCGTTGCTTGGCCTGGGCCGCAGCTGGGCCCAGGAGCTGGCGCCACGCGGCATCACGGTGAACGTGCTCTCGCCCGGGCCGACGGACACGCCGATGCTGGCCGACCCCGGCAGGTCCGCCACACCGCCGAAGCTGCCCGCCCTTGGCCAGCTCGTGGACCCTGAGGATGTGGCTGCGCTCGCCGGGTTCCTGCTGGGACGCCACGGGAAGTCCATCACCGGGCAGAATTACGTCATCTGCGGCGGCGCGTCGCTGTGAACGGATCATCACTAGGAGCGGACCGCGCCCGTGAACCGGATTCGCGGTGAGGCCGAATAGCATGAGGACAGCCACCAACCGCTGGGTAGCGCCACGGGTGCAGCAGCAGCCGCCGAAGGAGAGCCAACCATGACCACCGCCAAAGCCCGGCGCGAAGAGATCTACCACCTCGCCGTGACCACAGGTCTGGCGTCCGTGGAGGAACTGTCGCGGCACTTCCGGGTGACGGCCTCCACGATCCGTCGGGACCTCGCGCAGCTCAACGAACAGGGGAAGCTCGCCCGGACCTACGGTGGCGCGGTGGCGTTGGGGGCACATCCGGAACCGTCGCTGCGCCAGCGCACCGGCGAGGCGTTTGAGCAGAAACAGGCTATCGCTGCCTGGGCGGCGTCCGAGGTGCAGGAGGGCGAGAACATCCTGCTCGACGGCGGTTCAACGGTGGGTGCCATGGCGCACGCCCTGCGCGGCCGGGAGAACCTCTCCGTCACCACTCCGGGCATCAACACGCTCCAGGAACTCGCTGACTCTCCGGGCATCCAGGTCGACTGCCTGGGCGGACGGCTCCGCGGCGTCAGCCAGACTTTTGTTGGGCCGCTCGCCGAGGCGTCCCTGGAGCGAATGAGTTTCGACCGGGTGTTCCTGGGCGCGGACGCGGTCACGGTGGAGGACGGCCTGTGCGAGGCCGACCAGGTCCAGACCCGGCTGAAAGAGCTGATGGCGCGGCGAGGCAACACGGTGTACGTCCTCGCGGATTCCACCAAGCTCGGCAAGCGGCCGTTCCACGCCTGGGTTCAGCTTCCCGCCCCCTGGATCCTCGTCACCGACGACCAGGCGGATCCGGAACAGGTGGAACTGTTTCGAAACGCCGGCGTCACGGTTCAGCTCGTGGACGCCACTCCCGCGCGGGCCGCCTGACGTACTGCTGATCTGTCTCAGGTTCTGACGGGCTCATCCGGCTGATAGCAAAAGGGCTCTTCCCCGGGAGGAAGGGCGCCTCGCTTGATCGTCCCCCGGGCGAGGTTTCCTTGTGTTAACCCGAGGTCCAGCTCCCCGAACACGGCAGTCCACCTGGCCTCCCTACGGTGGTCGAGTCGCCGGCGCAGCGCCGGTAACCGTCATCCAGGAGGAACCATTCCCATGCGCACACCCCTGACTGCCGCGGCCGCCGCCGTGCTCATCGCCGTTTTGGCGAGTCCCGCCGTCGCCGCTTCCAACCCTGAAGCTGGCCCCGCTCCGTCGTCGAACGCTTCCGCAACTGCTGCCGTAGAGGCAACAGCCAGCATCAAGACCAACGAGAGCAACGGCTCCTTTGACCTGCAGTCCCACCGCGGCGGCCGCGGCGAATGGACCGAGGAATCCCTGGCCGCCTTCGCCCATTCGCTGAAGCTTGGGGTGACCACGTTGGAGCTGGACACCCACCTGACGTCCGACGGCAAGGTCATCGTCTGGCACGACGACACGATCCAGGCGGACAAGTGCCGCGACACCGCGCCGGCGGTTCCCGGCGACCCCGGCTTCCCGTATGTCGGTGACCGGGTCGCCGAGCTGTCGCTCGCGCAGATCAAGACGCTGGACTGCGGGTTCACCCAGCTAAGCGGGTACCCGGAGCAGGACGTGATCGAGGGCAACCGGATCGCCGAGCTCAAGGACGTCTTCCAGCTGGTGCACGACGCCGATGCCAAGAAGGTCCGCTTCAACATCGAGACCAAGGTGGAAAACGGCCGGTCCGGCGGCGAGGGCATGGTCGCGCTGACCAAGGCCGTGGTCACGGAAATCTACACCGCCGGTATGGCCGGGCGCAGCACCGTGCAGTCGTTCGACTGGTCCTCGCTGAACCTGACCAAGACGATCGCGCCTGAACTTCCCCTCGCCGCCCTCTCCAGCGGCGACGCGTGGCTCGAGGTCGGCAAGCCCGGCGCGAGCCCCAACCTCGGCGGCATCGACATCGACACCTACGGCGGATCCCTCGCCAAGGCCGCGGCAGCCCAGGGTTACGACATCATCTCCCCCGCCTTCCGCTCCGTCACCCCCGGCATGATCACCGACGCCCACGCGCTCGGCCTGCCGGTCATCCCCTGGACCGTCAACACCACGGGGGACATGGAGCTGCTGATGGACCTCGGCGTGGACGGCATCATCACCGACTACCCCACCCGCCTGCACACCTTAATGGAAGAGCGCGGACTGAAGCTCCCCAAGGCCTACCCGTCTAAGGGCTAGAAGCACGACGACGGGGGCGGCCACTCAGTTGCCGCCCCCGTTTGCGTGGAAGCGGATCCCAGGCTGATCGGAATATCGTGGGACCTCCCGCGTCCGTTCCTGGCGCAGGGGATCTCCGGATATTGTCGCACCGGCCCAGTAGTCTGCGTTCACGAGCTTGACGAGTCCAGCGGGGGCTGAAATGACGGACCTGATCCACGAAGCAAACGACAGGACGGCCCCGGGCCTGCGGCGGCTTCCTCGGTCCCTGAATCGTTCGAGCGGGACGACGCCGACCGGCCGGAACTACTGGCAGATAGCGAGGGGGTCACCGACGACGCTGTCGCTGACTACCTGCGCCGGCTGCGCCAATACGACTTGCTCACGGCGGAGCAGGAAGTAGAGCTGGCGCAAGAGATCGAGGCAGGACTTTTCGCGGAACAACTACTGACGGACGGAACATCGCGGCCCGGACGGGACGTAAGGGAGCTTCAAACCATCGTTCTTCTGGGCAAGAGGGCCGCCGACGCGCTGCTCCACGCCAACCTTCGGTTAGTAGTGTGGATTGCCATGCACTACACCCACAGGGGCCTCGACTTTCTGGACTTGGTCCAGGAAGGGAACCTGGTCCTGTACACGGCCGTCTTCAAGTTCGACTTCACCAGGGGTTTCAAATTCTCCACCTACGCCACGGACTGCATTCGGCGCGGCCTCATCCGGGCGCTGGCTGATCAAGCCCGTCTTATCCGACTGCCGGTAAACGTCGTCGAGCAGGTCCAGAAACTCCGGTCAGCACAACGGAGGGCCACGATGGCGGGGGCCGTTTGCAGCAAGGAAGATCTTGGTCGGCTGACGGACAAGTCGATCGAAAAGGTTGAATATCTACTGACGTTGGACCAGCCGATTTATTCGTTGGACAGCCAAAGTGCCCGACGGCAACGGCGGAACCGCAGCGCTGGCCGAACAACTGTTGGACCCTGCTGATCTCGACGCGGCTGATCCGCTCTTCCTTCAACAGCTGAAGGAGCGGGTACATGCCGTAATCGACACGCTCGACGAGCAGGAGGCAGCGGTCATTGCGATGCGCTTCGGGATGACGGGCGAGGAAAAAACCCTGGAAGCGGTCGGGAAAGCGTACGGCATGACCCGCGAACACATCCGCCAGATCGAGGTCACGGCCATGACGAAGCTCAAACACCCGTCCCGGTCCGACCGCCTGCGGCAGTATCGGTTTGACGGCGCTAACTCGTCCGGCGAGGACGGCTGGCTGCCGAACAACGCCGCCTGCGTGCTGCGCGACTAAGACTCCGCAGACAAGAGGGCTGTCCGCGTTTGTCCCCCGACCTCGCCCGCGCGGACCGGGAACACGCCGCGCTGGCCGGAGCGCCGGTGACCGTCGCCGTCGGACCGGCGGCCGGGGCCTCACCGATGCCGACCAGGACGGGCTGGCATTGTTGGAGGTGAACGGCGCCAGTTGCTGTGCAACGACGGCGCGGATGCGCTGGGCCTCCCGTGTGCGGCCGGCCTGCTCGTGCATCTCGTACACGGCGAAGCTGGGCTGTCCGGGTCAACTCAGCAGCGGTGGCCACACCTTCTTGTCGATGCCGGCAATAGCACCGTATTCCATCGTGTTCGCCCGCACAGCGAGGGGTTCGCCGCTCACGGTCGGGATGAAGCGTCTTCTCTTTCGAAGGAGTAGCGCAGGCCAATCTGGTCCCGCCACTGATCGAGCACGCGAAGATTAGCTAGGGAGTCGGCCATGTTCATCCGGTCCACCTGGCCGTCACCGGCGATGGCAATAGCGAGGGCGTCGGCTTCGGCCGCATACGCTGCCCCTGCGCCACACACGATCGTCTCAGAAGGCTCGCCTGCCTTCGATACCGTGATCGTCGGGTGGTCTTCCGGCTCTACGACCCACGGCGTGTGCAACTGGATGCTTCCGCGAGCACCATATATAAGGAGACGTTCTTCATTACCTAGAACAATGCCTGCCCGCACGTTCGCGGTTATTCCAGACTCGAAGCACAGGCTGGCGGTCGACCATTCGTCGACGTTACCCGCAATGTGGCCTTGAGCTGTCACCGAAACTGGTTCACTTGGTTTGTTGAGCGCGGCCGACACGATAAGGCGAGCCATGGAGACGGGGTATCCACCGACGTCGAGTATGCCGCCGCCGGCTCTCGCCTCGTCAAACAGCCAACTATCCCTATTCTTGCCCACGAACGCGAAGCTGGCATCGATATGTTGTATTGCGCCTATCGCACCGCTGCTCAGAAGCTCAAGGAGCGTGTCAATTTGCGGGTGGAAACGGTACATGTAGCCCTCAAGCATGACTACGCCGTTGCGCAGTGCAGCCTCGGCGACGGCCATGGCAGAGCCGTGATTGACGGCTATGGGCTTTTCGCACAGCACGTGTTTTCCCGCATTCGCCGCCTTGATGGCCAGTTCGGCGTGCAGGGTGTGTGGCGTGGCGATGTATACGGCTTCGACAGTCGAGTCCGCGAGAAGTTCCTCGAAGCTCGAGTGGGCACGACTGGCGCCAAATTCTTCCGCGAAGGCGGCGGCCCTCCCTATATCTCGCCCGGCGACGGCGGTCAGGACGCCGGTGCTGCTGAGCGGAAGTTGTGCTGCGAAGCGGCGGGCGATCTTACCTGGACCGAGAATTCCCCAGTTGATTTTGCTCGTACTCATTCGGTTCCTCCGTAGATTCTTCATCGTTACGTTTCTCTATGAAGTAGTCATTGCCCTGTCCGGTACGGCACCTGTCACATCACTTTGAATAAGTTCGCCGGGTCCTAGTAGTACTTTGTTAGGTCTTCGGTGAGGGGCTTTTAATCGCTGGCCTGAGCTGTTAATTTCGTTTCGTGGGCATGGAAGAGGCAGGACTGCGGGTCGAGCTGGAGGATTACGTCGGGCAGGTGTTCGCGTCGTTGGGCCGGAAGGACCAGCGGGCGAAGGGCCGGCTGTATCTGCAGGGGTTGATGCTGGAGGGGCGGCGCAAGTCGATGCAGCCGATGGCGGAGCGCCTGGATGTGGACCACCAGCAGCTGCAGCAGTTCGTTACGTCCTCGCCGTGGGAGGTGGAGCCGGTCCGCCGCCGCCTGGCAGCCCTGGCCGATGAGGCTATCGTGCCGGAGGCGTGGGTGATTGACGATACCGGGTTCAAGAAGGACGGGGCCGCCTCGGCGTGCGTGGCGCGCCAGTACTCGGGCACGCTGGGCAAGATCGGCAACTGCCAGGTTGCCTCCACCGTGCACATGGTCACCGACCATGCCTCGGCCCCGTGAACTGGCGCCTGTTCGTGCCCGAGGCCTGGGATGACGCCTGTGCGGACACCAACGAGCACGCCGAAGCCGTCGCCGCCCGCCGGATCAAGGCGAAGATCCCCGAATACGTACGGCACCGGCCCAAGTGGGAACTCGCGCTGGAGATGATCGATGAACTCGCCCATTGGGGGCGCAGATGCCCGGTCGCGGTTGCCGACGCCGGGTACGGGGACAACGCGCTGTTCCGGCTTGAGCTGACCCGGCGGTCCATTCCGTGGGTGATGGCGGTCAAGGCATCCACCAGCGCCTACCCGGCCAATGCCGTTCCCGAACTCGCCGAACGCTCCGGCCCCAGGGGCAGGCCCAGTGTGCCCCGCTACCGACAGGACCCGGCCAGCCTGGCCGAACTCGCGGTGGCCGCCGGAAGGGGACAACTACGCAGGATCACCTGGCGGCACGGCACCAAGAACACCGGCACCAACAGGACCGCGGCCATGAAATCCCGCTTCCTGGCCCTGCGCGTCAGACCTGCCAGCCGGCACATCGCCCCCGGCGAAGACGGATCGTTGCCCGAGGCCTGGCTGATCGCCGAATGGCCACCCGGCGCCAAGGAGCCCACCGACTACTGGCTCTCCGACCTGCCCGCCGACACACCAACCAGGACCTTGGTCAGGCTGGCGAAAATCCGGTGGCGCATTGAACACGACTACCGCGAACTGAAAACCGGCCTCGGCCTTTCCCACTTCGAAGGACGATCCTTCCCGGGCTTCCACCACCACGTCACCCTCGTGTCCGCAGCACACCTGTTCATCACCAAAAAACGCCTTGCCACCCCAAAAGCAGCAGGGGCAGCCTGAGCCTGTACGGGGTCCTCAAGGAACTCCAACGGATCCTCATCCGACAGCTCAGACGCTGCCCCTACTGCCAACACGCCCCACCAACCTAACAAAGTACTACTAGATCAGTTCGAACAGTGCCTGGCTGGGTCAGGACCAGGGCCACGATGGCAATAAGGATCATAACCGCGAACACACCGGCCCTGCGGGGCCCCGATCTAAAGCCAGCGGCGCCAACCCTCCCTAGGGCCGGCGCCGCCGTACTGCGATGTTTTTGGTCTTGAATTAGCCCTTTACGCCGGACATGGCTACTCCCTTGATGACGTGGCGCTGGAAGAGGATGTAGACCAGCAGCGGGGGGATCATCGCGATGAGCATGGCTGCAAAACGCACGCGTGGATCTACGTAGAAGTTCGGGTTGAACATGTTCGCAATCGCGACGCTCAACGCCTGCACGTCCTGGCCCGTTACCAGCGAGGGCCACAGGAACGCACCCCACACGCTTAGGGCGAGCAGAACAGTGGCTGTGATCAGACCGTTCCTCAGCATCGGGACGACGATAAGGAAGAAGATACGGAAGTGACCGGCCCCGTCGACCTGTGCCGCTTCGATGAATGATCGTGGTAGATCTTCCATGAACTGCATGAGGATGAATACCGAAAGCGGGGACACCATGAGAGGTAGGGCTACGCCAAGATATGAGTCGGCCAGCCCCATATTGAAAACCTGTCGATAGAGCGGCACGACGTACAGAACGAGCGGAAGCATCATTGAGCCCATGAGGATGGCGAACAGGAACTTTTTGCCGGGGAACTCAAAGAAGGTGAATTCGTAGGCCGCCAGGGAACTGGTGAGGGCCATTCCCGCGATTGCGATCAGTGTGAAGATCAGCGTATCGCGCAGGGTGGTGCCCAGGTCGAGTGCTGTGAACGCCTCGACTACCTTGGACCACCCGTTGTTGAGGTCGTCAGGTACGAGCACGGTGCTCATGTTCGTCGAATCTGAGGAGAACGTGGCGCTAAGGATCATCCACAGCGGGTAGAGGCTGGCCAGTAGCCAGATGAGCGCAAGTCCGGCCATGAGGATGACGCTTGCACGCGATCTCTTCTTGCCAACAACACGTGATCGCATGATCACACCTTCTTCCGGCGCAGCTTGAACATTATGAAGGTCACAGCGACGATGATCACCATAAGGATCACGCCTTCGGCGGCCGCCCGGCCAAGGGCGGCTTCGCCGCCTATTCGCACGTTACGGACCATCTCCATGACGGGGAACAGCATGACCTGGTTTGGACCACCGACCGAGTTTGGATCGGAACCGCTGGTCAGAATTTGCGGGATGTCGTATACCTGCAGGGCGCTGATAAGCGAGTAAGTGATGACGAAGAAAATGATGGGCTCCATCATCGGGATGGTGATGTGCTTCATCTTCTGGAACACGTTCGCGCCGTCCAGGTCCGCAGCCTCGTAAAGGTCCTCCGAAATCTCCTGCATGCCAGTGCTGAAAATGACGAAGTTGAATCCGACTGAGTGCCACACGTCGATGAAGATGATCAGTGCGATCGCCCATCCGGCTGTGTTGACCCAGTTGACATCCACTCCGATTCCCAGCTTGGCGAGGCTGGATGCCACCAGCCCGTTGTCCGAGTCCATCAACCACAGCCAAATGCCCACGCAGAGGAACAAGGGAATCGCGGTGGGCACGAAGAACCCGCTGCGCAGAAACGACTGGAACCGCCTGGGCAGGTTGTGAACGATGAGTGCCAAACCCAGTGAGACGGCAAGGCCAATGGCAACGGTGATGGGCACGTAGATAGCCAGGTTGAGGAGTGACTTGAGGAATCGGGTTGACCCCAGCCCTTCACCGCTCAGGATGTAAATGTAGTTTTCCAGGCCCACGAAATGGACGGTGCTCCGGCTCGACACGGACCAGTCCGTGAAGCTCATGGCCAGGCCGTAGACCATGGGTGCGCCAACGAAGACGATGAGCAGGAGGAAGAACGGAGCGAGTCCTATGTAAATGGGGAGGCTCCGGGCAATGCGGGTTTTCAAAGGGAGACGACGATTAGGTGTCGGCACATTGCGACTCCTCTGCGTCGCCCGATCTATAGTCGGCTTCAACTCCGTACTCACGGGAGCACCTTTCTTTCCTGCAGTCGTGGAACCTGTGCCCGGAGTCGCCTCCGGGCACAGGTTCCGTCGGGGTTACTCGCCGGCCTCAGCGTAAAGGCTATTAATTCCCTTGATGAATTCCTCGGCGGTCTGCTTGGGCGTGAGCGTTCCGGCACCCAGCTGCGCCACAGAGTCGGTCATGGCGCTGGGCCAAAACACGCCCGAGTTCATGAAGTCCATCTGCGGCATGCCGCCTTTGAGGCCCTCGGAGGACACTTTCGCCATCGCTGAGGAGCCGACAACGGCCGGATCGTCCATGACGTCCTGCCGCAGCGTGGGGCGCCCGGTCTTGAGAGTCCATTGCTTCTGTACGTCGTACGACCCGAGCTTCTTCAGCCATTCCGCAACCAGTTCGTTGCGGGCTTCGTCCTTACTCTCGACGCCGTAGAAGAAGTCCCATCCCTGGAGCCCGCCGGTCCTGCCGCCGGCCTCATGGGGAGGCGTGAGGACGAAGTCGTACTCGGCGCCACTCTGCTTTATAGCTGGTTCACTCCAGGGACCACCAATCATGTACCCGAGCTTGTTCGACTTGAAAGCTTCCATGGTGCTGTCGGCCTTGTAGATCATCGACTGGTTGCCGAACTGGTTTATGGCATTGACGCTCTCGAAAGTGCGCTCCAGCTCCTCGGGCTTGATGGTCGTCTTCCCGTCCTTGACGCCCTCAGTGATGTTGTCGGCATCGGCGGCCATGATCGCTCCCGGCCCGAAGTAGTCGTCTTTCGTCCAGGAATGCGTAGCTGCCACTCCTGATGCCTGCACCTTTGCAAGCTGGTCGAGGAACGCCTGCTGGGTCGGGATACCCTCCGCAGGGTCTACGCCGGCATTCTTGAGCACGGTGAGGTTTCGGTAGATGACTGGGGTGTAGCTGATGAACGGAACCGCCCAGACGCCGTCGTCCTGGGAAACGGCATCCAATGCCTTCGGGTAAAAGCCCTTCGCGTAGTTCTCGTCAAAGACCGGCTTTAGATCGAGAAGTCCAACGGCATCACGGTACTTCCTACCATCACGGGCGCTGGCACTGAAAGCATCGGGCAGCCCGACGCCGGACATCAGGCCCGAAAGAAGGTCTGCGTCGTTCTTCGGCACCAGCGTGACGGAACCGACGTTGGCGTGTTCCTGCTTGAACTCGTCAACAAATTTGTTCATGAGAGCACCGGCTTCACCTTGGGTGAAATCCGAGTACACCCAGAAGGTGAGATCTTGTTTCTTACTGGCATCGGATGTCTCGCTAGAGCCGCATCCCGTCAGAAGTCCAGCCGCGACGGCCAACGCCGCCACCGCGCCGAGTACTTTCCTCATCAAAGCTCCTTATTTTTTGAACTGCGGTCCCAGTTCGTGGGTTCTGGTTCTCCAACCGGGGGATTCACGTCGAAAGCGCTCGGTGTGAGGGCAGTCACTGCCGGTCGGTGTTAGTTAACCAGATAACCTTACTAATGGCCCAGCGTCAACCCCGTGGAGCGAAAACACTATGCCTGGTCCCCGGGTTCGTAACTGATACGGTCCGCCGGATCCGCGGGAGGCATGCCCCGGCCCGATCCTTACGGCGTTTTCCTGAACAGCGCGGGGACCCGGCCGAGCCCATCCGCTCGGCCCAACACGGTCGTCGGTGCCGTGGGTTCTCCTTCAGCAGGGTCCTGATCGCCAGCGCCACCTTCTTGATCCCGGAATCCTGCGGCGAACGCACGTAGTGGGCGGGCCTCGGCACTGGCCGCTTTCGCGACGATGTTCCGGGAAATGCCCAGCCGCGCCGATATCGACGCAAGCAGCCCACTTGGTTCCAGGTCGAGGTGGATGAATAAACCTGGAACAGGTGGCTCGGTTTTCAACCGTCCCCGAGACAATCAGACCGTGACCAGCTGATACGGCCGCCAGGCCAAAGCAGAAGGTGGCGCAAAAATGCGTCACCTTGAGACCGGCAACCTCAATCTTGAGCTCCGGAAGTGTCTGCGTCTCTTCCTTCACGGCATGACCTGAGCCTGGAGTGCAGGGCGGCCTCTCCTCACGGGGTGTCAGTGCATGGCCGGGCACCTTGACGACGTAACGTGCTCCTACTCCCCCAATGGCTGATTTCTGTTCCCCTTCCGGAGGGCATAAGCAAGCTCACCGCCGCTTATCTAGACTGCAGTCAGTCCCCGTGCCTTGGGTGACTCGGCGACGGCCGTTGCTGCGCTAGAAGATGCGTGTTGGGCAAAAATCACGGTTGTCCGGTTATCGAGGCGTCGTTTGTAGTTGGGTCCCAAGAGTTTTGAAAGAGCATGGTCAAGTGTGAGCACGACCGCGCCTTCGACTGTGGCATCCTCCCCCAACGCCCCGGCAGTAACCTGCACCTCAGGTTTGACCTTCTGAACCACCGCTCGGACTCCTTCCAGGAGGTGCGGGTTTTGCCCGACCCCGCCTCCCAAAACGATGAGGGCTGGATCGAGTACGGCGGTCAGGGCCAGAGCCAGTTGGCCAATGTCCCGTGAGTGCTGAGCCAAGGCTGCTGTGGCAGCGGGCACGCCTTTGGTTGCGTACGCGAACAGATCGGCCACCGTAGCTGGCGCCGGCCCATATTTGCTGTCCCAAGTAGAGGTCCACCGGTGGAGAAACTGGTTCGCGCCAAGGTAGTGCTCGAGTGCAAAGCGATCCGCGGTTTCCGGTTTCGCGGGCCATCCGGTCGGAAGAGCTGAAACCTCCCCCGCTCCCCCTCGTGCTCCGCGAACGACCCTGCGGTCCGCAACGATTCCCGAACCTATTCGAACCCCTACCTGAAGGAACACGAAATCATCGACAGCTTGAGCACTCCCGAGCTCCATTTCTGCAAGGGCTGCACAGTTAACGTTGTTCTCGAGCAGCACCGGGACGCCCTCACCCAAATGGAGGGCTGCAAGGATTTCTGCCAGCGCGGGCCTGCCGACGGTCCCGCTTTCGGAGTCCTCATTGAGGTATTGAGGAATGACCCGGGGCAAGGCGGCCCCTACGGCACGCAGGGGACCGGCCACCGGAGTTAACTCTTGAATCGTTTCGGTCACCAAGCTGCTGACCAAGTCCAGGATCTGTTTGTTGCGGTTGCCCGACGCGCCGTCGAAACTCTCGCTCATGCTCTTCAATTGCCGGCCGTCCAGGCCTCTTGCAAGCACTTTGACCCGGGTAGAGCCTATGTCAAGGCCGAGCAGCCATCCCGCCGTTGCTGCGACCGCATAGACCGTTGCAGAACGACCCAGCGAGCCCTGTCGTGCCCGGACTGGAGCTATCAGCCCAGCTTCCTCCAGGGCGCTAACGGCCAGGCTTACCGTCGGTTTGGACACGTCCAGGGAAGCACTGATATCAGGACGTGTGCACTCCCCCTTGGCGTGGACAACCGATAGCACGTTGCGTTCGGTGTCAGTGAGGTCAATCTCGATGGGCGAAGCGGTCATACGAGCTCCTATGGTTTCTTTTTATTAATTTACCTTCCAAAATACTCCTCGGGGTTGACCAGCACGAGTTAGTAAGGTTATCTGGTTAACTAATCGTCCCGCTCAAGAAAGAAGATCACGTGACAACCACTACCCGACCATGGCTCAAGTTCGACGAGGGCATCGCCGCACAATCGGCAGGACTCACAGAGTCCGTTCGGCAAGTTCGCGAGTGGCTGGCTACAGGCGCAGCTGAACCGATGAAGGGAAAAAGCCTTCTTTTCGCCGGTATCGGGGCAAGTTATGCGGCCGCCGCAACCCCTGTGTACTTCCTGCGCCAAGCCGGCATTGCTGCCTTTCGCTCAGCATGCGCCGACGTCCCCGATGAGGGCACTTCCCTCGCAGATATCTACGTGGGGATTTCGCAGGGCGGCCGCAGCAGGGAAACCATTCAAGCACTGCTGACCGTGCCGCGGGAACGCCGCATGGCTGTAGTAAACAACTCGGACTCCCCCCTGGCAAGTGAGGCCGGGATGGTTCTTGGTGTCGGAGACTTGCTTGACAGCCGCATGTCCTCGATTGGCTTTACGGCGACCGTTGCTGCGCTGGGCCTGGTGGCCGAGTGGATCACGACCGGAACGACGGACGCGGGATGGGACAATATTGGGCCATTGACGGACAAGGTCATGGCCGACAACGATGAGGTCCTTCGGCTCTTTGCCGCCGAAATTGCAGACCGGGGAACTGTGGATGTCGTTGCCGCAGCCCCAAACCTTACCTCGGCCGAACAAGGAGCGCTCTTGTTCCGCGAGGGCCCCTTCGTTCCCTCTATGGCCATGGATACCAGATCGTATCTGCACGGACCGATGGACTGCGCCGGGCCCCAGACGGCGCATGTACTGATCGGCCGCGCCAGGGAAGGTCTGCTGGCTGACCAGCTTTCGGAAAAGATGGTACCGATCCTGCTGATCACCGACGAGGACGTGGCAGCCTCCGCGACCATTATCCGCATTCCGCAGCTCAGTGCCGTGCAGCGCGCTGTTCTGGAAGTGGCGTTGATGCAACGCCTCGTTCAGCACACCGCTGACGCCTTCGGGCGGAACATCGAAGACCGGGCGTTCACGCGATACGACACAAAGGTGGACAGCGTGCGACAGGTCATTGACGGGACGTTGTGACCACCTCTGTTGTAGGAATCGATGTCGGTGGCTCAAAGACGGCGGTGCGAGTCGCCGACGCCGGTTCCGGAATTCTTTCAGCTGACGTAACGGTGCCGACGCAGTCGTGGAGAGGTGAAAGCTTCGCGACGAAAGCACGCGTGCTTCTGAACCTGGTGGACCGACACGTTCACAGTGATGACATTGCGGCCCTCGCTGTCGGAGCCCATGGATGCGACACCCAGGAACAGTGCGATGCCCTCCAAAAGGCCATTGCCGAGACGGTGTCCTATCCGGTCCGCGTCGTTAACGATGCACATCTGCTTTCCTATGCAGCGGGCCACCCGGAGGCTATTGGAGTTATTTCCGGTACAGGATCTATAGCAGTAGGCACTACCTCTGACGGGCAAGGAATCTCAGCCGGCGGATGGGGCTGGCTGGTGGGCGACGACGGTGGTGCGACCGGCCTGGTCAGAGAAGCAGTCCGCGCAGCTCTCATCGCATCAGACTGCGGCCACCGGGACCCTATATTGGAATCCGCGCTGACAGCTGCAGCCGGAGTTACCCGCATCGGAGAAGTCAGCATGAAGCTCATGCTTGAACGACCCGAACAATGGGCGCTCCTCGCACCTGCTGTATTTGCCGCCTCAGCTACAGGTTCGTCCGTTGCCAGATGGGTGATCAACGCAGCCGCGGGCTCCCTGAGTGACCTCGTAGCTTCCGTCGCAAACCGCGGCGCAGCCGCGGACCAGATCGTCCTCGGCGGTTCCGTCATCGCTTCCCAACCGGAATTCGCCGCCAAAGTCCGCTCACTGCTGGCCACCTCCCAGCCGCACGCCGCGACAGTCGTGTTGGATCAACCTCCGGTTGCCGGGGCCCTGGTGATCGCCCGTACGCTTCACAAGGACGGAGAGAATGAAACCGGGATTGCCGCGGCGGAGCGGACATCGGGCAGATTGGTGTAGTTGAGGCAGCCGACCGGTTCGGCGGCGTGGATCCATCAGCACCACGCCGCCGAAGCTACAACGGCCCGTGCCATCCACCGCCTACTCACCGCTCAGCAGCTTCTTGAGGATTAGGGGCTGATTCAGCGTTGGTCCCAACGATCGCTTTTCCTAGTCAACGTCATGGGAGACGGCAGGACCGGCCCTCCTGCCACAATCCAATGAGATCAACCGATAGCGCACGTCAGTGCGTCCTCTTCGGCCCGCAGGCTGAGGGAGCAGTGCCACACTGCAGGCGAGTCTAGCTGTCCGGCTGACCGTCACCGGCGGTTTGGGGCAGCATCAGTAGGTCGCAGAGCTTCGAATGCGTGCTCGTCGGGCAGAGCCCCCTCATCCTCCGGGAGCGGCTCGAGCGCGGTGAGCGCCGCGCCGATCTAAGATCCCATCAGCATGGTTCCGGCAGTCTCGGCGGTCACCTCGTCGAAGATCGGGAGCCAGACGCGCGGGCCACAAGAAGCAGCTTCCAGAGCATGGGGCCCAAAGGTCTGTTCTCGCAAAATGATCGGAAAGGTCAGTTTCCGTCCGGGGGCTGGAGTTCACCGCAGTGACGGAAGACGCCCGGCTGATGGATTCAGCCGAGCCTCCCGTGGTGTGTGATTAGAGTCTTCTACTTTCTGGTGTCCGCCAGTCGGATGAAGGTCACCGATTGTGGCTCAAATGCGTAGGTGAATCCGGCTCCCGCGCCGCTGAAGGTACTCGACGCCGGAGCCATGTTCTGCCCGTCGGCGGTCTGGGTCAGGGTAGTGACCGCCGCGGTGCCGCGGATGTTTCCTGCTCCGGTCACGTTGATGTCCACCAGAGTCTTTTGGGCCGAGGTGTTGACCACCTTCACGATGGTGTCACCGGATGCTTCGTCCTTGGTGGCCACCGAGTAGACGGGGTCGGCCTGCCTATCGTCAACCGTGCCCCACAGAACGTTGTCCAGGTAAAGGTTGGCGGTGCGACCACTGACCTCGACACGGATGTCGTATTCCCGGCCCGTCTCGATCACGGTGTTCTTCTCGATCATGGTCGATTTGCCGCCGTTGACCGCCTTCTCCACAACGGACTTTGAGTTGTTCCAGCCGCCCAGGTTCCACCAGAAGTAATTTCCGGTGTCCTTGACCCCAAAGGAGACCAGGAACCCTTCCGATCCGGCCAGCTTGGTGGCCTTGGTGCTGAGCGTGTAGTTGCTCCAGTCGGTGCTGCCGGCGGTCACCATCGTGTCCTGGGCGGTGGTGCTGGACTGCACGTAGCCGCCGTCCTGGATTGACCACGAGCCGGTGCCGTTCCCGGTCCAGGCTGCCGCCGTTCCGGAGAAGTCGTCGCTGAAGAGTGCGGTGCCGTCCGCACCGGTGACCTTCACGTCGTCGTAGCGGGCGGACGTGGCCCAGGTGGACAGTCCGATCTTCCCGGAAATCGGCACCACGGTAGAGGTCGGATTGTCCTGCGTGCTGGGAACCACCCGGCTACCAACGTTGTTCATGAACAGCTTCTGGACCTCGTAGTTGGGGGTGGTCCGGACGGAGGTGCCGTTGAAGAACATCATGTCCGGGCTCCACTGGGTGTTGGCATCGTTGGCAATCAGCGGTGCGTAGGAGGCCATCTTGACCACGTCGGCGTTCCGCTCCAGGCCGGTCATGTAGGAGGCTTCCGCCAGTGCGTTCTCGGGCTTGTTCCCGCGGGAGGCGTACTCGCCCAGGAAAACCTTGTAGCTGTTGCGGTCATAGGAGTCGTAGCGGTGGTTGTTGTTGAGGAACCAGGAGGGATCGTTGTAATAGTGCTCATCAACGAAGTCCACGCCCGTCTCCGCGTTGAACCTGGAGAGTTCCTCAAATTCCGGGCCCTGGCTGAACGGGCCGGTGTTGCCGATGATCTGGATCTCCGGATGCTTCGCACGGACGGCGTTGTAGAACTGGGTGAAGTATTCCTTGAACTCCGGCTTGTACTCCTCATTGCCCAGGCCAATCCGGTCCAGGTTATAGGGTTCCGGGTGGCCGTATGCGATGCGTTTGGCACCCCACTCCGTGCCGGCGTCGCCGTTTGCGAACTCGATCAGGTCCAGGGTGTCCTGGATGTAGCGGTCCAGGGTTGCCTGGTCCGGCGCCCGTTTGGTGTCGCCGCAGCCGGTCACGCCCACCGGCACCACGGGCACGGGGACGGCGCCCAGGTCCTCGGCCCACTGGAAGTACTCCATGTAGCCAAGGCCGTAGGTCTGGTTGTAGCCCCAGAAGTTCCGGTTGGCGGGGCGCTGCTCCACCGGCCCTATGGTCTCCTTCCACTGATAGGTGCGCGAACGCGTGTAGTTCGGGGCCGAGTAGGTGTCGTAACTTCCCGTGTTGACGATGCAGCCGCCGGGGAACCGCAGGAAGCCTGGGTTCAGGTCATCAATCTTCTCTGCCAGATCCTTGCGGAGACCGTTCTGCCTGCCATTCCAGGTATCCTTCGGAAACAGCGACACCATGTCCAGACGGACAGTTCCGGTGCCCTGGACCAGGGTGGCGAGCCGGCCTGCACCGGTGGAGGACTTGGGCGACAGGGTCACCTGGTACTTGGTCCACTGATCGCCCTTGACCTTGATGGTGGCGAGGTCCAGCCTGGTTCCTTCCGGCGTCTCCAGCGTCACGGCAAGGGTTGAGCCGGAGGGGTTCGAAGTACGTGCCCACACGGAGTAGTTGTATTTCTTGTGGGCTTCGAGCTTCTGCCCGGCGTTCCAGCCGCTGTTGCGCACCCCAACGCCCGCACCGCTTCCGGAGCCGGCAGCCGTCGCGTCAATTTGGAGGTAGTTCCGGTTGTTCTCGTTCAGCCGGTTGCCGTCATCGGCCACCGCAACCGTTCCGTCGCTGCCCCGCTTCAGCGTTTCCCACGCCGTCATGGGAGTGAAGGCTGCGTTGTCCCCGGAGTTGAATTCAAAGGACCGGTTCTGGACAAGCTCAGCGTAGATGCCACCGTCGGCACCCTGGTTGATGTCCTCGTAGAAGGCGCCATACATGGTGGAGTCGATCGCCGGCCCGGACGCGCCGGCGTCGATGGTGATGGTCCGGTTCGCATCGGGTTCGGCGTAGGCACCGGCCACCGGGGACAGGGACAGCAGCGCGGCGGCGAGGGACCCGGCCAGCAGCATGCAGCAGGTCCGTCTAACGGGGATTGTCGGTTTTGAGGGCATGGAAGGAACGGCCTTTCTCCATTGAACGGTTAGCGGGCCAACAGATGTTAACGCTAACAAAAAGTCGACCGTGCTCGAGTATTGGCCATCTTCCCGCTTCTGTAAAGAGCAACCGCAAACATCCTCAGGATCCCTGCCGATCCCAAAAGAATGTGACCGCAGACGCTTGACGGCAGAATTGTTAGCGTTCACAATAAGCAGCAGAGAGCATCAGCTCACTTGCAGCAATGGCGGTGTTTGCAGTCTCCCGCCTGCCTGTAACTAAAGCTTCCGGGAGGATGTTGTGTTTAAGAAATCCCTGATTGCGGTGGCCGCCGCGTCACTGCTTGCCCTCACTGCCTGCGGAGGGACCGCTGGTGCCGGCAGTACAGTCAGCGGCTCCGGCAGCGACAAGATCACCATGGGCTTCGCCCAGGTCGGCGCCGAAAGCGGATGGCGCACTGCCAACACCAAATCGATCCAGGACTCCGCCAAAGCTGCCGGAGTCGATCTGAAATTCTCCGACGCCCAGCAGAAGCAGGAGAACCAGATCAAGGCCATCCGCTCCTATATCCAGCAGAAGGTGGACGTCATCGCATTCTCCCCCGTGGTGGAGTCCGGCTGGGACACGGTGCTGAAGGAAGCCAAGAATGCCAACATTCCGGTCATCCTGACCGACCGTGCGGTGGATTCCCCGGACAAGACGCTGTACAAGACCTTCCTCGGATCCGACTTCGTTGAGGAGGGCAAGAAGGCCGGAGAGTGGCTGGTGGAGGACTCCAAGTCCGCGACCGACACTGTCAACATCGTCGAGATCCAGGGCACCACCGGCTCCGCGCCGGCGAACGACCGCAAGGAAGGGTTCGCGGAAGCCATCAAGACTGACCCCAAGCTGAAAGTCATCGCCTCCCAGAGCGGCGACTTCACCCGCAGCGGCGGCAAGCAGGTCATGGAGGCCTTCCTCAAGAACAACGCCGACATCGACGTCGTCTTCGCCCACAACGACGACGAGGGCCTGGGTGCCATCGAGGCCATCGAAGCCGCCGGAAAGGTCCCGGGCAAGGACATCAAGATCATCACGATCGACGCCGTGAAGGACGGCATGACCGCGCTCAGCAACGGCAAGATCAACTACATCGTTGAGTGCAGCCCCATGCTGGGCGACCAGCTGATGGACCTGGCTAAGAAGGTCCTGGCCGGCGAGAGCGTGCCCGAGCGCGTCGTCACCGAGGAGACCACCTTCACGCAGGAGCAGGCCAAGCAGGTTCTGGCCAGCCGCCCCTACTGACGCAGCGGCGCCCCTGAACGTCCGTGCGGCGGCGGATGACCGCCGCCGCACGGGACACCAAGAACAGAAAAGACACAAGGATGAACGAGATTGTTCCGGTCGTCGAGATGACCGGCATAGCTATTGGGTTCCCTGGAGTTAAGGCCCTCGACGGCGTCGATTTCCGCCTCTTCCAGGGCGAAGTCCACGCCCTGATGGGCGAGAACGGTGCCGGTAAATCAACGCTCATCAAGGCCCTGACCGGCGTCTACACCATCGATTCGGGCACCATCACCGTGCTCGGCGCAACGAAACGATTCGCATCCCCGGGAGAGTCCCAGGCAGCCGGCATCAGCACCGTCTACCAGGAAGTCAATCTCTGCCCCAATCTCACCGTCGAGGAAAACGTCCTGCTGGGCCGTGAGCCACGCCGCCGCGGATCCATCGACTGGAAGCGCGTACGCACCCGGACCCGGGAGGTGCTGGCCGAGCTGCAGCTGGAGCACATTGATCCTGGCTCCTTGCTGTCCACACACTCGATCGCGGTCCAGCAGCTGATCGCCATCGCCCGCTCGGTGGAGATCAACGCCAAGGTCCTGATCCTGGACGAACCGACGTCGAGCCTGGACGCAGACGAGGTCAGCCAGCTTTTCCGCGTCATCAGGGATCTCCGCAACCGCGGCGTCGCCATCCTGTTCGTCTCACACTTCCTGGAGCAGGTCTACGAGATCTCCGACCGCATGACGGTCCTGCGCAACGGCAAACTCGTGGGCGAGTACCTGACCCGGGACCTGTCCCGGATGAACCTCATCTCCAAGATGATCGGCAAGGACCTGGAAGCCCTCGCCGAACTCGACCAGTCACCGACCCGGACGGCTACCAACGCCCACGACGGCGGGACGCCGTTCCTTGAAGCCCGTGGCCTGGGGCGGAAAGGCTCCGTTTCCAACGTGGACCTGTCCATCCAGCCCGGCGAGGTGGTTGGCCTGGCGGGCCTGCTCGGAGCCGGCCGGACCGAGATTGCCCGGCTCTTCTTCGGAGCAGACAAAGCCGACTCAGGCTCCATCAAAATCAAGGGTGCGCTCCAGAGAATCCGGTCACCCCGCACGGCGATCGACAAGCGCATCGGATTCTGTTCAGAGGACCGCAAAGAGGAAGGCCTGATCGGCGACCTCACCGTCCGCGACAACCTGGTGCTGGCCATGCAGGCCACCAAGGGCTGGGTCCGCCGGATTCCCCGGAAGGTCCAGGACGAGCTGGTGGACGAGTACATCAAGGCCCTGGACATCCGGCCCGCCAACCCCGACGCCCTCATCCGGAACCTCAGCGGCGGGAACCAGCAAAAAGTCCTCCTGGCCCGCTGGCTGGTAACCCGCCCCGAACTCCTGATCCTCGACGAGCCCACCCGCGGCATCGACATCGGAGCCAAAACCCAGATCCAGAAACTGGTCAGCCAACTGGCCGCCGACGGCATGTCCATCCTCTTCATCTCCTCCGAGCTGGAGGAAGTCCTACGGGTGAGCGACCGCATCGCCGTCATCAAGGACAGGGCGATGCTCGCCGAAATCACTAACGACGGCGTCTCCGTGGAAGACGTCATGACGGTCATCGCCGGAGGTACCAAGTGAAAGACCTTTTCAAACACCGCCTGGCATGGCCGGTGATGGCCCTGGCCGCACTTCTGCTGCTCAACCAGGTGTTCCGGCCCGACTTCCTGAGCCTGCGCATGCAGGACGGCCACCTCTACGGCAGCCTGATCGACATCATGCGCAACGGCGCCCCCACCATCCTCATTGCCCTTGGCATGACCCTGGTCATCGCCACCCGCGGCATCGACCTGTCGGTCGGAGCCGTAGTGGCGATCGCCGGCGCCGCCTCGTGCGCCTACATCGCGGCTTCCCCGGACCCCGGCTCCCCGGTAACGGCCGCCGTCGCCATGCTGATCGCCGTCTTCGCCGGACTGGCGCTGGGCGCCTGGAACGGTTTCCTGGTATCCACCATCGGAGTGCAGCCGATCATCGCCACCCTGGTACTGATGACTGCCGGCCGCGGCATCGCCCAGCTGATCACCGGCGGCCAGATCGTCTCCGTATCCAACGACCACTACAAGGCCATCGGCGCCGGCTACTTCTTCACCCTTCCGATCTCCATCCTGATCACCGCTGCCGTGTTTGTCCTCGCCGCGGTCCTCACCCGGCGCACGGCGTTGGGAACACTGATCGAAGCCGTAGGCATCAACCCCGTCGCCAGCCGCCTGGCCGGGCTGCGCTCACGGAACATCATCTGGACCGTCTACATCTTCAGCGCCGTGTGCGCCGCCGTCGCGGGCCTCATGATCAGCTCCAACGTCACCGCGGCCGACGCCAATAATGCCGGGCTCTACATCGAAATGGACGCGATCCTCGCCGTGGTAATCGGCGGCACCTCGCTGGCAGGCGGGCGGTACACCCTGGTGGGAACCGTCGTCGGCGCCTTCATCATCCAGACGCTGACCACCACCGTCTACACGCTGGGGATCCCTCCCGAAGTGACCCTGGTGTTCAAAGCGCTGGTGGTCCTCACCGTGTGCCTGCTGCAGGCGCCGAAGGCACGGAACCTGCTCCGCAGCCTCAAGGCAGCACCCAAGCCCGCCGCAAAGGAAAAGGTGGCCGTCTGATGTCCACGCTGTCTACGCTGTCGCAACCATCCGTCAAGAAGCCGAAGCCGGCGCGCAACCGCCTGCGCGGAGGCGCCCGCTACGCACCAACCCTGTCCACGGTGGGACTGTTCCTCGCCATGTTCGCCGTGGGTGCCGCGATGTACCCGAGCTTCCTCTCCGGCCAGGTCTTCCTGAACCTCTTTATCGACAATACGTTCCTGATAGTGCTGGCTGTGGGCATGACTTTTGTAATCCTCACCGGCGGCATCGATCTGTCCGTGGGGGCCGTCGTCGCGCTGTCCATGATGGTGAGCGCCACGCTCCTGCAGCAAGGCTGGAACGCAGGGGCCGTCATTGTCCTGGTCCTGATGATCGGCGGAGGGCTGGGGCTCCTGATGGGGCTGATCATCCAGTACTTCGACATCCAGCCGTTCATCGTGACACTGGCCGGCATGTTCCTGGCCCGCGGGCTCTGCTACGTCATCAGCCTCGATTCCATTCCGGTCACCGAGGGGTTCTTCACCGGCATGGCGCAAGCGCAGATACCGCTCCCCGGAGACCTTTTTGTCTCCCCGGGCGTGCTCCTGGCCCTCGCAATCGTCGCCATCGCGTTCTTCGTCCTGCACCACACCCGCTTTGGCCGGACCGTCTACGCCATCGGCGGCAACGAACACTCGGCCATGCTGATGGGCCTGGCGGTAACCCGCACCAAGGTCCTGGTCTACGCACTGAGCGGCCTCTGCTCCGCCATCGCGGGCATCCTGTTCTCCTTCTACAGCCTTTCCGGCTACAGCCTGGCGGCACAGGGCATGGAACTGGACGCCATCGCTGCTGTGGTCATCGGCGGCACCCTGCTTACCGGCGGCACAGGCTACGTCCTGGGATCCGTCGTCGGCGTTCTGGTGCTGGGGATTGTCCAGACGTTCATCGCCTACGACGGCACCCTCAGCTCGTGGTGGACCAAGATCGTCATTGGCGGCCTGCTCCTTGTCTTCATCCTCCTGCAGCGGCTCTTCGCGAGGAAGACCGGCTGACTGTTCCGCCTTGCCCGTTCCGCCTTTTCCGCCCGTTCCACCCCTCCCCCCTTCCGCACGCCCGCACACCCGCACACCCGCACACGTCAAAAGGACCTTGCCAGCATGAATGATTCCGTCAACTGCCAGTTGTCCCGCCGGTCCTTCCTCGGCTCCGGAACCGCAGCGGCCGCTGCCCTGGCCGTCGGGGCCGCCGGAGGCGGAGCCCTGCTTGGGGCGCCCGCTGCCGCCGCCGCCAACACGGTGCCCCTCATCAATCCGGTGGTCCCGCAGCGGGCAGACCCATGGCTGATGAAACACACGGACGGCAGGTACTACTTCACCGCCTCCGTACCCGAGTACAACCGCCTCATTGTGCGCTCTTCCCCCACGATTGCGGGACTGGGCAGCGCGCCTGAATCGGTCGTCTGGACGCGGCCCGCCACCGGAACCATGGGCGGGCACATCTGGGCTCCTGAACTGCACCACTTCGACGGCCAATGGCACATTTACTTCGCCGCCGGAGACAGCGTGGACGTCTTCCGGGTGCGGATCTACGTGATCTCCACCGAGGACGCCGATCCTACTACAGCGGTCTGGGGACCGCCGATCCGGGTGTACACCCATGCGGACACCTTTGCCCTGGATGCCACCACTTTCGAGCACTCGGGCACGCGTTACCTGCTGTGGGCCCAAGGCGACGCCGGCGTGAACTCCAGCCTCTTCATCGCGTCCATGTCGTCACCGTCAACGCTTTCCAGCACCCCGGTCCGCATTGCGGTTCCCACGCTGGAGTGGGAGACCCGGGGGTACAAGGTGAACGAAGGTCCCGCTGTGATCAAGCGGAACGGCCGGATTTTTGTCACCTTCTCCGCCAGCGCCACTGACGCCAACTACTGCATGGGCCTGCTGGCGGCCGATGCCACCGCGGATCTGCTGAGCCCGGATTCCTGGGTGAAGACCCCCACGCCCGTGTTTGTCACCAACGAAGGCTCGAAGCAATATGGGCCCGGCCACAACTCCTTCACCGTGGACGAGGCCGGCAACGACATGCTGGTTTACCACGCCAGGTCCTACCGGGAAATCGCCGGCGATCCGCTCTACGATCCCAACCGCCACGCTCGGGTCCAGCGGATGTACTGGAACCCAGACGGAACACCGGACTTCGGCGTTCCGGTAGGCGACGGCGAGCTCCCCGTACGCCTGGAGCCCGCCTCAGCCACCGGCAGCTTCCTGGCCCACGACGGAACGGTGATCACCGCTGCCACCTCTCCCGCCCTCGGCGCATCCCAGTTCCGCATCGCATCCGGATACGCCAAGAAGAACTCCGTGGTCATCGAGCCCGTCCTGGCCAAAGACCACTACCTCCGGGCGCAGGGGTCCACGGTGAACATCGCGGCCACGGAAGGGTCCTCCTCTGCCTTCCTCAAACGGAGCGGCCTCTCGGACGCTGCCGGAGCCTCCTTCGAGTCAGTCGACCAGCCAGGCTCCTACCTGGTGCTCCGCCACGGCGTACTCGCTTTGGCCAAGGTTGCCAAGGGCGAACGGCCAGCGGCCACGTTCTTCCTGGGTTCCTGAACGGGACAGACCCTTCATGAGGTCTGCCGTCATCTCGAGATCGCCGGCTCGACGTGGCATCGCTGGCCCGCCCAGTACGGCCGGATGAAGCTCCAACGCGAGACGGTTGAAGGGGCTCGACCACGGAGAACGCCCGGCGGTTTTGGTGCGCTGTCAGCAGCGTTCAGTCACTTGATTCCGTTGTCGTGTTGATGCTGGCCGTGGCGGGGGCCGCCTCGGCCAGCGGATAGCCGAGAGCAGCGCTGAGCGCATTGGCAACGTGCACGGCCGGGTCCTCGCAGGGGCCGTCGGTGCGTCCATCGGCCACGGTCGCCGCGTCGGCGGGACATTCGCCTAACTTGATGTCGCTGTTGAAAGAGCGGGTTCCACGCCCAGGCATTGGATTCTTCGACCTCGGCACCTACCATGTCTGCGGCTACCTTCCCGTCGTGCCCGGCGGCGGTTTCGGGGTGGCCAGTGATGGCGGACGGGCTTTACACAGCAATCCGAATCACGTCCACTCAAGTCCCGCGGAGACCTAATGGTCCTGATCTGCCAATTGAACTTTTGATAGAGCTCTGCTGACGCTCATCCGTCCAACCCCCAAGGCTTGGGCAATTTCTGTGATGGGTGCGTTGTCCGCGTACATGGTGCGGGCAGCCTTGATCTTGGCTTCGGTCATTGTGGCGGGGTCGTCCACCGACGCGGCCGCGTGCCCTTGCTGCATCGAGGCCAGCACGGGTCCGTTCGAGCATTCTGCTTCGTTCATGCTCAGCGATGGGCACCGGCAACGAGATAGTGGACCGACGCACGGTGCCCACCCCAGAAACATCCGTTGAGGGTTCCGCCGCCGAATTTCTCGCCGCCCACATTGCCCAGGTAACCCGGGGGCGCGAAATCGCGGCCACCGGAATTTGTGCCAGCGGCCCGGTGGACCCGGACGGAGTTATCCGCAACCCTGATACGCTGCCGGCATTCACCGGACTGCCCATTGTCGCCGACCTTCTTGATGCTTTCGGTGTACCGGTCGTCACCGACAATGACGCCGTATGTGCTGCTCTCGCCGAGCAGCGCATTGGCGCCGCCCAAGGGGCATCCAGCCTGCTGCACATCACACTCGGCACCGGAATCGGCGCCTGCCTCCTGACACATGGGATGCCGCTGCGCGGCGGCGACGGCATGCACCCCGAAAGCGGACACATCTCCGTCCGCATCCCCACCCCGCCCTGCTATTGCGGACGCGAAGCTTGTTGGGAACAAGCCGCTTCGCGGCAGGCACTTCAGCGGACGGCAGCGTCACTGCTCGGAAAGGACCCGACAGACCAGGCCGCCATTGCCGAACTGGCAGCACTCGCCGATAACGGAGAGGCGCCAGCAGCCGGAGTCTTCCATGACTTCGGCCTCGCCGTCGCCGACGGCCTCAGCACGCTACTTGCCGTCTACAGGCCGCAAGCCGTGGTCCTGGGCGGCAGCGGCGCCGACCACTTCCGCATCTACAAGGCCACCGTTACCCAGGCACTCAGTCGGCTCGGGGACTGGATACCAAAAGACACTCTCGCGAAAACGAAGCTCGACGACTACGGCGGAGCAACCGGAGCAGCGTTTCTCGCCCTGACTGCTGTCGATCCCCGCAAGGACGGATCCTGAAAACCAAGGAAGGAAAAAGCACTACGCGGAACAGACGCTGAACGTGGGAGCCCGCAGCAGGTATCGACAATGGTGCTCTCCTTCACGTAGGAGGGATCTGTGCTTGGGACTTCGGCGCCATAATTTCCTCGAGGTGTTATACCCGATCACGGCGCGTCCTGCGGAACCCCTCCTGAGCGCTTGCTCCGCAAGGGGCTGCTGGACGACGCCGGCCCGCTCGTCCTGGCTGCCCGGGCCTTCGCGGCGGCAAGCTGATCGGTGGCTTCTGAGCAACTGACCGCGGTCACGGCCGCTGGAAGAGTCTGGCGCGTTATGAGTACGACTTCGGCGACAGCTGGCTCACCTTCTCGAGCTGGTTTTCCGCCGGCCCTCGGACTCGGCAGATCCGACCGCGCGGCAGATCGAAGGCGCCGGCGCGCTCCACTGGAAGATTCCGGAGGCTTCACTGGGTTCCAGGAGATTCTGGAAGCCCAGGCCGACCCGTCCCGCCCTGATCACCCCGACACGCCACGTGGGTGGCCGCGATGACCGGCACGAACGAGCCTTTTGACCCTGTGCGGAGTCGCCAGCGACCACCGCATGAAGCGCACAATGGTACTGCTCCAAGATCAGATCGAAAGGCCTGGGCATTGGTACCCAGAACTTGCAAGCGTTACTAGACCCGCGCTGCTATCTCGGAGCTCGCGTAAACCGTCTCCCCACCGAGTAGGGTCCGTGCCACCCGCACCCGATCAAAGCTTTCGGAACCCTCGATCGGCCCTGTGAGAATCACTAGGTCCGCCAGCTTTCCAACTTGAAGACTCCCGATCTCGTTCGCGATGCCCGAGGCCTCGGCCGACCCGAGCGTGTACGCACGGATACCGTCGTCGATACTCAGCCGCTCCTCCGGCTGCGCGGGTGTGCGCGATTCAGCGTTCAGCGCGTGCAGGTCCGCGGTTGGGGCTGTGCGCGTACAAGCCGTGTGCAGTCCCCACAGAGGGTCCGGACTGGTTACTGGCCAATCGCTGCCCATCGCGAGGTGTGCTCCGGCGTTGCGGAGGGACCCGAAGGGAAAGTGATGGCGCGCTCGGCCTTCCCCAATAAGCGGGAACTTCCGCTCGAGAATTTATTGGTCATTCCTTGCCCACAGCGGTTGCAGATTGGCCGTAACGTCCAACTCGGCAAATCGACCGAAGTCGGCAGGGTTGACGACGTCGAGGTGAGCTATCTGGTGCCCTTGACCTGGGCCGTTCCGGCGCCGGGCGTGGGCGACCGCATCTAGGCACTCGCGTACAGCACGATCTCCGACGCCATGGAAGTGGATGCTTAGTCCGGCCGCATCGAGCTCCGCTGTGATACCCGCGAGATGCTCAGGGCTGATGACTGAATCGCCTCGGGCTTCGGGGTGCACTCCTGTGTAGGGCTCGATGAGTGCGGCGGTGCAGTTCTCGCAGATGCCGTCCTGCATGATCTTCACGCTGCGAATCTCGAAGCCGGCCTCAGCGGCGGCCCGAATCTTTTCGAGCATCTCGGGGATGTAATCGGATCCCGCCGCCGGAGGCCACCACATGGAACCCGTCACCCTAGCCCGCAGCGAATCGTCTGCGATGGTCTCGATATACGCCGGAAGGGAGTCCGGCAGGGTCAGGTAGGCGCCGAGGATCGCGTCATGCCACGCCGTGATGCCAAGGGAGAACAGGTGCTGCTGGGCCGTCAGCAGCCCTCGGCGGAGATCCTCGGGGCGGTGCGGAGGGACGAGCCGGGACACGAGCTCACCGGCGGCGTCCATGAGGACGCCAGTTGCCTCGCCATGCTCGTCACGGACGATTCGGCCTGCAGTCGGATCAGGTGTTTCCCTGGTGATGCCGGCTAGGCGGAGAGCCTCCGTGTTGGCCCAAACTCCGTGCGCGTCGTGGCTTGTGAAGACAGCAGGCCTGTCAGGCACAAGCTCATCGAGTAACTGCCGTGTGGGTAGACCGCCCGTGAATACGTCACCGAACCAACCGGACCCCACAACCCATTCTTCGTCGTTCACCAAGGCAAAATCCCGAATGATCCCGGCGTATCCCTCGAGAGAATGTGCAGCGTCCAGGTTGCAACCGAGAAGCGCTAGTCCACCCGCTTGAGCGTGAATGTGTCCGTCATGGAAACCGGGCAATACGGCGGCGCCCGCAACCTCTATGTGTTCGGTCTCCGCAACCGCAAGCGCGAGGATCTCCTCATCGTTGCCGACGGCGGCGATTACCCCGTTCGCGAGGGCCAGCGCTGTGGCGCGACTGCGGTCAGGAGACCACAGTTGAGCACCCGTGATGATCACGTTTGGAGCGCTCATGGCATCAGAACCTTGGCAATCGCGGAGCGCTTCCACAAGCCGTAAACTATCGCCGGCACCACGAACCCAACCATCCATGCGACGTCGACGAAGGCAAGCGGTTCCGCGAGAGGCCCTGTGTACATTGTGGTCACCATAAACGGGATCTGGACGAGGATACCTACGAGGTAGCTCACCAATCCGATCCGATCCCAGCGCCCGTAGATTCCGCCGTCGCGGCGGAACATGTCGTCCACTGCGTAGTGGCCCTTGCGCAGGATGAAGTAATCAACCAGGTTTATCGCCGACCAGGGGATAAGGACGTACAGCAGGATGGTGACGAAGTTACCGAAGATGACGAGGAAGTCGTCTTTACCTAGCAGTGCTCCGAGCATGGCGAGAAGAGCGTAAATGACGGTCATGACGACCCGCTTGACTGTGTCAACACGGATCTTCGACGAGAGAGTCTCGAAGACGGTAAGTGAGCACATGACGCCGGAGTAGATGTTGGACGAGTTCATCACTGCTGAGGCGATTCCAAATGCGAAGAGCACGACTGGACCAAATCCACCCAGTAGCCCTCCGAGCGCCGCCATGGCGTCACCGTCAGTGGTGGTGAGGCCTACTAAGGCGCCCAGGACCATGACGAGTACGGTCCCGATGACAAGGCCGAGGTAGGTCGCCCAGAACGCTTGCTTTGCACCGCCCTCACGCGGCATGTACCGCGAGTAGTCGGAGACGTACGGCGCGTAGGCGAGCTGCCAGGTGACGCCGATGGCGAGCATGCCAAAGAAGCCGGCCCCGCTGAAGCCGAGGTCACTGTGTCCTGCAAAAGTCGAGGGGTTTGATGCTGCGACGAAGATGGAGATCGCGACGAGTACACCGACAACGATCGAGAACACACCCATGAGCTTGCGTACGAGATCGTAGCCAAAGATCGCAACCCCGAGCGCGATTACTGCGCAGATGATGATGCCGGGGTTGATTGAGTCGCTTTGGAAGGCGGCTGAGAAGCTCTGAGCGGCAACGACGAGGTTTGAAGCGAAGAAGCCGAGAAACATGATGAGCGCTATGAGTGCGAGTATGCTCCCGCCAAAGTAGCCAAACTGCCCGCGGGCCTGCAGCATCTGGGGAATTCCGAGCTGTGGTCCTTGGGCAGCGTGCAAGGCGGCCCCGAATCCACCGATGACATTACCGATCACTACTGCAGTAATGGTCCAGCCGAGTGATAGGCCGAACAGTGTAGGTCCCAGTGCGCCGGTGACAACCGTGAGCGGCAGCATATTGATTCCGAGCCATACGAAGAAGAGCCCACGAGTGGTGCCGTGGCGTTCATTTAGCGGAATTGGGCGGATATGGCGGCGTTCGAACGTGATCAACTTCGTGCTTCTGTTCGAATCTTTAGCGTTTTCGGTTGTGTCTAGCATGGGGCACTCCTAGGTGCGGTGAGTAGCGGATGGTGAAGTTGTCGGATCCGCCAAGAGCTGCGACCGGACGGCAACGCAGACTCCTCTATTTTTTGTGGCACGGGGCTACATTCGAAAGCGTATGCTCGGGACTTACATCACGTAAACCATTGAATAATGATCCGCATCATCGTAAAAGCAGATGACCAGAGGGTGCCGGCTCTGTGAACGTAGATTCGAACACCAATGTTCACCCACTAGCTGCTCACATACTTAATGGGAATCCAGTGGCGGCCTCCGGCTTAGGCTCTCAACGCATACTTGAGGTAATTACCGAAGTACCGTGACCATTCGTGGATGAGGAGGTTGCGTGAAATTTAGGCAGGAACGAGTGCTCACGCCACGATCACGCAGCCGGAGGCGCCATGACAGCAGGCCTCCATCCCTGGCGCCGCAACGCCATCCTCAGCGTCCTGGGAGGAACAACACTCCACGTCACGCTGGCTTCCACCCCGCGGTCCTGACATGAATACCCAGTAGCACAAGCTACTTCGGGTTACCTTCTGTTGGCCAGGTCCCGTTCGCGTGTGAATCCGAACGGCACGTCTGCTGAAAGAACGACGGAGAAGTGGCTGAATTCGTGACGGGTCACGAGAAGACCGCGGGTCCCGTCTGCCAATGCCTGGCTGCGAGCTGCTGTAATTGCGATATCCAGCTTTTCGTCCATTTCTGCTTTGTTCCGCACATGGACATCTGCGATGACGTGCATTGTTCCTTTGTATCCTTTCGAAACTACTGGGGTCGGGCAGACGGGACAAGAGGCACCTGCTACTGCAGTGACCCCTGATCATTTATTAGTTCTGCTCTTGGGTTGGCATGAGCCCCCGGAGATCCTCCTGAATCTCCTTGGGCTTTGATTCCGCAACTAACCGTGCTGGAACCATGTGGTTTTCAGAGCGGAGTAGTTATCAAGGGCGTGGGCGGACAGGTCGCGACCGAACCCGGACTGGCGGAAGCCTCCGAAGGGGGTTGTCAGGCCAAGCGCATCGACTGTGTTGACGGAAACCGTGCCGGCCACAAGGCGGGCTGCCACGCGATGTGCCCGACCAAAATCACTAGTCCAGAGCGATGCCGCCAAGCCGTATTCAGTGTTGTTCGCCAGCGCGACCGCTTCATCCTCAGCGTCAAACGGAGTCACAGTAACTACCGGGCCGAATACTTCGGTGCGGTGAAGGTGGTGGTCCGCAGGAAGGTCCGTCACGATGGTCGGCTCGATGTAGGAGTCTGAACCCTCAATTGTCAGGCGTGAACCTCCCGCGTAGATCGTTCCAGCCTGAGAGGCTTCCTCGATAGCCTGCATCACGGAGTCCGCGTGTTTGGTATCCACCAGGGCACCGGATCCTTGATGCTGGGGGTCGAGCGGGTTGCCAGGGGTGTAGTCCTTGCTGGCTCTGGCCAGCAGTTCGATGAACTCTTTATAGACGGGGCGTTCCACCAAGATGCGGGAGTTGGCCGAGCATACTTCTCCTTGGTTATAGAACGCGCCGAATGCTGCCTTCTGCGCGGCGGTTGGCAGATCAGCATCGGCGAAGATCAGATTTGAGCTTTTGCCGCCGGCTTCGAGTGTGAGCCGTTTCATATTGGATTCTCCGGCGCAGATCTGCAGGTGCTTTGCCACGGCAGTGGACCCCGTGAAGGTGAGGGCATCGACGTCATTGTGCCGTGCCAGTGCTTCACCAACGATGGCGCCAGACCCAGTGACTACGTTGAGTACACCGGCCGGGAGGCCTGCCTCGGCAGCCAGGTCCGCTAGACGCAGAGCCGTAAGCGACGACTGCGTTGCAGGCTTGAGGACAACGCTGTTGCCCATTGCCAGTGCCGGGGCCAGTTTCCATGCCGCAATTTCCAGAGGATAGTTCCAGGGCGTGATGGCTACTACTACCCCTAGCGCCTCGCGCGTTACCAACGCCGTTGAGCCTGGCGGCGTCGACGGAACCTCATCGGAGATCTTGTCGATCAGCTCCGCATACCAGCGGAATGTGGCAGCAGTGCCAGGAATGTCAATGGAGGAGGATTGCGCGAGCGGCTTTCCCATGTCCAACGTTTCCAACAGGGACAACTCGTCCGCGTTGGTTTCGATGAGTTCGGCCAAGTTCAGAAGGCATGCCTTGCGGTGGTCGGTCGAGGAGCGGCTCCATTCGCCGGACTCGAATGAGCGACGGGCAGCCTTCACTGCCCTTTCGACGTCTTCGGCGGTACAGGCGGCGACTTCCGCGACCGTCCTGCCGTCAACAGGGCTGATGCTGGCGAACGTCTGACCGGTCGCTCCGTCAGTGCGGCCTTCAATGTAGGCTCTCCCGTCAACTTTAGGCAAGGTAGGTGCGGGATGAGCGTCGAGGGCGTTCGTGATCACGAGGTGCTCCTAATATCGGCGTGCGTGGGGGCAGTGGTATGTTTTTGCGTCCCTCCGGAGCGGCGGGCGAGCAGGTAGTGGAACGGGCTGTCGAAGAAGACTGCGACGGGCCACGAGATGGCTTTGATGGGTTGTCCTGTGCTTCCTGCGGATCAAGCGTCGTACATAAGCTCATAGAGACAAGTGATTTATTCGATGTGATTCAACACGAGAACGCTTGCAGGTTCTCCCAGCGGAGTCAGCTCCGGGGAAGGAGCGCACCACTATCTTCGGAGCCTGCATCGTGGGCGTCCTCGCTGCTGTGTGCGACGGCGTTACGGACCCTCTTACCGCGGGCATAGCCCACGAATCCCAGGACCAGGATGCAGCCGAGGGTGCCCAGTGCGAAGGCTTCAAAGGTGAATTGCGAAACGCCCCAAATGGCTTCGAAGTCGTATTCCAGGCCGAAGAGAACATCCAACGTTCCCGGGAATATTGCGACCCACGAGCCGAGCAGGATCCATACGAAGCAGATGGCACCCAAGGCGCGGAAACCGGCGTCTGATACGGGAACCTTGAAGGGACGCTCAACATGCGGGTACTTGCTGCGCAGTTTGACGGCAGCGGGGATTGCCAGAAGGTAGCTAAGCAGGAATGTGGAGATGGCAATGGTTAGAACAACGCCGAAGAGCGCACTGCTGGTACCGCTTACCTGCATGGCCGCGAGCATGAACAGCGTGGCCACTACTCCCGAAAGCGTGTTGACACGGATCGGGGTGCCGAGCTTGGGATGGAAGCGGCCAAAGAACCCTCCGAAGAACGAGCCGTCTGCGGCGGCCATGGCCTGCATGCGGTCGCTGATGATCATCCAGGCTGCACCCTGGGAAACCAGGACGAAGCAGAAAATGACCGCTGAAATGGCGAGCATGGCTTCAGCAGCCGGGCCGAAGACTGCGTAAACGGTGGCCACGGCCCCGAAAAGGCCGCCGATGCCGGTGATCTGGTCCAACGGCACTACCAGCAGGATGGCCAGGATCGGAAGGAGGTAGCTCGCAGCGGCGATCATGGATGAGCGTGCAATGGAGATGGGAACGTCCTTGGCCGGGTTTTTCATCTCTCCTGCGGCGCTGTTGCCGGACTCAAAGCCAAGGAAGGAAAACAGCAGCAGCGGAGTGACGCCCAGGAAACCCGCAAGCGTGGGAGAGAAAAAGCCGAGGTCCAAGCCGTTGAAACCGTGCTGCAGCCCGTAAACCAGGGTGACGATGATGAAGAAGGTCAGGAACACGACCTTGAGAATGGCGCCAAGGGAGGGCAGCCATTTACCGTGCTTCAAGCTGACGATGGCCGAGGTCACCGTGATCCAGATGAACACAATCTTGAATATGTAGTCCCCTACGCTGCCGGCTTCCACGTGGCCTACATATTCGGACCACGTCTCTACCGCCACGAATGCCATGGCGCCGCCCACCCACACGGGCTGTGTCACCCAAGTCAGCAGGGACGCGATGGCGGCAACCACCCGCCCGAAAGCCATTTTCGTCCAGACATACACGCCTCCTTCTTCGGTAAACGCCCCGCCCGTTTCTGCGAAAATCAGTCCGTAAGGGATCAGGAACGTGATGGCCAGGATGAGGGTCCACGTAAAAGTTTCACCGCCAAAACCCGAGACCTGGCCCAGAACCTCCACGGAGATGACGGCCGCGACCACCAGCAACAAAATGTCCATGCGGCCGAGTGACTTCTGCAGATGCTTGCTTTGCTCCTGGGCAAGGCGCGTTGACGCTATTGGCTGATCCATAATCGATCCTTTGCTGCTGCTTAAGTTTGCTGATTCGTGAATGTGGGTGGAGCGCCGTCATGTTTCGCAGACGGGGTCCCGGGGATTGGAAGCCTCTTTGCTCCCGGACCTGCTTAGTACACCCACAGTAACCAGTGAGGTGTATCACGTAAATAATTGAATAGTGATGCAGGGCATCGGTTTTTTAGATACACAGTTCGATTGGGTCACATGAGGCCGCGCGTTGATGAGCGTGGTTAATGTTCAACAGCCGCGCGAATAGCGGAACCCACACTTCCCAAGGCCTTGGCGCGGGCCAGGCGGAGGGCAGCTGAAGCACCCATAAGGCACAGCAGTTCGACGGCGATGAGGGTGAGCATGGCCCCCTCGTGGCCAGGGAGGGCGGCCATTCCGGTAGTTGTGGCATGGCTATGGCGACCTCCGGTGCCCGGGGCAGTAAGCAGGACCAGGTGGAGCAGGATCATGGCGGCATTCATTGCCAGCAGGCGCCCGGCGCCATGCCCGGCACATAGCCGCCCAGCCATCATCGGGGCAGCGCTGGCCAGGCAGACTGCTGCCATGGCGGCCATCCACCAGGCCATAACTCCAGCAGGGCTGGTAGCTGCCGCGATGACGTGGGCGGCGGTGCTGACTGCCGACACAGCGGTGACAATGCCAGCCGGGGCGCCTGGTGAGTGCCCGGAGCGCGGGCGGGAGCGCTGGTACATAATCCTCCTGGCCGCCCGGCACCCCCCGACTTTGGGGACTTTACGCCAGGCTGTGAGATGAGTAACATGAAAGCGTTGGTTGAACAGTTGTACCATCAAAACTCGACTTCAGGAAGTGCCATGACCCTTCAGACCACTGACTTTGCTGCATTGGCGCAGCACCCTCTTGAGCAGCTCTCGGCCCAGGAAATTCAGGAGGCCCGCCGAATCCTTTCCGATGCGGATCTTGTGCCCGACACGACCCGTTTCGCCTACCTCGGCCTGGTTGACCCACCCAAAGCAGTCCTCCGAGGAGACGCCGCAGGCGCCGACCGTGTAGTCCGCGCCATGCTCTGGGATGCGGCCAAGTCCCGATCCCTTGACGTCCGCCTTTCCCTGACCACCGGCCTCGTCATTGATCGGCGCGAGTTGGACCCCTCCGTTGACGGCCAACTTCCCGTCCTCCTTGAGGAATTCGGGATCATCGAGGACATTCTCGCCAACGATCCGCAGTGGAATGCTTCTCTCGCCTCGCGAGGCCTCACCCCGGAGCAGGTCCGTGTGGCACCGCTGTCAGCAGGGGTGTTCGAATACGAAAATGAGACGGGCAAGCGACTCCTGCGTGGCCTAGGTTTCCGGCAGGACCATCCAGGTGACCACGCTTGGGCGCACCCCATCGACGGTCTGGTGGCGTTCGTGGACGTGGAAAACCGCCAGGTGGACCACCTGATCGACGACGGCCCAGTGCCCGTTCCGGAGGTTAACGGCAACTACACCGAGCCGGCAATCCACGGCGAACTCCGCACAGACCTGAAGCCGATCGAGATCACGCAGCCGGAGGGCCCCAGCTTCGCACTGGAAGGCAACCATCTGTCCTGGGCCGGCTGGGACCTCCGCATAGGCTTTGACGCACGTGAAGGACTGGTGCTCCACCAACTCCACCACACGCACAACGGAAAGCGGCGCCCGGTGGTCCACCGCGCGTCGATCTCCGAAATGGTGGTCCCCTACGGTGATCCATCCCCGTATAGGAGCTGGCAGAACTACTTTGACTCCGGCGAATACCTGGTGGGAAGGGATGCGAACTCGCTCAAGCTTGGCTGTGACTGCCTGGGCGACATCACGTATATGTCCCCCGTGGTTGCCGACGATTTCGGCAACCCGCGCACCATCGAAAACGGCATTTGCATCCATGAGGAGGACGCAGGGATCCTGTGGAAGCACACAGATGAGTGGGCCGGATCCAACGAAGTGCGCCGCAACCGCCGGCTGGTGGTGTCCTTCTTCACCACCGTTGGCAACTACGACTACGGCTTCTACTGGTACCTGTACCTGGACGGCACCATCGGGTTTGAGGCCAAAGCCACAGGCATCGTTTTCACTGCCGCGCTGCCGGACAAGAAGTATCCCTACGCCTCCGAAATAGCCCCAGGCCTTGGCGCCCCATATCACCAGCACCTCTTCAGCGCCCGGCTGGACATGATGATTGACGGCGAAACGAACCGCGTGGAGGAACTGGACCTTGTGCGCCTGCGCAAGGGCCCCGGAAACCCACACGGAAACGCATTCACCCAGAAACGCACACTGCTGGCCCGCGAGTCGGAAGCTGTGCGGGATGCCGACCGCGCCCAGGGCCGCGTATGGCACATCAGCAACCCGGAATCTCTGAACCAGCTCGGCCACCCGGTAGGCTACACGCTCTTTCCGGAGGGTAACCCCACGTTGGCCATGGCGGATGATTCCTCCATCGCTTCCCGGGCCGCTTTCGCCCGGCACCACCTGTGGGTCACCCGGCATGCGGAAGAGGAGCTCTACGCCGCCGGTGACTTCGTCAACCAGCACCCGGGTGGTTCCGGCCTTCCCACCTACGTGGCACAGGACCGCGATATCGACGGCCAAGACCTGGTGGTGTGGCATTCCTTCGGCCTGACACACTTCCCGCGCCCGGAGGATTGGCCGATCATGCCGGTGGACACCACCGGTTTCACCTTGAAGCCGCATGGCTTCTTCGATGCGAACCCCACTTTGAACGTTCCGCCATCCACGGCCGGCCACTGTGTTTCCGGGAGCCAATCGGCCGAGACCGCCCACGACGGCACCGCCGCCGGTCACGGGACCGGCATCTGCGGACACTGACCCGGTCCACCGCGGGAGCGCGCCGGCTCCCGCGGTGGTAGGGTGCACACGATCCCGTCCCTGAACACCCGCACAATAAGGAGCAGCATGCCCCGCTTGGTAGACCACCAGGAACGGCGCAGGTCGATCATCGAGACCACATGGCGGCTGATCGCGGACCAGGGCATCGAGAACGCCAGCATGCGGGACATAGCCCGGGAATGCGGATACGCAGCCCCCGGCGTGCTCGCCTATTACTTCCCCAACAAGGACGCCCTGCTACTGGCCTCCTACGAACTGATCTGTGAACGGACCAACGAACGGATCGCCGCCGGTACCTATAGGCGCCGCGGCCTTGCGGCACTGCGCCGCCTCTGCCTGGAAATCATTCCAGCGGAGCCGCTCACTATCGTCGAAGCCCGCGTGGCCGTTTCCTTCTGGGAGCGTGCGCAGACCGAAGATGCCCTGCGCGCCGTAGGTCGGGACGCACTGCTGCACTGGCGGGGTTTGGTGATGGGATTCCTGGCCGAAGCAGAGCACGACGGCGAATGCGCGCCTTTGGCTGATCCCGATGCCGTCGCTGATGAGCTGCTGAGCGTCATGATGGGTCTGCACGTGACCTCCATGCTTGATCCACATGGCATCACCGGCTCCCGGCAACGCCAACTGGTGGAACGTGCATTAGCGCGGCTCGCCGTAGTAAACACCGACGCCCGCCTCGGCTAAGAGTCCTTCCTTGGCCTGACTGCATTCCGGTTCGGCGTTCACGCCGATCTTCAGCGCACAAACCCCTCCGGGACTCTCGGCGCCCGACGATGTACGGGCCAGCGCCGATCGGAGTAACCACTCCCCCGGTCCAGCACTCCCGCCCTCCTTATAATCGGTGCCCTCACCGGTCAGGCCGTCGTGCTCGGCGAGTCCCCGCGGCCAACCTGGGCACCAAGTGCAGGCGCATGCAAAGCAAGGAAGTCAGCACCATCACCGACGACGTCAAGGAGGCCGCGCTCAACCCTCGCCATCGGCATCCAAGCCGGTCCCTGTTGCCTCATTGCAATACCTCCGGGAAAGGTGATTCGTTGCCTCATTTGAAATCCTCCGGTTGACCCCTTCGTTGCCTCATTGAAAAACCTCCGGATTTTCAGTTGTTCCAGGCCCTGTTGACGGGTTTGACCGCGCCCGGCTGTTTGGCTCGGGCCAGTGTTTCGAGCTGCGCTGTGAGTGCCAGGATCTGGCGTGAGAGTGCGCCGGGTTTGATCTGCCTGAAGGCGGCGTTCATCCGAATGACCGGGCGCTTGCGCATCTTTTCGTGCCGGATGGCGCGCTGGTGGGGCGTGGCAGGTGCGTCGTGTTTCTTGGTCACTTTCGCGCCGTGCCGGTGTTTCTCGAGGAGCTTTTGCTGGGGCAGCAGGTAGTTGGTGAAGATCCGGTCCAGTTCCCAGATCTCGTTGAGTTTCTCGCGTTCCGCGGCGGTGTCGTAGCGGAGGTAGCCGACGAGTTCCCGGACCCTGGCCCAGTTCTTCTGCTCCACGTGCGCGCCGTCGTTCTTGTTCCCGGGACGGGAGCGGGTGAACGTGATCTGGTGGGCGTGGCAGTAGGCGAGCAGGTGCTCGTTGATGAACTCCGAGCCGTTGTCCGAATCGATCCCGATGATGGGAAACGGGAACACAGCGGTGACGTGTTCGAGGGCCTCAAAGACCCATTTGGCCGCCTTGTTCCGCACGGACCGATTCACCGTCCAGCCGGTGGAAATGTCGGTCACTGTCAGGGTAAAGCAGAATTCCCCGAAGCTGTTGCCGCCCTCGTGGCCGACCAGATCGATCTCCACGAATCCCGGGACGGCGTCGTCCCACTCGGCCCAGGTCCGGATCGGGATCTGGGATTTCAGGAGGGTGCCGGGCTTGGTGTGTGACCGGCCCCGCGGGAAAAGTTTCGCCCGTTCACCGACGAGTTTCCGGTCGATGGTCGCCGCGCTCATGCGCATCAGCAAAGCAGCCTGATCATCCGTGATCGCAAGCTCCTTGTCCCGCCGCAATAGCGGCACCAGAACCGGCAGCATCGGGGCCAGCAGCCTGCCGGCAGGAGCCCGCAGCACCGCCCAGCACCTGATCAGCGGCGGGAGCAGATCAGGGCCGTAGACCGGCGTCCTGCCCGGTCTGGGCTTGACGATTTTCAGGACCAGGGCCTCCCGCAAGGCGACCCTGGCATAGTCGCGGTGCCAACCGGTCAGTTCGACCAGCTCGTTCAGGATCCGGGATTTCCCTGCACGATCGGCGCTCTTATAGGCGAGGGCTTTCTTCTTTGTCACAGCTTGCCGCTGGTCCATCGTTAGCTCCATGAAAACGGGCATAACCCCCATCCGCCGCCCCGGCCGGAAACCACGCCGCTACGCGGAGGTTTTCAATTGAGGCAACGTATCCGGCTACGCGGAGGTTTTCTACGAGTCAACGCGCGGTCTGGGAAAGGCCGCCATTGTGAATTAAAATCCACACGTAGTCTCGTTAGAGGGATGTGGGTCCCCGTTCAAGCTGCGGTTCTTCCGGGCCAGGGAGACTCAAATGGGTTGACGTTCCCAGGGCGCCGTGACAGCGTCTCCGGTCACGCGAACAGGGAAGGCTAAACGGGCTGGGTGACCTGGCCGGCACCACAGGGCTTTCGGTCCCGGCGGGGGAGAGCCCCACGTTGTCAAAATTTTGATGAAACAAGCACTGGTTTTTCTGTCATTGGAAGCGTAGCGACTGAGAGACCATGTCGTCGTGACATGGTCTCTCAGATTCAACGCCGTATCAGGGGTGTCCTCCTGGGTTTTCGGCCCGCTACCTATCAGTGATGACGGCAGTTGCGTCTATCTCCACGAGCCATCCGGGCCGTGCGAGTGCTGACACGACGAGGCCGGTCGATACGGGGAAGACGCCCTTCAACCACTTCCCGACCACGCGGTAGACCGGCTCACGGTGCCTCGGTCTGTGAGGTAGATGACGACCTTGACGATGTCTTCGAGGCTGCTGCCCGCCCGTCGAGAAGGAGCTTGATGTTCGCCACCGCCTTCTCGGCCTGGGCCTTCACGTCGCCGATGCCTACCGAATCCCTGGTGTCGAGGTCCTGGCCGATCTGGCCCCGAAGGTAAACGAAGTTGTTGGCCACGACGGCCTGGCACAGATGATTGTCGAGATTCTGTTCCAGGTAGGTGTCCCTTGTGTTGAAGACCGGATGCGGGTGTGGGTCGGCATCAGACTGCCCCGCTGGGCACTAGCGCGTCCTGATCGTTGTGGGCGAGGTAGCTCCGCTGAATAGAGATTTGGTCAGCAACATACTTGGCGTCATGCCAGACGCCCCAAATGAAGCTCGATCCACGGCGTGATTGCCAGGGCAGGCCCAGGAAGTAGACGCCGGGCTCGGAAGAAACCCCACGTTGATGCTGCGGCCTGCCATTGGCGTCGAAGGCGTCGACCTGCAGCCAGCTGAAGTCCTGCACAAAGCCGGTTGCCCAGACAATCGAAGTGACACCGGTTGCGGCGAGGTTGAGCTCGCGGAGTGGGTTGATAAGACTTTCGGAGTCCGCGCGCAGCGTGCGGGCCTCCGGTTCCTCGGGAAGATCGAGGCCGTTTTGTTCAATGTACGCGTCGGCCTGATCGAGCAGCTGCAGATAGTGAGCGTCGCCGTTCGCGATGTTTTGGCGAAGGTCCTGGGCAAAGCGCATGGTTCCGTTCTCGAAGACTTCGGTCCGGCCGACGAGCTTGATGCCGTCTTCGGCAATGGCCCGGAAGTCGACGGTGTGGCCGCCGTCCGCCCCGCTCACCGCGATGGTTACGTGCTCCGCGCCCCGGGGAGGAGTGGCAGCGTCCCACATGCCGAGCACTCCGAGCCACCAGCAGAAGTCCCTTCCGCGGTAACTGCGCGGGGGGCGGTCATGCGGTCCGACGGAGAGGTAGACCTGACGACCCGACCTCTGGATTTCGGCTGCGATCTGCACGCCGGAGGATCCGGCGCCGACAACGAGGACGGCGCCTTCAGGCAACTGGCCGGGGTTGCGGTAGGAGCTGGAGTGCATTTGTACGATGCCGGCGGCCTCGGGAACGACGGCCGGGATGACGGGCTTCTGGAACGGGCCTGTGGCAGCCACGACATAGCGGGCCTTGAAGTCCCCGTCCGAGGTCTGCACTTCGAAGCCGGGTGCGCCCACGTTTCTGCGCACGGATTTCACCTCGACTCCGCAACGGACTGGTGCGTTGATTTTCTCTGCGTAGGCGACGAGGTAGTCTGCGACCTGTTCCTTCGAGGCGAATGCACCCGGTTCGTGCTCGGTGAACTCCAGGCCCGGGAAGCGGTCATGCCAAACCGGCCCGTTCGCGACAAGAGAGTCCCACCGCATCGAGCGCCAACGCTCGGCGATGCGATCGCGTTCCAATACGACGTGCGCGAAACCGCGTTCACTCAGGTGCTCGCTCATCGCGATGCCGGCCTGACCGGCCCCTACGACAAGGACCTCAACCTCTTGGCTGGACATGTCAATCTCCTATTATTCGGGCGAATTGCCACAGTGGTACTTCACGCGACACGACACCGAAGGGTCATGTTTTCCGTGGGTTCCTTCTATGCGAACCTCGACTGGAATGTTTTCGTAGCGGACACTGCGGCCTCTACTGTCAATTCTGACGGGGTTATCTGCATCTGCATAGCGAATAAATTCGCTCAACTAAATCAAAAATATAGATTCAGTTCCGTCCAAAAGCTCTCTGCAGGCAGGCCGGACGGGCGTGGGGGTATGAAGCGCGTGCCCGATTGACGACGTTTGTTTGCCAGCAACACCGTAAATTTCCCCGGGGATGCTAATGCCAGGGATCGGGCCATTGCAAGCAGCCCCGGCTTGGAAGTCGGGTCACCCTCTGCGCGTGCTACTGAGCCTTTTCACGTGTAGGGGCGGGTGCCTGCCGCGTAGCACGTGCAGTTTGCCGCTTCAGGGCTTCGAGGTCCCGCGACACGGCCGCTTTCGCGGCAGTACGGCTCTGCAACGACGTTTGCCGTATGTGGTCGTTTCGCCCTGAATCAGGAGAGCGATGAATAGCCTCTCGCTGGACAAATACGGGCCGCACCACAACGTTGTGCGTAGCCAACGGGTCATGGAAGAGAACCGCCATTGACGGCGCCGTGTACTGGGTTTCGGAATAGCTGCCATGGTTGGCTGGCTGTTGTATCTTCATATCTTCAGAATCAAAGTCTCATCGAGGGGTCAGCTGGCAGTGAGGTGTTACATCGGAGAAATGACGACGCCTTCCCTATAGTCGAAAGCCCTGCGCCGGCGGCCGTGGCCAGCAATGATCCAGAGGACGTGGTGTTCTTCGGTCATAGCGTCTATGTGCCCGGAATAGGGCTCATGTATCGGTTCGGCGACAAAGACCGATTGTCCCGGCTGTAGCGCGGTCCAGTTCTGCGGAACGGTCGTTTCGGTATCTTTCGGCATTGCCTTCATTCTCCTGCTCTGCATCGCCAGCTTCCTGGCGCTTTTAAACGCCGGGACCAGGAAGCGGCTCACGGCGCCTGGGTCACCGTAGGTATTAGTTCTCAGTCAGTATTTGTCTCGGGCTGGTCGTTCCCGTGGCCTATCCCAGAAAACGTCTGATCGTGGTGCCACCTGAGGCGGTTCTTTGCTGCTGTGTAGAGGGCCTTGGGCGTTTAGCCGAGCCCCGCCATTGACGCGGCAGAAAGGGCCTTTTCCATCTTCTGCCTGTCCAGCAATCCACGTTCAGTCACCAGGTCTGCGATGCCCCGGTTGCTGGCGAGTGCTTCTTTAGCCAGCTCGGCCGCCACGGCGTAGCCGATCAAGGGGGCCAGGCCAGTGACGACGCTTATCGATTCGAGCATGCGCTGCTGCAGGACCTGGGTGTTCGCTTTGATGCCGTCGACGCAGTGGGTGCGGAGTTGCCGGCAGGCGACTGTAAGCCAGGCAATTGACTCGAGGAGGGCGTCAGCTATGACGGGTTCGAAGGCGTTGAGCTGCAACTGGCCGGCCTCCACAGCCATGGTCACCGTCGCGTCAGCGCCGACGACGCGGAAGGCGACCTGGTTAACCATTTCGGGGATGACCGGGTTGACCTTTCCGGGCATGATGGAGGACCCGGCCTGTACCGCGGGCAGGAAAATCTCCGCGAACCCGGTCTGGGGGCCAGAGGAGAGCAAACGAAGATCGTTGCAGATTTTTGAGAGTTTTACCGCCGCCCTCTTCAGGACCCCGGAGACGAGCATGAAGACGCCGGTGTCGCCGGTGGCCTCCACCAGGTTGGTCGCCGAGACGAGCTGCAGGCCCGTGACTGCGTTGAGCTCAACTATGACGGCTTCCCGGTATCCGGGCGGAGCGGTGATGCCGGTGCCGATGGCTGTGGCGCCAAGGTTGGATTCGCGCAGGTGCGGTAAGAGTTCCAGGAGCCGGTTCCTGTCCTCGCGCAAGGTTTCGGCGAAAGCCCCGAATTCCTGGCCCATGGACATCGGTACTGCATCCTGGAGTTGGGTTCGCCCTACCTTGATGATGCCTGCGAACTCTACCGCCTTGGCATCAAAGGCTTCGCTGAGCCTGGTGTGCTCGGAACAGAACTCTGTAAGTTCGCGCTGCAATGCGATCTTGATGGCGGTGGGGTAAACGTCGTTGGTGGACTGACTCCGGTTCACGTGGTCAATAGGGTGCAGCACGGTGTAGTCGCCTTTTCCGTGGCCCATCAGTTCCAGGGCGCGATTGGCGATTACTTCGTTGGCGTTCATGTTGGTACTGGTTCCCGCGCCGCCTTGGATGGTATCCACGACGAACTGGTCGTCCAAGAGCCCCTCCATGACCTCCCGGGACGCCCTTTGTATAGCGTCGGATTTGACGGGTTCCAGGAGGCCGAGGCTTTCGTTGGCACGCGCTGCGGCATACTTCACAGCTCCCAGTCCCCACAGCAGGGAACGTAGGCTGCCGATGGGCCGTCCGCTGACGGGGAAGTTTTCCACGGCCCGCATGGTGCTGATGCCCCAGTAGGCCTCGGCGGGGACGTCCCGGTCCCCTAGGCTGTCGTGCTCCCGCCGGGCGCCGGTGTCGGTCGACGAAAATTGATCTGTCATGGTCCTGTTCCTAGAAAATCGGAAGAAATCCCCTGGCTACTCTGCCAGGAAGTCCAATGCGGTCAGCGCCAAAGCTGCAGCACCGTCATGGATTGCACGGTTGGCTGCTTCGCCAACACAGTGCGCAGCGAACTCCGGCTGGTGATTGGCTGCAGGGAAGCAGCCCAGACCGATATAAGGATGAATTGCCGGAACCACTTGGGAGATGTTGCCCATGTCGGTGGAGGCCCGGTTCATGGTCGCTTGCTGGGCAGGTACGTCAAAGTCCCTGCCAAGGGACTCTGCATGCCTGACATACAGTTCCAGCGCCCGCAGATCTGTTCGGAACTCAGAGTAAGGTTCTGATTCCGGGGTGACTGACAGCTCGCAACCGGACGCCAGGGCACCGGCTTCAAAGCAACGGTGGACGCGCTCTTCCAGGTTTTCCAGCTGGGCGAGCGACTCGGCACGGACGTACCAGCGGCCCTCTGTCTTCTCCGGGATGGCGTTCGGGGCTTCCCCGCCGCGGGTTTGGATGCCATGCACGCGGGTGCCGGCGGGCAGTTGCTGGCGAAGAAGACCCAGAGCTACCTGGGCGACGATGAAGGCGTCATTGGCGTTGACGCCCTGGTCCGGGTAGGCGGCGGCGTGGGCCGACTTGCCCCGGTACTCCACATGGTTATGGGCCACCGCGTAGGGGCGGGCCTCTGCCGCGTCGACCGGGCTAGGGTGCGCCATCATGGCAAGGTCAAGACCGTGGAAGGCGCCCTTCTTGAGCAGTTCGATCTTCCCTCCCCCACCTTCTTCGGCGGGGGTTCCGTAAAGTACCACCGTCAGGTCCCGTTCGGCCGCGAACTCTGACAGTGCCACTGCTGTGCCGCAGGAGATGGCGGTGATGATGTTATGGCCGCAGGCGTGCCCGAGGCCCGGCAGGGCGTCGTACTCGGCCATGATGCCGATCCGGCGGGTACCGTTTCCGAAGACCGCCCGTAGGGCAGTGGGAAAACCCAGATACCCTTTTTCGACGTCAAAGCCGTGCTGTTCCAGGTAGTCGGCCGTCCACCCGGCTGCGCGGTGTTCCTGCCAGCCGAGCTCCGGGTTGGCGTGGAGCGTCTCGGAGAGCCGGGTCAGGTCCGCTTGCTGTCCGGCCACGGCTTCCAGCACCCGGGTACGTTGTCCACGCTGAACCGCAGGGTTCAGTGTGGTTGCCGGTTCAGCGTTCATCGCCTGGAACCCCATAGCTAATGGAAGATGCGGGATCCAGTCCACGGACCACGTAATCCTGGCGCTGTGGAAGCCACACTTCCAGCAGCCGCTCAAGCTCCGCAATGGGGTCTTCGTGCCAGTCCACGCGCAGATCAGTGTCCCTCCAGCCGTGACCGGAGACGACAGAGATACCTGCGGACATCACGGGACCTGCTTCCCCGCCGGCGGCCTCAGCAGCCTTCAGCGCAGCCAACAGCCGCTCCTCCAATTCGCCGGTGGCAGCTTCGAAACCGTTGCACAGCGCCTGGGCGACGGCTGGGCTCGCCAGCATGTTCCCGGCAGCCACGCTGTTCTTGCCCCGGCCGTCGCCGAAGACACCAAGCGTGTGTGCACCGCTGAAGACAGCGGAAGCGCCCGTGGAATCCAAAACCAGCAACTGGCGGTAATCGACCCCGGGAGCTTCGCGGACAACCCCGTCCAAGGCCTCCTGCGCGGAGTCTCCGGCCTGCAGGCGGTCCAGCAGGGCACCGCCGAGCCGGGGATCGGTAATGTTTTGGGAGCTTACGGCGCCCACACCGTCCCGCAGGTGGGCACAGCGCGCGGCGACAGCGGGGGAAGAAGATGACACGGCAATGCCAAACCGGCCCCGCCCGTCCGTGGCTGCGATGCTGAAGGTCACGGCGTTGCCCCCAAGGTCGAGAGCACAGCGGTAGCGTCGATCTCCACCAGCCACTCGGGCCGCGCCAGCGCCTGCACGACGATCCCCGTGGACACCGGGAAGACACCCTTGAGCCAGCGGCCCATCACCCGGTAAACCGTCTCGCGGTAGCGCGGATCAATGATGTACACCGTGACTTTGACGATGTCTTCGAGGCTGCTGCCCGCTTCCTTAAGGAGCATGTCGACATTGGCCATGGCCTTTTCCGTCTGGACTTCGATGTCACCAATACCCACCGATTCCCGGGTGTCCAGGTCCTGCCCGATCTGCCCCCGAAGATAGACCACCCCATTAGCCACCACTGCCTGGCAGAGGTCGTTGTCCAGATTCTGCTCCGGGTAAGTGTCCTTGGTGTTGAATGTACGGATGCGCTGGTGTTTCACTTCGCGGCTACCTTTCGTTCTACTGGCTCTCGACAGCTCAAAAACTTCTTGCCCCCAGCTTCCGCCCACGGTGCGAATCTGTCCAACAGTCCTTTCAGAACAGTTGCATCTGAAAATCAGATGAATGGCGTACATTTATACAATGGACGTCACACTTACGCAATTGCGCTATTTCACTGAAGCGGCCGCGCAGCTCTCGATGACGGGCGCCGCCCCTCCGCTTGAACGTTGCGCAGTCCGCCGTGTCGGCAGCGATCGCGCAACTGGAGCGCAACATCGGTACCCAGTTCTTCATCAGGCAGCGCTCGAAGGGGCTGGTACTGACTCCTGCCGGAGAGCTGTTTTTGCGCGACGCCCAGGCCATTCTGGCCCACGTGGAGGAAAGCCTTGACCACGCACGAGGCGAGCAGCAGAGCGTTAAGGGCCGCGTCCGTATGGCCTGCTTCAGCACCCTCGCGCCGTTCCTGCTTCCCGGCGTACTGACCAGGCTGCGGGAGGAACACCCGGCCCTGGAAGTCGAGGTACTCGAGACGGACATCTCAGGGTGCGTCAGCGCGCTGATCAACGGCCAGGCAGATCTGGCCTTGTGTTACGACCTTAACCTGCCGGAGGGAATCGCTGGTTCCGTGGTGCATACGGCCAGACCCTATCTGGCGCTTCCACCCAATCATGAGCTTGCAGGTTCGGACAGTGTCCCGTTGTCCGCGCTCAAAGATGAGTCCTTCGTGCTGCTGGATCTGCCCCACACCCGTGACCTCATGCTTTCCATCGCACGATTGAGCGGCGGGGAGCCGGACATCAGATTCCGTTCGGCCAGCTACGAGACTGTGCGTACTTTTGTAGCCCGGGGTCTTGGATACTCCATCCTTCACCAGCGCCCTCAACACAAACTGACCTACGACGGGGGGCAGATAGCAACTGTGGAGATCCGGGACGACGTACCGGAGCTGAGAACGGTACTGGCTCATTTGCAGTCGCAGCGCCCGACTGCACGGGTGCGGGCAGTCGCGCAGGCGGTCCGCCACCAGATTGTTGCTGCGAAGGCAGCGTCCCCTAAGAAATAGACGCCGGGAGGACCGCCAGGAAGCGGGGATAGCCTCCCGACGGCGGCCGAAGCACGTCTGATAGCCCATGCTTCAAAGGCCCTGGACGGCTAGCCGGTGCCGATGTCCTTGTGTGTCGGCCGCGGCCGCAGGATATGACTCCGCCCCGGTCTCGCGGCAATAATTTCAGGTAAGGCCTGTGTGGCCGGAACAGGACAGCAGGGATGGTTGAGGATGAGGCGCGTGGTGGAGCAGGTGCGCGCACTCCATCGGCTTGAACCTGCCAACAACGACCACCTCTCCGCGTTGAGGGTCGCAGTCAGCGTCGCACTCCCTTCGCTATTGCTTCTGATTGCCGGCCGGACAGATCTTGTCATTTACGCCGTATTCGGCGCACTGACTGGCATGTACGGCCGTTCTGAGCAGCATCAGCTGCGGCTCCGGCACCAAGCCCAGGCAGCAATGGTGCTCTTAACCGGAGTAGCTGTGGGCATGTTCCTATCCGTCAACCACCTCCACTCCTGGTGGCTGGTGGCCGTTGAAGCGGTGCTGGCCGGTGTGGGCTCGGTGTATTCCGACCGGGTGCGGCTCAAGCCCAACGGCCCGTTCTTCGGCATCCTCGCCTTGGGAGCCTGCGCATCCGTTCCCACGGCCGTTCCCTGGCACGTTGCCATGCTTATTGCCACGGGGTCAGCCGCTTTCTCCTTGGCCGTGGGCTTCAGCGGTTGGGTTCGCCGCCGTTCCTGGCAGCGCGCCGCCGTAAGGAATCGGCCGGGCGCTGGCGGGCACCAGGAAGTGTTGGTTCATGCAGCCAGGTATGTGCTGGCGGTAGGAGCCGCGGGCACCCTGGGCGTCCTCAGCGGCAGTGGACACCCCCACTGGGCGATGGCCGCGGCTGCCGTCCCCCTGGCAGGGGCAGACCTCCCGAGTAGCGTCCGCCGCGGCATCCACCGCATCGTGGGAACGCTGTTGGGATTGGCCGTCACCGCTGTCGTCATTCTTCCCGGTCCGTGGTGGTTGGCTGCGACGTTCCCCGGGCGGCAAACCATGTTGCTTGCGCTCCTGGTCATCTTCTTCCAATTCACTACAGAGCTCTTTATGACCCGTCACTACGGCCTGGCGATGGTTTCGTTCACGCCCGTCATCCTGCTGATGACCCAACTCGCCGCTCCTATCGACCCGGCCGTCCTGATCCTGGAGCGCGCCGTGGAAACGCTGGTGGGTGCGCTGGTGGGAATCTTGGTGGTGGTGGCCGTGCAGCGGTCAGGCTCCCGAACCCCGGGCGCCCTACTTGGGCCTACGTCCCGCCCCCTCCACTTTTCGTGATGCGTCCCTGAATCTCTGTAACTCTGTCACTCCGCGAGTTGGCGCGATGCGCTGTGGGCTTAGCGCGTTTCCTCATCAGCTTCGGCCCACTCCAACGCTGCAACTATGTGTCCTTCGGTGGGGAGTGCTTGTTGTTCGGCGGGTGGGAGTTTGTCGTAGGTGTAGGCGGCGACGGCCATGGGTGAGGTGGAGCGTCCTAGTAGTACTTTGTTAGGTCTTCGGTGAGGGGCTTTTAATCGCTGGCCTGAGCTGTTAATTTCGTTTCGTGGGCATGGAAGAGGCAGGACTGCGGGTCGAGCTGGAGGATTACGTCGGGCAGGTGTTCGCGTCGTTGGGCCGGAAGGACCAGCGGGCGAAGGGCCGGCTGTATCTGCAGGGGTTGATGCTGGAGGGGCGGCGCAAGTCGATGCAGCCGATGGCGGAGCGCCTGGATGTGGACCACCAGCAGCTGCAGCAGTTCGTTACGTCCTCGCCGTGGGAGGTGGAGCCGGTCCGCCGCCGCCTGGCAGCCCTGGCCGATGAGGCTATCGTGCCGGAGGCGTGGGTGATTGACGATACCGGGTTCAAGAAGGACGGGGCCGCCTCGGCGTGCGTGGCGCGCCAGTACTCGGGCACGCTGGGCAAGATCGGCAACTGCCAGGTTGCCTCCACCGTGCACATGGTCACCGACCATGCCTCGGCCCCGGTGAACTGGCGCCTGTTCGTGCCCGAGGCCTGGGATGACGCCTGTGCGGACACCAACGAGCACGCCGAAGCCGTCGCCGCCCGCCGGATCAAGGCGAAGATCCCCGAATACGTACGGCACCGGCCCAAGTGGGAACTCGCGCTGGAGATGATCGATGAACTCGCCCATTGGGGGCGCAGGTGCCCGGTCGCGGTTGCCGACGCCGGGTACGGGGACAACGCGCTGTTCCGGCTTGAGCTGACCCGGCGGTCCATTCCGTGGGTGATGGCGGTCAAGGCATCCACCAGCGCCTACCCGGCCAATGCCGTTCCCGAACTCGCCGAACGCTCCGGCCCCAGGGGCAGGCCCAGTGTGCCCCGCTACCGACAGGACCCGGCCAGCCTGGCCGAACTCGCGGTGGCCGCCGGAAGGGGACAACTACGCAGGATCACCTGGCGGCACGGCACCAAGAACACCGGCACCAACAGGACCGCGGCCATGAAATCCCGCTTCCTGGCCCTGCGCGTCAGACCTGCCAGCCGGCACATCGCCCCCGGCGAAGACGGATCGTTGCCCGAGGCCTGGCTGATCGCCGAATGGCCACCCGGCGCCAAGGAGCCCACCGACTACTGGCTCTCCGACCTGCCCGCCGACACACCAACCAGGACCTTGGTCAGGCTGGCGAAAATCCGGTGGCGCATTGAACACGACTACCGCGAACTGAAAACCGGCCTCGGCCTTTCCCACTTCGAAGGACGATCCTTCCCGGGCTTCCACCACCACGTCACCCTCGTGTCCGCAGCACACCTGTTCATCACCAAAAAACGCCTTGCCACCCCAAAAGCAGCAGGGGCAGCCTGAGCCTGTACGGGGTCCTCAAGGAACTCCAACGGATCCTCATCCGACAGCTCAGACGCTGCCCCTACTGCCAACACGCCCCACCAACCTAACAAAGTACTACTAGGAGGCTGCTGAATTAGTGGGCTTTGGTGGTTGTTTGGTCGTCGGTCCCGTCGTGTAGCGGCGGGTGGAGTGTCTGGTCTGGCGGATCTTACGGACTCACTCGTTGATGTTTGGGTGATCTGTGAGGGCTGTGTCAGGGCTCGGACGTGGGCTCCCGTCGCCTTCGTGGGGCTGCCCTTCAGGGCAGGGCCCAGGTTCCGTTGTTATCTGTGAGGCCGAGGTTGAGGAGTCTGCGCAGGTTCAGGCCCGCGGTTCTCAGGTTCAGCCAGGCATTATTCCGGCTGATGCCGCGGTGGGGAACGCGGCGGTTGCCGCGGGTGAGCCAGGCGATGGACCGGGTGTAGTCATAACCGGTCGCTTGGGCGGCCACCAGCTCCTGGCCGCCGGGAATTTCACGGCCGAAACGGCGGACACCTGCGATCAGCTGGGTCACGGTGTCCTGCCTGGCGACCGCGGCATCCAGGACCGTTGAATCACTGCCCGCCGGCGCTTACCCTTCAGGACCCCGGTCTCCGCGACGACCTCGGCAATCGCCTCCATGATCCGGTGCGGATTCTTCGACCCGGCCAAACGGTTCCGCCAATACGTCAGCGTGCTCGGGTGGAACGCCATGTCGGTCAGCCCGTACCCGCACGCGGCCTTCCAGCGCAGAACGTGCGTCAAAGCCTCCGCGGTTTCCCGGTCCGAGAGCCCTTGCAGCGCCTGTAACACCAGCACCGACCCGATCACCGGCGCCGGAATAAAAGGCCGGCCGCGTCCCGACGGAAAGAGGTCCTCCATCAGCGAATCCGGAAACAACCGCACCCGATGCGCGGCCAGAAAAGCGAAGACGCTGCCCGGGGCCAACAACTCCCCGGCCAGCGCCTCCACATCCAAATACCCTCGTTGACCGTCCTCACGTCCCTGCATGAAACCAGTCTTAAATCACCGGTCCCAAAATTTAGCAGGCACGCCAGAGACCCGCCGATTATTCAGCGTGCTCCTAGTAGTACTTTGTTAGGTCTTCGGTGAGGGGCTTTTAATCGCTGGCCTGAGCTGTTAATTTCGTTTCGTGGGCATGGAAGAGGCAGGACTGCGGGTCGAGCTGGAGGATTACGTCGGGCAGGTGTTCGCGTCGTTGGGCCGGAAGGACCAGCGGGCGAAGGGCCGGCTGTATCTGCAGGGGTTGATGCTGGAGGGGCGGCGCAAGTCGATGCAGCCGATGGCGGAGCGCCTGGATGTGGACCACCAGCAGCTGCAGCAGTTCGTTACGTCCTCGCCGTGGGAGGTGGAGCCGGTCCGCCGCCGCCTGGCAGCCCTGGCCGATGAGGCTATCGTGCCGGAGGCGTGGGTGATTGACGATACCGGGTTCAAGAAGGACGGGGCCGCCTCGGCGTGCGTGGCGCGCCAGTACTCGGGCACGCTGGGCAAGATCGGCAACTGCCAGGTTGCCTCCACCGTGCACATGGTCACCGACCATGCCTCGGCCCCGGTGAACTGGCGCCTGTTCGTGCCCGAGGCCTGGGATGACGCCTGTGCGGACACCAACGAGCACGCCGAAGCCGTCGCCGCCCGCCGGATCAAGGCGAAGATCCCCGAATACGTACGGCACCGGCCCAAGTGGGAACTCGCGCTGGAGATGATCGATGAACTCGCCCATTGGGGGCGCAGGTGCCCGGTCGCGGTTGCCGACGCCGGGTACGGGGACAACGCGCTGTTCCGGCTTGAGCTGACCCGGCGGTCCATTCCGTGGGTGATGGCGGTCAAGGCATCCACCAGCGCCTACCCGGCCAATGCCGTTCCCGAACTCGCCGAACGCTCCGGCCCCAGGGGCAGGCCCAGTGTGCCCCGCTACCGACAGGACCCGGCCAGCCTGGCCGAACTCGCGGTGGCCGCCGGAAGGGGACAACTACGCAGGATCACCTGGCGGCACGGCACCAAGAACACCGGCACCAACAGGACCGCGGCCATGAAATCCCGCTTCCTGGCCCTGCGCGTCAGACCTGCCAGCCGGCACATCGCCCCCGGCGAAGACGGATCGTTGCCCGAGGCCTGGCTGATCGCCGAATGGCCACCCGGCGCCAAGGAGCCCACCGACTACTGGCTCTCCGACCTGCCCGCCGACACACCAACCAGGACCTTGGTCAGGCTGGCGAAAATCCGGTGGCGCATTGAACACGACTACCGCGAACTGAAAACCGGCCTCGGCCTTTCCCACTTCGAAGGACGATCCTTCCCGGGCTTCCACCACCACGTCACCCTCGTGTCCGCAGCACACCTGTTCATCACCAAAAAACGCCTTGCCACCCCAAAAGCAGCAGGGGCAGCCTGAGCCTGTACGGGGTCCTCAAGGAACTCCAACGGATCCTCATCCGACAGCTCAGACGCTGCCCCTACTGCCAACACGCCCCACCAACCTAACAAAGTACTACTAGTGCAGTCGGCGTCTACAACCAGACAGCCATCCTGCGGGCAGGCGGCCCGCATAGGGACGCGGCCAACTCGTTACAAGTCCTCACCACACAGCTGGGCATCGCCGTCGGTGCCCTCTACGGAGGGTTTGCCCTGACTTTGGGAGGAGGGCTGCTGCTGCCCTGGGCAGCCGCGGTACCGCCATCCTCATCATATTCTTCGGCCGCGCTGCCTCATATCCGCCAGGACCTGGAGAACGAAAGGCTTTACGGGTCGCCTCCCCAGCGGAACGCGAGTGAAGACGGGATCTTGTGCGGGTGCCGGGATTGCTAATGAAATGCCCGTCAGATTAGGCACCTGACCGATGGGCGAGGATGTCCCGGAGAGACATAGGACACGTGTACATGGGCTGCAAGACCCGGAGGCGTCCACCGGCTGAGGGAACGAAGAGGGCGTGCAAGCCGGAGGATCTTGTCCCAATGCCGGGTGAGGGCTGTCCCCGTTTTGTCCCCCGACCTCGCCCGCGCGGACCGGGAACACGCCGCGCTGGCCGGAGCGCCGGTGACCGTCCGAGCCGCGGCTTAGGCTGGTCGCATGCCACCGACTCCGTCACCGACACCGATCGAGGTCTTCGTGCACACCGGCCCCGGCGAGTGGTGGCAGATTCTTGCCGCCCTGGGGCCGCTGGCGGTGCTCCTCGGCGCCGTCGTCGCCGCGTACGTCGGCTGGCGGACCCTGAAGCAGAAAGCCGAAGCGGACAACCGGGCCGAATGGTGGAAGCGGACCCAGTGGGCCCTGGACGCCGTCTACTCCGGGGACAAGAAGCGCGGCACGATCGGGCTGAAAGTCCTCAAAGTCCTGGGCGAAAGCGAATTGGCCGGCGACGGAGAGCTCGCCGTCCTGGAAGCCGCATCGGAGAAGCCTCTCGACCGGGCGGCCCAAGCTCGTGCGGCCCAAGCCCGTACGGCCCACGCAACGGCCGAAGCGCACTCACCACACGTCTCCACGGGAGATGTCTCCGCAGACAATCCGGAAGTGAGCATCCCGGTCCTCGGTGCCAGCATCTACCCTGGCCAAGGGCCGGCCGAGGGCTCCTCGTTGGTGGCTCGGGCGCGCCCCAGACAGCCGGGTGCCGGGGTGGACGGCGAACCTGCACCGCGTGACAATGGAGAAGACCACAAACCCGGCGAAGCTGAAGGAGGAGCACGATGAGCACTGCAGCCCACCCGGCCAAGCCCGGCGCACACGCCGCACCCCCACAGGTCGAACCGGAAGAAGACTTCGACGAAGATGACCGCGCCATGCAGATCGCGGCGGCCCAGCTCCGGGAAGTCACGGACCGCCGGCTTGGCAAAGTCACCCCTGAATGGGTCACGGCACTCGCCCAGGAACAGCCCCCCAGCCACACTGCCTGAGCGCTGCAGGCCGAGCGACTCCAGGCTGCTAAGGCGACCGGCGCACTAAGCCGCGCCGCCGCCGTCGTACTCCCTACGCCCGGCATCGGCGCATTGTTTTCCCTCTGACAAGGCCATACCGTGAAGAGACGGTCAGCCGAAGTGCAGGTGCGGGCATGCGAACTATTTCCTGGTTATCGCGCTGCATCCTGTTGTGCGTCATGGCTGTGGGGATCGTCGGCGGCGTCAGCACGCCGGCAGCAGCCATTGCCGGTACATCGCCCCCAGGAGCCTCGAACCCCGAGCAGGCCTATGCGGAGTTGGACGCCTTCCTGCGGGAGCAGTTGGACGTCCTCGGAATTCCGGGCGCCGCCATCGCCGTCGTCCGGGACGGCGTCCAGGTGCACTCCGCCGCCTTTGGCCGCGCTGATGACCCCGGGCGGCCGATGACCGCCCGGACGCCGGTGCTGCTGGCCTCAACCAGCAAGTCCCTGACAGCGATCGCCGTGATGCAGCAGGTGGAGGCCGGCCGGCTGCGGCTCGATGAGCCGGTGCAGACCTACCTGCCCTGGTTCAGGTTGAACGACAGCCGTTCTTCGGCCATCACAGTCCGCCACCTGCTCCACCAGGCCAGCGGCATGGCCTCCGGGGACACGGCCTTCGAAGCCTCCGACGCGCAGGGCCCGGAGGCCATCGAGGAAGGCGTCCGCGCCCTCTCCAGTTCTCCGCTGGCCGGCGAACCGGGCGAAGCCTTCCGGTATGCCAGTGCCAACTTCAACATCCTGGGCCTACTGGTTCAGACTGTGTCCGGCCAGCCGTTCGGGGACTACCTGGAGCAGCACGTCTTCGGGCCCCTGGACATGGCCCACAGTCATCCGACGCGGGCTGCTGCACACGCGGACAATGCGGCCGCCGGCTATTCCCTGTGGTTCGGCTCGTTCTGGCGCCAGACCGACGTGCCCGCACCCACCACCGGCATGCCGTCGTCCACCATGTACGCCTCGGCCGAAGACCTGGGCCATGAGCTGATCGCGCTGCTGGCCGGGGGACGGTACGGCGAGGCCCGGATCCTCCGGCCCGAGAGCGTGAAGGAGATGTTCGAGGCCCGCGTGCAGGTGGACGGGTCCAAGGGGTACGCCATGGGGTGGTTCACCCGGCCGCTCGTGGAGTCCGTCGATCCCGCGGCACAGCCCGGCCCGGGCGGGGCGTTGCCGCTGCTGCTGGAGCATCAGGGTGAATGGGGCAACAGCCACACCTACCTGGCCATGGTTCCGGAGTCCGGCCTTGGCGTCGCCCTGGTCATCAACGGCAATGACACCGCTGCCCCGTCGCGACTCAAGGCCATTGACACCAACCTCCTGCGGATTCTCCACGGGCAGCCCCCGGTGCCCGCCGTGGTGCAGGAGGACTGGCTGCAGCGCTACAGCTGGGCGGTTTCGCTCGGACTGCTGCTGGCGGAATTGCTGAGCCTGTGGGTGGCGCTCCGGTTTCTGCTCCGGCCGCGCGCCACGTCCCGGAAGCGGCTGGTTTCCCTGGCCTGGGCCGTTGCTGCCCTCGCCCTCGACGGGTTTGCCCTGTGGCTGTGCCTCATCTACGCCCCCGCCCGGTTCGACACCCACCTGTTCGTCATCGTCCGCCAGTTTCCCGACGTCGGCGCCACCCTGGTGCCGGTGCTCGCTTTGGCCCTCATCTGGCCGATCCCGCGGACGGTTTGGCTGTGCGCCCGTTTGTGGACAGGTGCAGACAGCCCTTCAGCAAAATAGACCGTGGCCTCGCCGGGGTTCTGGTGTTCGCTGACCTAACCGAGGGCCGTTCGTCCCATTGATGCGCGACGATCAGGCGATCATTTCCCATCAGAATCCGGGTGGGCCAAGAGCATGCCAGGCAGAACGTCGCAGAGCCACGCCATGATCTGCTCATGGGTCCAGCCGCGCTCGGCCGCCAGCTGGTTGTACATACTGTCGCCGTAAAAAGTCATGAACGCGTCGGTCAGCTCGTCGAATGACCGGTCATCCCGCAGCGGCCCCTTGCCCGCCAGCATTTCCAGCACCTGGCCGAACCCGTCCCGGCGGAGGGTCTCGTGGTACTGATACGTCCGGCGCACTTCGCTGTCGGTGAGGGCAGCGGCGCGGAGTACTTCGGAAATGGCTGCGGCGCGCGCAAAGACATCACCGGCGCCACGGATGAAGATCCGCAGGGCTTCCGCGGCGCCGGGCTCCGCCACCATTTCCGTCCACCATGCCTGGGCCTGCGGGGGGCGAGGATCCTCCTCACCCAGGACCGCCGCATCGATCACGGCGCTGATCAGTTCGGGTTTGGTGTGGAAAACGAAGTACACCGTCTGAGACGCCACCCCCGCGCGGCTGGCGATTCCCGCCATGGTTGCTCCATGGAATCCCCGCTCAATGAATTCCTGGTGCGCAGCCTGGATGATCTTGCCTCTGGTGGCTTCCGCTTTCTTCCGGCGAACGCTATTGACCGGTGGTGTCCGCGGGTCCATATTTAGAGTCTCTCACTAGAGCGGTACTCTATTGGAATTCATAGACAAGGAACCTGTCATGAAAACCCGGAACAGTCACCCCTTCCTCACCATCCGTGCTGCCGGCCTGCTCTGCTTTTGGACCGCGGTGCTCGGTGCCGCCTCGGGTGTCCTTTTAGCCTTCGTTGAGCCCGCGGTCCCTGAAAATCAATGGAGCTACCCCCTGAACGTCACGGCCTTCACCGCCATCCAGGTGTGGTTTGCCGTGCAGCATCTGGGCCTCCTGCTTGGCCTGCTTGCTCTCCGATGGACCGGTGCGGTAGGCCAAAGCACGCTGGGACGCATCGGACATTTCGTCGCCGTCGCCGCCATGCTCGGATTCGCAGCAACTGAGCTCGCGGCCATCTCCGCCGCCCACGACACCACAGACTCCGCCCGCGTCGGTGCCCTGGGCGCAGCCTATGGCGTCTTCAGCATCGTGCTTGGCGCTGCCCTGGTGTTGGAGGGCATCGCGGTGGTGCGGGCAGGAGCCTGGCAGGGCTGGCGGCGTTGGATTCCGCTCGCACTGGGTGTGTGGGTCTTCGTGCCGATGCTCCCGGCCCTGGCACTGTCCTTCATCGGCGCCAGGTTCGCCATCGCCGGCTGGATGCTTCTCTTCGCGGCCCTGGGCTGGGCCTTGGTAAGGCCCTCCGAGGGCCCAGTGGTAACAAACCCCGACGCCGGACAGCAGGTAAGGAGCCAGCATCCCTCCCTGCCCAAGCTGGCTCCTTAGGTAATGGGAACCCCGTGAACATCCACTCCCCCGGAGCCCGGCATGCGGCGCTCATAGCGATCGGCACGACCTGCGGGATTGCCTGGGCCGCGGGTTTCCGTGCCTACATGGTGGAGCTTGCGGGCCCTGCATCCACGTTCGGCTGGTGGGGGACGTTCGGCGCGCTCGTCCTGCCTGGAGCCGTTGTGGGCGGATTGCTGGGCTGGGCGGAAGCACTCCGGCGCGACGGCGGTCGGCGGGGGTGGCGCTGGCTCGCGCTTGCACCGCTCGTGGTCGCCATCGCCCCGCTGCTCATGCCCGGTGCGATCATCACCCTTCTCACGGAAGGCCTCGGCGGTGGGGCGATCGCCGTCGCCCTGATTGCGGTCGGCGGGGGCTACGGCCTGTCCCGCCGGGGCCCGTGTTGGGCCAGGCTGCTCTGCGGCCTGGCCAGCGCAGCCCTCCTCGCCGCACTCGCCATGGCCGGGCCCGGAATCGCTGGCCCTCGGCTCGCCCTTACGGAACCGCGCGGCGCCTGGGTGGCCCTCTTGCTCACGTCGTTCCTCGTTGTGCTTGCCCTCGCCTCGTCGATCCCCCACCGGCCATCCCTGCAGCCACAAAACCAGTGTAGGGACGAGGCCGGATCGGTGACTGTGACAGGTTTGGATGGCCGGCAACGCCGCCTCCGTACCAGCCGGCAGCACCTGCCCAGTACGTCCCCGCCAGATCCGCCGCAGTACCAGACTCCGGTCCAGTACCAGCAGAACCCCGGCCAGCCGCAAGCGTCACAGCACTCGTATCAGGGCCAGCAGGACCAGGCTTACCCGCCCGCTCCCCAGCAGCAGTACCAGCAGACCCCGATGGCGACTCCGGCCTACGGCTACCAGCAACCGAAGTCCAGGCTTGTCGCCGGGCTCTTGGGTATCTTCCTGGGTGGCCTCGGCATCCACCGCTTCTACCTGGGGTATACCACCATGGGCATTGTCCAGATTCTCCTCACGGTCCTAGTGTCCTGCGCCTGAAATTCGCTTCGTAATTATAAAATCAGGATATGGCGAATGTCGGGCGGCCGAAGGCCTTGCTGGATCTGTCGGCTGAAGAACGCGGGACGCTGGAGCGGTGGGCCCGGAGACGGAACTCATCCCAGGCGTTGGCGACACGGTCGAGGATCGTGCTGGCCAGCGCCGAGGGTCTGACGAACGTGGCTGTCGCAGCCCGGTGCGGTGTCGAGCCGCATACTGTGGCGAAGTGGCGGCGCCGGTTCCTGGAGCACCGGCTGGACGGACTGGTCGACGATCCCAGGCCCGGACGGCCGGCCTCGATCACCGCCGACCAGGTCGAGGACGTGGTCGTTGCGACGCTCGAATCCACGCCGGCGAACGCCACGCACTGGTCGAGGGCGAAGATGGCCGAACGCTCCGGGCTCTCGAAGTCCACGATCGGACGGATCTGGCGGACCTTCGAACTCAAGCCCCACCGCGCCGACGGCTTCAAGCTCTCCAACGATCCCTTGTTCGTCGAGAAGGTCTACGACGTGGTCGGTCTCTATCTGAATCCCCCGGAATCGGCGGTCGTGCTCAGTGTGGACGAGAAGTCCCAGGTCCAGGCGCTGGCCCGGTCCCAGCCTGCGTTCCCCATGATGCCCGGCATGCCGGAGAAGCGGACCCACGACTATGTCCGGCACGGGACCACCACCCTGTTCGCCGCCCTGAACACCGCGGACGGGTCAGTGATCTCCAGCCTGCACCGCAGGCACCGGGCCGCCGAGTTCAGGAAGTTCCTGGCCAAGATCGACACCCAGGTCCCCGAGGGCCTGGACGTCCATCTCATCTGCGACAACTACCAGACCCACAAGACCCCGACCGTGAAGACATGGCTTGAGAATCACCCGCGTTTCCACATGCATTTCACCCCGACCTACTCCTCCTGGCTCAACCAGGTCGAGCGGTTCTTCGGATTCGTCACCGAGGACCTGCTGCGCCGCAGTGACCACCGCAGCGTCCAGGCCCTCGAAGCGGACATCCGCAAATGGGTCAGCGAATGGAACACCAACCCCATACCCTTCACCTGGACAAAGACCGCGGAACAGATCCTCGAATCCCTCGGGCGACTTCTGAAGCGAATTTCAGGCGCAGGACACTAGTGGGGATCTTCACGTTCGGCCTCGTCGCTTTGTGGGGCTTCGTCGAAGGCATCATGATTTTCGCAGGCGCGTCCTATTTCCGGACTGATGCCAAGGGAATCCCGCTGCGCGACTGACCGCAGTCGGGATTTCCACCGACGTTCACCCACAGGGCACAACAGCCCAAACGCAAACCAGCCCCGGAGCCGTCGGTTCCGGAGCTGTTTTGTGAGAAGCCTCAGCCTTTGCCGTGATCTCTACGGCCCCACCTCAGGCAGCGCGGCCTATCCCCGCTCCAGCCTCGCGTGCTTCGACGTCCAGGCCTGCCGGTGGAGTCGCTCGAAGCCGTCCAGGAGCAGGTCGAGGGCGAACTCGAACTCAAACTGGTCATCACAGCCATGCCCCACCACCGAGTCATCCTCGTGCCTGGCGGCCGTGGCAATCTGCGCGATGTTCGGATATCGCACGGACATCTCGCGGAACATGGCTTCCTGAACATCCGGCGGCACCTCAGCCTGTGCTTCAGCGTTCGGACCGGCTGTCGATTCGAAGAGTTCCTGGGTGAAGCCCCACATCCGGCTCCCGATGGCGTGCATGACGTGGTGCGTGAGATCGACCGAGAAGCCGCCGGCCAGGAACATGCCGGTGAACGAGTCCATGTACTCAAGTACGGCAGGGGTCTGGTTGGTGCGGGATTCCAGGACCCGACGGGCCCATTTGTGCCGCTGGAGCACGCGCCTCGCCGAGAGCACCCGAAGCCGGACTGCGCTCTTCCAGTCTGTACCACCGACTGCCGGATCGATCTCGCCGACGATGACTTCAACCATGCCATCGAGAAGTTCTTCCTTGTTGGCTACGTGCTTGTATAGCGCCATCGGTACCACATCGAGTTCCTGGGCGAGCCTGCGCATGCTGAGCGGCCCGACGCCCACCTCGTCGGCGAGCGAGACGGCTGCCCGCAGCACCCGGTCCCGGTTCAGGCGCACCCGCCGTTCCACTTCAATCTGCTGAGCCAATTTCCCCACTTCCTGTCGGCTCCAATCTACGCCCATTGACAGGTGTACGTCATACACCTTAGTGTCCTATTCATCAGGTGTACCCCGTACACCTTAGGTATGAACTAAGGAGTTTCCCATGAATGCAACACGGCGAGCCGCCGTCGTCACCGGCGTGTTCTTCCTTCTCACCGAGATCAGCGCAATCGGCGGCATGATCCTCTACGGCCCCCTGCTGGCAGGGACGGACTACATCGTCAGCACGGGCACCGACACCAACGTATTGCTCGGTGCCATGTTCGAAATTGTCCTGGTGATTTCCAACGTCGGGACCGCGATTGCCGTGTACCCGATCGTCAGGCGGCACAGTGAATCCCTCGCGCTGGGCTACCTGGGCGCCCGCCTGCTTGAGTCCGCCATCATCGTGGTCGGCATCATCAGCCTCCTCACGGTCGTGACCCTGAAACAGGATCTGGCCGGCACGTCCGACGCCGATCCGGCCACGCTCGTCACCGTCGGCAGGTCACTTCTGGCCATCCATGAATGGACTTTCCTGTTCGGGCCGAACTTCGCCCTTGGAACCGCCACGCTGCTGCTGGCGTCCCTGATGTTTACGTCCCGCCTCGTGCCGCGCGCCATCGCCGTGCTTGGCCTGGCCGGTGGCGCGCTGGTCTCCGGATCGGCAGTCGCCGTGATGTTCGGAGCCTACGAACAGCTCTCGATGGTCGGGTTCCTGGTGGCGCTTCCGGTGTTCGCCTGGGAGGTCTCCCTCGCCGTCTGGCTCATTCTGAAAGGGTTCTCCCCCTCGGCTCTCGCCGCGATCAATGCCCCGCGGGCCGGTACCGCCGTCGTCGCAGGTGTTTCACGATGAGGGCCGCCGCCTACCGGCAGTTCGGCCCACCGGAGGTCGTCCGCATCGAGGAGACCCCCAAGCCCGCACCGCGCCCCGGTGAAGTGCTGATCAAAGTCCATGCCAGCACGCTCAGCGCCGCGGACCGCCGCGCCCGCAGCCGCAGCGTTCCCAGGGGACTTGAGGCGATGGCCGCACTGGCCCTCGGCATCTTCAGGCCCCGGACCCGTGTCCTCGGGATGGATGTTGCCGGCGTAGTGGAGGCCGTGGGCCCGGACGTGAGCGCATTCACGCCAGGCGATGAGGTGATCGCGATGCTCGGCGCCAGGTTCGGCGGCCACGCCGAGTACGTGTCGGTTCCGCAGCACGGGGCCATCACGGCCAAACCCCGCAACATGAGCTTCGAGCAGGCCGTGACCCTGGTTTTCGGCGGACTCACGGCACACGGTTTCCTGACCAGAGCGGCCATCGGGCCCGGCGGCACCGTCCTGATCAACGGAGCCTCCGGTGCCGTGGGAACGGCTGCGGTACAGCTCGCCAAACAGCTGGGCGCGCGCGTCACCGCTGTGTGCAGCGACGCCAACAGGGACCTGGTCATCGCCCTGGGCGCAGACCGGGCGATCGACTACGCCACCGAGGACTTCACCGCCGGGGCCCAGACCTACGACGTGATCATGGACTGTGTCGGCAACGCCACTTTCGAGAGGGCCGAAACGTCCATCAACCCGGGCGGGGCCCTGCTGCTCGTCATCGCCGACCTCAAGGCGATCCTTCTCGCGTCCGGCCGGAGCCGGCAAGGCGGAAAACTGGTCAGCGCGGGCAACATCAAGTACACCGCTGAAGACCTGGCATTCCTCGTCAGCCTCGCTGAAGCGGGCCGGTATCAGGCTGTCATCGACCGGACCTACGACCTCTCCGACATCGTCCAGGCCCATCGCTTTGTCGACGCGGGACGCAAGAGGGGCAACGTCGTCGTGCGGGTTGCAGACGACGCAGCGGAGAGCCCGGCGCCAAAGCCTGAGACATGCACCGTTCAGGACAGAACCAGACGCCGGCCCGGGACGCCACACCGTTCCCGGACGAATCGTTAGGCGTGAAGTGTTCTGACAGCGGCGGCTGCCACCTGGATGCTTCGCCATCCCTGCCGACCGGCAGCGGCAGTTGCGGCCTCCAGAACTACGCCTTGGTTTTGCAGGATCGCGACGAGGGTCGCATCGACGATGTCTTCACGGAGTTCGTTCAACCAGGCGCCGCGGATGTTTGGCATCACCGGAACGCGTGCCCGGACAGTCAGAAAATGTCCGGCGATGAGCGCGGCCGCGAAGCAGCCAGCGCCGGTGGCAGCGAGTTTCAGCAATCCGGTACTAATGGCCAGGACATAGGCCGGCAGAGCGATCATCAGCCCCAGCCGCAGCAGCAGGATTTCCCTCGCCCTCCCTGCAGCCCGACGCCGGTCCGTGGTCGAAGCCAGGTGCTTGTCGCGCACGGCCTGCGCCTTCAGCCGCCATTGCCGCTGGGAGCCGAGGTGCAACCTGACAATGGACCGGGCGGCCGTCAGTTCTTCAGGGTGGGCTTTCCTCATCGCCGCTATCAGCGGGTTCGCCTTGTCGGCCCATGCCCCGGTCAGCCTGCGGTCGACAGCGGCGGCTAGGTCGTCCAGCCCGAGGCGGGCTGCCGCTTCCGCGGTCTCTTCCACCCTGCCCCTGGCGCCCGTGATGCCGGTGCGGGCGTGTAAGTTTCGGAACGGAATCCGTAACGCGGCGACCCGTCGGCCAGTTGATATCCATGGCTCATGGCTTCCCCCATACATGGTCCGGCTGGGGGTCTTTCGGTTGCTGCACGCCGGGCTGGAGCGGCGACGTCGGCCGGTCCGGACCCCATTGTGCACTCTTTCCGGCCCGCTATGTTCAGCTGCCGGCTACATTACGGAAACCACCCGGAACGCCGGAACCATTGGGCCGCACGTCAGAGGAGGATTCCATGAACCAGCAAAGATCCTTGGGACGGCGATCTCCACGATCTGTCACGGCCTCGCGCAGCTGAACGATCAGGGCAAGCTCGCCGGGCGTACGGTGGCGTTGGGTGCACACCCGTCCCTGGGCCAGCGCGCCGGCGAGGCGATCGAACAGAAACAGGCCATCGCTTCCTGGGCGGCGGCCGAGGTGGAGGAGGGCAAGAACATCCTGCTCGACGGCGGTTCAACGGTAGGGGCCATGGCGTTCGCCCTGCGCCACCGGGAGAACCGCTCCGTCACCACTCCGGGCATCAACGCTTTCCTGCCGTGGTCACGAATTCGGACGCGGATTGTGGCTCGGCCGCGATTTTTCCCTTCTATAGTGGTGATCCCGGAACCTCACATTGGATAGTTGCCGGTATCGGTGAGGACGTCCCACCGTGTCCGACGCGGCGAGGATGAGCGCATCTGCCACCATTGATTACGGAAATGAGCGGGCGTATCGTCGCGTCATGAACACGAAATTCGGACCGGTCGGCGATGAGGTCGGCACCGTCGTTCGGTTCGGCGATGCCTTCACCGCCCGAACCCTTCTGGATGCAGTCACAACGGGGGAAAGGTTCTCCCTTGTCGAGCATTTGCTGGCCTTGCGCGAACTCGGAGCTCCCCTCCATATGCACAGCCGCGAGGACGAATTCACGATCATCACCAAGGGTCGGGTCGGCTTTCTTCTCGGGGATGAGGTGTTTTACGCGGGCCCGGGGGAATTGGTACTAAAGCCCCGGGATCAATGGCACACCTTTTGGAACGCCGGCAATGAGCAGGCACGAATGCTTGAGATTATTTCTCCGGCAGGATTCGAAAAGTACTTCGAGGAGATCGAGCCCTTCTTTCCAGAAGGAGCCCCACCAGACCTTGACGCGATGGCCGAAGCTAATGCTAGGTACGGCCTTCAGATGGACTTCGAATCCCTGCCGCAACTGATCGACCGCTTCGATTTGACCGCTCCATTGGAGATGGGCGCGCCCCCACCTGTCCAGGGCACATGATGAATCGCCCATTGCAAGGTGAGGAACTGGCACTGCATAAATTCGCAGGGTGCGCCCTAGTGGCACCTAATCCGGTTGACGTCTCGATCGCTATCGCGGTGGCAATCCTTGGAATGAAGCGTGCTTTTGGTAAAACGCTGAGGTGAGTCGCAATTTTTAACCCGTTTCTTCGGCGCCCTTTGGCGTGCTCGTTTTCTGCGGGCCGTTAGAGGGTTGTTCAGCTTCGTTCGGTGTTGTCGGCGGCTGTGGTTGTTGTGCTGGCCTCGGGTGTTTGGTGCTGGGTTGTTTGGTTGTTGGTGGCGGCCCAGTGGGCGAGTAGTTGGAGGCTGTCGTGGGAGGTGGAGCCAGGCTCGGCGGTGTAGGCGAGGATGGACAGGCCTTTGTCGGTGGCTACTTCCATTCCTTCGAAGGTCAGGTCAAGGTCCCCGACGACCGGGTGGTGAACTTGTTTTGATCCGGAGTGGTGGAGCCGTACGTCGTGGGCTGCCCAGAGGGTGCGGAAGTCGTCGCTGCGGGTGGCCAGCTCTCCGATGAGGTCGCTGAGGATCCGGTCGTAGGGTGCCCGGCCTGCGGCGCTGCGCAGGAGCGCAACTGTTTGCCGGGCGGCGTCGTCCCAGTTCCGGTAGAAACCCCTGGAGCGGGGGTCGAGGAAGAGGAAGCGCCCGAAGTTCGCTGGTCTTTGCGGCTGGACGTACATCTCGGAGTAGAACGCCCTCCCGAGTTGGTTCGAGGCGAGGATGTCCAGCCGTTCGTTCTGCACGATGGTGGGCAGGGCGGTCATCGCGTCGATCATCCTCTGCACGCCGGGCCGTACCTGCTGCGCCCGAGCGGGACCGCGTCGGCGCTGCGGCTGCGCGCCTTCGTTGGCAGCACGCACCAGGTCGTAGAGGTGGGCCCGCTCGGCGTCGTCAAGGTGCAACGCCTGGCTGATGCCCTCCAGGACTGATTCCGAGACGCCTTTGGCGTTGCCCCGCTCGAGTCGGATGTAGTACTCGGTGCTCATCCCCGCCAGCAGGGCAACCTCTTCGCGGCGCAGGCCATTCACGCGACGGCGGCGGTGACCGAAGACGGGCAGGCCTGCCTGTTCCGGTGTGATCCTGGCCCGCCGGGTAATCAGGAATTCGCGGATCTCGTTGGCGCTGTTCATCCTTCGACGCTACGCCCAAACGCCGACGTTAGGGGGTCACTGGCATTAACCGGATCAGCGGGGACTCCCTTGCCCCTTGCAGACGATATTGACTGAAGACAGTCACCTACACGAAAAGGAAACACCATGACTGATCAGGAAGTTTGGTTCATCACCGGCGCTGCCCGCGGAATGGGCATCGATATCGCCCGCGCCGCCCTGAACGCCGGCCATGCCGTCGTCGGCACCGCCCGCGACGCACAACGCGTTACTGAGGCTCTGGGCGAGCACGAGAACCTGCTCGCCGTATCCCTGGACATCACCGATGAAACCGCGGCAAGGACAGCCGTCGATGCGGCCGTGGAACGGTTCGGCCGTATCGACAGGCTCGTGAACAACGCCGGGAACTTCTACGCCGGGTTCTTCGAAGTCATCAGCCCTGAGCAGTTCCGGCAGCAGATGGAAACGAACTTCTTCGGGCCCCTGAACGTCACCCGGGCTGTGCTGCCGATCATGCGCGCCCAGCGCAGCGGCCATGTCATCACCTTCAGCTCCACGGCCGGGCTCACCGGCCAGGAGTTCGTCGCCGCGTACTGCGCCTCAAAGTTCGCAACCGAGGGCTGGATGGAATCCCTGCGCTTCGATCTGGAGCCCTACGGCATCAACACCACCATCGTCGAACCGGGCTTCTTCCGCACCGAACTGCTCGTCGAAGGCGCCTCCACGATCTGGCCCGAACTCTCCATCGATGACTACGACCAGCGCACCCAGGGCACCATCGAGGCCTGGAAGGGCATGAACGGCAAGCAGGGTGGGGACCCGGCAAAGCTCGCAGCCGCGCTCATCACGATCACCGCCCAGGACCAGCCGCCGCTGCGCTTCCTCGCCGGCGCCGACGCCGTCCAGACCGCAGAAGACAAGGCACACCTGCTCCTCGAGCAGGCTAACGCCTACCGCAAACTGTCCTCCTCCCTGGCCCACGACGACGTCCTGACCGGCCAGTAATTCCCCTGCCCGGACAGCAGGGAACCGAGACGTGGCTTAGAACCTCACGAAGCAGTACGAGGAAAGACACACAACAACGCCCCCTTGGATACGCGAGGCACCGAACCCTGTCGCGCGTGCCCAGGCGCTCGGCCGACGGGCCATCTCCTGGCTAGCGAGGGGCGAGAACGCCGCGGCCGCCCAACAGCTACTCCTCGATCAAACTCCCGCGTCAACCCCTACTGAATTCGTTCTGAATCAGTGCCAGGCCCGTATCGGCCTCTGTATGAAAGGACACTGCTATGACTTCCAGACTCACCGGAACCGTCGCGATCATCACCGGCGCCAGCAGCGGCATCGGCCACGCCACCGCCCTTGAACTCGCAGGACAGGGCGCCTCCGTCGCTCTTGTCGCCCGCCGTCAGGACCGCCTGGATGAACTCGTCGCAGAAATTGCGAAAGCCGGCGGAACAGCGCTGGCGATACCGACCGACATCTCCAAGCGCACCCAGGCAGAAGCCGCCGTCACCAAGACCATCGAGGCATTCGGCAACGGATGATCGCCATCAACCAGCAAGGGCTGCTGTACATGACGAAGGCGGCCCTGCCCTACCTGCAGAAGGCAGCGGGCGAAGACCTCCGTCAGGTGGCCGACATCGTCAACATCTCCTCCATCGCAGGGCGCACTGCTTTTCCGATCATGGGCGTCTACAACATGACGAAATTCGGGCGAACGGGTTCAGTGAAGCCCTTCGTCAGGAACTGGCCCAAACCCACGTCCGCGTTGGTGTCCTCGAACCGGGCAAGGTCGCGACCGAGCTCGACTCCCACAACACCGACGAAGTACTCGCCGACATCGAAGCCAACTTCGGCGGGTTCCGTGTCCTGGACCCACAGGACATCGCCGACGGCATTGCCTACATGGTCACCCGCCATTGGCACGCCGCGATCGGTGAACTCTGGATCATGCCCACCGAACAGGGCTGACACCCTTGCCAGAACAAGTTTTCTTTCGACAGGACACACGAACAATGACCATTAACCGCCGTAGTTTACTGGGCGCCGGCCTTGGAGTAGCCGCAGCATCTTTGCTGCCTCTTTCCGCCGCCCAAGCGCAGATGGGAACAACTGGATCTTCCGCGACGGGCTCGCGGCCGTTGAGCACGGATCGCCGCATGCTCGGCTCACTGGAAGTCTCCGCCCTAGGGATGGGCTGCCAGAACTTCGCCGGGATGTATGGCCCGCCGACGGACTTTCAGGAGGCGGTCCGAATAATCCGCGCGGCCTATGACCGGGGCGTCACGTTCTTCGATGTCGCCGAAGTCTATGGGCCGTTCCTTGGCGAGGAGATAGTCGGCAAGGCGCTGGCGCCGATGCGCGACCAGGTGGTTATCGCCACCAAGTTCGGGTTCGACATCACGAAGAAGGGTGAGGTTCAGGGACTCAACAGCGAGCCGGAAAATATCAAGCGGGTAACCGAAGAATCGCTCCGGCGCCTGAAGACTGATTACATCGATCTCCAGTATCAACATCGTGTTGATCCCACGGTGCCCATCGAGGAGGTGGCCGGAGCGGTGCAGGAGTTGATCCGCGAGGGCAAAGTCCGCCACTTCGGCCTGTCTGCCGCGGGCGGCGCGACCATTCGCCGTGCGCATAGCGTGCAGCCGGTTACGGCGGTGCAGAACGAATACTCCATCTGGACACGCGATCCGGAGCTGGAAGCTCTCCCGACCTGTGAAGAACTGGGCATCGGTTTCGTGCCGTGGAGTCCGCTCGGGATGGGTTATCTAACCGGCACCGTAACCCCGATGGTGGTGCATGGCACCGCAGATCTGAGGGCTACGCTGCCCCGCTTCACCCCGGAGGCCCGCCGCGCAAATTGGCCCGTCGTCGAACTGCTGCTGCACGTTGGCGCACGCCATCAAGCGGCTCCTGGCCAAATCGCGCTTGCCTGGCTGCTCGCCCGTAAGCCGTGGATCGTGCCCATTCCAGGGCCGACCACGCAGGACCACATGGAGCAAAACATGGACTCGCTTCAGGTCCAGCTGACCGCTGCCGACATCGAAGAGATTGAGAACGGCTTCGCTCAAATTCAAGTCCAGGGTGCGCGATTAAGCGAGCCGATGCTTGCCATGATCGACACCGGGGCCAAGCTGGGGACGAGCTCAAACGGCGGCCACGGCATCTCGCCCCTGCCGTGACAGCAAAGCCGAACCGTGGAAGCCACAAGTCAGCGGGTAGCTCCAACTAATCCGGATCAGCCCTTCCCCAAGGTTGAACCCCGGACAGCGCCCATAAGCCCGCCGATGGAAGGGCGGACCCTCCTCGAAATTCTCGCCCAGGTGAGGCTGATGCCGATGCCCATATGCCCTGCCCGATTTATCGCCGGGCGAAGGTCCCCCAACTGCAACCTCCAACCGTCTCACAACCCTAGCGTTTCGAGACGGCAAGGTTTTGAGACACCGAGTTAGATGAGGATCCCTCTTGGGGACTTCTACAGGCCTGGGTGGACTCTGTGAGGCATCGCCCTAGTCGGGGTGTATCTGACATTGGTTCTGGCTTTAGGAAATGCCCAGCTCGAAACGAACTTGGCATTCTCCCGTTGGCGTTTAGGGGTGACTCTTCAGCTGGTACGGCTGCCCGTTCTGATCGTAGGTGGACCCTTCTCATCAACCACGAAATCCTCGATGACCTTGCCGGAGGCGGCATCGATGATGACTATCGAGTTTGCTGGCCAGCTAGGGTCAGGGACAACGTCGAAGTGCACGTCTGAAGGCAGAGCAGGCTGTTAGAGGCATCAACCATCTTGCCCAACGATTTCTGTTCTACAGGCCCTGTTGTCCGTGCAACGTTCGGCGAGAACTTTGTGAATTACTGTTCCGTCACCATGAAAGATCAGGATTCGGTTTTTGGCCGTCAACCGAGACCCAGAAGTATGACGTCCTCGCTAACGTTGTCCACAGTGCCGTGCTCTGGTTCGAGACCGCTCCGTTTGACAATAACTCGGTCGTCCGGGTTTAGGTGGACCCAATTGTGATCGTCAAGCGGGCGGGTTGGGGTCGCAAGCGTCACGAGGCTAGCCGCCTGAGTGTCCCGGTGCATATCGTTCCTTCCAATTTAAAGCTTTTCAGCAGTCCCTGTGATCGCTTGAGCGGTGCTGGCCGGATTGCCAAAAGAGTTGGCCGTTACATGCGGCATTTGGATTTGGAGAGAAAAGCGGGGGTGTGCGTTACGTATGCACACCCCCGCTTGGTCACCTTGGTACTGCCTTAGGTGCGCAATTCTGACGAGACCGTTCGGCAGATGGGCTCCGATCAGCCGAGGCCCGGGATCAGCAGGACTTTGCAGGCGTCTCCGGTGAGCAGCTCTACAGCTTCGTCGATTTGGCTGAGTTTCATGCGGTGCGTGATGAGCCAGTCGAGGTCCAGCCGGCCGGAGTCCAGCAGCAGCAGGCTTTGTTCCCAGGTTTCCCAGAGGCGGCGCCCGAAGATTCCGCGCAGGGTGATGCCCTTTTTGTTGATGTATGCCGCGATGTCGACCTCGGCTGGGCGGCTGGGGTGGCCGACGGTGATGACGGTGGCTTCGCGGCGGACGGCTTCGAAGAGTGTTCTCAGGGTTCCCGGGGCTCCGGAGCATTCGAAGGCGACGTCGAAACCGCCGCGCCGGCCGGTTAGTTCGCGGCATCGCTCAACGATGCCGTCGTTCGGGTGCAGTGCGGTCGCGCCAAGCTTTTCGGCTTGGGCGCGCCGGTAGGGGTTGGGGTCGACGGCGATGACATGGCTGGCGCCCATGAGCAGCGCCAGGTTCACGACCACCAGGCCGACCGGTCCTGCGCCGCTGACCAGCACGGCGCGTCCTGCAACCGAGTAGTTGGCGCGCTGGATGGCGTGGACGGCGACGCCGGCTGCTTCGAGCAGGGCGCCGGATTCAAGGGACAGGCCGGTGGGGAGCTTGACGCAGATGTCCTGCGGTACGGCGGCGTACTCAGCGAAGACACCGTCGATGTGCATGCCCAGAATCCCTGTGCGTTCGCAGGTGTGGGCATCTCCGGTGCGGCAGGGGAAGCATTGACCGCAGGTCAGGTGGCTTTCAAGTGCTACCTGGTCGCCAACGTTCAGTCCGGTGACGCCGGGACCGACCTCGACTACGGTGCCTGCGCCTTCGTGGCCCAGGATTACCGGGAGGTTGAGGTTGAAGGCCTGCGCGGAGGGGGTCCATTCATAGAGTTCCCGGTCCGTACCGCACAGGGACGCAGCCCCTACCTGGATGACGACTGAGCCTTCTGTTGCTTTGGGGTCTCCGGCGTCGGTGACGTACTTAACGCCTCGCTCGGCCGCGTCTTTCACTACTGCCCGCATGAGGGCCGCCTTTCGTTGGTTCTGGTGATGCTTGGAGGAATTGCCTGGGTGGGTATTAGCCGGCGAGTTGGCCGGCGAAGCGGCGCAGGATGTTGGTGGGACCGACCTGTCCGCCCTTGAGCAGCAGGCGGCATCCGGCGACGGCGGAGCCGCCGTCGGCTTGCAGGATGGGGCCCGCGGTGACGAACTGGTCCGAGACGCGCAGTTCGCGCACACCCATGGCGATGAGTGCATGGCTGGAGGTGTCCCCGCCGCACACGGCGATGTCCCGGGTGAGCCCGGCTGTGGCCATGCGGGCGGCGATGCCGCCGATCAGTGCGCCGACATAGCCGGCGTCCACCGGTTTGCTGGCTCCGTAGCGTGGGTCCGCCGCGCCGCGGGTGGTGTGGACGATGACGTTGCGGCCCGAACGAAGGGCCGCCGAGACGCGCTCATCCAGGGCTGCCACAGCCGTCGTGTCATGGTGCTGCAGCAGCTCGGCAGGCACGGGAACGTCCTCCCAGCCATGGGAGAGGGCGTCGTTGATCTGCTCTGCTGTGGTGCTGGACGCTGAGGCGCTCACGGCCAGCACAGGTCCCGACGGCCGCTGCGGTCCGGGGGTGCGCGGAGCGTGGCCGGAGACAGACCGCGCCAGTGCTGCCATGATGCCGCCGGATCCAACGACGATGGAGGGCCCGTGCCCGTGTTCCTCCCGCGTGAGTGCCTCGGCGACGGCGTCCATGTGGCGTTCGTCCACGGCATCGACCACAAAGGCCTGCACCCCGGGGTCCCGCCGCCGGTCCGCCCACTCGTCCTTGAATGTGCCGTCGTCATAGGCGGGCAGATGGATCGCCCCCGGTACCTGGCCGCCGCCGAGCTGGCCGGCCAGGACCTGGCGCAGGTCGGCCTCAGCCATGGGGGTGGAAGGATGCCGGGACATGACCGGGTGGCGGTCTAGCCGGTAGATCTTGCCGGCATGGGTCGCGTAGTGGTTGCTGAAAGCGGTGTAGCGACCGAAACCTGGCTGGGCCGGCACCACGGGGATTGGACCGTGCAGGGCGAACTGCTCATGCAGCAGCTGGATTCCGCGACCAATGCTGCCGACCGTGGAGGAGCTGTCGAACGTGGAGCAGACCTTGTACAGCAGCACCTCCAGGTTGAGAGCGGCGATGCCGGCCAGATCCCTGCTGACCAGGTTGTCGAACGCTGCCCCGGACAGGGAGCGTGCCGGCCCGGCATATCCGACGACGTCGGTGTCGGTGGGCAGCGGCGCATCCCCGATGACCAGGGCTGCTTCCAGTCCGTAGCGGTGGGACTGGGCAAGGACGTCGGCGGCTCCGGTGAGATCATCTGCGACGAAACCGAATGCGGGCATTTCAGGCACCTTTCGCGAAAGTTTGGACTGCGTGCAGGAGTGCATCGTCCCCGGCCCGGGACCGCTTGTCCGCTGCCGCCTGCAGCGGTACGCCGTTCACGGCCGCTTCCCAGGCCTGGCGCAGGCTTTGCACTCCGGCCCCGGGACCGTCCGGGTGGGCGGCGACGCCGCCGCCGGCGAGCATCATCAGGTCTGTGGATCCAACCGCGTCGAAGGTCGGTCCGGGGGTGGTGACGTTCTGCCCGGAGGACAGGACGGGCAGCGGTGCAATGGTCTGTCCGAGGGGTTCGAGCAGGCTGCGGATGTTCGCGGCGACCTCTTCGTCCAGTTCGTAGAACTTGCTGCCGAGTCCGCTGGCGTGCAGGTGATCGGCGCCGGCGAGGCGGGCCATCTGCTGCCAGACCCGGTAGTCCATGCCCAGGGCCTTGGACCGCATCGAGGCCGCGAGGCCTGCCCGGTGGCCGTGGATCGGTACTTCGGCGAAGCTGCGCAGCAGGGCCAGGGCGGGCAGACCCATGACCGGGATGTTCAGCATCACGCACCGGCCGCCGGCTTCAACGACCAAGTCGTGGCGTTTCTGCAGTCCGGCGAGGTCACCGGTGATGTTGAAGGCGTACATGGTGGAGTGGCCGGTGACCTGCTCGGCGGCGCGGATTTCTTCTGTGGCGACCGCGACCCTGCGCTCCAAGGGCAGGTACGCGGGGTCGGTCATCAGTTCGTCGTCCTTGATCAGGTCGATGGAGGCCATCGCCAGGTCCCGGACGACCAGCCGGAATTCCTCTTCCGAGAGTCCGACGTTGGGCTTGACGATGGTGCCGACCATGACGCCCTGAACGTCGCTGATGAGTTTGCGGGTTCCCTCGATGCCGAATGCAGGGCCGGGGTGGGCGGCGACGAAGTCCTCGGGCAGGGCTATGTCCTGCAGCCGGCAGGCGTAAAGGTCGCCCAGTTCGAAGAGGTTGCCGGCAATGGCGGTCTGCAGGGTGGCCAGGTCGGTGCCGACGTTCTCCATTGGGAAATCGACGGTGACAAGGGCTGCCCGGACCTTTTCGGGAGTCGTCCGGGAGGGCAGGGAGGGCCGGCAAAAGCCCAACTCCTGAACGTCCGAGATGCGCGCGGCGTGCCGCTCCCGGATGCGGGCGGATTCGCCGGGTACCGGCAGGAACGTGCCGCTGGACTGCTCGCCCGCCATGATGGCTGCGGCCTTTTGAGGGTCAATCTCGGACTCTAGGTAGTAGGTGCAACGCACCGAGCGCGGGTCGCGCATGGTTTCTCCGTCCATGAAGGGGATGTACAAGGCTGGTTCAGATTGAGCTGGGGACCGGATCGGCCGGCTGCAGGCCTCCGGCCCGCTTCAGGGCCCAGGAAGCGACGATCGGGGCGAGTAGCGCTGTCACGAGGACCGCTGTGGCGGCCTGGGCTGAGGCGGAGGCGACAAAGGGTTCGAAGCGCGGGTCGGCTACGGCTACTACAGCGGGTACGGCTACGGCGTTGCCGGCTGTGGTGCCGGCGGCGAACCCGATGCCGCTCTTGAAGCCGCGCTTGAGGATGAACCGGTATCCGAGATAGGTCAGGCCTCCGGTGAAGATGACTACTATCAGGCCGAGGAAGATGCCGGCGAATCCGCCGGTGAGCACGGTCTTCAGATTGATGCCGGTGCCAACAGCGAAGGACATGAACGGGATGACGATGTTCGGTACGTGGTCCAGGGCCTTCGTCCACTCCCGGTCGACTGCGCCGATGATGAGGCCGATGATGAACGGGATCAGTGCCGCAGCGAAGGCGAGCAGGGGGATGTCGCCCAGCCCTGATGCGCCCAGGAAGATCAGTGCCAGGAATGGTCCGTCATCAAAGGCGCTGGCGACATAGGCGCCTGTGTCCCGCTCGTCGCCGTACTGGCCGGCGAACGCCAGCCAGAGGGCGCCGTTGCTGTTCCCGAAGATTGCCAGCATCGCCAGGATCGATACCCCTGCGATGCCTTCGATACCCACCACCAGGCCCAGGATCACCGCAATCGTGGCAGGGATCAGGGTCTTGCAGACCAGTACAACGGTAGTGGTGGAGGCGGCGGCCTTGCCGCTGTGGCTTCCGGTGATCTGGGCGCCGGTAGCCAGAATCAGCACCGCGATCAGTGTCAGGGCGCCCTCCTTGAAGAGCGCCGTGGTGAAGCCGCCGATTTTTAGGGCCTCGGGCGCGAAGGTGTTCATCAGCACCCCCAGCATCAGCGGGATAAGCATCATGCCTGCCGGGACCTTTTGGAGGAAGGCAAACATTGGCACGCGTGAGCGTCCAGTCCTCAAGTGCAGCTGCGTCATTTACTCGACCTTTCTACGTCATTGTATGTTCCAGTCGTCGGATCAAGTCCGTACAATTAGTACGTACATTACCTGTGGCTTGGATCACCCGTCAAGGCGGGAGATGCAGCAACCGCGGGCTATGATGTGCTCGAGCGGCAAAAGGAGTCAGTGTGAGTGTGCAACCAGCCGGGACAGAGCCCCGGGAGCGGGCTAACGGCCTGAACCGGGAGGAGGGGCCGCCCCTTCATGCGCAGATCCGGGACATCCTGCACCGGCAGATACTGGAACGGCCGTTGCTCCCCGGCTCTCCCCTTCCGACCGAAGAGGAACTCCAGAAACAGTTCGGTGTCTCCCGCAGCGTGGTACGCCAAGCGTTGTCTGGACTGTCCGACCTCGGGCTGATCCGTCGTCAGCGCGGCCGTGGCAGCGTGGTGGCCGCAACACCGGTCCTCCGCCGGCATATCCAGCGCGCCGGCGGGCTTGACGAACAGGCCGCCGCGCACGGCCAGCGGCTGCGTACCCATGTCATCGCCGTTGAACATGCACCCCCGCCCGAGTCGGCGGTAGAGGCGCTGAACACCACTAACACGTGGAAGATTGAACGGATCCGCTACCTGGAAGAGGTCCCGGTAGCCTTCATGAGGACCTGGGTTCCCCGCGACCTCTTCCCGCACTTCGCCAAGGAACTGCTGGAAAACGCTTCACTGCTCGGCCTCATGCGAGAACACGGGTATCACCCGGCAGGCGGTCCCAGGCAGGTCCAGGCCGTGGCAGCAGATCATGACCTGGCACAAATACTCAACTCCAACATTCGCGAACCCCTGCTCCTGCTGCAAGGCGTAACGCGCGACGCTCTCGGCCACGGTCTGGAGTGGTTCAACGTCTGGCACAGCCCCAACACTGTCTTCGACGTTGACGCGCAGGTGACGTCGCAACCCGGACGCGTATCCGAAGAACACATCCGCCGTCTGCGGAACCTGACACAGCAACTTGAATCCGAACTAGCCGATCTTGAACGAGGCGCACGCTAAAGGAAACGCCCCAGCAGTGGGATGACTACTGGCACTTTGTGCACCTGGCTCCTGAAGCGGTGTACAGACAACCCTCGTTGGGTCTGATGCTCCTATCGTGTGTCAAGCGGTGGCGAGCCAGTTTCTGTAGCGATCGGCGAGTTCGGGCAGCGGCCGGGCTTTGCGCTCGATATCGGAGATCCGGGCGGGCCACGTGCTTAAGGCTACGGCCACTTGACTGAGGGTGATGTTCTTTTTCGTGCGAATGGCGCGGAGGTCGGCTTGGACCGTCCTTACTGCTGGGCTGGTAAGGATGCGGTAGATCTCTCGGACGATGGCCCTTTTGAGGCAGCGGATGATTTCCTTCTTGCTCTTGCCATCCTGTGTGCGGCGCTCGACGTAGGCGCGGGTTTTGGGGTCGTGGCGCATTCGGACGAGTGCGATGCGGTGGAGGGCGGCGTTACCCTGTCTGTCGCCGCCACGGTTGAGCCGGTGGCGGGTGGTGCGCCCGGAGGACGCCGGGATTGGCGCGGCGCCGCAGAGCGCGGCGAACGACGCTTCGTTGCGGATCCGCTCTGGGTTGCCGCCCGCGGTCACGACGAGTTGCGCGGCGACCAGGGTCCCGACGCCGTAGACATCCAGCAATGCTGGGTGGTGCGCCTGGACGAGTTCATGCAATTGCGTCTCGATGCCGGCGACGCGGTCTGAGAGCTCCTGGTGGGCGCAAGCCATCGTCTTCAGGGCCAGCCCGGCGGCGTCTTCAGGGCCGGCCAGATCGGATCCAGGACGACTACTGGCCAGACGGCGCAGCAGCGCGTCCGTGTCCAGGTCCCGGTATCTGGCGCGGACCGGTTCTGGAGCGGTGATCAGCAGCCCTTTAATGGCGTTGGAGATCGAGGTCATGGAGGAGACGAACCGTTTCCGCGCGCCGAGCAGGAATCGGATGGATTCAGCGGCGGTGTTGGTGTCTTTCGGGATGGAGATGCCACGGCCGGAAAGCACCGTACGGGCAGCTTCGACTGCGTCGACAGGATCTGATTTCCCATTCATCCGGCGCACCTGCCGGGTAGGGCGCAGGACTTCCAGCACGGTGTGTCCGGCGGACTGAAGGGCCCGGGTCAGGCCGGCGCCGTAGGAGTTGGTGCCCTCGACACCGATCCCCCGGACGGGGCCGGCTGAGGCTACGGCATCGATGAGCGCGGCATAGCCACGGCTGTCCGCCGTGAACGTCGCGGTGGAGACCACCGCGCCGTTCTCGGTGAGAATGGCAAGGGTGTGAGTGTCGGTGTGGGTGTCGACCCCGGCGACGCGTCCGGCCGCGTCGACATCCGCTCTCGCGTGTGGCATATGGTGTCCTTCCAAGCAACGGTTCGGGTTGTCACCGTTGGCCCTGTCGGCCGCAGACAGGACGCTGAAGGGACGCGCACCATGGCAGGGCCAACTGGTCATGGGATCGGTCATGCTCCTATGAGGTCATGAACCGGCAGAGCCCACGGCTGGTCCCGGGAACGCAGGACAAATCAGGTCAAGGACAGGTCCCCCGAAGGGGGCCGCCAGTCAAGTATCGGGTCACTGCATTCCCGGACCCTTCCAGTATCAGCGTCAAGTTTTCGGTGTAACTGGTTTTGATTTTATTTCTTGCCGGCGGACAGGCGTCCGTCGAAGGTGACTTCGAAGGCATTGAGCGCAGCCTTCCAGCGGTTGGACCAGCGTTGTCGGCCCGTCCCGGTGGGGTCCAGACTCATGACCGCCAGATAGACGCATTTGAGCGCGGCCTGCTCCGTGGGGAAGTGTCCGCGGGCATTCACGGCTCGCCGGATGCGCGCGTTGATGCTCTCTATGGCGTTGGTCGTGCAGATGATCGTGCGGATCTCGCGGTCGAACTGCAGGAAGGGCACGAACTCGGCCCAGGCGTTGGTCCACAGCCGGATGATCGCCGGGTAGCGCTTCTCCCACTTCTCGCTGAACTCCACGAACCGGTCCAGGGCATCGGATTCCGACGCCGCCGTGTAGACGGGCTTGAGGTCCTTCGCGATCGCGGACCAGTCCTTCTTCGACGCGTAGCGGAACGAGTTGCGCAAAAGGTGAACAATGCAGGTCTGGGTGATCGTCTGCGGCCAGACGGTGGCGATGGCCTCGGGCAGGCCCTTGAGCCCGTCACAGACCACAATCAGGCAGTCCTGGGTGCCGCGGTTCTTGATCTCGGACAGGACCCGCAGCCAGTACTTCGCCCCCTCCCCGTCACCGTGCTCGCCGGCCCAGAGCCCAAGAATGTCACGGGTGCCCTCGCAGGTCACCGCCAGCGCCACGTAGATCGGCCGGTTCGTGACCTGCCCGTCGCGGATCTTCACGATCACCGCGTCGATGAAGATCACCGGATAGACCGGATCCAGCGGCCGGCTCTGCCAGGCCGCCAAACCCTCCAAGACCTTCTCCGTGATGGTGGAGATCGTCTGCTTGGAGACCTCCGCGCCGTAGACCTCGGCCAGGTGGGCGCAGATCTCCCCGTACGTGAGTCCCTTGGCGGACAGCGAAATGACCAGGTCATCGAGCCCGGACAGGCGGCGCTGCCGCTTCCTGACCAGCTCCGGGGTGAACGAGCCGTCCCGATCCCGCGGCACCGCGATCTGCACCGGACCGGCCTCGGTCAACAGCTCCTTGGACCGGGTGCCGTTCCGCGAGTTCCCGCCGTCCCTGCCAGCCGGATCGTGCCGGGCGTAGCCCAGATGGTCCTCCATCTCGCCCTCCAGCGCCGATTCCACGACCATCTTCGTCAGCCGGGACAGCAGCCCGCCCTCACCGGTCAGCCGCAGGCCTTCCGCACGCGCCCGCTCACTCAGCTGCTGCACCAACTGCTCATCCAGCGCGTCCGCCGGAGCCGGCGCAACCATGCTCGTCGCAGCAGTCACATCACTAATCACATCAGTCACGGCAACCTCCTAATTCTCTGGAGTTACACCGTTTAAATTACAGTCCCCCCTCGTTCACCGCCCTGCTTTTTCGCAGCTCGGTTTGGCGGTTTAGCTGATTCCGATGACGAGGGTTGAGCGTGCGGCTTCAATGACGTCGTCGGTGATGGTGCTGAGTTCATTGATTTTCATGACTCGTTCGACTTGGGTGAATAGCCGGTCGATGAGGCGGAAGTTGCCTCGGGTAATCCGGGCGACGGCTGCGATGGCCTGGGCATCGGTGAAATCTTCCGGGTCCAGGGTCTGACCGAGTTTGTGCCATCGGCGCTCCAAAACGAAATTCAGTTCTTCCTGGGCGAGTGGACGGTATTTGTGGGCGAAGCCGACCCTGCTGTAGAGCTGCGCGTAGCGGCTGAACCATTTTTCAATCCCGGGCATGCCGATGAGGATCAGGGCTATGCTGTCCCGGTCGTAGCGGTCACGCAGGAGCTCAAGCGCCGTGGCGTTGAGCCGCTCGGATTCGTCAATGATGAGCAGCTCCACATGCTTGCCGGTGCGGGTGGGTGGTCCTGTCTTCTTGCCGATCTTTTCCAGATGCTGGTCAACGCAGATACGCGGGTGCTGATGTGCTCGAGTTCGGGATGGATCTGTTTGGGCGAGGTGAGCACAGCGGGGGTGTAGAAGACGCTGCGTGCCCGGGCCAGGGCCGCATAGATCTGATAGTCAGAGTCGTCCCGGGGACCCCACTGTTCCAGGAGGTTCTCTGCCTTGTGCCAGTTTGCCTAGCGCCTGGCGGAGAGGGTCTTGCCGATTGCGGCCTGGCCGTAGCAGATACCGATGGTGTGCTGGCGGCGCACCGTGTCCGCGAACTCAGCGAACCGGCGGGCTCTTTCGTTGCGATGAAGCTCTGTGCAGTCATTGGCCGTCCTCCAGGTAGGTGCGTAGCTTTGGGCGCTTCTTGGGTGGATCAACAGCGTCCGGGGCGGGAGTTGGTTTAGCTGATGCCAGGTCCGGCAGGTGCCGGGCCACGACTGAGATGCGCTGGTTGATTTGTCCGCGCAGTTCCCGGCGGCGGGCCGATCGCGCCCCCTGGATGTCTTTCAAAGTGAGAGTGGAGGTTTCGTGGTCAGGGTCCACGGCCCTGCAGATGAACTGGTTCTTGTGGAAGACGCGGATCTCAGTGATGTCCCGCGGGTCGCAGCGGACAATGACCGGTTCTCGGACGTAGGCGGCCAGGAGTGGCGAGACGTATCTGAGCCCCTGGAAGTGCACGCCGTCGCGGTGGACGATCCGGGGTTTGGCCACGGTCAGCAGCAATAGATTCAGTTCGTCCATGGTTGCCGGGAGCCTGGGCAGCCAGCCGTCGCCTACCCAGGCATGATGCGGGGTGGCCCTGATCTCGGGGTGCTCGCGTTGGTGATAGTCCTCCATGATGAAACGGCAGATTGCCGTGTCTAGCTCTTTGAGGGTCAGCACCGGTGCCGGAGGCGGGTGTCGCGGGTCAGGCGTCCGGGCAGTTCGGTCAACAGCTCGGTATTAACGCTGCCGAAGAACCGTTCAATCTTGCCCCGCCCTTGGGGTCTGGCAACTGTTGAGTAGGTGATTTCGAAGTGCAGGTCCTTCGCCGTCTGGGCCAGGTGGTTGCTGGTGAAATCCGACCCGTGGTCGACGCAGAGGGTGTCGGGGATCCCGCACATGGGCCACTCTGCTCGGGCCTTGGGCCAGATGGCCTGTCGCAGTGCCAGTGCGGTGTTCATAGCTGACGGTGCTCCGAGGAAGAGCATGTAGCCGCAGACTGCGCGGGAGTAGTCGTCCAGGATCGTGGTGAGCCACGGGCGCCCGGGCTTCAGGTTCGCGTCCAGGACGAGGATGTCCAGTTCGGTGTGGTCTGCCTGCCAGATGGCGTTGGGGCGCTTGGCTCGGTGGTGTGCTGTATGAGAGCGGCGGCCAGTCGTGGTCGGCGGCGACGCGGTTGGCCTTGCGGGCGATGGTGGCCACGGGCAGGCGCGGTTTCAGCAGGGCCAGACCTTCGACAAGTGCGACCAGCTCGGGAGTGCTCCTGCGTTGGGAGGTCCCGCGGTTTGCTGTGGCGAGTCCGGCGATGCCGCTGCGTTTGTGGGCGGCGTGCCAGCGCTGCAGTGTCCGGAGTCCGATGCCTTCGAGTGCGGCGAGGGTCGTCAGTGGCACGCCGTCTTCGACGTGCCGGCACAGGATCTGCCAGCGCATCAACGCCGCCTGCTCAGGTGTGGAGGCAGCATCCCCCGTCGGGTACTGCTGCCTCCGGCCGTCACCGGACAGATTTCTGTGTGGCGGTTGACCGCCGCAGCCGCGGCGCAGCAGGTGCCGGTTCGCGCCGGAGTGCCCGATACACGGTGGCGCGGCTGACGCCGAGGACCTCACCGATCTTCTCAACCGTCATCTCCTGCTGCTCGTAAAGCCGTCGTGCAGTCCGGAGTTTGTCCTTGGTCAGCAGTGCGGGCCTGCCGCCGGAGCGCCCGCGTGCCCGTGCCGCCTGGAGGCCTGCGTTGGTCCGTTCACGGATCAGATCCCGTTCGAACTCTGCCAGTGCGGCGAATACATGGAAGACGAGACGCCCACCTGAAGACGTGGTATCGATCGCTTCCTGCAGGGAGCGGAATCCGATGCCGCGTTCCTGCAGGCCACCCAGCTGATCAATCAAGTGCCGGATGGATCGGCCGAGGCGATCCAGCCTCCATACGACCAGCGTGTCCCCGGGCCGGAGTTGGTCCAGGATTTTCGTCAGTTCCGGGCGGGATTCCAGAGAGCCGGACGCCGTGTCCGTGAAGATACGGTAGCAGCCGGCTGCCATGCTTACGGAAGGCCCACTATCGGGGTTCGAGCGAGACTAATAGCTCAAGTTAGAGATGGACCTTTTCTGCCCCACGGCCGGACCTCTATTCCTGGCCGAGAATGGACGGGAGTCGGTCCTCCATAGGCTGAAGCTCTTTTGCAAAGCAGATCGACGACGGGATGGAGTGCTCGTAGGGAGGATAAGTGGGTATCTGCCTGTATCCGAGTTTTCGATAAACAGCTTCAGCTTCCGGCTGCTTACCCCCGGTTTGCAGGATAACGCGGCGGGCGCCGGCACTGGCGGCAATCCTTTCGAGTTCAGCCATGAGTACGGTCGCAGCGCCCATACCTCGGGCCGCAGGGTCTGTAATGACCCGTTTGACCTCCCATTCCCCATTCAACCGGCGGAGAGCGCCGTGCCCTATGGCTTCACCTACGGTATTAAGTACCAGGACGTTGGCGATGAAATCTTGCGGTGGTACGGAGAGCGCTTTCTGCGCTGCTTCGGAAAGATGAGGTTCTTCTTCGGTAGCGTATCGGGCGAGAAGCTCGTCTGTTAACAGATCCCGCAGACGGGCTGCTCTGGGGTCTTCAAAGTCAACTACCTCCAGTGTCACTGCTGCCGGATTGCCGGACATTTATCTCCTCTTGATGTATGTCTTATTGAAATTCCTTGGTTCGTGCGGCCGCTACAGCGGACGACCGCGGGATGTCCCGTCGTCGCCCTTCAGGTTTGTCGTTACTGGTCTACCGGGATGGCGTCGGCCGTTGACACCAGCGGTCCCAGCATCAGACTGCCCACTCTGAATTCCTCGCCGCATTCCGCGCACGTCAGCACCGGTTTCAGGTCGGCCCCGCAACTGTGCCGGTAGGAGGCGCGGGGTGTCGTGTCGCGCATCCAGGTACTGCTCCACGCCGCGAGCGAGATGAGAATGGGAGCAACTTCGGCCCCGGAAGTTGTGAGGTGGTACTCATGGCGCTGGGGGCGCTCGGAATATTGGACGCGCTCAATAACGCCATGGCTTTCCAGTGTCCGCAGCCGACCTGTCAGGATGTCGCGGGACGCACCTGTATTGCGGGCTATCTGGTCGAACCGATGTACACCCAGGGACATCTCCCGAAGCGCCAGCAGCGCCCACCGCTCGCCCAGCACCTCGAGCCCTGCTGCGATGAAACACGCCCTGGGCGCATCTGTGGCTGTATCGGATGGTTTCATCGCTTACCTGCTTTCAGTGCTTTCTGTAAGTATACAAGTTAGTTGGAAAATCCAACCGACTCGGCTAACCTGACTTTCGAAGGCAGCGATAACTACGTCGCCGCCCTGTCTGAGATCAGGAGAATTCATGCCACAGCTGTCTAGCGCCGTCGTCCTTGTCACCGGCGCGAACGGAGGACTGGGCCGCGAGTTCGTGGAACAGGCCCTCGCCAGGGGCGCGGCCAAGGTGTATGCGACAGCCCGCCGTCCCCAGGAGTGGAACGATGCCCGCATCGTCCCGCTCGCGCTCGATGTCACCGACCCTGCCTCGATCCGGGCCGCCGTCGCGCAGGCTCCGGACGTCACGGTCCTCATTAACAACGCCGGCATTGCCGTGGAATCGGACACACTCCTTGCACTGCCCGACGAGGAAATCCGAAACGTGATGGAGACCAATTTCTTCGGACCGGTCGCCCTGACCCGGGCATTCGCGCCGGTGCTCGCGGCAAGCGGGACGTCAGCGGTCCTCAACATCCACTCGGCGCTCAGCTGGATCGCGCTCACCGGCGCCTACAGCGCATCAAAGGCGGCGCTGTGGTCGGCGACCAACTCCTTCCGGACGGAACTGGCCCCCCAAGGCACGCACGTCACGGGCGTGCACGTCGGCTACATCGACACCGCCATGGCGAAGGGCGTCGATGCCCCAAAAATTTCCCCGGAGGAAGTCGTGCGGAAGTCGTTCGATGCGCTCGAGCAGGGAGATTACGAGGTCATCGTGGACGACATCGCTGCCGGCGTGAAGCTCGGACTGTCAGGGCCGATCCTGGATTTGTACCCTGCCTTGGCAGCCGATGCCTCTGCATGACCCCGGCAAAGCCTGAAGACCTCGTAAGAACTCAGAGAGATACATTCATGACAAGCAACACCTCCGCAGAGCGCTCGGAGACCTTCACCTGGATGGATCCGGCAGTAGCTCTCCAACAGCTGCCACTACTGTCGGGTCTGGACTACTTTTCAGGCCTCCGCGACGGCAGCATAGCGCCGCCGCCGATCGCGTCCCTGATGAAATTCGATCTCGTCGAAGCTACACATGGACACGTCGAATTCGAGTGCCGGCCGGGAGAAGCCCACTACAACCCCCTTGGAATGGTGCACGGCGGCCTAACATGCACACTCCTTGACACGGCCCTCGGCTGCGCAGCACACACCACCTTGGCAGCAGGGCTCGGCTACACCTCCATCGACCTGGCGGTGAAGTACCTGCGGCCCGTCACGCTCCGGAAGGGCGCCCTTCGCGCAGAGGGGTCAGTGGTGAAAGCTGGTTCGCGGCTCATCTTCACAGAAGGCCGCCTCAGCGCCGCCGACGGTGAACTCCTCGCCACCGCCACAAGCACACTCCTCGTCTTTCCCCACAAACCGGATGCGCTGGCACCATGACACCTAGTGCCACCACTGTTGCCCAGGCGCCTGTGGCTCAGGAACCTGTTCTGCTTCCGCACGCCGAGCCAGGGATGCATGAGTTGAGCCGGTTCGGCGTACCGCTGGGGCTTGCCGGTTTGGGCGGCGGCTGGTCCGCTGCCAGGGGGGCTCTCGGATCCCCGGTGTGGCCGGAGGAAATTCTCTACGGAACAGCCACCGCCCTGTGGCTGGTCCTGACCGTCACGTACGTGTTCCGCGGCCTGCGGCGGAAAGGAACATTCCGTTCTGACCTCAAGCACGAGGTGGCAGGGCCTTTCGCATCCTTTATTCCACTCATCGGGATCCTGCTTTCCTCCCACTACAGCCAGTACCTGCCGCCCTGGGGTGCCTGGCTGTGTGGCGCGTTCATCGCCGCGCTGGCCATTGTCGCCGCACAACTCCTCGCCCACTGGGTCACCGGCGGGGTATCGATGCAGTCCATCCACCCTGGCTACCTGCTGCCTGTCGTAGCCGGATCCTTCGTCGCCAGCATCGGATTCTCAAGCATCCACGCCCATGATGCCGCCATAGCCACATTTGGCGCCGGCATGTTCTTTTGGCTTGTCGTTGGAACTGTCGTCACCGTCCGGCTCATGACCGGAGGTGCGCTGGCACCGTCAGCCAAGACCGGACTGTCCGCATACCTGGCTGCGCCTGCAACGGCAAACATCGCTTGGATGGTGTCACACCCCGGTCCAATGGCGGCCGCGCAGCTCGGGCTCACTGGTGTGCTGGCAATCATGGCGCTAATGCAGGTCATGCTCCTCCCTGAGTACCGTAAGCTTCCCTTTACGCAATTATTTTGGGTGTTTACCTTTCCCGTGGGCGCAACCACTAACTACGCCATCCGCTGGCTTGCCACAACTAGCCTCCCCGGCTGGGAAATTTACGCCTGGACGGTACTCGGGCTCGCAACAGCCTTCACCCTCGCCATTGCCGCCCGCACCGCGACGACGGGAATGGCCCGCGCATAGCCAGACGAGCCGGACGAGGTGAATGAAGGCGACTGAGCGTCGATTAAGGTCGCAGGGCAATGATGCGCCAGCCACGGAGCGAGGGCATGATCTCGTCCCCCAGTCTCGTATCCATTGGGATACGAGACGTCTCACAGGCTCGGTCGCTATGACAATTGCAGCATCTTATTTTTCGCGAGATTGTCCGAGTTTCTTCACCATCGGCGGTTCTCGTAACTATGTCTCGAAACCTTCTGGTTGAATCACTGTATCCACCATTAGTTATGAGACACATCGGAGCAGTCCATGGCCAAACTGATTGGCTATGCACGCGTTTCCACGCGGCAGCAATCCACCGACCGGCAACAGTCAGACCTTCTTGCCGCCGGTGTCCGGCGCGATGACCTCTACATCGATCACGGCGTTTCCGGGGCGCGAACTTCACGACCACAGTTCGATCGGGCCCTCGACGCGCTGATCGATGGCGACACCCTCGTCATCACCACGCTGGACAGGCTCGGACGTTCGACACAGAACATGCTCGCCTTCGCCGACGAACTCCGCAGTCGAGGAGCCGGCTTGCGCGTTCTAAACCTCGGTGGAGGCGATGTCGACACTGCGACATCAATGGGGTCCATGCTGTTCACGATCATGGCCGCTCTCGCGCAGATGGAACACGAGATCAAACGCGAACGCGTCACCGATTCCATCGCCAAACGCCGAGAAGCTGGAAGGGACCTTGGTGGCCGGCCTCGCCGGGTCACTGACAGCCAGATTCGAAGCGCTGTCCGCCTGGTCGAAGGCGGCGAGCCCGCTGCTCAGGTCGCACGTGATCTCGGAATGTCTCGAGCAACCTTTTATAGGCGGTCGCGAGCACTCCCGAACCAGCAGGCCGCCATTTAGCGACGCAAAAAGACCGCCATTTATCGCTGAAAGTCACAAATCTTTTGAACGCGCTTGGTGGTTTGTAGCGGAAACGGTCGTATTTGAGATGCCTTCCCGACCTGAGCCCGCTTGTCTGTCTTGTAAAACTGTTGTATTCGAAGACGGCGGCATCTGCATTCGTGCCGCTGTCTTATTGTCGGTCGTTCAGGACGCAAGCAGGAGCGCCCCCGGCGTGTGCAGGGGGCGCTCCTTATGGGTTGGGACTCGGTGCGGGTGCTGTTTAGCCGAGCAGGGTGGTGATGAGTCTGATGGAGGAGGCGATGATGGCGATGAGGCCGATGGCGCCGAAGAGGTTGTGCCACCATCTGTTGCGGAGCTCTCCCATGATGGAGGACCTGTTGGCCATGATGACGATGAGGACGCCGAGCATGGGGGCGATGAGTACGGTGAGGGATTGGGCGATGACGATCAGTGTCACGGGTGAGGACTGGAACGAAAGGGTGATGATCAGGCCGAAGGCAAGGATCATGCCGGTGATGATGCGGGCGGTAGGCGATCCTGCTTTGGCGCCGCGGCCCAGGGCGTCGGAGAACATGGTGCCGCCGGCGGTGGCGTTGGCGATCATGGATGAGAAGGCGGCTCCTGAGAGGCCGAGAGCGAAGAGCTTGGCTCCGACGGGGCCGGCGAGGGGTGCGAAGACGGAGGCGAGGGCGTTGATGGTTCCGGCTTCGGCGCCGGTCTTGCCGAGTACGGCGGCCGCGACCATGATGACGAGGGCTGTCATGATGCCGGGGGCGACGATGCCGGGGATGGTGTCCACGAGGGTGATGTCGCGGTAGTCGGCGCGGGTGCGGCGGTGTTCCTTGATGCCGTAGGAGGTGTAGAACGCGGCGTTGATGGAGAAGTTGGTGCCGACCAGGGCCACGATGAGGATTTCACTTCCCGGCGGCAGGCTTGGAACCATGCCTTCCATGGACCGGTACCAGTCGGGCTGGGCGACGATGGTGCTGGCGATGAAGGCCAGGCCCATGAGGACAACGATGACCAGCAGGGCTTTTTCCACGATGCCGTAGACGTTGCGGAAGGCCAGAACGAAGCCGACGGCGGCAGTGCAGATCACGGTCCAGAGGACCGGGGAGCCGCCGAAGACCAGGGACAGGCCCAGGCCTGAGCCGACGGCGTTGCCGACGGAGAACATCAGGGTGATGCCAAAGACGCCGAATCCGGCCAGGACGCCCACCCATTTGCCCAGGTGGTCCTTGATGGAGGTGATCAGGGAGGTGGGTGTGGCGATGCCGAGTCTGACGCTCATGTCGGTGAAGAAGATCATCAGGATCGTGGAGACGGCGATGACCCAGACGAGGCTGTAGTCGAAGCGGCTGCCGGCCTGGACGGCGGTGGTGAGGTTGCCGGGGCCGAACTGCCACGCGCCGACGACGAAGGCCGGGCCCATGAGTGCAAGGTAGCCCAGGAAGGTCCGGCGCTTCGGAGCATCAGTTGTAAGTGAATCGGATGCAGGCGAAGCTTGTTCGTTGCTGACCGTATGCCCCGGCTGGACCTTTACTGCGTGGGCGGTCCTGTTGTGCTCGCGCATTGGCGAGTCCTCCTTCTCCAGCTGCATCGCTGGGGTCTTCGTTGACCGGTGGGAGAGTGAAGTTTAGGGGAGGGGTGGCGGGCCGTTGTCGGCCCGCCACCCCTGAACTGCGATGTTACGCAGGGACGGTGACGTTGCCCAGGTTGGCGGACTTCAGGGCCTTCGCGATCTCCTCGCCGGCTCCCTCGGCCAGGGGAAGCAGCGGGGGCCGGACGGTGGCGTGCTCGAGGATGCCGCGGGCGATGAGGCCTTCCTTGAGGGCGACGGTGCCTTCCATGTGGGATCCGCGGTGGTAGACGTTCTTGGTCACCGGCAGCAGGCGGTCGTGGATGGCGCGGGCGGCGGCGTAATCCTTGGCCTTGCCTGCGGCGATGAGTTCGACCAGCGGCTCGGGGGCGAGCCCGCCGTAGCCGACCAGTGCGCCGTCGACATCGAACATGGTGTGCAGCAGGTACTCGTCGTGGCAGGTGAGGATCTGCAGATCAGGGTAGGTTTCGCGCAGGACCGGGATTTCGGTGTCCCAGCGCTTCATGTTCCGAACGCCGTTCTTGGTGGCGAACACGCCTTCCTGGCCGGCGATCTCCAGCTGGGTCTCCAGATCGTAGGTTGCCTTGGTGGCATCCGGGTACTGGAAGAGGATGAGCGGCAGGCCGGAAGTTTCGTAGATCTCCTTGTAACGGGTCTGCGGGGCGCCCTTCTGGTAGCCGAAGCGGAGCCAGCCGTGGGACGGGTAGACAAGACCGGCCTCGGCACCTGCCTCAACGGCACGCTGGGCTTCCAGCGCAGCGACTGTGTTTCCTTCGGCGGTGATGCCGGCGATGATCGGGATTTCGCCGTTGACGGCGTTCTTGAATTCACGAATGACGAGAGCGTGCTCGTCCTGGGTCAGGAAGGTGCCTTCGCCTGCGTGGCCCAGGACCACAAGGCCCTTGACGCCCTCGACGCTGGCCAGCCAGCCGCCCAGACGGTGGATCGCGTCGACGTCGACGCTGCCGTCGCGGTTGAACGGCGTCACGGGTGCGGGAACGAGTCCGCGGAGATCGATGGTCATTTGAGCTTCCTCTGTCTTGTTGATCGATATCCCGCTAGGCTGTGAGAACGATTGCGGGAACGTTTTCATTCTGCAACGTGTTCCAGCTCACTGTCAAGGGCCAAGTTCGGAACAAGGAGGAAATAGAGTGTCTACTAAGACCATCCCGAACAGGAGAACGCCCATGGAACCGGCTGTCCCAGGCACGACCGTCACCCTCAGGGATGTTGCGGCGGCCAGCGGAGTGAGTCTTTCGACCGCCAGCCGCGCTCTGGACGAACGAGGCACCGCCTCCCGGTCCGCGGCAGCTGTCCACGTCCGGAAGGTCGCCGAGGAACTCGGATACCGCAGGAACTCCTTCGCCTCCAACCTGCGCCGGGGTGAAACCCGGACCCTCGGGGTGCTCGTTCCGCGTCTGAGCGACACCGTGATGGCCCTGATGTTCGAGGAACTCGAGCGGGCGGCGTCGGACCGCGGATACTTCGCTATGGTCGCCACCAGCGGGGACGATCCCGACGACGAACGCCGCGCCGCCGAAACACTCCTGGACCGCAATGTCGACGGGTTGATCCTCGCCACGGCCCGGCTTGACGACGAACTGCCCCGGCATCTGCGCGAACGGGGTGTGGTGCACGCGCTGGTACTGCGCACCGACGGGGTCAGTCCCTCCGCACTCGGCGACGATGAGGTGGGCGGATACCTGGCAGTCCGCCACCTCATCGATCTCGGGCACCGCCACATCGCCGTCATCACCGGCCCGTCCTTCACCTCCACCGGAATAGCCCGTCTCGCCGGCGCCCGCAAAGCCCTGGAACAAGCAGGCATTGACCCCCGGGAAGACTGGCTGGTCGCCGCCGGCTATGGCATTGAAAGCGGCTTCTCCGCCGCGGAATCCCTGCTGGGCAGCGACAAAGGAAAACGTCCCAGCGCGGTCTTCGCCGCCAACGACAACCTGGCCATGGGGGTCATCGCGGCCGCCCACCGACTCGATATCACCGTCGGGGAAGACCTCGCCCTGGTCGGCTACAACGACATACCCCTCTCCTCCCGCCTTTCAACCCCGCTCTCGTCCGTGCGGGTGCCTCTGGACCAGATCGCCGGCAATGCGATCGACCTCATCGTGAACCCCGGCAAGGAACCCAGGATCCGGAAATCCATGCCCACGCTCATGCCCCGCCAATCGAGCGGTTCACCCAGACACTCCGCACCATACGTTCCCTAGGAGGCTGGAGCGGCACCAGCGCACACTGCCCGGACCGGCGGCTCGAGGACCTGCCGTCCGGAAGACACCTTTGAGGACCGCCACCGAACAGGTGGTGGTCCTCCCCGTCACCATGCTCTCCGCTGCCGCATCCGAGTAAGGATGTCTAAACGACAGAGCAGATGCCCGACGCGTCCGAAAACGCGGACTGACTCTCCCCAGATGCCACCCGATTTCCACGGCACCGTCCAGCTCATAGTCAGGAAGTGGCACCAACGTCGCAGGTCCCTCCCAAAGCCGGTTGCACTCGCCAGGACACCATGCAGCAGCAGCGTCCCTACGCGTTCCCTAAAGGACACCCGCCATTCACCGCTGACAAAACAACGTCAAATACCGTTGCGATTCACACATCTGTCTGATGCAACACGGGGGCTTGGAGCGGAAACGGAAGTTTGCGGCACGAACGGATGCCTGCACCGGGCGGGACCGGGCCCGTGGCCTGGGCCGCCTGGCCTCAGCTGAAACCGCCATTCGAACGGTGAAAAAACCGCCATTCTGAACGGACAGTCACATCGATTGCAACTGGCGATTCTCGTAACTATGTCTCGCAACCTTCTGGTCGAATCGGCGTGTTCGCCGTTAGTTGCGAGACACATGAGATCTGGGAATGTCACGCGCAACGTCTTATAGACGGTCGCGAGCACTTAACGGCTAGCCGTTCGTCTCGTGTTCCCGGAAGGTGACACCAAGCGATCACAGAATGCCGCCAAAGAGCGATCAAATTCACCACGGACGCCGTGACGGTGGAGGATGGCCTGTGCCAGGCAGACCAGACCCAGACTCGCCTGAAGATGAGGAATTTCGGCGCGTGGAAAGAGCTCTTCCCGGTAGGAAGAGGCCTTTTCTGTGGCGTTACTTCGGTAGGGCGCCGATCTGCTGCATGAGAGTAAAGGTGTCCGTGGCTCCCCAGTGCTCAACGACTTTTCCGTCATCGACACGAATAATGTCTATGCCGCTGAATTCGACACTGCGACCGGTGGGCGCGACGCCCATCAGTTCCCCCTGATGCGTTCCGGTCAACACCACGTAGCGCGCCTCCAGATTTCCCTCCGTCAGCGCCGGCTCGGTGGTCGTGGCCCTGAGGTCCGGGAAGGCGGCCCGCATCGTGTTGACGAAGAATCTAAGCCCGTCCTTGGTGGGCGGTTGTCCGGGTAGGGGATCGTGAGCGACAAAGTCATCACTCACCAGTTCATCGATGAGGGTCAGGTCTCCGCCCTCGAGCACCTCCGTGTAAAACCGCTTGATCAATCCATTCCCGTCAGGCATTTCCGACTCCTTAAGAGGATGAGACCGCAACACAAGTTTCCCACCCCGCCTATGGCACATCAACGGCTCGCGCTACCGCAGCCGGACCGCCCCTAACCTGGAAGGTTCGTGCATTTTCGTGCCGGTGAATTCCGGCGGTCTCTTCACTATCTCGGCATCGCCTCGCGGAATACCGGTAAAGCCCAAATCGTCAGGTACTCCTACGGAAATCTTGCATATTGGGAGAAAGAATCATTTGAAAAGCAACGCGCCGCGACGGCATCTGACCATTGTGGCGGCCGTGCCCGCCACCGCGGCGCAACTGGGTGCGGCGTTACCGGCAACAGCAGCCGAACGGCCCATCCCCGCAACAGCAAATGTCCGCTCCGGAGTAGTGCAGACAGTGGAGAACGCGCTCACTGTTTCCCCGGCGGCGGTGACGTTTCCACTGGCAATATGGAACACATTGACACTGCGGCACTCGCCCTTCGGGCCGGTGGGAACGCCGTCGATAGGACACGGACAAATCAGCAGGCAACTGCAGTTGCCCACATACTTTCCGGACATTTCCCAAGTGGACATTAGAACTCTCCTTGCTGGCGTCACCAAGCTAAGCAGCCCGGACTGAGCGCCGACATTACGTTGAAAAACGGTGAGAAACGGGCAAAAAGCCTCGTTAAGGCCGACAGCATTCCGGCCCGTCGGGCGTGTCAATATGCCGCGTTGACCTCTCCACTGGACCTTGCGCCTGCGCGTTATCGGGTCCTTACTGGTGGTAGGAGCCCCAACCCATCCAGCGGGTTGTCCCGCGGCACCATGTCTCCCGCCATACAGGTCACGCACTCAGCCCGGGACTGAAACGGTAAGAAGGCTCCAACCAAGGCTAATGGAGGAAGATCGATGTTCGCCCGAGTCAGCACATACAAAACCGGCCCCGAAACTACTTCGGGTGCGCCTACGGAAGAAACCCTCAAGCAGGTGCTTGAAATCCCCGGATGCCTTGGCATCTATTTCCTGAACGGAAAGGAATCCGACAAAGCACTGTCGATTACCCTGTGGGACACCGAGGAAGCTCTGACTTCGAGTCAGCAGGCCGCAAATAGCATCCGCGCGGCTACCGCCAAGGAGCAACACATCCAGATTCTTGAAGTGGAAGCATTCGAAGTCACGGCCAGCAAACTGAAAGACTGAACGTTGGGTCCGGCCTGCCCGACCCTGCCCCAACCGGGGCGGGCGCTAGGCCTGCCGCTCCCGCCACAGCAGCGACACCGCGAACACCACCGCGCCGAGTCCCAGCATGACGACGACCAGAAGTCCCCAGTTGGCTTGGTTCACTCCGGTGCCATAGAAGATGCCGATCAGCACCGTCGCGAAGATCGCGCCGAGGTAGCGGCAGGTCTGATAGATCCCGGCGGCCACGCCGCGTTCCTCCGGCCGGCTGGAAAGGTACATGCCCTGGCTGGAGGCGATGCTGACCACCCCGTACGGGACCCCCAGCAGGGCGGTCAGGGCAATGACCAGCGGGACGGCGAACGACGCCGTCAGCAGCCACATCGTCCCGGACGCAACGATCAGCAGCACGACGCCGGCGATCAGCACCCGCTTCACGCCGACGCGGTCCATCGCGCGGACCGCGGGCGGCGTGACCACCACCGACATTGCGGCCAGCGGCAGCATCAGCAGACCGACGATGCCGGGATCGTAACCGCCGGCTTCCTGCAGCAGCTGCGGCAGGCCGAAGAACGCGAAGTAATAGACGCCGCTGAACAGCGCGAAGCCCAAATAGACCAGCAGCAGCGGCCGGTTCCGGCCCAGCAGCCGCAGGTCCAGGAACGGCGGCGCGAACCGCAGCTCACGCCAGACAAACAGAACGGCCAGCAGGGTCCCGCCGCCCAACAGCCACCAGCGGTATCCCGGGAGCACATCCAGCAGCGCCATCATCACGAGCACCATGACCCCCAGGAAGGCCACGATGCCCGGAATGTCCGAGTCCCGCAGTAGCTCAGAGACGCGGCCGCGTTCCCGTCCCTCATCAGCCGGGGCGAACCGCCGGACCAGAATGATGGCCGCGAGCGCGAGCGGAACGTTGATCAGGAACAGGGCCTGCCACCCGACCAGGCTCACCAACAGTCCGCCGACTACCGGCCCGACGGCGGCCGCGGAAGTGTTGGCCATCTGGATCCGTCCCAGCGGCCGGCTGGACTCCGTCTGGGCCTGCCGGGCCAGCGCCCCGACCAGAACGACGGCGCTCGGGTAGGCTGTCGCGGTGCCGAGGGCCATGAACGCCCGCGCCACGCACAGCAGGGCGAAGTTCGGCGCGAAGGGCGCCACGGCGCAGGTCGCCGCCACCACGGACATCCCCAGCACGAACAGGCGGCGCGGGCCGAACCGGTCCGCCAGCCGGCCCATCACCGGCTGGCCCGCCGCGGAGGTGAGGTAGAACGCCGTGATCACCCAGGTGACCGTGGCGACGTCGAGCCCGAAGTCCGCGCGCAGCACCACGAGGGCGACGGCGATCATGGACGAGTTCAGCGGGTTCAGCGCCGTGCCGAGGCTGAGTCCAGCAACGGCGAGGCCGGTCCGGGGAGAGTTGCTCACGGCAACAGTCTGTCCCACGGCTGCTGCCGATCAGAACACCGTGACGCCCTCCGCCCGGCGTCCGCGGAAGAGCACCTCGTCAAAGGACCTTGGAAAGGAACGCCTTGGTCCGGTCATGCTGCGGGTCGCTTAGGACCTGCCGGGGCGGTCCGGCTTCCACCACCACGCCCTCATCCATGAAGACCAGCGTGTCCGCCACTTCCCGGGCGAAACCCATCTCGTGGGTGACCACGATCATGGTCATGCCGGTCCGGGCCAGCTCCTTCATGACGTCAAGCACCTCACCCACCAGTTCCGGATCCAGCGCACTCGTCGGTTCATCGAAGAGCATCAGCTTCGGATCCATGGCCAGGGCACGGGCAATCGCCACCCGCTGCTGCTGACCGCCCGACAAATGCGCCGGGTAGTGGTCGCCCTTATCCCCCAGGCCCACCCGCTCCAGCAGTTCCTTGGCCCGGACGGTGGCGGCGGCCCTGGACAGCCGTTTCACCCGCATGGGAGCCAGGATGATGTTCTCAACCGCCGTCAGGTGCGGAAACAGGTTGAAGCGCTGGAACACCATCCCGATATCCTGGCGTTGCAGGGCCGCTTCCTTCAGCTTCAGCTCGTAGAGTTTGTCCCCCTTCTGGCGGTAGCCAACCAGCTGCCCGTCGACCGAGAGCCGGCCGGCATCCACCCGTTCCAGGTGGTTGATGCACCGCAGGAACGTGGATTTCCCCGAACCGCTGGGGCCCACGATGCAGAGCACCTCACCCGGGTTGACCTCCAGGCTGATGCCGCGCAGCACCCTGTTGGCGCCGAAGTTCTTCGACACCCGGTCTGCAAGGACCATTGGCATGCCCGTCATCCCTTTCCTCCAAAGTCTGTGCCCAGCGGCCCGCCCGGGACGGTGCCCTGAACCGCCGTCGGCGCCGGGTCCGGCGACGCCGGTCCCTTGCCGGCCTTAAGCCGTGAGGTTCCCCGGGAGAATCGCTTTTCAATGAAGTGCTGGCCCACCATTAGGACGGACGTGAAGAGCAGATACCAGAGGGACGCCACAATCAGCAGCGGCACCGGCGTGAACGTCACGGCGGAGATACCCCGGGACACGCCATAGAGGTCAACGCTCAAGGGAATCGCGGCCACCAGGGAGGTGGTCTTGAGCATCGAAATCACCTCATTGCCGGTGGGCGGAATGATGATCTTCATGGCCTGCGGAACCACGACATACCGCATGGTCTGCCCCCAGGACATTGCCAGTGCCGTCGAGGCTTCCTCCTGGCCCTGGTCCACGGACAGCAGCCCCGCGCGCACGATCTCGGACATGTAGGCGGCTTCATTAAGCGCCAGCCCGATCACAGCGGTGATGAACAGGTTGGTGAAGATCTCGTTCGGGATCGTGACCCACGGCGTCATGAACGGGATGCCCAGGGTGAACACCGGATAGATCAAGGCCACAATGCCCCAGAAGACAAGCTGCACGTAAACCGGGGTTCCACGGAAGACCCAGATGTACAACCACGCCACGCTCCTCAGCACCGGGTTCGGTGAGAGCCGCATGACTGCCAGCAGCAGGCCCAGGACAATCGCGCCAACCATGGCGTAGATCGTCAACGACAGTGTCACCCAGGCTGCCTGGCTGATCCGGCGGTCGAAGATGTACTTCCCGACCTCGGGCCAGCCGTAGTCCGGGCGTTGGGCGGCGTCCAGCACGAAGACCGCCAGCATCAGGACCAGGACCACAGCCACCAGGATCCGCCACGGGTGGCGCAGCGGGACGGCGACGATCGGCGTCGGCTCCTCGGCTGTCCCGCCGCCCGCCCGGGACGTGCTGCCAGGCCCGGCCCCGGTTATCCTGTCCGTTGTAGGTTCGCTCATCGCTGGTTAGCCTTTGGCTGCCACGTTGAGCGCAGCTGTCTTGACCCCGCCGGATTCCACTCCCCACTTCGCGAGAATCTTGTTGTACGTGCCATCATCGATCAGTGCCTGGAGCGCCTTCTGGAGGACCGGGGTGAATTCGCTGTCCTTGGCCACGGGCATCCCGTACGGCGCAACCTCGAATGCGTCGCCCGCCGTCTGCAGCTTGTCCTTGGTCTTGGAGATCGCGTAGAGGGTCACCGGCGAATCGGCGCTCATGGCGTCGACCTGCCCCACTGCCAGGGCGTTGGTCGCCTGGTCCTGTGCGTCGTACTTGAAGATGTTGATGGCCGGCTTGCCGGCGTCGGTGCAGGCCTTGGACTTCGCGGGCACCTCGTGCGTGTCCTGGTAGGTGGTGGCCTGGACGGCGACCTTGAGCCCGCAGGCGTTGTCGGGGTCGACGGTCTTGCCCTTCGGGGCGGCCCACTGGATTCCGGCGGAGTAGTAGTTCACGAAATCGACCTGCTTTTCGCGTTCCAGGGTGTCGGTGAAGGAGGACACGCCCATGTCGTCCTTTCCGGCCTTCACCGACGGGAGGATGTTGTCAAAAGTGCCGATGTCGAAGTTGACCTTCAGGCCCAGGACTTCGCCCAGGGCCTTGGTCAGGTCCACAGCCCAGCCGGCCGGCGCACCGTTTTCGTCCTTGAACTCGTTGGGCGGGTAGTTGTTCGCCATGCCGACGTTGAGGACACCGGCGGACTTGATCTTCTCGGGGAGCGACGCCGCTATGGAATCGTTCTTTTTCACCGCGACGGCGTCGGCCGTTCCGGAGGCAGCCGCGGTGGCAGCCGGTTCGCTGTTATTCACGCAGCCTGAAAGCGACATGGCCGTGACTACGGTGAGAACGGGAAGTAGGAAGCGAGTGCGCATGGTTTCCTTAGCTGTTCGGGGATTCTTGGGGCTCCCGCAACGCTGCGGGAAGGCACGGTGTGCCGAATTCGGAATTGATTACTGCTGGGAGCCGGAGGCTGTCGTTTCGAGGACTTCGGGGGAATGACGGATGTCGCGAAGAATTTCCCCGCCCCGCGCCTTCAATTCGGGAATGCTGGAAACGCCCACTAGCGTCATCGTACGCCGGAGTTCATCCGCGAAGATCTCGATGATGCGCCCGACACCCGGCGATCCGGCCGCCACCAAGCCGTAGAGGTAGGCCCTGCCGATCGAACAGGCGTCGGCTCCGAGCGCCAGGGCCTTGAGGATGTCGCTTCCGCGGCGGATGCCGGAGTCCACGTAGATCTCTAGCGAATCGCCCACTCGCTGCCGGGATTCCTGCAGGACATCCATCGGGCTCAACATGTGATCCAGTTGGCGGCCGCCATGATTACTCAACTGGACGGCGTCCAGACCAATACCAGCGGCCTTCGCGACGTCCGCCGGGTTGACGCAGCCCTTGAGCACGATCTTCCCGGGCCAGGCCTGCCGCAGGGCTTCCAGTTCGGCCCATCCGCTGGTCGCATCCGAGTGGCCCAGAATGTGCTGCCACATGGACGGGGTGACCACGGAGGAAGCGGCGGCACTGTGCGGATCCAGGTTAGGGAAACTGATGCCGTCCGACATCAGGAAATTCACCCACCAGCTTGGACGCCGGGCAATGTCCGCGATAGTCGAAAGCGTCAGCGCCGGAGGAGCGGTAAATCCATTGTGGAGGTCCCTTTCCCTCGAACCCAATGCCCGTGTATCGACTCCGACTATCAGGGTGTTGAATCCGGCCGCCTCGCAGCGCGTCAGTTTCGCCTTCAGCGCTTTTGCGTCCGAGGTGAGGCCGAAGTTGAACCAGCGGTCAAGGGACGGGTGGCGCTCCGCGATGGTCTCCATCGGTACGGTGCTCAGTCCGGCCAGGCCGTACGGGATGCGGGCCCGGTCCGCGGCGGCCGCGACGGCCAACTCGCCCTCGGGATGGAACAGCCGGGTAGCCCCTGTCGGGGTCAGGGTGAGCGGCAGGGCACTGATTTTTCCAAGCAGGGTTGTCCCGGTATCCGGTCCGGACACCGGGCCCCAGCTGGGCATGAGCGCCCAGGAGTCGAAGACTGCTCGATTGCGGCGGAGCGTCACCTCGTCTTCGGATCCGCCGTCCAGGTAATCAAAGATCCCCGCCGGCAATACTTTCCGTGCCGATTGCCGGTACTCCTCCACGTTGAAAGCGTTGGCGAGCACTCGCCGTCGTCGCGATAACACGGGGGCCTTGACCTGAATGAGCTGTTTGGCTTCGCTAATTTTCAATGAGGGCCTTCCGTTTGCTGTCCTGCGTTATGGTTCAGCGTAGGAAGTGAAACTCCGTGCCACTATGGAGATGGCGACAAATTGAGGGGCGCACAATTAGTAGCAACTACCAAACACTTTTTTCGGCAGGTTCATGACGGCCGCTCCGCCGGCGGCGAGGCATGCTTTGCCCACCTTGGCGGATGTCGCCCGCTCGGCCGGTTCGGAAATTTTCAGCCTCATTGAAATGCCGGCCGATAACCAGAAGCTTGTCGCGGGCTCGGTTCTCTACGACTCGACGGCCCGGCCCGCCAGGTTCCCGGGCGCCGTGGCCCTGGCCATCGGCTTGTCGCTGTCCGGCAAGCGTCTGGGCGCGAAGATCCGGGAGCTCAGCGAGGCGGGCTACGTGGCAGTCGTCTACAAAACCAACGGCACCTTGGATGAAGCACTCCGGGCGGCCGCTCGGGAAACGGGGATGGCCCTCTTCCGGGCGTCAGACTCTGTTCCGTGGCACCAGCTCGCGGAGATCATGGACGCCGCCGTCATCCCGCACCGGCAGTCAGGCCGCACCCTGGTGGACATCCGGCCCGGCGACCTGTTCGATCTGGCCAATACAGTTGCGGCCCAGGCCGGCGGTGCCATCGCGATCGCCGATCCCGACCAGACCATTCTGGCGTACTCGACACTGCCCGACCAGCCCATTGATGAGACCCGCAGGAGTTCCATCCTGCGTCTGCATGTGCCGCATTCCGTTGAAACGGACAGGGACTACCGGCGTGTCCACGCCTCCAGCGACCCTTTGAACGTCGCGACCGAGGATCCCCTGCTCCGTCGGACGGCTATCGCCATCCGGGCCGGCGACTCCGTTCTGGGCTCGCTCTGGCTCCTCGAACTCACGGAGCACTCCAACGAGGACGCGGACCGGATCCTGCGTGAGGCAGCCAACGTTGCGGCGCTCCACATTCTGCATAAGCGAACGACTTATGTCTCAAACCTGACCCGCCAGATAGATCTGGTCCAGCCGCTGCTGTTCGAGCCGGAACGCGCCGAGCTTGCCGCCATCAGGCTGGGGATCTCCGCGGAGTCCATCCGCGTTGCGGCCCTGGGCATTTGGCCCGCCGACGCGATAGCGGCCGAGACCCTGCAATCCCGACTCCGGCTCTTCGACACCATCCGGACCGCCTGCGCCATCCGGCTGCCCTCGGCAGTCTGTGGGCTCTCGGACAACATCGTTTACATCGTCCTTCCGCAGACCACCGAATCTTCACGGCAATTCCAACGCGATGCGATCCTGAAAATAGTGCAAAATGCGCGGCGACTTCTCTCACTCCCGGTCCTGGCGGCACTGGGTGGGGCAGCTCCGATCGACCGCCTCGAGGAGTCCCGAGTCAACGCGGAGCTGGTTCTGTCCGAGTTGGTGCGAAACGTCACCGAAGGCCGTATCTCCGCCGACTCGGATGACATCGTCGCCGACGACGACTCTCTGGGCTCCCGCCTGCAGCTTCGCCGGATGGTCTCGTCCTTGACGACTGCCGGCCAACTGCCCGGTGCCCTCGCGCTCAGGATCGCCGAATACGACGAACAGCATAAGAAGGCTTTCGAGGAGACAATCCACGCGTACCTGAGTTGTGGCGGAAACGCGATCGACGCCGCAAAGTCCCTGGACGTCCACGTCAACACAGTCCGATACCGCTTGTCGCGAGTGGAACCCCTCTTCGGGATCGACCTGGACGACGCCGAGACGCGCCTGCTCGTATGGCTGCAGTTGTGGGCAAGACACAATTAAGCGCATGCAGGCGTCGGCCTGCACCCGCGTTGGTCGCGGGGCGTTGGCCTGCTCAGTCGTGGACTTTCGCGACCGTCATCAGGATCGCAGAGTCCTCCTCCGCTTCCAGGCTATGAAGCCCGTCCGGCACGATCAGGAGATCCCCCGCCTTCCCCTGCCATGACTCCTTGCCTGCCTGCAGGCGGACGCAGCCCCGGAGCACGAACACGGTGGCTTCACCGGGGTTCAGGTGCTCGCTGAGCTGGGTGCCCGCCCGGAACGCCATGACGGTTTGTCGAAGGACTTTTTCATGGCCGCCGAACACCGTGTCGGCAGCCCGCCCGCTCGGTGCCGCAACAGCTGCCGCGATCTGCTGGCGGGCCAGCGCATCGATCGATATTTTCTGCATGGGCCTACCGTACCCAGAATCGCCCGTCGTGCCGAGGACCTTCGGCCCCGATCCGGTGCACTCGTCCCTGACACTGCCGAACGGAACGCGTTAGGCTGGTGGAACGGCTGAAGCCAACGGCCAACGGAACGTCCCACCGGAGCGCCGCTATGACCAAGGCCATTGAAGACCCTGCCGTCGACTCACCTGCGACCGCCCCTCCGCCCGCAGACGCACAGGCGCAGGAACCATCCGCCGGACTGCGCCGGCTTGCCGCCGAAACCTTTGGCCTGCCGCACCTCCGCGAGGGACAGCTGACGGGTATGGCCGCGCTCGCCGCGGGCCGTGATGTCCTTGCAGTCATGCCCACCGGCTACGGCAAGTCCGCCGTCTACCAGGTCGCGGCGTTGGCGATCCGCCAGCGGGAGCGCACCAGTGACCGGCCGGGCCTCGCCGTCGTGGTCTCCCCCTTGATCGCCCTGCAGGAAGACCAGCTCGACGGCCTGAACACCTCCCTTGGCCCGCAGACCGCCGTAGCCATCAATTCCCACCACAGCGACGCCGAGCTGGAGGAGGCCTGGCAGGCCGCGGAGACCGGCGAGGCTGCCTTCCTCTTTCTCGCCCCGGAGCAACTGGCCAAGCACGCCACCGTGGACCGGCTCGCGGCCCTCAACATCTCGCTGTTCGTCGTGGACGAGGCGCACTGCGTGTCCTCCTGGGGGCACGACTTCAGGCCTGACTACCTCGGGCTGGGCGCGGTCCGCGGCAGGCTTGGCAATCCGCCGGTGGCTGCGCTTACCGCGACTGCGGCCCGGCCGGTCCGCGAGGAGATCCGTAAGCGGTTGCAGATGAAGGACCCGCTGGTACTGGTCCATGGCTTCGACCGGCCCAATATCCGGCTCGAGGTCATCCGCCACCAGGAGGACAGGGCGAAGCGCCGCGCCGTCGTCGAGCAGGCCACGGCGCTGGTGACCGGCTCCGTCCCCGGCCTCGCCGGGCCCGGTCTCATCTACGCGGCCAAACGCAAGGACACCGAGAAGTACGCGGAGAAGCTGGTCAAGCGGGGATTGCGCGCCGAGGCGTACCACGCGGGGCGAAGCAAACAGGACCGCGAGCGCGTCTTCGAGCTCTTCATGGACGACCAGCTGGACGTGGTGGTCGCGACCACGGCCTTCGGCATGGGCATTGACAAGCCCAACGTCCGCTTTGTGGTCCACGCCGACATTACCGAGTCGCTGGACAGCTACTACCAGGAAATCGGTCGCGCCGGCCGCGACGGCGAACCTGCCCTCGCCGAGCTGCACTACCGGTCCGAGGACCTCGGCCTGCGCCGGTTCTTCGGCACCCACATCCCGGACGAAGACTCCCTGCTGAGTGTCCTTTCCACCCTCCGCAGCTCCGACGATCCGGTGACCACAGCCGCACTGGCGGAGGCCACCGGCTTTTCTCCCCGCCGGCTGACCGGGTTGCTGAACCAGCTCCAGGAGACGCGAGCGGTCAAGGTGGGAAAGCGCGGGGTGAGGCTCGACGCCGGCGCGCAGCTGCCTGAGGTGGTGGCCACCGCCGTGGAACACGCCGAAGCCCGGCAGCGGATGGACCGCTCTCGGATCGAGATGGTGCGGGGCTACGCCGAGACCGACAGCTGCCGCCGCCAATACCTGCTGGGCTACTTCGGCGAGGACCTCCCCGGGGGCTGTGGCAACTGCGACAGCTGCACGGACGCCGCCGCTTCTTCCGCCGGTGTGGACGACGGCGACGTCGTCGCCTCGGCTGCCGACTCCGACGACGGCTCCGCCCTGTTTCCGCTGCAGTCCGGCGTGGTCCACAAGGAGTGGGGTCCGGGCCTGGTGATGCGGCATGAGGACGATGTCATCACCGTATTGTTCGAGCAAGAGGGGTACAAGACCCTGTCCCGGACCGCCGTGGTGGAGCAGGGCTTGCTCGTCCGCGCACGGGACTGAGCCCTGGCTGACGGGCCTAATACACCACGTCGAAGTCCGTGAACTCCCCGGTGGCGGGCGAGACCTGTTCCTCCACGTCGGCCACGCGTCCCGGCGCTGCCGGCGAGCGCAGCCACCGCCGGAACTCAAGTACCGCCGTCTGCGGTCCCTCCGCCACGATGCCGACCGAACCGTCGTCGTTGTTCCGGACGGTGCCCGTCAGCCCCAGCTCCGCCGCCTTACGCACCGTCCAGTATCGGAAGCCGACAGCCTGCACCGTGCCGTCCGCCCGTGCCGTCAGCCGCACCCGCTCCGCGGAATCGTCTTCCTGAAACTCAGTCATGCTCCCAATGTATCGCCCCTCCGAGGCGGAACATGGGGACTTTCGCCCCTTACCCGGCCCTTACCCGCAAGGCAGGCTTGTCAGAGCACCGCGGGACCTGTCGAGCAAACGGCATCAGCACAGAGACGTGCCTAACCCGCCCGCGGCGGTTGCCCGGAGGGACAGAACAATGGCTGGACAATTCGAAATTTTCACCGACGCGGAGTCGAATGTCCGGTTCCGCCTGCTCGGGCCGGACGGAACGGTATTGGCCATTTCCAAGGCCTTCGCGGACAAGCGCGCGGCCGCGGACGGCATCATGGCCGTGCGCGAGTGTGCCGGCACCGGCCTCATCAGGGAGGCCCGCTCCAACGCCTGGGGCGGCACCGGCAGGAACAGGCCAGGCCTCCCCACCCCCGCGCACCGACGCCACCCGCACTTCCCCGCCGTCTGAGCAGGGAGTCCTGCCAGGCGGGAGCAGCATGGACGAACCACGGGTCCACATCAGCGGCTTCCGGATGGACTTCGGGTACACCACCGTGATCCGGGACCTGACCTTCGACGTTCACGCCGGCGAGACCTTCGGCTTCCTGGGCAGCAACGGCTCCGGGAAGACGACGATCCGCGCCCTGCTGGGGATCTACGAGCCCACCGCTGGCATCCTGCACATCAACGGACGTGAGTTCAAGCCCGAGCACGGGGACAGGCTGGGCTACCTCCCGGAGGAACGCGGCCTGTACAAGAAGGAAACGGTCATCGACATCATGACCTACTTCGGCCGGTTCAAGGGCGTGGAGAAGCGCGCGGCCCGGCGGTGGTCCGTGGAGTACCTCGAGCGGGTGGCCCTGGCGGACAAGGCCGGTTCGCTGCTGGACAAGCTCTCCAGCGGCCAGCAGCAGAAGGTCCAGCTCGGTGTCACCATCATGAACCGCCCCGAACTGCTCATCCTGGACGAACCGACCAAGGGGTTCGACCCCGTCAACCGGCGGCTGCTGATCGAGATCATCGCCGAGCAAAAACAAGCCGGCGCCACGGTGGTGCTGGTGACCCACCAGATGGAAGAGGTGGAGCGCCTGTGCGACCGCGTCATCCTGCTCAAGGACGGCACCGCCGAGGCCTACGGGACCCTCGATGAGGTGCAAAACAAGTACGGCGGCAGGATCATTCGAATCAAGTACAGCGGCACCATCCCACGCTCGCCCCACTACGACGTCGTGCTCGGGGAAACCAACTACGCCGAGCTGAGCATCACCGACAGCACCGACAGCACCGATGAGGCGGCCATCCTCAAGAACCTCATCGACGCCGGCGTGCGGGTGCTCAGTTTCACCACCACCAAGGTCTCCCTCGAGGACATCTTCATCCGCGTCTACGGCGACCAGAACACCCCCGGCTCCTCGCCCGCAGCAGCACCGCCGGCCGCCACCGCCCTGGTCGGGGAAGAGGTGTAGGGCCTACCCCCGCACAATCTCGGAACCGTCATCGGCTTCGAGTTCGTCCGCACCGTGACCAAGCGGCGGTTCTGGATCGGCACCCTGTCCGTCCCCGTCATCATGGCGGTGGTGTTCGGGTTGATCTTCCTGAGCAACACCACGACCGACACCGCGTCGCAGGCCCAGAGTTCCGCAGAATTCACGCTCGCCTACACCGACGCCTCCGGCCTGATCACGCCCGAGGACGCCGCTCTCTTCGGCGCCCGCCCGGCCGAGTCCGCCGGCGCCGACATCCAGGCCGTGCAGGCCGGGACGCTGGAGGCCTACTTCGACTTTCCCGCCCGCCCGGGCACGGAGGTGGTGCGCGTCTACGGCGCGGACAAGGGGATCTTTGAGAACGGGAAGTACGCCGCCGTCGCCCAGGCCATGCTGACCCGTGCCGTCGAACAGAAGGTCGGTTCAGCCGAGCTGTCCACCCTGGCCACCGGCAAGGCCCGGATCGAAACCGTCACCTACGACGGGACGCAGGAATCCGGCGGGCTGGGCTCCGTCATTCCGCCGCTGGTTTTCCTCGTCATCTTCTACGGGCTGATCGTGCTCCTGGCCGGGCAGATGCTCAATTCCACGCTGGAGGAGAAGGAAAACCGCGTGACCGAGATGATCCTGACCACGCTCAAACCGACCACCCTGATTGCGGGCAAGGTCCTGGCGCTGTTCGCGATCGGGCTGGTCCAGATGATCGTGTTCCTCTCCCCCATCCTCATCGCCCGGCTGATCCTCCCCGACCAGCTGAACCCCGCTGCCCCGGACCTGCCACCGCTGATCTTCGACCCGGTCCGGATGACCATCGGCTTCCTGATCCTGATCGGCGGCTTCGCACTGTTCACCACGACACTGGAGGCCATCGGCGCGGTGATGCCGACCGCCAAGGAAGCCGGGAATGTCCTCGGCGTCATGATGGCACTGATCTTCGTGCCGTTCTACGCCGTGGCCCTGGTGATCTCCGACCCGCACTCCGTGATTGTGCAGATCTTCACGTATTTCCCCTTCTCTGCCCCGGTCACCGCGCTGCTGCGCAACGGCTTCGGATCGTTGAACCCCCTCGAAGCCGCAATCGTGATCGGAATCCTCTTCGTGGGGGCCACCGTCATGCTCCGCCTGGCCGTGCGGCTCTTCCAGTACGGCTCGATCTCCTACACGTCGAAGGTCAGCATCCGCACCGCGCTCCGGGCTGGTTCGCGGCACGGCCCCGCGGAAGCGGCCCCGACGACGCCGGGCCGCTGAAGGCGGGGCAGCGAGCTGGGGCACGATTCAGCGAGGAACTCCACCAACTCTGTGGGAACTGACAACACCGGGGGCGAATTCCTCCTTGCCTTCAGCTGACTGCCCACTTGCCGATCCTGCGCATCGGTCGGCCTGCTGCATCCTTGGACCGGATGGACGGCGTCCGTCCAGGGAGCCTTTGCATCCAGGGCAGAAGGATGACGCAGCGGCGTCATCGAATACAGTCGGATCGTCGGGGTAAAGCGTTCTGCCACCTCTCCTCCGGCCGGCAAGAAATTTGGCGAAAATGCCTTGGGCCAGTAAGACAGCTCGCCCATATTGCTCTCGATCCCAGCCGATGCACCGACCTGCCCGGACTTAGGGCAAACCTCTAAATTGACGGCCGGCAAAGGGTTGCCTTCTCCTGAGGCGAAGTGAATACTGGCCCTCAATACGATGGCACTATTCAATTCGGAGGCGGCCATGTCGGACGAAAACAGCGGAGAAACAACGGACGCTGGACTGCTGGTCTATGTCCCCAGCCTGAACTGGGACCCTGCCACAACCGAGGATCTGCTCACCCGTCTTGAGAAGGATGGGGATTTCGCCGACTGGAAAATTGAAATTTTTGATCACAAAGTCCGCACTTTCAGTCGCCTGAAAATGGAGGATGTTGTCCTAAACCTCGCCGCTCAGATCCGAAGCTGGTCGGGAGAAGACGGAGATGTTGCCTGGCCGCACCAGATCATCCTGGTGGGCCACAGTCTCGGCGGCATCTTGATTCGTGAGGCACTACTGTTGGACAGTCAGCCAAACGCTCCACGCCTCAGGGACCCCCAGGTCCCGCAATGGACGGAGCGGGTGACCAGAGTCGTCCTGATAGCCAGTCCCAACGGCGGCTACGAACTGCAAAACCTGGCGAGGCACGAGCGAGCTTTTATCGCAGCGTTCAGCCTATTTGGGATTTTCTTGCTTGAGCACCTTCAAGAGGGAAGTGAATATATAACCCACCTACGTCTGCGGTGGTTTCAGTTCATGAAGAGCCGTGGGGGAAATACTGCAACGAAGCCGGACATTCAGGTAGTCCAAGTCGTGGGATGGGATGACAAGCTCGTCTCGAGAGAAAAAGCCTTGGACGCGGACTACATCCCAAATGCGACTATCGTGGACATTCGCGATGCGGGCCACCTTGACATTGTGGACCTGCGTCAGGCCCCCGACCCGGAGATGCGGTTCAGTCACCTTCGGGCGGCCATTAGAGACAACCTCCCTACGTTCAACGATGTCACACCCGAAAACCCTCATCCGGTGGTCTTTATTCTCCACGGAATCCGGTCGTCAAAAAGCGAAGGATGGATTGGCGCCCTAGCGTCAATTATTCAAGAGCCAGGCACGGATGCCCCGGAAGGCTCCGCGGACTGGACTGAAGCCATACCCGTTACTCCCACGTACGGCCATTTTGGCTCGCTCCACTTTGCTAACCCATGGATCCGCAAGAAGAATGCACGACGACTCCTGCAGTGGTACGGTGAGCACTTTATTCGTTACAGTCCAGACAATTTCTACTTTGTAGGACATAGTAACGGAACCTATATGCTTGGCAAGTGCCTCACAAACGTTCCAAGCATGCGATTTCGCCGAATATTCTTGGCCGCATCAGTCCTTCCCAAAGAGTTTAAGTGGCGGCGCATCATTGACCGAGGTCAGCTCGGCCACCATGACGAAAATGGCTGGCATGTCGGAGCCATCCACAGTGACAAGGGCCGACGGGATGTACCGGTAGGCTGGCTCTGCTCAATACTCCACGGACTGGAGATCTCGCTCCCCCGAAAAGTTCGCATGGCCGATATCGGGACGGGGGGATTCGACGGATTTGACGACCTGAACAGAGTCCTCATGGAGCACCGCTACGCCGGTGGCCATGGAAATATGCTGGTTCCGGTCGGACCCAAGTCTGAACGGACTGTCAGAATGAATGCCCGACTCCGGGAGATCGCCGACTTTATCAAGTTCGAAGCGCCTCACATAGCACCGGAGACTGGGGATGCTCCGTTCTTCGCGTGGGTGAGTAGGATCTTGGGTACCGCCACCAGATTCACGCTCGTAATCCTTCTCGGCGCCGTAGTAGCTGCGCTGGCTTTCGGAGCACCCTGGTACTTCGTCCTGGGCGGCGCGTTGATTTACCTTTTGGTCGTATTTGTTAATCAATTCTGATTATGTTGTGGAAAAGAACGTCAGCGTCTTGCTGCCCACTCAATCGATACTTACACTGGGGCCATGGCAGGCGAAATTATCATCCCAAATATTCCTGAACCATTGGCCAGAGTCAAAGAGATCTGGGAATGGGGGGCGTGGGCCATAAGTGCTTTCGGCGCTATCGTCGCCCTGATTCAAAGCGCAGGAGGAGTCGTAGGGTTCCTCACCCAGGTCGCGCTCTTCGGGTTCTCCTGCTATATCGCCGCGATTCCGGTAGGTTTTGTCGCTGTTGCGGTCTTCAGTTCCTTGGACAAAGCAGCCGGGCGCCAGACCCACGACAAGGTTGTCATCGGTTTCCTCGTACTTGCAATAATCGGCGGTGGATTCCTCGTTCGCAGTATGTTTTACGACGGCATCGGCAGGCCCGGAGACCTAGACACCATCGGAACAGTCTTCAGCGCCTTGGTCGGGACTGTAATCCTGTTGACTCCCCTCTACTTCGCGTGGCATCGGTACGGCAGCAAGAAGGCCTGACCGCTTCGCCGCCGGACTTGCCTTTGCTGGGCGACGAGGAGTGGTGGGCCTTTCCGTGTCTAACGTGTAAGCGACTTCGTGGAACTTGAACGGTGCCAGAACGTCGGTTTCGACGCAATCACTTCGCTCCTCGCTGCTTTCCAGAGCAGGAGGCCAAGCGCGACAGTCACCGGGGTCCAGATCATCCCCTGACTCGTGCCAACTGGCTTAGTGACCTTCGCGGCCGAGTTCTGCGAGGAGGTTTTGGGCTTCCAACGGTATGTCGGGGTCGAGGGTCGGGCGTTGTCCGTTGAGTTCGATGGTCGCTGATCGGACTGCGCGTAGGGTCTGGACGATGCGCTTGATGGATGCCCCGGTGGCCTCCTGCAGATGGCGTGCGATGGCGAGGGCTGCGAACACGACGGTGAGGTGGGCTTCGATGGCCTCCCGCTGACGGTGGAACACGGGCCGGGCGCGTAGGTCGGATTTGGTCATGCGGAAGGAGGCCTCGACCTGCCAGAGGTCGTGGTAGGCGCTGATCACCGCGGTGCCGGGCATCTTGGTCTCGGGGAGGTTGGTGACGTAGCCCTTGAGGCCGGCGAGCTGGCGGGCGCGGTCGATGGTGGGCTGGTCGAGAGCCTTCTGGGCGCCGGTGACCTTGAGGAATCTGGCCTTCTTCAGCGGGGCCTTCCCGTCGGCGATGCGTTCGGCTTTGTCGATCATGAGGTTGATATTGCGGTTGTCCCGTTTGGCGCGCTTGAAGGAGTACTGGTAGACGATCCGGCGCTCCCGCGCGTTCTTGCCGGTGCCCATCACGCGCCTGGATTCGAGGATCTGCCCGTTTTCGAAGTAGTCCCCGCGGCGTTCGAAGTGCTCGGCGAGGTCGTAGGGGGCTTTGGTCAGGCGGGAGCCGACGATGAAGGAGAACCCGGCATCCTCGAGCGCGTTCAGGTTCCCCGCCGAGAGCATGCCCGCATCGGCCACCACGACCATGTCCGTCACGCCGTGGCGTTCTTGGAAGGCTTCCAGAACGGGGACGAGAGTGGTCGTCTCGGCCTTGTTGCCCTCGAACAGGTGCATCTCCAGCGGGAACCCGGCCGGGTCCACGAGAAGCCCGACCTGGACCTGCGGGTCGACGCGGTGCTCCTTGCTCATCCCGACCTTGCGCAGAGCGTCCTCGTCCTCGTTCTCGAAGTGGAGCGTGGTGACGTCGTAGAGCACCATGGCCGAGGTCCCGGTTGTTCGGACCGAGTGGGCCAGGCACGCCTTGGCCAGAGTGCCGCGGTAGTCCTGCTTGTTGCAGCGCTGCAGGCACCGGAAGACTGTACGCAGGGAGGGGGCAACCGCGCCGATCTCTTCCAGGACCCGGATGGTATCGGCCTTGGAGGTAGGCTCGACGATCCGGGCGAGTACCAGAGATCTGAACACGTCGTCTCCGACTGTGTCGAATCCCAGACGGGAGTACGCCTCGGTCAGGACGTTCCAGAGCAGCAGCGAAGCGGTCGCGACCACGCGCCCGCCTCCGGCCACGAGCCGTCGGCGGCCACCAGGGCTGGAGACCGGCATGGGCCCGGCCGTGGTCCAGTCGGCGACATCCTCGGTACTGGCCTGGATCGGGGCAGCGGGCCCAGATCCAACATCCCCTGGCCAGGATGTAGCCTCTCTCGCGCTAACTCCAGCAGCAGTTCCAACTCGGCGTCGGTGTGGGCCGAGCCCACATGGTCGATCTCAACGACCTGGCCACGATCCTCCGCCACGACCTGGACCGCGACGGCGCCCGAGGCCGTCCTAATCTTGCGCACGAACTGTGAAACCATCCTCCGAGGCTACTTCCCAGAGGTTCTTAGTAACCAAAAATGCCCTACCGGCAGCGAGAAACAGCAGGTCAGGGGCCTATTGACCCAAATTTGCGGTCCTAGTGGCACGAGTCAGGCCAGAGCAGGAGGCCAAGCGCGACAGTCACCGGGGTCCAGATCATCCGTTCAACCAAGGACGGGGACGCCAGGTTCATCAGGGCCCCCACCGCCATGAGCCCGGCCGTCCCGTACAGCACAGGCCGGCGCAGGGCCGTCGGGAGCAGGGATGTTCCGGCAGCCGCCGCCAGCAACAGGTATACCCCTGACGCCCCCGCGCTCGCGGTGCGGAAGGAATCCGGGAGCACCCCGGGGTTCCCTCCGCCGTAGGCCGCTGATCCCCACGGCGCCCCGAGGGCCAGAGCCGCCTGGAATCCGGCGACGCCAAGAAGGAGTACTGCTGCCGTCTTCCCGGCCGGGCCGGCCAGGCCCCTGCGTGCTGACTGAGAAGCTGCCACCGTGTTCATTTCCATTCCAGATCCCCTGTCTGCTGAGCGTGCCGCTACCGGCGGCCGAACGTGTATCTTCCAGATATAAACTATCTGGAAGATACACTAGTCTCGATGGACCATCTTGGCTAACACTTCTACGAAGGAGTACCGATGGCGCGCTCGGACCAGACCCAGACAGCTGTTCTGGGCGCCCTGAGCATTATGCCGATGTCCGGCTACGCGCTCCGGGAAGAAATCAAGAACACCCTGGGACATTTTTGGAGCGAGAGCTTCGGCCAGATCTATCCCGCTCTGGCGGAACTCCAGCGCGCCGGGCTCGTCGAACGCCGGGACGACGCCGCAGGCCGTTCCTCGAGCTATGACATCACCCCGGCCGGCACGGCCCGGCTTCGGGAACTGCTTGCCGAACCGCCGCAGCCGAACAAGCCCCGAAACGGTGTGCTCCTGCGTCTCTTCTTCGGCCGGCAGCTCGGTCCGGATGCCTGCCGTCGGCTTGTGCTCGAAGCGCAGGCCCAGGCCGAAACGCAACTAGCGGCCATGCGGGAGGCCCGGACCGAGCTGGCGGGAGGCAAGCTTGGGGACAACAATCCCTATGCCCTGATCACCGTTTCGGCGGGCGAACGCTCCGCCCGGGCCACGATCGACTGGGCCAGGGACGCCCTGGCCATCCTCGACGCCCTCGACGTTCTCGACGAGGAGCCTGTTACTTCCCCGCCGGCCACTGGGACGTGATCAGCTTCTCTAGCTAGGGGCCGGTCAGGAAGTTCCAGATCGCCTCGGCGATCGGCTTGGCCTGGGTCCAACGCAGGTAGTCACCGCCCGCCAGTGGGACAATCTCGTGGCGTTGGACGTTTGTCAGCAGCTCCTCAAGGGCGGCAGCCTTGGCCGGCTCCCCCGGTCGTCCGGCGCCAGGCGCCAGGCGCCAGGCCAGCACCGGCAGCCCGTCGGGATAGCAGGCCCCTCCGAGAGCCGCGGCATTGTTCCCGATTCGGGCGGTCTCGTCAGCGACGGCCTGATTGCCCAGGTTCCAGCTCGTCATCAGGCGCATGCGTTCCCGTTCGTCGGCCGTGAACGCGTTCCCGACGGGTTCCACGAGCCCAGGGGGCCCTGCCACAACTGTGCGGCCCACACTCGTAACTGGCTATGCGGGCAGGCCCAGTACCGAACGGCACCACGAGCTGGGAATCGCCGACGGGCAGGGACAAGGCCTGCGCCTCAGGTTCAGGGCTTGGACAGGGATTCAGGGAGCAGGCCGAGTTGTCCCAGGAACTCCATCTGGTCAAAGTAGAAGTTGTGAGTTGTGATCAGGCCCCCTTCGACGTGGGCGATGTCGCAACTTCTCACCCTGATGCTTTTGCCCGTGGGAGGTAGGCTTTCCCCGGATGGCAGGGGCAGCGGTCCGGTGTTCGTTCCAACGACAAAGCCCTCATCGATCGCCACATTTCCGGCCTCATACTTCTGCGCATACTCATAGCTGATATCCGGGAACGATTCCCCGAATTGCGACAGGTAGTTGCTGATTGCTTCCGGCCCGACAAGCTCGCCCTCTTCAGGGGTGAAAGCCACCGCATCAGCCGCGTAGCAGGCTGCCTGTGTCTCTTTGTCTCTCGCCATCACTGCAGTGGTTAAGCGGTCCATTACTTCGCGCGCCTGTCCCATTTTTCGACCTCCGTCTATTGGCGGCCTCACGGAAAGGTCAGGCCGCTCCATGGCTTGGCTTCTGTTCAAACAGAAGCGGGTTCAAGTACACGCCGGGCAGGGAGGAGTGTCAATGGCTCCAGCATGGGCACGAAGTGTCCCCTGACATGGAGCACTTCGCTGGCGTTAGCTAGCGTTACAGCGAGTTAGTGGGCCTTGAACGGTGCCAGAATCTAGGCTGTGGCGCAATCCCTTTCGGCCGACGAACGCTCCGCCCGGGCCACGATCGGCTGGGCCAGGGACGCCCTGGCCGTCCTCGACGCCCTCGACGACGTTCTCGACGAGGAGCCCCTTACTTCCCCGCCGGCCGCAGGGACGTGATCATCTTCCGGATGTCCTGGTACTCGGGCGTCGCAGCGTAGAGCCTCGCCTTTTTTAGGTACGGCAGGGACGGGTCGCCCGGCGTCGTGTTGTTCTCCGGGTTGTAGGCCGCCCCGAACAAGGCGCCGCTTGGCGACCAGAGGAACAGGTGGAACATGGGGCAGGCCGTGCTGCCGGTTTCTTCCGGCACCAGGGTGATTCCGTAACCGGCGATGGTGGGCGGTGCCGCCACCGGAGCCGTGCCATCTCCCCGAGCTTCGAAGACGAAGCGGGGTACCGGGGCGTCGGCGGCACCGTCCTCGGCCAGCGCCTGCAGCGGTTCCGAATCGAACACCACGAACGGGTACCGCTCCGTGCACTGCGCCCCGGTGACGATGTTGGTCCGCAGGCTGGCCATCGGCTTACCGGCCTCGTTGACCACATCCACGAACTCCCCTTCGAGGGGCATCTCCCCGGCGGGGTCCCGGACACTCCAGCGAGCGGGAAAATCGAAGGACAGCCCGCCGTCCGACGTCGTGAAGGTCTTCAAGCCCGACGACGGCGTAGCCGCCGCGGTGCCCGACCCCGACGACGACGCGGTGGAGGGCGCCTTGGTATCGGGCGCCGCCGACGAGGCCGGCGGCAGCGGGACCGGCTCGACCGGCGAACTGCAGGACAACAGCATCAGCGCGAGGCCCAGGGCGGCGGATACCGCGGCCACTGGCCTACTTGCCCCCATCATTGCGCCTGCCGTCCGGCCGGCAGCCGCTCGGCTACTTTCCCGCCGGCCGGAGCGAGGTGATCATCTTCCGGATGTCCTTGTACTCGTCTGTCTCGGTATAGGCCTCCGGGGTGTCCACGTTCGGCGGGTTTCCGGGCGTTGTGTCGAACGGATCGTAGACGCCGCCGAACATCGCCCCACTCGGCGGCCAGGTGAAGAAGTGGAAGATGGGGCAGGCTGTGGGCCCGGAGGGTTCGGGGGCGGAGGTGATCCCGTAGGCCAGGGGGTTCGACTCCGCAGCGTCCGTGGAGGTGGGATTGGCGCGGCCTTCGAATACATAGCGGGGCGTCTGGCCCGCCTGCTCCAGAGCCGGCAGGTCCTCGGAATCAATGAGCGAATACGGATACTTCTCGAGGCATTCGGATCCGGTGACCATGTTGGTCCGCAAGGTAGCGATCGACTTCCCGGTTTCACCCAGGACCTCCACGAAGACGCCGCCCGGGGCGGCTTCTGCTGCGCGGTCCTTGATCGACCACTCGGCCGGGTAGTCGAACGTCAACTGGCTGTCCGGCGTCGTGAAGTTCTTCCAGTCCGACGACGCGGGATCCGACGAAGGCGCCGACGCCGCAGTGCCGGAAGGGGTGGACGTAGCCGGCGCAGAGCTTGCTGTGGCCGGCGGCGCGGGCGGCGAAGTGGTAGCCGGAGCTGTACCGGGAGGAGCGCACGCCGCGAGCAAGACGGCTGTACAGAACGCAACAGACACAGCCCGGCGGGATGATCCAATTCGGCGCATATGGCCCTCCCCCTGGGATGCAAGTGGTTCGACAATTCTCGTTTCTTCAGGTGTGAAAAATAGGGTCTTTAGACCCCGTGCGGGAGACCGTTCGAGTTCAGCATGCCGGGCATGCCCGGCGTGACGCTTCCCACGCTGGCACGGCATCGATTTCAGTTGCCACCGGAAGCTTGCTAGAGCTTAAGTAATGCAAGAGTTCCTGACCCCCGCGATCCCGTTCCTGGCCATGGCCTTCGCCGTGATTGCCGGACTCGTCCTGTCCTGGCTGGTACGCCGGGTTGTGCTCCGGCTCAACCGCGGGAAGCCCGAGCTGCGGGAGACCTCCCGCGTGGCACGGCTGCCGTTGCGCTTTGCGCTCTGCCTGATCGGCGTTCGGATTGCCCTGGCCACGACCACCGAGGATGTCGAGTGGCGCCGCAACGTGGACCATCTGCTCGTCATCGCCCTGATCGCCTCGGTGGCTTGGCTGTCCATCGCCCTGCTGCTCATCATCGAGATGATGGTGCTGACCCGCTACCGGGTGGATGTGGCGGACAACCGGCGCGCCCGGCGGCTCCGCACCCAGGTGATCCTTGCCCGGCGGATCGGTGTCGCCCTGATCGCCGTGGTGGCTCTGGGCAGCATGATGCTGACGTTCCCGGCGATCCAAGCCCTCGGCGCCGGGCTGCTGGCCTCCGCGGGGGTTCTCTCGATTGTGGCCGGCCTCGCCGCGCAAACCTCCCTGGTCAACGTCTTCGCCGGAATCCAACTCGCCTTCACGGACGCCATCCGGGTGGACGACGTCGTGGTGGTGCAGAAGGAATGGGGCCGCATCGAAGAGATCACCCTGACCTACGTGGTGGTCCATATCTGGGACGACCGTCGACTGATCCTGCCCTCGACGTACTTCACCACAACGCCGTTCGAGAACTGGACCCGTCGCCAATCCGAGGTCATGGGCACCGTGGAGTTCGACCTCGACTGGCGTGCCCCCGTCGAAGCGATGCGCGCCGAGCTGAAGAAGGTCCTGGCGGGCACGGAACTGTGGGACGAACGCGTGGGCATCCTGCAGATCACGGACGCCACGTCCGGCTTTGTCCGGGTCCGGATCCTGGTCAGCGCCGCGGACAGCGCCTCGCTTTTTGACCTGCGCTGCCTCATCCGGGAAGAACTCGTGCTGTTCCTGCAGCAGGACCACCCCACCGCGCTCCCGCATGTACGCCTCGAATCGCTGCCCTCCCCCGCCGCCACGCCGGGCATGCCGGACGCCTCCGGAGCTCCCGCCGGGTCCAGGCGCCCGGGCAAGGCGTCCGCCGCCGAGCACACCCGGCACCCGGCGGACCCGCACGATTCGCAGCTGTTCACCGGATCCATCGAGGCAGTCCAGCGTTCCCGGGCCTTCTCCGGCCCCGGTGACGACGTTTTCGAAGACCGCGACAAAACCATCGCCGCGCAGAACTAAGAAGGGGTCTTCCCAGCCTGCGCCAACTGTTCGATAATCAGACGTTGGCGAGGCGGCCGCGGCGCTGCCCGCGACAGCCTGCCGGTCCAGCTGAGGAGCCCCACATGACGGTCCACCAAGCACCTGCCGAGGTGCACGAGGCAGCCGGCCGCGACTGGTTCCAGAGCGCCGTCGTCTACCAGATCTATCCGCGCAGCTTTGCCGATTCCGACGGCGACGGCGTCGGCGACCTGCGCGGCATCATCAGCAAGCTGGACTACCTTCACCGGCTCAGCGTCGACGTCGTCTGGCTCTCGCCGGTCTACACCTCACCGCAGGATGACAACGGCTACGACATCAGTGACTACCGCAACGTGGATCCGCTCTTCGGGACCCTCGAGGACCTGCAGGAACTCACCGACGGCCTCCACGTGCGGGGCATGAAGCTGGTCATGGACCTCGTGGTCAACCACACCTCCGACGAGCACCCCTGGTTCATGGAATCCCGCTCCTCAAAGGACAACCCGAAGCGGGACTGGTATTGGTGGCGGCAACCCCGGGAAATTTCTGCCCGGTCCTCCCAGCGAGGCGAAGGCGCGGAACCGAACAACTGGGGCTCGGCGTTTTCCGGACCTGCCTGGGAGTTCGACCAGGCCACCGGCGAGTACTACCTGCACATCTTCTCGAAGAAGCAGCCGGACCTGAACTGGGAAAACCCCGAGGTCCGGACCGCGGTCTACGACATGATGAACTGGTGGCTGGACCGCGGCATTGACGGGTTCCGGATGGACGTCATCAACTTCATCTCCAAGGACATCGCCCTCCCGGACGGGCCCATCGCCGATGGCAAGCTCTACGGCGACGGCACCCCCTTCTACATCAATGGCCCCCGCATCCACGAGTTCCTGCAGGAGATGCACCGCGAGGTCTTCGCCGGCCGCAGCGGCCAGTTGCTGGCGGTCGGCGAAATGCCCGGCGTGACGGTGGAGGAAGCCATCCTGTTCACGGATCCCGCGCGCGCCGAGGTGGACATGGTGTTCCAGTTCGAGCATGTGGCCCTGGACCAGGAAGACGGCAACAAGTGGCGGCCGAAGAAGCTCAAACTCACCGAGCTGAAGCGCACCCTGGGCCGCTGGCAGGAGGGCCTGGCCGAGCGGGGCTGGAACAGCCTGTACTGGGGCAACCATGACCAGGCCCGCGCCGTGTCGCGCTTCGGCCATGACGGCCACTACCGCGAACTCTCCGCCAAGATGCTCGCCGGCATCCTGCACCTGCACCGGGGCACGCCCTACGTCTACCAGGGCGAGGAACTCGGCATGACCAACATGACGTTCGGCGCGATCAGCGACTACCGCGACATCGAGGTCCTCAACCACCACCGCGAAGCGACCACCCACCTCGGCCACACCGACGCCGAAGTGCTCGCCGCGCTCGCGCCGCTAAACCGGGACAACGCCCGGACCCCGGTCCAGTGGGATGCCTCGCGCCATGCCGGGTTCACCACCGGCGCGCCGTGGATCGCCGTCAACCCGAACGCCAACCACATCAACGCCGCCGCCCAGGTGGACGACCCCGACTCGGTCTACAGCTTCTACCGCACGGTGATTGAACTGCGGCACGCTGAGCGTGCGGTCTCGCATGGGAATTTCACCATGCTGCTGCCCGACGACGAGCACGTCTACGCGTTCACACGGTCGCTCAGGAGTCCCGCAGAGACCAGGGAGCTGCTGGTGCTGGGCAACTTCTCCGGGGAGGAACACGCCGCGGAGCTCAGTGATGAAAGTTGGGGCGGAGCCGAACTGATACTCGGGAATTACCCGCCCGACGGCGGCGCTTCCGCGGCCGCTTCCGGTGCTGCTTCCGGTGCTGCTTCCTACGGCGGCCGGCTGCGCCTGCGGCCCTGGGAACTCAAGGTTCTGCGCCGCAGAACCGAAGCGCAATGACAGACCCCACTGGTCAGCGCCTGATCCACTGACCCGGACCGCAAAATAAGAGGGAGCCCAGCATGACCATTCCACCGCCACGCGAACCTGAACCGTTCCCGCCGGATCCCGGACCCACGACGCCGCAGCCCGAGCCGGGGGACCCTTTTCCCCCGGAGCCGGGCCCGCCCACACCACCGCCGCCGATTCCGGAGCCGGGGCCGTCACCGGCGCCGGGGCCGTTCCCGGCGCCCGGGCCGCTTCCGATTCCGGACCCCGGGCCGGTGCCGCCTGGCCCTGACCCGACACGGTTCTAGGGGAGCTCAGCCAGCAGCGGGCAGGTTCACGACGCAAATTGCGGCCCGCGACGCGCAAATGACCCCTCGACGCCGGAATTCCGTTGTCGAGGGGTCATTGGCGCGTCGCCAGGACGATATGGTGTCGGTGCCTACGGCAGGATGATGTCGCGGGTCCGGTGATCGTAGTGGATGACTAGGACGCCGCCGCCGTGATGCACCTCGTGGTTGGGCCCGTCGAATTCCCCGTACGCGCCGTAGTTTTCATCCCAGGAGCGGTTCAAGGCGATCTTGAACCTGTAGAAGCCGGCCGGAAGATCCGCCGCGATCTTCCACAGCTGGTCCACCTCGTCCAGTTCCATCTGCGATTCGTCGTACTGCGGAGCCCAGTTGGCGGGTGCACCCAGCAGGATGTTGAAGTCACCGGCAACGGCAACGGCCTCCGGCTGCTCGATGGTTTCGGTGCTGAGTGCGGGAGCCTCGGGGGCGGCGGCGGTGGCAGCGGACGGAGCAGGAGCTTCAGCGGCGCCGGGCTTCTTCTCAGCTGTCTTGCGCTTCCGCACGGCCTTCGTGACCGGGGCGACGGCGTCTTCGATCAGCTTGGCGGCCTTGCCGGCCACCTTCGCGGCCTTCGACGGCGGCTCCTCCGCGGAAGCGGCCTTCACCGCAGGCTTGCCGGCGGGAGCAGCCGGCAGGGGCGTGCCGGCTGGAACCGGAGTGCCGGCGTCGAGCGCTGCGGCGAAAGCAGCCGGCTCGGCGAAGGCGACCGTGGCCCGCTGGCCATCCTCGGTGATCGACCAGCCGGACCGGCCCTTGACCAGCCAGCCGGCCTTGACCAGCTTTGCGGTGGCGGTGGTCAGCGTCTTGTGGCCGCGGGGAATGCCGCCGCTTAGCAGTTCACGTTCATGGTCATTGAGCGGCACCTGCTCGATCGCTTCGCCCAATACGGCTCCGGCGTTGAGTTTTTCACCCGTCCACACCCCCTCTGCCAAGACATCCAGCACGGCTTTGAGCCGAAGGTTGGTGTTTTCCGCGGTGTTCGCGCCCATGGGTCTCCTTTAGAAGCTATTGATCCACCTGCATCTTGCCAAGAATGTGGGCGTTTTCGCGAGTGGAATCGGTTAACTTTGTGTGTCGTGACCCACTATGACGGAACCATGTCGTCGCCGTTGGCTTCCATGCCGGACCGATTGCCGTCAGCACCTGGCCAGATATCTTCACTCTGTCACCGGTTTCGGACAGGCAACCCAACCGGTCGATGACGAAGCCGGCCACCGTCGCGTAATGACCATCTGGCAACTGCGTGCCCGCCACCGACTCGAATTCCTGCAGGATCAGGCCGCCGTCGACGTCGACCGATCCATTGGTGACTCTGAGGCAATCCTCGTGGTCGGCGCCGGCGTCTTGGGCGTACGCTTCTGACATGGAAGCTCAGTTTGAGGTTGAGGCGTTAATCGAGCACGAGTATCTGGTGCGTACCCAGGCCGAGGGGGAAGTGATCGAGTCCAGGTTCAGAGTCGATCCCGGCGTGCTTGAACAACTGGAGCTGGAGGGCGCCGACGAGCGGCAGGTGGTCAGGCAGACGGCGGTGTTTCTGGCCACCCATCAACCGATCATCGATTTCCCGCCCATGCTGGATCTGGCCGACGTCATCGCAAGCTACGACGACTACCCCGAGCGGCTGCGGCGGCAGTTGGCAGCGGAATCTGGGTAAACTCCCGGCACCTCTGTATCGCAGTTCTGCCCCTGCGCCTTAAGCTGCGGTGCCGCTCATTCCGTCACGGCGGTTAGCCGGGCGCAGCAGGCTGAACTCTCGGGCGCTGGCTCGATCCGGTGTTGAGTGTCGTTGCATCCGTCCAGCGTTCCCTGCAGGAGGGCGGCATTGAGACCGCAGACGACCTGAGTATGGTCCCTGGAGAGACGGTGGAAGGGGCAGTTGCCTAAAGCCAGTCCCTGTCCGTCGGTCTCGGGTTCAAACCCGTTGTCGGACAGGGCTTGCTCGATGTTTCCTGCGCGGAGTCCTAGTCTTTGGCCTTCGTTGTAGGCAACCGCGCGAAGGGCTTCCTCGACAGGTTCTCCGGTCGCGACGGATGCTTCTATCGCGGAGGCGAGCAAACGGGCTGCGAGTTCGTATTCGCGCGCGGGAATGGAAACGCTGACCTCATCAAGTGCGGGTTTGTACAGCTTGGTCGGCCTTCCGGATCCCGGACCCGTCCGCGTGCCCAACTTTCTGCTTTCCGTTTCCAGCAACCCCTCACGGACCATCCTCTCCAGGTGAAAGGATGCGGTGCTCGGAGCGAGGTTCAGTGTCCGCACCAGCTGATCCCGGGAGAGTGGAACCGTGCTGCGTATCAGCGCCCGGTAAAGAGAGCGCCTTACAGGATCCGCCAGCGTGGCGACGTCGGGGCTGTGCGGTGAAATCGACGAAGAATCCATGGGCAAATTCAACCACCTCCAAGAGGACTTGACGCAACCAAGTATACGTTCTAAATTCAAGATACCCAACTTTAGAATAGGGCATCATGTTATCCCCTCAGTATCAGGACCGGCAGCGCCAGTACACCGACCCAACTGATGAACTGGACCAGCTTGACCTTAAGCGCGGCGCGCCTGCAGGCATCGATGTTGACGGGGCGCAGGCGGCCATCGCAGGTTTGCTGGTCGCTCACCACCCGTTGCCGTTCCGGGGCGTGGCGCGTATCGATTACCTGCGTTTGGCGAAAGCACCCTCGGGCAGTTGAGATGGACTGGCAAGGCTGGGCTCTCTTTGGTCTTCTGGCCACCGGCGCGCTGACTGCCGTGATGATTGCAGCACAAATGGCCGGTTGGACACGCCTTGACCTGCCGTTGGTGCTTGGCACCCTGCTGACCCCGGACCCGGACCGGGCACGAATCGCGGGTTTCTTTATCCACCTTGCCGCCGGCCAGGTATTCGCCCTGGGATACGCCGCAACATTTGCCCTCCTGGACCAGGCAACCTGGTGGATCGGGGCATTGCTTGGGCTGCTCCACGTCGCCGTCGCGCTGACGGTCATCCTTCCCCTGCTGCCCGGCGCCCACCCCCGCATGGCCTCGACCAGGGCAGGGCCCGCCAACAGAGCTGTGCTGGAACCCCCTGGCCTGCTGGGCCTGAACTACGGCATTCAGACACCCGCGGTCGCCATCGTCGCCCACCTGGTCTATGGCACAGTTCTCGGAATGCTCCTGAGGGCGTCATGAGAACACACCGCAGAACACACGAAACCGAAAGCGGCGAAAAGGTTTCCGCCGCCGCCCGGGGCTGGGAGCCCTCGCCCATCGCGGACTATGGGTTGCTGGGCGACACCCGCACCGCGGCCCTGATCTCCGCCGCCGGCGCCGTGGACTGGCTCTGCGCCCCCACGTTCGACGGCGAGCCTGTTTTCGGTGCGCTCCTGGGCGGCGCCGAAGCAGGGACCTTTGTGGCCGGGCCGGCCCTTCCTGCACGAATGCTATCCCGCCGCTACCGCCCCCACAGCGCAACCCTGGAAACAATCTGGTCATCCGGCGAAGGCCGGCTCATCCTCACCGAAGCCATGGTCGCTGAAGTCGCCGGCCAGCTGCTTCCGACGACAGTTCTGATCCGACGCCTCTCGGCAGAAGGTTCATCCGTGCGGGCCGTCATCGACTTTGACCCCAGGCTGGGCGAACAGCACCGCCGGCCGCGAGTCCGCCGCGGGCGGGACCTGGTCTACGAATGGGGCCCGCTGGCCCTGTCCCTGGGCTGCAGCCCGGCCTTGGCACTGCAGCCGGGCCAGCAGCTATTCGTGACCGTATTGCCCGGCCAGCCTGTGACGCTCGTACTGGCGGTGGCGTACGGGGAACCGCTCATTCACCTCGATCCGGAATCAGCCTGGGACCTGGCCGAGGCCGACGAGGCCCGCTGGCGCGAATGGACAGCGGAGGTTGATCAACGAATTCCGTTCCGCGAACCGGTCCTCCGGAGCCTGCTCACACTGCGGCTGCTGACCTATTCGCCCTCGGGCGCACCGGTGGCGGCACCCACCACCTCCCTGCCCGAGCATGTGGGCGGTATACGCAACTGGGATTACAGATACGCCTGGCCGCGGGACGCCAGTATCGGCGTCGGGTCCTTCCTGGGTGCCGGCAAATCCGCTGAAGCGCGCAAATTCCTCGGCTGGCTGTTGCACGCCAGCAGGCTTGAGCGGCCCCGCCTGCCGGCCCTGTTGACCCTGACCGGAGGACATGTTCCCCGGGAACGTACGCTCCACGGCTGGCCAGGGTATGCGAACAGCACGCCGGTCCGGACCGGTAACGGCGCCGCCCATCAACACCAGCTTGACGGCTACGGCTGGGTCCTGGACGCGGCCTGGGTGCTGGTGAACGACGGACACCGGCTCTATTCAGAGACCTGGCGGGCCATGCGCGGCTTCACTGACCTGGTGGCCCGGCGATGGCAGGAGCCCGATGCCGGGATATGGGAGATCCGTGCCGACGCCGCCCAGCATGTGCACTCCAAAATGATGGGCTGGCTCACCTTGGACAGGGCGCTCCGGATCGGCCAGACCCATCACCTTCGCCCACGGCAGCAACGGCGATGGCAGACAGCCAGGGACAATATCGCCGACGAGATCAAGACCAAGGGCTTCGACCCGGTCAGGAACACCTACACCCGCATCTACGGATCCTCCGACCTGGACGCCGCACTGCTCGTCCTGCCCATCATCGGCCTCGAAGAGGCCGGCTCGGAACGCGTCAAAGGAACCGTAGACGTCATCCGCGAGGAGCTGTCCGCCGGCTTTCCACTCCTCTACCGGTATCCGCCAGGGAAGGACGGGCTGCCCGGAGTTGAAGGGGCATTTTTGCCCTGCTCGTTCTGGCTGGTTCAGGCCCTCGCACACACCGGCCGGCACTCCGAAGCCAGCGAACTCTTCGAAGCGCTCCTGGACAAGGCCAACCAGCTGGGCCTCTACAGCGAAGAAATCGATCCGGCTACCGGCGCCCTTCTGGGCAACTTCCCACAAGCCCTGACTCATGCCGCACTCGTCCAGGCAGCGCTTGCCCTCCGCGACACTCGGACCATGGGCGGTGAAGATGCCACAGGCCGTGCACAACCGTGAACCATGTCCGACAAGGAACTCGCAGCGGACGGCCACCACCACGCCGTCCGCGAAAGGAGAGACACCCTAATGGCCACCCGACATGAAGTGAAAGTACGGCGCATCTATGAAGACCCCTTGGAAACGGACGGCACGCGTATCCTCGTGGACCGCCTCTGGCCGCGTGGCCTAAGCAAGGAAAAGGCGCACTTCGACGAATGGTGCAAAGCGGTAGCCCCATCAGCTGAGCTGCGCAAGTGGTACGGCCACGACCCTGGCCTCTTCGAAGATTTCAGCCGGCGCTATCGCAGAGAGCTCAAAGAACCTGAGCCTGCAGCCGCCCTTTCCCGGCTCCGAAGCCTGGCCGGTCAGGGTCCATTGACGCTGCTAACGGCCACAAGGGAACCCGCCATCAGTGAGGCGGCAGTACTGTGCGCACTGATCCGAGAGAGCCTCCAGCGGCCGGTTTCCGGACATGGCCCTTCTCGCTAAGGAACCAACCAGGACCAGACACAGACCGGCCTGCATTTCAGCGCGACCAGCGCTATAGAGGCGCTAGAGCGCCGGCCTGCCACCCTACGGGATCCCGATCGGTGTGGTGCGGAGCTCATTGCCCGGACGCCGCCAGTTCCGCCAGCAGCTCGGTTTTTCGCTCCTCGCTTGCGAAGGAGGAACGGATCGAGTTCGCCGCCAGGCGCACGCAATCGAACTCGGACAGGCCGATCACCGACTTCAGCTTTTCGAAGTTGTCGTCCACGTACCCGCCGAAATAGGCCGGATCGTCCGAGTTCACGCTCACGTTCAGCCCGGCCGCGAGCATCGCCGGCAGCGGATGGTCCGCCAGCATGTTCACGGCCCGGAGCCGGACGTTCGACAGCGGGCACACGGTCAGCGGGATGAGATCATTCACCAGCCGCTCCACCAGCTCGGGATCCTCCATGCAGCGGATGCCGTGGTCGATCCGTTCCACCTCCAGGATCTCCAGCGCCTCGATGATGTACGACGGCGGTCCCTCCTCGCCGGCGTGCGCGATCCGGTGCAGCCCGGCTTCCTTGGCGCGGGCATAGAGCCGCTCGAACTTCGCCGGCGGGTTGCCCACTTCCGCGGAATCGAGGCCGATTCCGGCGATCGGGGCGTTCAGGGCGAGCAGCTGCTCCAGTACATCGAGGGCGGATTCCTCGGGGAGGTCTCGTAGGAAGGCCGCAATCAGCAAGGTGGAAATGCCGAACTCCTCCAGGGAACCTTTCAGCACGGACGCGACCCCGTTGATGCAGGTCTCCAGTGACACCCCGCGGGACACGTGGGCCTGCGGGTCCAACATGATCTCTGCATGCCGGACCCCGGCGAGCGCCGCGCGGGCCAGGTACGCCCGGGTCATGTCGGCGAAGTCCTGCTCGGTCTGCAGCACCGCCATGTTGGCGTAGTACAGGTCGAGGAAGGACTGGAGGTCCGTGAACTCATAGCGCGAGCGAAGCTCCGCCAGGTTGGCATACGGCAGCTGGATTCCGTTGCGTTCCGCGAGCGCGAAAATCAGCTCCGGTTCCAGCGTTCCCTCAATGTGCAGGTGCAGCTCCGCAACCGGCAGCGCGCCATCAACTCCCCCGGGCGTTTCAGCCGGTGCCGGCGCGGCGCCGCTGTCCGGGTCGGTGGCTGCCGCGTCTGTTCCGGGGGCGTCAGCGCCGCCGTCGTAAGTGTCCATCCGGTAAGGATATGCCCGCCCCCGGTCAGGACCGATAGACCGGGGATGCCGCCGTCGCGTTTCAACAGCGCGGCGGCACGCCGAGTTCGGGCTCCACGGTCGGAATGCTCCGGAAACCGGACCGTGCCCGCGCTGCGGCGTCAGCGGCCCCCAAGCCCGAGGCCGCCGGCGGCTCCATTGTCGGGCAGAAATCAGGAAAGATCACGTCTTGATAACGGAACGGCCCTCCCTTAGCCTAGGGTCCATGCCCGATTCCGGGTATTGAATGCCCGGTGCCGCCACCACCAGATACTGCCCGACCGGCGGACACCGCAATGACCTCTATTGTCATGGGGCGGGCAGTGGTGCGACAACGTCCGGGGACGGACCGAGCAGCGGTGGCCCTCAGGAGCATCTGTCACCATGAAGAAATCAACCCACAGCACTGTCGCGCGCCGCGGCATCACTTTTGCGGCGGTCTCGATCGCCGGTGTAGCGCTTTCCGCCACATCGGCCAACGCGGCGGTCCCTGGCTCCACCGCTACCAACGTCTGGGATTCCCTTGCCCAATGCGAAAGCAGCGGCAACTGGGCCATCAACACGGGCAACGGCTATGCGGGAGGGCTGCAATTCAGCCCCAGCACGTGGGCGGCCTATGGCGGCACGGGTTCGGCGGCAAACGCCAGCCGCGAGCAGCAGATCGCCGTCGCTGAGAGGGTGCAGGCGGGCCAGGGCTGGGGCGCGTGGCCCGCGTGCGCCGCCAAGCTTGGCTTGTCCGGGGGCGCTGAAGCGCCGAAAAGCGTATCAGTAGCGCGGTCGCCCGCAGCGGCCCCGCCCGCGGCCAAGGCGACTGGCCGGAATGCGCCCAAAGCCGCCGCCCCGGCAGCGCGTCACGTTGCCGCTGTACCGCTGAGCGGCGAGACCTATACCGTCCAGAGCGGCGAGACCTATACCGTCCAGAGCGGCGACACGTTGAGCAAGATCGCTGCCAAGCTCAGCATCGCCGGAGGGTGGCAACGGCTAGCCGACGCCAACACCGCGACCATCAGCAACCCGCAGCTGGTGTTCGCCGGCCAGATATTGCGGCTTCCCGCATAATCCGCGCGCGCGTAATCCGCGCGCGGAAGGGGTGTTTAAACCATGACGCCGGAGCGGTCCCCCCAAGGGGAAAGCTCCGGCGTCGTGCTGTTCTTTCGTCATGCTGTTTTTGGTCGTGCTGTTCTTGGTCATGCTGTTCTTGGTCGCGCGGTTGGCATGCGCCGTCCAGGCCTTGCCGGCCGGCGCCGGGGGACTTCAGGCTGCCCGCGGTATTTCGCGGACGATCCGTACCTTCCACGCGCCATCGTCGCTCGTGTCCAGCAGGGCAACGGTGCCCATCGCGAGGTGGAGGGCCACCCGCTTGCCCGCAAGAAGCTCAAGGTAAAGGGTTTCATTCATCCGGGCCGGCGCATCAATGACGTACTTCACGGCGTCTCGGACCTTGCGGTAATTGGCACTCTGCTCCCGGTGCAGGTGCAGTTCGAGCATCCGGCGCTGCTTGATTCGTGGTTCGTGCCGGTTCAGCCATGACACTGCGGCGTGGACCGCCACCACCAATGCCAGCGAGATGACGTAGATCTCCCAGCCGCTGGAGAGCAGGAACAACGGCAGGTTGGCGATGGCCACCACTGCGATGAACAGACGCAGCGCGAGCAGTCGCCGCATCGTGAGCGCGAGGGATGCCATGGCTGCCCGGAAACCGTGTTGTTCCTTGCGGGCCGCCTCCGGGTCGATGGTGAATTCTTCCAGCACCAGGATGCCGTTCGCTTCGGGGCTGAGCATTTGTCCGTACTTGGGCGCGAAGGGCGCCGAAACTGCAGTATTCATGGCGTGTCTTCCGGGGCGGCGGGAATGGTTCATGCTATTTTATCCGCTCCCCGACACCACTGTCTCCCCTGTCCCGAAATGTGAACGCGCTCACCACGACGGCCCTGCAATTGGCGCATTTGCTCCGGGGCCCCAAACTGGAGAGATGCAGACCTTCCTCCCCTTCCCCGATTTCCAGCAGAGCGCCGCGGCCCTGGACCGCGTGCGGCTCGGCAAGCAGCGCGTTGAAGCGCTGCAGATCCTGCGTGCGCTGGTGATTCCGGAGTACGGCTGGCAGTCTCACCCCGCCGTCCGGATGTGGATGGGGTACGTTCCCGCGCTGACCCTGTACGGCCTGGCCATGGTGGATGAGTGGACGTCCCGGGGCGGCGAGGACACCACGCGCGAAAAGATCATGGAGTTCGCGCCCCAGGCGGCGCACCCCGACTACGCCGCCAAGATCCCGATGCCGCCATGGCTCGGCGACCCCGATTTCCACCTGAGCCACCGCTCCCGGCTGATCGCCAAGGACCCGCGCTTCTACGCCCCGTTGTTCCCGGATACCGAAGCGGACCTGGAGTACGTCTGGCCCGAACCCCGGCTCGAGCTGTTGCCCGAGGATCCCGCCGGTGAGCGCATGTGGGTACTCCGACTTCCGCTCGGAGACACCGAGCCGGAGCAGCTGAAGACCGTCACGCCTGCCGCCGGTCGGACGCGCGAAGGCCGCTGCCGCGGACGACGACTACCAATTCGTCTATGCCGATTCCGGCGCGCGCCGCCCGGCCAAGCAGCGCAAGCTTCCGCCGAAGCAGCTCGTCAAGAAGCCCACCCGGAAACGCCAGCAGCAGGAAGAGGCGTTCACCACCCTTCCGGGCAACTCGATAGTCGCCATCCCGGTCGACGGCGGACGCTCCTTCGCCGTGGGCAAGGTCCTGGGCCGTCCGATCACCGTCGACGGCCAGTTCGCGCGCAACTTCCAGGTGGACGAGATCGTGGACCGCTCGGCCTTCGATTACCCCGCGCTGCTGCAGGACCCGCGGGCCTTCTTCCCGGTGCCCGCACGGTAGCCGTAAGCCGTCCAACGTCGGGCTGCGCGTCCATCAGATATCCGTTTCGGGGAGCCGGTCGTCTCCTTAACACTGGCAGACTGGCTCCATGACTGTACTGCTAGCCGGTTGTGGCGACCTGGGCACCGAGGCCGGGCTGCGCTTTGCCGCGGCCGGGCACCGCGTGCTGGGCTGGCGGCGTTCGCCGGAGAAGCTCCCGGCCGAGATCGAAGGGGCCGCGGCTGACCTGAGTTCCGGCGAACTGCCGCCCATCCCGGCGGACACGTCCGCCGTCGTCGTCGCCGTTGCGGCGGACTCCCCCACGGAGAAGGCCTACCGGGCCGCCTATGTTGACGGGCTGTCCAAGGTGCTGGATGCGGTGCTGGCGTCCGACGCCGGCATCGGCCGGGTCCTCTTCGTCTCCTCCACGGCCGTCTACGGGGACGCCGGCGGCGGCTGGATTGATGAAAGCACGACGCCGGAACCCGGCGGGTTCTCGGGCCGCATCATCCGCGAGGCGGAGGAGCTGCTCTTCGACCGCCTGCGGGGCACCGGCATCATCCCCGTGGCCCTGCGGCTCGGCGGCATCTACGGCCCGGGCAGGACCCGCCTGATTGACCAGGTGCGCGGCGGAACAGCCGTACTCCCGGCCGAACCGCGCTTCACCAATCGCATCCACCGCGACGACGCCGCTGCCGCAATCGTCCGGCTGTGCACCATGGAGGCGGTTCCTGGGCCCGTATATCTGGGAGTCGACAATGATCCTGCTGAGCTGGGCGAGGTGCTGAGCTTCCTGGCGGCCGAACTGGGACTCCCCCGGCCGCCGTCGTCCGGCAGTTCCGTCTCGAATGCCGGCGGCGGCCCTTCCAGGGCGGGCGGCACTTCCAAGGCGGGCGGCGAGCCGGCGCGGGGCGGCAACAAGCGCTGCAGCAATGCGCTGCTTCGAAGCACCGGCTTTGAGTTCCGATATCCGAGCTTCCGCGAAGGTTACCGCGACATTCTGGCCGGCGTCGGCGTCCGTCATCCCTAGTCTGCTTTCACTTCACTGCCCGTATTCGAAGGGGAACCATGGACTTTCAGCACATTATTGAGACTGTCGGCCGCTATATGGACTTCGCTGGCGTGGCCGTGATGGTGGTCGGCGCCGTCGTATCCATCCCGCTGGCGTTGCGGGGATTCCGGCCGCGGCGCCTGCCGGCCGGATCCGAACCGCTCTCCGCTTACCGTTCCTACCGCCGACTGCTGGGTCGATCCATCCTGCTGGGCCTGGAACTGTTGGTCGCGGCGGACATTATCCGGACCGTCGCCGTCGCTCCCACCTACGAGAGCGTCGGCGTGCTGGCCATTATCGTGCTCATCCGGACGTTCCTGAGCTTCTCGCTCGAGCTGGAGATCACCGGGCGCTGGCCCTGGCAGAAGGAGCCCGAAAGCTCTCGTACTGCTTCAGCTGCGGGCTGAGGACCCTTTCGGGCGTCGCGGGCTCACGCTAGGCTCGGGCAATGAGAGGGCTGATCCGTAGAGGCCACGATCCTTGGCCGGATGCCCCGAAGCTGCCGTCCCCGACCATTTTGAAGCAGCGATGGACAGATGCAGTCTTTCTGCATTGGCGCATCCCTGAGGCGGTCGCGGCAGCGTTCATGCCTCCCGGTGTCTACCCGGACGTGTTCGACGGATCCGCCTGGGTGGGGCTGATCGGATTCCGTGTGCAGGGCGCCGGTCTGGGGCGCGGGCCGGGTATCCCGTACTTTGGGAGCTTCGACGAGATCAATGTTCGCCTTTACTCCCGGGAGCCGGATGGCACGCGGGGTGTGGTCTTCCTGAGCCTGGATGCTTCGCGGCTGGCGGCGGTGCTGGCGGCGCGGGCGGCTGGGATGCGGTATGTGTGGTCGCGTACGAGTTTCCTCGGTGCGGGGTCTGCGGAAGCGGGGTCTGCGGAAGCGGCGCGGCCGGTGGAGGCCGTGGGTTCAGGGGATTCTCACGAGCTGTTGGGTCCGACCGCCGGTCCTGCTGGAGGCGGGCCGTCGAGACATGCGATGCGCCGGTCGGTGGGGTATGACGTGCGCCGGTTCCGGGGTGGCAGCCGGAGTGTCTTCGCAGTGGTCCCGGAGCTCGACGCCGGCGCCACTGATTTGCTCTCCATCCACCTCACCGCGCGGTTCGGTCTGCATACCCGCTTCAGAGGCCGAACCCTGTATGTCCCCAACTCGCATAGCCCGTGGCCGTTGTATCGGGCGCAACTGGCCCGGCTTGAAGATCAGCTGGTCGCCGCTGCTGGCATCAGCGTGGCGGGACCGCCGGAATCCGTGTTGTTCTCGCCCGGTGTTCACACCCAGTTCGGCCGGCCGCGGGTCGTGGATCGCGGCCACTGAAGGCCTGAGGAGGCCGTGGCCCACGGAATGCTGGAATGCCAGTACTTCACTTCGGGTTCCATGATCCCGATTTCTGTACCTCGTGGTCCGGGCGAGCTCTGGTGATTACGCCATAATCTCAAGCCCCTCGGCGGCAAGAGCAATGTCGTGATCGTCCGCAGCATCTCCGGCCTCTCGACCGACGAGAACGGTTACGCAGGTCGAGCTGGGCAGCTGCGGGCGGCCCTACGCCACTCCATGCGAGCACGAACACGCCTGCATCCGCTGCCCGATGCTCTAATTCGACCCTGTGATGATCGACCGCCTCGACGAGATCAATGAGGACCTCATCACCCTGCACTGGTCGGAACAAAGGGGTGGCTCGGCGAACTCGAAGGCATTGACCTCACCCTCCGCTTCCTCCAGGAAAGCGCGCGGACGCAAACGACTCGCCCGGCTCGGCCCAACCAACCTCGGAATGCCAGGAGTCCCGCGTCAAAGCTGATAATTGGACCGCCGGATGCACGGTTGAGCGGGCAGGCCTGGATTTCCGGCCCGAAGATCAGCCCGTTGAGTCTGGCTGTCTGTCGGCCCTGCCCGCGGGCGCCTATCCGCCATGTTGACGGTCGATGTGATGCAGGCTACAGTTGACCCAGTTATACGAATAACCCGATCTTCAAACGCTGACCCAAGGAGGTGTCATGGCTGGTTTACGGCCAAAGTCAGGACCGACGATGCATGACGTTGCCGCTGCCGCCGGAGTTTCTCAGGCCACAGTTTCCCTGGTTCTCAATTCGGCTTCAGGGTCCCGTTTCTCGGAGGATACGCGCAAGCGGGTCCGGGATGCTGTGAACCGGCTGGGTTACCGTACCAACGCCCATGCGAAGACGCTCCGCGACGGCGTGGCCGGGATGATCGGCTTTATTGGCGATTCGGTGGCTACCTCTCCCTTTGCCGGCGCGATCATCGAAGGCGCCCAGCAGCGGGCGTGGGAGGACGGGCTCCTCCTGCTCACGGTCAACACCGGGGGCGATAAGGAGCTGGAAGCCGCCTCTCTGGACACCATGCTCTCCTACAAGGTAGCGGGCGTCGTCTACGGCGCCATGTACCACCGCAAACTGGAAGTACCCGAGGCCCTGGCCGGCGTCCGATCCGTCGTACTAAACTCCCAGGACCGAGCCGGGAACCTCCCCAGTGTCGCCCCCAATGAAGTGAAAGGCGGCTACACGGCTACGCGTAGGCTGCTGGATGCGGGGCACCGCCGGATAGCCCTCATTAACATTGAGAGCCTTGAAAGCGAACTGCCGGCAGCCGTCGGACGTCACGAGGGCTACCGGAAAGCTCTTGAAGAAGCCGACCTGGAGTCCGATCCGGACCTGGTCCGCTTCGGCAAAGGCGGTGAGGAAGACGGCTACAAATACGCAACGGAGCTGCTGACATCCAGCCAGCCGCCCACAGCCATCTTCTGCGCAAACGACCGAGGCGCCTGGGGCGCCTACCAGGCGATATCGGACCTGCGCCTTTCCGTCCCTAATGACGTATCGATCGTGGGATTCGATAACCAGGCCATCCTGGCCCCGCATCTGCGCCCGGGACTGACCACCCTGGAATTGCCGTTCGTCGCCATGGGCCGGCGCGCGGTTGAACTGATCCTCCAAGGCGCCGAACCCGATGGCCGGGTCGAGCTCATGGACTGCCCCCTGATCGAACGGAACTCAGTGACCCATCCCAAGGAGATGCCATGAGCCGCACCATCCCGGCCCGACGCGGGCGTCCTGCTGCGGCACCGTTGCTGCAGCGAAAAGATTCTTTTTCGCTCCGCCTCAAGAGAATTTCCCGCGCCTGGCAGTTATACGTATTACTAGCGCCGGCCGTCGTCTATATTCTGGTCTTCAAGTACTGGCCGATGTATGGCGTGCAGATCGCTTTCAAGAACTACAACCCGGTGGACGGGTTCACCGACAGCCCCTGGGTAGGCCTGACGCACTTCATCCGGTTCGTGAACTCTTATCAGTTCGGCCAGGTCGTCGGCAACACCCTGTGGATTGCCGTCCTCGGCCTGTTGATTGCCTTCCCCATCCCGATCATCCTGGCGCTGCTGGTCAACCAGCTCCAAAGTGAGAAGTTCAAGAAGTTCACCCAAACCGTGCTGTATTCGCCGGCCTTCATCTCCACCGTTGTGGTCGTGGGCATCATGTTCGTCATCCTCTCCCCCAGATCCGGTCTGGTGAACAATGCCATCCAGCTGGCGGGCGGGGAGCCGATCTTCTTTATGGGTTCGGCGGAATGGTTCCGTCCCATCTACGTGATCTCGGATGTCTGGCAGAACGCCGGCTTCTCGATGATCGTGTACCTTGCAGCTCTCGCGGCCATTGATCCGGCCCTGCATGACGCGGCCAAGGTCGACGGCGCCTCGAAGCTGCAGCGCATCCGGCACATTGACCTGCCCGGCATCATGCCTGTCGTGACGATCCTGTTCATCCTTGCTATCGGCAACCTGCTGAACGTTGGCTTTGAGAAGGCGCTGCTGATGCAGACGCCGCTGAACATCTCCTCTTCGGAGATCATTCAGACCTACGTCTACCACGCGGGCCTTCAGCAGGCGCAGTTCAGCTACTCGGCCGCCATCGGCCTGTTCAACTCCCTCCTCAACCTGGCGTTGCTGCTCGTCTTCAACACGATTGCACGCCGGGCCAACCAAGCGACCCTGTGGTGATGCCGACATGTCTTTGACAACCAACCCCCGCGCAACTGAAACCCCGGCCCGGACGATCAATAAGGTCCGCCCCAAACAATCGCTGCGGGACAAATACGGCGACCGCGCATTCAACATCGGCGCCACCGCTGTCCTGCTGCTGTCCATCCTGGCCGTGGTGTACCCGCTGTACTTCATTGTCATCGCCTCCATCAGCGACCCGAACGCCGTCTACGAAGGCAAAGTCTGGCTCTTCCCCTCGGGCATCACCACCGAAGGCTACGAGCGGATCTTCGCCGACAGCCGTATCTGGAACGGCTTGGGCAACACCGTCATCTACACCGTGCTCGGCACCGCCATCAGCGTCACCACCATCCTCTGCGGCGCCTACGCCTTGTCCCGCAAGGACATGCCCGGCCGGAAAATCCTGATGCTCCTGTTCGTGATCACCATGTTCTTCGACGGCGGACTCATCACCAAGTACCTGGTGGTCCGTGACCTGGGCATGCTGGACACCGTCTGGGCCGTGGTCCTGCCCGGCGCAGTCGGCGTGTGGAACCTGATTATCGCCAGGTCCTTCTTTGAACACACCATCCCGAACGAACTGCGCGAAGCCGCCCAGATGGACGGGGCAACCGACTTCAAATTCTTTTTCAAAATGGTGCTTCCACTGTCCAAACCACTGATCATGCTCATGATCATGGTCCACATCGTGGCGCACTGGAACTCGTTCTTCGATGCCCTGATCTTCCTCAACGACGACTCCAAGTACCCGCTGCAGCTCGTGCTGCGCAACATCCTCATCCAGTCCGACGTCTCATCCACCGGAACCACGGGCGGAGACATCGAATCCTATGCCGCCGCGCAAAGGATCGCAGAGCTCACCAAGTACGCCATGATCGTCGTCTCGAGCCTGCCACTCATGATTGCCCTGCCATTCATGCAGAAGCACTTCACCAAGGGCGCCATGATCGGCGCCGTCAAATAGCACCTCAGAACCGTCACCCGGCATTCACCCGGACGACACCCAGCAACCCCACCTAAGAATAGGAATGACCATGGCATTCAGCCGCAAATACGCTGCCCTCGGCGCCGTCTTGGCCGGAACATTGACGTTCACCGCCTGCTCCGGCGGCGGCTCCGGCGCCACGGAGATCAAAGACGCCTCCGCCGACTTCGGTTTCCAGGAGACCGGCTTCCCGATCGTCAGTAAGCAACTGGACCTAAAGTTCTCCGGCACCAAGGCCGCCCTGGCGCCGGACTACAACACCATGACCGTGGTGCAGGAGTGGGAAAAGGCCACCAACATCCACATCAACTGGGAGAACCTGCCCGAGACGGTTTTCCAGGAAAAGAAGAACCTCATCCTCGCCAGCGGTGACCTCCCGGACGCGTTCTTCAACAGCGGATTGACCGACGCCGAGATCGCAACCTATTCGGCAAGCGGCACCCTCATCCCGCTCGAGGGTCTGATCGAGAAGAACGCCCCCAATCTCTCCAAACTGCTCGCCGAACGGCCCGACATCAAAGCCGCCATCACCTCCTCGGACGGGCACATCTACTCCCTGCCCTCCGTCGAGGAACTCGGCCTGGTCCAGTTCCCCCACGCAATGGCCATCAACACATCATGGCTGAAAAAGCTCAACATCCCGATGCCCAAGACCATTGATGAGTTCCATGACGCGCTTCTGGCCTTCAAGAACCAGGACGCCTCCGGGACCGGCAAGACCATCCCGCTGAGCTTCATTCCCGGCTCCTGGTGCGGAGACATTGTTGACCTGATCGCCGCCCTGGGCGGGGTACCGGACAACATGGACCACCGCATCGTCCAGGACGACAAGGTCATCTTCACCGCCACCCAGGACGGCTACAAAAAGGCCATCCAGACCCTCCACGAGTGGTACCAGGAAGGCCTGATCGACCCCGAATCCTTCTCCCAGGACGACAAGGCCTACCTGGCCAAGGGCAAAGCCGCGACCGAAAACCTCGGTTCCTTCGTCTGGTGGGAAATCCCCGAAATGGTCGGCGCGGACCGCGCCAACAACTACGCCCTCGTCCCGGTCCTTGAAGGCGTGGACGGCAAGCGGATCGCCAGCCAGTCCAACAACCAGGAAATCGCCCGCGGCGCCTTCGCCATCACCCGGGCAAACAAATACTCCGCAGCGACCATGCGCTGGGCCGACAACCTCTACGACCCCATCCAGTCGGCCCAAGCCAACTGGGGACCCATCGGTGAAACCCTGCAGAAGGACGCGAACGGCCTGCTGACCCAGATCCCTGCCCCCGCAGGCACCAGCGAAGGCGAACGCCGCCAGAAGGTCGCTCCTGGCGGACCGAAGGCCAACACCGCAGAGAACTTCACAACCGTCGTCGCGCCCGAACCCCGCGCCGCCGAACGCCAGAAAACCGTCAACGAACTCTACAAGCCCTTCGCCGGCAGTGAGGGATACCCCCCGGTGGCTCTGTCCAACGAGGAACTTCAGCAGATCACCACCATCCAGACCGACGTCACCTCCCTGGTGAAGCAGAACACCGCCAAGTGGATCGTCTCCGGAGGTATCGAGCAGGAATGGGACGGTTACGTCTCCCAGCTCAAAAACGTCGGCGTCGACAAAATGATCGAGGTTTACCAGCAGGCCTACGACCGCTACAAAAAGAACTCCTAGCTCCAACCAACGGGGTGGGCCGGCTCGAGGCCGACCCACCCCACCGCCAGGGAACCCGTAGACGCGGATTCTCCACACAACCTGAACCTGCACAGAAACGAGACACAGCCTTCATGACTGCCGCGACCGCCACGACAGCCGAGACATTCCGGCCGGCCCTGCACTACGCCGCACGGAACACCTGGCTCAATGACCCCAACGGCCTGATTTTCCATGAAGGCGTCTACCACCTCTACTACCAGAACAACCCCTTGGGCAGCGTCTGGGGAAACATGTCCTGGGGACACGCCACATCACCTGACCTGCTGACCTGGACCGAACACCCCGTCGCCATCAGCTGTGACGAGGACGAGGACATATTCTCCGGCAGCATCGTCTATGACCGCGACAACACCAGCGGCTTCGGCACCGCGTCCGCCGCCCCGCTGGTCGCCATCTACACCAGCGCCTTCAAACCCGGCTCCGCCCACGAGGGCATCCAAGCCCAGTCCCTGGCCTACAGCCTGGACGGCGGTTACACCTGGACCAAACACCGCGCCAACCCCGTACTCAGCCGCGGATCCGCCGAGTTCCGCGACCCCAAGGTCATCCGCTACGACGGCGGCGCCGGCAGCTACTGGGTCATGGTCGCCGTCGAGGCCAAAGACTTCCAAGTGGTGCTCTACAAGTCGCACGACCTTAAGGACTGGCAGCCCTTGAGCAGCTTCGGCCCCGCAAACGCCACCGGCGGCGTCTGGGAATGCCCGGACCTCTTCCCCCTCCCGGTCAACGGCGACCCGGAAAACCTCAAATGGGTCCTGACAGTAAACCTCAACCCTGGCGGGCCCAACAACGGCTCAGCCGGGCAGTACTTCGTCGGACACTTCGATGGAACCACGTTCACCTCAGCCACCACGATCACCGAAGGCCTCCAGGACCCGGACAGGTTGGGCGAATACCAGTGGCTCGACTGGGGCCGTGACTACTACGCGGCCGTCTCCTTCAGCGACGCCCCAGACAACCGCCGCCTCATGATCGCCTGGATGAACAACTGGGAATACGCCAACGAGATCCCCACCTCCCCGTGGCGCAGCCCCATGTCCCTGGTCCGGGAAGTGTCCCTTCAGTCCATGGATGGGAGCTGGCGGCTGGTGCAGCAGGCCGCAGGGGATCTGGCCCCACGCGCTGAGCAGACCCCCTCATTCAGCCTCGCGAGAGTCGAAATATCCGACGGCCAGCACCTCCTGGACGGCGCAGCGGGCAGCGTCCAACGCATTGAGCTCACCGTTACACCGGGAACAGCCGAGGAATGCGGACTGATTGTCCGTGGCGATGGAGCGCAGGGAACCCGCATCGGCATCCGGCCTAGTGAAGGACTCATCGTCATCGACCGCCGGGAATCCGGGCAAACAGACTTCCACGAATCCTTCGCGTCCATCGACACCGCCCCGATCCGGACGACAGACGGTTCCTACGAGCTAACCATCTATGTGGACCGCTGCTCCGTCGAGGTTTTCGCCCAGGGAGGCCAGGTCACCTTGACCGAATTGATCTTCCCTGCCGCCACCAGCGCCGAGGTCTCGCTTTACGCCATCGGTGGCACAGCAATCATCAATAGCCTGAGTGTCACCCAGTACGCTTAACGGTCCCGAGCTTCCCGTCCAAGCGGCAGCGGCCGCCCGATGACCCCGTGGCCTGATCACTTCCCGCAGCATGACGCCGCATCCTCCACCGCGAGCAGGGGCAGCACACCACCTGAAGAAGGACATGACATGCAGTATCTCGAGTCCACTGGACCGTCCCGGCAGTTCCTGGACGTCGTCGTTGTCGGCGAAGCGCTCATCGACGTCGTCACCTCGCCCCGGGGTACTAGTGAATACCCCGGCGGGTCACCCGCAAACGTCGCCTATGGGCTTGGCCGGCTCGGCGTCAACACCGGGCTGTTGACCGCCATTGGCGACGACGAGCGCGGCGCGGCCATCGAGCGGCACCTGCACAGTGCCGGCGTGACGCTCCTGCCCGGCTCACACTCCCTGGGAAGGACCGCGTCTGCGACGGCGACGCTCGCTCCGGACGGGTCTGCCAGCTACGACTTCGACATTTCATGGGCACTGGAACCGGTCGCTACCGCCTACGTCCCTAAGGTCCTTCACACCGGTTCGATCGCCACTTTTCTTGCACCGGGCGCGGACGCGGTCAAATCCCTCCTGCAGCAATGCCGCCACGAATGTACGGTCACCTATGACCCCAATATCAGACCCGCCCTACTGGGCAGCCACGCCCAAGCCAAGTCCATTTTCGAAGATCTGGTTCACCTGACCGACGTCGTCAAACTCAGCGAAGAGGACGCACAGTGGCTCTACCCCAGGAAGCACTTAGATGACACCGCCGCGCACCTCCTGGGGCTGGGCGCCGACCTGGCAGTCATCACCAAAGGCTCACAGGGTTCACTGCTCGCCGCAGCTGCGACACGGCTGAACATCCCATCAGTAGAATCCGGGGTCGCTGACACGATCGGCGCCGGCGACTCGTACATGGCAGCCCTGATATTGGGACTCCTCACCCATGGGGCTGATGGCCTCGCGCCTGCTGTTCTGGAACAGCTGGGGCGCACGGCTGCCATGGCGGCCGCCATCACCGTGCGGCGCCCGGGCGCAAATCCTCCGACTTTAGAGGAACTCCGGGCCCATCTGCAGCCCGCGTCATAGCCCTGGGGCAAGACCATCCTTCTGACAATTCAGAATCCCCTCGCTGCTTCCAATCCGGAGGCCGCCGGCAGGATCTGACTCGGAAAGGCACTACGAGAATGGAATACCGCAAGCTTGGTTCATCCGGTATGTACGTCAGCTAGCTCGCCTACGGAAACTGGGTTACCCACGGTGAGTAGATCGACCAGGACATGGCCACGGCCTGCATCCGGCAGGCCGTGGATCTGGGCATTACCACCTTCGACACCGCCGACGCCTACGCGAGCACCCGCGCAGAGCAAATCCTGGGTTGGAGCGTTAAGCCCACCGCTACGACTACGTGACGATCACGTCGGGTCAGGGCTAGATTGATTCTGTGGAGCAGGACCTTGTAATCAGGCGGGTCTGGGCGGCGCGGCAGGGACGCGCGGCGATTTCGCCGTCTGAAGCGTCCGAGGCCTTCACCCAGGACTACTGGCAGGCCGCTGAAGTCATTGCAGCGCCGGAACCGGATCGGTTCTTTAGCCTCCTGTGGGCAGGGGAAGAGGCTGTTCGAGTGCACGTCCTGGACCCCGCCGAGCACGTGGCTTCAGGCTGCACGGTTGACGGAATTGCCGCTCCGGAGAGGGCCGGCGCATGAGCGAGTTGCAGGGCCTGGTGGCCATCGTGACGGGAGGGTCATCCGGCATTGGCGACGCGATCGTCGGCAGGTTCCAGGCCTTGGGCGCTGACGTCGCGGTGCTGGACCGTCATCCGACCAGATCAACGCGGGGCGCCTTCCCCGCGGTCTGCGACGTGAGCGATGACGGCTCCGTCCGTGCCGCCGTCGGCTCCGTCTTGGCGCAGTTCGGCCGGCTGGACATAGTGGTGAACAACGCAGGCATCGGTGCCCAGGGCACCGTAGCGGACAACCCCGACGACGAATGGCACCGGGTGTGGGACGTCAACGTCGTGGGCATGGTGCGCGTCAGCCGGGCTGCGCTTCCGGCGCTGCGGGAGTCGCCATCGGCCGCCATCGTGAACATGTGCTCGGTTGCCGCTACGGCCGGTCTCCCGCAACGGGCTCTGTACTCAGCCACCAAAGGTGCGGTGCTGTCGCTGACCCAAGCCATGGCGGCGGACCACCTCCGTGAAGGCATCAGGGTGAACTGCGTCAATCCCGGGACGACTGACACTCCATGGGTCTCCCGCCTGTTGGAGGCGGCCCCAGACGCGGCTGCGGAACGCGCCGCCCTTGAAGCCCGCCAGCCTCATGGCCGGCTGGTTTCCGCGGACGAGGTGGCGGGCGCCGTTGTCTACCTCGTAAGCCCCCTCTCCGGGTCCACGACCGGCGCGTCCATATCCGTCGACGGCGGTATGCAGGCGGTGCGCCTACGCCCGGCACCGCGGTGAACCGGTCCGAAAACAACGCGATCGGACGAGCCACGGGCATGGCCATCATGGGATTCGGCGGTGGCGCCCTGATCGCCGGCCCGGTGTCCACGGCCCTGCCCCATGATTGTTCCCCTTGCTCGTTAACGACAGCGGTCTCCAGGACACAGGCAAGGGCTCAACCCGGGCCGTTGCCTCCGGCAATCATGGTGCAGATACTAAGCAAACGTCCTAATTCTGCGCCGGACGGTAGCGCTGAAGCGACGAGCGGTACGAGACCTGAGGGGCGCTACTTTTTCAGGCCCGCCCGACGGAGTGCTTCGGCCATGGCGGTGTTCGCGGGCGGCGGCGTGGTCCGCGGTTGAGCGGGCGTCCGGTGGGGCTGGGACTGCCTTCCGGCCGCCTTCTCGGCGTTGGGCTGCCGCGGCTGTGGCTGCGAAACCCGCGGTTGGGGAGCCTGCCGCCCCGGTTGGGGAGCCTGGGCGGGCCGGGCACCGGCGCGGTCGCCGGAAGACGACGCGCCGCCTCCGGAACCTGCCGGTTCGTCGTCGAGCCTCAGGGTCAGCGAGATGCGCTTGCGTTCCGGATCCGCTTCCAGCACCTTCACGCGGACGACCTGCCCGGATTTCACCACCTCGCGGGGGTCCGAGACGAAGCGGTTGGCCAGCGCGGACACGTGCACCAGTCCGTCCTGGTGCACGCCGACGTCGACAAACGCGCCGAACGCCGCCACGTTAGTCACCGTTCCCTCCAGCACCATGCCTGGCCTGAGGTCGGAGATCTTCTCAATCCCTTCCGAGAACGTCGCCGCTGCGAAGGCCGGACGGGGGTCCCGGCCAGGCTTCTCGAGTTCGGCGATGATGTCCTGCACCGTGGGCAGGCCGAAGGTGCCGTCCACGAAGTCCTGCGGGTTCAGCGCAGAGAGGGTCCCTCCCTCCGGGCTGATCTTCGCCGCGGCTCTGATTTTCCGTGCCACCGGGTAGGCCTCCGGGTGCACGCTGGAGGCGTCCAACGGCTCCGCTCCCCCGGTGATCCGCAGGAAGCCGGCACACTGCTCGAACGCCTTGGCGCCCAGCCGCGGGACCTTTTTCAGCTCGCTGCGCTTGGCGAAGGGGCCGTGTTCGTTCCGGTAGGCCACGATATTCTCGCTCAGCAACGGCCCGACGCCGGCCACCCGGCTCAGCAGCGCGGGCGAGGCCGTGTTGACGTCCACGCCCACCGCGTTCACGCAATCCTCGACAACCGCGTCGAGGCTGCGGTCCAGCTTGGCGGCCGTGACATCGTGCTGATACTGCCCGACGCCGATCGACTTCGGTTCGATCTTTACGAGCTCGGCGAGGGGGTCCTGCAGCCGCCGTGCGATCGAGACCGCGCCGCGCAGCGAGACATCCATGCCCGGCAATTCCGCCGAGGCGAGCGCCGAGGCCGAATACACCGAGGCGCCGGCTTCGGACACGACGATTTTCTGGGGTTTGGTGTCCGACCCGGTGGCGAGCTGCTTGAGCAGTTCGGCGGCGAGCTTGTCCGTCTCGCGTGACGCCGTCCCGTTGCCGATCGCCACGAGTTCGACGCCGTGCTTCCTGGCCAGGCCCACGAGCGTGCGCAGCGCTTCGTCCCATTTCCGGGCCGGGGCGTGTGGGTAGATGGTGTCCGTCGCGACGACCTTGCCCGTGCCGTCCACGACGGCGACCTTCACGCCGGTCCGCAGTCCCGGGTCCAAGCCCAGGGTGGCGCGGTTTCCGGCCGGCGCCGCGAGCAGCACGTCCCGCAGATTGGCCGCGAACACGCGCACGGCCTCGTCTTCGGCGGCGGCGAACATCCGGCTGCGCAGATCCCCGGTCAGCCGGGCCAGCACCCGTGAACGCCACGCCAGCTGCGCGGTCTGCAGCAGCCACGCGTCGGCGCGGCCGGCCGCGGTCGGCCACCCCGAGGAACCTGGCCACGGCGGCTTCGTACCGGCCGCGGGCGGCGGTGAGGGCGGCGTCGTCGTTCGGTTCAGCCTCGGCGAGATCCAGCTCCAGCACGCCGTCCTTCTCGCCACGCAACAGCGCCAGGACGCGGTGCGAGGGCATCCCGGACGGTTGCTGGGAGAACTCGAAGTAGTCCTTGAACTTCTGGCCCTCGGCTTCCTTGCCATTCTTGACGCGCGACACCATCCGGCCCTGCGTCCAGAGCCGCTCCCGCAGCGTCGCGGCCAGATCCGCATCCTGCGCGGCCCGTTCCACCAGGATCGAGCGGGCACCGGCGAGCGCCGTGGCTCCGTCCCCGATGGCGTGCTCCGCGTTGAGGTACTTGGCCGCTTCGCGCTCCGGATCCAGCTCCGGACGTTTGAGCAACGCATCCGCGAGCGGCTCCAGGCCGGCCTCGCGGGCAATCTGGGCCTTCGTGCGCCGCTTGGTCTTGAATGGCAGGTAGATGTCCTCAAGCCGGGACTTCGTGTCGGCACCGACGACGGCGGCCTGCAGTTCCGGGGTCAGCTGGCCCTGCGCGGCGATCGCTTCCAGAACGGTGCGCCGGCGGTCTTCGAGCTCGCGGAGATAGCGCAGCCGCTCCTCAAGGTCGCGGAGCTGGGTGTCGTCCAGCGTGCCGGTGGCTTCCTTGCGGTAACGGGCAATGAACGGGACCGTGGATCCGGCGTCGAGCAAGTCCACGGCAGCCTTGACCTGCCACGCCTGGACGCCGAGTTCGTCGGCGATCTGCGCGGCGATGCCGGTTTCCTGGGTCTGCGGCGTGGAGGCCTTCGGCGAAGGGGTGGAGGCGGGTGTGGCGGGGGGCTGCGGGAGTTGGGTCACCCTGCTATTTTGCCTTACGGCGAGGATCCGGGGTCCGGACAAGTTGACCGAGCCTAATTGTCGGGGGGCTTTGGTAGCTTGGCAGGAAGACATCACCGGCAGAGGACATCACCGGCGATGGGGCCACACCAGACAGAGCCACAGCAACGGGGGCGCAGTGTTTTTTCTTGAACCGGAGGTGCCGGGCTCCGGACCGGATCTGGTCTTTTCCGCGAGCGACCTGGTGATCGCGGCCAGCTGCGAGTACCAGCTGCTCCGGAAACTCGACGAGCGGCTGGGCCGCTCCCCCAGACCGGATTTCGGCGTCGACGAGATGCTTGAGCACGCGGCCAGGCTGGGCGACGTCCACGAGCGCAAAGTCCTGGACGCTTTCGTCAAGGAGTTCGGGCTGTGGGATCCCTTGTCCCGGCGGGGCGTGTACGACGTCGTCCCGGCCCAGCGCATGGACCGCGCCACCCTGCTGGCGAAGCACCATGAGTCCATTGAAGCGCTGCGGTCAGGAGCGGACGTCGTGTTCCAGGCGGCCTTCTTTGACGGCCGGTTCCATGGGCGCTCCGACTTCCTGGTGCGACAGGCTGATGGAAGCTATGCCGTGTTCGACACCAAGCTGGCCCGCCACGCGAAGGTGACGGCCCTGCTCCAGCTGGCCGCCTACGGTGACCAGCTCCTCCAGGCCGGGATCACCCCCGACCCTGCCGTGACACTGGTCCTCGGAGCCACCGTTCCACTGCCGGGCGGCGGTTTCGACTACGTCCGCAGCCACCACAAACTCGCCGAAATCCTGCCGGTGTTCCGCGAACGCCGGGAGCGCTTCCTCGCCCTGACCTCCGCGCACGTCGCGCAGCCCGGCACCGTCCGCTGGGGCGAAGCGGGCATCACCGCCTGCGGCCGCTGCGACTACTGCCAGGAGATGGTCAAGGCCACGGACGATCTGCTCCTGGTGGCCCGGATGAACTCCGCGCAACGCAAGGCCCTCCGCGCATCAGGCATCTCCACCGTTCAGGAACTGGCTCAGGCCGCTCTCCCGGATGCGAGCGCCGCCCTCCGGCGCCTGCAGGAGCAGGCCCGGATGCAGAGCGGGCTCGGCGGCGCCGACGGCGGCGTGCGGTACGTCAAGGACGGCGAGGAGCATTCGCTCAGGTACGCGGTCATCCCCGAAAACAGCCTGGCCGAGCTCCCTGTCCCCAGCGAAGGCGACATCTTCTTCGACTTCGAGGGCGACCCGCTGTGGCAGGAAAGCGCCACCGGCGTCTGGGGCCTGGAGTACCTGTTCGGTGTCATCGAAGCGCCTACCAAAGCCGGTGCCCACGGCGTATTCAAGCCGTTCTGGGCGCATAGCCGGGAAGCGGAGAAGCAGGCCTTCCTGGACTTCCTCGCCTATGTGGAGAAGCGCCGGCAGGAGTACCCCGACATGCACGTCTACCACTACGCCGCGTATGAGAAGACTGCCTTGCGCAAGCTGTCCGTGATGCACGTGGCGGGCGAGGACACCGTGGACCAGTGGCTCCGCGACGGGCTTCTGGTGGACCTGTACCAGACCGTCCGGAACAGCATCCGCATCTCCGAGAATTCCTACAGCATCAAGAAACTTGAGCCGCTCTACATGGGGCAGAACCTCCGTTCCGGGGAGGTAAAAGACGCCGGCGCCTCCGTGGTTGCCTATGCCCACTACTGCGAGGCGCGCGACAACGGTCGTCCCGCGGAGGCGGACAAAATCCTTGCCGGGATCTCGGACTACAACGAGTACGACTGCCTGTCCACGCTCGAGCTCCGGAACTGGCTCCTGGGCCTGGCGCAGGACCGCGGGATCTCGGCCGGCGGTCAGGGCGGCCGCGCCGGGGCCGGCGGTCAGGTCGGCCGCGCGGGGGCCGACGTCTCCCCGAGCGCCGGGACTTCGACCGGATCTGACCACGAAGACCGGGGAACCGACGTTGCCCTGAGCCCGGCCGAACTCGCACTGACGGAGTTCGCCGCGCCGGGGACCGGTCTGCCGGAGGACGACCGGAAGGCTGTAGCAATGCTAGCGGCGGCCGTGAGTTATCACCGCCGGGAGCGCAAGGCGTTTTGGTGGGCGCACTTCGACCGCTGCGAGCAGGGCCCCGATACCCATGTCCGGGACAGAAACGTCTTCCTCGTCGAATCCGCCGAGATACTGGACGGCTGGCGGCAGGAAGGCACTAAACTCCCCGAACGTCGGGTCAAACTGACTGGCACCGTGAGCCCGGGCTCCGATCTGCGCGTCGGCAGCAAATGGTTCCGGATGTACGACCGCCCGCTTCCTGCCGGGCTGGAGGGAACCGGGAAGGACGGAACCGGACGCAACGGTTGGTTCGGGACGGAAGTCCTGGAGCTGGGACACGAGGACGGCAGTGACACCGTCATCATCCGAGACCGGCTGCACCGGAAGGTGTCACCCCACAATGATCTCCCCATCGCCTTGACGGAGGACCAGCCGCTCGCGACCAAGAGCCTCGAGGACTCGTTGGCTTCTCTGGCTGACAAAGTGGCGGCTGGCCTGGGATCCTCGGTGATTCCCCGTCATCCCGCGCTGGATCTCGTCCGACGCCTGCCGCCACGGCTGGTTACCGGACACTCGTTGCCGCAGCCCGGTGCGGGGCCGGACCGTTTCATAGATGTCATTACCGAGGCTGTCCTGCACCTGGATCACTCGTACCTGGCGGTGCAGGGACCTCCCGGCACCGGCAAGACCCATGTGGGTTCCCACGTCATCGCACGGCTGGTTGCCCGCGGCTGGAAGGTCGGCGTCGTGGGCCAGTCCCACGCTGTCGTAGAGAATCTGCTCAAGACTGCGGTGACCAGCGCCGGAATTGATCCGTCCATCGTCGCCAAGGAAGTGAAACACGCGGACCCCATCCCCTGGGAGCAACGCACAGCGAAGGACGTTGCCCGGCTCCTCGGCTCGCCGGGCGGGGCGCTCGTTGGTGGCACTGCGTGGACCATGACGGGAGCCAATGTCCCCGCCGGATCACTGGACCTGCTGGTGATCGACGAGGCCGGCCAATTCTCCCTGGCCAATACCCTGGCGGTGGCGCAGGCCAGCAGCCGCCTGCTGCTGCTGGGCGATCCCCAGCAGTTGCCGCAGGTCAGCCAAGGCTCGCATCCCGAGCCTGTGGACGAGTCTGCTCTCGGCTGGATATCCGCCGGCCACGCCACGCTGCCGCCGGAATTGGGCTATTTCCTGGCCGACTCGTGGCGAATGACCTCCGCGCTGTGCCGGGCCGTGTCCGAACTGTCCTACGAGGGGCAGCTCCGGTCTGCACCCGCCGCCGAACTCCGGCGGCTTGACGGTGTTTCGGCCGGGATCGAAACAGTACTCGTCGAACACAGCGGCAATATCACGTCCTCGCCCGAGGAGGCCTCGGAAGTCGTTCGCCAAGTGCGGCGGCATCTGGGGTTGCAGTGGCACACCGAACAGGGCTCGCGACCCCTGGGTGCCGACGACATCCTGGTGGTGGCCGCCTATAACGCCCAGGTCAACGTGATCCGCGACGCGCTGGAGGTTGCCGCCCTGTCAGGGGTCCGGGTAGGGACGGTGGACAAGTTCCAGGGCCAGGAAGCGGCGGTGGTGATCGTGTCGATGGCCTGTTCGGCCGTGGCCGAGGCGCCGCGCGGGATGGAGTTCCTGCTCTCGCGCAACCGGATCAACGTGGCGGTCTCCCGCGGGCAGTGGCGGGCCGTGATCGTCCGCGCCACGGAACTGACGAACTACCTGCCAGCGCACCCGGAGGGCATGGAACAGCTGGGCGGCTTCATCGGCCTGTGCCAGCGCTCAGTGGCTTCCTGACACCTTGGCTTCGGGGACATGCCCATTTCGTGGTCCCTCCGCGGGACATGCTCATTCCTTGGCCTGCGACCGAGGGACATGCCCATTTCGTGGTCCCTCTGCGGGACATGCTCATTCCTTGGCCTGCGACCGAGGGACATGCTTAATCCTCGGCCTGCGACCGAGGGACATGCTCATTCCTGAATGCGAACAGTGGGCAGAATGCCATTGTGCCCATCGTTCTTTGCCGCGGCGGGACATGCCCAGTCCTTGACCCAGCGACCGAGGGACATGCTCATGCCAAAATGCGAACAATGGGCAGAATGCCATGGTGCCCATCGTTCATGGCCGCGGCGGGACATGTCCAGCAGTCGCCGTGGCCGCGGCGGGACATGTCCAGCAGTCGCCGTGGCCGCGGCGGGACATGCCCAGCGGTGACCGTGGTCGCGGCTGGACATGCCCAGTCCTTGGCCCCGCAACCGAGGGACATGCTCATTCCTGAATGCGAACAGTGGGCAGAATGCCATTGTGCCCACTGTTCGCGGCCGGGGCGGGACATGTCCAGCGGTGATGATTCTTGTGGCTGGCCCTAATCCCGGTGGACGGCGTCCGCCGAGGGGAAACCGTCCGCCAGCAGGAGTGCCTCATCCAGCACCGTGCCGAAGTTCACCGGATCGTGCGCAAACCGACCCAGGAACAGGCCTGAGACACCCTCGAGCGTGGGCAGCAGTCCGGGCTTGGCGGAGCCGCCGTAGATGACCGGCAGCTCCGGCACCCCGGCCGCGGCGAGCCGTCCGCGGAGCCGTTGGACGACGTCGGACACGTACGCCGCGGCGGCGGGCTCCGCCGCGCCGATGGCCCAGACGGGTTCGTACGCGATGGTGAGCCGGCCCGCGAGGTTCCAGTCGCCGTCGACGGCGGACCTGATCTGGCGGTACACAAAGTCCGCGGCGGGCGCCGGCTGGCCGGCGTCGCGCTCCCCCACGCACAGCAGCGGCGTGAGCCCGGCGTCATCCGCTGCCCGGACCTTGCGGGCCACCATGGCATCGTCTTCGCCGAAGTGCTGGCGGCGTTCGGCGTGGCCGATTTCCACGAGCCGGACCCCGAGTTCCGCGAGCATGGACGGTGCCACCTCCCCGGTCCACGGGCCGTCCGCCCAGCCGCAGTTCTGGGCGCCGAGCAGCAGCGGTGAATCTGCCAGCAGCCCTGCTGCCGCGGGCAGGACGGGGAAGGACGGAATGACGAACGGGACAACCCGCCCGGCCGCGAGAGCCGGACGAGTATCCACTTCGTGCCGCAGCCGCTCCAGCCAGTCCAGGCTGTCCCGGTATCCCAGGTACATCTTGGTGCTGACCCCCACCAGGATGCGGGCGCTGGAGGTCTGGCTGCCGGGGCTCTGCTGCATGTGTTGGTGCTTTCTGCTGGATCCAGTTGATGGGTGCTGGAGGAGCTTACTCCTCCAGCAGCTCGTCGGCCTTGTTCTTGAACCGCTTGGTTGCGAACATCATGGCCGCGGCCAGGAACGGCAGCACGCCCAGGGCGTAGACCCCCATGGTTCCGGTGTCCGAGGCGGTGATCTGGTTGACCGAGGTCCGCAGGATCGGAGCGACGAAGCCGCCCAGGTTGCCGAGCGAGTTGATCAGGCCGATACCCGCGGCCGCAGCCGTTCCGGTGAGGAACGCCGTCGGGTAGGACCAGGCGATGGGGCCGATGGAGAGGAAGCTGCAGACGGCGAGGGTGATGAAGATGATGCCGAGTGCCGGGATGTGGTTCGCGCCGGCCCACGCGGAGCCGAAGATGCAGAGTCCGGTGGAGATGAACAGCCCGGTGCCCCAGATCCGGCGGCGGATCACGGTGTTGGCGGCCCTGCCGATGAAGTAGCAGGCGAAGATGCCGAAGAACCACGGGATGGCGGCCATCAGGCCGACGGCGAGGCCCACCTTCTGGCCGGTCAGCTGGGCCACCTGCTGCGGCAGGTAGAACGTCACGCCGTAGACGGCGATCTGCAGGCAGAAGTAGATGACGGTGAAGTACCAGACCTTGCGGTTCTTCATGGCGGCGAGGACGCCGCGCGGGCCGGACTCTTCCTTGACGGTGTCCTCCAGCGCCATGACTTCCAGGAGCGCGTTCTTCTCCTCCTTGGTCAGGAACTTGGCGTCCTGCGGGCTGTTGATCAGGAAGAAGTACGCGGCGATACCGGCGACGACTGCAAGCATGCCTTCGACGAAGAACATGACCTGCCAGCCGGCAACACCGGGAACCTGGTCGCCGATGTTGATCAGCCAGCCGGACAGCGGGGCGCCCATCATCTGGGAGAACGGCTGGGCCAGGTAGAAGATGGCGAACATCTTGACGCGGACCTTGTTGGGGAACCACGCCGCGAGGAACATGATGACGCCCGGGAACAGCCCGGCCTCGGTGACACCCAGCAGGAACCGCAGGATGATGAACGAGGTCTCGCCCTGGACGAACGCGAAGCAGGCGGAGACGATGCCCCAGGTGATGGCGATGCGGGCCAGCCAGACCTTGGCGCCATACTTGGTCAGGAGCAGGTTGCTGGGGATTTCGAACAGGGCGTAGCCGATGAAGAAGATCCCGGCGCCCAATGCGTAGGCGCCTGCGGTGATGCCCTTGTCCACGCCCAGGGCGGCCTCGGCGAAGCCCACGTTGGTGCGGTCCAGGAAGGCCACGACATAAAGGATCACCAGCATGGGCATGAGCCTGCGGGACGCCTTGGAGATGGCCGATTTCAGTACCGGCGTCTCCAGGAGATCCCTGGTGGACGTTGTTGTTAACGTCATCAAAACTCCTCTTTGAGTAAATCAGTTGAGTGAATCAATGGAGCGAATCAGGAGGGTAGATCAGGTCAGCGAGGTTCCCTAGCGTGAATCTGGTGGGAAGATCAGGTCAGTGAAGTTCCCTAGCGTGAAAACGCGATGATCATGATCCCGGCCAGGCAGGCCAGGATCCCGACGGCGAGGTAGATCTTCCGTCCCTTGCTCCAGGATGCGAATCCGGTGGCGGGGGGTTGGCTGTGTTGTGCCATGATGCTTGTTCCTTAGTGCATGTAGAGTCCGCCATCCACATTCAGCGTCTGGCCGGAGATGTACCCGGCGTCCTCGCTGATGAGGAAGGCGATGGCTGCTGCGATGTCCCGGGTGGAGCCAACGCGGTTGACCACGAGGTCTTTGGTGAGTTCGTCCTTGCGTTCCGCACTGAGGGTGCCGCCCATGATGTCGGTGTCGATGGGGCCCGGGGAGATGGCGTTGACCGTGATGTCGTACTCGCCGAGTTCACGGGCCGTTGCACGGGTCAGGCCGATCACGCCCGCCTTCGCCACCGAGTACGGCGTCTTGGAGAACGTGCCGCCGCCGCGCTGCGCGGAGACCGAGGAGATGTTCACGATGCGCCCGATCCTGTTCTTCGCCATGGACTCTGCGACGCGGCGCGTGGCGTAGTGGACGCCGTTGAGGTTGATGTTCAGCACCCGGTCCCATTCGGCGGCGTCGAGCTCCAGGTAGGGAACCGGTGAGCTGACGCCGGCCACATTGGCGAGCGCCACGATCTGCGGCAGTTCCGCCTCGATGGCGTCGATTGCTGCCCGCACCGAGCTCTCGTCGGAAACGTTGGCGCCGGCGCCGAAGGCCTTGACGCCGTGCTCGGCGGCGAGTTCCTTGGCCGCAGCCTTGCAGCGTGCGTCGTCGAGATCGATGATGCCGATGTTCCAGCCCTGTGCCGCCAGGTAGCTCGCGGTGGCGCGGCCGATGCCTCGCTCGGACACGGCACCGGTGATGATCGCGGTGCGTTCTGGGGGGAAAGTGCTCATGGGTGTGCTCCTGAAAGTGTGGAAGTGAACGTTGGAGTTCAGTTGATGGGTGCGGGGCCGAGCTCGTCGATGAGCTTCTGCATGGCCACGTACGCCTTGTTCCGGTACGCGATCAGTTCGGGGGTGCGCTCCGCCGGGACGTTGAGGAAGCCTGCTCCGGTCTTGGTGCCCAGCTTGCCGGCCTCCACGAGGTCGGTGAGGATCTTCGGGGTGGCGAAGCGTTCCGGGAAGTCCGTCTGCAGGGACTTGTAGCAGAAGTTGTAGACATCCAGGCCTGCCATGTCGGCGATCGCGAAGGGCCCGAAGAACGGCAGCCGGAAGCCGAACGTGGTGCGGACCAGGGTGTCGACGTCTTCCGCCGTCGCGATCTCCTGCTCCACCAGCTGGGCGGCCTCGTGGAAGAGCGCGTACTGGAGCCGGTTGAGCACGAAGCCGGTGACGTCCTTGACGACGGCGGTCTGCTTGTTGGCGGCGTGGACCAGGTCGCGGACGGCGCCGACCGTGGCCGCCGAGGTCCCGGCGTGAGGGATGATTTCCACGCCCGGGATGAAGGGCGAGGGGTTGGAGAAGTGCACGCCCAGGAAGCGTTCCGGGTTGGCGACGGGCTCGGAGAGGTCCGCGATGGAGATCGTCGAGGTGTTGGACCCGATGATGGCGTCGGGACGGGCGGCCGCGCTGATGCGGGCGAGCGTCTGGTGCTTGATCCCGATGACCTCGGGCACGGCCTCTTCGATGAAGTCGGCGTCAGCCACGGCCTCCTCGATGTCCTGGGCGGCCCAGAGGTTTTCCTTCAGGATGGCGGTGGCGCCTTCCGGGAAGAGCCCCGCGGCCACGAATTCGTCGGATTCCGCCAGGAGCCGCTCGTAGTTCTTCTGGGCCACTTCCGCGGACACATCCGCCAGCGCAACCCGGGCGCCGCCGAGGGCCAGGACCTGGGCGATGCCCCCGCCCATGTAGCCGGAGCCGACGACGGCGATCTTCCGGGCGGCGTTGATGGCGGCTGCGGTTTCTGTTGATTCGGTCATGTTCAGACTGCCTTCGTGTATTCGGGTTCGTACGAGCAGATGGCGTCCACCTTGGCGGCGGAGGAGGAGTTTTCATCGAAGCGGTGGCTGAGCCATTCGCCGACGAGCTTCTTGGCCAGTTCCAGGCCGATCACGCGCTGGCCCATGGTGAGGACCTGGGCGTTGTTGCTCAGGACCGAGCGTTCCACCGAGTAGCTGTCGTGCGCGGTGACGGCCCGGATGCCGGGGACCTTGTTGGCCGCGATGGCCACGCCGAGGCCCGTTCCGCAGATCAGGAGTGCCCGGTCGGCTTCGCCTTCGGCCACCTTCCGGGCGGCGTCAACGGCCACGTGGGGGTAGGCGGTGGAGTCGTTGGCGCCGACCCCGATGTCCAGCACGGAGGCCACGCGGGGATCCGCTTCCAGCAGTGCTTTCAGGGCGTCTTTGTATTCGACGCCGGCCTCGTCGTTGCCGACGACGACACGCCAGCCTGTTGTGGTGCTCATGCTTTTGCTCCTTGCTTCGCCGGCTCGGGGTGAGCGAGCCTGGCGTCGGTGTGTGCAGTGCCTGCGTGTGCAGTGTTGATGTGTGATGAGATCCGGGCCGCGATGAGGGCGAACGAAACCGCGCCGGGGTCCGGGTGTCCAAGGCTTTTTTCAGCGAGTGGACGGGCGCGGCCCTTGAGCGGCCGGAGGTCCGCCGTCCGGTCGGCGGCTGTCTGCGCGGCGGCAGCAGCCGCGCCGAGCGAGGCGCCCACTGAGGCGCCGCCGTCGAGCGCGCCGAGGAAGGCGTCCCGGAACGGCAGCAGCGCGTCCACCATGGTCTTGTCCCCCGGCTCCGCCTTGCCGAGCTCGGTGATGGCATCAACGAAGGCGCTGACAGCCGCGGCCGCGTCCTCACCGGAGTAGCTCTCCCGGTTGCCCAAAGCGAGTCCGGCCGCGATGATCGCCGACCCCCACAGCGCACCGGAGGTTCCGCCGGCACGCTCGCTCCAGGCCTCCCCCGCGGCGGTCAGGACCCGCGACGGCGACGCGCCGCCGTCGTTCGCCGCCGCCTGCTGGGCGGCGGAGACGGCCGCGTCCACGCCTCGGCGCATCCCGATGCCGTGGTCGCCGTCGCCGGCAATCGCATCCAGGCGTCCCAATTCCTCTTCGTGTTCGACGACGACGTCCCGCACCTGGGCGAGCACGCCCGCTGCCTGCCGGCCGATGGCCGCTGCCGCCGTCGTGGCGTGCTCGATGTCGGAGACCATCTCGGCCTCCGGACCCGCGAGCTCGCGGCGGGCGCGGGGTGCCAGGTTGCCCTTGCGGTACGCCGGAGTGTCCGCCGGGGCTGCCCAGTACTGCTCGAGTTCGTCGTCCAGCCAGAGCAGGGTCAGGGAGAGCCCGGACATGTCCAGGCTGGTGACCAGCTCGCCGCACTCGGGTTCCACCACGGTCAGTCCCGCGGCGTCGAGGAGCTTTTCGATCTTGCCGAAGAGCAGGAACAGCTCGTCGTACTTGACGGTGCCCAGTCCGTTGACGATCGCCACCACACGGGTGCCCGCGTCCTCGGGCTTGTCCTCGAGAAGCCTTCCGACCAGCAGTGCGGCGAGTTCAGAGGCGGTCGGCATCGGGTGCTCGGAAATGCCCGGCTCGCCGTGGATGCCCAGGCCCAGCGACATCTGGCCTTCCGGAACCGAGAACAGCGGCGACTCCGCTCCCGGGAGGGTGCAACCGCCGAACGCCACGCCGAGCGAACGGGTGCGGTAGTTGGTCCTGATGGCCAGCCGTTCCACGTCAGCCAGGCTCAGGCCCGCCTCGGCCGCGGCGCCGGCGATCTTGAAGACCGTCAGGTCCCCGGCGATGCCGCGGCGCTTCCCGATCTGGTCCAGCGGGGCGCTGGCGATGTCGTCGGTGACGAGGACGGTGCGGGTCTCGATGCCTTCCGCGTTGAGGCGCAGTTGGGCCTGGCCGAAGTGCAGCACGTCCCCGGCGTAGTTGCCGTAGCTCAGCAGCACGCCGCCGCCGGCGTTCGCGGCCTTCGCCACCCGGTAGACCTGCCCGGCCGCGGGCGAAGCGAACATGTTGCCGCACGCCGATCCCGTGGCCAGGCCCGGCCCCACCAGCCCGGCAAAGGCAGGATAGTGTCCGGAGCCGCCGCCCACGACCAGGGCCACCTGCCCGGCGGGGACCTCGGTGGAACGGACGACGCCGCCGTCCACCCGGGCCACGTAGCCGCGGTTGGCGGCCACGAAGCCGTCCAGTGCCTCATCCGCAAAGTCAGCGGGGTTGTCGAAGATCTGGGTCATTATTCCTCATCGAATCCGTATTGGAGAAGTGATGCTGGGTGGAGCTGTGCTCGGCCGCCGGCCGGATGGCGGGGCGGCCGAGCCGGCCGGTTCAGACGCTGGCGGATTTAGACGCCGGCGGCGTCAGACGCTGGCGAGTTCCGCCGTCGCGGGCTGCTGCCGGCCCTGTGCCACCTGGCTCTGCCCCAGGGCATAGCCGTCCGTCTTCGGCAGAATCTGGCGGCGCAGGTAGTCCTGGTTGCGGGCCGTGACGGACAGGCCGTCGCCGCCGTAGTGCTCGGTGCAGAGGATCCCCTGGAAGCCGACCGACAGGGCGACCTTGAACGCCTCGCGGTAGTTGATGAGACCGGATTCCATCGGGGCGGGCATCGCAACGTAGCTGTCACGGGCCACGTCTTCATCACGGATGTAGTTCTTCATGTGCCAGTAGTTCGAGTACGGCAGGGTCTTGGCCACCATCTCGCGCCAGTCCTCGATGGGGCGGTGCAGCCGGATCAGGTTGCCGATATCCGGGTTCAGGCCGACGTTGTCCAGTCCGATGTCCTGAACCAGCTGCACAGACATATCCGCGGTGCCGAGGTAGGTGTCCTCGTACATTTCCAGCGAAAGCAGGACGCCCGCGTCCGCCGCGTGCCGGCCGAGTTCGCGGAGGCGCGTGACGGCCTTGCCCCAGGTTTCCTTGTCGCCCACCGGGTCCTTGTGGCCTTCGACGGTCCAGAACCACAGCTGCTTCTGCTGCTCCGGCGTGAGCGCCTGGTGCAGCCCGAAGGAGACCACCTCGCAGCCCAGTTCGGCCGCGGCGTCGATGGTGCGGTGGCTGTAGGCCAGGTTGGCTTCCCAGTTGCCTTCCTCGATCACGCTGCGGCGGATGGCGGAGATGACGGGAATGCCGATTCCCACGTTGTCCGCGGTCCGCTTGAACTCTGCGAGCCGGGCTGAGCTCAGATCGCCGGGCCGGACCCAGCTGTCCGTGAGGTCGGCGTCGGCAAAGCCGGCTTCCTTGACCTCGGCGAAGACCTTGGCCCAGGTGGAGGCGTCGGCGTCGTTGACGTGGTTGCCCTGCGCATCCGTGCCCGGGAACTGCAGCAGCGCTGCGGTGATGGGCCAGTTCTCAGCTGTATAAGCCATGGGGTTCACTCCTTCGTGGAATCCTGTTTCCTATAGGATCTACTATTTGAAAGGATGTTGTCAAGGTCACATGCCGGGTTACCCTGCTTCGCGGCGAAGGCCGCGGTTGCAAAGACTTCCGGATTCAGGACGTCGGCGGGACGCTCCCCCGCCGCCACCGCCAGGATCGACGCGATGGCGCTGGCCGCCACATCCCGGGTGAAGTCCTCGGTCCAGCACAGCGAATGCGGGGAAAGCACCACGTTGTCGAAGGTCAGCAGCTCGTCGTCGGGAAGCAGGGGTTCCGGCTCAAAGACGTCGAGCCCCGCACCGGCGATCCGGCCGTCCCGCAGGGCGTCCCGGAGGGCATCCGTGTCCACGAGCTTTCCGCGGCCGATGTTGATCAGATAGGCGCCTGACTTCATCCGGGCCAGTGCCGCGGCGTCGATCAGCTTTTCGGTCGCCGGTGTGAGCGCGGCGCAGAGCACAACGTAGTCGGAGACCTCCAGCAGCTCGTCCAGGCCCAGCAACTCGACCCCGAGTTCCGCGGCCTCCGCGTGGCGGCCGCTGCGGTTGTTGCCCACCACCTTCATCCCGAGCGGAGCCAGCAACCGGGCGAGCTCGGCGCCCACGCTGCCGAAGCCCACGATCCCGACCGTCCGTCCCACCAGCGGCGCGCCCCGGTAGTGCTCACGCTGCGCCCAGTCAGAGGTCCGCGTCAGCCGGTCCTTGGCCAGGAGCTTGTGCGAGAGCGACAGGAGAAGGGTCAGCCCCGCCACTGCCAGCGGCCGGCGAATGGCGTCCGGGGTGTTGGTGACGACGACGCCGGCGCGGGTGCAGGCATCCAGGTCGATGGTTTCGTACCCTGCCCCGAACCGGGCGATCAGCCTCAGGTCCGGGGCGTGGTCCACGGTGCGCGAATCGAAGGCGATGTGTCCGAGCGCCAGAACGGCCTGGACTCCGGCAAGATCGGCCAGCGGAACCGGGTCCGTGTAGCTGGGCAGGACGCCCCAGCTGATGCCATTCTCGCTGAGCCGCTGCAGTCCCAGGTCCCCGTGGATGGAGCTGCCGTCAGGCCGGGCAGCGTCGGCCGTGACCGCCACGGTGAATGGCGGGCGGGTGGTGCCCGCCAGGGCGACCGACTTGCTGGCGGCCGCCGTCGTCAATTCATTTGTTGCTGTGCTCATGCGTCGGCGCTCTCCGTCTGGGTTGCCGCGGTCTTGTCCCTGATGGGTTCGCGGACCAGCACGGTGTAGGCCACGGCGGCGAGGGCTGCGATGATGCCGCCGATGACGAACGACGGCGCGTAGGAGCCGGTTGCGTCGGCGATCACGCCGGTCAGCAGCGGGGCAAAGGCGCCGCCGAAGTAGCCGCCGAAGTTCTGGATGGCACCGACGGATGCGACCTGGGAGTTGTCCACGATGTCACCGGGCATGGCCCAGGCCGCCGCCTGCATGGTGGCGACGAAGCCCAGTGCCACGGTCATCACGGCGAGGGCGAGCGGGAGGGAATCCACAAACGGGATCAGGCAGATCAGGATGCCGGCGATGACCGCGGCCACGGACATCACGTGGCGCTTGGCCAGAAGGGGATCGCGGCCTGCCTTCTTGGAGTAGCGGGTCATGACCCAGCCGCCGGTGATGCCCAGAATAGCCGCACCCAGGTACGGTACTGCAGCCAGCCAGCCAGAGTTTGCGATACTGACGCCGCGCTCTTCCTGCAAGTACAGCGGAAGGAAGACGATGAATATGTTCCAGATCCAGATGACGCAGAAGAAGCCTGCCATCATTCCCCAGATCTGGCGGTGCTTGAAGAGGCCCAGCCAGGAGACCTTCTTGGCGGTCAGGACCTGCGTCGTGCGCTGGCTTTCGATGTAGTCCAATTCCTTCGCGCTGATGCTCTTGTGCTCTTCGGGGGCGCGGTAGTACATGAAGAAGGCAAGGGCCAGCACCAGGCCAGCGACGCCGAGGAACAGGAAGATGGCCTGCCAGCCGAAGGTGAGCATGATGGCAGTCAGGACGGGCGGTGCAATGGCGGGTCCCCATTTGGAACCACTGTCCCAGATCGCGGTGGCCTGTCCGCGCTCGGCACGGGGGAACCAGTCAGCTGTGAGCCTGGCCGAGGCCGGTCCGTTCGGTGCTTCGGTGACGCCGAGCAGGAAGCGGAAGGTGATGAAGTGCCACATCTTGCCGCCGATGGCCATCAACGCGGTAGCGATGCTCCAGCCTGCGATGGCGAGGAAGTACATTTTGCGGGCGCCGAGCTTATCCACGAGCCAGCCGGCGGGCAGCTGGGCAAAAGCGTAGGTCCAGGAAAACACGGTGCCTAGGAGGCCAATGTCCGTCCGGGTCATGCCGAATTCTTTGATCAGTTGTGGCGCGGCGATGGAGATCGCGCTGCGATCCATGTAGTTGATGATGCCGGCGGCTAGCGCCCAGCCGAGGATCCACCATCGCAGATTCTTGATGGTGCGGCGTGTTGCTGATTCCTTAGGCCCTGCGGCCAAAGCTTCTGTGTGCACTGTTCACTCCCTCGTGACTCCGATGCCGGCACCATAGCCGCCACAATCGAAGATCCTATAGGGTCTTCGATCCGTTTGTGAAGAGGCTCACAGAAAGATGCTGCGGGAGCTTATTGCGGCCCGTTTGGGGAAAGGAGGCTTACTCGGCGGGGGCGTCCGCGATGGCCCGGCCGCGCACCTTCTTTACATGCTCTGCCATGGCTGCCGCGGCCCTGTCCGGGTCGCCCGAGGAAAGCGCGTCCAGAACCGCTTGGTGCTCGGCGATCGCTTGGTCCGCGTCCGTGATGCCCACCCCGCCAAACAGGCGGAAGCGCTGGACCTGCCCGCCGAGGGCGGCATAGGCGGCGACCATGAACTGGTTGCCGGTATGTTCCGCGATCAGCCGGTGGAACCGCTCGTCGGCTTCGAGATAGTCACGGAATTCGGAAAACGATGGGCCGCGGGGCGCCTTCTTGAGGTCCGCGACAGCGGTGGCCAGCTCGGCATGGTGCGCCGGCGTCAGCCGGGCGCACGCCAGGCGGGCGTTGACGGGCTCGATCGCCAGCCGCGCTTCCATGAGCTCGGCGAAGTCCTCCTGGGTGAACATCGGCGCAACCCGGTAGCCCTTGAGTGCGACGCGGCGAACCATTCCGGTGTGCTCGAGCCGGGCAAGGGCTTCGCGCACCGGCGTGGGGGAAACATCGAGCTCCCTGGCGGTTCCATCGATGCTCACCGCGGCCCCGGGTTCGAGCCGCCCGTCCATCAGCGACGCCAGGAGCTCTTCATAGACGTGGTCAGCGAGGACCTGGCGGCTGACGGTCCGGCCAGTGGGGCCGCCCTCGGAGCGACTCCCGGAGGAAGCTAGTTGCATGTTCAGATCCTATAGGACAGGGACATGCCCACTCCTGTGTCCCGCGACCGAGGGACATGCCCATTCCTGGATCCCGCGTCCCAGGGACATGCCCTCACTCCTGTGTCCCGCGACCGAGGGACATGCTCATTCCTGGATGCGAACAGTGGGCAGAATGGCATTCTGCCCACTGTTCGTGGCTGCGGCAGGGCATGTCCCGCGGCGGGGTGTGCTGCTGCTGTTTGACGCTGCGGGCCTTAGTTCTGGTACGCCGGGTAGTCGGTGTAGCCCACGGCGCCCTCGGTGTAGAACGTGGACGGGTCCGGGTCGTTGACCGGCAGGCCTTCACGCCAGCGGCGGACCAGGTCCGGGTTGGCGATGGCAGGGCGTCCGACGACCACGGCGTCAGCGTGGCCTTCTGCGACCAGGGCCTTAGCTTCCTCGCGGGTAGTGACAACGCCAAAGCCTGTGTTCAGCAGGAAGGTTCCACCAAACCGTGCGCGCAGGTCCTGGACCAGCTCGGCGGCGGGGTCCTTGTGCAGGATGCTGAGGTAGGCCAGCTTCAGCGGAGCCAAGGCGTCGACGAGGTGGGCGTAGGTGGCCCGGACGTCCGCCACGTCGAGTTCGAGGGCACCCTGGACATTGTGCTCCGGGGAAATGCGGATGCCGACACGGTCCGCGCCGACGGCGTCCACCACGGCCCGGGCAACTTCAATCACGAAGCGCGCGCGGTTCTCCGGGGAGCCGCCGTAGACGTCGTCGCGCTGGTTGGCTGCCGGGGTAAGGAACTCGTGCAGAAGGTAACCGTTAGCGGAGTGCAACTCCACGCCGTCGAATCCGGCATCGATGGCCTTGCGGGACGCCAGGACAAACTCCTGGACGATGGCCGGGAGTTCTTCGGACGTCAGGGCGCGGGGAACGGGGAACGGCTTCTTTCCCTCGTACGTGCGGGTCTCTCCGTCTATGGCGATGGCGCTGGGTGCAACGACCTCGTAGCCGCCTGTGGTGTCCGCGTGGGTTACCCGGCCGGCGTGCATCACCTGGGCGAAGATCCTGCCGCCCTCGGCGTGCACGGCAGACGTGACGTTGGCCCAGCCCTTGAGCTGCTCGTCGGTCACGAGCCCGGGCTGGCCCGGGAAGCCTCGGCCGGCGTGGCTGGGGTACGTTCCCTCGCTGACGATCAGGCCGAGCGAAGCGCGCTGGCGGTAATGCTCGACGACCAGCGGGCCGGGGATTCCTGCTTTGCCGGAGCGGACGCGGGTGAGGGGCGCCATCACGAGTCGGTTGGGCAGTTCCAGCTCGCCGAGGGTCAGGGGGGAAAACAGCATGCGCAGTTCCTTTCACAGTGGAATGGGTTCACTGGCGGCAACTGCAAGGCGCCTGCAACTATTCCTCGTGAGACTCGGATCACTACGGGTGGACGATGATTTTCACTGCGGTGTCGTTGTGGTTGATCAGCGTATCGAAGCCCTTGTCCACCAGGTCGTCCAAGGCGATTCTCCCGGTGATGAAGGGTTTCAGGTCGACTTTTCCTTCCTGGACCAGCTTGATGGCGGCGGCATGATCGCCGCAGTAAGCGATGGTGCCGCGCAGATCGATTTCCTTCAGCACGACTTTTTGCATATCCACTGTGGCCGGGTGTCCCCAGATCGAAACGTTGACGACGACGCCCGCCGGCTTCACGACGTCGAGCATCGTGTCCAGCACGGCATTCACGCCGGCACATTCAAAGGCCCCGTTTGCACCCGCACCTGCGGTCAGTTCCAGCACGCGCGCCTTGACGTCGTCGGAGCTCGGATCGAGAAGATGATCCGCGACCCCGGACGACACCGCCTTGTCCTTGCGGGCTGCCGACAGCTCAGTGACAATCGTGGTGATACCGAGGCCTTTCAGGACCGCTGCGGTGAGCAGTCCGATAGGTCCGGCGCCCCCGACGACGGCGGTGTCGCCGGCTTTGAGGCCGCTCCTGCCGACGGCGTGGTACGCCACCGCGAGAGGTTCGATGAGCGCGGCTTCGTCCAGCGGGATGTCGCCGACGGAGTGCACCCACCGGGCGTCGACCACAATCTTCTCGCTCAAGCCTCCACCGCCGCCCGCCAAGCCGATGAAGCCCATCTTTGTGCAGAGGTTGTAGTGCCCGCTGAGGCAGGGTCCGCATTCATTGCAGACGAAGTACGGCTCCACTACAACGTTGTCTCCGACGGTAAGACCGCTGACGCCCTCCGCAACTTCCTCGACGATGCCGGAGAACTCATGGCCCAGAGTGACAGGGGCGTCCTCGTGGGTAAGCCCATGGGGATTCCCTGGCGGCGGGGTGAAGATGGGCCCTTCCATGAATTCATGGAGGTCGGTGCCGCAGATGCCGCACCAGGCCACCGCGATCTTTACCGCCCCGGGACGCAGATCGGGCTCTTGGACATCTTCGATCCGGAGATCCTTGCGGGCGTGGAATCGTGCTGCTTTCATGGTGTTTCGCCTTCGCGTTCCAGGCCGTGGATGCGCCCGGTCAGGCGCATCCACGGAGTGTCGTTGGAGTCTCACAGCAGGGGCGGTACCCCAGTCTGGTTGCCGTGCTGTGCTTGTCACGGCCTGCCCCGATCAGCGGGTGTGGTGCGTGGGCTGCAGCTCGAAAACCGGCGTCGGCAGTCCTTCCATCCTTGCCTTGAGCTGCAGAGCCAGGTAGTTGGAGTAGTGGCGGCTCTGGTGCAGATTGCCGCCGTGGATCCACAGGTTCTCCACATTGGTGGGCTTCCACATATTGCGGAGTTCCCCCTCCCACGGCCCCGGATCTTTGGGCGTGTCCGATCCGAATCCCCAGCACTTGCCGACGGCGTCGGCCACCTCGGGCGAGACCAGATCCGCCAACCAGCCGTTCATCGACCCGTAGCCGGTGGCGTAGATGATGACGTCTGCGTCCAGTTCGGTTCCGTTGGCCATCACGACGGAGTTGCCGGTGATCTTGCTGACCTCGCCATTGGCGAGCTTGACCCGGCCGTCGATGATCAGCTGCGAGGCACCGACGTCGATGTAGTAGCCGGAACCGCGTCTCAGGTACTTCAGGAACAGACCGGAGCCGTCAACGCCGAAGTCCAGGTCAAAGCCGGCGGCCTCCAGCTGCGAGTAGAACCCGGCGTCCCGCTTGGCCATCTCCGCATAGACAGGGATCTGGGCTTCGGGCAGGATCCGGTAGGGCAAGGAGGCAAACAGCAGATCGGCTTTCTCCGTAGTGACGCCGTTGGCCAGTGCCTTTTCGGAGTACAGATCGCCCAGCGCAAGGTCCATGAGGGATTCGCTGCGGGCAATGTGGGTGGAGGACCGCTGGACCATGGTGACATCGGCGCCATGCTCCCAGAGGTCGGCGCAGATATCGTGGGCCGAATTGTTGGAGCCGATGACCACGGCCTTCTTGCCGGTCCAGTCTCCGCCGCCGGGGTGCTTGGACGAGTGGTACTGCTCCCCCAGGAAGGATTCGGCGCCGTCGAACGCGGGGACGCTCGGGTATCCCGAAACACCCAGGGCGAAGACGAGCTGCTGCGGGCGCAAGGTGACCGGTTCGCCGTCGCGCACCACCTCCACCACCCACTCCTGGGACGCTTCGTCGAAGCTGGCGTTGGTGCACTCGGTCTTGGACCAGTAGTTCAGCTCCATGATCCGTGTGTAGTTCTCCAGCCAGTCGCCGATCTTGTCCTTGGCCGCGAAAACCGGCCAGTCGTCGGGGAACTTCATGTAGGGCAGGTGGTCGTACCAGACCGGATCGTGCAGGTGGAGGGACTGGTAGCGGTTGCGCCAAGAGTCACCCGGACGCTCATTCTTTTCGATGATGATGGTGGGCACGCCGAGTCTGCGCAGCCGCGCCCCCAGCCCGATCCCGCCCTGGCCGCCGCCGATGATGACGGTGTAGGGCTGGTCTTCGTAGCCGAGCCGCGCTTCCTGCTCTTCCTTCAGTTCCAGCCAGGATTTGCGGCCCTTGGTGATCTCATGGGCGACTCCCTTGTCCCGGTTGGGGCCCTTCCTTTCCTCAAAGCCCTTGAGTTCCTGCATGGTGGTGAGCAGGGTCCAGCATTTGCCGTTGCGGAGGCGGAGGTGGGCGTAGCCCCGGGCCTGGGCGGTCTCGAAATTCACCCAGGCCTCGGTGTTGACGGCGTCACCGGTGGCGTCCTCGGCGAGGGTCCAGTTGCTTGGCTGCACCTCGTCCAGGGTCGCCTCGAGCATGCGGGCGATGGCTGCTTTGCCCTCAAGCGTCTTGAGGTTCCAGGTGAAGGAAACGAAGTCGCGCCAGTACGAATCGTCGTCGAAAAGATCCAGTGCGGCGTCCGTGTTGTGGCTGCGCAGTGCCTCATCGAACTGCGCCAACCACGCCCCGACCACGCCGTTTGCTGTCTCAGGCATGATTCCTCTTTCCATTGCTGACAGTGGGTCACTCCCGTTGCGTGACGTCTTGACCACGCAGTGACCCGCATCACAAGTAAAAGTCGCAGGGGGTTACAATCGGGTTACACGGAGCTCTCAAGCTGTTGGCCGGCGCGTACGGGCAGCCGGCGGCGGCAGGGATCAGCGGGGTGCGACGATTCGAGGGCGAGTTGGGAGAATGAGCATGCGGCAGGGCAACGGCTCCATCACGCATCCCTCAGACCTCAGGTTTTCCGCACCGGCGGAGTACGCCCGAACCCTCCGGGCAGCGCACGAGGCCACCATTTCCGGCAATCCGGATCCGCACTTGTCGCCGTCGCTCATCAAGTCCTGGCAGCGTTCCCTCGCCTTGGGCATCAATCCGGACCAGCACCGGCCGCTCCACCGGCATGAAGTCTCCGAGGCGCGCTTACTCAGTGCTGGGCATCGGCTGGCTGCGGTCATGCCCGCGCTGTCGCAGCTGCTGGCCGATGAGACGGTGACGGGACGCCATTTGCTGATCGTGACCGACCACCAGGGCGAAGTCCTGTGGCGCCTTGGCAGCAGGCAGGCGTTGCGGCTCGCGGACTCCCTGGAGTTTGTGGAGGGTGCCGACTGGTCCGAGTCCGGGGTCGGCACCAACGCCATCAGCGAGGCTTTAGTGACCGGAGCCCCGGCGCAGCTCTTCTCGGCCGAGCACCTCGTGCGGACGCATCATGATTGGGCTTGCACTGCGTCTCCCATCCGCGACCCCTTGACGGGAGAAATCGTCGGCGTCCTGGATGTCTCCGGCCCGTTCGAGTCGGTCACGCCGGACAGCCTGCGGCTGGTGCGTTGTGGGGTGCGGCTTGCGGAGGAGCTGCTGAAATCGGCAGCGGGTCCCGATGGCGGTAGCGGGGGCTTTGGACAGCCGCTACGACGTGACGAGCAGACACCGCGCGACGGCGACGCCCAGTCGCAGCTGTTGCTGCGGTTGTTGGGCGACGTCCCGTCGGCGGTGATCGACGGCGGCATCCGGCGCCCGCTGACGTTGCGCCGTGCCGAGATCCTGGCACTGCTGGCCTCGCGTGACCAGGGCTGGAGCGCCGATGAACTGGCTTACGAGATCCATGGCGACGCTGGCACCGGCGCCGCGATCCGGACCGAGATGCACCGGATACGCAATATCCTGGGCGGTGTCCTGGACGCGAACCCCTATCGGTTCTCTTCAACAGTCAAGGTCGTGACGGATGCCTCGGTTGTGGCCGGCCATCTGCGGGACGGGCAGGTTGCCGAGGCTTTGGCGGCCTACCCGGCAAAACTCCTCAACCGGTCGGTCAATCTGGCGGTCGGGTTCATGCGCGACGAGCTCAACGTCGCCGTGGGAGCGTCCGTACGCTCCAGCGGTGATGCCCGGCTGATACTGCAGTGGTGCACAACCGACATGGGATCTTCCGATACCGCGGCTGCGGCAGCCGCGGCGGCACTGATCGGACCGGCGGATCCTCGGTGCCAGCTGGTGAGCGCCCGGATGGAACGGGTGGACCGGGAGCTGCGAGCCTAGCCACGGGCTCAACCCCAGGGGCTCGACACTAGGGAGACGGCTGGGCGACGCCTGGGCAGCCTTGGCCTTGGGGATTCTGGAGACAATCGTCAGCGTAGTTCCTGGTGATCGAGCGCCACACACTCACAGGCTGCGGCGGCGAGCTAAAGGAGCCCTGCCCCGGGATGGGCAGGGGCGGGCCGCCATTCACGGAATAGGTGCCTTGGAAATGGGTGGTCAGCACGACGGCGAAGTCCCCAGTCTGGGTGTAGACATGGCTGGTGGGGGTCTTTTCCCCCCAGTGCTCCTGCGGCAAAGGACCGCCAGCTGCCGTTTGGGGACCGAGTGCAGCTCCGTCACCGTAGTTCCACGTGTATTCCACGGGCTTTGCCACCACATGCACCCTCTGGGCCAGGATCGTGATGTCGAATTGTTGTTCTGCCGCATTCCCGAAGAAGTTGGTTTCCGCACCGCGCAGGGTATGCGGGCTCGGTTGGGCCGCCACGGTTCCTGCCGAGACCGGAAGTCGCTGGAACTCGGTTTGGATCAGGGCGGCGATCCGGGGCAGCAGGTCCTCTGGCCTGGGATCAAAAAGACATGTCGGCCCGGAGTGATAGGTCCACGAGGGGTTCGCGATCCCTGCTGGTGCCTTAAGCCAAACGACCGGGATACCTTCTTTGCCGCCTGGCCCGTTCTTACAGTCGACGAGGACCGCGAGACAATCCGTGTCGAAGTCACCTCCGCCCAAGTGACATTGAAGCTCGTATTTGTACTGAAATGGATCGGCGGAGGGGGCTCCCGGCTGAGTCCGAACGAAGTCATTCAATGCTGGATCCCAAGCCCACCCTCCTACGTGCGCGTCCTTGGGCCCCCAGCCCCCGGAAATAGACGGGTCCGCCGCTGCTCCGTCCGCTATGGCTGGGGGAGCCGATGCAAACATTAAAAGGAACAGCATTGCGCGCCCAAGCGCTTGAGATCGAAGGGTCCCCATTTCTAGCCGACAATGCTTCCGACATCATCAACGTGCCAAGTGTTATTGCGGAAGGCAACGAGGAGGAGGTTGCCAGTATCGTCTTTTTGCTCGCCCTTCTGGGCGACGCTCCCGTCAGCCCTGACATAGGTAAGTGGGACTTGATGAACCTGGACAGCAACCTTGTAAATGCCGTCGGCTCCAGCTGAAAATGTCGTTTCCACAGCAGGGGTCGTGATCTGACCGCCTATGAGCCACCGACCTTCTTGATGCCAAGGGATGATGTCGCTTTTGGCCGTTCCGCATGGAGAGCATGCCGGCGAGGTCACGCTTTCCAAGGGCCCCGTATCGCCGGTCTCGTACCCGTAACTCAGCAGCTGGAACCAGTACCGTGCAAATGCCTCCAGCCCTTCCTTCGTCTCCGACTTCGCGACCTCGGGCAGCACCGGGACGGGGACGTTCTGGGCCCTCCCTGAGGCGTCGGCCGGCTTGTAGCTTGGGGTTGGGGTCGGCGTGGCACTCGGAGTCGACGCGGCAGAGGGGCTTTGCGATTCAGCCGGCGGGGACGCGGCGGGCTGCACGCCTCCCCCGTTACAGGCGCTGGCAGATATGAGGAGTGCGACAACAAGAGCAGCCGACCGAAAGCATTTGCTAGTGGAGCTCGAAGTGCGAGATGTCATGGTCAGCTACTCCCCGATAGAAATCACGACGCCTGAAGCCAAACAGTGGCTTAAGGGTAACCGACGTCGCATTCGGGCCGTCAAAGTTTTCCACAGCCAGGCCATCCCGCTCTCCACCTGAAAGTGGGCAGCCGCGGAAACTGCCCCGAGCTACAGCGGAAGAGATGCCGGCACAGGAGTCCCGAGTCCCGCCATCCCAGCCGCCGCCTAGACTTAAATCATGGCGGACAAGCTGACACCGGAGCGGCGCAGCTGGAACATGTCCCGCATCAGGGGCAAGAACACCAAACCTGAACTACTCGTGAGAAAGCTGCTGCATTCAAAGGGCTACCGCTACCGATTGCATGGCACGGCCCGCGGCGGCAAGCTCCCGGGCAGCCCTGACCTGGTCTTCGCCAGCCGCCACAAAGTCATCTTTGTCAACGGCTGTTTCTGGCATTTCCACGACTGCCGTGTGGGGCAGCACGCTCCCAAAGCGAATGCAGAGTTCTGGGAAACCAAGCGGACCCGCACACGGAACCGCGATGCTGAACAGCTTCACCAGCTGGAAACCTCAGGCTGGAAAGTGCTGACCGTCTGGGAGTGCCAACTCAAGGACCCGGCAATGCTGGAACAGCACCTGGACTCGTTCCTCCGAAACACCGAGCAGTCGCCGCACTAAGCGGCCGGCCACACCCGCCCACCACACCCGCCGACCACAGCGGCGAACCATAGCGGCCGACAGGCTAAGCCCGAAACCTCAACCGCGGCTGTGAGCGATCAGCCAGCCGGCCATCTCGCGGGAGCGGCCTGCGGCGGCGCGGTCGCCCTCCGCAGCGGAGACGATGGATCCCTTCATGAGGATGTGCCAGGACCGGGAAAAGTTTTCCGGATCGCGCAGCCCTGCCTCTTCGGCCAGTTGCTGAACATGGGTACGGATTTTCGCAAGGTAGTCGATACTGGCCTGGCCAAGCGGATGGTCCGGACCCATTTCGAGGAGGATGTTCACGAACGAGCACGCCTCGAAATCATCGCGTGCGAACCAGTCGGCAAAGACGTCAAAGATGGCGAGCAACTGCTCCTCCGGGGTCTCGCCCCGACGCCGGGCCTCTGTGATGATCTTGTCCACGGTCCACTGCTGGTCCCGGCGTTCGAGGAAGGCCAGCACCAGATCGTCCTTGGAAGCGAAATGCCGGTAAAAGCTCGCCTTGGCCACTCCAGAACGGCTGATTAGTTCGTTGACACCGACGCCCCGGACGCCCCGCCGGGAAAACAGCTCATAGGCGACGTCGAGAATCCGCTCCCGCACTCCCGGGACAGCGTCAGCGACAGACGCACTGTTCGGCAGCTCGGGCGGCGGGGACGATCTCCGAACGGGACTAGTTGAAAGTGACATCAAAAATATTCTAGCGTGTTGCGAGACAGAGTGGTCTGTCCGGAGTAGACTCCCTATTCGGGCCTTGGACTTGCAGTCCGCAGTGCTCGAAACTACTACGCACGCGGGAGAGCCAGATGTTGCATCAGCTGATGTCAGAGGAGTCACTGAGTCCCGACGCACCACGCTCCACGCCATCCTCCGTAGCCCGGTTAAACGACTACCGGCGGGCCAAAGGGGCTGACCCTGATGTCGAGCCCCTGCGCAGGCAGGTGTCGGCAATCATTGATGCGATTCTCGCTGACAACGCGCCCGATGAGGCGGAGGTGCGCGAAAAGCTTCGCCGGCATGTCGCCCGCAACCCCGGTCGGCCGGAAAAGGCGCTCCTGGGCCACTTGATCTCAATGTCAGACCGGCAGGACGAAGCAGGGTAACTGCGGAAATCGCCTGGCCGCCCCAACTCCCGCTCGGCGACCTTACTTTCACGCCAGCCTCCACGGAACCCTCATCGCCACGCCTACCGGCTGATCGTGGCCTGCCGCACGACTTCGCCCCAGGATTGTTGTGCAAGATCCGCCACGGAGGCCAGGATCTCCGCGGGCGACTTGGACAGATCCAGGGGAAACTCCACAATGTCGATGTCCGTGTTCAGGATCCGACGCAGCTTGATTTCCCCGGCACCCGGGTAGATGAGCCACGCCGTCGGGACGCGCAACGAGGTGCAGTACGCCAGCATCCGGTAATGGTCGCCGGAGAGTGAAGCCCCGACGTCGGATGCCGCCTGGTACTTCGCGTCGTAGACCATCACCGGCCGTCCGCCCAGCAGGTGCACGGCGCCCGGCTGCACGATGATCCGGTCCGAGTCCCGGACGGCTTCGTTGAGCAAGGCGTTGTACCGCAGCCGCATCTCCCCCGGGAAGGCGGTCATGGCCTCCCGCAGTGCGACCCCGACGAAGTCCTCGAACACGCTGGACATGTCCACCACAAACGACGCCGACTGCTGCTTGCCGTCGCCGGCTTCCGCGGAGGCGTTGCGCAGGATCAGTTCGGCGAGCCGCAGGGCAGCGTGGTAGCGGGTATTCATCCGGCTGGCCCGCCAGGCCGGCAGTGGCGCACCGGACTGAAGGCGGGTCACGGCGGCGAGCTTCCCGTTCAGTTGGCGCAGCCTGCTGAGGACTTCGGGGCGCACCCCCGGGACCTGGGACATCCGCTCGAGCGCGGCCCGAAGGATCCGGTTTTCCGCAATGTCTTCGGTGAACTCGTCATAGGAGACCTCCAGCGGGACCAGCATGCCGGGTCGGCGGGAGATCTGGTCCGAGATCCGGATCCTGCCCTTGACCGTCCGGAGGGATTCGTCCACGCTCAGGTAGCCTTGCAGGACTCCGCGGCTGAGGGCGCGGTTCGCGAGTTGCGCCAGCGATTCGGCCAGGGCGCTCCAGAGGTCTGTCTCCTCGACGGCGGAGACGGAATCCTCGCGGAAGCCCTGGTCCCCCGCGTAGCCCAGCAGGAACAGCAGCCGGCCCAGCCCGAGTCGCTCCTTGGGCCGCACCTCCAGTTGCACCGTCGGGGTGCGAACGGACCCGACTCTCCCGACGGGCTCGATTCGGTACAGCCCCATGCCCATCGGCGAGGCCTTCGCGAGCCCGCTTCCGTTGATGTAGGCCGCGCTGGCCGGGTCGAGCCGCTCCGCGACCCCGACGGAGAGCTCGTCCAGCACGATCCGGCGCAGCGAAGCCGCGCCCATGGCGCGCGCGCCCTGGCTAGGCGTGCTCAAGGCGGGCGAGCAGTTGGTCCAGTCCGAACCGTTCCTCCAGCTGGGCCCGGCTGAGCTGGCCGTGATAGTGCTCCTCGAGCAGCGGCATCAGCTCGTACTTCCAGATTCGGCGCAGGCCCTTGGGGCTCTGGGCGGACTTCTTCATGAAGTAGGACGGCCCGATCATGAGGTCGCGGTCCCACTCATCGATCGCATCGTTGAGTGCGTCCATCAGCAGCGCCGGCGTGGTGTCCAGCTCCCTGGCCTGCAGGAAGCGCAGCAGCGAGCCTTTCACCGGCTCGGTTTTGGGGTGCAGCTCGATGAAGTTGAAGCGTCGCCGGATGGCGGCGTCCATCATCGCGATGGAACGGTCCGCGGTGTTCATGGTGCCGATGATGTACAGGTTGTCCGGCAGCGTGAAGGGCTCGTTGGGGCTGTACTGGAGATAGATCCTGTCGTCACGGTACTCGAGCAGGAAGTACAGCTCGCCGAAAACCTTCGCGAGGTTCGCCCGGTTCATCTCATCGATGATCAGGAAGTACGGCTTGCTCTCATTGCCGGGTTTGGCCGCCTCCTCGGCGATGCGGCGCAGCGGACCGGCGACAAGCTTGAAGGACACCTGTCCCTCATCCGTCTTGTCCGGGCGGAAACCCTCGAAGAAGTCCTCGTAGGCGTACGAAGGGTGGAACTGCACCAGCTTCACCCGCTCGTCGGTGGTATCGCCGGCGAGCTGCGCCGCCAAGTGCTTGGCCAGATAGGTCTTGCCGGTACCGGGCGGCCCGTACAGCACCAGCTGCCGGTTTTCCTCCAAGAGTTCCGCGATCTCCTGCAACGGCTCCAGGTCCATGTGCAGGGAAGCGGCGAATTCCGGAGTCAGCGGGCGGAAACCCTCAGAAGCGAGTTCGACGACGATGTCAGCTGCGGCGCCGTCGCCGGCTTCGGCTTCCGCTTCGGCCGGCAGGAGGGCCTCGAGCGACTGGATCACCCGGGTTATGTCGACAACGATCCCCGAGGACGCCAGCTGCCGCTGCACGTGCCGGGGCAGCTCCGACATGCTGTGGGTTTCGTCGAACCAGCGGACCTTGCGGCGCAACCGCCGGTTGTCCTGATGGTGTTCGGGTTCACCCAGGACAACGCCCACCCGTACGGTGCCCGAGCTCTGGTACAGGGCGAGGTCGCCGGGCTTCATCACGGTCAGGAAGGCGAAGACGGCGGTCTTGGTGTCCTCGCGCTCCACGTAGCTGAGGTGCTTGTAGTCCTCATCCACGGCGTGCTGGACCAGCCCGGCGGTGACGCCCGGATCGAGCAGGCGGAGGTGTTCGACGTCGAGCGTCACCGTTTCATCGGCCTGCCAGGTGCCGAGCATGTCGGCGTTGTCCTGATGCGTGCGCAGCAGCCAAGCGCGGCGGCCGGGGTCTCCCACCTTGCGCCACTGGCTCACGAGCTGGCGGGAGTACCAGTCGATCCGCTGGCCGGCCTGCTCGTCCAGGTGCAGGCGGATGCGGTGGATGTCGGCCGAGATTTCCTCGTCGCTGTCCCCCTTAGCCCCGCCCACGAGCGAGGCAAAGGCGTCGCGGATTTCCTGGCGCTCGATGTCGGCCACGACCGGCTCGAAGTAGCTCGGCCAGACCAGGAATTCGATGCTGCGGCGGATCGCCGGCTGGTCATCGGGAGTGCCGGCAACCAGCAGGTGGAAGGCCAGCGGGTCCTTGACGGCGGCGGCGACGACACCAGCGGGCCGCCGGGCGACGTGCTGGACGAAACGGCAGAGCCACTTCAGGTGATCCCAGATGGTCCAGTTGAACTCCGCGGTACGGTCCCGGATCACGCCGTGGTCGGTCATGCCCGCATACAGCTCGTCCGGAAGTTCCAAAGGCGGTTCCAGCCACGTTGCGGCCTCGGCCACCCGGGCGCGTTTCACCTTGAGGGATTTCACCTCATGGGCCAATGGAAGGGACTGAAGAAACAGCAGCTCAACTGCCAGTTGCTTGGCTCCCCGGGAAGCATCCGCCAGGTTCTCCCGGAGGTTGGTCATCATGGGCGCCTTGGAGTCCGGCACACCCCGCTCGAGGCGTTCCAGCAACTCCGCGGCGGCCTGCACCGACCAGGTTTTGGTGCGTCCGTCCAAGGCCGAGGCCTTGCCGTGCAACCCCGGCCCCAAGACAAACCACGCCGCGTCCTCAATCTCCTTGGAGATGCCGAGGGCGCGGTGCATGGCAGGCTTTTTGGATGGGGTCATCCTTTCAATTTACAGGCTTAAGCTGAACGCCGGCATCATGGGTGCCTCAGGGCTCCTGCCAGGAAGGCGCTGGCAGCAGACCGGCCGCGCGGGGACCGACCCGCTGCTCGTGGCAGCAGACCGGCCACGAGGGACCGACCCGCTGCTCCTGGCAGCCGGCCCAGCACCGCGGCCCCGAACTGTCGCTATCGGACTGTGGGGTCGCGCCTGACGCCGAAGGTGAAATAACCGGCCGGGCCGATGAAGTTGACCAGGGTGGCCACCCGCCACAGCGCCTTGCTGCCACGGATCTGCTCGGCCGGACGGCGCGAGATATCACGTTGCGCCGCAATCAGGAGCGAGAGGTGAACGCCGGCCGCCGTGATGGTGCCGAACTTTGCCAGCGGCGGAAGTTCGGCCCAGGACTTCTTCCGGGCATTCATCTTGCTTCGTCTCGTCATAGGTCGTTACTCCTTCCTTCCGCGGGAGTGGATGCTTCCGCGGGAGTGGGTGCTTCCGGGGTGTTCATTCTAGAGGCGATCCGTGGCCCCGAGGTAGAGTCGCGGCGTGCAGGCAGAAGGGCGTACTGGCCGGCCGCGGGCCTACGGTGCAGCGCGGACGGCGTTCGGATGCGCGGGAGTGAACCGCGCAAGCGTCTCCTTCTGCTCCGGGGTCAGCCGCAGCACGCGCCCGGTGGCTTCTTCCACGAAGGCAAGGTGGCTCGTGGCGCGGACGCAGTCCTCCCGCGTCACGGGGTCCTGCACCAGGTAGTGGATGTCGAAGCTCGCTCCCTTCACCGCGCCGATCCAGAGCTGGACCAGCGCAGGAATGTTGCGGTATTCGAGCGTCCGCACGTAGCGGATCTTGTGCTCCACGACGAGGGCCAGGGTGCCCTCCGGGACCTCGCTGAACAGCGGCACCGGCGGCTCGATTCCGGGTAATCCGGCACCGCGGGGCGGGCCGAACGCCGCAATGCGGGCTTCCTCCAGGATGCGGACGACCTGCACATTGTTGATGTGGCCGTAGGCATCCATATCGCTCCAGCGCATCGGCACCTGCACCTCGATGCGCCGGGGGTCCTCAACGGCGCCCGGCCCGGAGGCGCTCAGCTGTGCACCGCCGTCGCATCGTCGGCTGTGTTTTCCGAAAAGGCCGCCTCGGCATCCTCGCCAGCGAACTGGGACATGTACAGGCGGTAGTAGGCGCCCTTCAGCTCCAGCAGTTCCGCATGACTGCCCTGCTCCACGATCCGCCCGGCTTCCATCACCAGGATGGTGTCGGCGTCGCGGATGGTGGAGAGACGGTGGGCGATCACAAAACTGGTCCGGTCCGTGCGCAGCGCCGCCATGGCCTTCTGGACCAGCACCTCGGTGCGGGTATCCACCGAACTCGTCGCCTCGTCCAGGATCAACAGCGACGGGTTCGCCACGAAGGCACGCGCGATGGTGATCAGCTGCTTCTCGCCGGCGCTGACGTTGTTGCCTTCCTCGTCGAGGACGGTGTTGTAACCGTCCGGAAGGGCCCGGACGAAGCGGTCCACGAAGGTGGCCTTGGCCGCCTCCATCACCTGATCCTCGGTGGCGTCCAGATTGCCGTAGCGGATGTTCTCGTAGATGGTGCCGCCGAACAGCCACGCGTCCTGCAACACCATGCCGACCTTGGAGCGCAGTTCCGCGCGGCTCAGCTGCGTGACGTCAACGCCGTCGAGAGTAATGCTGCCGCCCTGGAGTTCGTAGAAGCGCATCACCAGGTTCACCAGGGTGGTCTTGCCGGCACCGGTGGGCCCGACGATCGCCACGGTGTGGCCGGGCTCGGCCGTGAAGGACAGCTCCTCGATCAGCGGCTTGTCCGGGGTGTAGCTGAAGGTGACGCGCCGGAACTCCACGTGGCCGTCGGTCTTCGCGGGGAGCTGCCCGGTGGCGGTCTCCGCGTCCTGCTCATCGGCGTCGAGGAATTCAAAGACCCGCTCCGCGGACGCGACGCCGGACTGCAGCATGTTGGCCATGCCGGCCATCTGGCCCAGCGGCTGGGTGAACTCGCGGGAGTACTGGATGAACGCGGTGGCGTCGCCCAGGCTCATGCCGCCGGAAGCGACGCGGAGGCCGCCGACGACGGCGATGCCCACGTAGCTGAGGTAAGACACAAACTGCATGACCGGCATGATCATGCCGGAGACGAACTGCGCGCCGAAGCTGGCCTTGTAGAGGGCCTCGTTGCGTTCGTCGAAGCGGGCGAGCATGTCGGCGTCGCGGCCGAAGACGCGGACCAGGTCGTGGCCGGAGAAGGATTCCTCGATCTGGCCGTTGAGTTCGCCGGTGTTCTTCCACTGCGAGGCGAAGAGCTTCTGGCTCCGGGAGCCGATGATGCCGGCGGCAACGCCGGAGAGCGGCAGCGCGATGAGGGCGATCAGGGCCAGCTGCCAGGACACGATGAACATCATGATCACGATGCCGATCACCGTCAGCGCGGAGTTCACCAGCTGGGCGAAGGCCTGCTGGAGCGCCTGCTGGATGTTGTCCACATCGTTGGTGACCCGGGAGAGGATGTCGCCGCGCTGCCGGGTGTCGAAGTAGTTCAGCGGCAGCTTGTTCAGCTTCTTTTCGGTGTCATCGCGCAATTGGCGGACCACGCGCATGACGAGGACGTTCAGGACGTAGCCCTGCAGCCAGAGGAAAATATTGGCCACGAAGTACATCACCAGGACCACGCTGATGAGGAAACCGAGTTTCTGGAAGTCGATGCCGACGCCGGGGATCAGGTCCATCTTGGCGAGCATGTCCGCGAAGTTATTCTCGCCCTGGTCCCGGAGGCCCTCGACGAACTCATCCTTGGTGACCCCCGCGGGCAGTTGTTTGCCCACCACTCCCCCGAAGATCACGTCCATCGCCTGGCCGAGGATCCGGGGCGCGATCACATTGAGGACGACGGCGACGGCGACCATGAAGAAGACCGCGATGATACCGGTCCGCTCGGGCTTGAGCAGGCCCAGCAGCCGCTTCGCGGAGGGCCAGAAGTGCTCGGCTTTCTTGGATGCCACGGCGCCGAACATGCCGCCGTCGGCCTCGCCCGGGGTGTATTCCTCCTCGTAGAAATCATCGTCGGGGGCAGCGTCCGGAGTATTGGTAATGACCTTTTCGTTGGTGCTCATGCCACTGCCTCCGCGTTCAGCTGGGATTCGACGATTTCCTGGTAGGTGCTGGAGCTGTCCAGGAGTTCCTCGTGGGTGCCGCGGTCCACGATCCGGCCGTTGTCGAGCACCAGTATCTGGTCGGCGTCGGCGATGGTGGACACGCGCTGGCCGACGATGATGACTGTCGCGTCCGTGGTTTTTGCCTTCAGGGCGCGGCGGAGCCTGGCGTCGGTGGCGACGTCGAGGGCGGAGAACGAGTCATCAAACAGGAAGACCTTGGGTTCGGTGACGAGTGCCCGTGCGATACAGAGCCGTTGCCGCTGGCCGCCGGAGACGTTGGTGCCGCCCTGGGCGATGCGTGAACCGAGCCCGTTCTGCTTGTCCCGCACGAAGTCCGCGGCCTGGGCCACGGTCAGCGCCTCCCACAGGTCTTCGTCCGTGGCGTCGGGCTTGCCGAAGCGGAGGTTGTGCTCGATGGTCCCGGAGAACAGGTAGGGGCGTTGGGGCACCATGGCGACGCGCCGGGTGATGTCCGAGCGGTCAAGGTTGGTGACCGGGACGCCGTCGAGCAGTACTTCGCCCGAGGCGGCGTCGTAGAGGCGCGGCAGCAGGGCCAGCAGGCTGGTCTTGCCGGCGCCGGTGGAGCCGATGATGGCCACGGTCTGGCCGGGTTCGGCGGTGAAGCTGATGTCGCTCAGCACCGGCGCTTCGGCGCCGGGGTAGGCGAAGGACACGTTCCGGAACTCCACCCGGCCGGCCTTGTAGGCCGGGGCCACGGGGGTGAGCGGCTCGTGGATGGAGGGTTCGACGTCGAGCACCTCGCCGATGCGGTCCGCGCAAACCGAGGCGCGCGGAATCATCATCGCCATAAACGTGCCCATCATGACGGCCATCAGGATCTGCAGCAGGTACTGCAGGAACGCCGTCAAGGCTCCGACCTGCATGTCGCCGGCTTCGACCCGCTGGCCACCGAACCACAGCACGGCGGCGGTGGAGACGTGCAGGATCATCCCGATGGTGGGGAACATCAGCACGAACAAGGCGCCGATTTTCAGCGAAACATCGGTGAGTTCCTTGTTGGCCGCGCCGAAGCGTTCCGCTTCGTGCGGTTCGCGCACGAAGGCACGGACCACGCGGATGCCGATGATCTGCTCGCGGAGGATCCCGTTGAGCCGGTCGATCTTCGTCTGCATGGAACGGAAGAGCGGCATCAGCCGGACCACGAGGTAACCCACGACCACCACCAGCACCGGCACCGAAACCCAGACCAGCCAGGACAGGTTCAAATCCTCGCGGAGGGCCATGAAGATGCCGCCGATGCACATGATGGGCGTGGCCACCATGAAGTTCAGGCCCAGCAGCATGAGCATCTGGACCTGCTGGACATCGTTGGTGCCGCGGGTGATGAGCGTGGGCGCGCCAAACACGTTGACGTCCTTGGCGGAGAAGCTGGTGACCTTGCGGAACACTCCCCGGCGGAGGTCGCGGCCGAACGCCATCGCGGCCTTGGACCCGTAGTAGACGCCGGCGATCGCGGTTGCGACCTGGATCAGGGCGACACCGAGCATGACCCCGCCGGTCCGCCAGATGTAGTCCGTGTCGCCGCGGGAGACGCCCTCGTCGATGATTTGCGCGTTGAGGCTGGGGAGGTAGAGGGCGGCGATGGTCGATGCCAACTGGAAGATGATGACTGCCGCGATATGCGGCAGATACGGCTTGGAATAGCGCCGTATGAGGGTGACAAGCATGCCCACGCGTCCTTAGGAAGACCGAATAGATGAGGCTGGCGGGAAGACCGGAGAGGAACAATGAATCGTTGCTCCCAGTATTAGCAGAGGGGGCTGACAGCCTTAGCCCTCCCCACTCTACGAAATCCGTTGCCGACCGGGGAACACCGACACCAAAAATCATCCCCAGGGGTTAAGCCGCAGCCCGGAACGCCGCCGGCCCCGCTGCGCGGACCGAGGCTGCGCTTAAATACCGAGCGCGAACCGGCAGCGTGTGCTGCCGCTTCGCGCTCGGGTGGGTTCCTCAGGAAGTACTCAGACGTCCAGGTGGGTCGGGGCGAACATCTTCAGCAGGGTCTCGACGACGACGACGTTCGGTCCGTCCGCGGCGAAGCCCGCCTTAAGCGCCTCCCCCACATTCTCCGGCGCAACCCGGACGGCGGGGACGCCGAAGGCCTCGGCGAGTTTCACGAAATCGGGGCGGGCGAGCTCGGTCGCCGTGGCCTTGCCGAAGGCGCCCACCATGTATTCGCGCAGGATGCCGTAGCCGCCGTCGTCCACGATCAGCCAGGTGACCGGTACGTTGTGCTGCTTGGCGGTGGCCAGCTCCGCAATCGAGTACATCGCGGAGCCGTCACCGGAGACGGCCAGCACCCGGGCCGAACCGCCCGGCTTGCCCGTGGTCTCGAGGCCGACAGCACCGCCGATCGCGGCAGGGAAGCCGAAACCCAGCCCGCCGGCGCCCTGCGCGGAGTGGAATTGGCCCTCACGGGCATCCCAGCAGCTCCAGGCCCAGTAGGCGGAGATCGTCATGTCCCAGAACGTCTGCATGTCCGCGGGCACAGCCTCGCGGAGGTCCGCCATGAACTTCAGTTCCTTGGCCAGATCCTGGGATTCCAGCCGGGCCGTGACCTTGGCCAGGGTCTCCTTGACCAGGGCCTCGGGCACGGTGCCGTGCCAGTCGGCGCGTTCTCCGTGCGGTTCCACGAGCGCCTCATCGAGGGCCGCGAGCGCCTGACCGGCGTCGGCCCGGATGCCCAGTCCGGGGCGGTTGGATTCGAGCACGCGCGGTTCGGCGTCGATCTGGATGATCCGCCCGCGCGGTTCGAAGGTGAAGTAATTGGACGTGACTTCGCCGAGCGAGGATCCGATGACGATCAGCACGTCGGCGTCCTCGAGCAGCTCGGTCATGTACTGGTCCTCGATCCAGGACTGGAGCGAGAGCTCATGGTTCCAGGGGAACGCGCCGTTGCCGCCGGGGGTGCAGATCACCGGCGCCCGGAGCTTCTCCGCGATGGCGAGCAGCGACTTCTCCGCCCCGCCGCGGCGAGTGCCGCCGCCGGCGATGATCGCGGGACGTTTCGCCATCGAGAGCCATTTGACTGCTTCGCGCACCAGTTCCACACGGGGCGGGTTGTCCGCCGCTTCGGCGAGGGCGTCCTCCACCGGCGGCACCATGATGGGGTCCAGGAGCACGTTCTGCGGGATCTCGAGCCAGACCGGACCCTGCGGCGAGGAGATCGCCTCGGTCCAGGCGTCCTGGATGGCCGAGGGGATGCCGGAGGCGTGCTGGATCAGCCGCTGGCTCTTGGTGACGTTGGCCGCCGAGGCCTTCTGGTCATCGAGCTGGTGCAGCATGCCTTTGCGGCGTGCGCCGAGCCCTTCGAGCGGAATCTGGCTGGCGACCACGACCATGGGCACTCCGGTGGCGTAGGCCTCCTGCAGTCCGGCCAGCGAGGTCAGGGCGCCCGGGCCGGTGGAGAGGAACAGCACGCCGACTTCACCGGTGGCGCGGGAGTACCCGTCTGCGGCAAAGGCCGAGTTGTTTTCCACGCGGGAGGAGACGAAGTGCAGGTTCCCGCGGCCCATGGCGTCGAAAAGTCCCAGCGCGTGCTGGCCGGGGATGCCGAAGACGGTCTTTGCGCCGAGCGCCTCGAGGGTTTCGACGACGAGGTCCCCGCCGTTGCGCACGTCGCTCACCGGATCACTGCCGACGGCGCCGCGAAGCCGGCCGGACGGCGGGATTCCTGGCCGAGGGCCTGGGCCGCGTAGCCGTTCGCTGCGCCGAGCCTGTCCCCCGGTACGGCGCGGTCCGCCATCAGGGTGACCAGTTCATAAGCGACGTGGCTGGCGGCCACACCCGTGATGTCGGCGTGGTCGTAAGCGGGGGCGACCTCGACGACGTCGGCGCCCACCAGGTTCATGCCGCGGAAGCCACGGATGATTTCAAGCAGCTCCCGGCTGGTGATGCCGCCGGCTTCCGGCGTTCCGGTGCCCGGTGCGTGCGCCGGGTCCAGGACGTCAATGTCCACCGAGATGTAGAGGGGGCGGTTGCCGATCCGGTCCCGGACCTTGGCGACGGTCTCCAGCACGCCCTGGTAGTAGACGTCGGCAGAGGTGACGATCCCGAAGCCGAAGCGGTGGTCGTCGTCGAGGTCCTTCTTGCCGTACAGCGGCCCGCGGGTGCCGATGTGGCTGATCGCCTCGGTGTCGAGGAGGCCTTCCTCGACGGCGCGGCGGAAGGGAGTTCCGTGGGTGTATTCGGCGCCGAAGTACGTGTCCCAGGTGTCCAGGTGCGCGTCGAAGTGGAGCATCGCCACCGGTTCACCGGCGCGTTCCGCAGCGGCGCGCAGCAGCGGCAGCGCAATCGTGTGGTCGCCACCAAGGGTCAGCAGCTTGCTGCCGGAAGCCGTCAGGTCCAGCGCGTTCTGCTGGATGGTCTCGATGGCATCGTTGATGTTGAACGGGTTGACCGCCATGTCACCGGCATCGGCAACCTGGATGTTCTCGAAGGGGCTGACGTCCCACGCCGGGTTGTACGGGCGCAGCAGGCGGCTTGCCTCACGGATGTGGTTCGACCCGAAGCGGGCGCCGGGCCGGTAGGAGACGCCGGAGTCGAAGGGAACGCCGACCACCGTGACGTCGGCCTTGGCCACCTGGTCCAGCCGCGGCAGGCGGGCGTAGGTGGCAGCTCCGGCGTAGCGCGGGATGCGGGATGAATCGATGGGGCCAAGGTTGCCATTGGCCTCGATGCGCAGCTCTTCCAAAAGAAAGCCTCTCCTTCGAGGATTGACCGACGGGTGTGACAGCCATCATACACTCGAAGTTTCGCAATGCGCACCCTTTGTTTACTCAAGCACTCTCGGCAGGCACTGGCGGAGGCGCCCCGGTCCCCGGCGGGTTCTCCATCCCATCGCCTGGCTCACTGGTATTTGACGCTGAGCAGCAGCTGTTTCAGGTCGCCGTACTGCTTCGTGGCCATCCAGGCCTTCGCTGCGTCGACCGAGGCGAAGGCAGGAGTGTCGAAGAGCACGTGCGTGTCCAGGAGCCCGTTGGCCAACGGCACGTGGGTCGATCCGGAGCTCTCCGGCGAGGGCTCGAATTCGCGGCTCTTGCGGATGCCCATGTGGAACGCCGGGTGGTCGGCGAAGGAGTCAAAGGCGAACCCGAAGTCCAGCTGCTCGCCGGACGTGTCCTTGAGCCCGGGCACCGGGGCGTTATCGAGCACGGTTCGGAGCACCGGACCCGACGCGCCACTGCCGTAGGCATTACTCGTGATGGCGAGCAGTTCATTGCCCGTCTCGTCGGCCAGCACGGCCAGCACCGGATCGACCCCCGGGGGCTGGTTAGCCGACGGGGCGGTTTTCTCGACCCGGACGGTCCAGTTCTTGGGGTAGGAAAAGGACAGGTGGCCGTCGGGGAAAGTAAACGATGTCAGCCCGGCCGAGCCGTCCGGGCCAGGCGTCCCCGTTGACGTAGCCGCCGACGGAGTGGCCGCCGCCGACGGAGTGGCCGTCGCCGAGGGATTGGCCGTCGCCGAGGGAGAGCCCGTCGAGGGGGCCGCCGGTGACGGGGAGGACGCTGATGCGGCGGAGGACGCGTCCGACTCCTGTCCGGCCTGCCCGGTTTGCCCGGGCGCACCGCACGAGCTGAGGCCGAGGCCCGCGGCGAGCGCCGCGGAGAGGAAGACGGTCTTGGACTGGTTCATTTTGACCCCCGGTGGACTGGAAAGCGGACTGAAAAGTGGAAAAGGACAGGCTGCGGCAGAAGAGCCGACTGAGGCGGCCGGCCGGCGATTGAGGCGGCCTGCAGCTCGGCAGGCACGCCCGCGGCTTGCGGCGGGGCGCTAGCGGCTCGCAGCGGGGACCAGCACCCAGAGGACTTCGACGGCGTCGTCCGTGGGGTTCACCCAGGTGTGCGGCTCCCGGCCGGGGAACGTCACAGTGTCTCCGGCCGTGAGCTCAAACTCCTCATTGGCGAGGATCAGCCGGATGCTGCCCTTGATCACATGCAACACATCAACGTCGCAGTCCACGGCGTACAGCTCCGATTCGCCGCGGCCCCGCGGCTCGATCACGGCCTGGATGATCTGGACCCGGCGCTCCGAGCGGGCGGTCAGCAGCCGCTCCACGATCCCCTCACCGCCCAGGGAGATCCGCGGACCTTCATTCTGCTTGGTCAGGTGCGTTTCGGGGGCAGCAAAAAGGTCACCGATCGAAATGGAGAGCACCTGGCACAGCGTCACGAGCGAGGCAACGGAAGGCGAGGTCAGGTCGCGCTCGACCCGGCTGAGGAAGCCCTTGGTCAATCCCGTGGCGTCGGCGACCTGCTCGATGGTCAGCCGCTGCGACTGCCGGGCGGCACGGATCCGGGAACCTATAGCAACGGGAACATTGCTCGGTTCTACTGGTAAAGCCTTCATCATGGAACCTTTCACGGCCGGCCGCTCGGCCCCATCATTGGAGCCATACTAGCGGGGCGGATGGCCGCCGGCGCCGGAAGTGACACCGGCAGCGCAATGAGTCTTGACTGTTACCCGGATCACAACCTATCCTTTTGGCAACAAGTGTTGCCTATTGGGCAAATGGCGGTTTCCAGGGCAGTAACGTATCAGGAACCGCCCGGGACCGTCCCCACAATCCGTTATGAAGCAGCGGGACCGCCGTTCGCGCTCGTGCAGCGAAGGTTCGGCACTGCTCCGAACAGCTCCAAGGAGCCCCTTATGGAAGCAAATTTCGTCAATATCGCCATCGTGGTGGTGTACCTGGTCGCCATGCTGGCGTTCGGGTGGTGGGGTAAATCCCGCACCAAGAACAATAGCGACTTCCTCGTCGCCGGGCGCAGGCTCGGCCCGTTCCTCTACACCGGCACCATGGCCGCCGTCGTGCTCGGCGGTGCATCCACCGTCGGCGGCGTGGGCCTTGGCTACAGGTTCGGCATCTCCGGCATGTGGCTCGTTGTCGCGATCGGCGCCGGCGTGCTGCTGCTGAGCCTGCTCTTCGCCAGCACCATCCAGAAACTGAAGATCTACACGGTCTCGCAGATGCTGAGCCTGCGTTACGGCAGCCACGCCACCCAGACCTCCGGCATCGTGATGCTGGCCTACACGCTGATGCTGTGCGCCACGTCCACCGGAGCCTACGCCACGATCTTCGTGGTGCTCTTCGGCTGGGACCGTGCCCTGGCCATCGCCATCGGCGGCGCGATCGTGCTGGTCTACTCGACCATCGGCGGCATGTGGTCCATCACACTCGCCGACCAGGTCCAGTTCGTGATCAAGACGGTCGGCATCTTCTTCCTGATGCTGCCCTTCACGCTCAACGCCGCCGGCGGGCTCGACGGCATCCGTGCCCGTGTAGACGCCAGCTTCTTCCAGATCGACGGCATCGGCGTCCAGACGATCATCACCTACTTCGTGGTCTACACGCTGGGCCTGCTGATCGGCCAGGACATCTGGCAGCGCGTCTTCACCGCCAAGACCCCCACCGTGGCCCGCTGGGGCGGCGCCACGGCCGGCGTCTACTGCATCCTCTACGGTGCCGCCGGCGCCCTGATCGGCCTTGGCGCCCGCGTCGCGCTGCCGGATATCGACGTCGCCAACCTCGGCAAGGACGTTGTCTACGCCGAGGTGGCCACCAACCTCCTGCCGATCGGCATCGGCGGCCTCGTGCTGGCCGCTGCCGTCGCCGCCATGATGTCCACGGCGTCCGGGGCCCTGATCGCTGCCGCCACGGTGGCACGCGCCGACGTCCTCCCGTTCGTCGCCAGCTGGTTCGGCAAGGACATCAACACGGACGACTCGGACAACCCGGAACATGACGTCAAGGCCAACCGGATGTGGGTCCTGGGCCTGGGGATCGTGGCAATCGTCATCGCCATCATCACCAAGGACGTCGTCGCGGCGCTCACCATCGCCTACGACATCCTCGTCGGCGGGCTCCTGGTCGCCATCCTCGGCGGGCTGGTCTGGAAGCGCGGGACTGGCGTGGCCGCAGCGGCCTCGATGGCCGTCGGTTCCGTGGTCACCCTCGGCACCATGATCGTCCTCGAGATCAATGCCGCGGTTCCGCTCGACGGGATCTACGCCAACGAACCGATCTACTACGGCCTGGCTGCCTCAGCGGTTGTCTACGTCGCACTGTCCCTGCTGACCAAGCCGACCGATCCTGCGGTGATGGCGAACTGGCGCCGACGGGTTGCCGGCAGTGCCGCCAAGGAAGAACTCCCGGTACCGTCCCGCTAAGGGCCTGCGTCGCTCAGGCGCGCTGCCCCGAACGTCTGCGCTCCTAACGGCGGCCCGCGCCGCCAAGGCACCAGGGCGTGAAGTCCGACGGCGGTGCCTTCCCACCCGGGGAGGCACCGCCGTCGTTGTTCACGAGGTGGTGATCACTCCTCTTCGTCCGGCTCGAGGAATTCGTCGCCGTCCAGCGGCACTACCGTCTGCTCATCGCCGAGGAAGTCGTCCTCATCCAGCGGAACCCGGCGTTCGGCCTCGTCGAGCAGTTCCTCCTCCTCCGCGGGGACGGCAACGTCCACGGGGGCGTCGTCGGCATAGTCATATGCGGGATCCGACTCGAGGGAATCCCGGGCCGGCTGGATTGGAAGTGATCCGTTGCTGCCCATAGTGAAACCTCCATGCTCGGGCTGACGGCAAGGGTTCGAGTGAACCCGCCCTGGGTTTTCATTCGAACACCGGGAACCCTGACGGTCAAGGGTCCGCGCAGCTGCCGGAAGATCCCCGCCGGGCCGCACAGCGGAAGTGCGCGCTTTGCGGTCCACCTAAACTTTCCCCTGAGGATTGCCAGCCGGAAATCCGCGGAAAGACGCGGTAGGCTGGGTGAGCAATGGGGCCGGACCATGCCCTATCAAGCCCAGGAGTTTACGTGTCCCAGCACGCCAAATCTGACCCGTTCAACCCGGACCGCCACGATTCCGAAGCCAGCGCCGAAGCGGCCGGCCGCGCCGGCCAGCCGGACTCGTCGCCGAGCCCCGCGGACATCAAGCGCTGGCGGCAGCATCTCGCGGACGAACGTGCCGAAGCCGCCGTCTACCGGGACCTGGCGCAGAACCGCACCGGCGAGGAACGGGCCATCCTGCTTGCCCTGGCCGAGGCCGAGGGTCGCCACGAGGCCCACTGGCTCAAGCTGCTGGGCGACCAGGCCGGCCGTCCCCGCCCCGCATCCCTCCGCAGCCAGTTGCTCGGGTTCTTGGCACGCCACTTCGGTTCGGTCTTCGTTCTGGCCCTGGCCCAGCGCGCCGAGAGCCGCTCGCCGTACGCCGCCGACCCGTCCGCGACCCCCGCCATGGTCGCGGACGAACAGATCCACGAAGAAGTTGTCCGCGGGCTCGCCACGCGAGGCCGCAACCGCCTCGCCGGCACGTTCCGCGCGGCCGTCTTCGGGGCCAACGACGGGCTGGTCAGCAACCTTTCCCTCGTGATGGGTATGGCCGCCTCGGGGGTGGGAAGCTCCGTGGTCCTCCTCAGCGGCATTGCCGGACTGCTGGCCGGAGCACTGTCGATGGGCGCCGGAGAGTTCATCTCCGTCCGGTCCCAGCGGGAACTGCTCGCCGCGACGCGCCCCACCCAGATCACCCTGGCCGCCGCGCCGTCGCTGGACATCGAGCACAATGAGCTCCTGCTCGTCTACCTTGCCCGCGGTATGTCCCGGGAGGCCGCCGAGCACCGCGTCGCCGAGCGGATGGGCCTGCTGGACTGTGACTGCGACCCCAGCCTCTCACTGCATCCCGAGCTGCCCGGGGCCCAGGACCAGCACGAGGCCGTCGGCACGGCCTGGGGTGCGGCGTCGTCGAGCTTCTGTTTCTTCGCTTCCGGCGCCATCGTGCCGATCATCCCCTTCCTCCTCGGCATGACCGGCCTCGCCGCCCTGGCGGTGTCCGCCGTGCTGGTAGGCGTGGCGCTGCTGCTCACCGGCGGCATCGTCGGACTGCTGTCCGGCACGTCACCGACCACCCGTGGAGTCCGGCAGCTGGCCATCGGCATGGGCGCTGCGGGCGTGACGTACCTGTTGGGGATGGCGTTCGGCGCGGTGATCGCTTAGTGGACGGTCCTGAGTTCCGGGACCGGACGCCGCGGCACAGCCGCTCACGAACCACCTGGCGGATCTTCCGCGACCTGGCGGCGGCCGCTGTGATCGCCGGCGCCGCTTTCCTGGCCGCCGGGCTCATCTACGGCGACCCCCGCTTCATGGGACTTTTCGAGGTCAACCGCGGCGCCGGAGCGGACGCCCGGACGGCGGACCCGAACACCGCCCGGCCGGTCACCGGGCAGGCCGGCCACCCACCAGGGGTTCCCGCCGCTGCTCCGGGAATCGACGCTCCCCCGCCGGGGTTCGAGGAACAAGCCGAGCCGCTCGGCCGGCCGGAGACACCGGCTGGCGCCAGCGATTCGTATAACTTCCTTGCCACGAATGACGATGGCAGGCCGGTGGGCTATTCGCCATGCCGCCCGCTGCACTATGTGGTGAATTCCGAACTCGAGCCGGAAGGCGCAGAGCGCCTTGTCGAGGACGCCATCGACTCGATATCCCGCGCGACCGGCATCAAATTCATCAACGACGGCCCCACCACGGAGGCGCCCAGCCAGTCCCGCGCGCCGTATCAGAAGGACGCCTACGGCGAGCGGTGGGCCCCGCTGCTGATCGCGTGGACCACGCCGGAACAGGCGCCGCAGCTCAGGGGTCCCGTCATCGGCACCGGGGGCAGCACGCACTTCAGCTTTGGCGACGGCCCCAGGAGCTTCGTCACCGGCAGCCTCGAGCTCGACGCCCCGCAAATCACCGAGGACCTCCGCCGGGCGGCCGGCGCCGAGTATGCCACTGCCGTGATCCTGCACGAACTGGGCCATGTCATGGGGTTGGAGCATGTGGATGACCCGCTGCAGCTGATGTACCCGGAGATCGGGACCCCCGACGGCCTGGCCGACGGCGACCTGAACGGCCTGCACGAACTGGGCCGCGCGCAGTGCCGCAAGGATTTGTAGCCTTGCCGTAGAGGAGCCCTGGATTCAGAGGGCCCGGCGTTAACAGGAGGGTGCCCCCGCCGGAAAACCGGCGGGGGCACCCGTTCCTGGTTCAGTCCCAGGTCCAGGTCCCGGTCAGGAAACCTGGAGGCCGCCGTTGATGTCATAAGTGGCCGCGGTGATGTAGCCCGAATCCTGCCCGAGCAGGAAGGCGATCAGGGCCGCCACTTCCTCGCGGGTGCCGACCCGGCCCATCATGATGCCCTCGGACAGTTGGGCCTTGCGCTCATCGGTGAGGGTTCCCCCCATGATGTCGGTGTCGATCGGGCCGGGGGCAATCGCATTGACCGTGATCCCGAACTCGCCGACTTCGCGGGCCAGGGCACGGGTGAACCCGAGGATCCCGGCCTTGGTCGCGCTGTAGGCGACCTTCGAGAACGTGCCGCCGCCACGCTGGGCGGAAATGGACGAGATGCTGACGATGCGACCGAGCTTGCGCTCGATCATGCCCTTGAGGATCCGCTGGGAAACGATGAAGGTTCCGCGCATGTTGATGGCGAACACCTTGTCCCACTCCTCCACCGTGGTCTCCATGAACGTCGTCGGCGAGCTGATCCCGGCGAGGTTGGCGAGGGCAACGATCGGCGGGAGTGAGGCTTCGATCTCGGTGATGGCCCGGTCAACGGACGCCTCATCGGACACGTCGGCTCCGACGCCGATCGCCTTGACGGCACGGTTGGAGCCGATCTCCGCGGCAGCCGCCTTGGCGTCCTCCGCGTTGATGTCCAGGATGGCGATGGACCATCCCTCGCTGGCCATACGGTCAGCGGCGGCGCGGCCGATGCCACGAACCGACGCCGCGCCGGTCAGGACAACGGTGCGTTCGGAGGGGAAAGTGGTTGAGGTCATTGCGTGTTTTCCTTCGGAATTTCGGGGATTAGGAGACTTTGGCGGGGGCAGCGTCGGGGGCGACGGCGGCCGCTACAGCCGGATCCAGCGCCGCATCGCCTTCGGGGCGCTTGCGTGCATAGAGGTAGGTGGCCACCGCCGTGACGCAAAGGCAGAAGGACAGGAACAGCAGGCCGCTCTGGTTGTTGCCCGTGGCATCGTTCAGCAGGCCGACTGCGTACGGGGCCACGAATCCGCCGAGGTTACCCAGTGAGTTGACCAGGGCCAGGCCGGAAGCAGCGGCTGCTCCGGTGAGCGCCGCGGACGGCATGGACAGGAACGGGGCGATGGCGCCGTAGATACCCATGGCCGCGGCGGTCAGGGCGATCAGGGCGAGGATGGGATTGACCGGGAGCAGGTATCCTGCAGCAAGCAGGCCCATGCCGGCAAGAACCATGCTGACCGAGCTGTGCCAGGCACGCTTTCCGGTCTTGTCCGCACGCTTGCTCCAAAAGAATACGAAGACGGCAGCTATGGAGTAAGGAATGAGAACGATGAACCCGACCTGGGCGGTGGAGAACTTGCCCAAGGCGGCAACGATGGTCGGCATCCAAAGACCCAGGCCGTAGATGCCGCAGACCAGCCCGAAGTACAGGGCAGAGTAGGTCAGGGTGCGCTTGTCCTTGAGGCCGGCCAGGAAGTTGTGGCTGCCGCCCTTGGACTTGGCTGCCAGTTCGGCATCCATGGTGGTGGTGAGCCATTCGCGTTCGTCCGCGTTGAGCCACTTGGCGTCGCGGGGGCGGTCCGTCATGAGGATGGGGGTCAGTATGCCGAGGAGAATGGCCGGGATGCCTTCAATGATGTACAGCCACTGCCAGCCGTGCAGGCCCATGATGCCGTCCATCTGGAGCAGGAGTCCGGAGACCGGGGCGCCGAGGGCGTTGGAGATGGGCTGGGCGAGGATGAAGATGCCCAGTACCGTGACGCGCTGGGCGGCGGGGAACCACAGCGTGAGGTAGAAGAGGATAGCCGGGAAGAAGCCTGCTTCAGCGGCTCCGAGCAGGAACCGGATGACGTAGTAGGTGGTTTCGCCGTTCACCAGGGCCATGGCCGTGGCGAAGATGCCCCAGGTGATGAGGATGCGGGCCAGCCATTTGCGGGCGCCGAAGCGGTACATACCGGCGTTGCTGGGCACCTCGAGGAGCGCGTAGCCCAGGAAGAAGATACCGGCGCCAAGACCGTAGGCCGCGGCCGTCAGGCCGATGTCCTCGCTCATGGTCAGTTTGGCGAAGCCCACATTGTTGCGGTCAAGGTACGCAATGAAGTAGAGCAGGACAATCAGAGGCATAACGCGCCGGCGGACCTTGCGGAGCGTACGCTCGCCGAGCTCGCCGAGTCCGGCGGACTTTAAGGAGAGTGAAGTCATCATCGACCTTCTGTCTAACGGAAGCCGGCACCTGCGATGGTGACGGGAATCCGGAGGGATATTTGGGAGGTTCAATCCAGATGGAACTGAATCAGCTAGCGTTGAGTCAGATGTCAGACATCTGACGAAAGGACATGAGAAAAAGCATAAAGAGTGGCGTGGATTACGTCAAGCCTGTGCTGGTGTCAGTTGTTACGTCAGGATGCAGCGTTATGCACGTAGCGTTCGTAGTCCCGGTACGTCTGGTCCATGTGTTCGTCCATGGCGCGGCGGGCCAGTTCGGCGTCGCCGCTGAGGATGCTGTCCATCACCCTTTGGTGGTACTCAATGGCATGCAGTTGGATCTCTTCGACGGCTGACGTCTCGCGCCGCTTCACGTAAAGGAGCTGACCCAGCTGTGCGAACAGCGCCCGGATAAAAGGATTGCCGGAGGCCTTCAACACCGCGTCATGGAAGCCGATGTCCGCCATCACGAAGCCATCCAGGTTGCCGGAATCATGAAAGCGCTTCATATCCGCGATGCACTCACGCATCTGTTTGGCATGCTCGGAAGTATGGCGTTTTGCCGCCAGCGCGGCCGCCCCGGTTTCCACCATACGGCGCATTTCAATGAGCCCCACGGCCACCTGCTCCGCTCCGCTGCCGTACGAGGCGGCTTTGAAGATCGCGTCCAGCCCGGTCCAGTTGTCGGTTGGATTGACGAAAGTTCCGCGGCCGGCTTTCACGTAGAGGATGTTCTGCGCCCGCAAGGCCTTCAGCGCTTCGCGCACCGTGAGACGGCTGACATCGTAGGCCTTGGCGATGTCGGCTTCGGGCGGAATGGCCTCGTGGGGCTGCAGTTTGCCGTCAAGGATGTCGGCGAGCAGGCCGTCGACGAGATCGTCAACGAGTGTCCTGCGGCCCATCGTGGTTCCCACCTTCAGTCTTGCTTTTTGCTCCCGGTCTTTTTGCTCCCGGTGCCATCCACATTACAGAAGCCACCGGACGGACCGGGACCCGGCAATGCCACGGCCCGTATCAGCGCGGCCCTTAGCGTCAGGAAACCGCCGCGTTGTCAGAATCGTGCCCGGCGGCCGAAAGGTATGCGTCGAGCTTGGCCAGGGTCTTTTCCAGGTTGGCCGGGTGGCGGCGCAGGTAACCCGCGAGCCGCAGAAGGAATTTCCCGCGGACCTGCCGGGCGTCCCACTGTTCGGTCACCAGGGTGCCGGGCCGGCCGGCGTCGTCGGTGGCGGGCTCGAGGAGGTACCGCCAGACATGGCCGTAGAAGTGCCGCCACGCGATCCGGCGCCCTTCCTCGAACTCGCAGACGGTGTTGAGGATCTTATAGTCCACGCGGACGTTCATCTCCATGCCGAACCTGGTGCCGAGGGCCAGCCGTTCGGGGCCGCGGGGCTGGGCGCCCTTGACTGTGTCCGAGCCGTCGATCACGCTGTGCAGCGCAGGGCTGGCGAGTACCTCAAAGATGGCTTCCGGAGCGGCCGCGACCAAGCGGCTGCGGGACACGACGTATCTGTTGTTCATCCGGCAATCCTAGTCCGGCCGATCTGTTGCAGAATGAACCATGCAGATTCCGCCCCTCCCCCGCAGCAGCCGGCCCCGCATCGGTATTCCCGTCCGCCTGAGCGGCTCAACGGACCCGGACCCGGACCCGAGGGTGGGTGAGGCCAATGCCTTGTTCGACTACATCGTGGAGCTGGTGCGCGACGGCGGCGGCGAACCGGTGCTGCTTGCCGCGGTACCGGCGCCCGGCGAACTGGCGGACCCGGATCACCAGGCGCTCGACGGCGTCGTCCTTCCCGGCGGCGGCGATCTGGACCCCCGGCTCTACGGCGAGCAACCCGGCGGAGCCTGTTATGACGTCAACCAGGCCCAGGACCAGCTGGACCTGGGCGTGGCACGGCAAGCGATCGACGCCGGGCTGCCGGTGCTCGGGATCTGCCGGGGACACCAGCTCCTCAATGTCCTCTACGGCGGAACGCTCATCCAGGACATGACGCCCGGCCCCGTGGTGCACCACGAGCCCGCCCCGGTGCACGGGGCCGGGCCCTGGGCCTGGCACGAGGTCGAGGTGCAGCCCGGCTCCAAAGTGGCCGCTCTGTATGGGAGCACGTCCGGCACCGTGACCGTGAAGATTGCCTCCGGCCATCACCAGGCGGTAGCCCAGGTGGCCCGGGGACTCACGGTGACAGCGGTGGCCGAGGATGGCACGATCGAGGCGCTGGAGGATCCGGACCGCTGGGTGGCGTCCGTCCAGTGGCACCCCGAGGCGCTGGAGTTGCCCGCCGCGGAGCGGCTGGCGCCGTTCCGTGGCTTCGTGGAGGTGTGCCGCAACTCTCTGCCCCGGTGAGTCGTGGCTAGGTCCGCTGCAGCTCCTGGTCGGGGCTGCCCACGCCGACGGCGACTGAAGCGGCGTCGTTCCGCCTGGCCTTGGCTGCGGCGAACAGCATCACGCCAAGGCCCAGCAGGGTGATGACGGCACCGGCCCAGATCGGCGAGGTGTAGCCAAGGCCGGCAGTGATGGTCACGCCGCCCATCCATGCTCCAAGGGCGTTGCCCACATTGAAGGCGCCGATGTTGGCGCCGGAAGCCAGGGTTGGGGCGCTGTTGGCGTACTTCATCACCCGCATCTGCAGGCCGGGGACCGTGGCGAAGCCGAAGCCGCCCAGCAGCACCATGGACGCGATGGTCATCGGCTGGCTGCCCGACGTCAGGGCGAAGACCGCCAGCACCCCGACCAGGACGGCGAGAACCACGATCAGGGTGCGGTCCACGTTCTTGTCTGCGGCCTTTCCGCCGACGGTGTTGCCGATAAAGAGGCCCACGCCGAACAGGATCAGCAGCCACGGCACGGTGGCGGCGGCGAAGCCCGTGACCTCGGTCAGCGTGAAGGCGATGTAGGTGAAGGCCCCGAACATGCCGCCGTAGCCCAGGATCGTGACCAGGATGGAGAGCCAGACCTGGCCGGAGCGGAAGGCGCGCAGTTCACCGCGCAGTCCGCCGGAGGCAGAAGAGTCGGTCGTGCCCGATCCCGTTTTGGGCACCAGGGCCAGAATGCCGACCAGCGCGAGCACGCCGATGCCCGTGATGGCCCAGAACGTGGACCGCCAGCCTGCGGCCTGGCCCAGCATCGTGCCGAACGGGACGCCCAGTACATTGGCCGCCGTCAGCCCGGTGAACATGATGGCGATGGCGCCGGCCTTCCTGGTCGGGGCAACCATGCTGGCCGCGACCACAGCTCCGATGCCGAAGAAGGCACCGTGGGACAGGGCGGCAATGATGCGGCCCGCCATCATGGTCCAGTAGTCGGGCGCGATCGCCGAGACCATGTTTCCTGCTACGAAGACCACCATCAGTACGGCCAGGACCGGTTTTCGCTCGATACGGGTCACCGCGGCCGTCAGGAGCAGCGCTCCGACGACGACGGCGAGCGCGTAGCCGGAGATGAGCCAGCCTGCGGTAGCCTCGCTGACCCGGAAGTCGGCCGCTACTTCGGGCAGCAGGCCCATGATGACGAACTCGGTGAGTCCGATCCCGAACCCGCCGAGGGCGAGTGCAATCAGGCCAATAGGCATGGCTAAGCTCCTTCAAGACTGTACGGAAAGATTTGTCCGGCGTAAGCTAGTAGTTGCAGACGCGTTGTTTATCATTGCACAAGCAGATACAGCGCGCAAGCAACTACTTTGACTGCGCCGGCTCCGTTAGGAACTGGCCGATGGGAAGGGAAGAAACCATGGGCATCAAGGACGACGCCGTCGAGGTTCGGGCGCAAGGCTGGCGGACCCTGGCGGCCCTGCACGGGCTGATCGAGGCCGAGCTGGAGCGCTCGCTGCAGGCCGAAGCCCAGCTGTCCGTGGTCGAGTACACCGTACTGGACGCGCTGAGCCGGCAGGACGGCTGGCATATGCGGATGCAGCAGCTGGCCCGCGCCACGGCCCTGAGTGCCAGCGCCACGACCCGCCTGGTCAACCGGCTCGAGGACCGCGGCCTGCTCACCCGGATCCTGTGCGCCGATGACCGCCGCGGGATCTATACCGAGCTCACCCCGAGTGGCATTGCGCTGCTGGAGCAGGCCCGGCCCGCCCACGACGCCACCCTCGAGCGGGCACTGGCCCAGGCCCAGGAGATCCCGGAGCTGGCGCCGCTCGTCGACGCCCTCCCCCGGCTGCACGCCGGGGTCTGAATCCCGCGTCTGAACCCGGCGTCTCAACCCGGGGTCTGAAGCCGGAGCCTGGAAGCCCCGGGCTTCCAGGCTCGCACTGCCAGCCCGGGCTTCAGCTTCTGGCTGCCAGCCTGCGGCTCACCGCCCCGGGCTACGCGGCGGCGAGTTGCCTGAAGTGATGCTCCAGGTCCTCGAGGCTCTTGTCCTTGGTCTCCGGATGCACTTCGCGGCAAACAGGATCGCCCCGATACCCAGCAGGGCGAAGAGGAAGAAGGTAACAGTCCGATCGGGCTACCCGCTTCTGCTTTTCAAGGATTTCACCCAAAAGGGCATTGCGGAGAAAAGCTGCCGGCAGTAGCCTTAAACAACCAAGAGGTTGATCAACGTAGCGGTTGACCATATGACGGACGGAGGTGCAATTCCGGTGCCAGTCCGCGACGACGAACACCTTGATTCGGCGTTCCTGGCCCTGGCCGATCCCATCCGTCGCAGCATCATCTCCCAGCTCAGCCGGGGCCCGGCCACCGTGAATGAACTGGCGGAACCTTTCGCGATCAGCAAGCAGGCGGTCTCGAAACACATCCAGGTCCTCGAGCAGGCGCAACTGGTCACGCGCACCCGTGATGCCCAGCGCCGGCCCGTCCACCTGAATCCCGCACGGCTGGAGGCGCTCACCGCATGGATCGACCAGTACCGGCTGGTCCGCGAGGGGCAGTTCCGCAGCCTGGACGCCGTGCTCACATCCACCGCCGCGGGCACGCGGCACAGAGGCAAAGGACTTTTGATCATGACCAACGCCCTGAAAGTCAACGTTCCGGAGGGCCTGCCCTTCATCGACTACGAGCGGGAGTTCGATTTTCCCGTTGCCGACGTCTTCCGCGCCCACAAGGAGGCCGAGCTGATCGCCCAATGGCTCGGTCCGCGGGGCTACAAGATGGACATCGACCACTACGACTTCCGGACCGGCGGCAGCTACCGCTACAGCCACCTGGCACCGGATGGCAGCGCCTACGGATTCAGCGGCGTCTTCCACACTGTCAGGGAAAACGAGTTTGCCATCCAGACCTTCGAGTTCGACGGCTACCCGGACGTGGTGAGCATCGAGTTCCTGACCCTGGAAGACCTCGGGGGCGGACGCACCCGGCTCACCGGCCACTCGGTCTACCCCACAATAGAAGCCCGCGACGGCATGGCACAGTCCGGGATGGAGAGCGGTATGTCCCAAGGCTACGAGCGGCTCGATGAGCTGCTCAGTGGAGCGAAAGTTTAAGAACCCGGACGGTACGACGGCGGCCGGCCACCTTCCTTGAGAAGGTGGCCGGCCGCCGTCGCTGTCCAGAACCCTCCCCTGCTCGTGACGCTTGACACAATCCACTGCTGAGTCCTAAACTCGTGGAATCCATTCCATGGAAACGATTCCAAGGATGCCCGGCAAGAATTAGCAGCCCGGCACGGCCCACACGAAGGAGTGTCTGCGATGAGCACTGTCACCATCAAGGATGTCGCAGCACTGGCCGGAGTCTCCCCTGCCACAGCATCACGAGTGCTGTCCGGACACCCCGCGACGTCCAGTGCTTCCAGGGCAAGGGTGACCGCCGCCGTCGAGCAGTTGGACTTCCGCCCCAACGCCCAGGCCCGTAGCCTCCGCTCCACAAGAACCAATGTTGTTGGTCTCCTCGTCTCGGACGTGCGCAACCCGTTTTTCGCCGATCTGGCGCACGCAGTAGAGCAGGCGGCTCTTGAAGCGGGGTACGTAATCCTGCTCGGCAACGCCAATGAACTCGAAGACCAGCAGAATCGCTTCCTCGATACGCTCATTGATCAGCGTGTGGACGGTGTGATTGTGGCGCCTCAAGGTGATGGCAGCGGTTCCATCCGTTCGCTTCTCACCCGGGGGATCCCGATGGTTTTTGTGGACCGAAGGGTGGACGGTGTTGATGTCCCCAGCGTCACGACGGACAGCCGCGATGGAATAAAGCAGGCCGTGGCGCACCTTGCGGACCAGGGGCACCGCCGGATCGGCTACATCGCCGGACCGCAATCCATTTCCACCGGCCGGGAGCGCCACAGCGCTTTCATTGCTGCGCTGGGTACGGCGGGACTCGACCACGACCCGGCGCTGACAGTATTCGGGGACTTCCAGATTGCGAGCGGCGCAGCCGCCACTGAGCGGCTGCTTCAGCTCGACTACCCGCCCACGGCCATCCTCGCAGCCGACAGCCCCATGGCTGCTGGTTCCGTCTCCAAATTGCATGAGAGGGGCGTGCGGATCGGCCAGGACATTGCCCTCGTAGCGTTCGACAATATCGATTGGTTTTCTCTGCTCAATCCCCCGTTGAGCGTTATCTCGCACAGCGTTGAAGACATGGGCCGGATTGCCGTCGAACTGTTGGTGAACGTCATCGGCGGCGAACAACCTGCGTCCGTCTCGCTGCCAAGTGAGCTCATCATCCGCGAGTCCTCCTCCCACCGCTTTCCGGCTCCGCTGAACCCCCAGAGGAATAATTGATATGACTGATCCCTCCGCCAACCGCGACGTGGCGCAGAACCCCGGCCAGCCACTGGTCACGCTGAAAAACATCAGCAAGTCCTTCGGCCCCGTCGCCGTCATCAAAGGCGTCACCGTCAACGTCTACCCAGGCAAAGTACAGGTGCTCCTCGGCGAAAACGGGGCAGGTAAATCCACCCTGATCAAAATCATGGCCGGCGTTTACCAGCCGGATAACGGTCAGATTCTTATTGACGGTAAAGCTGTCACGCTCCCCAATACCCGTGCGGCAGAAGCTCACGGCATTGCCACCATCCACCAGGAATTGAATCTGGTGCCCAGCATGAGTGTTGCTGAGAACATCATGCTGGGGCGCACACCGAAGAAGTACGGCTTGGTGGATCGGCGTGAATTGCGCCGCCAAGCGAAGGCTGCCCTGGACCGCATCGGTCTCAACGTTGACGTCGACACTTTGGTCGGTGAATTGGGAATCGCCCAGCAGCAGCTGGTGGAAATCGCCAAGGCGTTGAGCATTGACGCCAAAGTGCTGATTTTGGATGAGCCGACGGCGGCCCTTACCAAGCATGAAACAGAGAGCCTGTTTCGGGTCGTCGAGGAACTCCGGACGCACCAGGTGGGCATGCTGTTCATCAGCCATCACCTGGAGGAGATTGCCGAGATCGGCGATTCCGTCTGCATACTGCGCGACGGCGAGTTCATCGCCGAAGTGCCCGGCTCAACCCCCGAAGACGAACTGGTCCGGCTGATGGTTGGCCGCAGCATCGACGAGCAGTTTCCGCGACGCGCCGGGGAGGACGCCTCAGCCCAGAACGTCCTCAGCGTCGAAGGACTGAGCTCGAAGGGCCGGTTCAGCGATATCTCCTTCAGCGTCAAGGCCGGCGAAATCGTAGGAATCGCAGGCCTGGTCGGAGCAGGGCGAACGGAGGTCATCCGCGCTATCGCCGGCGTCGACCGCCACGACGCCGGGACCGTGAGCATACGCGGCACGAGGCTCCCCAAAGGCGACGTCGGAGCGGCGATTGCTGCCGGCGTCGGGCATGTTCCCGAGGACCGTAAGGTCCAGGGGCTGGTGTTGGACGCCTCCGTGAACGAAAACCTTGGCTACGCCACGTTGAAATCCAGCTCGACGCTGGGCTTGGCGGACTTTGCCGGCCAGCGACGCAAGGCCGAGGAGATAGCCAAGACCCTGCGGATCAGGATGCACAGCATCGACCAACCCATCAGGTCCCTCTCCGGCGGCAACCAGCAGAAGGCTGTCTTCGGCCGCTGGATCATGGCCGGCTCCACGGTTCTGCTGCTCGATGAGCCCACCCGCGGCGTCGATGTGGGCGCCAAAGTGGAAATTTACGAACTGATGAACCAAATCACGGCTGCCGGCGGCGCGGTCGTGATGGTATCCAGCGAGCTTCCCGAGGTACTCGGAATGAGCGACCGCATTCTTGTGATGCGCGACGGCGAAATTGCCGGCGAACTCTCAGCCGCCGATGCCACGCAGGACGCCGTCATGACACTCGCCGCGCGGGATACCGACCCCCTAACGGAGGCAAAGCCTTGAACCAGTCCACAACAACCCCACTGAAGCCACAAGATGCGCCAAACCAGACAAGGAAAACCACAATGTCCATAGCCTCCCAGGCCCGGCCTAAGCCAGGCTTCGACATCAAGAAGTTCCTGGCCAACAATGGCGCCCTGGTGGGCCTGTTGGTCCTGGCCCTCGCGCTGTTCATCATCACCCCGGATTTCCTCACCGGCCCGAACCTCCTGAATATCGGCATTCAGGTTTCCACCGTTGCCATCCTCGCGTTCGGCATGACCTTCGTCATTGTGGCCGGCGGGATTGACCTTTCAGTGGGCTCAGTAGCAGCCCTCAGCGCCATGGTCTCCGGATACATGTTCGTTTCCTCGGGACTCCCTGGCGGGCTCGCACTCTTGATCGGCCTGCTGACGGGCCTGGTGGTTGGCATGGTCAGCGGCCTTGCCAGTTCCTACGGAAAACTGCCATCGTTCATCGCCACTTTGGCCATGCTCAGCATCGCCCGCGGCCTGACGCTCGTCATCTCGGACGGAAAGCCGATCAGAACCGCTCCGGAAGTTTCCTTTCTCGGCGGAAGCATTGGCCCCGTCCCCACACCCATCATTGTGATGGTCATCGCTGCCGGAATCGCCTCCTTCATCCTGAACCGAATGGTCATTGGCCGCTCCATGTATGCCGTTGGCGGCAATGCCGAGGCTGCCAGGCTTTCCGGCCTGCCAGTCAAGCAAATCACGGTGACCGTGTTCGCTTTGGCCGGGCTGTTCGCTGCCTTGGCCGGCCTGCTGCTCGCCGGCCGCTTGGACTCAGCCCAGCCGCAGGCTGCTGCGGGCTATGAACTTGACGCCATTGCCGCCGTCGTCATCGGTGGAGCATCGCTGGCAGGTGGTCTCGGGAGAATCTCCGGAACCATCGTCGGAGCACTCGTGCTCGTGGTCATCCGCAATGGCCTGAACCTGCTGAACGTCACATCGTTCTGGCAGCAGGTAGTGATCGGCCTGGTCATTGCCCTGGCCGTCGGCATCGACGTTCTTCGCCGTAAAACCCGCTCCAGTTAGCAACCTCCCACGACATTCATCCCCCCGCAGCAAACAACCTCCCCAAGAAAAAAGAGGAAAGAACAATGAAGCTCTCACTCCCCCGCACTGTGGCCCTTGCAGCCACTGCCGCAATGCTCCTCACAGGAGCCACCGCCTGCAACCGAGGCGGCGATTCTGCCACCGGCAGCAATCCGAAAGCAGTTCTGGCCCTTTCCACCTTGAACAACCCGTTCTTTGTTGAGGTCCGCGATGGCGCCTTGGCCGCTGCTAAGACGGCCAACATCCAGCTGGATGTTGTTGATGCCCAGAACGATTCAGCCACCCAGGCCAATCAGCTGGCCAACGCCCAGACGGCCGGCGCGAAAGCCGTGATCGTCAACCCGGTCGATTCAGACGCGGCCTCGACATCCGTATCGGCCCTGACCAAGGCAAGCATTCCAGTCGTGGCCGTGGACCGCACGGTTAACGGCGTGACCCTGAGCTCGCTCGTGGCCAGCGACAACGTCGCCGGCGGCAAGCAGGCTGCCATTGAACTCGCCACTGCATTGGGCGAGAAGGGCAGCATCATCGTCCTCCAGGGTGTTGCCGGAACCTCCGCCAGCCGCGACCGCGGCGCCGGTTTCACTGAGGGCATGAAGGCATTCCCGGACATCAAGATCGTGGCTCAGCAGACCGCCAACTTTGACCGGACTGCGGCCCTGGATGTCACCACCAACCTGTTGCAGGCCAACCCCGGCGTCACCGGTGTTTTCGCCGAGAATGACGAAATGGCTTTGGGCGCAGTCCAGGCTCTCGGCGCCAAAGCAGGTGCCGACGTCAAGGTCGTAGGCTTTGACGGAACCACGGATGGGCTTGCAGCCATCAAGAAGGGCACCCTGGTCGCCAGTATTGCCCAGCAGCCGGCGAAATTGGGGCAGCTGGCAGTCGAGCAGATCGCCAAGATCGTCAAGGGTGAAAACGTTGAAGCGACCGTACCGGTAAGCGTTGTCACCGTGAACAAAGCCAACGTTGGCGAATTCAGCAAGTGACAGAACAGCAGGCCGGGAAAGTCACCGTAGTCGGTTCCATCAACATTGATCAGGTGGTCCGGGTTGAGCGTCATCCACTCCCGGGCGAGACCCTGCTGGGCAGCTCCATTATGCTGCTGCCCGGCGGCAAGGGCGCCAACCAGGCCGTGGCCGCCGCTCAGTTAGGGGCCACGGTGCGCCTCGTCGGAGCGGTGGGAAACGATTCAGGCGCCGCCCTTGCCACAAGCCTGCTGAGCAAGGCGGGCGTGGATCTCGGTGCCCTCAGGACTGTGGACGGGCCAACCGGACTGGCGCTCATCTGTGTAGCGGACGGCGGCGAAAACACCATCGTGGTCATCCCCGGGGCCAACGCCTCGATGGACGCTCAAGCCGTTCAGGCTGCTGCGGCGCAGATAGCGGAAGCCGCCGTCGTGGTTCTGCAAGGTGAAATCCCGGCCGCCGGAATCGCGGCGGCGGCCGCGCTGGCGTCGGGCCGGGTGCTCTTGAATCTGGCTCCGGTTGTGTCCATTGACGCTGCCGTCATCCGCTCGGCAAATCCCCTGGTGGTCAATGAACACGAGGGCGCATTGGTACTTGCACAGTTGACTCCCGGTGCCGTGGCACCGGCTGACGACGAGGAACTCGTCGGTGCGCTCCGGTCGCAGGGCATCGCTTCAGTCGTGCTGACCAGAGGCCCCCTCGGCGCGATTTGTTCGGACGACGCCGGCACCTTCCTCGTGCCTGCCCCGCGGGTCAGCGCTGTGGACAGCTCCGGCGCAGGCGATGCATTTGTCGGCGCGCTCAGCGTCCGCCTGGCTGCCGGAGAGTCGCTGCTGGACGCTTCGGCCTTTGCGGCCAAAGTCGGCGCCTTCGCGGTGCAGGGCCACGGAACCCAGCCTTCGTACCCGAAGCTGTCCGATCTCCTTCCGGAGCCGGCGCAGTGAAGCGCGGCGGAATTCTGCATGCCGAGCTCAACGCGGCCTTGAGCCGCCTGGGGCACGGAGATCTGGTGCTGTTGGCGGACTGCGGCATGCCGGCGCCCGCCGGTGTTCCGGTGGTGGATCTGGCACTGGTCCATGGTGTGCCCCGCTTCGAACAAGTACTGACTGCTCTCCTTGACGATCTCGTCTTTGAAGACAGCGTCATGGCCCAGGAGGTCCGCGGCACCGAGGCGGAAGGGTGGGTCAGCAGCCGCTTTGAGCAGGTGAGCCACGTCAGCCACCAGGAGCTCAAGGAGCTGTCCGGCTCTGCCAAACTGTTCATCCGGACGGGCGAGGCAACCCCGTATGCCAACGTTCTGCTTAAATGCGGCGTCCCCTTCTAAATTGATTTGCGCTTAAAGTTCGACGGCGGCTGCTCACCTTCCCGGGGAAGGCGAGCAGCCGCCGTCGTGCTTAAACAAACAACGCGGGGTCACTTGCGCCCATCCTCGTTGTGGAGTGGGCAGTCAGTGACCCCGCGCTGCGGTGCTGCTTTGGTGCTGCGGACCTAGAGGGTGGCGAAGACTTCGCGCAGGAGCTTGGCGGTCTCGGACGGCGTCTTGCCGACCTTGACGCCGGCAGCCTCGAGGGCTTCCTTCTTGGCCTGCGCGGTGCCCGCGGAACCCGAGACGATGGCGCCTGCGTGGCCCATGGTCTTGCCTTCCGGAGCGGTGAAGCCTGCCACGTAGCCGACGACCGGCTTGGTGACATGTGCCTTGATGTAGTCGGCGGCACGTTCCTCGGCGTCGCCGCCGATTTCGCCGATCATGACGATCGCCTTGGTCTCCGGGTCGGCTTCGAACGCCTCGAGGGCATCGATGTGGGTGGTGCCGATGACCGGGTCGCCGCCGATGCCGATGGCGGTGGAGAAGCCGAGGTCGCGCAGTTCGTACATCATCTGGTAGGTCAGGGTGCCCGATTTGGAGACGAGGCCGATGGGGCCCTTGCCCGTGATGTTCGCCGGGGTGATGCCGACGAGGGCCTCCCCCGGGGTGATGATGCCGGGGCAGTTCGGTCCGATGATGCGGGTGACCTGCTTGCCGTTGGCGTCGACCTTGGACTGGGCCAGTGCCCAGAACTCGGCAGAGTCCTGGACCGGCACGCCTTCGGTGATGACGACGACCAGGCCGATGCCGGCCTCGATGGCCTCGACGACGGCGTCCTTGGTGAACGCCGGCGGGACGAAGACGATGGAAACGTCAGCGCCGGTCTCGGCCATGGCTTCCTTGACGGTGCCGAAGACTGTGATCTCGGTGTCGCCGTGCAGGACCGTGGTGCCGGCCTTACGGGCGTTGACGCCGCCAACAACGTTGGTGCCGGCCTTCAGCATCAGGGCGGTGTGCTTGGTGCCTTCGCCGCCGGTGATGCCCTGGACGATGACCTTGGAGTCCTTGTTCAGATAAATAGACATGATTAAGTCGCCTTACTTCCCGGTGCTTACTTCGAGTTGGCGAGCTCGGCAGCCTTGTCGGCGCCCTCGTCCATGGTGGCGGCCAGAGTGACCAGCGGGTGGTTGGCCTCGGCCAGGATGCGGCGGCCTTCCTCAACGTTGTTGCCGTCGAGGCGGACTACCAGCGGCTTGTTCGCGGAGTGGCCCAGCTCGGCCAGTGCACCGACGATGCCCTTGGCGACGGCGTCGCAGGCGGTGATGCCGCCGAAGACGTTGACGAAGACGGACTTGACCTGCGGGTCACCCAGGATGACGTCGAGGCCTGCTGCCATGACCTCGGCGGAAGCTCCACCGCCGATGTCCAGGAAGTTGGCGGGCTTGACGTTGCCGTGGTTCTCGCCGGCGTAAGCGACGACGTCGAGCGTGGACATGACCAGGCCGGCGCCGTTACCGATGATGCCGACTTCGCCGTCCAGCTTGACGTAATTGAGGTCCTGCGCCTTGGCCTTGGCCTCCAGCGGGTCAGCAGCGTCCTTGTCTTCAAGGTGGGCGTGCTTGGGGTGGCGGAAGTCGGCGTTCTCGTCGAGGGAGACCTTGCCGTCGAGCGCAACGATGTCGCCCGCCCCGGTCAGGACCAGCGGGTTGACCTCCACGAGGGTGGCGTCTTCCTTCTTGAAAACGTCCCAGAGCTTCAGGATTACGCCGGCGACCTGGCCGCGCAGTTCCGCCGCGAAGCCTGCAGCGGCGACGATTTCGTCGGCCTTGGCCTGGTCGATGCCGACGGCCGGGTCGATCGCGATCTTGGCCAGGGCTTCGGGCCGCTCAACGGCGAGCTGCTCGATTTCCATGCCGCCTTCAACCGAGCACATGGCCAGGTAGTTGCGGTTTGCCCGGTCCAGCAGGACGGAGAAGTAGTATTCCTCGGCGATGTCCGCACCCTGGGCAACCATGACACGGTGGACGGTGTGGCCCTTGATGTCCATGCCGAGGATGTTGGTGGAGTGTTCAAATGCCTCGTCGGCGGTCTTGACGACCTTGACGCCGCCGGCTTTGCCGCGGCCTCCGGCCTTGACCTGGGCCTTTACGACAGTTACGCCGCCGATTTTCTCGGCAGCTGCCTTTGCTTCTTCAGGGGTGTGCGCCACGATGCCAGCAAGCACGGGTACACCGTGCGCCTCGAACATATCGCGCGCCTGATATTCAAACAGGTCCACGGTTTAGTGTCCTTCTACGTCGAAGTAGTTTCTGTACAGCCGGACCCCACGTTCTCGCGGTTACCGGGCTGCGGAATAAACGCACCCTGCGACAGGCTTGGAAACGAGCCACACGGCGCAATGCTCCTCTTTCGAACTCTAGCCCTTTCTTTCGAGGAGCCCGTTCCAGAGTACCGGTTATGTGAGTAACGACACTATTCTATGGAGCGTAGAAAAACAGCTAGATTACGGGGTTTTTGAGGCCTCCGGCGGCGCCGGGGACGTTCGTTTCCCGGCGTCGCAGATTGATTCGTAACCGTCTCGTCCGGGGACGAAAACACTGCCCCCAGACGTTTCCGCAGGCGGCGCCGCCCTGGCGAGCGAAGCGCATCGGTTAGGTGGTTACACGTCGATTTTGGTGAGCGGGGCGTAGCGCAGCAGGAGCCGCTTCTCGCCGACGTCGAACTTCACCTTGGCCACCGTCTTGTCGCCGGCGCCTTCGACGGCCAGGACGGTGCCGTTGCCGAAGCTCGTGTGGTTGACCTTGTCCCCCACGCTGACGGCAACGACTTCCTTCTGCGGCTGCACCCGGTTCTTGGCGATGGCGGCCGGGACGTCGGCGTTGAAGCCCGCTGACGGGCTGGCCTCCGCGCCGCGGGCAGTGCCGGCGCCCCAGAACGATCCGCCGTAGCGGCTGGAACCGACGGCGGCACCGCTCCCCCAGCCGCCGCTCTGCCGGGAGGAGCCTTCCCGCTTCCACTCCACAAGCTCGGCCGGGATCTCCTCGATGAACTGGCTGGCCGGGTTGTACTGGCTTTGGCCCCACATGCTGCGCACCTCGGAACGGGTCAGGTACAGGCGCTTCCGGGCCCGGGTCAGGCCGACGTAGGCCAGCCGGCGTTCCTCCGCCAGTTCCTTCGGGTCGGTGGCGGAGCGCTGGTGCGGGAACAGCCCGTGCTCCATGCCGGTCAGGAACACCACCGGGAATTCCAGGCCCTTGGCCGTGTGCAGGGTCATCAGGGTCACGACGCCGAGCCGCTTGGCTTCGGCGACGGCGGCAGCCAGCTCGTCGGCGGTCCCCGCCGGCGCATCCGGGATCTGGTCGGCGTCGGCCACGAGGGAGACCCCTTCCAGGAAGGCCCCGAGCGACCCTTCCGGGTTATCGCGCTCGTATTCGCGTACGACGGCGACGAGCTCGGCGAGGTTCTCCACCCGGGACTCGTCCTGCGGGTCGGTGCTGGACCGCAGCGTTGCGAGATAGCCGGTTTGTTCGAGGACTGCTTCCAGGGCTGCGGCCGCCCCCGACCCGGTGGCCACCTCGGCGAGGTCGTCAAGCAGCTTTATGAAGCCCTGTACTGCGTTGACGGAACGGGTCGCCATGCCGGGAGCCTTGTCGGCGCGGCGGGCGGCTGCCATAAAGGAGATCCGGTCGCGCTGCGCGAGGGAGGCCACTGCCCCTTCGGCCCGGTCGCCGATGCCGCGTTTGGGCTCATTGAGGATGCGGCGCAGGTTGACGTCGTCGTCCGGGTTGACCAGCACCCGGAGGTAGGCGAGCGCGTCCTTGATTTCCTTGCGCTCGTAGAAGCGGGTTCCGCCGACCACCTTGTACGGGAGCCCGACCCGCACCAGCACGTCCTCGATCGAGCGGGACTGGGCGTTGGTGCGGTAGAAGATGGCGACGTCGCCGGGGCGCAGCTCGCCCTCGTCCTGCAGCCGGTCGATTTCCTTGGCGATGAACTGGGCTTCGTCGTGTTCGTTCTCGCCGACATAGCCGACGATCTTCTCGCCGTCGCCCTCCGCCGTCCAGAGGCGCTTCTCCGGCCGATTGGGGTTGCGGGAGATGACCGAGTTGGCGGCGCTGAGGATGGTCTGGGTGGAGCGGTAGTTCTGTTCCAGCTTGATGGTCCGGGCGTCCGGGTAGTCCTTTTCGAACTCCACTATGTTGCGGATGTCCGCACCGCGGAAGGCGTAGATGGACTGATCGGAATCGCCGACGACCGTCAGTTCGGCGGCGCCGGGGCCTTCGCCGACGATCTCGCGGACCAGGGCGTACTGGGCGTGGTTGGTGTCCTGGTATTCGTCGACCAGGACGTGCCGGAAGCGGCGCCGGTAGGAGTCGGCGAGCGCCGGGAAGGCCCGGAACATGTAGACGGTCTCGGCGATCAGGTCATCGAAGTCCATGGCGTTGGCCTGGCGCAGTCGCTGCGTGTAGCCCTCGAAGACCTCGGCGACAGCCCGCTCGAAGGGGTCGTTGTAGTTGGCGCTGGAGGAGTAGCTGTCGGCGTCGATCAGCTCGTTCTTGAGTGCCGAAATCTTGTGCCGGATCGCCTTGGGGGCGAAGCGCTTCGGGTCAATGTCCAGGTTCTTGGCCACGAGCGTGATCAGGCGCAGTGAGTCAGCAGAATCGTAGATCGAGAAGTTGGAGTTCAGGCCGACATTCTTGGCTTCGCGGCGCAGGATCCGGACACAGGAGGAGTGGAACGTGGAGATCCACATCGTCTTGGCCCGGCCGCCAACCAGGGCCTCGACCCGCTCCCGCATTTCGGCCGCGGCCTTGTTGGTGAAGGTGATCGCGAGGATCTCGCCGTGGTGCGCCCGCCGGGTGGCGATGAGGTAGGCGATGCGGTTACTCAGAACGCGGGTCTTGCCCGAGCCGGCGCCGGCGACGATCAGCAGGGCACCGCCGGCGTGCTTGACCGCTTCTTCCTGCTGCGGGTTCAGGCCCACCAGGAGCTCGTCGGCGCCGGGGAGCTGGGGCCGGTCCGGGTCCCCTGCGTGCCCGCGGTCGGAGCCCTTGGGCATCCATCCGGCACCGGAACCCACGGCTGCCGTGCCTGTTCCGGCGGAGGATTTGGTGGCCATCGCCGTCCTGGAGGCAGCTTGGAAGGGTCCGTCGGCGAAAGGGGCAAACAACATATCCATGGTGTTAACAAGTCTAGGCGGTGCCGCTGACAGCGGCGTCCGCCCCTCGGGACATGCCCTCCCCTGCCTGCAGCCAGTGGACATGTGCCCACTATGTCCAGTCCTCGCAGCCAAGAATGCGCATGTCCCACGGCGGTGGTGCCGAGGAATGAGCATGTCCCGTGGCGGGAGGTGGCGGTGGAGGTGGCGGTGGCGCCGAGGAATGAGCATGTCCCGTGGCGGGAGGTGGCGGTGGAGGTGGCGGTGGCGCCGAGGAATGAGCATGTCCCGTGGCGGTGGCGGTGGCGGTGGCGAGGAATGAGCATGTCCCGTGGCGGTGGCGGTGGCGGTGGCGCCGAGGAATGAGCATGTCCCGTGGCGGTGGCGGTGGCGAGGAATGAGCATGTCCCGTGGGGACGTGGCGCCGAGGAATGAAGCATGTCCAGCGCACACCGAGACTTTGCATGCATGCCGGGCTTGCAGGACTCGGGCGCAGGTTTGGGCATGTCCCCTTCTGGCCCGCTGCATGGGACATGCCCATGGCGCGACCGGCCCCGGATGAACATGCCCGCCCCTGTCTGCGACCACTGGACATAGCGGCACCATGTCCATGCCCCGTGGCCAAGAATGGGCATGTCCCACGGGCAGGGTGCGTGTTCACGGGCGGCGTGTGTAACGGCAGGTGCTAGCCGACGGAGCCTGATTCGAGGGCGGCACGGAGCTCCTGCACCGCCGTCGTTCCTCCCGCGAGGAACCATTCGAGTCCGTTGACCCGGACGACGTCGGCCGCACCCCCGGCGGCGAGGACGATCGCCTTCCCGGGTAGCCAGTCCCATTCCGGACAGCTGTGCTGGAACCAGCAGCCCAGCTCTCCGTCGGCCACGCGGCTGAGGTCGCACGAGCCCGAGCCGAACATCCGCAGCGCCGCGGCGGACGTTGCAGCGGCATGCCACGGCATCGCGCACATCGGATCCGCGAGCCAGCTGGGATGGATGTAGGTGGCGGCTCCGAGTTCCGCGAGCGGGATGTTCGAGCGGCCCGAACCGTCGGCTCCACGGGGTGCGAAGCTGGTCAGCCGTTCCCCATTGAGCGTCGCGGCCCGGGCGGTCCCGCCCAGCCAAAGCTTGTCCTCCTCCGGCTGGAAGACCGCGCCCAGCAGCACCCCGGAGGAGTCTTTCAACGCGATCGCCGAGCACCAGTATGTCGATCCGTGCAGGAAGTTATAGGTTCCATCTACCGGGTCGATAACCCAGGTGCGGCCGCTGGTGCCCGCCACGGAGGCGCCCTCCTCACCGAGGATGCCGTCGTCTGGACGGCAGCGCCGGAGCTGTTCCAGGACATAGGCCTCAGCGGCGTGGTCAGCGGCGGTGACAACATCCGAGATGGAGGTCTTCTGCTGGCTTTCCAGCCCGGCCTGCCTCATCAGCAGTGCCAGCTGCCCGGCTTCCCGCACGAGAGCTTCGGCGAGTTGGTAGTCATCCACTCCGGGGTCCAGATCTGCAGTGCTGTGCCGGCCGAGCCGGTGTTTTCCTAGTTCGGTCACGCGTTCCAGCCTATCGGCGGCTGGTGGCGGTGAACAGGCAGCGCCGGCCTGGCCGCTGGGCCGGGAGATAATGGAGCCATGGCCAAGACTCCCGCACAGCGAATCAAGAAGCACGGCGCCAAAGCAGTCGTGCCACAGCATGAGCTGCCGCCGGTGATCAATCCCAGCACCAGCCGGACGCCGCAGAAAGCGCAAAGCAACAGCAATTTGATCCTGATCGCCGGCGTCGTCGCCAGCCTGTTCCTGTTCTGGTACCTCCACCTGCTCACCCTGAACCAGCTCACCCAGCTCTCCGGCGGCCTGGCCATGCCGGACTCTCTGATCGGAGGCTTCGACCAGGGCTTCGTGGAGCGGCTGCGAACCGCAATGGATCAGGACGCCCGTGGGCAGCTCAACTACATTCATAAGACGGCGGGCACGCTCTTCCCCCTGATCTTCGGCTTCAGCTGGCTGCTGCTGATCGGAACGAACGTGGCGCGAAAGCCCTTGCGCTGGGCGCTCTGGGCCGTTCCGCTGCTCTTTGCCGCCGTGCGGCTGTGGGGCAATGCGGCCATTGACGCCGTGATGTCCGCCGAGACGGTCGACGCCGGCCAGGTTGCTCTCGCGTCCGGGCTCACGGTAGCCGGTTGGGTGCTGCTGGTGCTCAGCCTCCTGACCGGTGCCGCAGCGGTGTTCCTGGGCCGGAAGTCCTCCTCGCCCGCGGCCCAAACCACCGAACATGCCCAGCCCTAATCCCGAGCACCACAGGACATGCCAGCCCTAATCCCGACCACCACGGGACATGCCCAGCCCTCGTCGCTACCACTGGACATAGTCCCACTATGTCCATCCGTGGCGGGACCCGGAGGGCATGTCCCCCGGAATGAGCACGCTCGGGCCGCCAGGCACGCTCGGGCGTCACGCTCAGGCTTCGGTTGCGAGGAACCCCCGGGCCAGGTCGGCACGCTGCTGGGCGCCTGCCCTGTCGAAGTGCTGCGCGGCCTCCAACAGGTGTCGCTCAGCTGCAGGGGCATTCCCCAGGGCCTTGTACGCCCGCCCAAGCAGGAGGCATGATTCCCCCATCGTCTGCGGTGGGAGGACGTCATCATTGCTGCACAAACCTTCCAGCAGCTCGACCGCCGCTGCCGGGTCCCCGGCCAGATAATTCCAGTGTCCTCGGTTCAGCTTGAGCAGCAGGAGGATTTCTTCGCTTCCACCAATGACATCCGTTGCCAGTTCAGCCCGTTCGATGCAGCGGAGGGTGGCCGCGTCGGCCACATCCGCAGCGAGCCGCATGGCAGCCGAGGCGTTGTTGAATTTAGCCCACACATTCAGGTTTCGTGCGGGGGAAAACGTAGCTGCGGCCAGCTCGTGGTATTCAAGGCCGGCGTCGACTCTGCTGTTCAGGAATGCGGCGTTTCCGATGGCCCAATATGCCTTGCCCAGCAACTGATCATCGACTTCAACCGAGATGATCTGCGCGAGATGAAGGCTCTCCGCCCACGCCTCGTCAAGCCGGCCACTCTCGCCCAGTGCTGCGATCAAAGCCAAGCGGGCCGTCACATTGATTTCGATGTCGGCCTCGTCTGTCATCAGCTCGGCGCCCGCCCGCGCCTCGTCCGCAGCCCTTTCGAGAAGACCGGCCCCTTGCCACGCCTTGGACAGGAGAATGCGTACCCTCGCCTGCAGTTGCAAGCCGGTGGGGAGCGGTTCGCGGATCAGCGCTTCGGCGACCTCCGCGCATGCCTCGAACTGTCCGGCCGCCAGAAGGCTTTCGGCCCGAAAGAACGTCATATTCCACCACGAGTCGGCGTCGCCGTCATTTAGGGCAAGCTCCGCAGCGCTGCCAGCGCTGGTGGCGGCGTCGCCATAATCGTGGCTGGCCCACTGGTCGCGGGCGCGCAGTTCTGCGGCGACGTAGGAGGGCGAGACAGAGTTTTGTTGCATGATTCATTATCCGTTGCCCCGGAAGTGAAATTGAACAGAGCGCACAAGCAGTACCGGCACAGGGTTGGCGCAGGATTGGCGCAGTTCACCCGCGTTAGCGCAGGCTTCCGAATTCGCCCACTAACTCTTAACCGCTGGCGCCTTTGAGCTTCTATACTGATCTCGCATCATGGGTCACATCAGCCACGTAAGTATCAGGAGTTATTTTATGAAGAAATCTCTCGCGATCCTCCTAGTCGCCGGCGCGCTGGCTGTTACAGGCGTTTCAGCCACAGCAGCCGTTTCGGCATCCGGCGGCACCGCCGACAACACTTCCGTGGCAGGTCCGGGCTGGTGGCCGGACGCCAAGCCGCAGGCAGGTCCGGGCTGGTGGCCGGACGCCAAGCCGAGCGTCTAGTCTCGGGGGCAACAAGCCTGGCGGTGGGTGTCGGATTCACGTCCGATACCCACCGCTTTTTGTGCCTGGCGCTATTTCCCTTGGCCGATCATCTCGGCGAGTTTGGCGGCAGGGGCGGGTCGGCCAAAGTAGTAGCCCTGGCCGCTGGCACAGCCCAGCCGTACCAGCTCTGCGGCCTGCTCCGCCGTCTCGATGCCTTCGGCGACTGCCTTGAGGCCGCACGCATGGATAAGGTGCAGCACCGCTTCGACGACGTTCCCCTGTTGTTCGTCGGCGCCCAGCCCGTCGATCAGGCTGCGGTCGATTTTAACGACGTTGACGGGCAGTTTGCGGAGGTAGCTGATGGAGGAATAGCCGGTGCCGAAGTCGTCGATTTCCAGCTGCACGCCGAGCCGCCGCAGCCCGCTCAGGGAGTATTTGTCCACGTCTCCGCCGTTGACAGCCATCGATTCGGTCAGCTCGACAACGAGGTTCGCCGCGTCAACGCCGGTTTCACGGAGGATGTCGCGGACGTGTTCGATCAGGTCCAGGTTTTGCAGTTCGGTGGTCGAGATGTTGACCCGGACGTTGAAACTGGGGTCCAGATTCAGCTCTAGCTGCCAGTCCCGCAGCTGACGCACCGCAGTCCTGAGGACCCAGTGGCCAAGATCCACGATCATGCCGGTCTCTTCGGCCAGCGGAATGAACTGGTCCGGCATGAGCAGGCCTCGGCTTGGGTGGTTCCACCGCACGAGCGCCTCGACGCCTTCGATCCTGCCGCTCGCGAGCTCCACTACCGGCTGGTAGTGCAGGGTGAGCTGGTCCTGGCGGATTGCTTCGCGCATTTCCGTGATCATCACGCTCTGGAGCCGGCGAGCGTACAGCAGGGCGGGTTCGAACACCTTGATGCTGCCGTGTAGCTGGGCCTTGGCCGCATACATGGCGGTATCGGCTTCCATGACCAGTTCGTCGACCGACTGCCCGGGCTCGGCAACCCGCAGGCCGATGCTCGTGCCACAGGTGACCCGCAGGTCCCCGACGTCGAGGCTCTCGCTGAGGGCCCTAAGGATCCTGTTGGCCACCCGCCGCGCCCGGACGAGTGTCGATTTGGGCAGCATGACGGCGAACTCGTCGCCGCCGAGGCGGGCGACGGTATCCGTCTCGCGCACCGAGTCCTGCAGCCGCCGGGCGATCATCCGGAGGACGTCGTCGCCCGCGCTGTGTCCCAGCGTGTCGTTGATGCCCTTGAACGAGTCCAGATCGAGGATCAGCAGCGCCGGAGGCATCTCACCCCTCGAGGTCTCTGCAAGGGCATGGCTCAACACGGAATTGAGGGCCGTTCGGTTGGCCAGTTGCGTCAACGGGTCCGTCAGTGCCATCCGCTCAAGCTCAACCTGGGCATCACGCAGCATCGCCGTGCGGCTCTCAACGCGCTGTTCGAGCTCCTGGTAGATGGTCTGCAGGTCGTCCGCCATGAGGTTGATACCGGTAATGACGGCAGCGACGTCGTCCCGGGCACCCGAGTGCGGGATCCTGGTGCTCAGGTCACCGCTGGCTATCCGGACTATGCCCTCTACAAGGGCATGCAGTCTGGGGTCCGGAGGATCAGTGCTCACTAGCGTATTGCCCCAACCACTCGAGTGCTTCGGCCTCGGACGTGAAGAACTGCGCTGGAATCGTCTCGGTTTTCGAGCGCAGCAGATAGTGCGCGATGACGCGGTCCACCGGACTTTCTCCGACCAGGGCGAAGGCGGAGGCAGCAATGGATGACACGTAAACCTTCCTTGCCTCGACGCTGACTCCGACTACTCCGGTAATGACAAGCATCACCGGCACTCGCCTGCCGTTGGCAAGGGCACGGACCGCCGCCCCGGCAACCCGTGCTTCGGCACCCGCGATTTCCTCGTTGGGGGGAAGTGTGACTAGAATCATGCCGCGCTCAAGGGCGCGCACCCCGATAGGGGCCGCCACGCCGGCGTTCCCCGCCACGACCCCGACAAGGGCCGCCACGCCGGCCATCGCCTTGCCAATTCCCGCCGCGCCAATCATCGCCGCGCCAATCCCTGACGCGACAGGCCCCGCCGCGCCGGCCACCACGGCGCCGGCGGTGGCGTCAGGGCCGGGAGCCGGGGAAAGTGCGGGTGCGGTGGCCGCCGTCGGGCCTTCGGGGAGCCGCTCATCGGGCGCGGCGAGGGCTTCAACTGTCATCGGACTGCAGTCCCCCGGCATCGGTCCCCGAAGGCAGTCGCTGCATCCAGACGCGGCGAGACTCGCTGATCAAACATCCGTCCCCCTAGACTACGAAATCGGCAACCCGGCACACTAGAGACTGCTCGCGCACGAACTGCCGGAACATTCCGGTGAGTGCCCTCATGATAATGCAAGCCACCGCACTTATGAGACATAAGACACCAAACGTTGCCCATGGTCATCCGGAGGGCAGCGCCCGGACACCCAAGGCGGCCAATGGCACAATGCCGCGGACGCCTGCCGCTGCGCTCCGATGGCGCTCCGGACTGGCTCCGACCGCGCTCCGACCGCCGCCCTAACGCTGCGCGGTGGCCCCGCTGCGCGCCCGCTGCCGCGCAACTGCCGAGCTCCGGACCCGCTGGGCGACCACCAGGCCCTCTGCAGCCATGCCGACGGTGATGGGGTATCCCATCAGCCGCTCCAGGGTTCCCGGCTCCGGTACGGCCAACCCGGTCACTCCAGCCGTGATGACCGCGCCCAGGGACACGCCACCGCAGACCAGAATGAACCAGCCCAGCGCCGTCTGCCGGACCCAGAGCCAGCCCAGGAGCAGTAGGGCCAACGCTCCGGCCACGAAGTACATCACCGCCCCGGCGTCGTGCCAGCCGGAGCCGACATCCTCCGGCACCAGTCCCACAATGACGGTTCCGGCCCCGGCGGTGAAACTGAGCAGCCGTGCGGCCAGCGCTGTGCGCGACGGCGAGCGACGGCCCGGGCGCCGCTGGATCCGGACGCCTGTCCGCGCCGCGACGCACAGCAGGGCCGAGCTCAACAGCCAAGCCCCAACCATCATGCCGACGCCCTGCACCACGAACGAGGCGTTCATCAGCAGGTGGGCCGGGGAGCACACGTTCCGGCCGTCGAACACGCCGCAGCCCACGGCGCCGAGATCGCTGATGTAGCCCGTCCGGCGGCTGTAGGGTTCCGGCCCGGCCCACGCGCCGATGACGGCCGCCTCGGCCACGAAATACTGCAGCACGCTGAGCAGGGCCAGGGCTCCGAGGTAGAACCTTGTGGATGCCACATCCGGGATGTAGAGAACGTCTTCCGGGGCGTCTGAGGCTGGGGCTGTCATGCCAAGAGCGTAGTACGGGCCCTCACCTTGTATGCTTATATCCGTGTCCGAACGGGCCGGCCAGCGGCCGGCCAGCGAAGACGCCCGCCCTCGTAGCTCAGTGGATAGAGCACGGCTCTCCTAAAGCCGGTGTCGTTGGTTCGATTCCAATCGAGGGCACTTGAATTCGCCAGCATCGGGCACCGCTCCGGACTTCGACCTCCGCGCCTATCTGCAGGGCAGCTGGAGCGTGGAACGCACGCTGCTGGACCGGTCCACCGGCACCCGCGGAACCTTCACCGGCGTCGCGCGCTTCACTCCCGTCACCGGCCCCGACGACGACGACGGCGCCCTCCACTTCCGTGAGGAAGGCACCTTCGTCTGGACTTCCACCAGCGGCGCTCCCTTCACCGCACCGGCCAGCCGGGAGTATTTGCTGCGCCCTTCCGGTTCCCGCGGCACGATGGACATGTTCTTTGCCGACGGCCGCCCCTTCCACCGCATGGGGTTCGGCACTGACAGCAGCCACGCGCAGCACTGGTGCGATCCGGACAGCTACCGGGTGGGCTACACCCTGATCGGGCCCGACGAATTCCGCTACCGCTGGGACGTCACCGGCCCGGCCAAGGACCAACTGCTCGAATCCGTGTTGCGCCGAGCCCCAGGCCCGGACGCGTGAACGCACTCATTGTGGTCTCCGCCGTCTGCGTCTTCGACGACGCCGGACGCCTCCTGACCGTCCGTAAACGCGGCACCGACAAGTTCATGCATCCCGGCGGCAAGCCCGAGGCGGGCGAGAGCCCTGCCCAGACCGCGTCCCGCGAGCTCGAAGAAGAGGTCGGGATCGTGCTGGCGCCGGAGGCGTTGGCGCTGCTGGGCACCTGGCTCGCGGACGCCGCCAACGAGGCGGCCACCCAGATCGAGGCCACGGTCTTCACCGCGCCCGGCGTCTGGAGTGCCCGGCCCTCAGCGGAGATCGCCGAGATCCGGTGGCTGGACCTGGCCGCCGAACTGCCGGATGATCTCGCCCCGCTGCTCACCGACCACGTGCTGCCCGCCCTGACAGCCGGCGGCCGGTAAACCTCCGGACACCGGGCCTCCGACCCCTGGCCCGGCCGGAGCTCCAGGACTAGTGCTCCGGCACGGCCTCTTCGGCCACCGCCGTCGCCTCGGCGAACTGGGTCCGGTACAGCTCCGCGTAGCGGCCGTCCGCGGCGAGCAGCTCGGTGTGGGTTCCCCGCTCCACGATGGCACCGTCCTCCACCACCAGAATCGCGTCCGCGGCGCGGATCGTGGAGAGCCGGTGCGCGATCACGACGGCGGTGCGGCCCTCCAGCGCGGCCCCGAGGGCCTCCTGCACCGCGGCTTCGTTGGTGGAGTCCAGCGCGGCCGTGGCCTCGTCCAGGATCACCACGCGCGGCTGCGCAATCAGCAGGCGCGCGATCGTCAGGCGCTGCCGTTCGCCGCCGGAGAGCCGGTAACCGCGCTCCCCCACCACGGTGTCCAGGCCATCGGGAAGGGACCGGATCATGTATTCGAGCCGGGCGCGGCGCAGCACGTCCCACATCTGCTCCTCGGTGGCGTCCGGGCGGGCCAGGCGCAGGTTTGAGGCGATGCTTTCGTGGAACAGGTGTCCGTCCTGCGTCACCATGCCGAGGGTCTGGCGCATTGAATCGAAGGTGAGGTCGCGGACATCAACGCCGCTGCCGGGCCCGGTGCCGCCGAAGCGGACGGCGCCGGAATCGACGTCGTACAGCCGCGAAAGCAGCTGCGCGATGGTGGACTTGCCGGCGCCCGAGGAGCCCACCAGGGCGACGGTCTGGCCGGGTTCGACCCGGAAGCTGATTCCGTGCAGCACCTCTTCGCCGCCGCGGGTGTCCAGCGTGGACACGTCCTCCAGCGAGGCGAGCGACACCTTGTCCGCCGCGGGGTACGCGAAGCGGACGTCGTCGAACTCGACCGAGAGCGGGCCAGCAGGCGAAGGAACCGCGTCCGGCTTCTGCTGGATGAGCGGCTTGAGGTCCAGGATCTCAAAGACCCGCTCGAAGCTGACCAGCGCGCTCATGATCTCCACCCGGGCGTTGGAGAGCGCGGTGAGCGGCGCGTAAAGGCGCGTCAGGAGCAGGGCCAGCACGACGACGTCGCCGGCGGCCAGCTGCCCCTGCAGCGCCAGGAAGCCGCCGAGGCCGTAGACCAGCGCAAGGGCCAGGGCCGAGACGAGCGTCAGGGCGGTCACGAAGGTGAACTGCAGCATCGCAGTCCGGACGCCGATGTCCCGCACCCGTCCCGCCCGGACGGCGAACTCGCGGGACTCCTCGTCGGGACGGCCGAAGAGCTTCACCAGGGTGGCGCCGGGGGCGGAGAACCGCTCGGTCATCTGGGTGCCCATCGCGGCGTTGTGCTCCGCGGCTTCGCGGCGCAGGTCGGCCAGCTTGGAGCCCATCCGGCGGGCCGGGATCAGGAAGATCGGCAGCAGGATCATGGCGAGCACGGTCACGAGCCAGGACTTGCCCAGCATCACCACCAGCGTCAGGGCGAGGGCCACGACGTTGCTGACGACGCCGGACAGGGTTCCGGCGAAGGCCGACTGCGCCCCGATCACGTCGTTGTTCAGCCGGCTGACCAGGGCCCCGGTGCGGGTGCGGGTAAAGAAGGCGATCGGCATCTTCTGCACGTGGTCGAAGACCTTAGTGCGGAGGTCCACAATCACGCCTTCGCCGATCGTGGAAGACAGCCAGCGGGTGACGAGTCCCAGCCCGGCCTCGGCGACCGCCACGATGGCGATCAGGACGGCCAGCCAGACCACGACGTCGGTGCCGGCGCCGGCGATGATCGCGTCCACGACCTGGCCGGCGAGGACCGGGGTGGCGACGGCCAGCACGGCCATCAGGATCGACAGCAGGACGAAGGCGATCAGCTTGCCCTTATGCGGACGGGCAAAGCCGAGAACGCGCTTGAGCGTCTCCTTCGAGAACGGCTTGGAGCCGCTCGAGGCGCGCGTGATGTTGTAGAGGGAGCTCCAGGCCACCCGGTCCATGCTCATGGGTTGTTGCCTTTCGGGGCGGTGCCTCGTCCGCTGGGTGCGCCAGTCCGGGAGCCGGGTGCGGGGTCGGCAGCAGTCAGCAGCTCGGTGACGACGCCGTTTTCCACGTCCCAGCGCGCGTCCAGGCGCACGTTCTCCAGCAGCCGGCGGTCGTGGGTGACCAGCAGCAGCGCGCCGTCGTAGCTTTCGAGGGCTTCCTCGAGCTGTTCGATCGCGGGCAGGTCAAGGTGGTTGGTGGGTTCGTCGAGGACGAGCAGGTTCACGCCGCGGGCCTGCAGCAGCGCCAGGGCGGCCCGGGTGCGTTCTCCCGGCGAGAGCGAGTCGACCGGGCGGGACGTGTGGTCCGCCTTGAGCCCGAACTTGGCCAGCAGGGTGCGGACTTCGGCCGACGTCAGGTCCGTGAGCACGGCTTCGACGGCATCGCCCAGCTTCAGCGCACCGGCCAGCAGCCCGCGGGCCTGGTCGATCTCGCCCACGGCCACCGAGGCGCCCATGGAGGCCTCGCCGGAATCGGGCCGCTGCACGCCGAGCAGAAGGCGCAGCAGGGTGGACTTGCCGGCCCCGTTGGGCCCCGTGATGCCGATCCGTTCACCCGCGTTCAGCTGCAGGTTCACCGGTCCCAGGCTGAAGTCCCCCTGGCGGGCCACGGCGTCGCGCAGTGTCGATACGACGGCGCTGGACCGCGGGGCCTGGCCGATGCTGAATTGCAGCTGCCACTCCTTGCGGGGCTCTTCGACTTCTTCGAGGCGGGCGATGCGGGATTCCATCTGCCGGACCTTCTGGCCCTGTTTCTCCGAGGATTCGGTGCTGGCCGCGCGCCGGATCTTGTCATTGTCCGGGTTTTTCTTCATGGCGTTCCGGACGCCCTGGGAGCTCCATTCACGTTGGGTCCGGGCCCGGGAAACGAGGTCCGCCTTGGTGTTCGCATACTCCTCGTAGCGTTCCCGGGCGTGCCGGCGGGCGACGGCGCGCTCCTCCAGGTACGCCTCGTAGCCGCCGTCGTAGACGGCCACCGAGTTCTGCGCCAGGTCCAGTTCCACGATGGTGGTCACGCAGCGGGCGAGGAATTCGCGGTCGTGCGAGACCAGGACCACGCCGCCGCGCAGGCCCTGCACGAAGGCTTCGAGTTTGGCGAGGCCGTTCAGGTCCAGGTCATTGGTGGGTTCATCCAGGAGCACGACATCGAAGCGGCTCAGCAGCAGGGCCGCCAGTGCCACCCTGGCGGCCTGGCCGCCGGAGAGCCCGGTCATCCCGGCATCGGGTCCCACGTCGAGGCCAAGGTCGGCGAGCACCGGCGGGATGCGGTCCTCCAGGTCGGCGGCGCCGGACGCCATCCAGCGGTCGAAGGCAAGGGAGTAGGCGTCGTCGGCGCCCGGGGCCCCCGAGCCGAGGGCCTCCGCGGTGGACTCCATCTCGAGGGTCGCCCGGGCGCACCCGGTGCGGCGGGCAATATATCCGCCCACTGTTTCGCCGGCGAGGCGTTCGTGTTCCTGCGGCAGCCAGCCCACGAAGGCGTCCGCGGGGGCCAGGCTGACGGTGCCCTCCTGCGGCGCGTCGACGCCGGCCAGCAGCCGGAGCAGGGTGGATTTGCCCGCCCCGTTGGCGCCCACGACGCCAACCACGTCGCCCGGCGCGACAGTCAGGGAAAGTTTTGAGAAGAGGGTGCGGTGGTCGTGACCACCGGAAAGGTCTTTGGCAACAAGGGTTGCAGTCATTAGTCCATCCTCTCACCGTGGCCCAAACCGGGCCCCCGCAGGCGTATCCCCTAACGGCAGTCAACACCGGGCAGAAAGGAACCCGCTGGTCCGGACTTGGGGGGTGTACGGACCAGCGGGTTCGACCATTTAGCATAGTTGAATCAGGTCCTCCCGTAAAATCCGCCCCGGAAGATCCCCTGCGCCAGCGCACGACCATTGCCGCCCGCCCCACCGAGCCCGCAGGAAGCCGTAGATGCCCTTACCAGCCAAAGCGTTTCAACTCTGGCTTCTTAGTGTTGCTCCGACGGCAAGCACCGCGGATATCTGCAGGATCTCCGGCATCAAGCGCACCACCCTTGCCCAGCAACTGGTGCGCGGAAAGGTGGCGGAAACCACCCTCGTCAGCATCAGCCGGGCCTTGGGGCTCAGTCCCTTGGCGGCTTTGGGCTCCTTTGCGAACTACTCGGAACTTGCGGGGGAACCGCAGCCGCCCACCGCCTCCGAGCTCGTCAGCCAGATCGCCACGCTGGACCTGCTGCGAGCCGTCATCGAGCGCTCCTCCCTTGCGCACGGGGGCCTCGGGGACGGGGCCGCCGGGGAAGGACACCCCGGGGAGGGGCATGCCGCCCCGCCTGCCCTCAGCCCCGCCCCGCATGCGACCTCGGTGCGGAACTGGGTGGACGCGATCGACGACGGCGAGCTGCGGCACCGGGTGTCGGCAGCCACCGGCGTTGCACCCCAAAACTTCTCGGCGCAGTTGACGGCGAACCGGCTCTCCCCGGAGCTAGCCGTCGCCACCGCGCGCGCGGCAGGGGTAGGATTCACGGGCGGACTCGTCGCTACCGGTCTTATCACCGAGGAAGAGGCCGGCTGGGCGCCGGGGGCGAAGCAATCAGCCCTGGACGCGCTCTCGGACGGTGAGCTGACAGCGCTGGCCGGCGAGCGCCTGCAAATACTGGGAAAGACCCTCCGCCGCCAGGAGCATGAACAAGCACAAACAGAAAAGATTTGGGAGAACCTCGGATGATCGCAATCCTGCAATGGACCACGCTGGCGGTCTGCGCCATTATGGCCATCGCCCGGGCCCCCAGCGCACTGCGGGGTGAGAACAGATCGCTGTTCTTCATCTACGCCCTTATGACGGTGGCGATCCTGCTGAGCCTGACAGGCCCGTACGTCGCCGTCGACCAGGCCCTGGGCGGCACCAACCTGGCCAACCTCATCCTCCGCTTCATCATCTTCGGCGCCATTCTGGCCCTCGGCCTCCGGGTGGCACGGGGCTTCGGTGCCGACGACGCTCTGCGGCTCATCACCGGGCGGCCGGGAATCGCAGTACTGGGAGCAGCCTCGGTGACAGTGCTGGTGGTCTTTCTGCTGATGGACACAGAAGGGTCCTCCGCCGGGATGGCGGCGGTGTCCGCCAAAGACGACCACCATGCCGCATTGGTGGAGTACTACGGGGCAGCGGGCCGACTCTACCCCGCGTACGTGACCCTCGCCCTGCTGCCGGCCATGCTTCGGACTCTCGCCAGCAGGCTGCCGCCCCTGGTGCGGCTCAGCGCGGGTTTCCTTGCCGTTGGATCGGTTGCCATCACCCTGAGCCTGCTGTCCCCGATAATCCCGCCCGAGCTGGGATACCTGCGCTTCCTGTTCAACTACTCCGCCATCCTCAGCCTCGTCCTAGGCCTTGCCCTGATCTGGCTCGGGAAGATAGTGGCGAAGCGGGCTCCGAAGAAGCAGACTAGCCGCAATTGATAGGGGTCAGCGTTCCGGGGTCCTTGGCCCCGCCGGCCTGGGCGCTCGGACAGCATCTGGCCAACTATTCGGCGGTCCTGGGCTACGTGCTGGTTCGCCGGGCTGATTGCCCAGCCGCGCGGCACCGCCGACGCAACAATTCGCAAGAAGACCGGGTAGCCATTCACAAAATCATTAGACCATGAGAGAATCATGAATGTGTGAAAGCGACGATCGCTTCGCGAACGGAAGTCAGCCGTGCGGAGCCGAGTCAGTCGCCCAAGCGCCATTGGGGGGGATGAGTGGTAGCGGTCCGATAGGACCGCTACCACTCAGCCTGTTTAACGCTTCCGTTGCGGAGCCGATGGACGCTTCCGCTGTGGAGCGGATGGACCGCTCGCCCGCCTCAGCAAAAACCCCTCAGCGCACAAAGCGCAGGGTCACCAGCTGGAAGGGCCGGAGCACCAGCTCGGCCGAATCCCGTCCCGCGGTCACGCCGGGGGCGGCCACGGGCCGCTCCAACAGGTCGACCGTGTGCACGCCCGTGACCCCGAAGTTGGCCCTCAGCAGTCCGCTGGAACGCTCCCCCAGGGATTCGTACAGGCGCACGATCACGTCGCCCGAACCGTCCTCTGCCAACTTGACGGCCTCGATGACGAGACCCTGGTTGAACACCGTGAACAACGGTTGGACGCCGTGGGCACCCTGAACGATCCGGGGTGCAAGATTGGTGCGGTAGCCCTCTTCGACGGCGTCGGCGATGCTGGCGCCGGGCCTGATCGTCGCCGTCAGTTCATGCCGGCCGCGGTCTGCTGCGGGGTCCGGGAACTTCGGCGCCCGCAGCAGCGACAGGCGCACCGTGGTGGTGGTCCCGCCGTCGTCCTCCCGGACATTCCGGGTGACGTCGTGGCCGTAGGTGGAGGCATTCGATATCGCGACGCCGTAGCCGGCTTCGGCAACGTGGATCCAGCGGTGCGCGCAGATCTCGAACTTTGCCGCTTGCCAGGAGGTGTTGAGGTGGGTATCGCGGAAAACGTGCCCAAACTGGGTCTCGGCCGCTGACCGGTCCGCACGGACGTCGAGCGCAAAGCCGAGCTTGAGCAGCTTCTCCCGCTCCTGCCAGTCCACCAGCGTCGTAATCGACAGGGAATCGGCACCTGCTGCCAGCGAAATCCGCTGGGTCACCGGGGAGGACCCGGCCACCCGCTCCACCACCACGACGGCGGCTTCCTGGTCCGGGGGGTTTTCCCCTCGGGGCTCGCGTTCGAGCGTCACCGATCGCGCCGCGGTCAGCGCGAGGGCGTTGCGGCGGTAGAAGGCATCGATGTCCCAGGCGTCCCATTCGTTGGGGGTGTCCCGGTGGAGTTCCAGGAGGTTTCCGAACTGCCCCGGCGCGATCGCCTCCCGCCCGCTGGCGTAGTCCATCAGGGACGCCAGCAGCCCGTCGGGGTTGATCACGGCCCGGATCACCCCGTTGTCCAGGATGTAGCCGCCCTCGGCTTGGGTCACGCGCACCGGCTGCTCCGCGCGGACCGGTTCGGCTGCAGCCAGGGCAGGCACGCCGTGCCGCTCGTGCGGGGCCGCGTTGAGCAGGAAGTCCCGTCCGCCCGTGCCGAGCACTGCCTTGGCAGCACCAGCGATGATCGCTTCGAGCTGCTTTCCGACGGCGGCGTAGTTGCGTTCGGCGTCCTGATGGACCCAGGCAATGGCGCTGCCCGGAAGGATGTCATGGAATTGCTGCAGCAGGACCAGCCGCCAGAGGCGTTTGAGCTCCGAGGCCGGGTAGCTGTAGCCGGTCCGGACCGCGGCGGTGGCACACCAGAGTTCCGCCTCCCGCAACAGGTGTTCGCTGCGTCGGTTGCCGAGTTTGGTGTTGGCCTGGCTCGTGTACGTTCCGCGGTGGAGTTCCAGGTACAGTTCCCCCACCCAGACGGGGAGGGAATCGTACTCGGCCTGGGCCCGGGCGAAGAAGCTGGCCGCCGAGCCGAGCTGCACCTTGGGGGATCCCTCCAGGTCCGCCGTGCGGTGCGCGGCCGCCAGCATCTCCCGCGTGGGTCCGCCGCCGCCGTCCCCGTAGCCGAACGGGACCAGCGACATGCCTGCCGCGGCCGTGGTCGCGGTAGTTCCGTTCGGCATGGGCCAGCTCGCGGCCGCTGAGCTCGGAGCTGTAGCTGTCCACCGGCGGGAAGTGGGTGAACAGCCGGGTGCCGTCGATGCCCTCCCAGTTGAAGGTGTGGTGGGGCATCCGGTTGACCTGGTTCCAGGAGATCTTCTGGGTCAGGAACCATTTGCTGCCGGCGGCCTTGACGATCTGCGGGAGGGCTGCAGAGTAGCCGAACGTGTCCGGAAGCCACGCTTCCAGGCACTCCACGCCGAACTCGTCCAGGAAGAAGCTCTTGCCTTCCAGGAACTGGCGGGCCATCGCCTCACCGCCCGGCATGTTGGTGTCCGACTCGACCCACATGCCACCCACGGGAACGAACTGGCCGGACTTGACCTTTTCCCGGATGCGCCCGAACAGCTCCGGGTAATATTCCTTGATCCAGGCCAGTTGCTGGGCCGAGGAGCAGGAAAACACGAACCCGGGATTCTCGTCAATGAGCGCGACCACGTTGGAGAACGTCCGGGCGCACTTGCGGATGGTCTCCCGCACCGGCCACAGCCAGGCGGAGTCGAGATGCGCATGTCCGGTGGCGAGCAGCCGGTGCGCCGAGGCGTAGGCCGGCCGGGCCAGGACCCCGGCGAGCGCGGCGCGGCCGGCGGCGGCGGTTCCCGGGACGTCGTCGGGATCCATCAGGTCCAGCATGCGCTCCAGCGCCCGCAGGATTTCGTGCCGGCGCGGCAGTTCCATCGGCAGTTCGTGCATGAGTCCGCTGAGCGTCCAGATGTCCTGCTGCAGCTCCCAGACGGTCTGGTTGAGCTCGGCAATGAAGATCTGCCCCAGCCGGTATTTCGGCTCGTTGCCCGACGTCGCCTTGTCTCCGTAGGGGGTGGCCGCGAAGGTCCATCTCTGCGAGAGGTCCGGGTTCGCCGCGGCTTCGACGTAGAAATCCACGGACATTCCGCCGCCGAGGAGCTTCAGCGGGATGTACTGGTTCCGCGGGGAGATAGCTTTGACGATGGTCCCGTCGGGCCGCCAGGCGATGCCTTCGCACTGGAATCCCGGAAGGTCGCGGCTGAACCCCAGGTCCACGACGATTTCCACCGCGGTGTCCGGTTGTGTTCCCCAGGAGGCCGGCACTTCACCCTGGAGCCGAAGCCAGGTGGTGCTCCAGGGCCGGCCCCAGGCCGCAAAGTGTTCCTGCGGTGCGAAGTCCTGCCGGAGGGCCTCCAGAACCGGGACCGGTTCATCGGGGACCTGCCAGCTGCTCAACGCGAGCGGGATACTGCGTGGGTAAACCGCGGGGACGATGCGTTCGCGCAGAAAGCGGTCCAGCCGGACTTCCGTGAGACGGCGGTCGTCGTGCAATGTGTTCCTCTTAGCGCCGGAATGGATAAAGCCCGATTGAATCCAGTCGATGGCTAAAACTTACTTCGCGCGTCGGCGTTCAGCCAAGGCGCCGCCTAAGTCACGGCCGTCGGGACGGAGATCCGGTCGCGGCCCGCATACACATTCAGGGTGGTGCCGCGGCTGAACCCGGCGAGCGTCATTCCGCTGGCCTCGGCCAGCTCGACGGCAAGGCTGGAGGGTGCGCTCACGGCCGCGAGCACAGGGATGCCGGCCAGCGATGCCTTCTGGACAAGTTCAAAGGAGGCCCTGCCGGAGACCTGGAGCACGGTGCCGCTCAGTGGCAGCAGTCCCTCCCGCAGTGCCCAGCCGACAACCTTATCCACGGCGTTGTGGCGGCCGACGTCCTCGCGCAGGCACAGCAGCTCTGCGGAGCCGTCGTCGGCAATCCGGAACAGCCCCGCCGCGTGCACCCCGCCGGTGACATCGAACACGGCCTGGGCTTCCCGGAGCGCGTCGGGCAACGACGCGAGGACCCCCACCGGGACGGTGAGCGGGTCAGCAGCCGGGCTGAAGTGCGAGGACTTGTGGACGGCCTCGATGGAATCCGTGCCGCAGATGCCGCAGGAACTGGAGGTGTAGACGTTCCGTCCGGTGTCGGGCCGTGCCACGTCGGGCCGCAGCTGCGCCTCCACGACGTTGAAGGTCTGGACCCCGTTTTCGTCCTCCCCCGCACAGAACCGGAGGGAGACAAGCTGGTCAGGGCTCCAGATCACACCCTCGGAGACGAGGAAGCCGGCAACCAGGTCGAAGTCGTTTCCGGGCGTCCGCATGGTGACGGAGTAGGAGAGCTGGCCGAGCCGGATCTCCAGCGGTTCCTCCACGGCGAGCACGTCCTCCCGGAACCGGACCGGGAACTCGAGGGCCTGCGGAGAACCGTCCAGGACAAACTTGTGCACCTTGCGGCGCTGCGTCACGCGACCCATCAGAAACTCCTTAGCAACATGTAATCATTTTCGCTTGCACCGGCCGCGGTGGCCAGCGCAAGCCACAGCGGCGGCTCCCGGCTCCCGGCATCACTCAAACAGGGCGCTCCAGTCAACGGGACCGGCGGCGCCGGCCGGCTTCCGGACCGGACGCTTCGGAGAGGTCTTGGCCGTCGACGCGGCGGCGCCCGGTTCCGGGATCGGAGGGCCCCACGGCAGGGCGAAGGCGGGGACGAGCTCCCCCAGCTGGACGCCATGCGGCGGCATGACCAGCACGCCGTCGGCCGCTGCCAGGCCCCGCATCATGCCCGGTCCGGTGTGTTGGGCCGGCGATGCCATCCCGTAGAGCAGCCGGAAGGGCATCAACCTGGTCCGGCCCGGGTCGGGTTCAATCGTCGAACCGCACGGAACCTCCACGATCGGCGGGATTGTCCCGTGACCGAGGGCGGCCAGAAGCGGTCCCGCCAGGGTCGACAGAGCCATCATGGCCGCCAGCGGATTACCGGGCAGGCCGATGATGAAGCGGCCATCGGGCAGTTCGGCCAGCACGGCGGGGTGGCCCGGCCGCATCGCGATGCCGTCGATCAGCAGCCGCCCGCCGAGTTCGGCCACGGCGCGGCGCAAGTGGTCGGTGCCGGAGCGGCCGGTGCCCCCGGTGGTGATGACGACGTCGGCGGGCAGGTTCTCCAGTCCGGCATCCCCTGCGGGCCCGGCCTCCGGATCGGCCGGTTCCTGATCCTCGAGGGCGGAGAGCCATTCGCTGTAGCTGTCGCCGATCTTGGCCTCGCCGCTGCAGATCCCGCCGAGCATCTCAACCACACCGGCGAGTTGCGGGCCGAAGGTGTCACGGACCTCCCCCGGTTGCGGGACTCCCGCCGGAACGACTTCGGAGCCGGTAAGCACGAGCCGGACGACCGGCTTGCCCAGGACGGACAGCGTGTCGTGGCCGGCCAGGGCCGCCAGGGCCAGATGGGCCGGGTTGAGCACGGTGCCGGTCTTGACCAGCAGCTCCCCGGCGGCAGCCTCCTCCCCGGCTTTACGGATGTGCTCGCCGTTGCGCGGTTCGCCGGGCTTGGCGGCACCGCTGGTCTTGAGGGCCGGCAGGCCGTCCTCATCCGGCGAAATGAGGCCGCTCTCGCTGCGGAGAACGGCTTTGGCCCCGGGCGGGATCAAGCCGCCGGTGACGATCGGGCTCGCCTGGTGCGGTGCCAGCCGCTGGCCGGGTTCGGCCAGGATCCAGGGTCCGCTGCCGTTGACGGCCCAGCCGTCCATCGCCGAGGAGGCGTAGTGCGGGATGTCCTGCAGCGCTTCGAGGTCGGCGGCGAGGATCCGCCGCAGGGCGTTCCTGAGCGGCACGGGAGCGGCGGGAATGGGTGCGGCGCAATCGAAGGCGAGTTGCCGGGCCTCCTGCCAGGTGTGGGCCAGGTGGTGGTGCGGCTCCTGCGGTTCACCCGCCGCGCCCTCTTCCTCCCCTGCTGCTGCCTGGATCCCGCCGGGTGCGGAGTTCTCTCCGGCGGCAGCCGCGCTGCCGGAAGGGGGTGCAGGCGTCATGCCCCGGAGGCTTCGGCGGACGCGTAGTCCTGGGCAAGTTTCCGGGCCACTCCGATTGCGGACTGCATCGACACGGCGTCCGGGGCCTGCCCGGACCCCGAGGCCAGGCCCGCGGCGAAGCCCGCGATGAAAGTGGTCAGCGGGGCCGCGGGGCGGACTATGGAGTGTGCGGCTACTCCGGCAAGGGCCAGGACTTCGTTGACATCAATCTCGACGTCCTCCAGTTCGAGGGCCTGGAGCAGGGCACGGCACCAGTCTTCCAGCGTTTCATCCTGGCTCTTCACCGTTTTCCTCCAAAGTCGGGTTCAGTCCCGGAGCACCGGACCGTTCGTCCGGTTCATGGACCGGAGTGTGGCCGGACACCCCCAGGGCGGCGGCATCGTCCCAGGTGTCCACGTCGTCCGTGGAACCGGGAGGAACGCGAAGTCCCCGCACGTCAAGACTAGCAAGAAGGGCGAACACGGAGGCGTTCGCCAGTGCGCCCCGCCGCGCGGCTTCCGCAACTGAACGTTCTAGCGCCCCCGTGCCATAAAAACCGGCGAGGGGCTGCCGGCGCCCGTCCGCGGAGACGGCCAGAACGCCGTCGCCCTCCAGTCCAGCCACCAGCGCCTCGCGCATTGCCGTCACGGCGGCGGTGACCCGGGGCATGTCGCAGGCCAGCACGAGGGTCACCGCCGGCACCGGCAGTGCGGTGCCGGCCGCCGAGTGGTGGGCCGCCAGGGCCGCGAGACCGGCGGCGATGGCGGCGGCCGGGCCGGCGAAGGGCGGTTCTTCGCGGCATGTCAGCACGCCCGCCGGAAGCGGTCCGGGGTCCGGGCCGACGACGACGATCGTGCCCGCGCCGTGCGCGGCCTCCAGCGAGTGATCGAGGAGGGTCCGGCCGCCGGAGACCAGGCGGGACTTGGGCGAGCCGCCCAAACGTGAGGACCGCCCGCCGGCGAGGATGACAGCATCGAATTCCACCGGCCCAGCCTAGCGCGGCGTTGGCTCGATCCGGTCCTGGCCGTAGGGTCCCGCATCGGAAAATGGCGCTCGCGTCAGGCGGCGGATTCCGGGAGCAGGAACGGATCCCAGTCCGGCGCCGGCTTTTCGAGTTCCTTGATCTGCCAGACGGTGCCCTTGGGCGGTCCCGGGGCAAAGCCGAGCTTCCACCCCATCTCGGCGGGCGTATGGTCTCCCTTGGCGTTGTTGCACCGCAGGCAGGCGGCCACCAGGTTTTCCCACGAATCGGCGCCGCCCCTGGACTTGGGCTGGACATGGTCAATGGTGTGGGCGGCCTTACCGCAGTAGGCGCAGCGCTGCCCGTCCCGGCGAAGCACACCCCGCCGGCTGACCGCCGTGATGGTGTTGTACCGGGGCCGGATGTAACGGTGCAGCAGAATCACCGACGGCCGGCCCAGTATGTCTTGTGGCCCGACGACCGGGTCGTCGCCCTCGGCCACCACACTGGCCTTTCCGGTAAGCACAAGAACGAGCGCCCGGCGGAAGGTGACTACCGCGAGCGGTTCATATCCAGCATTCAGAACGAGAGTGCGCATCCGCATACCTCTTCACGGCCGCACCCGCCAGGGGCACGAGGGCCGGCTGCCCTCTGCATGGTCGGGCTATGGATCGACACCACAAGAGTAAACACCCAAGGGCCGGATCACCGAATTTTTATCCCCCGGCAGTGCGCGTGTCTGCCGGACGACCACGGCCGCAACCGCAAAGAGGACCCCCGCCACAAGGCGGAGGTCCTCTCAATGCTGGAGACCGGTGGTATCTCGGTGCTTAGCCGCCGACGCGGATGAAGACCGGGCCGGAACCCACGTTGGCGCTGTACAGCGCGGTTGTTCCGCCGTTCCAGCCGCCGTGGACGGCCATGCCGTTGCCCACGTACACAGCGATGTGGGGCATGCCGACGCCACCGTTCTTGTAGTACGCGAGGTCGCCCGGGCGAGCCTCAGCCGCGCCCACGGTGCGGCCAAGGGACAGGTAGCCGGCCGGCCAGCCGTGGAAGTTGACGCCCGCGGCAGCCAGGGCGTTCGAGGCCAGGCGCGTGCAGTCCTGCGACACGCCGATCTGGGCGTAGGCGGCGGCAGCGATCGCTGCGCCGCTGCCGCTGGCAACGGACAGTCCCTGCGTGGTGGCCGAGGCGCCGGAGGCAGCCTGGGTGCCGGCTGCAGAATTGGAATCCTGGACCTTGAGGACCGGCTTCGCAGCCTCGACGGCCGGAGCCGGCGAGGTGGAAACGGCCGGCTTCTCGTACGAGATGGCAATGGTTGATGCTGCCGAAATCGTTGCCGGAGTGGCGGACTGGATTTCGAGGGCGGAAGCCGAGGTGGATTCGCGCTGAACGTTGGTCTCGGCAGCGTTGGCTGCGATACCGCTGGTCAGGACGAGGCCGGAAGCGGCTGCTACGACTGCAGCCTGGCGGCCCATGGTGCCAGCGTTCTCGCCGACAGCCTTGGCAATGACAGCAAGCGAGCCGGTCTTGGTGACCTCGGCGCGGTGCCGTGCAGAGTTCGCACGAGTAGTCATTAAGTTCTCTCTTTCGTGATCCTTGGACCGCGCTTTCAGGCGCGGAGTAAGGACGCTCCGGCATCTTGGGGGTACGCCGGATCGCCCCGAAATGGGTTACTTAGCGAAGGGTGTACTGCGAAGACGCGCCAAAAGCGGGAACTGCGTGCAGGTGCGTGGCCTGCGGGCCGGACTCAGTAGAGATCGAGTCGGCGGAGTGAGATCCGTTCCGGGCGCCGGCAAGGGCAGCACGGGACTTGGATTTCAGCGGGCTCAACAGAGCCGCGCCAGCGCGCAGGCGCGCAGCATTGTGGCGTGAAGACACGAAAGTAGCCTCTCCCAATGCCTACGAGGTGAGCTGTCGGATTCGGATGGGAGTCACCCGGCCGCGCTGCTTCCTGGGAAGCTTTGCGACTTAACCCCAAGGTCTTCTTGCGAAGACCAAAATTGGTTCCCCCGCCCCTGCCAGACGATGTCATGCGAAAGGACCTTGAGCGGTGGCAGAGTTAGGCAATCCACTCAAGAGCGCCAACTTCGGAGAAGTTGGCGTGGTTCAAACGTTACCGCAATAGGGATGCAATGTCACATTCAGATCACGGCGTGTCGCAATAATGTGAGAGTCATCACTCGGCTAGAGCCAGCCGGTGGGGTCGACGACGTCGCCGTTGACCATCACTTCAAAGTGCAGGTGGCAGCCCGTGGACGCGCCGGTAGTGCCACTCATCGCCACAACGTCACCGCGGGAGACCTGCTGGCCAACGCGCACGCTGGATGAGGACAAGTGGTTGTACGTGGTCTCCAGGCCGTTGCCGTGGTCGATCACCACGCGGTTGCCGCCGCCGAAGGGGTGCCAGCCGGTGAACGTGACGCTGCCGCTGGCAGCGGCCAGGACTGCCGTTCCGCATTGCGCGGCGTAGTCCTGGCCCCGGTGGAACTCGCCGGAGCCGCCGGTGATGGGACTGACCCGGTAACCGAAAGGCGATGCTGTCACCATCTTGTCCATGGGCGCGCCGAGGCTCCCGGAGGAGGCGGCGCGGGTGATGCTTCCCGCTGACTGGGCGCTCAGCAGCTGCTTGAGTTTTCCGTCGGGGTCGCCCTTGGTGGTCACGGCGGTGCGGCTGAAGTCGATCTTTGCGGCGGAAGCGGCGGTCACGTCAGGCTGCGAGGCGGCGGCGATCGCACTCGAGGCGCCTCCGTCGGTGGCCATGACCGGGCCGGTGGCGGGAACTGTAACCGTCAAGACCAGACCGGTAGCGGCCAGGGCGATGCCGGCCCGCTGCCCCACGCCACTGGCGGCGGCAAAGTCCGTTACCTGCCGGAACGGGCTCCGGCGGCCGCGGCGTTCATCGCGGTGCGCATCACGCGGGCGGTCCGTCAAAACGACGACGGCCGGGCGCGGCTCCGGAGCGGGGCCGGTCGCACGACGACGGCCCCGGGTGGTCTGGGTGGTCAAGAACGGTTCCTCTCTGGATAGCCTGCGGAGTTAGCTGTCGGATTCGGGTCAGAGAGATCAAAGACCCGGTCCGCCGTGAACAAGCATCCAGACACAGGGGAATTCAGAAGAGTCCCTCGGTGGAGTGTGCTTGCCGCTGACGGACTTCACCCCAAGGCTGTTCGGAAACAGCCGGAAGTGGTTCCCCCGCCTCTGCCAGAAGGTGATTCGGCGACTGATCCGCTGGCAGAGCTCGGCTTCGGATCAGATAACGCTTTGGTATCGGTACTGGTCATTAACTATAGGCGATTAAGGCACCTAGTAATAATCCCGTTATCTTCCATGTGCACAACTCATGGGTGGTCCCACGAGCAACGAGTCACGGCTGGTTAACCGACGGTAACAAAGACGTGGGCGGCGACCTCTGGGGGCAGTTCGAGGGCGCCCTCGATATCCGGCACCCGGACCGAAATGTACTCCCCGACGCGCTCCAGGGACACGAGTGCACCGGGACGAATGCCGCCTTCGTCCAGCTGGACGAGCAGTTCGGGTTCCACCTGGATGGGCTCGGCGAGCCGGTTCACCGTAATCCGGGAACCGGCGCCGTAGCCGGTCATCGCCTCGAGCAGGTTCACGACGCCGACGCCGACTGCGTACGGCTGGGACGGCAGGCCGCCGAGCTCCGCGAGCCCGGGGATCGGGTTTCCGTAGGGAGAAACGGTCGGGTGGTTGAGCATCTCGAAGATCCGCCGCTCCACCCGCTCACTCATCACGTGCTCCCAGCGGCAGGCTTCCTCGTGGACGTAGGCCCAGTCGAGGCCGATGACGTCGGCCAGAAGCCGCTCGGCCAGGCGGTGCTTGCGCATGACCCCGATGGCCCGTTTCCGGCCCGTTTCGGTCAGTTCAAGGTGCCGGTCCCCGGAAACAACCACCAGGCCGTCCCGTTCCATCCGGCCGACGGTCTGCGAGACCGTGGGTCCGGAGTGGCGCAGCCGTTCGGCGATGCGGGCGCGGAGGGCGACAATGTTCTCTTCTTCAAGTTCCAGAATGGTCCGCAGATACATCTCGGTTGTATCGATCAGATCCGTCATTGAGTTCAGCTCCTCGAGCGCCGTCCTTGCGTCATTTCCACCGTACCGCGTGCCGATGCGCGCGGCGTGCCTTGGCGGGGTCCGCCGTACGTTCGCAGCACAGCCTAGCCTATTTTGAATTACTCCGGATAATCACCGGCTCTCCCCGACGGCCTCCGGCTGCGTGCACACGTCTCAATGACCGGACTATGACGGCCCCATTTCCCGCCCGCGCGCGGCAGTCAGGCAGAATGAAAAGGAGGCTTCGTTGCAGCCACCCCTGCCGGGCCGCCCCCAAGCCACGCTTTGTACCAGCCGAAAATTGGAGCCCCTGTGAGCGACACCAGCATCACGATTCCCGCAAATCTCCTCCCCAAGGACGGCCGGTTCGGCGCCGGACCGTCCAAGGTCCGTCCGGAACAGATGGATGCCCTCTCGGCTGCCTCGGCGACGCTGCTGGGAACTTCGCACCGCCAGGCTCCGGTCAAGAACCTCGTGGGCTCGGTCCGGAACGGCCTCAGCGAGTTCTTCCGCGCCCCCGAGGGCTATGAGGTCGTCCTTGGCGTCGGCGGTTCCACCGCGTTCTGGGACATCGCCAGCTTCGGACTGGTGGAGAGCAAGGCCCAGCACCTTTCGTTCGGCGAGTTCGGCTCGAAGTTTGCCGCGGCCACCAACAAGGCGCCGTTCCTGGCGGACTCCTCCATCATCAAGTCCGAGCCCGGCACCCGTCCGGCGGCGCGGGCGGAGGCCGGCGTCGACGTGTATGCGTGGCCCCAGAACGAGACCTCAACCGGCGTGGCCGCCCCGGTCCGGCGCGTGGCCGGCGCCGATGAGGGTGCCCTCGTGCTGGTCGACGCCACCTCCGCGGCCGGCGGACTCGACGTCGACGTGGCCGAAGCGGATGTGTACTACTTCGCCCCGCAGAAGAATTTCGCGTCCGACGGCGGCCTGTGGCTTGGCCTCTTCTCCCCCGCCGCCCTGGAGCGTGCGGCACGGATCAAGGCCAGCGGCCGCTGGATCCCGGACTTCCTGGACCTGCAGACGGCGATTGACAACTCCCGCCTGAACCAGACCTACAACACCCCGGCACTGGCAACCCTGATCACCCTGGACGCCCAGACGCAGTGGCTCAACTCCAACGGCGGCCTGGACTTTGCCACCGGCCGGACCACGGACTCGGCCGGGCGGATCTACCGCTGGGCCGAAGCCTCCGACTACGCCACCCCGTTCGTGGCCAAGGCCGAGGACCGTTCCAATGTGATCGCCACGATCGACTTTGACGACTCGATAGACGCCGCGGCCATCGCCAAGGTGCTGCGGGCCAACGGCATCGTGGACACCGAGCCCTACCGGAAGCTGGGACGCAACCAGCTGCGCATCGCCACGTTCGTCGCGATCGAACCGGACGACGTTTCGGCGTTGCTCGAATGCATCGATTTCGTCGTCGCGGAGCTGAAGAAGTAGCTCAGCGCTCAACTCAATGCTTCAGCGTTCCAACTCAGCGCTTCAGCGTTCGACGGCGTCGTCCGGGTTTGACTCCCGGCCGACGCCGTCCGCGTCGGTACGGGCGCGCGGAGCGCCGGATTCGAGGCGGAAATGGTGCATCGCCGGGGCCCGGCGGTCGAACCGGATCCTCAGCTGGCGGGCGCGGACGATCCAGACCAGGCCGATCACGGCGGCGAGGACGCCGGCTGCTGCCGCGACGCCCATCGACCAGCGGGGACCGGCGACGTTCGCCACCCAGCCCACCAGCGGGGCGCCGATCGGCGTGCCACCCATGAAGATCGCCATGTAAAGTGCCATCACCCGCCCCCGCATAACGGGGTCCGTCGTCGTCTGGACGTAGCCGTTGGCGCTCGTCATCATGGTGATCGCGAAGAGCCCCACCGGCACCAGCGCCACCCCGAACCAGAAATAGTCGGGGGCGAGCGCGGCGATGCCGGAGGCCACGCCGAACGCGCCGGCTGCCCCGAAAATGATCCGCAGCCTGGGCTTGCCCCGTCCGGCCGAGAGCAGCGCGCCGGCAACCGAGCCGATCGCCATGATCGAATTCATCAGCCCGAAGGCGCTGGCATCGAGGCCGAACTCGGTGCCGACCATCGCCGCGATGAACAGCACGAAGTTCAGCCCCAGGGTCCCCACGATGAAGACCGCGACCAGCACCACGACGATGTCGGGGCGGAAGCGGACATAGCGCAGGCCCTCACGGATGCGGCCCTTGCCCGCTGCGGCCCGCGGCAGCTGGCGCAGCGAGGCGGCGGGAATCCTCCACAGGCTCAGCAGCAGCGCCACGAACGTGGCGGTGTTGATCAGGAAGACCCAGCCCGGGCCGACGGCGACCGTCAGGATGCCGGCCACAGCGGGTCCGATCATCCTGGCCACGTTGAAGGAGGCACTGTTGAGCGCCACCGCATTGGGCAGGTAGTCGTCCCGGACCAGCTCGGAGACGAAGGTCTGGCGCACGGGTGCGTCCAGGGCGGACACCACGCCGAGCAGCAGGGCAAAGCCATAGACGTGCATGAGCTGCGCGGTGCCGGAGAGCACGAGGATCCCGAGGCCCGCGCTCAGCAGGGCCATGGCGGACTGTGTGAGCACCAGCAGCTGTCTGCGGTTGAAGCGGTCGGCCACCAGCCCGGCTACGGGCGCAAGGAAGAGTTGCGGGCCCAGCTGCAGCGCCATCGTGAGGCCCATGGCTCCGGCGTCGTGCTCGGTGAGATGGTCAAAGACCAGCCAGTCCTGCGCCGTGCGCTGCATCCAGGTCCCGATGTTGGAGATCAGTGCCCCGATGAACCAGATCCGGTAGTTCAGGATGTGCAGGGACTTGAAGGTGGACGTCATGCCCGGCCCTCACCCCGCGTTCTCCCGAAGCGTTCCAACCCCTAGTCAGCCTCTTCGGCCGGCCGCACCGGCTCGGCATCGCGGTCGGTATTACCCTCGTCGTCGTCGTACTCTTCGTCGTCGTCATACTCGTCGGCGGCATCGCCGACGACTGCGGCGTCGTCGACAACAGCGGCCTCGTCGTCGTCCGGGGCGCTGGCGTGCGGCTCCGCAGCCGCGGCCGCGGCCGAAGGCTCAGCGGATTCCTCGTCCTGGGCGTCTTCCGGGCGGACCCGCTCGGCCCAGGGGACCCACTCGGGCGCCAGGATCGAACCTTCGGAGGGCAGCAGGCCCAGCTCGTCGACCGTGACCACCTTGGACCGTGAATTGCGCGTCAGCACGGCGTACCACTGCCAGCCACCGTAGCCGGCCAGCTTCGATTCAAAGAGGTGCGTGACCAGGCGGTCGCCCTCGGTGCGGGCGCCCAGGTGCCGGCCGATCTGCTCGGCAGGGGCAATGCCTTCCACTGCGGCGCGGGCGACGTCGACGGCGGCGGCGAGGACGGCGTCGGGCTTGCCCGTGCGCCAGACCGGAACGCCGGTGCGCGGCTTGGACGCGGATCCCGGTGCTTTGGATCCCGGTGCTTTGGATCCGGCTGTGCTTGATCCGGCTGCGCCGGGGGCATTCTGTGCGTTCTGCTCACGTTCCACTGACATCAGGAGCCTTACGCGTCCAGCTCGTCGGCGACTTTACGGAGGGCGGCCGCGATCGCCTTGGCCTTGTTGCCTTCCGGGTACTTGCCCGCGGAGAGCGTGCCGGAGAGGTTGTCCAGTACCGTGACCAGGTCCTGGACCAGCGGGGCGAGGTCCTTGGCGCTGGGGCGCTTGGCCTTGGCGATGGACGGCGTTTTGTCCAGCACCCGCAGGCCCAGTGCCTGTGCACCCTTGCGGCCGTCTGCCACGCCGAACTCCACCCGGGTCCCGGCCTTGAGTTCCGTTACACCCTCGGGCAGTGCCGATTTAGGCAGGAAGACCTCCTGGCCGTCCTCCGCAGCGAGGAATCCGAAGCCCTTTTCCTTGTCATACCACTTGACCTTGCCGGTAGGCACGTAATCAACCTTCTTCGTTCCGCTGGTGACACGGCCGACGGCCACCGCATCCGCATTGAGATGCGGGTTCAAGGGATGACTGCCCGGACCGTGTTGGTCTGTTCCTTCAAGGTTATCCTGCCACGCCCACTATGACAGTGTGAGGCACGGAGGAAGCGGGACTGTTAGCGTTGGCCACATGACACCATTGCGCTTCCGGCGGCCCCTGCAGATCATTGCGGCAGCGGTCGCCGTTTTGTCACTGCTGGCGGTAGGAGCAGTGATGGCCTTGGCGTTCGGCAATCTGGTTGCCCCGGCCTGGATCACCTCCACGGCGCTCTACGGGTTGCCCTTTGCCTTCCTGCTGATGCTGGTGCTGGTGGTCGACGGCGTTGCGGCCCGCCGCCGGACGCGAGAGCCGGGTGAAAGGTAACGTTGGACTGATGTCCCTTATTCGCGCGCTCAGCAAGGAACTGGAGGCACGCAGCGACGACTCGCTGCGGGCCTTGTTCTCCGCGCGGCCGGACCTCATCTCGCCCGGCGTTCCGGACTTCGCAGCCCTCGCCGCCCGTGCGAGCGGCCGGGTAAGCGTGCAACGTGCCTTGGAGCGGCTCAACCGCCCCGAAATGCAGGTGCTGGAAACGCTGCACCTGTGCACCAACACGGACACCGGACACAGCGCCTCATCAGCGATGCTGAAGAAGCTGATCAACGGCGCTTCGCTGACCTCGATCGACCGCTTGCTGCACTCCTTGCAGGAACTGGCGCTGGTGCACCGGGCCGAGCCACCGCATGGGATCGCTCCGGCACCCGCGCGGCAGCGGTACTACCTTCCGGTGGGCAGCCTCAAGGACGTCATCGGCATCTACCCCGCCGGTCTGGGACGCAGCTACACCGAGCTGGTCCGGCTGCAGCCTGCGTTTGCGCAACGCGTGGTCCAGCTCGTAGGGGAACTGCACCGCAGCGGCGCGGCCGTCGCCCCCGCCACGACGCCGATGGAGGCAGCCCTGTCGCTGCAGCACTGGACGGCCTCGCCCGCGTCGCTCCAGGAAATCCTCGCCGACGCCCCGGAACGCACCACCGCGCTGCTCGCCCGGTTCGGGAACTGGGCCATGGGGGCCGTCCCCCAAGCGCAGCGCCGCGCTTCCGTGATCCACGAAAGCTCCGACCTCGGTCCGGTGGACTGGCTGCTGGCCCGCGGCCTGCTGGTGCCGCTGGACGCCGCGCATGTCGAGCTACCCCACAGCGTCGGCGTCTCGCTGCGCGGTGGCTTCGTCATTGAGAACTTCGCGTTGACTCCCCCGGTACCCCGGCTGGGTTCCACGAGTGCTGCACTTCGGCGCAACGCCGCCCTGGGTGCGATCGCCGAAACCCTGCGGCTCGTCGGCGAGCTGCTCCACCTCGTCCGTGAACAGCCGCTGCTCACGCTGCGCAGCGGCGGCGTCGGGGTGCGCGAGATGAAGCGGCTGGCCGATTCGCTGCGGATCGAACTGCACGAGGCCGGCGTCCTCGCCGAGCTCTGCGCCCTCGCCGGCCTGCTGCGCCTCGACGTCGACAGTTCCGCCTGGGTCCAGCCCCCGCAACTGGAGTGGCTCACGCTGCCGCGCCAGGAGCAGTGGCTCTGGCTGGTCAACGCCTGGCTCGCGAGCGAGCGTGCCCCGTCTCTTGTGGGCCAGCCCGTCAACGGCGGAGGCCCCGGGCCGTCCGCGCACCGGGGACCGGCAGGCACCACCATCAACGCGCTCTCGGCAGAGGCGCAGCGGCCGGACGCCCCCGTGGTCCGCAAACGGATCCTGGAAATCCTCAATGAACTCACCCGGGAAGCCTCGGCACTGGACGGGCAGGCACCCGTGCTCGACGCCGCCGCCGTGCTGGAACGGGCAGACTGGTCACAGCCCCGGATGGCCCGGCGCTTCAGCTCGCTGATCCGTGGTGTCCTGGCGGAAGCCGAAATGCTGGGGCTTATCGGCTCCGGCGCCCTAAGTCAGATCGGCGCCGCGATCGCAGCCGGGCAGCCCGACGAGGCACTCGGGACCCTGGGCGAACACCTGCCCGCCGCGCTGAACCATGTCCTGCTGCAGGCGGACCTGACCGCTGTGGCCCCGGGCTACCTCGCCCCGGAACTGAGCGAGAAGCTCCTGACCATGGCCGATGCCGAGGGCCAGGGACCGGCCACCATCTACCGGTTCTCCGTCTCGTCGGTCCGCCGGGCGCTCGACGCCGGACAGGACGCCCAGACCCTGTTGGACTTCCTGCGCCAGCACTCCGCCACTGCCATCCCGCAGCCGCTCAGCTACCTGATCGAAGACACCGCTGCCCGGCATGCCAGGCTCCGCGTCGGCGCCGCGGCCAGCTTCATCCAGAGCGACGACGAAACTGCGCTGCTGGAACTGCTCCACGCCTCCGCGGCGTCCGGGCTGGGCCTGGCCCGCATCGCCCCCACCGTACTCATCTCCTCCGCCCCGCCACGGGAAACCGCCCAGCTGCTCCGGAACCTGGGCCTGTCACCGGCCGTCGAGGACGAGTCCGCGCTCGTCCGGCTGCGCCGCAGCAGCACCGCCGTGCCCGGCAGCGCGCGGCCGGTGTACACCGCGCCGCGGACCGCCCCGCCGGAAGCCGACGTCGACGCGCAGCTGGCGGTGCTGCGCGGCGGGCGCCCGGCAGCCGACGGTCCGGGCGGGCACCCCGCGCAGGGCAGCGAAGAGGCCACACCAGCTGGGGCTGGAGACATTGCTCAAGGCGATCAGGCTCAAACAGCGGGTGGTGATGAACGTCGTGGACAGCATGGGGAATGCCGTCCGCGAAACGGTTGTTCCGGTAGCTGTGAACGGTGGACGGGTGCGGGTCTTCGATCCGGAAAAGGAAACCGAACGCGTCCTGTCCATCCACCGGATTATTGATGTAGAAGCCGCTGAGGAATTGCTCCAGTGAATGACGGACCCCTGATCGTCCAGAGTGACAAGACCATCCTGCTCGAAGTCGACCACGAACTGGCCACCGAAGCGCGCCACGCCATCGCCGCCTTTGCCGAGCTGGAGCGCGCCCCGGAGCACGTGCACAGTTACCGGCTGACGCCGCTGGGCCTCTGGAATGCCCGGGCCGCCGGTCTCGACGCCGAAAAGGTTCTGGACACGCTGCTGAAATACTCCCGGTTCCCGGTGCCGCACTCGCTGCTGATCGACGTGGAAGAGACCATGTCCCGTTACGGCCGGCTGCGGCTCGAAAAGGATCCGCAGCACGGCCTGGTGATGCGCACCTCCGACTATCCGGTGTTGGAGGAGGTCAGCCGCGCCAGGAAGATCGCTCCCTTGCTGGGTCCGCGGATCGACGGTGAGACCGTGGTAGTGCATTCCTCCCAGCGCGGGCAGCTCAAGCAGCTGCTGCTCAAGCTCGGTTGGCCCGCCGAGGACCTGGCGGGCTACGTCGACGGGACGCCCCATCCGATCATGCTGGACGAGTCCGGCTGGAAGCTCCGCCCCTACCAGCAGCTGGCGATGGAAAACTTCTGGGCCGGCGGCAGCGGCGTCGTCGTGCTCCCCTGCGGAGCCGGCAAGACGCTGGTAGGCGCCGCGGCGATGGCCACGAGCTCCACCACTACCCTGATCCTGGTGACCAACACGGTGTCCGCGCGTCAGTGGAAGGATGAGCTGCTCAAGCGGACCTCGTTGACCGAAGAAGAGATCGGCGAATATTCGGGCTCCGTCAAGGAGGTCCGTCCGGTCACAATCGCCACGTACCAGGTCTTGACCACGAAGCGGGGCGGGTTGTATCCCCATCTGGAGCTCGTGGACGGCAATGACTGGGGACTCATTATCTACGACGAGGTCCATCTGCTGCCCGCCCCGATTTTCCGGATGACGGCCGACCTGCAGGCGCGCCGCCGGCTGGGCCTCACCGCCACCCTGGTCCGCGAGGACGGGCGTGAGGGCGAGGTCTTCAGCCTGATCGGGCCCAAGCGCTATGACGCGCCGTGGAAGGACATCGAGGCGCAGGGGTACATTGCACCGGCGGACTGCGTGGAGGTCCGGATCGACTTGCCGCGTGACGAGCGCGTCGCCTACGCCATGGCCGAGGATGCGGACAAGTACCGGCTGTGCTCCACCTCGGAGTCCAAAACCCTCGTGGTGGAGCAGCTCGTCGCCGAGCACGCCGGTGAGCAGCTCCTCGTGATCGGGCAGTACATCGACCAGCTGGACGAGATCGGCGAGCGCCTGAAGGCGCCTGTGATCAAGGGCGAGACCTCCGTGAAGGAGCGCCAGAAGCTCTTCAACGCTTTCAGAGCCGGCGAGGTCCAGACCCTGGTGGTGTCCAAGGTTGCCAATTTCTCGATCGACCTGCCCGAGGCCTCGGTGGCAATCCAGGTCTCCGGGTCCTTCGGCTCCCGCCAGGAGGAAGCCCAGCGGCTCGGGCGGCTGCTGCGGCCGAAGAAGGACGGCCGCGCCGCCCGCTTTTACTCGCTCGTGGCCCGCGACACCCTGGACCAGGATTTCGCCGCCAAGCGCCAGCGCTTCCTCGCCGAGCAGGGCTACGCGTACCGGATCATGGACGCCAAGGACGTGGGCGCCGCAGGCTAGCTCGCCCAGAAAACGCACATCCGCCATTCAGAAAACTCCCAGAGTCTGGGAGCATCATGGGAATTATGAAAAAGACCGGTCCCGAAGCCAAGCTCCTCGTCGTCGATGATGAACCGAACATCCGCGAGCTGCTCTCCACCTCCCTCCGCTTCGCCGGCTTCGAGGTAGTCTCGGCGGCTAACGGGCGGGACGCGCTGGCCGCGGCCGAGCTGCACTCCCCCGACCTGGCCGTGCTGGATGTCATGCTGCCGGACATGGACGGCTTCACCGTCACGCGCCGGTTGCGTGCCGCGGGCAAGCATTTCCCCGTGCTGTTCCTGACCGCGAAAGACGACACGGAGGACAAGGTGATGGGGCTGACGGTCGGCGGCGACGATTACGTCACGAAGCCCTTCAGCCTCGACGAAGTCGTGGCGCGCATCCGCGCCGTGCTGCGCCGCACCCAGCCGCTGCAGGACGATGACGCGGTGATCCGGGTGGACGATCTGGCGCTCGACGACGACGCCCACGAGGTACGTCGCGGCGGCACCGTGATCGAGCTCTCCCCGACCGAGTTCAAACTCCTGCGCTACCTCATGCTCAACCCGAACCGGGTCCTGTCCAAGGCCCAGATCCTGGATCATGTCTGGGAATACGACTTCAACGGGGATGCCTCGATCGTCGAGTCCTACATCTCCTACCTGCGCCGCAAGGTGGACATCGATCCGGATGCCCCGGCGCTGATCCAGACCAAGCGCGGCGTCGGCTACGTGCTGCGGACGGCAGAGAAGCGCTGACCTTGCTGCGGCGTTGGAAGTCGGCCCCACTAAGGTCCCAGCTCGTCGCCATCATGACGGCGCTGATGCTGGTGGCACTCACCGCCACCGGCGCCGGCACCCTGACGCTGCTGCACAGCTACCTGCAGGGGCAGGTGGACGACAAGCTCAAAGCCGCCGTCGACTCCGTGCGCCAGCAGAAGTCCTTCAGCCAGCTGCAGGAACAAAACCCCAACATCCCCACCGACTATTCGCTGATGCTCTTCAGCCCCGGGCTGCCCGCCTATCCGTTCGGCGGCGACAAGGAATCACGCCCCGACATCAGCAACATCTCCGCCGCCGAGGCCCGGGTCCGCCAGCAGGCGCCCTACCAGGTCCGCGGAACGGACGGGCACAACTGGCGGGTGGTGGCCCTCAGCGTGGTGGATTCGAACGGGCGCACCTCGGTGGTGGTGATCGGGCTTCCCCTCGCACCGGTGGACTCCGTGATGGAACACGCCGTCCTGGTGGTGGTCGGCGTCGGACTGCTGACCCTGGTGCTGGCCTTCCTGATCGCCACCTGGAGCATCTCCCGGTCCTTCAGGCCGTTGGCCCGGGTGGAGAAAACCGCGGCGGCCATCGCCGCCGGGGACCTCTCGAGACGCGTGGAAATCGAAAACCCTAACACCGAAGTCGGCAGGCTGGGCAGTTCCCTCAACGCCATGCTGGCGCACATTGAATCGGCCTTCGCCGCCCGGATGGCGTCCGAGGAGCGGATGCGCCGCTTCGCCGCCGATGCCTCCCATGAACTGCGGACCCCGCTCGTGACCATCCGCGGGTTCTCCGAACTGTACCGGCACGGCGCCCTGTCCACCCCGGAGGACGTCGCCACGGCGATGGGGCGGATCGAAAGTGAAGCCAAGCGGATGGGAACCATGGTCGAGGACCTGCTGCTGCTGGCCCGGATCGACGAGCAGCGCCCGCTTGCCCGGAAGCCTGTGGACCTGTTGCTGCTCGCGCACGACGCCGTAGTGGACACCCAGGCCAGCGACCGCAACCGCACCATTTCCCTCACCGGTCTCGACGGCGGTCCTGCCACCGCCGCCCCCGTGCTGGGCGACGAGGCAAAACTGCGGCAGGTGATCGGCAACCTTGTCGGCAATGCCTTGCGCTACACACCGGAGGGCACGCCCATCGAACTCGCCGTCGGTGTCCGGACCTCCGAGGACGGGACGCGGCACTCGGTGATGGAGGTCCGCGACCATGGTCCGGGCGTCCCCGAGGAGGAAGCCGCACGGATCTTTGAGCGCTTCTACCGCGCGGACACCTCACGGACGCGGGAAACCGGCGGCAGCGGGCTGGGGCTCGCGATCGTTGCGGCCATCGTCGGTTCCCATGCCGGCACGGTCCAGGTCAAGAAGACCGACGGCGGCGGCGCCACCCTGGTCGTGAGCCTTCCGTACCTGGACGAGGCCTTGACCGAGGAGGCCTCAGCGGAGGAGGCCTCAGCGGACGGCGGCAGGGCACACGGCGGCAGGGCAAGCGCAGGCCCCGGAGACGCAGCCGCCGCCTAGATTTCTTTGGTGGCACGCTGTCGCTTGGGCTGCCGGTGTCCCGCCCGCCCGGGCCGGCCTGCGGTTGTCCACATAGCCAAGCCGGCCGCAGTCAGCGCCAGCCTTCCCTGCCTAGTCTGGTGGTGTCCGGAAAGCCCGGACGAGCCAGCCCCCTCCGGCGTCGCCTGCGCGACGACGGACCGGGGCTGCTCCCAGACTCCGGGAGGCTAATCCATGAGCATCATCTCCGTCGACACTGAACTGCTCCAGCTGAAGTCAGCAAATGTAAAGGCAACGGTCGAGCGGATCAGCTCCGACGTTCAGGCCATGAAGCTGGGCCTCGACGAGCTGCAGGCCAGCTGGCGCGGCGCGGCGGCGAGCAACTTCCAGGCCCTCGTCGCCGAGTGGACCCTGACCCAGGGCAGGGTCGAAGCGTCCCTGGCCTCCATCAATCTGGCGCTCACCGCGGCGGCGGCCAGCTATGACCAGACGGAGTTGAACAACACCCAGCGCTTCGGATAGCAGCGCGCCAGGCCGGCCCCGTGCGGACCTCAGGCCTGCTGAAGGCCCTGATGACGGACCTCAAACCTCGGAAGGACCCGTACCGGACCCAGGCCCCGGAAGGCCCCGTGCCGGACCCCAGGTCTCCGGGGTGCCCTGATGGAAGCGGAGCCGCCATTGGGCGCCGTCACGGACCCATAGGGAGCTGCGCAGGGTCGTCCGGGAGCGGGCGTAGCTGCGGTAGGTCAGCAGGACAGTGCTTTCACTCAGGCGGTCGGCGCCCAGCAGCTCCAGCTCGATGGGGCCCGCAGGGCTCTCCTCCAGCTCCATCATCACGGCATCCCGGGTCCAGATCCGGCCCGAGCTCCCGATCTCGGTGAAGTCCGGATGCAGCAGCACGCCCGTGCGTCCGAGGTCTGCCCGGGTTTCCGGCCGGAGGAGCTCGCGTTCCAGCGCTTCGACGATGGCCTCCGGGCTGGCGTCCGTGCCCGGGGCAGGCGTGGACTCCTCCTCGAGCTCGCTGAAGAGATCCGGCTCCTCGAATCCTCCGGCCTGGCCGAAGAGCTCCTGCTGGCTTGGCCGCGGCGACACTGCCGGAAGCGTTGGCGGCGCAGTTATGGGCGCGCGTGCTGCTGCGGGGTGCGGAACCTCGCTGGGGCTCTCCGCCGTCGTGCCGAAGCCGGGGCCCTGCCGCACCGCGACGCCCTGCTGGTAGGCAGTGGCCGCGGCTCTGGCGCGCTCATCGGCAGCCTCGTTCAGGTCGTGCCCGGCATGGCCGCGGACCCACTCGAACGTGTACTTGCGGCCACGCAGTTCCTGGTCGATCTCCTTGAGCAGTTCCACGTTCAGAACGGGCTTGCCGTCCGACTTGCGCCAGCCCTTCCGCTTCCAGCCCGGCATCCACTTCGTGACGGAGTTGATGACGTACTGGCTGTCACAGAGGATGTGCAGATCCTCGCCCGGGAGGTGCGCCGTGGACCGGAAAAGGTCCAGGACGGCCATCAGCTCACCCTGATTGTTGGTGCCATGCGGCCATCCCCCGGCCCGCCAGCAGTCATCGTTCACGTACCAGGCCCATCCGGCCGGGCCGGGATTTCCTAAAGCCGAACCGTCGGCCGCTGCTGTAATCGTCACTGCACTATCCTGCCAGACCTCCCGCTCCGCACCCACGCATGCCTCCCCGCCCCGCCAGGACCCACCCCGCCAGGACCTGGGCTCGCCCGGCCACCCGGCCCCCGCCAGGACCTGGGCCGGAAGGACCTGGGCCCGCCCAGGCCGCCCTGCCACCCGCCGGCCGGGACCGGGGGCAATGCCGGGCAGAGCGGCGGGTTAACGCCGGCGGCGGTCCCACCCTGAGGTGGAACCGCCGCCGTTGAACTATGCGTTCAGCGCTGATGTGTTCAGCGAAGGGAGAGCCGGGTGGTTAGAAACCGCCCATGCCGCCCATACCGCCCATGTCGTCGCCGCCGCCCATGGCCGGAGCGTTCTTCTCCGGCTTGTCGGCCACAACGGCCTCGGTGGTGAGGAACAGGCCGGCAATGGAAGCCGCGTTCTGCAGGGCAGAGCGGGTGACCTTGACCGGGTCGTTGATGCCGGCAGCCAGCAGGTCGACGTACTCGCCGGTTGCTGCGTTCAGGCCGTGGCCTGCAGGCAGGCCGCGTACCTTGTCGACCACAACGCCCGGCTCGAGGCCGGCGTTGAAGGCGATCTGCTTCAGCGGGGCGTCGATGGCAACGCGGACGATGTTCGCACCGGTTGCTTCGTCGCCGTCGAGCTGCAGGTTGGCGAATGCCTTGGCGCCGGCCTGGATCAGGGCAACGCCACCGCCGGCGACGATGCCCTCTTCAACAGCAGCCTTGGCGTTGCGGACTGCGTCCTCAATGCGGTGCTTGCGTTCCTTGAGCTCCACTTCGGTGGCGGCTCCGGCCTTGATGACTGCAACGCCGCCGGCCAGCTTGGCCAGGCGTTCCTGCAGCTTCTCGCGGTCGTAGTCGGAATCGGAGTTCTCGATCTCGGAGCGGATCTGGGAAACGCGGCCGGCGATCTGGTCGGCGTCGCCTGCACCCTCGACGATGGTGGTCTCGTCCTTGGTGACAACAACCTTCCGGGCGTGGCCCAGGAGTTCGAGGCCGGCGGTCTCGAGCTTGAGGCCGACTTCCTCGGAGATGACCTGGCCACCGGTGAGGATGGCGATGTCCGCGAGCTGCGCCTTGCGGCGGTCGCCGAAGCCCGGAGCCTTGACGGCAACGGACTTGAACGTGCCACGGATCTTGTTCACGATCAGGGTGGCCAGGGCCTCGCCCTCGATGTCTTCGGCAATGATCAGCAGCGGCTTGGAAGACTGCATGACCTTTTCGAGGACAGCAACCAGTTCCTTGACGCTGGAGATCTTGGAGTTGACGATCAGGATGTACGGATCCTCAAGGACCGTTTCCTGGCGCTCTGCGTCGGTGACGAAGTAAGCGGAGATGTAGCCCTTGTCGAAGCGCATGCCTTCGGTGAGCTCAAGTTCCAGGCCGAAGGTGTTCGACTCCTCGACCGTGATGACGCCTTCCTTGCCGACCTTGTCCAGGGCTTCGGCAATCAGGGCGCCAATCTCGTCGTCGCCGGCGGAGATGGACGCGGTGGCGGCAATCTCTTCCTTGGTTTCGATTTCCTTGGCTGAAGCCAGGAGTTCGCGCGTGACGGCTTCGACAGCCTTCTCGATGCCGCGCTTGAGGGACAGGGGGTCAGCTCCGGCCGCGACGTTGCGCAGGCCTTCCTTGACCAGGGCCTGTGCCAGCACGGTTGCGGTGGTGGTTCCGTCGCCGGCGACGTCGTCCGTCTTCTTGGCAACTTCCTTGACCAGCTCGGCGCCGATCTTCTCGTAAGGGTCGTCCAGCTCGATCTCCTTGGCGATGGAAACACCATCGTTGGTGATCGTGGGGGCGCCCCACTTCTTTTCGAGGACGACGTTGCGTCCACGCGGGCCGAGGGTGACCTTGACGGCGTCGGCGAGGATGTTCAGGCCCCGCTCAAGACCGCGGCGTGCCTCTTCATCAAATGCAATGATCTTGGCCATAACGGCAGTAGTCCTTTCGGGACAGTCGTTAAGAATGAACCTCGCTGCGGTGCCCGCGACGGACGATCCAACACCCGGCAGCCTCTGTACGCCGCCAGGTCCGGGATCTCACCCAGCCAGGTATTTCTTTCGCTCCCAGTCCGTCTGCCGCACTTCGTTACCGGTGGAACCGGGCGTCGTTTTAGCAGTCGATACGCGGGAGTGCTAAGTCAATAATTAGCACTCCCCCGGGGAGAGTGCAAGCAGTGCACGTCCCGCTGGGGGCCGTTTCGGCTCCCTGCCCGCCTTCTGTTGCGGCACAATTCGCTACGGGCGATCAACCGCCGCTGCTGCTGGCCGTTTCGCTTCCGCTCAAGGTGGCGTGGTTATCCGAGCCATAGTCGAACACCATGTAGTTCGCTGAGGTGACATCGCCATTGGAATCGAAGTTGATTACTCCGGATTGGCCGTCGTAGTCGGGGCGCTTGCCCGCGCGCAGGACGTCGATACAGGCCTGGTAGGACGTGCAGACCGCCGTTTCGCCGGCGGGCTGTGCCCCGCCGGCGGGCTGCACCGCGCCTCCGGAGACGGCGATCAGCCGGGCCGCGATGGAGGTGCCTGCGTCGTCGTTTGCCGCTGCCGCCGCGATAACGGCCAGGTTGACCGCGTCGTATGTTTCTGCGGCAAAGGTCATGTCTTTCAGGCCTGGATCAACGGACACCAGCTCGCCCTGGAAATGGGCCGAGGGAAAAACACCGGGCAGGATGCCGCGTGCCCCGTCGAGGGCTCCTGACCCGAGACCGGAGCCGTACTCGTTGACTGCGCCGTCGCTGAGGATGAGCTTTCGTCCCCCCAGACCGGCGTTGTTCAGCTCCGCGATGGCGCCTTGCGCACCGTCCCGGGCGACGAGCACGACGGCGTCCGGGGCTGCCGCCTTGGCGGCGGCGGCCGCCTGTTGCGCATGACCTGGCCTGAATTCCGCGACGGCCACCGGCCCCAGTCCGGCGTCTTTGGCCGCGGCGCCGACGGCGGCAGAGACGCCTTTGCCGTAGCCGCCTTCCTCGTACACGATGGCAAGGGTCTTGGCGCCGCCGTCCTTGGCGAGCTTGACGAGGACGGCGGCCTGGGCGACGTCGGCTGTGGAGGTCCGGAAATAGTACCCGCCGCTGTTGTAGGTGCTCAGTCCGCTGGCCGCGTTGGCAGGGGAAATCAGTGCGACCTTGGCGTTGGACAACACATCGATGGCGGCGGGGGCGCGGCTGGAGTCGGTCGGACCGATGACGACGTCCGCCTTGGCGGCCGCGAGCTCCTTGGCCTGGGCGGCGGTGTCTTCGCTGATGGTCTCGGGTAGCAGCTCGACCGGTTTGCCTTCATGTCCGCCGGCGGCGTTGATTTCGCGAACGGCAAGTTGTGCCGCCGCCAGCTGGGCGGTGTTGAGGAAGCCTTGCCTGCCGGTGTTGTCCAGGAGCAGGCCTACCCTGAGCGTGCCGTCGCCGCTGGCCTCAGCGCTCTGCACCCGGTCGCCGCCCGCGGGTGCCAGGCAGCCGGTCAGCGCCAGCAGCGCTGCGGCGCCCCCCGCGGCGGAGCGGCCCAGCCGCAGGGCGGCAGTCCGGCGTCGGACGGGTTTGGGTCCGGCAGGATCACGCCTGGCGTGCGCTGCCGCAGGGACTGCCACTAGGCCGGCCGGACGCTTTCGGCCTGGGGGCCCTTCTCGCCCTCGCCCACTTCCAGTTCCACGCGCTGGCCCTCATCGAGGGCACGGTAGCCCTCGCCCACGATGGCTGACCAGTGCACGAAGACGTCATCGCCGGAGTTGTCCACGGTGATGAAGCCGTAGCCCTTTTCGGCGTTGAACCACTTGACGGTTCCCAAGGCCATGGTGCCCACACTTTCAGCTAGCTGGCGGTCGCCGCACCTCGATGTGCGCCGCGGAATGCGAAAACGAAGTCCGCAAAACACTGTACCCGCGGCGGTGCGCCGGTGCGCAGGGTGCAGGCCGCGCCGGTGCCTAATAGTTATTCAGGCGTAACCGAACAGGGCTGCTGGAAGCCGGACCCCGGGGCTACTGGAAGCCGGGCCCGAGGACGACGACAAGCGGCATGTTGAACTGGGCGGAGTCGACAAGGGACTGGATGCCGAGCAGGGAGGCCAGGGCCTCGGCGTTGGACCTCTGCTGCGCCCCGTTGTAGAAGATCACCGAGCTCGTCTGCCGCGCGCCGCCCCAGTTGCCCCGCGGGCCCAGGATCCAGCCGTCGGAAGCGACGGTATCGCCGACCCGTCCCGCCAGTCCGGGCGTCCCGGTGGCGTTATAGATTGCGACGGGCTGCGTCTTGTCCACGACGGCGGCGTCCTCCGGCGTGGCCGTGGGCGACGGCGCGTCTGACGGCGTTGCCGTGGCCGACGGTGACTCACTTGCGGCGGCGGGGCTGCCGGCGCTGGGCGCCGGTGAAGCGGTCGGGCTGGCGGACTGTTCCGCGGTCACGGCCGAGGAGTTGCCGGCCGAGTTGAAGCCAAGCTTCGGCAGGAACAGGAAAGCCACCAGGCCGATGACCAGCGCCGCGGCGCCGACGGCCAGGACGGGGGCCAGGCTGCGGCGTCGGGATTCGGCCGCTGCCCGGTGGACACCCTGCCGGGTGGGGGTCTCCGGGACCTGGTCAAATTCATCCCGCGCATATTTGGTCATGGTAAAAACGACGTCCTTGCTGATTTCTTACGAGTTGCCAGGGCCTTATCGGCGCGGAAATGTCCGCGCGTCCGGCCGGTGCTTTACGCGTCTGAGCCCAAGCGGCGAGCAGTGCGGGCACGTTGCGCGTGACGTACGTAGTCTACGCAATCTCTTCACCAGCATGGGATCGTGGGCCAGCGCATCCTCGGTATCGATCAGCGCATTGAGGATCTGGTAGTAATGCGTCGCGGAGAGGTCGAAGAGTTCCCGGATGGCCTGTTCCTTGGCCCCGGCGTACTTCCACCACTGCCGTTCGAGGGACAGCATCTGCTGATCGCGGCTGCCCAGCGGCGACTCGCTGCGGGTATGCACGGTAAACGATTCCGGCGTCGAAAAGTGCTCTTGCGCTGCTTCGGACACGACACACTCCCTGACTGGATCCGACTGAAGGACAATCCCATGTTACGGGCGAATAACACCCTTGTCATTTGGGACCCTGCGAGAATGGAGCGGTGCCTGCCTCCGACTCCTCCCGCGCCGACTCCTCCCGTACCGGCCGGCCCCGTACCCGCAACGCTGTTGCAGCGCCGCTGTTCGAGCTGGAACCGGCGCCGGCTGACATTTTGGGCTTTGCGCAGCTGGCACGGCTGCCGCTGGCGGAGCTCGTGGCTCCCGACTGGGCGGAGGCGCTGACCCCCGTGGAGGGTCAGCTGCGGGACGTGCTGGGATTCCTCGAGGCGGAGGCCGCCGGCGGGCACGAGGTGCTGCCCCGGCCGTCGAACGTGCTGCGGGCCTTCCGGCAGCCACTGGCCGGCGTCCGTGTCCTCGTTGTGGGCCAGGACCCCTATCCGACGCCGGGCCATGCTGTCGGATTGTCCTTCGCGGTCGATGGCGGCACCCGTCCCGTCCCGCGCAGTCTCGCCAACATCTACCGGGAACTCGACGCCGATCTGGGGCTCCCGCCGCGGATCCATGGGGACCTCGGCCGCTGGGCGGAGCAGGGCGTCCTGCTGCTGAACAGGGTGCTCAGTGTCCGGGCAGGGGCGGCAGGATCGCACCGCAACAAGGGCTGGGAGGCGATTACGGCGGCCGCCATCAGTGCCGTGGCGAACCGCAGCGCTGCAGCCGGCGGACCCGCGCCCCTCGTGGCGATACTTTGGGGCAAGGATGCCGAATCCGTCCGCCCGTTGCTGGGTCCGACGCCGGTGATCGCCAGCGCGCACCCCAGTCCGCTGTCGGCCGCACGGGGTTTCTTCGGCTCCCGTCCCTTCAGCCGGGCCAATGCCCTGCTGCAGGCCCAGGGAAACGGCACTGTGGACTGGGAGCTGCCCCCGTGTCCGTAACCCGGGTTCCCGGCACGGAGAATTAACAGCGTAGTTGGCTAGGCTTGGCCCATGACCACACTTCCCGCCACCACCTCGGCCAGCCGAAAATCGCGACCACAAGTCAACCTCACGGTGCTGCGCCGCGAACAGCTCTCTCCGCACATGGTCCGCATCGTCGCAGGCGGTCCGGGCTTGGACGGGTACGTCAACAACGACTTCGTAGACCGCTACGTCAAGATTGCGTTCCCGCAGCCCGGGATCGAGTACTCGGAACCGCTGGACCTCTGGACCATCCGCGAGACCATGCCGCGCGAACAGTGGCCGCACACCCGCACCTACACGGTCCGCTGGGTCGATGAGGCGGCCGGCGAGCTCGCGATCGACTTCGTCATCCACGGCGATGAAGGCCTCGCCGGCCCCTGGGCGGCTTCCGCGCAGCCCGGTGACAGCATCGTCTTCACCGGCCCCGGCGGCGGCCACAACCCCGACCCGGCCGCGGACTGGTACCTCTTCGCCGGCGACGAATCCGCCCTGCCGGCGATTGGCGCCGTGATCGAGGCCCTGCCGCAGCACGCCCGCGGCCTCGCGTTCCTGGAGGTGGACAGCGAGGCGGACGTCCAGGCGATCGCCGCACCCGCCGGCATCGACCTGCGATGGCTCTTCCGTGCAGGCGTCGCTGCCGGCGCCAGCGAGGTATTGATCAACGCCGTGCGCGACTCTGAATGGCCCGAAGGCCGGGTCCAGGTCTTCGCCCACGGCGAGCGTGGCTACATGAAGAGTCTGCGGGACGTCTTCTATGCCCAGCATGGACTTGACCGCGGACAGGTTTCGCTCTCCGGTTACTGGGCTATGGGCCGGGTGGAAGACGACTTCCAGGCGGAGAAGAAACTGCCCGTAGGGCAGATCTAACAGCAAGATCCAACCGGCCAAACCCAGCCAGCCGGGCCGGTGCTAGCGACGCCGTGCCCGGCCGGCCCCGATGAGCCGGGCCGGTGCTAGCGGCGCCGTGCCCGGCGTCGTTCGTTGCTGGCCAGGCTCTTCGTCAGGGGCCGGGCGAGGGTGTCACCGAGCACGATGCCGGCCGCAACGCCCAGCACGATGGCCCCGGCGTTGAGCATCCCGCCGGCGCCCATCAGGATCTCGGATTCCTCGATCGTCAACACATACATCGACCGGAATATAGTGAGTCCGGGCAGCAGGATCAGCGCGGCCGGAACGGCCACCACCAGCTGCGGTGCGCCCATCCGGAGGGCGACCACGCGGGCCAACAGGCCGATCACAACCGCGGCGAGCGCCGGCGAGAACCGCGGCCCGACCCCGAGGGCCTCGCCGCCGAGCAGGACGAGGTAGCCAACGACGCCGATGGTCGCCGTGGGCAGCAGCAGCTGCCAGCTGGTCTGCTCGGTGATGCCAATCGCGACGACGGCGACGGCGATCATGATGCCCACCGCCCACCAGGGATACGCGGGCGGGAATGTTTTGGTGACGTCGATCGGCTCCATCCCGGTCATGTCGCCCACCACGAAGCCGACCGCAATGCCGGCAACGAGCGCGCCGAAGGTCAGCATGGTGGAGAGGAAACGGCCGGCCGCCGTGACCGGGAATCCGTTGATCGCATCCTGCACCGAGGAGACGAGCCGACCGGTCGGCAGCAGCAGCAGGATTCCGCCCACCACCACGATCTCGGGGGCGATCTGGATCCCTAGCGGGCCGCCGAACCGCCACAGGAGCAGGGCGATGAAGGTGACCAGGAAGGAACACGACGCCGTGATGAAGAAGTCCGGCGTGCGCCAGCGCCCCAGCTGCCGGGCCAGCAGGCTGACCAGCAGGTTGGACAGGAAGGCGACCGCCGAGGCGCCGGGCCCGCCGCCGAGGACACCGACGAAGACGGCGGAGAATACGCCGAACGCTACCGTGACCATCCAGCGGGGGAACGGCTTGGGGCTGCGGGTGATCTCCTCGAGCCGGCGCACGGCCTCCTCGCGTCCGACGCCGCCAACGACGATGTCCGTGACCAGTTGGTGCACCTTCGCCAGGCCAGCGTAATTGTTGGTCCAGGACCGCACCACGCGCAGCAGGGAGATGGGCGTCTGGTCCTTCGGGGCGTAATTGATGGCCACCGACTGGTTGGTGATGTCCACCTCGATGTTCTTGAGGCCCAAGGCCGCGGTGATGGCGATGATGCTGGTTTCCACTTCGAGGGCTCCGGCACCGTACCGGAACATGGACTCTGCCAGATGCAGTGCGAAGTCGATGGTCTTGCGCGCCGAGGTGTCAACGCCGCCGACCTGGATCATCGGATTGGCGTAGGGGCTGCCGGCAAGCCGGTCCACGATGCTCATGGGCGCTGTCGGCGGATTCTCGCCCTGCACCAGCCTGCGCAACATGCGCTTCGCGGCGACGTTCTGGCGCACCTGCATGGGCGACATCGGCTCGGTCCGGGGCAGTCCGTCCGTGTGCGGCCTGCGTCGGCCGTCGGATTCTTTGGTCATGTCCGGCCTCCTAAGTTTCGGTTGCAGCCGGTTCAGTAAAACTGCTGGCCCGTGCGGCGTGTGTGGATCTGGCGGGCCAGCCGCTCCCCGGCGGCCATCCACGCCTTGTACTTCAGCGGGCTCAGCACCTGGTCGTAGCAACCGACGAAATCTGTGACGGTCTTGCTGAAACTGGTCTTGAACAGGCCCAGCCCGTGGAACGGGTTGGACGTGTCCTTGAGCTGGTCGCTCGGGGGCGTGCCGCAGAAATCGTATTCGGTGCAACCCAGCTCTTTAAGCTGGTTGATGGCGGTCCACTGGACGAGGTGGGAATCGCCGTACTGGCTGCGCTTCTGCAATGAACCGCCATCCTTGTAGGTCGCTTTGCGGCCGTAGTTGATGACGAAGGCGCCCACGGACGGAACGCCGTTCTCATAGACGAACAGCAGGCGGCCCTGGCCCCGGTTGAGGAAGTTGGTCCAGAATTGGCGGTAGTACTCGAATTCGCGGACCCGGACCTGCGATTTGGCTTCCACCGTCGTGGTCATGAGCGCATACATGGCCCGGAAGTTCTCCTCGGTGGGCTTCACGTTGTGGACTTCAACGCCTTCCCGGATGGCCCGACGGACGGCGTTCCGCCCGCGTGAATGAAGGTTGCGCAGGAGCTGATTCTCCTCCGGGGAGATATCCAGCAGGGCCGTCGAATCGTTGGGCTGCAGGTTGTGGGTCTTGACGAGTCCTGCCCCTTCGATGACTGTCCTCGCTTTGTCAAACAGCACGATGTCCGGCTCGATCTTGATCGCGAAGACGCCCAGCCTGGCGCGTTTGACGAAGTCGGCGTTGGCGGCGGCGATGCCGGGGATGTCCTCGACCGAGGCAACGTCCGGGCCCTTGATCAGGTACCAGAGTTTGCCCAGGAGTGGGAAGGACTTCTCCAGCACGAGGTTGTAGCTGGTGTAGTCAGCCGTCTCATAGACGAGGTGCAGGGGCTTCCAGCCGAAATGCTGCTTGACCTCTGCAAAGGCCTCCGATTGGAGGAGATTGCCGCCATTGGGGTTCGCGGTGACGTGGGCATCCCAGTTGGCGATCTCTTCGGCGGAGGCAAAGCGGGCAGTGAATTCACGCAAGGGTGCGGTATCCAATCATTGCGGTACGAGCTTCGGCGGCATGCGGACATGCACGCTCAAGTCTATCTGCCCGCCCCTGTGCTCCTGCCCGGAACGCAGCCTGAACGGACGCTGAATGGAGGGGTTGCGCTGGGATCATGCCGGCACACGACCAACCGCCCGCGCCACTGTCGGCGGCACCCTTGCAGGGCTCGCAGGGCAGCACTTTACGGGTTCCCTGCTGCTCGGGCTGCTGGTGTCCCTGGCCGCCTCCGCCCCCGTGGCCAGGCCTGGGCGGGCTGGATACTCCGGTCCGATCAGCCGTACGGCAGGGCTGCTGATGCTGCCGTACCTGTCGTGGATCGTGTTCGCCTCGTCACTGAACCTGTGGGCAGCGCTCCACAACTAAGGCCTCAGCACTCCACCACGTTCACGGCGAGGCCGCCCATGGCCGTTTCCTTGTATTTGGAGCTCATGTCCTTGCCGGTCTCACGCATGGTCACGATGACCTCGTCCAGCGACACCCGGTGCGACCCGTCACCCCAGAGCGCCATCTTGGCGGCGTTGATCGCCTTCGCGGCGGCGATCGCGTTGCGTTCGATGCAGGGGATCTGGACGAGCCCGCCGATGGGGTCGCACGTCAGCCCCAGGTTGTGTTCCATCGCGATCTCCGCGGCGTTCTCCACCTGCGCCGGCGTCCCGCCCATCACCTCGGCCAGGCCGGCGGCGGCCATCGACGACGCCGAGCCCACCTCGCCCTGGCAGCCCACCTCCGCCCCGGAAATCGAGGCCTGCTCCTTATAGAGCACCCCGACGGCGGCGGCGGTGAGCAGGAACTTGACCACGACGTCGTCGCGGTCCTGCTGCGTGGCCTTGTCCATGCCCGGGGCGAAGTGCAGGGCGTAGTAGAGCACCGCCGGGATGATGCCGGCCGCGCCGTTCGTGGGCGCGGTGACCACCCGGCCGCCGGAAGCGTTTTCCTCGTTGACGGCGAGGGCGATCAGGTTGACCCATTCCTGCCAGTACTTCGGGTCCCGGTCCTTGTCCTCCTTCAGCAGGCGGTCATGCCAGTCGGGAGCCCGACGGCGGACCTTCAGCCCGCCGGGCAGCAGGCCAACGCGTCCGAGGCTGACCTGGACACAGCCCTCCATCACGGAGTAGATGTGCAGCAGGCCCTCGCGGATCTCCTCCTCCGAGCGGCTGTCTTCTTCATTGATCCGCATCACCTCACTGATGCTCAGGGAGGTGATGCGGCAGTGTTCCAGCAGCTCCGCAGCGGTGCGGAACGGCAGCGGAAGCTCTTTCTTGGACTCGTCGAGCTCCTCGAGCGCGGCGTCCTCCTCGCCCTCACTCACGATGAAACCACCGCCGACCGAAAAGAAGGTGGCACTGTGCAGGACTTCGCCGTCGACGCCGGACACCGTGAACGTCATGCCGTTGGTGTGCCGCGGCAGGATGGTCAGCGGGCGCAGCACCATGTCCTTCACCCCGTAGGGCAACGGAACGGATCCGGCCAGCTGCAGCAATCCGGTTTCGGCGATCACGGCCAGCCGTTCCTCCACGTCCTCGGGCAGGATCAGCTCCGGGTGGAAGCCCTCCAGGCCCAGCAGGATCGCGGTCATGGTGCCGTGGCCGTGCCCGGTGGCGGCGAGGGAGCCGTAGAGGTCCACCCGCAGCGACGCCACCCGGTCAAGGACCCCGGATGCCTTGAGCTCTTCGGCGAACACCGCTGCGGCCCGCATGGGACCCACGGTGTGCGAACTGGACGGTCCTATCCCGATGGAAAAAAGGTCAAAGACTCCAACAGCCATTGTCGGTTCCTAACTAGGTCTAACTGTGGCCCGGCAGATGGTCCTGCCGGAAAGCTGTGGGACCGCCGGTCGGCGGCAACACGGCCGCATGCACGGCGCCGGGCGGCAGCTTATGGCGGCGGCCCGGGCATCGTGATCTGAACTGACACTTCTCTACTGCTACTTCTGTGCTGCTACTTCCGTTCTACTACTTCTGCACTGCGGACCCTAGGAGAGGTTCAGCATGGAGCCCTGCGCCTGCATCACGGCAGCGGCCGTGCGGTTCTCCGAGGCGATCATCTCCAGGCCGTCCCGCTGGCGGGTCAGCTCATCGTCGATCTCCGCGGCGATCTCCGGGTCCAGCGCGGACAGGTCCGCGTCAGGGACGGGGACATGACCTACTCAAACGATGCCGTCGCGAGTGCTTTGCCGGGGCGCTCACAGTTCGCCGCCGTTGGTTGCTGCGTACTCTTCAGCGGACATCAGCGGACCTTCTTCGGTCACAGCGACCTTGAACAGCCAGCCGGCACCGTACGGGTCGCTGTTGATCAGCGCGGGGTCGCTCACGACGGCGGGATTGATCTCCACGACCTCGCCGGTCACCGGGGCATACAGGTCCGAGACGGACTTGGTGGACTCCACCTCGCCGCAGGTCTCCCCCGCGGTCACCGCCGAGCCCACCTCGGGCAGGTCCACGTACACAATGTCACCCAGGGCATCGGCGGCCACGGCCGAAATGCCGATCCCGACAGGGCCGGATCCGTCCGCAGCAACCCACTCGTGCTCTGCGGAGTACTTCAGTTCAGCAACAACCTTGCTCATATGTGTCCTTAATTTGGTTTGTGAAAGTGAGAGAGCGCTGGCTCAAACCCTGCAAGATGTGAGAGAGCGTTGGCTCAAACCCTGCAGGAAGTGAGAGAGCGTCTGGTGGGGGTTGGCTACTTTGCGCGCTTGTAGAACGGCAGTGCCACGACTTCGAACGGCTCTGCCTTGCCGCGCAGGTCGACGTCCAGGGCGGTGCCGGGCTCGGTGAACGCGACGTCGACGTAGGCCATGGCGATGGGGTAGCCCAGGCTCGGGCTGGGCTGGCCGGAGGTGACTTCGCCGACAACGTTGCCGTCCTTGAGGACCGGGTAGTGGCCGCGGCCGGCGCGGCGGCCGAGGCCATTGAGGCCCACCAGCTTGCGGCCCGTGGTGGCTCCGGCGCCGGCTTCCTTCTTGGCGGCCAGGGAGGCCTTGCCGACAAAGTCGCCTTCCTTGGACAATGCGACGACGGGTCCCAGCCCGGCGGCGAACGGGTCGCCTTCGAGGGAAAGTTCGTTGCCGTACAGCGGCATGCCCGCCTCGAGGCGGAGCGAGTCGCGGCAGGCGAGCCCGGCCGGCGTCAGCTCGCCCTCCTCGGCGACGGCGATGAGCGCCTGCCACAGGGCCGCGGCGGCGTCGTTCGCGACGAAGATCTCGAAGCCGTCCTCACCGGTGTAGCCGGTGCGGGCCAGCAGGAGCTCCTGGCTGGTGCCGCCGGACAGAAACGGGACCTCCACGGCGGCGTAGTATTTCAGGCCGGTGACGAGCTCGTGCTGCGCGGCCGGGACCAGACGGAGCAGGATCTCCTCGGCCCTGGGACCCTGCACGGCGATCAGCGAGGTCTCGGCGGAGGCGTCCTCGACGGTGACGTCGAAGCCCCCCTCTTTGCCGGAACCGGCCCTTTCGGCCAGGGCCGCGGCCACGACCTTGGCGTTGCCGGCGTTGGGGACCACGAGGAACCTGTCGGCGCCGTCAGCGCCTGCCGGGCGGCGATAGGTGATGAGGTCATCGATGATGCCGCCGTCCTCGTTGCTGATCAGCGAGTACTTGGCCTTGCCGACCGCCATGGCGGAGATCTTGCCGACGAGGGCGTAATCCAGGAAGGCGGCGGCGTCCGGGCCGGTGACCCAGACTTCGCCCATGTGGGAGAGATCGAAAAGGCCCGCGGACTTGCGGACGGCGTGGTGCTCGGCCAGTTCGGAGCTGTACTTGAGCGGCATCTGCCAACCGCCGAAGTCCGTGAAGGAGGCGCCCAGCTTCGTGTGCTCTTCGTACAGGGCCGTGTAGTTCTCAGTCATCGCTGGCTGTCCTTACTTGGCGGAGTCGTCGGAGTGGTCCTCGAAGGCTGATGTGCTTTCCTCGAAGGCTGCTGTGCTTTCCTCAAAGGCCTCGAGGGGCGGGCAGGAGCAGACCAGGTTGCGGTCGCCGGCGGCGCCGTCGATCCGGCCGACCGGCGGGAAGTACTTGTCCTGCCGGAGCGTGTGGGCCGGGAAGGCGGCCTGCTCGCGCGGGTATTCGCGGCTCCAGTCGGTGCTGATGACGGCGGCGGCGGTGTGCGGGGAATTGCGCAGCGGGCTGCGCTCCACGGTGAAGTCGCCGTGAGCCACCTGATCGATTTCGGCGCGGATGGAGACCATGGCGGTGATGAAGCGCTCGATCTCGCCGAGGTCCTCGGACTCGGTGGGCTCCACCATCAGGGTGCCGGCCACCGGGAATGACAGTGTGGGTGCGTGGAAGCCGTAGTCGATCAGGCGCTTGGCCACGTCCTCGGCGGTCACGCCCGTCTTGGCCGTGAGTTCGCGCAGGTCCAGGATGCATTCGTGGGCCGCGAGTCCGCCTTCGCCGGTGTAGAGCACCGGGAAGAAGTCGTTGAGACGGGCCGCGATGTAGTTGGCCGCGAGCAGCGCCGACTTCGTGGCCTCGGTCAGGCCCCGGCCGCCCATGAGCTTCACGTAGGCCCAGGAGATCGGCAGCACACCGGCCGAACCGTAGCGGGAGGCGGAGATCGGGGTGCCGTCGGCGCCGTTGGCCGGATCCGCGGCGTTGCCGGGCATGAACGGTGCCAGGTGCGCCTTGGCCGCGACCGGGCCGACGCCGGGTCCGCCGCCGCCGTGCGGGATGCAGAAGGTCTTGTGCAGGTTCAGGTGCGACACGTCGCCGCCGAACAGCCCGGGCTGGGCCAGCCCGACGAGGGCGTTGAGGTTGGCGCCGTCAATGTAGACCTGGCCGCCGGCTTCGTGGATCGCGTCGCAGACCTCGCGCACGTCGGCGTCGTACACCCCGTGGGTGGACGGGTAGGTGATCATGATGCAGGACAGGGCGTCCTTGTGGGCCTCGATCTTGGCGGTGAGGTCCGCGTGGTCGATCGTGCCGTCGGAGGCGGTGGCCACGACGACGACCTTCATGCCGGCCAGCACGGCCGAGGCCGCGTTGGTGCCGTGCGCGGAGGCCGGGATCAGGCAGACGTTGCGCTGCTGGTCCCCGCGGGAAAGGTGGTAGCCGCGGATCGCCAGCAGCCCGGCGAGCTCACCCTGCGACCCTGCGTTGGGCTGGATGGACACCTGGTCGTAGCCGGTGATCTCGGTGAGCTGGGCTTCCAGGTCCTCGATCAGTTCGCGCCAGCCTTCGGTCTGGGAGTCCGGGGCGAAGGGGTGGATGGAGGCGAATTCCGGCCAGGAGATGGCTTCCATCTCGGCCGTGGCGTTCAGCTTCATGGTGCAGGAGCCCAGCGGGATCATGGTGCGGTCCAGGGCGAGGTCGCGGTCCGAGAGCCTGCGGATGTAGCGCAGCAGCTGCGTCTCGGAACGGTGGGTGTTGAACACCGGGTGCTGGAGATAGTCGGAGGTGCGCTCGACGGCAGGGTCCAGGCCGAAGGCAGTCCCATCGTCAGCGCCAGCGTCTGTTTCTGCGTCGGTGACGCTCGCGCCGAAGGCGGCAACGACGTCGGCAACGATCGCCGCCGTCGTGGCTTCGTCGGCGGAGATGCCGACCGTGTCGGCGTCGATGCCGCGCAGGTTGATGCCCTTGGCCTCAGCGGCGGCGACGATCTGTTCCGCCTTGCCGGGGACCGAAAGGGTGACGGTGTCGAAGAAGCTGGTGTGCAGCACGTCCAGGCCGGCGGCCTTCAGCGAGGCGGCGATGGTCCGGGCGTGGCCGTGCGTGGTCTCGGCGATGGCCTTGAGGCCGTCCGGGCCGTGGTAAACGGCGTAGAAGGAGGCGACGATGGCCAGCAGCGCCTGCGCGGTGCAGATGTTGGACGTGGCCTTCTCACGGCGGATGTGCTGCTCGCGGGTCTGCAGCGCCAGCCGGTAGGCGGGGACGCCGGCGTTGTCTTTGGACACGCCCACCAGGCGGCCGGGCATGGACCGCTCCAGGCCCTTCTGCACTGCCATGTAGGCCGCGTGCGGGCCCCCGAAGAACAGCGGGACACCGAAGCGCTGGGCGGAGCCGACGGCGATGTCCGCGCCTTGCTCGCCCGGGGAGGTGATCAGAGTGAGGGACAGCAGGTCCGCGGCGACGGTGACGAGGGCGCCGCGTTCCTTGGCGTCCGCGATGACGGCGGTGTGGTCGAACACGCGGCCGGAGACGCCGGGCTGCTGCAGGACGACGCCGTTGATGGCGCCGTCGGGCAGTCCCTTGGACAGGTCCGCGACCTCGACCTCGAAGCCGAGCGCTTCGGCGCGGCCCTGAACGATCGCGATGGTCTGCGGCAGGCAGTCGGCGTCGAGGACGGTCTTGCCGTCGCGGGCCCCTTTATCCTTGTTGGCGCGGCGCATCATCAGCACGGCCTCGGCGACGGCGGTGGCTTCGTCGAGCAGCGAGGCGTTGGCGATCGGCAGGCCGACGAGGTCCTGGACCATGGTCTGGAAGTTCAGCAGCGCCTCGAGCCGGCCCTGCGAGATTTCCGGCTGGTAGGGCGTGTACGCGGTGTACCAGGCAGGCGCCTCGAGGATGTTCCGGCGGATGACGGCCGGGGTGAGGGTGTCGTAGTAGCCCTGGCCGATCATCTGGACCGCGGTCTTGTTCTTCGCGGCCAGCTTGCGCAGTTCGGCGAGGACCTCGACTTCGCTGAGGGCTTCGCCGAGCGCCAGCGGGGAGTCCTGCCGGATGTCCTTCGGAACGGCGGTGTCCACGAGCGCGTCGACGGTGTCGTAGCCGACAGCCTTCAGCATGGCGTCGACGTCGGACTGCCGACGCGCGCCGATGTGCCGGTCAACGAAGGACGTGGAGGCTGAGGTAACAGTCACAAGGAACTCCATAACTAAAGCGGCGCAGGGTACGCCACATCGATTCGGGTTCCTCCCCGCTCTGTATTGGACCTGAGAGTTTCCGCACAGCCGTGCTCTCGCATGACTCCGCTTGCACCGTCGGTGAGCACAGCATGTCAGCGGACAGCCTGCTACTTTCCAGAGTTGCCTTGCCGCGGCGGTACATGGGCCTGAGAGATTCCTGGGGAGGGTTTGCTCCTACGGCGCCTGCTTGTACCTACTTGCAGGACTCTCCCGCCGCAGATCAATGGCATATTCAATTGCTCGTGACAGCAGTCACAGCTTCCATTCTCCTATGCCCGGCCCCGCTCCGCAAACCAATGATCCGCCCGCCGGTGGATGACGCCGGGCGGTCGCGGCGGATGATGCCGACGGTCGCGGCGGGCTGCGGAAACCATTGGCAGAAGCGAAATCACGGGAGCGCTGCAGGGTCGCCGGAAGGTTGCGGCGACCTCGAGCGCTTCCGGCGACCTCGGCGGGCGGGGGGCTGGTTGGAGGCCCCAGTTCCGGCGACCCCGCACGCTTCCGGCGACCTCGGCGGGCGGGGGGCTGGTTGGAGGCCCCAGTTCCGGCGACCCCGCACGCTTCCGGCGACCTCGGCGGGCGGGGGGCTGGTTGGAGGGTCGCGGCGGATGACGTCGGGCGGTCTGGGGCTGGGCTGCGGGCTGGGCTGCGGAAGCCATTGGCGACATCGCGGGAAAGCTGCGACGTCGCCGGGAGGTTCCGGCGACCCCGCAGCTTTCCGGCGACCTCGGCGCGCTGGGGGCCGTTCGCCAGCGCTCAGCCGCGCAGCCGTTCGACGGCGGCCAGCAGGCTTTCGACGTCGCCCTCGACTTCCGGGAGCGGCCCGCCGTGGCCGCGGGCCAGCATGGCGTTGAAATACAAGCCATCCCCCATATAGAGCACGGCTTTCGCCATGCCCGGCCCGACGTCGGCCGCCAGCAGGTCCAGCCAGCCGGCCTGGGCGGCGGCAATGCGCTGCAGGGTTTCTTCGTGTGCCACTTCGGCCAGCCGGGTGGCGGACACGAAGACGCGGTCCATCGCGGTGTCCGCCCAGACCGAGGATTTGATGAAGTATGCGGCAGCCCCTTCCGGCGCGGCAGCCATCCTCTCAAGATCCTCACCGAGGAGCCGGTCCAGGCCTTCCAAGAGGACGGAGACCATGGCCTCCTTGTTGGGGAAGTGGTACAGCAGCCCGCCCTTGGAAACGCCGGCCCGCCGGGCCACCGCGTCCAGCGTGGCGGCGCGTTCGCCCTCTTCGATCAACAGGGATTCGAACGCATCGAGGACGGCTTCGCGGGCAACGGGTTTTCTGGCCATGGGTCCCATCATGCATGCCTTGTCCCGCATTTCTAACTATACCGTCTGGACGGTATAGTTAAGTCATGAACAGGACGTCATTGACCACGAGCAGCGTGACCAGCGCACCCATCCGCCCGCGGGCGGCATGGCGCGACTGGCTGGCGCTTTCCCTGCTGATGTTCCCGGTGCTGCTGGTCGCCGTGGACAACACGGCCCTCACTTTCGCGCTGCCCGCCATCGCCCGCAGCCTCGACGCCTCCGGGGTGCAGCTGCTGTGGATTGTGGACGCCTATCCCCTGGTCCTGGCCGGTCTCCTGGTGGCAATGGGCAGCCTCGGTGACCGGATCGGACGCCGGCGGCTGCTCTTCATCGGCAGCACCGGCTTCGCCGCGGTCTCGGCCGTCACTGCCTTCGCGCCCAGCGCCGAATGGCTGATCGCCGGGCGGGCGGGGCTCGGGTTCTTCGGCGCCATGCTGATGCCCTCCACCCTGTCCCTGATCCGCAACATCTTCCCGGAGCCGAACCGCCGCCGGCTGGCCGTGGCCATCTGGGCCGCGGGCTTCTCCGGAGGTGCCGCCCTGGGCCCGATATTCGGGGGCTGGCTCGTGGAGCACTTCTGGTGGGGCGCGATCCTGCTGGTCGCAGTGCCGATCATCCTGCCGCTGCTGGCCCTCGGACCCTTCCTGATTCCGGAGTCGCGCGATCCGAATCCCGGCCGGGTGGACGTGCCCAGCATCATCCTGTCCCTGCTGGTGATGGTGCCGGTGGTCTACGGCATCAAGGAGCTGGCCACGCACGGCCTGTCCCCGGCGCCGCTGGCAGCGATCGGCTTCGGCCTGCTTATGGGGTACGTCTTCATCCGGCGGCAGCGGGCCCTGCTGCGGGAAGGCTTGGAACTCCGCCGTCCCGGCAGGATTGCCGCGGGCGCGACTGCGCCGGGCGCGACTGCGCCGGGCGCGACTGCGCCGGGCGTGACTTCAGCGGGCGCGACTGCGCCGGGCGTGACCTCGCCACTGCTGGACGTCAGCCTGTTCGGCAACCGGGTCTTCAGCACGGCCATTACGGCGAACGTCCTGGCCCTGTTTTCCTTCAACGGCTTTATTCTTTTCCTCGCCCAGCACCTACAGCTGCTGGATGGACAGTCCCCTTCGGAGTCCGGCGTCGCCATGGTCCCTGCCCTGATCGCCACCGTTGCGGCCGGCCTGCTGGTGGTTCCGCTGGTGCGGAGAATCCGGCCGGGCTTCGTCGTGGCCGGCGGGCTGCTGCTGAGCGCCGCGGGGTACGGCGTTGTGGCCTTCGGCGACCACGGCAACGGCCCGGCACTCCTGCTGGCCGCCCTGTTGATCCTCTGCCTGGGCGTCGGCACCGCGGAGACCATCTCCAATGACCTGATCCTCGGTGCGGCGCCCGCAGAGAAATCCGGCGCGGCGGCGGCAATCTCCGAGACCGGTTACGAGATCGGATCCCTGCTGGGCACCGCCATCCTCGGCTCCATCCTGACCGCCTCCTACCAGGGCAACCTCCGGCTCCCCGACGGCGTCGCGGAGGCCGCACCGGCCGAGGGGGTTGCCCAGGCCCAGGAAACGCTGGCCGGTGCCGTGGACCTGGCGCAAGCCCTTCCTAGCCCGCTGACGGAAGCCGTGACCGCGGCTGCGCGTGCCGCCTTTGATTCCGGCGTGCATGTGACGGCGGCGATCGCAATGGTGCTGATGGCAGGCGCCTCGGTGCTGGCCGCCGTCGTCCTCCGGAAGGTGCCGACCGCCAAATAGCGGGGTGGGAGTCAGCTGCCCTTGACGCACGCAGTGAGGGCGTCCAGCAGGTCGCTGGTGCCTGGCTTGCGCCCCGCGACCTGCGCCTGGTCGCTCTCCCGGGTGCCGTCGCCGTCGGGCTCGAACTCGAGGGTGCTGCCGCCAGTGTCCGGCGCTGGCCCAGCCAGGTCTCCGCGCGCCGGGGAGAATCCGGGCACGGCAGCACCTGGCTCGGACGCCTGGACTGGGGCCTGGCTGAACGCTGAGGGCTATTTCTTGCTCTCGGGGGTGGTGACATTGGCGGTGGCGCGCATGGTCTCCGCGTTGACCATCCAGGCGTACTGCTCCAATTTGGCGATGAACTCGTGCAGCAGGTCGGCCGTCGTCGGGTCCTCTTCGTCCACTTCGTCATGGACCTTGCGCATGGTGCCGACCGCGGCCTCAAGTGCCGCGACGATCTTGTCGATAGCGTCCTTGGTGTTGATCAGGCCGGCCGGGAACTCGGCGAGGGACGTGGACTTGGAAACCGTCGAACTGCGGCCGTCCGGCAAAGCGTGCAGGGCGCGCATGCGCTCGGCCATGTCATCCGCGAAGGCGCGGGCGGCGTCGACGATTTCATCCAGCTGCAGGTGTAGATCCCGGAAGTTCGTTCCCACGATGTTCCAGTGCGCCTGCTTGCCCTGGACGTGCAGTTCGATCAGGTCCACGAGCACTGCCTGACAGTTGGCTGTGAGGGTAGGTGAAGCCTTCATGCGTCCTCCTGAGTAGGTCCGATACCGTTAGGTCCGATAGCTCCGACGCTACCCCAGAGCGATACCGACGGCGACCGGCGTACTGGAATTTCTCGGTCAGCTTACTAAGTCGGCTTACTACCCCGGTTGCGGACGGAGACTAGACCGCCTCGTTGAGCATGGGTCCCGCGGGGAAGATGGCGCGGGTAATGCCGCCGGTGGTGGCCTCGGCCAGCTGGGACAGGTAATCATTGCGGCGCCGCGGGGTGATCCGAGACTGCGGTTCGAAGCCCTGCCCGGGATCGTCCGCGTAGTGTGCCGTGAGTCCGTCGCGCATCAGGCGGATGGCTTCGGAGCGCTGCTGGGACACTGCCGCGTGGGTGGAGCCGAGTTCCGCAGCCAGTTCCTTCACGGTCCTGTCGCCGAAGTAGATCTCCTCCACGACGTAGCGCATCCGTTCCGGCAGAGACTTCACGGCCGCGCGGAGGTATTGCAGCCGTTCGTCCGCGAGTACGGAGTGTTCGGGGGACAGGGTCTCCGCTGCCAGTGTGTCGACGACCGCTTCATCAAGGGGGGTCAGGGTGCGGGACGCGTCGGCCAGGGCGGCCTCTACGACGCTCTGCTGCACGCCGAGGGCCGAGGCGATCTCGTCAACGGTGGGGGTGCGTCCGAGCGCGGCCGCCAGGGTCTCCTGCACGGACATGGTTTCCTTGATCCGGCGCCGCGCCGAGCGGGTGGCCCAGTCGCTCGCCCGCATCTCATCCGCGAAAGCGCCCAGGATACGACGGCGGGCAAAGGCTCCGAAAGGCACGCCAAGGTCCGGGTCAAAGGAATCGGCTGAAGTAATCAGGGCGACGGCACCCGCTGACGCCAGGTCGTCACGCGAAAGGTGCGACGCTTTCGAACACAAATCTGAAACGAGGTAGCCCACCAGCGGAAGGTGCTGTGTGACCATCTCGTTGCGTTCCGCGCGATTCACTAGTTTGTCCCCCCATGAGACCGGATCCGGAGCTTAAAAACACCGAGAGCCGCACCCGCAAACGGTCCCTCACTCCCCCAAGGGAGGCGGTGTTCGATACGCGGGCGCAGCACCCATGGAGGAAACTTATCACCATAACTACAATGTCCGTGTACCCTCAGGAAAAAGCTTGGCAGAAACTGCGGGAACACGGTTTCGGCGGGGCCGCAACAAGAGGGGGCGCATGGGTGCAGGTGATCTTTCGGCGGCTCTCTGGCAGGAGCGCCGCGAGCTGGAACTGCTCTTGTTCAAGCTTGAGACACAACGATTGCACATCAAGGCCGGAAACCTTCAGTGGCTCAGTTTTACCGCTTCCGAAGTGGAGAATGTCCTGGACCGCCTGCGCTTTGAAGCCCTGGCCCGGAGCGTCGAGTCAGCGGCCGTGGCGGCGGAATGGGGACTGCCTGCCCAGGCCACGTTGGTCGAACTGATCGCGGGTGCACCGGCCGGTTCCTGGGTGGAAATCCTGCGGGAGCATCTGGCCGGCCTCCGGGACTTGCTCGGCCAACTCGGCGAGGCCGCGCGCGCCGGCGAACAGCTCCTGCGGAACCTGAATCTGCCGGCATCTTCCGGCGCTTCCCCGGGCGGGGCGGCCGGAACGGGACCAGGCACCGGACCCGGCACCGACACAGCGCAGATCCTCGAGCAGCTCACCACGGCGGCCAACATCGAGCGGGCCCTGATCATTCTGCAACGGACTCCTCAGCCCCTGCTGGCCCAGTACCTCGACGGCGAGCAGGGCCAGTAACCGAAACCGGACGGTCCAACGGCCACGCGTGCGCCCACGCGCCTCGCCGGAAACCCCGCGGGGCAAAACCGGGGACGCCTCGGCATCACGGGGAACCGGTCAGTCGGAGCTTCCGGCGGGGGCAGGGGGCAGGAGTCCTCGCAGGGCGTCCTCGGCGTCCGGGCCGGCCCCGGCGCCGGCTTCTGCCGCGGCAAGGTTTGCGGCGGCAATGGCCTCGATGACTTCCTTGCGCTGGATCGGAACGCCCCGGGGTGCCTCGATGCCAATCCGGACACCGTCGCCGCGGCCTTCCAGAACCGTGATGACGATGCCGTCGCCGATCATGATCTGTTCGCCCGGCTTGCGTGTGAGTACCAGCATCCTCTCAATCTACCCTTCGCAGGGGGTCGCTGAGGACGAATCCACGCCAGCGGATCAGCGGTGATACGCGCAACTTATCTCCCCACGGCCGCAGCGTCGTCGTAGTCGGCCCAGCCCACGGGCAGCCCGAGCCCACGCACGGTTTCAGGCGTGGCGGTTCCTTCCGCTCCGACGACGGCGACGGCAGTGACGTTGAGCTGCGAGGCGAGAACCTTGACCCAGCGCGCGGTGTCCTCATGCTTGCGCCCGGCGTCCACCACAACCCAGAGCTGGTCGGCGGAGATCGCGGCGACAGACTGCAGCCGCGCGACGGTGTCACGGGCTTTTCCCAGCCCGAAGGCAACAAGCACAGTCTGGTCCGTCAGCACCGCGTGGGCCCGGGCCGCCGTCGCGCTTTGACGACCGTCCACGTGCAGATGACCATAGGCGGACAACGTCCCGGCCGTGCGCACGTCCGCGCCGCCGGCCGCCATGGACATGGCCAGGGCCGCGTCGAGCGCGTCCTCCCCGAGGCCGACGAGAATCACAAGGTCGCCGGCCCCGGATAACAGGACCGGAACGGTTTCGCGTGGCTGCGCCGGCGCGGGCGGGCGTTCATCAACCGCCGGATACGCCGGAATCGGCGTGACCGGCACGCCCGGCACGTCCGCGCTGCCGGTGGCTGTGGCGGCGGCGGGGGCGGAGGTTCCCGTCGAGCTGCCGGTGGCGGTGGCGGCGGCGGCCGCTCTGCCGGTGGGGGCGGGGGCTCTGGCGGGGACGACGGCGGCGGTGGCGGGTTCCCGCAGCCCGGCGCCGAGCTGTTCGAGCAGTTGGGCAAAGTCCGGCGACTCCGTTGACACACCGGCACTCCCGGGGCGGTGCAGGTTGAGCTCGGCCGCGTCGGCCTCTTCGAGCAGCGCCGCGATGGCGGAACCCTGCAGCTGGTGGGAGGGGACGGCAGCCGCGGCCCGGACACGAGCCAGGACGGGGCGGGACGGGACCGCGGGCGGGACCGCGCGGGAAGCGGCGGAGGCGATGCGGGAAGCCGTCGCCGGCGCGCCGGTTCCGGAGCCTTTTTCGGCGACGGGCGGCCCAAGGGCATCCGCGTCGGGCGGGACATCCGCGTCCGGCCGGGCGTCCGCGTCGGGCCGGACATCCGCGTCCGGCCGTACATCCGCGTCTGGCCGGGCGTCCGCGTCGGTGAGGATGTCAGGGTCGGGCACCACTTCGCCCGTGACCACGTCATGACTGGGCAGCACTTCGACGATCGCCTCGTAGCGGTCGCCGGCGAAGAGGCCCGCGATCCCGGGGCTGATGACGCGTTCCGCGGAGACGATCCGGGCCGCGGGGCCGTGCTGCTGTTCCGCCTTGCGGCGGATTTCCTCGAGCGAGGCTCCCTTAAGCCGATAGCGGTTCGGCATGGCGTACCACTCCTACTGTTTCGATCCGGACGTTGGCTGAAGTGACTTCGCGGTAGGACAGCACCGGCACGGAGCCGGGCTGGCTCCCCACGAGGCGGCGGATCGCCGGGCGGAGCGCCGGCGCGCAGACCAGCACGGCCTGGCGGTTGGCAGCGGCAGCGGAGTCGACGGCGGACGCAACCGAGCGCAGCACGGCGTCGAGCCGGTCCTGGCCCATCACGATCTGGCTGCCGCCCTCGGCCGGCCGCATGTCCTCGAGCATGGACTGCTCCAGGAGCGGGTCGATCATGATCACGTTGAGCACGGGGCCGTCCATGAACTTGGCCGTCAGCGCGGGGCCCAGGGCCTGGCGGGCTGATTCCACCAGGGATTCGGGATCGGTGGAGATCTTGGCGCGCAGGGTGAGCGCCTCGTAGATCCGGGCCAGATCGTTGATCGGCACCTGCTCATCCAGCAGGCCCTGAAGCACGCGCTGGAGTTCAGCCAGGGAGAGCAGCGACGGGGTGAGCTCGTCGACGGCGGAGGGGCTCTGCTTGCGCACGCCCTCGGTGAGCACCCGGACGTCCTCGCGGGACAACAGGCGGGAGGCGTTGGCTGTCACGATCGAGGACAGATGCGTGACCAGGACGGAGACACGGTCGATCACGGTGGCACCGGTCATCTCCGCATTGTGGCGCATTTCCGCCGGAATCCATTTGCCGGCGAGGCCGAACACCGGCTCGATCATCGCGGCGCCGGGAAGTGAATCGAGGTTGTCGCCCAGGGCCAGCATCTGGCCGGAGGGGGCAGTGCCGCGGCCGGCCTCCACCCCGGCGATCCGGATGGCATAGCTGGCCAGCGGCAGGTCCACGCTGTCCCGGGTGCGGACCGGCGGGATGACAAGCCCCAGCTCCATGGCGATCTTGTGCCGCAGGGACCGGACGCGGGCCAGCAGATCGTCCGAGGCGCCGGAGACCATGTCCACGAGGTCGGGGGCGAGCAGGATTTCCACCGGATGGATGCGCATGTCCTCGAGCAGTTTTTCGTTCGGGTCCAGCTCCGGAAAGCTCAGCGCCGTCGCCTCGGCTTCGGCGGACTTCTCGTCCTGCCGTTGCTTGGCGGCGACCCGGCGGGACGCGAAGAGCAGCCCGGCACCGACCAGGATGAACGGCAGGGGCGGCATGCCGGGGATCAGGGCCATGGCGATCGCGGCGAAGCCGGCAATCATCAGTGCGCTGGGCGACTGCATCAGCTGCGTGGACGCCGTGCTGCCCATGTCCGATTCGGCGTTTGACCGGGTCACGATCATGCCGGTGGCGACGGCCATCAGCAGGGCCGGGATCTGGGTGACCAGCCCGTCCCCCATCGTGAGGAGGCCATAGGTGTTCAGGGCGTCACCGATCTCCATGCCGCGCTGCAGCAGGCCGATGGCAATGCCGCCGACAAAGTTGATGATGATGATGATGAGGCCGGCAATTGCGTCGCCCTTGACGAATTTGGACGCGCCGTCCATGGCGCCGTAGAAGTCGGCCTCCGCCGAGACCTCGGCCCGCCGCTCCCGGGCCTGCGTGTCCGTGATCAGCCCCGCGTTGAGGTCGGCGTCGATCGCCATCTGCTTGCCGGGCATGGCGTCGAGGGTGAAGCGGGCGCCGACTTCCGCGACGCGCTCGGCGCCCTTGGTGACGACCACGAACTGGATGACCACGAGGATCAGGAACACGACCGCACCGATGATCAAGGATCCGCCAACGGTGACATGGCCAAAGGCTTCGATCACCTGCCCGGCGTACCCCTCCCCCAGCACCAGCCGGGTGGAGGCCACGTTGAGACCCAGCCGGAACAGCGTGGCGACGAGCAGCAACGAGGGGAACACGGAGAAGTCCAGCGGCTTCTTCACGAACATGCTGGTCAACAGGACGAGGAGCGCCAGCAGGATGTTGCAGATAATGAGGAAGTCCAGCAGCGGCGCGGGCAACGGAACGACCAGCAGCATCACAATGCCCACAATGCCGACGGGCACACTCAGTCGGGCGAGCCTGTTGTTCATGGTGCGGTCCTTTCACAGACGCTGGTTCGAAAACTGTTCAGCCCGCGCTTCATACCGGGCTCCCTACGGCGGCGGGTGCGCTCATCCGGTGCATTCCCGAGGCGGCGCCGCGAGCCTTGAGCGCCATGACGAAGGCGAGGACCCCGGCCACGGCGCGGTAGAAGTCCACCGGGATCTCGTGGCCGAGCTCGCAGGCCTCGTGGAGTGCCCGCGCCAGCGGGATGTCCTGGACCATCGGCACGTTTTTCGCCTCGGCCTCTTCCCTGATCCTGGCCGCCACGTGGCCTGCACCCTTGGCCACCACGCGCGGCGCGGACTTTCCCGGTTCGTACTTGAGGGCCACCGCCACGTGCGTTGGGTTGACCAGCACGACGTCGGAGTCCCCGATCGCGGCAATCATGCGGTTCCGGCTCATCGCCATCTGCCGTGCCCGGCGCTGGGACCGGATGAGCGGATCGCCTTCGCTGTTCTTGTTCTCGTCCTGGACTTCCTTCTTGGACATCCGGGTCTTCTTCCGGTTGCGCCGCATCACCACAAAGAAGTCCGCGGCGGCCAGCACGATTCCTGCGGCCACGGCGAACTGGACCAGGGCGGAGACCCCGCCGGCTGCCGCCTGCACCACGCCCGCCACCGGCAGCCCCCCGGCTGTCAGCAGGACGGGGATGAGTCCCTGCACGACGCTGTACAACACGAGGCCCACCACGGTGGCCTTCAACAGGGCCTTCACCCCGCCCCAGACTGCCTGGGCACCGAAGCTCCGCTTCAGCCCGCTCAGCAGGTTGAAGTGTTCGAAGTCGAATTTGAACTTCTTGAAGTGCACTCCGCCCTGCACCGCGGAACCGGCAAGGACCACAATAAATACGACGATCAGCATGGGCCCGACGATCCCGGCGATGGCGGCGAGTCCGTCCTCCAGCGCCTTGATGGCCTTGCCCGGGTCCGGTTCGGCGATAATGCCCCGGATACTGAAGAGCTGGTCCGTGGCGGCGTTGGAAGCACGCTCAACCGTGGACGGGATCATGATAGCGGCCGCGCCCACGCCCACCCATGCGGTGAGGTCCTGGGACCTGGAAAGCTGGCCCTTGGACCGGACCTCCTTCATCCGTTTGTCGGTGGCCTCCTCGGTTTTTTCCTGGGAATCAGCCATCAGCCCACCCCCAGCACTGTCTTCGCGGCCTGGCCGGCGAGGCTGGAGACGATTCTCGGCAGGGCCAGGAACATGAAGCCGGCCAGCGCCAGCGTCATGAGGATTTTCAGCGGGAACCCCAGGGAGAATGCATTAAGCGCCGGTGCCACGCGGGTCAGCAGGCCGAGCCCGACGTCGGCGAGGAACAGCACCACGATCAGCGGTCCGGCGATCTGGACGGCGGCGAGGAACATGCCGGTGACCGCCGTCGTCATCGCCTGTACCGGCTGGCCGAGGTCGATTCCGCCGGCGAGGGGCAGTGCGGCGAAGCTGCCGGTCAGGCCGGTGATGACGAGCTGGTAGCCGTCGGACGCGAACAGCAGCGCCAAGGCCGCCATCTGCAGGAGCCGGGTGAACTGGGCGCCGTTGACCATCATCTGGGGGTCGAAGGCCTGGGCCATCTGGAATCCGCTGAAGAGGTCGATCAGGCTGCCGGCGGACTGGATGGCGGCGAAGATGACCATAACGAGGAAGCCCAGGGCCAGTCCGGTGATGAGTTCGAGCACCACGCCCGTGAGGAAGCCTGCGGTGTCCCGGGGGGCGTAGCCTCCGGCGACACGCTGCGACACGGCGAGGCCCAGGCCGAGCCCGAGCATCGCCTTGATCCTGGCCGGGAACGCGTGGTGGGCGAAGGGAGGTGCCACGATCAGGAACGCCGTCATCCGGACGGTGGCCAGCAGGAGCACCTCCAGCCACGTCGGGTCGATCGGGATGCCCACGTCACAGGCCTCCGAGCAGGGACGGGATCCTGGCGAAGAGGTCGTTGGTGAAGGCGACCATCTCGGAGATCATCCAGTGCCCGCAGATCACGAGGGCAACGGCGACGGCGGCGGCCTTGGGTACGAAGGACAGGGTGGCTTCCTGCAGCTGGGTGATGGACTGCAGCAGCGAGATGGCCAGGCCGACGACCAGCGCCGTGACCAGCACGGGGGCGGACAGTTTGGCGGCCACGATCATCGCCTGGAGGCAGATGTCCAGGACGGCGTTGGCGTTCATCCGGTGCCCGAATAACTTTGGATCAGCGAGGTGATGATCAGTCCCCAGCCGTCCACGAGGATGAACAGCAGGATCTTGAACGGCAGCGAGATCATCACCGGCGGGAGCATCATCATGCCCATCGACATGAGCGCCGCGGAGACCACGAGGTCGATCACGAGGAACGGGATGAAGATGACGAAGCCGATGATGAAGGCGGCGCGCAGCTCGGAAATCATGAAGGCGGGGATGAGGGTCTGCAGCGGCACGGCCTCCGGGGTGGCCGGGTTCTCGGCTCCCGCGGCCCGGGACATGAGGGCGATGTCCTCTTCCCGAGTGTGGGCCAGCATGAACTGCTGGAGGGGTCCGGAGGCTGCGCTGACGGCGCCGTTGAAGTCCAGGCTTCCGTTGAGGTACGGCTGGATCCCGAGGTTGTTCATCTCGTTGATGACGGGCCACATCACGAAGATCGAGAGGAACAGCGACAGGCCGGCGAGCACCTGGTTGGGCGGGATGGACGGCAGAGACAGCGCATTGCGGGTCATGGCCAGGACCACGAAGATCTTGGTGAAGGACGTCATCATCAGCAGCAGCGCCGGCGCGACGGAAAGAATCGTGATCCCGATCAGGGTCAGCACGGCCGTGGACGGTTTGCCGTCCATGCCGTTGATCTCGATGTTGACGCTGCCGCCGTCGGGGTTCGCCGGATCCGTCGGGGCCACCGGCGGGGTGGGATCGATGGGGGCGGCGTGGCCGGCGGAGGCGTTCAGCCACAGCAGCAGGACGGCGAGCAGGACGGCGGCGAGCCCCACCACGAACGCCCTGGCCGGCCGGAACCGGTCAGGGGCGGCAGTTGCCGGGCGCGCGGAAGGAGGGCGGGCGGCGAGCGGGCGGATCAATTACGGCGCCCGCTCCTGAGCGCGGCAGCGGCCTGCTTCCAGGTGGAGCCGGCAAGAATCGATCCGTGCATCGGCGGGTGCCCGGAGGCGGCGGCGCGGCTGGCGGGCCCGCGTCCATGGGAGTCCCGGTGGAGGGTGCTGCGGCGGGACAGCGGCACGGTGTCGTCGGATTCGCCGGAACGAGCCCGGGCCTCCCCGCCGTCGCTGGCCAGGGCCGCTGCCGGCGCGCCTGCCGGCCCGGCTGCCGGCGAACCTTCCGCGCGGCCGTCCCTGCCAAGGTCCGGTCCATTGGAGACGGGCCCGATGCCGGAGAGGATCCGGGCGAAGTCCGCGGATCGGCGCTGGGTCTCGGGAGCGGCTGGCTCGTCGGCTTCGGCCGGGATATCGCCGGTGTGCAGGACATTGACGGCGTGCTCGGTGACGCCGAGCAGGAATCGTTGGCCCGCGGCGTCGACCACGACGACGGAGGCCTTTTGGCCGACGCTCTGGCGGCTGACGATGGTCAGCGCGCGGTCAGCCCTCCGACGGCCGGTGCCCTGGCCTAGCCGTCGTTGCAGGAACCACATGAGGCCCAGCACCGCGCCCAGGGCCACGAGTACCCGCAGCCCGAGGATCAGTGTGTCCATTCAGCTGAGCCCCTCGGCGACGTCGAGGATCCGGGTGATCCGGACGGCGTAGTCCTGGTCCAGGACCACAACTTCGCCGTGCGCGATCAGCCGGCCGTTGAGCAGGACGTCCGCGGGGGCGCCCGCGGAGCGGTCCAGTTCGATGATTTTGCCCGGTTCAAGGGAGAGCACGTCGCGGACAGACATCCGGGTGCGTCCGATTTCCACGGTCAGGGCCATCTCGATGTTGTTGATCCGGCCCAGGCGGCCGGCCGCGACGTCCCCGCCGCCGAACAGCTCGCCGCGGTCCTGGCCGGCGCTGTGCTCGCGGAGGCGGACGGCGAACCAGGCCGCGGCGTTGGCGCCGTCGGAAAGTTCGAAGACGGCCGTGTCCGGGTCGGAGAGCAGCCCGGAGGCATCGGATTCGCGCAGGTCGCTCAGGACGCCGGCGCCGAAGACGGAGCTGGCGCTTTCCATCGCGGGGCGCAGCACATCGGTCACGGCGACGTGCCCCAGCTGGGATCCTGCCCCGGCCGCTTCATCCAGGAAGGTCCGGTCGCTGAGCATCAGCGCGAGGTCCGCCGTGACGGAACCGACGAAGGTGGCGGTGACTGCCTGGCGGGCGTAGGCGGCTGCCGCCCGGGGAGGCACGAGTGCGACAACCTTGAGGGCCACCGGGCTCGGCAGCTCCTCGACAAGCCGCTCCGCCGACAGTTCATGCTGGGTCAGGGTGATGCTCATCGGTGGTTCTCCTCGATTGTGACAATGACGGCAGCGGCCCGGGATCCGTTGCGGGCCGGGGCTGCGGTGGCCAGCCTGGTACCGTCCAGGGTGACGTCAAACGGCCGGTTTTCCAGGTGCGGCAAGGTCAGGACGTCCCCCACGGCGAGTCCGAGGACCTGGTTGGGGGTGACGAACGAGGTCGAGAGCCGGACCGACAGTTCGACCGGCACCCGCTCCAGCTGGGCGCTGACCCGCGCTGAGTCATCCCCGCGGTTGTCCGTGGGATTGACCTTCTTGAGCCGCCCCAGCAGGATGCTGGCCGGGACAGCCAGGGTGGCCGGGGCGCTGATGTTGCCGACGTTCATGGTGAACGAGGCCACGATCATCAGTTCGCTCGGCGCGGCGGCCTGGGCGAACTGGGAGTTGTACTGGATGGTGTCGACCCGGATGGTTTCGCTCAGCAGGGGTCCGAGGGAGTAGCCGAGGTCTTCGAGGGCCTCGTCCATGAGCCCCTTGATGAGGGCCTGTTCGATCTGCGTGAACTTACGGTCCGGCATCGGCGCATCGTTCGAGGCTCCAAGCATGCGGTTTACCCAGCCGAGCGCCGCGGGGGCGGGGAACTGCACAACGAGTTTGGAATCGTGGGCCTCGACGGCGCACAACACCATGGCCGTGACGGCAGGCAGCGACGCGGCGTATTCGTCGTAGCTGACCATGCTCACGTCTTCAAGCCGGACCACGGACTTGACGCGGACTTTGGCGGTCAGCTGGGTGCCCCATTGGCGGGCGAAGGTTTCAAAGGCCAGTTCCAGGACCCGGCTGTGTTCTCGTGCGAGCGTCGCGGGACGCCGGAAGTCATAGACGCTGACGGTCCGCTCCCGTGCCACTTCCCGCTCATCCATAACACTCACGGTTGCCACTATCGGCCGGGGATCCGCCGCCGTAAGCAGCCGGGCGGCTATTTCTCGTTGAGCTTCAGGACCTCGGGAATCAGGGCACGGACGACGTCGGGCTGGTCGGAGATGATCACGATGTCCACCCGGCGGTTGCGTTCCATCAGCTCGGGGGTGGAATCGTCGTTGACCTGCCGGGCGGACCCGAAGGCGACGGCGCCGATGGTCCCGGGAACGATCCCGCCGCGGTCCACCATGTACCGCAGGACGTTGACGGACCGCGCCGAGGACAGCTCCCAGGTGGACGGGTATGCGGTGATGCCGTTCGCCGCGTGGCCCTCCACCATGATTTCCAGGGCGGCGGAGCCGAGGATGGGGGAAATGATCTGCAGGACCTCGGAGGCGCGGGTTGTCAGTTCCGGCCGGTCCGGGGCGAAAAATGTCTGCGATCCGATGAGTTTGACGGTCAGCCCGCGCTGGTCGATCTGGAATTCCACGTTCTCGGTGAGTCCGGCGGCAGCCAGCCCGGCCTTCATCTGCTCCTCGAGGGCGCGCAGCCGGTCCGCTTCCTTGATTGCCGCTTCCAGCGCCTCGGGCGGAGTTGCGGGGGCGGCCGGAGCGGCGGGCGGAGTCGCGGGATTGGCTGCTTGTGCGGCGGGGTTGGCTGCTTGTGCGGCGGCGAAGGCTTCCAGGTCGGCGTCCGCCAGTTCCGGCGGCACGACGGTACCCTCGGCCGTGTCGACCGTCTGCGTCGACTCCGTGCCAAAACCGGTGGCGAGGGAATTGCGCAGCTTCTCGAACTTGTTCGCGTCCACCGTGGACATGGCGTAGAGGACGATGAACAGGCACATGAGCACCGTGACCATGTCCATATAGGAGGCCATCCAGCGTTCGTCGACGTGGTGCTCTTCCGGCTTTTTGCGTGGGCGCCGCCTGGAACTCACGCGGCCTGGTCCATCTTTTCTGCAATGTTGCCCGCCGTCTTGCCGTCTTTTCCGGGGCTCCTGAGCTGGTGCTCCGGGACCATGGCACGGAGCCGCTCGGCAAGCAGCAGCGGCTGGGCGCCGGCCTGCACGGCGAGCATGCCTTCCATGAGCAGTGTGCGGCGTTCAATGTCCAGCTCGGACAGCCGCGCAAGGCGTCCGCTGAAGGGAAGCCAGATGAAGTTGGCGGACAGCAACCCCCAGAGGGTGGCAACGAAGGCGGCGGCAATCATGTGGCCCAGTTCGTCCGGCTTGGACAGGTTTTCCAGGACGTGGGTCAGGGATACAACGGTTCCGACGATGCCGACGGTGGGGGCGTAGCCGCCGAGGCTCGCGAAGAACTTGGAGTTGGCGTGGTCGCTGCGAGCCTTCGTGTCGATTTCGTCCTCCATCTGCATCCGGAGGTCTTCGGCGTCAGTTCCGTCGGCGATGTTCTGCAGCGCGCGGGCCAGGAAGGGATCCTTGACGCTGACGGACTCTTCCTCGAGGGACAGCAGGCCCTCACTGCGCGCCTTTTCGGCGAACCGGACCACCTGGTCAATGCTGTCCTGCGGCTTCGATGTTTTCCCGATGAACATTCCTGGCACGGCTTTGAACGCCTGAATGACGTCCTTCAGCGTGTTACCGGCAAGCCCGATCGCCAGGGTTGCCCCGAATACGAGGATCATGGGGGCAGGCAGCAGCAGGGAGCTGATGCTGCCGCCTTCCAGGAGGACCATGACGATGAGGGAGCCAAAGGCGATGAGCAGCCCGATGACTGTTGCGGGATCCATGGCTTTACTTTCTTGGTTTTTCAGGTGCGGGGCGGCTGGCGTCGCCCGCGGAGTCCGACGCCGGGACCAGACTCAGCGGGTAACGCGCCACCGCGGGAAAGTCCCGCGCCTTGCTGAGGACGTAGGCCCGGTAGTCGGCGATGAGTTCGACGACTTCGGCGAGGCTTTCAAGGACGACGTACGCGGCGCCGTCGAGCGTCACCAGGTGCGTGTCCGGACTCTCGTGGATCCGTTCAATCAGGTCCGGATTGACCGCGAAGCGCGTTCCGTTGAGGCGTGTGACGACGATCATGGGCCGATTCTGCTCTGTTATTCGGCTCAGCGTTTCAGCTAAGCGGCGGGAAGGGGTGTTCTCCTCCCTACTGTCGGCAGGCCCGGCACCTTCGTTAGGCGCCTGGGCTTCCTACGGGTTAGCTAAATTGCTGAAGCGAGCCACCGTGAACCGACGCCGACGATTGGTCGCCGCCGGCGCGGCCTTTAAATGTCGGTGCCTCCTCTTAGGCTGGGTGTGTGGACAGCAGAACAGCCTGGAGTGTCGAAAGCAGGGAGGCCCTGGAGGCCGTCGCCGTGTCCGCTGCTGTGTTTGCTGCCGGCACCGGCTCCGGCGCGGACCGCCCGGATCCGCCCGGCGTCGTTTCCCTGCACGACGCCGATCCGCTGCGGGATCTGGCGGATGATTGCCTGGACGCTCTCGCCGAGGTGGCCCGGTTGGAAGCCCGGACGGCGGCGCTGAAGGTGCGGCTGGCGGCGGAATACGTGCAGGCAACCCGGGCCCTGGCGTCACCGGCGGCGTCCCCGCGGGAATGCACCGTCCTGGAGATGGCCCTGGTCGCTGAGGTCGCCTGTGTCCTGACCGTCAGTGAACGGACCGCCGGTGCCCTCCTGTCTGAATGCCAGGCACTGATGACGGCGCTGCCGCTGACCCTGACGGCCCTGCAGGCCGGAGCGATCTCCTGGCAGCACGCCCGGATCATCGTCGAGGAGACCAGCGGCCTGGACCCGGACGGGGCGGCCGCGCTGGAAGCGCACTTCCTGGACCCCGACGCCTCAAACCCCGCCCGCGGGGCCCCGGCCGGGGACCTTGTCCCGTCCCGGTTCCGGGCCAAGGCACGCGCCTGGCGCGAACGCCACCACCCGGTCAGCATCGAAAAACGCCACAGCACAAGCGCCGGGGACCGGCGGGTCGACTTCCTCCCGGACCGGGACGGTATGGCCTGGCTCTCCGCCTACCTCCCGGCCGACACGGCCGCCGGGATCTGGGAACGGACCACCGCCGCCGCCCGCGCCCTCCAAGGCCCCCACGAGGCCCGGCCCCTCTCCCAGCTCCGCGCCGACATCACCGCCACCTGGCTGCTCACCAGCCACAGCACCGGCACCGGCGGCGATATGGTCGGGGGCGGGGGCATGGGCATGGCCGGCGGGGGCACCGGCCTGGCCGGGGGTGCGGGCGGGGGTGTGCCGTCCCCGCGGGCGCAGGTCCTGATCACCGTCCCGGTCCTGTCCCTCCTGGGCGCCACCGATGAACCAGCCACCCTGGACGGGTACGGGCCGATCCCGCCGTCCATGGCCCGCCGCCTGATCACCGACGGCGCCGACTCCTTCTACCGCGTCCTGACCGACCCCCGCGACGGCGCCCCGCTGGAAATCGGACGGACCAGCTACCGCCTCAACAAGACCCAGCGGCAATGGCTCCGCCTCCGCGACGGCAGGTGCCCCTTCCCCGGCTGCAACAACCACTCCCTGGACAACGAAGCAGACCACCTCCTGGCCTGGGCCGACGGAGGCACCACCGGCATCTCCAACCTCGGCCAACCATGCCCCCGGCACCACCGCCTCAAACACGGCTCCGCCTGGAAACCAACCGGGGCCAGCAAAGACAACCCACCCGGGTGGACCTCCCCGTCACGGCGGCACTACCCCAGCGAACACCAGGACTGGGAACCACCCCACTGGCCACACCACATCCCGACCACCGACCCAGACACAGACACCGACCCAGGCCCAGGCCCAGGCCCGGACCACGGCCTGCCCGCAGATCCAGGCCATCATCCGGACCCGGCGCTCACCGGGCACCCCGGCCAGGACCCCGGCCAGGACCCCAGGCGCGATCCAGAACCGGAGCGGTCCCGGAATCTCGAACCGGAACTGCCCACCGACCCCTTCCCGGACTGGCACCACTTCACAGCCCGGCAACACTTCACAGACTGGCACCAATTCACGGCGTGGCATCCATTGCCCGCCACGGACACGGACGATCCGCGCTGGCCAACGCCCCTCGACGACCCCGCGGCTCTTCAAGTCCTAGAGGGCGAATGTCTGCAGCCCGGAAAGTCACCGTCTGTACTTTCGGCGAACGGACCCTGACCCAGCTGTTCATTACGATCACTAGGAGCAGCTCGAACTCGGGAAGATCCGCTGGCGGGACCCTCTTCCGAGCCAACGTCCTGAAAACATGGGAATACCTCTGGCCGAGGTGGGGCTGATCATCGGGGAACGGGGCGTCATGACCTATGCAGCCTTAGGGTTCGGTGTGAACGAAGTCATCGGGCACACGGCGATCGACTACCGAATAGTTAATTCGGCCCCCGCGTAGTGAGCCTCTTTGAACAGCTCCGTAGGCCGAAGGTCATCCCGGCGAGCTGCTGGGCGCTTTACGGGCGTCGAGCAGATTTGGCGAAGCAGCACCTATGCGTCGTGTGTCTGTACCACCGTGAAGACGGCGTGCGAGTGCTCGGCTCCGAGACGGTCGAGCAAAGCGAGAGCCGCGGGCGTCTCTCCGCTGTTGCGCAGAACCATGATGGCGTCCAGGTCGCGCCACGTCGTCTGAAGGCGCCAAGCGCCGCCCTGACCGCGAAGGAGCTCCGCGCGAATGAGGCCATCGGGCTTCTGACCCGTAAACAACTGGCTGAACCCATCAAGCAACTCCTGCTCGCGCTCTGCCTTAATCGTCGTGTCTATGGCTGTAACGACCGGTGTGCTCATGAGGAATCTCGTCTCTGTGTCGGAGTCGCAAAAGGCTAGCTCCATAGTACTTAGCGAGTTCCGAAAGCCGGTTCTTCACCGACAAACCGTCGGCTGACCAGACGGCTCCGGGGAGACCGTCTACTTCAGTGAGACGGTCATCGTTTTCACCTCCAATCTCGGCACTTACCGCTCATCCAGCGGAGCCGAAGCGTCCGATAACTTTGCCCGCTGGGGCGATTCCTACCTCGACACCGAAGCTAAGGTCCGGCGCGCCATTGAGGTGCACTTCACAGAACAACTCCAGCGACCCGAACTACTCAGCCGCATAGGGGACAACATCGTCGTCTTCGACTTCATCTCGGAAGCAGTCGGTCGCGAGCTCGTCCGGAAATACCTCTCCGCCGTCGTCCGCCGCGTGCAAACACGCCACGGCATCACGCTCCAGATACTCCCGGACGTCGTAGATACCATCGAAGAAATAGCCGTCAAGAACCTCGCCTTCGGCGGCCGCGGCGTCGGCTCGATCGTCGAAACACTCTGCGTCCGCTCACGCGCGCACTCATGTCGGCCGAAAAATCAGCGCCAGTGCTGGCGGCGAGCCAACTGACTCGACGCGAGTCATTCTGGGAACTGAGGCTCACTAGCGCCGAGGCCATCGTCTTGGGCACTAGCCAGGACGGCTGACTTCCGCCATGACGGCTTCGCCCGGACGGTGTCCCCGGAGACAGCCCTGCTCCGTAGTTGAACAGGGACCAGAGCCGCCCGCGGTAGTCATTTACGAGACAGCCAGTTCTTCCGTAGTTTTAGCGCTTAAGGCTGCCGAGCTCCTGGAGCACTTCGTCGGAGGTGGTGATGATGCGGGCGTTGGCCTGGAAGCCTCGCTGCGCAACAATCAGGTTGGTGAATTCCTGGGACAGGTCCACGTTGGACATTTCCAGGGCTCCGCCGGTCAGGGTGCCCATCCCGGGGTCGCCGGCGGCACCCAGCTGCACCCCGCCGGAGTTGCCGGTGGCCACATAGGACGATCCGCCGGACTTCTCCAGACCCGCCGGGTTCGTGAACTTGGCGAGCGCAATCTTGGCCAGGACCTCCTTGATGCCGTTGCTGAAGGATCCGATCAGGGAGCCGTCGTTGCCCAGCGTGTAGGACTCGAGCTTGCCGACGGGGGCGCCGTTCTGGCCGCTGACCGTCAGGGAGCTCATGGTTGCGAAGCCGGACACCTTGGAAAGATCCACGGAGACAGCGCCGATAGTGAAGGGTCCGCTGGGTGTCAGGACACCGTTCGGTTCCTGCGCCAGAGTGATGTTGGAGCTGGCGCCGTCATCGTCGACACCACCGACACTCCACCCGCCCGCCGTCTTGGCGAACGTCAGGGTCAGGTTGCGCTCTACGCCGGCGCCGTCGTAGACCTTGACGACTCGCTCCATGTCGGCGCCCGTGTAGTCGCTGGGCAGGTTCCCGTCCAGAGACACCGTGTCTGTTGCCTTCGCAACCATGGTGTTGGGGTTCAGGGTGATGGCGCCGACGGGACCGCCAGCGTTAATCACACCGTCGGTGGCGGTCCAGCCCTGCAGGATGCCGCCGTCGGGGCTGACCAGTTGGTTGGCCGCGTCGGGGCTGAACGCGCCGGCGCGGGTGAACAGCTGGCTGCCGCCCTTGCTGGTGACGAAGAAACCGTCGCCGGAAATCATCAGGTCGGTGGCGCGGCCGGTGCTCTGCGACGAGCCTTGGCTGAAGTTGGTGCTGACGCCCGAAACGCGCACGCCCAGGCCGATCTGGGCGGGATTGCTGCCGCCGGTCTCGGCCTGCGGGCCGGTGGCACCCTGCTGCACCTGCGAGAGGGCGTCCTGGAACTGGGTGGAGGACGCCTTGAAGCCGGCCGTGTTGACGTTGGCGATGTTGTTGCCGGTAACGTCCAGCATGGTCTGGTGGGCGCGAAGGCCGGAGATTCCGGAGTACAGCGAGCGGAGCATGGGAACTGCCTTTCTACGGTTGAAAAACTATTCAGGAAGCAGCCGGAGCAGTGAGCCCGGTGATGGAGTCGAGAGGAATGGAAAGGTCGCCGACCTTCACGGTCGGGACCGTTCCGGCGTAGGACACCGAACTGGCGATGCCCGTGCCGGTGGTTCCGTCGTCGAGCGTGTAGCCGACGGAGTGGCCGATCAGTTGGGCGGCGGCCGAACGCATCTGGAGCGAGAACCCTTCCTTGCTGCTGGTGGTCAGCTCAGACATCTTTTCCATCATGGAGAGCTGGATGGTCTGGCTCATCATCTGGTTGGTGTCCATGGGAGCACTCGGGTTCTGGTTCTTGAGCTGTGCCACCAGGAGGGACATGAAGACATCCGAATCCATGGTTTGCACGGGTGCCCGTACGGCAGCACCCGGGGAGGTCTCCCCCGCGGCCGCGACGGGCTGGGAGGCGATGGGCTGGATCGTCATGAGTCGCTTTCCTTTGGGTCAGACAAGAATGTCGAGGGTGGTTCGGGGGCGGTTCAGGGTTCTGGCAGTGCGCACGGCCGCTTCATCTGCCAGCGCATCCCAGCGGTGACCGCTGCGCTGCTCGTCGGGGGCGTTTCCGCCGCCCGGGTCGGCGCCGTTTCGGCTGCCACGACCGCCGTCCTGGGCGTCCCGACCTGCGCCGTCGCGGCCGGCACCGTCCTGGCTGGAGCCGCCGGGGCCGCTGCGGTCGGAAACGTCGAGGCTGGCGCCGAAGCCGGAATCAGCCAGTTCCTTCCGAAGCTCGGGCAGGATGCCCCTTATTGCCTCGCGCCCCACCTCCCCCGGCGCAAACAGCTCAATCCGGACGCCCGCTGCATCGATCTGCGCCCGGACCGTCAGCGGACCGAGGTCCTCCGGTGTCACCTGCAGGGTCATGGTGTGCTGTCCGTCGGGGGCCCCGGCCAAGGTGAAGAGTGGCCTGGCCAGCTGCGGCTGCAGGGTTGGCGCGGGGTAGGCGGGACTGGGCGGCTGCGGTGCGGCCGGGGTCGCCGAGGCCGAGAACTGTACGGGCGCCGACACCGGCTGCGTTGCGACGGTACCGGCAGCCGTCAGGGCGTCCGCGCTTGCCGCGGCGGGTATTGCGGCCGCGCGAGAAACCGGAGGCGTGCTGCCGGCAGGATCGACGGCGGGCGTCTGCGAAAGGTCGACGCCGGTCGTCTGCTGGTGGGCGACGCCGGGCACCGCTTCCGTTGTACCGGCGGGGACCGCCGGCGTTGCCGGCGTCGCTCCGGCTACCGTCGCTGCTGGCGGAGCAGAAGCGCGGACTGCCGGCAGTATCCCCGGCACGGCGGCTGTATTTATGGCGCCGGCCTGGGAGGCGGACGCCTGCTGCGTGACAGCGACAGGCTGAGCGGCAGCGGCCTGCTGCTGCCGGGTGACGGCGCCAGGGACTGCGGGCAGCGAGAAGGCAGCCGCTGCTTGGGGTTGAGTCTGGGCGGGAGCCGAACCATCGGCCGAGGTCGGCATCCCCAGGTGCGCGGCAACCTCGACGAAAGGAGCGCCCTTCGCAGCCGGGGTGGGTCCGCTGCCAGGAACCGTTGATTCGGGCGGGGCAGCGGGCTGCACGGCAGCGGATGCCGCAGGGGCCGGGGACGCCGCTGGCGCTGCGGGTTCCGCAGATGCGGTCGTGATCAACTCCGGGCTCGCGACCAGGACCCGCGGGGATCCGGCCCGCGCGGGCGTCGGCGGTACGGTCGAGGCCGTCGAGGCCACCCACACAGGAAGTTCGGACGTGGGCAGAGCGGGCGTGGCCAGCAGCCGCGTAGACGTGGGCTGCACGGTTGTCGACGTCGTCGGCGCCACGATCGAGGCCGGCGCTGCAGTCGATGCCACCGGCGTGGGCCGCACAGTTGTCGACATTCTCGGCGCCACGGTCGAGGCCGGCGCTGCAGTCGATGCCACCGGCGTGGGCTGCAGAGTTGTCGACATTCTCGGCGCCACGGCCGAGGCCGGCGCTGCAATCGACGCCACCGGCGTCGGCTGCACAGTTGTCGACATTCTCGGCGCCACGGCCGAGGCCGGCGCTGCAATCGACGCCACCGGCGTCGGCTGCACAGTTGTCGACATTCTCGGCGCCACGGTCGAGGCCGGCGCTGCAGTCGACTCCACCGGCGCGGGCTGCACCGTCGCGGCCACGCCTGACCGCTGCGTGGCGGCGGGCGTCGGGGCTGCACCATTATCTGCAGTCACGACGGCGAGCTGAACCGTTGACGACTGCGGCATCGGCGACGCTGCGGCCGAGGGCCGAACGGTGCCGGCGGCGGGCACGGTGTCGGTGCCGGCGGCGCCGGCCTGGGCCAGACGGGAATCCGGTCGGCCCGGCGCACCGGGCACGAACGTGGCGAGTCCGGCGACCGCCGGAACAGGAGCAGAGGCGTCGGCCGACGGCCTGACGGGGCTGCTTTGCTCCCCAGCTATCGGGACCGCGGGGGCAAGGGGCCGCGCATTCTGACCGGAACCGGTACCGGTACCGGTACCGGCAGACGGCGCGAAACGATTTGCGTCCGGTCCGAGGATCCGGGCCGGGGTCTCAACGGACGTCGCAGCGGCCGGAACCGCTGCAGCCGGAACCGCTGCGGATCCGGTGGCCATCGACGGGCCGGCACCATCTGCAACAGCCGGAAACGCCAGGGCAGGAACAAACTGGGCATGAATTAGCTGGCCAGGCGCAACCAGGCCCGGGACCGCCGCAGCATCGGAGGCGGCCGCGCCGGCGTCGGAAGCCCCTGCGGGAGCTCCTGCGGTGCGCTGCTGTTCCGGCGTCCCGGTCTCCGGGTCCGTGCTGGCGGCTGGGTTGAGGAAGTCGCTGAGAACGGTCGCGAAGGAGCCCGTCCCCGTGAATCCGGAGGCCTCCTGCTGGCCGCCGCGGCCCTGCGCTGACGCTGCCGGCGCTGCAGCAGCCGGGAGGAACGCCGGAGCAACGTCCGTCGACGCCATCCCGTTCATGCTGCGGCCCCTGCCGGAACGATGCGCCGGATGGATGTCAGGTTCGAGTGCTGCTCCCAGGCGTCCCGGATCTGGATGGTTTTTCCGGGCACCGGGGCGTCAATGGCCTTGCCGTTGCCGAGGTAGATGGAGATGTGGTCCCCGCCGAAGCTGACCAGCAGGTCTCCGGGCTTGGCCTCGGCCAGGGACGCGACCGGCGTTCCCTGCCGCATCTGGTCGCTCACCACCCGGGGGATCTCGATGCCCAGGTCCTTGAAGACGCGTTGGGTGAAGCCGGAGCAGTCCATGCCGGTGGCGGGGTTGGTGCCACCCCAGACGTAGGGAACGCCGATGTACTTCTTCGCCTTGGCGACGACGTCGGTCCCGGTGACGGCCCCGTCGGCGGTGCCGGCGACAGCGCCGGGAGCGGTCAGTCCCCTGAGGGCACCGACCGCCGTCGTGCCCCCCAGGCCCAGGCCGCTGGCCAGGGAGGAGACGTCGGTTCCGGCGGTTCCACCCAACGCGGCCGTGAGCGCCTGGGTAAAGGAAGCGGCGTCGCCGTTGCCCGTCGCAGTGGCAAGGGCGGACGCGGCGGCGGACTTCGCTGCTGCGGCGTTTGCCTCTGCGGCCGGGCGCGTCAGTTCCGCAATCATGGTCTGGATGCCCTGCATCCTGCCGATCGCCTCGGTCATGCTCATTGCTTCACCTGCTGCTCATCGCGGTGCCACACTGTCGATGCGATTTCGTCCAGCGTGGATTGTTCGACGCGGAGGTCCTCGGTGGCGACCTCGGCGTGGTGGCGGGCCTGCAGCTTTTCCAGGCCGACGGAACGGGTGCGCGCGGCGATGAACTCGCTACGCGCGTCGGTTTCCTCGGACTCCGCAATCCGACCGAGGCTTTGCAGGTCCGCGAGCATGCTGTGGGAGGAGGACCGCGCAGCCGCAATGGCGCGCAGCGAGGCGGAACTGGAGATGGGGTCGTCGGTGGCACCCAGGTCCCGGCGCGCCGCGGCTTCCCTGGCCCGGACGGAGCTGGAGCGCGAGCGGGCGCGGGCCAGCCCTGTGGCGGCCTGGTCCTGCTGGATCTGGCGGAGGCGCAGGAGCCCTGCCAGTGAGAATTGGCGGTTCATGCTGCGGCTCCCAGGATCGAGGTGAGGTGATCGAGCCGCTGCCAGGACTCGGGATGGGCCGTGGATTCCTCCATCGGCTGCTGCAGGAATCTGCTCACGTCCTGCTCGTGGTTCAGGGCCGCGTCCACCAGGGGGTTGGTTCCTGTCTGGTAGGCGCCGACGTCGATCAGGTCCTGTGCCGCCTTGCGCGCGGCGAGGACCCTGCGCAGGGTCGCGGCGGCCTCGAGGTGGGGCCGGGAGTTGACCTTGGTGGCGACGCGGGAGACGGACCCGAGGACGTCCACGGACGGGAAGTGCCCGGTGACGGCGAGTTTGCGGTCCAGCACCACGTGCCCGTCCAGGATGGACCGGGCCGCGTCGGCGATCGGTTCGTTGTGGTCATCGCCGTCGACGAGCACCGTGTAGATGCCGGTGACGGACCCGGTTTCGGCGGTTCCGGCGCGTTCCAGCAGCCGGGCCAGGATCGAGAAGGTCGACGGCGGGTAGCCGCGGGTGGCGGGCGGCTCGCCGGCGGACAGGCCGATCTCGCGCTGGGCCATGGCCACCCGGGTGAGGGAGTCCATCATCAGGACGACGTCCTGGCCCTCGTCGCGGAAGGATTCGGCGATCCGGGTGGCGGTGAAGGCCGCGCGCATCCGCATCAGGGCGGGTTCGTCCGAGGTTGCCACAACGACGACGGAGCGGGCCAGGCCGGCTGGGCCCAGATCGTCCTCGAGGAATTCCCGGACTTCACGGCCGCGCTCCCCCACGAGGGCGATCACGGAGACTTCGGCGTCGGTGCCGCGGGCGATCATCGAGAGCAGGGAGGACTTTCCGACGCCGGATCCGGCGAAGAGGCCCATGCGCTGGCCCTTGCCCAGCGTGGTCATCGTGTCCAGCACGCGGACGCCGGTCTGCAGCGGGGTCTCGATCCGGGCGCGCTTCATCGCATTCGGGGCTTCGTTGTCGATCGGCACACGGGGTCCGCTGTTGAGCGGGCCCTTACCGTCGATGGGCCGGCCGAGACCGTCGAGAACCCGGCCGAAGAGGCCCGGCCCGGTGGGGACGAGGACGGTGCCGCCCTTGGCCCGGACGGGGTCGCCGGCGGCAACGCCGGCGAGCCGGCCCAGCGGCATGCAGCGCACCGCGCTGTCGAGGGCCGCGACCACCTCGGCGTCGAGGCCCGGGTTCTGCCCCACGGTCACAAGGTCGCCGAGCGCGCAGTCGAGTCCGGACACTTCAAGGCCCAGGCCCATCACGGAGGTGACGACGCCGACCCGCTGGGGGGCGGCGGCCCGAAGGGCTGCGGCGTAGTCGGCTCCCTTGGGGCGCCACCCGGCGATCATGCCTGGTCTCCGGAAAATCCGTCGCCCAGAAGGGCGGCACGGGCACGGGTCAGGGCGCTGCCCAGGCTGGCATCGAACCAGCCCTGCTGGTACTCCACCTTGGCGTCGCCACGGTGGAGGGACTGGTCCGCGAGCAGCGGCAATCCGGCGGGCAGGTCCAGGCCTTCCTTGGCGAGGACCTCGATGTCGGCCGGGTTGAGCCGGATCGCCAGCACGGTGGCGGCGTCGTTCCCGGACAAGGCACGCTCCAGGGCGGCGCGGGCGGTGCGGGTGCCTTCGGCGAGTTCATAGCCCAGGATGGCCTCGGCGAGCTCCAGCGCGGTGCGGGCCAGGACTCCCTCGGCGTCCTGCAGGGCCTGGACATTGCGGTCGGCGAAGTCGGTCCGCGCCACGGCCAGGGCACGGACGGCACGGTCGAGGTCCTGCTGACCGGCGGCGAGTGAGGCAGCCTGCTCCGCGGCCATCCGGTCCCGCCAGCGGCGCTGTTCTTTTGCAGCCGCGCGGACGCCGGCCGCGTAACCGGCGGCATGGCCCTCGGTGTAGCCGGCTTGTTCGCTGGCGGGCCCGCTGGAGCGAAGCGAGGGGAAGACAATCCGTGCCGGGACGGTGCCGGCCGCGGGCCCGTCAGTAAACATAGTCTTCTTCGTCCCCGCGCTGGATGGTGATGGAACCTTCCGCGTCGAGTTCGCGCATGGCCCGGACCACGGCTGCGCGGGCTTCTTCGATCTGGGAGGCACGCAGCGGACCCAGGGCGGCGATCTCGGATTCGAGGATTTCCAGGTTGCGGCCGGAGACGTTGGTGGTGATGGTTTCCAGGACCGGCTCGGAAGCGCCCTTCATGGCGACGGCCAGCACGGACGCGTCGAGGCCACGGAGCACCAGCTGGACGTCCTTGCGCTCGAGCTTCACGATGTCGTCGAACGTCACCATCTGGGCGCGGATCTCCACGGCGAGTTCCGGATCCAGCAGGTCCAGGCCGTCGAGCACGGAGCGTTCCGTGCCGGCGTCGGTCCGGTTGATGATCTCCAACAACGGCTGGATACCGCCCACCACCTTGGAGGCCTGCTGCGACACGGCGGCGCCGCCGCGAAGCTTGAGGGTGTCCGCCACGATCCCGATCGCTTCGGGTGCGCCGGAACCCATCGTCGCGATACTCAGTGCGACGTCGGCCCGCAGCGAGCCGGGCAGCCCGGACATCACGGCGGAGGCTTTGCGGGGGCTGAGGTGGGCCAGGACCAGCGCGATCGTCTGCGGCAGTTCGCCGTCGATCAGCGCCAGAACCTGCACCGGCTCCAGGTCTTCGAGGAATTCGAAGGACTTCCCGGCCATGTTGACGGTCAGCCGGTTGATCAGCCCGGCAGCCTTTTCGGACCCGAAGGAGGCCTCGAGCAGGCCTTCGGCGAGCTCACGGCCGCCCCGCGCCTGCCGGGGGCTGGACAGCGCGGCGTGGTGGAAGTCCTTCATGATCTGCTCGGCCACGTCCGGGTCGACCTTCCGGAGCCGGACGATCTCGGCGGCAATGTCTTCCGCCTCGGAATCGGTGAGCTGGGCCATGACCTTGGCGGCGTTGTCCGGGCTCATCTGCATGAGCACGACGGCGGCACGTTGGGTGCCGGTAAGGGTGACTTCGGCTAGTTTCATACCGGCTGCCTGTCATCCATGAGGCTGCGCAGGTAGTCGGCCGCCTTCTCCGGGTTGGCGGCAACCATGCTGTCGATCTCGACGCGGCGGCGCTCGGCCTCGAGCTGTTCGGGCGGCGGCCCCGGCAGCGGGGGCAGGGCGGTGAGCGGAATGGCCGACGTCGCGGGTGCCGGCGGCAGCGCCGTGACAACCGGCATCACCGGCAGGAGGTCCAGGTCCAGCCGTTCGCCGAGGTCCACCGGTTCGCGCTTCTGGCGGCGGCGGAGCACGATCGCGATGACCAGCGCCAGGATCAGCAGCCCCAGCAGGACGCTGCCGGCGGTAACAAGCGTCCCGAAAAACTCCGCCTGCTTCTGCGCTTCGGCTTCGGCTTTGGCGGCCTCGAGGGACGCGGCGGCCTGGTCGGCGGCGGCGGTGCTGAAGGGGACGACCTCCACCGTGACCACGTCGCCCCGTTCGGCGTCGATGCCCGCGGCGGCGGTAACCAGTGCGGTCAGGGAGGCCAGGTTCAGCCCGCCGGCGGCGGCCTGGTTGACGGCCACGGAAATCGTCTGGCGCCTGACGGCGCCCGGCGGAATAACACGGTCCTCGGTGACCTTGTTGACGGCGTTGTTCCTGGTGGCGGTGGCGGATTCGAAGGTGCCGTCTCCGGTGGCGCCGCCGGGAACCGCGATGTTGTCCGGGCCGAGGACCCCCGCGGCTCCTCCCCCGGTTCCGGTGTAGTTCTCGGTTTTGGAGGACTCGCTGAGTGGAAGGGCGCCTTCGGCGTTGGAGAAGGTTTCGCTCTTCTGCTGGGCCGATTCGCCGGTAACGTCCGCGGCCACGGCCACGGTGGAGTTTCCGGGACCGACCACGCGGTCCAGGACAGCCTTGACGGCGTCGGAGGTCCGCTGCTGGAAGTCCGTTGCCTGCTTGGCGGAGGATCCGGCGGCCCCGCCGCCGACCGCGGAGAGGACGTTCCCTGCCGAGTCGACGACGGAAACGTTCGTGGGCTTGAGGTTTTCGATGGCGGCGGAGGTCAGGTGCACGATGGCCTGGACCTTGTCGCCGGAAAGCGTGGAGCCTGGCGTGGTTTCCACGAACACCGAGGCGGTGGTGTCAGGAGTCGTCGACACGAAGACGGTCCTTTCCGGGATGGCCAGGCGGACGGCCGCGGTGTTCACGCCGTCCATGGCCGAGATGGTGCTGGCGAGCTCGCCTTCGAGGGCGCGCTTGTAAGTGACTGACTGCTGGAACTCGGAGGACGTGACGCCCATTTTGTCCAGCAGCGAATAGCCGGTGGCGGCCGCGGTGGGGAGGCCGGCGGCGGCGGCCTTGAGGCGTTCGTCGTAGACCTTCTCCTGGGGCACGAGGATGGTGGAGCCGCCGTCGCTCAGTTCGTACGGCACGTTGTCGTTGCGCAGCAGCTCCACGATGCCGTTGGCGTCGGTGTCCTTGAGGCCGGAGAACAGCGGGGTCAGGGCGGGCTTGGTCAGCCACGCTGAAAGGGCGATGATGCCGACCACCAGCAGGGCGGCGCCGATCACGGCGATAGTCCGCTGGCCGGCGGTGAATCCTTTGAGGCCCGCGCCGAAGCGCTGGAAAAAGCCGGTAATCTGCGGAGGCATCAGGCCTGCATCCTCATGATCTCGTTGAACGCGTCAACACCCTTGTTGCGCACGGTTGCCATGAGCTCAAGGGTGATCTGGGCGCGGCTGGATGCCAGGGTCGCGTTGTGGATGTCGTTCAGGTCGCCGGTGACCGCCGAGACGGCCAGCTCTTTCGACGTCGACTGCAGCTGCTGGAGGTTGTCCACGGCGCCGGTGAGGGTGCTCGCGAAGCCGGACCCGTCAGTGCCGGCGACGAAATTCGAGGGAAGCACGCCCTGGACGGGAGCGATCGGGGAAACAGGCATCAGGATCTTCCAATCTCAAGGGCGGCCAGATACGTCTCGCGGGCGCGGTCCACGACCTGCGCGTTGGCCTGGTAGCCGCGCTGGGCGATGATGAGCGCGCCCATCTGCTCGGCCATGTCGATTTCCGGGTACTTCACGTTCCCGTCGGCGTCCGCCAGCGGGTGGTCCGGCTGGTAGACGATCCGGCCCTCGGCGTCGCCGAGCTGGGTGCTCTTGACGTAGACGCCGGTGCCGTCGGAGCCTTCGGCGGCTTCCACGTAGCGGGCCTGGAACGCGTCGCCGCTGGTGGCCGAGGCGTTGTTCATGTTGGCAAGGTTGTCCGAGACGGCGTCGAGCCATTTGCGGTGGACGGTCAGGGCCGAACCGGCGATGCCGATTGCGTCGAAGGTCATCAGCTGGTCCTCATGGCGGCACGCAGGGAATTGAACTCGCCGCCGGCGGCGCGGGCCGCGAACTGGAAGCGCAGCACGGTGTCGATGTTGGACAGGGTTTCCGTGTCCAGGTTGACGTTGTTGCCGTTCAGCCCGGTCGGTTCGAGGGACGCCGAGGTGGTGGCTGCGGCGTGGCCGTCGCCGGACTTCACGGAGGCTGCGAGGGCTGCCTCGAAACTGACGCGCTTCGCCTGGTAATTCGGCGTGTTGACGTTCGCGATGTTGTTCGCGATGGTGCGCTGGCGCAGCGCAAGGCCGTCCATGGCGCTAGCCAAGGCGGCGGAAGTCACGGATTCGAGCACAGAGTCCTGCCTGGGATGGAAAGAAATGGCCGATCCGTGGCCGGTAAACGAGCGATCCGTGCTCTATCAGTTGTTATCGGCACTGGTCAGCCGCTCGTTAGGAGAAAATTAGACGGGTTTCTTGAGCGGCCCTGGGTCCGGCGTTTTTCACCCGTTGACGTCGAGGTAGACGGCACCCGAGGACTCGCCGACGCCGGGCACCGAGGAGACCGCCTGGAGCTGGCGGGCCACGTCCAGTCGGGCTTCTTCGAGCCGCCGGGCGACCCGCTCCTGGGCCTCCGAGAGTGCGACGGCGCGGCGCCGGACTTCGGCCGGTAGCGGGCCAATGGGCGTTGGTGGCTCCCAGCGCTTCTCTGGCTGAGGCGCCACCACGGGCCGGGGTGCGGCGGACAGCGGGCCAAGCGGGTCTCTTAAGGTGCGCTCGGCTGCGCCCACCGCCGCCTCCAGCACGTCCAGGATTGCCGTCCAGGCGGCCAGTGTGGTGTCCACGGCGGCAATCGGGGTCAGGGTTGATTCGGAGTGTTGGTTCCCGGCTCCCCCAAAGTCGGTTTCCACGTCCGCGTGGTTACCCAAAGCCGAGGCTCCCGCCACCTGTTCCGGGCTGGTTGTTCCAGGCGCCTGCCGGCGGGAAGCCTGTCGAGGCAGCGGCCGGGAAGGTGGCTGTTGTTCCGTAGCCTGCGGAAGCTGGGGCGGCGGGCGGCGCCGGAACCGCAGCGGCCGCCTCATGCCAGGCCTGGCGCAGGGGCTCCAGGAGTTCGATGGCTTCGCGGGTCAGTACCGGATCGCGCTGGATGTTCGCGTTAACCAGGGCGGTGAAGGCGTAGTTGTACACGCCAAGGAGACCGTCGGCGCCGTCCCACGCGTCGGTCTTCAGGGACGAGATGAGTTCAGCGATGATGGCTTGGCCATGGAGGAGGTTCTCCGAAGCGACCGGCCAGTTGGCGGCCTGCTGCGCGCTCTCCGCCCGTCCCAGGTCGAGGAGGAGACGGTCGTAGAGCATAGTGAGGAGGCGCGCCGGCGGAGCCGAGAGGACGGAATCAGCGAGGTATTGGTTCCGCTGGGCGGCGGTGCCGTAGCCGTTGCCATAAGTCGTGGTCATGCGGAGCTACTTCCTGAAGAAAGGCCGCCGAGCTGGGCGGTGAGCCAGGACTGCTGGGCCTGCATGTTGCTGAGGGCCACTTCCAGACCGGAGTACGTCCGCTGCAGCGTGGCTTTGCGGGATTCGAGCCGGGTGTCCCAGTCGCTGATGCGATTCGCGAGGTCACGGACTTCGGATTCCTGGCCGGTGATCTTTTTGGTCAACGTGCCGTCGTACTTGTCCGAAGCGGTGGTTGCGGCCGCAGCAATACGCGTGGCGATCTCCTGGACCTTGGCCGCGGTGCCGGCAGGGTCCGCAGCCAAAGCTGCGGCGAACTTCTTCTCGTCAAACTCCATCGTTCCGGTCTTGGTGATGCTGATCCCGATTTCCGACGGCGACCGCGGCGGAGTCCCGACGGGCAGGGACGCCGCAGACAATATGCTCTGGTTCACGGAGCGCACCGCGCTGTCGCCGGCGAAGATGCCAGCGGTGGTGGAGGTCCCGCTTGTGTTTGTGGTGCTCGTGACGGCGGTCTTGCTGGCCACGAGAGAGAAGATTCCGTTGACGCCTGAAACGAGGTCGGAGGCAAGCTTGGTGATGCCGGCGTCGTCACGGGCCACGGTGAGCGTGACGGGAGTGGCAGTCACTTCTTTGGCTGTGATGGAAACACCGGGCAATAGATCGGTGAAGGTGTTCGTCGAGGACTTCACGGTCTGGGCTGCTGCCGTGCCCGGCCAAAGTGAGATTTCGGCGTCTTGCGCCGTCTTGACAGTTGTGAAAGTAGTACCGGGATCACTGATGGTGAAGGCACCGGCTTCGCCGGACTTCGTCGCGGCGAACTGCAGGCGGTATTCACCCCCGCCGACGGCTACCTTGCTGGCAGTGACGCCGGCGCCGGCCGCGTTGACGGCGGTCACGACGTCGTCGAGGTTGCTAGTGAGCGGCTCGATCGTGTAATCAACGCCCCCGCTGTTGATGGTCATGGTGGTGTACGGCCATCCCGTCACCGCGTTCACTTTCGGCGTCACTGTGACTTGGGTCTGGGCCAGCTTGTTGACCTGGAAGTCGATGGAGCCGGCCTTGGCGGCTGAAGTCGTCGTGGCAACAACCTTGTCGCTGCTGGTCGTCGCGGCATAGAGGTCCATGGCGCCGGGCTTGGCTGCGGCGGTGGCCTGGGTCGCGAGGGCGGCGACCTTGCTGTTCAGGCCCTGCAAAGCGGACACCATGGACTGGAGGTCGTAGGACTTGTTCTTGAGCAGCGTTTGCGGGATGGCCTCAACCTGCATCACGGAGTTGATGAGCGCGGTGGTATCGAGCCCGCTGGCTAGTCCGTCGAGTGAGATTCCCATCGATGCCTCTCATTGCTGCAAATGATCACTGGTGCTGAGTGTTCGGAAATTCAGATGTTGCGAGTAAGGGCCGGACGATGGATTGCTCTCATCGTCCGGCCCTTCCGCAGCATGATTGATCGGTGGTATCTCTTTGTCGGATCAGGGTGGCAGCCTTACTGCCGGACCGCCGGAACCGGTTTAGCGCAGGAGCGAAAGAACACCCTGGCTGGACTGGTTTGCCTGGGCCAGCATGGCCGTGCCGGCCTGGGACAGGATGTTGGCCTTGGTGAACTTGACCATTTCCTGCGCCATGTCGACGTCGGCAATGCGGGACTGAGCGGCCTGCAGGTTTTCACCGGAGACATTCAGGGTCTTGATCGTGTGCTCAAGACGGTTCTGGGCTGCACCCAGATCCGAGCGGGAGCTCGAAACGGCTGCGATCTGCGTGTCGACAGTCGCAACTGAAGTCGAAGCAGCAGCGGCAGTCGTATAGGTGTTGGCCTTGACCGCCGCACCGATCACGGCCAGGTCCATGCCTGCGCTGGAGGTGCTGACGGTGATCTGGTCATCAGCGGGGGTCGAACCAGCACCGATCTGGAACGTCATGGAACCTGCACCGCTGCCGGACGTGCCGCCCGAGAGCAGCTTGATGCCGTTGAAGTTCGTGGAGGTACCGATACGAAGCAGCTCGTCTCCGAGTGCGTCGGACTCGGTCTTGATTGCCGTACGGGCTGCGGCATTGTTCGAGTCATTGCCGGCCTGGACAGCAAGGTCACGTACACGCTGCAGGATGGAGTGGACCTCGGTCAGGGCGCCTTCCGCGGTCTGGATGACCGAGATGCCGTCCTGGGCGTTGCGGGCGGCCTGGGCCGAACCGGTGACCTGTGACTTCAGGCCCTCGGAGATGGACAGGCCTGCTGCGTCATCGCCGGCGCGGTTGATGCGCAGGCCGGTGGACAGCTTCTCCAAGGACTTGGAGAGGTCGTTCTGGGTGGCGTTGAGGCTGCGGTAAGTGTTGTTTGCCGCAAGGTTGTTATTGATGACGAAGCCCATGGTGTTTCCTCCGTGAGTGGGACTGTAAGCGATGGCCCGTCCGTGGGCCTTCAGGAGTAGCTATCGCCCATTCCGAAGCACAGGTAAGCAGAAATCCAAAATTCTTTTCCGGACGGCTTTTCCTTGCCATTCCGCCTGTAATCCGCCTTATTTCCGCTAACGGATTCCACTCCCCTGCCGATAGTTTCTACGAACCTTGCTGATGGCTGCAGCTGACTCCTTATATGCACTGCATGCCCGGCACCATCGCGTTAGTCACCTCTGAGGGAGCCGTCCGGACCATGGCCATCCACGAACTTTCAGCCCTGCTGTGGCGGGAGCGTGAACTCCTGGACGTTCTCACTTTCAAACTTGAGGAGGAGCAGCTGCTGCTCACCGCCGGCAAGTCCCGCTGGCTGCCCCACGGCACCCGGGAAGTCGAACAGGTCCTGGGGCACCTCTCCCAGGCGAGCCTCGCACGGACCATCGAGGCCGCCGTTGTCGCGGAATCCTGGGGCCTGCCCACCAACGCCTCCCTCGGCGAACTCGCCGCCGCGGCGCCGGAAGGCGCCTGGTCCGAGGTTCTCACGGCCCACCTGAGCGCGCTGACCCGACAGACGACCTTGATCAAGGAACTGCGCGACTCCAACGAGCAGTACCTGCGCACGGCAGTCCGCTCCACGCAGGAGTCCCTGGCCGATCTCCGCCCCGCCGCCGGCACGTACGACGCGCATGGCAAGACCGGGGAAACCGCCGGCTCACGCATCTTCGACAAGCAATTCTAAGGAAGACGACCATGAGCACCTTCGGCGCCCTGAACACCGCCTACCGTGGACTGACCGCCGCCCAGCAGGGCATGAACGTTGCCGGCCAGAACATCGCCAACGCCGCCACCGAGGGGTACACCCGGCAGCGCGTGCAGCAGTCATCGAACGCTGCACCGGGCGCGCACGGCCTCAATGGCTCCGGCCGTCCCGAGGCAGGGCAGGGCGTGTCCGTGGACGCCATCGCCCGCATCGGCAACAGCTTCCTGGACGCCGGAGTCCGCTCGGCGGGCGCTCAAGCCGGCTACGCCAGCGTCCGCTCCTCCGCGCTGCAAGGCATCGAAGGCATCCTCCAGGAACCTGGTGACAACGGCATTTCCACCGCATTGCATGGTTTCTGGTCCGCGTGGCAGGGAGTAGCAAACCAGCCTGACCAGTCGGGACCGAAAGGCTTGCTGCTGAACGCTGCCAATTCCGTGACGGACAAGATCTCCTCTGCTTACAAGGCCCTCGACTCGCAGTGGAGCAGCGTCCGCGCCCAAGCCTCTGACAATGTCAACGCTGTCAACGCGGCCGCAGCCCAGGTGGCTGCTTACAACACAACCATCCGCTCCACGCTCGCTGCTGGCGGATCAGCCAATGAGCTGATCGACGCCCGCGCCAAACTGACCGATCAGATCGCCAGCCTCGCCGGCGGTTCTGTCCGCGAAAAACCCGACGGCACGCTGGACGTCCTGATCGGCGGAAATGCCCTTGTCACGGGCGGTTCCTTCCGAACGCTCAAGTTGGTGGGCGCGACGGCCATGGCTGACGCCGCTACCGACGCCCCGCGCGTCGAGTGGACCAACCCGAGCGGCACCGCAGCCCTCGACGGCGGTGAACTCGCCGGGGCCCTTTCCGTGCTGGCTCCGGCAGATAAGGGCGGTGCAATTGCCCAGGCAGCCCAGTCCTACAACACTTTCGCGACCACCATCGCTACGGCAGTGAACACTGTCCACCGGTCCGGAGTCACGGGCTCCGGCGCCACCAACGTGGACTTCTTCACCACCACCGGTACAGGCCCCGCCGCGCTGAGCATCGCCGGCCCCGCCAATGTCGACAACATTGCCCTCAAGGCATCGACGGGCGGCGCCCTCGACACCAGCATTGCGGACAAGATTTCACAGCTCGGCACCGGTGCAGGTTCGCCGGACAAGGTCTGGGCGGGCATCGTGACCAACATCGGTGTCCAGTCGCGCGGAGCCCAGCAGCACGAATCGTTGAGCTCGGCAGCAGAGATCTCCGCACAGAGCAGCCGCGCCTCGCAGGCATCCGTCAGCTTGGACGAAGAGAACATCAGACTGCTCGCCAACCAGCATGCCTATCAGGCCGCGGCCCGTGTGATGACCGCCGTCGACGAAGCCCTTGACGTCCTGATCAACCGCACCGGATTGGTAGGAAGGTAGACATGCTGAACCGGGTAACAAACCTGACCATGAGCGCTAACGCCCAACGGACCCTGCAGACCCAGCAGTCCAGGCTGGCGGAGCTGCAGGAAAAGGCGACCTCGCTCAACAAGATCTCCCGCCCCTCGGACGACCCGGCCGCCACTGCCAAGGCGCTCGAAACCCGTGCCCTGCTCGCCGCCAACGCCCAGTACGGCCGCAACATCGACGACGGCGGAACCTGGCTGACGGCGGCGGATTCCGCCCTTGAGCAGGCCACCAATGTGATGCACCGGGTCAAAGACCTCACGGTGTTGGCGGGAAATGGCTCGCTGAACCAGTCCGGCAAGGACGCCATCGCCCTCGAACTGGAGGCCCTGAACAAGGACCTTGTCTCGATCGCCAACAGCAAGCACCTGGGCCGGAACATCTTTGCCGGCAGCTCGGATGAGGCCGCGGCTTTCAGCCCGGCAACCCCGCCCTTGTTCAACGGCGTCTCCGGCAGCAGCGTGGAACGCCGGATCAGCGCCACCCAGACGGTGCGCGTCGACGCCGACGGCGAGGCGATCTTCGGCAGCGGCACCGGCTCCCTTTTCGACGTCGTCAGCAAAATCGCCGCCGATCTGCGGAGCGGCACGGACATTACGCCGCGGCTCGCGGCGGTGGAGACTGGTTTCAAGAACGTCGTCAACGGACGTGCTGAAATAGGAACACGGCAAGCGCAGCTGGAACGCGCCGGCAACGTCAACACCGAACTGGAGGCCACCTTGGATGCACAGAAGATGGGCATTGAAAAGGCAGATCTTGGCAGTGTCATCCTGGATCTGAAGCTTCAGGAGACCAGCTACCAGGTGGCCCTGGCCGCCACGGCGCGGGTGCTGCAGCCCACGCTGATGGACTTCCTCCGGTGAGCACCGCCGTGATGAACCCCTCCGTCTCCTTCACCGCCCCCATGCCGGGCCTCGAGAAAGTGCACGACTTCACGCTACGGAGCGTCGAAGGTGCGACCGGACTCTACGCCCTGGAATCGGGCTCCACCCCGGTGCGGCTCTTCCTCGCGGACGCGGCCGTCTTTGTGCCGGGCTACGCCCCGCCGATTCCGGCCGGAGCGCTGGACGCCCTGGAACTCGGGCAGGGCGAGGCGCCCCAGATGCTGGTGGTGCTCAACCACGCCCCCGGCTCCACCACGGTCAACCTGATGGCACCGATCGTGCTCAACCCGGCCACCGGCCGCTGCACCCAACTCGTGCTTGACGGCCGCGACTACCCGCTCCGGGCGGACCTCAACTCGCTGTAAGCGGCCCCCGTCTTACAAAACCCCCGGCGTCACCCGGTCGGCGTAAGCGGCCTCTGCCTTACGAAACCGCCAGCCTCACCAGAAGTGGGCGACGTCAACCACAAGCCGGGTTCCGGCGTCGGGCCCCTCCAGGGTGAAGACGCGGAATGGAAGGCGAGCGCGGACTCCGAGCCCGAGGTTGGTGTAGCCCTCAAAACTGCCGGCCCAGGCCGCCTGCCGGAAGGTCTGGTAACCGGTCACGTTGCTGAGTTCGTTCCTGTCCGCCGGGTTGTAGGTGGAGTTTCCGTTGTCGTCGTACGCGGGAGAGTTCACGGTCAGCTGGAGGAACGCCTGGCCCCTCAGCGGCACCCCGAACCCCGAGCCGTCCTGGGTCACCTGCGGAACGTAGCGCACGTTGTAACCTGCCACAGCGCCGTTGAGATCGACCACCACCCGGTCGAAGCAATAGTGCTGGCCGGTGCGCACGTTGGTCACCGTTGCCCCGCTCAGTGGCGGATCGGCCTTGGCCAGCGATCCCCACACCAGGCCGCAATACGGTTCGGCCGACGCCACCCCGGGTGCGACGAGTGCCATGCCGACGGCCAGCAACACTGCTGCCAGCCATACCTGAATCTTCTTCAATCCGGCCACCCCCCTGAAACGATGAGATGCTTCAAGCGTAGAAGCGCAGACGCCCGGAATCGAGGGCCGGACGGACTTCGGCGCCGAACCGTTAGCGGCGCCGCCCGGGGTCACCGGTCCGTGATCTGGAGCGCGTTCCTCACGCGTGATACGGCAGAGCGCCGGTCCCAGCCCGGGTACCGGCGCTCTGCTGAGTCACAAGCTGTTGAACTAGTAATGGGGCGTTGCGCGGTGGAGAGCCCCTAGCCTTCGCAGTCGCGGCAGTATTTCAGGCCGTCCTTTTCCTTGGCCACCTGGGACCGGTGACGGACCAGGAAGCAGGAGGAGCAGGTGAATTCGTCTGACTGCTCCGGGACAACGATGACGGTCAGCTCTTCGCCGGACAGATCAGCGCCGGGAAGATCGATACCTTCGGCCGTGTCGGTCTCGTCGACATCAATCACCGCGGTCTGGGCGCCACCGCCGCGCGACGCCTGAAGGGCCTCCAGCGATTCGGCTCGAGATTCTTCGTCTGTCTTGTTGCGGGGGGCATCGTAATCGGTAGCCATAGCGGGATTCACTTTCGTTGCTGCGCAGCGCCATTCCAGGCACCTCAGTGAAGCAGTTTAGGTCAAAATGCCCGGACTTGAAGAATAGTGTGTTCAACCCGACATCGGCGTCCCGCGGCCCGTCCCGGAGCCCTTCCCGCCGCCACGTTTGAGCACGCCGGTAGCGATCCCACGGCCCACGTCCTAGCCTTGAAGGACCCTGTTCAGGACCGTTGCGGACCGGACCCAAAGGAGGCTCCTTCAATGGCTGCGAAACTCAACAAGAAATCGCTGGAACACGCCAAGAAGCTGATCAAGGAGGGACACGTCCACCGGGATGAACGCGACGACTGGAGCGAGCACGCGCCGTCGACCGAGCAGGAAAACAAATTCATCGACAAGCACGGTTTCGATGAATTCACCCGCTGGCACTTAGGCCTGGACCGCGAGGCGTCCGAGGGAACGAAAGGCAGCGTGAGCTTCCCCTTCGGAGACTTCACGAAGATCCACCGCTGCGCGGTCATCTCCCTGGAAAGCCGGGCAGCACAGTACGGTCATGACGATATCGCCAAGGCGGCAAAGGACCTCCTGGAGCGGATCGACGCCGAGTAGAGGGCGCCGGGCGGGCCGGCCGCCGACTACGCCACGGGCCAGACGACGAGTGTCTTCCACTGTGAGGAGTCCGGCTCCCTCCCCGGATCGCTGAGGTAGTACTCCCACATCTCCTCCGCGGGTGCGACAGCCTCGGCTGCCATCCGCGCCATGAGCGCCTGATAGGTTTTCTCGAGGTTCTCGTACGGTCCGATGTGCATGGCCTCGTACGCTTCCCCGGCAGGGAGCGACCCGGCCGTCACGCCGCCCTCGCCCGGTCCCGGGAAGGGCGCGGCCAGCGGAAAGCCGGCCTCGACGTCGACGACGTCGCTGGGCACCCCCCGGTACAGCGCGAACGGCGGTCCGGCCAGCTGGACATGCTGCTGCTGCACCGCGCCCACGACGGCACCGTACGCGCGGCCGAAGAATTCACGGAGACCGGTCACCGGCACCCTTTCACGCACGACGGCGGTCGGCTGCTCGTGGAGTTGGGCGGACGTAATCTCCGGCGTCTTTTCCGGATTCGCTTCAGTCATATGCCCAGCCTCCGTCCGCCCACTTTCCCGGTCTAGGGCCTAACGTCCCACCGGATTCACCGGTCCCGCGCCCGGTTCCCGGGTGGCATCTTCAACTGGCGCCGGCCGTCACGAAATGAACTTTATTCATTTAGGTCTTGCCCTACCGACGTCGGCCCCCGATACTAAATGAACGTCATTCATTTCGTGACGCCCATCTCACTGGAGTAAGTACATGATCGAAATCACCTGCCTGAACGCCCCCACTTCCCCGGCGCGGACCACGCCGTCGAGCCGCGCGGCCCTCCGGGTCGGTGTGGTCCAGCACCGCTGGCACGCCGACGTCGCCGCTCTCCGCGCCGAACTCGACGAGGGCATCGAGCGCGCAGCCCGGCTGGGAGCCACCGTTGTCTTCCTTCCCGAGCTCACGCTCTCCCGCTATCCGGCGGATAGGCTGCCCGAAAACGACACCTCACGGCCCGGAGCTGTACGTGCCCGCCCGTCGGACCTGGCGGAGGACCTGCTGACCGGGCCCACGTTCCGGTTCGCCGCCGAGGCTGCCCGCCGGCACGGGGTCTGCGTCCACGCCTCGCTGTACCAGCGGGCGGACAACCCGGACGGCACGGATGACGGTCTCGGACTGAACACGGCAATCCTGGTGTCCCCGGCAGGCGAACTGCTGGCCCGCACCCACAAGCTGCATATCCCGGTCACGGCCGGCTATTACGAGGACAAGTTCTTCCGCCCCGGCCCGGCCTCGACGGACGCCTACGAAGTCCATGCCCCGGCCGAACTCGGCGGCGCCCGGCTGGGCATGCCCACCTGCTGGGACGAATGGTTTCCGGAAGTCGCCCGTCTCTATTCCCTCGGCGGGGCCGAAATCCTGGTCTACCCCACCGCCATCGGCTCCGAACCGGACCACCCGGACTTCGACACCCAGCCGCTCTGGCAGCAGGTCATTGTCGGCAACGGCATCGCCAACGGCCTCTTCATGGTCGCGCCCAACCGCTGGGGGAACGAGGGGACGCTGAACTTCTACGGCTCGTCGTTCATTTCCGATCCGTATGGCCGGATCCTCGCCCAGGCGCCGCGGGACGAGTCCGCCGTCCTCGTCGCCGACCTGGACCTCGACCAGCGCCGGGACTGGCTGACGCTCTTCCCGTTCCTGGCCACCCGGCGTCCGGACACCTATGCCCGGCTGAGCGATCCCGTGCGCCCGGAAGCGCCGTTCGGCGGCGAGGCGCCCCTGTATCTCGAGGTGACCGCATGAGCAACTGGTACATGCCCGCAGAGACCGCCCCGCAGGAGCGGATCTGGATGGCTTTCCCCACCGGCGGGTACACGCTCGGCGACTCCGCCGAGGAAGCCCACGCCGCCCGGTCCGTCTGGGCCGCCGTCGCCAACGCCGTCGTCGACTTCGAGCCGGTCACCGTTGTTATCAGCCCCGACGACGTCGACACTGCCGCGCGCTATCTCCGGCCCGGCGTCGAGGTGCTCACCGCGGAGCTCAACGATGCCTGGATGCGCGACATCGGCCCCAGCTTCGTGCTGGACGGCAACGGAAACCTTGGTGCCGTGGACTGGGTGTTCAACGGCTGGGGCGCCCAGGAGTGGGCCTCCTGGGACAAGGACTCCCGGATCGCCGCGGAGGTCGCCGGCCGCTCGCAGGCCACGCATATTCCGTCCCCGCTCGTCAACGAGGGCGGCGGCATCCAGGTCGACGGAGAAGGCACCGTACTGATCACCGAATCGGTCCAGCTGGATCCCGGACGCAACCCCGGGCTGAGCAAGGCCGACGTGGAAGCCGAACTGGCCAGGACCATCGGTGCCACCCATGCCATCTGGCTCCCCCGCGGCCTGACCCGGGACTCGGAAAAGTTCGGCACCCGCGGGCACGTGGACATCGTGGCCGCCATTCCGTCACCGGGCACGCTGCTGGTCCATTCCCAGCAGAACCCGGAGCACCCGGATTTCGAGGTCAGCCGCGAGATCATCACGTTCCTGTCCACCACGCGGGACGCCGCCGGCCGGGAGTGGAACATCATCGAGGTCCCGGCGCCGCGGGCGCTCTCGGATGATGAGGGCTGGGTCGATTACAGCTACATCAACCACCTCGTGGTCAACGGCGGCGTTCTAGCCTGCACGTTCGCGGATCCCAACGACGAGAAGGCCCTCCGCATCCTCGCGCACGCCTATCCCGGACGTCGGGTTGTCGGCATCGATGCCCGCGAGCTGTTCGCCCGCGGGGGCGGCATTCACTGCATCACCCAACAGCAACCTGCGCTCTCCTAGAAAGGGTCGGACATGACTCAAACCATCCGCCAAAGTCCCACACCGGAGCCGGGGGCCGGTGCCGGCGGCACCGGTTCTGCCCACGGCATCACCGCGAAAGGCCTGAAAGGCGGACAGCTTGGCCTGCTCGCCGTCGTGGTCCTGGGGATCTCGACCATCGCTCCTGCTTACACCCTCACGAGCGCTCTCGGGCCGACCATCAATGAAGCCGGATTGCAGCTGCCGGTGATCTTTCTAATCGGGTTCATCCCGATGATCCTGGTTTCGCTCGCCTACCGGGAACTCAACGCCGACTCCCCGGACAGCGGCACAACGTTCACCTGGGTCACGAAAGCCTTCGGCCCCTGGGTGGGCTGGATGGGCGGCTGGGGGCTGCTGGCGGCCAACATCATCGTGTTGTCGAATCTGGCCGGCGTCGCGGTGGATTTCTTCTACCTTTTCCTGGCGCAGCTTACCGGCTCACCGGAGCTGGCCGATCTCGCGGCCAACAAACCCCTGAACGTTCTCACCTGCTTCGTGTTCGTCGCCCTGGCGGTCTGGATCAGTTACCGGGGCCTGCACACCACCAAGCTGGTCCAGTACGGGCTGGTCGGCTTCCAGTTGCTGGTTCTGGGACTGTTTGTCGTGATGGCCTTCGCCAACTGGTCCAGCTCGGAAACGGCCATCCCGTTCAGCTGGGAATGGTTCGACGTCACCAAGATTCAGACTTTCGGCCAGATCGCGGCCGGAATCTCACTGTCGATCTTCGTGTACTGGGGCTGGGATGTCTGCCTCACGGTCAATGAAGAGACCTCCAACGGCAAGAAGACCGCCGGCATCGCCGGAACCCTGACCGCCGTCGTGGTTCTGGGCATCTACCTCCTGGTGACGATCGCAACCATGATGTTCGCCGGGATCGGTGACGTCGGGATCGGCCTGACCAATGCCGATAATCAGGCGAACGTCTTCACTGCGCTGGCGTCCCCCATCATGGGTCCATTCGCCATCCTGATGTCGTTGGCGGTGCTGTCAAGTTCGGCGGCGTCGCTGCAGTCCACGTTCACGTCGCCCTCGCGCAGCCTTCTCGCGATGGCCCACTACGGCGCGCTGCCCAAGGTGTTCAACCACGTCAGCAAGCGCTTTTCCACCCCGGGATTCGCCACGGTGGCGGCTGGGGCGGTCTCCGCGGGCTTCTATGCCGTAATGCATGTGATCAGCGAGAACGTCCTCAACGACACCATTCTGGCGCTTGGCCTGATGATTTGCTTCTACTACGGGCTGACGGCCTTCGCGTGCGTCTGGTATTTCCGCGGCAGTGCCTTCAGCAGCGCCCGCCACTTTGTCCTGCGGCTGCTGTGCCCGCTGCTGGGCGGGGCGGGGCTGTTCGTGGTGTTCCTGCAGACAGCCGTGGACAGCTGGGCGCCCGAGTTCGGCAGCGGTTCCGAGTTCATGGGCGTCGGACTGGTCTTTGTCCTGGGCATCGGCGTCCTGGCACTGGGCGGGGTGTTCATGGTCCTGATGGCGCGGTTCCGGCCGGGCTTCTTCCGCGGCGAAAGCATCCGGCAGGACACCCCGGCGCTCGTGGCCCCGGAGTAGCCCCAGGGGAGGCCCCGCCGGCCCGAGTAAGCTCCGAGCCGGCGGGGTCTGTGGCGCCGCGTGACAGCCGACGGACTCGCGGCTACGGTCGAGGAGAGCACAGGACGGAGCGCCGCATACGGCGGCGAGCCCACGAGCAAGGGGAAGACATGCGCATCGTCATCACCGGAGCCACAGGCAACGCGGGCACGGCCCTCCTGAGACGGCTGGCCACGGCTAAGGCCGAAGGCGAGGACCTACAGATCGTGGGGATTTCCCGGCGCCATCCGGATTCCCGCGTCCCGCCTTACCGGGGCGTGGAGTGGCACAACGTCGATGTCGGCGAACCTGCTGCCGTTCCGCGCCTCGAAACCATCCTGCAGGGTGCCGACGCCGTGGTCCACCTCGTCTGGCAGGTCCAGCCAAACCACCGGCTGGACGAGCTTTTCCGGACCAATGTGACCGGCACCGCGAATGTGTTGACAGCCGCGAGCCGGGCGGGAGTGGGGCACTTTGTTTGCGCCTCATCGGTCGGCGCGTACTCACGGGCGGGCAAGGACCGGCGGGTGGCCGAAGACTGGCCGGTGGACGGTATCCAGGGATCCCACTACAGCCAGCACAAGGCTCAGCAGGAGGCCCTGCTGAATGAATTTGAGGCCGCCAACCCGGCTGTCACGGTCGCGAGGCTCCGCCCCGGTCTGATCTTCCAGGAGGACTCCGGCAGCGAGGTCGGAAAGTATTTCCTGGGCCGGCTGATACCCCGGGTGCTTCCGCCGAAACCCCGCATTCCGGTCCTGCCCGTTCCGCAGGAGTTGGTGTTCCAGGCGGTGCATGCCGATGACGTTGCAGATGCCTACTGGCGGGTCCTGCACCGACGGGCAGCCGGCGCGTTCAACGTGGCCGCCGAACCCGTGCTTGACCCGAACGCACTGGGCTGGCTGTTGGGGGCGCGGCGCATCCTGCCGCTGCCACTGGCGGTCCTGCGGGTCGTCGTCGATCTCGCCTGGCGGGCTCGCTTGCAGCCGACGGATGCCGGCTGGGTGGATATGGCCGCCGGGGCGCCGGTTATGGACACGACGAGGGCACGGGAAGAGCTCGGCTGGTCCCCCGGCCGCTCCTCGCTGCAGGCGATAGCGGAGGTCCTGGCCGGGCTGGGAAGAGGCGCCGGCGTTGCCGGCTCCCCTCCCCTGCAGGCGCGGTAGTCACATCCGCAGGGTGTTGGCTCAGGCCCACCGCAAAATGCCAGCCGGTTTCCAGTCTCAGCAGTTGGGCGAGTCATACTCGTAGGTCCCCGAATCGGCGGCGGCTGTTCCGGTGCAGTCCCCGTTCTGGGGCACTGCGTGCCCGTCCAGGTCCAGGGTGGAGAAGCTGGTTCCGGCACGGTCGATGGCCGGGCTGGTGCTCGTGAGGTGGAGGTCGGTCGGTGCGTTCACGAAACGTGCCGGAGCATTGGTGGACGTGCTGTTGCGCGTTACGTTAATCGGACCGTTGAGGACATTCTGCCGTTCGGTCCAGCCGGAGCCGTTGATCCACAGGGAGTTCTTGACGCCTACCAGGATATTGCCCCGGATCACCGTCGATGAAGGGCAAGTCGCATGGCAGACAATGCCTTGGGACTGCGGGCCGTTCAGGTAGACGGTATTGAATTCGAAAACAGTGCCGTTTGTGGGTCCGACTGAGGTGCCTGTGCCGCGGGCGACCAATCCCTTGGCCTCGGAGCAGTTGGCGCCGCACGTTGAACGGACCAGGTTGTAGCGGAAGGTGTTGCCGTCCGCAGTTCCTGAGGACCTTCCGATCTCGGCGAAGTTGTTGTTGTCCAAGGCCACATTGTGGTGAATGTAGTTCCGGTTGCCGTTGTAAATTTCGACTGCACTGCCGTCGCGGTTGTAATCATAGGAAGACGCGTTGGAGCCGCTGACCGTATTACCGGAGACCTCATTGTCGTTGCCGTTAATCAGCACGCCAAAAGCGCCGGAGTCATCACTGCAGTTCACTGCCTGGGAAGTCCCGCAATTTGTGCCTTGCGTTTTCACGTTCATGATGTTGTTGTTCGTCAGTGTGTTGCCGGTGTATTTTCCGAAATCAGACCCGGTTCCTGCCTTGATCCCCACGGCATTGTTGGCGGCGCTGGAGTTCCGGACCGTGGTGCGGTCACCTGTGACGCTGATGCCTGCGTAGCCGCAGGAGACACCGCGCAGTCCGTCAACAATGGTGTAGTGGCCGTTGATCCTGATGCAGTTCCCGGAATTGCCGCCGGTGATAGTCGGAGTGTTGCCGGTTCCATAGCCGTTCAGGGTGATGGGAGCGGTGGAGGTCCCGCTCTGGGCGGTCACAAGGCCTCCGGTCCAGGTGTCGCCTTTGCGGAATCTGATGGTGTCGCCAGGGGCGAGGACAACGGAATTTACCTTTGTCAGCGATTTCCACGGCGCCAAGCTTGAGGTTCCCGAACTGCTGTCGTTCCCCGCGGCACTGACGTAATAGGTTCTACCCGCAGCCGAGGCCGGAGTCGGAGTTCCTGCCAACAACCCGCTGGCCATGAGAGCGGTCATGAATACGGCTGCGGCGACGGACCTGATCTTCATGTGTGTCCCTAAGTTTTGAGAGTGGACGGAGTTGATCGCATTCAAGCCCGGGGATTTCCTGAAAGCAGCCAGAGCCGAGCTGCCTTGTGGAGCGGGACCTCAAGGCGTAGGGAATCGGAGACTGTTGCTTTCGACTGACGAGGCACGATTTGCGCCTCCACTGCCTGCGTCCGGCCACGTCGGCAGGTAAGCCTGTTTCCGGAGTAAATCGCAACCGTGTGCGGTTAAACGTAGGTACGGCTCAGGTCGAAGTCAAAGATATTGGCAGAATAACGGCCGAATGACCTGCCGTGAGGACCACCGAATTCGGTCAGTGAAGCGCTGACCGGCGCATTTAATGTTGTGGCAGGCCGCCGCTCGAACTCGGCAAAGATTTCTCAGGAACTGGGAGCAATTCGCCGACTCGGACGGGAAGAACGTCCCGGCCGTCTCTCCGCGACCGGGACGTTCCGTTTCTCGACGGACAAGGGAGGCGCGCCGTTTCTCGACGGACAAGGGAGGCGCGGAAGAGCTTGACGCCGTCGCCCGCCCAACGTGCCGTACTCCGTTCCATAGCTACGAAGCGAATTTCAGGCAGGCACTAGCCCCCGCGCCGCGCCGAGAACCGCTCAAGGACCCGCTCGAGCCGACGGACGATGCGCGTCCACGGCCCGTACGGTCCCCAGATCTCCGGCGGGAAGAGCCGGCGCCAGAAGGTCAGGAACCGGTCCGCGATGCGGTACCACCAGGAGAGTTTCCAGCACCAGATGACCTGGACCCAGCTGGGGGTCGCGTACTCGCACAGGTTTACCAGGCCGGAATCGACGTCGAGAATCATGTCCTCCATCTCGGCCCAGCTCGGGAAGAAGGTCTGGTTCTTGTTGAACTCGATGCAGAAGCCGCCGAGCTTGCCCTTCCGGGGGTTGAGGAACTCGCGCGTGAAGGCCCAGTCCCCGCTGGCGCCGGAGGTCGGGTAGGTGGTGCCCCAGAGCCAGAAACCCTGTTTGCTCACGTACCCCTGATTGCGGACGGCGTTGATCCCGTCGCCGACCACGGCGGCGGCGGCCTTGACCTCCGCCAGCCGGGCCGCCGGGAGGTATTCACCGTAGGCGTCTCCGGAGACGCCGCGCTTCCCGTCCCAGGCGGTGTTCATGAACGACTTGGACGGGTCTGCGGGCTGGTTCTCGTCGTCGCCCCAAGGGTGGAGGACGACTCCGCTGTAGGAGTGTACGTCCACGAAGTAGCGGGCCCTCGGGAACCGGTCCACGAGCCATTGGACGTTACGTGTTTCCGGCTCGGAGAAGGGGCCGGTCCCGTGGAAGATACCCGATCCCGGATCGGCCGATGCCAGCGTCACGGGATTCGCCGCGGGGGAGAACTTGGTCTTGAAGTCCCAGAGGAAGTCGTAGTTGCGGTTGACGTCGACGCCAGCGTCTCCGGTTGAGCCCCCGCCGCTGGCCGGGTTGCGGTTCTTCCGCCACATCGCCTGACCGGGCCCGGGGGTCCCGCCCATGCTGTAGGCCCGGCCGTCCGGGTTGATGTCGGGGAAAACGACGACGTCGGTCCGGTTCACGATCCCCTTGACTTCCGCGGCGGAAAACGTCTTCGCGCCGTACGCGAGGCCCGCGTGGGTGGTGTACGCCTCGAGGAGGTCGGCGGCGAGGTTGACCAGGATGTCCGGGCCGCCCCACTCACGGGCGTGGACGCCGCTGACGAACACGAACGCCGGACGGCAGTGGAATTTTCGGTTGCCGCGGATCAGCAACGCGTGGCTGCGGCGTCCCTCGTGGGTGGTATTCGGCAGCGGGAGCAGCTGTGTCAGGCGCGGGTAGGCGTTATTCAAGCCGATCAGCGCCGACTCGATCTCGGTGACGTTGAGGAAGGTCATTGCCGTGCCTTTCCGGCCGGGCCGTCGGCCGGGCCGCCGGGCTTGCCGCCGCCGGTGTCCCCGTGGACCTTGCGGCCCAGGCCCTGCGGCGCGGCGCGGCCGCCGTCGAACCGGTCGCCGGCACCTACCTCGGCGAGGCGCACGCGCGCCTGCTCCGACAGATTGGCGCCGACCTGGATCTCGTACCCCTCGGCGCGCAGGGATCCGATCTGCCGGGAGGTGAGGAACAAGTCCAGCCATCCTGTCCCGTCGCGGTTGTCGCTGATGTGCGGGTGGTCGCCAACGTCGAATTCGCCCCGGCGGAGCAGTTGGTCGACCTGCTCCGGGGTGCCCTTGAGGCGGACGGCGAACTGGTCGTCTTCGCGCTCCGGTCCGCTGTCCTCGGCTGTCCGGTCCGTCATGGCTTGGCCTCGGTCCACTGGGTTGGTTCGGCCCCCACGCATAGGGTACGGCAGTCTTCGAACCGGCGACAGACTGCGGGCCTACCACGGTCCGACGGCGAGGCTGAGCCACGGCGCTCTTCGCGGCCTACGGCACCTCGGACGCGATCGTGGTCTATTGGCTGGACGCCGCAGCATATCCGCATTGCCCCTTCGTGCGGGCGGCTAACCAGTTTCCGCCCATGAAAAAACCCCTCCATTCGGGCAAAATCGACGGAATGGAGGGGTTTGTGGGGCCCCCTGTCGGATTCGAACCGACGACCCCCGCTTTACAAGAGCGGTGCTCTGGCCAACTGAGCTAAGGAGGCATTCCTTCGCGCCAAGCGGGACCATGCCCGGGAAGGGGCTGGCGCCAGGGCGCTAGATAAGGTTAGCCCACTGACCCCCGGTGGTAAAAACCCGGCCGGGACGCGCGCCGGGCCGCCACACGAACAGCCGCCAGGCCGCCACACGGACGCGCGCCGGACCGCCCGACGAACCGCAGGCCGGCACAAAAAACAGCCGGCCCGGTTCCGGACGAATCCGCGACCGGGCCGGCTGCTGTTGCCTTGCGGTGGTGCTGTTACTGCTTGGCGTCGATTGCGGCTGTCAGGAACTGTTCAAACGGAATCTGGGCGCTCTCGCCCTTGCCCCACTGCTTGCCTTCGACGAAGACGGTGGGCGTACCCGTGACGCCGATGGCCGAGGCTTGCTGGGTGGAGTACTTCACGTACGGGCGGTAGGTCTTGTCATCCACGCACTGGTCGATGTTCTTCGCACCGATGTCGGTGGCCATCCTCTTCAGGTCCGCATCGGAAAGGCCGGCCCCGCCTTCGGCAGGCTGCCGGTCGAAGAGCGCGTTGACGAAGTCCGCGTACTTCTCCGGGGACTCGTTCACCACGCAGGCGGCAGCGTTGGCCGCCCGGGAGGAGTAGTTGGTGGTGGACCGGGTGTCCAGGAAGCCGAGCGGCCGGTACTCCACCGAAATTTTTCCTTCGTTGCGCAGGCCGGTCAGGGTTTCGTTGTACCGCGCTTCGAAGTCCTTGCACACGGGGCAGATGAAGTCGACGTAGAGGACGACCTTGACCGGCTTGTCGGCCTCCGGCTCGGCGCCCGGCGCGGTGACCTCAGCCGGCGGCGTGGCCGGCGCTGCCGGAAGGTCAGCGAGCTTGACGGTCGCCGGGGCCAGCTTGGCCACCTCGGAATTGGCCAGCAGCGTGACGCCACCGTGGACGTTGCCGTTGGCCGGCGTCGGCCCCTCATCGGCGATCGGGGCGTTGCTCTGAATGTTTGAGGTAACCACCAGCGCCACGACAACGATGATGGCCACGACGGCCGCAACAATGCCCCAGCCGATGAGCAGCTTGTTGCGCTTTTCCTTCTTCAGCTGCGCCTCGCGGATTTCACGGGCTTTCTCGCGGGCCGCGGCAGTGCGCTCTGCCTTGGACTGACGGGGGTCGTTTGCGGGGCTCATTAATTCCTCGTGTCGATCGGCCTGAAATGCTCCACTGGGTGGCAACTTCATCATTTTAGGGGAGAAACCCGAGAGCTTGCGCTTTCAAGTTTCCCTTCACGCCTCCCAACGGACAAATGGCCCGGAAGATTCCGTCCGGCTAGGGTGGGCTGAGAGCCACGAGCGACCCCAGGGGGCAGCAATGCAAGCGACCGACCGCGCCGACCGCGCCGACCACGGCGAGGAACAGACCTCCGAAGCGGAAGGAACAATCCAGGGCACGGCATCCGAAGCCACCGCCGGGGCGGTCTCACTGTACGACTTCATGGTGGTCTCCAACCGCCTGCCGGTGGACCGCTGCTCCCCGGACGAGCCCGGCTGCGAGGACGGTTGGCGCCGCTCCCCCGGCGGCCTCGTCACCGCCCTGGCACCCATGATGACGAAGACGGACGGCGCCTGGGTGGGCTGGCACGGCGCCCCCGATGAAACCGTGAAGCCTTTCAGCCACGGCGGCATCGACCTGGTCCCGGTCCAGCTCAGCACGGAGGACATCGAGCTCTTCTATGAGGGCTTTTCGAATGCCACCCTCTGGCCGCTGTATCACGACGTGATCGCACCGCCGGAGTTCCACCGGACTTGGTGGGATGCCTACCGGCGGGTCAACCGAAGGTTCGCCGACGCCGTCATCCAGCACTCGAGCCCCGGCGCCACAGTCTGGGTCCAGGATTACCAGCTCCAACTCGTCCCCAGGATGCTCCGCGAGGCGCGACCGGACCTGAAGATCGGCTTCTTTAATCACATTCCCTTCCCTCCGCCGGAAATTTTCGCCCAGCTGCCGTGGCGCCGGGCCATCATCGACGGGCTGCTGGGGGCCGACCTGGTCGGATTCCAGCGAAGCAGCGACGCCGGAAACTTCATGCGCTCCGCCCGCCGCTTCCTCGGCGCCAGCGTCAAACAGCAACAGATCCATGTCCGCGGATCCGACGGCGAGACCACCCATATTGCCCGCGCCCAGGCGTTCCCCATCTCGATCGACGTCCAGCAAATCAGCGAACTGGCGGTTAATCCTGAAATCATCGAGCGCGCCCACCAGATCCGCCGCGATCTGGGCAATCCCAAGACGATCCTGCTCGGCGTCGACCGGCTCGACTACACCAAGGGCATCCAGCACCGGCTCAAGGCGTACGAGGAGCTGCTGGCGGACGGCAAGGTCAGCGTAGAGGACGCCGCGCTCATCCAGGTGGCGAGCCCCAGCCGGGAACGCGTGGAGCAGTACCGGCTGCTGCGCGAGGAGGTCGAGGGCACCGTCGGCCATATCAACGGCACCTACGACACCCTGCAGCACACCGCCGTGCGCTACCTGCACCACAGCTACCCGATCGAGGAAATGGTGGCGCTGTACCTTGCAGCGGACGTCATGCTGGTCACTGCCCTCCGGGACGGCATGAACCTCGTGGCCAAGGAATACGTCACGGCCCGCACGAACAATGACGGCGCGCTCGTGCTGAGCGAGTTCGCCGGCGCCGCGGACCAGCTCAAGCAGGCGCTGCTGATGAACCCGCACGACATCGACGGGCTCAAGGACACCATCATGAGGGCCGTCAAGATGCAACCGGGCGAGGCGGGGCGCCGGATGCGCTCGATGCGCAAACAGATCCTGGACCACGACGTCGACCGCTGGTCTTCCGACTTCCTCAGCGCCCTCGAAGAGAAGGTAATCCGCGATGACTCCTGAGACCGCGCCGCTGTCCCTCTCCCCCGAACTGCTGGCCGCCATCCGCCGGGTGGCAGCTACGGACGACCTGCTGGTCGCGATGGATTTCGACGGCACCATGGCACCCCTCGTGGACCACCCCGCGGATGCCCGTTCGCTCCCGCGTTCGGCGGCGGCCTTCGCCGCGTTGACCGGGCTGCCACGGACGACGACGGCGCTCATCTCGGGACGCGCGCTGGAGAGCCTGCGGGCTGTCGCCTTTCCTCCGGAGCAGACCCTGCTGATCGGCAGCCACGGTGCGGAAGTGTGGATGGGCCCGGGTTCCTCCCCGCTCGTCCTCGACGACGCGCAGCGTGAGTTGCTCGCCGGCGCGCGCCGGGTGCTGGAGGAGATCGTCGAAGAGGCCCCGGGCACCATGCTGGAGGATAAGCCCGCCGGCGTCGTGCTGCACACGAGGCTTGCCGCCGACGACGTCGCCGAAGACGCCGTGGCGGCGGCCCGCGCCGTGCTGCAGGACCGGCCAGGCGTCTTCCTGAAGAACGGCAACCGTGTACTGGAAACCGCCGTGGTCCGTGCCTCCAAGGGAGAGGGCGTGGACTTCCTGCGGCAGGCGACCGGGGCCTCCGCCGTGCTCTTCGCCGGCGATGACGTCACTGACGAGGACGCCTTGGGCAGGCTGCTCCCGGGGGATGTGGGCGTGAAGATCGGCCTGGATTTCACCCAGGCCGAGTTCCGCGTCGAGGCGCCGGTGCATGTCGCCGAACTGCTGGAAGCCCTCCTCCGGGAACGCAGGCATGCCGTGGGCTCCTGACGTCATGTAAGACGGATCACGTGTGACATTCGCGACTTTTTGGCCCTATTGCTAAAAATCTGACATACTCTGGTTGTGATGTGGCGCACAGTACCGTGCGGCGTCACTGGATACTCCTCGGCTTCGGCCGGGGAGTATGCGCACGACTGGACAACGATAATTGAATTAACAACTGCATAAAAAGGCCATTCACTACGGATCGTCCGGCACGTACCTGCCGGTGAAGGGATTGATAACTGTGGCTACAGTTACTTTTGACAACGCAACACGCCTGTACCCGGGCACTGACAAGCCCGCTGTTGACAAGCTCAACATTGAAATCGCCGATGGCGAATTCCTGGTCCTCGTTGGACCCTCCGGCTGCGGAAAATCGACCTCCCTGCGCATGCTCGCAGGCCTTGAGGACGTCAACGCCGGCCGAATCCTGATTGGCGACCGCGACGTCACGGACGTTCCTCCCAAGGACCGCGACATCGCCATGGTCTTCCAGAACTACGCCCTGTACCCGCACATGACAGTTGCGGACAACATGGGCTTCGCGCTGAAGATCGCCGGCGTCAGCAAGGAAGAGCGCGCCGAGCGTGTCCGTGAAGCTGCCAAACTCCTGGACCTCGAGCCCTACCTGGACCGCAAGCCGAAGGCACTCTCCGGTGGTCAGCGCCAGCGTGTTGCCATGGGCCGCGCGATCGTCCGTAACCCGCAGGTCTTCCTCATGGATGAGCCGCTGTCCAACCTTGACGCCAAGCTGCGCGTGCAGACCCGTACGCAGATCGCCTCCCTGACCCGCCGCCTGGGCGTCACCACGGTCTATGTGACCCACGACCAGGTCGAGGCCATGACGATGGGTGACCGCGTCGCCGTGCTGAAGGACGGCCTGCTGATGCAGGTCGACACCCCGCGCAACCTTTACGACAAGCCGAAGAACGTCTTCGTGGCCGGCTTCATCGGCTCCCCCGCCATGAACCTGCTGGAACTTCCCGTCGTCGACGGCGGTGTCCAGTTCGGCGGCACCGTCTACCCGGTTCCCCGCGATGTCCTCGAGGAAGCCCACGGCCGGACCGTGACCGTCGGCTCCCGCCCGGAAGACCTGGAGAACGCACCGGCGGGCGAAGGCCTTCAGGTTGAGGTCGACGTCGTCGAAGAACTCGGCGCCGACGCCTACGTCTATGGCCACACCACACTGGACGGCCAGAGCCACGACATCGTGGCCCGCGTCGACGGCCGCCGCCCTCCGATGAAGGGTGAGTCCATCTGGGTCCGCCCGCAGTCAGGCCACGTACACCTGTTCGACACCAAGACCGGCCTGCGCCTGGGCGACTAGGCCCCACCGCTCCCTAACCTCGCTCCGCTTCGGCCAGGGAACCCTGGCCGGCGTGGGCCCAAGTAGCACTGCACGACTGACGGCGGTCCTCCCCAACCGGAGGGCCGCCGTCGGCCGTTAACTGCCGGACCGTTCCGGCCACGCCGGTACCCGCAGTACCTTCGCCCTGGAAGTTTTACGGCAGCCTGGCCCGATTGTTAGGGCCGTCGCCCCGAGTACGGAAGAATTGGCACATGACCGAGGAAAGCAACGCCCAGTGGCACGACGAACCCACCGACTACGGTCAGCTCGGGAAGCTGCCCCGATTTGAAGCCGCCAGCGCCAATGACGCCAAGCGCGCGGTGGCCTCCAGTTCGCTGAGCATCACCGCGGCCGCCGCCGAGCCGGAACTGCTTGACCTGCCCTGGCACATCGCGCTCGAGGACTGGCCCGCGGAAAACCTCGCCGCCCTCCCCCGCGGCATCTCCCGGCACATCGTGCGGTTCGCCCACCTCGGCGGTTCCGTCATCGCCATCAAGGAAACCTCCGAGCACGTTGCACGCCACGAGTACCACATGCTGCGCAAGCTGGCCCGGCTGGACGTCCCCTGCGTGGAGCCGGTGGCCGTCATCACCGGACGCACCACCCCGGACGGCCGCCCCCTCAATCCTGTCCTCATCACGCGGCACCTGAAGTTCTCCATGCCGTACCGCGCCCTCTTCTCCCAGATGCTGCGCAAGGACACCCTCACCCGCCTCATTGATGCGCAGGCGCTCCTGCTGGTCCGGCTGCACCTGATCGGGTTCTACTGGGGCGATGTCTCGCTCTCCAACACCCTGTTCCGCCGCGACGCCGGCGCGTTCGCCGCGTACCTGGTGGATGCGGAAACCGGCGAGCTGTACCCGGACCTGTCCACCGGGCAGCGGGAATACGATCTCGAAATCGCGCGCGTCAACATCGCCGGTGAACTGATGGATCTGCTCGACGGCGGGCTGATCGAGGAAAAGGTGGACCCCGTGGCCACCAGCGAGCTCATCATGGACAGCTACCGCCGGCTCTGGACGGAACTGACCGAGAAGGAATCCTTCGAGATCGGTGAGCGCTGGCGGGTAGCCGCCCGCATCCGGCGGCTCAACGAACTCGGGTTCGACGTCGGCGAATATGCGATCAAGACCACGCAGAACGGCTCCACCATCCAGCTCCAGCCCAAGGTGGTGGACGCCGGGCACCACCAGCGCCGGCTGCTGCGCCTGACCGGACTGGACGCGCAGGAAAACCAGGCCCGCCGGCTCCTGAATGACATGGACTCCTTCCGGGCGGACAACAACCCGGACATGGACGAGGAATACAGCGCCCACCTCTGGGTCAGCCAGATCTTCGAACCGATTGTCCGTTCCATCCCCCGCGACCTGTCCGGCAAGCTCGAACCGGCGGAGGCCGTGCACGAGATCCTCGAGCACCGCTGGTACATGTCCGAGAAGGAGAACCGGCACATTCCGCTGGCCGAAGCGGTGCAGTCCTACATCGACTCTGAACTGCGCCACCGCCGCGACGAGGCCGCCATCATGCTCAACCCGGACACCGAACTCCTGAAAATCCTGGAGGTCGAAAACGAGGAATCCCGCTACGGGGCCGACGAATCCATCGAGGAATACCCCGACTCCGACGACTAGGACCGCGTTCGGGTCCTGGCGCGGCCGGGTTAAATTGCCTTGCCGGGGTTCAGGATGCCGGCCGGGTCGAACAGTTCCTTGATCCGGCGCTGCAGCTCACGCACCGGCTCCTTCTGTTCGAGGCCGAGCCAGCGCAGCTTGTACTGGCCGATTCCGTGCTCCCCCGTGATGGTGCCACCCATCGCCAGGGCCACGGTGATGGACTTGTCCAGGGCCGCGCCGAGGCGTTCCATCGCGTCGGCGTCGACGGCGTTGTCCACCCGGTCCACCCAGAAGGTGGGGTGCAGGTTCCCGTCGCCGGCGTGCGCCACGACCTTCAGCCGGACCCCGTACGCCACCGCCATGGCCTCCAGCTCGGCGACGTAGTCCACGAGCCTGGATCGGGGCACGGCCACGTCCTCGCCCACCCGGTACTCGTCGTCGACCTCGACGCCTCGGCTGTTGCGGCGCAGCTCGACGAGCCGCTCGGCCTCGGCATTGGCCTCCAAGGTCACCTCGGCCCCGCCCGCCACCAGCAGGGGCCGGATCGCCGCCGCCTCGGCCGCGGCGCCAAAGCCGTCAGTCTGGATGAGGAGCAGGGCTGCGCCGCGCACCGCCAGGTCCGAGCCGTGGATGTCGTCGAGCTGGGCGAGCGAGCCGCCGTCGAGCAGCTCCATGATGGCCGGCTGCACGCGCGCCTGGCCGACGGCCAGGACGCCCGCGGCGGCGCTGCGGAAGTCCGGGTAGAAGGCCGCGATCGTGTGCACCTCGCGCGGGAGGTACTTGAGCCGGACGGTGACGCCAACGACGATCCCCAGGGTCCCCTCGGAGCCCACGAACAGCCCGGTCAGGTCGTAGCCGGCGACGCCCTTGAAGGTCTGGTGGCCGGTGCGGATAAGCGAGCCGTCAGCGAGCACGACGTCGAGCGCCAGGACGGAGTCGCGCGTCACCCCGTACTTCGCACAGCGCAGTCCGCCCGCGTTCGTGGCCACGTTCCCGCCAATGGTGGACATCCTGAAACTTGCCGGGTCCGGGGCGAACATCAGCCCGTGCGCGGCGGCGGCGGCGTTGAGGTCCGCGTTGATGACGCCGGGTTCGACGACGGCCGTCTCGTCGTCCGGGTTGAGGTCCAGGATGCGGTTCATCCGCTCCAGGCTCAGCACTACGCAGCCCTGGCTGGCGTGGGCGCCGCCCGACACACCCGTGCCTGCTCCGCGGGCGACCACGGGCACTCCGCGGGCTGCACAAGCGCGGACGGTCACCTGGACATCCTCCACGGATTCGGCGAAAACCACCGCCTGGGGCAGCTGGAAGTCCAGCACCGGGGCCTGATCCACGGCGTACGCAGCCAGCGCCGTCGCGTCCAGCACGACCTTGGCCGGGCCCAGGGCTGAGGTGAGCTCGTCAATGATGCTCATGCGGTCTCCAGTTCTTCTAATTCGGCCTTCAGTCTAAGGCGCGAAGGCGGACTCCCTGGCTTGGGGCGTAGTTCATCCGGCGGAGCTGGGCTGGCGGGCCGTCAGTCATCGGCTCCGCCCATGAACCGCACGAACCGCTGCAGCACGACGGGCCAGCCTGCCGTGTATTCCGCCCGCGTGGCTGCCGGGTCCTCGGCGCCTTCCCAGCCGCTATGCACCAGGCGGAGTTCGGTGCCGCCCTCGACGGCGCGTAACGCCACCCGGAGCTCTGTGGACCATACTGCCGAGCTGCCCGGATGCCAGCTCGCATGGAAGGACAGCGGCGGCTGCCAGTCGTCGATCGACCCCCAGATCGCCGTCCTGCCGTCGTCCGCGGTCTCCAGAATGAGGTTCTCCTCGAACTCTACATAGGAACCTGCCCCGAAGACGCCATGGTCTTCGAGCGGCCACCAGAGGTGTGTGTGCTCCGTAAAGCCCACGAACGCCCTAGCAACGGCGCCTGGCACGACAACGGTATAAACAAGGGGCTCCAAGCCAGCGCCTGGCTCCGGTTCCGGGCTATCGGACGGGTCGGTAGAAGCGTGGCTGAAGAGGTTATCCATGGGCATTTACTCTACCCGCGGCACGCCCCGCCCTTACCTTTCGGTGGTCTCCCACCCGTCGGCGCCCGAGGCGGCCGCCTCTACGCCCTCATCTGCGATAAGCCGGTTAAATGCGGGAGAGCCTCCAACCTGGTGGTTGGAGGCTCTCGACCGTTTCTAATGAGTGTCCGGCGGTGACCTACTCTCCCACACCCTCCCGGGTGCAGTACCATCGGCGCTGTGGGTCTTAGCTTCCGGGTTCGGGATGGGACCGGGCGTTTCCCCCACGCTATGACCGCCGTAACCCTTGCTCCCGCCCCGCCTGGCTGTGCCCGGGGGTGGGAAAACTTTGGTGTTACAACATGTGCTCTGCCCTTGTTGGGGGCAGTTGTGGTGTTGTTATTCAGTTGGAGGTTCTCAAGCAACGGGTTTGTTGGTTGGGAACCACATAGTGGACGCAAGCAGTCTTGTTTCTTTGTACCCTCTTCATGGTGTGAACGTCTTTTGAATCCGTTCACGGAGAGGGTGTGTGGTGTAAGTTATCGGCCTATTAGTACCGGTCAGCTTCACGAGTCGTTAGTCCTCGCTTCCACATCCGGCCTATCAACCCAGTGGTCTGGCTGGGGGCCTCTCACACACAAGGTGTATGGAAATCTCATCTCGAAGCGAGCTTCCCGCTTAGATGCTTTCAGCGGTTATCCCATCCGAACGTAGCTAATCAGCGGTGCACTTGGCAGTACAACTGACACACCAGAGGTTCGTCCGTCCCGGTCCTCTCGTACTAAGGACAGCCCTTCTCAAATTTCCTGCGCGCGCAGCGGATAGGGACCGAACTGTCTCACGACGTTCTAAACCCAGCTCGCGTACCGCTTTAATGGGCGAACAGCCCAACCCTTGGGACCTACTCCAGCCCCAGGATGCGACGAGCCGACATCGAGGTGCCAAACCATGCCGTCGATATGGACTCTTGGGCAAGATCAGCCTGTTATCCCCGAGGTACCTTTTATCCGTTGAGCGACGGCCATTCCACAATGTACCGCCGGATCACTAGTCCCGACTTTCGTCCCTGCTCGAGATGTCTCTCTCACAGTCAAGCTCCCTTGTGCACTTACACTCGACACCTGATTGCCAACCAGGCTGAGGGAACCTTTGGGCGCCTCCGTTACTTTTTAGGAGGCAACCGCCCCAGTTAAACTACCCATCAGGCACTGTCCCTGACCCGGATTACGGGCCGAAGTTAGATGTCCAAAGTGACCAGAGTGGTATTTCAACGATGACTCCACCCGAACTGGCGTCCGGGCTTCAACGTCTCCCACCTATCCTACACAAGCCACTCCGAACACCAATACCAAACTATAGTAAAGGTCTCGGGGTCTTTCCGTCCTGCTGCGCGTAACGAGCATCTTTACTCGTACTGCAATTTCGCCGAGTTTATGGTTGAGACAGCGGGGAAGTCGTTACTCCATTCGTGCAGGTCGGAACTTACCCGACAAGGAATTTCGCTACCTTAGGATGGTTATAGTTACCACCGCCGTTTACTGGGGCTTGAATTCTCAGCTTCGCCTTGCGGCTAACCGGTCCTCTTAACCTTCCAGCACCGGGCAGGAGTCAGTCCGTATACATCGTCTTGCGACTTCGCACGGACCTGTGTTTTTAGTAAACAGTCGCTTCCCCCTGGTCTCTGCGGCCCCTGCACGCTCCGGACAGCAAGTGTCCATCACGATGGGGGCCCCCCTTCTCCCGAAGTTACGGGGGCATTTTGCCGAGTTCCTTAACCATAATTCTCTCGATCGCCTTAGTATTCTCTACCTGATCACCTGTGTCGGTTTGGGGTACGGGCGGCTAAAACCTCGCGTCGATGCTTTTCTCGGCAGCATAGGATCACCGAATCCCCCCATACGGGGGTCCCATCGGGTCTCAGGCATCATGAACGGCGGATTTGCCTACCGTTCGCCCTACATCCTTAGACCGGGACAACCATCGCCCGGCTCGGCTACCTTCCTGCGTCACACCTGTTAATACGCTTGCCTCCCGGGATCAGGTCCCGCGCTCCACCAAAACCCTTCCACCACAAGGGCGGTCGGGCAGGTTTCGGGCGGTTAGTATCCCCCGTTCAGCATGGGCGGTTTTTCGCCGGTACGGGAATATCAACCCGTTGTCCATCGACTACGCCTGTCGGCCTCGCCTTAGGTCCCGACTTACCCAGGGCAGATTAGCTTGACCCTGGAACCCTTGATCATTCGGCGGACGGGTTTCTCACCCGTCTTTCGCTACTCATGCCTGCATTCTCACTCGTGTAGGCTCCACCGCTGGTTTACACCGCGACTTCACTGCCCACACGACGCTCCCCTACCACTCCAGACGCCTGAACCAACCCCACAACGGGGGCGGCTTGGCTATCATCTGAAATCCACAACTTCGGCGGTGTACTTGAGCCCCGCTACATTGTCGGCGCGGAATCACTTGACCAGTGAGCTATTACGCACTCTTTTAAGGATGGCTGCTTCTAAGCCAACCTCCTGGTTGTCTTCGCAACTCCACATCCTTTCCCACTTAGCACACGCTTAGGGGCCTTAGTTGGTGGTCTGGGCTGTTTCCCTCTCGACTATGAAGCTTATCCCCCACAGTCTCACTGCTGCGCTCTCACTTACCGGCATTCGGAGTTTGGCTGACGTCAGTAACCTTGTAGGGCCCATTAGCCATCCAGTAGCTCTACCTCCGGTAAGAAACACGCAACGCTGCACCTAAATGCATTTCGGGGAGAACCAGCTATCACGAAGTTTGATTGGCCTTTCACCCCTACCCACAGCTCATCCCCTCCATTTTCAACTGAAGTGGGTTCGGTCCTCCACGACGTCTTACCGTCGCTTCAACCTGGCCATGGGTAGATCACTTCGCTTCGGGTCTAGATCACGCCACTGCAACGCCCTATTCAGACTCGCTTTCGCTACGGCTTCCCCACACGGGTTAACCTCGCGACGTAACACTAACTCGCAGGCTCATTCTTCAAAAGGCACGCCGTCACCCCAACACAGCAAGCTGCGGAGGCTCCGACGGATTGTAAGCACACGGTTTCAGGTACTGTTTCACTCCCCTCCCGGGGTACTTTTCACCTTTCCCTCACGGTACTGGTCCGCTATCGGTCATTAGGGAGTATTTAGGCTTATCAGGTGGTCCTGACAGATTCACACGGGATTTCTCGGGCCCCGTGCTACTTGGGATACTTCACCAGGCGGTACACAACATTTCGGTTACGGGGCTCACACCCTCTCTGGCCGGCCTTTCAAGACCGTTCACCTATGCCTGTACTACTCACCTTCTCAGTCCGGCAGAACTGAAGCGGGAAGTCCCACAACCCCGACCATGCAACGCCCGCCGGCTATCACACATGGAACGGTTTAGCCTGATCCGCGTTCGCTCGCCACTACTGACGGAATCACTATTGTTTTCTCTTCCTGCGGGTACTGAGATGTTTCACTTCCCCGCGTTCCCTCCACGCACCCTATGTGTTCAGATGCGGGTCACCAGGCAGCTCGCGCCCCTGGCGGGGTTTCCCCATTCGGACACCCTGGGATCACAGTCCGGTTATCGACTCCCCCAGGCTTATCGCAGATTCCTACGTCCTTCTTCGGCTCCTAATGCCAAGGCATCCACCGTGTGCTCTTAAAAACTTGACCACAAAAGATCAAAAAACTAATTTTCGAGAGAACCATGAAAACCACACCGCACCACCAGCCACACCCGAAGGCACAACCACCGGCAACGGCACAGATCCAGGTTCATATTCTTGGAAATTGCTTCTTATAAAAGATGCTCGCGTCCACTATGTAGTTCTCAAACAACAACCCCGTACCACACCCCCACACACCAACCCTCCCAAACGGAAGAGCCCCACGTGCATGCCCGGTGCAGCCAGGAAACCAGAAACACACAAGCCCCGGGAGTCACCTCCCGGTCCTGTTGTCTCAGGACCCAACAGTGTGCCAAACACTAAACCGTCTCCCTCTCCTCCCGGGACCGTTCCAGGACCTGCTCCGAAGAGCCGGTCCGTACTGGGTCAGGAAGAGACGATGACGGCCGCTATTCGTTGATATTCCACCCGTGAGCACCCGCCGCAGAACAAACGTCTGCGCAACGGGCGTACTCCTGACAAACCCTCCACACTCACATACATGAGGCAAGGTGATTGTAGGTGCTCCTTAGAAAGGAGGTGATCCAGCCGCACCTTCCGGTACGGCTACCTTGTTACGACTTAGTCCCAATCGCCAGTCCCACCTTCGACAGCTCCCTCCCACAAGGGGTTAGGCCACCGGCTTCGGGTGTTACCAACTTTCGTGACTTGACGGGCGGTGTGTACAAGGCCCGGGAACGTATTCACCGCAGCGTTGCTGATCTGCGATTACTAGCGACTCCGACTTCATGGGGTCGAGTTGCAGACCCCAATCCGAACTGAGACCGGCTTTTTGGGATTAGCTCCACCTCACAGTATCGCAACCCTTTGTACCGGCCATTGTAGCATGCGTGAAGCCCAAGACATAAGGGGCATGATGATTTGACGTCGTCCCCACCTTCCTCCGAGTTGACCCCGGCAGTCTCCTATGAGTCCCCGCCATCACGCGCTGGCAACATAGAACGAGGGTTGCGCTCGTTGCGGGACTTAACCCAACATCTCACGACACGAGCTGACGACAACCATGCACCACCTGTAAACCGACCGCAAGCGGGGCACCTGTTTCCAGGCGTTTCCGGTTCATGTCAAGCCTTGGTAAGGTTCTTCGCGTTGCATCGAATTAATCCGCATGCTCCGCCGCTTGTGCGGGCCCCCGTCAATTCCTTTGAGTTTTAGCCTTGCGGCCGTACTCCCCAGGCGGGGCACTTAATGCGTTAGCTACGGTACGGAAAACGTGGAATGTCCCCCACACCTAGTGCCCAACGTTTACGGCATGGACTACCAGGGTATCTAATCCTGTTCGCTCCCCATGCTTTCGCTCCTCAGCGTCAGTTAATGCCCAGAGACCTGCCTTCGCCATCGGTGTTCCTCCTGATATCTGCGCATTTCACCGCTACACCAGGAATTCCAGTCTCCCCTACATCACTCTAGTCTGCCCGTACCCACCGCAGATCCGGAGTTGAGCCCCGGACTTTCACGGCAGACGCGACAAACCGCCTACGAGCTCTTTACGCCCAATAATTCCGGATAACGCTTGCGCCCTACGTATTACCGCGGCTGCTGGCACGTAGTTAGCCGGCGCTTCTTCTGCAGGTACCGTCACTTTCGCTTCTTCCCTACTGAAAGAGGTTTACAACCCGAAGGCCGTCATCCCTCACGCGGCGTCGCTGCATCAGGCTTGCGCCCATTGTGCAATATTCCCCACTGCTGCCTCCCGTAGGAGTCTGGGCCGTGTCTCAGTCCCAGTGTGGCCGGTCACCCTCTCAGGCCGGCTACCCGTCGTCGCCTTGGTGAGCCATTACCTCACCAACAAGCTGATAGGCCGCGAGTCCATCCAAAACCACAATAAAGCTTTCCACCCCCCACCATGCGATGAGGAGTCATATCCGGTATTAGACCCAGTTTCCCAGGCTTATCCCAGAGTTAAGGGCAGGTTACTCACGTGTTACTCACCCGTTCGCCACTAATCACCGGTGCAAGCACCGGGTCATCGTTCGACTTGCATGTGTTAAGCACGCCGCCAGCGTTCATCCTGAGCCAGGATCAAACTCTCCGTTGAAGTAAAACAAAAACAGACACAACCAACACCCCCGGGAAAACGGGAGAAACCGGCTGCACAAAATTTGAAACCAGCTGTAAAAACCAGACCACACCACGGGGTGGCGGGCCCGGCAAAACAACCAATCCATATAAATAAATTGGTATCAACAAACTTGGCACACTATTGAGTTCTCAAACAACAGACACACCCGGCACCACCACAACATCTCAGCCGTGGATCGCTCCGGAGCAACTTTTCAAACTTACCCGGCCGCTTCACCCTAGTCAAATCGGCGGTTCCGACTCAGTGTTGCCATAGGCATCTGGGTCTTCTTGGCCGATCAACTCCGGGGAGCAGCGCGGAAATAAACTCTACCACCACTTTGACCGGGAGGCAAAGCGGCCCTCAACCGTCCCCCTGCCGACGCCCAAAAAGCCCGGAATCTCAAGGATTCCGGGCTTTCGGCGTTGGCTAAGACTAGGCCAGCGGTTTGAAGTACGCGGCCCCCAGGGGCGGCAGCGTGACGGTAAGCGTGGCCGGCTGGCCGTCCACGCCGTCGTCGGAGGCTGTCAGCTGACCGCTGTTCAGAACACCGGAACCGCCGTACGCGGCAGCGTCGGTGTTGAGCACTTCCTGCCACTGCCCAGAAACAGGGACTCCGAGTAGGAAGTCCGTGTGCGGGCCGCCCGAAAAGTTCAGCGCACAGACAAGCGGGTTGCCCGCCGCGTCGCGGCGGATGAAGGTCAGCACGTTGCGGTCCGAGTCACCGCCATGGATCCACTGGAAGCCGGCCGGATCGTTGTCCAGCTCGTACAGGGCCGGAGTGGAACTGTAGAGCTCATTCAGGTCCTTGGTCAGGAGCTGCACGCCGCGGTGTGCCGGAATGTCCGCGAGATACCAATCAAGGCCGTGCTGTTCGGACCATTCCGCTTCCTGACCGAACTCGGTGCCCATGAAGATCAGCTGCTTGCCCGGGTGCGCCCACTGGAAGGCCAGGAAGGCGCGCAGGTTCGCCAGCTGCTGCCAGCGGTCCCCCGGCATCTTGCGGAGCATGGACCCCTTGCCGTGCACGACTTCGTCGTGGCTGATCGGCAGCAGGAAGTTTTCCGTGTACGCGTACACCATGGAGAAGGTGATGGTGCCGTGGTGCCACCTGCGGTTGTACGGGTCCTCGGCCATGTACTTGAGCGAGTCGTGCATCCAACCCATGTTCCACTTCATCCCGAAGCCCAGACCGCCCTGGCTGGTGGGCGCCGTGACACCCGGGAAGGCCGTGGATTCCTCGGCAATCATGACGACGCCGGGGTGCGTCTTGTAGACGGTGGCGTTGACCTCCTGGAGGAAGGAGATCGCCTCGAGGTTCTCGCGTCCGCCGAAACGGTTCGGCTGCCACTGGCCTTCCTCGCGGGAATAGTCGAGGTAGAGCATGGAAGCGACGGCGTCCACGCGCAGACCGTCAATATGGAATTCGTCGAGCCAGTAGAGCGCGTTCGCGACTAGGAAGTTGCGGACTTCGGTGCGGCCGAAGTCGAAGATGAGCGTTCCCCAGTCCGGGTGTTCACCCAGGTTGGGGTCGGCGTGCTCGTACAGGGCCTCGCCGTCGAACCGGGCGAGTGCCCATTCGTCCTTGGGGAAGTGCGCCGGCACCCAGTCCAGCAGTACGCCGATACCGGCCTGGTGCAGTTCGTCCACGAGGTGCCGGAACTCGTCCGGGTGCCCGAAGCGGGACGTCGGGGCGAAATAGGACGTCACCTGGTAGCCCCAGGATCCGCCGAAGGGGTGCTCGGCCACGGGCATGAATTCCACGTGCGTGAAGCCGAGCTCCTTGACGTAGTCGACGAGTTCCTTGGCAAGCTCGCGGTAGCCGAGGCCGACCCGCCAGGAGCCGAGGTGGACTTCGTAAACGCTCATCGGCGAGTTGTGCGGATCCCGGGCCGACCGGGCCTCCATCCACTCGGCGTCCTTGAAGACGTAGGACGGTTCCACGACGCGGGACGCCGTCAACGGCGGCACCTCGGTGCCGAACGCCAGCGGGTCCGCTTTCTCCACCCAGTAGCCGTGCCGGGTCCTGATTTCGAACTTGTAGCACGCCCCTGCCAAAACGCCGGGCAAGAAGAGTTCCCAGACTCCGGAGGAGCCGAGTGAGCGCATGGAGTGCTCGCGGCCGTCCCAGCCGTTGAAGTCGCCCTTGACGCGCACGGCCTGGGCGTTCGGGGCCCACACGGCGAAGGAGACCCCATCGACGTCGCCGAGGGAGGATTTGTAGTGCTGGACGTGCGCGCCGAGGACGTCCCAGAGCCGCTCGTGCCGGCCTTCGCCGATGAGGTGGAGGTCCACCTCCCCGATCGTGGGCAGGTAGCGGTACGGGTCGTCGGTAAGCTGCGGGGACTGGCGCTCGTACGTGATTTCCAGCCGGTAGTCGGGTACATGCCCGCGCTCCGGCGCTTCCAGCACCGCGACCCACACGCCGTCGGACTCGTGTTCCATGGGCACGATACCGGCCGCCGTCACCACGGCGACGGTCTCGGCAAGGTGCCTCACCGTGCGGATGGTGACGTGGCCGTGGTCGTCCAGGTGCGCGCCCAGGACTGAATGCGGCGCGTGATGCTCGCCGGCGGCGACCCTCGCGAGGGTGTCCGCGTCCACAGGGAGCGGAGCTCCGGGCCGATCGATCCGTGCTGGTCCTGTCATTTTGATACCTTCCGCTGCGGCTACGGCGGGAACGCCGGAGCCTTTCGTGCCGAGTAGACGGCGTGATGCATTGACCGGAATGGAGAGCCAGTCCGGTCGGTTCCTCAGTTCGTAGATGACTTCATAGAGCGCTTTGTCGAGCCAGAGGGCCACGAAAAGGGGCGAATCGCGGTCGATGCTGCCGGGGACGACCTCCGCGTAGCCGGCCAGGAAGGCCTCGGCGCAGTCGTCCACCCAGGACTCCGGAACGACGGCGCCGGAAGACTCCCGGACGGCCGCACCGGCGGCGTAATCAAAGGACCGCAGCATCCCGACGACGTCGCGCAGCGGCACGTCAGGGAAGTTGCGTTCCGAGATGGGCCGCAGCGGCTCTCCCTCGAAGTCGAGGATGGCCCAGCGAGGCGCGGCGCCGGCGGCGCCGGGAACCTGGAGGATCTGTCCGAGGTGCAGGTCCCCATGGATTCGCTGCAGGGGGCCGGCGCTGCAGCCAACAAGTTCGGCAAGGAGCTCATCGAGGGCGGCGTCCTGGCCGCCGACTATGCTGGCCGCCTGCGCCCAGGACTGGCGGACGCGCTGGGCCACGCCGGGCGCAATGACACCGCCCGGAACGGCCTCGGAGGCCACCCCGAGGAACTCGGCCAGGCGGCGGTGCACGGTGGCCGTAGCTGCGCCGAGCGCGTGCGCCTCGGCGGTGAAGTCCCGTCCCTGGCTCGCCGCATCGACGGCCAGCCGCCAGGCATCAAGCCCGCCGGAGAGGAACTCGTGGGCCACGGCAAGCTCGCCCCGGGCGGTCCGGGTCCCGCCCTGCGGGTCGCCCGTAGGGGTGTCCCATTCGCCGGTGACCCAGCCGAGGGTGGCCGGGACCTCCGCCGTGCGACCGGCGGTGAGGGCCGCCCCGATTTCAACTTCGGGGTTCTGGCCCTCGGAGAGGACGCGGAAGAACTTCAGGATCGCGGCCGATTCGCCGTCGTGCACAATCACCGAACTGTTCGATTGCTCGCCGGAGAGGACTTTTACGGCGCCGGTGGCTAAGGGCAGGCGGAAGCCGGATGCCACGAGATGCCCGGCGGCGTTACCGACCGGGCTTGTGCCGCTGCTGCGCATAAGTTCCAGCCACGCCTCGACAAACCCGGGGTCGTGGACGCCGTCGTAAATCCAGCGCTGCCCGGCCGCGGCACTCGAAGCATCGGCCTCAGCCGAAGCCCAAGCCGGCTCTCCTGATGCGTCGCCGTGCGCGGCACCGGCCCGGTCTGTCTCCCCCACCAGCGCGGACTCCGCACCAGGCAGCGGGGCATGGCGGAAGCTGAGCGGCACCTGCACGACGTCGGTCCGGTTACCGTCCGCCGTCGGGTAGGTCACCGCGAGCAGCCAGACCTCAAACTCGGCGTCGGCGCGTCCTGGGGCCAGACCCAGCGCGCCTACCGGCTCGAAGCTGAACTCCGCCGTCTTGACAGGAAACCAGCGCTGGCCCGGAAGCCAGCCGCCGAGCAGTCCGCTCAGGGCGAGGGGCAGGGTAGGTCGGGACATATCAGCCTTCGATGGACAGGATGGGCATCGCCTGGGTGAAGGGAGAGGCCGGATTGGAGGCAGCCGAGCGGATCCGCAACCAGAAGAAATCGTGGCTGCCCAAGGTCAGGGTCAGCGTTCCGTCCGCGCCGATGCCGGGGAAGGCCTGTCCGCCGAACACGTCCCGAAGGCCCCGCCCGGAGAACCTCGGCACCCGCAGCGTGGTCGCGACGGGGTGCTGGGAGAGGTTGAAGGCGCACAGGACCGTTTCGGCGTCCTCGCCGGCCGAATTACCCGCCGGGAGCTCCCGCAAGTAGGCGAGAACGACGTCGTGATCGGCTTCGACGTGCTCGAACCCGCCCAGACCGAAGGCCGGGTGGCTCTTGCGGACACTGAGGATCTGCCGGGTCCAGCGCAGCAGCGAACCCGAATGGGAGGCCTCGGCCTCGACATTGGCCATGCTGTAGTTGTAGACCAGCGACTGGATCACCGGCAGGTAGAGCTTGCCCGGATCCGCATGGGAGAACCCGGCGTTGCGGTCCGGGTTCCATTGCATCGGCGTGCGGACGGCGTCGCGGTCCTCGAGCCAGATGTTGTCCCCCATGCCGATCTCGTCCCCGTAATACAGGAACGGGCTGCCGGGCAGGGACAGCAGCAGGGCATTGATCAGTTCGATTTCGGAGCGGGAGTTATCCAACAGCGGGGCGAGCCGGCGCCTGATGCCGATGTTGGCGCGCATGCGCGGGTCCGGCGCATACCAGCCGAGCATGGCGGCACGTTCGTCGGCGGTGACCATTTCCAGGGTCAGCTCGTCATGGTTGCGCAGGAACGTCCCCCACTGGGCCCCCTCGGGAATGTTCGGAGTGTCCTTCATCGTCTCGATGATGGGCGCAGCCTTCTGGTCCCGCAGGGCGTAGTAGAGCCGCGGCATGATCGGGAAGTGGAAGGCCATGTGGCATTCCGGTTCCTCTTCGGTGCCGAAGTACTCGACGACCTCTGCGGGAGGCTGGTTGGCTTCGGCGATGATGACGCGGCCCGGGTAGCTTTCGTCGACCATCTTGCGCAGCTTGCGGAGGAACTCGTGGGTCTGCGGCAGGTTTTCGCAGTTGGTGCCCTCCTCTTCAAAGAGGTACGGGATGGCGTCAGCCCGGAAGCCGTCAATGCCCTGGTCCAGCCAGAACCGGACGACGTCGAACAGCGCGTCGATGACCTTCGGGTTCTCGAAGTTAAGGTCCGGCTGGTGTCCGAAGAAGCGGTGCCAGAAGAACTGGCGGCGGATCGGGTCGAAAGTCCAGTTGGACTCCTCGGTGTCGACGAAGATGATGCGGGCGTCTTCGTACTTTTCGTCGGTGTCACTCCAGACGTAGAAGTCGCCGAAGGGCCCGTCCGGGTCCTTGCGCGACTCCTGGAACCACGGGTGCTGGTCCGAGGTGTGGTTCAGGGGCAGGTCGATGATGACACGGACGCCGCGGGCGTGGGCTTCAGCTACAAGGCGTTTGAAGTCGCTGATGGTGCCGAACTCGTCCAGCACGGAGTTGTAATCCGAGATGTCATAGCCGCCGTCGCGAAGCGGGGACTGGAAGAACGGCGGCAGCCAGAGGCAGTCGACGCCCAGCCATTGCAGGTAGTCCAGTTTCTCGATCAGGCCGTGGAAGTCGCCGGAGCCGTCACCGTTGCCGTCTGCGAAGCCGCGGACCAGCACCTCGTAGAACACCGCCTTGCGGTACCAGAACGGGTCGTGTTGGAGGCCCGGCGCGTTCAGTTCGAAAGTCGCCTTCGGGCTGAAGTGCTGGTTGGGGTTGGTCGGGCCGAAACTCACTCGCACTACCTCCGGATGCTAAGAATGTGGGCGGGTTCGACATGGGCGTCCAGCCGGACGTAGTTGTACTCCCCCCATTCCCAGCTTTCGCCGGTCAGGAGATCATCCACCATGAACCCGCCGTTGTGCGTCAGGTCGTCGGGGTCCAGCTCCAGGGCAGCCAGGTCCAGTGCCACGGTGCTCTCCCGGATGCCGTGCGGGTCCACGTTGACCACGATGATCAGCGTGTCCTTGGTGCCGTCGGGAAGAGTCTTGTGCTTGGAATACACGATGGTGGCGTCGTCCGTGCTGTGGTGGATCGTCAGGTTCTGCAGGTCCCCCAGAGCGGGGTGGGTGTGCCGGATTTCGTTGAGCCGGGTCAGGTACGGCGCCAGCGTCCGGCCCGATGCGGCCGCCGCGTCCCAGTCACGGGCCTTGTACTCGAACTTCTCGTTGTCGATGTACTCTTCAGCGCCGGGCCGGGCCACGTGCTCGTACAGCTCGTAGCCGGAGTAGACACCCCAGATGGGGCTTGCCGTGGCGGCGAGGACGGCACGGATCCTGAACGCTGCCGGCCCACCGAACTGCAGGTACTCAGTGAGGATGTCCGGGGTGTTGACGAAGAAGTTCGGCCGGAAGTAGGCCGCGGACTCGTGGCTGACCTCCTGGAAGTACTCCTCCAGCTCCTCCTTGGTGTTCCGCCAGGTGAAGTAGGTGTAGGACTGCTGGAAGCCGGCGCGGCCGAGGGCGTGCATCATTGCCGGCCGGGTGAATGCCTCCGCGAGGAAAACGACGTCGGGGTGCTTCTTGTTCACCTTGCCGATCAGCCATTCCCAGAACCACACGGGCTTAGTGTGCGGGTTGTCCACGCGGAAGATTTTCACTCCGTGGCCCACCCAGAGCAATACGATGCGGAGGATCTCGTTGGACAGGCCCGCAGGGTCGTTGTCGAAGTTGATCGGGAAGATGTCCTGATACTTCTTCGGCGGGTTTTCCGCATAGGCGATGCTGCCGTCCACGCGGGTGGTGAACCATTCCGGATGGCTTTCCACCCAGGGGTGGTCCGGGGACGCCTGCAGGGCCAGGTCCAAGGCAACTTCCAGCCCCAGCTCTCCGGCCCGCGCCACGAAGGCGTCGAAGTCTTCGAAGGTGCCGAGGTCGGGATGAATGGCGTCGTGTCCGCCCTCCTTGCCGCCGATGGCCCACGGTGAACCGGGATCGTGCGGTCCGGCCAGCAGCGTGTTGTTCGGGCCCTTGCGGTGCTGGACGCCGATCGGGTGGATCGGCGGCAGGTAAACGATGTCGAAGCCCATTGCCGCAACGGCGTCGAGGCGCTTCGCGGCGGTGCGGAAGTTACCGGATGTCCATTCGCCGGTTTCGTGGTTGCGGACGGCGCCTTCGGAGCGCGGGAAGAATTCGTACCAGGCACCCTGGCCGGCGAGTTCGCGCTCCACGAGCAGCGGGTAGGGCTCGGAGACTGTCACCAGTTCGCGGATCGGCTGGCGTTCGACGATGCCCGTCACTTCTGCGGAGAAGCCCGCGGCGAGGCGTTCCTCGGGAGTCAGGGAAGCATCGGAGAGCACGACGACGGCCATCCGCAGCGTGCGCCGGTCCGCGGATGGGCGGGAGGAGTCTTCGGACGCTTCGGTGAGCAGCGCGGCGCCCTCGGCAAGCATCAGGTCGACGTCGATCCCGGCTTCCACCTTCACTTCGGCGTTGTGGTGCCACGTGCCGTAGCGGTCGTGCCAGGCCTCAAGCACGAAAGACCAGTTGCCGGTGCTGGACGGCGTGAGGAGTCCTTCCCAGCGGTCAGTACCCTGGCCGCGCGGTCCCCTGGGCGGGGCGAGGCGGACGCGCTGGCGTTCCTTCCCGCGGGGATCGAGGAGCACTGCGCTGACGCCGAGCTGGTCATGGCCCTCGCGGAAGGCGGTGGTACCGACCACCACAGTCTGGCCCACGACAGCCTTGGCGGGGAACTTCCCGTCTTCGACCGCAGGCTGCACGGCGGTGATCGGAAAGCGGCCAAATCGAAGGCCATCCGTGATCAGGGCCTTGGGCTTTTGCTTGGACACGGCACTGGTTCGCGAGTTATTCGTCACAGGCTCGACGTTATCTACAATTCCGGCAGATGGCTAAGCCTGCGAAGTTTTTTCCGAGGTTTCCGGACTTTTCCGCCGGGGACCCGTCATTTATCGGAAAGAAACCTAAACCGGTGACGTAACTCTCGGTAGTCCGTTAGTGTTTCGCTCGTGAAGGCTATCCGCAGATTTACCGTCCGAACCGTTCTCCCGGAGCCCATCCGGCCGCTGGCCCGGCTCGCCACCAACCTAAGGTGGTCCTGGCATCGGCCCACACGGGACCTTTTTGAGGGGCTGAACCCCCGGATCTGGGCCGAGAGCGGCCACGATCCGGTGACGTTCCTGGGCCTCGTGAGCCGGGAAGAATTGCAGCGCCTGGCGGCCGACGGGGACGTCGTGCGCCGCGTCCAGACGGCGGCCGAGGACCTGGACCGGTACCTGCAACAGCCGCGCTGGTACCAAAGCCTGGGCGACGACGCGCCGTCCTGCATCGCGTACTTCTCCCCCGAGTTCGGCATCACCGAAGTGCTGCCGCAGTACTCCGGCGGCCTCGGCATCCTCGCCGGCGACCACCTCAAGGCAGCCTCGGACCTGGGCGTTCCGCTGATCGGCGTCGGCCTCCTCTACCAGGCCGGCTACTTCAAGCAGTCGCTGTCCCGCGATGCGTGGCAGCAGGAGACCTATCCGGTCCTGGACCCGGACGGCCTGCCGTTGACCCTGCTGCGCGAGGCGTCCGCGGACGGCACCGGCAGGCCGCTCCAGATCTCTCTGCCGCTCCCGCAGGGAAGGCGTCTGCTGGCGCACGTGTGGCGGGCCGACGTCGGGCGCGTTCCCCTCCTGCTGCTGGATTCCAACGTTCCGGGCAACGACGACGCCGCCCGTGGCATCACCGACCGCCTGTACGGCGGCGGTGGCGACCACCGTCTCCAGCAGGAACTCCTGCTCGGCATGGGCGGGGTCAAGGCCCTGCGGGCATACCAGAAGCTCACCGGGAGCCCTGCCCCGGAGGTGTTCCACACCAACGAAGGCCACGCCGGTTTCCTGGGTGTCGAACGAATCCAGGAAATGATGTCCGCCGCGGAGCCGATGAGCTGGGAAGAGTCCCTGGCCACCGGCCGCGCCTCCACGGTGTTCACCACCCACACGCCGGTTCCGGCCGGCATCGACCGCTTTGAGACCTCGCAGATCCAGCACTTTTTCGAGGCCGGCCTGGCCCCGGACGTACCGGTGTCCAAGATCCTGGACCTCGGCCGGGAAGACTTCACCGACGGTAACCCGTTCGTCTTCAACATGGCGGTCATGGGCCTCCGCCTCGCCCAGCGCGCAAACGGCGTCGCGAAGTTGCACGGCGTGGTCTCGCGCGGCATGTTCTCCGCCCTGTGGCCGGGCTTCGACCACTCGGAGGTGCCGATCACCTCCGTCACGAACGGCGTGCACGTCCCCACCTGGGTGGATCCCCGCGTCTCCAAGCTGGCACGCGACCAGTTCGGTTCCGAGGCGGAGGCCCAGGGCAGGTGGGACCTTGCCTACAACGTCAGCGACGAGGATGTCTGGGCTCTCCGCCGCGAGATGCGGGTGTCGCTCGTCGAGGATGTCCGCCGCCGCCTCCGGGCTGCGTGGAAGAAACGCGGCGCGGCCGACGCCGAGCTGGCGTGGACCGATTCCGTGCTGGATCCGGACATCCTGACCATCGGCTTTGCGCGGCGGGTGCCGACCTACAAGCGCCTCACCCTGATGCTGCGCGAGCCCGAACGCCTTAAGGCCCTGCTGTTGCACAAGACGCACCCGATCCAGCTGGTGATCGCCGGGAAGTCGCATCCGGCCGATGATGCCGGCAAGAAGATGATCCAGGACCTGGTCCGATTCACCGATGATCCTGCGGTGCGTCACCGGATCGCGTTCCTGCCCAACTACGACATCGCCATGGCCCGGACTCTGTTCCCCGGCTGCGATGTGTGGCTCAACAACCCATTGCGCCCGTTGGAGGCTTGCGGAACATCGGGCATGAAGGCCGCCCTCAACGGTTCACTGAACCTCTCGGTCCTGGACGGCTGGTGGGACGAGATGTACGACGGCGAGAACGGCTGGGCGATTCCGACCGCCAACAACGACGCTTCCCCGGAAGAACGCGACGACATCGAGGCGGCGGCGCTCTATGAGCTGCTCGAGACGCAGGTGGCGCCGCGCTTCTACGGGCTGACGGTGTCCGCCAGCGCCGGCGCCGCTGGGCCGTCGCTGCCCGGGCCGCAGAAGGTGCCCACGCACTGGGTGTCGATGATCAAGCACACGATGTCGCACTTGGGTCCGCAGGTGTCCGCGGACCGGATGCTCAAGGACTACGTCAACATCATGTACCGCCCGGCTGCGGTCGCGGGCCGGCGGGCCGTGGAGGACAACTATGCGCAGGCGAAGGCCCTCGCGGCCTGGATCTCCCGGGTCCGCGCCGCCTGGCCGCACATCCAAGTGGAGCACGTCGACTCGGTGGGTGTTTCCGAGGACCCGCAGATCGGTGACCTTCTCCAGGTCAACGCCTATGTCGCCCTGCACGAGCTCTCTCCCGACGATGTGTCCGTGGAGGTGGCCTACGGCAAGGCCGGAGACAGTGATGAGCTGGCCGACGTCACGGTGGCTGAACTGAAGGCGGTCGAGGGCCTCGGGAAGGGCCGGCACCTGTTTAGCGGCACTGTCCTGATCGACCGCTCCGGGTCCTTCGGCTACACCGTCCGGGTGCTGCCTGCACACGAGGCGCTGGCTTCCAAGGCGGAACTGGGCCTGATCGTCAACGCCTGATCCTGGACTTTCGGCGGCGCCGGCTGCCTCGTTGGGTTAGAGGCAGACGGCGATGAAGTCGAGGTGTTGTCCGGCGTAGCGCTCGGCGTCCTGCAGGACTTCGCAGATGATGCCGAAGGAGCGGTCCGCGCGGAAGACGGCCGGCACCTGCCAGATGAAAGTGACGGGGGCCAGGCCGTCGTCGGAGACCGAATCCGCGAAATCGTGCAACGAATCATTGAGGGCGTCGAGGTCCAGCCCGTCTTCGGGCTCGACGCTGATGGTCGCCGCGAAGGTCTCAAGGACCGCCTGCATTGTTTCCGCGGCGGGAACCAACAAGGCCCGGCGGCCGGCGTCGCCGAGCAGTGCCTGCAGTTCTTCGATGGTCCAGGTGTCTGCCGAGTAAATCTTCATGGTTCCCCTACGGTGCTGGTCTGTGGAAGTCCCGGTGCCCGAGGGCTGCTGGGCTAGGTGCGATAGATGCTGATGGAATTGGCCTGCACCACGTCGCGCTCCCCGGAGGACACCCGGACGCCCTGGCGCCGGTCGTGCAGTTCAGAGGTGGTCAGGCGCAGTTCGAATAGCCTGCTGCCGGTGCCGTCGTCGTTGGTGAGCAGGGGCAGGGTGACCTTGACGTCCTGGGCGCTGCCGTTGACCACGACCAGCCCGTCCATGTGCCCGTCGTCGGAGCCGAGCAGGAGCTGGACCACACGCTTGGAAGGGTCCTGCCAGATATCCCCGGTCATCCGCTCCCCGTGCGCATCGAACCAGTGGAAGTAGGACTGGTTCTCGCGGGTCGGATAGTCGTGCGGCTGGCCGGCCAGGAATTCCTTCCGCAGCCTGATGACGCGCTTGGTGCTGCGCAGCATCGCGTGCGACTCGGGGGTGCTGGTCCAGTCGATCCAGGCGATGGGGTTGTCCTGGCAGTAGGCATTGTTGTTGCCCTGCTGGGTCCGGCCCACCTCGTCGCCTGCGGTGATCATGGGCACACCCTGGGAGACCATCAGGGAGGCCATCAGGTTTCGGCTGGTCTGGGCGCGCCGGGCGAGGATGTCCTCGTCCTCGGTGCGGCCCTCGAAGCCGTGGTTGTAGCTGCGGTTGTCCCCGTGACCGTCGCGGTTCTGCTCGCCGTTGGCCTCATTGTGCTTTCGGTCGTAGGACACCAGATCGGCCAGGGAGAAGCCGTCATGGGCCGCGATGAGGTTGACCGAGGCCAGCCGGGACCGGCCCGAGGCCTCAAAAAGGCTCGCGGAGCCGGACAGCGCGTCCGCGAGGCGGGCCACTGAGCCGCCGTGGCCGCCGGCGTCGATCGCGGCACGGTCGGCAAGCCAGAAGGTGCGGACCGCGTCACGGAAGTGGTCGTTCCAGTCCACCCAGCCAGCCGGGAACCGGCCGGTCTGCCAGCCGCCGTAGCCGAGGTCCCAGGGCTCTGCGATCAGCTTGGAGGTGGAGAGGACGGGGTCGGCGGCGATCGCGACCAGGAACGGGTGGCGGGGATCGAACTCGTTGGCGGCGTTCCGGGCCAGGGTCACGGCCAGGTCGAAGCGGAAGCCGTCGATGTGGAATTCGTTCACCCAGTAGCGCAGGGAGTCCAGCACCAGCTGGACGACCCGCGGTTCACCGAAGTTCAGGCTGTTTCCACACCCGGTGGTATCCACGTAGCGGCCATGGCCGTCGTTGCGGTAGTACTGCATCTCGCCCAGGCCACGGAAGCTCAGCGGGCGCCCGTCAGGGCCGCCCTCGGCCGTGTGGTTGTAGACAACGTCGAGGATGACCTCCAGTCCGGCGGCATGAAGGAGCTTCACCATGCCCTTGAACTCGTCCTGGACTGCCTGCGCCCCGGCGGCCTGCGCAGCCTCGGTGGCGTAGCCGGGGTGCGGGGCGAAGAACGCGGCGGTGTTGTACCCCCAGTAGTTCGTCAGTCCGAGGCTTTGCAGGTGCGGTTCGTCGACATGGAATTGCACCGGCAACAGCTGGACCGAGGTGATGCCGAGGGCAATGAGGTGCTCGATCATGGCCGGGTGCGCCAAACCGGCGTATGTTCCCTGGAGGTCCTCCGGCACGTCCGGGTGAAGCATGGTCTGGCCGCGGACATGGGCCTCGTAGATGATCGTGTTGCGCCATGGAATCCGCGGGCTGCTGTCCAGGCCCCAGTCGAAGTCGCCGGACACCCGGACGTTCGTGATGAAGTTCTCGCGCTGGTCCACGGCCCGGCCGTACGGGTCCAGCAGCAGCGGCTGCTCGCCTTCGGCGTCAAAGTCCACGGCCGGCATGGACAGCGGCAGTGCCTCGTGGTCCGGCGAGGGTCGGAGCCCGTAGCGGGAGCCGACGGGGAGGCCCTCCACGATGCCGTGGTGGACGCCGTCGGTCACCTTGGGCAGCGTCTTGAGCTGCCACGCACCCCCGGGGGCCTGATAGGCGATGTCGAGCGTGGTCACGGCCGGGGCGTAGACGGCCACGTTCACGAAGGCACCCCGAGGGTCGTCCATGAGCGGCGAACCCGTGCTTGGAACGCTGACGCCCAGCGGAAACGCCCGCGAGGCGTCTACGGTGGAGGCTGTATCTATGTAAGGCATGACCATTGCTTATAGCTTAGCGGTGCGGAACCAACCGCCCCTGTCCCTGTTTTTCCTGACCATGTGCAGTGTACGGAATAGACCGCTGCATACTGGAATGAAGCGCCGAAAATGGAGGTAACTGTGCGTATTGCACTGGCTCAAATCATCACCGGACGCGATCTTGCCGCGAATCTGTCCCTCGTGGAGGACTACGCGGGGCAGGCCAAAGCCGGCGGCGCGGACCTAGTGGTCTTTCCCGAGGCGACCATGCGCGCCTTCGGCAATTCGCTGCTGGACATCGCCGAACCCCTGGAGGGCCCTTGGGCCACGCGCGTGCGCGCCATCGCTGCGGAGCACAACATCGCCATCATCGCCGGGATGTTCACGCCGGGAACGGCCGACGACGGCGTCCGCGGCAAGGTCCGCAACACCCTTCTGGTCACCGGCCGCGGCCTGGACACCAGCTACGACAAGATCCACCTCTTCGACGCCTTCGGCTTCGCCGAATCCGACACCGTGGAGGCCGGCGAAGACCCTGTCACCTTCCGGTTGGATGGCGTCACGTTCGGACTCGCGACCTGCTACGACGTCCGCTTCCCTGCGCTCTTTACCGAGAACGCGGACCGCGGCGCCGACGTGAACATCGTCTGTGCCTCCTGGGGATCGGGTCCAGGGAAGGCCGAGCAGTGGAAGTTGCTGGCCCGCGCGCGCGCCCTGGACTCCACCACCCTCGTCCTTGCCTGCGGCCAGGGCGATCCCGCCAGCGACGGAACAGAGGTCAAGGGTGCCGCCCCCACCGGCGTCGGGCATTCCGTCGCCGTGTCCCCCTTCGGCGACGTCCTCGAAGAGCTCGACGGCGGCCCTGGCCTGCTGTTCGTTGACCTGGACACCGCCATAGTCAAGGAAGCCCGCGCCAAGCTCCCGGTCCTCGCCAACCGCCACAAGTTCTAAGGCGCCGTGCGCACGCGTCACCCCGGTGTGCAGCGGCAAAGTACTTGCGAGGAACGACGCTCCCTCATCTTTCGCATCTCAACCGGAAACGCTCCCTCACGTTCCGCGACTTAACGGGAAACGCTCCCTCACGAGACGTCAGGGAGCGTTTCCATATCTTTCACGAGACGTGACGGAGCGTTCTCCCTTCTTTTGCCAAAGGTGAGGGAGCGTGTGCTATCCACCCGCCAAAGGTGAGGGAGCGTGTGCTATCCACCCGCCAAAGGTGAGGGAGCGTCAGCTGTTGTTGAACAGAAGGTGAGGGAGCGGTTACTTAGCCGAACGCTGGCGGGAGATCTCGTAGAGGGAGATGCCGACGGCCATGGAGGCGTTGAGCGATTCCATGGCGGAGTCGATCGGGATCGAGACGATCTGGTCGCAGTTTTCGCGGACCAGGCGGCTCAGGCCCTTTCCCTCGGAACCGACGACGATGCAGACCGGCTCGGTGGCCAGGGACAGGTCCGGCAGCGAGACGTCGCCGTCGCCGTCGAGCCCGAGAACGTAGATGCCCATGTTCTTGAACGCCTTGAGCGTGTTGTTCAGGTTGGCGGCGCGTGCGACGGGGACGCGGACGGCGGCTCCCGCGCTGGTCTTCCAGGCCGAAGCGGTGACGCCGACGGACCGGCGTTCCGGGACGACGACGCCGTGGCCGCTGAAGGCCGAGACCGAGCGGATGATGGCACCGAGGTTGCGCGGATCGGTGATGCCGTCCAGCGCGACGAAGAGCGGGGCGTTGGCGACGTGGCCCTTCTTCCAGGCGTCGAGCGTGAACTCGGCGAGCTCGTACGCGTCCTGGTATTCGTACGGCGGGATCTGCAGCACCAGGCCCTGGTGGATGGCGTCGTCGGTCATCCGGTCCAGCTCGGGCTTGCCGGTTTCCAGCAGCGGGATACCGCGCTCGGCGGCAAGCTTGAGGGATTCCTTGACCCGGTCGTCCATCTCGATGCGGATGGCGACGTGCAGCGCCTTGGCCGGAATGCCGGCTCGCAGTGCTTCGACCACGGAGTTGCGTCCGGTGACGACTTCCTCGGTGGCGCGGCCCTTGGGGCCCGAGCGGGCGCCGGCGTTACGCGGGGCACCGGGCCGTTTGGCCGCAGAGCGTTCCGCGAGCTGCTTGTTCTTGTGGGCCTTGTGGTACGGGCGGTCCTCCGCCTTGGGCGTCGGACCCTTGCCCTCGAGAGCCTTGCGGCCATGACCGCCGGTTCCGACGGTGGGGCCCTTCTTCATTTTGATAGACCGGCGACCGTTGTTGGCCATGAGTTCCACCCTTTTAAATACGCGATTCATTGATAAGTCTGAACTCCAGTCTACTGACTCGAGTTAAATCCTCGACCGCCGGCCGGGATGGTGGCGTTCCCGGTGCGCGGTTCCGGCCGGGCAGGGCCGGCTCCTCAGCTGCGCTTGAGGCTCCAGCTTGCGCCGTCGGCACCGTCCTCGACGACGACGCCGGCCGCCGCGAGTGTGTCGCGGATGGCGTCCGAGGCGGCCCAGTCCTTGCTGGCCCGGGCCTGCGCCCTCGCCGCGAGCTGCGCCTCGACGAGAACGCCGAGGGCGGTGTGGCCTTGTTCGTCCGCGGCCGGGGCCGCAGTGTCGTTGAGACCAAGGACACGCAGCATGCCCGTCACGCTGCGGAGCGCCCTGCGGGCGTGGTCGTGCTCGCCGGCGGTGAGGGCGGTGTTGCCGGCGCGGACGGTGTCGTGCAGCGCTGCCAGCGCCTGCGGGACGTTGAGGTCATCGTCCATGGCCGCCGCGAAAGCATCGGGGACGGTGCCGTCACCGCCCGACGCCGGGCCGGCGCCATCCGCGCCGGCCAGGGTCCGGCCCGCGCGGCTGAGAAAGCCATCGATCCGCTCCATGGCGGCGGCGGCTTCCTGCAACGAGGTGGGCTGGTAGTCGAGGACCGAGCGGTACTGGGCCTGTCCCAGGTAGTAGCGGACCACCCGGGGCGAGGCCAACGCCAGCATTTCGGCCGGACTGACCGTGTTGCCGACGGACTTGGACATCTTTTCCCCGCCGTAGGTGACCATGCCGTTGTGCATCCAGAAGCTGGCAAAGGGGTGGCCGGCCGCCTGGGACTGCGCCATCTCGTTTTCATGGTGCGGGAAGCGCAGGTCGAGGCCGCCGCCATGGATGTCGAACCCGGTGCCGAGATATTTCGTGGCCATCGCCGAGCACTCCAGGTGCCAGCCCGGCCGGCCGGCGCCCCACGGCGAGGCCCAACTCGCCGTCGTCGGCTCCCCGTCTTTGTGGCCCTTCCAGAGCGCGAAGTCGCGGGGGTCCTTCTTCCTGCCGCTGAATTGAGCTTCGACGTCCGGGGCGCCCTGCATGTCGTCGACCTTCTGCCGCGTCAGCGAGCCGTACTTGCTCCAGGAGCGAACGTCGAAGTAGACGTCGCCGGAGCCGTCCGGCGCCGGGTAGGCGTGGCCCCGGTCGACCAGCTGTTGAATCAGGGCGTGCATCTCCGGGATGTGGCCGGTGGCGCGGGGTTCGTAGGTGGGACGGGAGACGCCGAGGGTGTCGTAGGCCGCGAGGAACTCCTGCTCATAGCGGTAGGCCAACGCCCACCATTCCTCCTCGCGGACGGCGCCGGGCTCGTCCTCGAAGTCCGGGCCGAAGGACGCCGCGGACTTGGCCAGGATCTTGTCGTCGATGTCGGTGACGTTGCGGACCACCGTGACGCGGAAGCCGCGGTACTGCAGCCAGCGGGTGAGCTGGTCGAAGGCGATGGCGGAGCGGATGTGCCCGACGTGCGGCATGCCCTGCACCGTCGCACCGCAGTAGTAGAGGCTCACTTTGCCCGGAACCAGGGGGACGAAGTTCCGGACTTCGGCGGATGCAGTGTCGTAAAAGCGCAGGGTCACCGCTCCAGATTAGCCGATGGCCCGGCTCCACCCGCCCGCAGCGCTGCCCGCGGTGTTGACCCGCGGTGTTGACCGCAGTCGTGACCCGCAGTGTTGAAGAGGCGAGCTACTTGCAGTACTCACCGATCTTGTTGATCTGTTCCCTGAACTGGGCCGTCTGCTCGGCAGTCTGGGTTCCATCTGCGGTGGCGGCCACCTCTTTCATCACGTCCGCCATCTTCTGGATCGGGGCCGCCACCTCCGGGGCCACCTTGTCCGCCACTTCCTGGTAGTGCTGGGCGATCTGGCCCGCACGCTCCTTCTGGGTTCCGCTGGGCACGAAGTTGTCGCCGTTGAGGAAGCTGCAGCTTTCCTGCACGCTCATCCTGGCCGGCGCCGGCGTGGTCCCGGATCCCGCGCAGCCGCTCAGCAGCGTTCCTGCGAGGAGTACGACGGCGGCTGCCAGCTTTTTCACGGTGTCTCCTGTTGTCGCGGGACCGGGACCTCTCCCCTAATGGTAGGCCCGGTCACGTCCGGCCGGAGCGGTAGACGAGGGCGGTGGCAATGGCCGAAATCCCCTCGCCGCGGCCGGTGAAGCCGAGCCCGTCGCTGGTGGTGGCCGTGACGCTCACCGGAGCCGCCGCCGCCTCACTGAGGACCCGCTGCGATTCCTCGCGGCGCGGCCCGAATTTCGGCCGGTTGGCGACAAACTGCACGGCGATGTTGCCGATTTCGAACCCTTCCGCGCGAACGATCCGGGCCGCCGCGGCCAACAGGGTCACTCCCGACGCCCCCGCATATTCGGGCCGGTCCGTGCCGAAGTGGGTGCCCAGGTCCCCCACTCCGCAGGCGGAGAAGAGGGCGTCGGCCGCGGCATGCGCCACCGGATCGCCGTCCGAATGGCCGGACAGCCCGCGTTCCCCTTCCCAAAACAGGCCACCGAGCCACAGCGGCCGGGCCGCGTCTTCAGGGGCGTAAGCGTGCACATCGACGCCGATTCCGGTCCGCGGGATGACCGGCAGGGCGGCGTTCGGGGGCACGTCGTTCGCGGTCGCCGTCATGGTCAGCCTTCCACCCAGCGCACACCAAGGGGTCCTTCGAGGAGACCCTCGGCAATGATCAGGTCCAGGGGCGTGGTGATCTTCAGCGACTGGCTGGCGCCGCGCACGGCGTGGACGGGTACGCCCAGGAGTTCGACGAGCATGGCGTCGTCCGTGACGGCGGCCGCCTGGCCGGCGTCGAATCCGGCAGCAGCGTCATGGGCGCGGCGGAGCGTGGCCAGGTCGAAGCCCTGCGGCGTCTGCACCGCGCGGAGCGTCTCCCGGGCCGCCGTGCCGGTCACCAGCTCCGGGGCAATGGCCGCGCCGTCTCCCGTCGTAGGCCGCACCGTCTTGACGGTGTCCACCACCGGCATGACCGGGATGACGGCTTTCGCACCGGCTGCCAGTGCACCAACCACGCGGTGGAAAACCGATTCCGGCGTCAGCGCGCGTGCAGCATCGTGCACCAGCACTGCCTGGGTTCCACTCTCCAGCACGGCCATGGCGGCGCGGACCGAATCGGCCCTGCTGGCCCCGCCGTCCACGAGCGTCAGCAGCGGGCCGCCGTCGACCAGCTCCCTGCTGAAGTCTTCGCACATGTCCCGAAGCGCCCTGTCGCCTTCGGGTAAGGCCACACAGACTTGCCCGGCCACGCCCGAGGCCACTATCCCCCGCAGGGCATGGATCAGGATGGGCTCGCCACCGAGCGGAACGCGTGCCTTGGGCATGCCGTAGCCGAGCCGCTGCCCGGAGCCAGCGGCGACGACGATGACGGCGGTGGCAGGGGTCCTCGATCCAGTATTCATGCGCTCAAGACTACGTCCCAGCCCCGTCCCGGCGCCGAAGCAGCTCGCAGTTTTTGTCGGACTGGGCGCTCAAAACGACAACGAGTGCGAGCCAGCTGTGCGCCCCGCTCCTGAAAGCAGGCAAAAAGAAACCCCGGCGGCTTTCGCCACCGGGGTTCAATTCTTGTCTCAGGAAGCCAGGACTTCGTCGAGAACGCTTGCGGCCTTCTCTTCATCCGTCTTTTCAGCCAACGCCAGTTCTGAAATCAGAATCTGGCGGGCCTTGGCCAGCATGCGCTTCTCACCTGCGGAGAGACCCCGATCGTGATCGCGGCGCCACAGGTCGCGGACGACCTCTGCCACCTTGATGACGTCACCGGAAGCAAGCTTCTCCAGGTTTGCCTTGTAACGACGCGACCAGTTGGTGGGTTCTTCAGTGAACTCAGCGCGCAGCACATCAAACACGTGCTCCAAGCCTTCCTTGCCCACTACGTCCCGGACCCCAACCAGGTCAACGTTTTCTGCTGGAACTTCAATGGTCAGATCACCCTGAGCCACCTTGAGCTTGAGATACATCTTCTCTTCGCCCTTGACGGTGCGCATCTTGATTTCTTCAATTTTAGCTGCACCGTGGTGAGGGTAAACTACTGTCTCGCCGACCTCAAAAACCATGTGGACATTCCCCTTTCCCGCAGACCAGTTTATCACGATTAAGGCATATGACTGCCATCGTTTGTGCCCTGGAACCGCATGAATCCGGGGAAAATGGCCGAAACGGAGCCCTCTGACCCCTTGACGAACGCGGATATTAGTGCATGTAACCGTCTTTGCCAAGGGTCTTCGGCTGGACCGTCCATGGCCCACGGGTAGCCCGCCCGGACACCCGGTAGGGCCTTGGACCGGTGCCGGGACCGCGCCTATGTGTACGAGCGGAATCCGCGTTTGCCGGCGATTGCGGATAGGCTATGGCTGAATACTGTTTCAAGACTCTCAAGGAGTGCGTGACGTGCGTTTCACTGCGATGAACCGGGGCCGGCGCGGCAAGCTGGCAATGGCAACGGCTGCACTTGGCATCGGCCTGCTGTCGGTAACCGGCTGCGGCTACATCAACCCCCAGCAGACCTCTGAGCAGTACGCCGCATCGGACGGAACCCACACGGACCTCGGCCCGCTGCAGCTCCGCAACATGATGATCATCTCGGCGGGCGAAGACAAGCCGGGCCGTGTCATCGGCGCGGTCTACAACGACTCGGACCGCGACGTGAAGTTGACCATCAGCGGTGTCGGCGGTGCGCAGGCCGAGATCTTGGTCCAGAAGAACTCCTACGCCCTGCTGAACGAGGATTCTGCGGACGAGGCGCTCCTCAGCGCCACCGGTGCCAAGCCCGGCTCCGTGCTGGAGGTCAGCGTGCGTGAAGACGGCACCAACCAGAACGCCAGGTTCAAGGTACCGGTCCTGGACGGCACCGTCGTCGACTACCAGCAGTACCTGCCGAGCACCGCGCCGACCGGGGGCACCGATACGGCCTCGCCGACGTCGACGCCGACTCCGACGAGCAGCGCGAACCACTAGCTTCCGCATAAAAGGAGGGGCACCCGGTCCGGGTGCCTCTCCTTTTTGCTGTCTCCTGCTGTCTGCTGCCCGACGCCCGTCCCGGGCCCGTGCGGCTCAGGGCTCGAACTTGTAGCCGAGCCCGCGGACGGTGATCAGGTACCGCGGCGCCGAGGGGTCGGGCTCGATCTTGCTGCGCAGCCGTTTGACGTGGACGTCCAGGGTCTTGGTATCCCCCACATAGTCCGAGCCCCATACCCGGTCGATCAGCTGCCCGCGGGTCAGCACCCGGCCGGAGTTCCGCAGCAGCATCTCCAGCAACTCGAATTCCTTCAGCGGCAGCGGGACCTGCTCGCCTCCGACGCTGACCACGTGCCGTTCAACGTCCATCCGGACCGGGCCGGCCTGCACAGTGCTGGAGATCAGTTCCTCCGGCTCACCCTGCCGGCGGAGCACGGCCCGGACGCGGGCGACGAGTTCGCGGGAGGAGTAGGGCTTAGTGACATAGTCATCAGCGCCCAGTTCCAGGCCCACCACTTTGTCGATCTCCGCGTCTTTGGCCGTCAGCATGATGACGGGGACGGAGGAGCGCTGCCGGAGCTGGCGGCAGACTTCGGTGCCGGACTGGCCGGGAAGCTGCAGGTCCAGGAGGACGAGGTCGGCGCCGTTGCGGTCAAATTCAGTGATGGCGTCAAGCCCGTTGTCCACGACCTCCACCTCGAACCCTTCCTTGCCCAGTAAATACGACAGCGGGTCGCTGAACGACTCCTCGTCCTCGACAATCAAAATCCTGCTCAAGCGCTGGCTCCTTGCTCATGGACGCCTGCGGCGTCACGTCTTTGGGGTTGTCCGGGGGGCGGGACGGCGGGCCGGGCGGGGGCCTGGGCCGCCGGTTTGCGCGCCTCGAGGGCGTCGGCGTCGTCCTGGCCCTCCATCTCCGGAAGCCTGATGGTGAATGTGGATCCCTGACCGGGCTGTGACCAGAGGGTCACTTCGCCGCCATGGTTTGAAATGACGTGCTTCACGATACTCAGGCCCAGGCCGGTGCCGCCGGTGTGCCGGGACCGGGCGGCATCTACCCGGTAGAAGCGTTCGAAGACGCGTTCCTGCTCGTCCGGGCTGAGCCCTTCACCCTGGTCCGTCACGGATACGGCAACCAGGCCGTCCTTGACGCGGACGCCGACGCCCACCCGCGTGTTTTCCGGCGAATACCGGATGGCGTTGTCGATCAGGTTCCGCAGTGCGGTCACGAGCAGGTCCTGGTCGCCGTAGACCATCGCGTCCGCGCGGCCGCCGACGACCAGTTGGATGTTCTTGGTCTCGGCGGGCAGCTGTGACCGGTCGACAGCCTCCGACACCACGGTGTTGATATCCACCGGCCGTCCCTGCTGCGCGACATTCGCGCCCTGCAACCGGGAGAGTTCAATGATGTCCTGGACCAGGGCGGCGAGCCGCGCGGATTCCTTGTGCATGCGTTTAGCGAAGCGGCGGACGGCTTCCGGATCGTCCGCGGAGGACTCCAGTGCTTCGGCCAGGAGCGAAATGCCGCCGACCGGAGTCTTCAGCTCATGCGAGACATTGGCGACGAAGTCGTTCCGGACTTCCTCGGTGCGGGTGAATTCGGTGCGGTCGTCGGCCAGCAGGAGGATGTATTCCTCGCCGATCATGGCCGCCCGGACCTGGACCACGATGGTGCCCTGGCCCAGCGGGCCGCGGGGCAGCTCGAGCTGTTTTTCGAGGATGACCCCGTCGCGCCGGACCCGGGCGGTCATTTCCAGGATCTGGTCGTGGACCAGAGTGTGGCCGCGCACCAGGCCGTAGGCGTAGGCTGCCGGACTGGCCCGCACTACGCCGTCGATCGCGTCCACCACCACGAAGGCGCGTCCGACGGCGGCCAGGACTTCCGCGGCACCGTCCGGGAGGGCAGGATCCTCGAACTCCAGGTCCGTGAGCTGGCGTTGCTGTTCGCTGACCCGGAACGCGAGCACGCCGAAAACGCCAAGCGAGAGGCCGATCAGGCCGGCAATCACACCGATGAGCATTGGATCCACGGCTCCAGCTTATGCGCTGCCCTGCGGCCTGATCTGACATCTCGTGCCATTCCGGCTCCGGTTCAGCTAACGTTCACCTATTGGGGCGTAACAGTTCACCGGGGACTGGAAGAGTTGACCGGTGAAGCGCCGAGAGGTGAACCGAAATAGGCCAGCCGCCGTCATGGCCGGCAATATTTCCGAGGAAAGGACGCACACGTGCGTAAGGTTTTTCAGGAAGAGCTCACCCAGGTAGGGGAACAGCTCGTCGAAATTTCCAAGCTGGTCAGTGAGGCCATCGAGAAGGCCGTGACGGCCTTCGAGGGCGCCGACATTGACCTGGCCGAGGACGTCATTGCGGCCGATGCCAGGATCGACTTCCTGCAGAACAGCCTCGACGAGCGCGCGATCGACATCCTGGCGCTGCAGGGCCCGGTGGCCAGCGACCTGCGCATGATCGTGGGCTCCCTGCGGATGAGCGCTTCGCTGGAGCGCATGGGTGACCTCGCCCGTCACCTCGCACAACTGGCCCGGCTCCGCTACCCCGCGGCGGTGGTTCCCGCCCAGCTGCAGGAGACGTTCCGCAGCTTTGCCGAGCAGGACCTGTTGATCGCCAACAAGCTCACGGAACTGCTGGAAACCCGCGACCTTGAGGTTGCCCGGGACATCATGAAGGCCAACAGCGCGGTCAACGATCTCCACCTGAGCGTGTTCAAGGCGATCGCGCGCAGCGACTGGCAGGAATCCCCCGCCACCACCGTCGACGTCGCGCTGGCCAGCCGCTACTTCGAGCGCTTCGCCGACCACGGCGTCTCTGTCGCCCAGAAGGTGACCTACCTGGTCACCGGGGCCTGGCAGCCGAACAGCATCGAGCACAGCTGACGCCGGCAGCACGGCGCAGCGTACGACGGCGGCCGGTCACCTCATGAGGTGACCGGCCGCTCGTCATTGCCTATTGCCTGGCTGCGCGGGCTCTACTTCTTGCCCTGGCTGGCGACAGCCAGGATCGCCTCGGCAGCGGCGTCCGGGTCGAGGTACGTGCCGCCCGGCTTCAGCGGCGCAAAGTTCTCGTCCAGTTCGTAGACCAGCGGGATGCCCGTGGGGATGTTCAGGCCGGCGATGTCCTCGTCGCTGATACCGTCCAGGTGCTTGACCAGGGCGCGGAGCGAGTTGCCATGGGCCGTGACCAGGACGGTCTTCCCGGCCCTGAGGTCCTCCTTGATATCCGATTCCCAGTACGGCATGAGACGGATCAGGACGTCCTTGAGGCACTCGGTGCGGGGAATGGCATCGCCCAGGTCGGCGTATCGGGGATCGCCCACCTGGGAGAACTCGGAGTCGTCGGCGAGGGGCGGCGGCGGAGTGTCGTAGGACCGGCGCCACAGCATGAACTGCTCTTCGCCGAATTCAGCGAGGGTCTGCGCCTTGTCCTTGCCCTGCAGGGCACCGTAGTGGCGTTCGTTGAGACGCCAGTCACGCTTGACATCGATCCAACCACGGTCGGCCGTCTCGAGGGTCAGGTTTGCCGTGTTGATGGCCCGCTTCAGCCGCGAGGTGTACAGGATGTCCGGGAGGATGTTGTTCTCCACGAGAAGCTCGCCACCGCGAACCGCCTCAGTGCGGCCCTGGTCGTTCAGGTCAACGTCCACCCAGCCGGTGAACAGGTTCTTGGCGTTCCATTCGCTGTGGCCGTGGCGCAGCAGAATCAGCTTGTAAGTCATGGTTTTCATCCTAGCCGAGCAGTCAGGGACGGTGCCGAGCGTTACATTTGCCCCGCATGTGTTCCCGCACGTGTTCCCGCACGGTCGCGGGATAGGGTGGGCCCGTGGTGCATAAGGCTGAGCGCGTGGATTCCTCTGTGATCAGGAGCGGTGCCAAGAGCGCGGTCCGCAGCGGGCGGCCGGTGGGCAACGTTACCCGCGGGACCACCAATCCCAACCGGATGCGCCGGCTGGACCGCTGGCTGACCGGACCGCAGGCGTGGCGGCTCCGCGCCGCGGCCGACCCGCTCGTCGTCGATCTCGGCTACGGCGAGTCCCCCGCCACCGCCGTCGAACTTTTCGAGCGCCTCGCGGCGATCCGTCCGGACGTCCGGGTGGTCGGCATCGAAATCGAGCCCGAGCGGGTCCGGCTGGCGAAAGAACTGGAACGGCCGGGCCTCAGCTTCCGGCTCGGCGGTTTCGAGCTCCCGGTGCAGGGCCGGCCGGTGCTGGTGCGCGCCTTCAATGTGCTGCGGCAGTATGAGGAAGCCGATGTTTCCGGTATCTGGCGGCTGGTGCAGGGCCGGCTCGCGCCCGGCGGCCTGTTCATCGACGGCACCTGCGACGAAATCGGCAGGCGCGTCACGTGGGTCGCCCTCGACGCCGAGGGACCGCTCAGCCTGAGCCTGTCGATGCGCTTCGGCAGTTTTGAGCTGCCGTCGGACGTGGCGGAACGGTTGCCGAAGGCCCTCATCCACCGGAACGTGCCGGGCGAAAAAGTCCATGCCTACCTCCACGCGATGGACCAGGCCTGGCTGGAGGCGGCGCCGCTGGCCTCTTTCGGGAACAGGCAGCGCTGGTCCGCGATGTGCCGTGGACTGGTCGACGCGGGCTGGCCGGTCGGTGACGGGCCGTCGCGTTGGCGGCTCGGCGAACTGACCGTAGCCTGGGACGCCGTCGCCCCCGACCCGTGGGCCCACGCCGGCAGGGTTCCCTGAGCGAGCCTGCGAGCTGAGGGTGCCGTGGGTGGGCCCACGCCGGCAGGGTTCCCTAAGCGAGCCTGCGAGCTGAGGGGGCCGTGGGTGGGCCCACGCCGGCAGGGTTCCCTAAGCGAGCCTGCGAGCTGAGGGGGCCGGTGGGGATTACCAGGGGCCGTAGGGTCCCTGGCTGCGGTTCCCGCCGCGGCCCGCGTCCGTGACAGCGGGGCGGACATCGGCGAGATAGACGGATGCCGCGGTTACGGCGGCGATTCCGAACAGGCCCAACGGGCCGAGGAGTCCCCCGCCACCGCCGCCCAGCAGTGAGACCAGGCCCACGGCCAGGGCGCCGCCGGTGAGCGCCAGCCAGAAGGTTTTGGTCCGCTTCGACACGGCTTCAAAAGCCGGGGCCTTGTGGCGGAGGCAATCGAAGAACGCCCACACCTCGATGACCAGGGCTACCAGGGCCAGGAGGAGATAGATCCCGGTTTCGACATAGAAAATAAGCGCGCGTCCGTCCATAACCCCCAGCCTAGCCGTCCAGAGTACCCAGGGCCTGCTCCAAATCGGCCCAAAGGTCCTCGACGTTCTCGATTCCGACGCTCAGCCGGACCAGGTTCTCCGGCACACTCACCGGCTCCGCCACGTGCCGGCGGCGCCGTTCAATCAGCGATTCCACCCCGCCGAGCGAGGTGGCCGGCAGCCACAGCTGCAGCGCACTGATCATCCGGTCGGCCGCGTCCGCCCCGCTGAGGCCCTGCGCTCCGCCGACCGGTGCGAATTCGATACAGAGGACGGAGCCGAAGCCCTTCATCTGCGCCTTGGCCCGGCCATGGCCCGGATCCGAGGCGAGGCCCGGGAAGCGGATGCTGGCGACCCTCGGATGGGTGCTCAGCCGCTCGGCGAGGTCGGCCGCCGACGCCTGCGAACGCTCAATCCGAAGGGCAAGGGTGCGCAGTCCGCGCAGCGCGAGCCACGCCTCGAAGGGTCCGGCGATGCCGCCATGGATGGTGCGGTGGTGCAGCAGCGTGGCGCGCAGACCGGCGTCGGACGTCACGAGGGCGCCGAGCACGACGTCGGAATGGCCGGAAAGGTACTTCGTCACGGAATGCAGCACGACGTCGGACCCCAGCGACAGCGGCTGCTGCACCAAGGGAGTCGAGAATGTGTTGTCCGTAACGACAATGGCGCCCGCGGCATGGGCAGCCCCGGTCAGCGCACGGATGTCGGCGACGCCGAGCATCGGGTTCGTCGGGCTTTCCAGCCAGAGCATGCTCGCTGCCGCCCCCTCCGCCGGCGTGAGCTGCGCCAGCACGGCGTCGGTGTCCGTGATATCCACCGTTCGCAGTTCCAGGAAGCCCTTTTCGGCCAGCTCGGTGGCCATCACCAGGGACCCGGCGTAGCTGTGGGACGGCATCACCAGCACCCCGCCAGCAGGCACCAGGGCCAATGCGGAACTGACGGCGGCCAGCCCTGAGGCGTACAGCAGCCCTGGAAGCCCGGCGCCTTCGAGCTGGCCCAGCGCCTCCTCGAACGGGTCCCAGGTGGGGTTGGAATACCGGCCGTAGCCGCGGTCGCCGTCGCCCAGGGGTCCCGTGCCGAAATAGGTCGAGGACAGCACAAGCGGCGGGTTGACTGGCTGGTCGCGGGTGCGTGGCGGGCGGCCGGACGCCACCACCACAGTTTCGGCGGCAAGCGAGGCTGCCTGCTCTTCGGAAAGACTCATGGTCACAGGGTACTTCGGCGGCACGCAGGGCTGCCAAGGCGTGACGCCGGCACACACTGGTGTCGGCGATTGTCGGTAGGCTAGAGCAGTGACTACCCAGAACCCCGGACTGTTTATCGCCTTCGAAGGCGGCGACGGCGCCGGCAAGTCCACGCAGACCGCAGAACTGGCCGGGGCGCTCGAGTCACGCGGCCTCACGGTGCTGCGGACCCGCGAGCCGGGGGGCACTCCGATCGGCGAAAAGTTGCGTTCCCTGGTGCTGGATCACGGGCACGGCCACATTGACGCCCACACCGAAGCCTTGATCTTCGCGGCCTCCCGGGCCGCCCACGCCAGCCAGGTGATCCGGCCCGCCCTCGAGCGCGGCGAGATCGTCCTTACCGACCGTTACATCGACTCCTCAGTGGCCTACCAGGGCGCGGGACGGGACCTCGGTACCGACGCCGTCCGGGAAATCAACGAATGGGCCACCTCCGGACTTCTGCCGAATCTTACGGTGCTGCTCGACGTCGACCCCGAGGTCGGCCGCCGCCGGCGCACCGCGGGCGATGCCGCCGAGGACCGCCTGGAATCCGAGGCGGATGAATTCCACGCCCGGATCCGGACCGCCTTCCTCGACCTTGCCGCCGCCCGGCCGGAGAAGTACCTCGTGCTCGCCGCGCACCTGCCGGTTGAGGCACTTTCCGCCCGGATCCTCGAACGCGTCGAGTCCTTGCTGGCCCTGTCCGGCAGCGTGACGGCATGACCGTCTGGGACGACCTCCAGGGCCAGCCTGCCGTCGTCGCGCAGCTGCGCCAGGCAGCCCAGGGCGAAGGACTCAACCATGCCTGGCTTTTCACCGGCCCGCCCGGTTCCGGCCGGTCCAATGCGGCGAAGGCATTTGCCGCGGCCCTGAACTGCGACCAGGAGGATGTCAGCCAGCGCGGCTGCGGGGAATGCGCCGCCTGCCGCACCATCCTCGGCGAAACGCATTCGGATGTGGCGTTCGTGCGCACCGAGAAGGTCACCATCACCATCGACGAAGCCCGCGAGCTGGTGGCCACCGCCGGAAACCGGCCGTCCTCGGCCAGGTGGCGCATCATCATCGTGGAGGACGCGGACCGGATGGCCGAACGCACCACCAACGTGCTGCTCAAGGCCATCGAAGAACCCACTCCCCGCACCGTGTGGATGCTGTGCGCACCTTCCCCGGCCGATGTGCTGGTCACTATCCGCTCGCGCTGCAGGTCCGTCGCTCTCCGGCTGCCGCCCGCCGCCGACGTCGCGGCACTGCTGGTCAAGCGCGACGGCGTGGACCCGGCCGTGGCGGAACGTGCGGCCCGCGCGGCGCAGAGCCATGTCGGCATCGCCCGACGCCTGGCCCGGGATCCGGAAGCCCGGGAGCGCCGGCTCGCAACGGTACGGTTCCCGCTGGGGCTCCGTGGCGTCACGGCGGCGGTCATGATGGCGGAGAAGCTCGTCAAGATCGCGACCGAGGAAGCCAACAGCTCCAACGATGAGCGCGATGCCGCGGAGAAGATCGCGTTACTTGCCACGCTCGGCGCACCGGAAAGCGGCACCCTGCCCCCGGCCATGCGCGCCCAGGTCAAACAACTCGAGGACGACCAGAAGCGCCGCGCGAAACGTTCGGTGACGGATTCCCTTGACCGCACGCTGACCGACCTGTTGTCCTTTTACCGGGATGTGCTCATCATCCAGATGGGGAACGCTGTTGAACTTGTCAACGTTGAACTCAGAAGCGAACTCGAAGAGTTCGCCGGACATTCCAGCGCGGAGACGACCCTTGCCCGGATGGACGCCATCAACAAGGCCCGTACCAGGATCACGACCACCAACGTTGCTCCGCTGCTGGCCATCGAGTCCATGGCCAGCAGCCTCATTTGACCCCGCCCGTGCCGCACCCGTCCGCTCGGTCTGATGCTGCTGGCAACACCGCTCCGTTCCAACCCCTTGAGGAGAACCGCATGAAGACTGCACGACCAGTGCCCGCCAGATTCCGGTCCATAGCGATCGGCGTGCGGGCTGTCGGCGCCATGGCCCTGGCCGCGGCGCTTGCCTCGTGCAGCCTCTTTGGCGGTGACGGCGGGTCCAAGGACGCCAACCCGGGGCAGCCCAATCCTGCCATTGCTGCTGCTGCGCCGGCTGAGCTCCGCAGCTTCTACTCGCAGCAGGTTAACTGGACACCTTGCGAAAGCGATTTCCAGTGCGCGAAGATCAAGGTCCCGATGGATTACGGCAATCCGGATGGGGAGAGCATCGAAATCACCGCCATCAAGCTGGCCACCAAGGGCACGAAGAAGGGCAGCCTGCTGGTCAACCCGGGCGGACCCGGCGGCTCGGGGTACGACTTCGTCAAGGACGCCGCGGCGACCAACATCTCGGACAAGGTCCGCGCGAATTACGACATCGTCGGTTTCGACCCGCGGGGCGTGAAACGCTCCGCTCCGGTCACCTGCCTTACCGACCCGGAGCGCGACGCCTCCCGTGCCAAGATCTACGCGCTGAACACCGACGCCGGTCTGGCAGAGGCCCTTGCCGACAACAAGGCGATCGCGGCCAAGTGCACCGAAAAGACGGGTCCCCTGTTGGGCCACGTCGATACCGTGAGCGCGACCAAGGACATCGACGTCCTGCGCGCCGCAGTAAATGACACCAAGCTGAACTACCTCGGCTACTCATACGGAACCTTCCTCGGCTCCACCTACGCCTCGCTGTTCCCGGACAACGTGGGCCGGATGGTCCTGGACGGGGCGCTCGATCCGTCGATCACCTACGAGGAACTCACCAGCGGACAGGCCAAGGCCTTCGAGAAAGCTCTGCGCGCCTACGTGCAGCGTTGCCAGCAGGAGAGCGGTTGCCCGCTGACCGGGAGCGTAGACGACGGCCTCCAGCAGATCCGCGATCTAATAGCGGCTGTGGAAGCGAACCCGATGAAGGCACGGGACGGCAGGATCGTCTCGGCGTCGAACGTGGTAACCGGGATCTTCGTGCCGCTGTATAACGACGACAACTGGCCGATCCTCACCCAGGGTCTCGACCAGATTCTCAAGGGCGACCCGAGTCAGATGCAGCGGCTCGCCGACTTCAATGCCGACCGGCAACCCGACGGCACCTACTCGTCGAACAGCACTTTCGCGTTCCACGCCATCAACTGCCTGGACCACCCGATGCTGACGGACGCCGCCGCGATGCGCGCCGACGAGCAGAGGCTGCGCCAGGACTCCCCGACGTTCGGCTACTATTTCGCCTACGGTGGGAGCAACTGCAAGGACTGGCCTTACGAGAGCGTCCGGACCCCGGCGCCGGTGGAGTACAAGGGCGCTGCCGAGATCGTGGTGGTGGGAACCACCGGTGACCCTGCCACTCCAGTGGAGTGGGCCAGCGCGCTGCGCAAGCAGCTCGGCACCGCTTCTCTGCTGACCTGGAAGGGCGAAGGCCACACCGCGTACGGTCGTTCCAACGATTGCATCCGCAATGCCGTGGACAGCTACCTGGTGGACGGCAAGTCCCCGGCGGACAACACCGTCTGCTGAACGCGGTTCTGGTTTCGGCGGCACCGCCAGGAGTGTGCAGTGCTACCGCAGGACGTCATGGTGCCTCATTTTGACCCGGGCGCCGGAACTCCATTACAGTTATCTCTTGCATGATCCGCCCGGTTTTCCGGGATTCATGCGGTTGCTTCCTTAGCTCAGTTGGTAGAGCGTCTCACTCGTAATGAGAAGGTCGCCAGTTCGATTCTGGCAGGAAGCTCGGGATAGACCCCCTAGGAACCAAGGTTTCTGGGGGTCTTTTCGTTGGTTTTTGAGCAACGCTGATTCGTGAGCGTTCCCCTATGTCCGTGCAATCCCCAACATATCGGTGCCTCGTCAGGATGGACGAGTCGGTGCCCGGTCGGCTACACGATGGTTTCCCCGAGGGCACCGCGTTCATCGCGCGCTAACTTTAGCCGGAAACCGGGAATCTCCATGGACAACGCCGGGGGAACAATGCCACCATGGCCGGATACCGGCAGGGTGACGCGGTGCGCGCCGCCACGGCTCGATAGCGAAGGCTGGCGAATCAATGTCAGAGTCAGATTTTGATGTGGTCGTGGGGCAGTACCATGCGGCACTCGACGCGGTAGGCCGGGGGAATCCTGCTCCGATGAAAAAGCTGCTGTCGAGGCGGGATGACGTCACGCTCGCCAATCCGCTTGGCCCTACTGTCCGAGGCTGGAGCGAGGTCGAGCAGACGATGGACAGGGCCATTTCCCAAGTCAGCGAGGGCGAGCCCAACCAATTCGAGAGAATCTCCGGGCACGCCGGAACAGATCTGGCGTACCTCGTGGAAATTGAACGAAACCGGATGAAGCTCGGCGGATCCGACGAGATGTCCTCAGTGGCGCTTCGGGTAACAACGATCTTCCGGCTGGAAGACGGGTTCTGGAAAGTCATCCACCGTCATGCGGATCCGATAACGACCCCCAGGCCGATCGAGTCCATCGTCCAGGCGTAGCTGGAGCCTGGAATAGCGTGCCCTCGCGGGTCTAGAGGCGGCACCGCAGCCATGAAGGTCCCCGCCGGGATCGGACCCTGAGTTCAGTACTGCCTGCGTCACAGGTTGGGATCGTGGATGTTCCCGCCCTCGTTACATCTGGGCGGGTCCGGCCGATAGGGACTATTAGGCCGCCCACTGCCGTTCAAGCAGTGCCGCTGAAGGACTCCCCCTAGGCTGGCGCCGAATTCGCCCTGCGGTGTACGCCACCGCTCTGGTTCCGCGAGGAGTAGTCGCGGGACCACCACCAGCTTTGAGGAAGTTGCATGAGCAATCCGATCCAGCGTCTCAGCGCCGCCGTCACCGCCGGAGCGATGTCCGCGGTTGTCCTGTCCACTATGTTCGGCGGCACCGCCAACGCGGCCACACCCGCTGCTGTTCAGGCACCCCTGCAGGTCTCCGCCTCGGGGACCTACACGGTTCGGTCCGGCGACACTCTCGGCGGGATTGCGGCCCGGCATGGGGTGAGCCTCGCGTCCGTCTTCGCGGCCAACAACATGAGCGCACGGACCATCATCTACCCGGGGCAGAAGATCAGGCTGCGCGCCGCCACCAAGGCTGCTGCACCCAAGCCGGCGGCTAAGCCAGCTGCCAAGTCCGCGGCCAAACCGGCGGCCGCTCCCGCCTCGGCGTCGCACACCGTGAAGCCCGGCGATACGCTCAGCGGAATCGCCGCAAAGCACCGGGTCAGTCTGTCAAGCCTCTTGGCGGCGAACGGCATGAATCTGCGGACCATCATCTACCCTGGGCAGCGGATCCGACTGAATGCCAAGGCCACACCGGCACCCGCCAAGCCCGCATCCAAGCCGGTCGCTAAGCCAGCGCCCAAGCCGGCCGCTAAACCCGCTGCCAAACCCGCACCGAAGCCGGCTGCCACGAAGTCCTACGTGGTCAGGGCCGGTGACACGTTGTCCCGGATCGCATCCAACCACGGCGTCAGCCTGTCAAGCCTCCTGGCCGCGAACGGCATAAATCTGCGGACCGTCATCTACCCGGGGCAGAAGATCGCCATTGCCGGAAAGACCACTGCTGCCCCTAAACCCGCGCCGACGGCGCCGTCGTCCTCACCGTCACCAACCCAACTGAAGACGATGGTGGCCGATACCGCCCGCCGCATGAAGGTGGATCCGTCCCTGGCATTGGCATTCGCCCTGCAGGAATCCAGCTTCCGCCAGAACGTCACCTCGTCGGCGGGTGCGATCGGCACGATGCAGGTCATGCCGACCTCCGGCGAATGGGCCTCCCAGCTCGTCGGCCGGCCTCTTGACCTGCGCAAGGCACAGGACAACGTCACTGCCGGGGTCGCCATCATCTCGGCCCTGATCAGCACCAGCCCGAGCAAAGAGATCGCCATCGCGAGTTACTACCAGGGCCAGTATTCGGTGATGAACCGGGGCATGTACGAGGACACGAAAGCCTACGTCGCCTCCGTCCTGCGGCACCAAAAGACCTTCCGCTAGACGGTTGCACCGGTCGCCGCGCGCCGACAGCTGGCAACGGCTCGTTGTGGCGGCTAGTGACGTGCCAGCTGGCAGGCGGCCTGATTTCGAAGGAGGCGTGCGCCCGTCACCGACAGGACCGCTGGCCGAACGGAATTGTTAGGAGTTCAAAGCCGCTGGCGTTGTGTTGCTGTTGCCGCCGCGGTGCCTTGCGGTGCCTCCAGTGCAGGTTGGCAGGTAGGCAGGTTTGCAGGCAGGGCAGGTTGCAGATGGTCCCTTCGTCGTAAATCTGTCGCGAGGTGTCGTCGTTCCAAATGCCGAGAGAGTGGAGTAGGGTGACCCTCGTCATATTCGAGGGAACTGGTCTCGGCCCACTTGACTTCGAGAGAAGAAAAACATGGAACGCCGAACATTTCTCGCTGTACCGCTGGCTGCCCTGGCCGCGCCCGGGGCATTGCTCGCACCCAAGGCCGGCCCGATTCTGGCCGCTCCTAGGGCGCTCAAGGGCGTAGCCCACGGAGGAGATGACGCCTCGGCGCTCCGGCAGATCCAGAGTCTCAAAGCGGATTGGTACTACTCGTGGGCGTCGGCGTATACAGTCACCACTAGCCCAGGATTTGTACCCATGGTCTTTTCCGCGAGAGCCCTGCTCGAACTAAACGCCATCGGCGACGTGATGCGCCAGCTTCCCGAGACGCGAGCCAGGCACCTCCTCGGCTTTAACGAGCCAGACCACCCCAACCAGTCCAATATGTCCGTCGATGAGGCCATCCGGCTGTGGCCCCAGCTCCAGTCCACCGGCCTGAGGCTGGGGTCTCCGGGAACCGTCAATCCAGCCGGGCCGTGGCTGGATCAGTTCATGACCAAGGCTAGGAGGAAAAACCTGCGCGTGGACTTTATAACCGTGCATCGCTACGCCTCACCAGATGCGCAGAGCTTCCTCGCAAGGCTTTCGTATCTGCATGCCAAGTATGGTTTGCCGATCTGGGTGACGGAATTTGCCGTCGCTGACTGGTCGGCAACCCCGTCACGACCGTCCCGGTACAGCGGACTCGAAATCCGACGTTTTATGAAGGATGCGATAGCCGGGATGCGCGCGATGCCGTTCGTCGAGCGATATGCGTGGAAAACCAGGCGGCCGTTCGACCCGGTCATGGGAGCGTCGGCCCTCTTTCACACGGATGGTCGACTTACAGCAACCGGCAGACTTTACGCATCGTTCTGACGGTCCTTCAGCCGCTTGCCCTCGTCGGTGCCCCGCAGTGCGCAGGACCGCCCGGCCTCCCCCAGGATGGCGGCCCATAGCGCTTCGACGGGTACGTCAGTGCCGCCCCGCTGTGCCATGGGTTGGCGGTCACTGTGCCGCCGCCCATGAAGGATCCGTCCCCTTTCGGCCCCACCACGATCGCTTCCTACACGTCGACCATGCCGACGCGAGGATTGCGCCGTTGTACCGCCTACCCATCAGCAGGGGCACGTAGCTGTCCTTCCAGCCCATCACGTCAACGTTCGTCCTCCCGCCGTCGTCTGCGCCCGTGGGAACATACGAGGCGGAAGTGGCACCTTCGAAGTCGTGTTCATTCATTCCGGACTTACTGACCGTCCTGGTAGCGGTACTTGTCGCCGGATGTCAGGAGCAGCTGCAGCCGCGGATAGGGTCTTGAAACCTTGTCTTTCCGCGGGCTGTCCGGAAGCCTTGGTGGATGGAACGGCCAGGCCGGAGGTTGCCAGTCCGAAGCCGGCGGCATTCTGCCGGAGCGTTCGGAACGAGAGCGGATCCCTCCTGGGGCCCGGTGGTGGGCTTTGGCCTGGTAAGTCTGGCGGCGGACGTGGTTTCCGACGGCGCCCGGCCGCTGGCGGGTCCGTTGCTGGCCCAGCTCGGCGCCTCGGCACTGCTCGTGGGCCTCGTGACCGGAGGCGCCGAGGCCGCCGCCCAGGGCCTGCGGCTCGTTTTCGGTCCGTGGGCGGACCGCACCCGCAGATACTGGACCTTCACAGTGGCCGGATACGCGCTCACGGCGGTCAGTGTCCCACTGCTTGCACTGGCTCCAGCTATAGGAGCAGCCGGCCTGATCCTGGCCTCTACGCTCATTCTCGGAGACCGCGTGGGCAAGGCTGTCCGCAGCCCGGCCAAGACCGTTCTGCTGGCCGCCGCGGCCAAGCCCGTCGGGCGCGGGCGCGGCTTCGCCGTCCACAAGTCCCTCGACCTCGCCGGGGCGCTACTCGGGCCGCTTCTGGTTTCGGCGGTGCTTGCCGTCACCGGTCTTATCACGGCGGCCTTCGCAGTGCTGGCACTTCCGGCTTCCGCAGCGCTGTTCCTGCTGGTCCGGCTGCGCCGCCGGGTCCCGGATCCGGGCGCCGGCGCACAAGCGGAGGGGTCGACGTCGGCATCCCCACCGACGGCGGCCCGGCGGCCGTCGTTGTTCACGGGACCCTTCCTGCTGTTCGGCGTCGCCGCCTTCTTCTGGAGCTCGGGCCTGGTGGCGTTCGGCGTCATCTCGTTCCACCTGACGACGACGGCGGCCGTTCCGGTCGCGGTGATCCCGCTGCTCTACGCCGGAGCGATGGGCGCCGCGGCGCTCGGTGCGCTTGCCAGTGGCGTGGTTTACGACCGCGTGGGAGGGGCTGTGCTCCTTGCGCTGCCCTTTATGATTGCTGCCGTGCCGGTACTGGCGCTGGCGCCGGGAACCGGTCTGGTCATGGCCGGGGTCCTGGTCTGGGGAACCGCCACGGGCATTCAAGATTCCACGGTCAAGGCGCTCATTGCCGACCTGGTGCCGGAACTCCGGCAAGGGACGGCGTACGGCGTCTTCGCGGCGTTCGAGGGTGCCGGGGCACTGGCGGGCGGCGCCCTGTACGGCGCGCTCTACGACGCCCGGCCACTGCTCATCGGGTCAGTGGCCGCGTTGCAGGTGGTCGCCGTCGTCGTGCTGCTGGCGGCGATGCGCAGCTCGCAGCGGACCTAGCCTCCGCCGGGTCCCCTCCCCGGCACAGGACCCTGGCCCCGCTGCTTGAGCGGCGCCGCCGGGTTGCGGCTTCTATGATTCATGCATGGGAGAGCTGGAGCTGGCGGGCATTGCGGCACGGCTTTATGCCTTGCCGTTCGACGATTTCGTGGCCGCCCGGACAGCCGCCGCAAAGGAAGTCGCCGCCTCCGCGCCGGGCAAGGGAGCCGCCGCGAAGGAACACCGATCCCTGGCTGCCGATGTGCGCTCGCTGCCCAAGCCGTCCGTGGCGGCGTGGGCCGTGAACATGCTCGCGGCGCACCAACCCGAGACCCTCACTGAGCTCGCCGCGTTGGGCCAGACCATGCGCGCCGCACAGGCTGCCCTGGATGCTGCCGAACTCCGCCGGCTAGCCCACCAGCGGCGGCAGCTCCTGGCCAGTGCCGTCAGGGATGCCCAGACTGTGGCAGAACAGCACGGCCGGAAGATCAGCGGTGCGATCGCCAGCGAAGTGGAAGAGACCCTGCGTGCCGCCACGGCCGACGAAGGCGCGGCGGCGGCCGCGCAGAGCGGCCGTCTGCTCCGGGGGCTGTCCGCCGACGGCGTCGACGTCGTGGAGCTCGCCGGTGCCGTGGCGCTTCCGTCCATCGCCGGCCCGGCAGTCGCCGGTATCGCCTCGACAGGTACATCCCCCTCGACGGCGCAAGGCAGGACGAAGGCGGCAAAGCAGCCGGCGCAGGCAGCAATGCCGGCTGCACAAGCGACCCAGCAGGCGATCAGGCAGACGACCAAGCAGCCGACGCAGCCCCGGCTGCGAGCGGTGCGGGAGGCGCCCCGCGCGGCCACGCCGTCCGTGCTCGAACGCGCCCGCGCCGCGTTCACCGCAGCCGAAGAGTACGCGCGCGAAGCCGCGGAGGACGCGCTCCGGTCCGGGCAGGAGCTTGACGAGACCAGGGCCCTGACGTCGGAGCTGGCCGAGGCGGCACGCTCTCTGAGGAAGCAGCTGGAACAGACGGAGCTGGACCTCAAATCGGCGCGCAAGCGACAGGAGCTGTTGGCTGCCCAGGCCCAGCAGGCGGTCCGGGCCGCAGACCGGGCACGGCGGCAAGAGGACCTCGCCCGCGAACGCGTACTGCGCCTTGGCAACACGCCGGACTAGCGAGCGAATACTGTCGGAGGCCGGTTGCACACTTGATTCATGGAAACGAATCAGTACTTTGAAGTGACATATCTGGACACCGACTGCGGCCGTATCCGCACGGAGACATTCGACGACGCCGCCGCTGCGGGGCGCTTCGCCAGCCGACGCGTTGCCGATGAAGACGGCTGGGCCACCATCGACACCGTGCCCAGCGTGGAGCGCCGGAAGGCTGCCTGAGCCGTCCCCGACGGGTGGTTTACCCGGCAGAAGGGCCTCCACCCGAGATAGGTGAAGGCCCTGCGCGGTCCCCGTTCAGCCGCCGCACATGTCCTGGCTGAACCGCGGTCCTGGGTCAGGCGAAGTCGGAAACCGCCGGGTCCGCACCGATGCGACCGGCGCCCCCGGCGGAGTTGTCCAGGCCGTTGATGGCCTGTACATCCGTTTCGTCCAAAGCGACGTCCAGGGCCGCGTAGTTCTCGCGGATCCGGGACTCGGTCACGGACTTGGGGATGACCACGTTGCCGATGGCGAGGTGCCATGCGATGACAACCTGCGCCGGCGTGGCGCTGTGCTTGGCCGCGATCTGAGCGATCACGGAGCTCTCCAGCAGCTCGCCGCCCTGGCCCAGCGGCGACCAGGCCTGGGTCAGGATGCCCTTGGCGGCATTGAATTCGCGTAGCTCGGCCTGGTTGAAGAAGGGGTGCAGTTCGATCTGGTTGATGGCCGGAACGACGCCGGTCTCGTCGATTAGACGCTGCAGACCTTCCTTGGTGAAGTTGGAGACACCGATGGTCTTGACGCGGCCCTGCTTCTGGAGCTCTATGAGAGCCTTCCAGGTGTCGACATATTTGTCCTGCTTCGGCTGCTGCCAGTGGATCAGGTACAGGTCCAGCGTCTCGAGGCCGAGCCGTTCCAGGGAGGCCTCGAACGCCGCCAGCGTCGATTCGTAGCCCTGGTCCGCGTTCCACAGCTTGGTGGTAATGAAGATTTCCTCGGGCTTGAGACCGGAGCGCTCAACGGCGCGGCCGACCCCGGCTTCGTTGCCGTAGATCTTCGCGGTGTCAATGTGGCGGAAACCTGCTTCGAACGCCTGGACAACCACCTTTTCGGCTACATCGTCTTCAACCTGCCACACCCCGTAGCCGAGCTGGGGAATGGTGTTGCCGTCATTAAAAGTCAGTACTGGAGAAGAAGTCATCCGACCATCCTGCCAATTTGCGTACCATCGGGCCAGAGCAGGGGCAAAGCTAAGCTACCCGCGTAACTCGGAATACCGTCCGGCGGCCAGCGCCGCCACGGCCTCAGCCCTCGGCGGCGGCTTCGCCAAGACGCCTTTCAGCGTCGCGGACGTGTTCCAGCACCGACTCGGCCCGCCGCCGGACCGATTCCGCGCCGGCGGGCACGGGACCGACCGCCAGCCGGAGCATCGCCGCCGCCTCCGCCGTCGTGGCGAGAGAGTTGCCCGCGGTAGAGAGCGAGCGGTGGACACCGGCCAGTGCGCCCGGAATGTCGAGGCCGTCGCTGGGTGAGCACCTCTGGGCCTCGACGCAGATCAGCCGGACCCGTACGGCGACTTCAGACAGTTCATTGGCGACGTCGACGAGTTCGGCGTAGAGCGCGTCGTCCTCCACACCGTCCAGGACCTGGTGGTATCGGTCCAGTCCGCGGATGAAGCGGTCATTCGCCCGCCGCCAGAGTCCCTTGCCGAGCTCGGCGTCGTCCTTCTTTCCCTGCCGGGCAGTAGTGAAGAATCCCAAGGGTCCCCTAGAGGTACTGGCCGGGACCGTGGTCCGGATCGGCGCGTTCTGACGGCGAGGTGTGGTCAGCCCCGGACCCGGGCGCGCCCGCCCGCTGGGGTTCACCGTTTTCGCCGATGACGACGCCCGGAGCGATCACCGTTCCGGGTGGCAACTGGCGAAGCTGGCGCTGGACGGCGGCGTGTTCCCGTGCTGCGTGCTGCGCCGCGAGGGCCGTCTGGATGCCATGGAAGAGGCCTTCGAGCCAGCCGACCAGCTGGGCCTGGGCGATCCGGAGTTCGGCATCCGAGGGCGTGGCGTCCTCGGAGAAGGGAAGATTGATCCGTTCGAGCTCCTCAACTAGCTCGGGCGCGAGGCCGTCCTCAAGCTCCTTGATCGAGCGTTCATGGATTCCGGCAAGACGGGCCCGAGCCGCATCATCCAGCGGCGCCGACTTAACCTCGTCCAGCAGCTGCTTCATCATGGTTCCAATCCGCATGACCTTGGCGGGCTCATCCACGAGGTCCTGCAGTTGGCTGCCCTTGGGACGCGGGGCTCCGGGCTGCCCGCCGTCCGGGTGACCGTGCGGTTCCGGCACCGCGGGCTGCCCCGGCTGCCCGGGCTGCCCCGGTTGCCCGGCCGGTCCCGGTTGCTGCCCTGCGCCCGGGGTCGGGGCAATGGCCTCGTCCAGGGTGGTGCCCTCGACGGCAACGTCTTCGGCAGGCTGGGTGGCGTTCGGATCGCTCATGGCTTCATACTCTCACGAGCCGGAGACGGGAACCGGCCGGCCGCTTCGCCGACCCGCAAGGTACGCAGGAAACAGCGGCACCCGCCAAACCGCAGCGTGACATGAAACGAACGGAGGACGCCGTCGCGCCTCAACGTGCGCGATGACGTCCTCCAGAATGTGGCTGGCAGGCCAGCAATACCGGGTCAGTAATATACCTGGTCAGTAATATACCGGGTCAGCAGCACCGACCCTGCGGGTTGCTGTCCTGGCGGTCCGTGTGGTCCCGCCAGAACTCGCGCTCCGTCAGCGGCGGGTCTTCGTGGCCCGAGCCTGCGTGGTGTTCCAGGTACTTCGCGTACGCATCCGCACCCATCACCCCGCCCAGATAGCGGGCGAAGCCCCGAAGGCTCTCAACCACTGCGTTCATGACCGGTTCCGCATCAGTGGTGCGCGGCCTTTTCGAACCGCTTATCCGCCGGGAGCTTGTTCCACTCGGCCAGGAGCTCACGCTCGGACGGAGTGGGTACCGGGCCAGCCGGAGCGAAAACGCGGGCCGGCAGTGCGGGGTCCTCGTGATCCTTGTTGGTCACGCCGGCCCTGGTGTTGCGGATCGCCTTGTAGGTGGCCAGCAACGCCGTCGTGATGACGATGATGCTGAGCACCACGAAGATGACCGAGAGCCAGCCCTGGATCGCCGTGTTGCGCACTACGGCCTCCATGGCAGGCACCGTCCTGGCTGTGCCGAAGGAGGTCTCGCCTTCGGCGAGGGCCTTGGAGAACGCCGCGTTGTTGGCGAAGTAGCCGACAGCCGGAGTGGAGGAGAAGATCTTCTGGTAGCTGGCTGTGATGGTTACCACGGCCGCGAAGGCCAGCGGGAGTGCCACAATCCAGAGGTACTTGAAGGAACCGCGCTTCGCCGCGATGGCGAGGCAGACGGACAGGGCGATGGCGGCCAGCAGCTGGTTGGCGATGCCGAACAGCGGGAACAGCGTGTTGATGCCGCCCAACGGGTCAGTCACACCCATCAGGAGCACCGCACCCCAGGCGCCCACCATGACGGCCGTGGCGAACCAGGCGCCAGGCCGCCAGGAGTGCTCCTTGAACTTCGGGAGGAAGTTGCCGATCGAGTCCTGCAGCATGAAGCGCGCGACGCGGGTACCGGCGTCGACGGCGGTCAGGATGAACAACGCCTCGAACATGATGGCGAAGTGGTACCAGAAGCTCATCAAGGCGGTGCCGCCGATGAACTGCTGCATGATGTGGGCCAGGCCCACTGCCAGGGTGGGAGCGCCGCCGGTGCGGGAGACGATGCTTTCCTCGCCGACGTTGGCAGCCGTATCGGTGAGCAGGCTGGGGCTGATGTTCACGCCGGAGAGGCCGAGGCTGTTGACCCAGGCAGCGGCAGTTTCCGCGGTACCACCGGTGAGGGCGGCCGGAGCGTTCATGGCAAAGTACAGTCCACGGTCGATCGAGATGGCCGCAACGAGGGCCATGATGGCCACGAAGGACTCCATCAGCATGCCGCCGTAACCGATGTAGCGGCTCTGGCGTTCCTTCTCGATCAGCTTCGGCGTCGTACCAGAGGAGATCAGTGCGTGGAAGCCGGAGAGGGCGCCGCACGCAATCGTGACGAACAGGAACGGGAACAGCGCGCCCGGGAAGACCGGACCATTGTCACGGCTGGCGAACTCGCTGAAGGCCGGGACGTTGATCTCAGGGCGGACCACGATGACGGCCAGCGCCAGCATCACAATCACGCCGATCTTCATGAAGGTGGAGAGATAGTCACGCGGGGCCAGCAGCAGCCACACCGGCAGGATCGCGGCGATGAAGCCGTAGATGATGATGGCCCAGGCGAGGGTGACCTTGTCCAGCGTAAAGAGCGCGGCACCCCACTCGGTGCCCGCGACGACGCCGCCGCCGATGATGGCGGCCATCAGCAGCACGAAACCGATCAGGGAAACTTCCATGATCCTCCCGGGCCGGAGGAAGCGCAGGTAGACGCCCATGAAGAGCGCGATCGGGATGGTCATGCCGACGGAGAAGACACCCCAGGGGCTCTCGGCCAGGGCGTTCACGACGACGAGGGCCAGGATGGCGACAATAATGACCATGATGAGGAGCGTGGCGATCAAGGCCGCGGTCCCGCCGACGACGCCGAGTTCCTCGCGGGCCATCTGGCCCAGCGAGCGTCCACCGCGGCGCATCGAGAAGAACATCACGAGGTAGTCCTGGACGGCGCCGGCGAGAACGACGCCGATGATGATCCAGATCGTCCCCGGGAGGTACCCCATCTGGGCGGCGATGATCGGGCCGACCAGCGGGCCTGCGCCGGCGATGGCGGCGAAGTGGTGGCCGAACAGGACGTTGCGGTCCGTGCGGACGTAGTCTTTGCCGTCGGCCTTGTATTCGGCCGGGGTGGCGCGGCGGTCGTTCGGCTTGAGCAGGTGGCGCTCAATGAACTTGGAGTAGAAGCGGTAGCCGATCAGGTAGGTGCAGACCGCTGCAAAGACAAACCAAATCGCGTTGACGGTTTCACCGCGGACAATCGCCAGCATGAACCAGGCAACGGCGCCCAGCAGGGAAATTGCCACCCAGATGGCGATCTTGGCGGGCGTCCATTTGCGCTCCTCGGCTTCGCGGACCGAGTCGTCCACGGACGTGGGCGGCAGCTCCGGATCCGGCGTGATGCCGTCCACGACCTGTAAGTTTTTTGGCGTGCCATCTGGCATTGTGCCCATGTCTCCTCCTTGAGAAACCCAGCCGGACAAAATCCACTCGACGGATCCGTCCCCAGGCACCCTACCAACCCGCCGATTGCAATCTTACGGATACGCGGCAGCCGTGCGCCAGACGGTCTGGAGGCGGCGCTGAACGGTAAAAGCGGCGCGACAAACGACGGGAGCGGCTAGCGCGGCGGATTGGCCAGCTGCATCAGTCGGGCCTCACAGAGATCGAGCCAGCGGACTTCGGCCTCGGTCTGGAAGATGAGCGAATCCAGGACCAGAAGCCGCGCCGTGTCGGCCGGGCGGTGCTGGGCCGCGGTGTCGCGCCGGGCCTTGGTGTAGTCCTGCAGGGCCCGGATTGAAACGCCTCGCTGGGCCTGGATGATGGCTCCGACGTCGACGCCGGGAAGCGTCAGCCCCAACGCCAGTTTGATGGCAAGCTCGTTCCGGGGAGGCGCGGCGCGGGAAACGGGAGAGCTAAACCAGCTGCTGACTTCGGTCTGCCCTTTCGCAGTGATGCGATAGATCACGTGGCCTTCGCCGTCCGCGCCCTCTTTTCGTACGAGGTCGTCACGTTCCAGCCGGTCCAGCGTCGTATAGACCTGTCCGATGTTCAGCGGCCAGGAGGCGCCCGTCCGATCCTCGAACTCGCTTTTCAGCCGGTAGCCGTAGCGGGGGCCCTCATGCAGCAGCGCGAGGAGACTGTGGCGTATCGACATGATGCTCCCGGAGGTAGCGAGGACGACAGCATACACGCGCCCCAAGACGCGTGTATACCGCGTATGGAACCACAATACGGGCACCTAGGGTCCCGAAGCAAAAGGAGTATTCCGGAGGTGGCATACGTCCCTAATTGCCCGCTGACTCCTACATCACGAGGAGGATCTTGCCAACGTGGTCGCCGGAGTCGAAGTAGCTGTGCGCGGTCTGGACCTGGTCCAGCGGGAACGTTTTGGCCACCAGCGGCCGGATCCGGCCGTCGGCGAGCAGCGGCCAAACGGCGTCCCGGACCGCGTTCATGATTACGGTCTTTTCCTCAGCCGGGCGCGGCCGCAGTGCCGTCGCAATGATGGCCGCCCGCTTGCGCAGCAGCTGGCCAAGGTCCAGCTCTGCCTTGCTCCCCCCTTGCAACCCGATCACGACGAGCCGCCCGTAGTCGGCCAGCGCGTCGACGTTCCCGCTGAGGTACTTGGCCCCGACGACGTCGAGGATGACGTCCGCACCCTTTCCGCCGTTCTGTGCACGCAGGCTCTCCGGAAAGTCCTCCTCGGCATAGTTGATCGCGATGTCGGCGCCGAGGAAAGCCTTCGCGGTGCCGACCTTCTCGGCCGTGCCCGCGGTCGTGGCCACCACGGCACCGAGGGCCTTCGCGAGCTGGATGGCCATGGTGCCGATGCCGCCCGTGGCTCCGTGAATGAGCACCGTCTCGCCCGGTTGCAGCTGGGCGGTCATGATCAGGTTGGAGTAGACCGTGGCCGCGACCTCCGGCAGGGAGGCAGCCGTGACCAGGTCAACGCCCTCGGGAACCCTCAAGACCTGCCCGGCCGCGACGGCGACCTGCTGGGCGTAACCGCCGCCGGCCAGCAGCGCCACAACCTTGTCCCCCACCGAGAAGGGCTTCGTGACTCCGGGCCCGAAGCCAGCGATCCGGCCGGACACCTCCAGACCGGGGATTTCCGAGGCGCCGGGCGGTGGCGGGTAGTGGCCCTTGCGCTGTTGGACGTCGGCGCGGTTAAGCCCCGCGGCGACGACATCGATCAGCACTTCTCCCGGGCCTGGCTCCGGGGCCGGGACCTCGCGTACTTCCAGGACCTCGGGGCCGCCGGGCTCGGAGATGTAGACAGCCTTCATGGAGAACTCCCGTTTCCTTGCTCACTTCGTGCAGGACTGCACCTGCGCCGGACGCCTCCGGCTGCAACTTCATCCAGAGTAAGTGGGGGAAGCGTCCGTGTCCGCGAGCGCAGCCACCTTTTTGTGGCAGCCGACTGCCTATGAAACACTACTCGTTAGGGAAGGTTGTCCGAGCGGCCGATGGAGCTGGTCTTGAAAACCAGTGTGCGGTAACCCCGTACCAAGAGTTCGAATCTCTTACCTTCCGCGTTGGAGCAGTTGAGAGGCCGGTTACGGGAAGCATGTGGCTCCCGATAACCGGCCTCTCTTGTGCGGTTTCTCGCGCCCACCGGAAATGAGCTCTCCCCCAGAGCCTGTGTACGGTTTTCGAGCCAGCCGTGATTTTCCAGTTCAGCTTTCGTTGCCGTGCCCGTGGATCGCTTATCGCTGAAGGCTTTTAGGAACTCGGCTTTCAGATCTCGCGGCCCCCGGCTAATCTCCCGAACCATTGAAACCGTCGGTCCCCCGGCATAGTCTCTCTGATGTCTCCACCACCCAGACGAACCCCCGCGCCCATGCAACGAGGCGTGAGCCGCCACGCAGAGCAGGAGTCCGCAATGCCAACACCTGACCACTCCACTGGAGCGCCATGCTGGATCGACCTGATGACCTCGGATACCGAAAAGGCCAAGGCGTTCTACGGCACGCTCTTCGGCTGGACCTTCCAGACGGGCGACGAGGAAAAATACGGCGGGTACATCACGGCGGCGAAGGACGGGAAAACCGTTGCCGGCATGATGCAGAAGGACGACGCCATGGCGGGTATGCCGGACACGTGGAGCACCTATTTGGGCTCCGATGATGCCGCAGCAACCGTGCAGGCAGCGGTCCAACACGGCGGACAGATTTATCTGGAACCCATGGACGTCCCGGAGCAAGGACGCATGGCCATGATCGCCGATGCCACCGGGGCATCCGTCGGAATCTGGGAGCCACACGAAATGCCAGGCTACGGGCTCGCCGCCGAGCCGGGCACACCGGCGTGGCACGAACTCCATGCCACCGACTACGACAAGGCGGTCAAGTTCTATCAGGACGTGTTCGGCTGGAACACCGACGTCATGAGCGACACTCCCGAATTCCGCTACACGACGTTGGGGGCCGGGGATTCCGCGAAGCCCGGAATCATGGATGCCTCCGGCTACCTTCCCGCCGAAGTGCCGGCGAGCTGGCAGATCTACTTCAATGTTCACGACACCGATGCGTCCATCGAGAAGGCGGTGGCAATGGGGGCAACGGTGATCGACGGTCCGGACAACACTCCATTCGGCCGGCTTGCCACCCTTGCCGACCCCACCGGCGCCATGTTCAAGATCATGGCAGACACCACGCAGGACAGCGCAGACGCCCGACCGCAGTCGAGCTGACCGCAGTCGACCTGGCCGCAGTCGACCTGGCCGCCGCAGAAAACCGTCAGAAGCGCGCCTCAGGAAATACTCCAGAAAGCTTCACAAAAACTTCTTGAGGAATACCGGCCAACCCCTTCCCTCCGGATTACTGGCCGGTATTCCCGCCAGCGTGCACCACGCCCGCCGGTTCCGCCGAAGAGGTGGCACGACGTATTCGGGCGGATCATATACTCGGCCGACTTGCTCCAGTACCAGAAATGTCTCAGGGGCTAGCACCTTAGCCTTCCCGCACTGGGCATGCCCTCCCCCGCGCTGCAGCACTGGACACTTTGCCAATATGTCCACTGCTCAGTCCGGCCGGAGGGCATGCTCATTTTTTGGTGTGGCGGACCCTTGGCGGGCGGTAGCGTGGGAGCCGATTCCCGACCGCCCGGGGCTTCGAGCGCCGGGAAGGGGCGAGCCGTTTCGTCCGCCGCCCAGCCGGGCCGATGGTATCCATGTGCCAGGAGGTACACCTGAGACTCTGCTACCATCTCGCGAATGGGCAGGGGAAGATTTCATCGGGCGGTCGGCATTGTCATCGTCTTTGCGGCCGGGGGCGCCGCGGCGCTGTTGTGGTTTGCGGTTGCCGCCGAAGGGCCGCGCCTTGACGAGTCGCCGAGCAAAGGGCTCGTCCTGGGCGTCTGGAATGTGCTCTACAACACCGACGCTCCGGCGCTGCGCAACATGGTCGCCGCCATTGCCCTCGCCCTCCTGCTGGCCGCCGGGATCGCGCTGCTGGAACGCCGGATCACTAACAGGTCGCGCCGTTCCGCGAACCCCCGGGACGCCCCGCTGGCGCCCCGGATCGTCATGGCGGATACCCGCGAGATCTTTGGCGGTCCCGTGACCGTGACGGTACTGATCCCGGCACATAACGAAGAAGCGTCGCTTCCCACCACGATCGCCTCACTCCTGACCCAGTCCCACCGCCCCGGGCGCATTATCGTGGTCGCGGACAACTGCACCGACAGCACGGTCGCCCTCGCCCGGCAGGCCGGCGTCGAGGTCATGGAGTCCGTCGCCAACACCCAAAAGAAGGCCGGCGCGCTCAACCAGGCACTCAAGCTGCTGCTTCCCGGCCAGGGCGACAACGACGTCGTAATGGTGATGGACGCTGACACCAGCCTCGACGACGGGTTCCTCGCCGCGGCAGCGGCCCGCTTCACCGACGACCGGGCCCTGATGGCGGTGGGCGGCCTGTTCTACGGGGAAGAAGGCCACGGCGTACTGGGGCAGTTCCAGCGCAATGAATACATCCGCTACGGACGTGAGATCCGCCGACGCCGGGGCCGCGTCTTTGTGCTCACCGGCACCGCATCCATGTTCCGGCCGCGCGCCCTGCGCACCGTCGCCGAGCAGCGCGGAGATTCCCTTCCGGGCAATCCGGGCGACGTGTACGACACCGTCGCCCTGACGGAGGACAACGAACTGACCATCGCCTTGAAGTCCCTGGGCGCCCTGATGATCTCGCCGGCCCAGTGCACGGTGGTCACCGAACTCATGCCCAGTTGGCGGACCCTCTGGTCCCAGCGCTTGCGTTGGCAACGCGGCGCCCTGGAGAACATCGGCGCCTACGGCGTGACCACGCAGACGGTCCGGTACTGGGCGCAGCAACTCGGCATCGGCTACGGTGTCATTGCCCTGAGCGCCTACTTCCTGCTGATCCTGCTGATGGTGTTCTCGCTCGACGTCTGGATCTGGTTCCCGTTCTGGCTGGTCCTGGGAGCACTGTTTACAGCGGAACGCGTCGTCACGGTGTGGAAGGGCGGCTGGCGTGCCCGTCTGTTGGCCCTGTCGTTATTCCCCGAACTTTTCTTTGACATGATCCTCAACATCGTCTACGTCAAAGGAATCATCGACATCGCGCTCGGACGCACCGCCAACTGGAAACACCTCACCCACGAGACCGCCCCCGTCAGAGTGAAGGTACCGGCATGATCCCGGCAGTCAGCCACCTTGTCCCCGCCGGGATCCTGCTTCCCGAGTCGATCCTGCACACCGGGTGGTTCGCCATCCTGGCAACCTTCGTGGCGATCAATACCGTCATGTATGCCGCCCTCGCCGTGGCGAAGATCCTGCCGAAGCTGCACCCCGGGTCCTGGCTTCCGGCGCGTCACGAACGGGCCGAGACGCGCAGCATCTATCCCGACGCGCAGCGGTAAGTACGCCCGAGCGAGGGCGAGGGACATGCCCAATCCTCAGCGGCACCGGTGGACACAGGGGCACCCTGCCCATCCGCCAGCCCGGGCGAGGGACATGCCCAATCCTGGGCGGCAGCGGTGGACACATGGGCACCATGCCCATCCGTCGGCCCAAGCGAGGGGCATGCCCCCGGGCGCCCGGTCAGCGCCCCAGGATGTCGCGGGCAATCTCGTCGGCGTCGTGCAGGGTACGCTGGCCGCTGCGGTAGGCGGGGCCGTTCTTCTGCCGGGCCTCTGCTGCGATGGCTGTCCCCCACTGCGCGGCGGAAAGCTGCAGCCCGAGGACGTAGAGGCCCTCCGTCACGGAACCGTTCGAGCCCAGCGGCCGGTACGGATGCGGGACAACGTCCAGGCCGGAGGTCTGCACCGGGACGCCTTCCACCGTCATCATCAGGCGCGCTCGTACCAGCCCCTCACTGAGCAGCTGTTCCAGCAGGGGTGACTCGTTGATGGTGACCCGGTTGGCCGGGGCGAGCGCTTCAATCAGGGATCGGGCCGCCACCGCCTCCCCCTGGGCATCTCCGGCGCCGGTCCCGCCAGAGGCCGGGCCCGCGGCACCCCGGCTGCCTGGGCCACCGTCCACCCACGGTGACGCCGCGGTGAAGGTCCCCGCCTCGCGGTCCACGCCGAACTTCGGGTCCGGTCCCACGAACCGGACGACGCCGGCCCGCGCCAGGGCTGCCAGCTGTTCGGCGCGCAGCGCGGGCGGCCCGCTTGCCAGTCCTTCAACGAAGGACTCGAACCAGCCGCGGAGCCCGGCCACCCACGACTCGTCCGTGATGCCACCGTCGGCCACCGCGGACTTGAGCACCGCCCGGCCATGGTGCAGGGCGCCGATCGTCATCTTCACCGGGTCGTCCTCGCCGAGCGCGGATCGCCGGGCATCGTCGAGGAGGTACTCCACGACGGCGGCGTCCAGCTCCGTCCGGGAGCCGAACGATCGGCCGGCCAGCGGCGCGGCCAGCCCAAGCAAGTTCAACCGGTGGGCCGGCCGGACATGCGCTTCGATCTCGGCGTCCACCGCGTCCTCCCACTTTGCAGCGCTGTGCGCATGGGGGCGCAGGGATTCCTCCAACGCCTGAAGGAACTCGGCGGGATCGGAGAGGATGGCGCCGGGGTGCGAGCGCGCGAGCGTCGAATAGTAGGCCCAGATGGCGTCGCGGTGCAGCAGGGGCCAGAGATCGTGGTCGAAGGCGGGCTGGATCCCCGCCCCCGCGAACCGGGCCAGCGCACTTTCGGTGCAGTACCGCAGCGTCACGGCCGAGGGGTAGTACCCGGCGAGGGCGGCCTTGGCCCGGTAGGGAGTGCCGCGGCGGGAGGCCGCAATAATGAGAGGTTCACGGCCGGAGGGCCGGTAGCCCAGGCGGCCATCCTCCCCGGCCACGAAGGTACCCCCGCGGCCCTCGGTGAGCTGGCCCATGACATCGAAGAAGTTCAGGCCCATGCCCCGCACCAGCACGGGCCTGGCCGCCGGCACCAGGGACCAGTCGACGTCCGCCGGCACCGACGGGGGCAGGTACAGCAGCCCCAGCTCCTCGGCCGCAGCCTTGAGCTCCCGCTGTTCCGGGTTGAGCCGCGATTCGAGATGGCCCAGGGCCAGCACCACGGAGTCGACGGTCAGCACCGCGCCGCCCTCGAGCCCGACGTCGAGCTTTCCGCGCGCGTTCCGGCCGCCCCCGAGTGCCGTGCCACTGCCGGATCCATTGGCGTCCTCAGCTCCGGTGCCGCTGCGGTGTCCAGCCCCGGCGGCCGCCGGCCGGACCGAGACCGCCGTCGTTTCGTGGAATTCCACCGAGACGCCGGCCGGCAGCCGGGAGAGCAGTTCTTCGAGCGTGGAACGCAGGTAGCGTCCGTACAGTGCGCGGCTGGGGAAGTCCGCGGAGCCCAGCCCCGCGAGTTCGGCGCGTTCCTCGGCGGTGAGCGAGGGGTGGGGCTGCCGCTGCTGCCGTTCGCGCCAGCGGTCGAAGGTGTCCCCGGCCAGCGGGGAGGCCAGTTCCGGGTCCTCGGGTATGACCGTGGGGTAAAACGACTGCGTGTTCATCAGGTACAAGCGGGACTGGCCGGGCTGCCACACATGGCCCGGGCCCGCGGGGTAGGGATCAACCACATCGATGTGGAGGGTGGCGTCCGGGCCTGCCGGTGCCCAGTTCGCGAGCAGCCGCTCCAGCACGCTTGTGCCCCGGGGACCGGCGCCTATCAGTGCCGTCCGGATGCTCTGCGATATGACCACGGCAACCAGCGTATCGGCAAGCGGGATGCCGCTTTACCGACGGATGCCGCTTTACCGACGGCTGCCGCTGGTCCCGTGACTTGCTAGCGGCGCGCTGATGTTGCTTGGATGGGATGATGACCACCACCGAAGCTGCTCACCCGTCCTCGTCCCGCCACCCAACCGGACCCGTCGGCGGTGCAGGAACCGCCCCTGAACCCGTCGATGAGAACATCTGGCTCGAGGAGACCTACGGCGAGCAGCAACTGGCCTGGGTCCGTGAACAGAACGCCCGGACCGAGGACCTGCTCGAGGACGCGCAGTACGCGGACCTCGAGTCCAGCATCCTGGAGGTGCTGGACTCGACCGACCGGATTGCGATGGTCGGCAAGCACGGCGGCTGGTACTACAACTTCTGGAAAGACCGTGACAACCCCAAGGGCCTGTGGCGCCGGACCAGCTGGGAGAGCTACCGGGGCGGATCACCGGAGTGGGACATCCTTTTGGACGTGGACGCCCTGGCCGCGTCCGAGGGCGAGGAATGGGTTTTCCACGGCGCCAACTTCCTCCGCCCGGCACAGGGCGAGCCGCACCGGCGGGCCCTGCTGGCCCTCTCCCCCGACGGCGGCGACGCCAACCGCTACCGCGAGTTCGACGTCGAGTCCCGCAGCTTCGTGGACCCCGCCGCCGGCGGCTTCGACCTGCCCACGGCCAAGGGCAATGCCTCGTGGCTCGATGCGGACACCCTGCTGGTGGCCACCACGGCGGAGGGGCTGCCCAGCACCACCTCCTCCTACGCCCGGACCGGCGTGAAATTGCACCGCGGCAGCTCCCTGGCCACGGCGGAGCGGGTGTTCGAGATCCCCGAGGACCACATGATGGCGCTCGTGGCCCACGACTCCACGCCCGGCTTCGAGCGGACCTTCGCCGTGGACTGGATCAGCTTCTTCGAACGGAACACCTCCGTGCTGCGCGACGGCCAGTGGGTGCAGCTCGATGTCCCGGCGGACGTGAACCTGAGCTCGCACCGCGAATGGCTGCTGTTCCGCCCGCAGAAGGACTGGACCGTCGACGGGACGGTGTACCCCGCAGGGTCCCTGCTCGCGGCCGGGTTCGAGGACTTCCTGGCCGGCAGCCGGGACCTCGCCGTGCTCTTCACCCCGGACGCACACACCTCGTTGCAGTCCTGGAGCTGGACGCGGGACTTCCTGCTGCTGAACCTGCTCCGCGATGTGTCCTCGGAAATCCGGGTGCTTGATCCGCTGCGCGGCGGCACGGACGGCGCTTGGGCCTCCACCGTGCTGGACGCCTGCCCGCCGCTGCACGATGTCAATGCCTACGCGGTCGACGACGAAGACGAAGCCAGCGACACTGACGACGACGGCACCGGCGGTACCGGCGGCGCCCCGGTGGTGGAGCGTGAAGCGCCCGGCGCCGGGAACGACTTCTGGCTCGTGGCCACGGGGTTTACCACGCCCAGCACCCTCACCCGGGGAACCCTGAAACGGGCGGGAACCGCCGAGGACGTCCCCGGCGTGGCCAGCACGCACGAGGTGGTCCGCTCCTCGCCGTCGTTCTTCAACGAGGAAGCCTACGAGGTTCAGCAGCACTTCGCCGTCTCCAAGGACGGCACCCGGGTGCCGTACTTCCAGGTGGCAGCCCGGGACCTGGTGCTCGACGGCCAGAACCCGACCCAGCTCTCCGGCTACGGCGGCTTCGAGATTTCCCGGACCCCGGCCTACAGCGGCGCGGTCGGCCGCGCCTGGCTGGAACGGCGCACCGAGGCGTCCTTCGGCGCCGAGGGGGACGGCCCACATTCCCGGGGCGGCGTCTACGTCGTGGCCAACATCCGCGGCGGCGGGGAATACGGTCCGTCCTGGCACCGCGCCGCGCTGCAGGAGAACCGCCACCGGGCGTATGAGGACTTCGCCGCGGTGGCTCTGGACCTGATCTCCCGCGGCGTCACCTCCCGGGAGCGCCTCGGCTGCGTGGGGGGCTCCAACGGCGGTCTGCTGGTGGGCAACATGCTCACCCAGTATCCGGACCTGTTCGGAGCCGTGTCCTGCGGGGTGCCGCTGCTGGACATGCGCCGGTACACCAAGCTGTCCGCCGGCTACTCCTGGATCGCCGAATACGGCGACCCTGACGTGCCCGAACAGTGGGACTTCATCAAGACCTTCTCGCCGTACCACCTGCTCAAGGACGGCGTGGAGTACCCGGAAACGTTCATCTGGACCGCCACCTCGGATGACCGCGTCGGACCCGTCCAGGCCCGGAAGATGGCCGCCCGGATGCAGGCCATGGGGATCCCCAATGTCTGGTTCCATGAAGCCCTGGAAGGCGGCCACGCGGGCGCCTCGGACAACCGGCAGGCGGCGGCGCTGCAGAGCCGCAGCCAGCATTTCCTGTGGCGGGCGCTGGCCGGCAACGCAGCCTGAGCCGGCACGCCCGGCAGCCGGGTAGCGCCGGGCAACGGGCGGGTAGCGTCCGGTCCGTCGGGGTAGCGCCGGGCACCGTCGGGCCGCCTGGCGCGGGCGGGACGCCGCCCAGCGTTCGTCGTTTTGCGCTGCATGCCCCCTTCTGCGTATCCTTGGTTGGCTAGTTACTAGCAATTGGAGACGTGCCAGAGCGGCCGAATGGGCTTCACTGCTAATGAAGTGTGGGGCACAACTCCACCGGGGGTTCAAATCCCCCCGTCTCCGCGTTTGGCCCCGGTCCTGGACCGGGGCCTTTTGCGTTCCCGGCGGGTTTCAGGCCCGGATGGCGGCCCGGCGGGACGGCGGCTCGCGGCCCGGCCGGACGGCACCCCGCGGCCCGGCAGGACAGCGGCCCGTGCGACGCCGGCGCCTACCTGGCGCATCCCGGCCCGGCGGGATGGCAGGATAGGCCCATGTCGAGCAGCAACGCAATTGACGCGATCATCGTGGGCGGCGGCCACAACGGCCTGGCCGCCGCCGCCTACCTGTCCAAAGCCGGCCGGAGGGTCCTGCTGCTGGAAAAGCTCGGGCACTCAGGCGGCGCGGCGGTCTCGGCCCAGGCGTTCGACGGCGTCGGCGCCCGCCTCTCGCGCTACTCCTACCTCGTCAGTCTCCTGCCCCAGCAGGTCATCGACGAGCTTGGCCTGCGGATCCAACTGGCCCGTCGGCGGTATTCCTCCTACACGCCCGAGCCGCACAGCAGCGGCCGGGGCCTGCTGATCGACAACGAGGACGCCGCCGCGACTGCCGCATCCTTTGCCGCTGTCGGCGCCCCGGCCGGGGAATTCGAGGCCTTCAACGATTTCTACGCCCGCTGCCGTGGGCTCACGGAGGCCCTCTGGCCGACCCTCACCTCGCCGTTGCCGACCCGGTCCGAGGCCCGTGCGCTGGCCGTCCAGGCCGGTGCGGGGGAGTCCTGGGACGCCATGGTTGAACGGCCCATCGGGGAGGTGATCGCCGAAAAACTCCAGCACGACCTGGTCCGCGGGGTCGTCCTGACCGACGCCCTGATCGGCACGTTCGCCCGGGCCGGCGATGAGGACCTGCAGCAGAACATCTGCTTCCTCTACCACCTGATCGGCGGAGGCACGGGCGACTGGGACGTGCCCGTCGGCGGCATGGGCGCGGTCTCCGGTGAGCTGGAACGCGCTGCCCGGGACGCCGGCGCCACGATCCTGACCTCGGCCGAAGTCACCGCCGTCCGTCCCGGCGGGATGGTCAGCTACCTCCACGACGGCGTCGAGCACCTGGCCACGGCACAGTGGATCCTGGCAAACGTGGCCCCGGTGGTCCTCGACCGGCTCCGGGCTTCCGGCACCTACCCGGCCGCCCCCGCGCCGCTAACGACGCGAAACCCCAACCACCTGCGCGAGGGCGCCCAGGTCAAGGTCAACCTGCTGCTCAAGAGACTCCCCCGGCTGCTGGATGGAAGCGTCAGCCCGGAAGCGGCCTTCGGCGGTACGTTCCACATCAATGAGACCTGGCCGCAGCTCGACGCCGCGTACCTCACCGCGGCCTCCGGGGCCGTCCCGGACCCGCTGCCCTGCGAGATCTACTGCCATTCCCTCACCGACCCGAGCATCCTGTCCCCCGAGCTCCAGGCGGCCGGCGCACAGACCCTCACGGTGTTCGGCCTGCACGTCCCGGACCGGCTGATCACCGGGGAGAACAACGAGGAGCAGCGTGCCGAACTGCAGGCCGCCGTGTTGAAGTCGCTGAACTCGGTGCTGGCCGAACCGGTCGAGGAGCTGCTGTTGGCCGGCCCCGACGGACAGCCCTGCATCGAAACGAAGACCACCCTGGACATCGAACGCGCCGTCGGGATGCCGCGGGGGAATATCTTCCACGGCGGCCTCGACTGGCCCTTCGTGGAGGACGGCGAACCTCTGGACACCCCGGCCCGGCGCTGGGGGGTGGCGACCGACGATCCGCAGATCCTGCTGTGCGGCTCCGGCGCCCGGCGCGGCGGAGCCGTCAGCGCCATCGGCGGCCATAACGCCGCCATGGCGGTCCTGGAATCCGGCCCCGCGGGCGCTGACCTCAGCCGGCCTGGCCAAGCACCAGCGGCAGTACCGCCCCGGCGCCGGCGAGCCTGAGGGCCCGTCCGGCGACGGTCACCGTCCAGCGGCTGTCGACCAGGTCGTCGATGAGCATTACGCTCTGGCCCTGCAGCCCGGTGAGGGCCGCTTCCAGTTCCGGCCCCACCACGAGCCGGTCCCAGACCCCGGCGAGCCGGTACGCGCTGTTGCCGCCGCGCCCGCCCGTGGGGCCGCCGTGTTCGAGCTGCAGCTGGCCGAGGTAGGGGATGCGGCCGATCTCCGAGATGCCGCGGGCCAGCGAATCCACCAGCGCGGGCTTGCCGCGGGACGGGACACTGATGATCGCGGCCGGCCGGCCTGCGCCGCTCCACCCCGGAGTGCGGGCGTCTCCGGCTCCCCATTCCCGCAGGACCTGGACGCAGGCCTGCAGCATGCCGGGGTCCACCGTGCGGTCCGGAGCCCCTGCGGCGAAGGCCTCACGCAGTGCACCGCCCCAGCCAAGGTCCGTGAGACGGGCCAGCGCCCGGCCGCCTGCTACGCTTTCCGCCGGCTTGATCTTGCCCTTCACGCTCACGCCGAGGCGGTCCATGCCGCTGGGCCACTGCAGCCTCGGTTCCAGCGGCACGCCGGCGCGGCTCAGCGTCTGGCCCGCGGCTTCCGTGGCGGAGGCGGCAATGTCTGCCGGGAACCACCGCCCGGCGCAGTTGTCGCAGCGTCCGCAGGAGTGCGCGGTCTCGTCGTCGAGGACCGAGGTGATGTATTCCATCCGGCAGCCGGCGGTGTCCTGGTAGATGACCATGGAATCCTGCTCGTCCACCCGGGCCTCGGCAATCCGGCTGTACCGTTCGGCGTCGTACGTCCAGGGCTGGCCGGTGGAGCGCCAGCCGCCGCCCACGCGTTCCACGGCCCCGTCCACTGCCAGCACCTTCAGCAGCAGTTCCAGCGGCGTCCGGCGCAGGTCCACGCGGGCCTCGAGCGCCACGGTGGACACGGCGGTTCCCGCTTCGGCGAGCGCCGTCAGGACAGCGGCGGCCTTCTCCTCCGACGGCATCGACGCGGTGGCGAAGTACTGCCAGATGTCGCGGTCCTCGGAGCCGGGCAGCAGCAGCACATCGGCGTTCGCGGCACCTCGGCCGGCGCGGCCCACCTGCTGGTAGTAGGCCACCGGCGAGGACGGGGCGCCCAGGTGCACGACGAAGCCGAGGTCCGGCTTGTCGAAGCCCATGCCGAGGGCGGAGGTGGCCACGAGGGCCTTGACCTGGTTGTCCTTGAGGAGCTGTTCCGCGCGTTCCCGGTCTGCAGGGTCAGTGCGTCCGGTGTAGGCGAGCACCTCGTGGCCCGCTTCGGCCAGGAGACGTGCGGTGTCCTCGGCCGCGGACACCGTGAGCGTGTAGATGATGCCGCTGCCGGGCAGGTCCGAAAGGTGCGTCAGCAGCCAGCCCAGCCGGTCGCGGGAGTCCGGCAGGCTCAGCACCCCCAGCCGCAGCGATTCCCGGCCCAGGGCGCCGCGGATGGTCAGCACCCCGGCGCCCAGCTGCTCCTCGATGTCGTGGACCACCCGGGAGTTGGCGGTGGCCGTGGTGGCCAGCACCGGCACGGACTCCGGCAGCTGCGTGATCAGGTCCGCGATGCGGCGGTAGTCGGGCCGGAAGTCATGGCCCCAGTCCGAGATGCAGTGCGCCTCATCGATGACCAGGAGCCCGGTGCGGCGGATCAGCTCCGGCAGCTGGTTCTCGCGGAAGGAGGGGTTGGTGAGCCGTTCCGGTGACACCAGCAGGACATCGACCTCGTCGGCGGCCAGCTGCTCGCGGACGGTGTCCCATTCCAGCTGGTTGGCGGAGTTGATGGCAACGGCGCGGACACCGGCCCGGGCCGCGGCCGCAACCTGGTCGCGCATCAGCGCCAGCAGCGGGGAAACGATCAGGGTGGGGCCGGCGCCGCGGCGGCGGAGCAGCAGGGAGGACACAAAATACACGGCCGACTTGCCCCAGCCGGTGCGCTGCACGACGAGGGCGCGCCGGCCGGCGTCGACCAGCGCCTCAATGGCCTCAAACTGGCCGTCATGGAACTCCGCGGCCGGGTGCCCGACCAGCTCGCGCAGCACCTCCTGCGCCTGTTCCCGCGTCCCGGAAACCCCTGCCGAACCGGTGGTGGAAGCACCGGCAGGAGCGGAGTTGAGTGCGGGAAGGACTGCAGCGTTCTGGTTATTGGCCATTGATTCAGTATCCCAGCCTCCTCCAAGGGCCGCGAAGCCGGGCACGGAAAGGTGGAAAACCTGGCCGCTTGCGCCGCCACTGCTCCTCCACAGGGTCCTTGGGCTTCCACGTAAGATAAGACGCGTGACTACGGACAAGACGAAGACTTTTGACCTCTCGGCCTCCTTCAAGGCCTACGACGTGCGCGGAATTGTGGGCGAATCCATTACCGCGGAAATCGTCGAGGCTGTGGGGGCGGCGTTCGTCGACGTCCTGGACCTCGAAGGTCAGACGGTGCTGGTGGGCGGCGACATGCGCCCGTCGTCCCCCGAGTTCAGCAAGGCCTTCGCCAACGGTGCCGCCACCCGCGGGGCCAACGTGCAGCTGCTGGACCTGATCTCCACCGACGAGCTCTACTACGCCTGCGGCTCCCTCGACGCGGCCGGTGCCGTGTTCACCGCGAGCCACAACCCGGCGGCCTATAACGGCATTAAGATGGCCAAGGCCGGCGCCGTGCCGATCTCCTCCGAAACCGGGCTCAAGGAGATCCAGGCCCTCGCCGAGGAATACCTCAACGCCGGCGCCATCCCCGAGGCCGCCAGCCGCGGCCTGATCGGCGTGCAGGACGTCCTCCGCGGCTATGCCGAGTACCTGCGCGGCCTCGTGGACCTCCGCGCGGGTCACGCCCGCTGAAGGTCGTCGTGGACGCCGGCAACGGCATGGCCGGCCTGACCACCCCGGCGGTGCTCGGTGATGCCATGCTGGCCAAGCTTCCGCTGGAAATCGTCCCGCTCTACTTCGAGCTGGACGGGTCCTTCCCGAACCACCCCGCCAACCCGCTGGAGCCGGAAAACCTGCGTGACCTGCAGGCCGCCGTCGTCGAACACGGCGCGGACATCGGTCTGGCCTTCGACGGCGACGCCGACCGCTGCTTCGTCATCGACGAGCGCGGTGAGCCCGTCTCGCCGTCGGCGATCACCGGAATGGTGGCCCGCCGGGAGATCGCCCGGGCGCAGGGGCTGGGCGAGGCCAATCCCATCGTCATCCACAATCTCCTGACGTCCCGGGCTGTTCCCGAACTGGTGGAACGCCACGGCGGCAAGGCGGTCCGTACCCGTGTGGGCCATTCCTTCATCAAGGCGGTCATGGCCGCAGAGGGCGCCATCTTCGGCGGCGAGCACTCGGCCCACTTTTACTTCCGTGACTTCTGGAACGCGGACACCGGCATGCTGGCCGCCATGCACGTCCTGGCAGCCCTGGGCGAGCAGGACAGTCCGCTGTCCGCGCTGGGCCGCGAATACGAACCGTACGTGTCCTCCGGCGAGATCAACTCCGAAATCGAGGACAAGGCCGCCGCCGTGGAACGGGTCCGGCAGGACTTCCGTTCCGAGGACGTCGAGGTGGACTACCTTGACGGCAGCACGTTCATCGCCACCGGCGGCAGCTACTGGTTCAACCTGCGGCCGTCCAACACCGAGCCGTTCCTGCGCCTGAACGTCGAAGCCACGGACAGGGGCACCATGGAACTCATCCGTGACCGCGTCCTGACGCTGGTCCGGGGCTAGACGGCGATGGAGATTCCCGAAAGCGGCGTGCGGACCGGAGAAAACCAGGCCGGGGCCCTGCAGCCGGCCGATCCCGCCGAAGACTCCTGGCGCGGATCCGTGCCGGAGGCCAGCGCAACCGATCTGGAGAACCTGCTCGGCACCGGAGTCGGCGCAGCGCAGGAACAGCTGGAGCGAAACGGCGGCTTCCTTCCCTTCGCCCTGGTGGTGGAGAACGACGGCGAGGTGCGGCTGGTTGCCGTAACGCCGGCCGACGCCGCGGAGGGCAGCGACGCGGATTTCGACGCGGATTCGATGATCAGCGACCTCACCGAGCTGCTCCGGCAGCACCGGGACGAGTTCCGTGCCGCCGCCGTGGTCTGCGACATCACCCTGCTGGAAGAAGACTCGGACGCCATTCATGTGGCCGCCGAGCACCGGGACGGTTCCCTGTTCGCCGCGGTCCTGCCCTACACCGCGAATCCGGAGACGCAGGAGCTGGAGTTCGGCCTGCTTTCCGCCGATACGAACAAGCCCGCCGTCTGGGTGGACTAGACCGGCCTCGGCTGGTGTCATGAAGATCAACGCCTTCGCGGATGTCAGCCTGCGCGCCATGATGGTGCTCGCAGCCGCTCCCGACGGCGGACTCCTCACCACCCAGAGCATCGCCGACGCCGTGGGAACGCCGTACAACCACGTCAGCAAGGCGGTCGCGAAGCTCCGCGAGCTGGGCCTGATCGAGATCGAGCGGGGCCGCCGCGGCGGGTCGAGGCTCAGCGGCGCCGGCCGCGCCGCCACCGTGGGACAACTCCTGCGCCAGCTGGACACCCGGACCGATCCGGCCGATTGCGTCGCCGCGACAGCCACCTGCCCGTTGGTCAACGAATGCCGGCTCCGGGCCGCCCTGTCCCGGGCCCGCGAGGCGTTCTACAGCGAACTCGACGGCATCGTCGTCGCGTCCCTGCCCACCTCGCGGCAAATGAACCCCGTGTTCCAGGCCATCGGGCTGCGCCCCGGGCTCTGAGCCGCCAGCCGGGCCGGCCGGCACGCCCGGGAGTCCCGGCGATTTGGCCATGTTTTCTACGCCGTGTAGAACTGAGCTATAGATACTCGTATTTCAAATGCGGGTATTCAGCCGGTCCGGTTGAAGACGCCCGGGCCACTATCTCAGGAGTCAACATACTCTCGGACAAGTCCTTCCCCGTCATCGAGGCCACTCTTCCGCTGGTCGGTTCCCGGATCGGGGATATCACGCCCAAGTTCTACGCCCGCCTCTTCGCAGCCCACCCCGAATTGCTGGACGGGCTCTTCAGCCGCTCCAACCAGCGCTCCGGCAACCAGCAGCAGGCCCTGGCCGGGAGCATCGCCGCTTTCGCCAGCCACCTGGTCAGCAACCCCGGAACCCTCCCCGAGACCGTACTCGCCCGCATCGCACACCGGCATGCCTCCCTCGGCATCACCGAGCCGCAGTACCAGGTGGTTTACGAGCACCTCTTCGCCGCCATTGCCGAGGATCTGGCCGACGTCATCACTCCTGAAATCGCCGAGGCCTGGACCGAGGTGTACTGGCTCATGGCGGACGCGCTGATCAAGCTGGAGAAGGGCCTCTACGCGGCGCAGGCCAACGGCAAGATGTGGAGCCCCTGGCGCGTCGCCGCGAAGACCGCCGCCGGCACCGGTGCCATGACCTTCACGCTCGAACCCGCCGATGACACCCCTATTACGCCCGCACTGCCGGGCCAGTATGTCAGCGTCAAGGTTCAGCTCCCGGACGGACTCCGCCAGGTCCGCCAGTACTCGCTCTCCGGTGACGCCGGCACCAGCCGCACTTTTACCACCAAGAAAGACGACGGCGGCGAGGTCTCGCCTGTACTGCACAACACGGTCCAGGTGGGCGACGTCCTCGAAGTGTCGAACCCCTACGGCGAAATCACCATCAAGGACAGCGACGGCCCGGTGGTCCTGGCCTCCGCCGGTATCGGCTGCACGCCGACCGCCTCCATCCTGCGTTCCCTGGCCGCGTCCGGCTCCGAGCGCCAGGTCCTGGTGCTGCATGCGGAGAGCACCCTGGACAGCTGGGCCCTCCGTTCCCAGATGACGGACGACGTCGAACGCCTCGACGGTGCGGATCTGATGCTCTGGCTGGAACAGCCGGTCGCCGGAACCAGGGCGGGCTACATGACCCTGCGCGAGGTGGACCTGCCGGCCAACGCCTCGCTGTACCTCTGCGGGCCGCTGCCGTTCATGAAGAGCATCCGCAATGAGGCCATCAACGCCGGCATCCCGGCCACCCGGATCCACTACGAGGTCTTCGGTCCGGACATCTGGCTCGCCAGCTAGCCGAGTTCGACGGCGGCCTGGCACCTTTCGCAGCAAAGGCGCTGGGCTGCCGTCGGGGTTAAACCGAGCAAACAGCCCGGACATCTGGCTCCCCCGCACCGGTCACCCGGCGGCCGGAACCCCGGTGATCGCGTGGCCGAAGCGCAACAGGTTGCCCGGGTCGTAGCTGGACTTTGCGGCCCTCATCCGTTCGTAGACCGCCGGCGACCATGCCCGGGCACGGTCAGCCTCATCGCCCGGCTCGCCGTGGAAGTTGACCAGCGTGTACCCGGTCGAATAGGGAGCCATCGCGGCGAGGATGGCACGGATGGATTCGGTGACGGCCGGCAGCACCGGCGGCAGCTTGAACCCGAGGAGGAACAGCAGGAACGCCGCGTCGCGTCCGGAGACGGCGTCCGGCAGGACACCGCCGCGGGACAGCGCCCCGCCCAGGGGCCGGATCTCGATCATGAGCAGCGGGCAGTCCGTACCGTCCCCGGCAAGCCTGAGCAGCTCCCCGACGGCCTCCTCGCCAAATTCCTTCAGGAGCGCGCCACCGTCCGTGAACGGGAGCGGATCCACCGGATCCATATGGATCTGGTCGACGTCCAGGTAGTTCATGGGCCCGGCCGTGTCCATCAAAGGGGTCGAGACCGCGCGCATCGGAGCAAGTAGCGCATCGCCTTCCTCCCGGTTCCCAAGGAAGGCCAGGCGCAGGTGGACCACAAACTGGCCCCGGAGCGGTGCGGGAACGAAGTCCATGTCCGGAAGGCGCAGCAGGGAGATCGACGGCGAGGCAGCGTCAGGAAGCGTGGGCAGCCACGCGCGGAACGCGGCCAGGACAGGGGCCGCATCCGCCCCGGGGTAAATAATCCCTCCGCCGTAGAACTCGCCCAGCGGAAAGAGGCTGAACTCGAGGGCGGTGACGATCCCGAAGTTGCCCTTGCCCCCGCACATCAGTGCGAAGAGCTCGGCCTCGGCATCGATCCGACGCAGCGCGCCGTCGGCAGTTACGACCTCCATGCTGCGGACGTGGTCCGCCGCGAAGCCGTGGGCGTGGCCCAGCACGGGCAGTCCCCCGCCGAGGGTGTATCCGACCACGCCGACGTCGGTGCTCGATCCGTGCAGTCCGATCAGCCCATGCGGGACGCTCGCTTCCAGGACGCTCCGCCATTTGACGCCGGCCCCGACCTGGGCGGTCCGTTCGACCGGATCGATCTGCACCTCCTGCAGCCGCCGCGTGTTGATGAGCAGCCCGCCGTCGACCGCCGATTCCGTGCCGTGCCCGGTGGACTGGACGGAGACCGGCAGTCGGCGTTCCGCCGCCCACTTCACCCCGGCGGCGACGTCCTGCGCGTCTGCGGCACCAAGCACGACGTCGGGCCGGTGGACCGTGGCGACGTTAAACGCGAACGTCTCCTCGGCGAATTCGGGACTGTCCGGCACGGCCACGATGCCGCTGACGGCCATGGACAAGGCATGGATGTCGTCGTTGACGAGCATGATGAACTCCTGAGGGCTCGCTTCAGCGAGCAGGTCGGGGGCACAGCTGCATGCGCCTGGAATGCCCCAGCACTCTCTCCGGTCGGCGGACGGCCCGGCTGATGAATGCGGTCGAGCCTAGTGTGCTTCCTCGGACCCTGGCTAGAGACCAAAGTCCCCCAGTGAACTACCTATCTGACACCCGTGGCCCGGCGCTGGCTTCGGGGGCTGATACCCACACCTCGGCCTCGGCGCCCGCCACGGCGGGACCGTACCCCAACACGAACTACGGCATCACCCTGGACACCGGCCTCATGGCCGGCTGGACCGTGTCCAGCCGGCCATCACGGGCACCGGCGCCGACAGCTCCTGGTTCTGGTCCCGACAAGCGACAGCTGCCGCTGACGACGGCGGCGCCGCACCTCTCGAAAAGGTGCGGCGCCGCCGTCGGTCACTGCTGCTGTGGTGCCGGCTGCTAGCGAGCCGCCAGACGGGACTTCAGTCCCACGAATTCGGCGCGGAGCGCCTTCGGCAGCGACTCGCCGAACCTGGCGAACCACTCTTCGATTGAGGCCAGCTCTGCCGCCCACTCCTCGGGATCCACGCGGACCGCGTCTTCAACGTGCGCCTCGGTCAGATCCATGCCCGTGAGGTCCAGGGAGTCTCCGGTCGGTACGTAGCCGATCGGCGTATCGACGGCGTCAGCCTTGCCTTCGAGGCGCTCGATGGCCCACTTCAACACCCGGGCGTTGTCGCCGAAGCCGGGCCAGGCGAAGCCGCCGTCGGCCGTGCGCCGGAACCAGTTGACCAGGAAAATCTTGGGCAGGCGTTCCTGGTTGGCCTTGGCGGACAGGTTGACCCAGTGGTTCAGGTAATCGCCTGCGTCGTAGCCGATGAACGGCAGCATGGCCATCGGGTCGCGCCGCAGTACGCCGACCTGGCCCGCGGCCGCCGCCGTGGTCTCCGAGGAGAGCGTCGAACCCATGAACACGCCGTTGGACCAGCTGCGGGCCTGCGTCACCAGGGGGATGGTGGTCTTGCGGCGTCCGCCGAACAGGATCGCGGACAGCTCGACACCGTCAGGGCTGAAGTATTCCTCGGCCAGCATGTCGATCTGGGAGATCGGCGTGCAGAAGCGGGAGTTCGGGTGGGCTGCCGGCTTGTCCGAACCAGGCGTCCAGGAGTTGCCCTGCCAGTCGGTCAGGTGCGCTGGGGTCTCCTCCGTCATGCCCTCCCACCACACGCCGCCGTCGTCGGTGAGGGCGACGTTGGTGAAGATGCTGTGGCCCTTGGCGATGGCGCGCATGGCATTGGGGTTGGTGCCCCAGCCGGTGCCAGGGGCGACGCCGAACAGGCCGGCCTCCGGGTTGGTGGCGCGCAGTTCGCCTTCCTTGCCGATCCGCATCCAGGTGATGTCGTCACCGAGGGTTTCGACTTTCCAGCCCTCGATGGTCGGATCAAGCAGGGCGAGATTGGTCTTGCCGCAGGCCGACGGGAAAGCCGCGGAGATGTAGTACTTCTTCTGCTCCGGGGAGGTGAGCTTGAGGATGAGCATGTGCTCGGCGAGCCAGCCCTCGTCGCGGGCCATGACCGAGGCGATACGCAGGGCGTAGCACTTCTTGCCCAGCAGGGCGTTTCCGCCGTAGCCGGAGCCGAAGGACCAGATGGAGCGCTCTTCGGGGAAGTGCACAATCCACTTGTCCGGGTTGCAGGGCCACGGGACGTCGGCCTGGCCGGGGGCCAGCGGGGCACCCAGGGAATGCAGAGCGGGGACGAAGAAGGCGTCTGTAGCGGTGATGCGGTCCAGGACCTCGGTGCCGATCTGGGCCATGATGCGCATGGAGGCGACAACGTAGGCACTGTCCGTGATCTCCACGCCGAACTTGGGATCCTCGGCGTCGAGGTGGCCCATGACGAAGGGGATGACGTACATTGTGCGGCCGCGCATGGAACCGGCGAACAGGCCCTGCAGCTTCGTCTTCATCTCCGCCGGAGCCATCCAGTTATTGGTGAAACCTGCGTCGCGCTTGTTTTCGGAGCAGATGAAGGTCTGCTCTTCGACGCGGGCCACGTCGGCGGGGTCGGAGAACGCTGCGAAGGACTTGGGGAACAGCTCCTCGTTCAGCCGGGTCAGGGTGCCGGCTGCTACCAGCTCGTCAGTGAGCCGGGTGTTCTCCTCTTCGGATCCGTCAACCCAGTGGATCCGGTCCGGCTGGGTCAGTTCAGCTATCTCTTCGACCCATGCCAGCAGACCGGCATGTGTGGTGGGTGCTTTTTCAAGCAGCGGCAGTCGCGCCAGATCGCCCATTACGGTTCCCTTCCTCGGGTTCAGTGGTGTGTCCTAAATGTAGGGCTAGATCACCCCGCAGAAATTGGCCCAGATGTGGGATGCCCGGGAGGCTGGAAATGAAAAAGCCCGGAAATTCAGGGAAGTAACGCTACGAACACACGCCCTTTAGTGATGAAGGTCACATAGACCGGTCTAGTCGCCGAGATTACACCTGTTTCGATTTGTAACTACGGCCCCTCCTCGCGTAAAGTAATTCGAGGTTCGGGGAGCGAGAAGTTCTCCAAGAGCCGAGAATGCGCCCATAGCTCAGCTGGATAGAGCGTCTGTCTACGGAACAGAAGGTCAGGGGTTCGAATCCCTTTGGGCGCACAGGAGAAAAAGATCCGCACCGGTCCGCCGGTGCGGATCTTTTCGTTTACCCCGCGAGGCGGTTACTCCGCTCGCTTGCCCCGCGAGGCGGTTACTCCGCGATCACCTCGGTGATCCAGCGTCGGATTCCATCGAAGTGCCTGCTGAGCAGCTCGTCGCCCAGCGGCTCGTTGCCGGTGGCGACGGTCTCACCCAGGCAGTGCCGGTCGGGGCCGGGAGAGCCGGGCGTAGGATTCTGCCATGACTGCACAGCTTGAGCGGGAATTCGATGTCATTGTGATCGGCGCGGGCGCCGCGGGTGAGAACGTGGCGGACCGCGTGGTCCAGGGCGGCTTGTCGGCGGTCCTCATCGAGGCGGAACTGGTGGGCGGTGAGTGCTCGTACTGGGCGTGCATGCCGTCCAAGGCGCTGCTCCGGCCCGGCACGGCCCTGCACGGAGCACAGTCGGTCCCCGGCGCCGCCCAGGCTGTCACCCGGACCCTCGATGCCGCTGCCACCCTGAAGCGACGTGACTACTTCACCTCCAACTGGCAGGACGACAGCCAGGTCAAATGGGTCGAAGATACTGGAATTGAGCTGATCCGCGGCCATGGCTGGCTCACAGCTCCGCGGAAGGTGGAGGTATCCGGGCTGGACGGCAACAGCTATGCGCTCACGGCGCGGCACGCCGTCGTGGTTGCGACCGGGTCCACGCCCAACCTGCCGCCGGTCGAAGGACTGGCCGGCGTCGAGTATTGGACCACACGCGAGGCCACGTCCGCCCGCGAGATTCCCGAACGGCTGGCCGTGCTCGGCGGCGGCGTCGCCGGCACGGAACTCGCCCAGGCATATGCGCGCCTGGGATCGAAGGTGACACTCGTTGCCCGCGGGGGCCTGCTGCGAGTTTTCCCCGAGGAGGCTACGAAGCTCGTTGCAGCGGGGCTGCGAGCCGACGGCGTCGAACTCCAGCTGCACACCGGAACCCAAAGCGTCCGCGAGAACGGCGACCGCTCCCTCACGCTGGTGCTCGAGGGCGGCACTGAGGTCACGGCGGACAAACTGCTCGTCAGCAGCGGCCGGCACCCGGCCCTCGAGGGGCTCGGCCTGGAAAATGTGGGGCTCGCCGCCGGGGAAGGAAAACCGCTGCGGCTCAGCACCGACGCCACCGGCCTGATCCCCGACGCGACGGACGACGGCGGGCCGTGGCTCTACGCCGTGGGTGACGCCGCCGGGAAAGTGATGCTGACGCACCAGGGCAAGTACGAGGCCCGGGCCAGCGGGGACGCCATCGCCGCCCGGGCCCGGGGTGAACTCACCGGCGAGCCGGCCCCTTGGAGCCGCTACGCCCAAACAGCCGACGACCACGCCATACCCAATGTGGTGTTCACCGACCCCGAAATCGCGAACGTGGGCCGCTCCGTGCAGCGGGCGGAAAAGGAAGGCTTCCGGGTCGCCGCGGTGGAGTTGCCCATCCAGGTTGCGGGATCCTCGCTGCATGCCGAGAACTATGAGGGGTGGGCGCAGCTGGTGGTCGACGAGGACCGCAAGGTCCTGCTGGGCGCCACCTTCGCCGGCCCCGACGTGGCGGAGCTGCTGCACGCCGCCACGATCGCGATCGTGGGCGAGGTCCCGATGGACCGCCTCTGGCACGCGGTGCCGTCCTACCCGACGATCAGCGAAGTCTGGCTCCGGCTGCTGGAAGCATATGGGCTGTGAGCGCGCGGGAGCCCGGCAGGTCCGGTGGCCAGGCGTAACGGGACGTCCGACAGCTCGCTTCCAACCGAGGGACATGCTCATTCTGCGCGGCGACTCCGCGGGACATGCCCATTCTTAGCGGCGCCTCCGCGGGACATGCTCATTCTTCGCCGCGACGGGCGGACATAATGCCACTATGTCCATCCCCGGTGCCCGCCACGGGACATGCTCGGTGCTGACGACCGGACACGCCCGGCTCCAACCGCGGGACATGCTCATTCTGCGCGGCGACTCCGCGGGACATGCCCATTCTTAGCGGCGCCTCCGCGGGACATGCTCATTCTTCGCCGCGACGGGCGGACATAATGCCACTATGTCCATCCCCGGTGCCCGCCACGGGACATGCTCGGTGCTGACGACCGGACACGCCCGGCTCCAACCGCGGGACATGCCCATTCTTCGCGGCGACTCCGCGGGACATGCCCATTCTTCGCCGCGACGGCCGGACATAATGCCACTATGTCCATCCCCGGTGCCCGCCACGGGACATGCTCGGTGCTGACGACCGGACACGCCCGGCTTCCAACCGCGGGACATGCTCATTCTTCGCGGCGACGGCCGGACATAATGCCACTATGTCCATCCCCGGCGTGCGCCACGGGACATGCTCGGTGCTGGCGACCGGACACGCCCTGCTCCAACCGCGGGGCATGCTCATTTCTGTGCCGTTCGGTGGGGCATGGCGCTTGCGCACGGCGCCAGCGAAGGTCCATGCGCGGCTATGTGGCTAAAGTAGCCGATGCTCAGGGATGATTGGTCACATGCGTCACATGGGTAACAGCGGCAGGATGGCCATCGGGGCGTTCCTGGCCGCCGTCGCGTTGCTGGTCCTGACAGGCGCCACCTTGCACGAGGCGGTGCTCATGTGGTTCCTGGCCGCTTCGGCCGCGGCCTACGTGGCCTGCGTGGCGGAGGTAGTCATCCGTCGTCGGCACAAGACCCTCGCGGCCAGCGGAATCGGCAGTATCCTCTTCCTCGCCTTCGGCATCGCCTTCCTGCGGCAGTGGGGGCTGGCATTCAACCCGGATCCGGGCGCCATGTCCGCCCCGGTGAACATGTCCCATCCTGACCTCTACTTCTACCTCGCAGCAGGATCAGGCGCAGCCACCCTGCTGCTGCTGTTTGCCGGAACCGTGCTGCCCGGCAGGCGCGGAAGAGCCCGTGCCTACGCCTCGCGCCGTCCGGCGTCGGCCCCCCGCTCCGGCGCCAGGGGTGCGTCGTCGCGAGGCACATCCTCCCGGGGCACATCCTCCCGCGGCACAGTTGCCAGGGGCGCAGCCCGTGGGACGACCGCGCCTCCGGCGCCGCGGGGCCCTGCCGCCAGGACGGCCGTCCCCAGAACAGCAACCCCCCGGCCCGCCGCCAAGGTGCCTGCCATCAAGTCCCCTCCGGCCAAGTCACCCGCCCCGTCTCCGACCCGTCCGTCGGCAAGGACGTCCGCCCGCCGCTGAGTGTGCCACCTCGGGCGCGCGGGCCGCAGCACAGCCGCGGCGACCCGACCCAGCAACAGCACTTCCGCCATGGACGGCACCTAACCGGAGCACCAGCCACGCCGCCGGCATGCCGACGATGGGGACCAGCAGCGTGAGAGGGACGACGGCGGAGGACGGGTAAAGCCCGACCAGCCGGTTCCAGATCCCGTAACGCACCAGGGAACCGAACACGGGGGTAAACAGGGCGCTCACGAAGGTGACGGGCTGCAGCACCGCTCCACGGCGCCGGACAGCTCCGCCGGGCCGTCCAGCAGGAGTGAAAGTCCCAGCAGCCGGGTAGCGGCACCACGGCCCGGACCAGACCACAAGCCCCAACCCGGAGGCCGCCTTCACCTTTCGGGGCGACCAGGCGAACTGGCCTGCGCTCATGAAGAGCCCGACGCCGACCGTCGCCTTCCAGCTCACGCCGGGCGAGGGTTCACGGTGCCACTATGCCGGTTTCAGCCGCGCCGCGCCCCCCTCTGCGGGAGGGGTGTTCGCGTTCCAGGGCAGGCCCGAGCGCCCGTGATTTCGTAGCTAGCAGTCAGAGATTCCGAGGCTTGTCGCCGCGAGGCTGATCATCCTCCGGCCGGTGGGTGCCGGGGCCTCCCTCGACATGGTTCCTCGCGCCGCGGTCCCGGCGCAGATCCTCACTGCTGGATCCTTCGCGTGTCGCTTCTTTCCCTGACTTGTTCTCGCCGCCTTTGGTGGTCACCACGTCAGGATCCAGCTCGTCAGCCTTCCGCCGTTTTTCCTGGACGTCGGTACGGACACTCTCGGCCTCTTTCTGCCTGCCGCGGGCCTCCTCGCGCAGACGCTCGGATTCCACTTCCGCCTGTTTTGCGTCGGCTTCGGCGCGCAGCCCCTTCGCCTCACGCTCCTTGGCGCCGAGCTCGTCGGCTTTGGCTTGCTCACGCATCTCCACTGCCCGGTTCCGGTTCGCGTCCACTTTGCGCTTGCGGCTAAGGACGACTGCCACCGCGATGATCGCCAGCACGACGATGACGCCGATGATGATTCCTATGAGCTGCCCAGAATCCACGATGATCCACCTTTTCTCTCGAACGTTAAAGTCGATGAGTAGACAGCATCAGTAAACCGCAGAAACGGTCCGGTGACCATGGATCGGGCGGCACGGGAAGCCGCGGTTGAGTGGCTATTTGGCCCGGGGAACCTTAAAATGCGTGAGCCGGGCGTCCTGGCCATCGAGTTCGGCCCAGGTCTTCTCCGTCTCCAGCACGGTCAGGCCGCTCGTGGGATAGCGCGTTGCCGCGTCCATATAGGCATCATGGTTCGAATCACGGGAAGCCAGGTGCATCGCAAGGTCCTGCACGCCCGGCATGTGCGCGATCACCATCAGCGTGGTGACCGTGTCCGGAACATGGTTGATGACGGTCAGCATCCGCGGCGCCGAGGCGGAGTAGAGGCCGTCCTCGAGTTTCGGCGTCGGGGCCTTGTCGCCGAGTTCATTGCAGACCCAGGTGCAGGTCTGCCGGGTCCGCAGCGCGCTGGAGCACAAAATGAAATCGGGGATCACGTGATGCTTGAGCAGCCATTTTCCGGCCATCGGAGCGTCCCGGTGCCCACGCTCTTCCAGGGGCCGCTCGTGGTCCGCAACGCCCCCCGGCCAGTCGGCTTTGGCATGGCGCATTATCACCAGCCGTTTGATGTGATGGGCGCTCATGACCCAATCCTAGTGGGGCGGCGATTCGACCGGCGCGCACCGCTCCATCCTCTGCCGTTGCAGCAATGGGGTCCCCTGGAAATGGACGGGGATCCGCCCGGATAGTGCGCCGAGGGACGTCCGAAGAACGAAAAGGCGCCCGCCCCCGCAAGAGGGACGGACGCTTTGCGTGAAACTAAAGGCTTTACGTGAGACTAAGGCTAGATCGAGTATTCCGGGGCGGCCCAGACCACAACTTCGGGGTGCTCGTAAAAGCGGTAGCCCTGGCCACGCACCGTGCGCACGGTGTTCGCGAGCCGGCCGAGCTTGGAGCGCAGGCGGCGGATGTGCACATCGATCGTGCGCTCGTTGGGCACTTCTTCGGCGTTGCGCCACAGTCCTTCGAGCAACTCGTCACGACCCACCGTGCGGGTGCCGTTCTCCACCAGGTAGTTCAGGAGCTCGAATTCCTTGAACGTGAGGTTCAGGGATTCTCCGTCGAGGTGGACCTCACGGCGGGCAAGGTCGATGAGGACGCCGGAAGGACGCGGATCCTGCGGCTGCTGGAGGCGGGCCGTCTCGGCGCGCTGGCGGGCACCGACGGTCGGGTCGCCGAAGGTGGAACGGACGACGTCGAGAGCCGAACCCTGGGCGCTGGCCGGCGCGAGGGCGACGGCGGCGTAGCTTTCCGCGCCGGAAACGAGGGACTGGGCGTAGGCCCGGATCTCCTGGGCGAGCTTGGCAATGGAGGTGCCGGCAGCTGCCGCGGTTTCCTCATCGATGCCCATGTAGAGCACGAAGCCACGAGCCACGTTGTCGCTCGCGACGGGGCGGACGGGGCTGCCGCCGCCCGGGGCGATCACGGGGATGGGAGCCGTGGCCGGGGCTGCCGGAACAGCGCGGAGCTGGCCGTAGGAATTGGGGTTGTAGCCTTCTGCCACATAACCCGGGGCCGGGAAGGTGTTGCTGGGGCCGGCAGGAGCGAAGGACTGCCGTCCGCCACCGAATCCCTGGCGGGTTCCGGAGGCCTGACCGGGCTTGCCGGCGTTACGGACGGAGATGTGGACGTATCCGGATGCAACTGACATGAATGCTTACCTCAATGTGAATTGGCCGACATCGCGGCTCGAATGCTACTTTTCCCGCAATGAAAACTGGGGAGGGGCGCCCGACTCTCTGGGCTGTGGCGAATGCCTAAAAACTGTCTGGGGTGCAAAAGTTAGGCGTGCATTCGACAACAGCGCATCTCGAACACAGCGGGTGCGCTGATCCAGGAAGCTGCGGCTGCAGGTGCTGTTGAGTTCTTGTTCACAATGGAAGTGTGCAACGTAACAATGAGAACTTGCAAGTAACAAAGGGCCGCAGCGTCCGCATGGTGAGACCAAAATGCCGAATGTAGTGTAAATCACAATTCTACTGCCGCGGGAAAATAGCGGTTGTTTTCTTGTCTCGCCCCCCAGTTCGCGTACTTCGCCGAAGAAAGTTCGATGCTATGGATGAATCGCGCAGAATCATTCAAAGCCACCCACCTTGGCGAAACCCCCGCTTACTGATCATTGAATGTCCATCGTCCACGAGGTGGTCATGCGCCTGAAGCCCGAAACGCCGGAGGGGCAGGCGGAGGGTCGTCTTCCGGGAACGCGTGCCGCCAGCTGGCCTGCGTCCAGCTCGTCAGGCTGGGATTCACAGGTGCCGCACAGGATTCCCAAAGCCCCGCCTAACCGGTAGAACGGAGAGTTGTCCCATGGCCACCTCGCACTCCATGACCAACAACCTTCCCCAACTCAGCCACCCGGACGGCTCCCCCATCCGTGCTCTTGTGGTGGACGACGAACCGAGCCTGTCCGAGCTCATGAGCATGGGGCTGCGGATGGCCGGCTGGTCCGTGGCCGTCGCCGCCGACGGGCCCGAAGCGGTCAAGCTCGCCAAAGACTTCCGCCCCGACGTGCTGGTGCTGGACGTCATGCTTCCCGGGTTCGACGGCGTCGAACTGCTCGGCCGGATCCGAGCCTTCGCACCGGAGATCCCAGCCCTGTTCCTGACCGCCAAAGACGACGTCCACGACCGGATCATCGGCCTCGCAGCCGGCGGTGACGACTATGTCACCAAACCCTTCAGCATGGAGGAAGTCCTGCTGCGCTTGCACCGGCTGGTGCAGCGATCCGGCGTGGCGGCCATGGACTCAGCGGAACTCGTGGTCGGTGACCTCGTGCTCAATGTCGACACCCGGGAAGTTACCCGGTCAGGCGAGGAACTGCACCTCACGGCAACGCAGTTCGAACTGCTGCGCTATCTCATGGAGAACCCCAAACGCGTCATCAGCAAAGCGCAGATCCTGGACCGGGTCTGGGATTACGACTTCGGCGGCCAGGCCAACATCGTCGAGCTGTACATTTCCTATCTCCGCAAGAAAATCGACGTCAACCACCCGCCGATGATCCATACCGTGCGCGGCGCAGGCTACGTCCTGAAGCCGGCGGACTGATCCGTGTCCGACATCTCCGGTAAGGTCCGCACTCCCGGGCGCAATTGGCGGGACCCCGCCACCTGGCATCTGCGCACCCGGCTGGTCCTGGTCGCCATGGCGCTGCTGGTGGCCATCTGTGGTGCCATCGGGCTGTTCAGCTATGCCTCCATGGATTCGTTCCTGACCCGCCAGTTGGACGTACGCCTTGGACAGGTTTCACGGATTTCCAACGACGCTGGTCGCCCCCCGGCCGGCAACCCCGGAGGCAGGCCGGATCCCTTGGAAGCCAGGGGCCAAGGGATCGGTACGTTGACGGCCCGTATCGCCGGCAGCGCGGTCAGCAGTGCCGGCTTCCTCGCCGGGGACGCCACCCGGAAAAGCCTCTCGCCCGACGACGAACAGGTCCTCCTCGCGCTCCTTCCCGACGGCGTCCCTGTCGACCGGACACTCTCCTCCGGTGCGTACCGGCTCTCGGCCGTGCAATCCCCCCAAGGTGACGTCATCGTGACCGGACTGCCACTGGCCGAAAAGCAGAACACCCTGTCCTCGCTCGTGTGGACCATGGTGGTGGTATCCGCCGGCGGCCTCGTTCTCATCGGCCTCGCCGGCACCGTACTCATCCGCCGCACCATGAAGCCGCTGGAAAAGTTGTCGGAGGTGGCCACGAAGGTTTCCCGCCTCCCGCTCGACGCCGGTGAGGTGGCATTGGCGGTACGGGTTCCGGCGTCGGCTGCCCATCCCGGCACGGAAGTAGGCAGCGTGGGCCACGCGCTGAACCAGATGCTGGACAACGTCTCCAAGGCACTGGAGGCGCGGCAGCACAGCGAAATGAAAGTGCGCCAGTTCGTGGCCGACGCCTCGCACGAGCTGCGGACCCCGCTGACGGCCATCCGCGGCTACACCGAGCTGATGCGGATGACCGAGCACTTCACCCCGGACGGTGCGAAGTCCCTGGCCCGGGTGCAAAGCCAGTCCGAGCGGATGACTGCACTGGTTGAGGACCTGCTGCTGCTGGCCCGCCTGGATGAGGGGCAGCCGCTCAAGCTCAGCGACGTGGACCTGACCCAGCTGGCGATCGAAACGGTCAGCGACGAAAAGGTCATGGCGCCGGACCACGCCTGGCGGCTGGAACTCCCGGAGGAACCGGTGGTGGTCCGTGGCGACTCCACGCAGCTCCACCAGGTTCTGGCGAACCTGCTGTCCAACGCCCGCAAGCACACCGCCCCCGGGACGACGGTGGTCACGGGCGTGATGCGTGCAGCCGACGGGAGCGCGGTGGTCACGGTGACCGACAACGGCGACGGGATCCCCGCCGAATTTTTAAGCCAGGTCTTTTCACGCTTCGCCCGCGCGGATGCCGCCCGGAAAAACCCGGCGGTTACGACGGCGACAGCCGGCGGTGCCGGCAGGTCCGTCGGCTCCGGGACGGCGGGCGGACCGGGAGCTCAGACCATGGCCCCGGCGCCCACGGCCGAGGGGACCAGCGGGCTGGGCCTGTCGATCGTGCAGTCGATCGTTGAAGCCCACGGAGGCAGCGTCGAAGTCAGCTCCCGACCGGGCCGGACCGAATTTGCCGTACGGCTCCGCGGAGGCCCCCGGCCGTCCTAGTGTGCCCTCTCGGCCACCCCGCAGCCCGCCGCAGGCGCCCGTTTCCACGGTTTCGTGCCGCCCGGCTTGCGGTGCCTCGGATGGGCAGCAGTGCACCGTCGAATCGGCGCGCAGTCCCGGCAGCGGAGGAGCGCAAGGCGACACACCGCCGCCGTGTGTTCCGTTATCCAAATGTGACGTACGTATGAAACTCCTGTACGGTCGATAGAGTGCGGCCGGAACTGGAGCCGCATATCCGGATGACGCCCAACTCTGCCGCCTCCCGGAAACCGCTGGACCAGGCAGAGGCGGGGAACCCAGAGTTCCCGGGCAGCCTGCATCCAGGCACCCTTGGGGTTAAGCCGACACGTGAGAATCCGTGCGGCCGGATTTCTCATCCGCACCCGACAGCTAACTCCGTAGGCGTTGAGAGGCATCATGACTGAATTCAAGCTACAAACGCGCCGTGACGGCGATGCAGGCACGCCCCGCCGTGCCGATTCCCGCCATCGCGCCGATCCAGCCCAGCCCATCCCGGCCCGGTCCCGGTTTGCCAAAGGCGTCGGTTACACCGGGCGTCGGGCCGCCGTCGTCGCCACCGCCTGCGCGGTCCTCCTCGGAGTCGGCGCGGCCGGACAGGCTGCCGAGTCCAGCCATTCCAGCGCCGGCAATGCCGGCGCGTCCGCCATCGCGGCCGACCTGCTGACGCCCCTCGACTTCGAACGGGTCCGCGCCGACGCACCGTCGCCGGCGCCTTCGGCGGCAGCTCTCCCGGCACCTTCGGCTGCGGCCAGCGTAGAAGCCCCCGCCACGGCGGAACAGCCAGCCGTAGCGCCGGCCCCCGCCGCCGAAGCCGCTCCTGCCGCCGCGCCGGCACCAGCCGCGGCACCAGCGCCGGCGCCGGCACCGGCCCCGGCCCCTGAAGCGGCAAAGCCCGTTGCCGTCGACGACCCCGCCGGGGCGCAGGCATATGCCGCAGCCCAGCTGGGTTCCTACGGGTGGGCCGCCGACCAGATGCCGTGCCTGGCGAAACTCTGGACCAAGGAGTCGGACTGGAAGACCACCGCCACGAACCCCAGCAGCGGCGCCTATGGCGTGGTCCAGTCCCTGCCCGCCGAGAAGATGGCGAGCGCCGGCGCGGACTACCGGACAAATTATCGGACCCAGATCAATTGGGGCCTCGACTACATCAAGCAGCGGTACGGCTCCCCGTGCGGGGCCCTGAACTTCCACTACGCGCACAACTGGTACTAAACCGCAAGGCACTGCCCGCCCGCACAACAGCATCAGAACGCCCCGGATCCCCGCGATCCGGGGCGTTCCTGCTACTGGGGCGTCCGTGGCCGGCGCCGTCCCACGTGCACGGCACCCGCACGGCCCGGCTACAGCCCTCGTCAGGGCCGCCGCCCTTAGGGCCGGGGGAGGTCTAGCCGTCGGGCCGGTTGGGGAGGTACTGCACGGCCCATTTGTTGCCGTCGGGGTCGGCGAAATAAACGAAGTGCCCCCAGTCCTGGATATCGACGTCGCTGACGTCCACGCCGTTGTCCTTGAGCTGTTTGTGCGCGGCCTGGATGTCGCTGACGACGAGCTGCAGGCTGGGGGCGGTGCCCGGCGGCGCGTCGTTGAGGCCCTCGCCGATGGCGATCGAGCAGCCGGAGCCCGGCGGGGTCAGCTGGACGAAGCGGAGGCCCTCCACGGGCCGCTCGTCGTAGTCGGCGTTGAAGCCGACCTTGTTGACATAGAAGTCCTTGGCACGGTCCACATCGGACACCGGGACAAACACGAGTTCAAGTTTCCAGTCCATGGGGGTCAGGCTAGTCCCGGGGCGGTGCTGTGCGGAACCCCCGGTGGCCCGCAGGCGGCGCAGAGCACCGGCCCGCGGCACGGCTTGGTGTGGCTAGTCAGCCGGCGATGCCGTAGAGGCGGTCGCCGGCGTCGCCCAGGCCGGGCACGATGTACGACTTCTCGTTGAGCTTCTCATCGATCGACGCGAGCACAATCGTCACGTTGGCGTCCGCGAGTTGTTCCTCCAGCTTCGCCAGCCCTTCGGGGGCGGCGAGCAGGCAGATGCAGGTGACGTCGGAGGCGCCGCGCTTGAAGAGGAACTTGATGGCCTCGCGCAGGGTTCCGCCGGTGGCCAGCATCGGGTCCAGGACGAAGATCTGGCGGTCCGTGAGGTCCTCGGGGAGTCGCTCGGCGTAGGTGATGATGTCCAGCGTTTCCTCGTCCCGGGCCATGCCCAGGAAACCGACCTCGGCGGTGGGGACCAGCTTGGTCATGCCCTCGAGCATGCCGAGTCCGGCGCGGAGGATGGGAACCACCAGCGGGGTGGGCTTCGTGAAGGCCGTGCCGATGGTGGTGCTGACCGGCGTCTCGATGGTCACGGGCTGGGTGCGCACCTCACGGGTGGCCTCATACGCCAGGAGCGTGACGAGCTCTTCCGTGAGCTGCCGGAAGACCGGGGACGGGGTGTTCTTGTCCCGCAGAACGGTGAGCTTATGGGCGACCAGCGGGTGGTCGACAACGAGAGTGCGCATCCGTCAAAACTATCACCCGGCCGCCGGGGATCTGCCCGAGGGTCCCGGCGTATCGGGATCGTCCGTTTCGATGGGACGGCTGCTGCCGGAGCCGCCGCTAGCCACAGTTTCGCCGTCGTTGAGGTGGGCTGGGTGATCAAACGTGGGTGCCGGACCCACGTGTTCCCGGTGTCGCAGGGCGTGGAAGAGCCTGTGGGCCAGGATCACGATCCCCACCCAGGCCAGCCCCAACGCCCACCCGATGATGACGTCCGTCATCCAGTGATGGCCGAGGTAGACCCGGCTCATGCCCATCCCGCCGATGAAGATCACACCCGCGGCGATCATGCCGATGTGGGCAAGCGTACGTTTCACCTGCAGGCAGGCGAGGTACACCACCAGCCCGATCACCACCGTGGTGTTGAGGGTGTGGCCGCTGGGGAACGACGGCGAGTTCTCGTAGGGCGCCACAGCGTCGGCGTGGTCCGGGCGGTTCCGGCCGATCAGTTTCTTGCCCAGCGTGGTGGCCGTGGTGGAGACAGCGGCAGCGCCTCCGATCAGGATCAGCGGCCGCCAGGTCCGGGAGGCCCAGGTCAGCCAGGCCGTGAGGATGCTGGCCAGGATGGGCATGCCGGTTCCGCCGCCGATGTTGGTGAACCCTGTGACGAAGGAGTCCAGCCCGGGGCTGCGCAGCTGTTCCATGAAGGCCAGGGTCGGCCTGTCCAGATTGGCCAGACCGGCATCGTCCACGACGTTGGCATAGACCTCGGCGCTCAGCACTGCCAGAACCACCACGATGACGCCGCCGACGAGCATCGTGATCCAAAGAGCGGCGTAAGGCACCACCCATTTCCCCCAGCGCTGCGTCAGCCAGCTCTCAGTTCGGGTGCTCACGGCTGCCTCTCCACTCTCTTGTGTTGCACAGCTTGCTTACCGTCGAAACTATCATTGAGCCATGACTTCCCGGGAGCCACGCCATGCCGAATGGATGGGCCTTGCCCTCGCCGAAGCACGCCGGGCGCTGGCCACCGACGACGTGCCGATCGGCGCAGTCGTGATCGGACCCGACGGCGCGGTCCTCGGTTCCGGCCGGAACGAACGGGAGGCGCTCGGGGACCCGACGGCGCACGCGGAGATGGTGGCCATTCGGGCGGCAGCGGCCCGGCTGCGGGAACGGCGCGCACAGGACGGGCAACGCGATGACGGCTGGCGACTGGAGGACTGCAGCCTGGTGGTGACGCTGGAGCCCTGCGCCATGTGCGCGGGGGCGGTGGTGCTGGCCCGGATTCCCCGGGTTGTCTTCGGCGCCTGGGACGAGAAGGCCGGGGCCGCGGGTTCGGTGTTCGACATCCTCCGCGAGCGCCGGCTCAACCACTGGGTGGAAGTGTATGCCGGGGTCCGGGAGCCTGAGTGCGCGGCGTTGCTGTGGGACTTCTTCGCCGGCCATCGCGGCAACTGATCCTCGGACCCGCACGGCTCTCCCCTATCTGCTGCTTACTTGCCGCCGGCGGCGGCGCCGGCGGAGCGTGCGGCGGCGGAGCGTGCGGCGGCGGCGCCGGCCAGGGCGTCGATCCGTTTCTGCCGGGTGGCCGGTGAGTCGAGGCTGAAGGCCCGGAAATCGCCCAGGTCCTCGCGGATCCAGGCCTCCATCTCGGCGATCCGCCGGGTCACGGCCGGCGTCGGGCCCTGGAACAGCCAGGACACGATCCGCTCCTTGCCCGGTTCGTACTGCCACAGGCCGATGATCCGGCCCCGGTCCAGGATCGGGTGGTCCGGCAGATCCGCCTGCAGCGCCAGCGAAGCCACGACCTGCCCATCAATCCTCTCCCCGTCAGGGCCTTCCGCCGCCAGCAGTTCCGCGGCGTTCCGGCGCAGCAGCACCAGCGAGTCCGTACCGGCGAGCAGCTGGATCTGTTCCTCGGCCGGTTCCTCGAAAACGGCCAGGCGTTCGACGTCGTCGGGCAGCATCCACAGCATGTCACCGGTGGCGGTGGGCACCTCGACGGCGCCGACGGCGGCCAGCGCCGCCTTGCTCTGCGCCACGGTGAAAGCCGTGAACCATTGCGACTGCTTGAGCGTGGCCCCGCCGGTCCAGCCAAGGTAGCGGCGGATCAGTTCGGCGCGGATCCCGTCGTCAGCCAGGGGACTGTCGGGCAGGTTCCACAGCTCGTAGCCATAGCGCTGCTGGTCGAGGCGTCCATTGGTCGGGACCCGGCGGATCCGCCCCTGCGACTGCAGGATGCCGAGGGCGGTGGGCAGGGTAGTGGCGGCGCCCTTCCTTTTGCCTTCTTCCCCGAGGTTGCGCACCGAGTCGCCGAGCTCGTCCTTCAACTGCCGGGGATCCATGGGAACACCGGCTTCGGCGAGGGTGTGCAGGACCTGTTCCTCCAGGAGGGTGATTTCGCCGCGGTCGACGCCGAGCCTTCCGAGCACCCGGATGGCCTCGGCGGCATCTTTGCCCAGCTTGAGGGCCCAGCCGAAGTCCTCGCGGCCCAGAACATAGGTACAGCCGCGGGCCGCGGGCAGTTCCAGGATCCGGTGGGCGCGGACATCGGCGTCAACCTGATCCCGGCGGATGCCCGCGCGGGCAAAGAGCGTCAGGTACGGGTTGGCGCCGCCGACGGAACGGGCCCAGCCGGCCCGCGCGAAGACCTCTTCCGCGGTGCGGCCGGCGAGGGAACCGTCCAGGCCCTGCTTGTGCCAGGCCCAGGCGCGGAGCAGCTCGGGCGTGAGCGTCCTGGCCGGAGGAATGTTCGCGGTCGGAGGCTGCGCGGTGAGCGGCTCTGGCGTCATGGGGTCATTGTCCACCAGCAGGTCCGGCAGGGGAATCATCTGCCGGCGGCAGTTCCGCCGGGCTGGTCCGCGGGCGGCTCCCCCGGGCCGCTCCCCGGGCCGCTCCCCTGGCTGGTCCCCGGATTGCTTCCCGGGTTCCCCGCGGACCCTGCGCGCAGGGCTTCGACCACTGTCCGTGCAGTGCTGTCCCAGCCGGGCAGGTGGTTCCTTGCGGCCACGGCGGCCGACTGCCAGCGGGTGCGGAGCGCGGTGTCGGTGAGCCAGCGGTGCAGGATTTCGGCGAGCGGTGACGGGTCCGCGGCGAGGGCGACGGCGGTGCCCGGCAGGGTGCCTGCCCCGGCTGCGGGGGCACCCGGAAGGGTGTCCGGCTTCCGGCTTTGCGGCGTGCCGGCCGCGAGCGCTTCCACGGCTCCGGTGCCGGCGCGCACCACCACGGGGACGCCGCGGGCAATCGATTCCGGAACGACGAGTCCGTAGGTCTCTGCCCGGGAGATGAGCAGGCTGAGGTCCGCGCTGGCCCATTCGGCCTCCAGCGCCCCGCCCCGCAGTTCGCCCGGAATGCTGACGCGGTCCTGGAGCCCCAACCGACGGACGGTGTCCCGGAGCTGCGCGGCGTACGCCGGGTCGGCGGAGTCGGAGCCGACGAGGGCCGCCGTCCACGGCAGCTCGGTGAGCAGGGACAGCGCGTCGAGCAGCAGCGACTGGTCTTTGTTCGGCAGCAGGGCCGCCATGGCCAGGAGGTGAGGGGGCTCCGAACCGCTGGCGAGCGGGGCGGACACGGTGCCCGGGAGCGCGACCGTGATGCCGGCGAGTCCGTGCCGGGCGCGGAGCCCGGCCGCCGCTGAACTGCTTGTGCAGATCACCCCGGCCGCTTCCCGGAGCGCCCGTCGTTCCAGTCCCGGGTCCTCGAGCGGCATGTGCAGCAGGATCCAGGCCGGCCGTCCGGCGGCGGCCGCGGCGGCGAGTTCCTCCGGCGCCCCGCCGGCGAGCAGCCCGTCGACCAGGGTGACCCGGTGGCTGGCTCCGGAGCCGCCGTCGGGGTGCAAGCCGTCCGAATGCAGGCCGTCGGTACCCAGAACAGCGGCCAGCCGCCGTCGGTCTTCCGGGCTCCCCCCGGGCCAATCGCCGTCGAGCGGGCAGGTCTCCACCTCTACGCCCTGGAGGGTCAGCTCCCGGGCGAGGGCGGCGTTATAGACGTTCCCGCCGGAGTTGTGCCGGACATTGCCGGGCACCACCAGGCGGAGGTGGAGGCCGGACGGCTGCACCTTGGGTCCTAGCGGGCGTCGAAGTCGAGCGAGTAGGTGGCCCAGGCATCCGGGGTTTCGCGGAGCGTGACGTCCAGCCCGGCCAGGTCGCGCCCGTCCTGGCCAGCGCGGATCTTCGATGCCACGGCGTCGGCGACGTACTGGGCCAGGGCCTCGGTGGTGCTGAGCTTTCCGGCGAAGTCCGGGTGCTCGTCCAGGTTCTTGAAGTTGAGGCCTTCGAGGACGGAATCCAGCATGTCCCCGGCCTCGCCGATGTCCAGCACGATCGAGTCCTCGTTCAGCGCGCGACGGCGGAAGGTCACCTCCGTGACGAAGGTGGCGCCGTGCATACCCTGGGCGGGGCCGAAGGCCGGACGGGGAAGGCTGTGGGCAATCATGAAGTTGCGGCGGACGGTCAGGCTGAACACGGTCTTACCTCGTGGCTTCTGTGGGAGTGGAATCGCTGGGACGGTATCCAATGGCAGGCTTGTCGATGACTGGGTATTCAATGACGTGGCAAAGTGCGTCCAGGCTTCCGTCGGACAGCCGCTGGACGACGTCGGGAAGCTCCCCGAAGCTGGAGGACCCGGTGACGAAGACGTCGAAGACGGGGTCCCGCAGCAGGGAGGCGGCAAGCTGGAGCCGCTCCGCAGTGGTGCGGCGGTGGCGCCGCGCACGGGCCACCACCCCGACCTGGCTGGCACGGATGGAGAGCCGGCGGGCATGGAAGTCCTGCCCCAGCGGCAGCGTGACGGTCCGGTCGGCATACCAGGACATCTCGATGATGTCGCCTTCGTCGCCCGCCAGCTGCAGGCTCCGCTCCAGGCCAGCCTGGGACGCGGAGCAGTGGATCACGATGTCGCAGTCCGGCAGGGCGTCGTCGGGGTGACTGAACTCGACACCGAGGGTCGCCGCGAAGGAGCGCTTGTCCGGGTCGATGTCGATCAGCTGCAGCCGTCCGAGCGGGAAGGCGCTGAGGAGCTTGGCCACCATGCCGCCGACGAGTCCGGCGCCGATCACGGCGACGCGGTCACCCAGGCGGGGGCCGGCTTCCCACAGCCCGTTGACGGCTGTTTCGACGGTTCCGGTGAGGACCGCACGGCGGGCGGGGACGCCGTCGGGGACAACGGTGAGCGACTCGGCCGGGACCACGTAGCGGTCCTGGTGCGGGTACAGGCAGAAGACCGTCTTGCCCAGCAACTCCGCCGGGCCGTCCTCGACGATGCCGACGGAGAGGTAGCCGAATTTCACCGGGCCGGGAAAGGAGCCTTCCTGGTTGGGGGCGGCCATTTCCGCCGCGACGCATTGCGGCACGCGGGCATTGTGGACGACGAGTTCCGTGCCCTTGCTGATGCCCGAATACAGGGTGCGGACGAGGGCCTCGCCCGGTCCGGGGGCGTGCAGGTCCTCGCGCCGGAGTTCGCCTTTTTCGGGTCCGACGGTCCAATATGCGGTTGCTGTTGCCTGCTGTTCAGAAATACTCATCCTGCTTATGAATCTAGTGCCCCCGGCAGGGCGGGGGAAGTCCGGCGCGCCCGTCGCGGGTCGCCGCGGGCCCTGGACGAGCGCCGGCGGTCCGGCCGTTTGGGGATGAGCGCCTTGCTCCGGTAGCCTATACGGGTTGGTGACGTGTCCGAGCGGCCGAAGGTGCAACACTCGAAATGTTGTTTGGTGTCAAAGCCAACGTGGGTTCAAATCCCACCGTCACCGCCAAGTGAGCAGGCGTCTACATCGTTGATAACACAGCGAAGTAGGCGCCTTCGCTTTTTGTAATTTAGTCCCGTGAGCGCACTTTGAGCGCAACCTGCTGTGATGCAGCGGCATCGAGCGCGACGGCGACAGCGTCGAGATCATCCGGGAATAGATCTGCGTAGGTGTCCAGCGTCATCGTGGCGGAGGCATGCCCAAGCATTGCCTGGACGCTTTTCACGTTCGCCCCTGCTGAGATCGCCAGCGATGCTGCGGTGTGGCGGAGGTCGTGAATCGTCATCCGTTCAAGACCCGCCCGGCGTAGTGCGTTCACAAACCATCCATTGCTGGTCTGATTAGTACCGCTTCGTTTCATGTACCTGCCGTCCTCCCCAGGAAACAGCAGGTCGTCGGGGTGCTTACCCGCCATCTGACCGGCGAGCGCATCCGCCAGAAACGCTGGGAAGGGAACGCTGCGCTTCTTGTGCGTCTTCGGAGTGCCCACCTCGATCTTGCTCCCCACCTCGACGGCATTTAGGACCACGTTGAGACGGCGACGCATGGGGTTGACATCCTTGACCCGGAGCGCCGTCACCTCACCCCAGCGGAGTCCTGTGTAAGCGAGGACAAGAACCATAGTGCCGTGCTTCGCCTCAGCGGCGAGATCGTGTACCTGCTGGTGGGTCAGATAAACGTGCTCTTTCTTGACCTTCCGGGGCATCTTCACCCCCCGGGCGACATTCGACGAGAGCCTCCGGTCCTTCACCGCGATGTCCAGAATCTTGGCAAGGATGCCGTAACAGCGGATGACAAGCGTGGCAGACTTCTCGGCGCTTAGCTTGGCTACCCACGCCTGCACATCAGAGTGGCGGATGTCGGCAACGGGGGTCTTGCCCCAGCGAGGTTCGACGTGGACGCGCCAAGCGCTTTCGGTTGGCCGCAGCGTTGAGGGCTTGATGTGCGTGAGGTTCTCCAGCCATGCCCCACCGAGAACAGACACCGTGACCTTGCCCGCTGAGACGTTGATGAACTCACCTCGGGCCTGTTCCACAACGTTCTGCGACTTCCACAACTCGGCGTCGCGCTTGGTCTTGAAACCTCGCTTCATCGATGTGGTGCGGTCCGGCTTCCGGTAGCGGACCGTGTAGGTTCCGCGTGCTTCATCTTTGGAGATTGTCGCCATGTCACGTCACCGCCTCTGCTGCCTGCCGCACGTGCTCGCCTGGGTGATCATGCCCACCCATACCTGCAATCGTCTGTCGGATGCCCTGACGGGATCTGTACAGGTCACTGCTACGCATTTGTCGACTCCTGTTTGAGCAGGCGGCTCGCACTGGACTGACTGACACCCAATACTTCCTGAATCAGCTTTAGCTCAGGCTGACCAAACGCCCGAGCAATGACGAATAGTCGTTCAGCTTGCGTCCGCCGCCAAACCTCAAGGTCCTGCTTCTTGTGGGGTACGCGCTCCCAATAGAGTTCCCCGTCTTCGAGCGTCAGGCGGTCCGGGTAAGGAAGCTTATAGTCGCCCCCACTCTGGAGCCCGAAGCTGGTTTTCCGCATGACTTCCCCAAACGCCTCCTGGACCCGCACCCTTCGAAGAATGGTTCCAGTGATGGGTTCCGCCCCTTCGCCTTGGACGACCGTCAACCTGCGTATCTCGTATTGCTCGGAGTCGCGGTTGAAGGTGGCCACAAATTCAACTTCCACTGATCGATCGCCGTAAGATCCCGAGTTCTTGACCTCTGCCGGAAACTTCAGCCCCGCGCCTGCATTGATGTTTTTCATGCATCTGACGCTAACAGATGTGAGCACACGACTACAATCAGGTCTCCAAAAATACGACTAGTTGACACAAGATTGTTCCCGTGATTGTATATGAACATCAATCCACTGGGCACCTCATTCAAATAATGTGCCCAGAATGCCACAGGAGGAACAGATGTCTCGAAAGCGCCCCAATGACCACCTTGCACCAAGTGAGGTTCTCTACCGCCCTGACATGGCGGCGAACTACACCGGCTACAGCCGCCAGACGATGGCCCAATGGCGATACCTGGGCAAAGGCCCCCGGTACCTGCGGCCGACTCCACGCACCATCATCTACCGCAAGTCTGATCTCGATGCCTGGCTGTCAGCCAGCGTGGTCGATCCCGCAGCCAGCTAATCCAGCAAAAAGCCGGGTTCACCCGAAACGACAAAACCCGGCTCTTGCTTCTAACGAAAGGTGTGACGGTGAGCATCCGAACACAAACCCATACTAGGACGGGCGCATCGGCTCGCCTGAGGCGGAAGAGAAGACCCTCCTTGGAGATCGAGGTTGACTTCAGCCGCGTCGCCGAAAACTCCCCGCAGGCAAAGGCGCTCCGGATACCTGCCGGTGTGAATGAGATGACTCCCCTCAATGCGGCGCTGGCTTACGCAAGGGCGGGCATCTATGTAGGAACGCTCGCACCGGGCACGAAGAATCCGGGCTCTCTCTTGAAGAAGGGTTGGGACACCAAAACCAGTACGGACCCTGCTGTAATCCGAGCATGGTTCGAAAAGTGGCCCGACGCCGGAGTGTTCATCCACGCAGGTCGAAGCGGGCTGGCCATTTTCGACTACGACGGCGACAACCTCGACGATGTTCCGCCCGAGATAGCGGATGAACTACGCAAGGGGTTGTTCCACAGCTCCCGCGGTTCCGGTGACCGGGGGCACTACGTTTTTTGCACTGATGAATCACTTGGCAACTCCCCCGGTGAGTTCGCACCCTGGGGTGACTTCCGAGGCAAGAACGGTGTCATCGTTGCCTCCCCCACAATCCACCCCGTAACGGAAAACCCTTACAAGTGGGTTAGGGCAGGGGAAGTGCCGAATCTGGAAGCCAGCCTGCGGAGCCTTGTGCAGTCTGCCGGTATAAGTGCGAACGAGCCGCTATCCCCGGCTCACCTCACGACCTTCTGCCGGGAACACACCACGTCCAAGCACCCCGGCAAGATCGACGGGCCGGTCACCAGCTTCCGAACCCGAGTTGGCGAAGGCGAATCTCGGCACGGAGCTATGGTCGCCGTTCTTGGCTGGGCAGTCCGCGAAGTGCGCGCTGGCGATTACTCCGCTGATCAAGCAGTTGATGCCCTCAGAGAGGCATGGGACAAGGCCTTCTCACCGGCACAAGGTCGTACGCCTCATGCCCAAGAGTTCGACAACATGGTTAGGTGGGCCGCCGCCCAGCCCGACGCTCGCGAAGTTGCCGATGAAATCTGGGCTATGTCCGTGGTCATGGGCCTGATCAAGCGCTTCGCCAACGATCACGGCGTCGGTCCTTTCGGCATGTTGGGCCTCGGTATCATCCGTGCGCTGCTAGCGGTACCCGCCTACGTATGCCTACCGGATACCGTCGGGACCCCTGCGCCTCCAAACCTGCACTTGGCGATCGTTGCCAAATCCGGCGCGGGCAAGGGCATGAGTGAAAAGCTTGGTCGGCGTCTCTACACCCTTCCCGCATCCGTCGAAGAGGACGTCTTCCAAGGCTCCCCAGGCTCGGGAGAAGGCGTCGCCAAGATGTTTGGCTCGCTTCAGCCAGTCGATGGTCAGAAGGGTTTTGAGGTTGTCTACGGCTACACCCGTGTCCTTCTGTCAGCCCCTGAGGTCGACAGCCTGAAAGCCATGTTCGGTCGGGACAGCAGCACGCTCTCCGAAACGCTACGGAAGGCTGGTACCGGCGAGGCGTTGGGCTACGGGTACGCGAACAAGTCCAAGAACATACCCGTTGGCGATGATCGCTACCGCCTGTGTATGCAGGTAGGGGTGCAACCCCTCCGTGCGGACGCATTGTTCAGCGAAGCAGGTGGTGGCCTCCCCCAGCGCTTCGTATGGGTGACTGTAAACGACCCCGACGCGGTGGATACCGACCCGGAGTCCAGAAGTTCTGCAACCATCGCCTTGCCGGAATGGCCGCACGAGCGTCACCGAACAGAACGTTGGAAGTCCAAGATGGGCGAGGCTGCAGGCTATGAGGAGCTCACCCACGTCACAATCCCCAAATCCGTTGAAGCCATCATCCGTTCAGAAAACTTGCGCCGACGCCGCGAAGACCCGTTTGAGACCGGCGAAAGCGACAAATATGACGGTCACCGTCTCTTGGTTATCGAGAAGGTCGCGCTCGGGATTGCGGTCCTCCACGGGAAGACTCACGGTTTTGACGAGATCCACTGGGAGATGGCGCAACGCTTCATGACCCACAGCGACTGGGTTCGGGAAAGCACCGAGCAGGTCATGCGGGGCGAGGCGCAGAAGAAACATCTGGCCCGAGCTAAGGCTGAGGGCAAGGCTGCTGTGATCCGGGACGACGCTGCCCACAACACCATGCGTCGGGAGGTCCGCGAAGTTGTTCTCATTCTCCTGAAGGAGGGGCCAAAAACAGGCTCGGCATTCTCAAAGAAGTTTGGAGAGGCCAAGCGCAAGCTACTGCCCGAGGTTCTCGATGACCTCCGCCGGAACGAAAAGTTGATCACGCGGCAGCGCGTCGCCTCGGGAAATACCGAGGGGTGGCGATACTCCTTGCGATAACCCAGCAGCCTCTACCAATAGCCGCAAGATCCACCATCCGAAAGGAAGTACCACCATGAATGAACAGCCAACCCCCTACACGCCGCCCAGGCGACGCTCACGCATCACGGTTGTAAAGGGTGCGCCAGTCGCGCCCGTGACTCTGTCGCCGCTAATCGATGGCATGGTGACAGGCACCTTGGGCAACGTCACGCTGACGTCTGCCGTGTACGTTCAGCTCGCGACAGCACACCGTGTCGATAGGCCCCTCGCCTGGGTGCGTTTCGACGGCACTGTAGAAGTCCTCGGTCTCTTCGACCAGCGACCGGTCAGGACGACCGCCGACTCTGAAGGCCTACCGCAACTGATCCTGACCGGCGGTGCGCGATGACCCTCGTGGACGTCGATTTCACCCGCCCGAAGAACAGATATGAACTGCAACTGCCGGTACCGGGACCTGCGTGGCGTGAAGCTCCGGTCGATACCTACGACGTGCCCGGGGAACGCGAATTGGGCTTGCTGATCGGGAATCTCTACTTCACCGCCGACATGTTCCACATTCTCCCCGAGCACACCGACTGGCGATCAGTGAAGCGTGGCGACATCGCAATCCTGGGCCGGGTCGATCTTGATTGGCACATGCTCGACCTGGTGCTCATGGACGACGACGGATACCTCAAATCCGCCTCGATCAGTTTTCTGTCTATCTGGCTCAAGCCCCAGACCATGCGTTCGTTCCTCTTCCGCTGCTGGGACCTGGCACCCCTAATTTTGACCAACGAAACCCCCTACCAAAGGAGCACCAAATGAACGTCCAAGAATCGATGGCCGCCCACCGCGACGGAACATTCGAGGAGAAGGTTAAGGCCAGCGCCGAGCGCCGTCAGACCGCCAAGGAACGCAAGTCTGAAGGGGGCGTCCAAAAAGGCCGCGACCTCTACGAATCCATGTACCCCACCAAGAAGGAGCAGTAATCATGACCATCACAGCAAAGGCCTACACCCACATCCCCGGCTTCGATGACCACACCAAGGCCGAGAAGCGCATCAATGAAGAGAGCACGAGGAACCGAGCCATCAAGCCCGAAGCCCTGATCTCCACCACGGACTACGTCGAAGCTGCACTGGCCGGTGAGGACTTCCCCAAGGAACCTCATTTCCACAACGAAGAAATCCGGTCCGAAAGGCAGAACGCAGCAGTCTGCGCACAGATGCTCAAGGACGCCTTGAAAGCCGTCCAGGAGCGGAAGCGCGATCTGATCAGGGACAACTCCGATTCCGCCCTCGGTTTCCTCCGTGCCGAACTCGCCAAACTGATGGACGACGTTCGAGCCAACGACGAAGTCCTCGGCACCATCCGAGCTGCAGAACAGGTTCTCGCCGCCAACGATCCGAAAATCCTGTCGGCTTGGGGTGCCAGGGAAGAACTGATCTCCCGCTACAGCGAAATCCGAACTGTTCAGCACGGCCTCACCGCTCCCGGCCTTGCTCAAGGCGAGCCCTTCAAGATCGCCGTCGTGGGGCACATCCGCAATTCATTGGAACTGTCCGACTACTGGCTCAGCAAACGCGAGCGGTCCACGTCCCACCGTGCCGCCAATGACCAGCTCGAAGGCGTCAGGAACTTCGACACATGGCTCGGTGCTGGAGGATCAGCTCTGTTCAAGCACAGCACGTCCGCCATCCCGAGCACTGACATCAACGGGAAGCCGGCCAACCCCTGGGACTATCTGGTGTGGCTCGCAACGGTAGCGGAACCGTGGGTGCCGTCCACCGCCCAAGTTGTTTCCGCCTACGATGCGGCGAATCTCGCTGTTGCCGAAACCGACTACAAGAAGTTCCGTGTCCAAGAAGCCGCAAGGGGCCGGTACTTCGAGGTCATCGGACTGGCCCCGGTTGTCGCCTACTCGAACACTCCTAAAAAAGACGGTGACGACAAGCTCGAGGTCGGCCGCATGAAGCGGTCATCTTGGGGTGAAGCAGGAGCCCGAGCAATGGGTTTCTAGTCTGTAAACCGCGATACCCCGTGCCACTCGCAGGTACGGGGTTTCGTGGTGGATAGCCGCCAATGCAATCGATCAACACGAACGGGAACGCTGCGACAGCGCCCGTGACGCGTTCTGCAGATGCCAGCACGTGCGCTCGTAGGTGATCGATCATCGAACGATTCTTGGACGCTCACAGACGCGCCTGGGCGTTCGGGTCCCCGAGATGCCGCGCACCGCGCTCATCTCCTATCGTCGCTACATGAATTCGATTGCATGGGATGGACGACGTAACCGAAGCATCGACCTGTGAGGTGCCGGTTTTGCACCGGAGCCCTTGAGCCGCATCAGTCGGTTTCGTGCTCGCGGGAGACCTGCCGCAGGGCAGCAAAGCGGGAACGCCAACGGCTTCGCAAGGGCGGGAGCATAGTTCCGGTCGTTCGAGAGGACGACGAAGGAAGCTGGGAGTTCCCGCCCGAGCTTGAGTACCTCGACCAAGACCCAGGCATCACCGTTGACCAGATGCTCACCGCACGGTATGACCCACATCTACGCCGCCGGATCGAGGCAAAGCGAGCCGTCAGACATGCACGGTTACGCGAACGCCTGACCCGTGTGGCGTTACTTTGATGCCAGACGTTCGATTTGGTCAACCCTAAATTCAGGCGCCGCCGTTTGCCCACCCATCATCGTCTTGTATTCGACCAAGCCCTTTACCGTCGCAAGTACCTTGACTTCGTCCTTGTCAACGTAGCTCTTGAGTTGGTCGCAGCTGACCCCTCCCGCCCCCCCGACGAAGAAGGAATTGTGGTTATACCCGAACGTGTCCTCAGGGCGAACATGCGCCGCTTCAGCGCGGAAAGAACAACCACCAGTAGCCGTATCGAACTGGGTCACTCGCGCGTGGAGCACGACCATCTCGCCTTTGTGGCTCTCAGGGTCTTTGACCAGAACCGCAAGATCCCGTTCAGGCATCTCCTTGTAGTCCGTAGCGACGAACGGCTTCGTTGCCGATGGTGCCGCCGGTGAAGGGGTTGGAGACGAGGCAAGGGAAATAGTCACAATTAACATGATTGGGGCGATAAACAGACTGGCGATCGCAAGTCCCTTCAGTCTTTGTCTCTTCGCGAGGGCGACTATGGCGAAAACAACGGCTGCGATGAGAACCAGCCCCGCCACGAACCCGAGAGGCGACCCGACCAAGCCAACGAGGGTCAATGCCGCAGCAGTCACCGCAAGACCAAACTTGGGACGTGGCTTGGCAGCAGGCACAGTCTGAGCGGCTGGCTTCGTCTGATCGGTCCATCCCGAACCGTCCCACCAACGCAAGACCGCTGGATTGTCGGGTTGCGGATACCAACCTGCGGGTGTGCTCATGTTGCCCCCCATGATCGCTCGTTGTAAATTTCCAGCAATCATATGCTGAGCAATAGCGAAAACTGCACGAAAACCTGAATGTCGGTCCGTCATGGTTCAATCGGTTGTACTTGCAATTTAGATGGGGAACTGATGCACCGCACGCGTAACGAGATCGTCGAATCGCTGAAGACCTTCGTGGCCAATTGGTCCGGGTACTCGGGAACGGAGCGTGCTGGAGCTCAGACATTCGTAAACCAGCTCGTCCAGGCTTACACCGGAGTTGAAGACCCCCGCACGCTCGACGCCAGCCACGAGTCACATCTCCCCTTGGACGAGGGCCAACGCCACGGTTTCATCGATTTCTACTGGCCTGAGGTCGTTCTCGTCGAGATGAAGGGACCGAGGGAGTCTGTACGGCTCGCCGAGCACCGACCCCAGATGCTCCGCTATTGGAAGTACTGCGCGACCGATGACATGGCCGCTCCCCCGTTCACCGTCCTGTGTTCCTTTGACCGTTTCGAGGTATGGGAGCCGGGTAGATTCCCCAATGCGCCCAGGGACGTTTTTACCTTGGAGCAGTTGCCGGACTTTGTAGACTCGCTCGCATTTCTGATGGGACGCGGCAAAGTACCCACTTACGGTGGACCCGGCCAGAAGATCACTGTTGGCGCTAGCGCCGACATGATCGGCCTGTTCAACCGGTTGTATGACCGCTTCCACGAGCGCGAGGAATTCGGGCTGAAGGATGACGACCTGCGCCGTTTCATCATCCAGACAACGTGGACACTGTTTGCCGAAGATCTAGGCCTCATTCCAGAGAACCGATTTGCGAACCTCATCAGGGACCTGTCAGCCGATTCCCGCGGTGCAAAGCAGAGAATCCCGGGGAGAGAAGTTCAGTCGTTCCTCGCAGCGATGAACTCCCGGAATGCAATCGATCGCAGTGAGGGGTTCCTTGCAGGGCTCCCCTACGTGAACGGCGGACTTCTCGAATCTGTCCCTTACGTGCCGCTGAACAGCTTCGACCTCGATCTGCTCGTGCAGGCGTCAAAGTACGACTGGCGCTACGTGAACCCGACGATCTTTGGTTCGCTTTTTGAGGGGTGCCTGGGCGACCGACGCCGGCAGTTTGGGGCGCACTACACCCACGAGCAAGACATCATGCAGATCGTGGAACCGACGATCCTGAAGCCTTGGCGTGAGCGCATCGACGGCACCCAGGACTACAAAAAACTGGAGCTTGTCCTCAAGGAGCTGTGCCAGTTCAAGGTGCTCGACCCGGCCTGTGGATCCGGAAACTTTCTCTACCTGGCCTACCGAGAACTCCGCCGCCTGGAGCACTACCTTAAAGACCGCATCGACGACCTCAAGCATGCAGCTGGAAAACCAGTCTCGATGCACCTTGAGTTCTACCCGATCGAAAACTTGTACGGCATCGAGATCGAGCCCTTCGCCGTGCAGATTGCACGACTCACGATTTGGATGGGTCACGCGCAGATGGCCAGAGAGATGAACGTTCAGGGCGACGACCCGCTGCCGCTGCACAACCTTGACACCATCATCGAGGCAGACGCTTTGAAAGCGGAGTGGCCGACAGTTGACGCGATCATCGGAAACCCGCCGTTCATCGGCTACTCACGAATCCGTGAGTCCAACGGCGCGGACTATCTAGACTTCTTGGAATCTGAGTTCCACGCAGGAATCGTGGACCTTTGCGCCTACTGGTTCCGCAAGGCACAGGACCACATGAAAGACGGCCAGAGGGCTGGGTTGGTGGCTACAAACTCCATCCGACAGAACAAATCTCGGCTAGCGGCTTTGGACTACATCATGGCCAAAGGGGCAGTAATTACTGATGCTGTCACCACCCAAGTGTGGCCAGGCGAGGCCAATGTTCACGTTTCGATCGTCAACTGGGTCAAGTCCCCCGCCATCCCGCCGTCTGGCGTTCTTCTGGACAAGGTACCGGTAGCGGGCATAACTAACTACCTGAAAGTAGGTGCAAGCGCTCGGGCCGCTGTTCCTCTCCCCGCTAACCAAGGCATCGGATTCGAGGGGAACAAACCCTCCGGCGGCGGCTTTGTGCTGGAGGACGAGGAAGCGAAATCTCTCCTTTCGCGATCCGACTCCCCATATGAACAGGTCGTGAAACGCTACTTCATCAGCAAGGACATCGCAGCTGAGCCGACGCAGGAGCCGACAAGATGGATCATCGACTTCGGGATTATGGAGCTCGATGATGCGATGGCTTTTCCTGCTGCCCTAGAAATCGTCCGAGCACGGGTGAAGCCATTCCGAGACCAAAATAATCGACCTGCCCGACGCGACCGATGGTGGAGATTCGGTGAAGTCAGCCTTGGTATGCGGCATGCAACTGCCAAGCTCGACAGGTATTTTGCAGTCGGGAGAGTCGGCAAGCGCCCGCTCTTCACCTGGGCTGAGTCCGACTGGTGTTCCGGTGATGCACTAACTGTCATTGCTCGACAGGACGATTGGAGTTTCGGTGTCTTATCGTCGAAAATCCACACTGCTTGGGCGTGGGAACAGTGTTCGACCATGAAATCGGACCTTAGGTACACGCCCAAGACAGCCCTTTGGACTTTCCCGTTCCCGTCGCCTGACGATCCTCAGGGAGACATGATCGAACAAGCGGCACGAGACGTCGTCGCGGAGAGGGAGCACGCCTGCGCGAAACTGGTTGCGATGGGCAAGAACCAGGCGGGACTCACTGCTGTTTACAACGCGATGGACGAAGGGGCTTTCACCGACCTGCGCGCAGCGCACAAACGCCTTGATGAGGCAGTGTGCAGGTCGTACGGCTGGCCAACCTCCGTCCTTGGTGATCAGGCAGAGATCGTGGATCGACTATACGAACTCAACGCTAAGGTCGCTACAGATCCCAGCGACTACGCCCCATTCCGCGAGGGGGAGAGGAACTGATGCCCCGCTTCTCAGAACGCAACGGATACGTCGAGCCACGAACAATCGTCCAAATCGACGACCTAGACAACGAGACGCGAACCCAGATCTGGAATGTTGTCTACGTCTTGAAGATGACCTCATACGATCACTACGGACCCATCGAAATGAACGATACGTTCGCGGTAGGCCTGTGGATTGAATGGAACGAATCTCTTGAGTACCTTCAGGGAACAAGAGGGAAAAGCTTCCTAGGCACGGTCAAGAAAACCGTAGTCAAGGGCACAATGGCCGAAGCGTTTGACCTCGTTGAAGCGTGCATCGAAGCGGTAGGCCATCCGTTGCCTGACTTGCTGAACGACGTCTTCACGAAGTACCTCGTGGGATACCGGGTAGTGAACGGCGAAATTATCCAAGTGACCGAGACGGCCGAGATTGAGGCTATTGAGACCGCATTGGATGTGCTGCAGCCATATGGGGGCGCACGGAAGCATCTGCTGAATGCGCTGTCTCTGCTTTCGAACCGACAAGATCCCCACTACTCGAACGTAGTCAAGGAGTCGATCAGCGCAGTCGAAGCCGTCGCCCGTCATCTGACCGGCGAAAAAACACTTGGAGATGCGCTCAAGAAATTGGAAGCCAAGGGTGTTCCGACACAACGGGCCTTGGTCGATGGCTGGCTAAAACTCTATGGGTACACCAGCGCCGAGGGTGGAATCCGACATGGCAGCATCGAACTCGGCGAAGTGGACGAGGCACTCGCCACCTACTTCCTTGTCACGTGCTCATCGATGGTCGGCTACCTGATCAAGAAAGCGGGAAGCGGGGCGTAGACCGTTGGAAAGTCGTCCTTGGGACTGCTGAGCAAAGTCTCTTAATGTCATCTCGTCGATCCGCCAGGAACGACGAAACGACAAACGAAGGACTGATCAACATGACCGCACGCATTCCGGCCACCCGCAAGACCACCGCCGCCCCGACCGTGAAGCTGTCCGGTGAACTCGTCGAGGTGCCGTCCGTGGCACTCGCCAACGAAGCTGCCGCCGCTGTGTCGATCGCCCAGGACGTTGAAGCCCCCGCCGGCGAAGTTGCCGACGCCACCGCCGAACTTGAAGCCGAAGCGAACGGCACGCGTCAGACCCCGAAAAAGGCACCGGTGAAGAAGCCCGCCAACGCCCCCGCGAAGAAGGCTCCCGCCCCGACCGCACACACCGACTGCACCCACGCCAAGTCCGGCCCCGAAGGCAAGAAGGCACGCGCCGCGTGCCGCCGTGAAAAGGCCGCCGAAGCCGCGAAGGCTGCGAAGGCATGACCCGGGACCAAATGATCGCCGCTGCCGAGTTCGTTCATGCGTCGTTCGGCCCTGATGCCGACCTCGACATCGACGACGATGGCTCCGCGTTCATCACCACGCCGCACGCCACTCTTGAAGGCTTCTTCGCCTTCGACCGCGACGACGTCTCGCGCCTGACGCTCGTCCCGTAACTACAACCCACACCCCCGGCAACGGGGGTTAGTGGTGGATGCGCCCAACCATGCAATCGTGCATCGACGCGCTGACAGCTGTCTGTCGCTGAGACGTCCGTAAAACTCTCCCTGACGATCCAACAATCTCGCTGTGTGCGAATCTGTCACTTCGCTAGTCCGCCCGCTTACACGCTCACTGACGCTCGATTGCATTCATGTGCTGACGACGACGCCTGTGTCCGCGTGCTTGCGCCGTCCGATGATGCCGAATCGTTCAACGCCCGTGTGCCTGTGCCGCTCGCTCCTCTGACGCCATGCGTTGAACTGACGTGCTCTGACATCGCCTGTCGTTGCATCCACGCGTGATGATGCACGCGACGCCTGCTGCCGTCTGACGAGACACCCTGCGTGTCTGCCGGGCGTCTTGCCGCGTTGATCGACGCGACGACCACGGGTCGGCACCCCCTCCCCTGGGCAGTTAATTCCACCCGGTGCGTTCGGGCGCTCGTTTTGTGTACGGGTTTGGGGAAACAATAAATAGTACTTATTGTGCCCTCCGTGGAGCCTTTTCGGAGGCCCGGGGCGGTCCTACATGCAGGGGTAGTCGAACTTGGCGAGTTGTCGTCACCGTTGGGCGGCTCGCCAAGCGGCCAGTCAGCTTATATCCACGGTCAGCCCGTCCTTCCACTCCTCGGGGGTCATGTCACTGTTCCCCTGAAGAAGATCTTCCGCCTTGAGTTGCCTGTCTGACGTCCACTCCACTTGGCGACAAACGAGAACGTCTATTTCTTGACCCGTGAGCGCACAGGCGTAGAGGCGGTGCAGGCCGTCACGTAGCTTTCCATCAGGATCGATCCAGATCGCCGCCACCGTGGGACGCCACACCCAGTCGGACTTGCCGGGCGTGAGCATGTCCACGAAGTGATGAAGCTTGGCTCTGTCGAAAGGCTGGGCTGCGCGCTCCTTCGCATAGTTGCCGCCGAACAGAAGTTTCCGAGCATCGGCTGGGGTAATCGTCTCGAACTGTATTAGAACGTTCTGTTCCACACGCATCTTTCCTCCTTGGTCGGTAAATTCAACAAGCAAGAAATTACAGGGCAATTAATGAAAAAGGAAATGGACCGGAGTTGAATTCGCTAATAGCGGACAAATCATGAATGGCATGATTTAATTCCCGGAATTCCTAAATGTGAACGTGTGAGTCAGTAAACATGACAATAACGGCGCTTTGCAGGCACGGCCGCAATAGCCCCATGAGCGCACACCGTGAGTTAACCTTTCAAATCGGAGCTGAAAATTGCCACTCAGATACGCTGGGGGTGACGGGGTGATGATGGGGTGATGGGCGTACATACCAGTGTTTGCATGGGGTCGACGGGTCGACGGGTTGACGCCTCGTGAGAACGAGCAAACCGGTCAGCCCCTATATATAAAGATAAAGATCATCGCTTCATACACGTATAGGTGATTTTGCTGGTGTTCGCACGCCGTCAACCCGTCACCCCGATCAACCCGCGTGAATACTGGTCTGCGCGCTCATCACCCCGGCATCACCCCGTTTTTGGCGTCACCCCGACGCGTCCAGAAATCGACGCCAAAACTGAGCACGATTTGAGCGCAATACGTTGTGATCAGCAGACATTTTCAGCGCCTAGGGAGTATCACAATTCGCGAGTTTTCAACGATCTTGCTCTGTCGCCTGTGCTTCTGCGAAAGTTCAAATCCCACCGTCACCGCCAATGAGAAAGGCCCTGGTTCCCTTCGTTTGTGAGGGAACCAGGGCCTTTTGCTTCAATAACGGCAGGCTGGCTCCGGCGTTCCTGCCCGCCCGCCCACCAAAGTCGTTGGCGGGATTACTGTTGGTTAGTTTGAGCTCTCCAAGAGTTGCCTGCCCGCGTATAAGAACCCCGGCGTTGAACCCGTGAAGGGGGCTGAGTTGAGGTTCCGTTCGAATAGTTGGCCTATGATCCGAGGAGGCCACCGCGGCCTCTTAGTATTATTGGGGGAAATAATCGTGAAATTTGCGTTTCGCAGCGCCGCAGTGGCGGTCGTGCTCGCCGGGTCTTCGCTTCTGCTCGCACCAACGGCCAGTGCCGCAGTCTGCCCGCCAGGTCAGTCCTGCACCGTCGGAAAGTCATCTGTATATGTGGAGTCCGGAACGGTCGTGAAGGCAAACAAATACGGTTGGCCCAAGGGCGCCATGCTGAGATACCGCTGGTACCGCAACGGAACCTACATCGCCGGCGGCTGGAACGACAGCCTTAAAGTCGGCGGGCCCAAAGGCACAAAGTACGTCGTCCGCGTCCATAACACCAAGGCCGACCCGATGATCTTCAAGGTCAGCAGGACGTACGTCGTCAAGTAACACAACGGGACGCAACAAACCCCCGCCAGCAACTGACGGGGGTTTCTGTCGTCCCTGACCGCCAGTGTCCGTTCCATGGTGAAGATTGACGCTGAAGCGGTCGGCGCGATACTGCCGGCCTGGCTGCGATCTGCCGCTGTCTGCATTACATTCAGGTCGACCCAGCCGATAAGAACTGATATGCGAGCTAAGTGCAGCGATTTATCGGGGGGGAATTTGAAGAGAAAAGTCATCCTTCCGGGCGTTGCCGGGCGCTTACCAAGCTGCAGTAGGGTTCGCCTCGTGAAGACCACGAGCACCATTGCCCTCGGGCTTGCCATGACGTTCGGCGCGGCTGCGGTGGCTCCGGCGGCCAGTGCGGCGACCTCAACAACCACGCGCGCGCCGCAACAACGGGGGCTCCCGCACGCGCCCCCATGACCAAAGCCGCCTACACCGCGGCCCTCACCACCCTGTCCGTCGACTACCAGGTCGCAGCCCAACGCTTCGTGGACGACCAGGCCAAGGAATACGCCTACGAGCAGACCCTCCGACCCACCCTGGACAGAGCACTCTCGGCCAAGCGAACCGACCTCGACGCCACGGACGCAGCGTACAAAAAAGCAGTTGCCGCACTGACCAAAGCGAACAGCAGGAAACGGCCCGCGCTCGACAAGGCCCTCGAATCGGAAAGGCGGCCTATGCACAGAAGGCCGCAGCGAACACGAAAGCCCTGAACACCCTCGGCGCCGCCTAGGACAAGAAACGCCCCGGCCTGGACGCCGCGATCGCAGCAGAGCGGGCAGCCTTTGACGTCAAGACCACGACCTACTCCAAATCCATCGCCGCGCTGACCGAAGCGAACAACCGGAAGAGGCCAGTGCTCGACCGGGCCGTCGCGAACGAACACGCCAGCTACGCCGTCAAGAGGGCTGCCTACGACGCCGCAGTGTCGAAGGCCAAGACGACGCGCAGCGCGAAGCAGGTCGCCTACGCCAAAGACTATGCCGCGGCGAAAACCATGGCCGCTAAGAACCAGCTGAAAGCGGTCTACACGAAATACGTCGCCAGCTACGAAGCTGAACTCGCCGCTCTGAAAAAGGCGTACGCCAAAGAAGCTCCCGGCCGGGACGCCCGCATCCAGGCGCTCCGGGACGGGTACACCAAATCCAAGGCAGATTACGAAGCGGCTAAGGCTCAGCTGAAGGCAGAATACGACAGCGCATACCGGGGCAAGTCCGACCGCATCGAAGCCCTCAAAGACGGGTACACCCAGTCCAAGGCCGACTACAAGGCGGCCCGGGCCCGGATAAAAGACGCCTACGCCAGGGAAGCCCCTGCCCGGGACGCGCGAGTGGCCGCACTCCGGGACGGGTACACCAAATCCCAGGCCGACTACGCGATCAAGCGAACCGAACTCGCGGACGCTCAAACGAAAGCCGTAGCCGGTTACAAGACCAGCACAGCAGCCCTCCGGACCCGCTACGCCAAGACGGTAGCGGGTAACGAGTCCCGGCTCGCGGCCACCCGCACCGCCTTCGCGGGAGCAGGCGCCACGTACACCGTCGCTCTGAAGGCGCTGCGTGCGAACTACCCTGCCTACGTCCGCTAACCCCAAACGAACAGGGCACACCCAACCGCGGAGCCCAGCGTTTCACACCCCACGAAGGAATCACATGGAACGCCGACAATTCCTCACCCTCCCACTGGCCGCCCTGGCAGTGCCCGGACTCCTCGCGGCCGGAGCCGGATCTGCGCACGCCGCGCCTGCGCGCGCCCGGGCGCTCAAAGGCGCATCCAATGGTGGCAGCGACGCCCTGTCCTTCCAGCAGATCAAAGGCCTCAACGCCGACTGGTACTACACCTGGCAGTCCACTCGGACCTACACCGGCAAGCCCTTCGTCCCCATGATCAAAGACGCCCGGCGGCTCCTCGAAAAGGACGCGCTCGGGTACGTGAACAGGGAACTGCGGCAGACGAAAACCAGGAACCTCCTCGGCTTCAACGAACCCGACCACCCGCTTCAGGCCAACATGAGCGTCGATGAGGCTGTCCGGCTGTGGCCGCTGCTGCAGACGACCGGGCTGCGGCTCGGCTCTCCGGCCACCGTCAGCTCAACGGCCCCCTGGCTGGAGCAGTTCATGCTCAGGGCCAAGCGGGAGAACCTGCGCGTCGACTTCATGACCATGCACTGCTACGCCTGGCCAAACTCGGAGAGTTTCCTCAGGAAAGTCGCCGCACTTCACGAGAAGTACCAGCGGCCGGTCTGGGTCACGGAATACGCGGTCGCGGACTGGAGGGCAAGCAAAACGCGCCGCAATGCGTACTCCCGCAAGCAGGTTGAAACGTTTATGCGTGAAACCGTAGTGGGCATGCGCGCAATGCCGTTCGTGGAAAGGTTCGCATGGAAGACGCGCCCCATCACGGACCACCAAATGAGCACTTCAGCCCTGTTCCGCTTGAACGGCCAGATGACTTCAACGGGCAGGCTTTACGCATCACTCTAGGCCGCTCATCGCCAAGCTGCTGAAGGGCCCCGGGCACGGCCCTCCCGGGAACTTCCATGTTCCTCTCCGATGAGGTCGTGGTCCCCGACACCTGGGTCCTGGCACCGGCCACCCTCCGTTTTCAGTGGCATTGCTCCCGGATCGTCATCCTCGGGCCCATTGAAGTCACCGCCCAGCGGCCAGTGAGGACCTTCCTTATGGATGCGCCCGAGAGCTGACTGAGCCCTTGGCTATGTTGGCTGCGGCTCGCCGGTACGCGGAAAGGTACGTTTTCCCCAGGTACTCGACGCCAACTCGGGAGAAGTGGCTCCTGTCCCCCGTGCTCACACCGCCGGCCATAGAAGCTGCAAACCCGGTGTAAGCGACGCGCGAGGGGGTTTCGCGGTGGCTCCTGTCCACGTTAACCCTGCCCGGTGTGGCCGCGATTCCCTCTGGCGCCATGCCTCCCACTACAAAGGGCAGTTTCGGCGCCGCAAGCCGCGACCGGAAGAAGGCAATGAGTTCGTCCAGCTCCGCGCTGTATCCGGAGGTCGTCATCGACGAGTTGTTTTCGCCCTGGTGCCAGAGGATGCCTTTGAGGTCAACGACGTGACCGGCCGCCCTCGCCGCTTCCATACCCTCCAGCGTCTGCGCAACCGCCATCGCCGCGAGGTTAAACTTCCGTGCCGAGGCCCCGGCGACCGACCAGCTGAGGGTGGCAGCGGCGCTGGTGAATGACGTGCCGCCGTGCGCCGCCGGGATGATGAGAACCCCGACGTTGGCTGGCTGGGTTTTCAAGTACTCGCGGGCCAGCGTTGACGCAGGCGACATTCCTGTTGCATTGTCATGCATGTCCAGGGGAACCGTTGCCGGCCTGAGTGTGCGAAGTTTCGCGCCGTACTGGAAAATTCGCGGGTCCACCCTGTCATCGGTGCCACTGAGGGGAAGGCCGCGCCCGGACATGTTCGACTGCCCCACCGCCAGGAACACATGCAGGACGGCGCGCCGCTCCGGTCCGTAGCGGCCGTCCGTCGAACGGGGCGGTTCTGCCGTCCCGGGTGCTGTATCAGGAGATGCATCCGGCACCTGCGGTGCGGACACCGGCGCCAGGACAAACATGAGAACGACAATGAGGAACACTCGAAGCAGGTCGAGTAGCGGCCGAACGCGGTGAACAGCCGCCATCAAACATGCCTCCAGATTGCAATGCCCGAAGGTGGTCGGGGCGCGCAGGCCATGACCTTAGCCTGGGAATCCAGCACAAACGTATTTCCTCGCTAATGAGTGGGGGCACGAGCCAACGTGGCACCCCGATGACAGCCCTTTCCCACTATGGTTCACCGCGCCCTTTTTGGGATTGGCCGCCAGAGGCTTTGGCCCAGGGCCGGCGGCGGTGCGGACCTTAGACGGTGTCCGTCCGCTGGTCGCCCTTATGGCCGCGCAGGTTGTCCTGCACCTTGCCGAACAAATCCTTGATGGTTGACTCTGTGTTGGTGAGCATGTCCGGCTGCACGTAGACCTGCTGGCCCGGAGGCAGGCTGTAGTGGGACGGAAGAGCGCCCGTACCGTCCACTCCTTCCAGCGCGATCGTCACGCCGCCCTCCTTGCGCGCAATCGCGCCGACCCGGCCGAAGACCACAGTGAATTCGTCCGGCTGGAAGCTCACCGTCAGTCCAACATGTGCCCGGCTGAGATCACTTGCCGCGACGGCCTTCTCGTTCCCGGTCCCTGAATAGCTCATGTCCATCTCCCCGACGTTGTTTGCGTTGTACGAGAAGTCTAAGTCCGGGCCGGGAGGCCGCCTAGGTATTATTGCCGCCCTGCAGCGATGCCGTTGACCGCGCCCGGCCGTTGCGGCGCCGTCGGCACCGCGACCACCCGGAAGCAGTCCCGCCGCCTCCGCGAACCACGTTCCGACGGCTGGTCCGCCTCCTGGCGACTGGACGCCTGCACAATGAATCACCGGTTCGGCCGTGGAGTGGTCCATTGAGCCGGCGCCCGCCCACCGGGTTAGCTAGGTCACACCAGCGTTTTCCCTTTATGACACCAGGAAGCATCGTGACATTGCAGCAGAACCGGGCCACCCCCAGCCCAGCCCATTGGGACGACGTCCAGATCGGTGACCGCGTCCGCCTCCAGCGGAACGGCCAGCTTGAGCACACCGGCCGGGTGGACAACCGGACCGCCGACGGCGCCGTCGTCTGGGTGACTCCCGAGGGCGGTAGCCGGAAACTCTTCCACATCACTGACGGCTACCGACTGACGGCCGTTGCTGTGGAGGGAACGCACGATGAGGACAGCTGATGCTCCTGTCCTGCGGCGAGCCAAGGCCGAGGAAGCTCCCTTGGCCGGCCGGCCGGCCCGGGCAACGGCGCGGCAGGTGGCTGACGATGCCTGCCCGGACGACTGCCATTACTGCTGGGGCCCGGAGACGGACTAGCGGCAAGCACTCCCCTCATCGCCGGTAGAATTTGGGAAACCGCCGCCAGCGACGAGCAATGAGGGAGGATTCCGTGCGCCCACCCGCAGACCGTACGCCCTTCCATTGCGTCCGCTCGGCCATGCTTGCCACGGCTGCGGTGACGCTGGCAGCCGGTGCCCACGTTCTGGCCGGCGGCCACCTGCCGGCCCCCGGCATCCTGCTCGGCCTGCTCGCCCTGATCAGCCTGGCCGCCACGGCGGCCACCCGCCTCCGCCTCAATTCCGCAACCATGACGGCCCTGCTGGGAGCCGGGCAGCTTGTGCTGCACGAGGCTTTCTCCGTATTCGGTTCCGCGTTCACCCCGGCCGCGTCCGGCGCGGCTAAAGGATCGCACCACGCAGCTCCCTTCACCGCACCGCTGGCGGCGGGGCCGGCAGAGCTACACATTCCGGATTCCCAGCTCACCGTCGCGATGCTCGCAGGGCACGCCCTGGCAACGATCGCCTGCGCCCTGCTCCTTGCGAAGGGCGAGGACGCCCTGTGGTCGCTCGCCGCCTGGCTGCGCCCGCTGGTCCAGCTCCCTGCTCCGGTGACGCCCGACGCCGTCGCGTCGCCGGCGGTGGCTATCTGGCCGGCGGAGGCTGCACCTCTGCCCTGGCGGAACCTCCGGTTCGATTGCCGCCGCGGGCCACCGTCCGCCGTCGTCCTCTCCTGACCTTCCGCTTGACCGGGCCGCACGTCCTCCCGACCAGCTCCAGCCCGGGCACTCGCCGTGCCGCCACGGCACCCCCTTTTTGTGCGCCCGCAACGCGGGCTGCACGCACCAGCGAAAGGCCCATCCCTTGAAGAAATCAACAGGTTCGTTTGTCCTGCGCCGCACGCTTTCTGTCTCGGCCGTGGCCGGCAGCACCGCCGCCCTCATGCTCGCGGGGATGAGCGGCGCCTCGGCACACGTCGGCATCAACCCGGACAAAACCACCGCTAACTCCTACGCCCTGCTGACCTTCGGCGTCCCGCATGGCTGCGAAGAGTCCGGCACCACGAAAATCACCATCACGCTCCCCGCCGAGCTGGACGATGCCCAGCCCACCGTTAACCCGAACTGGACGGTCCAGAAGGTCGTCGAGCAGCTGCCCGAGCCGAAGGAAACGGCAGACGGCGCCACCATTACCAAGCGCACCAGCCAGATCATCTACACGGCCAAGGCGCCTCTGGAGCCGGAGCTCCGTGACGCGCTGGTGCTCTCCGTCAAACTGCCTGATGCCGCAGGGAAGACGCTGTACTTCCCGACCCTGCAGAACTGCGAACAGGGCCAGACGGACTGGTCCGAGATCGCGCCGGAAGGCCAGGATGCACACGCTCTCAAGGCCCCGGCACCCGCTGTGACCGTCACCGAAGCCGCCCCGGCCGGAGCCGGGCACGACGACCGCGCCGCTGTTTCGTCCGACACCGCGGCCGACACTGCGGCCGTCGCCGCGCCGGGTGCCGCGTCCGGCGCATCCGATGCCGCCGCGGCGGATGACGCGGGCGCCCAGGCGCGGAGCTGGGCCGCCCTTGCAGCCGGTTTCGGCGGTCTGGTTCTCGGCGGCATCGCCCTCTTGCGGAGCCGGGGCCGACAGTCCGCTCCGGTCCCCGTGCCGATTCCCAAGAAGTAGCTGACCGCGATTGGTGCCCGGAAATTACGATCCGGGCATCAATCCGGCACGTCCCGCCGTCGCACCGTTGACTACGCCCCCGGGAGGGGGCATAAGTGGTGCCATGACGGTTCAGCGAATTCAGAACGGACTGGCACTTACCGCCGCCGCAGCGGCCGCGCTCATGTTCAGCGGCTGCGGGTCCGGCAATACGCCCTCCCCGACGCCGAGCCAGCCGGCGTCCGCCACGGCGAGCCCGCCGTCGGCCAGCACAGCTCCCGCCAGCACGGAGACCCCCGCGCCGACGCCGGCTTCCCCGCCAGCTCCCGCGCCGGCCGGGACCGCGCGCTGCCAGGCCGCCAGCCTGGCAGCGACCACGGATTCCACCGGCGGCGGCGCGGCCGGCAACGTCAGCATGAAGCTGATCGTGACCAATGCAGGAGCGGAGCCCTGCCTCCTGACGGGCTTCGCCGAAGTCTCGCTGACCTCTGGCCCCGACGGCGAACCCATCGGTGCCGCTGCGACTCGTGACTACTCCACTCCGGTTCCGGAAGTACTGCTCGCGCCTGGCCAGGCGGGCACCGCAACGCTGCAGTACAGCCAGGCCGGCAACTACCCGGACTGCACCCGGACTGCAGCCGCCGGCTTCCGGATCTACCCGCCGGAAGACACCGCGTCCCTGTTCATCGTTGAGCCGCGGGACGCCTGCGCCAATCCCAGCATTGCGCTGCTGACCGTTGAAGCTTTCCAAGCCAGGTAGCCCCACGGCCTCCCGTGACGGCGTCGCGTCCGCGCCAAGAAGTAGCTGACCTCGGCTGATGCTCGGCGATCACAATCCGAGCATCAATCCGGCGCCGCCGACGCGGCGTCGTTGACTCAGCCAACAGTGGGCGTAAGAGTGGTGCCATGACGGCTCAGCGAATCAAAAACGGACTGGCACTCACATCGGTTGCTGCCGCGGCAGTGCTCCTGCTCAATGGCTGCGGCAGTTCCCCTGCCCCTGCTGCCAGTGAACCGGCATCCCCCACGGCAAGCTCGCCGTCCACGCAGGGCACAGCCGCAGCCGCGACCGGAGGAACCCAGACACCCGAGCCGTCGGCGGCTTCCCCCTTGCCGGCGCCCCAGGCCGGGCCCGCGATGTGCAAGTCCGCCAACCTGACGGCCGCCACGGATTCCACCGGCGGTGGCGCAGCCGGCAGCGTCTACCTGCAGCTGGTCCTGACAAACTCCGGAGCCGAACCCTGCCTGCTCAAGGGCTACCCCGGGGTCTCCCTGACCGCTGACGCCAACGGCGACCCGATCGGTGCCGCCGCTACCCGTGACGGTTCCACTCCCGTCACCGACATCTTGCTGGCGCCGGGCAAGGCAGGCACTGCGACGCTGCGCTACACGCAGGCCTCCAATTACCCGGACTGCACCCGGACCCCGGCGGCCGGCTTCCGGATCTATCCGCCGGAAGACACCGCTTCCCTGTTCGTCGCCAGTCCCCGGGATGCCTGCAGCAACACCGGCGTCGGCCTGCTGACTATCGGCGCTTTCCAGGCCAAGTAGGCTCCACGGGCCCGGTCAGGCCGGGACCTGTCACCCTGCAGGCGGCCCGCCCCGCTCATGCGAGACCCCCGGAACTGCCGCGATGGCGCCCGCCGGATACTGTCGGTGCCGTAGGGCATGATGGAGGAATGAAGGGGCAGCAGTTCGCTGGCGGCGCACTCACAGCCGAAGCCATGGACCGGTTCAGCCAGCCGACCCGGGATTGGTTTTTGGGCGCTTTTTCCGCGCCCACCCCGGCCCAGAACGGCGCCTGGAACGCGGTCTCCTCCGGATCACACGCCCTCGTGGTCGCGCCCACGGGCTCCGGCAAAACGCTCGCGGCCTTCCTCTGGGCGCTGGACCGGCTGCTCGTCTCGGCCCCGGCGGAGCCCGCTGAACTGCCGGGCCTCGACGCCGCGAAGGGCATCCGGCGCAAGACGCCGAAGCGGAACACCCGAGTGCTGTACATTTCACCGCTGAAGGCGCTGGGCGTCGACGTCGAACGGAACCTGCGGGCCCCGCTCATCGGCATCACGCAGACCGCCAAACGTCTCGGCCTGCCCGCTCCGTTAATCACCGTGGGCGTCCGTTCCGGGGACACCCCGGCGTCGGACCGCCGCGCACTGCTCAGCCACCCGCCGGACATCCTCATCACCACGCCCGAGTCGCTGTTCCTGATGCTCACCTCCAAGGCCCGGGAGACGCTCAGCGAGGTGGACACCATCATCGTGGACGAGGTCCACGCCGTCGCCGGCACGAAGCGCGGGGCCCATCTGGCGGTATCGCTGGAACGCCTCGACGCGCTGCTGGCCAAACCCGCCCAGCGGATCGGGCTCTCGGCCACGGTGGAACCGAAGGAGCTCGTCGCGCAGTTCCTGGCCGGTTCCGCACCGGTGGAAATCGTGGCCCCGCCTTCGAAGAAGAACTGGGACCTGACAGTGTCCGTCCCGGTGGAGGACATGTCCGATCTCCAGGGCGCGGCGGGGGCCTTCGATTCCGGTCCGGCGTCCGGGCTCCAGCCGCAGGCGTCGATCTGGCCGCATGTGGAGGAGAAGATCGTGGACCTGGTGCTGGCCAACCAGTCCACCATCGTGTTCGCGAACTCCCGCCGGCTCGCCGAACGGCTGACCGCCCGGCTCAACGAGATCTATGCCGAGCGGCAGCTCGTGGCGGCCGGCGGCGGCTGGGACGAGTTTGGCGCCGCCGCTGCGGACTTCGATGGGCGGCGCGGGCCGACGGAGCCGTCCGGCGGCGTGTCGCTGCCGGCCGCACCTCCGACGTCGACGGTACCTCCGACGTCGACCGCGACCCCGGCCCATATGATGGCCCAGGCCGGCAGCACGGCCGGAACCGATCCGGTACTGGCCCGGGCCCACCACGGCTCTGTCTCCAAAGACCAGCGGGCCCTGATCGAGGATGATTTGAAATCCGGCCGGCTGCGCTGCGTCGTCGCCACGTCCTCCCTGGAACTGGGCATCGACATGGGCGCCGTGGACCTCGTGGTCCAGGTGGAGTCGCCGCCCTCGGTTGCCAGCGGGCTGCAGCGCGTGGGCCGCGCCGGCCACCAGGTCGGCGAAATTTCCCAGGGCGTGCTGTTCCCCAAGCACCGCGCGGATCTGGTCCACACGGCGATCACGGTCGAACGGATGCTCGGCGGTAAGATCGAGCGGCTCAGTGTCCCGGCCAATCCGCTGGACATCCTGGCCCAGCAGACCGTCGCCGCCACCGCGCTCGGGTCCATCGATGTGGAGGAATGGTTCTCCACGGTCCGCCGCTCCGCACCCTTCGCCTCCCTGCCCCGCTCCGCCTTTGAAGCCACCCTGGACCTGTTGGCCGGGCGCTACCCCTCCGATGAATTCGCGGAGCTGCGGCCCCGGATCATCTGGGACCGCAACGCCGGCACCATCGAAGGCCGGCCCGGTGCCCAGCGGTTGGCCGTCACCTCCGGCGGCACTATTCCGGACCGCGGCCTGTTCGGGGTCTACATCATCGGCACGGAAACGGAAGGCTCGGGCGGGGCTGGCTCCTCCGGCACGGCCAGCGCCGATGGCCGGGCCGCAAGCCCCGCCGCCGCCGCGGCCAAGGGCGGCCGCCGGGTGGGCGAACTGGACGAGGAAATGGTCTACGAATCCCGCGTCGGGGACGTGTTTGCCCTGGGCGCCACCAGCTGGAAGATCGAGGACATCACGCATGACCGGGTCCTGGTATCCCCCGCCTTCGGCCAGCCCGGAAAGCTCCCCTTCTGGAAGGGTGACTCCCTCGGCCGGCCGGTGGACCTGGGCCGGGCGCTCGGCGCCTTTGTGCGCGAACTGTCCGCGTCCGACGTCGGGCCGGCCACGGAGCGGTGCAAGGCCAGCGGACTGGACGATTTCGCCGCCAACAACCTGATCCAGTATCTCGCCGAACAGAAACTGGCCACCGAAATGGTACCCAGTGACACGACCCTCGTGGTGGAGCGTTTCCACGACGAACTCGGCGACTGGCGCGTCGTGCTGCACAGCCCCTTCGGCATGCCGGTGCACGCGCCGTGGGCGCTGGCCGTCGGGCAGCGCCTGCACCAGCGCTACGGGACGGACGGCTCCGCCATGGCCGCGGACGACGGCATCGTGCTGCGGGTGCCCATGATGGAAGACGAACCGCCCGGAGCCGAACTGTTCCTCTTCGACCCGGAGGAACTCGAGCAGATCGTCACCGCCGAAGTCGGCGGGAGCGCCCTCTTCGCCTCCCGGTTCCGCGAGTGCGCCGCCCGCGCACTGCTGTTGCCCCGGCAGAACCCGGGCAAACGGCAGCCGCTGTGGCAGCAGCGGCAGCGTTCCGCCCAGCTCCTGGACGTCGCACGGAAATACCCGACCTTCCCGATCGTGCTGGAAACGGTCCGCGAATGCCTGCAGGACGTCTACGATCTCCCCGCCCTGAAGGACATCGCGGCCTCCGTAGAGCGGCGCGAACTGCGGATCGTGCAGACCACCACGCAGCAGCCTTCGCCGTTCGCCAAGTCCCTGCTGTTCGGCTACGTCGCACAGTTCCTCTACGAGGGGGATTCCCCGCTCGCCGAGCGCCGGGCGGCCGCGCTGGCGCTCGATTCCACCCTGCTCAACGAGCTCCTGGGCCGGGTGGAGCTGCGCGAACTGCTCGACGCCAAGGTCATCGAAGCCACCGAACGGGAGCTGCAGCGACTCGCCCCGGACCGGAAGGTCCGCGGCCTGGAAGGGGTGGCGGACCTGCTCCGGCTGCTGGGCCCGCTCACCCCGGCGGAGGTCGCGGCCCGCCTGGAACCGCGGGCCGAGCCGGTTGCTGCGGCGGAGCCTTCCGCGGCGGAGCCTTCGCCGCCGGTTTCGCCGCCGCCGGCGCCGGCGCCGCCGGGCGCGGTCGGGCCGGACCCGGAGCTCCAATCTGCGGAGCCCGCACCTGAAGCTCTGGAAATCCTGGTCGTCGACGCCGCCGCGCACCTCGCCGCCCTCCAGCGAGCCAACCGTGCCATCAAGGTCAACGTGGGCGGCGTGGAACGCTTCGCCGCCGTGGAAGACGCGGCCCGCCTGCGTGACGCCCTCGGCGTCCCCCTGCCCCTGGGTGTCCCGCTGGCCTTCATCGAACCCGTCGCGGATCCGCTGGGCGACCTTGTCTCGCGCTACGCCCGGACACACGGCCCCTTCACCTCCGCCGAGGCGGCCGCCCGGCTGGGACTCGGGGTCGCCGTCGTCGGCACCGCACTGAAAAGGCTCGCCGCGGACGGCCGCGTGGTGGAGGGCGAGTTCCGCCCCCACGCCGCAGCCCCGGAACCGACCGCGGCGGGCGCCGGGACCCTCGCTCGCCCGGATGCTGGTCCCGGGATCCAGCAGTCCCCCGCCGCGCCGTCGTTGGCCGGCGTCAGTGAATGGTGCGACGCCGAGGTCCTGCGCCGGCTCCGCCGCCGTTCCCTCGCCGCGCTCCGGGCCGAGGTCGAGCCGGTGGACGCCGCCGCATTCGGCCGCTTCCTGCCCGCCTGGCAGAACGTCCTCGCTCCCGGCCGGCGCGGCCAGTCTGCACTGCGCGGACTGGACGGCATCATCACCGCCGTCGACCAGCTTTCCGGCGTTCCCATCCCGGCCTCGGCGTGGGAACCGCTGGTCCTGGCGAGCCGGGTGTCCGGCTACCAGCCGGCCATGCTCGACGAGCTCATGGCTGCCGGGGAAGTTCTCTGGTCCGGCGCGGGCTCACTGCCGGGCAGCGACGGCTGGATGAGCCTGCATCTTGCCGATTCAGCAGAGCTGACCCTGAACCCGGCCGTCGACTTCGAGCCCGGTGACGTGCAGCTGCGGCTGCTGGACCACCTGCGGAACAACGGCGGCGGGTATTTCTTCCGGCAACTGACCAAGATCGCCGGCGGCATGGACTCGGTACTGAGCGACCAGGACGTCGTCTCAGCACTCTGGGACCTTGTCTGGTCCGGCCGGGTCACCGGCGACACCTTTGCCCCGGTCCGTGCCCTGATTGCCGGCGGCCACACCGCCCACCGGCAGGTGGCCCGGGCTCCTCGGGCCCGCGCCCCCCGGTTGAGCAGGCTCGGGCGCGCCCACGGCACCGGGCTAATGGGATCGCCCGGGTTGACCGGCGGCCGTTACGGATCGGTCACCGGTTCCGCGCCGACCCCGCCGCTGGCCGCGGGCCGCTGGTCGGCGCTGCCTGCCCCCGAACTGGACCCCACCATCCATGCCCGGGCGACGGCCGAACTCCTGCTGGACCGGTACGGGGTGGTCACCCGCGGCTCCGTCATGGCGGAAAACATCCTGGGCGGCTTCGGGCTGATGTACAAGGTGCTGGCCCGGCTGGAAGAGGCCGGGCGGTGCCGGAGGGGCTACTTCATCGAGCATCTCGGCGCTGCCCAGTTTGCCGTGCCGGCCACCGTGGACCGGCTGCGGTCCTACGCCGAGGACACCGAGCTGCACAAACCCGAGCCGACTGCCCTGGCCCTCGCCGCAACGGACCCGGCCAACCCCTACGGCGCCGCGCTGCCCTGGCCGGCCCTCAACGTCGACGCGGGGACGGGCCACCGCCCGGGCCGGAAGGCGGGAGCGCTCGTGGTGCTGGTCGACGGCGCCCTGGTCCTGTATGTGGAACGCGGCGGCAAGACCCTGCTGGCCTTCAGCGAAGATACCGAAACCCTCACTGCGGCGGGCGCCTCCCTGGTCGGCGTTGTGACCCGCGGGGCGGTCGACAAACTGATCATGGAAAAGGTCAACGGCCACGACATCCTGGACACGCCCATCGCCACCGCCCTCGCCCAGGCCGGCGCCTACTCCACCCCGAAGGGACTGAGAATCCGTGCCTGAGGGCGATTCCGTGTTCCGCACCGCCGCGCAGCTGCACGCGGCCCTGGCCGGCCAGCAACTGCTCTCCTCCGACTTCCGGGTGCCACGCTTCGCCACGCTCCGGCTCGGCGGCTGGACCGTGACCGAGGTGGTGCCCCGCGGCAAGCACCTGCTGATGCGGCTGCAGGGACCGGCCGCGCCCGCACCGGACAACCAGCCCCGGCCGGCGGACCAGCCCGGACAATCCCCGCCCCAACCACCGGCCGCCGGACGAGCCACCCCGGCAGACCAGAACCGGCTGACCATCCACTCGCACCTCAAAATGGAGGGAACCTGGCAGGTCTATCCGCCGGGAGGACGCTGGCGGAAGCCCGGCTTCACCGCCCGGTGCGTCCTGCGCACCGCCACGGCAGACGCCGTCGGCTTCTCGCTCGGCATCCTCGAAGTGGTCCGGACGTCCGAAGAGGACTCGATCGTCGGGCATCTGGGGCCGGACCTGCTGGGCCCCGACTGGGATCCGGCGGAGGCAGAACGGCGGATCCGCGCTTCCCCCGACGTCCCGGTCGGAGTGGCGTTGCTGGACCAGAGGAACCTGGCCGGAATCGGGAACATCTATCGCTGCGAGGCCTGCTTCCTCTCCGGCATCCACCCGGCATCGCCCGTCTCTGCAGTGCCCGATCTGGCTGGCCTTATCTCCGATGCGAAAGTTTTGCTGGAGGCCAACGTGGGGGCCGGCCGCCGGACCACCGTCCTCAATCCACGCGGTGTTGCCGTGGGCCGGACGTCGAGGCTGCCCGGCTATTGGGTCTACCGCCGCGAGCACCAGCCATGCCTGAACTGCGGCACTCCGATCCGGCGCGGAGTGCTGGGTCCGGCGGGGGGCACCGAGGAACGAGACACCTACTTCTGTCCCAAGTGCCAGCCACAGCCGGGCCCAGGCTCAGAATAGCCACGCCTGCCCGGGTAAGGCCACGCCGGGCCCCGGGGGGACGGGGGCGCTGCCCGGTGGGGCTGCCGGCGTCGTGGTCAGGGGGCGACCGCAACGCCTGGCGCCAGCGGCGTCGGTACTTTTGGTTCGGGCACCGTGAAACGCGGCAGCAGGAGCTGCACGAGCGGTCCGATCGCCACGGCATAGAGCACCGTCCCGACGCCGACGGAGCCGCCCAGCAGCCAGCCGGCGCCCAGCACCACGACCTCGATTCCGGTCCGGGAGGCCCGCACCGACCAGCCCGTGCGCCGGGCGAGTCCCGTCATCAGACCGTCCCGGGCCCCGGGCCCCAGACGGGCACCGATGTAGCAGGCCGAGGCGATGCCGTTGAGCAGAATGGCCCCGGCGAGCATTCCGGCCTGTCCGCCGAGGTGCGAGAACGCCGGAATAAGGGCAAGACCGATGTCCGCGAAGACCCCCACCAGCACGGCGTTGCACAGCGTACCGACGCCGGGCCATTGCCGGAGCGGGATCCAAAGGAGCAGCACGAGGAAACTCACGATCACCACGACCGTGCCGATGCTCAGTCCGGTCTTGACCGCGATGCCTTGGTGGAAAACATCCCAAGGATCCAGTCCGAGACCGGCCCGAATGAACATCGCGAGCGAGACGCCGTACATGGCGAGGCCAATGAGGAGCTGCAGGAACCGTCGGGTCATCATCCCACCATCTTCAAGGGAAACTGGCCTTGCAATCCATAGCCAGTTTGAAATACTGGCTTGATGTCCGGTTCCCTGAATCCCGCCTCGCTGGCCCGTCTCCTCGGTCAGTGGCATCTCGGGGCGTCCCCTGCGTACCGGGAGCTCGCCGACGTGGTCCGTTTGCTGGTGCTCGACGGCCGCGTCCCGCTGGACGTCGCCCTGCCCAGCGAGCGGTCCCTGGCCGGAACACTCGGCGTCAGCCGCACTACCGTGACTGCCGCCTACGCGCTGCTGCGTGAGCAGGGCTTCCTCAGCAGCGGCCAAGGCAGCCGGGGGCGGACCTGCATCCCTCGCCGGGGGCCCGAAGGAGCGGTGCCGGACAACAGATCCGAGTTCAGCCGGGCACCTGGGTTGGCCGTTCCGGACGGGCTCCTGGATCTTGCCTATGCCTCCCTGCCTGCCAGCGGGGAGGTGGTGCACCGGGCGTTTGCCGCCGCGTTGACCGAACTGCCGGCGCTGCTGCCGGGGTTCGGCTACGACGCGCTTGGCGTCGCCCCGCTGCGGGAAGCCATCGCCGCCCGGTATTCGGCCGCCGGCGTTCCCACGACCGCGCACCAGATCCTGGTGACCTCCGGCGCCCAGCATGCGCTGAATGTCGTCCTGCGCACCCTGGGCAGCCGTTCCGCCAAGGTACTAGTGGAGCACCCCAGCTACCCCAACGCCCTCGACGCGATCCGCGCGGCGGGCTGCCGGATCGTGCCGGCGCCCCTGCCGCCGTCGTCTTCGATCGGGGAGCCCGGCTGGGATATGGATGCCCTGGAGACCGCCTTAAGGCAGCAGCGGCCGGCAATGGCCTACGTGGTCCCCGACTTCCACAACCCCACCGGGCGGCTGATGCCGGATTCCCAGCGCCGGCGACTCGCCCGGGCGGCAGCCGCCTCGGGCACCGTGCTCGTGGTCGATGAGACGCTGCGGGAGCTCAACCTCGACGGCGCCCCTTCCACCCCGCTGGCCGCATTCAGCCCCGCGGTGGTCTCCATCGGCTCGCTCAGCAAGTCGCACTGGGCCGGGCTGCGGACCGGGTGGATCCGGGCAGGCGAGCCGCTCATCCAGCGCTTCGCCGCGGCCCGCACCACCATGGACCTGGGCGGGCCCGTCGTGGAGCAGCTAGCAGCGGCCCACCTTGTCAACGCCCTCACGGAACCGCTCCCCGCCCGGCTCGCCTCACTGCGCCACAACCGCGACACCGTGTTGGAGCTGATCAGCGGGCACCTGCCGACCTGGCAGACGGAGCGGCCCGACGGCGGGCTGTCCGTCTGGTGCCGGCTGCCGGCCCCGCTCAGCACGGCCTTGACGGTGATCGCCCCGGAATTCGGCATCCGGCTCGCGGCCGGCCCCCGCTTCGGGATCGGCGGAGCCTTCGAACACTATCTGCGCGTGCCGTTCACCCTGCCTCCGGAGCAGCTCGAGACCGCTGTGCTGTCCCTGCGCTCTGCGCAGGACCGGCTGGAGGCGTCACCGCAGTTGCGGCGGGAACTGAACAGCCCGCCCGCCGTCGCCATCGCCTGACGGACGGGGGCCGGGCGCCGCCGTGGCGAGAGGCGCGGGCGGCGCGGGCGCGGCGCGGGAGGCACGGGCGCAGCGCGGTCGTGGCGCGGAATCCCTGCGAGGCGCTTTCGACACCGCGTCGCGCAATGTACCTGGCGACGCCGGAATCCGGGCATCGTCAGGTACATTGCGCGTCACCAGCGAATTTGCGCATCGCCGGCCGCCGGTTCGGTCCTAGACATACACCTTTTCCAGGAACCCGCCCCAAGCCCCAAGCCTTGGCCATGGCGCCGGAATCCCCGCGGCCGCTGAAATTGTGAACGGTCATGCCCACCGGGGCGCCGAACGCGTTACGGCCGAAGAAGCGGTACAGGGTGTCCGCCGTCAGCAGGCCCAGGAAGTGTTCGTTGGCGAAGTCCACCTCGCCGGAGAGGCCCCCACGCCGTCGAGCTCCAGGTCCACGGTGCCGCCCGGGGCCGGGTCGGCCACACCGAGGGCCTTCTTGAGCCGCTCGAACCCGTCCTGGGTCTGCGAGGCAGCGGGTGCCTGGACGTCCGTGAAGACCACGGGCCTGCCGTCGAAGTACTTCAGGTACTGGCCAACGGTGTGCAGGTAGAACTCCGTGTGCCTGCTGGCGCCGTCGTACTGCTCGTCCCAGTTGTCCGCGAAGATGCCACCGTGGACGTAGTGCAGCCGGCTGCGGCCGGCGCACTCCCGCCAGCGCCGGTACCGGCGCCGTCGTGGTACCTGTCCACCAGCCGGGTCACCGCGGCGCCGAGCTCCTCGGCGAAGGCGGCCCGGTCCGCTGCGGTACGGAACATGATCTCGCCGTCGATGGCAAAGGTGGCGAGTTTCTGCCTTGCCGCCGTGGCGCCGCTGCCGGGTTCGCGGGAGCGCTGCGAGTTCGCCGGAAACTTCCGGCGAAACCGGACGGTTTCCAGCGAATTCGGCGAGGCAGCCGCAGGAGCGCCGGGCGGGTGGTCGGGGCGGCGCCGGGCGGGGCGGGCAACCGCCGAAACGGCGGGGAGAACGGCGCCAAGTAGAATGGACCCGTGATGCAATCCCCCCTTCCCGTGCGCGACGGCGTCAACGCGACCCGCCTCCGCCTCCCGGACGGGGGGCCCTGGGACACCGCGCTGGACTACATGATGCACCGCTGGGGCCACATCGACCCGCAGGGCATCGAGGACCGGTTCGACGCCGGAGAAATCGTGGGCGAGGCCGGCGTCCCGCTGGACCGTGCCACCCCGCTGGAGAGCCACACCTTCATCTGGTACTACCGGACGCTGCCGCCGGAGACCCGCATCCCGGTTGAACTGGACATCCTGCACCAGGACGAGCACCTCCTCGTGGTGGACAAGCCGCACTTCCTGCCGACCACGCCGGGCGGAACCTACATCCAGGAGTCCGCCCTGGTCCGGCTCCGGAACCAGCTCAAGCTGCCGGACCTCATTCCGATGCACCGGCTGGACCGCATGACGGCCGGAATCCTGCTGCTCTCCACCAACCCGGAAACCCGCGGCAAGTACCAGGTGCTCTTCGAAAAGCGCCAGGTCCAGAAGGAATACGAGTGCGTGGCCGCGGCCGAGTCCGCCGCCGGACACCCCGCCGTCGGCTTCCCCGTGGTGGTCCGCAACCGGATGACCAAGTCCCGCAGCTATCTGCTGGCCGAGGTGATCGACGGCGAACCCAATGCGGAAACCCGGATCGAGCGGGTCCGGACATTCGACGCGACCCCTGGGGCTGGAAGTGCCGGCGCGGCCGACGGCGGGAACGGGCGCCGTGCGCTCTACCGCCTGGAGCCGCACTCCGGGAAAACCCACCAGCTCCGGGTGCACATGGCGTCGCTCGGGCTGGGCATAGTCAACGATGCGTTCTACCCGGAACTGCTGGACAAAGCCGCGGACGACTACGCCAAACCCCTGCAGTTGCTGGCCCGCGGCATCCGGTTCCTCGATCCCATTACCGGCAAACCCGTCGAATACCGCAGCCGGCTGAGGCTCAGCGAGGCCCCCTAGGCCTGCCGGCACCGGCCTGCCCGGCGGGCCGCCGAGGGCCGCCTAGCGATCAGGAGGGGAGGCGGGCCCGGAAGTGCGGTACTTTGTGCCCATGGACTTCAGCAACGCGGACAGCTGGGGGGACACGATCTATTTCTGGATCGTCCCGATAGTTATGGGCGACGCCATTTTCCCGCCGGTCCCGTCCGAGATGGTCGTCATTACCGGCGGCGCATTGTCCGCGGACGGACGGGCGAACGTCGTCCTCGTGGTGCTCGTCGCCACCCTTGCGTCCTGGCTTGGCGACATCCTCGTGTTCCAGCTCTTCAAGCGACGGCTCAGCCACGTGCTCGACCGCTGGAAATGGGGCCGGTCGTTCCACCTGGCCGCGCATCGGGCCATCGCCCAGGCCGGCCGCTCCTCCACTTACGGAGCGATCATCGGCATCCGCTTCATCCCCGGCGGCCGCCTCGGGACGACGGCTGCCGCCGGGATAGCCGATGTCTCCACCCGCGGCTTCAGCCTCTGCGCCGCTCTGGGCGGCCTGCTTTGGGCCATCTGGTCGGTAGGCCTCGGCTACTTCACCGGCGCCGCCACCAAGCTGCCCTTCTGGGCAAGCTCCCTGATCGGGCTCGGTGTCGGGCTGGCGATCGGTGTGGTCGTGGGCGTCATCGTCACGCGCCGCCGCCGCAACCGCTCCCCCGTGGTGGACGGCCCCGAGGAGCTGGACGCCTGAGGTTTTCGGCCTCCGCTACACTGGCGCCCAACGGCCGCGGTTGCGCCGGAGCACCATCATGGCACCAGTCACCGCAACGCGTTCGACGGCGTCGCGCATCATCGCTGCCGACTCGCACGCCTGGCTGTTCTCACCGCTGTACGTGGTGGCGTCGACCAGGAACCGCAGATTCAGCTGCGGAACGCCTCCCGCCAGCTCCAGCTGGTTCGCTTCGACATGGTGCCGGGTCTCCAGCGCCTCCACGGCCGCAGCCATCACGGCTTCCGGCGGGGTGCCCGGTTTGAGCCCGGTGATTTTCAGTCTGGTCTGGAACGACGGCATGACCTCAAGCCTAGATGGTCGGGGCTACCGCCTCGCGCGCGCTCAGACACCGGTGCCGGCGTCCGGGTTCTTAACCGGCCCCGACCATCGTTCCTCAATATGGCCGAACCGCCACACGCCTACGGCGAGCAGCCAGGTGCACAGGAAGAGGGCGACGACCGTGTACCCGATCGAATCCAGGTCAAGGCCGCCGATGGCGGACAGTGGACCCGTGCTGATCCCGGCCCGTTCAACGAGGATGGAGATCAGCTCGATGGAACCGATGCCCAGCGACGGCGCGGACGCCGCTGCACCGGCTGCCAGGATCAGGAGGCTGACCTCCGTCGCGGTGTCGAAGCCGAGTCCGAACAGCAACCCTAGGCCGTACACCTGCCACGGACGGGTGATGAAGCGGCTTGCCCGTCCGAACACCCGGTACAGGAAACCCGGCGCAACCGCCTGCCCCTCCGGACCTGCACCGGCGTGACGGCCTTCCCGCATGCGGAGGACGGATTTGATGATGCCGCGCAACACCACCAGGTTCAGGATGCCGATGCACAACAGGAACACTCCCGAGACTGCGGTGCCCACCAGCCCCAGAAAAGAATGGAGCTCGGCTGTCCCGTCCGCCGTCCGGTCCGCCAGGCTTCGGATTCCTGCTGCCAGCAAGGCGCACAGGCCGAACACGATGCTTGAGTGGCCCAGCGAAAACCAAAACCCCACGGACATGCTGCGCTTGCCCTCGGCACAGAGTTTGCGGGTGATGTTGTCGATGGCGGCGATGTGGTCGGCGTCAAAAGCATGGCGCAGGCCCAGCGTGTAGGCGGCCACGCCCAGGCCGATGCCGAAAGCACCGGTGGAAGCAACGGGAAGGCTTTCCGGGGCGATGACGATCACCAGTACACCCCAACCCAGCACGTGCAGGAACGTGACAAACGCGGCCATGCCGCCGATCGAGGCCCACTCCCGGCCCGAAAGGGCCAGGCGTGCCGCACGGATTCGGCCAAACCGCGCAACCTCCGGTTGCTTCATTGTCGAGCCTCAGGTTCCACACCAGATCGACGCTGGATGAACTGCCCGCTGGTAGCGGAGTATACGCCCGCAGCAAATCGAACGGTCTGCTATTCCGACGGCGGCCACGACCGCCGTGCCGTCGCCGTACATTACGGCGACAGTACGGACCTGGCGCGGCGTCCGCCGTCGGAGCGTCCGGCGAACGGCAGCGCCAACTGAGGGAGCGTCCGGCGAACGGCAGCGCCAACTGAGGGAGCATCCGGCGAACGGCAGCGCCAACTGAGGGAGCATCCGGCGAACGGCAGCGCCAACTGAGGGAGCATCCGGGGGAACGGGTTTAGCCGGTGTTGCGGAGGCCTGCGGCGACTCCGTTGACGGTGATCAGCATGGCACGCTGGAGCCGTTCGTCGATTTCGGCGCCGGACAGGCTCTCCCCGGCGGCCGACTCGGCCCGGATGCGGCGCAGCAGCTCCACCTGGAGGTAGCTGATCGGGTCAAGGTACTGGTCGCGGATCTCCAGCGAACGCTTGAGCGTCGGCTGGGCATCCAGGAGCAGATCCTCGCCGGTGAGCCGCTGGATTTCGGCGACGGTGAGTTCGTATTCGGCCCGGATGGCGCGGAAAAGATGGTGCAGTTCCGCCGGCACCAGCGTGGAAACGTAGTAGCCGGCGATGTCCATGTCCGTCTTGGCCAGGGTCATTTCCACGTTCGAGAGCACCGAACGGAAGAAGTGCCAGCCGTCCATCATCTCCACCAGCTGGGCCGAGTGGCCGGCCTCGCGGGCGGCCTTGAGACCGGAGCCGACGCCGAACCAGCCCGGCACGATCTGCCGCGACTGGGTCCAGCCGAACACCCAGGGGATGGCGCGGAGGCCTTCCAGTCCCGCGCCGGATTCGGGGCGCTTGGACGGGCGCGAGCCGATGTTGAGGGAACCTAGCTGCTCCACCGGGGTGGAGGCCAGAAAGTAGGCGGGCAGGTCCGGATCGTCGATCAGCGTCCGGTAGCGTGCGAAGGCGGCGTCGGAGATGGTCTCCATCACGTGGCCGTAACGCAAGCGCTGGTCCTCCGAGGTGCGCGGGGTGCGGTGCAGGGCCGAGCCCTGCAGCACGGCGGCCAGCGACAGTTCCAGGTTCTCCCGGGCAAGCTCGGGCAGCGAGTACTTGTCCGAGATGACCTCGCCCTGTTCGGTGAACTTGATTTCGCCCTCCAGCACGCCGTTGGGCTGGGCCATGATGGCGTCGTAGGTCGGTCCGCCGCCGCGGCCCACCGAGCCGCCGCGGCCATGGAAAAGGCGCACCCGCACGCCATGCTTCGCCGCGACGTCCCGGAGTTTGCGTTGGGTTTTGTGGATCTCCCACTGGCTCGTCATGACGCCGGATTCCTTGTTGGAGTCCGAGTAGCCGAGCATGACTTCCTGCACGTCGCCGCGCAGCCGGACCAGCTCCCGGTAGGACGAGTCGGAAAGCAGCCGGTCCACGATCTCGGCCGAGGCGCGCAGCTCCTCCACGGTCTCCAGCAGCGGGGCGAAGCCGATCCTGGCGTAGGGAGCCGCCCCGAAGAGGTTCACGAGTCCGGCCTCGCGGGCCAGCACGGCAGCGGCCAGGACGTCGTCGGCCCCGCGCGTCATCGAGATGATGTAGGTCTCGATCACGTCCGGACCGTAGGTCTTCAGGGCCCGGCGGATCTCCCGGAAGACGTCGTACGTGCCGTCCGCGACGCCGTCGAGCTTGATCGGGTGGCCGGAGAGCGGGCGGCGCGAGGCCAGCTCCGAACCCAGCACCTCCAGCCGCTCGGCACGGCTCAGCTCCGCGTACCGGACTCCGGGTCCGCCAAGCCGGTCCATCAGCTGCCCGACGGCGTCGTGGTGGTGGTCGGCGTGTTCGCGGATGTCCAGGGTGGCCAGGTGCAGCCCGAAGGAGGCGATGGCCCGCCGGACCCTGGCCAGCGCACCATCGGCGACGAGGGCGGCGTGATGGTTCCGCAACGACTCCTCCAGCAGGGCCAGCTCGGCGAGGAGCTCCGTGGTGGCGGTGTAGTCGCGCCCGGGCTGGTGCGGGGACCCCGACGTGACCCGCCGCGCGGTGTTCAGCAGCTTGGCCTTGATGCAGGTCAGTTTGAGGCGGTAGGGCTCCTGCGCGTTCAGTTCAAGGACCCGGCGGTCCAGGCCGGGCAGGTTCCGAACGTCGGTGTCGATCGAGTCCAGCAGCTCCTGGTCCGCACCGGCGAGCGCCGTCGAGTTGGACAGGATCGAGATGAGTCCGTCGAGCAGGGCGATGCTGATCCGGATGGCGTGCTGGTTCTGGATCTGCAGGATCTCGCGGGTGACCGCCGCGGTGACGTTCGGGTTGCCGTCGCGGTCCCCGCCGATCCAGGAGCCGAAGCGGATGGGCGGTTTTTCCACGGGCAGCGTGACGCCGTGCTCGCCGAGCAGCTCCGAGAGGTCCGCGAGCATTTCCGGCATCGCATCGGTGAGGATGCCGGTGAGGTAGTAAATGGCGTTCCGGGCCTCGTCCACCGGCGTAGGCCGGACCTGCCGGAGCTCATCGGTCTGCCACATCTGGTCAATGACTTCGGACAGCTGGCGGTCCTGGCGGCGCCGCGCGGACGTCCCCTCCGCGGTGGTCTCGGCGAGGATGTCGGAGAGCCGGCGGACCTTGTCCAGCACGGAGCGGCGGGAGGCTTCGGTGGGGTGGGCCGTGAAGATGGGGCGGACGTCGAGTTCGTTCACGACCTCCTGCAGCACTGCCGCGCCGGCCTGGCCGGCGATGTCCCCGACGGCCTTGGCGAGCCAGCCGTCCTTTTCCTGGCGGGTCCGCAGCCCGCGGACCCGATGGACCTGTTCGGCGGCGTTGGCCAGATGGAAATAGAACGCGAAGGCGCGGACCAGATCGGTGGCCTGCTCAAGCGGCAGGGAGCCGAGCAGTTCGCGGACCTGCGCGACGACGTCGTACGAGCTCCACGGACCGGTGGCATCGGCGCCGCCCCGGGCGGCTTCCTTGGATTCTTTGGCCAGCAGTCGGACTTGCTCCACGAGGTCAAGGAGTTCGGGGCCGTGCTGGCGGACGAGGGATTCACCGAGCAGGGTGGACACCCGGCGTACATCGGCGCGCAGTTCGGCGGCGAGATCGGTGTCGGAATTCATTGCAGTGTCAGCCATGGAGACTATCTTTCGAGGGTTCGGCTTGGCTCGTACACTGCGCTGGATACTGTGAGCCCGGTTACTTCTTCCTATGGGATGGTACCCGCTGCCGGGGCCTGCCGTGAATCTGTCTCGGATATTGTGCGGTCTCTTGACCGGAGGCCTGCCCGGCAGGATGATCATGCCGGGCCACTTGCCGCCCGGTGCCGGCGGCCCGCCTCGTGGCAGACAGCACCGGGCGCAGCTCCCCCTCGGAAGGAAACGCATGAACGACGACGCCGAAGCCCAGCTCGCCCGCTGGCAGCGCTTCCGGAACAGCCGCAACACCGCCCTCGCGAGCGAGCACGGCTGGCTCACGCTCACCTCGTTCCAGTGGCTGGACAGCGAGCCGTCCGCCGTCGACCTTGCGCCGGGACTCTGGTCCACGGACGGCACGACGGCGTTCCTCACCGCGGACGCCGCAGCGGGACTCACGCTCGTGGACGGCGGCGAGGCCGTTGACGGCACCATCAGCGAGCGGCTCTCCGATGAGGAGTCGCTGCTGTGGGTCCAGTACGGCGGGGAGGACGGGCGGCAGGTGGTGGTGGAACTGGCCATGCGGGCCGGGAAGTACGCCCTCCGCACCCGGGACTCGCAGTCTCCCGTGCTCACCGAGTTCGACGGCGTACCCACCTTCGACTTCCGGCCGGACCTCGTGATCGAGGCGAAGTTCCTCCCGTATCCGGAACCCGTGGACGTCCCGATCGGAACCGCGAACCCGCTGGTGGACGGCGTGCACCGCTCGGTGGGTGAGCTGGTGTTCCGGCTGCCGGGCAAAGACCACGAGTGCCATCTGCAGGCAGAAGAGGCGAAGCTCGGCGCCCTCACCGTCACGTTCCACGACGAGACCAACGGGGAATCGACAGACGAATGGCGCAAAGTCTCCACGGGCCGGCCCCGCCCGGACAACACCGTGATCCTGGATTTCAACCGGGCCATCAACTACCCCAGCGCCTTCACCCCCTACGGCACCTGCCCCATGCCGGTGAAGAACAACAGCCTGGACTACCGGATCGAAGCCGGAGAGAAGGAGCCCGGGCTCTTCTAGACGATCGCGGACACCCCGGTGACGGCGCGGCCCACGATCAGGGTGTTGATCTCGTATGAGCCCTCGTAGGTGTAGATCGCCTCGGCGTCGGAGAATATCTTGGCCATCCCGTAGTCGGTGACGATCCCGTTCCCGCCGAGCAGGGAGCGGCCCATCGCCACGGTTTCGCGCATCCGGGCGCTGACGTAGGACTTTGCCAGCGCCACCTGGGGCATGTCCGCGGCACCCTGCTCCTGAAGCTGGGCGATCCGGACCATCATGCCCATGCTCGCCACGGCATTCCCGAGCATCGTCACGAGCTGCTGCTGGACGAGCTGGAACTTCGCCAGCGGCCGCCCGAACTGCTGGCGTTCGACGGCGTACTGCCGGGCGACGTCGAACGCCGCCAGCTGCTGTCCGACGCCCTGCCATGCGACCATGATCCGTGAGCCGCGCAGCAGTTCGTTCGTGTCCTCGAAGCTGTTGATGCCGGCGAAACGGTCCGCCTCGGCCACCCGGACCTCCTCGAACACGATGTCGGCGTTCTGCACCGTGCGCAGGGCGATCTTGTTCTCGATCCTGCTCCGGCGCACCCCGGGCAGCGTCGCGTCCACGATGAAGCCGCGGACGCCGCCGTCGGCCTCGTCGCGGGCCCACACGAGCAGGTAGTCACAGAACGTCCCGTTGCCGATCCAGCGCTTGGCGCCGTTGAGCACCCAGCAGTCGCCGCCGTCCGCGGCTCCCCCGGGAACGCGCCGGGCCCGGGTTTCCATGCCCCCGGCGACGTCAGAGCCGTGCTCCGGTTCGGTGAGCGCGAAGGCGCCCGTGGTCCGGAGGTTGGAGGCGTCGTCGAGCAGGCGGGTCTTCTGTTCCTCGGAGCCGAAGCCGTAGAGGGATTCCACGAAGAGGTCGTGATGGACCAGGAAGAACGTCGCGAGGGAGGTGTCCACGCGGGTCATCTCGGCGATCACCAGCCCCGCGAACAGATGGCTGTACCCGCGCTGGGCCGGGGCGCTGAGTTCCAGGGCGGCCAGCTTCGGCAGGATGTGGGCAGGGAATTCGGCCCTGTTCCACCAGTCCGTGGCGAACGGGGCCACTTCCCGGGCCAGGAACCCGCGCAGCTCGGCCAGCTTCGCCTGCTCCGTGTCGTTGAGCAGGGATTCGAAGTCGAAGAAGTCGGCGGCCGGCAGACCCTCCGTCGACGGCGAGCCGGGGCCGAGCCCGGTCTGCATTACTTTGGCCCCATCCGGATGGCGCCGTCGAGACGGATGGTCTCGCCGTTGAGCATGGCGTTGTCCACAATGTGCCCGACAAGGTTCGCATACTCGGCCGGACGCCCCAGCCGGGACGGGTGCGGCACCTGGTGGCCCAGGGAGTCCTGAGCTTCCTGAGGCAGGCCGGCCATCATCGGCGTCTCGAAGATTCCGGGTGCGATGGTGACGACGCGGACCAGCGAGCGCGCCAGCTCCCGCGCGATCGGCAGCGTCATGGCGGCCACGGCCCCCTTGGAGGCGGCATAGGCGGGCTGGCCAATCTGGCCGTCGAAGGCGGCGACGGAGGCGGTGTTGATGATGACGCCGCGTTCCGGTCCGCCGAGCCCGGTCACCGCAGGCTCGGTAGCCACCATGGCTGCGGCGGCCAGCCGGATCACATTGAAGGTGCCCACGAGGTTGATCTGGATGACGCGGCTGAAGCTCTCCAGCGGCAGCACGCCGTTCCGGCCCAGCACCTTGCCCGGGGTGGCGATCCCGGCACAGTTGACCACGATGCGCAGCGGGCCGAGTGCCACGGCGGCGTCGACGGCGGCCTGGACCTGCTCCTCGTTGGTCACGTCCGCGGGAACAAAGACCGCCTTGTTGCCCGGTTGCACGGGATCGGCGGGCTCCGGAGCGCCGGGCTGCCGCGCGTCCCGGGCATTCAGCTCGGCCGCGAACGCCTCCCCGGCGGAGCCCGGCAGGTCCAGCAGCACCACTGAGGCGCCCGCGTCGAAGAGTCGCCGCGCGGTCGCCGCCCCCAGGCCCGAGGCCCCGCCGGTCACCAGCGCAACCGTACCTTTGATCTCCATGCATCCTCCTTGATGTGGAACCTGCTCCCGACGACGTCCAGCGGGCTTCGCGGCACCGGCCGCAGCAACTGCACCGCCGTCGCCGGCGGCACTCGCCATGCTCTGGAACGTTAGTTAGTTCAGGTTAACTGAAACACGGGCGTCCCGCACCTCCGCTCAGATCCCGCTCCGCCGGCATTCCCGCCGCTAGGCTGAATCCATGACCCCAGCAGATGCCGCCGCTCCCAACTGGTCGTTCCGCGCCGACGAAGCCGCCCGCTCGGTGACCAGGCTTTTCGGGCAGCGGCTCTTCTTCCTGCCGGGGACCCACGTTGCCGCGGTCGTGCGGCCCTCGGGCCGGCTGAAAAACCTCGTCGGCCCGTGGCACTACTGGTGGCAGGCGCAGTATCTGGACTGCCTGGTGGACACCGGCCGCCGCGAACTCGGCTACGGCGGCCGGCCCGGAGCGCGGTTTGACGGCGAGAACCGGGCCAGCGCGGGCCAGCTCGCCTCCCGGCTGGTGGCCGGCATCCGGCTGCGCAACTTCTTCACCTTCGTCAACGACTATTTCGACGACATGGCCTGGCTGGCCCTCGCCACCCGGCGGCTGGAGGACCTGGCCGGGGACGCCCGCAACCCGGCCGGGCGGCGGCGGAACGCCAGGGCCCTGAAAAGCCTCACCCTGCAGTTTGATTCCGCTTCCACCGACGATCTTGGCGGCGGCACCTTCTGGAGCAAGAAACGGGACTTCAAGAACACCCCCGCCACTGCCCCGGTGGCGCTGCACTACGCCCGCAGCGGCAATCCGGCCAAGGCGCAGGCCCTGCTGGACTGGCTGGACGCGCGGCTGTACGACCCGGCACAAGGCCTGTACCAGGACGGTCTGCGCATCTCCGGCGCGGGCGAGGTGGTGCTGGAAGGCGTGATCTACACCTACAACCAGGGTCCCGTCCTCGGCGCCCTGCTGGAGCTCGGCGGCGCAGCCAACCTGGAGCGTGCGTCCAGCCTCGTGGCATCGGTGGCCCGCAGCCTCACCTTGCCCGCCCCGCTGTTGGGGCGCGCCGCCGCCGTCCTTCGTTGCGAAGGAAACGGCGACGGCGGGCTCTTCACCGGCATCCTGGTCCGGTACCTTGCCCTGGCCGCCGTCGACGGCCGGCTCCCGGCCGAGACCCGCGCCACGGCCGCCGTGCTGGTAAATGACACCGCCGAGGCATTCTGGGAGGGCCGGCGCATCCTCTCGGCCGAGGACCCCCTGGCGCACAGGGGCAGCCGGCTGATCTTCTCGGCCCGGCCGGAACTGCCGGCGCGCCGCAGCTATCCGCCCGGCACCGCCGTCGAACTCTGCACCCAGCTCCAGGCCTGGATGGTGCTGGAGGCGGCGGCGGCAATTGCCGGAAGGACCGAGGTCCGAGCCGCGGGCGACACACCCGGGGCAGGGGCCGACGCCGCGCCGGCGGGCGGGGACACTCCCGCGGCGGGGGCGGAAGCGGAACCGGTGGCCGCGCCGGGAGCCGAAGCGCCGTCGGAAAGCAGCCGAACGAATTAAGTCACGACATGGTTTCGTAATTCATGTGATCCTGCTCACTTAAGCGGCTGCCGGCTTGGTCGCTTAGGTTGGGCTAACCTACAGTTTTTCTTTAGTGAGCATGCCCTAAGTTCCCCGCTCACGGGGACCCGGGCTCCCTGAAGAATTCCTTGTAGAAAGTAGCCCCATGAAGATCCGCAAAAATGCGCTGGCGGGCATCGCCCTTGCCGCCTCCGCCGCGCTCGGCCTGGCAGCCTGTGGCGCCGGTACCTCCACCCCCGCCGCCACCAGCGCCGCTGCCGACGGCAAATCCTCCGGCGAAATCACGGTCTACAACGCCCAGCACGAATCCCTGACCAAGGAATGGGTGGACGCCTTCACCGCGGAGACCGGCGTCAAGGTCACCCTCCGGCAGGGTTCCGACACCGAGATGTCCAACCAGATCATCCAGGAAGGCGCAGCCTCCCCGGCCGATGTCTTCCTCACCGAAAACTCCCCCGCCATGGCCCAGTTGGAGAACGCCGGCCTCTTCGCGGACGTGGACCAGGCCACCGTCGACCAGGTCCCCGCCGAATTCCGTCCCTCCACGAACAAGTGGACGGGCATCGCAGCCCGCTCCACCGTGCTGGTCTATGACAAGAACAAGCTGAGCGAAGCCCAGCTGCCCAAGTCCATGCTGGATCTGGCCAAGCCCGAATGGAAGGGCAAGTGGGCGGCGTCGCCGTCCGGTGCCGACTTCCAGGCGATCGTCTCTGCACTCCTCGAGCTCAAGGGCGAAGCCGCCGCCGAGGAATGGCTCACAGGCATGAAGGAAAACTTCAAGGCGTACAAGGGCAACAGCACGGCCATGAAGGCCGTCAACGCCGGCGAAGTGGACGCCGCCCTGATCTACCACTACTACTACTACGGTGACCAGGCGAAAACCGGCGAGAACTCCAAGAACGTCACCCCGTACTACTTCAAGAACCAGGACCCGGGCGCCTTCGTCTCCGTGTCCGGCGGCGGAGTGCTGAACTCCTCCAAGAACGCTGCGGCGGCCCAGGCCTTCCTGAAGTTCATCACCGGCAAGAAGGGCCAGGAGGTCCTGCAGAAGGGGACCTCCTTCGAGTACGCCATCGCCTCCGGCGTCCCGGCCAACGACAAGCTCGTGCCGCTGACGGAGCTGCAGGCCCCCGTCGTGGATCCGGCGAAGCTCAACTCCGCCAAGGTCACCGAGCTGATGACCAAGGCAGGGCTGCTGTAACAACTGTGACAAGCAGGCTGGCGGTTTCCGGAAAGTCCGGGGACACGACGACGGCGGGCAGGGGCAAGCGTCCCCGCCCGCCTTTCGGCGTTTCTGTGGTATCAATCGTTGCGGTCCTGATCGCGCTGTTCTCGCTCATTCCGCTGGGCTACGTCATCGTCATGACCGCCGCCACCGGCTGGGACACCGCCGCCGCCCTGATCTTCCGGGAACGCGTGGGCGAGCTGCTGCTGAACACCGTGCTGTTGATGGTGTTCACCGTGCCGCTGTGCCTCCTGCTCGGCGTCGGCGGGGCCTGGCTGGTGGAACGCACCCGGCTCAAGGGCCACAAATGGTGGGCGGTTTTGCTCGCGGCCCCGCTGGCGATCCCCGCCTTCGTCAACAGCTACGCCTGGGTCTCGGCCGTGCCCTCGCTCGGCGGCCTGTGGTCCGGTGTCCTGATCGCCACACTGTCCTACTTCCCGCTCGTCTACATCCCGGCCGCCGCGACCCTCAGCCGGCTGGACCCGGCGATCGAGCAGTCCGCCGCCTCGCTGGGCCTCGGCGCCTGGCGGACCTTCTTCCGGGTGGTGCTGCCGCAGCTGCGGATCGCCATGACCGGCGGAGCGCTCCTGGTTTCCCTGCACCTGCTGGCCGAATACGGCGCCTTCGCGATGATCCGGTTCGACACCTTCACGACCGCGATCATGGTGCAGTACCAGTCCACCTTCAACGGGACGGCCGGAAACATGCTGGCCAGCGTGCTGGTCTTCATCTGCCTCATCCTGCTGCTGGTGGAAGTGCGCAGCCGCGGCACTGCCCGCTATGCCAGGATCGGCTCCGGCGCGCAAGCCCGCGCCCTGCGGCTGCCCCTGCACGCCTACCAGCTCCCGGCGCAGCTGGCCCTGCTGGCCCTGACCGCGCTGGCGTTCGGGCTGCCGCTGACCTTCGTGCTCCGGTGGATCGTCGCCGGAGGTCCGGACATCTGGGCCGCGGAGGAATTCCTGCCGGCCCTGCTGCAGACCCTCACCTACGGCCTCGCCGGCGCCCTCGCCACCACGGTGGTCGCGTTCCCCATGGCCTACCTCGCGGTCCGGCACCCCAGCTGGTTCAGCAAGGCATTGGAACTGTCCAACTATGTGACCAGTTCGATGCCGGGGATCGTAGTGGGCCTGGCCTTCGTGACCGTCAGCATCCGGCTCGTGCCCGGCATGTACCAGACCGCGGGAGTCCTGATTGCCGCCTACGTGCTGCTCTTCCTGCCACGCGCCCTGGTCAATCTCCGCTCCGGACTGTCCCAGGCGCCTAAGGAACTCGATGAGGCCGCGCAGGCGCTGGGCAAGCCGCCGCTGCTGTCCTTCCTGCGGGTGACGTTGCGCCTCACCGCCCCGGCCGCCGCCGGCGGCGCCGCCCTGGTGTTCCTGGCGATCGTCAATGAGCTGACCGCAACGCTGCTGCTCTCGCCCAACGGCACCCGCACGCTTGCCACCGAGTTCTGGAGCAAGAGCAGCGAAATCGACTATGCCGGCGCGGCGCCGTATGCCTTGCTGATGATCCTGATCTCGGCTCCGATGACCTACCTCCTCTTCCAGCAGTCCAAGAAAGCAGCGGGACAGTGACCGAAACTTCGCCCTTGCGCGACGCCCCCGCCAGGCTGCCGGAACCCCGGATCGCCGCGTCCGTGGCGACCAGCACGAACAGCCACCTGGAGATCGGCTCGCTGACCAAAAACTTCGGTTCGCAGGCCGTCCTCCAGGGCGTCAACCTCTCGGTGGCCAAGGGCGGGACGACGGCGATCGTGGGTCCCTCCGGTTCCGGCAAGACCACCCTGCTGCGGCTCATCGCCGGTTTCGAGCACCCCGAGACCGGCACCATTTCGCTCAACGGCCGCAAAGTGGCCGGCGACGGTGTCTGGGTTCCCGCGCACAAGCGCCACGTCGGCTATGTGGCGCAGGACGGTGCCCTGTTCCCGCACCTGACTGTCGGCCAGAACGTCTCGTTCGGCCTGGACGCCTCCAAGCTCCCGGGCGGCCACCGCGGGATCAAGGCCCGGGTCGCCGAGCTGCTGGAGATGGTGTCCCTCGATGCGGCGATGGCCAAGCGCCGGCCGCACCAGCTGTCCGGCGGGCAGCAGCAGCGCGTCGCCCTGGCCCGGGCACTGGCCCGCGAGCCCGAACTCATGCTGCTGGACGAACCTTTCTCCGCCCTGGACGCCGGGCTCCGCGTGGCCACGCGCCGGGCGGTCGGCAAGGTCCTCCACGACGCCGGCGTGACCACGATCCTGGTGACGCATGACCAGGCCGAGGCGCTGTCCTTCGCGGACCAGGTGGCGGTGATGCGCGGCGGGCGGCTGGCGCAGATCGGCAACCCCTTCGTCGTCTATACCCGGCCCGCGGACCGCGCTACCGCGGAGTTCCTGGGCGACGCCGTCATCCTGGATGCCTGGATGGAAGGCTCGCTGGCCACCTGCTCGCTCGGCGGCATCCCCGTGCGCAGGCCCCCGGCGCAGGGACGGGTCCAGCTCATGCTGCGCCCGGAGCAGATCCGGATCGCCGAGGACGGCCCGATCCGCGGCGTCGTGGTGGACACCGACTACTTCGGCCCGGAATCCACGGTGCGGCTCAAGCTCGCCGTCCCGGCCGTCCTCGCCGAGGGCGCCGTGGCCGACTACCGCTACCCCGGCGGCGGCGAAATCATCACCATCCGGCACTGGAACGCCTCGATCGCCCGTCCCGGCACCGAGTTGTGCCTGCGGGTGGTGGGCGAGGCCGTCGCCTTCCCGCTGGAAGACGCGGCGCCGCAGTAGAGGCCGCCGCGCCCCCGCGCGTTCCGTTGAGCCCGTCCGCGCCCGGGCATAGGGTGGGCGCATGACCGTTCAGCCAGCGCTTCACCGCCAGCACTGCGCCATTGCCGCTCCCACCCAGTTGTGGCTCGACGCCGACGGCCGGCTCGAGGGCGGGGATAGCGCGGCGGCCGCTGGTGACGGCGCCGGCGGCTCGGGCCCGGGCGGCTCGGGCCCGGGCGCCTCAGGCGCGGGCGCCTCGGGCCCCTCGGGAGCGGGCTGGTTCACCGGGTTGCTGCACGGCGACACCCGCATGCTGTGCCGGGCCGAGGTCCGCGTCAACGGTATGGCGCCCGAACCGGCCTCGGTCGAGGCGGAGGCCGGCGGCGTGCTGCGTGTCCGGGGACTGGTCCACGGCATTCCCGGGCCTACGGAAGATCCCGCCGTCGAGCTCGCGCAGACCTGGACCGTCACACCGGGCGTGGTGCGCCACTCCCTGCAGGTGAACACCTCGTTCGACGCCCTGGACGTCGAAATTGAAGTGCGGCTCGCCGCGGACTTCACCGATATGGCCGCCATCCGGCTCAGCCGGCTCAGCCAGCCGTTCGCGCCGTTCGCCGCGGACGACTCAGCCCTGCGCTGGCGGAACGGCGCCCGGACGCTCACGGTGGCCGCCCCGGGCAGCGTAGCCGCGGGAGAACGGCTGCTTTGGCGTGGAACGGCAGGGCGCGGGCGGCCCTTCGAGGCCGAATGGCAGGCCGTCCTGGCGGACAGCGAGGACGCCGTCGTGGCCGCGCGCCCGCCCGCCTCGCGGCGGCCCCGCGCGGAGCCGTCCGGTGCGCTGGGCCTGCTGCTGGACAACTCCCTCGATGAACTGGCCGGCCTCCGCCTGGCTTCCCGCCAGCTGCCGGACGCCCCCTTCCTGGCCGCCGGAGCGCCGTGGTATTTCACCCTCTTTGGACGGAACTCGCTGTGGGCGGCGCGCCTGCTGTTGCCGCTCGACGCCGGGCTGGCCGGCGGGACGCTGCGCACCCTGGCCGCCTTCCAGGGCAGCCGGAACGATCCCGCGGGCGCCGAGGAACCCGGGAAGATCCTGCACGAGCTGCGCGCCAAGGAGCTGGTCCTGGAGAGCCAGGGCCTGCGCCTGCCGCCGATCTACTACGGCGCCTTGGACTCCACCCCGCTGTGGCTATGCCTGCTCGGCGAACTGGGCCGCGCCGGCACGGATGACAGCACAGTCCGGGCGTTGCTGCCGAACGCCGCACGGGCGGCGGAATGGTTGCTGGCTGCCGGCGAAGTGCGCGATCACGGTGCCAACGGCGGCTTCCTCTGCTACCAGGACAACGGGCACGGGCTCGGGAATCAGGGCTGGAAAACCGCAAGGGACGCCATGCAGTTCCGCAACGGCCGCCAGGCGGACGGCCCGATGGCGCTCTCCGAAGTGCAGGGCTACGCCTACCAGGCCGCAGTGGAAACGGCCGAGTTGTTCGATGCCTACGGCGAGCCCGGCGGACAGGCGCTGCGGGACTTCGCCGAAGCCCTGAAGCAGGCATTCCGCGAGTGCTTCTGGATGGAGGACGAAGGCGGGCTGTTCCCGGCGATGGCCCTCGATGGGCACGGCGACCCGCTGGATGTGCCGGGCTCCAACATGGGTCACCTGCTCGGCACCGGCATCCTCGACGCCTCGGAGGCGCGGCTGGTGGCGGACCGGCTGCTCAGCCCGGAGTTGTTCTCCGGTTACGGGGTGCACACGATCTCCCGCCGAGCCGCGGGCTTCTGGCCCTTCAGCTACCACTGCGGCTCGGTCTGGAGCCACGATACGGCCATCGCCATCCGCGGGCTGCTGGCCGAGGGCTTCCTCGCCGAGGCCCGGATTCTGGCCGAAGGACTGCTGAAGGCGGCCGGCTCGTTCGACCACCGGCTGCCGGAACTGTTTGCCGGTGTCCCCTTGTCCGATTCCGGCCATGCGGTCCCGTATCCGGCGTCCTGCCATCCGCAGGCGTGGTCCTCGGCGTCGGCCGTGGTGATCGCCCAGGCCATGGGCGTGGGGTTCTGAGCGGCCGCTGGTCGGTGCCGGCTGGCCTTGAACCTTGCTTCGCTATCCGGCATCGCGTCATCCGGACCCTCTACCGTTAACTGCGCAGCCTACTTAGTGTTGACTTACACGGAGCCGGAACGGGCTTCACCTGGAAGCAGAAGGAGCGGGCCAATGTCACACGATATTCCCGGCTACACCGCCGGCACCGCAACGCTTGCACGCTCACCGCTGACGCTCGCTGAATTCGAGCTGAAGAAGGCGAGCGCGCTGTTCGGCGACGACGACGTGAAGCACCTCCGCCTGTCCCTTGAAGTGGTGGAGGAGCAGGTGGAGGAGATTCTCGACGTCTGGTACGGCTTCATCGGTTCACAACCTCATCTTCTGGCCTCCTTCAGCGGCAAGAGCAGCGCCGAGCCGCTGGGCGATTACCTCGGCGCGGTCCGCCGGCGCTTCGGCCAGTGGATCCTCGACACGGCGCGCGCCGAGTACGGCCAGGACTGGCTTGACTACCAGCACGAGATCGCTTTGCGCCACCACCGCAGCAAGAAAAATCTTACCGACGGCGCCTCGTCCACCGACATCGTGCCATTTCGCTACCTGTTCGCGCTGATCTTCCCGGTGACTTTCACGCTCAAGCCGTTCCTCGCCAACAGGGGGCATGCTCCAGAGGTCGTCGACAAGATGCACGAGGCCTGGGTGAAATCGTGCCTGCTTCAGCTCACGCTGTGGAGCCATCCGTACGTGAAGGACGGGGACTTCTGAGCGCAGGACCTTACTCGGCGCCGGCCGCGCGTTTCTTCTGCGGATACGGCGTCTCGTGGCGGGCCAGCATCTCGACGAAACGGGCGATCTTTTTCTCCCGTGTCGAGGCCTGTTTGACCGCGTTGGTCCGGTAAATCAGCGCGTACCGGTTGACGGAGGTCAGGACGTCGAACATGGCCTGGGCCCGGGGTTCGGCCGCGATGGCCGCCGCGAGATCCGCCGGTACCACCGCCGTCGCAGACCCCGAATAGGCGGCTTCCCAGCGCCCGTCGGCCCTGGCGGCGTCGACGGCGGCGCGCCCTGCGGGGGTCATCCGCCCGGCGGCTTCGAGGCGTCCGATCCGGTCCACGTTCCGTTCCGACCACACACTCTTCGGACCCCTCCGGGTCATCCGCTGGAACGAGCTCTCCGCGTCCCGGCGCCTGCCCTGGCCATCGATCCAGCCGAAACACAGCGCCTCCAGCAGCGCCGCCTCGTAGTCCAGCTCGGTCACCGAGCCGCCCTTTTTGTGCAGCACCAGCCACACGCCAGGGCTGTCCGCATGATGCTGCTCGAGCCAGGCGCGCCACTCGGCGGCGTCCTTGACCAGCAGTTCCTCAAGTTCAACAGCCATGGCACCATTGTGCTCCCCCCTGACCATGAGTGCGGATTTGGTGGCACGATATCCCTGAGAGCCGGATCTGTCACAACCTAAGGAGCAACGATGCTGCGTGTTCGCCCGGTCCACTTCACCTCCCGCCTCGATGAGTGGGAGCGGCTGCTCACCTCCCTGGGCATGGTCAAGACTGTCGATGAGCCCACCTGGCGGGAGTTCGACGCCGGTTCCGGCCGCCTCGGCCTCCATTTCGTCGAGCAGGGAGCCCCCGAGGACGGCACCACGTCCTTCGGTGTTGAGGTGGGCAACCTGCAGGAGTTTGCCCGGCGCACCCAGGAGGCGGGGGCCGCCGACGGCGGCACCACCGCGGAACTCATCGACGCGGACCACGGCCCCTCCTGCCGCGTCACGGCGCCGGACGGGTTCAGTTTCCTGGCCGACCCGGCGACGCGCGCCGCGGACGGGAGCTGGGGCGGGTCGACGGAAGCGGATCCGGGCCTCGCCGTCGTCGTGGTTTGGTTCTCCGAGGACGCTGTGGCGGCGGCCCGAACCCTGCGCGACATCGGCGCCCTGGCCCGCCCGAATCCGGGCAGCAGCGACCCGGACAACGTGGAATCAGAAGCCTTCACGGCGAAAAACGGTGGGATCCTGATGGTCGGATCCGTCACCGGTGCCGGCCGCGCCGGCATGGGCTTCGAGTACGCCGGCGACCTGCACGCCCTCCGTGAACGCCTTGCCGCAGCGGGACACGAGGTGGCAGTGATCGAGGAAGCCGCCATCCCCACGCTGCACGTGGCCAACCCGGACGCGGCCGGCACTTCTGCCCGCCCGCCGCTCTGGATCGCAGCGGCCCCGTCGCCGAGCTGAGCCGGATCCGCCGCGGCGTCAGTCGGCCAGCACTCCGTTGCAGAGCCGGTTGACGACCTCCGTCAGCATGGTCAGCCCTGCCACGATGTCCTCGTCGGTGGTGTATTCGTGCTCGTTGTGGGAGATCCCGTCCACGCTGGGCACGAACAGCATCACGGTTGGCACGAGGTCCTTCATGTTGGTCGAATCGTGGCCGGCCAGGGTCATGACCTGTTTGTTCGCCATTCCCAGGTCCGCCGCCACCTTCGCGGCCAGCTCAACGCCCTCGGGCTGATACGGCGTCACCGGCCACGAGTGGGCGTGGTTGCGTTCCACGGTCACGTTCGCGAGCCGCTCGATCCCGGAGATCCGCTGATGCAGCATGGCATCTGCCTCGCCCAGGACGGCCTCATCGGCGCTGCGCAGGTCCAGCAGCAGGCTGACGCGGGAGGGCACCACTACGGGCGAGTTCGGGTACACAGTCAGCTGCCCGACGGAGGTGTGCAGCACGCCCGGAAAAGTATCCGCGAGTTCACGGGCTGCCACGACCATCATCGATGCCCCCAGCAGCGCGTCTTTCCGGTCGGCGATCACGGTGGAGCCGGTGTGTGCCTGCTCGCCGTGGACCACGAACTCGTATTTGTTGGCGGCCCAGTTGGAATTAACCAGGCCGATGGTGATGCCTTCCCGTTCCATGCTTCGGCCCTGCTCAATGTGGATTTCGGCGCAGTACGCGGCCTCCGGTCCCTCGTAGGTGCCACGGCAGCCGATCGCGTCCAATGCCTCGCGGACCGAGACGCCGGCCGCGTCCGTGGTGGCCAGCGCGGTCTCGAGTTCGAGTTTTCCTGTGTAGACGGAGGATCCCATCATGGACGGCTTGAAGCGGGAGCCCTCCTCGTTGAACCAATTGACCACCGCGACATTGAACTGGGGCTGCCCGTCGGGTCCGGCGGCGGCCCACTGCTCGACGAGCCGGAAGGCCGCGTGGGCTGCGGCGAGCACCCCGTAGGCGCCGTCGTACCGTCCCGCCGTCGGCTGCGAATCCATATGCGAGCCCACCACAACAAAGGGCGCTCCCGGCACTGCCTCGTACAGGCCCCACTGATTGCCGGCCCGGTCGAACTCAACGGTGAAGCCCTGCGCCTCCAGCAGGCCTGTAAGCCATTGCCGCTGTTGCCCGTCCGGGGCGCTGGCGGCCTGCCGTTCGACGCCGCCGTTCTCGGTGGCGCCGAATTGGCTCATGATGTGGAAGTCCCGCACGAATGCGGCGTCGCGGGTGCTGAAAGTGGTCTGAGAAGTCACGGTGTTCCCCTATGAACGGTTGGTAGCTGTGCTTGAGAATGGTGTGGCCGCGGCAGGATCGTCCGCTGGCCGGAACCGCATACCAGGCGCCTGGAATGTGAAGGTCCCCCCGACGGCGGTGGCCAGGACCTTGAGCTCCGCGATATTTCGGGCAAGGAGCGGGGACCCGGACAAGACGGTGAAGTCGGCCAACTTCCCGGCGGTCAGTGAGCCCTTGACACCAGACGTGCCGGTGGCTGCGGCGGCCCCGGTGGTGTACGCCGCCAAGGCCTGGAACGGGCTCAGCCGCTCGTCCTGGTTGCCGAAAACGGTCCCGGATTCAGTGCACCGGTCAACGAAGGCCTGCATTCCGCGGAGCACATTTCCGTCTGCGACGGGGCGGTCGGAGCTCCCGGCGAGCGTCACCCCAGCCGAAAGGAACGACGCCGCACGGTAGGCCCAGCCGAGCCTTTCCGGGCCCAGCGAGGCGGTCATTCCGTCCCCGCCGTTGAAGAAGAAGCTGGCCTGCGGGGTGACGGCGATACCGGCTGCGGCGAGCCGCGGAAGCTGGTCCGGCCGGGTCATCGAGGCGTGCTCGATCCTGTTGGGCACGGCCCGGGGCGGATACTTCCCCGCGCAATCGGAGATGATGTCGATCGCGAGGTCTATGGCGCGGTCGCCGATGGCATGCGCGGCGATCGACCAGCCCGCCGCGTAGGCAGCCTCGATCTTGTCCCGGAGGGCCTCCGGTTCCGCCTGGAAGTAGCCGGTGTTGCCCGCGTTGTCCGTTCCGCCGTGGCTGCAGTAGTCCTCACTGACTGCCGCCGTTTCGCCGAGCAGGGAGCCGTCCAGGAACACCTTCGCCGGGCCCAGCGACAGGAAGTCGCCGCCGAAACCGCTGGCGATGCCGAGGTCCAGGCCGGCCGGCGCCGCGCCCCGCGGTTGCTGTCCGCCGAGCGGGTGGAGCACATCAAGGACCGGCATCAGCTGCGCGCGGGCGTGGAGCCTGCCCGCGGACGCCGCCCGCTGGTAGGCGGCCAGCTCCACCGGGCTGTGGCCGATCCAGCCGCCGCCGATCCCCGCCTCGGTGAAGCTTGTGATGCCCTCTGCGGCGTAGTAGCTGGTGGCCCGGTCCAGCGCGGCTTCAATCGCCTCGCTGGAGTACGGCAGGATCAGCTGCTGGATCAGTTGCTGCGCCGTTTCCTGGACCAGCCCGGTCGGGCGGCCGCCGGCATCGCGAACAATCACGCCGCCGTCGGGGTCCGGAAACGACGCCGTATCGGCGCCGGCAAGCCGGAGCGCGGCGGTGTTGACGACGGCCATGTGGCCGGAGTTGTGCCGCATGAACAGCGGCCGGCTGCCCGTGATCCGGTCCAGCACGGCGATGTCCGGAAACTCGCCGCCGTGCTGCTGCTGGCTGAATCCGGTGGCCAGGAGCCAGCCGGGCGCCGCGCCGGCCCCGGATTCAGCGGTTGAGGGCGATTCCGCGGCACTGTCTGCCGCCATGCCGGCCTCCAGCAGGGCGTAGAGCTGATTCAGTCCGCGCGCGGCGGAGACGTCCAGTTCGCCGAGGCCCAGCCCGAACCAGGTGGTGTGGCAGTGGGCGTCGATGAAGCCGGGAGTCACGGTGGCGCCGCTGAGGTCCAGGACTTCGGCGGCCTCCAGCCCGTCCAGGTCATCGTCGAGACCCACGATCCGGCCCTGCCAGACACCCAGCGAGGTGGCATGGGGGCGGCGCCCGTCCATGGTGATGATGTCCGCGTTTCGCAGCAGCAGATCGAGTTTCATGGTTACCTAGCGTGGTTCTCAGCGGTGGGAGGTGGTGACTGACTTGATGCGGGTGTAATCCTCCAGGCCAAAGACGGAGAGGTCCTTGCCGGTGCCGGAGTGCTTGAAACCGCCGTGCGGGGCTTCGGCGGGGATCACCTGGTGGCAGTTGATCCAGACAGCGCCGAAGTCCAGCTCGTTGGACACCCGGGTGACGATGCCGTGGTTGTTGGACCAGACGCTGGAGGCCAGCGCGTACTTCGTCCCGTTGGCGAGCTCCACTGCTTCGGCCTCGCCCCGGAAGGGCTGGATGGTGACGACGGGTCCGAAGATTTCCTCGCACACCACCTCGTCGGCCTGGACCACGCCGTCGATCACGGTCGGTTCGAAGTGGAAGCCGGCGCCGGTGCGCTTGCCCCCGGCGAGGACCTTCGCGTTCGCCGGCAGCCGGGACATAAAGCCCTCCACCCGGTCCAGCTGCGCGGCGCTGTTCAGCGGCCCCAGATCCGCGGCGTCGCCGCCGACCCTCAGCGCTGCGGCCGCTCCGGCGAGCGCGGCGCCGAACTCCTGGTGGATCGATTCCTCCACAAGCACGCGGGTCACCGCGGTGCAGTCCTGTCCGGCGTTGAAGAACGCACCGAGCGCGATCTCGCGGGCCGCCAGGTCAATATCGGTGTCCGCGAAGACGATCGCCGGCGCCTTGCCGCCGAGTTCCAGGTGGACGTCCTTGAGGGTCTTCGACGCCGCGGACATCACCTGCGCGCCGGCCCGGGTGGAGCCGGTGATGGACACCATTTCGGGGATCTCGGACTCCACCATGGCGGCACCGGTCGCGCGTCCGCCGCAGATGACGTTCACGACGCCGGCGGGGTAGGCTTCCTGCGCCAGCTCGCCCAGGACCAGGGTGGACCAGGGCGTGGTGTCCGCCGGTTTCAGCACCAGGGTGTTGCCGGCGGCGAGCGCCGGTCCGATCTTCCAGATGGCCATCATGAACGGATAGTTCCATGGGGTGATCTGGGCGACCACGCCGAGCGGTTCCCGCCGGACTGTCGAGGAAAAGCCACGGACGTATTCGGTCTGCGCGGTCCCGGACACCACGCGGCAGGCGCCGGCAAAGAAGCGCAGCTGGTCGGCCCCGCGGAGGATTTCGATCTCGCGGGTGATCTCGCGGGGTTTGCCGGTGCAGGCCACCTCGGCGTCCAGGAGCCTGTCAACGTTGGCTTCGATGAGGTCGGCGAGTTTGAGCATCATGGCCTGACGTTCCGCCGGCGTGGTCCGCTTGTAGCTTTGGAAGGCCGTGCGAGCGGCCTGGAACGCGCGGTCCACCGTGGCGGCGTCGCTGTCCGGGGCGGTGCCGAGCTGGACTCCGGTGGCGGGGTCGAAGAACGGCAGGGTGGCCTCGGCCGGACCGCCTGCCGCACTCCCGTGGACGATTTCACCGTTGATGATGTTGTGAAGGGTGATCATGGCGGGCTCCGGTCAGTTGCTGGAAGTTTTGGGTGAGCGGGTGGCGGGGTCCTGCGGGAGGTGCAGGACCGCCGGCAGCCCGGATTCGACGGCGCGGCGGAAGGCGGCGCCGAAGTCCTCCGCTTTCTCCACGCGTTCGCCGTAGCCGCCGTAGGACCGGGCCAGCGCGGCGAAGTCCGGGTTGGTCATATGGGTGCCTGAGGGGCGGCCCGGGTAGTGGCCTTCCTGGTGTTCGCGGATCGTGGCAAAGATGCCGTTGTCCACCACGAGGGCGATGAACTTCGCGCTATGGCCCATGGCCGTGGCCATTTCCTGGCCGTTCATCAGAAAGCAGCCGTCCCCGGCCACGGAGATCACCTGGCGGCCGGGGTACGCGAGGGAGGCGGCCACCGCCGCCGGGATCCCCATGCCCATGGCACCGTTCCGGGGCGCGGCGAGTGAGTTTGCCGTGTTGTGCTTGAGGTAGCGGGCCGGCCACAGCGAGTGGTTCCCTGCCCCGTAGGTGATGACGGCGTCGTCGTCCATTTCCTGTTTGAGGATTTCCATTACGACGGCGAGGTCCACATATTTTGAGTCCACTTCGTTCCCGCTGTCCGGCTGCGCCGTGGAGAACTTTTCGTAGTCCGCGCGGGCCCCCGCCAGCCAGCCGGCCGCGGGTTCCACCGTGGAGTCCGTGACGGCGAGTGCCTTGGCGAAGGACGCGACGTGGGCCGGAATGTGCTGGTCCAGCCGGCCGAAGTGGCCCAGCAGGTCCGCGTCGGGGTTGACCACCACGGTGGCGGCATCCAGTCCGCGCTTGTAGCCGTCGGAGAGGACGTCGGCGCGGACGCAGCCGACAAACACCAGCAGATCGGCTTCGTCGAGCCGGCGGGCGTTGGCGTCGCTGCGGGCGTAGCCCAGATATCCGGCGTAGGAGTCACTGCTGTGCGGGACGGCGTCGTAGGCGCGGAAATCCGCGAGTACGGGGACGCCGTGGCGGGACGCCCAGCCGGCCAGCGCGTCGGAGGAGTCCTGGTCCCAGCCTTCGCCGCCGACCACGATCAGGGGCTTCCTGGCCGAGGCGAGCTTGGTCTCGAGGCCGGCGAGGTCCGCCGCTGCGGGTTCGGTGCGGGCGACGGTGCGGGGCTCCACGGTGCCCGATTCGATGGCGTGGACCAGCACGTCTTCGGGAAGGCCGATCACCACCGGGCCCGGGCGGCCGCTCAGTGCGGTGAAGATGGCGTCATCCACCACGCGGGCCGCGGAGGCTGCGTCGTCGAGCGTCACGACCTTCTTCGCCGTGCTGCCGAACCAGGCGTTGATGTCGAATTCCTGGAACGACTCCCGGCCGCGGTCCGCGACCGGGATGAGGCCGACGAACAGGATCATCGGGGTGGCGTCCTGGTGCGCGGTGTGGATGGCAATGAAGGCGTTGGCGGCGCCGGGACCCCGGGTCACCATGGCGACGCCGGGGAGCTCCGTGAGCCGGCCTTCAGCGAGGGCCATGAACCCGGCGCCGCCTTCGTGGCGGGTCACCACAGTTTCAATTGAGGAATCGTGCAGGCCGTCCAGCACGTCCAGGAAGCTTTCGCCGGGGACGCCGTAGACGCGCTGGATGCCGGCTCGTTCCAGCTGGGCAACGATCAGGTGCCCTGCGGTGGTTGTGGTGCTCAATGCTTCATTCCCTCTTCTTCGATGCTGAGTGCGGGGAGGAGGATGCCGGACAGCGCCGTCAGCACGGACACGACCAGCAGGATGATGGCACCCGGCCAGAACGAGTTGCCGTTGGCGGCCACGAGGGCCGTGGCGATCAGCGGCACGAAGCCCGAGATGACGCCGGCGCTGTTGGACGTGATGGCGACGCCGGTGTAGCGGACCTTCGTGGCGAAGAGCGCGGTGAGGGCCGTTCCGGACACGGCGTACGGGATGGACAGCGTAGACACGCCGACGATCATGGCCAGGACCACCAGGACGGGGTTGGCGGTGTCGATGGCCAGGAAGACGGGTACTGCGATGGCGGCTGATGCGACGCCACCCCAGAGGATGACTTTGCTGGCTCCGAACTTCTCGCCCATGCGTCCGGCCCAGATCAGGACGAAGATTTCCACCACGGCGGCCAGGAGCGAGCCGAGCAGGAGGGTTTCGTAGGGCATCTTGAGGATCCTGGTGCCGTAGAAGACCACGAAGCTGGTGATGAGGTAGAAACCGCCGATCCCAAGCAGCGCCGAGCACATGCCCACCAGGATCTGGCGCCAGCTCTTCGTCAGCACGCCGCGGATGGGTGCGTGCTCGGTCTCGCCGGACTCCATGAGCGCTTCGAATTCAGGAGACTCGCTGAGCTTGCTGCGGATCCACATGGAGACGGCCAGCAACGGCAGCGCCGCGATGAACGGGATGCGCCAGCCCCACGCGTCGAAGTTGGTCTGGCCCACGAGGTACAGCATTCCGAAGAAGCCGCCCGAGGACAGGATGGTGCCGATCGGGGACCCGATCTGCGGCAGGGCCGCATAGCGGGCGCGCTTGGCAACGGGGGCGTTTTCGACGGCGATGATCACCGCGCCGCTCCACTCGCCGCCGACGGCGAGTCCCTGCAGGATCCGCAGCGCGACCAGCAGGATAGGTGCTGCTACGCCGATGGTCATGTAGTTGGGCAGCAGACCGATCAGGCCGGTCACGATGCCGATGCCGACGATGGTGACCATCAGGATCTTCTTGCGGCCGATTTTGTCACCCAGGGATCCGAAGATGAAGCCGCCGATCGGGCGGGCCACGAATCCCACCGCCAGCGTGGCGAAGGAGCTCATCGCCGACACGAAGGGGTCCTGCGACACGAAGTACTGCGCGTTGAACACGAGTGCCGCGGCGGTGGTGAACAGGAAGAAGTCGTACCACTCCAGTGCCGTTCCGACGAGCGCCGCGAGGGCGACTTTCTTGGCCACGCTCTCATCGACGACCCCGGAAGTCTGCGGGGTGGCGATGGTGGTGGCGTTGCTTGCGCTTCTTGCCATGATTGCTCCAAAGAATGTGACTGGACTTGACTGCAGCCAACCGCGTCAATCCGTGACGGCGGCGCATCGTTCGACGGTTGTGATTGGCCTCACCCCGCGCTTCGCTCCATTCTGCCAGTAGCTTTTCCCAAAAAAACTAGCGGTGCGCCACGCATCTCCGGCCCTAGAATGTGGGAATGCACAATTTTGAATCGCCAGGCGACGAAGTCCGTTGGAGTGAACTGGTGGACCAGCTGGAGGGGCGGCTGGACGCCCTCGCCCTGGCGTTCACTGCCCGGGTCCGGCAAATCCCGGAGTATGGGGAAAGCCAGGTGACTGTCCCGGAGATTCGGAACACGGCGAGGGAAACGTTCCGCCTCCTTATCCACGGCCTTCGGCGTGTTCAGGCTGCCAACGGACGGGACGGGCTGCTCGCCTTCGCTTCGGACCTCGGTTCCAAGCGCGCGCGGTCCGGGATTCCGCCGGAGTCCCTGACATCGGCCGTGCGACTGGACTTCAGCATCCTGTGGGCCGACCTCCTCGACATCGCCGCCCCGGAGGACGCAGCCCTGCTGGCTTCACGGGTGGACCAGGTCTGGCGGGTAGTCGACGAATTCGCCACCCGGACCCACATGAGCTACCTGACCGAGCGCGTTCGCATGGCCCAGGAGGAATCCAGCATCCAGCAGGAATTCATCGCGCGGCTGTTCAACCAAAGCACGCCCTCCGCCGAAACTTCCGCCCAGGTTGGCTCAGCCTTGGGCATTGGGGCTGATTCGCGGTGTGGCCTCGTGGCTGCAAGCGGTGAACCGGGAGCCCGGCTTCGAGCGGCCGCAACGAACTTAGGTTCCGGCCAGCGCCGCCACAGGCTGTTCCTGCACGAATCCGGCGGAAACACCTATCTGTTTTGGCAGCTTCCCCAGCGCAAAGCCCGGGACGTGCGCATGGCCGGGCAGCAATTGCCCGCAAACCTGGCCGACATTCCCTGCGGCTACGTTCCGGAGGTCCACGGCCTCCGTGGCCTGCCCTCCGCGGCCCGGACGGCGGAGAGCCTCGCGGCCCTGCTTCGCCCGGGCGATGCCGGCCCCTTGTCCCCCGATGCTGCCTGGCCCCGGCTTGCCCAACAGAATCTTCAAGATGCGGGTCTCGACCTTGCCGCCCAGTTGGACGAAGCCCTGGCGGAGTGCCGGGGCGGAGAGCGGGAGCGCCTGATGGAGACTGTGCAGCATTTCTTGTCCACCGGAAACATTACGGCCACCGCCGAGCAGCTGTTTTGCCATCGGAACACCATCCTGAACCGGCTCAATCGTTTCCACGAACTAACCGGAATCGACCTGACCGTCCCGGCCCAGGCCGCCAGGCTGGTGGTTGCGTGGGCCTAACCGTTGTGTGAACACCCAATCAGAGAGCTTTATTGGTGGATTTTTCGCCATTGAGCTGTGATCGCCAACACAGAATAGTTGGCTTCTACCTTGCACCGGACATTCGTCCCCGCACCCCCATCTGGAGAACTGATGGCTCAACTGGTAGAAACCACATCCCAAGCCGCTCGGCTGGACCTCGCCAAAATGCGCAAGATCGCCGTCGCGAGCGTCATCGGCACCACCGTCGAGTGGTACGACCTCTTCGTCTTCGGGACAGCCTCCGCGCTGGTCTTCAACAAGATCTTCTTCCCGAGCTTTGACCCCGTCGTCGGCACTATGCTCGCCTTCGGAACCTTCGCGTCCGCCTATATCGCCCGCATGGTGGGTGCCATTATCTTCGGCCACTTCGGGGACCGGCTGGGCCGGAAATCCATGCTGCTGATCTCGCTGCTGACCATGGGCGCCGCCACGTTCGCTATCGGGCTGCTGCCGGACTACAACAGCATCGGCATCATGGCCCCGCTGCTGCTGCTCTTCCTGCGCGTCATCCAGGGTTTGGCCTTGGGCGGCGAATGGGGCGGCGCCGTCCTGATGACGGTGGAGCACGCACCCCCGTCCAGGCGGGGGTTCTACGGATCCCTGGTCCAGGTGGGCGTGCCGGCCGGTACCCTGATCGCCAACGTCGCGTTTCTCATTGTCGCCTCGAGCGTCAGCACCGAAGCCCTCCTCAGTTGGGGTTGGCGCATCCCGTTCCTGGCTTCCGCGCTGCTCGTGGCGGTGGGCATCTACATCCGGCTCCACATCGAGGAAACCCCGTCCTTCCAGGCGGTCAAGGACGCCGGGGCCAAGGCTAAACTGCCGTTCGCCGCCCTCATGGCCAAGTACTGGAAGCAGGTCATTCTGGGCGGTGTCGCAACGCTGTCCACGGGAAGCACCTTTACGCTGCTGGTGGCCTCCGGCGTGTCATATGGCAAGAAGGAACTGGGGCATTCAGAGGCGCTCATGCTCTGGGTCGTCCTGGCCGCCTGTGCCCTGTGTTTTGTCCTGATCCCCTTCTTCGGCCAGCTCTCTGACAAGTACGGCCGCAAGCCGATCATCTACGCGGGCGTAGTCGCCGAGGCCGCTTTGGCTTTCCCGATGTTCTGGCTCATGGACACAAAATCTGTGCCCTTGCTCTTCGTCGCCTACCTGGCAATGATGACCGCCTTCGCCGCCAACTACGGTCCGATCGCAACCTTCCTCGCTGAGCTCTTCGGCTCCAAGGTCCGCTACTCGGGCCTGTCCGTCGCCTACATGCTTTCCGGCCTCCTGGGCAGCGCAGCAACACCGTTCATCACCACCTGGCTGCTGGGCGTGACCCACCAGAGTTCGTCCATCGCGTGGTACATCATGGCCGCCGCCCTGGTCTCGCTCGGCGCCTTGTTCGTCCTGACGGAAACCCGCCACGGCAACATCGACGCCGTCGACATGGCTCCCGCCGACGCGGCCGAAGCGGCGGCAGCCAAATGACCGTTCTTCCCACCGATCGTCCCACTGTCCTTCCCGTTGGGGGCGGTATCCGCCGGATCGCGGAGATACCGGGCGGCGCGGCCGCCGTCGGCCCTTTCTCGCAGGCCGTCGTCGCCAACGGCTTCGTGTTCACCGCCGGCCAGATTCCCGCGATCAGCGGGCTGGACGACCAGCCCGATACGTTCGAGGACCAGGTGCGGCAGACGCTGCGCAACCTCCAGTCAGTGCTTGAGGCCGCCGGGTCCGGCCTCGAGCACGTGGTCAAGGTCAACGCCTATCTCACCGATCCCGGCCGGCTGGAGGACTACAACCGGGTCTATACCGAGTTCTTCGCCACTGCCAGGCCGGCGCGGACTACGGTCTGCGTCAGCCTGTGGGGCGTCTCGCTGGAAATCGAGTGCGTGGCCGTACTTGCCGGCGAAGCGGTCCAGGGCACGGATCCGGGCGCGGTCGCACCGGGGGCGCCGTGAGCACCGGCCTGGTCGAGGGGCTGGCTGCCGTCAGTTACCCAACGATCGGGCATTTCCTGGAGGACGGTTTTGTGGATCCGGCCATCCAGTCGCTGCTCGACGGCGTCAAGATGGCCGGGCCAGCCGTCACGGTGCGCATCTCAGATCACGACGCATTCGCCATGAACCGCGCCTTGCTGGAGCTGTATCCCGGCGCTGTGCTGGTCGTGGACATGTCCGGTGACCACCGGCACGCGCCCGTGGGCGCCGTCACCGCCGCGGCGGCCACCGCGCAAGGCGCCGCGGGCGTCGTCGTCGACGGCGTAGCCACCGACCTTGTGGAACTCCGCGCCACCGGCCTGCCGGTCTTCGCCCGCGGAACTTCATGCCTGACCACCAAAAGAGTCCACAGCGGCGGCTCCGCGGTGAACGTCCCGGTGCAGTGCGGCGGCGTCCGGGTCAATCCGGGCGATTGGGTGCTCGGAGACGACAACGGGGTGATTGTCCTGGCCCCGCAAGCCGCGGCCGATGTACTAGGGCAGGCGCTCGCCTCGGACGCCGCCGAACCGGCGCTGCTGGCACGGATCGCCGCCGGCGAGCCGCTGGAAACAGTACTGGCGATCTGACGGACGGCGGGGTTCGGGCAGGGATGCGGTAGAACTTAACCATGAACGTTCGCACTCCTGACCCGAATCCCGGCTGGCTCTCCGAAGACGATTTGTTCGAGGCGCGGGGCAGGCTGCCGATGGTCTACGTCGAGGCCGTGCCCGTCAGGCTGGATCCGCTCGGGTTCGTGAACGAAGTCGGTACGCTGCTGCAGGCCGATGAGGACGGCAACATGATCCGGTCCCTCGTCTCCGGCCGCGTGCTCTACCGCGAGACCATCCGCGCCGCGCTCCTGCGCCACATGGAGAAGGACCTCGGCCCGCTGGCGTTCCCGCAACTTCCCATCAGCCCGGTGCCGTTCACGGTCGCCGAATACTTCCCCGCCCCGTCCCACACCGGATTTACCGATGACCGCCAGCACGCCGTCGCGCTGGCGTACATCATCCCCGTCACCGGCGAATGCTCGCCGCGGCAGGACGCCCTCGAGCTCACGTGGATGACGCCCCAGGAAGTAATGAGCTCGGATGTGCAGCTCGAATTCAGCGGCGGCCGGGCGGCGCTGATCCGTCAGGCGCTGGCCTTCGCAGGCGTCGGCAACTGACCGCCGCCGGGCGGCCCCGGCGTGCCCGGCGGAGTCCCCGGGACGCTCGAGGCAACGCCGGCGTCCCTGACTTCACCACCTGCCTTTGTAGACTGTTGGGCGGACCATAAGAGAATTTAAGGACCCCCGATGACCCACCCGCCAGCCTCCCGGAACTACAGCGAACAGCCGGCTGGATCCCTGCAGACCGGGCACCACCTGCTCCTTCCGGACGGCAAACGCTCCGCTGAGATCCAGCGTGTTGACGTAGAAACGGACGACTTCGGCACCCCCGCGCTGGTTCTCGCGACCCTGACTGGCGGCGGAATGCTGCGGATCGCTGCCGGTTCCGCCGTCTCGGTCCTGGACGCCCCCGAGCACGCGGCCGAGGTTCCCGCCCGCGGTGACATTCCCGACTTCGGGGTTACCGCCCGAGAGGACGGCGCCGGGAAGCCTCCCCCGCGTGGTACCAGCCCCGACGTCGACAACGGCACCGGTCGCGGCGGCGCCGGGAAGGAAGACGCCGCAGAGGGCGCCACGCCGGATCCCGCCGCTGAAACTCCCGGCGCTCCCCCTGCGCCGCCCGCCGTCGTCGTCCCTCCCCTGCCTGCCGGGCCGCCGGCAGCGAGCGGCCCGAGCGAGGCGGACCTGGCACTGATCCCGTCCCCCGAGGGAACACCGGAATCCGTGGTGGAAGCGGCCGCGGCGGCACACCCGGACGCCGTGGGCGTGCAGCTGCTCGCCGAGCGGCCGGTCAAGGGCATTAATACCAAGTCCGGCAGCTGCCTCAAGGACCTCAGCGATCTGGCGCACGAGCTGTTCATCCTCCGCAAGGACGCCGAGAACGCCCTCGCTGTCGCCGACCTGCTCAACGTCCTGCCCTTCGACGGGAACCCCGGACGGTGGGCATCGGTGGAGTCGGCCCTGGCGCTCTCCAGCTACATCTGCCGCAGGCTCGGGCAGGAGGAACGCGCCACCGTGTACGAGAGGCTCCTCCGCACGCCGGACACCATGGAAACGGACCCGTTCAAAGCCCGGATCAACGCCAAGGTGCGGCAGCGCTCGCTCAACGAACCGAATCTGTACGACAAGGAAATCTTCCGCTCGATCGACAGCTCGAATCCGGATGCGGAACGGGAATGGCGCTTGCTGCGGCTGGAGGCGCTGCTGTTCCTGCGCGCGCATGGGGGCTCGGAGACGATCGGGGCACAGGAGCTGGAGCGCCGGATCGGCAACGAACTCGAGTCTGTCCGCGCCTGACACTCGTTTGGCCCTACCCCGTTGCGGCCGGGCGTTGTAGATTCGCCCCATGACGAACAATCTGAGCGTTGTGATCAACTCCGACGCGCAGCAGGTCTGGACGATGCTGCGCGAACCGTCCAAGGTGGCACAGTGGCACGGCTGGCAAGCTGATGATCAGGCCGCCGAGATCAATGAGATCTACTTCAGCCCCAATGTGGTCGAAGGCGCGGACCACACCTCCCTCGTGGTCGACGGCGGGGACGTCTTCACGCTGAAACCGGTCCCGACCGGTACCGAGGTCAGCGTCACCCGGGCCGCGGTCGACCACAATTCCGAGTGGGCCGCATGGGATGAGGACATCACCCAGGGCTGGCTGACCTTCCTTCAGCAGCTCCGCTTTGCCCTGGAACGGCATCCCCACGGAAAGCGCCGCACCATCTTCTTCTCCGTTCCCGGCACCGAGGGTTCGGTCATCGAAAAGCTGGGCGTCAACGATGTGCCGGCCCCGGGCGAACCATATTCGCTTACCCTAGACACCGGCGAGGAGATCTCCGGCAGGGTGTGGTTCCGGAGCAACCATCAGGTGGGCCTGACGGTCCACCACTACGCCGAGCACGGCGAGGGACTCGTGATCGTAGCGGACCAGCCGTCCATCCCGGACATCCGGCCCGACGGCGGTTCCCTCGTGATCGTCTCCACCTACGATCTGGGGGCCCACCGGCTGGAGGAAGTTCGGAAGTACTGGGACACATGGCGGGCTGAGAACTACCCCACATCCGACCCGCTGCACTAAGGGTTGCCGGCTGTCAGCTGGCAGACTTGAACGGTGCCAGCCATTCCTGAACCAGCCGCGCCGCCGCTCCAGCCCGCCCGGCAATCCGAGTTTTCCTTCCGGGTCGGCAAACGCCTGAGCGAAAGCTGCTCGCCGTCGTCCGCTCAGCTGGCCGAAAACGGCGGGCCGTTCCTGGGCCGCACGGGCACCATCACCACGCCGCACGGAGAGATCCAGACGCCCGCGTTCATCGCGGTGGGCACCAAGGCCACGGTGAAGTCGGTGTTGCCGGAATCCATCGCAGAGCTGGGGGCGCAGGCCGTGCTCGCCAACGCCTACCATCTGTATCTGCAGCCGGGCGCGGAAATCCTGGACGAGGCGGGCGGGCTGGGCGCGTTCATGAACTGGCGGGGCCCCACCTTCACGGATTCCGGCGGGTTCCAGGTGATGAGCCTGGGCTCGGGCTTCAAGAAGGTCATCGATATGAAGACTGCGCCAGTTGCGGATACCGCCGTCCCCGACGACGCCGTGGCACCCGGCAAGGAACGCTTGGCACACGTCGACGAGGAGGGCGTCTGGTTCAAGAGCCACCTCAACGGGGACCGGCACCGTTTCAGCCCCGAGATCTCCATGAACGTCCAGCACCAGATCGGCGCCGACATCATGTTCGCCTTCGACGAGCTGACCACGCTGCAGAACTCCCGCGGCTACCAGGAGGAATCCCTGGAACGGACCCGCCGCTGGGCCGAGCGTTGCATCACGGAACACTTCCGGCTCACGTCGGAGCGCGCCGGCAAACCGTACCAGGCATTGTTCGGCGTGATCCAGGGCGCCCAGTACGAGGACCTGCGGCGCAAGGCCTGCCGGGATCTCGGCGCGATGAACTTCGACGGCTTCGGCATCGGCGGGGCCCTGGAGAAGGAGAACCTGGGCACGATCGTGCGCTGGTGCAACGAGGAGCTGCCGGAGAACAAGCCGCGGCACCTGCTCGGCATCTCCGAACCGGACGACATTTTCACGGCCATCGAAAACGGCGCGGATACCTTCGACTGTGTCTCCCCCACCAGGGTGGCCCGCAATTCGGCCTTCTACCACCCGACCGGGCGGTATAACCTCTCCGGCGCCAGGTACAAGCGCGACTTCGGCCCGCTGCAGGAAGGCTGCGACTGCTACGCCTGCCTGAACTACTCCCGGGCCTACATCCACCACCTGTTCAAGGCCAAGGAGATGGTCTCCGCAACCCTGATCTCGATCCACAACGAGCGCTTCGTCGTAAAGCTGGTCGACGACGCCCGCCTCGCCATCGAGGCCGGCAACTTCTTCGAGTTCAAGGCCGAGACCCTGGCGCAGTACTACTCCTAGGCCCGGGCACCCTCCCGCCGAACTCGCCGGAGCCCTGCGGAGTCGTCAGGCTCCCGCCGAACTCGCCGGAGCCCTGCAGGGTCGCCGGAAGATTTGCGGCTTTCCGGCGAACCCGGGGCTTTCCGGCGAACCCGGGCCGGGCCGCTTCCCGCAGGGTGGGTGGACGCGCTCTCGAAACTCTTCGGATCGTCGAAGTCGCCGGAAGCACGTCGGGTCGCCGGAAATCTACGGCGATCCCGCAGCTGTCCGGCGACGTCGCGTTTTCCACATAACGACGGCGGTACCTCCCGGGAGCTAATCGGGCGCGTGAGGCTTGTGGCATGGCGAAACACGACTTCCTGGAACTGCCTGGTACGGGCAACATGTGGCGCACCGAGCAACTGTTGGACCTCGGCTATGGCTCCCGTGCCATCAAATCGCTCCTGGACAACGGGGCTCTGGTCCGGCTGCGCTACGGCTGCTACCTCCGGGCCAGCCTCTGGAACGCCCAGTCCCAGATTGTCCGCAGCCGCCAACGGATCTTCGCGCACGCGCACGGCACCCGGACGACGTCGACCGGGGGCTTCGTCTATAGCCACACCTCTGCTGCACGGCTGCATGGCCTGTATCTCTGGGACGTGGACAATCTCATCCACCTCACACAGCCGGTGCGGCCATCGAATGAGCGCCACGGCAAGGATGTCCGCTGCCATACACGCCCGTTCGCCGACCACGAGGTAACCCTGGTGCGCGGGCTGCGGGCAACTTCGCTGGAGAGAACGGCCGCGGACTGCGCCATGATGCTGCCCTATCGGAAGGCCCTGATCGTTATGGACCATGCCCTTCGACTCGGGGCGGATTCGGGCGCGATGCAGGCCATGGCGGATTCGCTGGACGGGCGCCGCGGCATAAGGACGTTCCGTCGTGTACTCGAAACTGCTGACCGTAGTTCGGAATCGCCTGGCGAAACCCTCACCCGGGAGCTGATCCTGCGGCTTCGGATTAAGGCGCCTGAGCCGCAGGTCGAGGTCACAACCCGGGTGGGAAGGCACCGCCTCGATTTCGCGTGGAAGGAAGAAAAGGTGGCTCTCGAATTCGACGGCAAGACCAAGTACTTCGACTACGAGCCAACCCCCGAGGTGCTCTTCGAGGAACGAAGGCGGGAAAAGGCTCTCATGGAAATGGGCTGGCGATTCCTGCGCATCGAGTGGAAGGACCTATTCCGGGAAGAGGAATTCAAGAACCGCTTGCTGCGCGCCTTGGCTGGCCGCTCCCAACCTTAGGCCGAATTCGCTGGAACCCCGCAGCGTCGCCGGAAGTTTGCGGCGAAGTCGCACGATTCCGGCGAACCGGGCGGGTGGACGAACCCGGGCGGGTGGGCGAACCCGGGCGGGTGGGTGAACCAGGCCCGGCCGGGTCGACGTCGGGTCAGGCCCCGTAGCTCGGCTCGCGCCTCTTGATCCAGCCGATCACGGCCGAAGTGACCGGGACGAACAGGAACTCCACCATCGTCTTGTATAGGAAGCCCACGAGGACGTAGTTCGCGAAGCTGCCGAAGTCGCTGATTCCGATCACGGACGCGGCGATGCTGCAGAAAATCAGGGTGTCTACGAATTCGCCGGCCACGGAGGAACCCATGATGCGCGCCCACAGGGACTTCTCCCCCGTGCGTGCCTTCATCTTCACCAGGATCCAGGAGTTGATGGTCTGGCCGGCCAGGAACGCGAGCAGCGAGGCGAGCACGATCTGCGGGACCGGGCCGAGCGCACCCTCGAGGGCTGCCTGCTTGGAAGCCCCGAACTCGTCGTCGAACCCGGGCAGGGCAATGATGATCCAGTAGCAGACCGACGCGAAGACGGACAGCGCGAACGTGGTGGCGATGGCCCTCCGTGCCACCTTGAAGCCGTAGACCTCGCTGATGACGTCGCCCAGGATGTAGGCCAGCGGGAAGAGGAAGAAGCCCCCGTCGGTGATGATCGGGCCGATCGCCACGCCCTTGGACGCCCCGATGTTGGACAGGATCAGCACCACGGCCATGATGGCCAGCGTGATACTGAAGTACGGGGAACCGATCGAGGCGAATTTAGGCGGCGCCGGAGCCGGGAAAGTCTGGGCGGAAGACATGGGTGGTCCGTTCGTAGTGGTTCGCTCGGACGCCCCGGATCCGCGTGGCGGACGAGGCCAGGGCAGCCGGCTGTATTAACACTGGGCGCTCCCGGCGGAACGACCGCCGGAACCGCCCTCCATTCTCTCACCCCGGAGGCGCCGGGAGAGCGCCAGGAGTTAACGACGACGGCGGGCGGCCAGCTGCCGGAACCCAAGTCCCGCGGTCGGCCACCCGCCGTCGTACCCCATGCCGTCGTACCCCCCCATTTCGACGGTTCCCGGCGGATCGACTCTAAGCGTCGTGGGGGCAGGGAACCGTCGAAACGGCCCGGCGACCTATCGGCGCGAGGCGCCGACGAGGTCCTTGTCATCGTCGGTGCGGCCAGCGATGCCCGCGTCGCCAGCGTCGGCCCCGGGCTCCCAGGCGTGGCCCTGCTCGCGGTCCAGGTGCGTGGCCTTCTTGTTCTTCAGCGCGAAGATGTACACCAGGAGCGAGATCGCGATGGCGACGGTGACGTAGGTGAAGAACAGGTCCACGCGCTCGGCCTTCTGGAACGCGGCACCGAGCAGCGGAACCGTACCGCCGAAGAGCGAGTTGGCAATGGCATAACCCAGGCCCACGCCGAGGGCACGGATGGAGGCGGGGAACAGTTCGGCCTTCACGAGGGCGTTGATGGAGGTGTAGCCGCCGACGATCAGCAGGCCGCCCAACATCAGCAGGAAGGCCGTGAACGGATCCTTGGTGCCGGCCAGGGTGGACAGCAGCGGCCAGGTGAACAGGACGCCGGTGATGCCGAACCACAGGAGCAGCGGCCTGCGCCCGACCTTGTCCGAGATGATGCCGTAGACCGGCTGGAGCAGCATGAAGATGAACAGTGCCCAGAAGTTGATCACGGAGGTGTCGGTCTTGGCGATTCCGGAGGTATCGTTCATGAACTTCAGGATGAAGTTGGTGTACGTGTAGAACGCCACGGTGCCGCCGAGGGTGACGCCGATGCAGATCAGCAGCGGCTTCCAGTACTGGGTGAACAGCAGCCTCATGGTGCCGGGCTGTGCAACGCCGGCCGCGGCGGGAACCTTGGCGGCCTCGACCTGCTCGGCCGACACGGTTTCTTCCATCGAGCGCCGCAGCCATAGGACCACGAGCGCGGCGACGCCGCCGATCGCGAACGGGATGCGCCAGCCCCACTCGGTCAGGTCGCCCTTGGGCAGGACGTTCTGCAGGATGACGAGAACCAGCAGGGCCAGCATCTGGCCGCCGATCAGGGTGACGTACTGGAAGCTGGAGAAGAATCCGCGGCGTCTGGAGGTGGCGGCCTCGGACATGTAGGTGGCGCTGGTGCCGTATTCGCCGCCCACGGAGAAGCCTTGGACCAGCCGCACCAGGATCAGCAGAACCAGCGCCCAGACACCGATCTGCTGGGTCGTCGGCAGGATGGCGATGGCGAAGGACCCGGCGGACATGATCGTCACGCTGAGCGTCAGCGCCGCCTTGCGTCCCTTGCGGTCCGCATAGCGGCCGAAGAACCAGGCGCCGACCGGGCGCATCAGGAATGACGTAGCGAAGACGGCCATTGCCTCGAGGCCGGCCTGCAGGTCGTCCTGGGAATTGAAGAAATGCGACTGGAAATACGCCGCGAAGACCGTGTAGACGTAGAGGTCGTACCACTCCACGAGGTTGCCGGCAGAGCCTTTGAGAATGTTGCTTACGGCTTTGCGGGTCTGGGCTGACTCATTCTGGATTTCGGCTTGCTGGGTGCTCATCGCTGAACCTTCCTTAGCGGCGGCGCTACTGGTTCCTGGCGTAGTTCCTTGCTGTCCACGGCAACTTTGCCCATGGTTCCTCCTCGACGTTGACGGCCCCCATCAAACGCCGAGGGCATTATCAAAGCTATGCGTGAGCCACAGCACAACCAACGTGGGAGGGCATTTCCTAACACTTCCTTAGGTTTCGACCGGGGAAAGGGTAATCTCCAAAGCGGGCAGATTGCAGGTGCCCAGTCAACGAAAAGGGACCGGACCATGGAATTGCTGATCGTCGAGGACGACGACGCCATGGCGTCCGCGCTGGCCGCAGCGGTTGTGTCCGCGGGGCACAACCCCACCCGGGTTGCCCGCGGGGCTGACGCCCTGCTGGTGCACCGGAAGTTCGGGGTGATCCTGCTGGACCTGGGGCTTCCCGATGTGGATGGCCTGGACGTATTGCGGAAGCTTCGCCAGGTCACCCCGGTTCCGATCCTGATCCTCACCGCACGCGACGACGAACGCAGTGTGGTGCTTGGCCTGAGGTCCGGAGCCGACGACTACCTGGTCAAGCCCGTGAAGCTGGTCGAGCTGCTTGCCCGCATCGAAGCTGTCACCCGGCGTGCCGGCCGCCACCCCGGCACGCCGCAACGGAACATCGTGCTGGGCGACGTTGAGATCGACCTCGAAAGACGCGTAGCAACACGCGCCTCAGAAAAGTTGCCGTTGACGGCCACCGAGTTCGACCTTCTCGCGCTGCTGGCCGGTCACGCGGGCTCGGTGGTGACCCGGGAACAGATCCTGGACGCGCTGTGGGGAGATGCTTTCGTCGCATCGTCCCGGGCCCTGGACGTGCACCTGACGGGGTTGCGGGCAAAACTCCAAGTGCCAGGCTTCATCATCAACGTCCGCGGCGTCGGCTACCGGATTGAGGCGGAGCCGGCGTGAAGCTGCGTGTCCTCGGCATCCTGAGCGTGCTGTCCGTTCTCATCGTGGTCTTCGGCTCCACCGCCATCCTGACGTCAGTCAGCCGGGAACTGACGCAGGAACTCCAGATCAACCGCGTCGCCGCGCTCAACCGGTTCGCGCAGGTTGCTTTCGACGCCGCGACTGCCGGCGAATCCGCACAGCTGCAGGCGGAGATGGACAGATACTCCGAACTCTACGAGGAGGGGGTCCTGATCCGTCTCCAGCAGGTTACCGTGCACTCGGGCGGCCTGAGCGAGGACAGGGCGGACGTCCGCGACGCGGTGGCCAGGGCGAGCCTGAACCTCAGCGACACCACGCTTGCCCCGCTTCAGCCGTTCGGCCCGGCGTCCGAGGTGGTGTCCCGGTCCTTCGGCAGTGCCAGCCAGGTCCTTGGGGAGGTGGTCCTCGAGGTGAACCTGGAGGCGGCCCGGCAGCAACTGCGGGAACGGTGGCTCGTCGTCGGGTTGGCGGCCGCCGCGCTCGCTGCGCTGCTCCTCCTGGGTGCGGCCCGAGTGACCGGGTGGGTGCTGCGTCCAGTCCATCGCCTGAACTCGGCAGTGACGGAACTTGCGGCAACGGGCCGGACTGGCCAGCTTCCGGACGACGGACCACCGGAGCTGCGGGAACTGAGCCGTTCGTTCAGCACGATGGCGCGGACCGTCAGCAGCAGCCTGGATTCGCAGCGGCAACTCATAGCGGACACCTCGCACGAGCTTCGCAATCCTGTCGGCGCCCTGCGGCTCAGGATCGATTTGCTTGAGTTGGAACTTCAGACCGCCCGCCAGCATGACGCGGCAGCCGGAGTCCTGGCGGAACTCGAGCATGTGGAAGACATCCTGGAGGGAGTCCTAAGGCTGGCGGCGGCTGAGCACAGGGCCCGTGAAGACTCTGCCCGGGGTCCGCTGGGCAGCCCTTCGCGTGGGGTGCAGGCTCCAATTGATCCCTACCCGATCCTCCAGGAGGAAGCCGAACGGGCAGGACCGGCCGCCCGGCGCAGCGGAGCCTCAATCCTGCTGCAAAGCCCGCCCACACCGGCCGTCCACATCGCCTGCAACCCCGCTGAGCTGGCCCAGATGGTGGCGGAACTGATCAATAACGCCACTAAATACGCGGCCGGCGCACACATCTCGGTTGCTGCCCGCATGCATGAAGGCGCGGTGGCCATCGAAGTGTCCGACGACGGCCCCGGGCTTTCCGCGGACGAACGGGCAGCAGCCACGAGCCGGTTCTGGCGCTCTCCCCGGAACCGCGGGATCCGCGGCAACGGCCTGGGCATGACCATCGTGGACAAACTGGCTGGGGCCAACGGCGGCCGCCTGCTGCTTGCCGAGGCCTCGCCACACGGCCTGATCGCCCGCCTCGAGTTTCCGCACACCGCGGCTGCCCAAAGACAGGTGGGCCAGGATTACTGATTTATTCAGGGCCGGGGCCCTGCCCCCGAGGAGGACCGCCCTCAAGGCCGGCCTGGCGGCCGGGCTGACCGGACTGCTTCTGCCTAGCCTAAGCGCGTGCACGCCCGAGGACCGTCCGGACGTTGTTACCGTCGCCGGCGGCGAGCCGGGCGGCTTCTACCTGGAGTTCGCTGCCCTATTGGCGGAGTCCCTCCAGCGACATGGCGTGGCCGACCAAGCCACCGCGCTGACCACCGGGGGCAGCCTGGATAATCTCGAATTTCTCCTGTCCGGCAGGGCAACTTTCGCCGTCGCACTGTCAGACTCAGCGGCCGCGCGGCGGGCGGCAGGAAGCGGGACGCCCGGCGTCGGAATTTCCGCCGTCGGAAAGGTCTACGAGAACTATGTCCACTGCGTGGTCCGGAAGGACAGCGGCATCCGGGACATTGCCGGACTGGCCGGCAGGACCGTGGCTGTCGGTGAGCCGGGGTCGGGGACGTCGCTGACCACTCCCCGCCTGATCGAAGCTGCCGGGCTGGGCTCCGCTGCTGTTGGTGCCGGCCCCACGGACCCGTCTGCCAAGACTGTCACAGTCCTGGGCCTCGGGCTCAACGAGGGCCTCGCGGCCCTGCAGGATGAGTCCGCGGATGCGCTGTTCTGGTCCGGGGGCGTGCCGACTGCGGCGATTGCTGCCGCCCACGGCGAGTCCGCGCTGGGGCTCCTGGACCTCTCCCCGCTGCTTCCGGCGCTGCGGGCCAAATACGGCGTCTTCTACGACCGGGTGCTGATCCCGGCGGGCGCCTACGAGGGAATTCCAGCGGTCTGGACAGTGGGCGTGGCGAATCTCCTCCTGTGCCGGAGCGATGCGGACGCCCGCACGGTGAAGAAGACCGTCGAAATCCTGGTGGGACATGGCGAGGAGCTCATTCCGCGTTCAAGCCTGGGGGTCCAGTTCCTGAGCCCGGAATCGCTGATCAACACCGCAGGTTTGCCCCTGCACCCGGCCGCCGCTGCCGCGTACCGGGAGCTCCACGGGTAACCAAAACCCTCCCTCACATCCTGCACCTAAAACCGAAACGCTCTCTCATCACATGAGAGAGCGTTCGGCGAAACCCTGCAGGATCTGAGAGAGGGTTTGCTCAGCTGCCGGAGTGCGCCTGCAGGAAGGTGTAGACTTCGGTCTCGTCCACGCCGGGGAACGCGCCCGGCGGCATCGCGGCGAGCAGGTGCGAATGGGCCCGGGCCGACGGCCAGGCGTTCCCGGCCCAGTCCGAGGCCAGGGAAGCAGGCGGACGTTTGCAGCAGCTTTCGTCCGGGCACGTCGACTTGGACCGCTCGGTGGTGTCCCGCCCGCGGAACCACTTGACCTGTGCGTAGGGGACGCCGACGGACAGCGAGAATTCGCCGTTCGCGGAGCGTTCCGTCCGGGCGGTGCACCAGTAGGTTCCGGCGGGGGTGTCGGTGTACTGGTTGTAGGCGCTGAACTTGTCCGGCACGTCGAACACCACCCGGGATGTCCAGTTCTTACACGACGGCTGGCCCTCGATGGCGCCGGTGTGGTCCTGCGGGAACGTCACGCCGTCGTTCTCGTAGGCCTTGTAGATGATGCCGCTCTTGTGCGTCTTCTGGAAGTGGGTGCGGATGTCCAGGTGCTGGGTGGCGAGGTTGGTGAAGCGGTGCGCGGCCGTCTCGTAGGACACGGCGAATGCGTCACGGATGTCCTCGACGGCGATCTCCTTGGCCTGTTTGGCCTTCTGCAGGAACTCCACGGTCGCCTGCTCGGGCAGCAGAAGCGCCGCGGCGAAATAGTTCGTCGCCACCCGCTGCATCAGGAAATCGCCGTAGTTGTTGGGCGTCTGGTGGCCCAGGACATAGTGCCCCAGCGCCTGCAGCAGCACGGAACGCGGGTCGTGGTCGCTGCGCGCGTTCTGCGTGAGATAAATCCGGCGGTTCTTAAGATCGGTCACGGAACGGGTGGAATGCGGCAAATCACCCACGTGGTGGAGGCTGAAACCCAGGTGCCCGGCGATGTCCGCGATGACGTGATGGGACAGCGGGCCGCTGGTGTGCCCCACCGAGGCGAGGACCTTCTGCGCCTCGGCCTCGTACTCGGCAAAATAGTTGTTCCGCTCGCGCATCATCGCCCGCAGTTCACCGTTCGCGCGGCGGGCCTCTTCAGGGGTAGCGACCTGTTCGTTCAGCCGGCGTTCGAGCTCATGCTGCAGTCCCACCATGGACTCCAGCACATCCATCGGCAGCCGCGAACTGATACGGATTTTGGGCAGTTTCAAGGACTCGTAGATGGGGCTTCGCTGGTAGCGTTCCAGCTCGATCTCGAGGGCTGCGCGGCGGTTGGGCGGCTCGGCACCGAGCAGCTCGTCGATGCTCGCGCCAAGGGCCGCCGCGAGCTGCTGGAGGAGGCCGAGTTTGGGCTCGCGCTTGCCGTTTTCGATCAGGCTCAGCTGGCTCGGAGCAGTTCCGACGGCGGCGCTCAGGTCATCGAGCGTGAGCCCGGCGGCCTTGCGCAGGTGCCGGACCCGGCGGCCCATGCTGATGACGTCCACCTCGGGCGCGGCGGGCGAGGACGGCGACGAGACGGGGCGATTCCAACTGGCGGGATGCATTTCTTGAGAATACGCGAAAAAGTGCATTTCTTTCCAGACCTTTCCCCTAGAAACCCCCTTGAAAGTCAAGAAAAGTAGATCTCACGGAAAGTTTCACACTCCGGATCAGCCGGCAGGACCGCAGCGACGCGGACTACGCCGGCCCCGGGCCACTCAAGGAGATCAACAATGACTGCAGCATTTGAGCCCACCCAGCAGCCGTCCGCACAGGACACAGCAAATGCGCAGGCCGCCGCCCTGGAGCTCGAGTGGGCCGCCAACCCGCGCTGGGAAGGTGTGACCCGGGATTACTCAGCCTCAGACGTCGTCCGCCTCCGCGGCCGTGTCTCCGAAGAGCACACTTTGGCCCGTCGCGGTTCCGAGAAGCTCTGGAAACAGCTCACCGAGGAGCACAAGGAAGGCAAGTACACTAACGCCCTGGGCGCCCTGACCGGCAACCAGGCCGTGCAGCAGGTCAAGGCCGGCCTCCGCGCCATCTACCTTTCCGGCTGGCAGGTCGCGGCCGATGCCAACAACTCCGGCCACACCTACCCGGACCAGTCGCTCTACCCCGCGAACTCGGTCCCCACGGTGGTCCGCCGCATCAACAACGCCCTGCTCCGCGCGGACCAGATCGAGTTCTCCGAAGGCATCCAGACGGTCGAGGACTGGATGGTCCCGATCGTCGCCGACGCCGAGGCCGGCTTCGGCGGCCCGCTCAACGCCTACGAGCTGATGAAGTCCATGATCCAGGCCGGCGCCTCGGGCGTGCACTGGGAGGACCAGCTCGCCTCGGAAAAGAAGTGCGGCCACCTCGGCGGCAAGGTCCTGATCCCCACCCAGCAGCACGTCCGGACGCTGAACGCCGCCCGCCTGGCCGCCGACGTCGCCGGCACCCCGTCCGTCGTCATCGCCCGCACCGACGCCGAGGCAGCCACCCTGATCACCTCCGACGTCGATCCCCGCGACCAGGAATTCGTCACAGGCGAGCGCACCCCGGAGGGCTTCTACAAGGTCCGCAACGGGATCGAACCCTGCATCGCCCGCGCCAAGGCCTACGCCCCGTACTCGGACCTGATCTGGATGGAGACGGGCACCCCGGACCTGGAGCTCGCCCGCAAGTTCGCCGAGGCCGTCAAGGCCGACTTCCCGGACCAGATGCTCTCCTACAACTGCTCCCCGTCGTTCAACTGGCGCAAGCACCTGGACGACGCCACCATCGCGAAGTTCCAGCGCGAACTCGGCGCCATGGGCTTCACGTTCCAGTTCATCACCCTGGCCGGCTTCCACGCCCTGAACTACTCGATGTTCGACCTCGCCCACGGCTACGCCCGGAACGGCATGAGCGCCTACGTCGAGCTGCAGGAGAAGGAATTCGCCTCCGAATCCCGCGGCTACACCGCGACCAAGCACCAGCGCGAAGTCGGCACCGGCTACTTCGACGACATCGCTACCGCGCTCAACCCGAACGCATCCACCCTGGCCCTGGTGGGATCCACCGAAGAAGGCCAGTTCCACTAGAACTCACGACGGCGGTCACTCCGCCAGCGGACCCAACACTCCTCCGCGTGCTATTCCCCATTGCCGCCTTCGCCGCTACCCGCCTCGGCGGGCGGCAATGGGGCCCCTTTTACGCACGCTTCCGGAGCATCCGGCCCGCCGTCTCCAGCGCACGTCACCATCCGCCGTCGAACAATTGCTTCTCCAAGGAGAGATTGAGATGAACAGCTTCACTGACAACTTCACTATCAACGGGGTCACGTTGACTGCACAGCCCATTTGCCGGCAGAGCGAGGTTCTTACTCCGGATGCCCTGGCGTTCGTTGCCAGGCTGCACCGGGCCACGGTGGGCCGGCGGCTGGAACTGCTGCAGGCGCGGCAGGAACGCCGTCAGCAGATCAGCAAGGGCCAGGATCCGCGCTTCCGGCGTGAAACCGAGTCCGTCCGCAACGATCCCAACTGGCGGGTCGCTCCCCCTGCTCCGGGCCTGACGGACCGCCGCGTCGAGATCACCGGGCCGGTGGACAAGAAGATGACCATCAACGCCCTGAACTCCGGCGCCAAGGTCTGGCTCGCGGACATGGAGGACTCCTCCACGCCGTCGTGGCGCAACGTCATCCAGGGCCAGCTCAACCTCACGGACGCGCTGGAACGGCGGATCGATTTCACCACCCCGGAGGGCAAGGAATACAAGCTCCGCCCGGCCGGGGACCTGCCCACCATCGTGGTCCGGCCCCGCGGCTGGCACCTGCCGGAAAAGCACATGCTCATCGACGGCACGCCGATTGCCGGCGGCATCGTGGACTTCGGCCTGTACTTCTTCCACAACGCCCGCCGCCTGATCGCCCAGGGCAAGGGCCCGTACTTCTACCTGCCCAAGATCGAAAACCACCTCGAGGCCCGGCTGTGGAACGACATCTTCATTCTGGCGCAGGACCTGCTCGGCATCCCGCAGGGCACCATCCGCGCCACCGTGCTGATCGAGACCATCACCGCCGCCTTCGAGATGGAGGAGATCCTCTACGAGCTGCGCGACCACGCCGCGGGCCTGAACGCGGGCCGCTGGGACTACATCTTCTCGGTGATCAAGAACTTCCGCACCCGCGGACCCCGCTTCGTGCTGCCGGACCGCAGCCAGGTCACCATGACCCAGCCGTTCATGCGCGCCTACACCGAACAGCTGGTCCGGGCCTGCCACAAGCGCGGCGCCATGGCGATCGGCGGCATGGCCGCGGCCGTCCCCAACCGCAAGGACGAAGCCGCCAACGCGGTCGCCATCGAGAAGGTCCGTGCGGATAAGACCCGCGAAGCCGGCGACGGCTTTGACGGCTCGTGGGTGGCGCACCCGGATCTGGTCCCCGTGTGCCGCGAGGTGTTCGACGGCGTGCTCGGCGAGCGCCCGAACCAGCTGGACCGGCTCCGCGAGGACGTCACCCCGGATGACCGCGCACTCCTCGACATCGCCTCGACCACCGGCACCATCACCGAACAGGGCATCCGGAACAACATCGAGGTCGGCATCCGCTATATCGAGTCCTGGCTTCGCGGGAACGGCGCCGTCGCCATCCACAACCTGATGGAGGATGCCGCCACCGCGGAAATCTCCCGCTCGCAGTTGTGGCAGTGGATGTTCTCCCGGGCTATCACGGACCAGGGCGACGTCATCACCCGTGAGTGGGTGGAGGACCTGCTGGACGAGGAGTTCGTCAGGCTGGAACGCTTCGAAGGGGACCGTTTCGCCGACGCGCGGGACATCTTCGAGGAGGTCACGCTCAGCCCCTCGTTCCCGGCGTTCCTGACGCTGCCGGCCTACGACCGTTTCCTGCACGAAGCGCGCGAAAAGGCAACCGTAGAGGAGCTCGCCGCGGCTTAGGGCTGCAGCTCCCTAACCGCACAGATTTCCGTCTGCCGGGCAGGCACGCCCTTCGCAACAGGCACCCCGAGATCCGGGGAGCAGGCCCGGCGGCGGAACACCCCTTCACGCTGCTCTTGGGTGGGTGGGGTGGGGTGGCAAGGAAGAGAACGTACGACGACGGCGGGACGCGTCAGCGTCCTTTCGGCACCAGCCGCACGGCGAGCGTCGTGCAAACGAAGTACATCAGCACAGACCCCAGTATCATGAGCAGCGCCGGGGTCCAGGACCCCGACGCGCTGCGCACGAAGCCGACCAGCGGCGGGGCCACCGCCCCAAAGCAGTAGCCCAACCCCTGGACCGTGGCGGACATCCGGCCCGCGGACGCCTGGTCCCGGGCCAGTTTGATGATGGCGATGAAGATCAGCGTGATCCCGCCGCCCTGCGCAATGCCGCCGAACGTGGACCACAGCCACCACAGCTGCGGCGCCAGCAGCAGACCGGCCGGCACGGCCGTCCAGAGCAGGCCCACGGTGACGGCCGTCGTCGTCGAACTGAAATACTTGGCCGCGAACGGCACTCCCAAGCCACCAACGATCGCGAAGATCTGGAACAGCGACGAACCCGCTCCGGCCTCCGCGGCGGACATGCGAAGCTCGTCATTGAGGTAGCTCGGCAGCCACGCCGTCACTGCATAGTAGGAAAACGCCTGCCCGGCGAAGCCTGCAGTGAGCCCGGCGGTAATCCAGCCGGAACCGTTAACGGCCAGGTGTTCCTGCCCGCCGGCCACCACGGCGCGGGAGGGCACAAACGCGGTGCGGGCGCCCACGGCGAGGGTCCAGAACACGATGGCCACCACCGCCAGGATGCCCACGGATCCCAGAGCCACCCGCCAACCGGCCAGCTCGGCAAGGGGCGCCGTGACCATCGAGGCCAGGAACGACCCGATATTTAATGCCGCCGTGTAGACGCCCATGGCAGTCCCCTGCCGCATGGGGGAGAAGTCGCGGCGGATAATCAACGGCACCGCGATGTTGCCTACGGTGATGGCCACGCCGATCATCACCGTGCCCACAACCACCGGCCCCGGGCCGCCTGCCGAGCGCACAATCACGCCTGCCAGGACGCCAAGGATGGTGAGGGAGACGGCGAACTCGGCGCCGAGTTTCCTTGTGGTCAGTGACGCCAGGGACGCGGCGAGCGCGAAGCACAGCACCGGGATGCTGGTCAGCAGGCCCAGCATAACGGGGGTAAATCCGAGGTCGGCCTGCATCAGGTCAACCACCGGGGCGACTGCAACGAAGGGTCCCCGGAGGTTCAGCGCCAACAGTCCGATGCAAGCGAGCAGGATCCAGCCCTTGGGAACTTTGGCCAGGAACTGTCCGCTCACGGGAGGGCGGCAAAGTTTAAAAGTGATTTCATCACTTCCATTGCTATCACGCCGCGTTGGGCAGGAAGCCAGGGCGGCGTCTTGGCACCCTGGCATACGATGAAGCTCACGCCATCCCAAACGTGCGCGAAATTACGCGGCGCACCTCGGATGATGGAACAGACATGCAGCAGCGGCTTGCCATCCTCGACGACTACCCGGTCGCTAACCAGCCACCTGGAGCGTCGCCTCAATGGCGGCCGGTGACAGTCTTCTTCAACAAGACCGCTTCCGAGGGCGAAGGAGGGCGGGCCCTGGAAGGTGAAAGCCGGGCCTGTGCTCCCCGGTTGCTGGCAAGCCCGGCTTTCGCTTCGAATATGAGCGGGCTTGCTAGAAGCGGAGCGTCCGCAGGTAGTTGTAGCCCACCTCGGCCGTCTGCAGCGGCGAGACGTCCGGTTGGTCGTTCTCGACGATGAACTCCTTCGGCGTGTGCGCCTGGAAGATGGGTGCGAAGTCGATTGTCCCCGTTCCGAGGTCAGCGAAATCGCCCGCCTCGGCCCGGTCCTTCACGTGGTACTGCAGGACCTCCTGCGGAGCCTGAAGGATGGTGTCGATAGCGAACTTGATAGGATCTACCGCACCCACGCCCACGCCCGCGGTCACCGCCCAGTAGAGGTCTACCTCGAGGTGGACCAGTTTCGGATCGAGGCGGCTGGTGAAGATGTCCCACGGCGTCAGGCCGCCGCCGAGGTCGGTGGTGAACTCATGCGCGTGGTTGTGGTAGCCGTACTTCAGGCCGGACTCACGGGCAACAGCCGCCTCCGCATTCATCTGGTCAGCCCAGCGGCGCCAGTCATCTGCAGAGCTGGAAACAAGGTAGGGCACGTTGATGTGGGTCTGGCCGAGAGTCACAGCATTGGCGATCTTCGTCTCCAACGCGGCCGGAGTGGCACTGATTCCATCATGGCTCGAAGAGGGGGTGATGCCCAGTGAATCAAGGGTGGAGCGCATCGCCCCGGCGGTGCGGCCGTACAGACCGGCGAGCTCAACCTTGGTGAAGCCGAACTTGGCGAGGCTCGCAAGCGTGGCGTCCACACCTTCGCCGCGCATGATCGAACGTAGCGTGTACAACTGGATGCTGATCAGTCCGGGGGGTACCGCCCGGCCTGCAGCCTGGGCAACCGGCGTCGCCGCGACCGCAGCTGTCCCGCCGATACCGGCGAGGCCGACACCCACACCTGCGGCCACGCCTGCGACGACTGCTCCCCGCAGGAAGCTGCGCCGATCGACCCCCTTCTCTTCCAACGAACGACGAAGGGCGCCTGGGGCATTGAATCCGAAGCACATATGTTGCCTTTCCTGGCAGTGAATGCGTTGCTTCACCGGCCTTGATGAGGGGAAGCATGCGAAGCTGCGACGCAGCGGTTTGTTAGGGGCTCGCGGCAGACACTGACGGCGCCCAAGCGGCAACGCCGCCCACGGTTAGTTGTTTCACCCATAGCGTCCTCGCCATGCGCTCCGGACTACCGTTGCCGTCGATCAGTAATAGACGCGATGAGGGCAGGAACTCATCAATGCAGCTGTGGTGCACGCTTTCACTGTCATGAATTCCCGATTTCATGCACTTTATTCGCGCCTGAAACCCAGACAGAAAGTGTTGGCTTTCGGCCTGACCGGTCGCTGGCGCCTCATACTCGGAGTAGCGTCGCCGTCGACCGGCTTTCTGATCAGAGACTAATCCGGGGCTTTGTTGCCTGTCAAGCAAAACTCACGGGGTGCCGGAGAAGGTCACTGACCTACCCGGCCGTAGAGCCGGTCAGTCCCAGAACCATGGCGTCAATGCGCTGCGGGGACATCGCATGGTGAATGGCCAGCATGCTGGCGCCGAGCACACCGGCGTCGAGCCCGGAGCTGGATTGGACGATCTGGAGGTGCTGGGTCGCTAGCGGGATGGTGCGCGAATAAACTACCTCGCGGATGCCTGCGATGAAATGCTCGCCCGTCAGAGCCATGGAGCCGCCAATGACGATGACGGACGGGTTGATTAAGCTGACGCAGGCGGAGAGAACCTCACCCACATCCCTGCCGGCTTGACGCACCGCATGGACGGCCTCCGTGCTGCCCGCGCTGACCAGCCGCACCACATCTTCGCTGGTGTTCGCCTCCATACCGAGCGCACGTAACTTCGTTGCGACGGCGGGTCCTGACGCGACCGCTTCGAGGCAATCCTTATTGCCGCAGTGGCAGGGAACGCCCGTCCCGCTAGGCACCCTGATGTGTCCGATATCCCCGGCAACCCCGTCCGCGCCGCGCTGCAGCATGCCGCTGGAGACAATGCCCGAGCCGATGCCGGTGGCGACTTTCACGAAAATGAGGTTGTCCACGTTCGGCCATGCAACATTGCGCTCCCCCAGCGCCATGATGTTCACATCGTTATCCACGAGAACCGGAACGTGGAAATGAGCCTGCAAGTGTCCCGGAACGTCGAAGCCGTTCCAGCCCGGCATGATCGGGGGATTGATGGGCCTGCCGGTCCGGTACTCCACAGGCCCCGGAAGGCCGATGCCGATGGCCAGAAGGTCGGTCGCTGCCCGCCCAGAATCTCGGAGCAGTTTGGTGCCCAGTTCAACAACGGTCTGCAGTACGACGTCGGGGCCCTGGGTTATTTCAATGGTGCGTGCGGCCTCGCGCAAGCGGTGTCCGGTGAGATCCGTTACGGCTACATGCAGGTGGGATGCTCCGATGTCCACGCCGAGGACAACCTTGCTGCCGGCCTTCAGCGCGATGCGCGAGGAGGGGCGCCCACCGGTCGAGACGGCATCGTCCACGAAGCCGACCAGGCCCAGTTCCATGAGCGCCTCAATGCGCAGCGTGATGGTGGAACGCGCCAGCCCCAAAACTTCCGCCAGTTCAGTTCGCGTACGCGGGCGTCCGTCCCGCAGGATCTGAAACAACTCACTCGCTCCGGACGAACCTAGGCCATTGAAGCTACTTATGTCACTCATCGACTAATTACAGCACACATTTCGACGAAACAACTCGAATAATGTCAGCCGCGTGAATCAGTGGCCATCTGCGGTTCCCTGCTGAACCGATTGCGATCCCCGTTCTCGCTTGTCGCCCGAATCAGCATTACCTAGCCCCGTATCGATCTAAGACCGCGCCGGTCCGACAGCAATACATCGAGCAAGCCAAAAGATTCGTTGTTTATCGTCATTAGTCGTGTTAGGTTCTTTGTGACCCAGGCCTCTCGAGCACCGCCGGTTTCCCGCAGGGTGGACGACCGGCTCGGCCAGATGCAGCATCACTTCAAGGAGGAAGCTTTGATCAGGGACATCCATTCCAGCGGCGCCCGCTCACCGCGGCGGGCAGCAACGCGCAGAATTGCCGCGGCTGCCGCATTGGCCATTGCGGCAACCGCAGCACTGATCGGCCCGGCAGCCGCGGCCCCCGTCTCCACCACCTCTAACTCAGCAGCGGACTGCGCAGGCAAGAGCATTCCGGCCAGCAAGATTTCCATCCAGATGTTCAGCTACTGGGGTTGGACGCGTGAGGCGGGCACCGAAGCCGTCCTCGCTGAGTTGAGCGACATCGGCTACCGGAATGTGGAGCCGTTCGGCGGCACCTACGAAGGCCGCACCGCAACGGAGTTCGCAGACCTGCTGGGCGAGTACGGTCTGAAGACGCCGACGTCGCACGGCAGCACCAACGAGGCACAGTTCGACGCGACCATCGCCTACGCGAAGACGATCGGGCAGAAGTACATGGGTTCGGGCGGATCCGCAGCGCCGGGAATCAGCACTCTCGAGAACACTCTTGCAACCGCAGATGCGCTGAACCGTTTGGGCGAACGGTCAAAGACGGCCGGCACCGGCAAGATCTTCGTCCATAACCATCAGGGCGAATTCACCACGCAGTTCACCGATCCGCAGACCGGCGATGTCAGGAGCGCCTGGGAAATCCTGGTGGAGCACACCGATCCCCGGTATGTGACTTTCCAGCTGGACGTCCTCTGGGCGGCTGACGCAGATGTCGACGTCGCCAGCCTCATCGAAGAGCACGGCGACCGCATTGAACTCCTGCACGTGAAGGACGGCTTCCTCAACGGTGACGCGCGCGCCACCCCGACCGACGTCGGTGAAGGCGAGATCGACTGGGCGCCAATCCTCGACGCCGCGCAAGGATCGGTGAAGTACTACGTGGTGGAGCGCGACGGCGCCCCGGCCACCCGCGAGTTCGCCGAGGACAGCTTCAACTTCCTCACCTGCTATTCCTACTGACGCGCCACACTTTCCGGGCGGCCCCACGGAGCCTGCCCGGAAAGTGCCTGCACCAATGCACTGTGAAAGGACATCGAATTGGGTACATCAGCCAAAAGGACTCCGGGCGTGACCACGAGCGCAGAACCGGCCTCCCATTCCTACGGCAAAACCGGCATCTGGCTCATTGGTGCCCGCGGGTCCGTGGCAACGACAGCCACGGTGGGCCTGGCGGCCATCTCCGCCGGCCTTGCGAACGCCACCGGATGCGTCACGGAGCAGGAGCACTTCGACGCTGTCGAGCTTCCCGCCTTCGCAGACTTTGTGGTGGGCGGTCATGACATCAGCGGTGTCTGCATGGCGAAGCGTGCTGAGGCACTCGTTGACTCGGGGATGCTGCAGCTTCACCTCTTTGAATCCGTCCGCTCCCAGCTTGTAGAAACTGATCGTCGAGTGCGGCCCGGCTACGATCCCGCGCAATCGGGGTCGCAAGCCGAGGTGGCGCGCCGGCTCTCCCAAGACATCTTGGACTTCAAGCTGTCCAACGGCCTGAACCGCGTCATTGTTCTTGATGTCGCTTCGACCGAGGCCCCGGTTAAACCGATCTCTGAGTTCACTGACGCGGACCTGCTGCTGGCTGCGCTGGAAGACCCTGCACGCTCGGTGCTGCCACCCAGCTCTGTCAGCGCCTACGCCGCCGCCCTCGCTGGCTCCCCTTACGTGTGTTTCACACCCTCAACCGCCCTCAACGTGCCCGCACTGCGTGAACTGGCGGCTCGGCATCATGTTCCAACCGCTGGCCAAGATGGCAAGACGGGCCAAACCTGGCTACGGTCCGTCCTTGCCCCAGCCTTTGCCGCCCGCGGGCTCCGTGTCCTTTCATGGGCCGGAACCAACCTGCTCGGCGGCGGTGACGGCGCCACGCTCGCTGACCCGCAGGCCGTTTCCGGGAAGTTGCAGTCAAAGAACCGCGGGCTCCAGGAGCTGACAGGAGGCGCGGTCACTCCGCTTCACATCGACAACGTTCAGGACCTCGGCGAGACCAAGGTGGCCTGGGACCACATCAACGTTGAAGGTTTCCTCGGCTCCCGGCTCACGCTGCAGACCACCTGGAGCGCCTACGACTCCATGCTGGCAGCGCCCATGGTGCTGGACCTCGCGCGATTCATGGCCCTGGCCCATGCTTCTGGGGAAGAAGGTCACGTCAGCGCACTCGGATTCTTCTTCAAGGATCCCTGGGGCAGCGACGAGCACTCGTTCGCCAATCAGACACGCGATCTCATCGATTGGGCGCAGGCGGCAAGCGCCAAGCTGGCGGCCAGCGCAGGGAGCCTCGAACAGCAGTGAGCCGGATCAACAACTACCTCGAACTGGTCCGCGCGCCGGCCGTTCTTACCGTTCTCGGCGATACGCTCGCCGGCGGCTCTGCCGCGGGGCATGCACTCAGCGGCCGCCGCATCGCCCTCCCCCTCGCAAGTGCCTGCCTGTACGCGGGCGGCATGGCGCTGAATGACTATGCCGACCGCGAGACCGATGCCCACGAGCGACCTGAGCGGCCTATTCCCTCCGGGAGGATCAGCGCCCGCAACGCCTTCACCGCGGCAGCGGCCCTCACCATTGCGGGGCTGAGCCTCAGCGCGGTCGGTGGAGGCCGGCACGCCTTCGCCGTGGGAGTTCCCCTCGCAGTCTCAATCTGGACGTACGACCTGCTGGCCAAGAACCATGCGGTCTCGGGCGCACTCACCATGGGTTCCTGCCGTGCACTGGACGTTCTCATGGGCGCCGGTTCCGGACACTGGCGCCCCGCGCTTGCCGCTGCGGGCATCATGGGCGGCCACACTGTAGCCGTCACCCTCCTTTCCCGCGGCGAAGTCAACGGAACGACGACGACGACCGCCACCGGCGTCGCCGCCGGCACCGGCCTGCTTGCCGGCGCCGTCCTGGCCGGTACCGCGGGACCCCGTCACCAGCTCCTTGCTGTGCTCGCGGCGACCGCCGTCTACGCCGCCCGGTGCGCTCCGGCCCAGGTACGGGCTGCCCATAACCCGGCGGCGAGGAATGCCCTCGAGGCCACCAAAGCAGGCATCCGCGCGATGATCCCCCTGCAGGCAGCTCTCACCCTTCGCCACGGAAACGTGGCGGCCGCAGCAGTGCTTGCTTCGGTGGACCTGTTCGGCAAGGTCCTGCGCTCCCGTCCCGGGAACGTGAGGATCACCGAGTCATGACAGCAACCACGTCCGCCATGCCCTTCGGCCTGGGGTACGGTACCAACGGTTTCACCGACCATCCGCTTCCCATAGCGCTGGAACTCCTCGCGGAGCTGGGCTACGACGCGGTGGCATTGACCCTGGGCCATCCGCACCTGGATCCGTTTGCCGAGGATCTGGACATGCAGCTGGAGTCCCTGCGCAGTCAGCTCGATGAGCTGGGGCTCCGCATTGTCATTGAAACGGGCACCCGATTCCTGCTCGATCCGCGCCACAAGCACCGGCCGGCGCTGGTGGACGATGAGGCCGCAAACCGGGTCGCCTTCCTCCGCCGCGCCGTCGACATTGCAGCGGCCGTGCAGGCGGAATGCGTCTCCTTTTTCTCCGGCGTACTTCCAGAGGACATCACCCCCGAAACCGGATGGCAGCGGCTTACTTCCCGGGTCGCGGACATCGTTGAGTATGCCCGCGGCAAGAACGTCACTCTCGCCGTCGAACCCGAACCGGGCATGCTGGTCGAGACGGTCTCTGACGTGCTGCGTCTTCGGGCAGAACTGGGCGATCCGGACAATCTGCGGGTGACCGTGGATATCGGTCACTGTGTAGTGGTCGAGCCGGACGGTGTGCGCGGAGCCCTCCTGCAGGCTGGTCCACTACTGGCAAACGTTCAGCTGGACGACATGCGCCCGCATGCCCACGAGCACCTGCCGTTCGGCGAAGGTACCGTCGATCTGCCCCTGGCGCTCGCCACGCTGGCCGAACTGAACTACCGCGGTGTGGCCGCCGTCGAGTTGCCGCGGCACTCCTACGATGCTCCGGGGCTGGCAGCGCGCAGTATGGATGCCCTGCGTGCCGGTTGGTCAGACTCCGAAGCCGTGAGGGAGACGGAACGCTGGCTGGAGGAGAGCACGACGACGATCGCTGCCAGCCCAGCCTCCCTCGCCAAGATCTTCGCCATGGCCGGCCGCCGTGTGGGCCACGGCCCTCTGCGTCCGGACGCCGATCCCACCGGTGTTCTGTTCGGCACCACAAGCGACCATGCACGTGGCCAGCTGATCGGCCGGCTTGGGGAGTTCCTTTCGCCTGATGAACTGGCCGACATCCTGCTGACTCTCTACAACGGCGGCGATTCGGCGGAACGCCGTGGCGTGCTCAGGGGATTGGGCGCGCTGGCCACAGACTCACCGAAGCTTCCCGACGTCGTCGTCTCCACGGGAGCGCGACTTACAGCTGAAGCGCTGCGGACCAATGAAAGCGGGCTCGTTACCGCCGCCGTCGGTCCCTTCGCGGCAGCCTATCTCGACCAGCACAGCTGGCGCCATGCGGTGCTGAAGCTGGTATTCATGGGGATCAGCCTCAACACGGTCACGGATCTCGAAGGACGGGCAGATGACGAGCTCGCCCGGATGGCAGGGGACTTCGCCGCCGAACGCAGCGCTGCAGGTCGCCCGATTTCGGACGACGTTCACATGCTCCTCCGATCCTCCCCCAGCCATTCGACCTCTTCCTAAGGACGCCAGCCATGCGAATTTTCGAACCTCACATCCACATGACAAGCCGCACCACCAACGACTATGAGGCCCTCTACGCCAGCGGTGTGCGCGCCCTCGTGGAACCCGCGTTCTGGTCGGGCCAGCCCCGCACCAATGTCGGTTCCTTCATCGACTACTTCGACTCCCTGCTCGGCTGGGAACGGTTCCGCGCCGCCCAGTTCGGCATCCGCCACCACGCGACGATCGCCCTCAACCCCAAGGAGGCGAACGACCCGCGCTGTGTTCCCGTCCTGGATGAGATCCCCCGCTACCTGGTGAAGGAGGGAGTGGTCGCCGTCGGCGAGATCGGCTACGACTCGATGACTCCCGCAGAGGACCGGGCGTTCAGCCGCCAGTTGGAACTCGCGCGCGAGTATTCGCTGCCCGCGATGGTGCACACGCCGCACAGGGAAAAGCTCGCCGGCACCCACCGGACGCTAGATGTCATCCGTGAGTCGGGCATTGCAGCCGGCATGGTCGTTGTTGACCATCTCAACGAGACGAACGTCGAGATCGTGAAGAACGCGGGAGCCTGGATGGGGTTCTCGATCTACCCGGACACCAAAATGGATGAGCGGCGCATGGTTACGATCCTCAGCCGCTACGGAACCGAAAGAGTGCTGGTCAACTCCGCAGCTGACTGGGGCAGGTCCGATCCCCTGAAAACCATCAGCACCGCCAACGCGATGCTCGCGGCCGGCTTCACGACCGACGACGTCGACATGGTGCTCTGGCGCAATCCGGTCGAGTTCTATGGCCAGAGCGGCCAGCTGATCCTCGATCCGATCCCCGGGTTCGTTGCGGCTGAACTGCCGGATGCGACAGCGGGTTTCGAGGGCAACTCAGTCCTGCGGGGGGCTCGAGTCTGATGCTCCTTTCCTATTGCACCAACGTCCACCCGGCCGAGGACCTCGACGGCGTGATCCGGCAGCTCCGCGAGTACGCCGGTCCGATCCGCCGCACGGTGGGCCTGGACACCCTCGGCATTGGACTGTGGCTGCCCGCCGGGCTGGCCCGTCAACTGGCTGGCAGTGCAGAGGACCGCAGCGCCCTCCTCGGCGTCCTCCACGCTGAGGGGCTACAACTGCACACCATCAATGCCTTCCCCTTCGGCGGCTTCCACAATGAGGTAGTCAAACTCGACGTCTACAAGCCGACGTGGGCCGAGCGTGAGCGGCTCGAATACACGCTGAACTGCGCGGAGGTGCTTGCGGCCTTGCTGCCCGAGGACATAGCCGGCTCAATCTCCACTCTCCCCCTTGCCTGGCGGGAGCCATGGACACAGGACGACGACGACGACGCCACTTCCGCGTTTGCCGAGCTAAGCTCCCGCTTGCGTGACCTTCGGGAGCGTACGGGAAAGACTGTCCGCGTCGCCGTCGAACCGGAGCCGGGATGCGTGCTCGATACAGTCGCCGACGTCGTCGGCTGGCTGGGGCCCCGAATTGAACGCGGCGTCGATCCGGAATTCGTGGGCTTGTGCGTGGACACCTGCCACCTCGCCGTTTCGTTCGCGGACCCGGCCGGCGCTGTCAACGAGGTTCATGCGGCAGGCCTGCGGATAGTGAAGGTGCAGGCGTCAGCAGCCCTGCACGTAACGGATCCGACCGACCCGGCAGCCCGGGAGGCACTGGCGGCGTTCGTTGAACCGCGATATCTCCACCAGGTTCGGGAGTCGCGGCCGGACGGTGTCATTGCCGCCGACGATCTCGACGAAGCCCTCGCTGACCTACCCGGAGAAAGCGCGTGGCGGGTTCACTTCCACATCCCCCTCCATCACCTGCCCTCGCCTCCGCTGGAGACCACCGTGGACGTGCTGCGGCGGACGGTCGCCGAAGTTGGTCAGCTGCCCTACGCGCCTGAGGTCCACCTCGACATCGAGACCTATACCTGGAGCGTGCTGCCCGGCTCATCGGTGGGCATCACCGACGGGATTGCCGCGGAGATCGCGTGGGCCCAGTCGAACCTGTTCGAGGCCGCACCCGCTCCTGCGAACTCGTAACGCCGCACGCCACTGACAACAAGGAAGAACCATGAAACCAGTACTGCTGCTGAACGTCGTTGGCCTGACCGCGAAGGCCCTGAGCCAGATGCCTCGCCTGTCGCGGCTTGCTGCACAGGGATGGTCCTCGGAACTGGCTACGGTACTGCCCGCGGTGACGTGCACTGTTCAATCCACCATGCTGACGGGGCTGGCGCCGGCGCAGCACGGGATCGTGGGAAACGGCTGGTACTTCCGGGAACTCGGCGATATTTTCCTGTGGCGCCAACACAACAGGCTTGTCAGCGGCGAGAACATCTGGGAGGCCGCCCGCCGCCAGTATCCCGGGTACAGCGCAGGGAATATCTGCTGGTGGTACGCCATGGGGATGTCCACCGACCTGACAGTGACCCCCCGTCCGATCTATCATGCGGACGGCCGAAAGTCTCCCGATGCCTACGTGCGACCAGCCGAACTGCACGACGAACTGGTGTCCCGTTACGGTGACTTCCCGCTCTTCCAGTTCTGGGGCCCGACGGCGACAATCCAGTCGAGCGAGTGGATCGTCAACTCCACCAGGCACGTCATGCGGAACCAGTCACCGAATCTGCTGATGGCCTACCTGCCGCACCTGGACTACGACCTGCAACGGTTTGGACCCGACTCGCCGCAGGCTGCCCACGCGGCTGCCGAGCTCGACCGCGTCCTTGCGCCGCTGCTGGATGAGGCCAGCGCGCGCGGTTACGCGGTAATTGCGGTGGCCGAGTACGGGATCGAAGAAGCACGCACACCGGTGGACATCAACCGCGTCCTGCGCAGGGAAGGCCTGCTGGAGGTCTATGTGCAGGACGGCAGGGAGCAACTCGATCCATGGACCTCCCGGGCATTTGCCGTAGCTGACCACCAGGTTGCCCATGTGTACGTCTCCGACCCGTCGGACGTGGAACGGGTGGCAGCGGTCCTTCGTGGAACTGAGGGAGTGGACGAGGTCCTCGACCGGGAAGCGCAGGGCCGCTACGGGCTCGATCACGAAAGGTCCGGGGAGCTCGTTGTCATAGCGGAGCCGGGCGCCTGGTTCACGTATTACTTCTGGCTCGACGACGACCGGGCACCCGAGTATGCACGCGGTGTGGATATCCATCGGAAACCGGGCTACGACCCCGCCGAGCTCTTCTTCAACCCGGCGGACAACCTCGCGAAAGCAAAAGCAGGACTCAATCTGGTCAAAAAGAAGCTGGGCTTGCGATACGCCATGAGCACCGTGCCCCTTGATCCAACGCATGTGCGAGGGACCCATGGACGGCTTCCTGATTCGCCGGACGGTACGCCCCTGATTATCGGTTCGCATGACCGAATCCCTTCCTCTGTGGAGGCCCTCCTGGCTAAGGGCAGCCAGGTGCCCGCCGCCGCAGTCAAGGGACTTGTGCTCCAGACCCAGGGGATAGACGGCTAGCGCGGGCTTTCCTCCCCCATTTTGATCCCTGATGCGCGTCGTCTTGCGCACTACTTCGCCGCTCTCCTTTCGCATCCGCGTCCGCATTTAGCGTTCAGAACAACAAAGCTGCAGCCTGGTGATCCTTCTATAGTTTCAACTGTTTCGGGCCCACTCTGCCTTGCGGCATCCCAAGAGGATAAATATCTCTGACTTTGTTTTTTGAAACCACTAGGCAATCTGATGACCTTCCATTAGCGTTTTAGTGACTTGAGTCCGGATGGTCGGGCTCCTCAATGACGAGAAGAAAGTAAACAATGACAGTCAATCGACACGGGATAGCGGAAGCTTCCAGGCACCGGACCGATGCCACCGGTTACGTAAAGAAACACTCGGTTCGAGCGGGTGCGGGCCTGGCTATGGCGGCCCTGATGGCCACCTCCTTCGCCATCGCACCGGCCCAGGCCCAGCGGGGCGGCGCTGCTCTCGAAGCGACTCCGCCCGATGCCAGCTTCCAGAAGGTGACTCTCAACGACGGCCCGGGCGAGCCCGTGGACCTCGCGGTGCTCCCCAACAATGATGTCCTGCACACCACCCGCGGCGGCGAAATCTGGCTCAATGACGCAACGACCGGCCTCAACACCCTGGCCGCAACACTGGACGTCTACCAGCACGACGAAGAGGGCCTGCAGAGCATCGCGCTTGACCCCAATTTCGGGACCAAGGACAACAACTGGATCTACCTCTACTACTCCCCGCCACAGAACACCCCTGTGGACGATCCCGCCACCACCGGCGTCAACGAGGGCGACGCACCCTTCAGCGGCACGGCAGCGGACTTCGAGAAGTTCGAGGGATCCCTGGTGCTTTCGCGTTTCCAGTTCGACGGTTCCTCCATCGACCTTGCCAGCGAGCAGGAGATCATTGAAGTACCCGTGGACCGCGGCATCTGCTGCCACGTCGGCGGTGACATCGTCTTCGATGCCGACGGCAACCTGTACCTCTCCACCGGTGACGACACCAACCCGTTCCAGTCGGGCGGCTTTACCCCGATCGACGAGCGTCCCAGCAGCAACCCCGCCCTCGATGCGCAGCGGACGTCCGCAAACACCAATGACCTGCGCGGAAAGGTCCTGCGCATCACGCCCAAGGACGGCGGCGGTTACACCATCCCAACGGGCAACCTGTTCCAGCCCGGAACTCCCCAGACCCGGCCTGAAATCTACGTCATGGGCCTGCGCAACCCCTTCCGCATCGAATTGAGCCAGACCACCGGCGAGCTTTTCATCGCCGACTACTCCCCTGACGCGCGCACCGGCAACCCCCTCCGTGGCCCTTCGGGCACCGGCAAGTGGGCAACAGTCACCGAGCCTTCCAACTACGGCTGGCCCTACTGCGCCACCGCAGAACTGCCGTACATCGACTACGACTTCGCTACCGGCACCTCCGGTGCAGCATTCAACTGTGCTGCTCCCGTGAACGAATCGCCGAACAACACCGGCCTCCGTGAGCTGCCTCCGGTCGCCCAGCCCGAGGTCTGGTACACCTACGGCGCCTCCGCAGAGTTCCCTGAACTGGAAACCGGCGGAATCGGCCCCATGGCCGGCCCCGCCTACGAGTTCGACGAGAAGGCAACCAAGGGCAACACCCCCGTCGCCTGGCCGTCCTACTACGACGGCAAGTCGTTCTTCTACGAGTGGACCCGCGACTACATCAAGGGCATGACCACGGAGAACGGCAACCTCGCCTCGATCGAGAACGTCGTGGACTCCCTCGTGGTGGACAACCCCATCGACATGGAGTTCGGTTCCAACGGTGCCCTCTACGTCCTTGAATACGGCGACGGCTACTTCGGCGAGAACCCCGACGCGCAGCTTTCCCGCATCGATTACATCGGCGTAAACGGCAACCACAGCCCCGTGGCTGTAGCCTCCGGTACCCCGACGGCAGGGGCAGCACCGCTGGCCGTGCAGTTCTCGAGCGAAGGCACTGCCGACGCCGACGGCGACAAGCTCCGCTACCAGTGGGACTTCAACTCCGACGGCGTTGTGGACTCCGAGGAAGCAAACCCCGCCTGGACCTACCAGGAAATCGGAACCTACACTGCCAGCCTGAAGGTCACGGACCTGGGCGGCAAGCACCGTGGACGCCACTCCTCCGCCGAGGTGGCCATCGAGGTGGGCAACCAGGCACCGGTCGTTGAGTTCATCAGCCCGGTTGCAGGCCAGGACTTCCACTTCGGCGACACCGTCAGCTACGAGGTCCGGGTCACGGACGACCAGCCCGTGGACTGCTCGCTGGTCCAGGTGACCTACATCCTGGGCCACCACACGCACGGCCACCCGCAGACCACCACTTCGGGCTGCGTCGGAACCCTGACCACTGCCGTCCCCGAGGGCCATGACCCCGCCGTTGACGACCTCTCGGCAGTCTTCAGCGCAAGCTACACCGACGCCGGCGACGCGGCATCGGCTCCGCTGACCGGAACCGCTGAAGTAGTGCTGATGGCGGGCAGCTGATGCTCTTCGAGTACCAGTGATTGCACCGTAAGGGCCACCCGGCCTGAGAAAACCGGGCCCTGTCCCAGCCCATGCTGGGGACAGGGCCCGGTTTTTCGTTAATAAAGCCGCGGCGGGGTGGCGCAAGCGCAAACGGCGAGCGCCCGTGGTGCTATGTGCGCAGGAAGCCGGCCGGATCCCGGATGAGGGGTTCGAAGGCGAGCTCTGCGGCACCGACCAGGATGGGATCTTCGCCCAGGGGGGCCAGCTCAATGGCCACGCTCTCCCGGGGACCGCGCGTTCCGGGAGTGCGCAACGCCTCGTTGAGGGCATCCGGTGCGGCGCGAACGAGGATGCGCAGGAACCCGCCCAACACGATCAGGGAGGGATTCAGCAGGTTGACGACACTCTTCAGTCCGATGGCCAAGAGCTGGACCTGCCGGTCGATGATCCCCCGCAGCTCGTGGGACGCTGATTCGTCCTGCAGCTTCTCCAGCACGGCCTCTTCGAGGTTTTCCGTCTCGCCGGCCGGAAGGCCGACGGCGGCAATCAGCTGTTCACGGGTGATCTCGGCCTCGAGGCAGCCGAAAGACCCACACGTGCATTCCGCGCCGCCCGAACGCACGTGGGTGTGCCCCAGCTGGCCCGCGAACCCGGTGGCACCGCGAACGAGGCGGCCTTCGCTGATGACACCTCCACCGATGCCGCTCGCTCCTCCGTAGAGGTAGACAAAGTCCGAAACGTCGCGGCCGGCGCCGAAGGTCGCCTGGGCACGCGCGCCTACGACGGCGTCATTTGCGGCGATGACCGGGAGTTTCAAGGCATCGCTGAGGAGCGCTGCGAGCGGTTGGTCGCGCCAGCCCAGATGCGGGGCCTCGATAACGGTGCCGTCCACGGGATCCACCAGACCGGGTATAGCGAGCCCCACGCCCACGATCCGGTGCCCGACAGGCAGGGAGGTGCGCATTCCCGTATAGATGGCCGTCACGATGTTCACGACCTCCGGCACCGACGGAGCGCGGACGGTATGGAAGCGGACAGGGTTGACGATGTGTCCGCCCATGGAAACAAGCGCCACGCTGACCACATCGATGTCCGGGTTGACGCACAGTGCCAGCGCTCCTGGGCTCGGCTCAATCATGATGCTGGGGCGGCCGTGCTGCTGCCCGGGGTCCAGGTCGCTCTCCCGGACCAGACCGAGCTGGACAAGTTCACCGACGAGCGCGCCGATCGTCGATCGGTTGAGCCCGGTGGCACGCGTGAGTTGCGCGCGGGAAATACCCGACGCGGAGTGCACCAGGCCCAGCACCGTGGACAGATTGTGCTGCCGGGTGGAATCGCGGTTGTTTCCCAGGTTGGTGCCGACGACCGCGCGCCGGATGCGTTCATCGTACGGCGGTATCGTCATGCCGCAACATCAGGAATCCGACCTGATGAGATGCGTTGAAGGAAGAGCACCACGGCAGGCGCCGACGTCTTCCCTTCCACCCCGGTTCAGGTCCTTCCTGGCAGATCGCCTTGATGCCGGATTAGTTCCTTCATGATAGCGGCAGACCGGGCCGTATCCGCGGGGTGAATCGCCAGGGCGCCGTCAGTGGGAGCCGATGCCCGAGATAACGGCGAACAGCATGCGCTCAAGGCTCCTGCCCAGGGCATCCGGTACACCGTCGGACTCCAGGTGCATCACTGCGAGGTGGGCGTTCTCGGTGGCCAGGTTGACGGCATAATCCTTTGCACCGCAGGAGACGAGCACGGACCGGACATCCTCCGCATGTGCAGCGGTCATGTCCTGGGATCCGATGAGTGGAGCGATACTGCTCCATTCCGGACGGGTAGCCGCATAGGAGAGCAGGGCCGTCCTTTTGCCCTCCCGGAGATCCCCCCAAGTGGTTTTCCCCGTGCGGTTCTCCTTGCCGAAAACGCCGAGCACATCATCTGCAATCTGATACGCAATTCCGGCGTAGCGGCCAAAGGCAGTCAGCGCGGTCACCACCGGTTCCGGTGCTGCGGCCAGCACGGCACCCGCCTGCAGCGGCGCCTCGAATGAATAGACGGATGTCTTCTGGTGTGCCGTCCTGGTGATCTCTTCGAGTGAAGGCATCTCCGGAGTCCGGCTGAACTCGATGTCCAGCACCTCACCGCCGACGGAGGAGAAGATTGCGTCGTCGAGGATCCCGTGCAGCCGCTGGCGTACGGCGGGGGGAGCTTCAATGGCCGTCAACAGGCGGTAGGCGCCGGACAGTGCCAGATCCCCGGCAAGAAGCGCTGCCGAGACTCCCGCGTGGTCTGCCGCCGCATGAGACTCGCCGGCACGCAGAGCGCGGCTTCGGTAGTGCCCCGACACATTCGGGATGCCTCGCCGAAGGACATCCCGGTCAATGACGTCGTCGTGGATGAGCAGCGCGCTGTGCAGGAGCTCGTAGGAGGCGGCGAGCGCTGCGGCGCTGCCGAAATCAGCGCCGCCAAGCTGGCGGTATGCCAGCATGACCAACCGCGGGCGGGAGCGTTTGCCGCCCGCGGTTGCTCTTTCAAGTGCCTCCCAGAGTCCGAGGTAGGCAGCGTTCACGGAGACGGCGCGGAGCTTGGCATCAGCGAAGAACCGCTGGAGCCCGTCCTCGACAAGCTCGAGGTCAGCCATGCCGTTCAGTGCATAGTCCACGTTCAGGAAGTTCACTGCCCCGCCCTCCGATTGGTTGTCCTGGCCACGGGATTGCCGGGAGCCGTCTATAACCGGCTCCCGGCGCGCCTAGCTTTTCCCGCTGCGCGGACCGCGTGCCGCGAAGCGCTGCTGCAGCAGGACCGCGACGACGATGATCAGGCCCTTGGCGAGTGCCTGCACGGAGGTGTCCATGTTGTTCTGGGTGAAGACGTTGGTCAGGGTGCTGAAGATCAGCACGCCCAGAACGGTGCCCATGATCGTGCCGCGCCCGCCGATGAGCAGCGTCCCGCCGACGACGACGGCGGCGATGGCATCCAGCTCAAGGAGCATGCCGTGGGTCGAGGTTCCTGCGGTGGTGCGGCCGAGCATCATCACGCCGGCGATACCCGCGGCAAGCCCGGCGAGCATGTACAGGTAGACGAGGTGGCGCTTGACCCTGATTCCGGCGAGCCGGGATGCTTCGAGGTTTCCGCCGATGGCGATTGTCCGGCGGCCGAAGGTGGTGCGGTTGAGGAGGAACCAGCTGGCCGCGGCCACAAGGACGAAAATCCAGATCAGGACGGGGATTCCCAGCACTTCGGCGCGCATGACCTGCAGGAAGTCGCGGTTGGTGACAATCTGCGTGCGGCGGCCCGAGATGAGTTCGGCCAGGCCGCGCGCGCCGACCAGCATGGCCAGGGTGGCAATGAAGGCCACCACGTTGCCATAGGCGATGACGAGCCCGTTGATCAGGCCGGCGCCGAGGCCAACCGCGAGTGGCACAAGAACAATGAGGACCCAGGAGGACTGTGTTGCTGCCAGCTGGACGCTGGCCAGGCTTGCCACCACCGTGGTCAGGCCCAGGACCGAACCGACGGAGAGGTCGATGCCGCCTGCGGTGATCACAAACGTGACCCCGATGCTGAGCACACCGATAATGGAGGCGTACCGGAGGATGGTCAGGATGTTCTCAAGGTTGAGGAACCGGTCGCCGCTGGTGGCGGCACCCACCACGAAGAGCAGCGCGAGAGCGATCACCAGCCCCAGGCTGCGGCCCGCGGGACCCCGCAGGAAGTTCTGCAGGGGATTGGCCCTGGGGGCGCTGTGGTCGGCCGGCGCGACGGTACGCGGCTCGGCCACCTTGGTATTCTGCTCGCTCACGCGGCACTTCCCTTCATGACGAGGTCGAGCACTCCGTGCTCGTCTATGTCGCTTGCTTTGGTTTGGGTGAGGACCTTGCCGTCATCGATCACGAGGACAGTGTCGGCGAGGCCCAGGACTTCCTCGATTTCGCTTGAAACGACGATGATCGCCGTCCCGGCCGCGGCGAGCCTGTCGATGAGCGCGTAGATTTCGGCACGTGCGCCGACGTCCACACCGCGGGTGGGCTCGTCCAGCAGCAGCACCGGTGTTCCGTGCAGCAGCCAGCGGGCAAGGAGGATTTTCTGCTGGTTTCCGCCGGACAGCGTCCGGGCGGGCCGGTCGGGATCAGCCGGACGCAACTCCAGCGCCGCGATCTGCTCGCGTGCGGCGTCACGCTCCGCCGCTTCGTTCAAATGCCCGGCCCGGGCGAAACGCTCAAAGGTTGAGAGCGTAACGTTCTTGAAAACGGGCTCGTCCAGGATGAGCCCCTGGCTTTTGCGTTCCTCCGGCGAGAGGCCGATTCCGGCGTTGACGGCAGACGTTACGGATCCCGGCCGCAGGGCCTTTCCGTTCACAGTCACCCGGCCCGAGGAGGCCTTGCGGGCGCCGTAAATGGTCTCGAGGATCTCGGAGCGCTTCGAACCCACCAGGCCTGCGAAACCGAGAATTTCGCCGGCCCGCACAGTGAAGCTGACCTTATCGAAGTGCCCGGCAAGCTCGAGGTTGTCCACGTCGAGCACCACCGGGGCATCGACCGGGACCGGCTTCCTCTCCGGGAAAACATTTTCCACATCCCGGCCCGTCATCAGGCGAATAAGCTCCGACTTCGGCGTATCGGTCACATTCAGGCCATTTGCCGTGCTGCGCCCATCCTTGATCACCGAGATGCGGTCACCGATCTGCCGGATTTCTTCCAGCCGGTGCGAAATGTACACGACGGCGATGCCCTGCGCGGTGAGTTCACGAACCACACGGAACAGGTTTGACACTTCACCGGAGTCGAGGATGGCACTGGGTTCATCCATGATGATCAGCTTGGTATCGCGCGACAAGGCGCGTGCCATGCTGACGATCTGCTTGTTGGCGGCAGACAGCGTGCCTACCTCCGTGGACGGCGAAAGACTGCCGTGCCCGAGCCGCTTGAGGAGGGTACGCGCAATAGCGTTCGCCTTCTTCACATGGAGCACGCCCCCGGTTGCGCGTTCGTGGCCGAGGAAGATGTTCTCGGTGACGGTAAGTCCATCCACGACGTCGAGCTCCTGGTACATGGTCGCAATGCCCAGATCGAGCGCAGCAGTGGGACCAGGGAGTGTAATTTGTTTGCCCTCCCAGCGGATTTCCCCGCTGTCAGGCTGGTGGACGCCGGAGAGCGTCTTGATGAGGGTGGACTTGCCCGCTCCGTTCTGGCCCATGACACAGTGAACTTCTCCCGGAAGTACCTGCAGGTCGACGCCTTTCAGCGCCTGGACACCAGCAAAACGCTTGGTAAGTCCCCGAACTTCGAGCAACGGCTGTGGCTGATCTTCTTCGAACATGCGACGAAGCTAACACATTATGTCGGTGATCGCTATAAAGTCGTCGATTTCCTCCGCTCTTCTGTTATTGTGATAGCTGTCACGCAGAGTAGCGGGCATGAAAAGAGCATGCTGCACCAAGCGAAGACTCACTTAACTCACTGAGGAGATACACATGCTTGCAGTTCGTACGGGCCGGAAGATGCTCGTCACCACCGGTGCCCTCCTTGCTGTCGGCACCCTTGTTACCGGCTGTACAGCAGGGGCGGGCGAGACCAGCACCCAGCCGACCAACGCTTCGGTGGAAGGCAACCAGGCCAGCGGTGACACCGTAGTCATCGGCTTCTCCGGCCCCGCGGCAGACCACGGCTGGCTGGGCGCCATCAACGCCGGAGCTATTGCCGAGGCGAAGAAGTACAGCGACATCGACCTGCGGGTGGCTGAGGGAACCAACGACGCGAACCTGCAGATCAGCCAGGTAGAGCAGTTCATCAACGACCGCGTCGACGCCATCGTGCTGCTGCCTACGGACGGCGCTGCCCTTACCCCGGTTGCCATCCAGGCTATGGAAGCCGGTATCCCCGTAATCAACGTCGACCGGGAATTCTCGAGCTCCTTTGCGGCACGCACCACCATCCTGGGCGATAACTACGGAATGGGCGTCAGTGCCGGCACCTACATTTGCGAGCAGCTCGCAGACAATAAAGATGCCGTCGTCGCCGAGGTCGCAGGCATCGACTCGTTGCCCCTGACGCAGGAGCGCAGCAAGGGCTTCGCAGACTCGCTGGAATCCTGCGGCCTTAACGTAGACAACCGCGTCGCGGCCGACTTCACCGTCCAGGGCGGTGAAGCAGCGACGTCACAGCTCCTGTCGGCGGCCCCGAAGATCGACGCCATCTGGAACCACGACGACGATCAGGGCATCGGCGTCCTGGCCGCCGTCGACAACGCAGGCCGCAGCGAGTTCCTCATGGTCGGTGGCGCCGGCTCGGCCAACGCCATGCGCGAGATCCAGTCCGGCGCGAGCGTCCTCAAAGCTACCGTCATTTACCCCTCCACCCAAGCGGCAGACGGCATCCGCCTCGCTCGCTTGATCTCCCAAAACAAGGCCATGAGCGATCTCGTGGAAGTGGAAGTCCCGAAGCGCGTCGTTCTGAACGCACCGGTTGTCAACGGCGAGAACGTCGAGCAGTACCTGCCGACCGCCTTCGAATCGTAGGACGGTGAGGGGGTGGGCGCCTTGCCGCTGGCAGGGCGCCCACGCTCGATCCAACTGTTTTTACAACGCCGCCGGATAAGAGGAATCATGCTGAACGACACACCACCCCTGAGGGTTGCCCTAATCGGACACGGATTTATGGGGGCTGCCCATTCGCAGGGATGGCGGGTCGCACCGCGATTCTATGACCTGCCAGCCCGGCCGGAAATGGCCCTGCTGGTGGGACGCAATGCCCGCCGAGTGGAGGCATCGGCGAAAAAATGGGGTTGGGAAGAAACTGAGACCGACTGGCGGGCTGCCATCGCCCGCGACGACATTGACGTGATCGACATCGTTACACCCGGCGGCTCTCACGCCGAGATCGCAATTGCCGCGCTTGAGGCGGGTAAGCACGTACTGTGCGAGAAGCCTCTCGCAAACACTCTTGACGAAGCTGAAGCAATGGCCGCCGCCGCGGACCGCGCCCGTAAGGGCGTCTTCGCAATGGTCGGCTTCACCTACCGTCGCGTTCCGGCGGCAACCTTCGCAAGGGACCTGGTTCAATCCGGCGCGATCGGCGAAATCCGCCAGGTGCGCGCCGCATACCTGCAGGATTGGCTGGGTGATCCTGAATCCCCGCTGACGTGGCGCCTCCAGAAAGAGCACGCGGGGTCCGGGGCGCTCGGCGACCTCGGCGCACACGCGGTCGATCTCTCCCAGTTCATCACCGGCCAGAAGATCACCGGCGTCAGCGGCATCCTGAACACTTTCGTCCACGAGCGCCCGCTGCTCGGCGCGGCATCAGGGCTGGCGGGCACCGCGGCAGCCGAGCGCGGCAACGTCAGCGTGGATGATCTCGCCCTGTTCAGCGGCCGTTTCGACGGCGGCGCCGTCGGCTCGTTCGAAGCCACACGGATGTCCACCGGCCGCAAAAACGCGCTCCGCATTGAAGTGGCCGGCTCCACCGGCGCCATCTCCTTCGACTTGGAGAACATGAACTCCCTCGGCTTTTACGATGCAACGGCATCCGACACCCGCCAGGGATTCACCACCATCATGGTCACCGAACCCGCTCACCCCTACATGTCTGCCTGGTGGCCAACCGGACATGCCCTGGGCTACGATCACGCCTTCGCCCACCAGGCAAAGGACTTCGTCGAAGCCATCGCTGAAGGCCGCCGGCCGGAACCGTCCTTCGCCGACGGCCTACAGGTGCAGAAGGTACTTCACGGCGTGGAGCGCAGCGCGCAAGCAGACAGCATCTGGACCAAAACCATCTAGTACCTGCTCTTTTCCAGCCTGCGCCAGCCAGAGGACCAAAATGCCCACTCCATCCGGCGATAGCAGCTCCATCCAGTCCGGGAAGCCCTCAAGGCCGATCGGGAGGAGGCGCTGGCCGGAGGACCGGGCACTGCGCGCGCACTCTGCCGAAGCTGTGGTCCCTCAGCTCCACAACCAATCCCCGGAAGCCTCCGAACAGCCGAGGGCTGTACTGCGCGCGTTCTACAGCGCTCTCGCGACTTTATAGTCTGACGGGACTGTAATTTAAACGGTGTAACTCCAGAGAATTAGGAGGTTGCCGTGACTGATGTGATTAGTGATGTGACTGCTGCGACGAGCATGGTTTGCGCCGGCTCCGGCGGACGCGCTGGATGAGCAGTTGGTGCAGCAGCTGAGTGAGCGGGCGCGTGCGGAAGGCCTGCGGCTGACCGGTGAGGGCGGGCTGCTGTCCCGGCTGACGAAGATGGTCGTGGAATCGGCGCTGGAGGGCGAGATGGAGGACCATCTGGGCTACGCCCGGCACGATCCGGCTGGCAGGGACGGCGGGAACTCGCGGAACGGCACCCGGTCCAAGGAGCTGTTGACCGAGGCCGGTCCGGTGCAGATCGCGGTGCCGCGGGATCGGGACGGCTCGTTCACCCCGGAGCTGGTCAGGAAGCGGCAGCGCCGCCTGTCCGGGCTCGATGACCTGGTCATCTCGCTGTCCGCCAAGGGACTCACGCACGGGGAGATCTGCGCCCACCTGGCCGAGGTCTACGGCGCGGAGGTCTCCAAGCAGACGATCTCCACCATCACGGAGAAGGTCTTGGAGGGTTTGTCGGCCTGGCAGAGCCGGCCGCTGGATCCGGTCTATCCGGTGATCTTCATCGACGCGGTGAACGTGAAGATCCGCGACGGGCAGGTCACGAACCGGCCGATCTACGTGGCGCTGGCGGTGACCTGCGAGGGCACCCGTGACATCCTTGGGCTCTGGGCCGGCGAGCACGGTGACAGGGAGGGGACGAAGTACTGGCTGCGGGTCCTGTCCGAGATCAAGAACCGCGGCACCCAGGACTGCCTGATTGTGGTCTGTGACGGGCTCAAGGGCCTGCCCGAGGCCATCGCCACCGTCTGGCCTCAGACGATCACCCAGACCTGCATTGTTCACCTTTTGCGCAACTCGTTCCGCTACGCGTCGAAGAAGGACTGGTCCGCGATCGCGAAGGACCTCAAGCCCGTCTACACGGCGGCGTCGGAATCCGATGCCCTGGACCGGTTCGTGGAGTTCAGCGAGAAGTGGGAAAAGCGCTACCCGGCGATCATCCGGCTCTGGACCAACGCCTGGGCCGAATTCGTGCCCTTCCTGCAGTTCGACCGCGAGATCCGCACCATCATCTGCACGACCAACGCCATAGAGAGCATCAACGCGCGCATCCGGCGAGCCGTGAATGCCCGCGGACACTTCCCCACGGAGCAGGCCGCGCTCAAATGCGTCTATCTGGCGGTCATGAGTCTGGACCCCACCGGGACGGGCCGACAACGCTGGTCCAACCGCTGGAAGGCTGCGCTCAATGCCTTCGAAGTCACCTTCGACGGACGCCTGTCCGCCGGCAAGAAATAAAATCAAAACCAGTTACACCGAAAACTTGACGCTGATACTGGAAGGGTCCGGGAATGCAGTGACCCGATACTTGACTGGCGGCCCCCTTCGGGGGACCTGTCCTTGACCTGATTTGTCCTGCGTTCCCGGGACCAGCCGTGGGCTCTGCCGGTTCATGACCTCATAGGAGCATGACCGATCCCATGACCAGTTGGCCCTGCCATGGTGCGCGTCCCTTCAGCGTCCTGTCTGCGGCCGACAGGGCCAACGGTGACAACCCGAACCGTTGCTTGGAAGGACACCATATGCCACACGCGAGAGCGGATGTCGACGCGGCCGGACGCGTCGCCGGGGTCGACACCCACACCGACACTCACACCCTTGCCATTCTCACCGAGAACGGCGCGGTGGTCTCCACCGCGACGTTCACGGCGGACAGCCGTGGCTATGCCGCGCTCATCGATGCCGTAGCCTCAGCCGGCCCCGTCCGGGGGATCGGTGTCGAGGGCACCAACTCCTACGGCGCCGGCCTGACCCGGGCCCTTCAGTCCGCCGGACACACCGTGCTGGAAGTCCTGCGCCCTACCCGGCAGGTGCGCCGGATGAATGGGAAATCAGATCCTGTCGACGCAGTCGAAGCTGCCCGTACGGTGCTTTCCGGCCGTGGCATCTCCATCCCGAAAGACACCAACACCGCCGCTGAATCCATCCGATTCCTGCTCGGCGCGCGGAAACGGTTCGTCTCCTCCATGACCTCGATCTCCAACGCCATTAAAGGGCTGCTGATCACCGCTCCAGAACCGGTCCGCGCCAGATACCGGGACCTGGACACGGACGCGCTGCTGCGCCGTCTGGCCAGTAGTCGTCCTGGATCCGATCTGGCCGGCCCTGAAGACGCCGCCGGGCTGGCCCTGAAGACGATGGCTTGCGCCCACCAGGAGCTCTCAGACCGCGTCGCCGGCATCGAGACGCAATTGCATGAACTCGTCCAGGCGCACCACCCAGCATTGCTGGATGTCTACGGCGTCGGGACCCTGGTCGCCGCGCAACTCGTCGTGACCGCGGGCGGCAACCCAGAGCGGATCCGCAACGAAGCGTCGTTCGCCGCGCTCTGCGGCGCCGCGCCAATCCCGGCGTCCTCCGGGCGCACCACCCGCCACCGGCTCAACCGTGGCGGCGACAGACAGGGTAACGCCGCCCTCCACCGCATCGCACTCGTCCGAATGCGCCACGACCCCAAAACCCGCGCCTACGTCGAGCGCCGCACACAGGATGGCAAGAGCAAGAAGGAAATCATCCGCTGCCTCAAAAGGGCCATCGTCCGAGAGATCTACCGCATCCTTACCAGCCCAGCAGTAAGGACGGTCCAAGCCGACCTCCGCGCCATTCGCACGAAAAAGAACATCACCCTCAGTCAAGTGGCCGTAGCCTTAAGCACGTGGCCCGCCCGGATCTCCGATATCGAGCGCAAAGCCCGGCCGCTGCCCGAACTCGCCGATCGCTACAGAAACTGGCTCGCCACCGCTTGACACACGATAGGAGCATCAGACCCAGTCTGACGGGCAGGTAGCTCGTTTTAAGTAGTTTCGTCCCGGATTATTAGGGATTGTTTCCTGAATCAGGACTAAACCATCGGCCGCTCCCGGGGCGGACCAGATGGTAAGGGCCGGAAAGCCAGGATGGACCTTACAATCGCAAGGACGGGAATCCCGGGCAGGTTCTGCAGGTCGCGCCCTCGTCAACACCGTAGGCAATGCGCGGATGGGAAAGTGTTAGCGGTCGTCCTACGCGGACCTGGACCCAGGCCAGGTCCTGGAAGGTCAAGGAACAGCTGCGGATACTGCTCCGCACGAACTCCCTTGCGTTGACGCCGCCACCACCGGCAAGGTGGATGGTAGTGGAGCCCGGCACCTCAAGAATCCGTTATCAGGCAGGGCTTAGTTCTTTGAGTTGCAGCACGAGCCATGGACTGAAAGCCCAAGGTGCCGACTCTGCTGCCGTAACCAGGCTTGACATGGACACCCACCGATGCTCGCACACCTCTGACTGCCTGGGAACCACGCTGTCCATGGTTGCAGCTGTAAAAACAGGGCATAACTCATTTTCGACAAAGCCATTCGGATCAACAGCCCTATACCTGAACTCCGGCAGTCGCTGCTCCACATCGGAGAGCTCGATTCCGAGTTCCCACTGACCTCTTCGTCGAATAGCGTCCACCATGTCTTCGCCCGGAGCAGGGTGCCCGCAGAAGGAATTCGTCCACACTCCAGGCCAAGTAACCTTGCTGAGGGCGCGCCGGGTTACGAGCACCCGCCCCATTCGATCAAATACGTAGCAGGAAAAGGCCAAGTGCAAGGGAGTGTCAAAATCATGGATTTCCTGCTTAGACGCTGTTCCACAGGGCTGGCCGTTTGCGTCTAGGAGTACTACTAACTCTTTATCTGTCATGAAACGTACTCAACCTGGCTCCGACGATGGTGTCCAACAAAAGATGTGACTATTACGCATTTGGCATTACCGGATCAAGCGCCACAGACCATCTCCTCAGATGCCCACAGCGGCATCAAAGGCCACTAGCTCTGTTTCTCATGCTGTCAGCGGCGCCCAAGTGCATGCCGCAACGACGGCATCGGTAATGCCCGGATCGCCGCTCCCGCACCCTGAACGGTACGAGAGCGGCTCCCCGGCCAGGTGCTACCGCTGAACCACGAAGCTCCAGCTGAGGGTGGAGGAGTTCCCGGTCCTGTCGGTCGCGAGGACCCGGACCGTGTGCTCACCGAAGCTCAGTCGCTTGGACGGGACGTGGCTCAGCCGACCGGTGGACGGGTCGTAGGTGAACTCGCCGGTCTGCACGCCGTCGATGTACAGCACGAGGTCGCCTGTACCAAGCTGCGAACGGTCGTCGCGGGCGGTCGCACTGATCGTCGGCTGACGGTTGGTGGTGGTGGACCCGTCCGCCGGGGTGGGATCGGTGACCTTGGGTGCGGTGGTGTCGGCGGCCTGCTCCACGACGACCTGGACTGTGGCTGTCGCGATCCCGCCGTGGCCGTCGGACACTGTCACGGTGGCGTTGTAAGTCCCCGGGGCGGTGTAGGTGTAGCCGGGGTCCTTCGCCGTCGAAGTGTCGCTGGTCGTCCCCTGGACCCCGAAGTCCCAGGCGTAGGCCAGCGTGTCGCCGTCGGCGTCGGCACCCGCGGCGGTGAACCGGGTGGCGAGTGGGGCGCTGCCGGACGCAGGGTCGGCGGCGGCGGTCATGGTCGGTGCCGAGTTGACCCCGCGGCCGACGAACTGCAGGAAGTTGACGCTCATGATGTTCCCCGGCAACAGCGGGTTCTGCGGCACAAGCGTGTTGTCGAAGACCAGGAACAGCTCGTGCGAGCCGCCCGGGTCGGACACGGGCATCCGGACGGTAGACCAGGGCTGGTTCGTGCCGGTCCCGGTGACGCTGGCCGAGCCCACCACCGGGCCAGTCGCCGAGTCCAGGCGGGCCTGGACCGTCCCGCCGAACGGGCCGGCGGCCACGCGCAGGTCCAGCGCGGTGATGCCCGCAAGGTTAAGCGGCCCGTAAGAGGCGTAGTCGCCGTGTTCGGTCTGGGCGATGGCGCGGCCGCCACCGCCAGCCGAGTCGGTGACGTCCCCTACCGTGACGCCGCTGCTGTTGGTGAAGTGCTCGGCCTGCCGGACGCGGGTCTGCAGGACCGCCTCGGCGCTGGCGGTCAGCGGCGAGGAGGCGCCCACACCCCCGCCGTCGGTGTAGGAGACGTTGAGCACGTAGAAGATCAGCTGGTTCTCGGCCTCCCAGGCCTGCGGCGCCACGACCGTACCCTCGCACCCGGTGGTGCTCTGGTCGCCGTGCGCGTGCTCGTTGTGCCCCAGTGCGGTTTGCACCACGACCCGGGCGCAGTCGACGGGTCCATCCTCGGGGTCGGTCACGGTGACTTTGTACTGGATCCGGTCACCGCCGTCGTAGACCAGGCCTGTGGCGGGGTACTCCAGCGTAACGGTCGGCCGGGTGTTGCCGACCGTTACCGTGCGGGTGGCGGTCGCGGTCTTGCCGCTGAGGTCGGTGACGGTCAGGCGCGCCTGCTGGTCGCCGTTCTCCTGGTAGACGTGCGTCGGATTCGCCTCCGTGGAGTCGGTCGTGCCGTTCCCGTCGAAATCCCATGCGTAGCTCAGGGGCTCACCGTCGGGGTCCATCGAGCCCGCACTGGATAGGGACACCGTCAGCGGCGCCGGGCCGTTGTCCGGTGTGGCGCTGACCGTGGCGACCGGGGCGCGGGAGCCCGAGACGGAGTTGATCTTGTACAGCGCGGAGTCCGGCGCTGCGCCGGTGTAGGAGCCACTGCCGTAGTCCAGGACGTACAGGGAGCCGTCCGGCCCGAACTGCATGTCCATCGGCGCGGCGATTGTCGCGGTGTCGAAGAACGGGCTGATCGCAGTGGGCTCGCCCTCCGAGCCGACGTCGACGGTCTTGATCCAGCCGCGCGCCCAGTCCCCGACGAACACGTCTCCGTCGAGGCTCTCGGGGAACTTCACATCCGAGTCCAGCTCGGGGTTGTAGTCGTAGACGGGGCCGCCCATGGGCGCCTCGCCGCCGGTGCCGAACTCGTCTGTGGCGTTGCCGTTGTAGTGCACGGTCCCGCCGTCGTACCAGATCCACGGCTCCTGCGCCGGCGGCAGCTCGCGCAGGCCGGTGTTGCGCGGGGATTCGTTAACCGGGGCCTGGCAGTCGAACGTCGCGCCTGACTCGCCCGTCGCGAAATTGTAGTCCACGTACGGCTTGTTCGGCCCCGAGCAGTACGGCCAACCGTAATTGCCGGCCGTACGGATCTGGTTGAACTCCACGATCCCTTCGGGCCCGCGGTTCCCGTCCGCCGCTGCGGCGTCGGGACCGTACTCACCCAGGTACAGCCAGCCCGTCCGCGGGTCCACGCCCATGCGGAACGGGTTGCGGAAGCCCATCGCGTAGATCTCCGGACGCGCCTTGGCGGAGTCCACGCCGGTGTACGTCCCGCCGGGTCCGAACAGGTTGCCCTCGGGGATCGTGTAGGAGCCGTCGGCCTGCGCGTGGATGCGCAGGACCTTCCCGCGCAGGTCGTTGGTGTTGCTGGCCGTGCGCTGTGCGTCGTAGGACGGGTTGCGGGTTGGCCGCTCGTCGATCGGCGTGTAGTTGTCCGAGGAGAACGGGTTGGTGTCATCACCCGTCGACAGGAAGAGGTTGTTGTCGGCGTCAAAGGCGATGTCCCCGCCGACGTGGCAGCACAAGCCACGGTCGGACGGCACCTGGAGGATGACTTGCTCGCTGGCCAGGTCGATCGTCGTGCCCTCGAGCTTGAACCGGGACAGGTACTGCCAGCTCTGGTACGGCTCGAAGTCCGCCTCGGTGCCGTCCGTGGGCGCGTCGCCCTCGTTTATACCAGGCGTCGCCGGGTCGTCCGCGGGGGTGTCCAAGCGCGGTGCGTAGTACAGGTAGACCCAGCGGTTGGTCTCAAAGTTCGGGTCGACGGCCACGGCCTGCATGCCGTCCTCGTCGTGGGTGTACACCGGGACCCGTGCGGCCACCGAGGTGTCACCGGTCTTCGTGGTGTAGAACACCCGGCCGTCGCGCGAGGTGTGCAGCGCATCGCCGTTGGGCAGGACGGCCAGGCCGATCGGCTCGCCCGCGTCCTCGCTGCCCATGGCCAGCGTCACCTGCTCGAACTGCCCAAGCGGCAGGGGCGGCACCGTCGCCTCCGCCGTTGACGGCGCCGCCCACAGCGGGCTAGACACCACCGCGAGCAGCGCGGCAAGCGTACCGCCCAGTCGTAGAGATCTTTTCATAGTGCAGTTCCTCCTGAAATTGTTACCGACCAGTCCCGCGTGCCGCGGGTTGGTGACGTGCCGTGGCACAAGGTCTTTCGGTGGTGGCGCTGGGCGTGGGGGTCAGCCCACCCGCACCTGCGTGGTGACAGACGGGGCGAACCGGTCGTAGGCCACGTAGAGGCCGGGACGGGTGAAGGTGAGGCGCAGCTCCGTGCGGCCGACGCCGGTTGACAAGATTCCGGACTGGACCCGGCCCTCACCGTCCCACCGCCCGTCGGCAGGCACGATCGGGACTGTGTCGGCCGGGGCCGTGTGGGTCAGGTGCGGGGCCTCGTTGATCCCGAGCTCCACGGTGTGTGGCGCTCGGCTCGGGTTGCGCCACACTACCGTTCCGCCGACGGCGACATGGACCTCGGCGGGTACGGCCTGCAGCACCTCTGCCGGGGGGTTCTCCGGCTGGGGTGCGAGCAGCACAACGGTCTCGTCGACGGCTCGGTGCTCCGCGTGCGCTGCTGCTAGTCCCCTAGCCTGGCCCTTGGCCTCCGCCGCCTCCAGGGGCGGTCGGGGCGACGCGGGAGCGGGGTCCTCGACGACCTCAACGTCGACGTGCAGATGGGGGTGCACCGCACAGGTGAAGCGGTACGTCCCCGGCTCGAGGTCCTCGGAGAGCGGCAACTCGCGCTGTTCGCCCGGCAGCAGAGCGCCGAGCGAGAAGTAGCTGCGACCGTCGTAGTGCCTCGGGCCCTCGATGGGCGGCACCGGGCACCCGCTCGTGGCGTTGGCCGCTTCGCCGCCCCGGCACACGCCCCACACCCCGGGGTTCGGCGCCAGACCCCCGCCTGCCGGGATGAACAGCGGTGGGGGCGTGCCCTCGGGCGCACTGGTGAACAGGTGGTGGACCGGAGACTCGTCGTCGGGGCCGCGGCCGGGGTTGCCGCTGCGCAGGACGACTACGTCCCCCGGTGCCGCCTGCACCGTGACCGGGCGCAGGTCCACAACGTCGGCGGCGCCGAGATCAAGTACCACCTCCCGGTGGCCGTCGGGCGTCGGTGCGCCGGCATCCGTCTCACCCGGCGCCGGGGTGCACGCGGTGGTCACGGCCAGGACCGCGACCACCGCGAGCGTGAGGACTTGAGAAGTGCGAAGGTGCGCGGCCCGGCTATACGGCGTCGGCCCGGTCAGGACAACCGCCGGGGGTCGGGGCTCACCGTGATGCCCGCGACCGTGCCGGACATCGACGGCGCCAGCATGTTGTCGCCCGCGACCTGCAAGACGGCGCAGTGCGGCACGTCCTTGAGGACGACGACCTCTCGCGTTGACCCGGTCGGATTGTCCGAGCCGTAGTACCCCCACCCGGTGGTGATGCTCAGGTCGTAGTCGTCGGTGGGCAGGGTCCAGGTGAGGTCGACGGTGACGGTGGCGGTCTTGGCCCGGCTCGCGCTCAGGTCGACCACCCAGGTCTGTCCGCCCCAGCCGAGGTTGCCCGGCAGCCCGCCGGCGAGCGCCTGCGAGTCGGTGGTGCTCACGGTCCGGGGGTCAGCAGTCGCGTTGGTCTCCCGCGTGGCGGGGACGGGGCACGGCTTGCCGATGGTGTTCGGGACAGGTGCGGGTGGCTGCGGTCCGGCCGGCAGCGGCAGGTCTGCGTCGAGGCAGGCGCGGTCCGGACGAACGTCGCTCAGCCAGTCGATCGCGCTCACGATTGAGCCTTGGTAGGCCGGATCGGACCAGGTGCTGTCGTTGTGGCCCATGTTGTTGTAGAAGACGCGACCCTCGCCGTAGGTCCGCTTCCAGGCGATCGGCTGATCGTCCTCGTAGGGCTGCGACCCCGTCTGGATCCCCTCGCGCACGGATGTCTCGTCCAGCGAGAGCAGGACATCGGTCCCTGGAAGGTTGCGCGGCAGGGAGATGCCGGGGACACCACGGGCGCCGCGCCAGCGGTAGTACTCGTCGGACAGCTCGAAGGAGTCGGACCCGGCCCAGCCGGCGACTGTGGGGTCGGAGTGGTTCTCCACCTGGATTCGTGCCGGAGCGTCGCCCGCGCCGTGCGGGTGGGAGTCGAACTGCGCACCGAAGAGCTGGCTGTGTTCGGCCCACCCGTACTCGCTGTCCAGGGCGGCGTGGATGCCGAGGTTCCCGCCGCCACAGCTCGACCAGCGCATGACCTCCTCGCGCTGCTGCTCAGTCATCGGAGCCTTGCCCGTTGTGCTGACCCACATGAGCACGTCGTAGTTGCGCAGGTTCGCCATGGACAGGTCCGCGGGGTTCTCGGTGACCGTCGCGGAGAATTTCCCCTCCTTCTGGGCGAGCTCGAGCATGGTCTTCTCGCCTGTGGTGATGCTCGGGTGGCGGAAGCCGTAGGCGCCGCCCCAGACGAGCACTCGGGGCGAGTCGTCGGCGGGCTCTACCGCCGCTGCGGCCGGGCTTAGGGCCCCCACCGCCAGCACGACCGGCAACAGGGCGGTCGCGACACGTAGGGTCCTCGCGCGGTGCTGCGCACGGCGGGGAGGCTGATTGGCTGGCGTAGGGGCGTCATTGTCCATTCGCGAGACACTACCGGCATTTAGGTCGGCACACAAGCAAAAGTTGCACGTGCTGCGACAGAGCTTCAGTGGACTGGCCGAGTGGCAGTCGGCCCTAGGGAAATCCAGTGCGTGGGCCCGGCGGCAGTGGAACAGGCAAGGCCTTGACGGGGAGCTAGGTGCGGGTTCGAGCCCTGCTGGAGGATATCCGCCGCACTCCACTACGTCCCTATTCAGTGCAGGGGGAGGGGATGACGAGCGCTTTCCGCCATACAACATAATCGATACGTCGCCCTCCTGACGTGACGTTGTCATCTTTTGATTGACTATCGACAAAAGCATTTGCTTTAGTTGATTGGTGACACATAGCTGAACAGCATGATCTCCATCTCGGAGTCCACGGAATCCGGAACTTTCGTGGACGCCGACAGTTCCGCTCCGGCTCCCCGGCCCTCCCCGAGGACCGGGCGCCGGAAGCCGCCACCTCTAGGAAGACCCACCATGCCACCACACGAACCACCCCAGAACCGCCCCCACCCGGAAACCAATACCCTGGGCGTGGCGATGATCGGCTACGCCTTCATGGGCAAAGCCCACTCCAACGCCTGGCGGAACGTCGCGTCCTACTTCGATGTCCCGGCCTTCGAGCAGAAAGTCCTCGTGGGCCGTGACGCCGCCGCCGTCGCCGAAGCCGCCGCGAAATACGGCTGGGGTGAAACGGCCACTGACTGGCGAGCCGTCATAGAACGCGATGACATCGACATCGTGGACATCTGCGCCCCGGGCTGGCTGCACGCCGAGATCGCCACCGCCGCCCTCGAGGCCGGCAAGCACGTGCTGCTCGAGAAGCCGCTGGCCAACACCCTCGCCGAGGCCGAAGCCATGACGGCCGCCGCCCAAAAGGCACGGGCCAAGGGCGTCCAGTCGATGGTGGGATTCAACTACCGCCGCGTCCCGGCCCTGGCCCTGGCGAAGGAACTGATCGCCGAAGGCCGGCTGGGGACCATCCGACAGGTCCGCGCTGCCTACCTGCAGGACTGGCTGGCCGACGAAACAGCCCCCATGACCTGGCGCCTGAAAAAGGAAACCGCAGGCTCCGGGGCGCTCGGGGACATCGCCTCCCACACGATCGACCAGGTCCTGTTCCTGCTCGGGGACCAGGTCACCGAAGTCTCCGGCCGCACACACACGTTCGTGGATCGCCGCCCCGGCGCGGCGGGCCTGGAGGAAGTAACGGTCGACGACGCCGCCTGGGCCACGCTGTCCCTCGCCTCCGGAGCGGTCGCCTCCGTCGAGGTCTCGCGGGTGGCCACCGGCCGGAAGAACTCGCTGAAGCTGGAGATCTACGGAGACAAGGGCGCCATCCTCTTCGACCTGGAGAACCTGAATGAACTCCGCTTCCTCGATGCCACCGCACCCGCCCGCGAGCAGGGCTTCCGCCGGATCCTGGTCAACGAACCCGAGCACCCGTATCTTGAAGCGTGGTGGCCCCAAGGCCACATCATCGGCTGGGAGCACACCTTCACCCACGAGGTCCGCGACTTCCTGCTGGCGATCGACGACGGAACCCCGCCATCGCCGTCGTTCGAGGACGGCCTCGAAGTCCAGCGGATCCTGAACGCCGTCGAAGAATCCGCCGCCGCGAAAAGCTCCACCATCCAACTGACCCGCGCCCCTGCCGGCCCGCAGACGGCACAGACCGCAACTTCTGAAGGAGCCTGATATGCCCCGCCCCTACACCCTGTTCACCGGCCAGTGGGCCGACCTCCCATTCGAGGAAGTCGCCAAGCTTGCCTCCGGCTGGGGCTACGACGGCCTCGAAATAGCCGTCTCCGGAGACCACCTGGACGCCTGGCGCTGGGACGAACCCGGCTATGTCGAGGCCAAGCTCGCCGTCCTGGACAAATACAACCTCAAGGTCTGGGCCATCTCCAACCACCTCAAGGGCCAGGCCGTGTGCGATGACCCCATCGACTTCCGCCACGAAGCCATCGTCGGGTCCAAGGTCTGGGGCGACGGCGACCCCGAAGGCGTCCGCCAACGCGCCGCGGAGGAAATGAAGCACACCGCCCGGCTCGCCAAGGCACTCGGCGTGGAGACCGTCGTCGGCTTCACCGGCTCCTCCATCTGGCAGTACGTGGCCATGTTCCCGCCCGTCCCGGAGAAGGTGATCGACGCCGGCTACCAGGACTTCGCCGACCGCTGGAACCCCATCCTTGACGTCTTCGACGAATGCGGCGTCCGCTTCGCGCACGAAGTTCATCCGTCAGAAATCGCCTACGACTACTGGACCACCGTCCGCACCCTCGAAGCGATCGGCCACCGGCCGGCGTTCGGGCTGAACTGGGATCCGTCACACTTCATGTGGCAAAGCATTGACCCGGTTTCGTTCATCTGGGACTTCAAGGACCGGATCTACCACGTCGACTGCAAGGACACCAAGCTGCGCCCCACCGGCCGGAACACCGTCCTGGGCTCGCACCTGCCCTGGGGCGACCCGCGCCGCGGCTGGGACTTCGTCTCCGCAGGCCGCGGCGACGTGCCCTGGGAATCGTCCTTCCGCGCCCTGGCCGCGATCGGCTACACCGGCCCCATCTCCGTCGAGTGGGAAGACGCCGGCATGGACCGACTGCACGGCGCCCCGGAAGCCCTCGCCGCCCTCAAAAAGTTCGACTTCCCCGCATCGAACACCTCCTTCGACGCCGCGTTCAGCGCCAAGGACCGGGCCGAAAAGCGGGAATCGTGATGGTTCGCATTCCTTGACCGGACAGAACCGGCCCTGTAACAGTTAGCTCGTGGAGGAGGCATCAATGGAGAACCACAAAGCAACTGATGCTATGTCTGCTTCCGAAGCGCTCCATGTCGGCTCGCCGGCGCCGCCTCCCATCCTGGAAGTCCGTGGCCTGACCAAGAGTTTCTTCGGGATCCCCGTACTGGAAGACGCCCACCTCAGCCTTCACCGCGGCCAGGTGCACGGTCTCGTGGGGGAAAACGGCGCCGGAAAGTCGACCCTGATGAAGGTGCTGGCCGGGGTGTACCAGCCCGACGCCGGGACCGTCCTCCTGGAGGGCCGGGAGGTTCATTTCAGCCACCCCACCAAGGCCCACGAAGCCGGGCTCTCATCGGTGTTCCAGGAGTTCAACCTCCTGCCCGACCGGACGGTGGCCGAAAACATCTACCTTGGCCGGGAGCCGCGCCGCGGGCCCCTCGTGAACAAGGCCCTGATGAATGCGAAAACGGCGGAGTTGCTCGATTCGCTGGGGATCACCGCGATCCGGCCCACCATGCAGGTGCGGAGCCTGACGGTCGCTGAGCAGCAGGTAGTGGAGATTGCGAAGGCGGTCAGCTATGACGCCCGGATCATCTCCATGGACGAGCCCACCGCCGCCCTGGCTGGTGCCGAAGTTGAACTTCTTTACCAGATCGTGGCCCGCCTCCGTGAACGTGGCACGGCGATCCTCTACGTCTCGCACCGTCTCCGCGAAGTCTTCGACCTCTGCGACGTCATCACCGTCCTGAAGGACGGCAGGGTGGTCAGCACCGTACCCGCCGCGGAACTCGACGACGCTCAGCTGGTCCGCCTGATGGTGGGCCGGCCCATATCAGCCTTCTTCCCGGACAAGCTACCCCGGGAAAACCGAGGCTCTGAGGGGTCCGAGCAGCCGATCCTCGAGTTGCAGGGCGCCGGAAACGGCCAGCTGGACGGGATCAGCCTCAGCATCCGGCCCGGTGAGATCGTCGGCCTGGCAGGGCTCCAGGGGTCCGGCCGCACGGAATTGCTTCATGCCGTCTTTGGCGCCGCGCCCTTTACCCGCGGGACGATGAAGATGGCCGGCGCGGAACTGCTGCCGAAGTCGCCGCGACAGGGCGTGCGGGCACGGATGGCCCTGATTACAGAGGACCGCAAGGCTGAGGGTTTGAGCCTGAACCAGTCCATCCTGGACAACGCGCTCAGCGTGATCAGATCCGTTTTTCCGCGCCGCACAGGAGCTGTCAGGACAGAAATCCCGGGCGTATTTTCCTCCCTCGAGGTCATAGCCCGTGACCTCGACCAGGAGGTCCAGTACCTCTCCGGCGGCAACCAGCAAAAAGTGGTCCTCGCCAAGTGGCTGGCCATCAGCCCCCGCCTCGTCCTGCTGGATGAACCAACCCGCGGAATTGATGTGGGGGCCAAGGTCGCGGTGTACCGGCTGATGCGCCAGCTCGCGGCAGAGGGCAAGGCCATCCTGATGGTGTCCAGTGAGCTCCCGGAAGTCATCGGCATGTCGGACCGGATCCTCGTGATGCGCGATGGCCGGCTCGTCGGTGAATTGCCGGCCGGAACCTCAGAGGAAGCCATCCTCCAGCTGGGAACCGGCGCCAGGACGGCCCCCGAAAGAGAGATATGAAACAGAGCGCCGGCTTTTTCCAAAGACTGTCCTCCACCCAGATCGTCTACGTTGTGGCGCTGGTGACCCTCATCCTGGGCGCCGTGCTGGTGAACTCCATCGGGCGTAGTTTTTTCAGCCCGGGAAATATCTCCAGCATCCTGACCGGAACCAGCGTTCTGGGCTTCATCGCGATCGGTCAGACACTGGTCATCCTGGCAGGCAGCCTGGACCTCTCAGTTCCCTACGTCACCAGCCTTGCCAGCCTCATTGCCGCCGGGGTGATGGCAAACAACCCAAACAACGTCCTGTCCGGAGTCCTGCTCACGCTGGCGGCGGCGGCCCTCATCGGGCTCGCGAACGGCCTCATCGTCGCCCGCCTGAACGTGCACGGATTCATCGCCACACTCGGCGTGGGCCTGATCATCAGCGGTTACCTCGCCACCAATTTCAAGGGTAGCTTCGGCCAGACACCGCTTGCGTTCCGCCTGGTCGGAGCAACCGGCCTGGGCCCGGTTCCGATCTCCACGATCATCATGCTGGCCTGTGCGGGCCTGGCCATGCTGCTCCTGCACCGCACCCGTGTGGGGCACCATCTTTACGCGGTGGGCGGCGACCTCGCTGTGGCCCGTACGTCCGGAATCCGCGTTGATGTGCCGGTCATTACGGCCCACGTCATCTGCTCAGTACTGGCAGGGATGGCAGGGCTGCTCCTTGCCAGCAGGCTGGGCGTGGGAAGTCCTACTGTAGGCTCCCAAGGCGGCTACGATCTGCTCTCCATCGCAGCAGTTGTACTCGGCGGCACGCTCCTGTCCGGTGGCAAGGGGACGATCACCGGTACTCTCGGCGGCGTACTCATCTTCGCCATGATGGACAACATCATGTCCGTCATGCAGGTCAACCCCTTCCTGAAGGACGTGGTCAGGGGCGTAGTCATTGTCGTCGCCGTCGCCGTCTACGCCCGCCGCCGGATCGTCAGCAGGCCGGACCGGTTCGCCGCAAGGGGTTCCGCTGAATCGCCCGCTGTCCAGGTTGTGCCCGCGGAGGGATCATGAGCACGGCGCTGAACTCCGACCGCAGCGCGATTCTCAAGCAGAACCGTGCCAGCCGTTCCGAGCGGCTCCTGCGCGCAGTGCGCACCCCCGGCGGCGCCGTCTTCATCCTGTTGATCGGCCTTCTGGCGGCCATCATTGTATTGAATCCGTCCTTCGGGGAGCCGGGCTCCCTCATCCGGTTCATCGGCAGGACTGCCCCCATTGCCATTGCCGCCATCGGCCAGTACTTCGTCATTGTCGGCGGGGAATTCGACCTGTCGATGGGATCGGTCGTGACCATGCAGGTCATCGTCGCCGGCAATTTGATCGGGCAGGACGATTCAAAGGTGATCCCCGTGCTGATCCTGATGCTCGTGCTGGGTGCGTTCATCGGGCTGGTGAACGGGCTGATCACCACCCTCCTGCAAGTCCCGAGTTTCATTGTCACCCTGGGCATGATGCTGGCGCTGCTCGGACTGGTCCTCTACTGGACCGGCGGTGCAGCCCAGGGAAACCCCGCGGACAGTTTCCGCCAGATCGGACGCGGCGGCATCCAGGATGTTCCCGTCCTGGACATCATTCCCTATCCCGTCATTATCCTGACGGCGGTGGCAGTCATGGCGTTCGCCCTGATGCGCCGCCCCTTCGGCCGCATGCTTATCGCGGTTGGTGACAATCCTGCGGCGGCCGCACTTGCCGGCTCGCGCGTCTGGTGGGTGCGGACGCGGGCCTTCATGATGTCCTCGCTGTCGGCAACCGTGGCCGGCATCCTGCTCGTGGGGTACGCGGGCGTGCATCCGTCGGTGGGGCGGGGTTACGAGTTCACGGCAATCACCGCCGTCGTTCTCGGGGGCGTTGTGCTGGGAGGCGGACGCGGCTGGGTTCTCTCCGCCGCGGCCGGGGCGTTCGCCCTCGAATCGCTGTTCACCCTCCTGAATTTCATAGGAGTTCAGGCGACGTGGCGGGACACAGTCCAGGGAGTCATCATCATCATCGCTGTGGCGGCAGCTTCCAGGTCATGGCAGCGCAAGCGCAAAGGAGCCAGTCTCGCTGCCCATGACGAACAGCACAAGCTGGCCGCAGCACCCATGCCCGCCGAGGGCACCGAACAAGGAGGAGAACGAGTCTGATGCGCAATAACTCTGTCCGCGTAATCGCCCTTGCCGCAGCATTGCCGCTGGCGGCCCTGACCGCGTGCACCACCACCGACCCATCCGTCACCCAGACCACGGGGGCCGGTACCGGCGCGCCGGCGGCAACCACGCCTGCCAGCCAGGACTGGTTCAGCCAGACGCTCTACGACACACAGTTCCAGCAGCGCTCGGCAAGCTTTGAAGGGAACCCCGAGCAGCCCTACCTGCAGTACATCGCGGGCGATATGACGGACACGTCCAAGTTCGCGGCCCAGGGACCGCAAAAGGTCTGCTTCGCCAACGCCTCCATCTCCAACCCCTGGCGGCAGACCGGCTGGATCACCATGAACCAGCAGCTGAAGGTGCTGCAGGGCTCCGGGGTCATCTCCGAGATGGAAACCCGGGACGCCAAGGACAACGACAACACCCAAATCGCGGACATCGACTACTTCATTGCCGAGGGCAACTGCGGTGCGTTTGTCATCTCGCCCAACTCCACCGCCGCCCTTACGCAGGCCGTCGAACGTGCCTGCCAGACCGGCAAGCCCGTGGTCGTCTTTGACCGCGGTGTGGAGACGGATTGCGCCACCACGTTCATCCACCCGATCGGCGGTTTCGCCTGGGGCATCGACACCGCCACCTTCCTGACTGACAAGCTTCAGTCCGGCGACAAGGTGGTGGCACTGCGCATCCTCCCCGGCGTGGACGTACTGGAGCACCGCTGGGCGGCGGCCAAGAAGATCTTCGAGGAAAAGGGGATCCAGGCCAAGGACTACTTCACCGGCGCCGACCCCACCGAGATCAAGAAGATCATCTCCGATGAGCTGGCAACCGGTGACGTCAAGGGCGTCTGGATGGACGCCGGAGACGGTGCGGTGGCGGCCCTTGAGGCCTTCGAGGATGCGGGCAAGGATCTGCCCGTAATGACCGGCGAGGATGAAATGAGCTTCCTGGCCAAGTGGAAGCAGTCCGGGATCGACGCGATGGCACCGGTCTACTCCAATTTCCAGTGGCGGACCCCGCTGCTGGCGTTGGAAAAGATCTTCAAGGGCGAGCAGATTCCGGCCGAATGGGTTCTGCCGCAGAAGCCCATCCTCGTGGACGAACTGGACAGCTGGCTGCAGCGCAATCAGGGGATGCCCGGCGGGCACTACGCCAAGTTCGGCGGTGAGGACCTGCCAGGCTATCCGGACGTCTGGCAGCAACGGCAGATGCCCTGACGCGGCTGGGCGGTCCCGCGAGGTTCTCCCGCGGGACCGCGGGACCGCCCCGTTGGATAGGCGTCCAGACAAGTCATCCGGCAAGTCCGGACAAGACAGCGCCCGCACATCAGGAAGGAAGTGGACAGCTTGGAGCGCCTGACCGGGATCAGCACCTGGGTCTGGGAATCCCCCCTGACCGACGCCAACCTCCCCGGTCTGCTCGAGAAAATCGCCGCTATGGGGTTCGACGCGGTCGAACTTCCGCTGGAAAACGACGGCGACTTCACGCCCGCAACCGTGCGGGAATCCCTCGCGGGCAACGGACTCAAACCTTTCCTGGTGGGGGCCATGGCACCCGGGCGGAATCTGGTGGCGGCGGATCCGGGCGACGTGAAAAAGACCCAGGCGTACCTAATGGCCTGCATCACCATGGCCAGCAGCATCGGCTCACCCACGGTCTGCGGCCCCTTCTACGCCCAAACGGGTCGAGTCTGGCGGATGTCGCCGGAACAGCGCCGCGACGCCTACGCCGAGTTGCGCCGGAACCTTGAGCCGGTCGCGGCCCGGGCCCGGGAAGCAGGTGTGGTGCTGGGGATCGAACCATTGAACAGGTATGAAACTTCGCTGATCAACACCGTAGATCAGGCGCTGGAGGCGCTGGGGCCATTGCTCGGGAACGGCGTCGGCCTCGCCTTGGACAGTTATCACCTGCACATCGAGGAGCGCTCCGTGGCCGAGGCGGTTCGGGCCGCCGGAAAGCACCTGGTTCACGTGCAGGTCTGCGGCAACGATCGGGGTGCCCCCGGCGGAGACCAGACCGATTGGAAAGGCCTCCTGCAGGCCCTGGCCGAGGTGGGGTACAGCGGACCGTTGAACATCGAAAGTTTCACCGTCGATAATGCCGCCATCGCGGTCGCGGCCTCGACCTGGCGGCCGCTGGCCCCGACCCAGGACCTGTTGGCTGAAAGAGGCCTCGCTTTCCTGCGCAGCCTCTGAGGGCGCTGAGCGGTGCAAGGCACCACCTACTAGAGTTTTCGTACAGCTGCGCCATCGGCGTCCTCGGGGGCGTCAGCTGGACAGGAGCGCACCCACTGGCCGGGAGGTTCACCATGACGCACGTAATCAGGAAGGCCACCGCGGACGACGCCGGCAGCCTGGCCGAACTTGCCGCCATCACCTTCCCGCTCGCCTGTCCGCCCGGGTCCCCACCCGAAGACATCGCGGCGCACCTGGCCGGCACGCTCAGCGCCGACAACTTCCGCGCCTACCTCGCCGACCCCTCCGTGACGGTGCTAGTGATTGACGCGGCCGGCGAACTCCGCGGATACAGCCTGCTCGTGGCCCGTCCCGCGCTGGACCCTGACGTGGCGTCAGTCCTGACCGAGCTCCCCTGCACCGAACTCAGCAAATGCTATGTCCACCCGGACCATCACGGCCTCGGCGCTGCCACCGAACTGATGCACGCCAGCATCTGCTCAGCCGCCGCTTCCGGCGCCCGCGGACTCTGGCTGGGCGTAAACAGCCAGAACGCCCGGGCCATCCGGTTCTACCAGAAGGCAGGATTCCGCAGGGTCGGCACCAAGACCTTCAAACTCGGCAGCACCGTGGAGCACGACTTCGTGATGGAGCGGGGCCTGGTGTAATCACCTGCCCAGGTTTTTGTCCAAGGGCGGACGGGGATCATTGCTGAGTTTCAGATGGGACGGCAACCCCTCAATGCGTTCCGCACCATGGCTGGCTCGAATCGTGACCTTGGAGTGCCCAAGAACCACGTTGTCCGCCCGGAACTCGCTGATCTCCTCCGGCAGGATCGGCGCCAGGTGGACGGCATTCCTGGTGAAGTCCGGATCAAAACGCAAGAGGATCCGGGCCAGCTGGATCGGGGCGGCCGCTGCCCAGGCCTGCGGTGAGCACGCCGTGGGGTAGGGTACCGGCACGGGGAAGTCCCGGCGGTCAAACCCGCAAAACAGCTCCGGCAGTTGGCCGCCGAAGAAGCTGGCGGCATCAAAAAGTCCACTCGCAAGCCGGCTGGCCTCCTCCACGAACCCGTAGCGCATGAGTCCGGTTGCCACCAGCGCCGTGTCATGCGGCCAGACTGAGCCATTGTGATAGCTAACGGGGTTATACGCCGACATGTCCGAGGCCAGAGTGCGTATTCCCCAACCGGAGAACATTTCCGGCGACAAAAGGCGTTCCGCGACAGTTGGCGCCTTTTCCTCGTCAACCAGTCCAACCCACAGGCAGTGGCCCATGTTGGAAGCGCAGGAATCTACCGGCTGTTTGTCCTTATCCAGTGCTATGGCGAAGTACCCCTTTTCGGGAAGCCAGAAACGGTCGTTGAACGCTACCTTCAGGGCCTCAGCACGTTCTGCCCATTTCAGCTCTGAGGCGCGATCCCCCAGCGAACGGGCCAGCAAAGAGCGCCCAACGTACGCTGAATAGACGTAGCCCTGAACCTCGCACAGTGCGATAGGCGGCTCCGCCATCCTGCCATCGGCGAAATTGATGCCGTCCCACGAGTCCTTCCATCCCTGGTTCAGCAGTCCGTGGGGATTTGGCCTCAGGTACTCCACGAAGCCATCGCCGTCGCGGTCCCCGTAATGCTCGATCCATTCCAAGGCACGGTCGGCATGGGGCAGCAGGACCTCGATGGTGTCCTCAGCCAGTCCCCACCGGCTGAGTTCGCCTAGCAGGCTGACGAACAGCGGAGTAGCGTCGACCGTCCCGTAGTAAGCGCTTCCGCCGCCTAGTGCCAGACCCGCGCTGACACCAAGCCTCACTTCGTGGGCGATCCGTCCTGGTTCTTCCTCCGAATCCGGGTCCACCTTGGTTCCTTGAATGTCGGCCAGGGTTTGCAGCGTTCCGGCAGCCAGATTCGGGTCCACCATGAGGGACATATAGGAGGTAAGCAGCGAATCCCGGCCGAAGAGCGCCATGAACCAGGGTGCCCCGGCGGCAACAGCGACCCTTCCCGGGTGGTCGGAATCGAAAATGCGCAGGGACCCGAGGTCGGCCTGGCTTCGGTTCAGCACGTTTTGGACGTTGTGGTCCGAAACGGTGATGCGTGGCACGTTTTCCTGCCACTCGACATGTCTCCGAACACCCAGCCGCTGGTGCGGGGAGTCCGCCTCCGTAAAGGGTTCGTCCGGCCTCATCCCGTTGATGACTGGCACGACGATAAGACTTGTTGACCATTGCCCGCGGGGCGCGATTTCCAACCGAAAAGTCAGGGCACGCTCCTCCACCTTCGCTCCGGCGGCACGGACAGCCGTACCGCGTCGCTGCCCGCCATGCACGGCTTCGACATAAAGCTCGCCATCGCGGACGCTCCTGCTGACGGCCGCCCCGTTTCCTACCCGGCCGGCTTTTACATCGAACAGGTCCGCCTGGTCAGCGTCCACGCTGAGTTCGACGTCGCACACGGCACTGTCGGAAGAGTAGTTGCGGATGGTGATGTCATCTCGAAGCCCAGGCCCAATATGCCGCTGGTGCCGGACCACGAGAGGACTGTCAAACCTGCCGTCCACCCACCGCGCCCGGCCGACAAACGTTGCATGGAACGCCGCGGGTTTCCGGGCCAGCAGGGGTTCCCGGACAGCTCCGTTGATGCGGAGAATCCAGCGGGACACAATGCGGGTGTCCTGGTAGAACACGCCCTGCGAACCACCGTCGTGAATGTCCCCGGAGTCTGACGAGATGCAGAACGAGGATCCTTCGACCACAGTCACGGCGTCAGCCGCGGATGCACCGGCTGTCGTATCGGCGTTCCAGGCAGTCATGGGGGTTCCTTTCGACGGGCGGACGCTGCTCATGCCCGTTCAGGCACCGCGCGTCAGCGGATCCTGTATCTGATTTTCGTGCAAGGCAAGCCGGTCCAGAACCCTGGTGGGCAGCTGCCCTTCCAGGATTCCGACAAAGAGCTTCAGATGTTCGGCAACCATGCGGTCAGAACTGAACCGTGTCTCAACAGTTGCACGGCACGCCGCCCGGCTGAGCGCGGCGGCCTGCGGCAGCAGTGCCGGCAGTTCGTTCACCGGGGCAAGGAATCCAGTGGTGCCGTGGTCTACAATTTCCGGGGCCGAGCCAACAGGGGTGCCCACCACCGGTGTGCCGGTCGCCATAGCCTCTATCATGACAAGGCCAAATGGCTCAGCCCACTGGATCGGGTTAAGGAAGGCCAGGGCTTCGCCCATCAGCACGTACTTTTCGGCATCCCCCAGCTCCCCTATGAACTCCTCATTCGCTCCCAGAATCGGTTTCACCACTTCCCGGTAATAGCACACTTCCTCGGGCTCGCGGATTTTTGCCGCGATACGCAGGGGGACCCCGGCCTCGCGTGCAATCGCGATCGCCTCCGTGACACCCTTGTCCGGGCACATCCGCCCCACGAAACACGCGTAGCCGCCCTGTCCCTTGCCTACGGGCACGGTGGATAGCTCGAGTCCGTGGTAGATCACCTGGGTGACGGGCACGGTAGGAGCGTGGCTGACCTGATCACGCGAAATTGCGATGATGCTGGCGTTCCCGCCGATGGCCCGGTAGATGTCGACTGCCGAAGGGTTCAGGGGGCCATGAATAGTAGTGACCACGGGGACCGACGAGGGTCGGTGCAGGTACAGCGGACCGGCCAGTGTGTGGTCGTGGACGATATCCACTTTCCCCAACCCGCCATACGCCCGGATAATGTGGCTGAGCTCCGCAAACGAGGTCCCCATTGCGGCGGCTTCCGACACCCTCATTCCCGGGACACGGCCAACGGGGCACGTGCTATCGGACGGGGCAGCCAACAGGACTTCATGCCCCGCGGCAACAAAACCGCGGGCGAGGACGTCAACCACCCGCTCGGTTCCGCCGTATGCCGGCGGCGGAACAGGAATCCACGGTCCCGCTACTAACCCTATTCGCATCGCAGGCTCCCCCGGTTGCCGAGCAGGCTGGTCCCGCTCGATGGGTGCAAGCATCCGTTTCGTATTTCGGCGGATTCAACAATTGCGCCCGGATGTAAGGCAACCGGGGCCGACTGGATCGCCTATTTCAAACGATATTGCCAGATGCGATTCCGGGCAAGGCTCGGACGGTCGCTGGCTCTGTGGCCTATCCAACAGCACTCAAGGGAATGGGGGAGCTCCGGGCGGGGTTGTGGCCAGCATGAAGATTGAGATCTGGTCCGACGTGGCCTGCCCCTGGTGCTACATCGGCAAGCGCCGCTTTGAAACTGCCCTGGCGGCCTTCCCGCATCGCGATTCCGTAGAGGTGATGTGGCGCAGCTACCAGTTGGATCCCACCCTCCCGGACCACTATGAGGGCACCGAGCTGGACTACCTGAGCACGCGCAAGGGGATGGCACCGGACCAGGTCTCCGGCATGTTCGAGCATGTGGCCGCCCAGGCCAAAGGTGAGGGCCTCAACTACCGCTTTGAAGATGTCGTGGTTGCCAACAGCTTCACCGCTCACCGCCTGATCCACCTCGCCGCCGCCCACAGCAAGCAGGATGCCGCGAAGGAACGGCTGCTCAGCGACCATTTCGAGCACGGCAAGGACATCGGCAACCAGGATTACCTCACATCCCTGGGGCTGGACCTCGGAATCGACGCCGGCGAAGTCGCGGAGCTGTTCAGCACCGACAAGTATGCCGCCGACGTCCGGCAGGATTTTGAGGACGGCCGGGCGCTCGGCATCAACGGGGTCCCGTTCTTCGTGATCGACCGGAAGTTCGGGCTGTCCGGCGCCCAGCCGGCCGACACCTTCACCGCGGCACTCGAACAGGCATGGCAGGCAAGCAACCCGCTGGTGCTGGTCAATGCCAGCGGCGACGGCGGCGGCGAGGCCTGCGGACCCGACGGCTGCGCTGTCTGACGTCCAGTGGCTCAGTTTTCGGCCTTCACCGCCTACTGCTCAGGGTTGTTGGGCAGAAGCGCTAACCGGCCAGTCCTGCGAGGCCGAAGATGGCTGCCGCGATGGCGAAGCCCATGGTGCCGATCAGAGTTTCCATGACGGTCCAGGTTTTCAGTGTGGTCTTGACGTCCATACCGAAGAAGCGGCCCACGAGCCAGAAGCCGGAGTCGTTGACGTGGGAGACCACGACGGAACCGGCGGCAACGGCGATGACCAGGGCGGCGATCTGCATGCCGTTCAGTCCCGCCGTCGCAACGGCCGGAGCGATGAGGCCTGCCGTGGTGGTCAGGGCCACGGTGGCGGAACCCTGGGCGATGCGCAGGATCGAGGAGATCAGGAAGCCCGCCAGGATGAGCGGGATGCCCAGGTTCCCCAGCACATCGGCCAGTGCGTCACCGATGCCTGACGCCCGCAGCACTCCACCGAACATGCCGCCGGCACCGGTGATGAGGATGACGGAGCAGACCGGACCCAGCGAGGATTCGAGCAGCTTCTCCAGTGCGCCGTTGGTGGTTCCGCGGCGGGCGCCGAGAACGAACATCGCCACCAGCACTGCGATCAGCAGCGCCACCGGGGTTTCACCCAACGTGCGGAGCACCTGGAACCACTGTTCGTCCTTGACGGACTCCGCCAGGACACCGGAGGCGGCCAAGGTGTTGAGGCCGGTGTTGATGAAGATCAGCACGAGCGGCAGGAGCAGCAGTCCGATGATGGTGCGGAAGCGCGGCGGGTGTGATTCAGCTTCGGCGCTGGCATGCCCGAGCAGTTCCGGAACCGGGAGTTGCATGCGCTTGCCGGTCCATAGGCCGTAAAGGTAGGCGGTGACGTACCAGGTGGGGATTGCGGTGAGGAGGCCCGCGATCGTGACCAGGCCGATGTTGGCTTCAAAGAAGGCCGACGCCGAGACGGGGCCCGGGTGCGGCGGCAGGAAGATGTGCATTACGGAGAACGCGCCGGCGGCGGGAAGGCCGTAGCGCAGCACGCCGCCGCCCAGCCGGTGGGCCACAGCGAAAACGACGGGGAGCATGACCACGAGGCCGGCGTCGAAGAAGATCGGGAAGCCGAAGATCAGGGAGGCGAGGCCCAGGGCAAAAGGGGCACGCTTTTCGCCGAAGATCCCGATCAGGTAGTCGGCCAGGACCTTCGCTCCGCCGCTGGTTTCCACTATCCGGCCGAGCATCGCGCCCAGGCCCACGAGCAGCGCCACGGTTCCGAGAGTTGTTCCGAAGCCGTTGATCAGCACCGGCACCACTTGGTTGGCGGGTATTCCCGTGGCGAAGGCGGTGGCGAGGCTGATCAGGATCAGTGCGAGCAGCGCGTGCATGCGCAGCCGGATGATCAGGAACAGCAGGACGCCGATCGCGGCCGCCGCGATGAGCAGCAGGGGGCCTGCGCCCATCGTTTGGGTCCATCCTTCGATGACCATGGTTCTCCTTTGAATCAAATGTTGGGGTTGGAAGATGAAAGAGTTAGTTCAGAGAGCGCAGGGCGCCGCGCCCGAGGGAATCTTCAGCGCCGCCACGATGGCCTCGATGAGCTGCCCCGGGGACTGGGAGATGTCCAGGCGGAGGCTTCCTTCCGCCAGTTCCTCCGGGCTCAGCGGCTCGAGGGTGGCGAGTTGGCTGGGCAGAAGCGTGGGCGGCATGAAGTGGCCTTCACGTCCGTGCATCCGCTCGCTGATCAGGTCCGTCTCGCCGTGAAGGTGGATGAACAGGACTCGGCCTTCTGCCTCTGACAGGAGCTGGCGGTAACTCCGCTTGAGGGCGGAACAGGTGATCACGGTGCAGTGGTCGGCCCGTGTTTGTGCCGTCATCCAATTCCGGATCTGGAGGAGCCAGGGCCAGCGGTCTTCGTCCTGCAGCGGCACACCCTGGCTCATCTTGTGGATGTTCGACTGGGGATGGAACTCATCCGCCTCCGCGCAGGACCAGCTCAGCTGGCTGGATAAAGCCGCGGCAATCGTGGACTTACCTGAACCGGCAACGCCCATCACGATCAGGTGCGTGACTGGATACGGCATTTTTACCTCCGGGGAAGACATCTTTGGCTCGTGGATGAAGCTCATCGTGCAGCCCGCTTCGGACTGCGCTGGAGAAAAGGTATCATCAATTCTCGATATAGATACTACCTATTCATGTCACAGGTCATACCTTTACCACTGATCTCCGATACGCTGTAAAGACCCTGGCGTAGACGGAAGGCAGGATCATGTCGACGGCGACAGAAGACCACGCGGATAACAGGCACAGCCGCATCGCGTCCCCCGCCATGCACGAACGCGTGCTTGACGCTATCGGCGTCGCACTCGCGTCAGGAGCGCTGCCGCCGGGAAGCCGCCTTACCTTGGAGGCGCTCCAGGGTGAGTACGGTGTGTCCCGGACGGTCGCGCGCGACGCGATGAAGGTCCTCGAGTCAATGAATCTTGTGTATTCGCGGCGCCGCGTCGGCATCGTGGTGCAGCGCCGGGAGCTGTGGAATGTTTTCGATCCCAAGTTGGTGCGGTGGCGCCTGGCTTCCGATCGCCGTGAGCAGCAGTACAGCAGCCTCACGGAGCTGCGCATCGCCGTCGAACCCATTGCCGCTGCCGGGGCTGCCCGCCGAGCCAGCGCCGCGGAGCGCAGCCGGCTGGTCTCGCTCGCAGCCGACATGCGGCGCTTGGGTGAAGCCGGGGAGCTTCAGGCTTTCCTGGAGGCCGATATCGCCTTCCACCGCCTGCTGCTGCAGAGCTGCGGCAATGAGATGTTCACGGCTCTGGAAGGGATGGTCGCCGAGGTGCTCACCAGCCGGACCCAGCAGGGACTCATGCCCTTCAAGCCCCGGCCCGAAGCCCTCGAAGCCCACGAGGAGGTAGCGGCCGCGGTGGCCGGCGGCGACGCCACGGCGGCCGAGACTGCCATGCACCACATCCTGGATGAAGTCCGGAATGCGATGGGGCTGCACTAGAGGAGCGCCGGGAGGTCTGCGGGTTGAGCCTGAGGGTTCTTGTTGCATAGTTGGCCAATGGCTGGACCCGGGCGGTGAGCGCCCGGGTCCAGCGGTTTGCTGACAGATCGCGCTAAAGTGTCCGTATGCCCAGGATCTCGGCCGCGAGCAACGCCGCCCAACGTGCCGAGACCCAACACCGCATCCTGACCGCGTTTGGGGAATTGCTCTTCACGCACGGCTTGCCCGGACTGACCATGACGGACGTCGCCCGACACGCGAGGATCGGCCGTACAGCTGTCTACAACTACTACGCGGACATCGAAGAGCTCCTGATCGCCTACGCGCTGGATGAGACCGAACGGTTCCTGGTGGACCTCCGGGAGTCGCTGGACGCGTTGGAAAACCCGGTGGAGCGGCTGGCCCTTTACGTGCGCGCGCAAGTGGAGGACCTCAGCCGCCGGCATCTTCCGCCGGGTCCGGCCATGGGCGCGGTGCTCTCGCCGGCGTCGTTCGCGAAGCTCGCCGTCCACGTGGGAGAACTGAGCGTCCTGCTGCAGGGAATCCTGCGCGAGGGGATGGCCCAGGGCTACCTGCCGGAGGCGGATATCGACCAGCTGGCGCAGCTCATCCACGGCACGCTCTCCTCCAGCGCGGCCCGGGGCAACGGCACGGGCCAGGACTCTGACGCCGAGGCGCGGATCGGGCGGACGGTCCTGTTCATCCAGCTCGGCGCCGGCGCTCGGTTCGACGACGCCGGGAGGCCCGTCCGGACCGGCGGCTAGCCCGTGGGCGACGCGGTCGGCATGACCGGCCAGACGGAGTCGTCCACGATCCGCCGGTCCTCCCGCGGGCAGCTGAGTTTGCCCGGTGTCTGGTCCACCAGGTCCGGCTGGGCCAGCTCCCTGAAGTCCCCGGTGAGGATGATGTCCACGCTCGCGTCCGTGCGTCCGTCCTGCAAGTAATCCGAGCCCGGCAGGTTCCGCTGCACAGTGAACGCGGCGGCCTGGCCGGCCGCACCGGAGACGACCAGTGCCACGCCCCGGTAGCCTGACGTGGTGTTGCTGACCGCCCCCACCACGAACTTGCGGGCGGCCAACTCGTCCGCCACGCTCCGCGCCAGCCCCGGTCGGTTGGTGGAATTGAAGACATTGAGGTTGATCTTTTCGGGCGGAACGTAGTCATACGTCGCCTCCGGGCACAGCGACGCAGCAGCGCCGCTGCGCTCCGTCGTAGGCAGCGTGATTTGGCCGTTCATGATCGCCAGGGCGACAATGATCCCCGCCGAAATGAGGCCGACGAGAACCACCAGGACGACAGCATGCAGAATGCGCCTGCGCTGCCGGACGGGATTGTCCAGCGTGTCGTCCTGTTCCTCGAAAGTGGCCCGGAGTTCGGAACCCGTGACGACGCGGTGCCCATGGAGGACGGTGACGTCCTTCGGCTTTCTAGCCATCAATCACCAGGACGCGCGCGTGAATGGCCGTGCGCTGGTGAAGGGCGGTCCGCACGGCGCGGTGCAGTCCATCCTCCAGGTACAGCACGCCTTTGAACTCAACAACGTGCGGAAACAGATCACCGAAGAAGGTGGAGTCCTCGGCCAGCAAGGCTTCGAGGTCCAGCGTCCGCTTGGTGGTCACCAGCTCATCCAGCCGGACCGGGCGCGGCGGCAGTGCGGCCCAGTCTTTGGGCGTGTTGTAACCATGGTCGGGGTACGGGCGTCCCTCGCCCACAGCTTTGAATATCACCCTGCAAGCCTAGGGAACTTGGACGGTCAAAGGAATCAAAGACTGCCGGAGGGATGAGGTTGTGGCCAAACGGTAACCAATTGTCACACCGGCCGCTGCCGACCGTCACAGGCCACACCATCGCGCCGCCTGGGCAACCGCACATGCCACGGCCCGTCGGCTGACAGAATGGGAGCATGACTGCACTCCAGACGCCCGCTGCCCCCTCGCCGTCGGCTCCCCCGCTGGCCCTACTGCTCGACGTCGACGGACCCGTGGCCAGCCCGGTGACGCGGGACGTGCAGCCCGGGATCATTGCGGACATGCTGGCGCTGGCGGCGGCGGGAATTCCCGTCATCTTCAATACGGGACGCTCGGATGCCTTCATCCGGGAGCAGGTGATGGAGCCGATGATCGCGGCCGGCATGCCGGCGGGGACCCTCATCCACGCGATCTGCGAGAAGGGCGCCGTGTGGTTCAGCTACACCGCGGAAGGCCCCGGCCCCGTACACGTCGACAGGGACCTCGCGATGCCGCCGGCGTTCGGCGATGATGTGCGCCGCCTCGTGGCTGAGGACTATGCCGCCCACATGTTCTTCGACGAGACCAAGCGGGCCATGGTCTCCGTAGAGCAGCACGTCGCCGTCGCCAACTCCGATTACCGCGCCGAACAGGAGCTTTTCGACGCTGATGCCATGGACCTGATGGGGCGGCACGGTCTCGGGGTCGTCCGGCTCGACCACCACGCCCCCAACTCGGACGACCAGATCGACTACCGCGTGGATCCCACCATCATTTCCACGGACATCGAATCCGTCCGGCTGGGCAAGGACCTGGGCGCGAGCCGGGCCGTGGAACTGCTCGCAGCCCAGGGCATCACACCCCAGGCCTGGCGCACGGTGGGCGACTCCCGCACCGACTACGCCATGGCCGACTGGCTGCACCACAACGACCATCCGGTGAAGCACGTGGATGTCCGCCCGGCCGACGGCGTTCCGGTTAAGCCCTATGAGGTGCTGACCGCAACGGACCTGGGTCTGGGCGCGGATGTCATCCACGACGACGCCGGGGCGGCCTTCCTGCGCAGCTGGCGGTCCGCCGTCGCAGGCTGAACCCCCGCGCTACGGCGCCGCGCCGGCGATAACGGCGCCGAAACGGCAGATGGCCCACGACGAGGCGACGGATGTTGCGCGCCGATTTTGGGCGTCGCGTTATCATGCAAGTAGGTACATATTCACGCACAGAAGCCCGGAGAACCGACATTACAGAAGCACTGGTCCAGGATGAGATCTACTACGGCAGCCAGGCATCCGAGGACGCCCACGAGGAGGTCACCTCCGCCGCGGCCGTCGCCAGGTTCAGGACCCGACCCGACGTAGTACGCCGGCGTGGCCGGTATGCGCTGATCAATGAAAACCGCACGCCGTACCAGGCGATGGTCGAAGATCTGCTGTTCATCCGATCCGTCCTCGCCGCCGCCGGCCTGGACTATCTCCTGGTCCGCGGCAACAACGACCGGCCGGTCATCGCCGTTGACTGGAAAAACCGCAAGGAGCTCCGCGACGCGCTGGTGGACGCCTGCCGGGACGAGCCCTTCTACTCCATGAGCGTCGACGCCAAGAAGAAGTCGTCGGTGCTCGTCGCCGACGGCGAGCTCTCCCTCAACCGCCAGTCCCGGATTTTCAGGCTGTACCGTCCCCGGCTGGAGCCTGAAGGCGGCTTCGAGTTCGGCGCCTCGGCGGGCGTCCAGCTTGAGCTCTGGAGCTTCGAAGGGGACCAGCTGATCCTCCCGATCGAAAACTCGCTGACCCGCCGGACCCTGCTTGCCCAGGACGCCGTCCGCGGCACCGTGGAGCGTTACGGGCATACCTGGCCGACCATCGAGAACATGTTCGCGGACCACGCCAGCGACATCAGTTTCGACATTGACTTGGTGTTCTCCTGGGTGGATGGCAGCTCGCCGGAGTATATCGCGGCCCGCCGCGCCCGGATGGCGGGCGTCGTCGTCGGTGAAGGCGACGATCATGAGGCTCGTTTCCGCCAAATCGACGAGCTCAAGTACGCCCTGCGCTCGATCTACATGTTCGCGCCCTGGATCCGCCGGATCTTCATTGCCACGGATTCCCCCGCGCCGTCCTGGCTGGCGGACCATCCGAGTGTCACGATCGTCCGCAGCGAGGAGTTCTTCGCCGACCCCACCGTGCTGCCCACCCACAATTCACAGGCAGTCGAGTGTCAGCTCCACCACATCGAAGGTCTCTCCGAGCACTTCCTGTACTCCAATGACGACATGTTCTTCGGACGGGCCGTCTCGCCGGACTTGTTCTTCACCCCGGGGGGCATCACCAAGTTCATCGAGGCGGAAACCAGGATCGGCCTGGGCGATAACGACGCCGAGCGCAGCGGGTTCGAGAACGCCGCCCGGGTGAACCGCAAACTGCTCTGGGACCGGTTCGGCCGGATTACCACCCGGCACCTCGAGCACGCGGCCGCTCCCCTGCGGCGCAGCCTGGTGGCCCAGATGGAACAGGAATTCCCCGCGGAGTTCGCCAAGACCGCCGCCAGCACGTTCCGCGCGGCGGACAACATTTCCGTGACCAACTCGTTCTACCACTACTACGCGCTGCTCACCGGCCGCGCCGTCACCCAGACGGCGGCCAAGGTGCGATACGTGGACACCACGGCTCGGGCGGGACTGAACTACCTGCCCAAGCTGCTGGCTAAGCGGAACATGGATTTCTTCTGCCTGAACGACGGCAGCTTCCCGGAGGTTCCGGCGGCGGAACGGGCCGAACTGGTCACGGACTTCCTCGAGAAGTACTACCCGATCAAGGCGCCCTGGGAGAAGTAGAGCGGCTTAATTGCGGGTGGTCAGCCGGCTGTGGCCCGGTGTCCTGGCTGGATCTTCGAGCTTGGCCTGCCGAGGGATCCGGATCCCGGCGGCCGATACCCGCCGCTGGACCTCATCCGCGCTGACCAGCTCGCCAACGGTCGGGGAGTCGCCCAGCAGCACCACGGAATGCACGATCGTGTGTTCATACACGTGGACCAGGTTGAAGGCCTGGCCGCCGTCGCGTCCGCGGGTCCCGCCGACGCGCACGTTCAGGTCCTGGGTGTAGCAGGTAGCGGACGCCACGGATACGGGGATGCCCGCGAAGGTCGCCGTCGTCGAATAGTGCAGGTGGCCGCCGAGGATCGTGCGCACATCGGAGTTCCGCAGCACTCCGGCGAGAGCCGCCTGGCCGCGCAGTTCGACGAGCACGGCGAGATCCAGTACGGACGGCACCGGAGGGTGGTGCAGGGCAAGGATGGTCCCGTCGGGGGCCGGGGTGTCCAGTTCCGCAGCGAGCCATTCCAGCTGCGCGGGACTGATTTCGCCGTGATGGAACCCCGGGACGGACGTGTCCAGGGTGATGATCCGCAGCCCGTCGATGAAGTAGCTGTGGTCCACTGGGGAGTCATCGGCCGGCTGGTCCAGGAGACCGGTGCGGAAGTTGGCACGGTTGTCGTGGTTCCCCATCGCCCAGATGACTTTAGCGCCCATGGCCCGGCAAGCGCGGGTTCGACGATCGCGCGCAGCTTGACGTAGGCCTCGGGCTCGCCACGGTCCGCAAGGTCGCCAGTGAAGACGACGGCTTCGGGCCGCGCGCCGGAAGCGCGGACTTCGTCGAAGAGCTGTTGGAGCATTGAGTCGCTGTCGACTACGCCGTGCAGGCGCTCCGAACCTCCCAACAGGTGGGGGTCGCTCAGGTGGAGTAGGAAATGACGTGGCCGGGGGTGTTCGGCCTCGATGAGCTCCATTGCTACCTTCTTGGTTGGGTGGAAGCGGTGCCTCCAGTGTCCCTCTCAGTAACTTCTATCCAACCAGACATTGGGCAAACAATGTGCAAACGACGGCAGGCATGTTTGAAAAATCGACGTTAAGGCTGCTCAGACTCGTGCCTTGGGTGGCACGGTATCTCGTGGGCGCCCGGGCGGGAACAAGGGAAATGCCGGGCACCGTCCGGACGTCGCGAAGGCGGAGACCGGACGGTGCCCGGCAAGGCGGCGTCTCCTAGCTCAGGTAGCCGTTGGGATTCAGGACGTACTTGGTAGCTGCGCCGGCGTCGAATTCGGCGTAGCCCTTGGGCGCCTCCTCCAGCGTGATTGCCTTAGCGTTCACGTTCTTGGCGATGTGCACCTTGTCGTGCAGGATCGCCATCATCAGCTGGCGGTTGTACTTCATCACCGGACACTGGCCGGTGGTGAAGCTCAGCGATTTGGCCCAGCCGGTGCCGAGACTGAGCGAGAGTGCACCCTTCTTGGCCGCTTCGTCCACACCGCCCGGATCGCCGGTGACGTAGAGTCCCGGGATGCCCAGGGCGCCACCGGCGGCTGTGATCTCCATGAGCGAATTGAGCACCGTCGCCGGAGCTTCCTTGGCATCGTGGCCGTGCCCCCTGGCTTCGAAACCGACCGCATCGACACCGCAATCCACTTCCGGAACGCCCAGTATCTGTTCGATCTGCTCAGCGGGCCCGCCTTCGCTCAGATCCACGGTTTCACAGCCGAAGCTGCGCGCTTGCGCCAGGCGGTCAGCGTTCAGGTCCCCAACAATCACGACGCCGGCACCGAGCAGATGGGCGCTGGTGGCCGCGGCGAGTCCAACAGGACCGGCTCCTGCGATGTAGACCGTCGAGCCAACACCCACACCCGATGTGACGGCACCGTGGAAACCAGTCGGGAAGATGTCTGACAGCATTGCCAGGTCCAAGATCTTCTCGAGGGCCTGGTCCTTGTCCGGGAACTTCAGCAGGTTCCAGTCGGCGTACGGCACCAGGACGTAGTTCGCCTGGCCCCCGACCCAGCCACCCATGTCGACATAGCCGTAGGCGCTGCCCGGGCGATCCGGGTTGACGTTGAGGCAGATGCCGGTCTTGCGTTCCTTGCAGTTGCGGCACCGTCCGCAGGCAATGTTGAACGGCACCGAGCAGATATCGCCCACTTTAATGAACTCGACGTCGGGTCCAACCTCCACCACTTCGCCGGTGATCTCGTGGCCGAGCACCAGGTCCGAGGGGGCTGTAGTGCGGCCGCGGACCATGTGCTGGTCGGAACCGCATATGTTCGTGGCAACGGTTTTGAGGATTACCCCGTGGCGCACCTGGCGCCCCACGTTGGCGGGGTTGACGCCTGGACCGTCCTTGAGTTCGAAGGTGGGGTAGTCAATGTCGATGAGTTCGACCTTTCCTGGCCCTTTATAGGCAACGGCTTTGTTCCCTGTCATCACTTTCCTCCTGGTTTCACGGACCCCACATTGAGTGTCCAGTTGTGATTCACGAAGCGGTATCTGATGCACCCTCCACCGGCATACCTCGGCCACATTGCCGACAGACAGGCAAGACTGCACTGACGGGTTGCCCGGATTCTTGGACGGTGTGGCCAGTCTAGGCGGTCAGAATTCGGAGGGATAGGGGCCCTTATCCCCTGTTATGAGGAGCGGTCGGGCCGACAAACTTTGCCGACGGCCCCGCCGTCCGTCAGGAACCGACAGACTGGACCGCCTCGACAACTCCGGTGAGTCGGGCTCCACGGTCGGCGCAAGGCGGGCCACCACTTCGCCGTCGCGGTTCACGACCAGGAACTTCTCGACGTTCCATCTCACCTGCCCAGGAAGGACGCCGTTCTTGCATTTCGTCAGCTCGGCGGAGAGGGGATGCTGGTTCTTGCCGTGAACGTCGGCCTTCGTGATGGGCGGAAACGTCACGCCGAATTTACGCTCGCAGAACTCGGCGATTTCTGCCTCGGCGCCCGGTTCCTGCAGTCCGGGTTAGCCCCTCGCCGTCCGGGTGGCGGCTGCCTCCGTGGCGGCTGCCGACGGCGTTGCGGTTCGGGTCGTGGGCGACGCTGGATTGGTTGGCGCCGCCGGCGACTTCTTCGGCTGAGCCACGCTGCTGGTGGGAGCCACGGGGGTGGCCGTCGGGACCGGGGTCTTGGGCGCCACAGGGGCCGCGGGTGCACTCGGCGCAGCAGGTGTACTGGGGGACACGGTGGCCACCTTGCTGGTCGCCGGGGCCGGAGCGGTCGTCCGAACGGGCGGGGCAGCCGTTGTTGCCGGCGGGGCCGCGCTTTGAGTTGCTGTTGCGCTCGGCTGAGACGGGGCCGGGGGCTTGGTGGGGGCGGGCGCGGACGAGGTCGCAGTCGACGGCGTCGGCGTCCCCGTTGTCGGGGCGTCCGGCTTCGGCGTCCCCGTTGTCGGGGCGTCCGGCTTCGGCGTCCCCGTTGTCGGGGCGTCCGGCTTCGGCGTCCCCGTTGTCGGGGCGTCCGGCTTCGGCGTCCCGGTCGTCGGGGCGTCCGGCTTCGGCGTCCCCGTTGTCGGGGCGTCCGGCTTCGGCGTCCCCGTTGTCGGGGCGTCCGGCTTCGGCGTCCCCGTTGTCGGGGCGTCCGGCTTCGGCGTCCCCGTTGTCGGGGCGTCCGGCTTCGGCGTCCCCGTTGTCGGGGCGTCCGGCTTCGGCGTCCCCGTTGTCGGGGCGTCCGGCTTCGGCGTCCCCGTTGTCGGGGCGTCCGGCTTCGGCGTCCCCGTTGTCGGGGCGTCCGGCGTGGGGCTGTCCGGCGTGAGCGTCAGACCCGGCAGGGAGGGTATCAGCGGCGAGCTCGGAGGTGCCACAGCAACCGGTGTTTCCTGTACACCGCCAGCGACTTCATGGGCCCGGTCATCCCGGACCGGGATGGCCCACCCGATGCTGGCGTTCGAAGATTTGTTGGCCTCCGGCTCGAAGCTGATCATCTCGAAGGCGCCAAGGGGGTCCACCTGCGTGGTGGGGAGCAGGTTCCAGCGGTGCGGGTCGGCATGGGCTCCATTCAGAATTGTCTCGAAGTGCAGATGGCATCCGGTGGAGGACCCTGTGGTCCCGACCCTCGCAATGACCTCGCCCACCCGGACCGAGTCGCCCTTCTTCACGGCTATGGCTTCGAGGTGGTTGTAGGTGGTGATGAGCCCGTTGCCATGGTCAATTTCCACCCGGTTTCCACCGCCCCATGGGTGCCAGCCGACTGCCCGCACCACGCCCGCGTCGGCGGAGTAGACCCTGGTTCCGCAGGCAGCAGCGTAGTCCTGGCCCCAGTGGAATTCACCGGAGTGACCGGTAAGCGGGCTCGTGCGCAGACCGTAGGACGACGACTCCCGAAGCGATTCCAGCGGCGCCAGGAGCCAGCCCGGCGCTGGACGCTGCAGGCTGGCCGATGCAACGTTCAGCTCCCCCGGTCCGCCGAGCTCCGAGCTCGTCTCAACCATGGAGCGGGTGAAAGCGACCAGCGCCGAGGCATCCGCGGTCAAGGCACCGAGGGCTTCCCCGACGATACTGACTGCGGCCGGAGCAGCCGGAATGGCTGGAATGACGGCGCCCAGCGGCGAAGGTCCAACGGCGCCGGTAGCCGGGGCCGTGTTCGGTGCAGGCTGGGACACGCTGCCCGCCAGACCCTGAACCCCAAAGGTCAGGACGGCCAGGGACAGGCAGAAGCCGCCCGATAAGCAGCGCACGGCAATAGTCCGCGCCTTGATCGGCTTCTCACTCGCTGGGCTTCCCCGGTGTTTTCCCACGATCTGGCTCCTGCATCATGTCCGGCAGACCGCACTCTTCACGGACTCACTTTCCTATGTGACCACAGACGGGTAGGTCTGGGAACCGTAATAACCACTCAGATACGTCCCGAACCGGCTTCTCAGTGCACCCGCATCAGAACCCGAGTAGTGCCTCAGCAGCGGGCAAGTAGTGCCAGGTCCTGAAGCAGGTGTCGGAGCAGGCAGAGCCGGGTATGAACGGAGTTACCGCCACCAGAATCCCGGCCGGGACCTTCCGTTCCTTTTCGTCGGGCGGTTGACCGACGGCCGCAGGTTCGGCCTCCGGCCGGGTGCCGCAACACTGCCTTGCGGGACCTAGTGAACTGATTCCGGAGCCTCCTGCGGTCCGATCTTCTGCGGCTGTTCTGCCGGCGGGGGCGGCGGCAGAATCGGCACTTCCTGCACGGGCGGGAGCGGCGCAACCGGTTCTCCCTGCACCGGCGCGTCCACCGGCGGGTCCACTGGCTGCGGCGGCGGATCAACCGGGCACCCCTCCGGCGGCACAGCCGGCGGCACAACCACACACCTATCCACCGGAGGTTGCGGATCAACCGGGCACCCCTCCGGCGGCACAGCCGGCGGCACAACCACACACCTATCCACCGGAGGTTGCGGATCAACCGGGCACCCCTCCGGCGGCACAGCCGGCGGCACAACCACACACCTATCCACCGGAGGTTGCGGATCAACCGGGCACCCCTCCGGCGGCACAGCCGGCGGCACAACCACACACCTATCCACCGGAGGTTGCGGATCAACCGGGCACCCCTCCGGCGGCACAGCCGGCGGCACAACCACACACCTATCCACCGGAGGTTGCGGATCAACCGGGCACCCCTCCGGCGGCACAGCCGGCGGCACAACCACACACCTATCCACCGGAGGTTGCGGATCAACCGGGCACCCCTCCGGCGGCACAGCCGGCGGCACAACCACACACCTATCCACTGGAGGTTGCGGATCAACCGGGCACCCCTCCGGCGGTACAGCCGGCGGCACAACCACACACCTATCCACTGGAGGTTGCGGATCAACCGGCGGCACGACCGGCGGGGGCGGCACCACTTGCGGCGGGTCATAAACGCGTGGCTCGGCCGGAGGCTTAACCTCAGCCTCGGCGCTCCCCCCGGTGACGGAATGGGAGTTGTCTTGCCGCAGCGGGATGGCCCACGTGGGCGCACCCTTGGGGGCATTCGTGCCAGGAAGGTAGCTGGTCATCGCAATATTTCCGAGTTGATCGCGCTGCTTGATGGGCAGCAGCGTCCACTGGCTCGGATTGGTGTGGGCACCATTCCGGATGGTCTCGAAATGGAGGTGACAACCAGTGGATGAGCCGGTCGTGCCCACCCTCGCGATAACCTCGCCCACCTGGACGGACTCACCCTTATTCACGGCAGTCGCCTGCAGGTGGTTGTAGGTCGTGATGAGCCCGTTCTGATGGTCGACTTCCACCCGGTTCCCACCCCCCCAAGGGTGCCACCCAACGGCCCTGACCGCACCGCCGTCGGCCGCGTAAACCCTTGTGCCGCACGGTGATCCGTAGTCCTGGCCCCAGTGGAACTCGCCTGCGGAACCACTGAGTGGGTTTCTGCGGAGACCGAATTGCGACGTCGGGATCAGCGTCTCGAGCGGCGCCATGAGAGACCCCAACGGCGGACGCGCCATACCAAGCGACGCAACATTCATTTCGTGCGTGCCGTCCTTGGAGGTCGTCCTGACGCCAGCACGGCTGAAGGACACCAGCGCATGCACATCTGCAGTGAACATCCCGGGGGACGATCCTTGGCCTCCCGCCGTAGCCGCCGTGGCAGGATCGGCCGCCCCCTGTCCGGGCAACGCGCCATCGAGTGGTTTAAGTTGCGGGCCGTAAAACCAAAACGCCAAAAAGGTCAACGACGACACCACGCACACGGCGAGGGTCCACGCAAACTTTGACCACTGTCCGCCAGGCCGGTCTGCACGTCCGTTTCCCCATGGCATTCCCACGATGTGACTCCCGCGATATATGCCCGCCAGACCCCAATCTCGACGGCCTCCCGCTCCAATGCGAACACAGCCGGCAGGGTCTATGAATCCCCAGAATGCGATCATTCGGGCGCTGCCCGTGTGCTGTCGGGGCATCCATTGAGGCAATGCCGGTGTCTCATGGAAATCAGGAGTGGTCCAGGGCGGCGGGGCCCGGGTGGGGCAGCGGGTCGAAGGGGCATCCGGTCCTGCTGATGCAGGCACTCCATCCAGGTGCGCTCGCCGCGGTGCATGACCGCTCACGATTCCGCCGATGACCCCTTGGGCCGGCGGGCCGGGATGACCCGGTGGATCTCTACCGCCGGTGGCGCCGTCCAGCCGGTGACGCTCGCCGTCGTCCGGCTGGCGCTGGGCCGTGTGGGGCCCAGCGAACAGGCTGCCCGGGACCAGCTGCGGAGGCTGGGACATCAAGCCTGAGCCGGGATGTGTGACCGGGACTGCACGGGGCGCGGAACCCGCTGGCGGGGGCAGGCCGCGGATAGGGCGCAAAAAGGCCCCGGTCCAAGGGACCGGGGCCAACCGCGGAGAATGGGGGATTTGAACCCCCGAGGGCGTTAACCCAACACGCGTTCCAGGCGTGCGCCATAGGCCGCTAGGCGAATTCTCCAGTAGCTTCTGAATCAAAAGCAGATACTAGAATACCTGAACTTCCCCGCTTCGCCCAATTGGCCCTCCGGGCGGCCGGTCCGCAGGACACGCACCGGACATGCCCCACCCTGGCGACCGGGGATGGACATCATCCCAATATGCCCATCCCGGCCCGCAAAGAATGGGCATGTCCCACCGCGAATCGGGGCCTAATCCTGCCCGATTCGAGACAGGCTCAAACGTCGGGTAAACTTGCTGATGGCCCCTCATGTGGCGTCATCCTGTTGAACTCCCCCAGGACCGGAAGGTAGCAAGGGTAAATGGGCTCTGGCGGGTGCATGAGGGGTCTTTTATGTCTGTGCCGATTGGTAGGGTTTATCTGTGACTGTTACTACCGCGCTTTACCGTAGATACCGCCCCGATTCGTTCGCGGACGTTATCGGGCAGGAACACGTTACCGAGCCGCTGATGACGGCCCTGCGGAAGAACCGCGTCAACCACGCCTACCTCTTTTCCGGCCCGCGCGGCTGCGGAAAAACCACCTCCGCCCGGATCCTGGCCCGCTGCCTGAACTGCGCCGAGGGCCCCACGGACACCCCCTGCGGCAAGTGCGCCAGCTGCGTCGAGCTCGCCCGCGGAGGCTCCGGCTCCCTGGACGTCATCGAGATCGACGCCGCCAGCCACGGAGGCGTCGACGACGCCCGCGACCTGCGTGAGCGGGCCACCTACGCGCCCGTCCGCGACCGCTACAAGATCTTCATTATCGACGAAGCCCACATGGTCACCTCCGCCGGCTTCAACGCCCTGCTGAAGATCGTGGAAGAGCCGCCGGAACACATCAAATTCATCTTTGCCACGACGGAGCCGGACAAGGTCATTGGCACCATCCGTTCCCGCACCCACCACTACCCCTTCCGGCTAGTGCCGCCGGAGCCCCTCATGGCGTACCTCGAACTGCTCTGCAAGCAGGAGAACGTTCCGGTGGCTCCCGGCGTGCTGTCGCTCGTGATTCGCGCCGGTGCCGGCTCGGTCCGCGACTCGCTCTCGGTGCTGGACCAGCTCATGGCGGGTGCCGGTCCGGCCGGACTCGACTATGAACTGGCCGTTGCCCTCCTTGGCTACACGCACGCATCGCTGCTGGACGACGTGGTCGAGGCCGTGGCCGCATCCGACGCCGCCACCGTGTTCCGCGCGGTGGACCGGGTCATCCAGACCGGGCATGATCCCCGCCGCTTCGTGGAGGACCTGCTCGAGCGCTTCCGTGACCTCATCATCGTGCAGGCCATGCCCGAAAGCGCCCAGTCGATCCTGCGAGGCATGCCGGCGGACCAGATCGCGCGGATGCAGAACCAGGCGCACAACCTCGGGGCCGCAGAACTCTCCCGCGCTGCCGACGTCACCAACACCGCGCTGACTGACATGACCGGGGCCACGTCTCCGCGGCTGCACCTCGAACTGCTGTGTGCCCGGATCCTGCTGCCCTCCTCGGAGCAGAGCGAACGCGGCATCGCCGCCCGGATCGACCGGGTCGAGCGCCGGCTGAACTACGCCGGAAACGACGTCGGAGCTCCCGCCACTGCCCCTACGCCGGCCGCTGCCCCTGTCGCGGTCGCCGCAGCCCCTGCGGCCCCGGTCCTTGCTGTTGCTGCCGCCGCCCCTGCGCCTGTGGCCCCGGCTCCGGTTCCGGTTCAGGCCCCGGTGAACGCGGAAGCCGCAGCACCAACTTCTCCCGCGCCGACGCAGCGCGACGCCGGACCGGCCCGGGAACAGCTCACCGCACCCCGGGTCAGCACTAGCGACTGGCCGGTCGATGAAGCCGGGGCACCGACCCGGACGGCACCGAACCCTGCCGTGGCCTCCCCCGCGCCCGCGCAGCTTGCCCCATCCAGCCCAGCGCGGCCGGCCCCGCAGCAGCCGCAACAGCCGCAACAGCCGCAACAGGAAAACGACCGACAGATGGTCGCGATGGCCACCCCCGCAGCACCGCCCGCTGGCGGAACCGGTGCCGACGTCGAGGTCCTCCGCCGAGCCTGGCCTGAGATCCTGCAGACACTGACCAAGATTAAGCGCAGTACCTGGGCGCTGGTGGAACCCAACGCCCAGGTCGGCCAGTTCGAAGGCCAGGTCCTGACTCTTGCCTTCACCACTTCCGGGCTGGCGGGCGCCTTCGGCCGTGCCGACCACGCCGACAACCTGCGCCAGGCAATCCACAAGACCATCGGAATCGACTGCCAGATTCACGCCGTCGCGGCAGGCAGCAACAGCTCAGCGAGCTCTGAGCCAAACCCAAAAGCACCCGCTAGCCCGGACGTCCCGACGACGTCCGCTGATGCGGCCTGGGGGCTGGTTCCGGACTCCCGGCAGGCCGCATCGCAACCTGCCCCTTCGGCGGAGCCCAGCCCTGCCCCCTTAGCGGCGGAGCCGAGCATTGTCCCCGTGGAATCGCACACCCTGGCGCCCGCGGCATCACGCGCAGTGCACCCACCCTCTTCCCAACGACCGGATCCAATGGCCGACGCCGCCCCGCAGGTCCCGCGCGACGCCGTAGCCGCCGCTGGGCCCGAAGCCGAGCCCGAAACGCTCCGCACGGCTGATCCCTCTGGCTCCTACGCCTACCCCGACGATGACTGGGGCCCGCCCCGGGACGAAGACGCGCCGCCGATCGACGAGGAACCGCCCATGGATTGGGACCCCACAGTTTCCTCGACACCCGTAGCGGCACCGTCAGCAGTCGCATCGGCCCCGAGCGCAGTCCGCAGGAAGGCCGCTCCGGCAGTTGCCCCCGACGCCGCTCCCTCCGCGTCGGTGGATGTAACGCCCACACCGGGCAGCGGTGATGACCCATGGGCACGCGCCGTTGAGCAGTCCCCCGGCGTTTGGACCATAGGCGCGGAGTCCAATGTGGGCGGCAACGCCCGGTCGGCGGATGAACTGCCGCCCCAGCCCGCGCACCAGCCGGAACCGGAACCGGAACCGAAACCGAAACCGCCCCACTATGCACCTGCAGCAGCTCAGATTCCAGAATATGCTGCCGCTGCTTCCGCTGGATCTGACAGTGCCGCGGACAGTTGGGGGGTGCCGCAGCCGGTGCCAGTTGGTGCCGCCCTCGCCGACCGAGCCTCGATCGCCGCCGCAGATATTGCCCCGATGACCGCACCGTCGACGCCCGTAGCCGCGCCGCAGCCGGCACGCGTCGCCGGTCCCGATCCCGCAATGCCTGCAGCTCAAGACACCGCCGGCCGGCAGAGCCTCTACCAGCGGCTGTCCAACAGCCCGGAAGCGGAGGCTGGACGGGCCAAGGCACCAGCCCGTGCCGCGGCAGCCACCAGCTATGTGCAGGACGTCCCCAGCGCGGACGACGAGACCATCGAGGAATCGGGCGTCTTCGGCCGCGCCGCCGTCGAGCGTATTCTGGGCGGGAAGCTGGTGGAGGAGCGGTCTTTGGACGGCAGTCCACTCGCCGCGCGCCTCTAGCCGCCCCGCACTGCCCCGGGTCCGCTGCCCACTCCCCTAACGAACGAGGACATTGTGTACGAAGGTGCAGTTCAAGAGCTGATCGACGAGCTCGGACGCCTTCCGGGGGTCGGGCCCAAGTCCGCGCAACGGCTGGCTTTCCACATCCTGGAGGCCGACCCGCAGGACATGAAGCGGCTGGTTGACGCGATCACGATGGTCAAGGAACGGGTCAAGTTCTGTACCGTCTGCGGAAACGTCACCGAACAGGAACTCTGCAATATCTGCCGCGACCCGCGCCGCGACCCTTCGGTCATCTGCGTCGTCGAAGAATCCAAAGATGTGCTCGCGGTGGAGCGGACCCGTTCGTTTCGTGGCAGGTATCACGTGCTCGGCGGCGCGATCAATCCTATTGCAGGCGTCGGCCCCGAACAGCTCCGGATCCGTGAACTCCTTACCCGGCTCAACGACGGCGCCATCCAGGAAATCATCATCGCGACCGACCCCAACCTCGAAGGAGAGGCCACGGCAACGTATCTCGCCCGGATGCTCAAGTCGATCGGCATCGCGGTCACGCGGCTCGCCTCCGGGCTGCCGGTCGGCGGGGACCTCGAATATGCCGATGAAGTCACACTTGGCCGCGCTTTTGAAGGCCGCCGCAACGCGCTGAGCTGACCTCGGCGCCCTCGGCACCCATCCGCCCGTCGCCGTATCTTCCCCGGGACATGTCCAGCCCCTGCGCCGAGCGATGGACATGATGCCCATATGCCCATCCCTCGCGGCCAAGGAAGGGCATGTCCATTCGCGCCCAGCGGAGGGCATGTCCACTCCCCGCTACGAGCGGAGGGCATGTCCTGAGGGCCCGTGGACATGTCCAGCCCCCGCGCCCAGCAATGGACATGATGCCCATATGCCCATCCCTCGCGGCCAAGGGAGGGCATGTCCGGAGCAGGGACGTCTGGCATGCGGTCACAATTCAACGCTCGAGCGCTGCCAGCGATAAACTTGGCGTAGAAGTTACGCGGTCGCGCCATTTGGTTGCTTGGCCCAGAACCCCGATGATGCAGTGAGGGTGCGCGCATGAGTTTGCCCACTACCGAAGTCCAGCCCGGACCGCAGCCGCAGGAGCTGCCCGTCTCTGCCGCCGTCACCAAGCACCTTGTGGTGAAGAAGTTCGGCGGTTCCTCGGTGGCGGACGCGGAAGGCATCAAGCGCGTCGCCAGGCGCGTAGTGGACGCACAGAATGCCGGCGACGAAGTCGTTGTTGTGGTCTCGGCTATGGGCGACACCACCGACGAACTCCTCGACCTCGCCGCCCAGGTCACCGACTCCGCGCCCGCCCGCGAAATGGACATGCTCCTCTCCGCCGGCGAACGCATCTCGATGGCCCTGCTGGCGATGGCGATCAATAAGTTCGGTGCCTCCGCCCAGTCCTTCACCGGCTCGCAGGCTGGCATGATCACTGACGGCATCCACGGCAAGGCGCGGATCATCGACGTCGACCCGCACCGCATCCGCACGGCCCTCGACAAGGGCCACATCGCGATCGTGGCCGGATTCCAGGGCATGAGTCGAGCCACCAACGAAATCACCACGCTGGGCCGCGGCGGTTCGGACACGACGGCAGTGGCACTGGCAGCCGCACTCGAGGCCGACGTCTGTGAGATCTTCACAGACGTCGACGGCATCTACACCGCCGATCCGCGCGTGGTTCCGTCCGCTCGGAAGATCGACAGGATCTCCAGCGAGGAAATGCTGGAGCTGGCAGCCTCCGGAGCCAAGATTCTCCACCTGCGCTGCGTCGAATACGCCCGGCGCTTCGGCGTGCCACTGCACGTCCGTTCCTCATTCAGCCAGAACGAAGGCACCTGGGTCCTGCCCAGCGCCGACGACAAGATCACGACCCAAGAGGGAGTTGCCTTGGAGCAGCCAATCATTTCCGGCGTTGCCCACGACCGTTCCGAAGCCAAGGTCACGGTCGTCGGAGTTCCGGATATCCCTGGCAAGGCTGCGGCCATCTTCCAGGTCATCGCCGATGCGCACTCCAACATCGACATGATCGTCCAGAACGTCTCGACGCACGGCACCGGCCGGACTGACATCTCCTTCACGTTGCCGATCATCGAGGGCGCCGACGCCCTGGCCGCCCTGCGCGCCGCCGAAGCCGAAATCGGCTTCGAGAGCATCGAATACAACGAGAAGATCGGCAAGCTGTCCCTGATCGGCGCCGGCATGCGCTCCCACCCGGGCGTTTCGGCGCGCTTCTTCGCGGCGCTCTCGGCGGCCGGGATCAACATCAACATGATCTCCACCTCGGAGATCCGCATCTCGGTTGTCACCCACGCCGATCTGCTGGACGACGCCGTTCGCGCCATCCACAAAGCGTTCGACCTGGACAGTGAGGACGAGGCGACCGTCTATGGCGGCACCGGCCGCTGAGCTGAGGCCGCTGATCCGCGGCACCGGCCGTTGAGCCGCCGCGGCGACCGCGACGAAGCGACAAAAAGGGAGCGGCAGGTGCCGCTCCCTTTTGTTCGCCCCCGGCACGGGGCATTTCGCCCCCTTGCCCGGAGCACCTCAGACTTGCTCTTTCGGGAGGTCTTCCCGACGGACCGCATAGCGGTGTCCCTCGGCGTCGGTTTCAACTTCAAAACCGGCCAGGTCCACTTCAGAGGCCTGTTCGAAGTCGTCGTGCCTGTGAACGACCGGTGCGGTGTAGTCCCCACGTGAGGCCGGCCCAAAAAGGAAACGAGCCCACGATGACGGGTGCAGGTGCTGTCTCAGTACACCTAGCGCAATTGCCACAATTCCCACCCCCTTTCCACCGTTCAGGTCAGGCAGCTACGGCCCTGGCTGAAAGCTAGTGCCGCTGAGGTTATTTTACGCCCGACTCGCGGGGAAAGGCATGACAAGCAGACGGCCCAAACAAGGCGGAACCATGCCGCCGGAGCCACCTACCGCAGCGACTGATCGTTCGGGTTCCTGGGCACGACGTACGTGCTGCCATCGGGCCGGCGCAGTGTCTCCCACTGCTGGGTCTCGGCCTCGCGCTGGGCCAGCAGCTGCCGGTTCTGCTCCGTCATTTCGTGCCCGATGGAACTCCGGTTGGCCGGGCCAAAAATGGCCCGGAGTTTGCCGGCTCTACGCATGAACCTCTGGGCGGGGCTTTCTTTTTCCATTTATCCACTCCTCAGAACGAAAGACTCACTCCAGTGTACGCTAATGATTAGCACGCTAACTATCGACAGGAGGCTCCCCGTGACAAACATGACCGAGGTCTCGAAAATGAACCCGAGCGTTCAAGATGCAGCTGACGACGATCTCCTGCTGGAGCAGCAACTCTGCTTCGCTCTGACCGTAGCGTCGCGCAGTGTGGTGGGCGCCTATAAGCCCGTGCTCGACAAGCTTGGCCTGACGCACCCGCAATACCTCGTCATGCTGAGCCTGTGGGAGTCCAGCCCGCGTTCCGTCCGAAATATCAGCGAAGTCCTGGCCCAGGAGCCAGCCACCATTTCGCCGCTGCTGCGCCGCCTGGAAGCCGCGGGCTTCATCACGCGGGAGCGCATGGCAGGGAATGAACGCGCCCTGGCGGTCGGACTGACGCCCCGCGGAGCCGCCCTGCGGCAGCAGGCCACCGAGGTCCCGACCACGATGATGACCCGGCTGGGCCTCACCCGGGAGCAGGTCGGCCAACTCCACGCCTCCATGATGGACCTGATTGCCGCCACCCGCGCCGCTGCCGAAGATAGGCCGCGGCGGTAGAATGTGCGTAACAGAGGAGGACTGCTGATGTACAAGCAAGTGAGCCGCGCCGCGCTGGTCCTTATGGCGGTGGCAGGACTTGCCGCCTGCAATCCCGGGTCCACGCCTTCCCCTTCCCCCTCCCCCCCGACAAGCGCCAGCCCCTCCGCGCCCCCGGGCACCCCGTCCCCGGACACCGAGACGACGGAGCCGGCGCCTTCGCCGTCGGCGGCGCCGCTGACTGCCGGCCCGGGACAGGGCAACGCTGAACTCGCCATCATGGTCAAACCCTCCGAAACCGGCACGCCTGCCAACTTCACGCTCGTCTGCCAGAACGGGACCCCTGCCGCCGAAAGCCAGCACCCCAATGCCGGCGCGGCCTGCACTGCCCTCAAGGGCAACGTCGCGATCCTTAGCCCCGCCACCAGGGCTGCGGACCAGATCTGCACGCAACAGTATGGCGGTCCGCAGCAGGCAACCGTTTCCGGCGTCGTCGACGGCCAGCCCGTCGAAGCGAACTTCAGCCTGCGCGACGGCTGCGAGATTGCCGCCTGGAATGCCGCCAAGGACGTCCTGGGTTCGAGTGCAGGGGCTGTCTAAGCTGGTGCACCTCCCGCGGGAAGACTGGTTGCCGCGCCAGGCAGCCCACCAGCAGCGTGTCCGGCGCTACTCCGACCCCTACTTGTCCCGGCGGTCCGCCGGCCGGAAGCACCCGGTCGAGGACTTCCTCTTCACTTACTACACCCAAAAACCAGGGCAACTGCTGCGCTGGCATCCCGGCACCGGCGTCGTGCTCTCCGGCCCCGAGGCGGCAGAGCGCACCGGCTGGAAGTACTACCGCGCCGCCGACGACGGCGAACTCGCCGCCGCCGGCCTCCCGGCGGGCACCGCCGCCGTGACGGTCGACGTCGAATCCTTCCTCCGGGACCGCCGGGACGCGCTCGAGTTCGCGGCCATCATCTTGGCCGGCACGGTAGCGAGACCTGCACAGTTCGGTTGTTTCGGGCTGCACGAATGGGCCATGGTCTACCGTCAGGACAAGTTCGAGCTGCGGCACGAATATCTGCAGCTAAGGCTCGGCCCGGAGCACACCGACCAGGTCGTGGAGCAGAACCGGATCCGCTGCAGTCACTTCGACGCCTTCCGCTTCTACACTCCGGACGCCGTGCCGCTGAACAGCCTCGAGCCGAGCCGCGAGAACCAGCGGACCATGGAGCAACCCGGCTGTCTGCACGCGAACATGGATCTCTATAAATGGGCTTACAAGCTCGCCCCCCTGCTTCCCAGCGAACTGGTGATGGACTGCTTCGAGTTGTCCTGGCGGATCCGGGCGATGGACATGCAGGCGTCCCCCTACGATCTGGGCGAATGGGGCTATCCGGCCATTCGAATCGAAACACCCGAGGGCAAGGCCGAGTACGTGGAACAGCAGCGGTCCTTCGCCGCCGAATCGCAGGAGCTGCGGAAGCGGCTGCTGCAGGAGCTCGCCCCGACGCTCCGGACAGTGACCGCCATCAGTGCGCCCCAGACCAGTCCGGAAGGACCGCGTTGACCGAACCACATGAGGTACCCGGCCGGCTCGACGTCGACCTGACCATCCGGCTCACCGAGTCACCGGGCGCTCCGCAGTACACCTTCCGGCTGGAGGCCCGTGAAGGCACTCCAGGCCCCGGATCCACGCTACCGGATCCGGCCGCAGCCCTTGAGGCCGTGCAGCGCTTCGGCGAGGACATCTTCTTTCCCAAGCCCGGTCCGCCGAAGATGTGCACGCAGCAGTACGGCGGCCCCCAGGTGGCCGTGGTGACGGGTTGGTTCTTGGCGCGCAAGGTGCACAGCGAATTCAGCCGCACGGATGGTTGCGAGATCGCACGCTGGCGGGCCATGGCCCCGCTGCTCGGCGGTGTTGCCGGTTCCACCGGCGCTATTTAGTCCGCCGGTTCCAGCGCCGCGATCCAGGCCACCGGCAGGATCCACGCCGCCGGCCCTGCCGGAACGGCGAACGGCAATGGCCGGCGGTGGAGACCGCCGGCCATTGCCGTTGCTGACGTGCTGGATGCCGCTTAGATGGCGTTGTTGGGAGCGGGGTTAGGATCCTCGTTCTGGATCTTGCCCTTCTCCTTCTTCACCTTCTTGTCCTTGTCCTTGCCGTCGTTTTTACTGCCGTCGCCGCTGTCACCGGGACCGTCATTGCTGTCCTGGTCCTCGTAAGTCGGCGGGACCACCACGGTGCCCGCCGGCGTCACCAGCACGCTGACGAACGTCGGATCACTTGCTCCGGCGAAGGTAACGCGGCCGACGTAGGAACCGACCTCCAGGCCCTGCCAATTCAACGTAACCGAGCCCGACTTCCCGCTCGCCAGCCGCAGCGGGTTCGGGGTCAGCGTCGCGTTGCCCACATTCGGAACCATCACGGACGCATCGACGCTGCCCTTGGTGGCCTGCCCACCCGGGCTGGCGTACAGGTTCGCATAGATCGTGTAGGTGCCGGGTGCCGGGTTCGGGATGGAGACAGACTCGCTCGCGGACGGCGTCGCAGCCGCGATCGTACCGGTCGGAGTCACCAGATACATGTCGAAGTCGGCGTCCGGGTCCGAGGAAAAGACGGAGAACTTGGCCAGCGGGCTGCCGGCCGGGACCTCCACGTCCTTGACGACGTTCGAATCGTCCGGGCTCCCGGTGAAGGGTCCCGGTACCAGTTCCACCGGGGTGGAATCCGCCTTGGACAGCCCGTCGAGGGTCATGTTGATTGGGCCGTTGGTGCCGGAGACGACGTTGATGGCGCGGGAACCGGTACCGGGCCCGGACGTGAATGCGACATCCGTCGCGGCTACAGCGGACTGCGGGCGGACCGCGATCGGGGACGCCACGTTCTTGTTGGCCCCCTGCCAGGTCAGCGAGCCCATGGCGAACTTGCCGAGAGGCGCGCCCTGGTTCTCAAAGGAGACCTTGAAGTTCTTCTTCTCGCCGGCCGCGCTGAAGTTCAGCACAGCGGGGCTCACGCTGACCTTCACGCCGGGAACGTCAGCCTTGACCTGGTAAGTGCCCGGGGTCAGGGCGGTCAGCGTACGAGTGACCTCGATCTTGCCGGTCAGGTTGCCCAGCGAGAAGGACGGAACGTTCATGTCGCGCGGCTTGGTGGTACCCAGCCCCGGCATGCCCAGATCTATCCCGGTGCCCTGGACGAAGGCCAGGTAGTCATCCAGGTCGGCGTCGTACACCAGACCGGGATCCAGCACGCGGGCCGGGTCCACCTGACCGGCGCCGGTAGCGTGGAGGTCTGTATCCTTGGCGCCGTTGGCGAGTTTGATCTCGCCCGCGGTGGTCATCATCGCGGACTTCACGACGGCGGGCGACCACGCCGGGTTCTTGGCCAGAATCAGGGCGCCGAACCCTGCGACGTGCGGCGAGGCCATGGAGGTGCCGGACAGGAAGCCATAGTCACCGCCCGTGGCGATCGGCGAAACACCAGCCAGTACCGCGACGCCCGGGGCTGCGACGTCGGGCTTGAGCAGGTCGGAGCCGGTGGCGAGGAGCGGGCCGCGGGAGGAGAATCCGGCGATCTGCGGCTGCGCCTCAAGCGACAGGCCAGTGGTGTCCTTGTTGACGAGGGACACGGTGAGGGCCGGGTTGGCGGCAACCTTGGCCTTGATCGTCTCGGTGGCCGGCGGGTTCACGTGGACCGTCGGGACGGAGTGCTTGTCCGTGTCCAGTGAGGAGTTGCTGAGGTTCACCAGGATCATTCCGGCGCCGCCGCCGCGGGCGACCTCGGCGCTCTTGGCCACCCGGTCAAAGAGACCGCGGTCACAGACCACGACCTTGCCGGCCACTTTGGCCGGATCCAAGGTGCCCGGTCCACACAGGGCTGCGTGCGCGTCATCGGTTTCGGCGGCCGCCGCGGCAGACAGCACGACGCCGGCGTTCACGACCTGGCGGTTCATGATGCTGGCGCCGCGGAACTTGCTGCCGTCGGAGAATTCGACGGTGCCCTGCAGCTCCTGGGAGAAGCTGCTGGCGGCCACCGTGGTGACCCACGGGGCACCGTGGTTGACGGTGCTGGGCGGCGTGGGGCCGGAGTTGCCGGCCGAGACGGCTACGAAAATGCCGGCCGAGGTGGCTGACAGGAACGCCAGGGACACCGGATCGGTCGTGGTCGTCCTGGAGCCGGAGATCGAGTAGTTGAGCACGTCAACGCCGTCGTGGATGGCCTGGTCGACGGCGGCAACGGCGGCTGAGCTATAGCAGCCGCCGCTGTTGGGGTCGGTGTCCTCCCAGCAGACCTTGTAGATGGAGAGTTTGGCCGCCGGGGCTACACCGCTCGTCAGGCCGAAGCTGCGGCCGTCAACAAAGGCCTCGACGTTGGCGTTGCCGGCAGCGGTGCTCGCCGTGTGGGTGCCGTGGCTGTCCACATCGACCGGGGACAGCACTTCCTGCGGTGCATGGCCCTGCGCTGGGACGTGCTTCAGGAAGTCATCGGCGAAGTAGCGGGCGCTGAGGACCTTGGAGTTGCAGGCGGACCCGTCGAAGTCTGCACCCGATTCCATGCCCGTCTGGCATGCACCGACGAAAGTGTCGCCGTCGGACTTGAGCATGGCGATCTTGCCGTCGTCGGTGCGGTAGGGCACGCCCACCACCGGGTCGCCGACAAGCGGTTGGACCTGCTCGCCTGCGAAAAATGGGTTGGACGGGGTGTAGCCGGTGTCGATGACGCCGACGACGACACCCTTGCCGGCGGCATCCTGGCCGCCGAACTTGGTGTCCCAGGTGCCGCCGGAACCGCTGAGCTTCAGGAAGTCGGAGCTGGAATAATCGGGAGCGTTTTCCGTGTCGGGAGCAACCACCAGGACAGCGGGATCCTTGGCGAGCCTGATGGCCTGTCCAGCCGTCAGCGTCGCGCTGAAACCGTTGACCGCCGCGGTGAACTGACGCTGGATCTGGACGTTCTGTTGCCCGGCGACCTCGGTCTGCTTCTTTTCGAGGTGCTCCTCGTACCGTTTGACCTCAGCCTTGTCGGCGTCTAACTTCTTGCCTGGTTCCGGTTTGGTGGCCGGCAGGCCGGGCGTGCCGCCGTCGTACGTGGCGGCCGGCTTCTCAGCGAGGACGACGATGTAGCGGCCGTCCCGGTAGCTGTTCGGGTCCAGATTTTTCTGGACGACCCCGGCCATGGACGCCCCCTGGAGAGGTGCCGCGGTGGCGGGCGCAAAGGCGACCGTTGTCAGGAGAACCGGCAAACCCAGGGTCAAAGCCGCGGCCCTCCGGAGTCCCCCGCTTCGAAGGAAGCTCTTTCCTGGTGTTTTCACGAGCGATTGGAACCTTTCATAAGGAACGGTCCCGGCGTCCTTGCCGGGTGCTGCAGGCTGGCGGAACCGCGGGAGCAAGAGTCGCGCAGCCCTGGCGGATACCAGTCGAGTCATACAGTACAGAGTGAGAGCCAGTTACGACATAGTTAACAAACCACAAATCGAAATTTGTCACACCCCTCGACATCTTGCGCCGCTGCAGCCGGGGCGCGCCGTGTCAGCTCCGGCTGCACAGTGGACAGGCGAGGGCGCCGCGGGCAGCGGGCAGGCGCGGCTTCCAGCGGGCAGGCGGGGCGCCGAACAGCCGGCCGCGAAGACGTGCTGCGGAAAGCCGGGCCCGGGCCGGCAACGCCGCCCCGTGACAGGCGGTTTCATGCGGCCGGCCGCCGGGACCGGTGTCTGCCCGGGAGTTACTGTGAGGGAACTGCTGCTGATCGAGCGGCTGGCGGCGCCCGGAAGCTACTGCCGGGGCGTCCGGACGACTTCGCTGATCCAGGCGCGCGTCTTTTCGTCGACGGGTCCGGCGACGTTGCTTGCCTTGGCTGCCCGGTCCGCCTTGATCTTCTGCAGGACCATCCGGCCCAGGCCGGCGAAGACAGCGGCGGCAATGACGGGCAACAGGACCGATTTTGATTTCTCAGACATGCGCACATCCTACTGACGGGGTCCGACCGAGACCATAGCCGCGGCGCGCTGAGCAGGCCCGTTGCCCTCTTCCGCTCACAGTCGGGCCCTGAATGCGGCCGGAAGCACTCTGGCCGGTAGAATGGGCATGCAAGCTCGCGGAGCGCCCGATCCCGTCTGTTATTGACACCGTTTTTGACACCGTCGATTGACACAGTTTGATGGACCGTCCAAGGGGATGACCCCCGCTGACACCACCGACACCGACCGGCGTGAGACGGCATCACTCCGCTGCGCCCTTACCCAATGCTCACGCACAGGAGTTACCGGATGCCCCGGATCGTTGTCGACGTCATGCCCAAGCCCGAGATTCTGGACCCGCAGGGGAAAGCCATCGTGGGTGCACTGCCCCGGCTGGGTTTCACCGCCTTTAGCTCTGTCCGCCAGGGCAAGCGTTTTGAACTGACGGTCGACGGCGAGGTGACCGAGGAGATCCTGGCCCAGGCCCGCGACGCCGCGGCGACGCTGCTGTCCAACCCCGTCATCGAGGACGTCGTCAACGTCGAGGTCGTCGAGGCCTGAAATGACTGAACTCCCCCTGATCGGTGAATCCTTCGCCGACGCCCCAGCTGGCACCCTGGCGGGCGCCCGGATCGGCGTCGTCACCTTCCCCGGCACCCTCGATGACCGCGACGCCGCGCGCGCGGTCCGTCTCGCGGGCGCCACGCCGGTGGCCCTCTGGCATGCCGACACGGCGCTGGGCGACGTTGACGCCGTCGTCATTCCCGGTGGCTTCTCCTACGGCGACTATCTCCGCGCCGGCGCGATCGCACGGTTCGCGCCCCTGATGGCCAAGGTCATCGACGCCGCCAACTCGGAGGCGAAACTGCCGGTTCTCGGTATCTGCAACGGCTTCCAGATCCTCACCGAGTCGCACCTGTTGCCCGGCTCGATGATCAAGAACGATCACCTGAAGTTCATGTGCCGCGACCAGACCCTCCGGGTGGAGAACAACACGACGGACTGGACCGGCGATTACGCCGCCGGCCAGGAAATCGTGGTGCCGCTGAAAAACCAGGACGGTCAGTACATCGCGGACGAGAAAACCCTGGATGCCCTCGAGGCTGAAGGGCGCGTCGTGTTTCGCTACGTCGGCTTCAACCCGAACGGCTCCCGCCGGGATATCGCTGGCATCTCCAACGCCGCGGGCAACGTCGTGGGCCTTATGCCGCACCCGGAACACGCGGTCGAGGCGGGTTTCGGGCCGGAATCCCTCGATGGAATCGGCGGTTCCGACACGCAGGGCCTCGGTTTCTTCACCTCCGTACTGAACAAGATTGTGGGAGGCGCCAAATGAGCATCGACACCACCAAGAAATTCAACATCGACACCGTTGCAAATGCGGCCAAGACCCCGGACACCGAGCTTCCCTGGGCCGAACTGGGCCTGAAGCCGAATGAGTTCGAGGAGGTCGTGAAGGTCCTGGGTCGCCGCCCGACCGGCGCCGAGCTCGCCATGTACTCGGTCATGTGGAGCGAGCACTGCTCCTACAAGTCCTCCAAGAACCACCTGCGCCAGTTTGGCGAGAAGGTGACCGAGGAGATGAAAAAGGACATGCTGGTGGGGATCGGCGAAAATGCCGGTGTCACCAATCTGGGCGACGGCTGGGCCGTGACGTTCAAGATCGAGTCCCACAATTCGCCGTCGTTCGTGGAGCCCTACCAGGGCGCCGCAACCGGTATCGGCGGGATTGTCCGCGACATCATCTCCATGGGCGCCCGCCCGGTGGCTGTGATGGATCCGCTGCGGTTCGGCGCCATCGACCACCCGGACACGGCCCGCGTCATGCATGGCGCCGTGGCCGGCATCGGCGGCTACGGAAACTCCCTGGGCCTGCCGAACATCGGCGGCGAAATGGTTTTCGACTCCGTGTACCAGGGGAACCCGCTGGTCAATGCGCTGGCAGTCGGCGTGATGCGCCACGAGGACATCCGCCTCGCCAACGCCTCCGGCAAGGGCAACAAGGTGGTGCTGTTCGGTGCCCGCACCGGCGGCGACGGCATCGGCGGCGCCTCCGTGCTGGCCTCGGAGTCCTTCGACGACACCAAGCCGTCCAAGCGCCCCGCCGTGCAGGTGGGCGACCCCTTCGCCGAGAAGGTCCTGATCGAGTGCTGCCTCGAGTTGTTCAAGGGCTCGCTGGTTGAAGGCATCCAGGACCTGGGCGCCGCCGGCATCTCCTGCGCCACGTCCGAGCTCGCATCCAACGGCGACGGCGGCATGGAAGTTGAACTGACTTCCGTGCTGCTGCGCGACCCCTCTCTGACCCCGGGCGAAATCCTGATGTCCGAGTCGCAGGAACGCATGATGGCCGTGGTCACCCCCGAGAACGTCGCCGCCTTTGAGGCGGTCATGGACAAGTGGGCTGTGGAGTACTCCTGGCTGGGCGACGTGACTGACACGGGCCGCCTGATCATCACCTGGGACGGCGAGGTCATCGTGGACGTGGACCCGCGGACCGTGGCACACGACGGTCCTGTCTACGACCGCCCGTATGCCCGCCCGGAGTGGCAGGACGGCGTGCAGGCCGACGTCTTCACCGGTTCCGTGCAGGACGCCGGCCGGCCTTCCACCGCCGAGGAACTGGCCGCGGCAATCAGCGAGCTCATTGCCTCGCCCAACATGTGCGACAAGTCCTGGATCACCGACCAGTACGACCGCTACGTCGGCGGCAACACCGCACTGGCGATGCCCGATGACGCCGGCGTGGTCCGGGTGGACGAGGAAACCGGCCTGGGCGTGGCCCTGGCCACCGACGCCAACGGCCGCTACACCTTCCTCGACCCCTACCATGGCGCACAGTTGGCGCTGGCCGAGGCGTACCGCAACGTGGCCACCTCCGGCGCCGTGCCGATGGCCGTCAGCGACTGCCTGAACTTCGGCTCCCCCGAGGACCCCGATGTGATGTGGCAGCTGGCGGAAGCCATTCGTGGCCTCTCCGACGCCTGCATGGTGCTTGGCATCCCGGTCACCGGCGGCAACGTCTCGCTGTACAACCAGACCGGCACAACCCCGATCCATCCCTCTCCGGTGGTCGCTGTGCTGGGCAAGTTCGACGACGTCGCCCGCCGCACGCCGTCGGGCTGGCGCGAGGACGGCCAGGCCATCTACCTGCTGGGCACGACGGCTGCAGAACTGGACGGTTCGGAATGGTCCAACCTGCGCGGTCACCTCGGCGGGCTGCCGCCCGAGGTTGACCTCGCCGCCGAACGCGCCCTGGGCGAGATCCTGATCAACGCCTCCCGCGACGGCATGGTGGACTCCGCCCACGACCTCTCCGAAGGCGGTCTCGCAGCTGCCCTCGTGGAGTCATCGCTGCGCTACGGCGTGGGGGCCCGGATCGCGCTCCAGGATGTCCTGGACCGCGACGGCGTGGACCTGTTCACGGCGCTGTTCTCCGAGACCCAGGGCCGCGCGATCGTGGCGGTGCCCCGGTCCGAGGAAATCCGCTTCAAGGACATGTGCACCGCCCGCGGCTTCGCGCACATCCGGATCGGTGTGGTGGACGCCGAGAGCGGCAAGCTGGAAATCAACGGCGTCGAAACCTTGTCCCTCGAGTCGCTCCGCGAGGCCCACGAGGCGACGCTGCCGAAGTACTTCGGCTAGTCCCCACCGCCGCCCTAGCCTCGCAAGCTCAGCCAGGGAACCCGGGCGGCGTGGGCCAAACCGCCGCCCTACTCTCCACCGGTTGCTCCGTGACTGCCCTTTTGGAACCTCAATACGGCAGTTACGGAGCAATGGATGGTCAGTCGTCGCTGCGGATTTCGCGCTGGCGGGCGCTAAGCAGCTCGAGTTCCGGGCGCACCGCCATGAAACGTTCGACGGCGGCCAGCACGTCGATGAGGTGCGCCCGGTCCGCGGCGACCAACCCGACGCCGATGACCGTGCGCCGGTACTGGTCCTGCAGCCCGGCCTCGGTGACGGAAACATCGAAGCGTCGCCTGACCTCGGCGAGCACCGGCCGCACCACCGAGCGTTTCTCCTTCAGACTGTGGACGTCCCCCAGGAGAAAGTCGAATTCAATCCATCCGATCCACATGCCGCACCCTTTCCGCTGAGCCCTTTCATTGAGTTTTGCGAAGGTTCCATTCCGGCAGCAGCTCAGCAGGCGTTGATTGCCTCCCGGACCAGCTCCTGCTGCCGCGGGGTTCCCACCCTGCCGGCCCACTGCTCGGCGAGCTGGAACTCCACCATCGCCTCGGTGCAGCGGCCGGCGTCGTGCAAGGTCCAGCCCAGGTCGCTATGCAGCGCCACCAACCATCGCTTGGTCCGTTCATCGTGCACCGTCGACGCGTACTCCAAGGCGCTGCGGGTCCAGGTCTCGGCATGGGCGGTGTCCGCGACCGCCAGCATGTGAAGGGCGTCGACGGCCAGGAACTCCTCGCCCAGATGATCAGCGAGTTCGGCGGCCTGTTCGAGGAGCGGCACGGCCATCTCTGCGTGGCCGCTGGAGTTCAGCACCCGCCCTCGTTCCAGCAGCACGCGGACGGCCACGGTGGGCTCCTCGCCGTCGATGGCGTCCAGCACCGCGTCCGCTTCCTCGAAACGGCCCTGCAAGCCGATCGCCCGGCCCAGCTGTGTTTTCAACTCGGCCCGTTCGTCGGCGTCGTACCGGTCCTCGGACATCGCGGACCGGAAGCGTGTTTCCGAAATGTCCGGGTGCTCGAAGTCCCACAGGTGGTCAAGGGTCTGTTGGGTCAGCATTGCCTGCTCCTGATCAACTTTCACCGGCGGCCAGTTGGTGTGCACTTTCAATGTAGCGGGATGTGACGCGTCTCCGCGCCCAGTTCGTCAGGGCACCGCCTGCGGCGTAGTACCAGTTGGACGGTGCGCCAAAAGCGGTGATGGCGATGGTTACGCGCCCCTTCCCGTCGATCTCGACCTCGAAAGCTTCCTCGCCGCGGACGGGATGCCCCGGCAGGGTGCCGTATCCGAATCCCGCGGACTGTGGCCCGTCCCCGGGCAGCGGCCGGTGGACCCAGACAACCTCGCACGGGGCATTGATGCGGAACGGGCCGATACCGAATCCGCTGACCACCCGGGTGCCGGGGACAACGACTTCGGATTCCGCACGCACGCGGAGGCCCGCACCCTTCTGCAGGCGCCAGGTCAGAATCCCCTGAGCCACCCGCCGATACGTGGCAGGGCCCTCACCCAGATAGGCCCGGGTGATAACGAGCTCCAGATGCGGTGGAAGCGGCCCGTGCTCGGTGGAGCCGATTCCGTCGTAGTTCAGCTCACCGGCGGCAATCCGCGGGCCGGTCACGGCCGTCCCCGCTGGCCGGACCCCTGCGCCAGTCCGGACCAGCCCAGTTGCTCCTGCTGACGCCGGCTCAAGGTGGCAACGACCAGGTCGTAGGAGTCCTCGACCATGTCGCGGACCATCGAGTCGGGCAGCGACCCGTCCAGCCGGACGCCGTTCCAGTGGGTCTTGTTAAGGTGCCAGGCTCCGGCGATCTCCGGGTGGGCGGCGCGCAACTGTTCGGCGAGTGCCGGCTCGCACTTCAGGCTCACGGAGAAGTTCGCCTCGTCCATGGAGGATAAGGCGAACATCTTGGCTTCGTGGCGGGTGCCGTCCGAGACTGCGGCGCGTACCTTGAAGACGGACGTCTCAGGTCCGAAGGGAAAATCTTCGAAGGCGCCGGGAAAGCCCAGGCAGAATTTCCGGAGCCCTGCTGCATCCATGCTTCGAGCCTACTTCCCCCGACCGATTTTCTGCAGCGACGGTACCGCAGTTACAGCCTGAAGCGCCGGGCGTCCTGCGCCGGGCAGGCGTTCATAATGACATCGAGCCCGGCCGCCTTGGCGCGAGCGGCGGCAGCATTGTCAATGACCCCCAGTTGCAGCCAGACGGCTTTGGCGCCGATGGCGATGGCCTGGTCCACAACGGCCCCCACCCGCTGGGAATTCACGAAACAGTCGACGACGTCGATGGGGCGCTTCTCCGCCGGGATGTCGGCAAGGCGGGCGTAGCCCGTTTCGTGGTGGACCGGATCCCCCGGAAGATTCACCGGGATGATCTCCATGCCCAGCCGGTCCCGGATGAACAGCGAGGTGTCATAGGCGGCCCGCCACTGATTGGTGCTAAGGCCGACGATCGCCCACCGCCCCTTGGTGCGCAGGAGCCTTTCGAGGACGGCGGGATCGTTGACGTGAGGCATGCGCACAGCCTAGCGCCCGCCGCGGCACTGTTTCCGCAGCGAGGTCTGCAGCAACGACTCGCCCCGAAGGAATTTCGAAGAACTGAACGATCGGCGCCCGCTCGAGCCGACGTGACCGAATATTACGTCGCACGAGACCGTAATTAGGGAAATCCGTCCGGCTCCGTTTTAGTAGAAAATGACCATCCCGAGCGGCCGAGAGACCTGGATCGATGAAGCCGCAGCAACCCTGGTCGCCGGAATCCCCCTTGGGCTTCGGCGATAGCAAGGAATCGAGCCACGGGAACCGTCGGATTGACCACCCGACGCAACGGCTCTTTCCGTAGGGTGCTACTGCCAGGACCGATGGAGTATTCCTATGTCTGCTGTCCTGTCCTCCGCCGCGCCTGAGGCGCCCCAGAATGCCGCGCGCGCCGCCGCGCGGACATCCGCGCTGCCGGTTTCCTTCCGCGCACTTCGCCGCACCTTCGGCAAAGGCTCCGCGGCCCACACCGTCCTCCGGGATGTCGACTTCGAGGTCCGATCAGGGGAAGTCCTGGCGATTCTCGGCACCTCCGGCTGCGGCAAATCCACCCTGCTCCGTGCCACAGCAGGGCTCGACTCCCCCAGTTCGGGGAGCGTCGACATCGACGGCACCCCGGTCCAGGGCATCGACGCCCGCTGTGCCTTTGCTTTCCAGGAACCGCGGCTGCTCCCGTGGCACACCTTGCAGGCCAACATCGCCATCGGCCTGCCCACCGGAGTCAGCGCCAGGGACGGCAAGGCCAAAGTGACCCGCCTGCTCGAACTCGTGGGCCTCAAGGATTTCGCCAAGCACCGCCCCCGCGAAATCTCCGGCGGCATGGCCCAGCGCGCCTCCCTGGCACGTGCCCTCGCCCGTAACCCGGGCGTCCTGCTGCTCGATGAGCCGTTCGGCGCTCTCGATGCCCTGACCCGGATCAAGATGCAGGACCTGTTGCTCGACATCCACCGCGCGGCGCCCACCACGGTGCTGCTGGTGACCCACGACGTCGACGAGGCCCTCCAGCTTGCCGACCGCATCATCATCCTGGGCAAGGAACCGGACGAGGACGGCGCTGCCGCGCCGGGCGCGACAATCGTTCGCACCGTCGTCGTCCCCGGCGAGCGCCCCCGGGACCGCGGTTCCGTGGAACTTGCCCGAATGCGGGCCTCGCTACTGGAAAGCCTCGGCGTCGACGGCCACTAGCCCGGACCGCACGCCGGGCTTACCCCCTCCGCGCCGGCCGGCTGCGCCGCAGCTCGCGCCAGCCTGCCGCTTACTCCACTCCGTCCTTCCTTCGCCCGCTCGCACCATTTCGATATCTGTCTCAGAGGATTCCCATGTCATTTGCCCGCAAAGCCACCCGCCACTCAGTCACTCGCCGTTCAGTGATTGGGGCCGCCGCCGTCTCCGCCGCCCTGGTGCTTAGCGGCTGCGTCGCCGGTGAGGGTTCCGGCGGCGCGCCCGCAGCGAGCGGAGCCGTCGAAGGCGGCACCCTCAACATCGACTTCGCCACGTACAACCCGCTGAGCCTGGTCATCAAGAAGAAGGGCTGGCTGGAGGCCTCGCTTAAGGACCAGGGCGTCACCGTCAACTGGGTGCAGTCCGCCGGGTCCAACAAGGCCAACGAAGCACTGCGCTCCGGGGCGGTCGACGTCGGCTCCACCGCCGGATCCGCCGCGCTGCTGGCGCGTGCCAACGGCTCACCGATCAAGACGATCGACATTTACTCCCAGCCGGAGTGGGCGGCCCTGGTGGCCGGCCCCGCCTCCGGGATCACCACCGTCGCGGACCTGAAGGGCAAGTCCGTGGCTGCGACGAAGGGCACGGACCCGTACTTCTTCCTGCTGCAGTCCCTTTCCGAAGCCGGGATCTCCGCCAAGGACGTCACGGTGCAGAACCTCCAGCACGCGGACGGGCGGACCGCGCTGGAAAACGGATCGGTGGATGCCTGGTCCGGCCTGGACCCGATCATGGCCGGCGCCGAGCAGAAAGGCGCCAAGCTGTTCTACCGGAACCTGTCGTTCAACACCTATGGCTTCCTCAACGCCACGGAGTCCTTCCTGACGAACAAGCCGAAGCAGGCGCAGGCCGTGGTCAACGCCTATGAGAAGGCCCGCGCCTGGGCCGCGGCGAACCCGGACGAAACCGCCCAGATCCTTGCCGACGTCGCGGGCCTGGACCTCGCCGTCGCGAAGACGGTGGTGCTGGAACGCAGCAACCTCGACGTCGACCCGGCGCCGGGCGAGGCGCAGCGGAAGGTCCTCGCAAAAATCGGGCCGACCTTCGTGGAGACCGGCGATGTTGCAAGCCAGAAGCAGATCGACGACGCAGTCGCCTCCATACTTGATGACTCGCTGGTGAAGAAGGCGGACGCGTCCGCCATCAAGGATTCCTGATGTCACACCTCGGAAATCCCTTCCTCACCGGCAACAGTGTTGCGGATGGACGCGCTGCAGCCGTCCCCGCAACTCCAGCAGACGCCGCCCAGCCGGGCTCGCCCGATTCGGGACCGAGCGGCTCCCCGGCGAACGGATGGTCCCCCGCCGGGATTCTAGCCAACGGCTGGGCGCGTCTGCTCCTTGGACTGATCCTTCCGGCGGCGGTGCTGGCGGCCTGGCAGCTGTCCACCGCGGCCGGGATCTTCAGCGTCGTACAGCTCCCGCCGCCCGCCATGGTGTTGGAGGCCGGAATCGACCTGCTCCAGCGCGGGCAGCTGGGCCAGCACATTGCCATCTCCACCCAGCGCGTCCTGATCGGCTTCGCCGCCGGGGCTGCCCTCGGACTCGTGTTCGGCTCCCTCGTGGGGCTGTCCCGGTTCGCCGATGTTCTGCTGGCCCCGACCATCGGGGCGCTCCGGGCGGTACCGTCACTGGCTTGGGTTCCGCTTCTCATCCTCTGGATGAAAATCGGCGAGGACTCCAAGATCACCCTGATCCTGATCGGCGCCTTCTTCCCGGTCTTCACTACGGTCTCCCTGGCCCTGCGCCATGTGGACCGGAACCTCGTCGAGGCAGCGCGGGCCTTCGGACTCAAGGGTGTGAGGCTCCTGACCACCGTCCAGCTCCCGGCTGTCGTCCCCGCGGTCTTCTCCGGACTCCGGCTGGCGCTGGCGCAGGCATGGCTGTTCCTCGTGGCCGCCGAACTCATCGCCTCCTCAATGGGGCTTGGCTTCCTGCTGACGGATTCCCAGAACAACGGCCGCACTGACCGGTTGCTGCTGACAATCGTGTTGCTCGCGGTGATCGGAAAGATAACTGATGGCCTGCTGGGACTTGCAGAGAAATGGGCGGTGAAACGATGGGCCTGACGACGACCGCAACCCCGCTGACCGAGGCCGGCGTTTTTGCCGCCACCGCCCGCGGCGCCGCCCCCGGCACCGAGGCCGAACGCATCGCGTTCTGGGAGCAGGCCGCCCTGCGCCTGGACTGGGAGCCGGCGCCGGGCAGCCAGTCCGCCGGGCAGGACAAGCCGTGGCACACAGCGCACCGTCTCGTCCCCGCCGACGTCGAGGCCGGCACCGGCCCGGCCATCACCTGGTTCGAAGGCGGGAAGCTCAACGTCGCCTACAACTGCGTGGACCGCCATGTCGACGCCGGGCGAGGCGGGAAGGTGGCCCTGCATTTCGAAGGCGAACCCGGTGACCGCCGCTCCATCACCTACGCTGACCTCCAGCGCGAGGTGTCCAAGGCAGCCAACGCGCTGCTGGGCCTCGGCATCACCAAGGGCGACCGGGTGGTCATCTACCTGCCCGTCATCCCGGAAACCGTGATCATCACCCTGGCTGTGGCCCGCATCGGCGCCATCCACTCACTCGTCTTCGGCGGCTTCTCCGCCGAGGCGCTCAAGTTCCGGGTCGAGGACACCGGCGCAAAGCTGCTCGTCACCACCGACGGCCAGTTCCGCCGCGGCACGGCCGTGCCGGTCAAGGACAACGCCGACGCCGCCGTCTCCGGCGACAACGCGATCGAACATGTCCTGGTGGTCAACCGCACCACCGCACCGGAACTGCTGCACACTGTGCCGATGACCGAAGGCCGCGACGTCTGGTGGCACGACGCCGTCGGGCAGGCCTCCGAAGTCCACACGCCCGAAGCGTTCGACGCCGAGACGCCGCTGTTCATCATGTACACCTCCGGGACCACCGGCAAGCCCAAGGGCCTCGTGCACACCTCCGGCGGTTACCTCACCCAGGCGTCCTGGAGCTACGAACACCTGTTCAGCAATCCGGACCCTACGCTCCGCGACCAGGACGTCCACTGGTGCACCGCCGACCTCGCCTGGGTCACGGCCCACACCTACGAGCTGTACGGTCCGCTGTCCAACGGCGTCAGCCAGGTGATCTTCGAAGGCACGCCGAACACCCCGCACCCAGGCCGGCACTTCGAGATCATCGAACGCTACGGCGTGACCCAGTACTACACCGCGCCCACCCTGGTCCGCTCCCTGATGGGCTGGTTCCCCGACGGCGTCCCGGCCAGTTACGACCTCTCCTCCATCCGGCTGCTCGGCACCGTCGGTGAAGCGGTCAACCCCGAGGCGTGGCGCTGGTTCCGCGAGAATATCGGCGCCGGGACCGCTCCCGTGGTGGACACCTGGTGGCAGTCCGAAACCGGCGCCACTATCCTCTCCCCGGCTCCCACCGACACGGAGTTCAAGCCTGGCTGCGCGGCCCGCCCGCTGCCCGGGGTCGGCACCCGGATCGTGGACGACGCCGGCCGGACGGTACCGCCGGGCGTCCACGGCTTCATCGTGGTGGACGCCCCCGGCCCCGCCATCGCCCGAACGGTGTGGGGCAATCCGCAGCGGTACTTCGATTCGTACTGGCGCCAGTACGCGGCGCAGGGCTGGTTCCTTGCCGGCGACGGCGCCAAGTATGACGACGACGGCGATATCTGGATCCTCGGAAGGGTGGATGACACCCTCAACGTCTCCGGGCACCTGCTCTCCACCATCGAGATCGAATCGGCCCTCGTGTCGCACCCGGACGTCGTGGAGGCCGGCGTCTGCCCGGTTGCGGACCCGAAGACCGGCCACGCGATCGTCGCGTTCGTGGTGCTCCGGAAGTCGCACGCAAGCTTGGACATCACGTCAGACTTGAAGGCGCACGTCGCGAAGCGGATCGGGCCGATCGCCAAGCCGCGCGACGTCGTCGTCGTTCCCGATGTGCCGAAGACCCGCAGCGGCAAGATCATGCGCCGGCTGCTCACCCAGCTGTTCGAAGGAACCACGCTCGGCGACACCACCTCGCTCCAGAACGAACCATCCATCGCGGACATCCAGGATGTCCTGCGCAGCCGCACTAACCACGCAGAAATTACCGGAAGTAAGGAACACTCATGACTGAGATCAGCAACGTCGCCCGCCTTTCCGAACCGCTCAAATTCGCCTACTGGGTTCCGAATGTCTCCGGCGGTCTGGTGGTATCCACGATCGAACAGCGCACCGGCTGGGACTTCGACTACAACAAGAAGCTCGCCCGGATCGCCGAGAACTCCGGCTTCGAATACGCGCTGTCCCAGACGCGCTACGCCGCCTCCTACGGCGCGGACAAGCAGCACGAGGCGACCTCCTTCAGCCTGGCGCTGCTGGCCGCGACCGAGCGGCTGAAGGTCATTGCGGCCGTCCACCCTGGCATGTGGCACCCCGGGGTCCTGGCGAAATACATCATCACGGCCGACCACATCTCCAACGGCCGCGCGGCCGTGAACATCGTCTCCGGCTGGCTGAAGAACGAGTTCACCAACTTCGGCCTCGAATGGCTGGAACACGACGAACGCTACGTCCGCACCGAGGAATTCATCAAGGTCCTCCGCGGGCTGTGGACCGAGCAGGACTACACCCAGTCCGGCAAGTACTACAACATCACCGACTTCACGCTGAACCCGGCCCCGGTGGACGTGCCCGGCCGCGCGCACCCGGAAATCTTCTTCGGCGGCAACTCCACCGCAGCCCAGGCCACGGCCGGCCGCGTGGCCGACTGGTACTTCTCCAACGGCAAGGATCTCGAAGGCTTCAAGGAGAACATCGCCGGCGTGGTCTCCGCCGCAGGAGAAAGCGGGGGCGAGAGCAAGCGCGGAACCGACGGCGCACTCCCCGCCCCGCGCTTCGGCCTCAACGGCTTCGTGATCGCCCGGGATTCCGAGAAGGAAGCCCGCGACACCCTCCGCGAGATCGTGGCGAAAGCACACAAGCCCGCCGTCGAGGGCTTCCGCGCCGCCGTCCAGGAGGCCGGAGCGTCCACTAAGGACGGCAAGGGCATGTGGGCCGACTCGAGCTTCGAGGACCTGGTCCAGTACAACGACGGCTTCAAGACCCAGCTGATCGGCACGCCCGAGCAGATCGCGGAGCGGATCGTGGCGTACAAGAAGATCGGCGTGAACCTGTTCCTGACCGGCTACCTGCACTTCCAGGAGGAAGTCGCGGCGTTCGGCCAGGACATCCTGCCGATCGTCCGCCAACTCGAAGCGGACCTCGCCCGGAAGAACGGCATGGAACTGGACCTCTCCGGCGTTCCGGTCGCCCAGGTTGAGGTGGCTGCGTAATGGCTGACCGCAAGTTCGGGTTCCGCACCCGCGCCCTGCACGCCGGCGGCACGCCCGACGCCGAGCACGGCGCCCGCGCCGTGCCGATCTACCAGACCACATCGTTCGTGTTCAAGGACACCCAGGAGGCCGCGAACCTCTTCGCGCTGCAGAAGTACGGCAACATCTATTCCCGGATCGGCAACCCCACGGTCGCCGCGTTCGAGGAGCGCATCGCTTCCCTCGAGGGCGGCATCGGTGCGGTGGCAACGTCCTCGGGGATGGCCGCGGAGTTCATCACCTTCGCCGCGCTGACCCAGGCGGGCGATCACATCGTGGCGGCGTCCCAGCTCTACGGCGGCACGGTCACCCAGCTGGACGTCACGCTGCGGCGCTTCGGCGTGGACACCACCTTCGTTCCCGGCACCGACCCGGCGGACTATGCCGCCGCGGTGCGCCAGAACACAAAGGCGATCTTCGTCGAGGTGGTGGCCAATCCGTCGTCGGAAGTCCAGGACCTTGAGGGCCTCGCCAAAGTCGCGCACGACGCCGGCGTCCCCCTCGTCGTCGACGCCACCTTGAGCACGCCCTACCTCGTGCGGCCGATCGAACACGGGGCGGACATCGTGATCCACTCCGCCACCAAGTTCCTCGGCGGCCACGGCACCACCCTGGGCGGCGTGATCGTCGAAAGCGGCCGGTTCAACTGGGGCAACGGCAAGTTCCCGACCATGACCGAACCGGTAGCCTCCTACGGCAACGTCTCATGGTGGGGGAACTTCGGCGAGTACGGCTTCCTCACCAAGCTCCGCTGCGAGCAGTTGCGCGACATCGGACCGGCGCTCTCCCCGCAGTCGGCGTTCCAGCTGCTGCAGGGCGTCGAAACGCTCCCGCAGCGGCTGGACGAGCATCTGAAGAACGCGCAGGCTGTCGCGGAATGGCTGGAGGCCGACGAGCGTGTGGCCTACGTGAACTTCTCCGGGCTGCCCTCGCATCCCCACTTCGACCGGGCCAGGAAGTACCTGCCGCTGGGACCGGGCTCGGTGTTCTCCTTCGGAGTGAAGGGCGGCCGCGCCGCGGGCCAGAAGTTCATCGAATCCCTGCAACTGGCCTCGCACCTGGCCAATGTGGGCGACTCCCGGACCCTCGTGATCCATCCCGGTTCCACCACCCACCAGCAGCTGAGCCCGGAGCAGCTCGAATCCGCCGGCATCCCCGAAGACCTGGTCCGGATCTCGATCGGGCTGGAAGACATCGAGGACATCCTCTGGGACCTCGACCAGGCCCTCGCCGCGGCAGCCGAAGAGTCCGCCTCGGATGCATCCGAGGATGCGCGGTCGGCTGAATCCTGCACGATCGGAGCACTGTCATGAGCATGGAAGACCGCACCTGGACCGGCCCGTCGGCGCCGGAACGGCTGAACCTACTGCGTCAGGCGAAGTCCATCGCGATTGTGGGGGCCTCGGACAAGCCCTCCCGGGCCAGCTACTTCGTGGCCACCTATCTGCAGTCCTCCACCCGCTACAAGGTGTACTTCGTGAACCCCGTGGTGAAGGAGATCCTCGGCGAGCAGACGTACGCGTCGCTGGCCGATCTGCCGGAAAGCCCGGACATCGTGGACGTGTTCCGCAAACACGACGACCTGCCCGGAGTCCTCGACGAGGCCATCGCGGCGGGCGCCAAGACGCTGTGGCTGCAGCTGGGTTCGTGGCATGAGGACGTTGCCAAGGAAGCGGAAGCCGCCGGGCTCGACGTCGTGATGGACCGCTGCGTGAAGATTGAGCATGCCCGCTTCCACGGCGGCCTGCATCTGGCCGGCTTCGACACCGGCGTCATTTCCTCGAAGCGGCAGGTCCTGGCCTAGTCGCCCCGCTTCCTGCCGGCTCCGTCGGCAGGGAGCCGGCGCCAGGGGGCCGGCCCCGGCCTGCCCTGGGTATCAGGGCTCCGGGACGTCGGCGTCGTCCTGCAGGACCACCCTGTAGGCCTCGACTCTCCGGTCTGTAACCGTGGTGGGTGACTCCAGGTGCACGGCGCCGGACGGAAGGATGCCGGCACCGCCGAACTTCTCCATGACGCGCCACTGCGCCACGACGTCCTCCCCGGCGTGCTCCGGAGGCAGGAGCGGCCAGAAGCCGAATCCGCCGGTGGCGTCCAGCGCTTTACGGTCGTACAGGGTACAGCCACCCAGCCAGGCCACCTTGTACGGAACCCACTCACCCGGCCGCAGGCCAAGGTCCGCGCCCAGGTGAGTGAGGTTGGCGGCGCTGTGCAGCGGCCATCGCCCAAAGGCCGGGCTGTCCGGCCGGATCCTTTCCGGCTCAACGGTTCCTTCCCAGCGCTCGAAAGTCAGCACCTCCTGCGGTCGCCGGTCGTCCAGGAACGACAGTCCTTGGGGAGCCATCCCCACAAAGCCGCACCGCAACTGGGTCAGCGCCTCTGACATGCACTGCAGTGCGCCCGGTTCCAGCCAGATGTCGTCGTCGAGAAACAGGCACTGCGGGGCCTGTGCCTGCTCCAGCAGGAAGTGCCGGTGCTCGGCCAGGCCCCGCCGGGGTACATGTCGGAGAACCACTACTTCACGGCCTTGGGCCTGCAAAACACGGATCATCGCTGCCGGGGCCGGGTGCTGCCAGGCCGGCTGTTCCTGCGACTGGTCGCTGACCACCACCCGGAAGGACGGTTCGCGTTGGGCAGCCAGGCCGGCGAGGGTGACCCCCAGTTCCGCCGGACGGTCGCAGGTCGGAATCAGGACATCCACGCTGGCGGGGTCGGCAGCCGGGCCTGGGCTATGCGCCCACGAATCCGATGATCTTTGGCTCAAGATGTCCCCTCCCACGGTTTAGTGTCGCGATTCGTCCGCCGCTGCCAGGCGTTTGCCAGGCGCCGGCGCGCGGGATCCCGGAGCGCTAGCTGGCGCCGCGGCGCTCCCCGGCACCGGCTGGTGGCACGCGGTCCGTGTCCTCGCGATCCGGGCCTTCGGCAGGCTCCTGCGCATGGACCCGGATCTCCGAGATGTCCGCATCCGGATCCCCCTCAGCCGGCGCCTCGCTGTGGCGGCGCTCGCCTGCCTCTGGCATTTCACTCATCTCGAGTCCTTTCGTATCACGTCCACGGCGGCCGTTCCACGGTCGCTCCTTGGCACCCGCCCGGGGAATCCGGCAGCGCCGGAAAGTGCTTCTTTTGCTCATGGTGTCTTGGACACGATCCACGGTCAAGGTTTTGTTTAACGACGACGGCGGGCAACCCTTTCAGGTGACCCGCCGTCGTCGAGCGTCAGTTGGCAGTGCGTCAGTCGTTGATCAGGTCGTTGATCACGATCGTCTGGTCGCGGTCCGGGCCGACTCCGATCGCCGAGAAACGCGTGCCGGAAAGCTTTTCCAGGGCGAGCACGTAGTTCCTGGCGTTCTCCGGGAGGTCGTCCAGGGTGCGGGCACCGGTGATGTCTTCGGTCCAGCCCTCGAAGATCTCGAAGATCGGCTTGGCGTGGTGGAACTCGGTCTGGGTCATCGGCATTTCGTCATACCGGACGCCGTCAACGTCGTAGGCCACGCAGACCGGAATCTGCTCGATGCCGGTGAGCACGTCCAGCTTGGTGACGAAGTAGTCCGTGAACCCGTTGACCCGGGAGGCGTGGCGCGCCAGCACGGCGTCGTACCAGCCGCAGCGGCGGGGACGGCCCGTGTTGACGCCGAATTCGCCGCCGGTCTTCTGCAGGTACATGCCCATCTCATCGAACAGTTCCGTGGGGAACGGACCCGCACCGACACGGGTGGTGTAGGCCTTGATGATGCCGATGGAACGCGAGATCCGGGTGGGGCCGATGCCCGAGCCCACGGAGGCGCCGCCGGCGGTCGGGTTCGAGGACGTCACGAAGGGGTAGGTGCCGTGGTCGACGTCCAGGAACGTGGCCTGGCCGCCTTCCATCAGGACCACCTTGCCCTCGTCGAGGGCGGTGTTCAGGACGAAGGTGCTGTCGATCACCAGCGGGCGGAGGCGCTCGGCGAAGGACAGGAAGTATTCCACGATCTCGTCCACCTCGATGTCGCGGCGGTTGTAGACCTTGACCAGCAGTTCGTTCTTCTGGCGGAGCGAGCCCTCGACCTTCTGGCGCAGGATGGAGGCGTCGAAGACGTCCTGCACACGGATACCCAGGCGGGCCACCTTGTCCATGTAGGCCGGACCGATGCCGCGGCCGGTGGTGCCGATGGCCCGGCTGCCGAGGAAACGCTCGGTGACCTTGTCCAGAACCTGGTGGTAGGGCGCCACGAGGTGGGCGTTGGCGGAGACGCGCAGCTTGGAGGTGTCAGCCCCGCGGGCTTCCAGTCCGTCGATCTCCTGGAACAGGGCCTCCAGGTTCACCACGCAGCCGTTGCCGATGATCGGAACAGCGTTCGGGCTCAGGATGCCGGCCGGAAGGAGCTTAAGCTCATACTTCTCACCGCCTACGACAACGGTGTGCCCGGCGTTGTTGCCGCCGTTGGGCTTGACGACATAGTCAACCCGGCCGCCAAGCAGGTCAGTGGCTTTACCTTTGCCTTCGTCGCCCCATTGGGCTCCGACGATCACGATTGCTGGCATGGGATCCTCCCCCATTCGTTCGGGCTGACTTCCGTTGATCCACCGAGGAATGCACCCTAGTTGGATGCGCCAAGGTGATTCACCTGAGGTCAGCGCCGTTCATGAGAATGCCCCGAATCTACCGCTGTGCTCTTCCATCAACGCCAGAGTCCGGGGCTCTTACCACCCAAGTTTAGCCGATCAAGCCCATATGCAGGGTGTGGCGACGTTTTGCGCCTCCTAGCCTCGTGCGCGGCGCTCTTGGCCTACGCCCCGTCGCCACGCGGGCAGGGCAGGTGCCCCGCGGGCTGTGGCCGCCGGCCCGCGTCCGGTTCAGCATTTCGCAGGGCTTGATAGACTGGTAATGATCGACTCGGAATCGGTCTACCTCACATTTTCAAACCACATCGTATTTTGGCGTGCCCGCAATTGGGCGTTCCCGTGCACGGTCTGGCAGCTTGACCAATCCCGCAGGAGACTCAGCAATATATGACAGCCTTGGCCACTGAAAATTTTCGCGAACAGCTTCTGAACCGCCGCTACGAACCTAGTGTCGCGGCCGTCAACGAACTGTGCGACACGCTGCAGTCCGCCAAACCCGGCACGAATGTCCCGTATGTGGACCCGATGCACGACGTCGACGAGTGCCGCATCATCAGCCTCTACTCCAACATCGGCACCGCCGACCCGTCCGGCTTCATCACCGCCGGTGACGACGAAGCGGCAACCCGCATGCTGGGCGTCCAATGGAAGCTGGGCCTGCGCCCGGAGTTCGTCATGCCCTGGAACGTCCACCCCTGGCACATCGCGGGCGAGCCCAACGGCAAGTTCACGCCGGACCAGATCTCGGCCGGCCTGAAGCCGCTGCTGAAATTCCTGGCACTCGTGCCGCGCGCTTCCGTGATCGTCGCCCACGGCACCGAGGCCAACCGCCTGGCCAATCTGCTGCTGAAGACCGAAGTGCCCATGATCTGGCGCCGTGGCCTGAAGACCTACAAGGTCCGCTCACTCAGCGGCCGCGCCTTCGCCGGCACCCCGGCCCGCCAGGAGCAATACCTCGAGGAGATGCACACGGCCTACGCCGATGCCATGGCGCGCACCGGACTGACCAAGCCCAGCTAGTCCCCACCCCCTCCCTGACCTCGCAAGCTCGGCCAGGGAACCCCGCGGGTGTGGGCCCACCCACCCGCTCCCTGACCACCCGCACTAAAACGACGGCGGGCGCCCACCGAAAGGTGGACGCCCGCCGTCGTCGTTAATGCGCTTACTTGGCTTCGATCGCTGCCTTCGCGGTGGGATCGGAGTCCTTGAGGAACTTCTCGATCCGTTCCGGTTCCTCGGCTTCGCCGATCGCGGCGGAGGCCCGGCCCAGCGAGTACAGGGCCCGCAGGAAGCCGCGGTTGGGCTCGTGCTCCCACGGGATCGGACCGACGCCGCGCCAGCCGTGCCGCCGCAGGGAATCGAGGCCGCGGTGGTAGCCGACGCGGGAGTAGGCGTAGGAGTCAATGGTCCGGCCCTCGTTCCACGCTTCCTCGGCCAGCACGGCCCAGAGCAGCGAGGATGTCGGGTGCTTCTCCACCAGGTCCAGCGCTTCCTGGCCCGCGTCCAGCGCCGCGTAGATCTCGGTCTCGGCCGGCAGGAGCGTCGGCTCAGGACCCATCAGGTTCTTGCGGAACTCGTCGGACATTACTTGAGCGACTTGCCGGTGGAGCCGAGCTGCTGGGCGGCCTCCACGACGCGGGCCGCGAGGCCGGCTTCGGCGGACGCGCCCCAGACGCGGGGATCGTAGAGCTTCTTGTTGCCGACTTCGCCGTCAACCTTCAGCACGCCGTCGTAGTTGCGGAACATGTGGTCCACCACGGGGCGGGTGTAGGCGTACTGCGTGTCGGTGTCGATGTTCATCTTGATGGTACCGAAGGAGACGGCGTCGGCGATTTCCTTCTCCGAGGAGCCGGAGCCTCCGTGGAAGACGAGGTCGAACGGGTTGGCCTTGCCGATCTTGGCACCGACCTGCTCCTGGATGTCCTTGAGGATTTCCGGGCGGAGCTTGACGCCGCCGGGCTTGTAGACCCCGTGCACGTTGCCGAAGGTCAGCGCCGTGATGTAGCGGCCGTTTTCGCCGGCGCCGAGCGCGTCGATGGTGGCGAGGGCGTCCTCGACCGTGCTGTAGAGCTTGTCGTTGATGGCGTTCTCGACGCCGTCCTCCTCGCCGCCGACGGTGCCGATCTCGACCTCGAGGATCATTTTGGCGGCCGCGGTGCGCTCCAGGAGTTCACGGGCGATCCGCAGGTTTTCCTGCAGGGTCTCGGCGGAGCCGTCCCACATATGGGAGTTGAACAGCGGGTCGCGGCCGGCCTTGACCTCGGCCTCGGAAGCGGTGAGCAGCGGCAGGACGAAGCCGTCCAGCTTGTCCTTCGGGCAGTGGTCCGTGTGCAGGGCGACGTTGACGCCGTACTTTTTGGCAACTTCCCGGGCAAACGCGGCGAAGCCCAGCGAACCGGCCACCATGTCCTTGACGGAGGCGCCGGACCAGTAGGCGGCGCCGCCGGTGGAGACCTGGACGATTCCGTCGGACTCGGCCTCGGCGAAGCCACGCAGGGCGGCGTTGAGGGTCTGGGAAGAGGTGACGTTGACGGCCGGGAACGCGAAGCCGTCCGCCTTTGCACGGTCGATCATCTCGGAGTAGATCTCTGGGGTTGCAATGGGCATGCTGACTCCTAAAGTGAATTTCGTCTGCGGGTTGGGTTGACCCTGGAGTGAACCTCGTCGGCTAGGAACCATCCTAGCCATTCCTGCGCGCGGGGCCGTGTTTCTCCTCACTCGGCCCTGTAATACTGGCGCCCTAGCCCGGGAGCTGGTTGAAGACGTGGCGGCGGATCCACGCGTGCATCGCAATGGCCGCGGCGGAGGCCGCGTTGATGGACCGGGTGGAGCCGAACTGCTCGATGGACAAGGTGTCCACAGCGGCCTCGTGGACCTCAGGGGTCAACCCCGGACCCTCCTGGCCGAACACCAGCACGCAGTCCTTGGGCAGTTCGTACGTCTCCAGCGGCACGGAATCCGGGAAGATGTCGATCCCGATGATCGCCAGCCCCTCCCCCTGCGCCCAGGCCACGAAGTCGTCCACTGTGGGGTGGTGGCGGACATGCTGGTAGCGGTCGGTGACCATGGCCCCACGGCGGTTCCACCGGCGTCGGCCGATGATGTGCACTTCCTTGGCCAGGAACGCATTGGCGGTGCGGACGACGGTGCCGATGTTCATGTCGTGCTGCCAGTTTTCAATCGCGATGTGGAAGTTGTGCCGCTTGGCGTCGAGGTCCGCCACGATTGCCTCGTGCTTCCAGTAGCGGTATTTGTCCACGACATTCCGCCGGTCGCCGTCGGCCAGGAGGTCGGGATCCCAGTGCCCGCCGGCAGGGCGCTCGCCTTCCCAGGGACCGACGCCGACCTCCGCCTTGGCCTCTTCCTCGAGAGCAGGGTTGGCAGGGGGGCCGCTGGGGGTCTCCGGTTCAGTCACCACTCAACATTAGACTGGGACGCAGTTAGCGGCACACTATCGGCGGAGGACACCATGGCGGACCAGCGGAGACACGAACGAACAGATCCGGACCAAGTACGTTCCATGGCGTCGGTGTACCGCAGCGGCCAGGAGATCGAGTGCTGGCTGACCGACATGGACGGCGTGCTGGTGCATGAGAACCAGCCCATCCCCGGCGCCGCGGAACTCATCCAGCGCTGGGTGGACACGTCCCGGCGCTTCCTCGTCCTGACCAACAACTCGATCTTCACTCCCCGGGACCTCGCCGCCCGGCTCAAGAGTTCCGGCCTGGAAATCCCGGAGGAGAACATCTGGACCTCGGCCCTGGCCACGGCCCAGTTCCTCAAGGACCAGGTGCGGGGCTCGGAATCCGGGAACCGTGCCTACACGATCGGCGAGGCCGGACTCACGACGGCGCTGCACGAGGCCGGCTTCATCCTCACCGACCAGGACCCCGACTTTGTGGTGCTCGGCGAAACCCGCACCTACTCCTTTGAGGCCATCACAATGGCGATCCGGCTGATCCTGGGCGGCGCGCGCTTCATCGCCACCAACCCGGACGCCACCGGGCCCTCGAAGGACGGCCCGATGCCGGCCACCGGCGCCATCGCCGCACTCATCACCAAGGCGACCGGCCGCGAGCCCTACATCGTCGGCAAGCCGAACCCGATGATGTTCCGCTCCGCAATGAACCAGATCGATGCCCATTCCGAGACCACCGCCATGATCGGTGACCGCATGGACACCGACATCATCGCCGGCATGGAAGCGGGGCTGCACACGGTACTGGTGCTCAGCGGCATCACGCACAAGGACGACATCGCCGCATACCCGTTCCGGCCGAACCAGATCCTGAACTCCGTGGCGGACCTGAAGAACCAGATCTAGGCCGAAGCGGCAACGCCCCTGCCGGCCTACTAGAAGACCGTCTTCCTGCCGCCCCCGGAGGGCAACGGGAACAGCCCGTCCTGCAGCTTGTCGATGATCGGCCGGTAGACGAAAGGGCTCCAGCCCGGGCTGGCGTGCGCCGGCCGTGCGCCGTCGGTGTGGAGCGTTTCCGGCGCCATGTTGTCTTTGAAGGTCAGTGTCCAGGAGTCTTTGGCGGTCTCGTAGTCCACGGTGCGGTCACGTGGGTTGCCGATGAAGGCCATCCGCGTAGCGCCGAGTTTCCCGGCGAAGCGGCTGGCATTGAAGTGATAGATGTAGGCCGACTCGGACTGGACCAGGACGCTGGACGGGGCGATCGGCGCGAGCTGCTCCAGCGTCTGGTCCAGGATCTGGCCCCAGCTGCGCTCATCCTTGTGCAGCATCCGCTCACCTAGTTCGTAGCCGCCGCGCAGTACCGTGGGGAAGCGGAAGCCGCTCTCATAGAGGAGAACAACACCCTCGAACCAGCTCTGGTCCAGGACATCGTATTTACTGTACGGGCTGGAATCGAGCAGGATAAACGCCACTTCGAGGCCGTGCAGCTCACGGAGCCGGGCGGCGACCTGGGTTGCCACCATGCCGCCGAAGCTGTGGCCGTAGAAGTACAGCTGGTTCAGTTTGTGGGTCCGCGCATGCTCGACGACGGCGATCACGATCTGGTCGATGTCGAGGCCCATGTTGGAGTATCCGACGGCGGCGAGCTGGCCGCGCTTGTTCAGCGAACCTCGCAGGGCGTTCAGGATCCACAGCGCCTCCTCCCAGCTCGTTTTGTAGCCGGGGAACAGGAACCAGCTTGCATTGGGGAAGTACTTCTCGGCCGTTTCGTCCGGGACCGTGAGGATCTTGTGGACGCGTCTCTCGGCCTGGACCCGCCGGGTGAACAGCATGTCCGCCGCCAGCAGGGATGCGGAGCCGGTGCCGACGAGGAAGGTCCGGCGCGAAAACCGCTTCAGGTCCGCGGCGTGCCGAAGTATGCGGGCCTCGGCAGAACCGGGACCCCAGAGATCACTTTCCCTCTCACGCGGCACACCCCTACCGTATCCACTGCCGAACTGGGATCAGAAGCCCAGAGCGGATAACAGCTCAGCCACAGCCTTCGCGGCGGAACCCGGTCTACGCGGGTTCCGGCTGTCGTCCGTCCCCGCGCCTGGAGACCCCGGTCGGGTCCGGCAGCGCCCCGGCAACGTCCGGGGTTATGGGAGCTGATGCCCATGTGGCGTACACGCTGGATAGTCTGCAACAGGGAGGGACACGATACCCGCGTGAGGCTCCCCCGGAGATCCGTCCGGACAACATCCGAGGCGATGTCGATCAGCCGCACCTGCTCAGACAGCCTCTTTCGGGCCCGGTTCGTCGAAGTGCGTGCGCGCTGCGGACCCTCCCACTGACCGCACGAGGGAAGCCGCGATCTCACGGAGTTTCACGTTGCCATTGCTGGACGCGTCGGTGAGGATCCGGACGGCGGTCTGCTGGCTGCAGCGGTTTTGCGCCATCACGATCCCGATGGCCATGTCAATGACGGTGCGGGATTCCAGCGTTGCCCGGAGGTTCGCGGCGCTGTCGGTCTGCAGGGAGAAGCGGACCGCCAGTCGCAGGGCCTGGGAGATCTCCCGGGTGTAGCCGCGGGCGCGGGCGGCGAGGTCGCCGTCGAATTTGTGCGGCACGTCGGAATACAGGTTGAGGGCCGCCTTGGCGTCGCCCTGAAGGTGGAACGGCACGGACAGCACCGAACGCAGCCCGTGCGAGGCCACCGCCTGGGCGTAGTCGGGGCCCCAACCGTCCTCATCAAAGAGGTCCGGGACGTAGACTTCGCGTTCCTCCTGGGCCGCCGTCAGGCAGGGTCCCTGGGACAGCGAGTACTGGATCTCGTCCACCTCGCGGGCGGAGTCGCTGCTCCAGCCGATGGTTGCGGCTTTGCGGTTCCGCAGGAGCGTGATGCCGCACAAAGCGTCCTCGCCGGAGCCGGCCATCTGGTGCGCCGAAAACCGGGCCAGTTCGTTCAGGAACGCCTCGAAGTCGGCGCTGTCCAGGATCAAATTCTGGATCTGCTCGACGGTACTCAGCGGCACCTCGGAACGCGGCGATGCACCCGTAGGCGGGGACTGTTCGAATGGGAGCATGGGCGCGTGTTCTCCAAAGGTAAGTACTGACCGGTAATTAGGCAAATGATAGGTCAGTCCTCCGCACCGGTCCACATGCCCCGCCCGGGGTCGGCGGGGTCAGCTGAGGCCGAGTTCATCCTTTCCGAAGGCGAACAGGTAGGGAACGCCGGCCTCGGCTTCGATTTTTTCCTTGGCGCCGGTATCGCGGTCTACGATCACGGCCACGGCCACCACGTTGCCGCCCGCCTTGCGGACACCTTCGACGGCGGTCAGTGCGGAGCCGCCGGTCGTGGAAGTGTCCTCCAGGACCAGCACCTTCCGGCCCTCAACAGAGGGACCTTCCACCTGGCGGCCCATGCCGTAGGACTTCTGCGCCTTCCGGACCACGAAGGCGTCGACCGGACGGCCGGCGTCGACGGCGGCGTGCATCACGGCCGTGCCGACGGGATCCGCACCCATGGTGAGGCCACCGGCGCACTCAAAGTCGATCCCGGCGTCGTCCAGCAGTGAGAGCATGACCTGCCCGACCAGCTTGGACGCTTCGTGGTGCAGGGTGATCCGGCGCAGGTCGATGTAGTAGTCGGCCTCCGCGCCGCTGGAGAGGATGACCTTGCCGCGCACGACGGCCAGTTCCTTGATCAGTTCAAGCAGGCGGACACGTGCGAAGGCAGCGTCAGCTGCAAAGTTACCGGTGGAAGTCATGGGTTCCAGTTTAGTGGGAGCCCGGCGGCGGAAATCCAGCCGTGCGCCCAGCAGCCGGCGCCCAGATCCCGGCGCCGCTTTGCGGGCGCCAGTTTGCGGGCGCCAGTTTGCGGGCGCCCTTTTTACGGGCGCCATTTTTACCGGCGCCCTGTCAGGCGCTGTCAGGAGGGCCGTTCAGGTGGAGCGTTCCGAGAGGCGCCTCAATAGGGCGCCTGCACACGCCGGGCAAACGCGGGCGCATGTTCGGGCCGCGGGCCGAACGCGATGAACCGCGGCGCCAACCGTCCGACTGCCGGAACGCGCCGCGCCAGAAACAGCAGCACGGCCGGGGCGCCGGACCGCTTCCCGGTCATGATTGGCTCGAACAGCACGCGGTGCAGCAACCGCTGGACCGTCTGCACGACGACGGTGGGCGGGCGTCGCCGTCGTTCGACCCTGGCGAGGTCTTGTCGGCGCACCTGGCCCCGGAGGAGCACCGGCGCCGTGACGTCCGCGGCCGCGACGGCGTCCTGGATGGCGAGATTGATCCCCACCCCGCCTGCCGGGGACATTGCATGGGCGGCGTCGCCGATGCAGAGCATCCCGTTGATGTGCCATTTGCGCAGCCGGTCCAGGCGCACGTCCAGCCAATGCAGATCCTCCAGCGATGCAATGGCGTCCACCCTGTCGGCGAGATCCGGACGGAGCGCCGCGACCCGGCGGCGGAATCCCTCGACGCCCTCGGCCCGGATCCGCGCGCCCGTGCCTTTGGGTGCGAGGTAGCCCATCTGGAAATAGTCGTCGCGGAACAGGGCCAGCAGCGCTTCGCCCCGTCCGAAGGCCGGCACGATTCCCGCCACTTCGCCCCGCTCGGAAGGATAGCGCGGCAGCCGGAACCACCAGGTGTCGAAGGGCACAGGATATTCCTTCGGCACCAGCCCGGCCTGGCGGCGCAGGATTGAATGGCGGCCATCCGCAGCGACCACCAGATCTGCCTGAATCTCGCCGTCGACGCCGTCAGCGGTCCGGTAACGGACTCCTGTGACGCGGCCGCCGTTGCGGACCAGCGCGGTGCTCTTGTGGCCCATCCTCAAGCTGAAGGACGGTTCCTGGGCAGCGGCTTCGGCAAGGAAGTTCAGGAAGTCCCATTGCGGCATCATCGCGACATAGTTGTACGGCGGACGCAGCGAATCGAAGTTGCCCATGGTCACGGGCGGCCCGCCGGGCACCGGGAAGGCGACGCTGTTCAACCTGCTCTGCGGGAGCCGGCGGAACTCATCGCCAAGGCCGAGTTCGTCGATCAGCCGGATGGTCGCCGCATGGACGGTGTCGCCGCGGAAGTCGCGGAAGAAGTCCCCGTGTTTTTCCAGCACCGTCACGGCCACACCGGCGCGCGCCAGCAGCAGGCCCAGCATCATGCCGGCCGGTCCGCCGCCGGCCACAACGCATCCGGTCTTCTCCATGGCCTCACGGTACGCCGCCGCGGCCCCGAGCGGGAGCAGTTTTCGCGGCGGATTCGCCCCGGCGCTGCGCAGAATGCCCGGCGCTACCGGTATTCCCGTAGCGTCTGGCACTCCCCGCAGCGCAGGACGCATTCCATAGCGACTGGCACTCTCCGCAGCGCTAGACGCATTCCATAGCGACTGGCACTCCCCGCAGCGCAGGACGCATTCCGTAGCACAATCCGTTCCGCGCAGCGCGGCGCACTCTCCGCAGCGCTATTCGGCCGGACACAGTTGAGCGTCATTGACACTGCTGGCTAGGCTTTGAGTCATGCGTGAACTCCAGGCGAAGATAGTTGAAGAAATGGGCGTGCAGCCCCGGATCGACCCCGCCGAGGAGGTGCGCAAACGCGTCACGTTCCTGAAGGAGTATCTCAAGGCGACTCATACCAAGGGTTTCGTGCTGGGAATCTCGGGCGGCCTGGATTCCTCCCTGGCCGGGCGGCTGGCCCAGCTGGCGGTCAACGAGCTCGAAGCCGAAGGGGTGGAGGCGAACTTCGTGGCCGTCCGGCTTCCCTATGGCGTGCAGCATGACGAGCACGACGCGCAGGCCGCGCTGGACTTCATTGGCGCGGAAACGGAGTGGACCTTCAACATCGCGCCCGCCGTGGACGGCTTCGAGCAGGAATTCGAGAAGACCACGAGCGAGCAGGTGTCGGATTTCACCAAGGGCAACATGAAAGCCCGCTCCCGGATGATTGCGCAGTACGCGCTCGCCGGCCAACACAACTACCTGGTAATCGGCACGGACCACGGCGCCGAATCCGTGACCGGCTTCTTCACCAAGTATGGCGACGGCGGCGCCGACGTGCTGCCGCTGTTCGGGCTCAACAAGCGTCAGAACCGGGCGCTGCTCGCCGAGCTCGGGGCGCCGGCGCGGATCTGGGACAAGGTGCCCACCGCCGACCTCCTCGACGGAAAACCGGGCCGGACCGACGAGGACGAACTCGGCCTGAAGTATGACGAGATCGACGATTACCTTGAGGGCCGCGAGGTCCCGGACGAGGTGGCCGAACGCATTGAGCAGAAGTACCTGCGCACCCGCCACAAGCGCACCGTTCCGGTCACCATCGGCGACACCTGGTGGAAGCACGAAGGCCCCGAGGAGCCCCGGGTAGGGCTTTGAGTTGAGATGAACCACGACGCTCCATCGCTCCGGGGGCACTTTGAGCCAGGGTTTCGCGCTATCCGGCCCTTCGGCCGGCGTGTCCGCGTCAATGTGCCCCGCGACGGCGCCGAGCCCGCCAAAATACCTCCGGAAAGCTGAGCTGGGCTGAACCACGACGTCGAGGCGTACCTCGCTGGGAAGCCCGCCCGCCGTCGCACTCTTCCGGGCCTTCCGGCGGTTGGTGCTGGCGGCCGGCGAATGCGAGGAACGCGTCCACCCGACCGAGGTGGCCTGGGCGGACAAACGCGTCTTCGCCTCGGCGTTCATCAAGTCCGGCCGGCTCGAGATCGCGATCGACCTGCTCCGGACCGTGGACCATCCCACCTTGCGCCAGGCCTTCCCGACCACCCGGAAGGTCTACACACACCGCTTCACCATCACCACGGCAGAACAGTTGGACCAGCAGATCCGCGACTGGCTGGCGGAAGCCCACGACAGTGTGGGGCCGGGAACCCGCTGATCATCAGCGGGCCGGCCTACCCGTGGCCCTGCAGCAGGGTCGAAATCCGGTGGGCTTCGTCCATCAGCAGCCGGCCCAGCTCCGCCTGCCGCTCCTGCCGGAAACGCGGCTCAATGCCGGTCAGGGACAAGGCCCAAGCGGGGCGTCCGCGCTGATCGAACACCGCGGCGCCCATCCCCCAGCTTCCTTCCAGCACCAGCCCCGGGTTCACGGAGAAGCCCGCCTGCCGCGTGGCCTGCAGGTTCCGGCGGACCAGCGACTCGGTGTGGACCGCCGCGAAGCTGCCCGCATGCGTGGCCCAGCCGGCCAGCAGCTCCTCCTGTTCCTCCGGGGGCAGGAACGCCATGATGGCGGTGCCGGCCGAGGCCACTCCCAGCGGGAAGCGCACACCCTCGTGCAGCACGAAGGAACGCACCGGGAAGCTCCCCTCCTCCCGCAGCAGGCACACCGTTTCGGCGCCGCGGCGGATGGAGAAGAAGGCGCTTTCGCCCGTTTCCTCGGCCAGCCGCCGGAGGCTGGGCCGAGCAATATCCTCCAGCGGGAACCGCGCCGAGGCCACCGAACCCATCAGCAGGATCTCGGGCCCCAGCACCCAGTTGCCGCTGTGCGGTTCCTGGTCCAACAGGCCCTCGGCCGCCAGCGAGCTGAGCAGCCGGTGCACCGTAGGTCGGGTGAGCCCGGATTCGCGGACCAGTTCCACTAACGGAGAGCCTTCCGGCCGGCGCCCGACAATGCGCAGCAGCGCCGCGACCCGGCTGACCACCTGGGCGCCCTGTACTGGTGCGGAGTTCATCTTTCACCTCTGGATTCCTCAAACTATCCATATTGTGGACACGACCCATCCTAGCGTCCACGTTGTAAAAATGCACCAGGAATGGAAGAATGCGGGCGTTGACAGCGGTTCACGGCGCACCGTAGGCTCCTTCTTCAGACGAACAGTCCACAAAGTGGACTTCTGCCTAGAGCTCAATGAGGAGATGCAATCTCAAAGCTACAATCCGGAGCGGCCGCCGCGCTCCACGACGTGCTGCGGGACGGCATGACGCTCGCCGTCGGCGGCTTCGGCCTCAGCGGCATCCCCGCGGACCTGATCGAGGCCGTGCGCGACTCCGGCGTCAAGGACCTCACGGTCGTGTCCAACAACATGGGCGTGGACGGCAAGGGGCTGGGTGTCCTGATCGAGGCCGGCCAGGTCCGCAAGGTGATCGCCTCCTACGTGGGAGAAAACAAGCTCTTCGCCGAGCAGTACCTCGCCGGAAAGCTGGAAGTGGAGTTCACTCCGCAGGGCACGCTCGCCGAGCGCCTCCGCGCCGGCGGTGCGGGCATCCCCGCCTTCTACACCAAGACCGGAGTCGGCACGCTCGTCGCAGAAGGCAAGCCGCTGGCGGAGTTCGACGGCGAGACGTACGTCCAGGAGCGCGCCATCAAAGCCGATGTCGCCCTGGTCCACGCGCACACCGCGGACACGGACGGCAACCTGATCTACCGCTATACCGCGCAGAACTTCAACCCGGTGGTGGCCACCGCGGGCGCCGTGACCGTCGCGGAAGCCGAGGTGATCGTCGAACCCGGCAAGCTCGACCCGAACCACATCGTCACCCCCGGCGTCTTTGTCCAGCGCCTGGTGCAGGCCGACGGCCGGGTCAAGGACATCGAACAGCGGACGGTCCGGCCCCGGGCCGAGGCCGCCGAGGCCGCCCAGTCCGCACCGTCCGGCGTGCCGGCCTGAACTGCGCCGGCCTGAACCGCCGCCCCCAAAAACCTGAGGAGAACACCATGGCCTGGACCCGGAATGAAATGGCTGCCATCGCGGCCGAAGAACTGAACGACGGCGACTACGTCAACCTTGGCATCGGCATCCCCACGCTGGTCGCCAACAACCTGCGCGAGGGCGTCCGCGTCGTCCTGCAGAGCGAGAACGGCCTGCTCGGCATGGGCCCGTTCCCCTACGAAGGTGAAGAAGACGCGGACCTGATCAACGCCGGCAAGCAGACCGTCACCGTCCTGCCCGGCGGCAGCATCTTCGACTCCGCGACGTCCTTCGGCATGATCCGCGGCGGCCACGTCAAGGTCGCCATCCTCGGCGCCATGCAGGTCTCCGGGGCCGGTGACCTCGCCAACTGGACCATCCCCGGCAAAATGGTCAAAGGCATGGGCGGCGCCATGGACCTCGTCGCCGGCACGCCGCGCGTCGTGGTCCTCACCGAGCACAACGCCAAGGACGGCACGGCCAAGATCGTTAAGGAATGCACCCTGCCGCTGACCGGCCTGAGCTGCGTGGACCGCATCATCAGCGACCTGGCGGTGTTTGACCTGGACAGGCCCGAACATGAAACAGGCGGCGGCCGCCGGCTCACGCTCACCCGCCTCGCCCCGGGCGCCACCGTGGAGGAGATCCGCGAGAAGACCGAGGCAGCGTTCGACGTCGCTCTCGAGGACGCCGCGGATGCAGCGCCCGAGCTCGAGGGAGCACCGGCATGAGCCTGCGCGAACAGTTCGGCAAGGACGTCCTGCTCACCGGTTGGGGCCACAGCCGCTTCGGGAAACTGACCGACGAGACCCTCGAATCCCTGATCGTCCAGGTCGCCACCGAGGCGATCGGAAACGCCGGCATCGAGCCCGGGCAGATTGACGAGATCTACCTCGGCCAGTTCAACTCCGGCATGATGCCGCTGGCCTTCCCGTCCTCGCTCGCCCTGCAGGCGTCCGAGCAGTTGGCCAATGTTCCGTCCACCCGGGTCGAGAACGCCTGCGCCTCAGGATCGGCTGCCTTCCAGCAGGGCACCAAGTCCCTGCTGGCCGGCACCGCCAAGACGGTGCTGGTGATCGGCGCGGAAAAGATGACCCAGGCAGGCGCCGACGTTGTGGGCGCCGCGCTGCTGGGGGCCGACTACGACATGGCGGGCAAGTCCTCCACCACGGGCTTTACCGGGCTGTTCGCGGAGGTCGCCAAGCACTACGAGAAGCGTTACGGCGACGGTTGGGGACAATTGGGCTACGGGAAGCTTGGTGACGCCCTGGGCACGATTGCGGCGAAGAACCACCGCAACGGCGTGGACAACCCCTATGCCCAGCTCCGCAAGGACCTCGGTGAGGAGTTCTGCCGGACCGTCTCGGACAAGAACCCCATGGTGGCGGATCCGCTCCGCCGCACCGACTGCTCCCCCGTCTCCGACGGCGCCGCCGCCGTCGTGCTGAGCCTCGCCCCGACCGGTGGGGCCGCCGCCCCGGTCCGGCTCGCCGGCTTCGGCCAGGCGAACGATTTTTTCCCGGCAGAACGCCGGGACCCGACTGCCTTCGCCGCGACGCGCGCGTCGTGGCAGCGCGCGCTGGCGATGGCCGGCGTCGGGCTGGAGGACCTGGACTTCGCGGAGGTGCACGACTGCTTCACCATTGCCGAACTGCTGATGTACGAGGCCATGGGACTGACCGAACCCGGTCAGGGCGCCCGCGCCCTGCAGGAAGGCTGGGTCTTCAAGGACGGCAAGCTCCCCGTCAACGTCTCCGGCGGGCTCAAGGCCAAGGGCCACCCGGTCGGCGCCACCGGAGTCTCCCAGCACGTCATCGCCGCGATGCAGCTCACCGGCACTGCCGGTGACATGCAGCTGGGCACCGCCCGCCGCGCCGCCGTCCAGAACATGGGCGGCGTGGGTATCGCCAACTACGTCAGCGTGCTGGAGGCGGTCTGAGGGGTAGGGAGACGCCGCGGCGCACAATCACCCCGGCTGTTCCCGCTCCCGGATCAGCTTCGCGATGGCGCCGAAGCCCAGCCGCTCGGCGTTCTGCAGCGCGGTGCGCCCCTGGGGGTCCCGGATGTCCGGGTCGGCGCCGGCAGCGAGAAGTTGCCGGACCACTTCCTGCTGTCTGGGACCTCCGTTATTCAGGAGGATTGCCTCCTGCATCGCCGTCCAGCCGAGATTGTTGACGTGGTTCACCGGAACCCCGGCGGCGATGAGGATCCGGACTGTGTCCACGTGTCCGTGCTCACTCGCCGGAATCAAGGCTGTGCCGCCGAAGCGGTTGGTGCTGGCCACATCGGCGCCGTTCGCGAGCGTCAGCAGCAGGATTTCGTTGAACCCCTCCGCCCCGGCATACAGGAACGCCGAATCCTGGATGGCATCCTTGGCGTTGACATTCGCTCCGGACCGGATCAGCTCTGCCGCGAGGGCCGCGTCGTTGGCTTTCGCGGCCGCCACCAGACGCTGATCAAGCTCCTGCTGGACCTGTGGCGGAAGCGGGGGCGGGGTTGCGGTCGACGGCGGCACCGGCCTGGGGACCTGGACCTCGGACGGGGACGCCGGGGGAACGGCTGGCGCCGATGGACCGCCCGATGACACCTGCACAGCGGGCGGCGACGTAACCGGCACCGGGACGTCTTCGTCTGCGCTGCAGCCGGCGAGAACTGCGACCAGGACGGCCCACCCGACAGCCGAGTACCGCACCGACGGCCGAAGGCCCAGACCCTCGGGGGGATTCATACTCCGAGCCTACGTGGCCCCAAATCCCCGGGCTAGACTCGGAGAGAATTCAGCCCCTCAACGCCAGGAGCCGTCATGCGCGCCACGATCATTTACGGCCCCGGTGACATCCGGGTCGAAGACCGGGAGTACCCTACGGTCCAGCTGCCCAGCGACGTCATCGTCAAGGTGACCGCGTCCTGCGTCTGCGGCTCGGACCTTTGGCCGTACCGCGGCGTCAAGCCCACCCGCCGGCCCTCAGCAATCGGGCACGAATTCATCGGCACCGTGGAATCCATCGGCGACGCGATCACCAGCCTGGCGGTCGGCGACCTCGTGATCGCCCCGTTCGTCGTCAGTTGCGGCGCCTGCCCGCAGTGCCTTAACGGCGTCACCGTCGCATGCGACCACCTGGCCGGCTGGGGCGGCAAGGACGATTCCGGCCTCGCCATCGATGGCGGACAGGGACAGGCGGTCCGCGTTCCGCTGGCCGACTCCACCCTGGTCAAAGTTCCCGGCGTTACGGAGCCGGACGACGCGCTCCGGAACAGCCTGCTGACCCTGTCCGATGTGATGGCCACCGGCCACCATGCGGCCCTCGCCGCGAAGGTCGGTCCCGGCCGGACCGTCGTGGTGGTGGGAGACGGCGCCGTCGGACTGTGCGGCGTGTTGGCGGCCAAGCGGCTCGGGGCGGAGCGGGTCATCGCTATGTCCCGGCACGCCGACCGCCAGGCTATTGCGCGGGAGTTCGGTGCCACCGATATCGTGGCCGAGCGTGGCGAAGACGGTGTCGCCAGGGTCCGCGAACTCCTCGGCGGAGTGCTGGCCGACTCCGTACTGGAGTGCGTCGGAACCAAGGAGTCCATGGAGCAAGCCCTCCACAGCGTCCGTCCCGGCGGTGCACTCGGCTTCGTCGGCGTCCCGACGGGCGGCGCCGAAGCCCCCCTGCGCTACCTCTTCGACACCAACATCTCAATTGCCGGCGGGATGGCCCCGGCACGGACCTACATTCCGGAGCTGCTGGCCGATGTACTCGACGGCACCATCAACCCGGGACGGGTTTTCGACGTCGTTCTGCCGCTGGAGGAGGCGCCCGAGGCGTACCGGGCCATGGACGAACGGCGCGCGATCAAGGTCCTGCTGACCCCCTAGCCGGGTTGCGGCCGACGGCGGCCACGGCGGCGGACGCCACACTCAGTGCCGACGCCTGCCATGGCACCGGACTGCCGCCACGGGTACACTCATAAGTGACCTTACTAATTTTTGGTTGGCGGATCGATAAGTGAAGGAGTTCCAAATGAACTTGGGCAACATCATCAAGAATGCCGCTGGACGATACGCGGGCAGGACGAGGGGCACCACCGGGCGTACGCCGGGCGCCGGCCGCTACAATGCTCCCGCCGGACGTGCGGCGGGCAGCACCGGCGGCGCCGCGGGCGGAATCACCCGCCGGATTCTGGAGATGCTGAAGCGGCGTTAGCCCCTTCCGGTGGGCGCAGCACGCCGCGCCCGCCGGCAGAACGCACGGAGCAGGCCCCGGGCAATCCGGGGCCTGCTGGTTTGCCGGGTGGCAGTGGCTCGATCTATTGCACTGCCCGGGGCAGAGGTCTAGCCTGATGCGCATCAGCATCCGCCGCCGTCAAGGAGCCGTCATGGCCAGGTTTGTGCAGATCATTGAATTTAGGACTTCGCGCTTCGAGGAAATTGAAGAGCTCGGCCGGCCGTCCCGGACGGAGGGTAGCACCGCACCCACCTTCGGACGCATCCTGGCCACCGCAGACCGCGACCATCCCGGAACCTATCTGATGATCGTCGAGTTCGAGTCCTACGAGTCGGCGATGGAAAATTCCAACCGGCCGGAAACCTCCGACTTCGCCGCCAAGATGGCTGCCCTGTGCGATAGTCCTCCGGTCTTCCGCAATCTGGATGTGTTGTGGGAGGACACCGCCGGGGCGGCAGACAATTCCTAGGTGCGGACATGGTGGCTGCAGACCGGACTCCCCCGGCCAGTCCTGCGGCGGATGACCTTTTGGTTGCGCCCCTCGTGATCGACCTCAAAGAAGCCGGCTCGGCCCAGCTGCGGTTCGTGGGTGGTAAGGCGTTGAACCTCGGCAAGCTCCTGGCTGCCGGGTTCCCGGTCCCGTCCGGATTTTGCCTGACGACGGAGGCCTACGAACGGGCGCTTCCGGCGGAAATAGCGGACCTGGCGTCGCAGCTCGAGGCGGCGCAGCGGGCGAGGGAACTGATCGGATCTTCCCCGGTCCCGCCCACGGTGGAGACCGCCCTCCGCGCGGCCTATGCCGAACTCGGCGACCTTCCCGGCGAGGAGCCCGCCGTCGCTGTGCGGTCGTCAGCAACGGCCGAGGACCTGCCGTTCGCGAGTTTCGCCGGCCAGCAGGACACTTATCTGGGCGTTGCGGGCGCCGACGCCGTGATCGACGCCGTCCGTCGGTGCTGGGCGTCCGTCTGGAGTGAGCGGGCGGTCGCCTACCGGTCCGCCAACCGGGTCAGCCATCGCAACGTCGGACTCGCCGTCGTCGTCCAACGACAGGTCGACGCCGCCACCGCGGGCGTTCTGTTCACGGCCAATCCGGTCACCGGAACGCGGACCGAGACCGTCATCGACGCCAGCCCGGGCGCGGGGCAGGCCGTCGTCTCCGGGACGGTCAATCCGGACCACTTCGTGCTGGACACGGCGACGGCCTGGGTCCTGCACCGCACCCCGGGCGGACCTGAACACGCCCGGCCGCCCAGCCTCAGCGATGCCCAGCTGAGCGAGCTTACGTCCTTGGGCGACCGCGTCCAGCGCCTGTTCGGAACCCCGCAGGATGCGGAGTGGGTCATTGATGCTGCGGGCAGGATCTGGCTGACCCAGTCCCGGCCAATCACCACGCTGTACCCGCTGGAGGACCCGTCAACCAGCGGGCGGGAAGGCCCTTCTTCCGAGTCCGACGCCGGGACCCGGGTGTACCTGTGCGGCACCTTGCTCCAGGGGCTCACCCGCCCGCTCACGCCGATGGGGCTCTCCGTCCTGGGCCGCGTGGGAAACCGGAACGGGCCCTGGAAATACCTCAACCCCGGGCTGCGCATGTTTGTGGACCTGACGCCGGCCATGCGCAGCAAGCTCGGCCGTCGCTACCTTCTGCAGGTCCTGCCGCTCGCGGACGGGAGGTCCGCGAGCGTTTTTCCGGCGCTGCTGGAAGACCCGAGGTTCCGGGTGGTGAAGCCTACAAGGAAGTTTGCGGCCAAAGCGGAGCGGTCCGGCCGCCCCGCGCGAACCCGGAGTGCGGAGCGAACCCGCGGTGCGGAGGTGACCCGGAGCACGGAGCGAACCCGGGGTGCGGAGGCGACCGCCGCCCTCGGACTGTTCCTCAAACTGGTACCGGCGCTCGTCAGGGCCGCAGTTCGACCCGAGGCGGAGCTGCGCCGGGCGAAGGCCTACGGAAAGCGGCTTGAAGCCGAGCTGGCACTACCCGAACCTGCCACCGCTTTCCAAAGGCTCGACTACGCCCAGCACATCCTGGACCGGATGGTTAACGGGTTGATCCAGGCCACCCTTCCCGGTCCCGCCACCGGCTACATCATGCTGGCCCTGGCCCGAAGGCTGCTGCGCGGTATTGCCCAGCCTCGGGAGCTGGAAGCGGTCCTGAGGGGACTGCCACACAATGTGACCACCGAGATGGACCTGGAACTCTGGGACGTCGCACGCGCCGTGAGCGCTGATCCGGCTTCCCGCGAGGCGTTCCTGCAGCGGCGCCCCAACGAACTCACCGTCAGCTTCCGTGCCGGCGCCCTGCCTCCGGCGGCACAGGCCGGGGTCCGCCGTTTCCTCGCACGGTACGGCCACCGCGCCGTAGCGGAGATCGACCTCGGCATGCCGCGGTGGGCCGAGGAACCGGACCACATTCTGGGCATGATCTCGAACTACCTGCGGGTGGAAGACCCGGAACAGGCACCGGACCGGCAGTTCGCCCGGGCAGCGGAACACGCCGAAGCCCGGATCGGCACCCTCGTTGAGCGGGCCGCGTCCCGGAGCCGCTGGCGGGCACTGCTGCTGCGGCTGGCCCTGCGCCGGGTCCGCGAACTGTCGGGCCTGCGCGAGCTGCCCAAGTTCAACATTGTGATGGTGCTGGCGGAAATGCACCGGCAGCTCAGCAGGATTGGCACGGAGCTGGCAAGGAACGGCAGCATCGCAGCCCCCGACGACGTGTTCTTCCTGGATTTCGATGAAGTCCGGGTCGGCCTGCGGGGCGCCGAGCTCTGGGGCATCGTTGCTGGCCGCCACCGGCTCTACGACAGGGAACTGCGACGCCGTCATATCCCCCGGATCCTGCTGTCCGACGGCACAGACGTCGAGGCGGCCATGATGGCGAAGTCCCCGCCAGCCGACGGCCTCTCCGGCACCCCTGCCTCGGGCGGCACGGCCACCGGGAAGGTGAGGGTGGTTCTGGACCCGGTGGGCGCACACCTTGAACCCGGTGAAATCCTGGTGACGCCCTCCACCGATCCTGGGTGGACCCCGTTGTTTCTGACCGCCGGGGCCTTGGTCATGGAAATGGGCGGGGTCATCTCGCATGGCTCAGTCGTAGCCCGCGAGTACGGCATCCCCGCCGTCGTGGGCGTACCGGACGCCACCACGCTGCTGCACACCGGGCAGATGGTCACCGTGGACGGCTCGGCCGGCACCGTCCGCCAGTGACGGATGCGCATGCCGCTTGCGGGACATACCGCGCCGGGCGACGCTGCAGACACCAGGAGCCGACACAGCGCCGCCGGAGATGGCACAACCGTGCCAAATGGATCACCGTGACGTCGTCGCGGGCAGGTTGGGCCTGCCCCGCCGGGCAGGCTGGGAGGAATTAAGGTGGTTCCGGGAGGGGACAAACGACCGGAATTATTGACCCCGCGGAAGGACCAAAGAGTCCCGGCGGAACGAAATGGCCCCCCCGGGCCTCTTGCACGCTAGCCCGGCGCCCCGTACGTTTGGGACAGCGGACGAATGTCTCCGCAGCCGTTGGCCCCAGGGCCGCCGGAGATCAGCAGCGTTTCAGAAGGATATGGCATGGCTACAGGCACAGTTAAATGGTTCAACGCCGAAAAGGGTTTTGGCTTCATTGCCCCGGATGACGGGTCGGCCGACGTTTTCGCCCACTACTCGGCAATCTCCAGCAGCGGCTACCGCTCGCTGGACGAGAACCAGAAGGTCGAGTTCGACGTCACCCAGGGTCCGAAGGGCCCGCAGGCTGAGAACATCCGCCCGCTCTAACGACTTAGGAGGGCGCGCCCGGCCAGCCCGGGACGCCTTCCGCGAAGACCACAAACGCCGCTTCGGAGGATTCCTCCGGAGCGGCGTTTGTCGTTTCCGATTTCTTACCTGAGCCCGGCCCGCCCTAAACGAAGGCCGATTTCCCGGTCACGGCCCGGGCCACGATCAGGGAGTTGATCTCGTAACTGCCCTCGTAGGTGTAGAGGATTTCGGCATCGCCGAAAAGCTTGCCCATCTCGTAGTCGCTGCTGATGCCGTTGCCGCCCAGAAGGGAACGGCCCATCGCCACGGACGCCCGGGCCAGCCGGGTGGTGGTGGACTTGGCCATCGCGGCCTGGACCATCTCCAGCTTGCCCTCCTCCTGGATCCGGGCCAACTGCGCCATCAGCGCCAGCGAGGCCGTGGCGTTGCCCAGGATCTCGGCCAGCTGCTGCGCGATGAGCTGGAACCGCGCCAGCTCCTTGCCGAACTGCTTCCGCTCCAACGAATAGGAGCGTGCGACGTCGAACGCGGCCAACTGAATGCCGGCAGCCTGCCAGCCCACCCAGGCGCGGGAATCGCGAAGCAGCTCGTTGGCCCTGGAGAAGTCCGTGGCCCCGGGCAGCAGGTTGGACGCCGGGATCCGCACCTCGTCGAGCACGATGTCCGCATTCTGCATGATCCGCAGCCCGATCTTGTTGGCGATCTTCGTGGCGCTGTAGCCGGGGCGGTCAGTCTCCACGATGAAGCCCTTGATCTGCTGGTCCGCGACATCCCGGGCCCAGACCAAGGCGAAGTCCGCAATAGTGCCGGCGCCGATCCAGCGCTTCGCACCGCTGATCACCCACTCGCCGCCCTCCAGCCGCGCCGTGGTGGCGAGTCCGCCGGCGATGTCCGAGCCGTGGTCCGGCTCGGTGAGCGCGAAGGCGCCGAGCTGGGTAAAGGCGGTGAGCCCGGGCAGCCAGCGCGCCTTCTGCTCTTCTGAACCGAGCTGGTCGATCATCCCGACGATCAGCTCGTTGTGGATGCCCACCAGGGCCGAGAGCGAGACATCCGCCCGCGCCACCTCGACGTACATCAGGCCCTTAAACAGCTTGGAGGTGCCGTCCGTCTGCAGGCCGCCCAGACCGTACTTTCCCAGCTCTGCCAGCAGGCCGAACGGGAACTCCTCACGGTTCCAGTACTCGATCGAGGCCGCCCGGACCCGGGACTGCAGGAAGTCCCGCACCTCCTGGTACCGGAGTTGTTCCTCCGCGGGCAGGAGGTCCACAACATACATCAAGTCGGCATCCGGGAACGGCGGTGTGGCCACATCCCCCGGCTCCGCCCCCGGCAGCGCCGTCCCCTCCGGGGGGGCCGCCTGTCCGCTGGCACGTCCTTGTGTCTGCACGGGCATAGATCCCTTCCTGATGGGCCGCTCTGCGGCAGCCTCGGCTCTTCCAAACCCTTGGATGTCCTAGTATATTGCACAGTGACGGGGATCACTAGGAAGCAGGCGGTTCCCTGGCAACGGCGCCAGCCGGCAAGGCTTCGCCAGCAGACTTTCGAAGGGTTCATCATGACTGTCACTGAAGAGTTCCGCGCAGCGCGGGACAGGCTGCTCACTCTCCGGGAGGACTATTCCGCGGCGCGGAGCGACTTCCAGTGGCCCCGGTTCGAGGAATTCAACTTCGCCCTCGACTGGTTTGACCAGATCGCCGCGGATCCGGCTAAGGCTGCCAGGCCCGCCCTCGTGATCGTCGAGCAGAACGGTACAGCGACGCGGCGCAGCTTCGCTGACCTCTCCCGCCGCTCAGCCCAGGTGGCCAACTGGCTGCGCAGCCAGGGCGTCCGGCGCGGCGACCGCATGATCATCATGCTTGGCAACCAGGTGGAGCTCTGGGAGCTCATGCTGGCCGGTATCAAACTCGGCGTCGTGATGATTCCCACCACCACGCTGATGGGCCCTGCCGACCTGCAGGACCGGGTGGAGCGCGGCGAAGCGGACTGGGCCGCCGTCGGAAGCGCCAACATCGGCAAGTTCGCCGAGGTGCCGGGCCGCTACACCCTGATAGAGGTCGGCGCCGGCGAGCGCAGCGGCTCCGGCCCGCTGCAGTACGCCGATTCCCTGGGCGCCGACGCGGCCTTCACCCCGGACGGACCGACGCTGGCGGATGAGACCCTGTTGCTCTACTTCACCTCGGGCACCACCTCCAAGGCCAAGCTGGTGGAGCATACACATACCTCCTACCCGGTGGGCCACCTCTCCACGATGTTCTGGATCGGGCTGGAACCCGGCGATGTGCACCTCAACGTGGCCTCCCCGGGCTGGGCGAAACATGCCTGGTCGAACGTGTTCGCCCCGTGGATCGCCGAGGCCTGTGTGTTCATCTACAACTACGAACGCTTCGACGCCAAGGCGCTCATGGAGCAGATGGACCGCGAGTCCGTGACAAGTTTCTGCGCCCCGCCCACCGTCTGGCGGATGCTCATCCAGGCCGACCTGACCCTGCTGAAGAACCCGCCCGCCAAGGTGGTCTCCGCCGGCGAACCGCTCAACGCCGAAGTGATAGACCAGGTCCACCGCGCCTGGGGCCAGACCATCCGCGACGGCTTCGGCCAGACCGAATCCACCGTGCAGATCGCCAACACTCCGGGACAACCGATCAAGATCGGCGCGATGGGCCAGCCGCTGCCGGGCTACGACGTCGTCCTGGTGGATCCCGCAACCGGGAATGAGGGCGACGACGGCGAGCTGTGCCTGCGCCTGGACCCTCGGCCTGTCGGGCTGATGAAGGCCTACTACGGCGACCCGGGGAAGACCGCGGAGGCCTTCCGGAACGGTTACTACCATACCGGGGACATGGCGCGCCGGGACGAACGCGGGATCATCACCTACGTGGGCCGCGGCGACGACGTCTTCAAGTCCTCCGACTACCGGCTCTCCCCCTTCGAGCTGGAGAGCGTGCTGATCGAGCACCCGGCGGTGGCGGAGGCCGCCGTCGTACCCTCACCCGATCCGCTGAAGCTGTCGGTACCCAAGGCGTTTGTGGTCCTGGCCGCCGGGCACCAGCCCGGCCCGGAGCTGGCCGAGGAAATCCTGCAGTATTGCCGCGACCACCTGGCCCCGTTCAAGCGGATCCGCCGGCTGGAGTTCACCGAGCTGCCCAAGACGATTTCCGGCAAGATCCGGCGCATAGAGCTGCGGCACAGCGAGGAGCTGCGCCACAGCGGCGGGACGGTTCCGGCCGGACTCGGAACCGAATATTCGGAGGCCGATTTCCCCGGCCTCAAAGGCCAGGGGTAGCTGTGGGAGCGCCGCTGCCGCGCGATCCGATCGCGGATGCCCGGCTGAACTGGGAGCGGCACGGCTGGTCCGACGTCGCCGCCCCGATGGCCGCCATCACGGCCATCATGCGGACCCAGCAGATCCTGCTGGCCCGGATCGAAGGTGTCCTCAAGCAGTTCGGCCTGACGTTCGCCCGGTACGAACTCCTGGCCCTGCTGAGTTTTGCCCGCAGCGGCGCGCTGCCGATGAACAAGGCGAGTGCACTGCTGCAGGTCCATCCCACCTCGGTGACCAACGCCGTCGACCGGCTTCAGAACGCCGGGCTGGTGCTCCGCTCCGCGCACCCCACCGACGGGCGCACCACGCTGATAGAGCTCACCCCCGAGGGACGGACGCTGGCCAAAAGGGCGACGGCGGTGCTGAACTCGGAGGTATTCGGCCGGTCCGGCTTCGCGGAGCAGGACGTCGACGAGCTGATCCGGATCCTGGGAACTTTCCGCCGCAACGCGGGCGATTTCAACGACTGAGGAGAACACAATGATTCCGGAAATCAACATCTGGGGCGTACTGGTGGCCACCTTGTCCAGCATGGTGGTCGGGTCCGTCTGGTACACGCCCAAGGTGTTCGGCAACTACTGGATGCGCGTCGCCAAGGTCACGCCCAGCGGGAAAGCCAAGGACGCCGTGAAACCGATCCTGATCACGCTGGTGGTCAGCTTTGTCACCGCCTGGGTACTGGCAGGTTCCGCCGCCCTCTCGCAACACTTCTACGGCGGAAATTTCCTGGCCAACACGCTGATCACGGCGGTGATCCTCTGGGCAGGGTTCACCGCGGCGCGTTTCATCACCCACGACGCGTTCGAAGACCGCCCGGCCGGCCTGACAATCTTGAACTGCGCCCATGAGTTGGTGACCCTGGCGGTCATGGCACTCATCATCGGCCTGTTCGGGATCAGCGCCGCGTAGTCAGACGGGCCCCTGCCTGGCTGCGTCAGGCAGGCCTCCCGCTGCGGAGATGACCTGGCGACGCGCAGATGTCCTGGCGCTACTGGACTTCCAGCCGCGCCAGGACATTTCCGCATCGCCAGGACATTTCCGCATCGCGGGGACATTTCCGCATCGCGGGGACACCTGCGCGTCGAAGCTGCCTAGCGGTGGTTGAATTCCGGCTGGCGCTTCTCGCTGAAGGCCGCCATGCCTTCCTTCTGGTCCTCGGTGGCAAAGAGCGAGTGGAACACGCGCCGCTCGAACAGCACGCCCTGGGCCAGCCCGGTCTCGAAGGCCGCGTTGACCGCTTCCTTGGCCACCATCGCCACCGGCTTGGACTTGGAGGCGATCACCTCGGCGGCCTTCAGTGCCTCCTCGACCACGTCCGCGGCCGGGACCACACGGGAGACCAGCCCGGAGCGCTCGGCTTCCTCCGCATCCATAAAGCGGCCGGTCAGGATCATGTCCATCGCCTTGGACTTGCCCACCGCCCGGGTCAGGCGCTGCGATCCGCCCATGCCGGGCAGCACGCCGAGGTTGATTTCCGGCTGGCCGAACTTGGCGTTGTCCCCGGCGATGATGAAATCGCACATCATCGCGAGCTCACAGCCGCCGCCCAGCGCGAAGCCGGACACCGCCGCCACGACGGGGATCCGGAGCCGGGTGAAGTCCTCCCAGCCACGGAACCAGTCCGCCGCATACATGTCCATGTAGCCCTTGGACTGCATTTCCTTGATGTCAGCCCCGGCGGCAAAGGCCTTCGCGGAGCCGGTCACGACCACCGCGCCCACCTCGGGGTCCGTGTCCATGGCTGTCACAGCGGCCACGAGCTCGTCCATGGTGGCCTTGTTGAGCGCGTTGAGTGCCTCGGGCCGGTTGAGCGTCACCAGGCCCACCCGGCCGCGGCGCTCCACCAGAATGTTTGTGTACTGCTCCGTCATGCCTGTCCCCTTTGGGTTGGTCTGGATCCAGAACCGAGGTGCCGGCCCGCTAGTGCGCGGACTTGTCCCGGATGTCGGTGATGATGCCGGAGAAGTCCCGTCCGGCACCGCCTTCCGCGGCAAAAGTATCGTAGATTTCGGAGGCAAGGGGTCCCAGCCGGGCGGCGACCCCGGTGCTTTCGAGGGCATTGAGCGCCAGCTTGAGGTCCTTCGCCATCAGGGCGCCGGCGAATCCGGGCTGGTAGTCGCGGTTGGCGGGGCTCGTTGGCACCGGTCCCGGCACCGGGCAGTTGGTGGTCAGCGCCCAGCATTGTCCCGAGGCCGCGGAGGCGACGTCGAACAGGGTCTGGTGCGTCAGCCCCAGCTTCTCGCCGAGCACGAAGGCCTCGCTGACGGCGATCATGGAAACCCCGAGGATCAGGTTGTTGCAGATCTTCGCAGCCTGTCCCGCACCGTGCTCCCCGCAATGGACCACGCGCTTTCCCATCACCTCGAGGATCGGCTTCACCGCTTCGAAGTCCTCGGGCAACGCCCCGACCATAAACGTCAGGGTGCCCGCTTCGGCCCCCACGACGCCGCCGGAAACCGGCGCGTCCACCGCGCGGTGGCCTGCGGCGAGAGCCAGCGCGGCAGCCTCGCGGGCCTCGTCCACGTTGATCGTGGAACAGTCCAGGAACAGCGTGCCGGCGGCCGCGGTCTGCAGCAGCCCCGACTGCCCGTCGGTTCCGCGGTAGGCGTCCAGAAGGTGTTTGCCGCTTGGCAGCATTGTCAGCACGACGGCGGCTCCGGTGACGGCGTCGGCGGCGGTGTCCGCCGTGCTGATGCCATGTGCCCGGGCGGTGTCCAGCGCCGCCGGAACGACGTCGAACCCGGTCACGGTGTAGCCGGCCTTGACCAGGTTGACGGCCATCGGCCCGCCCATATGGCCAAGGCCGAGGAACGCGATGGAACCAGCGCCCGGCACGATCCCGGATTGGTGCGTCTCCGGCTGTACCGTCCCCGACCGGGGGGGTCCGGGCTGAAGTTTGTCAGACATTGTCCTTCTCCTTCGAAGAGAGCTGCAGTTCACGGTCGCCCAGCGGCGCGAAGTAGGCCTCGACATCGTCGCGGCTGACCTCCGCGAGCGTGGCCGGCTGCCAGCGCGGAGCACGGTCCTTATCGACGACCTGGGCCCGGATGCCTTCGCGGAAGTCCGGGCCGGCCAGGAAGCGCAGCCCCACCCGGTACTCCTGTTCGAGGGCCTCCTCGAGGCTCAGTCCCCGGACGCGGCGCAGGGACTCCAACGTGACTTTCACGGCCGTCGGCGACTTGGCCTCGATCGTGTCGGCCGCTTCGGCGGCTTCCGCTCCGGCTTCGCCGTCGAAGGCGCGCAGCCGGCGCAGGATCTCCTCGGCGTCGTCACTGGAGTAGCAGGCGTCAATCCACGCGCTCTGCGCCGCCAGCGCCGCGGGCGGCGCGTGTTCCGTGAAGCGCCCGACGGCGGCTTCCGCCGGCTCGGTCGCCAGCGCGGCCGCCAGTTCGGACAGGCGTCCGGAGGGCACGAACTGGTCCGCCAGCCCGAGGAACAGCGCGTCGGAGCCGCTCAGATGCGCGCCGGTCAGCGCCGCGTGGGTGCCGGACTCCCCCGGCGAGCGGGACAGCAGCAGGGTGCCGCCGACGTCGGGCGCGAAACCGATCGTGGTCTCCGGCATGCCCATCCGGGTGCGTTCCGTGACGATCCGGACCAAGCCGTGCGCCGAGATCCCCACGCCGCCGCCGAGCACCAGTCCGTCCATGAACGCCACATACGGTTTCGGGTAAGCGGAGATGAGGGCGTTCAGCCGGTACTCCTCCGCCCAGAAGTCCGCCGTGGCCGAACCCCCGTCGAGCATGTCCCGGTAAATGGCCACGATGTCGCCGCCGGCGCAGAGGCCCCGTTCACCGGCCCCGCGGACGAGCACCGCGGCGACGGCGTCGTCGTCGGCCCACCGCGTGAGCTGGTCCAGCATCGCCGAGGCCATGCCCGCGGTGAGCGCGTTGACGGCCTGGGGCCGGTTCAGGGTGACGATGCCAAGGTGCCCCCGGCGCTCGAACAGGACCTCAGCGGCGGACCCGGTGTCTTCCGGGACGACCTGCTCGGCCATCAGCTTCCTTCCGGCATGACGAAGTTGCTGCCGGAACGGATGCCCGAGGGCCACCGGGTGGTGACCGTCTTGGTCTTCGTGTAGAACCGGAACGCGTCGGCGCCGTGCTGGTTGAGGTCGCCGAAGCCGGAGGCCTTCCAGCCGCCGAAGCTGAAGTACGCGATCGGAACCGGAATGGGGACGTTGATCCCCACCATGCCCACCTGGACCCGGCTGGCGAAGTCCCGGGCGGCGTCGCCGTCGCGGGTGAAGATGGCCACGCCGTTCCCGAACTCGTGCTCGCTGCACAGCCTCAGCGCCTCGTCGTAGTCCGCCGCGCGGAGCACGCTCAGCACCGGACCGAAAATCTCTTCCCGGTAGATCTTCATGTCCTTCGTGACGTTATCAAAGAGCGTCGGGCCCACCCAGAAGCCGCCCTCGTAGCCCTCGACCTTCAGCCCGCGGCCGTCGGTCACGAGGCTGGCGCCTTCCTCGACGCCGGAGGCAATGTACCCTTCGATCCGCTCCTTGGCGGAGGGCGCCACGACCGGGCCGAAGTCCGAGTCCGCGGCGAGGGACGGGCCGACCTTGAGGTCCGCAATCCGCTCCTGCAGCTTGGCGACGAGCGCGTCGGCGGTCTTCCGGCCGACGGGCACCGCCACGGAAATCGCCATGCAACGCTCGCCTGCGGAGCCAAAGCCGGCCCCGATCAGGGCATCCGCGGCCATCTCCAGGTCCGCGTCCGGCATGATCACCATGTGGTTCTTGGCGCCGCCGAAGCACTGGGCGCGTTTCCCGTTGGCCGCCGCGGTGGCGTAGATGTACTGGGCGATCGGGGTGGACCCGACGAAGCCGATCGCCTGGACCCGGGGATCCTCCAGCAGCGCATCCACGGCTTCCTTGTCCCCGTTGACCACGTTGAAGACGCCGTCGGGCAGCCCCGCCTCGGTGAACAGCTCGGCCAGGCGGAGCGGCACGGAAGGGTCGCGTTCGGAGGGCTTCAGGATGAAGGAGTTGCCGGCTGCGAGGGCCGGGCCGGATTTCCACAGCGGGATCATGGCCGGGAAGTTGAAGGGTGTGATGCCCGCGACGACGCCGAGGGGCTGGCGCATCGAATGCACGTCGATGCCGGCGCCGGCGCTGTCCGAGAATTCGCCCTTGAGCAGGTGCGGGGCGCCGGCGGCAAACTCCACGACTTCGATGCCGCGCTGGATGTCGCCCTTCGCATCGGGGAAGGTCTTGCCGTGCTCGGAGGACAGCAGGGTGGCGAGTTCGTCCATGTTCTCGTTGACGAGGTCGACGAACTTCAGCAGGATCCGGCCCCGCCGTTGCGGGTTCATCGCGGCCCATACGAGCTGGCCCTTCTCGGCACTGGCAATCACGTTGCGCACTTCCTCGGCAGTGGCCAGCGGCAGCCGGGCCTGGACCTCGCCGGTACAGGGATCGTAGACGTCGCTGAAGCGCCCGGACGTGCCCTCCACGCGCTGACCGTCAATGTAGTGGGATAGTTCGCGCACCATGGTCGAATGCTCCTTTGCATGTGATCCAGATCATTTCTGCTGCTGAATATACTCGGACTTCCTACTAATTTCCAGAGAGCCGCCGACCCTGCACCGCTTCGCCCGGGAGCCAAGTTCGGTAAGTTAGGGACTGTGAAGATTGCTACCTGGAATGTGAACTCCCTCCGCGCCCGAGCCGACCGTGTGGAGGCGTGGCTTCAGCGCACCGATTGTGACGTCCTGGCCATTCAGGAAACCAAGTGCAAGGACGACAACTTCCCGTGGGAGCTGTTCGAGAACATGGGCTATGAGGTGGCGCACTACGGCGTGAGCCAGTGGAACGGCGTCGCGATCGCCTCCCGGGTGGGTCTTGCCGACGTCGAACGGACTTTCATCGACCAGCCGGTCTTCGGCAAGAGCGGCAAGGACGCCGTGCAGGAGGCCCGGGCGATCGGCGCCACCTGCGGCGGGGTCCGGGTCTGGAGCCTCTACGTGCCCAACGGCCGCGCCCTCGACGACGAGCACATGCCCTACAAGCTGAGCTGGCTGGACGCGCTGAAGAGGCACGCCGAGGGCTTGGTCACGAGTGATCCCGAAGCGCAGGTCGCTTTGGTGGGCGACTGGAACATCGCCCCGCAGGATGATGATGTCTGGGACATCGACCTTTTCCGCACCGGGGGGTTCACGCATGTCAGCGAACCTGAACGGGCCGCCTTTCACGCCTTCGAAGACGCCGGGTTCCGGGACGTCGTACGCCCGCACACTCCCGGGCCCGGCGTCTATACGTACTGGGACTACACCCAGCTGCGCTTCCCGAAGAAGGAAGGCATGCGGATCGACTTCGTCCTGGCCTCCCCCGCCCTGGCCGCACGTGTCACCGGCGCGTCGATTGACCGGGAGGAACGCAAAGGCAAGGGCGCCTCGGACCACGCGCCGGTCATCGTGGAGCTGAGCGACTGATGACCGGGGACCACGAGATCGCCGCGGACCGGGAGGGGGCTGCGCGCCGATGACGGGAAACCTCTACCGTGGACAGGCCGGACTGCCCTTCACTTCCGCCCTGCGGGTCTATGAACCGTTGGAAGCCTTCCCGGCGGAGCAGCAGGACGCACTCCGCACGTCGGCGGCCCGGAGGGACTCCCGCGCGGCGGTTGAAAACGCCGAGCTGCTCGCTTCCCTCGGCCGGATCACCCGCACCGGCGGTGATCCGTTCCCCACCGGACGGACAGATCTGGTGCGCGTTGTCCCCGCACCGCCCGCCAACGACGCGCCCCAGTCGCCCGCGCCATCCGGGGGCACCGCGGCCGCATCGGCATCCGCGCCCGGCGCTGAACCGGCCGGTGCCGGCACGCCGGACCGGCTGTTGTATTGCCCAAGTCAGCTGGTGCTCCGCGCCGGGCTCGCGGCAAACGCCCTGATGGAAGGCATCCACGGTCCGTTGGCGCAGCTGCTGATCCCTGAGGAGCAGCGCGACAAGCACCAGGAACGCATCGACGAAGTGCGGTCGCATGCCGGGCTGGGCCGGGTGCACACCCGGGCGTCGACCTGGGGAATCCCGTTCAGCTGGTTCTGCCTGTTCCAGGAATCCGACCCCACAGACGTGGTTGAAGCCGAGGGGCACATCGTCACCGTACGGATCCGCGCCACCATCGCCGAAGCGCTGGAACGGGTCCGCTATGCGGTGGCCCATCTGTCCAGGGCCGCACCGGACCTGGACATGCTCGAGGACCTGACCCAGCTCACCGAGTGGCTTGAACTCTTCCACCCGGGCTCCGTGGTGGAACTCGATTACGGTGCGGTGGCCGACAAGGTCTACCCGGATGACTCCCCGCTTGATGTCAGACTGGGCATCGAATGCCTCGCCGAGGGCGACATGACCGGCGCGGCCGCGGCGTACCGCCGGCTGGCCTCCCGCTGGATCCCCATCCGCCAGCTGGCGCGCGCCTCCTGACCCGGTAGCCCCGGGGGCGTCGCCGGTGTCCTAGGCGAGCGTGGCCCCGGACCGTGGCGGCGCCGTCGTCCTGCGGACGATCAGCTGGTGCGGCGCGACGGTGGAACGGACCGCCCCGGCCGCTCCGTCAAGCTCGTCCAGCAGCATTTTCGTCCCCAGCTCGGCCTGTTCGTCGGGGCGCTGCCCGACCGTGGTGAGACCCATGGCTTCCGAGAAGTCGTGGTCATCGATCCCGATCACGGACAGCTCCCCCGGGACCCGGACGCCGACCCGGGTCGCCTCGAAAATCACTCCCATGGCCATCTCGTCCGATGCGCAGAAGATCGCCGTCGGCTTCGGGCCGGGGCGGTCCCAGAGCCGGTTGAACGCGTCCTGGCCGCTGCGGACGGTGAAGTCGCCCCACTCGTCCCACTCCGGCCGCACGGCCAACCGGGCTTCCGCCATCATTTCCTGGAATGCCTTGATCCGGACCCGCGGGACGTCGAAGTTCAGGTCGGTCGCGTCGTCGCCGTGCAGCAGGGCGATGTCCCTGTGCCCGAGACTGATGAGGTGGCGCACCGCCGTTGCGGCGGCCGCATAGTCGTCAATGCCGATGTAGGGGCATTCCTCCACGTGCCCGCCCACCACGACGAGGGGGATATCGATCTTCTGGAGGTGCTCGATTTCCTCGTGTGTCAGGGCCATACAGAGGACCAGAAGCGCATCGATCTGCTTGTACACCATGGTCTTGCTGAAGAGCCGCTCACGGTTGCTTCCGTGGCCGCCGAGGTTGAACAGGGAGAGATTGTACTGGCGGGCGTGCAGTTCCCGGTCCGCGCCCTCGATCGCCTTGGAGAAGAACCAGCGGCTGACGAACGGCGCCAGGACACCGATGGTCCGGGTCCGCCCGGTGGCCAGTCCCGACGCCGACGACGACGCCACGTAGCCCAGGGCTTCCGCGATGCCCAGGATCTTTTCCCGGGTGGCCGGGGAGACCCGGGGCAAACCGCGGACGGCCCGGGACACGGTGGCGGTGGAGACTCCGGCCGCGGCTGCGACATCCTCAATACTGACGCCGGAGTGGCCGCCCCGCTGCGCTCTGTCTGTTGTCCGTGCCACCGTGTCCCTTTGTTCACTTGTCGGCGCGGGCCTCGCGGCCCGCGCAGAGCTGCCTTCGCTAGCCTTCCCCATGGCAACTGTCGATCGCGCCTCAGCTGCGCCGCGTCGCGGTCCTTTCGGGCAGCCGGCGGCGCAGCCGGATCATTCCGTACAGTGCCAGCACTGCGGCCAGCAGGCCGAGGGCCCAGCCGAGGGCAGGCTGGGCCGTCACCTCCATCCAGACGGTGACCACCAGCAGCACCAGCGCCCAGAAGCCCAGGAGCCCGATGATGATGTCGAAGTCCTCGCCGGAGCGCACCCGGCGGTGCTCGCTGCGCACGAAGCCATGGTTCGGCTTTCCGCTCATTGCCCGGCCGTCACTTCACCGCGCCGGCGGTCAAACCCGCGACGATCTTGCGCTGGAAGATGAGCACCAGGATCACCAGCGGAATGGTCACGATTGTTCCGGCGGCCATGATGGCGGTGTACGGAATCTGCTGGGGCTGGGCCCCGGCAAAGTTAGCGATAGCCACCGTCACGGGCTGGGTTGCGTCGTTGGAAAGCTGGCTGGCAATCAGGAACTCATTCCAGGACGAGATGAACGCCAGGATTGCGGTCGTGAAGATGGCCGGTGCCGCCAGCGGCATGATCACCTTGCGGAAGGCCTGCCCCTGGGTGCAGCCGTCCACGCGGGCGGCTTCCTCCAGCTCCCACGGCATTTCCCGGAAGAACGAGGTCATGGTGTAGACCGTCAGCGGGAGCACGAAGGAGATGTTGGGAATGATCAGCGCCTGGTAGGTGCCAATCCAGCCGATGTTGGTGAACAGCTGGAACAGCGGGGTGATGAGGGCGACACCGGGGAACATGGATGCCCCCAGGATGAAACCCAGCACCAGGTACTTGAAGCGGAAATTCAACCGGGCCAAGGCATAGGCCGCGAAAACGCCGATCACCAGCGAGATCACGGTCACCGTCACCCCGATGAACACGCTGTTGGCCAGCGCCTGGCCGAACCTGTTGCCGAACGAGGTGTCGAAGGCGGTGATGAAGTTGTCCAGCGTCACGTGAGTGGGCAGGAGCGAGGTGTCGTAGGTGAAGCCCACCTCGCGGAACGCGGTCACCACCATCCAGTACGCCGGTGCGAGGCACCAGACCAGGATGACGGCGGCGCTGATGTAGGTGCGCGCCTGTGCCCACTTCTCGCGGTTCTGGGCTACCTTCCGGCCCTGGTCCTGCCTGGCCCGGAGTTCGGTCGCGGCGGTCATTTCTTCCCCTTACCGGTGCCGCCGCTTTGCTCCACGACATTCGCTCCAAGGAAGCGGACGAAAATGAAAGCCACGACAAAGATGATGATGAACGTAATGGTGGACAAGGCGGCGGCTGCGTTGAAGCCTTGCCTGATCTGGTTGATCACCAGGATGGACAGCGTGGTGGTGTTGTTGGAACCTTCCGTCAGGATGTACGGAAGGTCGAACATGCGCAGTGCATCCAAGGTCCGGAAGAGGATGGCGACCATGAGCGCCGGTTTGACCAGCGGCAGGGTGATCATCCGGAACCGCTGCCATGCGGAGGCGCCGTCGACCTTGGCCGCCTCGTAGACGTCGGCGGGAATCATCTGCAGGCCGGCCAGGATCAACAGCGCCATGAACGGCGTCGTCTTCCAGGTGTCGGCGATGATGACCGCCCACTTCGCCGGCCATTCGCTGCCCGTCCACAGGATCGTGGTGTTGAAGAGCTTGTTAGCGATGCCCTCGAAGGCGAAGATGAACAGCCAGAGCTGGGCGGTGACGGCGGTGGGGATGGCCCAGGGAACCAGGACGGCGGCGCGGACGAGGCTGCGGCCTTTGAAGGTCCGGGCCATGATGAGGGCCATCCAGAAGCCGAGGATTGTCTCCAGCGTCACGGTGACAATGGTGAAGAAGAAGGTTGTTGCTGTGGCCGACCAGAACTGCGCGCCCAGCGTTCCGGGAGGGCAGGCTACGGTTCCGCCGCCGGGAGCGGCGCACTGCTGGGCGATCCAGTTGACGTAGTTCTGCACGCCCGCGGGTCCGCCGGCGGTGAACAGACCCGTGACAGGGTCAAGGCCGGCATCCTTCTGGAACGACATCACGATGGCGCTGATGATCGGGTAGACGATCACGACGGCGAGCGCGATGATCGTCGGCGTAAGGAGCCATGCGGCCCAGCGGCCCTGGCTCGCAATGCGGTTATCCTCCCCGACGCCCTTGGGCGCGTGGTGGATCGGGGTCCCGCCCGACGCCGGTTCCTTGACCGGCGTCGGGCCCAATTCGGTTGCCATAATGGAGCTACTGTCCCGCGCTAGCGGACTCGATGGACTTCTGCATATCAGACAAAGCGGAATCAACGGTCTTCTCGCCCTTGATGGCCGAGTACGCATTTTCCTGGATGGCCTTGGTGACGGCCGGGTAGAACGGGGTGACAGGACGCGGCACCGCGTTCTCGATCGAGGTCTTCAGCACCGGCAGGTACGGAAGCTTCGAGACGAGCTCCTGGTCATCGTAAAGTGCGCCGAGAACCGGGGCGAGCGAGCCCTGGGTTGCGTAGAACTTCTGGGTTTCCTCGGAGGTGAGGAACGTGAGGAAGTCCTTGGCCGTCGCCTTGTTCTTCGAGTAAACGCTCATGCCGGCGCTGTGTCCGCCGAGCGTCGATGCTCCGGGGCCTTCCTTACCCGGAAGGGCGGCCATGCCCAGGACATCCTTGACCTTCGAGGAGCCTTCGGTCACCGCCAGGTTGTAGACGTACGGCCAGTTGCGGTGGAACAGCAGCTTGCCGTCCTGGAAGGCCTGCCGGCCCTGCTCCTCCTGGAAGGTGATGCCTTCCTTCGGGATGTTGCCGTCCGCGTACGCCTTGGCCAGGTTTTCGAGGCCCGCCTTGGCTTCGGCGGTGGTCAGGCTCGGCTTGCCGTCATCGTCAAGCACGGAGCCGCCGGCCGAGTTGATGGCTTCGGAGGCGTTGACCGTGAGGCCCTCGTACTTGGCGTACTGGCCGGCAAAGCAGCCGATGTTGTTCGCCTTGGCGATGGAGCACATCTGCATCATCTCGTCCCAGGTCGTGGGCGCCGTGGGGACGAGGTCCTTGCGGTAGTACAGGATGCCACCGTCGGAGTTCTGCGGGGCGGCGTACAGGGTGCCCTTGTAGGAGGCACTGTCAACCGTGGGCTTCAACATCTTCGAGGTGTCGAGCGCCATTTTGTCCTTGAGCGGCTGGAGCCAGCCCTTGGCCGCGAACTCGGCGGTCCAGACGACGTCAACGCTGACGACGTCGTAGTTTGCGTTCTTGGCCTGGAAGTTCTGGACGAGGTCGTCGTGCTGCTGGTCGGCCTGGTCGGTCTGCTCCTTGAACGTGACCTTCTCGTTCGGGTGCGCGGCGTTCCACTTTTCGATCAGCGGGCGCACGACGTTGCTGTTGTCCTTGCCCTGGACATACGTGATGGGACCGCGGCCGTCGAGGCCTTGCTCGGCGTCGCCGCCGCCGGCGGTCGTGCCGCCGCCACCGCTCCCCCCGCCACAGGCTGAAAGGGTCAGGGCTAAAACGCCTGCCGTGGCTACGGGAAGTAGGAACTTAGGGGTTTTCATACTGGAGGGCTCCTCGCTGAGTACCGGTAAAGAGGCGGTGCTGTTGGTGTGGTGCCCATCACAGTAGTTAACCCTGCGTGAGGAATGCAAGCGTTTACATCACTCTTTATCAAAAGGAGACGCAGCCCAGCTGCCCCGTAGACCGCGTGAATCCGGCCTTTTGGACCGAACTTGGGCGGTGGAGTGCAAACCGGAACGTTACCGGAACTTAACCAAGAGTCAGCGGACGCGTTCGGCCCGGCCAAACCGGGACCGCGCTCCAGAGCTGATGTGGATGAGCACAGGCGTGCGTTTGCCGACCACTGCATCGAGCGCCTCGACAAGGGCCGACACCTCGGCCGCAAGCAAATGCGGAGCCACACCCTGGCGTGGCTGCACACGGATCTTGAGGGCAGGCTCCCCGCGGAGCTCATAGGTGGCGACGGTGACTCCGGCGAGGTCGGGCCGGTCGGCGAGCGCCGCCCGCAGGGCCTGCTCGGCGACGCCGCCGCCGATCCGGACGTTTCCCGCCACTTCGCCGGGATCCTCTTCGGCCGCCAGCAGGCTGGCGCGGCCTTTGCCCTGCTGCGCCGCCCAGGCCACCATGGCGCCCATCACGGCCAGAATCAGCACGGCCAGTACCAGCCACAGCCAGCTCTCCTGCCGGCCCGGGAAGCGCGTGCGCTCGAAAAGGTCCTGCCAATTGCTCCAAGCGCCGGCCGTCCAAGTCCGCCACCAGGCGCCGACCGCCGGAACGCTCGCGAGCAGAACCAGCAGCGTGCCGAGGGCAATCAGTATGGTGCCCAGGATGCCGATCAGGACGCGATTGAGGATTCTTGGGGTGTTGTTCATGCGCCGATGATTCCCCCTGAGGCCACGTTGATGCGGACATCCGGCAGCGGGGTCGGCTCCATCTCCCTCAGTTCCTCCTGCACCGCCGCCAGGACGGCCTCCGCATGCAGCGGGACTCCGGAGGTCGGAAGGACATTGACGAGTACATGGCTTCTCGAGACGATGACCATCACCTGCTCCTGCGTCACGTTGGCGGCCAGCCGAGCGCGGCGCGCCAGGGCGGAGGCAATCACTTCGTCGTCGACAACGACGGCGGCACGGCGGTCCCGCAGGAGGTGGCGCGCCCTGCGGCCCGGCAGCACGGCATTGAGAAAGAAAAACAGGCCGACCATCACCAGCACCGCACCGAGGACGCCGAGCAGGAGCGGCGGGACCCCGCCGGGGAGCGCCATGATCCGCTCCGCCGCGGCTTCCGGGTCCACGAGCCATGGCGGCTGGCCGATGGCACGCACTGCTGTTTCCAGGAGTGCATAGCCACACAGCACGATCACGAGAACGGCGGCGATGACAGCGGGCACCGCGCGCGAGGACCGGGTCTCGCGCTTCAGGATCCACTCCATCCCGGCGGCCCCGTTCCCGGGATCCGGCGGAGCGGCGTCGACCGCCGGGTTCCTGCGTTCCGTGGCATGGCTCAACGGACCCGCCTTCCTTCACTGACGCTGGCACCGCTGATCCGAATGTCCACCCGGCTCAGCCGGGCGCCGCTGAGCTCTGTCACGCGGCCGAGAATGGCCGCCTTGGCCGCCACGGCCCGGTCCCAGATGGAGCCGCCGAAGCCAGCCACCCGACCGGGGTCCCGGAGGACTGCCGCCAGCGAGGGCACCGTGATCGGGGTGACGAGGGACAAGGCCAGCAGGCCGTCGTCGTCGGACCATTCGGCCCGCACCTCGTGTGGTGCAACGCCGAGGGCCTCGGCTGCGGCGGCGCGTGCCAGGCTGGTCAGGGCCTGGGTGCTGATTCGGTTGTGGCCGGCAAGTGCCCGGCCGTGGACTGCCACCCCGGCCGTGCTGCTCATGAGGAGGAACGCCGGCCGGTCAGGGCGTCGAGCACGCCGCGCAGGTCCAGTTTCCCTTCCGCTGCCCGCCCCAGCAGGGCTCCGATGCCCATGAACAGCAGGGAACCCAGGAATCCCCAGGCCCCAAACTGGAAGGACATGAACGCCACGAAGGCGCCGACTGCTATCCCTACAACGGTCAGATTCATTGGATTGCCTCCCTCATGGGCCTGGCCTCACCGGCAACGGGGGGCTTCACCGGGCCGGGCAGGAACACGTCATGGATCTCGATGTTGACCTCAATGACCTGCAGCCCGACAAGCTCCTCAACCGCCGTGTAGACGGCAGCGCGGATTTGGTCCGCCAGGGCATGAAGCGGTGTGCCGTAGACCGCCACGAGGTCAATATCGACGGCCACCTGGGTTTCGCCTACTTCGGCCCGCACACCGGCGGCGTGGTCCGCCCCGCCGACCGCGTCGCGGATCGCCCCGAGGGCGCGGGACGGTCCTGATCCAAGGGAATAGACGCCGGGAACCGAGCGGGCAGCGATTCCCGCGACCTTCGCGACGGCGGCCTCGGAAATGACGGTCCGGCCCCCACCAGTTGGTGCGGCTGTGGGCAGCTCGGGCACGGAGCCCGCCCTGGGCTGGGAATTCTGGTATTCCACGAGGCACTCCCCCTTCTCTTTGACACCACCCTAGCCCCTGACGGCGGCAACAGGGCCGCGTGCCGCCGATGGAAAAGCCAGGGGATAGGCGATCCCGATCCCGGGAGGCAGACTCCAGGGGCTGGGCCGGATTGGGCCGGGTTGTCAGGCGCAACACCCGTCGCCCGTGGCGCATGCTGTCGCAAAGGACGTTCGATTCAGATGGCCCGTCCCGCAAGCTGGCTCCATCGTTTGAGACCATGGAGCCAGCCTGTGCGGAAAGCGGCATGGCGAGCACACCGTGTGGCCGTCCCCCATTTTGCCGGGTCGGGCCACGTCCCACCGCTAGAGTAACCACAGGTCAGCGAACCGGCAACGGCCTGCCGCCAGCCTCAGCTACGGCGACCATTCGTTTCGTAAGCTGGGGGTCCTTTCAGCCAGCCGCGAGGATGTGTGGGGTTCTTGCGGAATTTGTTCTTCAGGCCGCCGCTCGTTCAGCGATCGCGGCGTGGACATCGTTGGCGTACAGCGTGCCATTCCCGCTCTTCTCGGCTTGTTCCACCAATCCCGCAACGGCGTCCAGTTTCGCCGCCTGCTCCCTCACCAGGGCGAGGAGGTAGGCCCGGTCCCTCACCGACTGGGCCTCGACGCCGGTTACGGATGCGTTCCGGTCCCCGGTAAGCCGCGCGTCGATCTCGGCGAGCTCCTCACGCTGGCTCAGAGGCGTTTCGCTGAGGCCGTCTACCTGGTCGAGGTGGGAGTACTGGGGCCACGGGTCATCGGCAATCAGGTGCCGGCGGACAAACGTGCGGACCCAGGCGATCATCGGTACTCCTCGAACTAGACCGTGGCAACAGCGTACTGCTAGCCACGCGCGGCGGACCCTGTCTTTATGTGAACAGCTCCCCGGACCGTCTGCGTTTGCGCACATGCGGGCACCCGGGCAACGAAAAAAACCCCGCAACCCCCGTGTAAACATGGGAACTGCGGGATCGGGTGCTGACGCTGTCCATGCGACCAGGAGATCAATCGAAAGCGAGAACGCGGCCGCGAGGCATCTAGCTGTATTAACCACAGACGTTAGTGACGGTCGGCGTGGTGTGGTGACATGAAGAAGACCTCCGAGTGGAGTGGGGCTTGTCTAGAGTCCAATTCCACAAACGGAGGTCTTCAATGTCCCACCCTAATGCTTTTCTCGCCCGCAGGGGACGGATCGAGCTGGCAAAGTGCATTGTCGAGGACGGCTGGCCGTTACGTCGGGCTGCAGAACGTTTTCAGGTCTCCGTCCCGACCGCGGCGCGCTGGGCCAGCCGCTACCGGGAGCTGGGCGAAGACGGCATGGAGGACCTCTCCAGCCGGCCGTCCCGGTCCCCGCGCCGCACTCCTGCCCGGCGGGAACGACGAATCATCGCGCTGCGGGTCAACCGCCGCTGGGGGCCGGCGAGGATCGGTTACCTGCTCGGTATCCACCCGTCCACCGTGCACAAGGTCCTCTCCCGGTACCGGCTTGCCAGGCTGTCGTGGCTGGACCGGGCCACGGGCAGGGTGATCCGCCGCTACGAGCACCAGAACCCCGGGGACATGGTCCACGTGGACATCAAGAAACTCGGCCGGATTCCTGACGGCGGCGGACACCGCGTGACCGGCCGGGCCGCGGGGAACCGGAACAAGACCGGCACAAACGCCAACCGCAGGCCCGGCTACGCTTACCTGCATAACGCAGTCGATGACCACTCCCGCTTTGCCTACACCGAGATCCTCTCTGACGAGAAGAAAGAAACCGCCGCCGGCTTCTGGGAACGGGCAAACGCTGCCTTCAACGCCGCCGGGATCACGGTGAGCCGGGTCTTGACAGATAACGGCTCCTGCTACCGCTCCCGCGTCTTCGCCCAGGCTCTCGGTGCGGACATCAAGCACAAACGCACGCGCCCCTATCGCCCCCAGACCAACGGAAAGGTTGAGCGGTTCAACCGCACCATGCTCGACGAATGGGCCTACGCGAAGCCCTACGCATCAGAGGCCGAGCGTGTTGCCGCTTTCCCCGCCTGGTTGCACCACTACAATCACAACCGAGGCCACACCTCACTCAAGGGTCAACCACCCGCCAGCCGTGTCACCAACCTCCGTGGGTAATACATCTAGCTCAGGCGGCGGAGCGCTCACTCACTGGGCGACGGCGCAGCCCCGTCTTCTGGATCGCCGGCGGCACGTACGCCTGGTCGAGTGTGCCGACGTCGGTCCCGGGCGGGACGATTTCATCGATCCGGTCAAGCACGTCGTCTGAGAGGACGGTGCCCACTCCCGCGAGGAGCTCGTCGAGCCGGTCCCCGCTGCAACATCCGGTGGCTGCTTCCAGGCGGTTGTGCAGCTGCCCCACGAGCATGCCGCGTCCTCGCACTGGCCGGCCGGCTCGGGATGACAGGCCTCATCTGAGGACCTGCGGCCCCCGCTGCTCCGCGGGACTCCACCTTTGCAGCCCGGGCCGGTCGAACCCGTCCAGGAGCAGATCCAGCGCGGACGCGAAACCTCCGGCGTTTTGGCTATTGCGGGTCTTGGCAGCGGGGAGGACCATAGGCCTCAGCCGGCGCTAAAGAAAGTGCCGCGTGTTCTCTGTCATTGGGGCCACGGCCGCTCTACCAGCGCAGAGCTGCAACGCTGGCCCCGTTGGATGAGGCGAGACCCGTGTCTCAGCTTCGTTCGCCAAGACCCACTGGCCCAGAATTCACCGCGATTGATTACGGCCGGCATCGTCCTCCCTGCCCGCCGGGCGATGCCCGCTTCCAGCGCATCTACCAGCCCGGGCAGGAGGCTCCGGAGGCCATCCGCCTCCTTGTGCGCCCGGAAGGTCAGGGGAAAGGGGCGCGCAGTCACCGTCTGAGCCGTGATCTGCCGGACTCCCCGGTTATCACGTCGGCACTTTTTGGAACCAAGGTCAGCCACACTACAAAAGGGACAGGGACCATGCACAACCAGATACGGACGAATGCGCTGGCACGCAACGGCATCGGATCATATAGAACAACCGCCAGGACCGTGGGGGCGATCTACCTGGCGGGGATGTTTATTGGCATTCCTGGAAACATTCTCGTTCTGTCCGTCCTTTCCGCGCCGGACCGGCTCGCCTCGCTTTCGGAAAACGGCACGCTGCTGGCAACCGGAGCGGTGGTTGCTGACCGTGGTCGGCGACGCCGCTCACGGGATCCTGATGTTCCCTGTCCTGAAGCAGCACAACGAGCGCATGGCCATCGGCTACCTGAGCTTCAGGATCATGGATGCCACCTTCATTGCCATCATGGGCCTTTTGATCCTTGCCCAGATTCCCATCGGCAGATTAAGCACACAGGCAGAAGCATCCGAGGCGCTCCACCTGCAAGGCCTGAGCACGGTCTTCATGCAGACACACCTTTATGCGTACAGCATCGCCATGCTTACCCTGGGCATAGCCGGCCTGCTTGTGTGTTATGTCTTCTACAGGACGGGCCTGCTTCCACGGCCGTTGGCCGTCTGGGGCCTCGCCGGGTACGCGGTCATTCTGTGCGGGTCCGTGCTGGAAGTCTTCGGGTTCGATCTGCTGTCGATCCACGCGATTCCGGGCGGCCTCTGGGAGGTGTTCGTCGGCGTATGGCTGATCGTCAAGGGCTTCACCCCCATAACCGGCCCTTCCGCATCGCCCACGTCCTCCACGACACCCGACCCGATGCCGCTCCCCGCGCCCAACTGACGCCCGACGAGAAGGCGACACAGGCGCAAAAGACGCGATGAAGGCCGAGGGCGCTGGATTCAGCTGGCGGCCGCAATACTCCGGCTGGGAGGCCGGCCTACCGGCCGTCATCATTCCGCCGGCGCCAAGCTCATGCCATTTGGATTAACCCAAACCAGGCGGGTGCGTTGAGCGCCCCGACCAGAGAGTGCAAGCCATGAACGCGGCAACCATTCCCGGTCCCGCCAATGGCCCTGGACCCGGCGCTCGTGCCCGCCGCCTGATCTTCGTCAGCCTCATCCCGCCGACCACCGGCGGGCTCGCGAATACAGCGCAATGCGTGATCCCGGGACTCAATTCGCGGTCACGTTACGCACGGCTGATGGAGTCGTCTTTCGACTTGGGCGGCGGGTCGGCGTGTTTGATGTCCTCGCTGTTTCGACGCCTCGTCCCGGCGGACAATTTGCGACAGGCCGTAGCGCAATATGGTCGGACAAAAAATACTTGAGTTCGGTTGCTCATGGCTTTCCTGCGTGGAGCCCTGCGGTGACGGCTTCCGCGAATGCGTCCGTCTCGGCTGAGCGTCGGCTCTTGAGCCAGATGGCCGACGTCTGCCATGCCAATGGGTCACCTTCCAAAGGCCGCCATACGATGCCGTCGGGCAGCTCGGTCCAAGGGCTCTCGTTGAAGTGCACTCCGCGTCCCGCGAGGATCAGTCCGTGGGTGAAGTGCTGGCTGCGCGCGTGCACAATGGCGGACGGCAGGTAGCCCGCGTCCCTGCATGTATGCAGGAAATGGTCATAAAGTGGCGGGGCCATGAGTCGCGGAAAGATGATCAGCGGGTTGCCCTGGAGGTCCCGTAACCGGATCGAAGATTGTGATGCCAACGGGTGCGAGGCGTTGAGGACCACCCCTAGGGCGTTTGAGGATACCGGCCCCGATTCGAAGCCGACGCTGCTCAACGGGTGGCGCACCACGGCCACATCCAGTTCGCCGTCGCGCAATCTTTCCACTTGCTCCATGGTGGTGAGTTCGTGGAGATTCAATAGCACGTCAGGTACAGCGGAGGCGAAAGATTCCACCATCACCTTCAGCGATCTGGGGTTAGTGTCCGGCGGCACGGCTACCTGCAGAACACCGGAAGCACCGGGACGGATCCGCCGGATCGATTCCTGCGCCATCGCGACGTTCTCGAGCACGTTCCGTGCGTGTTCCAGGAGTAGCGCACCCGGTTCCGAAAGTTCCACGCCCGTCCGCCGGCGGTGGAACAGTTGGACTCCCAGTTCCTTTTCAAGGTCCTTGATTCGCTGCGACAGTGGTGGCTGGGCCATGTGCAGCCGCTGCGCCGCCCGGCCGAAATGGAGCTCCTCGCTGAGCACCACAAAATACTTGAGATGGTGAAGGTCCATGAGCTTGACCATATCAGTTTGGTATCAGGGCGAGTAGATATTGATGTTAGACCGGTCACATCGGGAGGTGTTCTGATGGATGCAATCCCGCAGGAACCATGAAAGGAAACACCACCCGTGTCCCAGGATGTCATCTTCACCCAGACCGATTCGACCGCCATCGTCACTCTTAACCGCCCGGACAAACTCAACGCCTGGACCGAATCCATGCGCAACGAACTCATCGCCCACCTCGAAGGGCTCAAGGGCAATACGGAGATCCGCTGCGTCATCCTCACGGGCAGCGGTCGGGCCTTCTGCGCCGGGCAGGATCTCGCCGAGACCGCGTCCATGGACCCGGAAGACCACGCGGCCGCCGAGGCCTGGATCGATGGTTTCGACCGCCTCTACCGTGCGGTCCGTAACCTGGACCAAATCACCATTGCCGCAGTCAATGGAGTCGCGGCCGGCTCCGGTTTCCAGTACTCGCTCCTCGCTGACCTCCGCGTAGGAGATTCGAAAGTACGTATGGGCCAGCCCGAGGTACTTTCCGGCATCCCCAGCATCACCGGGATCTGGGCCATGTGGAGCATCCTGGGTAAATCCAAGACCTCCCAGTTTGTCCTCACCGGCGAACTCGTGGACGCAGCCGAGGCCCAGCGGCTGGGACTGTTGAACTATCTGGCGGACGACGGCGGGGTGCTGGACTACGCGAAGGAACTCGCTTCCCGTCTCAGCCTGCTTCCCCCGGGCGCCGTGCGCCTGACCAAGAACCGCCTCCGCAGCCTCGAGGAGGACGACCTCAGCGATGCCATGGCCGAAGCTAAGCGGGTCCATCGCGAGGCATACGGGACGGGCGAACCGCAGCGCGAAATGGCCCGCTTCCTCGCGGGCCGCGGACGCTAAGGCGGTCGAAATGATCACAACACCATCTCTGGTCGAAGATCACTACGCCAAGATGCTCGCCTCCCACAACTGGGAGGTCCCCGAGGTCTATAACATGGCCGTGGACGTGGCGGACCGCCACCCGCGTCACAAGCGTGCCCTGATCCTTGAGTCCACGATTGAGGGACGCCGGGACGTCAACTGGGGCGAAATCCAGGACCGCTCCCGCCAGATCGCAGCCACCCTGCAGGATGCCGGCATCAAAAAGGGCGACCGCGTTGCCGTCCTGCTTCCGCAACGCGCCGACACTCCCGCCGTCTACCTCGGCGTGCTGAGGACCGGGGCCATCCTGGTCACCATGTCGCTCCTCTGGGCCCCGGAACCCATACGTTTCCGATTGGGAGACAGCGGCGCCACTGTGATCATCGCCGAAGAGGCCAGCAAGGACCTGTTTGCCGGGTACACCGGGGCCTTCATCGACGTCGACAGCCCCGCCATCGCCGAGCGTCCCGCAGTGTTCCAGGACGTCCCTACCAAGGCCGATGACCCAGCCCTCATCTTCTACACCTCCGGTACCACCGGCCGCGCCAAGGGAATAGTCCATGCGCACCGCACCCTCCTGGGCCACAACGAGTTCGATTACTGCCATGCTCTCGGCGACGGTGATGTGTTCTACGGCGCGGGTGACTGGGCTTGGTCCCTGGCCAAGCTCATGGGTCCGCTGCGGGCCGGCGCAACGCACCTTGTGTTCCGTCCGGCCGGCGGCTTCGATCCCGCAGCCCTGCTGGACAGCCTGCAACGGAACAAGGTCACCAGTGCCCTGGTCAACCCCACCTTCCTGCGGAAAATGCGGGAGGACGTTCCCGACGCCGGCACCCGCTTCCCGCTGTCTTTGCGTACGGTCTGCTCCTCCAACGAGCCGCTGACACCTGACCTCATTGACTGGTTCCGGGTCCAGTTCGGAACCACCCTGCTCGACTACTACGGATCCACCGAGTCCTACCCCTTGCTGGGCAACTTCCCTGACGTCCCCGTGAAGTCCGGCTCGATGGGACGCCCGCTCCCCGGCTGGGAGGTCCGGCTTTTGGATGAAGGAGAAAACGAAGTTCCCGTGGGCGCCACCGGCGAGATCTGCCTCCGGGCCCGTTCCAACCCCCAGTACCCGTTGGGATACTGGAACATGCCCGAAGCGTCGGTGGCCGCATTCGGCGGTAACTGGTACCACACAAAGGACCAGGCCTACGCTGATGACGACGGGTACTTCTGGTTCCTGGGACGGATCGACGATGTGATCAAGACGTCCGGTTACCGGGTAGGACCCTACGAACTGGAAGCTGTCATCAGGGAACTTGACCCCGTCAAAGACGTTTCAGTGACGGGCGTTCCGGATGAGCTCCGCGGCCAATCCATCAAAGCATGGGTGGAACTGATGCCGGGCCACAGCGGCGACGCCCAACTGAACAAGTCGATCGTTGCCCACGTTAAGGAGAACTTCTCCCGCTTCGCTTATCCGCGCTACATCGAGTACGTCACCGCGCTGCCGAAATCGGCAACAGGAAAAGTTCAGCGGGCAGAGCTTCGTGCACTTCCCGACCCAGCACCGTCAGACCGCAATGAAGGACTAGCCTCATGAAAACACTGACCGAGAACCCGGTGGGAACTGAGTCCTCCCCGCGCCGGAACCTCAAGCGCGTAGCCGCCGCGGCGGCCGTCGGGAACTTTGTGGAATGGTTCGATTCCGCTGCATACGCCGTGATGTCCGTGACGATCGCTAAACTTTTCTTCCCCGACTACTCCACGACGGCCTCCCTGATGGCCGTGTGGGCCATCTTCGCCGGCGGCTTTATCGCCAGGCCGTTGGGGGCCGCCTTCTTCGGCCGCTACGGCGACAGAATCGGCCGCAACAAAATGCTCGGTTTGTGCGTCCTGATCATGAGTGCGGCCACGTTCTGCATCGGCATCCTGCCCACGTTCGCCGTGATCGGCGTCTGGGCGCCGATCCTACTGTTTGTGTTCCGCGCCATCCAGGGCTTCACCACCGGCGGAGAATATACCGGTTCCTCCGCGTTCATTGTCGAATACGCCCCGGAAGGAAAGCGCGCCACCTACGCCAGCATCATCCCCGCCACTGTAGGACTGGCTTCTGTGGCCGGCGCACTGCTGGGCGCGGCCATTACGGCCAACCTCAGCACGCCGGACCTCCAAGCCTGGGGCTGGCGCATCCCGTTCCTGCTCGCCGCCCCGCTTGGCCTGATCGGCCTCTACATCCGGTCACGGGTGGACGATACTCCCATCTTCCGCGGGCTTGAACAGAAGGGGAATGTGGCCAAGCGCCCGCTCGGAGATGCCATCAGGCTGTGCTCCCGGCAGATCTTCACCCTGTTTGGCTACAGCATCACGAACGCGATCGCCTACTACCTCATGAGTAGCTACATGATCGCGTACATGACCTCCAGCTTGGGCTACTCCAGCACGGAATCGATGATCACCAGCGTTATCACCATGCTGGTTTACACAGTGGCCTGTCCGTTTGCCGCACGGGCCAGCGACCGGTTCGGACGCAAACCCATGCTGCTGGCGGCCTGCCTCGGCTTTGTCGTGCTGACCATTCCGGCATTCTCCATCATGCCTCTGGGCCTTGGTTTCGCAATCCTGGGAACCAGCATCCTGGGATCGCTGGTGGCCGTGATCGGAACATCCAACGTTCCGGCCCTCGTGGAGATGTTCCCCAGCTCGGTTCGCTCCTCTGGATCCGCCATCGGCTACACCCTCGCCTACGTCCTGTTCGGCGGCACGGCACCGTTCGTTGCCACAGGCCTCGTGGCCAGCTTCGGAACCCCGCTGGCCCCTGCCTTCTACCTGATGGCCATGGCGGTAGTCTCCGCCGTCGTCGTCAAGTTCTCCTTCCGCGAAACCAAGTCACTGTCCCTTTCACGGACAACTGTCCTCTAAGGATAATTCCACGTCAGGACTTGATGCGCCTGGCGTGACGCCAGGGGCGCGGCCTCCGGTACCGAATTGGGTTAGCAAACTCACCTCGGATCCCGGAGGTCCGCGCCTTTTTGCGTGCCCGTTAAATACTGCGCCGTCCGCTACGCCACATCCGAGACAGCGCAAGCCCTGGATATTGATGACTTGATAGACATTGATTGGAGCATTAAAGGCATTGGACAGTCATCAAAGGGAAACCCTAGAGTTTCTCTTCAAGAGTCCATTCAGGTGTCACCGATCACACCTGCAACAACATTTTGGAGGTAAAGCAGTGGCACGTATCGACCTATCGAACGTTGAAGTAATGTTTCCGCCGTCGCAGCGGAACGGTGACCCGGTGACTGCCCTTAGTGGACTGGAGTTGTCTATCGGCGACAGTGAGTTTGTCTGCCTGCTCGGCCCCAGCGGATGCGGTAAGTCCACGGCACTGAACGTCATTGCCGGATTTGTCCAGGCAACGGACGGCGCTGCCACCGTGGACCGGAAATACATTGAAGGCCCCGGCACCGACCGGGGCGTTGTCTTCCAGAACGCCAATGTCTTCCCCTGGCTGACGGTGGAGAAGAATGTCGGCTTCGGGCTCACCCTGAAGACCGCCAAAGGCCGGCGCGACAATGGGGAGAAAGTCGCGACGATCCTGAAAAGAGTGGGCCTCGAAGGCTTCGAAGATGCCCTACCGATGGAACTTTCCGGAGGCATGCTTCAGCGTGTGGGAATTGCCCGCGCCCTGGTGAACGATCCGTCCGTCCTCCTCATGGACGAGCCTTTCGGCGCCCTTGACGCACAGACGCGCATCATCATGCAGGAACTGGTCCTGGAACTCTGGGAACAGCAGCGCAAGACCGTGCTTTTCGTAACCCATGACATCGACGAAGCACTGCTTCTTGGAGACCGCGTCGTCGTGATGTCAGCGCGGCCCGGCAGGATCACAGAAGACATCCGGGTTAAGCTCCCCCGTCCCCGCAGTTACGCCATGACCACCACCCCCGAATTCATGGCGCTGAAAGCCCACCTATTCGACAGCCTGCACTCCGAGGCTGTCCGCGCGGACCGCCTCGAAGCTCGCGCCTGACGTATCTGCACCTCCCCCGCATCAGTCCCCCTTTTTTCGTAGGAGTTGAAATTCAATGAAGCGCAAGCTTTCCATTCTGCTGGCCACAACAATGATGTTGTTCCTGGCCGCATGCGGATCCACCACCCCATCAGACTCGGGCGCGGCGGCACCCAAAGACGTGATCAAAATCGGGTGGGTACCGTGCCTCTGCTGGACCAGCTGGGCTTCGGTGCCGGCGGCGCTGGGATCATCCGATCTCAAGGTGGAACTGGTTCCTTTCAAGAGCAGCAACGACGTGATCGTCGGACTCTCCTCCGGTTCCATCGACATGGGCACGGCCGGTTACAACAACGCGGCATCCCTTCTGGTCAAGCAGGAGCTGCAGGCCAAGTACGTCTCCGGGATCAGCGCCAACGGTTCTGTGTTCATTGCGTCGCCAAAGAGCGGCATCGATTCCTGGGCGGATCTCAAGGGCAAGAAGATCGGCACGGTCCGTGGATCCACCCAGTACGTCAATCTGGTGACAGGCATGAAGGCCCAGGGTCTGGACCTCAACAAGGACTCTGAATTCGTCAACTTCCAGAACTTCAATGATCTCAACCTCGCCCTTCAGCGCGCGGACGTCGATGCCATGACCACCTTCCCGCCGAACTCCGGCATAGCTGTCTCTGGCGGCTACGGCGTTGAGGTTCCGGCCATCAACGAGACGCTCTACGACGGTTCCTTCTACGTCGCAAGTGGCGTCCTCGCTACCGACAAACTCATTGATAGCCGTCCGGACGATGTACAGAAGATCGTCGATACCCTCTACGCGCAGGGTGAGAAGCTCAACGGCGACAAGAATCTCTGGGTGGACACCTTCGCCAAATTCGCCACCAGCACCGAACCTGCGGCACTCCTCGCAGCACTCAACGCCGGACAGACCAAGTGGGACCCGCAGCTGAACGAGGACCAGCTCAACAAGGTTGCCTCAACTCTGGCCGAGCTAAAGGAAATTCCCCGCGACACTAGCGTGGAGTTGACGGCAATGCTTGATTACAGCTTCCTCGAAAAGGCATCCGGCAAGACCGCGGCCGCCCTCGGTCGGAAGTGACCGCCATGACCATCACAAACAGCGTCAAGGAGACGCACGCAGGGCCTTCCCCCAGGCCGCAGGCCGGACGCCCGCGCAAAGTGCAAAGCAGAAAAACGTGGGAATCCGTCCTGCGGATCGTGATCTGCCTCGCCGTTCCCTTAACCTTCCTCGTGTCTTGGGAATGGGCAGGCCAAGCTAAAGCTTTGGCCAATGGATTGTTCCCGCCGATCTCCACCGGTTTCTTCGCCTTGATCGACTGGGTCTTCAACGGCTCCGCGGAAAACGGACTGGTCCCCCAATCGATCTACTCGGGCACCTGGGTTGAACATGTGGGTGCCAGCATCGCCCGAATCCTTGCCGGCTTTGGAATCGGTGCGGCCCTCGCCGTTACGCTGGGAATCTCGGGAGGCGTGTCCTCGCTGGTTCGCGGCGCCGTTGACCCAATGATCAGTTCCATCCGCCCCATCTCCATCACGGCATGGGTTCCTTTGACCCTGGTGATCTTCGGCATCGGCAATAGCCCGGCCATCTTCCTGACAGCCCTCGCCAGCTTTTTCCCCATCTACGTCAACACTCTGGACGGAGCACGATCCGTCTCCCTCCAACTCATCAGGGCTGCCGAGATGCTGGGCGCAAACCGGAGGGAAGTCATTATCCGGGTGGTCCTCCCCGCAGCGCTTCCGTCCATCGTGACCGGGCTCCGTGTTGCAATCGCCATCGCCTGGACCACGGTGGTCATAGCCGAAATGTTGGGGGCGAAATCAGGACTGGGTTACGTCCTGATCGATTCCTATAACCAGTTCCGCTTCGACTATGTCATCGCCGGCATGATCAGCCTTGGTGCCATGGGCTTCCTGACGGAAAAGGGACTGAAGCTGCTGTTCGCCCATCCGCTCCGCTGGGTCAGCAAGTCTGCCCGATAGGACCATCGAGGTGCGCATTCCTACCGCACACCGTCCAACATCCTTTGATATCAGATAAGAAATGAGCACATTTTCATGGACCGCAATGACGTTCAATGGGCCGGCTACTGGAGCGCCCTTGTCACTCCCTTCACAGAGGAAGGGAAACTCGACGAGGAAGCCTTCGCACGGGTTACCGACATAACGGTCAGCCAGGGCGCACACGGAATCCTCGTCAATGGGAGCACGGGTGAATGGGTCAGCCAGAGCATTGAGGAACGTAAGCGTCTGGCCGAAATCGCCGTTGAAGTGGCAGCCGGGCGCGCACCAGTTGCCGTGAACGTCACCGCCCCTACCACCCAGGTCGCTGTGCGTTTGGCAAGGCACGCGGCCTCAGCCGGTGCGGAGTCGGTCATGGCGGCGGTTCCCGTCGGAGCCCGTCCCACGGCCAGGGAAGCCGAGAACTACTTCAAGGAGATCTTCGCGTCGACTGAACTGCCAGGCTGGCTTTACAACTTCCCGCAGGACTCCGCAACCCGACTCTCCGTTTCCCAGATCGTCAACCTGGCAAAGATCCCCACCGTCGTCGGCGTGAAACAGAGCACCGACAGTTTGCCGGAGTTCCTGGAGACCATCGCTGCTGTCGGAGATGAGCTGAGGGTCTTCGGCCACATGCTTTCACGGCTTGGCGCGTCCTTGATCCTGGGCGGCTACGGCGGTGACGGGCACTTCGGCTCGGGCATGCTCCTGGGCAGCAGGCAGCCGGACTTCTTCAACCACCTCCAAGCCGGGCGGGTGGCAGAGGCGCTCGAGATCGCCGATGCTGTCCATACCCTGAACGACACCCTGCGCGGCAGCGAGGATGACTACAACTGGCGCTATGGCGGAATGCAGGCCTCGCTCAAGGCTGCCATGAACATCCTCGGCCAGCCCGGCGGATACCCGCGGAAGCCGAAGCTCCCCGTTGAAGATGACGCTTCACTGGACGCCATCCGGCAGGCACTGGTGGAAGCGGGCGCCCTGACTCACGAGCCCGCGGCGTGACTGACCTGTCCGCTTCCCCGGCATACGTCCCGCTGGCGGTGTGCGAGCAGCTTGCCAGCGAAATAGCGCCGGAATCAGCATGGAAGTACGTTGATTCCGGCGCGGCCGACGAAATCACGATGTCGGAGGCTTCGACCAGCTGGAACTCCTGGCGGCTGCTGCCCCGGGTATGCCGGGACGTCAGGAACATTGATACCAGTACAACCTTCATGGGATCCGACCATGCCCACCCCATCGTGGTGGGTCCTACCGGTTGCCACAGGTTGATGAACGCAGCCGGCGAACCAGCGACGGCGGCCGGTGCCTCTGCAGCCGGGGCACCGTTTGTTTTGAGCTCGTACACGACAAGCACCATCCCGGACGTCAGCGCCGCAGCCACGGGGCAGTGGTGGATGCAGGTAAACGTCCCGCCGGACACCGGTTTCGTCCACGAGCTGCTGGCCGAGGCCAGGGAATACGGTGCCACCGGAGTGGTCTTCACAGTCGACACCCCGGTGGCCGGCCTGCGCGAAAGGCAGGGCTGGGACGGCGTTACCCTGCCCGTCGGTATGGAATTTGGCGTGCTGGCCAAAGCACCGTTCCAGACGAGGCCACCAGCGCACTTTGACGATATCTACAGACCGGCGCTGGATGCAGGACTCGTGTGGGACAAGCTGGCTGCACTGATTCAGGCGGCAGGGATGCCCGTGGCGGTCAAGGGCATTCTGCACCCCGAGGATGCCCTCTTGGCGGCCGACAGCGGTGCCTCGGCGGTCATTGTCTCCAACCACGGTGGCCGGAACCTGGACACAACGGTCCCGACGGCCCTTGCCCTGCCTGCTGTCGCGGCCGCCCTTGGATCGGCCGTGCCGCTGCTGGTGGACGGTGGAATCAGGCGTGGAACCGACGTCGTGAAGGCGATTGCTTTGGGTGCCAGCGGGGTGCTGCTGGGACGGCCCGCCCTTTGGGGGCTTGCTGTAGACGGCCAGCGCGGTGTCGAAGCGGTGGTACGACGCCTGCACTATGAACTGCGGATGGCCATGGCAGCCTGCGGGGCACGGTCCATCCAGGAGGTACGCGAGTTGGACCTGATCCGATGAGCTACGCCGGTATCCGCCGTCGCCCTCTGCCGGTCCGCAATGAACCGGAGCTGAACATGTCAGGCTTTGGAGGACATGTAATTACTGTCATCTCCATGCCTCCGAATGATGTCGCGGAGAGTTGACAGCGTGGGATCGTCTTCGCCCTTCCTCCACGCCATGGCAATAGTGGATCGCGCCGGACGGCCCTTGAACTCCGCGAAGGCAACTCCGGGCCGCGGAATAAGCGACACCGGCCCGGATACGACGCCGGTCCCCTCCCCCGCCGCCACTAGCGCCAGCAGCATCGGAGTGCTTGTCGTCAGATGCTTGATCCGGGGCCGGAAACCGGCCGCTGTACAGGCACTGATAAAAGCGGTGGAAATTCCGCGGCCGATTTTCTGGTCATACAAAACGAATTCCTCATCCTGCAGATCGATGAGGTCAACCTGCGCCTGCGCCAACGGATGCTTCACCGGCAAGGCCGCCACAAGGTAGTCATGGTAGGCAAATTCAAAGTCGACGGCGTCGTCCTCCACGGGTGCCCGGAGGATCCCCAGATCCAGCGAGAGGTCCTTCAAGCCCGCCAATTGCTGTGGGGTATGAAGATCGTGCAGCTCCAGGGATACCCCTGGCACTTCTGTCCTGAAGTCCGCAAGCACTTTGGGCAGGATCCCGTAAGCAGCCGTTTCCACACAGCCCACCATCAGGGTTGGCTCCTCACCTTCAGCAGCGCTGCGACCCGTTTCCACTATCCGCTCCCACCGGGCGACCAGGTAGCGCGCCTCATCAACAACAGCCTCGCCAGCGCGGGTCAGACGTACGTGCCGGGACGTTCTCTCCAGAAGAGGGACCCCCACGGACTTCTCCAGCGCCTGGATGGACCGGCTGAGCGGCGGCTGCGTGGTGTGCAGCATGGCGGCCGCCCGCCCGAAGTGCAGGGTCTCCGCCACGGCAATAAATGCCTGAAGCTGTGCCATGGAGGGCACCTTGGTCATTTCCAGTTCCCGTTCGTGAGCGTTAGTGAAAATCACTCTACCGTCACCTCACAAGCAGCGGGCCGCTCCGCAGCCCGGACCACACTCCCTACCCAGAAGGAATCAGAGAGATGAACGAATCCATCATCGGCGAATTGCAGGCGATCTGTCCGGAGGTGCGGATCAGCACAGACGAGGCAGTGCTCGCAAGCAACGCTGTGGACCAGTCCCCTGTCCTTGACTTCCACCTTCCCATCGCGGTGGTGTGGCCGGTATCTGTCTCCGAGGTTCAAACAGTCATGAAGCTGGCCCACAGCCAGCAGATTTCGGTGGTCACCCGCGGCGCCGGGACCGGCGTTTCCGGCGGCGCCCACGCCACAAGGCGCTGCATTGTGCTGAACCTGCAGAAGATGGACAAGATTCTCGAAATTCATCCGGAGGACGAGATCGCCAGGGTGGAACCGGGCGTCATCAACGTCAACTTGAACACCGCCGTTGCTGAATACGGACTGATGTTTGCCCCGGACCCGGGAAGCTACCGCCAATCGACACTCGGTGGGAACATAGCCACAAATGCAGGCGGCCTCCGTTGCGCCAAATATGGCGTGACCAGGGACTCCGTGCTGGCCCTTGAGGTGGTCCTGGCTGACGGCACCCTCATCACTACGGGACACCGGACTTTCAAGGGTGTCGCCGGGTACGACTTAACCGGGCTGTTCGTTGGCTCCGAGGGAACCCTTGGCGTTGTTGTGGGGGCCACGGTCCGCCTTCGGTACCTGCCGCGGGAGGTCCACACTATAGCCGCGTTCTTTCCCGCTTTCACGGATGCCGCTGCGGGAGTGCTGGCCATCGGTCAAGCACGGATCCAGCCCTCAATCATGGAAATGCTGGACGCCAACACCCTCTCCCAGCTCGACAGACTGCGCAACACCCAGCTGCGCGCGCTGGGCGGGGCACTCCTCCTGATCCAGACCGACGGCTTCGGTGCTGCGGCTGAGGCCGCGCATATCCGCACTCTCCTGGAGTCGCGGGGAGCCACCCTTCTGGATGATGCAGACGGCGAAGCCGCAGCATTGGTCGAGCTGCGCCGCGGCAGCAGGGGCGGCGAGATTGACGACGAATACAGCGTGGGTGAAGACGTCGCCGTTCCAAGGTCCCGGCTGGTGGACTACATTGCGGAAATGCAGAGAATGGCAGTAGAACATGGCGTCGGGCTCAAGGTCGTGGCCCACGCAGGCGACGGAAACCTCCACCCCACGTTCTGGGTGGGGTCGGGCCAGAAGGACAAGGTTCCCCACCTGGACGCCGCACTGGACGAATCGGTGCGCGTTGCCCTGGCCATGGGAGGAACCATCACGGGCGAACACGGAATCGGCCAGTACAAAGTCCGCTGGCTGCCCTTGGAACAGCAGGACGAAGTCCTGGAAATTCAGCGCGAAATCAAGCGCGTGCTGGACCCGACGAACATCCTCAACCCCGGCAAGATTTTGCCTGCCCTTAACTAGCCCGGCGTTTCCTGGAAGGCGCTCGTCGACGCCACCGGTTGACGACCGGACTGGGCGGTCCACTCATACCGGTCCCCCGGCCGTCCGCGTCGGGCAGCTGCCATTCCTGCACGAACAGGCGGTCAGCCTCACCGCCCACCGCTTCCGCGCTCCACCCCCAGAAAGTCAGAACGGAAATCAAATGAACCTCAACGAACCTACTGTCCTGCCCTCAGTGGCATTCCTGGGAGCAGGAGCAATGGGCGGAGCGATCATTCGCGGCCTGCTGAACGCGAAGGTGAAAGTCACGGGCGGCATCCGCGCTACCGGTCAGTGGTCCCCACAGATGCAGGAGCTGACCGGCGTCGAAGACGTAACGGGTTATGACGCGGCTACCGATCCAGCCGCCAACGTCAAGGCCGTCACCGACGCAGGCATCGTAGTCCTGGCCCTCAAACCCGACATAATTCCCCGAGTTCTCAAGGAGATTGGAGGCGCGGTCAAACCCGGTGCCGTTATTGTCAGCATCGCGGCCGGCATTACCATTGCTACCTTGGAGTCGCTGCTGCCCGATTACGTTTCGGCGATCCGCGTCATGCCAAACACCCCGGCCCTTGTCGGGAAAGGCGTCACCGGCATCAGCGCAGGAACAAGGGCGAGCGAACAGGACATGGCGCTCGTTGAGCAACTCTTCATCACCGTGGGGGCTGTACTCACAGTTCCCGAGAACCAGCTTCATTCGGTCACGAGCATCTCGGAGTCTGGTCCGGCTTACGTCTTCTTCCTCATCGAGCAACTCACGGAAGTCGCCATTGACAAGGGCTTCACGCCTAATCAGGCAGCATTGCTGGTCAATGGAACGTTCAGGGGCGCGAGCGAGCTATTGGCCAGTACGGACAGGTCGCCCGGTGAATTGCGTGCGCAAGTCACCAGCCCGAACGGCACAACCGCCGCCGCTCTGGCCATTCTGGAGGAAGGCGGTATCAGGGAATTGTTTGGAAAAGCCACTGACGCAGCTGTTTTCAGAGCCCAGGAGCTCGCCGGTCGACAGACCGCATGACTGCGGTCATGCTGGCGCTGCTCAGTCACGAGGACAGGCTCCTACCAAGCGAATACCAGAGGTCCTCTCCGTAATATCGCTGATTCGGGCTGATCGACGCCGAAACCTCGAGTTCATGGGCAACGAAAAAACCCCGCAGTTCCCGTGTATAAACGGGGAACTGCGGGGTTCTAGCTGGTGGCTCCGACCGGCGTCGATCCGGTGACCTTTCGATTTTCAGTCGAACGCTCTACCAACTGAGCTACAGAGCCTAGGTGACGTGTCACCTTGAGAGCCGGAACTTCTTCCGGCAATCAGAGCGACCCTGACGGGACTTGAACCCGCGACCTCCGCCGTGACAGGGCGGCGCGCTAACCAACTGCGCTACAGGGCCTTGCTGTTTTCTTGCTTCTCTGCAGTATCGCTACTGCAATTTTTCAAGGCCTTTAGCCTACCAGACTTTCACACCCGGTTTGACCAGTTCCTTGCGTACCCCCAACGGGATTCGAACCCGTGCCGCCGCCGTGAAAGGGCGGTGTCCTAGGCCGCTAGACGATGGGGGCCAGGACGCCATCCGGCTAAACACGCGATAACAAGGGCAAAAATTAAGGGCCGAAGCCTTTCGTTTTTGTCCTTTCGGGTTCCTCCGAACTGGACTATAAAACTATAAGGGCAGACCCCCGGATAATCCAAAACCGGCCGCCCCGCTGGTGCAAAATGGGTGCAAGACGGGGCGCGGTGGACCGAGGGACCTGGCTCCACGTTCAAGATTCAGGCGTTCCGGAGGGCTGGCGCTCGAGGCCGGTCCGGACGCGGAAAGTAGCGGCCGGGCCCATGACCCCCGGCCCACCGACAGCCTAGCCCCGGGACGGTTCCGCGCCCTCGCGCCGCCATGGAGTGAGCCTGGGCAGCCAGCGCGGGACATTACGGCGGTACTCCTCATAGACCGCACCGAACTTCCGGGTCAGTGCCGGCTCCTCGTACAGCCGGACGAAGGCCACCACCGGGACGGCGCCGATACCCAGGGCCACAAAGAGCTTCGGCTGGCCCAGCAGCAATCCCTGCCCGGCGATGGCCGCCGCAATGGACACGTACATCGGATTCCGCACGTACCGGTAGAGCCCGCCAACCACCAGTTGCCTGGGAGGGGCAAATGGTGCGGGGGTTCCGATGCCCTCGGCCGCGAAATGTACGAAGGAGTTCGCGATCACGGCCGCGCCTGCGCCGATCAGCAGGGCGCCGCTGATCTGCGCAGGTATCCCGCCCGGGACCGGGGCCTCCACTTCCCAGCGGGTCAGAAGCCACGGCACCACGCCGGCGACCGTTGCAGGGGCAACCGCGAAGGCGGCAGTACCGATGGCTGCGCGCTTTCTCTCGCGGGCGGAAGCCGAGGATGCTGTCATACCAGCAATCGTGAACCCCCGACACTGAGCGGGCTAGGGCCTACCGGCCCCTGAGCCGGCGGGGCCGGTTCCGGATCTGCCTCAGCTTTCCGCTATCCCGTGCGTTGGCACCGCACCGGCGGAATGGTGGGCGGACGCGATGCTCAGGTCACGAGCAGCACGGCGAGCGTTATCATCACGGCGGCGATGCCGGCGTCCAGCACGCGCCACGCGTTACGGCGCTGGAACAGCGGCGCTAGGTACCGCGCGCCGGCCCCGAGCGCCGCGAACCAGGCGATGCTCCCCAGTCCCGCTCCCGCCGCGAACCACCACCGCCCATCAGCCCCGTGGGCGCCGGCCAGGGAACCCAGCAGCAGGACAGTGTCCAGGTACACGTGCGGGTTCAGCCAGGTCAGGGATAGGCACGTGCCCAGGGCAGCCAGCCAGGTGCCCCCTTGCCGGACGCCGGGCTCGGCCAACGGCGCGCCGCGGATGGCCCGGAAGGCCGCGAGGCCGCCGTAGGCCAAAAGGAAGGCGGCGCCTGCCCACCGCACCACGTCCAGGACAGCCGGAGCCCGCTCGATCAGGACGCCGATGCCGGCTACCCCCAGCATGATCAGCACGAGGTCCGAGACGGCGCACACCGCAACAACCAGGAGGACATGCGAGCGCAGGATGCCCTGGCGGAGGACAAAGGCATTCTGGGCACCGATGGCGATGATGAGGGACAGGCCACTGGCGAGGCCGGAGAGCGAGGAGAGGACCACCCTCCCCACGGTAGATGCCGGAACAACATGAAGCCACTTAAAGATTCTGACGCAGCGTAAGCTCAGCTAATGATTGATCTCCACCCGGACCAGGCCCGGACCCTGGCGGCCATCGTCGCGTACGGAAGCTTCGACGCAGCGGCAAGCCACTTGTCGGTCACCGCCTCGGCCGTCAGTCAACGCGTCCGCGCCCTGGAGGTCGCAGTGGGCCGTCCGGTGCTGCGGCGGACCCGTCCGGTGGAACTCACGTCCGCGGGGCAGGCCGTGGTGCGCTTTGCCCGCCAACTGGACATGCTCTCCGCCGACCTGGCCGAGGAACTCGAGCCCGGCACCGCAGAGTCCAATCCCCGGCTCACCCTGGTGATCAACAGCGATTCGCTGCACACCTGGGCGCTGGCGGGCCTGGCTGCGGTGGCGGGTTCGGTGCAGCTGGAAATCCTGCGCGAGGACCAGGATTACTCGCTGGACCTCCTCCGCAGCGGGGCCGCCGCGGCGGCGGTCACCACCACCGCCAAGCCCGCGCCCGGCTGTTCGTCCCGCCGGCTGGGCGTCATGCGCTACCTGCCGGTCTGCAGCCCGGACTTCGCCAGCCGCTGGTTCGACGCCGGCGTGACCGCGGAAACGCTCGGCGCGGCCCCCGTCATCATCTATGACCGCAAGGACGATCTCCAGGACCGCTACCTGCGCAAGATCAGCCGCAAACCGCTGCAGCCGCCGCGCCACTACGTCCCCGCCGCCCAGGAATTCGGCGAAGCCATCCGGCTCGGGATGGGCTGGGGGCTGATGCCTGAAATCGAAACCGGGGGGGACCTGCAGCACCGGCGCCTTACTGTCCTGGCCCCCTCCAGCCACCTCGATGTGCCGCTGCACTGGCAGCAGTGGCGCCATGGATCGGCAGCCCTGGACGAGGTCGCCGCCGCGATCCAGGCCGCGGCGCACCTGCTCCGCTGAGGCCGCTGTTCCGGCGGCTGGCAGGAACTCGACTAGAAGTGGCCGATTTCCGCCAGCCGCCCGGACGCGGCACGGATTAGATTGGCAGCATGGCCACAACCGCCCAGACAGGCTCCCCGCACCCGGAAAGCAACCACCGGAAAACTTCGCAGCCGGACAGCACCCACGAAGTGCCGCCGGAGGCTGCCACCGCCGCATCCCCGAAACCGCCGATGAGGCCCGGCCAGATCAGCAGGCTCGGCATCGCCGCCGTCGTGGTCACCGTTGTGCTCTGGGCCTCCGCCTTCGTGGGGATCCGCGCAGTGGGTCCCAGCTTCTCCCCCGGCCCCCTGACGCTCGGCCGGCTGGCGATTGCCGCCGTCGTGCTGGGACTCGTGGTGCTCCCTCAACTGAGGAAGAACCGAAAGCACAGCCCTCTGCCCAAGGGCCGCGAGTGGTGGCCGATCCTGGCCTACGGCGTCATGTGGTTTGGCGGCTACAACGTCGCCCTGAACGCCGCCGAACACCTCCTCGACGCGGGCACAGCCGCCCTGCTGATCAACGTCAATCCCATCCTCGTCGCGGTCATGGCCGGTCTCATCCTCAAGGAAGGCTTCCCGCGCTGGCTGATCATCGGCAGCCTGGTGGCCTTCGCCGGGGTCGCGGTGATTGCCCTCGGTTCCGGCCAGCGGTCGACGGCGGATGTCGCCGGCGTGCTGCTGTGCCTGCTCGCTGCTGCCCTCGCCGCGGTCAGCGTGATCGTGCAGAAACCCGTGCTGCGGAAATTCCCCGCAGCCCAGGCCACCTGGTTCGGCATCATGGTGGGCGCCGTCTGCTGCCTGCCCTTCAGCGGCCAGCTGCTCACCGAGCTCCAGGCCGCCCCCTTGCCCACCACGCTCGGCCTGGTGTACCTCGGCGTCTTCCCGACCGCGATCGCCTTCACCACCTGGGCCTACGCCCTCTCCCTGATCGACGCGGGACGGCTCGCGGCCACCACGTATCTGGTGCCCGGCACCACCATCCTGATCTCCTGGCTCGTACTGGGCGAGATTCCCACGATCTGGGGCCTGGTTGGCGGCGTCATCTGCCTGGCGGGCGTGGCGCTGACCCGGCGGCGGTCCCGCTAGGCCACTCCTAGGGTTCGCGATCGGGGTTCGGCATTAGAGTTCAGCTATGCCCGCTTCGCTGCCGCCCGGCCTCCCCATCGTCCCTTCCGACCCGGAGGACTGGGACCACACCGGCGTCGGCCAGGATCCGGGGCCGTTCCCGATGTCGGAATCCGACTTCGAGGCTGCGGTGAGCGACGCCCTGGACCGGATCCCGCCGGAGCTGGCGAAGACGATGAACAATGTGGCGATTTTCATCGAGGATGACTACACGCCGCAGCCGGGCGAGGACCCAGATACGGTGCTGCTGGGCCTCTACGAGGGTGTCCCGCTGACCGAAAGGGACTCGTGGTGGGATGCCGGCTCGCTGCCGGACCGCATCACCATCTACCGCCTGCCCATCCTCGACATCTGCGCCTCCCGCGAGGACGTGATCGAGGAGGTCACGGTCACGGTGGTGCACGAGATTGCCCACCACTTCGGCATCACCGACGAGCGCCTGCACGAGCTCGGCTGGGGATAGTCTCCTAAACATCCACTGGGGACAGCCTTGTAACCATGGGACCCGACCACAGCGACTCGCACGGCATCACGGCCGCCGGGACGCAGCGGAAGCTGCCCGGCTCCCTCAGGACAGCACGTCCTTGGTGATGAACCGGCCGTAGGCGAGCGCCCCGAAAAGTGCAATGTAGCCGCCCTGCAGCAGGGCATTTGTCGCGAAAGAGTCCCAGGAAACCGGTTGGCGGAGCAGGTCCCCGAACTCCAGCCAGTAGTGGCTGAACAGCCAGGGATGCAGCCATTCCAGTTGCGGCAGGGCGTCCAGCACCTGCGAAACCACCGAGAGCACCACCGTGGCAGCCATCGCTCCCACGGGCACGTCCGTGAGGGTCGACATGAACAAGCCGATTGCCGAAAGCCCCAGCAACGAGACGGCGAGGTACGCGGCGATGAGCAGCAGCCGCACAAGCGCCTCGCCCGTCCCGATGGAGTCACCCGACAGCAGCGTCACCGGTCCAACCGGGAAAAGCAGGGCGCCGACTCCCGCCCCGACCAGAGCCACCACCAGCGGTGCCGCGACGGCGAACACCACGGCGCCCGCGTACTTCACGAGCAGCAACCGGACACGGCCGGCGGGCGCCGCGAGCAGGTAGCGGAGGGTCCCCATCCCCGCCTCGCCGGCCACGGTGTCCCCGGCCACCACGCCCACGGTCAGCGGGAGGAACAGGGGAACGGAGACGAGCATGGCGGTGAGCCCGACGAACAGCCCGTTCTGTGTGACCCGGTCCAGGAAGGCAGGGCCGCGGCCCGCCGGCACGGGGGACGAGAGCCGCACCGCGACGGCGATCAGGATCGGGATGGCGGCCAGCGCGCAGAGCATCGCCCAGGTCCTGCGGCGCCGGAACATCACACCGAGTTCGGACCCCAGCAGAGCGGCGGCCCGGGGGCGGACCGCGGCTCCCCGGGAGGACCCGCCGGACAAGTTTTCGCCGTCTAAGGATTCACTGGACAACGTCGAAGCCCTCCCCGGTCAACGCCACAAAACGTTCCTCGAGGCTGGCCTGTTCGGTCGCAAAGCCGCGGACCCGGACGCCGGCCGCCACCAGGGCGGCCACCACCGTCTCGGGTTCCACGCCGCCGTCGGAATCCCCGGCCGGCAGCGGGGCGAAAAGCACCCTGCCCTCCCGCGTGGAGCCGCTGCCCGGCGTTCCTGGGCTGGAACTTGTGCCGGCGAAGCTGCCGCCGGCGAAGCTGCTGCCGTCGCCGCCGTTGACGGTCAAACCGAGGCCGGCCAGGACCTGGACCGCTGCTCCGGCGTCGGGGGTCAGTACCCGGATCCGCGCCTGCCCTGCCTGTCGCAGCTCCTCGAGGGTTCCCTGTGCCACCAGCCGGCCGGCACTCATAATGGCCGCGTGGGTGCAGATCTGTTCCACCTCGGCCAGCAGATGGCTGGAGACGAACACTGTGGCGCCGTCCGCCGCGAGCGAGCGCACCAGGCTTCGGACCTCGCGGGTTCCCTGCGGATCGAGGCCATTAGTGGGCTCGTCCAGGACCAGGAGCTCGCGGGGAGCCAGCAGGGCGTTGGCGATGCCGAGCCGTTGCTTCATGCCCAGGGAGTAGGCCCGGACCTTCTTTTCACTGGCATGGCTCAGGCCCACCCGCTCCAGTGCTGACCGGACCCGTGCTTTCCGCGTGGTGGCGGCCCCATACGGGTCCGCGGCGTCGAAGCGGTGCAGGTTGGCGGTGCCGGACAGAAACGGGTAGAACGCCGGCCCCTCAACCAGGGCACCCACCCGGGGCAGCACCTCATGCAGGTGCCGGGGCATCTCCTGGCCCAGCAGGCGCACCGAGCCTCCCGTGGCTGCGGCGAGCCCCAGCATGAGCCGGATCGTGGTGGTTTTGCCCGAGCCGTTGGGTCCCAGAAAGCCAAAGACCGAGCCTCTTGGCACGGCCAGGTCGACGCCGTCGACGGCCAATTGGTGGCCGAACCGTTTGCTGAGGCCGCGCGTCTCGATGCTCAGTTCAGCATCCGGCACGACGGCGGTCACCGGGCCGCCGCACTGCCGTCACCGCGCGCCGCCACCGCCCGCTCAGCCCTCTGCGGCGGCGGACTGGAGCCGTTCCAAAGGCACGGAACCGGCGAAGCTGCGCCCGTCGTCGAGGATCAGGACGTTCACGAGCGCGGTGGACAGGAGCTTGCCGCCCGGGACCGCAACGGCCGCCTGCTCAAGCAGCGCGCTCGCGCCGGCTCCGGACCCGCCGGGGAGTCCGCGGTCCGTCGACGGCGGGGCGGCCGACGTGGCATCCGGCAGCCCCGCACCGGACGGGAGTTCGATCACGGATTCCCAGCCGGTGCCGGTAACGGAGGGATGCTCACCCTGCGGCGAGTGGCGCTTGGACGACGGCGGCACGGAGCCTTCCAGTCTGCGCTCCGGAACCGGGATTTCCTCGACGGTAGCCCCTGGAGGCGGACTGAACTCGAAGACGGACGCGTCCGGGGCGTCGAGCGAGAGGCTTGTGAACGCGACCCGGAAGGCCGGTTCGGCCTGTCCACGCGCCTTCAGTTCGACGCCGAGCGGCAATCCGCTCTCCCCGTCAACGGAGATAGCGATGGAACCCATCAGAGTGACGGTGGACCTGGGCGTGAGCACAAGGTTGTACGCGGCCCGCCCGGCCACCCGGACGTCCGCGCCCACCGTCACATCCGAAGTCTCATCGAGTTTGGCCAGCAGAGTATCGGCCAGTTCCGCCGGGGTCCGCACGCTGCCTGGACCCGTCCGCTGGCGTTCGGTGCCCGCCGGCAACTGGGCGTGGGCGGCGGTGTTGTCCCTGGAATTGTAGAACCACAGCTCATTGCCGCGCTTGACGGCATTGCGCTCCGCCATCCGGTCCATCACCTGGATACGGGCATTCTCCGGCCCGTCGAGGTAAACGCGGGCAGTGTGCGGGCCGGAGAGCAGCTCCAACCACGCGGTGTCCGGGGGACCGGCATCCGGTCCGGCCTTCGGCAGCTGCGGCAGGCCGAGCTCAGACGTCTGCTCCAGCGTTCCGGAGAGGGACTTCTCCTGGTGCTGGGCGATCATCGCCAATACTTCCTGCGCCGTCTTGGCCGGCAGCGGGTCACCGGCGCTCGCCGGCATCGAGCCCACCAGCACACCCCCCGCGATCACGGCGGGGACGGCCACAGCCGGGACCCAGCGCAGCCATTTGCGGGTCACCGGGACCGCGCTCCATCGTTGCAGCTCATGATCCAACAGTACGCCCGGAAGATGCCGGGGGCACCCCGGAACGGGACATGGCTCCGGCGAGGGCGGGCCTGGCTCCGGCGAGGGCGCTGCTACTCCAGCACCGAGAGGGTCAGCTCGACGGCCCCCAGCAGGAGCGTCAGGACGGACGTGCCGAGCCCGGCGACGAGCAACAGTCCGGGATGGGCGAGCCCGAGCACCACCCGTCTGAGCCGCGGCCTGCTGCGCAGGAACTTTTTCGGGACCCGGGCTCCGGCCGGATCCTGCTGCCAGCCGCGGAGCCGCCGGAGAAACCAGGCGCAGCGGATGATGAAAGCCAGCCACAACACGGAGACCACAAGGGGAATTGCGGCCAGCAGCAGGTTGAACCCCAGGGAGGTGACCTCCCGCTCCGAGGCGCCGGCGAGCGACTGGATGGTCGTCGAGACGGAGGCACTCATGACCACCGAGAGGCCCCAGACCAGGAACGCCGCTATCAGGGCCAGGAAGCGGACAAAGAAGTGTCCCAGTACCGAATCCCGTCGCGGCTTCAGGAAGCGCCGCGGCGTGGCCTGGAGCAGGGTGAGGCTTGCCAGCAGGGTGGGAAGCGCGGCCATGCCCACCAGGACATACCAGGACCAGCCCGCCAGGTCGACGAATTCATCGGCGACGATCAACGCGCTCCAGAATGCGGCCCAGACCCAGCCTGCTGTGAGCGGACGCCGCACCAGCCACTCCGGCAGCCAGGCGTCGTCGATGTCCGGCCGCGCCAGCGAAAGGGTCGCGGCCTCGGCCGGCGTCCGGCTGTCCGGGCCGCGCTCTTCACTCATGGCCCAACTGTAGCGAGCGCAGGCGCCTGCAGGGGCCCAGAGACGCCTGCAGGGCCCTCGGGCATCGGCTGAGTTGGGTCTGCCGGCGCCTAGGTGCCGGCTCAGTCCAGGGTCACCGTGCCCGGCTCAGGCGGCGTCACGGTGCCGGCGGCGCCGTCGACGGTGATGCTCTGCCCGGTGCGGATCCGGGCGGTGGCGTCCGGGACGCCGACCACCGCGGGAATTCCGTATTCTCGGGCAACAACGGCTCCGTGGGAGTTGGGCCCGCCCATCTCCATGACCAGCCCGCCGGCAGTGAGGAACAGGGGCGTCCAGCCCGGGTCCGTGGACGGCGCCACGAGGATTTCGCCCGGTTCCAGGCGCGCCCCCTGCGGGTCCAGGATCACGCGGGCCCGGGCCGTGACCGTGCCCGCTGACGCCGGCGCGCCGGTCAGGGTTCCCTCGGCCACGCCGTCTCCGCCGGCACCGGCGCCTGCTGTTGCGCCTGCTGTCCCGGCTGCTGTCCCGGCTGCTGTTGCGGCTGCGCGGGTCGGCAGCGCCTCGGGCTCGGTACCGTCCGACAGCAGCACCCGGGGAATGTGACGCCGGCCCAGCTCCTCTGCGTAGGCGTTGCGACGCTGCTCCCACGACGCCATGAAAAGGCCGGCCGCCGAGTCCGGCCCGGGCCTCTGCGAGATCCAGGAAGAAGACATCATCGGCGGCTCCAATGCGGCCCAGCGCCACCAGCTCCGCCCCGACCTGGGCGAGCTGCTCCCGCACCGCAGCCAGGGCCTCTACGATGTGGTACTTCGGCAGTTCACGCAGTCCGGCGAGCAGGCGGGTCCGTTTCAACGCGGCACGCACCAGCGCGCCCCGCAGCCGGCTCCGTTCCCGGGCCACCGTGGCGAGCCTGTCCACATGTTCCTCCGCCGCGCGCGCCGCCTTGCGGAACTGCCGGTCCGGGGCCAGGAGGGGATCGTCCAACCGCAGATAGTTCGCCAGGACGCCGAGGATGTGGGAGGGGTCCTCGGACCAGCGGGGCATCCCGAGGTCAATTTCGGCCACGGCCCGGTGCCCGTAGCGGCTTAGGAAGCCGGCGAGCCCGGACTGCACGACGACGGGAAGCTCGCGCGCGCGGTAGCGGCGGGCCAGTTCCGGAACCGCGGTGTCGGTGAATACGGTGGCGGACCCGGCGTCGGCCCGGATGGCGGCGGCGAGCTGCCAGAGGGCCAGATCCATCTCGGTGGTGACGTTGTTCGGCAGCCCCCGCAGGACGGCCTGCAGCTCGCCCGGTTCGGCGCGGCGGCCGAGCATCTTGCCGGCGGCGGCCAGCAGGGCGAACCCGAGGGCGGGAAGGGGAACGATGTTGGGGACGACCGGGAACAGTTCCCGGCCCAGAATGCGCTCGGCGTGGTCCAGCCGCTGCACGGGCGTGGCGTCTGCCGGCACTGCAAGGGCCGCCCTGAACCGCGCGCCGAACCGTTCGACGTGGCGCAGGGCCGCCTCGGGGGAGACCAAAGCGCGGAGCAGCGACTCCGGGACCCGGCCGCGGGCGGCGACCGGAAGGATGTGCTTCAGGACCGGCCAGGGCGACCTGATCGCGACGGAGAACCTGGGATCGTCGAAGAGCCGGCGAAGCACCGCCGCGGAGCGCGCCTCCATCATGTCGAAAACCCGCGGAATAACCGCGCGGCCCGTGGAGCTGCGGGCCACGGGTGTCAGGTCAAAAAAGATGCGCTGCCCCGCCTGGACATAGGGGGAAGGGCCGGCGGACGGTTCGGGGACGTCAAAACGTGCCGCCTGCGCCATGGAGGAGGCAATCCGCCGGAAGCCCGCGAGCCCCATGGGTGTCAGCGGGCGGGTGAGGCCCTGGGCGAGGCTGAGACACAGGTAGACCCGTGGGCCGTCCCCGGAAGGCGGCTTCTCCGGGAGCGGGTAGAGCGTGGTGATGGGCCGGGACTGGGTCAGCCAGGCCGTGCCTTCCTGGTCGATGGCCCATTCGAGGTCCTGCGGCGAGCCGAAATGGACCTCCGCGCGGCGGCCCAGCAGTTCCAGCGCGGCCAGCTGGCTGTCGGTCAGGCAGGGCGCGGACACCCCGGCGGCCCGTTCGATCCGTTCGGTTCCCCCGCCGGGCAGGGGCCGGATGGCCACGGCTTTGCTCCCGATCCGGCGTTCCAGAATTCTTCGCGTTGCGCCGTCCACGACGAAGTGGTCCGGGTTCACGGCCCCGGAAACGACCGCCTCACCGAGGCCCGGGCTGGCATCAATGACCGCCTCATGCCGTCTCCCGGTGACCGGGTTCGCGGTGAAAAGCACTCCGGCGACGGCGGCGTCGACCATCCGCTGGACCACGACTGCCAGCGCCACGGTCGAGGGGCTGATCCCGTGGGTGGCGCGGTAGCTCACCGCCCGGTCCGTCCACAGCGAGGCCCAGCACCGGCGGACGGCGGCGAGCACGGCTTCAGCGCCGACCACGTTCAGGAAGGTGTCCTGCTGCCCGGCGAAACTGGCGAACGGCAGGTCCTCGGCCGTCGCGGAGGACCGCACGGCAACCGGGACGTCCGTGCCGAGGGCCGTGTAGGAGGCCGTGACCGCATCGGCGATCCCCGCCGGAACGGCAGCGCCAAGGGCCAGGCCGCGGGCGGACGCGGCCAGCCCGGCCAGCGCAGGGAGATCATCGGTTGCGGTCGCAGCGAGTCCGCGGTGGACCTGCTCGAGTCCCGTGGGCGCCATCGCCTCCCGGTAAGCCTTGGTTGTCACGCAGAACCCGGCCGGCACCGGCAGTCCGGCGCATAGCAACTCGCCCAGGTTCGCTGCCTTTCCGCCGACCTCGGCAAGCATGTCCTTGCCGACCAGCTCCAGCCCGAGCACCAGCCGGTGCTGCGGCTCCGGCCGGTGCGGAGGCTCACGCCGCCGCGAATCCGTGCTGCGGAGCCGCTCCACGGGCCGGCCTCCCTTCGGCGCGGAGGATTACGGGCCTGTCAGCGGCCCAGGATGGGGCCGAAGGAGGCCCGGTCCGCCAGCCGCGGATCGTCCCGGTCGGGGACCACCAGAACCGGGCCTTTGGCGTGGTGCAGGATGCCGTCCGACGTCGACCCGAGCAGCATTCCCGTGAACCCGCCGCGGCCGCGGGTTCCGACGACCACGAGTTCGACGTGTCGGCTGGCCTCAACGAGGATGTCCACCGGGGAGCCGTCCACGAGCTGGGTCTCCACCGTCAGCCGGGGAAAGTGGCTCTTGAGCCAGGCCACGCCGGCGTCGAGCTGGACCTTGATGTCGGCGAAGAGTGCTTCCCGGTCCATCGGGGCGGGAACCCAGGCGAGCGATCCGTTGTACTGGGGTACGGCGCAGACCAGCCGGAGCGGTGCCGAGAACCGCTCGGCCTGGGCGGCCGCCTCCAGCACAGCCACGCGGGCCTGTTCGGAGCCGTCGACCCCCACGACCACCACGTTCTCGATCGGCTGGTGCCCGGACTTCGCCCGTTCGGCCAGGATGTGTTTGTCGTCGGTGGTTTCACCGAGCCGGTCGGCGCAGATCAGCGGGACGGTGACCGTGGGGCATTTCGCATGGGCGGGCAAGGCGCTGCTGACGGAACCGAGCAGCCGGCCCACGAAACCGCCGCGCCCGCGGGTTCCGAAGACGAGGAGTTCGGCGGTCTCGGACATTTCCAGGAGCACACCGGATGCATCGCCGTTTTCGACGGAGGCGTCGACGTCGATGTTGTAGCCGGCGACCTTGTCCAGCGCCTGCTTCAGGATGGCTTCCGCACCTTCGCGAATCACCGAATCGTCCACCGTGGCGTAACCGCCGTCGAGCCCGGAAGCGGCGAAGATCGGGACGGAGTAGGCGGTCACAATGTGCAAGGGACGCTGGCGGCGTTCAGCCTCACGGGCAGCCCACACGAGGGCGCAGTGGCTGTGGTCCGAACCGTCCACGCCGACCACGATCCCCCGGGGAGCGGAAGGTCCCCGGGTTTCCCCTGCCGGATCCGGATGAACCTGTTCTCGGCCCATGGGTCCGCCTCCTCGCGATTCTTGCCTGATGTTGCCGCTATTCTGCCAGAGGTATCGGCGCGCATTGTCCGCATGCGCCGATCAACGGCGTCGAGGTCCGGATGCAGCAGGCAACAACCCCTGTTTTCCCAACTATTCTCGGTTAATCGGCAACTGGCAAGCATGCCGACGGGCTCCCGTGCGGACGGGCCAGGCAAAGGTTTTACCCAGTGTTAACATCCCATCCGGCGGGGCGGAAAGCCGCGGTTTTGCAGTCCCCACCCGGGCCGGAACCACCGGAACGGCTGATCCGGGGCATGTTCGGCGGGCCCTATCCATGGCCGGGAATCTTAGGTAGTCTACGAGGCATCGCTGAACCGAGACACTAGTTTCAGAACGCGGCTCCGCACGGGGCCGGTATCCGGATCGGTCAACGAAATGCGTCGGCGTATTGCCCCACTGCGGGCACCATTGGAGAAAGGACACTGTAGTGTCGAGCATGCCTGTGCCTGGGGGTATCGAGCGGACCACCGCGGTAATCATCGGCACCGGCCTTTCCGGCCTGGCAGTCGCCAGTGAATTGCGACGCCGCGGGGTGGACTGCATCATTGTGGATGGTCTGGACCTGCTGGGAGCGGGCCATCCGGCGAACACGTCCTCCCTCCAGCGTTGCGACGCGGCAGATGCAGCAACGCTCCGGGAACGCAATGAAATCCTGCGGCACCTGAGGAATTACGCCACCAGCCACAAACTGGATGTCCGCAACAACATCCGGGCCCTTCAGCTGGACCACCTGGGCGCCGGGGACGCCGGGTCCCCCACGCAGCAATGGGCCGTCCGCACGCCTGGCGGTGTCCTGCTGGCAGACCATTTGGTCCTGACCCGGTGTGCCCACAGCCAGCTCCGCCGCATGCTCTCCGAACTCGGCGTCGCAGCCGGGCAGAACCTGATGGCTGCCATGCATGCTCTCGGGATGTATCTGGTGGGCGTGGGCGAGCTGATCACCCCTACGCCGAAGGAAGTCCTGCGCCAGGCCAAGGTGGTGGGCAATGCGATCTCCGCCAAAGTCCATCCGGGCGGCTTCCCGGCTGTACTGTCCGCCGGGTTTGCCCTGGCGGCGCCCGCCTGAACAGGCTGCAGGCCGCCTGACCCGCCGCGGCCCCTGCTTCAGCGGCAGCCACCTCGACGGCAGGCGCTTCGGTCAGCGCTCCCCGTCCCGGATCCGGCCCGCGGACCCTTGTTCCTGACTGCGTTCGCCTGCACCGCCGGCGTCCGGTCCGGTGACGCCGTCGTCGTTCACCCTGTCGTCTCTTTCCCCGACGTCGTTGCCCTCGCCGCCCGGGGTAAGGCGCCATTTTGCCATCAGCGCCAGGGTGACCAGGATCCCCACGGCCGTTCCAACGAAAATCACGAGGCTCCACGGGAACGGCTCGGCGGCGTCCGGCAACGGCACCGAGGTTCCCGTGACGCCGGGCTGGGGGGTGGTCAGCGTGGGGACCACAGGGGCCGCCGTCGAACCTGACGCGCCCGCCGTGGCGGTAAAGCTGAAGCTGCCTTCGATGGGGTGGGAGTCGGAGCTGACCACGCGCCACGCCACGGTGAACGCTCCGGCGGGGGCGCCCGGCTTGAGCGCCTGCGAGGCGACGTTGTCCACGATCTCCACGTTGCCCTCAGCCCAACTGTTTCCCGCGGCGTCGGTCACCACGATTTGGGATCCCAGCGTCAGGGGGTTCTTGTTGAAGGTGATCGAGACCTTCTCCGGCGGCATTGCCACGGTGGCACCCGGGGCGGGGCTGGTGGATTCCGCGGCGTCGTGCGCGGACGCCGGAGCCGCGGCCCCGACCAGGGCGGAGACGAGGATCATGGCACCGAGCACGGCGCCCAGAAGCTGTCGGATCAGGCGCATGGGTTGACTACTCCTCTTGTTGGCTTGCTTACAGACTAGGCGAAATCGCCGAGTCGGCCGGGTCGCGGCCAATAGGATTCAAGTAACCACCCATATCTCCCGGAGGACCAATGCTGAAGCAGGGCTCTGCACTCGACCGGTATTTCAAGATTTCCGAGCGGGGATCGAACTTCTCGCGCGAGATCCGTGGCGGCTTCGCTACGTTCTTTGCGATGAGCTACATCGTGGTGCTGAATCCGCTCATCCTCTCCGGTCCCGATTCCTCCGGCGCAACCCTCGGCTTTCCCGCCGTCGCCGCAGTCACCGCTTTTGTCGCCGGCATCCTCACCATCCTGATGGGGGCCTGGGCCAAGCACCCCTTCGCGATGGCAACCGGCCTAGGCGTCAACGCCTTCGTCGCCGTCACGGTGGCCACTAACCCGGGCCTGACGTGGCCGGACATGATGGGCCTCGTGATGCTCTCCGGCGTCACCATGCTGATCCTCGTCCTGACCGGCTTCCGGACCGCCGTGTTCAAGGCCGTCCCGGAAGGGCTGAAGACCGCGATCGTGGTGGGCATCGGGCTTTTCATCGCCCTGATCGGACTCGTCAACGCGGGCTTCGTGCGGCGCATCCCGGACGTCGCCGGCACCACCGTTCCGGTCGGCCTGGGCTTCGACGGCAAGCTTCTGGGCTGGCCCACCCTCGTGTTCGTCTTCGGGCTGATCCTGACCATCGCGCTCGTGGTCCGCAAGGTCAAGGGCGCGATCCTGATCGGCATCGTCGTCTCGACCATCCTGTCCGTGATCCTGGAATTCACCCTGCACATCGGCCCCAGCTTTGACGGCAAGAGCTTCAACCCGCAGGGCTGGTCCCTCGTGGCCCCGAAGTTCTCGGAATGGGCTGCCCCGGACCTGTCCCTAATCGGCAAGGCCAACCCGTTCGGCGCCTTTGAGCATCTGGGCTTCGTCGCCGCAACGCTGCTGGCCTTCGTGATCCTGCTGAGCATCTTCTTCGACGCCATGGGCACCATGGTGGGCCTGGCCACCGAGGCTGGCACCATCGACAAGGACGGCAACATTCCCAACGTTGACCGCGTGCTGCAGGTGGACGCGCTCGGCGCCATCCTGGGCGGCGGAACGTCCGTGTCCTCGAACCAGATCTATGTCGAATCCGGCGCGGGCATCGGCGAAGGCGCCCGGACCGGGCTGGCCTCGATCGTCACCGGCCTGCTGTTCCTCGTGGCCATGTTCTTCACCCCGCTGATCAACCTCGTCCCGTTCGAGGCCGTGGCGCCCGCACTGGTGATCGTCGGCTTCATGATGGTCGCCCAGGTCGGCAAGATCGACTGGCAGGACTGGGGCATCGCGATCCCGGCGTTCCTGACCTTCACCCTGATGCCGTTCACCTACTCGATCGCCAACGGCCTCGGCGCGGGCTTCATCGCCTTCGTCCTGATCCGCTCCTTCCAGGGCCGGGCCCGCGAGGTGCACCCGCTGATGTGGGCCGTGGCCGCGGCGTTCCTGCTGTTCTTCGCCATCGGCCCGATCGAAGCAGCACTCGGAATGCACTAGGCACGCTCGGTGCCCTCCCCGCCGGCCCCCGCCCGCGCGCCCTGGTCTGTCCGCCGAAACGACGCTTCGCGGCAGTGCGTTTTCAAAAACACGGCCGCAACCTGTCATCTCGGCGGCGTTTAGGGGCGATTTCCGGGATACCGGACAGCCCGGCGGCGGCGCTGCTGGTTTTCCGGCCCGGGCTGCGGTGAGCTAGGGGCATGGTTTCTCCCGCACTCCCCGTGGATGTCCCGCCGCAGCCCTGGACCGGCCGGTTCGACGGCGAAAGCGTCGAGCACCGCCGCTGGTGGCAGGCCGTGACCCCGCACTCCCCGCGCACCCTCCCCACGACGGCCGCTGCCGCGCCGGGTGTGCCGCCGGCTGTGGTCCTCGGCTTCGGCAGCGACGCCGGCGTGCGCCGTAACAAGGGCCGCACCGGCGCCGCCGCCGCCCCCGATGCCATCCGCGCCGCCCTCGGCCCGCTCGCGTTCCACCTGTCCCGGGACGTGTACGACGCCGGGAACGTCACCGTCGCCGGGGACGCGCTCGAGGCCGGGCAGGCGCGGGCAGGACTCGCCATCACCAGGCTGCTCGACGCCGGCAGGCTTCCCGTGGTGCTGGGCGGCGGGCACGAGACCGCCTTCGCGAGCTACCTCGGCGTGGCCGGTTCGGCCGCGGTCCGGGAGGGCCTGCGGGTGGGCGTGCTGAACCTGGATGCCCACTTCGACCTCCGCGACGAGCCCGTGCCCAGCTCCGGCACCCCGTTCCTGCAGATGGCCCGCGCGGAAGCCGCCGCGGGCCGCGAACTGCGGTACGCCGTCGTCGGGATCTCCGAACCGAACAACACCCGTGCGCTGTTCCGCACCGCCGGAGAACTCGGCGTGGACTATCTGCTGGATGAGGACTGCTCGGCGGAGGCCGCGCACGCCTTCGTGGCCGCCTTCCTGGCGCAGGTGGACGCGTTGTATCTGACCATCGATCTTGACGTGCTGCCCGCATCGGTGGCGCCGGGCGTGAGCGCGCCGGCCGCCTACGGCGTGCCGCTGCCGGTGATCAGCGCGGTCTGCCGGCAGGTCGCCGCGAGCGGGCAGCTTCTGCACCTGGACATCGCGGAGCTGAACCCGGAATTCGACATCGACGGCCGCACGGCAAAGGTGGCGGCGCGGCTGATCAATACGCTGCTGCGGTAGGGCGGCCAGGAACGGGGGGCGGGTCCGTCAGATCGGTGTCTTCGGCGCCTGGCCTTTATCGCCGCGCTCCGCTTCGGCCTTCAGTTCGCGGAGCCGGTCCAGCCGGTTCATGACCGGAGCTGTTGTCGCCCCGTGCACCACGATGGAGGCCGCCACGACGAGGCCGATGATCGCCCACAGCTGCTCGGCCTGAGCACTGAAATCGCCCTCGCCGAGGGCGTAGGCGAGGTAGTAGAGGGAGCCGATCCCGCGGATGCCGAAGAAGGAGATGGCGATCCGTTCCCGCGGGCCGGTCTTGCCCCGCGCCAGGGCCAGCCAGCCCGACAGCGGCCGGACCAGCAGCAGGAACACGAGCGCCACCAGGATCTCCGGCCAGCCGATGCCCGCCAGCAGGCCCCGCGCGATCGCGCCGCCGAGCAGCACCAGGATGACCACCGTCATGAGCCGTTCGAGCTGTTCGACATAGGAGTGCATCACGCGGTGGAAGCCGTGCGTCCGTTCCGCGGCCCGGATCGTTACGGCGCACACGAACACGGCGATGAACCCGTAGCCTTCGACCATCTCGGTCACACCGTAGGCCAGGAAGGTCGCCGCCAGCGCCACGAAGCCTTGGGAGTGGGCGGAGAGCCGGATGCTCTCGTGCCGGGCGGAGAAGAAGATCCGGCCCAGCGCCTTGCCTGCCAGCCAGCCGAGCAGCACACCGACGGCGATCCGCCAGAGGACGTCCACGGCGAACCAGGAGCCGAACCACTGGGACGGTGCCGCGCCAACCAGGCTGATGGCGATGGCCAGGTAGACGAAGGGAAACGCGAATCCGTCGTTCAGGCCGGCCTCGGAGGTAAGGCTGAAGCGGACCTCGTCCTCACCGCGCTCGGATTCGCTCTCGTCATCGGCAGGCTCCCCCACCTGGACTTCGGAGGCGAGGACCGGATCGGTGGGTGCGAGGGCGGCGCCGACCAGCAGCGCGGCGCCGAGGCCGAGTCCGAGCACCCCGAGCCCGAGCAGGGTCAGCGCCGCAATGCAGATGGGCATCGCCAGGCCGAGCATCCGCCAGGTGGTGGACCATTGGCGCCGTCCCAGCGGGCGGTCCAGGGCGAGGCCTGCACCCATCAAGGAGATGATGACGCACACTTCGGTCAGGTGCGTGGTGAATTCCCCGTATTGCAGGGGGTCCGGATCCGGCAGGCCCGGCATGAGGGTGAAGGCCAGCATCCCCGCGGCCAGGAACACCATCGGCATGGACAACGGCGCGTTGCGCAGCAGTTTGGGCAGTACAGCGGCGGCGAAGACGGCCAGGCCTGCCGCCGTGAAGACGATACTGGGAGCCTCAAACACGTGCTGTCCCTCCTGCCGCGGCCCGGATCCCCGGGGATGAGTCGGGGCGCCGTCCCTACGGACCGGCGCCCCTCCCACCAAGATACTCGCGTGCGGCGTCTACAGCCGCTGACGGCTAACCGCGCCGCACGTCAACACCGTCGGACTTCAGGAAGAGCAGCGTCTCGGACGGGTCCGCCGGGACCAGCCAGAGGACATTGCCGCTCACTGAAACTTCTTCAACCTCACCGGCGGCCAGAACCTGTGCGTGCTTGAGGATCTCGACCCGGTCACCCGCCTTGAGGCTTCTCCAGTCGGAAACCGTGGCGGCGGATACCTGGCGTCTGGAAAGAACTGTCCCGCGTGCTTTCATGAACTTCTACCCCTTTGTATACGTTCTTCGCCACAACATCGTTGGTGTGTACTTCTATTTGTACTACAGTCCCGGCGCCCCCGCCTGCCGCGTTGCCGAGTATTTCGGAGCGCCGGGAATTATTCAGCCAAACTGCATTTGTTCTTGCTCAGGCGAGATTCCCGACGGCGGATTCGGCCGCCGCCCGGACCTTGCCGGAGGCGACGAGCAGGTCCGCCGCCTCCAGTTCCGGCGACAGGAACCTGTCCGTCCCCGGGCCGTCGACGACGTCGCGCAACGCAGCGATCACGGCGGCGCCCGCGGGCCCCGGAGTGAGTTCGCCGCCGGAGAGCTGGGTGCGGATGTCGAGCGCCCGGGCCGAGGTGACGAGTTCGATCGCCAGTACGCGGCGCAGGTTCTCGACGGCACGGCGGAGCTTGCGGGCCGCGTGCCAGCCCATCGAGACGTGGTCCTCCTGCATCGCGGAACTCGGGATCGAGTCCACCGACGCCGGGACGGCCAGCCGTTTGTTGTCCGAGACGAGCCCGGCCTGGGTGTACTGGGCGATCATCAGCCCGGAGTCGACGCCCGGGTCCGCGGCCAGGAAGGCCGGCAGTCCGTGCGAGCGGGCCGGGTCCAGCATCCGGTCCGTGCGCCGCTCGGCAATGGAGCTGAGGTCCGCAACGACGATGGCCAGGAAGTCGAGCACGTACGCGACCGGTGCGCCGTGGAAGTTGCCGTTCGAGCTGACCCGGCCGTCCGGCAGCACCACCGGGTTGTCGATCGCGGCGGCTAGTTCGCGGGAGGCGACCAGTGCGGCGTGGTCCACGGTGTCGCGGACGGCGCCGGCCACCTGGGGTGCGCAGCGCAGTGAGTAAGCATCCTGGACCTTGGTGTCGTTGACCCGGTGCGAGGCCACGATCGGCGAGTTGGACAGGACCCGCAGCATGTTGTCCGCGGAGGCGGCCTGGCCCGGGTGCGGGCGCAGCGCGGCGTGCAGCTCGGGCAGGAACACCTGGTCCGTGCCGAGCAGCGCCTCGACGCTGAGCGCGGCGGTGATGTCCGCCGTCGTGAGCAGCTGGCGGATGTCCGCGATGGCCATCAGGAGCATGCCGAGCATGCCCTCGGTGCCGTTCACGAGGGCCAGGCCCTCCTTTTCCGCGAGGGTGACGGGATCGATCCCGTGCGCGGCGAGGAGCGCGGCGACCGGGCGGCCGTCCCTGGTGCCGTACAGTTCCCCGTCCGGTCCCGTGGCCTCGCCTTCGCCCATCAGCACGAGGGCGCAGTGGGACAGCGGGGCGAGGTCGCCGGAGCAGCCGAGGGAACCGAATTCGCGGACCACGGGGGTGATTCCGGCGTTGAGGACATCCACCATGGTCTGCAGCACCACGGGCCGGACACCGGTGCGGCCGGAGGCGAGGGTCTTGGCGCGCAGGAACATGATGCCGCGGACCACCTCGCGCTCCACGGCCGGGCCCATCCCGGCGGCGTGGCTGCGGATCAGGGACTTCTGCAGCTGGGTGCGCAGTTCGTTGGGGATGTGCCGGTTGGCCAGCGCGCCGAAGCCGGTGGAGATGCCGTACGCGGGGACCTCACTGTGCGCTAGGTCGTCAATGTGGGCGCGGACCTTCGCGACGGCCTCGAGGGCGTCCTGGCTGATGGTCACCTTGGCGTTGTGGCGGGCGACGGCGACGACGTCCTCGGGCGTGACGCCGCTGGAGCCGAGGGTGACGGTGAGCGGTTCGTGGGTCAGTACAGACATGATGTTCCTACTTCTTTGCTTCTGCGGAGTCTGCCGACTCCGACATGGGGATGCGGACGCCGCGTTCCTGGGCGACCTCGACGGCGCGGTCGTAGCCTGCATCGGCGTGGCGGATGACGCCCATACCGGGGTCGTTGGTGAGGAGGCGTTCGAGCTTCTGCGCGGCGAGGTCGGTGCCGTCGGCGACGGACACCTGGCCGGCATGGATGGAGCGGCCGATCCCGACTCCGCCGCCGTGGTGGAGGGAAACCCAAGTGGCGCCGGAGGCGGTGTTGAGCAGGGCGTTGAGCAGCGGCCAGTCGGCGATCGCGTCGGAGCCGTCGGCCATGGCCTCGGTCTCGCGGTACGGCGAGGCGACGGAGCCGGAGTCCAGGTGGTCGCGGCCGATCACGATGGGTGCCTTGACCTTGCCCTCCTTGACCAGCTGGTTGAACAGCAGCCCGGCCTTGGCGCGGTCACCGTAGCCCAGCCAGCAGATGCGGGCCGGCAGGCCCTCGAACTCGACGCGTTCCTGGGCGGCGTCGATCCAGCGGTGCAGGTGCTTGTTCTCCGGGAAGAGTTCCTTGATGGCCGCATCGGTGACGGCGATGTCCTCGGGGTCACCGGAGAGCGCGACCCAACGGAACGGGCCGAGGCCCTCGCAGAACAGCGGGCGGATGTAGGCCGGGACGAAGCCGGGGAATTCGAACGCCCGGTTGTAGCCGCCCTTGCGGGCCTCGTCGCGGATCGAGTTGCCATAGTCGAACACCTCGGCGCCGGCGTCCTGGAACTCGACCATCGCCTGGACGTGCCGGGCCATTGAGGCCTGGGCCTTCTTGGTGAAGCCCTCCGGATCTGCCGCGGCCTCACGGTGCCAATCCTCGACCGTGATGCCCTCGGGGAGGTAGCTCAGCGGGTCGTGGGCGGAGGTCTGGTCCGTGACGATGTCGACGGTGAGCTCGCCGGCATTGTGGCGGCGCAGGATTTCCGGGAAGACTTCCGCTGCGTTGCCGACGTAACCGACGGACCAGCCGCGGCGCTCTGCCTTGGCCGCCAGGACCTTGGCGATGGCGGCGTCGAGGTCGGTTTCCACCTCGTCGAGGTAACGTTTGCCGGCGCGGCGGCGCAGGTGGCTTTCGTCGACGTCGACGATCAGGCAGGCGCCGTCGTTCAGGGTCACGGCGAGCGGCTGGGCACCGCCCATGCCGCCGCAGCCGCCGGTAAGGGTCAGGGTGCCGGCGAGGGTGCCGTTCTCGTCGCCGGTGAGTTTGCGGGCGATCGCGGCGAAGGTCTCGAAGGTGCCCTGCAGGATGCCCTGGGTGCCAATGTAGATCCAGGAGCCGGCGGTCATCTGGCCGTACATCATCAGGCCCTCGGCCTCAAGCCGGCGGAATTCGGGCCAGTTGGCCCAGTCCCCCACGAGGTTCGAGTTGGCCAGGAGCACACGAGGCGCCCATTCGTTGGTGCGGAAGACCCCGACGGGCTTGCCGGACTGGACCAACAGGGTCTCGTCCTTTTCCATGGTCTCCAGCGTGCGGGTGATCGCGTCGAACGCTGCCCAGGACCGGACGGCGCGGCCGGTGCCGCCGTAGACTACAAGGTCATCCGGGCGTTCGGCGACCTCGGGGTCCAGGTTGTTCATGAGCATGCGCAGCGGGGCTTCCGTCTGCCAGCTCTTGGCGGTGAGCTCGGTGCCGCGGGCAGCTTTGACCGGGCGGGCACCGGTGGTGAAATCGGCGGGTGCCATGAGGGCTCCTTCGTTTCTCGGTGGTTCAGTGGTTCGGTGGATGAGGTTCTGTATCAACTAAAGCCTGCGCGCAGCCACGGAAACAGGGGCCAGGGATGGGTACTGTCCGGGATACCAGACCAACGCCAAGCCCCGCCGCTGTCCCCGGAGTCGGGGTCAGGCTGAGGGGCGGCCGTGGATGCGGATGGAGAGCTCGTCCGCGACCTTCTGCACCCGAGCGGCCAGGGCCGGCCATTGCTCCGCGGGAAGCTTGTCCTCGAGGAAGGTTACGGCGACGGCGGCCGTCGGCCAGCCCACATGGTCTGTGACGGCGGCGGCGATTGAACCGAAGCCCGGCGTCACCTCGCCATGTTCGGTCGCGTAGCCGCGCTGCCGGACCTGGTCCAGGTGCGAGGACAGCGTCGAGTACTTTCTGATGGGCGATTCGGTCTCATGCCGGGCACTGAAGGCGGCCGCGTTGGGATAGAGCGCACGGACCTGGGATTTCGGCAACGCCGCGAGGATGGCACGCCCGCTCGCGGTCAGGTGGCTGGGGAGCCGGACGCCGACATCGGTCACGAGCGAGGGCCGGTTCTTCGCCCGCTCCTCCACGATGTAGAGCACGTCGCGGCCGTGCAGCACAGCGAGGTGGGCGCTTTCGCCGATCACGTCCACGAGCGAGGCGAGCAGCGGCCGACCGAGCCGGGAGAGCGGTTCCTGCCGGGAATAGGCCGAGCTGAGTTCGAAGGCGCTGATGCCCAGGCCGTAGCGCTGCTCCTCGTGCAGGTGCAGGACGAAGCCGTTCGCTTCCATCACGCCAAGCAGGTGATAAACGCTGGAGCGGGGCAGGCCCAGCGCCGCGGCAATGTTCGACGCCGCCATGGGCCCCCGCTTGGAGGCCAGCAGTTTGAGGATACGCAGGGTGTTCTCCGCCGCCGGCACCTTCGACGTCGGCTTTGCGGTCTTCGCGCCGGGATTGACGGCGGCGCGGGGGTTGATAGCGGTGCCGGGCTTGATGGCGGTGCCGGGCGCCGCACGCGCAGGGGCGTCCGGCGTGATGCTGTTCAGGGTGCTGCTGCTGGCTGCCACGCGTCCTCTTCGAAATTGGCGGTGTCCGGCCTCCGGATCAGAGTGTCCGGTATCCCGTACTTAAGCATGCTCCACAATGCTGCAAGTACGCGTGCCGCTCCGGCTCCCCATGTCTGGTATCCCGGACATTTGCCGTTCGCCTCAAGGGACGGCCTGCGGCCCGACTGCTGGCGCTATCTGGTGGAGGTCCAGGAAGCGGGCCTCCCGGCGGATGCCTCCGGATACCGCTGAGCTACCGGGCCGGAGCGCCGGTCCAGCACCGCGTCCCTCCGCGCCACTACTCCCGCCGGCCGCCCAGCCCCCGGGACCGGTGCAACCGGGCGCGGTGCGGCCCGGCTCAGCTCAGATCGTGATGACCACCTTGCCGCGGGCCTTGCCCGCGTGCATGTACTCGATGGCCGCCGGAGCGTCGCCCAGCGCAAAGCTCCGGTCGATGACCGGCGTCACCTTGCCTGCTTCGATGAGCTCGGCCAGGGCGCGGAGGTCCTCGGCCCGCTCGACGGCAAGAAGTCCCTTGAGCTTCTGGCCCACGAAGAGGGACAGGCCTGCGGCACGAAGCGAGCGTTCGAAACCGCCCGTCAGCTTTCCGCCGCCCTCGCCGCCGACGATCACCAGGGTGCCGTGCGGCTTCAGCGCCCGGCGGAGGACCGAAAGTCGGCGGTTTCCGGCGGTGTCGAGAATCAGGTCCCACTGCTTCGCGCCGTCGGAGAAGTCGTCGTGCGTGTAGTCGATGACGTGGTCAGCGCCGATGGACCGGACGAGCTCCGTCTTGGCGGTGCTGCACACACCGGCGACGCGCGCCCCGAAGGACTTGGCCAGCTGCACGGCATAGGCCCCGACTCCCCCACCCGCGCCGATAATCAGGACGTCCTGTCCGGGCTGGACCCGGCCGCTGTCGCGGAGCCCCTGGAGCGCCGTTCCGGCGGAGATGGGCACCGCGGCCGCCTGCTCAAAGCTGAGGTTCACCGGCTTGAGCGCGAGCCTGTCCTCCTTGGCGCACACGTATTCGGCGAAGGACCCCTCGGCGGTACCGAACACCCCGTCCCCCGGCCGGAATCCGACGACGTTCCGGCCGACCGCCTCCACCTCCCCGGCGAGCTCCCGTCCGCGGATGCCGATTTTGGGCGCCTTAAGGCCGAAACCGGCGGCGCGGGTCAGGTAGGGCAGCCCGGTCATCAGGTGCCAGACGCCCTGGTCGACGCCGGCGGCCCGCACCCGGATGAGCACCTCGTCCTCGCCGGGTACCGGCTTGTCCACGTCGCGCAACTCCAGTACCTCCGCCGGTCCGTAAACGTCCTGAACAATCGCTTTCATGGTGCTTCTCCTTCGCTGCCGGGATACTGGAACACATCGTCGAGGGGGACCCTGAGGACGTGGGCAATCTGGAATGCCAGCTCGAGCGAGGGCGAGTAGCGGCCCTGTTCGATGGCGATGACGGTCTGGCGGGTGACGCCGATGCGCTCGGCAAGCTCAGCCTGGGTCAGTTCGCCCCGCTCGAAGCGGAGGCGGCGGATGGAGTTTGTGACCCTGGTGGGCTTCACCATGGCTGGAAGCCGCGGCGGTAGGCCAGGATCTTTGCCACGGAGCCCAGGATCGCCGAGAGGAAAAAGGCCAGGTAGATGGCGTTGGCAATCCAGAAGTGGTTTACCTCGGCCATCGCCATGATCAGGGCGGCCACTCCTCCGAGAACGAGGAAGGACTGGCCGATGTATTCGCCGAAGCGGTAGATCTCCTTGTCGCGCTGATCCTTGATGCCCGCATCTTTGGCGGAGAAGGTCCTGATCACGGTGTGCAGCACGACGGAGGCGGCGATCGATCCCCCGACGGTCCACAGCAAGGGCGCCACGTACGGCACCTCGGTCAGCGGCATAACGCCGGACAGTGCCAGCACCACGGCGAGGTACACGGTGTAGGCCGCGACCGCGAGCAGGCCCATGACCCAGGCACTTTTCTCTTCGAAGGACATTTCCGCTCCCATGTAAAACAAAGCTGACATGGCAAACGTAAAGAAACTTTTACACGGAGTCAATAGTGTTCGACATCGAGGATTTGGCCCACCACCGCCGCCCAGTCTGAAATCAAAGACACCATTTGCCCATGACACTGATCACAGCCCCGCCGGACATGGTCTGCTGGATAGCGATCCCCCTCCCAATGACGAGAAGGTATTCGCATGCAACAAGCCCAGACCGCCGCCGAGGCCGCACCCCCTTCAGCCCGGGCAACAGCCGGCAGAAGTATCGGCGCCGCCGCCGAGACCGTCCTGAATCGGGGGCTCAACGTCCGGCACATCCGCTTCATGGCCCTGGGATCGGCCATTGGCACGGGGCTGTTCTACGGCTCGGCCTCCGCGATCCAGAAGGCAGGCCCGGCCGTATTGTTCGCCTACATGATCGGCGGCGCGGCCGTCTTCATGGTGATGCGGGCCCTGGGCGAGATGGCGGTCCGGCACCCGGTGTCGGGCTCCTTCGGACAGTACGCAAGCCGCTACCTCGGCCCGCTGGCCGGCTTCGTCACCGGCTGGACCTACGTGTTCGAGATGGCGATCGTGGCCATCGCGGACGTCACCGCATTCAGCATCTACATGGGATTCTGGTTCCCCGCGGTGGAACGCTGGATTTGGGTGCTGGCCATCATCTTCTTCCTCGCGGCGTTGAACCTGCTCAGCGTGAAAGTCTTCGGCGAACTCGAATTCTGGTTCTCGCTGATCAAGGTCGTGGCAATCATCGCGATGATTGCCGGCGGGGCGGCCATCATCGTGTTCGGATTCCAGGCCGGCGGCGCCACGGTGGCCCCGGGTCTGGGCAATCTCGTGGAGCACGGCGGGCTGTTCCCCAACGGCTTCGAAGGACTCCTGGCCTCGTTCGCCGTCGTGATGTTCGCCTTCGGCGGGATCGAGACCATCGGCGTCACAGCCGGCGAGGCAGCCGACCCGAAGTCGGTCATTCCGAAGGCCGTCAACACCGTTCCGGTGCGGGTGCTGCTGTTCTACGTGCTGACCCTTGGCGTGCTGATGAGCCTGTTCCCGTGGAACGAGATCGGCACCAACGGCAGCCCGTTCGTGCAGATCTTCAGCGGCCTGGGCATTCCGGCCGCACCCCACATCCTCAACGCCGTGGTGATCACTGCCGCGCTGTCGGCGATTAACAGCGACATTTTCGGCGCCGGCCGGATCCTCTTCGGCCTGGCCCGGCAGGGGCACGCCCCCGCCAGTTTCGGCAAGGTCTCCCGCCACGGCGTGCCGTGGCTGACCGTTGTCATGATGGCCGCCATCCTGCTGGTGGGCGTGGTGCTGAACGCGGTGATCCCCGAGGACGTGTTCTTGCTGATCGCCTCGATCGCGACCTTCGCCACAGTTTGGGTCTGGGTCATGATCCTCGCCTCCCATGTCGCGATGAAGCGCGAGATCACCCGCAAGAATCTGCCGGCGTCGGAATTCCCCTCACCGTGGTGGCCGGCGGCATCCGTGCTGACCCTCGTCTTCATGGCCCTCGTCTTCGCGATCCTTGGCGCTTTTGAAGACACCCGGGTGGCGCTGTATGTGGGCGCGGTCTGGCTCGGGCTGCTGGTGGTTGCCTACCGGCTGCGGGTCCGCGGCCACGGCCGTGTCCGGGCCGAACTCGTGGACGAAACCGCTGGCGTGCAGGGGGCGGGCCGGAGTTAGGATCAGGCATGGTACCAGCCACAAACCTGCTCGCCTTCGCGATTGCGGCCTTCCTGCTCATTGCTGTTCCCGGGCCGAGCGTGCTGTTCGTGATCGGGCGGTCGCTGGCGCTCGGACGCAAGGGCGGACTGTTCAGCGTGCTGGGCAACGCCCTCGGCGAACTGCTGCAGATCGCCGCGGTGGCGCTGGGCGTCGGCGTGGTGTTGGCCCAATCCGTCCTGCTGTTCAGCGTCGTGAAGTTCGCCGGCGCGGCCTACCTCATCTACCTCGGCATCCAGGCCATCCGACACCGCGGAAGTGGGCCGGCGGCGGCAGACCCCTCGCGTTCGGCGTCCACCGTCCGCATGCTTCGGGAGGGCTTCATCGTCGGCGCCACGAACCCCAAATCGATTGTGTTCTTCGTGGCGGTGCTGCCGCAGTTTGTTGACTATGAAGCCGGCGCGATCCCGCTGCAGCTGGGCACCCTGGGCGCACTGTTCCTGTTGATTGCATTGGTTTCGGACAGTGCGTGGGCCTTCGCGGCCGGGACGGCACGCCACTGGTTCGCCAGTTCGCCGCGGAGGATTGCCGCCCTGGGCACCACGGGCGGTGTGATGATGATCGGGCTGGGCGGCACGCTGGCGCTTGTCGGGAACGCACCGGACCTTCAGCCCGGCAAGTAGGCCGCCGTCTCCTGCCGGTAATGACGCACCCTTCGCCCATGTCCGGCGCGAGCGGCGCGTCCGCAGAGCTGCAGGATCAGCGGGCGGACCAGCCGCCGTCCATGGTGTAGCTGGCGCCGGTGACCATACCGGCGTCGTCCGAGGCGAGCCAGGCCACCAGGGAGGCCACTTCCTCCGGCTCGACGAGGCGCTTAATGGCTGACTCGGTCAGCATGATCCTGGCGAGCACCTCGGACTCCGGGATCCCGTGCACCTTCGCCTGGTCCGCGATCTGGGTCTCCACCAGGGGCGTCCGGACGTAGCCGGGGTTGATGCAGTTGGACGTGACGCCGTGCGCGCCGCCCTCGAGTGCGGTGACTTTGCTCAGCCCCTCCAGGCCGTGCTTGGCGGAGACGTAGGCGCTCTTGAACGGCGAGGCGCGCAGGCCGTGCACGGAGGACAGGTTGATGATCCGGCCGAAACCGTTGGCGTACATGTGTGGCAGGGCGGCGCGGATCAGCAGGAACGGGGCCTCGAGCATGAGCGTGATGATGCGGCGGAAGTCCGCCGGATCAAAATCCTCAATGGGGCTGACCCGCTGGATGCCGGCATTGTTGACGAGGATATCGCAGTCCAGGCTCAGGGTCTGGAGGGCCTCGACGTCGAGCAGGTCGATCGCCCAGGCGGTGCCGCCCACTTCGTCGGCCAGGGCCGAAGCCGCTGCTTCGTCGACGTCGGCGATCGTCACCTTGGCGCCGCGCGCCGCCAGGGCACGGACGCTGGCGGCACCGATCCCGCCGGCTCCGCCCGTGACGAGGGCCTTGCGGCCGTTCAAGCTGCTCTCCATGTCTGCACTCCTCAGTTCGCGTCAATAACGGCCCAGGCGAGGCAGGATGCACGGCACTGAGCAGCTTCACTGAGTATTGCTGCAGAAAGCGGGCGATTCAATGGTCAAACCGGCACCCCTTGTGTGCAGAATTGCAGATATGAAGGCAAACCCCGACGACCTGCTCGTGCTGCTGGCCGTCGCCCGTTCCGCAAAGTTCACGACGGCGGCCCAGACTTTGGGGCTGAACCACACGACCGTCTCCCGCCGGATCGCGGCCCTGGAGAAGGCGCTGGGCGGCCGGGTGCTGTCCCGGGCCGCGGGGGGCTGGGAGCTTACGGACCTCGGGGTTGAAGCCGCGCAGGTGGGAGAGCGGGTGGAGGAAGCCGTCCGGGCGCTCGAACAGACCGGCCGCACGCCGGACCCGATCACCGGCGTCGTCCGGATGACCGCAACCGACGGCTTCAGCGCCTACATCGCGGCGCCCGCGGTCGCCCGGCTCCGCCGTGAGCACCCCGGTCTCAGCGTCGAGATCATCACGGTGACCCGGCGGGCGCTCCAGCAGCGCTCCGGCCTGGATATTGAAGTGGTGGTGGGAGAGCCCCAGGTGCACCGGGCCGCGGCGGCGCGGCTCGGCGAATACATGCTCGGGATGTATGCCTCCCGCGACTATCTGGCGGAATATGGCACCCCGGCGACGGCGGAGGAGCTGACGGCCCATGCCCTCGTGTACTTCGTCGATTCCATGCTCCAGGTGGACGATCTGGACGCGCCGCGCCGGCTGGTGCCGAGCATGCGGGAAGGGCTGAGCTCCACGAACGTCTTTGTCCACGTGGAGGCGACGCGCGCCGGTGCCGGGATCGGCTTCCTGCCCTGCTTCGCGGCGGATCTGCACCCGGATCTCGTTCGGCTGCTCCCTGAGGAGTTTGCCGAGCTGCTGCCGTATTGGATGGTGTTGCGCCCCGATTCCATGCGCCGTCCGGCGGTGGCTGCTGTGGCGCAGGCGCTGCGGCAACAGACCGCAAACCACCGCGAGGCACTGATGGGCCGGGGCGGGAACTCACCGGCTGCTCCGTAACCGCCGCTCTGAGGCAGCAAAAGGGCCGTCACGGAGCAATCGACGGGGTTACGGGGTCGCGCCGGACGGGGGCACCGGCGGCGAAGGCGCGGACCCTGGCATCGTTCCAGATATGGGCCGGCATCGCACCGCCCAGCAGCCGGCGCGCCAGCCGGGGGTCGTCCTCGAACGGAAGATCGCTGCCGACCATGACCATGTTGCCGTAGCGCCGGCCCTTGAGCATCGCCGGGTCCGCAATGATCATGGTGTGCTTGAAGGCCTCCGCGATGGTAGCCGCGTCCTCCCGCGCATTCCTCAAATCGGGGGCATCGCCGGAATTGACGGCATAGATCCCGCCGGGCGCCAGGACCCGCTTGGCATGCGCGGTGAATTCCCGCGTGGTCAGCGGCCGGGGCGTGACCGAGCCGGCGAAGACATCGCGGATGATGACGTCGCGGGTCTCCGGGGTCAGGCTTTCGGTGACCTCCCGCGCCTCCCCCACGCGCAGCCGCAGCAGCGGGGCCTTGGGCAGATCAAACCAACCGCGGACGTACTCGGCGAGCTTGCCGTCCAGCTCCACGACCACCTGGCGGGCCTCCGGGTAGGCGGCATGGAAGTAGCGCGCCAACGAGCATGCTCCCCCGCCGAGGTGAAGGGCGCGCAGCTTCGGCCTCGTGTCCGGGGGCCAGCGCGATTCCACCAGTGCCGCGATCCAGCGCATGTACTCGAAGTCAAGGAACAGCGGATCGGCCAGATCGATGTGGGAGCTCATCACGCCGTTGATGCGCAGCAACCAACCGGTGGAATTATCCTGGTCCGGGATCAGCTCACAGTCGCCGGTGTCGATGTAGTAGACGCCCTCAACCGGGCCGTCCGGGCGGCTTCCCTTGGACACCTCCACGACACCCGGCGTCGCCTGTCCGGCATTCCGGCTGGCCGCCCTGCCCCGCTTCGCCATCAGCCGTCCGCCGTTTTCCTCATCCTTTAACCCTAGTTCACCGGGCTGCCCGGCCGGAGCGGCGCCCGGCGGCAAACTCCCCCCGTCATCAGGCAGCTCGCAAAAAGAACAACAAGGGTACTTACTATTCAATAGTAACCATGCTTACTATTGGTACTCCAGCATTGCTGGTTTGCGATCAGCATCCGATCTTCTTGGAAAGAGAGCGAAGATGACAGAGAACCAATGGCACCAGGACGGGAGCCTCGGCACCCCTCCGGCTACCCAGCAGACTCCCGTCCGGCCGGCATCGACCTTTCCCGCCGGCACGGGCGCCGGAACACCGCTTGGCGCGTCCGCGGGTGCAGGCTCCAAGAAGGATGCCGCCAAGGACGAAGCCGCGGAAGTAACCCGCCAGGCCGCCGACGCGGCCCAAAATGTTGCAGAGACGGCGAAAACGGAAGCCGCCAACGTCGCGGCCGAGGTCAAGACAAACGCCAGGGACCTCCTGCACCAGGCCAAAACTGATCTCACCGACCAGGCCGGCACGCAGCAGCAGAAGGTCGCCGAGGGCCTGCGTTCCTTCTCGACCGAGCTGCACTCCATGGCCTCGGCTTCCGATCAGCCCGGGGTCGCCAGCGACCTCGTGCGCCAAGCCGCCGAGCGGTCTTCCGCCGTCGCGTCCTGGCTTGACGGACGCGATCCCGGTTCGCTGCTGACAGAAGTAAAGTCGTACGCGCGCCAGCGTCCCGGCACGTTCCTGCTGCTCGCGGCCGGTGCAGGCGTACTGGCCGGACGGCTGAGCCGGAGCCTCTCCGCGGGCGCTCCCGAAACGACGGGCACCGCATCGGGCGCTTCGGTCTCCCGGGTTCCGGATACCGGGACGGCAGTCCCCCCGCCGTCCGTGCAGCTGCCGGCTCCGGCAACGACGACGGCGAGCGCAGCCGACACGTACCCGCCCAACCCACTGGACTCCGACCCGGGCGCCGGCGGCCGGCAGGACCGGTGGGGCTCTGAGCCGGTGGTCCCCGATCCGTTCCGCACCGACCCGCCCCGCGACGACCCCTTTGACAGTGGCCGTCGATGAGCAGCGAGGTGCCTCCCACAGCCGCGCGGGCCAAGGCCGAAACATCGTCCCTGGGTGAGCTCCTCGGCGACGTGGCACAGGACGTGTCCACCCTGATGCGGCAGGAAGTCGAGCTGGCCAAGATCGAGCTCAAACTGTCCGCCACACGGGCCGGCAAGGGCAGCGGAATGCTCGCCGGCGCCGGCGTCGCGGGTCACTTCGTACTGCTGTTCCTCTCCCTGGCGCTCTGGTGGGCGCTCGGAGGGCTGATGGGACTGGGCTGGTCCGGCGTTGTTGTCGCCATCATCTGGTGCATCGTTGCAGCCGTCCTGGCCTCGACCGGCCGCAAGGAGCTCAAGGCGGTCAAGGGCCTGCCCCAGACTGTCGGGACCGTGCAGGAAATTCCCCCCACGCTCAAGCCCAGCTCTTAGATCCAGCGAGGAAACAGTATGAGTGAAAACCCTGATGTCATCCGAGCACATATCGAAGCAACCCGCGCGCGCCTCGGCACGAACATCGACGCAGTGGTGGACAAGGCCACGCCGTCGCACATCGTCCAACGGCAAAGTGACAAAGTGACAAAGTCCGTCAAGGACGCCGTCTTCGGAGTAAAGGAGAAAGTCATGGGAGCAGCCGACCACGCAGCCGGTAACGTGCATTCCGCCGCGGGCAGTGCCGGTTCGCACCTTGGCGACGCCGGCTCCGCGATTGGGAACGTCGGCTCCGCGATTGGGGACGCTCCGACCCAGGTCAGGGCCAAAGCCCAGGGCAACCCGCTGGCAGCGGGTCTGATCGCGTTCGGGGCAGGCCTGCTGGTCTCGTCCCTGATTCCGGCCAGCCAGAAGGAGCGCGAAGCCGCCGAGGCGCTCAAGACGACCGCGGAACCGCTCACGACGGAACTCACCGACGCCGCCAAGAACATCGCCGAGGGGCTCAAGGAGCCCGCCCAGGCGGCCGTGGAAAACGTCAAGGCAACCGCCGCGGACGCCACCGAGCATGTCAAGGCCGAGGGCCAGGGCGCTGTGGCCGACGTGAAGGACAAAGCTGCGGACGCCAAGGACACCGTCCAGCAGGCTTAAGCACGCAGGATCCGGCCGGCCGCCCTGCGGGAACGTGACGGGCGGCCGACCGCTGCACTGAAAACCCCTAAAGGATGGTCCCCATGGCAACGAACGACGCCGAGCACGCCCCTACCGACGCGGAAACCGAGGACAGCAGCACCGCCAAGGCCCGCACGGCGCCTGCCCCGGACGACTCCCGCAAGCCGGACAGCCCCACGGATGTCACCAAACCCTCGTGGAAGTACATCGCGAAGAAGACGCTGCGCGAATTCACCAAGGACCAGTGTCCCGACCTCGCCGCGGCCCTGACCTACTACGCGGTCCTCTCGCTCTTCCCGGCGCTCCTGGCCCTGGTGTCGCTGTTGGGCATCTTCGGCCAGGCCGAGAGGACCACTGGCGCGCTCCTGGAGATCGTCCAGGGCTTCGCCCCGGCTGACACGGTGGAAGCCATCCGCGAGCCGATCCAGAAGCTCAGCAGCTCCTCCGCTGCCGGTTTAACCCTGGTGGTCGGCATCCTCATGGCCCTCTGGTCAGCCTCCGGCTACGTCGCGGCGTTTGCACGGGCGACGAACCGGGTCTACGAAATCGACGAAGGCCGGCCGTTCATCAAGTTCCGGGGCACCATCGTTGGCGTCACCATCGTCAATCTGCTGATCGTCATCGTGCTGGCCGCCATGCTGGTCCTCACCGGGCCGGTGGCGGAGTCCGTCGGCAACGTGATCGGTTTGGGCGGGGCCTTCCTGACCCTCTGGAACATCGTGAAATGGCCGGTCATGGTGGTCCTTGTCGTGCTGGCGATCGCCATCCTTTACTACGCCAGCCCGAACGTGAAACAGCCCAAATTCCGTTGGATGAGCCCGGGGTCATTCATCGCCTTGGTGATCTTCCTGCTGGCCTCGCTCGGCTTCGCGCTGTACGTGGCCAACTTCAGCAGCTACAACGAGACCTACGGGACGATCGGCGGCGTCATCGTGTCACTCCTGTGGCTCTGGATCCTGAACATGTCACTGCTGTTCGGTGCCGAGTTCGACGCCGAGATGGAACGTGGCCGCCAGCTCCAGGCCGGCATCCAGGCCGAGGAAACCATCCAACTGCCGCCCCGTGACACCAAGAAGAGCGACAAACTGCAGGAAAAGGAAGAGGAAGACATCCGTCACGGCCGCGAGCTGCGTGAACAACACGGCGACACCGACGGGGATACCGGCCGGAAGGATGCCACGAACCGGCGCGACTCGCGGGACCAAAGCCCCTAGCCCCGCCGGGCATGGTGCGGTCTACTGGGGCCAGATCCGGCGGTCAGCGCCGGCTGACCCGGGAGGAAGCAGTTGGCACCTGCAGCAGGGCAGGGGCGCGGCACGGTGGCCGTGGGCTACGACGGGTCCGAGGCCGCGCAGCAGGCGGTCCGGTGGGCCGCCGAGTACGCGGCCACCCTGCAGTCCCCGCTCCGCGTTGTGCACGCCTGGGTCTGGCCCGTCTTCACCAAGAACCTCGGGCCGGTTAAAGGCGTGGAAGGCAGCGGGCTGCGGCATTCCGCCGAAACCATCCTTGCGGAAGGCGTCGAGCTCGCCCGTCAGGCCTACCGACCGCTCGCGGGCGTGGTCCCGGGCGCCTCACCGGAGGTAAGTGCCGCCGTCCCGGCCGACGCCGGTGCCGACGGCAGTGCCGACGGCGGTGCCGACGCTGCCGCCGTCGACGGCGTCATGGAAGCCGGGCTACCGGCGCCGGTTCTCCGGAGCGCCACCTGGGATGCCCGCCTCCTGGTGATCGGCAGCCGAGGCATCGGCGGCATACTTGGGCAGCTGGCGGGCTCCGTCTGCCTGGATCTGGCCGGCTCCTCGCCCTGCCCGCTGATTGCCATCCGTCGTCCGCGCAGCCCCGGTAGGCCAGTCGTCGTGGGTATCGACGGGACGTCACGGAGTTCAGCGGCCCTGGCCGGCGCCGTCCATCTGGCGACCACGCTCGGTACCTCCCTGCAGCTGATCCACATCGACAAATCCCGCGGAGGGGACCGTGACGAGCATGGCCGTCACACCCCGCTCCAAGGCCAGGAAGTGCTGGACCATGCCTTGGCTGAAGCACGGGAGCTGGCTCCGGAGTTGGCGGTCTCGGGCACGCTGGTCCACGGCCGCGCCGCATCCAAGGAGCTGCTGGCGGCAGCAGGCGAGGCAGACGTACTGGTAATCGGAACGCATAACCGGGAGGGCGGCCCCGGCAACACTGTTTCCGCTGTGCTGCACAAGGCGCGCTGCAACGTGCTGATTACGCGCTGACGCCAGACCCGGACGTGTTCCTAAAGGCCCCGGGTGCGCAGAGACGGAATGCGCGAGAAGAGGAGTGCGTGGTGCGAGCTTGGCGGGTGGTCCGGCCGGGACCGATCAGGACGAGTCCGCTCGCCGTCGCGGAGTGCCCTGACCCCCGCCCGGGTCCCGGCGAAGTGCTGCTGAGGGTCCGGGTCTGCGGGGTGTGCCGTACGGACCTGCACCTGGCCGTGGGCGATCTGGCGCCGAAGCACGACGGGACGATTCCCGGGCACGAAGTCGTTGGCGAAGTACTCCAGTGCGGGCCGCGCGCCAAACGGTTCAAACGGGGTGAGCGCGTCGGCGTGGCATGGCTGGGCGGGACCTGCGGCTCCTGCCGATTTTGCCTGCGCGGGCAGGAAAACCTCTGTCTGAACCCGACCTTCACCGGGTGGGACCGGAACGGCGGGTATGCCGAGCTGGTCACCGTGGCCGAGAAGTTCGCCTACCGCATTCCGGAGGTCTTCTCGGATCAGGAGGCCGCACCACTGCTCTGCGCCGGCATCATCGGGTACCGCGCCCTGCTCCGGGCGGACCTGCCCATCGGCGGCCGGTTGGGGATCTATGGTTTCGGCGGGTCCGCACACCTGGCCGCCCAGATCGCCCTCTACCAGGGCGCCCGCCTGTATGTCATGACCCGGTCGGAGAACGCCCGGCGTCTTGCCCTGGAACTGGGCGCGACGTTCGCCGGCGGCGCGGAGGAGGACCCGCCGGACCCGCTGGACGCCGCGATCCTGTTCGCACCGGCCGGCAGCCTGGTGCCGGTGGCACTGCGTGCCTTGGACCGTGGCGGGACCCTCGCGGTCGCCGGCATCCACTTGAGCGACATTCCGCCGCTGAACTACGCCCGGGAACTGTTTCAGGAACGCCAAGTCCGCAGCGTCACGGCCAACACCCGTGCCGACGGCGAGGAGTTCTTCCGCATCGCCGCGGAGATCCCGCTCCGGCCCGCCACCGTGACCTACCCTTTTTCCGCCGCGGATCAGGCTCTGCTGGATCTCGCGGAGGGCCGCATCACCGGTGCCGCCGTGTTGCAGATCGCTGAACCGGTCCAGCTGCGCGGCCAGCGGACCGCTAGTCAAGCACGGCATCAAGGGCGGTGAAGCCGTAGCCGGCCTGCTGGATTCGGCTGATGATCTGGCTGAGGGCGTCGGCGTCGAGCGTGGTTCCGTCACTGGGGTTGGACCCGATGTGCATGAGGACAATCTCCCCCGGTTGGAGCTGCGCGAGGACCCGGTCCGCCACAATCTGCGCCGTGATCCCACCGCTGGTGCCTTTCCATCCCAGCGTGTCCACGGTCCAGCGGACCGGCAGGTAGCCGAGCCTGTTCACCGTGGCAATGGTCCGGGCATCGCGTTCGCCGAAGGGAAACCGGAACAACGGCCGGGGATCGCTGCCGGCCGCCTGGATGGCCTGCTGCGCCCGGATCAGCTGGTCCCCGATCGCAGCATCCGGAAGTCCGGTGAAGCCCGGATGCGTCATCGAGTGGTTGCCCAGCCGGTGTCCGCCGGCCATGATCGTGGCGACTCCCGCCGGGTTGGAGCTGGCCCAGCTGCCGGTCAGGAAGAATGTGCCGCGGACGCCGGTGGTCGCGAGCGTCTGCAGGATCCCGGACAGCCCGGCAGAATTGCCTCCGGCGTCGAACGTCAAAGCCACCACCCGTCCGGCGCCGGGGATGACTTCGAGGTCCCGGCCGGCAAGCTCTGCGGGAAACGGCGCCCCGGGGACGGGCGGCGCCGGGGCGGGAGACGCCGGACCGGGAACCACTGGTCCGGGAGGTAGCGGCGCGGGCGGCTGCACAGGCGGAACGGGAATCGGCTCTGCCGGGATCGGCGGCGTCGGCGCCGGTTCGGCGGGGGTTGAACCGTTTGGGTCCGAAGTTCGGGTTTCCGACGGAGCCGCGCCGGCGGACGCACCCGGGGTCAAGGTGCTGGCGTTACCGGGGGTCGTGGCCGGAGCCGCTGGCCCGGCGGCCGGAGGACGTGCGGCAAAGATGAGCGCCAGGACCACCCCCGCTGCCGCCAGCGCTATGGCGGCCCCCACGGCCACGAGGCGGCGCTGGTCGGAGAAAATCGACCCCATGGTTAACGGTGGCACCACGGCCCGGGCCGGACTAGGGCAGAAAGGCCCGCCGCGGCGCGTGCGGCGGTCGGCGGGGGCGGCCCGCAGTAAATCCGAGCATACTGAACACTTCGCTGTGGGCTGGGCGCCGGGGAACCACACGCGGCTGCCGGCGGCGCAAATCGGGGGGACAGTCCGCCTAGCGGACCAGCGCCAGGGCGAAGCCGTCCCAGCCTTTCGAGCCCACGGTCTGGATGACGGTCCCGTCCAGCCTCGGATCCTCGCCCATCATCGTCAACGCGCTGATGATGCCCGGCGCGTTGACGGGATCGAGGTCAGCGTCCAGCAGCGCGCCTTCCCAGACCACGTTGTCCATCACCACCGTGGTGCCGGGCCTGCCGAGTCGGATGGCCCAGTCCAGATAGTGGGCATTGTTTTCCTTGTCCGCGTCGATGAAGACGAAGTCGAACGGCTCGGCACCTTCATCCTGGAGCGCCTGCAGCGTGTCCAGCGCGGCACCGACCCTAACCTCCACCTTGGAGCCAAATCCGGCTTCGTCGAGGTTTGCGCGGGCCACCTCGGCATGCCTGGGCAGGTATTCGCAGCTGACCAGCCTGCCGCCGTCGGGCAGGCCCTGTGCCATCCAGATGGTGCTGAACCCGGCCAGGGTGCCGATCTCCAGCACGCGGCGGGAACCGGAGAGCTGGACCAGCAGCTTGAGCAGCTTGCCCGCATTGGGCGCGACTTCAATGGGCGGCATGCCCGCTTCAAGGGCGCTCGTCACGGCGCGTTCGAGGGAGCCGTCCGGACGGACCACGAGTTCGGTCACGAAGTCCTCGACGGCGGTCCAGCGTGGTGTGGTCTGATGCTCGATCATGCCCCAGTCTTACAGTTCGCCACTCCGGGCGGTAGCGTCCGGGCGGTCACATCAGGAGGCCGCGTCGGCGGGGCTAGCGTCCGCGGGGTAGCTTCCGGGCGGTCGCGTCGGGCGGTCGCGCCGGCGGGGCTAGCGTCTGCGTGGCCTGGCTTTAGCCCTGGTCGGTTGCCGCGGCGTCGCCGATCGCCATTTCCAGTCGTTCCAGCTTGCCCGTCAGTTCCCCCGCGTAGCCCGGTCGGATGTCCGCCTTGATCACCAGCGAGACCCGGCTGCCGTAACGGCCCACGGCCTCCGTGGCGCGCTTAACCACCGCGAAGACTTCGTCCCACTCGCCCTCGATGGTGGTGAACATGGAGTCGGTATGGTTGGGCAGCCCGGACTCCCGGACGATCCGCACCGCCTCCGCGACGGCGTCGTGGACCGAGGCTTCGTCTGCCGCGGCAGAGGGGACTGAGGGCGCGGCAGACGATGTGTCCGCCGTGGTCATGGGCCGGCCTGAGGGTGCGACAGAGAATGCGAGCAACATGGCTCCAGTCTGCCATGTTGTCCAGGGCCGCCGGGTGCCGGGGGGGGAGCCCGGTTGGGCACGGAAACCGTCATCTTGGCTGTTACCGGCCAGTATCACCTTTACTCAACCCTCGCGTTGCTACCCTAGGCAAATGAACCGGGCAGTAGAAGGCAGGCCGCTCCGCGCTGACGCGGCGCGGAACGTGGACAAGATCATCACTGCGGCCCGGACCTGTTTCCGCGAGCACGGGCCGGAAGTCCCGCTCCAGACCATCGCAGTCACGGCAGGCGTCGGCCCGGCCACGCTGTTCCGCAATTTCGCGGACAAGGAAGAACTGGTGCTCGCGGCGCTGAACCGGCAGCTCCGGCGCCTGGTTGACCCTGTCATCGACGATGCCCTGGCCGGCCCGGATGCGGCGGACGGCCTCTTCCGCGTGATCAATGCAGTGATGGGCGTCGCCAGCGAGGAAGCCAACCTGCTCGGCGCCGTCGCCGGCCGGCGCGGGCTGCTGACCGGCATCACCGGTGAACTGTTCGAATCCGTGGCCGTGCTGCTGGGGCGGGGCCAGGGCCAGGGATCCCTCCGCAGCGACATTTCCATGACCGACCTGATCCGGCTGCTCGCCATGCTGATCGGCGCCGTGGACACCATGGAGGCCGGATCGGACGCCTGGCGCCGGCCCGTCGCCCTGGTGGAGGACGCCATCCGCACCGACCGGCCCGACCGGCCCCTGCCGCCACAGTCGCCGTTGCCCGGCACCGCCTTCGACGCCATCCTCGGCTAGCGCCGATGCCTTGGGACATGATCGCCGCGGTCGTCGGCGGGCTGCTCCTCATTCTCCGGCTTGCCGGGCTGGGCGCCCCGCGGCAGGGCGGGAATGCTTCCACCTGACGTCCGGCCGCCAACGGACGAGGACCGTCAGAAGAGGACGACGCCGGCCGGAATCTTCGCCTCAAAATTGCGGCCGAGCCGGTTGCGAAAGTCAGTTCCAGCCCAGCAACCGCAGTCCGGCGGCGGCGCCTGCCCCTGCCAGCACCACCACGAGGAACGGCGCCCGGAAACACAAGGCGACACCGGCCGCTCCCAGCGCCCCCAGGCGGGCATCCAGCGCCAACGACTGACCCGACGCCATGGCGTTCACGATGGTCAGGGACGCCAGCAGGCCGATGGTCATGGTGCCGGCAATCCGGGACATGCGCGGATCGCGGAGCAGGCTGGCGGGGACGAGGTAGCCCAGCAGTTTCCAGGCGTAGCCCAGCAGGCAGGCCAGCAGCAGCCAGAGCCACAGGTTCATCGGGTGTCTCCGGAAGTGCGGGATGAAGGATGGGCAGGGTGATGCCCGGTATAGGGGTCCACGTCGGGTTCCAGGCCTTCGTCACTGCGGCCATGGCTCAGCCAGCCGATTCCGGCCGCCACGACGGCGGCCACCAGGATCGGCACCCCGGCGGGCACGAACGGGACGGCCAGCACGGTGGCCAGGGCACATACGACGGCGATCGCCACCGGTTCGCGGCCCTTCAGCCGCGGCCAGAGCAGGCCCAGGAACGCCGCCACCGCAGCGCCGTCGAGACCCCACTGCTTGGGGTCCCCCAAAGCGGCCCCCGCGAGCGCGCCGACGGCGGTGAACAGGTTCCAGAGGAGAAAGATGCCGACGCCGGCAGTCCAGAAACCGCGCTTCTGCTCTAGTGGATCCGTCTGTCCGGTGCTGGTGGCGGTGGACTCGTCGATCGTCACGTGGGCAGCAGCGAACCTGAGCCAGCCGCGCGGCCGAAGCAGGGCGTTGATCTGCATCCCGTAGATCCCGTTACGCATACCCAGCAACGTGGCGGCCCCCATCGCGGCGACGCCGGAGCCGCCTCCGGCCACCACGCCGATGAAAGCGAACTGCGAGCCGCCGCTGAAGAGCAGCAGGCTCAGCGCCATGGTCTGCCAGAAGTCCAGCCCCGAGGTGACCGACAAGGCACCAAAGGACACGCCATAAAGACCGGTGGCAATGCTGATAGACAGCCCCACCCGCACCGCCGGGGACTGCAGGAGCTTCACCGCCGCCGTCCCGGGGCCGAGATCCGCAGGGCGTCGACGTGCCCTGCCACGAACAGTGTGAAGATGGCGGCGGCGCAGCCGGCCGCCGCGTGGCGCGTGGCCGGAATCAGGAGTCCGACGGCGCAGCCGACTTCGAGCAGACCGCTCGCGGCTACCCATTCCTCCCGGGACAGCATGGCAAACGGACCGTTGGCTCGCTCGCCGGAGTCGTCCCGGCACAGGAAGTCCGGCACCATCGGGCTGAAGAACTCCGGTTCCCGGAAGTGTTTCCCGGCGCTGGCCAGCAGCAATGCGCTGAGGGCAGCCGCGGAAAGTGTCTGGGTGGCCCGGCCGGCCCAGCGAAATGGCATGGACCAACTCAATCACAGCCGCAGAACGTGCAGAAACCAGCGGGGGTTGCGCCGACGACGCCTGGCTGCCGGAGTGCCAGCAACTCGGCCTAGGCCCGCCTGAGTCCCGAAGCTTCCCGTTTCGAGCTTGGTGATCTGCTCCCAAGTCCGGCTCATAGCAGCGGGCCTGATCGAATCAGCCGGATACGGGAAGGTGAACTTCGCCGTTCCCGGCCTGCGCCAGTACCTCCGAGGCTGAAGTTCACCAGCCGCGGCTCCCCGCAGGCAAGCCACTCTCCCATGCATCGTCGCGACTCAACCGATAGCGGATCTTCCGTCAACTAGATGTATTACCCACGGAGGTTGGTGACACGGCTGGCGGGTGGTTGACCCTTGAGTGAGGTGTGGCCTCGGTTGTGATTGTAGTGGTGCAACCAGGCGGGGAAAGCGGCAACACGCTCGGCCTCTGATGCGTAGGGCTTCGCGTAGGCCCATTCGTCGAGCATGGTGCGGTTGAACCGCTCAACCTTTCCGTTGGTCTGGGGGCGATAGGGGCGCGTGCGTTTGTGCTTGATGTCCGCACCGAGAGCCTGGGCGAAGACGCGGGAGCGGTAGCAGGAGCCGTTATCTGTCAAGACCCGGCTCACCGTGATCCCGGCGGCGTTGAAGGCAGCGTTTGCCCGTTCCCAGAAGCCGGCGGCGGTTTTTTTCTTCTCGTCAGAGAGGATCTCGGTGTAGGCAAAGCGGGAGTGGTCATCGACTGCGTTATGCAGGTAAGCGTAGCCGGGCCTGCGGTTGGCGTTTGTGCCGGTCTTGTTCCGGTTCCCCGCGGCCCGGCCGGTCACGCGGTGTCCGCCGCCGTCAGGAATCCGGCCGAGTTTCTTGATGTCCACGTGGACCATGTCCCCGGGGTTCTGGTGCTCGTAGCGGCGGATCACCCTGCCCGTGGCCCGGTCCAGCCACGACAGCCTGGCAAGCCGGTACCGGGAGAGGACCTTGTGCACGGTGGACGGGTGGATACCGAGCAGGTAACCGATCCTCGCCGGCCCCCAGCGGCGGTTGACCCGCAGCGCGATGATTCGTCGTTCCCGCCGGGCAGGAGTGCGGCGCGGGGACCGGGACGGCCGGCTGGAGAGGTCCTCCATGCCGTCTTCGCCCAGCTCCCGGTAGCGGCTGGCCCAGCGCGCCGCGGTCGGGACGGAGACCTGAAAACGTTCTGCAGCCCGACGTAACGGCCAGCCGTCCTCGACAATGCACTTTGCCAGCTCGATCCGTCCCCTGCGGGCGAGAAAAGCATTAGGGTGGGACATTGAAGACCTCCGTTTGTGGAATTGGACTCTAGACAAGCCCCACTCCACTCGGAGGTCTTCTTCATGTCACCACACCACGCCGACCGTCACTAACGTCTGTGGTTAATACAACTAGATGGCGAACAGGGGAGTGGCCGCCAAGGCGAGATAAAATCCTGCGTTCGGCTGCATCTCGCTTCGCCCCTGTACCGGCCACTACTGGGAAGACCGTGGAAACATCCAGACCTGTCCATAGCCGGTGAGTTACTCCCGGGATGTCCCGGTAACTCTTCTGCCGGCCGGCCGCACGAAGTGCGGACATTTCCCCGTGCGCGATGGGGTCCCCGTTTTGGACTCGTTCGTTGTGTCCACTCGCGATGACCACACCGTCACGCGCGGCCGTTCTTTCATCGTTCCTCCTTGCGCGGCGCCGCCGCACCGGCAGCCTCCCGTTCGTGCTCCTCGTGTTCCCGGACGCCTTCCGGAGGACCCTCATAGCCATGGTCTTCGTCCATCGTGACTTCGTCGAACGGGAAGGCACCGGACAGGACCTGCTCCACCTGGTCTTTGTCAATTTCCCGGGTCCAGGTGCCGATCAGCACCGTGGCCACGGCGTTGCCGGTGAAATTGGTCAGCGCCCGGGCCTCGGACATAAACCGGTCGATCCCCACGATCAGTCCCACACCCTCCACCAGGTCTGGCCGGTGCGACTGCAGACCACCGGCCAGGGTGGCCAGTCCAGCCCCGGTGACCCCAGCGGCGCCCTTGGAGGCAATGATCATGAACACCAGCAGCGAAATCTGCTCACCGATGGACAACGGCGTGCCCAGAGCTTCCGCAACGAACAACGAGGCCATGGTCAAGTAAATGGCCGTGCCGTCCAGGTTGAAGGAATACCCCGTCGGCACCGTGATACCGACCACCGGCTTCGCGATACCCAGATGCTCCATCTTGGCGATCAGCCGCGGCAGCGCCACCTCGGAGGATGAAGTGGAGAAAATGAGCAGATATTCACGGGCCAGATACCTCATCAACCGGAAGATATTGACCCCGGTGACGAACTTCAACAGACTCCCCAACACCACGACGATGAAGACAATGCAGGTGATGTAGAAGGCGACCATGAGGGTCGCCAGACTGATAATCGCCTGGATGCCAGTCTGCCCGACGACGGCGGCGATGGCGCCGAAAGCACCGATGGGCGCCAGCCACATGATCATAGCCAGGATCCGGAACACGAGCGTCTGGACGGAACCAATCGCTTTTAGGATCGGCACACCCGACCTGCCCATCCGCTGGAGGGCGAAACCGACCAGCAGCGCCACAAACAGCGTCTGAAGGATGCTGGCGGAGGTCAGCGAAGACAGCAGCGTGGTCGGGATGATGCCCAAGATAAACTCGGTGGTTCCCGCGGCCTCCCCGTCACCGCCTCCGGCTTCGAAGGTGCCGCCCTGGAGGTTGAGCCCTTCACCCGGCTGAACGAGGTTGCCGACAATGAGCCCGATGGCCAGTGCGAAAGTGGACATTAGCATAAAGTAGCCGAGCGCCAGACCGCCAACTTTGCCCACGGTGGCCGCCTTGGCGATCGACCCGACGCCCAGCACGATGGTGCAGAAGATGATCGGGGCGATCATCATCTTGATCAGCGCAATGAAACCGTCGCCCAACGGCTTCAGCGCCTGTGCAAAGCCCGGCGCCACCAGACCGAGCACAGCGCCCAGCACGACGGCTGCGATCACCGTCACATAGAGAACGTGGGTCCTGTCCTTCTTCTTCCTCGCCTCCGGGGGAGATGCTGCACTGCCCGCAGGGACCTGCGCCGAGGATGACATCGAAAGCCTCCTTAAGATCCGGTGAATTACTCGATGTCTACTAATGTCCCACTGTGTAACCGGGATCACCATGGTGGTACGCGTGAGATAGTCCCCGGCCTCTCCCTCCGCTACAACTCATCGCCTTCGCGTCAGGGCTTCCAGACCGCGAATCTCCTTGGTTCTTGTGCCTTCATTGTCAATGGCTCATTCCACGAAGCATGGCCGTCCGTGGCCACGAACTTCACCTGGTTTTTCATCTCCGCGATGGCACTTTTTCGCATGCGCTCCTTGGACGAGTCGCCGCGCTGGATCACCACCCGTTATTTAACGATCGTCGGGAATCGGCTAACGGGGTGTCATTTGGCGGAAATCACGGTTGTCGTTTCCGTGGCCGTGTTGTTCGCGCTGTCAGGGTCCGGTTGGTTGGCGCGCGCGGTTGCGGTGTTGGAGATGGTTCCGGCTTTCGCCGGGTTGACGACGATGGTCACTGTGGCCGTTCCGGATGCCGCCAGCGATCCGAGGTCACAGGTCAGTATGCCGCCGCTCTTGCCGCTGCCTTCACGCTGGCAGGAACCTTGGCTGGACGATGCCGAGACGAAGATGGCGTCGGGCAGGGTGTCTGTCATGCTGAGGCCGGATGCGCCGCCCGGGCCGTGGTTCTGAAGCGTGACCGTGTAGGTGACCTGGCCGCGGGCCAGGACCGGGTCCGGCGAGTCCGTCATTGTTAGGGCGATATCAGAAGCGAGTCTCATGTCCCGGACAAAGGCATCCCTGAAAGTATTCCCGTCGTCGGGCACGAGTGACGACTGCGAATCGAAGGCTATGACCTGGCCACTGGGGGTCATTGACGGAAACAGGCTGTTACCGTCGCCGAAGGTGCCGTCACTGGACACGCTGACAATCTCGGTTGTCCCCTCCGCAATGTCGCGCAGATATATGTTTTCGCGGAAGTCCTCGGGGCCGCCGAAATTGGTGGCGCGGGATACGAGCGCCACGTACCGGCCGTCATCGCTCACGTCTCCCGCAAACGTCAATTCATCACCCTGCTCGCCTGTGTCGTTCACGCTGACGAGCGTGTACTCACCGGTGGCGGTATCGACGTGCCAAGCGTCCTCATTGAAGCCGTTGGTGTCCGGGCTGATGAAGCCGTCGTCCTTGGTAGTGAAAGTGAGAAACCGGCCGTTGTTGCTGATCCCGTTGGCGAGGCCGTGCAGGGTGACGAACGAAAACGGATTGCCGCGCCCGGTTGTGACAGCGGACATAACGCCGGTTCCGCGGTTGTACAAGAACGCGTCGACGTCGTCGGTGTCCGCCTCCGCACCGGGCACCAGGTTTGAGGCGAAGGAGGAGAAGTAGACAAAGCTTCCGTCTTCACTCAGCTGTGGGGTGAAATACGATCCGCCGTTGGCGTCGGAACCCTCGGGAGTTTGGCTGATGCGTTCGGTGACCGAGGCCTGACGGTCATGAACGAAGATATCTGCAGCGAAATTGGTGTCGGACGGAACAAGGTCCTCAGCGTAGGAATAGAACGCCACGTACCTGCCGTCGGCACTAATGTCCGGATTTTCACCGCCGCCGGCCTGGGCGCCGCCGCTCGCAACGCTTACGCGTGTGGTCACCTTGGTGACGCGGTCGTGCACAAAGACGTCCGCGGTATTGTTGGTGTCTCCCTTGACCAGGTTGGTGGACTCCGAGTCAAACGCCACATACCTGCCATCCGCGCTGATGGATGGGCCGCCCATTCCATTTAGGACGCCGCTGTCGCCGTCGCCCTGCCGTCCGGCGCTGGAAACGCTGACGCGTTCGGTAGTTCCGGTCAGCCGATCCCGGACGAAGGTGTCGTATCCGGCGGTCAGGGATGACAGGCCGCCGTTGGTGTCATCCGGAACGAGGTTCCCGGCTCTGGAGGTGAAAGCCACATAACGACCGTCCGCGCTGACCGAGGGCCGTTCGCTATCGCTGTCGCCCTGGGTTCCGGTGCCGCTGACACTCACCAATTCAGTGAATCCAGGCGCTGGTGCCGCGATGGCCGCTGATGCCGGGATGATCAGTACACCGGCCGCCGCCCAAACCGTGATGGCAGCGGCCCTGCTACCCATCCCGGACATGCTCTTTTTCCGTGTCACAACCAGTGTTCCCCGTTCATTTGCATCGCCTGATGAACCAGCCTCCATCAGATCGTCAGGGCTGCCTCTCAGCCCACGGCAAACATCTCGCAAGTCTCTTGCGGAAACCCTGTAAATATCTGATGAGCCGCCCCAACGGAAAACCAAGCGTCGCGGTAAAGGATTTCCCCACACGTCTTCCTGCCGCGAATGCCGCCAAGGGCCTGACCCAATCCCCAAAAAGTGAGCCGGTCGAGGAGTTAGCCTGCAGCGCCAGACTGTCCAGCGTAGGCCTTTGCCTGCTCGCGGACCTGGTTGAGGTAGGACTCAGACTGGTTGTAGGAGTAGATGGCGTCGTTCCAGCCCCTTGCGGTCGTGAGGTGACGGCCGTGGGCGCACAGGTACGAGGCGGCACTCAGCGCGGCGTCGTCGATGTTAGAGGGGTCGGCTGCTCCGTCGCCGTTCCCGTCCCGCCCCGCGTACTGCCAAGTGGACGGAATGAACTGCATCGGTCCGACGGCGCGGTCCCAGAGGGCGTCACCGTCCAAGGCACCCGCGTCCGTGTCAGCGATGGCGGCGAAACCATCGCCGTTGAGGCTGGGGCCGATGATCGGCCCGCTCGCCTGCCCGGTGGTTGTCAGGTGTCCGCCGCCGTGAGTTCCGTGGCCGGATTCGATGAAGCCGATGGCCGCCACCGTATTCCAGCCGATCCCGCAGGTCGGAGCGGAAACGTTGGCCGCGACGGCCGCAGTCACGTAGGCCTTCAGCGCGCGGGCAGGGATGCCGGTTTGCGCCGCAGCCCGGATGAGCCACTGCGCGTCCGCGCTCCGGGTAATGCTCACCGCGGAGGTGCTGTCGGTCGACAGCATTTCGAGTGTCGCCTCCGCCTGCGGCGGTGGAGGCAGGGCCCCGCGGGTCTCCGCACCGGACAGAGGGAGCGCCCAGAATAAGAACCCGGTGATCACGCAGAATACGAACAGGCCGAAAACTGCAAGGCGTTTCAGACGGAGCACGGACTACTCGAACCCTCCATGGACGACACTGGTGCGCTGGTCCCGCGATTCCTTGACGCCGGATCGGGCTCCGTCGTAATCGGTTGCCACTGAGGTGACTCTCATTCCTAGGTTTGTGCTGACCGGAAGCAAACGTACACCATGGTCCGCGGTTGAGGGCCGCAATTCTCAGCACCGGTTTCCGGCGCGGCGGACTGGCCCAGACTGAGTACGCGCCGGGCACCCTGCGCGAGAAAGTCTTCGGCTCGTTTAGCTTCTGAGGCCCACGCCGTAGGTCAGCACCCTATTACCGGCTGGGCACCACACCCATGCCGTCTCATGACTCCCCGCCCGCTTCCAGTCACTTTCGACGAACGCCGCGTTGTAGGGCCAGAAATTCTGCATGCACGTGGCCCAGACTTGGTAGGCACCCGTTCCCCCGGAACAGTGAGCGGTGGCGTAAGGGAACCAGACGCCATCATTGGTCCAGCAGCCGGTCGGTGCCGCCGCCGCCGGCCCAGCACCGATGGGCAGCAGCAAGAGGCCAGCCACGGTGGCCGCGAGTGCGATCCGTCTTGATCGTTGCTTCATGGCGGCCCCCTCTACCCGCAGGACTGACCCTTCGAATACTGCCCCGAGTAGACCTATCGTAGGAGCCTGCCCGATCGTGTGCAAGAGGCTGGCTACCTGCCGAAGTTGGCTCTGCAGGGGCGGTAGTCCGGCGCTTCCAGCTCGTCAGGTGGAGCCGGCGGGCGGCGATGACCAGCACTCCCGGCCGCCGCGTTGACGATGAGGATCGCCAGTGTCCTGGCCGCCAACGACAGGGCCTAGCGTAATTTCCCTGCACCCACCCCGGTTGCGGGAGGATCCTGGTGTTCAGTAACCATCAGTGCTTTCCGACCCCGCTGGATCCTGCCCCGGCGTGAACCGCCGGTGGTGGGTCGTTTCAAGCGTACGCTCCACCGGCGGGCCCGGTTGTCCTGGGCTGGTCTGCGGGTCCGGTGGTGGGCCTTGGAAGGAGTCAACAAATCTGGCCAATTGCTGCTGGAGGATCTCCCAGCCCTCGACATCCATGGCCGCCGGAAAGGCGTTATTCTCCGCGTTACGGGCCGCTTCCAGGGCCGCCTGTCCCGCCTCCGTCAGTTCGACCTGGAGTTGGCGACGGTCCGTCTCGTTCCGGGTTCTGGTCACGAGCCCTTGGGATTCCAGCCGGGCCAGGACTCTGCCGAGGGTCTGGCTTTGGACGTGCACTTTCGCGGCGAGCTGTTCCTGGTTTAGCGGGCGGGGGGCGACAGCCTCCAGGGCGATAACTGCGGCGCGCGTCAGGCCCAGCGGCGCCAGCGCTTCATCCTGGCGGCGCTGAACCAGCCGGGCCGCCGCGACCAGAAGCCGATAGCTGCCCCGGAGGTTCGGTTCAGGATCGCGGCTCATCCGTGATGCCTTCCTGGGTCGGGACGTGCAGAGCAAAAATATGAGAGTGGAAGTCAGGACCAGGGCGGGGTCCTGTCCCTGACTTCCGCTTGTTTGCTACCGCCGACTGCCGTCGTCACCGTCGGTTTCGATGCGTTCCTTGCGTACTTCCTCATCCACGGTCACGTCGTCCGTGATGGGTTCCCGTTCGATCCGGAGCTCTTCACGCTGCACCGGAACGGTCTGGGTCACGTTCTCGGTGGTTACATATTTGCGCAGCCGCGCACGTCCGGCGGCGGCAACCCCCGCGTCGCGGCCAGTCCCGTCATAGTCCGTGTCCCGGCCGGTCGTCGCCTCCGTATAGGTCAGAGCCCCGCCGCCTAGTCCGTAGTGGGCGTAGAGCCGGTCCTCTTCGGAAGGCTCGAGGTGCCCGTCCGTGTCCACCCGGGGGGCGTCTTTGACCTGGTCCTTGGTGTACGGGATGACGATGTCGCCGCCTTCGATGCGGGCGCCCTCCAGCGGGACGAAGGATTCGGAAGTGCCGAACAGTCCGGTCTTCACCGTGACCCACGTGGGCTGGCCATTGTCGTCGTCCGCGTAGACCTGGCCGATGGATCCGATCTTGTCTCCATCGGTGGCAACGACGTTTCCGTTGCGCTGGAGCAGGTCGTCGATATCTTCCTTGGCGAGCATAATGCCTCCTTGGATCCGGATGAGGTTTGGGTTTGCAACACCTCCATGCGGAAGCCTGCATACCTCCACCATAAGCATGCTTAGTAAGCGCTTGGCAAGCATGCTTACTATTTTTTTGAGATTAACGGAAGTTTTGCATCGGCCTCTCGGAACGATCCGACCCTTGGACCGCGGCCGCCGCCAAGCCCTCGGAGCCGAAAATTCCGCACAATTCCAGCAATATGGCAAATGCGGACCATCTACATCTTGCAGCAGATACCAAGTGTGCTTACGATCTACATAGTAACCATGCTTACTGTTCGATCCAGCACCGCTGGTTCCTAATCGCCAGCTAACCTTCCGAAAAGAGAGCAACGATGACAGAGAACCAATGGCCGCAGGCTGCAGAGCCTGCCTCCACAAATCCGTACCCGGCCGCAGGAACAGCATCCCCCGCCGCTCCTGAAGGTTCCCAGTCCAAAAAGGACGTCGCAAAGGACGAGGCGGCGAATGTGGCCGGACAGGCTGCCGGCGCCGCCCAGAACGTGGCGGAAACGGCGAAGGCAGAGGCCGCCAATGTGGCCTCCGAGGTGAAGACCAGCACCAAGGACCTGCTGCACCAGGCGAAGTCGGACCTGACGAGCCAGGCGGGCACGCAGCAGCAGAAGGCGGCCGAAGGAATCCGCACGATCTCCTCGCAGCTGCGCACCATGGCGGATGCGCCGGACCAGCAGGGTGTCGCTTCGGACCTGATCCGCCAGGCGGCGGACCGCTCCGCCTCCGTGGCCTCGTGGCTGGAGAACCGGGATCCGGGATCCCTGCTGGATGAGGCGAAGTCCTTTGCCCGCCAGCGCCCCGGGGCATTCCTGCTCCTGGCCGCCGGCGCGGGGTTGCTAGCGGGGAGGCTGGGCCGAAGCCTCCAGGCCGGTGCGTCCGCCACAAGTTCCACAACGGGCACGGCAGTCCCGCCGCAGCCACGGCAGTCCCCGGCTACCGAAGCCAACATCACTGCGGGCGTCGGCGAGCCGTTCTACGACGAGACCACGACCGGCCTACCGCCATACGCGGAGACCGTGTACGGCGAGCCGCCGCTGCCAGGCGCAACACGGCCGGGTCCGGCGCAGACCCTTCCGGGAAGTTCCAGCGCCGGTGTCCCGCTGCGCGACGTCAATGATCCGTACACCGAAGGCGAAGGGCGACCCCTGTGAGCAGCCAGACACCGGAACCCCCTCCCTCCGCCGCGCACGCCAAGGCGGATTCGACCTCCCTGGGAGATCTCCTCAGTGACGTCACCCGGGAACTTTCCACCCTGATGCGGCAGGAAATCGAACTCGCCAAGGCTGAACTGAAGCAGTCGGGCACGAAGGCAGGCAAGGGCGGCGGCATGCTCGCGGGCGCCGGCGTGGCCGGCCACTTCGTGCTGCTGTTCCTTTCCATTGCCCTCTGGTACGCATTGGGGATGCTCATGGGCCTGGGCTGGTCCGCCGTCGTAGTAGCCATCATCTGGGGCATCATCGCCGCAGTGCTGGCATCGATGGGCCGCAAGGAACTCAAGAAAATCCAAGGCATGCCCCGGACCGTCGAGACAATCCAGGAAATTCCACCCACCCTGAAACCTAATGAGGACAAACGATGAGTGAAAACCCGGACGCAATCCGCGCCGACATTGAAGCTACCCGCGCCCGCCTCGGCACCAACGTGGATGCCGTGGCTGACAAAGTAACCCCGTCCAATGTCGTCCACCGGCAGACCGACAAGGTCAAGGACGCCGTATACGGGGTGAAGGACAAGATCATGGGCGTCTCGGATACCGCCACCAGCAAAGTCCACTCAGCAACAGGCAGCGCTGGAGCAAGCATTGGCTCCTCCATCGGGGATGCCGGATCGGCCATCGCGGACGCCCCCCACCAGGCCGCCGTGAAGACCCAGGGCAACCCCCTTGCCGCCGGCCTGATCGCCTTCGGCGTGGGACTGCTCGTCTCTTCCCTGATCCCGCCAAGCCAGAAGGAACGCGAAGCCGCCGAGGCGCTGAAGAGCGCCGCGGAACCGGTCACCACCCAGCTGACGGAGGCTGCCCAGGACATGGCACAGGGCCTCAAGGAGCCGGCCCAGGAAGCGGTGGAGAACGTCAAGGCCACCGCCACCGACGCCGTCCAAACCGTCAAGGACGAAGGCCAGGGCAGCGTCTCGGACGTCAAGGCCAGCGCCACTGACGCCAAGGACCACGTCCAGAACACCTAACGCAGTGTTTGCTTGCGGGCCGCCTCCCCACCCAGGAGAGGCGGCCCGTTCGCTTTACCCCGGCCTGATCCGATTATCACCGCTTGCTCCGGACTGCGGTGCCCGGCGCGGCGGCCGGCCGCCGTTGGTGAGTTGGGCGAGGACCTGCGCGGGACGGTTCGTGGTGATCTCGTGGACGCCCAGCTCCTGGCAGAGTGCGACGTCGTCCTCCTCGTCCACTGTCCAGACCCGGAACCGGCGTCCGGAATCGAGCCAGCGCCGGACGATCCGGGAGTGCCCGCGCAAGTAGTCGACGCCGGGTCCGGCAATGCCGACCTCACCGTTGTTCAGGATCCGCACTCCCTCCGTGTGGGCGGCCTTCATCACGTTTGCCAGCGCACCGCCGGTGAACGCCCCGAGGCCAAGCCCTACGCGGATGCCGTCGACGTCCACGTCGTCGACCAGCTGGCAGACCGCCTCCGCCGGAACGGATTTGAGCAGGTGCTTCACCGCGTCCGGGCTGAAGCTCATGAAGGACACCTTGATGTTTCCGAGCATCGACGTGGCCGGCTCCCACCCTTGGGCCGTCAGGACATCGAGGACGCGGTCTTCGAGCCTGAGCTGGTACGGGCTGGGGTGTTTGAGCTCAATTGCCAGCCCGATCTCGCGGCCTGCCGCCCGCAGGATGTCCAGGAGCTCGACAAGGGTCAGGAACTGCGTTGATGTGCCGCCGTATTCGGCGGGAATCCGGGCGCCCCGCCAGGAGGAGAAATCCAACCGGCGGAGCTCCCTCAGGGTCCGGTCGGCGACCGGACCGGTGCCGTCCGAGGTCCGGTCCAGGTTCGCGTCGTGCACCAGCACGGGGTGCAGGTCACGGGTCAGGCGGACGTCGCACTCGACACCGTCGGCGCCGTCGACGATGGCCTGCAGGTAGGCGGCCCGGGTGTGCTCCGCGAAAGCCCCGCTGGAGCCGCGGTGGGCGTAGACAAGCGGACGGGCGTCCCGGGACTCGTCGGTTGTCATAGAGCCACGTTAGCGGACCTGACCGGCCAGGAGTCCGACTAGGCTGGGCACATGCACGTGAATACTGATCGAGCTTCCCGGCCCGCGTCCGGGTCCGCCGTCGAACATCGGTACAGCGCGGCGGACGCCGAGAAAGCCGTTGCGCTGCGGAAAATGAAGCTGCTCGCCGTGTCGCTGCTGATCGCGATGGCCGTCATCTTCCTGATCGCCTTCGGACTGCAGAAGCAGTATCCGTGGCTCGAATACGTCCGGGCGGCTGCCGAGGGCGGCATGGTGGGTGCGCTTGCCGACTGGTTCGCCGTCACCGCCCTGTTCAAGTACCCGATGGGCCTCAAGATCCCGCACACCGCCATCATCCCGAATCGGAAGGACCAGATCGGCGCCTCGCTGGGCGACTTCGTGGAGACCAACTTCCTCTCCGAGCAGGTAGTCCACGAGAAGCTTGCCTCCATGGACATCGCGCGCAAGGCTGGCACCTGGCTGTCCGGACCCGGCGGTGCCGAACGCGTCGCCAAGGAAGGCGCCGCCATCATCCGCGGCGCGTTCACCGTGTTGAACGACGACGACGTCCAGGCCGTGATCGAGAGCATGGTCCGCAAGCATCTGCTCACCCCGCCCTGGGGACCGCCGGTGGGCCGGCTCGCCCAGCGGATCTTCGACGACGGCCACCACCACGCACTCGTGGACCTGCTGGTCGACCGCACGGTGGACTGGGTCCGGGACAACCACGAAACCGTCAGCAGGCTGGTCACGGACCGCTCCCCCACCTGGGTGCCGACCTTCGTGGACGGGCTCGTGGGCGACAAGGTCTACGTGGAGATCCTGAAATTCACCAAGGCGGTGCAGGCCAATCCCCAGCACCAGGTCCGGTTGTCCATCGACAAGTACCTCCAGGAACTCGCGCAGGACCTGCAGCATGACCCGGTCATGATCGCCCGCGCCGAGGGCATCAAAGCCCAGGTCCTCGGCGACCCCGAGGTCAGGGAACTCGCGTCCCGCACATGGGGCACCATCAAGACCGCCCTGCTCACCGCCGTCGACGATCCGCACAGCGAGCTGACCGTGAAGTTCAAGGCCGCCGTGCACGACTTCGGCACCCGGCTGGTGGTGGATCCGGAACTGGCCGGCAAGGTGAACAAGTGGATCGGCGACGCCGCGGGCTATCTCGTGAAGACCTACCGCTCGGATATCGCCGCCGTGATCTCAGATACCGTGGCGCGCTGGGATGGCGAAGAAACCTCACAAAAGATCGAGCTCCAGGTGGGCAAGGACCTGCAGTTCATCCGGATCAACGGCACCGTCGTGGGCGCCCTTGCCGGGCTCGCCATCTTCACCGTGGCGCACCTGTTGTTCGGCTAGCTCTCTAGGCGAAACTTTCCAGCTCGACGCCGGCCTGCTCCAGGGCCGCGCGGACCGCGCCCGCCGTGAGGATGGACCCGGGGGCAGCCCCGTGCAGGCACAGCGAGTGCGGTTCGATCCGGAGCACCGTGCCGTCGACCGCTTCGACTTCGCCCTTCGTAGCGAGGCGTACGGCCCGTTCTGCGATTTGCCCGGCGTCGTGCAGCAGGGCACCGTCCTGCGAGCGCGGCACAAGGGTGCCGTCCGGCAGGTAGCTGCGGTCGGCGAAGGCTTCGGCGAAGACGGGGTGGCCCGATTCCGCTGCAATCGCGAGCAGGGCGGAGCCGGGGAAGCCGAGCACCGGCAGTCCCGGGTCGTAGGCCTGGACGGCAGCGATCACGGCCGACGCCTGCTCGGCGTCGCGCACTGTCCGATCGTAGAGGGCGCCGTGCACCTTGACGTAATCCACCGAGGCGCCGACCGCATGGGCCACCCCGTCCAGGGCGCCGAGCTGGTACAGCACGGACCCGAAGAGATCGTCGAAGGACATGTCCAGTGCCCGGAGGCCGAACCCGGCGAGGTCCGGGTAGCCGATGTGGGCGCCCACCCGGACGTCGAGCTCGTAGGCGGCACGGCAGGTGTCCAGCATCGTCACGGGGTCTCCGGCGTGCACCCCGCAGGCCACGCTGGCGCTCGTGACGAGGGGGAACATGGCGGCGTCGTCACCCATGGTCCAGCTCCCGAAGGACTCCCCGAGGTCGGCGTTCAGATCCAAGACTTGCCGCCTTCCGGCGCAGAGTCGTTGCGGGGGCCGGCGTCGGAAGGCGTGCCCGGGCCCGCCCCCAGGCCGGGGTCGGAAGGCGTGCCGGGGCCCGCATCCAGGCCGATGTCCGGACGGGTGTTGCGGAGGGCCTCCGGGCCGGCCGCGCCCGCGTTGGCCCGCAGTTCGCCCGGGATCGTGTCCGGCATGGGTCCGAAGGCCTCCTTGGCGTTGGCGATGACGGCGAGTCCCATCATGCGGTTGCCGACGCCGCCGACCACGGCTCCGATGCCGAAGGGCAGCGCCCGGCCCAGCAGGGCAGTGCCCTGGCGTTTCAGCAGGTTCCGGAGGAACATCGTCTGGATCCGTTCCCGCACCGAGCCGAAGCCAGCCATCGGAACCCGGCGGGCGAAGAGGGAGCCCCACGCCTGGGTGGGTCCCTTGCCTTGCCCCGCGGACTGCGCGCCCAGCGAGCCCAGCAAGGCCGTGCCCTCCTCACCGAGCATGATGGCCATGACCAGCGTGCTTGCCTTATCCGGGTCGACCATCTGCACGCCGTGCAGCTCGGCGAGCGAGGTAGCGAACACTGCCGTGGCCTCGAGGAATCCGACGGTCGCGGCGGCTGAAAGACCCAGTGCGGCCACGGTACCGACACCGGGAATTACGGCCGATCCGCCCACGAGTGCCCCGCCGCCGGTGACGGTGAGCAGATAATCGCGTTCCAGTTTTGCGGCCAGTTGCGCCGCCGTGGCATGCGGATGCCTCTTCTGCAGGCGCCGGAGATTTGCCAGGACCAGGGGGCGCTGGATCTCGACGGCCCGCAAGAGCACGTTGTGGACGCCTGGCTTGGGGTTGCCCTCGGCGTCGAACATCACGTTGTGTGCGGTCTTCTGCGCCATCTTCATCGCCGGGTTGCTGCGCTTGGCCATCGTCGCCTCTCGTCAAAAACCGGAACTGTCGGTAGGTGCAGGCCGTCACTTGCCTGCACGCCTTAACACTAGGCCAAACCCCCGGCCGGGTCAGGGCGCCCCGGCACACCGGCCCATCCCGCGGCCCGGCATTTTTCCCTCAGAGTCCCCGGCGGGCCCCTAGACTGGGCACATGCGCGCCCCGCGAGCCCTCCGTCCATTCGCGCACCGGGAATACCGGGTGCTGATCGCGGCGCTGGCCATCTCCATCTTCGGCTCCGGAATGTGGGCCGTCGCGATGGTCTATGAGGTGATCCACCTTGGCGGCGGCCCGCTGGAGCTCTCGCTTGTGGCCGCGGCGGGCAGTGCGGGGCTCGTGGCGTTCGTGCTGGCCGGCGGCATCGCGGCGGACCGGGTGCCGCAGCGGCTGCTGATCATCGGAGTCGAGGGCGCGAACCTGGCCGTCATTGCCGGCATCAGCGGGCTCGCCCTGCTCGGCTGGCTGCAGCTCTGGCATCTGGCGCTCGGGGCGTTCGTGTTGGGCGTCGGGGCGGCGTTCTTCTTCCCCGCGTACTCCGCCATCCTGCCCCGGATCCTCCCGCCCGAGGACCTGCTCGCGGCCAACGGCATGGAAGGGACAGTGCGGCCGATCCTGCAGCAGGCTGCCGGTCCTGCCGTCGCCGGCATCCTGGTGGCCGCGCTTTCCCCCTCGCACGCGGTGACCGGCGTGGCGGCCTGCCATCTGCTGGCTTTCGGAATCCTGAACTTCCTCAGGCCCCAGCACCCGCTCGCGGGCCAGGAGCCCGCGGACGCCGCCGCGGGCGAGCGGGTGCACGCCAGCTCGTTGCTGCACGACCTCCGCGAAGGGGTGGGCTACACGCTCCGGACCCCCTGGCTGTTGTGGACCCTGCTCTGGGCCTGCATTTCGGTACTGTTCCTGATCGGCCCGATCGAGGTGCTGTTGCCGTTCGTGGTCCGCGACCAGCTCGGCGGCGACTCGCGGATGTTCGGTTTCCTGCTCGCCATCATGGGCGTCGGTAGCGCTGTAGCCTCGCTGGCCACGGCGTCCTTCCCCCTGCCGCGCCGCTATCTCAGCGTGATGATGGTTTCCTGGGGAGTGGGCACGCTGCCGATCGCCGCCGTGGGGATCATGGACAGTTTCTGGGCGGTGGCCGCAGCCATGTTTGTCTTCGGCGCCACCGGAAGTGTGGGCATGGTCATCTGGGGCACGTTGCTGCAGCGCCGGGTCCCGCCGCACCTGCTCGGCCGCGTCTCCAGCCTGGATTTTTTCGTCTCGCTCGCCCTCATGCCCGTCTCCATGGCCCTGGCCGGCCCCGCCGCCGAGGTGCTCCCGGTGTGGCTGATATTCCTCGTGGCGGGGGGCGTGTGCCCGCTCATGGCCGTCGTGGCGATGGTCGTCGCGCGGATGCCGCAGGACGAGCTGGCCCATCCCCTGGACCGCGGCCTGGACCGCGGCGCGGACAGCGGCGCGGACCGGGACCCGGACAGCGGGCGGACGGCGGAACGGACCTGATGTGCGACCGGGGCGGATCGACGTCGTCCCTCCGCGCCGTGGCTGAGCCCGGGACGCGCGCGTTCGCGTCCCGGACTGCCGCGCCTCAGACGGCGGCGCGGACGACCGGGATCGACGCCGTCGGAAGACCGCTGGGGAAAACCGTGGGCTCAGGTACGGCCACGGGCGCCAGCGGCACCCGGACCGGGTCACCGTCCACGGTCAGCAGCTCGCCGCGCACCTCGACGTCGAGCGGCGCGCCCTGCCGGACCGTCAGGGTGATGGATCCCTGTTCCAGGCCGATGTGCAGCAGCCTGCCCTGGACCTTCAGGTGGAAAGACAGCCCGTCCCATTCGGCAGGCAGCCGCGGGTCGAAGTACGGCACCGCGCCTTGGTCCCGCAGGCCGGCGAAACCGCTCACCAGCGAGCTCCACACACCGCCGGCCGACGCGATGTGGACGCCGTCGATCGTGTTGCCGTGGGTGTCGTCGAGGTCAATGAACAGCGCGTGCGTGAAGTGGTCCAGCGCCGCCTTGCCGTAGCCGACCTCGGCCGCCATGATGCCCTGGACGCAGGCGGAGAGCGTGGAGTCGCCGGTTGTGATTGGATCATAGAAATCGAACGCGCGGCGCTTCTCTTCGGCGGTGAAATCCTGCCACTGCAGGAACATGGCCAGTACGGTGTCCGCCTGCTTGAGGACCTGGTGCCGGTAGATCACCAGCGGGTGGAAGTTCAGCAGCAGCGGGTACTTGGCACGCGGCGTACTCCAGTCCCACGGCTCCAGGGTCATGAAGTCGTTGTCCTGTGAGTGCACCTGCAGGTCCTCGTCGTACGGCAGCTGCATGCGGTTGGCGGCCTGCTCCCAGAGCTGGCGTTCGGCGTCGTCGATCTCCGGGTGGTCCAGCGCCGCCGCGGCACGCAGGTTAAAGCGCGCCATGACGTTGGTATACAGGTTGTCGTTGACGACCGCCGTGTACTCGTCCGGGCCGGTGACGCCGTGGATGTGGAAGAGGCCGTCCTTGCCGAAGAAGCCCAGCGAGACCCACATCCGGGCCGTCTCGATCAGCAGCTCGGAGCCGAGGGATTCCCTGAACTCGGAGTCGCCGCTGGCCCAGATGTAGCGGTTGGTCGCGAACGCGATCGCCGCGGCGATGTGGAACTGGGCCGTGCCCGCCGCGTAGTAGGCGCTGGCCTCGAGCCCGTTGATGGTCCGCCAGGGGAACAGGGCTCCGTCCACGCTGAGCTCCTCGGCGCGGAACTTGGCCTCGGGCAGCATCTGGTGGCGGAACTCGAGGACCTGGCGGGCGTTCCCCGGGTTGGTGTAGGTCAGGTACGGCAGCAGGTACACCTCCTGGTCCCAGAAGTAGTGGCCCTCGTAGCCGGAACCGCTGACGCCCTTCGCCGGGATGCCGGCGACGTCGGCGCAGGCCGTGGCCTGGGCCAGCTGGAAGAGGTTCCAGCGGACCGCCTGCTGGAGTTCGGCCTGTCCGGCCAGCTCGATGTCGCTCGTGGTCCAGTAGTCGCGGTAGTGCGCCGCGCTTTCGGCGAAGATCTCGCCGAGGGGCTTGAGGCCGGCTTCGGCGGCGTCGGCCAGGTCCCCGACGTTCTGCCCGACGGCGTAGCTGACGCTCTTCTCCAAAACGAACGGCTCGTCCGCGCCGACGGCCAGGACGTAGCGGACGCTGCTGTCGTCCTCGTGCACCTGGGTGTCGAAGGGCTGCACGCCGGCGTTCGTCCAGTGGTCCACGGCCAGGCCGATCCGCTGCTTGGATTCGGCGGTCTCCCAGGACAGCCGCAGCGAACCGTCCCCGCCGTCGAGCCGCACCGGCAGGAGTACCCGCCCGGCGTGCCGGCCGGCCCGGCGCGGGTCGTGTGCCGAGTGGTCCTCCACCGGCTGGTCCTGGCGGTTGATCACGGAGGAGGTGACATCCGCGGAGATGTCCCGGTCCGCTGCGAGTTCCAGCGAGATGCCGAGCGCGCCGCGGGATCCGTAGCCGACCGCGCGGCGTTCCGTGGTGGTTACGGTGGCGCCGGAGCGGCACTGCCAGACGACCCGGCATTCGTAGACGCCGGTCGCGAAGTCCAGGCTGCGCCGGTAGTCCAGAACGGTGGATTCCGCCAGGCTCAGGGTCTCGCCGTCGATGATCACGGTGAAGTTGTTGGCATCCGGAATGTAGAGGATGCGCTGGCCGGTGCGGGCAAAGCCGTAGGCGTTTTCCGCGTGTTTGATGTCCCAGGTCTCGTGGAAGCCGTTGATGAAGCTGCCCGGAAGTTCTGCGTCGGCGGCCGCCCAGTGGGCGCCGCGGATGCCTAGGTGGCCGTTGCCGAGGCTGAACAGGGTCTCCAGCGTGCCGGCGTTGCCGGGGAGGTGGACGGTCTCCACCAGCTGCCACGGGTCGTTGGGGAACCGGGCGCGGTCCGAGGTGATGAGGGCCATGATGGTTTCCTTTAGGCGGTTCAAGCAGTGCTGTGAAAGTGGTGCTGGCGGAAGTTGTGCTGGGCGCTGGCTAGCCGGGCCCGTTGTGTCCGGGGCGGACTAGCCGGGCCGGGGGCGGGCTAGAGAAGTTCGTCGAGGTCGTTGACCACCAGGGTGGCGCCGGCGGCCAGCAGGGTCTCCCGGCCGGCTCCCCGGTCGACCCCGATCACCGAATGGAAACTCCCCGCGCTTCCGGCCTGGACACCGGAGACGGCATCCTCCACGACGACGCATTCCTCGCTGGGCAGGCCCAGCAGCCGGGCGGCGTATTCGTAGGTGGCCGGGCTGGGCTTGCCGGGCAGTCCTTCCGCCACCGCGACGACGCCGTCCACCACCACCGGGAAGTGGTCGGAAAGTCCCGCGGCCTTGAGCACTGCGGGTGCGTTGCGGGACGAGGACACGACGGCGAGCTTCAGGCCGCGGGCCTGCACGGCTGCGATGAACCGCACGGAGCCCGCATAGGGCTCGACGCCGCCTGCGGCCACGATGTCGTTGAAGACCTTGTTCTTGCGGTTGCCCAGTCCATGGACGGTGTCATGCGCGGGATCGTCATTCAGCGGGCCTTCCGGCAGGACGATGTTCCGCGAGGCCAGGAAGTCCCGGACGCCGTCGAAGCGGGGCTTGCCGTCGATATGGTCGAAGTAGTCGCTTTCGCGGTAGGCCGGCGCCGCCGGGATGGCCTTGAGGAAACCGTCGAAGAGATCCTGCCAGGCGTGCTCGTGCACGATCGCCGTCGGCGTCAGCACGCCGTCGAGGTCAAAGAGGATGGCGGCGGCGCCGTCGATCGCGTCGGCCTGGGCGGTACTGGGGAGCTCAGTCATGAATCTTTGTCCTTTCAGACCTTGGCGGAAGTCGGTGCAAACTCTGCGTGGAGGCACACAGGAGGCGGGGAACTCTCCAGGGATAGTGGCCGGCGGAGCTGAGTTGCCGGCATCGGCGCCGGCGGCGGGTGCTCTTGCATTCGACCAGTTCGGTCTCCAGCCGTGGCTGGACGGGGATTCGGAAGCCCCGGGTGGTGAAGCCTGTCAAGCAGCAGGTTGGCGGCGAACGCGCCTTGGCCTGCTACTGGCTGGGCGATCGTGGTCAGTCCCATGAAGAACCAACTCATCCGATGATCGTCTATTCCTATGATGGACACGTTTTTCGGTGGTGACAACCCGAGGTCCCGCAAACATCACCGCGTCGGAGCCGTTTCGTCGCAACCGGGGAAGATCGCGGAGGGCATCCTGCGGTTTTCGATCAAGTCGGTCATGGCCCTCGAGTGTAAGCGCTTACAAATTCAGCCTGCAACTGGATGAACAGAAGCGGGCCTCTTGGCCCTAGCCGAGCCGGGCGCCCACCGGGCGGAGCACGTAGTGGCGCAGGAAGGCGCTGACGTCCACGAGTTCTTCCTTGGAGATGCTGTGCCCCATGCCCGGGTAGGTGCGGGCCGTGAGTTGGGTGTGCTCGTGGAGCCATTCCTCGGTGTGCTCCGTAGCGGCGTCGTTGATCACAACGTCGTCCCGGTCCCGGCCCCAAAAGAAGGGCGGGCGGGACTCGAACGATTCGCTCATCGCCAGAAGTTCGTTTTCCAGGACAAAACCGGACAATCCGACCACCGCGCGGAACTGCGCCGGCCGCAGCCGCAGCAGTGTGGTGGCCATGGCCATGCCCTGTGAGTAACCGAGCAGGCTGACGCTGCTGTGCTGGGCCTTGACGGATTCAATCCAGCTGAAGACTGCGTTTGTGGATGAGATGACGTCCGCGAAGTCGTGGGTCAGGAAGTAGTCCAGCAGGAACCAGCCGTGGCCGTCTCCAATTACCTTGGGGCCGCGCAGCGCGGCGCAGCTGAAATCAGGGGGCAGGCTGTCGAAGAGTTTCGTCATCCAGGATTCATCCCTGCCGTAGCCATGCATCATAACCAGCAGGGGCGTGCCGGCACGTTCGTGTTCCGGCTTGGACCAGACGACTGTCTCCATGGGCCCAGCCTAGCTTTCAGTGATCACCAGCGCGGTACTGTGGCCGCCGAAGCCGAAGGCGTTGGTGATGCCCGCCTTCGCGGACAGACCCGAGACGGTTTCCGGGATGATGTTGAGGTCCACCCCGTCACCGGGCGCCTCAAGGTTGCGGGTGCCCGGAAACGCTCCCGACCGCAACGCCTGGACCATTACGACGGCGCCGAGCGCGCCCGCGCCGCCCAGAAGGTGTCCGGTGAGGGATTTGCTGGAGGTGACCGGAACCTGGTTGCCGAGGACGGCCGTGATGGCCTCCGCTTCCAGGCGGTCCCCCACCGGCGTGGAAGTCGCGTGGGCATGGACAAGGCCGATGTCCTGGGGGCTCAGGTCCGCGGCCGCAAGGGCTTTCTCCATGACACGGCGTTGCATGGCCGGATCCGCGGCGACGATGTCCACGGCGTCGGACGTCACCGCAGTCCCGGCCACCACGCCCAGGATGGCCGCTCCACGGGCGCGGGCATGATCCTCGCGTTCCAGCACCAGGATCCCGGCGCCCTCGGCCAGCACGAAGCCATCCCGGTCACGGTCGAACGGCCGGGATGCGGACTGCGGGTCCTCATTGCGGGTGGACAGGGCCCGGATCTGGGCAAAGCCGCTGATGATCAGGCCGTTGATGCAGGAGTCCACGCCACCGGCAATCACGATGTCCGCACCACCGGCCCGGATCATGTCGGCGCCCTGGGAGATTGCTTCCGCTCCGGAGGCGCAAGCGCTCACCGGCGTCCTGGCGCCGCCCTTGGCGCCGACCTCCATGGACACCCAGGCGGAAGGGGCGTTCGTCATGATGCGCGTGAGAGTATGCGGGGAAACCCGCCGGGGACCGCTGGCATCGAGCGCCCGGGTCTGCTCCAAGATGGTGTCCAGGCCGCCGTAGCCGGAGCCAATCACCACCGCGAGCCGCTCGGGGTCCGCGTCCGGGCGGCCGGCCTGGGCCCATGCCTCCCGGGCCGCAATCAGCGCCAGTTGACCGCAGCGGTCCATCCTCTTGTACTCGGGAGTGGAGAGCTGTGCGGCCACGTCCCCGGTGACCCGGCCGGCCAGCCGGACGGGGAGCGCCCGGGCCCAGTCCTCGTCGAGGGCCGCGATTCCGGAGCGGCCGGCCAAAAGTGCGTCCCACGTTTCGGCAGCCGTGCCGCCAACGGGGGTCACCGCGCCTAGCCCGGTGATGACGACTCGGGGGAAAACTTCAGACATTGCTAACCGTGTTTCTGTTAGGCCCGCCAATAGGCCCGCTGGGAGTGCGAGGGCGGGGCGTGCTTCAACGGCTGACGCCAGGCACCCCTTAAGCGTACGTGCCTCCGGCGGGGGGCCGTTCCGGAAACGGCGCAGCAATTGCTTCATTGGTTCGTTGAAACGGCAGGTAGCGGGATGTAGCGTGTCGATTGACAGCAGACTTAGCAACGCCTATCCGTCCACGGACACAAGGAGCAAGTCATGAGAATCGGTTCCTCCATCTTCCTGATCGCCCTCGGCGCGATCCTCGCCTGGGCCATCGCCCCCGGGCTGATCCCGTATGTCGACCAGGCCATGGTCGGCTACATCCTGATGGTGGTCGGCGTGATCGGACTCATCGCTTCCCTGGTCCTCGCCTCCCCCGGCCGTGGCCATAGCCGCCGGGTCAGTGAGACGCGCTCAGCCGTCGACCCCAACACGGGCGAGACGATCACGCGCAATGAAAGCCGCAACGACGGCCTCTAAGCCTCGATCCACCGGTTGTGTTTGATGGGGCAGGGTCGTTCTGATCTGGGTCCGGGTTCGGTCGATGGGCATGACGGGGTTGCCGGCCTTGCTGCCGGTGGTGTTCCTTGGTCCTGGTTGCGCCGAGTCGGCTGGGTGGTCAGATGGTGGCGGTCCGTGGTGGCCCGCAGGCCGCTTCGAAGAGATTTGACCAGCTGGTTTCCCAGGGCCAGTTGGCGGGCAGGTGCAGGATGATTCTCCGTGCCGAGGTCGCGATCCTGGCGGGGACGGTGATGATTTTTCGGCGGATGGTTCCGCTGCGTGCCTTGCCCAGGTCGGTGCTGGCGAGGGTGCCGATGGCGCGTGAGAGGTTGAAGGCGATGGCCGCCAGGACCAGCCAGGCTGCGTTGGCGGTGAATTTTCCCGAGGGCAGGTGCGCCAGGGCACTGTCTTTGAGGTCTGCGTTGACCTGCTCGATTATGGCGTGTTGGCGGTGGGTTTTGTCTGCGGTGACGGTGTCTAGGGCGCTGGTGGTGAAGAAGGCGTGGAAGCGGTGGGTGTCGAACAGGGTCTGTTGCCCCGCGCTGGCTTTGGCGTTCAGTTCCGGGATCCGGCGCACGACCAGGCGCCCGTGGATGCGTTCGGCTTTCTTTCGGCCCACGAAGGCAGTGAAGGCGGTTTCGGCGACTTCCGCCGAGGAAATCCAGGCTCCGGTGGTTTCATCGCGGACTGCGTCGGTGTATTGGATTGTGGTCCAGGCCTGCTCGTTGATGGTGGCGATGGAGCGTTTGACGGCCGGGTCCATCCTGGCGGTAATGGACACTTTTGCGCCTGCGCGGTGGGCAGCGGCGACAACTGAGTGGCCGTAGAACGCGCTGTCGGCACGCAGCAGCACCAGCCCGGTGGCGTCCTTGCCACGCAGCCGTTTCACGGTGGCAAGGATGTCACCGATGAACTTCCCCGCCCCGCGCGGGGACCCGGAGCTTCCCTTGCGCAGCCTCGCGCCGATGATGACCGGCGCCGCGGTCGCGGTCGAGAGGATCCCGATCAGCGCGTTCAATCCCCGGACCCCTGAGTAACCGTATCCGGAACCCTGTTTCCGGTAGCCGTGGACTTCCTTGATGGTGTCGTCGATATCGACCAAAGCGTAATCATCGATACCGGAGGCGATCGGGGCCACGGCGGCGACGTTCACCAGCCACCGGGCCGCGAGGGCGTCGAGCTGGCGGACATGGCCGAAAGTGAACGCCCTCAGGAACGATCCCAGAGTCGACGGGGCATATGCGCCGGCGAGAGTTTCTTCATCCCGCCGTGCCGCAGCAAGGCCATGTCATCGATGGAATCGGCCCCGGCGACCATGCCCGCGACCATCGCAGTGACCTTCAACCCCGCATTTGCGCCGAAGTATCCGGGCAGCGTCAGCCACTGATCAGCGAGTTCGCCCAGGCAGGTTTTCATCGCCAGCGCCATCGCCGGGACCAGCCCTGCGGCCGACACGAGATTGGAATCATCGAACGCGGCTGACACGCGCGTGGATCTATGGAAAAGTTGCACCTACGAGATGCCTCTCGGATTGGCCAAACGGAGTTCTAGACAAACCCCATTTTTGCCGATCCGACAGGCATTCTCCGTTTAAACCGCCGCTCCAACCTCAACCCGACCGGTGGATCGAGGCTAAGCCTTCCGTTGCAACGCCGCCCCGGATAAACAACCTGTGCACCGGCCCGGACCCTGGTGGTTCGGGCCGCACTCTCCTCTCTTGTGCTTCCCCGACCTACGCCGTCCGCCCGCCCGCGGTCCGGACATGTCCCGCGCCCGCCCCGGCGGTTGGACATAGTCCCAAACTGCCCATTCCCTGCAGCGAAAAATGGGCATGTCCCCCGCGCCCGCCGCATCTGAGGGCCGGACATGTCCCACGCCCGCCCCGGCGGTTGGACATAATCCCAAACTGCCCATTCCCCGCAGCGAAAAATGGGCATGTCCCCCTGCGACACCCACGGAGCTTCTGCGTTCATGTTGGTTTTCATTGACAAAGCAACACGATCAAAGATAAAGTCAACTAATTCCACTTCGTGTGACAGCTGTCACGGAAGCGGCCCCGGGATCCGCAGTGGGGTCCCCGATATTGACGCAAGGGAGGGCCAGTGTTCGCCGAAGAACGCCAACAGCTGATTGTTGGGCTCATCTCCGCCCGCGGCCGGGCCAGCGTCACGGACCTTGCCGAGCGCTTCAGCATCACCACCGAGACGATCCGGCGCGACCTGGCGGCCCTCGAAACGGCCGGCAGCGTACGCCGAGTCCATGGCGGCGCCGTGTCCCCGGACCGCTCCAGCACCACGGAGGAAAGCATCCTTGAGCGGACCGTCCTCCGCCAGCCGGAAAAGACCCGCATCGCCGAAGCTGCCCTCGCGCTGATCCCCAAGGACCACTCCGGCAGCGTCCTGATCGACGCCGGCTCCAGCACCGAGGCCCTCGCCGAACTCCTGGCCGCGCGCACGGCAGCCGGCAGCGCGCCCGGCACCGGAACCGAACTCGTCGTCATCACCCACGCGCTGCCCATCGCGGTCAGGCTGTCCGGCGAACCCGGCATCGCCCTCCACCTGCTCGGCGGGAAGGTCCGCGGACTGACGCAGGCCGCCGTCGGCCAGTCGACGGTGGAAGCAGCGCGCCGCATCCGCCCGGACATCGCTTTCCTTGGCACCAACGGCATCCATGCAGCCTTCGGGCTGAGCACCCCCGACCCTGAAGAAGCCGCTGTCAAAGCTGCCTTCGTCCAATCAGCGCGCCGCATTGTCGTGCTGGCTGATTCCTCCAAGCTGGACGCGGAAACCCTCGTCCAGTTCGCCTCGTTGAAAGATCTGGACACATTGATCACTGACACGAAACCAAGCCAGGCCCTCGCCGACGCGCTTGCCGAGGCCGGCGTCGAGGTGGTGGTCGCGTGATTGTCACCCTGACCGCCAACCCCAGCCTGGACCGCACGGTCTCCCTGCCGGGCCCCTTGCTCCGCGGGGAAGTCCAGCGGGCCGTCTCCGTCCGGCAGGAGTCCGGAGGCAAGGGAGTCAACGTCTCCCGCGCCCTGGTCGCCTCCGGCCTGAAGACCATCGCGGTGCTGCCCGGGGCCGAGGCCGATCCGGTCCTCGCCGGGCTGCGGGACGGGGACGTCCCATTCGCCGCCCTTCCCATCGGCGAGCCGCTGCGCAGCAACGTGGCGCTCACCGAGCCCGGCGGCGTCACGACGAAAATCAACGAACCCGGCCCGGTGCTGACTGAGGACCAGCAGGAGGCCCTGATCGGGCTGCTCCTGGACCACTCCCGCGGCGCCAGCTGGGTTGTCCTGGCCGGCTCGCTCCCACCTGGAGTCCCGGCCGACTTCTATGCCACCGTCACCCGGCGGCTACGGTCCATCCATGACGGGACCGATGCCCCGCGCATCGCCATCGACTCCTCAGGGGAACCCCTTGCCGCCGCCATCTCCGGCGACGCCGCCGGGAAACCTGATTTGTTGAAACCCAATGCCGAGGAACTGGCGGAACTGGCAGCCGCAACCGGGTTCGCCACGCACAAGTCCGCCGAGGAACTGGAAGCCGACCCCGAGGCAGCCGCGGAGGCCGCCGCCGCCGTCGTGCGTTCCGGAGTGGGCGCCGTGCTGGCAACCCTCGGTTCCAAGGGAGCGGTGCTTGTGACGGCCGACGGCGCGTGGCTTGCCACGCATCCGCCGGTTTCCGCGGTCAGCACTGTCGGCGCCGGCGATTCGTCGCTCGCCGGCTACCTGCTCGCTTCCAGCCAGGGCGACGCCCCGGTCGATTGTCTGCGTCAGGCTGTGGCCCACGGTGCCGCCGCCGCTTCCCTGCCGGGCTCCACTGTCCCGGCAGTCCACCAAACCACCCCCGATGCCGTAACCATCACGGCCCTCCGGAAGGATTGACAGTGACTCAGCTCATTACCACCGAACTGGTCGAGCTCGACCAGAATCTGGGCAGCTCGCCCGAGGACGTGATCCGGCACCTCGCCAGCAAGGTTGCGGCCAACGGACGCGCCACCGAAGCCGAAGGCCTCTTCTCGGACGCGTTTGCCCGGGAGCAGAAGACTGCTACCGGCGTCCCCGGCGGCATCGCGATCCCGCATTGCCGTTCGACGGCGGTCACCGAACCGACGCTGGCGATGGCACGCCTGTCCCGGCCGGTCGATTTCGGCGCCAAGGACGGCCCCGCGGACCTGGTCTTCTTCATCGCAGCCCCCGAAGGCGCGGACCAGGAGCACCTCAAACTCCTCTCCAAGCTCGCCCGGTCCCTGATCAAGAAGGACTTCACCGCCGCCCTGCGCGCAGCCGACTCGGAAGCCGAGATCGTCGAACTCGTCGAGGGCGCGCTGGCCGACAAGCCCGCTGCCCATTCCGTCGCAGCCCCGGCCGCCGCTGCCGTGGCCGCGGTCCCTGACGCCGGGGACGCAGGCGCCGCCAGCTCCGCTGCCCCCAAGCCCAAGCGCCTCGTGGCCGTCACCGCCTGCCCCACCGGCATTGCACACACCTACATGGCCGCCGATTCGCTCGTGGCTGCGGCCAAGGAAGCCGGCGTGGACCTGCAGGTCGAGACCCAGGGCTCCTCCGGCGCCAAGCCGCTGGACCCTGCAGTCATCGCCGCCGCCGACGCCGTGATCTTCGCCGTCGACGTCGATGTCCGCGGCAAGGAGCGCTTTGCCGGCAAGCCGGTCATCAACGCCCCCGTCAAGCGCGGCATCGACGAACCCGACAAGATGGTCCAGGAAGCCCTGGCCGCCGCGGACAACCCCCACGCCCGCCGCGTCCCGCACTTCGGTGCCGAGGAGCAGGCCGAGCACGCTGCAGCCGAAAAGGGTGAGCACATCGGCCAGAAGCTGAAGAAGGCCCTGCTCACCGGTGTCAGCTACATGATCCCGTTCGTGGCCGGCGGCGGTCTGCTGATCGCTTTGGGCTTCCTCCTGGGCGGCTACGACATCACCGCTGTTGCTGACAAGGTGGTCGTGGAGAACAACTTCGGCAACCTTCCCGAGGGCGGCCTGGCGATCTACCTCGGCGCTGTGCTGTTCAAGATCGGCGCCCTGTCCATGGGCTTCCTGGTTCCCGCGCTGGCTGGCTACATCGCCTATGCGATCGCCGACCGTCCCGGCATTGCACCGGGCTTCGTGGCCGGCGCCGTCGCTGGCTTTATGGGTGCCGGCTTCCTCGGGGGCATCGTCGGCGGCCTGCTCGCGGGCTACATGGCCCATTTGATCGGGACCTGGCAGGTTCCACGCTGGCTTCGCGGCCTGATGCCGGTGGTGATCATCCCGCTGCTCGCTTCCATCTTCGCCTCCGGCCTGATGTTCCTGGTCCTCGGCGGTCCCATCGCAGGCCTTACTGCAGCCCTCAACGGCTGGCTCTCGGGCATGACCGGCGCCTCCGCCATCGTCCTGGGCATCATCCTCGGCCTCATGATGTGCTTCGACCTCGGCGGTCCGGTCAACAAGGTTGCCTACGCCTTCGCCGTCGCCGGCCTGAGCGCCGGCAGTGCCACCAACCAGGCCCCGTGGCAGATCATGGCCACCGTGATGGCCGCAGGCATGGTCCCGCCGCTGGCGATGGCCCTGGCCACCGTCCTGGACAGGAAGCTCTTCAGCCTGGCCGAGCGTGAAAACGGCAAGGCCGCCTGGCTGCTGGGCGCGTCCTTCATCTCCGAAGGCGCCATCCCGTTCGCCGCTTCCGACCCGCTGCGCGTCCTCCCCGCCAGCATGGTGGGTGGCGCCGTCACCGGAGCGCTGAGCATGGCCTTTGGGGTCACCTCGCAGGCTCCCCACGGCGGTATCTTCGTGTTCTTCGCCATTGGCAACCTGCTGATGTTCGTGATCTCGATCATCGCCGGCACCATTGTCACCGCACTGTCCGTGATCGCCCTCAAGCGCTGGGCAGTCAAGAAGACCGTTGATACGGTTGAACCGGTTCCCGTAACCGTCTAAGCCGGTCCAGGAAGATCCTTTCCGAGCCGTCCTTCCCGGCTGACATTCCTTTTTTGATCTTCAAGGAGCAGAAATGACCGAACGTAACGCCACCATTGCCAGCCGCGTAGGGCTGCACGCCCGTCCGGCCGCCATCTTTGCCGAGGCTGCAGGCGAGTTCGATCTCGAAATCACCATCGCCCGGCAGGGCGAACCCGAGGACGAGGCCATGGACGCCGCCAGCATCCTGTCCCTGATGAGCCTGGGCGCATCGCACGGCGAGGTCGTGGTGTTGCGTGCCGAGGGCGAGGGCGCCGACGCCGCCCTCGAGCGCCTCGTCCAGATCCTCGAGACGGATCACGACGCCGCATAACGCACCATCTACGCCGCAGGCCCGGACGCACCCTCAGTGGAGCGGCCGGGCCTTCGGCGTTTCCGGGCAGAACCGGCCTCGGCCAGGGGCTCCCGGGCCATGCAGCGGGCCGTCCGGGTAATTGCTTGTCAGGGCGCAGCGGCGCCGATAGTTTGGAATCCGCGGCTCATCCGGCGTTGGCCGCGGCAGGAATGCGTCCCCGGCCAAAGGAGATCAGCCCGTGGCAAGCGTGCTGGAAAGCATTGAAGTCGACGTTCCCGTGTCCACGGCGTACAACCAGTGGACGCAGTTCGAGACCTTCCCCGAGTTCATGAAGGGGGTTGAATCGGTGGAACAGATCGACGAGACCTCCCTCCGATTCCGGGTCGAGGTCGCGGGGGTCCGGCGCGAATACTTCGCCCAGATCACTGAGCAGACCCCCGACCACATGATTGCCTGGGTCAGCACGGACAAACCCCGCAACGCCGGGACGGTGACCTTCGAAACCCTGGACGCGGGGCGCACCCGCGTCAGCGTGGAGCTGGAGTGGGACCCCGAAGGCTTCGCGGAGAACATGGGTTCCGCGATCGGGGCGGACAACCGCCAGGTAACGGCAGACCTCGGCCGCTTCAAGGAGTTCATTGAATCCCGCGGCATTGAAACCGGCCAGTGGCGCTCCTCCGTCGCGCAGGGGGAAGTGGATGACGACACCTCCGGTGGCGCCGGAACCCGGCAGAGGAGGTAACAGCCATGCCCACCAAGAAAGACGAGCCGCGCGGCTCCGAGAGCCCAAGCATTAAGGATCCGGAACTGTACGAGAAGCTGCTGGAGGACGGCGCTTCCAAGCAGAAGGCGGCCCGCATCTCCAACGCCGCGGCCAAGAAAGGCCGCTCCGCCGTGGGCCGGAAGGGCGGCCGATCCGGCGACTACGAGGACTGGACGGTTGCCCAGCTGAAGGAGCGCGCCAAGGAAATCGGGCTCAAGGGCTACTCGGCGAAGAAGAAAAGCGAGCTCATCTCCGCGCTCAGGAACTCCTGATCCCGATGGCGGCAGGCCACCCGCCAGACTCAAGCCTCCTTGCGCGCGGTCTTCTCGGCGGCCTTGGGAGCGACCTTCGCGGCGCCGGCCTTCGCGGTGCCTGCCTTAGCGGTGGCCCGGGGAGTCCTGGCCGCAGTTTTCGCAGCCGCCTTAGGGGCAGCCTTGGTCGCGGTCTTGGCGTCGGCCTTGGCGGTTGTCTTGGCTTGCGCCGGCTTGGCGGCAGGCTTCGACGGGGACTTTGCGGCGGGTTTGGCATCCGCCTCCCCGGCCGTGCCTGCTGCGTTGCCGCCCCGCTTCTTCTCGAGGCTCCGTTTGAGCGCTTCCATCAGGTCGATCACATCGCCGCTGCCGGCTTCAGCGGCCGGGGCCCCGAACGTTTCCTCGGTGTCCAGGGACTCGCCCTTTTCCAGCTTCGCGTCGATGAGCTGACGCAGCTGGAGCTGGTACTCGTCCGTGAACTGTTCCGGATCGAGGTCCGCGGCCATCGAGTCCACCAGCGCGGCGGACATCTCCCGCTCCTGGGCGGAGATCCGGACGGAAGTCTCAAGCGCCGGGAAGCTCGCCGCGCGCACTTCGTCCGCCCACAGGAGGGCCTGCAGCATCAGCACGTCTCCGCGGATCCGCAGCGCCCCCAGCCGGGTCTTGTCGCGCAGCGCAAACTGGACGATCGCCACCCGGTCCGTGTCCTCCAGGGCGTGGCGCAGCAGCACGTACGCCTTGGGCGACTTGGAGTCCGGTTCAAGGTAGTAGCTCTTCTCGAACATGATGGGGTCCAGCTGTTCGGCCGGGACGAACTGCACGACGTCGATCTCGTGGCTGTTTTCGGCCGGGATCGACTTGAGCTCCTCGCGGCTGAGCACCACCGTCCTGCCGTCGTCCTCGTAGGCCTTGTCGATGTCCTCGTAGTCCACGATCTTGCTGCAGACCTCGCAGCGGCGCTGGTAGCGGATCCGGCCGCCGTCGGCGTTGTGGACCTGATGCAGGCTGATGTCGTGGTCCTCGGTCGCGGTGTAGACCTTGACCGGCACGTTGACCAGCCCGAACGCTATCGCACCTTTCCAGATGGCTCTCATGGATCAAGTGAACATCACAGTTGCACGGAGGAGAAGTCCCATGCCTGAAAGGACACCCGCCAGCAGCAGGGAAAGAGTGCGCGTTGACGGCCGCGAGCTCGTGGTGACGAACCTGGACAAGGTGATGTATCCGGAGACCGGCACCACCAAGGCCGATGTCCTCGCCTACTATGCCGCCGTGGCGCCCGTCCTGATCCCGGCTGCCGCGAACCGGCTCACGACCCGGAAGCGCTGGGTCCACGGCGTCGGAACGGCCGACGCCCCGGGCGAGATGTTCTTCCAGAAGAACCTGGACCATTCGACGCCCGGCTGGATACCGCGGGCTTCCATTACGCACAAGGAACGCTCCATCCAGTATCCGCTGGTCAACGATCCGGCCACCTTGACCTGGCTGGCCCAGATCGGCTCCCTTGAGATCCACGTGCCGCAGTGGCGTGTGGATTCGCATGGCAACGCCATGGCGCCGGACCGGCTGGTGCTGGACCTCGATCCCGGCGAGGGTGCCGGGCTCGCGGAGTGCGTGGAAGTCGCAATGCTGGCCCGCAGCATCCTGCAGGATGTCGGCCTGGACCCCGTTCCGGTAACCAGCGGCAGCAAGGGGATCCACCTCTACGCTTCCCTCGACGGGACGCAGAGTTCCGAGCAGATCTCGGAGTTCGCCCATGAACTGGCACGTTCGCTGGAGGCAGACCATCCCGGGCTGGCCGTGAGCGACATGAAGAAGACCCTCCGCACCGGCAAGGTGCTGGTGGACTGGAGCCAGAACAATGCCGCAAAGACCACCATCGTCCCGTACTCGCTGCGCGGGCGGCTGCATCCGATGGTGGCGGCGCCCCGTACCTGGCGCGAACTGAGCTCCGCATCCCTTCACCAGCTGGACTATCAGGAGGTTCTGAAACGCGTGAAGGCCGGCAAGGATCCCTTCGCCGCCATTTCAGGAGGCAAAGGATCCGGCCACGTGCCGGAACGCCCCGGCCGCCTTCCCGCCCAGGGCCCGGGCGACGGCGGCAGCACGGACCCCCGGCTGGAAAAGTACCGTACGAAGCGGGACGCGGCGGCCACCCCGGAGCCGTTCACGGCCGAGCGGCACCGCGCGGAGCCCGACGCCGGCACCCGCCGGGAGGCGTTCGTCATCCAGGAGCACCACGCCAGCCGGCTGCACTACGACTTCCGGCTGGAGCGCGACGGTGTCCTGGTGTCCTGGGCGCTCCCCAAAGGGGTCCCCACGTCCAAGACGAAGAACCACCTCGCCGTCCAGACCGAGGACCATCCGATGGACTATGCGGACTTCGAGGGCACCATCCCCAAAGGCCAGTACGGCGCCGGGACGGTCAGCATCTGGGACCGCGGCTTCTACGAATGTGAGAAGTGGGTCGCGGGCAAGGAAGTCATCGCGACCCTGACGGGACAGGACGACGGCGGCCTCGGCGGCACGCGCAGGTTCGCCCTGATCCGCACCGGCCAGGCGGATGACCAGTGGCTCATCCACTTGATGGACCCCCTCGGATCGAAGAAGGGGAAGCCGGCACCGGCGTCGAAGGACCGCCCCGTAAGCGGCCCTGCGCAAGAATCGGCGCAAGAATCCGCGGAGGAAAGCGGTGATGCCCCGGCAGCGGCCGCACCGGACTTCACGGACTTCACGGACTTCACGCCGATGCTGGCCAGCCCGGGAACCACCGCGGATCTCCCGGACAAGGACTGGCAGTTCGAACTCAAGTGGGACGGCGTGCGGGCCCTGGTCGTCGCGGATGCGGACAGAATCCGCCTTTTCAGCCGCAACGGCAACGATGTGACAGCAACGTACCCGGAGCTGACCGGCCGCTCCTGCTGGCCGGAACAGGACTTCATCGCGGACGGCGAGATCATTGCCGTCGGGCCTTCCGGGCGGCCCGATTTCGGGCTGCTGCAGGGGCGGATGAAGCTGACCAGACCCTCCGACGTGGCGAAGGCCCAGCCGTCCATCCCGGTGCGGCTGATGTTGTTCGACCTGTTGTCCGAGGGCGGGCAGGACCTGCGGCGCCTGCCGCTGGCCAAACGCCGCGGCCGGCTGGAGGAGTTTTTCCAGCCTTCCGGCTGCCCGGTGGAGCTCTCCGCCGTGATCGACGGCGACGTCACCCACATTCTGGAAAGCGCCCGGGAACTGGGGCTCGAGGGGGTGATGGCCAAGCGCACCGACGGCCGGTACGTCGGTGCGCGCAGCCGGTCCTGGCTCAAGCTCAAGTTTGAACGCACGCAGGAAGTAGTCGTCGGCGGCTGGCGTCCGGGCAAGGGCGGCCGCAGCCAATCCGTGGGCTCGCTGCTGCTGGGCATCCCGGAGGGTTCCAAGCTCCGGTATGTGGGCCGGGTGGGCAGCGGCTTCAGCACGCGTGAGCTTGAGGAGCTGCGGCAGCAGCTCGATGCCCTCCCCCGGAAGACTTCACCCTTTGACGAGGTGCCGGCCGCCGACGCCTCAGACGCCCGCTGGGTGAGCGCCCGGCTCGTCGGCGAAGTCACCTACGGGGAATGGACCGGCAGCGGAAAACTCCGGCACCCCGTCTGGCGCGGCTGGCGGCTGGACAAGAAGCCGGCGGACGTGGTGCTCGAGCAGGGCTGAGCGGCGGGCACCCAGGAAGCGCCGGGCAGGGAATTGCCCGGAACACCTGATGCTCGTGTCCCGGGCTGATCAACTCCGGGTGACAGGTCCCAGGACGGGACTCTAGGAGGAGTGCGGAACGTCCGGCCGCGCGGTCCGGTGGACGGCGGTCACCGCAGCTTCGTGGCCCATCCGGCCGTGCGCGGTGTCATTGTCCTTGGGGTGGCGCCGCTTCCCGCTACCGTCCGGCCACTGTTTCCCTTCGGCGGCCGTAGGCGGTGCGGGGCGCTCGATCTCCGGCGCCGGCGCGTCGCTCATGGACCCCGCCAGATGACTGGCTACCTCAGGTTCGATCTCGTCTCCAAAGCGATGTTCTGTCATTTCTCTCTTCCTTTCCGCTGCGGCGATGCCGCCGTGAAGAAATTGCGGCCGTGAAATGAAATGCTCATCATGCCTTGCCGCCGTCGGCGAGCCCCCTACCAGCGGACCTTCTTCTCGGCTGGACCCTGTTTGCCGCTCGTGTGGGTGGGCTTGTGGTTGTGCCCGACGCTCTGCGTCGCGGTCCCGCCGCGGGACTTGCTGGCCAGCATTTCCTTTTGGGCGTCCGTCAGGCGCGATTTGATCCCTTTCGTCTCCTCCGCGGCGCCTCCCGCCTTCCCGCTGCCGGGGGCCTTTTCCGCGTTGGGGTCGGTCTTTTCGGTGTCTTTGCCGGTCATGGACTGCTCTCCTTGAGTGGTCTCTTTGGGTGGGCTGTCGTCAGCACTAAAGATAACTTCACCTTAAGCGCTTTTCGGAGTCCTTGGGTACCCCCATTTCAGGGTTCCCGGAGGGCCCGTCCGGGCTCGCGCGCGGACCGGTCACGCGGACCGGGGAAAGCGTGATCCGCGGCAAAACCGGCACCCGCAGGCCGCTTCCGGAAAAAAACTTCGGCACCGCACCGCGGACCAGACCGATTCCCAGCCACCGCGCGGTCAGATCACGGAAAACCGCTCCGCCATTCGGACCCGATCCGGTCCCGAAACAGGTGATCATACGCCACCCGACTCGGAAACTCCATGGATTTCGCGTAAAATCGAAAGCCTGCCCAGAGCGGGGCAGCTACAAGTCGCAAGCAAATGACCTCCCCAGGAGTCGCCCAAATGCCCACAGACCGAAGCACGACCGACTCTTCGGCAGGCGTTTTGAACGCCAGCGGAACCAATCAAAGTGCACCCCAGGGTGCGCGAAAACCAAAGCTACTTCGACGTCGACTCAAAGAGTCAGACGTCAACGTCGTTGACCAGCCGATGCTTAAGAAAGCACTCGGCGGCACCATCGTCGGAAACACCATGGAATGGTACGACGTCGGCGTGTTCGGCTACCTGATCACCACCATGGGACCGGTGTTCCTGCCGGAAGCGGACACGTCCGTGCAGACCCTGTTCCTGCTGGGAACCTTCGCCGCCACCTTCATTGCCCGCCCGCTGGGCGGCGTCATCTTCGGTTGGCTCGGTGACAAGGTGGGCCGCCAGAAGGTCCTCGCCGCAACCCTGATGCTGATGGCCGCGAGTACTTTCGCCGTCGGCCTCCTGCCGGGCTACGCGCAGATCGGCATGTGGGCTGCTGCCCTGCTGGTACTGCTCAAGATCGTCCAGGGCTTCTCCACCGGCGGCGAATACGCCGGTGCGACCACCTTCGTGAGCGAATACGCCCCGGACAAACGCCGCGGCTTCTTCGCCAGCTTCCTGGACATGGGCAGCTACCTCGGCTTCGCCCTCGGCGCCGCCCTCGTCTCCGGGCTGCAGCTGACCCTGGGCCAGGCCGCCATGGAAGAGTGGGGCTGGAGGATCCCGTTCCTCATCGCCGGCCCGCTGGGGCTGATCGCGGTCTACTTCCGCAACAAGATCGAGGAATCCCCGCAGTTCCAGGCCACCCTGGACGCCCAGGAAGACCTCGCCAAGAATGCAACGGCCGTGGACACCGCCGCTTCCAAGGGCCCGGTGGGCATCGTCAAGGCCTACTGGCGTTCCCTCCTCGTGGCCATGATCCTGGTGGCAGCCGCGAACACAGCAGGCTACGCCCTGACGTCCTACATGCCGACGTATCTGACGGAGTCCAAGGGTTACGACCCGGTCCACGGCACCCTGCTGACGATCCCCGTGCTCGTCGTCATGAGCCTGTGCATTCCGCTGACCGGCAAGCTCTCCGACCGGATCGGCCGCCGCCCGGTGCTGTGGATCGGTGCCTTGAGCACCGTGGTCCTGGCCGCCCCGGCGTTCCTGCTGATCGGAATCGGTGAGGTCTGGTCCACCCTGTTGGGTCTCAGCCTGATCGCCTTCCCGGTGGCGTTCTACGTGGCCAACCTGGCCTCGGCCCTGCCGGCACAATTCCCGACGGCGAGCCGCTACGGCGCCATGGGCATTGCGTATAACTTCGCGGTAGCCCTCTTCGGCGGGACCACCCCGTTCATCGTCGCGGCCCTCATCACGGCCACCGGCGATGACATGATGCCGGCCTACTACCTGATGGCCACCTCGGCGATCGGTGCGGTTGCGATCTACTTCCTCAAGGAATCGGCCCAGCGCCCCCTGCCGGGTTCCATGCCCAGCGTGGACACCCAGGCCGAGGCCCGCGAGCTCGTTGCCACCCAGGACGAGAACCCGCTGATCGACCTGGAGGACATGGACATGCCCTTCACCACGGCAACGGCTGGCCCGGCGTCGGTTCGGGACCCGGACAAGGTTCCGGCCGGAGTGTAGCGCTGTCTTCGGGCAGCCCGGCGCGGATCATCCTGGCCCCGGCCGGTTACCCGGATTTGTAAGTTCAGTCCCGCCCTTTGAGGCCTGCCTTGCGTTCTTTCCCCCTTTAGGGAAGTGCCAAAGGCAGGCCTTCGGCGCGTCCGGCCGCACCCCCGCGACCGCGGCTACTTGGCCCGCCGGGGCGGCCCGGCCACAAGCCGGGAGGGCAGGATGCGGGCCGCTGCGGTCAGCAGTTTGTAGCGCTTGGCCGGAATCGAGACGGCCTTGCCCCGCTCGTTGTCTGCCAGACCTTCACGGACCACGCGCTCCGGCTGCAGCCACATCCAGCGCGGGGCCACCGCCTTGTCCATCCCCATCCGGTCGTGGAACTCGGTATGGGTGAAGCCGGGGCACACCGCGGTGACCCTGACCCCGCGCTTTGCATAGGCAAGGTTGGACCACCGGGAGAAGCTCACGAGCCACGCCTTGGCCGCGGAGTACGTCTCCCGGGGCAGGAACGCCGCTACGCTCGCCACGTTGATGATACGGCCCGACTGCCGCAGAAGCATTCCCTGCAGGGCGGCGTGAGTGAGCTCCATGGCGGATTCAACGTGCAGCTTGAGATGCCTTTTCTCGTCGGCAATGTCGTTCTCGGCAAAGGAGCCCAACAAGCCGGTCCCCGCGTTATTGACCAGGATCTCCACCGGCCGGGCCGGGTCCGAGAGCCGTGCGACGACGGCGGCCACGCCGACGTCGTCCGCCAGATCGGCGGCCAGCACCTCGGCGCGGACGCTGTAGCGCCGCTCCAGCTCGTCCGCCTTGGCCTGCAGCCGGGCGGTGTCCCGGGCCACCAGAACCACGTCGTGTCCCTGTTCGGCGAGCTGACGGGCGAACTCCGCCCCGATGCCCGCGGTTGCGCCCGTGATCAGGGCGGTGGTTTCAGAGCGCCCCTCGACGGTAGGGGTCATGGCGACGGCCTAGGCAAGGAAGACGCCGCCGTCAGGTGGGCTCTGACCTGCGCCTAGTTCGTCTTCCGCCGGGTCGTCGGCGGCCGCCAGATGCCGGTTTTGCAGCTCCTCGGCGGCGAGCTCATACCAGGTGTGGGCGCCGAAGGAGGGGCTGCTGGTATCCAGCCGGCGGTACACGGCATCGGCCAGTTGGCCGAGGGCAGCGTCGGAGAGCGCGCGGACGGTGGCCGCCGGGTCCAGCGTTCCCTCAAAGCAGTCGGCTAGTTCCAGCCCGTTGGCGGTGCTGAGTTCGGACGGAAACGGGCCGGAGGTTTCATCGAAACCGGAGCCCAGCGGCCCACCCTGGGTGCCATCCAGAACGCCGCCGATCCCGGAATCCAGCGGGGAGGTGGCAAGCTCCCCGTCAAGGTCTGCAAGGATTTCGCGGTCGGAGCCGACGTGCAGCAGGCAGATCGGCAACTCGGCGGGCTCATCGAGCGTGACCCGGAACTGTTCGGCGCCGGCCGGCCCCTCGCTGGCGGCCGCGATGCTGCGCAACTGCAGCAGCATCGCCGGATCCAGGTGCGAGGCCCCGTGGAGGTCCACCCTGACTTCCGATCCGGATTCCAGGCGGCCGGTCCGCCGCAAAATGTGCTGCAGTGCGGGGAAATCCGCCTGGGTAAGGCAGCCGGTGACTTCGAAGGTCACGTGCCCGGGGTCGACATCCACACGGACAAGCACACGCAGTTGGTGGTTCATGGGTACTCCAAAGGACACGGCCAAGAGCCAACTGCATAACTCTGCTAAAACCTTACGAGTTTGTCGTCCGGCTAACAACCCGGCCACGAGCGGCTCCGGTGCTGGGACCCGGGTCCCCCGCCGTCAAGCTCCCGGCGGGGGCTGCTCCGGCCAGTCGACGCCCTGGTTGTAGGAGTCGTGTTTGCGGAGGTACCGGTACATGAACGGGCAATTCGGAATGATCCGCTTCCCCGACGCCACCACATCATCCAAGGCGAAGTGTGCCAGCACTTTGGCAAGCCCATGTCCCCGGAACTGTTCCGCGGTGTCGGTGTGGATGAAGTCCACATGGCCGGGTTTGTCGATGTATCGGATCTCTACTGCCAGCTTGCCGCCGACGTGCAACTCGTAACGATGCAGGGCATCGTTGCGGGTGGTGGAGACGTCTGGGCGGAACGTATCTTCAGTGGTTGCCGAGTTCTCCGTCATGGTTCGACATTGGCACTTAAAGGCGGACGTGGCAATGGTCCACCCGGGTACGTCGCCGGGCGCCGCCACGCCTGTCCGAGCCGGGACCCGGGGAAGCAGGAGGACCGCCAGCGCGAAGCACGATGCGACTGCGATTTAGCGGGACAGTGTGCGCAGGGTGTTCGCTGTGAAGTTCCGGGCGGCGTCGTCCCACTGGCCCAGCAGGGCCTGGAGGTTCTCGCCGTCGGCCCGGTGCGCGGAGATCCGTTCCTCGAGCGCGGCCAGCACGCCGGTGCGGAGTTCGGTGTTGAAGTTCACCTTGCCGACGTTCATGGCGGCAGCTTTGACCAGCTCCCCCGCCGGAATCCCCGAGGCCCCGTGCAGCACCAGCGGGATGTGGGTCCGCACGGCGATGTCCTGCAGCACGTCCCAGCGGAGCCGGGGCTCCCCCTGGTACTTTCCGTGGACATTGCCGACAGCCACCGCCAGCAGCTGCGCCCCGGTCCGCGAGACGAAGTCCTCCACCTGGGCGGAGTCGGTGAGACCGGCTGTCGGCGCGCTGCCGGCAGCGTCGGCTCCGAAGGCGCGGTCTTCGTCGCCGGCGAGGCCTCCGAGTTCGGCTTCGATCACGACATCGGCGTTCCCCTGTTCGGCAAGGAATGCACGGACGCTGCGGACCAGTGCAATGTTCTCCTCATACGGCAGGGACGATCCATCCACGAGCACGGAGTCCGCCCCCGCCGCGACGGCAGCGACGATCAGCTGCGGATCGGCGGCGTGGTCCAGCTGGACAGCGATCGGCACGTCGGCGCCGTCGGCCAGACCGCGGAGGGCGGCGATCAGCCGCGGGCCGTTGGGTGAGGCCGCCGTCTTGGGCGCCACCAGCAGGATGGCGCCGCGGCCGGCCTCCTCGGCCGCGCCCACCACGGCCAGGGCAGTGGTGAAGTCGTAGCAGGTGAAAGCCGGCACCGCCGAGCCCTGCTGCAGGGCGGAGGAGACCAGGTGGTCGAGACGGGCGCGCATCAGGCGGTGCGCTTGGCGGGAGCGATGACCTTGATGACCGCGGAGTCGTCGGCGGCGGCTAGTCCCTGGGCCTGGCCCAGGAGGTAGAGCTGTTCGGCGGCAGCGGCCACGGGTGTGGCGAGGCCTGCGGCGCGGGTGGCCTTGCCGACGATGCCCATGTCCTTGACGAAGATGTCGAGGCGGCTGAGGACCTCGGCGCCGTTTTCCGTGTAGGCCTCCAGGATCCGGGGGCCGCGGTTGGAGAGCATGAAGGAGCCGGCGGCGCCGGCTTCCAGGGCCGCGAGGGTCTTGGCCTGGTCCAGGCCGAGGGCGTCGGCGAGGGCCATGGCCTCGGCCGCGGCGGCGATGTGGATCCCGCAGAGCAGCTGGTTAACGGTCTTGAGGGCCTGGCCGTCGCCGGGCTTGTCGCCGACCACCGTCAGGGTGGACGCCAGGAGTTCCAGCACCGGGCGGGCCGATTCGAGGGCGGCGGGCTCGGCGCCGACGACGATCAGCAGGTCGCCCTCGCCGGCACGCTTGGGCCCGCCGGAGAGCGGCGCGTCCACCAGGGCGACGCCGTGCCCGGCGAGCCGGGCGACGGTGGCCGGAATGGCTTCGGTGCCCACGGTGCTGCCGAGGATCACGACGGCGCCCGGCTTCAGCACCGAGGCGACGCCGTTCTCGCCGAAGAGGACGTCATCGAGCTGTTCGCCGTTGCGGACGGCAAGCAGCAGGGCGTCGGCGCCCTCGGCAGCCTCCCGGGCGGAGGTGAAGGTCCTGATGCCTGCCTCTTCAGCGAGCTTCAGGCGCGGTTCGGCGATGTCGAAGCCGTGGACGGTCAGCTCGGTGGCAAGGCGGGTGGCCATCGGCAGGCCCATGGCACCGAGGCCGAGGACGGTGGCTGTGTACTGTGCGGTCATGGTTTTCTCCGTTGCAGAGCGGGACTAGAAGGTGTTGCTGAGCTTGCGGGTGACCTGGGCCAGGGACTCGTCGTCGCCCACGTTCCCGGCGAAGACGATGTACGGGATGCCCTTCGCGGGCCCGTCCACCGGTTCCCAGAGGCTCACGATCCCCGGCAGCATCGGCCCGCGGACGATCCCGTGCCGGATCTCCAGCCCGTAAGCCGCGACGTCCGAGGACGTGATGCCGCCCTTGGCGATGACAAACCGCGGCGGAAAGGTCTTGAGCGTGCGGTTCACGACGGCGACGACGGCGGCTGAGACGGTGCGCGCGATCCGCAGGCTCTCGGCGGCGTCGTCGGTCTTGATCAGCAGGCGGCTGGTGTGGACGATAACGTCGCCGATGCGCAGGGCACCGACGACCGTGTCAACCGTCTGGTCCAGGTAGCTGTCCGCGTTTTCGCCGAGCAGTTTCTCGACGTCGATTTCCACGATGCGGGCGGCGCTGTGCTGTTCGGTGAGGACCTTGAGCTGGCGGGTTGTGACGCCCACATGGGAGCCGACGACGATCAGGCCGCCGGCCTCCGACGGGGTGTTGCCGGCGTAGGCTTCGGCGCCGCTGAGCTCGCAACGGATCTCCTGGCCGATCCGGGCGCGGACGAAGGGCGGTCCGACGCGGTAGAGGAGCTTCTTGCCGCGGCGTTCGGCTTCCTCGAGGCCGAGGGCGAGAGCCCGGAGGTCGTTTTCAGTGACGATGTCCGCGACGATCGGGGTGGATTCCGTCGCCGAGCCGATGGCGTCGGCGATGGCCTTGGCGGAGACGGCCGGGTCCTCGGGGGTGCCGTTTGCTGCGGCACCGGCGCGGATGATGTTCAGGTCCAGGACAATTACCGAGTCCGCGGGGAAACGGCCCTTGGACTTTTCCTCCACGTACCTGGCCATTTCGGAGTTGGCGAACCCGAAGCTGGCGTCCTTGGCGAATTCCGTCTCGCCGACGGGGGTGAGCTTGCCGGCGTCGACGCCGGTGCCGCGCATGTAGTGCACGCCGCCGATGGTGACGCGGCCGGCGTCGGGGAACGCGGGGACGATCACGACGCCGTCGGTTGTTTCGCCGCTGACTGCGGCTACCGTGGCGGCAATGACGTCGGGTTCCAGCGGGTAGTGGCCGCGCAGGGTCGAATCGCTGCGGCTGACGAAGCTCAGGTGCAGCCCGGAAGCACCGCCCTGCCCGGCCGCCGCGATGAGGGCGTTCCGGACGACTTCCTCATTGCGGGCCGCCGCTTCGGCCGGGTCGAGGCTGCGGGTGTTCGTGAGCACGTAGACGGCGCGGGGGCGTTGGCCCTCGATCTCGTGGGCGAAGGCCCACGCGAAGTCGGCGGGCTCCCAGCGGGTCAGCACGGGCAGATTCGCCACCGACTGCGTACCGGTGGGGTCATCGTCAAGGACCACCAAAATCCGGGGAGACTCCTTGGCCGAGGCGGCCACACTGTCGGACACCAGCCGGGCGGGGATCTGTACCTCGGCCGGGAAGGCGGCGAGCACATCTGCTTCAAGGGGCACTTTGCACTCCATTGTGTATGTCGATCTGCGGCAGATCCGCACTCGAGATATTTGTAAGATGTCTGACATCTTATGTCCTAGTGATAGTGTGGCATAAGGCACAAGGGGGCGCAAGTAGACTGTGGCTTCGAGCAGGATCATCAGGCAGGACCAAGTCGCTGGACGGGGAAAATTGGCTAGGAAATCGTTGGTCGGGGTCGTGGCGGACGAGCTGCTGGACCGGATCATCGCCGGCGAGTTTCCGCCGGGAACGAGTGTCCCCGGCGAGCTCGAGTTGAGCGCGAGGCACGAAGTCAGCCGCATGACCGTGCGCGAGGCGATGAAGACCCTCGAGGCCCAGCGGATCCTCAGTGTGGAGCGGGGCCGGGGAACGTTCGTGAACCCGCTGAACCGCTGGGGATCCCTGGAGGCGGTCCTGCGGGCAGCATCGGAGGGGAAGAACGATGCCTCCGCGGCCGTCCAGCTGATCGAACTCCGCCGGATGCTGGAAAGCGGCGCCTGCGAACTGGCCGCGACACGGATCGGCGACGCCGATCTCGCGAGTCTCCACGGCCACTTGGAGGCCATGCGGACCGCCCACGGCACCAATGATCTCGCGGCTTTCGTGGAGGCAGACCTGGCGTTCCACGATGTCATCCTCAAAGCCTCCGAGAACGTCTTTGCCGCAGTGCTGTTCGAACCCCTGCACCGGATACTGGAGAAGCGCCGCACCGAAACCTCGGAAGTGCCGGACATCCAGGAGCATGCGATCTGGCACCATCAGCAGATAGCGGACGCCTTGGCCTCACGCGATCCGCACCGCGCCCGCGACGCCATGGACGCCCACATGCAGCAGACGCTCGACGACCTCAAGAGCTTCGTCCTCAAGGCGCGTTCCGCCTAGGCGCACTCCGAACTTCCGGCGGTATTTACAGGACCTTAGGACCTACCGATTCCCGGAATACCGGCGTATTGCTGAGAATGTGAATGCCGCCCGTTTCTTCGGTCCTGGCGCCGGCCATCCCGACGCCCTAATCCGCGTCAGGGGCCACACCCCGGGTGCAGGGAACGCCGGGCCTTGGGGCCGGTACGTCGCGATGGGGGACTCGTTCACCGCCGGGATCGGGGACCCCGAGCCGCGCAGTCCCGGCGGATTCCGCGGCTGGGCGGACCGTATCGCCGAGGAGCTCAGTGCCGGACGGAGGGACTTCGCGTACGCCAACCTCGCCGTCAGCGGACTAGTGCTGCGTCAGATCCTGGACCAGCAACTGGGGCCAGCAATCGAGTTGAAGCCTGACCTTGTCACGCTCTCCGCGGGCGGCAACGATCTCGTTTTTCACCGCAGCGACCCGGACCGGCTGGCCGCGACCCTGGACGCCGGGGTGGGCATGCTCAGCGCCACGGGCGCGACCATCGTCCTGTTTACCGGACCGGACTGGGGCGACACTCCGTTGTTTGGCCATATCCGGGGAAAGGTGGCGGTGTTCAACGAAAACATCCGGACAATCGCAGGCCGCCACAACGGTGTGATCGCTGACTTGTGGGCGCTGCGGCAGCTGTCGGATCCGCAGATGTGGGATCCGGACCGCCTGCATTTCTCGCCGCTGGGCCACCACACCATCGCAGCAATGGTTTTGGAGACCCTGGACGTACCCCACAGCCTGCGGCCACTGCAACCCAAGCCGCTGCCGGCTGGTAGCTGGCGGGAAAGCCGGGCAGGCGACGTCGTCTGGTTCACGAACTACCTGCTGCCCTGGCTGGTGAGCCGGGTCCGGCCCCGGGGCGAGGGTGTGCCGCTGGCCGCGAAGCGCCCGCAGCCGGGTCCGGTCCTCCCGTCCCCAGGCCCCGCCCCCACACCCCTAGTCCAGCCGCGATCCGTCCGCTAATCTGCAGGAACGGCCCGCAGCCGGGCATCGAAGGCGATCACGAGGAGCGAAGTTGTCTAATCACACTTACAGCATTTCAGAAATTGTCGGGACCTCGAATGAGGGCGTTGATGCGGCCGTCCGCAACGGCATCTCCGAGGCTGCAAAGACGCTGCGCAACCTCGACTGGTTTGAAGTGAAGGAAATCCGCGGCCACCTCGAAAACGGCGCGGTGGCCGACTGGCAGGTGACTATCAAGCTCGGGTTCCGTCTGGAGCGCTGAGGTCCGTGGCCGGGGCGCCGTAACTGGCCAGGAGCATCAACGAATCGGCCGACGGCGACCCCGGCCGCGCCGAGAACACCCGCAGCATCTGGCCGGAATCGTCCGGAAGTACGAGGTTTTCGAAGTTCAGTTCCAGCTCGCCAACGGTCGGGTGGCGGAGCCGCAGCACGCCCGAGGACCGCGCCGCAACATGGTGGCCGGCCCACCATTGGCGGAAGTTCTCGCTCTGCACTGCGAGTTCCCCGATGAGCTGGTTTGCCACGGAATCGCTCGGATGCCGGCCAACATCTACTCTCAGGGCGCCGACGGCGTCGGAGGCCACCGTCTTCCAGTCCCGGAAGAGCTCCCGCGCCCGCGGTTCCAGCATGAGCCACCGTGTCAGGTTCCGCTCCCGTGGCGGCATCGACAGGAAATCCGCGAAGAGCAGGAACGCCAGGCGGTTGCCTGCCAGGACATCCGTACGGCGGCCGAGGACCAGAGCCGGCACGTCCCCGACGGCCTCGAGCAACTGCCGTAGTGCCGGGCGGACGGTCTGGACGGGGGCGGCGGCGCGCGGGGCAGCACCGCGCGGCGATGCCGCACAGTTCTCCAGCAGGTCAATCATGTGTGCGTGCTCGCAGGAGTCCAGCCGCAAGGCCCGCGCCACGGAGTCCAGCACCGAGCGGGAAGGGTGGATGTTCCGGCCTGCTCCAGCCGCGTGTAGTAGTCCGTGCTGACATCGGCCAGCCGGGCAATCTCCTCACGACGGAGTCCAGGTACCCGCCGGGCACCGGCATGTCCGGCAAGGCCTGCATCCTCCGGCTTCAGCCGTGACCGCATGGCCTTGAGGAACTTCCCGAACTCCGCACTCTGACCCATGCCTCCCATTGTGCACCCGGCCGGAATCCGCAATCCACACATCGGCCGCCGGGAGGGTAGGACTGCCGGTCCTAGGAAAAACAGGCACTGCTACGGCTGCTGACACTGCCGGCGGGACTGCATAGGCTCGAGTCAGCAATACCCTGAAAAATAGATCCGGCCCCGTGCGGGGCCTGCACGCAGAAGCGAAAGAGAGCCCGAGATGTCCGAATTCCAGACCGGTACCAGCGAAACTACCGCCGCGCCCGCTATCCCCGAGGTGGAGCTCAACAACGGCGTGACCATACCCCAGTTGGGCTTCGGCGTCTTCCAGGTGCCGCCGGGGGAAACCCAGCGGATCGTCGAGGACGCGCTGGCCGCTGGCTACCGTCATATCGACACGGCTGCCGCCTACCGCAACGAGGCAGGAGTGGGAGCCGCCATTGCAGCCTCCGGGATCCCGCGGGCGGAACTCTTCATCACCACCAAGCTACGGAACGGCGAACAGGGTAACGCCCACGAGGCCTTCCAGAACAGCCGGAAAGCGCTGGGTCTCGACGTCATCGACCTCTACCTCATCCACTGGCCGGTGCCTTCACAGGGCCTTTACGGTGACGCCTGGCAGGCGATGGAGCAGCTGTACGCCGAGCAGCAGGTCCGCGCGATTGGAGTATCGAACTTCCTCGACGACCATCTGGACACGCTCCTCGCCGGAGCCGGTGTGGTGCCGACCGTGAACCAGATCGAAATCCACCCGACGTTACAGCAGCAGGAACTCGCTGCCAGGTGCCGCTCGCTGGGGATCGCCGTCGAAGCCTACAGCCCCCTCGGGCAGGGCGCGGACCTTGCCGCCGAAGCGGTGACTTCCCTCGCCAGCAGGCACGGCGCGACACCGGCCCAGATCGTTCTGGCCTGGCACCTGTCCCAGGGCACAATCGTGATCCCCAAGACTGTCAGTCCGGCACGCATGCGGGAAAACCTCGATGCTACCGCCATCTCCCTCGCGCCCGAGGACATCGACCTGATCACGGCGCTCGAGTCAGGGACGCGCATCGGCGCCGACCCCGCCGTGGCGGACTTCAGCCAGCTGTAGCACCGCCACGAAGCGAGGGCCCACGCCATGGAATACACGCAGCTGGGGCGCTCCGGCCTGAAAGTCTCCCGGCTCTGCCTCGGCACAATGAACTTCGGGCCGCAGACCGACGAACCGGCCGCGCACTCCATCATGGATGCGGCCCTGGATTCCGGCATCAACTTCTTCGACACCGCCAACGTCTACGGCGGCAGCGGTCGCCGCGGCTGGACGGAGGAAATCCTGGGCCGCTGGTTCGCCACAGGAGGCGAGCGCCGTGAACGGACGGTGCTCGCCACCAAGCTCTACGGCACGATGACGGACCGTCCCAATGAGTCAAAACTGTCCGCCCTGAACATCCGCCGGGCCCTCGACGCCAGCCTGAAAAGGCTGCAGACGGACTACGTCGACCTCTACCAGTTCCACCACGTTGACCGGAACACCCCCTGGGAGGAGATCTGGCAGGCAATCGACGTCGCGGTCCAGCAGGGCAAGATCCTGTATTCGGGCAGCAGCAACTTCGCCGGCTGGCACGTCGTCCAGGCGCAGGAGGCCGCCGCCCCCCGGCACGGCAATGGGCTGGTCAGCGAACAGTCCATCTACAACCTGCTTACCCGCAACATCGAACTGGAAGTCATCCCGGCTGCCCGGCAGTACGGACTGGGGATCCTGCCCTGGTCACCGCTGCACGGCGGACTGCTCGGCGGCGTGCTGAAGAAGGAGCGCGAGGGCGTCCGCCGCTCTCAGGGCCGCGCCCGGGAGACCCTCAGAACGCACCGTGATCAGATCAGGCAGTACGAGGAATTCGCCGGCCAGCTGGGCCAGGAACCGGGGGACGTCGCCCTGGCCTGGCTGTTGCACCAGCCCGCGGTGACGGCACCGATCGTGGGGCCGCGCACGCAGGATCAGCTGGACGCCGCCCTTCGCGCACTGGACGTGTCGCTCGACGCCGATGCGCTTGGGCGGCTGGACGAGATCTTCCCGGGCCACCGGGCCTCACCGGAGGACTATGCGTGGTGAAAAGCCCGCAGCGGGGCCCGGAGACGCAGCACGGGCGCACCGGATTGCGGCCGGAAATTCTTGTTGACGAAGGCGTGGCGCGAGTTCCCGCCATGCTCGGGTGGCTCTTTTTTACTAAGCATGATTAGTATTGAGGCAGAAGGATGAAGCGCACCCGGCAACCCGGGTGTCTCCTCAATGAAAAGAGAAGGAACAACAAAATGGGTTTTCTCGGATTTCTGCTTCTGGGTCTTATCGCCGGTGCGATTGCTAAAGCAATCCTCCCGGGCCGTCAGGGTGGGGGCATCATCATCACGCTGGTCCTCGGCGTTGTTGGCGCCCTCCTTGGTGGTTTCATTGGCAGCGCCCTCTTCGGGGTGAGCATCAACGAGTTCTTCTCGCTGTCCACCTGGCTGCTGGCTATCGGCGGCGCGATCATCGTCCTGCTGGTTTACGGCATGATCACCAGGCGTTCGGCCCGCTGAAGCTGAACACTACCGGAAGCCGGTCCCGGGATTTTTTCCTGGGGCCGGTTTTTTGGCTCACAGCATGACTTCCTATTCACCGACACCACCAAAGAAGAGGAGTACAGCATGAAAGGCAAATTTCTTTTCGGCACCGGAATAGCCGCGGGCTACGTTCTCGGATCACGATCCGGACGGGCAGCCTACGAAAAGCTGAAATCCCGGGCAGCGGCCCTGTGGGAAAGCAAGCCCGTCCAGGACAAAATCACCGCCGCATCCGAGGCAGTCAGGGAAAAGGCGCCCGAGGTGTCGGAGCAGCTCAGCGAGGCCGCCCGGCGGGCCGGAACAGTGATTGGGTCCGCCGTCCACCGGGAAGATTCCCGCAGCGGAGGCGGCAAGGCTCCCGAAGACGGCCCCTCCACGGCGGCTGCATCCGGCGGCACGATCCCGGCGCACAGCACGCATCCGGAAACGGTGAACCTGGGAACCACGTCGTCCGCAGCTGCCCGCGACGTCGAGACGGATCCGGCCCTGAACGACCAGACCGGCAGGGACTGGTCGGACGAGGGCGGTGCGGCGCCAACCGGGGCCGCGACGAACGCCAATCCGGACAAGTCGGCTTAAGTCCGGCCGATGACCACCGTGGCGTCCAGTTCCTCGGAGCTGGCCACCCGTGCGGTCAGCCCGTTGCGGAGCAGGTCCACGGTCTGCGGGCCTGTCGCAGGCTCGTCTCAACCAGCAGGTGGCCGCCCGGCGCCAGCCATTGCGGCGCCGAGGCGGCCATCTGTCGTTGCACGGCAAGACTCTTTCCGCTCCTGGTGCTCGGCATCCCCATGCAACCGACGTGGCAGGATGGCGCCATGGCATTCGAATCTGTGGCTTCCGCACCCGGCCGTCCCGAGCCGGCTGCTCGCGAAGCGTCCCAGGACATCATCTGGACCGGTTGCTACACCGCGGACGGGGGCGGCCAGGGCGAGGGCATCGGAGCCGTCCGCGCCGCGCCCGACGGTACGCTGAGCTGGCTGGGCCTCGCGACCAAGGCGGATTCGCCGTCGTTCCTCGCGGTGCACCCCTCGCTTCCGGTGGTCTACGCGGTGGGCGAGCAGGCCCGGACCGTCCACGCGTACCGCCGGTCCGGCGCATTCGGCCTCGAACCGGCCGGCCCCGGCTGGACGGCGGGGGAAGCCCCCTGCCACGTCGCCGTCGACCCGCTGGGGCGCTACCTCACGGTGGCCTGCTGGGGAGACGGCCAGGTGCTGCTTTTTGAACTGGACGACGACGGCGGCATCTCGGCAAGGTTCGCTGCGGCCGCCTCAACCGATTCCGGCCGGCCGAGCCGCGCCCATGCGAGCCTGAATCTGGAAGACGGGCGCGTGATGACGACGGATCTGGGGCATGATCTGCTGCGGATCTGGAAATACCTTCCCGGCGCGGGCCTTGCCTTGGACCACGAAGTCGTCCTGCCGCGCGGCAGCGGCCCCCGCCACTTGGCCCAGCACACCAGCGGCAGCGTCTTTGTGGTCACCGAGTACTCTGTCGAGGTGGCCGTCGTGCAGCGGTCCGCGGCCACGGGGATCTTCCGGCTGGTCGGCATCGGGCCAGCCACCCAAACCGGCGCCCTGCCCGGGGACTCCGCCGCTGAGATCGCCCTGACCGCCGACGGCAGGCACGCCTACGTGGGCGTGCGCGGCTCCAACCGGATGAGCGTCCTGCAGGTCGAGGCGGACGGCAGCTCCCTGCAGCCACTGGCCGATTTCCCTAGCGGCGGCGACTGGCCCCGCCATCACCTGGTCCGGAACGGCTGGCTGCACGTGGCCCACGAACGCTCCCACGACGTGGTGACGTTTCCGCTCGACCCGGGCAGCGGTCTCCCCGGCGATCCCGCCCACCGGCTGGCGCTGGCCTCGCCGACGGCCCTGGTGCCCGCCGTCCCGAAGCCCTAGCCGAGGAGGACATGCCCATTCCTTGCATCCAGGAACGGGCCCAACGGCATTATGTCCAGCCCTGGCCGCGGGAGGAGGACATGTCCCCCGGTGGCACCCTCCCGACCCCTTGCGCCCGTAGATGCACGGCAAACCTTCGCGGGGGACATGCCCATTCCTCGCACCCAGGAACGGGCCCAACGGCATTATGTCCAGCCCTGGCCGCGGGAGGAGGACATGTCCCGCGGTGGCACCATCCTCCCGACCCCGCGCCCGACGCCGGGCGTCAGCTCAGTCCCCGGACCTGGTCCAGGCCAGCAGGCGGTCCAGCGGCCAGGTGGTGATGATCCGGTCCGCCGGGACACCGTTGGCTGCGGCCCGCTCCGCCCCGTACTGGAGGAAGTCGAGCTGGCCCGGGGCATGGGCATCGCTGTCAATACTGAACAGGCACCCGGTGTCGAGGGCCAGCTGGATGAGCCGGTCCGGCGGGTCCTGGCGTTCCGGCCGCGAATTGATCTCCACGGCGACGCTGTTTTCCGCGCAGGCGGCGAACACGGTCTCCGCGTCGAACTCCGACTCGGGGCGCGTCCCCCTCGACCCCTGCAGCAGCCGGCCGGTGCAGTGTCCCAGCACGTTGGTGTGCCGGTCTGTGATGCCCCCGAGCATGCGCCGGGTCATGGTGCGCTTGTCGGAGCGGAGCTTTGAATGGACGCTGGCCACCACAACGTCCAGCGCTGACAGCATCTCCTTCGTCTGGTCCAGGCTGCCGTCCTCGAGGATGTCGACTTCGATGCCCCGGAGGAGGCGGAACTCCCCCGGGCCGCCGTCGTTGATGCCGGTAACGACGTCGAGCTGCTGGGTGAGGCGTTCGGCGCTGAGCCCGTTCGCGATCTTGAGGTTCGGTGAGTGGTCCGTCAGCGCCAGGTATTCGCGGCCCAGCAGCTGCGCGGCATCCACCATGAGCCCAATCGGCGACCCACCGTCCGACCAGTCGCTGTGGCTGTGCAAATCGCCCCGAAGCAAGCCCAGCAGCTCCCGGCCCCCTTCCGCCAGAGGTTGGGAACTCCGGCTGCGCAGTCCGGCCAGATACTCGGGCACCCCGCCGTCGAGGGCTTCCTGGATGACTTGAAAGGTCCGGTCACCGATCCCCTTCATCCGCTTGAGCCGGCCGTCGCGCGCCCGCGCCGCAAGCTCCTCCGGCTCGACTGCGGCGATGGTTGCGGCGGCCTTCCGGAAAGCCTGCACCTTGAAGGTGGGGGCAAGCTCGCGTTCGAGCCAGAATGCAATCTCGTTGAGGGCCTCAACCGGGTTCATGGCACCATCTTGCACCACGGACGGCAGACCGGGGTTGTGTCGCAGCTCGGGAAGTGGTTTGGCTTCTGGAAGACTTGACCGGGCCGGGGCGTGATCCGGCAGTGAACTACGTCGCGGGTCTGCTGGGGGCCACCTCCGGCAGCTTGGGAATCGGTCAAACATGGTCCTCCTCGACAGGTCAACGCTCATGGTGGTCTTCGCCGTCATGACACTGACCATGCTCGTGCTCTTCTACTTCGATACCTACCGGAAAAACAGGGCACCATTTGCCGGCTGGTGGTGCATCGCGGTCGGCTCGTTCTTCTGCGCCGCCCTGTTCTACTTCCTGGGCGAAGTCTCCGGCGTGGCCTGGGCAACGAGCGTAGGGAACGGGGTCATGGTGCTCGGTTCCGGCTGCGTCTGGGCGGGCGCCCGTTCACTCGCAGGCCGACGCGTCCGTTCCTGGCTGCTGGCCCTTCCCTCGGTGGCGGCCTGGGCGGTGGCCGTCGCGGCCCGCATCTCCGGTGACAACCGGACCGGCAGCATCGTCCTTCTGGCCATGATGGGGGCGGCCATCGGGCTGGCTTCAGCCGAGCTGCGCCGACAACGGGCAATGCCCTGGCATCTGGTCCGTTCCCTTGCCGTCGCTACCGCTGTCTGCGCCGCTTACTACCTCAGCCGGATGGCGGGACTGGCCGTTCTCGGGCCGGAAGACCCGCTGTTCCAGCTGCTGTTCGGCACCGGCGTCACCCTGCTGATGGCAATGGTGCTGCTGGTGGTGGTCTCGTCCAGCATCACGGCCTTGAACAATGCCCGCCGGACCGAGGACCTGAAGGAGCTGGCGTCCCTCGATGACCTCACCGGCCTCCTGAACCGCCGGGAATTTCTGCAGCAGGCGCAGCAGCAGCTCCGGACCAACCTGGACGCCGGCATCGACTCGGCGGTCGTCATGGCGGACCTGGACGGCTTCAAGGCGATCAACGACAGTTTCGGCCACGACGCGGGCGACGGCGTCATCCGCGCCTTCAGCGATGCCTGCCGGGCGGCGATGCGGACCGCCGACCTCGTGGGGCGCTACGGCGGCGAAGAATTCGCCATGCTGCTTACCGGGGTCGATGCCCAGGAGGCGGTCCGGATCGCGGACCGGATCAACCGGCTCCTGGCTGAACACAGCTTCCTGCCCGACGGCGCACCGCAACCCACTGCGAGCTTCGGTATCGTCGACACGCGGATCCGGAGCGCCGGACTCCAGCGGCTGATCCGGGAAGCGGACGGTGCGCTGTACGAGGCGAAGGCCGCTGGACGCAACCGAGCCGTAGTCGGCCTCGCCCTGGCAGGCAGCAACTAGTTGCTGGCGCTGGCCACCGCAGAGCCCGGTCCGGCGAAGGCCTCAGCCATCCGGTGGAGGAAGCCGATGACGATACGCGCCTCGGCCGCGCTGAGTTCCCCGGCTACGGCGGTCATCTTGTGCCGCAGGGCGTCCAGTGCTGTCCGGACCTCCGAGTCCACAGCCACAGTGGGGACGACCATGAGGGAACGCCGGTCCGTCGGGTGGGGCTCGCGGCGGACATGCCCACTGCCCACCAGCCTGTCAATCAGCGAAGTTGTCGAGGCGGTGGTGATCTGCAAAACGCGGCTGAGATCCTTCGGCCCCACCTGCTCGCCGGCCGCCTCGGCACGCAGGAGATACCGCAGGGCGATCAGGTCCGTCTCCCCCATCCCGATGGAATCCCGGGTGGAACGGCGCGTGGCCGCTTCGGCCGCCCGGTAGTCGCCCAGCGCTTTCAGGACAGCCGCGGGCCCGCCGAGCTGCCCGTCGAGCTGCCCGCCCGGCCCGTAAGAGTTCCCGGACCCCGAGCCGCTGTGCATGTTCATCCGGTCATCCTAGCTGAACTGGTAACTAGGCCATCGTGGAATCCGAGCGGGCGCGGAAACAGCAAAACCCCCGGCACCCTGTTCCCAGGATGCCGGGGGTTTTCCACTCTCTGGCGAGAAAGAGTGGGCCCTGTGGGGATCGAACCCACGACCCACGGATTAAAAGTCCGATGCTCTACCAACTGAGCTAAAGGCCCCAGCCAACAGCCCCGAACGGAGGATAAATCCTCGCTCCGGAAGCCGATCAGCCTCGTCCATTTCTGAACGTTTAATACTGTACCTCAGACCGGAGCCGGATATAGCGAAAGGGGCCGGGACGACGCCGTCGTGCCCGCCTCCGCCTTCGCAGCCGGTTCCCCGTCGGCGGATCCGGGCCGCCTCCCATGCTCGATTCCAGCACAGCACTGGAGTAGCGTGGTGGCATGAGCGAGCAAGCAGGAGCCAGCAGCCCGGGACCGCACCGGCACCACAAGCCCAAGGCCTTCGCACCGATCGATTTCGAGCCCTTCGCGGGCGGAGCCGATCCCGCCCGCATCTCGGAGGCCGCCCACCTGGCGGCCCAGGCGCTCGTCCGCCGCGGACGCGACAGCGACGATCCGACGGTCACCAAGCGGCTGGTGAAACTCGCCGATGAACAGGGCCTGGAAGCCATCGCCGAGATGTGGGCGGAAAGCCCGGCGCGCTCGCTCCCCGGCGCCCTGTGGCGCCTGTACGCTCTGCGCGCCGCCACCATCCAGGATCCCGAGCGCATTTCGGTCTACTTCAGGGCGGGCAAGGACACCGCGCAGGTGTCCCATGTGGTCGCCGGCGCCGCCGAGCCGCCCGGGGCGGATGAGATGAAGCTGATGGCGGACGCCATTCTGTCTGGAGCGTTCGACGGCGAATTCGACGTCGCGCTGGAGCGCTCCGCGGCCTTCTGCCGCGTCGTGGCGCTGGGCCAGGCCACGCTCGCCGACGGCGCCGAGCACAGCAACGCGAGCCACGCGAGCAAACTCACTCGCAATTCGCACCTCCTGGTCAAGACCGCCGAGGACCTGGAACACGCCGCCAACGCGTGGCGGCTGGGCGAACTGGACTGAGACCGGGGGCCGCCTGTACACACGCCGGCGGCGGGCTGTCAATGTTGACTTGGTGGAACTGTCGTAGAACACTAAAAGCGGTGCCGAACCGCGAAACCCCCGGGCTTCAACATCTAGCCGCCTAGAGCGGCCTACCGCCGAGAGGCGTATCCGGTTCGGCACCATTTTCTTGCCCCGCGCCAGTGGCGTCGGGTTCTCAGGTCAGGCCCACGCGAGAGCGCTCCGCAGGATGTGCATCAGCTCCGGAATGCAGTCCCTCTACGTCTCCGACGGCACCGGCAACCCGCGCCCTCATCACCAGCGGCCCCTGCACAGCGTTCGCCCCGGCTACGACCCCCACGGCGTCCCGATCCTAACCGCAACTTCCGGCGAGCTCAGCACCCTGGGCTCAAGGTCGCCCGCCAAGCATTTACCCATGCGAGACCAACGCATTGTTAGTATGTCCATACATGACATGGGACGGGGCGCCCCTCCCCGAGAAGGACTTCGTGGAGGACTGGCGTCGGTGCTTGCCGCCGTCGGAGCGGTCTAGCGCCAGCCTCCAATACCCACTTGGCAGGGAGGAAATCTTGAACGACAGAAGGGGCAGCGGAAGCGGCGCCATGACAGATCATTCCGCGGAGGGCAGCCACCGCTCCCCGACCGGGCGACCGTGGAATCCGCGGCTGGCGTTGCTCGTGGCCGCGACGTTCTTCATGGAGTTCCTGGATGGGACGATCCTGACCACAGCCCTCCCCAGAATCGCCGAAGACTTCGGCGTGGCCGCCGCAGGGTTGAACATCACCATGACGGCCTACCTGATGACGGTGGCCATGGGCATCCCGTTCAGCGCCTGGCTCGTCGAAAGGGTCGGAGCGCGCCGCATCTTTTGCCTCGCCATTGCCATGTTTACCGTGGCGTCCCTGCTCTGCGCCGTAAGCCAGGACCTGACCATGCTGACTTTGAGCCGTATTTTGCAGGGTGCCGGCGGCGCCATGATGGTACCCGTGGGCACGCTCGTGGTGCTCCGAGAGACCCCCAAATCGGAGCTGCTGCGGGCCACAGCCTACCTCGTGTGGCCCGGGCTCCTTGCCCCGGTACTCGCTCCGCTGGTCGGCGGAGCGCTGACAACCTACCTGTCCTGGCACTGGATATTCCTCGTCAACCTGCCCCTGGGCGCCGCAGCCTTCCTGGCCGCCATCCGCCTCGTGCCCAGAGTCTCCGGCGACCGGAAACGTAGCCTCGACTGGCTGGGGCTGATCCTCACTACCCTTGGGGTGGGCGGTTTGGTGGCAGGCCTGGAACTGGCCACAGCCCACCCGGAGGGACCCTGGACCATGCTGAGCGTAGCGGCCGGAGCGGTTGCCCTGGCGGCGGCAGCCCTGTGGATGGGCCGGGCAGCCAATCCCCTGTTCGACCTGACCGTATTTTCCACGCGGACGTTTCGGGCAACTAACTCCGGCGGCTTCATTTACCGGCTGACGATCAGCGCCGTGCCCTTCCTCCTCCCGCTGATGTTCCAGGAGGGCTTCGGCTGGAGCCCGCTGCACGCAGGCATTATGGTGGCGGCCGTGTTCATAGGGAACATCGGCATCAAGCCTGCCACCACACCGTTGATCAGGCGCTTCGGGTTCAAGCCCATCCTCGTCGTTGCCTCCCTCGCCTCGGCATCGACCTTCGCTCTGTGCGCCCTGCTCACTCCGGATACGCCGGAGTGGCTGATCTTTGCACTCCTCGTCTGCAGCGGGGTGTTCCGCTCGATCGGGTTCTCCGCCTACGCCTCCGTCCAGTACGCGGACATAGTGCCGGAACAGCTCACCTCGGCCAACGCCGTCTCAGCCACCCTCGTCCAGCTAGCCACGGCGGCCGGGATCGCCGTGGGCGCCCTTCTAGTCCGCGTCTTCGACTCCGCTCCCCTGCTTAGCACCGGATTAGGCGGCGTGCTCGGTGGCGGATCGAACGGGGACGCCTTGCTGGCCTACCGAGGCGCTTTCCTCGCTATCGCCCTGCTGATGCTCCTCAGCACAGTAGACAGCCTGATGCTGCACCGGCATGCCGGTGCAGCGGTCAGTCGGCCTGGACCAGGGTGACGTCGACCATGACCGGCAACCCACCGACGCCGGGCGCGTGGGAGCGAACTGCGGCGCAGGACTGCGGTCTACAGTGGGGCCAACAAAAGCTCGAGAAGCATGGCGGAAATACTCCGGACGGACGCCGCCCGAGAGGCCGGTAAGCCTGGATGGGAGACTCCGGTACCCGCGCGGCCCGACGGGCGTTGCCTGACGTCAGACATGGAGTTAGGAAGATTCCGCCACAATATGCTCCGTTTCGCCCCCTTGACCATCCCGGGGCGGCTGCTACTATCGAGAACAGGAACTATGTCCTATCAAAAGAACAAATGGCGACATGCTCGGTACGTCCTGTCGTAGGTAGGACGGCGCGGGCTGAGTCTGGAACACGGGGAATCTGCAGTGGCGAATCAACTTGGTCTCAACATCGACCGCTCCTCCCCCGTGCCCTTGTACCACCAGATAGTTCAGGGCATCGAGGCCGCCATCCACAGCGGTGTCCTGGAACCGGGCAGCCGCCTCGACAACGAAATCGACCTTGCGGCCCAGCTCAATCTGTCCCGCCCGACCATGCGCAAGGCCATGGACGAACTGGTCCGCTCCGGCCTGCTGGTCCGCAAACGCGGCGTGGGAACGCAGGTGGTTTCCAGCCAGGTCCGCCGTCCACTGGAGCTCTCCAGTCTGTTCGACGACCTCACCAACAACGGCAAAAAAACCCACCACACAGGTACTGAGCTTTTCCCATATGGAGGCCGACGCCTCCACCTTGGCCACACTGCAGCTGCCGGCCGGCTCCAAGGTCTACCACTTCACCCGCCTGCGCAAAGTCGGCGGCAAGCCGCTGGCATTGATGGAGAACTGGGTCCGCGATGACATCGCCACCATGGACGAAGCCATGCTTGCCGCGGAAGGCCTGTACTCGATCCTGCGTCGGGGCGGCGTCAACTTCCGCCTGGCAACGCAGCGGATCGGCGCGATGATCGCCAACGACTACCAGGCGCCCCTGCTCGAGACGGAGGTCAACTCCGCCCTGGTGACCATGGAACGCACCGCAACAGACGACGCCGGCCGCCGGGTGGAAACCGGACACCATGTGTACCGGGCTGATTCGTACAGCTTTGACATGACACTCGTACAGCGATAGCGCAAGGAATATCAATGACTAACTGGGTCTACCCCCTGGGCAGCGCCGCCGACGGCGCTTGGGACATCTCGCTCGGAACCTCCGATTCAACCCTGGCCGTGGACGGCTGGGCCCATACGGGCCTGAAGGTAGCCACCTTAACTGCAGGTGCCGCCGTCGTTCTCCCGGCTGCGGACGAGGAGCGCATTGTGGTTCCGCTCAACGGCTCCTTCACCGTCTCCGTGGACGGTGAAGAGCATGTCCTGAAAGGGCGGGCGTCCGTGTTCCACGGCCCCAGCGACGTGCTGTATTCGGGAACGGCCCGTGCCGTCACCGTCAGCTCGTCCGACGGCGGCAGGTTTGCCGTTGCCACGGCTCCGGCCAAAGCCTCCTATCCCACCCGCCTGGTCACGGCGGCAGAGACACCCGTGGAACTGCGTGGGGCCGGCAACTGCTCCCGCCAGGTCCATAACTTCGGCACGCCCGCGGCCCTCGAGGCTGACCGTTTCATCGTGTGTGAAGTCCTCACCCCCGCCGGTAACTGGTCCTCCTACCCTCCGCACAAGCACGATGAGGAAAAGGACGGCGAAACGAACCTCGAGGAGATCTATTACTTCGAGACGCAGGTAGCTGCCGGTTCCGGGGCACCCGCCGACGCCGACGCCATCGGCTACCAGCGCGTGTACGCCTCGGATGAGCGTCCCATCGACGTGGCAGCCGAGGTCCGTACGGGCGACGTTGTGCTGGTCCCCTACGGTTGGCACGGCCCCGCCATGGCGGCCCCGGGCTACGACCTGTACTACCTGAACGTGATGGCCGGCCCCGGCCCTGTCCGGGAATGGCTGATCAGCGACGACCCGCACCACGGCTGGGTCCGCCAAAGCTGGGACGGCCAGGACATCGATCCCCGGCTGCCGTTCGGCGCTTAGAATCACAAAAATGCCCCTCCGGAACGGATTCCGGAGGGGCATTTTCACGGCAGCAACACGCTCACCTGGCTACGCCGATGGCCACCTTGACCGGGACACCCGTAGCCAGTGATTCCTGGGCGGCGTCAGCCACGCGGGAAGCCGCCACGGCATCCTCCGGGGTGCATGGATTCTCCCGCCGGCCCAGGATAAGCTCCACGAACGCGGCCATCTCGGATCGGTACGCCTGGTCGAAGCGCTCGGCAAAGGTCCGGTGGGGTTTCCCGGCGGGGAAGTCGATCCCGGCTTCGGCCGACGCCATGGCTGTTTGCTCATCGAGGCCAACCATCAGCGAACGGCTGGACCCTTGGATTTCCAAGCGGACGTCGTGGCCGGTGCCGTTGTAGCGGGTGGCTGACACGGTGCCGACTGTGCCGTCGTCGAACGTGACCAGCGCCAGCGCCGTGTCCACGTCGCCCACTGCACCAATGGCCGGGTCACCGTTGTTGGAGCCCTTTGCGTAGACCTCCACGATCTCACGGCCGGTCAGCCAGCGGAGGATGTCGAAGTCGTGGACGGAACAGTCGCGGAACAGTCCGCCCGAGCTGGCGAGGAACTCCACAGGCGGCGGCGCCATATCGCAGGTGACGGCGCGCAGGGAGTGGATCCAACCCAGCTCGCCCGCCTGGTAGGCACGCTTGGCTTCGACGTAGCCGTGGTCAAAGCGGCGCTGGTGGCCGATCTGCACCACGCCGTTGTTGTCGCGAATGTAGTCCAGCACGGGCAGGGCGTCCGCCACGTTCATGGCCACGGGCTTTTCGCAGAAGACCGGGACTCCGGCGTCCACGCCCGCCTTGATCAGCTCGGGGTGCGTTCCGGTTCCGGTGGCGATGACCAGTCCGTCCACCCCGGCCGCTATGAGTTCCTCCACTGAGGGCAGGAACCCGGCGCCGAGGCCGGCAGCAACGTTCCTGGCGTGGTCCTCAGCGACGTCGGTGAGCAGAAGCCTGACGTTGATGCCTTGCCGGTTGAGGACTCCGTTGAGCGCGACGATGTTGTTCGCGTGCATCACGCCGATGCGCCCCACTCCGACCAGACCAAGGATGACGTCCTTCACAGTTGCTCCTCCGCATAGACGGTGAATGCCGCGCGGAAGGCGGCCAGTGCTGCATCACTGTCGCCCTTGGCCCACGCCTCCATGCCCACCGTCCCTTCATACCCGGCCTCCGCGAGCGCCCTGGCGACGGCCGCGTAGTTGATTTCCCCGGTTCCGGGCTCGCACCGCCCCGGGACGTCGGCTACCTGGATCTCGCCGATATAGGGCAGGGCCGTCCGCACCAGCTCAATGAGGTTTCCCTCCCCCAGTTGCGCGTGGTACAGGTCCAGCATCAGTTTGGCGTGGGGGTGGCCGGCGGCCTCCACCAGTGCCAGGGTGTCCTTCGCTCGTGCCAGCGGGATGCCGGGGTGGTCAAGGATGGTGTTGAGGTTCTCCAGGCAGAACGTCACGCCGTACTTCTCCCCCAGCCGGCCGAGGCGCTCCAGCGTCCGTGCGCCGGTGCTCCACATGCGGCCGGTGGAACGGTACACGGGGCGGGCGGCGTGGCCGTCGATGAGTTCTGCCGGGTGCACCACCATGCGGCTGACGCCAAGTTCCAGGGCGGTGGGGATCAGCGATTCCGCGGTCCGCACCACATCATCGGCAGTGTCAGGGTCCACCACGCTGCCTGAGGTGTAGCCCGTCATGGAGGAAAAAACGGCGGCAGTGGCTTTGAGCGCCGGAATGTCCTTGCCCCGCGAATCCCACAGTTCGACGTCGAAACCGGACTCGTGGATCCGGCGCACGCGTTCCACAAACGGTCGGTCCGTAAAGACCATCTCCGCGCAGACTGCCAGGCGCATCAGACGGCTGCCGTCTCATTGACCGCCACCGGTGCGCCGCGTTTGACCGATTCGATGCAGGCCAGTGCCATGGCCAGCGCACGGCGGGCATCCGCGCCACCCGGGGTGACGTTGAAGTCGGACGACGACGGGGGCATGCCGTCGCGCCGCGCACGCACGGCACCGGCGAAGTCGACGAGTTCGTCAGTATAGGCCTGCCGGAACAGTTCAACGTTGAGCCGCGGGGTGTCGGCGGACAGTCCCTCCGCCGTGTACCGGCGGGCCGCCGTTTCCGTGGCGCGGCCAGCCTGGACCATGCCTTTGGAACCGAAGACCTCGCCGCGGATGTCGTACCCGTACAGGGCGCTGAAGTTTGCCTCGGCCACGGCCACGGCACCGTTGCTGTACCGAATGGTCACCACTGCGGTGTCAAGGAACCCCTGGTCGCGCAGGGAGGGCTCCACGAGCGCGTCCGCCACCGCGTAGACCTCCACGGGCTCGGCACCTTCGTTGAACCAGTTGAGGGTGTCGAAATCATGGATGAGAGTCTCCAGGAAGATGGTCCAGGCCGGGACCCTGGCCGCGTTCGGGATGCTTCCGGTCCCGGGATCGCGCGTCAGCGAGCGCAAAAGCTGCGGCGTTCCGGCGATGCCTGCGGCCAGGTCCTTCTTGGCGGCCAGGAAGTCATCGGCGTAGCGTCGGTTGAAGCCGATCTGGAAGTGCACGCCGGCCTCTTCCACCGCTGCGAGCGCAGCGTCGAGTTCCTCGAGCCCCTGACCTGCCGGCTTCTCGCAGAAAACGTGCTTGCCGGCGGCCGCGGCCTGTCGGATCAGTGATGAATGGAAGCGTGCGGGGCTGGCGATCACCACCGCATCGATCTCCGAATCCGCCAGGATGTCTTCTGCGTTGGCCGTCACCTTTGCCGTGCCCAGTGCCTGGGCAAGGGCCTGCGCGGATTCCACATTGGGATCGGCGATGGCCGCCAGGACTGCGCCCGGGACGCGGCGGGCGATGCTGTCGGCATGGAACGCCCCCATCCAGCCGGAGCCGATGAGCCCGATCCGTACGGGCAGGACGACGTCGGACGGATTGCGGTTGAGATAAGCCAAGGGCTTGTCCTTTCAGGAAATGGGACGGCAGTTACTGGCGGGTGTTGCCGGCGGTTTGTGCCACCCCGGCCACTTCGCTCTTAACTTCGGCAACGACGTCGTTGTGGCCGCCAAGCTGTTCGAGCTCGTGGGCGAGTTCGGCGAGTTCCGCGCCGCCGGCCATCTGGGCAGTCAGCTCGTCGAGGGTGATGTCCTTCTTGTCGTAGTAGCCGATCGACTTGCCGCGCTTGAGCAGCAGGAACCGGTCCCCGACAGGGAAGGCGTGGTGCGGGTTGTGGGTGATGAAGATGACCCCGAGGCCGCGGTCGCGGGCCTGGAGGATGTACCGCAGGACCACGCCGGACTGCTTGACGCCGAGTGCCGCCGTCGGCTCATCCAGGATCAGTACCTTGGCACCGAAGTACACGGCGCGGGCGATCGCGACACACTGGCGTTCACCGCCGGAGAGCTGGCCGATGGGCTGCTCCACATCGCGGAGGTCGATGCCCATCTCGGCGAGCTCCTTGAGCGTGATGGCTTTCATCTTCTCGACGTCCAGGCTCCTGAACGGGCCAAAACCACTGGTCAGCTCCGAGCCGAGGAAGAAGTTCCGCCAGATCGGCATCAGCGGCACAACAGCGAGGTCCTGGTAGACGGTGGCGATTCCGGCGTCGAGCGCGTCACGGGGCGAGGTGAATTTCCGTTCCTCGCCCATGATGTTCAGGACCCCGGCGTCGTGCTGGTGCAGGCCGGCGATGATCTTGATCAGCGTGGACTTGCCCGCACCGTTATCACCCAGGACACAGGTGACGCGGCCGTTGTCCACGGCCATGGTGACATCGCTCAACGCGAGGATGTTGCCGTAGTTTTTCCCCACCTTGTCCAGCGAGAGCAGGTGCACGGGGGTGTGGGTCAGCGGGTCCGTCTCGTTCCGGAGCAGGGTGGTTTGGTCGATTTCTTTGGCATTCATGTTCTCCGGCCCCTTTACTTGAGTTCCGCGCGGCGCTTGACGATGAGGTTGACGATGGTGGCCAGCAGCAGCATCAGGCCCAGGAAGAACTTGAACCAGTCCGGGTTCCACTGCGCGTAGACGATGCCCTTGTTGGCCATGCCGAAGATGAACGCGCCGATCGCCCCGCCCACGGCCGAGCCGTAGCCGCCGGTGAGAAGGCAGCCGCCGATGACCGCGGCGATGATGTAGAGGAACTCGTTGCCAACTCCCTCACCGGACTGCACGGTGTTGAAGGCGAAGAGGTTGTGCATGCCCAGGATCCAGCCGCAGAAACCGACAGCCATGAACAGGCCGATCTTGGTCTTGGTGACGGGCACACCCACGGCGCGGGCCGCGTTGGCGTCGCCGCCGGCGGCGAAGATCCAGTTTCCCATCTTGGTGCGCAGCAGGACCCAGGAAGCCACGATCACCAGGGCGATCCAGATGAACACCGTGACGTTGACGTCGATGCCGCCGATCTTGATGGTCGAGGCGAACAGCACGCGGGCGGCGTCGAAACCGTCGAGGTCGGACACCGAGGGGGTTGCCACCGCCCCGCCGATCATGCGGGTCAGGCCGAGGTTGAGGCCGGCAAGCATCAGGAAGGATGCCAGCGTGACGATGAAGCTGGGGAGTTTTGTTTTGACGAGGATCCAGCCGTTGATGAACCCGATGCCCAAGGACACTACGAGCGCGAAGGCAACTCCGACCCAGATGTTTGTGCTGAAGTACCAGCTGAACATGGAGGCTGAGAGGGCTGAGGTGATGACTGCGACGCCGGTGGAGAGGTCAAATTCGCCACCGATCATCAGCAGGGCCACGCCCACGGCCATGATCCCGATGGTGGAGCTGCCGTACAGCACGGTTGCCAGGGAACTGGGCTGCAGGAAGACGGGGGCGATGGCGGCAAAGAATACGAAAAGTACCAGAGCGCCGACGAGGGCGCCTATTTCGGGGCGCAACAGCAATTTTTGGATGGTATTTCGGGTGCGGACGCGCTCATCTGAGGTGGCGGTTAGGACAGCATTGGCCATGATTACTAAACTCCTTTGTCTTGGGATGCCGGGCCGGTGCAGGCACCCGGCATCCCGACAGTTTTGTTGAGGGTTAGCGGATGCCGGCCTGAGCGAACTTGGAGACATCGGCTGCATTGCTCTTGTCGACAACAGCCGGGCCCGTGTAGACCTGCTGCCCGCCGCCAACCTTGAAACCGCCCACTTTGCTCAGCCAAATGGTGTCCACGGCGCCGTAGCCCTGGAGATAGGGCTGCTGGTCCACAGTGAACGCGACACTTCCGTCTTCAATGGCCTTGGCCAGCTCGCCGTTCAGGTCGAACGAAGCCACCTTGATCTTGCTGCCTGTTTCCTTCACGGACTTCACAATGGTGAGCGTGAACGGGGCGCCGAGACCGATGATCGCGTCGGCGTCCGGCGTGGACTGGAGCTTCGCCGTCACCGTAGAGGAGACGGAGGTCATGTCCGCGCCGTTGACGTTGAGGATCTCGGAGCCGGGAACCTGTTCCTTGACACCGGCACACCGGTTTTCGAGGCCGACGTGGCCCTGCTCCTGAATCACGCAGATCGGGTGCTTGATGCCCTCTGCGGCGAGTCGCTGTCCCACCGTGACACCGGCGAGCTTGTCGCTCTGCCCAAAGTGGGTGATAGCGCCCATAGCCTTCGACTGGTCTTCACCGGCGTTGAAGCTCACCACGGGAATCCCCGCGTCCACCGCCTTCTTGACGACGTCCTTCAGGGCCTCCGGCTTGGCCAGCGTGATGAGGATACCGTCCACCTTCTGGTCAATGGCCTGCTGCACCAACTGCGCCTGGCGGCCCCCCTCAGCGTCCCCGCTGTAAAGCAGCTCGACGTTGTCCTTCGTCGCGGCGCTCTCGGCACCCTTCCGGACGATGTCCCAGAACGTGTCGCCGGCGGCCGCGTGGGTGATCATCGCGACCTTCAATCGCGGCGTGTCCGCAACCGTGCCACCTCCCCCACCATTTACGGTTTCGGTCTTGCCGCCCGTGCTTGAACAGGCGCTCAGGGCCACCATCGGAACGACGGCCGCTATCAGGGCTGCCTTCCGCCAAGAAATCTTCTTCACGATTTTCTCCTTCGATAGGGGCTGCGGCCCTGCCACTCTGCAGGAGCTCAAGGCCCTCCCCTCGATCATGGTGAGTCGCAGTACGTTTTGTCAATAGTTTGTCCTGACATTAGGATGTTTTTACGTGAATTTGATCGGGCCCGTGGCGGACGAGGTGCTGTTACTCCCCAGCTTCCAGGCCTCCGCGGGTGGCGCCGTTGTGCTGCGGACGATCAAACGAGGGTCACTGACTACGTGGACGGGACCGCCGCGGCCTTCCAATCGATCAACCGCACGGTCGACGGCAGCGACGGCCAGCAGCGGCGCCTCCGAACTGACGGACGAAAGCTGCACGAACCTGAGCTGCGCAAGCTGACTGTTGTCGAAGCCAAGGACCGATACGTCCTCGGGGACACGCAGCCCCGCAGCCCGCAAGCTTTCCATTACACCCAGAGCCGATCGGTCGTTGAACGCAATGACAGCAGAAGGGAGGCTCCCCTGGAGCGAATCCCCAGCCCTCAAACCGTCGTCTTCCCCGGGCCCGCCGGGAATGATGACCGGCTCAAGCTGGCGGCCCATCATCTCGAGCCGAAAAGCATCCCGGCGCCGCGCGGCCGAGACGGCCGATCCACCGTCGACATGGACAATATTCCAGTGCCCCAGGCCCGTCAGGTGTTCTACCGCTACGCGGACGCCGGCACGATCGTCGCTGCTGATCGAGTCAACGAAGGCGCCAACGTCGTCACGCAGGAGGCTCACGACAGGAACGCGACCGGCATAGCGCTCCAGTTCCCTGATGCCCAAGCTCGGCGCGATGACAATCAACGCTTCCGAGCCGAAGTCAAGAAGCCCGTCAATCGCCCGCGCTTCAGATCGGCTGCGGCCGACCGCACTGAGCACCACTTCGTAGCCCCGCTCTGCAGCCTGGGCGTAGACCGCGTCGACGATTTCCGCGTGGAATGGGGCACTGCCATGGAAGGTGACACCGAGCAGCCTCGTCCTGCTGCTCCGGAGCAACCGCGCCCGGCTGTCCGGCCGGTAGCCCAAGTCCCGCGCCACAGTGAGGACCCTCTCCCGGGTGCGTTCCGCGGCCCCCGGAGCGCCCCGCATCACAATCGAGACCAGCGCCCTGGAAACGCCCGCCGCTTGGGCGACATCCATCAGGGTTGGGCGGCGCTGCATTTCCGTCACACTTCTCCTTCGTTGCGAGCACGATTAGAACGTTCTAGACATGATGGCGGTCACATGTAACGATAGTCCACTAGAACGATTTAAATTTTTCCCGCAGAAACGCTCACGGGGCCAGTTGCTGTCAGAACCACAGTGGCCTCCCCCGTTACCCCCCGTGAAAGAGCATTCGTGGCCTGATCCACCACCTCCACAAATTTCGCACCAAAGAAGGGATACCCAATGAAGATTGGTTTGATCACAGATTCAGTGAGCCGGCTTCCATTTGACCAGGCGCTGGACTTGGCCAGGGAACTTGCCTTGAGCTCGGTTGAGGTGGCCACCGGTAACTGGTCCGAGAGTCCACATGCCGACCTTCCGACGCTGAAGTCCTCCGCGCTGGCCAGAAGCGAGTTGCAGGACCTGGTGGTCGGCCGCGGTCTGGAAATCAGCGCTCTGAACGCCAACGGCAACCAGCTCCACCCTGTCTCCGGAGCCAGGCACGATCAGGTGGTGCGCGACTCCATCACCGTCGCCGGAGAACTAGGTGTTCCCACGGTGGTGCTGATGTCTGGTTTGCCGGCAGCGCGCGGCGACTCCACCCCAAACTGGATTACTAGCGCGTGGCCCCCGGAAAACCTCGACGTTCTTGACTACCAGTGGAAAGAGGTCGCCGTTCCCTACTGGCGCGAACTGGCAAAGTTCGCCGCCGACAACGGCGTACGACTTGCGGTGGAGCCATGCGGCAACCAGCTGGTCCACAATGTCGCAACAATGCAACGGCTGCTTAACGAAGTCGATAACGAAGCGGTCGGAACCAATCTGGACCCCTCACACCTGATGTGGATGGGAGCCGACATTCCTACTGTCGTCCAGGCGTTAGGCAGTTCCATCTACCACGTGCATGCCAAAGACATCCGTGTGGAACTCCCCCATGCCCGGCAAAATGGAATGCTGGACACCACCCCCCTAGACCAGCCGCGAGCGCGCGCCTGGAACTACGTCACCCTCGGTCTCGGACACGCCCAAGGGGCCACCTTCTGGGCAGACTTTGTTTACCAGCTCCGCGCGGTTGGTTACGACGGAACTCTCAACATCGAGCATGAAGACACCCTGGTGAGCTCATCGGAGGGCGTTCGCCGCGCCGCCAAACTTCTGGGCGACGTCGTCCTCACCGAGACCCCAGACTGGTCCCCGGCAAGAATCTGAAGCACTGGGACAGGCTACGGGCTCTTGGCCCGGTCCGCATCAAAATCATTGAACTTCTCCAAAACGAAAAACTTGCCATGACAACGCCGTCAGAAGCACACGGGAAAAGACCGGGAAACCCTCCGCCCCCAAGCTCGGCTTGATCACTTTCATCGCCACCCTCGGCGGTTTGCTGTTTGGTTATGACACGGGTGTAATCAGCGGCGCCCTGCCGTTCATGAGCCTCTCTCCCGAGCAAGGAGGACTGGGACTTCCGGTGGCCGAAGAGGGCGTGGTGACCGCTTCACTGGTATTCGGCGCAGTATTCGGCTCAATACTCTCGGCGGCCGACTCTCCGACAGGCAGGGCCGCAAACGCACCATCATGCTGCTCGCAGTCATCTTCTTCATAGGCGCCGTGGGGTGTGCCATCGCCCCGAACACTGAATTCATCGTCGCCGCCCGCTTCGTCTTGGGTCATACCTCGTTTTGGCGGGGATGCTCGTGTTCCTGTTTTTTATGCAGGCGTGCATTAGTCCAGTCTTTTGGCTGCTATTGGCCGAAATCTTCCCGCTGAAGATTCGCGGCGTGGCAACGGGTCTTGCAACCTCCTTCGTGTGGATTGCGAACACGATTGTGTCCCTGGTATTCCCCGTGCTGATTGCTGCTATCCGGGGGTATACCTTCTTCCTTTTTGCAGTCATCAACGTCGCAACCTTGGTCTTCTACGTCCGCGCAATTCCGGAAACGAAGAACCTCACCCTTGAGCAAATCGAAGACAACCTCACCCAGCGCTTTGGTGGCAGCAAGCCCCGCACTGACGGAGATCAGCAGAAGGTCTTGGAGGGAGTCAGCCGGCGGAGTTGATAGCAGGCTCGCGGCACTTGGCCACTGGAAGCCCCGGCGGTCCCTGCTGCCTGACACACCACACGGCCGGCGAACAACGGCCAAGTCGCCGCCTACGCGCCGTACCCTAGTCGCCATCCGGAATCCAGACCCATTCCACCAACAGGAGAAGGAAACGAAACATGCGTATTGGCATTGTCGGATACGGAGCAGACGGCAGGTACTTCCACGCTCCGTTCATTGAAGCGGCGGACGGCATCGAATTGGTTGGCATTGTGGCCCGCTCGGAAACGAAGAGGGCGCAGGCCGAAGCGGACTTCCCAGAGCTGCCCGTCTACGGGAGCCTTGCCGAACTGCTGGACGCCGGCGTGGACGCGGTGACCATCACCACCCCGCCGCACACCCGCCGCGACCTGGTCATGGAAGCCATCGAAGCAGACGTGCATGTGGTGGCCGATAAGCCCTGACGATTCGGCCGCGTTTGGGCGGCCGGCGACATTTCCGCGAGGTACACAGGGACGATGACGGAGGCGCCGCCCACGGCCAGGCCAATGATGGTCTTGCTCCTGCCGAACCGGTCCGAGAGCCGGCCTGCACTGATGGCGCCGAAGGCCGCACCGAACAGGAGCGTGGAGGTGACGAGCCCTTCGGTCAACGGTGTGAGGCCGAGGTCCCGCTTTCTTCGGATTGGCTGGCTCGGTGGTGCCCGGGCGCTGGGCCTGGACCGCGGTGGGGTGCGATATGGTCTGCTTCGCGTCGGTCCCCACTACTTGACCTTATCGATGTACCGGCCCATCGTCTCCAGCTGGTAACGGGACACGTCCTCGGCGTTGTCGTCCTCGGCGAAGACACTGGATACCATCACTGGGTTGTCCTTGTCCAGGAAGCCGATTTCCTTGAGCCCGCCGAAGAACTCGTCCCAGTTGACGTCGCCGTCGCCGATCTTCAGGTGCTGGTGCAGCCGTACGGCGTTTCCGGGCGGGTTGGTGATGTAACGCAGGCCGTGGGAGGCGTGGTGGTCCATGGTGTCCGAGACGTGGACGAGGCGCAGCTTGTCCCCCTGCGGCCCTCATGATCTCCAGGGGCTTGTTGCCCATGTGGAACGAGTGTGAGGCCACGTAGACCATGCCGATGTTGGGCGAGTTGAGCCCGCGGATGACGCGGATGGCGGCCAGGCCATCTTCGACGAAGTCGTCCGGGTGCGGGTCGATCAGGACATCCAGGCCCTCCCGCTCGATGATCGGCAGCAGCTCTTCCATGGAGCGGTAGAAGGCGCGCTCGGATTCCTCGGCCTTCTCGGGGCGGCCGCTGAATTCGGTGTTCATGGTGCTGACGCCGAGGTCTAGGGCGATTTGGATGGCGCGCTTCCAGTAGCGGACGGCGGCTTCGCGGGCGTCCTCGTCCGGACCGGACCAGCGCAGGACCGGCAGGACTGACGCGATTTCGACGCCGGCATCCTTGCACGCCTTGTTCATCTGGGCCACCAGCTCATCGTCGGCTTTGGGGTGGTTGTAGAAGGGGATCATGTCCGCATGCGGAGTCAGCTGCAGGTACTTGTATCCGAGGTCGGCGGCCACGCGCGGAAATTCCAGCAGGCTGTGGCTGTGATGGAAAGGGGTGGGGTCCAGGGCGATTTTCATGGTCACTCCTTTGTGGTTTGGAAAACTTCGATGGTGCGTGCAAGAAGGCGGCCCGCCGGCTGCTGCCGACAGACCGCCTCGTGGTTTGCAGGAGCTGTTAGTTGTAGAGGTCCGGCTTGGCGTTGAGCTGAACCTTGACCTTTTCGCCCGACTTCTGGGCTTCGACGCCGGCTTCGCAGCAGGCTGCGGTGGCGTAGCCGTCCCAGACGGTGGGGCCGCCGATTTCGCCGCGGCGGGCCGCGTCCACCCAAGCCTGGACTTCGACGTCATACGCTGCGCCGAATCGCTCCTCGAAGCCGGGAGTGACCTTGCCGCCCCAGCGGCCGGAGGTGCGGAAATACGGGCCGCCGTCGCCGCCGATGTTCACGATGCCGTCCTCGAAAGAGGCCTGGGTGGCCACTTCGTAGCCGAACTTGGCGTTGACATAGATCTCGACGTCGGCCAGGACACCGGACTCCGTCTCGAGCAGTACGTGCTGGGGGTCGTGCTGGCCTGCCGGCGCGTTCTTCGTTGCCTTGCCCAGGCGGACCTGCACGGAGGTGATTTCCTCGCCTGTGAAGAAGCGAATCGCGTCGAATTCGTGCACCACGGAGTCGTTGATGAGCATCTCGTTGGTGAAGCCTTGGGGCGTTGTGGGGTTGCGGTGCTGGTGGTGCAGCATCAGCAGCTCCCCCAGTTCGCGGTCGCGGATGACAGAGCCCAAGGCCGCGTATTCGGCGTCAAAGCGGCGCATGAAGCCGACCTGGATGCGTTTGTGGCCCAGCGCGGTTTCTGCCTGGACAACTTTCCACGCACTTTCGGCGTCAGGGGTGAGCGGCTTTTCGCACAGGATCGGGAAGTCCTTCTTGAGCGCCTGGTACAGGATTTCCTCGTGAAGGAATCCGGGGGTGGCGATCAGCACGGCGTTGACATCGCCGTTGTTGAGCGCCTCCTCGGCACTGGCGAGTGCCACGGCGCCGTCGATCCCTTCGATGGCGGCCTGGGCACGGGAGAGGTCTACGTCGACGACGGCGGCAACTTCAGCGCCGTGGATGCGGGTGCTGAGCCGCTTGATGTGGTCCGCACCCATGCGGCCTGCGCCGATGACGGCTACGCGGAGAATCTCAGTCATTGTTCTGTCCTTTGGTCGGGCTAGCTGACGGTGGTGCGGGATCCGCAGGAGAGCAGGTAGTTGCGGGTGCGCTTGGCAATGGGCATCGGGACGTCGAAGGCAACGGGGTACATGTCCTGTTCCACGATGCCAAAGATCGGACGGTTGAGTCCTTCCACTGCCTCGATGACAGCACGCAGGTCCGGAAGACCGTTCGGCGGTTCGGTCATGACGCCGGCCAGGTTCGCGGCGGCCCACGTCATGTTTTCCTCGTTGACCTTCTTCAGGACGTCCGGATTTATCTGCTTCAGGTGCAGGTAGCCGATGCGGTCCGGGTAATTCTTGATCAGTTCAAGGCTGGAGGCTCCGCAGTATTCTGCGTGGCCTGTGTCCAGGCAGAGGTTCAAGTACTTCGGGTCCGTGGCGGCCAGCAGGGTTTCGATATCCTGTTGTGCGCCGACGTGCGAGTCTGCGTGGGAGTGGAACTGCTGCTTCAGGCCGAAGTCCTCCAGCAGGACCTTGCCCATGCGGTTGTGGCCTGCGAACAGGTCAGCCCACTGCTCGTCGGTCAGTTCGCCGTTCTCAACGGCTTCGCCGGTGACGTCATCGCGCCACATGGCAGGAATGACAACGATGTGTTCGCCGCCCATGGCTGCCGTCAGTTCGGCCACCTTACGGGCAGGTTCCCAGGCTTCCTCGTACTGGGCTGCGCCGCGGTGGAAGGCGGTGAAGACCGTACCGGCTGTAACCTTCAGGTCGCGCTGCTTGAGTTCCTCCGCGAGGCGGGTGGGATCGTTCGGCAGGTATCCGTAAGGGCCCAGTTCGATCCATTTGTAACCGGACTCGGCCACTTCATCGAGGAACCGCTCCCACGGTGTCTGCTGGGGATCATCCGGGAACCAGACACCCCAGGAATCCGGCGCCGTGCCGATGATCAATTTGTTCTCAGTCATGACAGCTTTGTCTTTCGCGGTGGGGACTAGTTGGAGGGGAAGTTGTAGGAGGCGCCGGAGGCGTGGGTGGATTCAGGCCAGCGGGAGGTGACTACTTTGCCACGGGTGTAGAAGGAGACGCCTTCGGGGCCGTAGATGTGCTTGTCGCCGAAGAGCGAGGCCTTCCAGCCGCCGAAGGAGTGGTAGGCCACCGGCACCGGCAGCGGCACGTTGATGCCGATCATGCCCACGGTAACGGAGCGTTGGAACTTGCGGGCGTTGGCGCCGGAGGAGGTGAAGATGGCGGTGCCGTTGCCGTACGGGTTGGAGTTGATCAGGCTAATGCCTGCGTCGAGGTCCGCGACGCGGACCACGACGAGGACCGGGCCGAAGATTTCCTCGGTGTAGGCGGTCATTTCGGCCTTGACGTGGTCGATGACGGTGGGGCCGACCCAGAAGCCGTCCTCGTGGCCGGGGACCACGAGGTCGCGGCCGTCCACCACCATGGCCGCGCCGGCGGCTTCGGCTTCAGTGACGATCTTCACGATCCGTTCCTTGGAGGCGGGGGTGATGACCGGGCCCATGTCGGCGTCGGGCGCGGTGCCGTTGTTGACCTTCACGGCCAGGGCGCGTTCTTCGACTTTTTTGACCAGCAGGTCTGCGGCGTCACCGACGGCGACGGCGACGGAGATGGCCATGCAGCGTTCGCCGGCGGAACCGAAGGCGGCGGCGGCGAGGTGGTCGGCGGCGTTGTCCAGATCGGCGTCGGGCATGATGATGGCGTGGTTCTTCGCGCCGCCCAGGGCCTGGACGCGCTTGCCGTGCGCCGTCGCGGTCTCGTGGATGTACTGGGCAACAGGGGTGGAGCCGACGAAGGAGATGCCGTCCACGTCCGGGTGGGTCAGGAGCCCGTCAACGGTTTCCTTGTCACCGTGCAGGACCTGGAACACGCCGTCGGGCAGGCCGGCCTGCTTCCACAGCTTCGCGAGCAGCATGGAGGCGGACGGGTCGCGTTCGGAGGGCTTGAGGATGAAGGCGTTGCCGGTGGCGATGGCCATCGGGGCCATCCACAGCGGCACCATCACGGGGAAGTTGAACGGGGTGATGCCGGCAACGACGCCGAGGGGTTCGCGGAAGGAGAACACGTCGATGCCGCTGGAGACCTGGTCCGAGTAGTCGCCCTTGAGCAGGGTCGGGATGCCGCAGGCGAACTCGATGACTTCCAGGCCGCGGCCGATCTCGCCCTTCGCGTCGGAGAGGACCTTGCCGTGCTCGGCGGTGATCAGTGCGGCGAGCTCGTCCACGTGGGAAGCGACGAGTTCGCGGAACTTGAACAGCACGGCCGTGCGCTTGGCCAGGGAGATGTCGCCCCAGCTGTCCGCGGCGGCGCGGGCCGCTGCAACGGTGGCATCCAGGTCGGTCCGGTTGGCCAGCCTCAGCTGCGCGGAGACGGCGCCGGTGGCCGGGTTGTAGACGGGCTGGGTGCGGTCGCCTTCGCCGGGGGTTTCAGCGCCGTTGATGAAGTGGTTGACGGTGGTCAGTGTGGTCGTCGTCGACATGTGCGGACTCCTTGGTCTGTAGCGTGTTTGGTGTTTAGCGTGCGGGAGATCAGCCGAGCAGTCTGCGCTGGCGGTTCTTGTGGTCGGTGTAGGTCTTGAAGGCCTGCTGGGTGGAGTCGAGGTCGGAGACCTGGGAGACGGGAACGTCCCACCAGGATTCGGAGCTCGGGGCGTCCAGCAGGGGGTCGGATTCGACGTGGATCAGGATGGGGCCGCCGCGCTCGGGGGCGGCTTTGGCGTCGCGGATGGCCTGTTCGAGTTCGGCGATGACCTTCTCCCCCGGTTCGATCCGGATGACCTTCACGCCGAGGGACTCGGCGTTCAGGGCCAGGTCCACCGGGAGGGTCTCGCCTTCGTCGAAGCTGTGCTGCTGCTCGTCCAGGGCCCGGTACTGGGTGCCGAACCGCTGCGAACCGAGCATTTCGGAGAGCGAGCCGATGGAGGCGTAGCCGTGGTTCTGGATCAGGACCACGATCAGTTTGATCCGCTCGGCGACGGCGGTGACGAGTTCGGTGTGCATCATCAGGTAGGAACCGTCCCCCACCATGACCACGACGTCGCGCTGCTGCCCGCCGCGTGCGGCTTCGGCCAGCGCCGCGCGCTTGACGCCGAGGCCGCCGGGGATCTCGTAGCCCATGCAGGAGTACGCGTATTCCACGTGGTAGCCGAACGGGTCCCGGACCCGCCACATTTTGTGCAGGTCCCCGGGCAGCGAGCCCGCGGCGCAGATGACGACGTCAGCCGCGTCCATGGCCCGGGACGTGGCGCCGATAATCTCGTTCTGCGCCGGCAAAGGAGTGAACCGGGTGTCGAACGCTTCGTCAACCGTGGCGTCCCAGCGCTGCTTCTCGGCCGCGATCTGCTGTTCCAGGTCGGCGCCGATGCGGTAGCCGCCCAGGGCCTGGTTCAGCTTCACCAGGGCTTTGCGGGCATCGGCCACGATCGGCAGCGTGGTGCCGTGCTTGTACGCGTCGATGGGCGCGACGTTGATGTTGATGAACTTCACGTCCGGGTTCTGGAACGCGGTCCGCGAGGCGGTGGTGAAGTCCTCGTAGCGGGTGCCGATGCCGATGATCAGGTCCGCCTCGGCCGCGATGGCGTTGGCCGCCGTCGTGCCGGTGGAGCCGATCGCCCCCAGGGAGAATGTGTGGTCCCAGGGCAGGACGCCAACGCCGGCCTGGGTGTTGCCGACCGGGATGCCCGTCAGCTCGGCGAACTTCGCGAGTTCGTCGTTGGCGTAGGCGTAGAGCACGCCGCCGCCGGCGATGATCAGCGGCCGCTTCGCGGCCCGGATCGCCTCGGCAGCACGGCGGATGTCCTCGTCGTCGGCGTCCGGGCGGCGGATCCGCCACTCGCGCTCGGCCAGGAACTCCTCAGGCACGTCGAAGGCCTCGGCCTGGACATCCTGGGGCAGGGAGATCGTGACCGCGCCGGTTTCGGCCGGATCCGTCAGGACGCGCAGGCCATGGTGGAACGCGGAGAACAGCTGCTCGGGCCGGGAGACCCGGTCGAAGAACTTGGACAGCGGCCGGAAGGCGTCGTTGACGGTGATGTCGTAGGCGTAGGACTGCTCGAGCTGCTGCAGGACCGGGTCCGCGGCGCGGGTGGCGAAGGTGTCGCTGGGCAGCAGCAGCACCGGAAGCCGGTTGGTGGTGGCCAGGGCCGCGCCGGTCAGCAGGTTGGAGGAACCGGGCCCGATCGAGGTGCTGATCGCGAACGTCTGGCGGCGCCGGGTGTGCCGGGCGTAGCCCACGGCCTGGTGGACCTGGGCCTGTTCGTTGCGGCCCTGGTAGTACGGCATAATCCGCGGATCCTGCTGCTGGTACTGCTTCAGGGCCTGTCCGACGCCGGCAACGTTGCCGTGCCCGAAGATACCGAACGTGCCGGGAATCAGGCGTTCCCGGTAGTCCTCGCTGCCGATGCGGTCAACCGTGTACTGCCGGGAAAGGTATTCCACCACGGCCTGCGCCACGGTCATGCGGCGGGTTCCTGCTGTTGTTCCCATGGGAGACTACTCCGATACTTCTGCGGTGTGGTTAAGGAGCGACGCTGCGGTGGCGACGGCACCTGCAACATCGCCGTCGGCCGGGTAGAGCAGGGTCCGGCCGACCGTGAGGCCCTGCACGCCGGGCAGGGCCAGGGCGGCCTGCCAGCTGGCAAAGACTTCGTCCTGGGTACCTTCCGGGTCCCCGCCCAACAGGACGGTGGGCATGGTGGTGGCGGCCATGACGCGTTCCATCTCGGCCACCACGGGAAGCTTCATCCAGGTGTAGGCGCTCGTGGATCCCAGGCCTTCGGCGATGGCGATGGACTTGATGACGGCGTTCGTGGAGAGGTCGTTGCGGACCTTGCCGTTTTCACGGACGGACAGGAACGGCTCCACCATCGCGATCAGCTTCCGCTCGGCGAGGGAGTCGATCGCCTTCGCCGTCGCTTCCAACATGGCCACGGTGTCCGGGTCGCCGAGACAGATCCGGGTCAGCATCTTCCCGCCGTCCGCCCCCAGCGCCTGAAGCGCTGCGGCGGTGTGACCGGTGAAACGGTCATCGAACTCATTCACCAAACCGGACAGCCCCCCGCGGTTCATCGAACCGAACACCAGCTTCCCCTCCAAGGCGCCCAGCAGCAGCAGGTCATCCATGATGTCCGGGGAGGCCAGCACGCCGTCCACATCCGGGTTTGCCAGCGCGATCTGGAGCCGGTCCAGCAGCTGCCGGCGGTCCGCCATGGCCACCGGATCATTCCCGACGGCGAGGGCGCCGCGTGCCGGGTGGTCCGCCGCCACGATGAAGTTCTGCCTCCCGTACTTGAGCCCGGGGTGCCGGCGGCGGGCCTTGGCGGCGCGTGCGACGGCGTCCGGATCCTCCAGGCGGATGGTGCTCAGGCGCGTGTAACGGCGGGGATCGTCGTCCACGTCGACGATGGCGGTGCCAAGGTTGATGCTCACAGGGCTGCTCCTTCGGTGGCAAACTGGCCGGGAACCAGGCGGCCGCGTTCCGCGAGCAGCGAGGTGACCTCGTCCGGCGTCGGCATCGCGTCGGCGCAAGACAGGCGGGAGGCGACGATCGCGCCGGCGGCATTTGCGTAATCCAGGACCTGGGCCAGCGGCCAACCGGACAGCAGCCCGTGGCAGAAGGCGCCGCCGAAGGAATCACCGGCACCCAGGCCGTTGACGGTCTCCACCGGCACCGGGGCGGACACCACACGCTCGGTGCGGGTCTTGGCCATCACACCCTCGGGGCCAAGCTTGACGACGGCGATCTCGACGCCGGCAGCCAGCAGCCGGTCGGCCTGCTCGTCAGGGGTCCCCTCCCCCACTGCGACGGCACATTCCTTGTCATTGCCGATGGCGACCGTGACGTGCGGCAGAATCCTGGCGACCTGTTCCCGGGCTTCCTCCTCGGAAGCCCAAAACATGGGGCGGTAGTCCAAGTCCAGCACAGTGAACTGGCCGATCTTCAGCCGGTCCCGGTCACGTGCCTCGTGGGCTTTGATATGCGCTTCTCGGCTGGGCTCCTGACACAGCCCGGTCACGGTGGACCAGAAAATCCGTGCGTCCCGGATGGCGTCCAGGTCCAACTCGGCGGCCTTGATCTGCAGGTCCGGTGCCGTGGGGAACCGGCCATAGAAGTACAGCGGAAAATCTTCCGGCGGCTTGATGGCACAGAAAGTTACGGCGGTAGGCCACTCCTTCACCGGGATGACGAAGGAATCGTCCACCCCGAACTTGCGCAGCTCGCGGTGCAGGTATCTGCCGAAGGCGTCATCGCCGGTGCGCGTGATCACGCCGGTCCGGCGGCCATGCCGGGCAGCTGCCACCGCTACGTTGGAAGGTGATCCACCGAGGTACTTGCCGAAGGACCGCACATCCTCCAGGTCCACCCCAATGTCGTTCGGGTAGATATCAACGCTGATGCGCCCGATCGTGAGCAGTTCGTGGGTCACGGTAATCGCGGACCTTTCTGGTTTGAACTCTGGCCGGACGGTGAGAGCTCCGGTGCCTTGGCCGGACCGCACGTGAGCGGGGCCACAACCACTACTCTGCACCAGATTTTATGTCCTGTCAAAGGTTTGTTCTGACATACTTACAACGAACGTTAGTGTTCAAAGGAAACACTCCCGGCAGGTCCGGATCCGGACCTTCGCGGAGCCCTTACTTGAGGGGAACAGCCAGTTCGCCCGTTACGTACTGGGCGCGGCCGAACCCGAACGACCAGTCGCTTGCACTGTTTTCCACATACCCGAGGAAGACGTCCTCGCCAGCCACGCCAACCTCCGCAAGCCGCGCTGCAACAGCCGCAAAGAGAGACTGCTTGGCCTCCTGACTACGCCCACCTTGGGTGAAGATCTGGATCATCACCACGCCCGGACTCCGCTCGAAACCGAGACCTGCATCCTGAGCGACAATCTGGCCGCGGGCATGTTCCGTGACGATGTGGAAGTAGTCCCGCTCGGGAATGCCATACTCGGCCAGGATGGCATCGTGGATCCGGCGGCTGAGGCTGTCGAGCTCCTCGGGACTTCGGCCTGCATTGACATCAATTCGAACCAGCGGCATTTAGAACCCCTTCATTAACTTTGTCCTGACATACTAACAAGCTGCTTGAGTTTTAGCAACGGCATCCGTCGGCATATTGACCATGGCGAACGGCGGTTTTCCTGCCCTCTAACCGGCGCCCGTGACACTCCATCGGCCCCCCTTTTGACGGTTTCCCGGGACGCACACAGCGGACGGTAAAGTAATTCCCATGCTCGGGTCATCGTCAAGTCACACGGCCGGCAGCGAGTACCCCCGCACCTCCCTTCCGAAAACCGGTGACCCGACGTGAAGCTGCGCCTTTTCCCCCAGGAGCCCGCCGGGCTGAACCTGCTCTCCCTGCTGGCACACCAGATCGTGCTCGCCACCGGCACCGTCTCGGAAATCTTCGGCGCACCCGCGAGCGAACACGGCCGGCTCGTGGAGGATATGCACAACCACGAGGCCAAGTCCGCGGAACTGCACTTCGCCCTGCTGACCCACATGCGGACCAGCTTCGTGAACCCGCTCCCGCGCGAAGACATGTACGCGCTCTCGCGGTACCTCAATGAGGCGATGGAAAAGCTCGACGCCGCCGCAGAGCTCGTGTCCCTTTATAAGCTGGACCGCCTGCCCAAAAGGGCCGCGGACCAGCTGGAGATCATCAGCCGGCAGGCCGAGCTCACCGTCGACGCCATGCGCAGGCTCAACAACCTGGACGACCTCGAGGACTACTGGATCGAGATCCTCCGGCTGGCCAAGCGCGCGGAGCGGACCCACCGGGTCTGGGTGGCGGACATGCTCAATGACATGAAGTCGGCCCAGTACGCCCGCAACCGGGACATCGCCAACCAGCTCGTGGAAGTCACCAAGGACATGCGGCGGATCGCCACCCAGGTGGGCAGCATCATCGTCAAGGAATCCTGACGTGACGGTGTTCTTCTTTGCCCTGGTGGTGGTTTTCGCCGGGGCATTTGCCTTCCTGAACGGCTTCCGGGACGCCTCGACGTCGGTGGCGCTGCCGGTGCGGACCCGGGCCCTGACTCCCACCGTGGCGGTGCTCTTCGCGGGCCTGTTCAACTTCATCGGCGCCGCCCTGAGCGCCACCCTGGCACTGGAAGTAAGCCGGACCTGGATCCAGCTCCCGGCCGGACAGAACGGCCTGACCATTCTCGTGGCGGGCCTCCTCAGCGCCGTCATCTGGGGCATCTACACCTGGTGGCGCGGGATCCCTTCCTCCTCCACCCATGCCTTAGTGGGCGGACTGGCCGGCGCCGGCGTGGCGAGCCTCGCGGTGGGCGGACACGCGGTCTCGGGAGTGGATAACTCCCTGCTGTTCCAGGTGGTGCTGCCGCTACTGCTCTCGCCAGCCATTGCCTTTGTCGGGGCCTACCTGCTGGTCTGGCCCGCGACCTGGGCCGCGCGCTACACGCCCCCGAACGTTGTCAACAGCCGGTCCCGCTGGGCCCAGACCATCGCCGCCGGCGCCGTCGCGTTCGCTCACGGCCTGCAGGACGGACAGCGGACCGGGGCGGTGCTGATCCTTGCCCTGCTCGCCTCCGGGCTGTCCGACGGCGGCTCCATGCCGATCTGGGTGGCGCTGCTCACCGCGTCGATGCTGACGGCGGGGACCCTGGCCGGGGGCTGGCGGATTTCCTACACGGTCGGTTACCGGCTGATCCGGATGGATCCCCTCCGCGGGTTCGCGGCCCAGCTCTCCAGCTCGGTAATCCTGCTGGTCGGCGCGATCGGGCTGCACTGGCCCATTTCCACGACCCACACGGTGACCACAGCCGTGCTGGGGGCCGGCTCCAACCAGGGCTTCCCCGCCACCAACAGGCGGGTCGTGCTGCGGGTCCTGGCCTTCTGGCTGCTCACCCCGGTCCTCACCGCGGCTGTCGCGTTCGTCCTGGAACTTTCACTCTCGCCGTTGGCGGGGCTGTAGGATCACGACGGCCGCTCCCTGAGTGCCGGCGGAGCAGCCGTTAGGGGCGGACTACCCGAAGCGGCCGGACACGTAGTCTTCCGTCGCCTTCTGCGTCGGGTTGCTGAACATGGTGTGGGTGTCCCCGACCTCGATCAGCTTGCCCGGCTTTCCGGTGCCGGCGATGTTGAAGAACGCTGTCCGGTCAGAAACGCGCGCTGCCTGCTGCATGTTGTGGGTCACGATCACCACGGTGTACTGGTCCTTGAGATCGTTGATGAGGTCCTCAATGGCGAGCGTGGAGATCGGGTCCAGGGCAGAGCAGGGCTCGTCCATCAGGATGACCTGCGGCTCCACGGCAATGGCCCGGGCGATGCAGAGCCGCTGCTGCTGCCCGCCGGAAAGGCCCGAGCCGGGCTTGCCCAGCCGGTCCTTGACTTCGTTCCACAGATTCGCGCCGCGCAGCGAGCGCTCCACCAGGGCATCGGCCTCGCCCTTGGAGATTTTCTGGTTGTTCAGCTTCACGCCGGCCAGCACGTTGTCCCGGATGGACATTGTGGGGAACGGGTTGGGTCGCTGGAAAACCATGCCGATCTGGGACCGGACGGTCACCGGGTCCACGCCGGGACCGTAGAGGTTGTCGCCGTCGAGCAGCACTTCACCTTCGACGCGGGCACCGGGAATGACCTCGTGCATCCGGTTCAGGGTGCGCAGGAAGGTGGACTTACCGCAGCCCGAGGGGCCGATGAAGGCGGTGACCGACTTGGCTTCGATATTGATGCTGACGTCTTCGACGGCCAGGAATTTGCTGTAGTAGACGTTCAGGTCCTTGACGTCGATGCGCTTAGACATGATGTTCCTTAACTTGCTGGAGGGTAGACGGAGGGCGCAGGCCTAGCGGCCGGCCTTGGGGGCGAAGAGGCGGGCAATCAGCCGGGCGCCGAGGTTGAGCAGCATCACCAGGATGATGAGGACCAGGGCCGCTCCCCAGGCGCGCTGGGAGGACGGGTCCGGGTTCGACGGTGACGTGGGGTTCAGGATCTGCGTGTAGATGAAGGTGGGCAGCGAAGCCATCCAGCCGGCGAACACGTTGGTGTTGATGGAGGTGGCGAAGCCTGCGGTGACCAGGATCGGTGCGGTCTCGCCGATCACGCGGGCGATCGCGAGGGTGACGCCCGAGGCGATGCCGGAGATCGCCGTCGGGATGACCACCTTGAGGATGGTCCGCCACTTGCGCACGCCGAGCGCGTAGGCGGCTTCGCGGAGCTCGTTCGGGACGATCTTGAGCATCTCCTCGCTGGAGCGCACCACCACGGGAATCATCAGCACGGACAGCGCGACGGCGGCGACCGCGCCGGTCTTAGTCCCCGGACCGACGATGGCGAAGAAGAACGCTGCGGCGAACAGGCCTGCCACGATCGAGGGGATCCCGGTCATGACGTCGACGAAGAAGGTGATCGCGCGGGCCAGCGCGCGGTCGTTGCCGTACTCCACGAGGTAAACGGCGGTCAGCAGGCCGACAGGCACGGAGATGACGGTCGCCAGGAGCGTGATCTGCACGGTGCCCAGCAGCGCATGGTAGATACCGCCGACTACCGGGGCGCCTTCCTCGACGCTCTTGTTGTCGAACGCGCCGGTGACACCGTTCATGGACGTGCTGAGGAAGCCCGGGTCCGTGAGGCCCGGCAGGCCGTTCACGAGCACGGTCCAGATCACGGAGATCAGCGGGAGGAGCGCGACCAGGAAGGCGCCGACGACCAGGCAGGTGGCCAGCTTGTCCTTGGCCCTGCGGGCGCCTTCCACGATGGCGCTCCAGCCGACGAGGCCGGCGGCGAACAGGATGGCCGAGACGATCCCCCAGCCGAAGGCGTTGAAGCCGATCAGGGCCAGGATGGCGGCGCCGAGAATCAGGGCGATTCCCAGGACCAGGTAGGGGGCCCACTTCGGCAACTGGCCCTTGGTGAGGGCCGACCGCTTCTGGACGGGGGTCAGGGTGGAGGTCATTTAGTTGGCTCCCGAGAATTCTTTGTGCCGGATGATGATCCAGCGGGCGATCATGTTCACGCCGAGGGTAATGAGGAACAGGACCAGGCCGGCAGCGATCAGCGTGCTGACCTGGAGTCCGCTGGCCTCCGGGAAGTTCAGCGCGATTTCGGCGGCGATAGTCTGGTTGCCGGACTGGATCAGGCTCGCGGTGAGGGCGCCGGAGGACAGCACGAGCGCCACCGCCATCGTCTCGCCGAGCGCGCGGCCCAGTCCCAGCATCACGGCGCTGACAATGCCGGGGCGGGCGAAGGGCAGCACAGCCATCCGGATCATTTCCCAGCGGGTGGCGCCGAGCGCGAGGGCCGCTTCTTCGTGCAGCTTGGGGGTCTGCAGGAAGATCTCGCGGCTCAGCGAGGTGATGATGGGCAGCACCATGACGGACAGGACGATTCCCGCGGTCAGGATGGTCTTGCCGGTTGCCGATGCCGGACCTTGGAAGATCGGCAACCAGCCCATGTTGTCGGCCAGCCAGTTGTAGGCCGGCGAGATTTCCTTGGCCAGGAACGCCGCGCCCCAGGCGCCATAGACCACCGAGGGGATGGCGGCCAGCAGGTCGATCAGATAGCCGAGGCCGGAGGCAAGCTGCCGCGGGGCGAAGTGCGAGATGAACAGGGCGACGCCGATCGCGACCGGTGTGGCGATGACGAGGGCGATGGCGGATGCGATCAGCGTGCCGATCACGATCGGCCAGATGTAGGCGAAGAAGCCTTCGCCGCCCTGGATCTGGTCCGGGGAGGCCGTGAGGGCGGGAATTGCCTGGATGACGAGGAAAAGCGCCACTCCGAAGAGCACGGCCAGGATCAGGCACCCTGCGGCCAGGGTGGCTGCCGAGAAGACTTTGTCCCCGGCGCGGCCTGCGCCCCGGGACGAGGTCAGGGAGGTGGTGGTCACTTCACGATCCTTCAGATCATTGGGTACTTCGGACAAACACATCGGTTCCCTGTCCCTGCACGGCCGTCGGTGACAGCCGTGCAGGGACAGGGAACCCGGATCAGGCTGGTGTTTCCACTATGCCTGTCAGCGCAAGGTATCCCTAGGACTTGACCTTGATGGATTCGATCGACTTCAGCGCCTTGTCCTGCAGGGTCTTGGACAGCGGGGCGGACTTGGCGGCGTCGGCCGCTGCCTGCTGCCCGGTGTCGGAGACGACGTAGCTTTCGAAGGCCTTCACGAGGTCGACGGTTTCCTGCGTGTCGTAGCTGGAGCACACGATGTGGAAGGAAACCAGCACGATCGGGTAAGCGCCCTCGATCGTGGTGGTGCGGTCCAGCTTGATGGACAGGTCGTTGGCGTTGCGGCCTTCAACCGGCGTGCCGGCGTCGACTGCCTTGGCAGCCGCATCGGCGGAGATCTTCGTGAAAGTCTCGCCGACCTTGATCTGCGCGATGCCGAGCTTGCCGCTGACGGCGGAGTCGTCGGCGTAGGTAACGGCGCCTGGGGTGTCGGTGACGGTCTTGACCACGCCGGAGGTTCCCTTGGCGTTCTCGCCCGCCAGGGATGCGGGCCAGATGCCCGCGGACTTGTCGGTCCAGGCCTCGGGGGCGGCGGCGGCCAGGTAGTCGGTGAAGTTGGAGGTGGTGCCGGAATCATCCGAGCGGCTCACCGGGGTGACCTTGAGGTCCGGCAGCGTGGCGTCCGGGTTCAGGGCGGCGATGGCCGGATCATTCCACGTGGCGATTTCGCCGCGGAAGATCTTGGCGACGGTGGGCGCGTCAAGGTTCAGTTCGGTGATGTCGGGCAGGTTGAAGGCCACGGCAATCGGGGAAATGTAGACCGGGATGTTGAGCGCGCCCTCGGGACCGCACTTGGCCATGGCGCTGGCGTACTCCTCGTCCTTGAGGTAGGCGTCGGAGCCGGCGAACTGTGCGGAGCCGTCCAGGATGGCCTTGCGTCCGGCGCCCGAGCCGTCCGGGGAGTACTGCACGGTGGCGCCCTGGTTTGCCGAGGCAAAGTTGGTCTTCCAGACGTCCATGGCCGCACCCTGTGCAGAGGAGCCGATGCCGGTCAGCGTGCCGGTGACCTTCGGGCCCGTCGCCGTCTGCGTGGCGGCCGGGGCGTTCGTGGCGTTATCAGAACCACAAGCGGTAAGCGCGAGTGCGCCGGCTGCGATGACAGCGATAGCCGCGTGGCGGCCGAAGCGGAGTGCCTTCACTAGATGTACCCCTTCCAGGGATTTTCTATGCGTGCCGGGCCGGAGAAGGCCGGGCAAGGGATGCGTACGGTTTGTACCTTTATTGAAGGTAGGTGCCCCAGGTGAAGAGAATGGCTGTTCAAGGTGAACGGATGGTTAACGACGCCGGGACTTTCGCTTACATCTGCCGGGTTCCCATTGCGCTGACCGGGCCGTATCCGTAAGGGTCGAGGCTCGGACACCGCCGCGGGGCTGAGCAAATAGACTGGAAGGCATGGCCCCGTCTACTGGACTTTCCGCAAGCGCCCGTTTCCTGCGCAGCCGGGTCCGTACGGGCTTTGTCCGGAGCCGGAACTCGCTCCTGCCGGCAGTCCAGATGACTGCCTGCGCGGTGGGCGCCTACGCCTTCGCCGAGTACGTGCTCGGTCACACAGGCCCGCTGTTCGCGGCCACCTCGTCCCTGATTGCCCTCGGTTTTTCCCGCGATCCCAGACTGCGCCGGGTGGTGGAAGTGGGCCTGGGCTGCACCATCGGCATCGTGGTCGGGGACCTCCTGCTCCACTGGCTGGGCGCGGGAATCTGGCAGGCCGCCGTCGTTCTCCTCTTCTCGATCCTGCTGGCGCGCTTCCTGGACAGCGGCACCATTTTCACCACCCAGCTGGGGCTGCAGTCCCTGCTGGTGGTGCTGCTGCCGGCGCCCGACGGCGGCCCGTTCACCCGCAGCATCGACGCCGTCGTGGGCGGCATCTTCGCACTGCTGGTAACGATCCTCATCCCCAAGGACCCGCGCCGTGAACCCCGCAAGGACGTGAAGAAGCTCCTGCATGAGCTCGCCGAGGTGCTGCGGGAATGCGCCTCCGCGCTGAGCTACAGCGATTCCACCCAGGCCTGGCATGCACTGATCCGCGGGCGGAACTGCCAGTCCCTCGTCGATGCGATGCGCCTGTCGCTCCGGTCCTCGGGCGAGGTGGCCACCCTGGCGCCCGCCTACCGGCGGCACCGGGAGGAGCTCGACCAGATGGAGCAGTCGCTGGACTATATCGATCTCGCGCTGCGCAACAGCCGGGTCTTTGCCCGCCGCCTGACCAGCGCCATCAACCATGCAGCGCTCTCCGACGAGGCCACCCAGAACATTGCCGAGGTCCTGCAGGAGACGGCCACCGCCGTCGACGAACTCTCCCTGGGCCTGGCGGAAATGCACGACGGCGTCCGCCGCGCCCATCTGCGGACGGCCCGGGCCGAGCTGCGGGAAATCGCCGGCCGGCTGCATCCCCGGCTGCTGGACGTGCAGCTGCTGGAGGGCGAAACGGTGGTCATGCTGTTCCGTCCGCTGATGGTGGACCTGCTGGAAGCCGCCGGGGTCGATGCCAAGGAAGCCCGGGACATCCTCCCTCCGCTCTAGTTTGCCGTCCCGCGCCGCTCCGGTTCTCCTGGTTGTCGCCGGCCGCGGATAGGGTGGAACGATGGCTACCAAGACTTCCCGGGCTTCCAAGGCGCCGGGCTACAAATGCGCCGAGTGCGGCTGGACCACGGCGAAATGGGTGGGCCGCTGCGGCGAGTGCCAGGCCTGGGGCACCGTGGAGGAGACCGGCGCCGCCGTGGCCCGGACTACGGCGGCCACGACCGTCCTGGAGCCGGCACGCCGGATCGCCGAGGTAGACGCCACCACCGCGGCCTTCCTGCCCACCGGTGTCGACGAACTGGACCGCGTGCTCGGCGGCGGGCTGGTCCCGGGCGCCGTGATCCTGCTGGCGGGTGAGCCCGGCGTGGGAAAGTCCACCCTGCTGCTGGACGTCGCGGCCAAGTTTGCCCGCACCGCGCAGGACGTCCTCTACATCACCGGCGAGGAGTCCGCGGCGCAGGTCAAGCTCCGCGCGGACCGGATCGACGCCGTCGCCGAGTCCCTCTACCTTTCCGCGGAAACGGACCTCGGCCAGGCCCTGGGCCAGGTGGAGAAGCTCGAACCCCGCCTGCTCGTGGTGGACTCCGTCCAGACGCTCAGCAGCGCCGACGTCGAAGGCAGCGCCGGCGGCGTCTCCCAGGTACGCGAGGTCGCAGCCTCCCTCATCGCCGCGGCCAAGCGCCGCAACATGACGACGCTGCTGGTGGGACACGTGACCAAGGACGGCTCCATCGCCGGCCCCCGGCTGCTCGAGCACCTCGTGGACGTCGTCTGCCAGTTCGAGGGCGAGCGGCACTCCCGGCTCCGGCTGCTGCGTGCCGTCAAGAACCGCTACGGACCCACCGACGACGTCGGCTGCTTTGACCTGAACGAGGACGGCATCGTGGGCCTGGCCGATCCCAGCGGGCTGTTTGTCTCACGGACCAAGGAACCGGTCTCCGGAACCTGCATCACGGTGACCCTCGAGGGGCGCCGCCCGCTGCTGGCAGAGGTGCAGTCCCTGCTGGCCGAAAGCGCCAGCTCGCAGCCCCGCCGGGCCACGAGCGGGCTGGACAGCTCCCGGGTTGCGATGCTGCTTGCCGTGCTGCAGCAGCGGGCAGGCTGCCTGCTCCACAAGGATGATTCGTACGTCGCGACCGTCGGCGGCGTGAAGCTCAGCGAGCCGGCCACGGACCTCGCCGTCGCCCTGGCCGTGGCCTCCGCGAAGGCCAAGAAACCCCTGCCGCAGCGGCTCATCGCTTTCGGCGAGGTTGGCCTGGCCGGCGAGGTCCGTCCCGTGCCCGGCATCAACCAGCGCATCCAGGAGGCCCACCGGCTGGGGTTCACGCACGCGGTGGTCCCCGCCAGCCCGAATGGCCCAGGTCCGGTGCCGGCCGGGTTCTCCGTGCGGGAAGTCGGGCACCTCGCCGAGGCCCTGGGGCTGTTGATCAGCTGACGGCCCTGGCTACCGTGGCGGTCCCGGATGATGTTCACAAGGATCGCTCCGGCCTCTAGGCTTGGACCATCAGCGAACTGAAGGAGAGCGCCATGTCTACCCCAGGTCAAGAGCCGGATCCCGTTGTCGGTGATGTCATCATCCCGCAGGAGGACGCGCTGCCCACTCCCACCCGGACGGGGCACGGAAAAATGCCTGAGGACATCGACGACGATGTTTTCGAGAAGGCGGCGGAGCAGGAGCGGGTGGCCGCCGGGCTGTCGGATTCCGCGCCCAGCGATGTACCTCCCGCTACTGACCCCCTGCCGCCGGAGGCATCAGAGGCTGCCGACCTCGCCCAGCGTGGACTGCTGGACGAGGCAGCCGGCGATCGGGCGGAAGAGGAATAATTCCGCCTCCGCCCGGCGGCAGCGCTGAGTCGACCCGGCCCTATCCGCTAAGCGGAACGGCGCTAGGCGGATGGGGCCGCTGGTCCGGTCGGCCAGCGCAGCAGGGCGGCGATGTCCACACCTTCGGGCAAGGCGGGCCCGGGGACGAGCAGGATCCGGGCGTCTGTCAGCGCCGCTGCCCTCAGCAGCGCTGCGGGCGCAGGAATCCGGCCGAGGACCTCTGCGCCGAGGGATTCGCCGTCAGCGGTGGCGATCCAGGGCTCGGCATCGAGCGCGAGCACACGACGTTCGGTGAGTGCCCGGTCGTTGAGGATCAGTACGTCAACCTGGGCCTGTTGGAGTGCGTGCACGACAGCACCTATCCCGGTCGCCGATTCGGGATTCGCCTGGCCCTCCTGCACGGCCAGTCGCTCCAGCACCTGCTCCTGATCGGCCGCCCACTGCGCCGCCACCCTTTCCTCGATCTCGGCATTGAAGGCTTCACGATCAGCACCGGGGGCGAGTGTGTGGGACTCCACCACGGTGAGCACGGCCCGGCTTGCTTCGGCCAGCTGTTCCTGGACCAGCCCGCGTGCCCGCACGTCGCCGGCGAGAATGAGTAACCTCGCCCCGCTGTCGCGGATCGTCTTGTCGATCTCGCCCGCGACCTGGTCGGCGTTGCGCCGCCAGATCTCCTCGGTCCGGTGTTGGAATTTCCCCTGCGCCCAGCCTCCTCCCGGGACCTTGCTCAGGTTCTCACTCGACCCCTGAATGTCCTGGCTTTTCGTGGCATTCCGTCGTCCGGCATGGTGGAGTCGGATCTCGCCTTCATCCCGGCTGACTTCCGCGACGACGTAAGGGAAGTCCTCCGGGCGGTGTTTTAACAAAGGCAGCAGGTCCGGGACGGGTTCAACCGCAATTCTTTCCGGAACGACAAGGGGCCCGGGCAGCAGTTCGTTGATCCGCACCGTTCCTTGCTGCACTAGAACGAACCGGCTGACCGGGGAGGGTTCGCCGGTGGCGGGCTGGAGGGCCTCTTCGATAGCGTCCAGGTCGTCTTTCCCGGCACCCTGCCCGGCCAGTGCAGCCCGGACATTTCCGGGCTGCACGTCCGCGGCTTCCAGGGAATCGACGGTGCCGGCGCTTGCATCCACGTAGGCTAGGCACCAGGGGCCGGGTTGCCGGTACAGATCCGCGTATTCCGTCAGGCGGTCAGTCACCGGAGTTGCCACCGCGCTCGGAAGGCTCCTCGCCCTCTGGACTGTCCGGCTTAGCTACTGGATCCATGGCCGCCTGCACCTCTGCGGGATCCGTATCATCGGGAAACGGCTCGGTTTCCCGCCACTCTTCGGCGTGGGCAGGCTTGTTGCCCCTCACCATGCCTTGCGTCTCGTGCTTCATCTGGTCGTCCAGATTCTGGCCGTGGGTCGTGTTGCCTCGCTCAGCCATGTCGATCTCCTTCCCATGTGGCCTGCACCACATGCTCAATCAATCCGTAGCTCACCCTAGCACCGGGGCCGCCAGCTGTTAAAGAGTAAATTGATCCCTCCGCCACGCCCTGGCTGGAGGTCCGGATTAAGGCGAAAAGGACTCCCGTGCGGTCCCGGAGCCGGCGAGCGCGTCAGCGCGGCTGCGCGGGGTTGGTCGGAACGCCGTGCGAGGGCGGATTCAGTGGCGGCCCGGAAGTCGCCGGCGTCACACGAGACCCCTGCTGCGTCTGGCTTGATTCCGGCGTGCCCGGGGCGGTTGGCCCGCTTGGCTCGGCACCGCCTTGCAGGGCAGTCAGCCGGGTTTCAAGGATCTGGACCACGGGCAGCCTGTTTCCGTGCGCACGCTCGTAGGCGAGTACCTGGCTAAGCTGCGCTTCATTGAGTCCTGTGATCCGGGTCGGAAGCGTCCCGACGGGGAGGTGATCATAATCGGGCAAGGGAAGTTCATCGTGCTGGGGTACGTCATTCACAGTATCAATCCTCCTGGTTCGGGACGAATTGCCAGCCGCCTGTAGCGGACCATCAGCAGCGGGCGCTGCTGTCCAAACTAGCAGTGAGCGCCGTGCAATGTAAGGCGTTCCGGCCACGCCGAACCCGCCGGCCGGCGGACACGCAAGATGGAGATACGGCGCAGAACTGATGGCGGCAGCAAGTCACATTACCGGGGTGCGCCCACCTGCATTCCGCTCCTTGAGATGCCATCCTGCCCAGCAGAGCACACTTTTGGCCGTCCCTGCAGGCTAAGCGACTCTGCGGGATAAATCACATTTGTCCTTGACACCCGCGCGAGGAGCAGGCTAGATTTCCAGGAATGGAACTCGGTTCCATTTTCGGTGAAGGTGCATCCCCGATGGAAATCATTTCCATTTCGGCAACGGGACCACTCCGTCCGAGGCGCAAAGAAGCGCCCACATGCGTGGGCTCAACGAAGAGGATTCACATGGGTCGAAACAAAGCAGTTACCGCGCTTGCCATATCTGCATTAGCAGTGCTGGGGCTCACCGCCTGCGCTTCGGGAGGTGGAGGACAGTCAGGGCAGGCCTCCACAAAAGTGCTGAAGGTTGCCTTTAACCAGAACGCGTCCCATCCGCAGGCCGTGGCCATCACGGAGTTGAGCAAGAAACTCAAGGAGGCAACCGACGGCGCGTACGAACTGGAGCTATTCCCGGATGAGCAGCTCGGCTCCCAGGCCGAGACGCTGGAACTTGTGCAGTCCGGCGCGATCGACATGGCCATCGTTGGAGGGCCACTCATGGAAGCCTTCAACCCCGACTTCTCCGTCCTCAACCTTCCTTACCTCTACGATTCGGCCGAGCACCAGATGTCGGTCCTGAATGATGCCGACATCACCGGCGATCTCTATAACTCGCTGTCCACGAAGGAGAACCTCGCAGTTGTCGGCGCCTACCACAGCGGCGTACGCAACGTCTACACCAAGGACGGCCCGGTGAAGTCGCCGGCCGACCTAGCCGGACAAAAGATCCGTGTCATCTCCTCGGACACGAACGTTTCGCTGCTGGGCCTAATGGGAGGCGTGGGTACGCCTATGCCTCAGGGCGAGGTATACACGGCGATCCAGTCCGGAGTCCTCGACGGCGGCGAAAACAACGAGCTGATCTTCGCGGATCTGGCACACTCCGAGATCGCGCCGTACTACTCCTACACCAAGCACCTCATGTTCCCCGATTATCTCGTGGCGAACTCCGCCGTGCTGGCTGCCTTCAACGACGAGCAACGCAAAGGGTTCTCGTCACTGTTCGCCGAGTCGGTAAAGGGTGAACTTGCGTCGTTCAACGAAAAGGTGACCGCGGCGAAGAAGAAAGCCGAAGATGCGGGTGCCAAGTTCAGCGAGGCGGACGTCGAGGCCTTCCGGACCGCTGCCGCTCCCCTGCAGAAACAGAAGGTCAACAACGACGTCACCAAGACAATCTTCGACAAGATAGAAGCCGCCCGCTAAGTCGCGGCGCCACGACGGGAATTCACTGACATGCCCAAGTTCAAACAAGCGGTCGACTCCGTGTTGAGAACAATATGCATCGTGCTGTTCGCGGTGCTTGTGCTCCTCGTGTGTTGGCAGATCCTCACCAGGCTGGTCTTCAACGATCCCAGCGTCTGGTCGGAGGAAGCATCACGGTACACCTTCATCTGGCTCAGCCTCATCGGCATTTCGGTAGCGACAGGCGAACGAGCCGACGTGGCCATCGACCTGCTGGTCCGAAAGATTCCCGTCGTGGCGCAGCGGTGGGTCACCGCCGTCGCCTACCTGTCGTCCATCGCCTTCGCGACGGTATTCATGGTTTACGGCGGTTACCTCAACGCCGTACTTGCCTGGAACCAGTCCAATCCGATCCTGCCGGTCAAGCAGGGCGTTCTTTACCTGGGGGTTCCGGTCGCCGGCATATTGCTGACCTTTTACCTCGGTTACCACTTCTTCCGCATAATCACCGCCGAGGAAAACGTGGCGGCACCCGAGGAAATGCAGGTCGAATTGTGAATGACGCCGTTACCGTTGCCACAATGCTGATTGGCGGGATGGTGCTGCTGCTGGCCATCGGTGCACCCATCAGCATCAGTGTCGCGCTGCCTTCCGCCCTTTCCATGGTGTACGTCCTCGGCTTCGAGGACGGCGCTCTTGCTTCCGCCCAGCGGCTCTTCAATGGCGTGAATTCCTTCGCGCTTCTCGCTATCCCCTTCTTTATCCTCGCCGGTGTGATCATGAACAACGGGGGGATAGCCATCCGGCTGATCAATCTTGCCAAAGTGCTCGTGGGGCGTACCCCCGCACCGCTCATCCAAACGAGTGTGCTCGCCAGCATGCTGTTCGGGGCCGTGAGCGGTTCCGCGGTGGCCACAGCCGCCGCCGTCGGTTCAACCACCGCACCGATCCAAGCCAAGCAAGGCTACAACCCGGCGTTCAGCGCCGCAGCGAATGTCGCCGCGGCGCCAAGTGGCCTGCTGATTCCGCCGAGCAACACGCTCATCATCTATGCACTGGCCAGCGGAGGTACGTCAGTCGGAGCGCTCTTCCTGGCCGGTTACATCCCGGGTATCCTCTGGGGCCTCACCTGCATGGTCGTCGTGTGGCTGTACGCCCGACGGCATCCTGAGCTCAAGGCGGAGAAGTGGACCCCGCCCGGTGAAGCGCTGCGGGTGTTCCTGCAGGCCCTGCCGTCCCTGAGTCTCATCGTCGTCGTCATCGGGGGGATCGTCTCCGGATTCTTCACCCCAACAGAAGGTTCGGCGGTTGCAGTCGTCTACTCGCTGCTGCTCTCGTTCGCGTACCGCACCATCAAGATCAACGACCTGCCCCGCATCCTGCTCGACGCCGCGCGCACGAGTTCCGTTGTCGTGTTCCTCATCGGCGTCTCAACGATTATGTCCTTCGTGATGAGCTTCACCCGTATCCCGAAACTTCTGGCCGAAAGCCTGTTCGGGTGGACCGACAGCAAGGTCGTTGTGCTGCTCATCATGATGATCGTGCTGCTCATCATCGGCATTCCGCTGGACGCCACTCCCGCGATCCTTATCTTTACGCCGATCTTCCTCCCGATCGCCGTGAGCTACGGCGTCGATCCCGTGCACTTCGGCATCATGATGGTGTTCAACCTCTCGATCGCTGTCATTTCTCCACCGTCGGCACCCGTGCTCTTCGTCGGCGCCCAAGTGGCGAACGTGGCGATCGAGCCCGTGATCGTCAAGCTCCTACCGTTCATGGTCGTGCTGATCGGCATGCTGTTCATCATCACGTTCGTGCCAGAGCTCTCGCTGTGGCTACCCCGGATCCTCGGATTCCTATGACCGCCGTACTATACCGATCCCCACCGCAGGACCGATTGAAAATTAAGGACACCGTCATGCAAGTTCGCCACTCAACCAGCCCCGACCAGATCCCCTCGCTCACGAGCGTCGATCTTCGCGACAGGTTCCTCGTCCAGGATCTGTTCGTTGACGGCGAATTGCGGGCGGTCTACTCGCACGGCGACCGCGTCGTCCTGGCCGGGGCCAGCCCGGTGGATGGGCCCCTGTCCCTTCTCTCGTTCCCGGAGCTTCGTACCGACCGGTTTTTCGAACGCCGTGAAGCCGGCATCATCAACGTCGGAGGCCCCGGCACCGTAGCGGTGGACGGCGAGCGCTACTCTCTCGCCCACGGTTCATGCCTTTATATCGGACGCGGTGCCGGCGAGGTTGAGTTCTCCACGGATGGAGACGACCCTGCGCGTTTCTACATTTTTTCGGCACCCGCGCACGCTACCTTGCCCACCACCCTTGTAGAAGCCGGCGCCGGTACCGTGCGTGAGCTCGGGGACCAGTCGACCTCCAACCGGCGGACCCTGAACCAGTACATCCACGAGAAGGGTGTCGCGAGCTGCCAGATCGTCATGGGAGTGACAACCCTGCACACCGGCAGCATGTGGAACACGATGCCGGCGCACACGCACGACCGCCGGATGGAGGCCTACCTCTACTTCGACCTCCCGGAAGATGCCCGGGTGGTTCACCTGATGGGAGAACCGAGCGAGACACGGCACCTGATGGCCGGCAACCTCGACGCCGTCATTTCGCCCAGCTGGTCCATCCATTCCGGGGTCGGAACCGCCAGCTATTCTTTTGTTTGGGCGATGGCCGGCGAAAACCAGTCGTTCGATGACATGGATGGTGTAGCCATAACGGATATGCGGTGACCGGCCAGTGCGCTATTGAAAGGCAGGATAAAGCGGCCATGGCAGGACACAACATCGATCGGGTGCCTCCGGCGTCGCCCAGCACGAGCGAGAAGACCCTCATCGTGCTGGCAGCGGCCCTGGAGCACGCGCGCTTCTCGGAAGTGGTATCGGCTACAGGATTCCCCAAAGCAACAGTGCACCGCATCATATCGACGCTCGTCGAACGTCAGTTCGTTACAGTCGACCCGCACGGAAACTTCCTCCCAGGACCGTCAATTCTCGCTATGGCGGGTAAGGCGCTGGAACGGATCGATATCTCCTCGATAGCGCAGCCATTCGTAGATGCCCTCGTCGAAGCCATTCACTGCACGGTGCACATGGGTGCGATCAGCGGGGACTCGGTGGTCTACATCATGCGCCGGGACTCCGACAAGCCTTACACAATGCCCTCCCGGGTCGGCCACTCGGTTCCGCTCCATACGACGGGGATCGGCAAGGCCATTCTGGCAACCTACGACGATGAGAAGGTCGACCAGATCATGCGGCGTGCCGGGATGCCGCGGCTCACGGACGCGACCATCATTTCCTTGGACGAATTCAAGATGGAACTGCAGGACGTCCGTCGCCGCGGGATCGCGCGCGACCGCGAAGAGAACGTCCCGGGGATTGCCTGCATAGCTGCCCCGGTGCACGACCATACGGGCGTCGTCCGGTACGGGCTGAGCATCTCCACACTCACCATCGAACATTCTGAAGAGCAGATCGAGGCTATGGCCGATGATCTGCTCACCGCGGCAGCGGCCATTTCCAACGCCCTGGGATACCGCACCCACTGACCGCGTTCCACAAACTTCCTCGACCAATGCAAAGGAGCATTTCCATGACCGCTGCCACGTACAACGGATCACGAACATTCAGTACCATTGAGCCGCCCTGCCTCCCCCCACAGCAGGGTGAATTGCAGATCGCCGTTTCCTACACAGGGCTGTGCGGAACCGATCTGCATATCTTCCACGGAGACATGGACGCACGCGTCAGCATGCCGGCGATCATCGGACACGAAATGTCCGGTGTCATCGCCGCGTTGGGTGATGGTGTGACCGGCTGGGCCGTCGGCCAGCCCGTAACCGTCATGCCCACCCTGTCCTGCGGTTCATGCGCAGCATGCAGGCGCGGACATACACACATCTGCCACAAGCTGGACTTCGTCGGCATCGACTCGGACGGCTCGATGCAGAGCAACTGGAACGTGCCGGCCGAAATCGTCGTCGCCCTGCCCGACAGCCTTGCGCTCGACGAAGCGGCACTCATCGAACCGACTGCCGTTGCCGTCCACGACGTGCGCCGCTCCAGGCTGGCCGCCGGCGACTTCGCCGTGGTCATCGGCGGAGGCCCGGTCGGCCAGCTCATCGCGTCCGTCGCACAGCACCGCGGCGCCCGCGTGGTGCTGGTCGAGCTGGACCCGGGCCGACGGGCCATCGCCAAGGAGGCCGGAATCCGCGCCATCGACCCCCGCGAGCAAAACCTGCTGGATCTCGTCACGCGGGAAACCGACGGCGCAGGGGCGGATGTGGCCTTTGAGGTCTCCGGGGCAGCGGCCGGCGTGAACTTGGCCGTTGAAGTCCTCACGACCAGGGGCCGCCTTGTCATGGTCGCGATTCATCCGAAACCCAAGGAGATCGACCTGCACCGGTTCTTCTGGCGGGAGCTGGAAATGTTCGGCGCCCGCCTGTATCAGCGCGAGGACTTCGAAGAGGCGGTGCAGCTTGTGGCCGACGAATTCATTCCAGCCCGACGGCTGATCTCCCGCGTTGTCTCGCTGCACGACGTTGAAGAGGGATTCCATGCCCTCGAGTCCGGCGGGGCCATGAAAGTTCTTGTCGACTGCCGCGCTACTGCAGAGGCTGCCTCATGAGCACGAACGGACTTTTCGACCTCAGTGGACAAACAGCTGTCGTCACCGGGGCGCGTCGGGGCATTGGTCTGGGGATGGCTGTGGCGCTTGCTGAGGCCGGGGCGGACATCATTGGCGTGTCGGCCAATCTCGAGTCCGAGGGGAGTATCGTCGAGAAACGCGTCACGGAACTCGGGCGTCGCTTCACCGGCATCCGGGCCGACTTTGCCCAGCGTGCAGACGTGCGCAGACTTGCAGACGAGCTGGCAGCCTCCGGCCCCATCGACATACTGGTCAACAACGGCGGCACGATTGCCCGGAGGCCCGCGGCGGAGCATCCAGATGACATGTGGGACCAGGTCATCGAAGTGAATTTGTCCAGCCAGTTCGTGCTGAGCAGAGAACTGGGTAAGTCAATGATCGAGCGGGGCAGCGGGAAGATCATTTTCACCGCGTCGCTCCTCAGCTTTCAGGGCGGCATCACCGTACCCGGGTATACCGCATCGAAGGCCGGCATCGCGGGTCTCACCAAGGCCCTCGCCAACGAGTGGGCGCCCCTCGGCGTCAACGTCAACGCGATTGCCCCCGGTTACATCGCCACGGACAACACCCAGGCGCTGCAAGACGATGCCAGCCGCCAGAAGGGCATTCTCGAGCGAATTCCCGCGGCCAGGTGGGGACGCCCGGACGACCTCGCCGGCGCAACGGTATTCCTGGCGTCACGCGCATCGGACTACGTCAGCGGCGTAGTCCTTCCTGTCGATGGAGGATGGCTCGGCCGCTAGCAGGAAACCGCGTCCCGTCACGGGTAAAGCATTTCGCCACAACACCACACCGAACTGTAAGGAACCTCCGTTGTCCCCAACCCAAAGCTCCGCCGTCGCCGTCCGTACCGGGCCGTCACAGATCCTGCTCAATACCCGGATAATCGCAGTGATGCGCGCACCCCATGCCACTTCGTACGCCCCGGTAGTCGAAGCACTGGTCGAGGGCGGTGTCCTCAGCGTCGAACTGACCTTGAGTACTCCAGGCGTGTTCGAGGAACTTCCGCGCCTTCGGGAACGCTTTGGTGAAACTGTCGAATTCGGGGTGGGGACCATCACCACGCCGGCCGAGGCAGTGCGGGCAATCGAAGCCGGGGCAAAATACCTCGTCACTCCGCTGACGGACGCGGACATCGTCGCCGTGGGCGTGGACAGAGGCGTTGCGGTCTACCCTGGCGGTCTTACTCCTACGGAGTTGTTTGCGGGATGGTCCGCCGGAGCAACTGCCGTCAAGGTCTTCCCCGCGTCGGTGGTCGGCCCAGGCTACGTCTCGATGCTCCGCGGTCCGTTTCCCGACATTGAGGTCGTTCCATCCGGAGGGATCGGCATCAGCGATGCCGCGGCCTGGATCCGTGCCGGCGCCCTGGCCGTCAGCCTCGGGGGCCCGCTCCTCGGCGACGCATTCCACGGCGGGGACCGGAAACAACTTACCGAGCGTGCCGTCCGGCTGCGCGGCATCGTCGACGAGGCGCAGGCAGCGAAATGAATGCCGCCACGCCATCGCAACCGTACCTCGTCACTATGGGCGAGACGATGGCACTCCTCACCGCCGAGCATCCGGGACCGCTCGCCCACGTATCCACCATGGGCCTCGGCATCGGGGGATCCGAATCGAACGTGGCCATCGGCGTGCAGCGCCTTGGGGGCAACGCCGTCTGGTGCGGGCGGGTGGGGACAGACGCCCTCGGGCAACTCATCACGCGTGAGATCCGGGCCGAGGGAGTTACCGTCCGGGTAACTGAGGACCCGGCCGCGTCGACGGGGCTTATGTTGAAGGAGCGCCGCACCATGTCGACGCAGAAGGTGAGCTACTACCGCGCCGGCAGCGCAGGCTCGCGAATCACACCTGATGACCTCGATCCGCACCTGATCGCGGGTGCCTCGATCCTGCACGTCAGCGGGATAACGCCTGCGCTGTCCACCTCGGCGGCCGCAACGGTCCGCCGGGCCATGGAGACCGCGCGGGCACACGAGGTGACCGTCTCGTTCGATCTCAACTACCGCGCGAGCCTCTGGACCGCGGCGAGCGCCAGCCGCGCCTATAGCGAACTGATTCCCCTGGCCGACGTCGTGTTCGCCGGCGACGACGAAGCGGCGCTGGCGGTGGGCAGCGCAGGTAGCGCCGATGAAACTGCACAGCGAATGGCCGCGCTCGGCCCTACCCAAGCAGTGATCAAACTGGGCAGCAAGGGCGCGGTCGCCTGTATTGACGGCGAGCTTTTTCACCAGGCCGCCATGCCGATCGTGGCATTGGATACTGTCGGGGCAGGTGACGCGTTCGTAGCCGGTTACCTGACGGAACTCATGGCGGGCAGTTCGGCGGCTCAACGGCTGGAGCTGGCCGCAAAGACCGGAGCGTTTGCCTGTCTCGCCTACGGCGACTGGGAAGGACTCCCCCGCCGCGCGGAGCTTGGCCTCCTGCTGCAGAATGAAGCAGTGACGCGTTGAAATCAACCACCCGTCGGGATCTAATCACTTAGCGACGGCTGCGGACACGCAGAAGAGGGCGCCTGCCATACCGGCAGGCGCCCTCTTCGTCAGTCCTCTACCTTGGCGCCGGGACGATAGCCCGGATCCCTAGGCCTTTTTCGGCGGCAGGGCCAGCTTGAAGACCTTGGCCCAGGTGGAGCCGACCTGCTTCAGCAGCGGCCCGGTGGTGTAGGGCAGCCCGTACCGCTCGCAGATCTCCCGCACCTTCGGTGCGACCTCGCCGTAGCGGTTGGACGGCAGGTCCGGGAAGAGGTGGTGCTCGATCTGGTGCGAGAGGTTACCGCTCATCAGGTGCATGAACTTGGATCCGGAAATGTTGGCCGATCCGATCATCTGCCGGACATACCAGTCGCCGCGGGTCTCGCCTTCGACCATCTCTTCGGTGAAGGTGTCGGTGCCGTCGGGGAAATGCCCGCAGAAGATGATCGCGTGCGCCCAGACGTTCCGGACCGCGTTGGCGGTCAGGGTGCCGTATAGCGCCTGCTTGCCGGAGCCGGTCAGCATGGCGACTGCGGGTGTGGCGGCGTAGTCCTTGGTGAACTGCTTCAGGGCCTTGAGGCCCAGCGCCTTGAGGTCCCGGGTCATGGCCTCCTTGCTCTTCTTGCCCTCCTTGTAGTCAGGCAACTCGAGATCGTAGAGTGCGATCCCCCATTCGAACACCGGTGCCAGGATTGCGTTGTACAGCGGGTTGCCCAGGTTGAAGGGCTTCCATTCCTGGGACGGATCCATGCGCAGCAGGTTGTACCCGATGTCATTGTCCTTGCCCACGACGTTCGTCCAGCGGTGGTGCAGGTCGTTGTGAGTGTGCTGCCAGGAGCGGGTGGGGGTGACGAAGTCCCAATCCCAAGTGGTGGAGTGGATGTCCGGGTCCCGCATCCAGTCCCACTGGCCGTGCAGGATGTTGTGGCCCAGTTCCATGTTTTCCAGGATCTTGGCAAGGCTCAGCATCGCCGTGCCGGCGACCCAGGCGGCTTTGTGCTTGCTCACCAGAAGCGTTGCACGGCCGGTGATCTCAAGCCCTCGCTGGACCTTGATCACCCGGCGGATGTACGCCGCGTCGCTGGCGCCGCGCTTGGCGAGGACCTCGTCGCGGATGGCGTCGAGCTCGCGGCCCAGTTCGGCCACCTGCTCATCGGAGAGGTGCGCCGCTGCGTCCGGACGGACCAGCGGGCTCCCGGTCTCGGCGAGGGCACCGGGCCGCGTCCTCGCGGCTGCAGTCGCCTTGGCGGACTCACCCTTGGCTGCGTCCCCGGAAACGTCCGGCTTGTCGGAAACAATCGTCATGCGGTGGTACTCCTTAGAGGTCGAGGTTTACGGGTCCCGGCGGCAGCCGAAACGCACGTCTGGATTAGTTGGCCGGGTTCGCCGTGGACTTCGCCCGTGCGCAGGTCACGGACCTGGCCGGCCCGGAGGGGGATGAGGCAGCTGTGGCAGATGCCCATCCGGCAGCCGCTGGGCATAAGCAGGCCGGCGTCCTCGCCGACGTCGAGCAGGGGCGTGTCGCCGTCCGCCTCGACCTCGCGGTCGGAGGCCTCGAAGGTGACAATTCCGCCGTCGTGCCCCTCCCCGCCGGCCAGGCTGGTGCTGAAACGCTCGATCGTGAGGGTGGCCGACGGCGCCGCATCCGCTACCGCGGAGGACCCGGCGGTCTCGGCTTCCCAGAGCGCTTCGGCATCGTCGAGGAAGCCTTCGGGGCCGCAGGCGTACGCTGCCCGCTGACGCCAGTCGGGGCAGATCCGCTCAAGCTCGTCGGCCGAGGTGAAGTCCAGCCGGCCGCGTTCCCCGGTGAACCAGTGGGTGACGCGGAAGTTGGGGAACTGGTCCGCGAGTTCGGCAAGTTCCTCGTGGAAAATGGCGTCCGCCGGAGTCCGGGCGGTGTGGATGAGCACGACGTCGGCGTCGGGTCGGTGCGGAACAAGCGTGCGGATCATCGACATGACCGGAGTGATTCCGCTGCCGGCGGTGAGCATGAGCAGCGGACGCGGGTGTTCCGGCAGGACAAAGTCGCCCTGCGGCGATGCCAGGAAGAGCACGTCGCCGGGCTTGGTGCTGCGCACCAGGGTCCCTGAGACGGCGCCCATATCGGTGACTGTGATGGCCGGGTCCTCCCCGGCCGGGGCGCTGAGCGAGTACGACCGCCAGTGGCGGACGCCGTCGAGTTCGACGCCAATGCGGGCCCACTGGCCAGCAAGGTGTGCTTGCCAGCCGCGGCCGGGACGGAAGAAAATGGTGGCGGAATCGGCCGTTTCTGGAACCACCCGGGTGACGACCCCGCGCAACTGGCGGGCAGAGTACACGGGGTTGAAAAGCGCCAGAATGTCTTCTGGAGCTAGCGGGGTGGTCAGTAGAGATGCGGCGCGCGCCAGCTTACGGAGCCGGATCATTCACTAAGCTTATGTCAGTTTGCGTCATAGTTCTTCACCCAAGGCATACGATCGAGTCTAGGAAACTGTCTGTCCGAAACAACTTTACGGATCCGACCCATGAACGCTACACCAACCGGGCACGCCGCGGCCCCAAGTTACGACCCCCCATGGTTGGCGCTGCCGCAGGAAGTCAGCGATATGCTCCGCCCTAGGATGCCGGGCATAGTCGAGGCCATCATCGACGCGGTGCCTCAACTGGTACCCGCCTACGCCCGGCCGATTGAGGGCCGGTTCGGTCGCGGGCTCCGTCGCGGGGTGGCCGCGGCGCTGGACCGCTTCCTGCAGTTGCCCGGGACCAGGCTGCCGGCGCTGTCGGAGGAGAGCCGGCAGCTGGTGGCGGGGCTGGGAAGCGGCGAGTTCCGGCAGGGCCGGAGCATGGACGCGCTGCTGAGCGCGTACCGCATGGGCGCCCGGGTGACGTTCCGGGAGATGTCCCGGGTGTCCGTCGAGCATCACCTGGGGCAGAGCGTCGTGGTGGACCTGGGCGAATCGATTCTTGCCTACATCGACGAGCTGTCCGCGGTCAGTGCCGAGGCGTACGCCTTCGAGCAGTCCGAGCGTGCCGGCGCGGTGGACCGGCGCCGCACCGAACTGCTGGACCTGTTGCTGCTGGGTCAGGCAGATGAGGCAGCCCTCCGCCAAAAGGCAGCCCTGGCGGACTGGTCCCTGCCCCCGCGGATGGTGGTGGTGACGCTGCCGCTGGAGCGGGCAGCCGGGCTGCGTCTGCGGCTCGGGGCTGGAACGCTCGTGATCGAACGGGAGACCGACGTCGTCGCCCTGGTCCCGGTACAGAAGTCCACCACCATGCGGGCGAACCTCGAAAAGGCGCTGCAGGGCCGAAGCGCCGCCGTGGGCCCGGCCGGCGGCTGGGAGAAGGTCCCCGACTCGCTGCGCCTGGCGGTGCTCGCGGCCTCCGTAGTTCCTCCGCGGGACGGTCCGGAGGACCCGCCGATCTGGGCAGACGACCACCTGGCTCAGGTGATCCTCGGCGCGGAGCCCTCTGCCATTGCGGAGCTGGCAAACCGCAGGCTTGCCCCACTCGAGGGACTGCGCCCGGCCCAGCGAGAGCGGCTGGCGGAAACGCTGCTCTCCTGGCTGCGCCACTGGGGCCAGCGCGCCCCGGTTGCGGCGGAACTCGGCATCCATCCGCAGACCGTGGGCTACCGGGCGGCGCAGTTGCGGGAGCTGTTCGGCGACACCCTGGAAGACCCGACCGCACGGTTTGAGCTGGAACTGGCGTTGCACGCCGGACGACGCTAGGCCCCGGGGACCCTGGGACCTGGCGGACGACGCTAGGCCCCCGCCGAGGTCTGCGGCCGGCGGAGGTCAGGGGCCGGCGGCAGCCGCTATTTTGCGGGGTTGTGCGTGCCGATCGGCACCAGGGTCAGGTCCGGATGGTTCTTCTCGATCCGGCGCAGCGCCCAGACATCGTTGAACAGGGCGAGGTACTCGCCGTCGGAGCGCAGCAGCACCTCGGCGCCGGGCACGTTGGCCAGCGCCGGCATGGCGTCCGCCGTCGAGATCCGGGCGATGGAATAGGGCAGCCGCTCCAGCCGCATGGGCGCACTGAAATCATGGGCCATGCGGTCTTCAACCACTTCGAACTGCATGGGTCCCACGGCGGCCAGCACCGGGGCCTGGTCTCCGCGGATGTCGGAACGGAGGACCTGGATGACGCCTTCGTGCTCAAGCTGTTCGATGCCGCGGCGGAACTGCTTGAAGCGGCTGGGGTCCTTGGACCGCGCCACCTGGAAGTGCTCCGGCGCGAACAAGGGGATGGCGGGGAACTCCACGGGCTGCTCCAGGAACAGGCTGTCACCGACCCGCAGCGACGAGGCGTTCACCAGGCCCACGACGTCGCCGGGGAAGGCCTCATCGATGACCTCGCGTTCGCGGCCGAACACCTGCTGGGCATACTTGGTGGCGAAGGACTTCCCGGTCCGCCCCTGGGTCACCACCATGCCGCGTTCGAAGATCCCGGAGCAGATCCGGATGAAGGCGACGTGGTCGCGGTGGGCCTTGTTCATGCCGGCCTGGACCTTGAAGACGAAGCCGGCGAACGGGGCATCGACCGGACGGGCCGCGCCGTCGACGTCGGGACGGGGCGCCGCGGGCGGCGCGAAGTCCACGAGGGCATCGAGGATTTCCTTCACGCCGAAGTTCAGCGCGGCCGAGCTGAACAGGATCGGCGTGGCCTTGCCGGCGTGGAACGCTCCGACGTCGAACTCGAGGTTGGATTCGATGACGAGCCCGGCCTCGTCCACTGCGTTGGACCAGTCGTCGCCCTGGCTGGCAGCTGCCTCTTCCGGGGTGAAGTACTCGGTGAGGGCGATGCTGGCGCCGGCGTTGTTCCGCTGGAACTTGGCGAAGCGGTCGTTGCGGAGGTCCCACACACCCCGGAAGTCACCCGAAATGCCCACGGCCCAGGTCAACGGCATGGGCAGGAGCCCGGTGCGTTCGGTGATCTCGTCCATGAGGGCCAGCGCGTCCAGGCCGGGCCGGTCCCACTTGTTGATCACCGTGATGATGGGGAGGTTGCGCTGCTTGCAGACCTCGAACAGCTTCATGGTCTGGGTTTCCAGGCCCTTGGCGGCGTCCACGAGCATCACGGCGCAGTCCACGGCCGCGAGCACGCGGTAGGTATCCTCGGAGAAGTCCGCGTGGCCGGGAGTGTCCAGCAGGTTGATCACGGTGTCCCGGTACGCGAACTGCAAGGCCGCCGAGCTGATCGAAATGCCGCGGTCCTTTTCCATCTGCATCCAGTCCGAGACCGTTTCCTTGCGGTTGGCCTTGCCGCTGGACGCCCCGGCCGTGCCGATGACTTTGGCGTGCAGTGCGAGCGCCTCGGTCAGCGTGGACTTTCCGGCGTCGGGGTGCGAGATCACCGCGAAAGTCCGACGCCGGGCCGCCTGCTTGTGAATCTCCTGGACTCGGGCGGGGCTAAGGACGTCTTGGGACACGGTGCTACTTTCGCTGCGGTGTTGAGGAGGGGAAGTGCGCGGAGAGCCCGCGGTACACCCACGGCTTCCAGTTTATCGCAGGCCGCCGAGCTGACGTGAAGCGGGTCCGCGGCGGGGCCAAAGTGCGGTCCCGGAAGGCGGGCACCAGGACCCATTCCGGGGCCCGGCGTGCGGGTCTCGAATGGGCCACTTTAAGGCTTGCCTGTGCGGTTGGGCCCCATGTTTACCTCTATCATGATGAGAGCGGGGAACCGAGTACTTTTGATCCTGCCGGGAAACACTGGAAACCGGCTTACCTGCGGGCGGTGGCCTGCACCTTTGAAGGGAAATTGATGGCTCGGAGCCCTGAAGATTCACTCAAGGCGACTCTGGGCAGGGTGGCACCGGGCACGGCCCTCCGCGACGGCTTGGAACGCATCCTCCGTGGACGGACCCGGCGCGCTGATCGTGCTCGGCATCGACCGGACCATCGAGTCCATCTGTTCCGGCGGCTTCGACATCGGCATCGATTTTTCCCCGACGCGGCTCCGGGAACTGGCCAAGATGGACGGCGCCATCATTTGCGACAAGGACGCCAGCAATATCCTGCGCGCGGCCGTGCAGCTGGTGCCGGACTCCAGCATCGAAACCCAGGAATCAGGCACACGTCACCGCACCGCCGAACGCGTGGCCATCCAGACCGGCGTGCCGGTCATCTCGGTGAGCCAGTCCATGCAGATCATCGCGCTCTACGTGAACGGGCTGCGGCACGTGCTGGAAGGTTCGGAGAAGGTCCTGGCCCGCGCCAACCAGGCCCTGGCCACCCTGGAACGGTACCGCTCACGCCTGGACCAGGTAACCAGCTCGCTTTCAGCGCTCGAGATCGAGGCGATGGTGACGGTCCGCGACGTTGCGGTCACCCTGCAGCGCCAGGAAATGGTGCGCCGCATTTCCGAGGAGATCTCGCAGTATGTGCTGGAACTGGGCGAGGACGGGCGCCTGCTTTCGCTGCAGCTGGACGAACTGACGGTGGGCCGAGGTCCCGGTAGCGATGTCATCATCCGCGACTACTCCGGCCCGGACACCTCCCCCGAAGTCATCGACAAGGCCGTCAAGGCCCTGGTCAGCCTCGGCCCCACGGAGCTGATCGACCTGAGCAAGATCGCGGGCATCGTCGGTTTTGCCGGCGGAGAGGCCAACCTCGACGCGGTCGTCCAGCCGCGCGGCTACCGTTTGCTGTCCGGGCTCAAGGCCGTGCCGAAGGCCGTCGCTGACCGCCTGGTGGACCACTTCGGCGGACTGCAGTTCCTGATGGCGGCCACAATCGATGACCTCATGACCGTGGACGGCATTGGCGACCAGCGTGCCCGAACGGTCCGCGAAGGACTGAGCCGCATGGCTGAGGCAAGCCTGCTGGACAGGTTCCTCTAGCCCGCGTTTGTTCGCTCCGCAACTGACCTTTGCGGCACCTGCTCGGCTGCATCGAAACTCCATCTCAGGTTCACCGACCGGTGTCACCATCGGCTGGAAGGTTACGCAATCTTCTTTTGCCAGTGGACCGCATTTTCCGGACTTCTAGGCTTGGTTCGGTTCCACGTCGCAACAGAATGTGGTGTTCCTGCGGCCGAAATTAAAGCGCAAGCCGGGGTCTTGGACGAACACCATAGGCGGGATTCGGCGGCCAGGTCACTCCTATCGACCAGCTTGCTTGCGCCGCCGCTTACAAACCTAGAGCAAAGCGCTTTTCAAGCCCGAGATCATGGCCTGCCTGGCCCGGTCTGCCAGCCGTTGATGCACCAAGCACCGTAGTGCGAAATTCACAGAATTCACAAGATTCATAGACATTCACAGGAGCGTTCACGGAGAACCCTTTCGCCAGACAGCAGGGGCCAATCCACCGGATTTGCTGGGGCGCGGGGGACTGACTCCGCGTCCCGCTCGTTCAGAGGGCCCACTCTCGCCAGCCGGGGAATCTGATGCCTGAAAGCGGCGTAGTTGGCAGCTCTGACGCTCCAGCCCAAATTGTCCAGACCCTGTCTGGACAATTGCCCAAGCACAGACCAAAGCCACTTTATGGTTTCTTGGCCCGAGCTATCCTTAGCCCCGAAAAGAGCTTGCGCTAAACACGGAAACTCTCGAGACTCCATACCAGGCAGCTTTGGACGGGACCGATAATCGAAGTCGAGGTAATCATGGATATGAACCCGGAAGTCGGCGAAACCGATGCGGGGCTCTGGCAAGCCGAGTCACTGGAGGGCGTGGTGCGGCGGCTGCTGCCGGCAGCAGGACAACGTCCGAACCGCCCCTGGATTGTAGCGGTAGATGGAAGGAGCGGGGCAGGCAAGACCACCCTGGTCGATCGTCTACTAGCTCGAGTGCCGGACTCAGATGTCGTTCACACGGACGATGTAGCGTGGCATCTATCGTTTTTTGACTGGGCCGATGAACTCCGTGACGGTGTCCTCGAACCCCTGCTCCAAGGCGAGGCAATCCATTACCGTCCGCCGGGTTGGGTGGCCCGAGAACGTCCAGGTGCCATAGCTCTACCCGCCGGGCGTTCCGTGGTGTGGGTGGAAGGGAGCGGATCATCACGCCAAGCGCTCTCCGACCTAATCGACGCTTCGATCTGGGTGCAATGCGACAACATTGAAGCCCGACGTCGCCTCCTGGCACGAGATGGTCAGGAAGAAGAAGACCTGCACAGGGAGTGGGAAGAACAAGAAATTCCCTTCCTACTTGAAGACCGGCCATGGGAGCGGGCTACAGTGATCGTGGCCGGAAGGTCGGCCCTAGAGCACGATCCGAATACCCAAGTAGTAACCGCTCAGCCGGCACCAGCATGCGCGGAGATCACTTAGCGCACGGATTTGCCATCTCCGCACTTTTCCCAGCATGCACCAAGGGTTGGCTGGGCATAATGCGACTTCGATCAACCGCTATTTGATCGGAGCTTAGCCAATTTATGGGCTAACTGGCGAGCCTTCATACGTCGAACCAGCAGAGCCGGATCCGAGAGAGTCTTGGTGCTCTGCGGGCTCCCGGACATTGTCCGCACCTGAGTGCCGGTCGCCGCACAGTGTGTCCCGTAAGGGAACCCCTTGCGGGCCGCCCGCAGACCAAGGGAGATGCGGCCACGAAAGCCTTCCCTGGGTGCGGAACGACCAGTAGCGTTCTGCGCAGCGGGCCTGCGGACCGCTGGCCCCCCTTCGAGAGGACGCGCTATGCCAACCGTGATCGGCCACCACGATGTGAAGGACAAGGATCATTGGCTTGTCTCACCGAAACGCGAAGAGATCTTCGGACCCCTCGGCGTCACCAACATCCGGACGTTCGTCAACCCACAGAACCCGACGCAAGTGGCGGTGCTGATGGACGTTCCCGACATGGATGCCGTCATGGCCCTGATGCAATCCGAGGCAGGTGCCGAGGCGATGGCGTATGACGGCGTGCTGCCCGAGACCTTGGTTATTCTCGTCGAGGCGTAGTTTCCTTTCTCGGAAGCGCGGGTGCGCGAAAACCGCCTATCGGCAGTGAACGGCTTCACCTCGTGTCGCGATGGACGATCGTTTCCGTTCCAAGGGCGAAGCCGGCACCGGTGACGCCTCCAACGCCACCACGCACATGCGCCAGATCCGCGCCGAGCTACTCAAGGCCGAGCTACTCAAGCTCGCCGCCCTGCCCGAGGACGAGCTCTACGTCGCGGCCAAGGAACTGCAGGCACCGTACGACCTGGGCAAGGAAGTGGCCTCCACCGGCAAGCTCCCCGTGTTGCTGTTCATCGCCGGCGGCATCGCCACCCCGGCCGACGCCGCCGTCGTCAGGGCCACCGCCTTCTACGACGAGGCGATAACCTCTTCCGTGGTGCTCGGCCTCGAGTCCAGGATCCGGATGCCTCCATATTGGGGGAACTGATTCAAAAGGGGCCAATCAGGCCGAGCGGCCTCAGACATTTGGACACGGACTCCTTGTTGGGTCTTTGCCGAAGGCCGGCTCCACAGATCCGACCGTCACAGGATCAGGGACCGGAGTTCACCCAATTTACCCTTCGGTCTAAGTTCACCAAATTCACCCTAATTCACCTGTTAGGGTGGCTTCATGATTTCCGTGGAAAATCCGTTCCGCCCAACTGCCGGAGCAACCCCGCCCGAGGTCATAGGCCGGGCGGGGTTGCTCGACGAGTTCGAGTACGGCCTTCAACTGGGCTCCGGCGCCCCCGGCCTGCTGTCCATCTTCACCGGCGCGCACGGGATCGGCAAGACCGTCATGCTCGGTGCCGCCCATGATCTGGCCAGGGAACACGGGTGGGCAGTGGTTTCAGAGACCGCCACGGGAGCCTTTATGGGCCGGATCGGTGAGAAGATGCGTCGGCTGGCCGAAGAGCTCGGTGACGGGCCGGACCCCCGACGACGTGTAACGGGGGTCACCGTTGCGGGGTTTGGCGTCACTTCCCAACTTTCCCCAGAACGACAAGTCGATTGGCGGGAACTTGGGGAGAACCTACTCAGGCTGTTGGACGATCGAAAAACTGGACTCCTGATCACCGTGGATGAGATCCATGCCGCCGACCGGGCAGAACTGTCCCAGTTGGCCGCGAACGTCCAACATTTCATTCAGGACCGCCTGCCGATCTCACTGATCTTCGCAGGCCTTCCCTCTGCGGTGTCGGACCTCCTGAACGAGGGCGTCGCGACATTCCTTCGCCGTGCTGACAAGACAGACCTGCATGCCGCTGCGATACGCGATGTCGAAAAATCGTTCACGGAGACATTCGGCACCGCCGGGATCACCATCGCGCCGGAGCTGATACACCAGGCAGCCGCCGCCACCGGCGGGTACCCCTTCCTCATTCAGCTGGTCGGCTACTTCCTGTGGAGGGAAGCCGAAAACCATGACGGTTCCCTCTCATCCGCCACGGTCGACCGGGCAATAGCAGCAGCCATACGCCGGAACGAACGCGTGGTGATTGAAGCCGCTCTCGCCACGGCGTCGGCGAAAGACCTGGAGTTCTTGCGCGCCATGGCAGTGGACGAGGGACCCTCAACCGTCGGCGACATCGTCCAGCGGACCGGCTCCCGACCGACGCTCGTCGCCAAGTACCGCACCCGGCTGTTGGCGGCAGGACTCATCGAGTCCACCGGCCACGGCAAAGTCGCATTCGCCATACCCGGCCTTGGCCAGTACCTGCGAAAGAATCCGCTGTAAAATCTGCGGCCCTTAGCGGCTGGGCCCGCTCCTGGATTTCCGCGCCCCCAGCGCTGCTCCGGAAGTAGTCTTCCGTGCCTTGGCCGGTGCTTTGCCCGCAGCGAGTGCGGTGCTGGGGTGGGTCCCTTCACTCAGTGCTATTGCGAGTCTTCCCTGGACGCGTTCTTCGCCGGCGGTGCCTGCCAGAGATTCGGCGAACGCCTGGTGATGGCCGGCGGAGCCGTACTCTGCAGCTGGGCCAGGCTGAGCATCCTCGCCCCGGACGTTGCTGCGTCTTCGCGAGTAATGGCTAACAGGGCTGCCTGAGCCACAACAGCACTCCCCCGACGGCACGGTAGAGTTCCAACGCCGAGTCACGGTGAATTCCCGGGACGAGTCGCCGTGCGGACCACTCTGCGGGAGGGATTGAACAGCTGACTGCGTTTGCCACTGCGGGCGTTTTCAATTCTCAAGCTAGCAGGGGTCAAATTCCGGCCAGAGCCACCATGCATGTACCTCTCTAGTGAGGCCGTATGGCACAGCCGCGCTGACCGAAACGGTGGAACGGCCTGGTGCGACGTGTGTAACCAGGACTCCGTGAAGCCCCTCTGCGACAGCGATCTCCGCCAGCGACGCCGTCTTAGAGGGACAGCGGGCTCGGGGCCGTCGGCGTAAGGGCCCAGGGCTCTAGCCACTGGCACAGCCGCTAAGCAGCCGGAGGTTCCGCGACGAGGTGGCAGGCCTCAATGAGGACGCGAACGGCGCGTTCCAAAGCTGCGGCCTCGAAGCTCATGGCCGGGTGGTGCAGCCCGGGCTGGACGTTTGCGCCGACGGCGAGCATGGCGGCTTGGAGGGCCGGGTTCCGTTGGGTGTAGAAATGGAAGTCATCCGATCCTGACGTCACGATTCCGGGCTTCAGGTGATCGCCGCCTAGTGTCGTGGTGATAGCAGAAGCGAGGGCATCTTCGGCTTTGGTTCCAATGATTGCCGCGGGCACGGCATCCCGGAAGTCGAGGTTGATTTCCGAGCCGGTGGAAGCTGCCACCGATGTGCAGAGGTTGACGAGGCCGGTGTGGAGTGTCTCCATGGTTTCGTTGGTTTGGGCTCGAAGGTCTATACCGAAGGTTCCAATTCCCGGAATGACATTGAGGTTTCCTCCGCCGGCCTGAAGCAGGGTCATCTTGGCGGAGCTGGGAATTTGCGGATCGACCTTGAGGCGCCGCAGCCCTTCCGAAATTTCGAATGCGACCTCTACAGCGTTTGCTCCGAGGTGTGGCCTGGCCCCGTGATGGTCTTCTCCCGTGATCGAGCCATAGGCAAAGAGGCAGGCGCCGTGGGATATCGACGGCGCCAGGCAGGGTGCCGGAAGCTCACTTTGCGGGCGCAGGTGAACCCCGAACAGGTACTCCAGGCCGTCTGTGACGCCGAGGGCCGCCACCAGGTCCGCCCCGTTGCCCAGTTCTTCGGCTGGCTGGAAGATGGCCCGCACTGCGCCTTTCAGCTGGTCCGCGTGTTCAGCCAGTTCCAGCATCACCGTGGCGACCACGGCCATGTTCGCGTCGTGCCCACACGAGTGGACCGCCGTTGTTTTTCCCGCTGCTTCCTGCAGCAGTGCGTCCATGTCTGCCCGCAGCCCGATCCGGGGATCGCCTTGTCCAATGTCGGCAGTGAAGCCGGGAAAGGACTCGAACTTTTCGATCTTTAGGCCTGCAGCTCCCAGCAAGTCGGCTAGATAGTCCGAAGTTTCGTACTCCTGCATGCTCGGTTCAGGGTGGTTGTGCAGGTGCGTCCATATTTCGTGAAGACGGCGCCGCCGCGTCTCGTTCCGGGTCATCGGCTGATTTCGCATTCGCTCACCGTCAGTTCCGTAAGAACGTCCCTGTCAACTTCGATGCCCAGGCCCGGTTCCTCGGTGATCTGGACTTCCGGCAGGACGTATTGGAGGTTCCCGGGTTCCTTGGTGAACTTCATCGGGCCGGAGAGCTCGGTGGAGACAATGTTGGGGTGGCTGAGGGCAAGATGGAATCCGGCGGCGGAGGCGATGCTGGTTTCCAGCATGGAACCGATCTGGACCTTTAGGCCGCCGAGTTCGGCCTGGGTGGCGAGGCGGTGGCACGGGGTGATGCCGCCGCTTTTCATGAGTTTGAGGTTGACCATATCCACGGAGCGGTCGCGGACGAATTGTGCCAGGTCACCGGCGTCGACTACGGACTCATCCGCCATGAGGCAAGCGCTGGTGTCCTGGCGGAGAAGCCGGAAACCGTCGATGTCATCTGCCCGGATCGGCTGCTCTATCCAGTCGATCCGGTAGGCCTCCAGGGCGCGGATCATTGCCCGTGCAGTGGCTGGATCCCCCCAGCCCTGGTTGGCGTCCACGCGGATGGCGAGGTCGTCGTTGATCGCTGACCGGACCGCGCGTACCCGTTCAGTATCCAGGCCGTCGTCGCCACCAAGTTTCATCTTGAGGTGGCGGTAGCCCTGGCTTCGGGCCTGACGGGCTTGTTCGGCCAGGACCCCTGGCGGAAGGATGCTCATGACCTTCGCGATGGTTGGCTGCTCGGGCCGACGTCCGCCCAGCAGCGCGTAGATGGGCCGTCCAGCTGCTTTTCCGGTCAGGTCCCAGCAGGCGATGTCCACGGCCGCTTTCGCGGCCCCGCAGCCCTTGAGTGCACGGTTGAGCTGCTGGTGGACTGCCGTGATATCCCGCGGGTCCAGTCCCAGGATCGCCGGGATGAGTTCGGCCTTGAGTGCCTCGACGACTCCCCGGGGAGTCTCTCTCCGGTGATGTGTCCGTCCGGAACACTTTCGCCGTAGCCGATCGTTCCGTCGTCGGTTTCAAGGGTAAGTATGATGCTAGGCATTGAGTCATAGGTGGCATAGGAGACCACAAAGGGTTCCAGCAAGGGAACATCGATGAGGGTGATGGTGGCGCGGGAAATTTTCATTGAGGGGCTCACTGTTCGTGGATTGTGGAACGCTTTGGTGCGCCGGGTTCGTGAGGTAAGGGCCGGATGCTTACATGACGCTTTCGAGGAAGGCGATGGTCCGCGGGTTTTGCGGGTTGTCCAGCACGTCGGCGGGGGCGCCGGATTCCACCACCACGCCGCCGTCCATGAAGACCACGCTGTCCCCGGCGCCGCGGGCGAAGCCGATCTCGTGGGTGACGACAATCATGGTCATCCCTTCGGCGGCCAGGGTGCGCATGACGTCCAGGACGTCGCCGACCAGTTCCGGATCGAGGGCGCTGGTGGGCTCATCGAACAGGAGGAGCTGCGGATCCATCGCAAGGGCCCGGGCGATGGCTACCCGCTGCTGTTGCCCGCCGGAGAGTTGCGCGGGATAGGCCTTTGCCAGCTGTGCGAGGCCGACACGGTCCAGTAGCTCCATTCCCCGCTTGAGGGCTTGTTGCTTGGGTACTTTCTTGACCCCTACCGGAGCTGCCCAGATGTTTTCCAGGGCGGTCATGTGGGGGAAGAGGTTGAAGCGCTGGAATACCATTCCGATGCCGCTGCGTTGCTTCGCCACTTCCCGGGGGTTCATTTCGAAGATCCGGTCCTGGCGCTGTGCGTAGCCGACCAGTTCGCCTCCCACGGAGATCCTGCCGCCGTCGATCCGTTCCAGGTGGTTGATGCAGCGCAGGAAGGTGGACTTGCCGGAGCCGGAGGGTCCGAGGAGGCACATGACTTCGCCTGCATTGACTGTCAGTGAGATGCCTTTGAGTACTTCGACTCCGCCGTAGTGCTTACGGACGTTCGTAGCGACCAAGAGCGGCCGGGTGGGCGCGGGGCGTTCTTGCTGCGGGGGGAAGGCCAGTGCCTCGGTCATGGCTGGTGTCCTTTCGGTACGGTGTGGATCGGGGTTCTGCGCAGCGCTGCCCTGATCCTGTCCAGGGGGGTGAGAGTCTGCTGGCGGGCGTTGCCCCTGCCGTAGTGGCGTTCCAGGTAGTACTGGGGAACGGATAGCACCGAGGTCAGGAAGAGGTACCAGCAGCTGACCACTACAAGCAGTTCCACCTGTCGAAGGTTCTGGGAGGAGATCTGGGTGGCTACGGTGTAAAGCTCCAGCACCGCGATGACGGAGAGCAACGAAGTGTTTTTCAGCATCGAGATCGTCTCGTTGCCCATCGGGGGGATGATTACCCGCATGGCTTGCGGGAGCACCACCCTGAAGAGGGTGAAGGCCGGGGACATGCCCAGGGACGATGCGGCTTCGTGCTGCCCGGTGTCGACGGAGAGCATGCCGCCACGAATGATCTCGGCCGAGTATGCGGCTTGGTTTAAAGTCATGGCCAGAAGCCCGGCGGTGAACGCCGGAACCAGCGTGTTGGTGTCGACGGAAAATACGGTGAAGTCGGTAAAGGGAACGCCGAGGGAGATCTGCGCATAGAGCAGTCCCAGATAGCCCCAGAAAACGACCTGGATCAGCAGCGGTGTACCCCGGAAGACCCAGACGTAGAACCAGGCGAAGGCATTCATGACGGGGTTCTTGGAGAGCCGCATGACTGCCAGCAGTACGCCGAAGATGGTGGATACCACCATGGAGACCACAGTCAGAATGAGTGTGAGGCCTACGCCGCTGAGGATCCGCGGGTGAAAAAGGTAGCTGCTGATCGTGCGGTGGTCGATGTTGGGGTTGGCCCACAGCGAAGATGCCAGTGCTGCGAAGCTGATGCCCAGCAGTGCGGCTCCTACCCAGCGCCACGGGTGTCGGAGTGGAACGGCCACGACGTCATCTGAACCGACGACGGCGGTGGGGGGCGGGTCCGCGGCAGCCGGTCCTTTACGCCACGGCGCTATTGTGGTGCCCTGTTTCATGGTTTGGTTCCCCCCAGGTTCAGTCCGGCTTCCTTGACGGCGTAATCGGAGAGGTCGTACTTGGCCAGGATGGTGTCATAAGTCCCGTCGGCGATGAGCGCCTGGAGGGCTGTCAGCAGGGCTTTGGAAAGCTCCGCATCCTTTTTCAGCACACCAATTCCGGTGTAGACGGGGTTGTATCCGGCCGGGTTTGCCGGATCTTTGACGAGGTCAAAGATCGCACCGCCACCTGCAGTTTTGGCGGCATACGCCGCCACTGCCGAGTCCACGACGTCGGCGGCGGCCTTCCCTGACCGGACCGCAGTCTGCACGTCCGTCTCCAGCGGGAGTTCCGACACGCGGATCAGGCTGGATCCCTTGTCTGCGCACGGCTGGTCGTAGCTGCGCAGAATCTCGGCCTGAACAGTTGCTTTCTGCACTGCGACGTCCATGTCGCATAGGTCAAGGGCTGTGGTGATGTTCTTCGGGTTGCCCTCGGGGACAAGGATGGAGAATCCTGCGTGGAAGTAGTCGACGAAATCCAGGGATTCCTGCCGCTCGGGGGTGTCATTCATCCCCGACATGATGATGTCGTTCTTGCCCGACTGCAGTGAGGGGATGATGCTGTCGAACGCCTGGGTCTGCAGCTCAAGCTTCACCCCGAGCTTCGCACCCAGGGCCTGGGCAAGATCGAAGTCCAGGCCGGTGAGCTGCTGATTTTCGTCGAACATCTCCATGGGTGGATACGGAATGTCCGAGGCTACTTTGATTACCCCGGCGTTCTTGTAGCGCTCGGGGAGGGCGGCTGCGGCGGCGGGGTCGACATCGGCTGCGGAAAAGGTTTTCACCTCCGCGGCCGGCGTTGATCCTGCCCCGCACGCCGTTAGTCCTGAGGCGAGGACCAGCCCTGCCGCGGCGAAGACCGTTCGGGCCTTGACTGCACGAAAATTGGTACGCATTGGTGCTCCTTTGAGGTGGGTTATGCCTGGTCGGTTGTAGTCAGCCGGTACCAGCCGCTGCGTGTCACGCCGGAGGCCATATAGCCCGAGGCCAGGGCGGGCTCCAGGATCCCGCGGAGCACGCTGCGCCACTGGCCGGCCTGTTCCGGGGCCGCGGCCCTCATCGCGACGATGTCCCGGGGTGCCCTGCACCAAAGAGTGCCTTCAACTTCCAGGAGGACCGGCTGTTGATCCGGCCCGCACTCCAGCACGTTTCCCAGGGCGGCAGCGTTCACTTCAAGGGCCTGAACCAGGCCCTTGCTGGCATCGACGCTTCGCGGTGATGACAGCGGCCAGACAGCGACCAGCCGGTCGCTCTCGTCATTGGCGTTGATCTCGTCCTGCATCTCGCCATAGAAATTTTGTGCGTATTCGGACGCCACGGCCCCGAGCTTGGTTAGGTTGAAACGGGCGTTCCTGCTGACCAGTGGGTCGAAAGTCCACGTCATCGCTTCGATGCCCCGTGCCAGCGACCAGGCCCGCTGGTGCTGTTTCAGGGCAAAGCCGACGCCTTTGTCGCCGGTACCGGGCAGGACCCCGGCGATCAGCGAGTAAGTCGCGCTCCCGCCGGGTGACACAATCCCCACAGCGGCCCCGCAGAGTTGTCCTCCTGGATCGTAGGCGGCGGAAATGTTGCACCCGGCATGCGAAATGCTCCGCAACAGGTCGAACGGTATAGGAGCTCCGTGAGGGGACATGCCCCAAATTGCGATAAGGAGCCCTTCGACGTCCCGGAGCCGGTCGCGGTCATGCTCATCCACCACCAGGACCCCGGCCTTGGCTGCTGCTGCTGTTGCGGCCTTCGCGGCCTGACGGGCGACCGGTCCAGCTTCAAGTGAAAGTGACATGCGTCAACTATCCGCTGGGCCTTGGGCCGCCCGCTTCGGTGCAGACCACCACGTTTCGTGCGGAGCCTTGTGCTCCGCCACAAGAGGGGTTAGTTTTATCCCTCGTGGCAACCTCTTCCGGCATCCCCGACAGCATCGCTCTCCATGGACTCCTGCGAGTACTGGCGAGCCCGGCAGTGGCGCTCCGCTCCCACGGCACGCCGCCGGAGCTCTCCCTGACCAGCCCTGCGCTTTACGATCCCCACACTCGGCTGGAGGGGTTGCCGGGTGCGATCCTCCTGGGCATTGGACTTCACCCGGCAGAACCAGCAACAGCCGGCGTTGTCCGCAGCGCGGCCACGGCAGGCTTTGGCGCACTGGTCATCAAGCAGTATTCCCAGGACGTGGGGCAGATCATCGCCGCCGCCGACCAATCAGGTATCGCACTCCTCGTGGTCGACGATGAGATGGGGTGGCGCCAGTTGGATGCCCTCCTGGACTCGGCGCTCACTGCCTCAGCCGAAGCCGGAAACTCACTTTCCACGCTGGGCGTGGGCGACCTATTCGCGTTGGCCAACGCTATCGCCGCCATGGTTGGCGGCGCGACGGCCATTGAGAATCTCCAGGAACAGGTGCTCGCCTACTCGACCCTCGCCCACCAGCCAATCGATGAGGACCGGCGTCAAGGAATACTGGGACGCCAGGTTCCCTACCTTCCGGAGAACGCGGGCCAGTATGCCTCTGTCTTCCGCTCCCAGGGCGCGGTCCGCATCGAGGGGGTCCGTCCGGCCCTCGACCGGCTGGCAATAGCAGTCCGTGCAGGCAAAGAGCCTCTCGGCTCGATCTGGGTGGTGGACCCGAACGGTGACCTGGACCTAGTCGCGGAACAGGCGTTGGAACGAGCTGCAGACATCGCAGCCCTTCATATGCTGCGGGCACGCAGTGCCCACGACCTGGCGCGCCAACAGCGCGATGAGCTTCTCCGCCGGCTCCTGGAAGGTGGCGACGACGCCACACTGATCGCGGAACAGCTGGGACTTCGGAACGCCGGGCCGTTCGCGGTCATCGCTTTCCAACCGGATATCGGGCAGGCGGCCGAGATGACACTGGTCCGGCTCCTGGACCTTGTCACCACCCAATGCGAAACCCACCGCAGAGGGGCGCACTGCGTGCTGGTGGGAACCACCATCTATGCCCTTTTCGCGGACGTCGACCCCGCCTCGTCTGGACCCGTCGAAGCCCTGGCGCGACGGCTCACTGAGCGCTCCCGTGTATCCCTTGCGGTTAACCTGCGAATAGCAGCCGGGTCTGCTGTCCATGCTGCCTCGGACATCGGCCGGTCAAGGCACGAGGCCGACCTGGTCCTGCTCATGCTCGCTTCCGGCCTGAGCTCAATCACCTATGCGAGTGCGCGCGACGTCCGCAGCCGCCTGACGCTGCTCGAACTGGCCGCCCATTTCCGCAAAACACCCCACCTCACATCGGCAGCCGCCAAAAAAATCATGGAATACGACGCCGACTCAGGAACAGAGTACGCAAAAACGCTGCGAACCTACCTTGACTGTTCCCGGGACTCCGCCCGGACAGCCGCTGCATTGTCTTTGCACCAAAACACGCTCCGGTACCGCCTCAAACGGTTGCGCGAACTATTCAACATCGACCTTGACCAGCCTGAGGACACACTCGTGCTCTGGCTAAGCCTTCATGTTCTGGAATTCAATTAGCGACACCGGGGTGACTGACCCCTATGCCAATTGACGTGTCGGTTCGCGCTCGTGGACGGACTGCACATCGGGAACTACCGCAATGCGGACTCCGCTAGGAGATGGAACCTGGCGGAGTCCGGGAGCCCACCCGGAGCCCCAAGGTGCCGCCGACCCAGGTTTCGGTGCCGGGCGGACCCGCTGCATTCTGATGTCGATGACCCGGAAGGATCCAGGAGGGGCATGCCTGACCTAGGATCCAACCGGGGACAAGGCGCCCACGAGACCGAAGAGGTCCTTTGGGTCTTCCGGGTCGGCTACGAGGTCAAGGTCTACGAAGAAGTCCGAACCGTCGACGGCGTCTCGGACGTAGCGCAGGGCAGCGAAATCCTCGATGGCGAAGCCCACGGAGTCAAAAATCGTGATTTGTTCGGAGCTGATGCGCCCCCGCGCCTCGTCGCTCAAGACTCGCCAGAATTCCGTAACGGCGAAGTCGGCGGGCATTTGCTGGATTTCGCCTTCAATCCGTGTCTGGGGCGTGTACTCCACGAAAACGTCGCCCAGCTCTAGGATGACCGCGTCGAGTTCGGTTTTTCCGGGGCAGTCCCCGCCGATGGCGTTGAGGTGGACGCCTGGGACAATGAGATCGGCCGTCAGGATGGTGGCGTTGGCCTTGTCCGCGGTACAGGTCGTGATCACGTCCGCTCCCTGCACGGCGTCGGCGGCCGAGGACGCCACCGTGATCTCGAACCCCAGCGGTGCGAGGTTGCGGACAAACTTCTGCGTCGCGGCCGGATCAGTGTCCCACACCCTGAGCGCGGTAATTCCGAGGGCCGCCCGGAAAGCCAAGGCCTGGAACTCGGATTGGCTGCCGGTTCCGATCATAGCCATGCTTACAGAACCGTGACGGGCAAGATGCTTCGCGACCATACCCGAGGTCGCCGCAGTACGCAGGGCTGTCAGTAAGGTCATCTCCGCCAGGAAGGTGGGGTATCCGTTGTGGACGTCCGCCAGCACGCCGAACGCCGTCACTGTCTGGAAACCACGGGCCGGATTAGACGGGTGCCCATTGACGTACTTGAAGCCATAGGTCTCGTGATCGCTCGTGGGCATCAGTTCAATGACCCCGAACGGCGTGTGGCTGGCCACGCGGGGACTCTTGTCAAAAGACGCCCAGCGGCGGAAATCATCCTCGAGGTAGACGATCATCTCCGAGATGATCGTCTCCACTCCCCGGCCGGCAGCCCATCGCACCATGTTGTGAACATCGACGAAACGCGTCATTTGCGTCACTCTTTCCATCTAGACAACTAATGCCCTCACGGTATGCGGGGTCGATATGCGCCCACAATGACCGAATAGCTCTCTAATGGCTAAAAAGGTGCGCAGAATGCCAGGCGGAGCTGCGCACTTCGCCGGTCCTTCGATTGCAACGGCAGCCTTGGAGCGCTATCTGAGTACGGAACTGAGCAACAGGCTGGTCTCGCTGTTGACGATGCCGTCGACTGCACGGATCCTGCCCAGCACATTGTCGAACCCGCCGAGGTTTTCGGTGGCCAGCTCCGCTACAAGGTCCCAGCCGCCGTTAGTGGTATGCAGTGCCCGAATTTCGGGGAATCCCCTCAGCTCTTGGATCACCATGTTGGCAGATCTCCCTTCGACTGCGATCAGGGTGATGGCGCGGATTTCATGCGGGTCCACTTCGTCGCGGATCCTGGCTGTGAAGCCAACGATGGTTCCTGAAGTGAGAAGACGATCGAGCCGGCTGTTCACGGTCGCCCTGGCGACACCGAGCTTACGGGCGAGGCTCGCCACCGACGCCCGGCCATCCTCACGGAGAGCCGAAAGGAGCCGTCGGTCAATATCGGTAAGGGCTGCCATGTACAGAATGTACAACAAGCATCAGCAGAGTGAGTTTTCCTTCGACGGAACGAAAGCATTTCCCCAAGTCGGCGCACGCCCTCGATCTCTACCGTGCGTACGCCGGTGATGGTGCAAGACGACCGACTGGGTCGAGCTGGTAGTACTTGGCTGGGTTGGTCCGGCTCGATGGCAGTAGGTGCAGCGGCCGAGGAGCCGGATGACCGCGGTCTGGAGTCCGGCCAAGGAACCGGTAGAAGCTCAGGCTTCCTCCGGGGCGCTCGGGCCGGCGACCGGGCGGACGGTCGTGACGAAGAGGTGGGCCGGGGTGACGAGGGTGTCATCCCAGCCAGGTCCGTCCCTCGAAGTGGACACTGCCATGACCGGCCGGTTCGCCGCCCTGCGCGTCCGGCCGGCGAACCGCAAGCTGCCGCGGGACGACACCGGAGCCGTGCCCCTCAAATGGCTCCTCTGAGTGGCCCCAGGACGCGACGAACCCCCGGCTACTGGCTCTCGACCCTGCCCGGGACCACACGGATTACCGAGATCGTGCGCTTGGTGAAGATCAGCTGGCGGACCGGGCACGACTACCGCGAACTCAAGTACGGACTGGGCCTGGACGAGGATCCCGATGGGTTTCCTTGTAGCGGTCGCGCCGCATGACGTCGTCGACGAGGGCAACGTAGAAGTTGAGTTATCCGGCCACCGGAGCCGACATTCTGCCCGTTCTGCGAGCCACACTCCCTGCCCTCTGGGCAGGGCGTTCCACGACACCTGCCGGCAGTGAGAACCGGTTTCCGGTCTCAGGACCGGTGCACCGGCTTGTTCGTCTTCACATGGCTGTTACCAGCCGCGCTCGGCGAGGCGGTGCGGGGCCGGGATCTCGTCGACGTTGATGCCGACCATGGCCTCGCCCAGGCCGCGGGAGGCCTTCGCGACCTCTTCCGGGTCATCGAAGAAGGTAGTGGCCTTCACGACGGCGGCGCCGCGCTGGGCCGGGTTGCCGGACTTGAAGATTCCGGAGCCGACGAACACGCCGTCGGCGCCGAGCTGCATCATCATGGCGGCGTCGGCCGGGGTGGCGATGCCGCCGGCGGTGAACAGGACAACAGGGAGCTTGCCGGTGGCGGCAACTTCCTTGACCAGTTCGTACGGTGCCTGCAGTTCCTTGGCGGCGACGTAGAGCTCGTCCTCGGCCATGCCGGAGAGCTTGTTGATCTCGGCACGGATCTGGCGCATGTGGGTGGTCGCGTTGGAGACATCGCCGGTGCCCGCTTCACCCTTGGAGCGGATCATTGCCGCGCCCTCGTTGATGCGGCGCAGGGCCTCACCGAGGTTGGTGGCACCGCAGACGAAGGGAACCGTGAAGTTCAACTTGTCGATGTGGTTGGTGTAGTCGGCCGGGGTGAGAACCTCGGACTCGTCGATGTAGTCCACGCCGAGCGACTGCAGGACCTGGGCTTCGACAAAGTGGCCGATCCGGGCCTTCGCCATGACCGGCACGGAGACGGCCGCGATGATCGCCTCGATCATGTCCGGATCGGACATCCGGGACACACCGCCCTGGGCGCGGATATCCGCGGGAACCCGCTCCAGCGCCATCACGGCCACGGCACCGGCGTCTTCGGCGATGAGGGCCTGCTCGACGTTGACGACGTCCATGATGACGCCGCCCTTGAGCATCTCCGCCATGCCGCGCTTGACGCGGTTGCTGCCCGTCACTTTTGTGGGGGTTATGGTCCTCGTGGTCATGAAGAAGTTCCTATCTGGAGGTCGAGATGGACCGGGGAGAATGGTGCCCCGGGTCCGTCTTGGCTCAGGATGAGCAGGGGTGAACTGGCTCAGCCCCACATATCGCGGTGGAAGAGATCATCCTCTGTCCCTCCGCTGACGATGCCGCGGGCGCGGGCGGGACAATTTGAGACTGCGACGACCGGAAAGTACCCGCGTTAGGTGGGTGTACGTCTCCGCGGTCAGCCGTTTGCTGAGGCTAGGGAGCCCACGGCAGCTTCAACGGCAGCCACGAGGGATTGGACATCGGTTTCGGTGGTATCCCAGGAGCACATCCACCGGACTTCACCGCGTGCCTGGTCCCAGTCATAAAAGCGGAAGGCTTCCCGGACTTTCGCACCAGCCCCGGGTGGAAGGACGGCAAAGACGCCATTGGACTGTGTGGCTTGCGTCAGGGAGACACTGTCAATAGCTGAAATCCCTGCGCTGAGACGTTGAGCCATGTCGTTGGCGTGACTGGCGGACCGCAGCCACAACTCATCCGTTAGCAGGGCAATCAGTTGCGCAGAGACAAACCGCATCTTTGAGGCAAGCTGCATGTTCATCTTGCGCAGGTAGTTCATGCCTGGGTCGGACTGTGAGTTGAGCCAGACTACGGCTTCGCCGAACAGCAGCCCATTTTTGGTGCCGCCGAAGGACAGGACGTCGACACCGACGTCGGTGGTGAATGCCCGCAAAGGAAGCCCAAGGTGTGCTGCAGCGTTGGCCAGCCTTGCTCCGTCCAGGTGGAGTTTCATTCCTTTCGCATGGACGTGCTCAGCAATCCGCTGGATTTCTTCCGGCGTGTAGCAGGTGCCGAGTTCGGTGGTCTGGGTGATCGATACGACCAGCGGTTGGGCACGATGCTCGTCTCCCCATCCCCAGGCTTCGGCGTCGATTAATTCCGGGGTGAGTTTGCCATCCGGGGTTGGGACCGGGAGGAGTTTTATTCCGCCGATGCGTTCCGGTGCGCCGTTCTCATCTGTGTTGATGTGCGCAGTCGCCGCGCAGATGACGGCGCCCCAGCGCGGCAGCAGGGCTTGGAGGGCAAGGACATTGGCCCCGGTTCCATTGAAGACGGGATATGCGGTCGCAACAGTCCCGAAGTGGGACTGGACGACCTGTTGAAGCCGTTCGGTGTAGACGTCTTCGCCGTACGCGGTGACGTGGCCTTCGTTGGCTGCCTGAACTGCTTCGATGACTTCGGGATGAGCCCCGGCGTAGTTATCCGAGGCGAAGCCCCGGTAGTTCGGGTCATGCAGGCGCCCCGCCAGGAGCTGCGGGACGGCGGCTGCGAAATCGACGTCGACGCTCATGCCGGTGAACCCAACATGTGGCCGGTCGTGAGGGGCAGGCGCTGTCCGTTGATCTGTCCTGCCTCCAGGTCAAAGATCCGCTCTACGGCGTCGGCAAGGACACTGACGTCGGTGAATCCCGGGAATTTGCGTTCCGGCTGGGCTGCGCGCATCCGGTCATCGACCAGAGCCTTGACGACGAAGACCAGGGCGGCTGAGTGCTGCGCGGGGAGAGGGCTTTCTTTTCCTCCCTGCAGTTCCCGGAATCCGTCGGCCACGGCCAGAGTCCATGCCTCGGCGGCGGACTTGACCGCCGCATAGGCGGCGCCGCCCGCTGTCGGCGAGGACGCGGACTGTGCGGAAACGATGGCCAGGCGTCCGGCAGGGGAGGCAGCCAAATCATCGTAAAACGCGCGGCTGGTGTTCCTCAGAGTGGTGAGGACACTGGTGTGCAGGAAGTCCCAGTCTTCATCCGTCTGCCCCTGAATGCCGGTACCGCCGCGCCACCCTCCTACAAGATGGACGAGGCCGTCCACGGGACCCAGATCATTCCGGACAGAATCGGCCAAATCCTCAACGGCCTGCAGGTCCGCGAGGTTGCAGACATAGCCTGTGACGTTGTCGTACGCGCCCGCGAGCTCCTGCACTCGGTCCTCAAGAATGTCCACCGCGGCCACCCGTGCCCCTGCATCCGAGAGGGTACGGACCACTGCAACGCCGGCAGCGCTGGTCGAACCGGCGACGACGACTGTGCGCCCTGAGAGGACCCGGCTCATGCGCCCGCCTCGCCCTCAGTCTTCACCGGGCTCTTACCGGTGATCCCGGCAGTTGACTCAATGACAGAGCGCATCTTCTTCTCCAGTGCCTCGTAGAACATTGACAAGGGAAATTCGTCACCAAGGACCTGGTCCGTCAGTCCCCGAGGAGGACCGTCGAGCGGAAGGGCGTCCAGTCCCTTGGCCCAGACCGAGGACGGGTTGGGGGTAAGGGTTTCCGAGACGAGCTCATACGCCGCCAGCCAGTGTGCGGTCTTCGGCCGGTCGATCGACCGCCAGTAAAGTTCCTCGATGCGGATACCCAGCTCGACGACCACGCCCGCGACGTCCTTCCAGTCGATGCTCAACTTTCCGTCGGTCCAGTGCAGGACCCGGTGCTGGTGCATCCAGGCGAACAGCAACTGGCCGCCCACGGCGTCGTAGTTACGGACCCGGTTCCCGGTAATGGCGAAGCGGAAGATCCGGTCAAAGATCACGGCGTACTGGACCAGTTTGGCGTGCTTGCGCGCGTCCTCGGAAGCGTTCTCGTCCTTCTCGATGGTGACTGATTCGCGGAAGGCGGTCAGGTCACAGCGAAGCTCCTCGAGAGAATACAGGAAATACGGCATCCGCTGCTTGATCATGAACGGGTCAAAGGGCAGGTCACCGCGCATGTGGGTCCGGTCGTGGATGAGGTCCCACATCACGAAGGTCTTCTCCGTGAGGTGTTGGTCCTCGAGCAGTTCCGCGGCATCAGTCGGCAGGTCCAGGGAAGTGATGTCGGCTGCAGCTTTTAAGACGCGGCGGAAGCGGGCGGCTTCGCGGTCCGCGAAGATGGCTCCCCAAGTGAACGAGGGGGTGCTCCGGACCGCTACGCTCTCGGGGAAGAGTACTGCGGAGTTCGTGTCATAACCAGGCGTGAAATCGGCGAAGCTGATGGGGACGAACAGCTTGTTGGAGTAGCTTCCTGCCTCCAGTTCAGCGACGAAGGAAGGCCAAATAACCTCGATGAGGACGGCCTCAAAGTGTCGGTTGGTGCTGCCGTTCTGCGTGTACATGGGGAACACAACCAGGTGCGGCAGCCCATCGATGCGCCACTGCTCGGGATGGAAAGCAACCAGGGAGTTCAGGAAGTCCGGAACACCGAAGCACTCAGACTCCCAACGGTTGAAGTCCTGGACGAGTAGTCCAAGGTATTCGATGTCGTGGGGAAGGTGGAGACGCAGGTCTTCGATTGAGCCGGTAATGGTACTGACATTCAGGCGGGCCTGATCGTGATGAGCAGGTTCCGGAACGGAGCCGTCCTGCGCTTGAACCTGCTGCAGTCCAATGACGGCTGTCTTTAGAGCCTGCCAGGCCGGGAGCGCCTTGAGGTCGTCTGCCCGGGTGGTTGTCACTTCGGGGTTTGCGATTACAGACATACTCGTTCCTTCCGTTGATGGGTTCCCGAAGAACGTAGCAAAGGATAAGAGGGCTTCACCGGTTTTTCGACTAAGCATAAGAAACTCTTTTGCTTAGAGCGCCCTCTTCCGGCTTATGCCTCTTGCGGGTCTTGGTGTTCAATGCCCCGGTCATCCTTGAGTCAGCGCATCTGAAAACGATTTGCACCCCTGATGCATTCTTCCCAGGCTCAGCTCCTACCACTGGGCCCGATCAGCAGATGTGCTTACAGAATTTGCCTGTGACACGGCCGCGACAGGGCCATGGTCCCGTTACGTTTGTAATCGTGGGTCTGCCGGGACGCATGGTCCGGGGACAGCGGCCGGTCCGCATGGGTGCGATCCAGGGCCGGGATATGGCTCTTCTCGTCGATCCTGACCGCGACCGCGTTCTCCGGCGGTGACATGTGGAGGCCGACCACGTCACGGAGCTTGGCCTCCAGCTGGGATCGGTTGAGAACTTGAACGTCTCGAGGCCGTGCGGCTGGATGTTCCACCTGCGCCAGATCCGGGCCACGAGGAAAGGAAGATCCCGAACCGCTCGGCCATGATGCGCGCGGACCAGTGCGAGATCCCAGCTCTGCCGGCGGTTTCCCGTCGTTGGGCAGGGTCTCGGCAATGAGCGCCAGCTCATCGATCTCCGGCTCGCGCGCCCGGACGCGGCGCATCACGCAGCCCTTCGACACCCTGAGGAGATACTGCTTGCGCCATTTCAGGACTGTCGGGGCAGAGAACCCGGTGGTTTTCTCAATCTGGATATTCGGCAGGCCGTCGGCGGCCGGCAACACTGTCCGGCCCGCATTGCCACCGCGCCGCCGAGGAGTTCCGTCCAGCCGCCTGCAGTCACGACGCCGTGCCAACGGTAACCGTGTCAGTTCCAAAGCCCGGATCAAGTTTGCGCTGCCGCGTGCCGTAGCAGATCGCCAGAGCCGCTTACCCATTCAGGGCAAGTAAATTAGCAACTCTTATGCTTAGGGCTCGGACTTCAGGCCTATTCGTAAGACTTTGCCCGCTTTCTCATGCAACATTCGCGTCCCAAAGGGCTCTTTCTTTGCGTGTGTTAGCTTGGTCACCGTCGTTCCCGGCCGACCCGCCGGAAAGCCAAACTCATTCGCTGCTACCCTCCCGGAGGCACCATGGGACTCAGCTCCCCCACCCAAACAGTTGATCCGCCAATGAGCGGAACTGTCGCAGATATCAACTCCGATGCATCCCTGGCGACAGGGGCCGGACGCGCCTCCGGCGAAACCGGCAACGAACTCAAGCGCGGGCTAAGCAGCCGCCACCTGCAGATGATCGCCATTGGCGGTGCGATCGGTACCGGGCTGTTCGTGGCCTCGGGCGGCACCATTTCCCAGGCGGGTCCCGGCGGTGCGCTGGCTGCTTATGCGCTGGTCGGGCTGATGGTATTCCTGTTGATGCAGTCGCTGGGCGAAATGTCAGCCAAAATTCCGGTCGCCGGTTCCTTCCAGTCCTTTGCTACCCGTTTTGTCTCCCCGTCCTTTGGGTTCGCGATCGGCTGGAACTATTGGTTCAACTGGGCCATCACGGTGGCCGCCGAGTTGGTTGCGGCCGGAATCATTATGGATTTCTGGTTCCCGGGGGTCCCCGGCTGGGTGTGGGCCGGGATCTTTCTGGTGGTTTTAACCGGGCTCAACGCCCTCTCGGCCAAGTCCTTCGGTGAATCGGAGTTCTGGCTCTCCTTAATCAAGGTCAGCGCAGTGGTAGTTTTCCTGATCGCCGGCGTGCTGATGATCTTCGGCATCCTCGGGGATAACTCCCCGGGACTGAGCAACTGGGAAAACCGCGATGAGGTGTTCCACGGGGGTTGGGTCTCGATCATCTCGGTCTTCATGATTGCCGGGTTCTCCTTCCAAGGCACCGAGCTGGTGGGCGTGGCCGCAGGCGAAGCCAAGAACCCGCGTCGTGAAGTGCCGAAGGCTATCCGCACTGTCTTCTGGCGCATCATGCTCTTCTACATTGGTGCCATCTTCATCATCGGCTGCCTGATCCCGTTCAACGATCCGAGCCTGCTGACCTCCGGCGAAGCCGATATTGCAGTATCGCCATTCACCCTGGTCTTCTCGCGCGCCGGGATCGCCTTCGCCGCCGCATTGATGAACGCGGTGATCCTGACCGCCATCCTGTCCGCGGGCAACTCCGGACTGTATGCCTCGACCCGGATGCTTTACGCCATGGCCCATGACGGCATGGCCCCGAAGATCTTCGGCCGCACTAATGCGCGTGGCGTGCCGATCCCGGCGTTGCTGGCGACCGCGGCCGTGGGACTCTTCGGGTTCCTCGCCGCGATCGTCGGTCAGGGCGCTGCCTACTCCTGGCTGCTGAACATTTCTGGCCTGTGCGGCTTTATCGTCTGGGCGGGAATCGCGGTCTCCCACTACCGTTTCAGGCGCGGCTTCCTGGCGCAGGGAAACAAGGTCAGCGACCTGCCGTACAAGGCGTCCCTGTTCCCCATCGGCCCACTGCTGGCCTTTGCCTTGCTGGTCCTGGTGATCGCGGGACAGAACTACGAGGCCGTGCTCGCCGGAAGGGGCATGGAGGTGCTTTCCTCCTATATCGGGTTGCCGGTCTTCATCGTCCTGTGGCTGGCTCACCGCTTCATGACTAAGTCCAAACTGGTGCCGCTGCTCGAAATGGATCTCACGGCACCGAAGGACCTCGAGGACGAACCTGCCGCCAGCGCCCGGTGACCCTGCTGCCGCGGGGGACCCCGCACGTACTGCGGGGTCCCCCGTGGCAGCTGAGCGACAGCGAGCCACAGCATCACGCCGATGCCCAGGAACAGCAGCACCAAAAAGAAGAGCCTGAGACCTGAGCGAATACAGAACCCCAAGCCACCGACCCGCTGATGGCCACGAAGTAACCGACCGACTCGGCCACTCCAGAGGATCAGTGGGCCAGCGAAACCGACGCTGGTCCTGAACCGAAGATACCGGCCTCGGGTTCCGTGTGCGGGAGCGCTGCGAGGCCGGGTGCGCGTGGGGGCTTGTGGCCGTCGTAGGCGCATTTCTTGAACGGGCCTTCTTTGTCCATGAGGACGCGCATGTGGGGGTCTGCGTGGTTAGCCACCAGGTGCTGAGTCCGTGGGCCGGTTCCAGGCGGAGGTGTTCCCATGCGCGCCAGATGCTCTCCATCCGGATGAGGGCTTCGGGGTGTTTATACCACTCCGGGCACCACGCGAACGCTGCGCCCTCGTTGACTTCCCGGACATAGGACTGGGACAGGAGCTCGGCGAAGAACTCCACGGCGCTGGAGTACACCAGCTCCGGTTCGGGCTCAGCGTGGCTGTGCCCGCCGGCCGGGGACTGCTCCTCTTCGTCCCCGAAGGTATCCCCGAACTCTTCACTCACGCCTTGTCCCCGTCCGTCCACGGGTTATGAGCTGGCACCGGCTCGCGCTCAACGGATTCCCTGGGGGCAAGAGAGTCTTTAACCTTTTGTGCGCGCGGTCCGTTCATCCAGGGAATCGTTTCGATCATGGTGGCCGGGGGCGCCGGAGGCAAGCAGGATGGCCCGGAACCGTGGCAGGGCTGTCAGGTCGGCGACGGACAGGATCTCGTCCTTGCTTTCCTGCCGGGACGAGGAGGACCCGGTTCTGCTGTGGCTGCGAGAGACATTGATATAGCTGTAGTGGCCGATCAGACGGGCGAGCTCATCGAGGTAGCCGACTTCGGAGACGCCGCCGCCATAGATTTTCACGTTCGACGCGGACCAGAGCTTCCTCATCCCTTCGAGGTTCCAGACCTCCACGCCCTGGGACCAGGACTGCAGGATGGTCATGAGGATGATCCCGCGTGAGCCGTAGTGGCTGTACTGGTCCGGCAGGGCCTTCCACCGGCAAACGTTGGCCGCCTCGTCCAGGATCCCCAGCAAGGGCGTTGCTAGACGGCCGCCGGGCTGGGAGGTGGCGTATTTTTCGGCCGCTTCCACGACGCGACGGTCAGGGCGGTGACGAGGGGGCCGGCGGTGCCGACCCCTTCTCGGGAGAGGCTGTAGAGCGTGCCTTTGCCGCGAACGAAGTCCTCGGGGACGAACTGCGGCCGGGGGTCCATATCCACGGTGGTGTCCCGCAGCGGCGTGACCCATCGGCTGACCTCACGGTCGGTCAGGCAGGAAACCATCTGTCGGGCGGTGCCGTAGACACCGGCCCGTTGCTTCTCCGGTTCGCGGATGTGGCCCATCACCATGTCCGAGAGCAGGTCATACCCTGCGGTCCTCAGCAGTTCGGCGGGGGCCTCGTCGTGCGGGCGGGTCAACAACCAGGTGTAAACCTGCGTGACCGGCGAGGAGTTGAGCGAGGCTGCGAGCATGTCCTCCCAGGAAGCCCCCAGCGGGCGTTTTCCGGCGACGCTGCGACCGAGCCGCACGCCCGGGAAATTCTCTACGCCAAGACGCACGGCCGTGGCAGTGGCCCCTTTGGTGCTCAGGTGATCGAGGTCTGTGCCGCGGCCCATGTGGACGGCGGCCTTATCCACGCGGGTGCGCTTGTGAGCCGTTCGGGAGCGGAGCACCAACACCGCCACCGTCAGGACAACCAACACACCGAGCAGCACGCAGGCCACGACGGTCGACAGAACCGGCCAGGGCACCCGGCCCTTGACCAGCCCGGCCACCAGATCAATCGGGTGGGCCGGGGCGCGGCAAGACCGGCCATCCAGGCTCCAAGGTGCGCCGAGACCCAACTGCCGCCCCCAATGACGACAGCTGCGCCGATAGCCACACAGACGGTCATGTCGCCCCGGAGCAGCCGATGGGGCTTAATTGAGCTGGAACACGGCCTTGGGGCTCGTCTTGCTCGCCAGCCGCGCCGTGAAGACGTATGTCCCGCCCGCGCCCGGCATCGCCTCGATGGGATCACAGCCCTGGACCGTGCGGTTGCGCTGCCAGGGGAAGTTGGCCGTCTCGCTCTTGCCCGGCGCAATGGTCTTCATCAGGTCCGTGCTGTCCGCCTGGCAGTCCTGGGACGAGAAGATCCGGTCCGAGCCGCTGGTGATCAGGAACTCCATCTGGGAGGTCCCGATATTGACCTCGCACGGCACCTTGTTGTTGTTCGTGACCTTGAGACTGAGCAGCGGCTTCTCGCCGGCGCCGTAGCTCCACTTGTCGGTGGCGGCCGTGACAGCGATGAGGTTCTGCTGGCAGCCACTGCCCTCCGACGCGGTGGCCGAGGCCGTGGCGGCGGGTGCCGTAGCGGACTGGCTCGGACTGGCCGCCTTGCCCCCGGTAGATGTTGCGGCCCCGCCCGGGACGGGCTGCCCGCCGCCGTTGATGATGCTGGCGACGGCAATGAAGCCGCCCACGACGACGGCGATGACCGCGAGAAGGGCAGCGCCGACCAGCAGCCGGCGGCGGCGGAAGACCGGTTTGACCGGCTTCCGCGCCGGTTTTCGCGCCGGTTTCCGCGCGGGCTTCCTGGCGGGCTTGCGCGCGGCCTGTCCGCTGCCGGAACCCTTCGGTCGTGAACCGTTCGTTCCTGAGTTGCCTTGCCTGCCCATCCCTCTAGGCTAGAGAACCCCGCAGGCTATGGGGTCCCACCACGCCGCGGGACGGGCCGCCGCCGCATCTATTACGCTGATTGGATCAAAGCTCTAGCCGACTCCACCGCCCTGCCCATGGCTGCACTCCCGGAAACCCTGCCGGGCCGGGTTCCCGGCGTCCGGCCTCCGGACGACGGCGTCCCGCTCACCGGACTGCATGCTGCCCTGGACTCCTGGTTCGACACCCACGCCCGTGAGCTCCCGTGGCGGGCTGCCGACTGCTCTCCCTGGGGCGTGCTGGTCAGCGAGATCATGCTCCAGCAGACTCCGGTGGTGCGTGTCCTGCCGGTCTGGAAGGAATGGCTGCGGCGCTGGCCGGAGCCTGCCGACCTGGCCAGGGAGCCCGCGGGCGAAGCCGTCCGCGCGTGGGGCCGGCTCGGCTATCCGCGGCGGGCGCTGCGCCTGCACGCAGCGGCCGTCGCCATCGGGGACAACCATGGCTGGAAGGTCCCGGCCACGTACCAGGAGCTGATGGGGCTGCCCGGCGTGGGAGGCTACACCGCGGCGGCCGTCGCCGCGTTCGCCTATGGTCGCCGCGAAACGGTGGTGGACACCAACATCCGCCGGGTCCATGCGCGGCTGTTTACCGGCGCCGCCCTGCCGTCGCAGGCGCTGACCGCCGCGGAGATGCGGCTGGCGGCGCAGCTGCTGCCGGACGACGTCGGGGCCTCCGTGCGCTGGAATGCCTCTGTCATGGAGCTCGGCGCCCTGGTCTGCACGGCCCGGACGCCGAAGTGCGCCGAGTGCCCGGTGCGCAGCTCCTGCGCCTGGCTCGCTGCAGGCGAACCGCCGCCGACGTATACCCCCAAAGGCCAGTCCTGGCACGGGACGGACCGCCAGGTCCGCGGCGCCGTGCTGGCTGTCCTTCGCGTGGCTGATGTCCCGGTGCCGCCGGAACTGCTCCATCGCGCCCCGGCGGACCTTGGCTTCGAGCCCGACGGGATCGGCATTCCGTTGGCCGCCCTGCACCGGCTCAATTCCGCTCCCGAACAGCTTGAGCGCGCGCTGGCCGGCTTGTTGGGCGACGGGCTGGCGGAACTGCACCTTGGCGGTCTCCGGCTCCCTGCCTGACGTGCCGAGGCGCCACAGCGCCTCCTGCGTCCGTGCGGCGACGTGTCAGTAAGTCGGTGTCACGGCGCCCCGGCGCGTCCGTGCGAGCCGTCCGAGCGGCGCCCGAACCCGAACGCCCTAGCTGGACCGGCCTCCCGGACCTACCCTGAAGCATGCGCAAGTTCGCGTGGGTCCTCGCCCTGGCTGTTGCAGCGCTCCCTGCGGCCGGTTGCCTGCCCGCGACGGCCTGCCCGGCGATCGGCCAGGCCCCGGTGGTTTCGTTGACGGTTGCGCGGGACTATGCCGGTACGGTGCAGACCGTCCGGCTCCGGGCATGCCAGGAGGGCCGCTGCGTTGAATCGGAGCTGGAGCTGTTTCCGGGGAGCACCACCGTGGACCAGGGCTGTGAACCAGGCCCGGACAGCGGCAGGGCCTGTTCGGCCACCGCCTCCCCCGACGGCACCCTCACCGGGATGCTGATGTTGGATCGGCTGACCGATTCCCGGATTGACGCGACGTCCACCGGAAGTGACGTCAGGGGCCTGCCCCTGCCCGTCCGGACCGTGACCTTCACGCCCCGGGCGGCCTACCCGTACGGCCAGCAATGCGGCCGGTTCATCTCTGCCGGGCTTGTTCTCGATCCTGCCGGGCTCCGGCAGGCGGATTAGCGGCATTCCGAAGGGTGCACTCCGATGAACTCGCAGAACATCAGCCACTGGATCCTCGCGGGCCTGTGGGCGCTGCCCGTCTCCGGGCTGATCACCGCCTGGACCACGATTGAACCCCAGCCGGACCAGGACCGGGATCCGGTGGCCTGGGCCCGGTTTGTCAGCTCGGATTCGTACCAGCTCAGCCACCTGTTCGGCAGCACCGGAGGAACTGTCCTTGCCATCTTCGGCGTCTTCGCCCTCGGCTGCTGTCTGGCTAACAGCCGGGTGGGGCGCCTGGCCCTGGCGGCGATGGTTCTCACCGCCGCCGGGAGCGCATTGCTGCTGGTTCCCGCGGCGATCTCCACGTTCGCCACGCCAGCAATCGGGAAGGCCTTCCTGGAGGGTAACGAAGAGGTCATGAAGCTCGAGTTCCCGGCCGCGATGACGGTCACTTTCCTGCTGGGCCTCTTACTGGCATTCCTGGGGAATCTGCTGCTGGGGATCGCGGTGTGGCACTCCCATACGCTCCCGCGCTGGGCAGGAGCGGTCTGGGCGGCCGGCGCGGTACTTTTCTACGTCCTGGGCGTGGTCCTGGGACAGGCGACAACAGGAAGCAGTCTGCCCACGCAGACCGCCGGGGCGCTGCTGGCGGCGGTCGCCGGCGGCTGGATCGCGTGGACCGGAACGCGGCCGGACCGCGGAGCCTTAGACCGGGCCGCGGCCGGCACCGGCTCGGGCGGCCGGGCACCCGGGCCTGGGCCGGTCAGCGGTTAGCGGCTATGGCTCCCCGAAGCCGGACGTGATCAGGCCGCCCAGGTAATCCACGGCCTTGGCGGCATCCGGGCCGTTGGCTTCGACATGCAGCACCGTCCCCCGTCCCGCCCCGAGCATCATCAGCTCTGTCATCGACGCACCGTCGGCGCCGTTCACGGTCACCTCGGCGTCCATGCCGGACAGCCCGCCCGCTATCTTCGCCGCCGGACGGGCGTGCATCCCGGCCTGGTTCACCAGCTCAAAGTCGCCGGCGGCTTCCGGCGGCTGCCGGTGCTCGTGCACGTGCTCAGGCGCGGCCGGCGGCCGGTAGACAGCTTCCGCCGCTTCCTTGACCGCCTCGGCGTCGGCACCGACCTGGGCGGCCACGGCAGCAGCGATAAGCCCCTCGACCAGTGGCGCGTCGGCCAGCAACACGGACCCGGGGTCTCCGGCGAATTCCACCGCAGATTCCGCCGTCATGACCGCCGAGCCGAGATCGGTGAGGACCACGACGCCGTCACCGCCGGCCGCCTGTTCCAGCGCCGCCATCACGCGTTCCAGGCTCGTGCCGATCCGGCCGTCGTCGGTGCCTCCGGCCGGGATGATCAAAACGTCAGGCGCCATCTGGGCGGCAAGTTCGACGGCGCCGTCGGCGATCTTCTCGCTGTGGGAGACGACGACGAGCCCGACGGTCATGCGGACGCTTCGGCAGCGGCGCGCAGGATCAGGGCGGTGGAGACTGCTCCCGGGTCCCGGTGCCCTATGCTGCGCTCGCCCAGGTAGCTGGCGCGCCCCTTCCGGGCCAGCATCGGGTCGGTGGACACGGCGCCTGCCTCCGCGGCTTCCGCGGCGGCACTCAGCACCTTGCGGGCGTCGCCGTCGGATGCGGCAGCCCCTGCCGCATCGATGGCCGGTGTCCAGGCGTCCACCATGGTCTTGTCACCGGGCTCCGCCTTTCCGCGGGCGACGATGCCGTCCCGGGCCGCTTGCAGGGCCGCCACCAGGGTGGCGGCGTCGATCTCGGCATGGTCACCCAGCGCCGTGGCCGCCCGGAGGAACGCGGTGCCGTAGAGCGGACCGGCGGCTCCCCCGACTTTTGACATCAGCGTCATGGCCGTCAGCTTCAAGGCGGCCCCGGGGGTTTCCGGAGGGGTCTCGGCGAGTTTCGCGGTCACCGCCTTGAAGCCGCGGTCCATGTTCTCGCCGTGGTCCGAGTCGCCGATCGGTCGGTCCAGTTCGATTAATTCTTCGCGATGGTCAGCCATCGCCTGCGCGGACAGGGCCAGCCACTGCAGGACCCATTTGAGGTCGAGGCCCACGGTCAGACACCCCAGCGGAGCGCCGGAGTGTGGACGGGAGCATCCCAAAGGGCCGTCATCTCGTCGTCGAGGCGCAGGACCGTAATGGAGCAGCCCTGCATCTCGAGGGATGTGATGTAGTTGCCCACCAGCGAGCGTGCCACGGTGACGCCTTTCTCGGCCAGCAGCTGCGCCGCCCGGCGGTAGACGATGTACAGCTCGCTCTGCGGGCTGCCCCCCATGCCGTTCACGAACAGGAGCACGTTGTCCCCGGAGGCTAGGCCGAGGTCGCTGACGACGGGCTCCAGCAGCCGGTCGGTGATGCCGTCGGCGTTTTCCATCGGGATGCGGTGCCGGCCCGGCTCGCCATGGATGCCGATTCCGATTTCAATCTCGTTTTCCTCGAGGACGAAGCTGGGTGCTCCGGCGTGCGGGACGGTGCAGGCCGCCAGCGCGACGCCCATGCTGCGGACGTTCTGGTTGACCCGCTCACCGACGGCGGCGACGGCGTCCAGGCTGTCCCCGCGCTCGGCGGCCGCGCCGGCGATTTTCTCCACCAGCACCGTGCCGCCCACGCCCCGCCGTCCGGCCGTGTACAGCGAATCCTGCACCGCGACGTCGTCGTTGACCAGCACGGTGCGGACCTGCACTCCCTCGGCTTCCGCCAGTTCCGCTGCGGTTTCGAAGTTGAGGACGTCTCCGGTGTAGTTCTTCACGATATGGACGACGCCGGCGCCTGAGCTGACGGCCAGCGTGGCGGGAAGGATCTGGTCCGGTGTGGGCGAGGTAAAGACGGCACCCGGCACCGCGGCGTCGAGCATCCCCTTCCCCACGTAGCCGCCGTGCAGGGGCTCGTGGCCGCTGCCGCCGCCGGAGACCAGCCCCACCTTTCCGGCCACCGGGGCGTCCTTGCGCACGATGTATTTCGGGTCCGCAAAGACGGTCACCAGGTCGGCGTGGGCAAGCCCGAACCCTTCCACTGACTCGTCCACCACGGCGCGGGGATCATTGATGAGCTTCTTCATTGCTGTGCTCCCTGGCTGGTGTCCTGGCTGCTTTTGCTTAGACCCTACTACCGGGGTCCTGTCCGCGAAAGTCTTCGGGTTGGGCCGCCGGGGCGGCCGCCGCGCTGATCCGAGTACCGGTTCGCGCCCACGGCGGAAGGCCTCGCGGGTCAGGGCGGCGTGTCCGCCCGGGCCGGCAAACTGGGCCAGGCGTCGCCGCCCAGCCAGGAGAACGGAGGCGCGGCGACGCGGGCTCGTTTCGTGCCGGGATCGTCATCCCGGCCCGAGCCTGTGCCCCTGGCTTCGCTCGGGCCCGTTATCTGGCCCGTGCTCTGCAACGACGGTGGCGGCGTTACGGCGGCAGCATCGCCGTCCGGTGTCTTATTAACGTCCGGTGTCTTATTAACCGGACATGACGCGGCGGGTGCGGCAGCAACGGTCATTTGGAATGCGGAGAAATCGGGAAAAGTCACGCGATTGTGCAATTTATGCCTCCGGAAGCTGAGCGGCCCACCCCCTGGGCCGGGCTCAGTTTATCCATCAACTTTATTGAGGGGAAGAGGGCGCGTTGACTCGTAGAAAACCTCCGCGTAGCCGGATACGTTGCCTCAATTGAAAACCTCCGCGTAGCGGCGTGGTTTCCGGCCGGGGCGGCGGATGGGGGTTATGCCCGTTTTCATGGAGCTAACGATGGACCAGCGGCAAGCTGTGACAAAGAAGAAAGCCCTCGCCTATAAGAGCGCCGATCGTGCAGGGAAATCCCGGATCCTGAACGAGCTGGTCGAACTGACCGGTTGGCACCGCGACTATGCCAGGGTCGCCTTGCGGGAGGCCCTGGTCCTGAAAATCGTCAAGCCCAGACCGGGCAGGACGCCGGTCTACGGCCCTGATCTGCTCCCGCCGCTGATCAGGTGCTGGGCGGTGCTGCGGGCTCCTGCCGGCAGGCTGCTGGCCCCGATGCTGCCGGTTCTGGTGCCGCTATTGCGGCGGGACAAGGAGCTTGCGATCACGGATGATCAGGCTGCTTTGCTGATGCGCATGAGCGCGGCGACCATCGACCGGAAACTCGTCGGTGAACGGGCGAAACTTTTCCCGCGGGGCCGGTCACACACCAAGCCCGGCACCCTCCTGAAATCCCAGATCCCGATCCGGACCTGGGCCGAGTGGGACGACGCCGTCCCGGGATTCGTGGAGATCGATCTGGTCGGCCACGAGGGCGGCAACAGCTTCGGGGAATTCTGCTTTACCCTGACAGTGACCGACATTTCCACCGGCTGGACGGTGAATCGGTCCGTGCGGAACAAGGCGGCCAAATGGGTCTTTGAGGCCCTCGAACACGTCACCGCTGTGTTCCCGTTTCCCATCATCGGGATCGATTCGGACAACGGCTCGGAGTTCATCAACGAGCACCTGCTCGCCTACTGCCACGCCCACCAGATCACGTTCACCCGCTCCCGTCCCGGGAACAAGAACGACGGCGCGCACGTGGAGCAGAAGAACTGGGCCAGGGTCCGGGAACTCGTCGGCTACCTCCGCTACGACACCGCCGCGGAACGCGAGAAACTCAACGAGATCTGGGAACTGGACCGGATCTTCACCAACTACCTGCTGCCCCAGCAAAAGCTCCTCGAGAAACACCGGCACGGCGCGAAAGTGACCAAGAAACACGACGCACCTGCCACGCCCCACCAGCGCGCCATCCGGCACGAAAAGATGCGCAAGCGCCCGGTCATTCGGATGAACGCCGCCTTCAGGCAGATCAAACCCGGCGCACTCTCACGCCAGATCCTGGCACTCACAGCGCAGCTCGAAACACTGGCCCGAGCCAAACAGCCGGGCGCGGTCAAACCCGTCAACAGGGCCTGGAACAACTGAAAATCCGGAGGTTTTTCAATGAGGCAACGAAGGGGTCAACCGGAGGATTTCAAATGAGGCAACGAATCACCTTTCCCGGAGGTATTGCAATGAGGCAACAGGGAGGGCGCGCCCTCGGAATCCGCCGTCCGCCATTCCGAGAGCCCTCACCGCATCCCCCGGGACGTGCCCCTAGGCTAGGAGGTGCCTGGAAGCGCCGCAGATGTGCCGGACACGGGGCAGGATTGCTGCTTGAGGAGTGCGGATGTCGTGCCGGGCAGTCGTGGGACGGGCAATGGACGCCTGGAATGTGAGCTTTCCAGACGGCCATTCCTGTCCGTTGGAGCTTACGGGGCCGAGTCCACTACGGATGTGCGCACGGAGGTCCAGGTCGTGATGGTTCCGGCCGGGAAGCCGGGATAGTCCTTCAGCAGGACGTTCCGTTCCCCGATCAGCACTCCGGTGGCCGGATCGATGATGGTCTCCTGCCGGGTTCCTCCATCCGGGGACGGGATGCCGATGGCGATGCCCGTCCTGCCGTCGATTGTTGCCTGCTGGTCCGCGACGGTGACGCCCGGGATGAGCGCGGCTGCCTTGTAGAAGGCGGCGCGCAGGTCCGCGGGGATGACGCCGGTGCGCAGGGCAGCCGTGATCGTCCCCAGGGCCTTTATTTCAGGGGACTTCCCGGCGCCTTTTGTCCGCTCATGGATGACGTCCAAAAGAGCCTGCGGATCCCGGGGCAGACCGGCAGCTTCGTCAAGGGGCATACCGCCGATGATGACTCGTTCACCCCCGTAAAAAGCGCCGCGTGGGGCACGCTGGATCCCGACCATATCGTCCGGTGCTTTTTCCTGCAGCCTGGTGGCTTCGGCTTTGGCAGCTTCGCTGGAGAACTCCACCGGGACGCTCGCTTCACGGTTCCACACCCATTCACCGTCCCGGTCCGCCGGAACATAGACCTGGCCTCCGGTTTTTTCCTGCCAGGACACCTGGGTTCCGTCGGCGGTAACCGCGCTTCCGCCGTAGCGGGCGGTCGTATCGATCTTCAGGTACTGGCCCGGTCCCAGCACCGGATCCGAGGTCTGGATGGTTGCCGCCGCGGCGTTCCTGAGCACTTCAGCCGCTTGGGCGGTGGCACCGGGCTGCGCGCCGGGGACCAGCACGTCTGCGGTGACCAGGACGCCAGCGAGGACGGCAGCGGCGGCGGCCGAGAGCAGAAGCGTCCTGCCCAGGAACCGACGAGGGCGGCGCGAGGAAAGCGATATGACAGTGGATCCAGCTTCGACAGGTGCGTGAGGGCCATCCATGTGGTTCGTGCGCAGCTGGTGATGAGGCACAGCGCCGGCGTCGGGAATCAGGAAGGACAGCGACCTGGCCCGGCTCCTGGCCAGTTCAGATTCGGTGACTGCGCCTCCAGGATCGACAGATGCAAGATGGCGGTCGAGATCGCCGGACATAGTGGTTTTGTTCATGTTGCTGCCACCTCTGGCTGTGTCTGAAGTAGATTGCTCAATGCCTTCCGGGCCCGGTGCAGGCGCATCCTGACCGCGGTGGCGCTGGTGTTGAGTAGGTCGGAAACCTCTGCGGAGCTGAAGCCGTCCCAGTAGGTTAGGAGCAGCACCTCGCGGTCCTCGGCGCGGAGCTGGCCGAGAGCGTCATGGACTGGGGATCCATCGGTGCCGGGATCGCGGTCCCGCTCGTGCTGAAGAGCACCGAGGAGGCTGGCGGACCGGACTGCAGACCGGTCATGGTTGCGGAGCACGTTTTTCGCAATCCCGAAGAGAACCATGACTGAAAGGCTGTCGTCCTGCTCTGTCTTCTCCCAGGTGATCCTGAAGACCTCGGCACAAAGATCCTCAGCGGTAGCGGCGTTTTCTGTTCGACGGCGGAAATAGCGGTAGATGCGGTCGTGACCTGCTGCGTGCGCGGCCAGGAAGCGTTTCTCCCTCTCCAAATCCACACGTTCCTTCCGGACTGTTTGTAGGCTCATGCCCTGTTAATGTCCGGCAGCTCCCAAAGTGTAACCACGCGACTCAACAAAATGGGCTCCCATGTTGATTGCCGAGCCTCTGGAGAACCCCTGGTGGCCGTTGAATTCCAGGCTCGCAGGTCCTGAGTTCGCCGTGATGTGGGCCGAACACTCCTGGTCCACACCGCCGAGCCCGGCAGCAAGACTGCCGCCGCCCTCACCCAGCTTCAGCGACCGCACAATTCCCTGAGACCAGGGCCCAGGGCCTCATCCCAAAAATCTGAGGCCGACCTGCGGGACCCTGGTGTCACATTCCGAGAGCTGAGTACCCGAGAGGGAGCATCCTGGGAGGCGGATTGTCTCTAGACCTAAAGGGTCTTGATCATCCTGGTGTTGCCCAAGGTGTTCGGCTTCACGCGGGCCAGATCGAGGAACTCGGCGACGCCTTCGTCGTGCGAGCGCAGGAGTTCCGAATAGACCACGGGGTCGACGGCGCTCTGGTCTGCCATGACTTCGAAGCCGTGCTTCTTGAAGAAGTCCACCTCGAAAGTCAGGCAGAAGACCCGGGACACGCCGAGCGCCCGGGCGTCCTCCAGCAGGCGCTCAACGAGGACGTGGCCGACGCCCTTCCCGCGCCACGCGTCCGATGCGGCAAGCGTGCGGACCTCCGCCAGGTCCTCCCACATCACGTGCAGCGCCCCGCAACCGATCACCTGGCCGTCGGCCGCTTCGGCGATCCGGAACTCCTGCAGGCTTTCGTAGTAGGCCACGGTCTCCTTGGCCATGAGGATCCGCTGGTCGGCCAGCGGCGCCACCAGCGCCTTGATGGCCGCGACATCGCTGGTGCGGGCAGGGCGGAGGCGGATCGGTTCAGTCACAGCCCAATCTTAGGCGCAGCCCTGTGGCGCTTCGGTTTCGACCCAACTGACTCGCATTCGTTGTCGTTATGAGCGCTCCAATTACTGCGATTCAGTTGGGTGAACAGGCGGCAGGTGAGTTAAAGCCCCAGCTCGGCAGGCACCGGAATGTCCTTGTCCAGGAGCGTCCGTGCGAGGAAGTGCTCGACGACGCCGTACCAGACCTTGGCGTGCTGCGGCTGCAGGATCCAGTGGTTCTCGTCCGGGAAGTAGAGGAACCGGTGCTCGGTCTCCCCGTTCTCGTCCGCCGCGAGCTGCGACCTGGAGCACAGTTTGTTGGGCTCCGCGATGCCGCTTCCGTGGTCAGCGCCGGCCGGTGGACGGCAGCATCCACAGTGCGTTGATCGGATCATCGTCCGGGCTTTGCGGGTCGGGCCAGGCGGAGGTGAAATAAAGATCGCCGTTGGCCACGAACGCTGCTCCGGCCTCTCCCTTGGCCCTGCGGGTGATCCGGCCCGCCTGGTGGGGTCGGCAGGACCCAGCTCCCACAGCGCCGTGCAGTACTCGGTGCCCATCCAGTGGCATTGCGGCCGTTTGTGGCGAATGACGTGAACGGCAGCTACAAACACAAAGGCCCCGCCACTCCCTCTCAGGAATAGCGGGGCCTTTGGAATTTACTGCTTAGACGCTCGGAGCGATCTCCGGGATGCGCGGCTTGGCGTTGCCGGCGAAGGTGAACTTCGCGTCGTCGCCTTCGCCGTCCACATCCACCACTACGATGTCGCCGCCGTGCAGTTCGCCGAAGAGGATCTTCTCGGAGAGCTGGTCCTCGATCTCGCGCTGGATGGTCCGGCGCAGCGGCCGGGCACCCATGGCGGGATCGTAGCCGCGGGTGGCCAGGAGTACCTTGGCTGCGGTCGTGAGCTCGATGCCCATGTCCTTGTCCTTGAGGCGCTTCTCCAAACGGCCGACGAACATGTCCACGATCTCGATGATCTCGTCCTGGGTCAGCTGCGGGAAGACCACAACGTCGTCAACACGGTTCAGGAACTCGGGCCGGAAGTGCTGCTTGAGCTCTTCCGTGACGCGGGCGCGCATCCGGTTGTAGCCGGTCTGCGTGTCCGTGCCGGACTGGAAGCCGGTGGCAACGCTCTTGGAGATGTCCCGGGTGCCGAGGTTCGTGGTCATGATGATCACGGTGTTCTTGAAGTCCACCACGCGGCCCTGGGAGTCGGTCAGGCGGCCGTCTTCCAGGATCTGCAGCAGCGAGTTGAAGAGATCGGCGTGCGCCTTCTCCACTTCGTCAAACAGGACCACGGAGAACGGACGACGGCGGACCTTCTCGGTCAGCTGGCCGCCCTCCTCGTAGCCAACGTAGCCCGGAGGGGCACCGAAGAGCCGCGAGACGGTGTGCTTCTCCGAGTACTCGGACATGTCCAGCGTGATCAGGGCGTCTTCTTCGCCGAACAGGAACTCGGCGAGGGCCTTGGCCAGTTCGGTCTTGCCGACGCCGGTGGGGCCGGCGAAGATGAACGAACCGCCCGGACGCTTCGGGTCCTTCAGGCCTGCACGGGTGCGGCGGATCGCCTGGGACAGGGACCTGATGGCCTCGTCCTGGCCGACGACGCGCTTGTGCAGCTCGTCTTCCATCTTCAGCAGGCGCGAGGACTCCTCCTCGGTCAGCTTGAAGACCGGGATGCCGGTGGAGTTCGCCAGCACCTCAGCGATGAGGTCCTCATCAACTTCGGAGATGTCGTCCATGCCGCCGGTCTTCCACTGGCGTTCCTTCTCGGCACGCTCGACAATGAGCTTCTGCTCCTTGTCGCGCAACGAGGCCGCGCCTTCGAAGTCCTGCGCGTCAATCGCGGATTCCTTCTCCAGCTTCATGGCGGCAATACGCTCGTCCATCACCTTGAGCTCCGGCGGTGCAGTCATCCGGCGGATGCGCAACCGGGCACCGGCCTCATCGATCAGGTCGATCGCCTTGTCCGGCAGGAACCGGTCCGAGATGTAGCGCTCGGACAGGCTCGCCGCGGAGGCGAGGGCGCCGTCGGTGATGGTGACGCGGTGGTGTGCCTCGTACCGGTCCCGCAGGCCCTTGAGGATCTCGATCGCGTGCGCGACGGAGGGTTCCTTGACCTGGATGGGCTGGAAACGGCGTTCCAGCGCGGCGTCCTTCTCGATGTGCTTGCGGTACTCGTCCAGCGTGGTGGCACCGATGGTCTGGAGCTCACCGCGGGCCAGCATGGGCTTCAGGATCGAAGCCGCGTCGATGGCGCCCTCGGCAGCACCGGCACCCACCAGGGTGTGGATCTCATCGATGAACAGGATGATGTCGCCGCGCGTGCGGATCTCCTTGAGGACCTTCTTCAGGCGCTCTTCGAAGTCGCCGCGGTAGCGGGAGCCGGCCACGAGGGACCCGAGGTCCAGGGTGTACAGCTGCTTGTCCTTGATGGTCTCCGGCACGTCGCCGCGGACGATCGCCTGCGCCAGGCCTTCAACGACGGCGGTCTTGCCGACGCCGGGCTCGCCGATCAGCACCGGGTTGTTCTTGGTACGGCGGGAAAGGACCTGCATGACGCGTTCCATTTCCGACTCGCGCCCGATGACTGGGTCAAGCTTGTTCTCGCGCGCAGCCTGCGTAAGGTTGCGGCCGAACTGGTCCAGGACGACGGAACCGGCGGGCGTGCCTTCGGCCTGGCCGGGACCAACGCCGGCTCCGGTGGTTTCCTTGCCCTGGTAACCCGACAGCAGCTGGATGACCTGCTGGCGGACCCGGTTCAGGTCTGCACCCAGCTTGACCAGGACCTGGGCGGCCACACCTTCACCCTCGCGGATGAGACCAAGCAGGATGTGCTCGGTGCCGATGTAGTTATGTCCCAGCTGCAGGGCCTCGCGCAGCGAGAGCTCCAGCACTTTCTTGGCCCGGGGCGTGAAGGGGATGTGTCCGGACGGGGCCTGCTGGCCCTGGCCGATGATCTCCTGCACCTGTTCGCGGACTCCGTCGAGCGAAATGCTCAAGGACTCGAGGGCTTTGGCAGCAACACCTTCACCCTCATGGATCAGACCCAAGAGGATGTGTTCGGTACCAATGTAATTGTGGTTCAGCATGCGTGCCTCTTCTTGGGCAAGCACAACTACGCGACGGGCACGGTCCGTAAATCGCTCAAACATTTCGCCACACTCCTAGCTACGACGTACTTTGATGCTACGTGGCCCGGTTCGAGATTTGGGGCTTGTTCGCCACAGGGGAAACCGGGGCGCTTCGCCAGCGCGGTCGGCGCCGCCTTCGGGTACCCCGGAGGGAGCCAAGTCAGGCCCGCGGCCGGCCAAAGGCGGCCGGCGCTGACGATCCGGCCGGCACTGAACCTCCGCCCGCCGGCGGGCACGTCGCGGCGGCGGGCGCAGGCGGTATGACCGGACTCGCAACAGTGCCCCCACCGGAAGGCAGGGGCACTGGCAACGCTCAAGCGTTCGGCTAGGAATTTGCCTTTTGGTAGGCTTCCTGAATTTCAGCCTGGATACGGCCTCGGCTGTTTACCGCATAACCGTTGTCGCGTGCCCACTGGCGGATCTGTGCAGAGTCCTGATTGCGGCCGGTCGATATCCGCGTGCGGGTAGCGCGGCCGCTGGAGGTCTTGCGTGCGTGGGAAACAAAGCGCTCGACCGCAGAGCGCAACTCCGCGGCATTACCCGACGACAGATCGATTTCATAACTGACGCCGTCGAGGCCAAAGCGGACAGTCTCATCCGCGGATCCCCCATCCACATCATCAACGAGGATGATTTTTACTTTCTGTGCCATAAAGACTCTCTTTCCAAAAGGATGAGGACTGCAAAAGCAGGAGGTACTGCAATAAGTATCCTCCGTTTTGCGGCGCCGCGTCAAAGTGGAAAGGGTTTTTTCCTAAGGAAATCCACAGAAGCGAATAGGACCTATTTGGCGATTCCGGGGGAATGGCCGTCCTCGTGACCCGGATTACCGGGCCGGACCTTTTCCTGGGCTTCAGCCTTGGCTCGGGCTTCTGCCTGGCGCTCAGATTTGTCTGCATTGAAGATCGATTTCATGGCAAACCAGAAAATCAGGCCGACCACGACGGAGGGCAGCAGGACGGCGATGTACTCCATGATCAGTGTCCTTCGGGCTTCAGCAGCGGGAACAGGATGGTTTCGCGAATACCGGCACCGGTGAAGAGCATCACCAGCCGGTCGATGCCCAGGCCGATCCCGCCCATCGGCGGCGCACCGTACTCCAGGGCCCGCAGGAAGTCCTCGTCCAGATGCATGGCCTCCACGTCGCCGGCGGCGGAACGGCGGGACTGTTCGGTGAGCCGTTCGCGCTGGATCACAGGGTCGATCAGCTCGGAGAAGGCGGTGCCGCGCTCCATGCCGCCGATGATCAGATCCCAGGCTTCGATGAGCCGGCCATCTTCGCGGTGCTGGCGTGCCAGCGGCTGCGCGGACGGCGGGTAGTCGTAGACAAAGGTGGGGTTCATCAGCGTCGGCTCCACAATCTCGCCGAAGAGCTCCACAGCGAGCTTCTCCGCCTCCCAGTTCGCGTCGACCTTCACGTCGTGCTTCGCGGCGAGGGCGAGCAGTTCGGAGGCAGGGGTGTCCGGGGTGATCTCCTGGCCCACGGCTTCCGAGAGCCCCGGGTACACGGCCAGCCAGGCCCAGTCGCCGTCGAGGTTGATCTCCCCCGCTTCGGTCTGCAGCACGCGGCCCACGCCGGCGGCGTCGGCGGCGTCGAGGATGATTTCCTTGATCCGGTCCGCCATGACGAACTGGTCGGCCCAGGCCTCGTAGCTCTCCAGCGTGGTGAACTCGGGGCTGTGGGTGGAGTCGACGCCCTCGTTGCGGAACACGCGGCCCATGTCATACACGCGGTCGATTCCGCCGACGACGGTGCGCTTGAGGTACAGCTCGGTGGCGATGCGCAGCGTCATTTTCTGGTCGAAGGCGTTCATGTGTGTCTCGAACGGGCGGGCCGTGGCGCCGCCGTGGACCAGCTGCAGCATCGGGGTTTCCACCTCGACGTAGCCCTGGCGGTGCAGGGTCTCGCGGATGGAACGCGTGACGGCGGCGCGGGTGTAGACCATTTCGCGGGCCTCGTCGCGGACGATGAGGTCCACGTAGCGCTGGCGGACGCGGGTTTCTTCGTTCAGTTCGGCGTGCAGCACCGGCAGCGGGCGCAGCGCCTTGGACGCCATGGACCAGGAATCGGCCATGACGGAGAGCTCGCCGCGGCGTGAGGAGATGATCTCGCCCTTGATGAAGACGTGGTCGCCGAGGTCCACGAGGGACTTCCAGTCCGCGAGCGCCTCCTCGCCGATGTTGGCCAGGCTCAGCATGATCTGGAGGCGGACGGCCTTGCCGTCGGCGCCGCCTTCCTGCAGGGTCGCGAAGCACAGCTTGCCGGTGTTCCGGACGAAGACGATCCGGCCGGTCACGCCGACGGTGTCGCCGGTGGTTTCGTCCGCCTCCAGGTGAGCGTACTTTTCCCGGATTTCGGTCAGCGAATGCGTGCGCTCGACACCCACCGGATACGCCTCGATGCCGCGTTCGATCAGCCTGGCGCGCTTCTCCATCCGGATGCGCGTCTGCTCGCTGGCGTCGTGGGGCTCGGCGGCGGTGTTCGGGGCAGGGGTGTTTTGGGAAGTCACAATCCCCAAGTTTACCGGGTTTCCTCCCGCCCGGGTCCCGAGCGGACCGGTATCGGCTGCGCCTTTAGAATCGGGGGGCGACCCTTTCGAAAGGACCCCCTTGGCCAAGCTCTACTTCCGCTACGGCGCTATGAACTCCGGCAAGTCGACGGGCCTGCTCCAGGCCGCGTTCAACTATGAGGAACGGGGCCAGCGGGTGCTGCTCGCCAAACCCGACGTCGACACCAAGGGCGACGCCGACGTCGTGTCCCGCCTGGGCATGACCCGCCCGGTGGACTTCGTGATCCCGGCCGGCGCTTCGGTCCGGGAACTGTTCACGGCCCACGCCCACGGGGACGATCCCGATGCCCTGCTGGAGCATGTCGACACCCAGCCGGTGGCATGCCTGCTCGTGGACGAGGCGCAGTTCCTCGAACCGGGCCAGGTGGACGATCTGTTCCGCATCGCCGTCCAGGACGAGGTCCCGGTGCTCGCCTACGGTATCCGCACCGACTTCCGGACCCGGGCGTTCCCCGGCTCGCTCCGGCTCCTGGAGATCGCGCACACCCTCGAGGAACTCAAGACGATCTGCCGCTGCGGCCGCAAGGCCATCTTCAATACCCGCCGGGTCGGCAACCACGTGGTGTTCGACGGCGACCAGGTCGCGATCGATGGCCAGGACGTCTGGTACGAATCGCTGTGTGGTTCCTGCTACCTCGAAGCCTCCGGCGGGCGGCTGGGCAGCTGACCGTCCCGGCAGTCCGGGTCCCTACTGCGCTGTAGCTGCAGCCTCGGCTAGGCTCGGAGCATGACCCGCGAGAACATCAGAACCCCCGACGGCGGAACCATCGAGCTATTCAGCACGGGGGCGGAGCTGGCGGCGGCGGGTTCCGGCGTCGTCGTCGTGCCGGCCTCGATGGTGACTGCGGCCGACTACACGCGCTTCGCCCAGAAGCTCAGCGCTTCGCTGGGCCGGCCGGTCCACACCTTCAACCGGCGTGGCCGCGGGTCCTCCTCCCCGCAGCCGGAGGACTACACCCTCGACGTGGACGTCCGCGACCTGGACGCAATCATGACGCATACCTCCAGCACCGATGTCTTCGGGCACAGCTTCGGCGGGGCGGTGGCGTTGCACGCTGCCCGCACGCTGCCGGTGGAACGCCTGGCCGTGTATGACCCCACCGTCTCGGTCAACCACAGTGTCACGGCCGACTGGACTCCCGAATATGAGCGGGCGACAGCAGCCGGCGACGACGACCGCGCCCTGGCCGTCCTGCTCAGGGGGCTTGAGACCGGCAGCGCCCTGTCCCGGATGCCGCTGTCCATGCTGACGCTGGCCAACAAGCTCAGCGCCGGCACCCCGCTCGGCAAGCAGATGCGCGAGCTGATGCAAAATGGCGTCCGCGAGATCAAGGCCATCATCGCCGCGGACATGCCCGCCGAACCGTTCCTGGAACTGCCCCTGGAGACGCTGATCATCGTGGGCGAGAAGAGCCCGGCGTACTTCGGCGTGGCCTGCGCCCAGATCCACGATGTGCTGTCCGGCTCGAGTTACACGATCCTGCCGGGCATGGGGCACGACGGCGTCAACAAGGCACCGGACAAGCTCATCACCGAACTGAGCGAATTCTTCGCGGGCTAAAGCCGCCGCACGCCCGGGACCTTTGACTCCAAAGCCGGGGCGGCAGCGAATAGGGCAGAGGTATTCCTGGGCTGGCGGCGTAAAGTACCAAATTCCCGGTCTCTGTTCGCATGAGTTCCTGCGTCCAGCGCAGGGACCGGAATGTCAGGATCGCCAAAAAGGAATCACAAACACGGCCCGGTCTGAGCCCAGCCCCGGTGCGTAAGCAACGACGATTACCATTCCTCCGACGCTGGGCAGTCAGCTCGGTCAATACTTCGCCTCACCCTAATCGTCCGCCCCGGTCAGAATTCCCCGCCGGTTCCTAAGCCGTGACCGTCGTGAGCCATCCGAAAATGGCCGGCTCCACGATACTTTTCGCCGTGCCGGCCATTTTGTTCCTTGTGATTGGAAATTCGGAATGGCGGGGAAGCTTTGCTGGTCTGGCCGCCGTTGACTCTGCTTTCGGCTGTGGCCGGAACTTCGAGCGGCAAGGTGCACTCCAAGGGCCTGATTCCTAGTGCGGCGCCGGGTGCTCCCCTGCTGAGTTTTCCGCTGCCGCGGGCTTGCGCATCAGGGCGGACAGCACGACGGCGGCCAGGGCGATCGCCGCTGCTGTCAGGAACGCAGCGTGCATTCCGGCGACCATTCCCGCGCCGGCGGCGACCACCGCGTAGATGGAAACCAGCAGGGCGGTTCCGGCGGCACCAGCCACCTGCTGCAGGGTGCTCATGATGGCTGAACCGTGCGAGTAGAGATGCGGAGGCAGCGGGTTGAGGCCGGTGGTGAAGGCAGGCGTGAAGAGCAGGGCAAGCCCCAGGCTCAGGACCACGTGCAGCGCGACGATCCAGCCCACCGGCGTATCTGCGTCCAGCAGGGAGAACTGGAACAGCGACAGCACCAGCAGGGCCGAGCCGGTGACGGTCAGGGGCAGCGGTCCGACCTTGTCGAAGATGCGGCCGATGAACGGGCCCAGCAGGCCCATGGCCAGTCCGCCCGGGAGCAGCACCAGGCCTGTCTCCAGCGACTTCAGTCCGCGGATTTCCTGCAGGTACAGCGGCAACAGGATCACCGCGCCGAACAGGGCGATCATCGCGACGACGAGCAGCAGGACCGAGACGGTGAACATGCGGAACTTGAAGGCGCGCAGGTCCAGCAGGGGCGCCGAGGACTTCTGCAGGCGCAGCTGCCGGAAAACGAAGGCGGCCATGGCTGCCGCTCCCACGGCCAGTGCAATCACGGCCGTCGAGCCGGGACCGCCCTGGCCTCCGCCGATCTGGCTGAGGCCATACACCAGGCCGCCAAAGGCGGGAACCGTCAGCACGACGGACAAGGCGTCCAGCCGGGTCTTCTGCGTTTCGCCGATGTTGGTCAGGAAGCGGGCACCGATGGCGAGGGCGGCAAGGGCAATCGGCAGGACGAAGACGAACATGAAGCGCCAGGAGAAGTGCTCAAGGATCGCGCCGGATACCGTGGGGCCCATCGCCGGCGCCACCGAGATGGCGATGCTGACGTTGCCCATCACGGCGCCCCGGCGGGCCACCGGAACCAGGGTGAGGATCGTGGTCATCAGGAGTGGGAGCATGATGGCCGTGCCGCCGGCTTGGACAATCCGGGCGAGCAGCAGGATTTCAAAGCCCGGGGCCACGGCCGCGAGCAGCGTGCCGCCGGAGAACAGGCCCATGGCGAGCAGAAAGACGGCCCTGGTGGACAGCCGCTGCAGGATGAATCCGGTTGTTGGAATCACCACGGCCATGGTGAGCATGAAACCGGTGGAGAGCCACTGCACGGTGGGAGCGTCCACCCGCAGATCCACCATCAGCCGCTGCAGGGCGACGTTCATGATGGTTTCGTTGAGGATGACCACGAACGTGGCCACCAGCAACGTGACGATGATGGTGACGGATTCCCGGGACATCTTGCCTGCCGGCGCCGCCCTGCCGGCCTGTGTCTGGGCGGTCTGCGCCGGTTCGCGTGGGGCTTTTGAAGAGACGTCTGTTGGCATGGGTTTCCCTTAGGAAGAGTTGGTGGGTCCGGCGGGCGTTGCCGATGCTGTTTTTGCTAACCGGCGATTCCGTGGAGTAATTCCCGGCGGGACAATCTTTTCCGTTCCGGCGGGATCACGAGTCCAGCGGAACGTTGTCGATCAGGCGGACCGGGCCCACTCTGGCCGCGATAAGGGCCAGTCCCTGGCCGCGGAAGGGCGTGTCCTTGCAGTTCTCCGCCAACGGCTCGAGGGTGAGCGGATCAACGACCTCGAAATAATCCAGCTGCACGAGCGGCTGCGACTCCACCAGCGCCTGCGCGGACTCCAGATCCAGCGGCTCGTGGGCGTTGGCGCGGTCCTCCACCAGCCGGAGTGCCCGGGACAGCACGAGGGCGGCCTCGCTCTCCTCGGCCGAGAGGAAGCGGTTGCGGCTGGACAGCGCAAGCCCGTCCGCGGACCGAACGGTCGGAACCGGAACGATCTCGACCGGGAAGTTCAGGTCTGCCACCATGCGTCGGACGAGGGCCAACTGCTGGGCGTCCTTCTGGCCGAAATACGCCCGGTACGCCGGCAGGGCCCCGCCCGAGCACGCGCCGGGCATTCCGTAATGCAGCAGCTTGGCCACGACAGTGAGGGCACCGTCGAAGTGTCCCGGCCGCGAGGCCCCCTCCCATTTCCCGGCCAGCGGGCCCGCGGTGACCCGCACCATCGGCTCCCCGTCGGGGTAGACCTCTTCGACCCCCGGCGCGAAGACGAGATCCACGCCCTCGGCGTCGAGGAGGGCCAGGTCCGCTTCCAGCGTCCGCGGATACCGTTCCAGGTCAACGGCTTCGCCGAATTGGAGCGGGTTGACGAAGATGCTGGCCACCACCACATCGTTCTGCCCGACGGCGGTGCGCGCCAGCTGGGCATGTCCCTCGTGCAGGGCGCCCATGGTCGGCACCAGGCCCTGCGAGCTGCCGTTTTTCCGTGCCAGCAGGCGGGCGCTTTCGGTCCGGAGCTGCGCGGCCGTCGTCACCAGTTGGATCGCCAAACCAGGTCCTTCCTTAGGATTGCGGGCCGTTCTGGTCCGGGCCCTCGAGGGCACGGCCGATGCCCTCGAGCTGGTCCGGTTTAAGCATGCCCCGGTTCCCGGCCCGCCGGGCCGTTGCCCGTGCCATGGCCAGGTACGCCTCCAGAATATCGCCGCCGGAATCGGAGTCCTGCTCCCGGAGGGCTTCGGCATGCGCCGCCACAGTGCCCACATCGCCGCGGGCCACCGGACCGGTCAGCGCCGTTTCGCCCGAGGCCAGGGCGTTCTCCAGCGTCGCTCGCAGCAGCGGGCCCAGCATGCGCTCCGGGGACTCGACGCCGACTTCCCGGAGGAGTTGGGAGGCCTGAGCCACGAGTGTGACGAGATGGTTGGAACCGTGCGCGAGGGCTGCGTGGTAGAGCGTGCGGTCGGCTTCGGCAATGGCGACCGGCTCGGCGCCCATCTCGACGACGAGGGCCTGTGCGATGGGCAGCATGGCGGTGTCGGCGGTGACCCCGAACGTGCAGTCGAGCAGCCTCGTGAGGTCAAGGCTCATGCCCGTAAAGGTCATCGCGGGATGCAGCGCCAGCGGCACGGCTCCGGCAGCGCGGACAGGGTGCAGGATGCCGACGCCGAAACGGCCCGAAGTGTGCGCCACGAGCTGTCCGGGTTGCCAGGCACCGAGTTTCGCCAGCCCCTCAACCAGCGCGGCGAGCGCGTCGTCGGGGACCGCCAGCAGGACAAGCTCGGCACGCTCGACAATGTCCGGGATGTCCAGCACCGGGACGCCGGGAAGCAGGGTTTCGGCGCGTTCCCGGCTGGCGTCCGAGACCGCGGACACGCCGATGACGGCGTGCTCAGCGCCGCGCAGCGCGGCACCCAGGACGGCACCGACCTTGCCTGCGCCAATGATTCCGACGCCGAGGCGTCCTGGCCTAGCCATGCTGAGGGCCTTCCTTCTGGCTGGATTCTTCGGTACGGGGTTCTTCGGTGCTGGATTCTTCGGTGCGGGGTTCTTCGGTGCTGCGTTCTTCGGTGCGGGCGGTTTCCGCTGGCGCGGGCCCAGCCGTCGAGCCGGGGCCAAGCACGAGCGGTGTCACCTGGTCCAGCCAGTGCTCGCTGGTCTGGCGTTTCCGTGCGGCCCGGGCCCGGGCGGCCTGCGCGTCGAGCAGCGCCTTCCCTTCCGCGAGCCCCGCCTGGATAGCTTTGGGGGACACGGGACCGGCCGTGGTGTGCAGGACGAGGTCCACCACACCGAACCGCCGGGCCAGCGGACCCTGCTGCAGCGCCATCGATTGCGTGCGCTGGTGCGGGACCACCACGAACTGCCGCCACCACCGTCCGGAGCGGATCAGCAGCGCCGTGCCCGTGGCGGTAAAGCCGTTGCGCCGCCAGCCCAGCGGCGCCAGCAGCCGCGCGCGGCGCGGCGTGGTGACGAAGCCGCCGTCGTTCGCCGTCCCAGGCTCCCCGCCGGCACCGGAGACGTCGGCGAGGCCGTGGAGACCGGCCGTAAAAACGCGGACGGGCTCCGGGGTCCCGGGGTCGGGCAGGACCAGGGAGAGCATGGTGATCACTTCACCAAGGGTTCCGACGGGCAGGAGCGTGGTCCGGGACGAACCCTCGCCGTTGCCTGCCACGGCGCCGTAGCCGGCGACGTTGACCTGGATCCGGTACCAGCCGAAGATCCGCCAGAGCGGAGGCTGGCTCACCCTCAGGGCCTGGATCCGGCCCGGCGGCAGGGTCTGCGCCTGGGTGTCCAGCAGCCCGTAACGCAGCCGGATGCCGTCCGGGGAAATGGCGGCAGTGAAGTTGTAGCCCTTGCTGAACGAACTCCAGTACGCGGCCACGAACCCCAGCGCGGCCGGGATCAGATAGAGGTAGAAGCTGCGGTTATCCGTCACGGCCGAAAGCGCCACGGCCGCCGTGGCGCCGAGCACGATGAAGACGCTTTGTTCGCTCAGCAGCAGCGAACCGACGAGCCGCGAGGGCGGTACGGTCAGCACCGCATGTTCGGGAGCCTCCGCCGCGGCGGCCTCGGGGCGCTCCGGATCCGGCGCTACCCCGGCGGCGCGGGCAAGGATCGTTGCCCTGAGCTGCCGTGCCTCGTCCATCCGCAGATACGCGAGCCTTACCGCGGACTCCCCGGCGTCTGCCACCTCGAACCTGAGTTCTGCCAGTCCGAAGATCCGCGCCAGCAGCGGCTGCACGATGTCGATCGCCTGGACCCGGTCCAGCCTGGCCTGCCGCTGCTGTTTGAAGAGGAACCCGGTGTTGACCCGGACATAGCCTTCGGCCACCTGGTAACGCGTGAAGTACCAGCTCAGGATGAAGCCGGCCACGGTCAGCAGCAGGACCGTGCCCCCGCCGAGCAGCAGCCACGGCGCCCGGCCCGCGACCTGCTCATCGAGCAGGGGACCGCCCTGGAGCATCCGTTCGAAGGTGTCCCGGCCGAAGAAGAACCCGATGGCGGCCAGCGCCACCCAGCCGCGGACAAACGGCGAGGCCGGGTGCACGCGCTGCCAGCCGCCGTCCGTCCCGGCCGGCGCGGGACCGGTGGTCGCTTCGGGGGCTGTGCCGGTACCGTCCGGTTTCACGAAGTTTCCGTCACAGCCCGGCCAGCCGGGCTTCCCCGCGCGCGGAGAGCTGCTCGCGGAGCCGGGCCCCTTCGGCGGCCGGCAGGCCGGGGATCTCGGCATTGGTTCCGGCGGAGGCGGTGTGCAGCTTCAGCGTGCACAGGCCGAGGCCGCGTTCCACCGGCCCGGCCCCGATGTCCACATACTGCATGCGCCCGTAGGGCACCACGAGGACGCGTTGGAAGAAAATGCCGCTGCGGATCAGCAAATCGTCCTCGCGTTCGGCGTAGCCGATCGCGCGGACCTGCCGCGGAATGAGCAGCAGCCGCCAAAGCGCCAGGAGCCCCACCACGGCCGGCAAGGCGGCGGCAAGCCACAGCGGCAAGCCCGTCCACCAGCCGCCGAGGACGAGGACCAGCGGCAGGGACAGGACCGTCAGCACGAGCAGGTTCCCGAGGGCCCAGCCCGCAATCCGGACCGTAATGTACTTGGGAGAAACCCGGAGCCAGGTGACGCCGGGAGGGTCAATCGCCTCGGTAGGCATACTCACCCTCCGCCTTCGGTTTGCCGCGCTTTTCCTGCACTCCCTGGCTGCCCTCGGCGTCGCCGTCCTCCGGCGGGATCCGGCAGAAACGCTCCACCACCAGGCCCACCAACACCATGATCAGACCGCCGCCGGCCATGGCCAGGGCCTGCCAGGTGAGGCCCTGGGTGCTGCGCAGGTTCCAGAGCCGCAGCTGGTCCAGGAAGATCCCGGCGTGCCAGCCCAGCAGGACGCTACCCGTGTACGCGCAGGCTTGGGCGAGGAGCAGGGTCCAGGCGGCCAGGATCGGGTTGAGCATCTTCTTTTTCTTGCCGTTGCGCCAGCGCAGCACGCGGATGCCCAGCACGAGGGTCAGGACCACGATCACGCCCATGGTCACGAGCCCGGTCAGCGGCAGCACCGGTGTGGAGAGCCCGTAGCGGGTGGTCAGCAAGGTGGCGAAATAGCCGGCAAGGGCAACACCGACGCCGATGACGAGGAGGAGCCACGGGTTGATCGGCTTCACGTCCGCTCCACCCCTCCGGCGACACCGTGCACGTCTTCGAAACCGTCAAAGGGAGTGAGGTCGGCGAAGTCCGGCGCCTTCGCTGCCAGCCCGCCCACCCGTTCGCCGTTCAGCTCCGCGGCCGGGTCGATCAGCGACCAGGGGTAGAGCACGAACGCCCGCTCCGCGGCGCGCGGGTGGGGCAGGGTCAGTTCGGGATCGGAGCTGACCAGGTCGCCGTAGGTGATGATGTCCACGTCGAGGGTCCGCGGGCCCCAGCGTACGTTCCGCGCCCGCAGGTGCTTTTGTTCGACCGCGTGGCAGTGCCGGAGCAGGTCCAGCGGCAGCAAAGTGGTTTCCACCGCGATCACCATGTTAAGGAAGTCCGGCTGGCCCGGCGGGCCGCCCACGGGCTTCGTCTGGAAGATCGGCGAGATGGCCAGGAGGCGGACCTCCGGCGGGTCGACAAGATCAGCGACGGCGGACGAGAGCGTGTCATTGCGCTCCCCCAGATTGCTCCCCAGCGCTATGACGGCACGGGTGTACGGCTGACTCATGGCTGCTCCCGGTGAACGCTGACCGACACGTCGCCGAAATCCACCTCGATGGGGGCCTTCGGCTTGTGCACGGTGATGTCCACCGCGGCGACATCGAACCTGCGCAGCACGTCGTCGGCGATCCGCACCGCCAGGGCCTCGATCAGGTTCAGCGGGTCCCCGGTGATCCAGCCCCGGATGCAGTCCGCGACCTCCCCGTAGTGGGCGGTGTCCAGGACGTCATCGGAGGCGGCTGCCTTGCTGACGTCAAGGTGCAGCACGGCATCTACGACGAACGGCTGGCCGTCGCGGCGTTCGAAATCAAACACCCCGTGATGGCCGACGGCGGTGACGCCGCTCAGCGTGATCTGGTCCATGGTCACTGGCCGGATCAGTTTTTGCCGGCCGGGGCCGGCATCATGCGGGCCGCGACCTTGACGGCGTCCAGGCTGGGGCCGACGTCGTGCACGCGGACCGCCCAGGCGCCGCGGGAGGCGCTGATGGCGGTCACGGCGGCGGTCGCTGAGTCGCGCTCGGCCGGCGGCGCGGCCTTTCCGGCGACCGTCAGCAGGCTGCCGAGGAACCGCTTGCGGGAGGCCGCCACGAGGACCTTGTGACCCATGCCCTGCAGGGCGTCGAGGTTTCGGAGCACTTCCCAGTTCTGCTCCTCATTCTTCGAGAAGCCCAGGCCCGGGTCAAGAATGATCTGCTCCGGGGCGACGCCGGCGGCGTAGAGCTTGTCGCGCAGGCCGGCCAGTTCGGCCACCACCTCTTCCGCCACATTCCCGTACTCGGCCAGAGAGTCCATGGTGTTGGCGTTGCCACGACGGTGGGTCAGGACGTAGGGCGCCTTGCTCCGGGCCACGAGTTCCGCCATTTCCGGTTCGAGGGTCAGCCCGGAGACGTCGTTGATGATGGTGGCACCCGCGTCCAGCGCCGCAGCCGCGGTGGCGGCGTGGGTCGTGTCGATGCTGACAAGGGCACCGGCTTTGACCAGGGCCGCGATGACCGGCAGCACCCGCTTGAGTTCCTCCTCAACGCCGACCTCGACGGCGCCGGGGCGCGTGGATTCGCCGCCGACGTCGATGATGTCAGCGCCGGCGTAGAACATCCGGAGCCCCGCGGCGACGGCGACGTCTGTTGACGCGTGCTGTCCCCCGTCGCTGAAAGAGTCCGGGGTGACGTTCAGGATCCCCATCACGAGAGTCCGGTCCGAGGGCAGGTCCTTGAAGGTAGCCGCCCGGCGCGGGTTGCGCAGCACGGGCAGGGGCGAGGTTGCCGGGCCGGTGCCGGGGGCTGCCGCTAGGGAGTCCATAGTCTGTTCTTACCTTCCGAGGATGAGGCTCATGGCTTCGGCACGGGTGGCCGGGTCATGCAGTTGCCCGCGTACCGCGCTGGTGACGGTCTTGGCGCCGGGCTTGCGAATGCCGCGCATGGACATGCAGAGGTGTTCGCATTCGATGACGACGATCGCGCCGCGGGGTTTGAGGTGGGTGACGAGCGCTTCGACGATCTGGGTTGTCAGCCGTTCCTGCACCTGGGGGCGGCGTGCGAATATGTCCACCAGCCGGGCCAGCTTGCTCAGGCCCGTGACCTTGCCGTCGTGCGATGGGATGTAGCCGACATGCGCCACCCCGTGGAACGGCACCAGGTGGTGCTCGCAGGTCGAGTAGAACGGGATGTCCTTGACCAGGACAAGTTCCTCATGATCGAGGTCGAAGGTCGTGGCCAGGATCTCCGCGGGATCGTGGTGCAGCCCCGCAAACATCTCGTTGTACGCCTTGGCTACCCGCTTCGGGGTGTCCAGGAGGCCGCTGCGGTCCGGGTCCTCACCGATGGCCAGCAGGATCTCCCGCACTGCCGCCTCGATCCGGGGACGGTCCACTTTGTGGCCGGCGTGTTTGACGGATGCTCCCGCCGTCGAATCGGCGGTGGCGGGAGCATCGTCGTCGTCTTTGATGAAAGAAGTCACAGAAGAAGCTTAGCCGGGATGGCCATTGGGCCCGAGATCCGTTCCACCGCCCTGGAAAGGCTCCTGTCCGGAGACGACACCCTGGGCGTGCGGGGGCATGGCGTCGAGCGGTTCCTCGAGCCGGGCCTCCTTGGCTTCTTCCTGTGCTTCGCGCTCGGCTTTTTCGCGGCGGGACTCCACCGGGCCGGTCTCCTGGATCGGGCGGGTCTCCTTGGACAGCCAGACCTCGCGGAAGTCGCTCCTGCGGATATTGGTGAAGACCTGCGCGATTTCGGCCTGGTTCAGCGTTTCGCGTTCCAGCAGCTCCAAGGCCAGTTCATCCAGCACGTCCCGGTTTTCGGTGAGGATGGCGTAGGCCTCGTCGTGCGCCCCGTCGATCAGGCGGCGGACTTCCTCGTCGACAATGTAGGCGATCTGGTCCGAGTAATTGCGCTCGTGGCCGGCGTCGCGGCCCAGGAAGGGCTCGCCGCCGCCCTGGCCGAGGCGCACGGCGCCGACGCGTTCGCTCATGCCGAACTCGGTGACCATCTTGCGGGCGATGCCGGTGGCCTTCTCGATGTCGTTGGACGCACCCGTGGAGGGGTCATGGAAGACGAGTTCCTCCGCCACGCGGCCGCCCATGGCGTAGGCCATCTGGTCGAGGAGTTCGTTGCGCGTCACGGAGTACTTGTCGTTCTCCGGCACCACCATCGTGTAGCCCAGGGCGCGGCCGCGGGGCAGGATGGTGATCTTGGTGACCGGCGCCGAGTTGCGCAGCGCCGCTGCGACCAGGGCGTGGCCGCCCTCGTGGTAGGCGGTGACCTTGCGTTCGTGTTCCTTCATGACGCGGCTGCGCTTCTGCGGGCCGGCCATGACGCGGTCGATCGCCTCGTCCAGGGCGCGGTCGTCAACCAGGTTGGCGTTGGAGCGGGCGGTCAGCAGCGCGGCCTCGTTGAGCACATTGGCCAGGTCTGCGCCGGTGTATCCGGGCGTCTTCTTCGCCACGGCTTTCAGGTCGACGCCGGACGCCATCGGCTTGCCCTTCGCGTGGACCTTCAGGATCTGCTCGCGGCCGATCAGGTCGGGGGCCTCGACGCCAATCTGGCGGTCGAAGCGGCCCGGGCGCAGCAGGGCCGGGTCGAGCACGTCGGGGCGGTTGGTGGCGGCGATCAGGATGACGTTCGTCTTGACGTCGAAGCCGTCCATTTCCACCAGCAGCTGGTTGAGGGTCTGCTCGCGCTCGTCGTTGCCGCCGCCGATGCCGGCGCCGCGGTGACGGCCGACGGCGTCGATTTCGTCCACGAAGATGATGGCCGGCGCGTTGGCCTTGGCCTGCTCGAACAGGTCGCGGACACGGGAGGCGCCCACGCCGACGAACATTTCAACAAAGTCCGAGCCGGAGATCGAGAAGAACGGCACGCCGGCCTCGCCGGCGACGGCGCGGGCCAGGAGGGTCTTGCCGGTACCTGGCGGGCCGTAGAGGAGCACACCCTTGGGGATCTTGGCGCCGACGGCCTGGAACTTGGCCGGCTCCGCGAGGAATTCCTTGATTTCTTCGAGCTCTTCGACGGCCTCGTCGGAGCCGGCAACGTCGCTGAAGGTGACCTGCGGCATGTCCTTGTTGACCAGCTTGGCCTTGGACTTGCCGAACTGCATGACCTTGGAACCGCCGCCCTGCATGCGCGAGAGCAGGAACCAGAAGAGAACGCCGAGCAGCAGCACCGGAATCAGGAGCGAGAACAGCCCCGAGAACCAGTTGTTTTCGAGCGGCTGGTCGGTGAAGCCGCTCGGCGGCTTGGCATCGGTGACTGCCTTGACGACGTCGACCGCACGGGCGTTGACGTAGTAGAACTGGACGTTCTTGCCCTTGTCCTGGCCGTCGACCTGCAGGTTGTCCTTCAAGACCAGGTCGACACGGTTCTCCGCGTCGAAGATCTTGGCCTGTTCGATGTTGCCGCCGTCGCTCAGCAGCGCGAGGCCCCTGTCCGTGTCGATCCGGGCGGAACCGCCGGGGGCGAGGGTGGCAAAGGCCAGCAGGAGCATGCCGATAACAACGACGATCCAGATGCCCGGGCCCTTGAAGAAACTCTTAGCTTTCATCTGTTCGGGGCTGGCCCCGTCCCTCCTGGTAGTGCTGCACGGCGACCGATCTGCGCGCGTGGGGTACTGCGTCAGTTTCTAGCTATACACCGTCCCCGTTGCTCACGCACGGTGGAGACCAAAAGTTCCCTGTGGGCGTAGCGGGCACCGCCCTGTGGGCCGGGCGGGCGCGCTGCAGGATGCGGCGCGGCCGGCGCCGGAACGTCCCGGCGAAGGGCCGGCGAAGGGCCGGCGAAGGGCCGGCGAGAGGCCCAGCGTCAGGCAGCCGCGGGAGCTTCCTACTCGTAGACGTGCGGTGCGAGGGTTCCGACGAAGTCCAGGTTGCGGTACTTCTCGGCGTAGTCCAGGCCGTAGCCGACCACGAACTCGTTGGGGATGTCGTAGCCGACGTACTTGACGTCGATCTTGACCTTGGCTGCCGTGGGCTTGCGGAACGCGGTGCAGATTTCCACCGAGGCCGTGCCGCGTGATTCCAGGTTGGTCTTGAGCCAGGACAGCGTGAGGCCGGAGTCGATGATGTCCTCGACGATCAGGACGTCCTTGCCCATCAGGTCGGTGTCGAGGTCCTTGAGGATGCGCACGACGCCGGAGGACTGCGTGCCGGAGCCGTAGGAGGAGACGGCCATCCAGTCCATCGAGACGTGGCTGTGAAGGGCACGGGCCAGGTCGGCCATGACCATGACGGCACCCTTGAGCACACCGACGATCAGCAGATCGCGGCCTTCGTAGTCTTTGTCGATCTGGGCGGCGAGTTCGGTGATCCGTGACTGGATCTGCTCCTTGGAGTACAGAACGTGCTTGAGGTCTGCCTGGACGTCGTTTGAATCCACCAATGACTCCTGTGTAGATGCGGGGGCGACTATATTTGGGGCGGTTTTTGAGGCCGGAATACAAGCTTCCCACAGCGGGCGCCTTCCCGGGGAACCTCGGCAGGAGCGGACTTGCCTCCGGCGAGCAGCTCGGCGAGGGACAGGCGGTAGACGCTGACCCCGCCCGGCAACTCCACCGGGCCTGCCGATCCCTGCCGGCGCAGCAGTGCTTCCGCGGCCAGCAGTCGCTGGTAGCTCGGCTGCTGGCCCCCGACGGCGGCGGCGGCCTTGGCGATCACCCGGAACCTCACGGCCGGGGCCAGCTCACGCAGGGACGCCTCCGGCAGGCTGATTTCGGCCCCGGAGCGCTCCTGCAGCCGGGCGAAGGTGTCGTTCGCCACGTCCTCAAGGTAGTCGGCATCGAGCTGCAGGATGGCCGCGGTCCGCGCCAGTGATTCCGCGACGCCGGGGCCAAGCTTCTCCTCAAGCAGGGGCAGCACCTCAACCCGGGTCCGCGACCGGGCGAAGGCGGGGTCGGCGTTGCTCGGATCGTGCCAGGGATCCAGGCCCTCGACGGCGCAGATCTCCAGGGTGTCGGCTCGACGGAGGCCCAGGAAGGGTCGCAGCAGGCGCCCGCGGCCGGGCCGCATTCCGGCCAGGGAGCGTGTGCCGGAGCCGCGCGCGAGTCCCAGCAGGACCTGCTCGGCCTGGTCGTCGAGGGTGTGGCCCAGCAGGATCACGCCGGCGCCGAGCTCGTCGGCTGCGGCTTCGAGCGCCGCATGCCGGGCCTCCCGGGCCGCCGCTTCCGGGCCCATGCCGGTGGCCGCGACGTCAACGGCCCGGATCTGGACCGGTGCGATTCCCAGCTCGCCCAGGGTGGCGGCCGTAGCGGCGGCGATCCCGGCGGAGCCGGGCAGCAGCTGGTGGTCAACGACGACCGCGCCGACAGCGACCGGGTGTCCGGCGACGTGCCCGCGGCGGGCGAAATACCCGGCGACGGCGGCGAGGGCCAGCGAGTCGGGCCCGCCGCTGCAGGCAACCAGGACGCGTTTCGGGTAGCCGGCGTCGGCCAAGGCGTCCTGCAGCATTTTCCGCGCGGTGCCGACGACGGGGGCCAGGCGTCCGGGCCGGCGTCGTCCGCTGGGTGCCGCAGTGTTCGGCGCGGCCGGCGCGGGAGCATCAGCGCGTGGCGCGGGAGCGTCGGCGGCCGGACGGGCCGGCGCTGCCGTGGACCGATCGCTGGCGGGCACGTTAACTAGAGCCCCATCCGTTCCAGCCAGAGTTTCGAGTCGTGGATTTCCGGCTCGGTGGGCAGGTGCTCGGCGGAGTCCCAGACCTTGTTGAAGCCTTCCATCCCCGCCACGGCCACCACTTCCCGGACGAACTTCGCACCGTCGCTGTATTGGCGCATCTTGGCATCGAGGCCAAGGAGGCTGCGGATGAATTTCTCGATCACGCCGCGGTCCTTGTCCCGGGCATTGAAGCGCTGCCGGATGGTCTTCACGGACGGGACAATGCTGGCGTCAACCTCGTCCATCACCACGTTCGCGTGGCCCTCGAGCAGGCTCATCAGCGCCGTGAGCCGGGAGAGCGCGGCCTTTTCCTCCGGGTTCTGCAGCAGGTCCAGGATGGCGCCGCGGCTGGGGCTGGTGCCGGCCGCGGAGCGGTCCCTCAGCGATTTCGCTGCGGCCGAGGCGCGCTCCATCAGGGAATCGACGTTGCCGAGCAGCTGGCCGCTGAGGTCCTCGATCTCGTCCAGCATGTGGTGGCGCAGCCACGGTGCCGCGGCGAACTGCACCCGATGGGTCTGTTCGTGGAGGCAGACCCAGAGCCGGAAGTCCTCGGGTACGACATTGAGCTCACGTTCCACCGAGATGATGTTCGGCGCCACGAGCAGGAGCCGTCCCGCGGGCGGGGCGGCGGAGTTTTCGGCGAGGGCGGAGAACGGGTCGTACTGGCCAAGGACCTTGCTGGAGAGGAAGGCCAGGATGGCGCCGAGCTGGCTGCCAGTGATGGCGCCGCTGATGCTGGCCGCCCCGGGGTTCAGCGTGCCGCGGCGGCCCTCAAGCAGTTTTTCCATGGCGGGCTGGAGCATGACGGCGAAACTCTGGGTGTTGGCCTTGGCCCAGGAGGCCCGGTCCACGACGAGGACCGAGGAGTCCCGCAGGTCCCTGGCCGCTTCGAGGCCGGTGATGTGATGGACGTGCGGGACCGAAATGTCGGCCATCAGGCGCAGGCTGTCTACCGCGGCACCAATTTCGGCCGGTCCCAGCGTGGGACCCGGGGGCGTGAGCCGCGCCGCGGTGGAAGCGGCAAGCTCCCAGTTGATCAGGGCTTGGGCAGATGTCTCGCGCGCAGAGGACTCCATAAGGTCCATCAGATCACAGGCATCCGGCTGTCCGCCTTAAATTCGTCGGGCGGCGAACGGGGCGGCCGGGCATTCGTCGGCGGCGAACGGGGCGGCCGGGCACTCGTCGGGTGGCGAACGGGGCGGCCGGGCGCTCGTCGGGCTGGGGGCGGACGATTCCCGCCAGCTCGACAGTTCCCTGCCGAACCGACGTGCGAAGCATCGAGGGCGGGGAACCGTCGAAACGGCGCGTCCTTTCAGCGGCACCCGCAACCGGCGAGCACGGCGGCGGTGCGGTCCAGTACCGTCTTGTTCGCGGCTCCCGGGGTGAGGCCGTTGCCGATGAACGAGAACACGAGGAGTCGGCCGTCGGAGTCGACCACATAACCGCTCAGGGCGGTGACCGTGTTCAGGGTGCCGGTTTTGGCGCGGACCAGGCCTGCCCCCCGCGCCGTCGCGGGGTCCAGATAGCGGTCCCCGAGTGTGCCGGTAAGTCCCGCGACGGGGAACCCGGACAGGGCGGCCCGGAGCCGGGTATCCGTTCCGGACGTGATGGCACGGACGACTTCCGCCAGCTGGCGGGCGGAGACCTGGTTGGCGAGCGCCAGGCCGGACACGTCGGCGGCGCGGAGCGTGGCCGTGGCGACGCCCAACTCCTCAAGCTGCTCGAGCACGGCTGCGACGGCGCCGTCGTTGCTCGCGGGCTTGCCGCCGGCGAGGGCAGTCATCCTGCCGACCACCTCGGTGAGGTAGTTGTCCGAGGTCCGCAACAGCAGGTCCACCTGCTGGCCGACAGTGGCCGACTCGACCTCGGCCAGGACCCTGGGGTCCGGCGCAGCTCCGTCCGTTGCGCCGGGACTCCGGGCGACGCCGGGCGCCATTGTGAGCCCGGCCGGCGCTCCCGCCGCCGAGAGCTGCGCCGAGAAAGCCTCGGCTGCGTGCATGGCGGCGTCCTGTGGGCGTGGCCCAGTGGTTTTGGCGGGGTCGAACCGGGCCGAGTTCAGGGCCAGCGGGAACAGCGGCGCCATTTCGCCCGCTGCAACGTCCTGCAAGCTCCACGCGGGGTTGAGCGAGGCGCCGCTGAAGAGGGAATCGTCCAGCAATATGGTCACGGTTCCGGAGACGCCGTCCTTCTGGAGTGCCCGGACGGTCGACTGCGCGAGCGTGGCGAGTCCGGCATGGCCCAGGACGGCGTTCGGAGCGGATTCGCCCGCGCCGAGAAGGACGTCTCCCCCGCCGGAGAGAACCACCGTCCCGGGAGCGGAGCCGGCCAGGACCCGGGTGCTGAACCTCCGGTCCGCGCCGAGGGTCCGGAGCGCTGCGGCGGCCGTCAGCAGCTTCATGTTGGAAGCCGGAACCCTGGCCTCATCCCCGGCGCGGTCAAAGAGCAGCTTTCCGGTCGCGGCGTCCTGCACCACCCCGGTGAAGGTCCCTGCACCGTCCGGCTTCAGGGTTTCGTTCAGCTGGGCCGTGAGGGCACCGGGTTCCGGGACGGGCGCGGCATCGCTGAGCGGTTGGATCCCGGCCGCGTTGCCGCTTCCGGCGGCCAGCGTGGTGGGAAGCTGCTGCCACGGCGGGACGGTCGGGGCGGCGTTGGATCCGTTCGGGTCGATGAAGGCGGGCGCCATGGCCAGGCCTGCGGGAACGGCGAGCGCCAGCACCAGAAGGGTGAGGAACAGCATCGGGAGGATCCCCCGCAGCATGCCCGGCACTTGCCCTTTGCCTCCGCTGCTAGTTCCGCGTTTCATGCTGCTGTGGGTCCTTCGGTCCTGAAATGTCCCTATTAGTTCCTGAAACCAGGGCCTCTCGCTATATCCTCAATAGTAGTCGGCGGCACCGTCAGTCCTTTCTGTGTGCCGCGCACCCCCTGAATCCGTCGAGGAGCATTCCATGAAGCATGACGTGACCATCGAGATCCCCAAGGGATCACGCGTCAAGTACGAAGTCGACCACGAGACCGGCCGCGTCCGTCTGGACCGCGTGCTGTTCACCTCCATGCAGTACCCCACCCACTACGGGTACTTCGAGAACACCCTGGGTGAGGACGGCGACCCGCTGGACGCGCTGGTGCTCCTGCAGGACTTCGACCTCTACCCCGGCGTGATCGTCGAAGCCCGCCCGATCGGCGTGTTCAACATGACCGACGACGGCGGCGGAGACGCCAAAGTGCTCTGCGTTCCGGCTGACGCCCGCTTCGACCACATCAACGAGATCAGCGACGTCAATGAATTCCTGATCCAGGAAATCGAGCACTTCTTCACCCGCTACAAGGACCTGGAGCCGGGCAAGTGGGTCAAGGCCGAGGGCTGGGGCGACCGCGCCGCCGCCGAAGCGGAACTTGAGGCTTCCATCAAGCGCTTCGTACCTTCCGCAGGACACTGATCGCGACCACCTCCCCCCACAGGAGAAGTACGACGGCGGGTGCCGGGTTCGGAAGAACCCCGCACCCGCCGTCGTCGTCTGTCAGCGGAGCCTCAAGAATCTGTGAAATCGTTGGCCTATGAACGCCGAGCCTGACTTTAGCCCGCCCTGCGGTCCGGTCACCGGATGGCGGGACGGCGACGTGCTGCGGGCCACGGGAATCCCCTACGCCACCGCGGCGCGCTTCCAGCCCCCGGTGAGTGCGCCCGACCGGACGGAGGTGCTCAGCGCTACGTCGCTGTCCCCGGCCTGCCCGCAGGGACCGGTACCGTTCCTGGACGACGTCCTCGGCACGCGTTACGGCGAACTTCCCGGCACTGAGGACTGCCAGCGCCTCTCGATCACCCTGCCGGCCGACCTGCAGGACGCCGAACGCGTGCCGGTCATGGTGTGGCTGCATGGCGGCTCCTATACCTCCGGCTCCGGGGACCTGGCGATCTTCGATGCCAAGGCCCTCGTTGCCGAAAACCGGGTCATCGTGGTCTCCGTGACGTACCGCCTGGGCCTCTTCGGATACCTGGCCGCCGGCACGGGCCGGCCCGCCAACCTCGGCCTCCTGGACCAGCTCGAAGCGTTCCGCTGGGTTCAGCGCAACATCAGCGCCTTCGGCGGCGATCCGGGAAACGTCACGGCGTTCGGACAGTCCGCCGGCGGCGACGCCGTCGCCCATCTGATGGCGACGCCGGACGCCCCCGCCCTCTTTCAGCGCGCCATCATTCAAAGCGCACCCCTGGGCATCGCCCGTGGAAGGGAAAAGATGAACACCGCCATGGGCATCGCGGCGGAAACCGTCACCGAGGACACCCCTGCCCTGGACGTCGTCGCCATTGAGGGCACCGTGGCACAAGTGGCGCGCAAGTTCGGGCTGATGGCGGCCATGCCGTTCGGCACCCAATACGGGCACGCCCCCCTGCCGTCAGAAGACGGGATCGACGCCGCCTGGAATGCCACGGCCCCGGAGATCGAGGTCCTGATCGGGCACACGTCCGACGAGGCCCGCCTGTTCCTGCCGCGCGGCCCCCAGGTCAGACGTCTGGCCAAGGTCCCGGTTCTCGGCGCCGCCGTCGTCAGGGCCATCAACTGGGCCGTGACGGAAGCCGTTTACGGCAAATCGGCCAGGAAGTTTGCCCGGCGGCACGTCCAGGCCGGGGGCAGGGCGTACCGCTACGTGCTGACCTGGGGCGCGCCGGGTAACTTCTACGGGGCCGCGCACACCGTGGATCTGCCGCTGCTGTTCGGCGATCAGCGGACCTGGGAAGGAGCAGGGTTGCTCACGGGCGCCACGTGGGAGGAAATTAACGCCCAGGGTCGGGCCCTCCGTGCTGTTTGGGCGCGGTTTGCCTCCGGAATGGGTCTGGACAGCCAGGGCGGGATTCCCGGCACACTCAGGTACCGCTCGATCTGAGCCGGGCGGACGGCCCGAGACCCGAACCGACCCCTCAAACAGCCATTAGTTCAGCGCGCTCCCAGACATCGGCCCGGCTACTCGCGGCGCAGCGACCAGTCCCGGATCTCCGCCGGGTCTTCGCCGTGTTCCCGCGTGTGCTCCCGTGCCCGGATCCGGCTGTCCTGCAGCGACTGGCGCAGCAGCGAATGCCTCTCGGCGAGCCCGGGAACCCGGTCGATCGCGTCGATGGCGAGCTGGAAGCGGTCGATCCCGTTGAGCATGGCCATGTCGAAAGGCGTGGTGGTGGTGCCCTCCTCCTTGTAGCCACGCACGTGCAGGCCCTCCTGGTTGGTCCGGCGGTAGGTGAGCCGGTGAATCAGTGCGGGATAGCCGTGGTACGCGAAAATGACCGGCTTGTCCGTCGTGAAAATTGCCGTCGAAATCCCGTGAAGTCAGCCCATGCGGGTGTTCGCTGGCATCCTGGAGCCGCATTAGGTCCACGACGTTGACCACCCGCACCTTCAGCCCGGGAGCGCCCTGCTTCAGCAGTTCCGCAGCGGCGACCGTTTCGACGGTGGGTACGTCGCCCGCGCAGGCGAGGACGACGTCGGGCTCCTCGCCAGGAACCTCGGAGCCGGCGAACTGCCAGATGCCGAGGCCGCGGCGGCAATGGTGCGAGGCCTCCGCCGGACCAAGCCAGGTCGGCGAGGGCTGCTTGCCGCTGACCACAATGTTGACCAGGTCGCGTGAGCCGAGGCAGTGCTCCATCACGGCGAGCAGCGTATTGGCGTCCGGCGGCAGGTAAACCCGGATGACTTCGGCCTTCTTGTTCACGGCGTGGTCGATGAAGCCGGGGTCCTGGTGCGAGAAGCCGTTGTGGTCCTGCTGCCAGACATGGGAGGACAGCAGGTAGTTCAGCGAGGCCACCGGCTGGCGCCACGGCAGCTGGCGGGAGACCTTGAGCCATTTGGCGTGCTGGTTGAACATCGAATCCACAATGTGGATGAACGCCTCGTAACAGTTGAAGACGCCGTGCCGGCCGGTCAGCAGGTAGCCCTCCAGCCAGCCCTGGCAGAGGTGCTCGCTGAGCACTTCCATCACCCGGCCGGCCCGGGCAATGTGCTCATCGAGTCCGTCGATCCGGTACTGCCACACCTTGTCCGTGACCTCGTAGACGTCCTGCAGGCGGTTGGAGGCGGTCTCGTCCGGGCCAAACAGCCGGAACGCCTCCGGGTTAAGGCTGATTACGTCGCGCAGCCAGGAGCCGAGGGTGATCATCGGACTGATGCGTTCGACGCCGGGCTGGGGGACGTCGACGGCGTGCCGGCCGTAGCCGGGGAGCTTGAGCGGGCGCAGCAGCAGCCCGCCGTTGGCGTGCGGCGTCGCGCTCATCCGCAGCTCGCCGTGCGGCGCGTTTTCGGCGATCTCCGGGTTCAGCCTGCCCCGTTCATCGAAAAGCTCCTCGGGTCGGTAGGACTTCAGCCATTGCTCCAGCTGGGCCAGGTGTTCCGGATTCGTGCGGACCCCGTTCAGCGGAACCTGGTGGCTGCGCCAGGTGCCCTCCACCTGCAGCCCGTCCACCTTTTTCGGTCCGGTCCAGCCCTTGGGGGACCGCAGCACGATCATGGGCCAGCGCGGCGCTTCGCCGTCGCCACTGACCACGCCGCCCGCGGCGCCGCCTGCCTCGCCGACGTCGTCGCCGCTGACCTTGCCGGCGGGGCCGCCCGCGTCGCTGCCGGCGTCGCCTGCCTCGCCGGCGTCGTCGCCGCGGTGCGAGGACTGGATCGCCACGATCTCGGCCAGGCACCGGTCCAGGGCTTCGGCAAAGGCCCGGTGTGCGGCCGCAGCGTCGTCCGGTTCCGCCACCGTCACGAAGTGCGGCTCGTGGCCGTAGCCGCGCAGCAGCTGCTCCAGCTGGGCTTCGGGCATGCGGGCCAGGATGGTGGGGTTGGCGATCTTGTAGCCGTTCAGGTGCAGGATGGGCAACACCGCGCCGTCCGCCACCGGGTCCAGGAAAGTGTGGGAGTGCCAACTCGCGGCCAGCGGACCCGTCTCCGCCTCGCCGTCGCCGATCACAACCGCGGCGACCAGTCCGGGGTTGTCGAAGACAGCCCCGTAGGCGTGTGCCAGCGAATAGCCGAGCTCCCCGCCCTCGTTGATGGATCCCGGGGTCTCCGGTGCGGCGTGGCTGGGGATCCCGCCGGGGTAGGAGAACTGCCGGAACAGCTCCGCCATGCCTTGCTCGTCCTCGCCCACCCCGCCGTAGATCTCCGAGTAGGTACCTTCAAGCCACGCGTTGGCCACCACTGCGGGCCCGCCGTGGCCCGGCCCGGCGATGAACAGCATCTCCTGCCGGTCCCGGCGGATGGCCCGGTTCAGATGGGCGTAGATGAAGTTGAGCCCCGGCGTCGTGCCCCAGTGGCCGAGCAGCCGTGACTTGGTGTCCGCGGGGCGGAGCGGTTCACGCAGCAGGGGGTTGGAGCGGAGGTAGATCTGTCCCACGGACAGATAGTTGGCCGCCCGCCACCAGCGGTCAACAAGCTCCAGCGCGGCGTCGTCGAGGGCGCCCCGGGAGACGGCTCCCGGCTGCGCTCCCCCGGCGCCGGTCGGACCCGACCGGGCCGCGTCCCTGCCCAGGTCCCCTTTCACGTCACTGGTCACGTCGCTGGTCACAGCAGTCCTCGCTTAACTCGGGCCCCCGGCGGTGGCGTGTCCTCCATCGCAACACGTCCCCGGACGGGACACAAGACCGACGGCGGCTTCCTGGCCCTCGTTTGCCTCCGGATTACCACCGGGTAGTGTTTGATCCAGAATGTTCACGCTGACCATCAACCAAACCGACAGCCGGCGCGACGGCGACCGCGTGCCCCAGCTCCTCAAAGGCCTGCGGCACATTCCGGCGCGCCTCGATTTCGACCGCTCAGTGGAGGACGAGGTCCAGGGCATTGTGGACTCGGCGCATCAGGCGGTGGAGGCCGCAATGATCGCGTTGCGCAGCGGCAGCTGGTACGTCGGGATCGGCGTGGGTCCGGTTAATGAGCCGCTGCCCAACCAGATCAAGGATGCCTCCGGCCACGGGCTGGTCTACGCGCGGCGCGCTGTCGACCGGCTCCGCAACGGCAAGGAACGGATCCCGGTCGCCGTCGAGGGCCCGCTGGCTGACCTCGCGGCGGAATCAGAGGCCGTGCTGCGGCTCCTGGGCCATATCGTCCACGACAGGAGCCAGGCCGAGTGGCGGGTGCTGGACCTGTTGACCCCCGGCGTCCGCGGGCAGCAAAAGGCCGTCGCGGAGGAACTGGGCATCACCACACAGGCGGTCAGCAAGGCCGTTGCCCGGGCCCAATGGAACGAGGAGCATGCCGCTCGGCCCGCAGCGGCCCGCCTGCTGAGCCTCATCCTCGAGGTCCGCTAAGCCTTCCGGTGCGGCCGCGGCCAAGGCACGCCCGGCGCCGGGACTAAAGCAGGAGCCGGAACTACAGCAGGAGGCTCCGCAGCACGGCGGCGGCGCCGTCGTCGTACACGGAATGGGTAACTTCGTTGGCGGCGGCGATGACTTCCTCTGGCGCCTGGCCCATAGCCACACCGCGGGCGGCCCAGGTGAGCATCTCGATGTCATTCCGGCCGTCGCCGACGGCGACGGTGAGGTGTGCCTCGATGTCGAGCCGGCCGCGGAGGTGTTCCAGGGCGGTGGCCTTGGTCACGCCGGCGGCGGCAATGTCCAGCCAGGCTGTCCAGCCGACCGAGTAGGTCACGCCGGCCAGGCCGATGTGCCGGATGGCAGTGTTGAATTCCTCGGGCGTGTTTTCAGCGCTGAACACCACCACGCGCACCGCGGTGGCCTCCAGCATGGTCTGGAAGTCGACGCCGATCGCCTCGACGCCGAAGCTGGCGTCCTGGAAGCGTTCGGTGGAGAGGAAGTTGCCTTCTTCGTCTTCAAGGGCATACTTGGCCGTGGGCAGCCGCTTGCGAAGCGCGCGGAGCACCGGACCCGGGTCAAAAGTGGCCTTGTGGATGACCTCGTAACCGTCGGCCAGGCCGGAATCGAGTCGAAGGATGACGCCGCCGTTCGAGCAAACGGCATAGCCGTTGTCGATGCCGATGTGCTCGATGATGGGCAGCATGGCGTTGAGCGAGCGGCCCGTGGCGATGGTGACGTGGTGGCCGGCCGCCACGACGTCCTGGGCTGCTTCGCGGACGGGAACCGACATGTGGCCGTCGTGGTCGACGAGGGTGCCGTCGACGTCGAGCGCCACCATCAGCTTGTGGCCGTTATTGTTCTGGTCGTTATCTCGCCGGTCATCGTTGCCGGCGACTGAGGTTTCAGTCAATGTTGTCATCTCCCTAGTAGAGCAGACGTCTCCGGGGGCCGCTAGGATCCACGCCACAGGCGCGGTGAACTGATCGTGAACACTCCCCCTGCGACACCCCTTGTTCCGGCCGCTGCGCAAATGGCCCAGCGACGCCCGGATTCCGGCGTCGCTGGGCCATTTGCGCAGCGCAGGGAGGGTTGCGCGTCGGGAGGGCCGCTACAGGACCGGGAAGACCGTCATCCCGCCAAGGTATTTCTGCAGGGCCGCGGGGACGTTGACCGAGCCGTCCGGGTTCTGGTGGTGCTCCAGGATGGCGACGATCCAGCGGGTGGTGGCGAGCGTCCCGTTCAGCGTGGCGACGGCGCGGGTGCCCTTGGAGACGCCCTCCTCGTTCACGACGCGTTCCCGGATGTTGAGCCGGCGGGCCTGGAAGGTGGTGCAGTTGGATGTGGACGTCAGCTCGCGGTAGGCGCCCTGGGTGGGGACCCAGGCCTCGCAGTCGAACTTCCGGGCGGCGGAATTGCCAAGATCGCCCGCGGCGGTGTCGATCACCCGGTAGGGCAGCTCGCACTTGGCCAGCATTTCCTCTTCCCAGGCCAGCAGGCGGGCGTGCTCGGCGGCCGCCTCTTCCACCGTGGTGTAGACGAACATCTCCACCTTGTTGAACTGGTGGACCCGGATGATCCCACGGGTGTCCTTGCCGTGCGAGCCGGCCTCGCGGCGGTAGCAGGAGCTCTGCCCCGCAAAACGGACCGGGCCGGCGGAGAGGTCCAGGATCTCGTCCGCGTGGTAGCCGGCCAGGGGCACCTCAGAGGTGCCCACCAGGTAAAGGTCGTCGTCGGCGAGACGGTAGATCTCGGCGTCGTGCTTGACGTCAAACCCGGTGCCCTGCATCGTTTCCGGCCGGACCAGCGTGGGCGTGATCATCGGAACGAAACCGGCGTCGATTGCCTGTTCCATGGCCATCTGGAGCAGTGCCATTTCCATCCGGGCGCCGACGCCGCGCAGGAAGTAGAAACGCGAGCCGGACACCTTGGCGCCGCGTTCCATATCGATGGCGCCGATCAGCTCGCCGATTTCCAGATGGTCCCTGGGCTCAAAACCGGTGAATTCGCGGGGCGCTCCGACCGTCTTGAGGACGACGTAGTCATCCTCGCCGCCTTCGGGAACGCCATCCTCGATGAGGTTCGGGATCGCCCGGAGCAGCTCCTCCTGGGCGGCCTGCGCGACGTCGGCCTCGGCCGAGGCTGCTTTCACCGCGACCGCGAGCGCCTTGACCTCTGCCAGCAGCGCCTGCTTCTCCTCGCCCTTGGCCTGGGCCACCTTCTTGCCGTAGGCGTTCTGCTCGGCCCTCAGGTTCTCAAAGTGGATCAGGGCGGCACGCCGGGCCGAGTCCGCGGCGATGATCGCGTCCACCACGGATTCGTCGGCGCCGCGGGCGCGCTGGCTGGCACGGAACTTGTCCGGATTTTCGCTGAGGTCTTTTACGTCGATCACCAGACAAGACTAACCAATCCGGTACGCATTACTTGGCCATCCGGGCGGGGCAGCGGCGGGATAGTGTTGGAGCACAATGCGCGACTGGCTGCTGTACCTCATCATCGCTGGAGTCCTGGCGTTCGCCATCTCCAGTTGGTGGGGGGTGCGCAGACTCAAGGCCAAGCACACCCGCAGCGCCGTCTGGGAGCAAACGCACAGTCCGGGCCTGGGCCAGCAAAAGGTGGCCGTGGTGATGAACCCGATCAAGGCCAAATCGGGCGAGGCCCGGCTCCTGATCGAGAATGCCTGCGCCTCCGCCGGCTGGGGGCCCCCACGCTTCTTTGAGACTACCGCCGAGGACCCCGGTTTCTCGCAGGCCCGGGAAGCCGCGGAGTACGGGGCCGACGTCGTCCTGGTGGGCGGCGGCGACGGAACGGTACGCGTCGTAGCTGAGTACCTGGCCGGAACGGACATCGCCATGGGACTGATTCCGCTCGGCACCGGCAACCTGCTGGCCCGCAACATCCCGCTGGACGTGAACGACCTGTCCGGAAATGTGCAGACCGCCCTCTTCGGCCACCAGCGGTTCATCGATACCGCGCGGATGCGGGTCGCCAACTCCCGGACCGGCCAGTCGGCGGAACACACCTTCCTCGTGATCGCCGGCATCGGCATGGACGCCGAGATCGTGGGCGACACCAGTGACGGGCTGAAGAAGGCCGTGGGCTGGCTGGCATACACAGAGGCAGGGGTCCGGCACCTGCCGGGGCGCCGCAAAAAGGTCTCCATCGCCCTCGATGACCAACCGGAACAGAGCCGGAAAATCCGCAGCGTGCTGTTTGCCAACTGCGGGCTGATCCCCGGCGGAATTGACTTCATCCCGCAGGCCATGATCGACGACGGAATGCTGGATGTGGTGGTCATGAGCCCGCGCAGCGCGATCGGCTGGCTGGCGATGTATACCAAGATCGTGCTCAAGCACAAGCGGAACCTGCCCGTGATGAGCTACTACCGCTCCGGTAAGGTGACCATCCGGAGCGCGGAACCCATGGCCACCCAGGTCGACGGCGATCCTTCCGGCGAGGCAACGACCGTGACCGTGCAGGTGGCACCCGGTTCCTTGCTGGTACGCGTCAAGGACGGTACCGACGAAGACTAGGCGCTGGCTTTCCTCGTCGTTTCAGTGACTTCCGCATTGGCGGACTTCCTGGCCTCCGCGGCTGCCTTCGCGGCGCGGGCCTCTGACTGCTCGCGGATCAGGGCCTGCTCCTCTTCGAAGCGCAGCCGGTCGGCACGGTCGGCGTCGTCACCGTCCCAGTCCTGGTTGTCAGCCCTCGGCTTGGGGTTCACAATCATTCCCTGGCCGTCGTTTTCGGTGCTGGTACCTGACATGACCTGCTCCCTCCGTTAGGGGACTTCCCCCAATATGGATCAGGCAAGCATACGCACAGTTTGGTAGGCGTGGAAGTGCCCGGAGTGGCATTTGTCTACGCTCTAGGCGAAGCCTCCGCCGTATATTCCGGCACCACAGATACTCCGCCCAGAATGTCTTTAACCCATGCATGGGCCGCACGGAATGCCTGATCCGAAGTATGCGGAGCCACGATCGTCCGCTGAGCGTCGGCCCGGCCGTAGGACCCGAGGAAACGGGTCGCCGGGCTGATCCGGTGCAGCCCGGCGAGGGCGTCCGCCACTCGTGCATCGGCGACGTGGCCGTCCGCGTCGATGCTGAAGAAGTAGTGTCCCAGGTACTGGCCCGTGGGCCGGGATTCGATCCGGCTGAGGTTGACCCCGCGCGTGGCGAACTGGTCCAGGATCTCCATCAGGGCGCCCGGCCGGTCCTCCGGCAGCGGAACCACGACCGTAGTCTTGTCCGCACCGGTGGGCTCGGGCAGGGATCCCGGACGTCCCACGAGGACGAAGCGCGTCACCGCGCCGGGATTGTCGCCGATGTTCTCGCCCAGGACGGCAAGGCCGGGCTGCTCCGTGGCCACGATCGGCGCGCAGATGGCGGCGTCATAATGCGGGTCTTCCTCGAGGAGTCCCATCGCGGCTGCCGCCGTCGATGACCCCGGAACGTATTCCGCGTCTGGAATATTAGCGTCGACCCAAAGCCGGCATTGCGCCCAGGCATGGCCGTGGGTGGAGATCCGGCGGATATCTTCGACCCGGACGCCGGGCCGGGCCACCAGGACGAAGCTGATCGGTACCAGGGCCTCACGGAGGATGCGAAGCTCCTGGCCGGTGGCGATCGCGTCGAGGGTTGCCGTCACGCCGCCCTCGACGGAATTTTCGATCGGCACCATGGCCGCGTCAGCCGAACCGTCCCGCACCTTGTCGAGCGCCGAATTCACGTTGGACGCCGGGATGCGGATCGCCTCCGCCGCGTCCGGGACCTGCATCAGCGCGGCCTCGGTGAAAGTGCCCTCGGGCCCGAGGAAGGTATAGGTAACGGGTGATGCGGGCATCGGCTCTTCTTTCTTCGCTTACAGGATTACTGGCTTGAGCCCGTTGTCGGACACCAGCGGCTTGCCGGTTTCCAGCCATTGGTCCATCCCGCCGGCCACGTTCAGGGCGGAATACCCCTGGCCCACGAGCCACTGCGCGGCGCGGAAGGAGCGTCCGCCGGTGCGGCAGATGAGGTAGAGGTCCTCGTCCGGGTCCAGTTCCTCGATCCGGGCCGGGAGCTGGTCCAGCGGAATGTGCAGGGCACCCTCCGCATGGCCGGCCACCCACTCATAGTCCTCGCGGACATCGACGATCCGGGCCCGCTCGGGGATCTCAGACACGGTGACGGTGTCGAAGTCGCTCATGGTCGTCCTTTCCGAACAAATGGGGGTCTGCCTCCAGCGTATCGCCAGCCGCTGAGAGCGCACCCTTGCGGGCAGCACGTTACGCTTCTGGGAAAACGCAAAGGAGGCCCCATGGCTGCTGATCGGCCGACAACCCGGGCAACCCGCAGGCCTTCCGCCGTCCCGGCACGGACATGCTCTCCCCTTGCCGGGAGCACTGGGCACATTGCCAGCATGTCCATGCGCCAGGCCGAAAACTGGACGTGTCCTCCCGGGTCAAGGGACGAACCCCCGCCCTCGCCAACCCGCAGGCCTTCCGCCGTCCCGGCACGGATATGCCCTCCCCTTGCCGCGAGCACTGGGCACATTGCCAGCATGTCCATGCGCCGGGCCGAAAACTGGACATGTCCTCCCGGGTCAAGGGACAAACCCCCGCCCTCGCCCTCCGCCGCGCCCGCAACTGCACCTGCACCTGCACCTGCACCTGCACACGTACGGCGGGAGCCGCGTTTCCTTGGCTGACCTCCACGAACTCTCGGCCGTCCAGCTGCGCGATGCCCTCCACACTGGAACCGTCTCGGCCAGGGAAGCCGCCGGGCATTTCCTCAACCGGATCGGGACCGAAAACGCGCACCTCGGCGCGTTCATCACCGTCACGGCGGAGCAGGCCCTGAAAGACGCGGCCGCAGCGGACGAGCTCCATTCCCGCGCGACCAAGGACGGAACCGGCCTGCCGCTACTGCACGGGATGCCCGTCGCGTTCAAGGACCTGACGGACGTGGCCGGTGTGGTCACCACCCACGGCAGCGCCGCCCTGGACCACAAACCCGCCCTGGCCGACGCGGCAATCACCTCCGCGCTGAAAGGTGCCGGCATCATTTCCCTGGGCAAGACCCAGGTCCCGGAGTTCGGGCTGACCGCCTACAGCGAAAACCGGATCGCGCCGCCGTCGCGCAACCCGCACGCGCTGAGCCGCAGTTCGGGCGGGTCCTCGGGCGGCAGCGCCGCCGCGGTGGCCGCCGGGCTGTTGCCCTTCGCCCCCGGGTCCGACGGCGGCGGTTCAGTCCGCATCCCGGCGGCCGCCTGCGGTCTGGTCGGGCTCAAGCCCGGCCGCGGGCTGGTGCCCGCCGGGGAAAGCTCCGGTGATCCCGCACGGCTGGTCGTCACTGGGCCCCTGGCGCGCACGGCTGCCGATGCGGCGCTGATGCTGGATGCGCTCGTCCCGTCGGAACCGCGCCAATCCGGGACGCCCGCGCCCGGCTATCTCGCCCTCACCGGTCGGGAACCCCGCAAGCTGCGGATCGGCGTGAGCCTGGACAGCCCGTGGCAGTTGATCTTCCCGTTCGTTCCGGACCAGGAGGCCCTCGACGCCCTGGCTGCAGGCATCGGGATGCTGGAGGCGGCAGGCCACGAAACCGCGGAGGCCTCGATCCGCTACGACAACCGGTATCCCGACGCGTTCACCACCGCCTGGACTGCCGCCGTCGGAAGCGCCCGGATCGCACCCCAACGCGAGGCTCTCCTGACGCCGCTGACCCGTACGTTCCGGCGCCGGGCCCAGCAGCGCAGCGCAGCCAAGCTCAATGAGTCGCTCGGGTTCCTGCGGTTGTTCCAACGGGACACGATTGCGCAGTACGCCGCCTGGGACCTCATCCTGATGCCCGCACTGGCGCAGACTCCCCGGCCGGTGGGCTGGTTCACGGGGTCGGCCCACGGCGACGGCTACTGGCCGGCGGCCGAGTGGGCAGGCGACGCCGATGGCGATTACCGCAAACAGTGCGAGTTCGCGCCGTGGTCCTCGATGGTAAACGTGTGCGGCCTGCCGGCCATCAGCATCCCGGTGCACTGGACTGGAGACCGGAAGCGTGCCGGGCTTCCGATGGGCATCCAACTGGTCGGTCCGATGGGGTCCGAGGCGCTGCTGCTGCAGCTCGCAGCGCAGCTGGGCCACTAGTTGGGACGGCGCTGGATACGCCCTCGGAGTCGATGACCCGTTCGTCCTGACCGGGCGGTGCGGGTCGATTTCTGCGGCTGACGACTTTCTTATATCTCCTGGCGCCACCGACTGCTGGTTCGGTTCACTTCAGGATGTAACCGGAGACATCAGCGACAATGTGCGCCGACCCGCGTGAGCTATTCGTGATTCGGACCTTGCCGTCAGCCCCCGCGGGAACCACCGCCAAGTTGGGGACTGTCTGGCCCCGCGCATAGTTCACGTTCGATGTATTCGGTCTGGATGCACCCGACGCGTACGCGGTCAACAGCCCGTAGGACGTCGTTTCTGTGACTGTCAGGTTCACCACAACTGCCGCGGGGTTTGCCGGAATCCCGTTTCTGCCCCCAACTTGGAAAGTCACCGAACCGCCCGCGGCGACCCGACCGGAAGAGGACCGTGTGTCCAGAAAGCGTGTAGGCGTCACGGCTGCGAAGGCCCCTGCCCGGTCAGGATCGCCAGGAAGGAAATACCCCGAAACGTCCGCGACAACCTGGGTCGACCCTGCGGATGTATTCGAAACGGTGACCTTTCCATCTCTCCCTACCGGAACGACCACGAGGTTGGGCACGGTCTGCCCCGGGGCGAAATTAACGTTCGACGCATTCGGCTTGTGCGCCCCGGCGGCATGCGCGGTCAAGAAGCCGGACGACCTCGGTTCTGTAGCCGTCAGGTTCATCACTACCGCTGAGGCATCCGCGGGAATTCCAGACGTGCCGCCGACCTTGAAAGACACTGAGCCTCCTCCGGGGACGCGCCCGGGAGACAGGCGCGTATCCAAGAAACGGATTGGGTCAAGGGGTCTGAACGCTCCCGGAGATGGAGCGCCCGCTCGGAAATATGCAGAAACGTCGGCAATGATTTGCACTGAGCCGGATGAAGTATTCGACAACGTCACCCGCCCGTCGTTTCCGACAGGAACGACCGCCAGGTTTGCTGTGGTCTGCCCCGCGGCATAGTTGACGTTGGACGCCTCCGGTCGCGCCTTCCCGGAGGCATGCGCAGTGATGAACCCAAAGGAAGTCGGCTCCGTCACGGTGAGGTTTACTACCACCGCCGATACATCCAGGGGCATGCCCCTGACGCCCGCAACCCGGAATGAGACAGACCTGCCCCCTCCCACGCGCTGCGAAGTTAACCTGGTGTCCAGGAACCTCGTGGGCGGAATCGGGACCGCGGACGGCGCCAAGGTGTTTCGGACTGCGTCCAAGAATCCGGAAAGGTAGGTTCTGCCCAGATAGTCGACGCCCGATCTGGAGAAGTGGATCGGGTCGCCTGCATTCACGGCGCCGGCTAGGGAAGGTGCGAATCCGGTATGGGCGACGCGCTCCGGTGTCTCCCGGTGGCTCTTGTCCACATTGGCCCGGCCGGGCGCGGCCTCGATTCCCTCCAGCGACATACGCCCCACTACAAAGGGAAGCTTTGGCGCCGCCAGCCGGGACCGAAAGAATGCAATGAGCCTGTCGAGCCGGGCGCTGTATTCGGAGGTAGAAGTCGTCGAATTCTTTTCGCCCTGGTGCCAGAGAATGCCCTTGAGGGAGACTGTGCGGCCCCGCGCCCTCGCCGCAGCCATCCCCGCGAAGGTCTGCGCAACCGCCAGTGCCGGGAGGTCGAACGTGGAGGATGTTGCCGCCCCGACAGTCCAGGTGAGGGTAGCCGCAGCGTCGGTGAAGCCTGTGTCGCCGTGCGCCGCCGGGATGATAAGGACGCCGACGTTGGCTGGCTGGGTTTTTAAGTATCCGCGGGCAAAAGTCGTGGCGGGTGAGATTCCGCCGGCAGTGTCATGCATGTCCAGAGGGACCGACGCAGTCCTAAACGTGCGATTAGTCGCGCCGAACTGAAAAATGCGCGAGTCCGCCGGGTCGTCCGTGGTGCCGCTGGGAAGGCCCCGCCCCGACATGTTCGACTGCCCTACCGCCAGGAACACGTGCAGAACGGTGGGTGTCGCCGCTGCGTGCGCAGGGACCAGTCCGGCGAGCGTCAGAGCAGAGGTTGCAAGCCCGACCAGTAATTTTCGGAAACCCCTGTCCCCCGTGTGTCCCGCGTCCGGGGGGCGACCAGACTTGCTCAAAGCAGCCATAAGTCCAAGTCTCGTTCAAGCAACTTGGAATTTCCTTGGGCTTCGGGTGGACCGATGGATGATCAGCTGCCACTGGCGAGATCTCAGCGAGCTTCGAGAGGCGCGCCGGAACGGCCACCTTGACCGCCAAATGGACCCTGGGACGGCCGACGGCTATCGTTCACACCAACCACCACACGGGCGATGAGAGGGATCGATGAAGATCACCGGTGCAGTACTTGAGGAAATTGGCCGGCCGCGCCCGTTTGCGGATTCCAGGCCGATCAGCATCTCGGAGCTGGAGCTGGGCGGTCCCGGGCCCACGGAGATCCTGGTCCGGCTCGAAGCCGCCGGCATTTGCCATTCGGACCTGAGCGTTGTGGACGGCAACCGGGTTCGCCCGGTGCCGATGCTCCTGGGCCACGAGGCGGCAGGACGCGTCGTCGAGGTCGGCTCCGAGGTTACCGACCTCGAACCGGGCCAGCGCGTAGTCATGTCCTTCCTGCCCCGGTGCGAAAAATGCGAGAACTGCGCCGCGGACGGCCGGCTGCCCTGCACCGCCGGATCGAGAAGCAACAATGAGGGAACGCTGCTCCATGGTTCAACCCACTTGAGCCGCGCGGACGAAAAGGTCCACCACCACCTGGGCGTCTCCGGATTCGCCACCCACGCCGTCGTGGACCGGGCCTCGGCCGTGCCGGTCGGCGACGACATCCCCGCGGAAGTCGCCGCCGTACTGGGCTGCGCCGTGCTCACCGGCGGCGGTGCCGTCCTCAACGCGGCCCGCCCGGAAACCAAGGACAGCATCATGATCGTGGGCCTCGGCGGCGTCGGCATGGCCGCCCTGATCACGGCTATCTCCCAGGGCATCTCCCGAATCGTCGCCGTGGACACCTTCGAGGCGAAACTCGAACACGCCCGCCGGCTGGGAGCCCACGAGGCGTACACCCCGCAGCAGGTCCTCGAGGACGGCATCAAGGCCCGGTATGTAATCGAATGCGCCGGCAATCCCCGCGCGTTCGAAACCGCCTTCGCCGCCACCGCCGTCGGCGGAACCACGATCACCGCAGGCCTGCCCTCCCCGGAAGCCCGGGCCTCGATCTCCCCGCTGACCGTCACGGCGGAAGCGCGGACGATCGTCGGCAGCTACCTCGGCTCCGCCGTTCCGTCCCGGGACATCCCCAAATACGCCCAGCTCTGGCGCGAAGGGAAGCTGCCGGTCGAGGAACTGATTTCCAAGCGGATCGGCCTGGCCGACATCAACGAGGCCATGGACCAGCTCGCCGACGGCAAGGCCGTCCGCCAGGTCATCATTTTCGACGCCTGACAGCCCATCCGCCGCCAGCCCAATCGCTGGAACGCTGCGCGGTCGCCGGAAGTTTCGAGCGAGCCCGCAGCGTTTGGGCGAACCCGCATATTTCCGGCGAACTCGGCACAGGCGAACTCGGCACGGGGTCGCCGGGCATCGAAAACAGGGCGAGGCACTGCCGGTTAGCCTCGGCCACGACGCTGCTGCGCACTCCGCCCGCCGCCAGCGCGGAGGTGACCGGTGCATGTTGAGCGGCATGCCGCGCCCGGAGCACGGCTACGACCGGATTGCGGAGCAGGATCCGGCTGGGCGGCGGGCGCTCTACGATTCCGAGGTCCGCGCTCATGTCACTGTCCCTAGTTGCCATGGCACAAACTCCTCCTGTCCGAGGTCAAGTTCTTCGCTGACCGTCTGTTCGCCCGACGCCACCGCGAGGATCCGGGCGAAAATCTGCTCGCCCACCTCCTGGACGGTCGCGTCGCCGTCCACGATGACGCCGCAATTCAGATCCAGGTCTTCCGGCATCCTGTTGTACAGCTCAGTGTTGGTGCCGAGCTTAATGCTGGGCACGGGCTTGCAGCCGAACACCGATCCGCGGCCCGTGGTGAAACACACCACGTTGGCGCCACCGGCCACGATGCCGGTAACCGAGACGGGATCGTAGCCGGGAGTGTCCATGAAGACGAGACCGCGGCTCGTGATGGGTTCGGCGTAGCCGTAGACGCCGGACAGTTCCGCCTGCCCGGCCTTGGCGACCGCGCCCAGGGACTTCTCCAGGATGGTGGTCAGGCCACCGGCTTTGTTTCCGGGCGAGGGGTTGTTATCCAGGCTCCCTCCGCCGGCGGTGGTGTATTCCTGCCACCAAACGAGCTGGTCCAGCAGCCGCTGCCCTACCTCGGGCGCGACGGCCCGTCGGGTCAGCAGATGCTCAGCGCCGAAAACCTCGGGGGTTTCGGCCAGTACGGAGGTCCCGCCGTAGGCAACGAGCAGGTCCGAGGCGACGCCGAGTGCAGGGTTGGCGGTGATGCCCGAGTACCCGTCCGAGCCGCCGCAGTTGAGGCCCAGAACCAGCTCGGAAACGTCTACGGTCTCCCGCTGGAGCTGGTTGATGGACGGCAGCATCCCCTGGATTAGGCCCACCCCGGCTTTGACCGTTGCCCGGATGCCTCCAGAGTCCTGGATGGTGAGCCGTTCGATGAACCGGGCCGAGGTGTCCGCGTCCAGGAAGCGTTCCGTTTGCAGCATCTCGCAGCCCAGTCCCAGGACCAGGAGCCCGGCGAAGTTTGGGTGATGGGCATAGCCGCGAAGCGTGCGGACCAGGACTTCCGCGCCGGCGCTGCCGAGCACCATGCCGCAGCCGCTCCCGTGCGTGAGTGCGAAGACGCCGTCCACATTCGGGAACGCATCCAGTGCGGCCCCGCGGAACTGGTCCGCGATCATCCGGGCCGTGCTCGCCGAGCAGTTGACCGAAGTCAGGATCCCCACGTAGTTGCGCGTACCGGCCTTCCCGTTGGCGCGGCGGTACCCCTGGAACGTGGGACGCGGGCCGGCCGGCGCCTGCGGTGTGACGCGGGAGGTGCCGAATTCGTAGTCTTGCCGGACCTGGTCCATGCCGAGGTTGTGGGTGTGGACATGGTCTCCTCGGCGGATCTGGGTCAGGGCTCGGCCGATCGACTGCCCGTACTTGTGCACGGCTGCCCCGGCCGGCATGTCAGCGAGCGCAATTTTGTGTCCCCGGGGCACGTTGGCGCGCACCTCCACGGCGGGTCCCGCTTCGGTCTCCAGGACCGTGCCGGACGCCAGATCGCGGGTGGCGACACCCACCTCGTCGCTTTCGGCGAGCCGGAGCACACTGTTTTCAAGTGTCATCGGCGGAGCGGTTGCCTTCACCAGTCATGCACCGTCCCGTCAACCAGGCGGGCCGCCGGAAGATAGGCCGGCGTGTACTCAAAGCCCGCAGCCAGTTCGTCGTCGTAGTCGACGCCGAGGCCGGGATTGTCCCCGGGATGCAGCAGCCCGTCGATAAAGGTGTAGCTGGTCCGGAACAGCTCCAGGGTCTCCTCGGAGTGCTTCATGTATTCCTGAATGCCGAAGTTGTGGATGGCCAGGCCCAGGTGAAGCTGGGCCGCCTGGCCCACCGGCGAGATGTCAGTGGGCCCGTGGAAGCCCGACTTGATCTGGTAGATCGCGGCGAAGTCCATCAGCTTGCGCAGTGCAGTGATGCCGCCCGTGTGGGTGACCGCCGAGCGGACGTAGTCGATAAGTTGTTCGGTGATGAGCGTCTGGTAGTCGAAGACGCTGTTGAACACTTCGCCGATCGCCAAGGGGGTGGTGGTCTGGGACCGCACCCGCCGCATGCCCTCCTGGTTCTCGCCCGGGGTGCAGTCCTCCAGCCAGAAAAGGTCGTAGGGTTCAAGGCTCTTTCCCAGCGACGCCGCCTGGTTGGGCGTCATCCGGTGATGGCCGTCGTGCAGCAGGATGAGCTCCGGACCGAACTTCTCCCGGACGCTCTTGAACACCTCAGGCACGTGGCGGAGGTAGGCGCGCGTGTCCCAGATTTCCTCGGCCGGGAGCGGAAGCCGTTTGGCGGGCTCGTAGTCGTACCGCTGCCCGGGCCGCTGGTCGGTGGCGACGCCGTAGATCTGGCCCAGCCCCGGCACCCCGGTCTGGATCCGGATCGCCTTGAACCCCTGGTCCAGGTGGTTCTGCACCGAGACGCACAGGGAATCGACGTCGGATCCGGACGCGTGCCCGTAGGCCAGGCATCCTATGCGGGAGGCGCCGCCGAGCAGCTGGTAGAGCGGCAGGCCGGCCACTTTGGCCTTGATGTCCCAGAGGGCGACGTCGACGGCGGCAATCGCCGCCATCGTGATCGGCCCGCGGCGCCAGTAGGCACTCCGGTAGAGGAACTGCCACGCGTCCTCGATTTTCGCCTCGTCCCGGCCGATCAGGAGCGGGACCACATGCTCCGTGAGGTAGGCGCTGACGGCCAGTTCGCGGCCGTTGACGGTGGCGTCGCCTAGCCCCACCACGCCGTCCTCCGTGGTGATGCGCAGCGTCACAAAATTCCGTCCCGGGCTGCTGATCAGGACTTCGACCGAACGTATCGTCATGGTGTTCCTTCGGGATCAGTTGCGGGCCGCATAGGACTGCAACGGCAGGTTGTAGGTGAGGTCGACGGCGGTCTCCACGGCTTCCGCAAGGCCCAGCCGCCCTTCGGTCACCAGCCGGGCGAGGTAGCCGGAATCGATGCGGCGTGACAGATCATGGCGTGCCGGAATGGAGGCCAGGGCCCGGGTGTCGTCGACGAAACCGCTGGTGTTGTAGAACCCGGCGGTCTCTACCGCGGATTCCCGGAAACGCCGCATCTGTTCAGGACTGTCCAGGAACCACCAGGGCGCGCCGAGCTTCATCGCGGGATAGCAGCCGGCGAGGGGCGCCAGTTCACGCGAGTACACCGTTTCGTCGGTGGTAAACGCTATGAAACGGAAGGTCTTGTCCATACCGAAGCTATCCAGCAGCGGCCGCAGGGACCGCGTGAACTCAACCTTGACGGGGATGTCGAACCCTTTGTCCGGTCCGTAGGAGTCATGTACCTCGCGGCAGTGGTTGCGGAGCACCCCCGGGTGGAGCTGCATCACGAGGCCGTCCTCAACGGACATGCGTGCCATCTCGTAGAGCATGCTCCCGGAGAAGGCCTGCGCCTCCTCCACCAGGCGCTCGAGCACCTGCACGCCCTGGGGCACCGGTTCGTGGGCTACGCCGGCGGCCCCACCGGCTCGTGGTCGGACCGGCAGCGCCGTCTCGGCATCCAGCAGGCCGCCCCCGAACTCGCAGGGCTGGAGGTCCGGTCGCTGGGGTCCTTCGCCCCGGTCTTCGGCGGCGGGCAGTCCGCAGCTGATCTCGCCGTGGCGGCCGGAGTGACAGCCGTCCTCGCATACAACGACCTCGTGGCGCTGGGCATCATCGCCCGGCTCAGTGCCCGCCGCATCAGTGTTCCCGACGAGTTGAGCGTGGTCGGCATCGACGACATCAACGCCGCCACCCTTGTCTCGCCGGCCCTCACTACGGTGCGGGCGCCCCTGCGCAAGGTGGGCAGCGCCGCCGTCGACCGTCTCATCGACAGCCTCGATCCCACGTCTGATTCCCGTCCCGCCGAATACCTGCCGATCGAGCTTGTGGTCCGGCAGTCCACGTCCGTACCCCGGTCCCCCGCACCAGAGCGTCCGTCCGGCAATGTTGCCGGACGCAATGAAAGGAAATCCCATGCGAGCATCTAGAAGAATCCAGTGGGCCGCCACCCTCGGTGTAGCCGGCCTGCTTGCCACCGGCTGCGGTGCCCCGGGAAGCGACGGCGGATCCGCTCCGACGCTATCGGCGGGCAGCGTTCCCGAGAAGCCGTCCAAGGCAGTCACCCTGAACATCCTCGACGTCGCCGGAAACAAGCAGCTGACGGGCGAGATCTTCGACCAGTTCGCCAAGGACAACCCGGACGTCATTTCCTCCGTCACATGGGAAACTGCCGGCGCCCCTGACATGGCTGGCAAGGTCAAAGCTCAGCAGCAGGCCGGGAACCTGAAGATCGATCTCGTCCTGACGGGCACAGATGGTCTCTCCGCCGGTATCAGCGAAGGACTGTTCGCGCCGATCGCCAAGGATTACAAGGACCGCCTCGGCAACATGGCCAACTACCAGGAGCCGGCCGCGGAAATGCAGAAGCTCGCCCAGGACCAAGGCATTGCGCTGACCTATTACCCCTCCGGACCACTACTTGAATACAACCCGGACAAGGTTCCCAACCCGCCCACTACCGCCGAGGAACTCCTGACCTGGGCCAAAGAAAATCCGGGACGCTTCGGCTACGCGCGTCCGGCGAACTCCGGCCCGGGACGTACGTTCCTGATGGGCCTGCCGTACATCCTGGGGGACTCGGACCCCAAGGATCCGGTGAACGGCTGGACCAAGACGTGGGACTACCTCAAGCAGCTGAACCAGTCCGTCTCGTCCTACCCGACCGGAACAGGGGTGACCATGAACAACCTTAAAAACGGAACCTGGGACATGGCCATCACCACCACGGGCTGGGACATCAACCCCCGCGCCCTCGGCCAGGTGCCGGAGAACTTCAAAACCCAGGCCCTCAAAGGTTTCACGTGGGTCACTGATGCGCAGTACGCTGCCGTCCCCAAGGGCGTCTCAGCGGACAAAATGTCCGCCATCCTGCAGGTCCTGCAGTACGCCCTGACGCCGGAACAGCAGGCCAAGACATATGACACCGGTTACTTCTACCCCGGCCCCGCCATCAAGGACGTCAGCATCGACCTCGCCCCACAGGCCAGCCAGGACGTCATCAAGAAGTTCGGCCGGAGCGAATACGACGCGCTCATCGAGGACAATCCGAAGGCAACGCCGATCGACGCCGCCGCCCTGGTGAAGGCCTTTGACACCTGGGACACCCAGGTGGCGACCGGAAAGGTCGAAGCGAAGAAATGAGCATCCACGCCACGAGTTTCGAGACTCTCGAACTTGAAAATGTCGCCCGGTCCTTTGGCGGGCAGAACGCCCTGAAAAACCTCAACCTCTCCATCCGGAGCGGTGAGTTCATTGCCCTGCTCGGACCTTCGGGCTGCGGCAAGTCGACCGCGCTGAATTGTCTCGCCGGACTGCTGCCGCTCACCGGCGGACGCATCCTGATGGATGGCAAGCAGATCGACCAATTGCCGCCGGAAAAGCGTGGATTCGGCATGGTGTTCCAGAATTACGCCCTCTTCCCACACCTCAGCGTTGAAAGGAACATTGCCTTCGGCCTGGAAATGCGCAATGTGCCGAAGGCCGAGATCAAGAAACGCGTGGCGGAAGCGATCGATCTGGTCCAGCTCGGCCCGCATGCCTCGAAACTGCCCGGCCAGATGTCCGGCGGCCAGCAGCAGCGCGTCGCCATTGCCCGGGCAGTGGTGCTGCGTCCGCCGCTGGTGCTGATGGATGAGCCGCTCTCCAACCTGGACGCGAAGCTGAGGCTGGAGATGCGCACCGAGATCCGCCGCCTGCACCAGTCGCTCGGGCTCACCACGCTGTACGTCACACACGACCAGGAAGAGGCATTGTCCCTTGCGGACCGCCTGGTGGTACTGCGTCTCGGCGAGGTGCAGCAGGTAGGCACGCCGCAGGAACTCCACGAGCATCCGGTCAACTGGCACGTCGCAGACTTCATGGGATACCGCAACCTGCTCGAGGGCGTCGTCGAGCGCGTGCACGACGGTGCCGTGACCGTCTCGGTGCTCGACACGACAGTCACCGGATCGACGAAGGATTTCCTCCGGGCCGGCGACGCCGTCAAGGTGGGCCTGCGCCCCGAGGACTTCGACATCGCCCCTGCAGGAACGGTGCCGGATGGCCTGGCAAGCATCAACGCCACGGTTGAGGTTGTCGAATACCAGGGCCGGGAGTTCGCCGTCGAGGCCCGCGCCGACGACGGCCAAGCGCTCCACGTGCGCACACCGCGGCATGTCGCGCCCGGACAGCGGGTCACCTTGACGGCGTCCCGTGACCGGGTGCTCGTCTTCCCGGCAGCGCTGGCGGGGATCGCCAGCCCCGCCCCGGAGCTTGAGGGAGCTGTACTGTGACCATGACCGGGCAGAAATCCGGCCGGGCGGACAGCGGACCGGGCACCCAGCCCGCGCTGTCCCACCGGCTGGCGGAGCGCGGAATCGACAAACTGCTGCTCCTGCTGCTGCCGGCCCTGCTGTTCGCGCTCGTGCTCTTCGTCTACCCTTTCATCTACGGTTTGGGGCTGTCGTTCCAGCCGAAGACCGGCGGGCTGTTCGGGGCGTACATCAAGTTCTTCACCGATCCGTCCGTGCGGGGCCTCGAATCCATCTGGGTGACACTGCAGCTGGCCGTTCCCGCCGCGCTGATCAACGTCCTGGCCTCAGTTCCGATCGCCTACAAGATGCGGGGCAAGTTCCGCGGCAAGCGCGCCCTGACCACCGTCCTGGTCATCCCGATCACGCTGGGCACTGTCCTCACGGCCGAAGGCCTGCTGAACTTCTTCGGCCAGCGCGGCTGGCTCAACCGGTTCCTCGGGGTCCTCGGGTTCGAACCGCTCCAGCTCGTGCAGAACTACTGGGGCGTGCTGTGGTCGCTGATCATCTCCGGCTTCCCGTTCGCCTTCCTGTTGATCCTCTCCTACCTGTCCGGCATTGATCCGTCGCTCGAAGCGGCCGCACGCACACTCGGCGCCGACTGGAAACAGCGGTTCCGCCGCATCACCCTGCCCCTCCTCGCCCCGGGCTTGGCGATCACGTTCTGCCTGACCTTCGTCCTGGCCTTCAGCGTCTTCCCATCGGCCATCCTGGTGGGTGATCCATCCGGATCCACGCGCGTTATCGCCTATGTGGCGTACAACGCCTGGGGCCAACAGTTCGACTACCCACTCGCATCCGCGGCGGCAATCGTCATGGGCGCCGTGGAACTGATCGTCATCATCCTGGTGCTGATCTGGCGTTCACGCATGTACAAAGGATCCACCGGAGGTAAAGGCTGATGAGTCTCACGCTGAAACGAAATCCCAAAGCTGCGCCGGCACCGGCCAAGCGCCCTTTGGCCGCCTCGCCCGGAACATTCCTCATCTGGGGCGGCATGGCGATCTTCCTCATCCTGCTCCTTGGCGTCGTCTCGTCCGTGGTCGTGAACTCCTTCGCCAGGGAATGGTTTGATACCTGGCTGCCCTCGGGCTATACGGCTTCGTGGTACGCCGAGGCCTGGAAGGAATACGACCTCGGCCAGGTCATCGGGACCACCGTGACCGTCTCCGTCGCCGTCGTCGGCATCTCCGTGCTGGTCGGCGCGCCCGCCTCCTACGTACTGGCCCGCCGCAACTTTCCCGGCAAGAGCATCCTGATGCTCGTCTTCCTGCTCCCGATCATGATGCCGCCCATCACCTACGGCATCCCGCTGGCCACCCTGTTGACGTACTACCACCTCGCCCCGGGCCTGACCGGCGTCATCCTCGCCAACCTGGTTCCGTCCATCCCGTTCGTCATCCTGACCATGACGCCCTTCATTGAACAGATCAACCCGTCCATCGAATCCGCGGCCCGGATGTGCGGCGCCAACATGCTGCGGCTGTTCACGAAAATCCTCGCGCCGCTGCTGATCCCGGGAATCCTCGCTGCGGCTGTCCTCGTCCTGGTCCGCACGGTGGGCATGTTCGAACTGACGTTCCTGACCTCGGACTCCACCTCCGACACCCTCGTCGTGGCGCTGTTCACGGCCATGACCGGCGCCGGAATCCGGGCCCAGCAGTCCGTGGACGCCATGGCCGTGGTCTACATGCTCATGATGATGGTCATGCTCATCGTGGCCTTGCGGTTCGTCAATCCGACCCAGCTGGTCTCGCAGATCCGCGAAGACACGGACTGACCCGACCGCCGTCGCACTCCTGCCCACCGCCTCCGGCTGAAAGGCCCTCCATGAACACGAGCACGTCCACACCGCAACGCAGCGGCTCTCGCTGGCTTCCCTGGGTTCGGCTTCCGGCCGGGAGGGGGTCTCTGGTCCGGCCATGGATCCCCGCGCGCTCAGTACCGGAATCGTCCATTTCGGTGTCGGCGCGTTCCACCGGGCGCACCAGGCCGTCTACACGGAGGACGCCGCGGCGGCCACCGGAGATCCCCGCTGGGGCATCCTTGGCGTGACCGGCCGCTCGGCGCGGGTGGCTGAGCAGTTGGGGCCGCAGGATGGACTGTATTCGGTTCTGACCAAGGCCCGGGATTCAGAGTCACTCCGACTGATCGGTTCGCTGCGCAAAGTGGCCTTCCCCGCTGTGGACTCGGCAGAAGTGCTGCGCGCCTTGGCTTCGGAGGACGTTCATGTCGCGTCCCTGACCATCACGGAAAAAGGCTATCCGCGCACCCTTAGCGGTGAACTGGATACTTCCAATCCCGGTGTTGCCGCGGACATCGAAGCCCTCAAGGCGGAGCTCGCGGGGCGGTCCTTCGCCGGACCCGCCCGCACGCCGCTGGGGCTGCTGGCCCGGGGCCTCGCGCGGCGCTATGCCGGTTCCGGCTCGCCGTTCGCCGTGTTGTGCTGTGACAACCTGATGTCCAACGGCAAGGTCACCCGGGACCTCGTGCATGCCGTGGCCGGCGCGGCCCGGGCGGAAGACATGCTGGAATGGCTGCGGAAATCTGTCACGTTCCCCTCCAGCATGGTGGACCGGATTGTTCCTGCCACGACGGAAGCGAACCGGCGGGCGGCGGAACGGATCCTCGGCGTCCGCGACGACGGTCTGGTGGTCGCCGAACCCTTCGGCCAGTGGGTCATCGAGGACAACTTTCTCGGTCCACGCCCCGCTTGGGAACGCGCCGGAGCGATACTGACGGACGACGTCGGCCCCTTCGAAGTCGCCAAGCTGCGGATGCTGAATGCCACCCATTCCCTGCTGGCGTATCTCGGGGCCCTGCACGGACATCAGACGATTGCCGGCGCCGTCGCCGACGACGCCCTCCTGAACGAGGCCCGCAACCTCCAGCGCAACGACGTCATCCCGACACTTAATGCGCCGCCGGGGCTGGACCTCCACGAATACGGCGAGTCGATCCTCGCCCGGTTCGCCAATCCAAACCTTGGCCACACCACCATCCAGGTCGCCATGGACGGCTCTCAGAAGCTGCCCGTCCGCATCCTTGGCACGGTGGCGGACCGTCTCGCGGCCGGCGAGGTGCCCTACTCCGCCGCCATGATGCTCGCCGGGTGGATGGTCTTCATCTACCGGGGACGCGATGTCAACGGCAAGCCCCTGGCCCTCGATGACCCGATGGCGGACATCCTGCGGGAGACCGCCGCGGGCTCCGAGGCCGGTCTCGCCGACAGGCTCCTGGGACTCAAAGCCATCTTTCCCGAAAAGGTGTCCGCCAATGCCGAATTCCGCGGAGCGTTGGCAGCGAGGGTCAGGCGCCTATTGTCAGACGTCACGTAGGCACTGCCGAGATAGGGCGAATGCCGGAAAACTAGACCCCGTAACCGCTGTAGCGTGCGCTGCTGATCACTATCCCGAAGATCACGATGACCAGGATCGTGATCGCAATCCCCACATAGCCGAGCACCAGGCCCGCTATTGCCATGCCCCGGCCGGCCGGCTCCCTCGTGAGGGCCATGTGCCCCAATATGACGGCGGCGATCTGCGGCAGCAGGAAGAACCCGAAGCCCACGAGCGCGGCAATTCCGCAGCAAAGGCTGGCGATGCTCAGGGTCTTGGGCTCGGCCGGCACCCCGTAATAGCCCGGCTGGCCGTAGGCGTTGTAGCTGGCGCCGGGCTGGCCGGGCGCCGCGTACTGTTGGCCGTACGTCGGCGGGTCGAAAGGCTGCTGGCCATAAGACTGCTGGCCGAAGGGCTGCTGCGGTGCCGCGCCGTACGGTGTGCCGTAGGCATCCCTGGGCTGACCGTAGTCGGGGGCCGGCTGGCCGTTCTGCTCGTCTGCCTGACCCTTCGCATCGAACGCCGGCTGGCCGTAACCCGGCTCCGAGCCCTGACTTGCGGCCCGGGCCGTGCTCTCGGTCCCCCGCGGTGGAGTGTACGACGGCGGCTGCTCCCCGTGCGGCGTGTCGTCCTTGCCCGAAGTCGGCTGGTCAGTCATGGAAGTCCCCTTTTTAGTCCCTGGATCCAGCCTACCGCCGCGCCGTTGCGATGATCACGAAATTCTGCGTCACAGGGGCCCGATTCCGCCCAAAATCACGTAGTGCTCCCGTCTCGTCTGGCATGCTAATGCCATGGCTAGCCGCGCGGGCACTGTTGCCCAACCCCAAGACCTTGTTGACCTCACTGCGCTTCTGGATGCGTACTACGACGTTTCGCCGGATTTAGGTGACCCCGGGCAACGTGTAGTGTTCGGCACCTCCGGGCACCGCGGGTCCAGTTTGAAGGCCTCTTTTAACGAGCCGCACATCCTGGCCATCACCCAGGCCATCGTGGAGTATCGGGCCGGCCAGGGCATCACCGGCCCCCTGTATCTGGCCAAGGACACCCACGCGCTGAGTGAGCCCGCGCAGAACTCCGCCCTGGAAGTGCTCGCGGCGAACGGCGTCAATGTGCTGATCGACGCCCGCCACGGTTACACCCCCACTCCGGCGCTGAGCCACGCCATCCTCAGCCACAACAACAACTCCCCTGCCGGGGCACCGCAGGCCGACGGCATTGTCGTCACGCCCAGCCACAACCCGCCCGGCGACGGCGGCTTCAAATACAACCCCCCGCACGGCGGGCCCGCGGACTCCGATGCCACCGGCTGGATCGCCAACCGCGCCAACGAACTGCTGGAAAACGGGTTGCGCGGCGTCAAACGGATCCCCGTCGACGACGCCCTCAGCGCCGGCACCACGGGCAAGTTCGACTTCCTCAGCAGCTATGTGGATGACCTTCCATCGGTGCTGGACCTCAACGCGATCCGCGAGGCCGGCGTCCGAATCGGCGCCGACGCGATGGGCGGGGCGTCGGTGGATTATTGGGGCGAGATCGGCGAGCGCCACCACCTGGACCTCACCGTGGTCAACCCGACTGTCGACCCGCGGTGGGCCTTCATGACGCTGGACTGGGACGAGAAGATCCGGATGGACTGCTCGTCGCCGTGGGCGATGGCGTCGCTGATCAACCGGATGGCTATTGGTGCGGACGGGTCCGCAGCGTTCGACGTCGCCACCGGCAACGATGCCGACGCCGACCGGCACGGCATCGTGACCCCGGACGGCGGCCTGATGAACCCCAACCACTACCTGGCCGTTGCCATTGACTACCTCTATCGCCACCGCACCGGCTGGAATCCGCAGTCCGTGATCGGCAAGACGCTCGTCTCCTCCTCCATCATCGATCGGGTGGCCGACAGCCTCGGGCGCAAGCTCGTTGAGGTCCCGGTGGGCTTCAAGTGGTTCGTCCCGGGCCTGCTGTCGGGCGAGGGAGCCTTCGGCGGCGAAGAATCGGCGGGCGCGTCCTTTAACAAGTTGGATGGCAGCGTGTGGACCACGGACAAGGACGGCATTCTGCTGGCGCTGCTGGCCTCGGAGATTACCGCCGTGACCGGCAAGTCGCCGTCGCAGCTCTACAAGGGCCTCACCGACCAGTTCGGCGACCCTGTCTACGCACGGATCGACGCGGCGGCCAGCCGCGAGCAGAAGGCGGCGCTTGGCAAATTGTCCCCCTCGGATGTCACGGCTTCGGAACTGGCCGGGGAGACCATCACCGCCAAGCTGACCACGGCGCCCGGCAACGGCGCGGCGATCGGCGGCCTCAAGGTGGTCACCGACAATGCGTGGTTCGCGGCCCGGCCGTCCGGCACCGAGGACGTCTACAAGATCTACGCCGAGTCCTTCAAAGGCGCCGAGCACCTCAAGCAGGTCCAGGCCGAGGCCAAGGCTCTTGTCGACGGCGTCATTTCCTAGCTAGCCGTCAGGCGGACTTTTCCTCAAGGTGGCTGGCCAGCACGGAGCGGTCCCTGCCGAGCGATTTCGCCTGGTAGAGGGCCGCGTCGGCCGCGGCAACCATCTTCGGGAGTTCCGCCCGCCCGTGGCTGGTGGCCGCGATGCCGTAACTCACCGTGGGGAGGCGCGGGATCGTGCTGGACTGCCACGTCTCCAGGCGGCGACTGATCTCCGCGGCGATGTCGCTGGCCACCTCCGGGGTGACTCCGGGGAGCAGCAGGATGAATTCCTCGCCGCCGTAGCGGCCCACGAGGTCGGTGGCACGGACCGTCGCCTTGCAGGCATCCGCGAAAGCCTGGAGTGCCGTGTCACCGGCCGAATGGCCGAACTCGTCGTTGATGGCCTTGAAGTGGTCCAGGTCGGCGAGGACCAGGGAGCCGGTGGTCCGGACCCGGTTGAGGCGGCGGAGCTCGTGCTCGGCGAGCTCCAGGAACGCGGCCCGGTTCAGCAGACCGGTCAGGCCATCGAACGTAGCCCGTGCCCGCAAATCCTGGTTCAGCTGCTCGTTGCTGAGCTCGGCCATGGTGAAGGACGCGACGACCAGAATCACGGCCGAAAACAGGGTCGTCGTGACCGATCCGAACACCGAGTGGAACACCGGCCCCTCGGGCCCGTCCGCCAGGAAGGCGACCAGCCGCCCCAGGTAGAACACCGAAAGGATGCCGGCTCCGACGGCGAGCGTCCGGTGCACGCGGGAGAAATTGCGGTCAAGCAGGAAGAGCTCCCGGCACGCCAGGCCGATCAAGACGCCCATCGACGCCAGATAGGACGGTCCGCCTGCCCAGATGTTGGTGGCCGGCTGGTCCAGTACCGAGGCCACGGCGGTGATGGCAGGGGCGACCGCGAGCAGCCATGCCTTGGGCACCGTGGTCCGCAGTGAACGGGCCCCGGCCCAAATACTGGCCGCGCCTGCCACCAGAAGGACGTTTCCGGAGGGGTTGGCCCACACCTGATGGACGGAGCCGTCGAAGAGGTACGCTGCATTGCCGGACAGGAACAGGAGCAGGGCCATGCACCACCAGCCGCTGTAGGCGGAACGGGTCCGGCGGAACGTGATGAAGTAAAAAAGCAGGAGCAGGGTCAAGTCGACCACCGCCAAGGCAACCCGCAACGTCGCGGTGTCAAGCATCATGTTCCGGCCCCCAGTCCGCACCTAATAGCCCGAAATTTGTGGACGCAGCCTCGCGTGACCTTAGTATCGCACCCCGGAAGGAATCCCGGGCGGGTGTTCACGAAATGACGCGCCTCCGGCACCCACGGCATCGCTGCCCCGGGGGCACGACCGGCAGGCCCTGTGCCGTGGACGCGTTTGCGGATTAGACTGGAAGTGGCCCCGGATGCGGCCTTGCGCTCACGCGCAGAATTGCGTCCCGAGTGCCTCCGGCCTGTCCCCCATGGTGCCGGAGGCACCTCCGCGGCTCGGATGCCGGAGGCGGCTGAGGCGTCAGACCGTGCGGACGACCTCTTCGTAGGCGAATTTCGGCTTCGCCGCACCCCACGCGTCAGCAGCGGGCTGGCCGATGTTTACCAGCAGGAAGCTCGCCTGGCCGCCGTCGGGGAAGAACGCACCGTCAATCGCGGCGAAGTCCGCGCCGGTCATGGGCCCGGCGGAGAACCCAAGAGAGCGCACGGCGAGGATAAAGTAACCGGCCTGCAGGTGTGCGTTGTTGTTGCCGGTGGCCGCGGCCAGCTCCGGGGCCGCATCGTACATGGCTTTGGGGGCGTTGTAACCGGGAAGGAAGGTGTCCCACCGCTCCTGCCACGACGTGTCGTAGCTGAGGATTGCGACGAGCGGCGCCGACGCGGTCTTTGCGCGGTTGCCGTTGGACAGGGCGCCCACGAGCGTGGCACGGGCCGCGGCGGAGCGGACATAGGTCACGCGCAGCGGCTGCGAATTGAAGGCGGTCGGCCCGAACTTGGTGAGCTCGTAGATGGCGCGGGCCTGTTCCTCGCTGACTTCGCCGGTAAAGGCGTTGGCCGTGCGGGCCTCGGCAAAGATGGCGTCCACCGCGGCGGCGTCGATTATGGCTTCTTCATGGGCGATCGTCATTCGCATCCCTTCGCTTGATGCCCGGGAGAGCCGGACGTCTGTGCTGTCCATAGTTGCAACCTCCACTGGCATGGTCTGCTTCCCGTCGCGCCCCGTGACGTCCCGCACAGCGGCGCCGCCGCCGCAGCCTGCCGGTAACAGCGGCGCGGTAAAGTTGCTCCGGAAGATTCCTTCCCGCCCCGCCACACATCCTCTGAAAGGCTCAGGCAATGAGCATGCTCGGTACCAAATGGAAGCTCCACGGCAACGGCAGGTCCATCCGCCCGGGCGAGGTCGTCAAGCCCGATGAGCGGCTCGCCTGGCCCCTGACCATCGGCGTCGGCATGCAGCACGTCGTTGCCATGTTTGGCGCCACGTTCCTGGTTCCGATCCTCACGGGCATGCCGCCCGCCACCACGCTTTTCTTCTCCGGCATCGGCACGCTGCTGTTCCTCGTGATCACGAAGGGGCAGGTGCCCAGCTACCTCGGCTCAAGCTTCGCGTTCATCGCCCCGATCATGGCCTCTCAGCAGCAGTACGGCGTTGCTGGAGCACTCGGCGGGGTGGTCCTGGCCGGCGTCGGGCTGGCCATCATCGGCGCCGTCGTGCAGAAGTTCGGGGCGGGCTGGATCAACCGCCTGATGCCGCCGATCGTCACCGGTGCCATCGTCGCACTGATCGGCCTCAACCTTGCACCCGCGGCGAAGAACAACTTCGATGCCGCCCCGATCACCGCTCTCATCACGCTGGCAACCATCATTCTGGTCAGTGTCATGTTCCGCGGGATCCTCGGCCGGCTGAGCATCCTTGCCGGCGTGGTGGTGGGCTACCTTGTGGCAATGTTCCGTGGCGAGGTCGACTACACCAAGATGGACGGCGCCGCCTGGATCGGGCTGCCGCATTTCCAGACCCCCGAATTCCACCTCGGCGTCGTCGGCCTGTTCGTGCCGGTGGTGCTGGTGCTGGTCGCCGAGAACATCGGCCATGTGAAGTCCGTTTCGGCCATGACCGGCCAGAACCTCGACGGCGTCTCCGGACGGGCGCTGATGGCCGACGGCGCGGCGACAGTTCTCGCCGGCGTGGGCGGCGGTTCGGGGACGACCACGTACGCGGAGAACATCGGCGTCATGGCGGCGACGAAGGTCTACTCGACCGCGGCCTACTGGGTGGCTGGCCTCTTTGCCGTGCTGCTGAGCTTCTCACCGAAGTTCGGCGAGCTGATCGCGACCGTCCCGGCGGGCGTGCTGGGCGGGGCGGCCACCATGCTCTACGGCATGATCGGCGTCCTCGGCGTGAAGATCTGGGTCCAGAACAAGGTGAACTTCTCCAACCCCGTGAACCTGACGACCGCCGCCGTCGCGCTCATTGTCGGCATTGCGGACTACAGGTGGACCATCGGCGACCTGACGTTCACGGGCATTGCCCTGGGTTCCGCGGCGGCACTGGTGATCTACCACGGCATGAAGGCCATCGCGAAGGCCCGCGGCACGGTGTCAGAGCCGGAAACCGAAGAGCCTGCGGCTCTCGCGGCCATGAAGGCCGCGGCCAACGCCGCCGCCAAACGCGCACCAAAGAAACGGCGCTAACTGCCCGCAACCTTCAAACGAAGGGCCGGCGTCCGGCCACCATGGGGTGGCAGGACGCCGGCCTTTCGCCAATTACAGCGGGTTCGACGGCGGGTTAGCCGGCGTCGAACGGTTCCGCGTCGTCGCCGCTGTCCTTCGGCGACCTGCTCTCCGGCAGGTCCGTGCCGGAACCGTCAGGCAGCCCTGCGGCATCCTGGCCCGGCTCCGAGGAGAACGGCCGCCCGGCGTCGGGTTGGTCGGTGTTGGAATCATCCATCTCCGCCTCTGAGGAAGGCACTGCTGCCTCCGAATCATCGGGTCCGTTCGCGTCGTATCCCGGTCCTGAAGTGGCGTTTTCGGAACTCAATTGTTCCTCCGTTCCCCCGAAGCGTCCGGCTCCGGGTTCTCCTGCGCTGTCCTGGTCTTCTGCGCCGAACTGGCTGAGGTCCGGCGCTCCGGCCGGGAAGGTCTCGCCGTCCGGAGTGTCCTGGCTGAGGCCCGCAGCGTCGAACGCCTCTTCCTCCCGGGGCTGGGCGAACTTTTTCGCGTCCCCGGCGGGCATCTCCTGCTCCGCCGTGGGGGTGCCGTAGCCACCGGCTTCTTCGATCGGGTCGTGCTGGTTGTCCTGAGTCATGTCATTCCTCCTGCTGTTGGAATCGTGGTGAATCCTGACTTAATCCCTCGGTGAAGGGCGGGCGGCGGCTGCCCGAGAGGCCCTTTCCGCCGGCACGAACCGGCTCCTCGAAGCTATCCCAGCGAAGTAAACAGTTCCACCCTACCCGCAAAATAGTCAGCAGACTTAGTACCAACTTGAATTTAGTAAGTCCCAAGCCTAGGTTGACTGTTAGCTGCCACCCGCAGTCCGATCCGCACCTACCGGAGGTTCGTCCAGTGCCTGATCAAGAAGAGTTGCCGAGGGACGGCAGAAACGAGTCCGTCGACGAAAAAATGGACCGCAACTGGATGGAACTCCTGCAGGAACTCCGGGTGTTGCAGACCGGGGTGCAGATCCTCGCGGGCTTCCTGCTGACCCTGCCGTTCCAGTCAAGGTTCAGCACGTTGGACGATTTCCAGGTCAACCTCTACCTGGCCAACGTGGCGCTGGCCGCACTCACCACGGCGGTGATCCTGCTGCCCGTGAGCGTGCACCGACGCCTGTTCCGCTTGCGCCTCAAGGCCACGCTCGTCTCCAGCGCCGACCGGATCGCGAAGGTGGCCCTGGCCGGCATCGGGCTCCTCAGCGTCGGTACCTCCGCGATGGTCTTCGACGTCGCGGCTGGACGGACGGCCGGGCTCACCGCCGGGGCGGTGCTGCTGGCGGCGCTGCTGGTCCTCCTGGTCTACGTGCCCAACAGGCTCCGCCAGCGGGCAGGCGAAGGAAAATGAGATGACAAGCACCGCAAACCATCCGCGCAGCGCATCCTCAGGAGGAACCGGGGGCAAGTGGGTGAAGGAACACGGTCTTCTGTTGGCCAACATCGGGCTCTTCGTCGTCTTCTTCGGCGGGATGATCATCAGCGGCGCCGCCGACTACAGCGAGGACCAGGTGGTCCACGGGGAATCAGCCGTTTCGGTGCTTGAATACCTCGGGACCGGGGCATTCCTGGAGGCGACCTTTGAGAACTGGGAGTCAGAGTTCCTGCAGATGGGCATGTACGTCATCCTGACGGTCTTCCTCTTCCAGAAGGGCTCCTCGGAATCGAAGCCGATGGGGAAAGAGGCCCCGCAGGACCAGGATCCGCGGGACGCACCCGTCAAGGCCAGCACACCGTGGCCGGTGCGGCGCGGCGGCTGGGTCCTCAAGCTCTATGAGCACTCCTTGTCGGTCATGTTCCTGCTGCTGTTCCTCATGTCCATTTCCCTCCATGCGATCGGCGGAACCGAGGGGTACAGCGAGGAGCAGCAAAGCCACGGCCAACCGCCGGTGACCGTGCTCGAGTACCTCGCGACGAGCAGGTTCTGGTTCGAATCCTTCCAGAACTGGCAGAGCGAATTCCTGGCCGTCGCCGTGCTGGTAGGCGCCTCGGTCTACCTCCGCGAGAAAGGCTCCCCGGAATCCAAGCCGGTGGCCGAACCGCACTATGACACCGGCGCCTGAGGGACACCGGCGCCTGAAGCCTCAGGCCCCTTCCAGGACCCGGCTGGTGGCCCAGACGAGGTACTTCGCGGCGTTCGCGACGGCGTCGGCCGGGCTTCCCGCGAGGTCCAGCAGCTGGGCGGCGGCCACCACCCCATGCCCGGCGAGGTCCTCCGGCGTGACCAGGATGCGTCCTGCCACCACGATCACCGGAATGCCGAGCTCGCGGGCGGCATCGGCTAGCGCAATCGGTGCCTTCCCGGTGAGCGACTGCGAATCCAGCGATCCCTCCCCCGTGATCACCAGGTCGGCCTCGGCGAGTTTTCCGGCGAGGCCGGTGAGGCCCGCCACCAGCTCGAAGCCGCCTTCCAGCCGTGCCTTGCCGAAGGCCAGGAACGACGCCGGGAATCCGCCCGCAGCTCCGGCCCCGGGGACGTTGACGTCCCGGCCGGTGCACTGGCGCAACACCGAGGCCCAGTTGCGGAGGCCTGCGTCGAGCAGCGCCACGGCGTCCTCGTCAGCGCCCTTCTGCGGACCGAAGACGTGCGCCGCCCCGTCTTCCCCGAACAGTGGATTCTGCACGTCGACGGCGATCCGGAAGGTCACCGCAGTCAGCCGGGGATCGAGTCCGCTGACATCCACAGATGCCACGTCCGCCAGCGATCCGCCGCCCAGCGGCACAACGTTGCCGGCGGCATCCAGCGGCTTCAGGCCCAGGGCCCGGAGCGCTCCGCTGCCGGCGTCGCTCATCGCCGAGCCGCCCAGGCCGAGCACGATCTCGGTGGCGCCGGCGTCCAGGGCGGCGGCAATCAGCTGTCCGCAGCCGTAGCTGTGGGCGCGCAGGGCGTTGGCCGGGGTCGGCTCCATGTCCGCCAAGCCGGACGCCTGTGCCGTTTCGATGATGGCGGTCGCGCCGCCGAAGGCATCGTTGCGGATCGCCCAGGCGGCACCGACCGGGGCCAGGATGGGCCCGACGACGGCGTTGAGCCGCTCCTCGTACCCGGCCGCGACGGCTGCCTCGAGGGTTCCTTCGCCGCCGTCGGCGATCGGAAACTGGACGGTCTCGGCGTCGGGGTAGACCCGCAAGGCGCCTTCGGCCATGGCGGCGGCGGCTTCGACGGCCGTGAGCGAACCTTTGAATTTGTCCGGGGCGATGAGGATGCGCATGGTTCTATCCTGCCAGTTCCCTTGATGGCCGGGCGCGGTCTCCGGGATACGGCCCGGTCCCGGGACGGCGGGTTCCGGGTTCGGGTTCGAATGGCCGCTTCCGGCCCGGGTTCGAGTGGCGGGTCCCGGGACGGCGGGTTCCGGGACGGTGGGCGGAGGCGGCGACAACTCGGAGCGGCGGTAGTAACGTGACAGCGAGGCAGAATCGGACCGGACCCAGGGGGGCGAAGTGAACGAGACCACTGGCCGGGGCCGTGACTTACCCGGCGTGACGCAACTGCTGCTGGTCCGCCACGGCGAAAGCCAAGGGAACGTCGCCGCGGCGCTGGCGCATCAGGCCGGTGCGCACGTCATCCAAGTGCCTGCCCGCGACGCCGACGTCGAGCTGTCCGACACCGGACGCGAGCAGGCGCTGGCCCTGGGCCGGCTGCTGGCTGGCTTCCCGGCTGAAAGCCGCGCCGTCGTCTGGTCCTCGCCTTATGTCCGGGCGCGGCAGACGGCGGAACTCGCCGTCACCACCGGCGGCTGGCAGACGCCGGTCCTGATTGATGAACGGCTCCGCGACCGCGAACTCGGCATCCTCGATATGCTCACCTCGCTCGGAGTGGAAGCGCGGCTTCCCGAGGAAGCAGAACGCCGGCGGTGGCTGGGCAAGTTCTACTACCGCCCGCCCGGGGGTGAGTCCTGGGCCGACGTCGCCCTGCGCCTGCGCTCCCTGCTCCGGGACCTGGACCGCCGGCACCCCGGGCAGAGCGTGATGCTGGTCTGCCACGACGCCGTGATCCTGCTGATCCGGTACGTCCTGGAAGGCCTGACGGAGCGCGAACTCCTGGACATCGCCGCCACCTCCACCATCCTCAATGCCTCGGTCAGCCGTTTTGTCCGACCGGATGGCACCGGCCCCTGGCAGCTGGAGAGTTTCAACATGGCCGACCACCTGATGAGCGAAGGGGTTCCGGTGACCCAACACTCAGGAGATGCCAATGTCCACCCCCGCTGAACCGGTCACTCCGACCCTGCTGAGGGGCTGGCCGCTGCCCGGCGGCGGGTCGGGCAAAGATGACCGCGGCTCCGTCCTGGTGATCGGCGGGGCCAGGATGACGCCCGGGGCGGCGCTGCTTTCCGGGGTCGCGGCGCTCCGTTCCGGTGCCGGCCGGCTCACCCTGGCCGTGGCCGAGTCCGTTGCGGTGCAGCTTGCAGTCGCGCTCCCCGAGGCCGGCGTGCTGGGCCTGCCGGAAACCCCGTCGGGATCCGTCGCCGGCTCGGCGGCGGCCTCCGCCCTCGTCGGAGAGCTGGATTCCGCAGATGCCGTCCTGGTGGGGCCGGGCCTCGACGACAAGGACGAGGCAGTGGCCCTGGTCCGCGGGATGCTCGCGATGGCGGCGGACGTGGCACGTCCGGCCATCATCCTCGACGCCTACGCCCTGGGCACCCTGCCCGACTTGGAGGGCGAGCTGGAACCGTGGGCGGACCGGCTGATCCTGACCCCGAATATAACTGAGGCCGGCATCATGCTCGGCCGGGACGTGAACGACCTGCACCGGGACGTGCCGGAACTCGCCGACAAATACCAAGCCGTGGTGAGCTGCCAGGGGGTCATCGTGGCCCCGCGCCGGGCCGGGAAAGCTGACGGAGCCGGCAGTGTCGGGACCGGTGACCAGAACGGGCCGGGGCGCGGCGGCCACTGGGAAATCACCACCGGGCACAGCGGGCTGGGCACTTCGGGTAGCGGGGACGTGCTCTCCGGGATCATTGCCGGTCTCCGGGCCCGTGGAACCACCGACGCCCAGGCCGCCTGCTGGGGCACGCATCTGCATGCCGCCGCCGGCGATCGGCTTGCCAGCCGGTTGGGTGGGCTGGGCTATCTCGCCCGCGAACTCACCGAAGAGCTCCCGCCGCTGATGATGGAGCTCTCCAGCTGACCGCCGGGCTCCACCCGGACGCGGGCTCTGGACGACCCGTAAGCATGCTGATTAGGCTGGAGGAGCAGGGCCGGCAGCCCCGGCCGCACGGTGTCGACTAAGGAGACGGCGATGGGTATCGGAGACAGCATCAGCAAGGCGGCGGAGAACGCCATGGAGGATCTTGGCGGCACCGCGGAGAAGTCCGACGACGCTCATGCCCCTGATCCCGGTAATCCGCGGGACGACGTCCAGGTGCATTCCTCGATCAGCGAGGGCTCCAACGCCCTCGACGGCGAGAGCAGCAGTTCCGGTGCCGGTGCAGGTGCCGCTGCCGGTTCCGATTCCGGTTCCGGTTCCGACAGCGAGCCGGGCACGGACCCGTCGCGCCTCACCCCCGGCGACCCCGGCGGTTCGCCGCTGGACTCCCCGCCGCCTGCCCCGACCGAGGAACCGGGAGGAACTCCCCCGCTGAATGATCCGCACGACATCCCGGGCCCGGGCGGCTTGCCGGGTCCCGACCCGGAGGACCTGCGGGCGGATCCCTCCGAGGGCGCCGAGGACCCGGGCGCCGGCAGCATGGGCCGCGGCTAGGTTCCCGCCGGAGGAGCGGCCTCCGGCGGCGGCACGCGGTTCACGGCGGCGGCACGCGGTTCAGTTCCGCCATGTGCCGCGCTCCTGGAGCACGTGTTTGAGCAGGTCGGCGCGGTCCGTGACGAGCCCGTCGACACCCAGGTCCAGCAGCCGGTGCATCTCGGCCGGCTCATTGATGGTCCAGACGTGCACCTGCAGGCCGTGCCGGTGGGCGCGCCTCACAAAGCCCGGCGTCACCACGGTCACGGCACCGAAGCGGACGGGCACCTGCAGGGCTTGGACGCCGCGGAACGCCCTGCGCGCTACGAGCCGCAGCAGCGGGGCGGGCAGTACCGGGCCCAGCAGGACGAATAGGCCGGTGGAGACGATTCCGGCGGAGCCCGCCGCCGGACGGCTGAGCTGCTTCAGCACGGCCCGGCGCCGGCGGTCCGAAAAACTGGCAACCAGCACGCGGTCATGCAGCCCGTACCGCTCGATCGCCGCAGCCAGGGTGGCCACCGAGTTCCAGTCCTTGACATCGAGGTTCAACCGGACGTCCGGAAACGCGGTGATGAGCTCCTCGAAGAGCGGGATCGGTTCCGTGCCTCCAATCCGGGCGCGCGCGACCGTCGCCGCAGACAGCTCCGAGATCCGTCCCCGGCCATCCGTGATCCGGTCCAGGGCCTCATCGTGGAACAGCAGCAGCACGCCGTCGGCCGTGGTGTGCACGTCGGTCTCAAGGTGCCGGAAGCCGAGGTCGACGGCGGCACCGAACGCGGCCATCGAGTTTTCCAGGCCCTCCCGGGAGAAGCCGCGGTGGGCCAGGGCGAGGGGTCCGTCGGCGGCCCCGTCAACGGAAAAGTACGGGTGCGACGCGATCATGCCTGAAGCGTACCGGAGCGCGGCGGCCCCGGCAGCGCGAGGATCAGGAGACGGGCAGAAGGATTTCGACGCCGTCGCTGCAGTGCAGCAGGGTGCGCCCCCGGCCGCCGTCGAGGTCGATCCAGACCACCGTGTGGTCTTCCGTGACGGCGTCGATGAGGCCCCCGGTTTCATAGCCGGGGCGCGTCCGGACGGAAACCCTGTCTCCGCGACGCAGGTTCTTCCAGCGGGGGTCCGGTTCGACCCGTCGCAGAGGTTGTTCGTCGGTGCGTTGAATGCGGTGCCTGGCCATGATTTCCCCACTATCGGTTGAACGATCCGTCGTGAGATTTCAGCCTATGAGCCCAAAATGAACGTGAGTTGACCGGAAGCTGGGAATCCGGTGATCACGCAGAGGCAGGTCGAGGGCGGCCCGGGTCAGGGAAGGCTGACGCCCAGGGCTGCGAGCTTGGCCTCGAGGATCTGCGCGACGCCGTCGTCGTCGAAGTGGGGCGCCTGCTGGCCGGCCGCGCGGATAGCCTCCGGGTGGCCGCTGGCCATGGCGTACCCGTCCCCGGCCCAGCGGAGCATTTCGATGTCGTTGGGCATGTCCCCGAATGCCACCACGTCTCCGGCCTCGATGCCCAGGGAGGCAGCGTACTCGGCGAGCGTGACGGCCTTGTTGACGCCTGGAAGGGACAATTCCAGGAGGGCGATGTTCGGCGCGGAATGGGTGGCCGCGGCCAAATGCGCGACGGCGGGCGTCACTTCAGCGAGGAACTCGTCCGCGGTGCCCTCCTTCACGACGGCGAGAAACTTCACCACGGAATCGTCCGCGGTGAGCGTGCTTTGCAGCGGCGCCGGGGTGAACTCGGCGAGCAGCTCGCTGGAGCCGTTCTCGATGAAGCCCGGCTCCAGGTGGAACCCCGTCAGGGTTTCGGCGGCGAACAGTGCCGAGGGCCGGATTCGCTGGATGATGCGGCGTGTCTCGAAGACGGCGTTGAGGTCCAGACCGCGGGCCGAGACCAGCCGGTCAGCTTCCAGGTCCCAGACCACGGCGCCGTTGGAGCAGATGACGGTCCCGGTGTGGCCCAGTTGGTCCTGCAGCGGGTGCAGCCAGCGCGGCGGGCGTCCCGTGACGAAGACAAGTTCGACCCCGGCTTTGCGGCACGCGTAGAAGGCACGGACTGTGCGTTCGCTGATTTTGCCGTCGTGGCCGAGGATCGTTCCGTCAATGTCACTTGCTACCAGCCGCATACTGCCAGTCTACGTGGGCGTGGCGGCGCAGGTGGCGGGGCGGGGGGTTGCGGGGCGGGGCGTGGAGGCGGGCGCGGGGGTGCAAGGCGGGCGCGGGGCCACCAGGGCGCGGGGCGGGTGGGGCGGGCCGCCGTCGGACTCGCCGGAACCGCGCGAAGTCGCCGGAAGGCAACGGCGACCGCGCGAGTTTCCGGCGAATCCACGGGCGTGGAAGCGCTACGGCGCGCGCGGCGGCTACGGGAGCACGGCCGGCGCGGCGGCCTGCCTAATGCCGTTCGTAGATTCCGGTAAGGGTGGCCCGGGCCAGGGTGTGGCGGGAGAGCTTGCTTTCGAGACTTGCCGGGGAGGTGTGGTTGTCCAGTCCGGACTGCTCCACGTCAAGGGCATGGACCGTGACGACGTAACGGTGCGGACCGTGGCCAGGCGGCGGCGCAGCTCCCACGTAGCCGTGGAAGCCGGCGTCGTTCTTCAGCTGCTGGGCGCCCGGCGGGAGCTCCCGGCCGCCCTCTGCGCCCGCCCCGGCCGGCAGGGACGTAACGTCGGCCGGGAGGTCCAGGACGGCCCAGTGCCAGAACCCGCCACGGCCGGGGGCATCCGGGTCGAACACGGTCACGGCATAGCTTCGGGTTCCGGCCGGTGCGCCGCTCCAGCTCAGCTGTGGGGACTCATCCTGCCCGCCGGCGCGCATCTTGCCGCTGCGCTGCGCCGGCGGAAGGGTCTGGCCGTCCTGGAACGATTCGCTGCTGACGTGGAATGCCGGGGCGTCGTGGCTTGTCATGGCTGCCTTTCAAATGATGGGGAGATTGGCACTTTCAGCGCCGGTGGTGCCCGAATCCGCAGGCAGGAACGCCTGCGCTTCGAGCTCCATCCGGTTCAGTTCCGCGCGGGTCGGCGGGTTGGCGCCCGCGCGCGAGACCGTCACGGCGGCTGCCCACGCCGCGCGGGCCAGGAGGTCCCGGAGGCTGTCGGCGGACAGTTCCCGGAGGTCCTTGCGGTTCTGCGCCCCGTCGAGGCCGAGATCCACGATCCCGGACAGCAGCGCGGCCATGAAGGAATCTCCGGCGCCCACGGTGTCCGCCACATTGACCGAGGGGGCCGGGAACTGGGCTTCCCCGGACGCGTTGACACCCCAAGGTCCTTCAGCTCCGCGCGTCACCACCACCAGGGCGGGGCCTTCCGAACCGCCCAGAGACAGCCAGCGGCGGGCCGAATCCAGCGGGTCCTCCCCGGGATAGAGCCATTCCAGGTCCTCGTCCGAGGCCTTGACGACGTCCGCGAGCGAGACGAACTTTTCGGTTTGCCGGCGGGCGTAGTCCACGTCGGTGATGATGCTGGGGCGGCAGTTCGGATCGAAGCTGATGGTCACGGAGGGATGGGCATGCTCCACGGCGGCCAGCACTTCCGCGGCGCCGGGGGCGAGCATGGTGGCGATCGAGCCGGTGTGCAGCAGGGTGGTGCCCTGCAGCATGAACGGCAGCCGGTCGGCGAGGCCGGGCAGCTCCCAGGCGAGGTCGAAGGTGTAGCTGGCGGCGCCGTCGTCGTCGATCAGAGCAGTGGCCACGCTGGTAGGGACCTCGTCCGGTCCCACCGGGAGCAGCACGGAACTGGACCGTAGATGCGCTGCCACCGCGTCGCCGTAGGCGTCCTTTCCATAGCGGCCGATGAACTGCACCGGGTGGTCGAGCCTGGCCAAACCGACCGCAACATTGAGGGGGCTACCGCCCACGTGGGCCTGAATACCGGAGGAGCGCTGGACCACGTCGACAAGGCCCTCGCCAATTACTGTGAGCATGGTCATACTCTGCCAGAGAACGCGGCCGGACGCTCCAGTGTTTCGCTGCGTGCGTCTTCGTTCAGACCGGAGAGTTGCCGGACGTGTGCACGGGGATCCCGGCGGCCGCGGCGTCGCCGAACCTGGCGTCGATGAGGACCACGTCCCTGCCGGCGCGGTGCAGCAGGCTGGCGGCAATGCCGGCGCGGTACCCGGACGCGCAGTGGACCCAGAGCTTTCCGGCGGGAACTTCCTCCAGGCGCATCAGCAGTTCATGCAGCGGGATGTTGACGGCCCCGGCTATCCGCGACGACGCATATTCGTCCGCGCGGCGCACGTCGAGCACGATGTCATCGCCGGCGCTCTCCGTAGGGACCCGGTCCCAGCCCACGCGGGGATAGGAGACGACGGCGGCCCGGGGCGCCAGCGTTCCCGGGTCGGCGCCGACGGCGGCGTCCGGGGAGTCGATGCCGATCCGGGAGAGGTCGCGGATGGCGTTCTCCACATCCTCGCGGGATCCGACCAGCGTCAACGGCTCGCCCCACGGCATCACCCAGCCGAGGTAGGTGCTGAAGCTGTCGCGGTATTCGAAGCTCACGCTGCCCTGCAGGTGGCTGCTGGCGAAGGCGATGCGGCGTCGCAGGTCCACCACCCATTCGCCGTCGTTGAGGCGCCGGGTGAGTTCCACGGCGTCGAGCGATTCCGGCACGGTCAGCTGCGCCGGCCCCGGGCCCCGGGCGTTGGCCACGGCCATGTGAGCGTAGTAGGACGGGTAGGCCGTGAGGTTGGCGATGAGTTCACGGACAAAGTGGTCCTCGTCCGGGTCCGTGAGGGCGTGGTTAACGGTCAGCTGCTCGCCGATGGTCGAGGATCCGGCCCCGCTGGCCGGGCCGGAAGAGCAGAAGGAGCCGAAGCCGTGGGTTGGAAAGAGCGCGGCGTCGGGTGCGGCCTCTCCGGCCAGGCGCCGCGCCGAGGCGTACTGCTCATGGGTGAGGCCGATCGTGTCGGCGGCGGAGACGAGGTCCGTCCGGCCCACCGAACCGTAGAGCAGGCTGCCGCCGGAGAAGACCGCCTGCTTGACGCCGTCGTCGACAATGAAGGACAGGTGCGTGTGGGTGTGGCCGGGTGTGGCGACGGCCCTCACCGTGAACGAACCGATCCGGACGCTCTGGCCGTCCCCGATCGGCTGGCGCTCGAACTTCACCGGATCCGCGGCGTTCACGAGGTAGCTCGCGCCATGCGCCTGCGCCAGGGCAAAGCCCCCGGTGAGGTAGTCGTTGTGCAGATGGGTTTCGGCCACGTGCGTGATGGTCACCCCGGCCTCCCGAGCGGCGGCTTCGACGCGGTCCGTGTCCCGCTGCGGATCTATGACCAGCGCCACCGTCCCGTCATGGACGAGGTAGCTGCGGTCCCCCAGTTGTGGGGTCTCGATCACGATGACGTCCATTCTCCCCTCCTGCGGCCTGCCCGCAACTGCCTGCTCCGACGGTTCTGCTCAGCCCGTTCTGCTCTGCGGCATGTGCGTCCGTTCCAGCTGCGGGAAAACCGGCGGCTGCCTACCCCCTAACGATACCCTCCAAGGGTATGACTGCGGGCTTGGAAATGACTGCCGAGGCCGTCTAACCCGCACCGTCCTGCTGGTAGATATCCGGAATGCCATCGCGGTCGGAATCTATTTTCTCGTCCTCCTCGGCCTTGCGGTAATGCCGGTTCCGGGCCCGCAACACCACCGCCGCCAGCAGTGCGGCCAGCAGGGAGGCTGTCAGGATCCCCACCTTGGCATGGTCGTCGTGGCCGCTGCCATGGCCGAAGCTCAGTTCGGCGACCAGCAGCGATACCGTGAAGCCGATGCCGGCCAGGACCGCTACGCCCAGGACGTCGATCCACTTGAACGAGTCATCCAGGCGGGCCTTGGTGACCTTGATCAGCAGCCAGGTGGTGCCGAGGATGCCTAGTGGTTTACCCAGCACGAGGGCAAGGATGATGCCTACGGCCACCGGGCTGCTGAGGGCCGAACCGAGTCCCTCCCAGCCGCCCACCGAGACGCCGGCCGAGAAAAAGGCAAAGAGCGGCACCGCGATGCCGGCGGAGATGGGACGGGAACGGTGTTCGAAGACCTCGGCCAGCCCGGGCCCTGCCTCCGGGCCGCCGCCGGCCTTGGAGCGGAGGACCGGGATGGCAAAGCCCAGCAGGACGCCGGCCACCGTGGCGTGGATGCCGGAGGCATGAACGAGGGCCCAGACCATCACGCCCAACGGCATCAGGATGACCCAGGCGGCGCCGGCCCTGACGCCGAAGAAGAGCCGGTACTTCTGCGCCAGGAAGGTGTAGAGACCCAGCGGAATGAGGGCCAGCAGGAGCGGCACCGGCTGCAGGTCGCTGGAGTAGAAGACCGCGATGATGGTGATGGCCAGCAGATCGTCGACCACCGCGAGGGTCAACAGGAAAATTCGCAGGGCGCTCGGGAGGTGCGATCCGATAATGGCCAGCACCGCGACGGCGAATGCGATGTCGGTGGCGGTGGGGATGGCCCAGCCCCGCAGGGTCCCGGGACTGCCGAGATTGACCAGGGCGTAGATGACTGCCGGAATGACTACACCCCCAAAGGCGGCGGCCACCGGAACGATCGACTTGCTGGGCTCGCGCAGGTCCCCCGCGATGAATTCCCGTTTAAGCTCGAGCCCGACCAGGAAGAAGAAGATGGCGAGCAGCCCGTCGGCGGCCCAGGCCCCCAGGCTCAGGTCCAAATGCCACGGCTGGTAGCCGATAGTGAAATCCCGGAGGGCAAAGTAGCTGCCGGACGCCGGCGAATTGGCCCAGATGAGGGCGATCACGGCCGCCCCCACAAGCAGGGCACCGCCCACTGTTTCCTTGCGGAGGATTTCCCCGATCCGCAGCGATTCGGCATAGCTGCCCCGGCCGAAGACGGTGTTGCGCGGCGGGACGGGAGGAGGCGGATGGCTCATTAGGGTTCCTAAATTCGGCTCGACAGAACTATTGCCGACCAGACTTCCCGGCGCACCTCGACCCAGTCTAGGCATCCGCCGGGTCTTCCGCCAGCGATCCGGCGCTCCGCGCGCGTCCGCTGAAGTCGGGAGCGCGGACCAGCGACTTCCCGGCGACGCAAAGGTCTACCGCACACGGTCGATGATAAGTAGGCTTAGCACGCAGGGGCTCGCCGGCCCAGTCACACCACATCCGAGCAAGCACTGCCCGAGAGGACTGAAATGAGCGATAAGCCAAACCCCATCCAGATTCAGAAGTTCCTCGCCGGCGTCGATTACCCCGCCGACCGCAGCACCCTCGTTTCGACAGCCGGAAAAGAGGGCGCGGACAGCCGTGTTTTGGACGCACTGAAAAATATTCCAGACAAGGAATACGACAGTCCCACGGCTGTGAGTTCGGCCATTTCGGACAGCGACGATTAGTAGCGGAACAAAAACCAAAGGAGTGAAAATGTCCACAGTTGCCAGAGACATCATGACAGGTGGCGTTGAGTGCGTCGGCGAGAAGGAAACCCTGGAGCAGGCCGCCCGGAAACTCAAGGAACTCAATGTCGGGTCTATGCCGATCTGCGGCGAAGACAAACGGCTCAAGGGAATGCTGACGGACCGGGACATCGTCGTCAAGTGCCTGGCCGAAGGGGGCGATCCCCGCACGGTAACGGCCGGCGAGCTCGGCGAGGGCAAGCCGGTAACCATAGGAGCGGACGACAGCATCGAAGAGGCTATCCGGACAATGCAGGAACACAAAGTCCGCCGGCTCCCCGTGATTGATGGCCATGACCTGGTCGGCATCCTCAGCCAGGCGGACATCGCCCGGAACTATCCGGAGGAGCGAGTCGGGGAGCTTGTGGAGTTCATTTCGTACTGAGCGACTTGCAGCCCGACGGCACCCTGGCGAGCCAGGCAGTCGGCGGCCCGTGGCCAATCCCTAAGCTTGGGAAGCGGCGGAACGGCCGACTGTCTGGAGGTCCCAGCGGTCCGGTCCAAACGCCCGAAGCTCAGGCCAACAGCGACTGCACCAGCTCGCGGCATTTTCGGTAGGAGGCGGCCTTTGGGTCGATGAGCGCGAAGTGGTCGCCGGGAATCTTGAGGAGCTGGACGGGAGCCCCGGTTGCCTTGGCCGCTGCCGCATAGGTTTCCGACTGGCTCACCGGAACCGTGTCATCTTCGGTCCCGTGGACCGCGTAGACGGGGATGTTCAGAGGGACGGCGCTCATCGGATCCGCGTACTTATGCCGTTTGGGGTATTTCTCCGAAGACCCACCCAGCAGGTTGCTGACCGCACCGTTGCTGAGGTTGAGCCGTTCTGCGGCGGCAAGGTTCAATACTCCCGACTGGCTTACGACCCCGGTGAGCCGCACCGCGCCGTCGTCTTTCCGGAGCAGCTGGCGGTCCGCATCGGGCGCGCCGATCTGGCCGAGCCGGTCACGACCGGCGGCCCAGACGGCAAGGTGCCCGCCGGCCGAATGGCCCAAGGCGACGACGCGGTCCAGCCCGAGCCCGTGCTCGCCCGCAACGTCCCGCAGCTTGTCGATTCCGGCCAGCACATCGGAGAACGTGTGCGGCCAGCCGCCGCCGTTGCCGGCGCGGCGATACTCGATGTTCCAGGCGGCCATGCCGTGGGCCGCGAGGTCCTTGGCCAGCGGTTCACCGAGTTCCGCGCCGTACTGGGATCGCCAGTACCCGCCATGGATGACGACCACAATGCCCTTGGGTGCCGCCACGTCCGGCAGGAAAAGCTCGCCCCACTGGCTCGGGGCGTCGCCGTAGCTGTACTTGTGCCGCTTCACAGTGTCCTCCTCTGGGCCTGGTGAACAAGCAGCGGAGATTGCCCCCATGTCACCGTCGCTGCGGCCGCGATGAGAGTCCGACGCCGCACAGCAGCCATGTGCAGAGCCTACCTTGGTCATCACCCGGCACGGCGTAAGCCTGCCCGGCAGGGCGCCTGCAGCGGTCCACGAGTGGCCGGCGGCGGCTGCGGGGTGTCAGCCTCCCGCCGTCGTACCTCCGCCGTAAGCTGGTCCTATGGCGAGCAACTGGGAACGGCTGGACCCGAGCCTGCGCGAATCCGTGCAGGAAAACGTGGAACTCTACGAGCGGCTCCGCCCTGCCCTGAAACTTGTCACCCGGGAGGTCCTGCTCACGCTGCGCACCATGCTCAAGGGCACCGAGGTGACGCCGCTGTTCGTCACCGGCCGCACCAAGACGGTGGAATCCTTCCGGGAAAAGATCTCCCGGACCGAAGAACCCCTGGAACCGGGCGGCCCGCCGGTGCTGAAATTCCCGGACCCGTTCCGGACGCTCAATGACATGGTGGGCGTCCGCGTCATTACCAAGCTTCCGGCGGAAAACGCCGCCGTGGCCAATCTGATCAAGCGCCAGCGCCAGCTTTTCGACTGCCGCGGCGACCGCGAAAAAGACATCGGCTCGATCGAATCCGGAACCTACGGCTACTCCAGCCGGCACCTGATCCTGCGGACCATCCAGAACGAGGCGGTCAAGGCGTACCAGCAGCTCTTCAACCCGGACGTCCCGCCGAACGGCAGTTACTTCTTCGAGTGCCAGATCCGCACCGTGTTCGCGCACGCCTGGAGCGAGATCGAGCATGACATCCGCTTCAAGGCCGAGGATCCGCGGGCATGGACGCCGCATTTCGACCGGCAGTTCACGGCGACGGCGGCGATGCTGGAAACCGTGGAGGGCGCCTTCTCGGACCTGCACGACCGCTACGAGGAGGTCCGCAGCTACTGGGACATGGACGGCGAAGGTGCCGCCCAGCTCACCCCGAACCGGATCCGGGACGTCTGGCGGACACTGCTGCCGCATGTGGACCGGAAGGTCGACGACGACTGGGGCTGGGCGGCCGAGCTGATGGCCGCGCACGGACTCAACCAGACCGTTCAGCTCGCCGGGCTGCTGAGCGCCAATCGAATCACCGAGGTCCGCAAGGCCCTCGACCACCGCTACTCCCCCGGCCCGGACCGGCTCCTCGACGACCTGCTGCTCTGGCAGTACGGCACCCAGCACATCGACCTCACCGCGGAACCCGCCGACGTCGTCCCGCACCCCCGCCGCGACAGCCTGCTCCGGCGGCTCAAGCAACTCGAACGGTACCGGCTGACCCAGGCGTAGCGAGACCGCCTCCCAGGCTTTGGGTGAGCTATTGACGCCGGAACGCGGGTTCGTATCGTGGATTCATGGGCAACATCCAGGAGACGGTAGACGCGTTCTTCGACCGCTATGCCCGGGCCCTGCTGGACCGCGATGCGAGCGCGCTTGCCGGGCTGTACGCTGTCCCGTCACTGATCATCTTCCCCGGCCAGTCCGTCCCGGTCAGTGAGGCCCGGCAGACGGAGGAGTTTTTCGCGTCCGCGTGGAGCCAATACGAGGGGATCCACGAACTCGACAGGCAGATCGCCATCATGGGCCAGGCTCCAGGAAGCGTCTGGGTCGACGTCATGTGGTCCTACGGTGACCGCCACCGGGAACGCTTCTGCTACCAGCTTGTCAACGGACCGGCGGGCTACCAGATTGCCGTGCTCACACTGATGGCCGCGGATTAGGTCACACTATTGGGTCTTTTTACGCGGCCCCGACAGGCCTACCTTGGTTGGAGTAGCCGCCCGCCCCGGGCAGCCGGACCACGGAGGACCCTCCCATGACAACGCACGTCGCAGACTGCAGTGTTTCCAACTGTTCCTTCAACGACCATTCGAATTGCAACGCAGCGGCCATCACCGTCGGCGGAACCGAAGACCATGCATCTTGCTCCACCTTCATCGACACAGGCACGCACGGCGGCCTGCCCAAGGTTCTCGCCGACGTCGGGGCGTGCCAGCGCGCGGAATGCGTCCACAACGACCACCTGATGTGCCAGGCCCCGGAGGTGCATGTCGGCCCGGGAGCGGATAACGCCGACTGCCTCACCTACGCACACCGATAGACCGAACCACCGGCTCGGGCAACTCCCCTGCTAGGCTCCGGCGTCAGGTCTGCTGGCCGTGGAACCGGCCGACGTAGGCCCGTTGCCGCGGCGTTTCCACGGCTCCCCGGCGGTAGTGCTGCCGCACGAAGGCGACAGCCTCGGCCGGGGGAACGCCGTCCAAAACGGCGATGCAGGCGAGGGCGGTGCCGGTCCGGCCGCGGCCGCCCCAGCAGGCAACCTCTACCCGCTCCGATTCGGAGCGGCGCCAGGCCTCCTCGAGGGCATTCAGGGCATCCGCGTCATCGGCGGGCAATCGGAGGTCGGGCCAACGGACCCAGCGGAACTCCCAGTCCATCGGGCGTGGGCGTCTGCCCAGCAGGTACAGCCCGAACTCGGGCCGCAGTCCTCCCGGAAAAGGCGCCAACAGCGCCCGGCCACGGATGAGCCGACCCGAGGGAAGGCTGAGCACGCCGGCCTGGCCCGGCTCCCACGTCTGCATCATGAATCCGAGCGTAGTCGTTCCGGATCGGGCGCGTTCAGCCGGACCGGTCCCCATGACGCGCAAAGGCCCTGGGGCTGCTGGAATTCCGGCGTCGCCAGGGCTTTTGCGCCTCATGGAATGCAGGGCGCCTCAATTTTCCGTCCGAAAGTATGGCGGTGGCCTGCCCGCACTCCCTAGAGTTGCCAAGGAAGTGCCGCCCGCTGAAAGGAATCCACGGATGTCATTCCAGGCCTACCTCGACGCGATCGAAGAAAAGACCGGGCTCACCCCTCGCGCGCTCCTCGAGATCGCGCAGCAAAAGGGCTACGCCGACCCGGCCGTGGAAGCGGGCGTGATCCTGGACTGGCTGAAGGAAGACTACGGGCTGGGACGCGGCCATGGCATGGCACTGGTCCACGTCATCAAGAAAGGCCCCGACATCGGCACCAACGATGTCGGGACCACGGGCGCGCATAGCGACGAGTCGGAGACGCTCTGGCTCGACGGCCGGGCAACGAAGCCCCTGGGCTAGGAACCGAGCTTGCCGGCGAGGCGTTCGCGCATCAGGACGCTTGCGTCGTTCAGCCCGACGATGCTGACCTCTTTGCCGTGATGCCGGTACTTCTCCGTGATGGCATCCAGCGACGCAATGGTCGAGGCGTCCCAGAGGTGCGAGGCATGCATGTCGATAACCACCCGGTCCGGATCCAGGGCGTATTCGAACTGCGTGTACAGCTCGTTCGAGGACGCGAAGAAGAGCTCCCCGTCCACACGGTACGTGGCGAGCCGGACGCCGTCGACCTCGCACACGGTGCGCTCCACGGTGACGAAGTGTGCGACCCGCCGGGCGAACAGAACCATCGCTACGAGCACTCCGACGCCGACGCCGACCGCCAGGTTGTGCGTGGCCACGACGCCGATCACGGTGGAGGCCATGACCATGGTTTCGCTCTTGGGCAGGGCCTTCAGCGTGGCGGGCCGGATGCTGTGCCAGTCGAAGGTGGCCGCCGATACGAAGATCATCACGGCCACGAGCGCGGCCATCGGGATCAGCGAGACGATGTCACCCAGGACCACCACGAGAATGAGGAGGAAGACGCCGGCCAGGAAGGTGGAGATCCGGGTCCGGGCGCCGGAGGCTTTGACGTTGATCATGGTCTGTCCGATGATCGCGCAGCCGCCCATGCCGCCGAAGCAGCCGGTCACGACATTTGCCACGCCCTGGCCCCAGGCCTCCCGGGTTTTGGATGAGCGGGTGTCCGTGATGTCGTCGACGAGCTTCGCCGTCATGAGCGATTCGAGCAGGCCGACGCAGGCCACGGCCAGGGCGAAGGGAAAGATGACCTGCAGCGCCTCCAGGGTGAACGGGATGTCCGGAACGAACAGGATCGGCAAGGTTTCCGGCAGCGCCCCCTTGTCGCCCACGGTCGGGACGGCGACGGCGGCCAGCACCGTGATGAGCGTCAGGACCACGATGGCGACGAGCGGCGCGGGGACCACCGTGGTGAGCTTCGGCAGCCCGAAGACGATCAGCAGGCCCAGTGCGGTGAGTGGATAGACCAGCCAGGGGACGCCGAGCAGCTCGGGGACCTGGGAGAGGAAGACGAGGATGGCCAGGGCGTTGACGAAGCCGACCATGACCGATCGCGGGATGAAGCGCATCAGCTTCGCCACCCCGGAGAGGCCCAGGACGATTTGGAGGATGCCGGCCAGGATCACCGCGGCCACGAGGTAGTCCAGCCCGTGGGACTTCACCAGCGGCGCGATCACAAGGGCGACGGCGCCGGTGGCGGCGGAAATCATCGCCGGACGCCCGCCGACGAAGGCGATCGTGACAGCCATCGTGAAGGAGGCGAAGAGCCCGATCCGCGGGTCGACGCCGGCGATGATCGAGAAGGCGATGGCCTCCGGAATCAGCGCCAGCGCGACGACGAGCCCGCCCAGGACCTCGGTCTTCAGCCGGCGCGGGGACCGCAGGGTGCCGCGGACGGACTGCAGCTGCTCGGGGGTAAGGACGGCGGGAGGGCCGGCAGACTTGGCGGCCATGGCTGGCTCCGTTCAGGCTCGGTAGAGACGCAGCACCGCGCCAGAAAGGGACATCCGGAATCAGGGGCACCGGCCGGAGTGGCCGCAGCTCGCCCTGCGCGTTCAAGTCTACCGCGAAGGATCCGCGGCCCGACGTCGGCCGGCTGATCGCCGTCGTCCTGATCCTGCCGCCGGAACTGGCCGTGGGCCTGATCCTGGCCGGCTGTGCACCCTCGGGCACCGCGTCTTACGTGATGGCGTTCCTGGCCAAGGGGGACGTGGCCGTCTCGGTGGGCTGGCCGGCTCCGCGGTGGTCCCGCCGAGCCGGCCGGAGAGCACGTAGGAGACAGTCGTCAGCGACACCCCTGCCGCCTCCGCCACGTCTCGGATGGTCGGCGTGGATCCAGACCGCACTGCTTGCTCCCGGTGCTTCTCCGCCACGAAACCTTGGCGGTCCTGAAAATTCCGTTCCGGGTTGAACTTTAGCGGGTGGCACTCCCGTCCGGGCCCTGGTGCAGGATTTTGGTGAAGGCAAGCGGACCGATGGTTTCCGGGTCCGCGGACGAGTCGAACTGCGGCTCGTAACCGGTGCTGAGGTACAGGTGCTTTGCCTCGGGCTGGCGGGGCCCGGTAGTCAGGTAGACCGTCTGGTAGCCGCGCCGGGCCGCCAGCCTCTCGAGTTCACCGAGCACAAAACGGGCCAGGCCCCGGCGGCGGTGGGCGGAGTGGGTCCAGATCCGTTTGAACTCGGCAGTTTGAGGACCACGACGCCGGAACGCGCCGCCGGCCACGGATTCGCCGCCCTCCTGCACGATCAGCAGCGCCCCGTCTGGCGCCGCGAATTCCCCGGCCGGGTACCGGTTGAGCTCCTCCGCGGCGGCCCCCCGGCCGAAGAGATCCCCGTACCGGGTGTCGTATTCGACTGCCAGCTCATCCAGGAGCGGCCGCACCCGGGGATCGCTCATCGGCAGGTTGAGCACCGTCAGCGCCGAAGGGCGCAACGGGGCGGGCCCCCGGTGCGCCGGGGCGGCCGAGGGTGCCTGGTTCGGGTCTGGCGCCGGCGCCGCGGCGGTTGCATGGTTCATGGCCAGGCCTTTCCGCTGACGGCGGCCGGCGATGTGGTTTCAGACGGCGTCTCAGGTGCCGGCCGGTGGGCGCGATCACCGGCAAGAATCGTGAGGATACGCCGGGCCAGGGCGTCGTTTTCGCGGAAAGGGGCGGCGTTAGTACCCGGCCGGGCGAACGCTCCGGCCCCCCAACCCGATGTTGCCGGGCCGACGCCGAACAGCCGCAACTGCCGATCCCCTACCGGGTTGAGCAACTCGTTATGCTCCGAGACGAGCAGCCGCCCGGTTGAGTGCAGTCCGTCGGCGCTGAGCAGCTCCTGGTCGACGCCGGTCCCGGAGCGGTGCATTTGGCGCAGCAGCGGGTTCGCCGAGCTGGCCACAGATGGTGCCGGAAGCCGGGCTTCGATGAATGCGGTAGCCGACAGCGTGATTCCGGAGGGCGTCGAGCTTGCCACGAAGAGGCCGGAGGCCTCGTCCGCCGTCACTTCCAGCCCGGGGCCGAGGAAGCGCAGGACCCCGGCCCGGTGCAGCGCCAGCATCTCCCGCAGGCGGCGGGGTGGCGGACCCGAATCCACGAAACTGAAAAAGCCGTGCCACCAGCCGTGGATGTGCTGCTGGGAGCGCGCATTTAGCCGCGCCGGCGGCACCAGCCGTCCCAGCTCCATGTAGACCTTAAGCAGCGCCGTGAACAGGGCAAGGGTTTCGGAGTGGTCGGCACTGGTGCGCAGCCGCAGGTCTCTTTCGATGTAGGCAGCCACGGCGTCCTGGACGTCGTCCGCGCCGGCAAAGCTGCGGCCGGCGAAGGGCCGGTCCAGCTGCTCGAGATCCAGGTGCAGCCCCGGGTCCGGGACGGACGCGGACACCAGCCGCCGGCGTTCCTGGCTGTACCAGTCCGCGGCGGCGAACCGCCCGGCAAAATCGTCCCAGCTGGTGCTGACCCGCTCGGGATAGCCCGTGAACAGCTCCCGGTAATAGCCGTACCCGGCGTCCTTGGCGATGAGCGGCCAGAGCTGGGTGCGGAAATCCAGTTCGCCATGCTCTGCCAGGAGCTCTTCAACCGCCTCTGCGGTGAAGAACCTCGGCGGCCCCACGGGATCGCCCCGCAGGGCGGAGGAGATTTTCGAGTGGTAGGGCACGCCCCTTCGGGATCCGGCCCAGATCCGGGGTTCGGCTCCGGAGGGAAGGTACCGCAGGCCGCCGTCGGGAGCGTCCTCAAAACGTCCGCCCCGGCCTTCCATCAGCAGGACCAGCAGGTCCACGAACGCCAGCCCCATCCCCGCGACAATCACGTCCTGGCCGGCCCGGATCCGGGAGTAGTCGACGTCGGTCGTGTAGCTGGGCGGCGCATGGAAGCCTCCGTGGCGGGCGGCAAAGTCTGCCCAGGCGGCCGATTGGGCACCGGGCAACGAGTCCGTGTGCCCGAGAGCAGAAACCACGACGTCGGCCCGTAGCTGCGTGCCGGCGGCCAGCCGCACGGCGTACCCGGCGCCGTCGTTCCCTGCCGACGGTGGCGCCGGTTCGATGGCGACTGCGACGTCCTGATAGACGGTGACGGCGCCGTCCGGCGCGAGCTGCGCGACAGCGCGCCGGAAGAACCATTCGAGGTACCTGCTCTGCAGCTGCCTCGTGGGAAACGCCGAGCCGGAGAGTTCCTTCAGCTGGCGCCGCAGGGCGGCGGGGAAGTCCGGGACATCGGGTATGGAGCCGTCCAGAACTCCGGCGGCCCAGTCGGCGAGCGCGGGCCCCTCCGCTGCGGGTCCGTCGCACAGCACGGAGGCGTCGGTGAACATCGTGACGTCGGCCGCGGCGGAGTTGAGCATCAGTCCTGGGTGCTGCTCGAAACGCCAGATCCGGCCGGAGCCCGCGGCATAAGGCTCGACCACATGGATGTCGAGCCGGCCGGTGAAGAGCTCCGGCCGGTTGGCGGCAAGACGCTCCAGGATGCCGGCGGCGCGCGGGCCGCCGCCGACAAACACCACGGAGGGTGGTGTCGCGGGCATGGGGACTCCTTTCGGGACGGCACAGTTCAGGTGCTTCAGGGCCCTCATGCTAGGCACCCGGAAGGGCGCCGGGCGAGGGTGCGGTCACGGCCGTTCACTCCGCGTCACGGAGGGTCAAGAAGTGCAAGAAACCGTCTCATGACGCCGCGTGTAGCCCCGTGAACCAATGCAACTTGCCGCCTTGCCGGGCTCTCGGGGCGCCCCTAGATTTGCAGCCAACTCAACCCCAACGAAGCAAATGGAAACGAGGTGGCCCATGAGCCCGACAACAACCACGGCGACGCAGTCCGCACCCGAACCTGCGGTGACAGACACTCCGGCGGGCACTGCGCCCGCCGTCGACGGCGGCACGGAGGGCACCGGCGGATCCCGCCCGGGCCGCCGCCGCCCCGCCGCCGACTATGCCGAATACCGGGTGGTCCCGGCCAGGCATCCCTGGCGCTGGCTGGGCACGGCAGTCGTGGCGCTCGGCGTCGCGGCCATCGCCTGGTCCCTCGCCACCAACCCGCGCTGGGAATGGGGCGTCGTGGCGCAATGGTTCACGGCGAAGTCGATCGTGGACGGGCTGCTGGAGACGCTGAAGCTGACCGCCATCTCCGGGATCCTGGGCTTTGTGCTGGGGTTCATCCTGGCGCTCATGCGGCTCTCAGCGTCGCCGCTGCTGGTGTCTGTGTCCTGGACGTTCTCCTGGATCTTCCGCTCCACGCCGCTGCTGGTGCAGATGCTGCTCTGGTACAACCTCGGCTATCTCTACGAGAAAATCAGCCTGGGCATCCCCTTCACCGATGTCCGGTTCTTCGAGGTCCAGACAACCACCCTGATCAGCCAGTTCGCGGCAGCCGTGCTCGGCCTGACCCTGAACCAGGCGGCATACTCGGCTGAGATCATCCGCGGCGGCATCCTCTCGGTGGACCAGGGCCAGCTGGAGGCGGCCGCCGCGCTCGGCCTCCCGGACTGGCGGCGCTCCACGCGCATTGTCCTGCCCCAGGCCATGCGTGCCATCCTGCCCACGGCCTTCAACGAGATCATAGGCCTGGTCAAGGGCACCTCGATCGTCTATGTGCTGGCCTACTCCGAACTCTTTTACACCGTCCAGGTGATCTACAACCGTACCCAGCAGGTCCTGCCGCTGCTGCTAGTGGCGACCCTCTGGTACGTCGTGATCACCTCGGTCCTGAGCGTCTTCCAGTACTACATCGAGCGGCGTTACTCCAGGGGCGCCGTCCGCACCCTGGCGCTGACCCCGCTGCAGAAGGCCAGGAAATTCCTGTCCACCCACGGCACCCCTGCTACCAGCCGAGGGAAGGGAACCCGATGAGCATTCCAGCCGCCGACCCCACTGCCGCCACCCTCCCGGCGGGAGCCGCCGCCTCCGCTGCCGCCCCCGGAGCCATCCAGTTCGAGTCCACCCGCGGGCTCGTGGAAATCACCAAAGTCCGGAAGTCCTTCGGAGCGGTGGAAGTCCTCAGGGGCATCACTCTGACCGTGGAGCCGGGCGGGGTGGCCGTGATCGTGGGACCCTCGGGTTCCGGCAAGTCCACCCTGCTCCGCACCATCAACCACCTGGAAAAGGTCGACGGCGGCTTCATCGCGATCGACGGCACCTTGGTGGGCTACGAGGTCCGGGGCAACACCCTCCATGAACTGCGTGAGAAGGACGTCCTGAAACAACGCACCGAGATCGGCATGGTGTTCCAGAACTTCAACCTCTTCCCCCACCTGACCGCGCTGGAAAATGTGATCGAGGCGCCCGTCGTCGCCCCGCGGTCCGGCAAACCGCGCCTCTCCAAGGCAGAAGCCCGCGAGCGCGGCCTGGAACTGTTGGACCGGGTGGGGCTGAAAGACCGCGCCGGAGCTTATCCGCGCCAGCTCTCCGGCGGCCAGCAGCAGCGAGTAGCAATTGCCCGGGCCCTGGCGCTGGACCCCAAAATCCTGCTCTTTGACGAGCCCACCTCAGCCCTGGACCCGGAACTGGTCAATGAGGTGCTCGACGTGATCCGCGAGCTCGCCACGTCCGGGACCACGCTGATCATTGTCACGCACGAGATGGGCTTCGCCCGCGACGTGGCGGACACCGTGGTCTTCATGGACCAGGGCCAGATCGTGGAACAGGGCAGTCCCCAGGACATCTTCACCAACCCGCAGGAAGAACGCACCCGGAGCTTCTTCTCCAAGGTGATCGAACCCGCTTTCAACATCTAAGGACCCCGCAAATGGCATTTCCCAGCACTCCCCGTTTCGCCCCTCTCCTCAAACTCGCGGCGCCGGCCGTCGCCCTCCTCGGGACGCTGGCGCTGAGTGCCTGCTCCGATCCCCGGGGCCGCAGCGGCCGGTGCCCAGCCGGCCACGACGGTGGCGCGCAACGGCGTCGTTTACAACACTTCACCGGAGCAGCAGCGCATCCGCGCGGAAAAGGATGCCGCCCTGGCCGCAAAGGTGCCGGAACTGATCAATAAGGACGGCAAGCTCACGGTGGCCACCACGGCCGGTTCCATTCCCCTGTCCTTCCACGCCAGCGATGACAAGACCCCTATCGGCGTCGAGCTCGACATTGCCCAGCTGGTCGCGGACAAGCTGGGCCTCGAGCTGGACATTCAGGTCACGTCCTGGGAAAACTGGCCGCTGAAGACCCAGTCCGGCGACTTCGAGGCCGTGTTCTCCAACGTGGGCATCAACGCCGCCCGGGTGAAGCTGTTCGACTTCTCCAGCTACCGCGCCGCGTACATGGGCTTCGAGGCGAAGAAGAGCTCCAGCTACAACATTCAGGGCTCGGACGACATCTCCGGACTGAAGATCTCTGTGGGTTCGGGCACCAACCAGGAGAAGATCCTGATCGCCTGGAACAGGGAGCTGGAAGCCAAGGGCAAGGCCCCGGCGGTGCTGCAGTACTACTCCTCCGACGCGGACACGATCCTGGCGCTGTCCTCCGGCCGGACCGATCTGAACATCGCGCCCTACCCCTCGGTGACGTACCGGGAAAACACCCGCGATGACCTAAAGGTAGTCGGAAAGGTCAACGCCGGCTGGCCGTCCGAGACCCTCGTGGCCGCCACCACCCTCAAGGGCAACGGCCTGGCCCCGGCGGTTACGGACGCGCTGAACTCAGCGATCAAGGACGGTTCCTATGGCAAGGTCCTGGAGCGGTGGGGACTCTCCGAGGAAGCCCTGGCCGAGTCCAGCACCGTCACCGAGGCAAACTTCGGGACCGCGAAATGAAGTTCCAGGTCCTCGACATCATCCCGCCCCGCCATCCCGGCAACAGCCTGCGGGCGGGCTACAGCGGAACGCCCGCAACCGACGGGACCGTCACCCTCGACTTCAACCGGGCAGTAAACCTGCCCTGCGCCTACATGGACCTCGCCACCTGCCCGCTGCCGCCGGCGGAAAACCACCTGCCGGTCGCTGTCGAAGCGGGCGAGCAGATTCCCTCCGAACGTCAGGACGCCTCATGAGCACTTCATCCTCCAGCCGCGGAGCCGGCCCCTCCGCGCCCCGAGCTTCTCCACCTGGCACTGCCGGACCCGGCCGGGGCCTCCTGCTGCTGGAGGTCGACGGCGCCGGCGGCCATCCCGCCGCATGGCGGACCTGCACAGCACCCGCGTCGGTACTGACCCCGGTCCGGCTACGCGCAGTGGTGCTCGCGGCCGAAAACGCCGGCTTTCACGCCGCGACGTTCAGCGATCCCTCCCCGTCCAGCGACGGGAACGGCAAGGACGCCGCCGCGGGGCTGAACGCGTTGCAGCGTGCAGCTTTCGCCGGCCCCATCACCCGCTCAATCGCGCTGATCCCGGAAGTGGACACGGTCTACACCGAGCCGTTCCACGTCTCCACGCAGCTCGCCAGCCTCGACTACGTCTCCGGCGGCCGGGCCGGCTGGCTGGTGGCGGCCTCGACCAGCCCGGCCGACGCCGCCGCCGCCGGACGGAACACCGTGCGCGGGCACCGTGTGGGGCAGGAAGCCGCCGACTCGATCGAGGCCGGCCGCAGGCTCTGGGATTCCTGGGAGGACGATGCGGTGATCCGGGACGTCCCCACGGGGCGCTATCTGGACGTGGACAAGCTGCACTATGCCGATTTCCACAGCACGCCGGATGCTGACGGAAGGAACTACTCCGTCAAGGGCCCGTCCATCATTCCGCGCCCGCTGCAGGGCCAGCTTCCCGTGCTGGCACCGGCCGGGCTGCTCGCCCCGGAGGCCGTGGCCGGCGGCGCCGTCGATGCGCTCCTGGTCTCGGCGCCCACGCCGGAACTACTCGCCGCCGAACTCACGGCCACCCGCGAGTCCCTCAGCGCCGCTCCCGCCACACCCGGCGGCCCGGCCCTGATCGCCGAGCTCGACGTCGTCCTTGACGCCCGCGGCCAAAGCGCCGTCGGGCGGCTCGCCCTCTTGGACGGGCACGCGCGCTGGCGGAGCCCGCGCGCCCGCTTCGTCGGGACGGCGGCGGAACTGATCGAGCTGCTCGTGGAAGTGCTGGCCGTGGCGGACGGGATCCGTCTGCATCCGGCCGTGCTGGACACCGACCTGGAGGAACTGGCCAGGCTGGTCCTGCCGGAACTGCGCCTCCGCGGCGTCCTGGCCCCGGTCGAACGGGACGCCACTTTCCGGGAGCAGCTCGGCCTCACCCGACCCGCCAGCCGTTACGCCCCGAAGCCCGCCGCATTCACCGCCAGCGCAGGAAACTAAAGGAGAACACCGTGAGCCACCCTACGATCCCGGTCCGGGAATTCACACCGTCCGGGCAGCTCAGCCTCGGCGTGTTCTTCCAGGGCGTCAACTCGGGGACCATCTGGAAATCGGCCGACTCCGGCTCCCAGACGGACTTCGAATCATTCCGTCGGATCGCCCAGACCGCCGAACGCGGGCTGTTTTCGGCGTTTTTCCTCGGCGAAGGCTTGCGGCTGCGCGAGCACCTGGGCAGGCCGCACGCCCTCGATGTCGCCGGTCGCCCGGATGCGCAGACGGCGCTGGCAGCGTTGGCGGCCGTAACCACCAATATCGGGCTGGTGGCCACCCAGAACACCACCTACAACGATCCTGCGGACCTGGCCCATCGGCTCTCATCGCTGGACCTGATCTCCGGGGGACGCGCCGCCTGGAACATCGTGACCACGGACAACGCGTGGACCGGCGCGAACTTCCGCCGGGGCGGCTACCTCGACCACGCGGACCGCTATATCCACGCGGAAGCGTTCGTGGAGACCGCCAAGCGGATCTGGGACGCCTGGGACGAAGGCGCCATCGCGTCCTCGCCGTCGGAGCCGCACTGGGCAGCCGCCGGCGCGGTCCGCCGCGTGCAGCACGCCGGGCAGCATTACACCGTGGAGCTCACGCCCCGGCTGCCGCGCAGCGCCCAGTACCGCCCGGTCCTGTTCCAGGCCGGGGATTCCCCTGATGGCAGGGACTTCGCCGCACGGCAGGCTGATGTCATCTTTTCCGCGCACCCCCAGCTGGAGGATGCCCTGACGTTCCGCCGCGACATCGTGAAACGCACGCTCAAGGCCGGCCGCGCCGCCAATGACGTCAAGATCATGCCCGCGAGCGAGTTCATTCTGGCCACCACGCCCCAGGAAGCTTTGGACAAGAAAACCTGGGTGCGGAGCCTGCAGATCGGCCCCCAGCAGGCCATTGCCTACCTTGAGCAGTTCTGGGGCCGCGAGCTGCAGGACTTCGATCCGGACGGCCCGCTGCCGTCCATCGACCCGGTGGTGGAGGAAACCTCGGAGACCCGCGGCAGTGGCTTCCACGGCGCGAAGGCCCGGCAGCTGGCCGACCAGTGGCGTGCCGAGGCCAAGGAAAAAGGCCTCTCCATCCGCCAGTTCGTCACCGCAAAGACCACCCGCGGCGACTCCACCTTCACCGGTTCCTACACAGAGGTCGCGGACCGCCTCGTGGAGTATGCCCGCACCGGCGCCGTCGACGGCTTCAACATCTCCCCGTGGCTCATCCCGAGCGGGCTCGATGACATCGTCAACCATCTGGTTCCGGCCCTGCAGGAACGCTGCATCTACCCGACGGAATACGCCGGTACCACGCTGCGGGAAAACCTGGGCCTTGCGGCGCCGGTCCGCTCCCCGCACCTCACGTCCGACCAAAACGCAGCTTCCTCCGCCGCGGCACGGGGGTAGGTGGTGGACGACGGAGACTCCGGCGGCGAGCCCGGCGGCCGGGGAAGCCGCGAGGAGGGGACGGTCCGGCTGCAGCTGACCGTCTGGGAGCAGCTCCTCTAGTCAGTTACACCGGCGTGCGGGTTGGGGCCGGCCCTCGACACGTTCCGGGGTCGCCGCTAGGTTGTGGAGGGAACCCAAAAACCCCGCAGTCCCGGAACTGGAGGCACCCATGGCCGAAAGAGTTGTCGCTGATGTAATCGTCGATCGCCTGAAATCCTGGGGTGTGGACCGCGTCTTCGGCTACAGCGGCGATGGCATCAACGGCTTCATGGGTGGCCTGCGCCGCGCCAAAGCGGACATCGAGTTCGTGCAGGCGAGGCATGAGGAGACTGCCGCCTTCATGGCCGTGGGACACGCCAAGTACACGGGCCGGGTCGGCGTCGTGACCTCCACCCAGGGCCCCGGCGCCGTCCATCTCCTCAACGGACTCTACGACGCCAAGCTCGACGGCGTGCCGGTGGTCGCGATCGTCGGGCAGCAGACGCGCAGCGTGCTGGGCTCGGCCTACATGCAGGAAATCGACCTCGCGACCCTGTTCAAGGACGTCGCCGCCCAGTTCGCCCAGCAGGTGAGCACCCCGGAACAGCTCCCCATGGTCCTGGACCGGGCCTTCCGGACAGCCTTGGCCACCCGCTCCCCCTGCGTGGTGATCGTCCCCCATGACATCCAGTCCGCCCCCGCCCCGGAGCTGGCGCAGGAACACGGGATCGTGGTTACCGCGCCACGGTGGGGCACCGCCGTCGCCGTCCCCCGCGAGGAGGACCTGGACGCCGCCGCGGAAATCCTCAACGCCGGTGAAAAGGTGGCGCTGCTGGTGGGGCAGGGCGCCCGGCATGCCCGGGACGAAGTCGTGGCCATCGCCGAGAAGCTCGGCGCCGGGATCGCCACCAGCCTGCTCGGCAAACCCTACGTGGACGAGACGCTGTCCTTCGCGGTCGGAACCATGGGACATCTGGGCAGCACCGCGAGCGCGCACCTTCTGGGCAACTGCGACACCCTGCTCATCATCGGTTCCAACGATCCCTGGACCGAGTTCTACCCGCCTCCCGGCGCCGCCCGGGCCGTCCAGATCGACCTCGACGAGCGCAAGATCGGCAACCGGTACCCGGTGGAGGCCGGCCTGCCGGGCGATGCCGCACGCACCCTGACGGCGCTGATGGGACGGCTCCGGCAGCGCGATCCCGCACCGTGGCGGGAGGACGTCGAAGGCGAGGTCCGCAGCTGGCACCGGCTTCGCGGCGAGCGGGCCGCGGTTCCGGCGCGGGCCGTCAACCCCGAACGTGTCGTTCGTGAGCTCAACGGGCGGCTCCCGGAAAACGCGATGGTGAGCGTCGACGTCGGCAGTTGCGTGTACTGGTATGCCCGCCAGCTGGTGCTGCCGCCGGGCGTTCCGGCGCACCTGTCCGGAACGCTGGCGAGCATGGGCTGCTCCCTCCCCTACGGGCTGGCCGCGAAGTTTGCCTACCCGGACCGGCCGCTCGTGGCGTTGTCCGGTGACGGCGCCATGCAGATGGCCGGCGTCGCGGAACTGATCACCGTGGCCCATCGCTGGCGCGACTGGCAGGATCCGCGCTTTGTCGTCTGCGTTTTCAACAACCGTGACCTCGCCGAGGTGACGTGGGAGCAACGCGAAACCGAGAGCGAACCGAGATTTCGGGACAGCCAGGAACTGCCCGACTTCCCCTTCGCGGGCTACGGCGAGCTGCTCGGCCTGACGGGTATCAGGGTTGAAGCTCCAGAGCAGCTCGCCGACGCCTGGGAACGTGCCTTTGCAGCGGACCGGCCGGTGGTGCTCGAGGTATTGACCGATCCGGATGTCCCGCTGCTGCCACCGTTCCCCGCGGGCGGCGAGAAAGCCGGGAGCATGCGGACCGCCCTCGCCGCCGAAGGCGAGGACGGCCGCGGCGCTTCCCGGCTGCTGGAGATCTACACCGCCCAGGAAGAGAAGCAGTAGGGCTAGTTCTTGGGCAGGCCGGCCGGGTTGAGCTCGGACTTCGTGACGGCCTCGGTGCTCAGCCCCCAGCGGTCCAGGATTCTGGCGTAGCTGCCATCCTCGATCAGGTGGTTCAGTCCGGCCGTGGCGGCGGCGGCGAAGCCGTTGCCCTTTTTGGTGGTGGCGGCGATGCTGGCCTTCAGCGGCCAGCCGCCGTCCACGAGTCCCACCAGCTTGGTCTTGGCGTCCGTCGCCGCCTTGAAGGCTGCCGTCGCGTTGGGTCCGAAGCTGAGGTCCGCCCGGCCCGACTGGAGGGCCAGCTGGGAGGCCGAGTCGTCGTCGTAGTACTGGAACTCGACCGGCTTCAGGCCCTTCTCCTTGTTCTCCTCGTCCCAGCGCAGCAGGATGGATTCCTGGTTCGTGCCGGAATCCACAATGACGCGCTTGCCGGCCACGTCCTCTGCCGTCTCTACCTTGGTGATGTCGCTGCCGGCGGTGGCGTAGAAGCCCAGCTTGTCGTCGCGGTAGCTGGCGAAGTCGAACTTGAGCTTGCGCTCCTCCGTCACGGTCACGTTGGACAGCACTGCTTCGTACTTGCCGGAGTCGACGCCGAGCGGCCAGTCGCCCCAGGCGGTCGGGACAATCTCCGCTTCCAGGTCCAGCGACTGGGCCAGTGCGACGGCGATGTCCACCTCGTTGCCCACCGGCGTCTTGTTATCGGTCGCGTACACCGCCAGCGGGGCGGCGAAGGGGCTGACGGCGACGGTCAGCTTGCCGTCCTGCTTGATGGCTTCCGGAACGAGCGCGGCGGCTTCTGTGCTGACGGTTACCGGCACCCGGTCCTGTTGCGGCGAGAGGTTGAACTGCCTGACGCCGGAAGACACGGCCGTCGCAGCCGGGTTGGCTCCTGAGGCAGCGGACGCGCCCGGATCGGAGCAGGCCGTCAGGCCCAGCAAGGCGGTGGCCGCAAGGGCCGCGCAGACGCCGGATAGACGTGTGGTTCTGGACATTTGTTCTCCTGGAAGTTCCGGATAGGTGCTGATGCCAGCAACTATCCGGGGCCGCCGGAAACCGGTCAAAGCGCCCCGAAACCAAGGGATACCGGAGGTCACGGCGCTTCATGAGAGCATCGCGGAGATTAACCGGCGGGGCTCAGTGTTACCTGAGATTGCCCAGCGTGACGCGCTGGGAAGAAAATCTGCGCCCCAAAGCATAACTGACCTAGCCTGCTAAGTAAGCCCGCGGAACACAGGAGGTGTGGGACTTGCCGAAGACCACGCGCCGGACAAATCACCGGCTCAGCATCGATGCGCCAGGCGAGCTGATCTTCCGCATGTTGCGGGACTCCTCGCACTGGCCCTACCTGGACGGACTCACGGTGTACTCCGAGCGGGTCAGCGGTGACGATTGGAGTCATGAGCTGCGGACCTCCGTCGTGTTCAACGGTTCCCTGAACTCGAGCCACTGCCACCGGAGATTCATTGATGCGGAGCTCCGCGCCGAGTTCCGTCAGCTTGGGCTGGAATTTCCGCTGCTGCATCTCGGCGGCGGCTGGTCGATCCGCCGGTTCGAGGGGTTCTCCGAGGTCACGCTCGACCATGAGTTCGAGGTGGACGAAAATGCCGGGGACCTCCCCGAGCTGATCCACAGCAGCATCGACGAGTACAGCCGGCGTGAACTGGAGGCGTTGCGGCTGAGCTGCGAGCGCCTGGCGCTGCTGCTGCAACAGCACATCGGGAGCACAGCCGCACCGGCTGTCGCCCACGCTGCTGCATCGGCATCGGCATCGGCATCGGCACGGAAAGGGTAACTTCGATGGCGGAAGACAGATTCACCACCGAACGGGACGGCTTCGGGCGTCTCCTGGCGGACCGCGAAGTCTGGCGGCAGGCGGCCACCATTCCTGCCGCCGGCGAGCTGACAGCGCGCTGGCTCGAAGGCAGGAGCGAGTACCAGCCGGGCACCTTTGCGCCGGGTTTCGACGACGAGACCCGGTCGATCGCCGTCGAGCTCGCCCAGCTGAACCGCAACGGGCTGTTCACCAAGGAATCCCAGCCGGGCGTGCTCGCCGAGGGACATGCCCAACGTGCCTACGTGACGGGCTTCTGCACGGTGGAGTCGGCGGCCGCGCTCCTGGAGCTTTCCGGCCGGACCGGCCTGGTCACCGTGGCCCATGCCCCCGGCGAAGACAGCCAGGCTTCCATCCCCGTGACCCTGAGGGACCATGAAGTCGTGACCGTGCTGGGCAGCAGCGAGGGCCCGGTCGGCGACGATCAGCTCCGCGACTGGGCCGAGGAGGCAAATGACAGCCTGGCGCTGGTACTGGCCGAGTCCTGGTACGTCGAGATCTTCGATCCGATCTGGGGACGGAACGGTGTGCTGTTGCCCGCGGTGCTCGGAGCGCTGACGAACGGAGCGCTGACGAACGGGGAGCTGACCGACGGGGAGCCTTCGGACCGGGCGCCGGGCGGCTAGGCAGTATCGCGCCCGATGCTGGCGGCCTCGTCCAGGGTGTGCGGCTCGAAACGTTCCAGCAACCCGTGCATGGACTCCAGGGCCTGTTTGTACATCGACGAGGCCCGCCACTGCTCAATTTGTTCGATCGATTCCCACGGTCCGGTACTGATGAACCGGTTGGGCACGTCGTGGTCGTGCATCAGCACGGCGTTGGCATGCGGGAAATCCTCCTGGGTCTTCCTGGCCAGATCCCGCCAGGCCTGCACGAAATCGTTCTCACGGCCCGGGTGGACCAACCAGATTCCAAGCGTATAGACCGACACGTCGACCGCCTCCTTGTTTGCGCTGGGTGGATAGTCCTGATTATGTTCCCGCCGCCGGGAACACGGTAGGGTCCATTTACCCGAGGGGCCGGAGCCCGTTTTCCCGGCGAGGTGGCAGACGGGATTCATACGGACTGACCTGTGGTGCGGCGTCGGAACCGCTCCTGGCAGAGCTCGGCACGCGCAAGCAGCGACCTTAGCGGTTTTGGCGTCGGAGGGCCTGTCCGATGATGCGTGCGCCCTCCGGGAAGGCGCCGGGATTGGGCCCGGCATAGTTGAGCCGGATAAACGGGCCTTCCGGTTCTGCCGGGAACCACTCGCTGCCGGCGGCAATGATGACTCCGGCGCTTTCACAGTCGCGGGTGAGCTGCTCGAGATCGGTCCCGTCGGGCAGGCGGGCCCAGAGGTTCAGCCCTCCCTTTGGAATGCGTTCGATATGGGCCTGCGGGGCGTGCTCCCGCAGGCCCGCGACCAGCAGGTCGCGGCGTGATTGGAGCTGGTGCCGCAGGCTGCGCAGGTGCGTCTGCCAGCCGGGCTGGGTGACGACATCGAGCGCTGCGGACTGCAGCAGGCCGCTGACATACATCGACTCAGCCGCGCGGTCCGCAAGAATGCGTTCACGTGCCGGGCCGCGCGCGATCACGGCGGCCACGCGGATGGACGGGGACACGCTCTTCGTCAGCGAGCGGAGGTAGATGACGTGGCCCGAATCGTCGCGCGCCGCGAGCGGCACGGGCATAGTGGTGATACCGAAGTCATGGGCCCAGTCGTCCTCCACGAGGAACGCGCCGTACCTGCGTAAGACGTCCAGGACCTGCTCGCCACGCCGCGCGGGCCACTGCGCTCCGGTGGGGTTCGCGTAGTTGGGTTGGGCATAGAAAACGCGAGCTCCGCTCTCCTCGAAGGCACGGGCCAGCTCTTCCGCGTCCGGGCCGTCGGGCCCGCTGGGCACCGGAATGACGCGGACTCCCGCTTGCGCGGCAGCCAGGATGGCTCCCCAGTAGGTTGGGGATTCCATCAGCAGGGGCTGCCCGTAGCCGACCAGCGCCCTGAAGATCGAGCTGAGGCCGCTCTGGCTCCCCGGCAGCACGACGACGTCGCTCGGTGTTGGCGGCGTGACCCCCGCCGGGGTCGAGGAGCCGAGTTCGTGCGCGAACCAGGACTGCAGTTCGGGAAGCCCCGGCGCCGGCGGGCGGGACAAGGCAGCGTCGCTCCGGGTTGCCCGCGTGAGTGCCGCCCGCACGAGGCGCTCCGGCAGCAGGTCCCGGTCCGGGTAGCCGGAGTGGAACGCGATGACATCGTTCGTTGTGCTGCGCATGGTGGTGGAGGCCGAGCGGGGAGGCGCCTGGGGTGAACCCAGCGCCGCCGTCTGCCAGCCATAATCTGCCGGCCGCGCGGTCCGGGCGGCCCGGACGAAGGTCCCGACGCCGGGCCGGCTCTCGATCAGGCCCTGGGTGGTGAGTGCCTGAAGGGCCTTCTGCACGGTCACCGGGCTGGCCTGGTACTCGGCCACCAGCGACCGGGTGGATGGCAACCGGGATCCCGGCGCGGCCCCGGCAATCCATTCCCGTAGTCGCGTCGCGATCCGCGAACTGCTATCGTTGTTCATGAGAGACAATAGTAGCGCTACTACGCTTGTTCGCCCAGTGATACTTTCCCGGCAGCCCACCGGCCTGTGGTGGGGCCTTCTCGGAGTAGCGGCGTTCTCGTTGACGATCCCGTTCACCAAGGTGGCGGTCGCGGGATTCTCGCCGTTGTTCATCGGGTCCGCCCGTGCGGTGATGGCCGCAGTCCTCGCCGCCCTGGCCCTCTCACTCACCCGGCAGCGGCTTCCCCGCGGCGTGCAGTGGACGCGGCTTGCCGTGGTCGCCGGCGGGATCGTCGTGGGCTTCCCGCTGCTCAGCTCATTCGCCCTCACGACGGCGCCCGCCACCCACGGCGCTGTCGTTATCGCGCTGCTTCCGGCCGCGACGGCGACGGCCGCGGTTCTCCGTGCCCGCGAGCGTCCGCGGGCAGCCTTCTGGATCGCGACAGCCATTGGCGCGCTGGCGGCGATAGCTTTCGCCTTCGTGCAGTCCGGAGGCTTCGGGCAGCTGCACTGGGCGGACCTGCTACTCCTCGGCGCGGTCGTGGCCGCCGCCGTCGGCTACGCGGAAGGTGGCCTGCTCGCACGCGAGCTGGGCGCGTGGCAGACCGTGTCCTGGGCACTTGTCCTCGCATCCCCCCTGATGGTGATTCTGACGGCGCTTTCCGCGGCCCAGCATCCGCCGTCGGGCACTACGGCCCAGTGGACCGCCCTTGCCTACCTCGGCGTCGTCAGCATGTTCCTCGGCTTCTTCGCCTGGTATCACGGCCTGGCCATCGGCCCCATGGCCCAGGTCAGCCAGATCCAGCTCATCCAGCCCGTACTCAGCATCTGCTGGGCCGGACTCCTGCTGGGCGAGATTTTGACCTGGACCACGATCATCGGCGGCCTCGCCGTCATCCTCTGCGCCGGCGTCGCTGTCCGCGTGCGGCAAAACCCGCCGCACGCGAAGCCGAAGCCCTGACGGCACGGAGCAAGGTCCACCATCCAACACACGAACCTCCATCCATAAAGAAAGCGACCCATGTACACCCCAGCGCACTTCGCAGCAGACCCGGAAGCAGTCCAAGCCCTCCTTGCCCGGCCGGCCGCGGCCAATCTGGTCACCATGACCTCGCAGGGCCTCCTCGCCACCCTGCTTCCCTTCGTCTTCGACCCATCGGCCGGTGAACACGGCGCGCTACTTGGGCACCTCGCCCGGAACAACGCCCAGTGGTCCGAACCCGCGATCGGAGAGGCCCTCGTCCTCATCCAGGGCGCGGACGCCTACATCTCGCCCTCCTGGTACGCCTCGAAGGCCGAACACGGGCGCGTCGTCCCGACCTGGAACTACTCCACGGCCCATGTCTACGGTCACCTCGTTGTCCACGACGACCCGGCGTGGCTGGACAGCCTTGTCAGGCGGCTGACCGCCCTCCACGAGGCCGGCTCAGAGCGTCCCTGGGCCGTGGACGATTCGCCCGAGCGCTTCATCGCCGGCCAGCTGCGCGCCATCGTCGGCGTCGAACTGCTCATCACCAGAATCGAAGCGAAGACAAAACTCAGCCAAAACCGGCCGGCCGCGGACATCGACGGCGTCGTGGCCGGACTTGCTGCCCGGGGGGACGCGGCGAGCGCCGCCGACGTCGCGCGGGCCAGGCGCGAATGAACTGACCGGAATCCCGGCCGCGCCTAAGATCTGCGTGCCGACTGAGACTTGACCCTCATACCGGCGCCGGTGCCGGGGCCGGCGCCGGTGCCGGTGCCACCATTCATGAAAGTACCTTCATGATCCCTTCATCGCTGCCTCATTTCGATGGTTCATGCTGGGCAGACTAAGCGGCTTGCGTCGGACGAACTTGCAGGGGTTAGGGCTCGGTAAACATGGGTGGAGAGAGCTTGTCAGCGGCGCGGGGGCGGCAAGGGGCGCCGAGTCCCGGAACTCCGCCGTGTTCCCGGGAGACGTCGGGTTGGCACCTCTCCCGGATCGAGGAGCTGATCCCATGACAGGCTCCTCCACGATCCCCCGGTCGGCCACCGACGAAACCGGCGCCAGCTGGCAGATTCTGCGGGCGTGGCCCTACCGGACGCCGGGAGACTTCACCCTGGAGGTCCAGGCACCGGGACGGCCCGGCGTCCGGGGAGCCCGTCTGCGTGAGGGGCACTTTGAGCTCATCCCGCTGGACGATCCGCGGCTGCCTGCCTTGCGGGCTGAAGCCCAACAGGGGGTGATCGTTCGGTACATGCCGTACAAGCGTGCCGTCGTCCGGGCGGAGGGCCGGTACATTAAGATTTTCCGGCCCGGCAGCGCCACCGTGCCGGCCGAACGCTGCGCACAAGTGGACCTGCTGGTGAATGCTGGCACCTTCATCACCCCCAGAATCCTCCGCCGGAGCTCCCAGGACGTCATCGAGTTCAGCTCCATCCCTGGACCGACGCTGAACGAACTCGGTGAGGACAACTCCACGGCGGGCGATGAACAGTTCGTCCAGGCTTGGCAGAAGTGGTCGCGGGCTTGGGTCGCGCAGCTGAACGGTCGCCATGACACTGCCCAGCAAGGCGTTCTTAACAGCCTCCCCCTCCGGTCGGCCGAGGTGCAGGCGGCGGACGTCTGGCGACGGGCGAACCGCTGGTTGCGCCAAAATGAGGGCGTCCCGGGAATATCGTCCCAGCGCAGGATCATGCTCGCGAGGGCAGAGCAGGTGGCGACAAACCTGCTCGGGACGCGACAGGATCCACTCGTCTGGGCGCACGGGGACCTTCACGATAAACAAATCATTGCCACTGCCGGGCCATCCCCGCTCGGACTACTGGACTTTGACGGAACATCCCGGGCCGAGGCGGCCCTGGACCTGGCCGGCTTGGACGTCCATCTGGAGCTTCACTTACGACAGGACCGCCTCACCCGCCCCCGCTACCTAACGGCTCACGAGCAGGTGCTGACCGCCGCGGAGGATCTCCATGTCAGCCCTGGACGGTTCCACGCCTACTCGGACGCCATCTGGTTCCGCTTTGCCTCTTCCCCGCTGCCGGGCCGCACGTCCCTGGCCCTCGCCGTTCTCGAGGAGCGGGCGAATGACTCCAGCGCCGCCACAACGAGGACGGCTCAGTTGGAAATTAAGTGAGCTACGAGATCGACATCCGGATCGAGGAAATCGACGGCAACGGGATCGGCGTGTACTTCGCCTGACCGAAGCAGGCTGGCCCTCCCGGTCGCCCTGCTGGTCCGCCAACGCCACCGCGGCTGCGGATCAGGTTCCGCAGAACGTCCGGTAGGCTCCGAAGCTTTCCGGCGCGGCGGCGGCATACCGCTCGAGGCCGGGGCGCTCGTCGTAGGGGGCAGTCACCGCAGACAAGAGCCGAGTCAGCGGGTCCAGGTCTCCCCCGGTAGCGGAGGCGAGGGCCTCTTCGACGAGGTGGTTGCGCGGAATATAGACCGGGTTGACCCGGTCCATTGCGTCGGCGTCAGGGCCCAGGGCGCGCCAGCGCACCGCCCAGGCATCAAACCCTGACGGGTCGAGGAACATGGCGCGGGCGGCTTCGGCCCGGCCGCGGGCGGCCGTGCCGAGGCTTCGGAAGAACGAGGTGTAGTCAACCTGCCCCTCCTGCAGGAGGGCGAGCAGTTCGTCCACCAGAGCCGAAGCCTCGTCGTCGTCGTGATTGCCGGGGAGTCCGAGCTTGGCCGTCATGCCGGCCGACCAGGCCGCGCTGTACTGCCGGCGGAAGGCGCCGAGGGACTCCACGGCGAGCGCGATCCCCTGCTCCTCGTCCTCGTGGAAGAGGGGAAGGAGTGCCTCTGCGAGCCGGGTGAGGTTCCACTCGGCGACCACCGGCTGATTGCGGTAGGCGTAGCGCCCGCCCTCGTCGATCGAACTGTAGACCGCGGCCGGGTCGAAAGCCTCCATGAAGGCACACGGGCCGTAGTCGATCGTCTCGCCCGAGATTGTCATGTTGTCCGTGTTCATGACCCCGTGGACGAAGCCGACGAGCATCCACTGCGCCACCAGCGCCGCCTGGGCCGTTATCACCGCCTGGAACAGCGTGAGGTACGGGTGCCCCGCCTCCGCAGCGTCGGGGTAGTGGCGGGTGATCGCATGATCCGCGAGCCGGCGGAGGAGGCCCAGGTCGCCCGTGGCCCGGGCGTACTGGAAGCTGCCCACACGCAGATGGCTGCTCGCGACCCGGGTGAGCACGGCTCCCGGTTGCAGAGTCTCGCGGTACACTGAGCGCCCTGTCGCCACGACGGCGAGGGACCGTGTCGTGGGAATGCCCAAGGCGTGCATCGCCTCACTCACAACATACTCCCGCAGCATCGGCCCGACGACGGCCAGGCCGTCGCCATTGCGAGCGAAGGGCGTGCGCCCGGAGCCCTTGAGGTGGACGTCGCGAAGGCGGCCGTCGGCGTCGGCGATCTCACCGAGCAGGAGGGCGCGCCCGTCGCCGAGACGGGGGGCGTACCAGCCGAATTGGTGTCCAGCATAGGCCTGCGCCACCGGAGTGGCCCCGAGGGGGAGCAGATTACCGGTCAGAAGCCGCAGTCCCTCGGGGCCGCGCAAGGAGGCGGGGTCGAGGCCCAGCCCGGCGGCCAACGGCTCGTTGAGCACGAGCAGTCGCGGGTCCGGGGCCTCCTCGGCCTTCCAGGGAAGGGCCATCTCCGCCAAGTCCCGGGCGAAGTGACCGTCAAAGGCGACGACTGACTGGGCTGCGGCACTCATCCTTTAACAGTACCCGTGAACCGCTACGCGGCATCCTGTTTCCGTGGCGGCAGGAGTGCGGAGTCTTCCGCTAAGGTCCACCCCCTTGACAACTCCGCCGTCGTTCGGGCATATCTGAGACGGTCGCCGGGCCAAATGAGACGTGACGTGTTGGCCCTTACTGGCGAGAAAGCGGAATGAGAAGCCACCGCAGTGTTACAGAGGCACTAACTTCTGGAAGCACTGATTCGTCGCAGATTGCAGGAGGTTCCGATGCTGGAGAAAAACGATGAACTGTCCCTCGCCCCGGAGGAGGTGGCGGCCGCCGTGCGCCTGGCCGACGAGGCCCAGGCAAATCTAAGGGATCTGGCCATGTTGGTGGTCCGCCGACTAAGCGGCAGGCCCGACCCGGGTCAAACCGCGTCAGACATCCCCCGGCCCCAATACTGGGCAGAACTCATGCCTGCGCCGGACGGCGGCACTTTGTGGAAACTCCATGAGGGAGACCAGTGTCTCGGTGTTTACGACTACGATCGGGGGGTCTGCCGCCCCTGCTGAGGGGTCAAGAGATGCCCTTGAGCGGTATGCCGGCTAGACCGGACACTGATGACGAGACGCGTGGATAACGCTGATAATGGGCATCCGTCATGCACAACAGTCATAGCAGCAACAATTCAAGATCAGCCATGGAGGAATTGTGAGCGGAACGACGTCTATCGAGAAGTTGTGGGACCAACTGGATCCGAAGACCCAGGAGTGGCTGAGAGCCAATCCGGGAAGCGTCGTGCTCCCACGGAGCGTGACTGCGGTCATCCATAAGGCCATGAGCGACGGTGACAGGCTGGACGGAACGGAACGAAACGACCGGCTCAGTCTCTCTGCGGAGGATCACGCCTTCATCAAGTCCATGGCCAATTCCGCACCCGTGGGCCATCCGGTCTCCATGACCCGGTCCACCACCTGACCACAGGGGGACCTCGACCGCGCGCTGAGGCGACGGCTTTCGCTACTCCCTTTGCTGTCCCTCAGGGCGCTTGGAAGTGCGCTCAGCGGTCTGGTCTCGCAGCGGCGGCCCTGGCAAGATCCAACGCCTCGCCCGGACCGCCGCCTACCCCGGCTTCAACGGCATGGTCGCGAACCTTACCGCCGTGGTAGATCCACGTGTACTCCCATTTTCCCCCGCCCCGGAAGTGACGTTTGGCCTGTTTACCGTTACTTTGTACGGGTCAGAACCGCCGGTGCCTCGGAATCCGTCTTTGCGGTGCGGCGCGCGCTGACGTCAGCCGGGACCATGAGGACCAGTACGGCCAGCAACGCGGCGGCCAACATGACGGATCCGCCGGTATAGGCAATGGCCATACTGTAGGCGCCCGTGGTAGGGATGTTATTCCAACCCGGCGCGGGTGGCGTCATCGAGAGAACTCCACCAGGTTAGTTAGCGGGGGTGTGACCGTAAAGGTCCGGCCGTCACGGAGGCAGGGTCGATCCGAACGAACTGGTCTTTGCGTCCCGCCTCCCAGGGAAAGAGGGGCAGCCCCACCGTGTCGAGGACCTCTTCGGTCCGGCTCACGGCGGCGGCCTGCCCTTTCACCACGACACTCCACCCACGCGACGCCCGATTCTGCATCGACACCGTCAGCCTCCAGCGTGACGGGAGTTTCGCCCAAGGCGGCATCCAGTTTGGTTCCGCTCCGGTCCTGAAAACCAAGGTTCCATGATCGACTGTTTAGTTGCCAGGAAAAATGTCCGGGTGGTCTTTCACCCAGACGGCCACGTGGCCCACCGATACGCGGCGCAACATCTCCCAGCACTGGTGGGTGTCGAGGACCTCTTTCTCTGGCGATGGTGCCTTATCGTCATGCTGTCGCTTCGCGTGACTTAGCCAGGATGAAGTCTCTATCCTCTGCTGTGAGCACGCTTTCGCCGTGCACGTCGACCACGGCGTTTTCGCTCGATTCTTTGTTGAAGATAGACGTCAGGGTGCGCGGCAGGATCATGCATCCGGGGTTGTCCATAAGCCACTGCTGCGTGGTCGGAGCGAGCATGTGCCATTGTTCCTTGATGTGCATGTCTATCACTGCTGCCTTTCAGGCATCGGTTCGGCGAAAGGACCGGGCAGGCTTTTCGCTGACCGGGAGATGCGTGCGATGACATCGGGCTGTCCGGATACGGACTGTCGACGCCCTCCCTCAGACCTCTGTTCACTTGAGGCAGGACCGAGGGGGTTCGAGGAATCCAGCGACGGTGAGTACGTCCTGGTCGATACTGCAGAGCCACTTAGTCGACGGCGGACGGGAGAACCCCTTCGTTGTCCGTTACTTCCTCCACCCTATGGGTTACGGGGCCTAAAGGACCGTCCAGCAACATGACAAACTGCCTGTCAATTCCAAAGCACTGGTGCCGGACAAAACTTTGGACCGGATCGGTTTCGGATGTCCCCATCGGACCAGGGTGGACACTGTCGGCAATGGTCGCGAGGAGAGCCAAGGATGCTGCAATGAAGTGCGAAGCATGAACCAGCCGGGAAAAAGCCCAGAATCGTCGTCGGAATAGACGGCAGCCCCTCGTCGATACTGGCCTTGCGTTGGGCCGGTGCACTCGCACCCCTGCTGGGGGCGGAAATCAGGGCTGTGACGGCGTGGGAGTTCGAGATTCCCACCGGCCACTGGACCCCCGCTGTCGCGAACCCGGATCGCGTCGCCCGGGGTGCGTGCTCTGAAGCCGTCAGCAAGGCACGCAGGGCGTCTCTGGCGTCGTCGACGTCCACAAAGGAATCCGGGGGGCACCAGACGCTCTCAAGTATCCGTGCGCTCACTCTGAGGGAATTCTTCCCGTCAACGGCCACCATTGGTCCCGGCATCATGCCGTTGATTCTAGGCCTGGACTGCGACGATGCTCGCCGACTCGCTCCCGGCGTGGGCCTCTAACGGTCCGGCGGGCAACTCCTGGGTCCATCCCTATCGTGAGCCCTACCTGTCGGCTTAGGCTGGTCGCATTCTATGAACTCAGTGAAGTATCGACGGCGGCCGGCACCTTGCGCTGCCGATGGGGGTTCGGCGACGACGGAGGGAGGCCCCGCGATGGCGCAGACGAACAGGCCATGGACGCCCGAGGATCAGGCCTGGCTCCGGGAGAACCTCCGGGAGGCCATCGACCATCTGGTGGAGATGGGATATACGGTGCGCGGGGGGCAAGGCGAGGACCCGGAATTGATCCACCCCGGCGGTTCGGCCGTGGAAACATGGCGGGAGGACTACCCGTACGACGAGCGGATGTCCCGTGAGGAGTACGAGCTGGAGAAATACCGGCTGCAGGTTGAGCTGCTGAAGTTCCAGTACTGGGGCCAGGACCAGGACCTCAGGAACGTGATCGTTTTCGAGGGTCGGGACGCGGCCGGGAAGGGCGGAACGATCAAGCGCTTCACCGAGCACCTGAATCCCCGCTCGGCCAGGGCCGTGGCCTTGAACAAACCATCCGACCGTGAACAGGGCCAGTGGTACTTCCAGCGCTATGTCGAGCACCTGCCCACGGCCGGGGAGATCGTGATGTTCGACCGCTCCTGGTACAACCGGGCGAACGTCGAGCGGGTCATGGGCTTCTGCACGGCCCAGGAGTACGACACGTTTATGTGGCAAGCGCCGGTCTTCGAGAGGATGCTGGTGGACTCCGGGATCCACTTGACCAAGTTCTGGTTCTCGGTAACCCGCCACGAGCAGCGCACCCGCTTCGCTATCCGGCAGATCGACCCGGTGCGGCGCTGGAAGCTTTCACCGATAGACCTGGCCTCCTTGGACCGGTGGGAGGACTACACGGAAGCCAAGGAAGAGACGTTCCTGCGCACCGATACCGACCATGCGCCGTGGATCACCATCAAGTCCAATGACAAGAAGCGGGGGCGGATCAACGCCATGCGCTTCTTCCTCAACCAGTTCGATTACGAGGACAAGGACACCTCAGTGGTCCACGAGCCGGATGCCCTGATCGTCCGCCGCGGCCGCGACGCCGCCGGCGACTAGGAACGCCGGATACCCCGTTCATGAGGCAGTCCCTACAGAAACGCCTGCCTACTTGGCGGCGCCCGGTGCCGCGCCGACGATGGCTTCCGCCCCGGCTGTGGCGCAGGCTTCGTCCAGCATGCCGTCCGGAGCGCCGCCCACGCCGAGGCCCGCCACGGACACCCCGTTCACCTTGAGCGGAACGCCGCCGGCCAGGAAGAGGGTGCCCGGGAGGTCCGCGATGCTTGGCCCGTTCCCATTGATGCGCTTGGCCAGCTCGCTCGTGGGCGCCCCGAAGGCCGCGGCGGTATACGCCTTCTGCCGGGCCGCTTCAATGGTGTGCTCTGCCGCGTTGTCTCCGCGGAGAAGGGCCTGAACGGTGCCGAAGCGATCGACCAGTGCCACGGTCACGAACGGCAGCTTGTCGGCCTGGCACTTGGCGAGGGCAGCCTGGACCGCAGCAGCCGAAGCACCGACGCTGATGCGGTTTTGTGCAATGACACTTTCCGGCACTGGCTGGATGTCGGCGGCGGGAACAGCCGCCGGCGCGGACCCGCCCGGGTTGGTCCCGGCATTGGCTGCAGCGCTCAGCCCTCCGGTCAGGAGCAATGCTCCGGCAACAGCAGCGACGGTGATTTTGTTGGACTTCTTCACAGGTTCTCCTCGGAGTGCGGTCTAGGGGTTTTGCCCCGGGTTGATGTTCCGGGCCCAAATCAATTTTTTCCGACCCCGGCCGGGTGGGCATCGGGCGTTGGTCTGCGGCGGCCTCCCCCATCAGGCCAAGGCTGTCAGCCAAAAGGCTGAGAGACCAGCAACGGCGCGGGCCCTAGCATGGTGAGTAGCACTCCATCCACCGGAACCGGATCCCTATGCCTCCCTCACCATCCAACCCGCCGGAACCAGCCCAGCACCGAAGCGCCGCCGGCAGGAGCCCGCTGGGCGGGATTGACGCCGTCGTTCATCTGGGTTTTGCCGTGCTGGTGGTGGCATCGGCGGCCCGTTACGGGATGCGGCACAGCCCCGCTGACAACCTGTGGGTCCTGGCTCTCGCCGCGGCGGTGTGTTCGCTATACGCCTTAATCGCCGTGCTCGCGCAGCGGCGGCGCCCATGGGCCGTATGGATGTTTGTCCTGGTGGCGCTCTGGGCGGTGTTGGTGATCGTGGCGCCGAGCTTTGCCTGGTGCTCATTCGCACTGTTCTTCCTATGCCGGACGGCATTCACTGGCTGGGTGGCGTACGTCGCTGGAGGAGCGACGGCGTTGGCGACCGCCGTCGGGCTGTTCCGACTCGGCGGCGGCAACGATGTTGCCATGCTCCTGGGCCCGTTAGCTGTGGGCGTCATGCTGACCCTGATCTACGATCGCATCGAGCATGACGCCGCGGAGCAGCGCCGCTTGCATGCGGCGGTTTCGCTGGCACAGGGCCGGCTGGCGGCCACTGAACGCAGGGCGGGCAGCATCGAAGAACGTGCGCGTGTTTCCCGGGAAATCCACGACACCGTGACCCAGGGCCTGGCCAGCAGCATCCTTCTCCTGGAAGCTGCCAACAGGTCCTGGCCCAGCCCTGCCGCACGCGACGACGTCCGCTGGGCCAGCGGGATGCTGCGCCAGAACCTTGCGGACACCCGCAATCTGGTCCACGAACTCGCTTCCTCCGGGCCGGAAACGGCGCCACTGGCCGATGCCCTGCTCAAAGCAGCATCACAGTACCTACCGGACGTTCGCCTGCTTGTCACCGGCGAGCCCCGCCCCGTCCCCGCCGACGTCCGGCACGCCCTCCTACGGGTGGTCCAAAGCGCGGCAGCCAACACGAAGCTGCATGCGTCGGCGACCAACGCCACGGTGACACTGGGCTTCCTGCCGGGCGCCGTCACGCTGGATGTGTACGACGACGGCGCGGGCTTCGATTCGTCGTCGCTGGCGCCGCCGTCAGACGCCGGGGGCTACGGCCTACGGGCCATGCGGCAGCGAGTGGAACAGCTGGGCGGCGTATTCTCGGTGGAAAGCAGCCCCGGCGGGGGAACGATTGTGGCCGCGCAAGTGCCGACCGGGGAGGAAAAATGAGCACCATTACCGTGCTCCTGGTGGATGACCATCTGGTGGTCCGCAGCGGACTCAAAGCGCTTTTGGCAACGAAGCCGGATATTGAGGTGGTAGCCGAGGCGGCCTCGGGCGAGGAAGCCCTGGCTTTGGTGGAGCAACACGGCCCGGCCGTGGTGATGATGGACCTCGCCATGGGTCCCGGCATGGACGGCATCGAAGCAATCAAGCAGTTGCGCCGGCGCAACAGCCGGCAGGCGATCCTCGTGTTCACCACCTACGACTCCGATGCCGACATCGTTCGGGCTGTGGACGCCGGGGCAATGGGCTACCTGCTCAAGGACGCCTCACCCGAGGAGATATTCGCAGCTGTCCGCGGCGCAGTCCAGGGCAAGAGCGTGATGAGCGCACCGGTGGCCTCGCGACTCTTCCAGCAACTGCGCAACCCGGACGAAATACTGACCCCGCGCGAGGCCGAGCTGCTGAGCCTCCTGACCGAAGGACTCAGCAACCGTGAACTCGGCCAGCGGCTCTTCATCTCCGAGGCCACAGTCAAGACGCATCTGGCACACATCTACGCCAAACTCGGCGTCGAGACCCGTGCTGCCGCGATCGCCACAGCCATCCGCCGGGAGGGCATGCGCTAGGCCCAGGCAGGATGGGGAGATCCCCTAACCACGAGTAGGCGTCCACCGGAACTTGAGGCGGCAGCTCGCGTTCAGCGCAACCTGAGCGAGTCCCGTCATCTCCAGCGCGATGGCGTGGACGCGCGTGGGCAGGGGCGACGGCGGGTAGGCGACCGACATCGTGAGCCGGCGATTGCCGTCGGCACTGCTGATCGCGATGGTCCCGTAGCCTGGAACATCGCCGGAATGGCCATAGTAGAAGCCGTTGGTACACCTGTCATTCCATTGGTCCAAGCCAAGGCCGTAGCCGCCGTAAACGCGGCCCTTCATCTCGATGACGCCGGCCGGAGACAGCAGCTCGCCCCGCAGCAACGCAACATAGAAAGTGTCGATGTCTTCCACGGTGGAAATCATGCCCCCGGACGCGGATCCACTCTGCAGGGCGGAGTACGCGACGTCCACAAGTCCGCCGTCGACCAGTGTGTAGCCGTGGACCAGGTTGGCCGGGGCAGGGCCGTCGCCAATCATCGTAGTGGAGCGAAGACCCAGCGGTTCCACAATGTCGGCCCGCAGGACGTCAGCAAGAGGGATACCGCGGAGCCGCTCCACCAACAGCCCCAGGGCCACATAGTCCGAACGGGAATAGCTGAACCCCAACGGCTCGCGCAGCTGCCAGGGAACCGTGCCGGCCAGCGCGAGACGCTGCTCGGGGCTGATCGGGGTGGTCAGTACTTGCCGGGGCGGAGCCGACTCCAGCAGGGGAGCGTAGAAGTCGGGCATGCCGGACGTGTGGCCAAGGAGCTGGCGAACCGACAGGGGCCCGGGCGGGTGCAGGAGTCCCTCCAACTCGGGCAGATACCTGCTTATGGGGTCGTCAAGCGCCAGCCGGCCTTCATCCACGAGCTTCAGCACGGAAACCGCCACCATGGTCTGGGTGATGCCACCCACCTGCACTGGATCACTCAGTTGCACGGGGACGCCGCCGTCGCGGCTCCTGACGCCGACCGCATGCGACCACTCCTCGGGTCCGACTTTCGCCGCCATCAGAACGGCCGGCGCACCCGCCTCGAGCATCTCCTCGCTGTAAAGCACAAGCATCGCCTGGAGCTCCCGGAGGGAGGACGACGCCGGCGCTGTCGCCGTCGTCGCTGGTGGCGGGGGCGTCGCTGGTGGCGGGGGCGTCGGCCAAGTGGTCGCCGGCGGCGGGGCCGGCGGCGCTGGCGGGCTTGGCTGGAACGGCGTCAGTTCCGGCTCACCGATACAGCCGCCGAGGAGCAGTCCGACCACCAGTGCGGCACTGCTCATCCCCCTCGCCCGGTTGGGCGATCCGCCGGTGCGAGCCGCAGCCATTTAAGAACCTTCCGTCTGTCGGTCCGCAGCAGACGCCAGACAACTGCCCCCGACACTTTGATGCTCCCCCGGCTGTCCCGGTGCAGTCAAGATGCCCGTCCCTGGACCTGGATTCGGGGCGCAAGCGGACCTGACGCACGAGGGGAAATTCACCTGTTTTCTTGCCTTGCCGCCCTCGATTGCTTCGATACATCGGTGAATGTACCGTTGGGGGTATGGAAACGCTTACTCATGCCCCGGTGCTGGCAAGGTTCGGCTACGCGGTCTCTGATCCGACCCGGGCCCGAATTCTGCTCGCACTGGCCGATGAAGCGACCTACCCCTCAGACCTGGCCGACTCCATCGGTGTCTCTCGCCAGAGCATCTCCAACCATTTGACCTGCCTGCGCGGCTGCGGTCTGGTCGTGGCAGTCCCGGACGGCCGGCGGACCCGCTATGAGCTCGCCGATGCCCAGCTCGGGCACGCAATCAAGGACCTGATCGGCGTCGTGCTGGCCGTGGACCCGGCCTGCTGCGCACCGGACGGGATGTGCCAGGCATGATGGCCCTGCAGCTTGGACCCAACCCCGTCCGCCGCGCGGTCCTAAGCCGCCGGATCCGGCTGTTGGCCGCCGCGACGATCACATACAACGTCATCGAGGCGGTCGTGGCGCTCTGGGCAGGCAACCTGGCGGACTCTTCGGCCCTGATCGGCTTCGGACTGGACTCGGTCATCGAGGTGGCATCCGCCGTCGCCCTGTCCTGGCAGTTCAGCGCCAAGGACCCGGAACGACGCGAGCATCTGACCCTGCGGCTCATTGCCATCTCCTTCTTCGCCCTCGCCGCCTTCGTCACCGTGGATTCGATCCGGTCCCTGACCGGCGGCGGCGAGGCCCAGCACTCCACTCCCGGCATTGTGATCGCAGCCCTGAGCCTGGCCATCATGCCGATGCTGTCCTGGCTGCAGCGCCGCGCCGGCCGTGAGTTCGGATCCAGGACGGCGCTGGCCGATTCCAGGCAGACCCTGCTGTGCACCTACCTCTCCGCAGTCCTTCTGATCGGCCTGGTGCTCAATAGTGCACTCGGCTGGTGGTGGGCCGACGCCGGCGCGGCACTGGTCATCGCCGGAATCGCTGTCCGCGAAGGCATCAACGCTTGGAAGGGCAACGTCTGCTGCGCCGTCCCGCACACTGGCGTGGACACTGACGCGAAAATCGACGGCTGCTGCAGCAGCGCGCCCGCAACGGGTGTCCTGCCAAACAACAACACTTCAGGGAACCGTCCGTGAGCGGCCACCACCACCCCCACGACGGGGCGGGCCAGCGGGGCAAACTGATCGCCGTTTTTGCCATTACCTTCACCGTGATGATTGCCGAAATCATCGGCTCGGTCCTGACCGGCAGCCTGGCGCTACTGGCCGATGCCGGCCACATGTTCACCGACTCGGCCGGCCTGCTGATTGCGCTCATCGCCGCTTCGCTGGCCCTGAAACCGGCAACGCTGAAGCGCACCTGGGGTTACCAGCGTGCCGAGATCGTCGCGGCGGCCGGCCAGGCTGCCTTGCTGCTCGGCGTCGGCGGCTTCGTCATCGTCGAAGGTATCCGCCGGCTCTTCGAACCTCCTGAAATCGCCGGAACCACGATGCTCTGGTTCGGGATCATCGGCCTGGCCGGCAACGCCGTAGGCCTGGCCGTCCTCGCGTCCGGGCGGAAGCACAATTTCAACATGAAGGCCGCGTTCCTGGAAGTCCTCAACGACGCCCTCGGCTCGGTGGCCGTGATCGCAGCGGCGATCATCATTGCCGTCACCGGCTGGGTCCAGGCCGACGCCGTCGTGTCCCTGCTGATCGGTGTGCTGATCATTCCCCGTACCCTCAGGCTGCTGCGTGACACTGTGAATGTACTGATGGAAAATGCGCCGGCCGGCCTGGACCTGGCTAAGGTGCGGGAACACATCCTGGCCCTGCCGCACGTCATTGACGTCCATGACCTGCACGCGTCCCTTGTCGCCTCCGGGACGCCGGTACTCTCCGCCCATGTCACCGTCCAGGACACGTGCATGACCGACGGGCACGCCGCCAGGATCCTGGCGGATCTGCAGCGCTGCGTCGCCGAAGACTTCGATGTCAGCGTCGAACACTCCACCTTCCAGATCGAACCCGCCGCCCACCGCGACCAGGAAAGCATCCACCGCTGATGACACAGAGCACGGCCAGGACAGCCCCGAATTCGGACAATCCGGCGAAGAGGATCCGCCTGGTCATGTGGATCCTGCTCGGGGTCATCGTCGTGACCGGGGTGATCTGGTGAATTCCGCCAGAAACTGATCGAAGCCGCAAAGTAAGACGGAGCACCCGCGTCGAAACGGGGCCGGGCAGGGCAACGTCACGAAGTTGAGTTAGGTTAGGCATACCTCCTAACATTCTGATGATGACCATACAGCCAGATCTGGCGGGTGTCTCCTTCGCCGCCGATCTGGCGAGGTTCGGGGACCGCACCGCTGTCCATGTCAATGGCGGCTCGCTGAGCTATCGCGAACTCGCTGGCAGGGTAGAGTCCATCGCACGATCCCTGGGACCTGTCCGCCGGCTCGTCGCCCTGGAAGCGGACAACACCTTGCCGTCCCTCCTCGTATACCTTGCAGCGCTGGCTGCCGGGCATCCGCTGCTTATCCTGCCCCCGGGCGGAGGCCATGCCTCCGAGGCCCTTGTTGCCGCCTACGATCCGGACGTCGTCGCCCACATGGTGGACGGCGAGTCGGTGATGGACGTACGGCACGAAGGGACCCGCCACGAGCTCCACCCTGAACTGGCGATGTTGGTGAGCACTTCAGGATCCACTGGCTCACCGAAGCTCGTGCGCCTTTCTGCCGAAGGCATCCAGGCCAACGCGGCCGCGATCGCCCAGTACTTGCATTTGCGTCCGGAGGATACGGCGGCCACAACACTTCCACTGTCCTATTGCTATGGGATGTCGGTGGTGAACAGTCACCTGTTGGTGGGGGCGTCGCTTGCCCTCACCGATCTGTCAGTGGTGGATCCGTGCTTCTGGGATCTCATGCGTGCCCGCGGTGCGACTTCCTTCGCGGCTGTTCCTTACACCTTTGAGCTCCTGGAGCGCGTGGGATTCGCCGACATGGAGCTGCCGAGCCTGAGGTACATCACGCAGGCGGGCGGGCGGCTCGACTCGGATCGGGTCCGTGCGTACGCAGAATTGGGTAGACGCCGCGGCTGGGACCTGTTCGTCATGTACGGGCAGACCGAAGCCACGGCCCGCATGGCCTACCTGCCTCCAGATCTGGCAGCCGGACATCCCCAGGCAATTGGCGTTCCGGTCCCCGGCGGTACGTTCCGGCTTGAACCGGTTCCGGGCCTGGACGACTGCGAGCTTGTCTACTCCGGACCCAACGTGATGCTTGGCTATGCCGAACGAGTTGAAGACCTTGCCCTGGGGCGCGAGGTGGAAGGGCTTTACACCGGTGATCTTGCTCGCTGCACCAAGGACGGACTGTACGAAATCGTCGGGCGGCGCAGCCGTTTCGTGAAGATTGTCGGGCTGCGGGTGGATCTTGGCCAGGTGGAGCGGCTCCTCGATGGCCTGGGCGTTTCCGGCGCGGTGGCCGGCATTGATGGCCAGGTGGTCGCCGCAGTTGAAGGCAGCCACGACCTTTCCTTGATCGCCAAGACCCTGGCGCAGGATCTCGGCCTGCCACGTGCCACAGTCCAGCTTCGCCCAGTGCAGGCGATCCCGCGTCTGGGCAACGGAAAGCCGGACTATCCCGCCATCCTGGACTTGCGCCCTGAAGAAGAAGCCGACGGCGGACCCGGCGCCGATGACGGCAGTGCCGGCTCACGATCCGATGATGCGCGGCGCATCTACGCGGATGTGCTGGAACGAGACGATATCCGCGACACAGACACGTTTGTGTCCCTGGGCGGTGACTCGCTGTCCTATGTCGCTGCATCGGTCCGGCTGGAGCAGGTCCTGGGCGACCTTCCCCGTGGCTGGCACCTGCTGCCGGTATGCGAGCTGGTCCCCGGCCCCGAGGGGAACCTCTCCGCGGGGGCGGCGCCCGGAGACGCTCCGAAAAGCAGGGCGGCCGGTCTGGTCCGGACGTGGCGACGCCGGCTGCTGGCCCCGATGGAGACCGGCATCGTGCTGCGCGCGGTCTCCATCATTTTCATCATTTCCACGCACATCGGATGGTTTTCCTGGGAGGGAACGGCACATGTGCTGATGGCCCTGGCCGGCTACAACTTCGCACGCTTCCAACTGACCGGTACGCGCCAGGAGCGGCTGAGAAGGCAGGCGCGGACCGTTGCCCGGATCGTGCTGCCAAGCGTGGCCGTGATCGGCTTCGCGTTCGCGGTGACCGATACCTACAGCTGGGCCAATGTGTTCCTGCTCAATGCCTTCCTCGGTCCGCCGGGGTGGAGCGATTTCTCCCGCTTCTGGTTCGTGGAAGTGCTCGTCCACATTCTGATCGGTGTTGCAGCACTCTTGTCCGTACCGGCCGCAGACCGTGCGCAGCGTCGCTGGCCGTTGGCTTTCCCGCTCGCCATCGTCGGCGCAGGCCTGCTGGTGCGCTTCCATGTTGTCGAGGTCCCGTTCCCGGGGCAAGGTCCGGTTTTGTGGCTTTTCGCGCTCGGCTGGGCGGCAGCGGTCTCAAAGACCGTGGGGCACCGGGTGGCCGTGAGCGCATTGGCCATTCTGGCCATTCCGGGGCTGTTCGAGGAGGGGTACCGCAACGCCACGATTCTGGCCGGGTTCCTCGTCCTCGTCTGGGTGCCCGCGTTGCCATTGCCGCGTGGCCTGCACCGGCTCACGGCCGTGCTGGCAAGCTCGTCCCTGTACATCTATGTCACGCACTGGCTGGTCTATCCGCTGTTCGACGAAGCCGGAAAGGGCCTGGCGGTCGCCGCCTCCTTGGCGGTCGGCGTCGGCTACTGTGCAGTTGCCACCCGCGCCATGAGCGCCGCGGAGCGCTGGTGGCGGTCCCGTCACCGCCGATCAGCCTGATTTCTGACAGAGGGCGGGCGGCGGCCGGGTGTTTCCTTTGGTGTCACAGGGTCGAGAGGAGTCCGGCTGCCTGTTCCAGCGCGCCCGGCACCAGGGAGTAGTAGGCCCAGGTGCCGCGCTTCTCACGCTTCAGCAACCCGGCCTCGACCAGAATCTTGAGATGGTGGGAAACCGTCGGCTGGCCCAGGTCCAAGGGCTCGGTGAGGTCGCAGACGCAGGCCTCCCCGGACTCGCCGGCCTTGACGATGGAGAGCAGGCGCAGGCGGTTAGGGTCGGCCAGTGCCTTGAAAACCAGAGCCCTCTGCTGGGCCTCGCCGGCGCTCAGCGCCGGCTTCTCCGACGGCGCGCAGCACGAGACATCGACCGCGGGCTCGAGCGTTTGCAGAGAATTCATGAACCCATTATGCACACAGATTGACATTCATCGATATAGGTGGGGATACTTCACATATCGACATTCATCAATCTTGCTGGGCAGCACAGGCGCACAGCAGCACAGGAGCACCGTGAGCATCCAGACGCAATCCCCGCCGCCCGCCACCGGAGAGGCCGCCGTCAGCGGCAAACTCTCCACCCTGGACCGGTTCCTGCCGGTCTGGATCGTGGCGGCCATGCTGCTGGGCCTGGCGCTGGGCAGTCTGATCCCCGGTCTGAACACTGCCCTGGAAGCGGTCAAGATCGGCGAAGTGTCTCTGCCGATCGCCATCGGCCTGCTGGTCATGATGTACCCGGTGCTGGCCAAGGTCCGCTACGACCAGACACCCCGGGTCATGGCGGACCGCAAGCTGATGATCTCCTCCCTGGTGATCAACTGGGTGCTGGCGCCGGCGTTCATGTTCGTCCTCGCGTGGATCTTCCTGGCTGACCTCCCGGAGTACCGCACCGGACTGATCATCGTGGGCCTGGCCCGCTGCATCGCCATGGTGATGGTCTGGAACGACCTCGCCTGCGGCGACCGCGAGGCCGCCGCCGTGCTGGTGGCCATCAACTCCGTCTTCCAGGTCATCGCCTTCGGCGCCCTGGGTTGGTTCTACCTCCAACTCCTGCCGTCCCTGCTCGGCCTGCCGACCACCAGCGCCGACTTCTCCTTCTGGGCCATTACCGCTTCCGTCCTGGTCTTCTTAGGGCTTCCGCTGCTGGCAGGCTTCCTCACCCGCATCGTCGGGGAGAAGGCCAAGGGCCGGGACTGGTACGAGAACACGCTCCTCCCCCGGCTGGGCCCGTGGGCGCTCTACGGCCTGCTGTTCACCATCACCCTGCTCTTCGCGCTCCAGGGCGGCACCATTACCGCCCGGCCGCTGGACGTCGCCCGGATCGCGCTGCCGCTGCTGGTCTACTTCGTCGTGGTCTTCGGCGCCGGCATGCTGATCGGCAAGTGGCTCGGACTCGGCTACGCCAAAACCACCACACTGGCGTTCACCGCCGCGGGCAACAATTTCGAACTGGCCATCGCCGTGGCGATCGGCACCTTCGGGGTCACGTCCGGTCAGGCGCTGGCCGGCGTCGTCGGACCCCTGATCGAAGTCCCCGCCCTCGTCGCCCTGGTCTACGCCGCACGGTGGGCAGGGAAGCGCTACTTCACCCACGCCCCTGCCTCCCTCTAACCACTGATACACCTTCAGGAGAACATCATTATGACCACCGAAACCACCAAGAAGCCCTCGGTCCTCTTTGTCTGCGTCCACAACGCCGGCCGCTCCCAGATGGCCGCCGCGTTCCTCACCACCCTCGGCAAGGGCGCGGTCGAGGTCCGTTCCGCCGGGTCCCAGCCGGCAGACAAGGTCAACCCGGCCGCCGTGGAGGCCATGGCTGAACTCGGCATCGACATGTCCGCCGAGATCCCCAAGATCCTCACCACGGAGGCCGTAAAGGAATCCGACGTCGTGATCACCATGGGCTGCGGCGACGAATGCCCGTACTTCCCCGGCAAGCGCTACGAGGACTGGGTCCTGGAGGACCCCGCCGGCCAGGGCGTGGACGCCGTCCGCCCGATCCGCGACGAGATCAAGACCCGCATCGAAAACCTGATCACGGAACTGTTGCCCGCGCTGCACACCGACGCCCAGTAACACCCGATCCGAACACCAAGGAGTCTTTTCGTGAGCACCGTACAGCTGATCATCATCGGATCCGGCCCGGCCGGCTACACCGCGGCGATCTACGCCGCCCGCGCCGGGCTGAAGCCGCTGGTCCTGGCCGGATCGGTCACCGCCGGCGGTGCCCTGATGAACACCACCGACGTGGAGAACTTCCCCGGCTTCCCCGAAGGGATCCAGGGTCCGGAACTCATGGACGGGCTGCAGCAGCAGGCCGAAAGGTTCGGCGCCCAGGTGGTGTTCGACGACGTCACCGCAGTCACGCTCGCCGGGCACCTCAAGCGCGTGGCCACCGGCGCCGGCGAGACCCATGAGGCCCCGGCAGTCATCCTGGCCACCGGTTCCGCGTACAAGGAACTCGGACTGCCGGAGGAGAAGACGTTCAGCGGCCACGGGGTCTCCTGGTGCGCCACCTGCGACGGTTTCTTCTTCCGCGACCAGGACATCATCGTGGTCGGCGGCGGCGACTCCGCGATGGAGGAAGCGACGTTCCTGACCCGGTTCGGGAAGTCCGTGACCGTCGTGGTCCGCAAGGGCGAACTCCGGGCCTCCCGGATCATGGCCCAGCGCGCCAAGGACAATCCCAAGATCCGCTTCGCCTGGAACTCCGCCATCACGAAGATCCACGGCGACGGCAAGGTCACCGGCGTCACGCTGAAGGACACCGTCACCGGTGAAACCCGCGAGCAGTCCGCCACCGGCATTTTCGTCGCCATCGGGCACGTCCCGCGCACGGAACTCGTGAAAGGCCAGGTCGAACTCGACGCCGAGGGCTACATCAAGGTCTATTCCCCCACCACGGTCACCAACCTCTCGGGCGTGTTCGCCTGCGGCGACGCTGTGGACCACCGCTACCGCCAGGCCATCACCGCCGCCGGGACCGGCTGCGCCGCAGCCCTCGACGCCGAACGCTACCTCGCCGCGTTGGATGACGCGGACAGCATCGCCACCGCCCTGGTGGAAGAACCCACCCACGCCTGAACCCGAACGGAGAGGAGGTGAGCTGAATGAAGACAGGATGCTGCAGCGACTCGGGTTGCTGCGACGACTGCCTGGATGACATGCAGGGCTGCTGCTAACACACTCACGCCTGCCGGCCCCACAGGGACCGGCAGGCATCTCCGCAAGTACCATCACAGCTAGGGATGAAACAGAGGAACCATTGGATTCAGCGAAGAACCTTCCCGTTGCCGTAATCGGTGCCGGGCCCGTGGGCCTGGCCGCCGCGGCCCACCTCCTCGAACGCGGACTCGAACCGCTGATCTTCGAAGCCGGCCCCTCCGCGGGCGCCGCCATCGAGCAGTGGCGCCACATCCGACTGTTCTCACCGTGGCGGTTCAACATCGATCCCGCCGCCGTCCGCCTGCTCGAAGCATCCGGCTGGGAATCGCCACGACCCACGGCCCTTCCCTACGGCGGGGAACTCATCGACGATTATCTGGCCCCGCTGGCCGCACTCCCTGCTATCGGCTCGCGGCTGCAGACCGGCGCCAGGGTCCTCGCCGTGACCCGCGCCGGTATGGACAAGACCCACACCCGTAACCGCGAGAGAACCCCCTACACCGTCCGGGTCGAACACGACGGCGGCGAGGTCCGAGACCATACGGTCGCAGCCGTCATTGACGCCTCCGGTACCTGGTCCATCCGAAGCCCGCTCGGCACCTCCGGGCTGCCCGCCATCGGCGAAGACTCTGCCGCTGACCGGATCTCATCGCCGCTCCCGGACGTCACGGGCCGCGATCGTGGAGCTTTCGCCGGACGCCGTGTCCTGGTCGTCGGCGCCGGCCACTCCGCCGCCAACACCCTGATCAGCCTCGCCGAGCTGGCCAAGGACGAACCCGACACCCGGATCCTCTGGGCGGTCCGCGGCGCGTCCGCCGAGAAGGCCTACGGCGGCGGCGACGCCGACGGACTGCCCGCCCGCGGCCAGCTCGGTGCCCGCCTGCGCCGCCTCGTCGAGGCAGGAACCATCGAACTGCACACCGGCTTCGGCATCGGCTCGCTGAAATCGCTCGCATCGCACGTGAGCGTCGAATCCGTTGACGGACGCATCCTGGAGGCCGACGTCGTGGTGCCCTGCACCGGCTTCCGCCCGGACCTGGACATTCTGCGTGAACTCCGGCTGAACCTGGATCCGGCCGTAGAAGCACCCGTGGAGCTGGCCCCGCTGATCGACCCTGAATTCCACTCCTGCGGCACCGTCCCCCCGCACGGCGCAGCACTGCTGGCCCATCCGGACAAGGACTTCTACACCGTCGGCATGAAGTCCTACGGCAGGGCGCCGACCTTCCTGCTCGCCACCGGCTACGAACAGGTCCGCTCCGTCGCCGCCGCCCTGGCCGGGGACCAGGAAGCGGCGGACACCGTCCAGCTCAAACTCCCCGAGACCGGGCTGTGCTCCTCCGATGCCGGCACCAGCTGCGACGCCCCGGCAGCAGCCGCCGTTGACTCCCAGTCCTCGTGCTGCGCGGCCCCGGAGCCCGTCGGATTCCCCACCGGGCTGTCCCACGGCCGCTCCGGCGAAAACTGACCCGATCCTCTGTATGAGTCCCGTATCGGGCGCGCGCCGCCGCCCTCTTCTACAACAGGCACCGGATGAGCGGACGGGCAAGTTCCAGCCGGAATACGCCGGCAAGCTCAACTTCTACGTCGCCCTCGTCGATGACGTGCTCCGGCGAGATCACGACAACGAAACCATCGGCATCCTCATCTGCGGCACTAAGAATGACCGCAGCGTCCGGTACAGCCTAGGACGTTCAACTTCCCCAATGGCCGTCGCCGCCTACACATACGACAAACTTCCCCTGGCCGAGCAACAAGTGCTTCCTAACGAAGGACACGTCGTTGCAGCTCTGGAATGGGCAGAACCCGACGCGAACGAGGAAGCCAGCTTTGGGCAAGCCTGAGATGTACCTCTGTCCGATTTCGCCAACGCAGTCTCGCAAGCCGCGGATGGCAATACAGCTCGAAAAGACTAATCACGTCCAGTCATGCTTTGGAAGAGTGCGAGATTTCTGGGGGAGAGATGGGAAGCCTGTGCGCTGGAATGGCCACGAACGACACGGGGAGCTGGCATCCTGACCTCCTATTCGGGCAGCTCCATCTGGAAGCCGCAGGAGCACCGCAGGACGCGGGTGGAGAGGTACACCGCAAGAACGTCCTCGCTGGCCTGGTCGGTAGCTATGGGGGAGTAGAAGCGGTGCATTTCGGAACCTGCTTTTTGCATCGGTCGGCCACAGTGGATGTAGTGCCCGCCGAAGACGAGTACATCGGGTGTTCTTCTTCCTCTGCGGTTGAGGATCACGGCAACATGCGCGACGTCGGCGGCATGGGCAAGGAACTGCCCGCAGGCGGTGCAGGTGTAGGACACCGCGACCAGGGTCTCTGAGTACGGCCGAAGTGACTCGATGGACCTGATGGAAAGGTGGCGGTCCGTGCCACAGTCAGTACACTGCAGCGGAATCGCGCGGGGCAGCTGGCCGTCAGGGGTGTACCCGTTGGGGTCGATCGTCATGGCCAGGCCGCGGGTGGATAGCTGGACAGGATGTAATCGGCCATGGCCGGGCCGGTCATCCGCAACCGGCTGTCATGGACATCGATACCGCAGCGGTGCATGGCAGCCCGGAAAGTGATGTCGGGCTTGGGCTCCAAGCCCTCGAGCAGGCACCAGCTGGTGTACAGCCCGTAGAGACAGTCCGGGCCCAGAGGGCAGTCCGTATCAGGGTCCGGGACGGTGGCTTCATCAAGGAATCGTTCAAAGTGCGAGGGGACCATCTCGGGTCTTTCCGCGAGTGTGCACCTTTGCCGCCGTTAGGCTACAGCGGCTATCTTCGCGGCCGTGCACGCGGCTGGAAGAGGAGGGGTCACACCCTGAGAGGTGGCATCCCCATTCGCTTCATAATGTAGGCATCGCTGCCGCCCGTTGTCCAGAGCAGGGCGGGCCCGGACGCGAAACCATCAGGGCGTATCGCGGGAGAGACGCATGGTGTCAACCTCTTCTCGCAGCGTCCCGCGGCACTGTACTGATTCGAGGAAACGGATCGTTTAGGTCTGAGTAGCGCGTACGACCGGGATTTTGAGACCAGCACTCGGCGACATTTCCCTTGATCTTCCGGACCTTTTTCACGTCACCAGGACTCGGCTGTCCCAGCACCACCCCACGTGTCCTTCAAGAGACTGGAACAACGGCGCAATGATGTAGGTTGCATTCCCATCCAGCAACAACACCAGAAAAGGGAACGAGCCAAGTGGCCACCGATTTACGATGAAGTTCGATCCGATGTCAAGGAATCACAGGACAATCGCTAGAAGCGCTCCGATCCGAGAACGCCCCGGACGCCCGCAGCGTCGCTCGTGAACTGGATTACTCCGATGCGCTGGACGACACCATGGTCCCGGGCGGCGAAATTGTAGCGGAGGAACTGGTCGTGGAGGTCATCCCGCAGGCCGAGGACGAATTCACCTGCTACTCCTGTTTCCTGGTGCGGCACCGGTCGCAAATCGCCCGCGAAAAGAATGACCACGTTTACTGCATTGAGCGTGAAGGATAGGGCCTGGATCCGCCGAAAAACCAGCTCGAAGGGAGTGACGTAACGACGGCTACCCTCCGCCCCTACACCCCCCCGTCCACGGCGTGAACCGTATCTGCGGATCAGCGGGTTTGGGCTGGCGGATGTGTCTGCCGAGACTGAGGGGAACCCCAGCCCGCAGCCGGACCGTATTCAAGCTGACCGGCAAATGCGGTCTCTAGGGGTGCCAGCGGCTCGGGACGCTGGGGAAGACGCCTTGAGCTAGGTGCTCCTTCGCTCGTCTGATCGCTAGCTTGACGTAAGGCCATTTATCGGCGTTTGAAAACGAGGCGGGGGAGTGGCCGTAAAAGGGGGCTCTGCACGATATCCGGTGCGGGCCTTCTCCCAGAATTTTCGGTGCTCAGGACCGGTTTGCCAGCGTCCCGTTCACAGCAGTCCGCCACCGCGGTCGTCGTCCTTGCTGCGGAGCCTGCACCGCTTGCATAGCCTTCCGTCTTCCAGTGTCCGTTATCGACGCTTTTAAATCCGCCCGGGCCGCTCGAGGGGCTCTCCTAGCACGGCCGCTGTCGGCGGGTGTGCTCCGCCGCGTGACGGTGCAGTGATCGCCCGCCCGGTGTTTTGGATGGTCATTGCGCCGTAAACCGGCGGAAACATTCACTGCTTACTGTTGCTGTGAGGGATCCAAATGGGGGAGGCAAAATCATGCATGTAGGTGTCATCCGTGCTTTGACCACGTCAGACCGGCGTCTGCTCCATTCGCACGGGAAGTTGCTGCACGAATCGTTCGGCTTTGAGGTAACGTCGCGCTGCATTCCGGGCCAGCCTTCGGGCGTCTACAACGACGAGTCACTGCGGCAGGCCGTGCCCAAGGTCGCGGAATTGGCGCTTGCCATGGCCCCCGGTGTTGACGCTCTGATCATTAGCTGCGCGGCTGATCCGGGTCTTGCCGAAGTGAGGTCACTGGTGGACATTCCGGTGATCGGCGCGGGGTCGGCTGCAGCGGCGGCCGCACTGGCGCTCGGCGGCCGGGTAGGCGTCCTGGGCTTAAAAGCCTCGGTGCCCGGCCCGATTTCCGAGACGCTCGGTGAACGCATGGTACTTATCGACGGTCCCGAAAGTGTTGAGACGCCGGAAGGGTTCCTTCTGCCCACCGGCATCTTCGACTCCCTGGCAGCTGCCCAGATGCTGGTTGATGCCGGCGCGGATGTCATCGTCGAAGCCAGTACGGGCTTGACCAGTATTGGAATGGCGGACGTGCTGCGCCGCCGGCTGGGGATACCGGTCATCGACCCCGTGATCGCCGCCGGCGCCATACTCGTCTCGGCCGCGGCAGCACGGGACCTGCAGGCCGTATAGGCAGGCTGGGCAGAACGCTATCCCCAGCACAGTTGTACGGCCGGGTATACGCGACACCTTAAATGGCGATCCTGCAGAAACCAGTTCATAAGGGTACTCCTTTGAAGGGTGACCGGTTGCTGCAGGAAACTTGGCCCGAGGTGGCATCAGCCGCGCCGCGCCACATAACAATGGAAAAGGGAGTAAGGCGGGGCGGTCAGGCCCCGGTCGGTCAAGACACGGTGCGGTTCCGCTTCTTCTTCTCTCGCCAGGGGCCGAGCTTTTCCTTGTGGGCGGCAGCTTTCCCAACAGAGATGGAGTCGGCGAGGTCGCCCACCTTGTGCACCTTCAGCGAGTTGGTGGAGCCAGCCTTTCCGGGAGGCGAACCGGCGGCAATAACCACCAGGTCGCCGTCGTTCACAAGCTCCATTTCCAGGAGGCTGCGGTCAACCTGCGCGGTCATTTCATCGGTGTGGTCCACCATCTGGACCAGCACCGGCTGGATGCCCCAGGTCAGCGCCAGCTGGTTCCAGACCTGCTCCACCGGAGTGAAGGCGAAGACCGGCTTGATGGGGCGCAGGCGCGAGAGGCGGCGTGCGGAGTCGCCGGACTGGGTGAAAGCACAGATGTACTTGGCGTCCAGCTGGTCGGCGATTTCGACGGCGGCACGGGTGATGGCGGCGCCACGGGTCTTGGGCTTGGTGCCCAGCGGGGGTACGCGTTCGAGGCCGTGGACCTCGGTGGACTCGATGATCCGGGCCATCACGTTGACGGTCTCGATCGGGTACTTGCCCACGCTGGTCTCACCGGAAAGCATGACCGCGTCAGCACCGTCCAGCACTGCGTTGGCGCAGTCTGAGGCCTCGGCGCGGGTGGGGCGCGGGTTGTCGATCATGGATTCCAGGACCTGGGTTGCCACGATGACCGGCTTGGCCGAGCGGCGGGCCAGTTCGATGGCGCGCTTCTGGACGATCGGTACTTCCTCACGGGGAAGCTCCACGCCGAGGTCGCCACGGGCCACCATGATGGCGTCGAACGCGTCGATGATCTCGTGCAGCTGTTCCACGGCCTGCGGCTTTTCGATCTTGGCGATGACCGGCACGCGGCGGCCTTCTTCGTCCATGATCTCGTGCACGCGGACGATGTCGGACGCATCGCGAACGAACGAGAGGGCCACCAGGTCGACACCGCGGCGCATGGCCCAGCGGAGGTCGTCCTCGTCCTTTTCGCTCAGCGCGGGAACGTTGACGGCAACGCCGGGAAGGTTGATGCCCTTGTTGTTGCACCATGCCGCCCACGGTCACCTCGGTAACGACCTTGACGTCATCGACCGCGGTGGCGCGCAGTGCCACCTTGCCGTCGTCGATGAGGAGGGCATCGCCCACGTTTGACGTCCTCGGTGAGGCTCTTCAGCGTGGTGGAGCAGATGTCTTTGGTGCCGGGAACGTCCTCGGTGGTGATGGTGAAGGTGTCACCGACGGCGAGGGCGTGCGGGCCATCGACATCAGCTCCGACCCCGAGGAGACACCCGTTATAAGATCCTCGGATAATTTTGCGACAGCTCGGCAGAGATAACGGAGAGACGCCCGAGTTGGGGGCACGGTGCTGGGGCAGTTCGGGAACCATTGGGATGTAATACCGTCTTCGTGAGGACGAAGTTGCGAGGCACATGCAAGGGTGCGGGCAGTTACTGGATTGGGAGTGCATGCATGCTGGAGAGAAGGCCGTTTGGCGAAACTGCTTTGAACGTCTCTGTCGTCGGGCTGGGTGCCGGTCAAATTGGTGAACACGATGTCACTGAGGCCGAAGCGGCCGAGGTGCTCAACGGAGCACTGGATCTCGGAGTAACGCTCATCGATACCGCCGCTAGCTACGGGCTGAGCGAAGAGCGCATCGGTCGGCACCTTCACCGACGCCGGGACGAGTTCGTGTTATCAACCAAAGGTGGTCCCAGCATCAACGGTCAACGGGACTGGACGCCCGGCAGCGTGTTGGCCAGCATCGAACGGTCCCTGCGCCTGACCCAGTCGGAACGTATCGACATCTTCTATTTGCACTCTTGCCCAATCGAGATTCTGCGGCGTGGTGATCTTCAGGAAACCCTGGACAAGGCCGTCGCCGCCGGGAAAATCGGTGTCGCCGGTTACAGCGGCGACAATAAGCCTCTCGCATTCGCTGTGGATTCCAGCCGGTTCGGCTCCATCGAAACCAGTGTCAACATAGCTGACCAGTGGAATCTCAGACACGTTCTCGGCCGACGGCCCGAACTAGGAGTGATCGCCAAGCGCCCGATCGCGAACGCGCCGTGGCGGTTCGTCGACCGGCCGACCGGGCACTACGCAGAACTCTATTGGGAACGGCTACAGGCACTCAAACTTGATCCAGGCGACATGGATTGGACCGAGTTCGCCCTGCGCTTCACGGCGTACGCCCCAGGTGTGCACACCGCAATTGTCGGCACTGCCAAGCTCGCCCATCTGCGCCGGAACATCACCGCAGTCAGCCGCGGGCCCCTTCAGCCTGAAGCGTTGGGAGGCATCGACCGCGCTTGGCGCGAAGTTGGTTCGGACTGGTCCGCCTCGACCTAACGGGCAGAGCTCACTGGAGTGGGCGGACGTTGCCCAGCTAGTCGAGCAGGGTAGCCAGAGCGCGGTCAAGTGCGATGCGCACGGCTCCCTGCAGCGCGGCACGGCCGGCCAGCGTTGAGGCGGCAATGCGGGGGCGGGCGGACTTGAGCCGTTCAAGTTCTTCGTCCAGCAGCGGGATCAGGACGTCCCCAGCCCCGGCGGGCCCCCCGGACAGCACCATCAGCTGCGGATCCAACAGCGTGGCGAGGACGGCGATCGCCCGTGCGGTGCGCTCCGTGACAACCTCCACCACATCGAGTGCCGCTCGGTCCCCCTTCCGTGCGGCTCCGAGCACCATCTCAGCGTCCACGGCGGCCGGGACCCTGCCGCAGAGGCGCAGTAACTCACTACCGCCGGGCGGTTCCGGCCGTTCCCCGTTGAGGATTTCCGCAGCGGCTATTGCGCCAAGTTCCCGGCACATGCCGCCGATGGCGTCTGTGTTCCCTACGCCCTCTACTAATTCCAGAAAACGCATTTCACCGGCGGATCCACCGCCGCGGATAAGTTGACCGCCGAGGCATATCCCGGCCCCCAGCCGCTCCCCGGAGAGGAGCACGACGACGTCGTCAACGTCCTGCGCCACGCCAAGCCATCGCTCTGCGATAACAGCGAGGTTGGCGTCGTTGTCGACGATCAACGGCCAGTTGAAGTCAGGGCGGAGTGCGAGACGCAGGTCCAGGGCGGCCAGCCCTGGCAGGTAGGACTCCAGCGCAACCGCGTGCCCGTTTGGTCTAACAGGGGCGGGTACTGCCATCCCCGCGGCCATCACCTTGGACGGGTCCACGCCGCACTGGGCCAGGACCTGCCGTACGCCCTGCCGGGCAACCAGTAAGCGTTCGGGTGCCCCGATATGCTCATCACGCCACCTTTCGGACCGCTCCGCAACGATGGTGCCAGCGAGGTCTGACAAGCAGAGCTGTAGTTTGGTGGCTCCAAGATCGATCCCCATCACGTATCCGGCCCGGGCATTCAGCGCGAATCGACGTGATGGGCGTCCGCTTCGCATGGCCAATCCAGGGGGCGTCTCGATTTCGGTCACCCAGCCCAGCTTGAGTAGTTCGTCGCAGACTGTCAGGACTGTAGGCCGGGAAAGGCCGGTGGCTTCCATAAGTTCGCTCGCATCCAGTCTGACGCCAGAAACGAGGGCTCCCATGACAGCGGCGGCAGAGATCTTGCGAAGCACGGGGACCGTGGCTTCTGTTTTTCTTGTGCTGCTTTTCAACGCCACCCCCTTGACCGGCTCAACTGCTGCTACCCATACTAGGGGGGCATTTGATTAACGGCGTTTATATATTCCCTCTAAGCGCTGCTGGCAGGGAATCAAGAAGCACAATCCCCAGGAGAGCAATGAAGCATCATCTTAGAACAGGCTGCGCTGCGGCAGCCTTGGCAGTCGCGGCATCGGCGGTGGCCTTCACACCCGCCAGCGCAGAAGCAGGACCGGCGCCGGGGGCGCCGGGAGCTTCCGCGACGTGGACGAAAGGCGACAAAGAGGGGGTTGGAACCTCGGTCAGTACAGCGTCAAAGGTCTGGTACACCCTCACCGAGGGGACTCTCAGTGAGGTGTACTACCCGCGGGCCGATACACCTAACACCCGCGAACTCCAGTTTGCGGTCAGCGACGGATCGCGTTCCCAGCGCGAGAATGAGGACACGACCCGGCGGGTGGAGCTGACTGACCCGCAAGCGCTGAGCTACCGGCAAATCACTGAAGACAGTGCTGGCCGCTGGCGGCTGACCAAGACCTACGTGACGGACCCCCAGCGGTCTGCTGTGATGCTCGGCGTCACTTTTGAGGTACTCGACGGCGGCGATTACCAGCTGTACGCCCTGTTCGATCCTTCGCTGGCAGGCACGTCCGGTGGAGATTCCGGCAGGACCACTGGCGGCGGTGCCCTGGTGGCAGAGGACCTCTCGATTCCGGACACCCCGGTCGCCTCTGCATTGGTGTCAAGCTCGGGTTTCAGTGCTACTAGCACCGGATACGTCGGCACCAGCGACGGAGGAGCGGATCTTGCCGCTGACGGCAAACTCGACGGCGCATACACCGACGCCGGGCCGGGAAATATCGCTCAAACGGGAAGGATTCCCCTGACAGGGGCGAAGACGGAATTCTCTCTCGCCCTGGGCTTTGGTGCCAACGCCCAGGAAGCGCTCGATACAGCAAACGCAAGTGCGAGCCGTGGATTTCCCAAGGTGTCCAAGGAGTACACGAAGGAATGGAAGCAGTACCTGCAGTCCCTGGACAAGCCTGCCAAGGCCCTGGACGGTGAACTCCGGACGCAGTATGACGTATCGCTGATGACGGTCAAGGCCCATGAAGACAAGACGTTTCCCGGTGCCTTCATCGCCTCGCTGACGACGCCGTGGGGGCAGGTGGCGAATGCTGAGCAGCACCGCGAGGGTTACCACGCGGTGTGGGCACGCGATATGTACCAGTCGGTGACTGCCCTGCTGGCGGCCGGGGACAAGGACGCTGCCCGCCGCGGAGTCGAGTGGCTGTTCAAGTACCAGCAGCTGCCCGACGGGCACTTCCCACAGACTTCCAAGGTCGACGGGACCGTGGGCCAGAATGGCATCCAGTTGGACGAAACAGCGTTCCCAATCCTGCTGGCGAACCAGATCGGCCGCACGGACGCTGACTTCTATGCAAAAGAACTGAAGCCAGCGGCTGACTACCTTGTTGCAGCCGGGCCCAAGACGCCTCAGGAACGGTGGGAGGAAACCGGCGGATATTCAACGTCGACCCTGGCCTCGCAAATCGCCGCGCTGGCAGCTGCCGGAGACATTGCCGAGCTCAACGGCGATGCCGGTTCCGCCGCAATTTACCGGGCCACCGCGGACGAGTGGCAGCGCAGCACGGAAAAGTGGATGTTCACGACCAACGGACCGGTCGGTGACGGCAACTACTACCTGCGCATCAGTAGAAGCGGCGACCCTAACGACGGTGCTGTCCGTGACTGGGGCAACGGCGCGGGCGTTCATCCGGAAAACGCCGTGTTGGACGCTGGCTTCCTTGAGTTTGTCCGGCTCGGTGTGAAACCACCCACCGATGCGCACGTCGCAGATTCCCTCGCCGAAACAGATGCCTCCATCTCGCAGGAAACGCCGGGGGGCCGTATGTGGCACCGCTACACCTATGACGGATACGGGGAAAAGGCTGACGGTTCCCCGTGGGACGGCACCGGCGTCGGACGGCTCTGGCCGCTGCTGACTGGCGAGCGGGGTGAATACGCTTTGGCGAACGGCCAGGATGCGTTGCCTTACCTGGCTACCATGCACGCCGCCGCCAATAACGGCTTTATGATTCCCGAGCAGGTGTGGGACCAGGACGAACCGACTTCTTACGGCCATGAACTGGGCCGCAGCACCGGCTCTGCCTCCCCGCTTTCGTGGGCGATGGCACAGTATGTCCGGCTTGCTGCGGGCATGAAGCAGGGTTCACCTGTTGAGACCCCGCGGAACGTCGCACAGCGATATGCTTCAGGTGCAGTCGCCGAGCCTGCCCTTGCGATTACTTCTCCCGATCACCTCACCACGTCGGACTCCCCCAGCACTACTGTGGCCGGCACGACGGCGGCGACTAAGGTCTACATTTCCGTCAACGGGAAGATTGTTGAGGCCCCGCTTACCCCGGCGGGGGGCGGCACGTCCACTTTCTCGTTGGATGTCGCTCTTCCGGGAGTCAAAAACACGGTGACCGTGGCCGCCGTGGGCGCCGACGGAGGCACTGCCGTCGAGGACCGGACCGTGCTGCACTATGGCAGCCGGATTGGCGGACTGCAGGACCCATCAGGAGATGACAACGGCCCGGGCAGCTATACCTACCCGACCAACCCGGTCTACGTCCCCGGCGCTTTCGATCTCACCGGTGTCGACGTCTTTGACGCTGGCGAGAACTATGCATTCGTCACCACGATCGCCGGCGACGTCACCAACCCTTGGGGCGGTCAAGGCATCTCTCACCAGCGGATTAACGTCTACCTCAGCAACGGCAATACGGCCGCCGTGCCGGCGCTGCCGGGTACGAACGTGAACGTTGAGAATGCCTGGGATTCCGTCGTCGTTACCGACGGGCGCTTCGATGGTGCAGGCGTTTTCGCCCCTGACGGCACGCGCACGTCGGCAGTCACACTGCTGACGGTGCCCGAAGCCCGCCAGATCGTCACTATGGTGCCCAAGACTGCTCTGGGTGACCTGGATCCTGCCTCCGCAGAGTTCGCCGTGGCCATGTTCGGGAACGCCGAGTCAAGTGAAGGCATCGGCAACGTACGGCCCGTGTACGACGGCGGATACTGGGCAGCCGGAGATCCCTCGTGGGTTAAGGAGTGGCGCTTCGGCGGCGGTGCCGGCGTGTTCGACGGCAGCACACCCTCCCGGGACACCGACACCAGCGATCCAAATGCCCTGGATGTGATTGTCCGCGAGGGCCAAAGCCAGGCCGCGGTGCTTGACTGGCACGCAGCCTCACCCGTGGTGGTTCCCATGGTCGAACTGAAACCATAATTTTCAAATCCAAGGCGGGGCCGGAACTTCCGGTCCCGCCTTCCCTTTACATAGGCATACTTAGAACAGGGGAACGCAATGAAGCACTGCCTCCGTCTTTTAATGTCAGGACTCGTCCTGCTGCTGCTCCTGCCATGTGCTGGCCCGTCGCCCGCCCGGGCGCAAACGCAACAGACGGCCTTCACCTCAGCGAGCACCGAGCTGCGGACCTGGTGGCATGACAACTACGAGTTCAATGCAACATCTCCAACCTCGGAAGACCGGGTCCGCCGTTCGTCCTTTTACGACGTGAAGGTGGCCACGGCAGCAGCTCCCGGAATGCGTTACGATTCCTTCGCATATATGAGCATTCCCCGCAGCGGGAAAGGTAAACCCGGCTACACAGAGGAAGACGGCGCAGAGTTCTCATCGTCAGCCAACCTCTCCATGAGTTGGTCCAGCTTTGAGTACTCTACGGACGTTTGGGTGGACGTGAAGCTCACGACTGGCCAGACGATCACTTCCGCGGACCAGGTGACCATCCGGCCCAGCAAATACACCTTTGAGAAACAGCTTGTGGACTCCAGCACCATCCGGGTGAAGGTCCCCTACTCGCTGTCGGGCTACCGGTTCTCGGTGGAGTTCGCGCCACAGCTCTTCACCGCATACAACGACATGTCCGGGACCAGCGGGGTGCTGACCGAGACTTCAGGCGGAGACCACCGTGCTATCCACACCGAGCCGCGGAATTCGATGATGATCTTCGCCGAACCTGTCCTGACGGGTGCTGAGGCGGACCGGCTCATTCCCACCCCGGCATCGGGCAGTACCTACTACCCGCAGGAAGGCCTGGTGAATGACCTCTCGTCGGTGACGGAGGACATCATCTACTTCCGGCCCGGCACCTACTACATGGGTTCAGATCTTCACTCCTCAATGCCAGCGAACGTCAAATGGATCTACTTGGCGCCTGGGGCCTACGTGAAGGGCGCCTTCGCGTTCTACAACTCCACCCAGGGCGTCTACAAGGTCACGGGCCGCGGAGTGCTCTCGGGCGAACAGTACGTCTACGAGGCTGATACAACCAGCGGCTACAACCATCTCAGCGGTGACGGAAACTGCCACGAAACGTGCGTCAAGATGCTGCAATTCTCCTCTTCGGCAACCATGCAGCAGTACCTGGATGTTGAGGGGATTACCATCAGCGAGCCCCCATACCACTCCTTTGTGATATACGGGCCGGAGAACGCCTATGACATGAAAATGCGGGTGGACAACTACAAGCAGGTGGGCAGCTGGTATTGGCAGACCGACGGCATGGAACTCTACGAGGGCGGGCGGATGAACAATACTTTCTTCCACTCAAATGACGACGTCCTGAAGCTCTACCACAGCAACGTAGCGGTGGATAACACTGTGATCTGGAAAAACGAGAACGGACCAGTCATCCAATGGGGCTGGGCACCACAGAACATCGAAAATGTGGTGGTGACCGACACAGACGTCATCCATAACCGCATGTACTGGAAGGACGTCAAATACAACACGTGCATCATCAACTCGTCCTCCCATTGGGCCGACATGGGTTCCACCACCAAGGCGAATCCGGCCACCACGATCAAGAATTTCCGGCTGGAGAACATCACCGTCGAGGGAATGACCAACTGTGCTGTCAGGATCTATGCGCTCTCCAACACCGAGAACATCCACATCAAAAATTTGAAAATTGGAAGCTGGAACGGGCTGGACTACACCTCCCAGGTAAGCCACCTGAAACGCCATTCGGACACTGCCAACAACAAGGTCACGCTGGGCAACGAAACGACGGACAGCAGGGGCATCAAGCTGGAGAACTACACCGTCGGTGGCCTCGTGATCGACAAGACTAGGACCAACTGGAGCAACACTCAGCCAGGCCGGCTCGGTTTCGACGGCGAAACTTGGGATAACTGGAACGCGTGGTGAACCCGGAGTTGGTGGACTAGGAGTCGCTGCTCACGTCACTAGCCGGGGAGCCGCAGTAGTCGGTCTCCCCGGCTAGCCAACCCTGTGTGCATCGTCCCTCAATTCCACGCCGGGCAGTGTGCCGTGGACGAAGGCCTGTATGGCGAGAACAGCAGCCCCACGACACCATTGGACGTTGTCTTTGGTTCCCAGAACAATGGGCGGAGTTGAGGCGCGGGGGTCGCGGTCCATAGCTATGCCTTCCCTCATTGCGTCCCCTGCAATGTACGCGAGGCGGACGCCCTCGCCCGCGATGATGATGCGTTGCGGCAGGGTGAGGTTGCAGATAGCAGCGATGAGGCGCCCAAGGCCCCGCCCGGCGTCGTCCGTCACCCGAGCCGCAGCGGGATCTCCCGCTTGGGCCAGGTCAAGCGCCTGCTCGTAGTCCACCGTTCGGCCCAGAGCATCCGATACGTGCCGGGCTATGGCCGCCGAGTTCAGGACGCTTGTGGCGCACCCGCGGTGGCCGGCAAAGCACAGCGGCCCGGTGGGGTCGAGGGGCCAGTGCCCTACCAGGCCAATACCGTAATCGTCGCCGGTGACGATGGTGCCGTTTGCCACCAACCCAAACCCGGTGCCGGCCCCCAACGTGACCACGGCGAAGCGATCGTCCTCACGCCCCTCACCGAACCATTGCTCATACTCGGTGAAAGCAACAAGATCGTTGTCCACCAGGGTGGGAATACCTGTGGCCTCACCTACCAGCTTCGCCAGCGGCAGCTCAGTCCAGCCAAGGAATGTCGCGTCCACCACGTATTCCCGGTCCCGAATCAAGCCTCCGATGCCGATCCCGATGCCGTTAATTTCCGCACCTTCGCCCAGCTCCCGGGCAAGCAGGGCAATTTGTTGGACCACTGCCTCCGGGTCCCGGTCACTGACCTCAACCGTCCGGTGTCGCTGAATCTCGCCCCGAAAATTTGTCCGCGCGGCAATAATTTCGTTCTCACGTAGCTTCATCCCCACAAAGTGCCTGGCGTCGACGTCCACATCCAGCAGCCGCGTGGGCCGCCCCACGCGCCCGTCATTGTGCTCCCCCACCTCCCGCAGCAGGCCGCCTTCCAGCAGCGGGGCACTTAGCCGACTCAGTGACCCGGGCGAAAGCTGAAGCCGCCGGGCTATAGCCGCACGGGAAATCGGACCCCTTCGGAGAACTTCAATAGCCACGGGAAGGGAGGCATCCGTGGGAGGGACCGACCAGGTTGAGGGGCTCTTCACCTCTTTATCTTTGCACGGCATTTTAGTTCCGTCACAAAAGATATCACGCCCCCCAGCGGGAATAATGTGATGCTTGACACTGCTAATAGTTCTGGTCCAGAATAAACCCCAGCCCGGAGGCGGGAACCTAACTTGGACCAATGGAGGTCAGCAGTGCTAGGCATGAAAAAACCTTGGAAGGCGGCGTCGGCGCTAGTCGCAGCAACCGCAATCGCAACGATGGGACTTTCCGGATGCGCAGCTCCGGCAAACGAACCAGAAAGCAAGACCCTCAAGGTCTGGTGGTGGGAAAACGACGACAGCGCACTGGCCACTGGCTGGAACCGGGCCATCGAGATCTTCAAGGAAAAGCATCCGGACGTGACGGTTCAATACGAACTCAAAACCTACGAACAGATGCAGCAGTCGGGTCAGCTCCTGCTCGACTCCAACGACGCACCGGACGTGCTTGAGTACCTGAAGGGCAACGCCACCGCCGGAGTGGTCTCGCAGGCCGGACTCCTGACTGACTTGACGGACGTGGCCAAGGAACGCGGCTGGGATCTGGACAGCACGGCCCAGGACGTGGGCCTCTACAAGGACGGCGTGATGGGCTCCGGCCAGCGCTACGGCCTCACCAACTACGGCGAATACGTTTCGGTCTGGTACAACAAGGACCTCTTCACCAAGCAGAACCTGACGGTGCCCACCAACCTGCAGGAATTGGAACAGGCCATGGACAAGTTCGCCGGTGCAGGCATCACCCCGCTGGCACTGGGTTCCCAGGACTACCCGGGCACCCACCTGCTGTACGAACTGGCGCTGGCCAACATGGACAAGGACGCCTGGTCCGCCTACCAGAAGTTCGAAGGCGATGTGGACTGGAGCGCCTGGGAAAAGGCAGCCCGGACGGTGCAGGACTGGACGCAAAAGGGCTTTATCAGCAAGGACTCCACAGGGATCGCCGCCCAGGACGCAGGCAATGCCTTCGTGGCCGGGCAGTACCCCATTTTCGTTTCCGGTACCTGGTGGGCAGGCAGCTTCGCCGATGAGATCAAGGACTTCCAGTTCGATCAGTTCCTCTTCCCGGCCAATAACCTGCACCCGGGCTCCGGCGGCAACCTGTGGGTGGTGCCCGAGAAGGCACGCAACAAGGAACTCGCCTATGACTTCATGGAGATCACCATGAGCCCGGAGATTCAGAACCTGTTGGGCAACGAAGGCGCCGTTCCGGTCGCCGCGGACGAGGCGGCCATCACTTCCCCGATCGGCAAGCTCACCACGCCGCGGTTCAACGAACTGTTGAACAGCAATGACGGCGGCTTGGGCTGGTACCCCGACTGGCCGGTGGCAGGACTTAACGATGTCCTGGTTGCCCAGACCAGCGACCTGGTCCAGGGGCAATGTGACACCCGAAAAGGCCGTGGAAAACATCAAGGCAGCTTACGAACAGGGCAAGCCCAGCAAGTAGGCAGGCACCAACACGTGTGGCGGCGCACCGCTCGGCACATCGATTCAACGCGCCGCCACACTCCCAAAGGACCTATCATGACCGCAGTCACCCCAGCCCCACGGGCCACCGCCTCCCGAAAGCTCCAGTACAAAACAGGAATACCGCGGCGAACCGCACGGGAGACCTCGCGCGGCTACTGGATCTACCTCCTGCCCGGCGCCGTCGGCTTCATCGCCATTGTGGCCATCCCGTTCGGCATGAACCTCTACTACAGCCTCACCAGCTGGCGCGGCGTGGGCACCCCCAAGTTCGTCGGCCTGGACAACTACGTACGGCTGGTGGCTGACCCCGCGTTCTGGGCATCCTTCCTGCACAGCGGCGCCTTCATCATTGCCATGGCCGTCATTCCCACCGCACTTGGCGTCTTCGTGGCCGCTATCCTCTTCGACTACATCGCCCCCAAGTTCGGCACCCGCGCCGCCAGCATCCTCCGCGCCACTTTCTATCTCCCGCAGATCCTCCCTATCGCCGTGGCCGGCGTCCTGTGGAAGTGGCTGTACCAGCCGCAGTACGGAATCATCAACACAGTCCTGGACGGCCTGGGACTTGGCTGGCTCCAGCAGAACTGGCTCGGCGACTCCGACACCGCCATGCTCGCCGTCATGAACGTCCTGATCTGGCTGCAGATCGGCTACACCGTGGTCGTATTCATGGCAGGGCTGTCCCGTGTTGACCCTGCCCTCTACGAGGCCGCGGAGATTGACGGCGCAGGCTGGTTCCAGCGCTTCTGGAGCATCACCATCCCGCAGCTGCGCCCGGAGATCGCCGTCGTGCTGATCACCACCTCCGTGGCAGCGCTAAAGGTCTTCGCCCCGATCTACGTCCTCACCAAGGGCGGACCGGGAACCAGCACCATCGTCCCCGCCTACTTCTCGTACTCAAACTTCTTCACCACCACCCAGGTGGGCTACGGCGCCGCCGTCGCCTCACTCCTGGCGCTGCTCGTCACCATCATTGCGATCGTGCTGCTGCGCTACCAGACCCGCAACGCAGAGGGATTCGAAAAGTGACCACCACCCTAGCCTCCCCTGACACCGCCCCAGCAGCACCCGAACGCCGGCAGAAGCCCGCCCGCACCAACAGGAGCGCCAGGTCCCGGCGCGGCATCAGCGGCTGGACTATCCTGATCCTCCTGGCCGCGGCCGCTGTCCTGATGGTCTTCCCGTTCTGGCTGGCCCTGATCAACGCGTTCAAACCATCTGCGGAGTACATCGCCGACGGGCCCATCGGAATCCCCACCGAACTCGACTTCACCGCGATCATTGACTTCTGGATCGGCGTCAACTTCAACCAGAAACTGCTCAACAGCGTCATCCTCTCCGGCAGCGTTGCCTTGATCGCCGCCACGCTGAGCCTGCTGAGCGCCTTCGCCATTGGCATCGGCCGGATCAAGGGCAGGGTCTGGATCCTCGCCGTCTTCATGCTGGCTTTCACCATCCCGCAGGAAGCGCTGGTCTACCCGCTCTTCGTCCTCTCCCGGGAACTGAACCTCTATGACTCCCTGGTCGGCGTGACCATCATCCTGGCCGTCCTGCAGAGCGCGTTCGGCACCTACATGCTCGCCTCCGTGCTGGGATCCTTCCCCGTGGAAGTCCTCGAAGCCGCGCGCCTTGACGGTGCCAGCCGCTTCCAGATCCTCCGGCTCATCGTGCTGCCCCTCACCCGCTCAACCCTGGCCGTACTGGTGACCTTCTTCTTCATCTGGACCTGGAACGACTTCTTCCTCCCCCTGGTCCTGCTGCCATCGGCCGCCAACCAGACCGTGTCCGTGTCCCTCGGAGCGCTCAGCGGCCAGTACACCAGCGACCCCACCGCCCTTGCAGCGGCATCCATGGCGGGTATCCTTCCCGCCCTGATCTTCTTCCTACTCTTCCAGCGCACCCTCATGCGCGGCGTTAACATCGGAGCCATCAAGTGACCACCCTCCAGCCCGCACTACAGCACCCCAGCCTCCGCCCCACCGACGAATGGTGGAAGGCCGCCGTCGTCTACCAGGTCTATCCGCGCAGCTTCGCCGATTCCAACGGCGACGGCGTCGGTGACATCCGCGGCATCATCAATCACTTGGACCACCTCGAGGACCTGGGTGTCGACGTCCTCTGGCTCTCCCCCGTGTACGCGTCGCCCCAGGACGACAACGGCTACGACATCAGCGACTACTACGCCGTGGATCCCATGTTCGGGACCCTGCACGACCTCGACGAACTCATCGCGTCCCTGCATGCCCGCGGCATGAAGCTGGTCATGGACCTGGTGGTCAATCACACGTCCGACGAGCACGCCTGGTTCCAGGAATCCCGCGCCGACCGAAGCAGCACCAAACGCGACTGGTATATCTGGCGCGACCCCCGCGACGGTGCAGAACCCAACAACTGGGGCTCCTTCTTCTCCGGCCCGGCATGGGAACTGGACCAAGACAGTGGGCAGTACTTCCTCCACCTCTTCTCCCGGAAGCAGCCGGACCTCAACTGGGACAACCCGGAAGTCCGCGCCGCCATCTACCAAATGATGAATTGGTGGCTGGACCGCGGCATCGACGGCTTCCGGATGGACGTCATCAGCTTTATCTCCAAGCATCCTGCCCTGCCGGACGGGCTGATTGACGACGGCGGCACCTGGGGCAACGGGATGCCGTTCTACGGGTCCGGGCCACGGGTCCACGAATACCTCCAGGAGATGCACCGTGAGGTTTTCGCCCACCGGGACGCCGACCTGATGACCGTGGGCGAGATGGTGGACGCCACCCCGGAGCTAGCCAGGCTTTACACGGACCAGGCACGGCAGGAACTGGACATGGTGTTCCACTTCGAACACGTAGGACTGGACCACGGGCCCGGCGGGAAGTTCACCCGCAAGCCCCTCGACCTGGTAGCCGTGAAGCACTCATTCGCCCGGTGGCAGGAAGCGCTGGCAGACGGCGGCTGGAACAGCTTGTACTGGAACAACCACGACCAGCCCCGCGCCGTCTCCCGCTTCGGCAACGACACTGACTACTGGTACCAGTCCGCAACCGCCCTGGCCACCGTGCTGCACCTGATGCGCGGCACACCCTACATTTACCAGGGCGAAGAGTTGGGCATGACCAACATGCCCTTTTCCAGCATCGACGACTTCCGCGACCTGGAGAGCTTGAACTACTACCGGGAAGCAGGCGCGGGCAGCGACGGCAGCCGGGCAGCGGAAATTCTGGCTGGCATCGCGATAGGCGGACGCGACAACGCCCGCACTCCCGTGCAATGGGACAACAGGCAGCACGCAGGGTTCACAACGGGCAAGCCCTGGATTCCCGTCAACCCCAACCACACGTGGCTCAACGCGGCTGCCCAGCGGACTGACCCGGGTTCCGTGCTCGCCTGGTATCGCCGACTGATCCGCCTCCGGCACGAAGAACCCGTCATCATCGAGGGCCACTTCAGCCTCCTCTACCCCGAGGACCCCCAGCTCTTCGCATACACGCGCGCCAATGCCTCCACGAGCCTGCTGGTCCTGGCAAACTGCTCGACGCAACCAATGGCACTGAACCTGGAACTCACCAGGAATCTTGCCACGGACTGGGCCACGGCCGAGATCCTCCTCCACAACCAGCCCGGCCACCGCTGGGCACACCAGGAACTGCAGCCGTGGGAGGTGGTCGTCCTTCGCCGCGTTATCTGAGGCTCCCAACCTTCCGATCCATCCACGAGAGGAACCACCATGCCCGGAACAGGGCTAGGCCAACTGGCCAAACGCATATCCGCGGCAGCCGCCGTCATAGTTTTCAGCAGCGGTGCGGCGTTGCCGGCGCAGGCAGCTGCAGTATCTACCGCACCCTCTCAATCGGTGCCCGCCGCAGCCGCGAAAGACACCCCCATCACTACCGCCGACAACGGCAATCTGCACACCTGGTGGCATGACAACGGAGTCTTCAACACAGAAAGCCCTATCAGGAACGACGAGGTCCGTCGTTCCTCCTTCTACGACGTTCAGGTGGCCTCGGCCAACCAACCGGAGAAGGCCTACGACGCGTTCACCTACATGAGCATTCCCCGCAGCGGAAAGGACAAGATCGGCTACACCAAGGAAGACGGCGCCGAGTTCTCCTCCCAAGCCGACCTGACCATGAGCTGGTCCAGCTTCGAATACGCCAAAGACGTCTGGGTGGATGTCAATCTCAAGACGGGCCAGACCATCACGTCGGCGGACCAGGTCCAGATCCGCCCCAGCAGCTACAACTTCGAAAAGAAGCTCGTGGACGCGGACACCGTGAAGATCAAGGTGCCCTACTCCGATGCCGGCTACCGGTTCTCGGTGGAATTCGAGCCGCAGCTGTACACGGCCTTTAACGACATGTCCGGGGACAGCGGCAAGCTGACCACCGAGGCCGAGGGCAACCGCGCCATCCACACCGAGCCCCGGAATTCGATGATGATCTTTGCGGAGCCGAAACTCCGCGGCGAGCAGAAGGAGCGGCTGATTCCCACGGAGGAGTCGGGCAGCATCCACTACCCTGCGGAAGGCGAGGTGACGGACCTCAACTCTGTTACCCAGGAAATTATCTACTTCAAGCCCGGCACCTACAGCATGGGTTCGGACTACCACGCGGTCCTGCCGCCCAACGTAAAGTGGGTCTATCTGGCGCCGGGAGCGTACGTAAAGGGAGCCTTCCGGTTCCTCCACGACAACCAGAGCCAGTACAAGGTCACCGGCTACGGGGTCCTCTCCGGCGAGCAGTACGTGTACGAGGCGGACACCAACGACGACTACAACCACCTCAGCGGAGCATCCAACTGCCACGCGTCTTGCGTTAAGATGCTGCAATTCGCCTCGGCCGACGCCGAACAGAAACTGGACCTCCAGGGCGTCACGATCAACGAACCTCCCTACCACTCCTTCGTCGTCTACGGCAACGAGCAGACCTTCCGCATGAACGTGGAGAACTACAAGCAGGTGGGCAGCTGGTACTGGCAGACAGACGGCATCGAGCTGTACAAAGGCAGCACCATGAAGAACACCTTCTTCAACGCGAACGACGACGTGCTGAAGATGTACCACAGCGACGTCACCATCGATAACACCGTGATTTGGAAGAACGAGAACGGACCCGTGATCCAGTGGGGCTGGACTCCCCGGAATATCGACAACGTCAACGTCACCAACACCACAGTCATTCACAACCGGATGTACTGGAAGGACGTCAAATACAACACCTGCATCCTCAATTCCTCCTCACACTGGGAGGACATGGGCTCCACCACCAAGGCGGACCCCAACACCACAGTGAAGAACATGCGGTTCGAAAACATCACGGTTGAAGGCATGACCAACTGCGCCATCCGCGTCTACGCCCTGTCCGACACGGAGAACATCCACGTGAAGAACCTCAACATCGGCGGCTGGAACGGGCTCGACTGGACCTCCCAGGTCAACCAGCTCAAGCGCTACACCAACCCGGCCGGCGAGAAGGTCATCATCGGCAACGAGATTCCTGAGGGTCAGGGGCTCGCGCTTGAGAACTACTCGGTGGGCGGTGAAGTGATCGAGAAAGCGGGCGGCAACTGGGCTGACTACCAGCTGGGCCGGCTCGGTTTCGACGGCGACAACTGGGACAGCTGGAACGCCTTCAAGTCAACGCCGTGAGCAGCGGCTGAGCAAGCATAGATCCTGCCACAAGTGGGCAGCAGGCCAACAAGCTGCAGCCCACTTCTGCCATCAATGACGTGCATTCGAGTCACTACACCCCGGTTAGCCAACCCCGATTCTGTCGGCGAGGCTATCCCAGATCGCGGATGAGCTCTCCGCAGGATACGAAGGCCCAGACCCTGCCGCGACTGTAGGCGCGCCCTGCCCGGTGCGTCAGACGGGGACCTCTAAGTCAGCAGCGAGCCGCGCCCTTCTCAACTCTGCCGTCCCGTCGCCGCCGACTTCGCTATAGTCCTTGTGGCACTCACCATGACCGCTCTGAACAGCCACGCCTGCGACTGACCATGTCCTGAAAAGGCGGAAGGGTCCGCCTAGGAGCGGGCCCTTCCGTCCAGGTCCGATGGGTTCCCGCCCATCCTCCCCAGCTATGTATTCACCACCTAAGGAGGGCTCATGTCTCACAATGTTCACCGGCCACGCACCAACGACAGCCCCATCACAGTCAAAGACCTGCTCCCTGGCCACCCAACGCTCCCGCTGTCCCTTGAGGTCACGACGGGCGACGACCCGCTAAGCCGGGACAGCAACCTCAGCGAAGCGGTCGACCGGGTGATACCTGCCGCGTTGAGGTGCAGGCACGGCATACTCGTCACTCAACGCGACCGCGGCAGGTACACCGTGCAGGTCGATCCCGGCGTGCCCTGCGGCACCATCCACGAAAAGCGCTGCTGAAACAAACACTTCGGCACACCGCTGCCCACCAAGGGCCGCCTGCGGCCGCCCCCTTCCCTGCCCGCTCCTGCCTCGAACGGAACCCCAATTGGACGAGAAGCTGCACAAGAACCTCCCGCTGATCGGCATCGACATCGGTGGCACGGGAATTAAGGGCGGCATCGTCGACCTGAAAAACGGCACGCTTCTGTGTGCACCATTCCGCGTACCCACCCCGCAGCCAGCCACCCCTGAGTCCGTTGCCGAAGCCGTGGCGCTGGTGGTCGCCGAGCTCTCGGCCAGGCCGGAAGCCCCTGCTGCCGGATCCCCCGTGGGCGTCACCTTCCCCGGGATCATCCAGCACGGCGTGGTCCACTCCGCCGCGAACGTTGACAAGAGCTGGCTCAACACGGACATCGGCGCCCTTCTGACGGCGCGCCTCGGCCGGCCCGTTGAGGTCATCAACGACGCCGACGCCGCCGGGCTTGCGGAAGCCGCTGCAGCGCAGACCATCGAGGCCGACGGTGGACTGGACGTGCTCGTTAACAACGCCGGCATCGAAGGACGGGCGCGAAACGGAGGTGTTGCCGGTGCCGCAGAGGTGACCGCAGACATGATGCGGACCCTGTTCGAGACGAACGTCTTCGGCGTTGTGCGCGTCATCCACGCATTCCGGCCGCTGCTGCAGCGCTCCACTGCCCCGGTCGTGGTCAACCTCAGCAGCGGCCTGCCTCCATTACCCGGGTCACCGCGCCGGGCACGCCGACATATGCTTACCCAGGGGTCGCCTATCCGGCGTCGAAGACCGCGGTCAACATGATCACCGTGCAATATGCCAAGGCGTTCCCGGGCATGCGGATCAACGCGGTCGAGCCCGAATACACCGCTACGGACCTGAACGGGAACACAGGCACCCAGACCGTTGAGCAGGTGCGGAGATCATCGTCCGCATGGCGCAGGTAGGCCACGACGCCCGACCGGAGGCTACTTCGACGTCGACGGACCCCTCCCCTGGTAAGAGAAGGACACCCGGTGCAAAGGAGCAGCTCGATTTACCAGCAGGTCGCCGCATGGGGAACCTTGGGTTCTTGCGGTGAATGAAATCTCATCCCGACTGAAGCGGGTGCAGTTTCTAAGAATCCGTGCAGCGCTCATCCAGACGGATCCGCCATCAATGTGATACTTGGGCGTCCAGGGCAAACTTTGATGCGTGGTACCAACCACCCAGGGGCGAGCTGAACTCCCCTGGGAGGCTGGATACCAACGTCGGATGTTGCGACCGCTGCGCTTCGCCGCCATAGCCGACTTTTTCGGGCTTGTGTTGCGCCCGGCCCGCCGATCATCCACACTGACTACAGATCTGCAGGAGAGTGCTTCCGCCGATCCAGCCCGCCGGACACCGGCCAGGCACCGCCCCATCAGAGACTGTCGGGCAACCCCTCTCGAACCACCGCTTCCTGCCTCCCCGGGTGCGCCCGGACCGGAAACCCGTGCCCACTGAGAGCCCCGGCCATCCCGCCGAGAAAGAGACCAACATGATCAAATGCCACTCGGACGTCGTCCTGGAAATCATTGCCCACGAGATCCGTTCCGCGGCTACGCCAACGCGATCCGCGACGAGCTGCCCGAAGCCATCACCGTCCTGGATCCATTCCATGTCGTGAAACTGGGATCGGCCATGGTCGATGAGGTCCGCCGCCGGGTCCAGCAGGACACGCTGGGGCACCGGGGCCGCAAGGGCGATCCGCTCTACGGGATCCGCCGGACCCTGCAGATCGGCGCGGAACATCTGACCGAGAAACAGGCTTCCCGGCTCGATGCGAAGCTCACTGCCGGAGACCCGGGCCAGGAGGTCACGCTGGCCTGGCATTGCTACCAGAAGCTCCGCAACATCTACCACGGCCGCCCGGAGCGCGGTAGGGAACTTGTGGCCGAGGTGATCACATCGTTCCCGACCTGCCCGATCCCGGAAGTCGCCCGCCTCGGCCGGACACTCAAACAATGGAAGACGGCGATCCTGGCCTACTTCGACACCAACGGCGCCTCGAACGGGCCCACCGAAGCGATCAACGGCGTCATCGAAACCACCCGAAGGATCGCCCGCGGCTTCCGCAACTTCACCAACTACCGGCTCAGATGCCTACTTGCCGCCGGTGGACACCGCCCTTACCGGATCCAAAAGACCAACCATGCCTAAATGCGAAGGGCCCCTTATCCTGTCTTTGCCGATGAGGTGGGCCGACGATTTCAGCCAGAGAACTTTCCAGATCACCTCGAACAGGAGAATCGACTGTTTTCCGATGGGCTATCTGACGTCTAGGAATGCCGCCAGCCAAATCGCTATCAGAATGCAGACGGCTCCCCCTCGTCACTGGCGTGAAGCCGCGTAGAAAAGGACCGGCCACTTGACGGTCCTGAAGCCTACGGCCACCAACAACAGCATGGTTGACGCTTCCGGGTGTCTCAGCGCGACCGCCACCGTTTCCCGAACTTCGGAGCCGAAGTTTCCGAGGCACAAGTGAACTTAGACCGAAATCAGGCCTCTTGCCGGGCCGGTGCCGCGGTCTGGTCGGCGTATTCGTTAGGGATGTTCCGGAGCATCCATATCGCCAGCCAGATGGCGGCCACGGCTAGGCCAACCAAACCCAGCTGAAGCACAGTTTCCGGAAAGACAGTACGCAAGGAGATGGGCATGGCACTCGCCGTGTAGAGGAAGATCGCGCCCTTCGGCACAACTGAGGTGCGCCAGAGCGCCACCATGAAGAGCACGGTGCCGAGCAGAAACAGAACTGATACCGCTGTCAGGGCGGTACCGAGCGGGCCCGCACGCAACGCACTTATTACACCAGGATCGACGTAGGGAAAGACAAGGTTGAGAACAAATTCGACCCCGACGAGCCCAGCCAACGAAGTTACGCTGAGCAGGGCACCTGAGGTGGCCAGCGCCCCGATTTTGCGCGCAATCAGCAGGTAAATACCTATCACCAGTCCCATAGCGGCGAGTTGGGCGACCGGTGCGGCCAGCTGGGTGAAGGGCGACGTAGGGATGATTCCAGCCCGTTTAGCCGCGTTCACCACCAATATGGCTCCTGAGAGTAATCCCGCGAAGGCGAAGATCTTAATCAGTACGGCAGGTAGGAATACCTGAATTTTGGAGGACATTTGAGGCTCTTGTCTGTTTGGGTAATGCGGGAAATAACGAGTGCTTCAACATTCGTCATGCCGGCGTGGGTGCCAGCGACAATTGAAAGCTACCGGCGTGGGTGGTGACCGGGCATCACCCTCCGTGGTGATTAATGTGGTGATTAACGTGGTGATCGGATTCTTGGTGGTGCGTTAGATCAGGCACACTCTTGGCGATGGGAGCGGGGGATGACGACCAGGGTCGCGACCGTTCCAACAACTGAGGAGCCTGTTTGTCTGGGCACGTACACGACAGGGCGCTGGTCATCGTCGTCGCTCGCGGCAGGTACGTCGAACGGCTCAGCTGAACCATGGGAAAGGGGACCTGCAGGAGGTGTGCTGGATGTCAGAAAAGTCCAGTTCGAACGCTCCGAATCATTTGCCGACCGCTCAGTTCTCTAGCGGCCCGGGGCCTGGTTAGTGGTTTCGCCCTCCCACGCAATGCCGTCACCGACGCTGCCGATCTGGTCCGTTGCCTCGATTGGCTCCACGGAAATCAGGAGGATGCCGAGGTCACGGATCTTTGTAAGCAGCCCGTGCAGGGCAGCTTGGTCGGTGACGGGACCGCTGAGGCTTGTCGTGCCGTCGTTTTCGCGGGTCAGGGTGAGGTAATCGAACCAGACTGACCAGTGGTCCGGAAGATGCCCGTCGACCCGAAGCCGGTAGCCGTGGGGTATGTGGGACTGACTCATGAGAGCAGGACCTCGCCCGTTGCCCTGGCTGCTCGGTTGCCGCCGCTGCGGATGATGAACTCCGCAGCAATAAGATTCAGGGCCCATCCTGCCCCCAGCATGAGGTCCGTGGTGAGTTCGCTGACGCCGAAGACGGCATTCCCGATGCCTTGGGTGAAGACCTGGGTGCCGGCGCCGAGAGCCAGCGCGTAGGCGCGTGTCATCCAGGCCCGGTGACGTGCTACGTCGGCGTGGCAGACCGCTGCGAGGCCGAGGATGATGCTGGCCGCCATGCCAGAACCGAACGCCAGCCGGAGGAGGTAGGCGAGCTCCCCGGTGCCGGGCTGTCGGGGGTAAAACTGCGTCATCCACAGCGCGGAGAACGCAACGGTGAGTCCCAGGATCACGAGGACGTGTCCGGCCGCACGGTGCCAGGCCGGCCAGCGACGCCGGCACCCGGGGGAGAACTGGAAAGCGCCCAGGACCGCGTAGGGGATCGCGCTGACGATGTGCACGACCACGGGCACGGGTGAGGCCGTCATGCTGGCGTTCTCCGGGATAAGAGTCTGGCCGCCGGCCAGCTCGATAAGCCGTAAAGGGCCGGCTGCGGCGGGGACGAAGACGAGGGCGACCAGTGCGAACGGCACCCACCCGGTCGATCGTGTCGACCAGGTGGGGCGCGCTGCCTTGTGCATCGTCACTTGGCGCCGGCAGAGTTGAGCGGAAAGCTTATTTTCTGGGACGGGGATCGAACCGCCCCGGAGCGCTGGTCCCGCCACAACGAGTATCCCAGACCCACCAGTGCGACACCGGTGGGTATGGCGAACAGCCTTTCGTTGACTTGCGGAAGCAAGGGGATGGCCAGAGTTGCCACGGAGCCGACGGCGAGCAGCAAGGCGGCCCAGCGGGCGAGGACCTTGGCGCGGAAGAGGCCGATCCCGAACAGAAGTCCGCCGCCCAGGAACGTGGCTGCCGAAACGAGGATAAGGACTTGCATCAGGCCGATGTCGCCGCTGGCGCGCCCGCCGGTAACCACGGCAAAGACGTCGTTGACGTATCCGGGTGAGGTGTGGGCAAGAGTCGAAAAGACAACGGCCCCGATCACTTCAACGCTCATCATAATGAGGTAACCGGCGCCGAACACGAAGTACCCGATCAGTCCCAGCACTCCGGCCTGCTTCACCTGGCGCAGGTACATCCCGGTGATGCCGGCCAGCGACAACCCGGCCATGAGCACCTTCAGGCTTTGGCGGACCGTGTACTCGGTGGTCGTGGCGAACTCCGCATCCAGTTGGGGGTGGTTAATTTGGACGCCGATGAACAGCAGGCCTGCAGCGACGGCGGACAGGCCGGCCGCCCGTGTGAGGTTGGTGGTGGTGATGGACATCTTCGGCTCCTGGGTCTGGGTTCCCGCATCAGGGCGTCGCGGGATGATCCAAACCTAGGGACGGGCTGGGTGAGCAGGCATCACCCCATGATGTGACTTACAGGGTGAGATTTGGCTGTCCCGGTTACGTGAGGCCCCGGTCGCGCGCCTGGCGGACCGCGGCCTGGCGGGTGGTGACGGCGAGCTTCGTGAAGATGTGCCTCGTGTGGGTCCGGAGCGTGTTGAGCGAGATGAACAGCGCCTGGGCGATCTCCGGACCGCTCAGCTCGCTGTCGAGGAGCCGGAGCACCTGCAACTCGCGCCCGCTCAACTTCTCTCCTGCCGACGAGGTCAGCCGGTACCCCTGAAGGAAGGCTTGCGCTTTGGGCGGCGCAGCCAGGTCGAGTAGTCGCTGGGGGTGGTCTTCGGCGATTCCGTGGTCGGCGGCGTCACGCAGCAGCTTCAGCATCGGCGCCCCTTCGGCGATGAAGAGACCGGCATACCCGGCAGGTTCGGGCGCCTCCTCGAAAGCCCTGCCAAGGATCCCGCGGGCCCGCCCCCGGTGTCCCTGAAGGGCCTGGGAAAGAGCCTGCAGCATGCGGATCTCGACCATGCTCCCGGCGCGTCCGCTTGTCTCTGCGGACGCGAGCAGCCGTCCCAACAGGCGATCGGCTTGCCCGGACGCGCCGCGGTCGGGATGTTCAAGGTTCTGCGCTAAGAGCAGCCGCACGAGCGTGAGGTGGTCGAACTCGCTCAGGTAGCGGACTTTATCCGTTACAGACACCCCTCGTGCCTGTGCCCACTCAGCAGCTTCCGATGTCTTGCCTTGGACGATCCAGATCCGGGCTCTCATCGCTCCAATCGGCCGCACCTCCGGAAAGAATCCTGGCCGGTAGATCTGCTCAGCCTGGTCAAGCAGGTCGGTGGCTTGGTCCAAGCTTCCCTCGGCACGGGCAATCAGCGCCCTCGCTACGAGCCACCGGTAGCGGCTCTCGGTCATCGGCGCCCGTTCGAAGAACTCACCGGCGGTCGTGAGGTGCCGTGTCGCGGCAGCGAGGTCTCCGGCCTCCCGGTCAATATCGCCCAGACCCACATGCAGCTCGGCGGTCGCCCTGGCGACGGGCTCACCCTGAGCCTCGGCCAGCTGCAACGCATCCTGGTAGAGCCGCCGCGCCTTGCCGGGCAGGCCTGCCACGAGCCACATGTCACCGAGCACGACGGTGCTGCTGAGCGCGTCAATATGGTTGCCGGAGGCGCGCAGGCTGGCCACGGCCTGCGTGAACGTATGCAGCGCAGACGACAGCTCCCCGTTCGCCCACGCGGCGAGCCCTAGAAAACCCTCAGCAGCGCCGCGTGCAAGATGGTCACCGGGGCCGGCCAGGGCAAGGGCGTGCTGGGCGTGCTCGGACGTGTCTGCCGCATCCCCCCGTGCCTGCGCAAGGGAGGCACGGTAGACGGCGATGGTCGCCGGCAGCGTCCGGAGCTCCTCAGTGACGGCCCAAGGCGGAGCTGCCCCGGACGGGATCGCAGCCATTGCACGTTCCGCATCCGCAAATCGCGGCTCCACCCCGTGGAGGTCCCCGGAGACCATGAGCATGAATCCGTAAAAGACGCTAAGCACTGGGCTGGACCGGACGGCGTCGGCCGGCAATGCCTTCAGCCAGCTGAACAAGATTGCATCCTGCCGGTTTCGCCGGATTATCGGCACGGCTAATTCCACCAGGTGGGCCGCGCGGTTATAGTCCTGGGCTTCCAAGGCATGCCTGACCGCTTCTTCCATCAGGTCCCTGCGCTCGTACCATGCGCTGGCACGCTGATGAAGCAACGGCATCAATCCAGGCTGTTCGTTGAGCAGACGCGCCCGCAGCACGTCCGCGAAGAGGGAGTGGTAGCGATACCACTCCCGACGGTCATCCAACGGGACGATGAAAAGGTTGGCGCGCTCCAGTGACGTGAGCATCTCCGTCCCGTCACTGCGGCCCGTCACCGCATCACAGAGGGGCCCGTTGAAACGGTCGAGAACGGCTGTGAGCAACAGGAAACTGCGAACCGGATCGGGTTGATGCTCAAGTACCTCCTCGACGAGGTAGTCGACGATGTACCGGTCATTCCCGGCGAACCCGGCAATAAAACCGGCAACGTCCTCGCGGCCCTGGAGCGAGAGCGCTGCCAGCTGCAGCGCTGCTACCCACCCCTCAGTACGCTGCTCCAACGCCTCGACGTCTACGGCGGAAAGATCCAATCCTGCTACCTCATTGAGGTATGCGGTAGCCTCCTCGGACGTAAATCGCAGCTCCGCTGCACGCAGCTCGACAAGCTCGCCGCGCACCCGCCAACGGGACAAAGGGAGCTCGGGGTCCGCGCGCGTGCTGATCACAACGTGAACGTGGGACGGAAGGTGGTCAAGCATGAAGACCATCCCGTTGGCGACCTCGTGACTGTCAACGAGGTGGTAGTCATCGAGCACCAACCAGACATCACCCGGTGCCATGGCCAGATCGTTCAGCACCATGGTGAGCACGGACTCGGCCGAGACGACTGAAGAGGAGCAATGAGCTCCAATGCCAGACGGCCCGACACTGGGCACCGCCGTTTGCAACGCGGACACAACATAGGTCCAAAAAGACGCAGGGTCGTTATCAGCAGCGTCGAGCGAAACCCACGCAATACGACGGTGGTCCTCGTCCATTCCGCCGAGCCACTCGGCAAGGAGTGTTGTCTTTCCGAACCCGGCCGGAGCAGACACCAACGTCAATCGCGACTCAGTTCCCCCACGCAGGCGATCCAAGAGCCGCAGGCGCGTCACAACATGGCGACGCACTTTTGGGATGAACAGCTTCGTTGCGATCAGCGGACGTGCCATACGAACCCCGCTCCAAGCCTGTCCCTAACCTCCAGTGGTGGCCACGGATGGTCGATAAAGTTCCCTACAAAAAGGGAAGGACCGCCAGAGGAGCTGTGGTTCCGTGGACTGTTCTCGAAAAGCGACGCCCGGCGGACATCCATCAGGGCCACGGCCGCTGTTCTCCGCGTTCGTTGAAACGATCGACTTCACCCGCATCGTTTTCCAACCCCGTCCCAGCAGCGCTGGTCGTCGGGGCCACGCTTTTCGGGGCCGGCTTTGGGCTGCGCGGCGCAGCATTCTGGCCTTCAATCATCCACACATCACCGTTTATGTGGGGCGTGAGTTGAGCCCGGAGGGGGCTTGCACCGCAACGACACTCGGGTCTGACTGCGTGCAAGATCACCGATACAGCGTGCGGACGCACGTTTGACTGCTTCGTGCCGCCAGCGCAAATGGCTGCTGAAATACGTTGTCTGGGGTGTATGCCGGGGGACCAATCATCCATTGCCGGGCTGGCTTCAACAATTAGGCGCGAACGTAGCGCGCGATAGCCTCTGTGGCCTCCTGCATTTTGGCCCGTCCGGCCTCATCACCGAGCTGCGCTGCATCCAATACGCAGTGCTTCATGTGGTCATCCAGCAGTCCCAATGCGACGCCGCGCAATGCGGCTGTCATTGCTGAGACCTGGGTGAGGATGTCGATGCAGTACTGCTCCTCATCGACCATCCGGGCAATGCCTCGGACCTGACCCTCGATGCGCTTGAGGCGGGCAAGGTAGCGCTCTTTGTCAGTGATGTAGCCGTGGGTCGTGAGGCATTGCTCGTCGACGTTGGAGGCGGCAGGCCGTTTGGTGGTGGGTGTAGTCATAATTTTCCTTGGGGTGAGGTGGTTGAGGGGGATCCTGCGGCCCCACGGGTTGCCGTGTCCTGCAGAATTTGGGCGGTGACATCGGCCGCGCACCGAAGCAGGCAGCCCGCTGCCCAAGCGATCACTTTACTTATGGGGGCGTTGCGCTGGCTGACGCTGAAGATGATATTGCCACGGGACTTCACTCGGCATCCCTCCTGGCTCACCTACTTATATACCCCCTAAGGGTATCGTACTCCAATAGCAAGCTCAAGCCCCCGCGTTGACTCGTAGAAAACCTCCGCGTAGCCGGATACGTTGCCTCAATTGAAAACCTCCGCGTAGCGGCGTGGTTTCCGGCCGGGGCGGCGGATGGGGGTTATGCCCGTTTTCATGGAGCTAACGATGGACCAGCGGCAAGCTGTGACAAAGAAGAAAGCCCTCGCCTATAAGAGCGCCGATCGTGCAGGGAAATCCCGGATCCTGAACGAGCTGGTCGAACTGACCGGTTGGCACCGCGACTATGCCAGGGTAGCCTTGCGGGAGGCCCTGGTCCTGAAAATCGTCAAGCCCAGACAGGACGCCGGTCTACGGCCCTGATCTGCTCCCGCCGCTGATCAGGTGCTGGGCGGTGCTGCGGGCTCCTGCCGGCAGGCTGCTGGCCCCGATGCTGCCGGTTCTGGTGCCGCTATTGCGGCGGGACAAGGAGCTTGCGATCACGGATGATCAGGCTGCTTTGCTGATGCGCATGAGCGCGGCGACCATCGACCGGAAACTCGTCGGTGACGGGCGAAACTTTTCCCGCCGGGCCGGTCACACACCAAGCCCGGCACCCTCCTGAAATCCCAGATCCCGATCCGGACCTGGGCCGAGTGGGACGACGCCGTCCCGGGATTCGTGGAGATCGATCTGGTCGGCCACGAGGGCGGCAACAGCTTCGGGGAATTCTGCTTTACCCTGACAGTGACCGACATTTCCACCGGCTGGACGGTGAATCGGTCCGTGCGGAACAAGGCGGCCAAATGGGTCTTTGAGGCCCTCGAACACGTCACCGCTGTGTTCCCGTTTCCCATCATCGGGATCGATTCGGACAACGGCTCGGAGTTCATCAACGAGCACCTGCTCGCCTACTGCCACGGCCACCAGATCACGTTCACCCGCTCCCGTCCCGGGAACAAGAACGACGGCGCGCACGTGGAGCAGAAGAACTGGGCCAGGGTCCGGGAACTCGTCGGCTACCTCCGCTACGACACCGCCGCGGAACTCGAGAAACTCAACGAGATCTGGGAACTGGACCGGATCTTCACCAACTACCTGCTGCCCCAGCAAAAGCTCCTCGAGAAACACCGGCACGGCGCGAAAGTGACCAAGAAACACGACGCACCTGCCACGCCCCACCAGCGCGCCATCCGGCACGAAAAGATGCGCAAGCGCCCGGTCATTCGGATGAACGCCGCCTTCAGGCAGATCAAACCCGGCGCACTCTCACGCCAGATCCTGGCACTCACAGCGCAGCTCGAAACACTGGCCCGAGCCAAACAGCCGGGCGCGGTCAAACCCGTCAACAGGGCCATGAGGCAACGAATCACCTTTCCCGGAGGTATTGCAATGAGGCAACAGGGCCCCGCGCTGCCTCATTAATAATCCTACGGCTGGGTGCCGGTTGGTGCCGGGGGCTACGCCGGGTGATTGGGATTGACGATGGCTGAGCGCAAGGCCGTGACGAAGCATCTGGCCAGGTCCTATCAGGCCGGTGACAGGGTCCGGAAAGGAAGGATCCCGGACGAGGTCGTTGAGCTGACCGGCTGGTACCGGGACCATTCCGGGCGGTGCTGCGGCATGCCCTTGATCCTCCCAAGCCCAGGCGGGTGACGCCGGGCCGAGCACCGGTATGCGGCGCGGATCTGCAGCCCGCGCTCCGTTGGCCTGCTGAGCGGTGCTGCGCGCACCGGCCAGCAGGCAGATCATATTCAGCACACTCTGGGATGGGCTATTCGTTGTGGCCGATAAAGGGGGCGTCGACGAAAAGAGCGCCGCTTCTGTGATCTGGATCCAGCGACGAGGGGTGCTCGTTTCATCAGCACCCTTGCCCGGGGATACCCCCATGGGGTATATTTATATGTATGAGATACCCCCTGGGGGTATCTATGGAACGAATGCCAGCAACGACTGCAGAGGTGGAATCATTATGATGACCAGTCACGACCAGGGTCACGGCGGGCATGAGGGCCACGGGGCTGCCCAGCCCGGCGGCCTTCTGGTGTCCGAGCACGGGTACACCCTGGAGCTGGATACCCCTATCCTCAGCAGCGGCACACAGACGGTGACCTTCCGGGTCACCGGCCCTGACGGGCAGGCGGTGACCGACTTCGAGCTCACGCACGAGAAGGAGCTGCACTTCATCGCCATCCGGCGCGACACCATGGGTTTCCAGCACGTGCACCCTGTGATGGACCCGTCGGGGACATGGAGCACCGACCTGGATGTGACCCCCGGTGTATGGCGGTTTTTCGCGGATTTCGACCCGGCTGGACACGGTCAGCCCATGACGCTGGGCATCGACGCCTCGGTCGCCGGGGAATATGACCCGCAGCCGCTGCCGGCGATCACCCGGACCACCGAGGTCGGGGACTACACCGTCACCCTCAAAGGCTCACTCTCATCGGGCGAGGCGAGCGAACTTACCTTCAGCGTCCAGAGGAACGGAAAGCCGGTGATCGACCTGCAGCCATACCTGGGCGCCTACGGGCACCTCGTGGCGCTCCGGGACGGCGACCTGGCCTACCTCCACGTGCACCCGGAGGGAGAGCCCGGTGACGGCAGGACCGTGCCCGGCCCGGAGATCGCGTTCATCGCTGCCGCTCCGTCGATGGGGTCGTACCGCCTGCATCTGGATTTCCAGCACGAGGACATCGTCAGGACCGCGCAGTTCACGGTGTCGGCCGGCGGCAGCGTCCACGGTTCCGGGCACCAGAACGGCCACAACCCGGTTCCGCCGGCGGAAGAGCCAGCTCACCACGGCGGCCACGGGCATCACGCCTAACCCACAGACGTCGGTGGCCGGACGGCCGGCCGATGTCAACACCAAGATCTACGCTCTCGAGCGCAAAAGGACCCATCATGCCTCGTTTTACCCGACTCACACCCGCCACAGCAGTTGGCGCCTCCCGTGGTCTGCTCTCCGACCTGGTCTCCCGTCATGGCCAGGTCGGTGGCATGGTCTCGATGATGGCGCACTCCCCCGCAGTCCTGGGCGGCTACCTTGAACTCAGCCGGGCGATGAAGCGCGCCAAGCTCAACCGCAAGCTCAGTGAGCGGATCTCTATCGCGGTCCAGGTCCAGCAAGGCTGTGGACAGTGCCTTGACTCGCACGTGAACGCCGCCCGCGCCCTGGGAATCGACGAGGACGAGATCGAATGCGCCCGCGCAGGCACCTCGGCCGATCCCGCGATGGCGGCGATCATCACGCTGGCGCTCCAGATCTACCGTGAACCAACGACAATCACCGACGAGCAGATCAACGCACTGCGCGGCCACGGCTACAGCGACCGGGAGATCGCCGACGTCGTCGGCATCGTCTCCCTCAACATCCTCACCGGCGCTTTCAACCTCGTTGCCGGGCTTAGACAACTTCCCCAACCGGTCCCCTAGGGACCATTGACCCCACCTCGGGGGCGCGCCTCAGGCAAGGCCACCCCCTCTTGCATGGATGAAAGGAACACCATGCGTTTGTTCGCAATCCGCGACTACCGCCATCTATTCAGCGCCCAGGTGATCGCCCTGTTTGGCACCGGGCTGGCGACTGTAGCCCTGGGCCTGCTCGCCTACGAGCTTGCCGGCCCGCGCGCCGGGGCCGTTCTTGCTACCGCCCTGACGATCAAGATGGTCCTGTACGTCCTCATCGCCCCTCTCGCTGCTGCCTACGTCGATCGACTCCCGAGGCGAGCGTTCCTTGTCATCCTGGACGTGGTGCGTGCCGCAGTGGTTCTCGCGCTGCCGTTCGTCACCGAGGCCTGGCAGATCTACGTCCTGATCGGCCTGCTCCAGTCAGCTTCCGCGGCGTTCACCCCGACGTTCCAGGCCGTGATTCCCGACATCGTGACCGACAAAGCCGCCTACACCCGTGCTCTGTCCGCCTCCCAGGTCGCCTACACCATGGAGAGCCTGCTCAGTCCCGTGCTCGCTGCAGTCGCGCTGAGCTTCATGACATTCAACTGGCTCTTCCTGGGCACATCGGTAGGATTCATCGTCTCCGCCGTCTTGGTCCTGTCCACACGCATCCCCAACGCCCAGCCCAGTGCGCATGCCAAAGCATGGGACAGGGCTGCGGCAGGAATCAGAACATTCGTCAGGACACCGCGGCTGCGCGGCATCATGGCACTGAACCTGGTCGTCGCAGCCGCGGGATCGATCGTCATCGTCAACACCGTGAACTACGTCCGCGACCAACTTGGCGGTTCCCAGTCGGACGTCGCGTGGATGTTCGCAGCCTCAGGCGGCGGAGCTCTGCTGGCAGCTCTCGCTCTCCCGCGGATACTCGACCGGATCCCAGAGCGCACCGTCATGATGACCGGCGCCGCAATCCTCGTTGCCGGCACTGCAGCCGCGCTCACGCTCGGCGCAGCGGGGCTCCTGACGTGGACCGCCACCGCAGTAACGTGGGTGGTGATCGGCGGTGGCATGGCGATGATCGTCACGCCGACGGGCAGGGTCCTTCGCGCCTCGGTCGACGCAAACCGGATACCGGAGGTCTTCGCAGCCCAGTTCTCACTATCCCACCTTGCCTGGCTGATCACCTATCCCATCGCCGGCTGGCTCGCCGCGAGCTCGGGCTTGACCATCACCTGGTCAGTCCTGGCAATCCTCGCTCTGGCAGGCGCCGCCGGGGCCCTCTTCCTGTGGCCTCGCCATGACACCCTGACCGCAGCTGCCGCGCCCGCACCCGGGCCCGCCGAAGTGGACACACTCAGGGAGATGGAAGCCGCAGAAGGCACTCTGGCAGCATGCCAGTGCGCTTCCGTCCGCACAGCCTGAGTGAAGCAGAGGAGACAACTCCTTGAATACAGGATTCTCAGAGCCGGAAGCCGGGACCCTTGGACGGTCCCGGCTTCCGTACATTCCCCACACAGTGCATCGGCGGAATGCCCCATGCTGTTGCCAGTAGCGGCTCAGATCCACAGGCGGCCCTGCTCGCCAACAGCAGCAGTTGGCCGCGAGCCGCCGAGGCGACTTTACCGGTCTGCGCTAAGAGCGTCCTCTCGGCGCTGGCGGAGTTAGCTGTCGGATTCGGACGAGAGTGGACTGTCATGCTGCCCTGACGGATGCGTGCAACACGGCATGCAGGGCAGCTTCACCCCATGGCGCGCCCACTGGCACACCGTTAATTGGGTCCCCCGCCCCCGCCAGGACAAGTAAGGAGAAATGACCGGCGGGGTTCGGCAAAGCGATCATGAGCATACCTATACCCCCACTGGGTACATGGTATTAGAGATCCGGAGAACATCATCTTTATCACCGGCAACCGCTGAACCAAAGGTCGCATTTTCAGCCAGCGTGGCAAAAGTGTTGGCGCGTTGAATCGACGGTACCCGCCCTCCCGGAGAGCAAAGAGACGTACTGCGCCTAATGGGGCGATTGCCATGGCCCTGATGTCCAGATACGCACTCTTACGGCGGACGCTAGCTGTATGGACCACGGACGTTAGGAACATGCGGCGTGGTTAGGTGATAAAAAGAAGGCCTCCAAGTGGAGCGGGCTTGTCTAGAGTCCCAACCACAAAGAGGTCTTCAATTTCCCATGCTAACGCGGTCCTGACACCCAAATGGCGTGCTCCGCTTTGCCCGATGCATCGTCGAAGACAAATGGCCGTTGCGCCGGGCAGCTGAGCGATCCCAGGTCGCCACGACCGCCGCGCGGTGGACAGCCCGGTTACCGGGAGCATGGTGAGCGCGGGATGCGCGATCTTTCCAGCGGGCCTGCCAGCGCCCCCGGCAGACCTCCGTGCGGCGGAAGCGCCCGATCATCGCGATCAGGGTCAACCATCGGTGGGGACCGGCCAGGATCGGCTATCTGCTGGGCATCCACCCCTCCGCGGCGCACCACCGGGTGCTGTCCAAATTTGATCTCAATCTGGGTCAGTACTTTCGCCTTAATGGTTGCTTGTCAGGCCAGGCCTTGTTACGTGTAATCCATACCGGAGCTTTTAGCGTCATGCTCAGGAACGTTGGTAACCGATGCTTTGAGTTTGCCCTGCTTGGCTTCCCGCCGCTAGGGGAATGCCCCCGTTGCCCTAGCTCTGTTGCGGGCCTGTCCGTCCACGAACCTAGTATGAGCTGCCATGAAGTTACTACTCCCGATCGGCAGTTTCGCGCTCCGCTTTGAATACCCGCGCTACATCAGCGAGGAAACCTCCGAATGTGTCCTGGCAGTCGGTGCAACTTGCGATGTGCAGGAGGCCCTCCTCGTCCGGGATGTCGTCATGGGTGGGGTGCTGAACGCCTGCCGGGTCAATCTTCATGGTTCTCCAGGTGGTCTCTGCATCCGTATATCCGTGAGGGCAGTGCGGTTCTCGTGTCCGTTGGTGGTGCCGCATTTTCCGCAGTGCCGGCTAATCGAGGGACCCCATCGTCTAGGGCCGCGTTCGCGCGAGCGCGGCTAGCCGTTCCCTGTCGTGTGCCTTGCGTGCGCTGACGTTCCCGGACATCCCGCCGCTGAGTTCGCACCCTTCTAGGTAGTCCTCCTGCTCAGGAGTGAGCCGATCGCGTTCCATTGAGTGGCGTGCCGCGAGGATCCCGAACCGGATCCGCTGGGCTTGTGCGTGGGTTATCGCTGGGATTCGCTTTCGAGGAGGTCTGGGTCGTGCTTGGTTGCTGCAGGCTGGCTCGTCGCATTCGAGCCGGTAGTCCGTGGAGCTCTTGACGGTCATGCTTGTATTTTTTCTTTCATTAGGTCCCGGACGATACCGGCACACCTTTTGGTGAACTGCTCTTGTAGGCGGAGCCCGCGGCGACTGGGGAATGAACCCTGCGCTCAGAAGCTTCGTTTTCGCCGATGGTCCGGAGTTGGCAGGGCGGGGCGCGGTGGCTTGCCACCGCGCCCTCAAAGATGCTCCTGCTGACGTGGGTGGTTAGCTGGCGTTTGCGTATTTTGCCGGGTCGGCGTCGAAGGCCGGGCCGCAGCCGCCGCAGCAGAACCAGTAGCGGTTGCCTTCGTAGTCGCGGAAGAGGCCGGTGGCTTCCGCGACAGCCTTGACTACAGGTGTGCCGGCCATGACTGGGCATGTGGTGACGGCATCATCAGCTTGTCCGGGGCCTGTGGTGAGGGTCAGGTCCTCGGTTTTGGTGTCTTTGGGGGTGTTGTTGGTGCTGCAGCAGCTTCCCATGGTGGGGTTTCCTTTCGGTGGTGGGGTTGTTGGTTCAGGCGTCGATCGGCTGTCGTGCACGGGAGCGCGCGGCGGCCGGTGACGGGTTTCCTGCCTGGCTTTTGAAAGAGCGCAGACGGAGACTGTTGGAGACCACGAAGACGCTGGAGAACGCCATCGCGGCTCCGGCGAGCATCGGGTTGAGCAGCCCGAGGGCGGCCAATGGGATCGCAGCCACGTTGTAGGCGAAGGCCCAGAACAGATTGGTCTTGATCGTGCTGAGGGTTTTGCGGGCAAGCCGGATCGCATCTGCAGCAGCGCGCAGGTCACCGCGTACCAAGGTGAGGTCAGCCGCTTCGATGGCGACATCGGTGCCGGTTCCCATGGCCAGGCCCAGGTCCGCCTGGGCCAGGGCTGCGGCGTCGTTAACACCATCACCGACCATGGCTACGACTTTGCCCTGCTTCTGCAGGTCCGTGACAACACGAACCTTGTCCTGGGGCAGGACTTCGGCGATGACCTGTTCGATCCCTACCTGGGCGGCGACCTGTTCGGCGACTACCCGATTGTCACCCGTGAGCAGCACCGGCGTCAGGCCCAGGGCGCGGAACTGTGCGATGGCCTCGGCGCTGGTTTCCTTGATCGCATCAGCGACGGTTAGCACTCCTCGGACCTGCCCGTCCCAGGCAACGACCACGGCGGTCTCCCGGGCTGATTCGGCCTGTGCTTTGACGCGGGCCAGGTCTGCGGGCATGGTCAGGGACCAGTCCTCGAGCATGGCTTCGCGTCCAATAATGACCAGGTGTCCATCGACCACACCCTGCACGCCGCGCCCTTCGATGTTCTTAAAGGATTCCGGGGTGGGCAGGTTCCCGACACGCTCGGTGGCGCCGCGGGCGATGGCCTGGGCGATGGGGTGCTCGGAAGCGTCCTCCAGGGCCCCGGCGACGCGGAGCAGTTCGTTCGTGTCGGTGCCCGGTGCGGTATGGACACCCTGCAAGGTCATCTTGCCGGTGGTGACTGTGCCGGTCTTGTCCAACAGGATGGTATCGACCTTGCGGGTGGATTCGAGCACTTCCGGGCCCTTGATCAGAATGCCCAGCTGGGCCCCGCGGCCGGTACCGACCAGCAGTGCAGTGGGGGTGGCCAGACCCAGGGCGCAGGGGCAGGCGATGATCAGGACGGCTACGGCGGCGGTGAATGCTGCCGTCACCGGGAACCCTGCACCAAGCCACACGGCCAGTGTGCCAACAGCGATGGCGATCACGATGGGCACGAACACCCCCGAGATCCGGTCGGCCAGCCGCTGGACTTCGGCCTTGCCGGACTGGGCGTTCTCCACGAGCTGGGCCATTTGCGCCAGCTGGGTGTCCGAACCGACCCGGGTTGCGCGGACGAGAAGGCGGCCGCCGGAGTTGACGGTGGCGCCCGTTACGGTGTCCCCTTCCCCGACTTCTACCGGAACGGATTCGCCGGTGAGCATCGATTCATCAACGGCGCTGCGGCCGCTGACGACGACGCCGTCGGTGGCGATTTTCTCGCCGGGACGGACGATGAACTCATCGCCGACCGACAGCTGGTCGGTGGGGATGCGGATTTCGTCGCCGTCGCGCAGCACGGCCACGTCCTTGGCGCCGAGCTCCAGCAGCGCGCGCAGCGCCGCTCCGGCCTGGCGCTTGGATCGCTTTTCAAAGTAGCGTCCGGCGAGGATGAACAGGATTACCGCCGCGCCGACTTCCAGGTAGATGTTGGCAGCCCCGTCAGTGGGGGCAACTGTCAGTTCGAAGGGGTGCGTCATTCCCGGTGTTCCGGCGGTGCCGAAGAACAGGGCGTAAAGGGACCACAGGAACGCTCCCGTGGTGCCCATGGAGATCAGGGTGTCCATTGTCGCGGCACCGTGGCGAAGGTTGGTATATGCGGCTTTGTGGAAGGGCCAACCGGCCCAGAGGATGACGGGAGCGGCCATCGCCAAGGACAGCCACTGCCAGTAATTGAATTGCAGGGCGGGGATCATAGCCATTGCGATGACGGGGATCGCGAGCACGGCGCTGCCGATAAGCCGGTGTTTCAGGGACGTCAGTTCGGCGTCGGGCCGGTCGCTGTCTTCCCCGCCCTGCTGCTGTTCCCGCCGTGCGCTGGGCAGGGCTGCGGTGTAACCGGTCTTCTCCACCTCAGCGACCAGGTCCTGAGGATCATATCCGGCAGGGGCGGTGATACGTGCCTTCTCGGTAGCATAGTTCACCGAAGCGATGACGCCATCGAGCTTATTGAGCTTGCGTTCGATCCTGTTGGCGCACGAAGCGCAGGTCATCCCGCCGATCTCAAGTTCGATGTCGATGCCCGGCGCCTGTTGAAAGGCCGCGGTTTCAGACATTGGATACTTCTTTCTCCCTGTGCGGGCCCCCGGCCTGTCCGGCCGTGGGTCCTCGGGGATGGTAGGGGTGGGTCAGTGATCGCCATGCCCGTCGTCAGCTGCGCTGTCGGTGGGAGTGATCTCGGGGGTGACCGTTGCGGAAGGCTCCGATGCTGCCGCCGGGGCTGATCCCGTGGTGTCCAAGACGAACCGGGCGGAATGGACTTGCCCGTCGACCTGGAAATCGAAATAGAGGTAGTAGCGGCCAGGGGTCGGAGCGGTGGTTGCGAATTTCACTTCGGGCCCGGAGACTTCGCCGTTGACCGGTTCAGCACCTTCAGGGTGGGTGTGCAGGTAGGCTAAGTCCCCCGCACGCAGCGCCACCAGATGCCCGTAAGCCCCCAAATAGGGCTCCAGGCTGGTTACCGGCTGACCGTCACGGCTGACACTAACCGTCAGAGCCGCGGCTGATCCGGCCCCCAGGTCACCATTCAGGGAGACCTGGAACCCGTCCACTTCATCGGCGGCCGACACTTCCAAGGAGGCGGGCTCGAAGGGCCCGGCCACATCTATCGTGCGGGTCAGTGTCAGGCCCTCACCGGCTCCGGCCGGCACAACGTCGGCGTAAATCCGGTACGTGCCTGCCGCTTCCCACTGCCACGGCAGCGACCAGCGCCCGGCCTCGTCCATAACGGGATGCACATGACGGTAATTGGATCCGTCAGAACGCACCACAATCAGGTGGGCCTGCTTTCCGTGCGAGGTCTCAAACTGGGTCACTGGGGACCCTTCGGGGCCGGTGATCGTGAACGCCAGCTCCCCGGCAGTTCCGATTGCCGCGGGAGCGGTGATCCCACCGAGCAGGTAGCCGCCCCGTTCGGCAGTGACGCCCTTTACCGGGGACCCGGCCATGGCTGCGCCCGGAGCCGGCGCCGGTGACTCCGCGTGTCCGGCACTGGCGTGCCCGCCAGTGGAACCCTGCGCGGACTGCGCCCAGGCAGTAACTGCCTGCTCCGGCACCACGGCTCCTGCCACAGCGAAACCCGCGGCAAAGACCACGGCGAGTCCCGCTGCGTAAGCGCCCAGTCGTCCGGCTGCGTTCATGCCGACCGCACCCCGCGGTAGCCGGCCGTTTGAACAGCTGCGATGACAGCTGCGTCGTCGACGGTTCCGTTGCCACTGACCACGAGCTTGCCGGTTCGGTGGCTGACCTCTACAGACCCGACGCCGGGCACTTCCTGGACTTCTTCGCGAATGGACATCTCGCAGTGACCGCAGGTCATGCCGGTTACCTGGAATTCAGTGGTGGCCATGGTCTTCACTTTCCTTCGGTTTATACCCCTAGGGGGTATGTGTATAGTGGTGAGCATATACCCGCAGGGGGTATGTCTGTCAAACGGGATATTCACCAGGAGGCCGGAATGGCTCAGCAGGGAATCATTATTGCGGGAGCGGGGGCCGCTGGCATGAGCGCCGTTGCCTCGTTGCGCGCCGAAGGTTACGAAGGGCCGCTGACAGTGATCAACGGCGAACCGCACCTGCCCTACAACCGGACACTGGTCAATAAGGGCGTGCTGCCAGGCCTGCTCACCGTCGAGCAGATCACTCAGCCTGGAGCCCGTGCGCTGGAGGGCGATCTCGTGCAGGGCCGTGCGGCCTCTCTGGATACGGAGAATTTTCTTCTAACCCTGGAGGACGGCCGGGCCTTGCCCTACACGGCCCTGATCGCCGCCACGGGAAGTGCTCCGCGGCCTGACAGCCGGATCACGGCCGCCCCTGAGCGGGTATTCCATCTCCACACTGCCCAGGACGCCGTCCGGCTGCGCGCACAGCTTGGCGCAAGCGCTGACACGAAGACCATCACAATCCTGGGTGCGGGCTTCATTGGAGCCGAAACGGCCAGTTACCTCGCCGACGCTGGCGCACGCGTAAATCTCGTCGCCCGCTCCGCCACGCCGCTGGCCGCTGCGCTCGGTAGCCACATCGCCCAGCAGATCGGCGAACTGCACCGCCTCAACGTCACTAGCCACTTCGGCCAGGACATCACCGCCCTGATCCCCGGGCCAGCTTCGGTCACCGCCACCCTCAGCGATGGGCAAATCCTGGAGTCTGACCTCGTTGTCATTGCCCACGGTAACGCGCCGAGCTCGGCATGGATCACCGGCGACGATAACGGCATTGCCGTCGACTCCCACCTCCGGGTCCGGGGTTTCGAGCGCCTCTATGCAGCCGGCAGCGTCGCCCTTCACCCCGCCAGCGACGGGCAGCTCTACGGCATCGACCACTGGGACGCTGCCGCCGCCCAGGGCGCCCACGCCGCCAGGGCAGTTCTGCATGACATCACCGGCGCGCCTGACCCCGGCCCCTACACCCCCGACACCGGATATACCCTCACCGTCTACCGGCAATCCGCAGCCGCCTACGGCACCGTGCTACCTGGCAGCCATGAAACCCAACATGACACCGGCACCCCCAAATCGGCCCTGTCCAGCTTCCACCGCCCCGACGGCACAATGATCGCCGTGGCCGGACTCAACGCCTTCCCGCAACTGCTCGCCGCCCGCAACCAGCTCACCACCCCCTAACCCCGCCGGATCACTAGCTTCCCAGGAGACACCATGATGCCCGAAGCATCGCCTCAGGGGTCCGTCCTGCCGGGCGGCACCCGTCCCGGCGCCGGAGCGACGCCCATAGGAACCGCGTCGGAGTCCCGAGCCGGATGGAACCGATGAATGTCGTCAAGGCTGTGGGGGCAGCCTGGGACATGGTGACCGACGTCGTTGCCCGACAGGTAGAGCCCGGCAACATGGCAGTCACCATGGCCCTGTCCCCCACAGTGTCCGAACGCACGCGGGCACTGGTCTCGATCGCGATACAAGCCCGACTGGACTGCGGCCCTTGCCTGGCCTATTACGAGTCGACCGCCCGGTCTGTTGGCCTTGACGAGGCCCAGATCGAAGCAGCCCGACTCGGCACCTCTTCCGACCCATGCGGTCGCCACGCTGATCAAAGTAGCTCTGGCCGTCCACGCCAGTTCCACCACTATCACGGCCGGGCAGGTAGCAGCCCTAAGAAACGTCGGATACAGCAACCGCGAGATCGCCGACGCCGTCTTGGTCGTGGCTCAGAACGTAGTCCTCGGCGCGTTCCAGCTCATCGCCGACCACCATACCGACCGCACTGTACAACCCCTGGGCCTCCTGCCAAGACCCCGTCACCGCGGGGGGCGCAGAGGCGATCCATCCGGCTCCATCACCACCGATAAAGGAAAACCCCATGTCCACCATTAACCTCACGGAACAAGATTTCAGCCGCACCATCGAAGACAACGACATCGTCATGGTCGACTTCTGGGCCAGCTGGTGCGGCCCATGCCGGATGTTCGCCCTTACTTACGAAGCGGCTTCCGTGAAGCACACCGATATCGTCTTCGCCAAGGTCGACACCGAGGCCGAACAGGCACTGGCTACATCGGCCGGGATAAATTCCATCCCCACACTGATGGTCTTCAGGGAAGGGGTTCTGGTGTTCTCCCAGCCCGGAACCATGCCGGGCGGTGACTTGGAAAAAGTCATTGCGGGCATCAGGAAGTTCGACATGGCAAAAATTCGTGCAGACCTGGCAGACCAGTAAGCGCACCGGTCTGATCCGGCTGGCCGTGAAGGAGTCGGCCGCAGCCGGTCCTACCTTTCGCCAGCTCTCCCCGTACTGACCAAGGGACGACCGGCGCCATCGGGGAATCAATCAGGAAGGTCATGAAAATGATGCACGCCCGTATCGCGAGAATACTGATGGAAGTTGGCCGACGAACCTCCATTGATCCGACGCTGGAAGCCAAAGGCTTGCACGTCGCCCTTCGCGCAAACATCACCCGGCGGTAGCACGTGTCCGTCGATACTTTCCCCAATACCAACCCCGCCCGCACTCTGCAACGGAAAGTCGTCCGGGTGCTGGGGGTCTGATGCTCCTATCGTGTGTCAAGCGGTGGCGAGCCAGTTTCTGTAGCGATCGGCGAGTTCGGGCAGCGGCCGGGCTTTGCGCTCGATATCGGAGATCCGGGCGGGCCACGTGCTTAAGGCTACGGCCACTTGACTGAGGGTGATGTTCTTTTTCGTGCGAATGGCGCGGAGGTCGGCTTGGACCGTCCTTACTGCTGGGCTGGTAAGGATGCGGTAGATCTCTCGGACGATGGCCCTTTTGAGGCAGCGGATGATTTCCTTCTTGCTCTTGCCATCCTGTGTGCGGCGCTCGACGTAGGCGCGGGTTTTGGGGTCGTGGCGCATTCGGACGAGTGCGATGCGGTGGAGGGCGGCGTTACCCTGTCTGTCGCCGCCACGGTTGAGCCGGTGGCGGGTGGTGCGCCCGGAGGACGCCGGGATTGGCGCGGCGCCGCAGAGCGCGGCGAACGACGCTTCGTTGCGGATCCGCTCTGGGTTGCCGCCCGCGGTCACGACGAGTTGCGCGGCGACCAGGGTCCCGACGCCGTAGACATCCAGCAATGCTGGGTGGTGCGCCTGGACGAGTTCATGCAATTGCGTCTCGATGCCGGCGACGCGGTCTGAGAGCTCCTGGTGGGCGCAAGCCATCGTCTTCAGGGCCAGCCCGGCGGCGTCTTCAGGGCCGGCCAGATCGGATCCAGGACGACTACTGGCCAGACGGCGCAGCAGCGCGTCCGTGTCCAGGTCCCGGTATCTGGCGCGGACCGGTTCTGGAGCGGTGATCAGCAGCCCTTTAATGGCGTTGGAGATCGAGGTCATGGAGGAGACGAACCGTTTCCGCGCGCCGAGCAGGAATCGGATGGATTCAGCGGCGGTGTTGGTGTCTTTCGGGATGGAGATGCCACGGCCGGAAAGCACCGTACGGGCAGCTTCGACTGCGTCGACAGGATCTGATTTCCCATTCATCCGGCGCACCTGCCGGGTAGGGCGCAGGACTTCCAGCACGGTGTGTCCGGCGGACTGAAGGGCCCGGGTCAGGCCGGCGCCGTAGGAGTTGGTGCCCTCGACACCGATCCCCCGGACGGGGCCGGCTGAGGCTACGGCATCGATGAGCGCGGCATAGCCACGGCTGTCCGCCGTGAACGTCGCGGTGGAGACCACCGCGCCGTTCTCGGTGAGAATGGCAAGGGTGTGAGTGTCGGTGTGGGTGTCGACCCCGGCGACGCGTCCGGCCGCGTCGACATCCGCTCTCGCGTGTGGCATATGGTGTCCTTCCAAGCAACGGTTCGGGTTGTCACCGTTGGCCCTGTCGGCCGCAGACAGGACGCTGAAGGGACGCGCACCATGGCAGGGCCAACTGGTCATGGGATCGGTCATGCTCCTATGAGGTCATGAACCGGCAGAGCCCACGGCTGGTCCCGGGAACGCAGGACAAATCAGGTCAAGGACAGGTCCCCCGAAGGGGGCCGCCAGTCAAGTATCGGGTCACTGCATTCCCGGACCCTTCCAGTATCAGCGTCAAGTTTTCGGTGTAACTGGTTTTGATTTTATTTCTTGCCGGCGGACAGGCGTCCGTCGAAGGTGACTTCGAAGGCATTGAGCGCAGCCTTCCAGCGGTTGGACCAGCGTTGTCGGCCCGTCCCGGTGGGGTCCAGACTCATGACCGCCAGATAGACGCATTTGAGCGCGGCCTGCTCCGTGGGGAAGTGTCCGCGGGCATTCACGGCTCGCCGGATGCGCGCGTTGATGCTCTCTATGGCGTTGGTCGTGCAGATGATGGTGCGGATCTCGCGGTCGAACTGCAGGAAGGGCACGAATTCGGCCCAGGCGTTGGTCCAGAGCCGGATGATCGCCGGGTAGCGCTTTTCCCACTTCTCGCTGAACTCCACGAACCGGTCCAGGGCATCGGATTCCGACGCCGCCGTGTAGACGGGCTTGAGGTCCTTCGCGATCGCGGACCAGTCCTTCTTCGACGCGTAGCGGAACGAGTTGCGCAAAAGGTGAACAATGCAGGTCTGGGTGATCGTCTGAGGCCAGACGGTGGCGATGGCCTCGGGCAGGCCCTTGAGCCCGTCACAGACCACAATCAGGCAGTCCTGGGTGCCGCGGTTCTTGATCTCGGACAGGACCCGCAGCCAGTACTTCGCCCCCTCCCCGTCACCGTGCTCGCCGGCCCAGAGCCCAAGGATGTCACGGGTGCCCTCGCAGGTCACCGCCAGCGCCACGTAGATCGGCCGGTTCGTGACCTGCCCGTCGCGGATCTTCACGTTCACCGCGTCGATGAAGATCACCGGATAGACCGGATCCAGCGGCCGGCTCTGCCAGGCCGACAAACCCTCCAAGACCTTCTCCGTGATGGTGGAGATCGTCTGCTTGGAGACCTCCGCGCCGTAGACCTCGGCCAGGTGGGCGCAGATCTCCCCGTGCGTGAGTCCCTTGGCGGACAGCGAGATGACCAGGTCATCGAGCCCGGACAGGCGGCGCTGCCGCTTCCTGACCAGCTCCGGGGTGAACGAGCCGTCCCGATCCCGCGGCACCGCGATCTGCACCGGACCGGCCTCGGTCAACAGCTCCTTGGACCGGGTGCCGTTCCGCGAGTTCCCGCCGTCCCTGCCAGCCGGATCGTGCCGGGCGTAGCCCAGATGGTCCTCCATCTCGCCCTCCAGCGCCGATTCCACGACCATCTTCGTCAGCCGGGACAGCAGCCCGCCCTCACCGGTCAGCCGCAGGCCTTCCGCACGCGCCCGCTCACTCAGCTGCTGCACCAACTGCTCATCCAGCGCGTCCGCCGGAGCCGGCGCAACCATGCTCGTCGCAGCAGTCACATCACTAATCACATCAGTCACGGCAACCTCCTAATTCTCTGGAGTTACACCGTTTAAATTACAGTCCCGGTGCTGGCCATGGCGCAGCTCCTGGGAGGAATCGGCACGGGAGCCACCATGAGCCTTGGGGCGATGCTGGTCGTTAACGTCTCAGGCTCCGCAGCTTGGTCCGGCATGGCTATGACGATGGGAGCTCTGGGCGCTGCGCTGCTGGCGATACCCCTTGCCCGCCTGGCTCAGGCCAAGGGCAGGCGAATTTCGCTTAGTACAGGAGCTGGGATCGCTGTGGCAGGCGGGCTAATTGTGATCGTCTCGGCGGGCATGACCATTTTTCCGTTACTTCTGGTCGGCATGATTCTGATGGGCTCGGGCTCCGCGCTGAGCCTGCAGGCCCGCTTCGCCGCAACTGACCTCGGGAGCGAGGCCACCCGGGGGCGGGATTTATCTCTTGTTGTTTGGTCGACAACCATCGGGGCAGGAGTCGGCCCTAACCTATTCGGACCCGGAGAAAGTCTGGGCCAGGCCATGGGGATGCCCCAATTCACCGGCGGGTTCATCATTGGCGGCATCGCGCAGCTGCTCGGCGCCGCCGTCTACCTCATTGGTTTACGGCCGGATCCATTGCTTACCGCAGCTAAAGCTCGCAGTGCTGAGGAAGGTTCCCTGCCCCAAGCCAAAGTGGCTTCCGTCGACGGTCTGAGTCTGTTGCGATCTTCGCCGGCCGCGAAAAGCGCGGTGCTCGCTCTGGCCCTGAGCCACGCAGTCATGGTCGCGCTCATGGCCATGATCCCCGTGCATCTGACCGGCAATGGCGTGTCGCTGAACCTGGTAGGACTAACGATCAGCCTGCACGTGGTTGGCATGTTCGCGTTCTCCCCTGCCCTGGGTCACCTCACGGACCGCTTTGGCGCACGGGTGGTTGTCTTGGCAGGGCAGGCCATACTCCTCGCCGCCCTGCTGCAGGCCATGCTGGGATCCGACAACCAGGTTCTGGTCATCGTGACCCTGGTCCTGCTGGGCTTGGGCTGGTCGGCCTCCACTGTGGCTGGCTCCACGATGGTCGGTGCAGCGGTCGAGCCCATTCATCGGCCGCGGCTTCAGGGTGTATCCGATTCACTCATGAATTTGGCAGGAGCGGCAAGCGGCGCCGCCGGACCCGTCCTGGCGCACATCGGATTCAACGGGCTAAGTGCTGCCCTTATCGCGCTGGTCGCTGTCACGGTAATAGCCCAAATGGGGCAAAGATGACAGGGGCCTCCGCCGCCTGCGGGACTTTGCGCCCGCTCCCGATCCATTATTGGGCGCTGGCGAGATGGCTCACTTTTCGACCATCGCTGACACAGGTGTTGTTTCTTGCTCCTATCTATACCCTACAGGGGTATGGTATAAATTGTTCCCGCAGGTTCCACTCACGCATCCAGTTAGAACTCCCGCCCCTAATTTGCGACCTCCGGTCCGCAGAGGCGGACTCCCCAACCCTAGGAGTATGAAATGTCTGCTATACCCCCGCCATCGCCTTCACGGAGGTGGCTCGCTCTTGCTCTCATAGCAACAGCGCAATTCATGGTCATCATGGATACGTCGATCATCGGCGTCGCTCTGCCTCGCATCCAGGAAGATCTCGGATTCTCACAGGAAGATCTTTCTTGGGTCTTCAACGCCTATGTGGTCGCCCTTGGCGGCCTGTTGCTCCTCGGTGGGCGTTTGTCGGACCTGTTCGGTGCACGCCGCATTTTTGGAGTCGGCTGGGCAATTCTGCTCATTGGTTCCCTCATCGCCGGCGCTGCCGGAGACGTAGCCATCGAGCTCACGGGTCGTGCTGTGCAGGGCCTGGGATCAGCCCTTATCGCACCTTCCGCCTTGACCCTGTTGATGATGCTCTTCGGTGCGGAGCCGAAGCAGCTGACCAAGGCTCTGGCAATCTACGGTGCTGCCGCACCTGCCGGTGGAACCGCCGGTGTCTTCCTTGGCGGAATCATCACCGAGTACGTTTCATGGCCGTGGGTCTTCTACATCAACATCCCCATCGCGATCATCGCCCTACTCGCAATACCCGTCCTCATGCCGGCCAGCATCGCCCGCAAAGGCTCGGTTGATCTGCTCGGCGCCGCCACCGCCACCGCAGGAATTGGTGCGCTCGTCTTCGCGATCGTGCGTGCCCCAGAGGTCGGGTGGGGATCGCCGGAGACCTGGCTGGTGCTGATAGCGGCGGTCGCCCTTTTGGGAATCTTCCTTAGGCTTCAAGCACGCCTGGCTAACCCTCTGATGCGGTTGGGGATCTTCCGCACTTCAAACCTAGGTGCGGCCAACATTGCGCAGCTGCTGCTGGGTGGGGCCTGGATTCCGATGTGGTTTTTCCTGAACCTCTACCTGCAGCAGGTCCTTGGATACAGCGCATTCCCCAGCGGAGCCGCACTGCTCCCCATGACCGTGCTCATCATGATCGGGATGATCGTCCTCGCACCCCGGATGATCAACCGCTTTGGCCCTAAAGCCATGACCGTTGCAGGCCTTGCCATACTGGCCGTCGGAATGGGATGGCTCTCCCTCATCCGTCCAGACGGAAATTTCTGGATTGACGTGCTCCCGGCCTCGCTCGTGGCGGCGTTGGGTATGTCATTGGCCTTCATTCCCTCGCTCGGTACCGCAATCTCCAGCGCCCGGCCGGAAGAAGGAGGACTTGCCGCCGGCATCGTGAACACCAGTTACCAGATAGGTTCGGCGATCGGCCTGGCTGGCATGACCGCAGTCGCGACAGCCTTCGGAGCTCATCAGATTGGTGACCCTGCCGCCCTGACCAACGGATTCTCCGCAGCCTTCATCGGGGCCGGGCTGATCGCGCTCATCGGGGCAGTGCTGGCAGCCCTCATGCTGCGTAATCAAAACAATGGCAGCTCACGCCAGGACCAGGAGGTCCCAGAGGCCGGCGCCCGCTCCTAGCCGTACTCCGAGCCATATCGGTGACGCGAGAACGATCTGTAGAAGAGCCGGTCAGAACTCGCCCCGGAAAGCCGGACTAGCTTTCTAACCCGAGGGCCTGAGCCCGGTGCAGCACCGGGCTCAGGCAACCATCCTGAGCGCAACTGCCCAGCCATCAATGCCTAGAAGGAAAACGCAATGCTTACTCCAAAACTGCTCATCGCCTACGACGGGTCCCCCAACGCACAAGTGCAACACAAACCGCCGCCAGCCTTTTCCCTGCGCTACAGCGGTGCTGCTCTATGCCCGTCAATCGCTGGAGGGCTTCGCGGCGCATCTGGAGGGCCATCCGGCGCTGGAGGAATTACAGGGCCTCGACGCCGCTGCGCTCGACGTTTCAGAACAGATTGCCGCCGAAGGTGCGGAACTGGCCCGTAGCCTCGGCCTAATCGCTGAACCGTTAGTCGCTTCCACGATGGCCACAGCGTCCGAGACTATTGTGAACACCGCCGAGGACCTGAACATAGATCTGATCGTTCTTGGTTCCCGCGGGTTGCGTGGCTTCAAAGCGACCCTACTAGGAAGCACATCGGCAAACGTCCTTCACCATGCCACCCGACCGACCCTCGTGATTCCCTCGGAAGCTGTGGCTTCGGCTCGCCGCAACAGCCGGGCATTAACGGACAGGGTCTAGGCATTCCCCACCGTCAGGTCGCCGGATCCTCGAGCAGAAACGCATGTTGGATCCGGCAACCAGGGGCCAGCTAATTGAATTGACCACGGACGTTGGGGACGCTCAGCGTGGTTTGGTACATGAAGAAGACCTCCGGGTGGAATGGGGCTTGCCTCAAGGGGCAAGCAGCTTTTCGACGCGGCCCTTACAGAGGAAGCTGTGGGGCTCGGACCATTTCGCTTCGGCTGCGTCACGGGAATTTTCGCAGTCCGAGAGAGCAGTCCAAGAGATTAGGACAGATTGATGCATACCAAAGGAAAGAACCAGATGAGTGATATATGGTTCGCTGTCGAGGACAACAACGGCAAAAAGATATTGTCGATGGACCAAGTAAAGGTCACCTTTAAAAAGGATCCGCGAGTCGGAAGAGTGTGGATTATGTCTTATGCCCAACTGGCCGACCTTCAAGTCGCAATCGAAGCCCACTTGGCGATGAACTAACTAGCTTATCCTCGGCCGGCCAGGAAACTCGATGCGGGAAACCGGCGGCTTTGACGCGACGGATAAAGGAGCACCGGTCCAGTTTCGGTTGCCCATCGTAGTACCCGAAACGCGACACCCGAAAGTGCCAGGCCGTGTGCAGGTCCGGGTAGTCTCGGCCTCCATCAGTTCGAAGCATTCCGATTCTCTGCTTGGAAGCGAAAAGGCTGCGGCTCTTCGTATCACTCCCCCGCTGACCCCCTCCCAGCGCAAACGCTCCGGCGCCGCCTTAGCCGTCTCAGCCGCCACGCACTCCTCCGTTCCAGCCCGGGCCCGTTCTTGGGCACCCACCGGCCAAGCAACTGTTCTCAGACAGCCCCAAGTCCCGACCTCCTGGCCACCATCACCCTCATGGGCGGTGCCAGCACCCTGATCGGCGTCCTCCCGACCTACAACGGCTCATCCGGCGACTGGTACCAGGGCGGCGCCGGAATACTCGCGCCTATCCTGCTGATCCTGCTCCGCCTGCTGCAAGGCCTCGGTGCCGGCGCTGAGATGGCCGGCGCCTCCATCCTTATGACCGAATACGCTCCACGCAAGGAACGCGGCTTCTACGCCTCACTCCCCTTCATGGGTGTCCAGGTCGGCACTGTCGTTGCAGCACTGGTCTACTTCCTGCTCTTCAACGCCAACCAGACCGTAAAGATCACCGAAATGTGGCTGTGGCGGGTACCGTTCCTGGCCAGCGTCGTCATCCTCGTCGTCGCTATCTTCATCCGCCTCAAGCTGAGAAGCCGCTGCGCACACTGGTCAAGTCCTCCCGCAGGACCCTCCTGCGCGGTATTGGCCTCCGTCTCGCAGAGAACGGCTCATCCTCCATCTATCAGGCCCTCGCCGTCGCATATGTCACAAGCGCCGCTGTCGGCGTCACCGGCCCCATCGGTGCACTGTCCCTCGTGTTCGCCGCCAGCCTCGGATCAATAGTGGTGCCGATCGCCGGCAAGCTTTCGGACCGGTTCGGGCGGTCAAGACCTACCGCGGCTTCGCGATTTTCCAGTTCGTCGCAGCCTTCCCGATCTGGTACGTGTTGAGCCTCGGCGACACCGTCCTCACGATTGTCGTAATCTCCCTCGCGCTGGGCATCGGAACCTGGGGCATGTTCGGATCACAGAGCGCCTTCATGTCCGAGCTCTTCGGCTCCCGTCAGCGCTACCTCGGCGTCTCCGTCGCCCGTGAAATCTCCGCCGTGATCTCCGGCGGCGTCGCACCCTGATCGGAGCATGGATCATCTCCTTGGTCATCACAGCAGACGGCGGAGCCGGTGTTCACGGTGCAGGACTGGGCGCCTGGGTACCCATTGCCGCCTACCTGTCACTCCTGACCGTGATCACTATCATCGCTACCTTCTTCACACCCGAGACCATTGGACGCGACCTGGACAGCATCAAGGACGCAATTGACGACCCGGCAACCGTCGCGGGCCACCACAAGGCGGTCTACGCAAAGACGCACGAACACGAGTCGGCTTTGTAGGACAACCGTCACGAGGACGCACAAGCCGTCCAACAGTGCAGTCTCTACGTCCGGCGGTGGTCACCTACTGGTGATCGCCGCCGGACGCGCGTGTTTTAGTTCTCAGCCAGACCGGAGATGGCGGACCTACGATCCACTTGCGCCCTGCCAGCCTGAAGTACACCCCAACCTGACGTCAGGTAGTCCTCTGGGGCGTCAGAATAGGATCCGAACCTGCCATTCAATACACCCCGGTGGGAGGGTCTTAGATTCCAACCGGACGCATTTGGCGATCGCATGCTTTGAGGATGGCGTGAGCGCAAGATGTCGATCGTGCACGCGATGTCTGCACAAATCAGCGATGTCTGCTTATGTTGTCGCGGGCTTGGCCCGGAAACTGTCAAGCGGTGATTCCCGCCAACCCCGTCAACAATTAGGCCGTTTGCGTGTCAGGTGGCCTTCGGCGCGGCGTGCAGATATTTTCCGTTCGCAAGCTTTCCGTCTGATTCAGGATTCGCTGCACCCACCCGGTACTCTGATGAGCGCGGCCAAGACGCGTCCTGCGGATCGGCAAATACGCCGTCCAGAGCAGGGGGATCGGGGAATCATGGCCAAGTATGAAGTCGGCGAATACGCGTTCGGAAAAAAGGGCGCCGTCAGTGAACTGCTCAGCGCCGCTCTGAAGAAGTACGAGCCCGGTGACAAGGTGGCGGATCTTTTCGTGTCGGGGCTGTTGACCGCGCTTGTCCGTGAACACCCTGAGGCGGCCGAGAAGATCGGACCAGGCATCGAGCACTGGGTGGTTTGCTCAAACAACGACCGTCAGTACAACACCAGGGGCTTTAGGGCGAAGCAGATCGGTCGCGAGGGCCTCGTGAAGTTCAAATACACGGATGTGCTTTCGCCACCCACTCGGCACGCACTCTTCGCGGAGGCCCTTCCTAGCCCGGGGATTTCATGGCGGGTGGCTGAGGGTGTGTGTTTAAGCAGGGAAAGGGTGCTCTGAGCTGGGAAAATAGTGGTTGTCGAGACCGTTATTTGCCGAGTGAAGGAGCACCCTTTCGATGCAAAAGTCTACCTGTGTTTTTCCGTCGGTTCCGGTCACTTTCACCGGCCAGTCGCTGGTCTCCCACGCCGGGGTGAAGGTCCTGACCGGTTTCATGGATGCCCTGGGTTTCGGGGCACTGTGCGAGGACCGGTTGGGCCAGTTCGTTCCCGCAGGCGCGACGCACCGGCCCGGCCGGCTGGTCGGTTCTCTGGCGGCGATGCTGGCCGCCGGAGGTGAACACGTGTCCGATCTGGACATCCTGCGGGTCTCACCGGGGGTCTTCGGCCAGCTGCCCTCGAACGCGACGGTGTCCCGGTTTTTCGAACGGACCGTGACGAACCCCGAGCTGTTCGGCTATGGCATCGAAACCCTCACCCGGCAACTGCGCTCCACGGCCTGGGAAGCGGCCGGGAACCGGAACCCGGCGTTGTCGGCGACAGCGGCGGATCCGCTCATCCTGGACCTGGACGCCACCCTCGTGGCCTCACACTCGGAGAAGGAAAACGTCGCCGGCACCTACAAGGGCGGCTACGGCTTCGCCCCCTTCATCGCGTCCTGTGACTACGGTGCCGGTAACGGCACCGGGGAAATCCTCGCCTGCCTGCTGCGGACCGGCAACGCCGGCGCGAACAGCGCCGATGACCACATCCGCGTCTTCGAGACCGCCGTGTCCGGCCTGCCCGAAGGATTCTTCGACGAGACCGGGGCGCTGGCCGGAGAGAACGTCCTGGTCCGCACCGACAGCGCCGGAGCCTCAAGGAAGTTCCTCTGGTACCTGCACAGCCGGAACGCCCAGTTCTCCGTCTCCTACCCCGTCCCCGCGGCCAAAGCCCACATGGTCGATTGGATCAACGACAAGAAGAACTGGCAGCCGGCCCTGGACCAGGCCGGCAACGACCGGACCGATGCCTGGGTCATCAACGCCACCGACATCATCCCGCTCACCGACTACCCGCCGGGAACGAACCTGTTCCTGCGCGCCGAGCCCTTGCACCCCGGCGCGCAACCGACGCTGCTGGACATCGACGGGCACCGGATCACCGCGTTCCTGACCAACTCACCGCGCTGGCACGGCCCGTTCCTTGACGCCAGACACCGCGCCCGGGCCCGGTGCGAAAACCGGATCAAGACCCTGAAAAACACCGGTCTGGGCAAGCTGCCGTTCTTCGACTTCGCCGCGAACCAGGCCTGGGCGTGGATCGCAGCCCTGGCCTCCAACCTCGTCTCCTGGCTCCAGCTCACCGCGCTCCCCGCCGGCGACCACGCCAAGGGATGGGACATCAAACGCTGGCGCTACCGGCTCTTCGCCACTGCAGGCAAGATCATCACCCGCGCCAGAAAGAGCTATCTCCTCCTGCCCGGAACGGCACCCGAACACCAACTGATCCACAGATTACTCGAAGCCACCGCAAGCATCGCGGCGAGCCTCAAGAACCCCACCGCCATCATGCAGACCTGACGCCCGGAACCAGCCCCATCACTGCGAGCAGACAGACAGCCATCACGGGTACGTGGAAACCCGCGCCAACCCCGGCGCATGGGACGGTCGAGGGTGCCCGGAATCCGCCCAGACAACACGCCAGCCGCTCAGCCGCCATCAACACCCCCGACCGACGACCGATGCAAAATCCGGGCTAGGGAAGCAATCGACATCACACAGCAGCTAAGGACGGATGCGTTCAGCGACGGCCCCGTCAGGTGTGCGTACACCGGCGAGAAAATCACGGAAAAGACCGACGCAGCGGCCGTCCACCGGAACCCTTCCCGGGCCGAGCTTCACAGGCAGTTCCTCGCCAGTGAAGGGCTCACCGAGGAATCGGTCAAACTGCTCGTGCACCCTTCCCGGCTCGAAGACCGTGAGCTTGCCCAGAGATGGCGCCGCTTCCAGACTGCGCACCTCAATGGAATGTCCATCGTAAAAATCCGGCGGCACTGAAGGCGAGTGGGTAGGACACGACGCTGTCTTGAGCCGCCAAGGTGCCTATACCCCAGCCTGACTTTTTGTTCCTGCAGGACGCTGGAGCTCAACTGAAATCATCTGTGTGACTGCAGACGCCGGGTCCTTGGTTGCATCGTCCTGGTACAAGATACGTTCGCTGGAGCTGAGCGCCTTAACCTCTTCTCGGAAGCTATCAAAGCGAGGCACATTATAGGTGCTGAGGTCCCCGAGTTCGTAATCACGGGCGATATACGACAGGCGAGGGCGGATAGCGTCCCCAAATGGCGAGACGTCAAGAGCGGAGTCGAGTTCCCGCATCAATTTCTTGGCGTCATGTTTCCTCATACCTTGCGGATGGTTTCGCAGGAAGTTGTTAACTGCCCGCTTCATACGATCATCGCTGCGGTTTCTGTCTTCTTCTTCCGACGCGTCTTCTAAACGCTCAGCAAGGAAGCTTAGGAGGGCAGCAAATCGCCTTCGCAGCATCTCGGCGCCGGCAGTATCAGGGAAAACGGCGAGCAGGGAAATGACTTCTCGCGCTAGCCCGGCCTTCTCTATATGCTCCTCAGCGAAGGCAGACGTGTAGGCCCCTTCCAAAGCGTCCCAAAGCCGGCCGCCCGACTTGGCGAGGTTCTTTCCTATGCTTTCAGGGGTGAAGGACTCCGTGTCCTGCTCCTGCAGATCCTCGAAACGCGCCAAGTAATTCAGCGCAGCTCTGTGCGCGATCTCAATCGGCAGCAGATCTTCGATCTCTATAATGCTGACCCCGTTGTCGGGTACCAAGCCAGACTCCGCGGCCCACGTATCAAGACGAACAATATATTCATCGCGTAACACGCGCTTTCGCCGAGCTTCTCCCCGTTGGAGCACTTTCTCGGCTATCAGGCCCGATTTGTCGCCGTCCAGGAGCGCGACACAAGGAGGCTTGATAACATCCCGGCCCCTGGCCAGGTAGGCCATGTAGGGAATACCGTCTGCACCCCCGCACGCTACGACGGTGACCTCATTCAGGTCCAGAACCCCTGCTGTACTTTGTTCTCGTTTCGCGATGTGAGCTGAAATGCCTGCCAGCAGTACTTGATCCCCCTGTCCTTCGACAAGGAGATTCTTACCACCTATGAAGGTTGTCTCCGCCAGATTGGCACCGATTGAAGAACGTAAGGGTTCGTAGCGGTTGTTGGCTGCATCGCGGACTACACGAGTTCCTTCGTCTTCGGAGCCCTTGTCTAACACCCGGATCCTGTGAGGGGCATTCTTGTCGATCAAGAATGGTGAATGCGTCACATATACGACCTGACTTTGTTGACCATCGTCCTCAGGTAGAGCGTAGTCATGCAGCACCCGCATCAGGTCTTGCTGTCCCACGCTTGATAGGAAAGCATCCGGTTCGTCCAAGAGCAGTATGTCCGGCTTGCGGTTCTTCAGCCGGTGGGCAGTGAGTTGCACAAAGTAGCTCAGGAAGAAGCGAAGTCCTTGGCTCCTTTCTCCGAAGGAATACTTTGACCCGGTCCGGTCCAAGATCGTGAACGCCAACTCGTGCTCACGCGCTTCAACTCGAAGCTCGAAGTCTCGATCCTGGGACCACCAACGCTGGACGTTCAGGTTTTCCTTGATAGCGGAGTTCATGGCCCCAATGATTGCCTCAACCTGGCCTTCGCGTCCGGATTTAATCGAGTCTTGCAACTCCACGAATGCTTGTTGATCTATACCGGCGGCATCGACTAGTAGCTGGCGGGCAAGCTCGAACTCCGCCCTGCGTCTTGCTTCAGCCTGAACACTAGCGGGATCCGTACCTTTAGAAAGCGCCGGCAGAACCGCTTCTCCAACTGTCTCAGCGGTCAGTGCAACGAGATCCTCTAAGCGTTCCAGTACTTCAGTTCGGGTCTTCCTGAGCTGTAGCTGACTGTGAGGTTGTCCGGCGAGTTCGGCTATGGAGACGCTGTCCGGAACAGCCAGGTCCGTCCTCAGCTCGTGATAAGACGGGAGAATTGCTTCCAGGCTTGCGAGTTCATCCCCAGTCAGCGGGACCCTCTCGCCGTTGACTAGCAGGAAGGGCGCCGCGGCTCCCGGACGGTAAAGGCTGAACTCTCTCGCACCCTCAAGAGCTGCAATACCTGCTCGATCATCCGTCGAATCAAGCTCGAATGTGCAGCCGAACTCAGGCAACCTGAGCTCGTTGGTCTTGACGGAATACAACTCGCTGTACCGGCAGAAGTCAGCGCGGTTGATGGGGTTTCCCGTCAGAGAAGCCTTAATGGCAGTCAGCAATTGACTTTTGCCGGATTCGTTCGCTCCAACAATGGCCGTGATTTCTGGATCCAAAGGTATTCGAACAAAGGGGTACCATGCAGGATCAGTATCCTCCCAGGGGGCCGGCTGATTCGTGATTCGCGACTTCAATTCGTAGTCGTAATTGAACGAGCGAAAGAATCTGACATCTAGCCTGTTGAACTTCATGATCTCCCCCGAGGGCCGCTTATTTCCGAGCCAATACTTCTGATGTGAGCTTAGGGCATGCGGCAGACAAGGATTGGGCGGCTGTGCGCGAGTCCGGTAAGCCGACGTGTTGCAAAAAGGCCCCCCACTAGCCAGAGGCCCCAACCGGCTTCCTCGAAATTGCGGGCGTTTGGCCAGCGAAGATCAGTGCCGAGCCGCTACCGAAAACAGCCTGTTGCACAATTGCGGGTGTTCGGGGCGAAGACACGCTCGCTGCCCACAGCCGGGGACAATCCTTGGAGGTTATCCACCGCTACTGCTGCCGAGGGAGCTACCTCCATGGCTCCCAATTTCCAGCCGTGGATAACCCGGATTGACCCCAGCCATGGACAGCTAGAAGTCGGGTCAGCTCCGGCCGTTTGGTCCGGGCAGTAAAGGCCTAAGCGCGCGCCTCGTTCTTTTCATCCGATCGTGACCAGCCAGCGGTGCTAGTCAAAGATTCCGGCTTCAGGGGTTGTGTGGGGAAGAGCAGTTCTGTCCCGGGCGGGAGTTTTGTGCCCGTCGTACGCGCATTTTTTGAAGGGGCCTTCTTTGTCCATGAGGACGCGCATGTGTGGGTCGGCGTGGTTGAGCCACCAGGTGCTGACCCCGAGCGCAGGCTCCAGCCGTAAGTGTTCCCAGGCCCGCCAGATGGCTTCCATCCGGATCAGGGCTTCGGGGTGTTTGTACCACTCAGGGCACCACGCGTAGGCTGCGCCCTCGTTGACTTCCCGGACGTAGGACTGGGCCAGGAGGTCAGCGAAGAACTCCACGGCGCTGGAGTACACCAGTTCCGGTTCGGGCTCAGCGTGGCTGTTGCCGGCCGGGGACTGCTCCTCTTCGTCCCCGAAGGCGTCCGCGAACTCTTCGCTCACGCCTTGTCCCCGTCCGTCCACGGGTTGTGGGCGGCAACAGCCACAGGGGCACGCTCAATTGTTTCCTTGGCTGCGAGGGAGTCTTTGACCTTTTGGGCATGGGGCCCGTTCATCCAGGGAATCGTTTCGATCATGGTGGCCGGGGCACCGGAGGCGAGCAGGATGGCTCTGAACCTTGGCAGCGCTGTCAGGTCGGCAACGGACAGGATTTCGTCCTTGCTTTCCTGCCTGGACGAGGAGGATCCGGTTCTGCTGTGGCTGCGGGAGACGTTGATGTAGCTGTATTGGCCGATGAGGCGGGAGAGCTCGTCGAGGTAGCCGACTTCGGAGACGCCGCCGCCGTAGATTTTGACGTTGGATGCTGACCAGAGTTTCCGCATTCCTTCGAGGTTCCAGACTTCCACGCCCTGGGACCAGGACTGCAGGATGGTCATGAGGATGATGCCGCGGGAGCCGTAGTGGCTGTATTGGTCCGGCAGGGCTTTCCACCGGCAGACGTTCGCGGCTTCATCGAGGATCCCCAGCAGCGGTGTTGCGAGGCGCCCGCCGGGTTGGGAGGTGGCGTACTTTTCGGCAGCTTCGACGACGGCGACGGTCAGGGCCGTGACCAGGGGGCCGGCGGTGCCGAGTCCTTCGCGGGAGAGGCTGTACAGCGTGCCTGTGCCGCGCACGAAGTCCTCGGGAACGAACTGCGGCCGCGGGTCGCTGTCCACCGTCGTGTCCCGGGCCGGGGTGACCCATTGGCTGACCTCGCGGTCGGTCAGGAAGGAAACCATTTGCCGGGCGGTGCCGTAGACGCCGGCCCGCTGCTTTTCCGGTTCGCGGATGTGGCCCATCACCATGTCCGAGAGCAAGTCATACCCTGCGGTCCTCAGCAGTTCTGCGGGGGCCTCGTCGTGCGGGCGGGTCAGCCAGGTATAGACCTGTGTGACCGGGGCGGAGCCGAGTGAGGCGGCGAGCAGGAAGGCTTTGAGCAGGTTCTGCCCTGCCGGGTCGAAGTAGGCATCAGGTTTGGTCCCGGGTTCCCGGGAGCCGTTGGCGAAGTGCTGTGCCAGGTTCCCGGCCGTGGCTTCGTTCTTCACATACGACAGCGGGTTCCACCACCACGTGGGATCGTCTTCGGCGACGGCCTGCGGGTCAAAGACCCACATCGCGCCTGCCTCTGACCGGATCGGACGTGTCACGTCCACGATGTCGCGCTTGTTCGAGGTAGCGATCATCGCACCGGGTGCGTCCAGGATCGCCGGGACGGCGTAGGAGGTGGTCTTCATGGTGCGGGGCCCGGCGATAAGGATCAGCATGTCCTCCCAGGAGGCCCACAGCGGGCGTTTCCCGGCGACGCTGCGGCCAAGCCGCACACCCGGGGAGTTCTCGACCCCGAGGCGCACCGCGGTGGCGGTGGTCCCTTTGGTGCCCAGGTGATTGAGGTCTTTTCCCCGGCCCATGTGGACGGCGGCCTTATCCACACGGGTGCGTTTGCTCGCGGTCCGGGAGCGGACCACCAGCACCGTCACCAGCAGTGCGATCAGGACAGCGGCCAGCACGCAGGCGACCACTGTGGATTATTCCGGCCAGGGCACCCGGCCCTTGACCAGCCCGGCCACCAGATCAATCGGATGGGCCGGGGGCGCGGCAAGACCGGCCAGCCAGGATCCGAGATGGGCCGAGACCCAGCTGCCGCCCCCCAATGACGACAGCTGCGCCGATGGCCAGCCAGATCCCTAGCCCGTCGCCCATGCCCGTGCCTTTACGATTCGGAGCACTCATGCCGCACCTTCTTCCCTACCGGAGCCGGCGCTTCCAGCAGGGTCTCTGCCCGGGCATGCCATTTTTTATTTGTGTCGTTCAGGGTCGCTTCGATGGAGGTGAGGCCGATCTGGACGGGGATGCCGGGGCGGCCGCCGACCTTGATCAGGAATTTCCCACGTCCGGGAGGTTCGACGTCGCCGCCGCGGGAATCCCAGGCGGGCGGGTCCTGCCACGAGATGAGCTTCTGCTGTTCCTGCCGCGACAGCGGGATCGCTGCGGTCAGCAGCGGCATCTCGGAGGCGGGGAGGCCGCCGCAGATGACCATGCCGGAGCGGTTCGACGAAGCCGCGGGCCTTCATCCGGTCTTCTTCGGCCGGGAGCGCGAGGAGGTCGGACATGGTGTGGGAGATCATGACCTGCCCGACACCGACGGAACGGTTGAGCCGGGTCAGGGCGTCCACCCGGTCCACCATGCCCTTGCCGGCGCGCAGTGCCCGCCAGAGCTCGTCGAGGACGACGAAGTAGTTCCGGCGCGGTTCCAGACCGGCGTCAGCGAGGGCGTTGGCGATGTTGACGGTGCCGAAGCCGTAGGACCAGCAGGCCAGCAGCACGGCGGCCTGAAGGTCCGTTTCGGTCTCATCGATGCTGGAGACATCGAAGACGACGGCCCGGTCGCGCCGCATCTGGTTCGTGGTGTGCCGGGAGAAGATTTCCCCGAGTTTCCCGCCGCCGGTCAGCCCGAGGAGCGTGGCTTCCAGGGCCCGGGTTTCCTGCAGGTAGACGGTCATGTCGCCGCGGTCCAGTGCGACCTGGCGCAGCTCGTCCGGCGCGGCGGTGATGACGTCGAGAAGGTCTTTCAGGACCGGAACACCGTCGAAGGATTCATCGAGGACGCGCAGGGCGCGGTCCAAAATGGTCTGTTCCTGATCGATGGGCGGGTTGTTCCGGCTGATCGTGATGAGGGAGACGACCACGTTCAGGCGCCGGCCGTGTGCGTCGGCGCCCGGACCCGGACGGCGGCGTCGTGGTGGCCGCGCTCCTCGAGGAGCTGAGCGACCTCGATGGCCTGTCCGGGGTCAAGGATGTTCCGGTAGCCACGGCCGCGGCCGAGTTCGATGACCTGCCCGCCAATGGCCTTGATGGCGTCCACGTGTTCGCCCTTCAGGTCCCCGAGTACGAGCGGGTGGACGCCCTGGCCGGAGAGGCCCAGCTTCATGCGGCGCACGGGCGTGGATTTTCCCAGGCCGGGTTTGCCGAGGATGAACGCGGAGGGGTTGGAAATCAGGTGGGCGCGCTGGAACCAGCTGATCGGGTCACAGCAGACCGTGGCCTGGGTTTCCTCGTGCCGGCCCAGCGGGACGCCGATCATGGGCGAGGACGTGCCCGAGGAAAATGGCCACAGCCCGCAGACCTGCACTGTGGTCCCACAGTATTCACGCACCGCCGGGACCAGGGCGGCAGCCCCTCCCCCGCGGCCGCCCCAGCCGCGGGACCCGGGGACACGCAACCGGGCCGGACGAACAGTGGATGCGCGGCGGTTACGGGCTTCGGTTTCCACACCGTCAAGGAGCGGATTCTTCGTCCGTCGAAAGAACTTCTGCATTACAGGGCCTCCCTGATTTCGGTGGGCAGCAGGATCCGGAAGCTGGAGAAAACCATCGCTTCAATCTCACACCGGCTGGAACTCGAGACCGCCCGGTCCCTGTCCAGGTCAATGCCCTTCCCGGGGTGGGACCCTTTCTTCGCCGCGTCGAGGTCGCTCATCGACGTCTACGCCTACCCCACACTTCATTTCGATTTCCACGCCAAACAGCTGAGTCTTCGGCAACCGGGCGCGTCCTGAAGCTCAGGGCGGACCAGAAACGCCGATAACAGCGCATCTGTAGGCTCGGGTCGATGCTGCCGACGAATTCAGTCCGCGGTAGCAAATGCCGCAGCGATCCGCTCCAGCGACTCTTCCTTCGACATCCCGGCCATCTCGGCGATCATTCCTACCAGTGCCTCGCACACTCTGCCGAGTGCGGCGATGGCTTCTGAGTTTCCGCCAGGAAGATCTCTGGTAAGCAAAGTGAAGCCCTGCGGATCGTTGTGGACAAAAGTCGTGAGGATCGCCACGCCCAGATCCAACAGGTCGTCCGGCTTTTTCTCATCCATCGCCAAAGCTCCTTGATCTGGAAGGGAGACCGGCGCTCAAATCCCGGTTGTCCAGCCGAAAATAATCCGGGGCGGTTGTGAACAGCTTGTGGAAAAGCTGTAACCGGCTGGCAACGGCAGTGGGGGTCTAACTTCCATCCCCAGCTTTGCCTCCCAGCCCGTTCGGATCCGCGCGACCATAACGCCGTTTCAGGGTCGGACGGTGATGCAGGACGGGGCGGCGTACGTCGGAAGGGAGTGTGGGCAACTGCCCCACGGATGGCAGCGCGAGCTGCCTGGGCGCTACCGCTCCGCCAGCGTGCGGATCGTGAGGTAACGGATCCATTGGAACGCCTTCGGCGGCTTCCAGCCTGAGGGCGCCCAGGTGTTCCGCCAGCCCAATTTCCGGTCGTCCCGGATTGGCATCCACACATTTACGTAAGTGATCCCGGGCGCGGGCCTGCTCCGGCGCAGACCCGGCAAGCACCAGGGCGATAATCTCGGCGGCCTGCCGGCGTATCCCCCAAGCCTCGTCGGACCCCGGTTCGATCGCCCAACTCTCTGCAGTCCGGTTCAGAGGCGGACCTTCGGGCAGGAACGACGGCTCCATGGACATTGGCTGCTCCTTTCCCGGAGGACCCTTAAGGGAACTTTACAACGAGACCGACCGGTCTGTCCCCTGGTCGCATCCCGCCTACGGCGCCACTACGCCGCCTGAAGACAAAGGCCCGGGCCAGGATTGCATTGACGGCTGCCGGGTCTCCGGATGACACTGGTCCGGTGAGCTACGCAGAAGGCGAATCAACCATACTCAAGGTTGTTGACCGTCTGGCCGTGAGGTTTCCTGGCGCTCCCAAGGCTCGCATCGCAGAAATCGTGCGCGAAGAATATGACTTGCTCGCTGCCGGCCGGATCCGGATCTACATCCCGACCTTGATCGAGAACGCCGCCAGGAACCGGCTCCACGGCGAATTCGACAGCGTAGCAACCCTCGACTGACGGCAAGGGATCGGGGTTCCGCATCTCCCGACGCGGTTGACCGTCTCTCATTGACCGCACGGAGATAGCCGTGTGGCCGGCAGCAGCAGTAAAGCTTGAATCTGGCGATGACCAGCCGCGCCTGTTGTGTGAGTTCCGCCTTCGTCAAGATTGCCGACCGCCGCGAAAACCCGCAGGGCATCCGCCTTCCCTGCACGACGCGGATGCCGGACACTGTGTTCAGGGGGTGTCATCCAAGAACCGAGGAAGGCCTGGCCGTCATGAACCCTTTGATCACGCTCGCTGCACTGACCGGGCCGCACGACGGCCCCGCGACGAGCATCCCTGTCCGGACCATTGAGGCCAGGGATCTTCCTGAACTCACTCGAATGTACCGGCATGCCTATGCCGACGGCCCCCTGCCCTCCGACGGCGGCAGCCCCGAATGGATCCGCGCCCTCTTCGACGGCGTCCACGGCCGCCTCGTCACCGAAGCGTCCCTGGTGACTACCCGCACGGATGGCAGCCTGACCGCAGCCATCATCACCACGGACTCGGCGCCGGGAAGCGAACGCGGCGGGCCGGCATTCATCGCTGAGCTCATCACACGCCCCGAGCACCGCCGCCAGGGACTGGCCGAAGAACTCCTCCGCCACTGCATGCATGCCCTGCATTCCATGGGCCGAAGCACCGTGGCCGTCAGCGTCGACAGTCGCAACGCAGCGGCGATCGCTCTCTACCTGTCCAGGGATTTCCGCCGCCTCACCGATGACAGCGACACCGACGGGGATACCGACTGAACCGCGAACTGGCCCCATGGGCTCGCAACCACGGGGCCAGCGTTCAGGGCGCCGACATTCAGGGGGGCGAATGCCGTATGGCCCGCCCCGCGCTGGGTTGATGGGCCACGTCCTGGGGCAAAAGTAGGCGCCTGACCTCTACATTTCCTTGGCCTGCCCCGCCGGCGGGTCTGTGCGCCGGTCAAAGGTGATCGTTGCCCGTGTGGAGTCAGCCGATCAGTGCCAGCACCGTGCCCGCACTCACGACGCCACCGGCTTCCACCTGGACGTCCGCGACGGTGCCGCCGCGGTGGGCAGCAAGCTGGGTCTCCATCTTCATTGCCTCCAGCACGACGACGGGGTCCCCTGCGGCGACCTCGGCGCCCGGTTCGACCAGCCACTTCACCACGGTTCCGGCCATGTCCGCGCGCAGCTCGCCGGGATCAGTGGCGGCGCCGCCGTCGGACGCGGGATCCAGTGACACTCCGGCGGGGAGCGCCGCTCCGGACCGAGCCCAGCCGTCCAGCAGCTGCGCGGGCAGACCGACCGCCATCCGGCGGCCGTCCACCTCAACGGTGATGGTGCGGCGAACGCCGTCGGGCGCGGCGGTGCTGTAATCCGGGTCGGCCGGGATCCGGTCCGCGAAGCCGGTTTCGATCCAGCGGGTGTGGATGCCCAGGCCGGTTGCGGCAGTGAAGTCCGGGGATTCGAGCACGGCCCGGTGGAACGGCAGCACCGTGGCGACGCCGGTGATGCTGGTTTCCGCGAGGGCGCGGCGGGCCCGGCGCAGCGCCTGCTGGCGGTCGGCGCCGGTGACAATGAGCTTCGCCAGCAGCGAGTCGAACTGCGGCGGCACAAACGAGCCGGAGCGGACGCCGGTATCGAGCCGGATTCCGGGGCCTGTGGGGCCGGAGAACTCGGTGATGGTCCCGGGCGAGGGGAGGAAGCCGCGCCCCACGTCCTCGGCGTTGAGCCGGAATTCGAAGGAGTGCCCGCGCGGGGCCGGGTCGTCGCTGATGCGCAGCGGCTCGCCCGCGGCGATCCGGAACTGTTCCTGCACGAGATCGATCCCGGTAGTCTCCTCGGTGATCGGGTGTTCCACCTGCAGGCGCGTGTTGACCTCGAGGAACGCAACCGTACCGTCGGCCGCAACCAGGAATTCGACCGTGCCGGCGCCGGAGTAGCCGGCTTCGCGGCAGACGGCCTTGGCGGCATCGTAAATCTGCTGCGTTTGCTGCTCGGTGAGGAACGGCGCGGGGGCCTCCTCCACGAGCTTCTGGTGCCGGCGTTGGAGCGAGCAGTCGCGGGTTCCGACGACGATCACGTTGCCGTGTGCATCGGCCAGAACCTGCGCCTCGACGTGCCGCGGCCGGTCCAGATAGCGCTCCACGAAGCATTCGCCCCGGCCGAAGGCGGCGACGGCCTCACGGACGGCGGAGTCGAAGGCCTCTTCCACCTCATCAATGGTCCGGACCACCTTCATGCCGCGGCCGCCGCCGCCGAAGGCCGCCTTGATGGCGATCGGCAGGCCGTGCTGTTCGGCGAAGGCGCGGGCCTCGGCGGCGGAATCCACCGGCCCGTCGCTGCCGGCGACGAGCGGGGCGCCGGCGCGGACGGCCGCCTCACGGGCGGTGATCTTATTGCCGAGCAGCCGGATGGCGTCCGGCGTCGGGCCGATCCACGTCAGGCCGGCGTCCAGGACGGCCTGGGCGAACTCATCATTCTCGGAGAGGAAGCCGTAGCCGGGGTGCACGGCGTCGGCGCCGGATTCCGCCGCGACGGCGAGCAGCCTGGGGATGTTGAGGTAGGTGTCCGCCGGCGAGTTGCCGCCCAGGGCGTAGGCCTCATCCGCGGCGGAGACGTGCAGGGCGTCGGCGTCGATATCCGCGTAGACGGCGACGGACGCCAGCTGCGCGTCGTCGCAGGCCCGGGCGATCCGGACGGCGATTTCGCCGCGGTTGGCGATCAGGACCTTGCGCATCAGGGACTCGCTTTTCGTTCGGGACGGATGTGTTCGGGGCGGGCGGACGCCGTGGTTCCGGCAGGCGCCCAGCGGAAGCGGATCGTGCCGCCGATCGGGACCTGGGCGGCGAGATCCAGCTGGGAATCCACGACGACGGCGATCACCGGATAGCCGCCGGTGATCGGATGGTCGGCGAGGAAGAGCACCGGCAGTCCTTCCGGTGGAACCTGGAGGGCACCGGCAACTGTGCCCTCGCTGGGCAGTTCGCCGGTGCGGCTGCGCTGCAGCGGGGTTCCGTCCAGGCGCATGCCCACCCGGTTGGACTGCGGTGTCACAACCCATGCCTGGCTGACGAAGGAGTCCAGCGCGGCCTGGTCAAACCAGTCGGCGCGCGGGCCGGGAACGACGTCGAGGACTGTCACACCGGAACCGGGGAACTCCGGCTGCAGCTCCGGATTCCCGACGACGCCGGAGTCGGCTTCCCCGCCTGCGGCGAGGAGCTGCCCGGCGGCCAGCGGCGCGGGGCCGATCCCGGACATGGTGTCGGTGGATCGGCTGCCGAGGACCGGTGCGGCGTCCACGCCGCCGCGCACTGCGAGGTAGCTGCGGAAGCCGGCCGCGGGCTGGCCGACGGTCAGTGTTTCGCCGTCCAGCAGGGCGAACGGGGTGGCCATCGGGACGGTGCGCTGCCAGACCTCGTCCCCGCCGACGTCGGGCGGTGACTCGATGGTCAGTTCCGACGGCGCCCCGGCGACCGCGAGCACCTGGTCGCCGACGGCCTGGACGCTGAGCCCGCCGGCGACGGTCTCGACCGCCGCGGCCGACGCCGCGTTCCCGACGAGGCGGTTGGCCCGCCGCAGCGAGGCCCGGTCCAGGGCGCCCGCGGCGGAGACTCCCAGGCCTGAGTGGCCGTACCGGCCGAGGTCCTGGATCAGGCTCTGCAGCCCCGGAGAGATGACCCGCAGCCCGCTGCTTACTTCCGCGGCAGCTGCCGAAGCGGGGGTATTCTCCGGCGCCAGGGTCACAACATCCCGGACCGCGCGGAACTTGACCCGGTGGCCGGGGCTGGCCAGCGCGGGCTGTTCCCGGTCCAGGTCCCACATTTTGGCGCCGGTGCGGCCGATCAGCTGCCAGCCACCCGGGGAACGGCGCGGGTACACGGCCGAGTAATTGCCGGCCAGCGCCACCGAACCCGCGGGAACAGCGGTACGCGGCGAGCTGCGCCGCGGCACGTCGAGGACCTGGTTCTCGCCCACCATGTAGCCGAAGCCGGGCGCGAAGCCGGCGAAAGCCACGGTCCATACCTGGCCGGAGTGGGCGGCGATCACACCGTCCGTGCCGAGGCCGGTCAGCTCCCCCACTTCGGCGAGGTCCTCGCCGTCGTACACGGTGTCGATGACCACCAGCTCGCCGTCACGCTGCACGGGAGCGGTCAGGTCGAGCCGGGGTAGCTGCTCGGCGATCCGCCGGGCGGACACCGGCGAGTCCGCGGTGACCAGGACGGTCTCGGCGGCGGCCAGCACGTCCAGCTGCCCCGGCAGCGGGTTCTCGAGGAGCAGCGCCTGCAGCGCAAGCACGCCCTGGGTTCCGGACAGCTCGGCGAGCACCGCGCGGGTGCCCACGGGCCGCACCAAACGGACCTTGTGTACTGCCGCCTGCTGTCCTGCCAAGGTTTCCCCCGCTGTCTTAATCATCAGCTGCCTCCATCATTGCCGGTGCCGGTGAAAGGGATCCGCGCCGCCGAGGAGCGCACTAGGCGTGGGCATCCTGCAGGAGCCGCTCTTCCTCGTCGGTGTGCGGATTCCGGCCGAGGGCCAGACCTACGACCGTCACGATCGAGGTGACCGCCAGGTACGCCGCGATCAGGAACCAGTTGCCGGTCATAGCGTAAAGGGCGGTGAAGATCAGCGGTGCGACGGCGCCGCCGATGACGCCGGCGAGGGTGTACGCGAGCGAACTGCCGGCGTAGCGCAGCCGGGCCGGGAACTGTTCGGTGATGTAGGCGGCCTGCGGGCCGTACATAAAGGCGTGCAAGGCCAGGCCGATGACTACGCCGACGGTGAGCATCAGGACGGACTTGCCCTCGACCATGAGGAAGAACAGCGGGATGTACGCGGCCGTGCCGACGGCGGCGATGCCGTAGACGAGGCGGCGGTTGAAGCGGTCCGTGAGGGCGCCGGCAGCGGGGATCAGAAACAGCTGGAAGGCGGAGCCGATCAGGATGGCGGAGAGCACGTTGCCGGTGGTCATGCCCAGTTCCCTGGTGGCGTAGACGGCCACGAAGACGGTGAAGAGAGCGTAGAGCACGTCGGGGCAGACGCGGGACAGGGCGGCGGCGACGAGGGCGCGGGGTTCCCTGGTGAAGACCTCCTTGATGGGGGCCTTGGGCTGCTCGCCGTGGGCCTGGATGGCCTTGAAAACAGGAGTTTCCTCGAGCTTGAGCCGGATCACCAGGCCGAAGACCACCAGGAGGGCGGAGGCGAGGAAGGCAACGCGCCAGCCCCAGGAGAGGAAGGCTTCGGTGCTGAGGGACGCGGCGAGGAGAGCCAGGACACCGTTGGCCATCAGGTTGCCGGCCGGCGGGCCGATCTGCGCGGCCGAGGACCAGAAGCCGCGCTTGTGGGCGTCGCCGAACTCGCTGGAGAGCAGGACGGCACCGCCCCATTCGCCGCCGACGCCAATGCCCTGGGCCAGGCGCAGCAGCACCAGGATGATGGGGGCGGCGACGCCGATGACCGAGTAATCCGGCAGCAAACCGATCAGCACGGTCGCGATGCCGATCAGCAACAGAGTGATGACGAGGACGTGCTTGCGGCCGATCTTGTCACCGAGCCGGCCGAAGACCACACCGCCGATGGGGCGGGCCAGGTAGCCCACCGCGAAGGCGGAGAAGGACAGCAGCAGGCCGACGAATTCGTCGTTGCCCGGGAAGAAGATCTTCGGGAACACCAGGGCCGAGGCCACGGAGTAGATCGCGAAGTCGTAGTACTCCAGCGAGGTGCCGGTGAGGCTGGCGACGTAGGCCTTCAGGGCTCCGGGTGGCATCTTCTTTTTGCTGGCGGCCGGGGTGGCCTGGTGCGGTGCGGTCATGGTTTTTCCTCCAGGTGTGCGGGGTGCTGCCTGTTGCTCGGGTGGAAGTGCGGTGACCCGGTGGAACCGGGGGTGGTGCAGGGCGTGATTAAACGAACGCGGCGGTGGCGATGCCGGCGGCGGTGAGCGCTTCCCGGACCGCCGCAGCCATGGTGACGGCTCCCGGGGAATCGCCATGGACGCAGATGCTCTCTGCGCGGATTTTCCGGATGGAGCCGTCGATGGCGCGGACGGCGGAATCGGATGCCATCCGGAGCACGTGCTCCGTGACCTCCGCGGGGTCGTGCAGGACGGCTCCGGGGAGCGTGCGGGACACGAGGGTGCCGTCCGGGTTGTAGGCCCGGTCCGCGAACGCTTCGGTGACGGCGCGGAGCCCGGCGGCTTCGGCCAGACGCAACACCTCCGAGCCGGGCAGGCCCATGATGGGCAGGCCGGGATCGACTGACTTCACGGCGTCGACGACCGCCTGCGCCTGGGCAGTGTGCGAGACGATCGCGTTGTAGAGGCCGCCGTGCGGCTTCACGTACTTGACGGTGCCGCCCTCGACGGCGGCCAGCGCCTGCAGCGCGCCGATCTGGTAGACGACGTCGTCCGCCAGGTCGATCGGGTCGATGTCCAGGAACCGGCGGCCGAATCCGGCGAGGTCGCGGTAGCCGACGTGGGCGCCGATCACGACTCCGGCCGCCACTGCCTCGCGGCAGGTCCGGCGGATGACGCGGGGGTCGCCGGCGTGAAATCCGCAGGCCACGTTCGCGCTGGACACCGAGCGGAACATCGCCGTGTCATCGCCTAAGGTCCAGCGGCCGAATGACTCGCCGACGTCGCTGTTCAGGTCAATGGTTGCCATTTGTGATCCTCATCTCATGATAGGCCCCTCTAAGAATGCACTAATCGGGTCGATTGTTCAACAATTCCACGATTCAACATTGGAACGATCGTGTAGATTCGGCACCATGACGACTTCCGAGGCGGGATCCCGCAGCCAGACCGCCGCGGCACGGCTGCGCGTGACGGTTCCCTCAGTGGCGGACCGGGTGGCGGCTGAACTGCGGCTTCAACTGGCGGAGGGTCTGCTGCTGCCGGGCGCGCGGCTGACCGAGTCCGCCATCGCCGAAGACCTGGGGGTTTCCCGCAACACGGTCCGGGAGGCCTTTGCCGAACTCGCCGCCGAGCGGCTGGTGGTCCGCCTTCCCAACCGTGGCGTGTTCGTTGCGAGCCTTGGCCCGGGCGACATCCACGACGTCTACACCGTGCGCCGTGCGGTTGAGGTCAGTGCGATCCGCGCGGGGGGCACCCCGGAGCGGGTGGCCGCGGTCCGGGCCGCGGTGGAGGAAGGCAAAGCCGCGGCCGCCGCGGACGACGAGGAAGCCCTGGGCACCGCCAACCAGCACTTCCACGGCGCGATCGTGGGGCTGGCCGAAAGCCGCCGGCTGGACACGATCATGTCCCAGGTCCTCGCCGAGATGCGGCTCTTCTTCCACAAGGCCACCGTCGACGCTCATTTCTACCGCGGTTATCTCGCCGACAACGACGAGATCTGCACCGCACTGGAGGCCGGCGAACTTGACCGCGCCGGCAGCCTCCTGCTGTCCTACCTGGACCGCTCGGAAGCCAAGCAGAGCGCCGTCCACGGAGACTAGAGCGAGGCACTTTCGGCCCTGTGATGCGCAAAATTCCTGCCGACGCCGGAAGTCAGGCGTCGGGAGGTATTCCGCGCGTCGGGGGAAACTCTGCGCGTCGGGGATGACGCCCACGGACGGCGATTCTCGAGGTCACGGCCGAGGCGCACATTGACGCCAGCCAGGTGCGGGTCCTCGGCCTGGCCGCGACATCCGTCTGGCAACACCAGCAAAAAAGAGCGGCCCGGGTTGGCCCGTTCTGGACCAACCCGGGCCGCTGCCGTTCCCGGCGTGGCTTACCGCGGGAGTGGCTGCCGAGGCCGCCGCTCCCGCAGTTTTGTCAGTTACCGGCCGTTACCGGAATCGGGGGTTTCTCCGCCGGCGTTCCGGCCTCCGAGGCCGCGGGAGGGGTTTTTCGCTTGAGTCGCTTGTCGATCGTCGCTCCGCCGCCCTTGCCGCTGCGGTTCTTGTTCCAGATGTCGAAGCCGACGGCGAGGAGCAGCACCAGGCCCTTGATGAGCTGCTGGTAGTCGGTGCCGAGGCCCAGGATGGACATGCCGTTGTTCAGCACACCCATGATCAGGCCGCCGATCAGGGCCCCTGCCACGGTGCCGATGCCGCCCTGGACTGCCGCGCCGCCGATGAAGGCCGCCGCGATGGCGTCCAGTTCGAAGCCGGTGCCGCCGGCCGGCTGGGCGGAGTTGAGCCGGGCCGTGAACACGAGGCCGGCCAGGGCGGCGAGGACGCCCATGTTCACGAAGAGCCGGAACGTGACGGCCTTGGTTTTGATGCCGGAAAGCTCGGCTGCATGGAGGTTCCCGCCGATCGCGTAGGTGTGGCGGCCGAAGACGCTGTTGTTCATCAGGGCCGTGTAGACGATCACCAGGACCGCGAGCACGATCAGCACGATCGGGGTTCCCCGGTAGCTGGCGAGGAGGAAGGTGATGGTCAGCATGAGCAGGGCGATGAACGCGGTCTTGGTCGCAAACCAGGCCATCGGCTCGTTCTCGAGCTCGAACCTCTTGCGGATCCGGCGTTCCTTGACCGCCTGGATCACCAGCGCCAGGGTGGCGCCGACGCCCAGGATGACGGTCAGCCACTCCAGCACCGAGGTGCCGCCGGAAATGTCCGGCAGGAAGCCGCCGCCCAGCGCCCGCAGCTCGGACGGGAAGGGCGTGATCTGCTGGTTCTTGAGCGTGATCAGGGTCAGACCGCGGAAGATCAGCATCCCGGCGAGGGTGACGATGAAGGCGGGGATTCCGACGTACGCGATCCAGTAGCCCTGCCAGGCACCCACCAGCGCGCCGACCAGCAGGCAGGCCGGGATCGCCAGCCACCAGGCCCAGCCCCAATGCACGATCATGACACCGGCGACCGCGCCGATGAAGCCGGCAATCGATCCGACGGACAGATCGATATGGCCGGCGATGATCACCATCACCATGCCGATGGCCAGGATCAGGATGTAGCTGTTCTGGACCACGAGGTTGGTGACGTTCTGCGGCTGAAGCAGAATGCCGTCCGTCAGGATCTGGAACAGCAGGACGATCAGGATCAGGGCGACAAAGATGCCAACCTGGCGGAGGCGGCTTGTCAGGAAGCCCAGGGATTCTCGGAGGGCGGACATGTTCGCTATTCCTTCTCTTTGGTCATGTAGTGCATGAGGGTTTCCTGCGATGCTTCCGCGATCGGGACCTCGCCGGTGATGTGCCCGGCGGACAGCGTGTAGATCCGATCGCAGATGCCGAGCAGCTCGGGCAGTTCGGAGGAGATCACGATGACCGCCTTTCCTTCCGCCGCCAGCTTCGCGATGATCGTATAGATCTCAAATTTCGCGCCGACGTCGATCCCGCGGGTGGGTTCGTCGAGGATGAGCACGTCCGGGTCGGAGAACATCCACTTGCTCAGCACGACTTTCTGCTGGTTGCCGCCGGACAGCTTTCCCGTGATGGCGGCGACCGACGGGGCCTTGATGTTCATGCTTTTCCGGTAGTCGTTGGCCACGACTGTTTCCTGGTTCTTGTCCACCCAGCCGCCCTTGACGAGCTTGTGGAGCGCGGCCATGGAGACGTTCCGTTTGATGTCCTCGATGAGGTTCAGCCCGTAGCGCTTGCGGTCCTCGGTGGCGTAGGCGATTCCGTGCTTGATGGCCGCTGAAACGGTCGCAGTGTTGATTTCCTTGCCGTGCTTGAAGACTTTTCCGGAGGTGGCCGTGCCGTAGCTGCGCCCGAACACGCTCATGGCCAGTTCCGTCCTTCCGGCGCCCATCAGCCCGGCCAGGCCCACAACTTCCCCCTTGCGGACGTTGAGGCTGGCGTTCCTGACCACCATCCGGCTGTGGTCCTGCGGGTGCCGTACGGACCAGTCCTCGATCCGCAGGACCTCCTCGCCAATCCGGGGATCCCGGTGCGGGTACAGGCTTTCCAGGTCGCGGCCCACCATTCCGCGGATGATGCGTTCCTGGGTGATCTCGCCGTCACCGAGGCGCAGGGTCTCGATGGTCTGGCCGTCGCGGATGATGGTGACGGCGTCCGCGACCTTGCGGATTTCGTTGAGCTTGTGGCTGATGATGATGCTGGTGACGCCCTGGCCCTTGAGGTGCAGGATCAGGTCCAGCAGGTGGCCGGAATCCTCGTCGTTGAGGGCCGCCGTGGGTTCGTCGAGGATGAGGAGCTTGACCTCCTTCGAGAGCGCCTTGGCGATTTCCACCAACTGCTGCTTGCCCACGCTGATGTGCTGGACGGGAGTGACGGGGTTTTCGCTCAGGCCCACCCGTGCCAGGAGTTTTGCGGCCTCCAGGTTGGTCTTCCGCCAGTCCACCCAGCCGCGCGTGGCCTGCTCGTTGCCGAGGTAGATGTTCTCGGCGATGGACAGGTAGGGGCTCAGCGCCAGCTCCTGGTGAATGATCACGATGCCGCGCTTCTCGCTGTCGCTGATGCTGGAGAAGTTGCAGGGTTCGTTTTCGAAGAGGATTTCGCCGTCGAAGGAGCTGTGCGGGTAGACGCCGGACAGCACCTTCATCAGGGTGGATTTTCCGGCGCCGTTCTCGCCGCAGATGGCATGGACTTCACCGCGGTTCACCTGCAAAGTGACGTCCTGGAGGGCCTTCACGCCGGGGAAGGTCTTGGTGATTCCCCGCATTTGAAGAATGGGTGTGTTCATCGTCAATTCTCACTGACTGGTAGTACTTAGACCGCCTGCGGCTGCAGGGGTCTACGGGAAGGGCGGCGGCCGGCCTCGACGGCGGGACGCCACCCCTCACCGTAACTACTTGACGTCGGCCTCGGTGTAGTACCCGGAGTCGATCAGTTCCTTCTTGTAGTTCTCTTTGGTGATGATGACGGACTTGAGCAGGTAGGCGGGGACCACCTTGACCTTGTTGTTGTAGGTCTTGGTGTCGTTGACCTCGGGCTCCTGGCCCTTGAGGAGTGCGTCGACCATCTTCACGGCCTGGGATCCGAGTTGGCGGGTGTCCTTGAAGATGGTGGAGTACTGCTCGCCGGCGACGATGGACTTCACCGAACCCTTTTCGGCGTCCTGGCCGGTAACGATCGGCAGGCTCCCCTTGGCGTAGCCGCCGGTGCTGGTCAGCGCCGAGATGATGCCGATTGACAGGCCGTCGTAAGGGGAGAGCACGCCGTCGAGCTTGGTCCCGGAGCTGTAGGCCGCCGTGAGGATGTCCTCCATGCGCTTCTGCGCCACCGGTGCCTGCCAGCGGAGGATGGCGGCCTGCTCGAACTTGGTCTGGCCGCTGGGCACCTTGAGGGTTCCGGCGTCCAGGTACGGCTTGAGGGTGTCCAGGGCGCCGGTCCAGAAGAAGTTGGCGTTGTTGTCATCCGGGCTGCCGGCGAAGAGCTCCACGTTGAACGGGCCCTTGCCTTCCACCTTGTTGCCGCTGGCGTCGAGAAGGCCCAGGCCGGTCAGCAGCGACGTGGCCTGCTGCACGCCCACCGTGTAGTTGTCGAAGGTGGTGTAGAAGTCGACGTTGGGAGTGCCGTTGATGAGGCGGTCATAGGCGATGACCTTGACGTTCTGTTCCTTCGCCTTGGCGAGGACGTCGGTCAGCGTGGTGCCGTCGATGGCGGCGACGATGAGGGCCTTCGCGCCCTTGGTGAGCATGTTCTCGATCTGCGCCACCTGGGTGGGGATGTCGTCGTTCGCGTACTGCAGGTCGGTCTTGTAGCCAAGCTTCGTCACGGACTCCGAGACGTTCTTGCCGTCGGCGATCCACCGTTCCGAGGTCTGGGTCGGCATCGAGATCCCGACGAGGGCGCCGGCAGCGTCGGCGCTGACGGACGGCGAGGCGGTACCGCCCCGGGTGCCGCAGCCGGTGGCTCCGACAGTCACGGCGAGGACGACCGCAGCGGCGCCCAGGAGTTTCCTGATCTTCACAATTTTCTCCTTCCGCGGACCCGGGTCCGCGAAGTTGCTCCTGATCGCAGTTCTTCACGTCATTGTGTCCCCTGAGGGGCGGTAATAGCGGGAGGAATGCGGAGGTCTGGGTGGAACGGGGGTTCAGCCTGCAGCGGACCGCGGCCAATTGTTATCGCTAACAATAGAGACAAAGATAGCTCCTCGTAACATGTGAGTCAACGCACATCCGGCGGTCATTATTCAGCCCGCGTGGCCCCACGCGTTAGCCAGCGAAGATCAGGGCCGCCATCCAAGCGCGCGCCACGCGCCGCGGTTCTGCCTCCCAGGTCGTTACAGCGCCGTCAGCCCGCCGTCGATCGTGAACATTCCGCCGGTGGCGTAGGCAGATTCGTCGCTCGCGAGGAAGACCATGATGCCTTCGACGTCGGCGGCCTTGCCTGCCCTGCCAAGCATGGTGGAGTTGACGAGACCGGCCCGGCTTGCGGGGTCGTCGGCAATGGCCTGTACCAGCGGGGTTTCCGTGTAGCCGGGGACTACTGTGTTCACACGGATGCCGGCGCTGGCGTAGTCGGCCGCGACCACGCGGGCTAGTCCGTGGACGCCCGCTTTTGAGCTGGTGTAGGCCGTAAAGGTCTGCCCACATCCGACGACCGCCGTGGGGCTACCCGTGCAAATGATGGAGCCGCCCCGGCCTTCCAGGGCGCGTACGGCGTGCTTAAGCGTAAGGAATGCGCCGCGCTGGTTCACGGCTACGGTCTTCTCCCAGACGTCCAGGTCGAGGTCACCGACCCTTGCGTCCTGGCCGAAGAGCTGGACTCCGGCGTTGGCGACGACGATGTCAAGCTGCCCCTCGCCGGCGATGGTCGCATAGACGGTTTCGACGCTTGCCTCGTCGGAGATGTCCATCCGGAGGGCTGCGGCACCGGACGCCCCGGTGGCTGCGGCGGCCCTGACGGCGGCGTCGACGTCGATGTCGGCGAAGTAGACGCGGGCGCCTTCTGCAATGAAGCGCTGGGCGACAGCCAGGCCGATGCCCGATCCGGCGCCGGTTATCAGGGCTGCTTTGCCTGCGAGCCTATTGGACATCCTGGTCCTCTTTCCTGGTGGGTAGTTTCAGCTGAGCGGACGGGCAGTTTCGGTCCACGCCGGAAGGTCGATGGTCCCGGCATGGCCGTATTCCAGCCGCACTGCCACGCGTACCGGCTTGGGCGTGAGGTTCGCAGCGAACAGCACGACGCCGGACCCGACCCTGACGGGATAGACGATCATGCCAGGCGTATGCCCCTCGGCTTTGAGCACCCCGGCTCCGCGCAGTCCGGCGAGCCGAGTCAGCAGGCTGCCGGCGGGGGTATCGGCGCCACCGTCGGTGCGGAGACCCCTGGGACCGCTGGCCTCGAAGTAGCTCACGGATTCCACCCCGGGCATGGTGAGGGAAGCGATGCTGCCCAGCATCCACGCGGCGGTGAAGTCTTCTCCCTGGAGCGGGTCGGAGGCCATGCTTTCGGCTTTTTGTCGGCACTCGGCGCCGCCGGTGGAGACCGCGTTGAAGCGGGGTTTGAGGGTGATGGGACCGATGTGCAGGGCAGTACCGGAGCCGATCCGGAGCGCATTGAGTGCTGTTTGCCGCTGCATCGGCAGCGTCTCGACGATGTGCATCACTTCGGAGGCATGCATCTGCGGCGTGATGCTGTACGTCATGGCCTGCGCCTCGGGAAGTGACGGCGCTGTTCGATTGAGTTCGGTGAAGTGTGAGCGGGCGCCGGCCAGCAGGGTCCCGGCGAAGCCGCGCCGTTGCGCTTCCCCTTGCAGTTGCCGCCACAGAGCCGGCCCGGTGGCGTGGCTCTCGGAGCTGAAAGCGCCGAGCCGGCTGACCTGGTCCAGGGGCAGCAGGTCCAGGAATCCCGCAAGGGATTCGGGTCGGCGCACGGATATCCGCACATCCAGAGGCACACCCAGTTCCGCGGCCTGCCGATGGGCCTGCCGGATCTCTTCCGCAGCCGCTGCCCGATCGTCCCCGGAAAGTTCGACGAGCAGCGATGCCAGGCCGGGCACCGGGGCGAGGGTTGCGGGTGATCTGGAGGCGGAAGTGCCAAGCGCCGGGACCGTGCCGACCGTTTCGTGGTGCACAGTCAGTACGGCAGGGCCGGTGTCCGGCTGGCGAGGTTCCGGCTGCCGCCTCTCCGGACCCTGGGCTGCGGGTTCGGCCGTGAGGCGGATACTCTGTCGGATGCGGTCGCCGGCCCGCACCTCGACGGGGAAGGGGCGGGACAGCGGTGTGCTGTAGGTCTTGAAGGATGCGTCCGTCCAGTTGCGCTGGTCTTCGGTTTCGAATGTATCTCCGCTGAACTGCAGCCGGAAGTTCGTCCCGTCCCGTTCCCAACACATGGCCGCAACGTCCCGGAAGGGCTGATGCGGGCTGATCTCCACGGGAAATGCCAGGCGGGTGCTGGTCCGCTCGGGCGAAGTGACAGTGAGCGCCCGTCCCGCATCGTCCGGACGGTGCAGGACCACCAGGCCAATGCGGTTGCTGCTGAAACTGCCGGGCGCAACGCCGTCGAAGCTGAGGGAGAGTTCACCGCCGCAGAGCCGGAGCATCAGGTCCGCGCGGTAGCGGGCGTTGAAGCCGGCAAAACCGATGGTCAGCCGGAGTGTGGTGGTCCCTGCCTCGTCGCTACGGGTGATCGATTCGACGTCGGGTGTCAGGGTTCTCCAGTCGTGGTCCCGGACAACCAGACGGATGCCCCGGAGCACGGGGTATCCGCCGTATTCGATGTCCGCCACTTCGTCGCCGCGCAGCTGCAGACGCCAGGCGCCGGCTTCGATGGTCTCGGAGGGGGCGAAAAGCCGCAGGCGGTTACCGGCGTCGATCACGTGGTGTCCTTCGCTGTGAAGTATCAGGACCCGGCTCCGTCCCGGACGGCGCGGATCCTGACGGCGATGAACTGCCTGCCGGGGAGCTCCAGCCGGAACCGGCCCTGGACGGTGTCCGGCAGGGTTTCAATGGTCATGTTCCAGGTGTCAATGATGTCCACGGCATAGTGGTGCCCGGCGGGCATCACGAAGTTCCGGTAGGTGGGCTGGTTGAAGCCGAAGTAGCTGATCTCGTACTCGTGGCGGATGCCGGCGGTGGGAACATCCCAGCCGCCGGGCAGCGGCTCGAGGAACCCGCGCGGTGTCTCCTCGAGGATGCGGCGCAGGAACGCGATGCGGCCCGGGCTGCTGCCGTGGAGTTCCCCGCCCTTGGACCACCAGAGGGTGTCCTCCGGGTGCACATACGTTTCGCCGTGGCCGACATAGCCGCCGCGTACCGCGCCTTCCCAGAACCGCCGGGTCATTTCCTCGCCGGTGATGTTGCCCCAGCCCTGGTCGATGTTGCCCTCGTAGGCGCACTCGTCGATGACCACCGGCTTCTGCCAGCGGTCCCGCCACTCGCCCGTGAACTCGGCAGTCTTGTGCACGTCCTGGCGCTGAACGCTGCTGTGCGTGATCCACGGACGGCTGTAGTCGTAGAAGTCCCGGCAGTTGTGGATGGAGAGTAGGTGCCCGCTGGGGTCGTTGACCTGGACAATGCCGGCGAAGCGTTCCCAGTCCTCGGTGGTTTTGCGGAACAGCAGGTCGTATTCGTTGGCGAGGGACCACCAGATATTGCGGCGCGAGGCCAGCCGGGCAACGACGTACTTCAGGTAGCGGTCGTCCTGGCCCGGGGTCATGGTGGCGAAACCCCAGCGGTCATAGGCGTGGAACAGGATGAGGTCCGCTTCGATGCCGAGTTCGGCCAGCTGGCTGATGCGCTGTTCGAGATGGCGGTAGAACGCAGGGTTGGGCCGCTCGTAGTCGAAGCCGGCCGCCAGGGAACCTTCGAACGGGTACTGATCCGGCTCGTTCTCGTTGAACAGGTAGGACTTGGGGAAGACGCACATCCGCATCTTGTTGAACGGTCCTGCGGCCAGTGTGTCCAGGGTCTGCTTTTCCAGGGCATCGCCCTGATGGGCCCAAGCGTAGGCCGTGGTGCCGACGGGCAAGTACGGAGTTCCATCCCCGTAGGCGAAGTGGAAGGTGTTGGCCACCTGTACTACGCCTCTGGCTCCCCCTGCAGCCTCGCCGGCAATGAATGAGCCGGTGATTCCGTCCAGCGAGCGGGCGTTACTGGAGGTGGCGAAGGTCCAGTCGCCCGCCTCGCGGACGAGGAGCCTTACCTTGTAGCTGCCGTTTCCGTCGTAGAAGCCAGGAACGCTGAGCGCCTTGCCTGACGGCGCGGTGAAGTCCGCCCGGAGGTCGACGTCCGTGAACGGGTTGCCGTGCGATGGCCCGGAGAGAGCGAGTTCGAAGCATTCCTGCGCTGCCGCCGTCGTCGGGAAAGAAGCAGTGGCGCTGCCGGGTTCCACCGCCTCCGGCTCGTAGCCGGCGGCCGGGGCAGGAACGTCGGCGGCGGCCGCCGCCGCGCGCTGCGCCACGGGATCCTCCGGTTCCAGCTCGCCGATGAGGCGGAGGATTTCCGCAACCTCCGCGGGTTTTCCCTGCAGGGCTTCTTCAGTTCCCAGGATCAGGCCCACCTCATGGAAGTAGAGCGTGTGAAGCAGGGGGTTGTTGGTCAGGGTTGGAACCCGTTCGCGCAGGATGCGGTTGCCTTCGGCGTGCCCCATAACGAAGTACAGCGGGCTCTCAGCGGTGAAAGTGGTCATCGGTGCCTTCTCAGTTCGGGAGTTCTTGGCGTGTGCGGGAGGGTGCGGCGGCGCGGCGGTCATTGAGGGCAGCCAGCGCGGCGGCGATGTCCTTCTTGACGGAGGGCGGGGTGAAGATCAGGCTCTGGTCCAGGGTCGTCTGCCGATACCAGACGGTGTCTTTGCGGAATGCCGCCGCGCCCGCCGGATCCTGGGCTTCGATGGCCTGCCACACCGCGGCATAGGCCTGCGGGTCGTCCATGATGTCCGCGAGCGGGGTGTGCAGTGAAGCAGCGGCGGTTTCCGCGGCGGACTCCGTGGCGGGCACGTCCCAGCGGTGCTGGCCCGAGCCCACTTCGAACTCGGCGGAGCCGTCCGGAAGCGAGACCACGGCGGCGGTGCCCGGGCGGCACGGTGGCTTCCACCAGGACCCTGTCCCCTGCGCGCTTCCATGCGACCCGGGCCAGCCCGTACGGCGTCTCGTGCGACGTCGAAGCGTGCTGGAGACTGGCGAGCGGCCGCGGCGCGATGCGCACCTTCCGGTACCCGGGCGCCGCCGGGGCCAGCCCGGCAACAGTGCGGTGCATCCAGTCGGCGATGGCGCCCAGCGCGTAGTGGTTGAAAGACGTCATTTCGCCGGGGTTGACGCTGCCGTCTTCCAGGATGGAGTCCCAGCGTTCCCAGATGGTGGTGGCGCCGTGCGTGACGGGGTACAGCCAGGAGGGGCACTCGGTCTGGGTGAGCAGCCGTTCGGCAGCGTCCAGGTGCCCGGTAGCGGTCAGGGCATCGGCGATCAGAGGTGTGCCCACAAACCCGGTGGCAATCCGGTACCCGCCGAGGCGGGCGAGCTCCGCGAGCCGGCCGCCCATGGCCCGGCGCTGCGACGGATCGGTGCTGATGCCGAACATCAGGGCCAGCGAGTAGGCGGTCTGGGCGTCCGAGACGATCCGGCCGGAGGGCGTTACGTATTCGGCCAGGAACGCCTGCCGGGTGTCTTCGGCGAGCACCGCGTACTTGGCGTGGTCGGCGTCGGAGCCGAGGATGGCTGCGGCCTTGGCCACCAGGTCCAAGGACCGGAAGAGGTAGGCACTGGCAACGATGTCCCCGTGCGTCCTGGCAGCGCCGGGCTTGTCCGGGGGTGCGGCGGGATCGAGCCAGTCGCCCAGCTGCATCTGGCCCTGCCAGAGCCCGGAACTGTTCCGGACCTTCAGGAGGGCATCCGCCCAGTCCCGCATGCTGGCGTACTGCCGGCGGAGCAGCCCCGTATCACCGAACCTCTCGAACAGCACCCAAGGGACCACGGTGGCCGCGTCGCCCCAGGCGGCCACCGGCGATTCGAGCATGCCCAGCACGGACGGAACGATGATAGGCACCACGCCGTTGCGGTGACCCTGCTCGAGGGCGAGGTCCTCCAGCCAGGAACCGAGGAAGCCCAGCGTGTCGTACAGGTAGCTGGCTGTTGGGCTGAAGACCTGGATGTCACCGGTCCACCCCAGCCGCTCGTCACGTTGGGGGCAGTCGGTGGGGAGCGCGAGGAAGTTGCCACGCATCCCCCACAGGGCGTTCTCGTGCAGGCGGTTCAGCAGCGGGTCTGAGCACGCGAACCAGCCAGTGCGGCGCATGTCGTTATGGATGACGACGGCGGCGATCGCCGCCGGGTTTAGCGCACCGGGCCAGTTGTCCACCTGGGCATAGCGGAAGCCGTGGAATGTGAAGCTCGGCTCCCATTCTTCCTCCCCGTCACCGGCGAGCGTGTACGTGTCGGTGGCGGCCGCCTGGCGCAGCGGACGGAGCGACAATTCGCCGTCTTCGAGCACTTCGGCATGCCGGAGGGTGATGATATGGCCGGCCGCGCCGCTGACCCGGATCCGCAGCCTCCCCACGAGGTTCTGGCCGAAGTCCAGCACCGTGGCGCCGGAGGGCGTGGTCAGCACTTCCACGACCGGCAGCTCCTCGATCCGGCGCACGGGAGGGGCGATGGCCGGGGTGGCTGCCGCCCATTTCCCGGCATCAACCGCGGCAGGATGCCAGTGTGCGTCGTCGAAGCCGGGTTGGGACCAGCCGGCCTCCGCGCGCCGGGCGTCAAAGGACTCACCGGCGTAGATGCCGCTGGAGACAAGCGGTCCGGCCGTGGTGGCGCGCCAGGTCGGGCTGCTGGTCACGGTTTCCCGCGTCCCGTCGGCGTATTCGAGGTGCAGCTCCACCTTTACGGAAGGCTGCTCACCGTAAAAAGGCTTGGCGAAGCCGTGGAAGCCGTACTTTTCCGTGAACCAGCCGCCGGCAAGCCAGACTCCGATGGCGTTGGCGCCCGGGGTCAGGAGTGCTGTGACGTCCGTGGTTTCGTGGTTGAGCCGGTCCGCGTAGGCCGTCCAGCCCGGCTTGAGGACCTGGTCGTCCACCTCCGTGCCGTTGATTTCGGCCTGGTACACGCCGTGGGCGGTGGCAAACAGGGTGGCTTTGGCCAGCCCGTCGCCCACCGTGAATTCGTTCCGCAACTGGCCGGGCCGTCCCAGCGGCGCCTGCTTTCCGGCCGGGACGGGGAGACTGATCGCCGTGGCCTGCCACCGCCCGTCCACAAAGCCGCCCACCAAAGTCAGGGGCTCGCTCCAGTCGGTGGTGTCGCCGTCGTTCCCGGTGATCCGGACTTCCACTTCCACCTGCTCGCCCGCGGCGATGGCCTTAAAGGGCCACTCCACCAGCACGGACTCCGTGCCGCAATGCACCCGGGACTCCGCCGTTCCGCCACGCGTGAGCCGGAGTTCGGCCTGGGTCTGTTGCCAGTCGGTGCTGTCGGTGGCTGTTATCCAGCTGAGCCGGGGCCGCGGGTCTGCCACGAACGGGGTGTCCGTTCGGTACTCTGCGCTGAACCGGCTGACGGCGGTCTGCTGGCGGATGGCTGACTGCGGTGTCAGGGACGTGGATGTCACGGAAGACCTTTCGGGAAACAGCGGGTGAGGGAAGGCTGGGCGGACGGGCGTGTGGTTCCCTAGTTGGGCTCGCGTCCGGAACTGCGGAACCAGTGGAAGGCCACCGTGCCGCTGCTGGCGAAGACGCCCGCCACCCGTCCGGTGAAGGACGCGGCGGTTTCGGCCGAGAGGTACCGTCCGTCCAATTCGGCCAGGGTGACCGGTTCGCCGCCGATGACGGCCTGCAGCGCCACGGTGTCCGAACTCAGGTGGCCGAACCCGGCGCCGCCGGCGGGCTGGCGGGTTGCGATCCGGAGTTCGAGGGGGCCTCCGGGTACCTGGCGGGTCCACGCCTGTTCGATCGAGGACACCCGGGCCCGGGCGGTGACGGTGGTCCCGTTGACTTCGATCGAGTAGTGGTGGGACTCGTCGTAGCGGACGGCGAGGCCGCCGGCGTTGCCCTTCCCGTCACTGGGACCCTGCTCCTCGGGGGAACCTGTGTCCACCAGTGCGGCGATCGTCTCCACCTGGTACCGCTGGCGGCGGCCCAGGAACGCGGGCCGGGCGTCATCCAGGCCGGGGCCGTCGCTGGTTACGGTCAGCCGGCCGCGGATCTTCTCCGTGGAGGCGAACGCGCCGGGAAAGCGCCGTACGGCGATCCAGCCGCCGTCGAGCTCCGCGTCCACGAAGTCATCCTCGAACTCGCCGCCGGAGCGCGGATTCAGGATGACAGGTTCAACCACCGGCCAGCCGTCCTCCCAGGTGACCGGGGTGATGAAGGTTTCCCGGCCCAGCGCCGAGAAGGCGCGGGTCATGCCCCTGGGCCGCATGCCCAGGAGCACCATGGCCCAGCCGCCGTCGGGGGTCTGCACGAGGTCACCGTGGCCCGTGTTCTGGATAGGGCGGTCGGTGCTGCGGGCGCTCAGGACGGGGTTGGCCGGGTTGTTCTCGAACGGGCCGGTGGGGGAGGTTCCCCGGGCGATGCTGACGCTGTGTCCGCGCTCGGTGCCGCCCTCGGCGATCATGAGGTACCAGTAGTCGCCGTGCCGGTAGAGGTGCGGGGCTTCGGGGAACATCAGTCCGGTGCCGGACCAGACGCTGCGGGGTTCCTCCAGGGCCTTGCCCGATTCCAGGTCCACGCGCACCTGGAGGATGCCGCGGTGCTCACCGATGTTTCCGGTGACGGTGTCCAGCCCGGAGTAGGTCAGGTAAGCGGTGCCGTCCTCGTCCCAGGCAAGGTCCTGGTCGATGCCGACCGCGCCCTCAATTGCCAGCCCGTCGCTCCACGGGCCGGCGGGGTCCTTAGCCGTGAACACCAGGGTCCCCCGGGCCATGGCGTCGGTGACGGCAACATAGAACAGACCATCATGGAAGCGGATGGTGGGCGCCCACGCGCCACCAAGGGTGGGCACGTCGCGGGAGTCCAGTTGCCCTTCGCGGTCCACCACGTGCCCGACCCGGGTCCAGTCGACCAGGTCGGTGCTGTGGTACACCGGGATGCCGGGCAAGTATTCAAAGGTGGACGTGGCGAGGTAGTAGTCCTCCCCCACCTTGACGATGCTGGGATCCGGGTTGAAGCCCGAAATCAGGGGGTTGGGCAGGTTCATGCGGCACCTTCCTCGGTTGGGTGCACCAGCGTGAGCGTGGTGTCCAGCGGCAGTTCACTGACGGAGGTGCCGACGCGGAGGGTGTAGTCGCCGGGTTCATACGTCCAGCCGTTGTCCCAATACGCCAGGAGCCGGGTGGGCACGTCCAGGACTGCGGTGACGGTTTCGCCGGCTTCTGCCCACACGGGGGCGGAGGAGACGAGCCAGCGGACCGGGCGGTCCACGGCGGAGCCGGGCTTTTCGGCGTAAACCTGGACCACGTGTTTTCCGGCGCGCTGACCGGTGTTTCGCAGCGTGACGGCCAGCGGCACGACGTCGGCCGGTGCGGCCGTGGCGGGGGCCACCACGGATTCGAGACGCCAGGACGTGTAGCCGAGTCCGGAGCCGAATTCGTAAGCCGGCCGGACTCCGGCTTTGAGCCACGCCCGGTAGCCGATGTGGATCCCTTCCTCGTAGACCAGGGTCCCGTCGGCGTCGGGCGTGACATTTATGACCGGCACGTCGTCCTGGCTGGCCGGCCAAGTGGTGGGGAGCCGGCCGCCGGGTTCGGTGACGCCGGTGAGGATGTCAGTGAGGGCGTGGCCGAATTCCTGGCCGCCGAAGTAGCCCAGGAGGATGGCTGCGACCTCGTCGCGCCAGGGCAGCAGCACGGGGGCACCGGAGTTGACCACCACGATGGTGCGCGGGTTGGCCGCCGCGACCGCGTGAACCAGGCGGTCCTGCAATCCGGGAAGCTCCAGGGAGGTCCGGTCGTAGCCCTCGGATTCGACGCGGGAGTTGGTGCCGACCACGACGACGGCGACGTCGGCGGCGCGGGCTGCCTCAACCGCCTCGGCGATCAGGGCGTCGGGGTTCGAGTCGTCGGGTTCCACGCCGATCGCGATGCTCAAGGCATTGGCGAGGGCGCCGGTGCGGTCCGCGATGTCGAGCTCCATGCGCACTTCCACCGGGATACCGGCAGTGACTGCGAGCTCGAAGGAGGCGGAGGGCGGGGCCAGGAACGCGGCCCCAAGGTCGGTTCCGGTCGCTTCGATGGTGACTTCACGGCCCAGTACGCCGTCGACAAACATCCGGCCACGCCCCACGGTGGAGAAGCCCAGGCGGATGGTGCCGGTCTCTTCCGGGGTGTAGATGGTGTGGAACTGGACCGTGGAGGACGCCGCGATCGGGGCGTCGCCGCCGAACCAGACCAAAGCCGTGGAGCGGCGGTCCTCGGCGAAGAGTTCCTCGCCGTGGGCGTCCAGGAAGCGCACGCGGAGCCCCGGACGGCCCGTGACGGGGTTGGCCAGGTGTTCGAGCGGCAGTTCGGCGATGCCCTCCTGGACCACAGCGCCCACACTGTACGAAACTTTGTCCGCGCCGAAGGCGGCGCGGATCCCGTCCAGCGGGGTGACGACCTTTTCCGGGACCACGGTCGCGGAACCACCGCCCTGGGTGCGGGCGTGGCGGGCGTTGTGACCGATCACGGCGACGCGGGACACTCCAGGAGCATCCAGCGGAAGCCCGCCGTCGTTCTTCACCATCACCGTGCCGGCGGCGGATGCCTCACGGGCGAAGGCGATCGGGTCCTCACGGTCGGCCGGTTCGGCCTTGACGGCGTCGAAGCCTTGCAGGGCGCCGACGCGGGCCGCGAGCTGCAGGATGCGCAGGACTTTGCGGTCGATGCTGGCCTCGGCCACTTCTCCGGATTTCACTGCCACGGCAAGCGCCTCGCCCCAAGGACCGGCCGGGCCGGGCATGACCAGGTCCTGAGAGTGGTTGGCGCTGTTGACGCTCCGGACGGCGGTCCAGTCGCTGATGACCACACCGTCAAAGCCCCACTCACTGTTCAGCGGCGTTTCCAGCAGTTCGTTTTCCGTGGCAGTGGCGCCGTTGATCGAGTTGTAGGCGCTCATGACCAGCCAGGCCTTGGAGTCGACGATTGCCTTCTCGAAGGCGAGCAGGTACAGCTCGCGCAGCGGCCGGTCCGCGACCTTGACATCGACGGTGAAGCGGTCGGTTTCCGAGTCGTTGGCCACGTAGTGCTTCGGGGTGGCTCCCACACCGTTGCGCTGCACGCCGGAAACGTAGGCGGCGGCGAGCCCGGCCGTGAGGACCGGATCCTCGCTGAAGGCCTCGAAGTGGCGGCCGCCCAGCGGGGAGCGGTGCAGGTTGATGGTCGGGCCCAGGACGACGTCGACGCCTTTGCGCCGCGCCTCGACGGCGGAGGCGGCGCCCAGCCGGTCGGCGATGGCCGGGTCCCAGCTGGAGCTGATCGCGGCGGCCGAAGGGAAGTTCATGGACGGCACGCGTTCGTCCCAGACCTCGCCGCGGACACCGGTGGGACCGTCCGAAACCAGCATGCGGCGCAGACCGATCTTCGCCATCGGCCACGTGGTCCAGAAGTCGCGGCCGGTCAGGAGCTGGATTTTGTCTTCTAGGCTGAGCTCCGCCAGCAGGGATGCCAGGCGCTGCTCTGTGGAGAGCATGTCGGTGGTGAGAGTTTCCATGATGTCTTTCTGGTCTGTACTGACGGCGGAAGTGGGGCTCATGCGGGGGCGCCTGCGGTGACGGGTGTGGCTGCTTGTGCGGTTGCTCCGCGAACGGCGGCGATGGTGTCCCGGTACCAGTAGGCACTCTGCTTGGGGATGCGGGTCTGGGTGCCGTAGTCCACATAGACCAGGCCGAAGCGCTTGTCGTACCCCTCGGCCCACTCGAAGTTGTCCATGAAGGACCAGGCGAAGTAGCCCCGGACGTCCACACCATCGGCGATCGCCTCACCCACGGCGGAAATGTAACCGCGGAGGTAATCGATGCGTTCGGGGTCGCGGACCTCGCCGTTCGGGTCAACGTAGTCGTGGAACGTCACACCGTTTTCGGTGACGTAGAGGGGCAGCCCGGTGTACTCGCTGGCTACCCGCTTGAGCACCGCCTTGAGGGCTTCGGGAGTGTTGGACCAGCCGAAGGACGAGGGTGCCGGCTGCACGTGGGTCCAGTTCGGGGCGGCCCCATCGCCGGGACCCGCGGAAACGAGCATGTTGGTGTAATGGTTGACTCCGGCAAAGTCACCAGGCGCGGAGATGATGGCGAGGTCGCCCGGCTGGACCAAGTCCCTGGGCCCGGCATCCTCGCCCGTGGCTGTCAGTCCGTACCGGCCGTAGGCGGCGATGGTCGTGTCGGCGTAGCGGCCGCGGTAGACGGGATCCAGGAAGATCCGATTGCTGACGGCATCCCAGTATTCGGTGGCCTGGCGGTCTGCCTCGGTATCGGTCGCCGGGTTCAGGTTGCCGACGATGTTGGTAATGCCCACTTTGGCCTTGGGGCGGCGGGCGCGGAATTCCCCCAGTGCCAGGCCGTGGGCCAGGAGCAGATGGTGGGCGGCGGGAACGGCGAGGCTATCGTCCTTGAAGCCGGGGGGCCTGCATACCCCACGAGTGGCCCAGGAAGGCTGCGCACATGGGCTCGTTGATGGTGATCCAGTGCTCGGCGAGATCACCGAGGGCCTCGGCGACGAGTCCGGAATACTCGCCGAAGCGGTACGCAGTGTGCCGCGCCGGCCAGCCGCCGTCGTCCTGCAGCGCCTGCGGCAGGTCCCAGTGGTACAGCGTCACGTACGGCGTGATGCCGCGGGCGGTGCAGCCTTCGAGCAGCTCCCGGTAGAAGCGGACACCTTCGGGGTTGAGTGGACCCGTCCCGCTGGGCTGCAGGCGGGACCAGGACAGGGAAAGCCGGTACGCGGGGATGCCGAGCTCGGCCATCAGATCGAGGTCGGCTTCCCAGCGGTGGTAGTGGTCGCAGGCGATATCGCCGTTGTCACCATGAATCGTGGTGCCGGGCTGGTGGGAGAAGGTGTCCCAGATGCTTTTGCCGCGGCCGCCCTCGTTGACGGCGCCTTCGATCTGGTAGGCCGCTGTGGCCACGCCCCAAGCGAAATCGGCGGGAAAAGTGGCGCCGGAGGAGAGCCCCGGGTGTGCGGTCGCTGATTGCGTGGTCATTGGCTCGCCTTTCTGTTGTCTGGATTCTGTGGTGCTGCGCGTCCGGCGGATGGGGCGGCGCCCCTAGGCCACGCCGGCCTGTACGTCCTGCTCGTGCTGGATTGCCGCCAGGCGATGGCGGTCGGCCCGTCGTTGGGCCTGCCGGTCCGGATCCGGCACGGGCGCGGCCATGAACAGCCGCTGGGTGTAGGGGTGTTCCGGTTCGCCGGTGACTTGGTCCCCTGCGCCCCATTCCACGATTTCGCCGTGGTACATGACTGCCACGCGATGGCTGAGATACCGGACCACCGCGAGGTCATGGGAGACGAAGAGGTACGCCACTCCGGTGCGTTCCTGGATTTCGAGGAACAGGTCCAGGACCCGGGCCTGGGTGGAGAGGTCCAGGGCGGAAACCGGTTCGTCGCAGACGACCAGCTTCGGGTCCAGGGCAAGCGCCCGGGCGATTGCGATGCGCTGGCGCTGCCCGCCGGAGAATTCCCTCGGCAGCCGGTGAACGGCGTCGTGTGGCAGCCGCACCTGGTCCAGGAGCTCCGCGACCCGCTTGTTGGCTGCCTGGCGTTCCACCTTCCGGACGGTCAACGGCTCGGTCAGGATTTGTTCGATGGTCATGGAAGGATTCAGCGAGGTATACGGGTCCTGGAACACCACCTGGATTTCGTGGCTGAGCTCCTTGCGCTGGGCCCGGCTGGCTTTGGAGATCTCCTGCCCGCGATAGCTGATGCTGCCGCCGGTTACGGGAGCAAGACCCAGTACGGCGCGGCCCAGGGTGGTTTTTCCGGAACCGGACTCACCCACCAGGCCCACGGTCTCGCCGGGGCGGACGTCCAGGGAAACGCCCCTGAGCGCCTTGAACGGCTCCCTGCGGAAACCCTTGAGGGGATATTCGACGACGACGTCCCGGACGTCGAGCAGTGTTTCGGTCATAGCGATACTCCGTTCAGGGAGAGAAGCGGTCCGCGGGGCGCCGTGTCCTCGAGGATCGCGTCGAGCAGCAGCCGGGTGTAGGGGTGCCGCGCGTCGTTGAAGATGGCCCGCACGGGACCTGTCTCCACGACCCGGCCCGTCTGCATCACGGTCACGCGGTCACACAGGTCCGCCACGACGCCGAAGTTGTGGGTCACAAGGATGACTCCCATGTTCAGTTCGGCCTGGAGTTCGCGGAGCAGGTCGAGCACTTCGGCCTGCACCGTGACATCGAGCGCCGTCGTGGGTTCGTCGGCGATCAGCAGGTCCGGCTGGCACGAGACGGCCCCGGCTATCAGCACGCGTTGCGCCATTCCGCCGGAAATCTGGTGCGGGTAGGCGTTAAAGGTCCGCTCGGGGTTGGGAATCCCCACTTTGGCCAGGAGTGCGAGGGCCCGCTTCCGGGCGTCCGCCTTCGATATCCCCAGGCAGACGCGCATCGGCTCCATCAGCTGGCTGCCGATGGTGAACGCGCCGTCCAGGTTGCTCATCGGCTCCTGCGGGATGTAGGCGATACGCTTCCCGCGGATCTTGGTCATCTCCTTCTCCGACAGGGAGGCCAGGTCCTTGCCGTCGAAGACGATCGAGCCGCCCGTGACGCGGCCGCCTTGTGGGAGAAGCCGGAGGATGGAGAACGCTGTCTGCGTCTTCCCGGAGCCGGATTCGCCAACGATCCCGTGGACTTCGCCGCGGCGGACGGTCAGGCCCACATGGTTGACGACGTGGGTGGTGGAGCCGTCCGGCTGGTCGTAGCCGACACCAAGGTCGGTGACTTCCAGGAGGATCTCGCCGGCAGTATCGGAGGGCTCCTCGGGGTGGACGACGGCGGCGGCGCCGCGCTGCTCGGCGGCGGAGGCCGCATCGGTGAGCGTCGCCTTGCGGCGCTTGACCGGCCCGCCGCTCCGTTCAAGCTCGTCGCGCATCGCGTTGGCCAGCAGGGTCAGGGCGACGCACACCAGCCCGATCAGCAGGGCGGGCCACAGGACCAGGGTTGGGACCTTGTAGAGGTTAACGAAGCCGTCGTTGAGCATGCTTCCCCAGGTGGGGATGTTCAGGTCGCCCAACCCCAGGAATTCGAGGCCCGCCTGGATGGCGATGGCAATGCCCAGGATCATGGCGGACTGGATGATCACAGGCGCCCGGACCACTGTAAGGATGTGGCGGCCGATGATCCTGAAGTCGCCCAGCCCGGAGACCCGGGCGGCGTCGACGTACAACTCGTTGCGCACCGCGGTGACTGAGGCGTAGACGAGCCGGAAATAGGCCGGGGAGAGCATGATGCCGAAGATCATCATGGACAACCACATCGACGGGCCCAGCACGGCGCGTGCGGCCAGAAGGACCACCATTCCCGGCAGGGCCATCAGCAGGCCGGTGAGCCAGGAGGAGACGGAATCGAACCAGCCGCCGTAGTAGCCGGCAATCAGTCCGCCGGTCACCCCCAGCACCATGGCCACCGCCAGCGCCAGGAGCGCGCCGGCGAGGCTGAACTGCCCGGCGAATAGCAGACGGCTGTAGACGTCGCGGCCGGCGCTGTCCGCTCCCAGCCAGTGCCCCGGCCCCGCCTTGGCCAGGACGGCCTGCAGGCTCGCCTGACCTGGATCATGGGTGGCCAGCAATGGTGCAAGGATGGCCGCCACGGCGACCAGCACGAGGACCAGGAGGGACGCTGCGCCGGTGGGATGTGTCAGGAGCCGGCGGAACAGGGAAACCTTCGCTGCCGGGGTGGGACGTGCGATGGGAGTATCGATCATGACAGCCGAACTTTCGGATTGAGCCAGCCTTGGGCGAGGTCGATGATGAGGTTGACGGCAACCACGATGGCGGCCGTAGCGACGACGACCCCCATCACGACGGGGATGTCCCCTTGACCCGTGGCGGCAACGGTGATCTGCCCCAGGCCGGGCAGCGCGAAGATCTGTTCTACAATCACGGCCCCGCCCAGCAGGCCGATGAACTGCACGGCGAGGACGGCCAGGGCCGGACCGCCAGCGTTGCGCAGCACATGCTTGTAGACAACCCGGTTGAAGGAGAGGCCGCGGGCACGCAGCGTGCGGACGTAGTCCTGCCGGAGGGCGTCGATCAGGGAACCGCGGACCTGCTGGACCACGGAAGCGACACACCCGATCGAGAGGGCGATGATCGGCAGGGTGACGGTGGAGGCCCAGCCGCCGAATGACGTCGTGATGGGAATATAGCCGGTGGCCTTGAACCATTTGAGGTTCAGGGCGAAGAGGGAGACGAGCCCCAGCGCGATCAGGAAGCCCGGGATGGCGTGACCCAGCACCCCCACGGACTGGACCACCCGGTCCACCCAGCCGCGCCGGACAGCCGCCCAGACGGCAATGACCACAGAGACTGCGGCGGCGATGATGGTGGCGCCCAGCACCAGCGAGATGGTGACCGAAACCCGGCTGGTGACACCGGTGGTGACCAGCTGGCCGTTGAACCAGGACCGGCCAAGATCGCCGGTGACGGCACTCGTCAGCCAGTCCCAGTACTGGACCAGGAGCGGTCGGTCCAGGCCGAGCTGTGCGGCTTTCAGCGTTACCTGCGCTTCGCTGGCGGTAGGACCGACAATACGCCGGGCGATGTCGCCGCCGCCGGCATACAGCAGCAGGTAAGCGACCGTTGTAATGACGAACAGCAGGAGGACGCCGGAGAGCAGGCGCCGCAGCACGAATTGGTACATCGAAAGTTCCTTAGGGGAGTTCCTGGAGCTGCCGGTTCCGGATCACGGTGAGGGGGTCCGGAACCGGCAGGTGTCCGCTAGGAGGCGGGAGTGAAGGACCAGATGAACGGGTAGGCATTGCCCGTCTGGACCTCGACGTTCGTCTTGGCGTCGGTGACGAAGCTGGACTGCGGGCGGTACCACGGCGCGAACCAAGCCTGCTCCACGATGTACTTGTTCAGTTCCTTGGCCGCGGTCTTCTGCTCGTCCGCGGAGCCGACGTGGATCGCGTTGATCAGCTCATCCGCTTTTGGGTCCTCGTACTTGTACGGGTTCCACGGTGCGTTCGGGGCGAGCTTCATGTTGATCAGCTGCCAGTCGGACTGCTGCTCCAGAATCATGTAGCTCACGCCGTACTTCGGTGCCAGGAGGTCGGCGATGAAGTTGTTGCCGGTGTCCGTGAACTCGGCGGTAATTCCGACGTCCTTGAGCTGCTGGGTGATCAGCGCCGGGATCGTGTTGCCCAGCAGGGTGGAGGAGGGCAGCTTCAGAGTCAGCCCGCTTGCGTAGCCTGCCTCGGCCAGGAGCGCCTTGGCTTTGGCCGGGTCGTAGGAGTACCGCGCGTCCAGGGACTGGTCATAGGCGTCCGACGACGTCGGGAACACCTGCGTGGTCAGCTCGCCGTGGCCCTGGCCGATGGACTCCAGCATTGCCTTCGTGTCGAAGGCGTAGTTCAGTGCCTGGCGGACGCGGACGTCCTTGAGCGCCGGGTTGGTGGTGCCGGCGCGGTCAAAGAGGAGCAGACCGGACCAGTTCAGCTGGAGCGGGTTGACCTTGTACCCCGCGGCTTCAATTTCGGTCAGGGTGTTGTTGTCGATGGTGTTGGCGGCGTTCAGCTGGCCGGACTTGATGGCGTTCAGCAACGAGGTCTGGTCGCCGTAGACGTTGAGGACCAGGTTGTCGTAGTGGACCAGGCCCTTGTCCCAGTACTCCGGGTTGCGCTTGTAGCTGTAGGAAGTGCCCGTGACGGTGGCGGCGGTGTCCAGAACGTACGGTCCGGAGCCGACCGGCTTGGTGGCGATGTCCGGGGCGGCGAACGATGCCGGACTCTGCATGAAGGACGCATCCTTGGACAGGTAGTTCAGGAACGCCGGGTCCGGGGCGGAGAGCGTCAGCTCCAGTGTGGTGGCATCCACCGCCTTCGCTGTCGCAAGTGCCGCGAGGAACTGCGCGTCCGGGGACGTGCCTGCCTTGAACCGATCAAGGTTCTGCTTGGCCGCATCGGCGTCGAAGGGCGTGCCGTCTGTGAACTTCACGTCGTCGCGGAGGCTGAGGGTCAGAACGGTCTTGTCGGCGTTGTACTTCCACTCCTTGGCCAGCATGGGCACCAGCGTGCCGTCCGGCTTCATCCGGATCAGGGTGTCGTACACGGCCTGGTAGAAAGGCGAGAGGTTGGCGAATTCGGACTGGTCCGCGGCAAACGTCTTGGGAGCCAGCAGGGTGCCGAGGGTGAGGGTTGCGGAGGACTGCTCCTGGCTTGCGTCTCCGGCGGCGGAACATCCGGTGAGGCCCAGGGCAACGGCAGCAACGAGGGCGGCCATTCGCTTCGATCGGAACATCTTTGGTCCCTTTCACGATCAGTGGCAGTCCATCATGGACGGCCATTGAGGAAGACCGTAACATGAAAACCGAGTGGGTACTAGGTTTTTGTTTGCGAGCTTGAAACGTTGCCAATTGTGACGGCGCCCACATCGGACGACCGGTTCGGAATCTGGTCGAAATTCGCGTTGTTAGGGTGGGGTCATGACAGAAACAGTGCACAGCGCCTCCGCGGAAACGCCGCGCCGAGGCCGCCCGCGGGGCAGCTACGCGAAAACCGAAGCGCGCCGTCAGGAAATCCTGAACGCGGCGTTCGAGGTCTTTTCCGCTTCCGGTTACCGGGCGGGCTCACTGAAGGACGTCGCGGACAAGGTGGGGCTCAGCCAGGCCGGGCTGCTGCACCACTTTCACAGCAAGGAAGCCCTGCTGGAGGCACTCCTGACCCTGCGCGACGAGCAGTCTGCTGCCCGGACCGGTGCCCTGACGGCCACGGGCGCGGATCTGCTTCGCGGAATGGTGGAATTGACCCGCTACAACACCACTATTCCGGGCCTGGTGGCGCTTTACTGCGCGCTGTCGGCGGAGGCCACGGATCCGGAGCATCCGGCCCATCAGTACTTTCTCAACCGGTACAACTGGGTGCGGGGCGTGATGACCGAGGCGTTCGCCGAGATGGGCCGGCAGGGCAGCCTCCGGACCGGAATCGCGCCGGAGGCGGCCGCCCGGCAGATCATCGCACTCATGGACGGGCTCCAGGTCCAATGGCTCCTCGACAATGACTCGGTGGACATGCCTGCCGAAGTGGCCTCGTATCTGAATGCGGTCACGACCGCGGCGTTCTAACCCGCCGGGTGGCTGCCGTCAGGCGGCAAAGATGCACCAGCCCGCCTCGTGGACGGCTCCGGGGTCGAGCCGCACGAGGTCCGTGCCGGTGTTGAAGGCGTCCGGCGGACAGCTCATCGGTTCCACGGCCAGCCCCAGCCGGTTGGGCAGCGGGGGCTCCTTGTCGCCGGTATGGAGCTGCAGCCAGGGAAGGCTCCGGTCCCAGGCCATCCCGACGCCGGTCCCGCCCGGATCACGGGCCACGACGCGTGCGCGCCCGTCGCCGTCGCCGTCGAACGCAATGTCTGTGAAGGCATGGTCGATCTCGGTGGCACCGATCACGCGGGCGGCGCGGAAGTCGTATTCGTGTCCGTCAACGGGTCGGTTGGCGACCGGCAGCAGCCGGTCCGGGGTCACCTCAAGAAACGTCCGCGCGGGGACCTCGAGGCTCCACCGATCCAGCGGAGCGGGTCCCGCCAGCAGATAAGGGTGCGGGCAGACACCGTACGGAGCGGTCCTTTCACCCGTGTTGCGGGCTGTGACGCCGCTGTGCAGACCGTCCCCGTCCAGCGAGTACGCGGCGGTGAGCGCCAGCGCGAACGGGTACCCCGGCGTCGGCGCAATCGCGCAGGAGAGCACCACGGCCGATTCCGTCCGGGAGTCCAGCTGCCAGTCCAGCTCCGGGGTGAAGCCGTGCAGGGCGCACTGCCGGCCGGGCTCGTTGACCGGCACGCCGTAGTCAACCGAGTCGAAGGTGTACCTGCCGTCCGGAATCCGGTTGGGCCAGGGCGCCACGATGACGCCCCGGAAGTCCGGATTCGGCCCTCCGGCCGGGAACGGGACAACAAGGTCCCGTCCCCGGTGCTGCAGTTCGCGGACGGCGGCTCCCCGGGCCGTGATGACGGCGGTGTACTCCCCCGCCTCGATTTTGAATTCGATCGCAGCCCCGTATTCGGTCACAGGCCGCCGGCCAGCTTGTAGTAGGCGGCGTTCCACGCCAGTTCCTTTTTGAACTGTTTGATTGTGGTGTCTTGATCGATGGTCAGCAGCTCCGTGCGGGCGATCTCGGCGAAGTCCTCGAACACGTCCATGCCGACGGCAGTGGTCAGGACGGTGTGGTGGGCGGCGCCGGCGGTCAGCCAGGCGGCCGCCGAGGTGGCGAAGTCCGGCTTGGGCGACCAGAGCGCGCGTGCCACCGGCAGGTTGGGCAGCGGCTCGTCCAGATCCACGACGTCGACAGCGTTTGCCACCAGGCGGAAGCGGTCGCGCATGTCGGACAGTGCCACGACGACGCCGGGCCCGGCGTCGGTGTCAAAGACCATCCGGACCGGATCTTCCTTGCCGCCGATGCCCAACGGGTGGATTTCGACGCGGGGCTTGGTGGCGGTCAGGGAGGGGCAGACCTCGAGCATGTGCGCCCCCAGGATCTTTTCCTGGCCCGGCGCGAGGTGGTAGGTGTAATCCTCCATGAGCGAGGCGCCGCCGGGCAGTCCGGCGCCCATGACCTTGGCCGCGCGGACCAGGATGGCGGTCTTCCAGTCTCCCTCGGCGCCGAAGCCGTAGCCGTCGGCCATGAGCCGCTGGACGGCCATGCCCGGCAGCTGGCGGAGTTCGCCGAGGTCCTCGAAGGAGGTGGTGAAGGCGGCGGAGCGGTTGGCTTCCAGGAATCTGCGCAGGCCCAGTTCGATCCGTGCGCTGTAGCGCAGGGACTCGTGGCGGGGTCCGCCGGCCTTCAGCTCGGGGGCGACGTCGTAGAGCCGCTCGTACTCCGCGACGAGGGAGTCGACGTCGGCGTCCGCAGCACCGTGCACGGCGTCGGCGAGTTCGTTCACGGACCAGGTGTTCACGGAGACACCGAAACGCAGTTCGGCCTCGGTCTTGTCCCCTTCGGTGACGGCGACGTTGCGCATGTTGTCGCCGAACCGGGTGAGCTTGAGCGTGCGGACGGCGGCCCAGCCCGCGGAGGCGCGCTGCCACGATCCCACCTGGCGGGACACCTCGGGGTTGGACACATGGCCCACCACGGTCTTGCGCGGAATGCCCAGGCGCGACTGGATGTAGCCAAATTCGCGGTCGCCGTGCGCGGCCTGGTTCAGGTTCATGAAGTCGAAGTCGATGTCCGCCCACGGCAGTTCGACGTTGGCCTGGGTGTGCAGGTGCAGGAGCGGCTTGCGGAGCAGGTCGAGTCCCTGGATCCACATCTTGGCCGGCGAAAAGGTGTGCATCCAGGCGGTCACGCCGATCACCGAGTCGTCCGCGTTGGCCTCGAGCGCGGTGCGGCGGATGGCTTCCGAGTCCGTCAGCACTGGCTTCCAGACCAGCTTGACGGGCACCTCGGAGGAGGCGTTGAGGGCCGCGGCGATCTCCTGTGATTGCGCGGCCACCTGCTTGAGGACGTCCTCGCCGTAGAGGTGCTGGCTGCCGGTGAGGAACCAGACCTCGTACTGCTCAAGGGAGGTGTTATTGGCGTTCGTCATGTTTTCTCCTGCGGAAGGTAAGGGGCGACGGCGGGTGGCGCGGCCTAGCGGCCGTAGACGTTCTGGTAGCGGGCGTAGAGGGAGTCGATCTGGGCCGCGTCGATCGGCAGCGGTTCACCGAGCTGGCGGGAGACGTGGACCGTGCGGGCCACTTCCTCGCACATGACCGCGGCCTTGACGGCCGAGCGGGCGTCCTTCCCCACGGTGAAGGGGCCGTGGTTCTGCATGAGCACGGCCGGCGAGGTGGAGTTGGCCAGGGTCTCCACGATGCCACGGCCGATCGAATCGTCCCCGATCAGTGCGAAGGGGCCCACGGGGATGGGGCCACCGAATTCGTCACCCATCATGGTGAGCACGCACGGGATGGCTTCTCCGCGGGCGGCCCAGGCGGTTGCGTAGGTGGAGTGGGTGTGGACCACTCCCCCGATCTCGGGCATGTTCCGGTAGACGTAGGCATGCGCCGCGGTGTCCGAGGACGGCGTGAGGTCCGGGTTCCCCCATTCCGCCGCCCCACCGTCCGCAGCGGCGGAAAACCCGCTGACCGGAGTGCCGTACAGGTCGGTGACCACTATCAGCTCCGGGCTGAGATCGTCATAGGAGACGCCGGACGGCTTGATCACCATGAGGTCATGTCCGGGGACCCGCGCGGACACGTTTCCCGCCGTCCAGACGACCAGCTGGTAGCGCGTGAGTTCGGCGTGCAGGGCGCAGACCTCGCCGCGGAGCCGTGCGATGGATTCCAGCAGCGCGCTCATGCGGACACCCCGGCGGTGAAGAGCGGGCGGACGGCGTTGCGCTGGATCGTCTTGAGCCGGTGCATGACTTCGTTGGTTCCCCTGCCGAAGTAGTCGTGGAGCGTCCGGTACTCACGGAACAGCTCCTCGTAGGCGGCGACGTTCTCCAGGATAGGAGTGAAGACGGCTCCCGGCTCGGAGCCCATGGCGGCGGCCGCGGCCCTGATGTCCGGGTATTTACCGGCGGCCACCGCTGCGTGGATGGCGGAGCCCAGCGCCGGTCCCTGGCTGGAGCCGATAGTGGACAACTGCAGGCCGGTGACGTCGGCGTAGATCTGCATCAGGAGCTCGTTCTTCAGCAGCCCGCCGGCGACGATGAATTCCGTCACCGGAACGCCGGAGTCGCGGAAGGCGTCGACGATGGTCCGAGTGCCGAAGGCGGTGGCTTCCAGCAGGGCCCGGTAGGTGTCCTCGGGCCGGGTGGCCAGGGTCTGGCCCACCACGATGCCGGAGAGCTCGTGGTCCACCAGCACCGACCGGTTGCCGGAGTGCCAGTCGAGGGCGATCAGGCCGTGCTGGCCAATCGCCTGGTGGGATGCCAGTTCGGTGAGGTATTCGTGGATGCCCAGCCCTGCGGCTTCGGCAGCCCGGTGGTATTCCGGCGGAACGCCGTACTTGGTGAACCAGCCGAAGATGTCACCCACTCCGCTCTGTCCCGCCTCGTAGCCCCAGAGCCCGTCCACGATTCCGCCGTCCACCACGCCGCACATGCCGGGCACTTCGTGCAGTTCAGCCCCGTTCAGGACGTGGCAGGTGGAGGTACCCATGATGGCGACGAGCTGCCCGGGCTCCACGGCCCGGGCCGCAGGCGCGGTGACGTGGGCATCGACGTTACCGACCGCCACGGCGATGCCTTCGGGCAGTCCGGTCCACGCGGCCGCTTCGGCCGTGAGGTAACCGGCGGCGTCGCCCAGCCGGCCGATGGTGTGCTTCAGCTTGGTGCTCACAAAGTCCTTGAACTGCGGGTTCAGGGCGGCCAGGAACTCCTCCGAGGGGTAGCGGCCGTCCTGGTAGATCCCCTTGTAGCCGGCCGTGCAGGCGTTGCGGACGTAGTTGCCGCAGAGCTGCCAGACGATCCAGTCGGCTGCTTCCACCCAGCAGTCCATGGCGGCGTAGCATTCCGGGTCTTCCTCGAGCAGCTGAAGCCCCTTGGCGAATTCCCATTCCGAGGAAATCAGTCCCCCATAGCGCGGGAGCCAGTGTTCGCCCCTCTCGGCTGCCAGTGCATTGATCCGGTCCGCCTGCGCCTGCGCTGCATGGTGCCGCCACAGCTTGACGTAGGCGTGCGGACGGCGGGCGAATTCCGCCACTTCGTTCAGCGGGGTGCCGTCAGCCTTGACCGGAACCATCGTGCAGGCGGTGAAGTCGGTCGCGATTCCGACGACGGCGGCGGGGTCGATCCCGGCGTCGGCGATCGCGGCCGGAACGGCGTGCCGGAGTACGTCCCGGTAGTCGTTGGGCACCTGAAGGGCCCATTCCCCGGGAAGCCGGATGCCGGCGTCGCCCGCGGTGTCCTCGGGCAGTTCGTCGGTGACCACGGCGTGGGGGTAGGCGAAAACGCCGCTGCCGATTTCCTTGCCGTCCCGGACCCGCACGACGACGGCCCGTCCTGAGAGGGTGCCGTAGTCGACGCCAATGACAAAGTTTTCGGTTCCGTCCACTGAGACGTCCATCAAATCCTCCAATAGGTTCCGCAGCGTTGCGAACCACTCCATTGTTAGCGCTAACAAACATACTGTCAAGAAATTTCTCGCAAGGAGTTACTTGGCGGAGGGTCCGTCCCTAGCCGCGCGGGGTTCGGGGTGCCGTACTGGCGCGCACCACGAGCTCGGGTTCGACCACCCGGATGCCGCGGGCCGCGCCGTCCTCGATCTGTGCGCGCATCAGATCCATGCAGCGTCTGCCGAGTTCCTCAAAGTCCTGGCGGACCGTGGTAAGCGGCGGCATGAAGTAGGCGGATTCCGGCTGGTCATCGAAGCCGACCAGCGAGACATCCTCGGGCACACGGACACCCTTTTCTCCGAACGCGCGCAACAACCCCAGCGCCATCTGGTCGTTGCTGACGAAGACCGCCGTCGCCGCGCGCTGTTCTGCCAGCTGCTGCCCGATCCGGTAGCCGCTGCCCGCGCTCCAGTCACCCTCCACCAGGAGCTCGGCGGCGAGGCCGGCTTCCACCAGCTCTTCGCGCCATCCGTCGACGCGGGCCCGGCCGTCGATCCAGTCCAGCGGCCCGGAGACATGACCGATCCGTTGGTGGCCAAGGCTGATCAGGTGGGCGACGGCGAGCCGCGCCCCGAGCTTCTGGTCGACCATGGCTCCGCTCAGCCGCCCTTCCCCGGCTCCGCCCACGACCACCACGGGGACATCCAGGTTCAGTTCCTCCAGCGCCTGAAGCGTCCCGGCGTGCGGCACGATCACAATCATCCCGTCCGCGCCCTGGTCCGTCAGGTGGCGGACCGCATCGGCTATGGCGTCGGCTCCGGCGCCCTTGATGGCCGCGATGCTCACGAAATAGCCGGCCTCCCGGGCGGCCTGCTGGACTCCGAGCAGCGTATTCGCCGGGCCGTACTGGCCCAGTTCTGAGGCCAGCACCCCGATGGTCTGGGTACGCCGGGTCACCAGGCTCCGGGCGGCGGTGTTGCGCCGGTAGCCAAGTTCGGCGATCGCCGCCTCGACCCGCTCCCGCGTTGCCTTGCTGACATTCGGGTGGTTGTTGATCACCCGCGAGACCGTCTGGTGGGACACCTTGGCCCGGGCTGCGACATCTTCGAGGCGCGGCAGCCGCCGGTCATTGCTGTTCCCCATGCGGGGCACCTTCCCTCCGTATGCAGCCGCGCCGCCTGATCTCCGGACGACCCGAGGATTTCGACGCCCGCAACTCCGCGCCGCTACTGTTAGCGCTAACGCTAGTCTATTTCGTCTTCCATGGCGGAGGAATCCCTGCTTCTCGTTGTCCGTGACGGACGCTGCTCGCGTGGCTCGCGGCTCACGCGGGACTGCAGGTGCTGAACGCCTGGACAAGGTCGGGGCAGATCTGGAACCCGCGCGAACGGGGGCACCCTATCGGCGGACCAAGGCGTTCTTCTGACGGGCGCTGATGCTGGACATTCGCCCGCAGTTGGAGCACGTGATCCGGTAGGAACGGCTGGTGGTGAACACCGGGATGAAGAACACCGTGAACCTGGTCGACCGTTCCTCAAGGTGGTGGTGCGCGAAGGCGTGGCAGTACTGACAGCTCGCAGGCCGCCCCGGCAACTCCCTGGTAATGGTCTTGAGCCCGAAAAGTAACAGCATTGTTGGTGCCTTTCAGTGCCGGCCAGGAGCGGTAAGTAAGCCTGCTTGTCAATTTACCTTAGCCTGCAGTCTAAAACATCGTCAGGGACCAGGCGCGGTGCGGCCAGCCGGGCGCGTGACCGGCAGCCGCATTCCCGTCGGTGTAGTCCCGGAGTTGGGCCAGGGGGGCCTCCTGGTTCAGACAGTAGCCCACAGATCTTCCACGGTATGGCATTGCCAGGTTGCCCCGAAGGGGCGGGACATCATCCAGCCATCGCTTAGGGCCGTGACTTTGGGGGCTCCGCGCATGCCGCTGCACACGCTGTTGATCGTGCCCGCCACGATCAAGTGTTGGCGCACGGTCCGGACCGCCCCCAGGACCGGATCGACCAGGTCGTCCTTGGGTTTGCCCCAGGAAGAGGTTTCCACCCGGGACGCTTGCCAGCAGCAGCGCCACGGGGCGCCACCTCCGCGGGCGTTCCGAAGCGTCCCAGCGGAAGTTCCGCACGTTTGGCGGCCTTCCAGTCTTCAGAAATGCCCTCAACGAGCGGCGTTTCAAACGGGCCAGGGCAGCAGGGGCTACCACGGAGGCCCTGCGCGCATCATTAACCGACCTGGCCGGTTTTGAGTGGGACGGTGCACGGCCTGTGCTGGAACACTGTGACGCCGCCGGCAGCAGCCATCCCCCGGTCAAGGGATTCCTGTCCCTCGAGGCCGAAATCGACGCCGTCCTTGGCGCCGGGGCAGGGACCGGGATCACGGTGAACTGGGCCCGCTCGGTAATCGAACAGCGCGACGTCGCGGCACCGCTCCGGCATGTCAAGCTGGCGCTGGAGGCGGGCGTACTGGCCGGGGCCGTCCTCTCCGGGTGTGCCCCTGTTGCTACGGAATTCGGTGCCGCCTGGGATGACGTCCACCTCCCGCCCGGCTCCCAGTGGCAGGAACGCGTCGCCGTCGTGGCGTTATCGCTGGCCGCCGCCCAGACCGCCGGATGGCTATCCCGCTGATCGCCACCGCAGGGAGGCCGCTCCCCAGACGGCCAGCAATCCCGCGACCAGCAGCAGCCCGGCGTCGCCCAGATCCACGGCAGCCAGCCACGTGGTCAGCGGATCCCGGAGGCCAAAGGCCGAAGAGAGCACACCGCCCAGGGTGATGACCGCGATGAAGAGGGCGGACACGGCGGAAATGCCCGTGATGGCGGCATTGAAGACCAGCTTGCCGCGGGGATCGGCCAGGGCCGAACGGTACATCCGCATCATGGCCACGCCGTTGATGGTGTCGCACAGCGTCATGGCAGCGGCAAAGGCCAGCGGCAACGCCAGCAAGGCGAACGGGGAAACACCAGCCAGCGATGCCGCCGTGGCCATGATCAGCACTCCGATGGTGGTGGCGGTATCAAAACCCAGCCCGAACAGGAAGCCGATCAGGTAGATGTGCCGGGGACGACGGACCCGGGCCAACGGCTTCGTGAGGAGCCGGGCCACGAAGCCTCCCGCCGCCAGATCGGCGTGAACAACCGCCGCGCCGGTGCGGACGCTCCGGTAGGCCTTCACCGTCCGGGCGAAGGCCGAGCCGTTAAAAATGCCCATCGCCAGCAGGAAGAGCCCGGACACCCCGCTGCCGATCAGCCCCAGCAGCAGGTTCCCGGCGGTCCCCTCGGCCATGAAGCTGCCCACCAGGGACACTCCCGCCACGAGCAGCACCCCGGCCAGGACCACCACGGAGCTGTGGCCCAGGCTGAAGGCGAAGCCGATACTCACCGGATCCTTGTGCTCGGCGGCGAACTTCCGGCTCGCATTGTCGATGGCCGCGAGGTGGTCCCAGTCGTAGCTGTGCTTCACGCCCGCCAGGTAGGCGGTCAGCACGAGCCCCGCCGCCAGCGGCTGGCCGCCTCCGGCCGTGCCGGAGAACAAAAGCACGACGGCGGCGGCATGGAGCACTGCCACCGCACCGAAGGTGACCAACAGGCGCGTCCGGAACGGTAACTGCTCCCGGTCGCGGTACAGCGCCGCCATCTGGTCCGCGACCCGGATCGGGGCGGCCATCAGTACTTCCTCAGATTCAAGGGTTCCTGCCCGTACCAGCGCTTCCGCAGCAGGGCCGTGGCATCCCCCAGCATGCGCTTCAGTTCCTCGGTGCTGTTGGAGAGCGATCTCAGGACCAGGCCGGCGGTTCCCAGCAATGTGGCGGTGAGGGAAAGGCCTGTGTGGGCGTCGCGGCCGGCGGTAATCGCGTGCAGTTCGTCGGCGAGGGCCTGGTCCACGCGCGGGTCCACCACGATCAGCGACCCCAGATGGCTGAATCCCTCCATGAACGCCATTCCGGAGACGTCGGCCAGGGGCGGGCGGATCAGCACGTTATCGAGGGCCAGCAGTCCACTTTTTTCGCCGGTTTCGACCTGGATCTCGGTCCGGAGCCGCAGTTCCTCGTACCGGAACGGCGCCCCGTCCGGTGACCAGCCCGGCGTGATGACTTCCGCCATCACCAGGCTCGACGACGGCCGCAGCCTGATGTGGGTGTTCTGCCGGTAACTGGCCTCCCGGTAGGCGATCAGCTGCTCCGGGGCCAGCTCCAGCCGCGCCCCCTCCCCCAGCCGCACGCGCATCCGCTGCTCAGCAAAGGACCCGGGAGTCCGGTAGATCTTGGTGGCCGACTGGGTAGTGAGGAGCAGCTTCGCCCCGTCCCCCACCTCCACGTCGATCACATAGAGATCAGCCCCCAGATAAGCTCCGCCAGGATTCACCAGAACATAACAAACCTGCCCGCTCTCATCCAAGTAATGAGGCCGCAAAACCCGCAATGCGCCCCGATGGTACTGGTGCTCGGCCACCGATCTATCTCCACGGACGGCCACCCGCAACTCAAGTTCCCCCATCGGTGACTCGACAGCGCGAGCGGAGCCGGGGATAAGGGGCCGCGGCGTGGCGGGCACCGCGGGGGTCCCACTGCCGCGTGGGCCCCGACTCGAGCTTGCGAGAGTTGGGAGCGGCTGGGGACGGGCACTGCCCTCTATATCCGGCGAAGAGCCGGGAGCGGCGTCAGCCCGAGGGGAGATAGCCGCCGTCGAGCTCATGATGCGAGGTCGAGCATCAGGACGTCGCGCCGCACCCACTCGATGACGCGCTCCAGCCCTTCGTCCGTCTTCAGGTTCGTAAGGCAGAACGGCTTTTCGCCCCGGAATTCGCGCGAGTCCCGTTCCATGACGGACAGGTCCGCGCCGACGTGGGGTGCGAGGTCGGTTTTGTTGATGATGAACAGGTCGGACTTGATCATGCCCTGGCCTGCTTTGCGGGGGATCTTCTCGCCCTGGGCGACGTCGATGATGTAGATGGAGAAGTCCACCAGTTCCGGGCTGAACGTCGCCGAGAGGTTGTCGCCGCCGGATTCGACGAAGATCACCTGCAGGTCCGGGTGCCGCTTCTTGAGCTCCTCAATGGCCGCCATGTTCATGGAGGTGTCCTCGCGGATCGCGGTGTGCGGGCAGCCGCCGGTTTCAACGCCGATGATCCTGTCCTCGGGCAGGACGCCGTTCCGGGCCAGGATCTTGGCGTCCTCGATGGTGTAGATGTCGTTGGTGATGGCCGCCATGGAAATTTCCCGGCTCATGTGGCGGGTAAGCCGCTCCACGAGCTGGGTCTTCCCCGCGCCCACCGGGCCGCCGACGCCGATCTTGATGGGTTCAGACATATTCTTCTCCAGACATATTTCTCGTATAGCTCGGTCAGCTCATGAACATCCGCGCGCGTTGGCGCTCGTGCCGCATCTGTGAAATTTCCAGTCCGGGGCTGACGGCCCCGAAGTCGTCGGGCGTGAGGAGTCCAATCCGGTCGACGGCAGCAGCCACGTCGTGGGAGGCCTTGCGCAGCAGCCGCTGGCCGGCGTTCTGCCCCAGCGGGATGGCCCGCACCGCGTTCTGCGTCAGCGACGTGACCGTGGCGAACAGGTACGCGGCGAAGGCCTCGGGCAACGGAACGCCCAGCGAACGTGCGACGACGGCGAACGCCAGCGGCTGGTGGCCGGCGGCGCGGCCTGCGGCCACCAGCTCCCGGTAGTCCGCCAGCCCGGGTGAGGGAAAGACCTCGGCGCCGATCTCCAGAAGCCGGGTTCCCATCTTGATGCTGGCTTCGCGCAACTGCCGGGGCAGGAGCTGCGCCGTCAGCTGCGCATCCAGCTCGACAAGCGGGACACCTTCATAGAGGAACCGGATGGCCGCCCCGTCGGAGTACGTCAGCTGCTGCCCCACGAAGGCGGACAACCACACCCCGAAGGACTCCTCGTCGAGCACCAGCCCGCGATCGATATAGGTCTCAAATCCGAGCGAGTGCGCAAACGCCCCGGTCGGCAGGGCGGAGTCGGTCAGCTGCTGCAGGGCGAGCTGCCAGGACGCCAGGCTAGTGGCTGTGTTCGGCATGGCGGAACGGCACGGGCATTACGCGCTCCTGGCGGTCGTAGGGCACCCCGACGTGCTTGAGGTAGTCCTCCACGGTGTGGTCATACTGGCAGACCATGACGTCGGCGCCGTACTCGGAGGTGGCGTCAAAGAACTGGGCCTGCAGGTGCCGGTTGCCCAGGGAGTGTGCCACCACCCCCATCTCGTGGACGGACCGGGGCGCAATCACCAGCACGTCGGTGGGCAGCACGGACACCACAATCATGTTGGATCCGGCGACGTGCAGGATGTCCCCGTCGCGCAGGTCGCCTGAGCCGGCCGGCAGGCGGATTCCAAGTTCCTTGCCGTGGTCGGTGGTGACGCGCAGGATTCGTTTCACAAGCTGGGCGCTGGGCAGCACGACATTTTCCCGGTGCAGACCGGCGTACGGGTCCGGTCCAGGGGGTAGGTCGTGCGTGTTGGCGAGGACCTTTTCGATGATCATATTCGTCTCCTCTGGAGGCCTAGAAAAGGAAGTAGCGTTGCGCCATGGGCAGCACGTCTGAGGGCTCGCAGGTGACATCCTCGCCGTCCACGCTCACCTGGTACGTCTCCGGATCCACCTCGATGGCCGGCGTGGCGCCGTTGTATTTGAGGCCCGATTTGGTCAGGCTGCGGATGCCGGAGACAGGCCGGATGACCTTCTGAAGTCCGAGTTCCGCCGGGACGCCGGCCTCAATGGCGGCCTGTGACAGGAAGGTGATGGAGGACTGCTGCACCGCCTTGCCGTAGGCGGCGAACATCGGCCGCATCGTGCGCGGCTGCGGGGTCGGGATGGAGGCGTTGGCGTCCCCCATCAGCGCGTAGGCGATCTGGCCGCCCTTGAGCACGAGCTCAGGCTTCACCCCGAAGAAGGCCGGGTCCCAGAGCACCAGGTCCGCGAACTTTCCCGCTTCGACCGAGCCGATGGAGTCGGCCATGCCCTGCGCGATCGCCGGGTTGATGGTGTATTTCGCCACGTAGCGCTTCAGGCGGAAGTTGTCGCTCTCAGGTCCCAACCCGGACGCAGCGCCGTGGGCACCGCCGTCGGGGTCCTTCAGGACGCCGCGCTGTTTCTTCATCTTGTCCGCCACCTGCCAGGTGCGGGTGACCACTTCGCCCACCCGGCCCATGGCCTGCGAGTCCGAGGAGGTGATCGCGAAGATGCCCAGGTCTTGCAGGACGTCCTCGGCGGCGATGGTCTCGGCCCGGATGCGGGAGTCCGCGAACGCCACGTCCTCCGGAATATCCGGGTTTAGGTGGTGGCACACCATGAGCATGTCCAGGTGCTCTTCGATGGTGTTGCGCGTGTAGGGCAACGTGGGGTTTGTGGAGGCGGGCAGGACGTTGGACAGCCCGGCGATCTTGATGATGTCCGGGGCGTGGCCGCCGCCGGCGCCCTCGGTGTGGAAGGTGTGGATCACCCGGCCGTCAATGGCCCGGATCGTGTCCTCCACGAAGCCGCACTCGTTGAGGGTGTCCGTGTGGATGGCCACCTGGACGTCGTACTCGTCCGCCACCTTCAGGGAGGTGTCGATTGACGAGGCCGTCGAGCCCCAGTCCTCGTGGACTTTCAGTCCGATGGCACCGGCGCGGATCTGTTCGGCCAGGGGTTCGACGGCGGACGCATGCCCCTTGCCGAACAGGCCGATGTTGATCGGGAGCCCTTCGGCCGCCTGCAGCATCCGCTGGATATGCCACTTCCCGGGGGTCACGGTGGTGGCCTTGGTGCCTTCCGCCGGGCCCGTGCCGCCGCCCAGCATCGTGGTCACGCCGCTGCACAGGGCCGCCGGGACCTGGCCCGGGGAAATGAAATGGATGTGGGAGTCCACGCCGCCGGCCGTCAGGATCTTCCGTTCTCCCGCAATGATCTCGGTGCTGGCACCGATCACGATGTCCACGCCATCGGTGATCTGCGGGTTGCCGGCCTTGCCGATCCGGAAGATGTGGCCGTCCCGGAGCGCGACGTCGGCCTTGTAGATGCCGGAGTAGTCCAGCACCACAACGTTGGTGATCACGGTGTCCGGAACGTCCTCATCGCGGGTTACTTGCCCGTTCTGGCCCATGCCGTCACGGATCACCTTGCCGCCGCCGAACACCAGTTCCTCGCCGTAGACGGTGAGGTCCTTCTCGATCTCGAGGAAGAGCTCAGTGTCGGCGAGGCGGATGGCGTCGCCCGTCGTCGGGCCGTACAGGTCCGCGTATTGCCGACGGGACAATTCGGAACTCACTGCGCTTCCCCTGCCTGGCCGGCATGGCGGGCCTCGTTGAGTTTCCCGTTGACCGCGTTGCTGAGGCCGTAAACTTCCCGGCTGCCCGCGAGTTCGATCAGCCGGACGGTCCTGCTGTCACCCGGTTCAAACCGTGCCGCGGTGCCTGCCGGGATGTCCAGCCGCCGACCATGCGCGGCCTGCCGGTCGAACTTCAGGGCGGGATTGGCCTCGGCAAAGTGGTAATGCGAGCCCACCTGCACGGGGCGGTCACCGGTGTTGGTCACGGCGATATCGATCGCCTCGCGGCCGGCATTGATGACCACCGGCGCGGCACTGAGAACGTACTCTCCTGGAATCATCGAAGCTCCCTAGCGGATGGGGTCGTGGACGGTGACGAGCTTTGTGCCGTCCGGGAAAGTGGCTTCGACCTGGACGTCGTGGATCATTTCCGGCACGCCCTCCATCACGTCGTCGCGGCCCAGTAACGTGGAGCCGTAACTCATGAGCTCCGCCACGGTCCTGCCGTCCCGCGCGCCCTCGATCAGCTCATAGCTGATGACGGCGACCGACTCCGGGAAATTGAGTTTCAGGCCGCGCGCCTGGCGGCGGCGGGCGAGGTCCGCTGCGACGACGATCATGAGCTTTTCCTGCTCTCGGGGTAACAGGTGCATTACGGAATCCCTTCTGGAACGGCCAGCGCCGCGGCCTGCAGGCGCCGCGGTGCTGCCCAGCGTAGCCGGGGGACGTTTCCTGCAGGTTTCCGGCGTTACAACCCGACAACCCGCGGGCCGGCAGCCGTCCGTCGACTGAGCTGCACCCGGCCCGCGTGTGTCCTGAACACCCGCGAAACGTGGCGACGCCATCATCGTCGGCGAGACGGCCGCTGGCCTGCAGGACCAGCCGGCACCATCATCGGCCCCAGACGCAATCCTAGGAGAAGCGACCCGGGTTGGCCCATGCTGGGCGAACCCGGGTCGCTTCCGCTTGTTAGGCTGGACGAATGAAACCACGTCTCGCCGCCCTGTCCGCTGCTGCCCTCATGATCGTCCTGACCGGCTGCGGCCAGGTGCAGGAAGCCGCCGAAAAGGCCGTCAGCGACGGCGCCTCCCAGGTGGCCACGGCCGCCGGCAATGAAGTGAAGAAGCAGGCCTGTGCTCTCGTTGAGGACGGACTCGTGAGCATCCAGGACAAGGAACTCCTCGGCGGACTCGTCGCCGGGGCGGAGACCGCCGGCCTCCCCTCGGACATCACCACTCCACTGCGGCAGATCGCCGAATCCGGCGATCAAGTTCCGGCCGAGTCCGTCAAGGCCCTCCAGGATGCCTGCGCCAAGTAGCGGTTCCGCCCAAAAAAGCCCGGCAGCCTAGCGCTTGCCCTTTTTCCGTGATCCCTTGCCGCGGCCCTTGTCCGGGTTCGGCGCGTAACGTTGCGCCACCTTCGGTTTCTTGACTGCGGGTCCGCGCCGGTCCGGTTTCGGTTCCCGCTTGGGTTTCTCCTGCTGCGCGGAAGGCTGCCGGGAGCTCGCGGCCGTCCGGCCGCGCACGATCCCGATGAACTCCTCAATCACCTCATCCGTGGTGCCGCTGGGCCAGGCCAGGGCAATCTCCGTGCCGGGCGCGCCGGTAAGCTTCCGGGCCACGGTGTCCTTGACGTTGAAATGCCGCGCCACGGACATCGGCAGGATCACCAGCCCGGCACCGGAGGCCACCACCTGCAGGGCCGTCTCCGGTCCGCCGATTCCGGCCACATCCAGGAAGGTCTCCTGGGACAGGTCCGCCAGCGCCACTTCCTCGAACACCGAAATCTCGTGGCCCTTCGGCGCCACAACCACCGGCTGTTCCTCGTAAAGCGGGATGACGTTCAGGCCTTCGCGTTCCACCGGCAGCCGGACGAAGCTCAAATCCGCGGAACCGTCGTGGAGCACCGCGAGCTGGGCGCCGTCGTCGGACATAAAGGAGTGCAGCGGCACGTCGGGCATCCGCTCTTCCCAGCGCCGGATCCATTTGCCGGGGGTCACGCCGGGGACGTAGGCGAAGCGCAGCTCCCGTGCTGCTTTTTCAGCCGGGGCGTCGGCGGTTTCGTCACGGGTCTGGGGGGCTTCATCTTGTTGGGACACAAGTTCACAGTACCGCCAGAGCAGGCGTAGGGTTCCGCCGCTTGGTGCCACGCAACCGCCGCGCCGGATACCCTTGAAACATGACCTCTGCAAACTCCCAGTCCATGAAGCCGGCCACCGTTGCCAAGAAGCTTGGCATCTACCTGCCCGCAACACCCCAGGAGTTCCAGGATTCGGTTATCACCCGATCCGATTTCGCCGAGCTCCAGGCCAACCCGCCGGAGTGGCTGGCGGAACTGCGCCGCAACGGCCCCCACCCCCGCCCGGTGGTGGCGCAGAAGCTGAACGTGTCCATCGCCGGCCTGGCCCGCGGCGGCGTCGAGGAAGCGCTCACGACGGCGGAGATCACCGCGCTGCTGCAGGCTCCCCCGGCATGGCTCGTGGCCGAGCGCTCCACCCACGCTGCCGTCCGTGCCGAGGCCCAGCGGGTCAAGGACGAGGCCGCGAAGAAGGACGCCAAGAAGGCCCGCGCCAAGGCCGAGTAGCCTTCCCGCCACGCCACCCCGCCCGGGGACGGGTCGGCGTATCCGAACCCCTCAATCCTGGTGCAGCTGGACGAAGTTGCCGCAGCCGTCGTCCATCACAACGGACGTGCCGCCGGGACCCTCGCTCGGTTCGCCCTGGAAGATCACGCCCCTGGCGGTGAGCCGCTTGTGCTCGGCCCGGACATCGGGCACGCCGAAGACGATCGCGGGAATCCCGGCGTCGTGAAGACCGTTCATGTAGGCCGCGCCGATCGGGTTGTCGCTGGGCTCCAGCAGCAGCCCCACCGATCCGCCCCCGGTACCGGACGGATCCTTGACGATGTACAGGTTGTGCTCGGGCATGACCATGAGGCTCTCAAAACCGAGGATCCCGGTGTAGAACTCGTGGGCTGCCGCGGGATCCTTGACGTGGATGCTGCACATTTTCAGTCGCATGGGCCCAAGGCTACGCCGGAGACCGCCCGGCTGTGAACCTGCCCTGCGCCCGGCGCCACGGACCATTGACGCCCCGCCCGCCAGGGATTCCAATGGAATCAGCGGAACTGCGCCCGCCCCGGGCAGCTTCCCTGGAGGTGTTTGGAAATGCCGGCTCTCTTTGAATCCGCCGCCCTCGCGGTTTGGCAACTGCTTGTGCTGGCAACCATCGTGGTAGGGACGGTTGCAGGCTCCGTTTACCTGGCACGGAAGCACCTGGCGTCCGACGCCGGGCTGCCGGACGCCGTGTTCTGGGACAGCTTCGCCGGGCTCGCCGTCGTGGTGCCCGCCGTCATTGTGCCGTCCCTGGTCTCGCCGTGGGCCGGACTGATGCTCGGACTTCTCGCCGCGGGCACCGCCGGGGCAGCGTACCGATGGGCTCCACGCCTGTTCAGCTGGCAGCACGCCCGCCGCTCGTCCCGCGAAATTCAGGCATCCAATGCGGCGGCGGCCGTCCGGCACCAGAACGCCCTGGCCCGATGGCGGCGCTATGAGCTGGACCCCGCGTACTGCATCGACTACCCCGCCATGAGCGACCCCGCCCGGCCCGAGACGGCGGCCTTCCTCCGGGCGATGAAGGCCGCCGAGCAGCTGCGCGGCGGGACCGACGTCGGCTACGGCCCCGCGCCGTCGACCGGCTGGAGCGCGCCCTGGCCGAGGCGGAGCGCGCGGCCGGAGCTCCTGCTTTCTCCAGCCCCGGAGTTTCCCGGCGGGCTTCGCACCTTGCCGCTGAGGGTTCACGATGACAGACCTCACGATTATTGGCGGCGGCAACATGGCACGCGCTCTCGGGACCCGCGCCGTGGCCGCCGGGCGTTCGGTCCAGATCCTGGACCGCACGCCGGAGAACGCCGCCAACCTCGCTGCTGAACTTGGCGGCGGCGCTACCTCCGGCGGGCTGAATGAAATACCGGCCGGAGATCTTGTGGTTCTGGCCCTCTACTTCGGGCCAGCCAAGGAGGTGGCCACGCATTATGGCGACACTCTCAGCGGTAAAACCGTGATTGAGATCAGCAACCCGGTCAATTCGGAGACCTTCGACTCCCTCCAGGTCCCCGCCGGCTCGTCCGCCGCGGAGGAAATCGCCGCCCTGCTGCCCGGTGCCGTCGTGGTGAAGGCCTTCAACACCACCTTCGCCGGACCGTTGACGGCGGGCACCGCCGGCGGCCTGCCGCTGGATGTCTTCATTGCTTCCGACTCCGCACAGGCCCGGGCCGAGGTCGCTGCCTTCGCCGCGGCGGCGGGTCTGCGGCCGCTCCAGGTCGGCGGGCTCCACCATGCCCGGGAGCTCGAAGGCTTCCAGCTGCTCGTGGTGGGACTCCAGCTCAACCCGGACTACGAGGCCTTCAACTGGGCCACCGGGCTGAAGATCATCGACTGAGCCACCCCGAGGGTAGCCGTAAGCCTGCCGGGCTCAGTTTCCCTTCGCGATGACCTGTCCTTTGAAGAATTCCGGCCGGATCCTGGCCATCACCAGCATGAGGACAACGCCCAGCAGGATGACGCCCATGCCAAGGATGAAGACGAGCCCCAGGCCCCCGACCGACGATCCGGAGCCGTACTCCGGGTCCATCGAGTCGTAGGCGGTTTTGAAGAACATCACCAGCAGGATGATGCCGCCCAGCAGCGGTGAGAGGAACTTGAAGAAAAACGCCCGCGCCCCGCCGAACGCCTCGGCCCGGAAGAACCAGACACAGGCCAGGGCCGTGATGCCGTAGTAGAAGCAGATCATCATGCCCAGGGCGGTGATGGTGTCCCAGAGTGCATTCTCCGAGGTGGTCCTGGTGATCACGTAGAACCCTGCGGCGGCTGCGCCAGCCGCGATCGTGGCGTAGCTCGGGGATTTGTAGTTCGGGCTGACCTTGCCGAACCTCTGCGGCAGGGCCTGGTAGTGGCCCATGGCGAGCAGGGTCCGCGCCGGGGAAACAAAGGTGGACTGCAGGGAAGCGGCCGAGCTGCTGAGGATCGCCAGGGACATCAGGATGGCGAAGGGGCCCATCACCGGGCCTGCTAGGACGGCGAAGATGCTGCCCTGGTTCTCCGGGTTTCCGGCGCCCAGTCCCTCTTCACCGATGCCGGCGAAGGCCAGCGTGGAAAGAGCAACGGTCATGTAGATGACCACAATGGCCAGCACCGTGACGGTGGCGGCACGGCCCGGCGTCTTCTCCGGGTTCCGGGTCTCCTCGTTCATGGTAAGCGTGACGTCCCATCCCCAATAGATGAAAATGGAGAGCGAGACGCCGGCGGCGAAAGCCGAGAAGGAACCCACCGCGAACGGGTTGAACCAGTCCGGCGAGATGGCGGTGGCGTCGAAGGCCGTGCCGTTGGCGACGTGGCTGAAGGCCGCCACGGCGAACCACCCGAGCACCAGGAGCTGGAACGCCACCAGGACGTACTGCACGCCCTTGGTGGTCTCCATGCCACGGTAGGAAACCCAGCAGGCCAGCGCAATGAACACCAGGGTCGTGACGATATTCAGCGGCAGATTGGTGGACAATTCGGCCAGTTCCGGGTTTCCGAACAGCTGCGCCAGCATGAGGTAGAAGAAGTCCACCGCCACCGCCGCGAGGTTGGACAGCACGATGATGGTCGCCGCAATCAGTCCCCAGCCGCCCATCCAGCCGATCCACGGACCGAAGGCCCGGGAGGCCCAGGTGAAGGAGGTCCCGGCGTCGGGCATGGCGTTGTTCAGTTCGCGGTAGCCGAAGGCCACCAGCAGCATGGGGACGAAGCCGACGAGGAAGATTGCCGGGAGCTGGACCCCCACCTCGGCGACGGTTGGACCCAGGGCCGCGGTCAGCGTGTACGCGGGGGCGATGCAGGACACCCCGATCACGACGGCGCCGATCAGCCCCACCGATCCGGCCTTGAGTCCCTTGGCGCTCAGTCCTTTGTGCTCTTCGTGGTGCGAGGTCTGTGACGTCGCGTGGTCGGTGGTCATTTCTGTGCCTCTCCGCAGGTTTCATTCGAGCTGAATGGGTGGGTGCTTCAGTTCATGGCCGCTGGTCATAACGATCGTGGACATTGGCAGGGCGCGCAGGAAGCGGGCCGCTCCTAAGGGCTGACGGACGCACGGTCAGCCGCCTCGACGATCCGGGCCGCGGTCTGGCGACCCATCCGCACCGCACCGTCGACATGCTGGTAGCCCTCGGCGGCGAGGTCGGAGGAGGACCAATAGATCGGCCCGACGGGCGCGTGCTGGTCCTTGCCGTAGCGGTGCAGGCCGCCCAGGTCGTAGCTCGAGGCGTAGGCGCCGCGGGTCCATTCCTCCGATCCCCAGTCAGATTCGTAGTAGACCTCGGGATCGAGGGCCTTCGGGCCGAGGAAACCGGCGATCGATTCGAGGACGGCGCGGCGGCGGTCCTCCGCGCCGAGCTCGAACACGGCATCGGCCTTTTCGTCCGAGATGAAACCGACCAGGGTGCCCCGCGGGTCCTCGTGGTTGGTGTTGTCGTAAACCTCCTGGACCAGGGCACCGGCACCGAAACAGGTTCCGGACAGGCCCTCCTCCCGCCAGAACGGCGCACTGTAGACGGCGTGGACCTTGATGACCAGGCCCAGCGACTGGTGCTGGTGCATCTGGTGCTGGCGGCGCGGCAGCGGTGGATTGAACGAAACGCGGGAGTAGAGGTTCGGTGGCACCGCCATGATGACGAACCGGGCGCGCACGGTGGCGCGTTCGGAAACGGCGGTCACCCGGCATCCGGTGTCGTTCCCGTCGGCATCTCCGGCACCGTTTCCGGCACCGTTTCCGTCTGCGGAGGACATCTCCCAGTTGATCGTGCGTACCGGGCTGCCCAGGACGACGTCGTCGCCCAGTTCGGCGGCGATCAGCTGGGAAACCTGCTGCATTCCGCCGACAACGCGCTTGTCGAGGATGAAGTCCTCGTCGGTGAGGTGCGTGAATGACCCGGCGGACGCCGCCATCAGCACGGCTTGCAGTACCGAGAAGGCATGGGCGGGCTTGGTCAGCATGCCGCCGGCGATGAAGAGGCCGATGTTGTTACAGGCTTCCTCGTCGGAGGAGTTCTGCCGCAGCCAGTGGTGGAAGGAGATGGTGTCCAGTTCGCGCGCCTTGGGGTGTGCCCACGGCTCCGTGGCCCCGATTTCCGCTGCGAGCGAATCCAGCAGGGCGGTGAGCCTGTCCATTTCCGCGGCGGTGGTCTCGCTGACCGGGAAGGTGTCCCCCGCGTACAGCGTGCGTTTGCCGTCCGCGCCGATATAGACGGACCGGCCGTCGCGGTAGCGGGAGTAGGTCTGCAGCCCCAGCTCCCCGAGCAGCGCGAGCAATTCGGTCTGATCCGGGGAGACCCACTGGCCGCCGATTTCGAGCATGGCGCCCTCAACGGTATCCGTCCAGGTCCGGCCGCCGACGCGGTCCCGCGCCTCCAGCACGGCCACGCTCAGGCCGGCCCTTTTCAGTTCCCGGGCTGCAGTAAGCCCGGTGGGGCCGGCTCCGACGATGACGACGTCGCGGTCAATTTCCAGCATGATGTCCTCTCTGCGGCCGCTGCAGTGCTGCGGGCCACTAAATGAATTCCATTCATTTAGGTTCGACTATAGACCTTCCGCGCGCCGCGGGGAAGAGGGCGGCGGGAAGAAGTTTCCGTTGGGAGAAATGTGCCGGGAAGGAGGGCACAATGGAGTCACCCCTGCAACCGCCAGCAGAAAGGCCAGGAATGCCGGCAGCCACAAGCGCCACCGCGGACCCCCAACGCCCCGAGGCCAAACCACGCCGCCGGGTGGGCAGGCCGGCCGCCGCCGTGCTGGACCAGGACGGAATCACGTCGGCGGCCCTCCAGCTCATCCGAACGAGCGGCTACGACGGTTTCACCATGGCCGCCCTCGCCCGGACGCTGAACGTGGCACCCTCGGCGCTCTACAATCACGTCTCATCCAAACGGGACGTGCTGGTCCTCGTCCAGGACCACCTGACCTCGTTCGTGGATGTCTCCGCCTTCGAGGCCGAGCCCTGGGACCAGGCCGTGCGGGACTGGGCCTGGAGTTACCGGGAGGTGTTCTCCAAGCACACTCCCCTGATTCCCGTCATCGCCGTGCTGCCCGTGACCGATGCGCCGAAGACGCTTGCCATGTACGAAGCCGTCAGCGCCGGCTTCAGCCGCGCGGGCTTCCCGCCCGAGCGCATCGTCTCGGCGATTGTCGCGCTGGAATCCTTCATCTTCGGATCCGCCTATGACGTCACGGCACCGGCGGACATCTTCGATTCCGGCAGCATGGCAGCGTCGACGCCGCACTTCACGGCCGCCGTCGACCGCCTCGCGGAGCAGGGCTTTGAACGACCGGCCGACGTCGCCTTCAGCCTGGGACTCGAGGCACTGATCGCCGGCTTCGGCGCACTGCGGAGGACGTAGCGGTCGCTGCGGGCCGTCCGGGGCATACCGCAGATCCAGCTGTTCGACGAGCAACTTCCGAGGGTCAGGAAAGCTGCAGTCCCCCGTTGATGTCGTACGTGGCGCCGGTAATGTAGCCGGCATCCTCGCCCAGCAGGAACACCATCAGCGCGGCGATGTCCCGCACGGTTCCCACCCTCCCGACCAGGATGTCCGCCGACATGGCGGCCTTGCGCTCATCCGTCAGCGTTCCACCCATGATGTCCGTGTCCACGGGACCGGGAGCCACACAGTTGACGGTGATTCCGTGCTGGCCCATTTCCCGGGCCAGCGCCCTCGTGAAGCCGATGATGGCAGCCTTCGAGGCGCTGTAAGCCACCTTGGAATACGTGCCGCCTCCGCGCTGGGCGGAGATGGAGGAGACACTCACGATCCTTCCGAGCTTCCGTTCGATCATGCCCCTGAGCACGCGCTGGGTGACCAGGAACGTGCCGGTCATGTTGATTTTGAACACCCGCTCCCATGCCTCGAGCGTCTCGTCCATGAACTCCGTGGGTGAGCTGATGCCCGCCAGGTTGGCAAGGGCGACGATCGGCGGCAGCGCGGCTTCGACCTCGTCTATGGCGGCGTTGACGGTTGCCTGGTCGGAGACGTCGGCGCCTACCCCAATCGCCTGGACGCCGTAGACGTCGGTGATTTCCGCCGCGGCCTTCCGTGCCGCGTCGCCGTCGATATCCAAAATCGCCACCGCCCAGCCTTGGCTGGCGAGCATCTCCGCCGTCGCCCGTCCGATGCCGCGCGGAGAAGCGGCGCCGGTCAGCACCGCCGTTCGCTCAGCCGGGAACGTTTCATGAGGTGCCATGTCCGTTAGCCTCTCGTCGCCTGGTTATCAGCTCTTAATGTCAAACTCGTCGGCAGCTACAGCTTCCTCTCCGACCGCGGCCGGCGTACCCGGCTTCACATGTCCCTCCGGGCGCTTGCGCGCGTAGAGGTAGGTGGCAACGGCCGTGATGCCGAGGCAGGCGGCGAGGAACACGAGGCCGGAACGGTTGTCTCCTGTGGCGTCGTTGAGCAGCCCAACGGCGTAGGGAGCCACGAACCCGCCCAGATTACCGAGCGAATTCACCATGGCGAGCCCGGCTGCCGCGGCAGCGCCCACCAGGGCCGTCGAGGGCATGGCCAGGAACGGGGCGATGGCGGAGTAAATGCCCATGGCCGCCAGCGTCAGGGCAATCAGTGCCAGGATCGCGTTGACCTGTACCAGGTAGCCGGCCGCCAGGAGGCCGACGGCGGCCATGACCATGCTGATGCTCGCATGCATCACCCGGTTCCCGGTGCGGTCGGAGCGCCGGCCCCAGAAGTACACGAAGACGGCCGCAATCGTGTAGGGGATGGCCACGATGAAGCCGACCTCCGTGGTGGTGAATCTCCCGAGTGCGGCAACGATGGTCGGCATCCACAGGCCGAGGCCGTAGATGCCGCAGACCAGTCCGAAGTACAGCGCCGAGTAGGCGATGGTCCGCGAGTCCTTGAGGCCTGCGAGGAAGTGGTGCGGCTGGCCCTTCTGCTTGTGGGCAAGCTCCTCGTCCATGGTCCTGGTCAGCCACTCCCGCTCATCGTCCGCCAGCCAATGCGCATGGCCGGGACGGTCGGTCATCAGGAACGGGGTCAGCAGGCCAAGGAGAATGGCCGGGATGCCTTCAATGATGTAAAGCCACTGCCAGCCGTGCAGGCCCATGATGCCGTCCATCTGCAGCAGCAGGCCCGAGACCGGGGCGCCCAACGCGTTGGAGATGGGCTGGGCGAGGATGAAGATGCCCAGCACGGTGACGCGCTGAGCCGCCGGGAACCACAGCGTCAGGTAGAACAGGATGGCCGGGAAGAACCCTGCCTCCGCAGCACCGAGCAGGAACCGGATAACGTAGAACGTGGCCTCGCCGTTCACCAGCGCCATGGCCGTGGCGAAGATGCCCCACGAGATGAGGATGCGGGCGATCCATTTACGGGCACCGAACTTGTACATGCCGGCGTTACTCGGGATTTCCAGCAGAGCGTAGCCGAGGAAGAAGATGCCGGCGCCGAGGCCATAGGCCGAAGCACTCAGGCCGATGTCCTCGCTCATGGTCAGCTTTGCGAAGCCGACATTGTTCCGGTCCAGGTAAGCGATGAAGTACAGCAGGACGATCAGCGGCATGAGGCGGTTGCGCACCTTGCGCAGTGTCCGCTGGCCCAGCTCGTCGAGTTGATTGGCAGGATTCATTGAAGTCATCGTGCACCTCGCTGTGAGTAACGAGCCCGCCGGGTCCCGCAGCGGAACAGTTAAGGTTTACCACTCTGATATGCAATAGTCACCACGGTGGGTGCGCGCAGACGTGCCGAGGGTGCTCAGTTAATGGGCGCCGGACCGAGCTCTTCGAGGAGCTTCTGCATGGCCACGTAGGCCTTGTTCCGGTACGCGACCAGCTCGGGGGTGCGCTCCGCCGGGACGTTGAGGAAGCCGCCGCCGGTCTTGGTGCCCAGCTTGCCGGCCTCCACCAGGTCGGTGAGGATCTTCGGGGTGGCGAAGCGTTCCGGGAAGTCCGTCTGGAGGGATTTGTAGCAGAAGTTGTAGACGTCCAGGCCTGCCATGTCGGCGATCGCGAAGGGCCCGAAGAACGGCAGCCGGAAGCCGAACGTGGTGCGGACCAGGGTGTCCACGTCTTCCGCCGTCGCGATGCCCTGTTCCACCAGCTGTGCGGCCTCGTGGAAGAGTGCGTACTGCAGGCGGTTGAGCACGAAGCCGGTGACGTCCTTGACGACGGCGGTCTGCTTGTTGGCCGCATGCACGAGGTCGCGGGCTGCACGCACCGTCTCAGCCGAGGTCCCGGCGTGGGGGATGATCTCCACGCCCGGGATGAACGGTGACGGGTTGGAGAAGTGCACGCCCAGGAAGCGTTCCGGGTTACTGACCGGCTGCGCGAGTTCCGCGATGGAAATCGTCGAAGTGTTGGAACCGATGATGGCGTCGGGACGGGCGGCCGCGCTGATGCGGGCGAGCGTCTGGTGCTTGATCCCGATGACCTCGGGCACGGCTTCCTCGATGAAATCGGCGTCGGCCACGGCCTCCTCGATGTCCTGGGCGGCCCAGAGGTTTCGCTGCAAAATGCTGGTCGAGCCTTCGGGGAACAGACCGTCGGCCACGAACTGGTCGGATTCCGTGAGCAGACGCTCGTAGTTCGTCCGCGCCACGTCTGCGGAAACGTCGGCCAGGGCAACCCGCGCCCCGCCCAACGCCAGGACCTGGGCGATCCCGCCGCCCATGTATCCGGATCCGACGACGGCGATCCTGCCCGGGCTGTTGGGGTTTTCCGTCATGGTCAGTCAGCCTCCGTTCAGTCGGCTTCGTAGGAGTGGATGGCGTCCACCTTGGCAGCAGAGGACGAGTTCTCATCGAAGCGGTGGCTGAGCCATTCGCCCACCAGCTTCTTGGCCAGTTCCAGGCCGATCACGCGCTGGCCCATGGTGAGGACCTGGGCGTTGTTGCTCAGGACCGAGCGTTCGATCGAGTAGCTGTCGTGGGCGGTGACGGCCCGGATGCCAGGCACTTTGTTGGCCGCGATTGCCACGCCGAGGCCCGTTCCGCAGATCAGGAGCGCGCGGTCGGCTTCGCCTTCGGCCACCTTCCGGGCGGCGTTGACCGCAAGGTGCGGGTACGCTGTGGCGTCATTGGCGCCGACGCCGATGTCCACCACGGACGCGACCCGGCTATCCGCCTCGAGCAGGGATTTCAGGGCTTCCTTGTATTCGACGCCTGCCTCGTCGTTGCCGATGACAATGCGCAAACCTTCGGGGTTAGTCATTTTGTGCTCCCTTTCCGGCCGCTGCGGCCTTGTCGGATGTGGCCGGTTCTGGCCCGGCCGGCTCTGCCTGGATGTGGCGGGCGATCCGTTCGCTGATCAGTCCGAAGGAAACCGCTCCGGGATCGCGGTGACCCAGGCTCTTTTCAGCCAGCGGACGGGCGCGGCCCTTGAGCGGACGGAGATCAGCCGTCCGGCGCGCCGCCTGGGCCGCTGCGGAAGCAGCGGCGGCGAGGGCGCCAGCCAGGGAGGCCCCGCCGTCGAGCTCGTTGAGGAAAGTCTCCCGGAACGGCAGCAGGGCGTCCACCATGGTCTTGTCCCCGGGTTCGGCCTTGCCAAGTTCGGTGATGGCGTTGGTGAAGGCGTTGACCGCGGCGACCGCGTCATCGGCCCGGTAGGACTCGCGGTTTCCCAGCGCGAGGCCCGCCGCGATGACCGCCGATCCCCAGAGGGCACCGGAGGTTCCGCCCGCACGCTCGCTCCAGGCCTCGCCGGCCGCGGTGAGCACCCGTCCAACGGACGCTCCGGCCACCGCGTTCCGCTCGGCTGCCGCAGCGGCTGCCTCCACACCACGGCGCATGCCGATGCCGTGGTCGCCGTCGCCGGCGATGGCATCCAGGTTGCCCAGTTCCACTTCGTGCTCGACGACGACGTCCCGCACCTGCCCGAGGACGGAGGCGGCCAGCCTGCCTGCGGCAGCGGCCGCGAGGGTGGGGTTCTCGGTCTCCTCAGCCGCCGCCTCGTCGGTTTCGGCCAGTTCGCGGCGGACGCGCGGCGCCAGGTTGCCCTTGCGGTAGGCCGGGGTGTCAGCCGGGGCCGCCCAGTACTGCTCGATCTCGTCGTCAAGCCACAGCAGGGTGAGGGAGAGCCCGGACATATCCAGACTGGTGACCAGCTCGCCGCATTCGGGCTCCACCACGGTCAGACCGGCCTTGTTGAGCAGCTTTTCGATCTTGCCGAACAGCAGGAACAGTTCGTCGTACTTGACCGTGCCGAGACCGTTGACGATGGCCACCACACGGGTGCCGGCGTCCTCGGGTTTGTCCTCCAGAAGCTTGGAAACGAGCAGTTCGGCCAGCTCTGAAGCGGTTGGCAGGGGATGCTCAGAGATGCCCGGTTCGCCGTGGATGCCCAGACCCAGCGACATCTGACCGGCCGGCACGCGGAAGAGCGGTTCGCTGGCACCGGGCAAGGTACAGCCGTCGAAGGCTACGCCGAGGGAGCGGGTACGGTGGTTGGTCTTGATCGCCAGCCGCTCCACGTCAGCCAGGTTCGCGCCGGCTTCTGCCGCGGCGCCCGCAACTTTGAAGACTGTCAGGTCGCCGGCGATGCCGCGGCGCTTCCCGATCTGGTTCAGCGGTGCGCTGGCGATGTCGTCAGTGACCAAAACAGTGCGGGTTTCAATGCCCTCAGCATTAAGTCGGAGTTGGGCCTGGCCGAAGTGCAGGACGTCGCCCGCGTAGTTGCCGTAGCTAAGGAGCACTCCGCCGCCTGCGTTGGCCGCCTTGGCCACGCGGTAGACCTGCCCGGCGGCGGGCGAGGCGAACATGTTGCCGCAGGCGGAAGCCGCTGCCAGGCCCGGTCCCACGAGCCCGGCAAAGGCGGGGTAGTGTCCGGAGCCGCCGCCGATCACGAGTGCCACCTGGCCGGCTGTCATCTCGGTGGACCGGACCACGCCGCCGTCCACGCGGGCTACATAGCCGCGGTTGGCAGCGACGAAGCCGTCCAACGCCTCATCCGCGAAATCAGCGGGATTGTCGAAGATCTGGGTCATGGTTCCTCATTGAATCCGTGTTGGAATCAGTTTCTGGTGAGTACGGGCCCGCTTCATTGGGCGCGCCGGTCGGTTCAGGAGCCGGCCGGTCCGGTGCCGGCGGGCTGCTGCCGTCCCTGCGCAACCTTGCTCGTGCCCAGGGCGTAGCCATCCTCTTTAGGAAGGACATGGCGGCGCAGGTAGTCCTGGTTGCTTGCGGTGACGGACAAGCCGTCGCCGCCGTAGTGCTCGGTGCAGATGATGCCCTGAAAACCGGCTGCGATGGCTGCCTTGAATGCCTCACGGTAGTTGATGAGGCCGCTTTCCATCGGTGCGGGCATGGCAACGTAAGTATCGCGGGCCACGTCCTCGTCACGGATGTAGTTCTTCACGTGCCAGTAGTTGGAGTACGGCATGGTCTTGGAAACCATTTCGCGCCAGTCCTCGATGGGTCGGTGCAGGCGGACGAGGTTTCCGATGTCGGGGTTGAGGCCGACGTTTGCGAGGCCGATGTCCTCGACTAGCTGCACAGACGAGTCTGCCGTGCCAAGGTAGGTGTCTTCGTACATTTCCAGCGAGAGCAGGACCCCCACCTCGGCCGCGTGACGGCCGAGTTCGCGGAGGCGTGTGACGGCGTTGTCCCAGACGCCCTTGTCATCCACCGGGTCCCTGTGGCCTTCAACCGTCCAGAACCAGAGGTGCTTCTGCTGCTCCGGCGTGATCGCCTGGTGCAGGCCGAACGAGACAACTTCACAGCCGAGTTCAGCGGCGGCGTCGATGGTGCGGTGGCTGTACTCCAGGTTCTCTGCCCAGTTGCCTTGCTCGATCACGCTACGCCGGATGGCGGAGATGACGGGGATGCCGATGCCCACGTTCTCGGCGGTCTGTTTGAACTCGGCCAGGCGCTCTTTGCTGAGATCGCCCGGGCGGACCCAGCTGTCCGTGAGGTCGGCATTGGTGAAACCGGCGTCCCGGACCTCGGTGAGGACCCCGGCCCAGGCGGATGCGTCCGCGTCGTTGATCGGTGTGCCTTGGGCGTCCGTGCCCGGAAACTGCAACAGGGCCGCGGTGATCGGCCAATTCTCCGCTGTGTACGCCATTGGTTCTTCACTCCTTCGTGAATCCTGTTCCGATAGGAACTTCCCCCGCAGAAGGCCGTCAGGGCCACAAGGACTATCCTGCAACACTCAAAAACCTATCCGGCCTGTTCCCGCTTTGGAAGAGGTCACTGACTGGGTGCGACCCAGCCGCTCCGTCTCGGGACTGCGGAAAGAACAACGACGGCGCCCGGCTTCAGCTCCGAGGCAACGCCATTCTCGCCAAAAAGAGCGTCATCCTGCTGGTCAGACGCTCGACGACCTCAAGACCTACGTCCTTGGGCACCCACCGGGGGCGCTGAGCGAACGGGCTCACAGGTGTTACGAGCTATCGCCTGGGCCGAGACAAAAAAGAACCCCGGGAAATCAACGATTTCCCGGGGTTCCTTCGATTGCGTGCGCGAGGGGGGATTTGAACCCCCACGCCCTTTCGGACACTGGCACCTGAAGCCAGCGCGTCTGCCGTTCCGCCACTCGCGCGCAACTTCTCTTACCCGGAATGCGACCCGTGTTTGCGGACCGCCAACCTCGTAAAAGCAGCGAGATCAAGCATAACGGACAACCGCGGAAAAACACCAATCGAGCTGCCGAGGCGCCGCACCGCCGTGGTTCCACGGCATGGAGCTGCTGCGTCCATTAAGGCCATTCCCAGACTCGCCCAGTAGTATCTGATGTAGGAGTGCCCACCTACCGGGGGCTTCCGCAAATGTTGGAAACCGAGTTCCAGAACGAACACTGCCCCGCAGTCGTCAGGAAAGGAGAAGGACCATGGGATTGCTGGACAAAGTCGAGCGCGGCATCGAAAAGGCCGTCCGCGGAGTCTTCTCCACCGGTTCTCGCGCCCAGGTTGAACCTGTCGAGATCGCCAGCCGCCTCCGCCGCGAGGTCGACAACAAGGCCCTTACCGTCGCAGCGGGACGCACCCTCGCCCCCAACGTCTTCGACGTCCTTCTGAGCGACGACGATTTCCAACGGGCACAGGAATGGGGCACCCCGCTCGCAGAAGAGCTGTGTGACGTCGTCATCAATCACGTCCGCAGCCAGGGTTACACCTTGCAGGGGCCAGTCCGGATCAGCTTCCGCCGCGACGAAGAACGCCGCGCCGGGGATTTTGAGATCAAGTCCCGGACCGAGAAGGCCGCCGCCCCCTCAGCTCCGGCGCAGCCCGGAAGCTACGGCGCCATGCCCGCCGCGCCGACGCGCCAGCCCTCGCGGCTCCAGCCGGTGCTGGACATCGACGGTCAGCGGTACTCACTCAATGCACCCTCCGTCGTGCTCGGGCGTTCATCCGAAGCGGACATCCTCATCAATGACACAGGCGTTTCCCGCCGGCATCTGGAGGTCCGGACCGGGCCGGGCGCGGCGCAGGCGATCGACCTCGGTTCGACAAACGGCAGCTACGTCAACGGCCACAAGATCGTGGGGAGCTCGGAGCTCGCGGACGGCTCCACGATCATGATGGGACGGACAAAAATCACCTTCCGCCTTCTGCCCGCCAATCCAGGCGGCCGCCCGTGAGCGAATTGACAATCACCGCCCTGCGCTTCGGGTTCCTCTTGCTTCTGTGGGTTCTGATCTTCAGCATCGTGGCCGCCATGCGCCGTGACCTGATGATCGGACACAAGGCGGCGGCGGGCGCGCCCACCGCCCGGCAGGTCCGCAAGAACCCCGCCCTGGCGGAGCCGGCCCCCGTGAAGCGGCAGGCCCGCCAGCTGGTGGTGACCGAGGGTCCGCTCAAGGGAACCACTATCCCCCTGGCGGGGAGTCCCATCCTGCTCGGCCGCGCGCAGGAAGCCACGCTCGTCCTGGAGGACGACTACGCGTCGGGCCGGCATGCCCGTTTGTTCCCGCAGGGCAGCCGCTGGTTCATCGAGGACCTGGGTTCCACCAACGGCACGTATCTGGCAGACCAGCAGCTGACCCGGGCCCTTCCGGTGGAGCTCGGTGTCCCCGTGAGAATCGGCAAGACGGTCATCGAATTGAGGCCGTAGCCATGGCTGCCTCCGACCTTCCCGCCGACGCGGCCGAAGGCAAAACACCTGCCCCGAAGCGGCCGCTCTTCATGCGTTACGCCGCGCGTTCCGATGTCGGCCGCGTTCGGGCCAAGAATGACGACTCCGCCTATGTGGGGCGGCACCTCGCCGTCGTCGCCGACGGCATGGGCGGCCACGCCGGGGGTGACGTCGCGTCCGCAGCCACCGTGCTGGACATGATCCACCTCGATCACGACAATTACGCGGGCGACGCCGGAACGGTGCTCGCCGACGAGATCCAGACCGCCAACTCGCTGCTGTCCGAACTCGTCCACATCAATCCCAAGCTCGCGGGCATGGGCACCACGGTCACGGCCCTGCTCCTGGCCGAGGGCAAGCTTCATTTCGCCCACATTGGCGATTCCCGGGCCTACCGCTTGCGTAGCGGCGAATTCGAACAGGTCAGCGTGGACCACACTTTCGTCCAGCGCCTCATCGACGAAGGGCGCCTGCGTCCGGAAGAGGCGGAAACGCACCCGCACAAGAACGTCCTCATGCGTGTCCTGGGCGACGTCGACGCGAGCCCGGAGCTGGACCTCGCCACCCTCGACGTCGAACCGGGTGAGCGCTGGCTGCTGTGTTCTGACGGCCTGAACTACGTTGCCGGGCACGTCGTGGAACGCACCGTCCGGGAAACCAAGGATCTGCGCGAATGCGTCGAAGAACTCGTTGATCTCACGCTCGAAGCCGGATCGCCGGACAATGTCACCGTTGTGATGGTGGATATCGCGGAACGGACGCCCGACGACGTCCGGACCGCCGCCGTCGACATCGTATCGACGCCCGTGGCTGATGCGGTCGCTGCGAGCGTTGCCGCCGCACCGCAGGCCGCCAGCATCCATGGTGCAGCCGGTGTGCCCGGATTCCAGAAGGAGGACGGCGCGGGAGGGCCTGCTGAGTCCGCTGTCCCCCAGCATGAAGCGGACGCCAGCCCTGACGGAAAGACGTCAGGATCCCGCGACGCCGGCGGCGGCAAGACCGCGGACATGGCCGGTATCCAGGCAGCGGACGGCCAAGGGCCCGAGCCCGCCACCGACCCCCACCTCGGCGAGCACCTCTCTGCCGAAGTGCTGCGGGAGGAGCTCTCCACCCGTCCGCACCAGCTCGTAGGGGCAGCAGCCGCCGCCGCGGAATCAGGGTCCATTCCCACCATTGCCGGACGCACCGTGGCGCGCCGGGCGGCGACAGTCCTCACCCACAAGTCCGAACAGGCCCGCGAGGACGCCGAGGAGTACCGGACGGCCCCCCGTCCGCGGCGCTGGCTGACCATCTCCATCGCCGCCGCCATCGTGGCCGTCCTGACCGTGGGACTCTGGCTCGGCTACGCCTGGACCCAGACGCGGTACTACATCGGCGAACAAGACCAGCATGTCGCCATCTTCAACGGGGTCTCCCAACGCCTGGGACCCATCCAGCTTTCCACCCTCGAAGCGGTGACCGATATCCGGATGTCAGATCTGCCCGAATTCTCCCAGCAACGCGTGCGCCAGACCGTGCCCGCCCGCGACCTCTACGATGCGCAGCGGATCGTGAAGAACCTGGAGCTCACCGGCACCACGTCCCCGGCGGGCGAGTGCCTCACGCCCTCCCCGTCGGATCCCGCCAGCGCAGCAGCCCCCGGCCCAGAAGCCAGCACCGCCCCCGAGCCCGGCGCTGCACCCACGCCGACGACAGCACCGACCTGCGAGGCGGGCAAATGACTCAGATCGAATCGACGCCCCGGCCCCGGCGCAATGTGGAACTTGTCCTGCTTATCCTGGCTCTCGCGGTGGGGATCGGAGCCAACGCCCTCGTCGGCGTGGACCGGGCAAAGGCCTTCGACACGGACTTCTGGTTCCAGTCCGGGCTGCTGACGGCGGCCGCGCTGGCGTTCCACCTGGTGCTGCGGATCCGCGCAAAGTATGCCGATCCGGTAATACTTCCCCTGGTGGTGGCCCTCAACGGTCTGGGCCTGGCCATGATTCGCCGTCTGGACCGGGTCGGGGAAGACACCGGCAACAACCAGCTGCGCTGGACCCTTGTGGCCATGGCCGTGGCAATCGCCGTCATCTGGTTCCTCAAGGACCACCGGATCCTCCGCCGCTTCACGTTCATTTCCCTGGCTGTGAGCGCCGGACTGCTGATCCTGCCCCTGGTGCCCGGCATCAGCGCCGGTGAAATTCTGGGTGCACGCGTGTGGATCAGGATCGGTTCCATGACGTTCCAGCCCGGCGAGATCGCCAAGATCACGCTGGCAATATTCTTCGCGGGGTATCTTTCCTCGAACCGTGACCTCATCCTGCTGGCCGGCCGCAAGATCGGACCCCTGCAGTTCCCGCGCTTCAAGGACATGGGTCCCATGGTTGCCGCCTGGCTCGTTAGCATCGGCGTGCTGATCTTCCAGCGGGACCTCGGTTCCTCGATCCTGTTCTTCGGCCTGTTCCTCGTCATGATCTACGTGGCAACGAGCCGGATCAGCTGGGTGATCATCGGCGTGGTCCTCATCTCCGCCGGCGGCTTCGTGGCCTCGCGCGTTTTTTCCCACGTGGCCCTCCGGATTGACGGCTGGCTCAACGCCTTCACCGAGGAGGTCTACGGCCGGGAATTCGGTGGCAGCCTGCAGATCGTCGAGGGGCTGTTCGGCATGGCCAACGGCGGGCTTGTCGGCACCGGGCTCGGCCAGGGCCGGCCGAACCTCGTTCCCTTCGCGAACAGTGACATGATCATCGCCTCTTTCGGCGAGGAACTGGGACTGATCGGGCTCTTCGCCATCGTTATGATGTACCTGCTGCTGTTCACCCGAGGCTTCCGCGCCGCGCTCGGCACCCGGGACGCATTCGGGAAGCTGCTGGCCTGCGGCCTCTCCTTCGCGATCGCGCTGCAGTGCTTCGTGGTAATCGGCGGCGTCACCCGGCTGATCCCGCTCACCGGACTCACCACTCCGTTCCTCGCCGCCGGCGGCTCCTCGCTGCTGGCCAACTGGATCATCGTGGGCCTGCTGCTGATGATTTCACACACCGCGCGGGGCCCGGTGGACACCACACCGCTGCCGCCCGGCCAGGAACCGGGAGCCCGGAAGGACGCCCCCGCGATGCCCTTGAAGCCCACCGGGGTCCCCGGCTCCCGCACGAGTCCCGACGCACCTACCGAGGCGGTGAAACAGCTGTGAACCAGGCCATTCGCAATGCATGGATAGCCGCCATCGCGATGTTCGCCCTGATCTTCGGGGCGCTCAGCTTCGTGCAGGTGGTCGGTGCCGACGAGCTCAAAGCCAACGCCTGGAACAAGCGCACCCTCCTGCAGAACTACTGCAACGACCGGGGCGCCATCATCGTCGGCGGCACACCGATGGCCGAGTCCGTGCCCGCCACGGAGAGCTGCAAGTTCCAGCGCACCTACACCCAGCCGGAGCTGTACGCCGGAATCACCGGGTACTTCTCAAGGAGCTATGGCGTGACCGGCCTGGAGAAGACCCTGAATGAGGTGTTGGCCGGCAGCTCGGACCAGCAGTTCCTGGACCGGATCGGCCAGCTGTTCCTCGGCAACCAGCCCAAGGGCGCCTCGGTGGAGCTCACCCTTGATCCGGAGATCCAGAAGCTCGCCTACGACCTCATTCCCGATGGCCAGCGCGGCTCGATCGTGGTGACCAACCCGAAGACCGGCGCCATCCTCGCCATGGTTTCCAAGCCGTCCTACGACCCCAACCTGATCGCTACGCAGGATCCGGTCGCCGAACAGGCCAACTTCAACGAGCTCAACAAGATCCCCGGGATCAACCTCAACCAGAGCGTCAGTGGGCCCACCGGGGCTTTGCTGGCCCCGGGATCGGTCTTCAAGCTCGTGGACACTGCCGCCGCCCTGAGCTCAGGAAAGTACAACAACGACAGCGAGCTGCCCAACCCGGCGGAGATGCCCTTCCCCGGCATCCAGTACAAGCTCCCCAATTACGCCGGCGGCAACTGCTACACCCGCAATACGGCGAGTTTTGCCTTTGCCCTGCAGCAGTCCTGCAACACACCGTTCGCGAGCATTGCCCTGGACCTGGGCGAGAAGGCCATTGCCGACCAGGCGGAGAAGTTCGGCTTCGACCAGGATCTCGGCGACCAGCTGAAACTGGATTACGCCCCGAGCATCTTCCCGCGGAACCTCGACCAGGCCGGGCTGGCGCAGTCGGCAATCGGCCAGCGCGACGTTCGGGCTACGCCGTTGCAGATCAACCTGATGACGGCCGCGATCGCCAACGGTGGAGTGCAGATGCAGCCGAACCTGATCAGGGCGGTACGTTCCCCGGACCTGCGGGTGCTCGACGAGCCCAGGCCCGAGGCCCTGAGAACGTCCACCACGCCGGAGATCTCGCGGCAGATCACCGAGTGGATGACCAGCGTTGTCAGCGACGGTATCGGCCGCGGAGCGGCCGTCCGGGGCGTCCAGGTGGCCGGCAAGACCGGTACCGCGGAACTGGGCACCGGGCTGAACAACTCGTGGTTTACCGGGTTTGCCCCGGCCAATGACCCGCAAGTGGCTGTCACCATCGTCATGCAAGGCGTAGACATCACCACCGGCGCAAAGCTAACCAGTCCGAACGCGAAGAAGATCTTTGAGGCGGTGTTGAATAAGTGAGGCCTACATCGGGAATCACCCTCGGCGGCAGGTTCCAGCTGACCACGCGGATTGCGATCGGCGGCATGGGAGAAGTCTGGAAAGCCAAAGACCTGATCCTTGGCCGCATCGTCGCCATCAAGGTGCTCAAGGAGGAGTACACCGGTGATCCGGGCTTCCTCCAACGGTTCCGCGCCGAAGCACGCCACACCGCACTCCTGAACCACGTCGGTATCGCCAACGTCTTTGATTACGGCGAAGAGGAGGGCTCCGCCTACCTCGTGATGGAACTGGTGCCAGGCCAGCCGCTGAGCAGCATCATCGAACACGAGCAGGTGCTCTCCCCGGACCGGACGCTGTCAATGATCGCCCAGACCGCCCGAGCCCTCTCGGTCGCCCACGCGCAGGGACTCGTGCACCGCGACATCAAGCCGGGCAACCTGCTCATCATGCCGGATGGACGGGTCAAGGTCACCGATTTCGGTATTGCCCGCCTGGCCGACCAGGTTCCGCTGACGCAGACCGGACAGGTGATGGGCACCGCCCAGTACCTGGCTCCCGAGCAGGCCACCGGCCAGACGGCGACCGGCGCTTCGGACATCTACTCGCTCGGCGTGATCGGTTACGAATGCCTCACCGGGCACCGTCCGTTCTCCGGTGAATCGCAGATCGCCATCGCCCTCGCGCAGGTCAACGACGCACCTCCGCCGCTGCCGGAGACACTTTCCAAGCCGGTCCGGGCGCTGCTGATGTCGATGCTCGCCAAGGACCCGAAGAACCGGCCGGCCGACGCCATCAAGCTGTCCGAGGCCGCCGAAGCCATCCGCAACGGCGACATCGCCGCGGCCCACGCGGCAGTCCCGGGCATGCTCCTGTTCGAGGCAGCCACGGGACCCATCACGGCGCCCGTGGGCATCCCGACGGCGGCGACGAACGTCATCGGCGCCAGCGCCGCTGAGGACCGGACGACGTCGGCGACTTCAGCGCTGCCGGTGGTCGGCGCGGCAGGGGCGGGAGCCGCCGCCGGTCTGGCGGCCGGCGCCGCCGCCGCCAGCGCCTACGGTGCCCGCAACACCCTTTCCCGTGCCGACGCCCTCGCGGCCGAACGGCAGTGGGTCCAGGAGGACGACGACTATGACGAGCCCGGCGATGAGCCGGCCCGCCGCGGCCGGAGCCCGTGGACCTGGCCGCTGATTGCGCTGATCCTGCTGGTCCTCTTTGCCCTGGTAGGCGTGATCCTCACCCAGGCCGGCATCCTGTTCCCGACGCAGGCGCCCTCAAGCAGCAACGCCGTGGCAACGAGCTCAAGTCCCACCCGCTCGACCCCCACGACCTCGCCCACTTCGCAGAGCCCGAGCCCCACCACCAGCTCCGCGACGCCCACCGAGTCCACGCCGGCGGCCATCAACCTGATCCCGGACGCCTACCGTGGCCGGCAATACAACGAGGTGCGCAACGAACTCAACGGCCGGGGACTGCAGGTCACCGGCGTCGAGGTCTTCAACGCCGCAGCCCCCGGAACGGTCATCGACATCGATCCCTCCGGTCCGGTCGAACGCGGCTCCACCATCACCGTGAGCTACTCCAAGGGCCCGCAAATGGTCTCGGTGCCCGCTATCCCCTCGGGCGCTTCGGAAGCAGAAGTACAGCAGGCCATCGAGGGAGCCGGACTCCGCTGGGTCAAGGGCGCGGACGTCAGACCGAGCAACAGGAATGAGGATCCGGGCACGTTTGTCAGCTCGGAGCCTGCCCAAGGCCAGAGGGTGGAAGCCGGCTCCGTCGTGACCTATCACCTCGCGGCGGAAGAGGCTCCCACCTCGTCGCCAACCCGTTCGACGCGACCGTAGGACACCGTGTCTACTTCACCCCGCACCCCGTCACACAGGGAGGACCGCGGCCCCGTGAACACGCAGCGCGTCCTTAGCGGGCGCTACGAGCTGGGTGAACTGATCGGGCGCGGAGGCATGGCCGACGTGTTCCGCGGCACGGACACCAGGCTGGGCCGCACCGTCGCCGTCAAGCTGCTGCGCCCGGACCTGGCCAGGGATCCCCAATTCCAGGCCAGGTTCAAGCGCGAGGCGCAGGCCGTGGCCGCACTGAACCACCCTTCGATCGTCGCCGTGTACGACACCGGGGACCATGCGGTGCCTGGTGATCATGACGACAGCGTGCGGGTGCCGTATATCGTCATGGAGCTCGTGTCGGGAAAGACCATCCGGGACCTGGTCAGGGCCAAGGAAGTCAGCATCGACCAGGCCATCGACTTCACCCTGGGCGTCCTTTCGGCCCTCGATTACAGTCACAAGGCCGGAATCGTGCACCGGGACATCAAGCCGGCGAATGTGATGTTCTGCCCCGATTCCAACGGCATCAAAGTCATGGACTTCGGCATCGCCCGGGCCATGGCGGACTCGTCCGCAACCATGACGCAGACCCAGGCGGTGGTGGGCACGGCTCAGTACCTTTCGCCGGAGCAGGCCCGCGGCGAAACCGTCGATGCCCGCAGCGACCTGTACTCCGCCGGCTGCCTGCTGTACGAGATGCTGACCGGGCGGCCGCCCTTCGTGGGCGACAGCCCCGTTTCCGTTGCCTACCAGCACGTCCGCGAGATCCCGGAACTGGCCAGCAGCTTGAACCCGGAAATTTCCGATGCCCTGGACAGCGTGCTGATGAAGGCTCTTCAGAAGAACCGGGCGGACCGTTTCCAGGATGCCGCCGCGTTCCGCCGAGCCCTCCGGGCCGCGCGCAACGGGGTGGGAGTGGCCCCGCTCGCGGCCAGCGAAGCTCCGACCGATCCGAACGACACGGTACCTACTCCCGAGAGCACACCGACGGCGGTCTTCCCGATGACGGGCGCCAGATTCCTCGATGATGTGCCCGGCGGCAGGCTGCGCCCCGGCCAGGGCATCCCCGGTCAGCAGGACGCCCTGACAGGCCAGGCCGCCGACTCGTACGGCCCCTCCGACACGGACAGCCTTCCGCTGGTACTGCCGGTCGAACGCGCACGCGAACACAGCATCCGGCAGAAGTCCCGTCGTCGAACCTGGATCGCCACCCTGATGGTCCTCGCCGTACTGGTGCTGTCGGGCGGCGGGCTGTGGCTCTTCAACGTGATAAACCAGGCACCGCCCCCCGTGGTCAAGGTCGACGTGCCCTCCGTGGCGTCACTCACGGAGTCCGAGGCGCTGCAGAAGCTCTATGACGCGGGCCTCAAACCCCGGATCAGCCGGACCCAGCATGACACCGTTGCCAAGGGCACCGCCATCGGTACGGTACCGGCTGCGGGTACGTCCCTGGAACCCAATGCAGAGATCACCCTCAACATCTCCGATGGCCCGAGCGTCGTGGCCATCCCCGCGGACCTGCCCGGCCGTACCGAGGCGGCCGCCCGGGATGTCCTGCGGCAGAAGGGACTGGTCGGTGCGCCGACCACCATTATGAACAACAGTCCGACCGTACCCGGCGGCCTCGTCATCACCACAAAGCCCGCTCCCGGCCAGCCGGTGGCGGTGGGTAGCACCGTCGAACTAGTTGTATCCACCGGCAAGGTCGCCGTTCCACAGCTCATCGGGCTGCCGCTGGCCGAAGCTGACGGCGCCGCGAAAGCCCTCGGGCTGACGCTCAGCGTGACGGAAGTTGAGAACTCGCAGGTCGAACCGGGAAAGATCACAGCACAGAGTGACGCGCCGGAGGCGTTGGTCGAACAGGGCAAAGTCATCGCTGTCACTGTAGCCAAGGCTCCACCGCCCCCGGCACCTTCACCGACCCCCACGCCGACCGCCACGAAGGATTCCAAGTAGGGCGAACGGGCCGCTTTGGGAGCAGTCTCCCCGGAGCGCTGCACGGCCGGGCGGGTTCGGCCGTCCCGTGATCAGCGATGCATCAGTGCTTGATAAGCGGGCTCAGCGCCGCCGCGCGCTGGGCCGCGCCTGCCATGCCCAGTGACTCCAGCCAGTTGCCCAGCATCTGGTAGCCACCTTCGGTGAGCACCGACTCCGGATGGAACTGCACACCGCACAATGGGGCGTCACGATGTTGCAGCCCCATGACGACGCCGGTGCCGGTCTCCGCGGTGATCTCCAGAACCGCCGGGATGCTCTCACGAACGGCTGCCAGCGAGTGGTAGCGGGTCGCGGTGAACGGGGAAGGGACCCCGGCAAACACGCTGGACCCGTGATGTTCTACGAGCGAGGTCTTGCCGTGCATCAGTTCGGGCGCGTGCGTTACCGTTCCGCCGTAGGCCTCGGCCAGCGCCTGGTGGCCCAGGCACACGCCCAGCATGGGCTTGCTGCGGCCGCCGCACCACTTGATCAGCTCAATGCACACCCCGGCATCCGCAGGGGCTCCCGGCCCGGGAGAGACGAGGACGCCGTCGCGCGTTTCCGCCATCTCAATGGCCTCTGCGAGGGTGACGTCGTCATTGCGGACGACTGTCGTCTCCGCGCCGAGCTCCTGGAGGTACCCCACCAGGGTGTAGACAAAGCTGTCGTAGTTGTCGACGACGAGGATCTTCGTTGTGCTCATGGGTGACTTGCCGAACCAATCGTTGAATCAGTGAACTGGGTGAATTGTGCCATCCAGGGAAAAAGGAACTGAACCATCAATACCAGCCCGCCGGCGACCAGCACCAGCGCGGCGGCAATCCGGAGCCACAGGGGACCGGGAAGATGGCGGAAAATCCAAGCGTACATAAGCTCAGCCTTCCCGCATGGTGCGCTGGACCTGGGCTGCGATATCCGCCGGCGGCCCCGCCGAGCCCGGGTGCCACTGCTCCAGCCGGGCGTAGGCCACGAAGCGTTCCTGGGAGCCGAAGCGTGGATTGCAGCTGGTCATGGTGAGGTAGCCTTCCGTGGGCGTGGCCGCCGGCTGCGCCGGCACGGGCAACAACACGTCCGTGCGGTCGGGCAGGACGATCTCGCTGTTGCGGAACACATAGGCGTAGAAACCGTCCCGGGTCTGGACATAGATCCTGTCGCCGGGAACCAGGGCATCGATGTTGTCCAGCACCGCGCCATGGGTCTGCCGGTGTCCCGCAACCGCGAAATTTCCGGCAGCGCCGGGCATGGAGGTCCCTGCATAGTGCCCGATCCCCAGGGTGTCCAGCACTGCCGGATCCGTCCCCTGCACGATCGGCCGACTGTAGTCGGCGCCGAACCTCGGGACATACAGAATCCCGATCGTCGCACCGACGGCCGGTTCGCTCGAGGTGATGGCGGGCCCGTAGCCCGCCGCGGCGTCGGACGGCACCGCGGGGCTACCCTGCACACCCGGACCGTCCCCCTGGACCGGGGAGGCGTTGACCTGCCGGGCAAAGTCCTCTACGACCTCTCGCTGCGTCGCCGCGGACTCAACGTTGGTCCACCACAGCTGCCACCCTATGAAAAGAACGAGGACAACTCCCGCGGTGATGAGCAGCTCTCCCAGAAGCCTGATGCCGGTTGAGATACGCCCCCCGGCGCCGCGGGCGCGGCCGTCAGCGGCTCTGTCCTGCAGCTGCAGCACCGTGGCTTCCCCTCCCGAATGGTCGCGGCGGACGCGGACGCGGTGTGAAGTACAGCTAGAATTGGCTGCGACTAAGATTTTCAAACCTGACCAAGAGCGCGTAGACCGGTGGCATTTTCCTTCTTGCAGGATATCAAGCCGAGGTGCCGCTCCTGGTCCAGCCCGCCAAGGAGGACCCGTGCCCGAGTCGAAGCCGCGAAAAAGGATCGCCCGCGAGTCGCAGCAGTCTTCTGTCGATCGGAACAAGCCCAACGCTGTCTGGTTCAAGCCCGTCATGTTCGGCCTGATGATCATCGGGCTGCTCTGGATCATCACCTTCTACATCAGCGAAGCCGCCTTCCCGGTCGGCGCGTGGGGTTCCTGGAACATCGTGGCGGGCTTCGGCATCGCCATTGTGGGGTTCCTGATGACCACCCGCTGGCGCTCCTGATCCGGAACGGCCACGCCACAACCGCCTGAGGGCCGGTACACCCTGGGGTGTGCCGGTCCTTTCTGTTATCAGCCGCTCCAGCTGATGCACGGAGAGCGTCGGCTACTTAGCCGCCACCGGAGCGCGGGTGGCAGATAATGCTGGTAGCAGCCAGCCCCCAGAGAGGACCTCAGATGACCCCCGGTGCCACGAGTACGATCATGGGCGACGACGGACTCGCCCGTCCGCCCTGGGCGTCAGTCGACCCGATGCTGCGCGAGTACTATGACACGGAGTGGGGCCTGCCGGTCCGCGATGAGCAGGGCCTCTACGAGCGGATCAGCCTGGAGGCCTTCCAGGCGGGGCTGTCCTGGGCCACTATCCTCCGGAAGCGTCCGGCCTTCCGCGCCGCTTTCCGGAACTTCGACCCCGATGCTGTCGCCGCGTTCGGACCGGCGGACGTGGAACGCCTGATGTTGGACGCCGGCATCGTGCGGAACCGGCTGAAGATCCAAGCCGCGATCACCCACGCCCGGGCCACAATCGCCCTCCGGGACGACGGCGGCCTCGTCGATTTCGTCTGGCAGTTCCAGCCCGATTCGACGCCCTCGCCAACCTCGCACGAGCAGATCCCCACCACGTCCCTGGAGTCCATTGCACTATCCAAGGCGTTGCGGAAGAGGGGCTTCGCCTTCGTGGGACCCACCACCATGTATGCCCTGATGGAAGCCATTGGCATGGTGGACACCCATCTGGTCGACAGCCATCGGCGCGGCAGCTCCGGCGTCTGGCCGTCCTGAGGATTGTGCACAACTGCCACCAGGTTATCCACATTGTTGATAACTCGGCGTTGAACCCGGCCGAAATAGGTCATGATCCGCGGCCCGGCACCGTCCCACTACCCGCCAGCCCGGCCATTCGCAAGGAAACAGCAAACGAACAGGTTATTAACACTGTGGATTGCTTGTGGATAACTCCCCAGCGCGATGCCCTTTCGTCGGGACCCCGGCCGACATCCGTGAACCAAGGCTCGTTGTGGGCGAAAATCCGCGGAAGCTGCCTCTCCCGAGACGTTATCCACTTACCAACAATCGTGTACCCACAACTTATCCACAGTTGGGGATAAACCTGGGGGCTGCGAAGCCGAAGCTCGATCTGAAGGCCCGACCGGGTATCTCGGGGCCGCGAGGAGTCCCGCCCGCGGTTATTAACAGTGTGCATAAAGCTGTTGAAATCCGGGGCTACCGAGCCGGGTGCCACAAAAACCCTTCAAGCCAATGCCCGCCCTATGCACGGATTAGAGCGGTTCTGGTCCGGCCCTCTCGGCTACAGCCGGAGTTGTCCACTTAACCACAGGCCTGTTCCCTAAAGTTATCCACAGCTGTGGAGACTGTCGTTGCTCCGGAGTCGGAAACGCCAGCTGGGGCTGTCAGACCGGGCATCGCAGTCTGAACTACAGCCATGTAAGTTACCAACAGTGTGGATAACCCCTGTGGACAACTTGGGAGACTGACACGGACGGCCGTTGAGGCTTGGTTCGAGCGCGTAGGGCAGCTTGGGGAAACATCGCCAGAAACAGCGCAGGCGATCGGCGGACGGGGTGTCGGCCGGCGGGGTGTCGGCGGCCTGGCGCCCCGTCAGCGCGCCTGGAGTGGCTGCCGCCTGGGCGGCTTGGCGCCCCGTCCGCGGGACGCCAGGGCGGCGGGGCAGGCAAGTGGCGGGGCAGTCACACCACTGCAGTTGGGCCCGGGAAGGGGAGCCGGACAGTGCCGGTTCCGGTCAGGTGCTGGCGACCCGGAGGGCGCTGACTGCGATCAGCAGCGCGAGAACCAGCACCAGGCCGGCTGCCTGCAGGAGCCCTTGCCGCGGCCCGCGCGGGGTATAGGCGATAACGGCTGCGCACAGCGCGCCGGTGACCAGGCCGCCCAGGTGGGCCTGCCACGCGATCTGCGGAACCAGGAATCCGATGACGCCATTGATGGCAATCAACACCCAGAGTTGCCTGGTATCGCCGCCGCGGTGGCGCTGGACCACGAGCATGGCGCCGAAGAGGCCGAATATCGCGCCGGAGGCACCGACCACGCCGCTCACGGGCTGGCCGGGGATGTAGTCGGGCGTCAGCAGGAGGTATCCGACGGATCCGCCGAAGGCGGAGAGCAGATACACCGCCAGGAAGCGGATCCGGCCCAGGAGAGGTTCCAGGGCCTGCCCGAACATCCACAGCATGTACATGTTGAGCGCGATGTGGAGGATGAAACTCTGGGAATGGAGGAAGGCTGACGTCAGCATCCGCCAGGGTTCGAACACTCCGAACTCGGGGCCGGCATAGACGGTGGCGAACGCCAGATTCTGATAGATCCCGCCATTAGGGACCAGCCACTGGAGCACAAAGACCAGGGCGCACAGCCCGATGATGAGGAAGGTAACCATCGGACGGCCGGTGGCTACGGCGCCGCCATAGACAGTCTTGACGCTCGGCGTCGTACGTCTTGTTTCGTTGACACAGTCAACGCATTGGAACCCGACGGCGGCCGCCCGCTGGCAGTCGGGGCACGCAGGGCGCCCGCATCGCTGGCAGCGCACATAGGCTGGCCGGTCCGGGTGCCGGGGGCACACCGGGATCTGCGCGGACGGCTCTGCCGCCGGAATTCCGTAGCTCATGGCCTGGGCTTAAAGCTTTTCAACGTCAATGCTGTTGATGGTGACGTCCTCGACGGGGCGGTCGCCCATGCCGGTACGGACACCCTCGATGGCGTCAACAACCTTTTTGGATTCCTCGTCGGCCACCTCGCCGAAGATGCTGTGCTTGCCCTGCAGCCAGCCGGTGGGGATGGTGGTGATGAAGAACTGCGAACCGTTGGTGCCCTTGCCCATCTGGATGCCGGCGTTGGCCATGGCCAGCTTGTACGGCGCGTTGAAGGTGAGTTCCGGGTGGATCTCATCGTCGAACTTGTACCCCGGTCCGCCGACCCCGCGGCCCAGGGGGTCGCCGGCCTGGATCATGAAGTCCTTGATGATGCGGTGGAAGATGGTGCCGTCGTACAGCGGTGTGCCCGTCTTGTCCTCGCCCGTCTCGGGGTGGGTCCAGGGCTTCTCACCGGTGGCCAGCCCGACGAAGTTTTCAACGGTCTTGGGGGCATGGTTACCGAAGAGGTTTACGACGATGTCGCCCAGGCTCGTGTGGATGGTTGCTTTTGCAGTTGCGATGGCAGTCATGGGCCTATTCTTCCATGGCAGGCCAATACACACAGGGCCGGTCCGCCAGTTCCGCGCTGGGTGAAATCGGGCCGGAATCAGGCCGAAGAATAGCCGGTGAGGGCTGGGACACGTAGGCTAACTTGAGAACCGTCACATTAATCGGGAGGTAGTTGTGAAGAAAACGGAACGTATTGCCCGTGAGCTGGAGCAGTCGGTCAGCACCGGCGTAGAGAACGCCAAGGACTGGGCAGCCCCGCGGGTTGAAGCCGCAGTCAGCTGGGCCGTTCCGCGCCTGCAGCAGGGCCTGGACACCGCTTCTCCCAAGATCCAGGAGGGGCTCAAGTCGGCGGCCCTCAATCTAGCTGACGGCGTTGCCACGGTAACCCCGCGCCTCCAGGGCGGACTGGCGCAGCTCGCACCCAGGATCCACGACGCCGTTGAAGGCGCCACCCCGCGGCTCCACGAGGCGCTGGACAAGGCGACGCCGGTGATCGCGAACGCACGGGACCGGGTCGTCGTCGAATACCTGCCCAGGCTCTCGGACCAGATCGGCTACGCTTCCGAAGCGGTGCACCGGACGCTCGAGGGCGCCCCGGCCCATGTCGACGCCGTCGCCCAGAAACTCGGCGATGTGGGAATCATCCACGCCGTCCAGGAACAGGCAAAAACGGCCGGCAGCCACCTCAAGGTGGCTACGAACGGGGCCGGCAAGGTCGTGGGCGGCGAACTTGCCAAGCCGCAGAAGCCCAGGCGCCGCGGACTGCTCATCTTCGGTGTGATCGCCGCTGCCGTCGCCGCAGGGGTCGCCGCTTGGAAGGCGTCTCAGCCGGTCGAGGATCCGTGGAAGACCCCGGCGCCCGTTACGCCTGCTCCGGTTCCTGCCACCACTGTTAATGAGGCCAAGGACACCGCCGACATGGCAGCAGCTGCCGCAGCGGAAAAGTCAGCGGATGCCTCGAGTGGTGGCGCGCCGGCGGTTGCCGTTGGCGATGCCACGGATACAGCCCAGCGGGCGGCGGTGGACGCGGCCGAGGACAACACGGACGCCGACGCCAAAGTTGCCACGGATGCCAAGACCGCGGTCCGGAACATTGCCGCGAGCCGCAACAATGACGGAGACAAGAACACCGGTAAGTAAAGCGGGCCGCCTTTCGGCTGCACGGAAAGGGAGGGATACCGCCAGTGGCGGCGTCCCTCCCTTTTGTTTGTGTGCCATGTGCATTCCTGCGGACCTGGTTTACCCTCCGCCGTTTGATTACCTGCCCGGAGCACTCCCGCTCCCGGGAGGAAAAATCGGTATCGGTGCTAAATTTGAGGTGATGTCAGCCGATAGATCCTCAGAGGATGCTTTACACGATGCCGTGCCGCCACCGGCCATATCCATTGTTATTCCCGCCTACAACGAGGAAAGCGTCATCCGGCAGTGCCTGATCGCTGCGGTTTACCAGTCCGTGCCCGCCCACGAAATCATCGTGGTGGATAACATGTCCAAGGACCGCACGGCCGGGATCGTCCGCCAGATGCAGCTGGAGTACCCGGAGAGCCCCATTATCCTGCTGAGCCAGGACCGGGACCAGGGCCTGATTCCCACCCGCAACTTCGGCCTGGACCATGCCACGGGTGACATCCTTGGCCGGATCGATGCCGATTCCGTTCTCGAGCCGGACTGGGTGGAGCAGGTCCAGCAGGCGTTCGCGGACCAGTCGGTGCACGCGGCCACGGGTCCGGTGGTCTACTACGACATGCCGATGCGGCGCTTTGGCCTCAAGGCGGACGACAAGATGCGCCAGCTGATGCTCAAGCTGGCCAAGCACCAGTACCACTTCCTGTTCGGATCGAACATGGCCCTTCGGCGCTCCGCTTGGGAACTGATCCGCGACGAGACCTGTCGGGATGAAAAGGACGAGATGCATGAGGACATCGATCTCTCCTTGCATCTCGCCGACCATGAGCTCCGGATTCAGTACTGGCCCCAGATGGTCTCCGGGATGTCCGCGCGCCGGCTCGAGGATTCGCCCCGGGACTACCGCTACTACGTGACGCGCTTCGACCGTACGTACAAGGCTCACAACGTCAAGAAGATGGCCCTCAAGGCGCCCATGGTGGTGTTCTTCTCGGTCTACTTCCCAGCGAAGCTGCTGCGTGCCATCCACACCGTTAACACCGCCCAGCCGGCACGCCGCGGCGGCCAGTAGCACCGCGCGAGGGGCTGCCGCTTAGTCGGCCCCGAGCTCCGCGAGCCGTTCGGTATCGCGGCGCTCCGCCCCCGATCTGCGTTGCCCCAGAACGACGACGGCGAGTCCTACCAGGATCATGCCCAGTCCGGCGTATGTCCCGGTGGGCAGCGTCTCGGACAGGAATGCCGCAGCGAGCAGGGCGGCCCCCGGTATCTCCAGCAGGATGATCATGGACACGAGCAGGGGGCTCATCGTGGCCAGCAGGTGGTTGAACGCCGTGTGCCCGATCAGCTGGGCACAGACGGTGATGGCCAGGATGCCGAGCCAGCCGGCGGCATCGAATCCGGTCAGCGGCTGCCGGGACACGAGCGCCAGCACGGCCACGACGGCGGCGCACATGCCGTAGCAGAGCGTCGTGTAAACGCCGGTCCCCATCGTTTGGCGTGCCTTGCCGCCGGCCAGGGTGTAGATCCCGGCGAGGGCGCCGCCGGCGATGGCCAGGAGATCGCCCAGGAGCGCGTCCGGGGAGGTGCCCATGTCGAACCCGGTGATTGCCACGACGCCGCCAAAGGCGATGCCCAGGCCCGCGAGGACCGGCCAGCGGTGCCGCACACCCCTGAACAGCTGGAACACGGCGATCCAGCCCGACTGTAGGCAGACCAAGGCGGTGGCCGCTGCCACCGAGGTCAGCTGCAGGGCGGTGATGAAGCAGGCAAAGTGAAGTGCAAGGGCGACGGCGGCGGCGAGGGACCAGCGGAACTCGCTGCCGGTGACACGGGAAAACTGCCGTGGCTGCCGGATCAGCACGGGTCCGGCCATCACGGCCGCTCCGATGGCATTGCGCCAGAAGGCGATGGCAAGAGCGCTCACGGTCGTGGCACCCAGGGTAGCGGCTATGAGGGGCCCGGAGGATGCCACGCCCAGCACTCCGAGGGTGGCAAGGAAGAAGTTCACGGTCCAACAGTAGTAGGGCGCGGGCGGGTGACAGCGGACGCCGCGTGCATCCTTGACCGCCGCACGGCGCGGTGCCACTCTTGAATAGGTCTCACCCACCGACAAAGGAGACCATAATGGCGTCAATCATCCGAAAAAGCTTCGATTCCCCGGAGGAGACCCGCCCCGTCAGGGACGGAATGGGCCAGGTTGAACTCGTCAATCTCGACGCGGGCGCCGTAGGGCGTGCGACGTTTCTGCCGGGATGGAAATGGTCCCAGCACGTCAAGCCAATCGCCCAGACGGACAGCTGCATGGCCTCCCACGTCGGTTACACCGTGTCCGGGCGGCTGAAGGTAGTCATGGACGACGGTGAGGAGATCGAGTTCGGCCCGGGCGACTTCGGCGTCATTCCGCCGGGGCACGACGCATGGGTCATCGGGGACGAACCGTACGTCTTCATCGACTGGCAGGGCATGGACGACTACGCCAAACCCAAGCAGTGAGGCATAGGCCGCTCAGCTGAGGGCTTTCGGACATGCAAAAGCCCCGGACCGCTTCCGCGGTCCGGGGCTTTCCTTATGGTGGAGGCACGGGGACTCGAACCCCGAACCCCCTGCTTGCAAAGCAGGTGCGCTACCAATTGCGCCATGCCCCCATAAGAAGCAACCCGTCAATCATACCCTAGTTCCGGAGAGCAGCTTTCCCTCTTCCGTACCGGGAATCCGGGCTAGTCAACCGTGTCGGTTGATTCACTCCAGACATTCTTCCGGGTTTCGGACTCCTGCACTTTCCTGTAGAGCAAGACGCCTGCGATCGTAGCTGCAACAACGAGCAACTTCTTCACACCCACCCCGTTCCGGCCCCGGCTGACCCGGACCATCACCTATGCTTCTACGGAAATCTGTACAGATTCCGTGGGCGTACCAGGACTTGAACCTGGGACCTCTTCGTTATCAGCGAAGCGCTCTAACCGCCTGAGCTATACGCCCCGATGCCTCATCGGGTTGCCCCGTCGGGCCGAGATATGACTTTACAGCACATCCCGGCCCGATCTCAAATCGAGGCATTTCCCGCGAAAATATCCGGGAAACGAGCGGGAAATCAGTCGTCCGTCAGGGTGACGCCGATGCCGCCGACCAGCGTGGCGGAGATGTTGTACAGCACGGCTGAGAGCATGGAGAGTGCGGTCAGCAGCACAACGTTGATCACGGCGATGATGACCGCGAAGGATGCCACCTGACCCAGCGAGGCCACCTTCTTCAGTTCGAAGCCGCCGCCCTCTGACCCCGCCAGGGTGCCCAGGAGGCTGTCGACCTGGTTGAAGATGCCGGTCAGGTCCAGAACAGTCCACAGCACGATAGCGGCCACGACGGTCACGATGCCCAGGGCCACCGAGAGCAGGAAGGCCATCTTCAGGACGGACCAGGGTTCGACCTTGCTGACCAGCAGCCTGGCACGGCGCACCTTGGCCTTGGGGGCTGGCTTGATCAGGCCGGCCGGGTTCTGGCCGGGGCGCTGAGCGGGTGCCGCCGGGGCGCCCTGCCCGGGGCGCTGCCCGGGTGCCGGGGGATGCTGCGCCGTGTCGGCGGCGCCCGCGGAAACGCCCGGGCGCTGCTGGGGACGTGACGGCGCGCTCACGCGCGGCGCGGATACAGGTTGCCGCGTTCCGCCGCTGTTCGGCGTGGAATATGAGTCGGGATTACTCACTCGTTACCTCCGGTGTTGTCTTCGTCCAGCTCGGCATTGCCTGATGACTCATCTGACTCCGGGGCCGGTACTGATTCTGCCTCTACGGACCCGTCGTGCGGTCCGGTTTCTTCAGCCAACGTTACGTCATCCGGCTCAGATGCCGGACTTTCGTCTTCGCTGTCCAGGCCGCGTTCGCTGTTGCGCGCGACCTCAATGATGCGGTCATTCTTGTCCGGCTTGGCAAAAATCACACCCATCGTGTCGCGTCCCTTGGCAGGAACTCCGGCGACGGAGGACCGAACGACCTTTCCGCCTTCCATGACGACCAGGACCTCGTCCTCTTCGTGGACGATCAAGGCGCCGACGAGATGTCCGCGCTCCTCCTGGTACTTGCCCACCTTGATACCGAGGCCGCCGCGACCCTGGAGCCGGTATTCCTCAACAGCGGTGCGCTTGGCGTAGCCGCCCTCCGTGACGACGAACACGAACGAGCCGTCCTGGACGACGTCGGCGGCCAGCAGTTCGTCATCCTCCCGGAACTTCATGCCCGTTACGCCGGACGTTGCCCGGCCCATCGGGCGCAGGGCCTCGTCCGTCGCGGTGAAGCGGATCGACTGCCCCATCCGGGACACCAGCATGAGGTCATCGCTTTCGGATACCAGCTGGGCGGAAACCAGCTCGTCGCCGTCGCGCAGGTTAATTGCGATAACACCGGCGGAACGGTTCGTGTCGTAGTCCTCCAGCCTGGTTTTCTTGACCAAGCCGCGCTTGGTGGCGAGTACCAGGTACGGCGACTGCTCGTAATCGCGCAGGTCCAGCACCTGGGCGATGTGCTCGTCAGGCTGGAAGGCGAGGAGATTGGCCACGTGCTGGCCCTTCGCGTCGCGTCCCGCCTCCACGAGTTCATAGGCCTTCGCCCGGTAGACGCGGCCCAGGTTCGTGAAGAACAGCAGCCAGTGGTGCGTCGTGGTGACAAAGAAGTGCTCGACGACGTCGTCGCCGCGCAGCTGCGCGCCCTTAATACCTTTGCCGCCGCGCTGCTGCGAGCGGTAGTTGTCGCTGCGGGTGCGCTTTACGTAACCGCCTCGGGTGATGGTGACGACCATTTCCTCTTCCGGAATCAGGTCTTCCATCGACATGTCACCGTCGAAGCCCAGCAGGACCTTGGTGCGGCGGTCATCGCCGTGCTTGGCGACGATTTCGCCCAGCTCGGTACTGATGATCTCGCGTTGCCGTTCCTCAGAGGCCAGGATCGAGTTGTACTCGGCAATGAGGGCTTCCAGTTCGGAGTGGCGGTCCTGGATCTTCTGGCGTTCCAGGGCTGCGAGCCGGCGAAGCTGCATGTCCAGGATGGCGCGGGCCTGGAGTTCGTCGATATCGAGCAGCTGCATCAGTCCGTCGCGGGCCGCCTCGGTGGTGTTGGAGGCCCGGATCAAGGCGATGACCTCGTCCAGGGCGTCCAGCGCCTTGAGCAGGGCACGCAGGATGTGCGCCTCTTCTTCGGCCTTGCGGAGGCGGTAGCGCGTCCGGCGGGCAATGACGTCCATCTGGTGCGTGACCCAGTGGCGGATGAAGGCGTCAAGACTCAGGGTACGGGGCACCCCGTCAACGATCGCCAGCATGTTGGCGGCGAAGTTGTCCTGCAGCTGGGTGTGCTTGTAGAGGTTGTTCAGCACCACCTTGGCGACGGCGTCGCGCTTGAGCACGATCACGAGGCGCTGGCCGGTGCGGCCGGACGTTTCGTCCCGCAGGTCGGCGATGCCGGAGATCTTGCCGTCCTTGACAAGCTCGGCGATCTTGATCGCCAGGTTGTCCGGATTGGCCTGGTAGGGCAGCTCGGTGACCACCAGGCAGGTGCGGCCCTGGAGCTCCTCGACGTTGACGACCGCCCGCATGGTGATCGAGCCGCGGCCGGTGCGGTAGGCGTCCTCGATGCCCTTGTGGCCAAGGATGGTGGCGCCGGTCGGGAAGTCCGGGCCCTTGATCCGGAGGATCAGCTCTTCGAGCAGCTCCTCGCGGCTGGCGGCCGGGTTGGCCAGGTACCACTGGACGCCGTCGGCAACCTCGCGGAGGTTGTGTGGCGGAATGTTGGTGGCCATGCCGACGGCGATGCCCGAGGAGCCGTTGACGAGCAAGTTCGGGAACCGCGCCGGCAGGATGGTGGGCTCCTGGTTCTTGCCGTCGTAGTTGTCCTGGAAGTCGACGGTTTCCTCGTCGATGTCGCGGACCATTTCCATGGCCAGGGGGGCCATCTTGGTTTCGGTGTACCGCGGAGCGGCTGCGCCGTCGTTGCCCGGGGAGCCGAAGTTGCCCTGTCCGAGCGCCAGCGGGTAGCGCATGGTCCAGTCCTGGATGAGCCGCACCAGCGCATCATAGATGGCCGTGTCGCCGTGCGGGTGGTATTGGCCCATGACCTCGCCGACCACGCGGGCGCACTTGTTGAAGGAACGCTCCGGCCGATAGCCGCCGTCGAACATTGCATAGAGCACGCGGCGGTGAACCGGCTTGAGGCCGTCGCGGACATCGGGGAGGGCGCGGCCGACGATGACGGCCATCGCGTAGTCGAGGTAGGAGCGCTGCATCTCCGTCTGCAGGTCCACCTGTTCGACGCGGTCGGTCAGCACGTCGGTGTCCAGGACGGTGCCTTCGAGTACAGGCTCGCTGCCGGCGGAACCGGCCGGAACCTCGGGTGTTTCGTCACTCATAGTCTATATTTTCCGTTTCAGGTATATATCAATCCGAGAATATCCAGGCCCGCACAGGCCGCTAGATATCGAGGAACCGGACGTCCTTGGCGTTCTGCTGAATGAAGTTCCGGCGCGATTCGACGTCCTCGCCCATCAGGGTGGAGAAGATCTGGTCGGCCGCCAGGGCGTCGTCCATGGTGACCTGCAGCAGGGTACGGTGGTCCGGATCCATGGTGGTGTCCCAGAGTTCGGTGTAGTCCATCTCGCCGAGGCCCTTGTAGCGCTGGATCCCGTTGTCCTTCGGGATCCGGCGGCCCGAGGCCTGGCCGGAAAGCAGCTTGGCGTCGCGCTCACGGTCGCTGTAGACGTAGTCGTGCGGGGCGTTGGACCACTTGATCCGGTACAGCGGCGGCTGGGCCAGGTAGACGTAGCCGTTTTCGATCAGCGGACGCATGTAGCGGAACAACAGCGTCATCAGCAGGGTCGTGATGTGCTGGCCGTCGACGTCGGCATCGGCCATCAGGACGATCTTGTGATACCGCAGCTTGGCAAGGTCGAAGTCCTCACCGATGCCTGTGCCGAACGCCGTGATCATGGACTGGACTTCGGCATTGCCGAGGGCCTTGTCCAGCCGTGCCCGTTCCACGTTCAGGATCTTTCCGCGCAACGGCAGGATGGCTTGGGTTTCCGGGTTGCGGCCGCGCTTGGCGGAACCGCCGGCGGAGTCGCCCTCCACAATGTAGACCTCACACCTGGCCGGGTCCTTGGAGGAGCAGTCCGAGAGCTTGCCGGGCATGCCGAAGGATTCCAGCGGGCTCTTGCGGCGTGCGTTGTCGCGGGCCTTGCGGGCGGCCATGCGGGCCTGGGCGGCCGAAATGGCCTTGCGGATGACATCGCGCGCGGGTCCGGGGTTGCGTTCCAGCCAGTCACCGAGTCCGTCGGTGACGACGCGCTGGACGAAGCCCTTGACCTCGGAGTTGCCGAGCTTGGTCTTCGTCTGGCCCTCGAACTGCGGATCGGCAAGTTTGACCGAAATGACGGCGGTCAGGCCTTCGCGGATGTCATCGCCGGTGAGGTTGTCGTCCTTTTCCTTGATGATGCTCTTCTCCCGCGCGTAGCGGTTGATCAGGGAGGTCATCGCGGCACGGAAACCCTCTTCGTGGGTGCCGCCTTCGTGCGTGTTGATCGTGTTGGCGTAGGTGTGCACGCTCTCGGAGTAGGCGTTGGTCCACTGCATCGCCATTTCCAGGGCAATGTGGCGTTCCGTGTCCTCGGTCTCGAAGGCGATCACGTCCTCGTGGACCACATCGACTTTTTTGCCGGAGTTCAGGTGCTTCACGTAATCCAGCAGTCCGTCGTCGTACTGGTAGACGACGGTGTGGAATTCCGCGGGGACTTCGCCCTCAATCGGAATGACGTCGAGGTCAAGATCGTCGTCGGAAGCGTCCTTCGCCGCCTGGCGTTCGTCGGTCAGCGTGATGCGCAGCCCCTTGTTGAGGAAGGCCATCTGCTGAAAGCGGGCGCGCAGGGTCTCGAAATCGAATTCCGTGCTTTCGAAGATGCTGGCGTCCGGGTAGAACGTCTGCGTGGTGCCGGTCTCGTCGGTTTCCTCACCCTTGACCAGCCCGCCCTGGGGCTTGCCACCGTCGGCGAAAGACATCCGCCAGACGTGGCCCTGGCGGCGGACCTCGGTGTCGACCCGGCTGGAAAGCGCGTTGACCACGGAAATACCGACGCCGTGCAGGCCGCCGGAAACGGCGTAGCCGCCCCCGCCGAATTTGCCACCAGCGTGCAGGATGGTCATCACAACTTCGACTGTGGGCTTGTGTTCGGTGGGATGCATGTCGACGGGGATGCCTCGACCGTCGTCGACAACCTTCACGCCGCCGTCGGCCTGCAGGACAATCTCGATGTGGGTGGCGTAACCGGCCAGCGCCTCATCGACCGAGTTGTCCACGACCTCATAGACCAGGTGATGCAGGCCGCGCGGCCCGGTTGAACCGATGTACATACCCGGGCGCTTCCGGACCGCTTCGAGGCCCTCAAGCACCGTGATGTCGCTGGCACCGTAGCCGTGGCGGGTATCGGCTTCAGCCGGGGTGTCCGCTGCTCCCCGCGCTACTTCTTCCACTTCGGCAATTTCTACATTGTCGTTAGCCACAGGCGCTGTCGACTCCTCTATGTTCGTTGAAGGCCGGCCGTAGCCGATCCGGAAGGACGGCTTCTGCCAACGGGAACGTCACTGATCACACCGTCGAAATCTGATGAGCCGAGGAGCCGTCTGCCGCACGCAGACATTGCGTCGGAAACGGACTCAGTCAACGTTTCACCGGCGCCCAGTTATCTACCATGATTCTACCGTGTGGAGGTGCACAAACCCGCATTCTGGGGCACCCGGCGGGAAGGAAAGTGCCGCTGGGAGGCCGTAGGCTCCGCCTGCAAGCGCCCCGGTGTCCCAGTCAAGGGTGCCTATACGGTCCCCGGCCGCCGACGCGCCCTACATGCCGTCTGCGGATTATTCAATAGTTTTGCAAGGAGTGCTTCAGATCCGGGCGGCTGTCCCGGATACGGAACTATCCGTAGGTGTCCCGCGGCCCGCGCCCGTTGACTGACCGGCCGCCTTTCCGCCAACTTGGCGCCGCCGGTCCGAGCACGTGGATCTTCGTCACGACGCCGTCGCCAAGTTCTGCCCGGAACTTCTCCAGCAGGCTGAAGCTCAACAAGCGAAGCTGCGTGGCCCAGGCGGTGGAATCGCAGCGGACGTGCAGCGTAGTGTCCTCGAAACTCTCAGGGGTGCAGTGCGCGGAAATTTCCGGGCCCACGAGGGTCGCCCATTCCGCCATCACCGACCCCACGGCCACCGGGGAGGACCAGCCGCGTTCGGCTACAAGGCGACCCACGACCTTTCCCAGTCCGAGGGGGTCCCGGCCGGTGCCGTGGAATTGCCCGAATCCCCGGGTTCCTCCGGCACTGCGGCCGGGCTTGGGCTGCGAGGCGCCGGCGCGCGGCGGAGCTTTCCGCCGGATTTCACCGCGCGCAGCGGCGGCCTCGCGCATTCTGTTGAGCGCGGACTGGGCAGCGTCAATGTCGTCGGGATCGCGGCCTGGTTGCAGCCCGCCGTCGGTATCCTTATTCATCGATCTGCCGGCTCATCGATTCCTCCAGGGATAACCTTTACCCGCCGTCCGGCCAGCTCCACGGGAATGTCATCCTCGACGGCGGCCGTCACGAGCACCTGCTCGGCGCCGGATACTATTGCCGCCAGTTTACGCCGTCGCTGAACGTCCAGCTCGGCGAAAACGTCGTCCAGGATCAGAATGGGAGCCGAGCCGCCGGTGCGCGCATCATCCAGCATCACGTAATACGAGGCGAGGCGCAGGGAGAGACACATGGACCAGGTTTCGCCGTGCGAGGCATATCCCTTCGCCGGGGCCTGTCCCAGCACGAGTTCGAGCTCATCGCGATGCGGGCCGACGAGGGAAATGCCGCGTTCCAGCTCCTTGCGGCGTGACGCGGCGAAGGCCTGGACGTAGCGTTCGGTGAGTTCCGCGACGGACAAACTGCGCAGATCCTCCGCGGCCGCGGCGTCCGGTGCCGCGGTGGCGGGCGCGCTAACCGGTGCCGCTATCGCGGCGCCGTCGTCCTCCAATACACCCTGCAGCGTCGAACGGTAGACGGCGCCGGCTTCCTTGGAGCCGTCGGTGAGTTGTGCATAGGCGCTCTTGAGGTGCGGCCGGAGTCGTTCCACCAGTTCAAGCCTGGCGTGCAGCAGTTCGGCGCCGGCCCTCGCCATGTGCTGGTCCCACACATCCAATGTTGCTTCATGGCTGGCGGTGAACTTACCGGCCCGGGCGGACTTGAGCAGCGCGTTGCGCTGCTTGAGCACCCGGTCATAGTCACTGCGGGTCGCGGCATGGCGTGGAACAAGGCTGACCAGCAGCTCATCCAGGAAACGACGGCGGCTGGACGGATCACCCTTCACCAGGGCCAGGTCTTCCGGTGCAAAGAGCACCGTCTGGCAGATACCCAGGATGTCGCGGGCGCGGACCGGGTTGCTGCGGTTTATCCGGGCACGGTTGGCCCGGCTCGCATTGATTTCCAGTTCCAGCACCGTCGCCTGCTCACCGCGGACCAGCCTGGCCCGGATCAGGGCCCGTTCCGTGTCGAAGCGCAGCAGTGGGGCGTCCGAACTGACCCGGTGCGAACTGAGCGTGGCAAGGTAGCCGATGGCTTCCATCAGGTTGGTTTTTCCGATGCCGTTGGATCCCACCAGAACGGTGACGCCGGGCTCCAGGCTGAGGTCCACCTGGGCGTAACTGCGGAAATCAGTGAGCGAGAGTTGTTCTAGGTACACGCCGGGTTCAGGGTTTCAGGGCAGGACTATTTCGCCGGACGGGTGGCATGCCCGCCGAACTGGTGGCGTAAAGCTGAAACCATCTTCATGGCCGGCGAATTGTCCTCACGGGATGAGAACCGGGCAAACAGAGCTGCCGTAATGGCCGGGGCGGGAACCGCGTTGGCGATGGCTTCTTCCACGGTCCAGCGTCCTTCGCCGGAATCCTCGACGTAGTCGTCGATCGACACCAGTCCGGGATCCTCCTCCAGCGCTTTGACCATTAGGTCCAGCAGCCAGGACCGTACCACCGTGCCCTTTTGCCAGGCCCGGAACGTTCCCGGAAGGTCGGTGACGATGTCCTTGGCCGCGAGGAGTTCGTAGCCTTCTGCGTAGGCCTGCATCAGGCCGTACTCGATCCCGTTGTGGACCATTTTGGCGTAGTGCCCGGCGCCGACGCCGCCGACGTGCACAAAGCTGTCGGCACGGTCGCCTCCGGGACGCAGCGCGTCGAAAACCGGGAGGGCCCGTTCGATGTCGGCCGGATCGCCTCCGGCCATCAGGCCGTAACCGTTCTGGAGGCCCCAGACGCCGCCGGAAACTCCGCAATCCACAAAGCGGACGCCCTTTTCGGCCAAGGCTGAGCCGTGCTTCTGGTCCTCGGTGTAGCGGGAATTGCCGCCGTCGATCACGAGGTCGCCGGCGTCAAGTTTGGTGCCGAGCTCGGTGATCACGGCATCCGTGATCTCGCCGGACGGGACCATCACCCAGATCAGACGGGGCGCCGGAACGGTGGCGATGAGCTCGTCCACGCTGGCGACGTCCGTTACGTCCGGGTTCCGATCAAAGCCGGTCACGTCAATTCCACCCGCGCGCAGCCGTTCGCGCATGTTGAAACCCATTTTGCCAAGGCCGATAAGTCCGATGTGCACGGTGTGAACTCTTTTCTGCGCTGGGGTGTGGAAGCTTGGACCCGGGCCGCCGGGCGGCTCAACTGGACCGTTCTGCCGCGGTTTCTACTACCGCGACCGGCGTCTGCCCGCTAGTTGGGCAGGCGGACCGGCATGACGAGGTAGCGGTAATCGCCCTGATCCTCGCCGTCGGCGTCGTGTTGGGCGGTGATCATGGCGGGCTTGGGTGCCGAGGTAAACGAGAACCGGACGTACTTGGTTTCGATCACGCTCAGGCCTTCCACCAGATAGTGCGGATTGAAGGCCACGGTGATGTCTTCCCCGTTGAGCTGGGCCTCAAGTTCCTCCGAGGCCTGGGCGTCCTCACCGGTGCCGGCGTCGAGGTGCAGCTGGCCGGGGGTGAAGGCAAGACGGACCGGAGTATTGCGTTCAGCCACGAGTGAGACGCGCCGTACGGCGTCGACGAGCTCCTGCGTCTGCACGGTCGCGTGGATTGGCGTGGAATCGGGGAAGAGAGAGCGGATCTTGGGGTAGTCGCCGTCGACCAGAAGCGAAGTTGTCGTTCGGCCGCCGCTCTCGAAACCGATCAGTCTGCTGTCATCGTCGGCGAGGGCGAGGTTGATCTCTCCGCTGCCACCGAGCGTCTTGGCCACTTCATTGAGCGTCTTGGCCTTCACCAGGGCACTCGTGGAAATCCCGGGGGTGACCGGCTTCCAGGGCACTTCGCGCATCGCGAGTCGATAGCGGTCCGTCGCGAGCAGGGTGATGAGATCGTCTTCGATTTCCATCCGCACACCGGTGAGGATCGGCAGGGTGTCGTCCTTGCTGGCGGCGATAATCACCTGGGCGACTGCCTGCGCGAAGGAATCACCCGCGACCGTGCCGCTGATCCGGGGCAGTGCCGGCAACGGCGGGTATTCAGCTTCCGGCATCGTGGCGAGGTGGAAGCTGCTACGGCGGCAGGTCAACGTGACTTTGTTGCCATCAGTCTCGATATCCACGGGGGCGGAGGGCAGGCTGCGGCAAATGTCTGCAAGGAGCCGTCCCGACACGAGGATGGTGCCTTCGGTGGTGATATCAGCGCCGATTTCCAGCCTGGCCGATGTTTCGTAATCGAAGCTCGAGAGGCTCACGGTACCGGCTTCGGCCTTCAGGAGCAGCCCGGAAAGTACCGGTACTGGCGGCCGCGGAGACAACGACCGGGCGGTCCAGGTCACGGCTTCTGCCAGGACGTCCCGTTCGACTCTGAACTTCACGGAAGGGTGCCGCCTTTCATTACTGCTGTCATCGCTAAATCGCCGGGTTGCCGCGGCGTTCAGCGGGGTAGCCGAACTCCGTCAACAAGAGACGTGCCTGCTGCCCGGGTCCATGGCCCAGCTGGGAAACCACAAATGAAGTCCGGGACGGACGCACTGCAGACAGCTTAGCCCCACGGAACGGGTTTCTCCCATCCCCGGGTTACAGCCGTGTGGTTCAGCCCGGTGGCCCGCAGCCCGGTTTCCGTTCCCGGTCCGGGACGGGCCTGGGCACATCGAGAGGGTCGGACAAGAAACTGTTGTTTGAGGGAATTTCATTTTCTTGGGATTAGTAGTGTTAATAACTGCTGTGGAAACTGTGGATAACCCCGTCTCGCGGTGCCGTTCCGCGGATCTGCCCTGTTCATGGACTGTGGGTGGAGCAGGTTTTAAACAGGCTGTGGATGGGGATAACATTTTTGGCCGGTCGGCTGATCCACAGCTACCTTAAGGGTTTTAAGCCCATTAACCGCGGTTGTCCCCTTAACTTTCCACAGGGTTGTCCACAGGCCCCTGTTAATAAGGTAGGAGTGCGTGGCAGGACGGCTCAGGAATTGCGCTGCTGCTGCTTGATCCTGTTGGTCAGCTCGGTCACCTGGTTGTAGATCACACGCCGTTCGGCCATCAGTTCCCGGATCTTGCGGTCGGCGTGGATCACCGTGGTGTGGTCCCGGCCTCCGAGCTCCTGTCCGATCTTGGGAAGTGACATGTCCGTGAGCTCGCGGCAGAGGTACATGGCGATCTGGCGTGCGGTTACCAGTGTCCTGGTGCGCGATTTGCTGCACAGCTCCTCCATGCTCAGCTTGAAGTAGTCGGCGGTCTGCGTGAGGATCTGCGCCGACGTGATCTCCTGGGCTCCGTCGTCGGTGATGAGGTCCTTGAGCACCATCTCGGCCAGTGCCACATCCACCGGCTGGCGGTTTAGGCTCGCGAACGCGGTCACCCGGATCAGTGCACCTTCAAGTTCCCGGATGTTGCTGGAAATCTTGGACGCGATGTACTCCAGGGCATCGTCCGGGGCGGAGAGTCCCTCGCTGAGGGCCTTCTTCCGGAGGATGGCGATACGGGTTTCGAGCTCTGGCGGCTGGATATCGGTCAGCAGGCCCCACTCGAAGCGGGATTTCATCCGGTCCTCGAACCCCGCGAGCAGCTTGGGCGGCTGGTCCGAGGTGATGACCACCTGCTTGTTGTTGTTGTGCAGGGCGTTGAACGTGTGGAAGAACTCCTCCAGCGTCCGGTCCTTGCCGGCCAGGAACTGGATGTCATCGATGAGCAGCACGTCAACGTTGCGGTACGTGGTCTTGAAGCTCGTGCCCTCATCGTCGCGGATGGAGTTGATGAAGTCGTTGGTGAATTCCTCGGAGTTCACGTACCGGACCCGAATGCCGCTGTAGAGCCGGCGGGCATAGTGGCCGATCGCGTGCAGGAGGTGGGTCTTGCCCAGCCCGGAGTCGCCGTAGATGAACAGGGGGTTGTAAGCCTTGGCCGGCGCTTCGGCTACCGCGACGGCAGCGGCGTGGGCGAACCGGTTGGAAGAACCGATGACGAAGGTGTCGAAGACATACTTCGGGTTGAGGCGGCCGAATTCGTGGGAAGTGCTCGGCAGCATCGGCTGCGGCTTCAGCTCCACGGTCGGATCGGCTGTCAGCGCCAGCTCGACGGCGGGTTCCGGCTCGGTGTGCAGCGGCACCAGATCCGTGTCGACGTCGATGGCACAACGGATCTCATCTGAGAAGACGCTGCGGAGGGCGTCGTCGAGGGCTTCCTTCACCTGCGTCTGCAGCACCTCGCGGGTGAGCTCGTTGGGCACCGCCACAAGGAGGGTGGAGCCGATGAGGCCCTGTGCCTGGGCGAGGATGACGAAGCCGCGCTGCCGGGGTGTTACACGGTGGTCGTTTTCGAGAAGGCTCACTACCCTCCGCCAGGAACTTCCGACAGTGTTGGCTTGGTTGGCTTCGTCTACTGTCATCAATCAGTTCCTCAAACTTGCTGGCCTGCATTAGCTGCAGCCACAAGGCCCGAACCAGTGCGCTGGCGCCGGCTCAATCCACAGGGTTATGCACAGTCCGTGGATAATTGGCTACTGGGACACTCTAGGGGATCAAAAACCCAGAAGATAGCTAGGGTCTGTCCTGTGGATAATCACACGGTTGTAGTTCGAAATCGCGGGCCGTGACGCACTTCATCCACAGGCCGCGGCAGGAGTTAGCCACAGCTGGGGAAAGACGGCGAAGGGTTCCTCGGTTTGACTCTGGAGGCGGTTTAGCCCTAACGTTGTGAAGTCCTTTGTGCACGCTTTTCGCCCTCTAAATTTATCTCCCCGACGCCCCGCGTCTTGCGAGTCGAGGGAAGCGGCACATACAAAACTTAGCGTCGGCCAGTTCTTCCCCTTGATCGGGTGGGCGCACCTTTGATCCACTGGAGTAACTAACGTGAGCAAGCGGACTTTTCAGCCGAATAACCGCCGTCGAGCCAAGAAGCACGGCTTCCGCCTTCGTATGCGTACCCGTGCCGGCCGCGCCATCCTGGCCGCCCGTCGTGGCAAGGGTCGCACCGAGCTGTCGGCCTAAATAACTGACTCGTCGGTCCACCTCCCTATGCGAGTTCAACGGTGCTAGCCACCCGAAACCGTCTAAGGACATCAACCGATTTTTCAACAACTGTACGTTCCGGTGTCCGCAATGGACGCCGGAACGTAGTGTTATATGCGGCAGCCCTCGCTGCCGACGAACCAAGCCGGATCGGATTCATCGTTTCCAAGAGTGTCGGGAACGCTGTCGTCAGGAACCTCGTTAAGAGGAGACTGAGAGAGGCCGGTGCCTTGTCGTTGCAGAAATACGGTAGCGGGTTCGCGATCGTGGTCAGGGCCTTGCCCGCTTCGGCCGGTGCCAGCTGGGACCAACTGCGGAACGACTATGACGCCGCTCTGGAGACGACAATGAAACGGCTGGGCAGCCGCCTTCCACAGGCTGCTTCTTCAGTTTCTGACGAGAAAACACAGGAAGGGACACCGCGTGCGTAAGTCAACTGCCGCCGTCGTCCCCCTTCCTATCTCGGGGCTAAAGTCCGCCGTAGCCTGGCTTGGCCGGGCGGTATGGAACCTGCCCCGCAATATCCTCATTCTGCTCCTGATGGCGTACCGCAAGGTGATCTCACCGCTGTACGGCCAGGTCTGCCGCTTTTTTCCCAGCTGTTCGGCCTATGCCCTCGAGGCGATTACGGTCCACGGCGCGGTTAGGGGAAGCTGGCTGGCGGGGCGGCGCCTATTGCGCTGCCATCCTTGGAATGCCGGTGGTGTGGACCACGTCCCCGCCGGCGATCGTGTTTGGCCCGAAGGCCGCACCCCCACAATTGTTGTACTGAACAATCCGGACAAGTACCTGGCTGCTCAGTCTGATGGAGCAGGCCGCCTTGCGGCCTAACGAATAGGGATATCGTATGGACTTCTTTGAAACAATCATGTTTCCGTTCAAGTGGCTGGTCTCTTTCATCATGGTGGCTTTCCATGATGGGCTGAGCGCTATTGGCATGCCAGCGGCCAACGGCTGGACATGGACCCTGTCCATCATTGGGCTGGTGCTGGTGATCCGCGCCGCCCTGATTCCCGTGTTCGTGAAGCAGATCAAGGCCCAGCGCGGGATGCAGCTGCTGCAGCCAGATCTGAAGAAGCTGCAGGATAAGTACAAGGGCAAGACCGACCAGCTGTCCCGCCAGGCTATGGCGCAGGAACAGATGGCAATGTACAAGAAGCACGGCACCAACCCGTTCTCGGCCTGCCTGCCCATGCTCATCCAGATGCCGTTCTTCTTTGCCCTCTTCACCGTGCTGTCGGGCATTACGTCGGCCGTCCAAAAGGGCCAAGGCATCGGGGCGATGAGCCATCAGCAGGTGGTGCAGTTCGACCAGTCGAGCATATTCGGCGCCCCGCTGTCCGCCACCCTGCTCCATGGCACTCCTCCGGGCGGCAATGTGATGGCGGTGTGGATCCTCTCGATCGTGATGATCCTCGCCATGACGGCCTCGCAGTTCATCACGCAGAAGCAGATCATGGCCAAGAACATGTCCGAAGAGGCCATGGCCAGCCCGTTCATGCGCCAGCAGAAGATGATGCTCTACATCCTGCCGATTGTCTTTGGCGTGGGCGGCATCAACTTCCCCATCGGCGTCCTGATTTACTGGACCACCACCAACCTGTGGACCATGGCACAGCAGTTCTTTGTGATCCGCCGCATGCCGACGCCGGGTTCCCCCGCCGCCAAGGCCCTCGCTGAGCGCCGCGCCGCCAGGGGCCTTCCGGCACTGCCGTTGACCGGTGCCAGGAAGGCCGACGCCGAAGCCGCTGAAGCCGCTGCGGTCGCCGCGATGCAGGCCAAGGCCCAGCGCGTCCAGCCACAACGTAAGAACAGGAAGAGGAAGTAATGTCCGCCGAGAGCACCGAACACGCTATTTCCGCCGAGGTCAGCGAAGACCAGGATGAGTCCCAGCAGGATGCCCTGGACTCCGAGGGCAACCCGGACAAGGGTGCATCCGCCAGCCGCCTGGAAGAAGAAGGCGACGTCGCTGCGGACTACCTCGAGGAACTGCTGGACATTGCCGACATCGACGGCGACATCGACATTGAGGTCCGCAGCGGCCGCACCTACATTTCGATCGTTACCGAGGAAGAATCGGCCGGCCTGGAGAACCTGGTGGGGCATGACGGTGAGGTCCTCGAGGCACTTCAGGAACTGACCCGGTTGGCCGTCCTTTCGGCGACGGAGAACCGGTCCCGTCTGGTGCTGGATATCAACGGTTACCGTTCGCAGCGTTCCGGCGAGCTGCAGAAGATCGCCGAGGACGCCGTCGCGTCCGTCAAGGAGTCCGGCGAAACCGTGGCCCTGGCCCCGATGAGTGCCTATGAACGCAAGATTGTGCATGACGCCGTTGCTGACCTGGGCCTCGTGAGCGAGTCCGAAGGCGAAGGTGCCGACCGGCACATTGTCGTCTCCGCAGACTGAGTGCGCCGGATAGCTTGATGGTTGAGATTACCCCGGCCGAGCTGAAGGCCGCCGAGTCCATCTTTGGTGGCCGTCTGGACCTGGCGAAGCGTTACGTTGAGCACCTGGCTACTTCCGGTACCGAACGGGGACTGATCGGGCCACGCGAGGTGCCGCGGCTATGGAGCCGGCATGTGCTGAACTGCGCCGTCATCGAAAGCCAGATTGCCCATGGCAGCCATGTGGCGGACGTCGGCAGCGGAGCCGGACTGCCGGGCCTCTGCCTTGCGATCGCCCGCCCGGACCTTGAACTGACCCTGATCGAGCCGCTCGAGCGGCGCGTCATTTGGCTCCAGGAAGTGGTCGATGACCTGGGCCTCGAAAATGTCACGATCATGCGTACCCGAGCGGAGCTCGCCGTCGGAATGGTGGACGCCGATGTGGTCACCGCGCGGGCCGTTTCGGCGCTGACCAATCTCGCGGGACTCACCATTCCGCTGCTGGCCGGCAGGGGCGAGGTCGTTGCCATCAAGGGACGCAGCGCCGGCGAGGAAATAGAGAAAGCCGCCAAGGTGATCCGTAAACTTGGTGGCACCGAGACGTCAGTGGTGCTGGTGGGCGGGGACGTCCTCGAGGAACCCACAACCGTAGTCCGGATCGTTGTGAATAAGCCTCAAAAGATTGCCTAGCATCCGCCCCGTCTCCAAGGAGTTCAAGGCGAAGAGGTTAGGCTAGTACCCGGCAGCAGACGCCGAATGAGAGTGAGTGTGTCACAGTGACAAGCAGCGAAACCTCCACACAGCGGATCCCCCCGTTTGTGTCCCTGGGGTCAGCACGGTCCTTTGTTGCGCCCGCCATCACCCACAACTTATCCGGGAATCACACGGCATCGGTTGCTAGGAATGCCGAGAAGGCCAGTGTTTCACGTGAAACGGCCGTCTCTGCCAGCGACAACGTGCTGGACTCCATCGATGATTCCAGCCCCATCGCCCGGGAACTGGCGCACGAAAACAAACGGCGCGAACGCCTTCTGGGCCGTGAACTGCCGAAGCCGGAGAAGACCAGAATCTTCACCGTGTCTAACCAGAAGGGCGGCGTGGGCAAGACGACCACTACGGTCAACATTGCTGCCGCACTGGCTGCCGCTGGGCTCAATGTGCTTGTGATTGATATCGATCCGCAGGGAAACGCCTCCACTGCCCTCGGGATCGAACACCATGCCGACGTCGACAGCATCTACGACGTGCTGATCAACGACCTCCCACTGCAGAAGGTAGTGGCGCCTTGCCCGGACATCGAAAAGCTGATCTGCGCTCCGGCCACCATTCACCTGGCCGGCGCGGAAATCGAACTAGTCAGCCTCGTGGCCCGCGAGCAGCGGCTTCGCCGCGCCATTGATGTTTACGCCAAGGAGCGGGCCAAGAACGGTGAGGAACGCCTTGACTACATCTTCATCGACTGCCCGCCGAGCCTGGGGCTGCTGACTGTCAATGCGTTCTGCGCGGCCAACGAGGTTCTGATCCCAATCCAGTGCGAGTACTACGCACTGGAGGGGCTGAGCCAGCTCCTGAAGAACATCGAAATGATCCAAAAGCACTTGAATGCGGACCTGGTCGTTTCCACCATTTTGCTGACCATGTACGACGGCCGCACGAACCTGGCCGCCCAGGTGGCCGCTGAAGTGCGTGAGCATTTCCCGGACCAGGTCCTCGGAGCCGTGGTTCCTCGCTCCGTCCGCATCTCCGAAGCACCCAGCTACCAGCAGACCGTCATGACGTACGATCCGTCGTCGAGCGGCGCGCTGTCCTACCTGGAAGCCGCAGCGGAAATCGCTGAACGTTAGAATCACTTTCAAGAATTGCAATAACGAGAGCCCGGCGACGCCCGGCTCTTCCAATGGAGGGATGTAGCCATGAGCGATAAGCGACGCGGCCTTGGCCGTGGACTTGGGGCACTCATTCCAAGTTCCGCCTCGATGAGCGGTTCCGGAAACGGTTCGGCGCCGTCCCGTCCCGTGGATCTGTTCTTCCCCGAACCCCGGAAGCGGAACGCTGCGCCCGAGGTTCCTTCGGCAGACGAGCTCGACGCCGACCTGGCGGAGGACGCCGCAGAGCCGCGGACGCAACCCACCAGCACTCAGACCGCGGCCGAGAATGAGTCGGCTACCCCTGCCGGCGCGCCGGCCCGTAAAGCACCCGAACACCAGTTCGCCGCAGGCAAGGGTGAGTCCCCCGCCGCCGAGGACGTGACTGATGCTCAGGAAGCCGAGCCGAAAGCCAGTCCCAGGGAACGAAAAGCAGTGCCAGACGTTGGCCGGGAAGTTGAGGCTGACAGGGACTCGGGCGTCGACTTGGTCGAGGTACCCGGGGTTCGTTTCGCGGAAATACCCGTCACCGACATCCATCCCAACCGCAAGCAGCCGCGATCCGTCTTCGACGAGGACGACATGGCGGAGCTCGTGCACTCCGTGCGGGAAATCGGCGTCCTCCAGCCAATTGTCGTACGCACATCCACCGAAGAGGGTGGCGAACCATACGAGCTCGTCATGGGTGAGCGCCGCTGGCGGGCAGTGCAGGCGGCGGGACTGGAAACCATTCCGGCAATCGTCCGTGACACCACGGATGATGATCTGCTTCGCGACGCCTTGCTGGAGAACCTGCACCGCAGCCAACTGAACCCCCTCGAAGAGGCTGCCGCGTACCAGCAGCTCCTGGAGGACTTCGGCACCACCCATGAGCAGCTGGCAGACCGCATCGGCCGTTCGCGCCCCCAGGTCTCCAACACGCTGCGTCTGCTCAAGTTGCCTCCGCTGGTCCAGCGCCGCGTAGCAGCCAGTGTCATCTCGGCCGGCCACGCCCGTGCCCTCCTGGCGCTTCCGGACGCGGCGGCGATGGAACGCATGGCGCAGAAAATCGTTTCCGAGGGCATGTCCGTCCGTGCCACCGAAGAAGCCGTCACTCTATACCAGAACCCCGCCTCGAATTCGAAGAACAACATCCCTCGTCCCGGTGCCCGGCACGAGCGTCTGGACTACCTTGCATCCTCCTTGTCCGATCGACTGGACACCAACGTCAAGATCTCCCTGGGTGCACGAAAAGGACGCGTCAGCATTGAGTTTGCGAGCGTTGAAGATCTGAACCGCATTATGGATGTCCTCGCGCCCGGGCCTTCCAGCTAGACCGCATTCCGCTGTCGCATTCGAGGGATCCTGTTTCACGTGAAACAGGGTCCTTTGCTGTAGTCGCCCTGTCGTGAGGTTGGCCTCTCCTGGAGTTTCGGTGGACCCTGGTTGTAGTGCACGCATGGGACAGTTCTGGTTTTTACTCCTTCCGGCAACGGTCCGCGTGGCAACTGTCTTTACGAGCACGCTCTCACACCTGGCAGGCCGGATTCTGTCTGGCTTTCCTCGGCCCAGAGATGCAGGATTGCCCCCTTGTGGGCTGCTGCGTTCGCTGCCCTTCTGATGAGTGGTTTGGGATTCTTCGTTAGCGTGGCGGTCTCGGCCATGGCTGGACTTCTGGCATAAGTACCAGCTGTGGATCATGGAGCAGCTGCATGTTTGTTCACTAGTGTCTGATGCTTCGGGTTCAGCGGTAGCGTGTTGTTGTGTTTCACGTGAACCCGCAGGATGATTTATGGGTAACCGGCAGACCGGTATCTGTCTGGCTTACCTTGGCCCAGAGATGCGGGATTTACCCTTATGGGCTGCTGCCTTCGAGGCCCTTCTGATGAGTGGTTTGGGATTCTTCTTTGGCGTGGCGATCTCGGCCATGACTGGACTTCTGGCATTAGTACCAGCTGTGGATCATGGAGCAGCTGCATGTTTGTTCACTAGTGTCTGATGCTTCGGGTTCGGGGGTAGCGTGCCGCGTGATTCACGTGAAACGTTCGGACCGCAGCATGATTCATGAGCGTCCGGGCCGACCGGCATCTGTCTGGCTTTCCTTGGCCCAGAGATGCGGGATTTACTTTGTGGGCTGCTGCCTTCGAAGCCCTTCTGATGAGTGGTTTGGGATTCTTCTTTGGTGCGGCGATCTCGGCCGTTGCTGGACTTCTGGCATGACTACCGGCTGTGGATTATGGAGCAGCTGTATGTGTTCGTGCACTAGTGTCTGATGCTTCGGGTTCGGGGGTAGCGTGCCGCGTGTTTCACGTGAAACCTTCGGACCGCAGCATGATTCATGAGCGTCCGGGCCGACCGGCATCTGTCTGGCTTTCCTTGGCCCAGAGATGTGAGATTGACCCTGGGGGCTGCTGCGTTCGAGGCCCCTCTGATGAGTGGTTTGGGATTCTTCTTTGGTGCGGCGATCTCGGCCGTTGCTGGACTTCTGGCATGACTACCGGCTGTGGATTATGGAGCAGCTGTATGTGTTCGTGCACTAGTGTCTGATGCTTCGGGTTCGGGGGTAGCGTGCCGCGTGTTTCACGTGAAACGTTCGGACCGCAGCATGATTCATGAGCGTCCTTTTGTTGCAGAAACCACCGAAGACCGAACACAGAGTCAGACGGTGGATATCCGCCGTTCCGGACCGGCAGCCTTCTTCGCCATTGGCCTGCGGACCTCGCCGGATTCGTAGGCCCGCCCAGCCGTTTCACGTGAAACGCGATGCCCCGCTGAGCACGCCGGTTTTCGCTGCCGGTGCTTCTACTCGTGGAGGGGCCGACGAGGCCGTCAAGGGGTGTGGCCACCAAAAATCCCTGACGAATGCGCCCGGTCCTCCTGTCGACTTTATCGGAACGCCAAAACATCACTTGGGGGTTGATTTGTTCGTTTTGTTGATGCCGCCCTAACTGACTGCACACGTCTAGACCGGGGCCATCTAAGAGGACCTGGACGTACACGTTGAGTGGATTTCGGAACCCATGATGTCGGTTTCCACCGATTTGCCGGCTCGAGTAACGCCGCCGGCAGTCGGTACTATGGCTGCATCTCACGGCGTCGCTGAAAGCCCGCCTAGACACCGCGCTCCCGATCCGTAGCTGCGTACGGAGAGTGTCCTCCCTCCAAGAGGCAGCATGTCGCGATCTTGAGCGCCCACCAGAGACCCGGGCTGGCCGGGTGGGCGTGATAACCCAGCTTCGCCTGGAATCGCGAGTTTTGGCCGGGGCGGGGGGGCCACATGCTCGGCACCACTCCCCTGCGATGCAACGGTTAGTTGACACGCGGGGGTACTGCGCTGGTGTCGGCCGCGGTCCCGTCCTCTGCGGCCTGGTGCTCGTAGAGGGTTGGCTGTCGTGTGGGATCATGATTTCCGCTTGGACGGTTGCGACGATGTAGACAGGCTTCGCGACGCCCTGAACAGAGATCTGTTCTTGCCGCAGCTTCAGGTCGGAACTGCGGCGGCGAAGGCTTGGACTGGCAGGGGCAGACCGCGTTGCCACGCAGCGAATTTGGCGAACTACACGCGGCCATGCGTGGCGACAAATGAAGCATCGCCGTAAAGTGCCCGGCCGGCGCCACGCGTGATTCACAGCTCGTTGCGACTAACCGGCCGTCATGTTGGGACTCTGCGTGTCAGCTGCGGGGCGGCAGAAGCGAGATGTTTCAAGACAACAGCCCCGCGGCCACTCCGCCGGATGTTGCCGCTACGTCTTCTGAACAAGAGGTCGTAGATTCTGGGCGGCGTGCTGGGATTGCTACAGTCCTGGCGGGTTGGACGTGGGCAGGGGCGAGTATGGCCTGGCTGGGCAGGGCCCCTGCCCACGTTGCATCGTCGTCCGTCCTTGAAATAGGCGCCCACTACTGGACGGGACCGGGAGCGGTCCGGGGCTACATAGGGAGGCGAGCAAGGCGGGGCCGTGGAACAGCCCAGGCATGATCGGGTCCAATGGCGCAGGCGAATGTGGTTATGGTGGCGCTGCCTGACGCGTGCTGGGTGATCCCGTGCCTTCACCGATCCGGACTGCAGCATCCCTATCCACACCAGCCGCCCTGTGCATGAGGCGGTGGATAACTTTGTGGATAACTCTGTGGACTACTGGTCCGAAGGTCTCCGGGGGCGCGTGCTGGGCAGGACCTGCAGAAGGCATGGTAGCCCAGTCGCCTAGCCGAACGATCCCCGATGGCGATCTCGTTTCACGTGAAACATGGGCGGCCCGATTCCGTCCACGCACAACACGACGTGAGTACTAGAAATATCGCAAGATTCCGGTTAATTTCGGCCTAATACGGGGCTCGTTCCGGTTGCCCTGGGCTGTATCCAGCTCCCGACGCCAGCGTCGGTCAAGTAACTCCAGGGCTCCCGACTTCACCGGCGCTGTACTCCGAGCCAGGTACCAGGGGCGTAGCCTCCCCTTCTGCTCCGACGGTGGCTGTGAGAAATCACTCACCCCCTGTGGATAACTGTGTGTATAACTTCTGTGGACAACTTCAAGGCTCGTGAGATGCCAGCGCCGGGAAATGGAGAACAGGATCTCGGCCAGCGTCGTTTGTTCAACGTTTGATTCCTCACCCACCTGATTTAGGGCCTCATTCCTGACCCCAGGAAGTGGAGTCGCACGACATTCCTGAGCACCAGGGAGTGGAGTCGCACGACTTCAAGCAGCTAGGTCACAACGACCAGGACCAGGATCACTCACCCTCCCCCAGATCCGCGAACGTGTACGCGATCCAGATTGCCAGAACGTTGCAGCGCATATCTTTAGTCCCCTGAGGTGCTATGCCGGTCACGAGATACCAGGAGCTTGGTGTCCCCTTCTGCTCTGACGGAGGTTGTGAGAAATCACTCGTACCCTGTGGATAACCGTGTGAATAACTTCTGTGGACAACTCAGAAGCGCGTGAGATGCTAACGCCGGGAGATGAAGAATAGGCTCTCGGCCAGCCTCGTCTGTTCAACGTTGATTCCCCGCCCATTCTGATCCAAGGCATTATTCCTGAGTACCAGGGAGTGGAGTTGCAAGACATTCATGAGCACCAGGGAGTGGAGCCGCAGGACATTCCTGAGCATCAGGGAGTGGAGCCGCAAGACCTCGAGCAGCTAGCTCTCAACGACCCGGACCAGGATGACTGACCCTCCTCCAGATCCGCGAACCTGTACGCGACCGAGAGTGCCAGAACGTTGCACCGCCCATCATTAGTTCCTGAGGTGCTATGCCGTTCACGATGGCACCAGGACCAAAGTCAGCCGCCGACTCTGGTCCTGCCCTCCGCAATGCTCCGGTCCACGATCTCCGTTCACGGTCCGCTCAGGCACAGGGACGGATCCGAGACAAATGGACGGACTCAGGCCGGGGCCGCACCGGGGGTCCCCTAGATCCCCTAACCTGGAAAGACTCACCCTGCGGCCTGTGTCCGACTCAGTCTGAGCACCAAGCACTCAGCGGCCCGACCACCGGATTCCCTATAGCTCGGGCATGCGCCGGCGCAGGGTGCTTGGGCACGCCATGACGGACCGTCTTGGTCTACGGTCGGCGCAGCCAAGTCTTCTGGTGCACCGCCCTTGTGCAGCATGCTGCCTGTGCGCCGGGGCACGAGGCGCAGCTCCTGCAGGAGTCGGAGCCAGGGTCATGTCAGTCCCTAACCGGAGCCGGCTGGAGTCAAGGACGGCTGGGTGGGACTCCGGTGGGTGCCTTGCGGCCCGCGTGTATGGCAGCAATAGCAGACCTCAGCGCCACATGTCCGCTACAGGTCCTCAACGCCAAAGGACCGCCGCTGTGTGTGAATCATGAGACAACAATCGCAGTTTGCAACGACCCTCCGAAGAGCTTCCAGCAATGAATGGCTTCGGGTCCAGGCTTAGCAACGACGTCTCCCGTGAGTTCGCACCAATCCCCCAGAAGCGTGGCACCATGTTTCACGTGAAACTGCCCGGAACGTGTTACTCCGAAACCTATTACCTTTTACCTCGTTGGCACAGACCAGCAGCGATGAGGCTGAACTCGGCGAGCACGCGGCGGGCTGTCTTCGCTTGCGAGGACAGGAACGGACACAGATGCCGTTTTACAGAACCCGTACCCCGAGCATGCAAAGTTGCAGGGCCTTGCTGGTGGCTGCAGATCGGTGGGGGTCCGATTGCGCCGGCGACCCGGGGACCCGCTCGCGCTGTTCGGCCGGCACTCGTGGCACGCCCGAAGCCTTTTGCCGTCCACGACTTAAGTGATAGGCAAATATTAATTCCTTGAATCGCTGATGATCGTAGCGGCGCTTTAGGCAGCGACTCTTGACCTAAGGATTGACCTTGACCTCCAAACGATTCCCCACAATCTCAGAGTGGGCCCAGATGACGCAAGCGACGGAATTCGGTCTTGTTTCACGTGAAACAATCCAGTGCGGACGATCTGCGAATATCCAGATTGAGAGATTGAGAGATGGACCGGGTTCTCTGGCCCAAAGGTCGTGAAATGGCGCAAGCGGCACCTCCTCGATGGTGTCCAGGGGCTGCGTGACGCGCCGTTTCCAGGGCCGCGAACCGGAGATCGATCCGCTGACGCTCATTGCCGAAATCCTGGTCAACGATAGGAACCGCCTGCAGAGCCGGGGATACTGCATTGGTCCGCGCGGAGCACGGCCGAGCGGTTCGGGATCTCCTATTCGTCCGTGGCCCGGACCCGGCGCAGATGGAAAATCCAGCCGCACCGCGTTGAGACCTTCAAGTTCTCCACCCATCCGCAGTTGGAGGCCTAACTGCACGACGGGGTCGGGCCTGTATATGTCACCTCCCAAGAACGCCGTGGTGGGCAGCGTCGATGAGACGAGCCCAGATCCAGATCCTGGCCCTGGACCGCACGCGTGCGAACCAGTTGCTGTCCACTGGTCATGCGTTCCAGCAGACGCACGATTACAAGCGCAACGGGACCGAGACGCTCTTCGCGGCCCCGGACGTGCTCACTGGCAGCTCAGTCAGTGCCCACACCTTCTGCCAACGGCACACCAATACCGGGTCCGTGGACTTCCCGGGCCAGGTTGCGGCCGCTCCGCCAGTCGTTGAACTGCACGTCATCTGCAACAACTACGCCACCCACAAGCATCAAAACGCCAGGTACTGGCTGGCAGCCAACCCGCAGACGACGCTGCACTTCACCCCGACGAGCTGCTTCTGGCTGAACATGGTCGAGATCCTCTTCGGGCTGTCGTCTGCCAACCGATCAGCCGCGGATCATTCCACTGGGTCCACGACCTCGAACAGACCATCGGGACCTACATCGCCGACTACAACGAAGGCGCCCAACCAGTCCGCTGGATCAAAACCGCAGAATACCTACTGGACAAGATTAAGCGGAAGCAAACAACCAACACGCGCCACCAGCTGCTTGCTGCTATTGCCGGTGGAGAACCCATATTGCTTCTTCCCACCCTCGCACGATCTCGCGGGTCCGGCGCCGCTGTTTCACGTGAAACGGGAGCGAGCCCGAACTGGACGCAGCGGGTTAGAAACCACGTAGCGAATCGCCAGCAGGGTTTCCCGTTACACAAATTCGGGCTGTTCCGCGGCTTCCGGAATTCACTGACCCTGGTGATGCAAAGCCCGGGGTATCGCTCGTGCCACAGCACTGGGTCCCCGATCGGCCCCTGCCGCGGTGTTTCACGTGAAACACCGCGCGAAAGACAGCAAGCAGCTCCCGCAGCGGACACTGTTGCCTCTCGTAAAATGCGGGGTCCTCCCCACGTTTCACGTGAAACATACTTGATTGGAAGCTGTCCGCGCAAAGGGGTGACCCTCCTTCGAGTGGGTCCGGAGGAGTCTGTTACAGAGCCGAGCCTTGTCTGCAAAAACCCGCGTGAACTCAACCCCCAACCGGTGAAGGACAGGACCGGCGCATCTACTTCCAAGTTCACTTTACCGGTGGCGTCGGCCCCATTCAGGCGCAAGCTTAACCGAGAGGAACTGGACCATAAAAAGAGGTCCCACTTCCAGGAAGTGGGACCTCAATGGCCTGCCGCAACTGATCACGGCGAAACCATCGAACTAGGACAGTACGTCCGCGAACTCCTTCTCGAAGAACTGCTTGGGCCTGGCACCGATTACCGTGCTCTTGACCTCGCCGTTCTGGAAGAGGTAGACGGCCGGGATGGACGTGATGCCGTACTCGGCGGCGATGGCCGGGTTGTCGTCAACGTTGACCTTCACGACGTTCACCTTTTCGCTGTACTCCACGGAGATCTCGTCAAGGATCGGCCCCAGTTTGCGGCACGGTCCGCACCATTCGGCCCAGAAATCCACGATGACGGGCTTGTCCGCTGCCAGCACATCTGCACTGAAACTGGCGTCGGTTACATCTTTAGCGTTGCTCATAACCTTGTCTCTCTCTTCGGTTGGTCGTGGTGCGCCGTTAGGCGTCGAAGTCGGCGAGGTAGTGTTCGACGTCGAGGGCGGCCACACACCCGGACCCCGAAGCCGTGATGGCCTGGCGGTAGGTGGGGTCGATGACGTCGCCGGCGGCGAAAACACCCTTGAGGCTTGTCTTGGAAGTACGCCCCTCCACCGCAATGGTTCCCTCGGGGGTGAGATCCAGCTTTCCCTTGACGAGGTCGGTGCGCGGATCGTTGCCGATGGCCACGAAAACGCCAGTGACCGCCAGTTCAGTTTCGGTACCGTTCAGAACGTTCTTCAACCGCAATCCGGTGACTTTGTCCTGGCCAATGACGTCGTCCACGCCGGTGTTCCAGATGAAGTTGATCTTGTCGTGGGCCAGGGCGCGGTCGGCCATAATCTTGGAGGCCCGCAGGGTGCCGCGGCGGTGCACCACGGTGACGGACTTTGCGAACTTGGTGAGGAACAGTGCCTCTTCCATGGCGGAGTCGCCGCCGCCAATGACCGCGATATCCTGATCCTTGAAAAAGAAACCGTCGCAGGTTGCGCACCAGCTGACACCGTGGCCTGAGAGGCGCTTTTCATTCGGCAAGCCGAGCTCCCGGTAGGCCGAACCAGTCGAAAGAATGATGGAGCGTGCCCGGAAGGTCTCCCCCGTGCCGATGGTTACAGTCTTAATGTCGCCGTCGAGGTCCAGTTCGGTTACGTCCTCGAACTGAATTTCAGTGCCGAAGCGGGCGGCCTGCTTCTCGAAGTTTTCCATCAGGTCCGGGCCCATGATGCCATCAGGGAATCCGGGGTAATTCTCGACGTCAGTAGTGTTCATCAGTTCGCCGCCGGCGGTCACTGATCCGGCCAGGAGCAGCGGATTCAGGTTGGCGCGTGCCGTGTACACCGCGGCGGTGTAGCCCGCGGGGCCGGAGCCGACGATGATGACATCACGTACTACGGACGCGGTGTTTTCTGCGTTGCTCACTGAACGGTGAACCTCTTCCTTTGTCGATGCGCCCGCCTGGGGTGGCCGGCCACATGGCACAACTACTACGTCGTGCCGAATATTCCGATGGAACCGGGCATCACAAAAGGACGCCACGGTTCAGGGTACCGCCCCGACGAGGAAGTCGCGGTGCCGCGGGAACGGTGTGACGGGCGGGCTACTGGACTTTGATCTCGGCGAGGCGCAGGCCAAATCCGTAGCGTGTCTTGGGGGCTGCGAGCTTGGGAAGCGTCTTGATGGACACGATGACGTACTGCGCGGTGACTGGCTCCTGCAAGGAGATGGTGAGATCCGGAGACGTGAAACTGTTGCTTCCGACCTGCTTTGCTCCCTCCAGGGACGGGCGGTCGTTGGTGAGGACGCTGATATTTCCACCGGAGGCGCCCAGCTGGCTCAACGTCACCGAAGAGACCTGGGAGGGGCCCTCGAGTTTGACCACCAGCGGCACCTCAGTGGCGAGGCCGCCCCAGTTGTCGGTGGCGAATTCCATGTCGGACCAGTAGCTGGCGCCGTTTCCGTCAAAGGTTTTGGCCAGATCGGCATCATACGTCCCAGCGAAGTCGAAGTCGCCGCTACGGGTGACTCCCTCGATAGCTGGAGGTCCGGCGACAGGCGCGGACCCGGCGGTCGACGACGGATTCCCGGAGCCGGCGGCCGGGGTGCTGGCCGAGGAAGTGCCGGCGGCAGGCTGCGGGCCGCTCTTGAAGAGGCTGCCGAGGTTGGTCACGGCAAAAATCAGGCCCACGACCAGGACGGCTGCCAGCAATCCGCCGACGAGCCAGCGCATGGAGCGGGGTTCGCGGCCGGGCCCTTCGTCCTCTTCGTAGTCATCCTCATCCGTCTCGGCCTTCCGCGCAGCAGCGGGAAAATTGCGCGGCGTGCGGTCCTGTTCCGCGGGAAGCAGGACTTCACCGGCGGCGTTCCCAGCTGCGGGCTGAGCCTGTTGGGTCCGGCGATCCTCTTCAGCGGACCCGTCATAGTGGTAGTCGTCATCGGACCACAAGGAAACCTTCGGTTCGTCCGCGGATGCTTCCGGACCGGGTTGCGCCGGGGCGGAAGGCACACCCGGCTGCATTGTGGTCGGCTGAGAAGCGCCCGCTTTCTGAACCGGCTGGGGAGCCGTCGTGTGCGGCGACGCCGTCCGGGGTGCGGTCATCGGGGGCCTCTTAGGCCCACTCGCAGCAGCCATCCCGGCTGCGGCGGCTGCCGCAGCTCCGGCGGGCGGTGACAGGGGCGACGTCGGGCGAGAGGGTTCGCGGGACGGCTGGACCGGCGGAGACTGTGGCTCGGCGGCCGCCCGAGGCTGCTGTCCGTAGTCGATGTAACCGGCGTCGACTTCCTCATCGTCATAGAGGCCGTCGTAGGTTTCGGGTTCTTTGGAGCGGGCCTGTCCGAAGATCTCGCTGCCCAGCGTGTCCGTGAAGAACGGTTCGACGTACGGAGGGTTGGAGGAGACCACAAGATCCAGCAAGTCGGCCGCGGGGGTGTGGTTGGTGATGAGGTACGTGGTGAGGTCGCTGACGCCCAGATCGAGGATCTGCACGTGTCCCGGCCGTTCTCCCGTCGCCACCTCGCGGGCACTCCTGGCCACCTGGTCGGCGTTGTCCGGGCCGGCCACCAGGATGCTCACGGAACGGTTGAGCACCTGGTCGACGCCGTCCAGCACCAGATCCTGGTCATGCGAAGTCAGTACGGTGGCAGTGACCTTATAACGGCCACCTAGTACTGATCCGACATCGATCGGGTGGGACACGGGCTCCTCCTAGACTGTCCGGGAACTGCCGGCCTGACCACTTCATCAGTGACCGCAAGCCCCCGGTAAAGCCGGTTGACCCCTGGTCTGCAACTCCCCTTGTTAGTCTTCGATCCTAGCGGATCCAGTGTCCCCGCCGCGGAAGCACGGCGCCGGTACAGGTCCAGGCCTTATTTTTTCTTCTTACGGCCGAATGGGAAATACGGATTGTGACCTGCCGGGCCCTGGTACGTCCGACGGCCCGGCAGTGGGACGTTGCCCCGGCCGAGACCGCCCTCGGCCGAACTGGGCAGGTCTTCGGCCGGCAGGTACCCGCCCTCGGGCCCGCCTGGCCAGCCGGCGCGTTCCTCGTGCCCCCGGATGTCCGGGCCGGCCCGGAAGGACGCGGCGTCGAACTCACCGGAAATTCTGGGGATCAGCCCCGTGTCCACCGAGACGGTGGCCCGTTCCGGCCGGGCCGGGACCGTTCCGGCGCCCTCAGAGGCCGGGCCACCGGCGCTGCCGCCGGCGACGCCTCCCTCGGCACCTCCCTCGGCGGCCGGGCCGGATTCGGTCTTTGAATCGCGCCGGAACCGGCCCAGCAGGGGCTGCAGCAGGTCCCGCAGTTCGGTGACGCGGAAGAGTTTCAATAGGACAAGGTAGGCGGCAAGCATGAGGGGGCCGACGACGACGATCGCCACCAGTGCCGCAAGAGGGCTGCTCCAGGCGAACCCGTCCGGGCTGTAACTGCCCAGCAGCCACAAGGCCAGGGCGCCGACGAGGGCGGAGCCAAGGGCAGCGTAGCCCATCCTGATGTAGGAATTGATGATCCGAGGGCCGTCCAGGTGGCCCAGGAGCCGGCGCAGGAAGATGGCGCTCACGATCACGGACAGGATGTTCCCGCCGGTATAGAGGATGGCGATGGCGAAGATGATCTGATCAAACGGCAGGAACTGGATCAGGAAGGCCGCCACCACGTTGACGAGCGCCAGCACCAGCTGGATGAAGAACGGCGTCCGTGCATCCTCGTTGGCGTAGAACACCCGGGACATCATGAAATTTGCGCTCATGAACGGGGTGCTGAGGGCAAGGATCGTCAGCGTCTGGGCCAGCATGACACCGTCCTGACGTTCCCCTCCGGAGAAGAACATGCCCAGCGGTCCGGCGAGGGCGAACAGCGCCAGTGCCCCGAAGACCGTCGCTACGGCCATGGTCCTCAATCCGTGCGACAGCGCATTGCGCAGTTCGTTGTGGTTCCCGTCCTGGGACGCCCGGGTCATGCGGTTGAAGAGCACCGTGGCAAGGGACAGCGCGATGATCGAGTGCGGCAGCAGGTAAAGCTGGCTGGCCACTTCCAGCACGGCGTTTCCCGGCAGGGTGTCCGCCGCGGGGTCACCGGTTTGTTCCAGGCGGAGGCGTTCGGCACCCGGGATAGTGGCGATGCGCATGACATAGAGGAAGGCCAACTGCCCGACGGCGGCCGTCGCCAGGGTCCAGACACTCAATCTGGCGGCCTGCCCCAGTCCCACCCCGCGCCAGCCAAAGCGCGGCCGCAGCCCGAGCCGGAGCCGGAACACCGGGACCAGCAGAATGGCGGTCTGGGCCACCACTCCGATAGTGGAGAACCCGGCCACCAGGAAGGTCTGGAACGAGTCCCAGGTGTCAATCGTGTGGGGGTTGGCGGCGTTGGCACCCATGATGCCAATGAACATGCCCAGTCCTGCAATCGCCACGATATTGTTCAGGATCGGAGCCCACATCGCGGGCCCGAAGGCGCCGTTGGCATTGAGGATCTGGGTGAGCAGGGCGTACAGGCCGTAGAAGAAGATCTGCGGGAGGCACCAGAACGCGAAGGTGACAGCAAGGGCCTTTTGCTGCGGCGAATAGTCCTGGGTGGTCAGTTCGATGACCCAGGGCGCCAGCAGAGTGACGAGCAGCGTGAGGGAGAGCAGGACCAGCACGGCCAGGGTCAGGAGCCGGCTGACGTAATCCGCACCCCGGTCCGGAGCCCTGCTGGCCTTGATGATCTGGGGCACCAGGACGGCATTGAAGACGCCGCCTGCCACCAGCAGGAAAATCAGGTTCGGCAGGTTGTTCGCGTTGATGAACGTGTCGTTGACCGTGGAGCCAAGACCCAGGGCGGCTGCCAGCAGCCAGGTCTTGCCGAACCCCAGGAAGCGCGAGACGAGGGTGCCCGCGGCCATGATCGCGCTGGAACGGGCTTCTCCGGTGTGGACAGCTTTGGGATCGGCGGGACCGGAGGGCGAGGGAGTGGGTTCGGCTGATGACATCGTCTTCATCGTCTCACCCGGTCATGGCTTTGTGGCTATCCGTGGCCTGTCCCAGCCGCTTCGGCGCCTCTAGCGTTGTTCCGGAAGGACTTCCTTGGCGAGATCCGCGATGCGGCGCTCGTTCGAAAAGGAGAGTTTTCGTGCCAGTTCCTGGATGGGAACCCAGGCGACGTCCACGGCTTCCTTGTCCGGATCGTTTTCGATCGTGAGTTCCCCGCCGGTGGCCTGCAGCAGGTAATGGTGGACGGTCTTGTGGACGCGGTGCCCGCTGACGGTAAACCAGTAATCGATACTGCCCAGCGGCGCGAGAATCTTGCCCTCTATCCCGGTTTCCTCGGCGATCTCACGCACCGCGGCTTCCTCGTTGCTTTCCTGGCCTTCCGGATGGCCTTTCGGCAGGCACCATTCCAGCCGGCCGCCCCGGTTGAGGCGGGCGATGATGGCAACGCGCAAAGCGGCGTCGGATGTGTCCACAACGACGCCGCCGGCGGAGATCTCCTCCACGGTCGGCAGGGATGCCTGTCCCGAGTGCTGGACAGGCGCGACGTTGGCACCGATTGCCGATGGCAACGGTGCGGTTGTCCTCCTGCCGGGAGCGCTGGGTACGGGATGAGCCATGAAGTCCACTCTAACGACTCTTGTCCGCTGTTGATGACCTCAACATGACAGGAAAGTGGACGGCCGGAAAAGTGGTCGCCGGCAGCGCTCTGTGAGCATGGGGCCGTTGCTAAGCTGCGTACGGTGCCGGGTAATGCCGGTTCGGTTTTCTGCAGGGTCCGAGAAACTATGCTTAAGAAACTATGGCGCACGCACATCACAAGACTGACTCGCACACTGTTGACTTCCAGGTGGACCCGGTGGTTCTGGAGCTCGGGCAGCGGTTCGTGGACGCCGGCCATGAACTCTCCCTCGTCGGCGGGCCCGTGCGTGACCTGTTCCTGGGCCGCGTCTCCCCCGACCTGGATTTCACCACGGATGCCACCCCGGACCAGACGGTGGCCCTGATCAAGAAGTGGGCGGATAACTACTGGGAGATCGGCCGGGCCTTCGGCACGATCGGGATGCGCAAGTCCGGTTTCCAGATCGAAATCACCACGTACCGCGCCGAAGCCTACGATCCCGACTCGCGCAAACCGGTGGTGGCCTTCGGACATTCCCTGACCGATGACCTGCTCCGCCGGGACTTCACGATCAATGCGATGGCCCTGCGCCTGCCGGACCTGGAGCTGGTGGACCCCTTCGGCGGCGTCCGCGACCTGCACGGCTCCATCCTTGCCACGCCGGGAACCCCGGAGACCTCCTTCTCCGACGACCCGCTGCGCATGATGCGCGCGGCCCGGTTTGCCGCCCAGCTGGGCGTGGCGGTCCATGAAGACGTCCGCGCAGCCATGACCCGGATGGCGGAACGGATCACTATGATCTCCGCCGAACGCGTGCGGGAGGAGCTGGTCAAGCTCATCTGCGCTGCCCATCCCCGGGCCGGCGTGGACCTGCTGGTCGACACCGGACTGGCCGAGTTCGTGCTGCCTGAGGTCGCCGCACTCCGCCTGGAGGCCGATGAGCACCACCGCCACAAGGATGTGTACCAGCATTCCCTCCAGGTCCTGGAGCAGGCCGCCACCCTGGAGACCGATGCCGACGGCGCCGTTCCCGGCCCCGACTTCGCGCTGCGGTTCGCTGCCCTGATGCACGACGTCGGAAAGCCGGCCACGCGCCGCTTCGAACCGGGCGGCGCGGTGAGCTTCCGGCACCACGACATGGTGGGCTCCAAACTGACGGCAAAACGTATGAAGGCGCTCCGCTTCGACAACGACACGATCAAGGCGGTGGCCCGTCTTGTCGAGTTGCACATGCGGTTCTACGGGTACGGCGACGCCGGCTGGAGCGACTCCGCCGTCCGCCGCTACGTCACCGACGCGGGACCCCTCCTGGAGCGGTTGCACCGGCTCACCCGCTCGGACGTGACCACGCGCAACCAGCGCAAGGCGGAGCGGCTGTCCTTCGCCTATGACGACCTGGAATCCAGGATTGCGAGCCTGCGCGAGCAGGAATCCCTCGAGGCCGTCCGTCCCGACCTGGACGGCGGACAGATCATGGCGCTGCTGGGCCTCAAGCCCGGTCCCGTCGTCGGCCGGGCCTACAAGTTCCTGCTGGAAGAGCGGATGGAACACGGCCCGCTGGACCCGGACGTAGCCGTGGCCAAACTGCGCGAGTGGTGGGCTGCCCAACCGGAGTCTGCTCCCGATGAAAAAACCGGAGCCAACCCCGCCGTCGAACCGTCCACAACTGAGGAGTCCTAAGTGATTGCACCGACGTACGCCCCACGCCCGCAGTTGTGGATCCTGCGGCACGGCGAAACCGAGTGGTCAAAGAGCGGGCAGTACACCGGTCTGACCGACCTTCCCCTGACCGTGGAAGGGGAGCAGCAGGCTGTCGAGGCGCGCAAGGTGCTCGACGCCGTCGACTTTGACCTCGTGCTGACCTCGCCCCTCCGGCGGGCGCGCCGGACGGCGGAACTGGCCGGCTACCCGGGCGCCCAGCTGGAGCCGCTGGCCGTCGAGTGGGATTACGGCGACTACGAGGGCATCAGCTCGGACCTCATCCGCAAGGACAACCCGGACTATCTGATCTGGACGCACGGTGTGCCGAACGGTGAATCGCTCGACGACGTCGCCGCGCGGGCCGACAAGATCGTGGCACGTGTGCTCGAGTCCGGCCTGGACAATGTCCTGATGGTGGCGCACGGCCACTTTTCCCGGATCCTCACCGCCCGTTGGCTGGGCCTGGATCCGAGCGAGGGCCGGCACTTCATCCTGGGAACCGCAAAAGTCTGCACCTTGGGCTGGGATAAGAAGACGCCGGCCGTGGTCCGCTGGGGCCTGTAACTGCGGTTCAAGCTGATGCCCGGGGTTCCCTCGAGGACGCCGGGCCGGCGGGCGGCCGGGGGGCCGGTCTGAACCAGCAGCTCCCCCGGTAGGCTCTAGGGCATGCAGGAGACAAAGCCGCCGGAGCACCGCAAGCGCGTCCGACTGGTCATCCCGAGCCGCAGCGACCGGTTCCTGCGGAACTTCACGGAACTGATCGGGGGGCCCATGGGCCACCACGCGGCGCCCGGCGTCGTCTCCCCCGGATTCTTTACCGTGGAACGCGTCCTGATCATGCTTACCGTGCTGGCCGCCCTGCTCGGGATCCTCCTCAAGTCCTACTGCCGGACCAAGGGCTGGGAATCGCCGGGGCAGTTCTATTCGACGTGTTACTCGGACTTCCCCGCACTGTTCCGGAACCGTGGGCTCGGTGACGGTGCTTTCCCGTTCGTGTCCAGGGAAACGTTCTTCGAGGATCCCGTGCTGATGGGCCTCGTCGCTGGCGCGACGGCGCTCCTGGTGCCGGGCGAAGGGGCCACCAGCGGCCGCCTCCTGACGTACTTCGATGTCAACGCCGCCCTGATCGCCGCCGTCTGGATCGTCACGGTGCTGGCCACGGCGCGCATGGCCCATCGGCGGACGTGGGATGCGGCCATGGTGGCAGTCGCGCCCGGCATTGTGCTAGCAGGAACCATCAACTGGGACATGTGGGCAGTCGGACTGCTGGCGCCCTGGGCATGTACTTCCTCTCGCGGAACAAAGTCGTGTTGGCGGGGATCTTCATCGGCCTCGGCACGGCCACCAAGCCCTACCCGATGCTGATCCTGGGTGCTGTTCTCCTGCTGGCCCTCCGGACGGGCCGCTTTCGCCCGCTGCTGGTCACGGTGGCGTCCGCCGCCGCCGCCTGGCTCGCCGTCAACCTGCCGGTGGCCGCCCTCAATGCGGAGGGCTGGAAGTATTTCTACGAATTCACCCGGGACCGGCCCGCCGGATACAGCTCGCCATGGTTTGCCTACAACCTCGTCGCCGGACGCCTTGGCTGGCCGCCCCTGCAGGCCGAAGCCATCAACACCCTGGCCCTGAACCTCTTTGTCCTGGCCTGCGTCCTGATCGCCGTACTGGCGCTGACAGCACCGCGGCGGCCCCGGCTCGCCCAGTTGGTCTTCCTGATCGTGGCGGCGTTCATCCTGACCAATAAGGTCTACTCACCCCAGTTCGTGCTCTGGCTCATTCCGCTGCTCGCCCTCGCCCGGCCCCGCTGGCGCGACTTCCTGATCTGGCAAACGATTGAGGGCCTGCACTGGGCCGCCATCTGGATGTATCTTGGGCAGGTGACGAGCGGTGGGGTGTCCCAGCACAATATCGACATGCCGTACTACGTCCTGGCCGTGGTGTTCCATATGCTGGCCACGGGGTACCTGATGGCGCGCGTGGCCTGGGATGTCTGGGACCCCGGCTACGACATTATCCGGCGCCACGACATGGATGACCCCCAGGGCGGACCCTTCGACCGGGCCCCGGACTGGCTCCGGATTGACCCCGCCCGGCCGTCGGCATCAGTGCTCCCGTGGCGGAAAGCCACAGCCGATGCCTGACGTCGCCGTCGTCGGCTCCGGCCCCAATGGACTCGCCGCAGCGGTGACGCTCGCCCGTGCCGGGCTCAGGGTGCATGTCTATGAGGCGGCCGCGGCGCCAGGCGGCGGGGTGCGTACCTCGGAGCTGATGGAACCCGGCCACCTCCATGACGTCTGCTCGGCGGTGCACCCGATGGTCCTGGCTTCCCCGTTCTTCCGGGAGTTCGGGCTGGCGCGGCGGATCCGGCTGGAGGTGCCCGAGGTTTCGTACGGTTCACCGCTCGACGGCGGCCGTGCAGCCCTGGCATACCGCTCCCTGGAACGGACCGCCGCCGGGCTGGGCCGGGACGGCGCCGCGTTCCGCAAGCTCATGGCCCCGCTCGTGGACCGGGTGGACGGCATAGCGGACCTGACCCTCAACCAGCTGCTCCGGGTGCCACGGGACCCCGTGGCGGCCGGACTGTTCGGTCTGCGCACCCTGGAACTGGGATCCCGGCTCTGGGGGCTCAGATTTCGTGAAGACCTGGCGCCGGCCCTCCTGGCCGGGGTCGCGGCACATGCCGTGTCACCGCTGCCGGCGCTGGCCGCCGCGGGCACAGGACTCATGCTGGGAGCACTGGCGCATGCCGACGGCTGGCCGGTGCCGCGCGGCGGCTCAGCAGCCATCGCCGAGGCCATGATCGCGGACCTCGAGGCCCACGGCGGCGTGGTGGAAACGGAGGCGCGGATCGACTCCCTGGCAGAGCTTCCCCCGGTCCGGGCCACCCTGCTGGACGTCGCACCGCCCGGACTGCTCCGGCTGGCGGCCGGAAGACTCCCCGACCGGTACCGGCGGGCCCTCGAGTCGTTCCGCTTCGGAAATGGCGCCTGCAAGGTCGACTTCATCCTCTCCGGCCCGGTGCCCTGGGCTGCCCCGGGGCTTGCCGACGCCGGCACCATTCACGTGGGCGGCACCCGCGACGAAATGGCCGAGGCGGAGAACCTGGTCGCCGCAGGCCGGCATCCGGAGCGGCCCTACGTGCTGGTTTCCCAGCCGTCACGCTTCGACGCCTCTCGCGCGCCCGCGGGACGGCACATCCTCTGGAGCTACTGCCACGTTCCCGCCGGTTCCACCGTAGACATGGGCGAGGCCGTGATTGCCCAACTGGAGCGCTTCGCGCCGGGGTTCCGTGACGTCGTCGTGCGGTACCAGGTAACGACGGCGGCCGCGCTGGCGGACTACAACGAGAACTATGTCGGCGGTGATTTCATTGCGGGCCTGATGGACCTCCGCGGCCTGGTCCAACGCCCGGTTCTCGGCCCGGTCCCGTGGCGGACCCCGCTCACGGGCGTGTACCTCTGCTCCTCGTCGACGCCCCCGGGTCCCGGGGTGACCGGAATGCCGGGATTCCACGCCGCAAGATATGCCTTGAAGGACATATTTGGGCTTGGGGTGCCGACCCTCGGGATTTAGGGCTTCGAGGCCGGCTTGCCGTCGAGCATGCTGGCGCCCGTATCCCGCAGCGGGACCAAGCCGGTGTGTGGGTGACCGTCACCACCCCGGACTCGTCAGACCCGGCGCAGCAGCCTCACGATTGCCTCGCTGCGCTCCCGGCCAAGGGCGGACGTGGGTCGGCGAGCCGGTCGACGTCGTACTCATGGATCTGCAGATGGGCACCGGCATGGACGGCGTCACCGCGACCGGCAGGATCAAGGCCGGCGGGGCCGGACAGCCCGCCCCGCCGGTGCTCATCCTCACGACCTATGACTCCGACGCCGATATCCTCGCCGCGGTCGAAGCCGGTGCCAGCGGCTACATGCTTAAGGACCCCCGCCGGAACAGATCTGCAAGGCGGTGGAACGGGGCCATCGCCAAGCAGCTGTTCATCTCCGAGGCAACGGTCAAGACCCACCTCGTGCACATTTACGGCAAGCTCGACGTGGACAACCGCACGGCCGCCATCTCCGTGGCCGCGCAGCACAGGATCATCCGGCGCTTCTGAGTCCGCCGGTCACCGCTGCACTCCCTCCCGGTCCCCCGGAGCCTGCCGTGTCGCCGGCGAGCCCCGTGTGACTCGGGAAATGTCGGTGGCTCGGGGCATAATGGCGCGGTGGGGAACTCATCGAAACTGTCACTTGTCCTTGTTGGTCTGATGCTCAGCGCCGCCCTGGTGGGCTGCGACGACGGCCGCGCCGGCGCGCAGGACGCCGCGAAACAACTCGCCTCCGCCGTTGCGGCGCTCGACGTCGGCTCCGTCGCCTTCGACGGCAAGGACTCCGGCGCCGCTAACGAGCAGCTCCAGGAGGTGTTCAAGGCCCTGGCACCGGACAAGCCTTCGGTGGAGGCCGGCGAGCTGAAGCTGGACTCGGGTACGGCCACCGCGCCACTGAACTACCGCTGGAACGTCGGCCCCGAGGAATGGACGTACACGGTCGACGCCCAGTTCAAGAAGTCGGGCGACAAGTGGCTGACCGTCTGGAACCCTGCGATGCTGGTGCCTGAGCTGGCCGAGGGGGAAGTGCTGAGCATGTCGGCCGAATCGCCACAGCGTGCCGCCATCCTCGGCGCCGGTGACGTCCCGCTGGTGGCCTACCGGCCGGTGGTGAACGTCGGTATCGACAAGCCCCTGCTCGGCGGGGCCGACGCCGCGGATGCGGCCACCAGGCTGGCCCAGCTCGTGGGGGTCGACCCGGCTGCCTATGCGCAGCAGGTGGCGGCATCCGGACCCCAGGCGTTCGTTGCCGCCATCACCCTGCGCGCGGACGGACGCACCATCACCGATGAGCAGATTGCGGCGATTCCCGGCGGCCGGGCCATTCCGGACTCGCTCCCGCTGGCACCCACCCGCACCTTTGCGCGTGCCCTGCTGGGCACGGCCGCCGCTGCCAGCGCGGAGCAGATCGAAGCATCCAATGGGGCGCTGAAGCCCGGAGACACCACCGGCGCTGGCGGTCTCCAGCAGCAGTACGATGCCCAGTTGCGGGGCACGGATTCGACCGTGATCCGGGCCCAGAAAGCAGGGCTCACAGCCGAAGAACTCAAGGCATCCCCCGATCCGCGACGGATCCTGTTCCAGGTCCAGGGGAAACCGGGAACCCCGTTGCAGACCACCCTGGATGTGAACCTCCAGCAGCTTGCCGAGGACGTCCTGGCCAAGGTGGGTCCGGCATCGGCGATTGTGGCACTCCGCCCGTCCACCGGCGCCGTCCTCGCCGCCGCGTCCGGTCCGGGCAGCAACGGCTACGACACGGCCATGCTGGGCCAGTACGCCCCCGGCTCGATCTTCAAAATGGTGGACGCGCTGGCCATGATCCGCAACGGCATGACCCCCGATTCCCAGATCGAATGCCCCGAGACCCTCACCGTGGACGGCCGGACCTTCAAAAACGCCGAAGGCTACCCGGCGTCCTCGCTGGGTTCGGTAAGCCTCCGGGACGCCTTCGCGCACTCCTGCAACACGGCCTTCATCAATGCCCGGGACGGCGTGAGCCAGGCGCAGCTCGAAAGTGCCGCCACGTCGCTGGGCGTCGCCGTCGAAGCCCCCGCCCTGGGCACCGCAGCGTTCCTCGGCTCCGTCCCCGGCGAGGCCACAGGCACCGAACATGCCGCCTCGATGATCGGCCAGGGCAAGGTGCTGTTGTCCCCGCTGTCGGCCGCGGTCATGGCCGGCTCGGTCGCCAAGGGCGCCCCCGTCTCACCACAGCTCGTGGTGAACCCGAACGCCGGCGGCGCCGACCCGGCAGCCACGCCCGCACCGTCCCCGCCGACGGCAGGGAGCACGCCGACGGTGTCCGCCGAGCCCCCCGCGAAGACCACCGGCACACCGGTGACCGCAGCGGAGGCGGCCTCGCTCGCGGACATGATGCGCGCCGTCGTGACCTCCGGCCATGCCGGCTTCCTTGCCGAAGTGCCCGGCGCCCCGGTCGGCGCGAAGACCGGGACTGCCGAATTCGGCAGGGACGACCCGCCCAAGACCCATGCCTGGATCGTGGCCGTGCAGGGCGACCTTGCTGTTGCTGTGTTTGTCGAGGACGGCGGGCTCGGCGCCACCACATCCGGACCGCTGCTGAAGGAGTTCCTCACCGCCGCGGGCTGATCCCTGATCCTCCCTCACGTTCGGGGCAGAAACGGCGGATCCTCCCTCACGTGATGTGAGGGAGGATCCGTTTGATTGGCGCGATAGGTGAGGGAGGGTCTCAGGCCGCGAAGCCGTCCGCGATGGTGAGTACTTCGTCCAGGATGGCAAGCCCGGTCCGGGCATCCTCCACCCGGGTGTTGCAGGGCGGGACCACGTGGATGCGGTTGAAGTTGGCGAACGGCAGCAGGCCGCGCGACTTGCAGGCCGCCACCAGCTGGTTCATTTCCGGACTGGAGCTTCCATAGGGAGCCAGCGGTTCGCGCGTTGTGCGGTCCTTGACGAGTTCGATGGCCCAAAAGACGCCCGTGCCGCGCACTTCACCCACCGAGACGTGGTTTTCGGCGAAGCCGGCCAGGGCCGGGCCGATCACGTGCTCGCCGAGGAACGCAGCGTGTTCCACGATCTGCTCATCCGCCATGGCGTTGATGGTGGCCACGGCCGCCGCCGTCGCGAGCGGATGGCCGGAGTAGGTCAGTCCACCCGGGTAGACCCGTTGTCCGAATGTAGCCGCGATCTCGGGGTTGATGGCCACGCCGCCCAGCGGGACGTACCCGGAGTTCACTCCTTTGGCGAAGGTCAGCAGGTCCGGGACGACATCGAAGTGCTCGACGGCGAACCACTTGCCGGTCCTGCCGAAGCCCGCCATCACCTCGTCGGCGATCAGCACGATGCCGTGGCGCGTGCACAGTTCACGCACGCCCTGCAGATAACCCGGCGGTGGCATGTAGATGCCGGCGGTCCCGGGGATCGATTCCAGGATCAGTGCCGCGATCGTGGACGGACCCTCGAAACTGATCAGCTGCTCCAGGTGCTCGAGCGCCCGCTGGCTTTCCTCTTCCTGCGTCGTGGAGTGGAAAGCCGTGCGGTACAGGTACGGCGGGAAAAAATGGACCGTGCCGGTGCTGCCGTTGTCGCTGGCCCAGCGGCGTGGGTCGCCCGTGAGGTTGACGGCGAGCTGCGTTCCGCCATGGTAGGAGCGGTAGGCCGAGAGGACCTTAGGCCGGCCGGTGTGCAGCCGCGCCATCCGCACCGCGTGCTCATTGGCGTCGGCGCCCCCGTTGGTGAAGAAGATCTTGTCCAGTTCGCCGGGTGTCCGTTCGGCAATCAGACGCGCTGCCTCCGAGCGGGCGTCGTTGACGTAGCTCGGCGCGATGGTGCACAACTTGGTGGCCTGGGCTGCGATGGCGGAGACGACGGCGGGGTGCTGGTGGCCGATGTTGGTGTTGACCAACTGGGAGGAGAAGTCCAGATACTTGTTTCCTTCTCCGTCCCAGACGTGCGATCCCTCGGCGGCGGTGATCACCATGGGGTCCAGGAGGTCCTGGGCGGACCAGGAGTGGAAGACGTGCTTGCGGTCCAGTTCGTAGGCGCGCCGGGCGCCGTCGGCGGCCTCCTGCTGCGGGAGGGTTCCGTTTTCAAGGGTGGAGGTCATGTCAGCTGCCTTTCGGATACGGTGGCTCAGGCGTTCTGCGGGAAGCCGAGGTTGATGCCGCCGTGGCTTGGATCCAGCCAGCGGGAGGTGACCGCCTTGCCGCGGGTGAAGAAGCCGACGCCCTCGGTGCCGTGGGCGTGGGTATCCCCGAACAGCGAGTTCTTCCAGCCGCCGAAGGAGTAGTAGGCCATGGGGACCGGAACGGGGACGTTGATGCCCACCATGCCCACCTCCACTTCGTTCTCGAAGCGCCGCGCCGCGCCGCCGTCGTTGGTGAAAATGGCGGTGCCGTTGCCGTAGGGGTTGCCGTTGATCATCTCGAGCGCTTCGTCGTAGCTGTCAACGCGGAGTACGGACAGGACGGGGCCGAAGATCTCATCCTGGTAGATGGACATGTCCGGAGTGACCTGGTCGAACAGCGTGGGTCCGACGAAGAAGCCGTCACCTTCGGCGTCGGCGGCGATCCCGCGCCCGTCCACGACGAGGGTGGCACCTGAGGCTTCGCCCGCATCAATGTAGCCGGCGACTTTGTCCCGGTGCTGGGCCGTGACCAGCGGGCCCATGTCGCAGCCGCGCAGGCCGTCGCCTGTGCGCAGGGAAGCCGCACGCTGGGCAATCTTGGCCACCAATTCATCAGCGATCTCGCCCACCGCGAGCAGGGCCGAGATGGCCATGCAGCGTTCGCCCGCCGATCCGAATCCGGCATTGATGGCGGCGTCGGCGGCGAGGTCCAGATCGGCGTCGGGCAGGACGATCATGTGGTTCTTGGCTCCGCCGAGGGCCTGGACGCGCTTCCCGTTGGCCGTCGCGGTCTGATAGACGTACTTGGCGATCGGGGTGGAGCCGACGAAGGAGACGGCCTTGATGTCCGGGTGGTTGAGCAGGGCGTCGACGGCCACCTTGTCGCCATGCAGGACGTTGAAGACGCCGTCCGGCAGGCCGGCTTCCTTCCAGAGTTCGGCCATCCAGTTCGCGGCCGTGGGGTCCTTTTCGCTGGGCTTGACGACGACCGTGTTGCCGGCGGCGATGGCCAGCGGGAAGAACCACATCGGGACCATGGCCGGGAAGTTGAACGGGCTGATGACGGCGACCGGGCCAAGGGCCTGGCGGACGGAGTGGACGTCCACGTTGGTGGACGCGTTCTCGGTGTAGCTGCCCTTGAGCAGATGGGGGATGCCGCAGGCGAACTCGACGACTTCCTGGCCCCGGGTGACTTCTCCGAGGGCATCGTCCAGGACCTTTCCGTGCTCCGAGGTGATGATGGCGGCGAGTTCGCCCTTGCGGGAGTTGAGCAGTTCGCGGAAGGCGAAGAGGATCTGGGTGCGGCGGGCAATGGAGGTGTCGCGCCAGGCGGGGAACGCGGCCTTGGCGGCCGCAATGGCGGCATGGCTCTCGTCCTCGCTTGCCAGCGAAACCTGGCCGGTGACCTTGCCCGTGGCCGGGTTCGTCACCGGGGCCGTGCGCGTGCCGGCAGGGACGTAGCTGCCGTTGATCCAGTGCTCGATGATGTTCAAGGTTTCTCCTCATGCGGTATTCGGGGGCGTTGCGTCCAGTGTCCCTGCCGGGAGACGGCGCCATAAGTGCCGATATGTAAGGCGAATCACATAATGGCTTACACTGTGTAAATGTTGCCGACCGTCGGCTCGATCCTTGACCTTCCCGTTCTCCGCGATGCCGGTCCGCTCCTGCTCGGCGGCGCCGGGGCCCTCGGCAACCCGGTGCGCTGGGTCCACGTGAGCGAATTGCTCGACCTTTCCGGGCTCCTGTCGGGCGGAGAGCTGGTGCTTACCACCGGACTGGAGCTGGAAAAGGAACCCGGGCTCACGGCGTCGTTCATCAGGTCCCTGGAACAGGCGACGGCGTCGGGCCTGATTGTTGAACTCGTGGGCGACCGGAAGCGCAGCCTGGATGCACTGCGGGCGGCCGCGCTGGGCACGGCCATGCCCGTGATCGTGGTGGAACGCCGGGTGCGGTTCGTGCAGGTCACCGAAATTGTGCACCGGATCATCGTCGCCGAACAGCTGGAGCGGGTCGAACGCGCCCGCGACGTCCACGAAGCCTTCACCGTGTTGAGCCTGGAAAGCGCGGGGACCGGGCAGGTGGTGGAGCAGGCGGCCGCCATGATCGGCGCCCCGGTGGTCCTGGAGGACCTCTCGCACCTCGTCCTCGCGTACTCGGCCCGCCAGCTCCGGACCACCGAACTGCTGGAGGACTGGGAGCGGCGGTCGCGGACCACGCCGGCGCCGCCCGAGACGAGCCGCACGGGGCCCGAGGCTTGGCTGCAGACGCCGGTCGGGGTGCGCCGGAACGTCTGGGGGCGGCTGGTGGTGCCGGTCCCCCTCGACGACGACGACGCGGCGGCCATGGTGCTCGAACGCGCGGCACAGACACTGGCGATCAACCGGCTCGCCGAACGGGACCGGCGGGAGCTGAGCCACCAGGCCCAGGCGGGGCTTCTCAACGCCCTGCGTCAGCCCCGCGGCCTGGGCGAGGACGAGGCGCAGGCCCGCGCCGCGGCGCTGGGACTCAGACGGTCGCCGTACTACCTGCCGATTGTGTTCAGGAGCGGCGGAGCAGCTTCTGGTGCCTCGCCGGAAGACGCGGATCCGGGCGGTGACCCGCTCGCCGGGCAACAGGAGGAGCGTGCACTGCTGGAGCAGCTCGCCCGGGTCCTCAAATCCGTGTCAGGCAGTGCCCTGACCGCGAGCATCCGGTCCGGATCGGTCGGCATGATCCTGGCCATTCCCGCGAAGCAATTGGAGGATCCGACCCTGCAGCGTCTCGCCGATGCCCTCGCCGGCAGCGACATGCCAGCCGGCCTTCCCTCCGGCGGAGGCCTGCCCGGCGGAGGCCCGCCCGGCGGAGGCGAGCCCCGCCGAGGCCTGCCCGGCGTTCCGACGGAGCCGTCATGGAGCGTCGGCGTCGGACATCTGAGGGGTTCCTTGCTCGAAGCGGCGGCGGGCATTGACGAGGCCTCCCACGTCGCCGAAACCGCGGCGACGCTGCGGGGTGACCGGAAGCCGTTCTACCGGGCGACGGACGTCCGGCTTCGGGGGCTGCTGGCCCTGCTCCGCAAGGATCCGCGCGTGCAGCAGTTCGCGGAGTCAGAACTGGAGGGTGTCCTGCAAACCGAGGCTCGCGACGGCGGCGGGCACCTGGAGCTGCTGGGCCAGTACCTCGAGTCCGGCGGCAACAAGGCGGCGCTGGCCCGCACCGGCTATCTCAGCCGGCCGACGCTGTACGCGCGGCTGGCCCGCCTTGAAGAGCTCCTCGGCGTGGACCTCGACGACGCGGAATCACGGACCTCGCTGCACGTCGCCCTCCTCCTGCATCGGCTCCGGGGCCTGTGACCGCGCGAATCCGCGCAGAATGCGAGCATTGACGAATGGCGAAGCCCTTTACCTTGACCCAGCTGCGGTATTTCGCGGTGGTGGCCGAGCTCGAAAACATGACAGCGGCAGCCGAAAGACTGCTCGTGACACAGTCCACCCTGTCCACCGCAATGGCCCAGCTCGAAGCAAGCTTGTCGACCCAGCTGTTTGTCCGGCTCCGGACCCGCGGCCTGCGGCTGACACCGTCCGGCCGGCAGCTTGCCCACGACATCAAGGTGCTGCTGGAGCATGCGGATTCGCTGTACGAGTCGGCCCGGGGGCTCGCGACAAGCCTGGTCGGAGAGCTCAAGGTGGGCGTGTTTGCGCCCCTGGCGCCCTTCAGGCTGCCCGCAATCCTGCAGACCTTCGAAGTGCAGCATCCGGGGGTCGAGGTCTCCTTTTTGGAGGCCGATCTGGCGAGTTTGCAGACCGCTCTCCTCGAAGGGCAGTGCGATGTCGCGTTGATGTACGGTCTCGGCCTGGGCCGGGGCTTCACCCACACGGTGCTCGAGCGGGTGCCCCCTCATGTGCTGGTCCATGCTGAACACCCAGCGGCGTCCCGGCCCGAGCGGAGCATCGCGCTGAAGGATCTCGACGGCGAACCGGCGGTGGTGCTGGATCTCCCGCACAGCAGGGAATACTACGAGCAGCTGTACGCGATCGCGGGGGTGGTTCCCAACGTCCGGCACCGCTTTGCGGGGTATGAAACGGTGCGCTCGTTTGTGGCGAAGGGGCACGGCTACGCCATGCTGAACCAGCGGCTCCACAGCGACCTGACGTATTCCGGCGGCAGGGTGGTGGCCCTGACCCTGACGGATGATTTCCCGCCGATCGAGGTGATGCTGGTCCGGCCCGAGGGGGTGCAACCCACCCGCCGGGCACTCGCCTTTGAGGAGACCTGCATTCGTCTCTACGGCGCCGTCCGGCAGTAATCGTGGGCGACTCCCCCGGCGCATACGCGACTGTAACAGGGCAAGTCCGAAAAAATCAGCATCGACAAAATCTATCGGTTCGGCCAAAACAATCAATTGGACAGATGTGAACCGAATCACACACAGTTGGTGCAGTGCGGTGGTGCCGGAGGGAGCCCATCGGCAAATCCCGCGCAAATGACGGCCCTTGGCCGAGTCCGACGCGCGACAACCATATTGATCAAAGGAGATTCAATGGTTCCGATTCACGCCCCAGGTGTCCGACATATGTCCGGACCGCCGCTTCCCGGCAACACCGCGGCAACATCAGCAGATTTCAATTCCCGGGCCCGTAACGCGACAGCGAACTTCGGAAACACCGCACCTCTAGCGTGGCTGTCATGACGATCAACGACATCACGGACCCCCCGGTGTCCGCTTCCCAGACCACTCCATCCGCCCCGGCCCTGGACAAGGACGCCCCGCGGTCCGGACCCCTCGGCATCACCAGGATGCAGAAGCGGGTCCTCGCCGGCGGCAGCATCGGGCAGTTCATCGAGTTCTACGATTTCACGCTCTACGGCCTCACCGCCGTCATCTTCTCGCAACTGTTCTTCCCGGGCAGCAACCCCGTCACGGCCATGCTTGCCACTTTCGCCACCTTCGGCGTCGCCTTCGTGGTCCGCCCCATCGGCGGCCTGTTCTTCGGCGCGCTCGGCGACCGGATCGGCCGTCGCCGGGTCCTGACCATCACGCTCGTCGCCATCGGCGGGGCCACCGCCCTGATGGGGCTGCTGCCGACCTACGGCCAGATCGGCGCCTGGGCACCGGTGTTGCTGGTCCTCTGCCGGCTGGTCCAGGGCTTCTCGGCCGGCGGCGAATCGGTGGGAGCGCCGTCGTTTGTCTTCGAGCATGCCCCGGTCAGCCGCCGCGGGTTCTGGCTCAACATCACCATCGCCGCCACGGCGCTGCCCTCCGTCGTGGCCGGTTCGATGATCCTCATCCTGAGCCAGTCAATGCCCAACGAAGCCTTCATGGCGTGGGGCTGGCGCCTGCCGTTCCTGCTGGCCCTGCCGCTCGCCCTGTTCGGCGTCTGGATCCGCAGCCGGACGGTGGAAAGCGATGCGTTCAATGAGGCCAAGGCTGCCCGGACCAAGGAATTCAGCCCGGTCCGCGAAGCCTTCCGCGAAAACCGGCTCCGTATGGTCCAGGTCATCTTCGTCATGGGCCTCACCGCAATGGGCTTCTACTTCCTCTCGGCCTATTTCGTCTCCTACGTCCAGACCACCGGCCACCTGAGCCGTGAGCAGTCTCTCCTGGTCAACGCCGCCGCCCTCGCCCTCTACGCCGTCCTGCTTCCTCTCGGCGGCCGGCTCGGCGACCGCTTCGGCCGCAAACCAATGCTCATTGCCGGTTCGGCCGCGCTGGCCCTGCTTTCCGTGCCGAGCTTCATGCTGGTGACCAGCGGCAGCCTCCCTCTCGCCCTCCTGGGCCAGTCCCTCTTCGTGGTGGCGCTCTGCATCTACGGCGGAGGCTGCTACACCTTCTTCGTTGAAATCTTCACGACCCGCACCCGCTTCACCTCGGCGGCCATCAGCTACAACGGCGCCTACGCGCTCTTCGGCGGCACCGCACCGTTCATCGGTACCGCCCTCGTCGGCGGCACCGGAGTGCCCCACGCGCCCGGCTTCTACATGGCCGCGGCGGCCGCCGTCGTGCTCCTCCTGGTGCTGTTCACCAAGGTTCCCGAGACGCGCGGCCGCATGGGCTGAGCCCGCCGCCCCACCCGCTCCACCGCAACAGACAAAGGACTTCCCATGAACTCAGCAGCTTTCCTCGAAGACTTCCACCAGGTCGCCACCATCGGCGCCACGCCCGATAACGGCGTCGACCGCCAGGCCGCAACGCCGGAGGATGCGCAGACACGCCACTGGTTCGCCGGGTGGGTGCGCGACGCCGGATGGGAACTCCGGGTGGACGGAATCGGCAACATGTTCGGGCTGCTGGAGTGGACGCCGGGGGCACCCTATGTGCTGGTCGGGTCCCACCTGGACAGCCAGCCGCTCGGCGGCCGGTTCGACGGCGCGTACGGCGTCGTTGCCGCCCTGCACGCGGCCCGGCGGCTGGACACCGAGGTTGCCGAGGGCGGGGCCGCGCCGCGGTTCAACCTGGCGGTGGTGAACTGGTTCAACGAGGAGGGCGGCCGGTTCGCCCCGAGCATCATGGGAAGTTCGGTGTTTGCGGGACTCCTGCAGCGGGAACAGATGCTCGATGTTGCGGACCTGCAGGGCATCACGGTCCGTGCGGCGCTGGACGGCATCGGGTACCTCGGCACGGATGAGGGGCCCAAGGCCGCCGGCTACGCCGAGATCCACATCGAGCAGGGCCGGATCCTGGAACGCGAGGGCACCGCCGTCGGCCTGGTGGACAGCAGCTGGTACACGCAGAAACTGGACATCGAGGTGCTCGGCGAACAGTCGCATACCGGAGCGACGGCCATGGCGGACCGGCATGACGCCCTGGTGGCGGCCGCCAAGATCATTCTTATGGTGCACGACGTCACGAGGGACTTCGCCGAGGAGGCCCTCGTCTCATCGGTGGGGCAGCTGACACTGGAGCCGAACTCGCCCATTGTGGTGGCCCGAAGGGTCCATCTCGTCGCGGACCTCCGCTCCGGCGATCCGGACATCGTCAGGGCGGCCCGCGCCAAACTCATCGCCGACATCGACGTGCTGGCGCGCGAGCACGACATCAAAGTCAATGTGAAGGACTTCGACATCCGGCCGATCCGCCGCTTCCCCGAAGGCGGACTCGAGCTCGCGGACAAGGTGGCTGCAGACCTGGGCCTTTCCGCACGGCGGATCCAGACCATGGCCGGCCACGATTCCGTGGCCATGAACACGATGGCGCCGTCGGTCATGCTCTTCATCCCCAGCGTCGACGGCGTCTCGCACTGCGAACGGGAATTCAGCACCGACGAGGACATGGTTGCCGGCGTGGACATGCTCACCGGTGTGGCCCGGGAGCTGGTAGCCGGCGCGCTGGCCGGTGCCGCCTCCGAGCCGACGGCGGCCCTGGCATGACCGAACTGCACTACCTCGACGCCGGCACGGCGCTGCGGCTCTTCCGCTCCCGGGAGCTCTCGCCGGTGGAGCTCATGGAAGCGGTGATCACCCGGACGGAGGCCGTCAACGGAGGAATCAACGCCCTGACGGAAACCCTGTTCGACGAGGCGATGCCGGCGGCACGGCAGGCCGCTGCCAGGTATGCGCGGGGCCGGGACCTCACACCGCTGCTGGGGCTGCCGGTAGCGGCAAAGGAAAAGCACGGGCTCAGGGGACGCACCCTTTCGCAGGGGCTCGTGGCCCGCAAGGGGGAGCTGGCGCAGGCGGACCATCCCGTCGTCGACCGGATCCAGCGCGCCGGCGGAATCATCCATGCCCGCACCACCACGCCCGAATACAGCTGTGCCACCGTCACCCACAGTCCTCTGTGGGGAGTCACGCGCAACCCCTGGAACCGGCAGTATTCCCCGGGTGGCTCCTCCGGCGGTTCCGGGGCGGCACTGGCCGCCGGGCTGGCGCCGCTCGCCACCGCCTCCGACATCGCGGGTTCAACCCGCCTGCCGGCGTCCTTCACCGGGACCGTCGGCTATAAGGCACCCTACGGACGGATTCCCGGCCTGGCCCCGCTCTCCGCGGACCACTACCGCGGCGACGGCCCGATGGCACGGACCGTGGCGGACGCGGCCTTGCTGGCGAACGTCATGGCGGGCCGTCATCCGGGCGACCATACCTCCCTCGCCGGAGGCCCGGCGTTGTCCTGCCCGCCGGGCGCCGACGCCGCCTCGGCAGTGGCCGGCATGCGCATCGCACTGTGCATCCGGCTGGGGAACTATCCCGTCGCCGCCGACATCGAGGCCAATACGCGTGACGTGGCAGCAGCCTTGCGTGCCGCCGGGGCCGTGGTGGAAGAGATCGAGCTGCCCTGGACCACGGCGGACATCAGCCGGACCATGTTCACCCACTTCGGCTACCTCCTCGGTCCGGCCATGGAGGACGAGACCGCGGAGTCTCCAGAGCTGCTGGCCCCGTACACACGGCGGTTCATGGCGGACGCGCGGAAAGCCGCCGCGGAAAACCGGTTCATCGATGGTATCCGGGCGGAAACGAGTATGCAGGCCGAGCTTGCCGCGGCGATGTCCGGCTTCGACGCCCTGGTCTGCCCGGCCTCGGCCGTGGCCGCCCTGGATGCGGACGGCATGTACCTCGAGGGCATCGACGCCGGCGGCGTGCGGCTCGAGCACTACTGGCAGGGGCACATGACGGCACCCTTCAACATCACCAACCGTTGCCCCGTCCTTGCCGTGCCGAGCGGCATGGCCGACTGCGGCATCCCGACGGGAGTGCAGATCGTCGGCCATCCATTCGATGACGCCACAGTCTTCAGCGTGGGCGCCGCCGTGGAGGCGGTGCGGCCCTGGGCCGGGCGCCGTCCGGACCTCCTGGTGAACCACTAGCAGCCGGCCCCCTCGGCCGGCACGTCCGTCCGTGGGAAGATTGACGGCGTGGCTCATATTGACGTTTCCAACATCGATTACTTCCTTTCCGACGGCACGCAGCTGCTCAACGGCGTGACCTTCAAGGTCCCGGACGGCACCAAAACGGCACTCATCGGGCCCAACGGAACGGGAAAGACGACGTTGTTCCGGATCATCTCCGGCGACCTCGTTCCGGACGAAGGCGTGATCGGACGCTCCGGAAACATGGGCATCATGCGCCAGTTCGTGGGCCAGGTCCGGGACGATTCCACCGTCCGCGACCTGCTGGTCTCGGCCGCGCCGCCGGCGCTGGCCACCGCTGCCCGCACGGTCGATGAGGCCGAGCTGGCGATGCTGGAGCACGACGACGAACCCACCCAGATGAACTACGCACAGGCGATCGTGGACTGGGGAGACGCCGGCGGCTACGACGTCGAGACCGTCTGGGACGAGGTCTGCATGGCCGCGCTGGGCCTGCCGTTCGACCGCGCGCAGCACCGACCGGCGTCGAGCCTCTCCGGCGGCGAGCAGAAGCGGCTGGTGCTGGAGGCGCTCTTCGCCGGTCCCGACGACCTGCTGCTGCTCGACGAACCGGACAACTACCTCGACGTGCCGGGCAAGCGCTGGCTGGAGGCAAAGCTGAACGAGTCGAAAAAGACCGTGTTCTTCATCAGCCACGACCGCGAGCTGCTTAACAACGCGGCCAGCCGCATCGTCACCCTCGAACCGGGCATCAACGGCGCCGGCGCCTGGGTGCACGGCGGCGGCTTCGGCTCCTATGTGGGGGCGCGCGCAGACCGGAATGCCCGCTTCGAGGAGCTGCGCAAGCGCTGGGACGAGGAGCACGTCAAGCTCAAGGAACTCGTCAACATGTACAAGAACAAGGCCGCGTTCCGTTCCGACATGGCCAACCGGTACCACGCCGCGCAGACCCGGCTGGCGAAGTTCCTGGAAGTGGGCCCGCCCGAGGCCCTGCCGATCGAGCAGAAGGTGCAGATGCGGCTCAGGGGCGGCCGGACTGCCAAGCGGGCCATTGTGGCCGAAAAGCTGGAACTGACCGGGCTCATGAAGGCGTTCTCCACCGAGGTGTGGTTCGGCGACCGGGTCGGCGTCCTGGGCTCCAACGGATCCGGCAAGAGCCACTTCCTGCGTCTGCTCGCCACCGGCGGCACCGATCCGGAACGCGAGCACCTGCCGGTGTCCGACGTCGAGATCGCCGAAGTCCCGCACGAGGGCACCGTCAAACTCGGCGCCCGGATCCGGCCCGGGTTCTTCGCACAGACCCACATCCGGCCGGACCTGCTGGGCAAGACGCTGCTGGAGATCCTGCACCGGGGCGATGAACACCGCTCCGGGCTGGGCCGCGAGGCCGCGGCCGGGGCACTGGACGGCTACGGCCTGGCCGCGCAGTCGGAGCAGAAGTACGAATCCCTCTCCGGCGGCCAGCAGGCCCGGTTCCAGATCCTGCTGCTGCAGCTCTCCGGCGCCACGCTGCTGCTGCTCGACGAGCCGACGGACAACCTGGACCTGCACTCCGCCGAGGCCCTGGAACGGGCGATTGACCACTTCGAGGGCACCGTCCTGGCCGTCACCCACGACCGCTGGTTCGCCCGGACCTTTGACCGTTTCCTGATCTTCGGCTCCGACGGCAAGGTCTACGAGTCGGCCGAGCCGGTCTGGGACGAAAAGCGCGTCGAGCGGGCCCGCTAGAGAGCCGGACCCTCCCGCACTTCCTGCACGTTTTTCGCCAACGCTTCCCCATCTGGTGAGAGAGCGTTCGGGCTTTGCCTGCAGGAAGTGAGGGAGCGTCGGACAGGCTACAGCTGCGCAACCATGATCAAATAATCACAAAATGCTAGTATTTGGGCATGAACACTGGTGAACGGCACCGCCGGATCGGAGAACTGCTGCGCAGCCGGGAGCATGTGACCGTGGACGAACTCATGGCCGCCTGCGGCGCCTCCGGGGCCACCATCCGGCGCGACCTCGATGTCCTGGCCCTGCACGGCGTGCTGCGCAGGGTCCATGGCGGAGCCAGGAGCCTGCTGGTGGGCGGCGAGAACCCTGAGTACGGGCAACGCGAGCTGGAAGACCACGCCGTCAAGGTGCGGATTGCTGCCGGAGTTGCGGCCCTGCTCAAGGACCGGGGACACCTCTGGCTGGACAGCGGCACCACGGCCACGGAAATCGCCCGTCAGGTGCAACAGCGCGAGATGACCATCATGCCGATGTCCTTGCGTGCCGTCAATGCGCTAACCGCAGAGTCCCCCGCCGGCCGCCGCCCCGAATTATTGCTCCCGGGCGGAAGCCTGGTCCCCGGAGAACTGTCGTTCCGCGGACCCATGGCAGAAGCCAATATCCGCTCGCTGCGCTTCGACACCGCCGTGGTCACACCCTGCGCGCTAAATCTCCAGGACGGACTGCTGGCCCACGACCTCGACGACGCCGCCGTGAAGCGCGCCGGACTTGAATCCGCAGGGCGGGTGATCGTCGCGTGCTCCGGGAAAAAATGGAACGCCAGCGCCGTCGCACTCGTCGCGCCCCTCGACGCCGTGGACACCATTGTCACGGACAAGGCCCTCAGCCCCGGAGAACTCGCCCAACTCGCCCAACACTCGGTGGAAGCAGTGATCGTATGACCGAAACAGCAACCCGCCCGCAGCTGAAGGCCGCAGCCGCCGCCACTTTCCTGATCTTCGGCGTCAACGGGCTCGTGTTCGCCAGCTGGGCCGCCCGCATCCCGGCGGTGACCGACACCCTGCAGATCACCTCGGGACAGATGGGGACACTGCTGCTGTGTTTGGCGGCCGGTTCGCTTGTCGCCCTGCCGACCGCAGGGCATGTCGTGGGCAGAATCGGCACGGCCAACACCGTTCGCGCCGCCGGTCTCCTGGCCGCGGCAGCCGGCGTGGGGATCGCGCTGTCGCTGGCCGCCGAGACCGTTCCGGGGACCGCAATCTCGCTGTTCGTCTTCGGCATCGGCATCGGGCTGTGGGACGTGTCCCAAAACATTGAAGGGGCCGACGTCGAGCACAAGCTCGGCCGCACCATCATGCCGCAGTTCCACGCCGCCTTCAGCGGCGGAGCCTTCGTCGGTGCGCTGATCGGCGCCGGGCTGTCCAGGCTCGGCGTCGGACTTCCGGCGCACCTGCTCGTAATCGCCGCGGTGGTCGCGGGGGCCGCCCTGTGGGCCCCACGGTACTTCCTTGCGCATGTGCCGGTGGCTGCCCAGCTCGACGGGGAGGCAGCACAGCCCCGGCCCGCGCGGGCCTGGCGGGACGCCCGGACCCTGCTGATCGGCGTCGTGGTTCTTGGTGCCACGCTCACCGAAGGCGCCGGAAACGACTGGATTGCCAAAGCCGCCGTGGACGGACTCGGCGCCACGGAGGCCACCGGGGCCCTGCTGTTTGCCGCCTTTGTCCTGGCCATGACCGCCATGCGCTTTTTCGGCGGACGGGCGATCGATGCGTACGGCCGGGCGGCGGTGCTCCGGGCGAGCATGGCAGCGGCCGCGCTCGGGCTGGTGCTCTTCGTTTTTGCCGGCGACATCTGGCTGGCGACGGCAGGCGCCGCACTGTGGGGTGTGGGGGCTGCCCTGCCGTTCCCGGTAGGGATGTCCGCGGCGGCGGACGATCCCAAGCACGCCGCCGCCCGGGTCTCCGTCGTGTCGACGGTGGGCTACATCGCCTTCCTCGCCGGCCCCCCGTTGCTGGGCTACCTGGGCGACGTGACCGGGATCAGGATGGCCCTGCTGGCGATCGCGGTTCCGATTCTGGGCGCCCTTCTGCTCGCCGGCGCCGCAAAGCCCTTGCACGGCAGGTGAACAGCCGCCGGGCATTAGCTTTCTCCCGGATGCCGCGGTCCCAGGCCCGGCCCGGGCGGCTGATGCCGACCCGCCTGCCTGGCGCCGCCGCAGTAAGGTGGTCCAATGCGAAGCGTGCTGAGGAAAGCGCCGGGACGGCTGGCGGGGCTCGACCGGAGACTGGTGCGGGCCGTCTCGGGGTTTCCGGGTGGGGGCCATGACGATTTTTTCCGGCGGTTGTCCGCAGCGGCAACGAAGGGAAAGCTCTGGTTCGGCATCGCCGCTCTGATGGCCCTGGTGCCTGGCAGGACCCGCCGTGCGGCTCTCCATGGGCTGCTGGCGCAAGGCGTGGCCTCCGCCATCACCAACCTTGGCTTCAAGACCCTCCTGCCGCGGGCACGCCCCCTGCCGGAACACCTCCCGGCCTTCCGCTTCGTCCACCCCCAGCCCACCAGCTCCTCCATGCCCTCCGGCCACTCGGCCTCGGCCGTTGCCTTCACTCTTGGCGTGGGACTGATCCGCCCGGCCGTCGGTGCCGCGCTGGCCCCCATCGCAGCGGGCGTGGCCTACTCCCGGGTTCATACCGGAGCCCACTGGCCCTCGGATGTCCTCTTCGGTTCGGCAATCGGGGCCGGCGCCGCCCTCGTCACGCGCAAATGGTGGCCCGTCCGGCCGCCCTTCCCCGAGGTCCGGCGCACCGCCGTCACGGCCGCCGGGCTTCCCGACGGCGAGGGACTCGGCATCGCGGTGAACACGCTGGGTGGGTCCTACGCGGCGGAGACGGCCGCGGCCCTGCAAAAAATATTCCCGAAGGCGTATGTAACAGAAATGGCGCCGCAGGAGAACGTGGCGGAGGCAATCTCTGCTGTGGCCGGGCGCCCCGGAGTCCGCGCTCTGGGCGTCTGGGGCGGGGACGGAACGGTGGGCACCGCGGCGGCGATCGCCGTCGAGCATTCCCTGCCGCTCCTGGTCCTGCCCGGCGGAACGCTCAACCACTTCGCGCGCGACGCCGGAATCCCCAACCTGGAGGCAGCCGTCAAGGCGGCGTCCTTGGGCGAGGCCGCCCGCGCGGACCTCGGTCTCGTGGCCGTGGAGCGCGGGCTTCCCGACAGCCCCGAAGTGCTCCACCTGACCATGCTCAACACCGCGAGCATTGGCCTATACCCGAACCTCGTCCGGCGCCGGGAACTGCTCCAGCCGGCGCTGGGTAAACCCCTGGCCGGCGTAGTGGCGATGTTCCGGACCTTCGCCACAGGAACGCCGACCGGCGTGATCGTCGACGGCGTGCGGCACAGGCTGTGGATCCTCTACATCGGACGCGGACGGTACTACCCCCGCGACCATGCGCCGCTGGTCCGCCCCGTCCTGGACGACGGGGTCTTCGACCTCAGGATGATTACGGCGGACGAGTCCTTTGCCCGGCTCCGGCTTCTCTGGTCCGTGCTGACCGGGACGGTCTCAACCTCGCGGATCACCCATCTGAGCGAAAGCAGGAGCATCCGGGTGGAGCCGGGAGACAGCACCATGGTCCTGGCGGTGGACGGGGAAGTGATGTCAGGGGTGCGCGGCGTCGAATTCTCCGTCCTGCCCGGCGCCCTCACCTATTACTCGCCCGCGTCCTGAGACTGCGGCCGTCTCCCGGACTACCCTGATTCGACCCTGAATCATCCCTGAGACCGGCGAAAACGGCCCATCGCCTCGGTAGCGTGGGGTCTGCACCAAACCCACCGCTAGCAAAGGAACGCTTCCATGATCGAAGCACGAGGCCTGACGAAGGTTTACGGCGACAAGACTGCCGTCGCCGGTGTCAATTTCACTGTCGAAGCCGGCCGGGTCACCGGCTTCCTGGGCCCGAACGGGGCCGGTAAATCCACCACCATGCGGATGATCATGGGACTGGACCGGCCGACGTCGGGCACCGTGACCGTCAACGGCGCCCCGTTCGCGCGGCACGCCGCACCGTTGCGCGACGTCGGCGCGCTCCTGGACGCCAAGGCCGTCCACACCAGCCGCTCCGCCTACAACCACCTCCTGGCGATGGCCGCCACGCACAGCATCGCCAGGAAGCGCGTGCACGAGGTCATCGAAATGACCGGACTGACCGACGTGGCCAAGAAAAAGGTCAAGGGCTTCTCGCTGGGCATGGGCCAGCGGCTGGGCATCGCCGCGGCGCTCCTCGGCGATCCCCAGACGGTCATCCTGGACGAGCCCGTCAACGGCCTCGATCCGGAAGGTGTCCTCTGGGTCCGCAACCTGGTGAAGTACCTGGCCTCCGAGGGCCGCACCGTCTTCCTCTCCAGCCACCTGATGAGTGAGATGGCAGTAACAGCCGACCATCTGATCGTGATCGGCCGGGGCCGGATCATCGCCGACGCCCCGATCCAGGAGATCATCAACGGGAAAGGCCAGAGCCGTACCCGCGTCCGCAGCGACCAGCCGGACCAGCTCATGCACCTGCTCGCCGGAGCCGGTGTCTCCGTGGAGCTGCAGGAGAACGAACTGCTCGAGGTCAAAGGCCTCGACCCGCGGCACATTGCCCGGACCGCGCTTGACGGCCGCGTCCTGATTTACGAGCTCACCCCGCTGCAGGCAAGCCTCGAGGAGGCTTACATGGAGCTGACCAAGGATGAGGTCGAATACCACTCGCTGATCACCACGGGCGCCGGCGCCCCCGTCCAATCCGGAGGCAACCAGCCATGAGCTCAACCACCCTCGACCCCACCCCCTCACCCCGCAGCGCCCACGCCGGAAACGCCGCTGGCGACGCCTCTGCCGCCAAGCTGTCGGGCAACGGCACCAGTCCCGGCCCGGGACCGTCCTTCCTCCGCGTCCTGAACTCCGAATTCATCAAATTCCGCACCCTGCTGTCCACCCTGATCCTGCTCGGCTCCACGGTCCTGGTGGTGGTGGGCTTCGGTGCCCTCTCCGCGTGGGGCACCGGACAGTTCGCCGAGGCCGCCTCGACGGACCCCCAGGCGGCCGCCGCGTTCGCCGCCCAGGGCGGGGATCTCGCCGTCGGCGTCCCCACGTCCGGCATCGCCTTCGCCCAGCTGATCCTTGGGTCGCTTGGCGTGCTGCTGATGAGCTCGGAGTTCACCACCGGCATGGCCCGCTCCACCTTCGCCGCCGTGCCCAGGCGGATCCCGGCCTTTGCCGCCAAACTCCTTGTCGTCATGGTGACTGCCTTTGTCCTTACCGCCGTTTCCGTGCTCCTGGCCGGCCTGGTGTCGCTGCCGATCCTGGACAACTACGACCTCAAACTCGACCTCGCCAGTTCCCAGTCGGTCAAACTGCTGCTGGTCAACAGCCTCTACGTGGCAGCCGTGGCCGCGATCGGCATGTCCCTCGGTGCACTGATTCGCAACTCCGCCGGCGGCATCATGAGCCTGGTGGGCGTGTTCTTCGTGGCACCGATCGCGTTCCAGCTGATCCCCGGCGACTTCTTCGTCGAGGCCCGGAAGTACCTGCCCGGCAACACCGTGGAACCGCTGACCGCGGTGGAGCACCTCCCGGACACGCTCGAAGCCTGGCAGGCGGCCCTGGTCCTGGGCGCCTGGGTGCTCATCCCGCTGCTCCTCGCCGCGTTCCTGCTGAAAAGGCGGGATGTCTAGGCCGGGCGTCCCGGCCACTGCCTAGGCTCGTGGATCGATCGAAATCACCGCCCGCGGGCGCGGCCGGCTCCGGCGCTACCTGTTCCAGCACCCCCGCGTCATGGACGCCGTCGTGGTGCTGTGCTACCTGATCCTCGTCACGCCCACCGCGATGGAGTCGGAGCTCGACGGCGCGTGGCCGGCCGCCGTGCTGCCCGCGGCGGCCCTGCTCTTCCGGCGCGCCTACCCGCTGCCCGCGGTGGCGGCGGTGGCGGCGATCGAAGTGGCGGTCACCCTGATGCACCCCTGGGGATCCAACGTCTCCGCCGGGCTATCTACGCCTGCGAAACCGGCCTCGTGGTGCCGAGCGACCCGGATTATTGAGGAAATCTTCCGGAGACAGTGGTTTCAGGCACACTACCAAATTGCCCGTAAGGCAACTTTAGTTGCCCTGCAGGGCCTCCTGTTGGAGTTCCGCCCGGGTGGACGGTGCGCCGTTTGTGGCACTGCACAGGACAGCGGGCGGACGGCCCGGTCTAGGGTGAAACGACACTGTGGCCCGCCGCACTTCTTGCCCGGCATCAGTAACGTACCAACATCCCCCACTTAGGACGGCGCTTAATGCAGGCTGACCAGCAGCTTTCGAAATCCCTTAAACCCAGGCATCTTTCCATGATCGCGATCGCGGGCGTGATCGGCGCCGGACTCTTTGTCGGTTCCGGCGCCGCAATCCAGCAGGCCGGTCCCGGCATCCTCCTTGCCTACATGGCGGCGGGCCTTGTGGTCATCCTGGTCATGCGCATGCTTGGCGAAATGGCCGCCGCCAACCCGGAAACCGGTTCCTTCTCCACCTACGCGGACAAGGCGCTCGGCCGCTGGGCCGGCTTCAGCATCGGCTGGCTCTATGCTTGGTTCTGGATCATCGTGCTCGGTATCGAGGCCACGGCGGGGGCCGCGATCATGCACCGCTGGGTGCCCGGCATCGACCAGTGGGTCTGGGCCCTGATCCTCATGGTGCTGCTCACCCTGACCAACCTGGGCTCCGTGAAGTCCTTCGGTGAGTTCGAATTCTGGTTCGCCTCCATCAAGGTGACGGCGATCGTGCTGTTCCTGCTCTTCGGTGTGGCCGCCATCCTCGGCCTGGTTCCCGGCGTCCCTGCCCCCGGCCTGAGCAACCTGGTCGACAACGGCGGCTTCCTGCCCAACGGCCCCGGCGCGGTGCTCGCGGGCATCCTGGTGGTTGTCTTCTCCTTCTTCGGCGCCGAAATCGCCACCATTGCCGCCGGCGAATCGGAGAACCCGGTCGACGCCGTGAAGAAGGCCGTAAAGTCCACTGTCTGGCGCATCCTGGTCTTCTACATCGGCTCCATCGCGGTCGTAGTGACCTTGCTGCCGTGGAACTCCGCTTCGGTGGCCAAGAGCCCCTACGTTGCCGTGATCGAACTCTTCGGCATCCCCGGCGCCGGCACCATCATGGACATCGTCGTGCTGACCTCCGTGCTGTCCTGCCTGAACTCCGGCCTCTACACGGCCAGCCGGATGCTCTTCTCGCTCTCCCGCAGGGGCGACGCCCCCAAGTCCTGGACGAAGATCTCCAAGCGCGGCGTCCCGGCCGCGGCAGTCCTGGCCTCCACGATCGTCGGTTTCATCACCGTGGGCCTGAACTACATCGCCCCGGACACGGTGTTCCTGTTCCTGGTCAACACCTCCGGCGCCATCGCCTTGTTCGTGTGGCTGGTCATTGCCGGATCGCAGCTGATCCTGCGCCGCCAAATGGGCGCGGCAGCAAAGGATCTGCAGCTGAAGATGTGGCTCTTCCCGTACCTGACCTGGGTGGCCATCATCAGCATCGTGGCCCTGCTGATCGGCATGGTGATCCTGGAATCCACCCGGGAATCGCTGCTGCTCTCGCTTGCCCTCGCGGCCGTCGTCGTGGGCATCGGCCTGTGGCGCTACCGAAAGCAGGGCGGGACCTCCACCGGCGTGCCGACAGAAGTTCCGGCCGAGAAAGTTTCCCTCGGCGCGGGAACGGCCTCCTAAGTTCGAAGCCTCCCGGCCCTTGCCCCGCCGCACCACCCCGGACCTCCGGACATGCCCCACCCTCGTGCCCAGGAGTGGACATAATGCCATTATGCCCATCCGCGGGCTCCAGGGGAGGGCATGTCCGGGGCAAGCGAGGGGGCATGTCCATTCCCAGACATGACGGGAGAGCATGTCCGCCCCGGGCTGCAGTGGGCGGGCTTCCCCGCGACCGGGCACAGTGTCCTCACAGGATAGGCCTAGTGCTGGCATAGCGGCCTGGGGTTACATGGACGCATGACGACGCCAATCCAGCCAGAACCGCACCCCGACCACGACCGCGGCCTGGAATTCGACCTCTCGACCCTGCTGAGCCGCCGGCGCTCGCTAGGCATGTTCCTCGGGGCCGGCGCGGCGGCGGCGCTAGCCGCCTGCACCCCGGGCGGATCGACGGGCTCCGCCGGCTCAGCGACGGCTAGCTCGACGCCGACCGGCTCCGCAAGCAGCCCAGGCAGCGCGGCGGCCGCGACGCCGTCGGCCTCCGCGTCGCCCACGCTGACCCGTGCAATCGCCGAGTGCGGCGTCGAAATTCCCGAGGAAACCGCCGGACCGTTTCCGGGGGACGGGTCCAACGGTCCCAATGCGCTGTCGGCCTCCGGCGTCGTCCGGCAGGACATCACCGCCAGCTTCGGAACCTCGACCTCCACGGCCGCGGGCGTGCCCCTGACCGTCACGCTGACCCTGCTCGACAACGCCAACGGCTGCACGCCGCTGGCCGGCGCGGCGATCTATGCCTGGCATTGCGACCGCGACGGCAGGTACTCCATGTACGATTCCGGCCTCAAGAACGAGAACTACCTCCGCGGCGTCCAGGAGGCCGACGCGAACGGCCAGGTCACCTTCACGACCATCTACCCCGGCGCGTACAGCGGCCGCTGGCCGCACATCCACTTTGAGGTGTTTGAATCCATGAACAACGCCACGACGGCGGGACAGGTCCTCGCCGTCTCGCAGATCGCGCTGACGGACGCGGCATGCAGGGAGGTTTACGCCTCGGCCGGGTACGAGTCCAGCGCGCGGAACTTCCCGCGCACTACGCTCAAATCCGACAATGTCTTCGGCGACGACGGCGGCATCTACCAGCTCGCCACGATGGGAGGCTCGGTGTCCGCGGGCTACACGGCCGCGCTCAACGTCACGATATAGCTCACCGACCGCGGAACCGCCGCGGAACCGCGGTACCCGCCGGGGCGGGCGTCCCGGCCCAAACCGCGGCACTAGACTCGGTGCCATGCCCTCCCACGCCAGTGCCGCAGCGCACATCGAGGACCTCGGCGCGTACGTCACCGCGTCGCCGTCCAGCTTCCACGCCGTCCACGAGGCCGCCCGCCGGCTGGACGCGGCGGGGTTCATCGCCCTGGACGAGCTGCAGCCCTGGGACGTATCCGCAGGCAGGACCGGCAAGCACTACGTGATCCGCGACGGCGCCCTGATCGCCTGGGTCACGCCCGGGAGCGCCGGTCCCACCACCGGCTTCAACATCCTGGGCGCGCACACCGATTCGCCGTCGTTCAAACTCAAGCCCAAACCCACTACCGGAAAGTTCGGCTGGCTGCAGGCCGGCGTCGAAATCTACGGCGGACCGCTGCTCAACTCCTGGCTGGACCGCGAACTGCAGCTCGCCGGGCGCCTCGTGATGCTCGACGGCACCCAGCACCTGACCGCCACCGGGCCGCTGCTCCGCTTCCCCCAGCTGGCCATCCACCTTGACCGCGCCGTGAACGACGGGTTGGCCCTGGACAAGCAGCAGCACATGAACCCGGTCTTCGGTCTCGGTGATCCCGCGGGTGAGGACCTGCTGGCGTTGCTCGCAGGACGTGTGCGCACCGAAAACGTGGATCCGGCGAAGATAGGCGGCTACGACGTCGTGATCGCGGATACCCAGGCGCCCGCCGTTTTCGGAGCGAAGCATGAGTTCTTCGCCTCCGGCCGGCTGGACAACCTCTCCGCCACACATGCCGGGCTCGAGGCGCTGATCGCCCACGCCCGGACTCAGCTGCCGGCGGGCGCGCCGATCGCCGTACTGGCCGCCTTTGACCATGAGGAAATCGGCTCCGCGTCGCGCTCGGGTGCCTGCGGGCCCGTCCTGGAGGACGTCCTGGTGCGCATCTCAGAAGGGCTGGGCGCCTCGGCGGGCCAGCGGCGGCAGGCGTTCGCCGCGTCGTTCTGCGTCTCGGCCGATGCCGGCCATGCAGTGCACCCCAACTACCCCGAGCGGCACGACCCGGCCAACCGGCCGGCGCTCAACGGCGGCCCACTGCTGAAGATCAACGCGAACCAGCGCTACGCCACGGATGCCCCCGGCGCCGCCCTCTGGGCGCGGCTGTGCACCGACGCCGGCATCCCGTACCAGGAGTTCGTCTCCAACAACGTGATGCCCTGCGGTTCCACGATCGGCCCGCTCACCGCCACCCGCCTGGGGATCAGAACGGTCGACGTCGGCGTTCCCCTGCTGTCGATGCACTCGGCGCGGGAGCTCTGCGGGGTCGAGGACCCGTACCGGCTGGCGCGGGTAACTGAGCGTTTCTTCCGCACGGTGGCATAGGTCTCCGGACTAGGTGTATTACCCACGGAGGTTGGTGACACGGCTGGCGGGTGGTTGACCCTTGAGTGAGGTGTGGCCTCGGTTGTGATTGTAGTGGTGCAACCAGGCGGGGAAAGCGGCAACACGCTCGGCCTCTGATGCGTAGGGCTTCGCGTAGGCCCATTCGTCGAGCATGGTGCGGTTGAACCGCTCAACCTTTCCGTTGGTCTGGGGGCGATAGGGGCGCGTGCGTTTGTGCTTGATGTCCGCACCGAGAGCCTGGGCGAAGACGCGGGAGCGGTAGCAGGAGCCGTTATCTGTCAAGACCCGGCTCACCGTGATCCCGGCGGCGTTGAAGGCAGCGTTTGCCCGTTCCCAGAAGCCGGCGGCGGTTTTTTTCTTCTCGTCAGAGAGGATCTCGGTGTAGGCAAAGCGGGAGTGGTCATCGACTGCGTTATGCAGGTAAGCGTAGCCGGGCCTGCGGTTGGCGTTTGTGCCGGTCTTGTTCCGGTTCCCCGCGGCCCGGCCGGTCACGCGGTGTCCGCCGCCGTCAGGAATCCGGCCGAGTTTCTTGATGTCCACGTGGACCATGTCCCCGGGGTTCTGGTGCTCGTAGCGGCGGATCACCCTGCCCGTGGCCCGGTCCAGCCACGACAGCCTGGCAAGCCGGTACCGGGAGAGGACCTTGTGCACGGTGGACGGGTGGATACCGAGCAGGTAACCGATCCTCGCCGGCCCCCAGCGGCGGTTGACCCGCAGCGCGATGATTCGTCGTTCCCGCCGGGCAGGAGTGCGGCGCGGGGACCGGGACGGCCGGCTGGAGAGGTCCTCCATGCCGTCTTCGCCCAGCTCCCGGTAGCGGCTGGCCCAGCGCGCCGCGGTCGGGACGGAGACCTGAAAACGTTCTGCAGCCCGACGTAACGGCCAGCCGTCCTCGACAATGCACTTTGCCAGCTCGATCCGTCCCCTGCGGGCGAGAAAAGCATTAGGGTGGGACATTGAAGACCTCCGTTTGTGGAATTGGACTCTAGACAAGCCCCACTCCACTCGGAGGTCTTCTTCATGTCACCACACCACGCCGACCGTCACTAACGTCTGTGGTTAATACAACTAGGCGGCGAGCCCGATCACCAGGTTGATGGTGGCCGCCAGGATGACGGTACCGAAGAGGTAGGACAGCAGGCTGTGCTTGAGGGCCTCGGTGCGGATGCGATGATTCCGCAAAGCCGTGTCCGATACCTGATAGGTCATGCCGAGGCTCGTGGCCAGGTAGGCGAAGTCCGTGTACTGCGGGGGCTCCTTCTGGTTGAAGTCGATCCCGCCTACGTCGGCGCCGGCTTTCGGGCCGGTGCTGTAGAACAGCTGGGCGTAGCGCAGGGTGAAGAGGGTCTGGACCAGCATCCAGGACAGCGCGACCGAGGCCAGGGCCAGCAGTCCGCCGCCCAGCCGGGCCGCGGCCGCGGTGTTGTTGTGCGAGTCGACGACGACGGCTGCCACCGCCGCCAGGCTGGCCACGTTGGCGGCCAGGATCAGCAGGTCGGTGGTGCCCCGGGACGGATCCTCTGCCGTGGCATGGGACTGTGTCTCCGCCGGATCGAGACGCCCGATCACGACCCAAACCCAGATCAGGTAAGTCAGTGCAGCGGCGCCCCAGCCGATCGTGGGAGCCTGCACCCAGTGCCCGGCCAGGCCGGCTGCCGTCGCCGCGAACAACCCGGCCAGCAGCATCACGGCGAATCGCAGGCGGCTCCTCCGGCTGTGCACGGTGCGCCGGGACGCGGATCCGGTGTTCATTCCCTGATCATGGCATGCCGCCCGCCTCCGCCCGCCCGCACCGGTTGTCCACACGGCGGCCGGGCGCTCTTCCGGGCCGGCCGGGCAGCCCATACGGTGGGGGCACGGAATCGCGGAAACCGGCCCGGATGCACTAAGCTATTGAAGTCTGTGCTGCGCCCTGCCTCCGTTCCGGGGGTGATGCGAGGCCCATGGCACCGCAAATGAACCTCCTGTTACGGAAATGCCGTAACCGCTTAGCCCAAAGGAGGTGGGTTCACATATGCGTCCTTATGAATTGATGGTAATCATCGACCCCGAGGTCGAAGAGCGTACCGTTGAGCCAACGCTTCAGAAGTTCCTGAGTGTCATCACCAACGATGGTGGAACCATCGAAAAGGTTGACATCTGGGGCCGCCGTCGCCTGGCCTACGAAATCCAGAAGAAGACTGAAGGTATCTACGCCGTGGTGAACTTCACCGCTGAGCCGGGTACCGCCAAGGAACTTGACCGCCAGCTGAGTCTCAATGAGACCATCATGCGCACCAAGATCACCCGCCCCGAAGTACAGAAAGTCGTTGCTGAGTAATTTCAGTTCCCGATTTTCACTCTTCATCCCCGCAGGAACGAACAAGGAGGCAGTAGATGGCAGGCGAAACCACTATTACGGTCATCGGTAATCTCACCAATGACCCCGAACTGAGGTTCACACCGTCAGGTTCGGCAGTAGCGAATTTCACCATCGCTTCTACTCCCCGCACCTTCGACCGCCAGTCCAATGAGTGGAAGGACGGGGAAACCCTGTTCCTCCGCGCGTCGGTATGGCGTGAGGCAGCCGAGAATGTCGCCGAATCCCTGACCAAGGGCATGCGCGTGATCGTCTCCGGCCGCCTGAAGAGCCGTTCCTACGAAACCAAGGAAGGCGAGAAGCGCACCGTTATCGAGCTTGAGGTCGACGAGATCGGCCCCAGCCTGCGCTACGCCAACGCCAAGGTCAACCGCACCCAGCGCTCCGGCGGTGGGGGTGCCGGAAACGGCGCCCAGGGCGGCTTCGGCGGCGGCAACAGCGGCGGTGGCTTCGGTGGCGGCTCTGGTGGAAACCAGGGCGGCAACTCCGGCGGAACCTGGGGCGGCAACCAGCCCGCACAGCAGCAGGATGACCCCTGGGCCACGCCCGGTGTCAGCAATGCAGGCGGCGGCTGGGGCAACGGCCCGGATTCCGAACCTCCCTTCTAAACAACATTTAAGGTTCGACGCCGAACCTGACGGGCCGCCGAGAGACGGACCGCTGCAGACCGACGTCGGATCACCACCATCCCGTGGATCAATATCCACGGGCTCCATCGAATAGGAGCTCCACGATGGCTAAGGCTGAACTCCGTAAGCCCAAACCAAAGTCCAACCCCTTGAAGGCCGCTGACATCACTGTCATCGACTACAAGGACGTAGCATTGCTGCGCAAGTTCATCTCCGACCGCGGAAAGATCCGCGCCCGTCGCGTCACTGGCGTCACGGTGCAGGAACAGCGCAAGATCGCCCAGGCAATCAAAAACGCCCGCGAAGTTGCTCTGCTGCCTTACTCCGGCGCTGGCCGCGGCTAAGGAAGGGATTAACTAACATGGCAAAGCTCATTCTGACCCACGAAGTAACCGGTCTCGGCGCTGCTGGCGATGTTGTCGAGGTCAAGGACGGTTACGCACGTAACTTCCTGCTGCCCCGCGGCTTCGCTCTGACCTGGTCCAAGGGTGGCGAGAAGCAGGTTGAGTCCATCAAGGCTGCCCGCGTTGCCCGCGAGCACGCTTCCCTGGAAGACGCTCAGAAGCAGGCAGCTGCACTCTCCTCCAAGCCGGTCAAGCTCGTCGTCAAGGCTGGCGAGACCGGACGCCTGTTCGGCACCGTCAAGCAGGCCGACGTAGCCGACGCTGTTGAGGCCGCTGGCCTTGGCAGCATCGACAAGCGCAAGGTGGAACTGCCGGCACACATCAAGTCGGTTGGTTCCTACCAGGCCAACGTCCGGCTGCACGCCGACGTTGCCGCTGTGATCGAACTCGACGTAGTCGCCAGCAAGTAGCGCAGGGTTCCCTGAAACCGAGCTTGCGAGGTTTTAGGGGCGCTACGCAGCGCAAGTAGCCCTTAACGGCTAGGCAGTCGCGAACTGCCGGAAGGCCCCCGCCTTCGATTCCCCTGAGGAACCGGACGCGGGGGCCTTCTGTCGTTTAATCGCGGAACCGCTAGTCCCGGTGCAGCACCGTGGTCACGTGCCGGTAGCCGATGCGGATCAGTTCGGCCAGCACCGCTTCGTCGACGTCCTCGAGTTTGTTGACATAGAGGCAGCCCGCCCCTGTTTTGTGCTTGCCCAGCCGGCCCAGCAAGGCGGCGGACTCCGGACCATAGGTCAGCCCATAGAGCGAAAGGCTTCCCTTCCGGGGTGAGAATCCGATCGCCGCGGCGTCGCCCTCGCGGCCGCTGTCGTATTTGTAGTGGTACCGACCGAAGCCCACAATCGTCGGGCCCCACATCTGCGCCTGCTCCCCGCTGATGCCGGACATCAGCTCGAGCAGGCGGTAACCGTCGGCGCGGCGGACCGGATACTCGACGTGGGCCAGGAACTCCTGCACGGACGCCGCCGTCGCCCGGGTCTTGTTCTGGGTCCTGTTTTCCGTCACGGGGGTAGTCTGCCAGAGTGCGGGCGCCTTGTCAGCCGTGGCGGCCGCTGGTGATAGCCTGCAGCCGTGAACCCGATTACCGCCCAAAGCCAGCGCCTCCGCCCGTTCGCCCAGGTGGACGTCTTCTCCGCCGAGCCGTACCGGGGCAACCCGCTGGCCGTCGTGCTCGACGCGGAGGGCCTCCCGGCGGACCGCATGCAGCAGTTCGCCAACTGGACCAACCTGTCGGAGACGACGTTCCTGTTGCCACCCACCCGCCCTGAGGCCGACTACCGGGTGCGGATCTTCACCGGCAGCGAAGAGTTCCCCTTTGCCGGCCACCCGACCCTGGGCTCGGCGCACGCCTGGCTTGAAGCCGGCGGCCTCCCCCGGCAAGACGGGGTGCTGGTGCAGGAGTGCGCGGCCGGACTGGTCCGGGTGAAGCGCGACGGCGACCGCCTGGCTTTCGCGGCTCCGCCGCTGACCCGCTCGGGCCCGGTTGCGGAGGAGGACCTGGGACGCATCGCGGCGGGCCTGGGACTGCCCCGGGAGGCCCTGCTGGACTCCTCCTGGCTGGTCAACGGTCCGGACTGGATCGGCGTGCTGCTCGAGTCGGCGACGCAGGTACTCGCCGTCAGGCCCGACTACGCGGCCATGGAGGGACTCAAGGTCGGCGTGATCGGCCCGCACGCACCGGGTTCGGCGGTTGATTACGAGGTGCGCACCTTCATCCCCGGCGACGCCGCGGCGGAAGACCCCGTCACCGGAAGCTTCAACGCCGGAGCGGCCCAGTGGCTGATCCGCAGCGGGCGGGCGGCGGAGTCCTACCTGGCGGCGCAGGGAACGGTACTGGGCCGCGCCGGTCGCGTGCACATCGAGGCGATGGGGGACGACATCTGGGTGGGCGGACAGTCGGTGAGCTGCATCCGCGGGACCGTGAACCTCTGAGTGACAGAACGGGGTGGCCAATTGACGGCATGGCCCGCACTCCGTTGCGATATCAGGTGTGGTCGCTTTGCCGTCCACACCGGGTCCAAAGTGACAGAGCAACGGAGGGCGGGAATAAACGGCGCGGGCCGCCGCTTCTACAGGTAAATGCAAATGCATGTAGTATGGCCGGACCGGCCAGACCTGACCCAAGGAGCACCTGTGGAAACCCGCCGCATCACCGTTCTCTCCGCCGGACTCGGCGTTCCGTCATCGAGCCGCCTCCTGGCGGACCAACTGGCAGCCTCGGCAGAACGGCAGCTGACGGCATCGGGCTATGCCGTCACTGTTGACGTCGTCGAACTCCGGGACCTCGCGGTGGACATCGCGAACAATTTCGTGACCGGATATGCGGCGCCCCGGCTGGCCGAAGCGATCGCCGGCGTCGTCGATTCCGATGGCCTCATCGCCGTCAGCCCGGTCTTCAGCGCCTCCTACAGCGGCCTGTTCAAGTCCTTCATCGACGTGCTGGATCCCAAGTCGCTGGAGGGCAAAGCCGTCCTGCTGGGCGCCACCGCCGGCACGGACCGGCACCAGCTGGTCCTGGACTTCGCCATGCGGCCGCTGTTCACCTATCTGCGTACCCGGGTCGCCGCCACCGCGGTCTTTGCCGGCCCGCAGGACTGGGGAAACAGCAACGACGGCGGATCGCCCCTCTCGGCGCGGATTGACCGTGCGGCGGGCGAGTTTGCCGCCCTGCTCCGGGGCACCCAGCCGCAGCAGGAGCCGGCTCCGGTGGAGTCGATGCCCTTCGAGCAGCTGCTCGCCGGTATTTCCGGTGGCCGGTAGCGCCAGCCGTCCGGCGGAGCGACTCCGAACGATTCCGGCCGCCCGCTCGTTGACCGGGACATGAAGTGTCCTGTGGATTCAATAGACCTGATCATGAGCGAACGAAGCGGCGTGGAAATCGACTACTGCCCGCAATGCCGGGGCGTATGGCTGGACCGCGGTGAGCTCGACAAGATCATCGACCGCGCGGCGGACTTGATGGGGGCTGCGGCCCCGGCAGCCCCACCGCAACCGCCGCCAACGCCCGGGCATCTTCCGCCCCCGCTCTACAACGTCGATCCGCGCCGGGACGACCGCCGCTATGGCGAGCGCCGGGACCGGCCCCGCTACGACCAGCCGCGCTACGACGAGCGCCGCCGGCCCAAGAAGAAGGAAGGCTGGCTCGGCGAGATGTTCGATTTCTAGCCGGCGAAGGCCTGCCGCGGAAACGTCTGCCGCCGATCGCCGCGAAAGCCGGCCGCGGAACGGCCGGGGTCAGTGCTCAGTCGTCCAGCAGGGCGATGAACTCTAGGGCCTGCTTCATGGAGATGTCCGAGTGGCGGGTCAGCGCGGTCGCCGCCGCCTCCGTGTCGCCGCTCTTGGCGAGGGTGCGGATCCTGCCATAGATTTCATCGTTGAGCATGTTGCTGCTGACCTCGCGGGTAACGTCGCCCTTGCTGGCGATTGCGCGGTAGCGGTAGGGGAAGCGCTGCGGGGCGTCGTCTTCGTCCTCGCTGGGGTCCGGCTCGGAGGCGGCCGGCCGGAATGGCTGGGGATGAGCCGCCAGAGCCCCGACGGCGTCGCGGGAGGCTCGCAGGCCCTCTCCCGTGCTCTCGAAGTAGAGCTTGATGGCAGCCATCGCCTGACCTTGGGCGATCAGGGCGTAGAGGCGCCGGTGCTGTTCCTGGTCCAGCTTGCCCGCCGCGGCGCGGGCCAGCTCGACGGGATCTCGACTGGGCTGCGGCGTAGAACCGGGCAGGACCTTGTTCCCTCGACGGCCGATTGCCTTGGCTACCAGCAGCACGACGGCTCCGACGAGTGCCAGAATCAGGACGGGGATGATCAGGGATTCCATGTACTACAGCCGATCTACGTAATTCTTGGCGGTCAAAAGATCTGAATGGGTCGCCTGACGCAGCAGTTTGATGGCCTGGATCTTCTTGCCGTTCCGAGCCAGTGACTGCAGCTGGAGGGCGAACTGTGGGTTCAGTTGTCCGCCCGGCAGAACCGGCCCCTGGTAGCCGTGCTGTCCCACAGCCGGGGCGGAGCCGGTCTGGGCCCGCAAGGCGGCGCGGGCGTGGTCGGCCTGCTGGGACTGTTGTTGTTCGTTCTGGCTGGGACGGGTGACGGCGTCCACCCGGGCCCGCGCCGCCGTGGCTGCTTGGACCTGTGCCGCGTAGTGCGCCTGCGAGCGGGCGGCCAACTCAAGCTGATAGCGCTCCGCGTCCGACATGCCGAAATCTCGGGGTCTGAGGGCCGTCGCGAATGCCCAGAGAACTGCCGCCAGGATGAGGGCAGGGAGGATGACCAGCAAGACTTCGCCCATGCGTAGAGCTTATGCCAGATTGCGGTTGTCCACACCACGTTCTGACTTCCGCGCCTACAGAAGCCGCGGCTGGCGTCCATTTTCCGGCTGCGTGTGATGCCCCTCATCAAATGAGAATATTTCCGCCCTGATGTGCCACTTCGGGCGGTGCGTATCCCCAGCCCACCGCGCAGGCTGTGGATGAAATTTTCCGAAAATAGTTTTGTGTCCACAAGGTGAATGCAACGTTTCCGCAGGTCAGCGCCGTATTTCGGAAGGAACAAATTTTCTATCCACAGCTGTTCCCACAGGCTGTGCACAAGCATGGAGCGTTAGTGCACAGTTTATCCACAGGGGTCGGGCCCGGCTGGGTTGGTGCCTGTCCGGTAGGCGGATACCGTTGCTGGAGATCGGGCGTCGGATGCGGAAATCCGGTGCGCAGGACCGAGCCCCCGGAACCTCCGGGACCACACGCCGGATCCACGCCATGATCCCGGCATCGGGCGGCAGAACTGTCGGTGCTGACTGATAGGACTGGACCCATCGGCATACGGCGGGCTGGACGTCATGGCACCAGGGCAGATGGCTTACGCGCCGCCGGCGAAGAATATCCGCCGCGGCACACAATGGAGGACGGCAGTTTTGTCAGTAACGCATCTGGACACAGTCGAGGGCACGCGCGGGTCCGAAGGCAGCCGCAAGCCGCCGCAGGACATCCCCGCCGAGCAGTCGGTCCTGGGCGGCATGATGCTGTCCAAGGACGCCATCGCCGACGTCGTCGAAATCCTGCGTGGCCAGGACTTCTACCGGCCGGCGCACGAGACGGTCTACGAGGCCATCATCGATCTTTACGGCCGGGGTGAACCCGCTGACGCCGTTACGGTCTCGGATGAACTGACAAAACGAGGCGAGATCAACCGCATCGGGGGCCCCGCGTACCTGCACGAGCTGATCCAGACGGTCCCGACCGCTGCCAACGCCGGTTACTACGCCGAGATCGTCGCGGAGCGCGCAGTGCTGCGCCGGCTGGTGAACGCCGGGACGAAGATCGTCCAGCTCGGATATGGCCAGGACGGTGAGGTTGAGGACCTGGTCAACCAGGCCCAGGCCGAGGTGTACGCGGTGGCCGAGCGCCGCACGGCCGAAGACTATGTGGTCCTCAAGGACGTCATGGAATCCACCGTCGACGAGATCGAGGCATCAGGCCATCGCGGGGAGGGAATGACGGGCGTCCCGACCGGCTTCTATGAGCTGGACGAACTGACTCACGGCCTGCACCCGGGCCAGATGATTGTCATCGCCGCCCGTCCGGCCGTCGGTAAGTCCACCTTCGCGCTGGACTTCGCGCGTTCGGCCGCAATCAAGAACAACCTCGCCACCGTCATGTTCTCGCTGGAAATGGGCCGGAACGAGATCGCCATGCGCCTGCTGTCCGCCGAGGCGACTATCGGCCTCCAGGATCTCCGCAAGGGCACCATCAAGGATGAGCAGTGGTCCAAGATCGCGACCACCATGGGCCGGATGAACGACGCCCCGCTGTTCATTGACGACAGCCCCAACATGTCGCTGATGGAAATCCGCGCAAAGTGCCGACGCCTCAAGCAGCAGCACGACCTGAAACTCGTGATCCTGGACTACCTGCAGCTCATGAGTTCGGGCAAGAAAGTCGAATCGCGCCAGCAGGAAGTGTCCGAATTTTCGCGTGCGCTGAAACTGCTCGCCAAGGAGCTGCAGGTCCCCGTGATCGCCCTCTCGCAGCTGAACCGTGGGTCCGAGCAGCGCCAGGACAAGCGGCCCATGGTCTCTGACCTGCGCGAATCCGGTTCCATCGAGCAGGACGCGGACATGGTCATCCTGCTGCACCGCGAGGACGTCTACGACAAGGAATCCCCGCGCGCCGGCGAGGCGGATATCCTCATCGCCAAGCACCGCAACGGGCCCACCAAGGACATTGTGGTGGCCTTTCAGGGGCACTACTCGCGCTTTGCCAACATGGCGGCCGACGCCGGCGGTGGCGGCGGCGGCTTCTAGGCTCCCGCTCCGGCCGGCCCGGCCCCGGGAGCTGGCGGGCCGCCCGCCGGGAGCAGGTGGTTGGGCAGCCGGTTTCCCGGTGCGCCTCCGCGGATTTCGAGCAGTTCGCGGGCGTGGGCGTGCAGTCGCTTGTCCTCGTCGGACACCGGAACCCAGCGCGGGATGGGGACCGACGTGCCGGTTTCGTCGCGGGCAACCATCACGGTCAGGCAATACGTCGTGAGATCCATTTCGCGTCCCCTGGGGTCGCCAGAGCGCACATGCACGGCGATATGCATGCCCTTGGTGCCGGTGTAGACCAGCCGGGCCTCGACTTCCACCACGTGGCCGATCAGCAGCGGCCGGTAGAAGCGGACGCCGCCGGAAAACACGGCCACCGTGTCCTGCCCGCAGTAGCGGGACGCGCAGACGTAGGCCGCCTCGTCGATCCACTTCATCACGATCCCGCCGTGCACCTTGCCGCCCCAGTTCACGTCCGTGGGGGCCGCCATGAACCGCAGGACCACGCGTTCGGCCGTTCCGGCGTCGGTATATACCTGGGCGTTCATGGCCTGGACGATGTCCTCGCGGACCTTGATCCGGGCCACGGCGTGGTCGCGCTCTTCGATTTCCTCCGGCGTTCCCGGCTCAAACTGCGGCACGGGAATCGGCTTGCCGTCTTCGCCGACGGCCACGAAGATCACCATGCACTGGCTGCGCATCGTGGCCGGGCCGCCTTTCGGGTCGCCCGATGACACGATGGTGCGGATGTGCATCGAGGACCGTCCCGTGTAGACGATCGTGGCCTCGACTTCCACCATGTCGCCGCTGTTGACCGGGTCCGCGAAGTGGATGTTCCCCACGTAGGCCGTCACGCAGTAGGACTTCGACCAGCCGACCGCGGCGGCGTAGGCGGCCTTGTCCACCCACTCCAGCACCGTGCCGGCGTCGACCGAACCGCTGTGGCCCACGTCGGTGGGGGCTGCGAGGAAGCGAAGGGTCACGGAATTGGCGGCAGTCTCACTCATGCTGGAAGTTTACTGAGGCTCCGCTGAACCGTTCCGCGCCAGCGACACAAACGCCTGCCGGTCCGCCACAAGCCACCGGTAGCGGCCCCAGTGACGTCGTCCGGAGACGACGCCGGGCGGCCACCGATGGTGACCGCCCGACGTCGCGTTCTTCCTCTAAGAGGTCGCGTGCTTCCTCCAGGAGCGGAGCCTAAGCCAGGACGCTGAGCTTCGAGCCGCGCCGGCCGAACAGCACCTTATCCACGGAGACTTTGCCCGCGCCGACGAGGGCGACGGCCAGGGCTGCGGCAGCCAGCAGCAGCACCAGCTCATAGCCGCCGGCTGCGGCGAAGACTCCTGCCGGGGCGTGGACCAGGACCAGGGCGCCCAGCATGTTGACCGCGAGGAGGGCGGCGAACACGCGGGTCAGTACGCCCAGGATCAGGGCGATGCCGCCGACCAGTTCCAGGGTCGCGATCACCGGGGCAGCAAGCTGCGCAGCCGGAACACCCATCTGGGTGAAGGCGGCCTGGGTGCCGGGAATGGTGAACTCGTAGAACTTCTGCCAGCCGTGGGCGGCGAAGAGAAAGCCGGTGACGAGGCGCAGGATCGTGCGGGCCGAGGTGGTCAAGGTGGATTGGTTCATGGGGCATACCGTTTCGTGAGGGGGAGCTGCGCGGCTTTTGTGCTGCCGCGACAGTGGTTGCGTTCATGATCAAGTCTTCCCGCAATTGGTTGAAATGTCAACCAATTGCGTTTTGTTCGCCCCCAAGGTGCGCAGACCGCCCCACGGCTAGGGTGGTTCCGTGCCCGCCTCGTCCCCGCCCTCCGCCGCGCTACCGTCCCCGGCCAGCCGACGCCGCGAGATCCTCCGACTTGCCGTCCCGGCTTTCGGCGCCTTGATCGCCGAGCCGCTGTTCCTGCTTGCCGATTCGGCGATCGTCGGCCACCTCGGCGTGGCCGAGCTGGCGGGCGTGGGACTGGCTTCCGCGGTGCTGCATACGGCGGTGGGCCTGATGGTCTTCCTCGCCTACTCCACGACGCCGGCGGTGGCCCGGGCGGTGGGCAACGGACAGCTGCCCAAGGCCCTCGCGGCCGGGCGCGACGGCATCTGGCTGGCCGTGCTGCTCGGGACCATTCTTGCCGCGGCTGGTTTCGTCGCCGCCGAACCACTCCTGGAGCTGATGGGGGCCCAGGGTGAAGTGCGGATGTTCGCTGTGGACTACCTGCGCTGGTCAATGCCGGGACTCGTGGCGATGCTGCTGATCTTCGCGGGCACCGGGGTGCTGCGGGGCCTGCAGGACACCCGCACCCCGCTCGTGGTCGCCGCCGCCGGCTTCACGCTGAACATCGTGCTGAACTTCTTCCTGGTCTACGGGCTGCACTGGTCCGTCACCGGCTCTGCGATCGGCACCAGCATCGCGCAGTGGGCCATGGCCCTTGTCTATGTCGTGATGGTGCAGCGCAACGCCCGCAACCACGGGGTGTCCCTGCTGCCGGAGTGGCGGGGGATCCGGTCCATGACCAAGGTGGGCTCATGGCTGATGCTGCGCACGCTGAGCCTGCGGATCGCGATCCTGGCCACGGTCGTCGTAGTCACCGCCCAGGGTCCGGTGAACCTCGCCGCCCACCAGCTCGCCATGACCGTCTTCACCTTCCTGGCCTTCGCACTGGACGCTCTCGCCATTGCGGCGCAGGCCCTGATCGGCAAGGAGCTCGGCGCGGGCCATCCTGCGGCGGTCAGGGAGCTGACTGGGACCATGGTCCGGTGGGGCCTCGGGTTTGGAGTGCTCACCGGAGTCCTGCTGGCTGCCGCCGCACCCTGGGCCGGCCTCCTGTTCACCTCCGATGCGGAGGTCCGCTCCGCGCTCACGCTCGCCCTGTGGGTGCTCGCGGTGGGCCAGCCTGTCGCCGGGTATGTTTTCGTCCTCGACGGGGTGCTCATCGGGGCGGGGGACGCGAAATACCTGGCGGTCGCCGGCGTCGTCAACCTGGCCCTCTACCTGCCGCTGTTGCTGGCGGTCCGGATGTCCGGGGCCGACGGCGGTGCGGGGCTGCTCTGGTTGTGGGCCGCCTTCTCGCTGGGCTACATGCTGGCCCGGGCCCTCACGCTGGGACTCCGGGCGCGGACCGACCGGTGGATGGTGCTCGGCGCACGCTGAACAGGAGCAGCCGGCATGCGCTGCGGGTGCTTCGCACTAAACTGGACGGGTGACTCACCCCGCAAACCCTGACGCGTCCACCGCTCTGCCCGCCGACGCGGACTTCTGGAAGCCCGTGCTCGTCCGGGCCGCCGTCGCGCTGGGCTTCGGTGCGCTGACCGTGTTCTGGGCCTCCCCCTCCGCAGCGGGAATGGGCTGGGCGGGCGGGCTCTACCTGCTGGCCACCGGAGTGGTGTTGATCTGGAGCGTCAACAAAACGGGTTTCCCCAGCGGCGCCGGATCGGGAAAAATCCTCTCCGCCGCGGGGTCGCTGCTGGCCGGAACGGGTGCTGCCGTCGGGCTGCTCGGCAGCAGCCTCGTCTTTGGCGTCGTTGGGGCTCTCGGGCTGGGCCTGGCCGCCGCCGCGGAACTGTACCTCGGGATCAGCAACCGCCGCCGCAGTGCGCTGGCACGGGACTGGATCGCTTCCGGCGTGATCGGGCTCGGCACGGCGGCCGCGCTGCCCTTCTTCATCAGCCTCGGACCGCACGCGCTGCTCGGGGTCGCCGGCGGCGGCGCCATCATCAGCGGGGTGCTGTGGATGCTGGCGGGACTGACGCTGCGGCACGATGCGCGGCGCGATTCCCCGGAGACCGTAAACTAGTAACGACAGGTTCTACCCTGCGTAGAACAATTGCGGTATCAAAACTGCCACGCCCCACCGGCGAGGCTGCAGGAGGAAATCACCTTGGCTCAGCAGAAACCCGGAGAACCGCGCAGCCTGCGGACCTCGGTCAAGGGACCCCTCCTGTTCTCCGCGTTCTGGGCAGTGCTCGCCTTCTTTGCCGTCCTGATCTTCGCCTCCGGCGGCAGCGCCAAGACGCCCCGGTTCGACCTGGCCTTCACCGGGGCCGGTATCGCGTTCATCGTCCACCCTGGTCCTGGCCGCCATGCTCTCAATGAGCCACAAGGGCAACGACGAGCACCTGGGCAAGGGATCAGGCGTGAACCTCAGCTCCAGGAAGCCGGCTTCCGGTTCCGGTGGCTATCCGGCACGGCCGGATTCCGACGCTCCCGGGGCCAGCCCCGACGGCGCGCCCGGAGACGGGCTCCGCTAGCCGGCTGGGACGCCCGGCGTCCCCGTTCGCCCCGGCGTCCCGGTGCCGCCGGGACTCAGGACGCGGCCTTGCGCGCCCGGTAAGCCGCCACGTGTGCCCGGTTCGCGCAGTTTCCGGTGTCGCAGTAGCGCTTGGAGCGGTTGCGGCTGAGGTCCAGCACCACCGCGTCGCAGTCCTCCGCCGCGCAGACCAGCAGCCGGTCCATCTCCTTGCTGCGGATCACATCGACGAGGGCCATGGCGGCCTCCGTGCTCATCCGGTCGGCCAGCGGAGCCGCCGGGGTGGTGGCGTGCAGGTGCCAGTCCCACTCATCGTGCTTGACGAGCTGGGGGAGTGCCCTGGCGTCCCGCAGGAGCCGGTTCAGGGTGTTGACGGCCGTGGACTCCTCGGCGAGCCACAGTTCCGCGAGTTCAGCACGAAGGCGGTGCACACTGGCGAGCTCGGCCACGTCCCTGGTCCGGGAGCCGGTGAAGCCTTCGGCCGCCAGAAACCGGTCCAGATCCGCCGTCGTGGCCAGCTCCTCGTCGCCGTTGGCGGCGGTGTTGATGAGCTTGACCACGGAACGCAGGGCAACCTCCGTGTCAGGGGCAAAAACCATCTTGACTCCTTACGTCGGTCTGGCGTACTGTCAGGACCGTAACCTCATCTTACTCCTGACAGGAGGCAGCCCGTGTCTGCCGCACGCCGCTCCGCCGATGCACCGGCCCGGAATCCCGCAACCCCGCTGGGCGCCGGAACACCCGGCCCGGGGAAACAGGGGACCCGGGCGGCAGACGCCGCCTCGGGCTTCCTGGCTTCGGGACTGGGGGTGGCACTGTTGTCCTCCGCGGTGTTCGGTCTCTCCGGATCGTTCGCGAAGGCACTCCTGGAAACAGGCTGGACGCCGGGTGCAGCGGTCACGGCCCGCCTCACGGCGGCGGCGCTGATCCTGGCCGTCCCCGCCGTTCCCGCCCTGCGCGGCCGCTGGCACCAGCTCCGGGACAACTGGGTCACGGTCCTGCTCTTCGGGCTCATCGGCGTCGCGGCCTGCCAGCTCTTCTACTTCAACGCGGTGGCACGGCTCTCGGTGGGCGTCGCCCTGCTGCTGGAGTACCTCGCCCCGGTGATCATTGTGCTCTGGCTCTGGGCGGCCAGCCGGAAACGGCCGGGCCCGTTGACCATCGCCGGCACCCTCCTGTCCCTGGGCGGCCTGGTCCTGGTCCTGGACCTCACCGGAGCCGTCAAAATCGACCTCATCGGCGTGCTGTGGGGGCTCGCGGCCGCCGTGTGCCTCGCGATCTACTTCTTCATCACAGCCAGGGAAAACGACACGCTCCCGCCGATCGTGCTGGCCTCCGGCGGACTCATGGTGGGCGCGGTGGTCATGTGGCTTGCCGCGGCCACCGGCCTGCTGCCGATGGCGTTCAGCACCGCCGACACCCGTCTGGGCCCCTGGCTCACCCCCTGGTGGGTGGCCCTGGGCGGCCTCGTGGTGCTCGCCACGGTGTTGGCCTACTTCGCCGGCATTGTCGCCGCGCGGGCGCTCGGGTCCAAGCTCGCATCGTTCGTCTCGCTCACCGAGGTGCTGTTCGCGGTCATCTGGGCGTGGCTGTTGCTCGGTGAACTGCCCGGCCCCATCCAGCTTCTGGGCGGCGTCCTGATTGTCGGCGGAGTGGTCCTGGTCCGGCTGGACGAGCTTCGCGGCGCAGCGGCAGCGGCGCCACTGCCGGCGTCGTCATCGGCCGCCGGCCTCGATCCCACGCGATCCGGCGCCTAGCATAGAGCTATGTGCCGCAATATCCATACCCTGCATAATTTTGAGCCCCGCGCCACCACGGCCGAGGTGGAGGCCGCCGCACTGCAGTACGTGCGCAAGATCAGCGGCAGCACCAAGCCCTCCAAGGCCAACGAGGAAGCCTTCAACCGGGCCGTCCACGAGATCGCGCACGCCACCCAGCACCTGCTCGATTCGCTGGTGACGCACGCTCCGGCAAAGGACCGGGACGAGGAGGCCGCCAAAGCGCGCGCCAGGGCCGAAGTCCGGTTCGGCGCAGCCTGAGGTTCGACGCAGCCTGACCGGGACGGGCAGCCTGACCGGGACAGGTGGTGCCGGGCGGGCTACTTCGCGAAACTGCGCAGCCGCAGCGAGTTCGCCACCACCAGGACCGAGCTAGCCGCCATGGCGGCGCCCGCGATCATCGGATTGAGCAGTCCCAGGGCAGCCACCGGAATGCCGACGGCATTGTAGAAAAACGCCCAGAAGAGGTTGGTCTTGATGGTCGTCAGGGTCCGGCGGGACAGCTCGATGGCCAGCGCCACCTGCCCGAGATCATTGCCCATGACCGTCAGGTCCGCGGCCTCGATCGCGACGTCCGTGCCGGAACCCATCGCAATGCCCAGATCGGCCTGTGCCAGCGCGGCAGCGTCGTTGACCCCGTCTCCGGCCATGGCCACGGTGGCGCCTCCCGCCTGCAGCCTCCGCACCGCCTCGACCTTGCCGGCCGGCAGGACACCCGCAAAGACGTCGTCCGGGCCGATCCCGACGGCGGCCGCCACCTGGGCAGCCACCGCGGCGTTATCTCCGGTCAGCAGGACCGGCCGGAGTCCGAGCTGCCGGAACCTGGCGATCGCCGCCGCGGAGCCGGGCTTGAGCGTGTCACGCAGGCTGATGACTCCGGCGGCCTTCCCGTCCACGGCCAGCCAGATGGCGGTGGCGCCCGACTCCTCCGCCTCCCGGAGGAGGCCCTGTTGTCCGGGCGTGATTGACACCCCGTTTTCCTGCAGCCAGCCCGTCCGGCCGGCGGTGAGCAGCCGGCCCTGGACCGTGCCCTGGACGCCGCCGCCCGGCGCCGAACGGAAGCCGGCGACGACGGGTAGCCGGCCGCCCTCCCCGCTCTGCCGCTCTGCCGCTCTGGCAGCTGCGGCGATGGCATGGGCGATGGGGTGCTCGGACGCGGCCTCGACGGCCCCCGCCAGGCGCAGGACTTCGGCGTTGCCGAACGGGGCGAACGCCTGCGTGCCGTCGACGGCGAGGTGGCCGGTGGTCACGGTGCCGGTCTTGTCCAGGACGATGGTGTCCACCGTCCGGGTGTCCTCCAGGACCTGGGGCCCCTTGATGAGGATTCCCAGCTGGGCCCCGCGGCCGGTCCCGGTGAGGAGTCCGACCGGCGTCGCCAGCCCCAGCGCGCAGGGGCAGGCGATGACCAGCACAGCCACAGCCGCCGTGAAGGAGGCGCGGAGCCCGGCGTCGCTGACAGCCGGTCCGGCGGCCAGCAGCCAGCCGGCAAACGTGATGGCGGCGATGGCCAGGACCACGGGGACGAACACCGAACTGATCCGGTCCGCGAGGCGCGCGATCGGAGCCTTTCCGGTCTGCGCCTGGGAGACCAGCCGGCCCATCTGGGCGAGAGTGGTTTCGGATCCCACCCGGGTGGCGCGGACCAGGAGCCGGCCGGAGGTGTTGATGGTGGCACCCGTGACCGCGCTGTCCGGCCCGACCTCCACCGGCACCGACTCACCGGTCACGAGGGAGGCGTCCACGGCGGAGGAGCCGTCGACGACGACGCCGTCGGTAGCGATCTTCTCGCCCGGACGGACCACGATCACATCGCCCACCGCCAGCCGGTCGGCCGGAACCTTGTATTCCATTCCGCCGCGGAGAACCGTGGCGTCTTTGGCGCCCAGGTCCAGCAAGGCCCGCAGGGCGTCGCCGGCCTTCTGCTTGGCGTTGGCCTCCAGATAGCGCCCGAGCAGCAGGAACGTCGTCACGACGGACGCTACCTCGAAGTACAGCCCGCCCGGACCCGTCTCCGTGGCGTCCATGCCCTGCGGGTGTCCGGTCATTCCCGGCTCAGCCAGGAGCTGCCAGGCGGAAAACAGGTAGGCGGCGATCACGCCAAGGGACACGAGGGTATCCATCGTGGACGCGAAATGCCGGGCGTTGACTGCGGCCGCCCGATGGAAGGGCCACGCCGCCCAGCTCACGACCGGCAGTGCCAGGGCGCCGGCGGCCCAGCCCCAGTTGGCGAACTGGAACGCCGGGAACATCGATATCAGCAGCACCGGGACCGTCAGTGCGGTGGCCACGATGAGCCGCGGGCGCAGCTTGGCTGCGGTCCCGCCGTGGGCCAGGTGGTTCGCGCCGGTGCCGGGGATTTCTGTCAGCCCGGTGCCGGCGCCGAGTTCGACCGGCTCAGTTCCCGGGATGGGGCGGTGGGCGGGACGGATGGTCGCCTTGTAGCCTGCTGCCGCTACCGTGGCGGTGATTTGCTCATCGGTGATGTCAGGCGGGACCGTCACGTGCGCCGATTCGAGGGGAAGGTTGACCGAGGCTTCGACGCCGTCGAGTTTTCCAAGCTTGCGTTCGACCCGGCTGACACAAGAAGCGCAGGTCATACCCTCGATGTCGAGTTCGATCGCCCGGCTTCCCGGCCGGTCCAGCAGATGCTCGTTCGTCACGGCTTCTTCCTTGTTCGCAGGGCGGGCTGTTGCGGCTGCGCCCGGTGCTCAGGCTTCGTTGGCCACCACAAGGTAGCCCGCCTCGGCAACCGCCTCGCCGATTTCGGCAGCGGACAAAGCCCCGATGGAGGTGATGGTGACGGTGGAGACGCCGCCGGCGTTGAGGTCGACGTCGACCTGTTCGACGCCGGCCAGCGCCTCCAGCTCTTCGCTGACGGAGGACACGCAGTGGCCGCAGGTCATCCCGGAAACGCTGACGGTGGTGGAAACGGTACTCATGGCTTGCTCCTTGCTGGTGGACGGCCGGGTATCAGCTGTCCGTCGTGTGACGAGTGAATGTTGCCGCTACCGGAGCAGGCGTCCGATGGCATCGGCGGCTTCCCTGACCTTGACGTCGATGGCTTCGGCCCGGAGATCCGGGTCAGGCTCGGACGCCGCCCCGACGACACAGTGGCCGATGTGCTCTTCCACCAGCCCCAGGCTGACCGCGTGCAGTGCCTTGGTGACGGCGGCGACCTGCGTGAGGATATCGATGCAGTACTTGTCCTCGTCGACCATGCGGGCGATTCCGCGGACCTGGCCTTCGATCCGCTTCAGCCGCCGCAGGTAGGCCTCCTTGTTGGAGGTATAGCCGTGTTGGGCGTGTGGCGCCTCGGCGGGAGCCATGACCGGGAGCTCAGAATCGTTCATGGCTCCAACTTATACCCCTCCAGGGTATGTCGCAAGTACCCCCAGGGGGTATCCGAGATGCTCGACCCGCCGAAAACCGTCCGGACATTAAAAGGCTCCGGAGCGCGTTATTGGGGGATACGCACTCCGGAGCAGCTTTTGGGGTAGTCCCTTCGCAGGGCCACGCAATAAGCTTACTTGGCAATATCCGGAGAAAGCCAGCACCGCGAATAACTTCTTTCGCTTTACTTTTGCGTGGCGGTTTCGCTGTTTACGGGACCGTCAGGAACGGCGGGGCGTGCGGCCCGGCCGCGGGGCGGGCACGATCAGGACCGGATGGTCCTGATGGTGGCTGAGCCACGCGGCTACCGATCCGTTGAGCGCCTCGGAAAGCCGGTGCCCCAGGCCCCGTTCGGGGGTGCCGACGATAATCATGGCCGCCCCGGCTTCGGCGGTAAGCCTGCCGAGCGCACGGGCAGGGTCCCCGGCGAGGGTCCGCAGGGTCCACGCGATCCCGAGATCGTCGCAGGCCGCCGCCACGACGGAACGCAACTCCTCGGTCACCGCCCGGATTTCGGCGTCGTCCGCGTCGGGATGGAGGGACAGCCGGTGCGCCGAGCGCGCGGGGTCCCACTCCACCAGATAGCTGGCCTCGTCCACATAGGCGCAGATCAGGGGAGCGGACAGACCTTCGGCGAGCGATGCGGCCCTCCGCAGTACTTCCGGATGCTGTCCCGGCACGACGCCGACCACGAGGGGCGCCGGACTGGTGGGGACCTCGTCAGACATACTCAATTGTTGCCCGGCAGCGAAGGCCTGAACAGGGGCTTCCTCCCCAGAATGTTCCCTTCTCAATTTTCGTACCGGCCGTCAGGCAGGTACACTTCGACGTCGACGGCGACGACGTCTCCATCGGCTCGGGAATACCATACCCATGGTGTGTGTTGCACTCCCGTCAGACAAGAACGACAGAAAAGAGAACCACCTACGTGGCAACCGATTACGACGAAGTACGCTCCGATGTCAAGGAGTCCCAGGACAGTTCCCTGGAAGCGCTGCAATCCGCGAATGCACCTGATGCCCGCAGCGTGGTCCGGGAACTGGATGAATCCGATGCGCTGGACGACACGATGGTTCCGGGCGGAGAGTTCGTTGCCGAGGAACTGGTCGTCCAGGTCATCCCGCAGGCCGAAGACGAGTTCACCTGCTATTCCTGTTTCCTGGTCCGGCACCGCTCCCAGATCGCCCGCGAAAAGAACGGCCACAAGTACTGCGTCGAATGTGAAGGCTAGGTCGCTGCAGGGCGGCCATGATGCCGTAACGGCCGCCACAGGTACAGGCCCCGAAGCGGGAGCGTGAATCCGTCCCGAAAACCCGCCACTGGACGGATCGGCGACGGCGGCGGCCACCAGGACCTTCCGGCTTGGGACGGCCGCCAGAGTCCAGTGGCCCTTGAACACCCCGGCCCGGAAGCCTAACGTTGAAGAACGGAAGGAAGGGTGATCGCCGTGGAAATCTTCATGTGGTGGCTGGATCTGGATCTGGCGAGCAAGGAGTGGCTGCGGGAAAACCTGCGCGCCGACGAACTTCCCCTGCCCGTGCTGCAGGGGATTGCCGAGGCCGGCGGTCCCCGCCCAAATGATGCCTCCGGAGTCCTGACGGCCGCGGACTGGGACTTTATCGAGACCCAGTCCGAATTCGTGGACTGACCGCCCAACGGGTCAAATCAGGACCTTAAAACCATTGCGGCCTCCCGGCCGGGGTGGTTGCATGGGGGGCATGGCTACCGCAGAGAGTTATGTCCTGGCGATCGGCACTAAAAAAGGACTCTGGCTGGCAAGCAGCCCTGACCGCAAGGACTGGTCCCTTTCGGGCCCGCATTTCCTGATGAGCGAGGTCCCCAGCATCGCCATCGACACACGCGACGGCAGGACCCGGATCCTGGCCGGTGTCAGATCCGAGCACTGGGGCCCCACAGTCTTCCACTCTGATGACCTGGGTGCCACCTGGAACGAGCCCGAGCAGGGTGCCATCCGCTTTCCGGAGGGTACTGATGCCGCGCTCGAACGCGTCTGGCAGATCCATCCGGATGCCGACTCCCGTCCCGGAGTGGTCTGGGCCGGCTGCGAACCGATCTCCATCTGGAAGTCCACCGACGGCGGCGAACACTTCGAGCTGAACCGCGGACTCTGGGACCACCCGCACCGCACCGACTGGGGAGCCGGGTACGGCGGCGCCGCGGCGCACTCGATCGTCCTCGACCCCACGGGCGAGAAGGTCCATGTCGCCATGAGCACCGGCGGCGTCTACCGCTCGCTCGACGGCGGCACGTCCTGGGAGCCCCGCAACAAGGGGATTTCGGCGTACTTCATGCCGGATCCGAACCCGGAATTTGGCCAGTGCGTCCACAAGATTGCCGCCGACGCCGCCGTTGAGGGCCGCCTCTATGCCCAGAACCACCACGGCGTGTACCGCAGCGACGATGACGCCGAGCATTGGGAATCGATTGCGGAAGGGCTGCCGGCGGACTTCGGCTTCGTGATGCTGACCCATCCCCGCCGGGCCGGCACGGCCTGGGTGGTCCCGCTGAAGGCTGACAGCGAAAGGATCCCGCCGGAGGGCAGACTTGCGGTCCACCGGACCGATGACGCCGGCGCGAGCTGGAAACGGCTCGACGCCGGACTTCCGGAGGCCGAGTTCAACGCCGTGCTGCGGGACGCCGCAGGCGTCGATGCGGCGGAGCCGGCCGGCGTATATTTCGGAACCCGCGGCGGCAGCGTCTACGCCAGCGCCGATGAGGGCGAACACTTCACCGAGGTGGCCTCGCACCTGCCGGACGTGCTGTGCGTGCGGGCCGCTGCCGTGTCCCGTGGAGGGGTGCCCGGCGCCGTGCCGCCGGACTTCACCCTGAACGCGTGAGCATCCGATGGCTGAGATCAGCGTCCTGCTCCCCAGTGTGCTCCAGCCGCTCGCCGGCGGGCAGTCCATCCTGACTGCGCCCGCCGACGGGGCGGTAACGGTAGCGGGGGTGCTGGACACGGTGACCGGGGGCTACCCGGCCCTGTCCAGGCGACTGCGGGATGAAACCGGGAAGGTCCGCCGCTACGTGAATATCTACGTCAACGGCAACGAGATCCGCCGGCTGCAGGGTCTGGCCACCGAGGTCTCACCCGGCCAGGAACTGCTGATCATCCAGTCCGTCGCGGGAGGCTAGCGGCCTCAAGCGACCCGCCAGAGGCTGCACTCGTCCGTGTTGATGGCCTTACGGGTGCCTGACACGCGGTCAAGAATCCAGACGACGCCGATTCCCGGCGCAGTTTCCTGGACGCGGCCGCGGCGGATCACCACGTCGTCGTAGCTCGGGCCGACCCTCAGGCGGGCTTCGATCTCGTCGCCGCGATGCAGCTGATCCACGGCACGGATACGGGTCACATGGGCGTTGGCTTCCTTCATCATGGCGGGGCCTCCCGGACTGGAGCTGGTGCCTGCTATTGCCGACACCTCCAGTGTCCTGCGCCAGTGTTGCCGCTGCATTTCGACCCGGTAAGCGGTGGGTAAGGATTAGGCGGCCGGTCCGTTACCACCCTCACGGGATATGGCGGTCCTCCGGCCGCCGGATTCGGAACCAGCGGTAGCCGTAGCGGTCCAGCTGCAGTTCAAAGCCGCCGTCGTCCGCGAGCGGGACATCCTGTCCGTCCAGCAGGTCGCGCAGCACGGCGCCGGCGAAGCCCGGCTCCGGGCCCGCCGTCGACGTGGCGTTTGCGGTCACCGACACCGGCCCCGCCCTGAAGTTGTGGGCCAGGATGAGGGTTGATCCGGCCCAGCTGCAGCGGTGCAGCAGGACCTCCGCGGCCCGATGCGTGATCAGCTCGAACTCGCCCCAGCCCAGCTCGGGACTTTCCCGGTAGCGTTGGATGAGCGTGGCGATGAAGTTCCAGAGCGACTCCGGGTCCCGCTTCGCGGCGGCGGCGTTGATGTTCTTCGGCCCGAAGCAGCCTTCCACTATGGGAGCCACCAGGTCCTTTGCCGGGGCGGTGGAGAAGCCGCCGTTCTCGGCGTCGTCCCACTGCATCGGGGAGCGGACGGCGGAACGGCCCTTGGCCCGCAGGTCCTCGCCCATCCCGATCTCCTCGCCGTAGAACAGCACCGGTGTGCCCGGCAGCGAGAACATCAGCGAATAGACCATCCGGATCCGCGCGGGGTCCCCCTTGAGCATGGTGGGCAGCCGGCGCCGCAGGCCGCGGCCGTACATCTGCATGTCCTCGTCCGGTCCGAAGGCGGCAAAGACCTCCTGGCGCTCGGCGTCGCTGAGCTTGTCCAACGTCAGTTCGTCATGGTTCCGGACGAACATCGCCCACTGGTTGTCCGCATGGATCTTCGGGCGGCTGCCGAGGCTCTTCGCCAGCGGCCGGGCGTCCTCCCGCGCCAGCGAGAGGTACATGGCCTGCATGGAGAGGAAGTCGAACTGCATGTTCAGCTCGTTTCCCTCGGACCCGCCGAAGTACTTCAGCTGCTCCTTGTAGGGCAGATTGACCTCGCCAAGCAGGACGGCGCTGCCGCTGCGGCGGTTCAGGAAGCTGCGCAGGGCGCCCAGGTACTCGTGCGGGTCGGTCCTGGCCGCTTCGTCTTCGGGCTCGCCGCGCAGTTCCAGGAAGAACGGGACGGCGTCGAGGCGGAACCCGTCCAGGCCGAGCTGCAGCCAGAATCCCATGGACTTGGCGATCTCGTCCCGGACCTTGGGGTTCGCCACGTTCAGGTCCGGCTGGTGCTTGGCGAACATGTGCAGGTACCACTCGCCGGTGGCCTTGTCCTGGGTCCAGATGGAAGTCTCCTCGCCGGGGAACACCACCTGGTCGGAGGTGTCCGGGGGAGTGTCCTTCCGCCAGACGTAGTAGTCCCGGTACGGGTTGTCCACGGACTTCCGGGACTGGACAAACCAGGGGTGCTTGTCGGAAGTGTGGTTGATGACAAAATCCGCGATCACCCGCAGGCCGCGGTCCTTGGCGGTCCGGATGAACTCCACCACGTCGCCGAGGGTGCCGAGCCGGTGATCGACGCCATACATGTCGGTGATGTCGTAGCCGTCGTCCCGGTCCGGAGAGGGGTAGAACGGCATGAGCCAGATGCAGGTCACGCCCAGCGCGGCCAGGTAGTCCACGCGCTGGATCAGGCCGCCGAAGTCCCCGGTGCCGTCGCCGTCGTCGTCGAAGAAGGTTTCCGGGTCCACGCAGTAGATCACCGCATTCTTCCACCACAGGTCGGAGGTCTTGGCAATTCTCACAGCAGTACCTCCCGGACCCGGACCGGGCTGCCGGTTCCGCGCAGCTGCGGGAGCACGTGCTCGGCAAAGGCGTCGATAAACGGTTCCTGCTCCTGGCCGACGAAATGAAGGTAGAGCTCCTCGAAGCCGAGCTCGAGGTAGCCGGCGAGCCACTCGGCGTGCTGCCCGGTGTCGGCGGAGATGTTGACGGCGGTCCGCACCTGCTTCTCGCCCACCTCGGCGCTGACGTTGTCGAAGTGGGCCGCGGTGGGGAGGTCCCACGGAATCGGTGGGGCAAAGACGTTGCTGCGCCATTGGTCGAGGGCGATCGCGACGGCGTCCTCCTCCACGGGCGCCCAGGAAAGGTGGACCTGCAGGGCGGCTTTGCCCCGGCCGCCGGCATCGCGGTAGGCGGCGAGCATGTCCTTGAGCTTCGCGGGTGGCTGGTTCACCGTGACCAGCCCGTCCGCCCAGGCGGCCGAGCGCTGGGCGGTCTCCACGCTGACGGCCGGCGCGATCAGGGGCGGCTTGATTTCCGGAATGTCCCAGAGCCGGGCCTGCTGGACTTTGAGCAGGCCGCTGCGGGTGACCTCCCGACCGTCGTGCAGTTCGCGGATGATCTGCACGGCCTCCTCCAGGCGCCGCTGCCGGGTTTCCTTGTCCGGCCAGATCTCGCCGGTGACGTGCTCGTTCAGGTACTCACCGCTGCCGGTCGCCATCCAGAAGCGGCCCGGGAACATGTCCGCGAGTGTGGCCGCGGCGTGGGCGATGATCGCCGGGTGGTACCGCTGGCCCGGGGCCGTCACGACGCCGAAGCGCAGCCTGGTGGTGGCCAGGGCGGCTCCGAGCCAGGACCAGGCGAAGCCGGAGTGGCCCTGCCGGGCGGACCAGGGCTCGATGTGGTCCGAGCACATCGCGGCGTCGAAGCCCGCCTGCTCCGCCAGCTGGACGTCCTTGAGGAGCTGGCCGGGACTGATTTGCTCGTGCGATGCGTGGAAGCCGAGGGTCGCCATCGTTAATGTCTACCGTCGCGGCGGGCAGGTGTCGAGGAATACCTGCCGGCGGGGCTGGCGGCAGGCGGGACGCCGGGCAAGAATGGGCCCTATGCGACTGCCCCTGATGCCTCCGATCGCGCCGATGCTGGCCAAAGCCGTAGGTTCCCTCCCGGGGACCTCCGGAAATGCCGGGGACCCCGGGCCGGGATGGAGCTATGAGCCCAAATGGGACGGCTTCCGGTCCATCATCTTCCGTGACGGCGAGGAGGTGGAGATCGGCAGCCGCAACGGCAAGCCGCTGACCCGGTACTTCCCCGAGTTGGTCGAGGCGCTGAAGGCGAACCTGCCGCCGCGCTGCGTGGTCGACGGCGAGATCATCCTCGTGGGCGCTTCCGGGGACAGGCTCGACTTCGACGCGCTCCAGCAACGCATCCATCCGGCCGCGAGCAGGGTCCGGCTGCTGGCCGAGGAGATCCCGGCGAGCTTTGTCGCGTTTGATCTGCTCGCGCTCGACGACGACGACCTCACCGGACGCCCCCTGACGGATCGGCGCGCTGCCCTGGAGCGGGCCCTCGCCGGCAGTTCCGCGCCTATCCATCTGACGGCCGCGACCGATGACCGGGAGACCGCCGGCCAGTGGTTCACCCGGTTCGAAGGGGCCGGGCTGGACGGGATCGTGGCCAAAGCCCTGGACGGTACGTACCAGCCGGACAAACGCGTGATGTTCAAGATCAAGCACGAGCGCACCGCGGATTGCGTCCTCGCCGGCTACCGGGTGCACACCTCCGGCCCGGACCGGGTCGGTTCCCTTCTGCTGGGCCTGTACGACGACGACGGCGTCCTCGCCAACGTCGGAGTGGTCGGTGCCTTTCCGATGCAGCGCCGCAAGGAACTCTTCGAGGAGCTCCAGCCGCTTGTGACCGACGCCGCGGACCACCCGTGGGCGCCGATCAGGCAGGCGGACGGTACCCGGACCCCGCGCAACGCCGAGGGCAGCCGGTGGAGCGGGGGCAAGGACCTGTCCTTCACGCCGCTCCGTCCGGAACGCGTCGTCGAAGTGAAGTACGACCACATGGAAGGCGCGCGGTTCCGCCACACCGCGCAGTTCGTCCGCTGGCGCGAGGACCGGGACCCGAGCTCGTGCACCTACGAACAGCTCGAGGAGCCCGTCTCCTATGACCTGTCCGAAGTGCTGGAAACCGGCAGCGGGTAACGGGCGGTCCAATGCCGACGGCGGCCCGACCCGGGAAAACGACGACGGCGGCCCGCCCCCGGGAAGGGGTGGACCGCCGTCGGGCCGGTCGGTGAAGCCTTAGCGCAGGCCGAGCTCCTTGGTGGGAACTTTGAACGTTTCCTTGGCGGTCAGGGCCGAGACGGCCGAGATGGCGCAGATGATGGCGGTGAAGATGCTGATCTGGACCCAGCCGCCGGGCTTGATGCCGCCCATGGCCGCGACGATCGCCGGGGCGAAGCCTGCCATCAGGAAGCCGAGCTGGGTGCCGATCGCCAGGCCGGAGAAGCGGACCTTGGTGCTGAACATTTCGGCGTAGAAGGAAGGCCAGACGGCGTTGGAGGCCGCGTAGCCGAAGGAGAAGAAGCCGATCGCGGCGAGGAACATCAGCGGGACGCTGCCGGATTCGAGGCTCAGCAGGAAGACCGGTGTCAGGATGGCACTGGCCAGCACGCCGTAGATGAAGACCGGCTTGCGACCGATCCGGTCGGCGAGCATGCCGAAGAGCGGCTGGGTGCCGAGGGCCACCAGGTTGGCGCCGACGACGAGCCAGAGGGTGGTGGTGCCGTCCACGCCGGCGACGTTCTTGGCGTAGCTGATGGCCAGGGTGCCGAACACCGTGGAGACGGCGGCGATGAAGGCGCAGGCGACGACGCGGAGGACATCGCGCCAGTGGTGCTTGAGCAGATCGGCGACGGGGAGCTTGGAGATCTGGGCATTCTTCTGGGCTTCCTCGAACGCCGGCGGCTCGTGCAGGGTGCGGCGGATGAAGAACGCAACAAGCACGACGACGGCGCTGAGCCAGAACGGGATGCGCCAGCCGATGCCGTACTTGATCTCGTCCGGCAGGGCCAGAACCGGGATGAAGACCAGGGCCGCCAGGATCTGGCCGCCTTGGGTGCCGGTGAGCGTCCAGGAGGTGAAGAAGGAGCGGCGGTTGTCCGGGGCATGCTCCAGGGTCATGGAGGAGGCACCCGCCTGCTCGCCGGCGGCGGAGAGGCCCTGGCAGAGACGCGCCAGCACGAGCAGGGCCGGTGCCCACCAGCCGATGGTGTTGAAGTCGGGCAGGCAGCCGATCAGGAAGGTGGAGGCGCCCATCAGCAGCAGCGTGAACATGAGGACCTTGCGTCGTCCCACCCGGTCGCCGAAGTGGCCCAGGATGACGGCGCCGACCGGCCGGGCGACGTAGGCGAAGCCGAAGGTCGCGAACGACATGATCGCCGCGTTGGTGCCGGCGTCGGGGAAGAAGACCGTGGGGAAGATCAGCGCGGCGGCGGAGCCGAAGATAAAGAAGTCGTAGTACTCGACGGCGCTGCCCAGGAAGCTGGCGAGGGCTGCCTTTTTCGGGGTCCCAGCCGGTGCATCAGTGCCCGGCGTCGTGGACGGGAGTGTCTGGCTCATGGTGTTCCTTTGTGTGACGACAGTGTCGCGGATGGATCAGGAAGGCCTCAGTCGCCGATGGCTTTAAGTGTGCGGCAACCGGAAGTTCGTGGAAAGACCCGGACTAGTAGCCACATGGTGGGAGCTACTTGTGCGATGTAGCAATCATGACTGTGAGCACAGTCACCTGTCAACAAAAATAATCACCATCTAGAAACAGCTCTCACGATGTGAGAGCATAGGACCATGAGTGTGAACCAAGACACAGAAGTGGCCGATCCCTCCACCGCCCCGCAGGCCCCCGCCGGCAAAGCCGCCAAGACGCCCCGGGATGACTCCCGGACGGACATGGTCGGCAAGGCGCTGGGCCTGCTGGTCCTGCTCGGTGACGAGCCGCGCGGCGCCAGTGCCGCCGAGCTCTCCCGCCGGGCGGAGCTGCCCTTCAGCACCACCTACCGGCTGCTGGGATCCCTGACCCGCGACGGTTTTGTTGACTACGAGCCGGACGGCCGCCGCTACCACCTCGGCCTGCGCGTCTTCCAGCTCGGCCAGCGGGTGTCCAACCACCACGGCTTCGCCGGCACGGCCCTGCCCATACTGCGGCGCGTCACGGAGGAGTCGGGGGAGGCCACCATTCTGTCGGTGCGCGACGGGATGCACCACCTCACCGTCAACAAGGTCGACGGTCCCCAAACCTTTCGCGTCACGAGCGATCCGGGCCACCTCGGAGCCCTGCACACCACCTCGGTTGGAAAGGCTCTCGTGGCCTTTGCCGATGACGCCACCCGCGCCGAGCTCGTGGAGGGCCTGGAGCTGGAGCCGCTGACGGAGTTCTCGATCACGGACCGCGAGGCCTTCCGGGCCGAGATCGACCTCGTCCGGCGCCGCGGCTACGCCACCATGGACGAGGAAAACGAGCTCGGCATGCGTGCCGTCGCGGTCCCGGTCTTCAACTTGCAGGGCCAGGCCTTCGCCTCGCTGGCCACGGCGGTCCCCGTGTTCCGGATGAGCCTGGAAGCCCTCGTGGCCCTGGTGCCGCTGCTGCAATCCGCTGCGGCGGAGCTGTCCGCGCGGCTTCCCCAGCAGTGAGACCGGACGGAAGCCTGCGTGAGATGTTCGCTAGTAGAACAAAGGTGCGTGATGTGAACAACTGCGGTACTGTAATCCCTATCACCCGACCAGCCGGATACGCCCCGGGCGCCTCCGCCGGCCGAGTGTCGTTGTCAAAGGAGCTATACGGATGAGCAATCGAGCTGAGTCCTTCCTCGTAGGACTGGTGGGTGATGGCGTGATGCCATCGCTCACTCCCTATATGCACGAACGCGAAGGCGATGTGCAGGGCCTCCGGTACCTCTACCGCCCCATCGACCTCCTTGAGCTGGAGCTCCCGGGCGAAGCCGTGGGCGAGCTCCTGAGCGGCGCACGGCGGCTCGGCTACAACGGGCTGAACATCACCCACCCGTGCAAGCAGCTGGTCCTGGAACACCTGGACGAGATCTCGCCCGACGCCCGGCGGCTTGGCGCGGTGAACACGGTGACCATCCGGGACGGCCGCTTCATCGGCCACAACACCGACTTTTCCGGATTCGCCGCGGCACTGGCCTCCGGCCTTCCCGGCGCGAAGCTGGGCCGGGTGGTCCAGCTGGGCGCCGGCGGTGCCGGTTCCGCCGTCGCCTACGCCCTGCTGACCGCTGGAGTCCGCGAACTCGTGCTGGTGGACACCGACGCCGGACGCTGCGCGGCCCGCGCCGCGGAACTCGCCGGGTTCTTTCCGGACCAGTCCGTCACTGCCCGGACGACGGCGGAACTGCCGCGGCTGATGCCGCAGGCCGACGGCCTGGTGCACTGCACTCCGGTGGGCATGGCCGCCCATCCGGGCGTTCCGCTGGACATGTCCCTCCTGGAGCCCCGGCACTGGGTCGCGGACATCGTCTACCGCCCGATCGAGACCGAACTGGTCCGCGGGGCGCGGGCGAAGGGCTGCGAGGTGCTTGACGGCGGACGGATGGCCGTCGGCCAGGCCGCCGACGCCTTCCGGATCTTCACCGGCCTCGAACCCGATGCCGACCGCATGCGGGCCCACTTCCTTGAACTCGTCGCCGCTGAAGAGGTGGCCGCCTGATGCGCACCGGAATCGCCACCGTCTGCCTCTCCGGCACGCTCCGTGAGAAAATGCAGGCCTGCGCCGCGGCCGGCTTCGACGGGATCGAGATCTTCGAGCAGGACCTCGTCACGTCTCCATTGAGCCCGGAAGAGGTCCGGAAAATGGCCGCGGACCTGGGCCTGAGCCTGGACCTCTACCAGCCGTTCCGCGACTTCGACAGCGTCCCGGAGGAACTCCTCGTGGCCAACCTGCGCCGCGCCGGGGCCAAGTTCCGCCTGATGTCCCGCCTCGGCATGGACACCGTCCTGGTCTGCTCCAATGTGGCCACCGCGAGCATCGATGACGACGCACTCCGCGCGGAGCAGCTCTCCCGGCTGGCCGGGCTCGCCGCGGACCACGGCGTCAAGGTCGCCTATGAGGCGCTGGCCTGGGGCAAGTATGTCAGTGACTATGAGCATGCCCACCGGCTGGTGCAAGCGGTGGACCACCCCAATCTGGGAACCTGCCTGGATTCCTTCCACATCCTCTCCCGCGACTGGGACCCCGCGCCGATCGAGGGTTTCAACCCGGACAAGATCTTTTTCATCCAGGTGGCCGATGCGCCGAAGCTCTCCATGGACGTGCTGTCCTGGAGCCGGCACTACCGCGTGTTTCCGGGCGAGGGGCAGTTCGAACTCGCCAAGTTCCTGGGACACGCAGTCCGGGCCGGCTACACCGGACCGGTATCCCTCGAGGTCTTCAACGATGTCTTCCGCCAGGCCGACGTCGAACGCACCGCCGTGGACGCGATGCGGTCGCTGATCTGGCTGGAAGAACAAACCGCCCAGTGGCTCGGCGCCAATCCTGCCACCGGGGGCCCGGACGGCAAGGTTGCCGGCGGCGACCCGACCACCCGCCGTCGGTATCCGATGGAACTGGCCACGCTCCCGCAGGTGGCCGAACCCGCAGGCTTCAACTTCGCAGAGGTCCGGACCGCGGACACCCCCGCTCTGGAAACCCTGCTCGGCCAGCTCGGCTTCGCGTCCAACGGACGGCACCGGACCAAGAACGTGCAACTGTGGACCATGGGCCACGCCCGCGTCATCATCAACGAAGAATCTGCCGGTGCCGGAAGCGCCGGAAGCGCCGGGACCGCCATCGCGGCGCTCGGCTTCGACGTCGCTTCCCCGGTGATCGCCGCTGCCCGCGCCCAGCAGCTCAAGGCTCCGGCCGTGCCGCGCAAGAGCCAGGCCAATGAGGAGATTTTCCAGGGCTTCGCCGCTCCTGACTCTACCGAGATCTTTCTCTGCCAGGGCAGTCCGGACGGCACCGCAGCGTGGACCCGGGAGTTCGGTGAGGCACTGGAAGCCCCCGCCACGGGCCGGCCCGGGGACCGGGGCGCCGTGATTGACCACGTCAACCTCGCGCAGCCGTGGCAGCATTTCGACGAAGCCGTGCTTTTCTACACCAGTGCCCTCGCGCTGGAACCTCAGCCCTACGCGGAAGTCGCCAGCCCCACCGGGCTGGTCCGCTCCCAGGTGATGCTGACCCGGGACCGGGGCGTCCGCCTGGTGCTGAACCTGGCCCCGCTGATCCAGCAGGAGGGGACCACGCCGAGCGCGGCAGGGACTGCCGGCAGCGGCCAGCGCCGGAGCTACCAGGAACACATCGCCTTCGCGGTGGATGACCTCATCGCCACCGCCCGCGCCGCCCGGGCCCGGGGTCTGGAGTTCCTGCAGATTCCGGAAAACTACTACGAGGACCTCGACGCGCGGTTCGGCCTGGAGCCCGATTTCCTGGCGACGCTCCGGGAGCTCAACCTGCTCTACGACCGCGATGCCGACGGCGAGTTCCTGCATTTCTACACCGCCACCGTGGGAAGCGTGTTCTTTGAAATGGTGGAACGCCGCGGCGCCTATGACGGCTACGGCGCCCCCAACGCCCCGGTGCGGCACGCTGTCCAGTACGACCACCTGCACCAGCTGAAGCTAACCCCCTAAGCCACACGCCCTGAGCCAAGCACCTTGGCCGAACCGACCAGTACCGATACCCAATGAAAGGAGGCTGCCGTGCCTGAAGAGATCAACGTTGAGGTCTACAACGCGGACCCGCTCACCGAGGACGCGTCCAATCAAGCCACCGGGGCCACACCGGGCACGCAGGCCAGTGCTGTCCCTGCCGGGGACGCTGCCGCGGAGTCGCAGGCGGACCTGAGCGCCGAGATGAAGGCCCTCGGCGAGGCCTACGCGCAGGCCGTCAGGAACGGCGCCCCGGCCGAGGTCCAGCCCCGGCTGGACTACGCGCCCTACCGCAGCAGCATCCTCCGCCACCCGACGAAGAACCTGCACCACGCGGATCCGGAGACCATCGAGCTGTACTCGCCGGCGTTCGGGCACATGGATGTGCACGCACTGGAATCGGACCTCACCATCGCGCACAACGGGGAACCCCTGGGTGAGCGCATCGTCGTCTCCGGCCGGGTGCTCGACGGCGACGGCCGGCCCGTGGCCGGGCAGCTCGTCGAGATCTGGCAGGCCAACTCCTCCGGCCGCTACATCCACAAGCGGGACCAGCACCCGGCCCCGATCGACCCCAACTTCACCGGCGTCGGCCGCTGCATCACGGGTGCGGACGGCTCCTACAGCTTCACCACCATCAAGCCCGGCGCCTACCCCTGGAAGAACCACCTCAACGCCTGGCGCCCGGCCCACATCCACTTCTCCCTGTTCGGCCAGGAATTCACCCAGCGGATTATCACCCAGATGTACTTCCCCGGGGACCAGCTCTTCCCGCTGGACCCGATCTACCAGTCGATCGTGGACCAGGACGCCCGGGACCGGCTCGTGGCCACGTACAACCACGAGCAGACCAAACCCGAGTGGGCGCTGGCGTACAACTGGAACATCGTCCTGACCGGGTCGAAGCGGACCTGGACCGAGAACGAGGCATTTGGCGCAGCAGGTGACGAGAATGAATAGGCCCATCATGACTACCCCCGCCAAGCTCACCCCCACCCCCGGCCAGACCGTCGGGCCGTTCTACGGTTACGCGCTGCCCTACGCGAAGGACCGCGAGCTGCTGGCCCCAGGCGCGCCGGGCTCCATCCGGCTGCAGGGTACCGTCTACGACGGCGCCGGCCATCCGATCCCGGACGCCATCCTGGAAATCTGGCAGCCGGACGCGGACGGCCGGATCCCGCAGCGCACCGGTTCGCTCGTCCGGGACGGCTACACTTTCACCGGCTTCGGCCGCAGCGCGGTGGGCAACACCGGCGCCTTCACCTTCACGACGGTGAACCCGGGCGCCACGGAGGAGGGCGCGGCGCCGTTCATCGCCGTTGCCGTCTTCGCCCGCGGCCTGATGAACCGGCTCTTCACCCGGATCTACCTGCCGGAAAACGAGGAGGCGCTGGCCGCGGATCCGCTGCTGTCCTCCCTCGAGCCGGAACGCCGACAGACCCTGATCGCCCGCCGGGACGCCGACGGCGGCCTCACCTGGGACCTCAGGCTCCAGGGCGAGGACGAGACTGTCTTCCTCGACTTCGAGGGCACCTCCAGATGACCTCACTTGGAACCAGCGGCGACGCCGGCCTGCACGGTGATTTTGGCCTGCTGAGCCCCGTGTCGGCGTCGCCCTTCGTGGCGGCACTGACCGGGGACCGGGCGGTGCTCGCTGCCATCCTCCGGGTCGAGGCCGCCTGGGCCGCGGTCCTGGACGAGGCGGGCCTCGCCCCGGCCGGCTCCGCGGCGATCGTCGCGGCAGCGGCAGACGCAGGCCGCTATGACCTCGCGGACATCGCCGTGCGCGCCCAGGGCGGCGCCAACCCGGTGATCCCGCTGCTGGCGGACCTCCGCGCGCAGGTCAAGGCCCTGGACACGGCCGGCATCGGTGCCGGCGGCGCCGTCCACACCTCGCTGACCAGCCAGGACGTGCTCGACTCGGCCCTCATGCTGCTGGCCCGGGACGCCGTCCGCGGGCTGCTCGGCGAACTCACCGCTGCGGGCGCATCACTGTCCGGCCTCGCGGAAGAGCACGCGGACACGCTGTGCGTGGGCCGCAGCCTGACGCAGCACTCACTGCCGTTCAGCTTCGGACTCAAGGCGGCGCAGTGGTTCGCCGGGCTCGCGGCGGCCGCGCGCCGGCTGGAGGCCCTCGACCTTCCGGTGCAGACCGGGGGAGCTGCCGGCACCTTGGCCGCCGGCACCGCGCTGACCGCCGGCACCTCAGTCACGCCCTTTGACCTTTCGGACAGGCTGGCCGCCGGACTGGGCCTCGCCCCCGTCCCTGCGCCGTGGCATACGAACCGGCTCGCCGTCACCGCACTGGGCGATGCCCTGGCCGCCGTGACCGGCGCCGCCGGAAAGATCGCCGCCGACGTGCTGTTCCTGAGCCGGCCCGAGGTCGCCGAGCTTGCCGAGCCGCGCGCCGCCGGCCGGGGAGGATCCTCGGCCATGCCGCAGAAACAGAACCCGGTGCTCTCGGTGCTCATCCGCAGCGCCGCCCTGCAGGCCCCCGGGCAGGCAGCCCAGCTTCACCTGGCCGCCGCCAACTTCAACGACGAACGCCCCGACGGTGCCTGGCACAGCGAATGGCCGGCCCTCCGCCAGCTGCTCCGGCTCGCCCTGGGCGCCGCCGGGCAGCTCCGCGAACTCACCGAAGGGCTCCTGGTCTTCCCGGACGCCATGCGCCGCAACCTGGACCTTTCCGGGCCGTTGCTGCTCAGCGAAGCCGTCACGGCCGCCGTCGCGCCACTTCTCGGGGCGGACGAATCCGGCCAGAACGGCAAACAGCGGCTGCAGGCCGTGGTGGACCAGACGCTGCAGGCCCCCGCCCGGGAGCAGGCGGCCACGTACCGGCGGCTGCTGCGCGCGGCCGTCCCGGCGGAGCAGCTTTCCGACGCCCGGCTGGAGGAGCTGCTGGACCCGGCGAACTACCTCGGCCAGGCCGCCGAAATCTCCCGCCGCATCCTCGCGGCCTATCCCGAGTACGCCCGCACTGCGGCCGATACCCCCGACGCCGCACCGACCCCCGACCTGAACGGAGCCTCCCGTGGCTAGACCAACAGTCAAGGCAGTACTGCTGTCGCCCCCGCGCCCCCTCGGGGACAAGCCGCTCCTGGTAGTGGGCCCGTCACTGGGGACCTCCACGTTCCTGTGGACCCAGGCCGGAGGGCTGCTGGGGGACGACGTCGACGTCGTCGCCTGGGACCTGCCCGGGCACGGCATCTCGCCGGCCGCCGCGGAGCCATTCAGTGTTGCCGAGCTGGCCGACGCCGTCGTCGAGCTGGTCGATTCGATCGCGCCCGGTGCGCGCTTCCACTACGCCGGCGTGTCCCTCGGCGGGGCCACCGGACTGCAGCTGGGTATCAAGCACGGCGAACGGCTCAAGAGCCTGTCCGTGCAGTGCTCCGGGGCGAAGCTCGGCACTCCGGAGGGCTGGCGGGAACGCGCCGAGACCGTGCGCAGCCAGGGCACCCCGGTGATGCTCCAGGGTTCGGCGCAGCGCTGGTTCGGCCCGGGCTTTCTGGAACGCGAGCCCGAGCGCAGCAGCCGCCTGCTGCATGCCCTGCGCGACGCCGACCGCTTCAGCTACGCCTTCTGCTGCGAAGCGCTGGCCGGCTTCGACGTCCGGGCCGAACTCGGCAGCATCCGGGTCCCCACCCAGGCCGTGGCGGGCGCCGAGGACAGTGTGGCACCGCCGTCGTTCGCCGAGGAGATCGCGGCGGGCATCACCGCCGGCGGGGGCACCGCGAGTGCCGTCACCCTCGGAAGCGTGGCGCACCTGGCTCCGTTCGAGGCACCCGCCCACGTTGCCGGGCTGCTGCGGAGCCTCATCACCTGGACCGAATCCGGCGGAGCCGAAAAGTGACCGGCCCGGAACGGAACGGCGCCGTCCAGCCCGATGCGACCAGCAAGGAAATCTATGACGGCGGCATGGTGGTCCGCCGCGAGGTGCTCGGCGCCGCGCACGTGGACCGCGCGAACGCCCAGAAGGACGCGTTCACCGAGGACTTCCAGGACATGATCACCCGGATCGCCTGGGGCGGGATCTGGACCCGGCCCGGCCTGACCCGGCAGATGCGCTCCGCCGTCACCATCACCGCCATGGTGGCCCACGGGCACTGGGAAGAACTGGCGATGCATATCCGCGCCGCCGTCACCAACGGCCTGAGCAGGGATGAGATCAAGGAAATCCTGCTGCAGACGGCCATCTACTGCGGGGTCCCCTCCGCCAACACCGCCTTCAAGACCGCCCAGCAGGTGTTCCATCACATGGACAACGCCGCATCGGACTCTTCAGAAAAGGACAGCACGCCATGAACCAGGCCTACCTCTACGACGCCGTGAGGACCCCGTTCGGCAAATTCGGCGGCGGCCTCGCGGGCGTCCGTCCGGATGATCTCGCCGCGCATGTGATCGGTGAGATCGTGAAGCGCGCGCCGAAGCTCGATGTCGAGCGGATCGACGAGGTGGTGTTCGGCAACGCCAACGGAGCCGGCGAGGAAAACCGCAACGTCGCCCGGATGGGCACGCTGCTGGCGGGCCTGCCGGTCTCCATCCCCGGCACCACCGTCAACCGGCTCTGCGGCTCCTCCCTGGACGCCGCAATCATCGCCTCCCGCCAGATCAACACCGGCGACGCGGAGCTGATGCTGATCGGCGGCGCCGAATCCATGTCCCGGGCGCCCTGGGTGTTGCCCAAGACCGAGAAGCCCTACCCGGCCGGTGACCTGACGCTGGCCTCCACCACGCTGGGGTGGCGGCTGGTCAACAAGGCCATGCCTGCGGAGTGGACCATCTCCCTTGGCGAAGCCACCGAACGGCTCCGCGAAAAATACGGTGTGACCCGCGAGGCGCAGGACGAGTTCTCCGCCAACTCACACAACCTGGCCGCCGCGGCCTGGGACGAGGGTTTCTACGACAACCTCGTCACCGTGGTCCCCGGCACGGACCTGGTCCGGGACGAGGGCATCCGCGCCGGTTCCTCAGCCGAGAAACTCGCCGGTCTCAAGACCGTCTTCCGCGCCGAGAACGGCACCGTCACCGCCGGCAACGCCTCCCCGCTCTCCGACGGCGCCTCCGCCGCCTGGCTCGGATCCGAGAACGCCGCCGGGCTGCTCGGCATGGAACCGGTGGCCCGGATCGCCGGCCGGGGCGCGCACGCCAACGATCCGCAGTTCTTCGGCTACGCCCCGGTGGAGGCTGCCAACAAGGCCCTCGCCAAGGCGGGCATCGGCTGGGACCAGGTGGGCGCCGTCGAGCTTAACGAGGCATTCGCCGCGCAGTCGCTGGCGTGCATCAACGCCTGGGGCATCGACCCGTCCATCGTGAACCGGCATGGCGGCGCCATCGCCATGGGCCACCCGCTCGGCGCTTCCGGCACCCGGATCCTGGGCACCCTGGCCCGGTCCCTGCAGGCCTCGGGTGCGCGCTGGGGCGTCGCCGCGATCTGCATCGGCGTCGGCCAGGGCCTCGCCGTGGTCCTCGAAAACGTCTCCGCTTCCGCCGTAGCGTCGGCAACAACAGGCACAGTAAAGGGCTAGGACATGCTGAACTTTGTAGAGAGCGTCGGCGCGGCCGTCGCCGGCATCAGGGACGGCTCCACCGTGATGATCGGCGGATTCGGCAACGCCGGCCAGCCGTTCGAACTCATTGACGCGCTGATGGACTGCGGCGCGACGGACCTGACCGTGGTGAACAACAACGCCGGCCAGGGCGACCAGGGCCTGGCGCTGCTGATCAAGGAAGGCCGCGTGAAGAAGATGATCTGCTCCTTCCCGCGGCAGTCCGACTCCTGGCACTTCGACAGCAGGTTCCGCGCCGGCGAGATCGAGCTCGAACTCGTCCCGCAGGGCAACCTGGCGGAGCGGATCCGCGCCGCCGGCGCCGGGATCGGCGGGTTCTTCACCCCCACCGGGTACGGGACCACCCTGGCGGAGGGCAAGGAGACCCGCATCATCAACGGCCGCGGCCAGGTGTTCGAGACGCCCATCCACGCCGACGTCGCCCTGATCAAAGCGCTCAAGGCGGACGGCAAGGGCAACCTCGTCTACCGCAAGACCGCCCGGAACTTCGGCCCCATCATGGCCGCCGCGGCCAAGCACACAATCGTGCAGGTGTCCGAGATCGTTCCCACCGGGGGACTGGACCCCGAGAACATCGTGACCCCCGGAATCTACGTCAACAGCATTGTGAAGGTGGCTTGAGATGAGCGTGCAGCCCAGTAAGCAGACGGAGCTTCCGAGCCCGATCCAGAGCAGCAACAAGCCGCTGGGCCGCGACGACCTCGCCCGAATCGTGGCCCGGGACATCAACCCCGGCTCGTTCGTGAACCTGGGGATCGGCCAGCCCACCCTCGTTTCCAATTACCTCGAGCCGGAGCAGAACATCACGCTCCATACCGAAAACGGCATGCTCGGCATGGGCCCGGAGGCCGCCGGGGACCAGATCGACGGCGACCTCATCAACGCCGGCAAGATCCCGGTGACGGAACTGCCCGGGGCGTCCTACTTCCACCACGCCGATTCCTTCGCAATCATGCGCGGCGGACACCTGGACATCTGCGTCCTCGGCGCCTTCCAGGTCTCCGCGACCGGCGACCTCGCCAACTGGCACACCGGCGCGCCGGATGCCGTTCCGGCCGTCGGCGGCGCCATGGACCTCGCCACCGGGGCCAAGGACGTCTTCGTGATGATGACGCTGCTGACCCGCGAGGGCGTGTCCAAGCTCGTCGAAACCTGCACCTACCCGCTGACCGGGATCGGCTGCGTGACCCGCGTGTACACGGACAAGGCGGTGTTCCTCACCGGCCCGGACGGCGTCGAGGTCCGCGAAACGTTCGGCTGCACCCTGGCGGAACTGCAGGCGATGGTGCCGGTGCCGCTCAAGGCCGCGGCCGCCGCCGGAAGCTGAATGCATGGGCGTCCCGCGGATAAAGTGTTGCGAGACCATGAGGGGCAGAAATGATTGAAACAGCAAGCGGCGCCCGAAGCGGCGGCGCGCCCGCGGCCAGCGACCAGTATGTGCAGTCGCTGGCGCGCGGGCTGGCGGTGATCCGGGCCTTCGACACGGACCATCCGAAGATGACGCTGACCGAGGTGGCGGCCCGGACGGACCTGACCCGGGCCACCGCCCGGCGTTTCCTGTACACCCTCGTTGAACTGGGGTACGTCCGCACCGACGGGAAGATCTTCGCGCTGACGGCCAAGGTGCTGCAGCTGGGCTACGCCTACCTCTCCGGGCTGTCCTTGCCGCAGCTCGCGCAGCCGCACCTCGAGGAATTATCGCTTCAGCTCGGCGAGTCAACGTCCGCCGCAGTGCTGGAGGGGACGGATATCGCGTATATCGCCCGGGTGGCCACCCGTCGGATCATGACGGTCGGCATCACCGTGGGAACCCGCTTTCCGGCCTACGCGACATCCATGGGACGGGTCCTGCTTGCGGGGCTCCCGGCCGCCGAGCTGGAGCAGTACCTTGCCGTTGCCGACATCCGCCCGCTGACACCCGGGGCGATCGGGACCCGGGAGGAGTTGTTGGCCGAGCTGGCCGCTGTCCGTGCGCAGGGCTGGTGCCTGCTGAACCAGGAACTCGAGCTGGGCCTGATGTCCGTCGCGGCTCCGGTCCACGATGGACCCAAGGTGGTCGCCGCAATCAACGTCTCGCTCCAGGCCCAGTCCGTGGCCGCGCAGCCTGACCCTGACACCTATCTTGAGTCGGTGCGGAAGGCTGCGGTGGCGACTGCGGAACTCATCTCCGCGGACCTCTCCGGCGGGCGTTGAACGTCAGTCTTTCGCGCCCTTGACGGGCGCCGTGGACACGGTGATGGTGACCCCCGAGGCGTCGTCCCGGATCTTGAGGTGCAGATCCTTGCCCACGAGCGAGGCGTGGATGTCCTCGCTGTCTTCAGGTGCCAGCTGCTCGGCCAGCCGGGTGACCGCCAGCGCCATCGCCCGTCCCCAGTCGTGCGGGTCCATGCTGGACGCCTCGGCTTCGGCAGAGTAGTTTTCCTGTGGTTCGGTCATGTGCCCCCGCTTCCCGTGTCCGGAGCGCTGCCTGTCCGGCTGATCCGGTCAGGCTCCGTCCGGCTATCCGAAAAGCCCGGCACACTCCAGTACATAAGCATGGCCCAGTTTAGTGATGCGGGCGCGGGGACGTCCATGATCGGCGGACCCGCCGTCATTTTCCGCAGTCGTCTGCACAACCCCGGCCCTGGCGAGATCCTGCCAGCGTTGGGCGATGGCCGCCGCCCGACGATTCGTGTCAGGCCCCCGCCGACGCTTGCGCGTCCGGCCCACAGTGGGTGGAGGATGGCGTGTGTGTCGGATTCGAACCGACGACCCCGGTTCCGAGACAAAACCCACCGAGCTGCGAACCTGCCGCAGGCATGCCAATTTTGCGATGCGGGCGGAGGCTTCCGCTGCCTGGGCCCGCAGCACCATGGCGCATTAGCTAATCCCAAGGAAAACCTTGCAGGGATAAAGGTAGAACGCCAGGAGCATTGACGCGACTCGGAGTCCGCCGGGCCGGCAGCCCACTTGGCTGTCAGGTCCCCGAACGCCCGGATGTTCCAGATCGCGATCAGGAGGTTGTCGTTGGTCCTGGCGGGGATCGCCGCGTCCAGCGCGGACTCCAGTCTCGTCAGGTCACAGGTGACAGCGGCTGGAGGGGCAGCGGCTGGAGGCGCGGTGGTCATGGCTCCATCGAATCACGCCGAAACCGCCACCTCCGGAACGCGGGTCAAAGACTGCCGGCGCGGTGTCATCGTGCCGGATGTCTACTCCCGCCCCTGGACACAGCAAGAGACTGGCCGGCCGTATCGGCTGACCAGTCTCTTGTGGACTGCTAGAGCGGCTGGATGTTCTCAGCCTGGGGGCCCTTGGGGCCCTGGGTGATGTCGAACTGAACCTTCTGGTTTTCCTCGAGCGAGCGGTAACCGCTGGATGCGATTGCCGAATAGTGTGCGAACACGTCAGCGCTTCCGTCGTCAGGGGCAATGAAACCGAAGCCCTTTTCGGAGTTGAACCACTTGACAGTACCTGTTGCCATGCTTGATTTCCTTCACGGGTCGCTGGGCGGTTCCGCTTCTCGGAATACCGTCCCCGCAACTCACATTCACGAGCCTATGTGCGATCAGTTGCAGGGGCAACAGTTGGCCTCAAAAGCGGAAGTCGCCGAGGCGGCGGCAAAGTGATGGGCCCCTGTAGATCAAGTTGACGTTACCCGGACGCCGTTAGGTCCGGCCTGCTCCTGCTGCTCAATACGCTCGATCCTGATACTCAGAGGTGCCGGTGAAATCTTTTGATTCACCTTTAGAAGCGAACCGCTGAAGCCACTAATCTCATTCACCGGCCCCGGAGGGGTTCTAATCCTCATATCCGGCAGGATAGCCGCGGCGATAAACAGGTCGGTGATCGTTTTTACCGGGAAGTAAGCTTGTGAAATGCAACGCGTAATTATAATCCTTGAAGATGACCTGGACGGTTCCGAGGGAAGTGAAACGGCTTCATTCGCCCTGGACGGCGTTGAATACGCGATTGACCTCAATGAGGCCAACGCGAAAGAACTGCGTGGCGCCCTCAGCCGCTTCACGAGGGCGGCCCGTAAGACCGGTGGACGGGCCGCCACCTCCCGGCCCGGCGCCCCCACTGCCAGGGAAATCCGGCAGTGGGCGCTCAGCCAGGGCCTTCAAGTCAATAGCCGCGGCCGGATTCAGGCCGACATCGTAGAGAAGTACCACGCAGCTAAGCGCTAGGAGCGAACCATGGCAACGTGTCCGAATTGTCAGCGGGACCTGCCGGAGGGCAGCGAGTCCGGGCGGTGTCCGCACTGCGGTCACGCCTGGGGCGGAGGCATACCCGATGTTGCGAAATTGGAAGTCGGCTACGGAGCCCAGAAGTCCTGGCTGGAACAATGGGGTCAGGTCGAACGCTCCTATAAGAAGGTTCAGAACCTCCAGGCCGGCCCCGTCGACAACCAGGAAGCGCTGACGGCGGTCAAGGATTTTTTCATCCACAGCCGGCATCTCGGCGACTGGCTCGTGGACGACAGGGAAACTAATGTCCAGCAGCAGGACATTGACACCTTGCTCCAAAGCGAGCCTGATCTGCAGATATGCAATGCCCTCGCCAATACGCCTGCGCACCAGACCCCCGAGCGCGCCAACGCCATGGGTGCCCGTGTCAGCCCGGTGGTGGCACAGCCGCAAGGACAGGTGCCTGTCGAGATTTCAACCACCAGCGGCACGGAAACCCGTGACGCCCTGGAACTTGCCACGAGCTGCATGGGTATCTGGCGAAAGTTCCTGCATTCCCGCGGCCTCAGGCCATAGACCGATATCCGCCGGGAGGCCGATGATTTCGACCGGCTGACACAGATGCGGTCCTGCGAGACGTCTCATATCTTTAGGGATACGAGACGTCTCACCGGACGGAGCAGTCAACTCAACTGCACTGGTGTGAATCGCAGAGCTAGTCCGAACCGCCTCCACGTTCACGCATTCTTAGCCAGGGTCGTCCCGACAGTGAAAGCAGCGGACTTGAGGAATACGCCGGGGGTCTCCTAGTGGATGTGGCTTCCGCCGTTGATGTCTATGGTGGTGCCGGTCAGGTAGGCAGACTCCTCGGAGGACAGGAAGGTGATCACGGCAGCGATTTCCTCGGTGGTGGCGTTGCGTCCGACGGGGATGCCGGCGTTGATGGCGGCCTCCTGCTCATCGGTGCTGCCCACGCGGATGTTGGTGTCCACGGCTCCGGGGGTGATGGCGTTGACGGTTACACCGGTGGCTCCGATCTCGCGTGCGAGTGCCTTGGTGAAACCCAGGATGGCGGCCTTCGCGGCCGAGTACGGAACCTTGCCGAAGACACCGCCGCCACGCTGGGCGGACACGGAGGACATATTGACGATGCGGCCCCAGCCGCTGGCGATCATGTCCGGCAGGAACGCCTTGCTGACAAGGTAGGTGCCGGTGGCGTTGACGGCCATGACCTTGTTCCAGATGTCCAGGGTGGTTTCCAGGAAGGGGACGGGGGAGGTGATGCCGGCGATGTTGGCCAGGGCTCCGACCGGGGGCAGCTTGCCGGCGCTTACTTCGGCGGCGACGGCGCCGTAGGCGGCGTTCACGGAATCTTCGTTTGCGACGTCGATCTCGTGGCCGAAGGCGGGGACGTTGAACTCATTGCCGATGTCCGCGGCGACCTTGGCGGACTTCTCGCCGTCGAGGTCCAGGATCACGACGGCCCAGCCTTCATTGGCGTAGCGGCGGGCGGTGGTGATGCCGATTCCCCGGTCCGAGGTGGCTCCAGTCAGGACGGCGGTGCGCTGGATAGTGGCAGGCATGATGCTCCTTGGTGGTTGTTCGGGTGTTTAGATGAGGTCAGTGATGAAGCTGGCCGCTTTGGCGGCAGCAGCAGGCCGTTCGTCGTGGGTGACGTCGCGGGTTTCCAGTTCGAGGGAGAAGTGGCCGGCGTAGCCGTGCGCTGCGAGTGATCGCAGTCCGGCGGCAAAGTCGGCCTGGCCGTTGTCGATGCTGAGGTTGATGTTGCCGGGGACCGCGTCCCGCAGATGGACGTGGGTGATCCTGCCCTGATGGGCTTCGATGTACTCGAGCGGATCCTCACCGGCGGCCACGACGTGGCTGAAGTCCATGACTATTCCGACGCCGGACCCCTCCAGCCGCCGGGCCAGCAGTTCCGCACGTTCCAGGTTCCGGCAGAAACGGAGGAAGTGCAGGGACTCGGTCCACAGTTGCACGCCGAATGCTGCCGCACGCTGCCCGGCATGGATCAGCTGTGCCGCGATGGTGTCCAGGTCCTCATCGAGGCTGCGGACTGGTTGGTGGCCCAGGGCGCCGCACGGAAGGACCAGGGCTCTCGCGCCGGTGTTGGCCGTGAGCGTCAGCAGTGCCTCAAGGTGACGTTCCCGGGCGGCTTGCTGCCCGGCGTCGAGCACCGCATTGAGATCCCCGATATCCCCGTTGACGGAGCGGACCCGGAGCCCGGAGGCCGCCACCTGGGCGGCCACCGCTTTGACGGCGTCCGCGTCCAGGTCGTAGGGCACGTGATCGCAGACGCCGGGAAGGGCGCCCAGATCGATTTCCTCGAACCCGAGGGCAGCAATGCTGCGGAGCGCCGCTGGCAGCTCCTGGTGGCGGAAGCTGATGGAAGAGCACCCAAGCCGGGAATGGAACATCGTCATTGATCCTCTACTGAAGGTGATAGGGACCACACTAAGCCGGATCAGTGTCAACAGTCAACTTCCAACGTTGATTGTTGACATGACTCCATGATGCAGGTCACACTGGAGGCATCTGTTGTTAACAGTTGACCGCGACAAGCGCAGAAGCGCAGTCGCACTTCGAAAGGTATTCACCATGAGCAACGAAGCTCTGACCATGCGCGGTCCGATCCACGGCACCAAGGACGCGAAGCGCGTCGCCATCGGTTCCGGCGTAGGCGCAGTCATTGAAACGTACGACTTTATCGGCTTCGGCACTGCCGCCGCCCTGTATTTCGGCACGGCCTTCTTCCCCACCGGCGACCCGGTGACCGGAACCCTCGCCGCCTTCGCCACCCTCGGCGTCGGCTTCGCGGCCCGTCCCATCGGCGGCATCATCGGCGGCCACCTCGGCGACAAGCTCGGCCGCAAACCCGTCCTCGTCGCCTCCCTGATCCTGATGGGCGTCGCAACCTTCCTCATCGGTCTGCTGCCCACCTACAGCCAGGTCGGCCTGTGGGCTCCCGCGCTGCTGGTCTTCGTCCGCATCGTCCAGGGCCTGGCCTTTGGCGCTGAATGGGGCGGCGCCATCCTGATGAGCTACGAACACGCGCCCTGGAAGTCCAAGGGCAAGTACACCGGCATCGTCCAGGCCGGCTTCCCGGTCGGGCTCCTCCTCGCGAACCTTGTCTTCCTCGTCAGCGTGAACCTCGGAGGCGAACTCGCGTGGCGCGTTCCCTTCCTTGCCAGCATCGTGCTCGTCGCAGTCGGTCTGATCATCCGTTCCAAGGTTCCGGAGTCCCCCGTCTTCGACGAGGTCAAGAACAGCGGCGCCATCGTGAAATCACCCATCGTCGAGGTCATCAAGACCGACTGGCGCAGCATCGTCCGGGGCATCGGCCTCCGTGTCGCCGAAACTGCCGGCTACGCCGTCTCGATCACGTACATGATTTCCTACCTCCACACCCAGCAGTTGGCTGACAAGACCCAGACCCTGGTGGCTCTCTGCATCGCCTCGGCAATCGGCATCTTCGCGACCATGGCCTGGGCCCGCCTGACCGACAGGATCGGCCGCCGCCCCCTCTACATCTGGTCCTGCGCCTTCGCCATGCTGTTCGGAATCCCCATGTTCCTCCTGGTGAACACCGGCATGTTCATCTTCGTCATCGCCACCATCGCCATTTCCTACGCGGTCTGCCAGAACTCACTCGCCGGCGCCCAGGGGCCGTGGTTCCCCGAACTGTTCCAGGCAAAGACCCGGGCATCCGGCGCATCCCTGGCCTACCAGATCTCCGCCATGGTTTCCGGCTTCACCCCGTTCGTCACGACCCTGCTGTTCGTCAGCCTCGGCTGGATGGGGCCGGCCATCCTCTTCAGCCTCTACGCCGCGATCGGCCTCTGGGCAGCCGTCGTCACCCGGGAAACCTGGGGCAAGCGGGAACGTGAACTGGCGGATGAAATCACCAAAAGCACCCCCACCGCCGCATACGTAAACGCCTAGCCCTCACCGCTCCCCATACCCGGCATCACCGTCACAGTCTGAAAGGGAGAATCATGGTTCTCACCCAGGAAACACCAACACCAAGCAATACCCGCCGCGACGCCGGCGAACGCCTCCATCAGGTAAGTCACGCCGCATGGCGGATCCGCCAGTACGCCCTCACCATGGGCGAGGTCCAGGGCCAGGGCTACGTCGGCCAGGCCCTCGGCGCGGCCGACATACTGGCCGCCGTCTACTCCGACCAGCTCCGCTTCCAAGCCGATGATCCCGAGTGGGAGGGCCGGGACCGGTTCCTGCTCTCCACCGGCCACTACGCCATCGGCCACTACGCGGCCCTGGCCGAGGCCGGGATCATTCCCGTGGAGGAACTCGAGACTTACGGCTCGGACGACTCCCGCCTCCCGATGTCCGGCATGTCGACGTACACCCCGGGCATGGAAATCTCCGGAGGCTCCCTCGGCCACGGGCTGGGCGTTGCGGTCGGCATCGCCCTGGGCCTCCGGTATCAGGGGTCAGCGGCGAGGGTCTATAACTTCCTCTCCGACGGCGAACTGGACGAAGGATCCACCTGGGAAGCGGCCATGGGCGCACACCACCACCAGCTCGGTAACCTCACCGCCATGGTGGATATCAACGCTCTCCAGGCCGACGGCAAGACCGATACAGTACTCCGCACCGAACCCGTGACGGAGAAGTGGGAGGCCTTCGGCTGGTACACCCAGCGCGTCGACGGCAACGACATGGCAGCCCTGCTGCAGGCCTTCGACAACGCCGCCGCCCAGGCCACCGCCGACGGGCGCCCCTCGGTAATCCTGTGCGACACAAAAGTAGGACGAGGCGTGCCGCTTCTGGAGGACCGGGAAAAGGCGCACTTCATGCGCATCGAAGAACACGAATGGCAGATCTGCCGTGAGCAACTGACCACCGGATTCGAAGGAAAGGCCGCGAAATGAGCACCACCGCCGCACCCAAACTCAAGACCTCGGCCATGATCGCGTCCTTCGCGGATCCCGGCCAGAAAACCGCGTCGGCCCCGTTCGGGCACGCCCTCGTGAAAGCGGCCCAGGAGAACGACAAGATCGTCGGCCTCACCGCGGACCTCGGCAAGTACACGGACATGCACATCTTCGCCCAGGCCTTCCCTGAACGGTTCTTCCAGATGGGCATGGCCGAACAGCTCCTCTTCGGCGCCGCGGCCGGCCTGGCCGAAACCGGGCTCGTGCCGTTCGCCTCCACCTACTCGGTGTTCGCCGCCCGGCGCGCCTACGACTTCCTCTGCCTTGACGCCGCGGAACCGAACCTGAACGTGAACATCGTCGGCGGCCTCCCGGGCCTCACCACCGGCTACGGACCCAGCCACCAGGCCACCGAGGACATGGCCATCTTCCGCGGCATGCCCAACCTGACCATCGTGGACCCCTGCGACTCCCTGGACATCGAACAGGCGGTCCCCCAGCTCGCCGCCAGCGACGGACCCACCTACCTGCGCCTGCTGCGCGGCAACGTGCCCACCGTCCTGGACGAGTACGACTACACCTTCGAACTCGGCAAAGCCAAAGTGCTCCGCGGCGGCAACGACGTCGTCTTCATCTCCTCCGGGTTGATGACCATGCGCGCGCTCCAGGCCGCCGCGGCCCTGGCCGCCCACAACGTGGACGTCGCCGTCGTCCACGCCCCCACCATCAAACCCTTCGACACCGCCACCGTCCTGGCCGAAATCAACACGGACCGGCTGGCCGTGACCCTGGAAAATCACAGCGTCGTCGGCGGCCTCTTCGAAACCGTCGCCTCCACCGCCGTGACCGCGGGCTTGGGCAAACGTGTCGTCCCGGTGGCCCTGCCGGACGAATTCCTCGATGCCGGCGCCCTTCCTACATTGCATGACCGATACGGACTGACGGTTCAACGCATTGTCGCGAAGGTCCTCGCCGAGCTTGGCTGATTCGCCTATGCGGCCGGAAGTGCGGAGGACTAGTACGTCTCCTCCGCACTCCTGCCGTAAAATCGAGAGTTAACACTTGAACGCTGACGGTTGACACCAAACCTTCAGTCCCGGAGACCGGACAGAGGAACTAACATGGCTGGCGCACTCACCCTCTTAGGACTTGAAAAGAAGAGCCTGCGTGAGCAGGCCCTCTCGGCCCTGCGGACAGCAATCACCAGCGGGGAGCTGGCCCCCGGCCGGCACCTTGTTGAAACTGAACTCTCCGAGATGCTCCAAATCAGCCGCGGCACGCTCCGCGAAGCCCTGCGTCAACTCGAGCAGGAGGGACTCCTTTCCGCCGGTCCCCGTGGGCGGCTCTCGGTCCGGCACCTGGACGAGAAGGAGATCAAGGACATCTTCGCCGTCCGCGCGGCCCTGGAATCCTTGGCCGCGCGCACACTGTGTGAACTCCCGGACCGTGATCGCGTGATCGAATCGCTGCATCAGGCAATCGACGCCATGGACGCTGCCCGGGATGCATCCCTCGAGGAGCGGATCGAAACTGACATGGAATTCCACCGAAGCCTCTGCAGGCTCACGGGGAATGAAACTCTGCTTCACTCATGGACCTCCCTTGAAGGCTCCATCCGCATGTCCATCATGTTCGGCGGCCTGGAAAAGGGCGTCACCAACATGAGCGTGCTGCGCCACCGCGACATCGTGACCGCCATCGAAACCGGCGACGCCGCCCTGGCACGAAAAACCATCCGCGAACATATGGACAGTGCCGCGGACAATCTCGTGGCCTAGCACAACGCGAACAACCAGGCACTGCGCTCCTGACTGCCGGTGAAGGCAAGCCGAGCCTGACGGGCCACTCAGCGTCCCTTCTCGGTGTTAGTTGTGGATGCGTCATGCCCTGGCTGCAGCAGGGTCGCCATGTCCGTACACCTGCCGTTCCAAACGAGCAGAAGACAACGGATCCACCAAAGCCAACTTCCGACGGAGGAATTATGGGCAGTACCGTGGCTACTCGTATCCCGGCCGAAATCGTCATCGCCAACTCGGAAATGCTCAGAAGGCACGACCCTGTGCTGGTTCAATTCAGAACCGGCGAACAACAAGTTGGGATAGTTGATGAAGTCTTCACTGAGGGAAAGGTTCTCTGGATCTGGACCACGGGGCCGAAAGTGAGGCAGCTGATCCTGATGGCGGACGTCAATTACATAAAGGTCCGGACTGCCGACTTCAGCACGGCACGGCTGGCGGTTCTGCTCCAGCGAACGGCGTGAGGGATCACATAAGCCTGTGGGGTCAGTTCCTTACAAGGCCTGCCGGTCCTTACAAGGGCCACTTTCGAAAGTCGTCTGCACTCGGTGGGGCGGAAATACGGACGCCGCAGGCGACACCACACCGAATCGTTGGAAGGTTGTCGTCTGCACCAAGAGTCCCGGTCGCTGGGCCGCTCCTGGACATTCTGCCGGTTCTCGGCTGTCAGCGTCTCTGGCGACTTCGAGCGCTTCCGTGTCCGGAGCCGCCTGCACCTGCCCGTACTCCCGCATGGTCCATTGCAGACGGCTTCGGAAACTGACACCCGCTGCCTAAATTACGCGGGCATCTCCGGCTAGGCTTTTAATTCGTGATACTTTCCGACCACCGCCCGAGAAGGACACCATGACAGAGGTCAAACCGGCGCCTGACAGCAATCCGGCGTCTGACAGCAAAACAAGGTTCAGGCGCGCCGCCGTGATCGTCAATCCGGCGAAGTCTGTCGATGTGGCGCTCCAGGGTGCCATTTTCCGCCTCTGTGAGACGCAGGGCTGGGCCGAGCCCTTGTGGCTGGAGACAACTGTGGAAGACCCGGGGGCAGGGCAGGCCCGCCAGGCGCTGGAGCAAGGGGTCGACGTTGTCATTGCCGCCGGCGGCGACGGCACGGTCCGTTGCGTGGCCGAGGTCCTCGCCGGCACCGGAACGCCCATGGGCCTGGTGCCGCTGGGCACCGGCAACCTGCTGGCCCGCAACCTCGGCATCGACATCACCGACCCGGTATCCGCCTGCTTCGACGTCCTGAACGGCAGCGAAAAATCCGTTGACGTCGTGAAAGCGACCCTTGACCGGTCCGACGACGAGCAGGTCTTCCTGGTGGCGGCCGGACTCGGGTATGACGCCGCCATCATGGCTGACACTGTGGACGTGCTGAAGGACCGGATGGGCTGGCTTGCCTACGTCGAGGCCGGCATCCGGAAACTCCCCGGCAAGCCGGTGAAGGCACGGATCAGCATCGACGGCGGGGAGCCCGTCCGCCGCCGGATCCGCAGCGTCATGATCGGCAACTGCGGCCGGATCATGGGCGGCATCGAGATCTTCCCCGACGCAAAAGTGGACGACGGCGTGCTTGACCTGCTCATTCTGTCCCCCCGTGGGCGGCTCGGCTGGCTCGGTGTGATCGCCGGCATTTTCGGCCGGAACAAGAACGAGACCGAGTCCGTGGATTACTTCCAAGGGAAAACTGCCGAAGTCACGCTGGACCACGAGCAGGAGTTCCAACTCGACGGCGACCATTTCGGCACCGGGAAACACCTGGCCGTGACTATAGAGCCGGACGCGCTCAAGATCAGAATGGCTGCCGTCTAGACGGGCTCCGCTGCGGAGGATCTCCCGGCGGAAACCGGCGAGGCCGACCGGTGCGCGAGGATCTCCGCGAGCTCGGCCAGGCGGTGGGCGCGTGCGGACTCCGCCGGAGTGAACGGTTCGCCGGGCCGGGAAAAGGTGATCGGGCCGTGCCAGGCGGTCGGGATCCTCAGGAAGGTGCCGTCGCTTGCCATGCCGTCCCGTGGTGTGCCGCTCCCTGCGGGGCCGCGTCCCGCAGTCGCAGTGTCCGCATCCGGTGCCGGCTCGATCCGCGCGTGCAGCAGTTCCGCCACTGCCAGCGGCAGTTCCTCGGGGTTTACCGCGATCCGGGCAGCCAGGCTCAGCGCACCGGTCTGCCCGTCCGCCATGGCCAGTGCGGTGGTGGGCCAGACGTGTGGGTCGCTGCCCCCGCCGTCGCGCAGCGCGCGAAGTAACTCGCTTTCGCTGAGCTCGCCAGGCGCGGACAGCACAAACTCGTCGAGCACTCCGCCGGCCACCGGGTGGACGTGGATGCTCAGGATATTCGTGTCCAGCCGGTCCAGCGAACGCGTCACCTTCTGCAGCGACCCCGGCGTGTCTACCAGGACTGTCCGGGCCCGCCACAGCGCCGGCGCCGCCCCCAGTTTTTTGCGGTGCCGCAGCGCCGGAGCGTGCAGCCAGCTCCGCAGCATCCGGGCCGCGGAGGGCTCCGCGACCCAGATCACCAGGATCGTCGCGGTCAGGGTAAGGACCAGCACCTTGGCCAGGTAGGGCAGATGGGTTTCCACCACCGCGGCGTGCACCAGAAGCTCGATGGGCAGCATCACCGCGATATTGGCCAGCGTCAGCCGGGTTTTGGTCGGTTCGGGCATCAGGCCGCACACTTCGCAGCTCAGCTCCGAGGTGGGCGGAGACGCTGTTCTGGCGTTGGGTTTGGGCTCCATGACTTCCATGATGTCCCGCGGCTGTTTCGAGAGGGTTGCGGCCGGATGAAGTTGGCGCGACGGGTCGGCAAGCGGGCCCGCTTCGCCGCTCCGGCCCGGAGCCTTTAGCGGACGTGTTGGCCGGAGGATTCGGCCCGCTGCCCGGACCCGGTGGCGTGGTCCTCGGCGGCAAGCTGCCCCTGGGGCTGTACGCCCGTCCCGGCCGCGTCTGCAAGCCGGGCAAGCAGGTCGCGGATTTCGGCGAGCAGCGCGGTGTCCGCCGGCAGGGGCTCGTCCTCGGGTTCCGGGGCGGCCACGCGCTTCTTGACCATCCTGTTGATCCGGTTCATTGGTGCCACGAAGATGAAGTAAACCACGGCCGCGGTGATCAGGAACGTGACGAAGGCGGTGACCACCGCACCAAAGTTCACGAACGTCTTTTCGTTGCCCGGCCAGATGTGGAACCCCAGGCCGTCCGTCTCGACGCCCCCGGCCGCCGCAATGACGGGGTTCACGATGTTGGACGTGAACGCAGCCACGAGGGTGGTGAAGGCGGTGCCCACCACGACGGCGATGGACAGTTCAATCACATTGCCGCGCAGGATGAAATCCTTGAATCCTTTGAGCATGGGTTCCTCCGAGTGCCTATTGCTGTACGTCTGACGTTGTTGACTCCGCGGCGGGAATCAACCGCTAGACGCTACCACTTTCGCGCCCGTTCCCTGCACGCGCCCGGATTCCATTCAACGAAGTTCGATGCGGTGTCCGCACAACTCCGGAATAAACTGCCGGGCAATGGCCCTTCAATCTGCTGCTGCTCCGGGAACGGAGGGCGCCCCCGGCCTTAACGCCCGGTAACCATCGGGGGGCACCGGCAGCCTGAGACCGCTTCGCTGGATCCGCCCGGCTGAACCGGGCCGGCGGGAGTCGGTTCTAGAATCGGGAGATGGACGCTGTAACGGTTGTCGGCGGCGGCATCGCGGGGCTGGCACTTGCCGCGCGTCTTGATCCCAGACGATTCCGGGTAACCATCCACGAGCGCCGGGAAGAACTGCCGCCGGTGGAGACATCGCTGGCCATGTGGCCGGAAGCCCAGCAGGCACTGGACGCGCTGGGTATTCTTCCGGCGGCCCGGGCAGCCGGCTCGCGCTTTGGCGGTATGGCCCTCAGGGACGGAGCGGGGAATGTCTTCCTGCAGGGCCAGGCGCCGGGGGTGATCGGGGTTTCGCGTGCCGATCTGCTCCGCCTGCTGGACGCCGCGGTGCCCGCTTCCGTTGCCAGGGCCTACGGCCCGGTGCGGTCACTGCCGGTTGCGGAACTGGTAGCAGGAGCCGACGGCGTGCACAGTTTGGTGCGCCGCGCCGTGTGGGGCGAGCGCTCCCGGGCGCGGCTGAGCCCCTACCTCGCCCTGCGCGGCATCATCGACGAACCGGTGCCGCCGGATGCCGGCGGTGAATACTGGGGCCGCGGGCAGTTGTTCGGCATCACGCCCGCATCCCGGAACCGGACCTACTGGTACGCCTCCTACCGCTCAGACCTGGGACCGGGCGGCATCGACGTCGAAGGGGCCCTGGCGGTAACGCGTGCGCGGGTTCTCCGGCTCGGCGCCCGGCATAGCTGGCGTATTGATGTTGGCGGCGCCGGGGCAGACGCTTGCCCAGCGGATCTGGACCGCCCCTCCGCTGCGGCGGTACGCCAGGGAGGGGGCAGTGCTGCTGGGTGATGCGGCGCACGGCATGACGCCCAATCTGGGCCGTGGCGCCGGTGAAGCGCTGATCGACGCCGTCACGCTCGCGGACCTGCTGAACTCCCGCCCGCCTGCGGAGGCCCTGCAGACGTACAGCAGGCGGAGAGTGCTGCGCACCCAGGTGTTGCGGGCGGCCTCGTCGGCCATGACCCGGCTGGCGCTCGCCGACCGGGCCCAGCCGCTGCGCGACGGGCTGCTAGGGCTGGCCGGACCACGCAAGCGCAGTGCAGCTGTCGGACGCTGAGATCGCGCCGGCCGTTAGGCCATGGCGGTGTGCGCGGCGCTGTGCGAGTCGATTGCCTTCGCGTAGCAGAACGAGTGCTCCGCGCCGACGTAGGGCCCGAAGTTGGGCACCGGCTCGAAGCCCGAAGTTTCGTAGAAATGGCGGCCGTCGGGCTGGGCCGAGCCGGCCTCCGCCGTGATGGACGTGATGCCGAGCGCATGCGCGTGGGCTTCCAGGGCCGCCAGGATGGAACTGGCCACCCCGGAGCCGCGCGTGTAGGGCAGCACGTAGAGCCGCTTGATTTCGGCGGTGTGCTGGTCGAGGATCCGAAGCCCGCCGCAGCCCACGGGCTGGCCGGAGGCCTTGTCGTGCGCGACGAGGAACACGGCGCTGTCGGCTTCCGACGGCGGCGGGCCGGGTTCGTGGTCGCTCGTCCCGAACCGGGCGTCCAGCTCCGCCTGCTGGGCCGCGCGCAGGTCCGCGCCCACGGGGTTGGCCCAGGTGACCTGCCTGATGTTGAGCCGCGGATTGGTCTGCATCGCTGCCTCGATTCGCCGAAGGGTTATGCAAATCAAGGCTAGGCAGCGCCCGTTTCGGCCGTGTTTCCTGCGCGTAAGGCTTCGGAGAACTCGACTACAGGGTGCGGCCGGTGGGGTCCTCCGCCGTCGGGTCCGCGAGGGCCAGTCCGCCCACGGGACTGTCGTCCCAGTGGATGAGCCGCCAGCCGTCGTCGGGATCCCCTTCAACGGCTACGATGCCGGTGTTGGCCAGCATGTGCCTGGCCGCGAACCCCGGTTCCACATTGGCGGCACGGAGCCCCGCCCAGACCCGGATCGCGGCCCCGTGGCTGACCACGGCCACTGTCGCGGCGTTCCCGGCTCCTTCGGCCGCGGCGGCGATCCGTGCGATCGAGGCGTCATATCGTTCGAAGAAGTCGTGTCCGCTGGGTCCGGCCGGCATCCGGCGGTCCAGCTCGCCGTCAGCCCAGGAAAACACCGTTCCGAGGTAGCGAAAGTGCGATTCCCGGTCAGTGAGTTTTTCCAGCGATCCTGCTTCGATCTCCCGCAGCCCTGTCAGCACCTCGACGCCCAGGCCCCGCTCGGCCGCCAGCGGCGCGGCGGTGATCTGGGTGCGGATCAGGGTGGAGGCATAGAGGAGGTCGATCTGCTCATTCGCCAGGGACCGCGCCAGGGCGGCGGCCTGCCGCTCCCCGAGCTCGGTCAGACCGGGTCCCGGATGCGCGGTATCCAGCTGGCCCAGGACGTTGCCGGGCGTCTGACCGTGGCGGATGAGCAGCAGTCTCATTTGAGGTGGTCCACCAGCGCGTCCGCGATCCCGGTGTACTTGCCGGGGGTGAGCGCCAGCAGCCGGGCTTCGGCGTCGGGGGAGAGCCCGAGGCTCTGGACGAACTCCTGCATCCGGGCGGCGTCGACGCGCTGGCCGCGGGTGAGGTCCTTGAGCCGCTCGTAGGGGTTCTCCATGCCCTCGACGCCGGCGATGGCCTCGGCCCGCATCACCATCTGGATGGCCTCGCCGAGGACTTCCCAGTTGGTGTCCAGGTCCCCGGCCAGTACGCCTTCGGCGACGTCGAGACGGTCCAGGCCCTTGGCCACGTTGGAGATGGCCAGCAGCGAGTGCCCGAAGGCGACGCCGATGTTGCGCTGCGAGGAGGAATCAGTGAGGTCTCGCTGCCAGCGGGAGGTGACCAGGGTGGAGCCGAGGACATCCAGCAGCCCGGAGGAAATCTCCAGGTTGGCCTCGGCGTTCTCAAAGCGGATCGGGTTGACCTTGTGCGGCATGGTCGAGGATCCGGTGGCGCCGGCGACCGGGATCTGCGCGAAGTAGCCGATCGAGATGTAACTCCAGATATCTGTGCAGACGTTGTGCAGGATCCGGTTGAAGCGCGCGACGTCGGCGTAGAGTTCTGCCTGCCAGTCATGGCTTTCGATCTGCGTGGTCAGCGGGTTCCAGCTCAGGCCCAGGCCCTCGACGAAGGACTTGGCGACCTGCTGCCAGTCGACGCCGGGGGCGGAGGCGACGTGGGCCGCGTAGGTGCCCGTGGCACCGTTGATCTTGCCGAGGTATTCGGTCCTGGCAATGCGGTCGAGCTGGCGGGTCAGCCGGTGCGCGAAGACGGCCAGTTCCTTGCCTAGGGTGGTGGGGGTGGCGGGCTGGCCATGGGTGCGGGAGAGCATCGGTACGGCGCGGTTGTCTTCGGCCATGGCGCTGATCTGCGCGACGAGGTTCCGGGCGGCCGGCAGCCAGACGTCCTCGACCGCGCCCTTGATGCCCAGAGCGTAGGAAAGGTTGTTGATGTCCTCCGAAGTGCAGCCGAAGTGCACCAGGGCGGTCAGGTGTTCGATGCCGATGTCGGCCAGGCGGCGGCCGATATAGTATTCGACGGCCTTCACGTCATGCACCGTGACGGCCTCGATGTCGGCGAGTTCGCGCACCGAGTCGGCGTCGAATTCGGTGACGATGGCGCGCAGCTTCTGCTGCTGCTCAGCAGTCAGCGGTCCGGCGCCGGGCAGGACGTTGTTGCTGGTCAGGTGGATGAGCCATTCCACTTCGACAGCCACCCGGTCACGGTTCAGGGCCGCTTCGGACAGGTAGTCGACCAGTGGCGCGACGGCGGACTGGTACCGGCCGTCCAGCGGGCCGAGCGCGATCTGGGGTGAAGACGCGGCGAGGGCCAGGCGTCCGGACGGCGTGCGGATATCAGCTGTGGCGGCAGTTTCAGGCATGACCCGATTCTTTCACGAAGTGGCACCGCGCATTAAGCGCGCTGATCCGTGTGACTTACAGGGGTCGGCAGGCGGTCAGGCCCAGATTGTCCACATAACCGCGCGGGCAGCTTCAGTGCGTCGTCGGGACGCCATAACCTCGGAGGCATGACCACGGGAATGGCCGGCACAGTTGCCGGGATAGTGACCGGCAATCTGACGGCTGCCGATGCGGAGGCGTGCGCCTCGCGCAGCTACGAAGTACAGGTGCTCGCCGCCCGACTGGCTGCCTGCGCGGACCAGGCGGAGGCCGTGCTGTCCCAGCTGGCCCGGCTGGAGCTGCAGGGCTGGCAGTCGCCCGCCGGGCGCGCCTACCGGACCGCGCTGTCGGTGCAGGCGGCATCGCTGCGCCGCAGCCGGGATGCCCTGCAGGACGCCGTCGCGATCGTGCTCCGGCACGCCCGGAATGTGGCGCTTTCCGACGGCAGGCCCGGCTACTGATGGCCGAGTCCGCCCCGCCCGGTTCCGGTGCAGCCCCCCGGCCCTCGGCCCCCGCGGACGACGGGGTGCTCCGGATCCGCGGTGGGCTCGGCGGGCTCACTTTCCAGTTCGAGGAGTTGCTGGCCGGAGCCGGTGCCCTCGACGGGCTGGTGCGGCAGCTCGCCTCCGTTGAGGCAGAGTCCGATGCGGTGCGACGGGACCTGTTCCCGTTCCAGGCCGATTCCTACACCAGTGGAAGTGACGCCATCATCGCAGCCGGGGAAGGATCCCGCGCCCTGGGGCGGGTCCGCGAAGAGCTGGGGAGGCTCTGCGGGGATGTCCGGGCGAGCCACCGGGAGTACGAGTTCACCGAAGCGCGGAACAGTCTGCTCCTGCGGATCGGCCGGTTAGGCCCGGGCTACGGGCCGCTGTGGGGCCTGTTCGGAATGCCGGCACTGACCGCCCGCGACGTTCTGGAGGATGAGGCGTCCCTGACGTCCGGCAGGCTTGCACTTCTGCTGGGCATACCTGCCGGCCTCGCCCGGGGAACAGACACAACCTGCGGCCCTCCCGGGGTCCGGGAAGTCGTTCGAGGACTGGGGGGTGCGACCGGGCTGGCTGGGCTGCTGCCCAGGCCGGTCCGGATCACCGGCGCGGAAACCCGGCAGGAGCAGGTGGACGCCTCTCCGGCAGGGTTGCTGTCCCGGGCCGGCACCGTGGGCGGCACAAATGGCGAGATTGAGGTCCTGAGGCTCGACGAAGGAAGCCGGCCGGCCTGGGTGATCGTCATCCCTGGGACACAACCGGACGGTTTGCCGGCCGGCACCAACCCCTTCGACGCCGGAGGCATCGCCGAGGGCCTGGGGTACGGATCGGCGGAGACGACGGCCGCGATCAAGCAGGCCCTGCGGGCGGCCGGCGCGGAAGCAGGGCAACCCCTCGCTGCCGTGGGCTACAGCCAGGGCGGGATCCACGCCATGAACCTGAGCCAGGACGAGGCCTTCCTGGCCGAATTCGATCTGAAATTCGTCTTGACGGCGGGTTCACCCGTGGGTGGCATCACCCCGGAGCCAGGGATCAGCAGCCTGCATCTGGAGCACGAGCAGGACTGGGTGCCGGGGGCGGACGGGCTTGCAAGCCCGGACACCAAGGATCGGGTGACTGTGACGCTGACCAACGCGCTTGAGGTTCCGCCGTTGGATGACTTCGGCCTGGGTCCCGGGCACGGGCTCGGCAACTACGCTGCCGGGGCGGAAGCCGTCGCCGCGAGCCAGGACCTGTCCCTGCGGACCTCCGCTGCGGCCCTCGCCGCCGTGGTGGGCAGCGGTGGCCCGGCCACGGTCACCCGGTTTTCGCTCCGGCGCGAGGCGCTGCCCCCGCAACCCGGCAAGCGCCGCGCGGACGCACCGGGTCCCAGGCCGGACGGTAGACCCGACCGGAGCCCGGGCGGGAACGCGCGTGGGAAACCCGACCGGAACGCGGCGGGAACGCGGAAGGCCGCGGATTGACGTGGCTTCGGTCAGCGCCTTCCGGCGCCCGCCAGCCGGCCGGCTACGAGGGAGATCACCGTGATGATGATGGCCGCCAGCACCGCCGTCCAGAAGAAGGAGTCGATGGTGAAGTGCACGGGGGTGTAGCTGCTCAGCCAGGACGTCAGGTAGAGCATCGCAGCGTTGATGACAATCGTGAAAAGGCCCAGCGTCAGGATGGTGAGCGGCAGCGACAGCAGGCTGACGACGGGCTTGACGAGCGCGTTGACCACCCCGAAAATCAAGCCGATGAACAGATAAGCCAGGACGATGCCGATGGTGTCCGTGCCCTGCGTGATGCCGCTGTTCCCGACCGCGGCAGTCGTGGCCGAGGTGGAGATATCCAGGCCGGGGAGGAGCCAACTAGCGATTCCCAGGGCCAGCCCGTTGATGATGACCCGAACGATGAATGAGCGCATGGCCCCATGCTGTCATATCGCCATCGGCGGCTGCGGGACGCGAAGTAGGCTAGTTGACATGACTTCATCAGAGAACCCGGCCGGGGGCGTCCGGCCCCGCCCGGTGGTAGACCTGCTGCCCCGCTACGCGGCCGGCAAACCGCCCGTCCCCGTCGAAGGCCTGGCCAGCTACAAACTTTCCTCCAACGAGAACCCGCTGCCCCCGATCCCTGCAGTGCAGCAGGCCATCGCGGCGCAGACCGATTTCAACCGCTACCCGGATCCGCTGAGCAGCAAGCTGCGCGGTGCGCTCGCCGGGGTCCTGGACGTTCCCGCGGAGGACATCGTCACCGGCGCCGGAAGCCTCGGGGCGCTGAACCAGCTGCTGGCCACTTTCGCCGGACAGAACGACGACGGCAAACCCGACGAGGTCATCTACGCCTGGCGCTCATTCGAGGCCTACCCGATCTGCATCGGCCTCGCGGGCGCGGAGAGTGTCCGGATCCCGCTCACACCCGACGGGCGGCATGATCTGGACGCCATGGCGGCCGCGGTGACGGCCCGCACCAGGATGATTCTGCTCTGCACGCCCAACAACCCCACCGGGCCGGTCCTGACGTCCACCGAAACAGAGCGCTTCATCCAGACCGTGCCCTCGGATGTCGTCGTGGTCATCGATGAGGCCTATCAGGAGTTTGTCCGCGCGGATGACGCCGTGGATGGCATCGAGATGTACCGCAAGTACCCCAACGTCGTTGTGCTCCGGACCTTCTCCAAGGCCCACGGCCTGGCCGGCCTGCGGGTGGGCTACAGCGTGTCCAGCCCCGACCTCACCCAGCACCTGCGCGTCAGTGCCACTCCGTTCGCGGTCTCCCAGATCGCGGAAACCGCGGCGGTGACCTCGCTGCAGCATCTCGACCAGGTTGTAGAAAGGGTACAAAGCCTGGTGGATGAACGTGATCGTGTCACGGCCGGACTCCGGAAGCTGGGCTGGTTCGTTCCGGAAGCGCAGGGCAACTTTGTCTGGCTCAATCTCGGCTCCAACAGTGCCGAATTCGCCGCCCTCGCGGGGGAGCGCGCACTGTCGGTACGCGCCTTCGGGGACGAGGGGGTGCGCGTCAGCGTCGGCGAGGTCGAGGCCAACACCCGCCTCCTAGAACTCTGTGCGATCTATACAAAACCGCCACAGCGTTCCTAGCGCTTAACATGGCGTCCGCAGGTGAGGCCCTGCGGATAAAGTAAGACCAATAAGCCAAAATATATGCCGGAATCGGAATGCATTCCGAACGGGGCATATATCCCAGCGATTGCCGCGCTTTTGGATGCGGCAAGCAAGGAGACGGTATGGGCGCCACACATCTGCCCGCGACCGAGTTCGACGGAACCGGCATGGATGACCAGCGCGAGGCGGAGGCCGAGGCCCGGCTGGGCGGCCCCGCCGAGCCCATGGTGCAGTTGCTGGCGCCCGACGGGACGCTGGGCACGGACCCGGTTTTCTCGGAATACGCGCAGCGGCTGGACCCGGACAAGCTGCGAGGGTTCTATGCCGACATGGCAAAGATCCGCCGCTTTGACGTGGAAGCCACCGCCCTCCAGCGCCAGGGCCAGCTTGCGTTGTGGGTCCCGTTGACCGGCCAGGAAGCGGCGCAGATCGGTTCCGGCAGGGCCAGCCAGCCCCAGGACTATATCTTCCCCACCTACCGCGAGCACGGTGTGGCGCTGACCCGCAACGTTGACCTGGCCGAGCTACTGCGCCAGTTCCGCGGCATCTCCAACGGCGGCTGGAACCCGAAGGACACCAACTTCCACCTCTACACACTGGTACTCGCCGCGCAGACGCCCCACGCGGTCGGCTACGCGATGGGCATCCAGCGGGACCAGAAGCTCGCGGCTGCGGCCGCGCAGGCGGACGGAACCGCGGGCCGGCCGAGCGAGCCGAAGGCCGCCGTCGTGGTCTACTTCGGTGACGGCGCGAGCTCGGAGGGAGACGTTCACGAATCCATGGTGTTCGCCTCCTCCTACAACGCGCCGGTCGTGTTCTTCTGCCAGAACAACCACTGGGCCATTTCGGTGCCCAGCTCGGTGCAGACGCGGATTCCGCTGTCCAACCGCGCCAAGGGGTACGGCTTCCCTGGCATCCGGGTGGACGGGAATGATGTGATCGCGGTGCACGCGGTGACAGAGTGGGCGCTCGAGCGGGCCCGCGAGGGCAGGGGTCCCGTGCTGATCGAGGCGTTCACCTACCGCGTCGGGGCGCACACCACGGCAGATGACCCGACGAAATACCGGGAATCCGCCGAGGAAGGCCTCTGGAGGGCCAAAGACCCGCTCGACCGCCTGGAGAAGTACCTCCGGGCCGCAGGGCTCGCGGACGACGCGTTCTTTGACCAGGTCAAGGCCGACGGCGACGAACTGGCCGCTTACGTCCGCAAGACCACCCACGACCTGGAAACCCCGGACATCCGGACGGCCTTCGCCAACACCTACGTGGAGGCGCACCCGCTGGTGGCCGAGGAGCTGGCCTGGTTCGAGGAGTACAGCGCAGGGTTCGCCGACGAGGCGGAACCGGCCGACGCAGAGACAGGGGCGGCCCACTGATGACCACCATGACCATAGCCAAGGCCATCAATGAGGGCCTCCGCGCAACATTGGGCAGCAACCACCGGTCGCTGCTGATGGGTGAGGACATCGGAGCCCTGGGCGGCGTCTACCGTGTCACCGACGGTCTCCTCGCCGAGTTCGGCGCGGACCGCGTGGTGGACACACCGCTCGCCGAGTCCGGCATCATCGGCACGGCCATCGGCCTGGCCCTGCGCGGCTACCTGCCCGTCTGCGAGATCCAGTTCGACGGCTTCGTCTTCCCCGGCTTCAACCAGATCACCACGCAGCTGGCCAAGATGCATTCGCGCAGCAACGGCAACCTGACCGTGCCGGTCGTCATCCGGATCCCTTACGGTGGCGGCATCGGCTCCATTGAGCACCACTCGGAGTCACCGGAGGCGCTGTTCGCCCACACCGCAGGCCTGCGCATCATCACTCCGTCCAACCCGCACGACGCCTACTGGATGATCCAGCAGGCCGTTGACTGCCAGGACCCCGTGATCGTCTTCGAACCCAAGCGCCGCTACTGGCTCAAGGGCGAGGTGGACACCGAATCCCCCGGTATGTCGGAGGACCCGTTCAAGGCGCACGTGCTGCGCGAGGGAACGGATGCCACCGTCGTCGTCTACGGCCCGCTGGTGCCTGTGGCCCTGGCCGCGGCCAACGCCGCCGCCGAGGATGGTCACAGTGTCGAGGTAATCGACCTGCGCTCCATCTCGCCGATCGACTTCGACACCGTCACGGCTTCCGTCAACAAGACCGGCCGGCTGATCGTGGCCCACGAGGCGCCGACGTTCGGCGGCATCGGCGGGGAAATTGCGGCCCGGATCAGTGAACGGGCCTTCCACTCGCTCGAGGCGCCGGTCATCCGGGTGGGCGGCTTCCACATGCCCTACCCCGTGGCCAAGGTCGAGGAAGACTACCTGCCGGATATCGACCGCATCCTCGAGGCACTCGAGCGAGCCCTTTCCTACTGAAACGCATTCCGAACCGCCATACTGCCGGGACGCCTTCTCCAACCAAGGACCACCATGACTCTTCACAAGTTCAACCTCCCCGACGTGGGCGAAGGGCTGACCGAGGCCGAAATCGTCTCCTGGAAGGTCCGGGCGGGGGACACGGTGGCCGTCAATGACGTCATCTGCGAGATCGAGACCGCCAAGTCCCTCGTCGAGCTGCCCTCCCCGTTTGCCGGCACGGTCGCGGAACTGCTGGTCCCGGAGGGGGTAACGGTCGACGTCGGAACCCCGATCATCAGCGTCAATGATACGGAGGCGGCCGTCGCCGGGGCCGCCCCGGCCGGCGCCCCTGCCGCTGCCGTCCCGGCCGCGGCGCCGGTTGACCAGCCCATGTACGGGAAGTTGGACGAAGACATCTCCGACGCCGGCGGACCGGCCGGGCTCCCGGCCGGCGGACCGCTGGTGGGGTCCGGACCGAAGGCCGACGCCGCGAAGCGCCGCCGCCGGGTGTCCTCGGCCCCGGCGTTCAAGCCTCCGGTTCCGACACCTTCAACCGCCGGACCCGGTCCGGTGGCCGCGCCCGTCAGCCCGGCCGAACGCGCCGTTCCGGCGGAGGGCATCGTTCCGGCGGAAGGCATCGACCCTCGGCCCACCCTCGGCGGTGCCATCACCGGCCTCGTCAACCGGGTCCTCGCCAAGCCGCCCGTCCGCAAGATTGCGCGCGATCTGGGCATCGACCTGTCCGATGTCGTCCCCACCGGCGCCCGCGGCGAGGTGACCCGCGAGGACCTGGTCAGCTACCAGGCACAGCGCGACGCCGAGGTGGACAAGGCCGACAGCTTCTGGGGTAAGACCGGGCGCCCGCAGGATCAGCGCCTTGAACGGATCCCGGTCAAGGGCGTCCGCAAGGCCACGGCCAAGGCCATGGTCGAGTCGGCCTTTTCCGCCCCGCATGTGAGTATCTTCGTGGACGTCGACGCGAGCCGCACGATGGAATTCGTGAAGCGGCTGAAGGCCTCCCGCGACTTCGAAGGCATCAAGGTCTCGCCGCTGCTGATTCTCGCCAAGGCCGTCATCTGGGCAGCGGCCCGCAACCCGAGCGTCAACGCCACCTGGGTGGACAACCCGGACGGCAGCGATTCGGCCGAGATCCAGGTCAAGCACTTCATGAACCTCGGCATCGCCGCCGCGACGCCCCGCGGCCTCATGGTGCCCAACATCAAGAACGCCCAGGACCTCTCGCTCAAGGAACTGGCACTTGCCCTGAACGAGCTGGCCACCACCGCCCGCGCCGGCAAGACCCAGCCCGCCCAGATGCAGGGCGGCACCCTCACTGTCACCAATATCGGGGCGCTCGGAATCGACACCGGCACGCCCATCATCAACCCCGGCGAGGTCGCGATCGTGGCCTTCGGCACCATCAAGCAGAAGCCGTGGGTCCTCGACGGCGAGGTGATTCCGCGCTGGATCACCACCCTCGGCGGTTCCTTCGACCACCGGGTCGTGGACGGCGACCTCTCGGCCCGCTTCATGGCCGACGTCGCGTCCATTCTGGAAGAACCCGCGCTGCTGCTGGACTGACACCCGTTGGCGCCATTGGTATGTAAACCGTCCTAATAGCTCTAAAACAGGTATTTCCCCTTACTAATCGGGGATCCTAAGCTGGTTGGAGCAGGCGCCGGGCCTGCTCCGATCCGCCGGGGGCAAAATGGAGACGCGGCATCTCAAGTACTTCATCGCGGTGGCCGAAGAACGCCACTTTGGCCGGGCAGCCCGCCGCCTGCATATGGCCCAGCCCCCGCTGTCCCAGCAGATCCGCCAACTGGAGGAACAGCTCGGCACACCGCTCCTGATCCGCACCACCCGAAAAGTGGAGCTCACCCCGGCGGGACAGGTCCTGCTGGACCGCGGCAGGGTGCTGTTGCAGGAACTCGACGCGCTCGAGGAGGACGTCCAGCAAGTCGGCGCCGGTGCCACCGGGGTCATCCGGGTGGGGTTTACAGGAACCGCCACTTACCGGCTGATGCCAAGCATCGTCCAGGCGGCCCGCCGCACCCTGCCAGGACTGCGCATCACTGTCCAGGGTGAGATGCTGACGCCGCAGATGGAGTCCGCGCTCGAGGACGGACGGCTCGACGTCGCCGTCCTCCGCCCGCCGGTCCGCTCCGGAATTGTGGCCCTCAAACTGCTCGAACAGGATCAGCTGGTCGCCGCACTGCCAGCGGATTCACCGCTGGCAGCCAGGGGCACCCTGGAACTGGCGGAGCTCGCCGGCCAGGACTTCATCGGCTATCCCAGCTATTCCGCCGTGAGCAGCATTTTGGTGGACGCCTGCCGCAAGGCCGGATTCCAGCCACGGCTCGTCCAGGAGGCGAGGGAAACCTCGACCCTGCTCTCGCTCGTCGCGGCCGGGATGGGGATCGCCCTGGTCCCGATGACCTCGCGGACGTTCTCCTTCCAAGGCGTCGTGTTCCGGCCGCTGCGCAACCCGCCGCCGGTCGACCTCGCCGTCGCGTGGAACCGGAACAGCGAGACGCCGCTGCTGCACAATTTCCTACGGCTCTTCGACTACCTGCCAGCCCCCCAGCCGGGTCAGCCGAGTCAGTCGGGCGCGCAGCAGCGCCCAACACCTCCAGAGCCACCATCACCGCCAGTAGCCGCAGTAAAGGAAACACCCCGTGAAAATTGAACGCATCGAGGCTATCCCCTATGCCATCCCCTACGCGCGTCCCCTGAAGTTCGCCAGCGGGGAAGTCACCTCCGCGGAGCACGTGCTGGTCAGGATCCACACCGACACCGGCATCTGCGGTGTGGCGGACACGCCCCCGCGGCCCTACACCTACGGCGAAACCCAGGACTCCATCGTCTCCGTGGTGACCAGGGTGTTTGCCCCGCAGCTGATCGGACTCGACCCGCTGGACCGCTCCAAAGTCCAGCAACTGCTCCGCCGCACCATCCACAACCCCACCGCCAAAGGCGCCCTGGACATCGCACTCTGGGACATCGTCGGGATCTCGCTGGGCACCCCGGTGCACAAACTGCTCGGCGGCTTCACGGACAGCATGCGGGTCTCCCACATGCTCGGCTTCAAACCCGCCGCCGAGTTGCTGGACGAGGCGCTGCGGTTCCGCGAGACCTACGGGATCAACACGTTCAAACTCAAGACGGGCCGGCGGCCGCTGTCCCTCGACGTCGAGGCCTGCCATGTGTTGCGCGAGGGCCTGGGCGAGGACACTGAGATCTACCTCGACGCTAACCGCGGCTGGACGGCAAACGAGGCCATGGAAGTGCTCCGCCGCACCGCAGGACTCGGCTTGTCCGCGCTGGAGGAACCGTGCGAGGCCGGCGAGGCCATGGGCCGCCGCAGGCTGGTCCAGCACTCGAGCATCCCGATCGTCGGCGACGAAAGCGTCCCCACCCTCGGCGACGTCTCCCGCGAGCTGCTCTCCGGCGGCAGCAACGCCATCTGCATCAAGACGGCGCGCAGCGGCTTCACCGAGGCCGCACAGATCCTCGGACTCTGTGAAGGCCTCGGCGTGGACGTCACGATGGGCAACCAGATCGACACGCAGGTAGGCAGCCTCGCCACCGTGACCTTCGGCGCGGCGTTCGAGGCCAGCTCCCGGCGGGCGGGGGAGCTCTCCAACTTCCTGGACATGACGGATGACCTGCTGGCCGAGCCGCTCCGCATCACCAACGGCGCGATCCGCGTCCGCGAGGTCCCCGGCGTCGGTGCTGCCATCGACGCCGACAAACTCCAGACCTACCGCCAGGACTGACCTGGGCCCGCGCCGACCCCTGGCAAAACCTAGCCGACACCTGACAAAACTAGGAGAAACTCATGCTGTATCTGGTCCGCATGGAAGTTAGCATCCCGCTGGAGATGCCCAAAGAACGCGCCGATGCCATCAAAGCCGAGGAACGCGAATACTCCCAACAGCTCCAGCGCGACGGCCGCTGGGCGCAATTGTGGCGGGTGGTGGGGGAGTATTCCAACTACTCGGTCTTCGACGTCGCGGACAACGACGAGCTGCACACCCTGCTTGCCGGCCTGCCGCTCTTTCCGTACATGGACATCAAGGTCACGCCGCTGGCCAAGCACCCGTCCGCCATCGAATAGCCCGGCCCCGCCTCCAGCATTCATACCCAAAAACTTTCAATGAGCCGGAAACAGGTATTTCCCCTCGATCCATTCCGGGCCTACCGTTGAAACAGCACCGGATGTGATGCGCGGCACGACGCGCGGCGCAGCATGCCAGTCCGAAACCCACCGACAACCGCTTTTTACGATCGTTCTTTTTGACAAGGGAGTCACCATGACAATGGAAACCGAAGCCACTGCGGCCGCTTCTGGCGCGGGGGCCACCGCCCGCTTCCGCGAGAGCAAGCACCTTGCGGCCGGGACCAGCCAGGAGCGGGTCAGCACCCTCGCTGGCCGGGTCATCAAGGCGATCAACGACACTGTCCTGGACGAGAAGGTCACCTACAACGAGTACAACGCCTTCAAGGCGTGGCTCATCCAAGTCGGCGAGGACGGCGAATGGCCGCTGTTCCTCGACGTCTGGGTGGAGCATTCCGTCGAGGAGGTTGCCAACGCCAACCGGCACGGTTCCAAGGGAACCATCGAGGGCCCGTACTACATCCCGAACGCGCCCTCGCAGGACACCCCGGCCACCCTGCCGATGCGCGACGACGAACCCGGCACGCCGCTGCTGTTCCGGGGCCAGGTCACGAACGTCGCCGGCGAGCCGCTCGCAGGGGCACTGATCGAGCTGTGGCACGCCGATGACCTCGGCTTCTATTCCCAGTTCGCTCCCGGGCTGCCTGAATGGAACCTCCGCGGCTCCATCATCGCCGACGGCCACGGCAACTTCCAGATCAACACAATGCAGCCTGCGCCGTACCAGATCCCCACCGACGGCGCCTGCGGTGCCCTCATCGCCGCGGCCGGCTGGCACGCCTGGCGGCCGGCCCACTTGCACCTGAAGGTTTCGGCCCCGGAGCACCAGCTCATCACCACCCAGCTCTACTTCGAAGGCGACGAGCACGTCGCTGACGACATCGCCTCGGCTGTGAAGCCCGAACTCGTCCTTGCCCCCACAGAGCGCGCCGACGGCAAGGGCCGCGAAGTCACTTACGACTTCATTCTCGACCCCCAGGACTAATCCGCCCATCCAGGGCCCGGGGCACCCAAATGCCCCCGGGCCCGACCCGGCCGGGCCCTATCCAGACATCATCCCCACCACCCGCCGTGATGCCGCCTGTCCAAAATCAAGCCGCCGCACCGCGTGGATCCCGGATCAATCGGATCAGAACATCACACACACGAAAGTGAGTTACCGGTGACAAAACTCGCCTATAACGTCCAGGACGTTATCGACAACACGCCCATGGGATTCAAACGATGGTCCATCGTCGTCCTCTGCTTCGTGATCGCACTGCTGGACGGATTCGACACCCAGTCCATTGCATTCATCGGACCTGCGATCGCCGAAGACTTTGGCTTGCAGGCCACTGACATGACATGGGTGATCACCGCCAGCACAGTCGGCATGTGCGTGGGCGCGATGTCCCTTGGCGCTTTCGGGGACCGGATCGGCCGCAAGAAGACCATTCTGCTTGCACTGACCCTGTTCGGAGTGTTCTCCCTTGCCGGTGCTTTCGCTCAATCGCTGGAGCAGATTGTCATCCTGCGCTTCCTCATTGGCCTGGGAATGGGCGGGGCCACGCCAGCGCTGCTTGCCCTTACGGCGGAGTTCAGCCCCAAATCTCGCCGCGGCACGTTCATGACATTGGTGCTGCTGGGCCTGCCCGGCGGCGCGCTTCTCGGTGGGCTTATGGCCGCGGCATGGCTGCCCGTTATGGGCTGGCGCGGCATTTTCCTGATCGGCGGCGTGCTGCCGCTGGCCATGGTGTTGGTCTGCATCAGGATGCTCTCCGAATCGCCTGTTTTTCTGGCGGCCAAGGGCACGCCCACGGCCGACGCGCAGGCACGTCAGATCATGGCGACCGTCTCCGGCAGCCCGGTCAGCCCGGACGCCGTAATGGTGACAAATGACAAAATAGAGGCGCGCAGCTCCATCGCAGCACTTTTCTCCGCCAGGTACCGGATGGTCACCATCGCGGTCTTCGCCACGTACCTGCTCAACTGGATCGCCTGGTTCCTGCTGCTGCTTTGGATGCCCACCGCGCTCAAGATGTTGGGGCTGGCAGGCTCCCAGGCCGCGATGGGAACTGTTACCGTCAACGGCGCGTTCATCCTCTTCGCCATCCCTCTGTCCATCATCCTGCCCAAGGTCAACCCCAGGAAACTGCTGCTGGTCATGTTTGCTGCAGGGATCGTCATTGCGCTGGGCCTGGGGCTGGCCGGCTCCAACTTTGCGCTGGTCTTCGTGCTGATCGGCCTGGCCGGCTTCGGCATTGGCGGCCAGCAGTTGGCCCTGAATTACCTGATCGCTAACGCATACCCCACACAACTTCGTGCCACGGCCACCGGCTGGGGCATCGGAATAGGCCGCCTCGGTTCCATCGTGGGCTCTGCCCTTGGCGGGGTCATCCTCACGGGGCTGGGCGTCTCCGGTTACTTCATGGCCCTCGCCGTGCCGCTGGTTCTGGCCGCTCTGGCCACCCTGATGGTGCGAAGCACGGCAACCCAAGCCGAGATTGCACGGACGACGATGGCGCCATTGGAACGCGAAGCCATCAGCTAACGGGCACACAGAGACTACAGGCGGGGCCCGCGGCAGCGGTACGGACGGGTAATTCCCGGGACCCACTCCGATGCCGCGGGCACCTGCAAGGTTAACTGGCCCTAACCGGCCGAAAGATCCCAGGACGAAAGGAAGCACAGCCATGCGTTTTACTGACAAGGTTGTAGTGGTGACCGGCGCCGCCCAGGGGATTGGCGCCGTCGTCGCCCGTGCGATAGCCGCCGAAGGCGGCACCGTAGTGTTGGCGGACCGGTCAGGGCTGGTCGGTGAAGTGTGTGCGGAGCTTACGGCCAGCGATGTGCCTGCCCGGTATTTTCTTTGCGACCTGGAAACCCATGCGGGCGCCACGGACCTGATGGCCTACGCCGTGGCGGAGTTCGGACGGATCGACATCCTGATCAACAATGTTGGCGGTACGATCTGGGCAAAACCCTACGAGCACTACCAGGAGGAGGAGATCGAGGCTGAAGTGCGGCGCTCCCTGTTCCCCACCCTGTGGTGTTGTCGCGCCGTCCTGCCGCACATGATCGAACGGACGGCTGGGGTCATCGTCAACGTCTCCTCGATAGCCACCCGCAGCATCAATCGCGTGCCATACGCGGCGTCCAAGGGTGGGATTAACGCCCTGACCGCTTCACTGGCGTTCGAAGCCGCTTCAAACGGTATCCGCGTAGTGGCCACCGCCCCAGGCGGTACGGAAGCCCCGCCGAGGAAGGTTCCGCGCAACCCCAACACGCAGTCCGGCCAGGAAGAGCAGTGGTACCAGCAGATCGTAGACCAGACCACCGAAAGCACGCTGTTCAAGCGGTACGGCACGCTGGAAGAGCAGGCCGCTCCGATCTTGTTCATGGCCTCTGACGACGCCAGCTACATCACCGGCGTGGTGCTGCCGGTGGGCGGCGGGGACCTAGGGTAGCACCTTGTCGATCGACCAGATGGACGTGGCCCTGCACTTCGCCGGCCACGTCCTCGACGGGGAACCGGAATGGACCCTGCACGGCAACGCCCCCGTGCTCACGAAGAACGCCGACACCCTCCAATGCCGGCCGTGGAACACCTATGACGGCTCCGACCACCTCACGCGTGGAATTCATCGCCGCTGCGCCGAAGTCCTCCTCGGGAAAAATCCTGCGCCGGATGCTGAAGACCGCTGCGCCGACGGGCACCGGCAAGGCCTGAGGTGCCGGTCTCCTAGTCGGCGACGTCAGTCTTGGCGATGTAGACGTCGCAGGGTGCGTTGTGGGCCACGCTGTTCGCGACGCTCCCGAGCACCCTGCCGATCCCGCGCATCCGCCGGTTTCCGACCACGATCATCCGGGCACCCGAACGCTCGGCCTCGTTGATCAGGGCGTCGGCCGGCTTGCCCCGGGCGGCCGAATAGGTCACCGTGATCTCCGGTGTGCGGAGGCTCTCGGCGACGCTCCTGGCGACCTTCTCCGCGTCGCCGGCGTCGGAGACAATCCACTGGTCACTGCCGCTGCCGAAGACCTCGGTCCGGTCGCTGTCGAAGGCGCTGACCACGTGGAGGGTGGCCCCGAGCGTGAGGGCCAGATCCTTCGCGGTGCGGGCAGCCCGCAGGGCCGTTTCGCTGCCATCGACGCCGACAACAATAATTCCGGTCATAAAGTTCTCCTTGGGTCAACGATCATCTTCGGTCCTGCGCCAGTGATGCTTCAGGCTACAACGCCTCAATGGCTTCCCGCAGGACCGGCGCCAGCCGGCGGACACCCTCGCGGATGGATTCCGGCGGGACGGCACTGAAGGCCAGGCGGATCTTGTTGGACGGCTCGTCAGAATGCGTAAATGCGGCTCCGGGAATGAACACCACGCCGGCGTCGATGGCCTTTTTCAAGAGGGGGTAGCTGTCAACACCCTCGGGCAGGGTCACCCAGACAAAGAAGCCACCTTCCGGACGGGTCCAGCTCAACCCGGCCGGCATGAATTCCTCAAGGGCCGCCAGCATCGCATCACAGCGTTCTTTGTACAGTCCGCGGTAGGTTTCAATCTGCCCGCGCCAGTCATAGTCCCGCAGATAGGCGGAGACGAGCATCTGGTTCAGCGTGGGTGGGCAGAGCGTCACGGCTTCCGAGGCCAGGTAGTACCGGCGCTGGAGGTGGGCCGGCACCAGGGCCCAGCCGATCCGCAGCCCCGGGGCGAAGATCTTGGAGAAGGACCCCATGTAAATTACGTCGTCGGGGTTGGCGGCGCGCAGCGGTGTCAGCGGTTTGCCGTCGAAGCGGAGCAGGCCGTAGGGGTTGTCCTCCAGCACTAAAATATTGGCGTTACGGCAGATCTGCACGACCTGTTGCCGGCGGGCCTCGGACAAGGTGATTCCCGAGGGGTTGTTGAAGCTCGGAATCGTGTAGAGGAACTTGATGTTCTTGCCCGCCGTCTGCAGCGCGGTGATTCTGGCCTCGAGCAAATCCGGGATGATGCCGTCCTGGTCCATCGGTACGGTCGCGACTTCCACCTGGTAGGCCTCGAAGGTGTTCAGGGCGCCGACATAGGTGGGATCCTCGACGAGGACCACGTCCCCCGGGTTGCAGAACACCTTGGTTGCGACATCCTGGGCGGACTGGGAGCCGGCGGTGATCACGACGTTTTCGGGCTGGGCGTCCAGGATCCCCTCGGCCGCCATGACCTCGCAGATCTGGTTCCGGAGCTCCCCGGTGCCCTGCCCTCCGCCGTACTGCAGGGCGGTCATGCCCTGCTCGGCGATGATCTTCGCGGCGGTCTGCCCCAGCCGTTCCAGCGGGAGCGACCGCAGGTACGGGCTTCCGCCCGCCAGGGAGACGAGTCCGGGGCGCATCGAGATGTCAAAAACATCCCGGACCGCCGACTGCTTGATGTTTGCTGCGCGCTCCGAGAAAAGCTGCTCGTGGCGGTGGGCGGACGTAGCCGCACGTTCGATTGCGTCAATAGCCTCGGCCGGAAGGACTTCTGCGGCGGCATCCATTGTTTCGTGGGTCACACTGCCCAGACTACATCCCTTGTTGCTGGGAAGTAAACGTTTGTTCACCGTCGCCCGATGAAGATGGCCGTAAACAAGCTTCCCCCGGAGTCTGGGACTGCCGGGGGAAGCTTGCAACTCTTCGTAGTGAGCTAGGCAGCGGCAGCCGTGCGCGAGACTTCCAGCGCGTCGAAGACGCCCTTGATCTGCTCCACGACCTCGGCGTCGTCCTTCGGGTGCACCTCGGCGAAGCGGACCATCGAGCCCGGAACTGCGAGCTTTACGTCCTCGAGGACCTGGGCGCCGGCGATGCCGACGGCCTTGCGGGCTTCATCTTGGGCCCACACGCCGCCGAACTGGCCGAATGCGGTGCCGACGACGGCGGTCGGCTTGCCGCTGAGGGCGCCGGCGCCGAACGGGCGGGACAACCAGTCGATGGCGTTCTTGAGCGAGGCGGGCACGGTGCCGTTGTGCTCCGGGGTCACGAGGAGGAGGGTATCGGCGTCGTTGGCGGCGGCGCGCAGGGCCGCTGCCGCGGCCGGGACCTGCCCCTCGACGTCGATGTCCTCGTTGTAGAACGGGATGTTGCCGAGGCTGTCGTGGATGACAACCTCAACCTGCTCCGGCGCATTCAGCTGGATAGCCTCGGCCAGCTTCTGGTTGGTGGAATCGGCGCGGAGGCTGCCGACCAGGGTGAGGACAGTGTTCTTGGGCATGGGAACTCCTAGGTGTCGCGCCGCGGTCTTCCCGCGACTGGCTGATCGTCGAGGCTTTTGGGGCCTTCACCGTTCTAAACGGACTGAGGTCCGGTTAATATTCCCCCGGGCTACAATGAGCGTTGTGAGCTTAATCCCATTGCGGCCCGGCGCCCGGAACGGCGTGCTCCCGGTCGCGGCATCCGAACGAAGCGATGCTGCGCGGAACCGCGAGCTGCTCCTGCAGGCGGCCCGGGAGCTCATCGAGGAATGCGGCGTCGACGGGGTCACCATGGGCGCGCTCGCGCAGCGCGCCGGCGTCGGTAAGGGCACTGTGTTCCGGCGCTTCGGCAGCCGGGCCGGTCTCATGATGACTCTGCTCAGTGACGCCGAGGCCGGATTTCAGGGGCGGTTCATGTTCGGCCCGCCCCCGCTGGGCCCCGGCGCCCCTCCGCTGGAGCGGCTGGTGGCCTTCGGCGTCGAACGCATCGCCTGGGTGCTGGAGTACGGGGAACTGGCGCGGGCCGCCGATGTCTCCGCCTACAACCGCTTTGACGTGCCGGCCGCCGTACTCTGGCACCGGCATCTCGAAATGCTGCTGCGCGAAGCGGGGGTGACCACCGACCCATGGCTCATGGCCACCTCGTTGAGCGCAACCCTTGAGCCGGAACGCCTCCTGCACGCCGTGAGAGTGCACGGGATAGCCCCGGAGCGCCTCGCCGCGTCCTGGCGGGAACTTGTTTCGCGCCTGCTTGGAAAGGCGTAAAATGGCTCAGATTTCCCGCCGCCAAATCCAGTGCAGTGATGATTCATAACGATCTGGTGCTAGACCTGCCGTTGTGCCGCGAGGGCGCCCGAAGCGGCACCCTCGATGTGGTAGTTTCCTCTGGAATGTGATCCGCAACATAGTGCACCAGGACTGGCCGAGGCCTGGGGACCGGCCAGGCATCCGGCGGGCCATGATCCCGGATCAGCAGCGGAAACCACCTGCTGGAGGGGACCTATGGAAGGATTAACGTTGTGAACGTTGCTACGAATCCCGCGCACGGGCAGGCCGCACCGACCTGCCCAGTTTCCGGTCCTGCACAGACAACGGCGACTCGGAACTAGAGGCTAAATGCTCCGGTACCTGGCAAAACGAGCCGCCACCTACGTTTTCATGATTTTCCTGACCACATCGGCCGGGTACTTCCTGGCGGTCAGCACCTTGCAACCGGCCCTGTTGGAACAGGAACGCATCCCCCGCCCCACGCCGGAACAGGTGATCAATTCCTTCCGGCTCAGGGGCCTCGATCCGACCCTCAACCCCTGGGAACGGTACGTGGACTGGTTGGCCGGGATCGTCACCCGTTGGGACTGGGGGCGCAGCCCCAACGGCGCCTTTATCAATGCCGAGTTCGGCGACCGGGTCTGGATCTCAACCCGGCTCTTCCTGGCCTCGATCGTCCTGACCCTGATCATCGGCGTCGCCCTCGGGGTGTACACGGCGGCACGGCAATACAAGTTCTCGGACCGTGTCATCACCTCCTACAGCTACCTCGTGTACATCGTGCCGGCGCCGATCGCGTACTTCCTGGTCCAATTGGGCGCGATCAACATCAACGAGACGGTGGGCGAGCGGATATTCTTCGTCACCGGCATCTCCACTCCGGGCCTGGCGGGAGACGGCTGGGTCCAGTTCCTCGACATGCTCGCCCATTATGCGGTGCCGACCTTCGCGATCACGATCGTCGGCTGGGGCACCTACCAGATAGCCCAGCGCCAGTACCTGCTGGACAACGTCAACGCCGACTTTGTCCGCACCGCCCGGGCCAAGGGCCTGACCCGGAACCAGGCCATCACCCGCCACGCCCTGCGGGTTTCCTTCATCCCCGTGGCACAGAGCATCGCCTTCACCATCCCGGCCATCTTCGCCGGCGGCTTTTTCGCGGAGAAGATTTTCGCCTGGCACGGCGTCGGCTCCTGGTCCATCGACGCCATCGCCCTGCAGGACGTCAACGCCGCCACGGCGACCCTCGCCTACGGTTCCGTGATCTTCGCGATCGGTGCCATCCTGGCTGACTTCGCTACCACGCTGGTCGACCCGAGAGTACGGGTGCAGTAACCCATGACGAACCTGAACGCCATCGATCCGGCCGCCGTCGCTGCCGAGGCAAAAATCGAGAACAACGATGTGGTGATCGGCAAGGCCACCATCATCGCGCGGCGCTTCCTGCGCAACAAGACGGCCGTGGCCGGTCTCGTCATCTTTTTGGGGCTGACCGTCTTTTCCTTCATTGGCGGTTTCTTCTCCAGCTGGGACAAGGAGACCATCGACCCGTTCAACATCGGGATGCCGCCGTCGGCGGAGCACCCGCTGGGCACCTCCCAGGCCGGGATCGACCTCTACGCCCTGACCGTCGAAGGGACCCGGATCTCGATCCTGATCGGTCTCGTTGTGGGCCTGGTCTCGGTGCTGATCGCCGCCGTCTACGGCTGCACCATGGCCTACTTCGGCGGAAAAATCGACAAGGTCATGCTGTTCGTCCTCGAAGCCCTGATCATGATGCCAGCCCTGCTGGTGGTCGCCGTGGCCACGAGCGGCGGCGGCAATGGCCTCCAGCAGAACCTTCCCAGCTGGCTGTTGCTGATCATCGTCCTGCTGATCTTCAGCTGGATGGGCACCGCCCGCCTCATCCGGTCCCTCTCGATGTCCCTGATGCAGCGCGACTTCGTCAAGGCCGCCCAGTACATGGGCATCCCGCCGCGCCGCATCGTCTGGCGCCACCTCGTCCCCAACATCGGCTCGCTGCTGGTCCTGGACATCACCCGCGGCGTGACCGGAGCCATCCTGGCCGAAGTGGCGTTCTCCTTCATCGGCATCGGCATCAAGGTCCCGGACGTCAGCCTTGGCGTGCTGATCGGCCAGGCCACTTCCCAGGTCTCCACCTTCCCGTGGATGTTCTGGGTGCCGCTGGTCGTGATGTTCCTGCTGACCGGATCACTGGCCATGATGAACGACGGCCTCCGGGACGCATTCGATCCCAGTTCCAGCTCCATTGGCAGCGCCAACAGGAGCCGCGCCCGGACGGGCAAGACACAGGCGGGCAAGACACAGGCGGGCAAGACACAGGCGGGCAAGACACAGAAGACAGCAAAGAAGACCAGCAAATGAGCTTCGAAATCGCCGCCAACACCGAATCGAACGGTCCGAACACCGCCGAGCGACTGCATGTGGCGGGGCTGCACGCACCCACGGACGCCGTCCTGTCTGTCCGGAACCTCAACGTCCGCTTCAACACGGAGAACGGCGTGCTGCACGCGGTCCGCGGCGTCGACTTCGACCTCCTGCCCGGAAAGACGCTCGGGATCGTGGGCGAGTCCGGCTCCGGAAAATCGGTAACGGCCATGGCCATCATGGGCCTGCTGGCCCCGACGGCGGAGATCACCGGTTCGGTCCGGCTCAAGGGCAAGGAACTGCTGGGCCTCAGCGACAAGGCCATGTGTGCGTTCCGCGGCAACGACATCGCCATGGTCTTCCAGGATCCGCTGTCCTCCCTGACCCCGGTCTACACGGTCGGGGCCCAGATCATCGAGGCGCTCACGGTCCACAACCCCACCATGAGCAAGCAGGCCAAGGAGGCCCGCGCCGTCGAGCTGCTCGCGATGGTCGGCATCCCCAGCCCGAAGGACCGGCTGAAAGCCTTCCCGCACGAGTTTTCCGGCGGGATGCGCCAGCGCGTCATGATCGCGATCGCGATCGCCAACAATCCCCGGGTGCTCATCGCCGATGAGCCGACGACCGCCCTCGACGTCACCATCCAGGCCCAGGTGCTGGAGGTGCTGCACACCGCGCAGGAGGAAACCGGCGCCGCCGTCGTGATGATCACCCACGACCTCGGCGTGGTCGCAGGCATGGCGGACGACATCATGGTCATGTACGCGGGCAGGCCGGTGGAGACCGGCACTGTGGATGACATCTACTACAACCCGCGGATGCCGTACACCATGGGCCTGCTGGGTGCGGTGCCGCGTGTGGACATGGCGGAGAAGTCGTCGCTGGTGCCGATCGAGGGCACCCCGCCGAACCTGGTCCACGCTCCCACCGGGTGCTCTTTCGCCCCGCGCTGCCCCCTGGCCAGCGAGGCCTGCCTGAAAGGCGAGCCGGAGCTCTGGCCGGTCGGCGGAACGGGCGGGAACGGCGGCATGGAACATAAGGCCGCCTGCATCAAGACGGATTCGCTCGGCGCCGGGGTGGACGTTCACGAGATCTTCCGGGCCCCGGCCGTTCCGGTCTCGCGCTTCGATGCGGTCCCCCGCACCGAGCGCAAGGCCGTCCTGGAGCTCAAAGACGTGAAGAAGCACTTCCCGCTGACGAAGGGCGCGCTGATCAAGCGGCGGATCGGCACGGTGAAGGCCGTGGACGGTTTGAGCTTCGACATCCGCGAGGGCGAGTGCTTTTCCATCGTGGGCGAATCCGGCTGCGGCAAGACCACCACGCTGCTGGAAATCATGGAATTCCACAAGAACCAGGACGGCGAGGTGAGGATCGGCGGTCTCAGCAACAAGGAAGCCTCCGATTTCCGGACCCGCAGCGCCATGCGCAAGGAACTCCAGATGGTGTTCCAGGACCCCACCGGTGCCCTCGACCCGCGCTTCACGGTGTACGAGGTGCTGGCCGAACCGTTGGAAAACGCCGGAATGGCCAAGCCCGCCATTCGGAAGCGGATCCTGGAGCTGATGGAACTCGTGGGTCTGCAGCCTGACCACGTCAACCGCTTCCCCAACCAGTTCTCCGGCGGACAGCGCCAGCGCATCGGCATTGCCCGGGCCCTCGCCGTGAACCCCAGGCTGGTGGTGCTGGACGAGCCGGTTTCCGCCCTCGATGTGTCCGTGCAGGCCGGTGTCATCAACCTCCTGGACCAGCTCCGCGCCGAGCTCGGGCTGAGCTATCTGATGGTGGCGCACGATCTGTCCGTGGTGCGCCATATCTCCAACCGCGTCGCCGTGATGTACTTGGGCAAGATCGTGGAGATCGGGGAGGTAAACAGCGTCTTCGACAACCCGCGCCACCCCTACACGCGCGCACTGCTCTCCGCGATCCCGGTCCCGGACCCACGGCTGGAGCGCACCCGCGAACGTATCATCCTGCAGGGCGACCTGCCGTCGCCGCTCGATGCGCCCAAGGGCTGCAACTTCGCCAGCCGCTGCCCGGTGTTCGCGGCGCTGCCACCCGCGAAGCAGGAGAAGTGCCTGACCATCGAGCCGCGGCTGGAACCGGATGCGGCGGCGGCCGCCGGCACCACAGACCAGCAATTCGCCTGCTTCTACCCCGACGGCGAACTGGACGCGGACATGCTCGTTGTCCACGAACCCACCTGACTTACCGAACCACCACGCATCACAACTCGCAGCAGGAAATGAAGGGAACACCATGAAGAATCTGACCAAGATCGGCGGAGTTACCGCCGTCGTGGCAGCGCTCGCGCTCACCGCTTGCGGTGGCGGGGGCGGCGGTGCCCAGGGCCCGGAGGCCGGCAGGGGCCAGGATGCGGGCAGTGATCTGACCAAGCTCATCAGCATCAACGCCAAGGACGCCAAGGACCTGCAGCCGGGCGGAACTGTCACGCTGCCGCTGGGCAACATCGGGCCGGACTTCAACGGGTTCTCCAACAACGGCAACAGCGCGGACAACACCGCCCTGATGGTTCCGGTAAATCCGGTGGCCGTGAACGGTGGCGGCACCGGCGGCTGCTGGAAGCTCGACTTCGTGGGCAAGGCCACCCCGAACAAAGACTTCTGCGAGTCGGTGGACAGCAAGATCGCGGATGGCAAGCAGACCATCACCATCAAGGTCAATGACAAAGCCAGCTACAACGACGGCACGCCGATCGATGTGAAGGCCTTCCAGAACACCTGGAACGTGCTCAAGGGCGAAAACAAGGATTTCGACGTCGTCAGCTCCGGAGCCTACGAGTTTGTTGAGTCCGTAGAGGCCGGCAGCAGCGATAAGGAAGTCATCGTCAAGACCACCCAGCCGGTCTACCCGCTGGAATCGCTCTTCTTCGGTCTCGTTCACCCGGCCGTGAACACCCCCGAGATCTTCAACACCGGCTTCACGGGCGAGATGCACCCGGAGTGGATGGCCGGCCCCTTCAAGGTTGACCAGTACGACAGCGCCGCCAAGACGGTCACGCTCGTCCAGAACGAGAAGTGGTGGGGCACCAAGCCCGTCCTCGAGAAGGTTGTCTTCCGCCAGCTGGAGAGCAGCGCCGCCATCGCCGCTTTCAAGAACGGTGAGATCGACGGCGTTTCCGCCAACACCATCACGCCGTACAAGCAGCTCGAAGGCACCCAGGATTCGGAAATCCGCCGCGGCCAGCGTCTCTTCGCCGGCGGCCTGAACATCAATGCCCAGAAGGCGCCGATGAACGACGTCGCTATCCGGAAGGCCATCTTCACGGCGGTAGACCGCGAGGCCCTGCGCAAGGTCCGCTTCAACGGCTTGAACTGGGAAGAGCCCAGCTCCGGATCGATGATGCTGCTGCCGTTCTCCGAGTACTACCAGGACAACTACCCGGTGACCGAGAGCGGTGCCGATGCCGCCAAGAAGGTCCTGACCGACGCCGGCTACACGGCCAACGCCGCGGGCATCATGGAGAAGGACGGCGTCCCGGCCGCGTTCAAGATCAGCAACTTCGGTGACGACCCCACCACCCTGGCCTTTGCCCAGACGCTGCAGAACCAGCTCAAGGCCGGCGGCATGGACGTCGGAATCGACCAGCGCGCCTCGGCCGACTTCGGGAAGGTCCTGGGCAGCCGTGACTTCTTCCTGAGCATCTCCGGCTACACGGTCGGCTCTGACGCGACGGATGCGGTCAAGCAGTTCTACGATTCCAAGACCAACGAAAACGGGCTGGGCGACGCCGAACTGGATGCTGACATCGCCAGGCTGGCCTCGATCGAGGACAACGCCGAGCGGAACAAGGCGGCCATGGAAGTGGAAAAGAAGCACATGGCGAAGTACTTCTCCATGGGTGTCGTGATGAACGGACCGCAGATCTCCTTCGCCCGCACCGGTCTGGCCAACTACGGCCCGTCCCTGTTCCAGAGCCTGTCCCAGGTTCCGGACTGGACCACACTGGGCTGGGAAAAGAAGTAGTCCTCCCCGTTCGATCCGACGCTCCCTCACTTTTCGCAGCTTTCGGAGTGACGCTCCCTCAGCGGGTGAGGGAGCGTCGCTCAATTTTCTGCATTACGTGGGGGAGCGTCCGGGGTAGCGTATGAGCCATGACAACAGATTCCTCCCGGCCCATCCGAGTCGCCATTGCCGGCTTCGGTCTCTCCGGCAGCGTCTTCCACGCGCCGCTGATCGCGGCCGTCCCCGCCTTCTCCCTCGAGGTCATCTCCACGTCCGACGCCGGCCGCAAAGCCGCGGCGTCCGCGAGCTATCCCGCGGCCAGGATCGTCGACAGTCCGGCGGACATCCTCGAACTGGGCGGTGAACTGGACCTGCTGGTGCTCGGCACGCCGCCGGCCACGCACTACCCGCTCGCGAAGGCCGCGCTGGAAGCCGGGCTCGACGTCGTCGTGGACAAACCGTTCACGGTGCACAGCGCGGAGGGCGAGGAGCTGATTGCCCTGGCCGAACGGCTGGGCCGGGTATTGACCGTCTTCCAGAACCGGCGCTGGGACGGCGACTTCCTGACCGTCCGCGGCCTGGTGGGCAGCGGCGGCCTCGGTACCGTCTCGCGGTTCGAGTCACGCTTTGAGCGCTGGTCGCCTGCGGTCGCGAAGGCCTGGAAGGCGTCAGCGACGGCGGACGACGGCGGCGGCGTGCTGTTCGACCTCGGCACGCACCTGCTGGACCAGGCGCTTGAGCTGTTCGGACCGGCCGCGGTGGTCCACGCGGAACTCGACGCGCGGCGCCCGGGGGAGAAGGTCGATGACGACGTGTTCCTGACGCTGCGGCACGATTCCGGCGTCACCAGCCACCTGTGGATGAATATGCTGTGCGCCCAGCAGGGGCCGCGCTTCCGGCTGCTGGGCAGCGAGGGCGGCTACACCAAGCACGGCGTGGACCCGCAGGAACCGTACATTGTGGCCGGCGGCAGCCCGCTGGACGAGGAGTACGGCGTCGAGGACCCCGACTGGGCCGGATTGCTCGGGCGGGACGGCCACCTGGACCGCCTGCCCACCGACCGCGGCGCCTACCCGGAGTTCTACCGGATCCTGGCGGAAAAGATCAACGACGGCGGCGCGGCCTCGGGGCTGCCGCTCCCGGTGGATCCCGCGGGTCCGGTTGAGGTCCTGCGGCTGATCGAGCAGGCCCGGGCGCTGGCTTAAACAGCAAACGGCTGCTCCCCACCGGCCCCCTCGCCTCGCAAGCTCGGCCAGGGAACCCTGCCGGTGTGGGCCCAACCGCCCTTCCGGGTGTCCGGAAGGGCGGTTAGGGAGCAGCCGACGCGTAAGCCGGTGTCAGGCGGAGACCAGCTGGTGCCAGTCGGCCACGAGCGGCAGGTTGTGCGCCTCGGACACGGAGCGGTGGGCGACCTTGCCGGCGGCGATGTTCAGGCCGGCGGCCAGGGCGGCGTCGCGCTCGAACGCGGCGGAGACGCCGAGGTTGGCCAGCGCGACGGCGTACCGCAGGGTGACGTTGGTCAGCGCGTAGGTGGAGGTGTTCGGCACGGCGCCGGGCATGTTGGCAACGCAGTAGAAGATCGTGTTGTGGACCTTGTACGTCGGTTCCTGGTGCGTGGTCGGGTGCGTGTCCTCGAAGCAGCCGCCCTGGTCCACGGCGATGTCCACCAGCACGGAGCCCGGCTTCATCCGCGAGACGAGTTCGTTCGTGACGAGCTTCGGGGCCTTGGCGCCCGGGATCAGCACGGAGCCGATCACGAGGTCGGCGTCGACGACGGACTTCTCGATCTCGTAGGCGTTGGAGGCGACGGTCTTCAGGCGGCCCTGGTACTGGGCATCGAGTTCGCGGAGGCGGTTGATGTTGATGTCCAGGATGGTGACGTCGGCGCCGAGGCCCAGCGCCATCGCGGCGGCGTTGGTGCCGGCCACACCGGCGCCCAGGACGACGACCTTGGCCGGGCGGACCCCCGGGACGCCGCCGAGCAGCACTCCTTTGCCGCCGGCCGGAGCCATCAGCGAGGTCGCGCCGACCTGGACGGACAGGCGGCCGGCGACCTCGGACATCGGGGCCAGCAGCGGCAGCGTGCGGCCCTCCTGGACGGTCTCGTAGGCGATGGCGGTGACGCCGCTGTTGATGAGCTCCTGGGTCAGTTCCGGCTCGGCGGCCAGGTGCAGGTAGGTGAAGAGGATCAGGCCCTTGCGGAAGCGGTGGTATTCGGCCTTGACCGGCTCCTTGACCTTCAGGACCATGTCGGCGCGGGCCCAGACGTCATCGGCGTCGACGACGATTTCGGCGCCGGCGATGGCGTATTCCTCGTCCGTGATCCCCGAGCCCAGGCCGGCGCCGCGCTCCACCAGGACCGGGTGGCCGTGGGTGCGGAACTCGTGGACGCCGGCAGCGGTGATGGCGACGCGGAATTCGTTGTTCTTGATCTCTTTGGGGACACCGATGATCATTTGGGCTCCAGTGCTGGTGGCCTTTGCGGCCGGATGTGCGGGGGGAAGTCGTATCTCCAGAATAAATCCCGCTGTGAGGCAGCCGACAGCGCCGGGATACCGCCGTCGCACCCGTTCCGCGGATTTCCACGGTTCCTGGAAGCAGTCGATAGACAATTGTCGAGTCCGGGAGCGTCAGGTGTCGCCTGCTGTCCGTCCGGCCAGTAGTCTGGCAGGATGCAGCAGCAGGACGTGGAACAGCTCGTGGAGCAGGTGGCGCTGAAGCTGGGCCGGGGCCTCTCGCTCGAAGACCTGGACGGGGTCCTGCTCGCGTACAGCTCCAACCAGTCGCATGCGGACCGGGTGCGGGTGAACTTCCTGCTCAGCAAGCGGGTGCCGATGGATGTCAGCGCCTGGCAGCTCTCGCATGGGATCGCCACGGCGGTGCGCCCCGTCGTCGTGCCGGCGAACGAGGAGCTGGGCATGCTCGGCCGGGTCTGCGTCCCGCTGCTGGTACGGGGTTTCCGGGTGGGCTACCTGTGGGTCCAGCTCGACGCCGAAGAGCCCAATGCGACGTCGGTGCTCGCCCACCTGCCCGACGTGGCCCGCGAAGTGGAGCAGCTCTCCGCCTTGCTGCTGGATTCCAATACTGCCGAATCGGAGTTCCGCCGTCGCCGCGAGCAGGAATTTCTCGCCGCCTGCCGGAGCGAGTTCAACGCGGTCGCCGCCGTGGCCGGTTGGAAGGAAGTGCAGGGACGCGGGCCCTGGCAGCTGGTGACAGTGCTCGACGCCGACGGCTGGGCCGAGGGATCGGATCCCATCGCCGCCACCCTGATCCACCGCTCCGCCGCGCTGCAGGCCACGATCGGCGTGGACGCGGCCCTGTTCAGCGCCGGCACCGAAACCCACGCCGTGGTGCTGTTCCAGGAATCCACCGGCCGGGCGGACCACGCCCAGGTCCTGGTCCATTACCAGCTGGAGCTGGCCAAACGCTCCGGACGGCCAGTCCGCCGGATCATCCTCGGCACGTCGGAGGGCTTCGCCAAACCGCGTGAACTGGCCGAGGCGTACCGGCAGTCCCGCCAGGCGGCGCAGGCCGCGGCGGTGGACCCCCAGCTGGGCGAACTTGTCGATTCCCGGGCCACCGGGCTCTACCAGCTGCTGGCCTCCGCCGGCGGTGGTGCAGGGGCCTGGGCGGATTCGGGCTCGGTCTATTTCCGGCTCCTGGAGGACCAGGACCGGAACGGGGAACTCCTGCCCGTACTCGAGCTGTTCTACGACAACGACGGCTCGGTCCAGGAGGTGGCCGACAAGCTGCACCTGCACCGGAGCAGCATCTACAACCGGCTCGGCCGGATCCGGCAGCTCCTGGGCGTGGATCCGCTCAAGGGGATGGTGCGGCTGGAACTCCACGCGGCGCTCAAGGCGCGGCGCTGGGCGGCACGGCCCAGAATCTAGCGGGCCGGAAGCCAGCCGAGGCCGTCCCGTGTGGGGCTGTCGGGTGAGCACCAAGGCGGCAATGCCAGCCACGATGTGCCACCCTCTGAACTTACCCGAGATTCAAGCGTAACCCCGGCCTTCTCCGCGTTTCCGCGCAGGGCCGGGATCGTTGCTTGAGCCTGATCGCGGCTTCACGAACCATCCGCGGCACCGTCATGCCCGGCGCCCGGGGCTCCGTCGGCAGTACTGTTCTTTTTCTGCGTTTCGAGCCAGGCCATGATGTCCGCCAGCCTGATGCGGCGGTGAGTGCCCCGGTATTCCACCGGGATTTCGCCCCGGTCCGTCATGTTCCGCAGGTAGGTGTGCGAGATGCCGGCCAGCTCCGCCGCCTTCGAGGTGGTGAGCATTTCCTCGACGCTGCTGACCGTGACCGCCTCGCCCCGGCTGAACCGGCTGAGCAGATCGACGACGGCGTCCCGCGCCTCCGGCGGCAGCCGATGTACCGTGCCGTCCACGAAAACGGTGATGTCGTCACTGCCGTTCAGGGCGTACTTCAGTTTCTGCGCGTCCTCGGCCGGAAGGCCGGCCGTCACCCGGGGGGCTATCTGTGCCATGGAGTGCATCCTAGCGCCCCGGGTGGAGGCTCGCGCTGCCGCTGCTGACTCCGGCGCTACAGCCCGAGCTCCTCAAGCACCGGCAGCTTCTCCCGGACCCATGCCCGTGCCTCGGTCGCGCTCGGCGCGGAGAGGGCCAACTTGGCAAGCTCCTGCGCCTCGGCGAGCGTGACGGTCTTGAGCACTGCGGCCACGGCCGTGATCGACCGTGCCGTCATGGACAGCGTGCTGACGCCGAGTCCGGTGAGGACGACGGCGAGGGCGGGGTCCGCCGCGGCCTCGCCGCAGACACCCACCGGCTTGTTGTGGCCCTCAGCGACGGAGCCCTCGACCGTCAGGCCGACCAGCCGGAGCACGGCGGGCTGCCACGGGGTGTTCAAGGCCGCGAGCGGGCCGAGCTGGCGGTCCGCCGCCATGGCGTACTGCGTGAGGTCGTTGGTGCCCAGGCTGGCGAAGCCGACCTCGCGGAGGATGGCCTCGGCGGTCAGGGCCGCGGAGGGGACCTCCACCATGACGCCAGGGGTTTTGATCCCGGCCTCGGCGCACATACTGGCGAACCGGGCGGCTTCCTCGGCCGTGGAAATCATCGGCGCCATGACCCAGACGTCGGCCTCGGATTCCTGCTCCGCCCGGGCGATTGCCTGCAGCTGGCGCTCCAGCACACCTGGCGTGGTGAAGTCGGTCCGGTAGCCGCGAACGCCGAGGGCCGGGTTCGGCTCGGTGGCGTCGGACAGGAAAGGCAGGGGCTTGTCGGCTCCGGCGTCGAGGGTCCGGAGCACCACCTTTTTTCCCGGGAAGGCGTCGAAGACGCCCTTGTAGGCGACCGCCTGCTCGTCCACCGTGGGTTCGGTGTCGCGTTCCAGGAAGCAGAACTCGGTCCGGAAGAGGCCCACGCCCTGGGCGTTGAGCGCGGCGGCGGCGACGGCGTCCTTGGCTCCGCCGACATTGGCGAGGAGTGGCACGAGGTGACCGTCCGCCGTCGCGCCCGTGCCGTCAAAGTCGGCCAGCAGCGAGGCGGTGACTGCCCAATGGGCCGCGGCCGCGCGTTCGGATTCGCCCGGGTCAACGGTGATGAGGCCGGCGGCGCCGTCCACGTAGACTTCGGTTCCGTCGGGGAGCTCATCGACGCCGATGGCGGCGACGACGGCGGGCAGGCCCAGGGAGCGGGCAATGATGGCGGTGTGCGACTGCGGCCCGCCGCCGGCCGTGAGCAACGCCAGGACCTTCTCCGGGTCCAGCGTCGCGGTGTCTGCGGGCGCGAGGTCCTCGGCGATCAGGATGAACGGCGTGGCGGACGTGGGGATGCCGGGTGCGGGCACTCCCCGCAGTTCGGCCACGATCCGGGCGCGGACGTCCAGGACGTCGGTGGCGCGCTCGGCCATGTAGCCGCCCAGGTTGTGCAGCATCTCCGAGACGGAGGCGCCGGCCTCCCAGATGGCCCGCTGGCTGGAGGTCCCGCGGCCGATCAGCTTGGCGGCGCTCTTCAGGAGCATGGTGTCCGTGGCCATGAGTGCCGTCGCCTCCAGGACTGCCTTCCCGTCGCCGCTGACAGTCTCGGACCGGGCTTTGAGCTCGTCGTGGACTGCTTTAGCGGCCGCTTTCAGCGCCGCGGTCGCTTCCTCCGCCGTGCTACCGGCCGGCAGTTGCTCGCCCGCAGGGGGTTCGCTGATGGGTTTGGGCATCTGGCGGATGGTGCCGATGATGCGGCCGGGGCTGACGCCCACGCCTGGGAAGTTCTGCACTGAAGGTCCTCATTCTCTGCCGTGGCCGGGGGCCGGTTCAGGCGCCGCCGCTGATCCGGTAGGTCCTGTGTGCAAGCGGCTGACGGCTACGTCAACCGGGGGATCGCGGCACCTGAAAAAATTGTATGTGATGCACTTCATATAGCGTTGCTATAGGTGCTAGGGTAGCGGTTATGAGTTCCGATGGCCAGCTACCGCCCAAAACGCGACTGCTTCGTGCAGCCGCCGAGCTGCTGGCCAACTCAGCCGGGGGCGCCGTTTCCACCCGCCAGATCACCAGGCTGGCGGGAGTGACTGCCCCCACCCTTTACCACCACTTTGGTGACAAGGAAGGGCTGTTCGACGCCGTCGTCGCGGCCGGTTTTGAGGAGTACGTGGCGGACGAACGCGACTTCGCGCCGTCCGGGCAGCCGCTGGAAGATATCCGCCGGATGTGGGACAAGCACGTGCAGTTCGGCCTCAAGCAGCCGGAACTGTATTTGGTCATGTTCGGCAATATTCGTCCGGAGAGCCGCCCCGTCATCGTCGCCGATGCCGAGGCGCTCATGGAGGAGTTGCTGAACAAGGCCGCCGTCGCAGGCCAGCTCAACGTCCCGCCCCGGGAAGCGGCCAGGAGCATCCTGGCCGCCAACGTGGGCGTGACGCTCATGCTGATCGCGGAAAAGGCGCCCGAGCGGAACCTCGAGCTCTCCACCATGACCCGTGACGCCATGATCTTTGCGGTTTCCACGGAGCAGGCCCGGGACAACGGCGCTGAAAATTCGGGGAAATCCTCGGTGGTTGTCGCGGCCATCGCCTTGAACGCCGCTCTTCAGGCGTCACACTCGGACCAGCTCTCCAGCTCGGAACTCAAGCTGTTCCTTGAATGGCTCCACCGAATCTCCACCAGCTAGCTCGTCGAAATCATCGGACCATCCTGCGGAGCAGCAGGAATCACGGTTAGGAAATCACATGGCAACAGAGACAGTTGCAAAACCCCGCACAAGCATGCGGGTTAGCGTCCAGAAGTTCGGGACGTTCCTGTCCGGAATGATCATGCCCAACATCGGCGCATTCATCGCCTGGGGCCTCATCACGGCGCTGTTCATTGAGAAGGGCTGGATCCCGGTCCCTGCATTGGGCGGCTTCGGCACGGACGCCGCGGGCGACCCGAATGTGGGCCTCGTCGGCCCCATGATCACGTATCTGCTGCCTCTTCTGATCGCCTACACCGGCGGCAGGATGGTCTACGACGTCCGGGGCGGCGTCGTGGGAGCCATCGGCACTATGGGCGTCATCGTCGGAGCCGGTATCCCGATGTTCATCGGTGCCATGATCATGGGCCCCCTCGGCGGCTGGACCATGAAGAAGATTGACTCGATCTGGGACGGCAAAATCCGCCCGGGCTTCGAGATGCTGGTGAACAACTTCTCCGCCGGCATCTGGGGCGCCCTGCTGGCCATGCTCGGCTTTTACGGAATCTCCCCGCTGGTCACGGCCTTCAGCACGGCCGCGGGCAACGTGGTCCAGTTCCTCGTCAACAACGGCCTCCTGCCGCTGACCAGCATCTTCATTGAACCAGCCAAGGTGCTGTTCCTGAACAACGCCATCAACCATGGCGTGCTGACCCCGCTGGGCATCCAGCAGTCGCTTGAACAGGGCAAGTCCATCCTGTTCCTGCTTGAGGCCAATCCCGGCCCGGGCCTCGGCATTCTGCTCGCGTACATGTTCTTCGGCAAGGGCCTGGCCAAGGCTTCGGCGCCCGGTGCCGCCATCATCCACTTCTTCGGCGGTATCCACGAGATCTACTTCCCCTACGTGCTGATGAAGCCGATCCTCATCCTCGCCGCGATCGGAGGCGGCATGACCGGGATCGCGACACTGGCCCTCACCAACTCAGGCCTCGTAGCCCCGGCGGCCCCTGGCTCCATCATCGCGGTGGTCGCCCAGACTGCCCGTGACAGCTACTTCGGAGTGATCCTCTCGGTCCTGCTCGCAGCCACCGTCTCCTTCCTGATCGCTTCGGTAATCCTGAAGTCCAGCAAGACCCCGGTCGGCGAAACCGAGGAAGACGCCCTTGGCGCGGCCACCTCGCGGATGGAGGCCATGAAGGGCAAGAAGAGCTCCGTTTCCTCAGCCCTGGTGGGTGCGGGCAGCGGTGCCGGTGGCACAGCCGTCATGGCTGGCCCGGTCAAGAACATCGTGTTCGCGTGCGACGCCGGCATGGGGTCCAGCGCGATGGGCGCCTCGGTGCTCCGGAACAAGATCAAGGCTGCCGGCTTCCCGGACGTCAAGGTCACCAACGCGTCCATCGCAAATCTCACCGACAGCTACGACGTGGTCATCACGCACCAGGACCTCACCGAGCGCGCCAAGCCGGTCACATCCAGTGCGGTACATGTCTCCGTGGACAACTTCATGAACAGCCCGCGCTACGACGAGATTGTGGAATTGGTCCAGCACAGCAATTCCGCAGGAAGTGCAGACACCGCAACTGCCGACGCCGGAACCCCCGTGGCCAGGGCCGGCAGCGCCACTGAGGCTCCTGCCGAAGCCGCCCCGCCGTCGGGCATCCTGGTGGCCGACAGCGTCATCCTCAACGGCACGGCCACAACCCGGGACGACGCGATCGATGAGGCCGGCCGGCTCCTGCTGGCGCGCGGCGCCGTGGACACCGCCTACCTGGACGCCATGCACGAACGCGAGGAATCCGTGTCCACGTACATGGGCAGCTACCTCGCCATTCCGCACGGCACCAACGCCGCCAAGGACCACATCATGAAGTCCGCGGTCTCCGTGGTCCGCTACCCGGACGGCATCGACTGGAATGGCAAGGAAGTGAAGTTCGTCGTCGGCGTCGCCGGCATCAACAACGAACACCTCCACATCCTCTCCTCGATCGCGAAGGTCTTCACCAACAAGGCGCAGGTGGCGCAGCTTGAGGCTGCCACCACGGTCGATGAAGTGCTGGACCTGTTCGGAAAGGTCAACTCATAGTGAAGGCTGTTCATTTCGGCGCCGGAAACATCGGGCGCGGATTCGTGGGCCTGCTGCTGCACGAGGCGGGGTACGAGGTGGTGTTCGCGGATGTCGCGGATGCCCTCATCACCCAGCTGGCCGCCGCGGACAGCTACCAGGTCCACGAGGTGGGGGAGGACCCCACCGTCCGCACCGTCACGAACTTCCGCGCGCTGAACTCCAGCAGCCAGGAGGCCGACGTCATCGCGGAGATCGCGACGGCGGATGCCGTCACTACGGCGGTGGGTCCGCACATCCTGAAGTTCGTGGCTCCGGTGATCGCCAGGGGAATCGCGGCACGGGCTCCGGGTCTCGCCCCGCTGCAGGTGATGGCGTGTGAGAACGCCATCAACGCCACGGACATCCTCAGGGGCGAGGTGGCGGCCCAGTGGGATCCGGCCGCCGGCTCCCTCGCTGATGCCGCCGTGTTCGCGAACACGGCAGTGGACCGGATCGTGCCCAACCAGGAGGCCGGACAGGGCCTGGATGTCACGGTCGAGACGTTCTACGAATGGGTCATCGACCGGACCCCGTTCGCGGGCAAGGAACCGGTGATTCCGGGGGCCACCTTCGTGGACAACCTGGAGCCGTACATCGAGCGGAAACTGTTCACGGTGAACACCGGGCACGCCGCGGCGGCCTACTTCGGCTTTGAGGCCGGCCTGGAGAAGATCTCCGAGGCCATGGCCGATCAGGACGTCGCGGCCGATGTGCGCGCCGTCCTGGACGAGACCAAGGAGCTGCTGGTGCATAAGCACGGGTTCAACCGTGAGGAGCAGGAGGCCTATGTGCAGAAGATTCTGGGCCGCTTCTCCAACCCGCACCTCCCGGATACCGTGAACCGGGTGGGCCGGGCGCCGTTGCGCAAGCTCAGCCGGCACGAACGCTTCATCGGTCCGGCGGCGCAACTGGCCGAACGCGGGATCGTCCCGGAGGCCCTGCTCGGCGCGATCGCCGCAGCACTGCGCTTCAACGATCCGGCCGACGCGGAGGCCGTGGAGCTGGCGAAGATCCTCGCCGCCTCCGCGCCGGACGCGGCAACGGAGAAGATCACCGGCCTGGAGCGGAGCCATCCGCTGTTCCCGGCCGTGTCCGCCCTGGTCGAAGAAGCGAAGGCAAGCGTCTAAGCAGCCCTCGAACGCCAAAAAGAGACGCAGAAAACGCCCATGTTCAGCAGGAACATGGGCGTTAACTGTCTCCTCGGGAGGTGCCGGAGGGTCAGGACTTGGCGGAGTCCTTCGGGACGAAGAGCGTTTCGGCCTGTTCCAGGGACATGCCGTTGGTCTCCGGCACCTTGAACATCACGAAGAAGAACGACGCCGCTGCGAACAGGGCGTACATGGCGTAGGTCAGCGGCAGGGAGGCCGCGGCCATCGCCGGGAAGCTCAGGGTGATGGCGAAGTTAGCGATCCACTGGGCAGCCGCGGCCAGGCCCAGGGCGCGTGCCCGGATCCGGGACGGGAAGATCTCACCCAGCAGCACCCAGACCAGCGGGCCCCAGGAGGCTCCGAAGCTGATGACGAAGACGTTGGCCGCGACGAGCGCAGCGGGCCCCCAGGCCCCGGGCAGGGAGATCGCCTCGCCTTCGCCGGTGGCCGAGCTGAAGGCCACGGCCATGGTGCCGAGGGAGAGGGCCATGCCGATGGAGCCCGCCAGCATGATGGGACGGCGGCCGATCCGGTCCACAAGGGCGATCGCCACGAGGGTGACCAGGATGTTCGTGATGGCGGTGGCAACGGAAATTGTCAGCGAGTCCTTCTCCTGGAAGCCCACGGCCTTCCACAGCGTGGTGGAGTAGTAGAAGATCACATTGATGCCGACGAACTGCTGCAGCACGGACAGGAGGATGCCGATCCAGACCACCGGCTGCAGCCCGAGGACCTTGCCCCGCAGGGAGCCCTTCTGGCCGGCGAGTTTGTCCTCGTCGATGGCGTTCTTGATGTCGCGCAGGTGGCGGTCCGAATCCTCGTCCGGGGCGATCGACTTGAAGACCTTCAGGGCATCCGCATCCTTGCCCTGGAAGACCAGGAAACGCGGGGATTCGGGCAGGGTATACGCGATCCAGCCGTACACGACGGCAGGGACGGCAGCAGCCATGAACATCCAGCGCCACGCTTCCAGCCCGAACCAGAGGTCCTGGTCCGCGCCGCCGGCCGAGTTTGCGAACAGGGCGTCGGAGAGGAGGGCGGCGAAAATACCGGTGGTGATCGCCAGCTGCTGGAGCGAGGCCAGGCGTCCCCGGACGTGGCGGGGCGAGATCTCGGAAATGTACGCCGGAGCGATCACGGAGGCCAGGCCGATCCCCAGGCCGCCGACCAGGCGCCAGAAAATCAGGTCCCAGACGCCCAAGGCGAAGCCGGTGCCGATGGCGCTGACGAAGAACAGCAGGGCGCCGATCTTCATCGCGGGGATGCGACCATAGCGGTCGGCAACCTTGCCGGCCAGGTAGGCGCCCGCCGCGCAGCCGAGGAGTGCCACGGCCACGGCGAAGCCCGTCACGGCCTCGCTCAGCGCGAACTCGTCCTTGATGGCGTCGACGGCGCCGTTGACGACGGAGGAGTCGAAGCCGAAGAGGAAGCCGCCGACGGCCCCCGCAACGGCCAGCCAAATGACCCGGTTGGGGATCTTGGCGACGGTCTGGTCCTGGATGGTGGTCATACGGCTCCTCGGCAAGTCGGTCCACGGTTTTCGCCGCGGCTACCAAGTCTTGCATCGGACCCGGCGTGCCGCCTGTCACACGGGCCAAATAGTGAGAGGAAACATACCCTTACCGCTGCCGGGCACCCGCCCGTTACGCGGATGACGCCCTTCCCGGCTTCCCCTCAGCGCTGGACGAGGATCCCGTCCGGGTCACACCAGATCATGGCACCGGGCCGGATGGTCACGCCGTCGATCACCAACTCCACGTCGACCTCCCCGTCACCTGCCTTCGCACTCTTGCGCGGGTTGCTGCCCAGTGCCTTGACTCCCAGCGGCAGCTCAGCGACGGCGGTCCGGTCACGGATGGCGCCATTGACGACGACGCCGGCCCACCCGTTGCTGACGGCGCTCGCCGCGATCATGTCCCCCATCAGTGCGGTCCGGAGCGAACCGCCGCCGTCGACCACCAGAACGGCCCCTCCGCCCGGGGCCGACAGGGTCGACTTCACGAGCGCGTTGTCCTCGAAGCAGCGGACCGTCCGGACCGGTCCGCTGAAATGCGAATGGCCGCCGATCGACTGGAACTGCAGGGCCACGGAATCGAGCTCCTCGCCCCGTTCGTCGTAGAGGTCGGCGGTGTTGATGGTCGATGCGGTCATTGGTGCTCCTTCGACGAGAAATAGAGGGCGGACCTTGATCCCCACGATAGTCTGGCCCCAGAGCGACTATCAGCCTGAGTCACCAGTTCCGGGAGAACAAACATGAGCCTGTCCGAAACGCCTGGAGCGGCTCCGGATCCTGCCGTCGCAGGTCCTGGCAGGGCGACGGGGGCGGCGGCGGTGGCGCTCGGCGAGCCGGAGCGGCGCGTCGGCCCGGTCTGGACGGCGGGCGTGGTGCTGGTGAATCTCGGCATCAATGCGGCCTTTTTCGGCCCGATCCAGGTTCTGCTCGGCCAGCAGGCGGCAGCCTTCAGTGAAGAGGACAAGGAAGCCATTCTTGCCCTCGTGACCGGCGCGGGCGCCGCGGTGTCGCTCGTGGTCAATCCCTTGTTCGGAGCCTTCAGCGACCGCACCACGTCCCGGTTGGGCCGCCGGGTGCCGTGGGTGGTCTTCGGGGCGGTGCTCGGCGCCGCAGCCTTGATCGCGCTCGCCGGTGCGCCGAACGTCGCTGTCATGACGCTGCTGTGGTGCCTGGTCCAGGCCGGGTGCAACGGCGCTTATGCCGCCATTACTGCCGCAATCCCGGACCGGGTGCCGGTCCGGCAGCGCGCGACGGTGGGCGGACTGGCCGCCATGGGACAGACTGTCGGGATCCTGATCGGCGCGGTGATCGCCGCCGCCGTCACGGGAAACTTTGCCGCCGGCTACTTCGTCTGCGCGGCGGCGCTGCTCGCCGGCGTCGTGCTCTATTTCTTCAAGAACGACGACGTCCCGCTGCCTGCGGAGGCCCGTCCGGCGTTCAGCCTGGCCGGCTTCGCCAAGAGTTTCTGGGTCTCCCCGCTGCTGTACCCGGACTTTGCCTGGGCGTGGCTGACGCGGTTGCTGGTCAACATCGGCAACCACATGGTCACGCTCTACCTGCTGTTCTTCCTCAAGGACGCCGTCCATGTGAAGGAGACCCAAGGGATCGAACCGGAATTCGGGGTGCTGGTCCTCACCGGGCTGTACGCGGTCATGGTCATCATCACGAGCGTGGCCGGCGGGCGGTTGAGCGACCGGATGGGCAAACGGAAGCCGCTGGTCATCATCTCCTCCGGCATCATCGCGGCGGCCTCGCTGATCCTGGCCATCGCCCCGACCTGGACCGGAGCCCTGATCGGCGCGTCCGTGCTCGGCATCGGCTTCGGCTGCTACCTCGCCGTGGACTTCGCGTTGATTACCCAGGTGCTGCCCAGGGCGCTGAGCCGCGGCAAGGACTTGGGCGTGCTCAACATCGCGAACTCGCTGCCTCAGGTGCTCGCACCGCTGATCGCGTTTCCCTTCGTAGCACTGTGGGGCGGCTATGTTTCGCTTTACGTGGCGGCTGCGGTGATCGGACTTCTGGGAGCAGTGTTTGTCGTGAAAATCAAGGGCGTTGACTGAGCGCGGGGCCCCAGCGCTCGGCGTCCGCCGGATCCCGCGCTGACTCGCCGGGTGCCTGCGGCGGTACCGTATAGTGGTCGGGAATCGCCGCGGCAGCGCTGCGGGGGAACCCCTCCCGGCTGCCGAGAATACCGACCCCCGGAACGGTGCTGATGCCTGAAAACCACTCAGATCTTCCACCGATGGCTCCTCCTCCCACCCTGCCCCGGCAGCGCCTGCGCTACACCCGGATCCTCGAAGTGGCCGCCGGATACGCCCGCAAGGGCCTGGACTCCGTGGTCCTTTCCGAAGTTGCGGCCCAGGCCGATGTTCCGCTGGGGACCCTCTACCGATACTTTCCCTCGCCCACCCAGCTGGTCCTCGCGCTGTACCGCAAGCAGCTGGCGGAGCTGCATGCCCCCGAGGAGACGCCCGCGCCCTCATCTGCGCGGACACGGGCTGCCAGCCGTGCGCACAAGCCCGCCCCGGCCGGCCCGGGGCCCGCGCGCCGACCGGTGGCCGGCACCGGTGCGAACGGCCCGGCGCAGACGCATGCGCTGGTCGCGGTGGCGATGGAGATCTTCCACATGCGCCTCATGCAGCCGGCCGTCGAGCAGTGTCTGAGCAAAGCGGTCTACGTGAAGGGGTCCGACACCACCCGGCTGCTGCGCGAGATTGACGCATTGGCGGAGCAGGCTGTCACCGCCGTCAGCGACGACGTCGGGATCTCCCGGGTGCTGCTGCTGACCGTCACCGGTCTGGTCCAGTCGGTCCGGTGCCGCCGCCTCTCATTGTTCGAGGCGGAGGAAGCCCTGAAAAAAGCGTGTGCCCTGCTGTCGGGTCCCCGCGGGGCCGCGTAACCGGTCTAGACCGATACCGCCTAAAGCTCCAATTTTAGGTGAGGTAGCTCACAAAAAGTCGGGATAAACGCTTCACCACGGCCGATCGCCGGCTCATGACACCTCGGCGGATGCCAGCAAACGTACCATTGCAGAACCGGAGCGGCCCCGCCGCCAGCACTTCCCGGAGCTTCACCGGCCGCCCGCCATCCATGGGCCGCCACCCGACGCCCCACAGCCCGACTTGAGCATTGTGCTTGAGCTTCCCATACCCGTGCGCCCACGGTGAGCCCCAGGAGACAACGACGTGTCCACTGAAACGATCATTCCCGCCGACTCCACTTCCGCCGCAGAGCCGGTGGCGCCGCTCAGCGATGAGGAGATCTTCGCATCCCACCAGGGCGGCAAGCTGTCGATTTCCAGCACCGTCCCGCTCGCCAGCAAGCGCGATCTTTCGATCGCGTATACGCCCGGCGTCGCGCAGGTCAGCCGCGCCATTGCCGCCGACCCGGAGCTGGCCAAGACCCTCACCTGGGCCCAGCGCCTCGTCGTCGTGGTCAGTGACGGCACCGCCGTGCTGGGCCTCGGCGACATCGGCGCCAGCGCCTCACTTCCCGTGATGGAAGGCAAGTCCGCCCTGTTCAAGGCCTTCGGCGAGCTCGATTCCATCCCGCTGGTGCTCAACACCACCAACGTGGACGAGATCGTTGAGACGCTCGTCCGGCTGCGCCCGAGCTTCGGGGCCGTGAACCTCGAGGACGTCTCGGCACCGCGCTGCTTCGAGCTGGAGGAAAAGCTCATCGAGGCCCTCGACTGCCCCGTCATGCACGATGACCAGCACGGCACCGCCGTCGTGGTGCTCGCGGCCCTGACCGGCGCCGCAAAGGTGACCGGGCGGGAGCTGGAGGGCCTCCGCGTGGTGATTTCCGGTGCCGGTGCCGCCGGAATCGCCGTCGCCGAGATCCTGCTCACCGCCGGCGTCGGCGACGTCGTCCTGCTGGACTCCCGCGGCGTGATCAACAAGGTCCGCGCCGACATCGCCGCGGACCCGGGCAGCAAGAAGGCACGGCTCGCCGGGCGCAGCAACCCCCGCGGCGTCGTCGGCGGCCCCGCCGAGGCGCTGCTCGGGGCTGATGTCTTCATCGGCGTCTCCTCCTCCAAGCTCGCCGAGGAGCACCTGAAACTCATGAGCCACAGCTCCATCGTCTTCGCCCTGTCCAACCCGGACCCCGAAGTCCTGCCGGAGATTGCGCGCAAGTACGCGGCCGTCGTCGCCACCGGGCGGAGCGACTTCCCGAACCAGATCAACAACGTCCTGGCGTTCCCCGGGATCTTCCGCGGAGCTCTCGACGCCGGCGCCCGGCGGATCACCCCGGCGATGAAGCTGGCCGCGGCCCGCGCCATCGCCGCCCTCGCCGAGGATGGACTCTCCGCGGACTACATCGTGCCGAGCCCGCTGGATCCGCGCGTGGCGCCGGCCGTCTCGGCCGCCGTTGCCGCTGCGGTCGAGGCGGAGTAACCCACCCGCAGCAGAAGGCCTCCGGCTACCGAACGACGACGGCGACGCTTCCCCTTTTCCCGCGGGGCAGGCGTCGCTGTCGTCGTTGGTGCTTGCGGCGGCCCGGAAGGGCCTCCGCGCGGGGTCCCGGGGGTGCCAGCGTCAGGCCCCCGCCCCGCCCCAGACCGCCATAGACTGGGGCGATGAACCCCGAGACTGTTGTGACGATCCTCTGCGGGCTGGCCATCCTGGTGGGCGTTGCCGGCACCGTCATTCCGGTGCTTCCCGGCGGCTTCCTGATCGGCCTCAGCCTGCTGGCCTGGGCGATCTGGGGCGGCGCCGGAATCACGGGCTGGGTGGTGTTCGGTATCGGCATGGTATTCGTCCTGGCCGGAATGGCGGCCAGCGCCGTCCTGACCGGCCGGAAGCTCAAACAGCACAGCATCCCCAGCCGTTCGGTCGTGGCCGGCCTGGTCCTGGGCGTCGTGGGGATGTTCATAATCCCCGTGGTGGGGCTGTTCGTGGGCTTCGCCGCCGGGCTCCTGCTCAGCGAACTGCACCGCACGCGCGTTTTCGGTACCGCCGTCGCCTCCAGCTGGGCCGCCCTAAAGGCGACCGGCCTCGGCATGATTGTGGAGTTCGGCCTGGCCTGCCTCGCCGCGAGCACTTGGGTAATCGGCCTCTGGGTGGCCGGATCAGCCTAGCGGACGCGGACCGGGGACCCCTTCTGCGGCCGGGAAGTCCCGGAGCCTACTAGCATGGGTTCATGAGCGCCGGACCCGGAGAATCCGCCCCCCAGCAGCCTCCCCTGTTCCACGACACCCGCGACCTGACGCCGTTCCGCAAGGCGCTGATCCGCACCCCGGTGCGCGGTCTCGCCGGTGGCGTGGGCGGCCTGGTCTCGGGAGTGCTGGCCGGGCGGACCCGCGGCACGCTGGCCGTGGAGGGCGGCGTTCCGTGGCTGGGCAAAGTCGCCGGCAGATCGGCCGGGAAGGCGGCGAAGGCCGTGCATCCCGCTGTTTTCGGTAGCACGGACCCGGACCGGCTGATCGGACTGGCCCGGGAGTTCCCGGGCTGGGCCGGGCTCTGCTATCTGATGGCCGGGCTGCTGGAATATTCGCATGGCGGATACCAGCGCGCCTCCGAACTGCTCCAGCGCGGCCTTTCCGTCCGGAACGACGACGCCGCGAACGGCTACGCCTCCGAGTACCTCGCCGCTGTGCTCACCCGGGTTGAGGTTGCGGAGCGGATCGAGGTCCCGGTCCTGTTCAGTGAGGAAGCGGTATTCCTCGCGCTGTCCCACTCGCTCCGGGAGACGGGCCAGACGGAGGCCGCACTGGCCGCCCTGGCGGGGCTGCCGCCATCGTTGCCGATGGCCCTGGCCCGTTGCTCCCTCGCGGCGGTGCTGGGGAGGGACGCGGAGGTTGCCGCGGACACCGAGGGCCTGCTCAACGGCGATGACCTTTCGGCGGCGCTGCTGCTGGTCCGGGCGCGTTCGTTGCGGAAACTCGGCGACTACGGTGCCGCCCGGGACGCGTTGCAGGAGGTCCTGCGCCGGCGGAAGACTGATTTCACGCTGCGCAGCGATGCCCTGACCGACCGGGCCCTGCTGCTGCTGGACAACGGGCGTAAATCGCTGAGCCCGAGGGAATGGCAGCGCCGGAAGCCCGCCGAACTGGAGGCCGTGAGGGCGATCCGGAAGGACGCCGAGATGCACGAACTCTGGGACCGCGATTACGGCCGGGCGGCCGACGGCGAGGGCGGCTGATCCGGGTGCCGGTGCGCTTCCGTCCCAGCTCAGACGGCATGTTGCCGTCAACCCCACCCTTGCGGGCCCCGGCATCAGGGAGTACAAACGAGGCATGAGAGATGCCGCCATCCGCTGGATGCAGCACTACATCACGGCCTGGAACTCGAACGAGCCGGACGACATCCGGGCGTTGTTTACTGAGGATGCCGAGTACTTCACGAGCCCGCACGAGGCGGAGCCGTGGCGCGGGCGGGAGCGGATCGTTGAGGGCTGGGTCGCCGCGCGGGATGAACCCGGTGACTGGTCGTTCGAGTGGAAGCTGTTGGGCGTCGACGGCGGACGGGCCTTCGTGCAGGGCCGCACCACCTACCAGCGTGACCACCGCAGCTATGACAACCTCTGGGTCATCCAGCTCACCGCGGACGGCCGGGCCTCGTCCTTCACCGAGTGGTACATGCCGCGCAAGTGAGGGTGCCGCTGTCCCGGCAGTCGCTCAGCTGCGCAGCACGGCGTGGCCCAGCGTCGGCCCGAGCTGCTCGGCGAGCAGCACAAGGCCCAACACCACCATGATGATTCCGCTGGCGAGTGTCACCCGCCGGGCCGCCGCCGGCCGGGAATGCAGGATCTTCCGTGCCAGCAGTGCCACGCAGCTGTAGACCACGGCCACCAGCAGGACGAAGGTCAGGCCCAGCAGCCCGGACTGCACCGGCACCGGCAGGGGCGCCTCCGGGCTGACGAACTGCGGGACGAGGGCCACGTAGAACAGCAGGCCCTTCGGGTTGATGCCGCTGGTGCCCATGCCCTGGACGAAGGTCCGGAACTGGTTCGCCGGCGCCGGCAGCTCGGCCGTACCGCCGCCGAAACTCGCTCCGCGCCAGGACCTGATGGTGGCGGCGCCAAGCCAGAGCAGGTATGCCGCGCCGGCCACGGTCAGCCAGCCCAGCACGCCGGGGATGCCGGTGAGCAGGGCGGACAGTCCCGCCACGAGAAGGACCGTGTGCAGCACGTAGCCGCCGCAAAGCCCCGCGATGGCAGGAACGAAGCTGCGCTGCCTCAGGCCCGCCGTGATGGAATATGCCCAGTCCACCCCGGGGGTACACGCGAGGGCGCCGGCGACGACCATGAAGGCGAGAAACAACTGGGGATTCATGCGGAGCTCCTAAGGCCTGGTTACACGAGAAACTCTAGGGAAATTGCCGCCACAAGTGTTCCCTCTTTTCGCCGGAAAACCCGCTGGCTTGGTAAGGTTTTTGCGTGATTGACCACATCGACAAAATTATTTTGCGTCATCTTAAAACCGATGGCCGGATGACTGCCACCGCGCTCGCCGCGAAGGTCGGTTTGACGGTGGCGCCGTGCCACCGGAGGCTCCGCGACCTGGAGGCATCCGGGGTGATCCGCGGGTACCGGGCGGACATCAACCCGGCGGCCGTCGGGCTGGGCTTCGAGGCGATCGTGTTCGTGACGCTGCGGCAGGTGGACCGGGCCACGATGGAGATTTTCGAGAACCGCGTGGCGGCCAACCCCAACATCGTGGAGGCGCAGCGGCTGTTCGGCTCGCCGGACTACCTGCTGAAGGTGATCGCCGAGGACCTGCCGGCCTACCAGCGCTTCTACGACGCCGAACTGACCTCGCTGCCCGGCGTCGAACGGCTGACCTCCACGCTGGTGATGAAGAACCTCAAAACGAACATCGGACCTCCGGTCTAAACCGGACGTCCCGATCCAAACCGGACGCCCCGATACGGCAGAATCAGGCGCCCAACAGCCCAGTGGTCCGGTACGGGATGACCTCGCGCAGGAACATGCTGGTGGACGTCCTCACGATCCCGGGGCAGAGACGGATCTCCTCGGACACGCGGTACAGATCGTCCGGGCTCCGTGCCACCACCCGGATCAGCAGGTCCGTATCACCGGCCGGGGCGTGGCACTCCAGCACCTCGGGGATGTTCCGCAGCGCGGCGATCGCCTCGTTCAGATGGCTCTGGTCCAGCTCGGCGCTTACCGACGCCGCGACACCCCGGCCCAAGGCGGACGGCAGGACGCGGCTGCTGTTCGGCCGGAGGGCCCCCGACGCCGTCATCCGTTCCAGGCGCGACTGCACCGTCCCGCGCGCCAGCCCCAGTTTCTGCGCCAGCACCATGATCGGAACCCGGGGGTCCTCATCGAGGGCGGCCAGGATCCGCCGGTCCGTGGCGTCGAGTTCCTGCAAAGTGACCACTTCCTGTTCGTCATCAGCCATCGGATTGAGCAGATTGATCACTGCTGGAGAAGTGCGTTGCACCAACTGTAGGGCTTCTGTTGAAATGGTGACAACACAAGGGGCGAGGCCACCGCCGGATCCCGAAAGGCTAAGGGCATCCCGGCACACCACCCGGTCCCCCGATGAGGCTTCCCGCAAGGAACCTGCCGCTGATTGACACTTGTTCACGCATCGTCTCTCCGCATCCGCAGTGCCATGGCCCGGAGCAACGCCCCGGGCCCGGCACGGCAAGAGCCCCTGAGCCACCGACGTCGGATTTCCCGAAGTCTTCGGTAGCTGAGGGGCTCTTGTGGTGCCCCGCTTAGGCTGGACCCATGACGTCTGCCGGCCGCTTCGCCCCCAGCCCCTCCGGTGAACTGCATGTGGGCAACCTCCGGACCGCCATCCTGGCCTGGCTGTTCGCCCGCTCCACCGGCCGGCGGTTCCTGATGCGTGTGGAGGACCTGGACCGGGCACGGGCCGGCGCCGAGGCCGAACAGCTCCGCGATCTGGCCGCCGTCGGCGTGAGCTGGGACGGCGACATCGTCCGCCAGACCGACCGCGGGCCCTATTACTCGGATGCAATCGCCCGGCTGAGCGCGGAGGGCCTGACCTATGAGTGCTTCTGCACGCGGCGGGAAATCCAGGAGGCCCCGTCCGCGCCGCATGCCCCGCAGGGCGCCTACCCGGGGACGTGCCGGAATCTGACCAGGACCGAGCGCGAGCAGAAACGGGCGCTCCGGCCAGCCGCGGTCCGGCTCCGTTCCGCGGTCACGGAAGCGGCGGTGCAGGATGTGCTGCACGGCAGTTACACCGGGGTGGTGGATGACTTCGTGCTTCGGCGCAACGACGGCGTGCCCGCCTATAACCTCGCCGTGGTCGTGGACGACGCCGGGCAGGGGATCGACCAGGTGGTCCGGGGTGATGACCTCCTGCCCTCCACGCCCCGCCAGGCATACCTCGCCTCCCTGCTGAATATTCCCACCCCGGAATATGCGCACGTGCCCCTCGTGCTGAATGCCGGCGGCGCCCGACTTGCCAAGCGCGACGGCGCCGTCACGCTCGCGGACCTGGCCCTGCTCGGCCTGACGGCGGACCGAGTCCGGGATGCGCTGCTGGACTCCCTCGGGCTGCCGGCCGGTCCCTTGCACAAGGTGCTCGCCGCCTTTGATCCCGCGGCGCTGCCCCGGGAGCCCTGGGTGTGGCCGGGAGCTGGCCTTCGCGGGGCGTAGTCCTGCCGTGCTGCGCGACGCGTAGGCTGGAACCATGTCAGAACCCGCAGTTCCCCGATTCACCGTCGAGACGGCCAAGGTCCTTGCCGAAGTCGCGCACAACCGCCAGAAGGACAAGCTCAAGCGGCCCTACCGGGAGCACGTGCTGGCCGTCGGGGACGCGCTGGCCGATTTCGACGACGACATCCGGATCGCCGGCTACCTGCACGACATCGCCGAAGACACCCCGATGACCCGCCAGGCGCTGCTGGACATGGGCGTCTCGGAGCGGGCCGCGGACATCATCGAGCGCGTCACGAAGCGCCTGCATGAAAACCCGGACGACTACCAGGCCGGCATCCGGCACATCGCCGAAGACCACGACGCCACCCTGGTGAAGATCGCTGACAACGCCCACAACTCCCTGCCCGAGCGGGTCAAGGCACTGGCCGAGAAGTGGCCGGACAAGCCGTCGGTCACCCGCTACGACGAGGCCCGGCCCGTGCTCTACGCCGCCGTCCCCGTGGAGGAAACCCGGAAGATCCTGGCCCGCATCAACCCCTGGCTGCTGGCGGAACTGGACGACATGCTGGACGAGGCGGACGACACCGACTACGAAAACCTCTCCTACGACGACCCGGAGACGTAACCCCCGGCGGGACTCCGGAGTCGGGCCGCGGCAAGGGTAGCTCGCGGCCATTTCGCCGGACACGTGCGGGTTCGCCGTAACGTCTCCGCGAACTCGCAGGGCTCCGGCGAGTTCGGTGCGTGCGCACGCGCCAAACCAGGGACTACACGCGGCCCAGGGCGTCGATGTCCTCGAGGAACTGCTCGTGGGCTTCCGCGCTGACCGTGGTCCGGGTCTCCGCGATCGCGTCGAGGTAGTCCTGGGTGGCCGGACCCTTCCGGACCGCCTCCCGGAGAGCCACATTGCCGCCTGAGGCTGCGCCGCCGTCGTCGTACACCGCTTTTTCCAGTGCCCGCTGGGAGGCGCTCCGGGCCGCGTACTCGATGTCCGCGGGGGAGAAGCCCTCGGTGCGGTCCACCAGCAACTCCACGTCCACGTCGTCCACCACGGCCGCGGGGATGAAGCGCTGCCACATGGCCTCGCGGGCCTGGCGGTCCGGCAGGCCGATCGGGATGACATAGTCGAAGCGGCCGTGGCGCAGGAACGCCGAATCGAGGGCGCGGATGAAGTTCGTGGCGCAGACCAGCAGGCGGCCGGGCTGTTCGCGGAACGCCGGGATGATCTTGAGCAGTTCGTTGGTGACGCCCTGCAGCGGCGACGGCGGTTCGCCCGAACGCTGGGAGGCGATTTCCTCCACCTCGTCGATGAACACGACGGCGTGCTCCAGTTCCGCTATCTCCAGGAACGTCTCGCGGAGCGCACCGGCCAGCCCCTTGGGATCGGAGGCCAGCCGCGAGGGGAAGACCTCCACGAACGGCCACTCCAGCCGGGACGCGATCGCCTTCGCAAAGGTCGTCTTGCCGGTGCCGGGCGGACCGAAGAGGACGACGGCGCGCGGCGGCACCACGCCGTATTCGTCGGCGAGGTCGGCCTCGGCGAGGGGCAGGACCAGACGGCGCTCCAGCAGTTCCTTCTCATTGCGCATGCCTGCCACGTTTTCCCACAGGTCACGGGCCAGGATCCGGCCGCCCAGCAGGCTGAGCGGCTCGAGCTCCTGCCTCTGGACCGGGATTTTCCGCTCGAAGTAGCGCAGGTTCTGCTTCAGGACGAAGCCGCGGCCCAGGAACGCCTCCACCCGGGTCTCGGCCTCCGGCATCAGCGCGGAAAGCTTGTTCAGCCCGTGCGGGGCCATCCGGTTTTCGACGGCGGCGAGCAGCGAGGTGCCGATCCCGCGGCCGCGGTATTCCGGCAGGGTGGCCAGGAAAACAATCCAGCCCTGGTCGTGCGCGGCGCGTCCGACGGCGGCGCCCACCACCTGGTCGCCCTGGACCGCGACGACGGCATGGTCCTTTTCGCAGGAGGCCAGCACCTCGGAGAGCGCGTAGACCGGCTCGACATCGGTGGCCTTGAGGGATTCCCAAAGATGCAGGATCCCGTCCAGATCGGCCGAATGGAAATCCCTGATCCGCCAGTTGGTCATGAGGTGTCTCCCGGGTGGTTCGTCGCTGAGCCAAGTTGAGCCTGTCTGCTGAGCATATGCGAACCGCATGGGGGAGAGGCCGCGGGGACGTTGCGTTACGGCGCCGCGCCAAACGGCCGGGTGTTGTGCTCCGGGTCCGCGGCGGCCGGGGCATAGTGTTCCAGCCTTCCACGCTCGGCGACCTTTAACAGTTGGCCAGCGGGGACAACTGTGACACTATCTGCGTATGAATGCAGACATGCAGGTTGAGCTCGCCAGTCCCCACGTGGAACTCGCCGTCGAGGTGTTCTCCATGCTGGCCGATGCCACGCGTGTCCGTTTGATCCTCGTCTTGGGACAGGGTGAACTGCCGGTCAACGTCTTGGCTGAGCGTGTGGGGAAGCCGGCTTCCGCCGTCTCGCAGCACCTGGCCAAGATGCGGCTGGGCGGCATGGTCGCCACACGGCAGGAAGGCACGAAGATCTTTTATCGGCTGCAGAATGATCACGCCCGCCAACTGGTGATGGACGCAATCCACCAGGCCGAGCATGCGCTCGGCACTGCCCCTCGGCACGGCTCATGAACCGCCCGTCGGATGCCGTGGACGAACACAGCCACGGCGAAGGCCAGGAGCGCACGCACGATCACCCGCACGACCACGGCCACGGACCGCACGGGCATATGCACGCCACCGGTCTGAAGGGCTGGCTTCAGTCGGTCTTCGTCCCGCACTCCCACGACTCTGCGGACTCCATCGACGAGGCGCTCGAATCCAGCTCGCAGGGAATCCGCGCTGTCAAGGTCTCGCTGCTCGGCCTTGGCGCCACCTCGCTCTTCCAACTGGTGATCGTGCTGATCAGCGGCTCCGTGGCGTTGCTGGCCGATACCGTGCACAACTTCTCCGACGCGCTGACCGCGGTCCCGCTCTGGATCGCGTTCCTGCTGGGCCGCCGCAAGGCCACCCGGACGTACACTTACGGTTTCGGCCGGGCCGAGGACCTTGCCGGGCTGTTCATCGTGGCGATGATCGCGCTCTCCGCGGTGGTGGCCGCCGTCGAATCCATCCGCCGCTTCTTCGAACCCCAGCCCGTGCACAACCTCGGCTGGGTGCTCGCCGCCGGGCTGGTGGGCTTCGCCGGCAACGAACTCGTCGCGATCTACCGGATCCGCGTCGGCCGGCGGATCGGTTCCGCGGCCCTGGTGGCCGACGGTGTCCACGCCCGGACGGACGGCTTCACCTCGCTGGCGGTCGTCGCGGGCGTCACCGGTGTCTGGGTCGGCTTCCCGCTCGCGGACCCTATCGTTGGCCTGCTGATCTCCGCCGCCATCGTCGTCCTCCTGTGGGGCACCGTGCGCGACGTCGGACGGCGGCTGATGGACGGAGTCGACCCCGACCTGACGGAACGGGTTGAGGCCGTCATCGCGGAACACTCCAGGGCCGGCGGGACCGCTCGGCTGCGCTGGTCCGGCCACCGGCTGCACGTCGAGATCACGGTGCCGGTCCCGCCGGACGGCCACCTGGTCGAGCTCGCCTCGGTGACGTCCAGTGTGGAACGCGGGGTCCGGCGGGCACTGCCGCACGTCGGCTCGGTGGCGGTCGTGCCCGGCTTCGCCCCGAGCCAACTCGCTACAGACGCCCTAAATCCTTAGCTAGGAGGCGGCGGCTGTGTGTGAGGGTTCCGGGCCCTCAGCCCACGCACGGTCGTCAAGCGCGAGCGTTTTCCAGCCCACATACGACAGTGCCACGGAATAGGGCAGTGTGCCGATGACGCTGAATGCCAGCGTGGACGGCAGGGTCATGGACCCGATGACGAATGCCACTACGGCCGCTGCCGGCCACCACGGGATAAAGCCGTTCCGCCAGAGCGCCAGCAGGAACAGTGGCAGTCCGAAGTAGACGCCGATGAGCCCCGGAATCTGCCATGCGGCGATATTTACCGGCGTCGCCGACCTCTCGAGGATCCCGACGGCAGCGTCAATGGGCAGCCCGGATTGGCCCAGGGCAATGGCGAACCAGTCGACTAGGAGCATCCCGCTCAGGTTGACCAGGCCGACAAATGCCAGCAGCCCCGCGGCACGGCCCCAGATGACTGCCCGGTGGCGAACCATCGTCAGCAGTCCCAGCACTGAGATCGACAGGAAGACCCAGCCGTAATGAAGGAACAGCGGCGCCACCTCGCCCTGGAGGGAATTGGCGCTGACCGTTTGGATGAAACTTGCAGCGGTGTCTTCAGGCTCCCACGGTGTGAGAGCCATTCCGGCGAGCATGCCCAAGGCGCCGAGGAAGAGTCCTGCCGCCGTCGTTATGCGGCTGAACCGTGCTGCCTGAAGGATCATCGTGACCACTCGCCTCGGAGGACAATGGTATGTTCGGCCATTGTCCTCCTGCCGCTTGCGGCGGACAAGCAGAATTGGGTTGGACAGCCGGAAGCAATCAGCGCGCATGTCGGCGATGATCTCGCGGCAGTAGCTCACTGGCAGTTGGTCGTCGCAGCCGCTCACCCGGCCACCGACGGACCAGGCACCCGCCGTTCGTCCCCGACGCCGGACCTGTTCGGGCCGGCTTCCGGGCGGAAATCGCCGCCGGGCCGACCCTTGAACTCCCCGGCCGCTACCTAGAGGTGCTGGATGCCTGCCCGCTGCATGGCGTCCTTGTAGACCTCGACGTTCTTCGCCAGGAGTTCTTCCTGCTTGGCTGCCGAGACGGCGAACGCGCGGCCGCCGAGGGCGGTGGCCTTGTAGATCTTGACGCCGCGGTTCTTCAGTGAGGAGTGGTAGGTCTTCTCGAAGAGGGTGAGGAAGGCGTGGGCGTCGGCGCCGTGGGCGATGATGGCCGAGACGCGCTTGTTGATCTTCAGGAACTGGCGGAAAGGCCGCAGGCCGTCCGTTTTCTCCTGGACGTTCAGTGCGGAGGGGAGCTCGGGGTCGCGGACCCAAGGGTAGGCGTTCCACGGCATCACGTAGCGGGGGTCGAGTTCGACGGCCTCGTAGATGGAGGTGGCGCGGCGGGCGGCCTCGTCATCGTTGAAGTGGGAAACGAAGCCTGACTCGGTGCCCTTGCCGGGGGCGATGTGCAGGCTGACGATCCGGCATTCGTCCTCGTCATGGACTGGATCGATGTACGGGACGACCGACCCCGGCTTCTTTTCCATGAGTTCGTCGCAAAGCGCCGTTACCGCCGCGATGTTCGGTTCCTGCAGCAGGGTCTTCTTTTCGTCCCAGTCAATCGTCACGATTTCTCCCTCAGCGCTCGGCGTCCAGAATCAGGCGTCTGCTCCCACTCTACGCTTCCGGCGGAGGCGGCGTTTTTTGAGGGCGCCTGCGACGTTGCTTTTGCCAGCCCCAATGACCCCTGTGACCTGGCGGCTTAACGCGCCGCTGAGCCCCGCCGGCAAATTATCCGCAACCGGCCAGTTGGTCCCCTAGTGCCTTCGGGTTGCCCGGCGTAGGCTTAAAGCGCCTGCAGGTAGCCGTCAGATTACGTTGGGCCGTTCAGGACATTTAAGTGTCCGAGCCATCTCATAGCGAGATCGCGAAGGTACCTGCAGGCTTCACGTGCCCGCCAAGTCTGGCGGGACGCCGCAGCATCCGGCCAATCTGGTTCAGGCGCGGGGGACAAAAACGTAGTGGCGGAGTGCCGGCTAGCGGGAGGCACTATCTCAAGCACCGGCACAGGTCCATCATGAAGGGAGCAAGCCAGTGCGACGGGCTCCCTTGAGGACCAATGGCGAGCGTGCTGGCCGTGAACCTGAGGAGATTGTCGTGACCAGGATCCGCTCCGCTTCCCCGGACCGCCGTTCGCTTCTCAAGGCGGTGGGGATCGGAGCCGCTGGAATCGCGGGCGCTCCGCTGCTGGCCGGCTGCACTTCCCAAGGCGAGCCTCGTGGCGGTCCCGGCCAACCGAGTTCGACGGCGTCGTTACTCCCGGCGCCGGAGCCGCAGGTCAAACCCTTGCTGGACCAGCAGAAGTTCGACAATGCCTTGGCCAAGCTCGACGGGATGGTCCAGGGCGCCATGGAGAGCACCGGAGTTCCGGGGATCGCGGTGGCCGTGGTCTACCGGGATCAGACGGTGTACACGAAGGGCTTCGGGGTGCGGGAGTCCGGCAAGACAGAGACGGTCGACGCCGACACGGTCTTCCTGCTGGCGTCCGTGTCCAAACCGCTTGCCTCGACGGTGGCTGCGGGGGCCGTGGGCCGCAACGCCGTCCAATGGAAGGACCCGGTAATCAGCCACAGTCCGGACTTCTCCTTGAAGGACCCGTTCGTCACCCGGAATGCGACCATTGCGGACCTGTTGTCGCACCAGGGAGGCCTGCGGACCGGCTCGGGCGATCTGCTCGAAGACCTCGGATTCGACCAGCCGTACATCCTCAGCCACCTCAACCAGCAGCCGCTGGACTCGTTCCGGTCCAGCTACAACTACAGCAACTTCGGCTACACCGCAGGAGCACAGGCGGTCGCCGACGCCATGAAGATGTCCTGGGAGGACCTGGCCGACGAGATACTGTTCAAGCCGCTCAATATGACCGACAGCAGCTACCGCCACGCGGACTACCAAAAGGCGCCGAACAGGGCCCTCATTCATGTACCGGCCGGGGACAGGACCTGGGTGGCCAAATACAACCGCGACGCCGATGCGGAGGCCCCCGCCGGCGGCGCCAGCTCCTCGGTCCGGGACCTTGCCCGCTGGCTCCGGTTGCAGCTCGCCAGCGGCAGCTATGACGGCAAACAGGTCATCGCCGCGGAAGCCCTTGGGGTCACCCATGTCCCCCACGCAGTCTCGGGACCGCCCGCCACCCCGGGAGCCCGCACACGGTTCTACGGCCTGGGATGGAACGTCTCCTATGACGACCACGCCCGCCTCCAGCTCGGGCACTCCGGAGCCTTCAACCTTGGTACCGCGACCGCCGTCTCCATGCTCCCGGGAGAGCAGCTGGGGATCGTGGTTCTGACGAACGGCTGGCCCCAGGGCATTCCCGAGGCCATCTGCGCCGGCTTCCTGGACGTGGCTCAGAATGGAGAGCCCACCGTCGACTGGCTGAGTTTCACCGCCGGAGTATTCCAGCAGATCCACGAGTCGGAGAAGCCGAAAGTGGACTATTCCAAGACCCCTGACCGGACACAGCCGGCGCGGACCAACACCTTTTACACCGGCAGCTACACCAATTCCTACTACGGGCCGCTGACTGTCGCCGAGGAGGGAGGCGCGCTGGAATTCAAAATGGGTCCGGCCGACAAGACCACAACGTTCCGCCTTGCCCACTTTGACGGAGACACCTTCAGCTTCAACTCGATCGGGGAGAACGGCAACGGTCTGGCCGGGGCCATCTTCACCCCAGGTTCGGGCGGCACAGCCTCCAGCGTCAAACTCGACTTCTACGATGAGACCGGGCTGGGCACCTTCACCCGCAGCTGAGGCCGGGGTACTTCCGTAAGCTTCAAGGGAACAGCACCGCCCGACCCGAGGAACCCATTGCCGATCAACCGACAGACCCTCAAGGCCGACGGGTTCACCGGGTTCAGGATCCTTGCGGACCTTGACATCAACCGCATCCCGCAGAAAACCGGGATTTTCGCGGTACTGCGGCCCGAGGGGTTCCGGCCGCAGTACCTGGCCAAGAGCACGGCGGGCGTCTTCAAGAAGAAGGATCCCAGCCTGCGGGCGGATGCGCTCGCCGCCGAATGGGTCGACGACGCCGATGTCCTCTACATCGGGAAGGCCGGCCCCGGCAGCAAAGGCAACCGCGGGCTGCGCCGGCAGATCCAGGAGTTCGTCGACTTCGGCAAGGGCAAGCCGCCCGGCCACTGGGACGGCCGGCTGATCTGGCAGCTCGCCGGCGCGGGTTCCCTGATCGTCGCCTGGAAGGAACTGCCCGCCGAGCAGCTGACCGCCGCCGAAGCCGGATACCACGCCGGGTTCCGCGAAGAATACGGCCGGCTGCCCTTCGCCAACCTGGTGCAGTCCAGGGTCAAAGGCGGCTAGACGCCGCGGTGGGTGAACCGCCCCGCCACCAGTGTGGCTGCCACCGGCATCGCGGCGAACACGGCATCGGACACGGCAAGCGGGTCGCCGTCGAGCACCGCAAGGTCCGCCGGGTCGCCAACCCGGACGGTGCCCCGTCCCCTGGTTGAGGCCGTCAGCGCTTCCATCCGGGTGAGAGCCTGCTCCGGATGCCAGGGCGCGCGTCCGTCCCGGCCAGCCCGCGTGGTGGCCGCGGACATCGCCAGCCAGGGCTCAAGCGGGGACACCGGAGCATCGGAACCGAGCGCCAGCGTCGCCCCGGCGGCCAGCAGGGACCGCAGCGGGAAGGCCCGGGCGGTGCGGCCGGCCCAGTTCGAATCGGCGGCGTCCCGGTCATCGAGGGCATGTGCTGGCTGCACGCTCGCGGTCACGCCCAGCTCGCCAAAGCGCGGGAAGTCCCCGGTCCGGACAAACTGGGCATGCTCAATCCGTCCGCTGATCCCGGCGGCCTCGAACGCGTTCAGCGCCACCTCGTTGGCGCCGTCGCCGATCGCATGCACCGCCGGAACGAAGCCGGCGTCCCGCGCCCGGACCAGCAACGCCAGCAGTTCCCCCTCGCTCACGGTCAGCAGCCCCCGGCCGCCGTGCGGGTACGGGTCTACGCAGTACGCCGTGCGGGTGTTCAGCGCGCCGTCGATCAGCACCTTGAGCGGGCCCACCCGCAGCAGTCCCGCCCCGCCGTCGAGCAGCTGTCCCGTCCGCAGGCCGTCCGCGACGGCGCGGTCCAGGTGCTGTGGGTAGACGCCGGCGTCCACCCGGAATGAATCAAAGCCGCCGACGATGCGTCGCAGCCACACATCCCGGTTCCAGGTCATTTCAAAGTCGACAACCCCCACGATTCCGCGTGCCGCCGCCGTCTGTGCGGCGTCCCGCACCCAGCCGTCCAGCACGACGTCGGGGAGTTGGCCCAGCGTGCGGGTCAGGTCGAAGGCCGGCTCCTCACGCAGCAGCCCGCTCGCGTCCACCGGCACGCCGTAGCGTGCAGACGCCGCGGTGTTGAGCCAGACACAGTGCAGGTCGTGGCTGAGCAGCGCCGTCGGCAGTCCGCGGGTGACGCCGTCAAGCAGTTCCAGAGTCGGAGCATCGCCCCACAGGGCGTCCCGGAAGCCGACGCCCACCACCGGCAGCCCATCGTCCGGGTGCTCTGCCACAAAGGACCGGACGACGTCGGCCGCCGCCCGCGCCGAACCGGCGCCGGACAGGTCGATCCGATGGGCGGCGAGAGCCCACTGGGTCATGTGGACATGCTCATCCCAGAGCCCGGGGATGAGGTACCGCCCGTCGAGGTCGACAACGGGAACGCCCGCGGGCAAGCCGGCAGTATGCCCTGCAGGAGTGATCCGGGAGACCAGACCACCGCTGACGTGGACGTTGCGCAACGCGGCCTCACCGGCGAATCGAACGCTGGCGAGGACGAGGTCGGAAGCCGCAGTACCGGCAGGGGTCTCGGGCATAGTGAACAGGCTATGGGCAGGCCGTCCGGACAGCAATCCGGTAACATCCGGCCGCCCGCTGGCCCGGGACCGGCAGGGGCGCGAGCACGCCCGGCCGCGCGCTGGTCGAAAGGCCAATCCGGGACTTTTGCCCCTTGCCGGGATACCGGGTCCCGACCATGCTTGGGGTGGGGTGGTTCCTGCACGGACATTGGGGGATGAACCGCTTTCGCAGTACCGGTCTCGCTAAGAACCTTGGGGAAGGAAACGGCAATTTGCTCTTTCCGGCTTCAGCAGGAAAAGGCAGGAGACCACGTCCACATGATCACTCACCACGAAGCCTCCGAGGCTCGGTCAATGCTCCCGCGGTGGGGGAGCTCTGGGGCTCCGTGAGCCATTCTCATCACCGCTCCAGCTCGTACCACGCACACCCCTCTCACGGGGATCCGCGCATGAAAGTGCTCATCCGCATCGACGCCGTCGAAGAGTCCGCGAAAGTTGAGGTTCGGGGCGTCGTGACGAACGCCAATATCCGGGCCCTCTATGTCGTCTGCCGTCGCGTAGTCTCCAAGTTGCCAGGATATGAGGTCGTCGTTGATCTCGCCCACGCCATGGTGACGGCGGTCGCTTTTGATGAGCTCCAGGAGCATGCCCGCCAGTCAATTGTCTCCTCAGGCATCGACGGCTCGGTGACCCCCTGCCGCCTGCGGATCGTGGAACCTCCGGTCCTTCTCAGGCGCAAAGAGCACGTATGAAAGCCCTCGTCTACGGCGGGCCCGGCGAAACGACAGCGCCCCAGGGCGTGACCACCTCCTGAAAAGGGCCTTGTGAAAGGACGGCGGTCATGCGACCAGGCCGGATTGTCATGCTCGTGCTGGGCACTCTCAGCGCACTTTTCGGGCTGGGACTGCTCGCCGGCGCCGGTGCTGCGGGGTGGGCCAATTACCAGCAGCGCGACAACGGGTATTTCACGACGCCGTCGGCACGCTTCGCCGCGGACTCCTACGCCCTGACTTCTCCCCGCCTCGGCGTCATGACCCAAGACCGCTTCTCGGACACGGCATCCGTGAACGTGCCGGGCAGCATAGTGATCCGTGGCTCCGCCGCGGACCCTGCTAAGCAGATCTTCATCGGGATCGCGCCGCAGGCCGCGGTGGCGACCTACCTGGCCGACGTCCAGCACTCCGAGGTCACCGACGTCCGATTCTCTCCCTTCCGGGCACAGTACCTTGCTGTCCCAGGCTCCAGAACCCCGCCGCAGCCGGCCGACCAGGGTTTCTGGACGGCCGCAGCCGCCGGGCCCGGGGCCCAAGAACTCAGGTGGGACCTGCGGTCCGGCAACTGGGCCGTAGTAGTCATGAATGCCGACGCCAGCATGCCCGTTGCCGTTGATCTCCAAGCCGGGGCCCGCTCCGACCTGCTGTGGCCGATCTTTGTTGGCCTGCTCATCGCCGGATTACTGCTGCTGGCCGTCGGCGTGCCCCTGATCGTGGCCGGCGCCGCGGGGCTTGGGCCTGGCCTGCCCCGCCCGCCAGGGTCGCCGCCAGCCGGCCCGCGGCAGGCCGGGCAGCCCTACGGAGCGCCGGGCTACGGGCAGGCCTACGGTACGCAAACTTATGGCGTGCAGGGTTCAGGTGTTCAGCCACCCGCCGGGCCACCCTACGCCGGGCCACCCTACGCCGGGCCACCCTACGCCGGGTCACCCTACCTCGGGCAGCCAGTAGCCGGCCCGCCTGGCACCCGGCAGCCAGGGGCAGGGCCGCTTTCCATGCCCCAGCCGTATCCGGCCCAGCCCTATGCGGCGGCGGCGCCGCCAGGCGTGGGCGGCGTGGTGTATCCGGCACGAGTCAGTGGTTACCTGGATCCCGACCTGTCCCGCTGGCTGTGGCTGGTGAAATGGTTGCTGGCAATCCCGCACTTCATCATCCTGCTCTTCCTCTGGTTCGCCCTCATCGTGGTCACGATCGCGGCATGGTTCGCGATCCTGTTCACGGGCCGCTACCCGCGCTCGCTGTTCAACTTCAGCGTCGGGGTGATCCGCTGGAACTGGCGGGTGTCCTTCTACGCCTACGGTGCGTTGGGCACGGACCGGTACCCGCCCTTCACCCTCGCCCGCACCGACTACCCGGCCGACTTCGACGTCGACTATCCCGAGCGGCTGTCCCGGGGACTGGTATTGGTCAAGTCCTGGCTGCTGGCCATCCCCCACCTGCTCATCGTCGCCGTGCTGACCGGGACGGCACAGACATGGACAGTGCGCGACGGCGCTTGGGTGCAGGAGAGCGTCGGCATCTCGCTCCTGGGACTGCTGGTATTCATCGCCGGGGTCATCCTGCTCTTCACCGGGCAATACCGGCGGGGCCTCTTTGACTTGGTGCTGGGGCTTAACCGCTGGATCTATCGGGTGATCACCTACGTGGCGCTGATGCGGGACGAATACCGCGCCATTCCATCTGGACCTGGGGCCATTGGATCCGGGCGACGCCCGGAGGGTTCCAGTGGATCGCTCCGGGACAGGAGATCCCTCTGAACCGGATGGCTCCGCTCAGCCTGGGCCTGCCGCCCCGCCGCATCCGTAGCATTTCCGCCCCCTTGCCACCGCGCCCCGGCAAGAACATAGTTGAGGGAATTCACCACTCCGCGGCAGGAGGCAGGCGACGATGCTGAACAACGATGCGCCCGGTAAAGGCTTGCTGCACGGCAAGACCGCCCTGATCTACGGAGCGGGAGGCGCCATCGGCGGGGCCGTAGCCCGCGCCTTCGCGGCTGAGGGCGCCTTCGTTTACCTCGCCGGGCGCACCGAGTCGCGGCTGGAAAAAGTAGCCCACCAGATCCTCGAGGACGGCGGGCAGGCGGAAACCGCCGTCGTCGATGCCCTCAACGAGGATCAGGTGGACGAGTTTGTTGCCAGGGCGGCCAAGAAGAGCCGCCGGATCGACATATCCTTCAACGTCATCTCCTTTGGCGACATCCAGCAGCCGCTACTGGAAATCGACGTGGATGACTTCACCCGGCCGGTGACCCTCGCAACCCGAACCCACTTCCTCACCACCCGCGCCGCGGCGACGCAGATGATCAAGCAGCGGTCCGGCGTCGTGCTGATGTTCGGCGGTTCCGGTCCGCAGACCCTGCCGGGACTGGGCGGCTTCAAGGTTGCCCTCGACGCGATGGAGGGGCTGCGGCGGCAGTGGGCGATCGAGCTGGGAACGTACGGCATCCGCGTGGTCACCATGGTCACCGGCGGCATCATCGAGACAATCCCCTGGCAGGCCGAAGGGCGGGAGGAGATCGTCGCGGAGATCGCGAAGACCGCGCACCTGAACCGGACGGCTACGCTGGCCGACGTCGGGAACGTGGCCTGTTTCATCGCCTCGGACAAGGCCGGGGCCATCACCGACGCCACGGTCAATATCTCCGCCGGCGCGATCGTCGACTACTAGCTAGGCGCCCCCGGGGAGGGTGCCCCCTGCTGGCCGACTACCGCCGGGGGACGGCGGGCGGGCGGGGGCAGAACCGGCTACTCGACCGTGACTTTGATCCGCTGCACGGCGTTGTTGCCCATCCCCTGGTAGTTCCACACCTGTTCCAGGGGTTGCGTCGCACCGCTGGTGTCCGTGGCGCGGCAGGACAGCTCGTGTTCGCCCCGGTCGGCCACCCACGGCATCGACCAGGCGCACCAGGCAAAGGGTGCCGCCGGGTGCTCCAGCTGGGCCGGTGCCCACTTGCCGTCAATCCCCACTTCGACGCGCTGCACGGCACCCTGCCCGGACCAGGCCCGGCCGCTCAACATCACGGGGCCCGCGGGCAGGACCCTGCCCCGGGTGAAGAAGTCCGGAACCCCCGGCGGGACCATCAGCGAGCGGACCCTCGCCCACGTGACCGGGATGCCGGGGTCGTTCGCATCCTGCTGGTAGCGGTATGCCACCTGCTGCTGGAACCCGTCGAAAGGCCTGGTCAGCACCTTGATCGAGGAGAGCCACTTGACGCTGGCCATGCCGTACCAGCCGGGCACCACCAGGCGGAGCGGGTAGCCGTGCTGCGGGGGCAGTTCCATTCCGTTCATTCGGTACGCCAGGACGACGTCGGGCCGCAGCGCCTCGCCGATTGGCAGGCTCCGCGCGTATTGCTGCCGGACGCCGCCCTGGATCCCGGTGTCAGCGCCGGTAAACACGACCTCCGCGGCCTCGTCCAGCACGCCGGCCTGGGTCAGCAGGTACGCCAGCGGGACGCCGGTCCAGATGGCGGTACCAACGCCCTCGAGCCGCCAGGGCTGGCTCAGCGGCCGGGGCCGCAAGAGGGAGCGCCCGTTCCCGGCGCATTCCAATGTCACCGGGACGGCGATGGTCGGCGCCCGGCGGAGCGCCCGGAGGCTTAGCTCCAGCGACCGCTCCACGGCTCCGCCGATCCGAAGGTGCCAGTGCTCCCCGTCGATGAACGGGATGTCGAAATGGTTCAACAGGTAGTGCAGCCCGGGCGGTGTGATGTCATACCGCAGCGCTTCCAGGGGCATCGAGTGGTTCCGGACGGCGAGCTGGAGTTCCTCGGCCGTTAGCGGCCCATGGCTCGGGTCGCCGGGATGCGGCGCGAGCCTCTCGGCGGGGGGGCGGGGGGTCTTCAGGATGGAGGAGTGTCTGGACATTTGCTTCGGCATGGCGTGCTGCGATTCTGATCCGGACCAGCCCGGTTATGGCCGGTGCCACCTGCATTCAGGTCTACGCCGCGGCCCGGAGTGCGTCAAGGCTGCGATACTCCGGCCGGCCCGGACCGTCCGGCGGTCTTCTGGTCCGTGGCCGACTCCACCAGCGGAGCCACTTTTAAGGTCTCCTGCACGGGAGCCGTGGGGATGGGCAGGTCGCGAACGGACACTGTGACGGCCGGGGCGGCTTCCGCCTTTGCCCGGGCGGCCGCGCGGGCGTCCGCCCGGTCGACGGCGGCGGCCCAATCGGCCGATAGTTGCGGGGTTTCCTTCCGGCTGGGCTTGACCGGCGTGGGACGTTTCGACGGCCGGGGGGCAGTGGACGGGAAGGCGTTGTCCGCGGCGTCGCTCGGCGCCGCTGGTGAGGTCGAGGGGGCTGGTGTGGCGGGCCGGGCGGCTGCGGTGACCGTACCCGCAACGCGGGCCACGCCGCCGGCGATGGCCACAACGGTGACGGCCGCCAGGCGTCCTATGCCGGCAATCACCAGGGTGGCGACGAAGACGGCGAAGAGGCCGAGGAACATCACGAACGCCACCCCGAGGGTCCCGAAGAAGGTCAGGTTTAGCGCGATGGTCGTCGGATCTTCCACTTCACCTCTCCAATCTGGCCTGCAGCATCGTGCCCGTCGTAAAGTTCGTGGCGGGCAGCGGCACCCGTTAACCATACGGACTTTTCTCAACGGACACACAGGGGTCACCGGTTTCCGCCAAGACGTGTCAAAGCTGTTATGGAGCCTGCGGCCGGATCAGCTGGCGGGGCTTGCGTCTATAGTCGGAACAACGACCCGCCGGCACCGTCCGGCCTACCGGAAGGACGCTCGTGACGCAGGCCGCTTCGTCCACTCCCGGTCCGGCTGGCCCCCCGGACCGTCCCCCGTTTGAGGGGAACTGCCCGTGTCTTTCGGGGGAGCAGTACGGTGATTGCTGCGGCCGGTTCCACCGCGGGGAGGCGCAGGCCCCGACGGCGGAACAGCTCATGCGTTCCCGGTACAGCGCCTTCGTCGTTCTGGACACCGCATACCTGCTGCGGACCTGGCATCCGGATACCCGCCCGGCCGGGCTCACGCTGGACGACGCGATGCGGTGGCGTCGGCTGGACATCGTCTCCACCAGCCGCGGCGGCCCTTTGGACCGGGACGGAACCGTGGAGTTCAAGGCGCACTTCCGGCACGGCCGCGAACGCGGCGTCCACCACGAAACAAGCCGTTTCCTGCGGGTGGACCGCCGCTGGTACTACCTCGACGCCCTCCGGGCGGCCTGAGTTAACGGCGCCGGTGCTCGCCGGATCAAGGATCATCAGGGCGCCGGGCACCGTGCCGGGCACCCTGCACGCCCGGGCGGTTTGCCAAGACCCGCCTAGTGGTCTTGGCCCCTGTCCGCCGGAGTGAAGCCCGCCCGGTCCACCTTGCGGTGGAAGTGCATGCCGGCAAGCCCGCCCAGCACGGCGCCGATCAAGGCCACCACGGCAATCACGACGGCGGCGATGATGCTCATGGTGCTGAGCTGGCCCTCGTTGACCGGGATCCTCGGGAAGCTGTTCAGATTGGCCAGGATATTGAATTGCTGGCCCGCCACGAGACCGAGAATCGCCACAACGACGGCGGCGATGATGGCCCAGACCCACACCATGAAGCCCTGCTTGGCCCCGTTGAAACGAGCCATCCGCCCGGCGACGTAGCCGCCGCAGTAGTAGGCCACGAACAGGACGACGAGCAGAGCGATGACGCCGACGAGTCCCACGGTCTCATTGCCGCCGCTGACCGCTTCGTTGACGTCGGTGTTGGTGGCGAGTCCGACGGCCGTTCCGGCCGCGGCGACCAGTGCTGTCAGCAGCACCGCCGTGCCGGTGGCGGCCAGCCACCCGAAGAAGGCGGAACCGATTTGGATGCCGCCGAACTGCTCCTTTTCGCGGGCCACCACGGTCTCCCTCGTGGGCCCGCTGCTGACGGCGTCCTGCCGCTCTGTGTCCTGCCGCTCTGTGTCCTGCCGCGCGGTGTCCTGCCGCTCTGCGGCCTCGCGTGCGTCGTGAATCCGGGCGTCTTGGGAGGGCGTCCGGTCCTCGCCGCGACGGGGGGTTCGATCTTCGGGGCCTACTGTGCTGCTCATGAGGACTGCTCGCTTTCACTGACTGACCCGGATTCATGGTTTGAACCGGCACCGCAAGGCGGAGACCGGGGTAGTGGTCTCACGTCCACCTAACCACGCCGAAAAGCCGGTTAGCAAGGGTGCTTACCATCCCGCCGGGCCGGTGGCACGGTGCCTCCCGGCCCGCATCACCGGTAGTTCCGGTGCAGGTTCTCCTTCTCCGAGGCGCGCGGGCTGGCGTCCGCAATCCACGGGCCGGTCCCCTCGGACTGGTCCAGCACCCCGGCCTCGAGCCAGACGTACTCGCCGTCGAGCACCTTGCGGGAGAGGATGTGGTCGCCGTCGTCCGTGTTCCGCCACAGCTGGTCAAAGTATTCGTCCACCCGCACCCTTGCCTGCTCGCAATACGCCTCGGCGAGCTCGAAGGCCGACGCGGCCCGTTCCGGCGCGGTGCGCAGCAGCATCTCCGCCCGTGAGCAGCAGGCAGCCATCGCGAACAGCTCGGCCCCGATATCCACGATCCGGCCCAGGAATGCCTGCTTGTGCTCGAGCCTGGCCTGCCAGCGGCCCATCCCGTAGAAGGTCTGCCGGGCCAGCCGCCGGGAGGATCGCTCCACGAAGCGCAGCTGCTTTGCCAGCCGGCCGAAGTCGCTATAGGACCGCGGATCCATGCCGGCTCCGGCCACGAGCTTGGGCAGCCACTTTGCATAGAATCCGGAGGCGCCGACGGCGGCCTTTGCCTTGTCCGACAGGGTTGCATCGACCGACGCGAGGTCACCGGCCACCGCCAGGTGCGCGTCTACGGCTTCACGGGCGATCAGCAGCCGCATGATTTCCGAGGAGCCCTCAAAGATCCTGTTGATCCGGAGGTCCCGGACCTGCTGTTCGGCCGGCACGGCGCGCTCGCCGCGGGCCGCGAGCGATTCGGCTGTCTCGAAGCCGCGGCCGCCACGGATCTGCACCAGTTCGTCTGCAACCCGGCAGCTGATTTCGGTGCACCACAGCTTGGCAAGGGCGGCCTCGATCCGGACGTCCTTTTGCCCGGCATCGGCCATCTCGGCGCTCAGCTCGAAAACGGCGTCCAGGGCGAAGGCGCTGGCGGCGATAAACGCGATCTTCTTGCCCACCGCCTCGTGCTGGCCGACGGGCCGGCCCCACTGGGTGCGGGCGTTGGACCATTCGCGGGCGATCTTCAGGCTCCAGCGTCCGGAGGCGACGCAGAGGGCAGGAATCGAGAGCCGGCCGGTATTCAACGTGGTGAGGGCGATCTTCAACCCCTGGCCCTCGCGTCCCAACCGGTTGGCCGCCGGGACACGGACCTGGTGGAAGCGCGTCACGCCGTTCTCGATGCCGCGCAGCCCCATGAAGGCGTTGCGGTTTTCCACGGTGATGCCGGGGGAATCCATCTCCACCACGAAGGCGCTGATGCCGCCTTTGTGGGCCGTGCCGTCGGCGTCGGTGTGGGCCGGGACGAGCGCCATGACGACGACGAGTTCGGCGATCACGCCGTTGGTGGTCCAGAGTTTCACGCCGTCCAGCAGGTACGACTCACCGTCGTCCGAGGGGAGGGCGGTGCTGCCCATCCTTGCCGGGTCGCTGCCGACGTCGGGTTCGGTCAGGAGGAACGCGGTGATGGCGCCGGCGGCGCAGCGCGGCAGGTACTTCTCCTTCTGTTCGGGTGTGCCGAACACCTTCACCGGCTCCGGGACGCCGATGGACTGGTGGGCGGAGAGCAGGGCGCCAAGGCTGGGATGCACCGAGCCCAGCAGCGCCAGCGCACGGCCGTAGTAGACGAGGGAGAGGCCCAAGCCGCCGTAGTCGCGGGGGATCTTCATGCCGAAGACCCCGAGCTCGGCGAGGCCCTTGAGGTACTCGTCGGGGATCAGCGCATTACGCTCGATTTCGCGCCCTGACATCGTCCGGCAGTAGGCGGTCAGACGGGCCAGGAACGCCTCGCCGCGTTCGACGTCGTCCGCGGGCGCTTCGGGCCAGGGGTGGATCAGGCTCAGATCAAAGCTGCCGAGGTAAAGTCCCTTGGCGAAACTGGGCCTGTCCCAGCTGGTCTCACGGGCGGCTTCGGCGATGGCCCGCGCGTCGGCCGCGGTGGCCGCCGGCCCGATCGCATGTGCACGGACCGGCATATCGGCGGCGGGACTGTCGGTGGCGGGACCCGTGCGGGGAACTTCAGTTCCGGGATTTTCAGCGGCTGGATTTTCGACGGCGGAGCTCATCGGGCATCTCCTCATAACCGGGGCGACCGGCTCGAGCGCTGGATCCGCCGTGGGTGGAGGACCCTTCAGCTGTCCCGCAATACTACCCGCGGGTAAGTTCCCGTACTAGGGGCCGATTGCCCTACGAAGTCAGCCGCGAAATCGCCGGGCAGCTCCGCGGGCAGCTCCACCGCGGATGCATGGTGGACCAGCCGGTCCCACGTGTAGTTGAGGCCGCGGACGAGTCCCAGCAGGAGGATTGCCGAGATGAGCCAGACGAGGCGCCCGACGCCGGTAAGCACCAGGGCGGCCAGGGCCGCCGTCATCACGAACAGTGTGAGCACCAAAGCAAACACGAGCGTTCCAATGAACACCAGGGTTGCCGCTTCCACTGCGCTTAGGTCGAACTGCATTCTTCCTCCTGCACCATTGCTTCGGCTGAATCAGTAGCCTGAGCGTAGGGTGCAGGAGGTGCGGGCAACCAGAGTCCCGAGGGATGTCCTGGCTGTTGATATGGGATTGAAATGCTACCCGGGCGTAGGTCACGGAGCGCTTGCGAACGCGCACCGTCCGCGCTGGGGGACCCGTGCGGCGGGGTCAGTCGTCGAACTCGGGTGCGTCCTGGCGCAGGACCTGGAAGTCCGCGCCGACCTGCACCTCGACCTGGGAGCCGTCCGGTAGGCGGACCTCCACCTCGTAGGCGGCGCCGCCCTCGTTCTCCCGTTCCACTTCACTCACGGTACCCTGGCCTACCCTGGCGAGGGCGGCGTTCGCGGCCTGGTCCCGGTCAGCGGCGTTAAGGGCCGGCAGGTTGGAATCGTCGTCGTCGGGGCCGTCTACCGTTGCCACCTGGAATGAACGATCCACTTCGACCTCGACCGTGGTGCCGTCCGGACGCTGGACGTCAACCTCGTAGGCGCCGTCGTCGGTCTCCGCCTTGAGTACGGTTCCACCGCCGGCTTTCGCGAGAGCGGCATCGCTGGCCTGCTGCAATTCGGTTCCGCTCAGGGCCTGGTCATCGGCGGCCAACGTGCTGGCGGCCACCGCCACCGTCGCCCCGCCCAGGACTACGGCCGCCGCCGCCACCCCGGTGATCAGCATCGTTTTCTTGCGCATGAAAATCTCCTCTGATGTGTGGTGTACATAGTGTGCTCCTGAACTCAAAAGCAGACAATGCAAAATGCAAAGCCGGGGCCTGCGTTAACCTTGTAGCTGGCAGTTTTGCGAATCCGCTGCCCATCCCCCACCCCCGAGGCAGCTGAAGGAGAGTGCGTGTCCCGCTCCGCCCTGTCGTCGGCCGACGCCATCAGCGCCCGTCTCCGCGACCTCGAGCTCCTCACCAAGGGCCCGGCGTGGGCGCTCACCCGCTCCGCGCCATGGGTGATTGCCGTGCTTCAGGCCTCCTTCTCGCGCACCCGCCCGCAGCTTCCGCTGGAGCAGTTCCATGCCGACGTCGACGCCTTCCTGGAACAGCTCCGCCGGCAGGCTCCCGGCACGGGAGAGCAGCAGAGCGGATCCGCCAACGGCGCGCTGTCCGGAAAAAAATACGCCGACGAATGGACCCGGAAGAACTTCCTGACCCGGCGCAACCAGTCCGGGCAGATCGTCTATGAAGTCACCGAACCGGCCGCGCGCGTCCTCGCTTTCCTGGACAGCCTCTCCAGCGAACGTTCCACCCTTAACGGGTCCCGGCTCGGGACGCTGCTGGGCGACGTCGAAAAGCTCGCCCATGAGACGAACCCGGACCAGAGCGCCCGCCTGGAGTCCCTCGAGGAGGAGATCGGCGAACGGCGCCAGCTGATCGAGGACATCAGCTCCGGGGACTTCGACGGCCTGCTCGAGGACGACGAGGCCGTGGAGGCCGCCGGTAACATCCTGGACCTCGCGGCCAGCCTGCCTGCCGATTACAAGAAAATGCGCGACCGGATCGAAGAGCTGGTCGGGGAGCTCCGCAACCAGATCATCGAGGAGTCACTGAGCAAGGGCGCCACCATGGCTCAAGTGCTGGAGGCGGACAAACGGCTCCGGCAGAGCCCCGAGGGCAGGACGTTCCGGTCCTTCACCGCATTCCTGGAGGACCCGCAGCAGCAGCTGCGTTTCCGCTCGGCGATCGGCGAGGTGCTCAGCCGGCAGTTCGCCGACGATCTCAGCCACGAGGAACGCGAGACGCTGAAAAACCTCGTGGTCGAGCTCCGCACCCAGCACAGCCAGATCCAGCGGATTTACGGCAAGCTCAGCGAAAGCCTCAACACCTACGTCCAGAGCGATGACTTCCGCCAGTCGGTCCGGCTCCGGAAGGTCCTGCGCGAAGCAGAGCAAGCGATCCGCTCCCTGCCGTACGAGCGCGAACGGCCCGGCCTGGTCCGCGGTCCGGTGCTGTTCAACGCAGGCTTCGAATCCCTCGCCATGGTCAAGCTCTTCGACCCGGACGAGTTCGCGGCCCCGCCAAAGCTCGCGGACCCCATCTCGTTCAGCGACTCGGACCGGGTACGCTCGCCACGGACGGGGAAAGCCGACCCGGCGGCAATCCGGGCCGCGTTCGCGGGCGCCTCCACCCTGGCCGGGGCCTGGGCCCAGCTGCCGGCCGAGGAACGGCACATCAACTCCATCCGCGCCCTGCTCTCCCACGCGCTCCACGAGGGCGCCGGCTTCGACCGCGACGCCTGGAACACCCTCGACTTCGAACAGATCGACGGCTCCACGCGTACCGCGTACCTGCCCCTGGTCACGCTCACGAAAGATTGAAGATGACTGACGACATCACGACGACGGCGGCGGGCACGCCCGACGAGGGTTCCGGCGATCACATCCACGCCGATCCCTTCACCGTCGCCCCACGGGACTCCTTCGTGGACGGCGCTGCCCTGTTCCCCGGCGACACCGGCGTGCTCCCGATGAAGGTCCGCCAGGCCCTCGTGAAACTCCTCAAAGGCCCGTACGTGGACGGCGGCCGGGACGAAAAACTGTGGACCACGCTGCTCGATAACCAGCTGATCCTGCGCAGCCGCTTGTCCGAGCTGTTCCTCACGCTGCAGCTGGATCACGAACGGAAGGTGGCCGTGCTCCGCCCGGTCGACCCCGAGGCGATCGGCGGCAGCACCCGCTCCAGCATCCTGCGCCAGCAGCGCGCCCTGAGCCGGATCGAAACAATCGTGCTGCTCCGGCTCCGCCTGCTGCTGGACCGCCACGTCACCGCCCAGACGGACCCCACCGTCACCCGCGAGGAAATCGGCGAACTCGTCGCCCATTACCAGCCGGCCGGGCAGCAGGACGCCCTGCGCGATTCCGACGTCGTCAACCGCGCCATCACCAAGCTCCTGGCCCGCCAACTCCTCCTCACCACCGGCCTGGACGAGGTCTACACCATCTCCAACGCCCTCCCCCTGGCCCTCCCCTTCGAAAACATCGGCGACATCCCCGCCCAAATCGACGCCCTGATAGCAGCCGCCACCGACGAGTCAGGAACAGAACCGCTGCTGGAACTGGACGGCACTCCTCTGGCCGGGTCTGCTGCCGAGGATGACGGCGACGAAACAGACGGCGGCGACGAACCGGAAGGTGACGCGCTAAACGACGACGACGGCGATGCCGCCCAGGGAGTGGCATCTAAGGGACCGGACGAGGGGCCCGATGCGAGCTTGCGAGCATTGGGAAGTCCGGGGCCGCTATCGGAGCCGCGCGCTGAGCTGATCGAAGATCAGCGGCGCGGCGAAGGGGCGGGGGCGGCATCGCCGTCGTCGTCTCCCAAGCCAACCACTGAGGAAGCGGCGGCCGCCAAGTGAGCATCGCAACCATGCTCCCGCTCGGCGAGCTCACGAACCCAGGCCAGATGCGCCTCGCCCTGGTCCAGGTGGTCAACTGGGGCACATTCCATGGCGCGCATACGATGCACGTGGACCGCAACGGTACCCTGCTGACCGGCAATTCCGGCGTCGGCAAGTCCACCCTGTTCGACGCGATGCTCCGGGTCTTCGACGCGCGGCCGCGCTCCAACGAGGCCGCGGCCCAGCGGGCCGGCGGAGCCGTGGAGGACAAACGGACCACGTTCACGTACATGCGCGGGAAGGTGGGGGACAAGGCCGTCGGCGAGGGCTCGGCCAGCGCCTTCCAGCGTCCCGGCGCCACCTGGTCCGCCGTCGCACTGACCTTCGATAACGCCGCCGGCACCCGGGTGACGGTCTCGGCCCTGTTCGACCTGCCGAAGAACGGCACGGAGTCCAGCGTCGGGCGGTACTACCTGATCGACAACAAGCCGCTGGATCTGACCGCCATCGAGGGCATCGCGGAGAAGCGGTTCACCAGGCCGGCCCTGGACGCGATCTTCCCGGACGCGCAGATCTTCGACGTGCACAAGGCGTTCGCGGAACGCTTCCGGCGGCTGCTGGGCATCAATTCGGACCAGGCCCTTCCGCTGCTGCGCGTCATCCAGGCCGGCAAGGGCCTCGGCGGCAAGCGTCAACACCTTCTTCCGCGACCAGGTCCTGGACGCCCCCGCGACGCTGTCCGCCGCGGACGACGTCGTCGAGGAATTCAGCAACCTGATGTCCATCCGGCAGCGCCTTGAGGACATCCGGCAGCAACGCGACCAGCTGGCTCCGGTGCCCGCGCTGAACAAGGAGTACGCCCAGGCCCTGCTCGACGCGAACCGGCTGCGGGACCTCGCCGGCGAGGAATTCGAGGCCTACAAGCAGCAGTTGGCGGTCACCGTGCATGCGAAGACCCTCGCCCGGCTCAAGGACCTGGCCCAGGCGAAGGCGAAGGAGCTGGCTGCCGAACGGGGCATCCGGGACGGCCTGGCCAAGGCGTTGCGCGAGCTCGAAGCGGACTACAACAACCAGGGCGGCAACGCGATCTCCGCGATCGAGCAGTCGCTGGAGAATGCAGGCGTGGGGCTCAAGCTCCGCCAGCAGGTGGAGGAATCGGCGCGCAAGGCGCTGTCCGACGCCGGCCTGGAACTGGAGTGGACGGCGGCCGGCTGGAAGCAGGCCCACGCGCACGCGGCCACCCGCTCGGCGGAGCTGGCAGACGACTCGGAAGCGCTCAAGGAGCTGCGCTTCGAGGCCTTCGACGGCCACGCCACCAAAAAACGCGAGTTAGCAGCGGCCCAGCAGGAGCTCGTCTCGCTGAAGACGCGCAAGTCCCTGCTGCCGCCGTCGAGCATTGAAAACCGGAGCGCCATAGCGGCCGCCACGGGGGTCGCCGAAGAGAACATGCCGTTCGGCGGCGAGCTGATCGATCTCGCCGAGGGGCAGGAGCAGTGGCGGCCCGCCGCCGAGCGCGCGCTGCGCAGCCTCGCCACCACGCTGCTGGTCCCGGGCGAGCATTTCGCCGCCGTCACCCGATACCTCAACGATAATTCCGTCCGGGGCGCCCTGCGCGCGGTGGACGCCTCGAAACCGCTCGCGGGCGGCGCGCTGGCCGTGGAGGACGCGGCCCCCACCGATCTGCTGCGCAAGCTGGACATTCTCGCCGTTGGCCCGGCCTCGGCGGCCGGCGAGTGGATCCGCGAACGGATCGCCCTGGAGTTTGCCTACCCGTGCGTCGAGGATCCGGATGAGCTCGCCCGGCTGGACAAGGGCCTAAGCCTGGGCGGTGTGGTCAAGCGCAACCGCCACACCGTGGAAAAGGACGACCGCTTCACGTCCCGTCAGGACTATGTCCTCGGGTTCGACAATGCCGCCAAACTTGAACTGGTGGCCGGACAGGTCGAGGACCTGCAGCAGGAACTCGCCAAGGCCGCCGAATTGGCGCAAAGCCGCGAGGAATCGCACCAGGGGATGACCCGGCAGCTCGAGGCCTTGCGCCGGGTAGCCGAGGACCACCGCACGTGGGAGCAGGTCTCGGCCGCCGTGGCCGCGGACGAACCCGCCCGGATCGGGCAGCGGCTCAAGGATGCCCTCGCGGCGCAGGCCGACCTGGAGCCCCTGCGCGGCAATATCGAAGCCGCGCGGCACAAGCACCAGTCCAGCACCGAGGCCGCGGCTGTGCTGCAGAGCGAATACAAGGCCCTCGATTCGCGGCTCACGGCTGCCGATGCGCTGCTGGATGCCGCACGCCGCCGGTTGGAGCAGGCGCCGCCGTCGGACGCCACGGTGGCCGCGCTGGAACCGTACTTCGCTGGCTTCGGCGACGTCCTGGAGATGCACGAGCTGGACAATCTCGCCAACCAGGTGCGGACCCGGCTCCTTGCCGAACTACACGCCGCGGAGTCCGGCGGACAGGCCACTTCGGAGCGGCTCACCCGCATCTTCGAGGGCTTCGTCCGCGAATGGGGCACGGCGATCTCCGCGGACCACGGAACGTCCATCGGCGCCGCGGGGGAGTTCGAGTCCCGCTACCACGCGATCGTCAGCGACGGGCTGCCCGCGCAGGAGTCCGAGTTCCGCCAGTTCTTCAACCAGCGCACGCATGAGTCCTTCAGCACCCTGCTGCATCTGCTGGACGAGGAGCGCCGTTCCATCAGCAGCCGCATCCTGCCGCTCAACGGGATCCTGTCCGGGGTGAACTTCCACGAGGGCAGTTTCCTGGAACTCGACATCAAGCAGACCCTTCCCGCCACGGCCAAGCAGTTCAAGGACGCCATCCAGAACGCGCTCAAAGTCCGCCACTCGCGTCCGGGGAAGGCCGCTGCCCCGGCTTCCGGGGCGGACACCGACGGCGACGCCGAGCTCGGCAGCCGTTACAAGTCGCTCGAAACGCTGGTGAAGCGGCTGGGCTCGCAGACTCCGGAGGACCGCCGGTGGCGTGCCGAGGTGCTGGATGTCCGCGGACACCTTTTCATCCAGTGCAAGGAGCACCGCGAGCTGCAGGTCAGCGGCGCCAAGGGTCCGGCGAAGGGCTCCAGGAAAACCGAGGTGTTCATGCATGCCGACACCGGTTCGATGTCAGGCGGTGAGCGCCAGCGTTTCACCGCGTTCATCATGGCGGCCGCGCTGAGCTACCAGCTGGGCATCGCCGAACAGGGCTTCACCACCTACGGGACCGTGATGATGGACGAGGCCTTTGTCCTCGCGTCCGAGGAGTTCGCCGGTGCCGGTATCAAGGCGCTGCACGAGTTCGGCTTCCAGCTGCTGCTGGCTGCCCCGGAGAACGTGATTGACCTGTCCCGGCACCTCGGCTCGGTCACGGAGATCCTGCGGGACAAGCGCACCAACCGCTCCGGGGTGCTTACCGCTCCTGTGATCGGTCCGCGCGGAGGGGCCAAGGGAAGCTGGCGTTCCGAGGCAAACCCGGTGGACATCGTCCTCCGCTGACCTGATCCGCCCTGGGTATCGAGTGTTATCTGCTTTCTGACGAAAAATATAACAAATCGATGGATTTACTGGTGAAGCTCTGGTGCGGCTGCGCAGGGGCGTGCGACTCTTTTGAACATCAACTCCTCGCCCGCGCTTCACCCGGGGTCATCACGGAACTCTCCGTCCGCGATGCACAAGCTTCCCACCCCGCCGAGCTTGAGGGCGCCCTCAAGAAAGGCATCCCATGCGCTCTTCGCATCGCGCACCCTTCGTCGCCGCCCTCGCAACTGCCGCAACCCTTGCCGTGACCGGCTGCGGGGCGGCCTCGGGCGAAAATGCGTCGCCCGCGGCCGCCGCCAGCCCGCCCGGATCGGCGAGTGCCGCGTCTGCCCCGGGTACGGCCGCCCCCGCCACCGCAGGCCCCGCCACCGCAGGCCCCGCCGCGACGAGCCCGACGGCGGCGGCCGGCGAACCGCCGTCGTCCGCTCCCGCTCCGAACGGCCTGGTGACGTACACTTTTCCGGACGGTCACGTGTCCTTCAAGCACCCGGCTGACTGGCGGGTGGAGCTTTTCGATGCGGGAGGCTCGCCCTTCGTGGGAACGGCCACTGTTTATGACGCCGCCGGAACCAGGCAAGCCACGGTGTACTCCGGGCAGATTGCCGACGGGGTGACGAGCCCCGTGACCAGGACGGTCTTCGAATCTGTGCCCGTTCCGGGACTGCAGGGCCAGCCTGCGCCGGCGGCCCGGTACTCGTTTTACGTGGACCGGGTCAATGACCTTGCGACGTACCGCATGCACCTGACGGCCGGCGCTCCGATTCCCGGCGCGGAGATGGCACTCGACGGCATCATCCGCACGGCGCACGGCGTTCTGGTGGCCGACGTCCACTTCATCGAAAAGCCCTTCGCCAGTGACGCGGCGGCCAAGTCTTGGCTGGCAGGCGCCGAGGGGCAGGCCCTCAAGGCGCTGCTGCTGAGCGTCTCCTACCGCTGACCGCCGCCGGCTGGGCTTGTCGGAACTGCACGCGACGAGCCCGGCCGGCCGGGCTGCCTGCCCGGGTGGCGCGGAAAGCCGGTTGCCCGAAGAACGGCACTCGTGCCGATCGAAACAATTACGTTACGAGATCCTTCCTTAATCTACAGAAGGATAGGCTAGCCTTACTTGGGTTCGCATCATTGACCTAAGGATCTTCATGACCACCCCTGTTTACACGGGCCCTGCCGGCTGCCTCCGCCCGCCGCGGCGTATTGGGCGAAGCCCGAAAGAGTGCCGCCGCCAAGACGGCCGCCGTGCTGGCCGCCGCCGTCCTCACGCTCAGCGCCTGCTCCACCGGTCCGGCCGCCTCCGCACCGGCCGGTTCCGCCGCGCAGACGGCCAGTTCGGAATTCCCCGTGACCATCAAGCACGTTTTCGGCGAAACCACCGTCCCGGAACAGCCCAAGCGCGTCGTCACTGTTTCCTGGGTTAACGACGATGTTGCGATCGCCCTCGGCGTCGTCCCGGTGGGCCTCCCGAAGAACGAGTGGGGCGGCAACGATCTTGGTTCCACGCCGTGGAAGGATGCCGCGCTCGAAAAGCTCGGCGCGGGCTTCGGCTCGGACGCGGCTCCGGTCCAGTTCTCCGAGGCAGACGGCGTCAACTTCACCGAAATCGCCAAGCTCAACCCCGATGTCATCCTGGGCGCTTACTCCGGCCTGAAAGAAGAGGACTACAAGAAACTCAGTGAAATCGCCCCGGTGGTCGCGTACCCGGACATCGCGTACGGCACACCCTGGCAGGAAACGACCAGCATGATCGGTACCGCCCTCGGCAAGGAAGCGGAGGCCACGAAGCTGATCGCCGACACCGAAGCCACCATCAAGGACAAGGTTTCCGCGTACCCGCAGCTGGCCGGCAAGACCTACATCTACGGCAACCTGGAGCCCGCCAAGAGCGACGGCGTCAATGTCTACACTGCCAACGACAACCGGCCCCGCTTCCTCGACTCTCTCGGCATGAAGCTTGCACCGGTCGTTGAAGAGAATTCCAAGGGCTCCGCGGAGTTCTTCATCCCCTGGTCCGCGGAGAAGGCCAACGAGCTCGAGTCCGACATCTTTGTGACCTGGGTCCCGGACGCCGGCACCGTCGGCTCCATCCAGGCCGACCCGCTGCTGGGCCAGATCCCCGCCATCAAGAGCGGCGCCCTCGTGGCCGACTCGGACAACACGCTCACGCTGTCCATCTCCGCCTCCTCGCCGCTGAGCCTGCCGTGGTCCCTGGACACCTTCCTGCCGCAACTGGCCAGCGCGGCCGACAAAGCAGCGAAGTAGCCACCGCACCCATGAATCCAAGAACGACGACGGCGGCCCTGCCCGCCCTGGCCGCACCCGCAGCCGCCGCGGTTGGCGGGCGGGGTCGTCCGGCCGCCAACCGCAGCAGCCGTCCCGCTTGGCTGCTGGCCGCCGTCGTCGTCCTGGTTCTAGTGACCGCCGCGTCCCTGGCGGTCGGAGCCCGCGGCCTGGCACCGGACATCGTGTGGCAGGCGCTGACGCGGTTCGACCCGGCCAACGGCGACCACGCCGTGGTGCACGCGCGCCTCCCGCGGACCGTCCTGGGCCTGCTCGCCGGGGCTGCGCTGGGACTGGCAGGAGCCGCCATGCAGGGCGTCGCCCGGAATCCCCTGGCGGATCCGGGCATCATGGGTGTCAATGCCGGCGCCGCGTTGGCCGTTGTCACCGGTATCTACGTGTTCGGCATTTCCTCGCTGACGGGCTACATCTGGTTCGCGTTCATCGGTGCCGCGGCCGCTGCCGCCGTCGTCTACCTCATCGCTTCGCTCGGCAGGGACGGCGCGACACCGGTAAAGCTCGCCCTCGCCGGCGCCGCGTTGAGTGCGGGACTCTTCTCGCTGATGAACGTCATCCTGGTCTCCAGCCAGGACACGCTGGACCGATTCCGGTTCTGGCAGGTGGGCGGTATCGCGGGCCGTGACTGGTCGGTGGTGCTTCCGGGTGTGCCGTTCCTGATGCTCGGCGCGGGGATTGTGCTCGCCACCGGGCGGATCCTGAACAGCCTGGCCCTGGGCGACGATATTGCCCGCGGCCTGGGCCAGCGGGTGGGCGTAGTCCGCGGGGTCACCGCGCTGGGGATTGTCCTGCTGTGCGGCTCGGCAACCGCGCTGGCGGGGCCCATCGGGTTCGTGGGCCTCGTCATTCCGCACGCGGTACGCTTCCTGAGCGGCCCGGACTACCGCTGGATCCTGCCGCTGTCGATGATCCTGGCCCCGGCGCTGCTGCTGGCGGCCGACGTGGCAGGCCGCGTGATCCTGCTCCCGGGTGAGGTTCCCGCCGGAATCATGACTGCCCTCGTGGGCGGGCCCGTGTTCGTGTGGCTGGTCCGGCGCGGGAAGGGGGCCGGCCTGTGAAGACCGTATCCGGCACCACGCCCCCCGTCCCGGTCGCTACCTCCGCCGGGATGACAATTCGCGGCAGTGCCGCGCGCCGGCATTGGCGTTATCTGTCAGCTCGCGGCGCCTTCCGCAGCCGCACGGCCGTGCTGGCGCTCGCCGTCGTGGTCCTCTTCGCCGCGGGCGTTCTGCTGGGCAGTTACACCGTCACCCTCCACGACTTCTTCCGGATTCTCACCGCCCACTTCACCGGCGGACCCAAGATCCCCGGCGCAAGCTTCATCGTGATGGAGAACAAGCTGCCGCGGGCGGTGACCGGGGCGCTGATCGGCGCCGCCTTCGGCCTCTCCGGCGGACTGTTCCAGACGATGCTGCGCAACCCCCTGGCCAGCCCCGACGTGATCGGCATCAGCTACGGGGCAAGCGCCGCCGCCGTCACCGCAATCGTGCTCTTCGGGGCCTCCGGTGCCGTCGTATCCGGCGCCGCCCTGGCCGGTGCGCTCGGCGTTGCCGCGCTCATCTACGGCATTTCCCGCGGCGGGCGTCTGGGCTCCGGCGTGGTCTCCGGGGGGCGGGGTGATGCTGCCGGCAGCCGGCTGATTCTGGCCGGGATCGGGATTGCCGCCGCGCTCCAGGCCGTGGTCAGCTTCCTGATGACCCGGGCGGACATCCGCACGGCCGCCGACGCGCTGATCTGGCTTAACGGCTCGCTGAACGCCGCGAGCTGGGACCGGGCCGGGGTCCTCGGGCTGGCGTTGCTCGTCCTGGTCCCGGCCGTGGCGTTCCTTGCCGGGCGGCTGCGGATCCTTGAACTCGGCGACGATGCCGCCGCGGGCCTCGGCGTGCGGGTCGGGAGTACCCGCCTGGCCGTCGTGATCACCGCCGTCGCCCTCGCTGCGGCGGCGACGGCGGCAGCCGGCCCGGTGGCCTTCGTCGCCTTCCTCGCGGGGCCGATCGCCCGGCGCTTTGTCCGCCAAGCCAGCCTCCCGGCGGCCGCCTTGACCGGGGCGCTGATCGTCCTCGCTGCGGATTTTCTTGCCGTCAACATCGCCCCGCTGCTGCTTGACGGCACCGTCCTGCCGGTCGGCGTGGTCACGGGTGCGCTCGGCGCGCCCTTCCTGCTCTGGCTGCTGGTCAGCTCCAACCGAAAGGACGCCTGAAATGGCAGTCTTGCACACCGCCGGCCTGACACTCACGTACGGTCAACGCACTGTCATCGAGGGGCTGACCGCCGAGATCCCGCCGGGCAAAATCACCATGATCGTCGGCGCCAACGCCTGCGGGAAATCCACGTTGCTGCGAGGCCTGTCCCGGTTGCTCAAGCCCGCCTCCGGCACGGTGACGCTGGACGGCACGGACATCCATGCCCGGCCCGCCCGCCAGCTCGCGCGCAGCCTGGGGCTGCTCCCGCAGCATCCGACGGCGCCGGACGGCATCACGGTCCGCGACCTCGTGGGCCGCGGCCGCTATCCGCATCAGGGCTTCTTCCGGTCCTGGTCCGTGGAGGACGAATGCGCCGTGCAGCGAGCCCTGGCCGCGACCGACATCCTGGAGCTCGCCGACCGGAACGTGGATGAGCTCTCCGGCGGGCAGCGCCAGCGCGTGTGGATCGCGATGGCGCTCGCCCAGGAAACCGAGGTGCTGCTCCTGGACGAGCCGACCACCTACCTGGATCTCGCCCACCAGGTGGAGGTCCTGGACCTCATCACCGATCTCAACCGTGAGCGCGGCACCACCGTGGTGATCGTGCTGCACGACCTCAACCTCGCCGCCCGGTACGCGGACCATGTCATCGCCATGAAGAGTGGACGGATCGTGGCCGAAGGCGCCGCCCGCGAGGTGGTCACCGAAAACATGGTGAAGGACGTCTTCGGCCTGGACTGCCGGGTGGCCCCGGACCCGGTCTCCGGAGCGCCACTGATCATCCCGCTGGGCCGCCACCACGCCTATTCCACCCCCGCCGCAACAACGTCCCTGGAGCTGATCTCATGACCGCAGCCAACAGCACCCTCCGCACTGTCCGCACCGAGCCGGCACGGCAATCCGCCGCCGAACCGATGACCATGGCGTTCGAAGTCCAGGTCACGGCCGTCCAGCAACTCACGCCGACTTTCCGCCGGATCACGTTCGGCGGCTACTCGCTGCGGGACTTCGGCGTGCACGGCAACACACTGGATCTGCGGATCAAGCTCATGATCCCGTCCCTGGCCGAAGACGGCAGCGCGCTCCCGCTGCCCGAATTCCGGACCGAACAGACGGGGTGGTACCAGGACTGGCTCGCCCGGGACCCGGGCGCCCGGGGCTCCATGCGGACCTACACGGTGCGCCGGGAGCGCCTCGACGCTGTCTACCCGGAGATCGACGTCGACTTCGTCCTGCACGTTGACGACGCCGGCAACGGCGGGCCGGCAGCCAACTGGGCACTGCGTGCCAGCCCGGGGGACACCCTCATCCTTATCGGGCCCAACAACAGGGCCGCACACTGCGTGACCGCAGGACACTACTCGGGCATCGAATGGCGGCCCGGCCTGGCCCAGCGCGTGCTGCTGGCCGGCGACGAGACAGCGGTCCCCGCCATCAGTGCCATCCTCGAGAGCCTCCCGGACTATATGAGCGGGCACGCCATCCTGGAGGTCCCCGAAAGCAGCGACTTCCAGGAGCTGAGGACAGCGGCCGACGTCGACATCACCTGGCTTGCGCGCGGTGCCGCCGCAGGCCTGGTTCCGCACGGCCAGCTCCTGCAGGAAGCGGTCCGCGCTGCAGTGCCGCTTCCGGGCTGGGTAGGCATCAGGGCTCCGGAGCGGGCAGCCGGACCCGAGCCCGAGGACGTCGACGTGGACCAGGAAATCCTCTGGGAGACTCCGGCCCGGATGGGCGCGGCGGCTATCGGCGCCGGCAGGAACCCGGACACACCCGCCGGTGCCCTGCCGTTTTATGCCTGGCTTGCCGGTGAAGCGGGGGCCATCAAGGACATGCGCCGCTACCTGGTCCGGGACGTGGGGATCGACCGGAAACAGGTGGCGTTCATGGGCTACTGGCGGCAGGGCAAGGCCGAGCTCTGAGTCGGTTCCCTGCGGCCTCGCCCGGCTCTGGGCGGCGATGCGCTCCTACGCAAAGCACCGGCGGCGACCGTTCAGCATGGCTCACCCCTGCGCCTCCTATCGTTTACCCCGCCGTTTCCTGCTGGCCCGTTGGGCTGACTAGGGTGGCGCCGTGGCCGAGAACCTTCTGAACCCGGGCCCGGGCGCCCGACGCCTCTATGTTGCCTTGGGGGATTCCTTTACGGAGGGGGTGGGTGACTACGACCCCCGGCTGCCCAACGGCGTGCGTGGCTGGGCGGACCGGGTGGCGGAGAAGCTGGCCAAGGCGGAACCGGGATGGGAGTACGCCAACCTTGCAATCCGCAGCAGGCGATTGCGTCACGTCATCGCCGAGCAGTTGCAACCGGCGCTGGCCATGGGACCGACGCTCGTCACCTTATACGCGGGCGGAAACGACATCCTGGATTTCGGGACCGACATCGACGCCCTCATGAAGGACTACGAAACCCTCGTCGCCACGCTGGCCGCGAGCGGGGCCACCGTGGTGCTGTTCACGGGCTTTGACGTCAAGATCTCACCCCTGCTTGAACCGCTGAAGAGGCGCAACGCCGTCTACAACCAGCGTGTCCGCGAAATGGCGGTCCGCCACGAAGCCGTGCTGGTGGACTACTGGTGCTTTGACGCGTTCCATGACCCGCGGATGTGGGATACGGACCGGCTGCACATGTCCAAGGCGGGCCACAGGTATCTCGCCGGGCAGGTCCTCGACCAGCTCGGAGTGCCGCACAAAATCAAACCCAAGGAACGGGATGTCCCCGCCCGGCAGGGGTTCCGGCATTGGGAACGCCGGCAGCGGCGCTGGGTGCATGACTGGGTGCTTCCGCTCTTTGGGCGCAAACTCCGCGGCGTCACTCTCGGGGATCATCTGACTCCGCGCTGGCCGGAACCCGTCCGGGTCCCGCGGAAGGGACTAAAGAAACTGACTGTAGGTGAAGCGCCGGAACAGCGCCGGCGGTGACGCTAGCCGTCCAGCAGGTTCTCGTAGCCCGGGGCGACCCGGTTGGCGTGGAACTCCATGACCTCGAAGTCGGCCACTCCGTTGATGTAGAACGGATCCTTGGCCAGCGAGGCGTCAAGGGCCGCCCGGTCGGTGTTGGAGAGCAGCAGCCCGCCCGTACGCGGGATCTTCCGCCCCGCGACCAGAAAGACGCCCTCGTCGAAGGCCGTCTGCAGCCACGCAACGTGCGCGGGGAGATGAAATTCAACGATCTCTTCGGGGACCCTATAGGTCAGGGAGACGACGTACATACGGTCAGCGTACCGCCTGCTTAGCCGCACGCCCCCGGACCGATTGGCGAGATCAGTCCCTCGGTTGAACGGTCAAGCTTCAAGACTCCTAGAATGGACCCATGACCGAACCGCGCTGGCTCAACGCCGAGGAACGCCGGGCCTGGCTGGCCCAGCTGAGCATCAATACGCTGCTGCCGGCGGCCCTGGACACCCAGCTGCACGGTGCGGGAAAGCTCTCCCTTTTTGACTACAACGTGCTGGCGATGCTCTCCGAGGCGGATGAGCGGTTCCTGCCCATGAGCGAACTCGCCGCGCGCACGAGTGCCTCCCTGTCCCGGCTTTCACATGTGGTCACCAAGCTGCAGAACCGTGGCTGGGTGGAACGCCGCCAGCATCCGGGAGATGCCAGGGTCACCACGGCCCACCTCACGAACGCCGGCATGGCCACCATCGAGCAGCTCGCGCCCGGGCACGTCGAGGCGGTCCGGTCGCTGTTCCTTGATGCCCTCAGCGAGGACGACATCGCCGACCTGGCCCGGATCGGCGAGAAGATCGTGGCCCGCCTCGACGACGACCACTGGATCCTGCGCGAAAGCCAGTAGCAGCGCGCAGCACGATGGGGCACCGGGACTGCGCGTTTCCGGCCGCCTTTGTTCGCTCGGAGCAACTGCTGGCAGACTGGCTGCATGGATTTCAGCTCCCGCTACGTGGCCCTTGGAGACTCCTTCACGGAAGGCGTCGGCGACGACGACGCCACCCGGCCCAACAACGTCCGGGGCTGGGCGGACCGCGTGGCAGAACAGCTCGGCGCCGCGGATCCGGCCTTCGGGTACGCGAACCTCGCCATCCGCGGCCGGAAGCTCCGCCAGATCATGGCCGAACAGGTGGATGCCGCCGTCGCCCTTAAGCCCACGCTGGTGAGCATCTACGCCGGCGCCAACGACATCCTCCGGCCCAGGATCGACATCGATGATCTGCTGGTGGACTACGACGCCGGCATCCGCAAGCTTAAGGCCACGGGCGCCACCATTGTCATGTTCACCGGATTCGACTCCCGCGGCTCGAAGATCTTCGGCACCACGCGCGGCCGCACCGCCATCTACAACGAACTGGTCCGCGGAATCGCCGGCGACCACGGCGCGCTCCTGGTGGATTACTGGCGCTTCAGCGAGTACTACGACTGGGGGATGTGGGGCACCGACCGGATGCACATGTCCGCGGCCGGCCACGCCAACATGGCCAAGCGCGTCCTGACCGTCCTGGAGCATGACCATTCGATCGATGTCCCGCCCATGACGCCGGTGCCGGAACTGAGCCGGACCGAGGCGATCCGCGCGAACGCACGCTGGGTCCGCGAATTCGCCGCGCCGTGGGTGGTCCGCCGCGTCACCGGGAAGTCCTCAGGCGACGGCCTGACGCCGCGGTACGGCCAGCTCACTCACCTTTAGAGGTCGCTCAGCCCAGGGAGCCGGGCCATGGTCCCGGATGGCACACTTTGTGGACTACTACTCAACTGGTCTTCAAATCACACAAGGAGCAGTTCAAAGATGAGCACCCTGCCACTCGAATTTCCCGAAGGCTTTCTCTGGGGCGCGGCAACGGCCGCGTACCAGATCGAGGGGGCCGCCCACGAAGAGGGCCGGCGGGACTCCATCTGGGATGTTTTCGCGCGCAGGCCCGGCGCCGTCGCCGATGCCCATAACGGCGAAGTGGCCTGCGACCATTACCACCGCTCGACGCAGGACGTTGCCCTGATGCAGGAACTGAACCTGAAGGCCTACCGCTTCTCCACGTCGTGGGCACGGTGCATGCCTGACGGCGTGACGCCCAACCCGGACGGCATCCGGTTCTACTCCCGGCTGGTCGACGAGCTGCTGGCTGCAGGCATCACACCCTGGCTGACCCTGTACCACTGGGACCTGCCGCAGGCCCTGGAGGACGAGGGCGGCTGGGCCAACCGCGACACTGCGGAACGCTTCGCCGAGTACGCGGCGGTGATGCACGAGGCGCTGGGCAACCGCGTCCGCATTTGGACCACCCTGAACGAGCCATGGTGCTCCGCGTTCCTGGGTTACGCCGCCGGAGTCCACGCACCGGGGCGGACGGAACCGGCCGCGGCGCTCGCCGCCGCCCACCACCTGTTGCTGGGCCACGGCCTGGCAACGCAGCGGCTGCGCGCCCGGGACCCGGAGGCAAAGCTCGGCATCACCCTCAACCTCAACGTCGTCGACCCGGTGGACCCCGCCGACGAGGGGGACCGCGACGCCGCCCGCCGCCTTGACGGCCAGTCCAACCGGATCTTCCTGGACCCGCTGTTCCGCGGCGAGTACCCCCCCGATCTGCTGGCGGACGTGGCCCACCTCGGCCTGGCCGAGGTCATCCGCGAGGGCGACCTGGAAGTCATCGCGGAGCCGATCGACCTGCTCGGAGTGAACTACTACCACGGCGAAGCCGTCACCAAGACGCCGCCTGCTCCCGCGGCCACCGCGCCCGTGGCCGCCGCGCCGCCGTCGCCCTTTGCCGCCCCGCAGCCGTCGCCCTTTGTCGCCGCCGACGGCGCACATTCCGTGCCGCGGGGCCTGCCGGTCACCGGAATGGGTTGGGAAGTCCAGCCCGACGGCCTCCGGCGGTTGCTGAACCGGGTGCAGCAGGACTACACGGGACCGGCCGGCATTCCGATCTACATCACCGAGAACGGGGCTGCCTACGAGGACGTCCCCGATGCAGCCGGCTTCGTCGATGACCAGGAGCGCCTCGCCTTCTTCGACGTCCACCTTCGAGCCCTCCACGCGGCATTGGCCGACGGGGTGGATGTGCGCGGATACTTGGCGTGGTCCCTGATGGACAACTTTGAATGGGCCTACGGCTACTACCAGCGTTTTGGGCTGGTGCGGGTGGACTATGAATCCCAGCAGCGCATCCCCAAGGCCAGCGGCCGCTGGTACGCCGGAGTCGCCGCGCAAAACGCGTTGCCGGCTGAGCCGGGACTGCAGCCCGCCTAGCTCGACGCCCGAAAGCCCAGTGTCCCAAGCAGCCCCCATCGGCAATGGCAAGCACTTCGCTTCCCAGACGTCCGTGGCACGGTCGAGATCGGGCGGCCGCCGGCCACAATCGCGTCGCCAGTAATGTCGGCGGTGACAATGTCCAGGGCGGCCACCGACACCTGGACGAAGTCGGCCCGGCCCGCACCGGCCGTCCAGACATGGGTCCCCACGCTCCGCCGAGCCGACGTGGCCAGCGCGGAAAAATGCTTGTGATCGGCGCCGACATTGGGATTCTTGCCGCCGGCCCTTATACACCCCGCAATGGTGGATTGGTCTTTAAATCGCCAAGCTCGTAGACTTGGTAGGCGCTAGGTGGCGCGGAGCGTGTGCAATTGCTCCGGTTGGCGGGATTTGTCAGCAGAAACGACAGTCCTGATGGCCGGTAGTTAGGGGCTCAAGTTGCGGGCACTCCTGTATTCGCCCAGTATCCCGGCACTTCGCAGCGGCTTTCCGAAAGGATTCCGCCGCCCGTGACCGTGGCCCACAATCTTCGCCGCAGTGAGGACGACAGCCGGTTTGCGCCGGCAGCCTGAACTTTGGGGCCGAGGAAAAATGTGGGGGCTGGACGCGGACGCTGCCTGTCGCACGGTTAGGCGGGAACTCCGCCAACCGGTTCATTTATTTTTAGGAGAGTCGTCATGGCAGCACACTGCCAGGTGACCGGAGCCGAGCCGGGCTTTGGACACAGCATTTCGCACTCGCACCGTCGCAACAAGCGTCGGTTCGACCCGAACATCCAGAAGAAGCGCTACTGGGTTCCGTCCCTGCGCCGTAATGTCACCCTGCAGGTCTCTGCACGTGGCATCAAAACCATCGACGTGCGTGGCATCGACGTAGTCGTAGCCGCCATCCTGGCACGAGGAGTGAAGCTCTAGTGGCAAAGGACAAGGACGTACGTCCGATCATCAAGCTCAAGTCGACCGCGGGCACGGGTTACACCTACGTGACGCGCAAGAACCGTCGTAACAACCCGGACCGCATGGTTCTGAAGAAGTACGACCCCAAAATCCGCCAGCACGTCGAATTCCGAGAGGAGCGCTAAACACATGGCTAAGAAGTCAATGATCGCTAAGAACGAACAGCGTAAAGTCATCGTCGAGCGTTACGCTGCAAAGCGCCTCGAACTGAAGAAGGCTCTGGTTGATCCCAACTCAACCGACGAAGCACGCGAAGCTGCTCGCCTCGGCCTGCAGAAACTGCCCCGCAATGCCTCGCCGGTACGTCTGCGTAACCGCGACATCATCGATGGCCGTCCGCGCGGTACCTTCCAGAAGTTTGGCATCTCCCGTGTTCGCTTCCGCGACATGGCTCACCGCGGTGAGCTCCCGGGCATCACGAAGTCTTCCTGGTAATTCAGCACTCCTGAAGCCAGTGGCTTGAGAGAGGCCGGCACCCGTGTGGGTGCCGGCCTCTTCGTGTTTAAGCCAGCCGGCCCGACGGCGTCCGGCGTGGATTGAGCCCTGACGGGGCGGCGGCCGGACGGTGATGGGAGTACACCTCCCGGCCATCGGTGCGGCCGTCGGTGCGGTCAGCGGTGCGGTCAGCTGCGGTGACCGAGCGCTCACGGGGTGGAGTTGCGCTGGGGGTTGGGTGGGTGTATTGTTTTCTAAGTCGCCGAGAGGGAGACCAGCGGGAATGCTGGGAACCGGAGGCGGCCAATCCCCTAAATTTTCAAGGCCAGGATCTGGTTGGCGTTTTGTGCGCTGCGGGTTCGGGTGGGGTTGGTTTGGTTGCTGGTGTGGGTCCTGGAAGCGGGATTTGCATCGGGGGCTGGAACCGGGTAAGTTTGAAAAGTTGCTCCGGAGCGATCCACGGCTGAGATGTTGTGGTGGTGCCGGGTGTGTCTGTTGTTTGAGAACTCAATAGTGTGCCAAGTTTGTTGATACCAATTTATTTATATGGATTGGTTGTTTTGCCGGGCCCGCCACCCCGTGGTGTGGTCTGGTTTTTACAGCTGGTTTCAAATTTTGTGCAGCCGGTTTCTCCCGTTTTCCCGGGGGTGTTGGTTGTGTCTGTTTTTGTTTTACTTCAACGGAGAGTTTGATCCTGGCTCAGGATGAACGCTGGCGGCGTGCTTAACACATGCAAGTCGAACGATGACCCGGTGCTTGCACCGGTGATTAGTGGCGAACGGGTGAGTAACACGTGAGTAACCTGCCCTTAACTCTGGGATAAGCCTGGGAAACTGGGTCTAATACCGGATATGACTCCTCATCGCATGGTGGGGGGTGGAAAGCTTTATTGTGGTTTTGGATGGACTCGCGGCCTATCAGCTTGTTGGTGAGGTAATGGCTCACCAAGGCGACGACGGGTAGCCGGCCTGAGAGGGTGACCGGCCACACTGGGACTGAGACACGGCCCAGACTCCTACGGGAGGCAGCAGTGGGGAATATTGCACAATGGGCGCAAGCCTGATGCAGCGACGCCGCGTGAGGGATGACGGCCTTCGGGTTGTAAACCTCTTTCAGTAGGGAAGAAGCGAAAGTGACGGTACCTGCAGAAGAAGCGCCGGCTAACTACGTGCCAGCAGCCGCGGTAATACGTAGGGCGCAAGCGTTATCCGGAATTATTGGGCGTAAAGAGCTCGTAGGCGGTTTGTCGCGTCTGCCGTGAAAGTCCGGGGCTCAACTCCGGATCTGCGGTGGGTACGGGCAGACTAGAGTGATGTAGGGGAGACTGGAATTCCTGGTGTAGCGGTGAAATGCGCAGATATCAGGAGGAACACCGATGGCGAAGGCAGGTCTCTGGGCATTAACTGACGCTGAGGAGCGAAAGCATGGGGAGCGAACAGGATTAGATACCCTGGTAGTCCATGCCGTAAACGTTGGGCACTAGGTGTGGGGGACATTCCACGTTTTCCGTACCGTAGCTAACGCATTAAGTGCCCCGCCTGGGGAGTACGGCCGCAAGGCTAAAACTCAAAGGAATTGACGGGGGCCCGCACAAGCGGCGGAGCATGCGGATTAATTCGATGCAACGCGAAGAACCTTACCAAGGCTTGACATGAACCGGAAACGCCTGGAAACAGGCGCCCCGCTTGCGGTCGGTTTACAGGTGGTGCATGGTTGTCGTCAGCTCGTGTCGTGAGATGTTGGGTTAAGTCCCGCAACGAGCGCAACCCTCGTTCTATGTTGCCAGCGCGTGATGGCGGGGACTCATAGGAGACTGCCGGGGTCAACTCGGAGGAAGGTGGGGACGACGTCAAATCATCATGCCCCTTATGTCTTGGGCTTCACGCATGCTACAATGGCCGGTACAAAGGGTTGCGATACTGTGAGGTGGAGCTAATCCCAAAAAGCCGGTCTCAGTTCGGATTGGGGTCTGCAACTCGACCCCATGAAGTCGGAGTCGCTAGTAATCGCAGATCAGCAACGCTGCGGTGAATACGTTCCCGGGCCTTGTACACACCGCCCGTCAAGTCACGAAAGTTGGTAACACCCGAAGCCGGTGGCCTAACCCCTTGTGGGAGGGAGCTGTCGAAGGTGGGACTGGCGATTGGGACTAAGTCGTAACAAGGTAGCCGTACCGGAAGGTGCGGCTGGATCACCTCCTTTCTAAGGAGCACCTACAATCACCTTGCCTCATGTATGTGAGTGTGGAGGGTTTGTCAGGAGTACGCCCGTTGCGCAGACGTTTGTTCTGCGGCGGGTGCTCACGGGTGGAATATCAACGAACAGCGGCCGTCATCGTCTCTTCCTGACCCAGTACGGACCGGCTCTTCGGAGCAGGTCCTGGAACGGTCCCGGGAGGAGAGGGAGACGGTTTAGTGTTTGGCACACTGTTGGGTCCTGAGACAACAGGACCGGGAGGTGACTCCCGGGGCTTGTTTGTTTCTGGTTTCCTGGCTGCACCGGGCATGCACGTGGGGCTCTTCCGTTTGGGAGGGTTGGTGTGTGGGGGTGTGGTACGGGGTTGTTGTTTGAGAACTACATAGTGGACGCGAGCATCTTTTATAAGAAGCAATTTCCAAGAATATGAACCTGGATCTGTTGTTCCGTGCCTTCGGGGACGGGGTGATGGTTTTCATGGTTCTCTCGTGAATTAGTTTTTTGATCTTTTGTGGTCAAGTTTTTAAGAGCACACGGTGGATGCCTTGGCATTAGGAGCCGAAGAAGGACGTAGGAATCTGCGATAAGCCTGGGGGAGTCGATAACCGGACTGTGATCCCAGGGTGTCCGAATGGGGAAACCCCGCCAGGGGCGCGAGCTGCCTGGTGACCCGCATCTGAACACATAGGGTGCGTGGAGGGAACGCGGGGAAGTGAAACATCTCAGTACCCGCAGGAAGAGAAAACAATAGTGATTCCGTCAGTAGTGGCGAGCGAACGCGGATCAGGCTAAACCGTTCCATGTGTGATAGCCGGCGGGCGTTGCATGGTCGGGGTTGTGGGACTTCCCGCTTCAGTTCTGCCGGACTGAGAAGGTGAGTAGTACAGGCATAGGTGAACGGTCTTGAAAGGCCGGCCAGAGAGGGTGTGAGCCCCGTAACCGAAATGTTGTGTACCGCCTGGTGAAGTATCCCAAGTAGCACGGGGCCCGAGAAATCCCGTGTGAATCTGTCAGGACCACCTGATAAGCCTAAATACTCCCTAATGACCGATAGCGGACCAGTACCGTGAGGGAAAGGTGAAAAGTACCCCGGGAGGGGAGTGAAACAGTACCTGAAACCGTGTGCTTACAATCCGTCGGAGCCTCCGCAGCTTGCTGTGTTGGGGTGACGGCGTGCCTTTTGAAGAATGAGCCTGCGAGTTAGTGTTACGTCGCGAGGTTAACCCGTGTGGGGAAGCCGTAGCGAAAGCGAGTCTGAATAGGGCGTTGCAGTGGCGTGATCTAGACCCGAAGCGAAGTGATCTACCCATGGCCAGGTTGAAGCGACGGTAAGACGTCGTGGAGGACCGAACCCACTTCAGTTGAAAATGGAGGGGATGAGCTGTGGGTAGGGGTGAAAGGCCAATCAAACTTCGTGATAGCTGGTTCTCCCCGAAATGCATTTAGGTGCAGCGTTGCGTGTTTCTTACCGGAGGTAGAGCTACTGGATGGCTAATGGGCCCTACAAGGTTACTGACGTCAGCCAAACTCCGAATGCCGGTAAGTGAGAGCGCAGCAGTGAGACTGTGGGGGATAAGCTTCATAGTCGAGAGGGAAACAGCCCAGACCACCAACTAAGGCCCCTAAGCGTGTGCTAAGTGGGAAAGGATGTGGAGTTGCGAAGACAACCAGGAGGTTGGCTTAGAAGCAGCCATCCTTAAAAGAGTGCGTAATAGCTCACTGGTCAAGTGATTCCGCGCCGACAATGTAGCGGGGCTCAAGTACACCGCCGAAGTTGTGGATTTCAGATGATAGCCAAGCCGCCCCCGTTGTGGGGTTGGTTCAGGCGTCTGGAGTGGTAGGGGAGCGTCGTGTGGGCAGTGAAGTCGCGGTGTAAACCAGCGGTGGAGCCTACACGAGTGAGAATGCAGGCATGAGTAGCGAAAGACGGGTGAGAAACCCGTCCGCCGAATGATCAAGGGTTCCAGGGTCAAGCTAATCTGCCCTGGGTAAGTCGGGACCTAAGGCGAGGCCGACAGGCGTAGTCGATGGACAACGGGTTGATATTCCCGTACCGGCGAAAAACCGCCCATGCTGAACGGGGGATACTAACCGCCCGAAACCTGCCCGACCGCCCTTGTGGTGGAAGGGTTTTGGTGGAGCGCGGGACCTGATCCCGGGAGGCAAGCGTATTAACAGGTGTGACGCAGGAAGGTAGCCGAGCCGGGCGATGGTTGTCCCGGTCTAAGGATGTAGGGCGAACGGTAGGCAAATCCGCCGTTCATGATGCCTGAGACCCGATGGGACCCCCGTATGGGGGGATTCGGTGATCCTATGCTGCCGAGAAAAGCATCGACGCGAGGTTTTAGCCGCCCGTACCCCAAACCGACACAGGTGATCAGGTAGAGAATACTAAGGCGATCGAGAGAATTATGGTTAAGGAACTCGGCAAAATGCCCCCGTAACTTCGGGAGAAGGGGGGCCCCCATCGTGATGGACACTTGCTGTCCGGAGCGTGCAGGGGCCGCAGAGACCAGGGGGAAGCGACTGTTTACTAAAAACACAGGTCCGTGCGAAGTCGCAAGACGATGTATACGGACTGACTCCTGCCCGGTGCTGGAAGGTTAAGAGGACCGGTTAGCCGCAAGGCGAAGCTGAGAATTCAAGCCCCAGTAAACGGCGGTGGTAACTATAACCATCCTAAGGTAGCGAAATTCCTTGTCGGGTAAGTTCCGACCTGCACGAATGGAGTAACGACTTCCCCGCTGTCTCAACCATAAACTCGGCGAAATTGCAGTACGAGTAAAGATGCTCGTTACGCGCAGCAGGACGGAAAGACCCCGAGACCTTTACTATAGTTTGGTATTGGTGTTCGGAGTGGCTTGTGTAGGATAGGTGGGAGACGTTGAAGCCCGGACGCCAGTTCGGGTGGAGTCATCGTTGAAATACCACTCTGGTCACTTTGGACATCTAACTTCGGCCCGTAATCCGGGTCAGGGACAGTGCCTGATGGGTAGTTTAACTGGGGCGGTTGCCTCCTAAAAAGTAACGGAGGCGCCCAAAGGTTCCCTCAGCCTGGTTGGCAATCAGGTGTCGAGTGTAAGTGCACAAGGGAGCTTGACTGTGAGAGAGACATCTCGAGCAGGGACGAAAGTCGGGACTAGTGATCCGGCGGTACATTGTGGAATGGCCGTCGCTCAACGGATAAAAGGTACCTCGGGGATAACAGGCTGATCTTGCCCAAGAGTCCATATCGACGGCATGGTTTGGCACCTCGATGTCGGCTCGTCGCATCCTGGGGCTGGAGTAGGTCCCAAGGGTTGGGCTGTTCGCCCATTAAAGCGGTACGCGAGCTGGGTTTAGAACGTCGTGAGACAGTTCGGTCCCTATCCGCTGCGCGCGCAGGAAATTTGAGAAGGGCTGTCCTTAGTACGAGAGGACCGGGACGGACGAACCTCTGGTGTGTCAGTTGTACTGCCAAGTGCACCGCTGATTAGCTACGTTCGGATGGGATAACCGCTGAAAGCATCTAAGCGGGAAGCTCGCTTCGAGATGAGATTTCCATACACCTTGTGTGTGAGAGGCCCCCAGCCAGACCACTGGGTTGATAGGCCGGATGTGGAAGCGAGGACTAACGACTCGTGAAGCTGACCGGTACTAATAGGCCGATAACTTACACCACACACTCTCTCCGTGAACGGATTCAAAAGACGTTCACACCATGAAGAGGGTACAAAGAAACAAGACTGCTTGCGTCCACTATGTGGTTCCCAACCAACAAACCCGGTCCCCGGGCTTTGTTGCCACGGGAACGAAACCACAACAAAATAACAACACCACAACTGCCCCCAACAGGGCAGAGCACATGTTGTAACACCAAAGTTTTCCCACCCCCGGGCACAGCCAGGCGGGGCGGGAGCAAGGGTTACGGCGGTCATAGCGTGGGGGAAACGCCCGGTCCCATCCCGAACCCGGAAGCTAAGACCCACAGCGCCGATGGTACTGCACCCGGGAGGGTGTGGGAGAGTAGGTCACCGCCGGACAACCATTAGAAACGGTCGAGAGCCTCCAACCACCAGGTTGGAGGCTCTCCCGCATTTAACCGGCTTATCGCAGATGAGGGCGTAGAGGCGGGCGCGTCGGGTGCCGAGGCATCGCGCTGGCCGGTGATGTGGTTTACCGGCCATAACCGGCCACCGAGGCGGATCCGCTCTACGGCATCCTCAGGCAGCTACGCGCCGACGCCAACCCGCCCCCGGACTGGACCGCGGTCATCAACGCGCGTCCCTGCCGTGCCGGTCGAGCTCCGAACCTCGGGTGCGCGTCCCTGCCGTGCCGGTCGAGCTCCGAACCTCGGGCGGACCCTGAAACGGCGTGCCGCCGACCTGGTGGCCTACCTCGATCGCCTGGCTCACCGGCAACGGACCACCGAGGCCAGCAACGGCCGCCTCGAACACCTCTGCGGCACCCCCGGATTCCGCAACCCCACCAACTACACCACCCACGCCCCTGCTCGACACCGGCGGGCTCCGACCCCGACCACACCCTCATCTGCGATGAGCCCCTTCGCTGCATCTCGACAAACAACGAAGCTGTCGAGGTGCAACGAAGACTGACTGACATTGCAGAGAACCTGACGTAAGCAGCCATCGTCATCGTGGGGACTGTAATTTAAACGGTGTAACTCCGGAGAATTAGGAGGTTGCCGTGACTGATGTGATTAGTGATGTGACTGCTGCGAACGTCCGGGAGGTCCGCCAGCTGGGGTGTCTGGTCCACGATGTATCCGGTAGCTGCGAGGGAGCCCTGATGCATGAATGCGGCTACTTTGAAGAATTTCAGCGGAATCTGCACGTCCCTGTAGATGGGGTCGGTGTCACTGAAGATCGGACCCGTGAAAACGACGAGCCGCCGGCCGTTGTCGGCGGCGTTGTCCTGCAGGTAGGACTCCAGACCGAGCCAGAGGGCCAGGCCCTGATTAAACTTCGCCGCCTGCGGGGCCGCGTTCGTGTAGTGGAAAGTGTCCACGTTGGCCCGGGCAGCTTCCGCCCGTGTCCCGCCCCATACTGCTGATGCCCTGCGGGCGAGGTGGCCGCGGTCGATGTCGTTGCCGGCGTAGACCATCCCGCCCGTCTGCTGGTCCGCGCGCAGCCGCGGATCCAATCTCCACTGGATCCCTGACCGGTCCAGATCCATCAGCTTGGTGCCGTCAATTCCGAGGGCAGTGACAGCAGCCAGCCGCTTGTCCAGCCGCATGAGGACGGAAAAGTGGGTGTAGGGAAGCAGGGTCGACTCGACGCCGTCCAGGGCCGGAATGCCAACCCGGACACCCAAAAACGCTTCATCGAACCCGGGACGCTCGGAAAGATCCTCCGCAGTCAATGCGTGCTGGCTTTGCACTAATTCATCCATCGGCAGACCGTATCAGTGCCCGGCGACAGAAGCACGGATGCATCTAGTGCCCTCAGGCGAAGCGAAATCTCCTGGAGGATCTTCACGCGCGGTGCTCCTTGTCTTGCAGCTAGCCCGGATTTTGCATCGGTCGTCGGTCGGGGTGTTGATGGCGGCTGAGCGGCTGGCGTGTTGTCTGGGCGGATTCCGGGCACCCTCGACCGTCCCATGCGCCGGGGTTGGCGCGGGTTTCCACGTACCCGTGATGGCTGTCTGTCTGCTCGCAGTGATGGGGCTGGTTCCGGGCGTCAGGTCTGCATGATGGCGGTGGGGTTCTTGAGGCTCGCCGCGATGCTTGCGGTGGCTTCGAGTAATCTGTGGATCAGTTGGTGTTCGGGTGCCGTTCCGGGCAGGAGGAGATAGCTCTTTCTGGCGCGGGTGATGATCTTGCCTGCAGTGGCGAAGAGCCGGTAGCGCCAGCGTTTGATGTCCCATCCCTTGGCGTGGTCGCCGGCGGGGAGCGCGGTGAGCTGGAGCCAGGAGACGAGGTTGGAGGCCAGGGCTGCGATCCACGCCCAGGCCTGGTTCGCGGCGAAGTCGAAGAACGGCAGCTTGCCCAGACCGGTGTTTTTCAGGGTCTTGATCCGGTTTTCGCACCGGGCCCGGGCGCGGTGTCTGGCGTCAAGGAACGGGCCGTGCCAGCGCGGTGAGTTGGTCAGGAACGCGGTGATCCGGTGCCCGTCGATGTCCAGCAGCGTCGGTTGCGCGCCGGGGTGCAGGGGCTCGGCGCGCAGGAACAGGTTCGTTCCCGGCGGGTAGTCGGTGAGCGGGATGATGTCGGTGGCGTTGATGACCCAGGCATCGGTCCGGTCGTTGCCGGCCTGGTCCAGGGCCGGCTGCCAGTTCTTCTTGTCGTTGATCCAATCGACCATGTGGGCTTTGGCCGCGGGGACGGGGTAGGAGACGGAGAACTGGGCGTTCCGGCTGTGCAGGTACCAGAGGAACTTCCTTGAGGCTCCGGCGCTGTCGGTGCGGACCAGGACGTTCTCTCCGGCCAGCGCCCCGGTCTCGTCGAAGAATCCTTCGGGCAGGCCGGACACGGCGGTCTCGAAGACGCGGATGTGGTCATCGGCGCTGTTCGCGCCGGCGTTGCCGGTCCGCAGCAGGCAGGCGAGGATTTCCCCGGTGCCGTTACCGGCACCGTAGTCACAGGACGCGATGAAGGGGGCGAAGCCGTAGCCGCCCTTGTAGGTGCCGGCGACGTTTTCCTTCTCCGAGTGTGAGGCCACGAGGGTGGCGTCCAGGTCCAGGATGAGCGGATCCGCCGCTGTCGCCGACAACGCCGGGTTCCGGTTCCCGGCCGCTTCCCAGGCCGTGGAGCGCAGTTGCCGGGTGAGGGTTTCGATGCCATAGCCGAACAGCTCGGGGTTCGTCACGGTCCGTTCGAAAAACCGGGACACCGTCGCGTTCGAGGGCAGCTGGCCGAAGACCCCCGGTGAGACCCGCAGGATGTCCAGATCGGACACGTGTTCACCTCCGGCGGCCAGCATCGCCGCCAGAGAACCGACCAGCCGGCCGGGCCGGTGCGTCGCGCCTGCGGGAACGAACTGGCCCAACCGGTCCTCGCACAGTGCCCCGAAACCCAGGGCATCCATGAAACCGGTCAGGACCTTCACCCCGGCGTGGGAGACCAGCGACTGGCCGGTGAAAGTGACCGGAACCGACGGAAAAACACAGGTAGACTTTTGCATCGAAAGGGTGCTCCTTCACTCGGCAAATAACGGTCTCGACAACCACTATTTTCCCAGCTCAGAGCACCCTTTCCCTGCTTAAACACACACCCTCAGCCACCCGCCATGAAATCCCCGGGCTAATGACGACTATCGACGGTGCAGCAGTAGTTGCGATACATGGTTGTAAGAATGACTGGCTCCCGGAAATCCGACTTCGGCCTTGCTAGTCACCCCTGCTTGGTGAGACGCCTCGGGTTGAGAGGCAGGGGGCCTGCGCGAAGATCGACCGGCTTACGGGCGTGCGACCGATCAAAAAGCATCGCCCACTTCAATCCGACGAAGAGGAACAGCAACTGCCTTGATCACCACGACCGCCAATAGCGGTTCTGCCTAAAAGGTTAAGCAACCGTGACCTTCGGGTCATTCATTCGTGGTGCAACACCCATTACTGTCAACAGCACCATCGGGGACGACGGAAGAGGCACGATGAGCATCGACATCGAGATTGGTACAAGCCTCAGCAACGAGGACGCAGCGCACTTCGCGGCCAAGACTGAAGCAATCATCGCGGCGATGCAACGGGTACGGGAACAGCACGCGGCATATAGCTGGGTGTGGACGGACGAGATCCGCTGTCGAGGATGCAGCGCCAGCCTCGACATACCGCTGCTTGCCAGTACGAACGCAAATGCCGACAAAGCTTTTCAGGCACATCAATTCGCCCAGCTTGATGCCGTATTGGCTGCTGACAGACATCAGCACGGCGAATCATGAAGGCTTCTTGAAATAGATGTAGTCGCAGCATCAACGCTCAGAGCCGGCACCGCAAGGCAAGGGCCGTCAGCACCGACCCTATAATCATGCTTGGTATATACCCCCGACGTCGCGCAGGTCAGGGAAAGGCGGCGCCGAGGGGGGTGAAGGCATAGCCCTTGTCCAGCAGGGCCGGGATCGCTGCCGCGAGTCCGGCCGCCGTGCCGGACCCGGGATGGTTTCCGTGGGAGATGATGATGTCACCAGGCCGGGCTTTGGCCGTTTCGGCGGCGACCTTTGGTGCCGGGTAGGTTGCCCCGGCGTCGGCGTTGATGCTGAAGCCGGTGGGGATCACGCCGAGGGCGAGAGTGATCTCGGCCGCGACGTCGTCCAGGTAAGCAGTGCCGGGACGGAAAAAGCCCGGGCGCTTACCGGTGATTTCTGTCAGGAGGCTGTCGTTGGACATGATCTCGTCATAGACCTGTCCACTGCTTCTCGTTCCGGGGATCCCGTAGGCGGAGTTACCTGTCACGCTCAGCGGCGCGTGGCGGGTTCCGTGGTTGGCCAGTTCAAAGAGCGGCTCAACCGCGAGTTCCCGTGTCAGCGTTTGGTTGGCGTGGATCCAACGCGCGTTCAGGAACAGCGTTGCCGGCACACCGAGGCGTTTCAGCATATCCAGGGCGGCGTGATCCGTTCCGGAGCCTCCGGGACCGCCGCAAAAGTCCAGCGTCAACGCGATCCCTGCCGCGGGCTCTGGCAGGACCTGGAGGACGTTCGGCGCCTGCAGACCCCAATAGGAAGGACGACGCCGAGAAAACTCGGCGATAATCTGCTCCTGCGACCGGCGCGTCGGCTCCGGCGCGGGAGGCAGCACAGGAGGTCCTGGCTCCGGAGAAACGTCAGGAACCGGCACAGCGGCTGACGATTCAGGCATCGGAAGAACTGTCGGCTCCGGTGCCGAAGGTAACGCGACGCTAGCCCCGCCGGGTTTGCATCCGGCGAGCAGCAAAGCCGTCGCTGACAGGAGGAACACCCGGCGCTGCGGATTATTGATCAATTGATGCATGGCGAAATTTTCCCACACCGATTTCCCCTGCCCGTTAGACAGCAAAGCGGCCTCGTCGGCACTGCCACTGGCAACCGTACATTTCGCACCGAAAGTTTGGCTGTGACGGCTGATTATGGCGGCAGTTTTGGAACAACTTAAGGGACAGCGGGATTACGCAGCTGTGACTTTTCGTTCTGCCGGTTGTCGCGTGATCTCCGTAGTCCTTGTGGCACGGGACTGTAGATCTCGGGGTCAGCGGTCGGGGTGTGGCAACAGCCGGGGATTGAACGCGGAGGAAGGAACGCCGGCACCCGTTATGCGCGGAGTCGGACGGTTCGTTCCGCGCTGGTTCTTTTCAAGAGGCCCGGGTCCGGCCGGTTAGGGCGTGCTGGTCAGTTGCCGGGCTCTGTTGAGGGCCTGCTGGCATGCCTGTGCGAGATGCTCGCGTTGGCCGGTGCTGCGATAGAGGTCCCGGGCCCATTCAAACTCCGCGGCAGCTTCCCTGTACCGGGCTTCATCGAAGAGCCGCCTGCCGATCTGACGGCGGACCAGAGCTTCCCTGCCGGCGTGCGGGCCAGGCGCAGGGCCTCTTCGTGCAGCCGGGTGGCCTCGTGCCAGGAGTACTGCCGCTGGTAGGCCTGGGCAAGCACGAGCAGTGGCCGGAACCGGTCCGCGGCTCCTGCCAGCAGATCCTGCCCCTCCGTAATCGCTTCCTGGGGCCGGTCCAACAGGCACAGAATCCAGACCCGTTCCAGCGCAGGGCACTGTGTCAGGCGGTCCTCCATGACGGCGCGGTCCAGGACGACGTCCCGCAGCGTAGCAGGGTCCGTCCGCCAGATGTCCCCTGGTGGCTTCACTTGTCACAGGCCTTCCCCTTTCCCCGGGCTGACGGAATTGCCGGGACCAGCGATGCCAACGGTCCCTTTCCAGTATTGTGCCGTAAACCATTCCGGCCCGCAGATATAGGTCTGCAGCGGAGCCGGCGTCTTTGGTACCCGGGGCAGAGCGCGACTGCGTGTTCAGGGTCCGCGAACCTCAGGGCTGATCTCCGTCGTCACCCCAATGCGGACCAGGAACGATGCGGGGCGGAGAAGGAGCCGGGGGCCAGGCCGGGGTGTCGGGGGCGGGCCGGGTGCGCCGGCTCCGGCGCATCAGAACCCAGGCCAGCGCAGCGGCAAGCAAGACCAGGGCGGCGAGGATTTGCCACCACGGGGCTGCCGGTTCCTGCGCCGGTTTCGCCACCGGCTCGGTGGGGGGCCCGTCGTCCGGGAAAGTGATTCGGGTCTGGGCTTGTCGTTCCAGGAGTCCGCTCTTCAGGGTGACCCGGGCGTTCCACGGGCCGTTCGGTATTTCGCGGGGCACCGAAAAGTCCGCGGTGCGGACCTCGCCGGGGGCAAGTGTCGTTTGCTGTTGCAGACCGAACGGACCGGCGGAAAGTCCGCCCGGGCCTGCTGTCAGGCTGAGTTCGCCGGTGAGGTCAAGAGCTCGTCCCCCTGAGTTGGTGACCACGGCACTGAGTTGGGGATTGCCCTCAGCATCCCGGGCAGCGGTGACTGACGTGATGGTGAAATCGGCGGCTTTGCCGCCGCCGGGACCCACAGCAGGGAACCTGGCCATCGTTTCCGTTGAAGCGCCCGTCGCGTCCTCCGGGCAGCCGGTTGATCCGGTGAACGGCCCCAAAGTGCCGCCGGCCTCCCCGGCCGGGCCGCTGGACAGCGCGAGGACGGTCCTGCACGCCAACGCCCCCTACGGCGCCGGTACCTACACCCAGGGCATCAACCTGTCCCTGGCGATCCCTGCCAATACCCGGGCAGGGACCTACACCTCCACCATCACCATCGCTTCCGGACCCTGACCGCCTTCGAGACCACCGCCTAACACTGCCACTTCAACGTTTAAAGAGGTCCCGTCACATGCCCCAACCATCCCCCGGCCGGCTGAGAGGGATCCGCCGCGCCCGCTTCCTGCCGGCGCGGGTCCTTCTGGTTCTGGTGTGCGCCGTAGCAGCCTTGACAGGACCCATCGGCGGGGCGACCGGCGATGACGGGAAGCAGCAGGTCAATCTCAGTCTCAAGCCGGTCGGCCAGCCGGGTTCCTATTTCAGCCTGAGCATGGCACCGGGCCAGAGCCGGCAGTTGAAGGCGGAACTGGGCAACCACGGCGCAGCAGCGATCGCGGCACGCACCTACGCAGCGGACGCCTACACCCTGATCAACGGAGGGGTCGGGGCGAAAGACCGCGACAGCACCCCAACCGGCGCCACCGCCTGGCTGTCATATCCGACCGAGGTCCTGCAGTTGCCCGCCGGGCAGGCAAGCGTCCGCACGTTCACGCTCACGGTGCCGGCCGGAGCGGCGCCCGGGGACTACGTCAGCGGCCTTGTTCTGGAAAACGATGTGCCCATCCAGGGCTCGGGGTCCGTCGCGTTGAATCAGATCGTCCGCCAGGTGATCGCCGTGGCCATCCATGTTTCCGGGCCGCTCCAACCGGCCCTCGACCTTGGGGCCGCGAGCCACATGATCAGCGCGACAGGTCCGTCGTATCCGTCCAGATCAAAAACACCGGCACCACGAACCTCAAACCCGCCGGCACTCTGCTTATTCACGACCGCGACGGGAAAACCGTCAGCCAGGCCCCTGTGGCCCTCGGCTCGGTCTATGCGCGCACCGACACGCAGATCGAGACCACCTTGGACGGCAAGCTCCAAACCGGGGACTACACCGTGACCGTGACCCTGACCGACGCGCCTACAAAGGCCAGCGCGACCGGCACCATCCCTTTCACGGTTGCTGATCAGGCCCTGGCGAAGTCCGGGAGCGCCGGCCCGGTACCACTGCCGCAGATCATCCAAGACGCCGGAACCGGGCCGTGGCCCTGGCTCGCCGCACTATTGGTTCTTGCCGTCCTCGCCGTAATTCTCTTGCTCCGCCGCAGCAAGCGGAATACGACAGAACAGACGGCCAAGGCCATCGCGCCGGGCGCCGCAGGAAACACCGCCGGCAGGGGCGATCACCGGATCAACTGAAACCGTGGACGCGCCCCGTCGGACCGGGAACCGGAGCCCACAGCGTGCGCCCGCCCTAGAGGAGCATGTTGAGGTGTGTCAAGGATGTGAGACAGGTGGGGCTGACCTGTACCACCAACGAATATTTTGGTTCGCCGCCGGCCAATCAGATCCTCAGGCTCCTATAATTAAGCTGGCCCCAGACCTCAATTGGGCGCGGGGCTCAGGCCGCGTGACGCGATCCATGTGGATTGGATACCAACCGGCATCTCGCGACCCTCTGAGGTGTTCGTCATGGATGTTGTTGCTACTGGCCTCTTAGCCGCAGTCCGCTCCGACCTCGACGGTCTGCGAGTTCCAGGAATGCCGTCTAACGGCCCCCAACATGGCCAGTTCGGTTCTGACCTCTTCCATGGCTTGAACATCTGGCCATCAGCTAATCCCGCTCATGCACTCGTCGGAACGGAACCCGCAACCCTCTTGACGGGGCGGGCGTCATCCGTGCGCCGGGGAGACTGTTTAGCCGTCGACCTCACCCAGGGCAGATTCTTTGATCTGCGCTCTTTCCCTCATGCAATAACCTGACCTATCAATGGAGGTTCCGATGTCTGAGACACGAACCGCTTCGCCAACCCCACCCAGTGCTTCCAACGGCGACCTGCGGCAAGCAATCAGCCGACGCCAAACCCTTAGGGCTGGCGCCGGCTTCCTCGCCTTGGCTGCCCTGCCGGTTTTCAAGCAACACACCCCGCAGCCCTCGGCAAACGGTACGGCATCCGTGCCCTTCACGGCTCCGGTGCGGTCCGGACGTCTGGAGGCCTTCGGACGCGGCTCAGACCACGCGCTCTGGCACAACTGGCAGGTAAGCCCAAACGGGGCCTGGAGCGGCTGGGCTTCCCTCGGCGGCGGGGTCGACCAACCCACCATCGGACGCAACGGCGACGGACGCCTCGAGGCCTTCGTCGTTGGAAACGACCACGCGCTCTGGCACAACTGGCAGGTAAGCCCGAGCGGGTCATGGAGCGGCTGGGATTCCCTTGGCGGCTGGGTTAACCAACCCACCATCGGGCACAACAAGGACGGCAACCTGGAAGCCTTCGTCGTTGGCAGCGACCACGCGCTCCACCACAACGTGCAAAGCGGTCGCGTATGGAGCGGCTGGGCGTCCCTTGGCGGCTGGGTCGCAGAACCCACCATCGGGCACAACGCGGACGGGCGCCTGGAAGTCTTCGTTGTCGGCAGCGACAAAGCGCTCCACCACAACTGGCAGGTAAGTCCGGGTGGGGCATGGAGCGGCTGGGCCTCCCTTGGCGGCTCGGTTAGCCAACCCACCGTCGGGCAAAACGAGGACGGACGCCTTGAAGTCTTCGTCGTCGGCAGCGACCGCGCGCTCTGGCACAACTGGCGGGACGGTCCCGACTGGAGCGGCTGGCATTCCTTGGGCGGCTGGGTCGACCAACCCAAAGTCCACCGCAACGCAGACGGGCGCCTTGAAGTCTTCGTTGTCGGCAGCGACAAAGCGCTCTGGCACAACTGGCAGGTAGCTCCGAGCGGGGCATGGAGCGGCTGGGCGTCCCTGGGTGGCCAGTGCGACAAACCTGCGGTCGCCCGGAACGGGGATGGCCGACTCGAAGTCCTCGTCATCGGAAGCGACCACGCGCTCTGGCATAACTGGCAAAGCGGTGGCGTATGGAGCGGCTGGGCCTCCCTCGGCGGCTGGATCGATCAACTGGCCGTGGACGTCAACGCATAGCCCTGCATACCGACGGCGCATCGGCAACGCCGACGATCGCTGACGCCTTGGCATTACCCATGTCCCGCGCGATCAGCTCGGAATACGACGGCCGCTCCGCGGCCAGTTTCTCAGCGGGAGCCACACTGGCCGCCTGCCTTCCGGTCGTCCGCTGGCGCAGCGTCCGCGAGCCCTGGTGCGCATCGCTGCGAGCGGGTGCTTCCTAACGAGAAGTGCCAGCGGCGTCGACCAGCGCTTGGCGACCTCTTGCTGGTCCATGCCGAATAGACGGCCCCGCTTACGTGTTTCTTGCTTGTGGTTGGCTGCTGGGATGCGGGCGCGGTGGGCTGAGTGCGGCGAGCCGGTTCAGGGCCTTGATGAGCAGGTCCTTTTCGGGGGCTCTGGCAGCGAGGTGGACGGTGACCCGGCCGGGCGTGATTAAAGATTTTCCCGGCGATTCAAAGATCCTGGCACGGAGTTTTTTTCGGCGCTCACCTGCGCGTTTTGGTTCCGGTGAACGAGGGTTCCCGGCACGATGCGCCGCAAGAGCGTATCGTGCGCCTCCTGCAGAGTCTCAGCACGCGCCTGCGCTTTCGGCCTCTTGTTCTACTGTCGCGCCCGCTCCAGCTGCGCCGCCGTTGCCGCAGCGAGGCTTTGAGCCCGGTGATTCGGGGCGGTGGTTGTGACAGGTTTGGATGGCCCCGGTAGGACGGGGGTGGTTTCTAACATCGTCGCAACACCTGAGCATTTCAGGAGTTGCAATGGCGCGGTCGACAGCGCCTTGAATAGCTCGGCCGTCCGGATCAGGGTCTGTTCATCAGTCATCATCAATACCTACATATACCTTGATCTGCCGGCAGGCGGCAGTCCCGTGGGACAGGAGGGCCGCCTGTTTGTAGATGAGAATGATTCGCATGTAGGGTGGCTGGCATGCATGTAACTGTTGTGAGCTCCCTAGATGTTTTCTGCCGCCAGCAGGCCTGCGCGGCCCTGGCCGCAGACTCCCCGGGTGCCCTAGTCGTCTTCCATGATCTTCTCGAAGGCGGGCTCGTCATCCGCAGGACCTTCCGGGAGGGCAGGCGCCTGGAGCGGGAGGAATCGACGCTGGAACACGGCTGCCTCAGCTGCACCGTGCGCCTGGACGTCGTGCCCACGGTGGGCCGGCTGCTGGACTCGGGTTCCCGCCTTATTCTGGGTCTGCCCCCGGGGGTGGCCGCGGCAACTGCCGTGCACGCCCTGCTGCGGGGTCTCGGGGATTCGTTCACCATTGATTCGGTGGTGCTGGCCTGCGCCCCGGATGCCGTGGAGGACCAGATCTGGGACCATCACACCCTGTTCGAATCCGGCTTCACTGCCGTCCCGGAGGATGACCGGACGCCGGGGGAATTCCTTTTGGGGGAGCTGTCGTTCAGCGACACGGTCGTGCTGGCCGATCCGGCCCTGGTGCCGGTTGATCCTGCAGCGCGTGCCCGCGGAGTCCAGCTGGTCAAAGAGCTGGCCCCGCACGTGGTGCTGACCGACAGTGCGGGCGTCTTCCGGCCCGGCCGGCACAATCTCGCGGAGGCAACGGCGCGGACCGTCCCGGGTTCGGTGCGGATCCCGGCTGAATCCTCCCCGCCCTTCACCACGGTGGTGCAGCGGATTGAGCGGCCCCTGCACCCGGGCCGCTTCCGCCACGCCCTGGCGGCCCTCGCTGAGGGATCCTGCTGGCTGCGCGGACGGCTCTGGGTGGCCTCGGTACCGGGTTGCAGGATCGCCGTTCAGGGCATCGGACCGAGGGTGTGGCTGGAAAACACCGGCCCCTGGCAGGCTGACCGGAAGTCCCTGCCGTTAATGTCTGCGGTGGACGGTCCTGACGCCGCGCTGGCCTGGCATCCCGAATTCGGCGACCGGGGAACGGTGCTGGCCGTCACCGGCGATGATGTCGACGCGGCCGAAATCGCCGCACTGCTGCAGGCCTGCGAGCTGACCGAGGCGGAGATGGCCCCGGGCGCAGCCTCCTTCGCTGATCCCTTCGACCTTAACCAATCAACTGAGACACCACTGAGGAGCAAGTCATGAAAGTACGAAACTCGCTGCGGGCACTGAAAAAAATACCGGGAGCCCAGATTGTCCGCCGCCGCGGCCGCACCTTCGTCATTAACAAGAAAAACCCCCGGATGAAAGCCCGCCAGGGCTGACCCGGAACCCGCAGACGCGGGAAGCGCACCGCCGTCCGCACGACCAATCCCGAGGGCACAGGCCGGCAATGCCGTCCGGCTCCCGTTGGCCACTACCGGCCAGGGGCCAGGCGGCACTGCCGTTCCCTGCCGGGGCCGCAAACCTCCTGCTGCCGGACCCGCTCAGCGCGGATTCCGCCGTTCTGCCGCAGGCAGCCGGACCCTCGCCGCCACGGCAACAGGAACACCCCCCGCTGTCAGCGGCGGTCCTTATGCCCGGTATCAGCGGCCGGGCATACCGAGGGCTTCAGCGACAGGGCAGGCGCTCCTTCCGCGGTCCCGGGCCGCGGCCAGGACGCGGAAGCCATGGAGCCGGGCATGCAGCAGCCCTCGCCTTTCCAGGCGTCCCGCCCCTCCTTGAGGGCCACCGCCGCAATGACGAGCGCCGCGACCGGACCAGCCCAGGGCGCTGTTGAGCACCAGGCCCAGCAGCAGAACACCGGAGAGGTACGTGCACAAAAGGGTCTGGCGTGAATCGGCGACAGCAGAGAGGGAGCCCAGCTCCCGGCCTGCCCGCCGTTGTGCCAGTGACAGGAACGGCATGACCGCCAGGCTGACCGCGGCCAGCATGATCCCGGCCCTCGAGTGCCCCGCCTCACCTGCCCCGGACAGTGACAGGACCGCACTGACGGTGACGAAGACGGCCAGGGCAAAAAAGGGCGACCGCTATCAGGCGCAGCGCCGTCTTCTCGCGGGCCTTCGGGTCGCGGCCGGAGAACTGCCAGGCGACAGCGGCCGCCGAGGAGACTTCAATAACTGAATCCAGCCCGAAACCGACCAGGGCGGTGGATGAGGCCACCGTTCCCGCCCCGAGGGCGATGACCGCCTCGACCACATTGTGACCAATCGTTGCCGCCACCAGGAGACGGACCCGGCGGGTCAAAACGGCCTCCGCCCCGCACCCTTCTCCGCCCGGGCCGGAGCCTGCCGGGCGTCCATCAGGCGGCCGCGGATGCCAGCGAGCACCTGATCCACAACCCCTTGGTTCCAGCCTGGTTCCAGGGACAGAACGTCCTCGTCACCCTCTTCCTCCTGGCTCTCCTGGCGGCCGTGTTCCTGCGCGGCTTCAAGGAAGCCATCGGTGTCGCCGTCGCAATTGTTGCCGTATACCTCAGCCTCAACGCCGTCGTCGTCATAGCAGCGACGATTCAAGTCTTCACCCACCCTGTATTCGTCGCTGACTGGTCCACGGCCCTGTTGACTTCACACGGGGATCCCCTCATGGTGATCGCCTTCGCCCTGCTCGTTTTCCCGAAACTGGCACTGGGACTTTCCGGATTCGAAACAGGAGTGGCGGTAATGCCACAGGTCAGGGGCGACGAGGACGACACCGAGGAAAATCCTGCGGGCCGCATCCACGGAACGCGCCGCATGCTGACTACAGCCGCAGTAATTATGAGCTCCTTCCTGATCACCAGCAGCTTCATCACAGTGGTGCTCATCCCGGAGCAGGAATTCCAGGACGGCGGACAAGCCAACGGCCGAGCCCTGGCCTACCTCGCCCACGAATACCTCGGAGTCGGGTTCGGGACCGTGTACGACATCAGTACCATCGCGATCCTCTGGTTCGCCGGTGCTTCCGCAATGGCCGGCCTGCTGAACCTGGTCCCCAGATACCTACCCCGGTATGGCATGGCCCCCGGCTGGGCCAAAGCTGTCCGCCCCCTGGTGCTCGTCTTCACACTGGTCGGGTTCCTGATCACCTACCTCTTTGAAGCTGACGTGGATGCCCAGGGCGGGGCATATGCCACCGGCGTGCTGGTGCTGATGACCTCGGCAGCCGTTGCAGTCACGCTCTCGGCCCGGCGCCGGAAACAGCGCAAACGCACCATCGGATTCGGCACGATCACCGTGGTGTTCACCTACACCACCATTGCAAACATCATTGAACGTCCTGAAGGAATCAAGATCGCAGGCATCTTCATCCTGGGCATCATCGTGATCTCACTGCTCTCGCGGATCCGGCGTTCCTTTGAACTGCACGCCACCCGGGTTCATCTTGACCAGGAAGCGCTGCAATTCATGTCCTCCAACCTCGACGGGCCCATATCGATCATCGCCCACGAACCACGCCGCATTTCCGCCGAGGCCTACCGCGACAAGCTCCGATCCGCGATCGAGGTCAGCCACCTGCCCCTCGAACACGAGGCTCTGTTCCTGGAAGTGATCGTCGATGATTCCTCGGACTTCGAAACGGAACTGCAGGTGCGCGGCGTGATCCGGCACGGGTACCGCATCCTGGAGGTCCATGGCCCAGTCGTACCGAACACCATCGCTTCCGTCCTGCTTCATATCCGCGACGTGACCGGCCTAATGCCCCACATCTACTTCCGCTGGACTGAAGGCAACCCGGTGATTAACCTCCTGCGGTTCCTGTTCCTAGGCGAGGGCGAAATTGCTCCCGTCACCCGGGAAGTACTGCGGGAGGCCGTGCCCGACGTCACCCAACGCCCATGGGTCCACGTCGGCTGACTACGGACGAGCCGAGAACTGTCCAGGATTCCTTGCCAACCCGCAGGATCACACGTGAACAGGCCAAGGCACGCCGGCTCCTCAGGGATGGAATCATGCGAATAGTGCTGCGTCTGGTTTAGCAAGTGAAATTGGCCGCACCGTGAGCACGTGGACAACACTCCAGATAACGGTGTCCGTCACGGCGAATATGGGGGATATGCAGCCGCGTCGGCTAGATCAACGACACCCGGTGAGGGGCTAGAGGAAACATATATTCGAATCGACACTCCGCGAGTTTCCCGTAGCGGAGGCCGCTTGATTCAATGTGCAGGCTGGGTCTGACAAGAACGGGTTGCACGCCAATGGGGACAGGGCGCTTTCCAGGGATAAACACGAGCTCTGTTACCTTCAAATTGAGCCTGTTGCGTCGTTGGTTGGAAACCGCCCAGCTTTGAGCTGTGCGGAAACGGTAATGGGACTGGTCGAATCAGGCTCCTGAAGTCATGTCCGCCTGACTCAACACCCCCCGACGAACCTTGAACCGGTGGACGAATCCAGAGAAGGACAGTACTCGAAGGCACGTCGGTTTCCGCTTGAGTCACACCGGTTCAAGTCCGTTTCCAGTAGTACCGTTTCCGCTGCGCTCCAACCAGTTATCGGGCGTCCGCTTCGCGGCCGGCTGTTGGGTCCAGAGCTGTCCGTCGCAGAGCTCCGGCCATCCCTGGCCCTCTTTGTCTACGACGATGCTCCTATAGGTGTCAGTTTGAACCTGGCAGTTGATTTAGGCCAGCTGCATCGTTGGTGGGGGCCTTCCCCATGTGAACCCTTTGGCCCCGCTAACCGGACGAGCTGAGGCCGGGATCCCCACACGCAGGGTTCGGAGCCAGCTTCGGTGCGGCGGCGCCTCCCCGCTGGCGCACTGAGGAGAATAGGGGCCGTGGCAGGGAAGAGGTTCCTGACGTTATCGGTGAGGGCCGCGAGAAGCGTTGCCCGCACGTCTGCATACCGACGACTTGCGTCAGCTTTGTGCGCGGGCACTTCGAATCGGGAATACGGAGACGGGTATACGCATTGGATCAATCGGAGACAGCTCTCCATAACCTACAGATGGGAGATTGATTGTGGAGTCGGGCGAATTCAAGCTGGTGGTCCTGGCTGCCGGCGTCAGTACGCCGTCGTCGAGCCGGTTACTGGCTGACCTGCTCGCTGAAGAGGCGGTGGTTGGCCTTGCTACGTCCGGTATTCCGGTTGAACCAGTGGTGATTGAACTGCGTGATCTCTTTGCTGACATCGCAGCGGCCTACAGTGGAGCGGTCACTTCCCGTCTGCGGGAAGCATTCGACAGGGTCAGTGCCGCGGATGCCTTGGTTGTGGTGAGCCCAGTGTTCGCCAGCTCCTACAGCGGCATGTTCAAGGCGTTTCTGGATCTGATGGATCCGACGGCGATCGTCGACACTCCAACTATTATCGGAGCCACGGGCGGCAGTCTCCGTCATTCCCTGGTGCTGGAGCACGCCATGCGGCCCTTGTTTTCCTACTTGCGAGCAGTTGTGGTTCCGACGTCAATCTTCGCCACTGCCATGGATTGGGCAGCCGAAGAAACCACCCATGCCCTGCGCGAGCGTGCGCAACGGGCCGCTCAAGAACTCACGCAAACAGTCCGCTCAAGTGGTGTTCCGCTACTTATGTCGCCACCGTACGGGCAGCAACAGGCGGCCTAACTCGGAATCGGTCAAACCGATCGGGCCTGGGGCGCTACCGCGCATATCGGGTGTCGGCGCCTCAGGCCTCGCTGACTTTGTCCGCCTTTCGTTCCGTACGCCGAGCGTCTCGAAGCCGTGGACGCATCATCGTCCGGGCGACCTGGCTGGGTTTCATCGGCGGTTCAGTCAGCGGTGTAGCCCTGTCCGGCCGGATGCCGTCAAGGAACAGTTCGACATTGCGCCGCCACGCACTGGGCGCGACGTCCCTCGTCGCCTCTGCGATACGACTGTTGGCGAGCATGACGAAAACGAGATCCTCTGCCCTGAAATCCGACCGGACCGCCCCCGCATCGCGCGCCTCGCGGACCAGTTCTTCAACGCGCACCTGGATCCGCCTGCGAAGCGCCAGAAGCGTTTCTGACTCATCGAGCCTGGTCGTCATGAGATTGAGGTAGCCCCGGCTGTCAGCCTCGAGTGCGCAACTGGCCATGATGTAACCCGAGAGGCCCTTCCATTTGTCCGGGTTCCTCAGGGCCTCCTCGGCAAGGTGTAACTGCTCATTGAGGGGTTCAACCAGAACCACGCCCCATAAGTCCGACCGGCTAGGAAAGTGCCTATAGAGGGTTCCGGCGCCAACTCCGGCCGACGCCGCGATAGCGTCCAGCGACGCATTGAGGCCCTCCGCCGCGAATGCGAGCCGCGCTGCTTCGATGAGCGCTTCCCTGTTGCGGAGACTGTCCCGACGCGGCGCACGAGCCCGCACGGACTTGCTCCCTCGATCCTCGCTCGGCATGGCGCAACCCCTCATCTTCGTCCCCGGAAATACGGAGATGGATCTACGCATTACACTTACCGGAGACCACTCTCCACAACACTAGAAATGGGAGATTACCATGGAGTTGGGCGTGTATTCCTTCGCAGAGGCCATCGCAGACCCGAATACCGGGCGCCGGATTAATCCTCAGGAACGCCTGAGAGACCTCGTCGAGGAAATTGAGCTGGCCGATCAGGTCGGCCTCGACGTGTACGGGCTCGGGGAGCATCATCGTGAAGACTTTGCTGCTGCGAGTCCGGCTGTTGTTCTTGCGGCTGCCGCCGCACGAACCGAGAAGATCCGGCTGACCAGTGCCGTGACCGTGCTCAGCTCGTCAGATCCGGTGCGGGTGCACCAGGACTTCGCGACGCTCGACCTGCTCTCCGGCGGACGTGCGGAAATCATGGCGGGCCGCGGCTCCTTCACGGAGTCGTTCCCGTTGTTCGGATACGACCTGTCGGACTACGACACTCTCTTCGAAGAGAAGCTGGACCTTCTGCTGAAGATCCGCGCTGAAGAGAGGGTGACCTGGTCGGGTCGCCACCGTGCCTCTCTGTCGGACCAAGGTGTTTACCCCCGCCCGGCACAGGATCAGCTGCCCCTATGGGTAGGGGTCGGTGGATCACCGTCGTCCGCCATCCGTGCCGGCAAGCTTGGACTGCCCCTGTCTCTGGGCATCATCGCCGGCGACGTCCGGCGCTTCGCTCCTCTGGTGGACCTGTACAGGGCAACCGCCCTCGAGGCCGGCCACTCGGAGAGCGCCCTGAAGGTCAGCATCAACGCCCACGGGTATGTCGCTGACAGCAAAGAGCAGGCCATCGACCTGAGCTACCCCTACTTCCAGTCCGCGATGAGCACCTTCCTCAATGCGCCCTTCTCGGCCCTGCCGACGAAGCAGCACTACGGTAAGGACACCTCTCTGCAGGGAGCCCTCGTCGCAGGGTCCCCCGAGGACGTCGCCGAGAAGATCCTGTTCCAGCAGAGCGTCTTCGGCAACGAACGCTTCCTCATGCAGATCAGCGTCGGAACCATGCCGCACAAAGAGGTCATGCGATCCATCGAACTCCTCGGCACCCGTGTAGCCCCGATCGTTCGCGCCGACTCGCTCGCCTCCGCAGCCTGATACCCGCGAACCCGCTTCACGGCCGCTAACTCGGCCGTGAAGCCGGCCTCGCTCCTGTCAGGGCACCTCACCGAATACGGCGACTCCGTGCGCCTTCATCACCACGGAAAACCATCCACTCATATCCACTCATCATCGTCAGAACGGGATACCCCCACTCATGTTTATAGCAGCATCCATCCTCAGCCTCCTTTTCTCGGCCCTGCTCGTGTTCTCCGCCGTCGGAAAGCTTCGCAAAGACCCTAAACAGATGGCCGTCCTGGAGCTTGTGAAAGCAACCAAAGCGGCGCCACTGCTCGCCACCCTTGAAATCGCCGCAGCAGCCGGTCTGCTCGTCGGTCTCGCCTGGTGGCCCATCGGAATCGCAGCTGGAATTGGTGCAGTTCTTTACTTCGCTGGGGCGATCGTTACACACTTGCGCGTCGGGGATCGCGCCGTGACCAGTGCTGCCGTCCTGCTCGGAGTCAGCGTCGCCGTGGTCGTTCTCAGGGCCCTGGCGCTCTGAGTCCACGGTCATAGCGTCACTGCACGGCACATACCCCTCCTCGTCCCGATCAGCGGGAAGAGGAGGGGTTTGTCCTATCTGGAGGGCGTGACCCCACATCCTCTTTTCGGATGCCGCGCATCATCTTCAGCGCACCGGTCTCGCGAGACTTAGGAGGGGAAGGGCAGGCTCGCAGGGCTCGCCCTGGCTTCCGCTGCGCTCCAACCAGTTAGGCCGGGGCGCGCAAGCTCGCTGAGGAGTGTGGAGCTGCTTGGCCGTTGGAGCTCGAACAGGCCACCAAACAACTATGGCACCGTGAATTGCAAATGGCTTGGTAACCCCTGATTCTCTGAAATCCGGATTTTGGCTGTTTGCTCGGTCAGCCACTGGCGGTACTTCCTGGCGAGGGCGTCGTTTCGGAGGAGGCCCCGTTCCAGGAGGGAAATCTTGGAGGGCCATTGGCCAAGTTCCCGGGCTGCGGTTGTGATGGTGCAACCGAGTGTGCTGCGCATTTGGCGCAGATCGGTGTTGTTTGGGGCTGCCTGGGGGTTGGTGATCTGGCGGTAGATTTCCCGGGCTGCGTAGCGTTTGAGGCAGCGCATGATTTCCCGTTTGCTCTTGCCCTCCGCGGTGCGCTTGGCCACGTAGTCCTTGGTCCGTTGGCACGAGGCCATGCGGACCAGGACGACCTGATACAGGGCATGGTTGGCGTTGCGGTCACCGCCTCTGCTGAGCCGGTGACGGATGGTTTTGCCGGAGGATGCGGGTATGGGTGCGACCCCGACGAGGGCAGCGAACTGGGCCTCATTTCCAAGGCGGTCCGGGTTGTCTCCGACGGTGACCAGGAGCTGGCTGGCTACTTCGGTTCCGACACCTGGCAGGTCACAGAGCATCGGTGCATAGGTGTCGAGGATTTCTCGAAGCGCGGCGTCCGCGGTGGCGATTTCTGCCGCCAGGGAGTGGCATCGGGTGGCCAGGGCTTTCAACGTCAGCAGGCATACGTACTCGGGGTCAGCAATATGGCCGGTCGGCCTGGTGCGCTGCAGGGCCGTCATCATCGCCGCGTACCCAAACCCCGGTATTTCGCCCGGAGTTTGTCCGGAGCCGTTACGAGGAGGCCTTTGATCTGGTTGATGGCTGCGGTGCGGGCCTTTAGGGCCGAGGTGCGCCCGGCACGCAGTATTCGCAGGCATTCAACGGGTCCGTCTTTGGCTTTCGGGACCGATTTGGTTCGGCCGTCGAGTACGGATTGGGCGGCCTGGTAGGCGCCCAGTGGATCGGACTTGCCTTCCAGCCGCCGCGCGGCACGGTTCGGACGGTTCACCTCGAGTACACACAAACCTTCACCGCGCAGGATCCGGGAGATCTCGGCTCCATAGGAGCCTGTCCCTTCGACCCCTACGGCGGAGACTGTGCCATGGCTGGTGATGAAGTCCACGATCTTCCGGTATCCGGATCCCACGGCCAGGAATTCCTTGTCCGCGAGGGGTTTGCCATGTTCGTTGATGACAGCCACGTGGTGCGTATCGGCATGCGTGTCGATGCCGGCGATGACGTTGGTTGGTTCAGTTGCCAAGATGGAAGCGGCCCCCAGTCGAGTTCAATGGCTGATGAGTCGGGGGCAGGCCAGGTGGGCAGACAAAACGGTAATGGGATTAGTCGTATCAGGCTCCTATGAAGTCATGTCCGCCTGGCACATCACCCCCTTTGATGGACCTTGAGCCGGCCGACAAATCGTCGGTAAGACAGTGCCGCCAGGCACGTCAGTTTTTTGCTGAGTCACGCCGGCTCAAGACCTTTTCCAGTATTACCGTTTTTTGGCTGCTGTCCTTCGGATTCTACGTGTCCGCTCCAGCCTGTCTAGCCCCTCCTGCGTCGGGGCCTGCGGCGCGTGAATTTCCCTCCGACGCTCCTTCGTCGCTTATTTCCTCCGGGAATTTCCCACACCTTGCCCTGCGGGTAGACAGGCCTCCGTCGGCCACAGCTCCGCAAGCTTCGCCAGCAGCCAAAAAACAACTGTGAGTCTTACAGTGGCTGGTCTGGGACTAGCTGGCAGTGTTGATGCCGGTCGTTCTGCCTGGCGCGTGACTCGAAAAAACAATTGCCCCCTTGAGGGTGCATTTCCCCCGACTTGTCCGCGCTGGGTGGAGCGGCCGGCGTTGACCTGTCCCACGTCGGTGGCCTAATTAGAAGCTTGCCCAGCCTCTGGAGGTTGTGGCTCATCACAGTATTGCCTCGAAGTGACACTTCCCAGGTCCAGTGCCGGTCGCGATGCGACCCGTCTTGTCCGTTCGAAAGGAAGAAAGGTGGCCGCGTTGACTACCGTTGCGCAGACCCGCCCGTTCGTAATCGGCGTGGACTGTCACGCCCGCACACACACTTACGCCATCATCGAAGCCAGTACCAAGCGACAGGTCGCTTGCGAGCAGTTCCCGACCACCTCGGCAGGGATTTCCCGCGCACTTGCTTGGGCTGGCCGAAGGACAGACAGAGATATGGGGTGTCTATGGGCCGTTGAGGGCATCGGCTCATATGGGGCACGTCTGGCCAGGGCAGTAACCGACGCCGGCTACGACGCCGCCGAAGCTCCACGGATGAACGCCCGAGGTCGCCGGGGGATCGGCAAATCCGACCCGTTGGACGCCGCTGCCATCGGAGCCGCTGTCCTGGGCTTAGAGGAGTCCCAGCTCCGAGCTCCGCGACGGGATGGAGGAACCCGTGCCGGACTCAGGATTCTGAGCGCAGCCCGGGATCAGTTGACGCGCGAACGAACAGTAAACGTCAACGCGCTTATCGCCCTACTCCGGGCACATGATCTTGGAATCGACGCTGGTAAACCTCTGGTTCCCGCCCAGATCGCCACGATCACGAGATGGCGGGAACGGCAGGAGCAGATGGAACTGTCGATCGCGCGCGAGGAAGCAGTTCGGTTGGCGCGTCGCGTTCTCGAAGTGACCACTCAGCTCGCTGCGAACCAGAAGCGCATGACAGAGCTGATCCAGCCAAGCCCCGCTGCGCCGATGTTGGAGATGGTCGGCGTCGGGGCTGTTACAGCCGCCGCTGTCCTGACAGCTTGGTCGCATCCAGGAAGGGTTCGCAGCGAAGCTGCCTTAGCCTCACTGGCAGGGGTGAATCCCTTGCCTGCCTCAAGCGGTAACACTGTCCGGCACAGGCTCAACCGGGGCGGTGACAGGCGCCTCAATCGAGCCTTGCACACCATCACCATGACCCGGATGACCCACGACCCCGGAACACGCGGCTACGTCGCAAAACGCACCCAAGAAGGCCGCAGCTACCGCGAAATCCGCAGATCTCTCAAGCGCTACGTCGCCCGAACCCTTTACCGCCAACTCAACACCCTTTACGCCACCGCGGAACCGGCGCCATCCCACGCTGCAGGGGCAGTCTCCTTCCAGGGATAGGAGCACACCGTCGCTCCTCATCACCCGCAATTCTGGTTCTCGAGGTGGTCGTTAAGTTTCTTGGATTGCTTCACCGCACCAGGGCACGGACATCGTTGTGCTCGGCCGTTCTGAGCGTCCCGCGCTCGGCTACGGGCGGGCCGTGGCGCAGAGCCTCCAACTAGGAAGACGCGTCAAGCAGGAACTCCAACGCGACCTGCCGAAACTTGGCTGCCCAGCTATTGCCCGTCTCATATTCCTAAGGATTTGGGACATATGGGTTGAGACACACCCGGCATGGGAGCCGATTCGCGCCCAGGGCAGGGCGGCTTTCTTGTCGCCCTGCCCTTCAGTTACGTGGTGCAGGTGCAGAAGGAAGGGGAGACCGGGGCCGCCAGGCATCACAAGTAGGGGGATTCGTCGTTCTCTTCGGAAGGCTAATTAACAATCGCCCCTTTGCGGCGGGGTATACGGTCCAAACGACGGCGGAACGGCTGGCGCCGGGAGGCTGGCAGGAGATCTTGAACAGCGACTCCTCTACGGCGGAACGGATGTGGGCAACTGCGGTGCCGCGCTGTCGAGCCAGGACGGCAGGATCGAGGTGCGGCTTCCGGCCAACGGCCTCCTCGTCCTGCGGCGGAAGTGACCACGCCCCCGCCCGGCCCTGATTGGCGCGCTCACGTGAAGATGTCGGCCACATACCTGCCGTGGGTGCGTTCCACCTCATCCATCCACTTGTCGGCGTCCGCCTCGGAAGCGCCGGTCGCCTCCCGGTAGATGCGCCCGCACGTGTCCCGCACCTCCGGCGCCATGTGCTTGCCGTCGCCGCAGACGTAGACAGTGGCGCCCTGCCTGACGAGCTCGACGACCTCGGCCCGGTCCGCCCAGAGCCGGTCCTGGACGTACTTCCTGCCGTCCTCGGGTGCGGTGGAAAAGACGGGCCGGAGGTCCAGGTTGGCCGCGTCTGCCCAGGATGCCAGCTCCGACTGGTAGAGGAAGTCGGTGTCCGGTGCCCGGCAGCCGAAAAACAGCATGGCGGGTGCCGGCTTGATGCCCTCAGTCTCGGCCCGCAGCGCCCGGTCCTGAATGAATCCCCGGAAGGGCGCCAAGCCGGTCCCTGCGCAGACCATGATGAGCGGAACCTGTAGGGACTGCGGCGGGTGGAAGGCCGCATTCGAGGGACGGACCGTGACCGCGACCCGTGACCCGGGCCTGGCCTGGGCGAGATACGTGGAAGCGGCGCCTTCGAAGACGCCGCGGCCCGACCAGGCCGGAGCCTGGATGACGGAGAAGGTCAGTGTCACGTGGTCGGGGCTCCAGAGCGGGGACGAGGAGATGGAGTACCGCCGCGGGGCCAGTTGGGCCAACAGCTGCAGGAACGAGCTGAACGACAACTGGCAGGACGGGTACATCTCCAGCAGGTCCAGCAGGGAGACGCGCTTGTCGAGGATCTCGGCCGCATGGCGCTCACGGTCCTCCGCGAAGGACTCAAGCTCCCGGCGGTGGGCGGGATCGTCGGCGACATCGGCCAGGTGCCCGAGCTGGCTCCTGGTCGCCGGTACCGCGAGTTCCACGTAGCTGCTCAGTAGTTCGCCCACGGCCACGGGCATGCCGGTGGGCAGGAAGGTGTCTCCTTGCTCCATGCTCAACAGGACATGCGAGTCGTAATCGAGGTTGAAGCGGTTCAGCGCCCGCTGCACCGATTCGCTGGGATTTAGGGGGAGGACGGCCAGGTAGTCGCCGGCGCGGTACCTCATGCCATCGGGCAGGGCGATCTCGACATGCCGCTTGGACCGGGCCCGGGGCTGTGCCATATTGACCAGTTCGCGGTTCGCGACCACGGTGCCCAGGGCCAGCCCGTTCTGGCGCAGCAGGGGGTCCCGGACATTGCCGACGAACTGGACCTGCAGCCCGGGTTGCGCCGCCGGCGGGCTTGTATCCTGCCCAAGCGCCGCGTCCACGGCCGGCCAGAATCCGGCATACCACTCGTCGAAATCGCCAAAGAAGTCCCCGCGGGCGTTGGCCTCGCCCCGGACGTAGATCCGCTCGGCGCCCGCGGCCGCCAGCCGGGCGTCAATGGCTTTGGGGACCTCCTGGTAGGTCCGCGCCCAGTCCTTGTTGCCATTGCCGAAAACCGTGTACCGCACCCCTGCAAGGCTGCCGGGTTGCAGGCCCTCGGTCCAGGCCACGAATTTCCGGGCGTTATCCGGCGGCTGCCCCTCATAGGAGGAAGCGACGATGGCGACAAGGCCCGCCGTCGGTAGTCCGCCGGCTGAATCGTCAAGCGGACTGATGCCGGGGCTGTAGCCCCGCCGCCCGGCGTCGTTGGCGATGCGCTGCGCAAAGTCCTGGGAGGTTCCCGCATTGGAACCGTAGAGCACGCGCAGCGGGATACCGTTGGCCGCCGCGGCGGCCGTTTCGACGCACGGAGCATGCTCGACGGCGGTTTCCGCGGTTCCCCTGATCTGCACGTCCCGCCGTCGTACATGCAGAAACAGCCCCTCGGGCTTCATGGTCAGCGTGTGGTGGATTTTCAGTTCATAGGCGGGGTCGGCGGCCGTGATCTCGAACCGCTGCAGGAGCTTGGCCAGGAAGAGCTGGGCCTCCTGCAGGGCGAAGCCCCGGCCGATGCAGGAGCGCTGCCCGTTGCCGAAGGGCTTCCAGGCATTGGCCGGGATTGCTGCTGCCCGTTCGGGGGAGAACCTCTCGGGATCGAAAACCTCGGCGTCGTCGCCCCACGCCGCCTTGTCCCGGTGCAGTTGGGGGAGGAGGACCAGGATGGGCTGGCCGGCGGGGATCTCGTAGCGGCCGCCCAGTGTGGTGTCCTCGAACGGTGCGACGCTGAAGGCCGGCGCGGTGGGCCAAAGCCGGAGCGTCTCCTTGAGGACCTGGTCCAGGTACCCCAGCCGGGGCAGGTGCTCGAAGCGGGCGCCCGCGGTGCCCAGAACCTCATCCACCTGCTGCCGCGCTTTGGCGAGGACCGCCGGATGGCGCAACAGTTCGTAGAGGGCAAAGGACAGCAGGCCGCTGGTGGTTTCATGCCCGGCGACCAGAAAGGTGACCATCTGGTAGCGGACGTTTTTCTCGGACAGCCGCTCGCCCGTCAGCGGGTCCGCCGCGTTGAGCATGGTGTCCAGAATGTCTTCGGTGCCGGGCGGGCTGGGGTTGCGCCGCCGGTCGCTGATCATCTGGTCGGCGACCTCGAACATCAGGGCGTTATCTTCCTGGAGCTGGTGCCGTTTGCGCAGCATGATCTTGTTCTGCACCGGAAGCCGGCGCGACCGGTCACCGGATTCGACCAGGGCGCGGACCATGGCTCCCACGAAGGGATGCATCTCATCCCGGTAGAGGCTGTTGAAGCGGTAGCTGAACGAGCACAGGGCGATGGTGTCCAGGGTCAGCCGGGTGGTGTTGTCCGGAACATCAATCCGGACGTTGGGGCCAAGCCTCTCCCACTTGAGGAGCAGCTGCTCAGCGATGTCGTCCATGCCGCTGAACATCCGCCTCAGCGCCGCAGGCCCAAACGCCGGCATAAGGATCCGGTGGGCCTTTTGCCAGTTGGGTTCCTGTGTTTCCGCAGTGAACAGGCCGTCGCCGATGAAGTCCCGCACCTCCCGCAGGGCTCTGCCCAGCACCTTGCCAAAGCGGGATTCATCGCACACCTCGTTGACGAGCTGCTGCGAGGAGATGGCGACGACGCTGCGGTTGAAGAACTGGATGCGGACGATAGGACCGTACCGCTCGGCCACCTCGACGAGTCGCAGGACGCCTTTGCTGGAGTCAATATCTGCCAGGTTACCCACCACGGGCTTTGGGGGAGGTTGCGGTATGGGGACGGTGGGCGAAGTCATGGTGCGCTCCTCAGCGGCCGGCGATCGAGGCATGTGGGAAGATTTTCCGCTGCCCGACCGGTCGAGGCTCTCCCCGTGTCCGGTCCACGATACTCCCGTTGGATTTCGGGCACTATGGGCGCAGGGGGCGGGCCGAACCTTCCGGATACGTCTGTACGACCTCGTTGAGCACGTTCGTGGCGAAATCCGGGGCGCTCGGGTCGATGGACGACGCAGGAAGGCGGGCAGGCTGGGGCCCAGGCGGCGCTCATCCCCCGGCATTAAGGGTTGCCCCGTGTGGTGATGTGGTCGGAACAGCGCTGCCTTGGGCGCGCTTACTGGACACTCGCCGGGGCCACGCCAGAGTCGCAGCCAGACTCCTTGCCCTCGCCGCCGCGATCTGGCAACTGGCGCACCAGCACTTCCCCAGGAAACGATCACTCATCGCCTTCGACCACTAAATTCAATAGGAATTAATCATCTCTAAAGGACTACCTCACGGAGATGCCAGTCTCTACGTCATACCGGATCGTCCCATTTTTGAATGCATGAGTAACGGGGCTCCCCGCTGATATGAGTTGAGTTGTTCCTTCACAAACACCTCCGGAGATGCCAGAAGGGAAGTATCAGATTCCTTTGAGGATCTGGCGCTGGGCCGTGGGATCCTCCTGTCACTTTCCGGAGGTGGAGATGATGTCTCTTGATGTTGCTGTGGTGCGGGCGCCAACGGTTGTTGTTGTTGCTGTCGATGTGGGAAAGTCGACGGTCGCGTTGTCGGTCACGGGCGCAGATCGCCGGCGTTTGCTGGGTCAAGTGGATTTTAAGATGACAGCGCCGGGGCTTGAGGCAGTTCTGGCACGTGTCCGCCGCGTGCTGCCCGTTGCCGGGGCCCTGGTCAAGGTGGGGATAGAGGCTGCAGGCCACTACCATCGTCCTTTGCTGGCACCGTCTGCATGGCCTGCCGGGTGGGAGGTACTGGAGCTGAATCCGGCACACGTCGCCGAGCAACGGCGTGTCCAGGGCAGGCGCAGAATCAAGACCGATGCGATCGATCTTGAGGCGATCACCGAGCTGGTACTCGCCGGCCGCGGGGTTCCGGTGCGGTCCCGGGAGCTGGTCATCGGTGAACTGGCTGCCTGGTCCGCGCATCGGAGGCGACGGGTCCAGACCCGGACTGCCACGAAGAACCAACTGCTGGGCCAGCTGGACCGCTGTTTCCCAGGGCTTGGCCTGGTTCTGCCCGATGTGTTGGGCACCAAGGTCGGCAGGTTCGTCGCGGAACACTTTGCCGATCCGCACAGGCTGGCGGCCCTGGGCGCCGGCCGGTTCATCCGTTTCGCGGCCGTCCGGGGACTGCAGGTGCGACGGCCGGTGGCGGAAGGGCTGGTCACGGCCGCACGGGATGCGTTGCCAATGCCTGACGCTGCCGTCGCCAGGGAGGTTTTGGCCGCGGATCTGGTGTTGTTGTCGGACCTGGACGCCCAGGTAACGGCGGCCGAGGCGGCGATGGCCGCGTTGCTGCCCCGTAGTCCTTTTGCCACGCTGATCACGGTCCCCGGTTGGGGAACGGTCCGGGCCGGGAATTACGGTGCCGCCGTGGGCGACCCGCACCGCTGGCCCGGACCGTCTCAGGTCTATCGGGCCTCAGGGCTGTCTCCGATGCAGTACGAGTCCGCCGGCAGGCGCCGGGACGGTTCCATCAGCCGCGAAGGCAGCGTGACCCTGCGCCGGGCGCTGATCGACCTGGGCATTGGCCTATGGCTCTGCGACGGGCCCAGCCGCGCCCACGCGGCCGCGTTGAAGGAGCGTGGGAAGAACGGTGGCGTCGTCGCCTGTGCGATGGCGCACCGTGCCAACCGGATCGCCTACGCCTTGGTGCGTGACCAGACAGCCTACGACCCCGCGCACTGGGCCTGAGCAAACCCCCAGGCTTTCCCGGATAGCTGCCGGCCGCACCGCGGCGTACGGAGCGGTCAACGTGGAGCGCCCGCAGCGCAGCGAGGACGAACGACGTTGACAGCGACAAGCCGCGGCGCACGATCATGGCGGCCCGGAAAGCCAGCGCCCGGTCCGGATCGATCAAGGAGGTGCCCGGAAGCCCTTCACAACCCGGCTCAGCGGTGAGACGCTGGAACCGACGAAGGGCCGGATCAGACGCCGTTTCCGCTATGGCGGACGCTTCACGCGTTACGCCGAGGCTAGCTTGGCGCCCGGCCCTTCGCCCATGGCAGCAGCCCGAACGACGCCAGATGACCCTGTACACACAGAGGCCGCATAAGTCAGCGTGGGCGCTGCCCCATCCCTCGACGTCGGGCCCCAGCCGCAAACCGCAAGCCACAGCACAAAAGCCGCCGCCGCGTCACCGAGGAGGCACTGCCGCATGCCCGACGATGCTATTGACAAGACCTATAGCCAGCTAGCCAAGCGTCTTGAAACCCTTGGGATACGAGGCGTCTCATTCGCCGAACAAACACCCGAGTGGGCAGGACCATGGTTCCTGTGAAATCACGCGACTTTCTCCGCGGCCGGCGATTCTCATAACTATGTCCCGAAACCTGCAGGTTGAATCGGCATACCAATCATTAGATATGAGACACATCGGAGACAGGCCATGACGAAACTTATTGGATATGCACGAGTTTCGACACGGCAGCAGTCCACCGACCGATAGCGGGCGGATCTGCTGGCCGCCGGCGTTCGACGCGATGACCTCTACGTTGACCATGGAGTCTCCGGAGCACGGGCTTCACGGCCACAGTTTGATCGAGCACTTGACGCGCTAATGGAGGGTGACACCCTCGTCATCACGACTTTGGACCGGCTTGGGCGGTCCACCCAAAACATGCTCGCTTTTGCCGATGAACTCCGCAGCAGGGGTGCCGGCCTGCGCGTCCTGAACCTGGGCGGAGGCGATGTCGACACCGCGACGCCGATGGGGTCCATGTTGTTCACGATTATGGCCGCTCTCCCCCAGATGGAACACGAAATCAAGCGCGAACGCGTCACGGATTCCATTATCAAGCGAAGAGAAGCTGGCAAGGACCTCGGCGGCCGGCCCCGTCGGGTTACTGATAGTCAGATCAGAAGCGCTGTTCGCCTGGTCAAAGGTGGCGAGCCCGCGGTGCAGGTTGCCCGGGATCTCGGTATGTCCCGAGCGACTTTCTACAGGCGGTCACGAGCCCTTGCCGACCAGCAGGGCGACATTTAGCGCCACAAAAAAAGGCTATAGCGCCGACACTCACATACGTCGCGGGCGCGGGAATGGATGTCTTGCACAGCTGTGCCTTTTAAGACGCCGGTGCCATTCCGCGGCCCGGATTGAGAGCGCCCGGCGAACCTAGACAGCGCACAGCGCTGTGCGCTGTCTAACGGTCCTCGCTTCGCTCGGGCTGTAGAAGCATTTTCCTTGTTTTTGGCTGCTGTCCCAAGGGATTGTACGTACCCGCTCGGGCCCGTCTAGCCCCTCCGTGAACTCCGGGGCCTGCGTGCCGGGAATTTCCCTCCGGCGCTCCTGCGTCGCTTACTTCCTCCAGGAATTTCCCGCCCTTGCCCAAGGGTAGACAGGCCTCCGTCGGGCACAGCTCCGCAAGCTTCGCCAGCAGCCAAAACAACGGGGGAGGGAAGCTGGCCAATCACCACGAGCGCCCACTCTCGCTAGCCACCGGCAAAACCACGACGAGGGGCGCAATCCGGTTGGTCAGCGCACGAAGCCCGCCTCCTACCGCTTGACAGACATAGAAGCGTCGGGGGGAGAGGGGAAGCTGGCCGGTCATCTGAGCCGCCCCACCCGCCGGAATCCTCTGCAAAAGGAGCAACACCATGATTGAAAGATCAACCTCTCCGGTCCCGCTGACCTGCTGGCGACCATACCGCATTTGCTGGGGATAACGCCTTCGGAATCGTTTGTGGTCCTCACCGCCCATGCCGGTGCCCTCGGCGCGACGCTGCGGGTGGATGCACCCGAACAAGTCGAGCCGCTGGACTACGCGCAGACGCTGACCAGCCACGCCGCCAACGATGACAAGGCAACGGCGTCCTACATCGTCGTCTACACCGACGAGGATCAGGACAGCTACCCGTACGCCGCGCATGTCGCCTCGCTGGTCAGCGAGCTGGCCGCAGCCCGGATGCCCGTGCGGAACGTCTGGCTCGTGACCTCGAGCTACTGGACGGAGTTCGGCACCGACGAGGAGCACCCGCTGGAGCAGATCACCGACAGCCAAGCCAACGCGACGTTTACCTTCTTCGGCAGCGCCACGGACATTGACGTCTACAACCCCGCCCTTCTGGGCAACCTGGGCAATGCCGGTGGAAGCACCCGAGGGCAGCGAAGAGGACATTGAGGAAGCATGCACAGCGTGGGCGGCCGTGCTGGACAGCGCCGGGACCCCCGACCGCGAAACGGTCCGGAGCATCGCGGGAGCGTTCCAGCACAAAATGGTCCGGGACTTCCTGTTCCGCGAGACCATCACCACCCACAACGGCAACTTCGCCGACGTCATCCTCGGGAACTTCACCGGACGACCGGACTGGAACCGGGTGGACCGGGCCCAGGCCATGGCTTTCGAGCTGATGAAAGCAGTCCCGGCGGGCCAGCGCGCACCGATGCTGACCCTGATGGGGTGGCTGGAATGGCTCAAAGGCGACGGCACCCAGGCGGGCCGGTACCTCAAGCACGCGGACACGGATGCACCCGGGTTCCGGCTGGCAGGGCTGCTGCGGGAACTGATCAACCGCGGTTCGGTCGCCGACGCCGCCCGCGACCCCGAAACCTCCTACCAGCGCCACAACAACTGAACGGACAGGGCCGGGCCGGGATCACCCAGAGATCCCGGCCCGGCCCTTTTGCCGGTGGCGGGGCGGCCTCCCCCGCTTCGCACTGAGGAGAATGGGCTGTAGCAGGGGAGTGGTTCTTGGCTTATCCGCTTCGTGACGACGATCCGCGGCGTGCGCTTTTGTCCAAGGGGGAGATCTGTTGGTTCGGCTCGTTTGCTACTCGATTTTTGGCATCAGTCTGAGCGAGTCGCCGGGAGAGGTGGCTGCTGGTTTATCAAAATGAGACCGGTGGCAGGGGAGTGGTTCCTGACTTGCCCGCTTCGTGACGATCCGCACACGTGCGCGAACTGTCTACGAGGAGATCTGTCGGTTCCACTGCCCTGCCACTCACCAGGGCGACCGGGCCGGACGGTGTTGTGACTTGATAGGGACGTGCAGCTTAGCTTTTCAGTGCTTTGTCCGCCCGGCCCGGTCATCCGTGCTCGCCTTGATCACTCCATCGACAGGAATGAGCATGCATGACTCTCACAACGACACAACCGGTCAGGACCGTCACCATCGGCGTGGACACACATTCGCTTGTCCACCACGCAGCCGCTCTGGATTCAATGGGGCAGATCTTGGGCGACCGCCGTTTCTCCACGGACTTGGCCGGTTATCAGGAGCTTCTGGATTGGGCGGCAGGCTTTGGAATCATCAGCGCCTTCGGGGTTGAATGCACCGGCTCCTACGGAGCCGGCCTAACACGGCACCTGCTTGCCGCAGGCGTGGATGTTGTAGAAGTGAACAGGGGTCATTCCTTGACCCGCAGCCGCTCCGGCAAGAACGACGCCATCGACGCAGAAGAGGCAGCCCGGAAGGTCCTCTCCGACGAGTGTTCCTCACCCGCCAAGGACACGACCGGCGCCGTCGAAGCCATCAGGCATTTGCACCTCGTGCGGGACTCCGCCATCAAATCCCGCACGGCAGCCCTCGTTCAGTTGCGCGACATCCTCGTCACCGCTCCGGAGCCCCTGAGGCAGCGACTCGACGCGAAGACCCTTCAAGCCAAGGCAACACAGGCAAGGTCACTTCGACCCGACATGGACCGGATGGACAAGCCCGAGCAAGCTGCCAAGTACGCTCTCCGGGAATTAGGCAGACGGGTATACGACCTCACCACACAGATCAATGATGCCGACAAGCACCTAAACCGCCTTCTGCACGCAGTCGCACCCACGGTCATGGCATTGCCGCAGGTAGGACCTGTAAGCGCGGCACAACTGCTCATCACCGCAGGGGAAAACATCGACAGGTTCCCAAGCGAGGCAGCGTTCGCACGCCTCTGCGGAGTCGCGCCGGTACCGGTCTCGTCAGGTAAGTCTCACCGCATGCGGCTCCACCGCGGAGGCAACCGCCAAGCCAACAGACTCATCTACCTCATCACGGTGGGCCGACTAAAGATCGATCCTCGATCCCAGGCCTACCGGGACAGGAAACGCAGCCAGGGCCATTCGAGTGGGGATATCATCCGCAGCCTCAAACGCTACGTCGCCAGAGAACTCTACTTCGCACTGAAAAAGGATCTTTCAGTGCGAAGAGTCAACCCTTTTATGGGTCTGTGAAGATCCATAGGCCGCTGTCGCGGTCGCTGCCGAGGATGTACGTTCGTCCGTCCTCCCCGATGAATGTTTCCACTCCCCAGAAGTCGTTTCCGGCCGGGTCGAGGTAGCTGCCGACTTCGACGAGCTCACACGTGCTCTTGTCAGCAGGAGGATTGGCCGGGTCATATGGCGTGCCGGCGCATTGGATCTGGATGGCCCTCATTCCGCCCGAGTAGTACGACAGGTAGGCAAGTGACGGGTCTTGTGGGTCGACGGCCACCTCGTGGACGCTGAGGTCTCCGTATCCGAGCGCGTACGCCGGATCGTGGGCTTCGGGGATCGCGTAGGTGTCCAGTTCCTGCATGGTGTCCGGGTCGAAGAGATGGACGTAGCCCCATCCATCGAAGACGGATCCTGCTTCGATCCTGTCACCGATGGCGCCGATGGCGATGTTCTCCGGGTAGGTCCATTGCGCCGGATCAAACGGTTCCAGATTGAACAGCTTGTGGAATGCCTCGTGGGTGGTGCAGACGGCGACGATCTCGTCAACGAAGGCCCCGGAACCGCAGAACGGGGCTCCGCCGACGGCTTCACCGGCGTGGTGGTTCACGAGCAGCACCGCGTCCCAGCCAGCCAAAGCCGCTTGGTGGGCCTTTTCGCCGGGGAAGCACGCCGCCTCGGGGGCGCTTGGGTCACCGGAGGGCCCGCGCTGCAGAACCAGGATGGTTTCATCCCCGGGTTGCAGGGAGTCCAGATACCCCGGGATGTTCTCCGGGCGGGGCAGGGGAGCGGAGGCGGGGCAGCCGTAGCCGCCATAGACGACCGGGCCGCTGAGGGTCAGGTCCTCCAGGATGGCGGGAGGTTGTCCGCCTGGCACGATCACGGACGGGTATTCGCCCTGGAAGGAGCCGCTGGTGATCCGCAGGGGACCTGCCCGGTACGGGGCGAAGTCTTCGTCGGTGCCGATGAAGAATTCGTTGTCGAGGGTGAGCTCCGCCTGGTGCGCGTTCCCCTCAGGGGTGAGCGAAACGCCAAGGGATTCCTGCAGTTCCGGATCGATCGCGGCGAAGTTGGTGTCTCCGAGGAACACGGCGTTGGCGGGGTCGGTGACGTCCAGGAGGACGTAGCCGCCGTCCCAGTAGGACAGCAGCATGATGAAGCGTCCATTGATTTCCTTGACGACCATGTCGTGGAGGAAGGATTCGGTCAATCCTAGTTCGGGCTGGTCGACGTTGAAGGCGTTCAGGTCGTATTCCGCGATCAGGCGGGGCCGGTGTGGGTTGGTGATGTCCAGGATGTCCACGTCGGGGAACTGTTCGTTGTCGGTCATCACAATGTAGGCGTTGGCCCCGGTGTCCCAGGCGAAGGCGCTGTGGATTTGGTTGGCGTCCCGGCTGCCTGGCTCCCGGTCACCGAAATGCTCGGACAGTTTCTTGGGCTTTGCGGGATCGGTGACGTCCCACAGTGAGACACCTCCTTTGCCGTTCTTGCCGCACTCCTCGTTGTTCATCACGAGGATGTCGCCGCTGAATTGTGCGGTGGTGACTTCCACGACCTGCATTCCTTCACCGGGGCGGGTGTCCTGGTGCGATGGGATGAACCCGATCTGCCGGGCCGATTGCGGATCGGTTTCGATATTTGAAATGTCGATGACGTAGGCCCCGGCGTCTGGGCTGGTTTGACCGCCGGTCTCGGGGCCGGCGCAGTCGGGCTCGCCCCAGTTGGCTAGAAACGCCGTGTTCCCGTCCGGGGAGACTGTGACGTCGGCGATCAAGTCCGCGGTGTCGGTGATGTCGACGACGTCAAGGAGCTGGAGTTTTCCGGAGGCGCCGGTACCGGTGAGGTGTCCCTCGTCGGTACCATGCTGGCCGTCCGGATCTGCGGTGGCCCCGGTCAGCCCGAATGCTGAAAGTGCCAAGGTGCTCAGTGCTGCAACAAAAACCAACCTACTGCGGTGTAGCATGACTCGCCCTCCGACTAGGAATTCAGTTGGATCCCCCACATGGCGATCCCCCCACATGGGCCAGAGCCTAGACCTGCCCCTTTCGCCTGTCCAGACATGAATCATTGGTATCTGACAGGTAACATTCAGCTTTCGCCAAGGAGCATTAGGTACGGTGCCTGTTGCACTTCAGCCTTGGCTGCCATCACGTGCCCGATCCCCAGAATCCCCACACGACCGCATGCAAGTCACAATCACTCAGGAGGTCGGAATTTGGGACTGTAATTTAAACGGTGTAACTCCAGAGAATTAGGAGGTTGCCGTGACTGATGTGATTAGTGATGTGACTGCTGCGACGAGCATGGTTGCGCCGGCTCCGGCGGACGCGCTGGATGAGCAGTTGGTGCAGCAGCTGAGTGAGCGGGCGCGTGCGGAAGGCCTGCGGCTGACCGGTGAGGGCGGGCTGCTGTCCCGGCTGACGAAGATGGTCGTGGAATCGGCGCTGGAGGGCGAGATGGAGGACCATCTGGGCTACGCCCGGCACGATCCGGCTGGCAGGGACGGCGGGAACTCGCGGAACGGCACCCGGTCCAAGGAGCTGTTGACCGAGGCCGGTCCGGTGCAGATCGCGGTGCCGCGGGATCGGGACGGCTCGTTCACCCCGGAGCTGGTCAGGAAGCGGCAGCGCCGCCTGTCCGGGCTCGATGACCTGGTCATTTCGCTGTCCGCCAAGGGACTCACGTACGGGGAGATCTGCGCCCACCTGGCCGAGGTCTACGGCGCGGAGGTCTCCAAGCAGACGATCTCCACCATCACGGAGAAGGTCTTGGAGGGTTTGGCGGCCTGGCAGAGCCGGCCGCTGGATCCGGTCTATCCGGTGATCTTCATCGACGCGGTGATCGTGAAGATCCGCGACGGGCAGGTCACGAACCGGCCGATCTACGTGGCGCTGGCGGTGACCTGCGAGGGCACCCGTGACATTCTTGGGCTCTGGGCCGGCGAGCACGGTGACGGGGAGGGGGCGAAGTACTGGCTGCGGGTCCTGTCCGAGATCAAGAACCGCGGCACCCAGGACTGCCTGATTGTGGTCTGTGACGGGCTCAAGGGCCTGCCCGAGGCCATCGCCACCGTCTGGCCGCAGACGATCACCCAGACCTGCATTGTTCACCTTTTGCGCAACTCGTTCCGCTACGCGTCGAAGAAGGACTGGTCCGCGATCGCGAAGGACCTCAAGCCCGTCTATACGGCGGCGTCGGAATCCGATGCCCTGGACCGGTTCGTGGAGTTCAGCGAGAAGTGGGAGAAGCGTTACCCGGCGATCATCCGGCTGTGGACCAACGCCTGGGCCGAGTTCGTGCCCTTCCTGCAGTTCGGCCGCGAGATCCGCACGATCATCTGCACGACCAACGCCATAGAGAGCATCAACGCGCGCATCCGGCGAGCCGTGAATGCCCGCGGACACTTCCCCACGGAGCAGGCCGCGCTCAAATGCGTCTATCTGGCGGTCATGAGTCTGGACCCCACCGGGACGGGCCGACAACGCTGGTCCAACCGCTGGAAGGCTGCGCTCAATGCCTTCGAAGTCACCTTCGACGGACGCCTGTCCGCCGGCAAGAAATAAAATCAAAACCAGTTACACCGAAAACTTGACGCTGATACTGGAAGGGTCCGGGAATGCAGTGACCCGATACTTGACTGGCGGCCCCCTTCGGGGGACCTGTCCTTGACCTGATTTGTCCTGCGTTCCCGGGACCAGCCGTGGGCTCTGCCGGTTCATGACCTCATAGGAGCATGACCGATCCCATGACCAGTTGGCCCTGCCATGGTGCGCGTCCCTTCAGCGTCCTGTCTGCGGCCGACAGGGCCAACGGTGACAACCCGAACCGTTGCTTGGAAGGACACCATATGCCACACGCGAGAGCGGATGTCGACGCGGCCGGACGCGTCGCCGGGGTCGACACCCACACCGACACTCACACCCTTGCCATTCTCACCGAGAACGGCGCGGTGGTCTCCACCGCGACGTTCACGGCGGACAGCCGTGGCTATGCCGCGCTCATCGATGCCGTAGCCTCAGCCGGCCCCGTCCGGGGGATCGGTGTCGAGGGCACCAACTCCTACGGCGCCGGCCTGACCCGGGCCCTTCAGTCCGCCGGACACACCGTGCTGGAAGTCCTGCGCCCTACCCGGCAGGTGCGCCGGATGAATGGGAAATCAGATCCTGTCGACGCAGTCGAAGCTGCCCGTACGGTGCTTTCCGGCCGTGGCATCTCCATCCCGAAAGACACCAACACCGCCGCTGAATCCATCCGATTCCTGCTCGGCGCGCGGAAACGGTTCGTCTCCTCCATGACCTCGATCTCCAACGCCATTAAAGGGCTGCTGATCACCGCTCCAGAACCGGTCCGCGCCAGATACCGGGACCTGGACACGGACGCGCTGCTGCGCCGTCTGGCCAGTAGTCGTCCTGGATCCGATCTGGCCGGCCCTGAAGACGCCGCCGGGCTGGCCCTGAAGACGATGGCTTGCGCCCACCAGGAGCTCTCAGACCGCGTCGCCGGCATCGAGACGCAATTGCATGAACTCGTCCAGGCGCACCACCCAGCATTGCTGGATGTCTACGGCGTCGGGACCCTGGTCGCCGCGCAACTCGTCGTGACCGCGGGCGGCAACCCAGAGCGGATCCGCAACGAAGCGTCGTTCGCCGCGCTCTGCGGCGCCGCGCCAATCCCGGCGTCCTCCGGGCGCACCACCCGCCACCGGCTCAACCGTGGCGGCGACAGACAGGGTAACGCCGCCCTCCACCGCATCGCACTCGTCCGAATGCGCCACGACCCCAAAACCCGCGCCTACGTCGAGCGCCGCACACAGGATGGCAAGAGCAAGAAGGAAATCATCCGCTGCCTCAAAAGGGCCATCGTCCGAGAGATCTACCGCATCCTTACCAGCCCAGCAGTAAGGACGGTCCAAGCCGACCTCCGCGCCATTCGCACGAAAAAGAACATCACCCTCAGTCAAGTGGCCGTAGCCTTAAGCACGTGGCCCGCCCGGATCTCCGATATCGAGCGCAAAGCCCGGCCGCTGCCCGAACTCGCCGATCGCTACAGAAACTGGCTCGCCACCGCTTGACACACGATAGGAGCATCAGACCCTCAGCTGGCCGAGGATTCCTCCCGGGAAGCCAACGTGGCCAAGGCAATCGACCTGTTCGCGTCCATGCCCGCCGTCGTTGCCTACGATCAGCGCCGCCGGCGGGGGCAGAACCTGGTGGAGCCCCGCGCTGACCTTGGCTACTCCGCCAACTTCCTGTGGATGTCCTTCGGTGAAGAAGCCGCACCCGAGGTTGTCGAGGCCTTCAACGTCTCGATGATCCTCTACGCCGAGCACTCCTTCAACGCCTCCACCTTCACAGCTCGAGTGGTGACGTCTACGTTGTCTGATCTTCATTCAGCCGTGACGGCGGCCATTGGCGCGCTCAAGGGTCCCCTTCACGGGGGCGCCAATGAAGCCGTCATGCACACCTTCGATGAGATCGGCATCCGTCCGGAGGAATCCCTGGAGGAGGCTGCAGCCCGGGCCAAGGCCTGGATGGAACATGCGCTGGCCAACAAGAAGAAGGTGATGGGCTTCGGGCACCGCGTCTACAAGCACGGCGATTCCCGCGTGCCCACGATGAAGGCGGCCCTGGACAAGATGATCGCCCACTACGGCCGTCCCCTAGTCCGTTACGATGTGCGTGAAGGGCTGCGAATCGCAGCAATGTTTGGTCCGGTCGCAGCCGAATCCTAGTAGTACTTTGTTAGGTTGGTGGGGCGTGTTGGCAGTAGGGGCAGCGTCTGAGCTGTCGGATGAGGATCCGTTGGAGTTCCTTGAGGACCCCGTACAGGCTCAGGCTGCCCCTGCTGCTTTTGGGGTGGCAAGGCGTTTTTTGGTGATGAACAGGTGTGCTGCGGACACGAGGGTGACGTGGTGGTGGAAGCCCGGGAAGGATCGTCCTTCGAAGTGGGAAAGGCCGAGGCCGGTTTTCAGTTCGCGGTAGTCGTGTTCAATGCGCCACCGGATTTTCGCCAGCCTGACCAAGGTCCTGGTTGGTGTGTCGGCGGGCAGGTCGGAGAGCCAGTAGTCGGTGGGCTCCTTGGCGCCGGGTGGCCATTCGGCGATCAGCCAGGCCTCGGGCAACGATCCGTCTTCGCCGGGGGCGATGTGCCGGCTGGCAGGTCTGACGCGCAGGGCCAGGAAGCGGGATTTCATGGCCGCGGTCCTGTTGGTGCCGGTGTTCTTGGTGCCGTGCCGCCAGGTGATCCTGCGTAGTTGTCCCCTTCCGGCGGCCACCGCGAGTTCGGCCAGGCTGGCCGGGTCCTGTCGGTAGCGGGGCACACTGGGCCTGCCCCTGGGGCCGGAGCGTTCGGCGAGTTCGGGAACGGCATTGGCCGGGTAGGCGCTGGTGGATGCCTTGACCGCCATCACCCACGGAATGGACCGCCGGGTCAGCTCAAGCCGGAACAGCGCGTTGTCCCCGTACCCGGCGTCGGCAACCGCGACCGGGCACCTGCGCCCCCAATGGGCGAGTTCATCGATCATCTCCAGCGCGAGTTCCCACTTGGGCCGGTGCCGTACGTATTCGGGGATCTTCGCCTTGATCCGGCGGGCGGCGACGGCTTCGGCGTGCTCGTTGGTGTCCGCACAGGCGTCATCCCAGGCCTCGGGCACGAACAGGCGCCAGTTCACCGGGGCCGAGGCATGGTCGGTGACCATGTGCACGGTGGAGGCAACCTGGCAGTTGCCGATCTTGCCCAGCGTGCCCGAGTACTGGCGCGCCACGCACGCCGAGGCGGCCCCGTCCTTCTTGAACCCGGTATCGTCAATCACCCACGCCTCCGGCACGATAGCCTCATCGGCCAGGGCTGCCAGGCGGCGGCGGACCGGCTCCACCTCCCACGGCGAGGACGTAACGAACTGCTGCAGCTGCTGGTGGTCCACATCCAGGCGCTCCGCCATCGGCTGCATCGACTTGCGCCGCCCCTCCAGCATCAACCCCTGCAGATACAGCCGGCCCTTCGCCCGCTGGTCCTTCCGGCCCAACGACGCGAACACCTGCCCGACGTAATCCTCCAGCTCGACCCGCAGTCCTGCCTCTTCCATGCCCACGAAACGAAATTAACAGCTCAGGCCAGCGATTAAAAGCCCCTCACCGAAGACCTAACAAAGTACTACTAGTCAATTGCCTCGTTATTGCCACGTGTCAAAAGCTCTGCAACATCGTTGACGATCGCCCGCGTTGTGGTTGGCCAGGCCAGCCAGGTGTGCTGGTTGATCTCGGGGCCGGTTAGGGGCAACCACGGCCACCCGGGCACGAGTCTGGCGGCGCTCGTCGCATTGAGGACAATGCCCATTGCCTGGGAGGTTTCGGCGCAAAAAAAAGCGTTCTCTGTGAATCTGGCGAATTGCCACATCGGCGAGACTCCCGCCTCATGCGCGGCCGCCAGCAGCCGGTCGTATTCACTGGGCACCTGTTCTCTGGCGTGGGCGAGAACCCTAAGCCCGTCCAGGTCCTGCAGGTTGCAGTTCGCGGCTGTCCCCAGCGGGTGAGTGGGCCGGATAGCCAGGCCGAAGGGCCGTTCGAGCACCCGGTGGCGGTGCATGGTGGCCGGTGGGTCCTGATGCACGAAGGCCAGATCCAGGATGCCTTCCCCGGTCATCTTCAGCAGCTCGGTGCTGCTCGCATCGGTGATGTCCAGATGCGCCGGGGATTCCTCGGCCATCAGGGGCCCGAGCCGGCCCGTCAGCCATTCGGCCGGCAACCCGGGGGCAATTCCTAATGCGACTGTCTCTTTGGACTGTGTGGCAGAGGTAGTGACTTCCCGGGTGGAGTCCGCAAGCCGGAGAATGCGAAGGGCGTGGCCGTGAAGGGCGGTACCGGCCGGCGTGGGTTCAACCCCTTTGGGTGTCCGCTCCAGCAGGCGGGCCCCGCTTTCGTTCTCCAACTGCTGTATCTGCCGGCTCAGGGCCGGCTGGGTGATGTGGAGGCGCTGGGCCGCCCTGGTCAGCGAGCCTTCCGCGATGACCACGAGGAAATACCGCAGATGCCGCAGTTCCATGAACGCCTCCTTTTCTCTCCGCTGGTAGACGCCTGAAAGGGGCGTGGCATGCTTTTGAGGCATGTCCTACTCCATATATTGGCATTGGATTCCCCAATACTCCCACTGGGATCCTGTGATGGAGGGCACGGTTTTGGTGCGTCGCAAGCAAAAGTTTCAAGGGAGTACATGATTCATGGTTATGTCTGAGCATTTTGATGTTGTTGTGGTTGGTGGAGGCGCAGGTGGGATCGCCGCCGCGATCGGCGCCGCGAACGCCGGCGCCAACGTCTGCCTGATCGAGCAGTACCCGTACCTGGGCGGCGCGGCAACCAACAGCTCGGTTCTGGCGTTCTGCGGTTTCTACGACCAGCAGCAGCAGCAAGTCGTCGACGGCGTCGGCGGGGACATCCTTCGTCGGCTCAAGGCCCGGGGCGTCTACGAGGAGAAGGTGATGGGGTGGACCGGCAACCGCATCGTCCTACTGGACCTCGAATCGACGAAGGTCGTATGCGATGAGGCTGTTTCGGAAGTCGGAGTGCACGTTCGGCTGCACACCAGGCTCATCAGCGCCTCTTGCTCGGCCGGACGGGTGACCTCCGTTGAGGTGAACCACCGGGGCGGCAACAAGCTAATCACCGCCGACGCATTCATCGACGCCAGCGGCGACGGGGCGCTGACCGCCTATTCCGGAGCCGGAATCCACGATGTTCCCGTCGAGCGCCGGCAGACCAACACCCTGACCTGCCGGTTCGGGGGAGTCGCCGCAGACGCGGACCTGTCGAAGGAGAAAATGCGCCAGGCAGTGACTGCGTACGCCCAAGAGACCGGCACCAAGCTGGTCCGCGACGGCGGCATCGCCGTCCGGTTGCCCATCACCGGGGAGATCATGGCCCTGCTGGTGGACGAACATTTTGACACCCTGAACGCAGAGGAAATCTCCAAAGCCGAGGCCAGCGGCAGAGCGCAGGCCTGGAAATACCTGGAAGCATTTCAAAAGCACATGCCCGGCTGGCAAGGAGCCTACCTGGTCGAAACCGGGCCGCAAATTGGAATCAGGGAAAGCCGCCGCCTTCAGGGGCGGATGACAATCACCGCCCAAGACGTGCTCCATGCACGCAAGCAGCCCGATCAGTCGATTGGCCGCTGCGGGTGGCCAATCGAGGATCACGCAGGCCCGGGCGTGACCAACTACACCAAAATTGATAACGGCCACTGGTACGACATCCCCTACGGGGCGATCTGCTCCGCCACGACCGACAACCTATGGGGCGTGGGACGGCTCACCAGTTCCGATGACGAGGCATTCGCATCCGTCCGAGTGATGGGTACAGCCTTCGCCACCGGCCACGCTGCAGGTATAGCCGCAGCACAATACTCCCAAGGCACTACCCACGACATCTTGGCCATTCGTAACGAACTCACCCATCAAGGGGCCATGGTTTAGCCAGGCCCTTCATCCCTTCATGCACTTACATTTCAGAACCGGAGTCTCAATGATGAACTCACAAACCAAACCCCGATACGCCTTTGAGGCGCAGGACATAAATAAGGTTTTTGCTGGTTCCAGTGACATTCAGGCACTCAGCGATATCAACTTAGCCTTGGAAGAGGGCTCGTTCACTTGCATTGTCGGTCCTTCGGGATGCGGCAAGTCAACTTTGCTGCGGATCCTCGGGGACCTCGAGACAACGACGTCTGGCCAAATTCTCAGCAGCCTGAAGGCGGATCGTGTACCTAAGGCAGCCTTTGTCTTCCAAGAGCATGGGGTCTTCCCTTGGTTCAACGTCCTACAAAACGTCGCGTTCGGCGAACAAATGGCTGACGTTGCCCTGACAGAACGTGATGAGCATGCCCGCCACTGGATCAATGAAGTCGGTCTCTCCGGCTTCGAGCAGGCTTACCCTCACCAGCTCTCCGGCGGCATGCGGCAACGTATTGCCATCGCCCGTGCCTTCGCAACCGGTTCCCCAGCCCTGCTCATGGACGAACCACTAGGTGCCCTTGATGCCCAGACCCGCATGTTGATGCAGGAACAACTGGTCAAACTGTGGGAAAAGGATCGCAAAACGGTGGTACTGGTTACTCATTCCATCGAAGAGGCGCTCTTGCTGGGCGACCAAATCGTCATGATGTCCGCCCGCCCCGGCCGGATCAAGGAAATCATTGATGTCCCCTTTGGCCGTCCGCGCAGCATGGAGGTCGAAGCCACCGCTGAATTCGCTCGCATGAAACAAGACATTTGGGATTCACTCCGCGATGAAGTCCAAGCCTCCTTGAGGTTCTCCTGAAATGACACAATCTATGACACAGCAAACCAATCTTCACCGGAACGACACTGACAAGATTGATCTGCAAACCGCGATCAAACGGGTCCGTCGCAAGGAACGCGACCTGCAACTACGCGACGTACTCCTATCCATCCTCACTCCCGTGCTCCTTGTCGGGCTGTGGGAAGCGTCCGCACGCACGGGCTTGATCGATGCACGGCTTTTTTCTCCCCCCAGCCAAATCGCCGCCCAAGCTTGGGAGATGGCCACAACCGGTGAACTCCTCCGGCATACCGGTGCCACTGTTGGCCGCCTAGTGGCGGGTTTTGCAGCAGGTGCCATTGCGGGGATCAGCGTTGGTCTCCTGATGGGGGTCTCCCGTTCTCTACGTGCGGCGCTGGGACCGACGTTTACCGCCCTCTATGCCTTGCCCAAAATAGCCATCCTCCCACTGCTGCTCTTGATCTTCGGCTTGACCGAAACTCCCAAGATCCTCTCTGTGGCCATCTCCGTCTTCTTTGTCCTCCAGATCAACACGCTTGCCGGAATCGTGCAGATCGATGCACGAATCCTGGAGGCCGCCCGCGCCTACAAAGCAACCGGTCCAAAGCTATTTCGCCATGTCCTGCTCCCCGGAGCAATGCCGGCCATCATGACCGGACTCCGCGTTGCAGCAGGAATGTCGGTCATTGTTATCACAGCAGTTGAATTTGTCGCTTCCAATGACGGCCTCGGCTATATCATCTGGAATTCTTGGCAGCTTTTCCAACCGTCGAAGATGTATGTGGGCCTCATAGTCGTGTCCCTCGTAGGCGCGCTGGTTACGGGTCTGATCCTTGTCCTGGAACGGGTCCTCATTCCTTGGAAGTACTCCAATAAACGTAGAAAGAAGGTAAACAAGTGAGAAAAACCATGCTGGTCGCCGCACTTGCAGCCGCCTCAATTTCCCTAGCCGGCTGTGGCACGGCAAGCACGTCCCCGGCTGGCACAGAGGGCGATTCCTCAGTCGAGGTCGGCATCGTACAGTTGCCCATTTTTGCCCCTATCTACGTAGCGAAAGCCAAAGGATACTTCGAAGACGAAGGCCTGAACGTGAATCTGCAAACCGTAAAATCTGGTTCCGACGCGGTTCCACTGGCATCAAGCGGCAAGCTCGACGTCGTTGCTGCTGGCTTCTCTGCCGGCATGTTCAGCGCGATCAAAAGCGGGTTGAACATCAAGATCACTGGGTCCATGGGCGTGTCGGATGGAAACACTGAAGCCAGCCCTACTGATCTGGTGGTATCCAAGGCGGCATACGACGCTGGCTCCATCACATCCGTTGCGGATCTGAAAGGCAAAAACGTAGGTGCGGCCGGAGGCACCGGTGGTGCCGGCGCCTACCTGCTGTCCCTAGCACTCAAGGACGCCGGTCTTAGCCTGAACGATGTCAAGGTTGTCAACCTGGGTAACCCGGATATGCCGACTGCCATCAGCAACGGCGGTCTGGACGCTGGACTCATTTCCGCTCCCTTTTCGTCCGTAGCCTTAAAGGAAGGAGTAGGAGTCTCACTTGGAGTCCCACCAGCGGGAACATCAGGCACCGGCGTTATATTTGGCGACCAGTTCGCAGAGACTGACAAGGCGCAGAAGTTCTTCAATGCCATTGCAAAAGCATCGAAGGATCTTCAGGGAGAGAACCGATACTCCGACGAGAATCTAAAGATCATCGCTGGTGCGACAGGGCAGACCCCAGAAGAGGTCAAAGCAGTACCGCTCTACACGTGGCTTCCGGATCTGAAACCCCTGCCCGAACAGTTGGCGGACATGGAGTCCGTGTGGATGCAAGCGGGTGCCCTGGAGTACGACCAACCGCTCCCGCAAGATACCTACATTGATACGTCATTCGCGGAAAACGTCAAATAACACCCATTAGCAGCAAGGCCGGCATGTGATCGCTCGACAGCATGCCGGCCCCGCTACTGCTTCGCTTTGCTGCATGCCTGAGAGGCTCTGAGCATTGTCCTCTAGCCAATGCGACTCCGCATCGACGAATGGAACACCAGTATGGCTTGGCCCCCCGCATGTGACCGCGCAGAGTCCGAACCTGTGCCCCCGCTGGTGGTCATCGGCAACACGGCCTGCGGCAAAACCACCGTTGGACGGCGGATCGCCGAACTCCTAAAGGTTCCCTTTGTTGACCTCGATGATGTCATCGTCGCACGCCACGGCGCCCTACCAGAGATATTCGCTGAAGGCGGCGAGGAAACGTTCCGAAACCTCGAGGCGAGCACTGCTGCAGACCTAATCACAACAGCCACAACCCGGTACGTGCTCGCGTTCGGCGGAGGTGCCATCATGCGGCCGGAGACCCAGAACCTCCTCACCAACGGGTGCGTAGTATGGATCGATGCAGACTTGGGAACTGTGCTTCCACGGCTGCAGGCACGGCGCAACCGGCCGCTTCTCAAGAACGACATTGCCAATATGTGGCAGGAACTCGATGTCATACGCCGTCCTGTATTTCGTCGGATGGCGGGCCTCCGTGTTGATGCCAGTTCCGGATCGGTGGACCACTTGGCCCAATACGCCGTCGAATGGGCGCTGAACGAGTGGGCGTTACCAGCTGCATACGGGGCAAGGGCCCACGAGCGAAGCGCTGCCGGCAGCGGTAGCTCTGTAAAAGACCGCGGCTGCGACATGGAGTGCGTGAACCCCCAAGTGACTGCGGTTGCTGCGAGGCCAAGATCGCTGTGAAGAGTCGGTCCTGCGGACGCAGCGTGTTACGTCAAAGGCGGCAGCTACTCCACCACAGCAGGAATAAGGCCGGGCCAATGGCATGCTCGAATGTCAGGCTACAGCCCAAGGCCATGTGACTTCCAAAAACGTTCAGGGCTTGTATGAGGGGATGAAGCGCACCAACTCGCTATGGCCCTGGAGCTCCATAAGGCCCTGGCCAGGACCGATCCCGACGGGCCGGAAGAACTCCCGGATCTGCTCGCGGTGCCACCACCTGCCGACAATACTCGTCACTGTACAACATGTCTAAGACACCATTCGCCGACGTCAAGAATTTCGGCAAGATTCCAAACAGCGGAGACAACCGGGCTGTTGATTCCCAGGCTGGCCTTGCCACGAAAGTCGATTGGCGCATTGAGAACAACAAAACATCGGCCTGAACGCCGGCCAGAACAGATCCGCCGCGTCGCTGAGAATTTCTCAACGGTTCTCCAGGTAGCCCTTTCCACCGACGAAATCGACGCTGCGGGTTGCGCATCACGTCGTCGCGGTGTTCCACTCGCCACTGGTACGCCGGTCAGATCCGGAATCCGGTTTGTACACCATCACCATGGATGCCCAGGCTCGCCACACCACACCAGTCATTCGGTCAAAATGAGGCGGCGTTCGCGGCGAAGGCCATAGGCGCCGCTTCCCCTGCCTTTGACGAAGTCGAGTCCATTTTAGGTCGCAGACCCAGTCATCCGCATCACCAGGTGCGCCGCCGCGCTGACCTTCTCGCGTGCCTCCCGGGACCAGCCGAGCCAGAGCGTCATGCCGGTGCGCAGCTCTTCGATCGAACCCCAATGCCAGCCAGGTAGTTGTCGGCGTGCGGTGGCCTCGCCACAGAACACTGCATCTGCCTGCGCTGCGACAGCGCATGCTCGAGCGTGCTCGGCGAACCGCCCAAACACCCACAGGACGACGACACCGGAGTCTTCAATCTCCCGGATCGCCAGGTCGTGCGAGGCCGGAACCTGATCCTGCATGCGCGCGAGAATGCGCAGACCGGCCAGATCCGCTAGGCCGAAGGCGTTCTGCTTCGCCAACCGGTGCTCGGGCGGGACCGCGATTCCGAAAGGGTGAGATGATTCGGACAGCGCGGCACGGCGGAGATTGCCCGGAGGGCGTTGATTGATGAGCATCAGATCAATCTGCCCCTCCCGGAGCATGCGTAGTTGCTCGACGGTGTAGGCCTCGAACACCTGAAACGGCACAGTCGGCAGGGCGGCTTGCAGGGCTGATATGAGATCAAGGAACCATTGCTCGGAGACGGTCGGCGGCACGCCGAGAACCACCGGCTGCTCGGCGTGGGTTGTTGATGCCACGATGTGGCGGGTGGCCGATTCCAACCGCAGCAGCTGCCGGCCGTGGCCTATCAACGCCTCGCCCGCTGGCGTCAGGACGACACCCTTGGTCGTGCGGTCGAACAGGCGTTGACCTAAATTCCGTTCCAGATCAACGATTTGGCGACTGAGGGCGGGTTGGCTGATATGCAGCCTCTGGGCAGCACGCCCGAAGCTTCCTTCCTCGGATACGGCCAAGAAGTACCGGATATGTCGTAGCTCCATTAGCACAGATGCTACCCCGAAAGTCATACCTTGCGGGCATCGCCGCGTTACCGGAAAAGTCTTGGACAGACTCTGCGCTCAGGCAGTTAACTCGATCACACGGACATTGCGGCATAACACCGCGCGTCCGCCATCGCCCGAACCGAGCGCGTCTGACGCCGCCTATTCGTCATGCCCCCCGATATGGAGATCATTGTGAACATCCCAGGTGAATGGATCACCGAGCCCGCCCGCCACACCCACGTGCTTCGGGAGGTTGATGTCGCCGTCGTGGGCGGGGGCCCGTCCGGGGTCTGTGCTGCCATAGCTGCGGCACGTACCGGCGCTAGCACGATTCTGCTGGAGCGAGCAGGCTTCCTCGGCGGCACGGCCACCGGTGCGATGGTGGCGAGTTTCATGGGCTACTGCTGGCGGAACAGGCGCGTCACCGGGGGTATTGCGGACGAAATCCTGCGCGGCCTCGCCGACGCCGGCGGAGGCCCCGGCTTCATGCATTACGTGATGGCCGAAGCCACCGACCACCCGTACGATGTCTTCACCTACCCCTTCGATCCCGAGGTGCTCAAGTTCGTCCTCGACGACTTGGTCGCCGCCAGCGGCGTCGAGGTCATGCTGCACTCGCAGGTAGTGGCCCCGTTCATCCAGGATGACGGCACGGTCGGTGGAGTCATCGTGGAAGGCCGCAGTGGCCGCGACCTTGTGCGCGCCAAGGTCGTCGTCGACGCGGGAGCGGATGGATTGATTGCGCGCGGCGCCGGTGCACGGGCCCTCAACCAGGCCCAGGACCGCCGTTCCCGGCAACCGATGACGTTGATGGCCCGGCTCACCGAGGTCGACGTCAAGCGCTTCCGCGCCCTGCCGCGACAGGACAAGCAACGACTCTCCCGAGCTGGCATGGCGAGCGGCGAACTCGCGCAACGGATCATGTCCGTGGTCTCGGCGCCAGGCGGAACCGACGCGTTCATTCTGATGACCCGTGTCAGTGGCTACGACGGAGCCGATTCGGTTGACTTAACAGCCGCCGAATTCGAAGGGCGCCGTCAGGCGCGCGCGGTCATCGCTTTCCTCAAGCGCGAAGTGCCCGGATTTGAACAATGCCGCCTAGTCACCTTGGCACCGTGGATCGGTATCCGAGAGACGTGGCAGATTGAGGGAGACTACGTGCTCACCGGCGAAGACGTAATTGCTGGTCGTCAGTTCTACGACGGAATCGCTTTGGGTGGTGGACCGTTGGATCTTCACCACCCGGTCGGCGGTGACATCACCTTGCTTGAGCCCGCCCAGCCATTCGCCACACCCTATCGCTGCCTGCTCCCTACCGGGGTCGAGAACCTACTGGTCACCGGCCGCAGCGTATCCGCGACGATGGAGGCGCATGGCGCCCTGCGCCACATGGGTTCGGCGATGGCACTCGGACAGGCGGCCGGAACAGCCGCAGGGATCGCGGTAAAGCAAGGCACGACACCCCGCTTGGTCAAAACCGACGATCTCCGTGCACTACTGCTCGAACACGACGCCTGCATCGACGTCGAGACAGTACTCCACTCGGACACTCCGACAATCTCCGCCACGGTGAACTAGCCGACCCGCAACGTCGGTTGCCGGCCTCGACGCTGGTGCCGAACAGGCAACCGATCGAGAAACGGCCAACCGGCTGGTTACATGTAGGACCGAGTCCGGACCCCGGTCGATTCACCCCTCTTCAGTAGACGCTCTGGCCGCGCGGTCGCCAAGCGAAATTCCCTGCCTTGAACTTCTTCCACGGCAGGCTTCGAAAGGATTTGAGATGTCCCCAGTCGATAGTCGACGCACCAAAGCCGACCCACGACTTGGCGTCACCCGTCAGCTCTGGTTCTGGGTCCTAGTCGCGATCGTCGCCGCGACCATCCTCGGACTTGTCGCCCCGACCCTGGCCAAGAATCTGCAACCCTTGGGCACGGTATTCATCACCGCGATCAAGATGATCGTAGGACCGATCGTCTTCTCACTGGTTGTCACCGGAATCGGAGGCGTCAGCAACCTCAAAGAGGCAGGAAGAATCGGGCTCCGGTCGATTATTTACTTCGAGATCGTCACCACCGTGGCCATCGTCCTCGGCCTGGTCGCGGTCAACGTCTTTAAGCCGGGCGCCGGACTCGACATCGACCCCGCCTCGATCGACATGTCCGAGGACCTCGCCGGCTATATCGGCCAAGGCGAGCACAAGAACTGGTGGGATTTCCTTCTGGGAATAGTCCCTAAAAGCATGGTCAGCCCGTTCGTCGACGGCAACATCCTGCAAATTTTGTTCATTGCGATCCTCGTCGCCATCGCGATCCAACTCGTCGGGGCACCCGCGCGCCCGTTGGTCTCAGGCCTTGAGAAGGTCAACCTGGTGATGTTCAAGGTCCTCAAGTTGGTCATGTACGCAGCTCCGATCGGCGTCTTCGGTGCACTCACAGCGATGATCGGCTCCTATGGCCTTGAGACATTGGCAAGCCTGGGTAGGCTGATCGGTCTCTACTGGGCGACCTGCGTCCTCTTCATCGTATGCGTCCTCGGTGCGATCATGTGGGCGATGGGGCTGAACCTGTTCAAGCTGCTGCGCTACATTAAAGAGGAAATTTTGATCGTGCTGGGCACGTCGTCTTCCGAATCGGTTCTGCCGCAGATCCTTCTGAAGCTGGAAAAGCTGGGAGCGCCACGAGAAGTAGTCGGGCTCACGGTCCCCACCGGCTATTCATTCAACCAGGACGGCACCTCGATCTACTACAGCGTCTGCGCGGTCTTCATCGCCCAAGCCACCGGGGTGGAATTAAGCATCTGGGCACAGATCGGATTGGTTCTCGTCCTGATGCTGACATCCAAGGGAGTCGCAGCGGTCACCGGAGCAGGATTCATCGTGCTCGCGGCAACCCTATCGGTGATTGGTTCCATCCCGGTCGCCGGAATCATGCTGATCTTCGGAATAAACCGGTTCCTCTCCGACGGTGCGGCAATCACCAATTTGTGCGGAAACACCGTCGCAGGGTTGGTCATCTCCAAATGGGAAGGCGTCCTCGACGTTGATCGCACCAAGAGAGTCCTCGATCGAAAGTTCGTCGAACCACTGACGGACAACTCCGAGCTCGACACCAGAGCCCGGGTCTGATCAACTGCATTCTCTAGGGCTCCTGCTCTTTCCGTACATGGACACTAAGGTCACACCACCAGTACAGCACCCTTCCTCCATCTGCCCGCCAGGGGTCGGGTGCGGAGTCGCTGGGCATGCAGTGAGTGTCTTCAGCCCTGAACCGGCGACCTCGCACGGACGGCGCCTGCCGCGCCACGGCACCTGCCGAATCGGCCATGGCCAGCATCGTTAGGGCGTGCTAATCCAGGGCTATTCCTGCAGGCGTCGAAGCCATTCCCGTAGGCAAGCTTTCAAAAGGGCCGATGCGATACTCACGCTTCAGCTAGCGTATCCGACCAGCCAATGCGGACTTGGGACATCAGCAACTGCTCTGCCGCCCGTGAGATTGACTTTTGGCTGACGACAGTCACGAAATACTGCAACTGGCCCGAGCTCCACACGCTGCCCGCCAGCAATCCCACAGTTCCACAAAATTCATACCTACAGGTTATGACCCCTCGCCAAAAAGGGCATTGGACCCCTGTTCTAGAGCGAGTTCTAATTATGACTAAGGCCATATGCACGCCACCGGTTACAGGCAGACGTTGAATATCCCGAACTGCGCGACCGCACTTCACGCCCCCGCCCGATGACCGCATCCCTTGAAAGAAGAAAGTCGATGACGACTACACAGACAGAAACCCGGCAATCGCCCTACCGCTGGGTCATCCTCACCCTGGCCTGGGCAGCCTTCACCATGACCTCCGTCGACCGGGCGACATGGGGCCCGGCAGCCGGCGCCGTCGGAGACGACCTCGGAGTCGCGGTCGCCGGACTAGGACTCTTCGCCACCACCTATTACATCGGCTACGTCCTTTCCACAGCCTTCGGCGGCTTCCTCGCCGACTGGCTTGGAGGCCGACTCATCGTCGGCATGAGCATCCTCCTTTCGGGCGGCTTCATGCTCGCTTTCGGTGAATCGACCTCTCCCGCAATGGGCTTGGTCTTTCAGGCCTGCATCGGCCTGTGTGCAGGGGCCGAGTTTGGCGGCGGCGTTAGGCTGATTTCCACATGGTTCCACCCTGAAAAGCGGGGCGCGGCCATGGGTATCTTCATGACAGCAACCTCGCTGGGTCTGGTCGTGGCTAACGCCATAGTTCCCAGTCTCATTCAGGCTGCGAGCTGGCGCGCCTCATACCACCTGTTCGGCTTCGCTTCCATTGCACTGGGTATCCTTGCCCTGCTTTTTTTGCGCACCGGTCACGTAAAGAACGAGCAGACCGATAAGAAGAAGGATCTACCAAACCTTCGGCCTCTGATGCGGAACAGGAATCTGTTGATGCTCGGACTTGCCGGTTTCGGTGCGCTGTGGGGAACTTACGGCTTCATCACCTGGTCGAACCTCCTCATGGTCAAGGGCGTCGGCATCGACCCGGTCCAGGCTGGCATCGTCGTGGTGATCTTCGGAGCCGTGGCCATCTTCTCCAAACCACTGATCGGATTCGTCTCCGACGCGCTAAAAATGAGCCGCCGCAATCTGGTCATCATCATCCTCCTTGTGTTCGTCCTAATGCTTGTCGTGTTCAGTTTCGCCACCACTGCCATTCAATTCATCTGGATCGCACCGATTCTCGGCATCGCGGCATACGTCTACAGCCCCGTGATGTTGGCCATGATTCCCACCATGTCCGGTGAAAAGCTTGCTGGCTCCGCGGCTGGTGGAGTGAACGCATTCTGGCAGTTGGGCAGCACCATAGTCCCGGCCATCGTCGGCCTGGTCTTCGGAGCAACCTCATCCTTCCAGTCGGCATTCCTTGTTTTGGCTGCGGGCCCCCTGCTCGCCGTGATTCCAATGCTCGCCATCCGGCAGCAGCCCACTAGCGAGGAAAAGGCGTTACCGGTGGGAGTCGACGCAGAACCGGCCCGCTAGGGCCAACCACCCTCCAACTCGATTCCCGCCACACCGACTATTCCGGGAAAGCACTATGACGTCATCATCGCGCCGGCGGCGGATCAGCAAGGGTGGCCACAGCCATCCGGGCAAGCCGGGCAAGCCGGGCAAGACACTTCTTCTGGAGAGGGACCCTGCCTGGGTGGCGCCGCGGCCCTGCGAAACGTCCTGACCTACTGCGGCCTGTTCACCGGCTAGGACCAGAAACAAGTGCTCTTTGGTGTGATCGAAGATCTCTACCGACTCCTGCGGGAGGCCGGGGCGTAAGCGAACCGCACAGACAACGCCGTCACCATCGTGTTCGACCCGGAACCCCTCCAAGCCCTCGGCATACCCCAAATGATCAGCGGCCAAATGGCCAGTACGGTTGCGCGAGGAAGCTGCCCTGCTCTCTGCAGGCTAAACACTTTGTTGCCCGGGCTGTGAGCGGGGTTGCGACTCGGACGAGCCGCAACCCCGCCGCTGCCCTGGCACCCCGCCGTGTCCGACACAGCGTTTTGGTATTTCCGGCTAACGCGCTCCCCTGGACAGACCGGCCCTTTCACTTGGGAGAGACCACAGATTGACCGGACCGCCGCCAAAGTACACCCAAGCCTGACGTCAGGCAGTCAGATAAACACCGTCAGAATAAGGTCCGGAGGCAGCTCCTGCACATGCCCCGCTGCAGAGTCTTAGATTCAAACCGGACAGACAACCGCCGAAGGAGCATGCCGGGCAGAGGGTGCTTCGCGTGAGTGTCTGGGGTGAAGGTAGGGCCCGCTGCCCACAGCCGGGGACAATCCTTGGGGGTTATCCACCGCTACTGCTGCCGGGGGAGCTACCCCAACGGCTCCCAATTTCCAGCCGTGGATAACCCGGATTGACCCCAGCCATGGACAGCTAAAAGTCGGCTCAGCTCCGGCAGTGTGGTCCGGGCAGCAAAGGCTATTGTGTCCCTCGTTTTTTCATCCGATCGTGACCATCCAGCGGTGCTAGTCAAAGATTCCTGCCTCAGGGGTCTTATGGGGAAGAGCAGTTCTGGGCGCGCTCGTCAAAGTGCGGCTCAGGAGCCCAGCGGCAGTGGTCACCGGGGTGACACCGGCGGCGGCGCCGAGATCGTCGAAGCGGCCTGCGGCCAGCCGCGATCACTGCGAGATGGGAGCCAGTCGGGCCGATTGACGGCGCTTCCGTCGTCGATGCGCGTCTAAGCGGAAGTGGTCCTGAAGAGCCGTTGCGGCCAGCCCTCGGGGAGTCCTCCTGGGCCTTCTGGTGGCCATAGTAAGGTCATGCCGAGCATCGTGTAGGAACTGCCTATCAGCTCGCGGCCGCGGGCGGGGTGGTCCGGCATGTCTCGACGACTCGGTCATCGTCGCGCAGGTAGCAGACCCGCATTCCGAAATACCGGCCGGCGATGAGCGCATCGACTGAGTTGAAGGCACCGAGTACCAGGGCAGCTCCCACTCCAAAATTTACTGGTACCGGTTGCTCTCGTCGAACGGCCCATGGCACAGCACCGTGAAGGTCACGTCTTGCGAGTGCAGGTAGCCCAACTCCATCACCCTGCTGATGCTCACGGTGGCGGGAACTCATCGCTTTGGCCGTGGACCCATTCGTCAATGCCCGGCGGGGCCCGGCGGGGAGCCCGGCACTCTCCGTATCTGATTTGCCGGCGAATATGACCCATCATCGCCGCTGCAGACGTGCTCGGAGGCGTCCACGCTGCGGTTCGCGGTAGGCGGAACCGCTATGGCGAGACACACGAAGCCGTCCGCGGCGCGCGGCCCGGAGTGATCTGAGACGACGCACTCCATACGGCGCCGTAAGAACATGAGTGGTCGCAAGGCGGCGATGAACACCGTCTGTGGGATGACCCGAGAGCTACGCGCATTCGCCGCTAGGTCGGCCTACGCTGCGGCCGGCGCCCCAGTCGAACGGTCGGCCGACGTGGGTGCAAATCAGTTCCGGCTGGCCCCTGGTCGCCGGGCCAGCTGGATGTAAGTGGGAGAACTGGACGGCGGTGCCAGCCGGGTGTCGTCGGCATGGTCGCGCCCGGCGGAAGCCCGTTCGGGTGACTCAAGGCACAGAATTCGTTTGCAGCGGCTGGGCACATTCCGGCGGTTTGAGAGGCCGGTACGGCCAGTGTTGGCGCGGTTATCGCGGGCTAGCCCGGCCAGCCCGGGTGGAGCCTGTTGCCTCATTGCAATACCTCCGGGAAAGGTGATTCGTTGCCTCATTTGAAATCCTCCGGTTGACCCCTTCGTTGCCTCATTGAAAAACCTCCGGATTTTCAGTTGTTCCAGGCCCTGTTGACGGGTTTGACCGCGCCCGGCTGTTTGGCTCGGGCCAGTGTTTCGAGCTGCGCTGTGAGTGCCAGGATCTGGCGTGAGAGTGCGCCGGGTTTGATCTGCCTGAAGGCGGCGTTCATCCGAATGACCGGGCGCTTGCGCATCTTTTCGTGCCGGATGGCGCGCTGGTGGGGCGTGGCAGGTGCGTCGTGTTTCTTGGTCACTTTCGCGCCGTGCCGGTGTTTCTCGAGGAGCTTTTGCTGGGGCAGCAGGTAGTTGGTGAAGATCCGGTCCAGTTCCCAGATCTCGTTGAGTTTCTCGCGTTCCGCGGCGGTGTCGTAGCGGAGGTAGCCGACGAGTTCCCGGACCCTGGCCCAGTTCTTCTGCTCCACGTGCGCGCCGTCGTTCTTGTTCCCGGGACGGGAGCGGGTGAACGTGATCTGGTGGCCGTGGCAGTAGGCGAGCAGGTGCTCGTTGATGAACTCCGAGCCGTTGTCCGAATCGATCCCGATGATGGGAAACGGGAACACAGCGGTGACGTGTTCGAGGGCCTCAAAGACCCATTTGGCCGCCTTGTTCCGCACGGACCGATTCACCGTCCAGCCGGTGGAAATGTCGGTCACTGTCAGGGTAAAGCAGAATTCCCCGAAGCTGTTGCCGCCCTCGTGGCCGACCAGATCGATCTCCACGAATCCCGGGACGGCGTCGTCCCACTCGGCCCAGGTCCGGATCGGGATCTGGGATTTCAGGAGGGTGCCGGGCTTGGTGTGTGACCGGCCCCGCGGGAAAAGTTTCGCCCGTTCACCGACGAGTTTCCGGTCGATGGTCGCCGCGCTCATGCGCATCAGCAAAGCAGCCTGATCATCCGTGATCGCAAGCTCCTTGTCCCGCCGCAATAGCGGCACCAGAACCGGCAGCATCGGGGCCAGCAGCCTGCCGGCAGGAGCCCGCAGCACCGCCCAGCACCTGATCAGCGGCGGGAGCAGATCAGGGCCGTAGACCGGCGTCCTGCCCGGTCTGGGCTTGACGATTTTCAGGACCAGGGCCTCCCGCAAGGCGACCCTGGCATAGTCGCGGTGCCAACCGGTCAGTTCGACCAGCTCGTTCAGGATCCGGGATTTCCCTGCACGATCGGCGCTCTTATAGGCGAGGGCTTTCTTCTTTGTCACAGCTTGCCGCTGGTCCATCGTTAGCTCCATGAAAACGGGCATAACCCCCATCCGCCGCCCCGGCCGGAAACCACGCCGCTACGCGGAGGTTTTCAATTGAGGCAACGTATCCGGCTACGCGGAGGTTTTCTACGAGTCAACGCGCGGAGTTGCGCTGGGGGTTGGGTGGGTGTATTGTTTTCTAAGTCGCCGAGAGGGAGACCAGCGGGAATGCTGGGAACCGGAGGCGGCCAATCCCCTAAATTTTCAAGGCCAGGATCTGGTTGGCGTTTTGTGCGCTGCGGGTTCGGGTGGGGTTGGTTTGGTTGCTGGTGTGGGTCCTGGAAGCGGGATTTGCATCGGGGGCTGGAACCGGGTAAGTTTGAAAAGTTGCTCCGGAGCGATCCACGGCTGAGATGTTGTGGTGGTGCCGGGT